>NZ_CP086344.1:0-5251450 GCF_020865425.1 Halomonas profundus
GTGTCACTGACGCTTTGGCAACAGTGCCTGGACAACCTGCAGGATGAGCTGAATTCACAGCAGTTCAATACCTGGATACGCCCGCTGCAGGCAGAAGAAGGAGAGTCCAACGAGCTGCGCTTATTGGCGCCGAATCGTTTTGTGCGCGATTGGGTGAGCGATAAGTATGCCAAGCGGATTAGTGAGCTGATGCGTGAACTCGCACCGGCCAAGCCGCCAAAGGTCAGCCTGACGGTGGGTAGTCGCCGTTTGGCAGCCCAGGCCCCTCAGCATCGTGATTTAGGTAATCCTGTATCGGCTTCGCCGTCGCGGCCAGCATCACCAGCGGTACATACGCCGCCACGCGGCGATATTGCTGATGAGCGTGAAATCGATAGGCTGCGCGATGAAGCGCCGAGTCGGCGTAATAATGAACGTCAGGTACAGGTAGAAGGCAGTCTGAAACATGGCAGCGGGCTCAATCCGAATTTTACTTTCGATACGTTCGTGGAAGGTAAGTCTAACCAGTTGGCTCGTGCTGCCTCCCGCCAGGTGTCTGAAAACCCTGGTGGCGCTTATAACCCCTTGTTTTTATACGGCGGCGTAGGCTTGGGTAAAACCCACTTAATGCATGCAGTGGGGAACGCATTGGCAACCCGGCGTGAAAACGCCCGGGTGGTATACCTGCACTCAGAGCGGTTTGTCGCCGATATGGTTAAAGCGCTCCAGCTTAATGCGATTAATGATTTTAAGCGTTTTTATCGCAGTGTTGATGCGTTACTTATTGATGACATTCAGTTTTTTGCTGGAAAAGAGCGCTCTCAAGAAGAATTTTTTCATACCTTCAATGCGTTATTAGAAGGTGGTCAGCAAATGATCCTGACCTCTGATCGTTATCCTAAAGAGATCAGTGGGGTAGAGGAGCGCCTTAAATCACGCTTTGGTTGGGGGCTTACGGTCGCGATAGAGCCGCCTGAGCTTGAAACCCGTGTGGCCATCTTGATGAAAAAGGCCGACCAGGCTAAGGTCGATTTGCCTCACGATGCGGCTTTCTTCATTGCGCAAAAAATTCGTTCCAACGTGCGCGAATTGGAAGGTGCGCTGAAAAAAGTCATTGCTGATTCGCACTTTATGGGTAAAACGATTACCCAAGACTTTATTCGTGAGTCTCTGAAAGATCTGTTAGCGCTTCAGGATAAGCAGGTAGGGGTAGATAATATTCAGCGTACGGTCGCCGAATATTACAAGATTAAGGTGGCGGATCTGCTTTCGAAGCGCCGTTCACGCTCAGTTGCCCGCCCTCGTCAGGTGGCGATGGCGCTTGCTAAAGAGCTCACCAATCACAGCTTACCTGAGATTGGCGATGCCTTTGGCGGGCGTGACCACACAACGGTGTTGCACGCTTGCCGAAAAGTGAAATCATTGCAGGAAGAGAGCGCGGATATTCGTGAGGATTACAAGAATTTACTGCGCCTGTTGACCAGTTAATCATTCCATGGGACGGGCCTGTTATACGCAGGTCTTTCAGGATATAGAACCGGAGTATTGATGAAATTTTCGATTTCCCGAGAGGCGCTGCTACGTCCGCTGACTCTGGTCGCTGGTGTTGTTGAGCGCCGTCAAACGCTGCCAGTACTGTCTAATGTGCTGATTCAGGTAGAGGGTGACCAGGTGTCGCTCACCGGTACTGACTTAGAAGTCGAGCTCGTGGGCCGCACGGTGGCAAGCCAGGTCGATCAGGCGGGCTCCGCGACAGTGCCAGCGCGTAAGCTGATGGATATCTGCAAATCATTGCCCGATCAGTCCGACATTCAGCTCGCCGTTGAAGAGGGCCGCGCGGTACTACGCAGTGGCCGTTCACGTTTTACGTTGTCGACGCTCCCGGTCGCTGAATTCCCCAATATCGAAGATGCGGACGGCAGCCAGGAGATTAGCGTACCCCGCGGTACCCTAAAGCACCTGATAGAAGCGACCTCGTTTGCCATGGCGCAGCAGGATGTGCGGTACTACCTCAACGGTATGCTGCTGGAAATTCAAAGCAATTTGCTTCGCACGGTCGCTACTGACGGGCACCGTTTGGCGATGTGCTCGCGGCCAATCGAGGTCTCTGTGAGCCAGTCTCAAAAGCTGATTGTGCCCCGGAAGGGGATTTTAGAGCTGTCGCGCTTGCTAGACGATAGCGATGAGCCTGTCAGCCTGACGCTTGGCTCCAGTCATGTGCGTGCTCATACAGGCGACTTTACCTTCACCTCCAAGTTAATCGACGGTAAATTTCCTGACTATGAGCGTGTCGTGCCGCGCAATGGCGATAAAGTATTGATTGCCGAGCGTGCGGAGCTTCGCCAAGTACTTTCACGTACTGCTATCCTCTCTAATGAGAAGTACCGTGGTGTGCGCCTTTATCTTGAAGAGAACAACCTTAAGGTAATGGCCAACAACCCCGAGCAGGAGGAAGCGGAGGAGAATATCGCCGTTGAGTATAACGGCGGGGCAATGGAAGTTGGTTTTAACGTCGGCTATTTAGTTGATGTACTAACAGTGCTAAATGAAGATCGCGTGCAGATTACCCTGGCTGATCCCAATAGTAGCGCGCTGCTGGAAGAGCCCGGCGGCGGTGATGCGCTTTATGTCGTTATGCCGATGCGCCTGTAAACGCTTTGGGCGGGTAACAGCAATACGTAAGCAAGCTACGTTAGCGGCGCTTCTGGTAGCAGAAGCGCCGCTAACGCGTTGGAATACTCCCTTTTTTCGAGGATATTTTAAGTGGTGATAATAGGATGAGCCTGACACTGCTTAATTTCCACGCTTTGCGCAATCTCAGGCCGGTTGAGATGACGCCCTCTTCGCATATCAATGTCATTAGCGGTGCTAATGGCAGCGGTAAAACCAGTCTGTTGGAGGGGGTACATATTCTTGGCATGGGCCGCTCTTTTCGTACTCGCCAGTTAAAAAACGCGATCCAAACGGATGAGCCGTATATGACGCTGTACGGACGTTTAAGTGGTGAGCCTGAGGTTACCCTTGGTGTGCGTCGTTTAAGAGCTCAGCGGGAGCTGGAGCTTCGTTTAAAGGGAGATAAAAACGCTCGGTTGGCGGAACTGGTAGAGGCTATGCCGCTTCAATTAATTAACCCTGATGCTTTTCGATTGCTTGAAGGTTCTCCAGCCGGACGTCGTGAGTTTCTCGACTGGGGCGTGTTTCACGTGAAACATGACTTTTTAGCAATCTGGAAGCGCACCCGGCGTGCGTTGAAACATCGGAATGCACTGCTCAGGCGTGGTAGAATACTACCTCAGGAAATGGCGGTGTGGGAGCATGAACTAGCCCTTTGGGGTGAACAGATGGACTCGTTACGCCGTGCTTGGTTTAGTGACTTTTTGCCTGTCTTTGAAGAGACACTTAAGGTGTTGCTTCCCTTGCCGGGATTGTCGCTTCACTACGCCAGAGGTTGGGATAAAGATCGAACTCTTGCGACTGTGTTACACGATAGTCGGCCAACTGATCAGCAGATGGGGTTTACTCAGCAAGGTCCGCAGCGCGCTGACTTACGTATCAGGATAAACAAACAGCCTGCTGTAGAAGTGCTTTCCAGAGGCCAGCAAAAGTTAGTGGTGAGTGCATTAAAGCTTGCCCAAGGGCGGTTTCTGGAAAGAACAGCACAGCGGCACTGTATTTATCTTATCGATGATTTGCCCGCAGAACTTGACGAGCAAAACCGTTACCAGTTTTGTGGTTTACTCGAAGATATGCAGTGCCAAGCATTTATTACCAGTGTCGAACCTTCTGCATTGAAGAATGCCTGGCGAACTGATACCCCCGTAAATATGTTTCACGTGAAACATTGCAAGGAGGGGTTTAGTGGTTTAGAGAAAGTCAGCTAGCGCAGGAAGAAGGGTAGGACGATACAGGATGAGACAGACTTCACAACGGAGTGGTCAATGAGCGAGCAGGCTTACGATTCATCAAGCATCAAGGTGCTCAAGGGGCTGGACGCGGTGCGTAAGCGGCCAGGTATGTATATTGGTGACACCGACGACGGTACTGGGCTCCACCACATGGTCTTCGAATTGGTGGATAACTCCATCGACGAGGCGTTGGCTGGGCATTGCAGTGAAATTCGCGTTGTCATCCACCCGGATGAGTCGGTCACCGTGAGTGATAACGGCCGTGGCGTACCTACCGAGCTTCATGAAGGGGAAGGTGTTTCCGCTGCAGAAGTTATTATGACGGTTCTGCACGCAGGCGGTAAATTCGACGATAACTCCTACAAGGTTTCCGGTGGGTTGCACGGCGTCGGTGTTTCTGTTGTCAATGCGCTTTCCGCTGAGCTGCGCTTAACGATTTGGCGTCAGGGTGAAGTGTTCGAACAAATGTACCGTCACGGTGTTCCTCAAGCACCATTGGGCGTTGTGGGCAAAACCGAAAAAAGCGGTACCCGGGTTCACTTCCGCCCATCGCCAGAAACCTTTGGCAATATCGAGTTCCATTTTGATATTTTAGCCAAACGACTTCGCGAACTATCCTTCTTGAACTCTGGTGTGGCTATCCGTTTACTGGATGAGCGCAGCGGCAAAGAGGAGCTGTTTCACTACGAAGGTGGCTTGAGAGCCTTTGTTGATCACCTCAATACCAATAAGAGTGTGATTAATCCGGTATTCCACTTTAACGCTGTTCGTGATGACGGCGTTGAAGTAGAGGTAGCCATGCAGTGGAGCGAAGCCTTCACTGAAAATATTTTCTGCTACACTAATAATATTCCGCAGCGAGACGGCGGGGCGCACTTGGCGGGGTTCCGGGCAGGGCTTACCCGTACGCTCAATAACTATATTGAAGCTGAAAACCTGCTGAAAAAAGCCAAGGTGAATACCACGGGCGATGATGCTCGTGAGGGGCTAACAGCTATTATTTCAGTTAAAGTCCCGGATCCTAAGTTTTCGTCTCAAACAAAAGATAAGCTAGTCTCCAGCGAAGTGAAGACAGCGGTTGAGCAGGAAATGAGCCGTCTCTTTTCCGAGTATCTTGTTGAAAAGCCTAACGAAGCCAAGGCGATCGTTAATAAGATGCTGGATGCCGCGCGTGCACGTGAGGCGGCACGCAAAGCGCGGGATATGACCCGCCGCAAAGGCGCGCTGGATATTGCCGGTTTACCTGGCAAGTTGGCGGATTGCCAAGAAAAAGACCCCAGTCAGTCAGAGCTTTACTTGGTGGAGGGTGACTCGGCAGGTGGCAGTGCCAAACAGGGCCGTGACCGCCGTACACAGGCTATCTTGCCGCTCAAAGGTAAAATTCTGAACGTGGAAAAAGCACGTTTCGACAAAATGCTCTCCTCTGCAGAAGTGGGCACGCTTATCACTGCCCTGGGTTGCGGCATTGGTCGTGAAGAGTTTAACCCCGATAAGTTGCGTTACCACTCGGTTATTATCATGACCGATGCCGATGTCGATGGATCGCACATTCGTACGCTGCTGTTGACGTTCTTCTTCCGTCAGATGCCGGAGTTGATTGAGCGTGGTCATATCTTCATCGCTCAACCACCACTTTATAAAATTAAGCGCGGCAAGCAAGAGCTTTACCTGAAAGATGAACAGGCGATGGTGGATTATTTAACCACCACGGCCTTGGACGGGGCCGGCCTGCATGTTAACGCTAATGCACCGGGTATTTCCGGCTCACAGCTTGAAGCGTTAGTGAACCAGTACCGCAACGTGATGAAGCGAATTGATCGCTTGTCACGGGTTTATCCCAATGAAGTACTTAAGCAAATCGTTCATGCTTCGGCACTGAAAGGTGAGGAGAGCCTGAAAGATCGTGTGACCATGCAGAACTGGATTGATGAACTCCAGAAGATCATGGATGACATGGTTGCCTATGAAGGCGGGCCCCGTTACCACTTCCATCTCCACGAAGATTCTGAGCGCGGGCTTTTCCTACCTACCGTCTCGCTGGTTGCTCACGGTGTGACGACTGAGTATAGGTGGGGCCTCGACTTCTTTGAAAGCGCCGACTATCGCGGTATCGCTGAGCTGGGCGAAACCCTGGATGGCTTCCTGGAAGAGGGCGCCTTTATTGCTCGTGGCGAGCGGCAGAAGCCGGTATCGCACTTCTCGGAAGTACTGGCGTGGCTAATGCAAGAGGGCCAGCGCGGGTTGTCTGTACAGCGCTATAAAGGCTTGGGTGAAATGAACCCGGATCAGCTCTGGGACACCACCATGGATCCCGATAGCCGCCGCATGCTGCGGGTGACGATCGAAGATGCCGTGGGTGCCGATATGATGTTCAACACCTTGATGGGTGACGATGTAGAACCGCGCCGTGACTTTATTGAGACCAACGCGTTGGTGGCCAATTTAGACGTGTAAGGTGGATTGCTTTCGTTAAGATGTTTCACGTGAAACACTGCTTTAACGATCCTTAGCCTCAGTATGGTTTAATGCCACTATGACAGGCGTCGCTATGAAATTCATAGCGACGCTTTTTTTATTGATAGATAGATTGGCAGGATCAGGATACGTGTAGCAGAAGCAGAAGCAGAAGCAGAAGCAGAAGCAGAAGCAGAAGCAGAAGCAGAAGCAGAAGCAGAAGCAGAAGCAGAAGCAGAAGAGGGTAGTTAGTTTCAGCCAAATTTCTCATGCAACAGTTACTCATGCACGCAGAGCGATTATGACTACCAGCTCGGTGTCGCTTAGCTATTTAATGAGCCATTCAACAAATTGCGCTAAATCATCGAAGATATTGCTCTTTTCAAGACCAGCGCCTGCTTGCTCCGTTTTACTTCCCTTTCCAGTTCTGACCAGCGCTGTTTCGCAACCTACGGCTTCGCCCGCCTGGAGATCGCGAAGGCTATCACCGACCATCCAGCTTCCCGTTAAACTTTCTAGCCCCAGGATCTGCTGGATCTGTACTAGCATTCCTGGCAATGGTTTACGGCATTGGCAATTATCATTTGGCCCATGGGGGCAGTAAGCAATATGAGCAATATGCCCGCCTTCCGCTTCTACTAACGAAATTAAGTGTTCATGCATCGTATGGAGGGTTGCTTCATCATAATAGCCTCGGGCAATCCCGGATTGATTCGTTGCGACGGCAACGGTGTATCCCGCGCGGGTGAGGCGGGCAATGGCAGTGATTGAAGAGGGGTAGGGCACCCACTCCTCGAGAGATTTGATGTAGTTATCAGAGTCATGGTTGATGACGCCGTCTCGATCCAGGATGACAAGTTTATCGGCACTTAGCATAGCGATCCTATTGGTACGGTTGCCGGCGATACTTTCTGCCCGCGAGATTTAAGACTATTTTACCCCGATCTAACAAAGATGTTTCACGTGAAACACGCACTCCCCAAACAATAAAAAAAGCCCAGCCGTTAGGGCTGGGCTTGGGGATTTGCGATCCATTAGTCGACGACTACTGAGGGAGCAGCGAAATATCGGCGACTTCTAAAAACAGCGCTTGAAGGCTTGCAAGAAGCGCTAACCGATTACGCTGAATAGCCGGGTCGTCCGCCATCACCATTACTTGGTCAAAGAAGGCATCTACTGGATCTCGCAGTGTGGCAAGTGCGTCGAGTGCACGCTGGTAGTCACCCGCTGCAAATAGGGGGGCCACCTGTGCTTGGCTACCTGTCACAGCGTCGAACAGTGCCCGCTCGGCATCTTCCTGCAGCAAGTGTTGATCGACCTGTGTGCTGCCGTCATGCTCCTGCTTGCTTAAAATATTCGAAACGCGCTTGTTAGCCGCCGCCAGCGCTGTGGCTTCGTCACGCTGGGCAAAGGCCTTCACAGCGCGCAGGCGGCGAGCGAAGTCGAGCGGGTTTGTGACTGGGCGCGCACGAACAGCAAGGTACATTTCTGCGCTGATGCCTTCATCCTGGCCCCAGGCGCGGAAGCGATCCAACATGTACGTCAGCACGTCCTCAACCAGCCCGTCAGCTTTGGGGAGGCCCTGGTGCTGCTCAGAGGCAACCGTAAGCAGCTCGCGCAGGTCAAGATCCAGCTCGCCTTTGACCAGAATGTTAAGCACGCCAATCGAAGCACGACGTAAAGCGAAAGGATCTTTCGCACCGGTTGGGCGTTGGCCTATCCCGAAGATGCCTACCAGGGTATCCAGTCGATCCGCCAGGGCTAATGCCTTGCCTGTAGCACTTTGGGGAATCGCATCAGTAGCAAAGCGGGGCAGGTACTGCTCTTCAAGGGCTTGGGCAACCTCCGCGGGTTCGCCATCTTGCTGCGCATAGTAGCGTCCCATAATGCCCTGAAGTTCAGGGAATTCGAGCACCATCTCCGTCACAAGGTCGCACTTGGCGAGTGCCACGGCGCGCTGAGCGTGAGCCACGTCGCCATTGATACGTTCGGCAATAAATGTCGCAATAACCGAACTGCGGCGAGCTTTATCCGCCAGGGTGCCTAGCTGCTGCTGGAATACCACGCTCTCTAACTGTGGGATGCGTGACGCTAATGTGTACTTGCGATCGGTGTCGTAGAAAAACGCTGCATCGGCTAAGCGCGGACGAATGACTTTCTCGTTACCGGCAATGACCTGGTCGGGGTCAGTGCTGTCGATATTGGCAATGGTGATAAATAGCGGTTTCAGCTTGCCAGCGTCGTCCAACAGGTGAAAATATTTCTGGTTAGCCTTCATCGAAGAGATCAAGCACTCGGCGGGCACTTCCAGAAAGCGCTCATCAAAGCTACCGGTAAGGGCGACTGGCCATTCCACCAAGCCGCTCACTTCTACCAGAAGCTCTTCGTCGATAACCGCATTGGCCTCCTGCACTTCGGCCTCTGCTAATACCTGTTCGCGGATGCGCTCGCGGCGTTGCTCACGATCCACCAGTACATAGGCATTTTCCAGCGTAGCCACATACTCATCAGCGTGCGCCAGCTGAATGGCATCAGGGGCGTGGAAGCGGTGACCGTAGGTCGTGCAGCTAGCCTCTAGGCCAAGTGCCTCGGCGGCCACTACGTCGCTACCGTAAATGGCTACCAGCCAATGAACGGGACGGGAAAACTCAACCCGTGAAGCGCCCCAGCGCATGTTTTTAGGCACAGGGAGGGTGCTGATTGATTTGCGGATAATCTCGGGCAGCAGCGCTTGAATAGATTCTCCCTGCTGCTGCTCACGAAAACCTAACCAAGTACCTTTATCGGTTTCTAAATGAATCAGCTCGTCGACGCTTACACCGCAAGAGCGGGCAAAGCCTTCCGCGGCTTTAGTGGCAACGCCATCCTTAAAGGCAGCTGCCAGCGCTGGGCCACGGCGCTCAACGTCACGATCAGGCTGTTTGTCGGCCAGTTCATGCACCTGTACCGCTAAACGCCGTGGTGTCGCAAAAGCGGTAACGTTGGTGAAGGGAACATCGGCTTCTTGCAGGCCTTTCTCGATGCTCGCGGCGAACGCATCGGAAAGAGCGTCCAGGGCCGTGGGCGGCAGCTCTTCCGCACCGAGTTCTAGTAAAAGCGTATTAACAGCCATTAGTCGTCTCCCTGATCGGCGAGTAGCTCTTGTAACAGTTCTCGGCGAAGATTTTCTGGCGCCATGGGGAAACCTTCGGCCTTACGCGACTCAAAGTAAGCAGTGGCGACATCCCGGGCCATAGTGCGAACGCGCAGGATAAAGCGCTGACGCTCGGTGACCGAGATAGCGTGACGGGCATCTAATAGGTTGAACGTGTGTGATGCCTTCAGGACTTGTTCGTAGGCCGGCAGCGGCAGGCTGGCAGCGAGCAGCTTGCTGCACTCTTTTTCCTGATGGTCAAAGTTAGCAAATAGCTGATCGACATCGGCATGTTCGAAATTGTAGGCGGACTGTTCGCGCTCGTTTTGCAGATAGACATCGCCATAAGTCACTTTGCTGCCATCGGGGGCAATGGCCCAGACGAGGTCATACACACTGTCGACGTCCTGCAGGTACATGGCGATGCGCTCAAGCCCATAGGTCAGTTCGCCGGTGACCGGATAGCATTCGATGCCACCGGCCTGCTGAAAGTAGGTAAACTGGGTCACTTCCATGCCGTTTAACCAGATTTCCCAGCCCAGGCCCCAGGCGCCCAAAGTAGGAGATTCCCAGTTATCTTCGACAAAGCGCACATCGTGAACCAGCGGATCAAGACCCAGGCGTTTGAGTGAGCCCAGGTAGAGATCCTGCAAGTTGCTTGGCGATGGCTTCATCACCACCTGGAATTGGTAGTAGTGCTGAAGGCGGTTAGGGTTCTCGCCATAGCGGCCGTCAGTAGGGCGGCGGGAAGGCTGTACATAGGCAGCATTCCAGGTTTCGGGACCAATCGCCCGCAGGAAGGTAGCGGGGTGGAAGGTGCCCGCGCCGACTTCCATATCGAGCGGCTGAAGGATGACACAACCCTGTTCTGCCCAGTACTGCTGCAGAGCAAGGATCAAGCCTTGAAAGGTCGACACATCGGGTGTCGATTGGTTTGTCGAGACACTCATCGCGGAAAGCACCGTTGGCCATGAATTCATAAGGCGTCAAGTATACAATCCTAGGCAGATGGGTTATAGGCACGTATGCCAACAAGCTGCTTTAGGTAAGGAGAACAGTATGATTGTGGTAACAGGCGGTGCCGGTTTTATCGGGGCCAACATAGTTAAAGCATTGAACGCCCGCGGTCGAAACGATGTGATGGTCGTTGACGATCTACGCGATGGTACCAAATTCGTCAATTTAGCCGACTGCACGCTGGCTGATTATCTCGATAAAGATGATTTCCTCGCCAGGGTAAAAGCTGCCCTGCGCGGTGAAAGCGTCGAGCTACCTAAAATCGATGCTATTTTCCATGAAGGCGCCTGCTCGGATACTACCGAATGGGATGGCCACTACATGATGGAGAATAACTTCGAGTACTCCAAAGTGCTGCTTAATTACTGCGAGCAGCAGAGTATTCCTTTTTTATACGCCTCGTCAGCCGCCACCTATGGCGGCAGCGAGGTATTTAAAGAGGTACCCGAATGCGAAAAGCCGCTTAACGTTTACGGCTATTCCAAGCTGCTGTTTGATCAGCACGTGCGTTCGCGCTGGAGCGAGTTAACCACTCAAGTAGTGGGCTTTCGTTACTTTAATGTCTATGGCCCCCGTGAACAGCACAAGGGCAAAATGGCCAGTGTGGCCTATCACAACCACTTGCAAATTCGTAATGGTGAAACGCTCAAGCTGTTTGGCGGCTATGACGGCTACGAGGCAGGCATGCAGAGTCGTGACTTTGTTTATGTGGGCGATGTAGTCGATGTGAATCTTTGGTTTTTGGATCATCCTGACAAGTCAGGAATCTTCAATCTTGGCACTGGTCGGGCTGAACCTTTTAAAGCCATTGGCGAGGCGGTTATCGACTTTTACGGTAAAGGTGAGATCGACTACATTGCCTTCCCCGAAGAACTCAAAGGACGCTATCAGAGCTATACCCGAGCTGACATTGGTCAGCTACGTGAGAGCGGCTGCGATGTTGAGTTTAAAACCGTTGCTCAAGGGGTGAAGGCCTACTTGGGGTGGTTAAATGGCTAATTCAGCTCAGCGCTTGCTGGTGATTGGCCCTTCGTGGGTCGGTGACATGGTCATGGCACAAAGCCTGTTTATGACCTTAAAAGCCCGCCAGCCAGGCGCGACGATAGGGGTGGTTGCACCAAAGTGGTCACAGCCTATTTTAGAGCGTATGCCCGAAGTGGATGAAGTGCTGCCGCTGGCAGTGGGGCACGGTGAATTTGGCTTGGCCAGCCGCCGTGAACTGGCCAACCGTTTGCGTGGCCGTTTTGACCGAGCCATTGTCTTGCCACGCTCTTGGAAGGCAGCGCTGGTGCCCTTTATGGCGCGCATTCCTGAACGCATAGGCTTTTTAGGCGAACACCGCTATGGGCTTCTCAAGGAGCGCCGCAAACTCGATAAACAGGTGCTGGATCAAACGGTAAAGCGCTTTGTATCGCTCGGCCTGCCTCTGGAAGAAGCGGCTAGCGGCGCCTTTGCGCTGCCCAAACCGAGACTGCAGATTGACCGTGATAACTTGGTCAATTTGCGGCTAACTCACTCGCTTTCTTCGCGCACGGCGATTGGTATGATGCCGGGCGCTGAATACGGTCCCGCCAAGCAGTGGCCGGTCAGCTACTTTCACAGCTTAGCCAAACGGCTGGTGGAAGAGGGTTTTGAAGTACGCGTACTCGGGGGGGCAAAGGATCACCCGGCGGGCGAGGAGATCACACAGGGGCTTTCCCATGCCCATAACCTGTGTGGTAAGACGCAGCTGGCTGATGCGGTCGATCTGTTGGCGGATTGCCGGCAGGTAGTCACCAACGACTCGGGGTTAATGCATGTGGCTGCAGCGGTAGGTGTTCGTGTCCATGCGCTGTATGGCTCCTCATCGCCCGCCTACACGCCGCCGCTGACTGATAACGCCGTCATTCACTACCTAGCGCTCTCTTGCTCTCCTTGCTTTCAGCGTACCTGCCCATTGGGGCATACCAATTGCTTGAATCTGCTCAGCGTTGAGCAAGTCTACCAACAGATTCACGCGGCTCATCAGTGGGAGAGCGTGATCGTTAATGGATGAGCTCGACTTCGTCTGCCGCGTCAGCAGGCGTCTCTAGGGTTTGCTCTTGAGTAACTTCTTGAGAAGGCTCGTCGGACTCACGCCGCTGAGGGGAAATGCCCTCCCAAAGGCGGTGCTGAAGCGCCGTCTCTTCCCGTAAACGCTCATTAAGCACTTCGATACCGTGGGCCTCTACCAGCGTACGATTATTACTGAAAAGCGAAGTGCCCAATCCAGCGCGGTCGCGCTCTAAACTAAAGCCCAGCGCATCGAGTATCGTGGGGAAAACATCCAGCATGGTAGCGTCTCGGCGAATACGCTGTGGCTCGATATCGTTGCCGAGCATTATCAGCGTGTTGTCGCGGTCTAGCGCGGTCAATTGATCCCACACAGAAACGCGCATCGTCAGATGGTCGCTCAGTATGACCACCAAGGTATTATCGAGAAGACCCTCAGAATCCAACCGTTCAACCAAATCTTGAGCCAGCCAAGTCGCGCATTCCACCGAATAAAGAATATCCTGGCCGTCAAACTCTCCTTGACGTTCCACGCACGACTGGGAGGGATAACCATTCGGCGCATGACCCGCCAGATTGAGGCTAATTACACCCCAGGGGCCGCTATTCTGGCTATCTAAATGCCGGATCTCATCGGCGGTGATGTCATACAGCGTGTCGTCATACAGGCCCCAGCTATTTACATACTCAGGATTCTCTAGCAGGGGCTCTAAATCTTCACGTCCTTTCACCGTATCGAATTGGTGGCCGCGATAGAATAGTCCTTTACCCGCGAATTGTGTGCTAGCACCGCCTAGATAGCTTAGTTGGTAGCCCTGTGCAGCAAGAATGTCGCCGAGACAATCGACCCCGGGAACAACCTTGGAAAGAGGCTCGAACTGGCTGTCGTGAAGGAGTCCAGCAGGCATCAATGGCACGCCGCACTGGCTGGCAATCATGCCCGCCATTGTCCAGCCCGTATTATCCATCTGGCGCACGCCCTCAAAAACGGCACCTCGTTCCCCTAGGGCGTTGAGACTGGCGTAGGCATCCCCAAATATGTCATTAGAGTAGGTACGCTCTATGCTTTCCAAATACAGAATGAGTAAGTTAGGGGCGTCCCTAAGTTCCTCGGCAGGGGGCGGCTTGTAGCGTCGATCCAGCCAGGCGCCGTCATCAGTGACAATGGCCGCGCTGCGTTGGCTTATGCCATAAAGTAGCGGGTTGCTAGCCAATAATATAATAGCGAAAAAGCGCTCGGCTAACCGCCAGCGCTGGTCGTGGCGTGATAGCCACGTCACGGCCGCCAGTACGCCAATCATTATTAACGTATAGAGCACCGCGGAAATCATTTTGCCTGCGCCACCATGCTTGGCTATGCCTGCCTGGAGGTGAAAAAACACCGCACCCAAATCGACAATGCCAAAGCTGTCCGCCAAGTAAACGTACACACCCCAAAGACTTAACGGTACAAGCGACCAGGGCCACATTTTACGATAGCGAGCATTGGCAGGCTGGCCCCAGCGCAGCTTAAGCCCCACACCAATCCATGCGGCCGCTACTAAAAATAGCGTCCACCAGGGCAGACGGGTCATTACCGTGACCGTGTAACCCAGGCTGAGGCCAATTAGTGTCAATGCAATGGTGGCTAGCCTAGCGGTATCCCATGCAATGAAAGAGCGATAACGTATGATGACATTTACCTAATATAAACAGTGAAAAAGGGGACACTACAGAAAATTGATAGCTCTGATGATAACGGCTACTACGGGAGAAGTTGATGGGTGCGCTCGAAATATTTCTGCATAACCAAAAGACCCATCAAGCGTTCTTTATCAGCATTCATAAATTGAGCGAAGTAGCGGTTAGCATTACCGATAATTTTTTTTGCCGCCACGGGGTTTTCAAGGTAATAGGTGACTTTCTCCTCAAGGTCTGAGTAATCATCTTTGAGCTGCACATAGTGATAGTCAGGTAACAAAGTGCCTTCCATAAACCATGTTTCAAAGCGCGGTTGTCGCATAAAACAGAGTGAATTAGAGGCCATTATCCATTTGAGATTCGTTGCAACATCTTTGCCTTCGATACTGAGTACGAATTTATATTTCAGTTGCTCCAGTACCGACATAAATTGGCTATGCCAGGGCTGACCTTGCGCATTTTTGTGAATATCGCCCACATTACATAGCGGGTGATCATAAAAGTCTCGAATGAATTGTCGCCGATGTTCTTGATGACAAGAACCACGCCATACCACAAGGTCAAGCTTGTCATCATAGCGGTGAGGATCTTTCACCGTGTAGTAATGACGAACACGGTTTAACTTAAGTAAAACTGAGTTTTGATTGTGGTCATTAATGGGCCGGCTTTTCACTAAGGTAGGTGCATCCGGCACGGTGGTTACATCACCAAAGCGATGGCAGAAGCGTAGTTCAGGCGGAAAATAGCGCAGCACACTGAGCAAATCCAAGTAATAAGTGCCGCTTTTCTCGCGTTTGAAACTAGATAAACTTATAGCCTCCTTAGGCAGTTCAACGTTGTTTTCCAGTTGATTACAGTAGTTAACTCGGAGAAGTAACTGCTGCTGCTCCTCTTTTGACAATTGCTTTAATGAGCGAAGTAAATTTAATCTTTGCCGTTGCAGAAACGTACTGGGAATTAGGCGGTGAACGGTATGTTGCGCATAAAAGCCTAGTTTATGAAGATTTTTATGCGCTTTTGCAGAAGCTGCAAGCATAATCATTAACTCACTATTGTTTGATAGAGGTGCCAGTACGCTGCAGTCATTGACTGAGGGCTATAATGATCTAAACGTTCAGTGGCTCCTTGGGCCAATCGTTGCCGAAGAGCGGGATCCTGCCTTAATCGCATAATGTCGTTAGCCAGTGCATCGGCGTCGCCGGACGGTATCAGCAACCCCGTTTGTTCGTGCTTGACGATATCGGGTATGCCGCCAACCTTGGTAGCAATGACAGGAACGCCTAGCTGCATGACATCCAGCAGCACAGATCCCAGGCCTTCATTGCGTGAAGGAAATGCAAACACATCCAGGCCAGCTAGATAGTCGGCAATATTGCTTTTAAATCCCAGCCAGGAAACATTGCTAAGTGACGAGGATTCTGCTTTTAGCGTTTCTGCATCTTCACCGTCACCTAGAAAAATAAACTGTATATCAGGCGCTTGATGCTCAAGCTTCTGCGCAGCCTGCAATAGCACTCGCTGACCTTTATGACGGTCAACCATGGCGCCTGCATGGCCGACCAAAAATTTATCGGCAAAATCATTGCGAAAACTTTTGGTCGCCTCAGGCGAGGGCGTTAAGCGCGCATAGGCACTGGGTATCAAGGTAACGTCGCCACACTGATTGTCTTCCAGCAGACGCTTTATGACGTGGGAGAGGGCAACCCTGGCGGATGCTTGAGAGTAACACTGCTGATTAAACCACTTACGTTTGACGGGCGAGTCGACACGGCGTGTAATTAAATAGGGCGTGCCTTTTAAACGGTAGTGTAAGTAAGCCCAATGAACGCCTTTTGCATCGTGGGCATGTACCAGCTGTGTCCCGCCGAGATCAAAATGCCCCGCTAACTGGTGATTGGCTGCTTGAAAGTTGAGTCGCGCTACACTCTGCAGGTGCTGGCGCATGGGCGAGTCTCGACGGCAAACCAGCGTTTGTGCAATATCGTTTGGTGCATGCTCTGCTAACGTTTTAATTAATAACTCAGTTTGACGCTCTCCACCGCGAAAACCACGCGCCAAATTTACATGAGTAATATGCATCAATCACCAAACCTTATTAAAGTCTTCCGCTTCAAGCACTTTGGGATCGCGTTGATATTCGAGTAGCTTGGCATACTTCAAGTAGCTATTGAGACCTGCGCTGATCGCAACGGTCATGCCGTCTACTCCGCCCATGAAGCCTCGCTGGAATATGTATTTGCGTACAAAGGCATTCAGGCCATGCGCAAACGGTGAAAAGGAGTTGGCCCGCTTCCCCTTTTGAAACATGATTTTGGCCGCACGACCGCTGAAGTTTCGCCCTGGCTTGGCAAATAACTGACCTAAGTTAGCAAAGGAGTAATGCACTATATCTGCGTTAAGTCGCTTGGGGTTGGCAGCCCCTATGCTGGCATGCTGTTTTACATCAGCAAAGCGAGCATGGTGCCGGTTGTAGAGCCGAATACAGTAATCGGGATACCAGCCACAGACTCTAATCCAGCGTGAGCCAATCATATTGCGGCGACGAAAGGCAAAGGCGTCATGCTCGGTTGCAGCTAGGTCTAGCTGTCCAATCGCTTCGACCATCTCTGGCGTTAGGCGTTCATCGGCGTCTAAGCTGAGCACCCAGTCGTACTTTACGTGCGCTAGCGCGATATTTTTTTGAACGCCGTCACCTAAATAGGCTTGTTGAACCACCTTGGCACCTAACTCACGCGCGATAGCGGTGGTGCGGTCTTGGCTGCCTGAATCCACCACAACGATGTCGTCACATACTTGGCGAGCGGAAGCAATACAGTCCGCAATATTGGCTTCTTCGTTAAAGGTAATAATATTAGCCGATATCATGAAACAGGCATCTCTTGCAAAAAGGCAGTCGTAATGTGCGCTGGAGAAAAACGTTCCAGCCAACGTTCATCAATAGCATAGCCGTCAGCATCAAGAATGGCATCGACACGGGCTGCTAACGCCTCCGGTGTCATTTCACACAGATAAGCTTCCAGCTCACCGGTCATAATATCACGTACCCCGCCTGGGCAATCGACCGAGACAATCGGTGTTTGGCAGGCCAGCGCTTCAAGTAATACGATGCCAAGACCTTCGTGGGCAGAGCTCAAGATGAATAGGCGTGCATGATGCATCCAAGGGTAAGGGTTGAGTTGGCGACCGGTAAACGTAACCCGTGCCGCAATACCCAGCTCAACGGCTAGTGCTTCCAGTTCTTTGCGCAGTGGCCCCTCGCCGACAATCACCAGCGGAAGCGTTGTGCGCATCTTGGCGTACGCCCGCAGTAGAAGGTGATGGTTTTTCTGCGGTACCAAGCGGGCTACATTGAGTAGATATGGAGAATTGGGCCGCTCCGGAAAGTCTTCGCACATGGCCTTTCGGATAGACTCTAAAGGGCATGGATTGGTGATGGTTCTCAGCGAGGACGGCTTGACTTGTAGCGTCTGCATGGCAGTGGCGATTTGCTGTTCGACGCCGTGGGATACGGTTACTAAGTGTTTGTTATGAAAAAGACAGCGTGCTTTTAGTCGCTCTAGCCAAGGGGCATGACTTCCGGTAGTTTTGACGATATTTTCCAGAACATAACAGGCGCGGGGGTCTTGGAAGGACCATACCGTTTCAAAGGTACCAATGCCGCGGAAAATGATCCGATCAAAAGCGCCATATTGGCGCTCAAGGCGACGTACTTCGCGACGAAAAAGTTTTCCACCCCACCAGCCTGATAATAAAAAATAGCTTTTCCTTAACACGCTATTGAGCAGGCGTGCTACCACCTCAATAATGCCGCCTACACCCGATCTCCACATGGCACGAGACAGTGCGAAATGGTGAACTTTGACTTGCTCATTGCTCGGTTCTAGCTGGGGGGGGCGCGGTTTAAAGTACATCAAATGGCTCTCATGGCCGTGTTCCGCAAAGGCGTCCGCAAGGTTCACCGCTACCCGTTCCATGCCACCAATTTTTAACGTACGCACGACAATCAATACCTTCATGTGGGCGAGTCCTTTTGGTGGGGCGGAAGTTGCATCACAGGACTGCACTGCAACCGCTGGCGACGCCGCCGATTCTTAAACCACGCCAGCATTTGCTTCAGACGTCGTTGCAGGGAAGGTCGAGTAGCTTGTACAGATGGCTGCCACGGTGTTAACGAAAGATAGTGCCGATACAAATAGGCAAGCGGGTGGCGGCTGTCGGCGTGCCATGGTTTACGTGCGCCAATAAAATGTATGATCGCGGGTTCACGGATAGCGTGTTCAAGTTCCTTCTGCCAATCAGCATAGTGAGCTGCTTTTTTTTCTACGGCCGGATAAGCGTATGGCTGCATATTCCAGCGCATGGGTAGTCGATACCAGTCTTGGAAAATGAGATTTAATGCGTCCTGATCGGGATAACTTAAGGTGTAATCGTGCAGCTTTAATATTTGCTCTACTTGATCTAGCACATTGCGAGCTTTCCATCCTTCTAGATCCACCAGAAGGACGCCGGAATTAAAATAGTGTTGATAACCAAGGCCCATTCTACTCTGCTGGGTTCCTTGTAGATTAGCCACACTAGCGATGGGAGCGCCCTGTATGTCGAATGCCAACAAATTGGCGATATCGTCTAGCACTACAAGGTCACAGTCTAAATAAATAACTTTCTGGCAGCTTGGTGGCAGCCAGTTGTGCATGCCTAGACGCAGCATGGCGGCGGGCCCAAAACGGCCCAATGTTAACTCGGGCCAGCGACTATTCTCAGCTTCAATGATCGTTAGCTCAGCAGGCAGTGTCGTAAACCAGTTGTGCAGCTTTTGATGAGTACTTGCAGATAGTTTATATCCTAATATATAGAAATGCAGCGCCTCAGGTGTCTCGCTGTGACAAACGGTTGACGCTATCACGGCAGCGGCTTTATCTATATAAGCCTCATCGGAGCACAGGACAATATCAATCATTTGCGATCCTTTCCTGATATAACAGAGGGTGTTGAACTGTTAGTGCGCAATGTGGGTTTCCATATATGGACGAGGCCGCCCGCCATAACAACATTAAACAGAAATACACCTGTCCAAAATATCAAATATGATTCAAAAAGATTAATTACACTCCAAAAGCATAAAAAAGCATAGAAAAATAGCAGTACATCACCCGGCATGTCGCCACGCTTCCAAGCAAACCATGCGTTTGCTATAAACCACCCTAGTAGATAAAAGTAAGCAGCTAGACCTAACAAGCCATACTGTAGTGTGATTTCAAGATAGAGGTTATGTAGATGACCAAAATTTAAAGCTTGATAGTGTGCTTGATTATATTGGATGTTATCAAATAGATAATCAATGCCTTGCTCACCCCAGCCTAGCAAGGGGCGTTGGGCAATCATATCGATCGCGGCGCGCCAACTATATAGTCGCTCTCCTACACTAGAGCGTACTTCACTGGTTGATAGGGGAACAGAACTCCAGTCACCTCTCAGTAGTGCCTGAATGGTATCCAATTCTGCAGTAGCTCTTTCAATGACTAAAGAGCTATTGGTAATAATAAGAATCGCCAGGCATGCTGATAATATAAAAAATATGAGTAGATATTTTTTTGAAAAACTTTTTCGATGCTCAATAAAGATTAAGAAAAGTGCCGTTAATAGGCCTGCTATCACACCTAGCCAAGTGGCGCGAGTTTGTGAAATGATAACGCCGGCTATAATGATAATAAAAGCGAGTACCCATAAACTTAGTTTGCCATAGTGTTGTAGAGGAGCCCTTAACAGCCGTGGTAAAAAAATAAGCAATCCAAGCAGTACTGTGCCGAAAAACATCGCTGAATGCTGAACGTTACGAATACCAAACCCAATGCGTTCGCCGAGAAAACCACGCTGAAAGTCAGCGAGGCCATCGCCAGCGATCCATGGCGCCAATACGACAGCTGCGCTAGCAATACTCCAGAAAAGTAGCGTGTTCTGTGTGCTGCCAGCAAGCCACCATGCAAATATAATAAATACGAACAGTCGGGCAATGTGATCCAGTTTAGGGTAGTCACCTGCCAGATCAGGAAGTGCCAGTGTTAAAAAAAACCAATGACACACTGCTAATAGTAAGGCCCACCAAAACATATGAAAAACAGGGTGTTTCCATACTGGTGCGGCATAAATTTTAATGCTAATTAAACCAGAGAGAGATAGTACTAATTTATTGAAGTCGCTAAAATCATCAAAGTGAGGCTTTGAAAAAACATAAAACAACGTAGTTAATACGCCTATCGCTATTAAGGGTAGGGGCGTTTTTCCAAAATAATGTGTTTCCCATAAGCCTGAAGGGATCTTTCTTAACATATACTCAGTTTCTCAGTTGTTTTCTGCATCTATGAAAAATTAATGTTCATTGGTGAACTGACCGGTATTTTAAAAGCTGTTTTAACGAGTCGCGATAAAAATTTAACTACAGTAGCCTTGTCGAATGCTGCCCATTAATTCTGAGCTGTGGGAGATGGCAGAAAACTTTCCTAGCGAGCGCTCTAAGCGAGCTAAATTCTTTTCCTGCCACTTTCCCGCCGCACGGAGGCGGCAGCGATCAAGGTCAATCAACCAAGGTGCGCCACTGGGGTCGATCAAAATATTGCGGGCGTTCAGGTCAACATGATCAAGCCCCGCTTGATGAAAGCGGTAAATCATAGCACCTACACGCTTTAACAACGCTTCATCCGCCAGATCGTCGGCGAGTAGCTCAGCGAATGCTTTGGCACCAGCAATGCGCACGGTAATCAACGCGGCTTCATACGTAAGCCCATAGCGAGTAACACAGCTTGCTACGGGGCGAGGTACCGGCAGCCCTTGCTCAAAAAGCGTGGCGGTTAAGCGCAGTTCACGAAATGCCCGGGTGCGCTCAGCGCCAGTCCATAGGTAGCGTTTCTCACTGAGTTTGGCCGCCATGCCCCCCCGGCAATAGGGCCTTAATACCCACTGCTCGGTCGGCGTTGCCTGTAAAAACAGACTGCTGCCCCGGCCTGGTGCTTCGCCCACAATTAATCCGCGCTCACGCCAGTAATCGCGCGTGAATAAGTCTGGATCAATTTGGTGTGTTCCCGGTGCGTCACATAAACTGTCTACATCATGTAAAATCAGCCAATTTCTCTGCCGGAGTGCCGCTAAGCGCATGAAGCCCTCTCTGCCTGTTCAGCCTAACCACATTGCCATTTTGCGCCTCTCCGCCCTAGGAGATGTGTGCAATCTCGTGCCCACGGTGCGGGCGTTGCAGCGCCAGTGGCCCGATGCGCGCATTACCTGGATTATCGGTAAGGGGGAGCACAGTCTACTGGCGGGGCTTTCCGGGGTCGAGTTCGTTGTTTACGACAAGTCGACAGGTATTGCCGGAATGCGCGCGTTATGGCGGCAGCTTGCCGATACGCGCTTCGATGTGTTGCTACATATGCAGCAGGCCATTCGGGCCAGCGTGCTGTCGCTTGGGCTGAAGGCCGACGTACGTGTGGGCTATGACAAGGCGCGTGCCAAAGATGCTCAGCACTGGTTCACCCAGCATCAGCTTGCGCCGCACCCTAATGCCCATGTGCTGGAGTCCTTTATGGACTTCGCCCGGGTGCTCGGGGTAGAGGATGACCGCTTAGCGTGGGATTTACCTGTGCCCGATACGGCACGTAATGAGGCTCAGGTGATCAGTGGTGAGACCCCTTACCTCGTCATTAACCCGTGTAGCAACGTTCGCCTGCGTAATTTTCGCAACTGGTCTGTAGAGGGCTACGCGAGCGTGATTGAACACGCTTGGGTGCAGCACGGTCTTAAAAGCGTATTGACCGGTGGCGGCAGTGCTCTGGAGCGTGAAATAGGCGAGCAAATTGAAGCACTCTGTCAGCCAGCCAGTGTCATTAACGCCATCGGCGGCACCTCATTGAAAGGGGTTTTAGCGCTGATCGATCAAGCCCAAGCGGTGATAGCGCCGGATACCGGCCCTATCCATATGGCCAATGCCATGGGAACGCCGGCATTGGGTCTTTATGCATCGACCAATCCCCAGCGCGCCGCGCCCTATTTGTGGCGTGATTTTGCGGTCAACGCTTATCCTGACGCGGTACGTACTTATCTGCATAAGTCGGTAGACGAGGTGAGCTGGGGCCAGCGGGTGCGTCACCCAAGCGCCATGATGCTGATTAAAGCAGACGACGTTATCGCTAAACTGGATACATTGCTGGCGCATACCGCTTTGACTGCCAGCGCAGGGAGCACCGATGAAGATTGATTTAACCGCGTTAGAACATGCCCGTGTACTGGTGGTCGGCGATGTCATGCTTGACCGCTATTGGCATGGAGGTACCTCGCGGATTTCCCCCGAAGCGCCTGTGCCAGTAGTTCGGGTAGAAGATGTTGAAGACCGTCCAGGCGGAGCGGCTAATGTGGCGCTGAACATTACCTCCCTGGGCGGCCACGCGGTGCTGGCGGGTGTGATCGGAGACGATGACAACGCGCAGATTCTACAAGCTAGTTTGATTGCTTCAGGTGTGAGTACTTACTTTCAACGTAGCGTTGAGATACCCACGATTACCAAGCTGCGTGTGATGAGTCGTAACCAGCAGTTGCTGCGCCTGGATTTCGAGCAGCGCTTGGACAGTGTCGATACCAATGTGCTGGTGACTCAGGTAGAAAAGGCGCTCCCCGACTGCGACGTAGTGATCCTTTCCGACTACGGCAAAGGCACGCTGAACCAAGTAGAGAACCTGATAGCCAACGCAAGAGCTCAGGGCAAGCGCGTGCTAATCGATCCGAAAGGGCAGGATTTCAGCAAATACCGTGGGGCAAGTTTAATCACTCCCAATCTGACCGAATTTGAAGCCGTGGTTGGTCATTGTGCGACCGATGCTGAGTTATCCCGCCGGGGTGAAGCGCTACGTGCTGAGTTGGAGCTGGAAGCGTTGCTGATTACTCGCAGCGAAAAGGGCATGACGCTGATTCGTGAAGGGCATGCGCCGCTACACCTACCTACTCGCGCTCAGGAAGTTTTTGATGTAACAGGGGCAGGCGATACCGTTATTGGCTTAATGGGGCTAGCGCTAGCGGCAGGCCACGCCTTTCCCGAAGCAATGATGCTGGCTAATTTGGGGGCAGGGCTGGTAGTGGCCAAACCGGGCACGGCCACGCTCTCTATCGCCGAGCTCTACACTGCCTTACACGGCGATAAGCTGGCCGAGTTTGGGGTGATTGAACCGAATGTATTGATCGAGGCGGTGCGTGCTGCCCAGCTACGCGGTGAGCGGGTGGTCATGACCAACGGCTGCTTTGATATTTTGCATGCGGGCCACGTCGCCTACCTGGAGCAGGCTAAATGTCTGGGTGACCGTTTAATCGTCGCGGTTAACGACGACGCCTCTATTGGTCGCCTGAAAGGGCCCAAACGTCCGATTAATCCGCTTAACCGGCGGATGCAGGTGTTGGCGGGGTTAGGGGCTGTCGATTGGGTTGTGCCGTTCAGTGACGACACCCCTCAGGCGCTGATCGAAGCGGTGCTACCCGATATCTTGGTCAAAGGTGGCGATTATCGTCCAGAAGATATCGCCGGGGGCGCGGCCGTTATCGCTAATGGTGGTGAGGTTAAAGTACTGGGCTTTGAAGATGGCGTTTCGACCTCGGCGATGATTAGTTCGATTCTAGATCGTGAACGCTAAGAAACCTCTGATGTCTTCACCTGCCTGGCCTCGGCTTGCCTACTCAGCGGCACTGTATGCGCTCTCACCGCTGATTGGCTGGCGCATATGGCGTGAGCAAGTACCCACTTACTCACGCCTTCAGCGGCTGGGTTTACGCCTCGAACCGCTGCCTTCCGCGCCACGTATTTGGCTGCACTGTGCCTCGGTGGGAGAAGTACGCGCCGCTCGACCGTTGATTGAGGGGCTACTAGCGCGTTATTCAACGCATAGCCTGCTGCTCACTACCATGACTGCGACAGGTGCTCAGCAGTCTCAAGCGCTTATTAGCGAGCAAACCCCAAGCGATCAAGCAAGGCTTACCCATCGCTTCCTACCGTTGGATTTTCCCGGTGCTGCCAGACGCTTTGTACGCAGCGTTCAGCCCGAACTTGCGATCCTGTTTGAAACCGAGCTGTGGCCCAACCTGATCCACGCCTGTCGCCAGCAGGGTGTGCCGGTGGCAGTGGTGAATGGTCGCCTATCGCCCCGCGCCTTTAAGCGCTACCAACGCCTGCGCCCGCTAATGGCCAGCACGCTCGCCAATATTAGCTGGCTAGCCGCAAAATCACCGGCAGATGCCGAACGCTTTAATGCCCTTGGCTGCGGCACGGATATTACACGCATCGTTGGTTCGCTGAAATTTGAAATAGCTTGCCAAGATAAGGTGTCTGAAGAGAGTGAGCGCTTACTTCAAGAATGGGAAGGGCGTCCGGTTTGGGTAGCGGGCTCCACCCGAGACGGCGAAGAAGCACTTGTGCTTCAAGCCCATCGTCAGCTACTTAGGCGCTATCCGAACGCGTTGCTGGTGCTGGTGCCTCGTCACCCCCAGCGCTTTGATGAGGTGGCTAAACTTTGCCAAACAGAAAGCTGGACACTAAGCCGCCGCAGCCTACAGCAGCCTGCCACAAAGCAAACTCAGGTTTACCTGGGGGATACGCTCGGTGAACTGGCCGTTCTTTATGCAGCAGGTCGTGTGGCCTTTGTGGGGGGCAGCCTAGTGCCGTTGGGCGGGCACAATGTGCTTGAACCAGCGGCGCTCGGTAGGCCGGTGCTTAGCGGTTCCTCAATTGAGAACTTCGCCGATGTCGCTGAACCGCTTCAAGCGGCAGGTGCGCTAACGCTGGTCGATAGCTCGGATGCCCTGGCAGATGCCTTGGCGGACTACTTTGCTAACCCTGAGCGCGCCCAACAGGCTGGGCGCGCTGGCCGCGCGGTGATTGAGACGCAAAAAGGCGCACTTGATCGCACCCTGACAGGATTGGCGTCGTTACTGTCTCGTTAGCCATTGCCTGTATCGAAGAATCTTTATTTAAGCGCTATGCGCTCCACACCATCTTCTTTGCCCAGCAGCAGAACATCGGCGCCGCGGGCGGCAAACAAGCCATTGGTCACCACACCGACGATAGCGTTGATACGCGCCTCCATGGCTACCGGGTCTTCGATCATAAATTCAAAGCAGTCGATGATTTGGTTGCCATTGTCGGTGACTACCCCCTGGCGATAAACCGGCTCGGCACCAAGCGCTACCAGCTCGCGGGCGACATAGGAGCGAGCCATGGGGATGACTTCTACCGGTAGCGGAAAATGACCTAGCTGAGGCACGTACTTTGAACCGTCGGCAATGCAGATAAAGCGTTCGGCACAGGCAGCCACGATTTTCTCGCGGGTAAGCGCAGCACCGCCGCCTTTAATCATATGTAAGTTAGCATTTACTTCGTCTGCACCGTCGATGTAAAAAGGAACTGTGCCAACGCTATTGAGCTCAAAAACTTCAATGCCCAGTTTCTCAAGGCGCTCGGCACTTGCCTTAGAGCTCGCCACCGCGCCTTTAAAATGATGGCGCAGGGGCCCCAGGCGATCAATAAACAGGTTAGCCGTGGAGCCGGTGCCAATGCCTAAGATGGTATCCTTTTCCAACTGAGATTTAATTTCTGCAATGGCGGCGTCCGCCACGGCGGCCTTTAATTCATCCTGGTTCATAGCTTGGTTCATAAATAGCCTTGTGAGTCAGAGGAGAGTTAGAGAAAAGAGGTAGTGGCGTTAGTATAACGGCCTAAACGTTGCCTGCCGATGGAAACGCGGCTAGACGCCGCTATACGTAATCTGCTACCAATAAAAGCTTTGTCCGTTCACGTTCTTCCCTTGGGATACCCGCATGCTCGAAGCAACCGTCAAAAAGATCCTCCAAGCCCGCGTTTATGAAGCCGCTTGTGAGACCCCGATTTCCCCTGCACCCTTTTTGTCGCGTCGTTTCAACAACCAGATTTTGATTAAGCGCGAAGATCTACAGCCGGTGTTTTCGTTCAAAATCCGTGGCGCTTATAACAAAATGGCGCAGCTCACCCAGGATCAAAAAGATAAAGGCGTGATTGCCGCTTCCGCCGGTAACCATGCTCAAGGGCTGGCCATGGCCGCGAAGCTGATGGGTGTCAAAGCCGTCATTGTGATGCCGCGTATTACCCCCGATATCAAAGTGCAGGCGGTGCGCGCCCGGGGCGCCAAGGTCATCCTCAAAGGGGATGCCTTCGCTGCTGCAGCCGAGCATGCTCAAGAGCTGATCAAAGAGCACGGTTACACCTATATTCCGCCGTTTGACGATATTGATGTGGTGGCCGGTCAAGGCACCATCGGCGTGGAAATTCTGCGCCAACACGCTGGGCGCTTAGACGCCATCTTCGTGCCGGTTGGCGGCGGTGGTTTGATCGCCGGTGTCGCGGCCTATGTGAAGTACCTCCGCCCGGATATCAAAGTAATCGGTGTCGAAGCCGAAGACAGCGCCTGCCTCAAAGCCGCCTTAGAGGCGGGTGAGCGTGTGGTGCTCGAGCAAGTGGGTGTATTTGCCGAAGGCGTCGCGGTGGCACAAATTGGCGAGGTGCCGTTTTCGTTGATCAAAGATCTGATTGACGGCGTTATCACCGTCAATACCGATGAAATGTGTGCAGCGGTGAAAGATATTTTTGAAGATACCCGTGCCGTGGCGGAAACCTCTGGCGCGCTCTCGCTGGCAGGGCTAAAAAAATACGTGCAGCAGACCGGTGCCGAAGGCGAGACGCTGCTGTGCATTAACTCAGGCGCCAATACCAATTTTGATCGCCTACAGCACATTGCCGAGCGCACGGAACTAGGCGAGCAGCGTGAAGCGATCCTGGCGGTGACCATTGCCGAGAAACCCGGTAGCTTTAAGAAGTTTTGCCGCACGCTAGGCAAGCGTATGGTGACCGAGTTTAGCTATCGCTACGCTGACAGCAGTGAAGCGCATATCTATGTAGGCGTGCAGGTTAAGCCCGGCGGTGAAGATCGACAGGCAGTGATCGACAAGCTGCGTGAGAGTGGCTATCAAGTAGAAGACTTGACTGACAATGAGCTGGCGAAACTGCATATTCGTCACCTAAGTGGTGGCCGCCCCAGCGAACGTTTCGAAGAAGAGGTATACCGTTTTGAGTTCCCCGAGCGCCCCGGTGCGCTGATGAACTTTTTGACGCAGTTGCCACACGACTGGAACATCTCGCTATTTCATTATCGCAACCATGGCGCTGCCTACGGCCGAGTGTTGGTGGGAATGCAAGTCCCAAACGGTGACCGTACTCATGTGGCAGAGTACTTAGATGCCATCGGCTACCGTTACTGGCGTGAAAGCGATAATCCGGCCTACCGATTATTTATGGCTTAGCGCTGCCCTGCGGTAAGCATAAGACGTGCGTAAATAGTTGTGTGTAAGTGGTTGCTTACCTTTAACGTCAGAGCTGCTAGTAACATAACGTAACTTAATCCTCAGAAATGAGGCTAAAAAAGGTCGCTAAACTAGTTGTCAACGATGGCCTAATAGCCCTATAGTCGTGAATGAAATTAAGCAAATCTGCCACCCTTTTGAAACCGTAAAGTGTGGTGGATTTAGCACATTCGGCAACGGTAAAGGTGTTGGAGAAGCGGCATGCGGCGGAAGAAGCCTGATATGGTAATGGCGTTGATGGTGGTATTTGCATTAGGAGTGCTGGCTACCGGCTATGCGCAGGCGTTGTCGGGAAGCTAATTCCCCGCAAGGTGACAGATAGCAGACGAGAGGGGCTGATCCTTTATGGGGTCAGCCCTTTTTTATGGCCAGTTTTTAAGGACAGCGATTGCCGGCGAACGTAGCCTTGGTCACTGACCACCACCTGTAAAGGCACATCCCATGGCTCCACAGGCAGAGAAGCCACCTGTTGGCAGGCATGGGCGACGCCAATCAAAGTAGGCGATGGGCCGGGGCGGTGCATGAACGCTAAGCTGCGGTCGTAAAATCCGCCCCCCATTCCCATGCGGTTTGCATTAGCATCAAATCCGACTAGCGGCACAATCAACGTATCTAGCGCCCAAGCGGGCAGCCGATTACGCCGCTGGGCGCTGAATCTCACGTCAGGCTCCCAAATACCAAAACGGTTTTTTATCATTGGGGTGTCAGTACGGTAGGCAACAAACCACAGGCGGTTAGCGCTAAACGGACGTAAAACCGGGAGATAAATATTGACGTTACGCTGACGTAGCCAGGGAATAAGCGGGGTAGGATCGATTTCGCCGTTGACAGGCAGATAAAGACTTAAGCGCCGTGCGCGGCGTATTTCAGGCAGGGTTTTCAATCGTTGGCACAAGCGCTGTGCCGCAAGGCGTTGCTCATGCTCAGAAAGGGCTCGGCGTTGGTGACGTAAAGAGCGGCGGAGCGCGCGCTTATCGTCGTCCAGATAGAGGCTTTCCATGCAGATATTCTTTTATCCTCTATATTTTTGCATAGCCTAGACTTTGGGTGTTCTCCAGAGTGCCGCTGTCATTCTGGCCCTGAACCTACTGGTTCAGGTGGGTGGCCGCAGCCAGACCGTCAGGCTTTCCGACGCACGGACATGCACACGGGCCTGGCTAGCATTTGGCCCCCTGGGTATTACGCATAGGCTCGAGGGACTATAACGACTGGCGTACACCCCAGAGAACCCCGCCATCCTAACAGAGCGACGGCTAATGCCAAAGGTCTGGGTTAAACGTTCGCCGAGTCTTTAGATCGTGACAGCGCTTTCAGGTAAAGCCTAAGACTGGCGCGTTTTGGCTAATGCCCGCTCAAGGCGCTCATTTAAACGGTTCAGGCTCTCTTCACCGGCACGGTGCTCATCCATGGCTTCAAGAAGTTCGTGGGTGATATTGAGGGCCGCCATGATCGCCACACGCTCACTTCCCAGCACGCTGCTTTGGGCATTGATACCCTGCATGGCGCGGTCTAAGTAGCGCGCGGCGCGATCAAGTTTGGCTTCTTCGCCCGTGTCGCAGGCAATGATATAGCCGCGCCCTAATAGGGTTATTTCTTTGGTTGGCCGCTTGGCGTTGCTCATCAAAGACTCCAGCACGGGCCAGCAAGGGGCCCAATGCGTTAACATCACAGCATAGGAAGATAGGTGTCACTCACTATAAGAGAGGCACTTGTGCGCGGTCAACGCGCGGGCGAGTGCATCTCGTACCATTGCCGCCACCCTATCCCCCACACGCCCAGTAAATACGAGGTTATTAAATACTATGTCATTGATTGATGAGCGTCAGGACTTCTCCGATGTCGCAGATGTCTTTCTTCTCCATGGCAGCATGCAGTCGCCGGCTTTTTTGGATGGCCGCTTATGTGCGCTGCTGGCGTTACGCGATGTGAATGCAGAGGCTTGGTTGGACGAAGTCTGCCAGAGCCTTGGTGTTGAGCAGCCCCGCGATCAGGCAAGTGCCGAGCGGTTATTAGGCTGGCGGCGGCAAACCGTAGAGGCGCTTAGCGCCAGCGACCTGGACTATACCCCACTGCTACCCGACGAGCTGTTCTCCCTGGGCGAGCAGGCGCAGGGTCTTAAAGAGTGGACGCTGGGCTTTATTGAGGTGATCGATGAAGTGGCCGACAACGAGCTGCGCGAGCGTTGGTCTCAGGCGCTCCGTGAGGCGATTGATGACTTGCAGGCGCTGGGTCGGATAGATACCGATATTGACGACAGCCCCGAAAACGAAAACGATCTGTTTGCGCTTACCGAGCATGCCCGCATGGCCGCTATGCTGCTGTATACCGAGCAGCACCCCGGTATGCCGCAAGTCGAGCAAACTGACGCACCCGTTCACTAATCCCGTTGCCTAGATAGGAGCCGCTATGCTGTCCGACCCTACGTTGTTACCTCGCTCCCCTGCGATCAGTATGGGCGAGTACCGCCACCGCCGTGACGCCTTAATGGCCCAACTGCCGGATAACGCAGCGGTGGTGCTCCCCGGTGCCGGAATGATGACCCGCTCCCGGGACAGCGAATTTGCCTTCCGCCAGAACAGCGATTTTTACTACCTGACAGGCATACGTGAACCGGTTGCGCTGCTGTTGCTGCTACCAGGGCGCGCTGAAGGTGAAAGCGTGGTGTTCTGTCAGGATCGAGACCCTACGATGGAAGCCTGGACAGGGCGCCGTTTGGGTGCCGAAGGCGTGGTCGCTGAATACGGCATCGATCAGGCGTTTGAAAACGCAGTACGCGATGAAAAGCTGACTGAATTGTTGGCAGGTCGTGAGCTACTTTATCTGCCCCTAGACAATGCTGAAGCTGTCAGCATGGCTGAAGATGCTTTACATGAAGCCCAGGCCGGGCTTAGACGCGGTCGGCCGCCGCTAAAAGGTTGGCTGGATATCAGCCCGTTGATTCATGCCATGCGGCTGATCAAAAGCAATGCTGAAATTGCCCTGCTCAGACATGCGGCACTGATATCTGCCCATGCTCACCGGCGCGCCATGCAGGTGGCGCGCCCAGGGCTGAGCGAATTTCAGCTCCAGGCAGAGTTAGAGCATGAGTTTGTCTGGCATGGGGCCAGTGGCCCTGCCTACAGTACGATTGTGGGTAGCGGTGCCAACGCCTGCGTACTGCACTATATTGAAAACAGCGCACCGCTATGTGAAGACGGCTTGGTGCTGATCGATGCGGGTGCCGAGTTTGAGTTATACGCCGGTGATATCACCCGCACATTCCCGGTGTCCGGGCAGTTCAATGATGCCCAGCGGGCGCTCTACCAAGTGGTGCTCAACGCCCAGCAGCGCGCTGTGAGTGCCGTCCAGCCGGGTACCACCCTTGCTGATATCCACCAGGGCGTGGTGCATGACTTAACTGCCGGGCTGATTGAGCTTGGCCTGCTGGAAGGCGACGTTCAGGCGCGCATCGATGATGAGAGTTATCGACGTTTTTACCTGCACTCAACGTCACACTGGTTGGGGCTGGATGTGCACGATGTCGGCACTTACCGGTTGGATGAGCAAACACCTCGGCCACTGGTTGCAGGTATGGTGCTCACCGTGGAGCCTGGCCTGTATATTCCTAGTGAAGACGATATTCCTGATGCCTATCAGGGTATTGGTATTCGTATTGAGGACAATGTGGTCGTCACTAACGAAGGCCATGAAGTACTGACCGCCGACGTGCCTAAACAGGTCGTTGAAATCGAAGCATTGATGGCTAAAAAGTAACCAGTCATCAATGTCTATAAAAGTCTTTATGTAAATTACGTTACGAAATTATTATTACCTCTTTATGAGTCGGCGTCGTGGCCGGGAGAAGCCAATGCAGCAGTCTAATCAGGCGGTTAAGGGAGCGCTGACGCATGACATTGTGATTGTGGGCGGGGGGCTGGTAGGCGCCAGCTTAGGCTGCGCCCTGGCGCCGCTGATTGAACGCTATGGCTGGCGTGTGGCGATCATTGAGTCGGCGCCTATGGCTGTTCAGCCACAGGAAACGACCTGGCAGCCCAGTTTTGATGCCCGGGCCAGTGCGATTGCAGAAGGTTCAGCCCAGCGCTTCCAACAGTTGGGTGTGTGGGAAGCGATGCGTGATGAGGCCACGCCTATCAAACGTATTCATATCAGTGAGCGAGGCCGCTTAGGAGCGACACGGCTGAGCGCTGACGAGCTGGGCGTCGCCGCGCTGGGGCATGTAATCCCCAATGCGTGGATGGGCCGTGTGCTGCACCAACGGCTTGCCCAACTGCCGCTGGAGTGGCACTGCCCGGCGAAGGTTGAGCTACTTACCCCCGTAGCTAATGGGCATGAGCTGCATCTCTCAGACGGTAGCCAGTTGAAGGCAGGACTGACGGTATTGGCAGATGGGGGACGCTCCGGTCTTAAAGAGCAGTTAGGCATTGGCAGCCGCCATGAATCTTACCAGCAGACGGCGCTGATCGCTCACGTGGGGGTAAGCCAGCCCCACATGGGCATCGCTTATGAGCGCTTTACCTCCCAAGGGCCAATGGCGCTGTTGCCGCTCCCCGGCCAGGCCATGGAGCTAATCTGGACGCACCCCAGTGGTAGCGAACAAGCGCGTATGGCGCTTCCCGAGCGTGAATTCCTGCTGCAACTTCAGCGTGCCTTTGGCGACCGAGTGGGTCGCTTTACCCGGGTCGGCACCCGGCACGCTTATCCGCTTTCACTGGTCACCGCTGAAGAACCGGTGCGTCCAGGGCTGGCGGTATTGGGTAACGCTGCTCATGCCTTGCACCCGGTCGCGGGGCAGGGGTTCAACTTAGCCCTGCGTGGGGTAATGGATCTTGTCGAGGCCCTGGAGCAGGGTGAGCAGGCCAAGCGGCCGTTGGGCGATATGAGTACGCTGCAAGCCTTTGAAAAGCAGCGCTCCCGAGACCGCGCCAATGTGATTCGCTTTAGCGACGGGCTGGTGCGGCTGTTCGGGCTCTCCTTCCCGCTGCTGCCCCATGCTCGGGCCGCGGGGTTAATAGGTTTGAATCTGGTTGGGCCCTTGCGGCGAGGGCTGGCTCGCCGCGCCATGGGCTTAGAACGTTAAGCTTATACATCCTAGCCCACGAACAAGGGAACGCTATGCATACGGACTCATCTATTGCGAAGCCGTCGGTGGAAAGCTTTGAAGCGATTATTGTTGGCGGTGGTATGGTCGGTACCGCGCTCTGCGCGCTGTTAGCCCAGGCAGGCATGCAGGTAGCGCTTGTTGAGGCAAAGCCCGCGCCGTTAAGCCTTGAGAATGCCACTAGCCAGCTGCCAGCCCCGCGGGTTAGCGCGTTAACGCCGGTCTCTCAACGCTTGCTAACCCATGTGGGCGCTTGGCCCGCGATGCAGAAAACCCGGGTAACGCCCTACCAAGGCATGCAGGTATGGGATGCCGAAGGGAGTGGTGAAATCGCCTTCTCCGCCGACGAGGCGGGAGTAGCCGTACTGGGCCATATCGTTGAGAATGCGGTCACGCTGGCCGCGCTCAATCATCAGGTCGTTGAGCATCCCAATGTCACCCCATTTTTTGGCGCTCGCCTACAGGCGCTGCAGCGCCCAAGCTCATATCCTTCAAAGCAAGCCTCAAGTGGCGACTGGCTGATACTTGACGATGGGCGACAGCTACATGCGCCGTTAATCATCGCCGCAGATGGTGCCCACTCGGTGCTACGCGAAATGGCCGGTATTGAGGTGGCCAGCGACGATATGCAGCAGGAGGCTGTGGTAACCACCGTTAAGTGCGCCAAGCCCCATGGTGGGGCGGCTCGGCAAGCGTTTATTGATGGTCGCCCACTGGCGTTTCTGCCGTTAACCGTGGAAGGGGATGACCATTACTGCTCAATTGTATGGTCGACTACGCCGGAGCACGCCGCTGAACTGAGTGAACTGCCCCGCGAAGCGCTTGGGGAGGCACTGGGGAGAGCATTTTGTCATCGCCTAGGTGAGGTAACGGTCTGCGATAAGGCCCACCGTTTTCCGTTAGTGCAGCGCCATGCCCGTCACTATGTGCAACCGCATTTCGCATTGGTGGGGGACGCTGCCCACAGCATTCATCCGCTGGCGGGCCAGGGCGTCAATTTAGGCCTTATGGATGCGGCGGTCTTGGCAGAAGAGGTGGTGTATGCCTGGCAGCGCGGTGCGCCCTGGGGAGAGTTAAGCACCTTGAAGCGCTATGAACGCCGGCGGCGCTTTGATAACAGCGTCATGCTGGGGCTGATGAAGGGGTTTAAAGTACTGTTCGGCAGCCACGACCCGGCGTTGACGCTGGCGCGTAACCTGGGAATGAGTGGCATGAACCAGTTGGTGCCGCTAAAACGGGTATTGATGCGGCAGGCGACCGGGGAGCGCGGCCGCCTGCCGCTTAGCTGTCGTTAAACCGGGCTGTCGTTAAATCAGGTTGCCGTCAACGCCGTTGACGGTCGACTACGTTGAGTGCTTTAAGCAGATTAAGCGCCTCGCTGAGTTGGTAATCATTGAGTAGTCGCTCGGCCATCTCCTGGCGATCCCGTGGCGCCTGCTGAGCGCTTAGGTGGCCCTCGAGGTCGGCTTCACGAATCTCCCGGCGGCTCTCGGCGACTTCCAAGCGACCACGCACAACGTCTACATCGGGCTCAATGCCTTGGGCCTGAATGGAGCGACCGTTGGGAGTGTAGTAGAGCGCCGTGGTAAGTTTGAGTCCTTCGCCATTACCGAGTGGCATAATCTGCTGCACTGAACCTTTACCAAAACTATCGGTGCCCATAATCACACCACGCCGCTGATCCTGCAGCGCCCCGGCGACGATTTCCGCCGCTGACGCACTGCCACCATTGATCAACACGACCAGCGGCACATCGGCAGCGGGCGTGGTGGGTGAGGCAGAGAACGACATTTCGGTATCTGAGAGGCGCCCCTCGGTATACACGATCAAGCCCTCATCCAGGAACAGGTCGGCAATGCCGACGGCGGCCTGTAGCACCCCACCGGGGTTATTACGTAAATCGAGTATCAACCCTTCTAAAGGCTGTTCGCGAGCCATAAGCTCAAGCGCATCGCGCGCCTGTTCCGGTGTGCGCGCCTGAAACTGACTAACGCGCAGGTAGCCATAACCGGGCTCGAGCAGCTCATGTTTAACGCTTTCGCTGCGAATAACCTCGCGGGTCAGAATAAATTCCCGCGGCGAATCTTCGCCTGAACGCAGCACGCTAATGCGTAGATCGGTGCCCGGCTCACCGCGCATCAGGGTGACGGCCTCTTGCAGCGACATGCTGTCGGTGGGGGTGCCATCAATGGCGACGATAATATCGCGAGAAAGTAGCCCCGCGCGGGAAGCGGGGGTGTCGTCGATAGGCGTAATCACCATGAGCTGACCATTCTCGGTGCCCACTTCGATACCGATGCCGCCAAATTCGCCCTGAGTCGACTCGCGCAGGCTCTGATACTCCTCCTCATCCAAGTAGGCGGAGTGGGGGTCTAGCTCGCTCAGCATGCCACGCATAGCGTTGCGCAGCAGCGTACTGTCGTCGACCTCCTCAACGTAGGCACGCTTAATGCGTTCAAACACCTCGGCGAAGGTCTGAATATCTTCCAGGGGGAGTTGGTCGTAGGATGGCTCATCCACCGCACCACTACCGGCTGGTTGGGCGAGCAGCGGTAGCGGGGCCGACAGTAAAGTAATCGGGAGCAGGGTAGCCAAGAAGCGCTTGGCGGGGGCTGATACCCCGGTAACTGATAGCGTCATGCAGACTCCGCAGGGCGATAGGTGGCGCCATAGCGCGCCACCCTGTCGTGGAAAATATTTAGTTGAAAATGAACATTGAGACATCGATAGTCATGCAGCTTATCCCGTCAGCGGCGCGCAATCCAACGCTGTGGATTAATTGGTTCACCCCCGCGGCGAACTTCGAAGTAGAGCGCTGCGCGGGTTTGACCACCGCTATCGCCTACGCGACCAATTTCATCACCGCGACTGACCTGCTGACCAGGCCTAACGCTGAACTGTTGCAGGTGGGCATGCAGCGTCATGATCTGGTCACCGTGGTCGATAATCAGCAAGTTACCAAACCCCCGCATCCAGTCAGCGAATACCACCCGGCCAGTATGTACGGCAGTGACCGGGGTGCCCGCGCTGGCCTGAATCACAATACCGTTATAGTGCACGCCATCGCGATGGTGAAAATTGCTGCTGATTGAACCCTGTACCGGCCAAGGCAAATCACCTTGGGTGCTTACAATATGCGTAGTAGGCGTGGGTTCAGCAAGTTTTGCCATCTCCGCCTGGATATTACGCAGTACCCTTTCGGCCTCTTCGCGGCTCTGATTGAGGTCGGCCAGCCGCTCCTCTTCGCTTCCGTAGCGGTCATCCAGATTGGAAACAACGCCTCGCCGTTCGGTGGTGCGTTGGGCTAACAGCGCGCTTTGCTCTTCTAACTCGTCGGCCAGCGTATCGAGGCGGGCCTGCCGCTCGCTTAGTTCCTCCTGAGTATCGGCGAGCGCCGTATCGAGGCGGGCGATAGCATTTAAGCGGCGATTGCGTGCTTCGGTCAGCCGATTCATATACGCCTGCATACGATCAAGCTCGGACGGGTCGCCCTGGTTAAGCAGCAGTTTGAGCTGCGGCGTTGGGCCAAGGCGGTAAAGTGCTGAGAGCTGCTGGCCCAAGGCTGCATATTGGTCGGCACGCTCGCTCTCCAGTCGGTCACGATGTTGACGGAGCTGGGTCGTTTCATCATTCAACAGGCGGCGCTCAGCTTGTAGCGTGTCTAAGCGCTGATGAGTCTCGGCAAGCTTGGTTTCGACTTCCTTGAGCTCACGTTCGGCGCTATCGCGAGCCTCGCCAGTGGCGCTGAGGCGTTGGGCAACGGACTCGATCTCTTGGCCAATTGCATCCAACTGCCGACGCGCAGCACTTTCATCCTGCTGGGCGAAGCCTGCTGGCGCATAACTTAGCGCCAGCAGGAGGGTCATTGCCAAATAGCGCCAAATAGACATTACTTGAAATGAATCAGTGCTTTACCCGTCATCGCCTCGGGCTGTTTCTGATCCATCATGGTCAACAGCGTGGGGGCTAGGTCGCATAGCTTGCCCTCCTCAAGCGAGGCTGGGCGCTTGCCAACGTAAATAAGCGGTACCACAAAGGTGGTGTGGGCGGTTTGTGGTGCACCCGTTTCAGGATGAACCATCTGTTCGGCATTACCGTGGTCGGCGGTAATTAAGCAGGCGCCGCCTGCACGCTCGATGGCTTCAACGACACGACCCACGCAGGTATCGACGGTCTCAATGGCTTTTACCGCCGCATTGAAGTCGCCGGTGTGGCCGACCATATCGCCGTTGGCGTAGTTACAAACGATCAGGTCGAAGCTGCCGCCGTCAATGGCATCGACAAGCTTATCGGTAATCTCAAAGGCGCTCATTTCAGGTTTTTCGTCGTAGGTGCGCACATCACGGGGAGAGGGCACCAGGATGCGCTCTTCGCCTTCGTACTCGGCTTCGTTACCGCCTGAAAAGAAGAACGTCACGTGGGGATACTTTTCGGTTTCGGCAATACGCAGCTGCTTCAAGCCACGCTTGGCGACGACCTCCCCCAGAGTGTCATTAAGATCAGATGGCGGGAAGGCGGATGGCGCAGGAATGTCAGCGGCGTACTGGGTCATCATTACCAGCCCTTTACCGGCAAGCTTAGGGCATGCCCGCCGCTCGAAACCGTTGAAATCCGGCTCGGCAAAGGCACGAGTTAACTCACGGGCGCGGTCGGAGCGGAAGTTAAGGAAAATTGCTGCATCGCCATCCTGCAAAGTAATTGCATTTTCTTTGGAACCATCTTTGAGCGGTATGCTGCTAGCCGATACGAATTCGTCGGTTTCACCGCGCTGGTAGGCGTCACGAAGCGCAGTTTCAGCGCTGGGGGCGTAGTACTCCGCTTGGCCCTCGGTGAGCAGGCGGTAGGCCTGCTCAACGCGCTCCCAGCGGTTGTCGCGATCCATGGCGTAGAACCGGCCAATAATCGAGGCCACAAAGCCATTATCAGCCCCCACCAGCTCGGCCAGGCGAGCATTGGCGCGCTCTATCGACGCCAACGCACTCTGCGGTGGCATATCGCGGCCATCGAGAAAGGCGTGAATAAAAATACGCTGGGCGCCACGGCGTGCCGCAAGCTCGGCCATGGCAATGAAGTGGTCTTCATGGCTGTGGACGCCGCCAGGGGAGAGCAAGCCAATTAAGTGTACCGGCCGACCATTGGCGACAGCTTCGTCAATTGGCTGGGTGAGGTTGTCATTAACATCCAGGTCGCCATCTTCAATCGCCTTGCTGATACGGGTGAAGTCCTGATAAACGATACGTCCGGCACCAATATTCATATGGCCGACTTCAGAGTTGCCCATCTGACCATCGGGAAGCCCCACGTTAAGGCCATCGGTGTGAACGAAGGCGTGAGGGCGGCTTTCCCACAGTTTATCCATTGTCGGCGTATGGGCAGCGGCCACCGCATTATGGTCGCTCTCGGGGTTGTGGCCGTAGCCGTCGAGAATAATCAGCGCCACGGGGCGCGGGGTGCGAGAAGTATCCATAAAAAAACCTCGTTAAGATTGGCAAGCCGAACGACTCGAAAATTCGGGGTCGCGACAGGCGCACGCTTGGGGCATCATAACGCAGGCAACTGCCAGGCGTCATGATTTAGGAGCCTGTCCGGCTTAACACTGATCTACTGCGAATCCCGGTATTTTGGCCAACTTTAGTCGATCGATTTCGTTAAATAGCGCGCTATTCGCCTCAATCGATCGATAAATTTGGATCAGAATCCGTGCTTCTCGCGACGATCGGCCAAGCCGTACAACCTCCTGGCCTGCGCGGGAAGCTATCTGACGTGTATACTTGTCGCGTTTTGGCAGCGGTTAGGCCGCTTTTTTCTGCATAGACCAAGAGATTGTGTTCGCGATGATCGATCAGGTGTTCGAATTCGTACAGAACCACCCCCTGCTAGTTGGGGCATTTTTGCTGGTGCTGATAGCGTGGATTATTTATGAAACGCGCAGCGCCGCCACGAATGCACTGACTGCCTCGCAGGCCACTCAGCTTATCAACCGCGAAGACGCGGTGGTGCTGGATATCCGTGAAAACAAAGACTTCAAAGCCGGGCATATCGCGGGGGCGCGCAACATTCCGCAGAGCAACCTCGATAGCCGCATGAGCGAACTGGATAAAGTAAAAGCCCAGCCGGTCATCGTGGTTTGCAAGCACGGTCAGAGTTCTGGCGCCGCACAGGCCAAGCTCACCAAAGCAGGCTTTGAGCGTGCTTACAAGTTGAGAGGCGGTATGGCGCAGTGGCAAGGCGACGGCCTTCCGGTGGTTAAAAAGTAAGCAACGCTACCTTTATTTAATGAACAATCAGGAGTTTTCTCATGGCGGAAGATAACAACACCCCGCAGGCTGGTGCCGCGGCGGACGAAAAACCGCAGCTCAAATTCTCGCTGCAGCGTATTTATGTAAAAGATATTTCGTTTGAAGCGCCCAATTCGCCCTCGGTGTTTAAGCAGGCGTTCAAACCTAAGGTGAACCTGGATCTTAATACCACCAGCACTAAAATTGCTGATGACCAGTATGAAGTGGTGGTCAAAGTCACTGCCCAGGTGAACGACAACGAAACCGGTACCACCTCTTTCCTGGCGGAAGTAGAACAGGCGGGCCTTTTCCGTATTGCCGGTATTGAAGGTGCGCAGTTGGATCAGACCTTAGGTGCCTTCTGCCCTAACCTGCTGTTCCCCTACGCCCGCGAGTGCGTGGATAACCTGGTCAACCGTGGTGGTTTCCCGCCACTGATGCTGGCACCGGTTAACTTCGAAGCGATGTACGCTCAGCGTAAGCAGCGCGAAGCTAAGCAAGCCGCCGAAAACACTCACTAAGCGATGCCAAAAGCCATGTCAGAAACGCACGCCGCTGATTGGTACGCCCTGCATGGCAAAATGCCACGTCTCTATGTGCCTGCTGCTTTCGTAGCAGGCAGAGAACTTGCATTGCCTGATGGCCCGGCGCGCCACATCACCCGCGTGTTGCGCATGGGCGAAGGTGCACCGTTGGTGCTATTTGACGGCCAAGGTCTTGAGGCGGGGGTGCGCTTGGCGGACGTTAGCCGCAAGCAGGCGCTCGTGCGGGTCGAAGCGGTATGGTCGGGCAGTGGTGAATCGCCGCTGTCTGTCCATTTAGGCCAGGCCATCTCTAAAGGCGACCGAATGGATTATGCCATCCAGAAGGCCGTCGAGTTGGGCGTTGCGGCGATTACTCCGCTGTATACCGAGCGCGGTGATGTGCGCTTAAAGGGCGACCGTGAAGATAAAAAGCTAGCCCACTGGCAGGCAGTGGCTGCCAGCGCCTGCGAGCAGAGTGGCCGTGCGGTGGTGCCCCAAGTGAATTCACCGATGCCGTTATCAGCATGGCTTGAAGAGCGCCAAGAGCCGCTGCGCTTGATGCTGCATCTAGCGACCGGCAATGCGTTTGATCGCCAAGACCGACCGGCTTCGGTAGCGCTGCTTATCGGCCCTGAAGGCGGTTTAAGCGAGAGTGATATCGCCGCTGCCCAAACCGCTGACTTTACGCCGCTGACTCTCGGCCCACGGGTTTTGCGTACGGAGACGGCACCGGTGGTGGCGCTTTCGTTGCTGCAGCACTACTTTGGCGATTTGTAAGTACTTACTACCTGCCAAGGCCTTATCAAACTGCTTTTTCCCTTCGTTCGCTTGCCCCTGAACTCTTTGTCTCTGATTCCGGCCCATTTCGATATGCCTGCTGAAGGCCCTTAAGCACGATGGGTTTAAGCATCGGCAGCGGTTCACCTGATAGCCCACTGATCACCAGCAAGCGGTGTTGCCGGCCGCGTGCATAGCCCAGCCAGCAAGGCAGCCATATCGGCGTCGGGGTGCTACCCAGCACCTGGATTCGCCAGTGACGTGGTGTCGCCATACGCTCCCATAGCCACAGCCGGTTCAGTGCTTCTGGCGTTGGCGGTAAACCGCTATCAATGTTAAGTGCTGAGCTGGGTTCTTCGACCTGGGTGGGTAGTTCGGTACCCACTAATAGCAGTGCACGACGCATTTCCTTAGCACACAGTAGCCAAGCCCCCGGCGTGCCTTTAGGCAGCCCAAGTGCGGTCGCCCAGAGACTGACCCAAGCAGGCTCGCAAGCCGTCGCACCCAGGCGCTGTAATCGCCGTTTAGCCATGTCTTCATCAATCCGCCGCGCAAGTGTTAAGCGTTCAGTCATTCGCCCACCTCTAATTCGCCCAGCCTTGCAGTAGCGCTAGCATGCCCAGTATGAGACAAAACCAAGCGAATAGGCCGATACAGCGACGGCGCGTCAACCTTGCCTCTTGACCAATCACCTGAGCGTTATCGGCTCTCGCGGCCAATACGGCCTGCATATCCGGCGCCGCTTCGGCCATCATCACATCGCTTAGCTGATCTTGGCTGGGAGCGGGCGCTGTTAGGCTGACGAGATAGCCAACGCTCATCGAAACCGCTACCCCCACCGTGTTGTTATACAGCCATGAGATATTGAGGAGCGCAGAGACGGCCCATACGGAGAGCATGCCGGCAATCAGTCCGGCCATCGCTCCCCGTGCGTTGGAGCGGTGGCTAAAAATAGCCAATAGGAAGGTACCCAGTAGCGCCCCGTAAAACCACGAGCCGATTTGGTTGACCGCCTCGATCACAGGGCCAAGATTACCGGCGAAGAAAGCAAACAGGGTGGCATAAAGCCCCCAAAATATGGTGGCCACTCGTGATGCTTTCAGATAGTGAGCATCGCTGGCATTAGGTTTGATGTAGCGACTATAAAAATCCCGCACGGTCACCGCTGAAAGTGAGTTGAGCGCCGAGTCGAGACTCGACATCGCCGCGGCAAATACCCCGGCAATGACAAGACCGGCCATGCCTGAGGGAAAGGCGCTGACGACATAGCGGGGTAACAGTTCATTAAGATCTTCGGGTGGTATTAGCCCATGCTGCTGGTAATAGGTGGCCAAGATGACGCCAATAAATAGAAACAGCAGCATCTGCGGAATCAGCAGGTAGCCGCCAATCAGCAGCGAGCGCTGAGCATCGAGCACTGATGGGCTTGAGAGCACTCGCTGGATTTGGCTCTGGTCGGTGCCGAAGTAGGCCACATGCAGGAAAAAGCCACCGAACAGTCCGGCCCATAGCGAGTAGGTCACGCTGGGGTCGAAGGACAAATCGATGGCGTTGAACATCCCGCTGGCCGCGCCAAACTCGAAGACATCGCCCCAACCGCCAGGCAGGCTGGTCACTAAAAAGAAGATGCTTAATAGTGCGCCAAGCCAGAGCACGAACATTTGCACCACATCAGTCCAAATTACCGCGCTGATACCGCCCATCACGGTATAGCTGATCGCCAGTACCGCCATAATGATAATGGTGAGGTTCACGCTCCAGCCGGTCACCACCGCAAGCACGAGCGCTGGCGCATAGAGCACCACGCCAGTGGCTAGGCCTCGGGCAATCAGAAACAGCAGGGCGGTAAGGGTACGCGTCGCTGGGCCGAAACGACGCTCCAGCAGTTCGTAGATACTATAGATGCTCGCTCGGTGGAAAATAGGTACCAGCACCAAGATCAACACGATCATGGCCAAGGGCACATTGATAAACGTCACCAGGCGTTCAAGGCCTCCCTCGAAGCCCCAGCCCGGGGCCCCGATAAAGGTGATCGCGCTGGCTTGGGTTGCCATGACCGAAAGACCGATGGCCCAGCCGGGGATTTTGCGACCGCCTAGAAAATAGTCTTCGGGGTTATGCTGATCTTTGCCGAAGCGTGAACCAATCCAGGCTATTAAGCTGATGTAACCAATCAAAACGATCGTATCAAAAAGCGTGAACCCTTCCATGTTCGCCCCCCTTACGCCTAATTTTGTCTAGTGTTTTTGAGAGTAGCAGGTTGTGGAGTGTTTGCTTTTTCAGGCGTCAGGCATGCTTTCAACCACTAAAAAATGCTATCTCGCTTTGCCCTGTGGGTGTCAGGCACCATAATGTTGGTCTATTTTCTTGAAGGACGTTACCCATGGTGCGTGAGTCACACTCATCCCCCCGATCCGCCAGCGATGCAGCCGCCCAGTTGGGAGAAGTGGCGTACCTAACGGTCACGGCCGTCAATAACATTGGTGCGTTTTTGCAATGGGGGCAGCCGAAAGATGTGTTGCTGCCGTTTAGCGAGCAGCACTTTCGCCCTGACCCCGGAAAACGTGTACTGGTCATGCTGTATAGCGACGACCAGGGGCGGCCAGTGGCCTCGATGAAGCTGGATCGCTTTCTAAGCGATGATGCCTGGGCATTGGAAAAGGGCGACGAAGTCGCCGTCGTAGTGGCGGAGCGTACTGATCTGGGTATGAAGGTGGTGGTGAATCACCGCTATTGGGGGCTTATTTATCAGGACGACGTCACTCAGCCATTGCGCCGTGGTCAATCAGTCAAGGGCTACGTAAAGCAGCGTCGTGAAGATGGTCGCCTCAATATCTCGCTGCTACCGCCAGGCGCTGCGCGTTTAGATGTAGTCGGTGACAAAATTATGCAGGCGCTACGTGAAAGCGGCGGCTATTTGGCACTCGGGGATAAAAGCCCTGCCCATGAAGTTAAAGCACGCTTAGGGGTGAGTAAAAGTGCTTATAAACAAGCCATTGGGCGGCTTTATAAGCAGCAGTTAATCACTCTGGAGCCTAATGCTATTCGCATAGTGCCTGGCGCGCTCGGCGAGTAGTTAGCTGGGGCAGTTGGAGCCGGGCGAGCAGTACGGCATACTGAGCATCAATTGTTTATGTTTGGATAGTGCCCCCGATGAGCCAATCAAATCTGCATCTCGGCGTTGTGATGGATCCCATCAGCGACATCGCTTACAAGAAAGACACCACCATGGCCATGCTATGGGCCGCCCAGGAGCGCGGTTACACCCTGCACTATATGGAGCAGGAAGACCTTTTCTTGAATGCAGGGCAAGCCTACGCACGTATGCGGCCGTTAACGGTGCATCGTGATCCGAACCACTGGTACGACCTGGGCGAGCCCTCTGCGCGTCCAATGGTTGAGCTGGATGTGGTGCTGATGCGTAAAGATCCGCCCGTCGATGCCGATTTCACTAACGCCGTGCATTTATTAGGTTTTGCTGAGCGTGAGGGTGTGCTGGTGGTTAACCCCACGGCAGCGCTGTTGCAGTGTAATGAAAAGCTGTTTGCGCAACAGTTTCCTCAGTGCTGCGCGCCGACGCTTGTGGCCAGCCGCGACGATGTACTGCGCGCCTTCCATGCGGAGCACGGCAATGTAATCTTCAAGCCACTGGATGGCATGGGCGGTACCGGCATTTTTCATATTGGCCCGGAAGGCCGTAATATCGGCGCGGTCATTGAGCAGCTTACCTTGCGCGGGCAGCGGCAAATTATGGCCCAGCGCTACCTGCCGGAAATTAAGAATGGCGATACGCGTATTCTGTTAGTCGATGGTGAGCCCGTTCCTTTTGGACTGGCGCGTATACCCTCTGCGGGCGAGACTCGTGGCAATCTAGCTGCCGGAGGGCGGGGCGTGAGTCGCGAGCTTACTGATCGTGATCGCTGGCTAATTCAGCAGGTACAGCCCATGATTCGGGACAAAGGCTTAATGTTTGTCGGCCTCGATGTCATCGGTGACTATATTACTGAAATCAACGTCACCAGCCCCACCTGTGTGCGTGAAATTGATGATCAGCGGGGCACCAATATTGCCGGTTTACTGCTGGATGCCATCGAGCGCCGCTTAGCCTAGGCACGGCTTCACTCTTATAATGACACTTATTACGCTATGTCTGCTGAGATGCCAGCAGGCAGTGGGAGACGCATGCAAAGTTTGAAACATCACTTTCTAATGGCTATGCCGCATTTAGAAGATCCTAATTTTGCCGGTAGTCTGATCTATCTTTGCGATCACGATAACAACGGCTGCATGGGGGTGATTACTAACCGACCGTTAGAGATCACGCTTGAGGCGCTGTTTGATCAGCTGGAATTAGGCGGTGAAACAAGCCCACATCGTAATGCGCCGGTTTATTATGGCGGGCCTATGCATAAAGACCGTGGCTTCATTCTGCATGTCGGCGATAGCCAGCAGTGGGACTCGAGTATCCAGGTGGAGGACGGTATTGCGCTGACCACCTCGCTGGATATTCTTCAGGCCTTTGCCGCTGGCGAGGGGCCAGAGCACTTTTTAGTCTGCTTAGGCTGCGCGGGCTGGGAAGTCGGGCAATTGGAAGAGGAGTTGAAGGAGAACAGCTGGCTAACGGTAGAAGCCGAGAGCAACGTGCTCTTCAATACCCCGCCCGTTGAGCGCTTAACCGCGGCGGCTGGTTTACTCGGTATTGATCTTAACCTAATGACCCGAGACGCGGGGCACGCCTGATGGCCGAAGCGGGGCAGCGCTTAATCCTGGCCTTTGACTACGGCACTCGGCGTATTGGTGTGGCGGTGGGCAACGAGCTGCTGCGCAGTGCGCGCGAGCTCACTCCGCTGACGGCAAGGGATGGGATTCCCGATTGGAATGTCGTGTCACGGCTACTTAACGAGTGGCAGCCGGATCTGTTAGTGGTGGGATTACCGTTGAATATGGACGGTAGCGAGTCAGATATGAGCACTCGCGCTCGCAAGTTCGGTAATCGTTTGCATGGCCGTTTTGGTAAACCGTGTGAAATGGTCGATGAGCGTGGCACCACGCGAGAAGCTAAGCTAATCGCTCGCGAGGCGGGCCATAAAGGCAATTATCGTCAAGACAGTGTCGACGGCATTGCGGCTATTCTTATTCTTGAAGGCTGGTTCGCCCACCAGGAAGGCTTGCCTGGCGGGCGCCTTTCTCTATAAGTTCTACCTTGAAATTCCTACCCTTAAACTTTTGCGCTTTAACGATCCAGCGTGCCCGTTTGGGTGGGTACGTACCAGCGCACGGGGCGTAGCTCTTTTTCGATTAGCTCATCGACATTGAGCAGTGTCGCGAAAATCGCCATTCGCATGGGGATACCGTTATCGGTTTGGCGGAAAATCGCCAGACGCGGATCGCCGTTAAGGTCGACGTTTAAATCATTCGCGCCGGGGCGGCTATCCCTGGGTAGCGGGTGCATCACAATGGTGCTTTGGCTGCAGCGGTGATCGAGAAAATCGCGGTTAACCATAAAGTCGTCAGAGAGCCCCTGAAAGCTCTCATTCATCTCGTCGGTAAAGCGTTCCTTCTGTATCCGTGTGGTGTACACCACATCTAAATCGGCAAAATCACTAGCGAGAGAATCGCGCTGCTCAATGCGGTGGCCGCGAGAGGCTACTAAGTCAATCAGCTTGGAAGGCATCTCAAGGCCCGGCGGCGACACCAGGGTAATGCGCAGCGGGTCATAGAGGGATAAAAGCTTAATCAGTGAATGTACGGTACGGCCGTACTTCAAGTCGCCGGTGAGTAAAATATGCGCACCGGTCAGTGATTTACCTAGGCGCTGAAACTCTTTATCAATCGTATAAAGGTCAAGTAGTGCTTGGCTGGGGTGCTCCCCGGGGCCGTCGCCACCATTAATAACCGGTACATTCGTCGCCGCGGCAAACTCAGCCACCGAGCCCTGGTCGGGGTGGCGCATTACAATGGCGTCGCAGTAGCCACTCATTACACGGCTGGTGTCATATAGTGACTCTCCCTTCGCCATAGAGGAGAAAGTGAAGCCCGTGGTGTCACATACGCTGCCACCTAAACGACAAAAGGCAGCATTGAAGCTTACCCGCGTACGGGTGCTGGCTTCAAAAAACAGGTTGCCGAGTACCGCCCCTTCCAACACTCGTGTCACTTGGCGCCGCTGAGCAATTGGCTCCATGCGTGCAGCCACACGCAGTAAATGATCAACGCTTTCGCGGTTTAATGAGTCGACAGTTAGCAGGTGGTGGCTCATGGCGGACCTCAGTAAGGTGGTAGATAGCGCTAGTGTAACCGCCAATGAGGGTAGTGCCGAAGGGCTTTCATTCACGCATGGCGGACAATCTGTAATTTTTCTACAAAACCGCTTGCCAACCCGGCAGCGAATCCGTAAAGTACGCATCCGCTGCCGGGGACGCCAAGCGTTACCAGCGGTGAATGAAGTGTAAAAGCTTCGGTTTGTCAGGTAGTTAGTGCTTTTACGAAAGCCAGCGGTTTTGGATGTGGTCAGGTTTGCATCGAAAACAACGCCCTTGACAACCACCAGGAAATGCGTAGAATACGCCTTCCTCGCTGAGGCAAGCCAAGTCAACGGCAGCCAGGTTGCTTTCACAGCAACCTAACAGCGAAACAGCTCTTTAACAATTTGATCAGGTAATTCATGTGGGCGCTTGCTGATGTTGGTGACAAATCACCCAATATCAAGGCAAGCGACTCAAGCAATAAGGTTTTAAAGGATTCGTCCTTTGGGATCTGTTTTGAATGAATTCGTTTGAACCTTGAGCCAAGTTTGATCCGCTTTTGTTGCCCTCGGGTGACATGTAAGGATCACATAGATCTTAAACTGAAGAGTTTGATCATGGCTCAGATTGAACGCTGGCGGCAGGCCTAACACATGCAAGTCGAGCGGTAACAGGGGTAGCTTGCTACCCGCTGACGAGCGGCGGACGGGTGAGTAATGCATAGGAATCTGCCCGATAGTGGGGGATAACCTGGGGAAACCCAGGCTAATACCGCATACGTCCTACGGGAGAAAGGGGGCTCCGGCTCCCGCTATTGGATGAGCCTATGTCGGATTAGCTAGTTGGTAAGGTAATGGCTTACCAAGGCAACGATCCGTAGCTGGTCTGAGAGGATGATCAGCCACATCGGGACTGAGACACGGCCCGAACTCCTACGGGAGGCAGCAGTGGGGAATATTGGACAATGGGGGCAACCCTGATCCAGCCATGCCGCGTGTGTGAAGAAGGCCCTCGGGTTGTAAAGCACTTTCAGCGAGGAAGAACGCCTATCGGTTAATACCCGGTAGGAAAGACATCACTCGCAGAAGAAGCACCGGCTAACTCCGTGCCAGCAGCCGCGGTAATACGGAGGGTGCAAGCGTTAATCGGAATTACTGGGCGTAAAGCGCGCGTAGGTGGCTTGATAAGCCGGTTGTGAAAGCCCCGGGCTCAACCTGGGAACGGCATCCGGAACTGTCAGGCTAGAGTGCAGGAGAGGAAGGTAGAATTCCCGGTGTAGCGGTGAAATGCGTAGAGATCGGGAGGAATACCAGTGGCGAAGGCGGCCTTCTGGACTGACACTGACACTGAGGTGCGAAAGCGTGGGTAGCAAACAGGATTAGATACCCTGGTAGTCCACGCCGTAAACGATGTCGACCAGCCGTTGGGTGCCTAGAGCACTTTGTGGCGAAGTTAACGCGATAAGTCGACCGCCTGGGGAGTACGGCCGCAAGGTTAAAACTCAAATGAATTGACGGGGGCCCGCACAAGCGGTGGAGCATGTGGTTTAATTCGATGCAACGCGAAGAACCTTACCTACCCTTGACATCTACAGAAGCCGGAAGAGATTCTGGTGTGCCTTCGGGAACTGTAAGACAGGTGCTGCATGGCTGTCGTCAGCTCGTGTTGTGAAATGTTGGGTTAAGTCCCGTAACGAGCGCAACCCTTGTCCTTATTTGCCAGCGAGTAATGTCGGGAACTCTAAGGAGACTGCCGGTGACAAACCGGAGGAAGGTGGGGACGACGTCAAGTCATCATGGCCCTTACGGGTAGGGCTACACACGTGCTACAATGGCCGGTACAAAGGGCTGCGAGCTCGCGAGAGTCAGCGAATCCCTTAAAGCCGGTCTCAGTCCGGATCGGAGTCTGCAACTCGACTCCGTGAAGTCGGAATCGCTAGTAATCGTGAATCAGAATGTCACGGTGAATACGTTCCCGGGCCTTGTACACACCGCCCGTCACACCATGGGAGTGGACTGCACCAGAAGTGGTTAGCCTAACGCAAGAGGGCGATCACCACGGTGTGGTTCATGACTGGGGTGAAGTCGTAACAAGGTAGCCGTAGGGGAACCTGCGGCTGGATCACCTCCTTAAACGATGCGTCACAGTTAGTAAGCGTCCACAATGAATTACCTGATCAGATAGCTGTTGATGAGCAGTGATAAGCCAGACGCCTTCGGCGTTGCCTTATCACTGCTTATAGCAGTCGCTCTTTAACAATGTATATCATGCTGACAAGAACACTTCGCAAGAAGTGCTTCTTAAATTGTGATACGTCTCAAGCGTATCCGGCAAAATGAAACGTGATCATTGCGAGATGCCAGACTCCTTCGGGTTATAGGGTTAAGCAATGAAGCGCACACGGTGGATGCCTAGGCAGCCAGAGGCGATGAAAGACGTGGTAGCCTGCGATAAGGTTCGGTGAGGTGGCAACAACCTGTGACCCGGACATCTCTGAATGGGGAAACCCACTCATCACAAGATGAGTATCGTGCACTGAATACATAGGTGTACGAGGCGAACCAGGGGAACTGAAACATCTAAGTACCCTGAGGAAAAGAAATCAACCGAGATTCCCCTAGTAGCGGCGAGCGAACGGGGACCAGCCCTTAAGCATGAGACTGATTAGGCGAACACGCTGGGAAGCGTGGCCGTAGCGGGTGATAGCCCCGTAGTCGAAAATCTGATCATGTGAAATCGAGTAGGTCGGGGCACGAGAAACCTTGACTGAAGACGGGGGGACCATCCTCCAAGGCTAAATACTCCTGGCTGACCGATAGTGAACCAGTACCGTGAGGGAAAGGCGAAAAGAACCCCGGAGAGGGGAGTGAAATAGATCCTGAAACCGTGTGCGTACAAGCAGTCGGAGCCCACTTGTTGGGTGACGGCGTACCTTTTGTATAATGGGTCAGCGACTTATATTCAGTGGCGAGGTTAACCGTATAGGGGAGCCGTAGGGAAACCGAGTCTTAACTGGGCGACACAGTCGCTGGATATAGACCCGAAACCGAGCGATCTATCCATGAGCAGGGTGAAGATTGAGTAACATCAATTGGAGGCCCGAACCAGGATCTGTTGAAAAAGATTTGGATGACTTGTGGATCGGAGTGAAAGGCTAATCAAGCTCGGAGATAGCTGGTTCTCCTCGAAAGCTATTTAGGTAGCGCCTCACGTAGTACCGCCGGGGGTAGAGCACTGTTTCGGCTAGGGGGTCATCCCGACTTACCAACCCGAGGCAAACTCCGAATACCGGTGAGTAGCGCGTGGGAGACACACGGCGGGTGCTAACGTCCGTCGTGAAAAGGGAAACAACCCAGACCGTCAGCTAAGGTCCCGAAATCCTGGTTAAGTGGGAAACGATGTGGGAAGGCTCAGACAGCTAGGAGGTTGGCTTAGAAGCAGCCATCCTTTAAAGAAAGCGTAATAGCTCACTAGTCGAGTCGGCCTGCGCGGAAGATGTAACGGGGCTAAACCAGGTACCGAAGCTACGGGTTCATCCATTAGGATGAGCGGTAGAGGAGCGTCGTGTAAGCCAATGAAGGTGAATTGAGAAGTTCGCTGGAGGTATCACGAGTGCGAATGCTGACATGAGTAACGATAAAGGGCGTGAAAAACGCCCTCGCCGGAAGACCAAGGGTTTCTGTTCGACGCTAATCGGAGCAGAGTGAGTCGGCCCCTAAGGCGAGGCCGAAAGGCGTAGTCGATGGGAAACGGGTCAATATTCCCGTACCGGACATGGTTGCGATGGGGGGACGAAGAAGGCTAGGTGAGCCAGGCGTTGGTAGTCCTGGTGAAAGTGAGTAGGCCGAGACCTTAGGTAAATCCGGGGTCTTAAAGCCGAGACACGAGACGAACTGACCACGGTCAGGAAGTCACTGATGCCACGCTTCCAGGAAAAGCCTCTAAGCTTCAGATCATGTGCGACCGTACCCCAAACCGACACAGGTGGTCAGGGTGAGAATCCCAAGGCGCTTGAGAGAACTCGGGTGAAGGAACTAGGCAAAATGGTGCCGTAACTTCGGGAGAAGGCACGCCGGCATAGGGTGAAGAGACTTGCTCTCCTAGCCCGAACCGGTCGAAGATACCAGGTGGCTGCAACTGTTTATTAAAAACACAGCACTCTGCTAACGCGCAAGCGGACGTATAGGGTGTGACGCCTGCCCGGTGCCGGAAGGTTAAATGATGGTGTTAGCCGCAAGGCGAAGCTCTTGATTGAAGCCCCGGTAAACGGCGGCCGTAACTATAACGGTCCTAAGGTAGCGAAATTCCTTGTCGGGTAAGTTCCGACCTGCACGAATGGCGTAATGATGGCCACGCTGTCTCCACCCGAGACTCAGTGAAATTGAAATCGCCGTGAAGATGCGGTGTACCCGCGGCTAGACGGAAAGACCCCGTGAACCTTTACTATAGCTTCACACTGGACGCTGATGTTGCCTGTGTAGGATAGCTGGGAGGCTTAGAACTCTGGACGCCAGTTCGAAGGGAGCCAACCTTGAAATACCAGCCTGGCATCATTGGCGTTCTCACTCAGGTCCGTTATCCGGATCGAGGACAGTGTGTGGTGGGTAGTTTGACTGGGGCGGTCTCCTCCTAAAGAGTAACGGAGGAGCACGAAGGTACCCTCAGCACGGTCGGACATCGTGCATTGAGTGCAAGAGCATAAGGGTGCTTGACTGCGAGACAGACACGTCGAGCAGGTGCGAAAGCAGGTTCTAGTGATCCGGTGGTTCTGTATGGAAGGGCCATCGCTCAACGGATAAAAGGTACTCCGGGGATAACAGGCTGATACCGCCCAAGAGTTCACATCGACGGCGGTGTTTGGCACCTCGATGTCGGCTCATCACATCCTGGGGCTGAAGTCGGTCCCAAGGGTATGGCTGTTCGCCATTTAAAGTGGTACGCGAGCTGGGTTTAGAACGTCGTGAGACAGTTCGGTCCCTATCTGCCGTGGGCGTTGGATGTTTGAGAAGGGCTGCTCCTAGTACGAGAGGACCGGAGTGGACGACCCTCTGGTGTTCCGGTTGTCACGCCAGTGGCATTGCCGGGTAGCTATGGTCGGACGGGATAACCGCTGAAAGCATCTAAGCGGGAAGCCCCCTTCAAGATGAGACATCCCTGAGGCCTAGAGCCTCCTGAAGGGCCCAGCGAGACCAGCTGGTTGATAGGCACGGTGTGGAAGCGCTGCAAGGCGTTGAGCTAACGTGTACTAATGGCCCGTGAGGCTTGACCCTATAACACCCAAGGGGTCTGGTCGTGATGATGACGCAACATTAAAAGCCGGATACGCAGCGTGTGGCCCAGGCAACAGCCAGGGCGGCAAGCAATGAGACGATCACAAGATAGCAAAAACGCTAGTTAGCATGATGTACATTAACAGTTACGCCTGACGACCATGGCACGCGTGAACCACCTGATCCCTTGCCGAACTCAGAAGTGAAACCGCTTAGCGCCGATGGTAGTGTGGGGTCTCCCCATGCGAGAGTAGGTCATCGTCAGGCACTTATTATGAAAAATCCCCCAGGGCTGATGCCTTGGGGGATTTTTTTTTGCATGGTCGTGAGGGGTAAATAGTGAGGAGTGAGGGGAATAGTGAGTAGAAAACGTTGGTGTAGGGGTATCTAACGAATATCCTGTTCCACCTCACACCTCACACCTCACACCTCACACCTCACACCTCACACCTCACACCTCACACCTCACACCTCACACCTCACACCTCACGCCTCACGCCTCACGCCTCACGCCTCACACTAACGTGCGGTTTTCCGGCGTTTTATGTCAGAATGCACTCCTCAGGAGGAATGCCCATGACTCAGATGCGCTGGGAACAGTTACTTTCCCCACGACGTCTTCACGATCAACGCTCAACAAGTACCCGTGAAATCGGTCGTAGCCCGTTTCATAAAGATCACGACCGTATTGTTTTCTCAGGTTCATTTAGACGCCTAGGGCGCAAGACCCAGGTGCATCCGCTAACCGAAAACGATCATATTCATACGCGCCTAACTCACTCGCTGGAGGTTGGCTGTGTAGGCCGCTCCTTGGGCATGATTGTGGGGGAGTTGCTGCGCGATCGCCTGCCTGAATGGATTACGCCTGCTGACCTTGGCGTCATTGTCCAAACAGCGTGCCTGGGACATGACATCGGGAATCCCCCTTTTGGCCATGCGGGAGAGTATGCAATCCGTGATTGGTTTCAGCGCGCTCAAAGCAGTGGCCTGTTAGAAGGCCTTTCAAACGCTGAGCGCGAAGATCTGTTGACCTATGAAGGCAACGCCCAGGGTTTTCGGGTGATTACCCAGATCGAATATAACCAGTTTAATGGCGGTATGCGGCTTTCTGCGGCCACCTTGGGTGCATTGCTTAAATACCCTTGGACGGTTCGTTATGGTGGTCGAGCGGGCAAGTTTGGCGCCTATCAGTCAGAGCAGGTGCTGCTCAAAGAGGTGGCTGAAGCGGTAGGGTTGTTGCCCCAAGGCGAGCAGCGCTGGTGTCGCCATCCACTGGCGTGGCTGGTCGAGGCGGCAGATGATATCTGCTATGCCCTGTTGGATCTGGAAGATGGTTTGGAGATGGGCATCTTGCGCTATGAAGAGGTTGTCGAAATACTGCGCCAAATTGCCGGAGAGTTTCCGCCCGAGTATGCCGAAATGCAAGATCGTAATGTGTCACAGCGGCGCCGCATTGCACTGCTGCGAGGAGCTGCGATGGAGCGCGCGGTCAATGATGTTGGCACGGTGTTTGTGCAGCACGAGCAGGCCCTGCTGAGCGGCACACTCAGTGAGGATCTGTTGGAGCTGTGCCACCCTGACCTGGGATGGGGTGTTCAAGCGGCGAAGCAGTTGGCTCGAGAGCGCATTTTCCAGAATGAGCGTAAGGCGAAGCTCGAGATTGGCGCCTATACGACACTGGGTATCCTGTTGGAAGCCTTTATTGGCGCTGCACACGAGCTTCACCACACAGGGCACTCATCGTTTAAACACCAGCGTGTACTGGCCCTGATAGGTGAAAACACGCCCCTGCCATCTTGGTCACTCTACGATAGCTATCGGCGAATGCTGGACTTTATCGGTGGGATGACAGACCACTACGCGGTGGATCTAGCCCAGGAGATGGGCGGCCGACTGCGCGGTGATTGAGTACGCCGTAATTAAACCGAAGGTTGGCTCAGGTGCTTCAACTCCATCAACTGAGCGCGCTCAAGAAGCACATTAATGACCTTGTCATGGATGGCATCGTTGAGTGGGCCTGGGGTCAGCTCGGTCAGCTGCTTAGCAAGCGTGTCCCCGCTGACCACTAAAATATCAGGAGCGGCTTCGCTGTTATCTATTTTCCAACCCGGCAGCACCAATACGCCCCGTACCGGGACGGGCACGCCACAGCGCCGCTCTAACCAGTGAGTCAGCCAGTTAACCCCTTGGCGAGTTTTATGCAGTGGCCGACGTTCTTGCCCATGGGGAAAGCGCAACCGCTCGCGTTCCACCGCGACTGTATTGAGCTCATTGCCATCGGTGCCGATAGCGAGTGTTCTTGCCCGTGTCTCAACCACAAATACGCCATGGGGCGTTACTACGACGTGATCGATCGTGAAGCTATCGGTAGGCACATCGTGGAATACATAGTAAGGGTGTGCATCAGGGCGGACTAAGCGCTCCAGCTCTTGGCCAACGGCGAGCTCACAGGCTAAGCCTAACTTTAGCCGTCGGATACGCTGATAGTCGCGTACCAGCAATAATGAAAAAGTCAGTACCAGCAACGTACTAAGCAGCCCATACAGTGCCCACTCAACCCAGTCCTGCTTATCCACAAACAACATACGGCCCATTCCGTAAACTAGCGGAGCGAGGCTGATAATGGGCCCTAATGCACCATTTAAAAAAAGGCTGGAAAACGCTTGGTCAAGGCGGTGCCGTAGCGCTTGACCCGGCTCATGAAGGGGGGCGTTGAATGGAGAGTGAACGCGAGCATCGTGCAGGCTGCGCAGCGCGAGGACAATACTGGCCATTGCCGCCATGGGGAATAAAAAAATCAGGGGTAGCACGTATTCCAGCCAAGCCATTGCAGTGCCTTGCTCTATAGTGACTTACCCGATGGTAAGCCCCGATGGAAAGTTATAGTGGCGTAGAGGAGGCTAACCCCCAGCGAGTTTAACTTGGTAGCCAAGGGCGCTTAACTCCTGACGCAGGGTGTCGCGGTGGTCGCCTTGAATTTCAATAATACCCTCTTTAACTGCCCCACCCGTTCCACACCGCTTTTTAAGCGTTTTAGCTAACGTTTTAAGCTCTTCGCCAGGCAGAGGAATGCCACTGACGGTGGTCACGCCTTTACCTTTACGGCCACTCGTTTCGCGGCGAATGCGTACTACGCCATCAAGCGCCGCCAGCCGCTGCTGTTCGCTCAGATCATCGCAGTGGCAGTCATTGAGTGGCTCGCGGCAAGTGGGGCAGGTTTTGCCATGTTCGGTGGAATAAACCAGCCCACCGAGCTGGTCTCGTAAAGAGGCCATTTTTATCCTCCAATTGAGTGTTGGGGCACAGGGGTTTGCCAATACTCACGGGTGAGTCGCTCCACTACAGCGGGTAGCTGATACATATTACTAATCATGATAGCGTTTTCAGGCGTTGTCTCGGCATCCGGGAAACGGTTTAAGTGGATCACCGTCATTCCCGCCTGAAGCGCCGCGCGTACGCCTACTAAGGCATCGTCTATGGCAATGCAGTCATGCGCTGAATAGCCCATGATACTCGCTGCGTGTAGATGTAAACAGGGTTCGGGCTTCCAGCAATTAGCGGTATAGCCACTGAAAAAACGCTTACCGAAGTAGTGGCTGAGCCCTGTCGCTTCTAAAGCCGTATGAATTTTGCTTTCAGGCCCATTAGAAACCACTGCACTGGGATAAGCCGCCAGAGTATCCAGCGCTTCTTGGGCGCCGGGAATGGTGGTCAGCTCTTGGGCAAGCCGGGTGGCTAGATTGGCTCGCATAGAGACTTCCATGCGGTCAAGCTGGTCAGGGTCAACGTTACCGTAGCGTTGTTGCAGTTCAGCAACGATGCGTCGAAAGCGCGCTCCACGAAATTCGCCAAGATAATCAGTAGACGCGAAAGGCAGGCCTACTGAATTGAGCCCGGCAGCCATCTCTTCAGCCAGTAGCGGCTCGCTATCGACAAGAGTGCCATCACAGTCAAACAGCAAAAGTGGGAGCGGCATTGTGGTTCCTTGCAGCGGCTTATGCACTGCCAGTGTTAGTTGAAGCCATCCATACTGCTATTGAACGGGATTTTACGTCATTTGTGAACACTGTTTTGTTATTTTTTGCTTGCCTGAACGTGACTCTTGAGCCAGCTTAAATGGCTACACTCATTTTGCTGGCTACTGTTGTAGGCCATCTAGCGTCAGCAGACGCAGTAGTACAAGCGATGGAAATGCCTCAGCTGCGCTGAAGAGATAGTGGGGATGCACTATTCTTTCATAACCACGACATGGAGAATGCCTAATGCGATTAACCCCTTGGTTTCTACCCTTTGCACTTAGCGCTGCCTTATTAACGACCACTGGCTATGTGTTTGCTGATAATCATGCGTCTGAGGGTGAACAGCACGAACCTCTGGATGATGAAGCGCTTGAAGAGGAGTACGGCATTAAAGCGGGATCAGTAAAGCGTGATGAAGGTGAAGGCGCTTCTTCTAGCGATTCCGAAGGCGCTGATGAGCAGGCACGCGTCCGTGAAGAAGAAGAGGAAGAAGAGAAAAACGAAGAAGTAGCCACTAGCGAGGGCGAAGCTGACGTCGAGTTAGAATCGGGTGAGAGTGAAGAGCGAAACCCAGAGGCGGGCACGGGCGGCACTGGCAGCCCAGAAGATGCCATTCATAGCAGCGAAGAAGAGAATAGCGAAGATGACGAGGATGGCACCGACGATAATGCATAACGTCAGTGCCTAAGCGTTACTTGGCGAGTCGGCGCGAGTTAGCGCTACTACGCTGATGGTAAGGCTTCATTGTGCGCTGGCTGGTCACCCACCAGGGAGCCTGCTTGCCGCTCATTGAGTTGAGCAGCGCTTTTTGCATGACGAGGCCAGCTTCCATGCTGGCCTCGAGTTTTTCGGTGACCATACGTTGATTTTCTTGCATCATTTTGGGGCTGAAAAACGGCTGTGTTTGCCATAAATGATTTCGCATAGTGATCGTCGACAAAGACGTCGACCATAGCTCAAAGGCCATGATACCGACTTTCCATATATCGAACATCGCTACCGGGGGAGTGGGCATTAGGGGAAGGGAAGTTGTGGGTTTCATCAGCGTTGTGGCCTCCTTGCTGGAACACGAGACATCGTGACCTCATCTCCAGTGTTAGCGCATCTATGCTGCATTGCAATATCTATTTAATTAGCCACAAAAAAAGACGACCGGTTGGTCGTCTTTTTCGAAAGTGGGCCAATTACAAGCTTATTTTACCTTGGGAGCCAGTTCGCCGCGCTCATAGCGCAGGAACATCTCTTCCAAGCTGATCGGCTTAATCTTACTGGCATTGCCGGCCGTACCAAAGGCTTCGTAGCGGGCGATACATAGATCGCGCATCGCGGTAACGGTCTCTTTCAAGAACTTACGTGGGTCGAATTCTGACGGGTTCTCAGCCAGGAAGCGACGCACGGCACCGGTAGACGCCAAGCGTAGGTCGGTGTCGATGTTGACCTTACGCACGCCGTGCTTAATGCCCTCAACGATCTCTTCGACTGGCACGCCGTACGTTTCGGGGATCTCACCGCCGTGCTGGTTAATCACTTCCAGCCACTCCTGGGGAACAGAAGAAGAGCCGTGCATGACCAGATGGGTGTCCGGAATTCGCGCGTGGATCTCTTTAATACGCTGGATAGAGAGCGTGTCACCGGTAGGCGGCTTAGTGAACTTGTAAGCGCCGTGGCTGGTGCCAATGGCAATCGCCAGTGCGTCCACATGGGTCGCTTTCACAAACTCTGCGGCTTCTTCTGGGTCGGTAAGCAGTTGCTCCATATCCAGCTTGCCTTCCGCGCCAATACCGTCTTCTTCACCGGCCATGCCGGTTTCCAGGCTGCCCAGGCAGCCCAACTCGCCTTCGACGGAAACGCCACAGGCGTGAGCCATTTCCACCGCGCGGCGGGTAACATTGACGTTATAGTCGTAGTCGGTGGGCGTTTTACCATCTTCACCCAGCGAGCCATCCATCATCACCGAGGAGAAGCCGAGCTGAATAGAACGCTGGCAGACCGCAGGGCTGGTGCCGTGATCCTGGTGCATGACCACAGGGATATGCGGAAACTCTTCGACGGCCGCCAAAATCAGATGGCGCAGGAAGGGCGCACCCGCGTACTTGCGTGCACCGGCAGATGCTTGCACGATGACCGGCGAATCGGTGGCATCAGCGGCTTCCATAATGGCGCGCATCTGCTCAAGGTTGTTGACGTTGAACGCCGGAATGCCGTAACCATATTCGGCGGCGTGGTCGAGCATCTGGCGCATGCTGATCAAAGCCATGAAGTTACCTTATCTATGTTGTAAAGACTGGGTTGTCAAAATTGGGTTTAAAGACTGAGCTACCAGTTTGAACGATGGTGAGTGTTTAGATTCAAGTCGTGTAATGTTAACCGCGTTTGGCGGCGGCTTCGAGTGCAGCAACGGCAGGCAACTGCTTGCCTTCGACATACTCAAGAAAGGCGCCGCCACCGGTTGAAATGTACGAAACGCGATCCGCAATAGCATATTTATCAATGGCCGCTAAGGTATCGCCGCCACCGGCAATAGAGAAACCTGCGCTATCAGCGATAGCCTGGGCGATTACCTGGGTACCTTTACCGAATTGATCGATTTCAAAGACGCCGACAGGCCCATTCCATAAAATAGTGCCAGCATCCTTAAGCATGCTGGCCAAATGTGCAGCGGTGTCTGGGCCAATATCCAGAATCATCTCGTTATCAGCCACCTGGTCGACCGGCTTGACAACGGCCTTGGCCGACTCAGAAAACTCGGTGGCAACGACAACATCGGTAGGAAGTGGAATCGAGACCTTCTCCATCAGTGCTTTGGCTTGGCCCACCAAATCAGCCTCATGGAGTGATTTACCGACATTGTACCCCGCGGCGGCAATAAAGGTGTTGGCGATGCCGCCGCCGACAATCAGTTGATCACATTTATCAGCCAGCGCGGTGAGGACATCCAGCTTGGTAGAGACCTTCGAGCCGCCGACGATGGCTGCCATGGGCCGAGCCGGGTGTGCCAGCGCTTTCTCAAGTGCATCGAGTTCCTGGGCAAGCAAAGGGCCAGCGCAGGCGCTAGGGGCAAAACGCGCCACGCCATGGGTAGAGGCTTGGGCACGGTGGGCGGTGCCAAAAGCGTCCATCACAAAGATATCGCACAGCGCGGCGTACTGTTTCGCCAACTGCTCATCATCTTTTTTCTCGCCGCTGTTAAAGCGCACGTTCTCTAGCAGTACGACGTCGCCATTGGCGAGATCCAGCGTTTCGCCGACCGTTTCACCGAGATAGGCTTTGATCAGCGGCACTGGGCGGCCTAACAGTTCACCCAAGTGCTCAGCCACCGGCGCGAGGGAAAACTCCTCAGCGGGTTCACCTTCGGTGGGGCGCCCTAAATGGCTCATCAACATCACCTTCGCCCCAGCCTTTGCGGCGGCTTGAATGGTCGGCAGTGCGGCGCGCAGGCGGGCATCGCTGGAGACGCGGCCATGTTTGATGGGCACATTCAAATCTTCACGAATCAGCACGCGTTGTCCTTCCAGGGGAAGGTCAGTCATCTTTTTTACATTCATGGAAGCGGTTTCCTCGTGTTTAGGCCGTGGAACTCAATATAAACAGTTAATGCAAATAGGTTACGTTTCTGTCGAAAGTCTGGCCAGTCGCTGGCTAATATCGAGCATACGGTTAGCGAACCCCCACTCATTGTCGAACCAGCACAGCAGTTTGATAAGGCGCTTGCCAGCCACTCGGGTTTGGGTAGCGTCCAGGATGCCTGAGCGAGGGTCGTGATTAAAATCAACCGACGCCATAGGCGCTTCAGTATAGCCAAGCACGCCCTTTAAGCGCTGCTGACTGGCGGCCAGCAGCAGGTTATTTACATCGTCGCGGTGAGTGTCGCGGCTGACGGTGAGTGCCACGTCCATGGCAGAGACATTGATAGTGGGAACACGTACGTGCAGGCACTCAAAGCGGTTCGCAAGATTGGGCATCAAGCGGCTAATACCCAGCGCCAAGCCGGTATCCACCGGCACAATGGAGTGCATTGCCGAGCGGGTCAGACGCAGGTCGGTCTGGTGGTAGGCATCGATCACCGGCTGGTCATTCATCGCCGAATGAATCGTCGTGGTGACACCGTGCTCAAGGCCGAGAGCTTCATCCAGAACGGTCAACAGCGGCACCAGGCAGTTGGTGGTGCACGAAGCGGCAGAGAGTATGCGCTGGGAAAGCGCCAGCTCGCCTTCATTAATGCCCCACACAATGGTGGCATCGACATCATTTTCCGCTGGCTGGGAAAACAGCAGCCGCTTAGCGCCTGCCGCTAAGTGCAGCTCAGCGGTGGCACGATCTTTAAAGCTCCCGGAGCACTCCAGCACCAGATCCACATCAAGCGCCTTCCAGGGTAACTTGTGTGGATCTTGTTCGCAGAGTACCTGGATGCGCTGGCCGTTGACGATAAGGTACTGACCGTCGTTATCGACGTCACCGGGAAAGCGGCCATGGGTGGTGTCGTAACGGGTTAGATAGGTGATGGTCGCGAGATCAGAGAGTTCATTAATGGCGACCACTTCAAGTTCGGGGTGTCGCCGCTCGACGAGCGCCCGCAACACGCATTGGCCAATGCGTCCGTAACCGTTAATGGCGATGCGATACCTGGGAGCAGAATTAGCCATGCAGAAGGGTGGCTCTTAAAAGTGAATCAACAATAATCGAAATAGGCTAGAACTCGTTGTGATGATAACGTATTTCAGCGGACGATTCTTATTAACTGCCGGTGCCTATCAGCTGCCCATGCTTATTAATCGCCAGGCGAGTGGCAGCAGTACTGCGGTGAAAATACCGGTAAGGCTCATGCCCAGTGATGCAAAAGCCCCAGCGGTGGGGCTGATCTCAAATGCTCTTACCGTGCCAATGGCATGGCCGTTAAGCCCCAGGGCGAAACCGATCAAGCGCTCATCGTCAATATGCAGCCAACGCGCAGCGAGGCTGACACAGGGAATCGTGATCACCCCGGTGACCAGCAGCGCACCCAACAGCAGGGCTACCGTACCACCAAGCTGTTCCGTAATGCCGATAGCGATAGGCGCGGTTACCGATTTAGCGGCAATGGAAGCGAGTATGGTGTCCGAGCTGCCCAGTAACCAAGCAATTGCCAGTGAATAGCAAGCTGCCAGCGTTGCGGCGATGGGTAAACAAATCGCCAGCGGTCGCCATAATTCAACAATCCGCGGCAACTGTTGATAAAGCGGCATACCCAGCGCCACCGTGGCTGGCCCCAATAGCACCGTTAGCCATGTGGCCCCCTGCTGATAGGTAGCGTAAGGCAGCCCTATCAGCGCTAACGCTCCCGCCAGTAGCAGCGCCGCGATCAAAATAGCGGGAAGCCAAGAAGGGCGCTTTAAACGCTGGAACAGCGCACTACCAAGCAAATAAGCGGCGAGCGTTAACCCCACCGCAAATAGCGGGGTGGTGGTTAATAGAGTGAGCAGCGGTGTATCAGCGGACATGCGGCTGCCCGATTAGTCGCTTGAGCAGCCACAGCGTGGTTATCACGCTGAGTAACGTACCCAACACCAAGGCAATAAGAATGGCACTCCACTGCCCAGCCAGTTCGCCGATGATGAAAAACACTCCTACAACCCCGGGCATAATCAGCATAGCGAGGAGCGCAATAAGCGGCTGGGCGGCAGCGGCAATGCTGCTAGGGACACGGCCACGAACGGCGAGCGTAGCGCAGAGCAGCAACATGCCGATCACGCCTGACGAGATCGGCAAAGCGGTGAAGTGGATTACCACTTCACCGATAAGCCAGTAGCTAATCAGCCATAGAAAGCCACTGAGTGCTGGCATGGCTTAGCCGAGTAGTTCGTTGGCTTGCTTGACCACATTGTCGACGGTAAAGCCGAAGTGCTTGAACAGATCCCCCGCTGGTGCGGATTCACCGTAGGTGGTCATGCCGATCACGCGGCCGTCAAGACCCACATACTTGTACCAGTAGTCGGCATGGGCGGCTTCGATGGCGATACGCTTGGTCACCGCCTTGGGCAACACGCTCTCACGGTACTCGGCGTCCTGGCCGTTAAAGCGATAGGCCGAGGGCATGGAGACCACGCGTACCGCTTTGCCCTGCTGCTCGAGCTCGGCGGCGGCGTCCATCGCCAGGCCGACTTCAGAACCGGTGGCAATCAGAATCAACTCCGGCGTTCCTTCGCTGTCCTTAAGAACGTACGCACCGTTCTGAATGGCTGCCAACTGAGCTTTAGTGCGCTGCTGGTGGGGCAGGTTCTGGCGTGACAGCACCAGCGCCGTGGGGCCAGAGTGACGCTTGATGGCCGCATCCCAGGCGGCGGCGGTTTCGACCGCATCACAGGGACGCCAGGTATTGAGGTTCGGCGTGGTACGCAGGCTGGTGAGCTGCTCAATGGGCTGGTGAGTCGGGCCATCTTCACCCAGGCCGATGGAGTCGTGGGTAAACACGTAAATCACCTGCTGGCCCATCAGCGACGCCATGCGAATCGAGTTACGCATGTACTCCATAAAGATCAGGAAGGTTGCACCGTAAGGTACCAGACCACCGTGCAGGGCGATGCCGTTCATGACCGCCCCCATGCCAAACTCACGGACACCGTAGTGCAGGTAGTTGCCGCTGGCGTCTTCCGGGGTGATCGCTTTGGCGCCTTTCCAGAAGGTCAGGTTAGACGGTGCCAGGTCGGCACTGCCACCCAGCAGTTCCGGCATTTGCGGGCCGATCACATTCAGCGCTTCGAACGAGGCCTTGCGTGACGCAATGGTTTCGCCACGCTCTTGGGCCTGCTCGATCAAGGCTTCGGTAGGCAGTTCCGCGGGCAGCTGGCGCTTCATTCGGCGAGTGAACTCTCGCGCTTCCGTGGGGAAGGCTTCAGCATAGCGGGCAAACCGCGCGTCCCACGCCTGCTGAGCCGCTTTGCCCGCTTCACGGGCATCCCAGGCGGAGTAGATCGGCTCGGGAATATGGAAGGGCGCATGGGGCCAGTCGAGCTGAGTGCGTGCCAGGGCCACTTCGTCGTCGCCTAAAGGGGCGCCGTGGGCGTCTTCCTTGCCCTGCTTGTTGGGGGCACCAAAGCCAATGATGGTCTTGCAGATAATCAGGCTCGGCTTATCGTCGTGGCTCTTGGCCAGCTCAATAGCGGCTTTCACCTCTTCAGGCTTATGACCATCCACATTGGGCACCACGTGCCAGCCGTAAGCTTCAAAACGCTTGGCGGTATCGTCGGTAAACCAGCCTTCCACTTCGCCATCAATGGAGATGCCGTTATCGTCGTATACAGTGATCAGCTTACCCAACTGCTGGGTACCGGCCAGAGAGGCCGCTTCGTGGGAGATACCTTCCATTAAGCAGCCGTCACCTACAAAGCACCATGTGTGGTGATCGACGATGGTGTGGCCGGGGCGGTTAAACTGCGCCGCCAGGGTTTTTTCCGCGATGGCAAAGCCCACGGCATTGGCAAAACCCTGACCCAGTGGGCCAGTGGTGGTTTCAATGCCGGGCGCGTAGCCGAATTCCGGGTGGCCCGCGGTGGGCGAATGCAGCTGGCGGAAATTCTGCAGCTGTTCCAGGCTTAGCTCGTAGCCGCTGAGGTGGAGCAGCGAGTAAAGCAGCATGGAGCCGTGGCCATTGGAGAGCACAAAGCGGTCACGATCGGCCCACTTGGGGTCTTCGGGATTGTGCTTGAGGTAGTCATTCCATAGCACCTCGGCGATATCAGCCATACCCATGGGGGCGCCCGGGTGGCCGGATTTGGCCTTCTGAACGGCATCCATGGACAGGGCGCGAATGGCATTGGCTAGCTCAAAACGGGACGGCATGGGGGTGCTCCTCGCCTGAAAACAGAAATTATAAAGGCGCTATTGTCGCTGACTTCCCATGTTGCGGCAAATGTAGCGGCAAATTCTGGGGATCACGTTCTGGGAAGCATCGCCGACAGCGTGTAGACTCTGCCTCCCGACGCGGTAGAAAAGTAATGCTATCGCTTCACTAATACGGGCAGGGGACACCTGCCATGATTTCCTGCTGATGCTGTGGATTAAATACAGCCGTCATACAGAGGGTAGAGTGCGCGATGAGCGAATATTCCCTGTTTACCTCCGAGTCCGTCTCCGAAGGTCATCCCGATAAGATTGCCGATCAGATCTCTGACGCAGTGCTAGATGCCATTATCGCCCGCGATAAACAGGCCCGCGTTGCCTGTGAAACCATGGTGAAAACCGGGGTGGCGATCATTGCCGGTGAAATTACCACCTCCGCCTGGGTCGATTTAGAAACCCTCGTGCGTGATGTGATTATCAGCATTGGCTATAACTCGTCCGACGTGGGCTTTGACGGCGCGACCTGCGGCGTGGTTAACCTGATTGGCAAGCAGAGTGTCGAGATTGCCCAAGGCGTTGACCGCAGCAAACCGGAAGATCAGGGCGCTGGCGACCAGGGCTTGATGTTTGGCTACGCGACTAACGAAACCGACTCTTTTATGCCGGCACCGATCCACTACTCTCACCGGCTGGTCGAACGTCAGGCCGAACTGCGTAAAAATGGCCTGTTGCCGTGGCTGCGCCCGGATGCCAAGAGTCAGGTAACCTTCCGCTATAACGCCGAAGGCCAGCCCTGCGGTGTCGATGCCATCGTTCTCTCTACCCAGCACGACCCAGATATTGATCAGGAAGACCTGCGCAAAATGATCAAGCGCGAGGTCATCGAGCAGGTGATCCCCGCTGAGTGGTTGGATGACAGCACCCAGTACCATATCAACCCGACCGGCAAATTCGTGATTGGTGGCCCGGTAGGTGATTGTGGGCTGACTGGACGTAAAATTATCGTCGACACCTACGGCGGCATGGCACGCCACGGTGGTGGCGCGTTCTCGGGCAAAGACCCCTCTAAAGTGGATCGCAGCGCCGCCTATGCGGGCCGCTATGTGGCCAAGAACGTAGTAGCCTCAGGCCTGGCTGACAAGTGTGAGATTCAGGTCTCCTACGCGATTGGCGTTGCCGAGCCGACCTCGGTCTCCATCGACACTTTCGGCACCGGTAAAATTGACGATGCCAAGATCGTTGCACTGGTTCGCGAGCACTTTGACCTGCGCCCCTACGCGATCACCAAAATGCTTGATCTGTTGCACCCGATGTATCAGCTCACCGCCGCTTACGGCCACTTTGGCCGGGCACCGTTCGAGCACAGCTACACCTGGAACGACGATAAAGGCCAAGCGCATACCGAAACCTTTACCGCCTTCCCGTGGGAAAAGATTGATAAGGCTGAAGCACTGCGTAAGGCCGCCGGTTTGTAAGAGATTCGCTACACCGTTTGTAAGAAATGGATTAAATCGCCCCTTTGGCTTCGGCCGAGGGGCTTTTTTTATGTCCGTTGCGCTAGGCTAAGCCTAAAAGCTGATGTGTTACCGCGGGGGTAAGCAATGTTGTTGAGTGTACGAATTTGGCTATTGGGTAGCCTGATCTGGCTTGTCACTTTTTCCGCACAGGCTGCCCAATGCCCTGATTGGCCGGAGGAGCGCCTAAGCCGCGAAAGCAAGGCGCTGGCTGAGCAGGTTCACCGCTGGGACACTGCCTACCATGACGAGGGCGCCGCGCTGATCGATGATGCCCTTTACGACCAAGCGGTTGAGCGCCTAGCCACTTGGCAGCGTTGCCTGGGCACTGTACCGGATCATCGCCCGCTTACACGCGTTACACGTAGCAGCGGCACTCTTGAGCATCCGGCTGCGCAGCGTGGGCTTGATAAAGCCGATGACGATGGCGTCAGACGTTTTACCAGCCGCCGCGAAGACCTGTGGATCCAGCCCAAAGTGGACGGCGTGGCGATTACGTTGCGCTATGAAAATGGCGAACTGGTCGAAGCCGTTAGCCGTGGCGATGGCGAGCGGGGCCAGGATTGGACGGCCCGTGCCCGGCAACTCCCTGCCATTCCCAATACGCTACCCGAGCCTATTTCTGCAGTACTCCAAGGCGAGCTGTATTGGCGGTTAAGCCAACACGTGCAGTCGCGTTCACCCGCATCGGGTGCACGGGGTGCCGTGGCGGGAGCAATGGCACAAGCCTCCCCCACAGCGGCCACCCTTGAGCGTATTGGCCTGTTTGTCTGGGGCTGGCCCGATGGCCCTACCGCAATGCAGGAACGTTTAGCACGGCTAAGTGAACTGGGCTTTGATAGCGCTGACTACACTCATCCGCTGGATGACCGCCATGATGCCGGTTATTGGCGCGATAGTTGGTTTAACGGGCCGTTGCCGTTTGCTACCGACGGGGTGGTGATTAAGCAAGCCGAGCGACCCGGTGTACGCCGCTGGTCATCATCACCGCCTGAATGGGCCATTGCCTGGAAATATCCCGCCCAGCAGGCGCTAGCGGAAGTGCGCGGCATTGAGTTTCGCGTTGGGCGCACTGGGCGTGTGACGCCGCTGGTGTGGCTTAATCCGGTGCTGCTGGAGGGGCGGCGTATTAGCCGCGTCTCGTTAGGCTCACTGGAGCGCTGGGAGTCACTGGATGTCCGTCCCGGTGACCAAGTGGCGATTTCGCTAGCGGGATTAACGATTCCCCAGTTAACCGAGGTGGTGTGGCACACCCAGGAGCGCTCGCCGCTGTCACCGCCTTCACCCCAGCGCTTTAACCTGCTGAGCTGCTTTGAATTAACGCCCGGCTGCGATGATCAATTGCTGGCGCGGCTTAGCTACCTTGGCGAGCAGCTTGGTATGCAGGGTATCGGTGAAGGTACTTGGCAAGCGCTAATGGATGCGGGCGTAGTCACGCATTTACTGGACTGGCTGGATGTCGAACCGCGCCAGCTGCAACAGGCCTACGGCATTGGTGAGGCGACCGCTGAAACGTTACTGGAACAGTTTCAAGTCGCCAAGGGCAAGTCGTTTTCGGCCTGGTTAAGCGCGCTGGGGGCGCCGCCAGGTAGCGAGTCGGTTCGCGGGGATTGGGATGAGCTAGCGGGCTACCTGCGCGAACAGTGGCAAGCCGTTCCCGGCGTTGGCCCGGTTCGCGCTGACGCGCTGGTAGCATTTTTTAGCCACCCCGAGATACAGCACATGGCTCGACAGCTTAACGAAGCAGGTGTGGCTGGTTTTTAGCCTAGTCCTGTGAGACGCAGCATCAAACCCAGATAAAGCGGAATCAGCAGCGGCGCGAGCAGTGTCGTCACCAGCACCGCTAATGCGCCTTTTTGCGGTTGAATGCCCAGCTCCATGGCCACCACCACTACGTTGGAAGCCATGGGTACCACGCCTATCAACAGCAGCGCCATGGCCAGTTCCGTGGAAAGAGGCGCCGCCCACTGTAGTATTAAAGCGGCCCCCAACATAACGAGCGGCCAGAGCAGGTAGCGAAGACCCAGGCAGGTGGCTACAAAGCGTGAATCCCAGGCGGCAAGCGTTACTTGGCTAAGCGTCATGCCAATAATCATCATGCCCAGCAGCGTGTAGGTGGCGGGGAAGACTTGCAGCGAACTCATTACTGCAGCGGGTATGGTTATTTCAAGGGCGCTAAGCAGTAACGCGAATAGGAACGCATAGATAAGCGGTAAGCGAGAAATTTTGATCAGACTCTCACGTACGGAAAAACGTCCGCGTGCGCTAAGGTAAAAGCCCACGGTGAATTCGTAAATATTAATCCCCAGCATACAGAACAGGTAAAGAGTAACGCCTTCAGGGGGGAGCAAAATCAGCGCAATCGGTAGGCCGAAATAGCCGGTATTACCCGTTCCTGAGGAGAACGCCAGCAGAGCAGCCTCCTGTTCACCAAAACGGTGGCGAGTAATACGCTGTACCACCAGTGCCATCAGGCTTGCCAGAATGAACAGTGCTAATGTGAGTAAGAGGTAGTCAGGTGTTGGGCCGCCGTTCATCAGCGCGCGAAAAATCGTAAAAGGCGCTATCAGGTAAACCAGCAGCGTCGCAATCGGGCGAGGATCTAGCTTGAGTCGTTGGGCGGCGAGCCAGCCTAGCCCCACGTAGCTGAGTAGCATGAGTAGCGGCCCAACGAGCGCCCCAGGTGCAAGATCCATTTATCCTCCCGTCGTATGTGGTGGCTCGCTAACATGAGCCGAATTAAAGGCCAAGCGTGGAATCTTTCATTAGCCCCAGCGCGCTGGAACAGCGAGAATACCTCAAAATATCATCATGTTTGATCACTAATAAGGAAACCCCATGAGCAGCCATGAGCATCCGCTAGGTATCAGCTTTGAATTCTTTCCGCCCAGTACCGATGCTGGGCGCGACAAGCTGATTCACGTTCGCGATGAACTGGCCGCCCGAAAACCACGTTTTTTCTCGGTGACTTACGGTGCTGGTGGGTCTACCCAGGCGCGTACCCGTGAGGTGGTGCGTGCGGTCGGTGAAAGTGGCATTAATACCGCTCCGCATCTCTCCTGCATAGGCAGTGAAAAAGCGCAGTTGCGTGATCTGCTGGCGCAGTACCGTGAGGAAGGGGTCGAGAGCCTCGTCGCGTTGCGTGGTGATATGCCCTCAGGTATGGGAAGCATTGGTGAGCTACGTTATGCCAACGAACTGGTTGAGTTTATTCGCACGGAGACGGGCGCCCATTTCGACATCGCAGTGGCTGCTTATCCTGAATCTCATCCACAGGCGCCTAATCTTGATAAGGATGTGGAAAACTTTGCGCGTAAAATGAAGGCGGGCGCCAATATGGCCATCACCCAGTACTTCTTCACCGCTGACGCCTATTTCAACTTCGTTGATAAAGCCCGTGCGCTGGGCGTCGAGCAGCCGATTATTCCCGGTATCATGCCGATTACCAACTACACCAAGCTGGCGCGTTTCTCTGACGCCTGTGGAGCCGAGATCCCGCGCTGGATTCGCAAGCAGCTGGAGTCCTATGGCGACGACAGCGAAGCGATTGCTGCCTTTGGCACCGATGTAGTGAGCCGTCTTTGCCAGCGATTGCTGGAGGGCGGCGCGCCAGGCCTGCACTTCTACACGCTTAACCAAGCGGCGCCGGTGCTGAAAATCGTCGATAACCTGGCTGGTTAACCAAGCCGCTTTTCTTTGCCTACCTTGCGCCCATTAAAAAACCCCGCTCAACAATTGTTGAGCGGGGTTTTTTTACGCTTAGCATTTAACGGCTTAAATCAATCAGCCAGCTTGTGCCGTTTTGCTACCACCACCGTGCATCTTACGCTGCATCATGAATAGCACGATACCAATCGCAAGGCCGGCAATGTCGGTATAGATACCGCCGTAGATTAAAAACAGCGCGCCCACCAGCATGACGACACGCTGCACTAGGTTAACGGGGCCAAAGAACCACGCTTGAACCATACCAGAAAGCAGCACAATGCCCAGCGTCGCGGTTAACCCAACGCGCAGAATCTGCATCGGTGAGCCTTCCATCAGCATGGCCGGGCTGTAGAAGAACATAAACGGCACAATGAACGCGGCCAAGCCAATCTTGAACGAGGCCACCGAGGTGCCCATGGGGTTGTCGCCGGAGATACCGGCCGCGGCATAGGAGGCCAAGGCAACAGGGGGGGTAATCGCGGAGACGACCGCAAAATAGAACACAAAGAAGTGAGCAATTAGCGGTTCAATGCCGATATTGATCAAGCCGGGAGCGACCACGGAAGCGGCCACCGCATAGGCAGCGGTAGTCGGCATACCCATGCCGAGTAGAATACTGATCAGCATGGCGAACACTAGTGCCAGCAGTTGGCTCACGCCCGCTAAGCCAAGTAGCAGTGACGAGAAACGCGCGCCCACACCGGTCAGCGAGATAACCCCGACGATTAAGCCCGCGCAGGCGCACACGGCGATAATCTGAATCGACATAGTGCCCGCTATTTGCAGCGCTTTAAGAATCGCCCGAAAGCCCATTTTATTGGGTGAGAGCCAGCTAACCACTGCGGCTGACGCCGTGGCCAAGGTGCCCGCGCGGATCACCGAGTAGCCCATAAACAGGGCGACAATCAGGATAATAATCGGCGCGAACAGATAGACCTGTTTTACCAGCTTCGAGAACAGCGGAATCTCATCTTTGCGCATGCCACGCATGCCTTTACGGGCGGCTTCAAAGTCGACCATAAAATAGATAGAGGCAAAATACAGAATCGCCGGAATAACAGCGGCAAGGGCGATTTCGGTATAGGGAATACCGGTCACTTCGGCCATGATGAACGCGCCCGCGCCCATAATCGGCGGCATGATTTGCCCACCGGTTGAGGCGGCTGCCTCAATCGCGCCTGCGCTACGTGATGGGTAGCCGACTTTCTTCATCAGGGGAATGGTCAATGAGCCGGTGGAAACCACGTTACCTGCCGAAGTACCGTTAATCATACCCATCAAGCCAGAGGCAAAAATGGCCACCTTGGCAGGGCCACCACGGGCACGGCCAGCTGCGGCAAAGGCAAAGTTAACGAAGTAGTCGCCTACTTTAGAGGCCTGTAGGAAGGCAGCAAAAATAATGAACAGAATAATATAGGTCGACGACACGGCGGTGGTGGGGCCGAGAATGCCTGCGTCGGTATACACCTGGCTAAAGAAGCGCTGTAGTGACAGCCCCGGATAGCCTAAAAAGCCTGGCAGATAGGGCCCGGCGAAAACGTAGGTCAGGAAAACCGCAGAAATAACCACCAGGGCCAGGCCTGCGACCCGGCGGGTGAGCTCCAGAATCAGTAGTGAGCCCGCAATCGCCGCCCAGGAAATGCCTGACGGTGCGAAAGAGGTACCCGTCGACATGCGGATATTGGTGTTATAAGCCACTAACAAATAACCAGCGCTGGCCAGCGCGCAGACCATCAGTACCAAGTCTGCAGGATTGAAGCGATGACGTGCCTGACGATAAAACCATGACAACACAACAGCCGCCGCTGTCGTCGCCATTAACGGGTAGCCGTAGTGCCAGTTTTCAATGCTCGGGTCGATGCGCATGGCGCCGCCGCTGAGCGTTTGATACATCAACAGAACTTGCGCCAGAGTATAGGCGGCAGGAATCAGTAACGCGTAGCTAAGCCATTTGATCCAGGCACCTGACGCCTGGTGATCGTCGTCGGCAAAACGGGCACCAGAAAAGAGCCCGTAACCGAGAATAAGCGCACCGGCAATATGCACGATACGAAACGACCAGGTTTCCATCGGATACACGTTGAGTGAAATCAGATGGAAACTTGAGTAAGCGATCGCTAATGCCGCAAACAGTAGGAACTGCCAGCCCGTAAACAGGCGGCGATTGGGTTCAACAACGTCTTCATCGACACCATCGGCAATGGACTCTGGTATCACTGACGCCGCGTGGGCATCATCCTTGAGATCATTGGGGTCTTGGTCGGTTTTGTGACTCATTAGAGTTCACCCTCACAGCAAAAGCAGACAAAGGGGTAGCAGCAGCGAAAGCTGCCCCGCCCGGCTGGGCCGGAAACGGGGCAGTCAGAACGGTAAACGTTGCTTAGTTGATCATGTCATCAGCAATTTCATAGCCGTTCTCTTCGTACCAGCGTGCAGCGCCGGGGTGAAACGGCAGCACGGTGTTGTGCTTGATGTTTTCTGGAATGGTGGTTTCAGCGCTGCGGTGCACAGAGCGCATGCGGTCGTTGTTTTCCATGGTCGCCTTGGTGACTTCATAAACGAAATCTTCCGGCAGGTCGCAGCCTGCGATAGCGAAGTTCCACATGGAGACAGCGCGGGCATCTTCTTCCAGCGTCGTATAGGTGTTGGCCGGAATCATGAATTCAGCTACGGGGAAGTTTTCCAGCACCGTGGCCAGCTCTTCCTCGTTAAACTCAATAATGTTGACGTCAGTTTGTACTTCTAACTGGCTAACGGCGGGAATCGGAATGCCGGCAGCGAAGGCGACCACGTCAAGCAGGCCATCCTGCAATTGACCGCCCAAGTCTGACCAACCGCCGTTGCGACGCTCAAAGTTAACGCCCAGGGTTTCTAGAATCGCTGGGAAGTAGGTGTCAGAGGTTGAGGCAGCCGGGCCAAAACCGATGCGCGCGCCATCAGGAATATCGGAAATTGACTCAATACCGCTGTCAGAAAGCGCGGTAATGGAGAACGGCGTTTCGTACATGGGGAACATGGCGCATACATTGTCCATCTTCATTCCAGGCGCTAGCGGACTTTCACCTTTAACGGCATCAGAAGCAGGGCCCATGGTGGTTAAGCCAAATGCCATATCGCCTGTGTGCACCAGGGCCAGGTTTTGAGTCGGGCCACCGGTGACTTCACCACCGCCAGATACACCCAGCTCATCAGCGATAAAGTTGGCCCAGCCTGAACCGTAGACGAAGTAAGTGCCGCCTTGGCTAGCGGTGCCCACGGTAAAGTTGTCGGGCCAATCAGAGCGGTCTGCTTGCGCTTGGGCACTGCTGGCAGCGGCTACAAGCAGAGCGCTGCTGGCGAGAAGAGTGAACGTTTTAGGCATATGTTTGCGCATGGCGAAAATTCCTAGCTGTTATTGGGGTTATATACTGACAGCGTCGATAAATGCGGCCAGTCGATACTGCGTTAAGCAGGGTATCCAAAGTATTTAACAGCGATAGTTGTGCCATTTAAGGGTTATGATTTTTAAATCAGATGCTTATGATTTTTTTATTCAACTTTGGTGGAAAGCACTTTTTGTCATAGTGTCCGATTGTTCGCACGACAATGGTTATTTAGTGTGCGGATAACCGCACACTAAATGGTGTTGCCTGTACGCTATCGGCTTGTGGGGCGTTAAGGAAAGAATGAACACGCCATCCTTGGCGGGGAGGGAGTTAACGCGAGGATTTACCTGGATCCAAAATACGTACGGGTTGCACATCCTGCTGCTTCTGATCGTCACGTACCTGGTTGACCCGGGTGGTCATTTCGGTAAGCGCATCCTCTTCGATGGGCAGTTGCTCGAAGAAATCGCAACTGACGCATTCTCGGTAGCGAATACCGTTTTGCTCCCAGGCACGGATCCGATCCATCGCTGCGCAGCGCGGGCAAGTAACACCGGCGATAAAGCGTTTCACACTAGACATCATTAGACTCCAAGAGCGCGCTCTCTAAGTGGAGGGCGCGCATAGGTTTTGCAGATTTAAGCAGCGCGAATGCCGCTATGGCGCAGTAGCGGTTCGACGCTCGGCTCTCGGCCTCGAAAGGCGACAAAAAGGTCGGCTGCATCGCGGGCGCCGCCCTGCTCCAGGATTTCGCGACGAAAGCGCTGGCCCGTTTCAGGATCGAAAATACCGGTCTCTTCAAAGGCGCTCCAGGCGTCCGCCGAGAGCACTTCAGCCCACTTGTAGCTGTAGTAACCAGCCGCATAGCCACCGGCAAACACGTGGCCAAAACTATTTTGGAAGCGGTTGAATGGCACTTTCGGCAGCACAGACACCGCTTCGCGCACCTCATCTAACAAGGCTTGCACATCGCTGGCGCTGGGGGCGCTAAGTTCATGGTGCAGACGCAGATCAAACAGCGAGAACTCGATTTGGCGCATCATACCCATGGCTGACTGGAAATTCTTGGCTGCCTGCAGGCGCTCAAGCAGCTCTGCTGGCAGCGGTTCACCACTATCCACGTGTTTGGCGAGTAGATCTAAGCCTTCACGCTCCCAGCAGTAGTTTTCCATAAACTGGCTGGGCAGCTCTACGGCATCCCAAGCGACGCCGTTAATGCCGGAAATATCGGCGATCTGCTGCTGGGTCAGCATATGGTGGAGGCCATGGCCAAACTCATGGAACAGCGTGGTGACTTCGTCGTGGGTGAGCAGTGCCGGGCGGCCGTTTACCGGGGCAGTAAAGTTGCAGGTCAGGAAGGCGACGGGCAGTTGCAGACCCTGCTCGGTTTGACGACGCACCCGGCAATCGGCCATCCAGGCACCGCCACGCTTACCTTCGCGGGCGTAGAGATCCAGATAGAAACCGGCAATGGGTTGGCCGTTTTCGGTGATGCGGAAATAGCGCACGTCATCATGATAGCGGGGTGCTTGGGTATCTTCTTCAAATCGCACGCCGTAAAGGCGTTCAACCACCTGAAACAAGCCATCGATTACCTGGGGTGCTGGAAAATAGGGGCGTAATTGCTCCTGGGAGATCGAGTGGCGCGCTTCGCGTAGTTTTTCGCTGGCATAGGCAACATCCCACGGTTCCAGCGTCTCTAGGCCGAGTTCTTCTCGGGCATAAGCACTGAGTTCTGCAAACTCCTCCTTCGCCTGAGGCAACGCACGGCGGGCTAAGTCGTTGAGAAAATCGAGCACCTGCTCGGGAGATTCCGCCATTTTGGTGGTGAGAGAGTAATCGGCATAGGTGGCAAAGCCGAGCAATTGGGCCATTTCATTGCGCAGTGCCAGGATCTCTTCCATGATCGCCGCGTTATCGAATTTGCCCGCATCTGGGCCTTCATCAGACGCACGGGTAACAAAAGCGGTATAGACCTCCCGGCGCAGCTCGCGGTTATCGGCATAGCTAACCACCGGGAAGAAGCTGGGGAAATCCAGGGTAATACGGTAGCCCGCAACGCCTTTCGCCTCGGCGGTGGCTTTTAAGGTGTCGAGAGCACTTTCCGGCACCCCCGCTAACGTCTCTTGGCTATCGATGTCCTTGTGCCATGCCTGGGTAGCATCCAGCACGTTATTGGAGAACTGATTTGACAGCAGTGAGAGCCGCGACTGAATCTCGCCGTAGCGGGCTTTCTGGTCAGCAGGAAGATCAACACCGGCAAGGCGGAAATCGCGTAGGGCGTTCTCCACGGTGCGCCGCTGTGCGGCATCCAGGTGCTTCCAGGCCGGGCCATCTTTCAATGCTTGCCAGCCATGAAATAACCCTTCGTGCTGGCCTACCCAGGTGCCGAAGTCGGAGAGCTTCCCAAGGCATGCCTGATACGCTTCGCGCATTTCCGGCGAGTTCATGGTGCCATTGAGGTGCGAAACCGGTGACCACGCCTTGGTGAGCCGATCATTCACCGCTTCAAGGGGCGCTGCAAAAGTGTCCCAGGTAGGCGGGGTAGCGGCTGCCTGCTCGGCGAGGCGATCAATGGCCTCTCGGCTTTCGCTTAGCAGCGTCTCCACGGCAGGCTCCACGTGCTCGGCGCGAATCTCAGCAAAGGGGGGCAGCGCGTGCGTTTCAAGCAGCGGATTGGTGGACATGGGCACCTCGATTGGCATCGTTTTAAAAACCGTTAGTGAGCGCAAAACGCGCAATAATAATGACACAGTGCGGGCGGTGGTGCTGTGTTTCAATGTTAGCCTCAACAACTATGTTTAATGCCAGGGTTTGGCCTGCACGCAAGCGCCTGCTAGTCTTGCCGCCTTTTAATGCCACCAATGGCAGGAGCATGTGATGAGCGAAACGCTGGAGCGCTGGGGGTCGAAGCGGGCCTTTATCTTGGCGGTAACAGGTGCTGCGGTGGGGTTAGGCAACATCTGGCGCTTTCCTTACGTGGCCGGAGAGAACGGCGGTGCGGCGTTTTTACTGATTTATGTGGCGTTTGTGCTGCTGCTGGGTATTCCGGTCATGATGGCGGAGATTCTGATTGGCCGTGCTGGGCGACGCGGGCCAATGCAAGCGTTGAGTGTCTTGGCGGCCGAGGCGGGGGCTTCGCCTCGCTGGCGCTGGTTGGGGCTATTCGGGGCGTTCACCGTGTTCTGCATTTTATCTTTCTACTCGGTGGTGTCCGGCTGGTCGATTGAGTTTTTGGTGGCCTCTGTTAACGGCCATTTCAATGGCGCGAGTGCCGCAGAGATTGGCGCCGGTTTTGAAGCCTTCTTGGCCAACCCTGGGCTGCTGATCTTCAACCACTCGCTATTTCTGTTTATGACCATGACGGTCGTGGCGGCGGGTGTTGCCAAGGGGTTAGAGCGGCTCAATAACCTGCTGATGCCGCTGCTGTATCTGTTGTTGCTGCTATTAGCGGGCTATGCCGCGACGACTGATGGCTTTGCCCCCGCCTTGGCGTGGCTGTTTTTACCCTCTTTCGAGGCGATAACCCCGGCGGTGGTGGTTCACGCCATGGGGCACGCGTTCTTTACTTTGGCGGTGGGCGCCTGTGCTTTGATGGCGTATGGCGCTTATATGCCGGAAGAGCAAAGCCTGCCTAAAGCCGCTGTGGCAGTCGCCGTACTCGATATTAGCGTGGCGTTACTGGCGGGGATCGCTATTTTCTCGGTGGTATTTGCTCAAGGCATGGATCCCACTGATGGCCCAGGGTTAATGTTTGTCACCCTGCCCATTGCGTTTTCTGAGCTGCCCTGGGGCTCTGTATGGCTGAGCGTGTTCTTCTTACTGCTGCTACTGGCCACCTGGACATCGGCCATTAACCTCGCGGAGCCGATGGTCGCAACGTTACAGGGTTTGGGGCTGCGTCGCAGTATCTCGACTGCCATTGTGGCGCTCAGCGTCTGGTTGATCGGGCTGTTATCGGCCTTCTCTTTTTCAACCCTGGCGGAATTTCGGCCGCTATTTGGACGCAATGTCTTCGAGCTTGTCAGCAGTATACCGCCGGATGTTTTCCTGCCTTTGGGCGGCCTATTGATAGCGGTTTTTGCCGCTTGGGTAATGCCTCGCGATAAAGTGGTAAGCGCGTTAGGCGTTGGTGAAAGGGGCTACCTGGTGTGGCGCAATATCATTCGCTGGGTGTCGATTCCGCTGACCTTTATTGTTCTGCTGGCCGGGTTGCTATAGTGGGGTAACTGAATTCTCTAAGCTATCCAACAACCCTAGGAGCGAGTTATGAGTAGTGCATTAAGGCCCTATCAAGGTATGGAACCCCAATTGGGTGAGCGCGTTTATATTGATCCGGCCAGTGTGGTCATTGGTGATGTGGTGATGGGTGACGACTGCTCTGTCTGGCCGATGACGGTTATCCGTGGCGATATGCACCGTATTCGTATCGGTGCGCGTACCAGCGTGCAGGACGGCAGCGTGCTACATATTACCCACGCCAGTGATTTTAGTCCGGAGGGGTTTCCGCTCACCATTGGCGATGATGTGACCATCGGCCATAAAGCGATACTGCATGGCTGCACCTTGGGAAGTCGGATCCTGGTAGGGATGGGCGCGATTGTAATGGATGGCGCGGTCGTTGAGGACGAGGTCATTATTGCCGCAGGCGCCGTGGTAACGCCGGGTAAGCATTTGGAGAATGGCTATGTGTATGCCGGTAACCCCGCCAAAGCGATGCGACCACTCAAAGACAAAGAGCGTGCTTTCTTTCCCTATACCGCAGGTAACTACGTTAAATTGAAAGACCGCTTTCTGGCCGAAGTCACCCGCTAGCGACTTTTTCTAAGCTTTCCCTAAGCGATTGCTAAGCCAACCTTTTTTCTTAAATTAGTCATGTCGCGAACACTAAAAGTCTGTTAATTTATACAGTTTTCTGTTTTGCAGACTTTAGGATGCCGCGTCATGGCTAATTTTCGCACGCATATTACGGTGGCAGCGGCGGGCGGCATGCTGATAGCTTACGTAGGTTGGAAAGGCCAGTGGTGGCCACCCTCCCAAGCGCTGGTGATGATTGCATTAGTCACCTTTGGCGGCATTTTGCCCGACATTGATGCTGATCGTTCCCACTCTATCCGTTTGATATTCAATCTGCTTTCGGTGCCCGCCTTGGTATTAGGCGCCTTGTTGTTACAGCCATGGCTCACGCCGGGCGCGTTGTTGATTGCCTGTGGCGGAATCTACTTCTGTGTGCGCTATTTGGCGGGGGTGCTGTTCTCGCGTTTTACCGTGCACCGCGGTATTTGGCATTCACTGCTAGCGGGCGGGCTATGCAGCCTGCTCACCGCCGCGTTAAGTTTTAATTTGCTCAGCCAACCAGCGTGGCTAGCGTGGTCTCACGGTGCGGCCACCTTAGTAGGGTTTTTGATCCACTTGAGTTTGGATGAGATATACAGCGTTGATCTTGAAGGCGCGCGGCTAAAACGCTCGTTTGGTACGGCGCTCAAGCTAGGCGACAGCCGGCGGCCAATGTCTAACCTGCTAATGTTGATTGCCACATTAACGCTGGTGCCCTGGGTGCCGCCCTGGTCTGTCTTGGGGGAGTTGTTGCATCAAGGCTCGCTGCTGTGGCGATAGTCGTCGGCATTGAGGCCGTGCTTTTTAAGTTTGTCGTAAAAGGTTTTGCGCGGAATGCCCAAGTGGTGACAAACATCGGTTACCCGTCCATGGTAGCGCGACAGAGATTGGCTGATCAGGCTCTTTTCAAACAGCTCTACCTGGCGCGGCAAAGTAGGCTCTTCGGTGTCGGCGTTGACCCCTTCCAGCAGCGCATCCAGACGATAGTCAAAGGCGGCGCCCAGTAGCACGTAACGCTCGGCAAGGTTCCGCAGCTCGCGCACGTTGCCGGGCCAATCATGGGCCAGCAGGGCGGCAATGGCGGGGCTGTCGAGGGTCGGTGCTTCTAGCCCGCTACGATTGGCAGCGACCACGGCAAAGTGCTGGAACAGCAAGGGGATATCCTCACGCCGCTCGCGCAGAGCAGGCAGCGGCAGGGTGACAACGTTTAGCCTATAGTAAAGGTCTTCGCGAAAACTCCCCTCTTCGGAGGCGGCTTTGAGATCCACCTTGGTGGCCGCAATCACCCGAATATTGAGCGGAACTGTTTCATTGGCGCCTAACCGCTCAACGCTGCGTTCCTGCAGCACCCTCAGCAGCTTGACCTGCAGCGCCATGGGCATCGATTCGATCTCATCCAGAAACACGGTGCCGCCGTTAGCGTGTTCAAACTTGCCGATTCGCCGCTCTACTGCACCCGTGAAAGCGCCTTTTTCATGGCCAAACAGCTCGGACTCAATGGTGTTTTCGGGCACCGCGCCGCAGTTGATCGCCATAAAGGGGCTGTTGCGCCGGCCGCTGCGTTCGTGAATTGCACGGGCCACGAGGTCTTTACCGGTACCTGTTTCACCGAATAGCAGAACGTCGGCTTCTACTTGGCTGATACGCTGAATCATCGCCGCGAGCCTGGATATGATGGGTGTGCGCCCAACGAGTCGCGGTCCCAACGCGGCTTGTTGCACTTCAAGTTCAGCTTTAAGACGGTGGTTTTCCAAGCTGAGTTGGCGCTTCTCTATGCCTCGGCGTACTACGTCCAGCAACTGATCACCGGCAAACGGCTTCTCAAGAAAATCCCATGCTCCTGCGCGCATGGCTTCTACGGCCGTGGAAATGTCGCCGTGACCGGTGATTAAAATAATCGGCAGAGTGGCGTCGCGGCTGTGTAACTCATGGAGCAGTGCCATACCATCCATTCCCGGCATGCGGATATCACTGACAATGACACCTGGGAAGTCCGGTGTTAATGCTGCCAGGGCTTGTTCCGCTGATTCGAAGCAGTAGGGCGTGTAGCCTGCAAGCTCGAGGGTTTGGCTGGCGGTGATCCGCAGATGCGGTTCGTCGTCGATCACCATGACCGGCAGCGTCGACGGCTCATGCATACGAGGAGTTCTCCTGGGGGTGAGTTAGCGGTGAGTGGGGCAGGGCGATAGTGAAGCAAGCGCCGCCTTCGGGTCGATTAGTTGCCTGTAACTTGCCGCCTAAATCGTCCATGATACGCGACGAAATCGAGAGTCCTAGGCCTAAACCACTCCCCGGCGCTTTGGTGGTAAAAAAGGGTTCAAAAATATGCCCTAAGTGCTCCTCGGGAATGCCAGGGCCATTATCGGTAACGCTAATAATGACCTGCTGCTGGTGTATTTGGGCGCCCAGAGTAAGTTGTGGCGCAGGTACGCCTTTCATGGCCTGCAGCGCATTACCGATTAAATTGACCAACACTTGTTCCAGACGCACTAGATCGCCTTGCACCCATAGTGTTTCATTGGGCCACTCCTGAGTAATGGAGATGTTGCCTTCGCGCAGGCGGCTTTGAAACAGGCGAAGAGCATAGTCGATACAGGCTTGTACCGAAATCGCCTCCTGGTGCTCGCTGCTCTTACGTGAAAACTGGCGCAGCTGAGCGCTGATGTCCGCCATACGCTCGGTCAGTTCAACAATTTGTTCAAGGTTGGCATCCGCTTTTTCGTGGCGTGCTAATGCCATAAAACGGCGGGCGTTTTCCGCGTAAGCGCGAATAGCCGCCAGTGGTTGATTAAGTTCATGGTTGATGCCCGCGGCGAGCTGCCCCAACACAGCGAGTTTGGCGGCTTGAATAAGCTCGTCTTGGGTCTGGCGTAAATTGGCCTCTGCACGGCGGCGCTCTTCAATTTCATCCGATAGGCGTTGGTTGCTGGCCACCAGATCACGGGTGCGGCGCTCTACGCTTACCTCAAGTTCGTCACGCACGCGTGCCAAGGTATTGCGCTCGCGCTCGGCAAACGCTTCGCGTTCACGGCGCAGCCGTAGGCGCTGCCAGCCAATACCTGCGCCGAGAGTGACCACGCCGTAGAGGCCGCCTGCCATGAGGGCGGCAATCCACTGAGCGCTAATCACCGGTGTTAGCGGCTTTAAAATATGCATTTGCCAGCCAAATTCAGGGACATGTCGGGTCAAACTAAGATAGTCGCTACTGCTCAATGGGCCTTGGGAGAAACTGACCAACTGGCTTCCCTGTCGGTAAGGTGCATTGATTTCAATACCCGAGGGTGACAATGGCTCCATGGCATAGCGGCGCGTTTCTCTTAGGGCTTGACGCTGCTCATCGGTGAGTGGGTAGAGCGCGTTCATGCGTAGTTCGGGGTGGCTGGCCATGAAAATGATGTCATCGCTATCAGTGACAAATAGCTCGGCATCCTGCTCAGCCCAGCTCTCTTCAACATCATCTAAAAGCACTTTAACTACTAGCACGCCGTCTGGCTGTGCATCGGGCGAGGTGTCGTCTAGCCATATGGGCGATGAAAAGTAGTAGCCCCGTTCAAGAGACTTGATGCCCAAACCAAAAAAGCGCCCCTGGCCTCCGGCAATGGCATCGGTGTAGTAGGAGCGGAAAGCATAGTTCTGGCCAATAAAGGTGTTAGGGCGGTGCCAATTGCTGGCGGCGATCGTGTCGCCATCGTGATTGAGTAAATAGACGTCTGAAACCCCCGCTGTAAAGCGGAAACGATCCAGTAGCATATTTAGCGGCATCGGGTCTTGGCTATCGGGAGAGGCCAAAAAACGCTGCACGCCTTCCCGAGTGGCAAGCATTTGCGGCAAGTAGTCGTAGCGCAGTAAATAGCCGTTTAAGTTGGCGGCAGACAGCCGCAGCTCGTTTTCGGCATCATCCTGTAAGTTGGAAAGCGCTTGTTCACGCGCCAACTGGGCGGCCTGCCACATGCAAAACAGCAAGCCGAGTGAAATAACCAGCAGCCACAGGCGCCGCCAGCGTGGCGGCAAGGGGGTGGGCGCTTGGTTATTCATACCAGCGCTGTTCATGCTGACGTCTTACTACTGCCTTGAGCGCGGCGAAGGGCACGCTGGGCGCGCGTCTCAGCCCTCGCCATCTCAAGTAGACCTTCTTCGACAAACACTAAGTGCTCATGAGCGCGAGTGCGGGCATCCTCCGCGCGGCCTTCCAAAATGGCATTGAGTAGGGCGCGGTGCTGTTGCATTAACTGACTGCGCGAACCCTCCTTGGCGAATAAATGGGCCAGGTTATTTACAATGCTCTTCTCTAGCAGGTGAAAAATGCCGCGAATGGTATGCAGCAGTAGAACATTGTGAGCAGCTTCGGCAATCGCTAAGTGGAACGCTGCATCTAGTTTGGCTTCTTGGATAGGGTCGGCACCGGCAAAACCGCCGTCGAGCTCTTCAAAGCGCTGAATAAGCACGGACTTATCGGCGGGTGTTGAGCGCAGCGCAGCGTAGTAGGCGGATATACCTTCCATAGCGTCGCGGAATTCAAGTAAGTCTAGGTTAAATTCGCCGTGACGAGAGAGCATCTCCAGCAAGGGGTCGGTATAACCATTGCTGAGGTCATCGTTAACAAAAGTGCCGCCGCCTTGGCGGCTGGTTAGTAGGCCACGAGCGGCTAGTTTCTGAATAGCTTCCCGTAAAGAGGGGCGCGAAACACCAAACCGTTCGGCTAATTCACGTTCGGGAGGTAAGCGCTCGCCTGGTTTTAGGCTGCCTTCTAGCATCATAGCTTCAAGGCGTTCAGTAATTACATCGGCCAAGCGCTGCTGGCGGAGCGGTGGGTAGCTCATATTGAATAGCTCATGTCGATTTGCGTCCGCAATTGGTAAGACCAATATTAAGATCTTTGAGGTTTGATCTCAAGCGTCTGCGAAGTAGGATTTAACTTTAATAAAACGCATTAATAGCGACTTTAAACTAAAGTATAGCGGGATAAGGTGCTAAGGAGTGATATCACCGTTTGACACGCTTAGGGCGGCTCACTACTGTTGGTGCTAGTTTTTTTGTCAATTGGTAAAACCAATTTTCCACTTTGGGGCGCCGGTGTATAGCGCATCCATTGTATAGGGCTATTACACAGGGCTATCCATGATCATTTCTGCTTCCACTGATTATCGCCAAGCGGCCAAGCGTCGTATCCCCCCTTTTCTATTTCACTACGCTGACGGTGGTTCCTACGCGGAGCATACGCTGCGACGCAATGTTGAGGATCTTGCTGGTGTCGCTTTGCGTCAGCGTGTGTTGAAGGATATGTCTTCACTATCATTGGAGACCACACTGTTCGGCGAAGCGCTTGCTATGCCGGTCGCCTTGGCGCCGGTGGGGTTGGCAGGAATGTATGCTAGGCGTGGTGAAGTGCAAGCTGCGCGGGCAGCTGCTAATAAGGGGGTGCCGTTTACACTGTCGACAGTATCGGTGTGTCCAATCGACGAAGTGGCCTCTGCGATTGATCGGCCTATCTGGTTTCAGCTTTATGTGTTGAAAGATAGAGGATTTATGAAGCATGTCTTGGAGCGAGCCAAAGCCGCTGGCGTCAAGACACTGATCTTTACCGTCGATATGCCCGTGCCGGGGGCACGCTATCGAGATGCACATTCAGGCATGAGCGGTAAGCGCGGCCCAATGCGGCGTATGCTTCAAGCAGCAACACACCCTTTTTGGGCCTGGGACGTGGGTGTTAATGGCCGTCCCCATGACTTGGGTAACGTGTCTGATTATCGCGGCAAGCCAACGGAGCTAGAAGACTATATTGCCTGGTTGGGTGACAACTTTGATCCGGCCATCTCATGGAAGGACTTGGAGTGGATTCGTGAGCTCTGGGAGGGTCCAATGATCATCAAAGGGATTCTCGACCCCGACGATGCTCGTGATGCGGTTCGCTTCGGCGCGGATGGTATCGTTGTTTCCAATCATGGTGGTCGTCAGCTAGACGGTGTCCCCTCTACCGCGCGTGCGCTGCCTGCTATCGCTGATGCGGTTAAGGGCGATTTAGCCATTCTAGCCGACTCCGGCGTACGCAGTGGACTTGATGTTGTGCGCATGATCGCCATGGGGGCGGATACCGTATTGATTGGGCGTGCTTTTATCTATGCACTTGCTACAGCCGGAGAGGCGGGCGTTTCCCATCTGCTTGAGCTGTTTGAAAAGGAGATGCGGGTTGCAATGACGCTCACCGGGGCGCGTAGCATCGCCGACCTAGGGGCTGATTCGCTGGTGCCAGACTCGCTCCGCGGTATCTGAGGGCCATTGTCAGTGCCTCTATCAGTATTAGGGTTAAAAACCGCTTGCCAACCCGTCAGCGAATCCGTAAAGTACGCATCCGCTGCCGGGGACGCCAAGCGTTACCAGCGGTGAATAAGGTGTAAAAGCCTTGGTTTGTCAGGAGGTTAGAGCAGGTTGTGTCGCTCGCCTCACTCGCTAAAAAACAGCGATTGACAAACACCAGGAAATGCGTAGAATACGCCTTCCTCGCTGAGGCAAGCCAAGTCAACGGCAGCCAGGTTGCTTTCACAGCAACCTAACAGCGAAACAGCTCTTTAACAATTTGATCAGGTAATTCATGTGGGCGCTTGCTGATGTTGGTGACAAATCACCCAATATCAAGGCAAGCGACTCAAGCAATAAGGTTTTAAAGGATTCGTCCTTTGGGATCTGTTTTGAATGAATTCGTTTGAACCTTGAGCCAAGTTTGATCCGCTTTTGTTGCCCTCGGGTGACATGTAAGGATCACATAGATCTTAAACTGAAGAGTTTGATCATGGCTCAGATTGAACGCTGGCGGCAGGCCTAACACATGCAAGTCGAGCGGTAACAGGGGTAGCTTGCTACCCGCTGACGAGCGGCGGACGGGTGAGTAATGCATAGGAATCTGCCCGATAGTGGGGGATAACCTGGGGAAACCCAGGCTAATACCGCATACGTCCTACGGGAGAAAGGGGGCTCCGGCTCCCGCTATTGGATGAGCCTATGTCGGATTAGCTAGTTGGTAAGGTAATGGCTTACCAAGGCAACGATCCGTAGCTGGTCTGAGAGGATGATCAGCCACATCGGGACTGAGACACGGCCCGAACTCCTACGGGAGGCAGCAGTGGGGAATATTGGACAATGGGGGCAACCCTGATCCAGCCATGCCGCGTGTGTGAAGAAGGCCCTCGGGTTGTAAAGCACTTTCAGCGAGGAAGAACGCCTATCGGTTAATACCCGGTAGGAAAGACATCACTCGCAGAAGAAGCACCGGCTAACTCCGTGCCAGCAGCCGCGGTAATACGGAGGGTGCAAGCGTTAATCGGAATTACTGGGCGTAAAGCGCGCGTAGGTGGCTTGATAAGCCGGTTGTGAAAGCCCCGGGCTCAACCTGGGAACGGCATCCGGAACTGTCAGGCTAGAGTGCAGGAGAGGAAGGTAGAATTCCCGGTGTAGCGGTGAAATGCGTAGAGATCGGGAGGAATACCAGTGGCGAAGGCGGCCTTCTGGACTGACACTGACACTGAGGTGCGAAAGCGTGGGTAGCAAACAGGATTAGATACCCTGGTAGTCCACGCCGTAAACGATGTCGACCAGCCGTTGGGTGCCTAGAGCACTTTGTGGCGAAGTTAACGCGATAAGTCGACCGCCTGGGGAGTACGGCCGCAAGGTTAAAACTCAAATGAATTGACGGGGGCCCGCACAAGCGGTGGAGCATGTGGTTTAATTCGATGCAACGCGAAGAACCTTACCTACCCTTGACATCTACAGAAGCCGGAAGAGATTCTGGTGTGCCTTCGGGAACTGTAAGACAGGTGCTGCATGGCTGTCGTCAGCTCGTGTTGTGAAATGTTGGGTTAAGTCCCGTAACGAGCGCAACCCTTGTCCTTATTTGCCAGCGAGTAATGTCGGGAACTCTAAGGAGACTGCCGGTGACAAACCGGAGGAAGGTGGGGACGACGTCAAGTCATCATGGCCCTTACGGGTAGGGCTACACACGTGCTACAATGGCCGGTACAAAGGGCTGCGAGCTCGCGAGAGTCAGCGAATCCCTTAAAGCCGGTCTCAGTCCGGATCGGAGTCTGCAACTCGACTCCGTGAAGTCGGAATCGCTAGTAATCGTGAATCAGAATGTCACGGTGAATACGTTCCCGGGCCTTGTACACACCGCCCGTCACACCATGGGAGTGGACTGCACCAGAAGTGGTTAGCCTAACGCAAGAGGGCGATCACCACGGTGTGGTTCATGACTGGGGTGAAGTCGTAACAAGGTAGCCGTAGGGGAACCTGCGGCTGGATCACCTCCTTAAACGATGCGTCACAGTTAGTAAGCGTCCACAATGAATTACCTGATCAGATATAGAGCAAACGGTAAAAGCACGATCCCCTCTTGGGTCTGTAGCTCAGTTGGTTAGAGCGCACCCCTGATAAGGGTGAGGTCGGCAGTTCAAGTCTGCCCAGACCCACCAAATTTTATTTATCGCTGCGTTATTTTATAACTCGCATAGTAGGCTATGCGTCGTCATAAAATGCCTTGCGCTAAATAAAATTGGCCAGAGGTGAGTGTGACTAAGAGTGACTAGATGGGGCCATAGCTCAGCTGGGAGAGCGCCTGCCTTGCACGCAGGAGGTCAGCGGTTCGATCCCGCTTGGCTCCACCATTACGTTACTACCCTGTTTAACCTTCAATACCGTTTGTGAATGTTTCGTGACCATTGATAAGTCGCTGTGTTGTAGCCGTTGTTTTAGTTATCGCACGCCGCCTTATCACTGTTCATTGAACAGCTGCTCTTTAACAATGTATATCATGCTGACAAGAACACTTCGCAAGAAGTGCTTCTTAAATTGTGATACGTCTCAAGCGTATCCGGCAAAATGAAACGTGATCATTGCGAGATACCAGACTCCTTCGGGTTATAGGGTCAAGCAATGAAGCGCACACGGTGGATGCCTAGGCAGCCAGAGGCGATGAAAGACGTGGTAGCCTGCGATAAGGCTCGGTGAGGTGGCAACAACCTGTGACCCGGGCATTTCTGAATGGGGAAACCCACTCATCACAAGATGAGTATCGTGCACTGAATACATAGGTGTACGAGGCGAACCAGGGGAACTGAAACATCTAAGTACCCTGAGGAAAAGAAATCAACCGAGATTCCCCTAGTAGCGGCGAGCGAACGGGGACCAGCCCTTAAGCATGAGACTGATTAGGCGAACACGCTGGGAAGCGTGGCCGTAGCGGGTGATAGCCCCGTAGTCGAAAATCTGATCATGTGAAATCGAGTAGGTCGGGGCACGAGAAACCTTGACTGAAGACGGGGGGACCATCCTCCAAGGCTAAATACTCCTGGCTGACCGATAGTGAACCAGTACCGTGAGGGAAAGGCGAAAAGAACCCCGGAGAGGGGAGTGAAATAGATCCTGAAACCGTGTGCGTACAAGCAGTCGGAGCCCACTTGTTGGGTGACGGCGTACCTTTTGTATAATGGGTCAGCGACTTATATTCAGTGGCGAGGTTAACCGTATAGGGGAGCCGTAGGGAAACCGAGTCTTAACTGGGCGACACAGTCGCTGGATATAGACCCGAAACCGAGCGATCTATCCATGAGCAGGGTGAAGATTGAGTAACATCAATTGGAGGCCCGAACCAGGATCTGTTGAAAAAGATTTGGATGACTTGTGGATCGGAGTGAAAGGCTAATCAAGCTCGGAGATAGCTGGTTCTCCTCGAAAGCTATTTAGGTAGCGCCTCACGTAGTACCGCCGGGGGTAGAGCACTGTTTCGGCTAGGGGGTCATCCCGACTTACCAACCCGAGGCAAACTCCGAATACCGGTGAGTAGCGCGTGGGAGACACACGGCGGGTGCTAACGTCCGTCGTGAAAAGGGAAACAACCCAGACCGTCAGCTAAGGTCCCGAAATCCTGGTTAAGTGGGAAACGATGTGGGAAGGCTCAGACAGCTAGGAGGTTGGCTTAGAAGCAGCCATCCTTTAAAGAAAGCGTAATAGCTCACTAGTCGAGTCGGCCTGCGCGGAAGATGTAACGGGGCTAAACCAGGTACCGAAGCTACGGGTTCATCCATTAGGATGAGCGGTAGAGGAGCGTCGTGTAAGCCAATGAAGGTGAATTGAGAAGTTCGCTGGAGGTATCACGAGTGCGAATGCTGACATGAGTAACGATAAAGGGCGTGAAAAACGCCCTCGCCGGAAGACCAAGGGTTTCTGTTCGACGCTAATCGGAGCAGAGTGAGTCGGCCCCTAAGGCGAGGCCGAAAGGCGTAGTCGATGGGAAACGGGTCAATATTCCCGTACCGGACATGGTTGCGATGGGGGGACGAAGAAGGCTAGGTGAGCCAGGCGTTGGTAGTCCTGGTGAAAGTGAGTAGGCCGAGACCTTAGGTAAATCCGGGGTCTTAAAGCCGAGACACGAGACGAACTGACCACGGTCAGGAAGTCACTGATGCCACGCTTCCAGGAAAAGCCTCTAAGCTTCAGATCATGTGCGACCGTACCCCAAACCGACACAGGTGGTCAGGGTGAGAATCCCAAGGCGCTTGAGAGAACTCGGGTGAAGGAACTAGGCAAAATGGTGCCGTAACTTCGGGAGAAGGCACGCCGGCATAGGGTGAAGAGACTTGCTCTCCTAGCCCGAACCGGTCGAAGATACCAGGTGGCTGCAACTGTTTATTAAAAACACAGCACTCTGCTAACGCGCAAGCGGACGTATAGGGTGTGACGCCTGCCCGGTGCCGGAAGGTTAAATGATGGTGTTAGCCGCAAGGCGAAGCTCTTGATTGAAGCCCCGGTAAACGGCGGCCGTAACTATAACGGTCCTAAGGTAGCGAAATTCCTTGTCGGGTAAGTTCCGACCTGCACGAATGGCGTAATGATGGCCACGCTGTCTCCACCCGAGACTCAGTGAAATTGAAATCGCCGTGAAGATGCGGTGTACCCGCGGCTAGACGGAAAGACCCCGTGAACCTTTACTATAGCTTCACACTGGACGCTGATGTTGCCTGTGTAGGATAGCTGGGAGGCTTTGAACTTTGGACGCCAGTTCGAAGGGAGCCAACCTTGAAATACCAGCCTGGCATCATTGGCGTTCTCACTCAGGTCCGTTATCCGGATCGAGGACAGTGTGTGGTGGGTAGTTTGACTGGGGCGGTCTCCTCCTAAAGAGTAACGGAGGAGCACGAAGGTACCCTCAGCACGGTCGGACATCGTGCATTGAGTGCAAGAGCATAAGGGTGCTTGACTGCGAGACAGACACGTCGAGCAGGTGCGAAAGCAGGTTCTAGTGATCCGGTGGTTCTGTATGGAAGGGCCATCGCTCAACGGATAAAAGGTACTCCGGGGATAACAGGCTGATACCGCCCAAGAGTTCACATCGACGGCGGTGTTTGGCACCTCGATGTCGGCTCATCACATCCTGGGGCTGAAGTCGGTCCCAAGGGTATGGCTGTTCGCCATTTAAAGTGGTACGCGAGCTGGGTTTAGAACGTCGTGAGACAGTTCGGTCCCTATCTGCCGTGGGCGTTGGATGTTTGAGAAGGGCTGCTCCTAGTACGAGAGGACCGGAGTGGACGACCCTCTGGTGTTCCGGTTGTCACGCCAGTGGCATTGCCGGGTAGCTATGGTCGGACGGGATAACCGCTGAAAGCATCTAAGCGGGAAGCCCCCTTCAAGATGAGACATCCCTGAGGCCTAGAGCCTCCTGAAGGGCCCAGCGAGACCAGCTGGTTGATAGGCACGGTGTGGAAGCGCTGCAAGGCGTTGAGCTAACGTGTACTAATGGCCCGTGAGGCTTGACCCTATAACACCCAAGGGGTCTGGTCGTAATGATGACGTCAATGAAAACCGGATACGCAGCGTGTGGCTCCAGCGACATAACGCCAGGGCGACAGGCGATGAGACGCACACAATTGAGCAAGCAACGCTAGAAAGCCTGCTCGTCAGCATGATGTACATTAACAGTTACGCCTGACGACCATAGCACGCGTGAACCACCTGATCCCTTGCCGAACTCAGAAGTGAAACCGCTTAGCGCCGATGGTAGTGTGGGGTCTCCCCATGCGAGAGTAGGTCATCGTCAGGCACTTATTATGAAAAATCCCCCAGGGCTGATGCCTTGGGGGATTTTTTTTTGCGTAACACCTCACCAGTCGATAGATTTGCCATCCCAGGCCCAGAAGGTTCCACTATCTTCGGGCGTTCGCTGAGCGATGACTGCCAGCAGCTTCTCTGCTACAAATGCGGGTGCAAATAGCTTTTCGCTAGGTACTCGGTTTTGAAAAGGTTTAGAGAGGGCTGTGTCGGTGGTGCCAGGATGAAGACAAAGCACTAGCGATTGCTTATTCAGTCGCTTGAGCTCAATGGATGCTGTCTTAAGCAGCATGTTATGCGCTGCTTTGCTGGCACGATAGCTGTACCAGCCTCCTAACTGATTATCTTCGATTGAGCCAATGCGAGCCGAAAGGCTGGCAATCACTGCAGGGTGTGACCCTTTGAAAGAGTCTTTCAGTGCCGCTAGCAATAAAATTGGCACATAGGCATTGATGTTCATTGTTTGTGCAAGGCTTTCGACACTAAGCTGGTCAAGGCACTTCTCGGGCAAGAGTCGTTGCGCGTCATCATGAAGGGTTCCGATGGCATTGAAAAAGAAGTGGATTGGCTGCGAGGCTAGTTCTGTTTTAAGCGCCTGCCGGCCCTGCTCTTGAGAAACATCGAGCATTAGGTGTGTAAGATGGGGGTTGTCAATTCGTGGTGGCTGCCGGCTTACCGCAATAACATGGCCGACCTGAGAGGAAGAGAGTAGCTGATTAATAATAGCATCACCTATTCCCCCCGAGGCGCCTACAACCACCGCTGTATAATGATGAGGCAATAAATTGAACATGATCGTCTTTTGATTTGCCGCTGAGAGTGGGTTTTCATTGAAACGTCATGCTGATGGCTTGTCGAGGGAGGTATCAGGCGGAAGCGTTGATTCTGCCGGGTTGGGCGCTGTTGCGTCCATCAGGCTTATAGAGTGTTTTTTCAGCGATTTGACGAATATAATCAAGCATTGCCTGATTATGCTTCATTCGTACGGACAACATCTGGCCCGTTAGCTCATTCATACGCGCGGCTCGCTCGCTTTTTTCAAGCAAGCTTTCCCAAGCTGCCAGGCAGCCGGCATCATGAGCTGCCGCTCTGGCGCCGTTTGCGCCTTCGGCATAACCAAGACGTTTTTGCACATTGCGCCGCACAGTTTCAATGCGCTCAAGTTCGGCCAATAAAGACTGTTTGTCTAGTGCAACTTGCGATAATGCATCACCGTCAATATCACCTTGCGTCAATAAATTTTGCTCGCTGGACAACAACGAAATTAACGCCTCAAGGCGCTGTTGCTGGTCGGTAAGCAAGGATGCAAGGCTCATTTACAGCGTCCCTTTATAGATCTTTAAGATTGGCAATTAAGCCCTCGGCGATACGGTCGGCGCGCATTTCAAGGCGACCTTCACGTATAGCATCGCGAATTTCTTCAACTTTAGCAGTATCGACGTCCTGAGATTCATCGATACTTGATTGGCTCAGTTGAGTCGATTCGCGAGCTGCGCCGCCCGGTGCGACGGGTGATACGCTATCAGCCTTTTGCGTTTCATCACGCTGCTGGGCTTGGCTTGAGCGTAATAGCGAATTAATGTTATCAATTTTCACGTTGTCTGCCTCATCGTCAACGTCGATGCGCTTGGCGCTTAGTGTAGCTTGTATAACAGTATATCGGCAGCATTGGGCCTAACTTTAGGCTGCGAATTAAAAATCCACGACCAAAATACCACGCTCGGCGACACGAGCAGTCATGATTTCTCGTGGGCCAAAACGAACTCTAATTTGCTCACCAAGAGCACCATCTTCCAATGCTTCGCCTTCGCGTGAAACTCGGAAGGCAGAACCTTGAGCTATGACAGTAACGCGCTGTCCGCGTTCAACTAAATGAGGCGCTTGTAAGTAATGCGCTAAAAAGACACTACCACTACGAATAGGACGCTGAGCTATTTTACCCACGATATCCTCTTCAGCTGTCAAAGCCTGAGCTGAGAGATCGCCGAGATTGCCCCCGCGTTCGCTAAGCATGCTTGATGTAATCTGGGTGCCTCGCTCAATATCCCTGGCTGCCACCACATAATCACCAATGACATCAATCTGCGCCTGCAAATAGCGAACCTGCCGGCCATCTTCACCGCAACGCACCCCAACGGAAACGCGGCCCAAGGGTGCTTGATTGGCGTTGGCCAAAAAAGGTTCTGGCTGAATGCACTCTGGCAAATGCGGAGAGGGTGGTCGTAGGTCAATGACCACTTCCTCGCCTAATGCCTGTGTCTCTTCGTACAAAAATTGATGCACTTGTTGGAGAAGATTGTCGTCATCAGCTTGAATCCTGGTGAAGGCAGTAACGCTTAGGATTGCCCAGAAGAAGGCTAATTGCCAAAAGCGAAGCGTGCTTGGCTTAGTAAAGCGCAGTCGGAGCATGGGGAGGCCGCTTACTTGGGAGCTGAAGAAGAAGGAACGTAACGAGGAGAATCCATCGTTCAGTGTAGCGAAAAGGTAGTAGCCGTATCACGCGAAATGCTGGTGGAAACGCCAGCTGTTCCATGCTTTAGGCTGACAGCTCCAGACGTATTCTTCATCATCAACAAAATCCATTTTATTTTTTGCCTCACGCGAGGGTCGGCATGATTGATCAACTGGAATCTGCCTTTAATTTTCATCAGCAAGCAGTAGGGTTACGTCAAGCGCGTCACGAGGTGTTAGCGGCTAATATCGCCAATGCCGATACGCCTAACTATAAGGCGCGTGACATTGACTTTGCTAGTGAGCTGAAAAAAGCAGTCGAAGGTACTCAGAGTGCATCTAGCCATACCGGAGGCGGTCTGACTTTAGCGCGTACTTCTGGTAGCCATATTGCTGGAGAAGGCCCTGCATGGCGTGGAGCGGGCAACCCCGATTTGCTTTACCGCATTCCCGACCAGCCCAGTTTGGATGGAAATACGGTCGATATGGATCGTGAGCGCACGCAGTTTGCAGATAACGCTGTTCGTTATCAAGTCGGCCTCACGATGCTCAACAGCCGTATTCAGGGGCTGAAGAATGCCATGCAGCCCGAATGATTCTGTCTAAATTAGTGAGGAGTTAATCCACGATGTCGATGTTCTCTGCGTTTGATATTGCCGGGTCGGCAATGAGTGCCCAATCCCAGCGCATGAATGTTACCGCTAGCAATATGGCCAATGCCGACAGCGTTGCCGGGCCTGATGGTGAAACCTATCGAGCCAAGCAGGTGATGTTTGAGACCCAGTCACAAGGTAACCGCTATGGCGTTGGCGGTGTGCGCGTCACCGAGGTAGTGGAAGATGACTCACCTCTGCGGATGGAGTACATGCCCAACCACCCGGCGGCAGATGAAGAGGGTTATGTGGCAAAGCCCAACGTTGAGCCAGTGCATGAGATGGTCAATATGATTTCTGCCTCGCGTTCCTATCAAGCCAACATTGAAGTATTTAATACCAGCAAGCAGATGTTGATGCAGACGCTGTCGCTAGGTGAGGGGTAACCGATGAGTAGTACTATTGATTCTAGCTTAGTAGACAAAATAAATGGCGGTGGTGCCAATGGCCTCTCTGCCCGCCAGTCTGATGAGCTGCGTGAAAGCTTTATGACGTTGCTAATTACACAGCTGGAGAATCAGGATCCGCTCAATCCGATGGAAAATGCGGAGATGACCTCCCAGTTAGCGCAAATTAACACCGTTAGCGGCATTGAAGAGTTAAATAGCACGCTGCAAGGCATTACCAGCCAGATGGATGCCAATCAGGCTCTGCAGGCGAGCGGTCTAATTGGCAAAGGTGTCATGGTGCCTGGGAAGGATGTATTGCTGGAGCAAGATGGCGACGGGAACACGTATACAACACCTTTTGGCATAGAGTTGACCGAACCTGCAGCGAATGTTAAAGCGATAATCGTCGGTGACGGTGGCCAAGTCATTAGGCGTCTTGATCTGGAGTCGCTAGATGCGGGCGTCCACTCATTCGACTGGGGCGGTTTAAATGACCAGAAAGAAGCAGTTGCCAGCGGCCGGTATACGGTGCAGTTAGAGGCGACTGATGCTGAAGGTGAAAAAATTGAATCCACTGCCTTGCAATACGCGGTAGTTAATCGGGTTACGCCGAATGATGGCAGTGGCAGCGTTCGACTGGATTTAGGCGCTATTTATGGCCAAATCAGCCTGAATGACGTTAAACAAATTCTTTAACTGCTGGCTAAACACAGTCATAAACCACAGCATTTGATTAAATACAGCTTTATTAGGGGAGCATCATGAGTTTTTCACAAGCACTCAGTGGTCTAAGCGCACAGCAACAAAAATTAGGTGCGGTGGGTAATAATATTGCCAACTCGCAGACGGTTGGTTTTAAAAGTTCTGGCGTCCAGTTCGCTGATGTATATGCTGAGTCGCGTATTGGACTTGGTGTTCGTACCTCTACGGTGCTGCAGAATTTTAGCCAAGGTAATGTGGAATCCACTAATCGCAATATGGATCTAGCCATTGCGGGCGAAGGCTTCTTCCGCTTTCAGCAGTCCAACGGTGAAGTGGGTTATTCCCGCAATGGCCAACTGACCATGACTGCTGATGGACGTCTAGTGAATGCCCAAGGTGCTCAGATCATGGGTTATGCAGCCAACGCCGACGGTGTTGTTCAGGCGGGTGGTGATGTAAACCCATTAACGGTTGAGGCTGGCGACCTACCTGCAAGCGCTACCACTGAGCTAAATGTATCGCTGAATTTAGACTCGGGTGAGGGTGAATTGGTTGCTCCTACCGAAGCGGAAATTTTGGCAGGCTTAGATTCGGATGATTACTCCTATTCAACCAATGCCACAATTTATGACTCTCAAGGTAATGCGCGTAATCTGACCTACTATTTTACTAAAACTGATGCAGCAACTAACCAGTGGGATGTCAGTCTTAGAATGTCAGGTGGGCCTGAGGGCGCTGGAACCTACGCTGTTGCAGGGCTTACGACGCTTGATTTTGATGCCAGCGGTAGGCTTGAAGGTGGTGAGCAAGCTACATTTACGTTTACAGCAGATGAGTTCGATGGAACTCAGCTTGAGAATCTTGAAGTTGCCGTGGATTTCACTGGCTCATCACAATCTGCCAATAACTCTACAGTTAATAATATTGAACAAGATGGCTACACGGCGGGTTCTCTTGTAGGCGTTACTATCGAAGATGATGGTACCGTCATGCGTAATTATTCTAACGAAGAGTCGCGTGCTGCGGGTCAAATAGCATTGGTTAGCTTCCGTAATCCTGAAGGCTTAAAGCCTGATGGTGATAACCTGTGGACGGCTACCGGCGCTTCGGGCCAAGAGCTGGTGGGCGCACCCGGTACCGGTCAGCGAGGCTTAATTGAGCCAAGTGCAGTTGAAACATCCAATGTCGATATGGCTCGTGAGCTAGTCGATATGATCGTTGCGCAGCGCGCTTATCAGGCTAACTCACAAACGATCAGTACCCAGGACGAGCTCCTGCAGACCATCATTAACCTTTAATGATCGGTCACTAAGTTAAGGAGTAAGTACCGTGGATCGAATGCTCTATACCGCCATGAGTGGTGCTAAGCACACCATGGATCAGCAGTCGGTGGTGAGTAACAACCTGTCGAATGTGAGCACCACCGGTTTTCGTGGGCAGTTACAGGCTGCCCGAGCGGTGCCCGTTCAGGGCGAAGCGTTACTGGCAACGCGTACCTCTGCGGTGACCACCACGCCTGGTAGTGATTTTTCCCAGGGCCCGGTCGAGTATACCGGGCGCACGCTTGATGTCGCTATGCAGGACGACGCATGGATGGCAGTGCAAGCGAATGACGGTACTGAAACCTATACACGGCGTGGCGACCTGCAGATAGACAGTGACGGGGTGTTGCTCAGCGTTGGGCGACCGGTAATGGGCGAAGGTGGCCCCATTGCCATCCCGCAAGGGGCGCAAGTATCGGTTGGTGCCGACGGGACGATTAGCGCCATTCCCGAAGGTGTAGGGCCGGAAGCGTTGGTCGAGGTAGGCCGAATTAAGCTGGTGACGCCTGAAGAGGGAGCGTTAACGCGTGGTGAGGACGGGTTCTTCCGTGCGCCTCCTAATGAAGAAGGTGAGCCAGGGGCCTTGCCTGCCGACGAAAATGCCAAGTTGGTGAGTGGTGCACTGGAAGGCAGTAATGTCAGCGCTGTCGATGCTATGGTCTCAATGATCGATGTGGCACGCCGCTATGATATGCAGATGAAAGTGCTGAGCACCGCTGACGAAAACGCTCAGCGCGCCAACGGGATTCTATCCATTCAAGGTTGATGTTGGCCACTCAGTGCTGATGTGAGTCAGTCGGTCAAGGGAGCATAATTATGATTAAGTCCTTATGGACAGCTAAAACGGGTTTGGAGTCTCAGCAAACCAAGTTAGACGTGATTTCGAACAACCTAGCTAACGTAAGCACCAATGGTTTCAAACGCTCACGTCCGGTGTTTGAAGATCTGCTATACCAAAATATGCGTCAACCCGGCGCTCAAAATAATATCCAGGATCGGCTGCCGTCCGGTATGCAGGTGGGTACCGGCGTACGTGCCGTGGCCACTGAGCGTTTGCATACCCAAGGTGGGCTAGAGCAGACTGAAAACTCGCGCGACCTCGCGATCAATGGCGAAGGTTTCTTTCAGGTGTTGATGCCAGATGGAACGACTGCCTATACACGCGACGGCAGCTTTCAACTGAACGAGAATGGCCAAATGGTCACTGCCAATGGCTACCCTGTTGAGCCTGCCATTTTCTTACCGGCCAATGCGTTGTCGGTAAATGTTGGTGAAGATGGCACGGTGAGCGTACGCCAGCCAGGCGTTACAGTTGATAATGAGGTGGGGCAAATCAGCGTCAGTACCTTTATTAATCCAGCCGGTCTACAAAGTATTGGTGGCAACCTCTATCTAGAGACGGGAGCCTCAGGCGCACCCAATGAGAATATACCGGGTATGAATGGTGCGGGGCGGCTGTTCCAAGGCTATGTGGAAACGTCTAACGTCAATGTCGTTGAAGAGATGGTCAATATGATTCAGACCCAGCGAGCCTATGAAATTAATAGCAAAGCGGTGTCCACTAGCGATGAAATGTTGGCACGCTTAAGCCAGTTATAACGGTTGTTACTCACTGGGCTTACTTATAGGTTGCGTTATGCTGGAGTTGCACCACATGTCACGTCGTATTGCGCTAGCAGGACTGGTGCTTTTTTTATTGGTTGTAGCCGGCTGCGCTCAAGTTCCAAGAGCTTCCGTGGTGGGTGAGCAAGAGCAGATCAGCATTGTTGATCGCCCGCCACCCATCCCCAATGGCTCTATTTACCAGGCTAGGCAAGGTTATCAGCCACTTTTTGAAGATCGTCGGCCGCGCGCCATGGGCGACATCTTGACCATTGTGTTGGATGAGGAGGTCAGTGCGAGCAAAAATTCGCAATCCAATGCAGGGCGTAGCGGTAGCGCTAGCCTGGAGTTAACACAGTTGCCTGATGTCCTTGATACGCTTGCAGAATATGGCTTTGATATTTCAGGTGAAAACGACTTTACCGGTAGTGGTGGGTCGCAGGCCAATAACTCCTTTACCGGTACTATCACGGTTTCGGTGTTAGAAGTAATGAATAACGGCAATTTACGTGTGCGTGGCGAGAAGCAAATTGCCATTAATCAGGGAACTGAGTTTATTCGTTTTTCCGGCGTGGTTAACCCACGTACGATTACCGCTCAAAATACCGTTCCTTCCACTCAAGTAGCGGATGCGCGAATTGAGTATGTCGGTGACGGCTATATTAATGAAGCGCAGCACATGGGTTGGCTACAACGTTTCTTCTTGAACGTCTCGCCGTTCTAGCTCTATGGGGAGCCATCAATGACAGAGCTACGCCAGGCAGGCCCTTCAATGGCAGGTCAACCAATGAACGCGGGACAGCGGGTTATCGTGATGCGGTTAAGAAATGTGTGGATTAATTGTCGGCAAGCCATCAACGCTTGGCTTATTCAACTGACCACCTTAGTGCTAATGTGCGCGCTAGCTTTGCCTGCTCAGGCAGAAAGCGTTCGGGAACTGGCGAGCTTTGCCGGCGTTCGAGATAACCAATTGGTAGGCTACGGCTTGGTCGTCGGCCTTGACAGTACCGGCGACCAAACGACCCAGGCGCCCTTTACCAGCCAAAGCCTGACCAACATGTTGTCCCAGCTTGGGGTGACCGTGCCTGCAGGCACGAACTTGCAACTGCGCAACGTAGCTGCGGTGATGGTGACCGCTGATCTCCCGCCGTTCTCAAGGCCGGGCCAGCGTCTAGATATAGTTGTTTCGTCGATAGCCAACGCACGCAGCTTGCGCGGCGGCACGCTGTTGATGACACCTTTAAAGGGGGCCGATGGTGATACCTATGCCATTGCCCAGGGCAACATGCTCGTGGGCGGCGCTGGCGCCCAAGCGGGTGGCAGTAGTGTGCAAATCAATCAGCAGGCATCGGGGCGTATTCCCAATGGCGCACTGGTTGAGAAGGAAGTGCCGCTTAACCTAGGTGGCAATGGTGGCATGCTTGAATTACAGCTTAACGACTCTGATTTTGGCACCGTTCAGCGCATGGTAACGGCGATCAATAACGAGTTTGGCCAGTCGGTGGCATATGCACGTAATGGCCGAGTAATCGCCCTGGACGGTCCTACTGATGATAATGCGCGGGTCAACTTTATGGCGCGCATTGAAAACGTTCAGGTCACACCAACGGAGGCTCCGGCACGCGTTGTGCTGAACTCACGTACCGGTTCGGTAGTGATGAACAGTGCCGTCACTCTGCAGGAAGCAGCCGTAGCTCACGGCAGTCTGTCGATCATGATTGATACTCAGTTTGGCGTTAGCCAGCCGAATCCGTTTGGCGAGGGCGAGACAGTTGTGGTGCCCGACGCAGATATTGATATTGAGCAGCAAGAGGCTTATCTGCAAATCGTAGAGGGTGCCCAGCTCAACGAAGTGGTCAATGCATTGAATGCGTTAGGCGCTACCCCTCAAGACTTGATGTCGATTCTGGAGGCGTTAAAAGCATCGGGATCGCTACGTGCAGAACTGGAGGTCATTTAATGAGCGCGAGTGATATGACCAGCCAGTTTGCCCTGGACATGAACGGTTTTCAGCGGCTCCAACACACTGCACGCGTCGACCCTGAGGCTGGCGTGGGTGGCGCAGCCCAGCAGTTTGAAGCGCTATTTATTCAGATGATGATGAAGAGTATGCGCGACGCGACACCCAGTTCAGGACTAATGAACAGTAGTGCGACGGATACCTATCAATCAATGCTGGATCAACAGTGGTCACAGGTGATGGCTTCGCGTGGAATGGGCCTTGCGGATGTGCTTGTTGAGCAACTGGAGCGCCAAGGAGCCATCTCTAAGGCGCGGCCAGATGCGGATCAAGAGTTACAAGCACTGATAGCAGGCATCCCTCGTGGCACCCCGCGTGTGCTTGACGGTTCATTCGCGGCTAATCCTGACACGATTGAAACCCAGCGTGAGCAGGGCAGCGGTCGATTCTTAGCCGAGCTAGAGGCCATTCGCCAAGGCGTCGAGAAGGGGAATGCGGTAGATGAGTCTGCGTTAAACCCGCGAGCGCAAACGACGGCTTCTGCTCACGTAGATCAATTTATTCAAACGTTAGCGGCACCCGCCCAAGCGGCCAGTGAGTCCACCGGCGTTCCTGCTGAACTCATTTTAGCCCAGGCGGCGCTAGAAACAGGCTGGGGACGGCACGAAATCGCGACTCGCAATGGCAACAATAGTCATAACCTGTTTGGTATCAAAGCCGGTAGTCATTGGCAGGGTGAAACCACCGATATTGTGACTCATGAATATATTAATGGGCGGCGAACGCAGGTGGTTGACACCTTCCGTGTTTATGACTCGTTTGAACACGCTTTTACTGATTATGCCAGCCTAATCGGCAATAACCCTCGCTATGCTGGGGTTGTTCAAGCACCCTCCGCTGAGCAGGCCGCGCGTGAGTTGCAGGCAGGTGGGTATGCGACTGATCCGCTCTACGCTGAAAAGTTAGTCGCAGTGATGAATACCATGGGGCCGCTTAACGCTGAGGGAAATTTCCTGGCTGACGCTCGCTAGCCCTTTCCTCAAGTTTTTCTGTGCAGCGCCGATAATTGAATTAGTGATAGGTATCGGCCTAAGGAATTGAACCATGAGCATGTTTTCGATCGGCTTAAGCGGCCTCAATGCCGCGCAGAATGCCCTGAATACAAGCAGTAATAATATTAGTAATGTCTATACGCCTGGCTATAACCGAGAGTTGGCCCAGTTGGGTGAGGGGCGTGTAGGTGGCGGGGTTCGTGTCAATGATATCGAGCGCCAGTTCAATACGTACGTAGCTGATCAGTTAAATAGTGCAAAAACTCAGTCAAGTGCCTTAAACACTTACTATAGTCAGGTAACGCAAATCGATAACCTGCTGGCTGATCGCGCGGCAGGCTTAGCCCCTCTGATGCAGAATTTTTTCTCATCGCTAGAAGACCTGGCGGCCTCACCCTCTGACCCAGCGGCTCGCCAGGGCGTGCTTGGCCAAGCTAATACGCTGAGTTCACAGTTCCGCTCCTTTGATGGCTACCTGCAAGATATGCAGGGTAATATTAATGGCCAGATCAAAGATGAAATTACCCAGATTAATAACACCACCGAGCAGATCGCTGGTTTAAATAAAGAGATTGCTTTGGCTCGCGCTCGGAGTGGGGAGGCACCCAATAGCCTGCTCAACCAGCGCGATCAATTGGTATCAGAGCTTAATGAGCGTATGGATTTGCGCCTTAATATTCAGGATGGCAAAACCTACAATATTAGCCTGCCCAATGGTCAGCCGCTGGTGACAGGAACCAATTCGTTCCAACTAGAAGCAGTTCAAGCGGATTATGACCCTCAGCGCACGGTGGTGGGGTATCGGGATGGTGGTGGTAACGTCGTTCAGTTAGATGAGTCGACGATAACAGGCGGGGCATTGGGGGGCTTGATGTCCTTCCGTTCAGAAACCTTAGATAAGACGCAGAACCAAATTGGTCAACTGGCTGTGTCGTTGGCGACTGCTTTCAATGAACAGCATAAGCAAGGTGTAGATCTTAACGGTGACCAGGGCGAAGACTTCTTTGCAGTGCGCGCCCCGCAAACGTATGCCGATAAGAATAATAGCTTACCCGCCGTCAATATCACTAGCGCTGAATTTAACCCCGATCAAGTTGATGCCCTGAGGGCAACTGACTATACCGTCAGTTTTGAGGCTGGTGAGCCCGTGGTTACCCGTAAAGACAATGGGCAGGTTGTAGATTTTGATCAAGACGCCTGGGATGACGATGGCGAATTAAATTTTGGTGGTGTCAGCATTGAGTTCAGCGGTGTGCCGCAAGATGGTGATCGCTTTGAAATTCAGCCGGTACGGCGCGCCGCCAATGGTATGGATACTAATATCGCTGACGTAGACAAGATTGCTGCAGGTGACGCAGGTTTTATTAATGTAGGAAATAACACGGGTAACTCGTTTGAACGTGAGGGTGATTTAAACGTTAGCGATTTGGGTATATCTTCAGACGCTTTTGCGGATAACAGAAAATATCAATTTGAGGTAGATTCGGACGGTAGCCTGACGCTGACTCCGGCAGTGAATATAATGGTTAACGGTACCAATGTTGATGCATCAGACTTATCTGACGTTGAGTTGGAAGCGGGCGATGAGATTGAAGTTGATGGTATCAGCTTTACGGTTGACGCCCTTCCTGATGCAGGTGAAACATCATCATTAACCGTTAGCCAGACTATTTTTGCCAGTGGCGATAACCGTAATGCTTTAGCGCTGCAAGACCTGCAGTCCCAATCTATTGTCGGTGCTAGCGCAACGGTCACCGGTGCATATGCATCCATAGTCAGCGATGTTGGTAACCGAACCAACATTACAGAAGTTAATTTGGATGCTCGTCAAGGCCTTACCGATCAATTGCGTGCCGTACAGCAATCAGAGTCTGGAGTTAATCTAGACGAAGAAGCTGCTAATTTGATCCGTTACCAACAGTACTATCAGGCCAATGCGCGTGTGATTGACACCGCAGGTACGCTGATGGACACCATCTTGAACCTGCGCGGTTAATTCGGGAGCTTAAGTGATGCGTATTAGTACCGTTACCATGTTTGAGCAAAGCACGGCGTCCATGAACCGCCAACAAAGTGACCTGATGAGGGTCAGTCAGCAGATTGCCAGCGGCCGACGTGTGGTTAACCCGTCCGACGACCCACAGGCCGCCTCGCGGGCGATTGGCGTTGATCAGGCAAAGGCGGTTACTGAACAATTTTCAGATTCTCGCGTATCCGCCCGTAATTCGCTGTCGCAGACTGAAAATATTATCAATAGCGTTAGTGATGCAATAACAAGTGCCAAAGGATTGTTGATTCAGGCGTCTAGCGACACGCTAACTAGCGAAAACCGCGAGTCCATCGCCAGCGAGCTTAAAGGCGTTTATGAGACACTGATAGGCCAAGCGAATTCTACCGATGGTAACGGTCGTTATTTGTTTGGTGGTTATAAAGATAATACTCCACCCTTTGTGAAGTCTGCTGACGGTAGTGTGGAATATAGAGGCGATACGAATACACGCGAACAGCGTGTAGATTCTACGCGCTTGATACCGGTAGCTGATAATGGCGTGACTATCTTCCAAAGTGTACCCAGCGGTGCTGGATATGTAGCAGAAGCAAAGAAAGAAGATGGCACTCTGAATCAAGGTAATGTGACATTTCGCGGGCCCCAAACTCTTGACGTCAATGACGCTGATTACGGTAGTGATTACCGTGTCAGTTTTGATGGAACTGCTGCTGATCCAACATATCAGGTTCAACGATTTGATAATGAAACGGATACTTGGGTGGACAACGACACGGATGGGGCAGCATTAAGCTCTGGCAACTGGACAGATGATATTAGCGAAGAGGGTTCTCTCTCATTAGAGTTCGGTGGCTTATCGATTAGCCTTGAAGGTACACCTGCGCCGGATGATGAAATACTGGTTGCTAAATCAGGGGGTGATGTTCGTGGTGCCGACCTGTTTCGCACTATGGAAGAAGCCATTCGCGTATTAGAAAACCCTGCTGATAATGCCACCAAAAAAGCCGATCAGCGTAATACTTTGAATACTGCTATGCGCGATCTGGACAATAGTTTGGATAATGTTCTAACCGTGCGCGCTTCCGCTGGGGCGCGTTTGAATGAGCTTGATGTTATCGATTCGGTAAGCAGTAATCGAATGCTGAACTACGATCAAACGCTATCGGATTTAGTCGATCTGGATTACACTGAGGCAATATCTGAGTATAGTTTGCGACAAGTTGGTATGCAGGCAGCACAAAAAGCGTTTGTAGATATTAAAGGCTTATCGTTGTTTAACTATATGTAGTGTAGCTCAATTATTACGGCACCTTATCGCTTGCGTGTCGCGGAGTTCTGCTTATTCCCTTGTTTTTATGGCTAAAACGTCATGAAAACAGGGGAATTTTAGTTTAAGGGCGCCATCGTTTCGATTAACGTCTGCATAAACCCTAGGCCTTGCGTAAACAACCGCTGTAGAAAGCGGTTAATGTCGGTCATGAGCACCATCATTAATATTAGCCCCACGATAAGAGAGGTAGGAAAGCCGATATTGAAGACGGTGAGCTGGGGGGCAGAACGGTTCAGTATGCCCAGTGCCAGGTTGATGGTCAGCAGGGAGCCCACCAGCGGTAGCGCCAATAACATTCCCGACGCAAAAATCGTGCCCGCATAACGAGATAACAAAATAAACGCATCTGGGTTGAATGTCCCAATGCCAATGGGCAACGTTTGGAAGCTCATAATCAAGGTTTCAAGCACCATTAGATGACCATTCATGGCCAAAAACATGAGCAGAGTGATCATGTAGAGAATGCGCGAGAGCACCATAATATTGGTACCACTCGATGCATCAAAAAAGCTCGCAAACGCTAGGCCCATCTGCAGACCGATAAAATCCCCTGCGGCTTGAACGACAGCGAACATGATATGCATGACGAGGCCCATCGCTAAGCCAATTAGGATCTGTTCGATCATGACCCCGATCCCCGCCCATGACATGATGGCAATATCTGGCATGGCCGGTAAAATCGGCGCAATAACAATGGCAATTAGGGCGGCCAGGCCCACTTTGGCTTGGTTGGGAACGCTGGAGTGTCCCCATAGAGGCGACGCTGCCATGAAAGCAGTAATGCGCGCAAACGGCCATAAAAAAGCCACTAACCACCCTTGCAGCTGTGCGAAAGTGACTTCCACCATAGCGCTACATCACCATGCTGGGGATATTAGTAAATAGGCGGTGAGTAAAATCGGTAATTAAGCCAATCAGCCATGGGCCTGCTAATACCAGCACCGCGAACACAGCCAGAATTTTAGGAATAAAGGTTAGTGTCATTTCATTTATCTGAGTCGCGGCTTGGAACAAGCTGATGATAAGGCCGGTGAATAGCGCCGCCAAAAGCATGGGGCCAGCAAGCAGAAGCGTTACTCGCATTCCTTGATAAGCAATGCTCATCACCATCTCGGGTGTCATAGCTGGGTTCCTGTGGGCTGTATAAACAATGTGCGGTATAAAGCGTTATATCATGTAAAAGCTTTCTGCCATTGAGCCAATAATAAGCTGCCAACCATCCACTAAAATGAACAGCATCAGTTTAAAAGGTAATGAGATAGTGATGGGCGGAACCATCATCATCCCCAATGCCATCAATGTGCTGGCCACCACGAGGTCAATGATCAAAAACGGAATGAAAATGGTAAAGCCGATTTGAAAGGCCGTTTTTAGTTCACTGGTGACAAAGGCGGGCAGCAAGACACGCATTGGCAGTTCTTCCGGGCCTTGCATGGGGCCCACATCGGCTAGGCGAACAAACAGTGCCAGATCCGGCTCTCGGGTTTGAGCGAGCATAAATTCCCGAAATGGATCCTGAGCCAGCAGTAAAAACTCTTCAAAATTTATCGTCTCATTAGTCAGCGGCACCCAGGCGTTGTCATATACCTGGGCCAATACGGGTGACATGATAAAAAAAGTTAAAAACAGCGCTATCCCTAACAGCACTTGGTTGGGCGGCGTTGCCTGGGTGCCCATCGCTGTCCGCAACAGGCTAAGCACAATGATGATACGAGTGAAGCTCGTCATCATCAGCAGCATGGAGGGCAAAAACGCTAGAGAACTTAGGAAAAGCAGGGTTTGCAGCGACAATGACCACTGCTGGCCCCCGTCATCAAGCGGCTGAGAAATAATGCCGGGAATCTGTTGTGCATGCACAGGGCTGGCTATAAAACACGCGACAGCAAACACAAGCCACATCATGAACGGTTTAGCCGTTTTGCTATTCAAAACATGGCTCTTCAAAAAAAGGTTCTTCAAAACACAGGGCCAAAAAAGGTGCATCCGGTACCTCATGGCGTCTGATGTGGATCGGTGGGCGCAGACGAGTCGCGACGGCCTGCGGCTAGCGCTTTGGATAAACGACGCGCAAAGCGTGAGGAAGGCGGAGCTGATGCGGTTGGCGGGCGCTCTTCAGGGGCCGGGCGCTCGTGGAGTTTAGTAATTCGGCCACCTCCCACTCCAACAACCAACCAGGTATCTTCTACTTCAACAATCACGATACGCTCACGATTTCCCACAGCCGTACTGCCCACAATGCGCAGGTGGGCGCCATGGCGAGTGGTATGGTTGCTCCAGCGCTTTAAAAGCGCTGTACAGATTAAAATGATCGCAATAACGAGAGCTAAAGCCGCGGCAGTCTTGCCCAAAACGGCCATCCCTACCAATGCCTCGCCACCGTTACCTAGTGCATCGAGCGAACCATTCTGCGCCGAAGAGGTTGCAACGCTCATCGGTTCAATTTATGAATACGTTCAGAAGGCGTGATGATTTCAGTAATCCGAATGCCGTACTTATCTTCGATCACAACAACTTCGCCTTGAGCAATCAAGTAGCCGTTAATCAAGATATCCATCGGCTCTCCGGCGAGTCCTTCAAGCTCAATAACAGACCCTTGTGCCAACTCCAGTAACTGCTTAATAGTTAGCTTTGTACGGCCGAGTTCCACGGTGAGCTTCACCGGGATATCCATGATCATCTCAAGCTCACGCGCCTGGGAAGAGCCGCTGTCTGGGCTCAACGGACGGAAGATATCCTCACTTGCCGCTTTCGCTGCAGGTGCTTTGGGCTCTTCTGGGGCAGCAGCTGTCTCTTCTTCGCTCTCTTCAGCAGCTTCTTGTTCCGCCATTGCGGCTGCCCAAGGATCTTCCTCTTCGCTGGCAGCATCGGCGCTGGAGGTGGGTTCTTCTTGCTCGGACATGGCATCCGCCCAATCGTCGTCAGAGACGTTCTGATCAGGCTTATTGGGATCAGTCATGCTTTGGATTCCTTGGCTTTCTGTCGCGTAGACCCTTTAATGAAGTCCTTGGACGATGCATTATTCATAGCGGCATGGTCAATCATATGTAACACACGCAGTGCATGCTGTTGACGTTGACTTCCGTACTCGCACTCCATGACGGGCACCCCGTCAACGCTTGCGGTGATTGAACTTGGAATGTCTAACGGCAGCACGTCGCCTTTTTTCAATCCCATCACATGGGCGATACGGCTGGGTATCTGAGCAAATTCAGCGACTAGCTCCACTTCCGACTGACGCAGCTCACTTGCCATTCGGCGTGACCAACTGCCGTCTTGGTCGTGATTGCTGTCATTAATTGGGTTAGCTAGTAAGTCGCGTAGCGGCTCAATCATGGCGTACGGCATGCATATCTGAAAATTGCTAGATAGGTTGCCCACTTCAATGTTGAACTTGGTGTTCACCACAATTTCATTGGGTGAGTTGGTAATGTTGGCAAACTTTGATTGCACTTCTGAGCGTAAAAAACTGACATCCAGCGGATAAACGACTTTCCAGGCCTCTTGGTATGCCTCAATAGCGAGATTGAGCAGGCGCTGGATAATACGCTGTTCAGTATTAGTGAACTCCCGGCCGTCCGATTTAGTGACAAAACGACCGTCACCACCGAAAAGGTTATCCACCACCATAAAAACGAGATTGGGGGGGAATACGACGAGCGCTGAACCCCGCAGTGGCTTCATCGACACAATGTTCAGGTTGGTAGGCACGGGAACATTACGTGAGAACTCGCTAAAGCTTTGATAGCGAACTGACTCGACGGTAATGTCCGCGCTACGCCGCAGTAGGTTAAACAGGCCAGTACGAAAGTAGCGAGCAAAGCGCTCGTTGATAAAATCAAGCGCATGCAAACGCTCACGAATAACGCGATGCTGGGTCGACGGATCGTAAGGGCGAACCCGGGCTTCATCTGACGCATGGGAAGATGAAGCCGATGGCTCATCGTCTCCACTAACGCCCTTTAGCAGGGCATCTATTTCTTCCTGGGACAGTAGATCGTCCTGTGACATGAACGGCTCCAGTTCCCGAGGTTATTGCACAATAAATTCGGTGAATAAAACTTCACGCAAATCAAGTGGCGGCTGATTCTCCGTCAGCGGGACGTTGAGTCGATCAACAATCGCTTGTGCAAGCTGCTGCTTACCTTCCGAGGAAGTAAGTTCATCAGCCTGCTTGCCGGATAGCAGCATCAGCAAACGGCTGCGTACTTGAGGCATATGCTCTTCTAGAATGGTTTTACTCTCTTCATTACCCACACGAAGAGTCACGCCTGTATAGAGCAAGCGTGAACCATAACTGTCATCGGCAAGATTGACGGTAAAGGGTTCAATACGCATAAAAATAGGCGGCTCGCGCTCCATCGCTTGCTGCATCTCAGCGTCTTCTGAACCGTCATCACGCTGATCCATTACCATATAAATAGCTGCCGCTGCGCCTGCTGACGACAGCAAGACCAGGATGATCATTATCCAGAGCAGTTTTTTTGACCCGCCGCTTTTTTCTGCCATTTGCGATTCCTGTGAACTCCATGCGTATCACTAGCAATGTATTATGCCTAAAGCGCATGCTGGTGATGAAATGAACAGGCTTATTTGGCAAGCCTATCTTTTGGTTTAGCTATTTCACGTACGTATTTATGAGCGTATTAATCGACGTAGTTCTAGAATGGTCATGCACTCTGTCAATGCTTAGGCGTATAGATCGACCCGCCCATCCAGTCTTAGCGGGCTGCGCTCGGTGCTTTGGGTAAGTGATTCATCCAAGCCTATATCGCCGTTGCCGCTCCCAGCCTCGGCACCCTGTTTGCCGCCTGATTGAGCAAAAGCCTGCTCGTTGGGGTCACGCTGTTCGCCAACCGATGTCTCGCCTAGCGAAATGCCTTGCTCAGCCAGCGCTTCCCTCAGCTGGGGAATCGCTTGTTCGAGCACTTGGCGTACCTGGGCATGGGCGGACAAAAAGTGCGCTTGCGCCCCCTGTTCACCAAACTTCAGGGAGATAGACAGCGGCCCTAATTCTGCAGGGTTTAATTGCATCTGAACGTGCTGTTCGCCACCACGCTGTGAAATCTGTACTAACTGCTGGCTCAACTGTTGTGGCCAGGCGGGGCTGTTGACAGGTGTCGCTAAAGTGGCCGCTGTCGGTGTGACATTGGGCGAAAAGCCTTGGGTAGATTGCGATGTAGCTAACGGACTGCTGCCGGTATTTAACGATAATCCAGTAAGTAGGTGCTCACTGCTTGGGCTTGCTTTCGAAGCCCCGTCTCCTGTCAATAGAGCGGACATTAGGGCTTCGCTGCTGATCTGGGTGGCTGCAGTGGGGGAGTTACCTGTGTTCATTTGAGTAAAGAACGTATCAGACTGTGGCCTTAGGGCTGCCTGTAGCTCGGCGACAGGCGAGCGGGCATTGGTTAACTGAGCCGACTCTGCTGATTGGGGGGAGGCACTTTGTAGCTGACCAGCCAGCGCATTTAGCGCGGAGGCAAGCTGTGCTGCTTCCGTTTGACTAATATTTAACTGCTCAGCGACGACCTTCAGCTCTGCTGGGACGATAGGCTGTGCAGCATCCGTTTGATTAATATTTAACTGATCAGCAATGGCTTCCAGCGTGGCTGGGTCGATAGACTGCCCAGGCCCACTTTTATCCATACTTAGATACTGGGCAATTGTCTTGAGTCCCTTGGAATCGACCAGCTGTGCCGCTTCCGATTGACTAATATTTAACTGTTCAGCGATTGCTTCCAGCGTGGCTGGGGCAACGGGTGAAGCCAACTCAGGCCTGTTTTCCGTAAAAGATGCCATTAGCGCGAGACGGCCGGCAATTTCGTCAAGGGGAGTCGATGCTTCTCCAGCATCTAGACCTAGCGTTTCTAGGCTGACCTCTGAGCTTGGCTGTTGCAACTGGGCCAATAATTCAGACAAATCGCGCTCACTGACATCCAGACCCAGGGTTTGCAGGGCTTCACTCAAATTTTCTACATCGTCAGCTGATGCATCCGACAAAAGAGAGCTGAGTTCATTTAACTGAGCTTGCGATCGCGGCGTATGAGAAGCAGCAGCTTCACTGAAAGCAGACGCTGATAATCGCTGAGCGCCAGACGCTTGCAACAGCGTTTGATGAAATACGCCCTTAGCTGTGTCTTGTTGGCCGAAAGTGCCTTGAGACTGCGTCTGAGGCGAATTTTGGCTGACCGAAAGCAACTGGTGAATGTTCATGTTCAGTTCCCTGGCCCCGCTAATGCGGAGTGTCGTTATGCTGACGAGCCGCGCGGCTTGTCACCAAGTCATCGTTAGTTTTTTGTTCATGACGTTCACTGCGGCGGTGCTCTTCAAGTAGTCGACGCGACGCCAGTGTATCGTAGGAAGAGAGCTTTCGCTGCTCTTGTTGCCAGTTCTTTTTACTCTGTTCAACGCTTGCCTGTTGAGACGCTAACGCTTGTCGAGCGCGGCTTAGGGCCGCGTCCAAAGAGGCTAAGAACTGCTGATAGTTGTACATAGTGGCAGGGTCAATGCCGTCACGCATCGCTTTCTGCAAGCGCTCAGCGTACTCCGCCCGATAGCTCAGTAGCGACTGTAACTGAGCGGTCGTTTGTTGCTCCGTTTGTCGCTCTTGTGCCAGTACTTTACCCGCTTGGTCGCGGGCACCTCTGGCTAAGTCGGTTAACATTTCGAGCTGGGAAGTGCTCATGTGCGTCCTCCTGCCAGTGCGTGCAGCGCTTGGCGAGCATCGGCAAGCGTTGCACACTCATCAATATTCTGTTGAAGGAAGTTTTCCAACGATGGAAAGCGTTTCACTGCTTCGTCGAGCTGGGGATCATGGCCAGGGCTGTAGGCCCCTACGCTGATAAGATCCCGGTTACGCTGGTAGCGCGAGAAGAGCTGTTTGAACACTCGTGCTTCCTGAAGCTGATCGGCTGAGGCGATGGAGGTCATTGCGCGGCTAATTGAAGCTTCAATATCGATGGCCGGATAATGACCTGCTTCCGCTAGCGTTCTCGACAGCACGATATGCCCGTCTAGAATGGCGCGAGCAGAATCGGCAATAGGATCTTGTTGATCATCGCCCTCGGTTAGCACGGTATAAAACGCCGTAATGGAACCACCACCACGCTCAGCATTACCTGCGCGCTCCACTAAGCCGGGCAGCTTTGCAAAAACCGACGGCGGATAACCTTTAGTAGCGGGTGGCTCGCCAATGGCCAGGGCAATTTCCCGCTGTGCCATGGCGTACCGGGTTAACGAATCCATGATCAGCAGGACATCGCGACCTTCGTCACGAAAACCTTCTGCCAGGCGAGTCGCATACGCGGCACCCTGTAAGCGCTGTAGCGGTGAGGTATCAGCGGGGGCGGCGACGACAACAGCACGCCGTCGACCCTCAGGGCCCAAAATGTTATCGATAAAGTCTTGTACTTCACGGCCCCGCTCACCAATCAAGCCCACCACAATGACATCGGCCTTGGTATAGCGTGCCATCATGCCTAGCAAGACTGACTTGCCCACACCGGAGCCTGCAAATAGCCCCATACGCTGACCGCGACCTACGCAAAGCAGCGCATTAATAGCGCGAATGCCTACGTCAATTTGCGCATCAATTGGCGCGCGAGAAAGCGGATTAAGCGGCGGCGAGCTGAGTGTTGCTCGAGGTATCTCATCGATGCCCTCCCGATCATCAAGCGGATTGCCATTGCCATCCAGTACCCGGCCCAGCAGACTATCGCCCATAGGGAAGCGGCGGGCACTGTTGTTGCCGCTTTCATCAAGAGGCGCGACGCGAGCGCCAGGCATTAGCCCTATGACCTCTTCCAAGGGCATCAGGAATAGCTTATCACCAGAAAAGCCGACGACTTCCGCTTCGGCATGCCTATCGCTGTCGGACAAGCGACCGTCGCTGCCCGGCAATTCAATCCGACAGGCGCTACCTACGGCGACACGTAGCCCAACCACTTCAATCACCATTCCCGTCGCACGAATGACGCGGCCGTTATTGCGGTAGCGAGGCAGATGGCTAACACGCTGCTGCGTGCGTCGCAATGCCTTATTCCAGCGATGTTGATGGGGACAGGTGGTATCTGCCATAGCGTATCCGCCTAGGATGAAGGGACGTTAGAGGAGGGTGGAGAATTGAGACCGCGTTTGCGCGATTGGGCTTGAATAGCGTGCCAACGGCTTTCAAAGGTTGCGTCAATTTCACCCTGAGCACTGGTTACCCGACACCCACCACGGGCCAGTTGGTCATCAGGCTGGAGCTTCCAATTGGCGGCCCTGAGCTCATTACCCAAGTGCTCCTCTACTAAAGCGTGATCATCGGGGTTAAGCCAAAGACGTTGCTGGCCTACCAAGGGAGGCTCGGTGTGCAGAAGCTCGCGGACAATGGCCAAAACTTGTTCAGGTGTGTCCTGTAGGGCATCGCTAGCAAGTTGTTTGCCGGTGGCCAGTGCTAACTCAACCAGGTCGTAGGCGATGGTGTCATCAAGGCGTTCAAGCGCATTTGAAAACTGTTTGCCCAGTGTTTCCAGCGGCGCAACGGTCTTGTGGATTTGTGCTTCTAGCTCTTTTTTGGCCTGTTCGGCAGCGTCTGCTAACCCCTTTTCCAACCCCTCTTTGCGACCCTGCTCAAAGCCTGCGTCATAGCCCTCTTTTTCGGCTTGCTGACGAATACGCTCGTGCAGTGCCTGGCGCTCATCCTCTTCACGTTGGCGTGCCAGTTCAGCCGCTTTTTGTGCCGCCTGTACTTTGCGTTGATGGGCCGTGGGTACCTCGCCCTCTGAGGCATGGCTACTCTTCGTGGACGCCAGTTCTTCCATTTGCCAGCGGCGCCAATCGCCATGGCGATCAAATTTCGGCGAGTGAGTATTAGACATACTCGTCGTCTCCACCTGCCAAGACGATTTCACCAGAATCAGCTAAGCGCCTAACGACCTGCAATATAGCCTTCTGCTCGGTTTCCACCTGAGAGACGCGGATCGGGCCGCGGGCTTCCATATCTTCACGAACTAAATCGGCAGCGCGCTGTGACATATTACGCAGGAATTTGTCCACCAAGGCGTCCTGAGCCCCTTTAAGGGCCACCACCAGCGAGTTGGTATCGACTTCTTGGAGCACCATTTGAATAGCGCGGTTGTCGAGGTCGAGCAGATTCTCGAACAAGAACATTTCGTCGATAATTTTCTGAGCCAAATCCTCACTGTGCGCACGCACGGTCTCGATGGCGGTCTCTTCTTGGGAGGAGTTCATCAAGTTGAGGATCTCGGCCGCGGTTCTTACGCCGCCCATTTTGCTGCGCTTGAGGTTCTGACCGTCCAGCATGCTAGTGAGTACTTCGGTCAGCTCTTGCAGTGCGGCGGGCTGAACGCCGCTGAAAGTAGCGATACGAAGAACCACGTCATTGCGCAGTTTTTCCTCGAATAGCTCAAGGATGTCGGAGGCTTGATGACGATCCAGGTGAACTAGAATGGTTGCGATAATTTGCGGGTGCTCGTCGCGAATGAGTTCGGCCACCATGGAGGCTTCCATGAGGTTAAGCGCGTCAATGCCCGAATTATTGCCAGTGGTCTCTAGAATATCTTCAATCAGACTCGTCGCGCGTTCGCTGCCCAGTGCTTTGGTCAGCACTGAGCGAATGTGATCGCTGGAGTTAAGATTAAGCGCTACAAACTCTTCGGTCTCTTTATGGAATGCTTCGAGCACCGCCTTCATGTCGTCATGGGAGACCTGGTTCAGCCGGGCCATCTCCATACTGATTTCTTGCACTTCCGCAGCGCCGAGGTATTTAAAGACCTCAGCGGCACTGTCTTCATCGAGTGCAAGCAATAAGATGGCGCTCTTGCGAGCCCCGTTCATTTCAGCAATTGAACTACTCATTGGCATTCATCCAGCTACGAATGATCATCGCGACCATGCGGGGGTCTTCTTGAGCCATTTCACGCAGGTCATTGAGGTTATGCTCATAGAGTGAGGTTTTACGCCGACGCTTCGGCTTGGCGTAGGTCTCATCGCTCTCGCCTGATGGCTCTTCGCCTTCTTCGTCATCATCTTCACCGCCTACGCTGGCGGCCAGCGTGCCGCCGGGCGTTGCTGCCGCCATAACCGGTGTTTGGGTATAGCGTTTAATTAAGGGGCGCAAAATCAGCAGGTAGAGCAATAGAATCGCCAGGGCAACCAATAGGTAGCGACCTACCTTGCCAGCCAGTGACAGAACGCTGGGATCTTTCCACCATTCGACCTCCGCGGTTTCCTCGACACTGCGCGCGAAGGGAGAGTTGACGACCTCCACTTCATCGCCTCGCAGTTGCGAGAAGCCCATTGCTTGACGAACTAGACGCTCAATCTGGGCAATTTCTTCATCGGTTAGCGCAACGTCGACCCACTCGCCTTCATCGTTCATTTCCGAACGGTAGTTTACGACCACCGCGGCGGATAGCCGCTCTATCTGACCAAGGCGATGCTGGACATGCTCAATGCTGCGATCAACTTCGTAGTTGATGACGTCATCCTGACGCAAGTTGCGCAACGCTTCGGGGGGCACATCCTCTTGCTGATTAGCATCCTCTTCCTCGCCCTCCGGCTGGTTGATGGGGGAGGGCAGTGTGCCTGGCGGCGTGTTGCTCAGCGCGCCTGGAATGCCGGTGGCCAATGGGTCTTCACCGTCAAATGTAAGGCTTAGCTGGCGGCTACGTACGGCTGCTTCGTTGGGGGGTTGATTGGGCCCGTAGCGTTCAGAGGTCTGCTCGCGTCGAGAGAAGTCGATTTGCGCTGCAACCTGGGCGCGCACATTATCACGACCCAAGATGGGCGTTAGAATATGCTCAATACGCTGCTGGTAAGAGCGCTCAACCTCGACAATATATTCAAGCTGTGAACCATCCAGGTCATTACCGTTGCTTGTCTCGGCAGACAGCAGTCGGCCATCCTGATTAACCACCGTGACATCTTCAGCGGCTAGGTCAGGCACGCTGCCCGAAACCATATGAACGATCGCGCTGACCTGACCTTCACCTAAAACCCGGCCTGGTAGAAGAGTCATCACAACGGATGCTTTAGCTGGCTCACGGTCGCGAATAAAGACTGATGGCTTGGCCATGGAGAGGTGCACTCTCACGCTTTCCACCGGCCCCAGCGATTCGATTGAGCGCGCAAGCTCACCTTCAAGACCTCGCTGGTAGTTAATTTGCTCGGCAAACTGGCTAATCCCAAATGCCTGGCTGTCCATTAGTTCAAGGCCAAGGTTGCCCCCGCGGGGTAACCCCTGCTCAGCAAGCTGCAGGCGCAGTGTGTGGACTTGATCACTAGGCACCATTAATGCCTGGCCACCTTCGCTGAACTGGTAAGGAATGCCGCGGGTATCGAGCTCATTGATGATGCTGCCACCATCAGCTTCGCTTAGGTTGCTATACAGCACGCGGTACTCAGGGCTACTGGCCCACATAAATAGAGCCGCCACAATAGCAATTGAGGCGGCGCCTGCGATAAGCAGTGCGACTAGCGGATTGCCACGCAGCTGTTTCAGCGTACGCTCAAAAGCTGAGCCGCTGGTGTCGCGTTCGGTATTTCCACTACCGGTGCTTCCACTATTGATATTTCCACTGCGGGGAGCGGCTTGATTCGTACTGTTTTGACGGCCTGCCGTTGCACCGGTTTCGCTCATGCGACCCTCCAGAGGGGCAGGCAAAACTGGTGTCGGCCCAGGCGCATCACCAAAGAAGGCATAGGCTATATCCGTCGATCGCGGTTATCCGCCAAAAAGATGAGGCGGAATTGTGATGACAGTCATTATCCGGTGACTAGTCGAGCATAAAGGAACGATAAGCTTCGCTTTTTATGCGCATTTGTCCGTATGAGGCGGGGCGCTTTGGTGTTAGGCTTTTTGCATTAGATATTTTTTGCGAATTGAGGTGAGCGTATGAGTACTCCCGCAATACAGGCTGCGCTACAGCAGATGCAAGGCATGGCGACTCAAGCGGCATCCACGCAGCCCCTTAGTGGTGCGCAGGCGTCAGCGGCTGTCGGGCAGGGCGGTTTTGGTGGTGAGCTGCAGGCCTCGATTCAGCGCATTAACCGACTTCAGCAGACGGCTAACAGTCAGGCGATGGCTTTTCAGGCGGGTGATCCTGATTTGCAGCTCAATGACGTGATGGTTGACATGCAGAAGGCCAGCGTTGCGTTTCAAATGGGGCTTCAGGTTCGCAATCGTTTGGTATCTGCATATCGTGATGTTATGAACATGCAAGTGTAGGGTTGTCTACGTCACGCATTAGGCTTCAATTGAGATTATTCGTCCCTGCATTTCTTCAAGTCGCTCGGCAATCTTGAGTACTTCTTCTGCTGGGATCTGGCGTATGACGTCGCCAGACTCCCTGTCTACGACTCGCGTGATCACGCGTGATGTTTCTTCGCTTAATTCGAATTCTAAGCCATGTGGGCGCATTATCTCGTTGATGCGTTGAATGGGTGCGACGAGTTCGTTGGCAGAAGTTTTCTGTTTGACAGAAGTTTCCTGTTCGGTGGTATCTGCGCTTATAAGCTGAGTGTTGGTTGTCGCTAGCTGAGCCAGTGTGTTTTCTAGCCGCTGGCGGGGATTTAAGTGAGTTAGGGGCGATGACAGTGGTGTTATTACTTCGGTGGGTAGTGAGCTCATGGGGCACGTTCCTTTTTAATGTCAGCTTTGGCAGCCAGTTAGTGGTGCGATAGCGTGAAACGGCAGCCATAGCTCGGTTTTTTGCTAGTTAGTAAGCGTTTCTACATTGGTATCGGCAGGATGCTGAAAAACTTTACGCTTACTGGCATGGCATTGTGTTTGCTTGTTATTGGTAGCGTCGACACTACACGCTCTGTCTCTTTGCTTTTCTATAGCCCGCCTAATAAGCATGAGAAAGATGGCTTTTTGTGCATACGCCATGCTGTGGGCATCTGATATGCTTCTCGAGTTTGCGGTGAACTAATTAACGCATAAGAGTAAGCGAGGCGAGAATGGTGGCGCAGCAGGATGAGTTTGAAACAATAGTAAGTACAACAGTGATCGAGTCTCTGCTGAATACCTTGATCGAAACCGGTGGCGTTTCGCTCTGTCTTGCTGCGACGGGAGCTCGTCCAGAGCCCATTGTCTTGATGGAGCAGCACCAGGGCCAAGCATTGGTGATGGATCTTTCCTCTGTTGACTATTTACTTCACCATTTACAGGGTGGTGCTGCGTTTTACTTGCGCGGGCAGGCGCAGGGGAAAGTGCTGCAAACGCCGCTCCTGCAACTGACGGAGACGCGTCAGGCCGGGGGGCGCTTTTTGTGTTGCAGTGATTATCCTGCATCGTTGGAAGTGCTGCAGCGTCGTGAGTCCTTCCGTGCTGAGCTGCGCATGGGGATGGTGGTGTCGACAGGTTTGTATGGTGGTGATGCCGAGATAGAGGGTGAGTTGAGGGATTTGTCCCAGGATGGCTGCCAGCTTGAATTGCCATTGGCCGCTAGCGGGCTGCTGGCGGGAGCCGCTAGCCCCCTAAAGTTGGCGTTTACCTTTCCCGACGGCACCTACTTTGAAGTGCTTGGAGAGGCTCGTCATCAAAAAACCGACGCTGAGCGTCATCTACTGCGCGTCGGTTTTAACTTCGTTGAGTGTAGTGCGGAGCAAGAGCGGCAAATTTGGTATTTCGTGTGCGAAATAGAGCGCGAAGCGGCACGCTATAAAAAAGAAGAACAAAACGAGCGTCAGCCCTCACCGCTGTTCGCGCTGCCAAGCAAGCGACCGGGTGCAGGAGAGTTGCTTGGGCGGCGTGATGTCAAGCGCTACGCGACCCCTATGGCGCGTCGGCTTGTCAAGGTCGCTGCCTATCTGGATACACAGTTGCTGTCGTTACAACAAGGTAGCGATATCGATGGGCGTCAGCTCTCCCGCTATGCTGATCGCATATTGGGTCTTCATGAAGAGGATCGTGAGGCGTTGCTGTTCGCTTCACGTTGCTTATCTCCCGAGCCTTTAATAGTGCGCCACGGTATTGCTGTGGCTGTGCATTTGCTCGATTTTGTGGGAGCCAGCATGCCTCGCGAGTTGCGCAAGGCGATAGTGGCCAGCGGTCTTATTCACGATCTTGGCAAGGCGCTTGTGCCTCAGGTGCTGTTCAAGGCGCCGCACTTTGAAGCTAAGCATCGAGAGGCGATCAGTGAGCATGTCCAGCTGTTGCTAGACCGTTTACATAACTGCCAATGGCTGTCGGCGGGTATTGTCCAGGCGGTGATTGGGGGGGTTAACGAGCGTATGGATGGTAGTGGGTATCCAAGTGGGTTGAGTGGGGCTGACCTCAGTGAGCTGGCTAAGGCGAGTGCCGTTGTCGACGTAGTAGAGGCTATGCGGCGTGATCGTGCAGATCGTCCGGCTAAAACAGCACAGCAAATTTACCGGCATTTATTGCAGCACCCACACCATTTTGATATGCGCTGGGTTAAACGCTATATCGATCATTTCAAGGGATTGCCAATAGGTTCGCTGGCGCACTTCTCTAGCCAGCAGAAGGGGTGGATCTTACGTCTTGATGCTAAAGGTAACCCCACGGAGGTATTGCTTGCGCCACAGGTCGAGCCGCCAATGCGTGACAATGTGGGAGTGGTCGTGCAGAGCAATATCGCTGAGCGACTTGGGCGAACCGTCGGTGAGATCGCAGTGTCTACTTGAGTGGCAATGAAGTGAATGCGTGATGGCAGTTGGTCGATGTCATGGGCTGCGCTGAAAAAAGCGTTGTAAGCCGTTAAAGTCCCCCAGACTCACGCCGATAGTTACTAGTAGTGCCGTTTATTTTTACCTTTTAATAATCGTGGTCTCACCCAATCGAGGGTGAGCATAAAATCACGCACAGGAGTTCCGCTTATGACTTACTCTCGCGGTGGCGCCGCCTATGGGCGGGGAGCTAACGCTTATGCGCGTGTTGGCGTAGAAAGCGGAGTGATGTCGGCAGATCCTCATCAGCTTATTGTGATGTTGTTTGACGGCGCCCAGGCCGCTATTCGTGCTGCACGCATCCATATCCAGGCGGGTAATACAGCCGAAAAAGGCAAGTCGATAACGAAGGCGTTGGATATTGTGAATAATGGCCTCGCAGCGGCTCTTGATCAAGAGCAGGGCGGCGAGATTGCTGAGCGCTTAGCGTCGCTTTATGACTATATTTCGCGCCTACTGTTGGCGGCGAATCTGCGTAACGATGAAGAGAGCTTAAATCAGGCCGAACGCCTGCTCGAAGATATCGCCTCAGCCTGGCGTGATATTGGTCAACAGCAGAGCGCGTGAGGCAATAATGTCAGCTCCTATATCCGCTCGTGATAAAAATGCTCAACAGACGCTGCTCACTAGCTATGAAACGCTATTGAGCCGCGTTGAGCACATGCACGAACTGGCTAATGGCGAACAGTGGGCAGAGCTAATTGATCAGCGTACCAACTATGTAATGCTGGTGGATCAGTTGCGTGAGCTGGATACCACCGTTGTGCTTGATGCCGCTGCTCAGCAGCGTAAGGCAGAGCTGCTGGAGCGCATCCTTGAGCACGATGTGGAAATACGGCGTCGTTTGGTGGCGCGCCGTGATGAGCTGGGTAAGCTCATAGGGGTATCCCAGCGTCAGCGGAATTTACATAGGGCCTACGCACCACAGCAAGGGGCTCCGGTAGCTTATGACGCCGATGATGCTGATTCCACGAGGTCATCGTGAGTGGTATTACCCCTCTGATTGATACGCTCTTGCACCAAGTGCTTGGGCGCCAAGGCGAGTTGTCGCTGCAGCGCGCATTGAGTCAGCCTGTGAAGCCCGTTTCACCCGGCGAGGGGCCGCGTGCCGTAATGGGTGATGCCAATCTGGATGGCCGTGCGTCGACATCACCGCTAGGCGACCTAAAGCGTTTACCGCACCCTCTTGATGGGGGGCGAACGTTACCCCGAGGTGAGGCGCAGCCTTCGACGACAGGTTCAACACAGACCCATTTTAGTCCTGCAGCGCGAACAATCGCCGACGTGCTGCTGCGCTTTCCAGCCCCTCCCTCGGTAATGCGGCCCGAAGCACCTCTTATCACCAGTCAGGAAGCGCCAGCAGCGAGTACAGTAGCAACACGCTTAGAGGCAAGTATTCGCGATAGTGGTTTGTTTTATGAGTCGCATCTAAAGCGCTGGTTTCAAGGTGAGGGAACCCGCCAGCAGCTAATGAACCAACCGCAAATGCAGCCCGGCCCTCGCCCGCTTACTCCTCTTTTATCGGCAGGCCCGAATGTGTCGCTCCCAGCTGCAGCGCCTTCGACGGCGTCTGCCTTGTCTACAGCTGTCTCAGTTGGGGTGCCACTGACCCCACAAATGCCTACGCAGTCAGCTGGAGCGCCCCTGACAGCACAGGCGCTTATGCAGGTGGGGGCGGGGGCGCCTTTGGCAGCTCCCCCGGTAGGGCAGGGAGGCATGGCTATTTTACCCAACGTGCCGCTAGTGCCTGTTACTCATGAACAAGGCTTAGCGGTTCGGTTGGCGAGCGCGTCCCATTTTTTAGCAACTGGCTCGACGGCTGCTGCCCCCACTACCCCCGCTCAAGGGGCTGCTTCGCAGGTGTCGACTAATCCTGCCCAGCCGGCCCCTATGCCTGGCGAGGCGCGCGACAGCCATCAAGCAAGGGCGGAGTATAGCCAGGCTAGGGAGATGAGCGATCTGATGGCCAATCGACCGGCTCGCGAGGTCGTTCACGAAAGCCTGCAGAGCCTGGTGCGCCACCAGCTTGAAATGTTGGTGATGCCGTCTATTCGCTGGGAAGGTGATGTCTGGGCAGGCATTTTTATGGCTTTAGTAATCAATTTGCCTACTCGTGAAGAGGGCCAGGAAGGAAAACAGCAGGGGGGAGAGCCAGACGGTGGATGGCGTTCTGATATGCAGCTCGATGTTCCCAGTTTAGGGGCATTCAGCGCGTCGCTATGGCTCTATCGAAACGTGTTAAGCATCGATTTCACCACCGAAAGTACGCACGTTTATCAGCGTATTGACGCTGGACTGCCCGCGTTAGAGAAGCGCCTTAGCGCCTTGGACTTACAAAAAGTGCAGCTTCGCGCGCGCCATATCGAAGCGGAGGCACCCCATGGCTACGCCGGGTGAGCGACGCCGTCAAGCTGTTGCTCTGGCTTACCAGGATAATGACCGTGCTCCACGGGTAGTGGCGAAAGGCTATGGTGATCTGGCCGAACGTATTATGGCTGAAGCTCAGCGTCAGGGTATTTATGTGCACGATGCGCCTGAGTTGGTAGCGCTTTTAATGCAGCTAGATCTGGATGCGGAAATTCCGGCAAGTCTCTATCAAATTGTCGCAGAACTGCTGGTGTGGGTGTTCGAACTATCAGAGGAAGGGCTAACTCATCGTGAAACGCCTGAGTAGCCATTTACAGACATTGTATGCAACCATGAGGGTAGGTAATAAAAAGTCATTAATGGCGCCAGTATAATGGTCACAACACCGCGCCTGAGTCGTTTAATGGGACATTATGAGTCAAACCAACTTTCTCGATGAAATTCAGGAAATTAATTTAGCTTATTTGCTTCTGGCGCAGCGCTTGCTTGATGAAGATCGTGAGGCTGCTATGTTTCGCTTAAAAATAGACAGCGATGTTGCCGAGCTGATTGTCTCGCTTAATGCTCGCCAGCTTACCAAGTTGGCGCGAACCAGCCAATTATTGTGCCGGTTTAGCCAAACGAGTGCCGAGCGGCTTCGACAGCTTACAGATAATCCCCGCGATCAGGGGTTGGCAGGGCTTCATGCATCACTGCTGTTGGCAAGCGATGCATTTGAGCCAATGCCATCGGGAGGCGAGAAGTGAGCCAGAAAAGCTTGGTCGATGAAATGCACCAAGTGCAGCTGGCAATCGAATTGATTGAGCTGGGTGCGCGCCTTCAGGTGCTGGAAACAGAAACGGAATTAAGCCGCACGCGTTTGATCAAGCTGTATAAGGAAGTGCGTGGCATGTCACCGCCTAAGGGCATGCTGCCTTTTTCCACCGACTGGTTTATTACTTGGCTTCCCAATGTTCATTCGTCGCTGTTTTACAACATTTATTTAAGCCTGAAGGAGGCGGCAGGCTGTGATCGCATCGATGCCTTTGTCAAAGCATATCGGCTCTATGACGAGCAAATGTCGCTGGAAAAGGTGGAGCCGGTTCTCGGGTTAACCCGTGCGTGGACGCTGATACGCTTTTTCGAGAGTGATTTGCTCCAGCTTAATCAGTGTACGCGTTGCACTGGGCAGTTTGTGGCGCACGCTCATAGTCCCGCTCAACACTATGTGTGCGGTATTTGTCAGCCCCCCTCAAGAGCGGGTAAAACGCGCAAAGCACAGCGGGAGAATAGTGAAAAAATGTAACAATCTCTGCGATTACATCACTGATGGTGTGAAGTAGGGTATAAGACAGTAATGAGTACTAACAAGAAATAAGTGTATTGGCTTAGATAGGCCTAAAAGCCAGTGGTGCTTTTTCATTAAACAGACGTCTGACCCTAGTATAATAGGGCTAAGACATGCTTGGAATGGAACATTGCTTAAACATCAGATCAGGTGGCTAAGTTTTGGTTCCCTAATTTAATACTGAATACCGCAAGGATCCTGCTTGTGCTGATACCTCTAGGTTATGTAATCGTATTGCTATCTGTGTTTGGTGGCTATGTGCTGGCAGGTGGCAGCTTAGGCCCCTTGTATCAACCTCTTGAGCTGCTGATTATTGGCGGAGCCGGGGTTGGTGCATTTATCGCAGCGAACAATGGCAAAGCGATTAAAGCGACCTTTAAAATTTTGCCCCGGCTCAAGCGCGCCAAAAAATATAACAAAGAACTTTATATGGAGCTGATGGCGCTGCAGTATAAATTACTCTCCAAAATTCGCCGTGAAGGCATGTTAGGCATTGAACGGGATATTGATAATCCCGAGGAGAGCCCGCTGTTTCAAGAGCATCCTACGGTATTGGCTGATCCTCATATCATGGATTTTCTAACGGACTATCTGCGCTTAATGGTAAGCGGTGGTATGGAACCCATGGAAATTGATGAGCTGATGCTGCACGAGATTGAGGTCTTTGAGCAGGAAGCTCATATTCCTGTCGATGCCATTGCCAAAGTCGGCGATGCCATGCCTGCCTTCGGCATCGTGGCGGCAGTAATGGGGGTCGTTAAAACACTCACCTACGCCGATGCTACGCCGACTCAGATGGGTGTGATGATCGGCCAAGCGCTAGTGGGCACCTTCTTGGGTATTTTGCTGGGCTATGGTTTTGTTAGTCCGCTGGCAAGTTACATCGAACGGCAGGCGAAAGAAGCCGAAAAAATGCTCCAGTGTATTCGCATTACGCTGCTCGCTAGCTTGCACGGTTATGCGCCGCAGTTGGCTGTTGAATTTGGTCGCAAGGCACTGTTTGCCGCCGAGCGTCCTAGTTTTACGGAGCTTGAAGAGTATGTAAGGGATGCAAAAAAGGCCGGTAACGCATGAGTAAGGGTGGTGACAAGCGTCCGATTGTCATTCGACGCAAAAAAGTCGTCCATGCCCATCACGGTGGTGCCTGGAAAATTGCCCTAGCGGATTTTATGACTGCTCTGATGGCCTTTTTTTTGGTGCTATGGCTTTTGAGCGTTTCCAGTGAAGAGACGCGCAAGGGGGTGGCAGAGTACTTTAGCACCCCCCTGGTGACGGCGATAACCGGTGGCGATCGTTCGGGCAGCACCAGCGCGATTCCCGGTGGCGGGCCCGATCCCACGCATAGCGATGGGGAGCGGGCGCGCATTGATAGCCTTCAGCGCACTCGTCCAAGCATGCAGGAACGAAACTTTTTCCGGGATTTACAAGAGCGTATTGAACGGGCCATTGAGCGAGATCCCGAGCTGCGCCAGTTGCGCAATCAAATGCGGTTTGACTTGACCCGCGAAGGGCTGCGCATACAGCTACTCGATACCGACCAGCGCCCCATGTTTGAGCTGGGTAGCGACCAAGTGGCGCCTTATATGCGCAGCTTGTTACGTACCATCGCACCGCTGCTAAATGAGCTTCCCAATGAGCTAAGTATCAGCGGGCATACCGATAGCGTTCCCTATGCGGGAGGCTATCGTGGTTACAGTAACTGGGAACTTTCCAATGATCGCGCTAATGCGTCGCGCCGCGAGCTTATTGCGGGTGGCTTTGATCCAGGTCAGTTACTTCGCGTGTCGGGCTTTGCAGATCGTGTGTTATTGCCCGAGACTGAGCCAACCGATCCTATCAATCGACGCATAGAGCTGGTGGTGTTGTTTCCGGAAATTGCTGATGCGATTCGCAATCCTACTGTAATGGAGTCGGGAGGTGCATCGCCAGAAGCTTCAATCGAAGCACTAGAAGCTTCAGCCGAAGCGCAAATTGAATCAACACAACAAGACGAGCCTCAGGTTCAAGCGCAAGAGTGATCTGAGCCTGTCATAAAAGACGACGTTAAGGTGGAGCGGTGTATGGATATAGCGGATTTTTTTGACACCTTTTTTGAAGAGGCTGAAGAGCTGCTGTCGGATATGGAACAGCATTTACTGGAGCTGGATGTTGATGATCCAGACAGTGAGCAGCTCAATGCTATTTTCCGTGCCGCCCACTCGATCAAGGGGGGGGCGGGAACCTTTGGTTTTACCGTGCTACAGAAAACCACGCACATTTTGGAAAACCTCCTCGATTACGCACGTAAAGGCGAACTGACGCTGCGAGCCGACCTCGTGGATACCTTTTTAGAGGCTAAAGACATCATGCATGAGCAACTCGATGCCTACCGCAGCGAAGAGGAGCCTAATCAAGAGGCATTTGAACGCATTTGCCAAACGCTGCAGCAAATTGCCTTGGACGAAATTGGCCAACAGCTCGATGGGCCGACTATTCCTGCTGCTGAGCCCAAGGCTGCGCCGACGCCTGTGCCAAGTGAAAACGACGCGGAAGCAAACAGTAATAATGCAGAGGCGTCCTCGAACGGCCATCTGCTAGTGGCACTGCTCAACGTTGAAGATAAAGACCGCATTTTGCTGGTTGAAGAGTTAGAGCAGCTCGGTGAAGTGCAGTCCCAGTCAGGCGACGCAAAGCGTTACGAGGTAGTGCTCAAAAGCAGCGACAGTGCTGACGATATTGAAGCGGTCATGTGCTTTATTATCGAACCTGATCAGATTGAGATTACGGCTGTTGAGGGCGTCGCTACTGAGCCAGCCCCAGCCGAGCCAGAAGCCTCGACACCTGCAGCCCCAGCGCCGCAAGCGCCGGCAGAAAGCACGGCCTCTAAGGCAAGCGCGCCAAAGCCTGCTGCCAAAGAGAAGCCCAAAAAAGCTGCCGCCGAGTCTTCGTCAATCCGCGTATCGGTAGATAAAGTCGACCAAATTATCAACTTGGTGGGTGAGCTGATTATCACCCAGTCGATGCTCGATCAAACGGTTAGCGATTTAGAAGATCAGTCGGTGGGCAATGCCTCACTGCAAAATGGCATGAGCCTACTGCAGCGCAACGCCCGTGATCTCCAAGAAGCGGTCATGTCTATTCGCATGATTCCCATGGAGTTTGTATTCAGTCGCTTCCCCCGCGTGGTGCGCGACACCGCCGGTAAGCTGGGTAAAGAGATCGAATTAATTACCGAAGGCAAGTCGACCGAGCTGGATAAGAGTTTGGTCGAACGGATCACTGATCCGTTAACGCACCTGGTGCGCAATAGCCTCGATCATGGCGTGGAAATGCCCGATGTGCGCGAAGCCATTGGCAAGCCGCGTGTTGGCAAATTAACCCTCTCCGCACGTCACCAGGGTGGCAATATCTTGATTGAAGTGCGCGATGATGGTGCCGGCATGGATCGTGAACGCCTGCTAGCCAAGGCGCGAGAAAACGGCCTCAATGTGTCGGACACCATGTCGGACGAAGAGGTCTTCCAGCTCATTTTTGCTCCCGGCTTCTCAACGGCGAATGAAGTGACCGACGTATCTGGGCGTGGCGTGGGCATGGATGTAGTGAAGCGCAACATTCAGAGCATGGGCGGTCGGGTTGAAATCCAGTCGAAGCTAGGTGAAGGCACCAACACCCGTATCGTGTTGCCGCTTACGTTGGCCATTCTGGACGGTATGTCGATCAAGGTCGGCGGCGAGACGTTTATTCTTCCGCTCTCTACCGTACTTGAATCACTGCAGCCCGCCAAAGACGATATGTACGCCATGGCCGGTGACGACGTGGTGATCAAAGTCCGCGACGAATATCTGCCCGTGATTGCCATTCACGAAGTGCTGAACGTCGAGAATGCGATTACCGACCCGACCAAAAGCATCGCTGTCATTGTGCAGGGCGAAGGCCGTCGTTACGCCATGTTGGTCGATGAGTTGATCGGACAGCAGCAGGTCGTGGTCAAAAATCTGGAAGACAATTACCGCAAAGTACCAGGGATCTCGGCCGCGACCATCTTAGGTGACGGTAGTGTAGCGTTGATTCTGGATATTACTGGTTTACACCGCCTGAGCCGATATAAAAAAGAGGCAGGCAAAAAAGTAGTAAACAATCAAAACCTTTCATCTTTTAAGGAGGCTGAGCCGTCATGAGTCAAGCCAACAATGGTGCGGTACTAGCCGCAGAAGCCGAAAACCGCGAATTCCTAGTGTTCTCATTAGGCGATGAAGAGTACGCCATTGATATTTTGAAAGTGCAGGAAATTCGTGGCTACGAAAACGTAACCCGGATTGCCAATGCACCTGAATTTATCAAAGGGGTCACTAATCTGCGCGGCGTCATTGTGCCAATCGTAGATCTCCGCATTAAGTTTCACTTTGATAAAGTCGAATACGGTGGCCAAACAGTGGTGATCGTGGTCAATGTTGCAGACCGGGTGGTCGGCATCGTAGTGGACGGCGTTTCCGACGTGATGACACTGACCCCTGATCAGATTAAACCGGCGCCAGAATTTGGTGTCACGCTCTCGTCTGACTTCCTGAGCGGTTTGGGTAGTCTGGATGACCGCATGCTGGTACTCGTGGATATCGATAAGTTGCTCACCAGCGACGAGATGGCACTGGTGGAAAGCACCAGCAACCAGTAAGACTAAAAAACATGGCACAGGGAGCGTGCCAAATCAGTTCTACTCAATGATGCATTCTCGCGCTACGGAAAGTGCCAGCGAGTGCCGGTTGTGCGTGGAGAAAAGGGCGTGACACAGCGAATGCGGCAATTAATGAATAATATGACGGTGCGCTTGAGTTGGGGCTTAGTGCTAGCGACACTTTCGGTGCTTGTTTTAATTGCCAGTGGTATTGGTCTTTATGCCCTGCACTATGGTGCAGCAATCGTGCAGGCCTCTGACGATGTGCAGGCACAACAGGCCGCTTTCAGTGCTTTTGCCGCGACAATTCGCTGGGCACTACTCGGGATAGTCGTAATGACTATCGCCACGGTAATCGTGGTTATCTGGGGGGTGACGGCCAATGTGTTGCGCCCGCTAGATCGCTTGGTGGGCTATTTTGAGCGTATGGCCCAGGGGGATCTAAGCCAGGCCATTACCTCTCCGGGTAATAACGAAATAGGGCGGCTTTATAGCGCCATGGCCCATATGCAGAGCTCACTCTCGCAAACGGTAGGTACCGTGCGCACCAGCGGTACATCGATTTATGAGCGCTCTCAGCAAATAGCCAGCGGCAATAACGACCTTTCTTCGCGCACCGAGCAGCAGGCCACCTCGTTAGAGGAGACGGCTTCCAGCATGGAGCAGTTAGCCTCAACGGTGGGTCATAATGCTGAAAATGCCCGCCAAGCCAGCCAATTGGCCGGGAGCGCGACCCTGACAGCCCGCCGTAGTGGAGAAGAGGTTGGTGAGATCGTCAGCACCATGCAAGACATAAGCGCAAGTTCTCATCAAGTCGCTGATATTATTACCGTTATCGATAATATTGCGTTTCAGACCAATATTCTGGCGCTGAATGCTTCGGTGGAAGCGGCGCGTGCTGGCGAGCATGGCAGAGGGTTCGCCGTGGTGGCACAGGAAGTACGTAGCTTAGCCAGTCGCAGCGCCGCTGCCGCCAAAGAGATTCGCACGCTGATTGATGCATCGCTCAGCAAGGTAGATACCGGCACTCAGCGGGTCAATCAAGCTGGACAAACCATGCAGGATCTCGTGGGTGCTGTGCAGCGCGTCAGCGATATCATGGATGAAATCGCCGCCGCTTCTGAGCAGCAGAGTAGCGGCATTGGCCAAGTGAATCAGGCCGTGGCGCAAATGGATCAGGTTGTGCAACAAAATGCTCAACTGGTGCAGCAAGCCGCGCGCAGCGCCAATGAACTTGAAAGCGAAGCCGCACGCTTACGCGAGGCGGTTGAGCGCTTTCGGGTCACTGAATTATCTGCCCCGTGCACTCCGGCTGTATTGCCAGCGGCAGCGTCAAAACCCGCAACAAGGCGTCCACAGCCAGTAGCAGAAACAGAAGAGTGGTCATCGTTTTAATTTGCTTGGTAGGGCAGGCGCACTCTTTTTGAAAAATAAAACATTAAAAAAAGGCACACCATGCGTAATAACCAACCAGTCTCTCAGCGTGAAATCGAACTAAAAGAAGACGACTTCCTAGTCTCGCGTACCGATACCAAGGGACGCATCACCTATGCCAACCCTGCGTTTATCGATATTAGCGGCTTTGAACACGCAGAGCTGATAGGTGCGCCGCATAACCTGATACGCCACCCGGATATGCCGCCGGCAGCCTTTGAAAACCTCTGGAAAACCGTCAAAACGGGGGAAACGTGGCGAGGGCTGGTCAAAAACCGCTGCAAAAATGGTGACCACTACTGGGTAAATGCCAGCGTTACGCCGATTATTGAAGATGGGCAAGTCGTGGGCTACACCTCGGTACGTGTACAGGCCAGCCGCGCAGCCATTGAGCAGGCCGAGCGGGCCTACGCTGAAATACGCGAAGGCCGCAACAAGCGGCTTTACTTAGATAAAGGCCGGTTACGCCAGAAAGGTGTGATTAAGCGTTTGGCCCGGGTACGCCTCGACACCATTCGTGCCAAATTGGTAGGCATGATTGTCGTTGCAGGGCTGTTGTTATTAATCAGCGGTGGGCTTGGTCTGTATGGTTTGAATGTCTCCGGCGAGCGCTTGGGGCAACTGAATAATGACGGTCTGCGTGATGTTATTCGCCTGCAGAAAATCGATCAAACCATTGCCCAAACCCGCCAGGCGATGATTGAGCCAGAGCGTATGGAACTGATCAATCAACGCTTCGAGATGGGTGAAAGCATTGAGGAGAGCGCCGCAGAGGTTGCTGAGGTGTGGCAGGAGTATTATTCCCGTGAGGTCAATGCGACTGAGCTTGCCACCGAGTTTGACCAGCAGCTACAGACCTTCCTGCAGAACGGCATGGGCCAGGCGGCCAGCGTGCTTCAGGCAGAAGAGACCTACCAAGCCTTTACTGGTCTCGATGCTGTGATTAGCGTCATGACCAGCGAGGGCCGCATCCTGTCAGGCATGGTTAATCAACTGATTTCCCAGAAACAGCAGGCAGCTGAGGCCATGGCCGTTGATGCTCAGCAAGGTCAAACTACGATGCTGAGCGCTCAAGCCATAGTACTTGGAATTGGTTTACTGCTACTTATTTTGATCGGCATGGTTACTCTGAGGGCGATTACCAGGCCGCTAAAAAGTGCTGCAGGTTTTACGCTGCAAATTGCTGGCGGTAATTTGGCCGCTAAAGTCCCCGCCCAGAGACGCGATGAAGTGGGCCAATTGATGGACTCGCTGAATACTATGCGCAAAAGCCTCAGCAGTATCATCTCCGATGTAAAAAGCGGTATTGATGTGGTCACTCCGGCTGCCCAAGACATTGCCAGCGGCAACGAAGAGCTGTCGTCGCGTACTGAACAGCAGGCGGCCTCTTTGCAACAAACCGCCTCCAGCATGGAAGAAATGACTGCCACTGTGCGGCAAAACAGTGAGAACGCTCAAGAAGCCCGTCGTCTAGCCGATAACAATGCTATCCAGGTAACGAATACTGGCGAATTGATGACACAGTTAGTCGACAACATGCAGCGGATTACCCAAAGCTCCCAGCAGATGGCCGATATTATCAATGTTATCGATTCGATCGCGTTTCAGACCAATATTCTGGCGCTGAATGCATCGGTAGAAGCGGCTCGGGCCGGCGAGCATGGGCGTGGTTTTGCGGTGGTGGCCGAAGAAGTGCGTAACCTGGCTGGCCGTAGCGCTGGTGCCGCCCAAGAAATTCGCGGTCTGATTGATGGCTCTAACCGTGAGGTAAGTGCGGGTGCCAGTATGGTCACCAAAGCCGAAGCTGCGATTAGCGAAGTGGCGGAAGCCGCGCGCAGTGTGACGCAGATCATGCACGAGATTTCAGCCGCCTCCGAAGAGCAGAGCCATGGTATTGCCCAGGTTAATCAAGCAGTAGCAGAGATGGATCAAGGTACCCAGCGTAATGCGGTGCGGGTACAGGAAACTGCACGCGCGGCGGTCTCGCTTGAGAAGCAGGCGGGGCTATTAGCGCTATCGGTGGAAGCGTTTCGATTAAACAGTCAGGGGGCGCTACGTCCGCCAGCAGTGACAGCGACTAAGCACACTGCTCAGTTGCCTAGCACATCGTCGCCGAATTCGCCCGTTAAACGGCAGGCAGCCTCAGCAGAGGAGTGGGAAGCGTTTTGACCGAACAACGTGAACGGGTGGTAGACGCAGGTCAGTGGACATCGAGCAGTCAGATTGAGCGCGATCTAGTACTGACGGATGCGGATTTTACACGGATTCGCGAGCTGATTTATCAGCGCGCCGGCATTGTGCTGGCTGAGCATAAACGTGAAATGGTCTATAGCCGCCTAGCAAAGCGGCTACGCCACCATGGCATGACACGCTTTACCGACTATTTGGTGCGCTTGGAGCGTCAGCCAGAAGCCAAGGAGTGGGAAGCGTTTACCAATGCACTGACCACTAACCTCACGGCCTTTTTTCGTGAGGCGCACCATTTTCCGCTGTTGGCTGAGCATATAAAGAATAAACAAGACCCGGTCACTATTTGGTGTTCGGCCGCCTCCACCGGGGAGGAGCCTTACTCGCTGGCAATGACATTGTTAGAAACGTTGGGCGCTAAAGCGTCGCAGGCCAAAGTGATCGCCACCGATATTGATACGGATGCGTTGGCCAGGGCTCGCGCTGGCGTTTATCCCCTGGAACAGGTGCGCAAGATCGATGAGGCACGGGTAAAGCGGTTTTTTCAGAAAGGAACGGGTAACCATGCGGGCTTTGCACGGATTCGCCCAGAAGTATCCGCACTGGTGGAGTTTTTGCCACTGAACCTGCTAGCGCCGCAATGGCCAATTAAAGGCCCTTTTGATGCCGTGTTCTGCCGAAACATCATGATTTATTTTGATAAAGATACTCAATCAAAAATTCTTAAACGCTTTGCACCACTGATGAAGCCCGATGGCTTGCTGTTTGCAGGCCACTCGGAAAACTTCTCGTATATCAGCGACGCATTCAAGCTGCGTGGTCAAACCGTTTATAACCTGGCCAAAAAATGAATAACTATCGTGTCTTTATAATCGCTTTAGGCGCTGTGGCTCCGGCGGTTGCAATAACACATCAGGCGTCTACAGCAAGAGGAGGCGTGCTTTGAGCGCAGCCAAGATCAAAGTGTTGTGTGTCGATGATTCGGCGCTAATTCGCGATTTGTTAACGGAAATTATTAATTCCCAGCCCGATATGGAAGTCGTTGCGGTAGCGCCTGACCCCATTGCCGCCAGGGATTTGATCAAGCAGCACAATCCTGATGTGCTCACCCTTGATGTGGAAATGCCACGTATGGATGGCTTGGATTTTCTTGAGCGTTTGATGCGCCTGCGTCCTATGCCGGTATTGATGGTGTCGTCGCTCACCCAAAGCGGTTCGGAGATTACCCTGCGTGCGCTAGAGCTTGGCGCGCTGGATTTTGTCGCCAAGCCGAGTCTGGGCATCCGCAATGGGATGATGGAGTATGCTGACGAGATTGCCGAAAAACTGCGCGCCGCTGCGCGCTCGCGGCCCCGTCAGGCGCGGCATAAAAACACTCCGCCACCGGAAGCCCTGAAAGCCCCTTTAGTGTCGAGTGAAAAGCTGATCATTATTGGCGCGTCTACGGGGGGCACCGAAGCGATTCGTGCGGTACTTGAGCCGCTGCCCGCCAACGCCCCGGCGATTTTGATTACCCAGCATATGCCTGGCGGTTTTACCCGTTCGTTTGCGGAACGCTTAGACCGGCTGTGCCGGATTACGGTGAAAGAGGCCGCCGACGGCGAGCGGATTCTACCTGGGCACGCTTATATCGCCCCAGGGGATCAACACCTTAAGTTAGCGCGTAGCGGTGCCAACTACGTAGCGCGGTTAGATAGCGGCCCACCGGTTAATCGCCACCGCCCCTCGGTAGACGTGCTGTTCCATTCAGCGGCTCAGCATGCGGGCAAGAACTCCATCGGTGTTATTTTGACCGGCATGGGTAAGGACGGTGCGGCAGGGCTGCTAGAGATGCGCCAGGCGGGTGCGCCCACCATTGCCCAGAATGAGCAGACCTGTGTGGTCTTCGGTATGCCCCGTGAAGCTATTGCTGTCGGGGGGGCTGTGGAAGTGGTGGCGTTAGATGACATTCCCTCGCGAATGATGGCGCTGATCGCCGCCTCCGGCCGCGCCCAGCGTGTGTAGTGCAATTCATAAAAAGTTAGTAATCATAAAAACTAAATAAGCTCGCAAGGGAAATCACAATGAACCGTTTACTGCGCAACTTGAGTATTCACGCCGCCGTGGTCACATCGCTTTGCTGCTTTGTCGTGCTGATTTTAATGATTTCGGGCTTGAGTGTGGTGGCCGATCGCAATTCACAAAATAACTTAGCCACGCTAAGCGGTATCAGCGATGCGCAGTTAAATGAGGTTAACCGTGCCGATTCGTTGCTTAACCAAGCCATGTTGGCTATGGAAACTGCCTCCAACTACCTGATGGTAGGACAGACCCAGCAATCCAATGAGCAGGTTGCCGTTGCCGCTGATCGCATTGAGCGTTCTGAAAAGCGTTTCGAGCGCTTTGCGGCAAACTCATTTTCACCGCAAGGCGAGGCATTGGCGAACACCCTAATTGAAGATTTTAATACCGTAATGGGGCTAGTTAAACAACAGCACGACACCTTTGAATATATGGATTTAACCAGCTACAACAACCTGCGCGATGAGCTGGTAGAGCCGATAAATAGCTTATCTGAAAGTATGACGGCGTTTGTCGCCTACGGCTTCCAGCGGGTAGATACCATTCGCGCTGACGCGGATGCCCAAGGCAATCTGTTTGCCATGATCAATGCTGGAGCGGTGATTTTTGCCTTACTGATGACTTTGGTAATCTACCTAGGTTTACGCCGTACAGTGATTGCGCCGCTAAGAGGCGCAATCCAACGGCTGGATGCGATTGCTGAGGCGGACTTGACTAACCCGCTGCCGGAAGCAGGTAAAAATGAAATTGGCCGTTTGTTTGGTGCTATGGGCACCATGCAGCAAAACCTCACCAATATCGTTGGCCGGGTGCGTGAAGGCAGTAACGAAATTCACCACGGCACCCGTGAGATTGCCAGCGGCAACGCTGATCTCTCCTCACGTACAGAGCAGCAGGCGGCATCGATTCAACAAACCGCGGCCAGCATGGAAGAGATGACCGCGACGGTAAAACAGAACGCCGACAATGCTCGTCAAGCCAGCACCCTGGCAGCAGACGCTTCCACCACGGCTGAGCGCGGTGGACAAGTGGTGGAGCAAGTGGTGCAAACTATGCACGGTATCTCCACCAGCTCGAAAAAAGTCGCCGATATCACCAGCGTTATTGACTCAATTGCTTTTCAAACCAATATTCTGGCTCTCAACGCCTCGGTAGAGGCCGCCCGCGCCGGCGAGCAAGGTCGCGGATTTGCGGTGGTGGCGGGGGAAGTGCGTAATTTGGCCAGCCGCAGTGCGGATGCGGCCAAAGAGATTAAAACCCTGATTGATGCCTCGGTAACACAAATTCAGCAAGGCTCCACTCTGGTCGAGCAGGCCGGTACCACGATGTCGGATGTGGTTACTGCAGTACGCCGTGTTACCGACATCATGGATGAAATCTCCGCTGCCTCCCAAGAGCAGAGTGACGGTATTGAGCAAGTCAGCCAAGCCGTGGGCCAGATGGATCAAGTCACCCAACAAAATGCCGCGCTGGTACAGCAAGCCTCTGCGGCGGCGGCCTCCCTTGAGGAACAGGCCAACCGGTTGGAGCAAGCCGTAGCCGTGTTTAAGCTGTTAGGTATGCAGGGGGCGTCCCATCAGGCGCTGCCTTCCTCATCGCCAGCAACGGACGTTATGCCTGCGCCTAGGGCCGACCAGCAAGCTCGTTGCCCAGCTCCAGCCTCGCAGCGCAGCGACCACGAAGAGTGGGAGGAATTCTGAAGAACCGTTTTGAAAGAGCCGTTTCAAAGTAGCCGTTTTAAACCCCTGACTGTACTTTTCAGTCGCCCTTGTGCCATATACTGATTGATTAGAGGATGACCCATGGCAGATAAGAATATGAGTTTCCTGGTTGTAGACGACTTTCCCACCATGCGTCGGATCGTACGTAGTCTGCTTAAGGAGTTGGGCTTCACCAACGTGGATGAAGCCGAAGATGGACAAGATGCGCTCAATAAGCTGCGTGCCGGCAAGTTTGAGTTCGTCGTTTCCGATTGGAACATGCCGAACCTTGATGGCCTGGAGATGCTCAAGGAGATCCGTCAGGATGACGCCTTGAAAGACCTTCCTGTGTTGATGGTGACCGCAGAAGCGAAGAAAGAGAACATTATAGCGGCTGCTCAGGCGGGCGCTAACGGCTATGTCGTCAAGCCGTTCACTGCCGCTACCCTCGAAGAGAAGCTCAATAAGATCTTCGACAAACTGGGTATGTGAGCAACTGGGCCTATGTGCTTGGTTAACGAGGAGACAACGTTATGAGCCAGAATGAGCAGTCCGATTCTGCCCAATCGTCCGAACAAGCCGCCGAAGACTTAATTCATCGCATCGGTAAGTTGACGCGTATGCTGCGCGAAAACATGCGTGAACTGGGGCTTGATAAAGAGATTGAGAAGGCGGCCGAAGCCATCCCCGATGCACGCGACCGCTTGCACTATGTCGCCACCATGACGGAGCAGGCAGCAGATCGAGCGCTCAATGCCGTTGACCGTGCGCAGCCGCTGCAGGATCAGTTGTCAGACCGGGCGGAAGCGCTGGATAAGCGCTGGGCCGAGTGGTTTGAAGCACCGAAAGAGCTGGATGAGGCGAAAGCGCTCGTTGTCGAGACACGCACTTATCTTAGCGAAGTGCCCGAAGTGGTTTCAGCGACTAACAAAGAACTGATGGAAATCATGATGGCTCAGGACTTTCAGGACCTGACCGGCCAAGTGATTAAGAAGATGATGGACGTGATCCATGAGATCGAACATCAGTTGGTGCAAGTGTTGATCGATAACGCGCCGGGCGCCCATGCACGAGAAACGCTGCAGCGCAAGGCCGAGGATCAGTGGAAAAGCGACAGTGCACGGCGTAACGAAGAGCTTTTGAATGGGCCGCAAGTGAAGGATAATGTCCCTGATACCGTCTCTGGGCAAGATCAAGTAGACGACTTATTGGACGAATTAGGCTTCTAAGATGCGTTATTAAACGCCCTCTGGGCACGCAAGTACGCCATTCAGCCGTCCCTATGGACGGCTGAATACGTGATAAGCTTTGCTTCACCTGGCCGGATACCCGTATGGCAGATAACGATAGCGACCAGGAAAAGACCGAAGAGGCCACGCCCAGGCGGAAAGAGAAAGCCCGTGAAGAGGGTCAAGTTGCCCGTTCCCGCGAGTTAAATACGTTTTTACTTTTGCTGGGTGGTGTGATTGGCCTCTATAGCATGGGCAACATGCTCTACGACCAGTTGGGTGCGGTGATGGAGCAAGCTTTCTTGTTTGAGCGCCGCCAGGCAATGGAAAGTACGCCGATGCTGGTCAATGCGCTGGACCTTGGTCAGCGCACGCTATTTGCCATGATGCCACTGTTTTTACTGTTAGCCATCATTGCATTAGTAGCCCCTGGGCTGATGGGAGGCTGGCTGATATCGGGTAAATCGATGCAGCCCAAGTTTTCCAAGCTAAACCCTATTAAGGGCGTAAAGCGTATCTTCTCCACCCAGGCTCTGATCGAATTGGCAAAAGCGATTGCCAAATCGTTTCTGGTGGGGGGCGTGGCTGCGACGTTTTTGTATTTCAACATCGGCAAATTTATGGCGCTAATGGATCAGCCTATCCAGCAAGCGCTGACCAATGCCCTAAGCATGGCGGCTCAGGCAGCTGGGCTAATGGTGCTGGTGTTGATCGTGGTCATTTTGATCGATGTCCCTTTCCAGCTCTGGGACAATGCTAAGAAGCTGCGCATGAGTCAGGAAGAGATTAAGCGTGAGCACAAAGAGTCCGAAGGCGACCCGCATGTGAAGGCGCGCATTCGCCAGCAGCAGCAGGCCATGGCGCGGGGCAGGATGATGAGCAAAGTGCCCGAGGCGGACGTCATCATTACCAACCCCACGCACTATGCGATAGCACTGACTTATCAGGAAGGCAGTATGGGCGCCCCGCGGCTGGTGGCAAAAGGCGCCGACGCAGTGGCTGCACGCATTCGCGAAATCGCTGAAGAGGCAGGCGTGCCACGCTTGCAGGCAGCACCATTGGCGCGGGCCCTGTATCATCACGTCGATCTAGATGCAGAAGTACCTGCCGAACTGTATACCGCGGTGGCGGAAGTAATGGCCTGGGCCTACCGCCTCAAGCAAGTATCACAACAAGGAGGCGAGGTGCCCCCAACCCCCGATAACCTGCCGGTTCCGCCGGAGATGGAAAGCCCCGGGCATGGCGCCGGTGGTAATGAGGCGCAACCATGAAAGGCTTGAGTCAACTAGTAGGTCGGCGCGACTGGATGGGTGATGTGCGCATGAAGCTGCTGGTCGGGCCGCTGCTCATCCTAATGATTTTGGGCATGATGATTGTGCCCTTGCCTCCCTTCGCCCTGGATTTACTCTTCACCTTCAATATCGCTCTGGCCATTATGGTGTTATTGGTCAGCATGTTTACCCAGAAGCCGCTGGACTTTGCGGCATTCCCTGCCGTGTTGCTATTTACTACGCTGCTGCGCCTGTCGCTCAATGTGGCCTCTACCCGTGTGGTGCTCATGGAGGGCCACCAAGGCGGCGCCTCTGCGGGTAAGGTCATTGAAGCGTTCGGGGCGTTCCTGGTCGGCGGCAATTTCGCTGTCGGCCTAGTGGTCTTCCTGATTCTTGTCATCATCAACTTTATGGTTATCACCAAAGGTGCTGGCCGTATTGCCGAAGTGGGTGCGCGCTTTACGTTGGATGCGATGCCGGGTAAGCAGATGGCCATCGATGCCGATCTGAATGCCGGCTTAATCGGCGAAGACGATGCCAAAAAGCGTCGCGCAGAGGTCTCACAAGAGGCTGATTTCTTTGGTTCGATGGACGGCGCGAGTAAATTTGTCCGTGGTGATGCCATTGCCGGTTTGGTGATTATGGTGGTCAATATCATCGGCGGGTTGATGATTGGTATGCTGCAGCACGATATGAGCTTTGGTGCGGCAGGCCAAACCTATATGCTGCTGGCGATTGGTGATGGCCTGGTGGCGCAAATCCCTGCTTTGGTGATCTCCACCGCCGCGGGTGTCACGGTATCCCGGGTCAGCATGGATACGAACGAAGATATTGGCCAGCAAATGCTCAGCCAACTATTCGTTAATCCCCAGGTGCTGATATTAGCCGCCATAGTGATGGGGCTACTGGGCATGGTGCCCGGCATGCCCAATGTCGTATTTCTGCTCTTTACCGCACTATTGGCGGGTTTGGCGTGGTTTATTATGCGCCAAAAAGAACAGGCGTTGGTCAAGGAGGAAATTGCGACTGCGCCTGTACCTGTACAAGAGACACCCGAAGCGAGCTGGGAAGATGTGCAACTGGTCGATACCCTCGGCCTGGAAGTGGGCCATCGCTTAATCCCGCTGGTGGACTCGCGTCAAAAAGGCGAGCTGCTTGGGCGCATTAAGAGCGTGCGTAAGAAGTTTGCCCAAGAAGTGGGTTTCCTGCCGCCAGTGGTGCATATCCGCGATAATTTGGAGCTGCCGCCGAACGCCTATGTGCTCTCCATGAAAGGCGCCGAGATTGGTCGCGCTGAGGCACAGCCGGGCAAATGGCTAGCGATTAACCCTGGGCAGGTATCGGGCGAGCTGCAGGGCACCCATACTCAGGATCCCGCCTTTGGCTTGCCCGCTGTCTGGATTGATAGCAACCAGCGTGAGCATGCCCAGGTGTATGGCTACACCGTTGTGGATGCCAGTACCGTCATAGCGACCCACTTGAACCACCTGTTGCACCGCCATTCACCCGAGATGCTGGGCCGTCAGGAAGTACAGAAGTTGCTGGATAAAATGGGCGATGATCAAAAAGCGTTGGTCGAAGAGGTGATCCCCAAAGCTATTTCCTTGACGGTACTGCAGCGTATCTTGCAAAACCTGCTCGACGAAGATGTCTCTATCCGCGACATGCGCACTATTCTCGATACCCTGGCCGAGTACGCCACACAGCAAAAAGATCCTAATGAGCTGACGGCGCTGGTGCGAGTCTCGCTGGGGCGCGCCATTGTCCAGCAGTGGTTTGCGGGGCAGGAGACACTCAATGTCATGGGGCTGGATGCTCAACTGGAACAAGTGCTGGTACAGGCCATGAATGGCAACGGCGCCATGGAGCCCGGGTTGGCAGAAACGCTGATGACCCAGGCCCAGCAGGCGCTGGAGCGTCACGAAAGCTCAGGCGAACCACCGGTGTTGGTCGTGCAACATTCGCTAAGGGCGGTGCTATCGCGCTTCTTACGCCGCCGGTTACGCCATATGTCGGTACTGTCCCAGGCTGAAATTCCCGACGATCGCACATTAAGAGTGACCACAGTGGTCGGCGGACGTTAAAGATGGCACGCCGTGATAGGCTAGCGTCGTCCATTTTCAGAACAGGCAAGGGTAAATCATGAGCGTTAGACGTTTCGTGGGAGCCAATAGTCGTGATGTGATGCGCCAAGTGCGTGAAACGCTCGGTGAAGACGCCTTGATTGTCGCAAATCGGCGTACCGAAGGGGGCGTTGAAATTTTAGCGATGGCGGATGAAGCCATTGACCACTTTGAACCCTCACCAGAACCTGCACCACCCGAAACGCCGACAGCACCTTCAGCGCAAGACCCCATGCAGGCGATGAGCGAGCGCTTACTGCGCGAAATGCAGGATATGCGAGCGCTGCTGGCAAACAGCCAGTCAACCCATACTGCTTCACCATCGCCAGCAGCGCCCACCGGAACGGCTGCACGGCTGCGTCAACTGCTGTGGAATGTGGGTTTTAGCAGCGAAATTGCCGATGAACTGCTGGCTGGGTTGCCTGCATCGCTAACCAGGTTAGACGGCGATAGCGAAGCCCCACTGCAGTGGCTGCGACAGCAGTTAATGGATCGCCTTTACGTACTCAACGATGAAGCAAGCTTTTTCGACCAAACCGGCATTGTTGCCCTGGTGGGGCCAACGGGGGTAGGTAAAACCACCACCACCGCCAAGCTGGCCGCTCGTTTTGTGATGCGCCACGGCACGCGCCCGGTAGCGCTGGTTACCACCGACAGCTTCCGGATCGGTGCCCATGAGCAGTTGCGCATTTATGCGCGCCTGCTGGATACCCCGATGTACGCCTTGGATGCCGAACAGCCCATCGACGATTTGCTGGGCCGCCTGCAGGGCAAGCAGTGGGTAATTATCGACACCGTAGGCATGAGTCAGCGTGACCAGCGGGTGATAGAGCAGATTGCCCACCTGCAAGGCGGACGCTCGCGGGTACGTTTGGTGCTGCTACTCAATGCTGCCAGCCAACCGGAAACCCTCGAAGAAGTGGTGCTGCGCTACCGTCAGGCCGCGCGGGCGGCGGGCGCAGAGTTAGATGACTGTATTATCACCAAACAGGATGAGGCGGGACGTCTGGCTCCAGTGTTAGATATTATTATGCGTCACGGGATGCGCGTACTGTTTGGCTCTAATGGCCAGCAGGTGCCCGAAGATATGGCCCTTGCCGCCCCCGATGCGCTAGTGGATCAAGCGCTGAGTACCGCGACACCTCAGCGTGAACGGGTGCAAAGTGCCGATGCGCCGATGGGAATGCCGCGCTGGTCGCGGGATGTCCTGGGCCAAGGGCGTCGTTTGTCGTCGCTACTGGCGAGGTTGCGCCAACGCGTCACGGGGTTTGCGGAATTAGAAGAGATCTGGAACCTAGCTTCGCTGCCTAGTCGTTTGCAGGAAACACATTTGGATGCATTACTTGCCGGTTATCCAGCGGCAAAGACCACCTTAGGGATGGCGTGGTTTCCGCGGCGCAATGAGCGCGGCTGCGACTGGGCAATGCCGGACATTGGCCTGGACACGGATGGTGCCTGGCTGGCGCTACCCTGGCTGCAGCATCGCCACGCCGCAGGGTGGCAGCCACGCTTAGCCGCTCTGTCGGCATCGAGCGGCGTTGCGGTGCACTTACTACCGCGCTTCCCTGAACCGGATGCACTAGCGTGGCTGGAAGCCGAGCACTTGACCTGGGTCAGCCAAGTGGCCCCCAGTCATCGGTTACGCTTTCACCACGAACGTCAATCTATCCGCCAGCTATTTAGTGACAGTGTGCTAACGCACCATGTGGGCGTGCGTTTTCGTGGCCAATCGGTGCAACTGTGGACTGCCTACGCCGAAGTCGAGGACGCCAGCGGCACGGCGCTACTCGCCTGGTTCGGTGAAGTTCGCGATCCGGAAAGCGCCAAAGTAGTGGCGCGCCGCTACTGGCTTACCCCCGCTCGGCTAGGAGCAGAGGTGCTCTCACTGCTGTTAACCCAGCTGCAAAGCGAAGGCTTGGCCGCCTTGACGCGTCGCGCGTGGCAGCAGTTAAAAGAGGCCGATAGCGGGGATCTAAATGCTGAAGTTCGCCTATTGATGGCCAGCGGTGTGGCATCGGTCGCCGGGCATCTCGATGTTGCTGATGATGAGGAGGCGCAGACGCTGCGTGGCGATCTGCTCAACCTATTAGGCAACAGCCGTCGCCGCCGCGATACCGGCATGCTTGATGCACTGGTCTACGCCTTTATGGCACGAGATGCGATTCGTCAAATGGGCAGTGTTAGTCGAGAGGGCGTGGCGTGAGCGAACAGGATCAAGCATCGGGTCTACGCAAGTGGGCAAACCTGCAGCGCCAACAGCAGCAAGCTGAGGGTACAGTTGATGTTGCGGCGGCAGAACACGTGCCGGAATCTGAACAGCCTAGCTCTCTGTTAAAGCCGACAACTGCAGCGGTGGAAGAGCCAGCAACGGTGGTAGCGCACCGGCCCAAAATTCCGCTTATTGTGGTCGGACTACCGGGTAGTGGTGCAGCCCAGGTGAACAAGGTTAAAGCACGATTAGGGCAGTGGTCGACGTTAGGTCGAAGCTGGGCCGGTGATCCTGAGGATTGGGATATTCATATCGTCATGGCCGAAACGGCCGACCTAGCCCAACTTTGCGATCAATACAGCCGTTGGGCACTGTGGATCAGTAGCGATGCCGATACCTTTGCTTCCATGTTCCGTACCTTGCGTCAACTACATGAGCGTGGCGGGCCGCGCCGTTTGCTGGCGCTCCACGAGCCGCACTTGCCGCGTCAAGGGTTGCTCAATAACTTGCGTGAGGCAGCTGATTACTACTTAAATATGGAGCTGTTGGTACTTGCACGATGAGCGCACTCTGCCGAGGAGACCAAGCATGCTAAGCTGGCTATTAAGAGGGAGACTGCTACTGAGCCCAGTACTGCTGACAGGGTGTCTACTAGCAGGGGTAACGGGAAACGCCCAGGCGACACCCGGTAGCTGGAGCAGCCAGATACCAGGTCTGATGGTAGCGATGAGTGATCGGTCAAGCGCTAGCCAAAACGCTACCCCACCTGCTGCTGCTAACAATGTGGAGTCAGCACAGCTCGGGCGTATTCATTGGCAGTTTCAATATCCCCCTGGTGCGTCATTAAACGCTTGGCTGTGCCATCCTGAGCAGTGCGTTGCGTTAGCTGGCATGCGGGGGACTACCACTGCCCTGGCGGGGTTTGCCGCGGATGCGCCGTTGCATTTTCGCTTCGCTTTACGTCCGGGGCAGCGGCCTGTTCGTGTCCAGGGGCTGCAAATGATTGTGAACTATCAGTGAAGGCTGGATAGACGCGAGGCGAGAGGATGTACACAGCACAAGGCAGGATCAAACAGAGTGAGCTGTTGACGCAATACATGCCACTGGTACGACGTCAGGCCTTGACGCTTCAGGTCCGTTTGCCAGCCAGTATTGAGCTCGACGACCTTATTCAAGCCGGGATGGTAGGGCTGCTGGAAGCGCTGGGGCGCTTCGATGCCACCCAGGGGGCAACGTTCGCGACGTTTGCCAGTCAGCGTATTCGCGGTGCAATGATGGATGAATTACGTACCCGCGACTGGTTGCCCCGCAGCGTGCGCCGCTCAGCGCGAGCGGTTGACAGTGCCGTTCGTCAATTAGAGCAACAGCTCGGACGGGCACCAGAAGAGAACGAAATCGCCCAACACCTTGAAATGCCGTTGAGTGAGTATCAGCAGCTCCTCAACGACACCAACAGTGGTCAACTGTTGCCGTTTGAAGAGCTGGTGGCCGACGGTGGCGAGCCTAGCAATAATGAATTGGCTAATTCACCGTTCGAGCAGTTGCTAGACGGCCAGCAACGACAAACGTTGATTGAGGCAATTGAAGCGCTGCCAGAGCGTGAAAAGCTGCTAATGGCGCTGTACTACCAAGAAGAACTCAACCTTAAGGAAGTAGGGGCTGTGTTGGGCGTCACGGAGTCACGCGTTTCACAACTGCACAGCCAAGCCGTCAGCCGCTTACGCGCGCGTTTACACGACTCGGCATAACACCTCTTTTTACTCACTTGTGACCGGCAAGGAGCCGTGGATGAACCCTTCGACGCTGATAGGCATATTTGCCAGCATACTACTGTTGGTGAGCGTGCTGTTTTTCACCGCAGAGTCCCCTGAAAGTTTTATCAATTTGCCGGGTTTGGCCATTGTGGTGACCGGTACCCTAGCGGCAACCTTTATCAGCTATCCGCTGAAAGAGGTGCTCCGCGTCGTACGGTTGGTGGGCTTGGTATTCCGGCGCGAAAATACCTATATGCGTGACGATATCCGCGAATTGGTGGATATGTCGCGACTCTGGTTTAAGGGCGATGTACGTGCGGTCGAGCGCGAGTTGGAGCATACCCGAAACCCGTTTTTGCGTACCGGGATCCAACTGGTCATTGCCAACACCAAAGAGGATGAAATTTTTGACATGCTGCGTTGGCGCATTGCCCGTCTTAAAGCGCGTGAGCATGCCGAGGCACAAATATTCCGTACCATGGCCACCTACGCACCCGCATTTGGCATGATCGGCACCCTGGTGGGGCTGGTCAATATGCTGGAAGTCATGGACGCAGGCGACCTGCAGGTGATCGGCCCGCGCATGGCGGTGGCCCTGCTCACCACCTTCTACGGCATTTTACTCGCCAACTTGGTGTTTAAGCCGATTGCGGTGAAACTCGAGCGCCGCACCGAAGAGCGGCTGATTACCATGAACATGGTGCTGGAAGGTATTTCGCTGATTACCAAGCGCCGCCTGCCGTCGTTTATTGAAGAGACCCTCAACTCGTTTGTAGCTAACTATCACGATGAGATCCGTGATAACAGCGTCAAACCAAGGCCTGATTCGTCGGTTAGTGCGGCGGCGAAGGGGTAGGCCAGATGCTTGACCGTGATACGCGCCACGCACTGGAAATGACGCCGTCGCCAGGCGATGGTGACGAGGGTTGGCTAACCAGCTATTTGGATGTGCTGACGCTGCTAATCACGCTCTTTGTGCTGCTGCTTTCACTGACACCGCCGGGAGGCGGTGAGGCGGCTGATACTGCTTTCATGCGCTCGGCTAGCGCTGTATCATCATTGCCGCTGGCGTCTCTAGCCACTGGTATTCAGCCCCGCCATTCAGGGGTTCAGCCGCAGTTTGATGGGCTCGACATCCCCGGTGTCAGTGTTTCGCAAGGGAGTGAAGGGGTCACGTTACGTATTGATACCAGCCTTTTATTTCCCAGCGGTCAAGCTGTACTGACTTCCCGTGGGCAAGAGGTGGTAGAAAGCCTTATCGATGTGCTGACCCGTTTTGACGGTCAGATTTCGGTAGAAGGCCACACCGACAGCGTGCCTATTTCAACGGCCCGCTTCCCCTCTAATTGGGAGCTTTCATCAGCGCGGGCTATCGCTGTGGTGAGGCATTTAGAGCGCCAAGGATTCAATATCTCTCGTATGCGGGCCGTCGGTTATGCCGACACCCAACCCATGGAACCGAACGCAACGGCGGAGGGCCGAGCTGCCAACCGTCGCGTAGAGTTGTTGCTAAGGCAGCAGGTCGAGGGTGAATAGATTGCGAGGCCACGTTTGTGTCCATGTACCACCCGCGGTTGCAGTCGTTTGGAGCTCTGCTGGTTTTAGATGCCGATTGTCGCCGCATTCAAGCCAGTAGCACCAACTTAACCCGCTTGACCGGTATTGAGCGCCCTGAAAATGGGCCGCACACTCTTGCCTATGTGTTAGGAAAACGGCTAAGCCAGCGGGTGCGCCGCGAGTTGCAGGGGCAGCAGAAACTCTCCGGCCCGCTGGTGTTTATTCGTTCCAAGCATAGCAACATGCGTTTTCAGCTCTATGCTTACCGAGCAGGTGGGAAGGTCATCGTCGAGATTGAGCCACTCAACCCCCAAGGTAAGCGCCGCCTGCTTGGCACAGTCAATGAGCGGCTGATGCATTTAGCCGACGCAACCCACCAGGAAGAGCTGCTCGACTGCTTGGTTAACGCTATTCAACAGCTCACCGGCCATGATCGCGTCACCGTGTGCCATTTCGACAGTGATTGGCATGGTTTAATGGTTGCCGAAGCGCTGGGCAACCAGCTGCCCTCGCTGTTGGGTCAGCGCTTCCCCTCAAGCGACTTCCCTGTCGCCTTACGCAAAAGTTACCAACATTACCCCGTTCGGTTAATTGAAGACGTCGATGCGCCGCCTGAAACGCTGACTCCCGCCTACTCGGGAGTGAGCCTTAGCGGCAGCTTTTTACGCGCCCCTGCCCCTGAGCGGCAGCGATATTTAAATCGCCTGGGGGTGCGTGGGTCATTCAGTTTGGCCATGCAGGGGGATACTGGCTTATGGGGTCTAGTGTTTTGCCATTCGCCAGCACCGCACTCGGTTGAACCCCCCGTGCGTGATGCCGTTCGCACCCTCGTGCAAATGGCCACCCAGCGCATGCTGTTGCTACGGGCGCGTCAAGAAGCCCGCTACCTACAACGGGTTCAGGATAGCCTCGTGCTCAGTGCGCGAGCGCGCAGCGAGCCGCAAAGTCCCCAACAGTTACTTCATGAGCAGGCGGCTATCTGGATGAAGCTGTTTCGCGCCCATGGCGTGGTGCTGTGGGTGAATGGTGGCGCTTATCAAGCGGGTGTGACGCCGACTCCAGAAGCGATAAGCCAGTTTGTGCTGCGCCTGGAAAGAACTCATGTACATAGCGGCCCTTGGTGCACGCGCGAAATCGGCAAAGAGACGTTAACCGCTTCGCTAGCCATGCCCGAGCAGTGTGGGGCTCTAGCAGTGCCGCTGCCAATGAGTTCGACCCAGCGCGCCTGGCTGATTTTTTTTCGCCCCGAGCAGGTGGAAACGCTGTATTGGGCGATGCAGCCTACAACCAACCCTAAACCGGCCGTGATATTGGCTCCATCGGTTGCTTGGTCTGAAGAGGTAGTCGGCAGAAGTGAAGCGTGGCTGCGGGTAGAGCGCTTAGCGGCGGTAGACTTGGGGGAAGACCTGACGCTGGCGATTTCTGCCTATGAAATTAGCTCACTGAATATGCACCTGGAGCACGAACGCAAAGCCCTTGCCGAAGCCAACCAACGTCTTGAGCAATTAGCCCATTTCGATCCTCTAACCAAGGTGTGGAACCGTTACCGCATCGAAGAAGCGATCAATGCAGAGCTGGTGGCTGCCAGGCGCTATGCGGCCGCTTTTGCCTTGCTACTGTTCGATGTGGATAACTTTAAGCAGATCAACGATGCTCACGGCCATAGCGTGGGTGACGATGTGCTGGTGGCCCTGGCGCGCTTAGTGGAAAGCTCGCTGCGTGGCTGCGACCACCTGGGCCGTTGGGGAGGCGAAGAGTTTATTGTGCTGGCGACTCATTCCGATGTTGATGCCGCCACTGGCCTGGCTGAGCGGCTGCGCTCGCTGGTAGAAGAGCTGCGTATAGAGGGCGTTGAGCAAACGGTTACAGTGAGTATCGGTGTCGCCGTTTGGCAGCCGGGTGACAGCTGTAAAACCCTTATCTCCCGGGCTGATGACGCCATGTACCGCGCTAAGCATGGCGGACGCAACCGCGTTGAAATGGCGCTTGAGCCTGTGGTGCTGATTTAAGCAAACCTTTAGGTGCCACTACCTTCACACTGGGTGAGCATCCGGTTGATCGCCGCATCGGCGCCTTTTAGGCTAAAGGTCATATACCACGGCTCGCGCTCGTCCTGGTCGAAGCCGAGAAATAGCTGCTCCCCCTGGCGCATGTCGGCCATCAGTGATGCCAAGTCACTTAAATAAAAGTGAGCATAAAACCCGTCATCGCCGCGCTCAGTGATAAATTCCGCCATGGTGTCGATAACGGGCCGCTCATCGATGCGCAGCCGAGTGGGCACCAGGTTTACTGTACGGCTCTCTCCCTGCTGCTGCTCAAGGGTGACGCGCATCTCCAGCCAGGGTAAATCGCAAACGCCCGAGGTGGCATTCAAGCTCAGCGTCGCATCCGAGTAGCTGTGGGTTTCTACCGCCCGATAGTGGCGTTCGCCCCCCAGTGAGAGCGTCATTGACTGCCAATGGTCGTGGGTGGCCACATCGTCAGTATTGAAGGTGGTCGCGTTAGCGACGGGCGTAGCGACCATCCACATGGTCGCTATCGCCACAACGGTAAACGTGAGCGTGCAAAGATACTGGGATGGAGAGCGCAGGAAGTGAGTTGCGGACATGATCAAAGCCATTTAACCCAAAACCCCAGTCTATATCGTGTTTGGGATTGGCAAAATAGTAACGCGCTGATTTTCCTATATATGGTAGAAAAAATTAAAAAAAGTGCCTCATATGGTGGGAGGTCACGTCTATACTTCACTTCGATGCTACGTATAATCGCCCTATTTGAGCGCTATAATTCACCCTCGCTGTGAAGGAGTTTTGCGACATGAGCACCGCTGCCAAGGCTATGAAGACCTCTAACGATGTCCCTATGCAGGCCCCCTCGCGGGAAATATGGGACGCCAAATACCGTCTTAAGGATCGTCATAGCCAACCCGTTGATCAGGACGTTGGTGCTACGTTTGAACGGGTTGCTCGTGCCCTGGCAGCGGTGGAGGGAGATAAAGCGGAAGAGTGGTTGCCCAAATTTCGCTGGGCGTTGGAAAACGGCGCGATTCCTGCCGGTCGTATTCTCTCCAACGCGGGGGCTGAGGCCTACAAGCCTGCGGTGAGCCTGATTAACTGCACTGTCTCCCGCACCATTCGTGACTCCATGCGCGATATCCTCGACTCAGTGGTTGATGCGGGTATGACGCTGAAATCCGGGGCGGGTATCGGCTACGACTTCTCGACGCTGCGTCATAAGGGCGCGTTCGTATTCGGCGCTGGCGCGGGCACCAACGGCCCACTGGCGTTTATGGATATCTACGACAAGATGTGCTTCACCGTCGCCTCTGCTGGTGGTCGGCGTGGTGCTCAGATGGGTACTTTCGATGTGGGCCACCCAGATGTGCGCGAGTTTATTCAGGCCAAGCGCGAAGCGGGGCGCCTACGACAGTTTAACCTCAGCTTGCTGATCACCGACGAATTTATGGAAGCGGTCAAGAACAATGCTGACTGGCCGCTGGCTTTTCCGCTGCACCCCGGTGAGAAAGAGGATGTCAAAGCGGAAGACTTGATCTACCGTGACTGGCCGGTAGTTGAAGAGGGCTACACGGTCGATGCCGAAGGCCGCGTCGCCTGCCGCATTGTCGAAGTGATTAAAGCGCGGGAGTTGTGGGACACCATTATGTCCTCCACCTATGACTACGCCGAGCCTGGCTTTATCCTGATCGACCAGGTTAACCGCATGAACAATAACTGGTTCTGCGAAGATATCCGTGCGACGAATCCCTGTGGCGAACAACCCTTGCCGCCAGAAGGCGCCTGCCTGCTAGGTTCTGTCAACCTAACCAAGTTCGTGATCGACCCCTTCGGCGCCGAGCCGCGCTTTGATTGGGAACGCTACCGCAAAGTGGTCGCGATCTTCACGCGTATGCTCGATAACGTGGTCGAGATTGCCGGTTTGCCGCTGCCCCAGCAGCAGCGTGAAATAGAAGCCAAGCGCCGTCACGGTATGGGCTTTTTGGGCTTAGGCTCAACGCTCACCATGCTCAAAATCCCTTACGGTTCTAAGCAGTCGTTGGTGTTCACTGATGAGGTGAGCCGGCACTTAGCGATAGAGGGTTGGAAGCAGGCGCTGGAGCTCTCCCAAGAGAAAGGCATGGCGCCGGTGCTTGAGCAGGAGCACACCATTACTCCCAAAATGTTGCGCGAGCGGCCTCAGTTGGCCAAAGATGGCTACGAAGTGGGCGATCAAGTGCCGGGGCGTATCCTACACGCCCGTTATAGTCAGTACATGGCCCAAGTGGCCGAGCTGGAGCCGGAGCTTGTGTCACAGCTAGCCGAGCACGGTGCGCGCTTCACCCACCACAGCTCGATCGCGCCGACCGGCACGATCAGCCTGTCGATGGGTAACAATGCCTCCAACGGTATCGAACCCTCCTTCTCGCACCGCTATTTCCGCAATATTATTCAGTCGGGCAAGAAGACCAAAGAGCAGGTCGAAGTCGTCTCCTTTGAACTGGCCGCCTACCGTCACTTTATTGCATCTGATGCGGTGGACAGCGACCTGCCTGACTACTTCGTCACCGCCGATGCGATATCTCCCGAACAGCACGTTGCCGTTCAGGCCGCCGCCCAGCACTGGGTGGATTCAGCGATCTCGAAAACGGTCAATGTGCCTACCGAGTTCCCCTTTGAACAGTTCCAGAACCTCTATTTGCAGGCTTATGAAAGCCGCTTAAAAGGCTGCACTACTTTCCGCTTTAATCCCGAAGCTTTCCAGGGCGTGCTCGTGCGGGAAGATGATCTTAAAAACACGACCTACGTATTTGAACTGGAAAACGGTGAAACCCTCGAACTAGCCGGGGATGAGAAGGTGATTTACGACGGTGAAGAGCATAACGCTGCCAACCTCTTTGATGGCTTAAAAGAAGGCACCTACGGCAAATGGTGATGCCGCGTTAAGCGCCATCTGTTTAAAAACGCACACCTTTGCTAAGTGGAGAACACCATGGCTGTAGAAATTACCTCAAAAATTGTTGGTTACCGTATCAAGCAGCAGGAGCAGGCCGTTCCCGTTCCTGAGCTACAAGATGAAGATCCGCTAACGGTACGTATACCTTCCCGTCCGGAAGGCACTTTGGAAGCCGTGTCTGAAAAGATTTCATACGTAGGCGCGGAAGGGCGTAAAAAAGTCTATTTGCTGGTGTCGTTTATGCCAGTGGAAGGCGTGATTGGCAGTAAGCGCGTGGTGATTGAGCGCCCGGTGGAGTTCTTTTTTCCGTCAGGGCAGCTCTCCAGCGAGCACCAGTGGATCACCGCGACCATGCGCAGCCTTTCGCTGGCGGCCCGCGGTGGTTACGTCACCCAAGCGGTGGCGGATCTACGCAAAGTGGCCTGGGACAAAGGCTTGGTACGCTGTGGTATGAACCGTTGGAATAAGCCAATGTTCCACGATTCGGAAGTGGCGGCGATTGCCTGGTCGATTCAGCAGATTCTTTATCGCCGCGGTTTTCTAGATCGGGATGGCAACCAGGTGCCGGTTGAAAAGCTGGTAGAGCGTTATGCTCATCGTATGGCTCACGGCCACGCTTGGCAGCCCGGTGCTGAAGACGAAGCTAATGATGCACCCATTGAAACAGGCGCGGTGGAGTCGATTGGCGGTGATAAGGCAACGAAGGGAAAAAAGCCTGAAGGCAGTGGCCCAGCCATAGTGGGTAACTGCCCCGAGTGCCGCGGTGAGCTGATCATGATGGATGGCTGCCCGACCTGCTATGCTGGCTGCGGCTGGTCAAAGTGTGGTTAGTTTTCTCAGGCGGAATCGCCTAACAGTGGCCGGACATTGTCGGTGAGGTAGCAATCGTCAAATTCACCTTCGGTGCATAGCGCGGATAAGTCTGGAATGGTGACATGGTGGCGGTCGCGAAATACTAGGCCGTCTTCACTAAGCGCCGTAAAGGTGCGGCTAACGTGTACCGGGCTTAGCCCGAGCACATCGGCTAACTGCTCCTGTGAGAGCGGCAGGCGGAACTGGTTGCTAATATCCGGGTTGGTTTGGCGCAGCCTTAAATACATTTCATACAGAAAATGCGCCATTTTCTTACGTGCACTGCGTCTGGCCAGAGTGACGAGGCGCTCAGTGAGCAGCGCCTGCTGACGGCTGCCAATGGCAAACATCACCGAGGTGAGAGGCAGCGACTGGCGAAATATTTCCAGCATACGTTTATGCGGGAAATGGCAAATCACGCCATCATCAATCATGCGCACATTTTCAAGCCGCTGCGAGAAGGCAAACTCGCGCAACCCGATGATATCGCCCGGCAAAAACACTTCGAGAATCTGTCGGTCACCATTCTCTAAGTGACGGTAGGAGTAGGCCCAACCACTTTTTAGCGTGCAAAACTCATTGGCCGCATCGCCCATCTCCCAGAGTAGCGTGCCCGACTTAATATTGGTTGGGCTCTCCTCTAGCGCCATGAGCAATCCCTTCTCATCATCGCTTAATGAGCAGTAGTGATTGAAGTGCTTAATAATACAGCTGTTTTCCTGACCCACGACGTATCCCTCCAGCACAGGATTGGATAATACTGCTAACGATTATCTGCCCGCCACTATAAACGATGTGGCCATCTACTGCGTCGCCCAAATAGGCTAACTAGCGTACCTATTTAGCCTGGGGTGAGCAGCGCTCACCCCTCGAAAACCAGCGTCAACGCTTCGTTGCACGCTTGCCTCGCGCGAGCAGCGGCGCTAAGAAGCGGCCGGTATGCGAAACGTCCTGTTTGGCGAGCTGTTCCGGCGTGCCCTCGGCGATGATCTGTCCGCCACCTGAACCCCCTTCGGGGCCAAGATCGACAATCCAGTCGGCGGTTTTGATCACATCCAGGTTGTGCTCAATCACCACGATGGTATTGCCGTGATCGCGCAGACGGTGAAGTACCGTCAGCAGTTGGCGAATATCCTCAAAGTGCAGGCCGGTGGTGGGCTCATCCAAGATATACAGCGTTTTGCCGGTATCACGCTTGGCCAATTCACGGGCGAGTTTAACCCGCTGCGCTTCGCCACCGGAAAGGGTGGTGGCGCTCTGCCCTAAGCGAATGTAGGAAAGGCCTACATCTAGCAAGGTTTGCAGGCGACGTGCAATGGCGGGCACTGGGCTAAAGAACTCCAGGGCGTCTTCCACCGTCATGGCCAGTACTTCGTGGATGGTTTTACCCTTGTAATGAATGTCCAGGGTTTCGCGGTTGTAGCGTTTGCCCTTACAGACATCGCAGGGCACGTAGATATCCGGCAGAAAGTGCATCTCTACCTTGATCATGCCTTCGCCCTGGCACGCCTCGCAGCGCCCACCCTTGACGTTAAAACTAAAACGACCGGGCTTATAGCCCCGGGAACGCGCTTCTTGGGTGCCCGCAAACAGCTCGCGAATCGGCGTAAAAATACCCGTATAGGTGGCCGGGTTGGAGCGTGGCGTGCGACCAATCGGGCTCTGGTCGATATCGATGACTTTATCAAGCTGGTCGAGCCCCTCGATCTTCTCATAGGGCGCGGCGGTCAATGTTGTCGCACGATTTAATTCGCGCGCCGCAATCGGCATCAAGGTGCCGTTGATCAACGTCGATTTACCTGAGCCAGAAACGCCGGTGATGGCGATAAACAGCCCCAGCGGCAGGCTAAGGGTGACGTTCTGCAGGTTATTGCCGGTAGCGCCGCGCACAATCAGCTGCTTTTCTGGATTGCCGGGTATGCGGTAGGGCGGCACGGCAATTTCCCGGGAGCCAGATAAGTATTGGCCGGTCAGCGAGTTGGGGTTGTCCATCACGTCTTGCGGGGTGCCCTGGGCAACGATTTCACCGCCGTGCACACCCGCACCTGGGCCGATATCCAGCACGTGGTCGGCGGCGCGAATAGCGTCTTCATCGTGCTCTACCACAATCACGGTATTGCCTAAGTCACGCAGTCGCTCAAGGGTTTTCAGCAGTCGGTCGTTGTCGCGCTGATGCAAGCCAATCGACGGCTCATCGAGAATATACATGACCCCGACCAGGCCTGCGCCGATTTGGCTGGCTAAACGGATACGCTGGGCTTCACCGCCGGAAAGGGTATCGGCACTGCGCTCCAGGTTGAGATAGTCCAGCCCCACGTTGACCAGAAACTCTAGCCGGGCGTGAATCTCATGGACGATTTTATCGGCGATCTCACCTTTGCGTCCTGGCAGGCTTAGGTCGGCAAAGTAGCGCCACGCCTCACCAATCGGAAAGCGCACAATCTCGGCGATATTGTGATCATCCACGTAAACATGGCGTGACTCTTTACGCAGGCGCGAGCCATTACAGGTGGCGCAGGGCTGTACGGCGATGTATTTGACCAGGTCATCGCGCACCATATTGGATTCGGTTTCCCGATAGCGGCGCTGCATATTGGGCAGTACGCCTTCGAAAGCGTGTTCGCGGGTCACTTTACGGCCGCGATCACCCACGTACACAAACGGTATCTGTTCGTCGCCGCTGCCGTTTAAGATAACCTCCCGCTCGTGGCGGGCGAGCTCTTGCCAGGGCGTTTCCAGCTCAAAGCCGTAGTGCTTGGCCAGTGCCTGGAGCTGGGTGAAGTAGTAAATATTGCGCCGATCCCAGCCTTTGATCACGCCTTCGGCAAGCGATAGCTCCGGGTGGCTGATGAGCTTGTCCGGGTCGAAGTACTGCTGTACGCCTAGCCCGTCGCAGGTAGGGCAGGCGCCCGCAGGATTGTTGAACGAGAACATGCGTGGCTCAAGTTCCGCCAGCGAGTAGCCGCACACCGGGCAGGCAAAGCGCGATGAAAAGGCAATATCGTCGCGTTCACCGTCCATAAAGTGAATCATGGCGGTGCCGTCGGCGAGGTTCAGCGCGGTTTCAAAGGACTCCGCCAAACGTTGGGCAAGGTCGTCGCGCACTTTGAAGCGGTCAACGACGACGCTGATATCGTGTTTTTTGCGCTTATCCAGTGGTGCGATGTCGTCCAGTTCCAGCACTTGGCCATCGACCAGGGCGCGTACGAAGCCCTGGGCGCGCAGCTCGGCTAATAACTGTAAATGTTCGCCTTTGCGGCCTTTGACTACCGGCGCCAGCAGCATCAGCTTGGTGCCTTCGGCGAGGTTCATGACTTGGTCGACCATTTGCGAGATGGTCTGGGCTTCCAAGTCTTCGCCATGTTCTGGGCAGCGGGGCGTCCCGGCACGGGCAAACAGCAGACGCAGGTAGTCGTAAATTTCGGTGATGGTGCCCACGGTCGAGCGCGGGTTGTGGGAAGTGGACTTCTGCTCAATGGAGATCGCAGGTGACAGCCCTTCGATGTGATCCACATCGGGCTTTTCCATCATCGACAGGAACTGGCGCGCATAAGTGGAGAGCGATTCCACGTAGCGGCGCTGCCCCTCGGCGTAAAGGGTGTCGAATGCTAACGACGATTTACCCGAGCCGGAGAGGCCGGTAATCACAATCAGCTTGTTACGGGGCAGCTCCACATCGATCTGCTTGAGGTTGTGGGTGCGGGCACCCCTGACCAGAATGCTGTCCATCAACACCTCGAATCGCGCGGCAAAAGCGTGATTATACGTTTGTCGGCACCCTCCCGGCAAAACCGCTTTCATAACCCAAGATAACCTGCGGCAACTCGCGACGTTTCCAGCGCCAGCCCAAACCGCTAGAATAGAGGATTGTCACAATCCACACTGACTCACCACATGCTTAACCACCATATAAAAGGGCATTATGCGCAAGGTTTCCGCACTATTGCTGGCCTCTGAACGACGTGCGATCAGTGGTTTGGCCGGGCTTTATGCATCGCGCATGCTGGGTCTGTTTATGGTGCTGCCGGTGTTGGCGCTGTATGCCGACACCCTTGAGGGTTCGACCCCGCTACTCGTGGGCGTGGCGCTGGGGATTTATGGTTTAACCCAGGCAACGCTGCAAATCCCGTTTGGCTTACTCTCTGACCGCATTGGTCGTAAGCGGGTGATTGCCATGGGGCTATTGATATTTGCACTCGGAAGCGTGGTCGCCGCTCTATCCGATACCATTATTGGTGTGATTGCCGGGCGAGCGCTGCAGGGTGGCGGTGCCGTTGCCGCGGCGATTATGGCGCTGCTGGCGGATCAAACCCGTGAAGAAGTGCGCACCGCTGCTATGGCCACCATTGGGCTTTCTATTGGCGTTTCGTTTGCGATTGCGATGGTGCTGGGGCCATGGCTTGCCGCCTGGGCTGGGCTGGCTGGGGTCTTCTGGTTTACCTCGCTACTAACGCTGGTGGGGCTGCTGGTGCTATGGCGCTGGGTGCCTGCCGCGCCGCGGCGGCGACGTCACCGCGATGTGGGCATGGATCGCCAGCAGTTTAAAAGTGTCATCACCCGCCCCGATTTATGGCGGCTGGATATGTCGATTTTTGCCCTGCATTTAGTGCTGATGGCGATATTTGTCGCGGTACCTTTTCGCCTGCTAGACGCCGGTGTAGCGATTGAGTATCACGGGCTGGCATATCTTGGCATTATGGCGCTATCGTTTGTGGCCATGGTGCCGCTGATAATTGTGGCCGAGAAGCAGCAGCGCATGCGTTTGATGTGCTTGGCTGCGATCGGCGCTATTGTGATTAGTTTGGCCGGGCTGGGGTTGCCACTCTCGCCAAGCTACTGGTTGTTTGTATGGCTGTTTGTGTTCTTCACTGGCTTTAACTTGCTGGAAGCGACGCTACCTTCCATGCTCAGTAAGTTGGCTCCGGCGGGCGCCAAAGGTACCGCGATGGGGGTCTACTCCACCAGCCAATTTTTAGGCGCTTTTTTAGGCGGTACGCTAGGCGGTTTACTGGCGCATTACGGTGGCCTCAACGCGGTTTTTATTGGCTGTGCTGGGCTTGCGCTATGCTGGTGGATCGCCATGTGGCGGATGCCCGCACCGCCCCCGCTCTCCAGCGAAGTGGTGGCGCTACACGAGACCCAGGCAGATGCGCTCGACCTGTTGATGGAACACTTAGCCGATGTGGTCGGCGTCGAAGACGTAATGGTGGTGCCAGAAGAGCGTTTGGTCTATTTAAAGGTGAACCGCCAGCAGCTCGATCAGGCGGCGTTGAACAAGCTCATGGCACCCCCCAAATCTTAATCCAGCCGTGCCGATGAAGTGTGGCGGCGGTTGGCAATAAACTCTACATGACAGCTATTAAAGGAGCGCCTTATGGCTCGCGGCATTAACAAAGTCATTCTGATTGGCAACCTCGGGCAGGATCCAGAGGTGCGTTTCACTCCCAGCGGCACCGCTGTGGCCAACCTAAACCTGGCCACCACTGATACCTGGATGGATCGCCAAAGCGGTCAACGCCAAGAGCGCACCGAATGGCACCGCGTGGTGATGTTCAATAAAACCGCTGAGATCGCCCAGCAGTACCTGAAAAAAGGCTCCAAAGTCTATATTGAAGGGCGCCTGCAAACCCGTAAGTGGCAGGATCAGAATGGGCAAGATCGCTACTCGACGGAAATCGTTGCCAACGATATGCAGATGCTTGATGGCCGTAGCGGTGATTACCAGGGCGGTGGCGCTCCGCAAAATAACTATTCCCAGAACGCTCCTCAGAACGCCCCCCAGAATGCGCCGGCTCAAAATAATCCTGCTGCTAATCACCAAGGCGGCTATCCCCCTCAGGGTGGTGCGCCTCAAGGCGGAAATAACTACCCTGGCGGGCAGAGCCCACAACAGCCACCACGGCCCGCTCAGCCAGCACCGCACCAGGGCAACCAAGCTCCACCGCCCAACCAGCAGAACAGCAGCTACGGCGCTCCGGATCCGGGTAACTTCGACGACTTCGACGATGAGATCCCGTTCTAAAGACGTAAAACGCCTAAAACGATTAACGAGATCACAATATAGCCCGCTAAAAAGCGGGCTATATTGCGTACCAGGCTTGGTAACCGCGGTTAGAACAACAGCTCACTCGTTGATGGCTCTTGAACTCCCGTCACCCCCAGGGCATCTTCACCGCTATTAAGGCTTAGTGCTGAGGGCTGGTTCTCGCTTTGCTCAATGATGAGTGATTGAAGATCCATTGAGCCACCATTGAAGGTTAACCGTACTACTTGTTCCCCCTCCTGCAAGTTGAGCGTCACCTCCGGCCCTTGGACATAGTTTCCCCAGTCGCCGCTATTGGGAACGCTAAGCGGGGAGGCTTGTGCGTAGAACACGCCATCTTTCTCAGCGGCGACCGTTATGCTGCGGCCAGACCAAGGTGTCGCGGTAATAAACGAGAAGGTGTGTTCGCCAGCTTCAACGACATCGACGGTGTACTCTACCCATTCATTATTGGCGATCCAACCTATGGCCTCACCGTCGCCAACAATATCCACACCTTCGCCGCGAATGCTGGCGTTACCCAGTTGGGTTTCGCTGCTATCGTTGTAGGCTATGCCCGCGCCACCCTGGTCGTAGTTGATAGCGTCGAGAAACAGGCCGTCGTCGTCAATCAACCAGGGGGTGCCCTCCTCGTTAAAGGCTTGCTGTACGTTCTCACGTTCAAGGGTGAATGATTGGAAGTCCATCAAGTCGCTGCCCGCTGACCCGTTGAAGGTTAACCGCAGGGTCTGCTCCCCGGCCTGTAAATCGAGCAACATACCGTCACTGGCAACAGGGTTGCTCCAGGAGCCAGTGTTGGGCAGCGGCGGTGAGCTGGCTTCCAGATAGAACGCCCCATTTTTTTCGACGGCGGCAGTGATGGTGACATCGCTTGAGGGAGTCGAAGCGAGGAACGATAGGCTGTAAGTGCCGGATTGGGCCACGTCGATGGTGTACTCAACCCATTCTCCAACATCAACCCAGCCGATCGCTGTGCCATTACCGACGATATCAACGCCGCCTTCACGGAAATTGCTACCTTCTTGCTGAGGATCGCTATCGCTGTAAGAGATGCCTTCACCGCCGACATCAAATAGTGCGGCATCCAGCGTGAAGCTGTCGCCCACCTCCCAGGGGGTTCCACTGTCATTGAAGGGTATTTGGCTGCCGGTAGTAGTGATCGGGGCGAGTGAGAACGAGGCCAGGTCTTGGGAGCCGCCGTTAAAGGTTAAGCGCAGCACCTGTTCACCGGCTTCCAGTTCTACCTGTACGCTGTCGGTGGGGACAAAGGTCGTCCAACTGCCGCTGTAGTTCACGCTGACCGGCGAGGCGGTGGTGTAAGGGCTATCTCCTTGGGCGAAGGACGCAGTAATGGAGCGTGCGGCACCACCGGTCGACCCCAGCGCCGAGAGGAAGGAGAGCTCGTAAGTGCCTGCCTGAGCCACATTGAGCGTGTACTCGACCCACTCATTGTTTTCGATCCAGCCGATGGCCGAACCGTCACCGACGATGTCCATGCCATCGCCCCGGAAGTTGCTACCTTCCTGATTCTCGCTGCTGTCGTTGTAGGCAACATTCTGGCCGCCGCTATCGTAGTTGACGGCATCCAGCACGAGGCCTTCATCCTCTACCAGCCATGGCGTTTGGTTAGTGTTGAAGGGCTGTTGCTCCTCCTCTCCCAGGTCGATCGCCTCGAAGCTGAACGACTGCAGGTCAAGCTGGCCGCCGTTGAACGTCAGTCGCAACACTTGCTCGCCAGCATCAAGATCGAACTCCAGTGGGCCAACCGTCTGGAAGCTGGTGAAGCTGCCGGTATTGGGCAGGTTGATCGAGGCACTGCTCTGGAAGTTGCCATCCTGCTCAAAAGCGGCGGTGATGGATTTTCCATTTGATGTTGCCGAGGTGAGGAAGCTCAGTGCATAGGTGCCTGCCGTTTCAACATTGAGCGTGTACTCGACCCACTCGCCATCGGCGATATAACCCAAGGCTTCGGTGCCGTTGGAGATATCCACCGCTTCGTCGGAGCGGAACGCTGCACCCTGATGGGCGGTGGTGGTGTCGTTGTAGGCCACGCCCTGGCCACCGTTATCGAACAGCTTGGCTTCCAGCGTCAATCCATCCGCCCCGAGTGTCCACGGCGTTTCGCCTGTATTGTAAGCAGTTTGCTCTACAGGTGCCTGGTCATCCAGGAAGTTCGGAATGCCATCGCCGTCACTGTCGTCATAGAGATCGATGCGGCCGTTGCCATCGGCATCCTCCACCCCGGTGGGGTCATAGGTCTGAACATTCTCGACCAGGAAGATATTGTCGTTGTAGTCGTAGTTCACCCCCGCATAGTCCTGAATCACGATATAGGTATTGGGAATGACGTTGCCTGCTGCGTCTTTCGCTACGTAGACGCGAATCAGGTGGCCGTCGTTTTCGTCCCAGTTCAGGTTGGTGCCGGGGCTGCCGATAGCATCGATGGTGTCTTCGTAGAGGTTGGCATCGGGGTCAGACCAGGAGATGTAGCCTTGGCGACCGGTAATGTCCGCAAAGAAGCCAAAGGGCGCGTCCCGATCCAGAGTGGTGGTGGTCAGCAAGTCGCCACTATTGAGTGCCCGCGGCAGCAGCGTTTGCCCATCCTGCTCGTCGTGGGCCAGTATCTCGTCACGATCCCGGCTATCCACATCGTGGATAAACAGTCGCGCCACATCGCCTTGGGTATGATATGCCGCCAACTGGGTGATCTTGATCGGCGATTGACCGTCGGCACGCTGGAAGTAGGGCGAGAGAATCTCATCCCCGTTCGCTTCCACCAGCCCGCCCTGATTCATCTGCCCCTCGGCTACATTGGTCGAGAAGCCGAAGGCGTCGATGATCTCCTGTACCAGCGGCTCCTGGCCATTCTCCGACTGGCCCTGGGCAATCCCCGCCAGCTGGATCGTTTTGGTTCCCTCATCACCGTCGTTTGAGTTAATGGTCAGCGTGGACTCATACAGCGTACCGTCATCGAAATCCTCGGCGATAAAGCGAACGGTGACATCCAGTGTGCCGCCGGCGGGAATGATCAGGTTTTCGGTGGCTCCCACGATCTCAAATAGGCTCGGATCGGAAATTGCCAGGCTGCTGATCTCCAGGTCGGCGAAGCCATCGTTGGTGATGGTAAAGGTCGATTCGTCGTGGAACACCTGGCTGGCGTTGGCCGGGTTTTCTATTCGGCTCATCACCAGGCGATCATCCGAGGGTACCCCATCCAGGTTGGTGATGGAGATCTCGCCGCCGGAAACCGGTGAGATCCCTTCAATGACAAACATGTTGTCGTTGTAGTCATAGTTGATGCCGGTGTAATCCATCACGCCCAGGTAGGTGTTAGGGATTACGTTGCCATTGGCATCCAGTGCCTGGAATACCCGCACGGTATAGCCACGTTCGATGTCTTCCGCCCCTGGCGGTACCGTGCCGCCTCCAGTGGGATTGAGCGACGGGTCGGTTGAGAGATTGGCAACCTCGATACCAAAGATATCGTTACCGATCCAGCCGTCGGGGATTTGGTCGCGAGTGAACGTTGCCGTCGCGAATTGTCCATTGGCCTTGATAGGCAGTAGCGACTGGTTATTGTCGCCTGCATGATCGGAAAGGATAATATCCTGGTTTTTATTGCCGGGATTATGAATCCCCAGTGTTGCTCCACCGTTGCCGTGGTAGGCCGCCAACTGGGTAATCGTGGCCGACTCGAAGCCATCGGCTATCTTCCAGTAACGTGACATCACCTCGTCATCATTGACCGGCCGGTAAAGGTCGAAGTCGTTGAGAACCGAGTTCTCGCCACCACCTACGGTGGTTAGCCCCTGGATGACGTTGCCAAAACCGAACACTTCCCAGACCTCGTTGACGTTGGGCTCCCAGCCGCCTTCGTCACGCGCCTGCCAGAAGCCTGCCAGGTGCACTTCGGCGACGGGGGTGTCCGCATCGTTGGTGACCAGGCGCAGCGTTCCCTCGAAGACGCCGTCGCCGGCATCGTTAGTGGGTGGCGTATAGGCCGCGCGGTCAAACAGCACTTGCACGTCAATCGATTCTCCTGCAGCCAGTGTCAGGCCAGCGAAGATATCGGGATCGACGAGAGTGAAGGGGCCATCAAGATCGGTGTCAATAAAGACCAGCTCATTGGTGCCGGTATTGCTGATGGTGACCGTGGCATCCTCTTTATAGTCACGGTTAGGGTTGGAGGCGCTGTCGTTCTCCAGGTAGCTGAAGTGCAAGCGGTCGGAGTAGTAGGCCGCATCGTTGCTCTGGATACCGATATCCGCATCGGGGTTGCCGGGGGCGGGCGAGATATCGAGGTAGTCGATTTCATCGACGCCATCCGCCGTGGAAACAACCCGCAGGTTGTAGGTGAGTCCCGCCTGAAGCTCGATATAGGCGGACTGCTCGCCGGCCTCGCCAACGCCTGGGAAACTCATCTCATCCACCGGCTGCCCGTTGAGCAGCAGCGTCAACGCACCACCATCCGGTGCGCCCGCATTGGCGGCCAGGTCAAGTTTGTAGGCGCCGTCCTCATTCACCGTGAAGTAGAAGTCGGCGGTACGGTCATTGACAGCCCGGGCACTATCGCCGCTTTCAAGCTCGATACGGCCACTGCCATCAATGTCTGCGTAAACGGGCTCGAAGGTATCCAATGGGGTATCCGCGATGCGCAGCAGGTCGACATTGGGGCCATTGGCCCCCGGGGCTGTGACGGTAATAGTATTGCTGCCTGTGCCCAGGGTTAACTCGGTTGACTGGAAGAACCAGTTATCCTCAGCTTCGTTACTCTGACCTGGGAAATTGAGCGTGCCAATATCGATACCGTTGACGGTGACTACCATTGGACGGTCAGCCTTGGAGGCTGCCAGGGCATAGCGGAAGCCAACGTCGTAGGTGCCAGCCTCATCGACCTCTACTGTCCAGGTAATACTCTGGTCGCTGGTGCCATTGAAATCGACGAACCCTTCACCCGAGGCGTTGCGGTCATCCTCACTGTTGGTGATAATCACCGGCCCATCGAGCTGAGCGTTTTCAGCTTCGTAGTCGGTGTAGCCGGGCGATGTGTCTTCGGGGGCCTGTAGGATCTCCAACTGGTCGATATTGGGGCCCGTATTATTGACGGCCTGGAAGCGTACCGTATTAAGCCCTGATACCAGCGACGCTGGGATATCCAGCGTTAGCCACTCGTTCCAGGCGTCGTCGCCGGTCACACCCGTTGGCGGGCTGAAGTTGAAGGTGCCCACGCTGACATTATTGACGAACACTTCCAGCGGGCGGTTTACGGTGTCGCCGTTACCGTAGCGAACTCGCAGCACTGAATCACCCGCATCGGCCCCTGATAGCTCGAAACTGAAGGTGATAAAGTCGCTATTCGTACTGCCAAAATCGGCATAGCCGCCTAATACGCCATCGGTATCATCATTGTTACCGTCCAAACCGAAGGCGCCAGGGCGCACACCGGTTGGCTGGTTGGCTTCGGGGTTATTCACCGTGCGGATCTGAATCTCAGCACCACCACCTTGAGCAATTGATACGCTGGTACCATCGTTGGGCGTATTGTCTTCTGCCTGAATAGTGAGTAGCGACACCAGCTCATCATCAGGCTCTTCAGGATCGACAATGACGCCACCTGGCGCTGGGTCGAGGCGAATGATCTGGCTCTGACCGTTGTTGCGGTTCAGCGTCAGCAGGTAGAGCTGGCCGGTGGCCGGGTTTTCGATAATATCCAGCGGGTCTATGTAGGTGATAACGTTACCATTCACATCGCGGAGCACTTCGTCCCCAGTGATGTTGCCTGCGGCGTCGAAAGTAATGGAGCGTATATCGTCACCACCAGAATATTCGGTGAACAGCACGCTGCCTTGCAGGTTGCCGCCAAACACGCCGCTGGTGTACTCGGTGACGCCGTTGGGAGAACGGTTCTCGCCTAACGAATAGATTCCCTCGATGTCGTAGTTGGGGTCAGGGTCTTGGCCGGCAGGGTAGTTACCTACCTGGTTGGCATCGTTGCCTGCGGTTGGGTTACCGCCATTGAGGATAAACTCATCGCGCAGGGGGTTGGGATGTCCGTAATAGCTTCCTTCCTTAACCGTAAACAGGTAGTCGTCCTGTTTTTCGACGTTACTTACGTACTCATTTTGCGGCGTCGAGGGGTCATCCGGTACGTTGCCGCCGGCCGCCGAGCCGTTGGTCGGGACGTAGAGATTGCCATTGGAGTGCCACACCAGGTCATAGGCATTGCGTACGCCGGTGGCAAAAATCTTGACCACAGCGTCATCGGCGAAAGGATCATAATAACTCTCGATCAAGTTACCATCGGAATCCTCTACTGTTGCGGTACCGTTGGCCGCGAAGACCAGAAAACGGTCATCACCCATGGCAATCGGGTCTGCCTTGAAATCAACGCCGTCATCGTCGGTGAAACGGCGGTTGAAGCCATCCTCAGGCAAGGGCTCGGTGGTCACATCAAAGCCACCTGCTGGCGCTTCACGGGTCGGATCTATTTCCATGACAGCGGCACTGAGCAGGCGCTCAGGACGGTTACCCCAAGCACTATCGGGTGCCCCCATCGCCGAGTTCGATCCCTGAAGTAGATACAGCAAGTGGCTCGGTACGTCTGGGTTGGTGTTGGCGTCGAATTCGGGGTTGGCGCGGAATTCGAGGCTATTGGTAACGTGGTCGCCGTTGGAGCGCGGCAGTCCGGTGATATAGGCTTCAGCAGTGGCGTTGAAAGCGTCACCTTCTTCCAGGGTAATCTTGGAAATGCGTCCACTGAAATCGGGGACGCCATTATCACGCCCTTCAAGTGGAATCGGATAGTTATCGCTTACCCACAGGACATTGGGATCGGTAGGGTCGAAGGTTAGGCCGATAATGCCCCGCGATCCTGCCGAATCCCCTGCAAAATAGTCGAGTGCCAACACTTGCTCATTGGAGAGCGCGCCGGTTTGCGGGTTAACGTCGTAACGCTTGATCTCGCCCAGCATATTCGAGATGTACATCTTGCTACCATCAGGTGATAGCTCCAGCGAGGTGAATTGGTAAGCGTTGTCAGCAGCGCCGTTGAGCTCAATGACATCGTTGAACGCTACTTCTCTTGGCACAATTTCAGAGGCTTCACCGGTGACAAAAGTGTTGGTGAATTTCTGAAATTCCCGGGTCGGTGCGTCTGGGTCGTCATTGGCGCCACGATCCTGAAAGCCTTCGATGACCAGGGTGTAGCTGGTGAACTCTTTGAGCATGCTGTTGGGAGAAATCGTCAACGAATCGAAGCCGCCGGTAGTGTTGACGTTGAGAGCTACCTCTTCGCCGCTGACAGTTTCGAAGAGCCGTACGGAGCCGTCACCTAAGCTTTCCAGCAGAGCACCACCACGGCCATCGACGACCGAGATGCCCACGAAAATATCCGAATCGGGATCGACGCCGGTGGGGGGCGTGCCGTCTTCGGCGTCTAACTCGACCCGAATCTCGTTCTCGCCCACTCCGGCGATAGCACGCGGGTCGGTGAAGAAGGCGTAATCTTCCGGTGCCTCACGGTCATCCTCCGGTGTCAGGTCGGGAATCGACTGGATCTCGATATACTGGATCTCGGTATTCTCACCCAGGCCAATCGAATCCAGGGTCAGGCGCCCATCGGTAACTTGCACCACCCGGGTGACCAACTCGGAGCGGAAGCCTTCGGTGTCGTTGCTGGGGTTGCTGTCCGCGGGGAAATCATCCGGCCGTAGCGGTGAGAAGGGCGTATTGAACTGCTCTCCCTCTGCGTTGATCAGGTTGACGCTGTCATATGGGCCTGAGGTATCGCCGATAGCAATGGTGACCTCGTAATAGCCGTCGTCCAGTTCCATTTCCCAGCCGGCGCGTACATAGCCTTCCGCGGGCTGATCGAAGTGAGCGTAGGTGCCCTGGCGAGGATCAAGCCCGGCAATCTCATCGGTACGGTCGTTGACGGCGACACTGGAGAGGGTATTGATCGCCATCGGTATAGTGCCATTTTCGGTGCCATCGGCGATGGAGGCCTCGGTAACCCAGCCGTACTGGTAAACTTGGCCATCGATCTCGACGGATTGATCGCCAAACGCTAAGCCGGTATCGGCGATATAGCCTTCCGGAGTGGCAAAGCCATCGGGCTCGAAATTAATCTTGACGGCAAAGCGCTCACCTGGCTCGACAACCGGTGGCTCTTGAGTACCCTCTCGGCTGACGCTCAGGCTATCAATATTGGGGCCGGCATTACCGACGTTCTCCAGCCGGATGGTGTTGTTGCCCGCCATCAGTTCCAGCTCAATGGTGGCGTCTTGCCAATTCACCCAGCCGTCGTTGCCTGCGCCAGTGGTGGGGAAGGCCAGTTGGCCCTGGGGGGCGCCACCTACCAGGAGAGTCATCGGTCGGCTAGCCCCGGCGCCATCACCGTTGGCATAGCGCACATTCAGGGTATAAGTGCCCGCTTCTTCGACGGCTACCTCAAAGAAGGCCGCATCACCGGCTTCGTTGCCCATATCGAGGTAGCCGCTGCCGGTAAAACCATCCCATAGGCCGTCCGGGCCAGCGGCTGCATTGGTTTCGGGATTGCTAGCGTCGCGAACCACTGTATCAGGGGTAGGCTCATCATCGTCGATGGTGAGCGCTTCACCCTGAATCTCAAACAGGAAGGGCTCGGTGGGTGTTTCACCGCCGTCGTCCTGCTGGTAGTTGAAGATAATCTGATCGATATTGGGGCCGTTATTGACACCGCCATCGGCCACTGCCGGTATGGCAAATGAGACGCTGTTGGGGCCAGCTTGAAGCTCCATCTCCACTTCAAGCTCTAGCCAGCTATCCCATGGGTCGTTGACGCCATCATTGACTGCCGGCGGAAAAGCCGCTTGGGGAACAGGCGTTCCATTGATCATTAGGTCAAGGGGGCGGGGCCCTGCGCTACCGTTGGCGTAACGAATTACCGCGGTGTAGGTGCCAGCTACCTCGGTTTCAACGTTGAAGATAACTTCGTCGCCGGGGTTTGTGCCAAAGTCCATATAGGCACCACCGACGGCTCCTTCGCGGTAATTAGTGAAGGCATCGGGATTATTAGGATCTACCACCCGCGTGAAATCGGCATTGGAGGGTAGGCCACTATCATTGACGGTGACCAGAGCAGCATCCTCTGCCTGGATAACGATGGGCGCGACAGTGTCTGGAACGGCATCATCCTCGCTTACGCTACCGCTGGCCGTCGCGGCGGCGCTGTCGATGGCGAAGCTGTCACCGGTGGCGCCGATAAGCGCGACCGTGACGGTTTCGCTACCGTTATCTTCGTCGTCGTTGGCGACATCAACCGCTAGGGTGGCGGCACCGTCGATAAAGGTGACCGTGCGGGTATCGGCAACGCCATCAATTTCCAGGGCAAGCTCCACGTCACCGCTAAAAGCGTTTGAGGCGCTCAATGCAAAGCTCAGCGTAGTGACGCCCTCATCGCCACTCTCTACCACCTGGTCGGCATCGGCGATGCCCAGCAGGATAGTCGGCTCCGGCTCGCCGCTGTCCGTGGGCACAAACTCGATATAGTCGATGCGTGCGTACTCCAGCGCCGTCGAGCTGGCGCTGAGCGATAGGGTAGCGTCATCGCCCACGGTCACGTCGGCAAAGGTGGCAGTGCGAAAGTTTTGTGGCTGAACACCGTTGCCGCTGTCAGCGTCGTCATCGAATGTCCAGCTGCCGCTGAAGCTCTCGCCGTCGGCGTTACCGATACTTAGTTGGGCAGTGCTTTCACCGTCGCTCTCGTCGACGTAACCGACGATGACGGTATAGGTACCGGCGGCCACCTTGCCCTCCAGGGCGTAGCTGGCGGTACCTTCGCTGTTTCCGGGCAGACGAATAGCTTGGCCGCCATCGGCGGCGGCGATGTTTTCGATGGTGAAGGTGGTGGCAGTGTCGAACGCTTCGGCCTGTAGGCGAATTGATTCTACGGGGGGCTCTACTTCGTCATCTTCGCTTACGCTACCGCTGGCCGTCGCGGCGGCGCTGTCGATGGCGAAGGTGTCACCGGTGGCGCCGATAAGGGCAATCGTGACGGTTTCGCTACCGTTATCTTCGTCGTCGTTGGCGACATCAACGGCTAGGGTGGCGGCACCGTCGATAAAGCTGACCGTGCGGGTGTCGGCAATACCATCAACTTCCAGGGCTAGCTCCACGTCGCCGCTAAAAGCGTTTGAGGCGCTCAACGCAAAGCTCAGCGTGGTGACGCCTTCATCGCCACTCTCCACCACCTGGTCGGCATCGGCGATGCCCAGCAGGATAGTCGGCTCCGGGTCTACACTGCCCGTGGGCACAAACTCGATATAGTCGATGCGCGCGTACTCCAACGCCGTCGAGCTGGCGCTGAGCGATAGGGTAGCGTCATCGCCCACGGTCACGTCGGCAAAGGTGGTAGTGCGAAAGTTTTGCGGCTGAACACCGTTGCCGCTGTCAGCGTCGTCATCGAAGATCCAATTGCCGCTGAAGCTCTCGCCGGTGGCGTTACCGATACTCAACTGGGCACTACTTTCACCGTCGCTCTCGTCGACATAGCCGACGATGACGGTATAGGTACCGGCGGCCACCTTGCCCTCCAGGGCGTAGCTGGCGGTGCCTTCGCTGTTTCCGGGCAGGCGAATGGCCTGGCCGCCATCGGCGGCGGCGATGTTCTCGATGGTAAAGGTCGTGGCAGTGTCGAACGCTTCCGCCTGGAGGCGGATGGGATCGGCAGGCACTACCGCTTCGTCATCTTCACTGACGCTACCGCTGGCCGTCGCGGCGGTACTGTCGATGGCGAAGCTGTCATCGGTGGCGCCGATAAGGGCGACCGTGACGGTTTCGCTACCGTTATCTTCGTCGTCGTTGGCGACATCAACCGCTAGGGTGGCGACTCCGTCAGTGAAGGTGACCGTGCGGGTGTCGGCAACGCCATTAATTTCCAGGGTAAGCTCCACGTCACCGCTAAAAGCGTTTGAGGCGCTCAACGCAAAGCTCAGCGTGGTGACGCCCTCATCGCTACTCTCTACCACCGGGTCGGCATCGGCAATGCCCAGCAGGATAGTGGGCTCCGGCTCCACGCTGCCGGTGGGTACAAACTCGATATAGTCGATGCGTGCGTACTCCAGCGCCGTCGAGCTGGCGCTGAGTGACAGGGTAGCGTCATCACCTACGGTCACGTCGGTAAAGGTGGCAGTGCGAAAGTTTTGCGGCTGAACACCGTTGCCGCTGTTGGCATCGTCGTCAAACGTCCAATCGCCGCTGAAGCTTTCGCCTTCGGCGTTGCTGATGCTCAGTTGAGCAGTGCTTTCGCCATCGCTCTCGTCGATATAGCCGACGATGATGGTATAGGTACCGGCAGCCACCTTGCCATCGAGTGCATAGCTGGCCGTGCCTTCGCTGCTGCCGGGTAAGCGAATAGCTTGGCCGCCATCGGCGGCGGCGATGTTCTCGATGGTGAAGATTGTGGCAGTATCGAACGCCTCCGCCTGTAAACGGATGGGATCGGCGGGCTCGGGAGGAGGTGTAACGCTATCTTCAACATCACCAACGGCAATGACGAATGTTTCGCTAACACTCGCACCCGCCGGGTCAGTGGCGGTTATCTCGACGCTGACCGAGGTTGTCGTTTCAAAATCAAGGCTTGTGCCGCTTTTCAAGCGCAATACGCCGCTGACATCTACCTCGAAGCGCTCGTCGCTGACAGTAAAACTATGGGTGTCGTCATCCTGGTCTTCCACAATGAGCTGACCAATAACGGCGCCTTCCTGGTTTTCCAGCACGCTGTTGTTATCTAGCAGCAGGGCTGTGGGTGCGGAAGGCTCTGCCGCCACCAACGCCATCTCAATTTTATCGATATTGGGGCCGTTGGCGCGGCCGCCCAGCCGCAGTAAGTTTTCGCCAGCGGCTAGCGTGAATTCGAGTGTTTCTGTCGTCCAACCTTCCCATTGCGTGGCAGCGGGCGTACTGGTAGTTACGCCGCTGGGCAGATCACCGAGATCATCGGGCATATAAAGGGCGGGCGTTGTTTCTGCAAATGCAAAGGTGCCAATACTCGTTAAGCCGCTGCCTTCGACCAGCGACAAATCAAGCGGCCTGCCGCTGGAACTGGCATAGGTCACGGTCATGGAATAGGTGCCTGCGACGGGGGCTTGATAAACAAATTCCCCATAAGCATCTACATTGCCAAATGCCCAATCCAGGTAGCTAGCCTCTTCGGCACCTACTCGAAAGGTGTCGTTGAGGCTTACGATATTGGCGGTAGTCACCGGGCGATTGGTATCGATGCCATCTGGGGTTAGGTCGGGTTCTGGTGACAAAAAAAGCTCTTCGCCTTGGATCACCTGACTGCCTAGCGCGGGTTTGCGGATCTCGAGATAATCCACATTGGGGCCGCTGAGGCCATTTGACGTAAAGCTGACGCTGTTTTGCCCCTCTTGAAGCTGCACAATAATGGTGCGTTCAGCGAAGGTAGTGAAGTCACTTGCATTATTATTGCCTTCGGGGCTGGTACTGCGTAGGTCAAACATGCGATCAACCAACTGATCATTCACTTCTAGACGCAGAGGGCGGTTACGTTCGCTGGCGACAGCATCGTTGTTTCGACTCAAGGCGTAGCTTACCGCCAGTTCATATTCACCCGCCTCCGGGACATCGATATTGAAGGTAAGAGTTTCACCACTCGGGCCGACAAAATCGGCATAGGCATTGCCATCAGCATTAACGGCATTGGGTTCACCGACGGCGGACGTGGTCACGCCGCCTGTCATAACAGCATAGTTGCTGTCGCCATCTGTATTGTCGGTATCTTCTGCCTGAATACGGATGGGGATGAAAACAGGGGGCACGGGAAGGCTTTCGGTGACTTCAAAGGTGACCGCCTCACTGCCAGCTTCAATTAAGTTGCCTCCACTGTCGAGTGCGCTAATCAGTAGTTGAACGTCACCATTGGTAAGGTTAGGGAGGTTATCGAAGATAAAAGGTGTAGATGTTTTCGTGAGCGTTAGTGACTCACCCTCGCTATTAATGATGGTTAATTCGATTGATTCCGTAAGAGATAACGAATCAAGGGGGGTGTTAATGATAGGAATGATACGGATTGCACTATTTTCTATTTCATCTACTGCCACTGTCTGTGCGCTGTTTAAGCCACGCTGGACTTCACCACTCGCTGCATCGACCCAAGAAATAGAGAACATAAGACACCCCTGTGATGTAATTAGCTAATTGCAGGCAACACCTGGCATATTAGGGTTGTTGATATTGAGAAGGTGCTGAGCATCAGATCCCCATGAGCCGTGTAGTGGCCACCTTGGCTCCATGCTCGTTACAATTTTCTACCTTAGTTAACCTCTCATATCTCACAAGGGTTAAATTTCTAATGTCGTTGTATTGTCTGATTGGTTTATTAAATATTATTTTTAGAAAGTAGAGGGTTATAGCTCATGTAATATGAGTGTTTGGTAAGTTGTTTAGAAATATGGCTAAAAAAATAATTATCTTATAATGAGGATTTAGTTTTTTGGAGTTGATGATTGATTACTATTTGAACTCTTTTTACTGCCTATATAGTCAAGAATGTCATTAGAGAGTTATTAGTTTTTTAAGCAATAGACTGTGGTTGATTCCATCTCGTCACCAGTGTTTAAGGCGCTTTACTCTGATAATATCCATTATGCAGCTATTTAAGATTGGTTTTTCACGCGGTTTATTCTGACCGTAATAGCGGCCAAATTCGTCGGTCACGGCGGTGAGGAGGCTTCCTACGGGGGGCGAGAACCAGTAAAGTGTACCGCTCCTGTCGCCGAGCGGCAGCCATGAGCCTTATCTTGTACGACAGTGCCTAGATCTTGGGTGGTTGGCACTAATGTTTGTAAATTGTGCAGAGGATGGTTGTGAAACTTTTGATATTGGATGCCGGCCACTGCTTAAACTTGGCACTGGCTCGGGAAGCAAGCCGTCGCGCCGATACGGAGTTAGTCATTGAACAGGGTACAATCATTACCGCCTCTCGTCTTGAGGCGATAGCCCCCGACGCCGTGATTATTCCACCGTTGGCCCATCCACTGAATATGGCGCCAGCGGATGTGACGGCGCATGCCGATGCGGTAGATATTTGTCTGGATGCCTGCCAGGCGCAAGACGTAGCGTTGATATGGTGTGTCTCCGATCAGCTCTATGAAGATGGTTTGGATGTCCCCATTGATGAGCATGTGGTGCCCGCGCCACGGGATGATAGCTTGCGCCGTCTGGTGCAGACCGGTGATCGCATCCGTGCGGAGTTTCGGCGTCATTTGATTGTGCGCTTAGGCCCGCTGTTTGCGCTGGAAGGAAGCCATGCGTGGCTAAATGACATCATTGGTGATTTGGTACTCGGGAAGGCAGTGCGCGCTGCGGAGGATGTGATTTTTTGCCCGACCTCCGCGGATGCCGTTGCCATGGCGCTGATTGGCATGCTACAGCAGCAGGTCAGCGGTGCTGAGGCTTGGGGGGCTTACCATCTTGCTGGCACCGAGCCGGTCAGCGCCTTTACCTTTACCTCCATGGTGCGTACTCAGCTGTTAACGCACCTTGAGGGGCGCGGTGAGCAGATTACCCTCGGCGAGGTTCAGCCGCTTAAACATCATCATGATGCAAAGCTACGGCGCGTTTTGAACTGCCGGCGTGTGCTGGATGTGTTTGGCGTTCATCAAAAACCGTGGCGGTTAGAGGCTGGGCGTATGTTGGATACGTGGTGTTTAACCCGTGAAAGTAACCGTGTCAGCAATACAGGAGCGTCGGCTTGATAAATGTGGTTCGCAGCTTGGTCTTTTATGCTGGCTACTTTTTGGCCATGCTGATGGTCGGCATCCTGTTTCTGCCCATTGCGCCGTTTCTTCCACTGTCTGGCCGCTACCGATTGCTTAACTTGTATAACTACTTTTTGATGGTGTGGTTTCGTATTGCCTGCGGGGTGCGCTACGACATCCAAGGGCGGGAAAACCTGCCCAGTGGCCCGTGTGTGATTCAAGCCAACCACCAGTGTGAGTGGGAAACCGTGTTTCTACAGGTGATGAAGCCACCGGTATGTACCGTGTTAAAGCGCGAATTACTGCGCCTGCCAATCTTTGGCTGGGGGTTGCGTCTGCTTCGCCCGATTAGTCTGGACCGCTCGAAACCAGCACGGGCGATGAAGCAAGTGCTTACTCAAGGCGTCGAGCGTTTGGGAACGGGGCTTTCAGTACTGATTTTTCCGGAAGGGACACGGGTAGATCCAGGCATCCGCAAACGCTATAACAAAAGTGGCAGCGTGGTGGCGTGTCGGGCAGGGGTGCCGGTATTGCCGGTGGCTCATAATGCGGGTGAACGCTGGCCAGGCCGCCACTGGGTTAAGCGGCCAGGCGTACTGCGTGTGCGCATTGGTAAGCCGGTTGAAACAGCCGGGCGTATGCCCGATGAAGTGCTTGCAGACGTCGAGGCGTGGATTGAAGCGCAGTTACAGGAAATTTCAGACGTGCCACGGCCTACCTCTCGGTAACCGTCTTTTGCTTATACGTTACGCCTGTACATAAAAGCCTGAGCATAAAAACGGCGCCCAATGTGAACTGACCCCATAAACTTGGACAGTGAAAAACTAAGCAGCCAAGGCCTGATTTCGGTACTGCACCGGACTCAGGCCTTTTAATTTGGTCTTAATCCGCTCGTGATTGTAGTAATGGATATAGTGCCGAATGCCCGCCTGTAATTGCTCAATGGTGTCAAAGCGGTTCAGGTAAAAATATTCTGACTTCAGCGTACCAAAGAAGCTCTCCATTGCGGCATTATCCAGGCAATTGCCTTTACGTGACATGCTCTGAATCACGCCATGCTCGCTGAGCTTACGCCGGTAAGCTGACATCTGATATTGCCAGCCTTGATCAGAATGCAGTAAAGGCGCGTCTTGGTCGGCCAACTTAGCCAAGGCTTTCTTGAGCATCCCCCCTACCAGCGAGTACTGCGGCTGTTTCTGCATTGAGTAGGACACGATTTCCCCGTTGTAGAGATCCATCACAGGCGACAAGTACAGCTTTTCGCCTCGGATATTAAACTCCGTGACGTCGGTTACCCACTTTTGGTTGGGTCGTTCAGCATGAAACTGGCGGGCAAGAAGATTGGGAACACTGGCCTGTTGTCCACGATAGGAGCGGTATTTCTTCGGGCGTACCAGCGACTTCAAGCCTAGATGCTGCATTAGGCGCTGGACTGTCTTATGGTTGACCTGCTCGCCCGACTGACGCAACGCTGCTGTGATTCGGCGATAACCGTAGCGGCCTTTGTGATGCTCGTAGAGGACGTGAATGCGTCGCTTCAGACCAGCATGCCGATCTTCCAACTGCTGAGCCCTTGCCTGATAATAGAACGTACTACGCGACAATTCTGCTACTTTTAGCAGCACCGCCAAAGGGTGGCCTTGCTTCAGCTCAAGGACTATCTGCGCTTTTTCTGCGCGGCTTGTTCTTTTGCCTGACGCAAGGCCCTCAACTTTTTTAGGTAGGCCACCTCAGCACGCAAGTACTCATTCTCTTGGAGCAGCTGCTCCAGCGAGCTCTTATCCGTCAGTGGAAGTGGGGGCTTTGGGGGCTCTGTTGTAGGCATCTTCGTCGGACGTCCTCGGGCTTTAGGCTCCAACGCTTGGAAGCCTCCTTCATGATACTGGCTTTCCCACTGTCGTACGACGCTCGTACCACCTCGAATATCGAACAGAGTCGTCGCTTGTAAGGCTGATAGCTCCTCTTGCCTCATCTGTTGCAACACCGCTAATTTGAACTCAGCGCTGTAGTGGGTGAACTTTTTCTGCAAGCCACTTAGACCATGCTGTTCAAAGTGTTTAACCCAACGCCTGACGGTTGTAGGGCCAAGACCGTACTGTCTGGCCAGACTCTTGTAACCCTGCTGTCCTTCTGCGTAGCGTTGCACTACTAGTAACTTGAACGCTTCATTATGTTTCGTCATGAAAAACACCCCAATCGTTGGATGAGCGTCCAACTTTTGGGGTGCAGTTCAAATTGGGCGCCGTTTTTATGCTTATCATGCGAGTAGCCGTACTAGCGTTAGTCGTTGAAACGCTGGAAGACTAAACACGCATTGGTACCGCCAAAGCCGAAGCTATTAGACAAGGCACGTTCTATCGTCACGTCATCGCGGCGTTCGGTGACAATATCAAAGCCGTCGGCCTGCTCATCCAAATCGGTGATATTCGCTGAGGCGGCAACAAAGTTGTGTTGCATCATCAGCAGTGAGTAGATCGCTTCCTGTACACCGGTAGCCCCCAGGGAGTGGCCGGTGAGCGATTTGGTCGAGCTCATGGCAGGTGTTGTATTCCCAAACACTTCGCGTATTGCCTTCAGTTCGGCAACATCGCCGACGGGGGTCGAAGTGCCATGGGTATTGATGTAGTCAATATCACCATCGACCGTTGCCATCGCCTGACGCATGCAACGCGTAGCACCTTCTCCCGAAGGGGCGACCATATCATGGCCGTCAGAAGTCGCGCCGTAACCCACCAGTTCGCCATAGATCTTGGCGCCGCGGGCTTTAGCGTGCTCGAGTTCTTCCAACACCAGCATGCCACCGCCGCCGGCGATAACAAAGCCGTCACGAGCTTTATCGTAAGGGCGTGAGGCCTTTTCAGGGGTATCGTTGTAGTGGGTAGAGAGCGCACCCATGGCATCAAACAAACAGGAGAGGGTCCAGTGCTCCTCTTCTCCGCCACCGGCAAATACCACATCCTGCTTGTTAAGCTGAATTTGTTCCATCGCGCTGCCAATACAGTGTGCGGAGGTCGCGCAGGCAGAAGAGATGGAGTAATTGACGCCTTTGATTTTAAACGGCGTTGCCAAGCACGCTGACACAGTGCTACCCATTGTCCGAGTGACGCGATAAGGACCAACGCGGCGCAGACCTTTTTCGCGCAGTATGTCGGCTGCTTCAACCTGATTAGCGCTTGAAGCACCGCCAGAGCCCGCAATAAGCCCCGTACGCTCGTTGGAGACCTGCGCTTCGCTTAGCCCAGCGTCTTCGATAGCTTGGGCCATAGAAACGTAAGCATAGGCCGCCGCGTCGCCCATAAAGCGGAGCAGTTTGCGGTCAATGAGTGCTTCAAGATCGATATCGACGCTGCCTGCCACATGGCTACGGAAGCCACGCTCGGCATACTCTTCCTTAAAACGAATACCGCTACGCCCAGTTTTGAGCGCGTCCAGGACCTGTCGTTGGTCGTTGCCAAGGCAAGATACGATGCCAAGGCCGGTGACTACCACTCGTCGCATGGGAGCCTCCTGTTCAGAAATTCGCAGTGGAGGTAAATAGGCCAACGCGCAGATCATTAGCCTGATAAATGTCGCGTCCGTCGACGGTTACGGTGCCGTCGGCGATACCCAAGATAAGACGTCGGGTAATAATACGCTTAATATTAATGCTATAGGTCACTTTTTGTGCATCCGGCAGGATCTGTCCGCTGAATTTAACTTCGCCGCAGCCAAGCGCACGTCCGCGACCAGGGTGGCCTAGCCAGCCCAGGTAAAACCCAACTAGCTGCCACATGGCGTCTAACCCTAAACAGCCAGGCATAACGGGATCCCCAGGGAAGTGGCAGTCAAAGAACCACAAGTCAGGCGTGATATCCAGCTCGGCGATCAGCTCGCCCTTGCCATGCTCACCGCCCTCTTCGTGAATGTGCTTGATGCGATCAAGCATCAGCATGTTAGGAGCCGGGAGCTGTGCATTTCCGGGGCCGAATAGCTCGCCGCGGGAGCAGGCCAGCAGTTCTTCGCGATCAAAGGAATGTTGCTTGGTCACTGAATCGTTCCGAATATCAAATTGGTTGTGTGGCTAGTCTACTTCCCGAAACCGCTGAATGCACGTAACAGGCTATTTATCGTCCATCACTAGAGATTTTAGCGGGTTGGCCGATAGCACTAAAAGTGAGCGGCTTGGCTCATTAATAGCCGATTATGCACAATAAGTGTTCCATTGCCGTAATATAGAGTATCCAAGTGACTTATTAGGCGGCATGATCAGCATGGCACCTAACGCTAATTTTTATCTGAGTTAATTTGTATAGGGTATAGCGAATCGCCATGTGGCTTCCTGTTTCACTCAATCGTCCGTTAGTTTGGGTCGCACTGACGGCGCTTCCCGCCTGTGTTTGGATACCTGATGCGATGCTACGTCTGGTGGCAGCATCGCTGGTCGCGCTTGGGCTGTGGGACGCCTGGAAACAAGTGCGTCAACAGCAGCTACGTCTGCGACTGTCGCAAGATACGTTAAGACTTGCCAGCGATGCCATGGTGATTAGCGATGCGCAAAATCGCGTGATGGTGGTTAACCCAGCATTTACCGAAATTACCGGCTATGCCAGCCAAGAGATTCAAGGGCTGAAGCTGGAGACACTGGCAGCCCCGCGCCATGACAAAGCCTTTTATCAAACGTTTTGGAGTACGCTAAAAAGCACCGGCCGCTGGGAAGGTGAAATGTGGAGCCGCCGTAAACACGGCGACGAGTACCCCGAGTGGCTAAAAGTCCGTGCCGTGACCGACAAACGCGGCAACATTACCCATTTTATTAATTTGTTTGCCGATATTTCGGCACAAAAAGCTCGTGAGCGCGATTTACGCCGTATCGGCTATGAGGACCCTCTCACTGGGCTGCCTAACCGTCGCCGTCTCCACGATCTGCTTGCCTCTCGGCTGCGCCATTTACGCGCAGGTGAGAGCCTGGATATGGCGCTGGTGGATATAGATGGTTTGAAATCAGTCAACGATAGCCTGGGGGTTGAGCAGGGTGATCGGCTGTTAGCACGTTTTGCCCAGCGGCTAACAGGCTATGTAGCAGGGAGCGTGGTAGGGCGCCTGGGCGGCGATGAGTTTATGGTAATCCGTACCACCACTTTTGACGATCACGACCAGTGGGTAGCCACCCTGCGTGAGCATATGAGTCGGCCCTTTGAAATTAACGACCACTCGCTGCGCTTAGGGCTCACGATTGGCAGCTGTCGCGTGCCTGAAGATGGTAACGACTCCGGCGTACTCTTCCAGCGCTTAGAGTCGGCGCTTTATAGCGCCAAACGGCTAGGACGTAACTTAAGTCAGCGCTTTCGCCCGGCGCTGGATAAGCAGGATAATCCTCAACTGGCGCTGGTCAGTGACCTGCGCGCCGCGCTTATTTCCGGTGACCAGTTGGAACTGCATTATCAAACCCAGCATGACCCTGCCAGCGGCGAGCTGGTGGGCATGGAGGCGTTACTGCGTTGGCGCCATCCCAAGGATGGCATGATTTCCCCAGGCGACTTTATTCCGTTGGCCGAGAGGCATGGTTTAATGAGTCAACTGGGAGCCTGGGTGATCGAAAAAGCCTGTGCCCAGCAGGCCCATTGGCGTAATAGTGCTATGCCCAAGCTAACAATTTGGGTCAATATTTCGGCACTGCAGCTGTTTCAAGGTGACCTGGAGAGCCAACTGACGACCTGCCTAAAGCGTTACCAACTGAAGTCTTCGCAAATTGGCTTAGAGCTGACGGAGTCGGTGCTACTCGACGAGCGTGCGGGGGATATGGGGCCACGCTTGCAGGCGCTACGGGATCAAGGCTTTGCGATTGCCATCGACGACTTTGGTACGGGCTATTCGTCGCTTGGCTATTTGAAGCGCTTGCCGGTGGACAAAATTAAACTCGATCGGGCCTTCATTAAAGAGCTGCCGCACGATCAGGCGGACGCCTCGATTGTTAAGGCGGTGCTAGCGATGGCGGAAGGCATGGGGCTAGGAGTGATTGCCGAAGGTGTTGAAACCAAAGAGCAGTGTCAGTTCTTGGTTAATGCCGGGTGCACGTCCGTACAGGGGTTCTACTTTGCTCGGCCGCTTGCCGCCGCTGAGTTGGAAAAACGTCTGGTGCCTGCACCAGTCACCGTCCCCTCTGCCTCATAGGCTTAAAATAGCTAATACCCACACAAAGCAACGCCCAAACGAGCGCCTGAGCGGGCAGTAACCAAGCCGACAGGGTCACCTCTGCCAGTAGTGCGCCGCCATAATAAGAGAGTGGGCCACTAATGGCACCACATAGCGCGGCTAGCAGCGGGTAGCGCCACAGCCAGGCCAGTGAGTGATAGACCAGGGTGGCAAACAGCGGCCAGAGCATCCATAGCCATAGCGGCAGAAGCCCTAGCACCAGCGTTTGATCGTTAAAATCGAAACCACCTAGTAATTGCAAGCCTCCATCAATCACTAGTCCCAGCAGCGCAAATCCGGCGATAAAGCGCCACTCTCCGGGCCACGCGCAGCGCCATAGATGCCAGGCCAACAGGCTGCCCCCTGCAAAGGCTGCTACCCATGAACCACCGAGTACGCATAGTAGCCAGCCAGCCTCAAAGCGCAGGGCATTCAACACCAGCGTCTGCCACTTGCACGATACCATTTAGAGCGCACCTGTGAGCGGAAGGGGTTTCGCCGCGGGTTTCGCCAGCAGTAGGTGGCAGGTGCCGATGGAGCGCTCGATAAAACCACCCTCGCAGTAGCACAGGTAGTAACGCCACATGCGAATAAAGCGCTCGTCGTAGCCCAGTGTTCTCACCTGCTCCAGGCTGGCTTCGAAGCGGTGGCGCCACTCGCGTAATGTGCGCGCGTAATGCGGGCCAATTTCATCCAGCGCGACGATGTTCAGCGACGTTTTACGCATAACGCTGGTTAACATGGCGTGGTGCGAGGGAAGAAAGCCGCCAGGAAAAATGTAGCGCTTGATAAAGTCCATATCGCGTTTAGCTTCTTCAAAGCGCTGATCGCGGATGGTGATGGCTTGCAGCATGGCCTGCCCATCGTCGGTCAGCAGGCTATCCAGCTTGTTGAGGTAGGTATCGAGGTACTGATGCCCCACCGCTTCAATCATCTCTACCGAAATGAGCCGGTCATAGCGGCCGGTCAATTCCCGGTAATCCTGCTTAAGCAGGGTGATTCTGTCCTCCAGCCCCTCTTCCATGATGCGTTTTGCTGTATGGGCGTGCTGCTCGTCCGAAATGGTGGTTGTGGTGACACGGCAGCCACGGGTTTTGGCTGCATGAATCGCCAGCCCTCCCCAGCCAGTGCCAATCTCTAGCAGGTGATGCTCGGGCTGCACATCGAGCTTTTCCAGCATCAAGTCGAGCTTGTAGGTAGAGGCCTCTTCCAAGCTGGCTTCGGGATAGGGAAACACGGCGCTTGAATACATCCAGTGGTGGCGATCTAAAAACGTCGAAAACAGATCGTTGCCAATATCGTAGTGGGCGGCAATATTGCGTTTCGAGCCAGTTAGGCTGTTGCGCTGAAAGCGGTAGGCGGCACCCAGCAGCCAGCGGGCAATGCGAGCGCTGCCGTTCTCCATTTTCCCATTCACATGCTCAAGGTTGGCAGCGAACAGCCGTACCAGGGCGACCAGATCGTCGGCGTCCCAATCGCCGTCCATATACGACTCGGCAGCTCCTACCGTGCCGCCAAAGGCGAGACGTTTCCAAGCGCGGGAGTGGCGTATCACCACGGTCACCTGCAGCGGGCCTTGCTGACCCAAGTGATGACACTGATTGCCCTCAATCAGGGTGATACGTCCGCCGCGAAAGGTGTCCAGTTGGGCCATTAGGCGTGGCTTTAGCCACTTGGTTAAGCGGCTTTCGGCAACCGGTTGAAGGTTAGGGGGCGTGGAACGCAGGGTCGTCACTTTGAAGTCTCCTTGCGCTTGGGGTGGTTATAAACGGGGACGCGCTTAAGCCACAGGCGAAGCGCTTCAAAATGAATACCCGCAATGGTTTTCAGGCTCATCCATGGCTGGCGAGCCAAGGCTTTTAGCAACGTGCCGCGGGTGGCGGGTGAGGCGTCAAGGGTCAACGTGGCATCAAAATGGCACTGCTGATCCTGCCAATTTTCCATATGCAGAAAGAGCTTTTCGCCGGGTGCATTAAACTTCCAACGGTAAGTCATCTCCATGGGGTTAAACGGCGAGACGTGGAGGTCTTTATCGAAATGCGCTTGGTGACTATGGCGTGAGGGATCCACCGCGCTGGCGTAGCAGGTGCGCTCACGCCAGGGCATATTGGTGACCTCACTTAATACGGCTGTCAGTCGCCCCAGGTGGTCGTAAGCGTAGTAGACGGAAATAGGGTTAAACATGCAGCCCAGCGTGCGTAGCTGGGTAAGCACGCAGATACGGCCATTAGGCGCGCTTCCCAACTGCCGAATTAGCTCTTCGCGAACGGCGGTTTTCAGCGGGCGATCAACCGGCCCCAGATAGTCTTCGCGACGAAAACGCGCCAGCGCAGGGCGACGGGCACTAAAGCCGGGCACCTTGTCGAACAGCTCGGGCAGCTCGTCCAGATCCAGCCAGGCCATCCATAGCTGGTAACTAAAGGCGTGGGATTTGGGCGTAAAGCGCCGGTGGCGTAGGGTGCCACGATAAATACGCGAGCGTGGCTGGGTGGTTATCCCAGCTGTCATTTCAGTCAGCATGCTAGCCATCAACTCAGCCCCTCGACACCTTGCGGCGTTAGCAGCTCATGGGCAGGTAGCGCGGAAGGTGGCGCAGGCGGCGGGGCGGCTTCATCACAGCCTAACGCTTGCGCCACCCGCAGTGCGCTCCACACGCCGTCTTCGTGGAAGCCGTTACGCCAGTAAGCACCGCAAAAGTGGGTGCGATGGGCCGTAGACGAAATGTCGGCGTGTCGTGCCTGAGCCGCTTGGCCAGCCAGGGTGAACTGGGGGTGTGCGTAAGTGTAGCGGCCCAGCACCTTGTTTGGATCAATGCTGGCGCTGTCGTTCAGGGTCACGCAAAAAGTGGTGTCGCTCTCTATCCGTTGAAGGATATTCATAGCGTAAGTGACCGATACCCGTGCTTCGCTATCGCGCTGATCCAGGCGGTAATTCCAGCTCGCCCAGGCGCGCTTGCGCCGCGGCAGCAGGGCGGTGTCGGTATGTAGCACCACTTCGTTATCCTGGTACGGCATGGCGCCGAGGATCGCTTTCTCGTCGCCGCTGGCGTCGCCCAGCATGGCCAGGGCCTGGTCGGCGTGGCAGGCGAGCACTACTTGGTCAAAGCGCTGGGTTCCGGAGGGCGTGGTGATACTAACGCCGGTACTGTTGCGGGTAATTCGGGTGACCGGTGTATTGAGGTGAATACGCGATGCATAGGGCGCCGTAAGACCGGGGATATAGCTTTTCGAACCGCCCACCAGGGTGTACCACTGGGGGCGATGGTTGACCGATAGCAGGCCGTGATTGCGAAAAAAACGCACAAAAAACGCCAGCGGGAAAGCGCGTAAATCACTGATGCTGGCCGACCAGATGGCAGCCCCCATGGGCAGTAAGTAGCGCTGCTGAAAATCGCGGTTGTAGTGGTTGCGATCCAGGTATTCACCCAGGGTTATATGTTCGGGAAGCTGTTGGCTCTCCAGCGCGTTGGTGGCCTGCTTGTTAAAGCGCAGAATGTCGCCCAGCAGGCGATAAAAAGAGGGATTAAACAAATTGCGTCGTTGGGCAAACAGCGAGCCCAAGGTATGACCGTTGTACTCAAAATCCCGCGCTGTTTCATGTACCGAGAAACTCATTTCGGTGGCTTGTGAGGCGACGCCCAGGGTGGCCATAAGGCGCTGAAAGTGCGGATAGGTCCAGTCGTTAAAGACAATAAAGCCGGTATCAATAGCGTAGGAGTCTTCCGCAACGTTCACGTCCATGGTGGCGGTGTGCCCTCCCAGGCGTGAATCTGCTTCAAACAGCGTGACGTCATGTTGGGCGGAGAGGTACCAGCCTGCTGCCATGCCGCTAATACCGCTGCCAACAATGGCAATACGTTGTGATGCCCCAGAACTTTGCGATGCCATGGCGCTCATGACGACTCCTTTTGGCTGCGGGTCATGCGCAGGCCAATCTGACGGCGCACAGTGGGGGGCAAAATGCCCAGCAATTTGACCAGATAGGTAAACCGGCGTGGAAAGTGGATATCCAGCCGCCCCTTCACCAGCCCCGCGATAATGGCATCAGCTGCTTGCTCTGCCGTTACCTGCATCGGCATAGGGAAGTCATTACGTTCGGTGAGCGGCGTTTTCACAAAGCCAGGGTGGATCAGGCTGACCTCAATGCCCTCCTGATCAAGGTCTAAGCGCAGCGACTCTAAAAAGTAACTTACCGCGGCTTTAGACGCCCCATAGGCTTCCGCACGAGGTAGCGGTAAATAGGCTGAAGCGCTGGAGGTGGCGGCTAACCGAGCCAGGAGGCCCTCTTTGCGCGCCGCGCGCAACAGCGGCAGTGCGGCTTCGACGCCGTACAAAGTGCCGAATAGATTGGGCTTCAAAACCCGCTCGACTAAGTCCATATCGAACTGCTGAGCATTCAGATATTCGCAGGTGCCGGCATTAAAGAGCGCCAAATTTAACGCCCCGAGCTGCTCGCGGATGTCGTTACCCGCCTTGAGCACTGCTTGACGGTCGCTGATATCCAGCGAGAGAGGGTGGGCATTGGGGTGGCCCCGGCACAGAGCTTCGAGTGCTTCGTCACTGCGCGCGCTAAGCACTACCTGGTGGCCTTGGGCGATGAGCTTACGCGCAAGCGCTTCACCAATGCCGGAGGTGGCACCGGTTAACCAAATGCGTTGGGGCGTTTTCCATGTGCTCATTAAGCCTCCTCGGGTTCCCTGCGGTGATGTTATCGCTTAGGCAAGGCGTTTTTTTAACCAGCGAATGGCGCTTCCCATCAGCGGTAAATGTTCGTAAAGCATGGCGCCCGCATCAAAATAATCGCGATGACGCTCCACGCGCCCATCGGCGGCAAAGGTAAGTGCGCTACAGCCTTCCACATTGACAGGCTGGCCACCTGCCAATCGGGGATGAATAAACGTCATGCTCCAGGTGACAAATGCTTGCTGACCCTGTAACTGTCGAGTGTGGTAAGTGAAGTGGCACTGCTCGACATTTTCATACATGGTTGAAAAATAAAGCGCTAACGCGTCGCGACCTTCAATATGGTGCAGCGGGTCACTAAAAATTATATTTTCAGTATATACCTCGTATAGCTTTTCTGTACAGGTGTTGTCTAGTTTATTAAAAAAGGCGCAGAACGCCTCTAATACCGCAGGCTCAGCCATCACGGTCTCCCTAGTAGTTGCTACAACAGATTTATTTAGAGAGCGATTTAAATGCCTCTAAGGCGCGCTGACGTGCTGCCTTGTGATCGACAATAGGCGCTGGATAATCGACGTCGCTAAGCAGATCATTAGGTGGCGCGTGGCGCGCTTTGGCGGGTAGTTTGGCAAGCTCAGGCAGCCAGTGGGCAATAAAATCACCGTCCGCATCAAAACGGGTGGATTGGGTGGTGGGATTGAAAATACGGAAGTAGGGCGCAGCATCAGTACCCGTAGAGGCCGCCCATTGCCAGCCGCCGTTATTGGCGCAGAATTCACCGTCAATCAAGTGGCGCATAAAAAAGGCTTCACCGCGTCGCCAATCAATCAGTAGATGTTTGCTTAAAAACATCGCCGTGATCATGCGCAGTCGGTTATGCATCCAGCCGGTGTTCACTAATTGGCGCATGGCGGCATCAACAATGGGATATCCCGTACGCCCCTCGCACCAAGCCTGAAAGCCTTCGTCATCGTCACGCCAAGCTAGTTGCTTGGTATGCTCCTGAAAGGGCTGGTAGCGGCACACCTGTGGAAAACCCACCGCTACGTGCTGATAAAATTCTCGCCAGACCAGCTCGTTGACCCAGGTAGTAAGGCCGATATCGCCATCGGCTAAGTGGTCGCCGTTTTCGCTCATCACCGCTTGTAAACATTGGCGATGGGAGATCATGCCTAGCGCTAGATAGGGCGACAGTTCACTGGTGCCGCGCACCTTCGGTAGGTCGCGCTGGGCGTTATAGTGACGACCACGAAAGCGTAGGAAGCGCGCTAAGTTATCCGCCGCGGCATTTTCACCGGCTGGCCACAGCTGCCCATCGATAGGGGAGCTATCAAGCTTGGGAAGTTCAGGCAGCAGGTCGCTTTGAATATCCAGCGCCGCTTGTACCTGTGGCGTCGCGCGCAGCGCCAACTGATCAGCGCTGACCTGCTTGTGCCACGCCTTGGAGAACGGTGTAAATACCCCGTAGTAGTCGCCCTTCCCGGTTAGCAGGCTGCCGGGGGCAAACGCTATGGCATCGTGGTAGCCTTGTGCGGTAATCCCGGCCTGTTTGAAGGCGTCTTGCACAGCCTGGTCGCGGTGGCGCTCATTGAGCGCGTACTCGTGATTGAAGTGCAACTGCTCAACATCATATTCGCGAGCGATCTCAAGCAGCACCTCGGGTGCCTGGTCATAACGTTCAATATCGCGATGCAGCAGCGGAATATTCAAACCGTTAAGCGCCGTTTTGACGCTAGCGACGCCGCGCGCCCAAAAATCCAGCTTATTAGCGCCGTGGCCATGCGCTTGCCACTGAGGAATGCTGCGCAAAAACACCGCTATCACAGGGCCCTTAACCGCGGCGGCGGCGAGGGCACTGTTGTCGTCAATACGCAGGTCGCTGCGCAGCCATATCAACTGATGCTTTATAGGCTTTCCGGTCATAGGGGCCTCCTGCGACACAAAAAAATGGCCGGTCGCCACGAAGGCGAACGGCCAGAATGAAGGCGCGCTGGTTAGAGTACGCCAGACTCGCGTAACAGTGGGCGCAACCGGGCAATCGCCTGAGGCAGGTCATCGCCCAGCATGTGTACTGGCCCATCGCGCAAATCGTTTTCGCGCAGACGAGCCACTTCGCCGCATACGCCGATGGGTACGTTAAGCGTCTCAGCCGCTTTAGGCAGCGCCTGGTTGATATAGCTATCGCTCTCCCGCTGACCGCTAGAGAGCAGCACCATGGACGAGTGCAGCCGCGCCACTGCCTGTGGAAGATCCTCAAGCGGCAGCGAGTGGTCAAGCATCTGCACCCGGTAGCCTTGCTCGCTGGCCATTAGCGCCGACATCAGTACCCACAGCGGGCCGGGGTCGTCGGGCATGGCGTTGAGTAGAATCAGCGGGCCACGGGTAGCCTGATTGGCATAGTGCAAGCGGATGCCCACCTGGCTGCGCAGAAAGGCTTCCAACGTGCGGCGAACAAGCTGGTCTGCCTGAATGGCCCACTTGGCTTCTAAGGTCAAAATAACTGGCTGCCAGAGTTCATTAATGGCCACGCTCAGTGGGTAGAGCGCCAAACTCTGATGATAAAACGCCTCCAGCTTGGCGAGATCCAACGCTTCGATAATAGCTTGCAACTGCTGGCGCTGGCTCGCCCAGTCTCCGGCATCAGGTGACGGGGCTTCAATTGTTTCTGGCTGGTCAAGCAAGTCGGCGACTTGACTGACCGGCACACCACGATTGAGCCACTGCAGGATGCGTTCGATGCGGGTGATGTCGTCCTGAGCGTAAAGACGATGACCTTTCGGAGTGCGCTGGGGGCGAATTAGCCCGTAACGTCGTTCCCAGGCGCGAAGCGTGACCGAATTCACCCCAGTTAAGCGAGAAACCTCGCGTATCGGATAGAGTGGCGTATCGGGGGGGTGGGTCGCCTTAAGACTCATGGGCGCCAGTACCTCTTCGTTGACTGCAGTGCGGCGCTGCAGGGGCTTGTTATTGTTCGCCGCGGCGAAGGTGATTCATGTTCCATTTAAAGGTTGCCTGATTTAAAAACTAAACATTAGCACGATACTGTATGCCCATTTGTACAACTTGTCGCTACCCGGTACAACCTTTATAAGAATCCTTCTTAATCATTTAAGCTCGCTCTTTATTGAACCGACCGGCCTATTAGCGCCTTTCCTAAACGGTGGCCGGATAGCCAAGCATCCTCAACGCGGCCGTCGCGGAAGCTGTCGCCGCACAGAGCCAGGCCACTTGCATTGTATAAGAAATCATGTGCGCAAGTAGTTGATGGCTGCGCATAGCGCCAGCGATAAGCAGCGCTTTTGATCATCATTGTGCGCCTGCCGGCCGCGTGAACTAGCCTGATAGGTAAGTGTCGGCCAGGCGGCTATGCAGGATTTCAACGATGCCACCAACAGGAGCAAAACCCCATGCGTGTATTAATCACCGGAGGCAGTGGCTTTGTCGGCCAGCGACTATGCCGGCAGTTAGTTGAACAGGGTCACGAGGTGCAGGTGGTCTCCCGCTCGCCTCACCAAGTGCGGGATCGTTTGCCGAACAATTGTGACATTCGCGATAGCGCCCAGGCGTTTATTGAATCGCCGCCGGACGCCTTGGTTAACCTGGCCGGTGAGCCGATTGCCGCCAAGCGCTGGAGCGATGAGCAGAAAGCCAAGCTGATTAACTCCCGGGTGGCGGCGACCGAGCAGTTGGTGGCGCTTTGCGAGCAGCTCAAAGCTAACGGCCAGCCGCTGCCCAAGGTGATGGTATCGGGTTCAGCGATGGGCTACTACGGCGATCAGGGCAAGCGCGTGGTGACTGAGAAGACCATGCCTAACGATGAGTTTGCCCATCGGCTGTGCAAACAGTGGGAGGCAGCCGCTAAGCCTATTGAGGCCATGGGCGTGCGGCTGGCGATTGTGCGCATTGGCCTAGTGCTAGAGGCGGGTGGAGGCAGCCTGGAGAGGATGCTGCCGCCGTTTAAGTGGGGGCTGGGTGGCCGCTTTGGCAGCGGTGAGCAGTTTATGCCGTGGATCCACCGCGACGATTTAGTCGCGGCGATCCTGTTTCTCATCAATCAAGAGGACTTGAGCGGTGCCTTCAATGGCTGTGCCCCGCATCCAGTGACTAATGCCACCTTCACTAAAACCCTGGCCAGTCACCTCAATCGCCCGGCCATTTTCCCAGTACCCGCTTTTGTATTAAAAGCGGGCTTTGGAGAAATGTCGCGGTTACTGCTGACCGGAGCAGATATGCGCCCCGTGCGCCTGGAAGAGGCAGGGTTTAGCTTCCAATACCCCACCCTGGACAAGGCGCTTGAGGCGATCCTTTAGCGGTCGGCATCAACGGTGATAATCACCCGTACTGAGTCCAGCCGCAGGCGGGTGTTTTCAATGGCTTCGCTAAGTGCCTTGCGCTCATCTTTTAGCGCGTCGATTTCCGCACTGCGCACCGCCGGGTTGTGCTCAGCCAGGGCGGTTAAGCGGGCAATCTCGGCGTCCAACTGAGTGCGCATACGCGCTTCGGCGTTCTCGACGATGCTGGGCAACTGGCGCTCGGCTTCGCCTTCACCCTGCGTTAGCAGTTCACGCAGCTGGTCGTGACGGCTCTTGATCAAATCCCGCGCCAGCGACTTGTTGACCTTCTGCAGGTTTTTGCCCAAGCCGGTGAAGGAGATCTTGCTGGTCAGGTTGGCGCCCGATTCATCCAGCAGCAAACGCACCGCGGTGGGTGGCAGGAAGCGGTTAAGATGCAGCTTCTTGGGTGCCGGGCAGTGAGTGCGAAACACCAGCTCGGCCATCAAGCGGCCGCTGGGAATGGCGTCGTGGCGCAGTAGCGCCAGCGCCGAGTTGCCCATGGTGCCATCCAGCACCCGACCCATCATTTCACGCAGCAGTGGGTGTTCCCAGGAGAGCCGCTGCACATCGTCACGGGCCAGCGCCTGGGAGCGGCTGTAGGTGGCGGTAAAGCCCTCTTCACCTTTAACCAGGCCCGGCAGGCCATCCAGCATATGTTGGCTGGGCTGCAGGTGCATTAAGCCCTTGCCGATCTCCTGGCTATCCACGCCGAAAATATCCAACGCTCGCTCAAGATAGCGCGGCAGGGCGGCGTCATCGTCAAGCTCGCGCACCGCGTCGATCACCTGCTGAGCGCGGGCGGGGCGGCAGGCGTTGAGCTCCAGCAGTCGGTTGCGGCCCGCATCGTGCTCCGCCAGCTTGGCGCTAAACATCGTGCGGGTTTCGGCGATGATCTCGTCAAGTGCCTCATCATCCAGCAAGGCATCAGCCAGGGCGTCACCAAAGGCATCAAACAGCTCGTTGCCGACCCCATGGGGGGCACTGAAAGCATCCATACCTTCGTGGTACCAGCGCAGCAGGCGCTCGCCGGGGCTGCCCTCAAAAGTAGGAATATGCAGCTCAATAGCGTGGCGCTGACCGATGCGATCCAGGCGGCCAATGCGCTGTTCGAGCTGATCTGGGTGCTGGGGCATATCGAACATCACCAGGTGGCGGCAGAACTGGAAGTTGCGCCCCTCTGAGCCAATTTCCGAGCAGACCAGAACCTGTACGCCCTCATCCTCATCGGCAAACGCCGCCGCCGCGCGGTCACGCTCGATCAGGGAGAGGTCTTCGTGGAACACCGGCGCGTGGTAGCCGCCCAGCACCCGTAGCCCTTCAGCAAGGCCTTCAGCGGTTTCCCGGTGGTGGGCAATGACCAGGACTTTTTCGTTGGCGAAGCCGCTCTCACTGTCGTCGCTAAGCTTTTCCAGTAGCCAGTTAACCCGCGGGTCGATGTGCCACCAGTCTTCGCCATTGAGGGGATCATTGCTGAGCTCGCGGTAGGCCGCGTCGGGGTAGATCAGCACGTCGGGGTGATCCATGCCGGTCTCGATCAACAGCTCGTCGAGGTAGTCGTCGTCGCGCTCTAAGCGGCGCACCACGCGACGGTAGGCCGAAGGCAGCGCTAACGGTGCCAGGTTTAAGCGCCGCTCCGGGAAGCCTCCTACGTGACGGCGGCTGTTGCGGAACATCACTCGACCGGTACCGTGGCGATCCAGCAGCGCTTCGCTCAGCTGGTCGCGAGCGGTGTCCTGCTGCGCTTTGCTTGCCTCCGGGTTGCACAGGATGGCCAGCAGCGCTTGGCTGTCGCGGTCATCGGCTACCGCGGAGACGTCGCTACGGGCGCTAGGGTCGTCAGGCAGTGCCTCCAAGGCGTCGATGGCGCGGGCCACTTCGGTGTAGTGGCTCTCTTCGGCTTTGAAGCGCTCAAGATCGTGGTAGCGCTCGCTATCCAGCAACCGCAGGCGGGCAAAGTGGCTCTTGATACCCATCTGTTCGGGGGTCGCGGTGAGCAGCAGCAGGCCGGGAATCACCGCCGAAAGCTGTTCAACGCACCGATAGCCGGGGCCGCTGCCTTCTTCACTCCAGTCGAGGTGGTGCGCTTCGTCAACAATCAGCAGGTCGAACTGGCTGGCCAGTGCCTGCTCTTGACGCTGAGGGTTGGCAAATAGCCAGCCCTGGCTCGCTAGCACCAGCTGGGCGCTCTCAAAGGGGTTGGCGCTGCCGTGGGCCTGGCTCTGGGTTTCATCCAGTAGCGAGACGTTGAGCGAAAAGCGCCGCAGCAGCTCGACCAGCCACTGGTGAGTGAGGCTGTCGGGCACAAGAATCAGCGCCCGCTCAACACGGCCATTGAGCAGCAGGCGGTGCAGAATCAGGCCAGCTTCAATGGTTTTACCCAGGCCCACTTCATCCGCCAGCAGTACCCGGGGTGCATGGCGGTTGGCCACTTCATTGGCAATGTAGAGCTGATGGGGTATCAGATCGATGCGCGGCCCGGAAAAGCCTAGCGCGCTGTGCTGCTCGATACGTTGATAGTGGTGCAGGGTACGAAAGCGCAAATCAAACCAGTCGTTGCGATCGACCTGGCCGGTCAGCAGGCGGTCGCGAGCCTGGTCGAACTGCATGGTATCGGCGAGTTTGGCCTCGGGCAGCTCGCGCAGATTGCCTTCCTTGTCTTCACCGATATAGGTGATCAGGCCGTTGGACTCTTTGCTGTCATCGACAACGATCTGCCAGCCGTCAGCAGAGAGTACGCGGTCGCCGCTGCCGAACATAACGCGGGTCAGCGGGGCTTGGCGGGTGTTATAGGTACGGGTTTCCTGACTGGCACTGAACAAAATGGTAACGCTACGGGCGTCGCAGTTAAGCACGGTACCGAGCCCAAGCTCGGCTTCGCCGTCGCTAATCCAGCGTTGGCCGGGAGAAAAATCGCTCATGATGCCTCGGGAGAGTCTGCAAAACGGGTCGACTGCCGCCGGTAGTGAGCGCCGGCAGCAACAGGGCGGGGGATTCTAACGCAAAGCAGCGGGGGGATTAAGGTGTATCGGCATCAATCTTGTAACCAGCGATCCAGCTGGGCGCGAGTAAGCTCGCCAACGTGGATATCCAGGGTGTTCCCCTGGCCGTCGAACAGCGCTGTGGTGGGCAATCCCGGTGCTTGAAAAAGCGCCATCAGCTGCTGGCTGGGGTCACGCAGGGCGTAGCGAAATTCAAGCTGCTGCTCATCCAGGTAGCGCACCATGGGCAGTAGGTCTTCGCCTTGGTTAGCAACCACCACGCTGACACCATCGCGTTTTGCGGCCTCCTCGAGCAGCGGCATTTCACGCAGGCAGGGAGGGCACCAGGTCGCCCACAGGTTGACGATAATCAGGTCAGCGTTGTCGGTCAGTGAGGGCAGATGCACGTCATTGCCTTCCACATCCTCAAGGGTGATCTCCGGTAGGGCGTCAACCGCAAAGTCATTGCCCAGGGGCGCCAGGGTGACCAGCACCAGCCATAGGCTAGAAGCGGCGATCAGCATGGCCATTGCTCCGCCCATGGCCAGTAACCGAGCCCGCAGCGTCCAGGCCGTCCATACCAAGCCAGCCGTCATCCCCCACAGGCCATGGTAGCCGGGTTGCCAGACTTTGAGCGCTTCAAGTGGGGCGACGCTATAGCTATCCAGGTTGAGCAGGATATGGCCCACTCGAGCGCCCACTAACCAAACAATAATAAGCCCGGTAAACCAGCGCTGCTGAGCCGGGCGAGGCAGCCCTAGCAAGAAGCGCGCGCAGAGCAGTAGCAGCAGCGCGCAGCCAACGGCGTACAGGCGTGGTAGCGAAATCAGTAGCGGGCCGAGAGCAATGGCGTTCATGGATTTCCCGTTCAGGTTTTCAACGTAGGTTTTTAATTCGGGTTCCCAGTTAAGCATGCTGCGAAGCAGGTACACTAGGAGACCATATCATTTGAGCTGAAAATTACGGAGACGTTATGCCCTCACCCGCTTTCGATAAGCTGCGCGCGCTAGCGATCGGATCCCAGGCGATTGGCCTAATACTGATTATTACCCTGGAAACGGTGATGGGAAACGCCGCACGCCCTTGGCAGGGTGTGGTGCTGGCCGCCATGCTGGTCACCGCGTTAACGATTGCGCTGGTGCGGCTTTACCGACGCAAACGCCTTCAAAAGCAGCTCGCTGAACGCAGGCGATATCTTGAAGAAGGCGACGAGCGTTAGAAAGCGTTGCTTGTGTTTTTGCCGTTCCAGTTCCAGATTAATAGCAGCCTTAACGATTGTCCGCTGAGGCACACTAAAAAATTGCACAACTTTTTACGACACTGGGAGCGACAAATAATATGATCAATAAGCGCGCATTAGCCACCGCTGTGGCGGCCTCAACCCTGGCAATGACCGGGTTCGCACAGGCAGAGGTCAAAGTTGGCTTCTTGGGCGGTTTTACCGGGGGAATCGAAAGTTTAACGCCACCCATTTTTGAAGGTGCTCAGCTAGCTGTAGAGCAGATCAATGAGCAGGGCGGCATTCTAGATGGCCAAACGTTGGTGATGCCGTCTGGCGATACCACCTGTTCCGATGCATCGGCTGCCTCTAACGCCGCCGACCGCATGGTGAACTCTGAAAATGTCACCGCGATTGTCGGTGCGCTGTGTACTGGTGCGACCATTGCTGCGGCTAATAACGCCGCCATTCCCGGTGGTGTGTTGATGGTGTCGCCCGCTTCTACTGCCCCTGCGGTATCTGAGCTGGACGATAATGATCTCGTCTTCCGTACCGTGCCGTCGGATGCTTTCCAGGGCGAGATTCTTGCCAAGCTGTTGCTTGAAAAAGGTATCGACGCAGTGGCGGTCACTTATGTCAACAATGATTATGGTCAGGGGCTTTCTGACGCCTTTAGCGCTGCTTTTGAAGCCGGCGGAGGTGAGATTACTGAGAACCTTGCCCACGAAGATAACCGCGCGGATTATCGCTCTGAGCTAGGCTCACTGTCAGTCAGTGGCGTGGATACTCTCGTCGTGCTGGCCTACGCCGACACCTCGGGTCAGACCGTGCTGCGCCAAGCCTATGAAAGCGGTATGTTTACCCAGTACGTAGGTGCTGACGGCATGGTCGGCGATAGCCTTATTGAAGCCATCGGTGCAGACGTGCTGGATGGCATGATCGCCACGCGCCCCGGCAGCCCTGACCTGCCCGGCACCGAAATCTTTATCGAAGCCGCCGAAGCTGCTGACTTCGATCCAAGCGCAGTATTTGCCGCCCAGGCCTACGATGCCGCTTTCCTGATCGCATTGGCGATTGAGCAGAACGGCAGCGCGGAGCGTGAAGGCCTTTCCGAAGCGCTGCGTAGTGTTTCCAGCGCCCCCGGCGAGGTCATTCTGCCCGGCGAGTGGGAAAAAGCGGTTGAGCTGATTGCCGCAGGCACCGACATCAACTACGAAGGCGCCTCTGGTTCGCATGAGTTCGATGACAACGGCGACGTGCCTGGCGTGGTGGTCGAGATGGCTGTGGAAGACGGCACCTTTACCAGCAAAGGTCAGGTTGATCTTTAATTCTCAGCATTAGTGTTAAAAATGCCGGGCTTATTAAGTCGGGCATTTTTTATTTGGCATGGCCCACCTTGTTGTCCTTAATCTTCCCTGCAATTCCACGTGTGATAGGATCAGAATTAAATTCTGAATGTGTGGGGGGATGATTAAACCCATGAGTTATAAACCCCCGTTTACCATCACTGCCGATATTCTCAATCTGGTCGCAGAGATCAGCGAGCAAGTGGGCAGACTGAACGCTAATGCACTGGATGCTTCGCCTCAGTTGCGCAAGCAAAACCGCATTAAAACCATTACCGGAACGTTGGCGATTGAAGGCAATACCCTGACTGAAGAGCAGATCACCGCGATTGTAGACGGCCAGCGCGTGATGGGGAGTGTGCGCGAGTTGGCTGAGGTCAAAGGGGCGATTCAGGCTTACGATGCCTTACCCAAGCTGCAACCTGATAGCATCAATGACTTACTCACCGCCCATGGCTTGATGATGTCGGATATTCTGGTAAATGCTGGCGAGTTTCGGCATAAAGCGGCGGGCATCCACAAAGGGAATGTAGTACATCATGTTGCGCCACCTGCTCATCAGGTATCGGGGCTAATGGCGGATTTAACCCATTGGCTAAAACAGGCTAAAGACCATCCTTTAATTACCAGCAGTGTATTTCATTACGAGTTTGAATTTATCCATCCTTTTAACGATGGCAATGGTCGCATGGGACGCTTGTGGCAAACGCTGATTTTGTCGCAATGGCATCCGCTGTTTTTATCGTTGCCGTTGGAAAGCGTTATCAAAGACAACCAGCAGCGCTATTACCAAGCGCTTGAACAAGCGGATCAGCAAGCCGAGAGCACGCCCTTTATTCATTTTATGTTATCGGTCATCGCTCAGACACTAGTACAAAACGCCCCTGTAAATGTCCCTGTAAACGCCCCTGTAAATGTCTCTGGGCTAAAAACACCTGAAGCGATCATGGCGTTAATTCAGCACAACCCGGCGATTACTCGCCAGCAAATAGCCGACACCACAGGGAAAGACATACGTACTATTGGCCGTGCGATGGCCAAGTTACAGCAAGCGGGCAGGTTGAAAAGAGTAGGGTCAGATAAGTCGGGCCATTGGGAGATTATCAGTGAGTGAGCCCCACCCCACGCTTTTCGTTATACGAGTATTGATTGTTACCAAAACTTGTCGTACTGAAGGCGCTTGGCGACCTGTTGCTGCCCGAAAGCGCGCCAGATCTGGCGCGCCGGGCTTAGCTCATAGGTCATATCAATTGTCCCATCAACTGTGACTTTTGATTTTCTCGGGTAGTAGCCCTTTGGGCGCGAAGCGCAGCACCATGGTGATCAATAAGCCAATCACCAGCACCCGTGCCTGCAGGGCGCGGCTATCCATATTGCCCGGTGCATCCCAACCGAACGCGCCTTCGCCAAAGGCCACCGCTAACTGCATTAAGAACAGCGCTAGGGGCTCGGACATAATCCAGATGATATAGACCGCCACAGCGCCAAAAATGGTGCCCAGGTTATTGCCTGGCCCACCAAGAATCACCATCACCAGTACCAGGAAGGTATGGTTAAGCGGCAGGTAGCCTTGAGGGTCGAAGAGGCTATTGAAGGTGCCCAGTATGCCGCCGCCCAAGCCCATCAGAATGCAGCCCAGCACGAAGATTTCCAGACGCCGTTTGTTGATATCCTTACCCATTGCCGCAGCGGAGACTTCATTATCGCGAATCGCCCGGATCATACGGCCCCAAGGGGCGTTGTAGGCGCGATTGAGCAGAAAGAAGATCACCGCAATGATCACCGCCGTAAATGAAAGGTAGATAGCCCGGGAGAGCGTAAACCCCAGTTCGGCAGGTCCCGGTGTGGGCCATGGAAGTGGGGAAACCGTAGCGGTACCGCGGGTCAGCCAGTCGGAGTTCTTTAGAAACGCCTTGATGATCTCGGCTATGCCGAGGGTGGCTATCGCCAGATAATCGCTGCGCAAGCCCAAACAGATATGGCCAATAAAGTAGCCGACGCCACCCGCCAGCGCGCCACCGACAATCCAGCCGATCCAGGGCGGTAAGCCCAGCCCACCGACGAAGCCTGCCTGGCTTTCAATCGCATCAGTGACTTCGCGCAGTTGGCTAATCACCACGAGGTAAAGCACCACACCCAGCACCACCGCGATAAACGTACGCAGGGGCTTGGGTACGCCCAGTCGATCCAGCTTGCTGGCGCCAACAATTAATACAATAGCGGCTGCGCCATAAAGCAGCACGCGGCCAAATTCGCCGGGTAGCGCCGTGCCCCAGAAGGCATCGTTGACCGGCACGCTGAAAAACATCGCACAGAAGCCGCCCAGGGCGACAAAGCCCATTACCCCGGCGTTGAACTGGCCGGCATAGCCCCACTGGATGGTTAATCCCAGCGCGAGGATGGCGTAGCAGGCAGCTTCTACCAGCATGCGCGTGCTGTAGGCGGCGCCCATGATGGCGTAGACCGCCAAGACCGCTACGAGCAGCACACCAAACAGAATCAGCTCGCGCAGCGGGAAGCGACGGGCAGACGTGGCGTCTTGGGGAGTGTAGGCAGGGTTGCGCGTTTTTTCTGAGTTGCTCATTAGATCACCTTGCCCTTAAAGAGTCCGGTGGGACGCCACACCAAAATGGCTACCAGAATGAAAAACGGCACCACAATTTTGTACTCGGTACCCACAAAGGCCAGATTCGACGGTAGCTCAAGCCAGGCGGGCAGGCTGTCGCGGAAGGGACGTAGTAGCACGTTCCAGTTAAACACCGCCAGGGTTTCGGCAAAGCCGACCACAAAGCCACCGGCAATGGCGCCGTAAGGGTGACCAACGCCCCCCACAATAGCGGCGGCGAAAATAGGCAGCAGCAGAAAGAAGCTCAAATCGGGTTTGAAGGTAACGTCTAAGGAGAGCAGCGTTCCAGCAATAGCCGCCAGCGCTCCGGCAATCATCCAGGTCACCGCCACGATGGTATTGGTATTAATACCTGATGCTTGGGCGAGTTCAGGGTTATCCGACATGGCGCGCATTGCCTTGCCTAACCGCGAACGGTTAAGGAAAAGGTGTAGTGCGACGACCGCAACGATAGTGATCACGAACAGATAAATCTGCGGTTCGGTAACCACAATCGGTGCACGGGCACCCTCGAAGGGCAGCGCAAGGCGGAAGATCTCTTTACGGTCGTCGACATATAAACTCTGCCCGCCGGTGCCGGAAAAGAGGCGGATCAAGCCCTGTAGAATCAACGTGACCCCCAGCGAGCCAATCACCAGCACAATCGGTTTGACCCCATGGGCACGTAGCGGTTTATAGAAGGTTTTATCGATTCCCACGGCCAAAGCGGCGGTGAGCAGCATCGCCAGAGGCAGCATTAGCACGGCGGTGGGTACACCTAGGCTGGCGCCCGCTGCTGGGAACAGCGTGGTAAGCAGAAGCACCATAAAGGCGCCGAAGGTCATCATGTCGGCGTGGGCGAAGTGGGCAAAGCGCATAATGCTGAAAATCAGCGTTACCCCAATGGCCCCAATGGCATAAATAGAGCCGCTGACGCTGCCCGAAATCACCACATTATTGATGAAAAAAACCAGTTCGTTCACGTCTATCTCCCTGGGGCTAGCCGCCCAAAAAGCTTTTGGCGACATCGGGGTCGGCGAGCAGTGCCGCCCCAGTGTCGGTAAAGCGGTTTTGGCCAGCAGCCAGCACAAAGCCCTTATCGGCTATCGCGAGTGCCTGTTTGGCGTTCTGTTCCACCATCAAAATACCCACGCCAGCGGCGTTGATCTGTTTGACGCGGTCGAAAATCTCATTCATATACAGCGGCGACAGCCCTGCGGTGGGTTCGTCCAGCAACAGTAGGCTCGGCTCGGCCATCAGAGCGCGGCCCATGGCGACCATTTGGCGCTGTCCACCGGAAAGCTCACCGGCAGGCTGGCGGCGCTTTTCGTACAGCGGTGGGAAAAACTCATAGATCTGAGCGAGCATGCGCTTGACGTTTTGCGGCTTTAAAAAGGCGCCCATCTCCAGGTTTTCCTGCACCGAAAGGCTGGGGAAAACGTTCTTCTCCTGGGGCACGAAGCCCATGCCGCGCTGCACCAGCTGGTTAGGCGGCAGGTTTTGGATGGGCTGGCCGTTAAGCAGTATCTCGCCCTGATTAACATGCAGCAGGCCAAAGACCGCTTTCAGCATGGTGGATTTACCCGCCCCGTTAGGGCCGACGATAACACCGACCTCATCGGCTTCCAGCGTCATGTTTACCCCGTTAAGGATATTCATACCGCCATAGCCGCCGTGCACATCCCGTGCGTCGATTAATGGCCTGGTTGTTGATGACATAAGCAAAGTATTCCAGCAAGGTCGCTTGGCAGCGACATCATTATATTAATTGGCTAATGGGAGAAAACGTCACGTTTAAGCGGCATCTGTACCGAAGTAGGCCTCGATGACCTCAGGATTATTCTGGATGTCGTTGATATGCCCCTCCACCATCACACTGCCCTGAGCCAGCACGATAACCGGGTCGCAAAGGCGGGCAATCATCTCCATATCGTGCTCAATGACCAGAAAGGTGTAACCCATTTCGCGGTTGAGCCGCTCAATATTGCCGATCAAATCACCCAGCAGGGTGCGGTTTACCCCGGCGGCGATCTCATCAAGTAGCACTACCTTGGCGTTGGTCATCATGGTGCGGCCAAGCTCCAGCAGCTTCTTTTGCCCTCCGGACAAATTACCCGCCAGCTCGTTGCGCACATGGTGCAGGCCAACAAAGTCGATGACTTCCAGGGCGCGGCGGCGCACCTCCGCCTCTTCTCGCTGCACTTTGCCGGGCTTTAGCCAGGCACTGAAAAGGTCTTCACCGGCTTGCTTGGGCGGTACCATCATGAGGTTTTCCAGCGCGCTCATCTGGCTGAACTCGTGGGCGATCTGAAAGGTGCGCAATAAGCCGCGATGAAAGCGCTGGTCGGCGCTGAGCGAGGTAATGTCTTCTCCATCAAGCAGCACATGGCCGCTGTCAGGCGTCAGGGCGCCAGCAATGAGATTAAACAGGGTTGATTTACCTGCGCCGTTGGGGCCAATCATCCCGGTAATGGAGCCCTTCTCCACTTGAATGGAGCAGTCATTAATCACCTGTAGGCCGCCGAACGCTTTGTTGACTCGCTGTACTTCAATAAGAGGGGTCATGGTGTCTCCACGCGATACAGGCGGCTAATTAAGCCGCCTGCACACTGTTATTAAGTTATTTGTCGTGGTTTTTTCAGCCACCGCTGGCTGGCTGCAAAGGCACCAATAATGAGCAGCGCGCCGAGGGTGGGGATAAGATAGCCATCCACCTGAGGAATGGTGCGTAAAAACACAAAGGCTACGGCGGCGGGGGCCACAAAGCGCACCAGAAACCGCCAGAATTTAAACCAAGTGACGCTGCTGCCCAGTTCCTTCATCACTTCGCTCTGGGTTAGCGCCCAACCGGCGAATAGGGCTATCAGCAGGCCGCCCACCGGCATAAATATATTGGTGAGTAGCTCGATAAACTCAAACGCACTGCGCCCAAACAGGCTATGGAAAATCGTCCCCTCGGCCCACATATTGAAGCTAACCACCGTCAACAGACCCATTGCCCAGGCGGCAATCACCATAATGGTAACGGCCTGTGGGCGGGTCATGTCGAAACGCTCCACCAGGAACGCCGCGACGGGCTCGATCAACGAAATAGAGGAACTGATAGCTGCGCCGAGAACCAGAATAAAGAACACCCCGCCCACCAAAGCGCCAAACGGCATTTCGGCAAACGCCAGCGGAAGGGTAACAAACATTAGCCCAGGGCCTTGCCCGGTTTCCAGACCGGCGCCAAACACCAGAGCAAAAATGGCCAGGCCCGCCACCATCGCCACGGCGGTATCGACGATGGCAACAGCAAAGGCGGTGCGGGTTAGTGAGACCTCGCTGGGCATGTAGGCGCCGTAAGCCATAATTGCCCCCATCCCCAGGCTAAGGGTGAAGAATGATTGGCCCATGGCCTGCAGCCAGCCTTCAAGGCTGAGGTCGGCGATATTAAAGGTAAACAGGAAGCTGGCAGCGGCACCTATATCGCCATTCACTACGCCGTAGGCCAGCACTACCAACAGAATTACAAACAGCGCGGGCATCATAATGCGCAGGCCTGATTCGATGCCTTTATGAATCCCCATGCCGACAATCAGCGCGGACGCGGCAATGAAAAGGGTGTGATAGAGCGTCATTAGGCCAGGGGCGGCCAGTAGTGCGTCAAAGCCAGTGCTAATGGTCTGAGCGTCGGCACCGACCAGTGAGCCGGTCAGCATCAGCCAAGTGTAGTGAATCGCCCAGCCGGCAATCACCGAATAGAAGCTTAAAATCAAAAACGCCGAGGCAGCGCCCAGCCAGCCGATCGTTTCCCAGGCCCGAGAGGTGCCATGGGTTTTGGTCAGGTGCCGCATACCCATAATCGGGCTCTGGCGGCTGGTGCGACCCAGCATGATCTCGGCAATCAGAATCGGTATGCCAACGGCGAAGATCGTCAGTGCGTAAACCAATATAAAGGCACCGCCACCGTTTTCACCGGTGAGGTAGGGGAAGCGCCATAGATTGCCCAAACCGACGGCGGAACCAACGGCGGCGAGAAGAAAAGTGCCTTTATGCGTCCAGACGTTATGACCGCTCATGGGTAAGAGTGTCCGTGTTTGGGCGTCAGGATGGGGGTAAGTATCCAAACACCTGTATGAATGTAGCGATGTCAGCGTGCCTTGGACGCGCTGAACTTAGCGTCACTGTGCGATAGAACGCGGCACCTTTCCAGCGTATTAGCGTTTAGGCTGCGTTTAGGGAAGTATCTTGGCAGCTATTGAGCGGTCATGAAGTGTGGCAACGAGGCATAAAAAAACCCGCTTTCGCGGGTTTTTGGGTACTGACTGCTTGGAACGGATTACTTCTTGCTGTAACGCTTACGCTCGGTTTCTTTCAGCAGCTTTTTGCGCAGGCGGATGTGCGCCGGCGTGACTTCGACGAGCTCGTCAGAGTCGAGGAACTCGATGGCCTGCTCCAGGGAGAACTTAACCGGCGGGGTTAAGACGATGTTTTCATCGTTACCGGTGGAGCGCATGTTGTCGAGCTTCTTGCCTTTGGTGGGGTTAACCACCATGTCGTTAGCGCGGTTGTTGATACCGATCAGCATGCCTTCGTAAACTTCCGTGGCGTGATCGATAATCAGCTTGCCGCGCTCTTGCAGCGCATACAGCGCATAGGCAAGGGCTTTACCGTCGACCATCGAAACCAACACGCCGTTGCGACGCTCGATAGAGGCTTCAGGCTTCAGCGGGCCGTAGTGATCAAAGCGGCTGGTCAGGATGCCGGTGCCCGAAGTCAGGGTCAGAAACTGGCCACGGAAACCGATCAAGCCGCGGGCAGGAATGATGAAGTCCAGGCGAACCCGTCCTTTACCGTCCGGCAGCATGTTGGTCATCTCACCTTTACGGTAGCCCAGCTCTTCCATGATCGAGCCTTGGTGCTGCTCTTCACAGTCGATGATGACCTCTTCGTAGGGCTCCTGCTTCTCACCGTCGATCTCTTTGATGATGACTTCGGGGCGGCCTACGGCCAGCTCAAAGCCTTCACGGCGCATGGTTTCGATCAGCACCGAGAGGTGCAGCTCGCCACGGCCAGAAACCTTGAACTTCTCAGGGGTTTCGCCCTGCTCAACGCGCAGGGCCACGTTGTGAATCAGCTCTTGATCAAGGCGATCCTTGATGTTGCGGCTGGTCACAAACTTACCGTCTTTACCGGCGAACGGTGAATCGTTGACCTGGAAGGTCATTGAAACGGTCGGTTCGTCGACGGACAGTGGCGGCAGCGCTTCGACCTTGGCCGGATCGCATAGCGTATCCGAAATCGACAGATCGTCGATGCCGGTAACACAGACGATGTCGCCCGCGGTGGCTTCGTTGGTCTGCACGCGCTCAAGGCCCATATGGGTCATGACCTGACCGATTTTGCCCTTACGCACATTGCCGTCAACGCCGATGATCGACACCTGCTGGTTCGGTTTCACCGCGCCACGCTTGATGCGACCCAGGCCGATAACGCCTACATAGCTGTTGTAATCCAGCGCAGAGATCTGCATCTGGAAGGGGCCGTCAAGCTCAACCTTCGGCGGCTCGACGATATCGACGATGGCCTGGAACATGGGATCCATGTTGTCCGCCAGCTCTTCAGGATCCATACCGGCAATGCCGTTTAGGGCAGAGCAGTAGATGATTGGGAAATCGAGCTGTTCGTCAGACGCACCGAGGTTGTCGAACAGGTCAAAAATCTGGTCGATAACCCAGTCAGGGCGTGCGCCGGGACGGTCAATTTTGTTGACCACCACGATCGGCTTCAGGCCTTGGGCGAATGCTTTCTGGGTCACAAAGCGGGTTTGCGGCATCGGGCCATCAACGGCGTCTACTAGCAGTAGCACCGAATCGACCATTGACATGACGCGCTCAACCTCGCCGCCGAAATCGGCGTGCCCAGGCGTATCCACGATGTTGATGTGGTAGCCGTTACCTTGGCTGTCTTGCCATTGAATGGCCGTATTTTTGGCCAGAATGGTAATGCCACGCTCTTTTTCCTGATCGTTTGAGTCCATGATGCGCTCTTGACCTTCTGCTTTACGGTCAAGGGTGCCGGACTGGCTCAGGAGCTTGTCGACCAGTGTGGTTTTACCATGGTCAACGTGGGCTATGATCGCGACGTTGCGCAGGTTATTAACCGCGCTGGAGTTTTGCTGGTTTTGCATGCTGAGAGAGAACTCTTGTGAACACCCGTTCGTCCACGGGTCGGAAAATGCGGGTCGCAAGGGCTGGCAATTTGCCGACCATCTTGGCTCAGGGCTTGCGTCCAATAGCCATTCTACCATGTCGAAGGCTTCGCTGATATTACTGCCTCTCATATCAACCTTGGTCTAGGAATGTTTTCGCCATGAACCTCCATCCGCTAGACTAGCGCTTTTCCCACTGGGGCAGGAGCATGACCATCGGCAACCTGATGCGTTTGTTAAGCGATGGCGAGGTTCACTCTGGCGAGCAGCTGGGTGAAGCGCTGGGTATTTCTCGTGCGGCGGTGTGGAAACAGTTAAAAAAACTGGAAGCACTAGGGGTGGAGGTAGTGGCGGTGAAAGGCCGTGGCTACCAGCTCTCGCAGCGCCTGGAGCCCTTGGAGGGCGCTAAAATCGTGGAGCGGCTGCCCGCACAGGCGCGCCACCACCTTGCGCGCCTGTTTGTTGAGGACCAGTTACCCTCCAGCAATGAGTATCTGCGCCAACGCTTTGAGCAGGGCGCCGGGCATGGCGAAGTGTGCCTGGTTGAGCTGCAAACGGCGGGACGTGGGCGCCGTGGTCGTGTCTGGTCGACGCCCTGGGGTCAGAGCTTAATGCTATCGCTGGGCTGGCGCTTTGAGTCGGGTATTGCGGTGCTGGAGGGCTTGAGCTTGGCGGTAGGCGTTGTCGTTGCCCAAGTGCTTGAGCAGCATGGTGTGGCGCCGAAGCTTAAGTGGCCTAACGATATCCTGCTCTCCGAGCAGGGTGATGGCCCAGGCGACGAGTTAGGCAAGCTGGCCGGTATTCTTATCGAAGTGACCGGGGATGCCGCAGGCCCCTGCGAAGTCGTCATTGGTATGGGCATGAATCTTTGGCTGCCCGCTGCCCAGCGGGCAGCGATCGACCAACCTGTTGCGGCGCTTTTCGAGCGACTGCCGGATATCTCGCGTAATCAGTTGGCCTCAGACGTAGTGTCGGGCCTGCTGGCGATGCTGGCTAACTTTGAACAACATGGCTTTGCCGCCTGGCGGGATGCGTGGAATCAGCGTCACGCCTATGCGGGGCTGCCGATTAGAGTGATTCAAGGGCAGCAGACCAGCGATGCGATCGCCGGAGAAGTGGATGAGAGTGGTAACCTCTGGGTTGCCGAAAATGGTCACTCGCGACGCCTAGCCGGCGGTGAGATCAGCGTGCGCAGGCGTTTATGATTCTGGATCTGGATATCGGCAACACGCTGTCTAAATGGCGGCTCAAGGATGCCGAGAGTAGCGAGATACGTTCCCGCGGGGCTGTATGGACCCGGGAAGAGTGGCGCCCGGGGGCCGATATTCCCGATCTCGACGTGGTCGAGGCGGTACGTATATCAAGCGTCGCCAGGGCGGCCGTGCTGGAAGAAACCGTCGCCTTGTTGCGCCGCCGGGTGCGTCATGTGCACGTGGCGCACTCAACCCATGAGGCGTTGGGCGTGATTAATGGCTACGAAGAGCCGGGGCGTTTAGGCGTCGATCGTTGGATGGGGGCGCTGGCGGGCTATCAGCTAGCAGGTGGTTGCTGTGCGGTGGATTGTGGCAGCGCGATTACTATCGACTTTGTGCTGCCAGGGGGCCAGCACCTGGGCGGCTTTATTATCCCCGGTCTTCGCCTGATGAAAGAGAGCCTGAAGCTTGGTACTCGCAATGTGGCCATCGACCCTGAAAGTGAGGCCGATGAGTTGCTGGAGCCAGGACGACGCACCGTTGATGCGGTTAATCACGGTATTTATATGGCCGCCGTCAGTGCCATTAACCGCATTTATAGCGAAGTGTGCGATCAAGAGGGTGTGGCGCTGCCGATGCTGTTGACGGGTGGCGATGCGCGTGTTGTCTCACGGGGAGTGCAGGTGCCTCATGCGGTGTGGCCGGATATGGTTTATGGCGGCTTAGAGGCGTGTTTTCCGATGACTTTCGCCGAGCGTGCGGGCAAAATGTCGGGTGCGCCGCGGGTGCCTGAGCCGGTAGCGCTGGAAAAGATTCGCGCGGCACTTGCATTCTCCATGCTGCTTTGACAGAATGCAGCGCGTTCCAAGGCAGGCAGAAGATGCGCTGGCATCGCAAGCTGCGATAAATTAAGTAAATATCTAGCTTGACACTGTTTTGGAGGCTGGCATAATGTGCCGCCACAGTTGGAGAGGTTCCCGAGTGGCCAAAGGGAGCAGACTGTAAATCTGCCGCGAAAGCTTCGAAGGTTCGAATCCTTCCCTCTCCACCAAGTTTATCAGGCGCTGAACTGTTCAGTGTTTGGGAATGAAAAGCCGGTAAGCGGGCGTTAGCTACTGTTTCTCGTGCAGCGGATTGTCATTCTATAGGCAAGTTCGGCGGGCGTAGTTCAATGGTAGAACCTCAGCCTTCCAAGCTGATGGTGCGGGTTCGATTCCCGCCGCCCGCTCCAGTTGATGTGTTTAGCTCATGTAGCTCAGGGGTAGAGCACACCCTTGGTAAGGGTGAGGTCGACGGTTCAATTCCGTCCATGAGCTCCATATTGCAGATCAAGCGAGCGAAGCTCGCTTTTTTTGTCTCTGCGTTTGGGTGGGTTTTTGTGACGCTTGAGCGTAAAGAAGGGGTTGTCAGGTGTGGGATTCTCCGCTACCATGGCGCCCGCTGTTGTATAGGCGGTCGAAAAGACGCTTGTTAACAGAAGTAAGAAGCAAAAAGTAGATAGACGTTAGAAAGTCTAGAAAGTACGAAGATAGAAAGTCAGTACGACGATACAGGCCAGTAGCTCAATTGGCAGAGCAGCGGTCTCCAAAACCGCAGGTTGGGGGTTCGATTCCCTCCTGGCCTGCCAACCTTCCCCAGGTTGGTATGTCTTTTTCCAAAATTCTTTTATCGTTCGCCGCACCCTGAGGAGTCTCGTTTTTATGAAGCCTGGTTCTGTAAAACATGGCGCCGAGGTGCAACAGACGCGCCATGACGGGCTCAAGTGGGCGGCGGTCGTAGCGCTGCTTGTCGTTGCTGTTGTTGGTAATACCTATTTCGCCGATATTGGCCTGCTCTACCGCGTGCTTGGTGTGGTGGTGTTGTGTGTGATTGCGGGTTTGATCGCGCTAACCACTACCAAAGGTCGTGATTTAGTAGAGCTTGCCAGAAGCGCCAAGAAAGAGATTCAGCGCGTTGTATGGCCGACCCGTCCCGAAACCATTCAGACCACGGCCATTGTGCTAGTGGCCGTCTTGGTGGTGGGGCTAATGCTGTGGTTGATCGACACTCTTCTTGGCTGGGCGATGTCCGGCGTCATTGGTTAGGAGCTTTCATGTCCAAACGTTGGTACGTCGTTCACGCTTATTCTGGCTTTGAAAAGCATGTCATGCGCTCACTGATCGAGCGTGTGAAGATGTACGGTATGGAAGATCGCTTTGGCGAAATTCTGGTGCCGACCGAAGAAGTTGTCGAAATGCGTGACGGCAAGCGTCGCAAGAGCGAGCGCAAATTTTATCCCGGCTACGTACTAGTCGAGATGGAAATGGCCGACGAGACATGGCACCTCGTCAATGAGACGCCGCGTGTTATGGGCTTTATCGGTGGAACAAAAGAGAAGCCAGCGCCAATTACTTCTCGTGAAGCAGACGCAATTTTGCTGCGCGTTAAAGACGGTACTGACAAGCCGCGGCCTAAAACGATGTTTGAACCGGGCCAGTCAGTGCGCGTTATCGATGGGCCGTTTGCCGATTTCAACGGTGTTGTCGAAGAAGTTAATTATGAAAAGAGTCGTCTGCATGTCAGCGTGCTGATCTTCGGGCGCTCTACACCTGTTGAGTTAGAGTTCTCTCAGGTCGAGAAAGAGTAACTAGTGAATAGTTAGTAGTAGCTAGTGAATGGTAAGTAAGCGGTAAGTGTTAATTCGTGTGAAATGGCTAGTCAGCTGTTTCACTGGTACCGGGGAGCCTTCGGGCGCTATTACCCAACTGGAGTGTTAAAGATGGCCAAGAAAGTACAGGCTTATATCAAGCTGCAGGTTGCTGCAGGTAAAGCCAATCCAAGTCCGCCGGTAGGCCCTGCGCTGGGTCAGCACGGCGTGAACATCATGGAATTCTGTAAGGCGTTCAACGCCGCGACTCAAGAAATTGAGCCGGGCCTGCCGACGCCAGTCGTGATCACCGTCTACTCTGACCGTAGCTTCACGTTCGTCACCAAGACGCCGCCTGCTGCCGTGCTGCTGAAAAAAGCCGCTGGCATCAAGTCCGGTTCTGGTGAGCCGAACAAGAAGAAGGTCGGCACCGTAACGCGTGAACAGCTTGAAGAGATCGCCAAGACTAAAGAGCCTGATTTGACGGCTGCGAATCTCGATGCCGCTGTACGCACCATTGCTGGCAGCGCTCGCAGCATGGGCCTAAACGTGGAGGGTCTCTGATCATGGCTAAACTGTCTAAGCGTGCGAAAATCATTCGCGAAAAAGTAGACACTACCAAAGCCTACTCTATTGAAGAAGCGGTTGCGCTGCTCTCTGAGCTGTCTACTGTTAAATTCAAAGAGTCTGTTGATGTCGCCATCAACCTGGGCGTTGATCCACGCAAATCCGACCAGGTTGTGCGTGGCGCTACCGTCATGCCTAACGGTACCGGTAAAGACGTACGCGTTGCAGTCTTCACCCAAGGTGCTAATGCCGATGCCGCTAAAGAAGCCGGCGCCGACATCGTGGGTATGGACGACTTGGCTGAGCAAGTGAAAAAAGGCGTGATGGATTTTGACGTCGTTATCGCTTCGCCCGATGCTATGCGCGTTGTAGGTCAACTAGGTCAAATTCTAGGCCCGCGTGGCCTAATGCCTAACCCGAAAGTTGGCACCGTAACGCCCGACGTGGCGACGGCGGTTAAAAATGCCAAAGCGGGTCAGGTGCGTTTCCGTACTGACAAGAACGGCATCATCCACACTACCCTGGGTAAAGTGGATTTTGACGCCTCAGCGATTAACGGCAACCTGGAGGCACTGGTTGCTGACCTGAAGCGCCTCAAGCCGAGCTCGTCTAAAGGCATTTACTTCAAAAAAATGACCCTGTCTACTACCATGGGCCCGGGTTTGACAATCGATCACTCTGCTTTCGCGTAAGCGAGTCATCGTTGGTTTTTTTGTAGGAACCGAGCAAGAACTTTGCGGTCCCCCGTTTGGTGGCTATCACTGGCCGGGGCATCGTCAAAGACCGCAGGTGCCGCGCTTGATAAGTACGCAAGTACTTACAAGGGTGGCTTAATTGCCCTATAAGCGCCTGCGCAGATGGTGTGGCCGCCAGTTGGTTAAGCTTAAGACGGCTTTCTGGTGAGCACCATCCCCAAGGCTTCCCGCTTTGCAGCGCTTTTAGCACAGCAGAGTGGGGAGAGATGGTAACCACCGGAACCTTCCTGGGTTCCGGCACGAAGGAGTGATCACTGTGCCACTAGCACTTGAAGGCAAGAAAGCGATTGTTGCCGAGGTCAGTGAAGCGGCCAAGGGCGCACTCTCCGTCGTAGTTGCTGATTCTCGCGGCGTTACGGTTGGTAAAATGACCGATCTGCGCAAGCAGGCGCGTGAGAATGGTGTAGAGCTGCGTGTTGTACGTAATACGCTGGCTCGCCGCGCTCTCGAGGGCACTCAGTGGGAGTGCTTGAACGATAGCTTCGTTGGTCCTACGTTGTTGGCCTTCTCTACTGATCATCCGGGCGCTGCCGCTCGTCTGTTCAAAGAGTTTGCTAAAGCGGACAAGAACTTCGAAGTAAAAGCGTTGGCCTACGAAGGTGAGCTGATTCCGGCTGCTGACATCGACCGTCTGGCAACCCTACCGACTCACGACGAAGCAATTGCCAAGTTGATGTCGGTAATGAAAGAAGCCTCCGCTGGCAAGCTGGTTCGTACTCTGGCCGCTCTGCGCGACCAGAAGCAAGAAGCTGCATAAGCAGTTCTTCTTGCAGGTGGCGTAAACGGTCTAACCAGGGCGCTGCCTGAACCGAGCAATGAATCCTGAGTCCTCGGCTGACCGAGACTCCCGCAAAGTTAGGAATGAAACAATGGCACTGTCTAAAGACGATATCATCAATGCTGTAGCCGACATGACCGTAATGGAAGTTGTCGAGCTGATCGAAGCAATGGAAGAGAAATTCGGCGTTTCTGCTGCCGCTGCCGTAATGGCTGGTCCGGCTGCTGGCGGCGAAGTAGCTGAAGAACAGACTGAGTTTGACGTAGTTCTGACCGCTGCTGGCGACAAGAAAGTTAACGTGATCAAAGCAGTACGTGAGATCACTGGCCTTGGCTTGAAAGAAGCTAAAGGTGCTGTTGACGGCGCTCCGGCGACCATCAAAGAAGGTCTGTCTAAAGACGACGCTGAAGCAGCTAAAGCCAAGCTGGAAGAAGCGGGCGCAACCGTCGAGCTCAAGTAAGCCTTGTGCGGACGGCTTTACGCGCTGCGTAAGCTTCCACGGCTGGCGGCGGGATTTCCCGCTGCCGGCCTTTTTCTGTTGTAGCTGGTGTCGAACACTCGGTGATATTGAACGACAGCAGTACTGCTCATTGAGAGTAGCCACGACAGAAACGTAAAAGCGTTATTGAAGATGGCGTTATTGAAGATAGTGTTATCGACTACAGTGTTATCGACGACTGAGTTATCGAACTAGATTTTCGACGGCGAGCTACCGATTGAGGAGCTTGCTGTCTGTGTCTGACGAAGCTCGAAGGGCAGATGACCACGCATCGGTCACCCATGGTGAACAAGCTGGGGAATACAGATGGCTTACTCATATACTGAGAAAAAACGCATCCGCAAGGATTTCGGCAAACTGCCCCAAGTGATGGATGTGCCTTACTTGCTGGCGATCCAGCTTGATTCCTATTACGACTTCCTCCAGCAAGATCGTTCGCCCGACGAGCGTCACGAGGTCGGTCTGCACGCGGCATTCAAGTCCGTGTTTCCGATTGAGAGCTTCTCCGGCAATGCAGCGCTTGAGTATGTCAGCTACCGCTTTGGCACGCCGGCGTTCGATGTTAAGGAGTGCCAACTGCGCGGCGTGACTTACTCCGCCCCGCTGCGCGTCAAGGTTCGCTTGATCATCTATGATCGCGACTCCTCGAACAAAGCAATTAAAGATATTAAAGAGCAAGAAGTCTACATGGGGGAAATCCCCCTGATGACTGAGAACGGTACCTTTGTTATCAACGGTACTGAGCGGGTTATCGTCTCCCAGCTCCACCGCTCGCCCGGTGTGTTCTTCGATCACGACAAAGGTAAGAGCCACTCTTCCGGCAAGCTGCTCTATTCAGCTCGCGTGATTCCTTATCGTGGCTCCTGGTTAGACTTCGAGTTTGACCCCAAGGATAACGTTTTCGTACGTATTGACCGTCGCCGCAAGCTGCCGGCCTCGGTACTGATGCGTGCGCTGGGGATGAACACCGAAGAAATTCTGGCCGAGTTCTTTGAAACCAGCGTCTTCCACATTGAGAAATCCGGTTTCTATGTTGAGCTGGTTCCGTCGCGCCTGCGCGGCGAGACAGCTACTTTCGACATCAAGGATGGCGAAGGCAATGTGATCGTTGAAGAGGGGCGTCGGATTACCCAGAAGCATATTCGTCAGCTTGAAAAAGCCGGCCTTGAGCGTCTGGACGTGCCGATGGAGTACCTGTTCGGCAAAACGCTGGCTAAAGATCAAATCGACTCCAAAACAGGCGAGCTGATCTGCCCGTGTAATACCGAGATCACTCCCGAGGTGCTTGAGCGCATGGCCCAGGGTGGCATTACCTTGGTGGAAACGCTCTACACCAATGATCTCGACTGCGGTTCATTCATTTCCGACACCTTGAAGCTGGATGCTACTAATTCCGCGCTTGAAGCGTTAGTCGAAATTTACCGCATGATGCGTCCCGGCGAACCGCCCACCAAAGAGTCTGCCGAGACGCTGTTTAACAACCTGTTCTTCTCTGAGGACCGCTACGACCTGTCTGGCGTTGGCCGCATGAAGTTCAACCGTCGCCTGCGTCGTGATACTGACACGGGCTCCGGCGTACTGGATCGCAAAGACATTCTTGATGTGCTGCGCGAGCTGATCAGTATCCGTAACGGCTTCGGTGACGTTGACGATATCGATCACCTGGGTAACCGCCGTATTCGCTGTGTGGGCGAGATGGCAGAGAACCAGTTCCGCGTAGGCCTGGTGCGTGTAGAGCGCGCCGTGAAAGAGCGTCTTTCCATGGCGGAAAGCGAAGGCCTGATGCCCCAAGACTTGATCAACGCCAAGCCGGTCGCGGCGGCGGTGAAGGAGTTCTTCGGTTCCAGCCAGCTTTCGCAGTTTATGGATCAGAACAACCCGCTTTCTGAGGTTACCCACAAGCGTCGTGTGTCGGCACTCGGCCCCGGTGGTTTGACCCGTGAGCGTGCTGGCTTCGAAGTACGTGACGTTCACGCCACGCACTACGGGCGTCTATGCCCGATCGAAACGCCAGAAGGCCCGAACATCGGTCTGATTAACTCGCTGGCCACTTACAGCCACACTAACAGCTACGGTTTCCTCGAAACGCCGTACCGTAAAGTGGTTGATCGTCAGTTGACCGACGACATCGTTCACCTCTCGGCGATCGAAGAGGGCGATTTCGTTATCGCCCAGGCATCAGCAGCGGTAGATGAGTCCAACAAGTTAAGTGATGACCTGGTTCAGGTTCGTCACCGCGGTGAAACGACCTTTATGCGTCCTGAACAAGTGACGCTAATGGACGTGTCGCCACGTCAGGTTGTATCAGTCGCAGCGGCATTGATTCCGTTCCTGGAGCACGATGACGCCAACCGCGCCTTGATGGGTTCTAACATGCAGCGTCAGGCGGTACCGACCCTGCGTGCCGATAAGCCGCTGGTAGGTACGGGCATGGAGCGCTTTGTTGCCCGTGACTCCGGCGTCTGTGCGGTGGCCAATCGCGGCGGCGTGATTGATTCAGTCGATGCGCGTCGTGTCGTGGTACGGGTTAATGAAGATGAAATCATCGGCGGTGAAGCCGGCGTTGATATCTACAACCTGACCAAGTACACCCGCTCGAACCAGAACACCTGTATGAACCAGCGCCCTATCGTGCGGCCTGGTGACAGCGTGGCACGTGGCGATATTCTCGCTGACGGCCCGTCGGTGGATATGGGCGACCTGGCGCTGGGCCAGAACATGCGCATCGCGTTTATGCCCTGGAACGGTTACAACTTCGAGGACTCCATCCTGCTTTCCGAGCGGGTCGTTCAAGAAGACCGTTTCACCACGATCCACATTCAGGAGCTGACCTGTGTGTCCCGCGACACCAAGTTGGGCTCGGAAGAAATTACCTCCGATATCCCTAACGTGGGCGAGTCTGCGCTCTCCAAGCTGGATGAGGCGGGCGTTGTCTACATCGGTGCCGAAGTCGGCCCGGGCGATATTCTGGTCGGTAAAGTAACGCCGAAGGGTGAAACCCAGCTGACGCCTGAAGAGAAGCTGCTACGTGCCATCTTCGGCGAGAAAGCGTCTGACGTTAAAGACACTTCCCTGCGTGCCCCCACCGGCATGAAAGGTACGGTCATCGACGTTCAGGTGTTTACTCGTGACGGCGTTGAGAAAGATTCACGCGCCCTGTCGATCGAGCGCACTCAGCTTGACGAAGTTCGTAAGGATCTCCAAGAGACTTACCGTATCGCCGAAGACGCCACTTTTGAGCGTCTAAAGCGTACCCTTGACGGTCAGGCTGTTAACGGCGGCCCGAACCTCAAGAAAGGTGACGTGCTCGACGAGGCATACCTGGATGAATTGCCGCGTCAGCAGTGGTTCAAACTGCGCATGCAGGATGAGTCCTACAACGAGCTGCTGGCACAGGCCGACGAACAGCTGGAAACCCGTCGTAAAGAGATGGACGAGCGCTTTGAAGATAAGAAGCGCAAGCTGACCCAGGGCGACGATCTCGCACCGGGCGTGCTAAAAATCGTCAAAGTCTATATGGCGGTTAAGCGTCGCATCCAGCCGGGTGACAAGATGGCCGGTCGTCACGGTAACAAAGGCGTTATCTCGGCGATTATGCCCATCGAAGACATGCCGTTTGATGAAAAGGGCGAGCCGGTCGACGTGGTGCTGAACCCGCTGGGCGTACCGTCGCGTATGAACGTCGGTCAGATTTTGGAGACCCACCTGGGTATGGCGGCACGTGGCTTGGGCGTCAAGATCGAAGCCATGCTGCGCGACGCACGTGGACAGCAAGTGGCCGAGATCCGTGATTTCCTGGGGCAGATCTACAATACGCAAGGTACGCGCGTTGAAGATCTCGACTCCCTGACGGATGACGAGATCATCGCCCTGGCGAAGAACCTCAAAGGTGGTGTGCCTATGGCCACGCCGGTGTTTGACGGTGCCAAAGAGCACGAAATCAAGCACCTGCTGAAGCTGGCGGACATCCCCGAGTCGGGTCAGATGGCCCTGTTCGATGGCCGTACCGGTGATGCTTTTGACCGTCCGGTCACCGTTGGCTACATGTACATGCTGAAGCTTAACCACTTGGTAGACGACAAGATGCATGCGCGTTCTACTGGTTCTTACTCGCTGGTTACCCAGCAGCCCTTGGGTGGTAAGGCGCAATTCGGTGGTCAGCGCTTCGGTGAGATGGAAGTGTGGGCGCTGGAAGCTTACGGCGCTGCATACACGCTACAAGAGATGCTCACCGTCAAGTCGGACGACGTCGAAGGCCGCACCAAGATGTACAAAAACATCGTGGATGGCGACCACACCATGCAGGCAGGCATGCCGGAATCCTTCAACGTACTCGTGAAGGAAATCCGCTCGCTGGGCATCGATATCGAGTTAGAGAGCTAGGAGCCGTCCCATGAAAGATTTGGTGAAAGTACTCAAATCGCAGTCTCAGTCCGAAGAGTTTGACGCGATCAAGATTACCCTGGCGTCGCCGGACATGATTCGCTCCTGGTCGTTTGGCGAGGTGAAGAAGCCTGAGACCATCAACTACCGTACCTTTAAACCGGAGCGGGATGGCCTGTTCTGCGCCAAGATTTTTGGCCCGGTTAAGGATTACGAGTGCCTGTGCGGCAAGTATAAGCGCATGAAGCACCGCGGTATCATCTGCGAAAAGTGTGGCGTAGAAGTGACCAAAGCCGCCGTGCGCCGTGAGCGCATGGGGCACATCGAGCTCGCTTCGCCGGTGGCACACATTTGGTTTTTGAAGTCACTACCGTCGCGTATCGGCATGTTCCTCGATATGACCCTGCGTGATATCGAGCGCGTGCTGTATTTCGAAAGCTTTGTCGTTATCGATCCAGGCATGACCACGCTGGAGCGTGGTCAGTTGATGAACGACGAGCAGTACTTTGAAGCACTGGAAGAGTTCGGTGATGACTTCGACGCCCGCATGGGTGCCGAAGCCGTTCAGGAGCTGCTCAAAGACATCGATCTGGAAGAAGAGATTAACCACCTGCGCGAAGAGATTCCGCAGACTAACTCCGAAACCAAGATCAAGAAGCTCTCCAAGCGCCTCAAGCTGCTTGAAGCCTTCTACCACTCCGGTAACGCGCCGGCGTGGATGGTCATGGAAGTGCTGCCCGTGCTGCCACCGGATCTGCGTCCGCTGGTACCGCTGGACGGTGGCCGTTTCGCGACCTCCGATCTCAACGACCTTTACCGTCGTGTGATCAACCGTAACAACCGCCTGAAGCGTCTGCTCGATCTCAATGCGCCGGACATTATTGTGCGCAACGAGAAGCGTATGCTGCAGGAAGCCGTCGATGCACTGCTCGACAATGGTCGTCGTGGCCGCGCGATCACGGGCTCTAACAAGCGCCCGCTGAAATCGCTCGCCGACATGATCAAAGGTAAGCAGGGTCGTTTCCGTCAGAACCTGCTGGGTAAGCGCGTCGACTACTCGGGCCGCTCGGTGATTACCGTTGGTCCGACCCTGCGTCTGCACCAGTGTGGTCTGCCCAAGAAAATGGCGCTTGAGCTGTTCAAGCCGTTTATCTACTCCAAGCTGCAGTCGCTGGGCTATGCCTCAACGATCAAAGCCGCCAAGAAGATGGTCGAGCGCGAGCTGCCGGAAGTGTGGGACATCCTTGCCGATGTTATCCGCGAACACCCGGTACTGCTTAACCGCGCACCCACGCTTCACCGTTTGGGTATCCAGGCGTTTGAGCCGCTGCTGATCGAAGGTAAAGCGATTCAGCTGCACCCGCTGGTATGTGCTGCCTATAACGCCGACTTTGACGGTGACCAGATGGCGGTACACGTACCGCTGACGCTGGAAGCACAGCTTGAAGCGCGTGCGCTGATGATGGCCACCAACAACGTGCTGTCGCCCGCTAACGGCGAGCCGATCATCGTACCGTCGCAAGACGTTGTTCTGGGTCTTTACTACATGACCCGCGAAAAGATCAACGCCAAAGGCGAAGGCATGGTGTTCTCTGACCTTAATGAAGTTGAGCGCGCCTTTGGTACTCAGTCAGTATCACTGCACGCCCGGGTCAAAGTGCGTCTGGACGAAATCGATATCGAAGAAGAGAGCGGCGAGCGTAGCTTCCACCGCCGTATTTACGATACGACGGTAGGCCGTGCACTGCTGTTCCGCATTCTGCCCGAAGGTGTGCCCTTCGAGCTGATCGACCAGCCGATGAAGAAGAAGGCGATCTCCAGCCTGATCAACGAAGTCTACCGTCGTGCCGGCCTCAAGCCGACCGTCATTTTCGCTGACCAGCTGATGTATACCGGTTTCCGTCTCGCGACCTGGTCCGGCGCCTCAATCGGTGTTAACGACTTCGTTATCCCCGAAGCAAAAACTGAAATCGTTGATGCAGCGGAAGCCGAAGTTAAAGAGATCGAAGACCAGTTCTCTTCTGGCCTGGTAACAGCGGGTGAGAAGTACAACAAGGTTATCGATATCTGGTCCAAGGCCAACGATAAAGTCGCCAAGGCGATGATGGTGGGTATCTCTAAAGAGACTGTCATCGATCGTGATGGTAACGAAGTTGAGCAGGATTCGTTCAACAGCGTCTTCATCATGGCCGACTCCGGTGCTCGTGGTAGTGCTGCCCAGATCCGTCAGTTGGCGGGTATGCGTGGTCTGATGGCCAAGCCGGATGGTTCAATCATCGAAACACCGATCGTCGCCAACTTCCGTGAAGGTCTGAACGTACTGCAGTACTTCATCTCGACCCACGGTGCACGTAAAGGTCTTGCGGACACGGCGTTGAAAACCGCCAACTCCGGTTACCTAACCCGTCGCTTGGTAGACGTAGCGCAAGACTTGGTCATCACCGAAGTCGACTGTGGCACCGAAAATGGCTTGACCCTGCACCCGATCATCGAAGGCGGCGACATTATCGTACCGCTTTCCCAGCGCGTGCTGGGTCGTGTAGTCGCTCAGGATGTGGTTCACCCTGGCAGCGGTGAAGTCTTGATCGCGAAAGGTACCTTGCTCGACGAGAAATGGTGTGCCGAGCTCGACACCATGGGTGTCGACGAGATCATCGTTCGCTCTACGATTACCTGTGAGACCGCACACGGCGTGTGTGCCTCCTGTTACGGCCGTGACTTGGCCCGTGGCCATCAGGTCAACATCGGTGAAGCCGTCGGCGTTATCGCTGCACAGTCCATCGGTGAGCCGGGTACCCAGCTGACCATGCGTACCTTCCACATCGGTGGTGCGGCATCGCGTTCGTCTGCTGTGGATAGCGTACAAGTGAAGCACGGCGGTAAGGTTCGTCTGCACAACATCAAGCATGTAGAGCGTGCCGACGGCAAGCTGGTTGTCGTATCTCGCTCCAGCGCCCTGGCCGTTGCTGACGACCATGGCCGTGAGCGTGAGTACTATAAGCTCCCTTACGGTGCTGAGCTTTCTGTACGCGACGGCGACGTGGTCGACGCTGGTGCGACGGTCGCCAAATGGGATCCGCACACTCACCCGATCGTTGCCGAAGTAGAAGGTAAGGCGCAGTTCATCGATCTCGACGAGGGTGTCACCATGCACCGCAGCGTCGATGAGATGACCGGCCTCTCCTCTATCGAGGTGATCGAGTCTGCAGCACGTCCCATGGCCGGTCGTGACAAGCGCCCGATGGTCATGCTGCAAGACAGCTCGGGCGAGTACGTCTCTGTATCGGGCTCCAACACCCCGGTTCAGTACCTGCTTCCGGGCAACTCGATTATTTCGGTCGACGATGGTGTGACGATCGGGGTGGGTGAAGTGGTTGCCCGTATCCCGGTAGAAGCCTCGGCGAACAAAGACATCACCGGTGGTCTGCCGCGGGTTGCTGACTTGTTCGAAGCGCGTAAGCCGAAAGAGTCCTCGATCCTGGCCGAGATCAGCGGTGTGATCAGCTTCGGTAAAGAGACCAAAGGTAAGCGTCGTCTGACCATTACCCCGGAATCTGGCGATCCGTTTGAAGCGCTGATTCCGAAATGGCGTCAAATTGCCGTCTTCGAAGGCGAAACCGTCGAGAAGGGCGAGGTGATTTCCGATGGGCCGAGCAATCCGCACGATATCCTGCGCTTGCTGGGTGTTGAGGAGCTCGCCAAGTACATCACTGCCGAAGTACAGGACGTTTATCGTCTGCAGGGCGTAGGCATCAACGACAAGCACATCGAAGTCATTGTGCGTCAGATGCTGCGTAAGGTAGAGATTACTGATTCGGGCGATTCTGACTTCATCACGGGCGACCAGGCTGAACTGGTTCGCGTGCTGGAACAGAACGAACGCCTTGAAAAAGAGAAGAAATTCCCGGCCAAGTATCAGCGTATGCTGCTGGGTATCACCAAGGCCAGCTTGGCCACCGAGTCGTTCATTTCCGCGGCCTCCTTCCAGGAGACAACCCGCGTACTGACCGAAGCAGCGGTGACTGGCAAGCGTGATTACCTGCGTGGCCTGAAAGAAAACGTGGTGGTTGGTCGCCTGATACCGGCTGGTACAGGCTTGACTCACCACGCAGAACGTCGTCGCAAGCGCGAAGACGTTGAGCAACTGTTCAATCCTTCGGCTACCGAAGTCGAACAGGAGCTGGGTGCACAGTTGACCGCTCTCGATTCTGACGACGAGCTGTAGATTTGGCGCCTAAAGCAGTAGGTAACATGAGTAAGTAAAACGAATAGCTGACCTGAAAAAGTGTCACCTTGCCGGTAAAACCGCCGGCAAGGCTTGACGCGACCTAGGGTCAGCCTTTAGAATGCGCAGCCTTTAACAGTGGGGTGGGTGCGCCCGCATCCGCTGCCCGCATTTGTTAAAAGGCAAGGCAACCATTGGAGTCAGCTAAACACCATGGCAACGATTAATCAGCTAGTGCGCAAGCCGCGCAAGCGCCCCGTCACAAAAAGTGACGTGCCAGCGCTGCAGGCCTGTCCGCAAAAACGTGGCGTTTGTACGCGCGTTTACACCACCACCCCGAAGAAGCCTAACTCGGCTCTGCGTAAGGTTTGCCGTGTGCGCCTTACCAACGGCTTTGAAGTGTCTTCCTATATCGGTGGTGAAGGTCACAACCTTCAAGAACACTCTGTCGTTTTGATTCGCGGCGGTCGTGTAAAGGATTTGCCAGGTGTGCGTTATCACACCGTTCGTGGCGCCCTTGACACCTCTGGCGTTCAAAATCGTCGTCAGGGTCGTTCTAAATACGGTACTAAGCGTCCTAAGTCGTAAGGCTGGGTCAGCTGTGCAGCGTCGCTCCGTCAAAAGGGCATGCTGAGTAACGATTTTCACGAATTTGACGGTCTGATAAGAGTAAGGTCGGGCTGCACTTGTGGTACTTGAATAGCGTACGCAGGTTGCATGAGTTCCGGGTTTACCTGAAAGATCCTTAATTGAGGGCTTATCATGCCTAGAAGAAGAGTAGTAGCTAAACGCGAGATTCTGCCGGATCCTAAGTTCGGAAGTGAGCGTCTGGCGAAGTTCATGAACCACCTGATGGTCAGCGGCAAGAAGTCCATAGCTGAGCGTATCGTCTACGGTGCGTTGGACAAGGTTGCCGAGCGTAGTAAAGAAGATCCGCTGGAGATCTTCGACAAAGCGCTGGAAGCCATCCAGCCGATGGTCGAAGTGAAGTCGCGCCGCGTTGGTGGTGCGACCTATCAGGTGCCGGTTGAAGTACGTCCGTCTCGCCGTCAAGCGCTGGCAATGCGCTGGCTGGTGGACGCGGCGCGTCGTCGCGGTGAGAAAACCATGGTTCAGCGTCTGGCGGGTGAAATGCTGGATGCCGCTGAAGGTAAAGGTTCTGCCGTTAAGAAGCGCGAAGACGTGCATCGCATGGCAGAAGCCAACAAGGCCTTCTCGCACTACCGTTTTTAAGGTCGGCGTTTTTAAGTATGGCTTTCTGGTTTATATATGCACGTTGTTCAGCATGGTGGAATGTTTGCTGAGTCGCGTTGTTGCAATTCAAAAGTTGCAACACTCAGCCGCTACCATGAGGCAGTGGTAGCGGCGGCCGCATAAACCTCGCTTGCATACGCCGCTAAATTAACGAGCATCGCCAACAAACGGGAGTTTCACCGTGGCACGCAAGACTCCACTAAATCGCTACCGTAATATCGGTATCGTCGCTCACGTCGACGCGGGTAAAACCACGACGACTGAGCGTGTACTGTTTTACACCGGCCTCTCCCACAAAGTGGGCGAAGTACACGACGGTGCTGCGACCATGGACTGGATGGAGCAGGAGCAGGAGCGTGGTATCACTATCACCTCAGCTGCAACTACCTGTTTCTGGCAGGGCATGAACAAGCAGTTCCCTGAGCACCGTATCAATATTATCGACACCCCGGGGCACGTTGACTTCACTATTGAAGTTGAACGTTCTCTGCGCGTACTCGATGGTGCGGTTGTTGTGCTGTGTGGTTCTTCCGGCGTTCAGCCGCAGACCGAAACAGTATGGCGCCAAGCCAACAAGTACGAAGTTCCGCGCATGGTTTTCGTCAATAAGATGGACCGTACCGGCGCTGACTTCTTCATGGTTGTCGAGCAGTTGAAAGAGCGTTTGGGTGCCAAAGCTGTGCCAATCCAGATTAACTGGGGCACGGAAGAGGACTTTAAAGGCGTTATTGATCTGATTCAGATGAAGGCTATCCTGTGGGACGAGGAAAGCCTGGGTATGAATTATGACCTCGCGGACATTCCTGCTGAGCTACAAGAAACAGCAGAAAAGTACCGCGAAGAGATGGTCGAAGCTGCTGCCGAAGGCTCTGACGAGCTGATGGAAAAGTACCTTGAAGGCGGTGAGCTATCGGTTGAAGAGATCAAGGCCGGTCTGCGTGCGCGCACCCTGGCTAACGATATCGTTCTGGTTACCTGTGGTTCTGCCTTTAAGAACAAAGGCGTTCAAGCAGTGCTGGATGGCGTTATCGAATACATGCCTTCGCCGACGGAAGTTAAGGCGATCGAAGGTGAGCTCGACGATAAAGACGGCACCGTTGATACCCGTGAAGCTGATGACAGTGCGCCGTTTGCGGCCCTGGCGTTTAAGATCGCCACTGACCCCTTCGTTGGTACGCTGACCTTTATTCGCGTCTACTCGGGTGTTCTTAAATCTGGTGACGGTGTCTATAACTCCGTTAAGCAGAAGAAAGAGCGCGTTGGCCGTATCGTTCAGATGCACGCCAATTCCCGTGAAGAGATCAAAGAAGTTCTGGCGGGCGACATCGCTGCTTGTATCGGTCTGAAAGACGTCACCACGGGTGATACCCTGTGCGACATTGATAACAAGATCGTTCTCGAGCGCATGGAGTTCCCGGATCCGGTTATCTCGGTTGCTGTAGAGCCTAAATCTAAGGCAGACCAAGAGAAGATGGGTGTTGCGTTGGGCAAGCTTGCTCAAGAAGACCCTTCCTTCCAGGTCAAAACCGACGAAGAAACCGGCCAGACGATTATTTCTGGCATGGGTGAGCTTCACCTGGATATCCTCGTTGACCGTATGCGTCGCGAGTTTAAGGTTGAAGCCAATATCGGTAAGCCTCAGGTTGCCTATCGCGAAACGATTCGCGGCAGCATTGAGCAAGAAGGCAAGTTCGTACGTCAGTCCGGTGGTCGTGGTCAGTATGGTCACGTATGGCTGCGTATCGAGCCGCTGACAGCAGAAGAGAAGGGTGAAGGCGAAGACGAACTGTTCTTCAAGTTCAACTCTGAGATCGTGGGTGGTGCGGTTCCCAAGGAATACGTTCCCGCGGTTGAGAAGGGTGCTTTTGAGCAGCTCAAAAACGGCGTCATCGCGGGTTACCCGATGATCGACGTTAAAGTAACGCTGTTTGATGGCTCCTTCCACGACGTAGACTCCAACGAGACTGCGTTTAAGATTGCTTCTTCTATGGCAGTAAAAGAAGGTGCCAGGAAGGCCAAGGCCGTGCTGCTGGAGCCGGTGATGAAGGTCGAAATCGTGACCCCCGAAGAATTTATGGGTGACGTCATGGGTGACCTGAGCCGTCGTCGCGGCCTGGTGCAGGGTATGGATGACTCCTCTTCTGGTAAAGTCATTCGTGCGACGGTGCCACTGGGCGAGATGTTCGGTTATGCAACCGATCTGCGCTCACAAACCCAGGGCCGTGCGAGCTACTCTATGGAGTTCTCGAAGTACGACGAGGCGCCCTCCAGCGTCGTTGAAGCCGTCATCAATCAAAACGGTTAACCGTTAGCTAACGTAAAGAGGTTATAGCAGTGGCTAAGGAAAAATTTGAACGTTCCAAACCGCACGTCAACGTCGGCACCATTGGTCACGTCGACCACGGTAAAACGACTCTGACGGCGGCCCTGACCCGCGTGTCTGCTGAGGTTTTCGGCGGCGACTGGCGTGAGTTTGATACCATCGATAACGCTCCTGAAGAGCGTGAGCGCGGTATCACAATCGCTACTTCCCACGTGGAATACCAGTCTGAAGATCGCCACTACGCGCACGTTGACTGCCCGGGACACGCTGACTACGTCAAGAACATGATCACCGGTGCTGCGCAGATGGACGGCGCTATCCTGGTATGTTCTGCCGCAGACGGCCCGATGCCGCAAACTCGCGAGCACATCCTGCTGTCTCGTCAGGTTGGCGTACCGTTCATCGTTGTGTTCCTGAACAAAGCGGACATGGTCGATGATGAAGAGCTGCTCGAGCTGGTAGAAATGGAAGTTCGCGAACTTCTAGACCAGTACGACTTCCCGGGTGACGACACGCCGATCATCACTGGCTCTGCGCTGATGGCGCTGAACGGTGAAGATGACAAGGGCATGGGTACGACTGCCGTCGCTAATTTGATCAAAGCTCTGGATGCTTACATCCCTGAGCCGGAGCGTGCCATCGACCAGCCGTTCCTGATGCCGATCGAAGACGTGTTCTCTATCTCTGGCCGCGGTACTGTTGTTACCGGTCGTGTAGAGCGCGGTATCGTCAAAGCGGGCGAAGAAGTGGAAATCGTGGGTATCCGCGATACCACCAAAACGATCGTTACCGGTGTTGAAATGTTCCGTAAACTGCTCGACGAAGGTCGTGCTGGTGAGAACGTTGGCGCCCTGCTGCGTGGTACTAAGCGTGATGACGTCGAGCGTGGCCAAGTACTGGCCAAGCCGGGCACCATCAACCCGCACACTACCTTCGAAGCAGAAGTTTACGTACTGTCCAAAGAAGAGGGTGGTCGTCACACGCCTTTCTTCAAGGGCTACCGTCCGCAGTTCTACTTCCGTACCACCGACGTAACGGGTACCTGTGAACTGCCGGAAGGCGTTGAAATGGTCATGCCGGGTGACAACGTTCAGATGGTTGTTACCTTGATCGCCCCGATCGCAATGGACGAAGGCTTGCGCTTCGCTATTCGTGAAGGCGGCCGTACTGTCGGTGCTGGCGTTGTGGCCAAAATCGTCAAGTAAGCAGCATGCTTGAATGATGAAGGGGGCTCTGATGAGCCCCCTTTTCTGCGCACCAACAGCAAATGTTTGACATGGGCTTTTGGCGTGCCTATAATGCGCATCCTTTGAATGCGTGGGTAGACGGCTCGCGCCGTCGACATCCATTGGAGTTTAGGGCAAATGCAGAACCAAAAGATTCGCATTCGGTTGAAAGCTTTCGACCATCGCCTGATCGACCAGTCTACAGCGGAGATTGTTGAAACCGCTAAACGTACTGGTGCTCAGGTTCGTGGTCCGATTCCGCTGCCGACCAACCGCGAGCGTTACACCATTCTGATCTCACCGCACGTCAACAAAGATGCGCGTGACCAGTATGAGATTCGTACGCACAAGCGTGTGCTCGACATTGTTGAGCCGACCGAAAAAACTGTTGATGCTTTGATGAAGCTTGATCTCGCCGCAGGCGTTGACGTGCAAATCAAACTCAACTAATTACACTAGTCACTTGCGGCCCAGCGCTCATCGTTCTTTGTAAAGAGCTAGCATGAGCAGCAGCCGCCGCGCCGTGAGGCGCCATACAATGTGCTAGTGGAATGCTCTGGAAAGGGCAGCCATAGCGGGTGATAGCCCCGTACACTATAGGAGACTGAGTATGACTATCGGTTTAGTCGGTAAAAAGGCCGGGATGACCCGTGTCTTTACCGAAGACGGCGCGTCTGTGCCCGTAACCGTTATTGAAGTTGATCCTAATCGTGTTACACGCGTTAAATCTGTCGAGTCTGACGGTTACGCAGCGATTCAGGTCACATCTGGCTCTCGTAAAGCTAAGCACCTCACCAAAGCGCAAGCGGGTCAGTTTGCCAAGGCGGGTGTTGAAGCTGGTCGTGCACTGATGGAGTTTCGTCTTGCAGAAGGCGAAGAGATTCCTGAAGTAGGCGGCGAACTCACCGTATCCCTCTTCGAAGCTGGTCAAATGGTTGACGTGACTGGCACCTCTAAGGGTAAAGGCTTCCAGGGTGCTGTTAAGCGCTGGAATTTCCGTACCCAAGATATGACTCACGGTAACTCTCTGTCGCATCGCGCGCCGGGCTCTATCGGCATGTGTCAGACTCCGGGTCGCGTTTTCAAAGGCAAAAAGATGGCCGGTCAAATGGGTAACGCCCGTTGCACCGTGCAGAGCCTTGAGATCGTCCGTGTTGACGCCGAGCGTAACCTGCTGCTGATTAAAGGCGCCGTACCGGGTGCTCCCGGTAGTGACGTTATCGTTCGCAGCGCCGTGAAAGCAGGCTGAAGGGGATAATTACCAATGAATCTGAATCTTGCTGCAGGCGCGGGTACCGTTGAAGTAGCCGACGCCACTTTTGGCAAAGAATTCAACGAAGCGCTCGTTCACCAGGTTGTCACTGCCTATTTGGCGGCTGGTCGTCAGGGAACCCGCGCACAAAAGAGTCGTTCCGACGTTCGTGGCGGTGGTAAAAAGCCGTGGCGTCAGAAAGGCACCGGTCGTGCACGTGCCGGTACCATCCGCTCTCCGCTATGGCGTAGTGGTGGCGTAACCTTCGCGGCGCGTCCGCAAGACTACACCCAGAAGGTTAACCGCAAGATGTACCGTGCAGCGATGCGCTCCATCTTGTCAGAGCTGGTACGTCAAGAGCGTTTAGTCGCGATTGAAGAGTTCGTCGTCGATGCGCCTAAGACCAAGCAGGTAGCTGCCAAGCTAAAAGAGCTCAACCTTGAAAAAGTGTTGATCGTCACTGAAGAAGTTGACGAAAAGCTCTATTTGGCCGCACGCAACCTTCCCCACGTCGACGTGGTGGATGTCGCGGCAGCTGACCCGGTAAGCCTGGTAGCCTTTGATAAGGTGCTGATTACCGTCTCCGCCCTGCGTAAATTCGAGGAGAAGCTGGCATGAACCAGGAACGCGTATTTAAGGTTCTGCTTGGGCCGCACGTGACCGAAAAGGCCGCAATGGCAGCCGAGCGCAACCAGTACGTTTTCAAGGTGGCATCTGATGCTACCAAGCCCGAGATCAAAAAGGCCGTTGAAGCACTCTTCGGCAAAAAGGTCGGCAGTGTTCAGGTACTGAACATGAAGGGTAAAACAAAACGTACTGCGAACGGCGTTGGCCTGCGTAAGGGTTACCGCAAAGCGTATGTGACCCTGGCTGCGGGTGAAACGCTCGAAGACTTCTCTGGCGCCGAATAAGGGCAGGAGTACGGATAATGGCAATCGTCAAGACCAAACCCACTTCCGCCGGTCGTCGCCACGTCGTCAAGATCGTTGGCGAGGAACTGTTTAAAGGCCGTGCCTATGCACCGCTTTTAGAAAAACAGTCCAAGTCCGGCGGCCGTAACAACTACGGTCGTATCACCACCCGCCACGTGGGCGGTGGTCATCGTCACCACTATCGGTTGATCGATTTCAAACGCACCAAGGATGGCATTCCTGCCACCGTTGAGCGTCTTGAGCACGATCCCAACCGCAGTGCGCACATTGCGCTGCTGAAGTATGCCGATGGTGAGCGTCGTTACATCATTGCACCGAAAGGTGTCAGCGCGGGTGACGTGCTGGAATCTGGTGTTAACGCGTCAATCAAGAAAGGCAATGCCTTGCCGCTGCGCAACGTCCCGTTGGGTTCTACGGTGCACTGCATCGAACTCAAGCCGGGTAAAGGCGCGCAGATTGCTCGCAGTGCCGGTACAAGCGCCCAGCTGGTTGCTCGTGAAGGTAACTATGCCACCCTGCGTCTTCGCTCTGGCGAAATGCGTAAAGTGTTGGCCGAGTGCCGCGCGACCTTGGGTGAAGTGAGCAACTCAGAGCACAGCCTGCGTCAACTTGGCAAGGCCGGTGCGAAGCGCTGGAGAGGTGTGCGTCCGACTGTTCGCGGTGTCGCGATGAACCCAGTCGATCACCCGCACGGTGGTGGCGAAGGCCGCACCAGTGGTGGTCGTCACCCGGTATCCCCATGGGGTGTGCCGACTAAGGGTCATAAGACGCGTAAGAACAAGCGCACCGACAAGCTGATCATTCGTCGTCGTAATAAGACGCGTTGATCTACATTGCCAAGACATTAAGAGGTAACGGCTGTGCCACGTTCACTAAAGAAAGGTCCCTTCATTGACCTTCATCTTTTGAAGAAGGTAGAGGTTGCAGTGGAGAAGAACGATCGCAAACCGATCAAGACTTGGTCGCGTCGTTCTATGATCCTGCCCAATATGGTAGGCCTCACTATCGCGGTCCATAACGGTCGCCAACACGTCCCGGTGCACGTCTCCGAGGAAATGGTTGGCCACAAATTGGGCGAATTCGCTGCTACTCGCACTTATCGCGGGCATGCGGCGGATAAAAAAGCCAAACGGTAAGCCAGAGAGGATTGAGAGATGGAAGTCACAGCTAAGCTGCTTGGCGCTCGTTTATCCGCCCAGAAGGCCCGTTTGGTGGCTGACCAGGTGCGCGGTAAACCTGTCGCCGAGGCACTCGACCTGCTGACCTTCTCACCGAAGAAGGCTGCCAAGCTGGTTAAGAAGGTGCTGCAATCCGCGATTGCAAACGCGGAAGAAAATAACGGCATGGATATTGACGAGCTGCGTGTCTCGACCATCTGCGTCGATGAGGGCATGACGCTCAAGCGTATCAAGCCGCGTGCCAAGGGGCGTGCGGATCGTATCTTGAAGCGCACGTGCCACATCACCGTCAAGGTAGCCGAGAAGTAGGAGTCGACCGATGGGTCAGAAAGTCAATCCAACAGGCATTCGACTGGGCATCGTCAAAGACCATGCTTCTGTCTGGTATGCTGAGCGCGGCGCTTACGCCGATAAGCTCAATAACGATCTCGAAGTGCGTAGCTTCCTGGAAGAGCGTCTTAAAAGCGCCTCTGTTAGCCGCATCCACATCGAGCGTCCGGCGAACAATGCCCGTATCACCATTCACACTGCCCGTCCGGGTATCGTGATTGGTAAGAAAGGTGAAGATGTCGACCGTCTGCGTCGCGATCTCACCCAGATGATGGGCGTTCCCGTGCATGTGAACATCGAAGAAGTTCGCAAGCCGGAGCTGGATGCCAAGCTAGTCGCTGCTAACGTAGCGGGTCAGCTTGAGCGTCGCGTCATGTTCCGTCGTGCTATGAAGCGCGCGGTACAGAACGCAATGCGTCTTGGCGCTGGTGGCATCAAGATTCAGCTGTCAGGTCGTCTTGGTGGCGCTGAAATCGCACGTACCGAATGGTACCGCGAAGGTCGCGTTCCGCTGCACACGTTGCGTGCGGATATCGACTACGCCACTTACGAAGCTCACACCACCTATGGCGTTATCGGCGTCAAAGTGTGGATCTTCAAGGGTGAAATCCTCGGCGGTATCGAGGAAGTACGTGCCAAGGCTAAACAACAGCCTGCCGGCAACGCGCCCAAGAAGAAAGGTTCCAGGTAAGGGGAGAGCGAGTCGATGTTACAGCCCAAGCGTATGAAATTCCGCAAGATGATGAAAGGCCGCAACCGTGGCCTAGCGCATCGCGGAAGCAAGATCAGCTTCGGGGAATACGGCCTTAAAGCTACTGGTCGCGGCCGCATCACTGCGCGTCAGATCGAAGCAGGCCGTCGTGCGATCACACGTCACGTAAAGCGTGGCGGTAAAATCTGGATCCGCGTCTTCCCTGATAAGCCGATCTCCAAGAAGCCGCTCGAAGTTCGTATGGGTAAAGGTAAAGGTTCTGTTGAGTACTGGGTTGCCCAGATCCAACCGGGTCGGGTCCTGTATGAAATTGAAGGCGTGTCGGAAGAGCTCGCTCGTGAAGCGTTTGAGCTTGCCGCACAGAAAATGCCCTTATCCACCACCTTTGCGAAACGGACGGTGATGTGATGAAAGCCCAGGAAATTCGTGAAAAGTCCGCAGGAGAGCTCCAGGAGCAACTCCTCGAACTCCTCCGCGAGCAGTTTAACCTGCGCATGCAGAAGGCCACTGGCCAACTGAGCCAGACTCATCTGCTCAAGCAGGTCCGCCGGGATATCGCCCGCGTTAAGACTTTGCTCAACGAGAAGGCAGGTGATTGAGATGGCCGAAGAAAACACAAAGCGTACGCTCACCGGTAAAGTGGTGAGCGATAAGATGGACAAGTCCATCGTCGTCATGATCGAGCGGCGCGAGCGTCACCCGATCTACGGAAAATACGTTAAGCGCTCCACCAAGCTGCACGCCCATGATGAGGCGAACCAGGCTAAGGCAGGCGATACGGTTTCCATTCAGGAGTGCCGTCCGCTTTCCAAGAAGAAAGCCTGGACGCTGGTCGAGGTGGTTGAACACGCCAAGGGTTAATCCCAAGGCCTGTCAATCAGTGCAGTCAGATTAGGTTTGGAGAAAACCGATGATTCAGACTCAGACAATGCTGGATGTCGCCGACAACAGCGGAGCGCGCCGGGTGCAGTGCATCAAGGTGTTAGGCGGTTCACATCGTCGTTACGCTCGCGTTGGTGATATCATCAAGGTCACGGTTAAGGAAGCGATTCCGCGTGGCAAGGTCAAAAAAGGCCAGGTGCTAAAAGCGGTCGTGGTCCGGACCCGTAGTGGCGTCCGTCGTCCCGACGGTTCGCTCATCCGTTTCGATGGAAATGCGGCAGTTTTGTTGAATAACACCAACGAACAGCCCATCGGTACCCGTATTTTTGGGCCGGTGACTCGTGAACTTCGTAATGAAAAGTTCATGAAGATCATTTCCTTAGCGCCTGAAGTGCTGTAAGGAGCGAGGCGGATATGCAAAAGATCAAACGTGACGATGAAGTCATCGTCATCGCCGGGAAGGATAAAGGCAAGCGTGGCACCGTTAAGCGGGTATTAGAAAACCGCTTTTTGGTGTCCGGTGTGAACATGATTAAGCGTCACACCAAGCCAAATCCCATGGCGGGTAATCAGGGCGGTATCGTCGAGCGTGAGGCTCCGATTCACGCGTCCAACGTAGCCATCTTCAATTCGGAGACCGGTAAGGCGGATCGCGTCGGCTTCCAAGTGAAGGAAGACGGTACCAAGGTACGTATCTACAAGTCGACGCAGACGCAGATCGACGCCTAACGCGAGTCGGGTAGCACAATGGCGAACTTGAAAGAACGTTATCAAAACGAGGTAGCAGCTCAACTCAAAGAAGAGTTCAGCTATGCCAACGTTATGCAGGTACCCCGGATCACGAAAGTGACTCTGAACATGGGTATCGGCGAAGCAGTCAACGATAAAAAGTTGATTGACAATGCCATCGGCGATCTAGAGAAACTCTCTGGTCAAAAACCGTTGGTGACCAAGGCACGTAAGTCCATCGCGGGCTTCAAGGTGCGCGAAGGTTGGCCAATCGGCATCAAGGTAACTCTGCGCGCTGAGCGTATGTGGGACTTCTTGGACCGTTTGGTTTACATCGCGATTCCCCGCGTGCGTGACTTCCGTGGTCTCAACCCGAAGTCTTTCGACGGTCGTGGTAACTACTCCATGGGTGTGCGTGAGCAGATCATCTTCCCGGAGATCGAGTATGATAAAATCGATCGCATCCGGGGGTTGGACGTCACTATCACTACGACCGCCAAAACCGACGAGGAAGGTCGTGCGCTACTAACCGCGCTGAACTTCCCGTTCAAGAAATAGGGGCGAGATCATGGCTAAGAAAAGTATGGTAGAGCGTGAGCTTAAGCGTACTCAGCTGGTCGCGAAGTATGCGACCAAGCGCGCTGAACTCAAGAAGATCATCTCAGACGTGAACACGTCTGAGGAAGACCGCTTCGAGGCGACGCTGAAGCTGCAGCAACTGCCGCGCGACTCAAGCCCGGTGCGTCAGCGTAACCGCTGCCGTATCACCGGTCGTCCGCACGGTTTTTACAACAAGTTCGGCCTTGGCCGTAACAAGCTGCGTGAAGCCGCCATGCGTGGCGACGTTCCTGGGTTGAAAAAATCCAGTTGGTAACGCCACGTAGAATTATCAGGAGCGCACATTAAATGAGCATGCAAGACACTCTGGCGGATATGTTTACCCGTATCCGCAATGCGCAGATGGCCACCAAGGAGACGGCTACCATGCCGTCCTCCAAGTTGAAAGTGCAAGTGGCCCGAGTGCTAAAGGAAGAAGGCTACATTGCCGACTTTGCGGTAGCGGAGGGCGCTAAGCCCGAGCTAACCGTAACTCTCAAGTACTTTGAGGGTAAGCCGGTCATTGAGCACATTCAGCGGGTTTCCAAGCCGTCCCTGCGCCGCTACATGGGCAAGGATAACTTGCCTAAGGTTGCCGATGGCCTGGGTATCGCGATTGTCACCACATCCAATGGTGTCATGACCGATCGTGCCGCGCGCCAAGCGGGTGTCGGTGGCGAAGTCATCTGCACCGTATTCTAGGAGGCTGGAATGTCCCGCATAGCGAAATATCCGGTTAAAGTGCCTGCCGGCGTTGAGATTAAAATCAATGCTGACCAGCTGACCGCCAAAGGCGGCCAGGGCACGCTATCTATGACCATCCACTCTGATGTAGTGGTCGGTCAAGAAGATGGCCAGCTGACCTTCGCCCCGAGTGAGTCTGCCAAGAGCTGGGCCATGGCCGGTACTACCCGCGCCTTAGTTCAGAACCTGGTAACGGGCGTATCCGAGGGTTTCACAAGAACTCTCGAAATTGTTGGCGTCGGTTATCGTGCCCAAGCTAAGGGCCAGACGCTCAATCTTTCACTGGGCTTCTCGCACCCGGTCGACTATGAACTGCCTAAAGGTGTCTCAGCGGAAACGCCGAAGAACACCGTTATCGTGCTGAAAAGCGCGGATAAGCAGATGCTCGGCCAGTGCGCCGCGGAAATCCGCGCCTTCCGTCCCCCCGAGCCGTATAAAGGCAAGGGTGTTCGGTACGCCGACGAGCAGGTGCGTCGCAAAGAAGCCAAGAAGAAGTAAGGCAGGGTTATGAACGCGAAGAAAGAATCTCGTCTCCGTCGTGCCCGCCGCGCTCGCGCAAAGATCCGCGAGCTGGGCGTGTATCGCCTGTGCGTCAACCGTACCCCGCGTCACATCTATGCGCAGATTATCTCGCCGGATGGTGGCAAAGTGCTAGCCAGTGCTTCTACGCTGGACAAAGTACTGCGCGAGGGTGCGACCGGCAACTCAGATGCGGCCTCTAAAGTGGGTGCTCTGATTGCTGAACGCGCTAAAGAAGCAGGCATCACCCAGGTGGCCTTCGACCGTGCTGGCTTTAAGTATCACGGCCGCGTCAAGGCGCTGGCCGACGCCGCACGTGAAGGCGGCCTGGAATTCTAAAGGGTTTTACGATGGCGAAGAACGAACAGCAAAGCGGTGATCTGCAAGAGAAGTTAGTGCAGGTCAACCGCGTCGCCAAGGTGGTCAAGGGTGGTCGTATTTTCGGCTTCACCGCACTGACCGTCGTTGGTGATGGTAAAGGTCGTGTCGGTTTCGGTCGTGGCAAGGCGCGTGAAGTGCCTGTCGCAATCCAGAAAGCGATGGATCAAGCTCGTCGCAACATGGTCAAGGTGAACCTTGCTGGCCATACGCTGCAGTACCCGGTCAAAGCCCGTCACGGTGCTTCCAAGGTGTACATGCAGCCGGCTTCCGAAGGTACCGGTATCATCGCCGGTGGCGCCATGCGCTCTGTATTAGAGCTCGCCGGTGTCCACGACGTACTGGCCAAGTGCTACGGTTCCACCAACCCGGTTAACGTGGTACGAGCGACTGTTAAAGGTCTCTCCTCCATGCAAGCACCGGAAGACGTGGCCGCCAAGCGCGGTCTGTCTGTCGAAGCGATCACGGGGTAAGGCACCATGGCAGCAACGATCAAGGTTACCCAGATCCGCAGCACCATCGGCATTATGCCCAAGCACAAGGCTACTATGAAAGGCTTGGGCCTGCGTCGCATCGGTCATACGGTTGAACTGGAAGACACCCCTGCCGTACGCGGCATGATCCACAAGGTGAACTACCTTGTGCGCGTTGAGGGAGAGTAATCCATGAAACTCAATAACCTAAGCCCGGCTCCGGGCTCCAAACACGCTGCAAAGCGCGTTGGTCGTGGCATCGGTTCCGGTCTTGGTAAGACCGGTGGCCGTGGTCACAAAGGTCAGAAGTCACGTAGTGGCGGCAGTGTTAAGCCCGGTTTCGAAGGCGGTCAGATGCCTTTGCAGCGTCGTTTGCCGAAATTCGGCTTTACGTCTGCAAAATCTCTGGTCTCTGAAGAAGTACGCCTGGCTGAGCTTGCTAAAGTTGCCGGTGGCGAAGTCACCCTGGCATCTTTGAAAGAAGCCAACGTGCTAAAGGACTCTACGCTACACGCGAAGATCATCCTTTCTGGCGAACTGAAAACGGCGGTTACCGTTCGCGGAATCAAGGTCACCAAAGGTGCCCGTGAAGCGATCGAAGCCGCTGGCGGCAAGGTAGAGGACTAAATGGCCAAGTCAGGAAAAATGCCGGCGATGGGCAGCGGTCTGAGTGAACTGTGGGCGCGTTTGCGCTTCGTGCTCCTCGCCATCGTGGTGTACCGTATTGGTGCCCACATTCCCGTTCCCGGTATCAATCCTGACCAGCTTGCTGCCTTGTTTAGGGAGCAACAGGGCACCATTCTGGGCATGTTTAACATGTTCTCGGGTGGCGCCCTGGAGCGCATGAGTGTTCTCGCCCTGGGTATAATGCCCTATATATCGGCGTCGATTATCATGCAGCTCATGACTGCGGTCTCCCCTCATCTTGAGCAGCTCAAGAAAGAGGGTGAGGCTGGCCGCCGCAAGATTAGCCAGTACACCCGCTACGGCACGGTGATACTGGCGTTTGTCCAGGCTACCGGCATGTCCGTCGGTCTGGCTAGCCAAGGCATCGCGTACAGTGCTGACTTCAGCTTCTATTTCACCGCCGTGATTACGTTTGTATCGGGCGCGGTGTTTATGATGTGGCTAGGTGAGCAGATTACCGAGAAGGGCATCGGCAACGGTATTTCGCTGCTGATCTTCGCCGGTATTGTCGCTGGACTGCCCAGTGCCGTGGGCCAAGCCTTCGAGCTTGCCCGTAATGAAGGGGCCTGGAATGTTCTGCCGCTGTTAGCGCTGTCAGTGTTAGGTATTGCGACTGTCGCCTTTGTGGTTTTCATTGAGCGCGGCCAACGCCGTCTCAAAGTTAATTACCCTCGGCGACAAGTGGGCAATAAGATGTATGCAGGGCAAAGTAGCTACCTGCCTTTGAAGGTCAACATGGCCGGTGTTATTCCGGCGATTTTTGCCTCCAGTATCCTGCTTTTCCCGGCCTCTATTGGTCAGTGGGTAGGTGCCGGTGAAGGTATGGAGTGGTTGCAGCGTGCATCTCAGGCATTAGGCCCAGGTCAACCGCTTTACATCTTGCTTTTCGCGGCGGCAGTGGTATTCTTCTGCTTCTTTTACACAGCGCTGGTCTTCAACCCCAAGGATGTGGCTGACAATCTTAAAAAGTCAGGCGCTTTCCTGCCGGGCATTCGCCCCGGCGAGCAGACCGCTCGCTATATCGACAAGGTCATGACACGTTTGACCCTGTTCGGTGCCTTGTATATCACTGCGGTTTCCTTGATGCCCCAGTTCTTGATTGTGGCGTGGAACGTGCCGTTTTTCTTCGGCGGTACCTCGTTGTTAATCGTAGTCGTGGTCATCATGGACTTCATGGCCCAGGTGCAGTCGCATCTCATGTCGCATCAGTATGACTCAGTGATGAAGAAGTCCAACCTGAAAGGCTACGGTAGCGGCGGTATCATGCGCTGAGGCGCCGTCCACCCCTATTTAGTTAGAGAGGGCGCGCCGCGAGCCGGTTTTTGGAGAAAGATCGATGAAAGTTCGAGCTTCCGTAAAGAAAATGTGCCGTAACTGCAAGATCATTCGTCGCAATGGCGCTGTCCGCGTCATCTGCAGCGAGCCACGGCACAAACAACGCCAGGGTTAATAGCCTGGGTTGTATTAAGCGGGTGCCAGCATACCCCTTGCCTTAGGGCAAATGATGGGGTATGCTGTTGCGCCTTTTGTAGATGAATAAACGAGCAAGCCGCTCAAATTTCGGAGTAAGCTGATGGCCCGTATTGCAGGCGTCAATATCCCGGACAACAAGCATGCGGCGATCTCGCTGACCTATATCTTCGGGATTGGCCGTACCCGTGCTGAGCACATCTGTGCTGCAGCCGGTATCGCGCCTACTGCCAAGATCCAGGATCTGTCTTCTGAAGAAGTCGACACCCTGCGTTCTGAAGTTGGCAAGTACACCGTAGAAGGCGACCTTCGTCGTGATGTCACGCTTAACATTAAGCGTCTCATGGACTTAGGCTGCTACCGTGGTCTGCGTCATCGTCGTAGTCTTCCGCTGCGTGGTCAGCGGACTAAGACTAACGCGCGCACCCGTAAGGGCCCGCGTAAGCCGATCCGCAAATAACACGCACGTTCTGGCGTAAAGACAGGAATAGACATCAACATGGCTAACCCGCGTAGTAACCGTAAAAAGGTTAAAAAGCAGGTAGTGGATGCGATTGCGCATATCCATGCCTCTTTTAACAACACGATCGTGACGATCACAGACCGCCAGGGCAACGCTCTTTCTTGGGCGACTGCCGGTGGTTCGGGTTTTCGTGGTTCTCGCAAGAGCACCCCGTTCGCTGCTCAAGTGGCAAGCGAACGTGCAGCAACTGCTGCAGCCGAGTATGGTGTGAAAAACGTAGATGTACTGGTTAAAGGCCCAGGTCCCGGTCGTGAATCCGCCGTGCGCGCACTGAATGCCGCCGGCTTCCGCGTGCAAAGCATCGTAGACGCGACGCCCATTCCCCATAATGGCTGCCGTCCGCCTAAGAAACGCCGCGTTTAAGGAGACAGATTCATGGCTCGTTATATTGGACCGAAGTGCAAACTGTCTCGTCGTGAAGGCACCGACCTCTTTTTGAAGAGTGGTGTTACTCCCTTCGAGAAAAAGTGTAAATCCGAGCAGATCCCGGGTGTACACGGCCAGCGTCGTCAGCGTCTTTCAGACTACGGCTTGCAGCTTCGCGAGAAGCAAAAAGTACGTCGCATGTATGGCGTACTCGAAAAACAGTTCCGTAACTACTACAAAGAAGCCGCTCGCCTGAAAGGTGCGACCGGTGAAGTATTGTTGCAGTTGCTCGAATCCCGACTGGATAATGTCGTCTACCGCATGGGCTTCGGCTCGACTCGCTCTGAAGCGCGTCAGCTGGTCAGCCACAAAGCGATTTCCGTGAACGGCCGCACCGTTAACGTTGCTTCCTATCAAGTGAAGCCGGGTGACGTTGTTTCCATTCGCGAAAAGGCGAAAAACCAAGCACGTATTCAAAGCGCGTTGTCCATTGCGGCCAACCGTGGCGATATCGCTTGGATCGAAATCGACGCCAAGAAGATGGAAGGCACTTTCAAGGCTCTGCCTGAACGCGGTGACCTGTCTGCCGACATCAACGAAAACCTGATCGTCGAGCTGTACTCCAAGTAAGCAGTTTTCTGTTTCTTGTCAATCTGGTGCCGGTTTAAAGCCCGCACCAGATCTTACCGAGTACCAAGTATCCGTTTGGCAGCCTGAAAGGTGTTCATATGCAGCGTTCAGTGACAGAGTTTCTCCGTCCTCGCGACATCAAGGTCGAAGAAATCAGCGCACATCACGCCAAAATCGTGCTCGAACCGTTCGAGCGTGGCTTTGGTCACACCCTGGGGAATGCACTACGTCGCATTCTGCTTTCGTCCATGCCCGGCTGTGCCGTGGTAGAGGCTGAAATCGCCGGCGTCGAGCATGAATACAGTGCGCTTGAAGGGGTGCAGGAAGATGTCATTGAAATCCTCCTGAACTTGAAAGATGTTGCGATCAAGATGCACAGCCGCGATGAGGCGGTGCTCACGCTGAACAAGCAGGGCCCAGCCGTCGTCACCGCTGGCGACATTGCGCTTGATCATAGCGTCGAAATCGTCAACCCGGACCACGTCATTGCTCATGTCAATGAAGGTGCCGAGCTGAAAATTCAGCTTAAGGTAGCGCTGGGTCGTGGCTACGAACCGGCTGACGCGCGCGGCTCTGATGAAGAGTCACGTGCCATTGGCCGCCTGCAGCTGGATGCCACCTTCAGCCCTGTCCGCCGTGTTTCCTACTCGGTTGAGGCCGCTCGTGTCGAGCAGCGCACCGACCTCGATAAGCTAATTATCGATCTGGAAACCGACGGTACCCTGGATCCGGAAGAGGCTATCCGTCGCAGTGCGACCATCCTGCAAGAGCAGCTGGCCGCCTTCGTCGACCTGGAAGCTGATAAAGAACAGGAAGTCGAAGAGGAAGAGGATCATGTCGATCCAATTCTATTGCGCCCCGTAGACGATCTTGAGTTGACTGTTCGTAGCGCGAACTGCCTAAAAGCCGAGAATATTTACTACATCGGTGATCTTATCCAGCGCACAGAAGTTGAGCTGTTGAAGACACCGAACCTCGGTAAAAAGTCTTTGAATGAAATCAAAGATGTATTGGCGGCTCGCGGCTTGTCCCTTGGCATGCGGTTGGAAAATTGGCCACCGGCAAGCCTGAAGGACGACAAAGCCTCCGCGTGAGCGTCGACTTGAGTCCCAGTTTGGTAAGGAATTACAACCATGCGTCATCGTAAGAGTGGTCGTCATCTGAATCGCACCAGCTCGCATCGTCAGGCCATGTTCAAGAACATGTCTGTCTCGCTGGTCGAACATGAAGTCATTAAGACAACCCTGCCGAAAGCCAAGGAGCTGCGTCGCGTAATCGAGCCGCTGATCACCTTGTCTAAGCAGGATAGCGTTGCAAACCGTCGTTTGGCGTTTGCCCGCACGCGCTCTAAAGAAGCCGTCGGCAAACTGTTCAACGAATTGGGTCCGCGTTATGCCGAGCGTCCGGGCGGTTACGTCCGTATTCTCAAGTGCGGTTTCCGCACCGGCGACAACGCGCCTATGGCGTTCGTTGAACTAGTTGACCGTCCGGTTGTTGAAGAAGCCGCTGCAGAAGAGTAATCCTCTGCGCCAGGCCTCTTTGGTAGCGAATGAAAACCGACCCTCAGTGGTCGGTTTTTTTATGGGCGCATTTATCTTCTGTTTTCTACACTTAACGGCGTCTATTCTTCGTACTAATACCCTATACTCGGCCTATTATTAAATTGAGTAAGCGTCGCGTGCCGCTTGGGCAAGCCTTGTGTTGTAGCTTGAGTGTGGCATGGTAGTTAAGCAGCGGCAGGTTGGTTAAACAGCGATTCGAACTAGCGCATTGATAACAAGCAAGGGGCAGGTATGTATGCGAGGATAAAAAGCGCTGCCGGGGGAGCGTCGGCGATAGGGTTTTTGAGTATGCTAATGCTGCTCATACTTGCGATGGTCACTACTGCGCATGCCGACAACCCGCGCTATGCGGGTATTGTCGTTGATCTGGACAATGGCGAAGTGCTTTACGCCGAGAATATTGACGATCAGCGCTATCCTGCGTCGCTTACCAAAATGATGACGCTCTATCTAACCTTTGAAGCGTTAGAAGAGGGTACGCTGCGCTTGGACCAACCCTTGCCGGTTTCCCATTACGCTGCCGCCAAGCCTGCTGTCAAACTGTGGCTGGCGGCGGGCAGCTCAATTCCGGTGGATACCGCTATTCGCGCACTCGCGGTTCGCTCTGCCAATGATGTTGCCGCAGTGGTTGCCGAAGCCCTGGGCGGCAGCGAAGCCCACTTTGCGCAAATGATGACCACCAAGGCACGCGAGCTTGGCATGCATGCCACCACCTTTCGCAATGCCTCTGGCTTGCCGGATGACGGCCAAATCACCACCGCGCGGGATATGCTCACGCTTTCGGTACGCGTGATGCAGGACTTCCCCCAGTACTACCATTACTTCGGCCTGCAAGAGTTTACCTATCGCGGCACCCGGCACACCAGCCACAATCGATTGGTGCGTGACTACCCAGGTGCCGATGGCCTAAAAACGGGGTTCATTCGCGCCTCTGGCTTTAACGTGGCCACTACCGCAGTGCGCGGTGATCGGCGGCTGGTGGGCGTCGTCATGGGTGGTTTTTCATCCCAGTCCCGGGATACCCATATGGCCAATCTGCTGGATCGTAGCTTCTTGCGTGCGTCCCTACGCGACCAGCAAAGCTGGATGGGCGACACCAGCTTCTCGCGGGAATTTATGGCCTTTGCACCCCCTGCTCAGCCGGTGGCACCACAGCAGCCAGCGCCACGCCAACCCCTGCTGGCGGTGGTCGAAACGTCAACATTGTCACCATCGAGTAACTCTACCCCCTCAACGCCGGTTGTCGATCTTGAAGAACAGCTAGCCGATATCGTCACCATTCAGCGCCCAACGCCGGCAAGCGAAGATCCACAGCCCGACCCACTTCAAGCGTTCATTGAGCGTGAACGCAAGATGGCCTCTGTCAATGAAACGGGCGGCGGCTGGGGGGTGCAAGTGGGTGCTTTCAGTCGTGAAGCCCAGGCACGGCAATTGGCGCAGCAGGCGGCTCAGCGGATTGCACAGACTTTAGGCGGACGCATTGCTGTAGACACGGTAGAGGGCCAAAACCCGGTTTATCGCGCCCGGCTAATGGCATTGGACGAGCAGCGCGCTCGCCAAGCGTGCCGTGAGCTGCACTCCCAAGGTATGGACTGTATGGTCGTTAACGCCAGCTTGTAAGGGGGTGGGCCGTCATCACCCCGCCAATGGTTAATTGGCGGGGTTTTTCTTTTTTGGCACTTTGTATTGACCAGTGAACAGGGAGATCGCGGTGACAACCTCGCTGAAAGGCATACTCTGCATGTGTTTGGGCGTTCTTTTCCTCGCCCTAGGCGACGCTGTTTCCAAGTGGTTAGGTGAAGTGCACTCGCCACTGCAGATTATTTTCTTCCGTGCCTTGATATCGCTACCGCTGATTGCGCTGCTTGCCCATTTTGCCGGTGGGTTACGCAAGCTGCGTACGAAACGGCCGGGCGTCCATTTGCTGCGCGGATTGATTTATACCGCCACCATGGTCTGTTTCGTATGGGGGCTAACGCTGCTCCCCCTGGCGGAGGCCACGGCGATTGCCTTTGTGGCGCCGCTGTTTGTGACCCTGCTTTCGGTGCCATTGTTGGGTGAGCGCATTGATCCACCGGTGCTGATCGCATCCTTGGTGGGGTTTGCGGGGGTGCTGATCGTGGTGCGGCCCAACGGCGATGCGTTTCAGATGGGCGCGCTGGTATTGGTGGGGGCGGCGCTATTCTATGCGCTGATGATGATTACCGCCCGGCGCTACGGCGCCCGCGAACACCTCTGGGCAATGCTGTTTTACATGACCTGTGTGCCGCTGGTGGTGACCGCGCTAACGCTGCCATGGGTGTGGCAGACACCCCAGCCGTGGCACTGGGTAGGCTTTTTCGCCTCCGGAATATTGGGCGTTGCGGCCACCGCTTTCATCACCTTGGCCTTTCGGTTTGCTCCTGCGGCCATCGCCGCGCCGTTTGATTACACCGCTATGCTCTGGGCGGTACTGCTGGGCTGGTGGTTCTGGGGTGAAATGCCGGATCTCTGGGTCTGGGTAGGCAGCGCCTTGATAATGGGCAGCGGGTTAGCGGTGGCGTATCACGACCGTAGGACAACCCTTAAACGTCGTCCTACCGCTTAACTGACGTCACTCTACCGCCACTTTTTGATCTAGGTCACGGAAGCGGTGAGCTTGCCAAAACGGCGGATTTGGGCTGGTTATAATCCTGGCCTTTCATCGCAGTCCGCTGCGAGCCATCGTCCTGATCACGGTGACTGTCTATGCAAGCCCCCGAACGACTGAAGCAAGCTCCCGAGCTCCTTTCCCCTGCGGGCACCTTCAAGAACATGCGTTACGCCTTTGCCTATGGGGCCGATGCGGTCTACGCAGGGCAGCCACGCTATTCTCTCAGGGTGCGCAACAACGATTTTAAAATTGATAACTTACATCGTGGTATCGAGTATACCCATGCCCGAGGCAAGCAGTTTTACGTTGCCTCCAACATTGCCCCTCACAACAGCAAACTGAAAACCTACCTTCAGGATATGGCGCCGGTGATCGAGGCAGGGCCCGATGCGCTGATTATGTCGGATCCCGGTTTGATTATGATGGTTCGTGACCGCTGGCCGGATCAACCTATCCACCTCTCAGTGCAATCGAACGTCGTCAACTGGGCTGCCGCCCAATTCTGGCAGCGGCAGGGTATCAGCCGCATCATTTTGTCTAGGGAGCTATCACTGGAAGAGATCGGCGAAATACGCGAACAGTGCCCAGGCTTAGAGATCGAAACCTTTGTTCACGGCGCACTGTGTATCGCCTATTCAGGGCGTTGCCTGCTGTCGGGTTATTTCAATCATCGCGACCCTAATCAAGGCACCTGCACCAACGCGTGTCGCTGGAAATACAACACCATAGCGGCAACCCACGATGACACGGGCGACTTAATAGCCGCCCAAGGAAGTGGTAGCGCTGCGGCCGGCAGCCCAGACGAGCTTTCGGCGCTGATTGAAGACGTTTCCCGCCCTGGCAAGCTGATGCCTGTGCATGAAGATGAACACGGCACCTACATCATGAACTCCAAGGATCTGCGCGCGGTGCAGCACGTGGCTCGACTGACGCAAATGGGTGTGGCGTCACTAAAGATTGAAGGACGCACCAAGTCCCATTACTACGTCGCGCGTACAGCGCAAGTTTATCGCCAAGCCATTGATGACGCCGTCGCTGGGCGCCCCTTTAACAAACGGCTAATGGATGAACTTGAGAACCTGGCGAATAGAGGGTACACCGAAGGTTTCTATCAACGCCATGTGCACGGTGAGTTCCAAAGCTATGAGCAGGGGAACTCGATCGGCGTTCACCAACAGTTCGTCGGTGAAGTGTTGGGTTTCGATCCGGCTCGTGGCAGGTTGGAAGTCGAGGTTAAAAATCGCTTTGAAGTGGGGGATGGCATGGAGCTGATGCTGCCAGGTGGTAATCACCGCTTCGTGCTTGAGCATATCGAGAACTTGCGAGGTGAAGCGCAGAGCGCAGCACCTGGTTCTGGGCATCGCGTGCGAATCCCCGTTCCCAAGGTCAGCATTACCCCTGAACAGCTTGAGTTTGCGCTGTTAATGCGTGATCTCAAGCCTTCCAGAGCAGCACAACCTGAATCGTTAGGGGTAGCGATCAGCTAAACGCATAAACGTCCATCGCAAGCACACCGTGCTCTACGCTGTGGTGCAGCTGTTTTGCGTCGCCTCCTGCCCCCATGGCCACCAGCAATGGCTGAAAGTGTTCAGGGGTCGGGTGGTTCTCCTGCGCATAGGGTGCGCGCTCCCAGCTAAGCAGCGCTTCACGATCATTGGCGATAAGGCGCTCGCTTACCCAAGTGGCAAATTCATCTACCCAGGCGGGCACAGGGCTCTCCTGGGGCATGATTTCATACAGGTTATGGGTCAGGCTGCCCGAGCCGATCACCAAAATCCCCTCTTCCCGCAGAGCCGACAGGCGCTCGCCCAGCGTGGCCAGCTCCGCATTGCTCCAGCGCACCGGAAGCGACAGCGAGACAACCGGCACATTGGCGTCAGGAAACATCAGTGAAAGGGGCACCCAGGCGCCGTGATCCAGGCCGCGCTCTACCCGCTCGGCGCCCAGTAACACGGCCAGCCGTTCAGCCAGTTCCGGCTCACCCGGGGCAGGATACTGGCACTCGAAAAGCGCCTGTGGGAAGCCGCCAAAGTCGTGAATGGTTTCTGGCTTGGCGCTGATGCTGACCTTGAGCGCCAGGCTCTCCCAGTGCGCTGAGACCACTACCACCGCCTTGGGCGCAAGCTGCCTACCCAGTTCGCGTAGAAAGGCATGAGCCGGGGTTTTATTGAGGGCCAGCATGGGCGAACCATGGGAAATAAACAGGCTAGGTAACATGAGTGAGTCTCCTCAGCAGCATGGCCAACGCTGGCGGTAAGCAAGCGCTGGCAATAGGGTTAGGCGATAGTTTTAGGTGTTAGGCGAATCGGTTGCTTAACACCCAGCGGCCGCTGCCCAGGCCCGCTTGCACGATTAACGCCAGCGTCCAGAACACCGGGAATTCCCAACCGCCGCCGGTATTTGAGAACATCCAGCCGTTGCCAAGATGCACCCAAGCAGCGCCGAGCAGTACCGGCACCAGTGCCAGGCTCACCCAGCGGGTGTAAACACCCAGAATCAGGGCGGCTCCACCGCCCACTTCCGCGGCAATGGTCAGGTAGGCCAGAAACCCTGGTAAACCCAGTGATTCAAAATAGCCGACGGTGCCCGGTAGGGTAAATACAAACACCTTGAGCAAACCGTGAGCAAGGGCCATCACACCCAGTGCGACGCGCAGTAGCGAGATGGCCTGGGGTTGTAAAGAGTGCTGTACAGAGGGCTGTAGAGAGGGGGCAGAGTGAGTATGCGTTGTCATCGTAGTAGCTTCCATCGAGTGGTTGATGACGCTACTTTACAGCCGGATAAGATCGAGATAATCAGCGTATTTTGCACATCACTGTTGCGTAATGGGCGACAATCCAATGCTCTGTTCCCAAACTGGCGGATCGCCCCACGCCTCGGTGAGCAGGTCGATGAAGCGCTCCACCTTGGCGGGCAGGTAGCGCCGGGCGGGGTAGAGGGCATGAACATCGAGCCGTACCGCTGGCTCATTGGTCAAGATGGGCACTAAACGCCCGCTGGCGATACTCTCTGTGACCAGAAAGCTGGGCTGCTGAGCGATGCCCAGGCCAGCTTCCGCGGCGTGGGTGAGTACATCGCCGTTATTGCTTTCCAGTGGGCCATTGACCGTCAATGACTGCGTGGCAATCTTCCAGTCAGCGCTCTGTTGGCCGCTGCGGTAGCGTAGGCAGTGGTGCTTGGCAAGGGCTTGAACGCTGTCGGGTTCACCGTGGTTGGCAAGATATTCAGGCGATGCGCAAAACAGTAGGCGGCAACGGGTCAGGCGGCGCGCCACCAGGCTGGAGTCGGGCAGGCTGCCGATACGGATCGCTACGTCGTAACCCTCTTCAAGCAGGTCGACACGGCGGTCGTTCAAATCCAGGCGCACTTCCAGCGCCGGGTGGGTATGCATAAACTGGGCGACGAGTGGCGCCAGGTAGCGGGTGCCAAAACTCATCGGCCCATTAACGCGCAGCCGCCCACGCACATCGCTGGTACCTTGGCCCACCTCGGCGGCGGCCTCATCGAGCGCTTGCAGTATCCCTTGGGCGCGGACTAGATAGCGTTCTCCGGCCTCAGTGAGATGTAGTCGTCGCGTGGTGCGTTGTATCAGTCGCGCGCCCAATGTCTCTTCCAGTGCCATGACTTGGCGGGATACGCGAGTGCGGGAAATATCCAGCGCTTCAGCAGCGCGGGTATAGCTACCCAACTCGGCTACCCGCACAAAAGCGACGATATGCTCTAACTGATTCATGACGCCGAATCGGCTTGGAAAATCTGAAAAGCGCGCGCTGCCTGGTAAGGGTCGGGCTGGCCACAAATGGCCGATATCACCGCTAAACCGTTCGCTCCCGCGCGCTGTACGCTAATCGCATGATTCGCTTTCAGCCCACCAATGGCCACGCTGGGCAGTGGGCACGCCTTGACCAGCGCCGCTAAACCGCCAAAGCCGATGGGCTGGGCGTGATCTTGTTTGCTCTCGGTGGCAAACACGGGGCCAATCCCGACATAATCGAGTAGCTCAAACGGAGAGACTTGCAGCTGGGCGATAGTATTGATCGACAGGCCGATAATCGCTTGCTCACCTAGTACCCGGCGCGCTTGCTGAACGGCAGCGTCGCTCTGACCGACATGCAGGCCATCTGCCTGGCTTTCTAGTGCCACCTGCAAACGATCGTTAATGATCAGCGGGACTCCGGTGCCTGCCAGAAGCGCTTTTAACCGTTTGGCTTGGGCAATCATCTGTTCATCGCTGGCATGCTTGTCACGCAACTGCACGGTGGTGACTCCGCCTTTTACCGCTGCCTCAACCGTTTGTTCCAAACCATGCTCTCGGCAGAGCGTGGCATCGGTGACCAAGTAGAGCGATAGATCAAGCGGCATGGATTGCCTCCAGTTGGGCATAAGTAGTGAGGTCGTCAGGGGTGAGTTGATACAGCGCATCCAGCAGTGCCACTTGAAAGCTACCAGGCCCGTTGGCGTGGCTGCCCGCACGCTCTCCTGTGACCGCAAAGCAGGCCAGCGCGGCTGCCGTTGCACCCAGTGGGGCGTCGCGGTTGGCAGCCACAAATCCCGCCACTAGCGCGCTCAGCCCACAGCCAAGCGTTGTTACGCGGGGCATCAAAGGATGGCCACCGTTAATGCGGTAGTGCTGTGTGCCGTCCGTCACCCAGTCGCTTTCACCGGTCATCGCGACAATACAGCCGTGTTTTTGCGCTAATGCTATTGCAGCGTCCACGGCTTGGTCGGTGGCGGCTGTGGCGTCCACGCCGCGGCCTTGGCTAGCTAAACCGTTAAGGGCAAGAATTTCAGACGCATTGCCACGAATCACGCTGGGTTGAGCGGCCAGCAGCTTCGCGCACAGCGTTTGGCGATAGCGCGTGGCGCCAACGGCGACGGGATCTAATACCCAGGGAATGGCATGCTGATCGGCAGTCGCTGTGGCGGTGAGCATAGCGTCAGCCCAGTGGGCAGAGATCGTACCGATATTAATCGACAGCCCCGCGGAGATAGCCGTGAATTCAGCCACTTCTTCAGGCGCATGCAGCATGGCGGGCGACGCGCCGGTGGCTAACAGCAGGTTGGCAGTGCTGTTCATGGCCACATAGTTGGTCATGCAGTGAACCAGCGGTGTCACTGAGCGCAGCGTCTCAAGGTAATCGCCAAGCGGGCGTAGGGTCATAGCATCCTCCCGGCAGGGAGGTGGTAAGCGTTACCACGACTCCCTACGCCGGTGTTATCCGGTTCAGGTTCAAAGGGTGCTTCTCAGCCCAACCGTAACGGAGGGCGCCCCTGTCGAGGGATTACTATCCTTGCCTGAAGTAGCCCTGTAAAGCCCCGGATGCGGACGATAGCAATCTAACGAAACGAAATACGCGTACCGTAGGTAAGCATTTCATCAGGTGTCATCGCTTTACCCTCGACCCCAATCATCTCGTCACCACACTGGTCGGCGAAGGTTAGCACGCCGTGGGTCAAGCCCAGTTGGCCCAGGGTATCGCGGATTTCGCCCGTGCCCAGAAAAGTACTGACGTGGCCCTTGTTATCGCTCAGCTCAGACACGCCGTTAGCATGGTGAAAACGCACTTTGTAGATTCCATCCATCGACTCGACTTCAACAATCGGCGAAAAACCGTTGTGAAGCGCATTGGAAAGCTGTTTTAGCGTCAGGTGGTCACCCAGCGTCATATCGATCGCACTCATGGAAAACTCCTGTGGACGCCTCAAAGGTGGGGCATCACTCATGTTGCGGGAACTGCTTTTTGTAAAGCTTATGAAGAATAAGTGTAGGGTTTTTGTTTAGTATTGCCAGTGCGCTTATCGGCACCTCGATACGACACTGCCTACGTGCTTGTAAGGGCTGTTATTATGGTCATAAAGCCCCCATGGTAAGCGGTACGTGAAGCTCAATGGATTCAATGATCAACATCAGCGATAGGAGAGCAAAATGAGTTTTCAAGGCGAGCAGCATCCCGGCGTCGTGGCTACGCCGCCCCAAACTCAAGGGTTTCGTTTAAACCACACCATGCTGCGGGTGAAAGACCCTGAGCAGGCATTGGCGTTCTACTCAAAAGTGTTTGGTATGCAGGTGATGCGGCGGCTGGATTTCGAAGAGATGCAGTTCTCGCTCTACTTCCTGGCCAACCTGGAACCCAGCGATAGCGTTCCGGACGATGCGCAAGCGCGTACCACCTGGACGTTTAGCCAGAAAGGGCTGCTGGAGCTGACCCACAACTGGGGGACTGAAGACCAGGAAGATTTCGCCTATCACGATGGCAATGCCGAACCCCAGGGCTTTGGGCATATCTGCTTCAACGTACCGGATTTGGCAGCGGCCCAGGCGTGGTTCGACGAGCATGACGTCACCTTCGTCAAACGCTCCGATCAGGGCAAGATGAAAGATGTTATCTTCGTTAAAGACCCGGACGGCTACTGGATCGAAGTGATTCAGGCAGACCTGATGGTGGGGAAGAGCGACTCTTGAGGCACGCCAATGGCTGAACTACTGTTCCGGCTGCGCCATGTGACCGACGAAGAGGCCATGGAGGTGCGTGACCTGCTCGCTGCCCATGGCTTTGATACCTATGAAACCCAGGCGGGCTTTTTCCGCCTGGGCGTTGACGCGATTTGGCTGCGCAATCCACATCAGCACGACGCTGCCATCGCGGCGTTAGAGGCCTACCAGGCGGAGCGCCTTGAGCGCGCCCAACGCGAGCACCAGGCGGCGGTTGAGCGGGGTGACGCGGATACACTGTGGCGTCGTTTGGCCGCTCACCCGGTGCAGGTCGTGTTAGTACTGCTAGCAGTGGGGCTTATTGCCGCCCTTACGCTGCTGCCGTTCCTGGGTATGTCGCGAAGCTAAGCAGCTGGCAGATGGCCGCGTTTGAGGTACATCATGACGCCATCATCACCGGCGGTAAGTGCCGGAGCAGAACCGCTGGGGTAGCGGCACCAGGTGCCTGCCGTGTAACTCTGCTCGCTATCGCTCAGTGTGCCTTCCAGAATCAAAAACTCCAGCCCGCCCAGCAGCGTGGGGTAGGTAATGGAGGTGCCCGCCGACCAGCGCTCTAGGCTGGTGCGCTCCTGCTTGTAGGTGTGCAGCATTTTATAGGCAATGCGCGGGCGTCGATCAGGCTGCCAGGGCAGCCGATGCGCTGGCACTGCCAACTGTAGCGTGTCGTTGGGGTCAAACTGGTGCAGTTTGACAAATATCAGCGCGCCTTCCTCGCCAATTTGCGGGGTATGGCCGGTGCCAATCGGGTTTCTTAAGTAGCTGCCCGCCGCGTAGCGCCCATGCTCATCGGCGAACACGCCTTCCAATACCAGAATCTCTTCGCCGCCGCCGTGGGTATGCCGCTCAAACTTTGTATTGGGGGCGTAGCGCACAAGGCTGGTAGCGCGAGCAACTTCATCACCAATCCGGTCAAACATCATGCGCTCTACCCCCGCGCTGGGGGAATCGACCCACTGATACTCTTCCGGGGTAACACAGGCAAAGTGGCTAAAATCGGCGTTTAGACGCATGGGAAAGGGCTCTTCGCAGTGAAGGTAAGTGACGGGGGAGGGTGCTAGTCTCCTTATCGACAGCAAAAAATGCAACTTTCGGTTGTTTGATCTTCGTTATATCGCCATAAAAAACACCCCAACCATTGGATGAATATCCAACGATTGGGGTGCAGTTCATGAAGGCGGCATCAGGTTGTCTGGCTGCTTGCTTAGGGCGCTTCAGTCAGCTTGGTAAGAATATGGTGTGCAGCTTCGATGCGCGCCTGATTGGGGTAGTTGCGGTTAGCCAGCAGCACAATGCCGATTTGCTCGCTGGGTACAAAAGCCACGTAGCCGCCAAAGCCGTTGGTAGCGCCGGTTTTGTTATAGAGCGCTTCCTGCCTGGGGGCTAGCGGTGGGGTTAAGCGGTTGGCAGGGTTGGGCTGCAAAATCATCTCAAGCGAGTTGCCTGCCAGTAACTGATCGAGTGCCACTGGGGAGGCATAGCTTTCCCACCCCAATCCTTGGGTCATATTGCCGACCTCAAAGTACCCCGTGCGCGTAGCGGCCAAGGCTTGGCTTAGTGGCTCATTAAGCTCAGCACCACTCATATTGGCTTCCACCAGCGTTAGTACGTCTGCGGCAGTCGATTTCAATCCGTAGGCTTGGGCATCCAGCATGCCTGGGTTCACCCGAATGGGTTCATCCTCTTTAGAGTAACCGTAGGCATAGTTCGCCTGCTGCGCTTCAGGCACCTGAAAGTAGCTATGCTCAAGCCCTAACGGGGTAAACAGCGCCTCCTCCATCGCCATCTCGAAGGGCTGACCAAGGCTTTGTGCGGTGAGATAACCGAACAGGCCCAGGCTCGGGTTGGAGTAGAGCCGATGGCTGCCAGGGGCGGATTCAGGCTGCCACTGGCGGTAGTAGTCGATCATTGCCTCTTCGCTTTGAACCGACTCAGGGAACTGCAGCGGCAGCTCGCCCGCGGTGTAAGTGCCCAGTTCCAGCAGTGTGACCTCATCGAAGGCGCTGCCTTCCAGTTCAGGCAGGTAGCGGCTGGCCGGGTCGGAAAGCGAGAGGGCGCCGCTAGCCTGGGCATAGCCAGCGAGTGAAGCCGTGAAAATCTTGCTGATAGAGCCGAGTTCGAACAGCGTCTCATCAGTGACCGGGATCCCCGCTTCTTGATTAGCGAGGCCATAATTAAAGTAGTGCTGCTGGCCGTTAATGCTCAGCGCAATAGCCATGCCTGGAATACGATGCTCGGTCATCAAAGGCACGATAGTGTCGTTCACCAGGGCCTCAATATCGGCGCTTTCAGGCGTGCTGGAAGCCCATGCAGAGCCGTTGAGTAGAAGCGAACCTGTCATGATAAGGCCGCAGTTTGCTGCTAACATCTTACGCATACCAAAATCCTGTTGTGATTAATACCAAGAGAGGGCGGAGAGTTATTTCCAGACGCAAAGCCTGTGACAGGGTTTAACTTACGGCGCGCTGCGGCAATTCACAAACAGCGATATTTTGCATAAGCCATTAGAAAAATTTGGGGGTCAAGTTGGTGCGTCCCTACTTGCCGTTGAAGGCGCTGCGCGCGTTTGAGACTTCGGCCAGGCATTTAAGCTTTACTCGCGCGGCAGAAGAGCTTCATGTGACCCAGGCGGCAGTAAGCCACCAGGTAAAGCTGCTCGAAACGCGGTTGAAGGTGCCGCTGTTCAAGCGTTTGCCCAGGGGGCTAATGCTTACCCAGGAGGGCGAGCTGCTGCTGCCGGTATTGAAGAGTTCATTCGACCAGATAGCCCACACGCTGGAGCGGGTGGGCGAGAGCAGCTATCGGGAGGTATTAAACGTCGGCGTGGTGGGGACTTTTGCCGTCGGCTGGTTGCTGCCGAGACTGGGAGACTTTCAGCGCCAGTACCCTTACGTCGATTTACGGCTCTCCACCCATAACAACCGCGCGGATATTGCCGGCGAGGGGCTGGATTTTGCGATCCGCTTTGGCACAGGGGCCTGGCATGGCACCGCGGCGCAGCCGCTACTACCAGCGTCACTCTCGGTAATGTGCATACCTGATATCGCCGCGCGGCTTAACACCCCAGCCGATGTGCTGGGGGAAACTTGGCTGCGCTCTTATCGCGCCGATGAATGGACAGAGTGGCTATTGGCGGCAGGGCTACCACGCAGCTTTCCGATGACCAACAGCATTGTGTTTGATTCTTCCATCGCCATGGTGGAAGCAGCCCTACAAGGGGCAGGCGTGGCGCTGGCGCCACCGCTGATGTTTCCCCGCCAACTAAACAGCGGCGCACTGATACAGCCTTTCGACACCGCTGTTAGCCTAGGCGGTTACTGGCTGACTCGCCTGCAGACACGCCCCGAAACCCACGCCATGGCGTCCTTCCGGGAATGGCTGCTCACGGCCATTAATGCCTGAGCAGCACTATTGACGTTAACTGCTTAGTGGCTGTGACCATGATCATCGTGGTCGTGGTCGTGGTCGTGGTCGTGGTCGTGGTCGTGGTCGTGGTCGTGGTCGTGGTCGTTATGACCCGGCTGGGCCAACGCGTCGTGCAGCACATGGGCATTGTGGCGCATCATACCCAGATAAGTGCTCGCTTCGCCCTCTGCTGCCAGCGCATCGGCGTAGAGCGTGCCCGCAATGGGCAGGCCGGTCTCTTCGGCGAGCTGGGTGATGATCGATTGGTTGGTCATGTTCTCGTGGAACAGCGCCTTCACGTTCTCCTGCTCAATCACATCCACTAGCGCCGCCATGCTGGCGCCACTGGGGTCGGCTTCCGTGGAAAGCCCTACCGGAGAGAGGAAGGTCACCCCGTAGGCGCTTGAGAAGTAGCCAAAGGAGTCGTGGCCGGTAATCACGCTGGTGGAGGCCGGGATCTCGTCAATCAGCGCACGAATCTCGTCGTCTACCTCGGCCATTTCCTGTAAATACTGCTCCGCATTGGCGCGGTAGGTATCGGCGTTATCTGCGTCGGCGGCGATTAAGCCATCGCGGATATTGGCGATATACACCTCGGCTTGGTGCATATCCTGCCAGGCGTGAGGATCTTGATTGCCATGGTCATGCCCCGCGTGCTCATCGGCATGCTCTTCGTGGTCATGGTCGTCGTGCCCATGGTCGTGCTCGTCATGATCATCATGGCCGTGCTCTTCATGTGCAGCGAAAGAGAGCGGTTCAATACCATCGGTCGCGGTGACCATCGGCCCGTTGTAGTCGCTGGCGCTAATCAGGCGCTCCATCCAGCCCTCAAACAGCAGGCCGTTGAAAACGACTAAATCGGCATTGGCCAGGGAGCGTGCATCGCCGGGGCTGGGGGAGTAAACGTGGGCATCGCCATCGGCAGCCACCAGCGGGGTCACCTCGACATGCTCGCCGCCTACGTTTTCGACCATATCCGCCAGGATAGAGAAACTGGTCACCACCTGCACGCGCTCATTAGCCATGGCAGCAGGCAGCGCCAGCAGCGCGGAAACACCGACTAACCAGCGCGAAGGCCGAGATGATAAATAGGCAAGCGACATACAACACTCCTTACGATAAGCATGAAGACTGATAATTAAGCCCCTTGCTCCACTTCAAGCGGCGTTGTTTTACGCCGCAGCTTGGCTGCCAAGCTGTGGTAGCGACCAAACAGGGCCGAAAAGAGATAACCGAACCCCGCCAGCAGAATAATGCTCGGGCCAGAGGGGATATCCAGATGAAAAGAGAGCAGCAGGCCGCCGGTGCTCGCCACCATGGCCAGCACAATCGCGATGCCGATCAAGCCCTCCAGGCGTTTGCTCCAAAAGCGCGCCGAGGTGGCGGGCAGCATCATCAGTCCCACCGCCATTAGCGTACCCAGGGTTTGAAAGCCGGCGGTTAGGTTCAGCACCAGCAGGCCCAGGAAAACGCTGTGTACCCAACCGCTGCGGCGGCTTTGGCCACGCAAAAACAGTGGATCCAAGCACTCCACTACCAGGGCGCGAAACACCACTGCCAGGGTCAGCACAATCAGCGTACTGATACCCGCGATTAGCAACAGCGCGGTGGAGTTGATCGCCAGAATCGAGCCGAACAGCACATGGGTAAGGTCAACGCTGCTACCGCCCAGCGAAATCAGCATCACGCCTGCGGCCAGCGAGATAATAAAAAAGCTCGCCATGGCGGCATCTTCGCGCTGGCCGCCCATTTTCGAGACCGCCCCCGCCAGCAGCGCCACCATTAACCCAAACAACACCCCGCCAATACTCATAATCGGCAGCGAAAAACCTGCCAGCAGGAACCCCAGCGCGACGCCGGGCAGAATCGCGTGGGCCATGGCATCGCCAATCAGGCTCATGCCGCGCAGCACCAAAAACACTCCCAGCGGCGGTGCAGCCAACGAAAGCGCCAAACCACCCACTACCGCGCGGCGCATAAAGCCGTAATCGAACGGGCTGACAAACCACGCATTAAGCAGATCCAGCATGGCGTCCTCCCATGGTAAACGGCACTACCTGAGCGGGTGCGTGTTGATGGGTCAGCGCACTGGGCGCCACCCAACGGCCATGGCCGCCGTTTAGCATCAGCACTTCATCGGCCAGGCGGCGCAGGTGATCCATATCGTGCAGCACGACAATGATCGTCGCGCCGTCGTCCGCCATTTGACGCAGGATGCGGATCAAAATATCCACGGTTTCGCTATCCACGTTGGCAAACGGCTCATCAAGCAGCAGTAGCTCGGCTTCCTGCATTAGCGTACGGCCGATCAGTGCACGCTGGCGCTGGCCACCGGAAAGTTCGCCCAGCGGGCGGTGGGCCAAGTGCGAAATACCCAGCCGCGCCATAATCTCGCGGCCTTTACGGTAGTGCCCTGCACAATAGCCGGTTAACGCGCCGTGGCTGGGCCAGCTGCCGGTCATGACTAACTCTTCCACACTCATCGGGAAGGTGAGATCCAGCGCCAACTGCTGTGGCAGCCACGCCCGGCGCTCTTTCGCGACGGTGCAGACCACCTCGCCGCTAATAGGCCGAAGTTCACCCATAATGGCCTGAATCAGCGTGCTTTTACCGGCGCCGTTAGCGCCGATCAGCGCGGTAATCGCACCCGGCTTAAAGTCGCCCTCGATATGTTCCAGCACCGTGCGGCGCGCCTGGGCCAAGTGCAGGTTGTGCAGCTGTAAGCGTGATAAAGAGCGTTGACTCATCCTAACCACCCGCTAGCCCAAACCACCAAGCCCCACAGCGCCAATAGCGGCACGGCAACAAACAGCAGCCGTTTAACAGCCGATAGCGACATCAAGGAGAAGTGACAAGGGCCCTCCTTGTTATGGCGGTGCGTATGCTCACTCATCAAGCGGCCTCGTATAATTTCAAATAGGTTATAACATAACGTTTGGCAAAGCCAAAAAATTGCTGAGTATTTTACTCGTTCACGCCGCGCTAGCAACGATAAAGCGCTAGCGGAAAACCGTCGCCAGCGCTTTAAGGGAATAACCGTAGGGTGTATCAATAGCGCCAGGTAGCACCTAGCTGCTGCGGCGCTACATGCAGCGCGTATTCACCGGGAATAGTGATCGGCCCCAGCGATAGATTAGCGGGTTGGAAGCGATTAATCGTAGAAGACGCCTGATTCGGCTGTGTCCAAATTTGTAGCTCATTGACCAGCATGCCGGTAGCAAAGTTGATAGCACCATCACTTTTTCTGCCATCGGCGGCAATCACTGCACCCGCCACGCCATTCACCACGAGTGAGCTCACCCGGGCGCCCCAGCCGCGCCGCTCACGCTCTGCCTGGGCGAGCTGTAAACCCAGTGCCTGCACGCCGCTTAAATCGCCACTGGCTTTCAAACGCTCATATTCGGCCAGTGTCTCGGGGTGCGGCTGGCGGTCGGTCAGCATACCACCCAAGGCCAGCGCTGATTTCACCACACCCACCCGTGCATCAAAGCGGTCATCCGGATCGCTCGCCTCGCTGGATTGGTAAGCGTTTACCGACAGGCTGGTGGCGTAAATGCCCGTCCAACCCCACTGCCAAATATTAGCGTGGCGTGCGCCGTCCTCAAACACATCATCGTACTCACTCCACTGTCCCTCGGTTTGAGCCTGGACGTGTAAAGAGACAGGCAGAGTGATCACCAAGGTGGTAACCAGCGCGGCAAAAAGACGAAAAGCATGCATGGTGAAGTGCCTATATAGGGGGAGCAGTCGCGCTAAGCGTAGCACGCAAAACAAATGAGACGTGGGGGGATTCAGGGGTGGCGAAGTATGACTAAGGTCAATGGTGCTGCGGGGTGAAGGATGGTTAGATGGGGGAAGACGATAATCAGGAGCACCGCATGGATGACTTTTCGCCCAGTGACCTAAAAACCATTCTTCATTCCAAGCGTGCCAACCTCTATTACCTGCAGCATTGCCGGGTGTTGGTGAACGGTGGCCGAGTGGAGTATGTCACCGATGAGGGCAGTAAATCCCGATACTGGAATATTCCCATTGCCAACACCACCTCGATACTGTTGGGTACTGGCACCTCGATTACCCAAGCGGCTATGCGCGAATTGGCGAAAGCTGGGGTGCTGGTGGGGTTTTGTGGTGGGGGCGGTACGCCGTTATTTGCCGCCAATGAGGTTGATGTGGATGTCGCCTGGCTGACCCCGCAAAGCGAATACCGGCCCACAGAGTACCTGCAATATTGGGTGCGTTTCTGGTTTGATGATGTAAAACGCCTGGATGCCGCCCGTGCATTTCAGCAGGCGCGTTTGGCGCGTATTGAATCGCTGTGGACAAGCCGCGTGATGAAAGACGCTGGTTTTAGTATTTCCACCGATCACCTGCATAGCGCGCTGAACCACCACCGTGAAGCAATCAACAAAGCCCCCAGCACCGTTGACCTACTGACCCTGGAAGCGCGTTTAACCAAAACGCTGTTTAAGCTGGCGGTTAATGCGGTCGACTACGGCGACTTCACCCGTGCCAAACGCGGTACCGGCACCGATCCTGCCAACCGCTTTCTCGATCACGGCAACTATCTTGCCTATGGTCTGGCGGCGACCGCCACTTGGGTGTTGGGAATACCCCATGGGCTTGCGGTGCTCCACGGTAAAACCCGCCGGGGCGGCCTAGTCTTTGATGTGGCGGACTTAGTGAAAGACGCGGTGATTCTGCCTCAGGCGTTTATTTCCGCCATGCGTGGTGATGAAGAGCAGGAGTTTCGCCAAGCCTGCATCGAGCGCTTAACCCGCACCGAATCCCTCGATTTTATGATTGATACCCTCAAAGACGTCGCCCAAGCGCTGGGGAGTGGAGAAGCATGAACGTGCTGTTGATTTCCCAGTGCAACAAGAACGCCCTGAAAGAGACGCGCCGCATACTCGACCAGTTTGCCGAACGCCGGGGCGATCGCACTTGGCAAACACCGATCACCCAGGCCGGGTTGGATACGCTGCGCAAATTGCTGCGTAAGAAAGCGCGTAAGAACACCGCCGTTGCCTGCCACTGGATTCGTGGCCATGACCACAGCGAATTGGTGTGGGTGGTGGGGGATGCCTCGCGGTTTAATATCCAGGGCGCAGTGCCGACCAACATCACTGCCCGCGATATTCTGCGCAGTCGTGATGAAAACGATTGGCACAATGGTGAAGATATCCTTTTGCTCACCGCGCTGGCTGCGCTACTGCATGACCTGGGCAAAGCCTGCGACGCCTTTCAGCAGCGGCTAAAAGGCAAAGTAGAAGGGCGCAACTTATACCGTCATGAGTGGATATCGCTGCGCTTGTTCCAAGCGTTTATAGGCAGTGACGATGACGCTACTTGGTTGGCGCGCCTCGCGGAAGGCGACTATCAAACGCAGGACTGGTTAGGTGGATTGGAGCGCGATGGAATAGACGCTCCTACCTCGGCAGTGTTCAGCCGATTACCGCCGCTGGCGGCTGCGCTGGGTTGGCTGGTGCTTAGCCACCACCGGCTACCGTTAAAACCGCCGGAAAAAGTTGGCGAAAATGAAAGGCGATGGGGGAGAGGAAATGCGCCCCTACAGGCCGAACAACTGCCCGCGTTATTTGAGTCGATAAACGCCGAGTGGAACGAGATTCCTGAAACGCAAGACCCTAAATGCATCGCGCCCTATTGGCAGTTCAAGAGTGGATTGCCCGTTAGTACCCCACGCTGGCGTGATCGTGCTACCAAGCTTGCCACACGGTTACAGGCGCGGCTGCAAAATAGCAGTCACTGGCTGGAAAGCCGCTATGTCATGCACTTAGCCCGGCTTAGCTTAATGCTGGCTGACCACCACTACTCTAGCCTGGAAGACCTCCAGCATCGCGTGCGCGGCGAGCCCAACTACCCGCTGATTGCCAATACCGTGCGCAAAACCGGCAAGCCCAATCAGCTATTGGATGAGCATATCCTGGGAGTTGAAAAACATGCCGCCGCGGTCGCCCGTGCGCTACCCAGCGTTGACAGCCACTTACCACGTCTAGCGCGCCATAAAGGCTTCCGTAAACGCAGCAGTCACCCACGGTTTCGCTGGCAGGATAAAGCCTTTGATCTGGCCCAATCGCTTAGGGAACGTAGCCAACGGCAGGGCTTTTTTGGCATCAATATGGCGTCCACCGGCTGTGGTAAAACCTTAGCGAATGGCCGCATTATGTACGCTCTGGCCGATCCCCAGCAGGGTGCGCGCTTTAGCATAGCCCTAGGGCTGCGCACCCTAACTCTGCAAACTGGCCAAGCATTACGTGACCGTCTGCATCTGGGCGAAGATGAACTCGCCGTGCGGGTAGGTGGCAGTGCCAATAAAGCCCTGTTTGAGCACTACGAGCAGGAAGCCGAAGCCAGCGGCTCGGCATCCAATCAGGCGCTGATAGAAGAAGATGCCCACGTGGTGTTTGACGGCAATTTTGATAGCCACCCCGTGCTGCGTCGTTTGAGCGATGAGCCGGGCACCCGCGCGCTGATTGCCGCCCCCATTTTGGTATGTACAGTTGATCATCTTGTGCCTGCCACGGAGAGCACCCGGGGCGGGCGTCAAATCGTGCCCATGCTGCGCCTAATGAGCAGTGACCTAGTGCTGGATGAGATCGACGATTTCGATATCAACGACCTACCGGCGCTTACCCGGCTCGTCAATTGGACTGGGCTGCTAGGGTCACGGGTACTGCTTTCATCGGCCACCTTGCCGCCTGCGCTGGTGGAGGGTTTGTATGAAGCCTATCGCAGCGGTCGTGAAGCCTTTCAGCGTCATCGCGGCGAGCCGGGATTAGCGACCGATATTTGCTGCGCCTGGTTCGACGAGCACGACCGACAGCATGAAAACTGCGCCAGTAACGAGACTTTCAAGACCGCGCATCAGGCCTTTGCCAAGCGTCGGTTAGAGCGCCTATCTACTAGCCCGGTGCGCCGCCGTGGCGATATTTTGTCGTTGCCATCGCTGGGTAAACGGCCAGAAGAAATTAGGCCCGCGGTTTCAGCGCTGCTACGCGAGCATGCGCTAGCGCTTCACCAGCAGCACCACTCCGTTGATCCTCACACCAGCAAACGCGTCAGCTTTGGTTTGATTCGAATGGCCAATATCGACCCCTTGGTGGACGTAGCCAGAGCACTTTTTCAGCAGGGTGCCCCTGAAGGTGTGCGCATTCACCTCTGCGCCTACCACTCCCGACACCCGTTGGTCATGCGCTCAGAAATTGAGCGCCGGTTAGATAGAACACTGCAACGGGCTGAGCCAGATCGCGTATTCCAGCAGCCGGATATCCGCCGCCTGATGGATAGCAGCGAAGAGAACGACCACCTGTTTATTGTGCTTGGCTCGCCGGTAACGGAAGTGGGTCGCGACCACGATTATGATTGGGCGATTGTTGAACCGTCCTCCATGCGTTCGATTATTCAGTTAGCGGGCCGGGTGCGCCGTCACCGTGAGCAGGCCTGCGAGGTGGCGAATATTCTGCTCCTGGAGACCAACCTAAAGCACCTGGAGCGCGGGGATGAACCCGCTTTTCATAAGCCAGGCTTCGAAACGAAGATGGCCTGGCGTCTTAATAGCCACTCACTTAACACACTTCTTACGCCAGATGAGTATCAGGTGATCGATGCACGCCCCCGCGTGCTGGCGCGAGAAACGCTCCACGCCAAAGATAGCCTGGTAGACCTGGAGCACGAGCGGCTGCACCAATTGATGATTGAGCAGCCCGCCGAGCCGTTAACCAAAAAAGAGCTACGAATCGGTAAAACCCCCAAGCCACCGCCCTTGGGAGCCTATAGCTGGCATGGGATGCCGCAACTGCATTTAACCGGTGTATTGATTCAGCGTGACCCATTTCGCAAGCAGCTCGAACCCGAGATAACGCTAGCGCTGTTGCCGGACGAGGGCGGCGAAACCTGGACGCTACATCGCGTAGACGATGGCGCAAGGCGAGGCGAAAAGCTCTACGTTCCGGTGGAAGAAAGCCTGCTGGTGCGGGTAAATCTAGCAAAAGAGCAGGGTGAGCGGATTCAACCCTGGGGTGCAAGTGATTACCTAACGGCGCTGGCTGACTTAGCGGAAGACCTGGATATCTCCCTTGATCGCGCCGCGCGTACCTTCGGCACGGTAACCGCCTCGGCTAGAAACCAGCGGTGGGGGTATCACCCGGTGTTGGGATTTTGGAGGAGTAAATGAAGGCCGGTGATAGACACCGGCCCGCTGCCTGTGCGGCAGAGTATCGTAGCAAATGAACCCAAAGGGGTAATTTTCTAAGCTACCTGTTCGGTTTTTATCCATTACACCATTAGGTGCGTCTGCAATCTACTTTCAATAATACTCTTGACGTAGACCTTTGAGCACACTAAAGTAAACCCGTGAGCGCTGCAACGCTCACGGGTAAAAAAGTACGGAATAATCGACTGTATCTGACTCTCCCAGTTGAGGAAGAGAAGGAGGATGCTAGTGTGGTTAATTACCACATCGTTAGAAGAGTAGAGCAGCGGGTTAGTTGATAACCTGCTTATGCTCTGAGGTCGAGACCTCAGAGCATATTTTGCACGATATCTGCATTGATGCAAAGAGGCTCTGCTTTATGTCTGATTCCGCAAGTGAGCAACAATCGAGTTTAGGATTAACAATAAAAGAGTTTTTGAGCGAACGCTTTCGTTCAAAAAGTGAAAAGTTACTTCCCGATGACCCGAAATACCAGGTGTTGGTCGATCAGTTTCAGTTCGATACCTGGATCAACGATGCAGCCAGGCGCGTTGGTCAACTGCAAGTCGTTACCCACTCCCTCAAACCTATTCACCCCGATGCCAAAGGCTCTAACCTTTACGCTCCTCCCGAGTCGCTAAACAAACATTTTCTTGTAGGCAGTCACGCGCTACCCGCTGATTTTGCAGGCGATGTAGTAGGTAATGCTGCGGCATTAGATGTTTATAAATTTTTGAAGCTGGAGTATGAAGGTAAATCGCTGCTTGAACGTGTGCTAGAAAATGATACTGAGCTAGCAAAAGCGTTAAGTGATAATCCCGAACAAGCTCAGGCGTGGATCGACGCCTTTGCTGCGATTACTGAGCCGCGCGGTGAACATGCTTCACATACCCGGGGCAAGCAACTCTACTGGCTGGTGGGTGATGATGCAGCAGACGTAGAAAATGACGCTGAGAACTTCCATCTGCTGGCCCCTCTCTATGCCACCTCGCTGGCGCACCGTGTCTTTCAAACTATTAACCATGACCGCTTTAGCGAAGAAGCCAAAGAGTCACGTAAAGCCAAGCGGGAAGGGAAATACGCTGGTCAACCGGTACACAGCTACCCCAATCTAGCCGTACAGAAAATGGGCGGCACCAAGCCGCAGAATATCTCGCAACTGAATAGCGAGCGGGGCGGCAATAATTACTTATTGGCTTCAATGCCTCCTAGTTGGGAAAAGCAAAAGGTCAGCCCGCCATATAATGTGGATTCTATTTTCCAGCGCTTTGAAAAACTAAGCAGTGTTAAGAAAAGTTTAAGCAACCTCGCCTGGTTCCTCTCAAGTGACCCCTCCCCGAATGTTCATACCCGTTCACGGGTAGACAATATTCATGGCTCTCTCATAGATGAGCTGATGGTTTTCACAAGCCAATTCCATGAGCTGCCAGCAGGTTGGAGTACCAACGAAAAGTGCAAGCTGCCTGTTGAGGAAATTTATTGGCTTGATCCAGAGCGTGCCGAGGACGATGAGCAGTTTCGACAAGGTCGCAAGAACATCGACTGGGCGGCTACTGTTCGCCAACGGTTTTCCAATTGGCTTAACGAAAAGCTAAGCAAAAAACTGAGTGTAGGTGATGTTGAGTTTCTCCATTGGCAGAAAAAGCTGAAAGAAGACGCTACCCATCAGCGCGTTTTGGATCGTGATCGCCGCTGGATGGCATCGCTAGAAACAGAATTAGATGCATGGCAAGGAGCACTAGACGATGAGTGAAATGAAAGGCCTCCTAGTCCTGCCGCGCCTGCGGGTACAAAACGCCAACGCGATTTCCAGCCCAATGACCTGGGGCTTTCCTGCCATGAGTGCTTTTGTAGGTTTGATGCATGCTCTGGAGCGGAAGTTAGCAGAGGCAAGTCTTCCCGTTTCGTTAGGTCGCGTTGGGGTTATTTGCCACGACTTTGAAGCCCAGGCCACTGAAGGTGGTTACATTCGTGGCTTTCACCTGACGCGCAACCCGGTGGACAAAACCGGTGGTACGGCAGCGATTGTAGAAGAAGGGCGTATCCATCTGGATATCACGCTGATCTTCGCGATTGATACCGGCGCTGCAGAAAGCGAGCATGAGGATATCGCCCACCAAATCCGTGAGATTGTATCGGGCATGCGTATTGCCGGTGGCAGTGTGGTGCCCAATCGCAACGTGTCGAGCCATAAGCAGCGCCCGCAATGGGTCATGCTTGATGACAACGAAGATGAACGCTACAAGCAGTTCGCTCGACTGAAGCGCCACTGGCTGCCGGGCTTTGCGCTGACCCTGCGCGATGACTACCTCACCGAACACCTCACAACGCTGCAAAAACACAACCCTGAGGCCAGTTTGCTGGATGCGTGGTTAGACCTCTCTCGTCTTAACCATGTTTGCACGTTAGAGAATGAAGGTGAACCCAACGAGAAGCCCGTTTGGCAGACGCAGCGGCCCTATCGCGGCTGGCTTGTGCCGATTCCAGTTGGTTATGGCGCTATTTCCGACCTTTTCCAGCCCGGAGAAGTGGCTAACGCCCGCGATACCAAGACCCCGTTCCGCTTTGTCGAAAGCCTCTACTCCATTGGTGAATGGGTTAGCCCACACCGCATGAAGCAACCTGAAGACCTGCTTTGGTACGTTGATAACGACGAAGAAGCGGGCCTCTACCGTCTTAATAACGATTACCACCTTCGCGCCACAGCACAGTAAACAAGGAGCTTTATCATGGCTAAAAACGATACCCTTAAAACCGCTTCCGTCCTCGCTTTTGAGCGCAAGCTCGACCCCTCAGATGCGCTGCTCTACGCCAGCAGTTGGGAGAAGCGGGAAGATGAACAGCAGTGGCAGCCGGTTGAGGTGCGTGAAAAATCGGTGCGCGGCACTATTTCTAATCGCTTGAAAGCGAAAGACCAAGATCCCGCTAAATTAGATGCCGCGATTGAAAACCCCAACCTACAAACCGTCGATGTCGCCACGCTACCCCACAATGCAGATACCTTAGTCGCGCGTTTTACGTTGCGTGTATTAGCCGGTGCTGGAACACCTTCGGCCTGTAATAACGCCGAGTACCAAGCCAAGCTGGAACAGGCAGTTGCCGAGTATAAACAAGCACAAGGCTTCGGCGAGCTGGCACATCGTTACGCCAATAACCTCGCTAATGGCCGCTTTCTGTGGCGTAACCGCATGGGCGCAGAGCAAGTTGAGGTAAGCGTTCGACAATTGGCGCAGGGTAAAACCACCAAAGAGTGGACGTTTGATGCACTGTCGCTTTCGTTACGAGCTTTCGAGGACACCGCTGAGCTTAAAGAACTCGCCGGTGTTATCGCCTCCGCGTTGGCGGGTGAGCAGCACTTACTGCTTGAGGTAGTGGCTTATGTGCGTGTGGGCAGTGGCCAAGAAGTGTTCCCGTCCCAAGAGCTGATTCTTGACCGGGGCCGGGGGGATAAGAGCAAAACGCTTTATCACGTTAGCAAGATTGCCGGTATTCACTCGCAGAAACTGGGTAATGCCATTCGTACCATCGACACCTGGTACCCCAATGAAAACGATGAAGACCTAGGCCCTATTGCTGTTGAGCCGTATGGCTCAGTGACCACGCAGGGCAAAGCGTACCGCCAGCCCAAGCAGAAGGCTGATTTCTACTCTCTGCTAGATAACTGGATGATCAAGGATCAAGTACCTACGAAAGAAGATCAGCACTTTGTTATGGCGACCCTGATTCGCGGCGGTGTATTCGGCGAAGCGGGGTAAACCATGGATCACTATATTGATATTCGGCTAAGGCCCGACCCCGATTTCGCTACGCCGATGCTGATGGGCGCGCTCTACAACAAGCTGCATCGAGTGCTATTTGACCTACAGGCAACGGATATAGGCGTTAGCTTTCCAGGCCATAAGCATGGAGTCCGTGCTCGTACATTAGGTGATCACCTGCGTTTGCATGGCACTCAGGCACGGCTGGGGCAATTGATGGGCGCTGACTGGCTAACCGGCATGCGTGATCACACCCAAGTCAGCGAGGTGCTTGCCGTGCCCGCCAATTCTCAGCACTTCAACGTGGCGCGCAAGCAGTTCAATATGGGCAGCCCAAGCCGTGCCAAACGCTATGCCAAGCGGCATGACATTTCGGAAGATGAAGCGCAGCAGATTTATGCCAAGCTAGCGGCGCGGCGCATTGAGCTACCCTTCGTGCAAATAAACAGCCGCTCCACCCAGCAGCGCTTTAGCCTGTTTATTGAACACGGCAAGCCTCAGGAAAAACCGGTGGCGGGTTCGTTTAATCACTATGGCTTAAGCCCTGACGCCACAGTGCCGTGGTTTTGACCCTTTTTTCTAACATGAAAATAGGCGACCAATAATCAATCACTTAGCGGTGTCGCTCGAAAAAGGGTGATACCGCTTTTTTTGGCTAAAGCTCTTTAACAATCAGCACATTAATTTTGATATGCTCTAGTGCGCTGCCGCCCAGGCAGCTCAGAAAATACCCACCTCCTTTTGATTAGCGGTTAGTCGGTTAGCTGCCGCCCAGGCAGTATGGCTATAGATTTAAAGTATGTGCCCGTGGCACCGCTGCGCGGTGCTTTCGCGGGTGCGCTAACGCTTACGCCGCGCTACTCGAAATGTGCATGACCCCGGACTAGGTGGCAGAGTAGGTGTTGCCATATAGACCGTTCAGAAAGCATCGCCAGCGGCGTAAGCTTATTTAAGTGTGTGCCCGTGGCACCTCTGCGCGGTGCTTTCGCGGGTGCGCTAACGTACTCGAAATGTGCATGCCCCGGACTAGGTGGCAGAGTAGGTGTTGCCATATAGGCCGCTCAGAAAGCATGGCCAGCGGCATAAGCTTATTAAAGTGTGTGCTCGTGGCACCGCTGCGCTTGAGGCTTATCACGGCTACTCGGAATGTGCATGAACCGTCATAAGTGGCGAGAATTGAGTCCTTCTGCCGATTTCTGGTTATCTAATTGCAATTAATGGCAAAGCCTACTTAGTTTTTGTGCGGCGTTGAGATATACTTATTTAGCTAGACGTCAAATTAAGCTATATCACTAACGTTAAAAGACATGGATCTTTCCCGCATGGACACTCATCACTTAGCGTCTGAACCGAAAAGCGTTGCCGCTCGTCAAGAGCCCGATAGTCTCTCGCTTTTCTTTCTGGTTTTTAAGACCGGCTTACTCACTATCCTTACTTTGGGGATTTACCGTTTCTGGCAAACGACTCGCATCCGTCAGTATCTTTGGGGCTCTACAAGCGCCAATGATTCTGCCTTGGAGTACACGGGGACAGGGCTTGAAAAGTTTGTTGGCTTTCTCATTGCTTTGGTTATTCTGGCGGTGTATCTCGGCGTTCTCCAGATGCTGCTCTTCTACTTCGGCCTTTCAATGTTTAGCGTCTCGTCGAGTGCTACTAATCCAGCTGAACAAGCCCGTTATCTGGTTGTTGTGTATATACACATTCTTGCTGTTTTGCCTCTTCTTTTTTACGCCAGTTATCAAAAACGCCGATACATGATGAGTCGAACGCGGTGGTGCGGCATTCGTTTTAGTATGGAAAAAGGCGCTTGGGGCTATGTGATCCGTGCCATCGGTTACAGGTTGCTGACGGTCGTAACATTGGGTGCGCTGGCCCCACTGGCTACGTTCAAGTTAGAGCAGTATATGGCTGAGCGGAGTTACTATGGTGATGTTCGTATTAAGCAAGGTGGGTCTTGGCCGCGTCTTTACTCGTCGCTAACGCATTTGTTTATAGGCATCGTCATTCTGCTGGTAAGCGGAGGTGTTTTTGCTTGGGGTTATGACGGCTTGGCGTCAGCCATTCTTTTTGTTGGTAGCATTTGGGTGGCTATCGGTGTTGTGTATTACCAGGTTAAGAGTTTTGCTTATATGACTTCTCACAAGATGTTAGGCGAGAAGGTTAGCTTTAAGGCTGAGCCTAGAACGGGGGCTATTATCCGGATCTACTTAATTGCAGGTGTCGGGATGGGGGTGATGTCGTTATTTATAATAAGCGTTATGACGGCCGTTTTTGATTTTGGTATTTCGTCAGTCACTTTTGCCCTCGTCGGTGGTGCGCTGAGCTATATCTTTTTATTTTTGCTGTTTCAGGCAATGAAGATGGTGATGATTACTCAGCCTATACTGGGTCATTATGTTCAGACATTCAGTATCATAAATCCCGAGCCTTTACATCAAATCCAGCAGCGTCAGGCAGATGATGCCGTTGGTGCTGAGGGCGTGGCTGATGCACTCGATGTCGCTGGCGCATTTTAATGTTGCAGGCGCAATTCTTTGACGGCGTGACGGCCTATCGTCATGAGGTGTGCATTTCGGTGTTAGATGACCAGCAGGCGCTGGTCATCCACGCAGAAACGCTAGCTGAACCTGCTCGCTGGGAACTCGCCGATCTTCGTGCTCTCCGTGATAGTTCGAGTACAAAACAGCTGACCTTGACCCGTTATGTCTCGTCTGTTGACGAGAGAGATCCTGCACGGCTTATTGTCACTGATAACGACTTTATTGCTTGGTTGCGTGCCACACAGCCTGATCTTTTCCGCCGTGATGTCCGTAAAAGAACCTGGTTGCGCATGGCAGGATGGGGAGCGGGCGCGGTGGCGGCCATTGCGCTGATGCTTTTCGTTATTTTGCCGGGCATGGCCAATATCCTGGCTCAGGCCATTCCTATCGAGCGCGAAGTTGCGTTTGGTAAAGCCGTTACCCAGCAAATCGAATGGGTGCTAAGTAGTTCAAACGCAGGCATGCAGCGCTGCGATTCTCCTGAGGGGGTGGCGGCGCTAGATACGATGCTGGAGAGGTTGACTGCAGGGCGTGATATGCACTACGCCATAGACATTCAGGTTTTCGGTCATTCTGAAGTCAATGCGTTTGCCGCTCCCGGCGGGCAGGTGGTTATCCTGAATGCATTGCTGGAAGAGGCTGAGTCCCCCGAAGAGGTGGCGGGGGTACTGGCTCATGAAATTGGCCATGTGGAGCGGCGAGACCCAATGCGGCAAGCATTACGGGCGGCGGGGGCAGCGGGGCTGCTTAGCATGGTTTTTGGCGATCTTGCGGGTGCCGCGGTGGTGGGTGAGCATTTGCTTACTGCTTCTTATAGCCGGGAGGCTGAAGTCGAAGCAGACCGTTTTGCTCTCGAAATGCTCGCTACGGCGGAAGTTGATGCGGCTGGGTTTGCAAACTTTTTTACGCGGATCGAGGGGCTGGAGGACGGTGATATTGCTACCCCCGAGCATTTATCTACACACCCTGATTCCAGCTGGCGCGGTACCCAGGCCCAGCAATTAGCTGAAAGCCAAGGCGGTACTACTGCGATTCTAACGCCAGCTGAATGGGCGGCCTTGCAAGCGATCTGCGATTAAAGGCTGTTAACGCTGTATCGAGAACCGCGCCACTCTTCATGCTTATGTTTCGTCGTCTCCCCATTTTTCCATCGCGCGTTTGTCGTCGGGTACCCGGACGATGTGGCCGACTTCCAGCTTGTTGTGGCTTTGGTGGCGGCCGCCGTGGGTATCGATGATCGCGGCTACTTCGCCGATGCTGACGGCGTCATCTTCTCGGTAGGCTTCTACTTTGACGCGCACCATGGCGCCTTGGTAGCGGGCGGAAATAATATCGCCTGGGTCGGGTTGGCTGCTTTGATCCGGGTGTTTTTTAAAGTACTGCATAACACTGGCGTTGCCGGGTTCATCCCATTCGATATGCTGATGCATCGCTGTCTTCCTTGCCTTGTTGAGTGGCGTGATATGTGTTGTTTCAGTGTAGTGCCTTCAACGGGGTTATGTATCCTCTGGGCTGTTTTCTTGTCCCACGTATTGAAAGAGAAAGTTTAGCGCTGCCGGTAGGCTGGCGCGCCATACTTTCCATGTATGGCCACCGGGGTAGAGGTCGAGGCGCACATCGTTGGGCTGGATGCGTTCCATGGCTTGACGCAGTATGCGGGCGTGAAATTCAGCATCATAAACGTCGCTACGCCCGGCGCTGATATACAGCGGTACGGGGGAAAGGTCGCCCTCATCTTCGGTACCGCGAGGGGTTACGCGCAGGCGATACTCTTCCAAATAGTTGGTGTAGTTAAGGTTTTGCCACAGCTCGCGATCAAATCGGCCCTGGTCATTGATAAATGAGGGGTGGCGCCAGGCGGTGGAGTTACGCGGCGGCAGGGGGACGTAGCTGGCGGGGCTTAGCGCGGCTACCGCGGCAAACAGTTCAGGCCGTTCCAGGGCAAAGTTGAGTGCGCCGTAACCGCCAGCGGAATAGCCTGCCACGCCACGCAGGTGGCGCTCTTGTCCCACGCGATAGGTTGCTTCCACATGTGGCATTAGGTCGTTAAAAAATGCGCTGCGGGCGGGTTCGTTGTGGCCATCTACCCACCAACTGCGACTGCCGGGCATAATGAAAACGGCCGGAGGAATATGCCCGGCAGCGATTAACCTATCCGCCACCTGCTGCAAGTTGCCGCGAGAAACCCAGTCGCGGTCAGTGTTAAATGAGCCGTGCAGCATATAAACGACCGGATACGCGTCTGTCGCTTGGGCGTCATAATTGTCGGGTAAATAAATACTGTAGGGGTAGTCGTAACCTAGCGTGGGCGAGAAAAACTGATGGTGTTCAACCTCGCTGGCTAAGCTATGGCCACTGAACGTTAGCCAGCCAATAAATGCCGTAAGTAGGGCGTGAAATCGGTACGAGAATACTGGTGGCTTGGGGATGAACACGTTTCCTCCGGGAATTAAAACTGTTCAATGGGGTCGGACAGCGCGAAGGCTTTTATTGTTCATCATAGCCATATAAGACAGTCAGTTAGCATAGTCATTCATCATCGCCATGCAAAATGCCAGGGTAGGAGTAGGTCGAGGCGGGAGGCCCAATGCGCAAAATTGAAGAGATCTATTGGTTGCGTGCTTACGGCTGTATAGCCGTTTTTTTGTTTCACTTACTAGATCATGTCAATCAGCGCCTCGATAACGTTGCCACCGATTTGATGCGCATACCGCTGGTGTTGGGTACCCCGATTTTCCTGTTTATTGCGGTCTTTGTGTTTGCCGTTCGCTACGATAAATCCGTGCCGGAAGGGTTCCTTGCCCAGCGCGTGAAGTATGTAATGGTGCCCTATTTTGTGTATGGCTTTATTTATTCGACGGCTGAATGGCTAAGCCAACAGCCATCGGATGAACCGGTGGGGTTCGTGGCCAACGCCATTGAGTATTATGTGTACGCGGGCTGGCATGGCTATTTTTTGATTATTGCGATGCAGTTTTATGTGGCCTATTGGCTGTTTACCCGTTGGCAGCTGTGGCGTTTGAACCCGGTGCCGTGGCTGTGGGGCGCTTGTGTGATCAGCATGGCGTATTGGGGGTTGGCTTACTGGTTTGAGGTTGACCTGCCCGGCTATCTGCTGTGGATTGCTCCACTGGGTTGGATCTATGTGTTTTTTCTTGCCCTGGTGCTGGTGCGCTACTACCCGCTACCCCCTGAGAGCGTGATGCTGGCGCGGCCTGCCTGGATGCAGCAAATGGCCCGCCCGGTCTGGTTGGTGCTAATGGTGGCGCTGATTATTGCCGCGACCTTTGCAGGTTGGCTGGCCTTCTCTTCCAAAGAGGTGTGGGTCATTCCTTTCTTCGTGCTGTTCACGCTGTGTGCCATGCGCTACTTGGCCGGGCGTCCTGCGCCTTTGTGGGTGCGCCACATTAATGCGTATTCGTTTGGCATTTACTTGGCTCACCCCATGTTCTTTGTGCTCGCTGATCTGGCTGTCGAGCCGTTGTCGTTGCCCATTGGCGTGTATGCACTGGCGCTTATGGCGGTTGGTGTGGTGGGGTCAGTGGGGCTTAATAAGCTCGCCAATACCACGACACTGGGCGCCATGCTGTTCGGCAAGCGACTAAAGGTAAGTTAGTCAGAGAGTGGCGGTGGATGGTATCTGTGGATGATATCGGTAGAAAACGCATCATGGGCGTGGAGTGAAAGCCGTAACCGGGGCGTTAGCCAGAAAAGGGTTTTCTGGCTCTTTCGTTAGTCTAAGCAGGTTTCCGTTGTAGGTTTTTAAACGCGTAGGGCAAGCGTGTAAACGTTGCAGAAAATCGTCGATCGCGCTGTTATCGTCCAGCTCAGGGTCAAACCCACCCAAGCGTTCTAGCCAGGCTCGCCTCACGGCAATGTAGGGCGGCAAAAGTAAAGCACTGGCCAATAAGCGCCGCAGGATGCGTTCCGACAGCGATGGCCGGGTGAGGCCAATAATCAAGGCGTCAAGGGTGTAAGTGTTGAGCTGTGAATAGAGTGCACACCAAAGCTCCGCAGGCAGTGGTTTTTTCTGTAGCGCAATGATGAGCCACTCTGCTTGGCTGGTAAACGCGGCTTTATTCAAGCGAGCCCCCAGCGGCCTTGATGGTGTAATCAGCGAATGAGCATGGTAGCGCTGTTCAATAGCACTCAGGCGTGCTTGCGCTTGAGTGGCTGTCACCAAAATGGGCAGCAAGTGGTCGGCGACACCGGATTCACGTATGGATTTTAAGTGGCGTGGCAACATTTCACCCGTCACCATGGCATCAACGATAAAGCAGACCGATCCCATTTGCCGACTCCGATTGTGAGCAAATCTATCAAATTGTAATTTATTGTAGTAGCTGGTTTATTTGCGTAGCAAGTAAAAAAATTTGCGAGCTAAAAAACAGCGCTAAGTATGACTTGTGCACTTTGATGGGGCGCTCGGCATTATTTTTGTTCTATTTTGGTGCATAAGAGGTTTTTTTGACGGTTCAGAACAGCCTGTTGCGCCGTTATGCGTCATCAAGAGGCATTCGAAGCCATTTTTTAATGTTTATAAAACAGATAGTTGTTGTTTTTTTATGCCATATTGGTGCAGTGTTGGCATGTTCTCTGCATTGTATTTGCAAGCGGCTAGCGGGCCGTAGGCATAAGCCCTGCGGCGTGCTAAAACGATAGCCGGTCTGAAATGCTCGCTGAGCGATTTGTTAACCAATGTCAGGCAAACGTTGAGCGAACAAGAATGACAAACGTGCGGTTTAGCACGTATTTTGTCGAACAACACTTTTATCGGTAGCTTACTGTCGTTAGCTTTAAGCCACGCTCATACCGGAGGACACTATGTCAGCCAAGACTCTCGCGCTAATTGAAGAACACGATGTTAAATGGGTAGACCTGCGTTTCACCGACACTCGCGGTAAAGAACAGCACGTGACCGTGCCTGCGCGCGATGTAGACGAAGAATTCTTCGAGAATGGCCAAATGTTCGATGGCTCTTCTATTGAAGGTTGGAAGGGCATTAACGAATCCGACATGATTCTGCGCCCGGAAGATGGTACGGGTTACCTCGACCCCTTCACCGAAGATGCGACGCTGGTGCTGCGCTGTGACATCATCGAGCCGGCCACTATGCAGGGCTATGATCGTGACCCGCGCTCTATCGCTAAGCGCGCAGAAGCTTACCTGCAGTCTACTGGCCTGGGCGACACCGCGTTCTTCGGCCCTGAGCCTGAATTCTTTATCTTTGACGAAGTGCATTGGAAGTCTGATATCCAGGGCTCCATGTACAAAATCACCTCCGACGAAGGCGCTTGGGCAACCGACAGTGTCGTGGAAGGCGGCAACCTTGGCCACCGCCCGCGCGTTAAAGGCGGCTACTTCCCGGTTCCTCCGGTCGATAGCTTCCACGATATTCGTGGCGCAATGTGTAATACCCTGGAAGCGATTGGTCAGACCGTCGAGGTACACCACCACGAGGTTTCCAACGCAGGTCAGAACGAAATCGGCGTTAAGTTCAACACGCTGGTGAAGAAAGCTGACGAAGTTCAGGAAATGAAGTACGTGATCCACAACGTGGCCCACGCGTATGGCAAAACGGCCACCTTTATGCCGAAGCCGCTGGTCGGTGATAACGGTTCGGGTATGCACGTTCACCAGTCTTTCTGGAAAGATGGCAACAACCAGTTCGCCGGTGACGAGTACGCTGGTTTGTCTGAAATGGCGCTTTTTTACATCGGCGGCATCATCAAGCACGCCCGTGCCCTGAACGCCTTTACTAACGCTTCTACCAACTCGTACAAGCGTCTGGTGCCTGGCTTTGAAGCGCCGGTCATGCTGGCCTACAGTGCCCGCAACCGTTCGGCTTCAATCCGTATTCCTTACACCGCCAGCCCGAAAGGCAAGCGTGTGGAAGCGCGCTTCCCTGATCCGACTGCCAACCCTTACCTGGCGTTCTCTGCCATGTTGATGGCGGGTATCGACGGTATCAAAAACAAGATCCACCCTGGCGATGCCATGGACAAAAACCTGTACGACCTGCCGCCAGAAGAAGGCAAGTCAGTACCGACTGTGGCGCACAGCCTGGATCAAGCACTGGAAGCCCTCGACGCTGACCGTGCGTTCTTGACCGAAGGTGGCGTGTTCACCGACGAAATGATCGATGCCTACATCGACCTCAAGATGGAAGAAGTGGAGCGTATTCGTATGACCACTCACCCCATCGAGTTTGATATGTACTACAGTTGTTAAGTACAGCTGTTAAGCACAGCTGCTAATCAGCGTTCCTCGCCTCTGGCTGTTACTATCAGCCAGGCGGTGGTAACAATGATTGCCAATAGAACCCCGCTACGGCGGGGTTTTTTTATTGCTGGGAGGCTGAGAAGCGTGCCAGAGGGGCGATGAGCAGTGTGCTGGTAGCTCTCTTGGGCGTGGGGTAGTGGGTGGCACGGCGTTCGGGCAGGCGGTTTACCGGGTGACCGATCAGCACGGCAACGTTACCTTTACCGATAACCCAGAGCAGTCCTTTAATGCTCTACGATCACTTTTCGATCGCTCTGCCCCAGCAAGGCGCACAGGTGGAAGAGGGAATGACCGTGGTGGAGGTGGTTATTGCGCCACCGTTGCGCGACGACCATCAGGTACGGCTGTTGGTGAATGGCGAGATTAGCCAGAAAGCGCTGCACAGCGATGTCTTCTGGTTAACGGGCCTGCCGCAAGGGGGCACGAGATCCAGGCAGAATGCTGGAGAGCAGCCAGCGTTTACAGCACCGCACGGCAGCGGTGACGATTACGGTTCCTTAAGAGCGCTTTAATAAACGCGATCAAAAAAACAGCCCTAAGTATTACCTACCAAAACCTGGGTGCACTAAAGTGGTGCATGAGCAGGAGCATTTGGCACGGCAAGTGCGCTAAAACGATTCGCGCTCTTTCGCTGCGATGCCCGCAAGCCGTGCAAATGGACATAAACGTATAGTTGGCGCGCTTTTTGCAGCTCCCTCATTGATCATCCACCTGTAGGTCTGTATCGGCGATGGAAGACGCGATTTTTCAGGACACCACCATGCATCAGCGTTTGCTTGAGCATCTCACCACAGCGGTATTGCTGCTAGACGGCGAACTGCGTGTGCGATGGATGAACCCTGCCGCTGAAGCGTTGTTAGCGGTCAGCCTTAGCCGTGTTCACGGCATCAGCCTGGATACGCTACTTGGCGGGGATGTAAGCATTGACGAAGTATTGGCCAAGGCGCGGGATGCGTTTCACCCCTATACCCAGCGTGAAGCACGCATTACCCCGTTGAATAGCGAACCGCTCACGGTGGACTACACGGTGACGCCCTTATCCGACGATGAGCTGCTACTGGAAGTAGAGCCGCGGGATCGGCTGATGCAGATCTCCCGGGAAGAGGCGCTAACCACACGCCAGGAGACCATCAAGGTGCTCGCCCGCGGGCTCGCCCATGAAGTCAAAAACCCGCTGGGTGGCATTCGCGGGGCAGCACAGCTACTAGAGCGTGATCTAGACGACCCGGCGCTGCGCGAATATACCCATATCATTGTTGAAGAGGTGGATCGGCTGCGCGACCTGGTCGACTCCATGCTCGGCCCTAACCGGATGCTTAAACACGAGCCAGTCAACATCCACAAGGTGCTGGAGCGAGTGCGGGCGCTGCTGATTGCCGAACACCCTAGTGTGACAATCAGCCGTGATTACGACCCCAGTTTGCCCGACCTTTCCGGCGATGAATCGCAAATGATTCAGGCGGTGCTCAATGTGGCGCGCAATGCGGTACAGGCCATGAGCGATGCACAAACGCCGGAGCCCACTTTAATACTACGCACCCGCGCCCGTCGCCAGTTTACGCTTGGCGCCGAACGTCACCGGCTGGTCAGTGAAGTCGCCGTGATCGATAACGGCCCCGGTATTCCCGATACGCTGCAGGAAACACTGTTTTACCCCATGGTGTCGGGACGCGCGGAAGGCAGCGGCCTTGGGCTCTCTATTGCCCAGTCGATTTTGCACCAGCATCAAGGATTGATTGAATGCGATTCACGTCCTGGACACACCGAATTTCGTTTACTGATTCCCATGGTTATTAATTTCACCGGAGAAGCGTCATGACTGAGGCTGCACGTAATGATGTTGCGCGGGTGGTCATTGTCGATGATGACCGCGCTATCCGCTGGGTGTTGGAGCGCGCCTTGGCGCAACCCGACCTTGACGTTGAGTGTATCGAGCGCGCCGACGTTGCCCTGACACGTTTGTTGGAAAATCCACCCGACGTGCTGGTCACCGATATTCGTATGCCGGGTATCGATGGGCTGGATCTAATGTCCCGGGTACGCGAAGCGCATCCTGACCTGCCGGTGATCGTGATGACCGCGCACTCCGACCTGGACAGCGCCGTGGCCTCGTATCAGGGCGGGGCATTTGAATACCTGCCCAAGCCGTTCGATGTTGATGAGGCCCTAGCGCTGGTGCGCCGCGCCGTGGCCCACGCCCGTGAACGCCAGCGTCCGGTGACCGTGCCGGAAGGCTTGAACGCCGAAATTATCGGTGAAGCCCCCGCCATGCAGGAGGTGTTCCGGGCCATTGGTCGCCTCTCACACTCCCACATCACGGTGTTGATTAATGGGGAGTCGGGAACCGGCAAAGAGCGCGTTGCCCAGGCACTCCATCAGCATAGCCCTCGTGCGGGCAAGCCGTTTATTGCCCTCAATATGGCGGCGATTCCCCGTGATTTGATTGAGTCTGAGCTGTTTGGTCACGAGAAGGGGGCTTTTACCGGGGCGACCCAGCAGCGCCAGGGGCGGTTTGAGCAAGCCAACGGCGGTACGCTATTTTTAGACGAAATAGGCGATATGCCCGCTGAAACCCAAACGCGGCTACTGCGCGTGCTGGCCGATGGAGAGTTCTATCGCGTTGGCGGGCATACGCCGGTCAAAGTGGATGTGCGCATTATTGCTGCCACCCACCAAAACCTAGAAGTGTTGGTGGATGACGGCCGCTTCCGGGAGGATTTGTTCCACCGCCTGAACGTGATCCGTATCCACCTGCCCAAGCTTGCCGAGCGCCGCGAAGATATCCCTCGTTTAACGCGGCACTTTTTAGCTGAAGCGGCGAAAGAGCTGACGACCGATATCAAGGTGCTGACCAGCGAAGCGGAAGCCCACCTAACGCGTTTGCCGTGGCCCGGCAACGTGCGGCAGTTAGAAAATATCTGCCGTTGGCTCACCGTGATGGCATCAGGGCGTGAGATTCTGGTTGAAGATCTACCGCCGGAGCTGCGTTCACCCAGCGCTTCTGAAAGCAGTGCCCACGGCGATTGGCGCACGGCGTTTCGTGACTGGGCGGATCATGCCCTGGCCGAAGGCCATACCCATCTACTGGAAGAAGCGGTGCCCGATTTTGAGCGGATTCTGATTGAGACAGCGCTAAAACATACCGGCGGGCGCAAAGGTGAAGCCGCCGAGCTGCTGGGCTGGGGGCGCAATACGCTCACGCGTAAACTGAAAACACTGCTACCGGCACTCGCTGACGAGTAAACGTTAGGAGCCTGTCTGGCTTAACACTGATCTACTGCGAATCCCGGTATTTTGGCCAACTTTATTCGATCGATTTCGTTAAATAGCACGCTATTCGCCTCAATCGATCGATAAATTTGGCTCAAAATTCGTGCTTCTCGCGACGATCGGCCAAGCCAGACAGGCTCCTAGTCGCCAGCGAGTATATATACCGCATCGGCTAGGGTGGTGGGGGTGGGCAAAGTGCAGTCGCTACTGGTGAGTGGCTGCTCATCCTGCCACCACTACCCTGGGCTTGGGTAGGCTGCCGAAGTGACGCTGGGCAGCAACCGCGTTGTCTATGGCAGTTATTGTGTCGCTTCAATGCGCCTGATTTCGGCAAGTAACGCTTCGGCTTCTTCAGTAAGTGTGGCATTGGCACGCATATCGCCATTGCGTGAAGCCTCCATGGCGGCTTGTAGTTTGCGCTCATACTCTTGTTGAAGCTTCTTTTTGGGGTCACGCTTAAACATACCTAACATGAGCAATCTCCTCGCTATCAATGTCTCTTGTACACTATTTGTATAGGATTGAAGTGCTCGTGTCGAATGTTTGCTTTAACTAGCCTTGCTAATCGTAGTGATTAGGCGTGGCGCACTGGCATAAGAAGCGCTCAAAATCACATAAAATAGTCTCCAGGCTCGCGTGCAGGCGGTGATCGTCGTCAACCATCCGCAGCGATAGGCGCTGAAGACGAGCACGTTCGATCACCGGTTCAGGGGCAACCACATCATCCCGCCAGCCGTGAATAATATGGCTGTGCTGCGCCTGAATAACCGGTGACGTTTCCGGATAGTCGGCAAGTCCCAACGCAGGCGCCAGCAGAAAGCAGCCCAACACCGGCTGCTGAGCGCTAACCGCCGCGCTTAGCCAACCCCCCAAGCTGGAGCCTGCCAGTACACACTGGGCAGGATCATCTCCGCGCTCGGCTAATACTCTCAGAAGGTATTCAAGGCGCTGCTGTGGTTCTGCTATGCCTCGATAATCCATGACCACCGGCTCACAGTCATCCAGCTTTTGCGCAACACCTTTCATCGCTTGGGTTTTCAGTGCGCCTGGCCCGCTCTCAAGGCCATGGGATAGATAAACGGTCATCATAACGGTTAGCTCGCTGCACGCTGGATAGCTTCGCCACCCTGTTGAAGGTCTTCACCCGCACCGCGAATGGTATTACAGCCACTGACCAGCATCAGGGTCACCACCATCACGAAGCCGAGGGCGATAGTGCGTTTCATAAAAGCCTCCTTCGAAGGCATACCGTTAGTGAAAGGAGTAGAAAGCAAAAATACCCTCTGTCGTGACGATACGCTACGGTTTTCAATACGTTTAAACACAAGGAAGCATAGCAGTGTGCCTCGAAACCGTATGTTTATGTCGCATGTGCCACTTCTATACATGAAAAATAGAGGTGGAGAGTGCTTTGTCATTCGCTTTTTATTGTTTTAAGTAGTTGTTTTTTAATGTTTATATTCGTTATTGGCATGATTTGGCTCATTGCCTGCAGTTACTAAGTAGAATCCAGCAAGAAACCAAGTAAATACTCGCAAATGAATAAAGTAAGTCATTTTTAAATTCAGTCACTTAACGCTAGTCGAGTTAACATTTTTCACCAGTAACTGAGTGAGTGGGCTAACAGCAAAATGGAAGGCAGGAAGCCGAAAAATGAACAGGATGTTTAAGGGACAATTAGCCCACTCACTGGTTGCAGCGTAAGGAGGCGCTGTTCATCAAACCAGGGAGCGGACCGATGCGAATCAACCATCTCATGCAAGTGAGGTGGTTTTTTCGCATGTGTGATTTAAATAATCATTTGATAGATAAGTACTTTCTATAAGGCTCTGGTTTTTGCACAGCTTTTGTACAGAAAAAAGTGTGATTTTGGTCTATCCTTCGATGAAACCAAAATGCAGCGGTTAGAAAACGTCAACGTAACGACCGCGCACGATCAGGGACAAGATTATGGCGATGGCATTGATGTTATGCATGTTTGTTTTGTTCTTAGGGTTTTCAGGCGTGGGCGTGTATATGATGCTTAAGACATCGTTTACGGCCAGTATTGATGAACGCGATGACATGCCGCCCGACGTTTAACTATCTGCCTTGAAAGTAAAACGCCCGCTTATGCGGGCGTTTTTGCGCTGGTGTCTATCACGCGGCTGTCCATCAAAGGGTTGTCCATTGGGGGGGGGGGCAGGACGCGCTTTACCCCATCCAATACAGGCTGGCCAAGGCAAAAGCGTAGCCCATCGCTGCCCCTGCCAGTACATCGCTGACATAGTGCAGCCCTAAGCCTACCCGTGAGACCGCTATTAGAAGCGTTAATGGCAATACCACCGGTAGTAGCCAGGGCGTGTGGGCGGCGACCAAGACGCTAAACATCACCGCGTGCATGGTGTGGCCGCTGGGAAAACTGTAACGGTCGCGGGCAGGTTCACAGCACTCGATGCCTTCACTATAGGTAATGAAGGGTCGCTCACGGCATAAGCGAGTTTTCACCAGTCGATAAACCGCCACGGCAAATAGAGCGATAACGCTGTACTGCAGTACGCGCCAGGCGCCATTGGGTTGAAGCCAGGGCTGGGCGAGAATCAGCAGCACCCAAATAGGCCAATCGCCTAAGCGGCTGGCGGCCTGAAGCGTGATTCGCCAGGGGCGGTAGATCGATAGCCGCGCAATGCGCTGGCAGAACTGCCACTCCAGCAGGTCAAGACGATCGAATACGACAAGCGGACGCGGGCGCATGATGAGCCTCCTGGGCTTGGTGTAAGTAACGCAAAAACTGCTCGGCAATACCTGTCCAACTCTGCTCAAGGGCGCGTAAACGCGCTACTCGGCCTAAACGAGCGTAGTCAGCTGGGTGTTGGCACAACTCAACTGCTGCCTGTTGAAAAGCGGTGCTATTGCCAGCGGGTACGGTGACACCGTTGTGGCCGCTGCTAATGAGCTCAGCGCTGGCTGCATGATCATAGGCCACCACGGCTAAGCCGCTGGCCATGGCTTCCGCCACCACATTGCCCCAGGTTTCTGAAAGCGAGGGGAAAATAAACAGGTCGGCGCTGGCATAGTGGCGAGCAAGCGATCCCTGCCCCACGAAGCCGGTGAAATGGGCATCGGGCAGCGCCTTTTCCAATTGTGCCCGTGCGGGGCCATCGCCGACGATCACTTGGGCGATATCGGGCCGCACCTCACGCATGGCTTGAAGGCTTTCATGGAGCAAGGTGAGATTTTTTTCTGCGGCTAGTCGGCCAACGTAAAGGGCCACCGGCTGATGCTCGCTAACTCCCCAGCGTTCGCGTAATGAAGGGTCACGGTGGGCAGGTGAAAAGCGCTCGCCATCCAGCCCGCGTGACAGCACATGAACCCCCCGAATCCCTTGACGCTGCAGTGCTTTAGCCTGCTGATGAGTAGGCACTAACGTTAGGTCACAGCCGTTATGGAAGTAGCGCAGGTAGCGGCGTGTGGTCGAGGCCAACCAATTGACGCCATAATCTTCACAGTAGTGGTCAAAGTTGGTGTGCCAGCCCGCTACCAGGGGGATATTGAGTTGCCGTGCCGCTTGGCGTGCCGCCCAGCCGAGAGGGCCTTGGGTCGCTACATAGATGATATCGGGGCGATGTTGGCGCCAAAAGCGGCGCAGTGTAACGGGCCTAACCAGCCCTACCTGCACATCGGTGTAGCCAGGTAGGGCAAGGCGCTGCACCTGTAGCTCGCGGTTAATACCGGTTGCATTACCCGCAGATCGTGGCCGAGGGCGGATCACATCCACCGGCACTCCTTGCCGGTTAAGTTCATAGCTTAACCGGCTCAGCGTATGGGCAACGCCATTGATGTCCGGTGACCATGTCTCACTAACGATGCAGAGCCGCATGAGCGATTCATCCCTTTATCACGTTTTCGTTCAGTGTGGGTGGGGTGAATGACACTGCCGAGACAAACAGGTGAATAAGTGATGACACGCTTAAATAAATAGGCTAGTAGACAAAGTGCTACAGCCATCTGTTCTAATATCAGTTCAATGTTAAATTTGGATGGCAGTTTTATTTAATAGCGCATAAAAAAATAAGTTCCCAAAAAATAAAACTTTAAGATTAATGAAACATAACTCCTTTAAGGTTCCCTGTGTTGAGGCGTTATTCGTCCTTCATTGTGCCTTCGCAAGCGCAAGCATTAACTACTTCAATGGGAACGATCATGTTTAAAAAAACGACACTGGCCCTAGCCGTTAGCGGTTTATTGGCAGCCTCTGCAGCACAAGCAGCAACCGTTTATGACCAAGACGGTACCGATCTCGAAATCTATGGTCGCATCGCTATGGGTCTTGAAGGCGGTGGTGTTGACAACGGTGTTGATAACGGCGAAGAGTTCCGTAATTTCGGCTCGCGTTTACGGATTACCGCTGGCCACCAGATTTCCTCTGACCTGCGTGCATTCGCCCGTGTAGAGTGGCGTTTTACGGGTGATGAGCGTAATACATCCTCTGGTTTCGATGAGGTGCGTAACAGCTACCTAGGCCTGGAAAGCCAGCAGTTCGGTACCTTTATGGCCGGGAACTACAACAGTTTCTACGATAACTACGTGATGACGCCGTTCGATGTTTACGTTGAGCGCGGCTACGAGTTTGCGGGTGGTGGTACCCAGGCACGCGGCGACTCTATTGGCTATAAAACGCCTAAAATGAGTGGTTTTCAGGCGGTTATTTCTGCCAAGCACTTCTCTGAGCGTGGTTTGACTGAAGCCGAGCAGACTTCCGAAGGATCTGTTATCGCCACTCAGGGTGGTGTTGTCTACGAAACAGGCCCAGCTCGTTTAGCGCTTGGCTATGTGGAAGATACGGTACGTGGTGGCGGTAACGGTGAAGTGCGTTATGGCGCTACGGGCGAGTTTGCTGTTACAGATGCTTTCGCTGCTCGTGTAGGTTATGAAACCCGCGGTGATGACGATGTTAACGGTGGTGGTTTCGATAAAATCGGCGTTGGTGCTACGTACGCCATCGATTCCTGGAAGTTCTTCGCCGATTACTACAACATCGACGTAGACGGCGCTAGCGATGAGCGTAACGCTTGGGCGCTAGGGTCAATGTACAAGCTGTCTAGCAATTTCGATATGTTCCTTGAGCTGAACGATCGTAACCTGGATGCTGTTAATGACTTCGAAGAAGATATGTACTACGCATTAGGCGCTCGCTATCACTTCTAATTAATAGAGTGATGTTAGCGGTAGTGTTGCATTAGTTTTTTGCATTAGTTCTTTAGCTTTTAGTTAGCTCGCATGTTTCGATCTTTACCGGTGTGGATAACTCCACACCGGTTTTTAGCGTTTTTATATTTTATGCTTTACTTGCCTGCCTTAAAAGAGGCGCTCTTTTTCTCGGTGAGTTATTCCTCTCAATATAAATTTAGGGAGAGGGGGGTAAGGCAATACTTTTACCATGGAGACGAAATGTCGCTGGTAGACTATCTTTGCTGCTAAAGTGTCTGAACACTGTTATGAAAGGAGTCATTTAAATGCGTTTTCACCGCTATGGCTTGGCGCTAGGGACAGCGCTATTTGCCACCGTTCCTCCTGCCTTTGCTGATAACTACACCCTGACGCTATTTCACACCAACGATCTACATGGGCGTACCGATCAGTACCCCTATCTAATTACCATGCTGAATGAGGCGCAGGAGCGCTTTGGCGAAGGGTTGCTGCTGGATGCCGGTGATATCTTTACAGGCACGCTCTACTTCACAGAGTTTCAAGGCCAGGATGCCCTCGAATTTATGAATTTAATGGGCTACGACGCCTTTGTGCCCGGCAACCATGAGTTCGATTTGGGTGACCCGGAACAGGGGCACCAAGCGCTAGCGGCGTTTTTCGCAGGCGCCGAGTTTCCTATTTTAGGGGCGAATCTGGACTTCTCCGCAGGCCCGGAGTTTGCTGACATGTTGGGTGATTCAGTCAGCGCTGAGCCGCAGGCTGGGACGCTTTATGACGGCATGATCGTTGAGCATAACGGCGAGCCAATCGGCATCTTTGGGTTAAGCACTCAGGACAGTGAGACGATTTCCAGCCCTGGCCACGTCACCATCAGCGATTATCGCCAAGCGGCTGAAGCCATGGTGGCAAGCTTTGAAGAGCAGGGCGTTAACAAGATTATTGCCCTTACCCACTTGGGCTACGACAGTGACCCCAGCGTAGGTAATGACCTGCTGCTGGCAGAGCATGTCGAAGGCATCGACATTATTATTGGTGGTCACAGCCATACCCAAGTGTCGCCCCCCAGGCTGCTGAGCGAGAGCCGCGCTGGTGAGAAGCTCCTATCACCGACGGTGATTGGCCAGGCAGGCGAGTATGGCCAGCATCTGGGCGTTATGCAGGTCACCTTCGACGAAAACGGCGTGGTGGTGGATGCCAGCGGTGAACTGCTCGCTGCCGACGATCGGGAAGCGGACGCTGATGCCGCCAAGCGGCTTGAATCCTACACCGCAGAGATTGAGACACTGCGGGATACCCAGGTCGGCGCCAAGGTAATCTCCACGCTACCCAACCCGCGCCATGGGCGTGGCGATGAACGGAGCGTGCGTGCCAATGAAACAGCGCTGGGCAATTTAATCGCCGATGCCCAGTTGCATGCTGCGCAGCAGGTGGCACCCGACACGGTTATGGCGATTCAGAATAGCGGCGGCATCCGTGAAGCGATTGAGAGTGGGGATGTGTCTGTGGGTGATTTGATCGCCGTGCAGCCATTTGGCAATCGCCTGACGCTGCTTGATGTCACCGGCGCCGAGCTGCTGGAAACCTTCGAGATCGCCCTGGCTAATGCACCCGGCGAAGACGGCGGTTTTCTGCAGGTGTCGGCAGGCGTAGAGTTGATATACGACAGCGGTGAGCCGTCGGGCGAGCGGGTGGTTAGCCTAAGCGTTGCCCAGGAAGGCGCAATGCAGGCGATTGACCCCGAGCGTACTTACATCATCGCCACCAATAACTTTACCGCTGCTGGCGGCGACGGTCATACGGTACTTGGCGCTGCCTATGAAGATGGGCGCAACACCATCGTCGGCAATACGGATTGGGAGATGCTGCGCGACTATATGGTGGAACGTAAAGAGGTGTTCTACCAGGTGGAAGGGCGGATTACTGATGTAGCTCAAGAAGGTGTGGTGCCAGAGGATGTGGCCCAGGAAGCGTCGTAGTGAGTTCCGGGCCACGGGTAGCGCTTACTCATCAATGATGCTTTCAAAGCCGCCAAAGATGAGCCGCTTGCCATCAAAGGGCATCGGGTTAACGTCCATCTGCAAGCGCGGGTCTTGCATGACTTTCGGCATGGCCTCATCGCGCACGCTGCGCGATGGCCACTCTATCCAGGAAAAGATGATGCTTTCGTCATCCTTGCGCTTGACCGCCATGGTGAAGGAGGTCACTTCCCCTTCGGGGACATCGTCTCCCCAGCACTCCACGACCCGCAGTGCGCCGTGTTCCTTGAAAACAACGGCCGCGGCACGGGCATGCTCAATAAACTCATCTTTATTAGCGCTGGGCACAGCAGCGACGAAACCATCTACATAAGGGTGTGTAAGCTTGCTCATGGCTGTTCTCCTATTACTGTTTTATTCTGCTTTAGGGGGGAGTTCTCGAACGGGGCGTACCTCAATGCTGCCCAGCCGGGCGGGTGGAATACGGCTAGCCAGCTGCAGCGCCTCATTCAAGTCGTGGGCTTCGAGCAGGTAGAAACCGGCCAACTGCTCCTTGGTTTCCGCAAAGGGACCATCGGAGATTAACGTCTCGCCATCGCGCACACGCACGGTGGTGGCGGTCTCCGTCGGTTGTAATGGCTGCCCGGCCAGGTAGTGGCCGCTGGCGCTCAGGCGCTCAACCCCAGCAATGCATTCTTGGTTGAGGTCGTGCCACGCCTGTTCGCTCATGGCGTTGATAATCTGTTCTTGGTAATAGACCAGCGCAACGTACTTCATGGGGAGTCTCCTTCTGTGGCCAAGGGGCAGTTGTCTGACGGAACGTTTACCATCCAGCCGACGCCAAAACGATCTACCGTCATGCCGAACCCTGGTGACCAGAAGGTCGCTTCGAACGGCATGACAATCTTTCCACCCTCCGCTAGCTGAGCAAAGGTTCGTGCGGCCTGCTCGATATCCTGATACTCCAATTGAACCTCTATCCCTTGCGGTGGTGTATAGCAGTCAGCCGCCATATCGGCGCCCATTAAGCGACGGCCACGTAGGTTCAACGAAGCATGGATAATGCGGTCATGGAGAGCAGGCGGCATGTGTTCAGCGGCGGGTGTGTCAGCATAGGTCAACAGGCACTCCAGATGCCCTCCGGTGACATCGGCATAGAACTGCATGGCTTCCCGGCAGGTGCCGGGAAAGGCAACGTGCACGTTCATGGCATCCGGTATACGAGCAAGGTTACGGTGCTGCTCAATTCCGGCGCCGGGCTCAAAATCCTCCAGCGAGAAGTAGCGCCGTAGCTCAAGGGTCACGTTGCCATCGGCATCTTGGGTGGGCCACTGTTGGGCCCACTCAATGGCCGCCTGCAGAGAGGGGGCTTCGAGCACGCTATAACCGGCAATACGCTCACTGGCTGGAGACAAAGGCCCGGGGATGATGGTGGGCTCACCGTTTTTGAAACGGATCAGGCACCCTTCGCTGGTCGGATGTAAGCCATCGCCGTTCAAAAACACGCCAGCCTCGATCATTCGCTGGTTATAAGCAGCCATGGCGGCAAGCATCTCCTGGGATGGCATAGCGCCATTCTCGGTGTTGGCATCGGCACGGCGTATCAGCATGAATTTCATTGAGAGCCTCCTGGTTGGTCAGGGTAGTGACTCTCTGTAGTCGTTTGGCGTCGTCTTGAATCGACATAGCCTAAGCATTTTTTTATGGGGAATTTTCGAGTTCTGCCAATCGCCTGTTCAAAAAGCGTTTTTCTGGATCCAGGGTGACCAATAGTAGCGCCTGTTGATAGGCGCTGCGCGCGGCCTCATGCTGGCCTTGGCGACGCAGTAAATCCGCTTTTGCGGCATGAAATAGATAATAGCGGTTGATTTGTGGGTGATGAGCGATGTCGTCGAGTAACTTCAGGCCGGTATCGGGTGCACCATTCATGGCAATGGCGACCGCACGGTTCAGCGCCAGAATCGGCGATGGAAAACGTCGGCAGAGAGCATCGTAGAGTCTGACGATACGCCCCCAGTCTGTTTGCTCGGCGTGGCTAGCCTGGGCGTGTACGGCGGCAATCGACGCCTGAAGGGTGTAGTACCCGGTGGGGGTGAGCGCCAGTGCCTGTTCTAGCCACGTTATTCCGACCTGGATATCCTCTTGGCGCCATAGGCGTCTGTCCTGAGCATCCAGGGTTACCAGCTCACCGTCGCTATCCTGGCGCGCATCCCGGCGGGCATCATTAAGCAGCATCAAAGCCATCAGCCCAAATACTTCCCCCTGGGGCAGTAGCCGCGCCAGCTCATTACCCAGTCGCATGGCTTCTTTTGTTAGGCTGATATCGACCACGCTGGCGCCCGTGCTGCGCGAGTAGCCTTCGTTGAAGACCAGATAGATGACTTGGAGCACATCGGGTAAACGCTCGGGCAGCTCTTCCTGGGTAGGCACGGCATAAGGGATATGCGCATCGCGAATTTTGCGTTTGGCTCGTACGATACGCTGTGCCAGCGTCGTAGGCTTCATCAGTAGCGCGCTGGCTACTTGCTCAGTGGTCAAACCGCACATCTCGCGAAGCGTCAGGGCAATCCGTGCTTCCATGCTCAAACTTGGGTGGCAGCAGGTGAATAGCAGCCGCAAGGCGTCATCTTCGATGGTGGTGGGCTCAAGATCCAGCGCTTCATCTGTGGGTAATAGCAAGTGAGCCCGACGGCGAGCAGTACTGCGTTGGCGAATTTGGTCTATTCCGCAGTGGTAGCCGGTGCGAATTAGCCATGCCGTGGGGTTGTCAGGTTTGCCGTTAACCGGCCACTGTTGAACCGCCGCCACAAAGGCATCCTGCATGGCTTCTTCGGCTAGTTCAAAATCCCCCAGCAGGCGTATCAGCGTCGCCTGCACGCGCCGGGAGTGCTCACGATACAGGTCATCGACGTATGAAGGTTCAGTACTCATCAAGGGAGATCCGTAAGCTTTATCTCAAACGTAGCGCATGGTTTCTCCGTTGACTTGTTTTTCTTGTTTTGTCTTTCGGGGGATAGGTATTCAATCCCCGGTGCGTTTTCCCGTGGCGCTGTTGAAAGGATGCAGAGCGTCGCGGGTCACAAAAAATCGCAGGGTTTCGCCTTCGGCAACGGGCGGCTGCCCCGAAACGCGGATGACTGTAGGCTGGTCGCTATCGGCGAGGGTCACATATAGGTGGCTTTCGGCCCCCGCGGCTTCAAACAGCGCCAGCGTTGAGTCGACAATTAGGTGAGGCGCGGTCGGCGGCGTTAGATGCATATCATCCGGTCGAATGCCGACGACATCGGTGCCGTCGGGCAGGTTATCCAGCAGGCCATTGGCGCCTTGTTCGTTCAAGTAATCCACCGGCAGCATGTTCATGGCGGGGGAGCCGATAAACCCGGCGACAAACATGCTGGCGGGGCGGGCGTAGATATCCATGGGTGTGCCCACTTGCTCAATCTGCCCGGCGTTAAGAACCACTAAACGGTCACCCAGTGTCATGGCTTCCAGCTGGTCGTGGGTCACATACAGGCTGGTAGTCTTCAGGCGCCGCTGCAGCTGTTTGATCTCCACGCGCATCTGCACGCGCAGTTTGGCATCCAGGTTGGAAAGTGGCTCATCGAATAGAAAGGCTGCCGGGTCGCGCACCAACGCGCGGCCCATGGCGACGCGCTGGCGCTGACCACCAGAGAGCTTGCGCGGTTTGCGCTCCAGAAACTCTTCGATCTCGAGCATTTTGGCGGCAATTCGCACGCGCTTTTCAATGTCTTCTTTGTTAAACCCGCGGTTCTTGAGGCCGTAAGCTAGGTTGTTGTACACCGTCATATGCGGGTAGAGCGCGTAGTTCTGGAACACCATGGCGATATCGCGCTCGGCGGGCTCTAGCTTATTGACCACCCGGTCACCGATTTTGAGCGTGCCTTCGGTAATGGTTTCAAGCCCCGCCACCATGCGGAGTAGGGTAGATTTGCCGCAGCCGGAAGGCCCCACCAGCACCACAAACTCGCCATCTTCAATCTGTAAGTCGATGCCTTTGACGGCCTGAACATCGCCGCTATAGGTTTTCTTTAGCCCTTCCAAGGTAATGCTGGCCATCTTATTTCTCCGTCTCGGTCAGGCCTTTCACAAATAGGCGTTGCATAAACAGAATCACTAATACAGGCGGCAGCGCTGCCATGACCACCGCGGCCATCACTAATTGCCACTGTGGGTTCTCTTCCGAGGTCATGCGCTGAATGCCCATTACGATGGTGTAATAATCAGGGTCGGTAGTGATAATTAACGGCCAGAGGTACTGGTTCCAGCCGTAGATAAACATGATCACAAACAGCGCGGCGATATTGGTCACCGACAGCGGCATTAAGATGTCTTTAAAAAACTTCAGTGGCCCGGCGCCATCGACCCGGGCGGCTTCGAGCATCTCTTCGGGAATGGTCATAAAGAACTGGCGGAACAAGAAGGTTGCGGTAGCCGAGGCAATCAGCGGGATCGATAGCCCGGCAAAGCTATTGAGCATTTTAAGATCCGCAACGACCTGAAAAGTCGGAATAATGCGCACTTCCACCGGCAGCATCAACGTGACGAAGATCACCCAGAAGAAGAACATCCGGAAGCGGAAACGGAAGTAGACGATGGCAAAGGCGGAAAGCAGCGAAATAGACAGCTTACCCACTGTGATCGCCATGGCCATTATAAAACTGTTCCACAGCATCAGGGCGGCCGGCGGTGCGCCGGCATTGGAGACGCCCGACTGCCACATGCGCGTGTAGTTTTCGATCCCGTGGCCACCGGGCAGCAGTGGCAGCGTACCCTGCAGCAAACCCGATAGGGAATGGGTAGAGGCGATGATCGCGACATACACCGGAAAAACCACCAGCGCGACACCAGAGATCAAAACAATATGGGCTATCAGGTTAGCCCAAGGGCGGTTTTCAACCATTAACGTTCTCCCAAAGGCTTAGTAATTGACTCGGCGCTCAATAAAGCGGAATTGAATCATCGTTAATGCCACCACAATCACCATCAGAATCACCGACTGAGCCGCGGACGAGCCAAGGTTTAGCCCGACAAAACCGTCGGCATACACTTTGTAAACCAGTATGTTAGTGGCCTGGGCCGGGCCGCCTGCGGTGGTGGCGTGGATGATCGCGAAGGTGTCGAACATGGCATACACCACATTAACCACCAGCAAGAAGAAAGTGGTCGGCGTGAGCAGCGGGAAAATAATCGTCCAGAAGCGCTTAGTCGGGCTGGCGCCGTCAATGGAGGCGGCTTCAATCAGCGATTGCGGGATTGACTGTAAGCCCGCCAGGAAAAACAAAAAGTTATAGGATATCTGCTTCCAGGCGGCGGCAAAAATCACCAGCAGCATGGCGTCACTGCCCGAGTTACGGTGGTTCCACTGGTAACCCACCATTTCCAGCATATAGGGCACAATGCCGATAGAGGGGTTGAAGATAAACCACCACAACACGCCCGCAAGCGCGGGGGCGATGGCGTAGGGCCACACCAGTAGCGTGGTGTAGGTGCTGCGTGAGCGAATCATCCGGTTGACGGTACTGGCCAATAAAAGCGCCACTGTCATCGATAGCAGGGTAGTGCCCACGGCGAATACCACCGTCACCGATAGCGAATTGACATAACTGCCGTCACGAAATAGACGGGCAAAGTTCTCAAGACCCACAAACGTTGAGCGCAGCCCAAAGGCGTCTTCGCGCAGTAGCGACTGATACAGCGCCTGGCCCGCAGGCCAGATAAAGAAAATCAGTGTCACAATCACCTGGGGCGTCAGCAGCGCGTAGGGCAAAAAGCGACCAGGGTAGGTCATGCGTTTGGTTTGCATGGGCAGCTCTGCAAATTGTTAGCAAAAACAAGCATCAACAAACGAAATCGCCGCCTACCCAGAAGGGTAGGCGGCGAAGTGAGTACTTATTTACTGGTTGGCAGCTTCAAAATCACGGAGCAGATCATTGCCGCGTGCTACTGCTTCATCCGCTGCTTCCTGACCCGATTTGTCACCGGTCATCACCGCTTCCATCTCTTCGGAGATGATGTCGCGAATCTGCACGAAGTTACCAAAGCGTAGGCCTTTGGAGTTCTCGGTCGGCTCGTTGAGAGTCATCTGTTTCAGCGAAATATCCGCGCCTGGATTCTCTTCGTAGTAGCCCTGTTCTTGGCTCAGATCCCAAGCGGCCTGAGTGATGGGCAGGTAGCCAGTTTGCTGGTGCCACTGTGCCTGTACTTCGGGCTGGGAGAGGTACTCAAAGAACGCCGCAACGGCTTCGTATTCGTCATCGCTATGGCCCTGCAGTGCCCACAGAGTGGCGCCACCGATAATCGAGTTCTGCGGTGCGCCTTCTACGTCGTCGTAGTAGGGCTGCATGCCAAAGCCAACTTCAAATTCTGAATTGGCGGCGACATCCGCACGTGAAGCAGAAGAGCCGAAGAAAATCGCGCAGTCCTGGGAGTAGAACATCGGCTCAGAGTCGGGGCCGGAGCCGGGGCCACCCCATTTAAAGACACCTTCTTCCTGCCAGTCGTGGAGGTTGTCCCAGTGGCGAGCGACCAGCTCATTGTTGAAGGTAAACTCGGTTTCCATACCGCCAAAGCCGTTTTCCAGTGTACCTAGCGGCACGTTATGCCAAGCGGAGAAGTTTTCCAGCATGACCCAGCTAGGCCAGGAGGTGGTAAAGCCACAGCTGGCCGCACCAGACTCGACGATTTGGCGTGAAAAATCGGCCACTTCGTCCCATGTTTGTGGGGGTTGCTCGGGATCCAGGCCTGCTTCTTCAAACATGTCCCGGTTGTAGTACATGATTGGCGTAGAGGAGTTAAACGGGAAAGAAAGCATATTGCCGTTGGTGTCGGTGTAATAACCCACGACGGCGGGCAGGAAGGCTTCTTTATCGAAAGCGCGGCCATGCTCTTCCATCAGCTCGTACACTGGGTAGATGGCGCCTTTGGCGTTCATCATGGTGCCAGTGCCGACTTCAAACACCTGCAGGATATGCGGCTGCTCGTTGGCACGGAAGGCGGCGATCGCGCCCGTCATCGTTTCGGTATAGGTGCCGCGATAGCTGGGGGTAACGTGGTAGTCGTCTTGAGACTCGTTGAAGTCTTGGGTCATCTCTTCGAGAATTTCGCCCAGTTGGCCGCCCATGGCGTGCCACCAGCTAATCTCTGTTGCCGCCTGAGCAGACAGGCTTAGGCTGGCCGTCGCCACCCCTACGGCAAGCGCGTGCAGTGTGAAACGAGACATAACAAGCTCCTTATAGGCCTGAACTTAGTCAGGCGTGCAATGCGTTTGTTGAGATTTTTAGATGCACTGAACATTAAGAAGTGTAGATGACGTTTTAGTGAATGCACGATGAACCTGCCGTGACAGTCAACATTGCGCTGCCAGCAGGCCTACTGAGTAGGAAAAGGAAGAGGGCGATGATAGTGTGATAGGAAGAGTCCAACTAACGAGAGCAGTATGACTGACGTGACCACTTTACTGACGAAGCTGGTGTCATTCGATACCACTTCCAGTGAATCCAATCTGGCGCTGATTGAGTATGTGGAAGGCTATTTGGCAGAGTATGGCGTTAGCGCCGAGCGGGTGATGAGCCCCTGCGGTACCAAAGCCAACCTGATCGCAAGAATTGGCCCAGAGGCGCCGGGCGGTGTGATGCTTTCCGGGCATACCGATGTGGTACCGGTGGCGGGGCAGCCCTGGTCGAGCGATCCGTTCACCCTGCGTGATGGTGGCGGTGGGCGCCTTTATGGGCGCGGCACCTGCGATATGAAAGGTTTTATCGCCTGCGTATTGTCGATGGTGCCCACTTGGACGAAAGCGCCTCTGCAGCAGCCGATTTATCTGGGTTTCTCCTATGACGAAGAGATCGGCTGCGTGGGTGCGCCAAGCCTCATTAAGCGCTTTTACGAACACTACTCCACCACCGCCCATGTGATTGTCGGCGAGCCCACCAGCATGCAGCCAGTGGTAGCGCAGAAAGGGGCGACCAATCTGCGTACCACCGTGATTGGTCAGGAAGCTCACAGCAGCCAGGTCAATCAAGGCACCTCAGCCATCCACGTAGCGGCAAGGCTAGTGACCTTTATTGAGGACACCATGGCGGCGTTGGTGGAAGAGGGGCGCATCGATGAGGCCTTTAACGTGCCTCACACCAGCCTGCACGTCGGCAAAATAAAAGGTGGTACGGCGATCAATATTATGGCGCGGGAGTGCCAGTTCGAGTGGGAAATTCGCCATCTGCCCACGGACACCTTCGACGAAATATACGCGCGCTTTGAGGCCTATTGCGCCCAGCTAAGCGCTGAGCTGCAGGCCAAAGGCAAGCACGTTGAAATTACTACTGAGCCGCTAAACGTGACAGTGCCGGGCCTGGCCGACCGCGAAAACGATCAGGTACTTCGCCTAGCCAAAGACCATTTGCCCGCAGGGTGCTGCGACCACGCGGTGGCTTACGCCACGGAAGCGGGGCAGTTCCAGGGCCAGGGCTTGCAGACAATAATTCTTGGCCCTGGCAGCATCGCCCAGGCGCATCAGCCCGATGAATATATTGATATTGAGCAGCTTGAAGCGTGTGAGGATTTTCTAACGAAGATGGGTAAAGCGTTAGAGAAGACTGTCTAACTAGCTAATAACTGCCCAAAAAAATCCCACCCGGCTAATGGAGTGGGATTTTTTGTAGTGCTTTCATACCATGTCGCTTTTTCAGTGCTGAGGATGTTGTTCAAACAGCTCAGCTTTGGCATGGCGCATCACATCTTCGCACGCCTGCTGTTGGGCTAACTGCGTTAGCAGGCGTTGAGTTACTTCGAAGCCCTTGCCTAAGCAAGTGTCGACTTCCTGTTGGCTAACCGCTGGCGTCACTCGATAATCGATTTTTACCGTGCGCCCACCACCTTCCAGCCGATCCGCAACTCCCCTGAGCCGCCACGCGATTTTCTCTTTCCAAGTTGCTGATTCTTCCGCGCCTTCGTTTACGCTAAACGTGCACTGCCATTCCGGTTTAAAGACCTTCATAGGAGAACCTCCAAAAATTTTGGAAAGAATGATCGATCGTGTTTCGTACCCCATCGTCTGAATGTATTGCCCCACTACTATATACCTAACGCAGCATAAATATCGAACAATAGTGATACGCGTTGGGCGACGCGCATAGGGCGTATCGGTTAGGCTATAAAAGATGTGACTAACGAGCTTTTCTATGACCTCCACAACTGATCCAAGTTGCCCCTGTGGTAGCTTATTAACGCTTGATAAGTGCTGTGGCCGTTATCACCAAGGCGGGCTTGCCCCCACGCCTGAAGCTTTGATGCGCTCTCGCTATGTGGCTTTTGTGCTAGGGCGTAGCGACTACCTGTTGGCGACATGGCACCCCTCTACCCGCCCTGCAGAGCTTGCGCCTGATCCTGACGCTGAGTGGAAGTCGCTATCTATCGTCTCCGCAGAACCGCCGCTCGACAATATCGGTTACGTGCATTTTCGTGCCTGTTTTTATGAAAGGGGGCGAGTGCAAAAAGGCTGGCATGTATTAGAAGAGGTCTCCCGCTTCGTTAAAGAGCAGCAACGCTGGTGGTATATAGACGGAACACCCACGCTTACCCGCCTGAAACCACGCCGCAACGACCCGTGCTTATGTGGTAGTGGGCGTAAATTAAAGGTATGTTGCGGTGAATAGTGGCATCGTTCAGCCTCACAAAGCCGAACCGCAATGGTATCTCTATTTGCTGGAGTGCCAGCGTGGCACCTATACGGGCATTACCAATAACCTGGCAAAGCGTTATCAAGCGCACTGCACCGGCAAAGGGGCGCGTTATACCCGTGCAAATCCGCCTGTTGCACTGCTGGGTGCCGAACCGTTTGAAGACCGCGCCGCCGCAAGCCGGGCTGAATATCAGTTAAAGCAACAGACACCGAGCCAAAAGCGCCGCTGGGCCAAGCAGTGGCCTGTACAATTAGAAGCTAACTAGACTCTTTTCCGTTAGGCGTAGATTAAGGAACCTACATGCTGACGTTTTACTCAGAGGACAGCCGTTTGCGCCAAGCGCGCACGGAGTTACATGACGGCGCGCTGGTGACCCCGTTTGAGTGCCCCGAACGCCTTGATCTAGTGCTAAAGCATCTTCACCAGTCCGGGCTTGGGGATATTCGTACCCCTAGCGCTTATGGGTTAGCCCCCGTATTAGCGGTGCATGACAAAGAGTACGTAACGTTTCTAGCCAACTGTTGGCAAGAGTGGCAGGCGGCTGGGCATGAGGGGGAGGCGATTCCCAATATTTGGCCCGCACGAACCATGCGTGGTGACCGCATCCCGCGATCGGTTAGCGGTCAGCTAGGCTACTACGCGCTGGCGGCGGAAACGTCGATCTCAGCAGGAACCTTTGAAGCCGCCATGGCGAGCAAAGACGTGGCGTTAGGCGCGGTAGAGCATACGTTACAAACCGGCGAACCCAGTTTTGGTTTATGCCGGCCGCCAGGCCACCACGCCGCGTTTGATCAGTTTGGCGGTTACTGCTTCTTTAACAATGCCGCCATTGCCGCCCAGCGAGCGCTGGATGCAGGCAAACGTCGGGTCGCCATTCTTGATGTCGACTTTCACCACGGCAACGGCACCCAGCAGATTTTCTACAAGCGTGATGATGTGCTGTTTATCTCACTGCACGGCGACCCTGAGGTCACATTTCCTTACTATTTGGGCTACGCTGATGAAAACGGCGAAGGGCCAGGTAAGGGCTTTAACGTCAATTACCCGTTGCCGCCGGGCACCAGCGTTACCAGGTGGATGGCCACACTTGAGCTAGCCTTGGCGCAAATTAAAGCCGCGGAGTGTGAATGCCTGATCGTATCGTTAGGGGTCGATATCTTCGAAGGTGACCCCATAAGTGCCTTCACCTTTACCAGCGAAGATTTCACAGCGTTAGGTGAGCACCTGGCCCAAGTAGGCTTACCCAGCGTGTTTCTGATGGAAGGGGGCTATGCTGTAGATGAAATAGGTGTCAATGTAGTCAACGTGTTACAAGGTTTTGAACAGGCGCTATAAAACGGCCTGGAACTGCATCTAAACAAGGGTAAAGGTTAACCGTGACAGCGGCCCCTAAATCGGGCAGGCTATTGCCCTTTCAACGGGGCAGGGAGCTCAAGCGTGGCAGTGTATGGTGGAATTCAGGCACATGAATTGGAGCGTTGGCTTAATGCGTTAACCAACGCCGCCTATGACCGACGCTGCCCGCTGGTAAAAGTACACGGTGGCAACGCACGTGCGCGTACCGCCCGTCAAGACCTCCTTCATTTGGCGAACGACTACCGCTGTGGCGATTCTAGCCGCGAAGAGAGCGCAGCCGACCTTGGCCGCTGGTGTCAAACCTACCTTTCAGAGGCAGAGTGGTATGTGCTGGTCGGTACCCGCCAAGCACCTTCCCAGCCGCAAAGCGAGGAAGAGCGAAGCCTCACCGTGCTCAAGCAGCACCGGGTGGGGTAACAGCACCCATCAGCACTAACTGCGATCAAAAGCTCCTGCGATGGGGCTTTTTTTGTGCGCGAGATGTATGTCTTAACAGGTAGCCGAATTTTTTAATGGCAGAAGAATTAGTAGGTGCTTAATAACGATGTATTGACAAAAGTTTAATAAGATGAGTAGTTTGAAAGGATATGTCTACTCGACTAACGTTTTAAAAAAACGCTATCTAAGAGCAGGGGGCAATACATCTTGTGACCATTACACCAGCGCTATCGGTTCGCTCCTTGGGCGTGAATTTTGGCTCCAACCAGGTTGTTAAAAATCTGAGTTTTGATGTTTATCCCGGTAAAACGACGGCAATCGTTGGCGAATCTGGCTCGGGTAAATCGGTGACTTCTCTGGCTATCATGCGCTTGGTAGAGTACATGAACGCCGAGATTACCAGTGGCTCGATACTGTTTAATCGCGATGCCAACGGCTCTCAGCCACTGGATCTTACCCAGCTTTCCGATAAAGCGATGCGCAAGATACGTGGCAAGGAAATCGCCATGATCTTTCAGGAACCAATGACGTCGCTGAATCCTGTTTACACTATTGGCGATCAGATTACCGAAGTGCTGGTATTGCATGAGAAGCTAACCCAAGACGCGGCGCGGGTCGAAGCAGTAAAACTGTTAAAACTGGTGCGCCTGGCCGATGCTGAAGCGCTGTTAAAACGATACCCCCACCAGCTATCCGGCGGCATGCGCCAACGAGTGATGATAGCGATGGCGCTGGCCTGCCGACCAAAAGTGCTGGTTGCCGATGAGCCCACCACCGCATTGGATGTCACCATTCAAGCGCAGATACTTACCATCATGCGTGACCTGCAGCAGGAACTAGGGATGGCTGTTATCTTCATTACCCACGATATGGGGGTGGTGGCGGAGATGGCCGACCAGGTAGTAGTCATGCGCCATGGCGAAAAGGTCGAGGAAGGGGCGGTGGAGGAGATTTTCGCCCGCCCCCAACACCCCTATACCCAAGCACTGTTAGCGGCGGTGCCTAAACTTGGCAGTATGCAGGGCGAAGCTCTTCCACGCATGGATCCATTAGTGGTGCTGGATGGAAATGTTGCGCGCACTCTGGGTGAAAGTCGTCAGCAGGATACCGCTAGAATCGATGAAGCCCCGGTGGTGGAGATAGAAAATTTAGTCACCCGTTTCGATATCCGAAAAGGGTTCTTTGGGGGGGTTAGCCATCGCGTCCATGCGGTGGAAAATGTCAGTTTCAGCATTTTTCCTGGAGAGACGCTGGCGCTGGTAGGCGAGTCGGGATCTGGCAAGTCGACCATCGGGCGCACCATTCAGCAGTTGCAGGAAAGCACCAGTGGCACGATACGCTTTGGTGGCAAGGCCGTGGCCGACATGTCCCGGGCAGAAAAAATGCGCCTGCGCCAAGAAGTGCAGTACATTTTTCAAGATCCGTTTGCCTCCTTGGATCCCCGCAAAACCGTGGGCTTTTCGATAGCCGAACCCATTCGTACGCACGGCTTGCTGCACGGTGCTAAAGCAATCCGTCATCGCGTTAATCAGTTACTTGAGCGCGTTGGTTTGAGTGCTGATCAGGCTGAGCGCTATCCCCATGAATTTTCCGGCGGCCAGCGCCAACGGGTATGTATTGCCCGCGCTCTGGCTTCCAAGCCTAAGTTGATCATTGCTGATGAAGCGCTATCCGCCCTCGATGTTTCCATCCAGGCGCAGATCATTCACCTGCTCATGGAGTTGCAGCAAGACGAAGGCTTGGCCTATCTGTTCATTAGTCACGATATGGCAGTGGTGGAAAAAATGAGCCACCGCGTAGCGGTATTACACCTTGGCCAAGTCGTTGAGTTAGGCGAGCGCCGAGCGGTGTTTGATTCGCCTCAGCACTCCTATACACGCAAGCTGTTGAGCGCTGTGCCCGTGGCCGACCCCGCACAGAGGCGGGAGCGTACATTGCTGCAGGGCGATATTCTTAGCCCCATTCGTAAGGTCGGTGATGAGCCAGAACATTGGTCATTAGTGCAGGTGGCTAGCGGTCATTTCGTTGCCCAGGAAGTAGGCAGCGCCGAGCGTTTGGCATCATAGTTAGTTTCCTGATGGTATAAAAACTGTGAGACAACAACAGGAGTAATCCCATGAAGCAAAACAAACGCGTGCTCAATGGTGCCATCGCCGGTATGGCTCTGAGCGCTGCCTTCTCTGCCTCTGCGCAGGCTGGTTCATTAACGATTGCTTCGCCGCAAGATCCGGGTAGCTGGGATCCCATCGACACTTTTTTGGTGAATTGGGCCTCGGTTGCCACCAATATTTTCGATGGTTTGACTTATCGAGGCCCTGATTTAGAGCTGGTGCCCGGTCTGGCAACCGAGTGGGAGGAACTGGATGATGGTACCCGTATCCGTTTCACTCTGCGTGAAGGCGTCACCTTCCATAATGGTGAGCCCTTCAATGCGGAAGCGGTAAAGTTTACCTTTGATCGCTTATTAGGTGAGGAAGGTGGGCAGGGGCCCCAGCGCTCCAACTACACGGCGATTGAAAGCGTGGAAGTCATCGATGAGTACACAGTTGACTTCCACCTGAATGAGCCCGACCCAGTACTGCTCACTAAGCTAGCAGGCTACGGGGCGATGATTGTGCCACCGGAGTATCTGACCGAGCATGGTGATGAACACTTCAATACCCATCCGGTAGGCACTGGGCCTTTCAAAGTAGTGGAATATAATCCTCGTGAAGACGTTCAGCTTGAGGCCTTTGCTGACCACTGGGGCGGCGCGCCGAAACTTGACGAAGTGACTTACCGCTTTATCTCCGAGCCTTCCACCGCCGTGGCTGAACTGCAGGCTGGGCGGGTTGATATCGTTATTCCGCCGACGATTCCTATCGGCATGATCGACACCATCAATAACCACGACGGCGCCAGCATCGTTAGCGTGGCTTCGCCGACGGTGGAAGCGATTCGGTTCAACACCCAATCCGGTATTACCGCCGATGAACGCGTGCGTAAAGCCTTGATTATGGCCGTGGATCGTCAGGCGATTATCGACTCCATCCTGGCTGGCGAGGGTGAAATGATCGCCAGTTTCCAGGGCGCTCAGTCCTTCGGTAACGACCCTGATATGGAGCCCCTGCCGTATGATCCGCAGCAGGCTCGCAAACTGCTGGATGAAGCGGGCGTCGAGCAAGGCGCCACGGTACAGATTGATGTGCGCGGTAACGACGCCACCTTTGGTGAGGTGGCCCAGGTAGTGGCGTCTTACCTACAAGGGGTGGGGATTACCGCTTCGATCCAGCCATATGAAACCAATGTGCTACTTAACGACATTATCCCGGCAGGCCGCACTGGGGAGATGTTCCAGCAGAAATGGGGCGGTTGGACGTTCGACTTCGACAATACCGCTTACCTGATGTACCACACGGGCGAACGCTGGAATCCTTATGATAGCGACGCTGAGTTAGATGAAATGCTCGAAGCCCAGCGCAGCATTACTGATCAGGAAGAGCGAGAAACGCTGCTCCAGGCGATTGCGCAGTATACCCAGGATCGCGCCTTGGAAATGCCGCTCTATAGCATCAATGCCCTCTACGGTGTCAGTGACCGGGTGGAGAATTTTGAACCTGCCCCGGATAACCGTATGCGTTTAACCAACGTGGACGTTAGTGAATAAACGTGACGCCATCCGACCGCTTGAAAGGGCGGTCGGCTCTTCACACTGACACTTCACAAAAGCTTCATGTAAGCGTTTCGGGCTTGGGGTCATAGTGGCAAAATTTCTTCTTTATCGAATACTGCAGGCCGTCTTTGTGGTGATCGCCGTGACGCTGATCGTCTCTTTTGCGATCAGGTTAACCGGTGATCCGGCGGTCATGCTGGCGCAAGGGGCGGGTAGTATTACCGAGGCGGATCTGGAAAGGATTCGTGAAGCCTTGGGTTTGAATCAATCCTTCCTGGCCCAGTACATCGGTTTCCTGCGCGGTCTGGTGGTGGGTGATTTTGGGCGCAGCTTTATGGGCGGAACCCCAGTGAGTGACTTGATTGGTCGCGCGCTGCCCGCCACCTTGGCGCTGGCTTTTGCCTCGCTGTTTGTGTCTATCGTGGTATCGATACCGCTGGGTATTAAGGCCGCGGTATCGCGGGGAAGGTGGCCCGACCAGATGATCAGGATTTTTTCCCTGATCGGGCTCTCTTTTCCTAACTTCTGGCTGGCCATCATGCTGGTGCTGCTGCTCTCCATCACTTTTAATCTGCTGCCGCCCAGTGGCATGGAGGGCTTCTCCAGCTTCATTATGCCCGCGGCGACGATGGGGATCATTCTAACCGCCACCAACGTGCGCCTTGTGCGGACCACTATGCTGGATACCCTCCGCTCTCAGTACATCATGGTGGCGCGGGCAAAAGGCCTTTCCAACACGGTCGTACTCTACAAACATGCGCTGCGTAACTGCTCCATTCCGCTGATCACCTATTTTGGTTTGCAGTTCGGTGGTCTGTTGGGCGGTATCGTGGTTGTCGAGCGTGTCTTTAACTGGCCAGGACTCGGCACCTTGGCTTTCGAAGCCGTATCGGCCCGGGACTATCCCGTCTTACAAGGCGTTATTACCGTGCTCTCGTTAATGATCATCTCCATTAACCTGCTTGTTGATATCGCCTATGGCCTGGTTGACCCCAGGGTGCGCAAGGAATAACCATGACCGCAGCTATTAAAACCGACAAATTGAAACGCTTTAAAAACCTTGAGTTTATCCTTGGCGTGCTGCTTGTGGGCGGTATTGGTTTAGCGGTGATCTTCTCCGGCTGGCTATTTCCCGGAGGAGGTTCAGAGCTTAACTTAGCCTACCGTTTAACGCCGCCGCTGGTGGAGCCTGGCTTTCCCCTGGGCACGGATCCATTAGGCCGGGACGTGCTCGCGCGGGTGATTATCGGCGGTGAAATCTCGCTAAAAGTTGGGGTCTACTCCGCCCTTGGGGCGGTGGTGATCGGCATCATTATGGGGTTGGTATCCGGCTACTACGGCGGGTTCCTGGATATGATCGTGATGCGCTTTGCCGACGTGCAGCTCGCGCTGCCCTTTATTCTGCTGGCGATTACTTTTATCGCCGTGATTGGTGGCGGGCTAACCAATATGATTATTCTGCTGATTATCTCCCAGTGGGTGCAGTACGCGCGCTTGGTGCGCGGCTCGGTGCTATCGCTGCGCGACCGCGAATTTATTCTGGCGGCCAAAGCGATTGGGGTGAAAGATATTCGTATTCTGTTCCAGCATCTGTTGCCGAATCTGATTGGCCCCGTCATCGTGCTGATGACCCTCAATGTGGCCAATAATATTCTGCTTGAGAGCAGCCTGACCTTTTTAGGCTTGGGCGTGGATCCAGTGATTCCCAGTTGGGGCGGCATGCTGGCGGAAGGGCGTACCTATCTGCAAACGGCGTGGTGGGTTAGTGTGTTCCCTGGCTTGGCTATTCTGTTAACCGTGCTAGGGCTGAACCTGCTGGGTGACTGGCTTCGGGATGCCTTGGATCCCACCGGACGCACCTCCTTATGACCAACGATCCCCGTATCGAGATCTTGTTAGAGCGCTCGTTTCCACGCACCACGCGATCTTTGCTTGATGAGTACGCCACGCCTGCCTATCAAGGCTATCAGTTGGAGGCGTGGGTCTTCGACGATGAAAGCGAACGCCAAGCCACAGAAACGGCCTTCAAGGCTGCTGGTATTAGTGCGCGCCTGCGCAGTGCCTATAAGTCCCTGGTGCACTTCTTTTTAGAGGAGTTCTCGTGGGCGTCGCTGCGGTCGCTGGTAATTGAGTACCCGGTGTTAGCACATGCGCCGCGCCGCTTTCTGCTGGAAGCCTACCCGCTGGCGGCGCTACTTCCGCAAGGTGTAGCGCTACGCTGGGAAGAAGTTGATGCTACGCCTGCCACTATTTCAACCACTATTTCTACACCTCTTCATTATCGCGTTCGTGTGGAGCGTAGCACTGGGGAGCGGGAAACGTATTGGGTTGATGCACCTAACCGTCAACATTTAGATCATGTAGATGAAGCACAGTGCTCACCCTGTGGCTGGCTGCGGCTCACCTCTCCCAATGGCGAGGTAAGCGAGTCAATTGTTGAGACGGACTATGAAGCGCTGTTTCAAGCGGCGATGGCGACGTTATCCTCAACCCAGTGGCAGACAGCATCGCCCTACTTTGAAGAGCTCAACTTTACGGTGCAGTTGCCCTGTAGTGACCGCCGTTTAGCGTTGGACGATGAGCATATCAGCCTTGCCGAGGCGCTCCATGAAGAGCTCTATTTCTCAGCGCTGGAGTATTTTCAGCGCCGCGCAGGTTTGGCGCTGGGGGATCGATCCATTCAGCCGGGGCAGATTGTGCCGGAAGTCTCCTCTCAGGGGGAGCGAGCCTATTTAAACGTCAGCCTACGGCCTTTGGATGCCTCCCAACTGCCGCGGGCCGAGGTCGAACTGGAGAGCGCTCAGCAGGCCATCGGCGTTGAACAAATAGAGGTGTTATTGGCAGCGCTGGGTGGTCAGGCGTTACAGGCCAAGACACGAGCGGGGAGAGCGGTAGAGGCGCGTTATATCGTCGGCAGTGACCGCGCCGTTATGATCAGTGCGGGGCAGCATGCCAACGAAACCTCCGGCGTGGTGGGGGTGTTGCGTGCTGCGGCGCAGCTTAGCGGTGAGCCTGAGGCCCACTTCGTCATTTCGCCGCTGGAAAACCCTGATGGCTACGCATTGCAAGGCCGGCTCGTCGCCACTCAGCCACGCCATATGCACCACGCGGCGCGCTATACCGCCTTTGGTAATGACCTCCAGAGCCAGCCGCTTGGGCAGCCATTTGAACATGCTATTCGTGAACAGGCATTTGCTTTCAGTAATGCCGGACTGCATATCAATCTGCACGGCTACCCGGCCCATGAGTGGACGCGGCCGTTAAGCGGTTACGTGCCCCGCGGCTTTGAGATGTGGACGATTCCCAAGGGCTTCTTTTTGATCCTGCGCCATCAGCCAGGCTACGAAACAGCCGCCGAGCAGTTGGTGGAAGCCGTTACCCAGCAGCTTGCGCAAGTGCCTGGGCTGGTCGAATTTAATGCCGCGCAAATTGCGTTATTTGAGACTCATGCAGGAGCGTTAACCTTCCCGATGTTGAACGGCTTCCCCTACCTAATCTCGGAAGATGCCAATCAATTAACGCCATTGATGCTGATCACTGAATACCCTGATGAAACCCTAACCGGCGAGCCCTTTGTGCAGGCGCATACCGCGCAAATGGCAACGGTGGTGGCGGCCTATAAGGCCTTTCAAACGCTCTTATTGAATGCTTAATCTCAATGACGGCGAGACTGTCAAAATAGCATCGCACTGATACAATGGATAAATGAACAGTGCTTTCGCGACACCTACCGCCTCCCTTGATGACCCCTTCTATTACCTGACGAACTTTCGCTTCGTTTTGGCCTGGGTGGGGGAGCGCCACGCTGATTTGCTCGCGGCAGACGAGCTCGCTTTTCTTGAACAGTTTGAGAGCTTACCGCAAGCCTCCCAAGCGCTGCTGGTGCGCATGGTGATGCGCAAGGGCGAGCTGTTTCGGCTCAGCAAATTAAGCTACGCCGAGGTGGGCGACAGTGCCAGCGCCATGGCGCCCTTGATGTCGCTAGGTTGGGTCGATAGTGAATCGGTGCTTAGCGTTGATGAGCTGTTTAACCAGCTACGCTTGGCCGAACTGCGCCAGGCGTTGGTAGCGGAGATACGCGCTGCCGGGCTGAGCGCCTCAAGCGCTAAAACCGTGCTCTACGACACGCTGGCGAGCCAGCTCAATGAACCCAAGCGGTTATGCCAGTGGTGGCCCGAGGCAAACGATCCAGTTCTGCGGCTAACAGTCATGGAAACCTGCGACCGCCTGCGCCTGATGTTCTTTGGCAACCTGCGCCAGGACTGGGCCGAGTTCGTGTTAACCGAGCTTGGCCTCCAGCGTTTTGAAAGTGTGCCCTTCACGCCAGAGTCCCGCGCTTTCCAGTCGCGCCATGAAGTGGATACGTATTTAGCGCTCCATCGTCTGCGCCAACGTCTGGACGACGGCGAGCTGCCCGCCGATCTATTCCCTGAAATGCCACCGCCTGCGGATAACCGCTGGCTAGCCACACGGCGCGCGCGGTTACTGCTCCAGTTGGGCCGTGAGGCAGAGCGTAGCGGAGACGCAGCGCTAGCGCTGAGACTGTATCGCGAGTCCGCCAGTAGCGAAGCGCGCATTCGGCAGTTACGTGTGTTGGAGCGCCAAGGCGAACACACTGCGGCCTTTGAGCTGGCGACCCAAGCCCTCAATAGCAGCCCCAACGAAACCGAGCACCAGGCGCTGGCGCGGATTCTGCCCCGCTTACGGCGGCGGCTTAAATTGCCTGCTGAGCCGAGTGACCCCGAACCCACTCATGAGCGCTGGGACTTATCATTGCCTGGGCCGCAGTGGGTCGAACGCGCCGTGGTCGAGGTACTCAGCGAGCCTGGGGCGCCGATCTACTACGTGGAAAATGCGCTGCTGACCGGGCTGTTTGGTTTGCTCTGCTGGCCAGCGATTTTTGCTCCATTGCCGGGGGCCTTCTTCCACCCCTTTCACCATGGCCCGGCGGACTTGTACCGTGAGGACTTCGTGGCGCGACGGCGAGACGCCTTCGATGCTTGCCTTGCGCGTCTGGAGGACGGCAGTTACCGCGAAGTGATTCGTTCGACCTGGCGGGAGAAACACGGCTTGGTGTCCCCCTTTGTGCACTGGGTGATTGTCGATGAACCGCTGGTTGAGCTGGCGTTGACGTGCATTCCCGCCGTGCACCTACGCCTGTGCTTTGAGCGGTTGCTGGGGGATCTGAAAGCCAACCGGGCCGGGCTACCGGATTTAATTCAATTTATGCCCGATGCGCCCGTTGGCGAGCCACGCTATCGGATGATTGAGGTCAAAGGCCCCGGCGATCGGCTGCAGGATAACCAGCGCCGCTGGCTTACGTTTTTTCACCGCCATGCCATGCCCGTGGCGGTGTGTTACGTGAGCTGGTCGACTGGCGACGAGCCTGAACCATGAGCGCGACCTATCGCGTGGCAGTGCGCGCGCTGTGCGACTTCACAGCTCGGCAGGGGGATCTCGATCACCGCTTTACCCCGGCGCCCAGTGCGCGCGAAGGGATGGAAGGGCATACGCTGGTGACCAGCCGCCGGGGAGAAGACTATCTCGCTGAACTGCCCCTGTCGGGGAAGTTTGAAGGGCTGATAGTTACCGGCCGCGCCGATGGTTTCGACCCCACGGCCAACCGCCTGGAGGAGATCAAAACCCACCGTGGCAGCCTGGAGCGCATGGCGGATAATCAGCGCGCCCTCCACTGGGCGCAGGTAAAAGTCTACGGCGCGTTACTGTGTGCTGAGCGTGCGCTGGAACAGATTACCTTGACGTTGGTTTATCTGGATATTGCCAGCGGCAAAGAGACCCTGCTCAGCCAGGAAGCCACTGCCGACGAACTCCAGGCGTTCTTTGCCGAGCAGTGCCAACGCTTCCTTGCCTGGGCAGAACAGGAGGCCGGGCACCGTCAGGATCGCGATAGCGGTCTGCAGACCCTGCGCTTTCCCCATGCTGCGTTTCGCCCCGGCCAGCGCGAACTCGCTGAAGATGTTTACAAAGCTGCCAGCACCGGGCGCTGCCTGCTCGCCCAGGCGCCCACCGGTATTGGTAAAACCATGGGCACGCTGTTTCCGATGCTTTCGGCCATGCCCCGCCAGCAGCTCGATCGGATCGCCTTTCTGACCATGAAAACCCCTGGCCGCCGTTTGGCGCTGGATGCCCTGGCTACACTGCGCACTAGTGATGAAACACTTCCTCTGCGGGTGCTGGAACTGGTGGCGCGGGAGAAAGCCTGCGAATACCCAGATCGCGCCTGCCACGGCGAGTCGTGCCCATTGGCCGCCGGCTTTTATGATCGCCTGCCTGCAGCACGCCAAGCGGCGGTGGATCAGGGATGGCTGGATCGCGACGCGCTGCGCGAAGTGGCGTTGGCCCACGATGTTTGCCCCTATTATCTCGGCCAGGAGCTGGCGCGCTGGGCGGATGTGATCGTCGGTGACGTCAATCACTGGTTCGATAGCCACGCCCTGCTGCACGGTTTGGCCCAGGCCAACGATTGGCGAACGGGCGTGCTGGTCGACGAAGCGCATAATCTGATTGAGCGCGCCCGCGGCATGTACAGCGCCGAGCTCGATCAGCAGCGTTTCAACCGGGTTCGCCGTGCTGCGCCCAAAGCGCTCTCCCGGCCCCTGGGTCGTTTGTCCCGCCAATGGCAAGCGGTGATTAAAGAAGCAGGGCTGGAAGAGGAGGGCGACCCCAGGAAACCGACCTACCGGCTGCTTACGGCATTGCCCGACAAGCTAGTCACCGCTGCCCAACAGGTGGGCGCCGCCATCACTGACCACCTGGGTGAGCACCCCGAAGATGCCAGCCTGGAACTACAGGAATTGTTATTTGAAGCGCTGGCATTCTGCCGCCTGGCGGAGCGCTTTGGTGAGCACTCCCTGTGTGATCTTACCCGCTATGGGCGCGGTCGGGCGGTGTTGGGGTTACGCAATCTGATACCCGCCGATTTTCTGGCCGCACGGTTTAACGCGGCCCACTCAGTGGTGCTGTTTTCGGCGACGTTAAACCCTGCCCACTACTACCGGGACCTGCTGGGCTTGCCAGAAAACACGGTATGGCGGGAAGTGGCATCGCCCTTTACCGCGTGTCAGTTAGAGGTGCGTATACGCACGGATATCTCCACGCGTTTTCGGGATCGGGACGCCTCTATCGATCCTATCGTCGCGACCATGGCGCAGCAGTATCAGCGCAAATCAGGCCACTATTTAGCGTTCTTCAGCAGCTTTGCTTACCTGGAGGCAGCGCTGGCGCGGTTTCGCGAGGCGCACCCGGAAGTACCCGTTTTCAGCCAAACCCGCGGGATGCCGGAAGCGCAGCGCGAGGAATTTCTGGCGCGCTTTGCACCCGTCGGAGAAGGCATCGGCTTTGCGGTGTTGGGCGGTGCCTTTGCAGAAGGCATCGACCTGCCCGGCGACCGATTGATCGGAGCCTTTATCGCCACCTTGGGACTACCGCCGTTTAACGACTTTAACGAAGCGCTTAAAGCACGACTAACCGCCCGCTTCGGCCAAGGTGACGACTATACCTACCGCATTCCCGGCATGATCAAAGTGGTGCAGGCCGCAGGTCGCGTTATTCGCAGTCCAGAAGATCAAGGGGTTGTGGTATTAATGGATGATCGTTTTGCCCAGGCCAGCGTACGTGCGCTATTGCCACGTTGGTGGACGCTGGGAGATATCCACCCCTAACTTAGGATCCTAACGCGAACCATGACAGATCTACTCTGGTACCAGTATGCGCTGATTGGGCTAATTTTTGCCTGGAGCGGTTTTGTGCGAACCAGCTTGGGCTTTGGCGGTGCCGTGCTGGCACTGCCTTTCCTGCTTTTGGTCGTCAACGAGCCACTGGTATTCTTGCCGATTATTGCCATTCACCTGCTGATTTTCTCCAGTTGGATCGCCTGGAGTGGGCATCGCCAGCTACAGCAAGCGGGCGTGGGCACCACATCGCCAGAGAGTAATATCGATTGGGGTTATTTAACCAAAGCCTTGAAAATCATGATCATCCCCAAGCTGATTGGGGTAGTGGGGCTGTTAACGCTGCCCGCACAAGTCATGACCAGTATCATTTTCGGCATTGTGATCATCTATGCCATTGGCTATGTATTGAATAAGCCGTTCAAAAGCAAGAACAAGTACGTGGACTACGTGCTGCTGGCGCTTGGTGGGTATGTCAGCGGTACGTCGCTGATTGGCGCGCCGTTGATTGTGGCGGTATTCGCCACTCACGTCGCCAAAGAGCAACTGCGGGATACCATGTTTGTGCTGTGGTTTATCCTGGTGATGATCAAGATGGTCTCGTTCCTGATTGCAGGCGTGGATCTTCAGTTAATTCACCAGCTGTGGCTGCTGCCCTGTGCCTTTATCGGCCATTTGGTGGGCGAGAAAGCCCATCGCTATATGCTTAAAGCGAACACCGGTCTGTTCTTTCGTGTGCTGGGCGCGGTGCTGATTCTTGTCAGTGTCGTGGGGTTGATTCACCCGCCCGCGTAAGTGCTGATGCTCAAAGCTGGCTGTCGGCTTTGAGCGTTGTCTTGCCCAGAATGATCAGGACAACGGCTAGCAGGCCGCACACGACTGCCATGCCGGTAAACACGTTACGCAACGACTCCAGCCAGATCACCGCCGGGGCGACCACCACCGGGGAGATAAACTGGCCAAAAAAGAAGGTCGAGGTAAAACCGCCAAATACCCGGCCCCGTACTCGCTGAGGAGTGATCCGCATCAGCCACGTGGTGGTATTGGGCATGAAGGCGCCAAGGCCAAATCCGGAGATCGCCGCACCCACGATTGCCATGGCGTAACTCTGGGTGAAGCCCACCACCAAAAAACCGGCTGCCGCCAGGAAAAAGCCGAGCACATAGATTGTCATCACCGACAGGAACGGCTTGTAGTAACCATAGCAAAACGCCACGATGCTGGCCGTCAGGGCTGCCATCGAGAGCGCCACGCCGATCGCCATGCCGCTAATCTGGCCCTGTTTGGAAAGCAGAAAGGGCAGCTGCGCGGGAAACATATAAAACATGGTCATGCTGATCATGGCGATCAGGTAAGCAAGAACGGTACGCCCGTAGTCCACCGTTACCGGCGCATCGCTTGTATCGCGGCTGGCACCATCACTGGATTGAGGCTCTTGGAGAATCGCCCAGGCATAGGGAAGCAGCAGCACACCGGTCATATAGAGTAAAAACGGGCCGCGCCAACTCCAGTCGGAAAGTAGCCCGCCCAGGTTAATAAAGATTACCCCGCCCAGCGCCATGCAGCTGCTTTGCAGCCCCAAAAAACGGGCGCGTTCGGAGCTGTCAAAATAATCCCCCACCAGCGTGGTGCTGATACTGAGAATACCGGCTACCGCAATCCCCATCAGTGCGCGGGAGCTTAATAGCAGATCCACGCGATCAATGAAAAAGCCCGCGCCCCCCGCAAAACCGTAGATGCCCAGCATCATCAGCAGCAATTTCTTGCGCCCAAACCGGTCAGCAAGATAACCCATCAGTGGACTGAACAGCGTAATCATCAGCGCAGGCAGGGTCAGAATCAGCTGGATCACTACCTGGGGCTGGTCGGGAAAATGGCGGCTGATGCCCGGCAGTGCGGGCGCGATAATTGCCCCCGACATCACGGTCATGGTGCTGGCAAACAGTAGTACGGCCTTAATATGCGTTAATTGGCTAATAGTCTTGTCCATATCAAGAGGAGGGGAGAGAGTGAAGAGCACAAACGCTAATCGTAGCATGTTTGTTAGCGTGCTATGTTTGTGTTTTTTACCTTCTACTTCTCAAGCAGTAAGGTTCGGCTACGAACCGTTAAGCGCTATGGGAAGAACCGACGGGGTAGCGGTCATCTTCATATTTCTTGATGAGCAAGGAGAGTCCCTCAAGCTCATTAGCCTCTGGAGTACCAGCATCTGCGGCCCATAGCTCTTCTAGGCGAGCAAATGCACGATCAGGATCGGCATCGTTATGGATAGGCTGGATATTCATCATACAGTCTCCGCATTTACTTGGTCGTACTGTTGATGTGTGCCAACAAATCTAATCCAAGCAATCTGCTGCGCTTATTCTATGAACCCAGGTCGAAAGCTATTTTTCTTAGCCGTCACCCTAATCCGTATACATCTTCGTCAACTCATACCAATTCGTCGTATAGCGCGGGCTTCGATTCGCGCAGCGCAGATGCCAGGGGGCATTCTTTTCCGGTAGCCCTAGGCTTACCGTTCCCTTCCCCATCTTTTCGTTTAACACATCCATGGTGACCATGAGCTTGTAGCTGAATTGGCGTTTTTCTTCCGTTTGCGGTGTGCCCGTTAGGCTGAGCTGTTGGCGGTTCTCGTCAGTCAGGTCGATCTCTTGTAGCCGTACTTGGGCCGATAGATCTTGCGCAGTTTAAAGGGGGAGGCAGGCTAGGTGTTGGGCGGTGCAGGTGAGGCATTACATTGCGTAACGTTAAATTACTTGTTTGCAACTTAGCCAAACTTTGCCATATTGAAGGTGTCGCCTAATAGCACGCGTTGCGAGAACGCTTCGCCAGAATAATGCGGCAATAAAAACCCTCGGCTATTTGGAGTAGCCGGGGGTTTTGTTTTGCTTGGGTTATGCGCCTTTGCGTGCTCTGGCCAGTTCGGCCATGGCGACGCGGGAGAGAAAGCCCGAGCGGGTTTTGTCGCCGGGGTGGCTGGCCACAAAGTCGTCAATTTGCTTAACCAGTAAATCAGGTAATGTGACGTTGATCTTGTGGCTTTTGCCCAGATAGGGGGTCAGGTCGATATCCACCACCGCCCAGATCCAGCCGGCGTATTCAGGGTTGTCCATGTGGTGCTCAATAGACGTTGCTTCGGGAATGGGGTCGCCATAGTCCACGGCTACTTCCAGCCATCCTTCGATCGCTGCTTTCACATTGGCTAACGCCTCTTCAAAGGTGTCACCCGCTGAAAAGCAGCCGTTAAGATCGGGTACTACGACGCCATAGGCGTGCTGTTCGTCGCCGCGCTCAATTGCAATGGGAAACAACATACGTTGATCTCCTTTATGGGGGGCAGCAGTGGCCAACCTCATAAGAAACCGGCGCTTTTTCTGATTGCTCTTACCAAGCCCGTTTTCAAATCCTTTTTAGGATGTGGCACGGTGACCGTGCCGGGCTTGGTAGGGTGCCTGAAGTGGTGGTGGCTGCCGTTGACTCTGACCAACTCCCAGCCATCTTTCTTCAGTTCTTTTATCAGTGTTCTGCTATCCACCTCCTGCCCCTGTGCTGTTAATTATTGGGGTTACTATAACCCCAAGTTTAAAAAGGGTCAACTTCTATAACCCTGATAACCCCAGTTTACTCAATGGGTGGTTCCGTCGATTATCCGGTGATTGTCGGTGTAAGAGATCTTTTACAAATCTTGTCGGCAATGGCTTACATCAATGGGGGCTTGAGGAGCTGGCTATGACGCTTGGATGCGCGAGCTGGAAGGAGCCAGCTTTTCTGTAAGGAGACGGATACCAAAGACCATCGGCCATTGGATGGCCGGGGATTATGTTTTTAAAACAGGGCATTGGGAAAATGAAGCGGCTGAATTGCTTAAACAGAAAGTTCGTGTTCGATAGCGGTGGTTACAAACTGATTAAGGCTTTGTCCTTTGTCCTTTGTCCTTTGTCCTTTGTCCTTTGGTCGTGGCGGCGTCGGCGGCGTGTTTGTGCAGTTCTTCCGGTAGACGCACCTGAAACTTGCCAGAGTAGGACTTGGTGGGTTTAATGCCGCGCTTTTGGCATTCATCCAGAAAAATACGCAGCGAGATTTTGCCTTCGTCGCGTAGCCTGGCAACGCTATCGGCGTAGAAGTCGGCCCCGCCGCTTAGCTCAATGCATTCGCCACGGAACATTTCAATGTCGGGGTCGTACTGGATGACGGCGCGATAGCCGTCAATGATCATGATGTTATTCATGGCGTCTCTCCGTTCTCTTCTAACCATTTGCGTATGCTGGCCACAGCGCCCTTATCGGTATCCGGTGATGGGTGCGGGCGATGAAAAACACGCACTTCATCAAACAATACAACGGCTAATGCGGTCAAAGAACCGCCCTTGACGCGCTGGCTCTGCGAGCGGATTCGGATTTCAAACCAGGCGTAGTGGCCACCGTTCGAATTCTGGCGTAGGCGGTAGGTGAAGCGGGTGAGCTTTTGCGATGACATTGCCATTAGCTACCTCCCTTCCAATGTTTTTATTTTGCTACCTATTTGCTACCTAGAACCTCTCCCAACAAAAAACGGCCACTTGCTGTATTAGCTAAGTGGCCGTTTTCCGGAATTTTTGGTCGGAATAGCAGGATTCGAACCTACGACCTCTGCCTCCCGAAGGCAGCGCTCTACCAAGCTGAGCTATATTCCGAAGGTTGCCGAGCCGTGCTTATCTGTGCTCAACAACGGAGGTGGATCATACTTAGCCAGGCGTGTTTTTTCAAGTCCTCGGCGGTGAGGTCTAGCAATTTTTATGCTTGGCGATCAACTGCTAAGCGGGCCAACTGGGCCATGCTGTCGCGGTAGGCGCTGGGCGGTAGGGCGTCCAACTGCTGCAGGGCTTTGTCGGCCATCTCTTCGGCGCGTTGGCGGGTATAGTCGAGTGCGCCGGTGGCGTGAATAATTTCCAGCACGGCGTCGAGCTGCTCAAGTCCGCCATCGCGAATCACCTGGCGAATCAGCTTGGCCTGTTCCGGCGTGCCTTGCTCCATGGCGTGGATCAGCGGCAGTGTCGGCTTGCCTTCGGCTAGGTCGTCGCCAACGTTTTTGCCCATGGCATCGGCGTCGCCCTGGTAATCCAGCAGGTCATCGATCAACTGAAAGGCGAGACCTAAGTAGCGGCCATAATATTGGAGAGCGCGCTCCTGTTCCGGCGTTGCTTCTGCCAGCACAGCACCGCTGTGGGAAGCCGCTTCAAACAGCATGGCGGTTTTGCCCAAAATGGTCTCGAAGTAGTCCTCTTCGGAGATGCTGGGGTTGCCGATGTTGGTCAACTGCAGCACTTCCCCTTCCGCGATGATGCAGGTAGCGCCGGAAAGGATCGCCATAATGCGCATCGAGCCCACATCGACCATCATCTGAAACGAGCGGGCGTAGAGGAAGTCGCCGACCAGTACCGAGGGCGCATTGCCCCAGGCGTCGTTGGCGGTTTTCTTGCCCCGGCGCATATGCGATTCATCCACCACGTCATCGTGTAGCAGCGTGGAGGTGTGCATAAACTCTATTAATGTGGCCAGCGGAATATGCTTGTCGCCGGTGTAGTCGAGGGAGCGGGCGGCTAGGAGTGCAAGTAAAGGGCGCAAGCGCTTGCCGCCGCTTTCGGTAATGTACTGGCCGATCGTTTCAACCAGTGGCACTTTAGAATTGAGCTGCTCGACAATTGTCCGATTGACGGCTGCGAAATCATCGGCCACCACGGCATGCAGCGGTGAAGGCGTTGGGCTGTCAGGCTGGGCTGAGGAGACGTTAGCGGTCATGGGATACGTTCATCGCGGCAGATTGAGGCGGTAACTCCCGCCCATAGTGGAGGTCATGCTATGGGGCTGCCTGTTAGGCGTCAAGACACGCGCTGTGGTCACGCTATGATATGCCGTTATAAGGAGATGGTCGTGTCAATTGACAACGGCCTATGGTCTTGTGGTAAGAGAAGATAGTCGTTATAATCCGCGACCCACTCATCTTGCTCCCTGTCAGATGGCTCCAAAAGGGGCGCCACTCGCAGCAGGTCGATAAGAGCACGACTCGAAAGAGCGTAGGAGATGAGTGCCGTTTAACCGTTAGAACGGCATTAACGACAGTCCGGAGAGCGACATGTACGCAGTTATCAAAAGCGGTGGTAAGCAGTACCGCGTTCAAGAAGGTCAAACCCTCAAGCTCGAGAAAATCGAAGTCGCTACCGGCGAAACGATTGAGTTTGACGAAGTGCTGATGGTCGCTGACGGCGATGACTTCAACATCGGTGCGCCGATGATCAGTGGTGCTAAAGTCTCTGCCGAAGTGGTTTCCCACGGGCGCGGCGATAAAGTCACCATCATCAAGTTCCGTCGTCGTAAGCACCACATGAAGCGTCAGGGCCACCGCCAGTGGTTCACTGAAGTCAAAATTACCGGAATTTCTGCGTAAGCGGTCAATTCCCTTAGGAGGATTTTGCAATGGCACATAAAAAGGCAGCCGGCTCCACGCGTAACGGTCGCGATTCCGAGTCCAAACGCTTAGGTGTAAAACTCTTCGGTGGCCAAGCGGCGACTGCGGGTAACATCATCGTGCGTCAGCGCGGCACGCGTTTCCACGCGGGCACGGGCGTAGGCCTTGGTCGTGACCACACACTGTTCGCACTGAGCGACGGTTTTGTGAAGTTTGAGACCAAAGGCCCGAAAAACCGCAAGTTCGTTAGCATCGTTTCTGCCTAAACGGCTAGTGCTATGCTCGCGGTTGCGAGAAAAAAGGCCCCGCTATGGCGGGGCTTTTTTGTCGGTTAAATCTCTTTTCCAATACCCTTTCCCAATATGTCTTAACACTATGTCTGTAATCAGTATGCTGGTGGTAATAAAGGGTTGGGAAAAAATTTGGTAAACAGCAGTGCATATTAGGGCGGCGGAAGCGGCCGGGAGAATCCAATGCAGTTCGTCGATGAAGCCTCGATTATTGTTGAGGCGGGCAAAGGCGGCAATGGCTGTCTGAGCTTTCGCCGCGAAAAATATGTGCCCAGAGGCGGCCCTGATGGGGGCGATGGCGGTCATGGTGGTAGCGTTTACTTAATTGGTGACGATGCCCTTAACACCTTGATCGATTTTAAATTCCAGCGCTTCTATAAAGCTCAAAACGGGCAGGGCGGCATGGGTCGTCAAATGAGCGGCAAGGCCGGTGAAGATCTGCACGTCAAAGTGCCGGTGGGTACCACGGTGATTGATGAAGACACCCTGGAAGTCATCGCCGATGTGACCGAAATTGGCCAGGTGGTGCTGGTGGGCGAAGGTGGTCGGCGTGGATTGGGTAACATCCACTTTAAATCGTCTACCAACCGCGCACCGCGCCGTACCACAACGGGCACCGACGGTGATCGCCGCAACCTGCGCCTGGAAATGAAAGTGATGGCCGATGTCGGCCTGCTGGGCATGCCCAACGCGGGTAAATCGACGCTGATTCGCTCGGTGTCCGCTGCCAAGCCCAAGGTCGCCAACTACCCGTTCACCACCTTAGTGCCCAACTTGGGCGTAGTGAAACTGGGGATGCACGAGCACTTCGTCATGGCCGACGTACCGGGCTTGATCGAAGGGGCCTCTGAAGGCGCAGGATTGGGGCTACGTTTTTTGAAGCACCTAACCCGCACGCGGCTGCTGTTCCATGTGGTCGATGTGGCACCGTTTGATGAGTCTGATCCGGTGGAAGCGGCCAAGGCGATTGTGCACGAGTTGGGTCAGTTCTCTCCGGCGCTTTCTGAGCGGCCGCGCTGGCTGGTGCTGAACAAGTTTGACCTGCTGCCGGAAGATGAGCGTGAAGAGCGCGCCCAGAAGATTATTCAGGCGCTGAACTGGGAAGGCCCGGTGTTCCGCATTTCAGCGATCAGCAGCGACGGCACCGATAAGCTGGTTCAGGCGGCTTACCGCTGGTTGACCGAGCAGCGCCGCCTTGAGAACGAAGATGAAGAGGCGCTGGCCCGTGAAGAGGAGATGCGTCGCCGCATGGAAGAAGAGTCGGTTGCGCGTACCGAAGACCGTTTGGGTCGTCGGCGTAAGCGCGACGATGAAGATGATGAAGATTTCGACGACGATGATTACGACGTTGAAGTCGAATACGCCCCTTAGTGGTATTGAACGGGTGCATTCGGTAGTAAGCTAAAATCGGTAGTATGCAAAAAGGGGGCTGCGTTCGCGCGGCCCCTTTTATGGGCGTCTGATTAAGTTGCAAGTGGCTGATTTAGTGATGAGTGCCTGATTAAGTTGTTAGCGTCTGATTGAGGTGGGTCGCATGGAAAGTAACGAGCAAATCCTGGGCCGCAGCGCGCTCAGCCGTGCACGGCGGGTCGTGGTGAAGATTGGTAGTGCGCTGCTGACTAACGATGGCCGCGGCCTGGACGAACCCGCCATCGGTGGTTGGGTGGATCAAATTGCCGCTTTGCACCAGAAGGGGATTGAGGTGGTGCTGGTCTCTTCCGGCGCCGTGGCGGCTGGCATGGTGCGTCTTGGCTGGCAGGTGCGCCCCAGCGCCGTGCATGAACTGCAGGCGGCTGCGGCGGTAGGCCAAAATGGCCTGACCCAATGCTACGAGCAGCACTTTGCCCGCCACGACATGCTCACCGCGCAGATTCTGCTTACCCATGACGACCTTTCCAACCGCAAGCGCTACCTTAATGCGCTCTCTGCGCTGCGTACGTTGGTAGAGATGCGCGTGGTGCCGGTGATCAATGAAAACGACACCGTAGTCACTGATGAGATTCGCTTTGGCGACAACGACACCCTAGGCGCGCTGGTTGCTAACCTACTGGAAGCGGATGCGCTGCTGCTATTGACCGACCAGGAAGGCCTGTTTGACGCCGACCCACGGCATAACCCCGATGCCCAGATGATTGCCGAAGGGCGCGCCGACGACCCACGCTTAGCCGCCGTCGCAGGCAGCGGTGGCGCGCTGGGGCGGGGCGGTATGACCACCAAGGTGCGCGCGGCGCAGTTGGCGGCGCGCTCCGGGGCGGTCACGGTGATTGCCAGTGGCCGCCAGCCCGACGTAATCAACCGGATAATGTCGGGCGAAGCGCTAGGCACGCTGCTGCGTCCTGACCAAGTGCCCATGGCGGCACGCAAGCGCTGGTTGGCGGGTCAACTGCAGGTGCGTGGCACGCTGGTGCTGGATGCGGGGGCGGTCAAGGTATTGCGCGATAAAGGCTCAAGCCTACTGGCAGTGGGCGTGCGCGATGTACAGGGCGGTTTCAAACGCGGCGATATGGTGGTGTGTGTGGATGAGCAGGGTGCGTCAGTGGCCAAAGGCTTGGTCAACTATGGCGCTGATGAAGCGCGCCAATTGGCGGGCCAGCCCAGCCACCAGATCGAAGCCATCCTCGGTTACGTGGAAGCCCATGAACTGATCCATCGCGATAACCTTGTCGTTATATAGAGGCTTCTTCTGGTCGTTTTTCAGTCCCGAATGCGGGGCGGTAGAGGCACTTGCCGGGGCCAGTCATCAGGTACCAAAAATAGCCGCTCGTAGCGTTGTTCATTGTGCTCCCGCTCTGAGAAGCACAGCATTACTTGCTGGGGTGAGCGCCAGGCGTGAACCTTTTCGATAATGGTGGGCAACTGCTCCGCCGCAGGGCGAAAAGCGCTGAGGGGTGGCGGTGCCAGCCAGTGAGGTTTTTCCAACCACGCCATGCGCGGCATGGTGGAAAACCGGGCTGCCAGCGCAGGCCAGTCACGTAAGTAGCACCAGGTACCTCGGCGATGATCAGCCGTCGCGCCTTCGGGCGCTGGCATGGCGGCGTGCCAGGGGTAGTAAAGTACGCCGGGCATCGCCAACCGCTGGGTTAACTGCTCGCCTAAACGCAGATCAGAAACACCCAGATCCCGTGGCGTTAGCCAATGCGTAAGCGTTTCCAGCGCAGGCGCCGTGGTGGAAAGGGGGAGCTGGTGACGTCTGAGGTGAGAGCACTTAAGCGCCAGGCTGTCTAACCCGCCGGGGCCAATCCAGCGGCTTTGACTATTGGCTGCCCCAGGCCCTTCAGGCAGCCCCAGGTAGAACTTAATAGCGACTTCTAAATGTATCGGTGCCGGGTTGTCGCGGGTTCTGTACAGCATATCCAGCTCGCCCAGGGTGTTGCGCTGGCGGGTGATGCGCACGTTCCGGGCGAGCAGCCGTGTATTCGGTGCGTGATCTAATAGCATATGCCACAGGCGTTCGTGGTAATGGCCCATGCGCGTTGCGCGGCTGCCGTTCAACGCGGTTAGCGGTGATAGGCCAAGCTTACGTAGCCAGGGCAATAGCGCTTTCTCCAGCCCTAACTCTTTAATGGTGGGCCGCCCTCCACAGGGAATCGGCGGAGGAAGCACCACAAGATCAGGCGTGGAGATCAGCCAAGCCAAATCTCTTAGCACTGACACCGTGTTGCCGAGTTCTACATTCTCCAGCGCGCCATCAACGCCTTCGTTCAGCACGGATATCTCCTCAGCAACCTCATAAGGTCAGCACTATCACTTTAGCTACATGATTTGTCAGCCTACCATAAACGCAGCGGGCTCCCCGTGGGGAGCCCGCAAAGCGATTAGCTGGATAAATTAATCGCGGTCAATTTGAGTCACTTCGGAAGAACCCTGACGGACGCTGATTTCTAGCTCACGGCCATCTTCGCCGCGGCCTTCAATATCGATGATGCCGCTTTTATCGATATCGAGATCTTCAAATTCAACCATACCCTCCTGGCTAGCTACGTCCAGTGCTTGACGGATATCGTCTTCGCTCATACCCCAGGCACCGGTAATCAGGCGCTCGCGTTTCTCTTGTAGCGTTTCACCGTTATCAAGAGAAAATTCCACATCGGCGTACCACTCATCGTCCAGCCAACCTTCTACCTCTACGCGGCCACGGCTTTTAATGCTAACTTCTTCGTAGTGGCTGAAACCGTAGTCATTGGCGTGGGTCAATATGTCATCAATGCGATCCATCGGCAGCGAATCGTCGGCCTGCACACTCCCTGCAGCCGCAGCAAGCAGCAGCGCAGAGGTCGGGATCAGCAGCATTTTTTTCATGGTGTTCATAGCAAATTCCTTCTTTACGTATCTGTACGAGAATGTCTGTACGTCAATGTTTATACAACAGTGAATAAACGGCATTCAGCGAATGCGACAGTGAATTTATACCACCCCGATACTTTCCTTAAGCTGACAAAGCTGTTCATCTAACGTTCATGTTGCCTTTGGCATGCTGACCCAATGAGTAAAATCCTACGCCACTTTAAAAAGCTACTGCGCAGCGTCCCTCGCCGCAACGTCACTGGGTTAGCCTTGGTGCTGTTGCTGGCGGGTAGCGCGGTGGGTGACCAGCATTGGGAGTCGCTACACGGTGAAGTGCGCCGCGGTGAGGTTGTGCCTCTCGACACTATTTTGGATTGGCTGGAAGCGCACTATATAGGGGAAGTACTGGAGGTTGAGGTGGAACGTGAAGGGGGTTATGTCGAGTATGAGATCAAATTGCTTGGCCCCCAGGGCCAAGTGGTCGAGTTCGAGTTTGATGGCCATAACGGCCAATTAATGGCCATTGAAGGGGTGCGTATCAATGATATGCGCCGCTAGCCTGTTGATGTCACTTGCCAAAAAAGGGTAGTTAGCCGATGAAGTGTTTGTTGGTAGAGGACGACCAGGCGCTGGCTCGCGAGCTTAGCCAAGCATTGCGCGATGGCGACTGGCTTGTAGAGCATGCGGCTAACGGTCAGGATGCTGATTTTCTGGTACGCACGGAAGCCTACGACACGCTGATTCTGGATGTCGGACTACCCGATGGCGATGGCACTCGCTGGCTTTCGGCATGGCGGGAAGATGGTATCGACCTGCCGGTGTTGATCCTTACCGCCCGGGAACGCTGGGCCGATAAAGCCGCGGGTTTTACTGCCGGGGCGGATGACTACGTCACAAAACCCTTTGAGCCCGCGGAAGTACTGTTTCGCCTGCGCGCCCTTGTGCGCCGCAGCCACGGCCATGCCCATCCAGTACTGAAAGTGGGTGAGTTGAGTTTGGATACCCACACCCAGCACGTCACCTTGGCAGGGCGTCCGGTGGGATTAACCGCCCAGGAAACCCGACTGCTGGGCTATTTAATGCACGCCGCACCGCGAGTGGTGAGCCGCACCGAGCTCTCGGAGCACGTTTATGACCGCGACCACGAGCCGGACTCCAACGTGATCGATGTTCAGGTCAGCCGCCTGCGTCGCAAGTTGGGCAGTTGGCGAATTGCCACCCTGCGTGGCCAGGGCTATCGCTTATTAGCAGAAGAGCCCGCTACCGAATGAGTCGACTCAATTCGGTCTGGCCCGAACTTTGGGTAAAGCGCTGGGCAAAGCGCTCCATAAGCCTGCGGCTACTGCTGGCGGTGCTAGTGATGATAGGGCTGGCGCTGCCCGTTGCGGGCACGCTGCTTTCTCATCATTACCGTGCCTCGGCCACTCAGGCCTTTGATGAGCGCCTGGGGGCCACCCTCAACGTCATCATGGCGGGCGTTACCTACGACCGCATAGAGCAACAGCTTGTCCATGACCGGGCGCTGGGCGACCCGCGTTTTGACAATGTCTACTCCGGCTGGTATTGGCAAATCACCGATGGCGAGCAGCATACGTTGGCCTCGCGCTCGCTGTGGGATCAGCGCCTGCCGGTGATTGATAGCGACACTCTTAGCGCTCGCTCGATACCTGGCCCTCGGGGGCAGTCGCTGCGCGTGGTGGAGCGTGATATCTATTTGGCGCCGTTAGAAACGCCGCTACATATTAGCGTCGCCGCCCGGGACGATGTGTTGGCCCGGGACATTGGCGAATTTCAGCGCCTGCTGTGGGGCGGTTTAGTGGGCCTGGGCGTGTTGTTGCTTGGCGTATTGGCGCTCCAGGTACGCTGGGGGCTAGCGCCACTGCGCCGCATGCACGCCAACCTGCATGAGGTGGAGCAGGGGCGCGCCGAGCAGTTAGATACCCGCTTGCCCGACGAGCTGGCAACGCTTGCTGCCTCAATGAACGCGGTGCTGGCCCGCGATCAGCGCTTGATTGAGCGTGGCCGCCATACCGCTGGCAACCTTGCCCATGCGCTGAAAACCCCGCTGAGCGTGATGCGCTTGCAGCTACGCCAACTGCCGGAAGCGAACCGTGCCGCCTGGGAGGTTGAGCTAGAACGCGTGGATAGCGCGGTACGTCATCACTTGTCACGCGCATCGGCAGCGGGCGAAGGTGTTCGCTTTGCGCCCATTGATTTACATGCCACCCTAGCGCCGCTGCTCAATGGGCTGGCCAGGCTCGCCCAGCGGCGTGGCATTGAGCTGCGCCAAACCTGGGCGGGTGAGATTAAAGTCCATATGGATGGGCAGGATATTCAAGAGCTGGTGGGTAACTTAATGGATAATGCGCTGCGCTGGGCGCATAGCGATGTGCAGCTACAGCTAGAGAGCGACGGGCAGCAGTTAACCTTGACCGTTAGCGATGATGGCCCCGGCATGTCAGAAGCTGAGTGCCAGCAGGCAGTTCAGCGCGGTAAACGGTTGGATGAACAGCGTTCGGGCAGTGGCTTGGGGTTGGCTATTGTGACTGACCTTGTCGCTCTCTACAGTGGCCATATGCACCTTGGCCGCGCCAGCGCTGGTGGGTTAAAAATTGTGGTGGAGCTGCCCGTCGTCGCGCGTAATCGTCGCGAGTAAATAATGGAGACCGCACCGAATGAATCGCACAGATACGCTGCCCGATATAGTCGCCGGCCCCCTATTAAGACGTATCAGCACTACACGGCTGGTACTTTGGCTCGTCGCCACTCGGCCACTGAACATGGCATTAGTGCTGCGCCCAGGGCACGCCGATAGCCAGTCAATCGGCTTAGCGCACCACCAGCAGTGCATCCCCATCGGTCAGCGGGCCTTTATCTACCTAATTGATTGTGAGCTTGAGTCAGCGCTGCCCTGTGACGAGCGCATCGAGTACGACCTGCAGGTGGAAACACAGCAGGGCGAGTGGCGCTCTCTGCCCGAGTGGGCGCCGTGGCTCTGTTATGATGGCGCCGCCTATCCTGCCTTTGTGATTGCATCCCGCCATCACCGCCTGATGCATGGCTCCTGCCGCAAGCCCCATCACGACAGTGCCGATGGCCTGGTGCGCGCCGACAGTTGGCTTGCTGAGCAGCAGTCAGCGCCCACCGAGTGGCCCGCTTGGCTGCTGATGACCGGCGACCAGGTGTACGCCGACGACGTGGCCGGGCCGATGCTACGCGCCGTGCATGCGTTGATTGAGCGGTTAGGGCTGGTGGATGAGTGGCTGGAAGGCGCGACTGTCGACGATAGCCAGGCGCTCTACCGCTCGCCGGATAGCTACTACCGGCGTGCTGCACTGTTGCCGGATGTGACCAGTAACGTGGCGCTGCGCGAGCGCTTTTTTGGCGGTGTCAAAAAGCCGGTGTTTACCTCGGCGAACGCCCATAATCACTTGATGACGCTGGCAGAAATGCTCGCCATGTACTGCCTGGTGTGGTCACCGGTGCCCTGGCAGGTAATTGCCCCTGAAGCGCCTGCCTTAGATGAAAAAGACGCCGAGCTCTATCGTCAGGAGCAGGCGATAATCGATGCCTTTGCTGAAGGCTTGCCCCAATGCGCTCGGGTGATGGCGCACCTGCCCAGCCTGATGATCTTCGATGACCACGACGTTACCGACGACTGGAACCTAACCGCCGACTGGGAGCGCGCCGCCTACGGTCACCCGTTCTCTAAGCGAATTATCGGTAACGCCCTGGTGGCCTATCTGCTTTGCCAAGCCTGGGGTAACGATCCGGATAAATTGAATCCGTTAGTCCACCATGCCTTGACCCTGCTGGGTGATGGCGACCAACCGCTAGTCTGCGCTGAACAGGATGGGCTGATTGAGCGGCTGCTGCGTTTTCAGGGCTGGGAGTTTCAGGTGCCCGGCACTCCCACACTAATCGTGCTGGATACCCGCACCCGGCGCTGGCGCAGCGAACGCAGCCCGCATCGGCCTTCAGGCTTGATGGACTGGGAGGCGCTAATGGAAATGCAGCAGGCGCTAATGGGGGCCAAAAGTGCGGTGATTGTCTCTCCCGCACCGATGTTCGGCGTCAAGTTGATAGAGGGAATCCAAAAGCTGTTTACCCTTGCTGGTAAGCCGCTGGTGGTGGATGCCGAAAACTGGATGGCTCACCGGGGAGCGGCCAATACGCTGCTGCAAATTTGGCAGCACTCCAAAACCCCAGGCAACTACGTGATTCTATCTGGCGACGTGCACTACTCGTTTGTCTACGACATTGTGGTGCGTCATCAGCGCCGTTCTCCCCATCTGTGGCAGATCACCTCAAGCGGGATCAAAAACACCTTTCCCAAAAACCTGCTCAATACCTTTGACCGGCTCAATCGCTGGCTCTACGCGCCGTGGTCGCCGCTTAATTGGTTCACCAAGCGCCGCAAACTAAGCGTTCACCCCCGCGATCCTGACCGCGCCAGCGCGGGTGAACGGCTGTGGAACGCCAGCGGCATTGGCTTAGTAACGCTGGATGAAAAAGGCCACCCTATCGATATCCGACAGCTCGACGCCGACGGTAGCGAGGTGGTCTTTCCGGCGCGGGAGAAACCGCTCATTTAACGTCAGTGTAGCGTCAACTGACTGATGTCCTTGATGATTGTCATTATAGCGTCACAAAAATGACGCACGCTTGCTTGCAGCTTATCAACCAACTCCAGGGAAGGTGACACATCATAGGAACCACCGCTGGTTATTAGGGTGGCAGAATAGGGCAGCAGGCAAATGACCGCACAAGAATCGCAGTGGTTGCAAAAGATTATTGCAACAGAAGAGTTGCACGTGCTCTTTCAGCCCATTGTGGATGCCAGCCAGCAGGCGATTTATGGCTACGAAGCACTGATTCGTGGGCCTAAAACATCGCCGCTTCACTCGCCGTTACGACTGTTTGAAGTAGCCACTCAGGCCGGAAAGCTGGTGGAATTAGATATACTCTGCCGACGGTTAGCCATCTACCGCTTTGCAGAGCTCGATCTGCCGGGCCTGCTGTTTCTTAACGTTATGCCGTTGACGATCGTAGAGCGTGATTTTCGCGAAGGCTTAACGCTTGGCTTTATTCGTGACAGCGGCTTGCCCCCAGAGCGGGTGGTGATCGAGCTCACTGAACACGTGCCAATCCACGACTACGAGCTAATGCGCCAAGCGGTGGATCACTACCGCACCATGGGCTTCCAGGTGGCGCTGGATGACCTCGGTGCAGGTCACTCAAGCCTGCGCCACTGGTCGGAGCTGCGCCCGGATTTCGTTAAACTCGACCGACACTTTATCTCCGGCATTGACCAGGATCCTGCCAAGCGAGAGTTCCTGCGTTCGATTCTCGATGTGGCGCGTAGCCTGGACTGCCAAGTGATCGCCGAAGGGGTGGAGACCGCTGCTGAGCATCTTTGCTTGTGGGAACTCGACCGTGGGCTCGCACTACTACAAGGCTTCTATTTCGCCCGACCCAACCAGCAGCCGCCTTTAGAACTCAATCTGGTGCTGCCAGCGAGCACCCAATTAAAAAGCCCTGCGGGTCGCACCACGCGCTCGATTTTACGGGCTACCGATGCCATAACGACGGATTGCGCAGTGCCGTATATCTCCGAGCGATTTCGCCAACAACCCAGCTTGCGCTGCGTGGCCGTGCTGGAGAATGGTAAGCCCGTGGCGGTGGTGCGACGCAACTCGTTTTTAACTCTATTTACCAACCCCTATAGCCATTCGCTTTATGCCAAGCGCCGTGTGCTGGACGTTGCTGATGCACGCATGCTGGTGGCCGAAGCGGATACTCCGCTTGAGATTTTGAGTCAGAAGTTGACCGACAGCCGGGATATTGAGCAAGAGGACTTTGTCATCGTTAACGCTAACGGTGACTACCTGGGGATGGGCAATATCGTTGACCTTTTGCGTGAGATTACCGCGATTCAGGTGCGCCAAGCGCGGCATGCCAACCCGCTCACCGGCCTGCCGGGTAATATCCTGATCAATGAAACACTGGCGGCTTATTTGGCCTCCGGGCATGGGTTTGCTGCGGCCTATGTTGACTTGGATAACTTTAAAGCCTTCAACGATGCCTATGGCTACGCCCGAGGTGACCACATCATCATTTCGCTATCGCGGCTGCTGCAAGCACAGGTAGAGAATGCCGGGGGCTTTATTGGCCATATTGGCGGCGATGATTTTATGATGTTGCTGCCGCTTGAGCACTGGGAAAGTGTTTGCCAGCAAATTCTGCACTCATTCGAGGTGATGGCACCGGGCTTCTATGAAGAGGCTGACCGCCTTCAGGGCGGGATTCACATCGAAAACCGTCAAAATAGAATGACGTTTTTTCCCTTTGTGAGCGTCTCGATTGCGGTAAAACCCATCCATGATACGACTACCTGCCAATCGCTGGATATCGCAGGCGAGCTTTCTGAGCTGAAGCATCAGGCGAAAAAAATTCCCGGTAACAGCCTGTTTGTAGAGCGCCGCGGTCACGAGGCTTTTCAAGCTGTAGATTAACTGTTCTTCGCCAAAACGTCACGAAGTGGTCATATAAGTGCCCCATTTTTGTCATCTGGAGTCGTCAGGATGTTGTCATCTTTTAATAACTCTACAGAACGCTACAGGTGACCCATGCAGACATTATCCCTCTCCCGCACGTTAATCAGTGCCGCCGTTGCCAGTGCCTTCGCCTTGGCCGCGGTGAACGCCTCTGCGGATCTGTCTTCACGCTATGTGGATAACGATGGCGATATGGTCGCTGATGTTCCCAGCGATGAGTCTCAGTGGGTAGACCCGGATACTTTAGTGTTTGCCTACACGCCGGTTGAAGACCCCGCGGTTTACGCGGATGTCTGGTCTGACTTTCTGGATCACCTGAGCGAAGCTACGGGCAAAAAAGTCCAGTTCTTCCCGGTGCAGTCCAATGCTGCCCAGCAGGAAGCGCTGCGCGCTGGCCGTCTCCACGTAGCCGGTTTCAATACCGGTGGCGTCCCGGTCGCGGTTAACTGCGGTGGTTTCCGCCCTTTCGCCATGATGGCCGCGGAAGATGGCAGCTTTGGCTATGAGATGGAGATTATCACCTACCCAGGAAGCGGCATTGAAGCCGTTGAAGACTTGCAGGGTCGCCAACTAGCGTTTACCTCAGAGACTTCCAACTCTGGCTTCCGCGCCCCCTCTGCGCTGCTGCGCTCTGAGTACGGTATGGAAGCGGGGGAAGATTTTGAGACCGCTTTCTCTGGTTCTCACGACAACTCCATTCTCGGCGTGGTCAACGAAGATTACGACGCGGCGGCGATTGCTAACTCCGTAGGCAAACGGATGATTTCCCGCGGTGTGGTGAACGAAGGTGATTACGACATTATCTACACCTCACAAACCTTCCCCACCACCGCTTACGGGCTGGCGAATAACCTGAACCCGGAACTTGCCGAGAAGATTCAGGATGCGTTCTTCAGCTACGACTGGGAAGGCACTGCCCTAGAGTCAGAATTCGCTAACTCAGGTGAAGCACAGTTTATTCCGATTACTTATCAGGAAAACTGGGAAGTTATTCGCACCATCGCTGACGCCAACGGCGTGACCTACGACTGCGATTAATCTTTAAGCAGTACCCCAATACGATCGGCCAGGAGGGCAACCTTCTGGCCGAACCGCTATGTAGATGAGGCACTTCCATGTTGACACTCACCGGCGTTGGTAAACGTTACCCTACCGGGGATCGAGCGCTGACGGATATTGAACTCACGCTGCCAAAAGGCCAAGTGATGGCGCTGATTGGCCCATCTGGCGCGGGTAAAAGCACACTGATTCGCTGTGTGAACCGGCTGGTTGAGCCTACTCAGGGCAGCATTCGTCTGGACGGCACGGAACTGACGAAGCTCTCGGGACATAAGCTGCGTCATGCCCGCCGCTCCATGGGAATGATTTTTCAAGAGTATGCGTTAGTAGACCGCCTAACCGTGATGGAGAACGTGCTTTCAGGTCAGCTCGGTTATGTGGGATTTTGGCGCAGCTTCCTGCGCCGCTACCCGCAGGAGGCTGTGATTGAAGCCTTCCGTCTATTGGAGCGAGTGGGGTTGCCGCATGCCATCGATAAACGTGCCGATGCCCTGTCTGGCGGCCAGCGCCAGCGGGTGGGTATCGCCAGGGCGCTCCTGCAAAGTCCTAAGCTGTTGCTGGTGGATGAACCCACCGCCAGCCTTGACCCAAAAACTTCGCGCCAAATCATGCGTTTGATTCGTGAGCTGTGCGCAGAGCGCGAACTGGCGGCGATCATCAATATTCACGACGTAGCGCTGGCCCAGCAATTTGCTGACCGCATTGTCGGCCTGCGGGCGGGTGAAATCGTCTTTGATGGCCTTCCCAGCGAACTCACCAGTGAGATCCTCACCACGATTTATGGTGAAGAGGACTGGGACACCACGCCTGAGCCAATGGACGAAGAAGTCAGCGGCGATGAGACGACTAACACTGCTCCGATTAATCCTCCCTACGCGCGGGTGATGTCGTCAATCGAAGCGGGGGCAGCACGATGAGCGAGCAGGCACGCCAGCAGGCGGCGCAGCGCGGTCAGTGGCGGCGACTACCGCTAATTGAAAGTCCTCGCTTGCGCTGGGGGCTTGCCATTGGTGCAGTGGTGTATCTGTTTTTAGCGCTTGCCTCGGTAGAGGTGAACTGGGAGCGGGTGGCGGAAGGCGCAGGCCGGGCGGTTAATTTTTTAGGCGCCTTTATGCAGCCTGACTTTGTCAGCCGCTACGACGATATCGTCGCGGGCTTGCTGGAAAGTTTGACCATGACGCTCACCTCCACGGTATTGGGTGTACTGCTGGCGATACCCGTGGGTTTAGGGGCAGCGCGTAACATTTCACCACTGCCGATCTACTTTGTGTGCCGCGCGATTATCGCCGTTTCGCGCACGTTCCAGGAGATCATCATCGCGATTCTGTTTGTGGTGATGTTCGGCTTCGGGCCCTTTGCGGGCATGATTACTCTGGCCTTCGCGACGATTGGCTTTATGGCCAAGCTACTGGCGGAAGATATTGAAGATTTGGATTGGCGGCAGGTAGAAGCGGTACGCGCCACGGGCGCCAGTTGGTGGCAAACCATGAACCACGCCGTGCAGCCCCAGGTCATGCCGCGTTTGATCGGGCTCTCCATGTACCGTTTGGATATCAACTTCCGTGAGTCCTCGGTGATTGGCATTGTCGGCGCAGGCGGTATTGGCGCCACGCTGAATACCTCGCTGAGCCGCTATGAGTACGACACCTCCGCGGCGATTCTGCTGATTATCATCGCCATCGTGCTGCTGTGCGAGTACAGCTCAAGCCATGTCCGCCGCTGGACTCAGTAAACGCTGATTCAGTAACTGCTGGATCCGTAAGTTCTGGCCCCTTAATTTGTCGAGAGTTTAAATGCCTGTTTCCACTACACCCCAGGGTCAGCCGGTTTGGCGGCGGCGCACTACTCGCGCTCAATGGTTGCAGTACCTGGCTTGGCTGGCAGGTGTCAGCCTATTTCTGCTCTGCTGGAAGATGATTTCCGACAATACCATGTGGGTGTTTGTGGAAGATGCCGGCCGCCAGGGAGCAGATCTGATCAGCCGCATGACCCCTCCCGAATGGGGCTACGCCAATGTGCTCTGGAAGCCCATGTGGGACACCATCAATATCGCCACTTTGGGCACCGCGTTAGGGATTATGATGGCGTTTCCGGTGGCATTTTTAGCCGCCCGTAACACGACGCCGCATCCGCTGGTGCGCAGTTTGGCGCTGATGGTGATTGTTTCATCGCGCTCCATTAACTCGCTGATTTGGGCGATGCTACTGGTCACCATTCTTGGCCCCGGCGTACTGGCGGGGATTATTGCCATTGCCCTGCGCTCCATCGGCTTTGTGGGCAAGCTGCTTTACGAAGCGATTGAAGAGATCCATCCCACGCCCGTTGAGGCGATTAGTGCTACCGGCGCGAGTCGACTGCAGGTGATGAACTACGGCGTGCTGCCCCAGGTGATGCCCGCGTTCGCGGGGATTAGCGTTTACCGCTGGGACATTAATATCCGTGAGTCGACGGTGTTGGGCTTGGTCGGGGCAGGTGGTATTGGTCTGCAGTTGAATGCCTCGATCAATAGCCTCGCCTGGGATCAAGTTAGCGTCATCTTTATTATGATTTTCGCTACCGTGCTGGTGTCGGAGTGGATTTCCGAACGCGTGCGTCACGCAATTATCTAAACTGCAAGCTGCCTAAATCGGCGAGGTTACCCCTATGCGCTTTCCTGAAGCCGAACAAACAACGATAGATTTACTGCGCCATGGTGAGCCGGTGGGCGGGCGTATGCTCCGCGGCTCCACCGACCATCCGCTGAGTGAAACCGGCTGGCAGCAGGTGACCGATGCAGTCATGCGGCAGACGGTCGACGGGCATTTGCCCTACGATGCGATCGTTACCTCTCCGTTAACGCGCTGCCGCGAATTCGCCTTATGGCTGGGGGAAGAGTTTGATCTGCCCGTTCAGGTGGAAGACGATTTCGCCGAGCTGCATTTGGGGCGGTGGGAAGGCAAAACCCACGCCCAGGTGTTTGCCGAAGAGGGCACCGAGCGAATGAGTGCCTTTTGGTTCGATCCTGCCACGGTGTCTCCCCCCGGTGGCGAAACCCTGCAAGCCTTCGACGCGCGATTAGCCGAGGCCTGGCAGCAGCTGTTAAGTAATCCACCGGGCAAGCATGTACTGGTAGTGGCGCATCTATTTGTCTGCAATGGCCTGCTGCGTCAGGTGATCAAGCAGCCGCTTTCGCGAGTACTGGCAATGGATTTACCCTACGCGGCCATGAGCCGGGTGCGTCATGAGCGCCATGCGCTGGGTGAAACCAGTTTTGTCGAGTGGATCGGCCGCTAACCATTGGCGGCTAGGCATGCTTTGCGCCATCATGAAAGCATGTTGATTTATTGGAGCGGCTGCCCATGCTACTGGTTCGCCTGTGGCCTCTACCTTGCGGGTTGGCACCTTCTGGAAGGTGGCTGCTTACCTGCCTGTTACTACTGGCACTAGCGGGTTGTGCCAGCCGCGATCTTACCCCCATTGAGGCGCCTCCTAACCGCGCAGGACTCTCTATGGAGCGTGCGCTGATTCTCTCCCATGCTCAGCAGGCCATTGGCACACCGTATCGTTTTGGGGGAAATACGCCCGATGGTCTGGACTGCTCTGGCTTAGTGGAAATGACCTACCGGGCGGCGGGTATTCGTGTTCCGCGTTCCGCTGATGAACAGTTTCGTGCCTTGCCACAGGTGAAAAAACCACGCCCTGGTGATCTGCTTTTCTTTGGCGACCGTCGCAAAGCGACCCACGTAGGAATTTATCGTGGCAACGGCCAAATGATTCATGCACCTGGTAAGGGCCGTGCAGTAGTCAGCGTGCCGTTAGAGATCGATTACTGGCAGGCGCGCTTTTTGGGTGCCGCCAGTCCAGCGCCTTAAGGAGCGCTCAATTCAGCCGCTTGTTAGGCCTGAAAATCCGTCAGACTTTATGATTTGAATCAATATAGAGTTCCCCAAACGCCCTATACTCGCGCCGCTTGTCGTTATTTTATCCACTAAAATTAATCGTATTTCACTAAACGGCAAAGTGCGGCAGACTTAGCTAAACGCGTCAGTTGATGCGGACAATAATAATCAAGCACGCCGCTTACCTCCCCAACGACGCTATCTGTTTGAGGCTAAGCTATGAAAACTATCGTTAACCGCATGTCGATGCGGTTTAAATTTGTCTGTGTATTGCTGCTTCCCTTGCTTGCCCTGGCTTGGTTTGCTGCGCAAGGCATTATGGAACGGCGCGCGACGGTGCAGGAGTTTGATCGTCTTCACGCCTTGACCCAACTGGCCCAGCGTGCCGGTGACGCCGTGCACCAAATGCAGCTTGAACGGGGCATGACCGCTGGCTTTCTGGGCAGCGAAGGTAATGCCTTTGGCGATCAGCTTAATCAGCAGCGTCCCAACACCGACGCCGCTGTCCAGGCTTTCCAAGCTCAGCGTGATGCCTTGGATCCAGCGCTGTTAACACCTGCTGTCCAGCAACGACTCAACGAAATCGACGCCCAGTGGCAGCGCCAGGCAGCCTTACGCAAGCGTGTCGATGGCCTTGATATGGCGATGGGTGATGCGTTAAGCCACTACACTGGCATCAACGGTCAACTAATGGCCTTTGTGGGTACGTTGTCGCATCTAACCAGCGAAGGGGGTATTGCTCGCCAGCTAAGTGCCTACTACCAACTGCTGGAAGCCAAAGATTTAGCGGGGATTGAGCGGGCTCTGCTTTCCAATGCCTTCGCCAGTGACGGCATGCCCGACGCTACGTTACGCCGTTTCTTGTCCCTGTTGGGCGAGGAACAGGCATTCTTGACGAGCTTTCGCCTGTTGGCTGGAGATGAAAGCCGCGACCAGCTTGACCAGGCATTGAGCGGTGCAGAGATCGAGCGTCTCTTGGCTCGGCGCGAATTGGCGATCAGTCAAGCGCAAGCCGGCGGTTATGGTGTCGACCCGGAACAGTGGTTTGAGTGGCAAACGGTGAAAATTGCCCGCCTTAAAGCGTTAGAGGATAGCGTGGCAGATACAGTGGTGGCCCAGACTGTCGCGCTGCGTGAGTCGGCCCAACAGGCACTTTGGCAGTATGCGGTAATTGCGCTCGTGGCCAGCTTGATGGCGATTGTCGCTGCCGTATTGATCGTACGCGTCATTACCCAATCGCTTAACCAAGCGCTAACCAGTATCGCGACCCGGGGTAGCGATTTGACACAGCGCTTAGTGGTGCCGGGTAGCGATGAGTTATCAAAGCTATATCAGGCGTTTAATGAATCGTCGGAAGTTACCGAAGCGCTGGTCGCTGACGTTAAGCGCAATGCGCAGTCGGTGGCGGTGGCCAGCAATCAAATGGCGCAGGGTAATCAGGATCTTGCCCAGCGAACCGAAGAGCAGTCCGCCTCGCTGGTGCAAACCGCGTCGAGCATGGAGCAGATCACCGCCACGGTGCGCCAGAGTGCTGAGAACGCGCAGCAAGCCCAGCAGATGACCGGTGAGGTGGTTCAAGAGGCAAAAGAAGCCACCGCAGTCGCTTCTCAAACCCAAGCCGCCATGCAGCTTATCCTGCAAGCCAACGAGCAGGTGACTAGCATTGTGGCGACCATCGATAACATCGCTTTCCAAACCAATTTGCTGGCGCTTAATGCCTCGGTTGAAGCGGCGAGAGCCGGTGAGCATGGGCGTGGTTTTGCGGTGGTTGCCGATGAAGTACGCAAATTGGCTAGCCGCAGCGCCCAGGAGGCCAGCCAGATTCGCCAATTGATCGATAATAATGTGACCAAAATTTCAGAAGGCGAAAGCCTGGTGACTACCACCAATGAAGCTCTGGGGCGGATTGCTCAACGGGTAGGGCAAATGGCAAGCCTGATGGATGAAATGGCGTCGGCTACCCATGAACAGTCGGCGGGTATTGAGCAAATTAACCGTGCCATGGCCCAGTTAGAGGAGGTGACCCAGCAAAACGCTGCATTGGTTGAGGAAATGGCCGCGGCGAGCCGCTCTCTTGATGATCAGGCCGATGATATGACCCGCAAAGTGAGCGATTACCAAGTACGCGATACGGCGTTGGCCACCCAGCGTTTAGCCCTCTCTCCCGCGTAGCTTACCTGCCATTATATTGAGCAAACTCTTTAACTAATTACCTCGTCAGCCGATAAGGTACTTTGTAGTGCAAAGTACCTTCGCCGTCATAGGGTGTTATTATGCCTAGCAATACTACTGTCTTCATAATAACGGCTCTATATAACAACGAACCTATATAGCGACGGCTCTATAAAAACGACGAGGAGAGCAAAGACATATGTATGAATCCTTGAATTTATCGAAGGAACAGTCTTTGTCTCAACAGCACTCCCAGCCAGCGCCTTCACTGCCCCGCTCGAACGCGATGCCAACGGCATCTGTAAGCCATGCGGCGTCACCCGCTGAATCGGTATTTAGTTACGCCAACGAAGCGATCATTATTACTGATGCGGAAAATCGGGTGGTGGAGGTGAACCCCGCTTTTTGTGAATTAACGGGGATTACGCAGGGCGATGTACAGGGCAAAACACCAGAAGCGTTCAGCATTTTACCGCTGGACGATAGCCGCACCACGCGGTTGATGCGGGAAGAGCTGCAGTTGCGTGACCGTAGCAAAAGCCAGGTGAGCTACCGTAGTCACGATGGCCAGTTTTATCCCGGCATGATGTCGATCAATCGTGTGCGCAATGAGCACGGCGAGATCGATCACCATGTGATTGTGCTCGCAGATCTTTCGGCCATTCCGGCCCATGCCCGCCACCTTAATCGAGAAGTCTACTTTGATGCCCTCACGGGGCTACCCAACCTGCAACTGCTGACGCAGTTGATTCAAGAGTCCATGCAGCATGCAGAAGCCAAGCAGCTCCCCTTGGCGGTGTGTTCGCTGGATATCGACTTCTTCAAAAATATTAATGACCGGCTGGGTCCCACCGTAGGCGATGCGCTGCTGTCTTCTTTTTCACAGCGCATCAGCCATCTGCTGTTTGGCGATGACGTGCTGGCGCGGGTGGGTGGCGATGAGTTCGTGCTGTTACTGCACCACGGTGTCGACGATGACTTTTTCGAGAAGTTGCTGGGCTCCATTCGACAACCGATGATGATTGAGGGCCAGAGTGTTCATCTGACGGCGAGCCTGGGGGTTACGCTCTACCCTAATGACCACGTTCAGGGCGATGTGCTGCTGCGGCATGCCAATCAGGCCATGTATCGTGCCAAACAGCGTGGCCGCGACACGTTCCACCTGTTTGACCCTAACCATGACCGCTTGCTGCAGGTGCGCCATGAGCAGCGCCAGCGTTTTATTGATGCCCTCACTCACAATGAACTGTGCCTTTACTATCAGCCCCAGGTCGATATGCGCAGTGGCAAAGTGGTCGGTCTAGAGGCGCTGATTCGTTGGCAGCACCCTGAAGATGGGCTGCTGGCACCTGGGCAGTTTTTACCCATCATCGATACCACGCCGTTGGAGGTGGATCTTGGCGAGTGGGTCATTGAACGAGCGCTGCGTCAGTTGAGTGAGTGGCAAGTTCAGGGTATCGCGCTGCCGATCAATGTGAATATAAGCCCTACGCATCTGTTAGTGAGTGATTTTAGCCAGCGGCTTGGCGAGTTATTGGCACGTTACCCTGATGTACCGCCCGTAATGCTCAAGCTCGAAGTGCTGGAGAGCGCCGCAATGCACGATATCCAGGCTGCGCTGCAAAATATGGCGCGCTGCCAGTCGCTGGGGGTGAGTTTTGCTATTGATGATTTTGGCACCGGGTTTTCGTCGTTAACCCATCTGCGGCAGTTGCCGGTCAGCCTGATCAAAATTGATCAGAGCTTTGTCCGCGATATGCTCACCGATCAGGATGATATGGCGATTGTGGAAAGCGTCATTTACATGGCTAATCGTTTTAAGCGGCCCATGCTGGCAGAGGGGGTAGAAACCTTAGACCATGCCAAAGCCTTGATGGCGCTAGGCTGCGATTTAGCCCAAGGCTATGGTATTGCGCGTCCTATGCCCGCCGAGTCATTACCTACCTGGTTGGCAAATTGGCCTAGCCGTGAAGAGTGGAGCTCTCTTGCGCTAGCGGACAATTAAGCAGCTTGTTCCTCTGAAGGTTGCTCGTTAGCGGCTGATTCATCAGCAGAAGAAGTTGCCTCGGCGCCGTTGCTGCGGGCTTGCTCCATTTCACTGCGCTGCATGGACGCTTCGAGCTTGGCTTCCAACAAGTACTGACGCGCTTGGGCAGCCACTTGATGATCTTTGGGAGAGGGATCTGCAGGCGCCATGGCTGCGGCGATCACGGTTTGCATTTTTTCGATAGTGGCTTGGGGGTCATTGGGTACCGGGCCATAATCGATCGGTACTTCTCCCGCGACCGCGTAGCGCTTGCCATCGGGGCCAACTTCATACTCGTAGCTGGCGCCGCCTGCATAGGCACCGCCCACGGTTTGGTGCGCCATCTCGTGCTGGCGAACTTCGCGGTCGTTCTGTTTAAGCTGGTCTAGTAGCCGAATCTCATCCGGCGCCATGGGCGTACCGTCAGCCCGTTTGGGGCCAGCCTCGGCACTGCTGCTCTCTTCACTAGCACTAGTCGTTTTTGGGTCGTCGGTAGACGCCGTATCTTCTTCTAGAGCACGGCCTTTAGCGGCTTGCTCAACGCGCGGGGACATTGTATTCGCTGAAGGGTACGTCCCGGCAGCGTGAGAAACAGTGCTAATGGAAGAAACGGCCATAGGTCATTACCGACTAAGTACGAGTTGGGATACCATGAAGTATTAGCGAGCAACGCCGACAGTGCAAGTTTGCGCTGTGCGATGCCAACACTTTTCTGACACGATGCCAGCCTATGCCAAGTCTATCCCTGCCCTATGCAAACCATTGATGTGGTCATTAATCTTAATTATGATGAATGTCTAGCCCATTACGAAGGGCGTATCGCCAACGTGCGAACCCGCAGCGTAGATGGCCGTTGGGTGATATTTCCCGCCGAAGCAATTCGGCGGGTGGTGGGCCGGGACGGTGTGCGCGGTATTTATCGATTAAGTTTTTCTGAGCAGGGCCGATTTATTAGCATTGACCCCTTAACCGGACGTTGAACCGCCTATGCACCGCCATGGAACACCGATCACTTTAAATGACCTCATTTATTCCATTATTCCTAATTTAAACAGTGCTGAAAAGTTAGTTTTCGCTACGTTAGAAAGCTTGATCGAAGCCGCTTCAAATCCTTTGGACATCCTTAAACGCACCGATCAACGCCAAGCGTTTGGTCTGGAAGTTCATCGTATTCGCATCAACCTGGAGCACCTGCTCGACCGTTACCGCACCGAGTTAGAGGCTGTGCTGCGTAGCGAAGGTGAGTATACCGGCCCGGTAGTAGAGCCCGACGCCCAAGAGGCCGATGCCATTCGCAGCGCTGTGGATATCTATGTTCATGTATGCGCCTTTCAACGCGGCGAGCGCCCCCACCCTGTGCCTGGGCGCGAATCCATGTCGCGCCAACGGGTATAGCGCATCATTCATCACATGGCATCAACATTGCTTGTATAATGTGCCAATTGGACTTTCAGGGTTATCCCCTTGAAAGCAAACAGCCTGCCTACCCGGCGCTGGCTGTCGACACATTAGGAGATATACCATGTCTGCCTCACCCGTCACGTTGATGGTGGCTCGTCGCGTTGAGCACGGCCGCTACGCCGATTTTAATCGTTGGCTTAATGAAGGGCGCGAACTGGCGGCCGACTTCGCTGGCTACCTCGGTTCTGGCGTACTGTCGCCACCGGCTGATGACGATGAATACCAGATTATATTCCGCTTTAGCAGCAGCGAGACCTTAGCCGCTTGGGAGCACTCCGCTTCACGGCATGCGTGGTTGGCGCGTGGTAAAGGCTTATATGAGGCGCCCCATGAGCACCGGGCCACCGGGTTGGATGCGTGGTTTCAAACCGGCAGCAGTGCACCGCCGCGCTGGAAGCAGGCCGTGGCTGTCTGGCTGGCTTTCTTTCCTATCTCGCTGATCTTTCAGTTTGTGTTCGGCGGCGTATTGGCCGATTGGGCGTTGCTGCCGCGGGTGGTGGTGAGTACCCTAATGCTGACGCCAGTGATGGTATTTGTGTTTATTCCGCTCTCTATGCGTTTACTAGCGCCCTGGCTGCAAGGTAAGTGGTCACCGCTGGATCTGCTGGCGCGTTGGCGCCATGCGCACCGTTTATAACGCACCTAATTAATAAGCATTAATTTTGACGTTGCGTTGATACTAATGCTCCTATGATGATGGGCTTTATGGTACTAAGCTAAATGTGCCATTAGAAAAGGAATACGTGTCGCCAGTGCAATGCTGGCGCGCGACTCAGCCCCACGGAGTGTTTATGATCCACGTTCACCATCTGGAAAAGTCTCGTTCGCATCGCATCCTGTGGCTACTTGAAGCCCTTGAACTGGACTACGAGTTGGTGGTTTACCAACGCGATGGCAAAACCCAGCAAGCGCCAGATTCGCTGAAAAAAATTCACCCGCTGGGTAAATCTCCGGTGATTACCGACGGCGATTTTACCGTGGCCGAATCAGGCGCCATCATAGATTACCTTGTTCAACGCTATGGGCAGGGGCGCTGTCAGCCTCCCATCGGTGATATGAGTGCGTGGGTGGACTACCGCTACTGGTTGCACTATGCCGAAGGGTCACTAATGCCGCTGCTGGTGATGCAGCTTGTGTTTAGTCAAATTCCCAAACAGTCGCCCTGGCTGATTAAGCCACTGGCTAAGGGAATTAGCGATACGGTAAGCAAGCGCTTCTTAGCACCGCAGCTTAAACAGCACCTGAACTTCATAAACCAGCACTTGTTGGCGCAGGGTAATTTTGCCGGGCCGTGGCCCAGTGGTGCTGATATTCAAATGAGTTTCCCGTTACAGGCCATGGCCGCCGTGCAGTCGTTGGAAAAGTATCCTGCCATCGCTGCGTTTGTGTCACGTATTGAAAAAGACGCTGCCTGGCAGCGAGTGGTCGAGCGGGCAGGCCCGTTGACCATGCCTGGCCAGTGAACAGCCACTATGTACTATTTTGCCTCGTCTGCAGCTCTTCCGGCGGAGCTTCTGCGCAGCATTGACAGCTACTTGGGGCGATGGGGCATCGCCTTGCTGCTTGTGTTCCTTCTTTTGGCGCTGCTGGGCAACCTGTTGCTCAAGCGGCGCATGCAGCATAACCGGGCGTTACTGCAATCCAATAAAGAGATGCTGGCGACTATTCTGGATAGCGTCGATGCCTTTATCTATATCAAATCCCCAAGCTTGGAGTATCAATACGTTAATCGTCGCATGAGCGATCTATTTGGCCTGCCAGCCGACAAAATTATCGGTAAGCGCGATGCGGCGTTTTTTGATGCCGGGAGCGCTGCGGAAATCAACCAGGTTGATCGCAACGTATTAGATTCGGGGAAAAAAGTAACGGTAGAAGAGAGCAACGTTTTGCGGGGTGAAAGCCGGGTAAGAACGTTCTTATCGATTAAAATGCCGCTTTCCATGTCCCCTGGCGCACCTCCCTCCCTATGCGGTATTTCGACCGAACTGACTGACTACCTCGAAATGCAGTCACGCACCCACTACCTGGCCTTCTATGACTCGCTAACCGGGCTGCCCAATCGACGGCTACTGATGGACTCCTTAACGGCAACCATTGATCATGATGAGTGGGCCACATTTTTCAGTGCGGTGCTGGTGATCGACCTGGATAATTTTCGCTTAGTGAATGATATTCAGGGCCATGAGAGCGGTGACCAGCTTTTGGTCAGCGTGGCTGAACAGCTACGCCAGCGGCTTGATGAAGAGGTAACGCTAGCCCGCTTCAGTAGCGATGAGTTTGTGGTGCTGATCAAGAACCTGGGCGAGGAGCAAAAAGACGCCGCACTAAAAGCCGAGCGTGTGGGGCGGCAACTGCTGGAAGTCATTGCGCAATTAAGAAGCAGTCACTCGTTACCGATCAGTGCCAGCATTGGCATTTCGCTGTTTACGGGAGCTGGTGAGTACAGTATGGATAGCGTGCTGCAACAGGCAGATATGGCGTTGCAGCAGGCGAAAAGCGCGGGCGGCAATACGCTGCGCTTTTTTAACAGCGAAATGCAGACCAGCGTATTGGAACGGGCCAGTTTAGAAGCTGATTTGCATCAGGCGCTCAAGCGCAACGAGCTGGCGCTGCATTACCAAGTGCAGGTCGACCATCAGGGCGTGACTACCGGCGTTGAAGCGCTGCTGCGGTGGTATCATCCTCAGCGTGGCTGGGTATCCCCCGCAACGTTTATCCCGCTTGCGGAAGAGAATCGGTTGATTGTGCCGATCGGTTACTGGGTGCTGCGGTCAGCTTGCGAGCAGCTAGCGAAATGGTCTCATCAACCGGCCTATGCGCCGTTAAGTATTTCCGTCAACGTGAGTTCGGTGCAGTTTCAGCAGCCGGAGTTTGTACGTGATGTTGAAGAGCTATTAGCAGAAACCCTGGCGCCGCCGAACCGCTTGGTGCTTGAAGTCACCGAGAGCCTGTTGATGCACGAGCCGGTGAGGGTGCGTAGCACGATGTTGAAACTGCGTGCTAGGGGGATTCGCTTTGCGTTGGATGACTTTGGTACCGGTTACTCATCGCTGAGTTACCTGAAGCGCTTACCGCTGGATGAATTGAAAATTGACCAATCGTTTATTCGCGAGCTGCTGACCGATAAGACAGACGCAGCGATTGTCGATACCACGATTCTACTTGCGGTAAGTTTAGGCTTAACCGTGGTCGCGGAAGGAGTGGAGAAAAAAGAGCAGTTCGATTGGCTAAGAGGCCACGGCTGTTACCGCTATCAGGGCTATCTATTTGGCCGCCCGACACCCATTGAGTATCTTTTCGAAAGCTATTAAACGGCTATACCAAAACCCCTTTCCAGCACGCTGAAAAGGGGTAAAGAGATACAAGGAAAAGAAATAGTGCCATCTATTTCTCTTTTGATCGGGCTTAGCTGAAGAGCGCAAAGCTCTCAGCGTTGAGCCACATATGCACCAGAATACTGGCGATGTAGCCGAGCAGAATAACCGGCGACCAGCGCAAGTGGCCCATAAAGGTATAGGAGCCCCTTGCCTGACCCATGACCGCCACACCGGCCGCGGAACCAATCGATAGCAAGCTGCCACCAACGCCAGCGGTTAAGGTAATCAGTAGCCACTGGCCGTGGGACATATCGGGCTCCATGGTCAGCACTGCAAACATCACCGGAATGTTGTCTACCACGGCCGAAACAATGCCTAATACAATATTGGCAGCAGTCGCGTTCCAACCGGTATACAGTGCTTCCGACAGCAAGCCTAGATAGCCCATGAAGCCAAGCCCGCCAACGCACATTACCACCCCGTAGAAGAACAGCAGTGTGTCCCACTCAGCCCGGGCAACGCGGTTAAAAACATCAAACGGCACCACGCTACCCAGTTGCGCCAGCTTACGGTTATCACCTTCACGGCTATACCGCTCGCGCTTGCGCTCCAAGGAGCGGGGCAGGCTGCGGCGCAGGTAGTAACCGAAGAACTGCAAGTAGCCAAGGCCGGTCATCATGCCCAACACCGGGGGTAGATGGAGCACCACGTGACACAGTACGGCGGTCACGATCGTCAATAAAAACAGCAGCACAATGCGCCGGGCGCCACGCTTCATCCACACATCTTCATAAACACTTGCGGGTTTTTCATCCTTGATAAACAGGCTCATGATGCATGCTGGAATCATGAAGTTGACCAGGGCGGGGAAGAACAGAATAAAGAACTCCTGGAACTCCACCATGCCCGCTTGCCATACCATTAGAGTGGTGATATCGCCAAAGGGACTAAACGCACCCCCCGCGTTGGCGGCCACCACGATATTGATACAGGCCAGGTTGATATAGCGCTGGTTGCCTTCGGCCACCTTGGTCACTACCGCGCACATCAAGAGTGCGGTGGTAAGGTTGTCGGCAATGGGGGATAACACAAAGGCGAGACCGCCGGTCAGCCAAAAAAGGGTTCGGTAGTTAAAGCCTTTACGCAGCATCCAGGAACGCAATGCATCGAAGACCCGACGCTCTTCCATGGCATTGATATAGGTCATGGCCACCAGCAAGAACAGCATCAGCTCGGTGAACTCCAACAGCGTGACGCGGAAAGCGTACTCAGACGCGTCCGACATGCCGTTTTGGACATACACCCAGCCGATGAGGCTCCAGATGATACCGGCTGCCACCAACACCGGTTTAGACTTGCGCATATGGATCTTTTCTTCCGCCATGACTAATGCATACGCCAGGACGAAAATCGCAACAGCAAAAAAGCCAACGGTAGAGGTGGTTAGATCTAGTTCACCGGTCACTGCAAATGCACTGGGACTTACGCCTAATAGTAAGGCCGCTAACAAAAAAAGCCAGCGACGATATAATCGAGGCTGGCAAGAGGGTTGGCACAACGTAGGCATGTGACGTTCTTCCTCATGGTTAAGTTGTCAGGAGTGGTATAAAAGCGGCCTCATTTTATCAGTCTATATTGCGCCGCAATACCTTATTAAAACGAACGGAAGTAGTTCTTCTTAAGGTAATAGCATCTTTTTTTAGGAAATTAATCTTTTAGGTAATGGTAAATCGTGCAGTAATAGTTTTATAAAAAAGTTAATAGCGGTTTAAGAATTATACTATTGACGCATAGCATTGTTGAAAAAGATTCAGAATTTATATCTTTTTAAGCTAATATTAGATGTCAATAAAACACCCTGGAGGGCATGGGGAGGGCGACCGCGGAGAGTGCCTGTCCGAGGGCAGTCGTGCTATTTTAATGCGCGCCACGCTCTCAGCTTGGTCATATAACAACTGGGTAAGATAAAAACGAGGCCGATTAGAAGTGGCCGCTGGATACGTTGAGGAATATAACGATGCGCAATCCCTTTCGCTCCCTACACCGCACGCTTTTCGTCTCGGCTGCTACGTTAGTGCTGACAAGTGCCGCCTTCTCCGCCCACGCAGAAACGCGTGTGACCTATAAATCGGCTTCAGCGGGTACCGCCTATTATCAAATGGGCGTAGAACTCTCAGAAGCGATTCGCCAGGGAACCGATGACGCTATCATCCTTACCCTGGAAGAAAGCCAGGGTTCGGTACAGAACGTGATGGAAGTCATGGCTCGCCAGGGCAACTATGTATTTACCACGCCGCCCGCGTTAGTCGATCAGGCCATGGGTGGGGAGGGTGCCTTTGCCGAGCGTCAGAATCCGCGTTTTCAAGAGATCCGGGGGTTGTTCCCGATCCCCTCTATCACCATGCACTTTGTATTAGCGGGTGATGACGGCGTGACCGATATTTCCACGCTGGAAGGCAAGCACTTATTGATTGGTCGAGGCACCTTTGGCGCCCGTGAAGCGGCTCGTTACCTGGAACTGTTTGGCCTGGAAGAGAGCGTGAAAATTGCCGATGCAGCGATGGGCAGCGGCCCCGATGCACTTAAAAACGGCCAGATTGATGGCTTTGTGACCGCCAGTTCCTTTCCCTCACCCAATGTGATTGAGACAGCCGCCAGCATGCCGGTGACCTTGGTTAGCCTGACTGATCAACAAATCGAGCAAACGGGAGCGCCACGCCAAACGATCCCCGGCGGCACTTATCCCGGCGTGGATAAAGACGTTGAAACCACATCGCTACCGGTGATCGCCTACACCACAACGTATATGGACGATGACACCGCCTACACGCTGACCAAAACGTTTTGGGAGCGCCGCGACGCCATGGCCGAAGAGGCGGCGTGGTGGAGCAGTATTAGCCCTGATATGTTGGAAAACATGACCGGCACGCTTCACCCAGGCGCACTGCGTTACTACGAGGAAGCGGGTATCGAGGTACCTGACGCGCTGCGCTAGTCGTTTTCTTCCATTATCCATCTTCTTGCTGCCACGGTGCTTGCGCTGTGGCAGTCCTGTATTGATACAGTATTGATAGGCAGTGTGGCATGCGTGTTTTTACCTCTTCTCAGGCGTCGAGCCCTGAGGATGATCGCTCAGTAGCGCCTGGCTGGATGGCGTTAGGCGCAGTCAGTGTAATATTCCATCTTGGCTTGATTTTTTATGGCTTAACGCCTGCGCTGGTCAGCCGGCCGCTGCATATGGCGCTGCTGTTGCCATGGGTACTGATTTATATGGCCAATACACCGGCGCAGCGAGTCAGCGGCTGGCTGCTGACGGTATTGGGTGTTGCTGCCTGTGGCTATATTGCGTTTAACGAAGCTGCGCTAGCCAACCAGTACGGCTTTATTGATACCCACCTACAGATGGGGATTGGCCTGTTTTTGATTGCTCTAGCGCTTGAAGCGGCGCGCCGAGCCATCGGTTGGCCTCTGCCGTTGGTTGCCTTGCTGGCGTTGATGTATGGCGCCTTTGGTCAATATATTCCAGGCGCTTTTGGTCACCCTGGGCTGCCGCTGGCCAGTATGGTGGGTACGCTCACGATTGCCGAAGGCGGATTATGGGGTTCGCTGACGGGGGTAAGCGTCAGTGTGGTGGCGATTTTTGTGATTTTCGGCGCGGTGCTCAATGCGGGAGAGGCGGGCCAGGGCTTTATGAATCTGGCCAGTGCGGTGGCGGGGCGGCTCACCGGTGGGGCCGCTAAAGTGGCGGTGATTTCGTCGGCGCTGATGGGCTCTATCTCCGGCTCGGCGTCTGCCAACGTTGCTTCCACTGGGGCAATTACCATTCCCTCCATGGTGCGCCTGCGTTACCCGCGTTCGCTGGCGGGTGCGGTGGAAGCCGTTGCCTCCTCCGGCGGGCAAATTATGCCGCCGCTGATGGGCGCCGGGGCATTCGTGATGGTGGAACTGACGGGCACGCCCTATACCCAGATCATGGCCGCGGCGATGCTTCCAGCGGTGCTGTACTTTTTGACGGTCTGGGTGGGTATTAATGCCTATGCGACCCGGCATGATCTAAAGCCCGTGGCCGAAAGCGAGCGACCCAGCGCGAAAGAGGTGCTGATTACCTCGCTGTTTTTTGCCATCCCCTTCGTGCTGCTGTTAGAGCGCATCTTTAATGGCGGTTTTACCCCTCAGTACGCCGCCAGTGTTGCGATTTTCGCGGGCATTGCGCTGCTCTTCTTTAACGTGACGCTGCGCTTTTCGCTCCCCGGCTTTGCCACCCGTTTATCCGACGCAGTGGTCACCGCTGGGCGTCAGATTGCCGTCATTGGTTCCATTATTCTATGTGCCTCGTTGGTGGTCGGCGTGCTGTCGTTGACAGGGTTGGGCGTCAAGATCACCTCGGGCATTCTATCGCTCTCCAACGACATGCTCTGGCCAGCCTTGCTACTAACGGCGCTCGCCTGCTTGATTTTAGGCATGGAGGTGCCCACCACCGCCGCCTATGTGATTTGTGTCTCTGTCGCCGGGCCTGCCCTGACCTCGCTAGGTTTGGAACCGCTTCTGGCGCACCTTTTTGTCTTTTGGTACGCGCTGCTCTCGACGATCACGCCGCCGGTGTGTGGCGGCGTGTTCATTGCTGCGGGCATGGTGGGGGAGAACTGGCTAAAAGTCGCATTCAAAGCCATGGCGTTAGGAATAGGGCTGTATATTATTCCTCTAGCCATGGTGGCCAACCCAGAGATGATCCAACTGGCCTTCAATCCTTCCGGCGCCTTGTTGTATGCGCTAAAAGTGGCGATTGGTTTAGGGGCGATCTCTTACGGGGTGATTGCACGAAAAGCACTTTGGCAGCGGAGCGCGTTGGCCGTGGGAGGGATTATCCTGATCTTTGTGGTTTAGCCCGGTTGTTTAAGCGTCAGCGTCTAACCGTAGCGGCGAAGAGGCTGCCAGTGGAGTGGTGGCAAACATTACCCAGGTATCCAGCGCAGGCCCCAGTGATTGCACCAAACGCAGTTGCTCGGGGGCTTGGCCTAGCACCTCTTCAGCGCAAATGCCCGCCTCAAAACGTCCCGCAAGAAGCCCTTCTGCCACCGCCACTGTGGTGGGAGCGTCTATGATCTCTGTATAAGCCGTTAAGTCGGTGTAGTAGCGGGTCGCTGGTTGTAGCGCTACTTGGGTGGGGCGAACAGAGTCGCGCTGGGCAATCAGCGCCAGCGGCTTGCTGCCCGCTATAAAGGTGTCTACGGGATAGGCTCGATGCATATAGCGGCCCACGCAGTCGCTATGCGTTGCATGGGCGGTGCACTGTAGAACGTGGCTCACATGACCCGCGAGGAGCGCCTGAAAGGCCGCCTCAAACTGGCTAAACAGAGTCACGCTGCCTTCGCCTGAGCAACGCATTCTGAGATAGCGCTTGGCAATCAGTTCATGGTTATTGCCACTAGGCCCCAAGGTTGCAATGTGCACGGTGACGTTTCTCCACGATAAACAATCAAGTCATTGAGCCAAAAACGATGGGGTTTTGGCTCAGCGCAATCAACGATTAGGCCATCTCAAAAGATCGTAAAGCTTAACGCTATATAAGCGGCATAGCCTGCAAGCAGTGCGGCTCCCTCCCAGCGCGACAGGCGCATACCGGTATACAAAAACAGCACCAGTATGCCAGCGGCTCCCAGCATTACCCATTGGTCAAACAGGGCCACGCGTGGCGCAAGGGGTAGCGGCTGTAAAAACGCGGAGATACCCAGGATGCCTAACAGGTTGAAAATATTGCTGCCCAGAATATTCCCGATGGCAACATCCGCATGACGTCGTAACGCAGCAACCACCGACACGGCCATCTCCGGCAGTGAGGTACCAACGGCGACGATGGTTAAACCGATGACTGCTTCGGAAATGCCCATGGCCTGTGCCAACCCAATGGCGCCATATAAGAGTAGCTGTGACCCGCCAATCAGCATGCCCAAGCCAATCACTAACGCTACGACGATCATCCAGCCTGTAGTGGGTAGTTTGGTCATCTCCTCCGCTTCTGAAGCGTGCATTTCTGCCGCGGGAATGTGCTGACGGCTTTCACTTAAGTAGGCCCAAACAAGATAGCCGACCAGGCCCGCTATAAAAATTGCTGCATCGATGCGACCCAGTGCGCCGCCGAAGGAGAGCCCAATAAACAGCAGGCTGGCCAACACCACGACCAGCCCATCCCGGCGCAGTGCTAAAGGCTGAACCACCATTGGGCAAATAACCGCGCATAGGCCTAGAATCAATAAGATATTGCCGATATTGCTGCCCACGATGTTGCCAACCGCAATGTCAGGCTGCTGGTTAATCGCGGCATCAATCGAGACGACAAGTTCAGGGGCCGAGGTGCCAAAACCAACCACTACCAACCCTGTTAACAGTGGCGAGACGCCGACTCTTCGCGCACCCGCCACCGCGCCGCGGATAAGCGACTCCCCTCCAAGTGTCAAAAGGGCGATACCCGCCAATAAACTAAGTCCGTATAGCATGTTGAAACCTCTTCCAGAATGCTCACCAGGACGCGAATGAAGCGAGTTTTAGCGAGCAAGCAAAGCGCGCCAGGCGGTCGGATTAGTAGTGCCTGGCTCATTGGCAAGATTAAGGCTATTTTTGCGAATTTGCGCGGTTTTTAAACGGCTATAAGAGGCAGAACAACAAATTAAAAAGCACAAAGGCTTTGACCTGCGACTGCCCACGTGGCAGGATGTCGGCAGTTAGTAAGTTAGCAAGCAAGCATGGTTCCAGAAACATTCGAATTCTTTCGGTAGTCTGTAATTGTATTCCTTGTTCTACTCACTATTTATCTGGGTAATACCAGGATTTCTACAATTCGCGACTTGCGAAAAGGATTTAATATCATGGCAACTGGCACAGTTAAGTGGTTCAACGATTCTAAAGGTTTCGGTTTCATTGCTCCTTCTGACGGCAGCGATGACGTTTTTGCTCATTTTTCTGAAATTCAGTCTGATGGCTTCAAAACTCTGCCTGAAGGCGCTAACGTCTCTTTTGACGTTACCCAAGGTCAGAAAGGCCTTCAAGCTTCAAACATTAAGCTGCTTTCTTAATCCTAGCGATTATTTAAGTTCTCGAATCGTTTAGATTCGATGATCGGGCCCCGCTTAGGCGGGGCCCGATGCGTTTGTGCCTGCCAAAAAATATTTTCCATCAAGCACAGCTGCGCCTGTTATTAGATCAGCAAAAGCTCTGCGATCAATCCCTTAGCTTTATAGGTGTTTATTCGCGTAATGTAAAAAACGAGCTTGATTGGTTGGTATGTTATATTGTATCTTTTTTGGCGACTTGTTTCACGAGCAGCCAAAGGAAAACCGAATATGACACCATTGCCACTTAAGGCCGCCAGCGCGCTTGTATTGAGTGCACTGATACTAACGGGCGTTCAAGGCGTTAGCGCCAGCGAGCATGATCACGACCATACTCATAACGACCACGACCACGACCACGACCACGACCACGACCACGACCACGACCACGACCACGACCACGACCACGACCACGACCACGACCACGACCACGACCACGATAGCGATATCTACTCGGGCTATTTTGATGACGACCAGGTTGAGGATCGCGCGCTATCTGACTGGGAGGGTGATTGGCAGTCCGTTTATCCCTACCTACAAGATGGCACCCTTGACGAAGTGTTTGCGCATAAAGCAGAAAATGGCGACAAGACCGCCGAAGAGTATAAAGCGTATTACGATACCGGTTATCAAACGGATGTAGAGCGTATCGTTATTGATGGAAGCGACGTCACTTTCTTTGAAAATGGCCAAGAGCGCACGGGTGAATACCAATACGATGGCTATGAAATTTTAACTTACCAAGCCGGTAACCGGGGTGTGCGGTTCATCTACGCGCTTGAAGAAGCATCCGATGATCTACCCCAGTACATCCAATTTAGTGACCACAGTATTTACCCCACCGATGCGCATCACTTCCATCTCTATTGGGGCGATGACCGTGAGGCGCTGTTAGAAGAAGTTACCAACTGGCCGACTTATTACCCATACGAGTTGAGCGGTGAAGAGATTGTCGAAGAGATGATTGCGCACTAGCGGTTACCGCGTAAGCGAAAAACATCTTTTGATGTGTACCTAGAAAGCGCTGGCCGAGATGCCAGCGCTTTGCTTTATTAGTACAGGGTAAATACAGCTTCGTGGACATGTTCTAACTTTTTCCGGTTCGGATTTAACCAGCATCAAGAGGTGTCACTATGCGCTTATCGTCTCTCTTTCTGAGTGTCGGGTTTTTGCTATCAAATAGCTTTGCTACCGCGGATGATTCGTGTGCTAGCGCCAATACGCAAACCGAGCTAAACCAGTGCACGGCGCAGGCCTATCAAGCGGCGGATGATGAGCTCAACGCGGTTTACCAAACCGTTGTTAGCCGTCTGGAGGACAATTCAGCGTCACTCGAAAAGCTCAGAGCGGCGCAGCGGGCGTGGATCGGCTTTCGTGATGCTGAGTGCGCGTTTGAAAGTAGTGCTGTGGAAGGCGGTAGCGCCCAACCCATGGTGCGTAACGGCTGTCTGGAAACGCTGACAGCGGAACGTACCGAGCAACTGCGTGAGCATGCTAGTTGTGAAGAGGGCGATCTCAGCTGCTCTCGGTAAACGGCGGTCAAGCGCTAGAATGCAAACCGTTGCCCCGAGGTAAAGGTGTCATCCGTGCTCGGTCAGCCGAGCGAACAGCGGCATAAGCAGCGCGAACAGCTCCGCCTGGGAGGAGATGCAGCACTTGGCGTAGAGTTGGCGGCGGAAGACCTTAACTGTCTGAAGGCTGACGCCCAGGTGTAGGCTGATCGATAGGGATGAGTGGCCTCTTAGAATAAACAGCGCCACCTCTGCCTGGCGCGGGCTTAGCCGGATGCTGTGTTGCTGATTCAGCGTCTCTCTCAGGCGTTCCTCTAAAGGGGCTGGTGCCGCTTTCATCACATCGTCAGAGCGGTAATCTTGCCAGTGTTTTTTCAGCAACGAGCTGAGGGTTAACTCGTACTGTTGCAGAACCTCAAGCTCACGCCTGTTAAAGGGCTTACCACTGGAACGATCCCTACCGAAACAAGCGGTTATCGTATCACTCTCAGTGATATTGGCGAAAACCGCTACTTCATCCAGTAGTGTGGTCTGCTGGTAGTAATTCTTATAGTAATGCGTGCGTCGAAAGTGATCGGGCGCTATATCCCTCAATCGGCGTATACCCTGAACACCGCCTCTGAGGTGCTCGCGGTAAAACGGATCCAGCAGGTAATCTCCCCCTAGATATTGGCTATCCATCGGTAGATAAACGACAGGGTCGGTGTATTCCCGATAGAGCACCGCTGGCCGGTGTTCGCCGTGATAAGCGATGATGATCAAGTTATCGAATGCCGCTAGACGTTTCACCAATGTGGAGAAGTGTTGAGGCAACGCAGGGGTCGCCAACGCCATGAGGGTATTGGCCAGTACTTCGTCAATTTCGCTATGAGTCACCAATTCCACATCCGCAGGCCCATACCACGCTGGGGTTATATACGATCCGATGAGCTGCCAATACCGTTCTAGATAGGTTGGCTACTAGGCACCTCAGTCTAGCTGGACAGCTGCAACGCCAGCAACTGAGGGTTATTAGCCGATCATTAACGGTAGCAAGCTGGTCTAGCCTCGGCGGCTGGCTTGATAAACCACCTCTTCGTTTTGCGCCGGCTCAGCGATTGCCCGCTGTCGGTTCCAACGTTTCCTGGAGATGGATCATGACGGATAACAATATCAAACTGGAAAGAACCCTATCCCTAAAAGCCGTGGTGTTGTTTGGCCTTGCCTACATGACGCCATTGATCGTGCTGGGCACTTTCGGTGTGATTGCCAGCACTAGCAATGGCGCCGTACCCACTGCTTACCTCATCACTACCGTTGCCATGCTATTCACGGCATACAGCTACGGCATTATGGCGCGTACTTATCCGGTAGCCGGGTCTGCCTATACTTACGCACGCAGAGCCATCGACTCGCGGGTTGGCTTCATGGTGGGATGGAGCGTGCTGCTGGATTATTTCTTCCTGCCGATGGTGATTTGGTTGATCGGCGCTGCTTATTTGAACGCGCGCTTTCCTGAAGTGCCGAGCTGGATATTCCTGCTCGGCTTCATCGGTATCACCACCTTCTTGAATATCTACGGCATCAAGCTCGCGTCCAAAGTGAACTCGTTGTTGATGGTCTTCCAAATACTGGTGATCGCGTTCTTCGTACTGCTTTCAATTCGTCACGTATTTGCGACCGGTGGCACTGATTCGCTTTTTAGCCTGGGGCCGTTCTTGGGTGAAGAGGCTGGTTTCACTGCGATTGCCGCGGGCGCCGCGGTGGCCGCTTACTCTTTTCTTGGCTTTGATGCCGTCACCACGCTGACCGAGGAGACCATCGAGCCAAAGCGTAATATTCCCAGAGCCATCATGCTGACTGCACTGATCGGTGGCGGTATCTACGTGCTGGTAGGTTACACAACTCAACTGGTTCACCCAGGTGGCAGTTTCGTAAATGCTGACTCCGCTGCCTTCGAGATTGCTACAACCATCGGTGCGGATCTCTTCGGGGCTATCTTTCTGGCCGGTATGGTGCTCGCTCAATTCACGTCTGGCCTGGCCGCCCAAGCGAGTGCCTCTCGGCTGCTGTTTGCCATGGGGCGGGACGCAGTACTGCCGCCTAAGCTGTTCGGTGCGCTGCACGCGCGTTTCCACACGCCAGTGTTCAACATCGTCCTCACGGGTGCTATCGGCATCATTGCCTTGTTCCTTGATGTGTTATCTGCCGCCTCGTTTATCAACTTCGGTGCCTTTATCGCCTTCACGATGGTGAACCTGTCAGTGATCTTTCTGGTCAGCAAAGACGCCGATGCAAAGCGCCAGTATGGTGTGATTAGAGGGATGCTGGTGCCGCTCATCGGTGCCCTGGTTAACCTTTGGCTGATGAGTAAACTGGATATCAACGCTTTTATTCTTGGCCTGATCTGGCTTTCCATCGGTCTCGCACAGCTGGCCTATCTGACCCGATTCTTCCGTCGCGAGCCGCCGGAAGTGGCCTTTGATGACTCAGAGCCCGAGTCAACAATCGCCTCGGTAAAAGCGTCCCTTTAAACGGAGATCCACTATGTCCAGAAATTTGCCTGTCCTTGTGGTGCAGGAAGCCTCGCGACTGCACGGCACTGACTCCGAACTGCTGGACTTCGAGGCCGAGCTGGCGGTACATCTGAGCGATTTCGGTGCTGATTTTGAACAGCCAAGGATGGTGGTTTATCCAGAACTCCATTTATGCGGTGCCACGGGTACGCCTCAGCAGCGCAGGGAGCAACTGGAAGCCGCTGCTGAACCGATCGATGGCCCCCGTGACCAGCACTTATCACGTATCGCCCGCAACCTGGGAGTATGGCTGCTGCCCGGCACAGTATGCGAGCGGGGAGAGGACGGGCACCTGTACAACACCGCGCCGGTGTATTCGCCCGAAGGTGAGCGAGTGGCCGCCTACCGTAAGTGTTTCCCCTGGCGGCCTTACGAGCCCTATCAGCCGGGAGATCGCTTTGAAGTGTTCGAAGTGCCGGGCATAGGCCGGGTCGGCCTGGCCATCTGCTACGACATCTGGTTTCCCGAGATGGTGCGTCAGCTAGCGTGGCTGGGGGCGGAGGTGATCATCAACCAAGTGGCCACCACCACCTGCGACCGCGCCCAGGAGCAAATCCTTGTGCAGGCCAATGCTATTTTCAACCAGGTGTATATGGTGAGCGCTAATTCAGCCGCGCCTGCGGGGGAGGGTCAGAGTTTGATCGTGGATCCTGAAGGTCGTATCCGCACGAGGATGTCCGGCGCTACCCCAGGCATTCTTACTGATGTACTCAACCTGGAGGAGGTTGAGCGGGTGCGTACCTTCGGCACTGCAGGCTTGAACCGCATGTGGTCTCAGTTCCGAGACGATGACCCAGTGCTGGAATTACCCATGTATGAAGGCCGCATTGATCCACGTAAGTGGAGGGGAAAGCGGTAAGCAGCCGACCACCAATCTCTCCAACCCCGCGTTATCCCCATCCCGTGCAACTATGCCATCACCCAGCTGATGGCTATTGCCTGCAATCAGTTAATTGCTGAGATAGCTGAGCAGCTAACCCGCCCAGCGTTAACGTTACTTCTTCCCGCATCTGCGGTTGGATATCCCAACCAGTTTGCGTCCTCGCGAGGGAAACGAATGGGCGCGGATATCGCGCTTACTGAGAGCTTTTTTTATCCCTAGCAGCTCCTGCTTAACTGACAGCGTCGGCGTTGAAAGCCTAAAGCTAAGATAGTCAACCGTCTTAAGAAGCCTGTGCTAATCTGGATTGGGTAGGTGAATCAGTTAAAGCAGCAAGACAGGTAAACCGCCCAAGGCGGAGGTGCCGGGTAATGCAGCAGACGCGCGAATACCTGTTAGAGCGAGTTGAGTTCAACCTTTTGGAGCCAGAATGATAGTAAAACGCATAGTCTCCAATATCGCGGCAGCTAACCCATCAGAAGCAGAGAGGTTCTATGCGGACATCTTTGGGCTCAAGGTTGTGATGGATCATGGGTGGATAAGGACCTATAGCTCGGGCGAGGAAATGACCACTCAGGTAAGCGTGGCGTCGGAAGGTGGCTCTGGCACGCCAGTCCCTGATCTCTCTATAGAAGTCGATAACTTGGAGGTTGCTTTGGAGAGAGTGACAGGCGGAAATATTGCAATTGAGTACGGACCAGTAAGTGAGCCATGGGGTGTCCGCCGGTTTTATGTACGAGATCCATTCGGGAAGCTCATTAATGTCTTACAGCACGAGTAATCCTCGAGGATTCTCTAACAATGCGCGTCACTCGGATGCCCTTGTCTCCGCTTCGCTGCGCCAAGGCCACCGGTGCGCTCTGCGTTATGTGTAAGGGAAACCAAAATTAAAGGGGTCAGATCGATTTTATTTTGATCCATGTAAATGGGGCAGGTTGATTTGTTTTAACCAAGCTGGCTGATTTAAAATCTATCTGACCCCTTTTGGTTCATTGCCTCCCGTTCTCCGCCTAGCCCCTAAACCTGCGCGTAGCCCCCGTCAACGAACACCTCGCTTCCTGTCATAAAGCTGCTATCGTCGGACGCCAGGAACGCCACCGCGCCTGCGGTTTCTTGGGGATCGCCCAGACGCTCAAGGGGTACGCTCCGTTTCATCTCGCTCAGGGCGTCGGATGGGAGCAATTCGATTAACTTGTCTGTTTTGGTTGGGCCAGGAGACATGACGTTCACGCGAATGCCGGTGCCCCTGAGATCATGGGCCCAACTGCGCGCCAGGTTTCGGACGGCCGCCTTGGAGGCGCTGTAGATGCTCATGGCGGGGGTTCCCATGCTGCCGACCGTGGAACCGGTGAGGATGATGGAGCCGCCGTTCGTCATCAGGGGAAGGGCCTTCTGGACGGTGAAGAGGGTGCCTTTGACGTTGATGTCGAAGATGTAGTCGTAGTGCTCCTCGGTGATCTGTCCCAGGCTGGCGAATTCGCCGACGCCCGCGTTGGCCACCAGTACGTCCAGGTGTCCTTTTTCTTTCTGGATCGTTTCGAAGACGCGGTCGAGATCCTCTGGCTTTGTCACATCCGCCTGGACGCCCTGGGCGCTAGATCCCAGTGCCTCAGCCGCGTTGTCGAGGACGTCCTGGCGCCGTCCGGCGATAAAGACGAAGGCGCCTTCGTCGATGAGGCGTTGGGCCGAGGCCAGGCCGATGCCGCTGGCTCCGCCTGTGATCAGTGCGATTTTACCGTTTAGCCGACTCATGGTTGGGTCTCCGTGTGTATTGACTCGGTTCGCTTTTACGGTATATACCCACTTACAAATGTTCAAGTATGCACCTTTTGGTAAGTATCCGTTATGGCGAAAGAAAACACAGAAAACTCAGCAAACCCACGTTTCATTTGCGGCCTGCATGCGACGCTGCACGTGATCTCCGGGAAGTGGAAGCCTTTGATTCTGTTCTTTTTAAACAAGGGCCCGACGCGTTACGGCGAGCTCAAGCGAAGCGTCCGGGGCGTGAGCGACAAAATGTTGATCCAGCAGTTGAAGGAGCTCGAGTCCGACGGCATCGTCCAGCGAACCGACTATGGAGAGATCCCACTGCGCGTCGACTACTCGCTGACGCCCTTCGGGGCAAGTCTGGTGCGGGCCATGGAGCCGCTTTGCGGCTGGGGCGAAGAGCACGAAGAGGACATTGCCGCGGCGATGGAACGCCGGAAAACTAGCCGGTAGGAAGCGAAGCCGGTTGGTGGACAGGCACCCAATCATGCCATCCGGCGAGTCCTCCGGGTAAACCCGCACATTCAGTGTTCTGGTTCGTAGCGCCATGGGTTCTGTTGGTGCAAAGTATCAGGGAGTCGGCATTCGCTATCGGGTGCCAAAACAATGGGTGAACGGGCCCATAACCAGGCGGTCAACCGGACACCATATCCCTTGCGGGCTATGGTTCCCTACGCTCCGCTTCGGTGCCGGTTACAGCTAGCGTTAGGCGAATCGTACCGCGGCCGCGCTCCAGTAGCTCATCCCCGCGGCTGCTTGAAGCCGACCGTATCGTGCTGCAGTTCCCCATTATTCCACGCCGTCGCTGCTAAAAGCCTGGCAGGATGCTGTGTTGACGCGCATGTTCGAAGGCACGCCGCTAATGGTGGCCGCAACGGCTTCTTGCTGGGGATGCAATGTTGTCGCAACCTAGTGTGTCGCGTTTACAGCCGTCCTCGCCCTGGCAAGCGTTCGGCGGCGTCGATATGAGGGGCTATGGTGAGAATTTTACTGGTCGAGGACGAGCTTCAATTGGCTGAGACGTTGCGCGCTGTGTTGGAGCGGGAGCGCTTCGTCGTCGACCATGCCGACCGGTTGGCTACCGCGCGCGAGGCGTTGATGCTTGCTTCCTTCGACTTGGTCTTGCTAGACCGCACCCTGCCGGACGGGGATGGGCTGTCCCTCGTTCCTGCCATGCGTGCGAGTAACCCCGGTCTTCCTATCATCGTGCTCAGCGCGAGCGGGGAGGTTTCTGACCGTGTCGTGGGTCTCGATGAAGGTGCCGATGACTACCTCATCAAGCCGTTCTCACTCGACGAAATGTTAGCGCGCATTCGCGCAATACGGCGGCGCCCTGCCGATCTGGCCGGTGAGGAGATCCACGCGGGCTCCCTCGTCTTCGATCTCTCGAACGAGGGGGTAACGGTGGCAGGAGTGCGTATGGAACTCCCACGCCGTGAACTGCGTGTGCTCGCGGCACTGATGAAGCGACGCGGCAGAACAGTGCTGCGCGAGTCGCTGGAGCAGGCAGTTTTCGGTTTCGATGACGAGGTGCAATCGAATACGCTGGACTCGCATATCTCAAGGCTTCGCCGGAAGCTGAGCGAAGCCGGGGCATCTTCAATACGTGAGCACAAACATGAGACGATCATTCGATTCGGAAATCGATATGGATATTGTTGATGGCAAGAATTGATCTTGATGTCCCTTTTTCTCAAAAGGATGAAGCAAAGTCTCTCGGCGCGCGATGGGATCCGCAGGCGAAGGTGTGGTATATCCCTGACGGGGCTGAAGTCGGCCCGCTGGCACGGTGGTTGCCGATACCCGATGACATCGAACTAGAACACGAGCCTGAGTTTTGTGTCAGATCGCCCTACTACTACGTGATGGAGTCGGTATCCGATTGTTGGAAATGCAAGGCCCTGACTCGTGTTTTCTCATTCAAACTTCCCGAGGAACATGAAGAGTTTCAGTACTTTGAGGACGAAGAAGAGGAGTTCGCGCTCACTAGGAATTTAGGCGAATGGCAAAGCTACGGCCTTCGAAGCACTGTGTCGAACGTTCATAAGCTCTCCCCTCGTGTAGTGAAAAAAATTCGTCGATTCACTGAGAGCTTCAAGTTGGCATACAGCAAAACAGCTGGAGCCAGATACTTCATGAATCACTGCCAACATTGCGGGGCGAAGCTTGGAGACTTTTTCATGCACAGTGAGCCAGGTGGAGCCTTCTTTCCAACGTCACCAGCACAAGCCAATAAAATGACCCTCTTCAGGATCAATGAACGGTTTGATGCGAATTGCGGGTTAGGCTATGCATCGGACGATTTTATGGAATACATGCAGATAGTGGATAAGTAAAATATAAATCAGAAATGTTGACCAAAAAGCTGACCACACTATGCCTAAACAGGCCCTTTTCAGCCCACAGGCACAAAAAAAGCACCCGTAGGTGCTTGATTTGTATAGTAAGGTGGTGGAGGCGGCGGGAATTGAACCCGCGTCCGCCAGCACGCGCCTATTGGCTCTACATGCTTAGATTTCGTCATTTGATTTAACGCAACTGACTCCGACGATCAGGATTCAGCCACGCGAGTCTTCTAAAGTTTAGCGCTTGGCGAGAAGACACCACCAAACGCGATCCTATCAGCTTTAGCTCGTATCCCCTCAGCGATGAATAGGCACATCACCTTGGGGCCAGACAAGAAGCTAACAGTGTTTAAGCTGCTAGCGCGCCTTGAGCGTAGTTTTCGTCATTTGCGACTATTTTTCGTGATGTGGGATTTACGAGATACATCACGCTCTCGGCATGCACCGCAAGGGTTGTCACCGGCGTCGAAACCATGTCGCCCCCTTATTTCAGTTGAGCATTCTAACGTGCTCACACCTGATTGACCAGTTATGCCTTGTTATGTTCCCGCATAATTCGACCTTTTTGGCGGCTCCAGTCGCGATCTTTTTCTGTTGCGCGTTTGTCATGCAGCTGTTTACCGGTCACTAGCGCCAGCTCGCACTTCACTTTATTGCGTTTCCAGTAAAGCTTGAGGGGCACACAGGTGTGGCCTTTGTCCTGGGTGATCGAAAAGATTTTGGCGATCTCTTTGCGATGCAGCAGCAGTTTGCGGGTGCGCGTCGGGTCAGCAATCTCGTGTGTGCTCGCAGTATTCAGCGGCATGATATGACTACCCAGCAGAAACGCTTCGCCGTTACGAACCAAAATATAGGTATCGGTGAGCTGAGCCTTACCGGCGCGCAGGCTCTTCACTTCCCAGCCAGCGAGCGATAGCCCCGCCTCGAAGGTCTCATCGATATGGTACTCAAACCGTGCCTTCTTGTTTTGGGCAATAACGCTGCTACCGGGGCCCTTACTGTTACCTTTCTTAGTGGCCATGGAACCTCATAATTAATCTGTCAGTGGCTTCCCCTTCGTTATTTGGGGAGGCGTGATACCATTTAGGGTCTGAAAAATGTTTCCCATGATACGCTTTGGGCACTGTGAAGTCAGCGGAGAGGTCAATGCCAACCGTCAATCGTTCCGCCTTAGTGCGGCACACCCCCCAGAAAATGTTCGATCTGGTTAACGACTTCGAACGCTACCCGGAGTTTTTGCCAGGCTGCCGCCAGGCGCGTTTGCTCGAACATGATGATGTGCATCTGATCGGCGAAATGACCCTGGGTCGTGCCGGTGTTGAGCAAACCATCACCACGCGCAACGAACTTTTTGCGCCCGAGCGTATTGAGCTGTCGCTGGTAAAAGGGCCGTTCAAGCGGCTTAAAGGTCGCTGGCTGTTTATCCCCATGGGGGAGGATGCCTGCAAGGTGAGCCTTGAGATGGAGTTTGAGTTCGCCAACCGGCTGCTCAGTATGGCGTTCGGCAAACTCTTTCAGCAAATCGCTGGCCAGCTAGTCGATGCCTTCACCAAGCGCGCAAACGAGCTGTATGGGCGCTGAAGCGCTTACGGTTGAGGTAGCCTTCGCGTTGCCTTCCAAACAGCGCATAGTGGCTCTGCGCGTGCCTGAGGGCACTACGGCACGTCAGGCCGTTGCCTTGGCCGATTTGCCCACGCTCTTTCCTGATGTGCCCGGCGAAACCTTTGCTCAGGCGCCGCTGGGCATTTTCGGTAAAGCGCTACGCGAACCCGATACCCATCTATTACGCGACGGGGATCGGGTCGAAGTTTACCGGCCGTTGGCGATCGACCCCAAGGCCGCTCGCCTAGAGCGCGCTAAGCGTCAAGCGAGCGACCCGAAGCGTTAACCGCTTTTAAGGCTGTTGAACAGGCTGTGTGCCCTCAGGTGGCCGCGTCTGGGTGCTCTCTGTAGGGAGGGCATCCATTGGATCAACGCCTTCCGTTGCAGGCCCCATGCTGCTATCGCCTTCAAGCGGTAGCTCTTTGGATAGATCCCCTTCTTGCTCAATGTTCACCAGGCGGCCCTGGGGATCGAAGGTGAGCGTTACGCGACGCTGCTCTACGTCGCCATACGCTTTATCTAAACGAAACACATAATCCCACTGGCTGGCGTCAAAGGGCGCTTCCAGCAATGGCCTGCCCATTACGTAAGTCACCTGCTCTTGGGTCATGCCTGGCTGAAGCTGGCTGACCATTTCCTGAGTGACCAGGTTGCCTTGGGGAATATCGCGCTTGTACACGCCTACGTAGCTGCAGCCGCTAATGACAGTAAGGGCAACGGAGAGCGTGATGATTTGAGTCAATTTTTGCATTTGGGCCTATTCTTCACTATCGTGGTTTCGGTTGATCATACCCGACCTAACCAGTTACTGCGAAGAGCGACCATGGCCGATCAGAACCATGAATTGCGCAAAGCCGGTCTAAAAGTGACCCTGCCGCGCGTCAAGATACTTCAAATTCTCGAAAATGTTTCGGGTCAGCACCACCTTAGCGCGGAAGAAGTGTACAAAACACTGATTGATGCGGGCGAAGATGTTGGCTTGGCAACCGTATACCGCGTATTGACTCAGTTCGAGTCAGCGGGCTTGGTAATTCGTCATAATTTCGACGGAGGCCATGCGGTATTCGAGATGACCCAAGAGGATCACCATGACCACATGGTGTGCCTAGAAAGCGGTGAAATCATTGAGTTCGTTGATGAAATCATTGAACGCCGTCAGCAAGAAATCGCTGAAGAGCACGGCTACGAACTAGTGGATCATGCTCTGGTGCTCTATGTACGTCCGCGCGGTTCCGACGTGACGCGCCAGGACAGCGGGCCGACGAACAAGAAATAGTGTTCGTAGGTCGCTGTTAGTCGCAGACCGTTAATCGCGGTTCGAAATATAAGCGCCCCTGAGCCATTTGGCCGAATTCCTGGTTAACTGAATTCGCCAAGTGGATCAGGGGCGTTTGTTTTGCTGTGTGCAGATGTGCTGTATAGCTGTGCGCTATAGAAATGCACAGAAACGGCGCAGGGCGCCCGCTCAATCAGTGCGGCGGGCGTTGGCTGGCGTGCAGCATCTCCCGAGCGTGGGCGAGGGTTTGGTCAGAAAGCGTGACGCCGCCCAGCATGCGCGCCAGTTCGCTGATGCGGCCCTGTTCGTCGAGTAGCGCCATCTGGGTCAGCGTTGTATCGCGCTTCGCCTGTTTCTCGATATGCAGGTGCTGGTGCGCCTGTGCTGCCACCTGGGGTAGGTGGGTCACGGTCATGACCTGGCCGTTTTCGCCCAGTTTGCGCAGCAGTTGGCCAACGATCTCTGCGGTGGCCCCCGAGATACCCACATCCACTTCGTCAAACACCAGGCTGGGCACCGTTGAGTGCGTCGCCGCGACCACTTGAATCGCCAGGCTAATCCGCGATAATTCACCGCCGGAGGCGACTTTGGTCAATGGGCGAGCGGGCTGGCCAGGGTTGGCGCTAATCAAAAACTGCACGCGATCAAGGCCTTCAGGGGAGGGCGCGTCTTTAGCGGTGACCTCCACTTCAAAACGGGCTTTGCCCATGGCCAAAAAGCCCAGTTGCTGCTGCACCTCTTTACCCAAGCGAAGTGCGGCTTTTTGACGGCTCTCGCTGAGTTTTTTTGCCTCTTGGCGATAGTCTTCGCGTAGCTCGACGACCCGCGCACTGAGTGCCTCCAGGTCATTGCCACCCCCTTCTAACTGCGCGACTTCCCGCTGTAGGTCAGCATGCAGGGCGCATAGCTCATCAGGAGCAACGTGATGCTTGCGGGCAATCCGGTGTACGTCGGTCATTCGTTCTTCAACCCAGGCGAGCCGCTCAGGGTCTAATTCGGTGGTGCTGGCGAGGCGGTTAAGCTCGCTGGAGGCCTCTTCCACTTGAATGCGCGCATCGCTCAGCATGGCAAGCGTGTTCGCCAGGGTGCCTTTGTCGCTACCTGGCAGGGCGCTTAAGTGGGTAAACGCTTGGTTGAGTAAGGAGAGCGCGCCGCCCTCGTCACTGGCGCAGCAGTCGGCGGCAAACTGGGTTTCGCGCAGGGTCTCTTCCGCGTGAGCCAGGGTGTGCTGCTCTTCCTCTAACGTGGCTAATTCACCTTCCGCTAAACCGAGCTGATCCAGCTCTTCTACTTGGTAACGCAGCAACTGCCGTTTGGCCTCAACTTCACTGCCTTCTTCGCTTAGCTTCTTCAGCTGCCGACGCGCACTGCGCCACTCGCGGAACGTTTCAGCTAATTGAGTGGTGGCATCGTTTAGGCCTGCGTAATCGTCCAGCAGGGCAAGGTGGGTCTCTTCGCGCATCAGCGCATGGTGAGCATGCTGTCCATGAATTTGAATCAGCTGCTCGCCGAGGGATTTTAGATCCGAGATAGTCGCGGGTTGGCCGTTAATCCAGGCTTTGGAACGGCCGTTGGCGGTGACCACACGGCGCAGCAAGCATTCCTCAGCGGGGAGCTCCCGCGCCGTTAGCCACTCGATGGCGGCGGGCAGGTGTTGAATGTCGAAGCGTGCGGAGAGGTCCGTACGCTCGCGGCCGTGACGCACGCTTCCGGCGTCGGCACGCTCGCCCAGGCAGAGCCCAAGGGCGCCTAACAGGATCGATTTGCCCGCGCCGGTTTCCCCGGTAATCGCGGTCATACCGCCGGTCAAGTCGAGTTCCAAGTGATCGACAATGGCGAAATCTTGAATAGCTAGCTGAGTAAGCATGGCGCCTCCTGAGGCGGTACAGCATAGAAGCTGGATACTTATCCAATAGTTGTTGATTTATACAGTAGTTAATAACTCACTTCAATGCACCTCTTGAGATGGAATTTATGGCCCCCATATAGCGTGCATGATCAGTCAAAGCTAGTGACTTAAAGCTTACTTCTTTGCGCGCCGCCCGCGTGGCCGCGCTCTACTTTTTAGGAGCACAACATGGCGAAAGAACCGCAAACACCAATGGACGATGAGCTGGCCCGCCACGAGCAAGACGCCGATGGCGCCGAGCAAGCAGCTGAGAAGGTTGCTGAAGAGCGCTTGATGGAGGGCGAACTGGAAGGATTGATCAATGACGAAGAGGCGCTAGAAGACAGCGTCGACAACCCGGAAGCGGAAATGCTGGCAGCCCAAGTAGGTGAGTTAGAGCAGAGCTTGGCCGAAGCCAAGGATCAAGCCCTTCGCGCCGCCGCTGAAGCGCAAAACGTGCGCCGTCGTGCGGAGCAGGAAGCGGAAAAAGCCCGCAAGTTTGCCCTGGAGAAGTTCGTTAAAGAGCTGCTGCCAGTGGTAGATAGCCTGGAAAAAGCGCTTGAGACCATGGAAGAGGGTGCATCGGAAGTTCATCGTGAAGGTGTTTCCATGACCTTGAAAATGCAGCTGGATGTACTCAACAAGTTCGGCGTTGAAAGCATTGAACCCCATGGTGAACCCTTCGACCCGCAAGTGCACGAAGCCATGACCATGGTGCCTAACCCGGATCTCGAACCGAACACCGTGATGGACGTTATGCAGAAAGGCTATTTACTCAATGGACGCTTGGTGCGCCCAGCGATGGTTGTAGTGAGTAAAAAAGCCGATTAAGCCACTGGCGGCACAGAGTTTGAAAAAAGTGTGTGAAAAAAAGCCCTTGAAATGTCAGCGGCGGCCCCCAAATAAAGGGCAACCCCGCGGGGAAACCCGCAGACAAGCTTTAAAAACTAAATTTTCAGTTTTGTAACAACCGAATTCGAGGTATTGCTATGGGACGTATAATTGGTATCGACCTGGGCACCACTAACTCTTGTGTGGCCGTGCTCGATGGTGACAGCGCTAAAGTTATCGAAAACGCCGAAGGCGGTCGTACGACGCCTTCTATTATCGCCTACACCGATGATGGTGAAACGCTGGTAGGTCAGGCGGCTAAACGTCAGGCCGTTACTAACCCAGAAAACACCCTGTACGCTATCAAGCGTCTAATTGGCCGTCGCTTTAAAGACGACGTTGTCCAGAAAGACATCAAGATGGTGCCGTACAAAATCAGCGAAGCTGATAACGGTGATGCTTGGGTTGAAGTAAAAGGCAAAAAAATGGCACCGCCGCAGGTAAGCGCGGAAGTGCTGAAGAAAATGAAGAAGACTGCCGAAGACTACCTGGGCGAAGCCGTCACCGAAGCGGTCATTACCGTACCGGCCTACTTCAACGACAGCCAGCGTCAGGCGACCAAAGACGCCGGCCGCATTGCCGGTCTGGACGTTAAGCGCATTATTAACGAGCCGACCGCTGCCGCACTGGCCTACGGTATGGACAAATCCCGCGGCGACAAAACCATCGCGGTCTACGACCTGGGTGGCGGCACCTTCGATATCTCGATCATCGAAATTGCCGATGTCGACGGCGAAACCCAGTTTGAAGTGTTGGCCACCAACGGTGATACCTTCTTGGGCGGCGAAGACTTTGACTTGGCGCTGATCAACTACCTGGTAGACCAGTTCAAGTCTGACAGTGGCATTGATCTGTCTGGCGACAACTTGGCCATGCAGCGTCTGAAAGAAGCTGCCGAAAAAGCCAAAATTGAGCTGTCTAGCGCTCAGCAGACCGATGTGAACCTGCCTTACATCACCGCCGACAACACTGGCCCGAAACACCTTAACGTTAAGGTGACTCGTGCCAAGCTGGAGTCACTGGTCGAAGAGCTGGTTCAGCGCTCGCTCGAGCCGTGCAAAATGGCCCTGAAAGATGCAGGCCTGTCTGCCTCTGAAATCGACGAAGTGATCCTGGTCGGTGGCCAGACACGTATGCCGATGGTGCAGAAGAAAGCCGCTGACTTCTTCGGCAAAGAAGCACGTAAAGACGTTAACCCGGACGAAGCGGTTGCCGTTGGTGCAGCGATTCAGGGCGGCGTACTCGGTGGCGACGTTAAAGACGTTCTGCTGCTCGACGTTACCCCGCTTACCCTGGGTATCGAAACCCTGGGTGGCGTAATGACGCCGCTGATCGAAAAGAACACCACCATCCCGACCAAGAAGACACAAACCTTCTCAACGGCGGATGACAACCAAACGGCGGTGACCATTCACGCCGTGCAGGGTGAGCGCAAGCAAGTGTCGCAGAATAAGTCGCTGGGTCGTTTTGATCTTGCTGACATTCCGCCTGCACCGCGCGGTGTGCCGCAGATCGAAGTCGCCTTCGACTTGGATGCCAACGGTATTCTGAACGTATCGGCAAAAGACAAGGCCACTGGCAAAGAGCAGTCGATTGTCATCAAGGCGTCTAGCGGTCTGTCCGAGGAAGAAGTCGAGCAAATGGTACGTGATGCCGAAGCTCACGCCGAAGAGGACAAAAAGTTCGAAGAGCTGGTGCAGCTGCGTAACCAAGCTGACGGTATGATTCACGCTACGCGCAAAACGTTGGAAGAAGCTGGCGACAAAGCGACTGACGACGAGAAGCAGGCGATTGAAACGGCCATCAGCGAGCTGGAAGAAGCGGTTAAAGGTGACGACGTCGATAACATTCAGAAGAAACTGGATGCACTGACCGAAGCCTCTGGCCAGCTAGCCCAGAAGATGTACGCCGAGCAGGCCGAAGCGGCGCAGCAAGAGGGCGGTGAAGGTGCCGAGAATGCGGGCACCAAGCCGGAAGAAGACGTAGTTGACGCCGAGTACGAAGAAGTCAACGACGATCAAAAAAAGCAGTAACATCCTCTTTCTGCCAAGGAAAGCGGTGACGCGGGAGCTTACTCCCGCGTTGCTGTTTCCGCGGCCAAGACGCACGTAGTTAAGTATCACGTAGTTAAATATACAGTTGAATACATAGCTAAATGTGCAGTTGAGTGCGTAGCTAACCAGGAGGCGTAGGGCCTATGTCCAAACGCGATTATTACGAAGTCCTGGGTGTCGAAAAAGGGGCCGATCAGAAAGAGATCAAGAAGGCCTATCGCCGTCTGGCGCAAAAATTCCACCCTGATCGAAACCCGGACGATACCACCTCCGCGGAAAAATTCCGCGAAGTGTCCGAAGCGTATGAAGTGCTTAGCGACGGCGAAAAACGCGCTGCCTATGACCAGTTCGGCCATGCGGGCGTTGATGGCCAAGGTGGCGGCGGTTTCGGCGGTGCTGGCGCTGGTGATTTCAGCGACATTTTCGGCGATGTGTTTGGCGATATTTTTGGCGGAGGTGGCGGTCGCCGCCGTGGCCCCAATGCCCCGGCACGCGGTTCCGACCTGCGTTATAACCTAGAGCTGGATCTGGAAAACGCCGTTTCAGGCACCACGGTGGATATCCGTGTGCCGCGGCATATCGAGTGTGATCGTTGTGATGGCGGCGGCGCTGAGCCCGGCTCTTCTAAAGAGACGTGCCCTACCTGCCACGGTCACGGTCAAGTACGTATGCAGCAAGGCTTCTTTGCTGTGCAGCAGACTTGCCCGACCTGTCATGGCTCTGGCCAGCACATTAAAGTGCCGTGCCATAAGTGTAATGGCGAAGGCCGTGTACGTGAGACACGCACGCTGTCCGTTAAGATTCCGCCCGGTGTGGATACCGGCGACCGTATTCGCTTGAATGGCGAAGGCGAAAGCGGCGTGAACGGTGGCCCGCCTGGGGATCTGTATGTGCAGGTGGCGATCAAGCCGCACCACATCTTCCAGCGTGACGGCAAGCACCTGCAGTGCGATGTGCCGATCAACTTTGTTGATGCAGCGCTAGGTGGCGAGCTTGAAGTGCCGACGCTAGATGGCCGCGTGAAGCTGAAGATTCCGCCGGAAACCCAAACAGGCAAGCTGTTCCGCCTGCGCGGTAAAGGCGTGAAGCCCGTGCGCGGTGGTATGCCCGGCGACCTGCTGTGCAAGGTGGTCGTGGAAACACCGGTGAAGCTTAACGACGAGCAGCGCGATCTGTTGCGCAAGCTGCAACAAAGCTTCGACGACAGCAATAGCCACAACCACTCGCCGAAGAAAACCGGCTTCTTTGATAGCGTGAAAAGCTTCTTTGAAGATATGAAGCCGTAAGTCTGAGATAATAGTAAGCAGTTAGGTGTTTAGTCCAAAAACCCTCGGTTCACCGGGGGTTTTTGCTGTTTAGGAAATACTGCACGCAATGGATCACCTTGAAGAAAGGCCCACCATGGGTATTTTGCTGCGGATACTGTCAGGTGCCCTGTTTACCGGGATGCTGGTGTGTATTAAGGCAGTCAGTGACGAAGTGCCTGTGGGGCAGTCGGTATTTTACCGCTCGCTGTTTGCGCTGCTGCCTATCGTCGTTTTCCTTTTGCTGCGGCGGGAGTTTCCACGTGGGTTGGCTACGCGCCGCCCGCTGGGTCATGCGCTGCGCTCTGGGTTGGGGGCGGCGGCGATGTTTGCCTCCTTTGCTGCGGTGGCGCTGTTGCCAGTGGCCGAGGCAACATTGCTCGCTCAGCTTACCCCGGTCTTTATGGCGATTGGTGGTGTTCTGCTGCTGGGGGAGCGCTGCTCGCTTAATCGCGCGGGTGGCGTGGTGCTAGCGCTTGCCGGGGTGGCCGTGCTGATTTTGCCTGGGCTCAATGCCAGTTCCAGTAATGGCCAAGTGGCCGGGTATGCGCTAGGGGCGTTGGGTGCGCTGCTAACGGCAGGTGCTTTATTAACCGTCAGGCGTATTTCACGCACCGAGACAGCGGCTTCAATCGCCTTCTACTTTATTTTAGTGGCCGCGCTAGCCGGGCTGGCAACGCTTCCACTGGGCTGGGCGGCACTCAATCAGGTAGAGTTTTCGCTGTTGGTGCTCTCGGGCCTGTTTGGCGGTGCTGCGCATATCGCGATGACATTAGCTCTACGCTACGCCGAGGCGTCACGTTTGGCACCTTTTGAATATATTGCCCTGGTGTGGCCCGTCCTCGCCGATTGGGTGCTGTTTGGAATACCGGTCTCCAGCGGCTTCCTGCTAGCGCTACCGCTGATGTTAAGTGGGGTAGCGCTAGCGGCGATGGAAGGGCGGCGGCTTAGGCAAAGGGCTAGATAGCGGCTTCGACGATAAGCTGCGGCTGACCTTTCGAGCAGGGCTCGATACGCGTAGATACCCGATAAACCTGGCGTAGCAACGCAGGGGTAATCACTTCGGCAGTGGAGCCGCAGGCGATCAAGCGGCCATTTTCGAGCATCATGGCGGCATCGGCGAAACGTAGTGCATGCCCCAGGTCATGGAGCGCCACCAGAATCAGCATCTGGCGCTCATCGGCTAACCGGCGCAGCACCGTCAGCAGGCTGATCTGGCGGTTCAAATCGAGTGCCGAGGTGGGCTCATCCAGCATCAGAATCTCGGGCTCTTGCACCAGGGCCTGGGCAGCGCTGACCAACTGGCGCTGGCCGCCGCTAAGGTCGCCAATATCCCGTTCGCCAAGGGCCGTAATGCTGAGTTCTTCCAGCGCGCGATCAACCTGCGCTAAATCCTCAGGCTGCACTTTTAATCCACGCCCCTGCATACGTGCCAAAAGCACTGATTCATATACCGTCAGTACGGCCTTGGCACCGGTGTCCTGGGGCATATAGCCCACGGGACGTTCGGCGCTGGTGCCGCTGATAATCACTTCGCCTTCGCCTTTCAATAGTCCTAACACGCGGCGAAAAAGCGTCGATTTACCTGCTGCGTTGGGCCCTAGCAGAGCGACGACTTGCCCCCCTTGAAAGCAGGGCGTGGTGATATCTTCCAGAATGGGGCGACGCCCATAGCGGGCGGATACACGGTTCAGTTGTAGGGTTACCATGAGGCCTTCTTGTGGTTAAGCACCAGAAACAGAAAGAAGGGAATGCCCACCAGCGAGGTGATAATGCCAATGGGAATAATGGTGCCAGGAATAATAATCTTGGAGATGACCGAGCCAACGGAGAGGATCAGTGCGCCGCACAGGGCCGAGCCTGGTAGGAAGAAACGCTGATCCTCGCCCAGTAAAATGCGCGCGATATGTGGCCCCACCAAGCCAATAAACCCAATGGTGCCCACGAACGCCACCGCGATGGCGGCAAGTAGTGACACCAGCACCAGCACTTCCAAACGCAGCGCGCGGGGATTGACGCCCATGCTCTCGGCTTTGGCGTCGCCCAGGCGCATGGCCGTCAGCGCCCAACCATGCCGGGCAAGCAGCGGCATGGATAAGGCAAGAATGCTAAGGGCGATCCAGAACTTGGGCCAGGTGGCTTTGGTTAAGCTGCCCATCGTCCAAAACACCACCGCGGAGACCGCTTCCTGGCTGGCAAAGAACTGAATCAGCGCCATCAGCGAGTTGAAGATAAACACCATGGCGATGCCGAGCAGCACAATCGTCTCTACCGTCACGCCGCGCTTAAGGCTTAAAGCATGAATTAAGAACGCGGTGAACATGGCCATCACGAAGGCATTGATGGGCACCACAAACTCAATGGCTGCGGGAACAATGGCGACACCAAAAGCAAGCCCCAACGCGGCGCCAAAACTGGCCCCGGCGGAGATCCCCAGGGTGAATGGGCTGGCTAGCGGGTTGCTCAGAATGGTTTGCATCTGTGCCCCGGCCACCGACAAGCTGGCGCCCACCACTAGCGCCATCAGCGCTACCGGCATGCGGATTTCCCAAACAATAACCCGGGCCTGCTGGCTGACGCTGTCTGGTGTGAATAGCGCTGCGACCACTTCACCCAGACTATAGCGGGCAGGCCCCAGCGCCAGATCGACGCAGAGGCTAAAAAACAGCGCTAAAACCAGTGCCGCCAGTATCATTTGGCGGCGGAAAACCTGGCTATGGTAGAAGGCGCGCCCCTGTGAAAGGCGGTCTGTTACCGCCGTTTCCGTTATCCTCGTATCAGTCGTCATGGAGTGATATCCAGTAGCCGGTTTCATAGTCGATGGGTAAGAAGCGCTCGTGTAGCTCTTCCATCGTGGCGTTGGGATCCAGGTCTTCAAACAGCTCTGGGTGTAGCCATTTGGCTAGCTGTTGCACGGCCACAAAGTAGTAGGGGCTATTGTAAAACTGGTGCCAAATGGCGTGGAAGTTACCTGATTCCACCGCCTTGATGCCGGTCATCGCAGTGCGCTCGGTCAGTGCTTCAAGCTTAGCGCGAGCACTTTGCAAATCAGACCCAGGGCCTACGCCGACCCAGTTGCCACCCGGCACGTAAGCGTCCCAGTTGCCGCCGGTGACAACCACATGATCAGGGTTGGCAGCAATAATCTGTTCAGGGTTCAGGTTGCCGAAACTGTTAGGAATGATGCCCTCGGCAATATTGCTACCGCCAGCCAGGGTGACATAGTCGCCAAAGTTGGCAGGGCCAAAGCTCATGCAGCACTCGTCGGAGTAGCCACCGGCCCGGTCAATAAACACGCTGGGGCGCTCTGGGTTCGCTTCGGCGATGACATCGGTTACCCGTGCCAACTGTGTCTCGGCAAACTCGATGAACTCTTCCGCCGCTTCTTCATCGTCCATGATCTGGCCGATGATGCGCATGGAGGGAATGGTGTGTTCAATCGGGTCTTCGCGAAAATCCACATAGACGATGGGAATGCCGAGTTGTGCCAGCTTGTCGTCGTAGGCGGCGTCTTCTGTGGCGGCTTTGGCCTCGATGTTCATCAGCACTACGTCAGGATTAAGCGAAGCGGCCTGCTCTACATCAAAAGTGCCGTCTTTAAAGCCGCCAAAGGTGGGGATCGCTTCAATCTCAGGGTAGCGTTCGGCGTAACGGGCATAGTTGTCGGGATCCGCCTGAGAAAAGTCTTCGCGCCAACCGACTACGTGGGCAAAAGGAGCTTCAGGTTCGAGTAGACCGAGCAGATAAATTTGCCGCCCTTCGCCTAAAATAACCCGCTCGGCAGGGCCATCCAGAGTGATTTCGCGGCCAGCGACATCGGTGACGGTGATAGCGTCAGCCATAGCAGTGGCGCCGCAAGCAAACGTGATAAGCGTACCAAGCAGGATTTTTAAGCGCGGAGAATTGAGCATTTTTTAACTCGTTGGTCGATATTGGTTAACAGGGCGGCATCGCTGATGCGCATTAACGGTGATAGCACAGAGATGCAATTGCTATTGTAACTGATTAGCGTTTGGGCGGCATTATTAGGGTGCCGCGCTTAATGGTCAACATGCTACGCTTTACACTGAGCATTTATCCTACGGTGATGGCTTCACATATTTGGCTCTAACGGCTCATTGTTGAAGGATTACTTAGTTTGTAAGTACTTACATTTTTGGAGGGGCCGCTATGCCTTTATCTCGTGTCGAAGTTGCCACGCCTTCCGCCGAGCGTTTAATTAATCGGCTTTGTAAACACTGGGCGCATAAGTTGGAGGTCGAGCAAAGCGATCAACAGGCCACCATTACGTTTGCCACTGGTACCTGCTTAATGGTTGCTGAGGCCGATAAACTGGTGGTGGCCCTCGAAACCCTTGAGGAGGAGCATCTGGATGAGTTGGAGGGGGTCGTTGAGCGCCACCTAATGCGTATGGCCGGTGATGAAGAGTTGGCGATTGTGTGGGAGAACTAGATAACGACTGGTCAGCTATAAACGGAGAGCGTCGAAGGCATCGATGGGTCTGCTATAATCGCGCTGATTTTGAAACATAAGTCTTACGCACTGAAACCTAGAGCTCAGGAGTTCGCATGACCCGAATTGCCATTGTAGGCGTGGCTGGCCGCATGGGCCGTACGTTGGTAAATGCTGTAGAGCAAGATGCTGAGGCGACGCTAGCTGGCGGGATCGTGGAGCCAGGCAGCTCCTTGGCGGGCGCTGATATTGGCGAGCTTGCGGGTGTCGGGAAGCGCGGTGTTGCTGCGGTCGATTCGCTCACGTCGATTGCCGATGATTTTGATGTGCTGATCGATTTCACGGCCCCTCAGGTTACGCTTGGTAATCTGGCGTTCTGCGCAGAGCACGGCAAACGTATCGTGATCGGCACTACCGGCATGAGCGATGATGAGTTGGCTCAGCTCGATAGCTACCGCGACAAGGTAGCCATGGTGTTCGCACCCAATATGAGCGTTGGGGTTAATCTGACCCTGAAACTGCTCGAAACCGCTGCCAAAGCGCTGGGCGATGAAGGCTACGATATTGAAGTGATCGAGTCTCACCACCGTCACAAGGTTGATGCGCCTTCCGGCACCGCGATCAAAATGGGCGAAGTAATTGCCGACAGCCTGGGGCGTAACCTTAAAGAGCACGGCGTGTTTGAGCGAGTCGGGCAGTGCGGTCCGCGCAGCGATAAAGAGATCGGTTTTGCCACCGTGCGTGCGGGGGATATCGTGGGTGAGCACACGGTAATGTTTGCCACCGAAGGTGAGCGCATTGAAATCACTCACAAGGCCTCCAGCCGGATGACCTTTGCCAAAGGTGCGGTTCGCGCGGCGCGCTGGGTCGCTGGCAAAGAGAGCGGCCGTTACGACATGCAGGATGTATTGGGGCTAGAGTAAGGGATTGCCTGTCACTGCTTGAGCAGGGCGCTAGAACAGTCCTGCCATCAAGGGGTAGTCTTCGATCAAGAATTCCTGTAACATTTCAAAAATTTTGGCCGGGTGGCCTGGAAATCTTAAACGGCGCGCTTGTTGCGTTGGTCAACCCAAAGCCTGCCTCCTCAGGGTTTGCTGCTATAAAGCGGTGCTGCTGTTAAGCGTAACGCTAGAGGCTAAGCGAATCAGAAAGGCATCGAACAACAAGCGGGATGAAACCGATTCTTTTTATCGGCTTCGTCCCGCTTTTTTACGACCCCAGTTTTACTAGTGATAGTTTTTATTAGCGATAGTGTTACGTCGCGGATAATCAAGAAATTGCTGAGCCTGCGCCCCACAGGCTCCCACCAGCATGGGAGGATCTTGTTTTGAATAACCCCGCATTGAGCAAACCCGCAATATTGGCCCTGGAAGATGGCAGCGTGTTCCACGGCATCGCCATTGGCGCGGACGGATTAACAAGCGGTGAGGTGGTGTTCAATACGGCCATGACCGGCTATCAAGAAATCCTCACCGACCCTTCCTACACCCGCCAAATCGTTACCCTCACCTATCCCCATATCGGCAATACTGGCATTAACGCTGAAGACATTGAGTCAGCTTCTATTGCCGCAGCAGGTTTGGTGATTCGCGATTTACCGCTAATGGCCAGCAGCTTCCGCTCTGAGCAGTCGCTGTCGGACTACCTGAAAAGCCAGAACGTGCTGGGTATTGCCGATATCGATACCCGCCGCCTAACGCGCATTTTGCGTGATAAAGGTGCGCAGAACGGGGCGATTTTGGCAGGCGCTGATGCGGAAGGCGACGGGGCGGTCACACGGGCGCTGGAAGCCGCCAAGGCTTTCCCAGGCCTGAAGGGGATGGATCTGGCCAAAGAGGTGTCGTGTAAACAAGCCTACGAGTGGTCGGAAGGTGAGTGGACGCTGGGTGAAGGCTACGCTGATGCTTCCAAAATCGAGCGCCCCTACCATGTGGTGGCGTACGACTACGGTGTGAAATTCAACATCCTGCGCATGCTGGCCGCTCGCGGCTGCCGCCTGACAGTCGTGCCCGCGCAAACGCCTGCTGCTGAGGTGCTGGCGATGAATCCGGATGGCGTGTTTTTAGCCAACGGCCCTGGCGACCCGGAGCCCTGCGATTACGCCATCAAGGCGATTCAGGACGTGCTGGAAACCAATATTCCGGTGTTTGGTATCTGCCTGGGCCACCAACTGCTGGCGCTCGCCGCCGGGGCGAAGACGGTCAAAATGAGCCACGGCCACCACGGTGCCAACCACCCGGTGCAGGATCTGGATAGTGGCACCGTGATGATCACCAGCCAGAATCACGGTTTTGCGGTGGATGAAGCGACCCTGCCCGCTAACGTGCGCGCAACGCACCGTTCGCTGTTCGACGGCACCTTGCAGGGAATCGAGCTTACCGACCGACCGGCGTTCAGCTTTCAAGGCCACCCGGAAGCGAGCCCCGGTCCGCGTGATGTGGCGCCGCTGTTTGATCGCTTCGTGGCTATGATGCAGGCACGCCGTTAACGCGTCCCTAGCATCACCGTATCGCCGTCTTTTGTCGCTCATCGTCACCATTTTTTGCGGGAACCGTTATGCCTAAGCGTACCGACATCAACAGTATCTTGATCATTGGCGCTGGCCCGATTGTGATCGGCCAGGCCTGCGAATTCGACTACTCCGGCGCCCAGGCGTGTAAAGCGCTGCGCGAGGAGGGTTACCGGGTTATTTTGGTTAACTCCAACCCCGCCACCATCATGACTGACCCGGCCATGGCCGATGCCACCTACATCGAGCCAATTACTTGGCAGGCGGTGGAGAAGATCATCGAAGCCGAGCGCCCTGATGCCATTCTGCCGACCATGGGTGGTCAGACGGCGCTGAATTGCGCCCTCGAGCTTGAAAAGCATGGCGTGCTGGAGAAGTTCGGCGTGGAGATGATCGGTGCCAACGCCGATGCGATTAACATGGCCGAAGACCGTGATCTGTTCGATCAGGCCATGAAGCGCATTGGCTTGGAGTGCCCGAAAGCGAAAGTCGCCCACACCATGGATGAAGCCTGGGAAATTCAGGCTGAGTTGGGTTTCCCGACCATTATTCGTCCTTCCTATACCATGGGCGGCTCCGGCGGCGGCGTGGCGTACAACAAGGAAGAGTTCGAAGAAATCTGTACCCGCGGTTTCGAGCTCTCCAACAACCACGAGCTACTCATCGATGAGTCGCTGCTGGGTTGGAAAGAGTACGAGATGGAAGTTGTGCGTGACAAAAACGACAACTGCATCATCGTCTGCGCGATTGAAAACTTCGACCCCATGGGCGTGCACACCGGTGACTCCATCACCGTGGCACCGGCGCAAACGCTGACCGATAAAGAGTATCAGATCATGCGTGACGCCAGCCTCGCGGTACTGCGCGAGATTGGCGTAGAGACCGGTGGCTCTAACGTCCAGTTTGGTATGGATCCCAAAACCGGCCGTTTGGTAGTTATCGAGATGAACCCGCGGGTGTCGCGCTCTTCGGCGCTGGCCTCTAAAGCGACCGGTTTCCCGATTGCTAAAATCGCCGCGAAATTGGCGATTGGCTATACCCTGGACGAGCTGCAGAACGATATTACCGGTGGTCAAACGCCGGCATCGTTCGAGCCGTCTATCGATTACGTGGTCACCAAAATTCCGCGCTTCACCTTCGAGAAATTCCCCCAGGCTAACGACCGCCTGACCACCCAGATGAAGTCAGTGGGTGAGGTGATGGCGATTGGGCGTACTTTCCAGGAGTCACTGCAGAAAGCCCTGCGTGGCCTGGAAACCGGTAACGATGGTCTCGATCCGATCATTACCGATTTCACGCCGGACAACATGGCAATTATCCAGGGCGAGCTGCAGGCCGCCGGTGCCGAGCGTATTTTCTACGTGGCAGACGCCATGCGTTCCGGCATGAGCGTCGATGACGTCTTTGCCCTGACCAATATCGACCCTTGGTTCCTGGTGCAGTTGGAAGATTTGGTGCTGACTGAAAACGCCGTCGCCAAACGTACGCTGGCTGACTTCTCTGCCCGTGAGCTCTATCAGCTCAAGCGCAAAGGTTTCGGCGATGCACGCCTGGCCAAATTGCTGAATGTCAGCGAAAAAGAGTTCCGTCAAACCCGCCAGGCCGCCGGCATTCGCCCGGTTTATAAGCGTGTCGATACCTGTGCCGCGGAGTTCGCCTCTGATACCGCCTATATGTACTCCACTTACGAAGAAGAGTGCGAGGCGGATGTCTCTGACCGTCAGAAGATCATGGTATTGGGCGGTGGCCCTAACCGGATCGGTCAGGGCATCGAGTTTGATTACTGCTGCGTTCACGCCGCCTTCGCCATGCGCGACGACGGCTATGAAACCATCATGGTCAACTGCAACCCGGAAACCGTCTCGACCGATTACGACACCTCTGATCGTCTCTACTTCGAGCCGGTAACGCTGGAAGACGTGCTGGAAATCGCCGACAAAGAGAAGCCGGTGGGTGTGATCGTTCAGTTCGGTGGTCAAACGCCGCTGAAACTGGCCCGTGAGCTAGAAGCTGCCGGTGTGCCGATCATTGGTACCACGCCGGATGCTATCGACCGCGCAGAAGACCGTGAACGCTTCCAGGTGATGATCGACAAGCTGGGCCTGAAGCAGCCGCCCAACGCGACCGCACGCAGCTTTGCCGAAGCCTTCGATAAAGCCGAAGCGATTGGTTACCCGCTGGTAGTTCGCCCCAGCTACGTATTGGGTGGCCGGGCGATGGAGATCGTCTACGACGCCTCCGAGCTTGAAAACTACATGACCCACGCGGTGAAGGTCTCAAACGACTCCCCGGTACTGCTGGATCACTTCCTGAGTGCTGCAATCGAGATCGATATCGATGCGGTGTCGGATGGCCAGCAGGTGGTGATCGGCGGCATCATGCAGCACGTAGAGCAAGCGGGCGTTCACTCCGGCGACTCTGCCTGCGCGCTGCCGCCTTACTCGCTGCCTGCGGATGTGCAGGACGAGATGCGCCATCAGGTGAAGCAGATGGCGGTTGAGCTGGGCGTTAAAGGCTTAATGAACGTGCAGTTGGCCTGGCAGGATGGCGAGATCTATGTGATCGAGGTGAATCCCCGCGCTTCGCGTACGGTGCCCTTTGTGTCCAAGTGCATTGGCACCTCGCTGGCGCAGATCGCAGCGCGCTGCATGGCCGGTAAAACCCTGGCTGAGCAGGGCTTTGAGCAGGAAATCGTACCGCACTTCTATAGTGTTAAAGAGGCGGTCTTCCCGTTCAATAAATTCCCCGGTGTCGACCCGATTCTCTCGCCGGAAATGAAGTCCACCGGTGAAGTGATGGGCTCTGGCGACACCTTTGCAGAAGCCTTCTTCAAGGCGCAACTGGGGGCAGGTGAGGCCATTCCTGGGCTTACCGGTGAGCGTAAGGCATTCCTTTCCGTGCGCGAACCGGACAAGGCGGGGATTATCGAAGTGGGGCGTTCTCTGTTAGCATTAGGCTTTACGCTATGTGCTACACGGGGAACAGCGGCTGCTTTGGAAGCTGCCGGGCTTGCCGTGGAACACGTCAATAAAGTCTACGAAGGCCGTCCCCATATCGTCGATCTGCTTAAGAACGACGAAATCGCCTACATTGTGAACACTACTGAAGGTCGTCAGGCTATTAACGACTCTTCGGTCATTCGCCGTACTGCTCTCTCGCGCAAGGTGCCCTATGCGACCACCTTGGCGGGCGCTAATGCTGTTTGCATGGCGCTTGAGTACGGTAGGGAGATTACGGTGCGGCGCCTTCAGGATCTGCATGCAGGAGCAAGTCAATGAACAAGGTCCCGATGACAGTTGCGGGAGAAAGAAGCCTTCGTGAAGAGCTCGACCACCTTAAAAGCGAAGCTCGTCCGCAGGTGATCGCGGCCATCGCCGAAGCACGTGAACACGGTGATCTTAAAGAGAACGCCGAGTATCACGCCGCTCGCGAGCAGCAGGGGTTTATCGAAGGGCGGATTCAGGAGATCGAAAGTAAGCTCTCCGTCGCTCAAGTGATTGATGTCACCAAGCTGCCCAAAACCGGCAAAGTGATTTTCGGCGTTACCGTATCGCTAATGAATCTGGATACTGATGCGGAAGTCACTTACCGTATCGTCGGCGAAGATGAGGCGGACATTAAGTCTGGCCGTATCTCGGTTACTTCACCGATTGCCCGTGCCCTGATCGGCAAAGAAGAGGGTGATGTCGTGGTGGTCAAAACACCTGGCGGTGACGTGGAGTACGAAGTAGGTAGCGTCGAACACGTATGACAAAAAACGCCCCTTCGATTGACTCTGGAGTCGGTTGAAGGGGCGCTTTCGTACGGCGACACTCTATTGCACGCGTTGAATTTAACGCTTAATGGCGGCCGTGGTGGTTCTCAAAGCGGGTAACGTTAGAAAGCTTCGGGTTCACCTGCGGATTTCTGCGATAGAGCAGCGCCATTTTGCCAATGGTTTGCACCAAGTCGGCACGGCTGTTGGCGATCAGTTCGGCTATCATGGCAGCACGATCATCCCTCTCAGGAAGGGCAAGTTTCACTTTGATCAGTTCGTGATCAGTGAGTGCGCGGTTGAGTTCTGCGAGCAAATTTTCGGAGACGCCGTTCTCAGAAACGGTGACCACTGGGTTAAGATGGTGGCCAATGCTACGAAATGCTTTCTTTTGTGCCTGTGACAAGCTCATGGTATCTTGCGGTATCCCGGTTAGCGCTTAACGCTCCATCTTACGGTGAAACGTCACCGAGTGAAAGCGATCGCGTGAATGCGCCCATCTCTTATTCCAGTGTTAGATTCCCACATGCAGCAAAAGCCCCCGAACCGAAAACATTCCGTTAGCAAGACCAGCAATAACTGGAAGAAGGAGCATTTTGACGACCAGTACGTGAAGCAGAGCTGGCAAGATGGCTACCGTTCCCGTGCCAGCTATAAGCTGATTGAGTTGGATGAAAAAGATAAACTGCTGCGTCCCGGTATGACAGTGATTGATCTGGGCGCCGCCCCCGGCGGGTGGAGTCAAATTGCAGCGGAAAGGGTAGGGCCTGAAGGTGTGGTGATTGCCTCTGATATTCTGGAGATGGATGCACTGGCCGGGGTGGATTTTATCCAAGGTGATTTCACTGAAGAGGCGGTGCTGGGGGCGATACTAAAATGCCTGGATAATCGCCGTGTAGACCTTGTGATGTCGGATATGGCCCCCAATATGAGTGGTATGGCGGCGATTGATCAGCCCCAGGCGATGTATTTAGTGGAGCTAGCGTTAGAACTTGCCCGCGAAACGTTGTCACCTGGTGGCCGGTTTTTAGCTAAAGTATTCCAGGGGGAAGGGTTTGACGCCTATTTGAAAGAATTGCGCGGCAGCTTTAACAAGGTAGTAACCCGTAAGCCAGACGCCTCCCGGGCGCGTTCCCGTGAAGTCTATTTTCTGGCCGAAGGGTTTCGCGGGTGACTCTCCTTAACATGAGAGGCTGCCCGTGTGGTTCATAGCCAAGATTTATCAGCGCGATTGCCAGACAGGCAAGCGCAACGTGTGTCACATTAGTCGCCATAAGTGCGCGTGACACAGATGGCCCGAGGCATAAGACGCTTTGGCAATGGTTGAACGCTTGATGCTGATGTAATGTCGTATTACTAAGCTTATTGGTAAAAGACTTTATGAAGCACCAGGGTTTAACTGACGGATTCTTGTAATGAGGGTAGCCCCTTGAATGATATGGCGAAGAACCTGATTCTGTGGTTGGTCATCGCGGCCGTCCTACTGACAGTGTTCAATAATTTCAGTACGGAAAGCGCACCGCAAAACACAAACTATTCCCAGTTTGTGCAGCAGGTGCAAAATCAGCAGGTACGTAGCGTAACGATTGATGGTTACACCATCAGCGGTGAGCGCACGGACGGCACTCAGTTCCAGACCATCCGCCCAGCGGCGGAAGATCCAAAGCTGATGGACGACCTGTTGAGCAACAATGTGACGGTGGTGGGCAAAGAGCCAGAGCAGCAAAGTATCTGGACTCGGCTACTGATCGCCAGCTTCCCGATTCTGCTGATTTTGGGCATCTTTATGTTCTTCATGCGCCAAATGCAGGGCGGAGCCGGTGGCGGTAAAGGCGGCCCGATGAGCTTTGGTAAATCGAAGGCCAAACTGCTCTCTCAAGATCAGATCAAAACCACCTTTGCCGATGTGGCAGGCTGTGATGAAGCCAAGGAAGAAGTAGAAGAGCTGGTCGACTTCCTGCGTGACCCAACCAAATTCCAGCGCCTGGGCGGTATGATTCCTCGCGGCGTGCTGATGGTAGGGCCCCCGGGTACCGGTAAAACGCTGCTGGCGAAGTCCATTGCGGGCGAAGCCAAAGTGCCGTTCTTCTCTATTTCGGGTTCTGACTTCGTTGAAATGTTTGTCGGTGTCGGTGCATCGCGTGTGCGCGACATGTTCGAGCAGGCCAAAAAGCAGGCGCCGTGCATTATCTTTATCGATGAGATTGACGCCGTGGGACGTTCACGTGGCACCGGTATGGGTGGCGGTAACGACGAGCGCGAGCAGACGTTGAATCAACTTCTGGTCGAGATGGATGGCTTTGAAGCCAACGAAGGCATCATCGTTATTGCTGCGACCAACCGTCCTGACGTACTTGACCCTGCGTTAATGCGCCCAGGCCGCTTTGACCGTCAGGTAACGGTCGGCTTGCCGGATATCCGTGGCCGTGAGCATATTCTGGGCGTTCACCTACGTAAAGTGCCGCTGGGTGATGACGTAAAACCGCAGCTGATCGCACGTGGTACGCCTGGTTTCTCTGGTGCGGATTTGGCCAACCTGGTCAACGAAGCCGCTCTGTTTGCCGCGCGCCGTAATAAGCGCCTGGTCAGCATGGAAGAGCTTGAGCTCGCGAAGGATAAGATCATGATGGGCGCTGAGCGCAAATCGATGGTCATGACCGACAAAGAGAAGCTCAATACCGCTTACCATGAGTCGGGTCACGCCATTATCGGTCTGGTCGTGCCTTCCCATGATCCGGTCTATAAGGTAACGATTATTCCCCGTGGCCGTGCGCTGGGTGTCACCATGTTCCTGCCGGAAGAGGATCGCTACAGCCTCTCCCGTCAGCAAATTCTGGGGCAGATCTGCTCGCTGTTTGGTGGCCGTATTGCCGAAGAAATGACGTTAGGCCCGAATGGTGTAACGACCGGCGCCTCAAACGACATCAAGCGTGCTACTGAGCTGGCCCATAACATGGTTGCCAAGTGGGGCTTGTCGGACGAAATGGGCCCGATCATGTACGACGAGGATGAGTCGCATCAGTTCCTCGGCGGCCCGGGTCAGGGTGGTGGCAAGATGAAGTCTGGTGACACCACCACGCGCCTTGATAAGGAAGTCCGCAAAATCATCGACGGTTGCTACGAGCAGGCACGCCAAATCCTGACCGATAATCGCGATAAGCTGGACGCCATGGCCGAGGCCTTGATGAAGTACGAGACCATTGATGCCACGCAGTTGAAGGACATCATGGAAGGTCGTGAGCCGCGCCCGCCGGAAGGTTGGGATGACGGTGACTCATCCGGTGGCGGTACGCCTGTCAACGATGACAAGCCGCAAGCGAAGGCTGAAGACGATGCTTCTTCAAACGCTTCTGGAGGCGATGCGTCCGGTGGTGACAGTGAAGAAGATGACGACGGGCCGCGTCGCCGTCCCTCAGACCCGCTAGGTGGCCCTGCAGGCTCATAAGCCAGCACTGCCGTATGAGCCAAAGGCGCCCCGTCATGGGGCGCCTTTTTTGATATGCTGTATACATAACAGCAATGTTTCATTTCTTGATCAGGCTGCAGCATGAAATCAATTCTGGACACGTCCTCTTCACGAAACGCAGAAAATGCTCTCCAACTGCGTTGCGGGCGCCATCTGTTGGATCTCTCCTTTCCCAGGGTAATGGGTATTCTTAATGTGACCCCGGACTCTTTTTCTGACGGTGGCCAGCACGTGGCATTGGATGACGCTTTGCGCCACGCTGAGCGGATGCTGGCCGAAGGGGCGGCGATGATAGATGTGGGCGGCGAATCGACCCGCCCTGGGGCTACCCCCGTCAGCCCCCAGGAGGAGCTAGACCGGGTGGCGCCAGTGGTGGAAGTCCTGGTACGCGAGCTGGATGCGTTGGTGTCGGTGGATACCAGTTGCCCGACGGTTATACGCGAGGCGAGCGAACTGGGCGCTGGTATGATTAATGATGTGCGTGCGTTAGAGCGCGAGGGAGCCCTGCTGGCCGCGGTGGGTAGCGGGCTGCCCGTCTGTTTGATGCACCGCCAGGGCGAGCCGCAGGATATGCAGCAGTCGCCCACTTATCAGCGCCCGATTGAAGAAGAGGTGGCGGATTATTTGGCCCGTCGGATTGCTGAGTGCGAGGCGGCCGGTCTGCGCCGCAATCGTCTATTGGTTGACCCTGGTTTTGGCTTCGGCAAAACCGTCGAACACAATCTACGCTTACTCAAATACATGGAGTCTCTGCAATCGCTGGAGCTCCCGCTGCTAGTGGGTATGTCACGCAAAAGTATGATTGGAAAAGTGTTGGGTCGACCAGTGGAGGAGCGTCTCTCCGGTGGTTTGGCGCTCGCTGCCATGGCGGTTGAGCGAGGGGCAAATATTTTGCGCGTGCATGACGTGGCTGCAACGGTCGATGCAGTCAATATGGCGTGGGCGGTACTACAAGAAGGCTGCGAGCCGCCGCTAAATAAGGAGTTTGACGCATGACAAGGCGCTATTTTGGGACGGATGGTATTCGCGGCACGGTGGGTAAATCACCGATTACCGCTGATTTTATGCTCAAGCTGGGCTGGGCGGCGGGTCAGGTGCTGCGCCGTGATAAAGGTCGAACGCGGGTACTGATCGGCAAAGATACCCGGATCTCTGGCTATATGTTTGAATCCGCCCTAGAGGCGGGGCTCTCGGCAGCGGGTGTCGATGTATCACTGCTGGGGCCAATGCCCACGCCGGGTATTGCCTATTTAACGCGCACCTTCCGTGCCGATGCAGGCATTGTCATTTCGGCATCGCACAACCCCTTTGATGATAACGGCATCAAGTTCTTCTCCGCTGAGGGCAAGAAGCTTCCCGATGACACGGAAGATCGTATCGAAGCGATGCTGGAAGCGCCGCTGACCACGGCCGAGGCCGCGCAGCTGGGTAAGGCAACGCGTATCGACGACGCCGCAGGCCGTTACATCGAGTTCTGTAAATCGACCTTGCCTGACCGGCTTAGCCTGCACGGCCTTAAAATCGTCTTAGACTGTGCTCACGGTGCCACTTACCATATCGCACCCAATGTGTTCCGCGAGCTGGGGGCTGATGTCACCACCATTGGCTCTGCGCCTGACGGGTTAAACATTAACCAGCAGGTGGGCTCAACGCACCCCGCGGCTCTACGCGCTGCCGTTATTCAGCAAAATGCGGATTTGGGGATCGCCTTTGATGGCGATGGCGACCGCGTGCTGCTGGTAGATGGCGACGGGCGGGAAGTCGACGGCGACGATATTCTCTATCTGATTGCCCGAGATCGCCACGAGCGTGGCTTGCTTCAAGGCGGCGTGGTGGGCACCCTGATGTCAAACTTTGGCCTGTCGATGGCGCTGGATAAGCTGGGAATCCCCTTTGAGCGCGCAAAGGTGGGTGACCGCTTTGTGATGGAGCGTATGGCCGCCAATGGTTGGGAGCTGGGCGGTGAGTCGTCGGGGCATATTGTGTGCGCCCACGTGCAGACCACCGGCGACGGCATTGTCTCCGCGTTGCAGGTATTGGCGCTGATGATGCGCGAGCAAAAAAGCCTCCCGACACTGTTAAAAGAGTTGGAGAAAGTGCCCCAGGCGCTGGTTAATGTACGTTTGCCCGCTCATGCCAGCGCCAAAGAGGTGATGGCATCTGCGCCGCTTCAGCAGGCAGTGGCTGCGTTAGAGCATGAGTTAGGTGATGAGGGGCGAGTGTTGCTACGTCCCTCAGGTACTGAGCCGCTTATTCGAGTAATGGTGGAAGGACGTGCCCATTTAGATGTCGATCAATTGGCGCATAGCTTGGCCGATCAGGTTCAGGCGCTACTTAATTAAATGTGTTCAGCTAACCGGTTCGGTAAACTGGTTTGGTAAACCCAGCTTGTGGTTATAACAGCGGTTGTCTTGACAAGGCCGCTCCTATACCATTTCGCTCCACCTTGAGTGAGGAGAGTCGATGCGTACGCCTTTAATCGCCGGTAACTGGAAAATGAACGGTTCCGTGGCGTTAATCAATGAATTCGGCCAGGCCTTCTCCGCCGCCGTATCGCCAACGAGCGTGGATGTCGTTATCATTCCGCCGTTCCCCTATTTGGATGCGGCGCGCCACGCGTTTGAAGGTACGGTGCTTTCATTGGGCGCGCAAACGTTGAACCCTATTCACTCTGGGGCGCATACCGGCGAAGTAAGTGGTCGCATGCTAAAAGAGTTTGCGGTCTCTTACGTATTGGTGGGGCACTCTGAACGACGTCAGCTCTACAAAGAGAGCGATGAACAGATCTTTGCACGCCTGCTAGCAGCATTGAGCGTGGATATCACGCCGATCCTCTGTGTGGGTGAGTCCCTGGAGGAGCGCGACGCAGGGCGCACGATGGATGTGGTGCTTCGTCAAGTGGGCTATGTAATGTCCCGCTTAGAGCCCGACCAGCGTAAGCAGGTCGTGATTGCCTATGAGCCTGTTTGGGCCATTGGCACTGGGCGCACGGCAACGCCTGAGCAAGCCCAGGACGTTATGGCAGGCATCCGTGCCTACCAGGCGGGTTTCGATAAGGGCCTCGCCGAGCAACTGCGTTTGCTTTACGGCGGCAGTATGAACGCAAGCAATGCGGCTGAGCTGCTTGCTCAGCCAGATATCGACGGCGGTCTAGTGGGCGGAGCCTCACTCAAGATCGATGATTTTTATGCCATTTGTCAGTCAGCAGGATAACGCCATGCAAGTTGCAATTCTTATGATTCATGTGGTGATTGCGGTCGCCCTGGTGGTACTCATTCTGCTTCAGCAGGGTAAAGGTGCCGAAGCCGGTGCCGCTTTCGGAGGCGGTGCATCACAAACGGTATTTGGTTCGCGGGGCAGTGGTAACTTCCTGTCGCGCACAACGGCTATTTTGGCGGCGGGTTTCTTCGTCACCTCAATGGCGCTAGCTTACTTTGCCACCCAGGCGGGCCAGGCACCGGAAGCAGGTATTCCCGATTCGCGCTTGATCGAGCAGCAGCAAAGCGTCCCGACGCTTGACGACAGGCCTGCGGACGTGGATAATACCGCGCCAGTGCTAGAGGAAAGCAGCGAGTAAGTAGTCTCGTTGTTTAGACAGATAACGTTTCTTTAGCCTCCCCTGTTGCCGAAGTGGTGGAATTGGTAGACACGCTATCTTGAGGGGGTAGTGACCGTATGGTCGTGCGGGTTCAAGTCCCGCCTTCGGCACCATCTGTTTTGCTGGCACGCCAGCTTCCCAGAACGTTTCTTTTGTTACCAGAATGCCCATTGGCACCTGAGGCGAAAAAGACAGCTTTAAGTAAGTGGTTCTTGAAGCAAGTAGTTCTTGACGTAAGTGGCTTTAGTGTCTATTATCGTCGACCTAGATTGATGCGGGGTGGAGCAGTCTGGTAGCTCGTCGGGCTCATAACCCGAAGGTCATCGGTTCAAATCCGGTCCCCGCTACCATTTTCTAGTAGCATGTTCTAGATTGTTATTTTTAAGACGTATTGGAAATAACGGTCATTTCAGGTACAGCCTGTTACATGTTGCTAAGACGGTACTGGAAGTAGTACTTAAGAAATGGTACACAAGGTTTCTTTCAAAAAGCCCCTTCCAGTGAAGGGGCTTTTTGTTAGCAGCTTTTGGCTAGCAAGCGCGCCTGGTCGCTGTTTTATTGGCGCCCCCGCTTTGTTAGCCAGAATATCGTTAGCACGAATATCTTAATAGCGGATGTCGTCCGGAAAACCGGAGACACATTCCCAAGTAACGCCAATCAGCCACCTAGCTTTTCTAATAACTCCTGGCCAGGTGCCTGATGCAACGGCTATAGGAGCTTTGTCTGTGGCCACTAAACACGCTGCGCTTCACGCGCTGATCGAACCTGTTGTTGCTGCCATGGGCTTTGAGCTATGGGGCATCGACCATCTTTCCCAGGGCAAAAATTCGCGGCTGGTGATCTATATCGAGCGCGAGAGTGGTGTCAGCGTGGAAGACTGCGCAGATATTAGCCGCCAAGTCAGTGCCGTTATGGATGTAGAAGACCCCATTCCCGGTGAGTACCGGTTGGAAGTCTCCTCGCCAGGCATGGCACGTCCCTTGTATTCCCTGGATCAGTTTACCCGCTTTCAAGGTCATCACGTCGCGCTGAAATTGCGCACTGCCTTTGACGGGCGGCGCAAGTATCAAGGGCTTTTGGTCGGTGTTGAGGGGGATGAAGTACTGCTACAACTGGATGGCGAAGAGTACTGCTTTCCAATTGAGAGTATTGATTCTGCTCACATTGTACCGCAGTTCGACGATTGACCGGGTGGCGGCGCTGCCGGCAGGCTGCCGGGGTGATGCACATAAGGATAGGTTTTCTGGCGAGGCATACGCATGAGTAAAGAAATTTTAATGGTCGTTGACGCGATCTCCAATGAGAAGGGCGTCCCACGTGATGTCATCTTCGAGGCGGTAGAAGCCGCTCTTGCGAGTGCGTCACGCAAGCGTTTTGAAAGAGAAGAAGCCAATGTGCGCGTGCATATTGACCGCCGCACTGGTGAATACGAAACCTTCCGCACCTGGACCGTTGTGGAAGATGACGAATTCGAAACGCCAGATTATGAAATTAAAGAGAGCATCGCCGAGCAGCGCGATCCGCCGCTGAAATTAGGCGATGTGGTCGAAAAAAGCATCGAAAATGCGTCGTTTGGCCGTATTGCTGCACAAACCGCCAAACAGGTGATCGTACAGAAAGTACGCGAAGCCGAGCGGGCTGAAGTCGTGCGCCAATATGCCGATCGCGAAGGTGAACTGGTTGCGGGCATCGTTAAAAAGACCACACGTGATGGCCTGATCATTGATTTGGGCGAAAACGCTGAGGCGTTTTTGCCGCGCAATGAAATGATTCACGGCGAGCGTTACCGCATGAACGAGCGGGTGCGCGCCCTGTTGGTCAAAGTGGATCCCGATGCACGCGGTGCCCAGCTTCAGCTATCGCGGACGTGTCCCGAGCTGATCATCGAGCTGTTCAAAATTGAAGTGCCAGAGATCGCAGAGCAGTTGATTGAGATCAAAGGTGCTGCGCGTGACCCCGGTTCACGGGCCAAAATTGCGGTAAAAACCAATGATCGCCGCATCGACCCGGTCGGTGCCTGTGTGGGTATGCGCGGTTCGCGCGTTCAGGCGGTCTCTTCGGAGCTGCAAAACGAACGCGTTGATATCGTGCTGTGGGATGACAATCCCGCCCAATTGGTGATTAACGCCATGGCACCTGCCGATGTTGGGTCTATCCTTGTGGACGAGGACGCCCACGCAATGGACGTGGCCGTGGCGCAGGATAACCTTGCTCAGGCGATTGGTCGGAGCGGTCAGAACGTGCGTTTGGCTTCTGAACTTACCGGCTGGCGCATTAATGTCATGACCGAAGAGGAAGCGGAGTCTAAGCGCGATCAAGAGATTGATAGCCTGGTGGACTCTTTTATCCAGCACCTCGATGTGGATGAAGATGTCGCTCGCCTGTTGGTGGATGAGGGGTTCACTACCCTGGAAGAAGTCGCCTACGTGCCGATGGAAGAGATGCTCGAAATCGAAGAGTTCGATGAAGATTTAGTCGAAGCGCTTCGTGCACGTGCGAAAGACGAGCTGCTGACGATGGCAATTGCCACGGAAGAAGCGCTAGACGGTGCCCAGCCAGCAGCAGATCTGCTGGAGATGGATGGCATGGAGCGCCACCTGGCCTTCATTCTGGCCAGTCGCGGCATCGTTACCATGGAAGATCTCGCCGAGCAGTCTGTCGACGATCTGGTCGATATCGAGGAGTTGGACGAAGCGCGCGCAGCGGCACTGATCATGACTGCCCGTGCGCCCTGGTTTGAAGTCGATGACGCATCGGATTCGAACACACAGTAAACAGGTCACGGGCTGAGGAGGGTCAATATGTCAGATATGACAGTTAAAGATTTCGCAGGAAAGGTGGGCCGTGATGTGCCTCGCCTACTAGAGCAAATGAAAGAAGCGGGTTTGAAGCACGCTTCTGAAAGCGATGCTGTGTCTGAAGAAGATAAGCAGAAGCTACTGAGTTTCTTGAAGAAGAGCCACGGCGGTAGCGACACCCCTGAAGCGGGCAAAAACCGCATCACGCTGACGCGCAAAACCCGTAGCCGTATCAATACCGGCGAGCGCGGCAAAACCATTGAAGTGCAGGTACGTAAGAAAAAGACCTACGTCAAAAGCGCTGAAGATGAGAAGCCGAAAGCGCCGGAGCCTAGCTATACTGGCCCGCGCCAGCTAGTGGGCGATATGGCGGAAGCCGAAGCTGAGCGCAAAGTGTCTGATGCGCGTGAAGCCGAAGAAAAAGCCGCTGCTAAGAAAGCCCGCGCTGCACAGGTAGCGGAAGCCACCGCGCGTAGCAATAAAGAAGCTGAAGCGACGGCGCAAAGTAACACGGCGCGTAGCAATAAAGAGTCTGAAGCCAAGCCGAAAGCGCCTGCGGCAGCCAAAGCACCGGCTACGCCAGACATTCCTGTGCCGAATCTTGAAATCGACGATACGCCGTCCGGTGACGATATGCCGCCAGCGCCGCCGAAAGAGGGCCGCACTGACCGTCGTACCGCTCCGCCCAAGAAGACGGCGGCGAAGAACAAAGGTCGCCGTGACGATGAAGATCGTGGTGATCGCGAAGAGCGCAAGCGCGGCGGCGGTAAGAAGGTAAAACGTGCCGAACAGCGTCGCGGTGGTCGCCGTGGTGGCAACCAGACCGGCAATGGCAAGCACGCTTTCCAGAAGCCGACTCAGCCGATCGTGCGTGAAGTATCGATCCCTGAATCGATCAGCGTGGCGGAATTGGCCGATAAGATGTCGATCAAGGCCAATGAAGTGATCAAGGCCATGTTTAACATGGGCGCGGCGGTTACCATCAACCAAACCATCGATCAGGATACGGCTGCGATCGTGGTGGAAGAGATGGGCCATACACCGAAGCTGGTTAAAGATGACGCGCTGGAAACGGAAATGCTCGAAGGCATCTCCTATGAAGGCGAAGAGATCACGCGTTCACCCGTTGTTACGGTGATGGGCCACGTTGACCACGGTAAAACCTCGCTGCTGGATTACATCCGTAAAGCGAAAGTGGCGACCGGTGAAGCCGGTGGTATTACCCAGCATATCGGTGCCTACCACGTGGAAGATAACCACGGTGGCGTGACCTTCCTGGATACCCCAGGCCACGCGGCGTTTACCGCAATGCGTGCCCGTGGTGCCAAGGCGACAGACGTGGTTATTCTGGTTGTGGCTGCCGACGATGGCGTGATGCCTCAGACGATTGAGGCGATTGAACACTCCAAAGCCGCTGAAGTGCCCATGGTGGTCGCGGTCAACAAGATCGATAAAGATGGTATCGATCTTGATCGCATCAAGAATGAGCTTTCGCAGCACGGCGTGATCTCCGAAGAGTGGGGCGGTGATACCCAGTTTGTTCACGTTTCCGCCAAGACCGGTGAAGGTATCGAAGAACTGTTGGAAGCCATCCAACTGGTCTCTGAAGTGCTTGAGCTCAAGGCCGTACCGGAAGCGCCGGGTAAAGGCGTGGTGGTTGAATCGCGCCTTGATAAAGGTCGTGGTCCGGTCGCTACCGTGCTGGTTCAGAACGGTACGCTGAAAAAGGGCGATATCGTCCTGGCTGGCCTGCACTACGGTCGTGTGCGTGCGCTGACCAACGAACTTGCCCAGCAAGTCGATGCGGTTGGCCCGGCCATGCCGGTAGAGATTCAAGGCTTGGGCGGTACGCCGGATGCCGGTGATGACTTCATGGTCGTAGCAGACGAGAAGAAAGCCCGCGAAGTGGCTAACTTCCGTCAAGGCAAATACCGCGAAGTGCGCCTGGCACGTCAGCAGAAGGCTAAGCTGGAGAACATGTTCAGCCAGATGGGCCAAGACGAAGTGGCCAAGGTCAACATCGTCCTCAAAGCCGACGTTCAAGGTTCTCTGGAAGCGATCAAAGGCGCCCTGGAAGAGCTCTCCACCGGTGAAGTTGAAGTCGCCGTGGTCTCTTCGGGTGTCGGTGGTATCACCGGTACCGATGCCAACCTGGCGCTTGCGTCGGAAGCCATCGTCGTCGGCTTTAACGTCCGTGCTGACGCCGCTGCCCGCGAGATCGTTGAGCGCGAAGGCCTGGATCTGCGTTACTACAGCGTTATTTACCAGCTGATCGACGAGGTCAAACAGGCGATGAGCGGTATGCTCGCACCTGAGTGGAAAGAAGAGATCGTCGGTATTGCCGAAGTGCGCGATGTCTTCCGTGCGCCGAAGATTGGTGCCATCGCCGGTTGTATGGTGATTGAAGGCAGCGTACATCGTAATAAGAAGATCCGCGTGTTGCGTGATGACGTGGTGATCTACGAAGGCGAACTCGAATCGCTGCGCCGCTTCAAAGACGATGTGCAGGAAGTGCGCAACGGCATGGAGTGTGGCATCGGCGTGAAGAACTACAACGATGTCCAAGTCGGCGATAAGATCGAAGTCTTCGACCAAGTGAAGGTCGAGCGTAGCCTGTAAGGCTGCGAGGAGCTAAACATGCGCGAATTTAAGCGTACCGACCGGGTAGCCGACCAGCTCCAAAAGGAGCTGGCGGTGTTGATCCAACGAGAAGTGAAAGACCCGCGTTTGGGCATGGTCACGGTCAGCGGTGTTACCGTTAGCCGTGACCTTGGCTACTCCGACGTCTACGTCACTCTGTTGGGTGAGCAAGAGCCCGAGCGTATTAAAGAGAATCTGCAGGTGCTTAAGCGTGCTGCCGGTTTTCTAAGAAGCCAGATTGCCAAGCGCATCAAGCTACGTCACGTACCGGAGCTGCGTTTTCATTTCGATGAAAGCGTGGTGCGCGGTCAGCAACTCTCTTCATTGATTGATGAAGCGGTGACGACGGATCGTGCACGCTATCAAGGCGATGATGATCAGGGCAGTGACCAAGATGCCGACGCCCAGGGTAGTGAGGAAACTCGCTAGTGGCGCGTCAACGTCGCGGTTTACCGGTTAATGGCGTACTGCTGCTGGATAAGCCCAAGGGCGTTTCCAGCAACCATGCGCTGCAGCGTGTACGTCGGCTGTTCCAGGCTCAAAAAGCCGGGCACACCGGCACGCTAGACCCGATGGCAACCGGCTTATTGCCGATTTGCCTAGGTGAAGCGACCAAGTTTTCATCGCACTTGCTGGAAGCCGACAAGGTGTATCGCACCCGGGTAGAGCTAGGGGTGATCACGGATACCGGCGATGCAGAAGGCACGATTATTGAGCAGCATGAGGTTCCCAGCCTAAGCGTCGATGACGTGGAAGCTGTGCTCACCCGTTTTCGCGGTGAGATCGACCAAGTGCCGCCGATGTATTCGGCCCTCAAGCATCAGGGCAAAAAACTTTACGAGTTGGCCCGTGAAGGCAAGCAGGTAGAGCGTGCAGCCCGGCGCGTAAGCGTGTATGATGCGCGCCTGCTATCGTTTGAAGGCACTGCTTTTGAGCTGGAAGTAAGCTGCAGTAAAGGCACTTACATCCGCACGTTAGCCGAAGATATTGGCCAAGCGCTTGGCTGTGGTGCGCACATCAGTCAACTAAGGAGGCTCAAAACGGGGCCCTTTTTAGCCGACGCGATGTGGACGCTAGAGGCCTTGGAAGCATTGGCCGACCAAGCGGCACTGGAAGCTGAGCTCATGCCCGTGGATGTGTTGGTGGACCATTTACCGTTACTGACGGTAGACGACACCGCGCATTCTCGTTTGGCCCATGGCCAGCCCGCTGCTCTCGAAACCGGCGCATTAGCCGCGGACGAAGTAGCCCGACTTTATTACGCCGAGACGTTTATCGGCCTTGGCGTAGTGAAAGGTGCTCAGGAAGTGGCGCCTAAGCGACTGTTAAGCACTGTCGCTATCTCGTAAACAGCGTTGCAAGGAGGCGACCGTCTACGTGAAAATTGCAAGATCCGACGTACACGTCGAAACGTGTACGTAGAAAACAGTAGCTTGAGACTGCAAATATGCGTGGTCTCACCCATTCATTTTTAGGCATATTGCTTACTGGAGAGACAGATGGCTTTAACCGCTGAGAAGAAGGCCGAGATCGTCACTGAATACGGCCGCGGCGACAACGATACCGGTTCCCCTGAAGTGCAGGTTGCACTGCTGAGCGCCAACATTAATGGCCTGCAGGATCACTTCAAGACCAACAAACAGGATCACCACTCGCGTCGTGGTCTGATCCGCATGGTTAACCAGCGTCGTAAGCTGCTGGACTACCTAAAGCGTAAAGATTTCGAACGCTATCAGTCCCTGATTCAGCGTCTGGGTCTGCGTCGTTAAGCGTTAACGGCAACGATTAGAAACGGGCAGCTCCTTGTGAGCTGCCCGTTTTTTTATGTTTCGTGTTTACGGCAAGTAGGGAACTGGTAGCCCTATCGCGCTCCAGCGCCTAGAATGGTAACGAGTCAAAACGACCTAAACGAATAGACAAGTAGATATTGATAATGCTGAAGGAAGTCGCTGTGAATCCGGTAAAGAAAACGTTCCAGTACGGTCGTAGCACCGTCACGCTCGAAACCGGGCGTATTGCTCGCCAAGCTACCGGCGCTGTCATGGTTACCATGGATGACACCGTCGTGCTGTGTACCGTTGTCGCTCGCAAAGAGGCAAACCCGAGCCAACCCTTTTTCCCTCTCTCGGTACACTACCAAGAGAAAACCTACGCAGTGGGCAAGATTCCTGGCGGCTTCTTCAAGCGCGAAGGTCGTCCCACTGAAAAAGAGACGCTGACCTCGCGTCTGATTGATCGCCCAATCCGTCCGCTGTTCCCTAAAGGCTTTATGAACGAAGTGCAGGTCGTCTGTACCGTTCTCTCCACCGACCGTAACCACGATCCGGATATTGCCGCACTGCTGGGTACTTCCGCAGCGCTGAGCATCTCTGGCGTGCCGTTTAGTGGCCCGATTGGCGCAGCCCGCGTTGGTTTTAACGAAGAGAAAGGCTACTTCCTCAACCCAACGGTTGAAGAACTGGCCACCTCTGAGCTCGACATGGTCGTCGCCGGTACTGAAAAAGCCGTGCTGATGGTTGAGTCTGAAGCCAAAGAGCTGCTCGAAGACGAAATGCTGGGAGCCGTTCTGTTCGGTCACCAGGAAATGCAGGTCGCGATCAGTGCCATTAACGAACTGGTTGCTGAAGCGGGCAAGCCGCGTTGGGAGTGGCAGGCCGCCGAAGAGAACCAGGCGCTCAAAGCCGCCATGGCCGATGCGTTTGAAGCTAAAGTGGGCGATGCTTACCGCATCACCGACAAAATGCAGCGCCAGGATGCATTGGCTGAGTTGAAAGATCAGGCGATTGAACAACTGGCAGCCGATGAAGGCGAACCGGTTAACGACAAGTTCAGTAAAGATGACGTCAAAGGTGCCTTTGCTAGCCTGGAAAAACGCGTTGTGCGTTCACGGGTGGTAAAAGGTGAGCCGCGTATTGACGGTCGTGACAATCAAACCGTTCGCCCGCTGGCGATTGAAGTCGGTGTGCTGCCGAAAGCTCATGGTTCTGCCATCTTTACGCGTGGTGAGACCCAGGCGATTGCCGTAGCAACACTGGGCACGCTGCGTGATTCACAGCTAATCGAATCACTGGAAGGTGAGCGTAAAGACCGCTTTATGCTGCACTACAACTTCCCTCCCTACTCGGTGGGTGAAGCTGGCTTTATGGGTGGCCCGAAGCGTCGCGAAATCGGCCATGGCCGCTTAGCGCGTCGTGGTGTGCAGGCAATGCTGCCGTCAGAAGACGTCTTCCCCTACACCATTCGTGTGGTGTCTGAAATTACCGAGTCTAACGGCTCCAGCTCCATGGCCTCTGTATGTGGCTCTTCGCTGGCCCTGATGGACGCAGGCGTGCCGTTAAAAGCACCGGTCGCCGGTATTGCCATGGGCTTGGTAAAAGACCCGGACGGTTTTGCGGTATTGACCGATATTCTGGGTGACGAAGATCACCTTGGCGATATGGACTTTAAAGTTGCCGGTTCCGAAGAGGGCGTCACCGCCCTGCAGATGGACATCAAGATCGAAGGCATCAACGAAGAGATTATGGAGCTCGCGCTGCAGCAAGCACTGACCGCGCGACTGAGTATTCTCGAGCAAATGAATGTCGTGATCAGCCAGAGCCGTAGCGATGTCTCCGACAACGCGCCGTCCATGGCAACGATCAAAATCGATCCGGACAAGATCCGTGACGTTATCGGTAAAGGTGGCGCAACCATTCGCAAAATCTGCGAAGACACCGGCGCCTCTATTGATCTCGACGACGATGGCACCGTGCGTATTTACGCGGAAGATAAAGCCGCCGCCAAGCGCGCCATCGACACCGTGCTGGCGATTACCGCTGAAGCGGAAATCGGCAAGCTATATCACGGCAAGGTCGTGCGTATTGCTGACTTCGGTGCGTTCGTTAACATCATGCCCGGCACCGATGGCCTGGTTCACATCTCGCAAATCGTTGCCGAGCGGGTTAACAACGTGCGCGACTTCTTGAACGAAGGCGATGACGTGGTCGTTAAGGTGCTGGATATCGACAACCGCAACCGCGTGAAGCTGTCGATGAAAGAGATCAGCGAAGAAGAGAAAGCCGCTTTTACCGCGGAAGCAGCGGAAACCGAAGCGGCGATTTAAATCGCTAGCTAGGTTTCTGAGACCGCCCTCGTAGCCTCTGGCTACGGGGGCTTTGTTTTTGCTAGGTAATGTTTTTGCTAAGTACTTTTTTGCTAGATAGGGTTTTGTGGTTAGGTATCGTTTTGTTCGCCGGGATTTAGACAGTCAGGGAGCAGCAGATGGAGCAGCAACAAGCGCCGCGTTGGTGGGCGGTGGTGGCCGTGATGATCGGCATTTTTTTACTGGTGACCGCAGAGCAACTGCCGATTGGGTTGCTTTCTCAAGTGGCATCGAGCATGGGCGTTACCCCTGGCATGGCGGGCTTAATGGTCACCGTGCCCGGCGTGGTCGCTGCCTTTTCAGCCCCGCTGCTGCCGGTAGCGGTGGGGCGCTTGGACAGGCGCATTATGCTCACGGCATTGATGGCCGTAATGGTGGCCGGGAGTGTGCTATCGGCATTGGCCAGCAGCTTTATCCTGTTGCTTGCCGCCCGCGTGCTTGTGGGGCTTAGTATTGGTGGCTTTTGGGCGGTGGCGGGCAGCATTGCCCCACGCCTAGTGCCAGAGGCTCAGGTGCCAAAAGCGATGACGATGATTTTTGGTGGTGTCGCGGCGGCCTCGGTGCTGGGTGTGCCACTGGGCACGCTGCTGGGGGATCTAAGCAACTGGCGGGTCGCCTTTGGGGCGCTGGGAGGGCTAAGCCTGTTAACGGCAGCTGCGCTGTGGTTTTGGCTACCGCCGCTACCACCGCGAGAACCTGTGCGTTTGCGGGTATTGGCGCAGCAGTTTAGCAATCGCGGTGTGCGAGTCGCGGTGTTAACCACCGCCTTTGTAGTGGTTGGCCACTTTGCCGCCTACACCTTTATTAGCCCCATCCTGCAAGAGATCAGCGGTATTTCCCAGCGCCATGTGAGCAGTCTGCTGCTGCTTTACGGGGCGGCAGGCATTGTGGGCAATATTGCGGCAGGCATGTTTGCCGGGCGCCACCCCTACCGCGCTGTGCTGGCGATTCCCAGCCTGTTGCTTATCGTCGTCGCCGTGTTCCCGCTGCTGGGTGTTCAGCCGAGCAGCGGTGTCATGTTGCTTATGATGTGGGGCGCGGTGTTTGGCAGCGTATCAGTCAGCATTCAAACTTGGATTATACGCACAGCACCCAACACCGAAGCCGCCACAGCGTTGATGGCGTTTACCTTCAATATGTCGATTGGTTTGGGTGCCATGTTGGGTGGGCGTATCGTCGATGGCACTAGCCTTCCCATTGCCATGTGGGCCGCATCCGGATTATTCCTGTTGGGGGCGCTGTTGGTCTGGCGAACACCGTCACGCATCGTGGGGGAGAAGCGTCGTTAAGTAAGCGATAAATAATGCGCAAGTATCTGGCTATGTTGGCTGCTCGCGCAGCCAACTACGCAAATTATCCAAACGGCGATCCTCGCGCAGTGCATCTGGGTAGACTAACCAGAAACCAACGTCTGCGTTGACTGGATGTTCGAATACCGACGTTAGCCGCCCCAATCGCACGGCGCTATCGGCCAGCTCGCAGACCACTATCGATACACCCACCCCATCGGCGGCGGCCTGCAGGGTTAATCCGCCGGAATCCACCTGCGTGACCACAGCGGGTTTGAAGGGGCCGTCGGGAAGGCTCTCCATCCAGCGTTGCCATGTCAGGCAGTGGCGGGAGACAAACAGATTGGCCTGGCTGACACGGTCAAGGCGATCGCGATGGGAGCCGGTAGCAAAGCCTGGACGGGCATAAAGGTCGATGGTTGCTTCAAAGAGGAGATCGGCCTGTAATTCCGGCCAATGCCCGTTGCCGTACCAGATGCCCACATCGGCCACCCCCGCGGCAAGGTCTACCTCATCCTGCGTAGTGGATATCTCAAGCGAGAATCCACGCCGCTCGAAGGGATACAGGCTTAACCGTGGCGACAGCCAGTTGGTTGCAAAAGTAGGCAACATGTTGAGACGTAGCGGCCCGTCACGGCGCTTTTGGCGAAGTGAGTCAACCCCCTTGGCAATCTGCGTAAAGCCTTGTTGCAGGTAAGGTGTTAGCTTGTGTCCCGCGTCGGTAAGCTCAAGACGCGTTCCTGTTCGGCGCAGAAGCACGACGCCAAACAACTCCTCCAGTATGCGCAGTTGGTGACTGACTGCCGAAGGAGTGACCGAAAGCTCCATGGCCGCTTCCTTGATTGAAAGATGCCGCGCCGTCGCCTCAAAAGCGCGTAGAGCATTTAATGGCACAGGAATCCGCATAATCGCTACCCCCACCCTCGAAGGTTGATAAACAGATCATACAAGAAGCCGCGCTGACCACGCTGTAAAAATCGCTGAGCAAAACTCAGCCCAGTTTGAGATTTACTCACTCGTTTTTAAAACATACAGAGGACAGACTGACGATATCGATAATCTGCTACTGGGTGGGTGCCATGCTAAACGCTCCTGATGACCGAGATGGGTTGATCTGGCTCGATGGTGAGCTGCTTCCTTGGCGTGAGGCGCGCCTGCATGTGCTTAGCCATGCGTTACACATGGGGGGAGCGGTATTCGAAGGCATGCGTGCCTACGGGCGGCGTGTTTTTCTGGGTGACGCGCATTTGGAGCGTTTAGAGCGTTCCGCAGCACTACTGGACTATCGGCTGCCCTGGTCGCACCGCGAGCTCAGCCAAGCGATTGACGCGGTGCTATGGGCCAATCAGCTAACCGATGCGTATATCCGCCCTATCGCCTGGCGTGGCGCGGATAGTGTGTCTATCGCGGCGCCTCAAGCACGTGTCCATGTGGCGATTGCCGCCTGGGATTGGCCTACGGCGGCGTCCCAGGGGCGGGCAGAGGTAGGTATTCGGCTGCAACTGGCCAACTGGCGACGCCCGCCCCCTAATACGGCGCCTACTGCCTCTAAGTGTTCTGGACTGTATATGATCGGCACGCTAGCCCGCCATGCGGCCATAGCAGTAGGTTGTGATGACGCGTTACTGCTCGATAGCGACGGCTTAGTCGCTGAAACGACAGCCACTAATCTGCTTTTGGTCAGTGATGGCGTACTGGTAACCCCACTGCCGACCTGTTTTCTTGATGGCATCACCAAGCGCCATGTGTTGGGTTTGGCACGTCAGAGAGGCCTGCCGGTAGAGGAGCGAGCGGTTACACTCGAGGAACTGCGTGCTGCAACCGAAGTGTTGACTGCCGGCACCTCGGTCGAGCTTCAGCCGGTGGTGGCATTGGTGGAAGATAAGGCGAAGACCGAATGGCCCGTGGGCCCTGTCACCCAGCAACTGATTGCGGACTTTCATGCTACGGTCACTGGGGCTAAGAACGGTATAGCTGCAAGGCGACAGAACATTGATGCCTGAGCCCGTCTATATCAGCGCGGCGGATAGTTATGCGCTGCGCGGGTGGGTATGGCGCCGACCTTGTGTTTCGTCGTCTCACCCTGGCCCCGTGGTGATCATTAACACCGCCACCTCGGTGCGCTGCCGCTATTACATGCCCTTTGCTGATTATTTGTATCAGCAAGGGTGGGACGCAGTGACCTACGACTACCGGGGAATCGGCGATTCGCGCCACCATTCGCTGCGCAAACTCAAGGCCGACTGGATCGACTGGGGGCAGCATGATTTTGAAGGCGTTCTACGCTACGTCGCCAGACGTTTTCCTGGCGAGCTGCGCTATCGACCGCGTAAGGAGACCTGCAATGACAACTAACAAGCCAGCGACCCAGCTGCTATTTCTGCCCGGTCTCGGCAATTCTGATGCCGACCACTGGCAGTCACTATGGGGGCTAAAGCGGCCTAATAGCCTCCGTTTTCAGCCTGGCTCCTGGGATGAGCCGAATCTCAACGATTGGCTGCAGGCATTGGATACCGCCATTGATGAAGCTGAGGCACCGGTATTGCTCGTTGCTCACAGTCTTGCGTGCCTGCTGGTGGCGCACTGGGTACAGGAGGTCACTGTTAGCGATAAGAAGAGCAGCGATGAGAGATCTCATCGAGTGGCGCAGGTAAGCGGCGCGTTGCTGGTGGCAGTACCTGACCCTGGCGCAAAGGCTTTCCCACCCGAAGCGAGCGATTTCCGCAACGCTCCTGCTCGGCCTCTGCCATTTCCAGCGCTGGTTGTAGCCAGCAGTGACGACCCCTACGCGACGACAGACTATGCCCGGCAGCAGGCTGCGACATGGCAAGCCGACTTTGTTGACGTGGGCGCCTGCGGGCATATCAACGCCGCAAGTCAGTTGGGGGAGTGGCCTCAGGGGTGGGCGTTGTTGGAGGCATTAGCATGAGTTTTCATACGATGACAGCACGCGATGCACTGACTGCGCTCTGGTCACTGGGTGGTTTGCCGGCGGAGGCTTTGGACAAGATCACGTTGACCGGCATGATCCCGTTTTCCCCTCCTCGTTTGCCGTTGGCGCCACCGCGGCGCTTGCTGCCTGCGAGCGGGGTATTCACGCTAACAGCCCTGCGGGCTGGCCTAACTGGACGATGTGCACATGACCCGAGTGGCACCGCAAGCGGCCTTGATCGTTCCTGTTCGCGAAGCCGAACCCGTGGTTGGCGAGCTTCGTCAGCGCTATGATGCCACAGCGGCTATAGGCGTGCCCGCGCACATAACGCTACTTTATCCCTTTGTATCACCTAACGAGATTGTCGAGAAAGATCTTCGCAAGCTTAAAGCGATTGCTAAACAAACCACGGCTTTTGAGTTTTGGCTATCGGGTGTGGGACGATTCACGGACACGGTGTATCTTCAGCCAAGCCCTAGCGCTCCTTTTATCTCGCTGATTAAAGCATTCGTCGATGCCTTCCCAGACTACCCACCCTACGGTGGTCTCCATACGGGCAGCATACCTCACCTCACCGTCGCCAGAGAGAGTGGGCCAGAGGCACTCGAACGAATAGAAGATGAGGTGCGTTTGTTGATGGCGAAACAGAGGGCGATTCAGTGTTACTGCAAAAATTTTGCGTTGATCGTGAATACTGAGGGGAGATGGGTGACTCAACAACGATTTTCTCTTGTCGCGTCAGAGGCCAATGGCGACTAGTGCCATTTAGCTCGGTAATGATGATGTTAGTAGAACAAGATAAAGAGGTTTGTGCATCCCGAACGGAAAAAGCCCTCGTCAATTGACAAGGGCTTATATTAGTTCTTAGTTAAGCGAGCGAAGGGTAGGTTTTTAAGGCCGCTCGATAGCCAAGGCTACGCCCTGACCGCCGCCGATGCACAGCGTCGCGAGGCCTTTCTTGGCGTCGCGGGCGATCATTTCGTGGAGCAGCGTGACCAGTACGCGGCAGCCGGAGGCACCAATGGGGTGGCCTAGAGCGATCGCGCCGCCGTTGACGTTCACTTTAGACGTATCCCAGCCGAGCTCTTTGTTGACGGATAGCGCCTGGGCGGCAAACGCTTCGTTGGCTTCGACCAAGTCTAGATCATCCAGGCTCCAGCCGGCTTTTTCAAGGCAGCGGCGAGTGGCCGGTGCGGGCCCGATACCCATAATGGCAGGGTCAACGCCTGCGTTGGAGTAAGCCGCTATGCGTGCCAGTGGCTCTAGCCCCAACTGCTTAGCTTTTTCGGCGGAGCAGAGCATAACCACCGCCGCGCCGTCGTTGAGCGCCGAGGCGTTACCGGCGGTAACGGTGCCGTCTTTCTTAAACGCAGGGCGCATGCCGCCAAGCTTCTCCGCGGTAACTTCCCGTGGGTTCTCGTCGGTATCAAACACCACCGGGTCGCCTTTGCGCTGGGGAATTTCCACCGGCACGATCTGGCCTTTGAACTTACCTTCTTTGATGGCGGCAGCGGCTTTCTGCTGTGACGCTGCGGCGAACTCATCCATCGCTTCGCGGGTGATACCGTACTTCTCGGCTAAATTCTCGGCGGTAATACCCATATGGTAGTTGTTGAACGCATCCCACAGGCCGTCGTGTACCATGGAATCAATTGCCTTCCAATCGCCCATGCGCTGACCGTTGCGAGAATTGGGCAGTACGTGGGGCGAGGCAGACATATTCTCCTGACCGCCGGCCAGAATCAGCTCGGCATCGCCGCAGCGAATGGCCTGCGTAGCGAGATGCAGTGCCTTAAGGCCTGAGCCACACACTTTGTTGATGGTCATGGCCGGTACCGAGTCCGGTAGGCCGCCTTTAATAGCCGCTTGGCGCGCCGGGTTTTGACCAACGCCCGCGGTGAGCACCTGGCCCAGCAGTACTTCGTCAACCTGATCGGGAGAAACGCCGGTTGAGGCAAGGATATCCTTGATCACCAAAGCGCCTAGGTCGCTCGCTGGAATACCTGCGAGGGAGCCGCCGAAAGCGCCCACAGCGGTGCGGCGTGCCGCAACAATGACTACTTCTTGCATAAGATGACTCCTGGAGTAATTAACAGACAGTCTGATACCAGATGCCCGATGGGCGTGCTCTGTCAGCCGTACTCTTTTATTCGTACTCTGTCAGCCGTCTCTTCAGCATAGGGGAAGGTGGTGCGTTGCGGCAATAAACCTTTATGGGCAAATAAAAACGGGCCAACATGTGGCCCGTCAGAAGAAAGCATTAGAGGCGCTAAGATTAGGCCAGTTGTGATCAGGCCAACTGTACCGGGATAATATTGCTGGTGTGGCTGACGTGGTTGCCTTCCTGGAGATACACCAAAGCAGGCTGGTGGTTTTCCAGTTCGGCTTCGGAGTAGTGGGCATAGCTGCAGATAATGATCCGGTGGCCAGGGGCGGCGAGGTGGGCCGCAGCGCCGTTGATCGAAATGAGCTTGGAGCCTTCCTCACCGCGAATGGCGTAAGTGGTAAAGCGTTCGCCATTCTCGACGTTGTAAATCTGGATCTGCTCATTTTCACGAATACCCGCCATATCCAGCAGGTCGCCGTCGATGGCGCAGGAGCCTTCGTAGTTAAGCACCGCGTGAGTGACGCGAGCCATGTGCAGCTTGGCTTTGAGCATAATGGTATGCATGTGAGTTCCTATTTTTACCCGTTGTTTGTTTATTCTCTGCCAGTAGTGGCAGCGCTGGCCGGGAGTTGAACAGTGAGGTTGTCGATTAATCGCGCCGGGCCCAGCTTGGCGGCGGCCAGCAGTACCGCATGGCGGGTCGCTAGGTTAATGGGGCCTAGCGTGACATCGCGCAGTTCCAAATAGTCCAGCGTAAAGCCCGCATCATACAGCGCGGTGTTGCCCTGGTGTAGTACCTTTTCGATAGGTTCTCCGCGCTCTAGCGCATCGCGAAGCGTACACAGCGTGCGGTAAAGCGCAGGGGCGATTGCACGCTCCTCGCTACTTAAATAGCCATTGCGTGATGACAGTGCCAGGCCATCTTCTGCGCGCACGATGGGCACGCCGATAATTTCGATGGGCATGTGCAGATCGCACACCAGCTTACGAATCACCGCAAGCTGTTGGTAATCCTTCTCCCCAAAGCAGGCGACGTCGGGCTGCACCAAATTAAACAGCATGCTAACCACGGTGGAGACACCGTCAAAATGGCCGGGGCGTGAGCCACCACACAGACCCTCACCCACCACGGGCACATGCACGCGGGTCTGGGCGTCCAAGCCGTTGGGGTAGAGCGAGCTCACCGCCGGGGCGAACAGCACGTTGCAGCCGGCCTCGATAAGCTGCGCTTGATCGGCATCAAAGGTACGCGGGTAACCGTCTAAATCTTCGCCTGGGCCAAACTGCATCGGATTGACAAACAGGCTTGCGACCACGATATCGGCGTGCTGGCGCGCGCAGGCGACCAGCGCTAGGTGCCCGGCATGTAGGTTGCCCATGGTGGGTACCAGGGCAATACGCTGGCCGCGTTGGCGGTAATCTCGCAGCGTGCTGCGTAGCTGATCAATGTCTCGCAAAGTGCGCATAGTCGTTTCGCGTCAATAACAAAAAATGGTCGATAGACTAGATGTCTTAACCGTCATCTTTAAAAGCAGTGCTCTTGGGCTGGGAAAGTGCGTGTTTTGACCGCTTCATGGTAGCGCTGAAACGCAGTTTGAATACTGTCCGCCTCAACCATAAAGTTTTTTACAAAGCGGGGTGTGCGGCCATGGGTGATGCCGAGCACATCGTGCATCACCAGAATCTGGCCATCGGTATCCGGTCCTGCGCCAATGCCAATCACCGGCACATCCAGCGCGGCGGTGACCGCTTTGCCCAGACTGGCAGGAACGCACTCAAGCAGAATCACCGAGGCGCCCGCCTCGACAAGCACTTTTGCGTCATTAATGATGCGCTCAGCGTGAGCAGCGTCGCGCCCCTGCACTTTATAGCCACCTAGCTGATGCACGGTTTGTGGGGTTAAGCCCAGGTGGGCACATACCGGTACGCCGCGGCGGGTGAGTTCACGAATGCCATCGGCCATCCACGCTTCGCCTTCCAGCTTGACCAGTTCCGCTCCCGCGCGCATCACGGCACCGGCATCTTCCAACAGGCGCTCGGTGGTGGCGTTGCTCATAAAGGGTAGATCCACCATCAGCAGGCTATGGCCTTTACCACGTGCCGCGCAGCGGGTGTGGTAAACGATGTCGTCAATGGTGACGGGGAGGGTGCTGTTATGGCCCTGTAGCACCATGCCCAGCGAATCACCGACGAGCAGGACATCAATGCCTGCCTGGCTTGCCGCATGGGCAAAGGAGGCGTCGTAAGCGGTTAGGCAACTGAACGTCTCGCCAGCCTGCTTATAGGCCTGCAGCGTGCTTAGGGTGACGGTTTTCATGGCGTGCTCTCATGTTTTACGTGAGGCCGCTGCGACATAGGCAGCCGACCATTATTGATGCTGCATCCCTGCATGCGCGAAGTGGCGTAACCGGCAATTGTTACCTGAATGGGGTGTCGGTGTCGAGATTTGTGTCAAATGGTAGCGTTAGCCGCAACTAGGCGCAGGGTAAGCGTTCCAAGCCTTGGTTATCAACTTGCTCAAGCCACGTGGATAGCGGCTGTTGGAGAAGGTCTAGAGAGGGGGCGATCTCTGCGAGGGGGAGCAGTACAAAGGCCCGGGCAGTTATTTGCGGGTGCGGCACGCGTAGGCGTGGCGTATCAATAGTGTCATTAGCGTAGAGCAGCAGGTCAAGATCGAGCGTTCGGGGCCCCCAGCGGCGCTGGCGGCGGCGGCGATGCTGCTGCTCTAACGCCTGAAGCTGGTCGAGTAGCGCCAGCGGCGAGAGCCGTGTCTCCAGCGCGGCCACCGCGTTGATAAAGTCCGGCTGATCCTGCGGCCCCACCGGGCGACTGGCGTAAAGCGATGATGCTGCCACCAATCGGCTTAGCGGTAGTATTGCCAGCTCGTTGAGGGCCTCGCGAACCTGCTCGATAGGCGACTCTAGATTACTACCCAAGCCAATATAGGCGAGCTGGGGAGGAGTACCCACTACTCTGGCGCGCTCGGCTTTCGGCGCCGTTTACGACGACGGTCGCCCTGGCTGGCGGGGTCGCCGCCAACTTTTTGCAGTAAGCGGCGCTGTTCGTGCTCATCGCCGCGCTGAAACGCCGTCCACCATTCGCCTAAACCACTCGGTATCTCGCCCGCCTGTTCGCGCAGCAGCAGCAGGTCATAGCCCGCTCTGAAACGCGAATGTTCGCGGGTTTGAAAGGCCTTTTTACCGCGCCGCTGGGGTAGGCGCTGCTGTAATTCCCAAATTTCCCGCATCGGGATGCCAAAGCGCTTGGGAATCGATGTGAACTCTAACTGACGGGAGACCACCTGCTGAGCGGCTGCTTGAAGCGCCGGAATGGGCGGCATGCCCTCTTGCTCCAGCGCTTCCTGGCGATGCTTGACCGGGGCCCATAAAAACGCTGCCAGCAGGAAGGCCGGGGTGACGGGGCGCTCTTCGGCAATACGTTTATCGGTGTTGGTCAGCGCCTGCTCAATCAGCTCTTCGGCCCAGGCGGCATCGGCCATGGCTTCTTCGGCCTCGGGGAACAGCATGCCGAACAGGCCGTAGTGGCTGAGTAGCCGGAAGGTGACCAAACCGTGGCCCGACATAAACAGCTTGAGGACTTCATCGAATAGCCGTGCTGGTGGAATCTGCAGCAGCAGCGGTGCCTGATCGTACATCGGCGCTTCGGTGGCGGGGTCTAGCGTGAAGTCGAGCTTAGCCGCAAAGCGCACCGCCCGCAGCATCCGTACCGGGTCTTCGCGGTAGCGTGTCGCCGGGTCGCCAATCAGGCGCAGGGTGCGGGTCTTAATATCCTCGGCACCATTGGCAAAATCAGTGATGCTGAAGTCGGCGATATTGTAGTAGAGCGCATTAACGGTAAAGTCGCGGCGCAGCGCGTCTTCTTCGATATTGCCCCATACATTGTCGCGCAGCAGTAACCCTTCATCGGACTGGTGGGCAATGTGGTCGCCATGCTCGTCTTGGGGTTTGCCACGGAAGGTGGTGACCTCAATGACCTCGCGGCCAAAGCGCACATGGACAATCCGAAAACGGCGGCCGATCAGGCGCGAGTTACGAAATAGATCGCGAACCTGCTCTGGAGTGGCGTTGGTGGCGACATCAAAATCTTTGGGCATCTTGCCCAGCAGCGCATCACGAATGCAACCGCCCACCAAATAGGCGTCGAAACCCGCGCCGCTAAGGCGATAAAGCACTTTTAACGCGGCATCGCTAATATGCTGGCGAGAAACAGGGTGCTCTGACCGAGGGATGTTGCGCGGAGTGAGGGCGCTGGTGGTGCTCTCTTGGGGATCAAGCAAGGTTTTCAATTGCTCCCCCGGGCTGTGTAGGAAACGGGTAAATCCTTTAAACATGCGACGATTTCAACTCGCAGGTACGAAAAAATGGTCGTAAAAATAGTCGTTAGAAAACACTTCAAACGAGTACTGAACATAAACCACGAGTGGCTGAGTGTAGCCGACCCTTCATGGCTTGCAAAGTAGCGGCTTGCAAAGCACTTGACGCTGGCGGGGGCTAACACAGGTTTTAAACCCAGGCTCCAAACACGGAAAGGGGAGGCTAAAAGAGCCTCCCCTATCAAGCAATTAATCAGCGTCCGTGCTGCTATTTTTCTTCATGATGGCACATCGCCCTGAATACGCACCGCAGTCGGTAGGCGTAAGGATCACGATGGTTCCGACCGCCTCGTATTCAAAACAATAATCCAACCGCGAACTTTTCTCCCCCCGGGGTATTATTATTGGCGCCGGGGTGTACACACTGACAGCTATTGTTGTTGTTAGGATGCCAAGTCACATTGTACGTCGCGTCCTTTCGGGCCACTTGCTAACTTTTGTTGTTGTTCGCTGCGCCTGTGTTGCCTGCGCAAGCAAGTAATGAGATTCAAGTCTGTTGTTCTTGTTAGTACCGTTATCTCTACCTGGCCCTGTTGTTTTTGTTGTGGCTCAGGTTGTGGCGAGGTCATGTTGTTTTTGTTGGTGACCTGGCGCTATGCCCAGTTTGTTTTTCTTACCCAGTAATACTGCAGGCCCTGTGCCACCTATTTAATAAATTATAAATTTCAGAAGGTTGGAGTTTTTTAAGTCGCTGAGGAACTTTACGGCGCGAGAAGTGTTACCCCTTTCGCGGCCGTTTGTGCGCGGCGTTGTGTGGGAAGGTAACAGTACCTGGGTAGCGAAAGGCAGAATATTTCTTATTTAAATCAGTATATTAGACGATGGTCGTAGGGGTGGTGTGGAGGCGCGAGTGGATAGCAATGCCCAGGTGCTTAACCTGGGCGCCGGGCGGTTTTTTTGCGCGGTATGCCAAGCCGCTGGCGTCGTTCCCAAAGGTTTTTACGGCTAATGCCCAGTTTTTGTGCCAATTCGGTTTCACTCATTTGGTCTTGGTGTTCGAGGACAAAGTGCTGAAAATAATCTTCTAAAGAGAGATCATCTTCATTCTCTTCAGCACTTTTATCACCGCCACCACTGGCAGCAGGTGTGCTGGACGCGCCAGAGGACGGATGGGGGCGTGGGGTGGTCGGCGCTAGACCCAGGTCATCCGGATGGATCAGATGCCCCTCGGCAAGAATCACTCCGCGCTCAAGGGCATTCTCCAGCTCGCGAACGTTACCCGGCCAAGGGTAGTCGCGCAGATCCTGGCGGGCTGCGCGGGACAAACGCAGGCCCGTGCGTTCGTGGCGCTTACACGCCTTGTCGAGCAGAATGTCGGCGATCTCAAGCACGTCATCCTCGCGCTCGCGCAGCGGCGGCAGCTCGATCTGCATCACGTTCAGTCGGTAGTAAAGGTCAAGGCGGAACTCGCCGGTTTTTGACAGTGCTCGCAGGTCACGATGGGTGGCTGCAATCAGGCGGACATTGACGTGGCGGGTTTCCACCGAGCCAATTTTACGGATTTCACCCTCTTGAAGAACGCGCAGCAGACGCGCCTGGGCATCCAGCGGTAGTTCACCAATCTCATCCAAAAATAGCGTACCGCCATCAGCGGCTTCGACTAACCCGGTGCGCGCAGCGCTGGCGCCGGTAAAAGCGCCTTTCTCATGGCCAAACAGCTCTGATTCGATCAGCGTTTCAGGAATCGCCGCGCAGTTGACGCAGATCAATGGTGCCTTGGCGCGCTTGCTCTGCTGGTGAATGGCGCGTGCCACCAGCTCCTTGCCGGTACCTGACTCGCCAAGAATCAATACGGTGACATCGGCCGGGGCGGTTTTACTAATGCGGGTGTAGACCTTCTGCATGGCAACGCAGTTGCCGATCATGGTTTGCCGGCTGCCGCCTGCATCGGTGATATCCGGGGGCGGACTCTGCTGCATCGACTGCTTGTGCAGGATCCGCTCAACGGTCTCCAATAGCTCCGCGTGGTCAAAGGGCTTGGCAACGTAGTCCACGGCCCCCTGTTTGAGCGCTTCCACCGCAGAGCGCATGCTGGCGTAGCTGGTCATGATCAATACCGGTACGGGGGCCGCGGCGGTGATCAGCGAGGTACCCGGCTCGCCTGGCAGACGTAGGTCGCTGATGATGAGGTCGAACCCTGCGAGCTCAAGCTGGCTGGCCTCCTCAGCGTTACCTGCTTCGCTGACCGTATAGTTGTGGCGTTCCAGAAGGCGCTTTAGCGCGCTGCGAATAATCGCTTCATCTTCAACAATCAGAATCCTGGGCATGGGTTGGCTGATCATCCTGTTGGTAAAGCGGCAGCCATAACGTAATGGCCGTGCCGCGAGGCTGTCCGGGGGGTGGCGAGGCCACGTCTATTTTTCCCTGGTGCTCATTGATAATCTGGTAGGCCAGTGAAAGGCCCAGACCGGTACCCTCGCCGGCGGGTTTGGTGGTGGTAAAGGGCTCGAATAGGTGCTCGCGCACACGTGGGTCGATGCCCTGGCCGTTATCGGTTATCCGCCACCAGGCAAGCTGCTCGTGGCGCCCTGCGGTCATATGAACTTTTCCCCCTTTGCCGCAGGCATCCCGGGCATTGCTTAGCAGGTTGACCATCACTTGCGTTAATCGCTGGGCATCGCCGCGTACCACTACGTCGTCGGGCGTTTCATTGGTTAAGGCAACATCCTCTCCCGAGCGGGCGAGGTGGATCAAGTGCAGTGCATCTTCGCTAATTGATGCAAGTGCCACGGGGGAGGCAGGGCGTGGTACCGATTGGTGCCCCCCATGGGCAAAACCAACCAGTGAGTTAACGATTTTGGTGACACGTTGGGTTAGCTGCTGGATTTGGTCGGCGGTCTCCAGCAGGGCGGGATCGTTGGTGTCGTAGCGAAGGTTTTGCGCCAGTGACGAGATTCCGGTAATTGGGTTGCCAATTTCGTGGGCGACCCCAGCGGCTAACTGGCCGATAGAGGCAAGGCGCGCTGCATGCACCAACTCTTCTTCCAGCCACTTCATTTCGGTATGGTCTTCAATCAGAATAACGCTGCCGCCACGGCTGTCATTGCCGCTAAGAACCGCTTTGTGCAGGGTCAAAAAATAGTCTTTACCGTGCAGTGTGACAGCCTGTTTATACAGCGGTGTTGAGGTGGTCTCTAGCACGCCGCCGAGTAGGTTGGGCCAGGGGGCAGGGAGGCTGTCGCGGCGTGAACCGATCACACTTTCACCGCTAATCCCCGAGAGCTGCGAGAGCGCCTGATTCCACATTAGTAGTTCATCGTCATCGCCTAGCACGCACAGCCCCACAGGCAGATAGGCCAGGGTTTGGCGGTGGTGGCGGCGCAAGCCGTCGAGTTCCCGGGCTAGCCCCGTTAACCGCGAACGGTAGGCTTCCAGGCGACTTTCAACAAAGTGAATATCGTCGGTTTCAGGGGTGTCGTCGTGGCGGTAGGGTAGATAGCGATCAACAATATCCCGTGCCACCGATGGGCCCATTAGGCCCGAGAGATTGGCCTGAATACGGTCACGCAAGCGACGCAGCGCGTAGGGACGGCGCTCCTGGGGCGTTAAGTTGAGTGCTTGCAATGCCCGATTCACTTCACGGCTAGCCGCCTCATCGCCGAGGGCATGGGCTAAGTGGGTAGAAAAATCGCTCGCCGTGGCGGCTTCCAGTGGAAAGCGCTTGGAGCGGATAACGGCATCGACGGAGCACGCTTCCGCGGCGGACTGCTCACCTTCAGAAATACGCGTAAACAGCGATATCACAATCAACAGCAGGATATTGACCGCTAACGAGAGCAGCGTGACGTTGTACCAAACCGGCGCACCAGTGTCGGTAAGCGGGGTAAAGGGCAGCGTCGGTACGGGTAGCGAGAACATGAGCGGCAGCCATAGCCCCCATAGCCATACGCCGACGCCTGCGATGAGGCCAATAATCATGCCTTTACGGTTAGCGCCCGGCCAGTAGAGCAGCGCCAGCATGCCAGGCAGGCACTGGGCCATCCCCACAAATGCGGCTAATCCCAAACCGATGAGCCCATGATGGCGACCTACCCACTGGTAAAACACCCAGCCGCTGATAATCACAGCGACCACTAGCCCTCGGCGCAGCCACAGCAGCCAGCCGTAGAGATCACTGCGCGCTTCCGGGGGCCTCGCTACCAGTACAATATGATTAAGCACCATGCCGGAAAGCGCTAGCGCAATCATAATCATGGTGCCGCTGGCGGCGGCTAGTCCACCGATAAACGCCAGTGCGCCTACCCACCAGTGTTCAGTCATTAGGTAGGCGGCATAGGCGGCGATAGGTATGTTGGGATTGACCGACTGCGCAGCCCACCAAATCAGTGGCACAGGTAGCGCCATTAACAGCAGGAAAAGCGGCAATGTCCAGCTCGCTTGTAGCAGGGTATGCCGCGATAGACTCTCTGAAAAACTGATATGAAACAGATGCGGCATCATAAACGCCGCCGCAAAAAACAGTAGCAGCAGGGTTCGCCACTGGGCCGGGTCAAGTTTGGGTGTCTGTTGTTGAAGAAAAGCGCCAGGGCCCTCCAGCCACAGCTGCAGGTCGCTTGGGCCGTCAAATACCATCCATAGCGCCACCGCACCCAGTCCTAACATGGCCAGCAGTTTAACAATGGATTCAAACGCGATGGCACTAAGCAGGGTGTCGTGGCGGCCGTGAGACTGACTGTGGCGGGCACCGAAAATAACCGCAAAGGCGGCAATCACGGCGCAAAAAAGCAGTGCAACGCTGCCTCCCGCTTGGCTGGCGGTGAGGATATTGATGGCTTCGCTCAGGGTTTGGACTTGAATCCCGAGCAGTGGCAGCACCGCCAGTAGACTGACCAGGGTGACCAGCGTGCCCGCCCAGCGGGAGCGAAAGCGAAAAGCAAACAGATCCGCCAGCGAGGTAAGTTGATAGGTGCGGGTGATGCGCTGGATAGGCACGAGTAGCACTGGGGCAAGCAAGAAGGCGCCCGCTGCGCCCAGGTAGTAGGCGAGGTAGCCAAACCCGGCATGGGCGGCCATTTCCACGCTGCCGTAAATCGCCCAGGCGCTGGCGTAAACCCCCAGGGCAAGGGTATAGACAATGGGATGGCGGGTAATGCGCACCGGCACCCAGCCGCGTTCTACTGCAAAACCGCAGCCAAACAGCAGCGCTAAATAGCCCAGCCCCAGCAGTAGGACACCGACGATCTCAACGTTCATCAAGCTTCCTCTTCTGCTCCAGCCAGAGGGTTAACGCAATTAAACCGCCCCAAATCGCAAAGGGGCGGTACCAGGCGGCCTCAGGGTCGCTCCAGCCATTCATCAGTAGCGGAGAGAGCAGATAGCCACCAAACACCAGAAACAGCATGATGCGATAGACGTACATATCAATCTCCTACTGGAGGTGAAGAGGGATTTAAACGGTGTGCCGTTGGGTTTAAACGTGCCAACGACCAGTTCGCTACCGCCCAGTGTAGCTGAGTCGCGGGGGGCTCTGAGGCCAGTTCTTGTGGCGGCGCTTGATCAAGCGCTTCCAGCGCCTGAAAGAGCTGCTGGCGCACTTTCTGCTCGTCTTCTGCCAGGGCCGGGGCCAGGTTTTGCTTGGAGAGCTTTTGCCCTTCAGCAGTCACAATGAGTGGCAGATGCAGGTAACGCGGCTGCGGTAGCTGAAGTGCGCTCTGCAATTGGCGCTGCCAAGGGGTGTTATCGAGCAAATCGAGCCCGCGTACCACATCGGTAATCTGCTGCTCGGCGTCATCCACTACCACGGCGAGCTGATACGCCCATAGGTCATCTTTGCGCTTTAATACCACATCGCCTAGTTCAGCCGGGTCAAACTGCTGCTCGCCGAACAGCCGGTCTTGCCAGTGGATAGGGCGTTCGCCACGGTCGCTGCGCAGCCGCCAGGCCACCGGTTTATTCGCATCGCAAGCGCCATCGCGGCACCAGCCGGGGTAGATAACAAACGCCTGCCACTGCTTGCGCGAACAGCTGCAGGGATAGGCCAGGCCGAGTTGGACAAGCTGGTCAAGCGCCTGTTGGTAAGCATCGCCGCGAGTGTGCTGCCACATTACCGCTTCGTCCCACTCCAGCCCGAAGGTTTCCAGCTGGCGAAGGATAGTGCTCGCCGCACCTTCAGGGCAGCGCGGTGGGTCGATATCTTCAATGCGCACCAGCCACTGCCCATCGGCCGCGCGGGCATCTAAATAGCTGCCTAAGGCGGCGACCAAAGAGCCAAAGTGCAGCGGGCCAGAGGGCGTAGGGGCAAAGCGCCCCCGGTAGCGAGCAAAATCAATCATGGTAGCGTCATTGTTGAGAGGGGCTGGTTATTTACAAAAAGCCATTCACAAAAACGGGCACCCTAAGGTGCCCGCGTTCGAGTAGCACGGTCTTTTAGTGCTCAGCCGCCTAGCTGTTTCTCTTTGAGTTCCGCCAGGGTTTTGCAATCCACACAAAGGGTGGCGGTGGGGCGAGCTTCTAAACGACGAATGCCGATTTCAACGCCGCAGGCTTCGCAGAAGCCATAATCATCATCATCGATGTTATCTAGCGTCTCGTTAATTTTCTTGAGCAGCTTACGCTCGCGATCCCGGGTACGCAGTTCCAGGCTAAAGCCCTCTTCCTGGGTAGCACGGTCGGCGGGGTCGGCGTAGTTGTTCGCATCTTCCTGCAGGTGGCGTACGGTACGATCCACCTCTTCCATGAGATCCTGTTTCCAATCCAGCAGCAGCTGACGGAAGTGCGCTAGCTGCTGCTCGTTCATATACTCTTCACCCGGCGCTGGCTCATACGGTGTGAAGGACTTGGACGCTTCCGGTTTCTTTTCTGCTACTGGCATGGGACTGCCCCTTACATATGTGACTACTGATCGACCATGAGCGATTGTCACGATCTCACGCCAAAGGGATGCTTGTTTAGCTGAAAAATGACTGGGTTGCAAGCATAATGGTGAGCTTTCGATGAATGTTTGGCCTTGAATATGACTAGCGCCATGTTTTAGTTAGTTTTTCAATATTTGTCCAGTTTCAAAAATGATTAGATGAAGGAGCCGTTATGGCCTGGAATTCGCGTGTCGATCACGTTGCCCCTTTTCGGGTCATGCATTTGCTGGAAATGGCCCAGGCGCGGGAAGCCGCCGGCCACGATGTGATTCACCTGGAAGTAGGCGAGCCGGATTTTGCTACCCCCGAGCCAATTATCGCTGCCGGGCAGCAGGCGTTGGCCAGTGGCCATACCCGCTACACCCCAGCGGCTGGGCTGCCCGCACTGCGCGAGGCGATCGCCGGACATTACGCCGAGCACTTTAACGCTACGGTGGATCCTGCGCGTATTTTGGTAACGCCCGGGGCGTCGGGGGCGCTGCTGCTGGCCAGCCAGTTATTAGTCGAAACCGGCTCGCGGGTGCTGATGGCTGACCCTAACTACCCCTGCAATCGTCACTTTATGGCGCTAGCTGGCGCTGAGATTGATGCGGTATCCGTGGGGCGAGATAGCGGCTGGCAGATGGACGCTGCCCTGGTCGCCCAGCATTGGCGTGAGGACACAAGCCTGGCGATGTTGGCGTCGCCCTCTAACCCTACCGGCCACACGTTGAGTGCGCAACAGCTCTCTGCAGTGCTGGCAGCGGTCGCTGAGCGCGAAGGCGAGGTCATCGTCGATGAGATCTACCAGGGCCTCAACTACGACGATGCACCGCTCTCAGCGACCTCGCTCTCCGCCAACGCCTTTGTGGTCAACAGCTTCTCAAAATATTTTGGTATGACCGGCTGGCGCCTGGGCTGGCTGGTGGCGCCAGAGCATGCAGTGGAGCCATTAACGCGGCTGGCGCAGAACATGTTTCTGGCCGCGCCGACGCCTTCGCAGCATGCCGCCCTGGCGGCGTTTACGCCCGAGTGTCGTGGTGTTCTTGAACAGCGCCGTGAAACCCTGAAAGAGCGCCGCCAAGTGCTGCTGGAGGGCCTTGTAGGCTTGGGGCTGGCACCGGATCTCCCGCCCCAGGGGGCGTTTTATTTGTGGCTGGATATCTCCCGCTACAGCCGGGATAGCCAGGCCTTCTGTGAGCGCCTGCTGCAGGAAGAAAACGTGGCGATTACCCCGGGTATTGATTTTGCCGTACGTGGCGGCGAACACCATGTGCGCATTGCTTTCACCAATGATGTGGCTCGGCTGGAAGAGGCGGTGGCTCGGATTGCACGCTTTGTGGGCAGGCTGTGATGCTGACTTATCCGGCGCTGGTGCCGGGCACGCTGATCAAGCGTTATAAGCGCTTTCTCGCCGATGTGCGTTTGGATGATGGTCGCGAAGTCGTCGCCCACTGCCCCAATACCGGCTCGATGAAGGCGGTGAACGTGCCAGGGTGCCGAGTGTGGTTGTCACCCAGCGATAACCCCAAGCGCAAGCTTGCCTGGACGTGGGAGTTTATCGAGCTGCCCCAAGCGGATGGGCAGGTGGCGCTCGCCTCGGTGCATACCGGCCGCGCTAACCGCATCGTGGAAGCGGCGCTGGAGGCGGGGGCTTTGGCACCGTTGGCAGGCTACGCCACTCTGCGCCGGGAGGTGAAAGTGGCCGACGCCCGCCTCGATTTTAGGCTGGATGACCCAGAGCGGGGGCGGGCGTATATCGAGGTGAAGCAGGTCACCCTCAAAGAGCAGGACGGCCACGGCTACTTTCCGGACTCGGTGAGCGTGCGTGGTACCAAGCATCTGCATTCGCTGCGAGTGCTGGCAGAGCAGGGTGAACGGGCGGTGCTGCTGTTTTGTGTCGCCCATGAAGGTATTGCCGATGTGGCCGCCGCAGCCCATATCGACGCGACTTACGCGGCAGCCCTAGCGGAGGCCTCGGCCAGCGGGGTGGAAGTGCTGGCCTATGGTATTGAGGTGGTGCGGGAGCAACAGCGTCCCATTGGAGTGCGGTTAACCCGCAGCCTGCCTGTACGGTTGTAGATAGGGCTTAGAGATAGGGCTTAGAAATAGGGCTTAGCGATCAATATAAAAACGCTGAATAAAGTTCACCGGTTCGGGGGCTGCGTTGCGGTCGTAGCGCACGCTTAGCTCAAAGCGCATGTTCTCATCGTCGAGTAGGGTAAAAGGCGCCAGGTGGTAGGTGGCATCGCCGTCGTGCACGGTGCGAAAGCTGAGCGACTCCTGAGCGCCCGTCAAGCCGCTTACGTGGCCCTGTACGCTGGCGTTAACGGGGCGGGTACTGCCATCCTCCTGGCGTTCGCGCACGCTCACATTGACCAGGCCGCGGTTGGCGCTGCGCTGGAGATTGTTCGCTTGGGCCACTTCCGGGGTCAAAAAGCTGCTGTTCACCGCGCTGTAGTGAATCTCGTAATCGTCCACGCTGACGAACTGCTCAGCGTGGACCCCAGCGGCGGCAAAGAGCGTGCCGACAAGGGCGGCACCGATCATTAATCTGCGTAACATGGCGTGGCTCCTTGGGTGATCGATAAGTTAAATGTCTAAGCCTAGCGTCGGCGAACGCGGAAAATGGCAATTTCACCAAATAGATTGGGCCAAAGCCGCGATTTCCAGTGACCTTGATGATCTCCCACGCCCACTGCGCGATCAACAATCATCAGACCCTTCTCGCGGCACAGATGCTCAAAGTCGTTGAACGTTGAGAGATGGATGTTGGGCGTGTCGTACCAGGCGTGGGGCAGCGATTTGGATACCGGCATATAGCCGCGCAGACCCAAATGAACACGGTGACGCCAGTAGGCGAAGTTGGGGAAAGTGATGATGCCCTCTTCGGCGACACGCAGCATTTCATCGAGCATCTTGTCCGGACGGCGCAGCGCCTGAAGCGCCTGGGTCATGATTACCTGGTCATAACTGTTATCGCAGAAGCTGCTTAAACCGTCATCCAGGTTGTGCTCAATCACGCTGACGCCCCGGGCGACGCAGGCATTAATGCCGTCATGGTCGATCTCTAAGCCATAGCCAGTCACGCCTTTATTGTTCGCCAGGGTCTCAAGCAGCTCGCCGTCGCCACAGGCGAGGTCGAGCACGTGCGCCCCTTCGGGCACCCAGTCATAAATCAGTTCAAGATCGGCGCGCATCATGGCGTCTCCTCTGAGCTCGTTGCATCTTCGCTTGCTTCATCTTTACCCACTTCGGTGAGGTTAAGCTCGCCGACAGCGCGGTTCATAAAAGCGCTGAAGATGGCGTCGTAGCGCGGCTCTGAGAGTAAGAAAGCATCGTGCCCATGGGGCGAGTCGATGTTGGCGTAGCTAACCGCTTTGCCCGCACGAATGAGTGCATCGACCAGCTCGCGGGAGCGCGAGGGTGGAAAGCGCCAATCGGTGGTAAAGCTAACAATCAAAAATGGGCACTGCGCTGGAGCTAGGGCTTTGGCTAAGTCGCCCCCTTGGGTGGCGGAAGGGTCAAAGTAGTCCAGCGCCTTGGTCATCAGCAGGTAGGTATTGGCGTCAAATGCCGTAGAGAAGGTATCGCCCTGATAACGCAAGTAGGACTCCACCTGAAACTCAACGTCAAAGCCGAAGTTAAGATCGTCGCTACGCAGGTCACGACCAAACTTGCTGCCCATGGCGTCTTCTGACAGGTAGGTGATATGGCCTACCATCCGGGCCAGCTTTAGCCCGCGTCTGGGCACGGTGTCGTGCTCAGCGTACCAGCCGTCAAAAAACTCCGGATCAGAGCGAATCGCCTGGCGAGCCACTTCGTTGAAAGCGATATTTTGCGCCGAGAGCCGGGGCGTGGCGGCAATCACCACCGCGTTCGCCACCCGTTCCGGGTAGGTCATTGTCCATTGCATCACCTGCATACCGCCCAGGCTGCCGCCCACCGCGGCGGCCCAGCGTTCAATTCCCAAGTGGTCGGCAAGCCGCGCCTGGCTGGCCACCCAATCGCTGACCGTGACCATGGGAAACTCAGGCCCCCACTGGCGGCCAGTGTCGGGGTTATGACTGACCGGTCCGGTGCTGCCATGGCAGCCCCCCAGGTTATTGAGCGATACAACAAAAAAGCGGTTGGTGTCGATCGCTTTACCGGGGCCAATATGAGCATCCCACCAGCCAGGCTTGCGGTCTTCTTCGCTGTGGTAGCCCGCGGCGTGGTGGTGACCCGAGAGCGCGTGGCAAATCAGTACCGCGTTACTACGATCGGCATTCAATGTGCCGTAGGTTTCGTAAATCAGCTCGTAGGCAGGCAGCACTTTGCCGCAGGCGAGAGCGAGCGGCGTGTCGAAGCGTGCCACGTGCGGGGTGACCACGCCGACGGAGCCCGCCGGTCGGTCTGCAAATGCAAGCGTATCTGAGTCAGGCATTGAAGGTGCTAGTCCTGCTTAAAGAGGGCGACTGAATTAGCTCTTGGAGTACGGGGTTGGCAGTCGCCATCACAGCCCGACCAGCGCGCCGGAAATGCCCGCCGCACGAATCAGGGCGCCGACCACCAAACCATCGATCAGGTTAATGGCGATAAACACCACGATAGGCGATAGATCGATCATGCCCAACGGAGGAATCACTTTGCGTACCGGGGCCATAATCGGCTCTACCAACTGCATAACCAGCAGCGCACCTGGATGGCTGGCGTTGGGCGCTACCCAGCTCAAAATAATCATCACAATCAGGGCGAAGAAGTAGATTTTTAAAATTGCATTCGCCAAGGCGGCCGCACCGGCAATCAGCAGTCCAGCAATGGGCGGTATGCCAACGCCAATCACCATAAAAATGGCGATGATGCTAGCCACTTTCAATACAAAGCCTGCTGCTAAGGTGGCGAGGTCGAAGCGGCCAGCCACAGGGCCTAAAAAGCCTTGAAATAGCCCCACTACCGGCTGGGTGATTTTGACCACCGATTGGCTTAACGGGTTGTAGTAATCCGCCCGCGACGCCTGCAGCAGGAAGCGCAGCATGAGTAAAAAGAGGTAAATATTGATGAGGGTATTTACTAGCATTAACCCTGCACTGCCCAATTCATTGCCCATTATTATGTCTCCTTGATGATCCGGTAGCTTAGGCTGTGTTAGCCGAATGGCTGCATTAGCTGCCGCTTAGTTCCTTGGCCATTGCCTGGGCGCGGTCGGCGCAGGCCTGCATGGCGTCGGCAATCGTGGTGCGCAATTGTGCCTCTTCCATATGTTGAATGGCACGTTCGGTGGTGCCGCCCGGCGACATAACGTTCTGTTTCAGCGTGGCCGGGTCTTTATCACTCTGCTGCGCCATGGTGGCCGCACCCAGCGCGGTTTGAATAGCCAGGCGGCGCGCGGTGGCGGCAGGTAGGCCGAGTTTAACCGCGGCTTCTTCCATGGCTTCGAACATCAGAAAGAAGTAGGCCGGGGCGCTACCAGAAACAGCGGTGACTGCGTCTAACAGGGCTTCTTCTTCCACCCACTCCACAATGCCGACCGCTTCCATTAACTGGGTGGCCACGTCACGCTGGGCATCGCTGACGTTGGCATTGGCGTAGAGGCCGCTGGCGCCATAACCGACCAGCGAGGGCGTATTGGGCATGCAGCGTACCATGGCATTCTGGCCGCCTAGCCACTGGTCGATCGTGCCGGCATCCAGGCCGGCAGCAATCGAGATGACCAACGGCTGCTGGCGCTGAACGCTGTCGCGCAACGCTTCGCATACGTTGCGCATGATTTGCGGCTTCACCGCGAGTACCACCACATCGGCCTCAGCCACCGCCGCATTGTTGTCGGTGTCTGTATTGATGCCTAAGCGTTGTTTAATCGATGTCAGTTCGCTGTCATTCGGCGCGGTGGCGGTAATAGTATAAGGCGCGACGCCGCTGTCGATTAGGCCGCCGATAATGGCGCTGGCCATATTGCCGGCCCCAATGAAGGTAATCTTATTCGCCATGGTAGGTGTCCCTTAAGTAAAAGTGTTCTACGTAAAAAAGTGGGCTACTTTTCGTCTAAGCCGATGGGCGAGCGCCGAAAATTGCAGTGCCCAAACGCACCAGCGTGGCGCCTTCCAGCACCGCCGCTTCTAAATCGTCGCTCATGCCCATCGAGAGCGTATCAAGGGGCGCGTCTGGCAAGCTGCTTTGTAAGGCGGTAAAAGCTTCGCGTAGTGCTGCCAAAGGCTGGCGCTGAGCACTTATATCCTCTGTTGGAGCGGGGATCGCCATTAAACCGCGCAGGCGCAGATTAGGCAGTGTGGCGACTTCCCTAGCCAATTCCTCTAACTCCTCGGGCAGCACACCAGCTTTGCTCTCTTCTCGGCTGATATTAATCTGCAGGCAGATATTGAGCGGCGCAAGGTGCGTTGGGCGCTGCTCGTTAAGGCGTTTGGCAATTTTTAGCCGATCGACGCTATGTACCCAGTCAAAGTGCTCGGCCACAGAGCGGGTTTTGTTGGACTGCAGGGGGCCAATGAAATGCCATACAATGCCGTCAAGATCAGTAAGCTCGGCCTGCTTTTCCAGCGCTTCTTGCAAATAGTTTTCACCAAATTCACGCTGACCCAACTGCCAAACCTGACGAATCATCGCCGCAGGCTTGGTTTTGCTGACGGCCAGTAGCTTGGCTGCACCCTGGGCGCGCCCCGCGTTTTCTAATGCATTATGCAGGCGTTCAAGCGCCTGAGCGTATGAATGGCCGAGTGACTCGTTAAGCGCGATGTCTGTCATACTCAAGCACCTTACCGCAGCTGGGAAGAGAGATGGATATTACCGAACTGCTAGCATTCTCGGCAAAGCAGAATGCCTCTGACTTGCACCTTTCGGCCGGTTTGCCGCCCATGATACGTGTTGATGGCGATATTCGTCGGCTCAATGTGCCCGCTATCGATAATAACGATGTGCGTAAATTGATCTACGCCATCATGAATGATCGTCAGCGGCGCGACTACGAAGAGCACCTGGAAATTGATTTTTCCTTTGAAGTGCCGGGGATCGCCCGCTTTCGTGTTAACGCCTTTACGCAAGCTCGCGGGGCGGGGGCGGTGTTTCGCACCATTCCCAATCAAGTACTTTCCATACAAACCCTTGGGCTCGGTGAGGTGTTCGAGCGCCTGGCGATGTTACCGCGGGGCCTGGTGCTGGTGACTGGGCCAACGGGGTCGGGCAAAAGCACCACGCTGGCCGCCATGATCGATTACATTAACGATCATCGTTACGAGCACATTCTCACCATTGAAGACCCCGTCGAGTTTGTCCACGTTAGCAAGCGCTGTTTGATTAACCAACGCGAAGTGCATCGCGACACCCATAGCTTTGCCGATGCGTTGCGTAGCGCGCTGCGTGAAGACCCGGATGTGATTCTGGTCGGCGAGCTGCGTGATCTGGAGACTATCCGCTTAGCACTGACCGCTGCTGAAACCGGTCATCTGGTGCTGGGAACGCTGCATACCACCTCTGCCGTCAAGACAATCGACCGGATCATCGATGTTTTTCCCAGCGAAGAGAAAGCCATGGTGCGCTCCATGCTTTCGGAATCGCTCCAGGCAGTGGTATCGCAATCGCTGCTTAAACGTCAGGGCGGCGGGCGCGTAGCGGCCCACGAAATCCTCATGGCCACTTCCGCAGTGCGCAACTTGATCCGCGAAGACAAAGTGGCACAGATGTACTCAGCCATTCAAACCGGTGGCAGCCTGGGTATGCAAACCCTGGATGCCGCGCTGTCTCGGTTAGTCAATGAGGGCGTTGTAAGCATAGAGGAAGCCCAGGCTCAGGCTAAAGGCACTCTCGCCGCAAAAGCTGAATAATTTAAGCCTTGTGACGTACCCACTGCTTTTCTTTGAGGTCTAGGGGCGTATTCAAACAATGAGTATTAGGGGGCATAGATTCCGCCCAATACCCGGGGGCCCTGCGCGCCGGTGACTGAGGGCAAGTTGCCTGGCAGGTGGTGCAGACGCTGGTGCGCCAACCAGGCAAAGGCGCCCGCTTCAATCCAGTCTTCAGGCCAGCCGTACGCCGCTGGCGAAGTGAGCGTTGCGCGCGGGAGATGATAGGCAAGGCGCTGCATTAAGTAGCCGTTGTGAGCGCCGCCACCAGCGGTGATCAGCGTTAGTGAACCGTCACTGATCTGCAGTTGCTCAATGCCTTGAGCAACACTGACGGCAGTGAGTTCGGCCAACGTCGCCTGAACATCGGCGGCGGATTCCTGGCCGCTGAGATGTTGGCGGAGCCAAGCCAGGTGGAAAAGCTCACGCCCCGTACTTCTCGGCGGCGGCTGCTGGAAAAACGGTTCTGATAACAACCGAGCTAACAGCGCTTCATCTACCTTGCCGCTAGCGGCCCAGGCGCCATCTTGATCAAAGCGACCGCCCTGGTGCAAGGCAAACCAGCCATCCAGTAAAACATTCGCGGGGCCGGTATCAAATCCGATCACTGGATCGGTCGGCTGGCTAGAAAGCCAGGTGAGGTTGGCAAAGCCGCCTAAATTAAGTACCAGCTGATGCGCGTCTGCTCGCCCAAATAGTGCCTGATGAAAGGCCGGTGCCAGCGGTGCCGCTTGACCGCCTGCGGCTAAGTCTCTGCGACGAAAATCGGCGACCACCGTGCAGCCGGTGAGTTCTGCCAGCAAGCTTGGATTATCCAACTGCAGTGTATACGCCGGGCCGTCGCCGTGGCCTGCGGGGGCATGCTCAATGGTTTGGCCGTGACTGCCGATAGCACTGATCTGTTCTATACCCACTGAAAGGGGTGCTAATAAGTGCTGCACGGCTTGGGCCTGGCATTGGCAGAACGCGTGTTCCGCTGCTGCGAGCTGCGCAAAACTGACCTGCTCTGCATGGCACAGCTTAAACAGTAGGCGATGAAGCTCGTCCGGCATCGGTTCGGCATGGGTTGCCAACAGGTGCGGCGGCGAATCACCTTCGATGGCGATAAGTGCTGCATCGATACCGTCCAGACTAGTGCCGGACATCAGGCCAATATAGTAAAGCGGCGTAGCGGTAGGCGTTTTCATAAGCGAACTCGTACAAAGCTGGGCTGAGACTAAACCAGGGTGAGAGCGAAACCAAGGCTCAACCAAGGCGAGCGAGCATGGTAACATCGTCGGCTATTTATCACCTGAGCCCGGTAAGGGCGGTTCTTTATAGTGGAGAGAGGCAATGAGTGAGGTGGATCAGGCTTTAGCGCTGCTGTCGCGGGGTACGCATGAAATCCTGGTAGAGGATGAGCTAAAACAGAAGCTGGCTTCAGGCCGCAAACTGCGTATCAAAGCGGGTTTTGATCCCACGGCCCCTGACTTACACTTGGGGCACAGCGTATTGCTGACCAAAATGCGCCAGTTTCAGGATTTGGGGCACACGGTTATCTTTTTGATCGGTGACTTTACCGGGCGTATTGGTGACCCTACCGGTAAGAACGTGACGCGCAAACCGCTCACCGAAGAGGATGTGAAAGCCAACGCCGAAACCTATAAAGAGCAAGTGTTTAAAATCCTCGACCCTGAAAAGACCGAGGTACGTTTTAACGCCGAATGGTTTGGCGAGCTCTCCGCTGCCAAAATGATTGAGCTGGCTGCCCAAAGCACCGTCGCCCGTATGCTGGAACGGGATGACTTTGAAAAGCGCTATAAAGCCAATCAGTCCATTGCCATTCACGAATTTCTCTACCCGCTGGTACAGGGCTACGACTCGGTAGCGCTTGAGGCGGACGTGGAGCTGGGCGGCACTGACCAGAAGTTCAACCTGCTGATGGGGCGCGAAATTCAAAAACACTTCGGCCAGGAGCCCCAGGTGGTCATTACCATGCCGCTGTTGGAAGGGTTAGACGGCGTGCAGAAGATGTCGAAGTCCCTGGGCAACTACATTGGTGTCGATGAAGCGCCGGGCTCCATGTTCAATAAGCTGGTCTCCATGCCGGATAGCTTGATGTGGCGCTATTTTGAGCTGCTCTCTTTGAAATCGAACGAAGAGATTGACGCGCTCAAGCAGAGCGTTGAGCAGGGCGCGAACCCGCGGGATATCAAAATGGAGCTGGCCCGTGAGCTAATTGCCCGCTACCACGGCGATGAAGCAGCCGCCAGTGCGCACAAGTCAGCGGGTAATCAACTGGCTGATGGCGAGCTGCCAGAAGATCTGCCGGAAGTCACGGTCGATTTTGAGGGCAGTGAGCAAGCACCTATTGCAGCAGTGCTTAATAGAGCTGAGCTTGCGAATAACAGTGCCCAAGCCAAAGACATGCTGGGTAATGGCCGAGTTAAAGTCGACGGCGACGTCGTTGCCAAAGACACTATGCTGGCGACAGGTAAGAGCTATGTTATTCAAGCTGGTAAGAAACGTTACGCTCGTGTGACGCTTATTTGAACTTTCTGTCAAAAAGCCCTTGCCAACCCGTCAGCGAATCCGTAAAGTACGCATCCGCTGCCGGGGACGCCAAGCGTTACCAGCGGTGAATGAAGTGTAAAAGCTTCGGTTTGTCAGGTAGTTAGTGCTTTTACGAAAGCCAGCGGTTTTGGATGTGGTCAGGTTTGCATCGAAAACAACGCCCTTGACAACCACCAGGAAATGCGTAGAATACGCCTTCCTCGCTGAGGCAAGCCAGTTCAACGGCAAGTCGAGTGGCCCAGTTGGTTTATTAGCTAGCCACCACAGCGAAACAGCTCTTTAACAATTTGATCAGGTAATTCATGTGGGCGCTTGCTGATGTTGGTGACAAATCACCGAATATCAAGGCAAGCGACTCAAGCAATAAGGTTTTAAAGGATTCGTCCTTTGGGATCTGTTTTGAATGAATTCGTTTGAACCTTGAGCCAAGTTTGATCCGCTTTTGTTGCCCTCGGGTGACATGTAAGGATCACATAGATCTTAAACTGAAGAGTTTGATCATGGCTCAGATTGAACGCTGGCGGCAGGCCTAACACATGCAAGTCGAGCGGTAACAGGTCTAGCTTGCTAGATGCTGACGAGCGGCGGACGGGTGAGTAATGCATAGGAATCTGCCCGATAGTGGGGGATAACCTGGGGAAACCCAGGCTAATACCGCATACGTCCTACGGGAGAAAGGGGGCTTCGGCTCCCGCTATTGGATGAGCCTATGTCGGATTAGCTAGTTGGTAAGGTAATGGCTTACCAAGGCAACGATCCGTAGCTGGTCTGAGAGGATGATCAGCCACATCGGGACTGAGACACGGCCCGAACTCCTACGGGAGGCAGCAGTGGGGAATATTGGACAATGGGGGCAACCCTGATCCAGCCATGCCGCGTGTGTGAAGAAGGCCCTCGGGTTGTAAAGCACTTTCAGCGAGGAAGAACGCCTATCGGTTAATACCCGGTAGGAAAGACATCACTCGCAGAAGAAGCACCGGCTAACTCCGTGCCAGCAGCCGCGGTAATACGGAGGGTGCAAGCGTTAATCGGAATTACTGGGCGTAAAGCGCGCGTAGGTGGCTTGATAAGCCGGTTGTGAAAGCCCCGGGCTCAACCTGGGAACGGCATCCGGAACTGTCAGGCTAGAGTGCAGGAGAGGAAGGTAGAATTCCCGGTGTAGCGGTGAAATGCGTAGAGATCGGGAGGAATACCAGTGGCGAAGGCGGCCTTCTGGACTGACACTGACACTGAGGTGCGAAAGCGTGGGTAGCAAACAGGATTAGATACCCTGGTAGTCCACGCCGTAAACGATGTCGACCAGCCGTTGGGTGCCTAGAGCACTTTGTGGCGAAGTTAACGCGATAAGTCGACCGCCTGGGGAGTACGGCCGCAAGGTTAAAACTCAAATGAATTGACGGGGGCCCGCACAAGCGGTGGAGCATGTGGTTTAATTCGATGCAACGCGAAGAACCTTACCTACCCTTGACATCTACAGAAGCCGGAAGAGATTCTGGTGTGCCTTCGGGAACTGTAAGACAGGTGCTGCATGGCTGTCGTCAGCTCGTGTTGTGAAATGTTGGGTTAAGTCCCGTAACGAGCGCAACCCTTGTCCTTATTTGCCAGCGAGTAATGTCGGGAACTCTAAGGAGACTGCCGGTGACAAACCGGAGGAAGGTGGGGACGACGTCAAGTCATCATGGCCCTTACGGGTAGGGCTACACACGTGCTACAATGGCCGGTACAAAGGGCTGCGAGCTCGCGAGAGTCAGCGAATCCCTTAAAGCCGGTCTCAGTCCGGATCGGAGTCTGCAACTCGACTCCGTGAAGTCGGAATCGCTAGTAATCGTGAATCAGAATGTCACGGTGAATACGTTCCCGGGCCTTGTACACACCGCCCGTCACACCATGGGAGTGGACTGCACCAGAAGTGGTTAGCCTAACGCAAGAGGGCGATCACCACGGTGTGGTTCATGACTGGGGTGAAGTCGTAACAAGGTAGCCGTAGGGGAACCTGCGGCTGGATCACCTCCTTAAACGATGCGTCACGCGTTAGTAAGCGTCCACAATGAATTACCTGATCAGAATACTGTTGATACGCAGTGATAAGTGGCTCTGTTTTTTTCACGTTAAAAAGAAAAAATAGCTTTTAAGGTCTTAAAGGTCTTTTTCTTTTTTAATATGAAAGAACGCTTATCACTGCTTATAGCAGTCGCTCTTTAACAATGTATATCATGCTGACAAGAACACTTCGTAAGAAGTGGTCTTAAATTGTGATACGTCTCAAGCGTATCCGGCAAAATGAAACGTGATCATTGCGAGATGCCAGACTCCTTCGGGTTATAGGGTCAAGCAATGAAGCGCACACGGTGGATGCCTAGGCAGCCAGAGGCGATGAAAGACGTGGTAGCCTGCGATAAGGCTCGGTGAGGTGGCAACAACCTGTGACCCGGGCATTTCTGAATGGGGAAACCCACTCATCACAAGATGAGTATCGTGCACTGAATACATAGGTGTACGAGGCGAACCAGGGGAACTGAAACATCTAAGTACCCTGAGGAAAAGAAATCAACCGAGATTCCCCTAGTAGCGGCGAGCGAACGGGGACCAGCCCTTAAGCATGAGACTGATTAGGCGAACACGCTGGGAAGCGTGGCCGTAGCGGGTGATAGCCCCGTAGTCGAAAATCTGATCATGTGAAATCGAGTAGGTCGGGGCACGAGAAACCTTGACTGAAGACGGGGGGACCATCCTCCAAGGCTAAATACTCCTGGCTGACCGATAGTGAACCAGTACCGTGAGGGAAAGGCGAAAAGAACCCCGGAGAGGGGAGTGAAATAGATCCTGAAACCGTGTGCGTACAAGCAGTCGGAGCCCACTTGTTGGGTGACGGCGTACCTTTTGTATAATGGGTCAGCGACTTATATTCAGTGGCGAGGTTAACCGTATAGGGGAGCCGTAGGGAAACCGAGTCTTAACTGGGCGACACAGTCGCTGGATATAGACCCGAAACCGAGCGATCTATCCATGAGCAGGGTGAAGATTGAGTAACATCAATTGGAGGCCCGAACCAGGATCTGTTGAAAAAGATTTGGATGACTTGTGGATCGGAGTGAAAGGCTAATCAAGCTCGGAGATAGCTGGTTCTCCTCGAAAGCTATTTAGGTAGCGCCTCACGTAGTACCGCCGGGGGTAGAGCACTGTTTCGGCTAGGGGGTCATCCCGACTTACCAACCCGAGGCAAACTCCGAATACCGGTGAGTAGCGCGTGGGAGACACACGGCGGGTGCTAACGTCCGTCGTGAAAAGGGAAACAACCCAGACCGTCAGCTAAGGTCCCGAAATCCTGGTTAAGTGGGAAACGATGTGGGAAGGCTCAGACAGCTAGGAGGTTGGCTTAGAAGCAGCCATCCTTTAAAGAAAGCGTAATAGCTCACTAGTCGAGTCGGCCTGCGCGGAAGATGTAACGGGGCTAAACCAGGTACCGAAGCTACGGGTTCATCCATTAGGATGAGCGGTAGAGGAGCGTCGTGTAAGCCAATGAAGGTGAATTGAGAAGTTCGCTGGAGGTATCACGAGTGCGAATGCTGACATGAGTAACGATAAAGGGCGTGAAAAACGCCCTCGCCGGAAGACCAAGGGTTTCTGTTCGACGCTAATCGGAGCAGAGTGAGTCGGCCCCTAAGGCGAGGCCGAAAGGCGTAGTCGATGGGAAACGGGTCAATATTCCCGTACCGGACATGGTTGCGATGGGGGGACGAAGAAGGCTAGGTGAGCCAGGCGTTGGTAGTCCTGGTGAAAGTGAGTAGGCCGAGACCTTAGGTAAATCCGGGGTCTTAAAGCCGAGACACGAGACGAACTGACCACGGTCAGGAAGTCACTGATGCCACGCTTCCAGGAAAAGCCTCTAAGCTTCAGATCATGTGCGACCGTACCCCAAACCGACACAGGTGGTCAGGGTGAGAATCCCAAGGCGCTTGAGAGAACTCGGGTGAAGGAACTAGGCAAAATGGTGCCGTAACTTCGGGAGAAGGCACGCCGGCATAGGGTGAAGAGACTTGCTCTCCTAGCCCGAACCGGTCGAAGATACCAGGTGGCTGCAACTGTTTATTAAAAACACAGCACTCTGCTAACGCGCAAGCGGACGTATAGGGTGTGACGCCTGCCCGGTGCCGGAAGGTTAAATGATGGTGTTAGCCGCAAGGCGAAGCTCTTGATTGAAGCCCCGGTAAACGGCGGCCGTAACTATAACGGTCCTAAGGTAGCGAAATTCCTTGTCGGGTAAGTTCCGACCTGCACGAATGGCGTAATGATGGCCACGCTGTCTCCACCCGAGACTCAGTGAAATTGAAATCGCCGTGAAGATGCGGTGTACCCGCGGCTAGACGGAAAGACCCCGTGAACCTTTACTATAGCTTCACACTGGACGCTGATGTTGCCTGTGTAGGATAGCTGGGAGGCTTAGAACTCTGGACGCCAGTTCGGAGGGAGCCAACCTTGAAATACCAGCCTGGCATCATTGGCGTTCTCACTCAGGTCCGTTATCCGGATCGAGGACAGTGTGTGGTGGGTAGTTTGACTGGGGCGGTCTCCTCCTAAAGAGTAACGGAGGAGCACGAAGGTACCCTCAGCACGGTCGGACATCGTGCATTGAGTGCAAGAGCATAAGGGTGCTTGACTGCGAGACAGACACGTCGAGCAGGTGCGAAAGCAGGTTCTAGTGATCCGGTGGTTCTGTATGGAAGGGCCATCGCTCAACGGATAAAAGGTACTCCGGGGATAACAGGCTGATACCGCCCAAGAGTTCACATCGACGGCGGTGTTTGGCACCTCGATGTCGGCTCATCACATCCTGGGGCTGAAGTCGGTCCCAAGGGTATGGCTGTTCGCCATTTAAAGTGGTACGCGAGCTGGGTTTAGAACGTCGTGAGACAGTTCGGTCCCTATCTGCCGTGGGCGTTGGATGTTTGAGAAGGGCTGCTCCTAGTACGAGAGGACCGGAGTGGACGACCCTCTGGTGTTCCGGTTGTCACGCCAGTGGCATTGCCGGGTAGCTATGGTCGGACGGGATAACCGCTGAAAGCATCTAAGCGGGAAGCCCCCTTCAAGATGAGACATCCCTGAGGCCTAGAGCCTCCTGAAGGGCCCAGCGAGACCAGCTGGTTGATAGGCACGGTGTGGAAGCGCTGCAAGGCGTTGAGCTAACGTGTACTAATGGCCCGTGAGGCTTGACCCTATAACACCCAAGGGGTCTGGTCGTAATGATGACGTCAATGAAAACCGGATACGCAGCGTGTGGCCCAGGCAACAGAATGTCAGGGCGGCAGGCATTGAGACGATCACAAACAGCATGATGTACATTAACAGTTACGCCTGACGACCATAGCACGCGTGAACCACCTGATCCCTTGCCGAACTCAGAAGTGAAACCGCTTAGCGCCGATGGTAGTGTGGGGTCTCCCCATGCGAGAGTAGGTCATCGTCAGGCACTTATTATGAAAAATCCCCCAGGGCTGATGCCTTGGGGGATTTTTTTTGCATGGGCGTGAGGGGTAAATAGTGAGGAGTGAGGGGAATAGTGAGTAGAAAACGTTGGTGTAGGGGTATCTAACGAATACCCTGCTCACACCTCACACCTCACACCTCACACCTCACACCTCACACCTCACACCTCACACCTCACACCTCACACCTCACACCTCACACCTCACACCTCACACCTCACACCTCACACCTCAGCGCGATTTCCAGGCATTTTATTCCAGATATAACAATAGCTTGTGCATTTAACATGGTATTGTTGCCACGCAGCATCTAGTATTATGTTGCACGTACCCAGAAGTAAAATCTCAGGAGGAGAAACGGTATGACGACGCAAGTAGCCAAGAAGTTAGCAATCGCTCTATTTATGGCTTTGATGGCAGGCGGACTGATCGCTTGTGATGATCAAGGGCCTGCTGAAGAAGCGGGTGAAAGCATTGATGACGCCGCAGAAGATGCCGGGGAGAGCATGGAAGAGCTCGGCGAAGATATGGAAGAAGCGGCCGAGAACTAGGCCGAGCATTTGTTTGATGAGTTAACCGAAGCAGTCGCTGAAAAGCGGCTGCTTTATTGTTTGTATCGCGTCTATTATGGTTAGCCTGAATAACGATAAAAATGAGGTGGCAACGTGCTACTACAACGCGATAAAAGCCTGTTGTTAATGGTCGATTTCCAGGCGGGTCTGCTGCCTGTAATCGATGGTGGTCAAGAAGCCATGAATGAAGCGGCTTGGCTAGGCGAAATGGCGTGCTTGCTTGAGGTGCCTGTATGGTTAACCGAGCAGTCTCCAGAAAAACTGGGAGGATCCTCGGCATCACTGCTCGCCTGCCTGAATGACTATCGGCTCTGGCAGAAACAGCATTTTGGGGCCATGGCGGAAACTGAATTTCGTGAAGCGCTAAACGCAACGGGTAAAACACAGATTGTACTGTGTGGAACAGAAGCGCACATCTGCGTGCTGCAAACGGGTTTAGGGCTATTAGAGGCAGGTTACGAGTTGTACTGGCTGAGCGACGCCTCTGCCAGTCGACGCCCGCAAGAGGCTGCGTTTGCCCGTGAGCGCGCCTGCGCGAGCGGTGCTGTGGCGGTGACGGCAGATATGGTGGCTTATGAGTGGCTTCACCGCTGCGATACAGCGCTGTTCAAAGAGGCGCACCAGCGCTTTTTAAAGCCGCGCGCGTCACGCCCCGTACGTTTCTATTAGGCCATTCGCTTTAGCGATCGGCTTCTTTACGAGTGAAAACGAAGGTATCCCCCTGGGATGCCGATGCATCGAAACGATAACCTGCCACATCGAACGCCTTGAGTTCATCTGGATCGTTGACCTGTTCCTGGATAAGCCAAGCGCTCATCAGTCCACGCGCTTTTTTGGCGTAGAAGCTGATGATTTTAAAGGTGCCGTTTTTCTCATCTTTAAACACCGGCGTAATGATCCGGGCATTAAGCTGCTTGGTATCTACCGCTTTGAAGTACTCATTCGAGGCGAGATTAACCAGCACGTTGGAGCCGCTTTCTGCAATGGCTTCATTAAGTGCAGGTGCCAGGATGGGCTTCCAATAGGCATACAGATCCTTACCGGCACTGTTAGGCAGCTTGGTGCCCATTTCCAGGCGGTAGGCCTGAATCAAATCCAGCGGCCGCAGCAGGCCATATAGGCCAGAAAGTATGCGCAGATGCGACTGTGCGTAACGGTTCTCCGCTTCGCTGAAGTTTTCTGCTTGCAGGCCGGTATAAACGTCGCCCTGAAAAGCCTGTGCAGCAGGTTTGGCATTGCTCAGAGTGAAAGGAGGGTGCCACTCCTCAAAACGCGCCGCATTCAGGCCCGCCAATTTATCGCTGATACCCATGAGTTCGCTGATTTGCTGCGGCGAGTAATCACGCAAAATAGTGATAAGCGCTTGGCTGTGTTTCAGAAAGTCGGGTTGTGACACTTGCTCTGTGGTCGGTGGGGTTTCAAAGTCCAGCGTTTTGGCGGGAGAGATAACGCTCAGCATCGCATGCTCCTGGTCGTGCCCTGATAAATAAAAGCCTGATATAAGTGGGCTCAGTATACCAAGCCTCGGCAAAGGCCGAGGCTATAGCGGTGATAGCCTTATGAGAGTCGGCTGTTTTTAAGGGCTGTTTGTTTTAAGGACAGGGATTGGGCATACGGCGGTGAATATCTTCGATTGCCTCTAGCACTTCGTTGTCCAGCTTGAGGCTCTCGCTGGCAAGATTGCTTTCCAACTGCTCCATGGTGGTCGCACCAATGATATTGCTGGTCAAGAAGCTGCGAGAGTTAACAAACGCCAGCGCCATTTGCGCAGGGTCTAGCTCGTGCTTTTCAGCAAGCGCAACGTAAGCCTGGGTGGCCGCCTCGGCTTCGGGCGAGGTGTAACGCTTGAAGCGCTCATACAGCGTCAAACGACCTTTGGGTGGTTGCGCGCCATTCAGGTATTTACCTGAGAGTACCCCAAACCCTAGCGGTGAATAAGCAAGTAGACCGACATCTTCACGGTGGGCAATTTCAGCCAAACCAACTTCAAAAGAGCGATTTAGAAGGTTGTAGGGGTTTTGAATAGACGCCACACGCGGTAAATCTAGCTTATCGGCAAGCTGCAGTGAGCGCATCACGCCCCAGGGCGTGTCATTAGAGAGCCCAATAGCCCGTACTTTGCCTGCATCAACCAGCTCTTTCAGCGCATCAAGCGTCTCTTCTAGCGGCGTCGCATCTTCGTCTTCGCTATGAACGTAGCCTAGCTTGCCAAAGAAATTGGTTTGACGGTCGGGCCAGTGCAGTTGGTAAAGGTCAACGTAATCGGTGTTCAAGCGCTCCAGGCTTGTATCGATGGCCTGATGAATATGCTCACGGGTTAAACGCGGGCCACCCCGTATATGGTCAAGCCCTGGGCCTGCGGCCTTGGTGGCTATGATCAGATCGTCCCTGGCGCCACGCTGCTTAAGCCAACTGCCAATATAGCGCTCAGTTAAGCCCTGGGTCTGGGCCATGGGCGGAACGGGGTACATTTCTGCGGTATCAATAAAATTGATGCCAAACGCCACGGCTCTATCAAGCTGCTCGTGGGCTTCAGCTTCGCTGTTTTGCTCGCCAAACGTCATCGTGCCTAAACAGAGTCGACTTACCTCCATGCCGGTTCTGCCAAGTGGGCGCGTTTGCATTTTTATCTCCTTACTAAGGCGGAATTGCCACAAGATAAGCCACCATTACCAGGCTGGTAAACGGCGTACGAATGGCATGTTAGCGAGGCTCATTGCAAGCAGCAAATTAATGGGGTTGAGTCGTCGCAAAGGCAGGCGTATGCTTGCCAGCCCATCGACCGGCTAAAGGCCGGTTTCTCGTGTGGTTGGCAGTTATTTTTGTGACTGCTAGCCCAAGGTTCCAACAGACGACAGGCAGGGTGGTTTGCCATGCTGCAGGCATCAACGTTGTTTACTCGGCTAGAATTTCGCCTAGCTGAACGGCTGTTTCATAATCACTGGCTGTTGCCGCGTTCACCGCGCACCCAGCGTTTAACGATGCGCTTGTTTAAGCGCTGTGCGGAAGCGGGTCACCCAGACGCGCTCTCCGTATACGGCCATATGCTGTTTCATCGCAGTCAGACGCCCCAGGACAAAGCGCGCGGAGCGCGGTACGTTCTGGAAGCTGCGCATGCCGGGGATGTAAAGTCACAGTACCAGGTGGCACAAATCCACGAACATGGCTGTGCCCAGTACCCGCGCCGTGAAGATTACGCGGTGACCTGGTACGCACGCGCCGCCCAGTCTGGGCACTATCTCGCCGCAGAGCGGCTTGCTCGCGCTTATCGCCTGGGTGAATTAGGCTTGGCGGTAGATGGTGAGCGTGCGGCTTACTGGCAGCGACAGGCGGATCAGCTGGCACTAAATAGCGTGGCCGCCGCATGAAGCGTTACCGCGTTTTGATTGAGTGAGGAAGGTTGTGTCCGAGACGCTACCCACAGTGCTAGATATTGAAGCGTCCGGATTTGGGCGCGGCAGCTACCCCATTGAAGTAGGCATCGCCCGTGCCGATGGAAGCTGCTGTGCTTTTCTCATTCAACCGCTGGAAGAGTGGACGCACTGGGATCCCAAGGCTGAACTGCTGCATGGCATCTCCCGTGATCGCCTTATTCAGGAGGGCTACCCGGTACGCCAGGTCGCCCACTGGCTGAACGATGAACTACGCGAGCTGGGTAAGGCGTACAGCGATAGTTGGGGGTACGACAATACCTGGCTGTCGCTGCTCTTCCATCATGCGGGTATGCTGCCGCGTTTTCGCCTTGAGGCGCTAAGAATTCTGCTTAGCGAAGAGCAGCAGGCAGTGTGGAGCGACACCAAAGAAGCGCTGATCGCCGAACAGGGTATTCACCGCCACCGGGCAGGTGAAGATGCCCGTTTACTGCAGCTTACCTATCAGCATACCCGCAAGCTCACCGAGCACCCGGGACGTTAGTAACTCTTCCCTCACCAGTTTTATAGCTGGGCCTCCAGCGCCTCAAGCAACTCATTGGGGGACGGTGCATCGAGCAGCATTTCGCGGGTGGGAGACGCCAAAAAGCCATGACTAACCGTGCTGTCTAAAAAGGTCAGCAGCGGCGAATAGAACTCGTCGATGTTCAGCAACCCCATCGGTTTTTCATGCAGTCCTAGATAGCCCCACGTCCATATTTCAAACAGCTCTTCCAAGGTGCCAATCCCGCCGGGTAAGGCAATAAAAGCATCGGCGTTGGCCGCCATGGTGGCTTTGCGTTCGTGCATGTTGCGCACCCGAATCAGCTCGCTCAAGCCAAAGTGGGCCTGTTCGCGCTCCACCAGGTGGTCGGGCATCACACCAATGACTTCACCACCGGCCTCAAGTGCTGCGTTAGCCAGCTCGCCCATCAGGCCAACGCGTGCCCCACCATAAACCAACGTGTGGCCGCGTTCAGCGAGGGTGCGCCCCAGTTGATTGGTGGCCTGGCGGAAGGCAGGGCTGTTACCTTCACGGGAGCCAAGATAAACGCAAATTCGAGCCATTCGTTTATTTCCTGTCGTTAAAAAATGAACGTGACTAAAACCGTAGCCAAAAAGAAAACGAGATTACTACGAGGCTTAGGTTAAAAGGGGCTTAGGGTAAACAGCGGTCTACCTGATGATGCTCATCCATCCACTGCCCAATCACATTATCACCGCACAGGTGGTGGGCGTACTGGGTGTGCAGGCAGCGTATCTGATGCCAGTTGCTAATGCCGCCAATGCCGCGTTCGGTCATCACGTTGGTGTAACCCAGCTTAGCGACTTCTTCACGCTGAGCATTACTCATATAGTCCCAGCGAGCGGTCACATAGTCGCGATGGCTCTGTTGGTAAGCCTCAAGAAATTCAGGCTCTTCCTGTAGGCGTTGTTCGAGCGCTTTGATAACCCCAACGGCTTCGATGCGGGAAATCTCAACTTTCAGAACATCGGAACAGAGCCAATACAGGGTGGGGAAGGGTTTACCATCGACAATCGGCGCCATACGCAGTACTAGCGGTGTACCTTCACCGTCGGTGGCGGCTACCGCTTCGATACCACGCGGTGCGCGGCCAAGCTGCTGGGCAATAATGGCGAGCTGACGTTCGTCAGGCGCTTGGTTGGTGCGTATCACCATTGGGTTGGTCTCTCACGAACGGTCGTCTTGAACAAATTTAGTCGAGCGGCCAACGGCACGGAAAAAGCAGCGATTGAGCTGTTCAGGCGACGCGACATAGCACCACGTCCGCTCACAGTATTCAGCGGCTCGTGCCATTAGCACGTCATAAAGGCGATTGAAGGGGGCATCATAATCGTAGGGATCGGCACCAAACAAGCGGATATGCGGATAGTCGGCAAAGCGCTCAATAAAATAGCGCTCAAGGTCTGCCTCCACGGCGCGATGCTGGGCGACGTTGTCAGGGTCTATCCAGAGGTTGTAGCGGATTGCCATTATAAGGCTCCTGTTGCCCCGGTAGTGCAGGGCAGCGTCGATCAGGCGGGCTCAGGCGCGTCTTGAAGGTGCGACATTAGCGCCTCGCGCAGGTCACCCTCAATAGGCATGGCGCACTTGGCCTGGTGGTCATACTGCACCATAACCGTATGGCCCAGGTTAGTGAGCTTGCCGTGCTGCCGCGCCTCTTGGGTGACTGTAAACGAGCTATTGCCTAATCGCGTTAAGTAAGTACGTATTTCGATATCGTGACCGTAAAACAGTTCAGCCCGGTAGTCGACTTCCATGCGCGCCATAATCAAGCGCCACTGCTTGGGGTTTAAATCAGGGGTAAAGAGTTTGAACAAGTCATTTCGGGCAAGCTCAAACCACGCTGGCAGGCGGGTGTTGTTAATGTGCCCTAAGGCGTCAGTATCGTAAAAGGCGGGCTCAATGGTACGGGTAAACATGGCTTGTCCTTGTTATTAAAAAAACAGGTTATTAGTAAGGGTAATCGCAACGGCAACGTTTAGGATTAACCCAAGCAAGCGCTTGGTCAAGCGGTGCGGCGTTGATACCACGCAATGAGTTGCATCCACCCCAACAGCCATAGCGTGGCAGCAGCGAAGCCGACCAATGTGCCCCATAGCAACCCTAGTGTGCTGTAAGTATAGGAAACACATAGCGTGTAACTCAGTAGCGAGCCAAGTCCCATCGGGTAGTGCTTGATCACCGTCGCCACCGGCGCTGCCCCATGGTTCAGGTGTAGGATCAGCAAAAAAGGCAGCATCGTGACGGGAAAGGCGGCCAACGTTCCCGCCCAGGCGGGCGGCAGCCAGTGGGCCAGGCTGGTAATGGTAAATATGATCACCGTGGCAAGTGCCGCGCGGGCGGCAAGCGCCGGTAACGAAAACGTTCTGCTGGCGGGTATCCTGACATCAGTAATGCTGCGAAATAAGCCGCTGAACAGAGCAATGGCGCATAGCGTCACCAGCGTGCCGCTCAAACGCGTGAAGTTAAACTGAGCGAGCAGCGTGCTAACGGCGAGCCAGGCAACCAAGCCGCCCGCCACGCCGCCAATGACACCTTTAACGCCCGGCTGTCGTCCTGCCATCCAATAACCGGCCCCTAGCGCCATTGTGGCCGTAAAGCCCGCCAGGGTATGCACCGCACTTTGGGTCGCAAACTGAGGGGAAATTTCCAAGCCGATAAAAAATAGCGCCAAGGCCGTGCCTAACGGATAGCCCGCCAGCAGGCCCGCCATGCGCGGGCTAGCACGCACAGCAATCGCGCCTAGCCCCAGCACCATGCTGATCGAGAGCCCTAATTTCGCTAGCTGCCAAGTGAGAGGGACTTCAATCATGCGGCGTCATCCTTGCTGTTTTTGTTTGGGTGCTGTCAGCGCGCGCTTTTAATTAAACCAAGCGCAGGCCTTGCTGGTCGCGCCATGCGGCCTCAAGGGCATCTTTTAGGGGCGCTTTCAAGTGCGCGGGGAGCGCCTCCTGCGCCGCTTGGAGTGAATCAAACGAACGGTTGCGCAGCCAGCAGTAAGCCCAGGCGCAGGCTTCGGCGTCGCTATCGGGGGTCGGGCGAGCGGGCATTTGATAGAGCAGAAAGACCGCAGTGCGCGGCGCCCATAGCGGCATTTCACCTAGCTCATCCTGGCTCCACTGCTCCAGGGTGGCGCCGCTGGGCGTGGCGTCGGGTGTACCTAATTTAGCTACCCGTGCTGTTTCAGCCAAAATGAGCGCTAGCTGATCCGTATTCGCTTGCCCAAGCGAGCGCCATTGCCGCAACAGCGCCGATAGCCCCGCCCGCATCTTGGTATAAAAGTCATCTTGCGGCATGCTTGGCACAACCCCTATTGAATGAGTGAGATTTTTCATGGCCTACGATTTTGCCACGCCTGTGGAGCGACGCCACCCAGAAGGTGGCTGGGCATCGCAAAAATGGCACCGCTACGGCGACGACGTACTGCCCCTTTGGGTCGCCGATATGGATTTTCGCTCCCCGCCTGAGGTGATTGATGCACTGCAGGCGCGCGTGGCCCACGGTGTATATGGCTATGGCGAAGTGCCTGCTACGTTAACAGAAACCCTGTGCCAGTGGAGCGCCCACCACTATGACTGGCCCATTCAGCCGGAGTGGCAGCAGTGGCTGCCGGGCGTCGTGCCAGCTTTGCACCTGGCCGCGTTAACGCTGACCGAGCCAGGCGACGGTGTCTTGACGGTAGCGCCGATCTACCCGCCATTTTTAGAGGTTGCAAAGCGCACCGGGCGACTACCCCAGCAGGCGATGCTGGCAGCGCCTTCAGCACCCAATGAGCCTTGGCAGCTCGATATTGATGCCTTGGAGGCCGCTATTACGCCACGTACGCGCTTGCTGCTGTGGTGCCAGCCCCACAACCCTACGGGGCGAGTGTGGCGCCATGAGGAGCTTGCAGCGCTGGCTGAGCTAGTGGAGCGCCACGACCTTTGGGTGGTCTCCGATGAGCTGCACTGCGACCTGTTATTGGACGAAGGCGCCCAGCACCGCCCGTTAGCCGCGGCATTTCCTGAATTAGCGAAGCGCACCATTACGCTATGGGCACCGTCGAAAACCTTTAACCTAGCGGGCTTAACCAGCGCCTGCGCGGTGATTCCCGACCCCGCACTGCGTGAGCGCTTTGCGGCGGCTACCAAGGGGTTACTTCCCGATGGCAACGTGCTCGGCTTGGTCGCGGCGGAAGCAGCGTATCGACATGGCGAGCCGTGGCGCCAGGAGCTGTTAAGCGTGTTACGTGAGCATCGTGGGACGCTGCAGGCACGCGTAGCGGCTTGGCCGGGCGTGCGCTGGAGTGCGCCGGAGTCGACCTATCTGGCTTGGCTGGATATGCGCGAGGCAGGGTTAGGTGAGGCGCCCTACAAGACGTTGCTGAAAGAGGCGGGAGTAGCGCTTTCGGACGGGGCGGCCTTTGGCTGCCCCGGCTTTGTGCGGCTTAACTTTGGTACCACCGCTTCCCAGCTGGAAGCGGCGCTGTCTCGTATGGATTCCCTGCTGAAGGGGGATTGAAAGTCTTCAGAAGACCTTAGGAAACCTCTGATTAACTATTGCGCTTGCCCATACGGCGTTAAAAATCGCCTCAAAATGCTCATTTACACCCACGTAAACTCCGCTTTTTCGTTGATTTTTGCCTTGTCTGGCCTGCGCTCATTACGTTAATCAGAGGCTCCTTAGTACAGCATCGCAAAAAGCTTACGGCGGTAAGCAACGGTCAGCGGGTGGTCGGCGCCCAGGGCGTCGAATACCTGCAGTAGCGTTTTACGCGCGGCGTCATCATTATAGGCGCGATCCTGCTTCATCAGTGCCAGCAGCGCCTCCAGCCCTTCATCATAATGACCGTCGGCCACTTGGCGCAGGGCGCGCTGGTACTGCGCTTCGCTATCGGTACGATCGCCCAGGGCAGCAATCTCTTCGGCTGAGAGTGCCTGCTCGCTAAACTCGACGCTGGCGCGTACGCCACGCGCAGGTGCCGCGTCGCGCTCTTCCGGGGGCAGGTTATCGAGTACTTCACGGGCCTCACTGCCGCGCCCTTCGGCCACCAATACCCGTGCGAAGGCTACCTGGTAGGCATAGTGCTCTGGGTACTGGCCCATTAGGGTTTGATAAATCTCGCGGGCAGCGGCGGTGTCACCGGCTTTAAGCGCTTCTTCCGCCTGCTCTTCAGGGGTAGGCGGCGCTTCGCCGGGGGCTGGGAAGTAGCGATTGAGCCACTCGCGCACTTCTTTCTCCGGCAGAGCGCCCTGGAAACCATCCACCAAGCCGCCCTGGCTAATCAGCTTCACATCGGGCACAGAACGCACGCCCAGTTGGCCGCCGATTTCGGGGTTTGCTTCAATATCGAGCTTGCCGAGCAGGAAAGCGCCCGCGTACTCAACCACCAGCTTCTCCAGCACCGCGAGCAGGGTGCTGCTGCTTGCGTTGGACGGCGAGTAGCAGCCCATTAGCACCGGCACCTGCATGGACGCTTCAAGCACCTGCTGAATATTGCCAGCATTGAGCTCGATAATGACATCTTCAGGGCGCACCGCCGCTTGTTCAGCGTTAGGCGCGGTAGCGTCAGCACTTCCGGTATCCGCCGTAAGCGGCTTACCTGAGCGGGGATCGATAATTTGCATGGGTAGACTCGGCATCAAAAAATGAACAATAGTTCCCCATGATATGCAGGCATTTGCCGGTGGATTCAAGGAAGAGGAGGGAAATAAAACTCACTGCTAGTGGGTATCAAGCTACATGAACCTGATAAAGCAGAAACAGGGCGCGGTTAGGCGCCCTGGATGAGCTACTATTTTTGGCATTGTTTCTGAAATTGCTTCTGAAATTACTTAAGGAATGATGCGCTCCGCGCGTAGGCGGGTAAACAGATCGAACAACGCCGCGCGTGTTTCACGGAAGTGATCAAAGCCGAAATCTCGCGACTTGGTGACATCGTTGACGCACTCAAGCTCGCGCCCCAGGTCGGCATCGGTGTGCCACCAGGAGGCTAACTTGCTGACATCGGCTTCGACTAGCTCGTTGTTTTCGGCAATCTCGGCCCAGGTAGGCGCAATGTCGGCCATCTGGGTTTCGAGCGGCTGTGGCGTTTCCGGGCAGTCGGCTACTTCAAGCTCGAAGAATTCGCCAATTTCATGCCACAGTCGACGCCAGCGGAACACATCGCCATTGACCGTGTTAAAGGCCTCATTGTGGGCACCGGGCGTGGTCGCCGCCCACTCCATCTGCCGCGCCAACACCAGCGAATCGGTTAGATCGGTCAAGGCGTTCCACTGCACCTGCGAGCCAGGGAATGTGAACGGCTTGCCCGTTGCTTTGCAGATAGAGGCGTAAACCGCCAGCGTCACGCCCATGTTCATGGCGTTACCGCGGGCATAGCCGATCACGGTGTGCGGACGGTGCACGTTCCAGCTAAAGCCGTCGTGCTCCGCCGCTGCGAACATGATGTCTTCGAGGGTGTAGTAGAAGTTCTCACCCGGTACTCGGGGTGCTGATTCACGAAACGGCGTCTCGGTCTTGCCGCTACCGTAGTTCTCGAAAGCACCTAGGTACTGCTTGGTGCCGGTGACCAACGAGACATGCGCCACGCTTGCGCCCTGCAGAGCGTCGAGCAAGTTGTGCATCATTGCGCCGTTGGCCTCAACATTGGCCTTCTCGTTGTCACGGCGTACCCAAGTGCAGTAGAAAACGTTCGTAATGGGTAAGCCCGCGAGCGCCTTAGCCGTCGCTTCGCGATCAAGCAGATCGGCGGTGACGGGAATGACACCCTCTTGTTGAGAGGGGCGACGTGATAAACCGTAAACGGTCCATCCGCTAGCGGTGAGATAGCTGGCCAGATTGCCGCCGGTGATGCCGGTAGCGCCTACTACAAGTGCTGTGCCTTTACGCATCGTTAATTCCTTATGCAAACAAGAGATTCGGAACGGGCGAAAAACGTTGTGCTCGTGCCCGATGAAAAGCAGTTTGGTCTTTGATGATCATTGCTACAATTGGAAAAATCGCAAATCTTTATTGCATCAGGAGCAAGTCGATGGATCTCAATGCGCTACGTATTTTTGAGCGCGTGGCCGCGACAGGAAGCTTTACCGCCACCGCACGCCACTTTCATCGCGCCGTGTCGTCGGTTTCGCGTCAGATTGCCTCTTTAGAGGAGGCGCTTGGTCAGCAACTGTTCTATCGCCACACCCGCGCCGTGACGCTGACCGAGGCAGGTTTGCGCTACTATCAGGAAGTTCGCGAGATACTTGAACGACTCGACCTGGCGACGGAAGCGCTAACGGCCCCCAATACAGCGCCTAGCGGCGTGCTGCGCCTCAATGCTCCCGTGGCTTTCGGCCAGCGCCAAATCGTGCCGATTCTGCATCACTTTCAACGCCGCTACCCGGCGATCAAAGCCGAACTGATGTTAACCGATCAACTGACCGACCCGGTGCGCGAGGGCATCGATATTACCTTTCGTGTCGGCGAATTGGCCGATTCAACGCTGGTGGCACGCCGCCTAGCGTCAATGAACTACGTTGTGGTTGCTGCCCCCACCTATATACAGCGCTGCGGTAGGCCCAATACCCCAGATGACCTTGAACACCACGACTGCCTGCTCTACCAAGGTGAAATGGGTCGTCAGCGCTGGTACTTCCATCATGCCGAGCAGCCGCAAGCCTTTGCTTACAAAGTCGACGGCAGCCTGTATAGCAACGATGCCGAGAGCCTGGTGCGTGCCGCGCTAATGGGGCAGGGACTGGTGATGTTTCCCACCTGGCTGATCGCTGATGAGCTGGCCTCGGGCAAACTGCTGCCTCTGCTCGAAGCGTGGCGATGTGAAGTCGTGCCAGGCAGGCGCGATATCCACGTGCTCTACGCCCAGCGTCGGCTGCACACCCGCAAGGTAAGCGCTTTTTTGGATCATCTGTTTGAGATGGTTGGATCTACACCAGAATGGGATCGCTGGCGTGAGCAGCTGGCGGTGTAAGGGTTCAGGCACAAAAAAGCCGCTGCCTTTCGATAACGGCTTTCTCTGTTGTATTGGATAGCGAGATTCGCTGGCTTTGGCTTTAGAATAAAAGCGAACCGATGGCCTTCAGGGGGGGATGAGACGCTGAACCCGAGAGCTTTTCTGACTACTCTCTCCGAACTCTAGGCAATAAAAAAAGGAAGACCAGTAAGTAACTGATCTGCCTTTAAAAATATTGGTAGCGGGGACCGGATTTGAACCGATGACCTTCGGGTTATGAGCCCGACGAGCTACCAGACTGCTCCACCCCGCATCAACGTGTGGCGTATTCTACAGAAGTTTTAGGTGAAGTCAATAGAGTGATTAACACGTTTGGCTTATAGCCGTTGATTATGACCTGCGGCAACATGGGGTAAGTGCAGCTATGCTTTATATAGCCATAACAAAAAGCTTACGTTGGTGCATTGTTCAAGAAAATTATGCACTAGGGTAATACAGGCGCAGTCGCGCTTATTCACAATGGCTTGCGGCGCGATGTGCGTGCTTTGAGATCCAAGCCATTTGTCATTTCAGGGAGGTAGTCAATGGCCAATCAAGCCCCCGTCGCCTGGGTAACTGGTGGAACTGGTGGTATCGGTACGGCAATTTGTCGTTCGTTGGCAGATACGGGATATCTGGTCGTGGCGGGTTATCGCAACCCCGACAAGGCCAAGACCTGGCTAGAAACGCAGCACGCCGACGGTTATCGCAATATCGAATTGTCGGGTGTCGACCTTTCTGACCACAACGCCTGCCTGGAAGGAGCCCGTCAAATCCACGACCAGTATGGCCCGATTAGTGTGCTGGTGAACTGTGCGGGGATCACCCGTGATGGCACCATGAAAAAAATGTCTTACGAGCAGTGGTACGAAGTGATTGATACCAACCTCAACAGCGTTTTTAACACCTGCCGAAGTGTCATTGAGATGATGCTTGAGAATGGCTATGGTCGAATTATTAATATTTCATCCATCAACGGCCGTAAAGGTCAGTTTGGCCAAGTCAACTACGCGGCGGCGAAAGCCGGTATGCATGGCTTGACCATGTCGCTGGCACAGGAAACAGCGACCAAAGGGATTACCGTCAATACCGTATCGCCTGGCTATATCGCCACTGATATGATCATGAATATTCCAGAAAAAGTGCGCGAAGCAATCCGGGAAACAATCCCGGTGAAGCGCTATGGCACGCCAGAGGAGATTGGTCGACTGGTTACCTTCTTAGCCGATAAGGAGTCAGGGTTTATCACCGGTGCGAACATCGATATCAACGGTGGTCAGTTTATGGGCTAGTGATTAGCCCAAGAGGAGAGCGCAAACGGGAGGCTATAAGCCTCCCGTTTTCTTGCTAACGCTTAAGGTAGCGGGACTCGCGCTAGTCGGCTAAGCAGGTTATCCAGCTCTTCTACTTCAGTGTCCCATAGCGTGGCTGGCATTGGCCCTAGCGCCAATAGCGCGACCAGGATGTCGACCACTTCTTGATCACGGCTGCGCTCTTGATTGAAGCCTTCATTCAAACGCTCTACCTGAATCGCCAAGCGCAGCGGCTCATCGCTCTGCCGCACGCTACCCACGGCCAGCATCGAGAGGTGCACTCTCAGTCTGGCGAGGGAGTCGGCGATGCGAGTGTGATCAGCGTCTGATAGCGGTACCGCTACGCTATGGCGCTGTTGATTGCGTGCGTTATGCGCCTCATTAAAGGCGGTAGGCAGTGAAGTGCCGAGAACCGCTTGAGCGTCCACATCGCTTGGGGTTCCCTCGCTGAGGTAGCGCTGGTCGGCAGCCAAGTGAGCGCTCACTAATGGCATGATCGCATGCCACTGTTGAACTGTATCGGCAACCGCCAGACGGTTTAAGCGTTCTCGGCGCGCACGCACGATGCCACTCATCCGCCGCTGCATGCCTTCGCTGCGCCGATTGCGTGGCAACGGCTCAAGCTGATTGGCTTGTTCGATAAAGCGCTCCAGCGTGGCCGACTCACTCGCCTCAATCGGCTGCCAGCTATCCATTTCGTCGATGAGGGCTTGCATCTCATCAAGCTGCTGTTGCTGGCGAGCCGCCTGCTCATTTTTATGCGCATCGCGCTGGGCAAAGAGTTGATCACATTCGTGGCGAAAGGTTTTCCACAGCGTTTGCTCTTCGCCTTTGGGTGCCCGGCCCAGGGCCCGCCACTGCTGCTGCAGTTGTTTGGTCAAATGAATGCGCTGTGCAAGAGGTTGGCTTTCATCGCTGCGCAGCGCGCTCACCTGGCTGATCAGATCCCGTTTTTGCGCGGCGATAGTTTCAGCGCGCTGATCGATCAACGCCTGTAGCTGATGGCGAATGACACCAAAGCGCCGCCCAACGGCCTCGGAGCGTTCACGGGGAACGGGGCTGTAGTGCCGCCACTGGTGGCGAGCTTTGTCGCGGATTTGCCGTAGCACATCGGGGTCGGCGTCTTCGGCGGGCTGAGCCAGCAGGTTTTCCAGCTGATCGCACAGCGCTTCGCGGGCTTGAAGGTTTACCTCACGCTCTTTGCTGAGCTGGTCTCGCCAAGGGGCGAGACGTTCGTGGATGCGATCCGAGGCGCTGCGAAAACGAGCAGACTGCTCGCGGTTAGCCGCCGCATCTCCCAGTGATTTCCACTCTTTGACCAGTTGGCGATGGTGGCGGTCAAGTGCTTCTTCCGCCATATGGCGGTCATTCGCGAGGGTTTCGATGCTGTCACATAGCTGCTCGCGCTTTGGCCCGGCGACAAACCCCCGCCAATCGCGTAATTCCGCGAGCCGGGCGGCTAAGTGCTTTAAGCGCGTTTTGAGCGGTTGAGCGGCTGGGCTTTCCAGCGCTTCAATGCGCGGCTTTAGCCGCTGATGCAGACGGCTGGCACTTTTAAAGGCGCCGCGCTCTAACAAGTGCTCAAAGGTGTCGAGTTCTGCGCCATGTGCTTTTAGTGTGGCGTTGTCTTCTATCGGCTGCGAGGGGGCGGTATTTTCCGCGTTGAGAGCCGCTTGGGCACGGCCGAGCAGCGCGGGCGGCGTTAAGGCATCCGGCCATTGACATTCGCTCATCAGCGTGGCGAGGGTAGCGTGGTCGCCGTTGGCCAATGCGGTTTCGATGGGGGCGCTTGCCGCGCACCAGCGCTGCCATGCCTCTAAGCACTGGTCGTAGTGATGAATCGCCAACGTGTAGCGCTGGCGCATGGTCTCACTGGGCGGATGGATATCAGAAAGCGCCTGCCAGCGTTGGCCTAATAGTTGGCGCTGGGCGCGCAGGCTGTCGATATCCTGCACGGTCATGGCTGAGGCGTGGCGCAGGCCATCAAGGGTTTCTTCGATGCCTTCAAGCAGCTGTTCGCGGGTGTTTTCGGCTTCTTCACGGCGCTCGTCGCTCTGCTGGCGCGCCTGCTCCTGGGTTTCGTGGTCGTGAAGCGTCTTGCGGCAATTGAGCACCGCTTGATGAAAGCGCTGCTCTTGCTCCACGCTTGGCGGCTGGTTCAACTGTTCCCACTGCCGTTCAAGATGGCGAAAGCGGCCGCCATAGAGGGGTTCCCAAGGCGCACGGGCGTGCTGCTCTAATTGATTCAGGAGCGTTTCGCGTTGCTGCGCTTCTGCTTCCAGCCACTGGGCGTCGCTACGCAAGCGGTTGAGGCGTTCCCGTGCCAAACGCACCACCTGACGGTCGCGGCGGGCCTCTTTTAACAACCGTTTTAGTCCCTCTTCGCCCTCAATGCGTTCGGCAGCCTGGTGGCGAACGGCAGCCACGCCGTTGTGGCAAGCTTGCTGAATCAGATCATTCTCATCGCCCAGTTTGCTCAGTGCGGTCAAGCGTAGATTAAGATTGTCACCCTGCAGGGCAACCGCGCTCAGTATCCGCGGCTCTTCGATCTGTTCCACCAAGGATTGGCGTTGGTGCAAGTCGGTATGGCCTTCACGCCCGCTGAGACGTTGGCAAACGGCATTAAACCAGGCCTCATCCTGCTGGTGGTGCGAGTAAGCGTCGACCAGACCTGCGCAGTCATCCAGGGCTAGCAGCGCGGCTAGGCGAATCTGGCTGTCGCTATCTTGAGTGAGCGACTGCAGCGCTTGGCGCTGCTCTGCTTGCTCAGGGTTCAATCGCTGGAGGGCCTGACGGCGCACCTCGGGGTCAGGGTGCTGCCACCGAGGTGCGAACAGTCGTCTTAACAGTCCGTGCATGAATCATCCTGCTAGTATGAAATGCGTAGCATGAAAAAAGCGGCTCAGTGGTTGCAGTCACCGGCGCTGTCGCTTAGCTTGGCCTTACTATGGTGTGATAAACGTCTATTTTCTAGGCCACACTGCTTCTAGACCACACTGTTTTTAGACTACAGTGTTTCTAGACGACGAAATGCGTGATAGTACGCTACCTTATATCTTATCTGAACATGACGGGGAGTTCGGCCATGAGCCTTAACGTGGATAGTGCCGTAGTGGCCTTTGCCTTCAAAGGGGGCATGTTGCCGATGACCGTCATGGAGCTAAGTAGTGCTGATCCGGAGCAAATCCGACAGCAGTTGGCTGGCAAATTCTCCCAGTCTCCCGCTTTCTTTCAGCATACACCGGTTGTGCTCAGCGTGGAAAAACTCGATGAACCCCACTTAGCCCTTGAACGCATTTGTGCCGTGTGCCGTGACCACAAGCTGTTGCCGGTGGCCGTACGCGGTGGCACCGAGCCGGTTCGCCAATCGTCCTGGGCGCTGGGGTTAGGGTGGTTTCCGCCGGTGGCAGAGGGCCGTGCCCGGGTGCTTGAAAGTGTGAACAGCTCGCCGGTACAAGAAGTTGCCCGTGAGGAGGAACTGAGTGAGGCGGAAGCGCCAACGCTCGCTACGCGGCTTTATCGCGGTACCGTGCGGTCGGGGCAGCAAGTAAGCGCCTCTGATGGAGATTTAGTGGTGATTGGGGCGGTGAATGCCGGTGCAGAAGTGCTGGCCGCTGGCAGTATTCATGTTTATGGCGCGCTGCGTGGCCGTGCGTTGGCGGGTATTCATGGCAATACCCAAGCGGGTATTTACTGCCGCGAATTGGAGGCTGAACTGCTTTCAGTGGCAGGCAATTACAAACGCTCTGAAGATATTGATGCACAGCTTCTGGGGCGACCCGCGGAAGTTCACTTTACAAAAGAACAGCTTGAAATTAAGCCACTGAGCTAAGGTATTTGTATGAGGCTGCGTTGGTGCTTCATGCCTAGCGACGCCGAAGACGCTATCCGTTACAGTATGGCATGTTGATGACATTGACGTTCCCGTTATGCGCAGAGCGCCAGCTGTCTCGCGCTCGCGACGAACGACTTCAAGAAGGAAGTGACTCTTGGCCAAGATAATTGTAGTGACCTCTGGTAAAGGAGGGGTCGGTAAAACCACCAGCGCGGCGGCAATCTCTACGGGGCTTGCGCTGCGCGGTAAAAAAACAGTCGTAATTGATTTTGATGTGGGCCTGCGGAATCTCGACCTGATCATGGGCTGCGAACGACGCGTGGTGTATGACTTAGTCAACGTGATTCAAGGCGAAGCGGGGCTTAACCAGGCGCTGATTCGTGATAAACGCGTCGAGAATCTGTTTATTTTGCCAGCTTCTCAAACCCGTGATAAAGACGCCTTGACCCAAGAGGGGGTCGCGGAGATTCTGGAGAAATTGAAAGAAGATTTCGATTTCATTCTTTGCGATTCACCTGCCGGTATTGAACGTGGTGCACAGTTGGCCATGTACTTTGCCGACGAGGCGATTGTGGTCACCAACCCGGAAGTGTCGTCAGTGCGCGACTCTGACCGTATTTTGGGGCTGCTGGCCTCTAAAACCCGACGTGCCGAACAGGGCGAAGACCCTATCAAAGAGCACCTGTTGGTGACCCGCTATAATCCCGAGCGTGTGACCTCAGGCGATATGCTGACGCTCGACGATATCCGCGAAATTTTGGCGATTAACCTGCTCGGCTTGATTCCTGAGTCTGAGGCCGTGCTGCGTGCCTCTAATCAGGGCGTGCCCGTCACCCACGATATCTCCAGCGATGCGGGCCAAGCGTACAGCGATACGGTATCGCGCCTGCTCGGCGAAGACATGCCGCTGCGTTTTCATGAAATGCAACGCAAAGGCCTGCTCAGCCGTATGTTCGGGGGAGGTCGTCGATGAAACTGCTTGAGTTCTTGAAGCGTGAGCGCAGAAAATCCGCCTCGGTAGCCAAAGAACGTTTGCAAATTATTGTGGCGCATCAGCGTAGCCAGCGCGGGCAGCCCGACTATATGCCGATGCTTGAGCGCGAGTTGCTTGAGGTGATCCGTCGCTACGTCCATGTGGATGACGACGCCATTCAAATTTCCTTGGACAGCGAAGACAACTGCTCAGTGCTTGAACTAAACGTTACGCTCCCCAAAAGCTAACCCTAAGCGCTGAAGACGCGGCGAAAGGGGGGGCGGGTGTGCTAGGCTTGGGCTTTTAACTGCCCAGCGGAGTGATTGTTCATGGCGCCACCCAATGCTGCCCCTGCCAGTTTTCTATGGCATGACTATGAAACCTTCGGGGCGGATCCGCGTCGCGATCGGCCCGCACAGTTCGCAGCCCTGCGCACTGATGCTGACCTGAACGAGATCGGTGAGCCGATCGAGCTCTACTGCAAGCCCGCCGATGATTATCTGCCTCATCCTGCCGCATGTTTGATCACCGGTATTACGCCTCAAAAAGCCCAACGCCATGGTTTGCCCGAAGCAGAATTCGCGGGCGAGATTCAGCGCCATATGAGTGAGCCGGGCACCTGCGTGGTGGGTTACAACAGCCTGCGTTTTGATGACGAAGTCTCCCGCCATCTGTTTTACCGCAATTTGCTCGACCCTTATTCCCGTGAGTGGCAAAACGGCAATTCCCGCTGGGATTTAATCGATGTTGTGCGCGCCTTTTATGCGCTGCGTCCTGATGGCATTGAGTGGCCGCTGCGCGAAGACGGCGCACCCAGCTTCAAGCTTGAGCACTTAACTGCGGCTAACGGCATCGCCCATGAGGGTGCCCACGATGCGGTAGCCGATGTACGGGCCACGATCGCGTTGGCCCGCTTGCTCAAGGCGCGCAATGCGAAGCTGTTCGACTATCTGCTCGGCCTGCGCGGTAAGCGCGCGGTGGCCAAGCAGCTTGACTTGCCTAATGCCAAGCCGCTGCTGCATATCTCCCGCCGCTATCCTGCCAGCCGGGGCTGCAGTGCCCTGGTGATGCCGTTGGCTGAACATCCGACAAACCCTAATGGGGTGATCGTTTACGATTTGAGCGTTGATCCCAGCGATATGCTGAGTATGTCGGCGGAGCAGGTTCGTGAGCGCGTGTTTGTCAGTCAGCAGGATCTAGCCGAAGGCGAGGCGCGTATTCCGCTGAAGGTGATTCATATCAACCGTTGCCCGGTGGTATTTCCCGCCAGTGCTTTGAAAGACGTTGAGGGGCCTCAACAGGGTGAGTATGGCACCATCGTCGCGCGCTTAGGCTTGGATGTGGCGGCCTGTCGGCAGCACTGGAAAGCCCTGCGCGATGCCAGCGGTGTCGCCGCAAAGGTCGCCGAGGTATTTAGTGCAGGCTACGACGATGCGCCGCAAGACCCTGATCTAATGCTCTACTCAGGCAGTTTCTTCTCGGCTGCCGACCGTCAGCAGATGGAGCGGGTGCGAGAGATGGAGCCGTGGGATTTGGTAGGGCTGCGCTTTGCGTTTCAGGATCCGCGCTTGGAAGAGATGCTGTTTCGCTTTCGTGCGCGCAGTTACCCCGACACGTTGGAAGGCGAAGAGCGTGAGCAGTGGGAAGCGTTTCGCTGGATGCGGATCAATGATCCGGCTTTGGCGGGCTTTACCCTCAAGGCGTTTGCGCGGGAAATCGCTCAGTACAATCAGCAGACCCTTACTGATCGCGAGCGCCAGATTTTGGAAGAGCTGGTGATGTTCGTGGAAGCCATGATGCCGGCTCAAGCATTTGACGCCTGAGCCGGTACCCGTTTAGGTCACTCCTGTAGGGAGTTCTCTTTACGCATTGTCATCACGCACTTTGGGCAGGGGTGAGCGCTCTTCACGATAATCGCTGACATCGCTGGGTTCGTCGCCCGGATTAAAGTGTATATCCAGGGTGTGCTCGCACAACGATGGCCATAGGGCCTTAATATCCTCAAGGCTAACGTTCAGCACTAGTTCGGCCAGTTGGTCGCGGCGATCAAAGCGCACGTCTTCCAACGCGGTGGCTTGCCAATAGCGGTTGGCCATGCCCGCAAGGCTGGTATCGCGCTGGCGCAACTGGTCGTGAACTGCCTGGCGATAAGGCGCTAAGTCAGCGTCGCTGAGTTGTTCAAGCCGTTGGTTAGCCTCATCAAGAAACACATCCATGCGTTCGGCAATGGTGCCGCTATCCACGTCGGGTGATTGCACCATAAGGGCAATCCCTGGCGCTTCGAGCAGCGGCGAATAGCCGGCGTTCACGATGTAGCCGAGCTGCTGCTCGGTGCGCAGTTGCTGGTAGAACGGTGTTTCCAGCCACTGGGCGATCACCGCGGTGGTGGCTTGTTCCTCTGGCGTCTGATCGCGGCCTTGCAGATAGCGCAGAACCAAGGACTCATCCCGAGAGCTGTGAGGGCGCAGCACGCTGTGCTCATCACTCGCTGCAAGTGGGGTGAGGTTAGCAATATCGTCGCGGTTTAACCGCGGTTTTAGCCTGGCACGCATCAGCTGTGTTTGTTCACGCGCCAGGTCAGCGTCCAGGTTGCCCACCGCCATGGCATCGACGTACAGGTTATCTAGAAAGCGCTGGCGAAAATCTTCCAGGTGACCACTGTCAAAGCGCTCGCTGGCGGCGAGAAGTTCAGCGGTAGACCATTGTGGTGTGAGTAGGGCTTCGCCCAGCGTGCGGCTAGCTTGACCGTAGAGCGATGCTTGGGGCGCATTGCGCCACTCGCGCTGCAGCTGATAACGCACCCGCTCGAAAGCGCTGTCGGTAATTTCTGCGTGCGCTAATTGCTCAAGCGCTTGTTCAATCAGCGGGGTTTGGCCATCACGCCAGCCTGAGAACGATAGTGTCATGCCCCTGGCGTGGGGATAAGCGCTAAACGACTGCCCTGCCAACCACGCTGGGTAGAGGGATTCATTTAAACTGTCGTTGAGCCAACTGGCGAGTAGCCGAGTGAGCACTGCTTCATGGGCAGAGTAGCTGGCGGTGGGGCTTTGCAGACTGACCCGCCACTCAACTGTGGGAGTGTTAAAGCGCTCATCCTGCATGTGCCAAGCGGTAAACGATGGTGTTTCGACCAGTAGGCTGGGGCGCTCATCCTGGCCTTCCAGCAGCGTCAGGTCACTGGCGATAAAGGGGTTGGGCCCCGGGAGTGCCAAACCGCTCAGGGGCTGGCCCGGCTGTTCGGGCACTTGCTCGTCCCATTGGGTATTGAACCAAGGTGAGACAGTGTCGCTTTCGATATCCGGTGCTGAGTAGAAGCGCAGCATGTTGTCCGGCGTTAGCGCGTCAAGATAAACCTGCTGGCGTTCTGCATCGGGGCCATCCATACGGTAGGCCGCGTACTGTACGTCCTCTACCGGGTAGCGGGATAGGCTCATTGAAAGGCGAGTGGCTTCCTGCTGTGGGGCGCCATACTGCTGAAAGCGGAAGGCCTGCTCATTGAGTTTTGCCTGCTCTTCGTAGCGCCATTCGGCGAGGCCATCATTACGCAGTTGATCAATGGCGGCAAACAGGGTGGCTTCAATATCGTCCAAGCGTTCGGCGCCTGCGGGCGTCAGGCTGATGGAGATAGTGAATAGTGCTTCGTTGCCATCGCCGCGCCCCACACCGGCGGAAAGCCCATCGGCCAGTCCTGCATCGCGCAGTACCGCTAACAGGCTACCTTCACCTTCATCGCCAAGCAGGTGGGCGATTACCTGGGTCGGCTTTGTACGGTAGTCGTCAGTGGGGTCGGGTACTGGGAAGTAGAAGCGTAATTGACGACGATCCTGCAGCGACTGGCGCTCGATATAGCGGGGTAGCGTGTCTGAATCAACCAGCGGCGCGTCAATCGTCGGCACGCTTAAGTCGTTGTCGGGAATATCGGCAAAGCGCTCGGCTACCCACTCCTCCAACTGATCCAACGGCTGTGGTGCCACAATCGCCAGGTTCATTACATTGGCGTCGTAATGCTGGTGATAGAAATCGATCACCCGCTCGCGTAGCGTTGCCTCTCCTTCAGGCGGGCTGGCTAAGGTTTCCCGGCTACCCACGGCAAATCCGGTGGTGGGGTTGTCAGGATTGAGCAGTTGGTTGAGCACATCGTTTTCGCGACGGGGCTCATCTCGAATACGCGCCATGTACTCCGAGTGAACGATATTGCGTTCGCTCTCCAGGTGGTCGGCGTTAAACAGCGGCGAGAGGAAAAATTCGCTGAAACGGTCAAGCGCGCCCGGCAGTGCCGATGGCTCAATATCAAAGAAGTAATTGGTATCCTGCTGCGCGGTAAAGGCGTTGTGAGAGCCCGCGTTATTGGAAATATAGCGCTGGTAGGCATCAGATTCCGGGTAGGGCTCGGTGCCTAAAAACAGCATATGCTCTAGAAAGTGTGCTAACCCCTTAAGGTCATCAGGATCTTGGGCGCTGCCTACTTGCACATTCATCGACGCCGCCGCCTTGTCCGCCTCCGGGTCGCTGACCAGCAGCACATTGAGGCCGTTCTCGAGCGTCAAAACCCGGTAGTCGCGGCTGTCATAGGGGCTAATGATCGGGGTGACTGTGTCAGCAATGGCGTCGGCAACGGCGGCTTCGGTGGCCGCGAAGGCCAGTGGTGTTAACGCGATGCTGGCGATAACGCCAATCACTGCGCACTGTGGGAAAACACGCCAGCGGGTTATGCAAGTGGATCGCAACATTACAGCTCCTGTGACACAGCCCAACGCAGCATCGACCCGGTAGGATGGGCACAGGCCGGTGACTGGTAGGCGGGATTATTGACATGTTTAGATACCGGAAAAGCGCCCAACAGTTCCAATGGTGCGGGTGCTAACAGTGAATTAAGCGTTTCGGTATCGGTGTCTGGGTCGAGCCAGGCGGATAACGCATGGTTGGGTATAGTGACCGGCAGGCGGTCGGTTAACGGCGATAACAGCAGATTGGCGGGCACGGTGATCAGTGCGGCAGAGTCGGTAAACGCCGTTAACGTGGTGTGGTAACGGCACCATAGCGCGCCCAATAGCAGCGGCGCCCGGGATACCTGGGTCACCAAATAGGGTTGCTTGCTGCGGAGCTGGGTTTTCCATACATAGAAACCGCTGACCGGAATAACGCAGCGGCGAGCGCTAAAGGCATCGCGAAACATCGCCCGTGATTCAAGGGTTTCTGCCCGTGCGCAGTGGGGGGCATGATCCAGCACTTCCAGCCAGGGTGGCGTCAGGCCCCAGAATAGCGACGAGAGCCGGTACTGCCCCTGCTCTATGCGAATAGCGGAAATTGGCCTACGAGGCGCTAGATTAGGCGACTCGATCAACGGTTCAGGAGTGGCTAGCGTTGGCAATAAGCGGGTCAGCGGTAAATTTTGCACATGCAATCGCCCCGTCATAGCTATCTCCTTAAGCAGAATCGTCGTGGAAGTGTACCTGGATGGCGGGGGACTGCGCGCAATAAAGCACGAAATGTAGCGTTTTAGTGTCGAAAACAGTGTTCGATGTAAGGTATCCTATCTTATCCCTTGCTCCCGCTAAAGCGCAGTGAGGCTTCCTTCTTGTTTGCCGTTGACCTTAAGAGATTGCCATGGCCCGTCCTAGACAGCATGCGCCCGATGCCCTCCATGCGCAGGTCATGCACGCTTGTGATGAGTGGTTGGCTGAGCAGCCAGTCCATGGTCTCTCACTGCGTGCCCTGGCCAGAGAGGTCGGCTGTGCCCCCAGCACCCTATTGAAGCTATATGGCAGCTTCAATAATTTATTGCAGCACGTCAATGTGGAAACGTTGGCGCGTTTACAGCACACCATTACCAGCCTGATCGACGATGACCCTGAGCCATGGCTACGTTCGCTGGCGCGTGCCTACTGGCGGTTCGCCGAGCAGGATTGTTACCGCTGGCAACTGCTGTTTGATTACCCGCTGGCCCAAGAAGGCGAGCTTGATCAGCGCCAGAGCGATTTGATCGAAGCGCTGTTTACCCAAGTGGAAGCGTCGCTTAAATCCTACCAGCCAGCGCTGGATGATCTCGAAGCCCGCCGTTTGGGGCGCACGCTGTGGGGCAGCGTGCATGGGTTAGTCCAGCTAGGGCTTAATGAGCGATTGGGCTATTGGCAGGGTCAGCAATTAAAAGTAGATGAGCTGCTGGATCAACTGATGAGCACCATTCTGGCGGGCCTACGCCATCGTGAGGCGGCGACGTGAGTGGGTGGGTCAATGCGGCTCGCCAGGCACTGCGCTGGTTGATTTTTGTCTCAATGCGCCTCTGCTACCGGCTACAGGTGCATGGGCGTGAGCATATCCCCAAGCAGGGGGCCGCGCTGGTGGTGTGTAACCATGTCAGTTTTATGGATGCCTTGGTGTTAGGCGGTGCCAGCCCCCGACCGCTGCGCTTTGTGATGGATCAACCGATTTTTGACTCGCCTTGGCTTAAATGGTGGTTTCAGCTGGTTGGCGCAATCCCTATTGAGTCTGAACGACGCAGCCCCGGCGCCCTGAGGCGCGCTCTGGATGACGTGAGCTCAGCGCTGCGCCAGGGGCAGGTTGTGATGGTCTTTCCTGAAGGGCGATTGACCCCTGATGGCGAAATTCACGCCTTTCGGCGTGGCCTAGAGGCTATTCTCGCCAGGGACGATGTGCCGGTGGTTCCGGCAGGGTTAGCAGGCTTGTGGGGGTCGTGGACATCTCACCATGATGGCAAGGCGCTAAAGAAGTGCCCTAAGCGTTTTCGGGCGCCGGTGAGCCTGCACTTTGGGCCCCCGCTCAACCGTCTGGACGCCGATGACATAGCGCTGCGGCGGTTTCTCGAAGCGCGGGTTAGGGCGCTAAAGGCAGCGGCTGATCAGGATCTGGCCAACCGCCATTAACTCGCTTATCACTGATTAGCGGCGTGGCGTCCGCAGCTTTTGCCAGCAGCGCGCCGAGGTAATGAGATTATCGCGGATCTCCAGAATCTCCATGCGCATATTGCCGATCTGTAGGCATGCTGGGCCTTCTGGGAAAGCTTCAAGATGCTCAAGAATCAATCCATTGAGCGTTTTGGGGCCATCGGTAGGCAGTTGCCAGCCGAGCATCTTGTTAATCTCACGAATATTGGCGGTGCCTTCAATCACATGGCTACCGTCATCCTGCTGGTGAATCTCTTCATCTTCAGAGACATCGGTGGTGAACTCGCCCACGATCTCTTCCAGAATATCTTCCAGGGTGACCAAGCCCTCTACGTCGCCGTACTCATCCACCACAATGCCGATGCGCCGTTTCTGCTTTTGAAAGTTGAGCAGTTGGGTATGGAGCGGTGTGGACTCAGGAATAAAGTAGGGCTCCCGTGCCTCTTGAACAATCGATGCCTTGGTAACTTCGTCCCGGGAGAGAAAGCGTGCCGCGTTGCGCAGATGCAGCATGCCGATAATATTATTGATATCACCTTTATAAACCGGTAGCCGGGTATGCTGGCTGGTGCGAATCTGGGTCAAAATATCTTCGAGCGAATCATCCAGGTCGATACCCAGCACTTCGTGGCGTGGCACCATGATGTCGTTCACGGTGACGTTCTCAAGATCGAGAATAGATAGCAGCATTGCCCGGTGGCGGTAGGGGATCAGCGTGCCCGCTTCGTGAACCACCGTGCGCAGCTCATCACGGGTCAGGCTATCGCCCCCGTTATCAACGCTTTTAACGCCCACCAACCGGAGCAGGCCGTTAGACATCACGTTAACCAGCCATACGAGCGGGTAAAGCAGCTTTAGCAGTGGCTCAAGGGCGTAGGAGGTCGGGTAGGCGATCCGCTCGGGTTTAATCGCGGCGTAGGTCTTCGGCGTTACTTCGGCAAAAATAAGAATCGTGATGGTCAACAGAGCAGTAGAGATTGCAGGCCCAGATACGTCGCCGAAGAAGTGAATGGCGATAATGGTCGCAATTGAGGCCGCCAGGTTGTTGACGAAGTTGTTGCCGATCAGGATAACGCCAATCAGGCGGTCTGGGCGGGTGAGCAGGCGCATGACCCGTTTGGCTCTGCGGTCACCGCTGTTGGCTTGATGGCTCAAGCGGTAGCGGTTAATCGACATCATGCCGGTTTCAGAGCTGGAGAAAAACGCAGAAAGCAGTATCAGTAAGGCTAGCAGGCCGAACAGTAACCCCAGGGGGAAGTCGTCGCTCAAGTCGAAAAGTCCTTTGTGGCGGATTAGGCTCGATTTGTAGAAGGTAGCGAGTAGTGTGTCAAGACAACCAAAGGCGTGGTAACGCCCGCGGTAGCGGTTGAGCCGCTATCGATTGAGTACAACCTCAAGTACGAACTTACTGCCAAAGTAGGCCAGCACCAGCAGGCCGCAACCGCCCAGTGTCCAGCGCACGGCACGCATGCCGCGCCAACCAAAGCGATAACGACCAACCAACAGGGTCGTGAAGATTATCCAGGCCAGTAGCGAGAGTACGGTTTTGTGTGCCAAGTGCTGGGCAAAGAAATTGTCCAGGAAAATAAGCCCGCTCGCGATGGAGAGCGTCAGCAGGAGAATGCCCGCCCACACCAGTTCAAAAAGTACCCGCTCCATCGTGGTCAGCGGCGGTAGCGACTGCACAATGCCGCGAATATGATGGTGGCGCAGCGCCTGGTTCTGTAGGCCGACCAGCACCGCTTGGACGGCGGCAATCGCCAGCACGGCAAACGCCAGCGCTGAACTTATCGCATGCAATAAAATGCCCGGTGTAAGCCCGGTATGGCCGCCCTGATTCGGCAGCCACGTGGCGGCGAGTAGTGCAATACCCGCCAGCGGGAAGAGTGCAATCCCGGCGTTAAGCACCGGTTTAAAAAGGCTGGCAACTAGCACGACGTTGACCGCAACCGCCATCAGCAATGTGGCGCTGGTGGTAAAGCCGGGCAGTAGGCCAGGGGATTGGCCGACTAATTTGACCACCACAGGAATGTGCAGCAGTAAGCCCAGCACAGCGAGCAGGCGCACCATGCCCTGGCGAGGCGGCACACGCCGGAACAGCGTCATGCCTTGCCAAATGGCAGCGGCAACATAAAGAACAAAAGCAATCGTGGCGAAAGGTAGCGCCTGCATGATGCTATCCGTGCGCCTTGCAGCGCGTTGCGGTGAATAAATAAACGAATTAAGTGTGATTACGACGAGAATCTATCCAACTACTATAACTAATCCAAGCGGCGTCGCCCAGCGGGGTAAACGCATGAAAATAGTTAAAGACTCGGAGTAAGTAAGTGGGATTGCTAATCCTCTCCCATGGAGACTCAAAGCGTGAGCGCGTATAATCTTTTTACTAATTAGTCCAGGGCGTGCGCGCCGACGGCAGTGACGGAGGCAGAGAGGCCCCATGTTCCAGAATCTAAGTGAGCGTCTTTCCCAGACGTTGAAGTCGATCAAGGGTCAGGCTCGCCTGACCGACGACAATATTAAAGATACCCTGCGCGAAGTACGCCGCGCACTGCTTGAGGCCGACGTAGCACTGCCGGTCATCAAGGAGTTTATTGAGCGCGTGCGCGAGCGGGCGGTCGGGCAGGAAGTATCCAAAAGCCTGTCGCCAGGCCAGCAGTTCGTCAAAATCGTCCAGCAAGAGCTGGAAGCGATTATGGGCGAAGCCAACGACGGCTTTGTGCTTAAGGGGTCCCCCGCCGTTGTATTGATGGCCGGCCTACAGGGTGCGGGTAAAACCACCTCTGTGGCCAAACTGGCCCGCTACCTGCGCGAACGCGAGAAGAAGAAGGTCTTGGTAGTGTCTGCCGACGTTTATCGCCCGGCAGCGATCGATCAGCTCGAAACCCTGGCCAAAGAAGTCGAAGTGGACTTCTTCCCCTCGCGCTCTGACCAGCAGCCGGTGGCGATTGCCGAAGCGGCCATCAAGCACGCCAAGATCCAGTTTCACGATGTGGTGCTGATTGATACCGCCGGTCGACTGGCGATTGATGAAGCCATGATGGCGGAGATCCAGGCACTGCATAAAGCGGTCTCGCCTCAGGAAACGCTGTTTGTCGTCGACGCCATGACCGGCCAGGACGCTGCCAATACCGCCAAGGCGTTCAGCGAAACGCTGCCGCTAACCGGTGTGATTCTGACCAAAGCGGACGGTGATGCTCGCGGCGGTGCGGCGCTGTCTGTGCGTCACATTACCGGTAAACCGATCAAATTTATGGGTGTCGGTGAAAAAGTCGACGCCCTGGAGCCGTTCCACCCAGACCGAGTCGCCTCGCGCATCCTGGGGATGGGCGACATGCTGTCGCTGATCGAGGAAGCCGAGCGCACCGTCGATAAGTCCAAAGCCGAGAAGTTGGCCAAAAAGGTCAAGAAGGGTGATGGCTTTGACCTGGAAGATTTTCGCGATCAGCTCCAGCAGCTCAAGAAGATGGGCGGTATGGGTGGCCTAATGGGCAAGTTGCCGGGTATGGGGCAGATGGCTGAGATGGCTCAAGGCCCTGGTCCCGAGAAAGAGCTGGGCAAGTTGGAAGCACTAATTAATTCCATGACGCCTAAAGAGCGCCGCAAGCCCGACATTATCAATGGCTCGCGCAAGCGCCGCATTGCCTCGGGGGCCGGTCTGCAAGTGCCTGACCTCAATCGCCTGCTTAAGCAGCATAAGCAGATGCAGAAAATGATGAAGAAAGCAGGCCAGAAGGGCGGCATGCAGAAAATGATGCGTGGCATGTCCGGCATGATGGGTGGCGGCGGCCCAGGTGGGCCCGGTGGAATGGGCGGCCCCGGTGGATTGCCGCGGCGCTAAGACGCCAATAGTAACGTACTGATGCGCTTGGTGAGGTTGACGACCTATCAGTTTTCTGGCTGTCAGGCTTTCCAAGCCGGGCGCATTTGCGTAGAATGCGGCCTCTTCATGCGTGGGTGCTGCCCAAATACGTCAAAACGTAGCAGTAGCAGCGCTCAATGAAGGCCTTAATGGTGTTAAAAAAGGTCATGCAAGCCGCTTTATGTGGTCGTGTGCCAGTTTAGCGCCAAGAAAACAGCACGACGAGTGTTCCGATAGCGGTTAGCGCTATAAACACACTCTCGTAACCTCAACCGAAGGATAGTTATCGTATGGTTACCATTCGTTTGGCCCGTGGTGGCGCCAAGAAGCGTCCCTTTTACCACCTGACCGTTACCGACTCGCGTAACGCTCGCGACGGTCGTTTCATCGAGCGTATCGGCTTCTTCAACCCGGTTGCCCGTGGTCAGGAAGAGCGTCTGCGCGTTGACCTAGACCGCGTTGTTCACTGGCAGAGCCAAGGCGCCCAGCTGTCTGGTCGTGTTGCTGAGCTGGTAAAAGAAGCACGCAAACAGGCCTAAGCCTGATTTTGAGTCTTGTTGTCTGGGACTTATTGTGTGAGAAAGTGAGTGCTGGGTAGCTGAGGTCGTCGATGACGCGTTTTGAAATAAGCCAAACTGACGACACGCATGTGGTGCTAGGCAAGCTGACTAGCCCTTATGGGGTGAAAGGTTGGCTCAAGGTGTACTCCTACACTAGCCCAATGGACAGCATTCTTGAATACCCGGAATGGTGGGTGCGCCAAGGTGAAACCCTGAAGCGCATAAGCATTGTTCAAGGGCGTCGGCAGGGCAAAGGACTTGTGGTGCAGCTTGAAGGGGTCGATGACCGTAGTGCGGCGGAAGCATTAGCCCAAACGGATATCTTGATGCCCAAAGAGGCGCTGCCTGAGCTTTCCGACGATGAGTATTATTGGCATGAGCTTGAAGGCATGGCGGTCTTCACTCAGGCCGGCGAACGGCTAGGACGGGTAAGCTACCTGTTTGAAACCGGCGCCAACGATGTCATGGTGGTTCGCGGCGATTCAGAGTCAATCGACAAGCGCGAGCGACTGCTGCCATTTTTGCCAGACGACGTCATTATCGAAATCAGTTCCCAAGAGGGCCGTATGGTCGTCGATTGGGATCCTGAGTTTTGACCAAACTTATGAACAGTTTGAGCAATGATGCATCTACCGACTCAACCGAGTTGGATAGTGGCAACGCGCCGGAAACGGCGAGCGAAGCAGCAGTGCCTGCAATGTGGATTGGTGTAGTGTCGTTGTTTCCTGAGATGTTCGACGCGCTCACGCAACAGGGTGTGGTCGGCAGAGCGGTAGAAAAACAGCGTATTGCACTGGAGTTTTGGAACCCGCGGGATTATGCCACTGACCGCCACCGCAGCGTCGATGACCGCCCCTATGGTGGTGGTCCAGGCATGTTGATGAAAGTCGACACCCTGCGCGCAGCGATCTTTGCCGCCCGGGAACGGGCGCAGAAAGCCACCGGCTTAGTGCCGACGGTGATCTACCTCTCGCCCCAGGGGCGTAAGCTGGATCAGCAGGGCGTTCAAGCACTGGCTTCCGCCGGGCCTTTAGTGGTCGTGGCAGGGCGCTATGAAGGCATTGATGAACGCGTGGTGGAGAGTGACATCGATGAAGAGTGGTCGATTGGCGACTATGTGTTGAGCGGCGGTGAGCTGCCAGCGATGGTGCTGATTGATGCAGCGGCAAGGCTGATTCCCGGTGTACTGGGTCATCAGGATTCCGCTATCGAAGACTCGTTTAATGACGGCCTGTTAGACTGCCCGCACTATACCCGTCCAGAAGTCATCGACGGGCGCCAAGTGCCGGATGTGCTGTTAAGCGGTAATCATGCAGCCATCAAGCGCTGGCGGTTAAAGCAGTCACTCGGGCGTACATGGCAGCGTCGTCCAGACCTGTTGGAAGGGCGGCCGTTAGATGCCGAACAGCGTAAGCTGTTGAACGAGTTTATCGAGGAACACGCTCTGTCAGCTAAAACTGAGTAGGCCAGAGCGGCGGTGCAGGGCGTATGCGCACCTGTGTCACCCATAACGACTCCCGCGTAGCTCGTTTCGAGCGCCGGGATCACGGCTTCCGCCACCCATGATTGAGCGGTCAAGCCAACACGTTATTCAGGAGTATGATGATGAGCAGTAAAAGCAAAGTGATCCAGGCGATCGAATCTGAGCAAATGGGCAAAGAAATTCCTCCCTTTGCCCCCGGTGACACCATTGTCGTTCAGGTAAAAGTAAAAGAAGGTACTCGCGAGCGTCTGCAGGCGTTTGAAGGTGTAGTCATCGGTAAGCGTAACCGTGGCCTGAACTCCGCTTTCACCGTGCGTAAAATTTCTCACGGCGTTGGCGTTGAGCGTACCTTCCAGACCTACAGCCCGCTGGTTGACTCTATCGAAGTCAAACGTCGCGGTGACGTGCGTCAAGCCAAGCTTTACTACCTGCGCGAGCGCAGTGGTCGTTCTGCACGTATCAAGGAAAAGCTGGCTTAAACGCCACTGCTCCTCGGGCGCACGCTGTTCTCGAACAGGCGTCGCGCCCGGATACCAAGACCCCGTCACCGCTTTGCGGGGCGGGGTTTTGTTTATCCGCTCAACAAAAGCGGCTTGAGGTGACTAACGTATGAGCGTTATCGATGCATTTTTAGATGCTCTCTGGCTTGAGCAGGGCGCCAGCGATCATACGTTAGCCGCCTATCGGCGTGATTTAACCGCCTGGCAGAGCCACCTGGAGAGCCACGGTGAAGCCCTTCTGGCGCCGCCGCCGGAGCGCCTCAGTGAGTGGCTGGCCAGTCGCCGGGAGGAGGGGTATCAACTGCGCAGTAATGCCCGGCTGCTGTCGACGCTGCGCAGCTTCTACCGTTGGGGGCGTTTAAACAACCAAGTGGAAAGTGACCCACTGACTGATATCAAACTACCGCGGGTCATACCCGGCTTGCCTAATACCTTGGAAGAGGACGAGGTTGAGCGCCTACTCTTGGCGCCGGATACGGAGACTCCTTTGGGGGTTCGTGACCGTGCCATGCTGGAGCTGCTGTACGCCTGTGGCTTACGGGTATCAGAGCTGGTAGGGCTCACTGGTGATGCGGTCAATCTGCGCCAAAACGTGGTTAGGGTGCGTGGTAAAGGCGATAAAGACCGCTTGGTTCCCATGGGCGAAGAGGCCGCAGATTGGCTGGCGCACTATATGCAGACTGCACGGTTGGCGCTGATGAGCGACCCAACACGCCCCGCGCTGTTTCCTGGGCGGGGTGACAAAGCGATGACCCGGCAAACGTTTTGGCACCGGATTAAGGTGCATGCCATAACGGCAGGGATTACCCGGCCACTGTCGCCCCATACGCTTCGCCATGCATTTGCCACCCATTTATTGAATCATGGGGCCAATTTGCGGGTCGTACAGCTGCTGCTGGGTCATAGCGATCTGTCGACGACCCAAATTTATACCCATGTAGCCCAGGCGCGCTTGGAAAGCCTACATGCTGAACATCACCCACGAGGTTGAATTGATGATGCGTCAACGCCGTTTTGTAACACTACCTTTACTGACACCTTCCTCAATGCTGGCGTGTTTGCTAACTGCCAGCCTGCTACCTTCCGCTGCACAGGCTGACGACGTGGCAGATCGTTTGGCTGAATCACTTAGCGTCAATGGCCAGTCGATGCCCGTGGAAGTGGTCACCGAAACGCCTATGGATGGCGTTTATCACGTGCGGTTGGAGAACGGCGAATCTTTCTACTCCAATGCAGACGGCAGCCACTTCCTGGTCGGTGACCTATATGAAAATGCACCCGACGGGTTGGTCAACTTAACCGAGCAAGAGCAGAACCAAGAGCGTGCAGATGCGCTAGCGGCAGTACCTGAGAGTGAGCTAGTGATCTTCCGCGGTGCCGAAGAACCGAAAGCAACAGTGACGGTATTTACCGATCCTACTTGCCCCTATTGCGCGCGGTTACACGACACCATTCCGGAGTTGAATGAGCGTGGTATCGCCATTCACTATATGGCCTTTCCCCGTGCGGGTATGGGCAGCCAGGCTGCCACCATGCTGCAGCAGGTGTGGTGCTCGGATAATCGCAGTGAAGCGATGACTCAAGCCAAAGAGGGCGAGACTATTTCCAGCGCAGCAGACTGCGACAATCCTGTGGCGGGGCAGTATGATCTGGGTAAGGCGCTGGGTGTACAGGGCACGCCAGCAATTATTTTGCCCAATGGGCAACTGGTGCCGGGCTTTGTGCCCCCCGAGCGGCTCTTTGCCATGTTAGGCTTAGATGACGAATGACGTCACATTGAAAGATAATACAAAGCGCTGAGGCACGGTCTTTAAGATCGAATTCAAAACCGTAATTAAGGCCAGCACCACCAGGTGCACAACACGAAAGGGGAAGTATTTTGAAACCGGTAAGAGTAGGTATTTGTGGTCTAGGTACTGTCGGTGGCGGCACCTTTAACGTATTGACTCGCAACGCTGATGATATTGCGCGTCGTGCTGGCCGCCCTATTGTGATTGAGCAGGTTGCTCACCGCAGTATTCATCCTGACTGCGATATTACCGGCATCAATGCCACCTCCGATGTGTTTGAAGTCGCGACCAACCCCAATGTGGATGTCCTGGTGGAGCTCGTTGGCGGTTACGATATCGCCCGCGAGCTGGTGCTCACCGCCATTGAAAACGGCAAGCACGTGGTCACCGCCAACAAGGCGCTGATTGCGGTGCACGGCAACGAAATCTTCAAAGCCGCTCACGAAAAGGGCGTCATCGTAGCATTCGAAGCTGCAGTCGCAGGCGGCATCCCGGTGATCAAATCGCTGCGCGAAGGCTTGGGTGCCAACCGCATTGAATGGGTAGCGGGGATTATCAACGGCACCGGCAACTATATTCTTACCCATATGCGCGATGAAGGCCGCGCCTTTGAGGACGTGCTCGCGGAAGCTCAAGCGCTAGGCTACGCCGAATCTGACCCCACCTTTGACGTGGAAGGTATCGATGCGGCACACAAACTGACGATTTTGGCCTCGATTGCCTACGGCGTGCCGCTGCAGTTCGAGAAAGCCTTCACCGAAGGCATTTCACGGATTACTGCGGAAGACGTCGAGCAAGCCGACAACCTTGGCTACGTGATCAAGCACCTGGGTATCTCCAAGCGTACCGATCAAGGCCTGGAACTGCGGGTTCACCCCACGCTGATTCCTAAAGAGCGCCTGCTGGCCAATGTTCATGGCGTAAAAAATGCTATTGCAGTAATGGGCGACGCGGTAGGGCCGACGCTCTACTACGGCGCTGGCGCCGGCGCCGAGCCGACTGCATCAGCGGTGGTGGCCGATTTACTCGACGTGGCGCGGGATATCTCCACCGAGCACCGCTACCGGGTGCCGTACCTGGCGTTTAGCGGCATCGACGAAGATGTCAGCCAACTGCCCATCATGCCGATGGAAGATATCATCACGGCCTACTACCTGCGCCTGCTGGCGGTGGATCGCCCCGGCGTGTTGGCGCGGGTGGCCACGATTCTATCTGAGCAGGGCATCTCGATCGAGGCACTGATTCAGAAAGAGGCGACCGAAGGCGAGCTGGTGCCGATCATTCTGCTCACACACCGTACTAAAGAGAAGCAGATGAACGCAGCGATTCGCGAAATCGAATCCATGGCCGATATTGCGGGCCCCGTCACGCGTATTCGCGTGGAAAGCTTGAGTGAAGGGGAGTAAGCCTAGATGCGCTATATCAGCACGCGCGGGCAGGCGCCCGCGCTCTCCTTTGAAGAAGTGGTGCTCACCGGTATGGCCAGCGACGGCGGCCTCTATGTGCCGGAAACAATGCCTGTGTTCTCCCGGGAAGAGCTGGCCGACATGGCCGGGCTCTCCTATGCGGAAATCGCCTTTAGGGTGATGAAGCCGTTTGTGAACGGTGAGATCGACGACGAGACCTTCCGCAACATCGTGACCGAGGCCTACGCGACCTTTAATCACGACGCCGTGCTGCCGCTCAAACAGCTGGATGCCAATCACTTCCTGCTTGAGCAGTTCCACGGCCCGACCCTGGCATTTAAAGACGTAGCGCTACAGCTGCTCGGCCGCCTGCTCGACCACTTCCTGAAAAAGCGTGGCGAGCGTGCGGTGATCATGGGTGCGACCTCTGGCGATACCGGCTCGGCGGCGATTGAAGGCTGTCGCCACTGCGACAACCTGGATATCTTTATCCTGCACCCGCACAACCGGGTCTCGGAAGTACAGCGCCGACAAATGACCTCGGTGCTGGCCAATAACGTCTTCAATATTGCCATCGAAGGCAATTTCGATGACGCCCAGGCGATGGTCAAGGCCAGCTTTGCCGATCAGTCGTTCCTCAACGGTACTCGCTTGGTCGCGGTGAACTCGATCAACTGGGCGCGCATTATGGCGCAGATCGTTTACTACATCGCCTCCGGCGTTGCGCTGGGTGCGCCGCACCGTGAAGTGAGCTTCTGCGTGCCGTCGGCTAACTTCGGCAACGTGTTTGCTGGTTATATGGCCTACAAAATGGGCCTGCCGGTGAAGCAGTTCATCATCGCCACCAACGCCAACGACATTCTGCACCGCACGCTGGCCGCCAATGACTTCTCCAAAAAAGAGCTAGCGGCTACTTTAGCGCCCTCCATGGATATCGTTGTGTCATCTAACTTTGAGCGCCTGTTGTTTGACGCCTACGACCGCGATGGCTTGGCCGTGGCGGCGCTGCTTGAGCGCTTCCAGCAGGAACCCACGGCGCTGGCCGATGCGCCGCTGGCCAAGCTGCGCGAGAAGTTCTCCAGCTACAGCGTGGACGATGCGACGATTCTGGAAGTGATCCGCGACGCCCATAAACGCACTGGTGAAATGCTCGACCCGCACACCGCCACCGGCTATCGTGCTGCCGAGCGTGCCCGGGCAGATCAGTCAACGCCAATGATTACCCTCGCCACTGCGCACCCGGCTAAATTCGCCGAGGCCGTTGTGAAGGCGGGCTTCCTGGGCGTGCCACTGCCGCCGCATATGGAAGACCTGATTGAGCGCGAAGAGCGCTACACAGTGCTCCCTGCGGAACTTGCCGCCGTGCAGCAGTACGTTGCGGAAAACCGGCGTTGACGTATTAATGGCCTCAGTGACTGATTTACCCCATCGCACGCTGTCGTCTAGCAAGGCCGGGCCGCGCCTAGAGCCTCGTCCAGTGGATGAGGCGCTTTATGCCCGCGCTCAGGCGGAAGGCCTAAGCGAACTGCAGGCGCGTTTGCTGGCCTCGCGCTTGCCGGGCTACAGCGGTGAGTTGCTACCGTTAATAGCACCTAGCCTGCGTTATTTGGCCCACCCGGAGAAACTGGCCGACGGTCGCCGCGCCGCCGAACGTATCGCTCAGGCGGTGGCAGAGGGTGAGGCCATCGGCATTCTCACCGACTACGACGTGGATGGCATTACCTCCCACGTGGTGATTAGGCGCACGCTGGTGGAGCTGTTTGGGGTGCCAGAGGGCAAGCTACATAGCCTGATTGGCCACCGTATTCACGACGGCTATGGGATTAGCCTACCGCTGGTAGAGCGCACCTTGGCTCAAAAGCCGTTTCCCACCCTGGTGATTACCGCCGATTGTGGTAGCTCTGATGAGCCGCGTATCGCGCGATTAAAAGCGGCAGGTATCGACGTGGTAGTCAGCGACCACCACGCCCTGCCCAGTGAGGGGCCGCCAAGCTCGGCATTCGCCTGTGTTAACCCTACCCGTGATGACTGTGAGTATCCCGACAAAACCATCGCTGGCTGTATGGTGGCGTGGCTGTTGATGTCACTCGCCCGCGGCGTGCTGATTGAGTGGGGGGCGCTATCAGAGTCGACGCCCAAGCTGTCGCCCTGGCTCTCCTACGTAGCTTTGGGCACCGTGGCTGACTGTGTCTCCCTAGGCGGTAGCCCCGCCAACCGCGCGGTGGTCAATCAAGGGTTAAAACTGATCAATCGTATGGATGCGGCGTGCTGGCGCGCTATGGCCACGCGCTTAGGCGCTGACAGTGTGCCGTTTAACGCCGAGACGTTAGCGTTTCAGATGGGGCCGCGTATCAATGCCCGCTCGCGGCTGGACGACCCCTACGCGGCGCTGCACTTTATGCTGGCCGAGAACGATGGGGTCGCCAATCGCCAGCTCGACGTGCTGGATCAGGATAACCAGTCCCGCAAAGCGATTGAGGCTGATATGGCCGCCGAGGCGCGCACTCTTGCCACAGCAGCTCTGGACGCCGATGAGCCCGCCGTGGTGGTGCTGCTTGAAGACGGGCACCCCGGCGTACAGGGTATCGTCGCCTCGCGATTGGTGCAGGCCTACGGGCGCCCGGCGCTGGTGCTAACACAAGCCTCGGCACCGGGTATGCTAACCGGCTCCGGCCGCTCGATTGATGGGCTGCACCTGCGTGATGCCCTACAGCGCACCTTTGAGCTTGCTCCCCAGGCGTTACCGCGCTTTGGCGGCCATAGTGGTGCGGCAGGCGTAGGTGTGCCACGGGATCAGCTTGACGCCTTTAAAGCGGCTTTCTTGAGGGCCGTAGGCGAACAGCTGGAGGGACGAACGCTCTATCCGCGCCTATGGACGGATGGCGAGCTCTCCACGGCACAGCTTTCGCTGACCACCTTGCAAGAGATAGAAACCCTTGGGCCCTACGGGCGGGAGTTTGATCCGCCGCTGTTTGAAGGCCGCTTTATTGTCGAGGCGCTGCGCCCGGTGGGTGCTGACGGCGCGCACCTGATGCTGGAACTTTCCACTGGCCCGGTGACCTGCAAAGCCATCTGGTTTCGTGCCTTAACGCCAGGGGAACTGCCTGGGTTTAACGTGGGGGATACACTGCACTGTGCTTATAAGCTTAACCGTAACCGCTGGCGCGGCCGCGAGACGCTGCAGTTGATGGTCGAGCACGCCAGCCCAATTTAAGCTGTACATTGCATCATCTACTGGCAACTTAAGTAAGGACGCCCCATGCGCGTGGAAGATTTACCCAAGGATCAGCATCGCCCCTATGAAGATATGATGGCGATGCTGCTGGGCACGTTCTTTGTCGCGCTGGGAGTGACCTTTTACACCCATGCGGTGCTATTGACCGGCAGTACGGCAGGCTTAGCGCTGCTGTTGAGCTACATCACCAGCAGCATTACCGGCTGGGGCTTTGGAGTGTACTTTTTTGCCATTAACCTGCCGTTTTACTACTTGGCGGTGAAGCGGATGGGGTGGAGTTTTACCCTACGCACCTTTGCCGCCATCGGCTTAGTATCGCTGTTTTCAGAGTTAACCCAAGGCTGGGTGCAATTTGCCAACGTGCCCTCGATCTACGCCGCCTTGATGGGCGGCGCGCTGATGGGCATTGGTATGCTGATGCTGTTTCGCCACCGTACCAGCCTGGGCGGTATCAATATCCTCGCGCTCTACTTGCAGGATAAACACGGCCTGCGCGCAGGCTATGTTCAACTGGCCATTGATGGCGTTATCCTGCTGGTAGCCCTGACCCAACTACCGTTGGACCGCGTGGGCTATTCGGTACTAGGGGCGCTGACGCTCAACCTGATTATCGCCCTGAACCATAAGCCAGGGCGATATATTGGAGTGAGCTAAAAACGTTTAGCCAAGCCAGAACCACCACACGATCAGTGCAATGAGCCCCAGGCCTGCCAAGTTGATCAATAAGCTCATGAGGCGTCCTCCTGGCTGGTTTTCCATAGCCGCAAGCGGTTGGCGTTACTCACCACGGTGATGGAAGAGAGTGACATGGCAGCGCCCGCTATCATCGGTGAGAGCAGCATACCGGTTAGCGGGTAGAGCACCCCCGCCGCGATAGGAATACACAGCAGGTTGTAGCCAAAGGCGCCCACCAGGTTCTGTTTGATATTGCGCAGCGTGGCGCGGCTGATCTCTATCGCTGACGCCACCCCGTGCAGCGAGCCGCGCATTAGCGTGATGCCCGCGCTCTCAATCGCCACATCGGTGCCTTGGCCAATGGCAAAGCCTACGTTCGCCCGGGCCAGCGCCGGGGCATCATTGATGCCATCGCCCACCATGCCAACGATTTCTCCCGCCTTTTGACGGCGCTCGATCTCAGCGTGCTTGTCCTCGGGTAGCAGGCCTGCGCGGTACTCATCAATACCCACTTCCTGAGCAATGGCCTTGGCGGTGTGCTCGTTATCGCCGGTTAACATGACAATCGTTAAGCCGTCTTTTTGCAGGCGCTTGATCGCGGCCACGGTGTCGTGGCGAAGCGGGTCGCTGATGCCAAACAGGGCGGCCAGTTTGCCATCCACCGCCAAGTACACCAGCGTGCGAGCCTGCTCTTCTAGGGCGCGTGCTTGCTCTTCACCCGCCTTGAGATCCACCCCTACCTCGCTCAATAGACGTGCATTGCCCAGCAGCAGCGCTTTGCCGTCGGCGGTTTGGGCTTTTACTCCGCCACCGGTCACGCTGTCGAAACCATTAATCTCGGCAGGGTTAGCCTCGTGTTCATCCGCGTAGGTCATTAACGCCGCCGCCAATGGGTGCTCGGAGCTGCGTTCCAGCGCGTGCACCAATGCCAGCGCGGTGGATTGCTCTACGCCAAACATCTGCGCATCAGTGACGCTGGGCTTGCCCTGGGTGAGCGTGCCGGTTTTATCGACTACTAGCGTGGTCAGCTTGCTAGCGGTTTGCAGCGCCTCGCCGCTGCGTACCAGCACCCCATGCTCTGCCGCTTTACCGACGCCGATCATGGTCGAGATCGGCGTCGCCAGACCCAGCGCGCAGGGACAGGCAATAATCAGCACGGTGGTCGCCGTCACCAGCATATGGATCACCTGGGGAGCGGGCCCTAGGTTGAACCACACCAGGGCCGTCAATACGGCAATGATCATTACCGCAGGCACAAAAACGCTGGAGACCTGGTCGGCTAGCTCGCCAATCGGTGGACGCGAGTTTTGAGCGCTCGCTACCTGTTCGGTAATCTGCCCCAGGCGAGTGTCGGTGCCCACCCGCGTGGCGCGATAGATCAAGCCGCCTTTGCCATTCACCGTGCCAGCGCTGACTTCATCTCCCGCGCTTTTGGCGATGGGGAGTGGCTCGCCGGTAAGCATCGACTCATCGATATGGCTTTGGCCTTCAACGACGTCTCCATCCACCGGTAAACGCTCGCCGGGGCGTACTCGTACGTGGTCGCCAGCGCGCACCGCATCAATCTCAATCTCCTGCTCGTGACCGTCGCGAATCACCCGCGCTGTTCGGCTCTGTAGATCAAGCAGGCGCTTTAGCGCATCGCTGGTGCGGCCCCGGGCACGTAGCTCCATGGCATTGCCGAGTAGAATCAGCCCGATCACCATGGCTGAGGCTTCAAAATAGATCCCCTGAGCGACTTCTGGCAGCCACGGCGCAAACAGCACCACGGCCATGGAGTAGAGCCAGGCGGTGCCGGTGCCCATGGCCACCAGGGTATCCATATTGGCTTGGCGATGCTTAAACTGCTTCCAGGCGTTGACGAAAAAGTGGCGTCCTGGGAAGGCCAAAATACCCAAGGTTAACAAGCCGATCACCAGCCAGTAGAGACGCCCCATGCCCATCGGGTGGGGATGGAAAAAAAGCATGCTGAGCATCAGCGGAATCGCCAGTGCCAGCGAGATCGCGCTGCCGCGCAGCCGTTTTTGGTAAGTCTTGGCATCCTGCTCTGCACGAGTGCGTTCTGCTTCCCGCATATCCACAATCGGTTCGGCGCCATAGCCAGCTGACTCAACGGCGGCGATTAACGCTTGGGTCTTTGCACTGCCAAACACCTGGGCGGAGTGGGTGCCAAAATTGACGCTGGCGGTGTCGACTCCCTCAGTTCGCTCTAGTGCTTTCTGCACGCTCTTAACGCAGCTGGCGCAGGTCATCCCGCTAATCGCCAGACGCTGCTTTTTACCTTGGCCTTGGGAGGGGGGACTTGCAGCCTTTTCAGCCTTAGCGGGTGGCGTGGTATCTGGTTGCTTAGTTGCTCCGTCTGGGGCTGCTTCCTCCAGCGCTGCTTCACCGGGCGGGTAGCCCGCCTCGGTCAAGCGTTGATCAAGCTCGGCGTCGGTTAGCGATGAAACAACCTCTAGGCGTTTTTCGCTAGGCGTGCCGATCACTTCGGCACTTGGGTCACCGTTTTGTACTGCCTCGCGCATACGCTTGACGCAGCCCTGGCAATTCATGCCAGGAATAGTTCGCGTGGTGACTCCATTGGCAGGGCTCACGTTTGAGGCGGCTTCGGTAGAGGCGTCGCTCATGGGGTCTCCTTGGTAGGCGTGGCGTCAGGAAAACTCTCAATCAGGCGGCACACGCTGTGGCCGTCGGGGGAGCCGTTGGGCATTTGCTGCCAGCTCTCCATGGCCTGTTCCATTCGTTCGGCTAGCGCTTCCAGCTCGGCAATACGTGCGCGGATTTGCGGCAGGCGGCTGGCGAGTAAGTCGCGTACCAGTGGGCAGGGAGAGTCGCCTTGGTCGGCGTGGGTCAAAATGTCGCGAATCTCAGCCACGCTAAAACCTAATTTGCGCGCCCGCTGAATAAAACGCAGCCGCTCTAAGTCGGTATCCGAAAATAGCTGATAGCCGTTATCCGGGTGGCGCTGAGGAGCAAGTAGCCGCTCACGAGCGTAGTGACGCACGGTCTCAGCGGTAACACCGCCCCGTTTGGCAAGCTCAGTAACTTTCATGGCCTGTTCTCCCGACCGGTGAAATAGTGGTTATTTAGTGTAGAACCTATGGGTAACCCATAGGTCAAGGCCTCTTGGCTCAGTAAGCTGAAATGACTAAAACACTGATTTAAAACGACCGTGCGACTAATGTATAAGCCAAAAATAAAATAAAACGAACGTTTGCCCTTGAACCTTTGGCTCAGTTGCGAGAAAACAGTCATGTAAAAATAAAGAGGGTGGATCGTCGGTATCCACTGGATCATCGGGAAGAGAGGCCCACTATGAATAATAAATTTAATAAGCTCACCCTGGCTGCTGCCATTACGGCCGCTTTTGCCAGCCAAGCCCACGCGGGCGGGTATCAAATTAACGAGCAGAGCGTGAGTGGGCAGGGCTATGGCCATGCCGGGCGAAGCTCTAACATCCATGATGCAACCATTGTGTACGGTAACCCAGCGGGTATGTCGTTTTTAGACCGTGCCCAGGTGACCGTTGGTGGCACGTATCTAAACGTGAATACTGACATCTCTAATGTCGAAGCTTCTCGCTATATCGACTCCGGGGTCGCGCTTGGTGGCGCGCCAAATGGCAATCAGATTCCCGTTGGTAGTATCCCCGGTGGGAATGATGGCGATATGGTGCCGGGGACGCCGATCCCCTTTGCGTTTTATGCGCACCCGGTGACCGACCAACTTGCATTCGGGTTTGGGGTGTATGCACCCTTTGGCTCAAAAACCGATTATGAAGATGATTTCCAGGGTCGCTACTTTGGCGACTACACCGAAGTCAAGGTGGTCAGTGCACAGCCGACGGTTTCTTACCGCTTTAATGACCAGTGGTCAGTAGGCGCGGGGATTACTTACAACCGTGTGGAAGGCGAACTACGCCGACAAGTACCCAGTGAGGCCACCTTTAACCCAGATGCCGACATCGACTCGCGGGTTGATGGTGACGACGAAGCGTGGGGCTATAACTTAGGCGTAATCTATCGTCCAGTACCTGAAACCACCCTGGGGCTGACTTACCGCTCGAAAGTAGACTACACCTTGGAAGGTGATTTTAGCGCTACTGATCCCCTGGGTAATGTCGTTCGCTCAGATACTGCTAGCCTGGATTTGACCACCCCTGAGACGGTTAACTTCTCGCTTACCCAGCAAATGACTGACCGTCTCAAGCTGATGTTCGGTGCATCCTGGGTGCGTTGGAGCCACTTTGATCAAATTTTGGTTACCGGCAGCCAAGGCGATACGATTACCCAAGAGTTTCAGAACTATTCAAACGCCTGGGCGTTTGCCACTGGCGGCGAGTACCAGTTAACCAAGACATTGGCGCTTCGTGCTGGGGTTACGTTAGACATGACGCCGACCAATGATGAGGATCGTAGCGTACGTATTCCTTCCGATGATCGGCGTATTTTCTCGCTGGGGGCAGGATGGAGCCCAACGCCTGACCTGACTGTCGATGTTGCCTACTCCTATCTGTCAGAGCGCGGCACCTTTGTTGAGCAGGATCGTAGCGACCTGCTGGCCAGCCAGGCCACGGGTGGCCAGCCGGTTGGCGGGGCCTCCTACTCAGCCGACTACAAAAACGAAGCTCACGGTTTTGGTGCTCAGTTAACCTATCGCTTTTAAGCCCTAAAGAGCCAAACCCCAATGAAACCCGGCGCATGCCGGGTTTTTTATTGCCTAGTGGCAGGCCATTGGATGCGGGGCGTGTCGGCTTTCGTTACACTATGCGCTTTTCTGATCGATACACCTCTGTACGATCCGAGTAGACCAAGCTAGGGCGATCCCATGTTGGAAACCAATCCGATTCACAACCAGCTCAAGGACCTGTCTGAGCGGACAGACGTTCTTAGGGGGTATCTTTGACTATGCCGAGAAGAAAGATCGGCTAGAAGAGGTCACCCGCGAACTGGAAGACCCCAATGTCTGGAACGATCCAGACTACGCGCAGAAGTTAGGCAAAGAGCGCGCCTCCCTCGAAGCCATAGTGGCCACCATTGATGAACTTGAGCAGGGCCTTGGCGATAGCCGGGATCTGCTAGAGCTTGCAGAAATGGAAGAGGATGAAGGCACCGTCGAAGAAGTGTGCAAAGAGCTGGACAGCATGCAGGCGGCGTTAGAAAAGCTTGAGTTTCGGCGCATGTTCTCCGGTGAAATGGATCAGAACAACGCCTACCTGGAAATTCAGTCCGGCTCTGGTGGCACCGAAGCTCAGGATTGGGCCAATATTTTACTGCGCATGTATCTGCGCTGGGCGGAGAGTCACGGCTTCAAAGCCGATATCACCGAAATCTCTGCTGGCGAAGTGGCGGGCATTAAGTCGGCCACAGTGCATATCCAAGGCGATTACGCTTTCGGCTGGCTGCGTACTGAAACCGGCGTGCACCGCCTAGTGCGTAAAAGCCCGTTTGATTCCGGTGGTCGTCGGCATACTTCGTTTGCCTCGGTATTCCTGTCCCCGGAAATTGACGACAGTTTCGAGGTAGAGATTAATCCCTCGGACTTGCGCGTCGATACCTACCGCTCCAGCGGCGCGGGCGGTCAGCACGTAAACACCACCGATTCGGCCGTGCGGATTACCCACGAGCCGACCGGTATCGTGGTGGCCTGCCAGGGGCAACGCAGCCAGCACGCCAACCGCGATTTTGCCATGAAGCAGTTGAAAGCGCGGTTGTGGGAACACGAGATGCAAAAGCGCAACGCCGCCAAGCAGGAGGCCGAGGACTCCAAGGCTGACATCGGCTGGGGAAGCCAGATTCGCTCTTACGTGCTGGATGATCAGCGCATCAAGGATTTGCGCACCAGCGTGCAGTCCAGCAACTGCGATAAAGTGCTCGACGGGGATATTGATCAATTTATCGTCGCCAGCTTGAAGCAAGGTTTGTAATTTTTTTAGCGTTTGAACATGAACAGGGTGCCCCATGGCTAACCAAGACGCGTCTCCTGCAGACAACGAAAACCACCTGATCGCCGAGCGCCGTGCCAAGTTGACTGCTCGCCGTGAGCGCGCCGCTGAGCAGGGAAAGAGTGCGTTTCCCAATGATTTTCGCCGCGACAGCCTAACCGTCGAGCTGCAAAATGCCTTCGGCGATAAAGACAAGGCCGAGCTTGAAGCGCTGGATCACCACGCCGCTGTGGCGGGTCGTGTGATGCGTCAACGTGGCCCCTTCATCGTCATTCAAGATGTGGCCGGGCAAATCCAGCTCTACGTGGATAAAAAGGGCCTGCCCGCCGACGTGCTGGAAGACGTTAAAAGCTGGGATATCGGTGACATCGTCGCTGCCCACGGGCCGGTGCATAAATCCGGCAAGGGCGATCTGTACGTGATGATGAAAGAGGCGCAGCTGCTCACCAAGAGCCTGCGCCCGCTGCCGGACAAGTTTCACGGCCTCACCGATATGGAAGCCCGCTATCGCCAGCGCTATGTGGATCTGATCATGAATCCGCAGTCGCGCAAGGTGTTTGAAACCCGCGCAGCGGTCATCAGCTCCATGCGCCGCTTCTTTGAAGCGCGTGGTTTTATGGAAGTAGAGACACCGATGCTCCAGCCGATCCCCGGCGGAGCGGCGGCTCGGCCGTTCATTACCCACCACAATGCGCTGGATATCGACATGTATCTGCGTATTGCGCCAGAGCTTTACCTCAAGCGTCTGGTGGTGGGCGGTTTTGAGAAAGTGTTCGAGATTAACCGCAACTTCCGCAACGAAGGGTTATCAACGCGCCACAACCCAGAGTTCACCATGGTGGAGTTCTACTGGGCCTATGCGGATTACCGCGACCTGCTGGATATGACCGAAGCGATGCTGCGCACCGCCGCTGAAGAAGTGCTCGGTAACTCAGTGATTGAGTATCAGGGCGCGAGCTACGATTTCGGCAAACCTTTTGCCCGCTTAACGCTACGTCAGGCGATTCTTGATCATGGAGACGGCATTGCCGACAGCGATTTGGATTCGCTGGAAGCGGCGCGGGCAACCGCCGAGAAACTGGGCATCAAGGTCAAAGAGAGCTGGGGCCTGGGCAAGGTGCAAACGGAGATATTCGAAGAGGTTGCCGAGCATAAGCTCGACCAGCCGACCTTTATCACCGAATACCCGGCTGAAGTGAGTCCGCTTGCCCGGCGTAATGACGCCAATCCCTTCGTTACTGACCGCTTTGAGTTCTTTGTCGGTGGTCGCGAAATCGCCAATGGTTTCTCGGAGCTTAACGACGCAGAAGATCAGGCGGAGCGCTTCCGTGCCCAGTCCGCGGAAAAAGATGCCGGTGACCTGGAAGCAATGTACTACGATGCAGATTACGTGCGTGCTTTGGAGTACGGCATGCCGCCCACCGCGGGCGAAGGCATCGGTATTGACCGCTTGGTGATGCTGTTCACCGACAGCGCATCGATTCGCGATGTGTTGCTGTTCCCGGCGATGCGCCCTGAAGTGGACTAACACGCTACGATAACGGATGAAAAGTTGGTAAGGGCGCGTTATAGCGCCCATAATGGTCAACGTTTCGACGGCGAGGAGAATCCCATGAAACTGCTTAACCGCTCCGCACTGAGCGTCAGGCCGACCCAGCCCTTTGTGGACTGGATCAACGCGCTGGAACCCACCATGGGAGACGACGACCTGACCCTGGACGACGTCGAACGTGAAAGTACCATTTACCTGATTCCAGAGATGGATACCCCGGAAGCGCTGGAAACTTTTGTGCGCGACCGCTACGTGGAAATTCTCGAGACTGAGCTGCGCGCTTGGGAAGAGGACGAACGGCAGTGGCCGGATAAACTCGACTGGGCATTGTTCCAGGAGTTTGTGCGCGTCGAGCACAGCTACCTGGCCATTGATCTAGACGACGAAACGGCGCTGGAAATCTCAGAAGTCGATGATGCGTTACTGCTCGATAGTGAGCAGGACTAGCCGTTAGCGTGCTAGTATTTAGGCAAGCCTAGTACTACGTAAGCCCAGTGTTTGCCTGCGCGTTTGGCTGGTAACAGCCCGCTAGTGCACTGTGAAATGCCACACTGTTAAATAGCGCACTTCGAAACCGGCTTAGGCCGGTTTCATCGTTTTTAACGCTGTGTCTTTAGACGCAGTGTCTTTAATCGTTTCGCGTTGGCCGTTTCGTTTAAGATCTCTCCTGCCTAGGAACGCTTGCATGCGACTGTTTGAAACCCGCCCCGGCGACGATGGCCTGCCTGGGCCTGAACGCGCCCTTGCTGTGCTAGCGCTGGTGACCGGTACCTTGATGGCGGTGGTCGATACCACCATGATCAACCTGGCGCTGCCCACTATTGCCGCCGACTTGAATGTGTCGGCATCCCGAGCGGTATGGATTACCAACCTGTTTCAGGTTGTTTGTGCGGCTTTTTTGCTCGTGTTTGCGGGCATTAGTGAATTGATCACACGTCGCAGGCTCTACCTGTTTGGACTGGCCACCTTTGTCGCTGCCGCGCTAGGGGCAGCACTATCACGCAATTTAGAAACGTTGCTGGTGTTTCGTGCCTTTCAGGGGCTAGGTGCTGCGGCCACACTATCGATTGGACCATCGCTCTATCGAGCCATTTTCCCCTCACGCCTATTAGGCAGTGCCCTTGGCTTGAGTGCCTTGGTGGTGGCCGGTGGCTACGCGGCAGGGCCCACGCTGAGTGGGGTAATTCTGTCCTTTGCCGACTGGCCCTGGCTGTTTGCGCTGAATGTGCCGCTGGGTCTCTGCTCGTTGTGGCTCGCCAAGCGTGCGTTGCCCCGAGAAGAGCCACGCAAAGGCAGTTTTGATGTGGCTGGGGCGCTACTCTCGATCGTTATGCTGGCCAGCTTCTTTATTGCCATGGACGCCGTGAGCCACGCCGCGCCGATTTGGCAAAGCGGCGGCTGGGTACTGTTGGCAGTATTGGCCTGTGCTGGGTTTATTGCGCGTCAGCGTCGTGCGCCGTATCCACTGTTGCCGCTTAGCGTGTTTGCCGAGCTGCGCTTTACACTGGCGGTATCGGCCTCTGGGCTTGCCTTTATAGGTCAGGGCCTTACGTTTGTAGCGCTGTCGTTTTTCTACCAGGAGCAGATGGGTTTTTCGCCACTGGAAACCGCTTGGCTGTTCACTCCTTGGCCACTGGCCATCATGTTCGTTGGCCCTGTAGCGGGGCGCTTAGCCGACCGTATTAATCCCAGTATTCTCTCCAGCGCGGGGCTTGGCCTACTTATCATTGGCCTGATTGCGCTGGCGCTGGTCGATGAGTCGACCGGCGTGGCGGGAAGTCTATGGCGCACTGCGCTATGCGGTATTGGTTTTGGCCTGTTCCAGCCACCCAACAATCGCGAAATGATGGGTAGTCTGCCACCGGAGCGCAGTTCCAACGTCTCTGGCGTCATGAGCACCACGCGTACCGTCGGGCAGTCGTTTGGCGTGGCCTTAGTCGGTGCTGCATTGGCGCTAGGCTGGCCGGTACAGGTAACGCTCTGGCTGGGGGCGGCGACCACGCTGCTGGCGCTCTTGGCAAGCGTGGCGCGTATGCCGCTGGCAAGGCGTGCGTTACACGCTCGACGGGCATCGTCTGCGGGCCAGTAAGCGCGTACAATAAAATGGTTTGTGATCTCTCAAGGAGAACCTTATGACGCTGCAGACACAGATTGAGCAGAAGTTAACGGCACTTGCGCCGGACGTGCTGCAGGTTGAAAACGAAAGCCACATGCACAACGTGCCCGCGAACTCTGAAACCCACTTCAAAGTGACGCTAGTGAGTGACTCCTTCGACGGCATGATGCCGGTGAAGCGTCACCAGCAAATTTATGCGCTGTTGGCCGATGAGCTTTCCGGACCGGTGCACGCCTTAGCGCTGCATCTTTATACCCCCAGCGAGTGGCAGGCACGCGGCGGTGAACGCCCGAGCTCACCCAACTGTCGCGGCGGCGGGAAGTGAATCAAGAAGTTACTCGGCGCCACTACCTGGACGCCATGGGTATTACCGCCTGGGCCGCGAAGTACCAGTTGCCTAATGCGCTGCCCACCGAGGCCTGCGAGTGGGAGGATTCGACGCCTGCCCCTACGCCACCTCGGGAGCGGCTACAGGCATTGCTGGACGACGCCCCTGCGCCCAAGCGGCAAACGTCCAAACCTCAACCGTCCGAACTTCAATCTTCCGACCCCCAGGCCTCAGGCGAAGCCATTGCCTCACCCTCGGCGGTGCGGGCACTGCTGGGTCAAGACAAGCAGCGTGCGGACAAGTCGGGCCAAAATAAGCCGGCGATTGCCAACCCGGAGACGGCGACTTCCAGCGCGGAAACCGTGCCAGCCAAACCGCTTAAGTTCGCGCTCTCCTGCGTTTGTCTTGAGGGCCGCTGGATGGTGCTGCAGGCGGGGGAAATGAGTCCGCTTGAGCAGCAGCTACTGGCCAACCTGTTACAGGCCGCGGGCATTCAGCGTGGAGCGTTGCCGGAAGTGAGCCACTTCACCTGGCCGCAAATGGCCAACGCCTTTGCGGTGGAGGATCCCCTGGACGAAGCCCGCGAGGGCTTGGCGGCGTTTATCGCTGGAAGCGCGAGCCGACAGGGGTGGCGGTTAGAGCGATTACTCTGGTGGGGTGAGTTGGAAGCCGAGCCTGATACCGAATCTGGAGCTGAACAAGCGCCGCTGGAGCGCATACTGAACGTGGCTGAAGGTCACAGCCAAACGCTTTCGCTGCCCTTATGGCAGGGCCCCTCACTTGGGGCGCTCCTCGACGGTAGCCATAGTAAGCGCGACCTCTGGCCAGCGCTGCAGGCGTTAGGCCAGCAGTGGGAAGCCGATAAGGCGACTGGCGCTCAGGCAGTGGGCACTCAGTTAGAAAGTGCTCAGCAGGCAACGGATGATCACTGAACTCAACGTTGAGCACCTAGCCCTACTGATTGCGCTTGAGTACCGGGCGCAGAGCGGTACTTCTGAGACGCAAATGCTGGCAGCGTTGGGCAGCCAGGATACCTGTGTACTGGGCTGGTGGCAGGATGAGCAGTTGTTAGGGTACGCCATTGTGGCGCGACTGCCGTTTGAGGCGGAACTACAAGCCATTGGAGTACACCCAGAGCAGCGACGCAGTGGAGCAGGTCGGGCGTTGATGGAGGTCGTGCTGTCCACCGCACGCGGCTGGCTGAGCGAGCGGCTGCTGCTAGAGGTGCGGGTGAGTAATCTTAGCGCTATCCGGCTCTACCAGCGCTGCGGGTTTAGCGAAGACGGACGGCGCAAAGGCTACTACCCACCGCTATCGTCGCAAGCCGCCGCCGGGCGTGAGGATGCGCTGCTGATGTCCCTGGTGCTTTAGGGCAGCAGCGCACTTATCCTGAGCCTAAGGCGTGCTGGAGGTTTCGAGGCTGTCGAACTTGCTGAGCAGGCTGTTGAGGCGACGCTCCCACTCTTCGCGCTCCTCTTTCAGCTTGGCGTTTTCGCCGCGCAGCTCTTCATTTTCCAGTTTCATCATCTCCAGTGCATCAACAGTGTCGGTGACTTTCTGCTCAAGTTGATTAAATAGCTCCAGACTCATGTATCTCTCCCTAGCGTAAAAACGAAAACCCAAAATAGGTCATAAAAAGGCACCCAAATAAACAAGCACAAAGCTTGTCAGTAGGGACGAATGAGGCGAGCGTAACGCCACCGCCGCGTGGCGGCAAGCGCTGTTTACGGTGCTTGACGTTGATAGAGCCGCGCAGTGCTTTCGCCCGCCTGGGTTTCGCGGTGCAATAGCCAGTTGGCGGGCACCTTGGGAGCCAGCGATGTCTCGGTTTCCAGGTAAATCATTGCCTCGTTATCCAGCCAGCCACTAGTTTCCAATGTCGAACAGCAGGGCGCGGCCAACTGCTGATGGAAAGGCGGGTCAAGAAAGACCAGCGTATAGGGCTTGGCTGGGCGCGTCAGATAAGTCTGAACATCGTTAACATGCACCGCGCTTGCGGTAATATTGAGCGATGCCAGATTGGTCGACAGCTGCGCCGCTACCCGCGGGTCGCGCTCGACAAAATCGACCCAGGAGGCGCCGCGAGACACCGCTTCAATGCCTAGCGCACCGGTACCTGCGAACAGGTCGAGTACCTGCTGGCCGTAAAGCTGTTGGCCGAGCCAATTGAACAGCGTTTCACGCACGCGGTCTGGGGTTGGACGCAAGCCTGGGCTATCCAGCACCGGCAACTGACGGCGGCGGAACTCACCGCCGATGATGCGTAACTTACCAAGTGGCTTACCAACGGGTTTGCCAAGTTGTTGACCACCCCGCTGAGCAGGTGTGCGGCGGGATGTAGAGGATCGAGGGGGGCGTTGTCGTGTCATAAAGCGGATTGTAGCGGGCTGTTTATCCAAAGTCTTGGGTTACGGTGTTAGCATAACCTTAATGTCCACTATTTATGTCGGGTAACACTCATGTTTGGTTTTTTTAAACGCAAGAATAAGCAAGATCCGCAACAGGCGCCTCAAGACAAGCAGGCGCAGGAGGAGCAGTTAAAGGAGCAGCCTCAAGAGCAAGCCGATGAGATGGACATTGCAACGCCCGAGACTTCCACTGACGTTGTTGAAGAGACCTCAGAAGCGCCGGAAACTTTGCCAGAGCCAGAGCCAGAGCCAGAGCCAGAGCCAGAGCCAGAGCCAGAGCCAGAGCCAGAGCCAGAGCCAGAGCCAGAGCCAGAGCCAGAGCCAGAGCCAGAGCCAGAGCCAGAGCCAGAGCCAGAGCCAGAGCCAGAGCCAGAGCCAGAGCCAGAGCCAGAGCCAGAGCCAGAGCCAGAGCTGACGCCCGCGCCCGCCTTGCAAGAGAAACCGGTGGCTGACAAAAGCGACCAGAAAGGCTGGTTTGCGCGTATCAAGTCAGGCCTGGGGAAAACCCGTGCCAATTTAACCGATGGCATCGCCGATCTGTTTTTAGGTAAAAAACAGATTGATGACGAACTGCTGGAAGATCTGGAAACGCAGCTGTTAATGGCCGATGTGGGCATTGATGCGACGACCGAGATTATTGGTCGCCTGGAAGCGCGGGTCTCGCGCAAAGAGTTGAACAACCCAGAAGCCCTCTACCGTGGCCTGCAAGAAGAGTTGTCCGCCATGCTGGCGCCGGTCGCCAAACCGCTTGTACTGGAAAAGGCGGGCAAGGGGCCGTTTGTTATTTTAGTGGTGGGTGTTAATGGCGTGGGTAAAACCACCACCATTGGTAAGCTCACCCAGCGTTTTCAGCGCGAAGGCAAAAGCGTTATGTTGGCGGCCGGTGACACTTTCCGTGCCGCCGCTGTCGAACAGCTCAAAGTCTGGGGCGAGCGCAACAAGGTGCCGGTCATCGCCCAACACACCGGCGCGGACAGCGCCTCGGTGATTTATGACGCGGTAGCGGCCGCCACTGCGCGAGGTGTTGATGTACTGATCGCCGATACCGCCGGACGGCTACATAACAAAAGCCACCTGATGGAAGAGCTGAAAAAAGTCCACCGGGTGATGCAGAAGCTAGATGACACCGCGCCTCATGAAGTGATGCTGGTGCTGGATGCGGGCACCGGGCAAAACGCGATTTCCCAGGCCAGCACCTTTAACGACGCCGTGCCGGTCAGCGGGATCACGCTAACCAAACTGGACGGCACCGCCAAAGGCGGGATTATTTTCGCGCTGGCTAAACAGCTGGAAACGCCGATTCGTTTTATTGGTGTGGGGGAGGGTATCGACGATCTGCGCCCCTTCGAGGCCAATGATTTTGTCCAAGCGCTATTTGACCGCCAAGGGGACGATGCCAGCGCATGATCGCCTTTGAGCATGTGGGAAAACGCTACGGTGGACGCTTTGAAGCGCTGGCACATCTTAACTTTCGGGTTGCCCGGGGCGAAATGGTGTTTCTTACCGGTCACTCCGGGGCGGGGAAAAGCTCGCTACTACGCTTAATCATGCGCCTTGAGAAACCTAGCCGTGGGCGCGTCGTCGTAGCGGGGCACGACATTGCCCAGCTGCATGCCAGCCAAGTGCCGTTCTATCGGCGCCAAATTGGCGTGGTTTTCCAGGATCATCAGCTGCTCTTTGATCGCAGCATTTTTCACAATGTTTCTCTACCGCTGGAGATTCAAGGGGTTGAACCTCGGGAAGCCGCCCGCCGTGTGCGTGCCGCGTTAGATAAAGTGGGGCTGCTGCATCGTGAAAAGGCGTTGCCCATAGAGCTCTCCGGCGGCGAGCAGCAGCGGGTCGGCATTGCCCGGGCGGTGGTTAATAAGCCCGCGCTACTGCTTGCCGATGAACCGACGGGAAATCTGGATCCCCAGCTTTCGGCGGATATCATGGCGCTATTTGAGGACTTTAATCGGATTGGTACCACCGTGATGATCGCCAGTCACGATTTGGCCCTAATTGCCCGACTGCGCCACCGCATCCTGCGCTTAAGCGACGGCAGGTTGGTAGCCGATGAGGGGGCGGTATGAGGTCATCCGCGACACCCAAGCGTCGTCAGGGAGCAGCATTAAAAACGCCGCGCAAAGCCGCTGTTAAACCAGCGGTTGAGAAAGCCCAAGCGCCACAGCGGGGCGCCAGGTCGCAGCAAACGCGCTTTTCCAGCCGCCTGCGGGCATGGGGGCGCCATCACCGCAGTATGGGGTGGGATAGCTTTCAGCGCTTGATACGCTATCCGCTGGGTAATCTCCTGACCATGCTGGCGATCGCTATTGCACTGGTACTGCCTGCGGCGCTGTGGCTAACCCTGGATAGTGCCCGCCTGCTGGATGCAGAGCTTGATGAGAGCGCCACCCTAACGGTCTACCTGGAGTTGAGTGCTGATGATGCCCAGTCGCTGCGTATCGAGGAGGCGGTCAACGCGGAACCGGGCGTGCTCGAAACCCAGCTGATCAGCGCCGAGCAGGGTATGGCGGAGTTCCAGCAGTCGCTGGGGCTCGATGATGCCTTGGCAGGGCTGGAGAGTAACCCGCTGCCTATCAGTATGGTGGTACGCCCAGAAAGCGTTGATCCAGTTGCCATGCAGCAGTTGGCCGCCCGTCTTGAAGCGCTCGCTGGGGTGGATGAGGTGCGTCTTGACCTGGCCTGGGTAGAGCGGCTGAGAAACTTAGCCGAGCTAGGTCGCCGTGTAGCGCTGGCGCTAGGGGTGCTGTTTGGTTTAGGCGTGCTGCTGGTGGTCGGTAATACCATTCGTCTCTCGGTGGAGAGTCGTCGCCGGGAAATTGAAGTCGTGATGCTCATTGGCGCCACGCATGCCTTTGTGCGACGGCCTTTCCTATACAGCGGTGCTTGGTATGGCTTAGGCGGTGGGCTGTTGGCACTGGGTTTGTTAGGTCTGGGCAATCACTGGCTTTCCCTGCCGGTATCCGCTCTGGCGGCAAGTTACGGGGCGAGTTTTTCTTTACCTCAACTCGACGTGACAGGCTCTACAATTCTGCTATCTTGCAGTACACTACTAGGTTGGTTGGGTGCCTGGTTGGCGGTGACTCGTCACCTTTCGAGTATTCGGCCAAGATAATTGATGAATTCTAAGCAGCTAATGCGATACTGCTGGTAATGCTTAACCTGCGAACTTTATGCTTGCGTTAAGGTCTCAGTATTGCAGACATTCGTATGACTGAATGTGTATGACTGAATTAGTATCACGGTTTTGTAATAGGTTATTGATAACGTGCTACGTCAACCACGATGGGTTACAGGGGAGACCACCTGCACATGAGCACTAGTCTTCTACCGGTGGGGCAGCTTTCGCCCGGCGGCGATCTGGGCGGTTACATCCGCGCAGTCAATGGAATTTCGGTATTAACGGCCGATGAAGAGCGTGAGCTCGCTTATCGCCTCTATGATGAAGGCGATCTGGAAGCCGCTCGTCGTTTGGTACTGTCGCATTTGCGCTTTGTGGTGCATATCGCGCGTAGCTATTCGGGCTATGGGTTGCCCCAAGCGGATTTGATTCAAGAAGGTAACGTTGGCTTGATGAAAGCCGTCAAGCGCTTCGATCCGAACCAGGGCGTTCGTCTGGTTTCGTTTGCCGTGCACTGGATTAAAGCAGAAATTCACGAATTTGTGCTGCGCAACTGGCGGATCGTTAAGATTGCCACGACCAAAGCCCAGCGCAAGCTGTTCTTTAACCTGCGCGGTGCGAAGAAGCGTTTGGCGTGGTTGAACAACGACGAAGTGGACGCCATCGCCAAAGATCTCGACGTTAAGCCCGAGATCGTGCGCGATATGGAAGGGCGCTTGTCGTCTTACGATGCAGGCTATGATGCTCCGGCAGGCGATGATGAAGAGAGCACCTATCAAGCGCCGGTGCACTTCCTGGATGATTCCGCTTCCGACCCTGCCACGCAGTTGGAAGATAGCAACTTCGAGGAAGACTCGACGCGCCGTTTGCAGCTTGCCCTCGAAGGGCTTGATGAGCGCTCGCGGGATATTCTCCAGCGCCGCTGGTTAGCCGATAGCAAAGAGACGCTGCATGATCTGGCCGACGTCTACGGCGTCAGCGCGGAGCGTATTCGCCAGCTCGAAAAAAATGCCATGAAAAAGCTGCGTCAGAAAATGGGTGAGGAAATGGTCGCCTAAGACCACGCTGAATGCACAATTTGTGGCTTTTCAGCATTAAAAAAACCGGCTCCCGTTAAAGGAGCCGGCTTTTTGTGCAGCCAGCACGCGAGCCTAAGCAGGCTGTGCCGTGGCGCGCAGTAAGTGGGCCGATAGCAGCGACCACTGATCTTCCCAATGTTCGGTGGGCAAGCGCTTAAAGTCGCTGCGCACATACTGTGAAATTCGCCCCTCCGCCTGGGCCGCTAACAAATTGGCAGCGGCAGAGGCAGGAATCGTGGGGCGTAGGCCTTCACGCAGTTCGGCTTCGCGCAGAATCTGCTTAAGCTGCATTTCCAGGCGTTCAAACAGCTGGTTGACCCGCTGGCGTAGCCGTGCGGTTTCGCCGGTGAGTACGTCGCCGCCCATCACTCGTGCCAGGCCAGGATTTTTCTCAGCAAAGCCCAGCAGCAGCGCGAGTATGGTGCCGCAGCGGGAGGTGGCGTCGGGAACGTCTTCTAAAATACGCGTGATGCGGGCAAAAATACTCTCTTCGATAAAGTCAATCAGCCCCTCAAACATACGCGCTTTGCTGGGAAAGTGGCGGTAGAGCGCCGCTTCTGAAACTCCTACCTGGCGGGCGAGGGCGGCTGTGGTAATGCGCTTGCCGCTATCTTCCTCGAGCATCAATGCCAGGGCTTGGAGAATTTGCTCGCGGCGGCGAGGTTTTTGATCTTCGCTCATAATGTGGCCTCCGTCGCGGTTAGCTCGCGTCCTTGATTTGAGTACCTACCCCAGCATTGGTGAAAATTTCCAGTAACACCGCGTGGGGGACACGGCCATCAATAATGTGCGAGCTGTTCACGCCGCCCTTCACTGCATCCAGCGCGCAGCGGATTTTGGGCAGCATGCCGCCATAAATCGTGCCATCGGCGATCAGGTCATCCACCTGAGCGGTGCTTAAACCGGTGAGCACTTCACCTTCGGTATTCATTAACCCGGCGACATTGGTGAGTAGCATCAGCTTTTCTGCATTGAGCGCTTCGGCGATCTTTCCCGCTACCAGGTCAGCGTTGATATTGTAGCTGTGGCCTGCGGCGTCGACGCCAATCGGTGCAATCACCGGAATAAAATCACGCGCTGCCAGCATCTCGATAAGCTCGGTTGAGATCGACTCCACTTCGCCCACATGGCCAATATCGATGATCTCGGGCGCCGTCATTTCGGGACTTTGGTGCTCAACTTTGAGCTGGCGGGCACGAATTTGTGAGCCATCTTTACCGGTCAAGCCAATCGCTTTACCGCCGCTTTGATTGATCAGGTTGACGATGCTTTTGTTGACCAAGCCGCCCAGTACCATCTCGACCACGTCCATGGTTTGTGAGTCGGTAACGCGCATGCCGTTGACGAAGCGAGATTCAATGTTGAGCTTTTTGAGCAGGTCTCCGATCTGCGGCCCGCCGCCATGCACCACCACCGGGTTGATGCCGACTTCCTTCATTAACACGATATCGCGGGCAAAGGAGTCGATCAGGGTGCTTTCGGTCATGGCGTTACCGCCATATTTGACCACCACGGTTTTGCCGGAGAACTGCTGAATATACGGGAGGGCTTCGGAAAGCACCTCCACAACGACCTGGGGATCGCGACTGGCTGAACTCATGAGGTTGTCCCTTGCGAACGTTTATTATGCTGCTAACGTTTATGCTGATTAAGTGATGAGGGTCGCGCTTTCTAGGTGGTCGCGATCCCTCCAGCCCCGAGCTATTTAAAGAGCTATCTGTCTACTGGGGGAGCTCAATGTCTGGCGCGACGCGCCGAAGCGCGTCGTTAAAAATTGCTTTGATGCGTGCTAGCGCGGCCTCGTCTTTCCCTTCAAAGCGCATGACCAGTGCAGGCGTGGTGTTCGAGGGGCGGCACAGCCCCCAGCCATCCTGGTAGTCAACGCGAATGCCGTCCAAAGTTGTTTTTATACCTTCGCCGAAGTCGCCCTCGCGAGCAAGCTTATCCACCAGAGAAAATTTGTTATCGTCGCTAACCGCTATATTAATTTCCGGTGTGGCAACGTCTTGAGGGAAGTTGGCAAAAAAAGTATCGGCGTCGTCGGCTTGATTGGCGAGAATCTCTACCAGCCGAGCGGCGGCGTAGAGGCCATCGTCAAAACCATACCAGTGCTCTTGGAAAAAAATATGCCCACTCATCTCGCCACCAAGCTGAGCGCCGGTTTCCTGCATACGCGCCTTGATCATCGAGTGCCCGGTACGCCACATTTCCGGTTCGCCGCCGGCCTCGCTGATCACTTTGACCAAGTTGCCAGTGCACTTAATATCGAAAATAACCTTGGCCCCAGGTTGGCGCGCGAGCATATCGGTGGCAAACACCATCAGCAGGTGGTCGGGATAAATCAGCTTGCCAGTGGGTGTGACAACGCCCAGACGGTCGCCATCACCATCGAAAGCAAGGCCAATGTCGGCCCCGGTTTCGTGCACTTTGCGGATCAGATCCTGGACATTTTCCGGCTTGCCCGGATCAGGGTGGTGATTGGGGAAATGGCCGTCAATTTCCGCAAACAGCGGGATGGTCTCAATACCTAACCGTGCCAGCAGCTGCGGACCGAGTTCCCCGGCAACGCCGTTGCCGCAGTCGACCACGGCTTTTATCGGTCGGTTGATCTTAACGTCGCCTAGAATGCGCGTTAAATAGCGTTCACGAACATCCTGCTGGGTGATACTGCCTTGAGCATTGTCTAAGCTACTGTCTAGGTTGCCGGACTGGATACGTTCAAACAGGGCTGTAATCGCATCACCAGAGAGCGTTTCGCCGCTCAGCACAATTTTAAAGCCGTTATAGTCAGGCGGATTGTGGCTACCGGTGACCATTACGCCTGATTGGGTGCCTTCCAGTATGTGAGTGGCGAAGTAGAGCACCGGGGTGGGCACCATGCCGATATCGATCACATCGCGCCCTGCGGCGTTCAGGCCACGCATCAGCGCTGCCTGCAGCCGAGCGCCTGAAAGGCGACCGTCGCGGGCGACTACCACGCTGGATTCGCCCCGCGCGGCGGCCTCAGAGCCGACAGCACGCCCGATCATTTCTACCGTCTCTTCAGTGAGCGTGTCGTCAACGATACCGCGAATATCGTAGGCGCGAAAAATCGAAGCGGGTACAGACTGTGCGTTCATAGGGCTTCCCAGCTAAATAGACGTTTCCTTAAAAGGGTTCCTAAACAGGCGCGACCACTCGTTACTGACTGCCCGTACTGCCAAACCCGGCGCCGCCCCTTGAGGAGTCTTCAAACGCGTCCACCAAGGAGAGTTCGGCCTGTACCACAGGCACAAGCACGTACTGTGCCAGCCGATCGAAGGGGGTTAGCGTAAACGAGCTCTGACCACGGTTCCAGACCGAAATCATTAGTTCGCCCTGGTAATCTGAGTCGATTAAACCCACTAAATTGCCTAGCACGATGCCATGTTTATGCCCCAAACCGGAGCGCGGTAGGATCATGCCTGCCAAACCCGGATCTTCAATATAGATGGCAATGCCGGTGCGTACGAGCTGGCAATCGCCGGGCGCTAATATTAACGGCTCATCCAGCAGGGCGCGCAGATCCATTCCCGCCGAGCCAGCTGTCGCGTAGGCAGGGAGGTAGTCGTGCAAACGCTCATCTAATACTTTGCACTGCAGGCGGGGGCGGGCACTCATGGGGATTCTCCAGATGTTTTCGTAGCGGCTGTTGTGGGTAGTAGGGCGAGCGCTTGACGGATGATGGTGGTGGCCAGCTGTGTCTTCGGCTGTGCAACTTCTGAGCGGCTCTCGACGCCTTGAGGGGTGCGCCAGAGTATCCAGGCGGCGTTCTGGTCGCTGCCAAAGCCCAGGCCAGCCTGGGAGACGTCGTTGGCGACGATCATATCCAGCCCTTTGCGCTGTAATTTATCCCGTGCGTAACGCTCAACCTCCTGGGTTTCGGCGGCAAAGCCGATCACCAGCGGGCGCTGTTTGGCGGGCAGTGCCGCGACGCCGGCGATGATATCGGGATTTTTAACCAGGGTCAGGGTGAGTGTGTCGCTATCATCCTGCTTTTTGAGCTTATGCTCGGCAGAGGCTGCCGCGCGATAGTCGGCGACAGCCGCGCAGCCGATAAACAGCGCCGCTTGAGGCGCTAGCCGCTGAGCTTCAGCGTGCATCTGCTCGGCTGACTCAACGTCAATTCGCGTCACGCCCTGGGGAGTGGGTAGGTCAACCGGCCCACTGATCAGCGTCACCTTGGCCCCTTCAGCTACCGCGGCTGCGGCCAGGGAAAAGCCCATTTTCCCCGAGCTGTGATTGGAGATGTAGCGCACGGGATCCAGTGGCTCACGGGTAGGGCCAGCGGTGATCACAATATGGGGTGCATGTGAGTGAGGCGCTGTGGTGATAGGGGCAGCAAACAGCGCCGTAACCGCGCTAAAAATCTCTTCAGGCTCGCTCATGCGGCCTGGCCCCACATCGCCACAGGCCTGGTCACCGGCGGCGGGGCCTATGAGCTGCCAACCGTCATGCTCAAGCTGCGCTACGTTACGCTGGGTGGCGGGGTGGCGCCACATAGCCTGGTTCATCGCCGGGGCAATCAGTTTGGGCGCTTCTGAGGCCAGGCAGAGCGTAGTGAGCAGGTCGTCGGCCATACCGTGCACCAAACGAGCGATAAGGTCGGCAGTCGCCGGAGCGATCAGCACTATATCCGCCCAGCGGGCCAGCTCAATATGGCCCATGCCCGCCTCGGCTTCGGGGTCGAGTAAAGAGGTGCGCACAGGCTCGCCGGAGAGCGCCTGCAGCGTGAGCGGGGTAATAAAGGCCTGGGCCCCGTCGGTCATCACCACGCGCACCTCGCAGCCCACCTGCTTGAGCAGGCGCACAAGCAACGCGCTTTTGTAGGCAGCGATACCCGCACTAACGCCGAGCAGTACGCGTTTGCCGGCGAGCGTCGACGCGCTTGTCGAGTTAACAGCAGAGGCCATGGTCAGTGATCCATATCCGCGTTCGTAAGGAGGCTTACCATACCATTGGCACCAACAATTTGGCATATTGAGCACAAACAAGGTTAAGCTAGGTTTAATGAGGCTTATGGCTGTAAAGCTATGCGTGTTGAGGCTGGCTTCGATCGACAAAGATGGGCAGCGCGGGTGAGGTGCGATGGGAATTAATCACTGGCCGGAAGGTGAGCGGCCCCGGGAAAAGCTATTAAATACTGGCGCCCAGGCGCTCTCAGATGCCGAGTTGCTGGCAATTTTTTTGCGTGTTGGCGTACAGGGTCGTTCGGCGGTCGATTTAGCGCGGGATTTACTCAGCAGTTTCGGTGGTTTGCGCCAACTGCTAGAGGCCGATCAGGAAAGCTTCTGTGCTGCCCGTGGGTTAGGTAGCGCCAAGTACGCTCAGCTCCAGGCGACGCTTGAGCTGTCGCGGCGCCATTTAGCCAGCCAGTTGGCGCGGGGCAATGCGCTGACATCACCTGCCTTGGTGCGCCACTACCTGAGTTCGCAGCTACGCCATTTAGGGCATGAGGAGTTTGCGGTGCTTTTTTTGGATACTCAGCACCGAATTATTCGCTATGAATCGCTGTTTCGCGGTACCCTAGACAGCGCATCCGTTTACCCCCGCGAAGTTGCCAAGCGCGCATTAGAGCTGAGCGCTGGCGCCGTTATCCTGGCGCATAACCACCCTTCTGGTGTGGCAGAGCCAAGCGATGCTGATCGACGTATCACGGAACGCCTCAAAGAGGCGCTGGTACTTTTTGACGTGCGCGTGCTGGATCATTTCGTGGTGGGGGATGGAGAAGTGATCTCTTTTGCCGAGCGCGGCTGGCTATAAGCAGTATAAGAATGCACTGTTCTATGCCGTTTTGATTAAGTAAAATGAGCAAAAAAGTGCTTTTCCAGCCTTTTTTGTGGGTTTTGCTTGCTGTAAGTCGGGTGCTCTGGTATAAAGTGCCACCTTTAAACTTGGGTTGAATAACGGATTTGGATAAAGCTTGGCGGTTAACGGCGTCGACACCTTCCCTGCTCCGGTTTGCCCGACAGTTTTGAACACTCAGGTTATTATATCCTGGCCAAGCAGTTGGAGGCTCTAATGTCCAAAGTATGTCAGGTTACCGGCAAGCGTCCGGTAACTGGAAATAACGTTTCACACTCCCAGCGTAAGACACGTCGTCGTTTCTTGCCGAACCTGCACACCCATCGTTTTTGGGTTGAGTCTGAGAACCGCTTCGTCAAGCTGCGCGTTTCCACTAAAGGAATGCGCATCATCGACAAGAAAGGTATCGACACAGTTTTGGTTGCTATTCGTAAGCGTGGCGACGCTATCTAAGCCAGCTTTATTATACAAAGCCCTTTGGGCCAGGTATTTTGGGCCAAGCATTTTGGGAGAGTTAAACCATGCGCGATAAAATCAAGTTGGTGTCCAGTGCCGGTACAGGCCACTTCTACACCACTGATAAGAACAAGCGGAACACTCCGGATAAATTCGAATTCAAGAAATTCGACCCGGTCATTCGTAAGCACGTGATCTACAAGGAAGCGAAGATCAAGTAATCGCTTTTGCGATGTTGATCGGCTTCCACTGCAGGCGAGCGCCTGTTCAAAAACCCGGCCTCAAGCCGGGTTTTTGCATGCATGTCTTTCGTGTGTCGCATGCTTCGCTAAACCACCTTCATTAGGCTGTCACTACAGGCAGGTACGATGTCTAAATATGCCCGAACTTCCTGAAGTTGAAACCACCCGACGCGGGATTGCTCCCTATATTGAAGGCCAGGAAGTCACCGAAGTGCTGGTGCGTCAGCCGCGGCTGCGTGTGCCTGTGCCCGATGATCTGGCCGAGCGGTTGGTAGGTGCGCGCATTGGGGGGTTGATGCGGCGGGCAAAATACCTGCAGATTCCTATCCAGGCTGGCGGCGCGCTTGAAGGTGACGCTAGCGCGACGCTGCTCTGGCACTTGGGTATGTCGGGCAGTCTGCGGATTGCCCGGGTGGGGGATTTGCCTAAAAAGCATGACCACGTGGACGTGGTGACTGCCAGCGGCTATGTGCTGCGCTATCACGATCCCCGTCGGTTTGGCTTTGTGGATTGGCAGGCCGCAGACGCAGCGCAGGATAAACGGCTTGCTCACTTGGGCCCTGAGCCGCTGTCTGATGCGTTTAACGGCAAATGGCTCTACACGCTCTCGCGCAACAAGCGCGTGGCAGTAAAACCGTTTCTGATGGATAACCAGGTGGTTGTTGGTGCCGGGAATATCTACGCGGCAGAGGCGCTATTTATGGCCGGCATTGATCCCCGCCGTGCGGCGGGGAGAGTTTCCCGTGCTCGCTATGACGCCTTGGCCCTGGCCGTGAAAGACGTGCTGGCGGCGGCAATTACCCAAGGTGGCACCACGCTGCGGGACTTTGTCAGTGGCCAGGGTGAGCCCGGCTACTTTGCCCAACGCCTTAATGTTTATGGCCGCCACGGCCAACCCTGTTTGCGCTGTGGCGCTGAGCTTCGGCGCATTACGCTTGGCCAGCGTGCTAGTGTGTTCTGCCCCGGCTGCCAGCGCTAATGGCTACCTATCAGTGCTACTGTTTTATTTAAGTATTGCTTTGCCTCATCTTTTGCCTTGTCTGAGTTTTTAAAACACGGGTTTTTAAGCCCAGGTTTTAAGACACAGGTTTTTAAGGCAAGGTTTTAAAGACAAAATTTTTGGAGATTGCTGTGACCCAACGCCTGCGCCTGAATAAAAATGCCGACCGCCGTCTTAAAGCGGGCCATCTTTGGATCTACTCCAATGAGGTGGATATCAAAGAGACGCCGCTGAAAAACTTTGCGGCAGGCGAAACCGCACTGGTAGAAGCCTCCAATGGCAAAGTAATGGCCGTCGCGTATGTAAACCCTCATTCGTTAATTGCTGCCCGGATAATGTCTCGTGACCCCGAGATGCGCTTGGATCGTTCGCTGTTTGTACACCGCTTTAATCAAGCGTTGGCACTGCGTCAGCGCCTTTATGCGCAGCCGTTCTACCGCTTGATCCACGGCGAAGGCGACCTGTTGCCAGGTTTGGTGATCGATCGTTTTGGTGATGTCCTCGTCGTGCAGCTCAATACCGCGGGTATGCAGGCGCTGGCGGATGAAATTGTCGACGCGCTGGAAAAAGTCATCAAACCGGAGGTGATCGTCTTCCGTAACGATACTGGCGGCCGTCGTCAGGAAGGTCTTGAGGCCCACGTTGACGTCATCAAAGGTACGCTGCCTGACGAAGTGGTGCTCGAAGAGAACGGCGCTCACTTTGTGGTGCCGGTGCTGAACGGTCAGAAGACCGGCTGGTTCTTTGATCACCGGGTTAATCGCGAGTGGATCAATCGCAATGTGGAAGGTAAGCGCGTGCTGGACGTATTCAGCTACGTAGGCGGTTGGGGCGTGCAGGCGGCTGTTCATGGCGCGAGAGAGGTGATGTGCCTGGACTCTTCAGGCCCGGCGCTGGCTCAAGTGGCGCGCAACGCCGAGCTGAATGGCGTGCAGGAGAAGGTAGCGGTTAGTGAGGGAGATGCATTTGAAGCGTTAGCAGCGTTGAAGGCAGAGGGCGAGGAGTTTGACGTGGTCATTCTTGACCCGCCAGCGTTTATCAAAAAGCGCAAGGACATTCCCAACGGTGAGCGTGCCTACGCCCGCTTGAACCGCGAGGCCATGCGCCTGCTGGGTCGCGATGGTCTGCTGTTGTCTGCGTCCTGCTCCATGCACCTGGCGCCCGAGCGGCTAATGGACGTAGTGCGTGGTGCGGTTCGCCACCAGGATCGTCACGGGCAGGTGATTTTCCAAGGCCACCAAGGGCCTGATCACCCGGTGCATCCGGCTATCCCTGAAACGTCTTACCTGAAGGCGCTGGGTGTGCGTGTGTTCCGCGACTAGTTCAGGTAGCTAGAGTTCAGAGAAGTCAGCGTGTAGGGGAGTAAAGGTACACAGGAGTTAGCCGATGGAGTGGGCGCTGCCCGATCCTTTTGTGATCGATATCCGCGTGGCCGATGAGGCGATCGATGCTTATCAGCACGTCAACAACAGTGAATACCTGCGCTGGGTTGAGCAGATTAGCTGGGCTCACTCGGTCGCGCTCGGCCTCTCTCTTGAGCGTTACCGAGAGCTTGATCGGGCCATGGTGGTTCACCGCCACGAGCTGGATTACCTGGCGCCTGCCTTTGCAGGTGATGAGCTACAGCTGGCTACCTGGATTGTCGATTGTGACGAGCGCTTTAGTTTGACCCGCCGTTTTCAGCTGGTGCGAGTCAAAGACGCTAAAACGTTGCTTTACGCCCGTACACGCTTTGCCTGCGTGGCGCTTTCAACAGGGCGGCCCAAGCGCCTGCCCGAGGAGTATCGGCGTATCTACGGCGGCGCAGTTATTGTGGAGTGACGTAGAACGAAGTGGATTTTTTCGTGTAGAACCGGCAATCGCTAGATTTTTCTCCTAAAAAACGCCTTAACCGGCGTTTTTTTTGTTTTTTGTTTCTGGGGTGGTGGTCAACGTTAGCTGTGCTGTAATTTGCTTAACAACATGACTGACCTTTAAAAGCACAGGAAAAATCCAATGAAAATTGCTGTCCCCAAAGAGATCAAAAATCACGAGTATCGCGTGGCCTTAACCCCTACCGGCGCACGGGAATTAGCCGGGCGCGGCCATCAGGTGAGCATTCAGGCCGGAGCCGGTGAAGGTGCAGGCTTTAGCGATGCTGATTTCCAAGCCGCCGGTGCGCACATAGAAGCAGATGTGGACACTTTGTGGCGCAACGCTGAGTTAATCCTCAAGGTGAAAGAGCCGCAGCCGGACGAGGTAGCGCGACTCGCCCCACAGCATACACTGTTCACCTATCTGCACCTGGCCGCCGAAGAGCCCCTTACCCGTGGGCTGATGGAGAGCGGTGCCACCTGTATCGCCTACGAAACCATTACCGATGCCCGCGGTGGCCTACCGCTGCTGGCGCCTATGAGCACCGTAGCGGGACGAATGGCGGTGCAGGCTGGGGCCCATAGCCTGGAGAAGGCCCAGGGCGGTGCGGGCGTGCTGCTGCCCGGTGTGCCGGGTGTGGCGCCAGGTAAGGTAACCGTGATTGGGGGTGGCGTGGTAGGTGAAAACGCTGCGCGCATGGCGTTAGGGTTAGGCGCGGAAGTTACCATTCTGGATAAGTCGTTAGCGCGGCTTGAAGTGCTGGATGACCGTTACCAGGGGCGCATTAAAACCGTTTACTCCACCGCAGACGCGCTGGAAACGGCCACCCGTGAGTCTGACATGATCATTGGCGCGGTGCTGGTGCCCGGCGCCGCTGCGCCAAAACTAATCACTCGCAGTATGCTGGCTGATATGAAGCCTGGCAGTGTACTGGTCGATGTTGCCATCGATCAGGGCGGCTGTTTTGAAACCAGCAAGCCCACCACCCATGCCGAACCGACCTATATCGTCGATGGGGTGGTTCACTACTGTGTGGCCAATATGCCCGGCGCGGTAGCACGTACGTCCACCCAGGGGCTGACCAACGCCACGCTGCCCTTTGTACTCGCCCTGGCAGATAAGGGCTGGCAGCAGGCGCTGCATGACGACCCACACTTTCTCCCGGGCCTTAACGTGCACGCGGGGCAAGTCACCTACCAGGCCGTAGCGGATGCCTTTGGGCTGGAAAGTATCGACCCTGCGAGCGTTGTTGGCAGCTAAACTGTTGAAAGCTAGCTGTCGGCGGCTAATTAATTAGTCGCATCCGGGGCTGGCGTTAGTTCAGTAGTGGGGCGGAAGTTCATCCTCGGGGCGCTGGCCGCCCTGGGGTTCGCTTGCCTGGAGTGCCTGGTGCTGCTCACGCAGGCGTTCGCGCATTAGGCCGCTGAGCTGCTCCAGTTTCTCCAGGCGGCGCTCCTGTTGTACCACCGCTTGATCCAGGGTATCCAGCCAATGCTCTTGATGGGCTATGCGACTCTCTAAAGATTCAAGACGTTGAGCTAGGTCAACAGGCGATAATTCATGTGTCATGATAACATTGCAGCCTTATGTAGTAGTATGCCGGTGCTATTGGGAATGGGCCTGATAGTGCGGGTATTGTCCTTCGTCTGTTACCCATACAACAAGAGAGCTTTTTTTTTCTATGAACCCAAAAGTTGTGTTTCGCTGTTTCTTAATCAGTGTATTACTTGCCGCCCCCACGCCACTTTTGCTGGCGGGGATTGTTCATTTAACCGATAGTGCCCTCGCCGAGCTGTGGATGGCCGAGTTGGCAATCAGTGGAGTTAGCGGTGTCTATATCGCCGTTGCGATAGGTAGTTTTATTGTTCTGTGTATTGGCACATTAGCGTCTGCCGCTTTTGCGCCCTCGATCGTGGTGGCGTCCGATGCTGTGGTTCGTCCCAAGCCAGCAACGCGCCAACCCCAAGCGGCTGCACCGTTGGACGATGATGAGGAGGAAGACATCATCGATCCTAACGATGGCCGCGAAGAGGGTGAAGTAAAGTGGTTCAATACCAACAAAGGCTACGGTTTTATTACCCGCGATAATGGCGAAGATGTGTTTGTACACTTCCGTGCCATTCGTGGTCGTGGCCCGCGTATGTTGGCAGAAGGCCAAATCGTGCGTTATCACGTGATTAAAAATGAGCGTGGTTTGCAGGCCGACGATGTCAGTATTATTGAGTGAGCCCAACGGCTAGTTAAATTGATCGTTGGATAGTAACGACCCCGCTTCGGCGGGGTCGTTTACGTTTAAAGCGCTCGATTAACGCCCTGAATCGGGCCACTCTATTGCCCCTTCTTTGCCACCGGGCAACACTTGCCAGAAGCGGTCAGGGTCATCACCGGGGTGCCAGCCACCCAGTGAGCAACGTATTTCGGTTTGCAACGCTTCCGCGGCCTGTTGGGCACACTCTTGGTCGGTCATCCACGGCGTGTGGTTGCTATCAAACCATAGGCTGGCAAAGCCATCAGCGGCTTTGTCTACCAGCAATACCGGCACGCAGTCACCCTGGTATTGGCCGCGGGTTTGCCATTTACCTTTGCCTGCGGGGCTCAGCGGTGGCGCGATTAGTGCACTTTTCAACCACTCATTGAGCGCATCAAGCGACACGCTGGCTAGGTAAATCTCTATATCGGGGTAACGCTCCATCATAGGTTTACCTCACCGGAGAAGAGTAGCGCTTGCAGCGTCGCTTCGTAAATCCGGCTTAAGTCGTCCAGATCGCTGGCGCGAACGCGCTCATTGACCTTGTGGATGGTGTCGTTGAGCGGGCCTAGCTCGACCACTTGAGCGCCAAGGGTGGCGATAAAGCGGCCATCCGAGGTGCCGCCGCTGGTAGAGAGCGCCGGGCGCTCGCCGGTCACCGCTTCAACGCCTTTAATGGCGGCGTCAACCAGCGCGCCTTCCGCGGTTAAAAACGGCTCGCCGTTGAGCGTCCAGTCTATCTGATATTCCAATCCATGCTGGTCGAGAATGGTTTCCGTGCGCGCTTTGAGCTCATCAGAGGTCACCTCGGTGGAGAAGCGAAAGTTAAACACCACTTCCACGTCGCCGGGGATCACGTTGGTCGCCCCGGTGCCTGCGCGCAGATTGGAAATCTGAAAGCTGGTGGCGGGAAAAAAGTCGTTGCCCGCGTCCCAGTGCTCGTTGACCAGCGCATCCAGCGCTGGCATGGCCTGGTGGATGGGATTGCGCGCTAAATGCGGATAGGCCACGTGACCCTGCACGCCTTTAATGTGCAGCGTGGCGCCCAGTGAGCCGCGACGACCGTTTTTGATCACATCGCCCAGGCGCGTGGTCGAGGATGGTTCGCCGACAATGCAGTAGTCGAGCCGTTCATTACGCTCGCGCAGGTGCTCGACCACCGCGCGAGTGCCGTCGACTGCCGGGCCCTCTTCATCGGAGGTAATCAGAAAGGCAATACGGCCATCGTGATTCGGGTGGTTGGCCACAAAGCGCTCAACGGCGGTCAGCATTGAGGCCAAGCTGCCTTTCATATCCGCCGCGCCACGTCCGCACAGCATACCCTCATCATCAATGCAGGGCTCAAACGGTGGGTACTGCCAGTTGGTATAGGGGCCGCTGGGCACCACGTCGGTGTGGCCGGCAAAGGCCACCACCGGGCCGTGATGGCCGCGAACCGCCCAGAAATTCTTTACGTCGCCAAACGGTAGCCGCTCAATATGAAAACCGAGCGCTGCTAAGCGCTCGATCATGAGTTCCTGGCAGCCCTCGTCGTCCGGCGTTACCGAGGCCCGGCTGAGCAGCTCAAAGGCGAGCGTGAGCGTCGGCGACAGTCCTTCAGATTCAGTTGTGGGCATGCAGCGCCTCGTTCAGGGCGATAGCACTTTTATTGGTCAAGCACTCAATGCGGCCATTCTGGGAGTTGCGGCGCCATAGCTGATCGTCTTGCCCGGCCAGCTCGCGGGCGGCAACGGTGTTCACTTCCTGGCCCTGATCATCCAGTAAGGTCACTTTGGAGCCAGCGGTGATATACAGCCCTGCTTCTACCGTGCAGCGGTCACCCAGGGGAATGCCGATGCCTGCGTTGGCGCCGATCAAGCAGCCTTCCCCGACCTTAATGACGATATTGCCACCGCCAGAGAGAGTGCCCATGGTGGAGCAGCCGCCGCCCAAGTCGGAGCCTTTGCCGACCATCACGCCGGCTGAGATGCGACCTTCGATCATGCCGGGGCCTTCGGCGCCCGCATTGAAGTTGACAAAGCCTTCGTGCATGACGGTAGTGCCTTCGCCTAGGTAAGCGCCCAGACGTACGCGGGCGGTGTCGGCAATGCGGATACCGGTAGGCACCACGTAGTCAGTCATTTTGGGGAATTTATCGACACAGTCGACGGACAGCGCGCGGCCCGCCATACGTGCCTTCAAGCGGCGCGTAGGCAGCTCTTCAATGTCGATGGCGCCTTCGTTGGTCCAGGCAATATTGCGCAGAAGGCCAAACATGCCGGTGAGATCAAGACCGTGAGGTTTGACCAAGCGGTGGGACAGCAGATGCAGCTTTAAATACACCTCTGGCGCGGTTTGTGGCGCTTCGTCGCTCTCCAGGAACATCGCGACCAGGGGGCGCTGGCTGGCAGAGAGCGCTTCGGCAAGCTCTGCCTGGGCGGAGTGCCCCGCGGCTTCTAACGCTTTAGCCAGGCGTGTGCAGTCTTCGGGCAAAAAGCTGATGGCGGCGTTGCCTTGGGGGGCATCCAGAGCTTGTTTGGCGGCTTCCACCAGGCTGGCGGGTGGGTTGAGCAGCGGCGCCGGGTAGTAGATTTCCAGCCAGTCGCCCTGGGTGTTTTGGGTGCCGATTCCAAGCGCAAAGCTCAGCATAAGAAGGTGTCCTGTAGTGATAAATAGTGAAGAAAAGCAGGCAAAGCCAAGGTGCCTAGTTGCTTAAGTGCTTAGTTTCTCAAGTATCTAGTTGCTGAAGCACTTAGCCACTTGAGTACTTAGCCGAGCTTGTCGTAATCGCCCTCGCGGTAGCCGACTAAGATAGTGGAGTCGTCTACTTCGAGCAGCGGCCGCTTCAGCAGTGTGGGGTATTTCATCAGTAGCTGGCGGGCCGAGTTGGCGTCGTAATCTTTTTCCTCATCGGAAAGTTCGCGCCAGGTTTTGCTGCGTTTGTTAATGACTTCCACAAGCGGCACGCGATGTAAAATGTGTTCTAGTAGCGCAGCAGATAGACCATCTTTGCGCAGATCGTGGGTTTTATACAGCAGCGCTTTCTCATCCAAGGCTTTACGCGCTTTGCGGCAGGTATCGCAGTTATCGATGATATACAGCGTCAGCATACGACCTCCTGAGAATGTTGAACCAGAGAATGTGGAATAAGTTAACCGCGCTCGATGAGATGGCGAATTCGTTGGGCGGCTTCAAGGGTGGGCGCTAGCTCAGCCACCAGCGCTAGGCGCAAACGCCCTGCGCCGGGGTTAACGCCATTTTCACCCCTGCGTCCCATTAGGCTGCCGGGCAGTACGCTAACGTGCTGTTCGGCAAACAGCCTCTGCGTGAAGGCGATATCGTCGCCACCGGGCACCGCAGGCCATAGGTAAAAGCTAGCTTGTGGCGCGGGAAAATCCATGACTGGGGCAAGCACCTGGGTGACCGCGCTAAATTTTTCGCGGTAGGCGTCGCGGTTGGCGCGTACGTGCTGCTCATCCTGCCAGGCGGCGATAGAGGCGTGCTGCAACGGCAGCGACATGGCACAGCCATGGTAAGTGCGGTAGCGCTTAAACGGTGTGAGCAGTGCCGCATCCCCCGCCACAAAGCCCGAGCGCAGGCCCGGCAAGTTGGAGCGCTTGGAGAGCGAGTGAAACACCACGCAGCGCCGGTAATCATCACGGCCCAGCTCGGCGCAGGCTTGCAGCAACCCTGGTGGTGGGGCTGTTTCGTCAAGGTAGAGCTCCGAGTAACACTCGTCCGAGGCGATAATAAAGTCGTGTTCGTCGGCGAGGGCAATCAGCTGCTTAAATTCATCAAGGGACGTGACCGCGCCGGTGGGGTTGCCCGGCGAGCAGATAAAGACGATTTGCACGTCGCGCCACGTCGCGGCGGGCACGGCGTTAACGTCAGGTCGAAAATTGTTCTCAGCGGTACAGTCTAAATAGAGCGGCTCACCGCCTGCCAGCAGCGTCGCACCTTCGTAGATTTGATAAAACGGATTGGGCACCGCGACTTTCGCCGGGCGGGTGCGATCCAGCGCCGCCTGCACAAAGGCAAAAATGGCTTCCCGAGTGCCGTTAACGGGCACCACGTGCCGTTCGCTGTCGAGTTCGCGCAGTTGAAAGCGTTGGCTTGCCCAGTTGGCGATGGTTTGGCGGAGCGCTGGCAGGCCATTGGTCGCGGGATAACGGGCCATTTCCAGCTGGTGCGCCACCAGCGCTTCAAGCGCCGCAGGAAAGGGCGCGTGCTGGGGTTCGCCAATGGTCAGCGGAATATGCGCCAAGTCAGCTGGGGGCGTTAATGCGGCCTTCAGCGCGGCCAGCTTTTCAAACGGGTAAGGATGCAGGGCGTCGAGGTCGGCGTTCATGATGTGTCCGTTGATGGCTGGCGGCGTAAACCGTCGATTATAGGCAAGGCCCGGTGCAGGCTCAAACCTAACGAGGGTGTGATTTTGCAATGAATACTTTTACAGACACTCGATAGACGGGAGCGAGGGTAGGTTGGAGCGAGGGTCTTTCGCCATGGCCGGAAAAAATTCCTGACAATTCCGGCATTTCCGCCATCCCTGGCGGTCAGATGGCGAAAGTAGCGCCCCTGGAGGGGTTCACAGCGTCCTCGCGGAAACCTACCCTCGCCTCCAGGCTTGGCACTACAATCTCTGCATCAGCCTCGGGGTTCGGTGAATTATCTTTTAAACGCCCAACACTTCAATCAGACGTTCGCGCAGCTGCTGCTGGCGCTCGGGGTCAGTCAGCGGTTCGCCTGCCTTGGTGGTGATGAAAAAGACGTCCTCTACCCGCTCGCCCAGGGTGGCGATTTTTGCCGCCGAAAGCGAGATATCCTGCTCCATAAAAATCCGTCCCACCCGGGCCAGCAGGCCGGGGCGGTCGGGAGCCGTTAGCTCCAGCAGCGTGCGCTCATTGGCCGGATCCTGCTCAATCAGCACCTCCGTGGGTACCTTGAAATGCTTGAGCTGGCGCGGCGTGTGGCGGGTGACGATATCCGGGTAGTCATCAGGGTCATCAAGCTCTTCCACCAGGTGTCGGCGCATCTCTTCGATGTGGCCTGGGTCACGTATAGGCTGACCATGGCTGTCGAGCACGATAAAGGTGTTGAGCGTCCAATCGTTGTGGGAGGTCGCAATGCGCGCATCGTGAATCGACAGGCCCAACTGCTCCATGGCAGCGGCGGTGGCAGCGAAAAGGTCGTCCACCGAACGGGTGTGGATAAACACTTTGGTGCCGCCTTCGGACATGTCCGCAGTAGGCGCGCTGATCAGCACCAGCGGCAGCGGCGACTGGTTGTGATTGAGAATGCCCTGGGTCTGCCAAACGATTTCGCTGGGGGCGTACTGCAGGAAGTAGTCTTCCCCTAGCGATTCCCAAAGATGATCGATTTGCTCACGATTAACGCCGATGGTTTGCAGCAAAGAGCGTGCTTCGGTGCGCGTTTCCCGCACCCAGTCGTCGCGGTCGGGCGGATTATTCAGGCCGCGGCGCAGGGCACGCTTGGTTTCGGCGTACAGCTGGCGTAGCAGCGACGCCCGCCAGCCGTTCCACAGTGTGGGGTTGGTGGCATTGATGTCGGCCACGGTGAGCACGTAAAGGTAGTCCAGGCGCGTTTCGTTACGCACGATCAAGGCAAAATCACGAATCACATCGGGGTCGCTGATATCGCGCTTTTGCGCCGTCATCGACATCAATAGATGGTGCTCAACCAGCCAACTGACCAGGTTCGTGTCGTGGGGCGAGACGTGGTGGCGCTGACAAAAATGCTCAACGTCCCGGGCGCCGATTTCCGAGTGGTCGCCGCCGCGGCCCTTGCCAATGTCGTGAAACAGCCCGGCGATCCACAACAGGTCGAGCTTGGGCAACTGCTGCATCAATGCCACCGCCACTGGAAAGTCACCCTTCGCTTCCGGTTTGCGAAAATTGTGCAGAAATTTGAGCAGCAGCAGGGTGTGGGCATCGACCGTGTAAATGTGGAAAAGGTCGTGCTGCATCAGCCCTATGGCGCGGCCAAATTCGGGCAGGTATTTGCCCAGAATCCCGTAGCGGTTCATGCGCCGCAACTGGCGGGGCACATTGCCGGGGGCGCGCAGAATAGCCATAAAGAGCCGCTGGTGGCGCGGGTCTTCCCGGTAGTGGTCGTCAATCTGGTGGCGATGATCGCGAATTAGTCGGATGGTATCGGCACGCACTCCTTCGATTTCGGGGTGCTTGGCCATCAGTAGGAATAGCTCCAGCATCGCCGCGGGGCGTTCACGGAAAAGTGTCCGCGAGCGAACCTGGATATAGCCGCCTTTGGTCTCGAAGCGCTCGTTGAGTTTGACGGTTTCCAGCGCTTCTTTGCCGCGCAGGATGACCTCGTCAAAGTGCTGCAGCAGCATATCGTTGAGTCCCGCCAGCGCGGTGACGTGCCGGTAATAGCGCTTCATGAACTGCTCAACCGCCAGACGTTCCGGCGTATCGCGAAAGCCAAACATTTCGGCGATGGTGCGCTGGTGGTCAAACAGCAGGCGGTCTTCGGCGCGGTCGGTAAGCATATGCAGGGCATAGCGCACCTGCCACAAGAACGCCTGCCCCTGGCTTAAAATGCGCAGTTCGGCGTCGTTCATAAAGCCGTTGGCGACGATATCGGTGTACTGTTCGGTACCGAAGTGGCGCTTGGCCACCCAGCCGATCATCTGGATGTCGCGCAGCCCGCCGGGGGAGCTTTTGAGGTTCGGTTCTAAGTGGTACTCGGAGTTGTTGTAGCGGTAGTGGCGCGAAATCTGCTCCTGCCACTTGGCTTCAAAAAAGCGATCGGCGGGCCAAATATGCTCGGCGCTGAGGCGTTCGCGCATCGCTTCGCGCAGGCTTTCTGGCCCCGCAATCAGGCGAGATTCGAGCAGGTTGGTAATCACCGTGACATCCGCTTCGGCTTCCCGCTCGCAGTCGCTAAGCGAGCGAACGCTATGACCAATTTCCAGGCCAATATCCCACAAGAAGGTGATAAAGGCGGTCAGCGGTTCACGATAGGCGGTGTCATCGTCCTGCTCCAATAGCAGCAGCAGATCGATATCCGAGTGGGGGTGTAGCTCACCACGGCCATAACCGCCTACCGCCACCAGCGCAATTCCATCATCGGGCCACTCGTGCTGCGCCCAGGCAATCGCCAGCAGCTGATCCAGGTACCAGGCGCGGCCGCGCACAAGGTCGCGAATGTCTGCACCGGCGCGAAACTGGTCGTCCAGGCGCGCTTGTAGCTCGCGCAGCGCGGCCTTGAAGGGAGCAACTGGCGAGCGAGATCCGGCAAGCTCAGTGCGGAAAAGATCCAGGTCGTAAAGCGTGGTGTCCGGCTCAAACCGGTGGTGGTGTAGTAGCATCAGTTGGGTAGAAAACTGAAGTCTTCATCGCCACGCGCGGTCAGTACTTCTACACCGCCCTCGGTCACCAGCAGCGTATGTTCCCACTGCGCTGAAAGGCTGCGATCTTTGGTAACGGCGGTCCAGCCATCGCGTAGCACCTTGGTTTTATACCCGCCGACGTTAATCATCGGCTCGATGGTAAAGCACATGCCTGCGGCGAGCTTAATGTCGGCATCCGGTGCGTAGCCGTCGTAGTGTAAAAACTGCGGCTCTTCGTGGAATTCGGCGCCGATGCCGTGGCCGCAGAAGTCGCGCACGACGGAGTAGCCGTTGCTTTCGGCATGTTTTTGAATCACGCGGGCAAGCTCTGAGAGACGCACGCCTGGCTTCACCAGCTCGATGCTTTTATACAGGCACTCCTGAGTAATGCGACACAGCCGTTCGCCCTGAATCGTCTCTCCCACTACGAACATCACGCTGGAGTCGCCGTGATAGCCGTCGGTGGTCTTAACGGTGATATCCAGGTTCATGATATCGCCATTTTTGAGCTTCTTGGCGTCGTCGGGGATGCCGTGGCACACCACATGGTTGATCGACGTGCAGGTCGCCTTGGGAAAACCATGGTAGTTCAGCGGTGCAGGGGTCGAGCCCAGCTCGTTAACAATATACTCATGGCAGAGACGGTCAATTTCCCCCGTGCTAATGCCTGCCTGGATATGGGGGGTGATCATTTCAATCACGCTAGCCGCTTGGCGCCCGGCTTCGCGCATGTGTTCGATTTCAGAAGGCGTCTTGATAGGAACGTTCATGAATGCTCGATATGAATGCAGAATGGAAAATTGAATGGCGCAATTTAAGACCGTCAAACGGGGTGCGACTTCATCTTGGCAATGATCTATGGTATAAAGCCGCGCGCTTTCCTGCAATCGTGATTCCGAGCTTCTTGGCTGGGAAGTACGCAGTAGGGCAGGGCGATGAATCCGCAGCGTGCTCGACTTACGGGCGCAATGCTTACTATCAAGCCTTAAAAACACACATGCACCGGCACATGGTCCCGGGTGCCGCTGGCAGCGTCTAACGTGGTCAACGGTCGGATCCATGGGGTGCGTGGAGGCCTAACCCGAGTTTTAGGAGTTCTACCATGTCTCACGTTAATATGCGTGACCTGCTTAAAGCAGGTGCTCACTTCGGCCACCAGACCAAGTACTGGAACCCGAAGATGAGCAAATTTATCTTCGGCGCGCGCAACAAGATTCACATCATCAACCTTGAGCACACCCTTCCGGCGCTGAACGAAGCGATCGATGTGGTCGAGAAGATGGCGGCATCCAACAACAAAATTTTGTTTGTTGGCACCAAGCGCAGCGCTAGCAAGGTAATTAAAGAAGAAGCTAACCGTGCTGGTCAGCCTTTCGTCAACCATCGCTGGTTGGGCGGCATGTTGACTAACTTCAAGACCATCCGTCAGTCCATTAAGCGTCTGCGTGATCTTGAAACCATGCGCGAAGACGGCACGTTCGAGAAGCTGACCAAGAAAGAAGTCTTGATGGCGACTCGCGAGCAGGACAAACTTGAGCGTTCTATCGGCGGTATCAAGAACATGGGCGGCCTACCGGACGCACTGTTCGTGATCGACGTTGACCACGAGCGCATCGCGATCAACGAAGCCAACAAGCTGGGCATCCCGGTTATCGGCGTGGTGGATACTAACTCCAACCCCGATGGCGTTGACTACGTAATTCCCGGCAACGATGACTCTATCCGCGCTATCCAGATCTACGTAAAAGCGATTGCGGATGCGTGTGGCCGTGCCAAAGAAGCCAACGCTCAAGAGTTTGTTGAAGTGACCGAAGAGGCCGCTGCAGCTGAAGACAACACTGCCGCTGAGTAATCGCAGCAGTGGGTGCGGTGAGCAGGTGTGCCGCATCAAGATAAAGGGGGCTTTGCCCCCTTTTTCCCGCTACAGATGAACTGTCTGAGCGGACGAATTTGCCGGCACTCAATACCGGCCCCGTAATACAGAGAGACATAGGGCAGCGTGATACATGATGGTCATTTATCATGCCTATACTCTGTGTTGCGTCTAACTCTCATAGAACCATTTCAGAGGTGAATTCTCATGGCAGCTATCAGCGCCTCTCAGGTCAAGGAACTTCGCGAACGTACCGGTCTCGGCATGATGGAGTGTAAAAAAGCACTCACCGAAGCCGACGGTGATATCGAAGTTGCGATTGAAAACCTGCGCAAAAGCTCCGGCCTAAAAGCAGCGAAGAAAGCCGATCGTATCGCCGCAGAAGGTGTAGTGGTTACGCGTGTAGCGGAAGACGGCAGCTACGGCGTAATGGTTGAAATCAACTCCGAGACTGACTTTGTTGCTCGTGATGACAACTTCATCGCGTTTGCTGACAAAATCGCCGGTGCTTTCTTCACCGCGAAAAGCGAAGATGTTGCCGCCGTTATGGCTGGCGAACTGGAAACTGCCCGCGAGCAGTTGGTTCAGAAAATCGGTGAGAATATCGGTGTGCGTCGTGCCATCGTAGTGAACGCTGTTGACGGTGGTCTGGTAGGCGAGTACGTCCACGGTGGCCGCATTGGCGTTCTGACCGTGCTAACAGGCGGCAATTCGCAAGTCGCGAAAGACGTTGCAATGCACGTGGCGGCGATCAACCCTGCGGTTGCGCATCCTGCCGATATGCCCCAAGAGCAGTTGGATCAGGAAAAAGCGATTATTCTGGCGCAGCCGGATATGGCCGGTAAGCCGGAGCAGATCGCAGAGAAAATGGTTCAGGGCCGCTTGAAAAAGTACTTGGCAGAAAACAGCCTGACCGAGCAGCCGTTTGTTAAAGACCCGAACCAGACTGTGGCTGAGTACGTGAAAGCCGCAGGCGGCGAAGTGGTAAGCTTCACACGCTTTGAAGTTGGTGAAGGTATCGAGAAAGAAGAAGTCGACTTCGCTAAAGAAGTTATGGAACAGGCTGGCCGTCGCTGAGGTCAGAGGTTTCAGAAAAAAGATGGCGTGCGCGTGAGCGCACGCCTTCGCGTATCCGGCCCCTGTATAACCGGTGTTAGTTAGCCGACCCTGATAACGGGTTTATACAGCGGGGCTGCCCCGCCTGCCTGTTTACAGGTCTGCCTCAGGAGAGATGCCATGTCGCGTGATGTTCAAGAACCTACCCCCCATGTAGCACCCAGCAAGGCTGAGGGTTCGAAGTCAAAATACAAACGTATTTTGCTCAAGCTTTCTGGCGAAGCGCTGATGGGTGAACACGATTTTGGTATTGACCCTAAAGTGCTTGACCGGATGGCGTTGGAGATCGGCCAGCTCGTCGGTATTGGGGTACAGGTAGGCATCGTGATTGGCGGTGGTAACTTGTTTCGCGGTGCGGCGCTCAATGAGGCTGGCATGGATCGCGTCACCGGTGACCATATGGGCATGCTGGCGACCGTAATGAATGCGCTGGCAATGCGTGATGCGCTAGAGCGCTCCAATATCCGCTCGCGCGTGATGTCGGCTATCCCAATGAGCGGCGTTGTAGAGCACTACGACCGTCGCACGGCCATTCGCTACTTAACCTCCGGGGACGTAGTGCTGTTCTCTGCAGGCACAGGCAACCCCTTCTTCACCACCGATTCTGCAGCTTGTTTGCGCGGCATTGAGGTGGACGCCGACGTAGTGATCAAGGCGACCAAAGTCGATGGCGTCTACAATAAAGACCCGGTAAAACATCCGGATGCGGTGAAGTACGACCAGCTCTCTTACGACGACGCCCTGGATCAAAAATTGGGCGTTATGGATTTGACCGCTATCTGCCTGGTACGTGACCATAATATGCCGGTGCGGGTATTTGATATGAATAAGCCTGGCGCCCTACTGAATATGGTCGTAGGGGGCAAGGAAGGCACGCTGATATACAGAGGGTAATGACGTGATCAACGATATTAAGAAAGATGCCGATTCGCGCATGCAAAAAAGCGTTGAGGCGCTGCATAGCAACTTCAATAAAATTCGTACCGGTCGTGCTCACCCGAGCATTTTAGACGCCGTTACCGTGGACTATTACGGCAGCCAGGTACCGCTTAGCCAAGTGGCATCGGTCAACGTTGAGGACGCTCGCACGCTGACGATTGCGCCGTGGGAGCAGGGCATGGTGCAGAAGATCGAAAAGGCCATCATGACCTCTGATCTTGGCTTGAACCCGGCCAGTGCAGGCAACGTGATCCGTGTGCCAATGCCGATGCTCACCGAAGAGACCCGCAAAGGTTATATCAAGCAGGCGCGTAGCGAAGCTGAAAACGCTCGCGTTGCCGTGCGTAACGTACGTCGTGATGCTAACGGTGATTTCAAGTCGTTGTTAAAAGATAAAGAGATTACCGAAGACGATCAGCGTGAAGGCGAAGATGCGATTCAAAAGCTGACCGACAAGTATATTGCTGAGATCGATAAAGCGCTGACTGCAAAAGAGCAGGATCTCATGCAGGTATAAACCTGTGCTTTATTCAGCCGCGGGCAGCTTTGGCTGCCCGTTTTGCCACACTCTGGCTGGTTTTTTTATGACTGACCTTTGGTGCGAGAATCCATGACGTCACCGCAGCTTCCTGAAAAACAGCCGGACGACGCCAGCGCGTCTTCTCTGGCCGGGGAGGCCCCGCCGTCTCACGTTGCCATCATTATGGATGGCAATAACCGCTGGGCGCGCGCGCGCGGGCTTTCGGGGGTGCGTGGGCACCGGGCTGGGGTGGAAACCGTTCGTGCGGTGATTCAGCGAGCCGCCGAGCGCGAGGTGCAAACCCTCAGCCTGTTTGCTTTCTCCAGCGAAAACTGGAAGCGTCCGGCCGCAGAGGTCAACGCCTTGATGGAGCTGTTTTTGATGGCGCTTAAGCGTGAAGTCAAAAAGCTCAATGAGCGTAATGTGCGCCTCTCGATCATTGGCGAACAGCGGGGTTTTTCCCACGCCATCCAAAAGCATATTCAGCGTGCTGAAGCGTTAACCGCGGACAATACAGGGATGCATCTGGTGATTGCCGCCAACTATGGGGGGCAGTGGGATATCGCACGGGCGGCGCGCACCTTAGCCGAGCAGGTGGCGGCTGGGGAGTTATCGCCTGAGCAAATCGATGAAGCGTGCTTCGACACTGCAATGGGGACTGATGACGTGCCGCCGGTGGATCTGTGTATACGTACCAGTGGTGAGCAGCGGCTATCCAACTTTATGCTTTGGCAGTTGGCCTATGCTGAGCTGCACTTTTCCCCGCTGCTATGGCCCGATTTCGGTGCGGATGCGTTTGATGCGGCATTAAACGACTTCTGCCAGCGCCGTCGTCGCTTTGGCATGACGGACGAACAAATAGAGGCGCAGGGTGCTTAAACAGCGGATTATCACCGCAGCCTGGCTAGCACCCCTGGTGCTGGCTGGCCTGTTTGGTTTAGACGGCGGCGCTTTTGCGCTATTTACGGCGTTGATGGTGCTACTCGCCACTTGGGAGTGGGCCAATCTGGCGGGCGTTACCCGTACGGCACAGCGTGCTCAGCTAGTGGCCGTGATGGCGGTGTTGATGCTGGTCATGTGGCTGGCCGGAGCCGCCACCTCAATATGGCCGCTTTGGTTCTCTGCTGCCGGTTGGCTGGTGAATCTCTACTGGGTAACCCGCTACCCTGCGGCGGGTGAGCAGTGGCAGTCCACCGTGCGGCGCCTGGCGATGGGCCTGTGGGTGCTATTGCCCTGCTGGGTGGGCTTTAACGTTCTGCGTGACATCGGTATGGCTTGGCTGCTGTTTGTGCTGCTGCTGGTTTGGTGCGCGGATATCGGCGCCTACTTTGTGGGGCGACACTGGGGCAAGCGCAAATTGGCTCCCCACGTGAGCCCTGGCAAATCATGGGAGGGCGTATACGGCGGCTTAGCGGCGACCACTATTCTGGCTATTCTCTTTGCGCTGTGGTTGCCGCTGGGCCTGGTGGGTGGAATTACCCTGATACTGATCACCGCCGTGGTCACTTTGGCCTCTGTGCTAGGGGATCTACTGGAAAGCATGCTCAAGCGCCATCGTAATATCAAAGATTCGAGCCAGTTGCTGCCCGGCCATGGCGGTGTGCTGGATCGCATTGATAGCCTCACCGCGGCGATACCGCTGTTTGCACTGTTCTATGTGGAAGTACTGGTTGAGGTGTTTGCTCGGGTGCCGCCGCTATGAGCCAACTCGCTAATAGGCAACGTGTGACCGTGCTTGGCTCGACAGGCTCTGTGGGCACTAGCACGCTGGATGTGATTAGTCGCCACCCAGACCGCTATTGCGTGCATGCCCTGACCGCGCACACCTCAAAAGAGGCTCTGCTAGCGCAGTGCTTGGCGCATCGCCCTGCGGTCGCCGTGTTGGATAATGAGGCCGATGCCGCTTGGCTGCGCCAAGAGCTTAAGCGGGCTGGGCAGTCAACTGACGTGAGCGCAGGCCCAGAGGCGCTGTGCGATGTTGCCCGGGACGCCAGCGTCGACTGCGTAATGGCGGCCATTGTCGGCTCGGCGGGCTTACTGCCTGCCCTAGCCGCTGCGGAAGCAGGCAAGCGCGTGTTACTGGCCAATAAGGAGGCGCTGGTGATGAGCGGCGCGCTGTTTATGGAGGCCGTTTCCCGCTCTGGCGCAACATTACTACCGATTGATTCCGAACATAATGCCATTTACCAGTGTCTACCTGCGGAGCACCGCGGCGGACTTGCCAAGCACGGCGTTCGTCAACTGCTGCTAACGGCCTCTGGCGGGCCGTTTCGTACCTGGAGCCAGGCGGAAATCAATAATGTCACTCCCGAACAGGCCTGCGCTCACCCGAACTGGTCAATGGGACGTAAAATATCGGTGGATAGCGCCACACTGATGAATAAAGGGCTAGAGCTTATTGAAGCCTGCTGGCTGTTTGATGCCACGCCCGAACAAATCCAGGTGGTGGTGCACCCTCAAAGCGTGATTCACTCCATGGCGGCGTATCAAGATGGTTCGGTGATTGCACAGTTGGGTAATCCTGATATGCGCATCCCCATCGCCTACGGGCTAGCGTGGCCGGAGCGCATTGATGCCGGGGTTGAGACACTGGATCTTTTTCAGGTGGCGCGGCTTGATTTTGAAGCCCCCGATGAAACTCGCTTCCCCTGTTTAGGGCTTGCCCGTGAAGCGATGCGGCAAGGTGGCATGGCACCCGTTGTGCTCAACGCTGCCAATGAGGTTGCAGTTGAAGCATTCCTACAGCGTCGAATCGGCTTTACAGCCATTGGGCAACTGGTCGCCGACGTCTTGTCGCGCCCCTATCAAGGCCGTGTTGATAGCCTTGATAGCGTATTAGCAACGGATCAGTGGGCGCGACAGCAGGCGCTGGAACTGGTAACAAAATGATACGCTTAAGCATTCGCTGGGCTGGTCGTTAGAGCGGGGCATTAAGGAGTTCAGTGTGGGCCTTATACAGAATATTTTAGCGGTCATTGTGGTGTTGGGCCTGTTAGTGACCTTCCACGAGTTTGGCCATTTTTGGGTGGCGAGGCGCTGTGGGGTCAAAGTGCTACGGTTTTCTGTAGGCTTTGGTAAGCCGCTATGGTCGCGGGTTGACCGCCACGGCACCGAGTTCGCGATAGCCGCCATTCCGCTGGGTGGCTATGTCAAAATGCTCGATGAGCGTGAGGCGCCGGTTCCGGAAGAGCAGCTTGATCAGGCATTTAACCGCAAAACCGTGTGGCAGCGCATTGCGATTGTGGCGGCAGGGCCAATCGCCAACTTCTTGTTAGCGATTGTGGCTTACTGGGCACTGTTCGTGGCGGGTACCACGGTGGTGTCGCCAATGGTAGGTAGCGTTGCGCCTGACTCGCCCGCCGCCGAAGCCGGACTTGCCAATGGCGATGAAATTGTCGCCATTCAGGGCGATGAGATGCGCTCTTGGGAAGATGTTAACCTCAAACTGGTATCGATTATTGGTTTCAGCGGTGAGCTGGATATAGACGCCCGCCCCGAAGGCGCGAGCGACCCTCAACGTTTTGGCTTATCGGTGACTGATTATTTGGTTCGCCAAGATCCGCCACAGCCGCTGCAATCGCTGGGTATTACTCCTTGGCAGCCGGAATTTCCGGCCGTTTTAGGCCAAGTAGTGAGCGGAGAGGCCGCCGAGCAAGCAGGCCTTGAGGCGGGCGATAGGATGGTGGCGATTAATGGCGAACCAGTGGATGATTGGATGCACTTCGTTAATATGGTGCGAGGTAATCCAGGTGAAACGCTGCAGCTCACCTATGAACGTAATGGCGAGCAGTCGAGTGTTGATTTAACCCCCGGGCGTAACCGCTTGGACACTGGGGTTGAAATTGGTTATATCGGTGCAGGCGCCGAGCAGGTCGAGTGGCCAGCAGCGTTTCAGCGTGAAATCCGTTACGGCCCTATCGAAGCGGTAGGCCAGGCTGTTTCGCGCACTGGAGAGATGACGCTCTTAACCTTAGATGCCATACGCAAAATGTTTGTCGGGCTTATCTCGCCTTCCAATTTGTCCGGGCCAATCACCATTGCACAGATCTCTGGTGATTCGGCCCGTGCAGGGATGGAAGCGTTTATTGGCTTTCTAGCGTATCTTTCTATCAGCCTTGGGGTACTAAACTTACTACCTATCCCGGTGCTCGATGGTGGCCACTTGCTCTATTATTTTATGGAGGTCGTGCGTGGACGGCCAGTATCCGAAAGAACCCAAGCCGTAGGACTGCGCATTGGGCTTGCCATGGTCGGCACCCTGATGTTGATGGCCCTCTATTTTGATCTGATGCGCCTGTGGTAATGACGCGTGTAGCGCGCAGGATGCCTTGTCATCTGCCTGCACAAATGTATATGGTGCCTTTCTGGAATGATAGGCAGACCAACGCGAGCGAATTGACTGCATGAAAATCAAGACCCTTGGAATGGCGGCACTCTTGCTGGCAGGCGCCAGCGGCGCCCAAGCACAATCCTTTGATGTTTCAGACATTCGAGTGGAAGGACTGCAGCGGGTATCCGCCGCCTCGGTCTTCAATGCATTTCCGGTGAGTGCCAATGAGCGCGTCAGCGAAGAGCAATTAGCTGCTGCTGCCCGTGACTTATTTGCCACAGGGCTATTTGACGATGTCTCCCTGGCACGCGAAGGCGATGTACTGGTTATTCAGGTCGTCGAGCGTCCGACTATTGCGCGGCTACAGATCAGCGGCAACGATCAGATCTCCGAAGAGGACTTGCGCAATGGTTTGCGTGAATCGGGGCTCTCGGAAGGTCAGGTACTGGAGCTCTCTACGCTGGAAGAGATACAGCGCGAGCTGGAAGGCGTCTACCAGTCTCAAGGTCGCTACAGCGCCAGCATCGATACCGAAGTGGAAGAGGTTGATGAGGGCCGGGTACAGGTCAATATCAATATCAACGAAGGCGAAGTGGCCAAGATTCGCCAAATCAATATCGTTGGTAACGAAGCCTTTGATGATGAAACGCTGCGTGGCGTGTTTGAGTTAAATGATCGGCCAGGACGCTTTTTCGGCTGGTTCTCTAGCGACGAGTACTCCCGTGAAGCGCTTTCCGGTGATATTGAGCGGCTGCGCTCGTTCTACCTAGATCGTGGCTACGTCAACTTCGATGTCACCTCGACTCAGGTGTCGATTGGTCCGGAAAAATCCGAAATCTTTATTACACTAAACGTCGATGAAGGCGCCCAGTACCGGGTAGGTGATATTCGTTTCGCGGGTGATCTACAGATCAGCGAAAACGAAGCTCGCCAGTTACTCACCGTTAAAGAGGGAGAGATTTTCTCCCGCGGCGATGTGAATGCCTCCACCGAAGCCCTGCGCCAGCGTTTGGGTGCCGAAGGCTTCGCCTTTGCTGATATTCAAGGCGTGCCTGAAATGGCAGGGGACGGTGAAACGGTCGATCTGGTGATTGCTGTCAATCCCGGTGAACGCGCCTACGTGCGTCGTATCGAGTTCTACGGTAATACGACTACTCAGGATGAAGTACTGCGGCGTGAAATGATTCAGTTGGAGGGCGCACCCGCTTCCACCGAAGCCATTACACAATCGCGTCAGCGCCTTGAACGCCTGGGCTTTTTTAGCCAAGTAGAAGTGGATACCCAGCCTGTACCTGGTGAGCCGGATTTACTCGACGTTACTTATAATGTCGAAGAGCAGCCCTCGGGGTCGGTCTCTGCCAGCGTTGGTTTCTCCCAGAGTGCCGGGGTTATTTACGGTGTCGGCTTGTCACAAAATAACTTCTTGGGTACGGGTAACCGGGTCAATGTAGGGGCTCAGCGCAGCGACACCTTTACCAGTGTGAACTTTGGCTTCACTGATCCCTACTGGACGTTGGATGGCATTTCTCGCGGCTACAATGTTTTTTACCGCGAAACAGATTACGCCGATTCGGATATTTCGACGTTCTCGACGGATGCCTATGGTGCCGGTATCAACTTTGGTTACCCCGTAAGCGAACTGTCGCGTCTTAACTTCGGTGCCAGCGTTGAAGACCTAACGGTGAAAACCTACTTCGACACGGCCTCAGAAATTCGTCGCTATGTGGAAGATCAGGGCGAAGATGCGCAAAGCCTGAAGCTGACCGCTAGTTGGACACGCAACAATCTCAACCGCGGTATTATGCCGACCGATGGCAACTATCAGCGACTGTCGCTGGAAACCGGCGTGCCGGGCAGTGATTCGGAGTACTACAAGCTGCGCGCCCGTGCTCAACAGCTCTTCCCGATTAACGATGACGAGTCCTGGGCGTTCAAATTTACCGGCAATGTCGGCTATGCCGATACGCTGGGCGGCAACGATCCCTTCCCCTTCTATGAAAACTTCTACGCGGGTGGTCTTGGCTCGGTGCGTGGCTTCACGTCGAATACGCTTGGGCAGCGCACCACGCCAGCAACCGAAGGCGGCCGTGACCGCACGCTGGGCGGTAACGTTTCAGTAGAAGGTAGCGCCGAGATCATTTTCCCGCTGCCCTTTGTTGAAGATCAGCGCGCGCTGCAAACATCGCTATTCTTGGATGGCGGTAATACCTTCCTGACCTCTTGCTACGATGTGCTTGCAGAAGACGCAGGGCGTCAGCAGTGTAACTCCGGCGTTGATCTAGGCGATTTGCGCTACAGCGCCGGTATTGGCCTCTCTTGGCTGACACCGGTAGGCCCGCTGACCTTTAGCATTGCTGAGCCATTGAACGATAAGAGCGGTGACGACACTCAGTTCTTCCAGTTCTCATTAGGACAAACGTTCTAAAGGGCAAACGTTCTAATTTTGCTAGACCGCGTGCCATGGTGGCGCGCGCTAGCGTGACCTAAGGAGATAACATGATGCGTAAACTGACAGCGGTGGTATGCCTGTTGGGCGCGATGATTTTGCCCGCTCACGCTGCAGAAGTAGCAGTGTTGGATTGGCGAGCAGCATTGATGAATACCCAGTCCGCACAGGCGTCAATGAGTACTCTGGAAGGGCAAATTGGCAATCAGCAGCGTGAAGCGCAAAACCTGGGTAATGAGTTGCAGCAGCTTCAGCAGCGTTTGCAGAACGAAGGCGAAACGATGGCTCAGTCCCAGCGGGAGTCGCTGATTAGCGAGCTTCAGCAGAAAGGCAGCCGTTTTGAACAGCTTCGCCAGGAAGTAATGCAGGCACAGCAGCGTTCCGAGCAGCAGTTTTTAGAAGGCGCCGAGCCTAAGCTGGAACAAGCGGTAGCAGAAGTGCTGGAACGCCATGGTATTGATGTGCTGGTTGAACCCCAGGGCGTACTGCACTCAGGTGTGGATCTGCCCAATGTGACCGATGAAGTCACCCAGATTTTTGATACCTTGAACTAAATTTAAACGCTAATTGGTGTGGTCAGGCCACACCAACGCTTCCCTGGGCTCCCATGACGCACGCTTCTCATCACTTTACCCTCGCAGACATTGCGCGCCAATTGGGCATTGCCGTCAGCGGTAATGCCCAGCAGCCGATACGCGGCTTGGCGACGCTAAAAGAAGCGCAGCCGGATCAAGTGGCTTTTCTGGCCAATCGTGCCTACCTGAAAGATTTGGCGACGACCAAGGCGGCCGCGGTATTGCTGCACCCTGAGCATGGCAAGCACTGCCCGGTAGCGCGTCTGGAAATCGATAACCCTTACTTGGGCTATGCCAAGCTATCGCAGTTGTTTGACCCACTGCCTGCCCGCGATATCGTCGGTATTCACCCCACCGCCGTCGTGGCGGAAGATGCTCAGCTAGGCGCCGATGTCTGCATTCAAGCTCATGCAGTGATTGAATCAGGCGTGGTGCTGGGCGACCGTGTGGTCATTGGGGCGGGCAGCGTGGTGGGAGCCGATACAATTATCGGCGAAGCAACGCGTCTGCACGCCAATGTCACCCTCTGCCATGGCGTGGTTATCGGTAAACGGGGCATCTTGCAAAGCGGCTGTGTGATTGGCGGCGACGGCTTCGGGTTTGCCCACGATGGCGCTGGCTGGCATAAAATCGCCCAATTGGGGGGCGTAGTGCTTGGCGACGACGTTGAAGTAGGCAGTTGCTCCAGCATCGATCGTGGCGCTTTGGGAGATACGGTGATTGGTGATGACGTCAAAATTGATAGTCAGGTACAAATCGCCCATAACGTCATTATCGGTGACCACAGCGCCTTAGCAGGCTGTGTGGGCATTGCTGGTTCGACCAAGGTCGGTAAGCACTGCATGCTGGGTGGTGGGGTCGGTTTATCCGGTCACCTAACCATTTGCGACGGCGTTCAGGTGACAGGTATGAGCCTTGTCACGAACTCAATCCATGAACCGGGGGTCTACTCATCCGGTACTGGCGCCATGGCTAATGCCCAGTGGCGTAAAAACGCGGTGCGTTTTAAACAGCTTGATGACATCGCTAAGCGCCTGGCTCGATTGGAAAAAAAGCAACGTGAATAGTAACGGCTGCATGACTTTTACCCGCTGCTGGTTTGAGACTAGATAACAGCGGGGTATAATCCACAGCCTTTTAACCAGTGCACGTGCTGGTATTTGCCTGACACTCTTCAGGAGCTGCAGGTTTTTGTTATTTTAGAGGTCGCTACGATGGTTATGGATATCAATGAAATTCGCGAGTACTTGCCCCACCGTTACCCCTTTTTGCTGGTGGATCGAGTAACGCAATTAACCACCGGCGAATCCATCGTTGCGTACAAAAATGTCAGCATTAATGAGCCATTTTTTAACGGCCACTTTCCGCATCACCCGATTATGCCCGGCGTACTGGTGATTGAAGCCCTGGCCCAGGTATGCGGCATTCTCGGTTTTAAAACGGTCAATAAACTGCCTGCCGATGGTTATGTGTACTATCTCGTGGGCAGCGATAAAGTGCGCTTTAAACGCCCGGTAATGCCGGGCGACAAGCTCACCTTAGAGGCCGACGTGATTAGAGGTAAACGGGGTATCTGGAAATTTGCATGCCGTGCCACGGTTGACGGTGAGCTGGCCTGCGAAGCAGAAATTATTTGTGCCGAGAGGAAGGTGGCTTGATACATCCGACTGCACTGGTCGACCCGGCGGCGCGCCTTGCCGACGACGTTGAGGTTGGCCCCTTTAGCATCATTGGCCCCGACGTCACGATCGGCGCGGGCTCCGTGATAGGCCCTCATGTGGTGGTTAAAGGCCCCACCTCGCTAGGCGAACGTACGCGTATCTTTCAGTTTGCCTCGGTAGGTGAAGACTGTCAGGACAAAAAATACGCAGGCGAACCCACGCGGTTAGTGATGGGCGACGATAATGTGGTCCGTGAAGGCGCCACGATTCATCGAGGCACCGTTCAGGATCGCAGCGAAACCACCATTGGTTCGCGCAACCTGTTTATGGCCTACGTGCATGTCGGCCATGACTGCGTGATTGGTAACGACTGCATTTTAGCCAATCAGGTTACCTTGGCGGGCCATGTCACCGTCGGTGATCATGCCATTCTGGGTGGGTTGGCGGCAGTGCATCAGTTCTGTCACTTTGGCGATCACGCCATGGCCGGTGGTGGCTCGATTATCACCAAGGACACACCCGCCTATATCATGATTAATGGCAACCCTGCCGAAGCGCGTGGACTCAACCTAGTGGGCTTAAAGCGCCGCGGCTTTAGCCGCGAAGCAGTTAGCGCCTTAACCACCGCCTATAAAATGGTTTATCGCCAGGGGCTGACTACAGAGCAGGCGCTTGTCGAAATGCGTAGCCGCTTTGATTTGCCCGAGATCGAGCATTTCGCCGCCTCCATTGAGCGTTCTACCCGCGGCATCACCCGTTAACCCATGCTAATCATTTTATGACCCTGCAACGTGTCTATCTCGTGGCTGGGGAACTCTCCGGCGATATCCTCGGCGCTGGGCTGATGCGCGAGCTTAAAGCACGCTACCCTGGCGTCGAGTTTCGTGGCATCGGCGGGCCGCGCATGCAGGCGGAAGGCATGGAGAGCCGCTTCCCTTTAGAGACCCTCGCGGTAATGGGGCTGGTTGAAGTGCTTAAGCATCTCCCCGAACTGATCCGTGTGCGGCGCACCCTAAAAGCCGAAGCGCTGGCCTGGCAGCCGGATATTATGCTCGGCATCGATGCGCCTGATTTCAATTTAGGCCTGGAGCGCCAGCTCCGCGAAACGGGTATTACCACTGCCCATTACGTAAGCCCTTCCGTATGGGCGTGGCGTCAGGGGCGGGTAAAAGGCATCTCTAAATCGGTGGACGGCATGCTGACACTGCTGCCTTTTGAAGCCGCCTTCTATCGCAAACACCGTGTTCCCGTTGCCTTTGTGGGTCACCCTCTGGCCGACGAAATGCCGCTGGAAAATGACCGTATTGCCACCCGTCAGGCGCTGAAGCTGGCGCCGGATAGTCAGGTGTTAGCGCTGCTGCCCGGCTCCCGGGCCAATGAAATTCGCTTTTTGGGTGACACCTTTCTTAACGCTGCCGAACAGCTCTGCCAGCGCCACCCCACGCTGCAAGTGGTGATTCCTGCAGCCACCGCTGATCGCCGCCGGGAAATCAGCGCACTGCTGGCTAGTTACCCGCTGTTGGTTGAGCGTACTGCGCTTTTGGATGGTCAGGCCCGCGAAGCCATGGTGGCGAGCGATGTGGTACTGCTGGCCTCGGGTACCGCCGCGCTGGAAGCCATGTTGTGCCACCGCACCATGCTAGTGGCCTACAAAATGGCCCCAGCCACCCACTGGCTGGCTAAACGAATGGTGAAAACCCAGTGGGTATCGCTACCCAATTTGATTGCCCAGGAGACGCTGGTACCCGAGCTGATTCAAGACGCCGCCTCTCCAGAGGCGATTGCCGACCAGCTCAGCGCTATGTTGGCCGACGAGGCAAGTCGACATGCTTTGGAAACACGCTTTGCCGAGATGCACGCTACGCTCCAGCGTAACGCCAGCCGTCGCGCCGCCGAGGCGATTAACCTGTTGGCCGCGGGTCAGCCGCTGGAGAGTGTTGATGGCCATTGAGCACTGGTTGATCGAGCACAAGGATTTTCCAACGCTGGAAATTGCCTACAGCGGCGAGCGGCTGGCGGGGGTCGATGAAGTAGGCCGAGGGCCGCTGATCGGCAGCGTGGTGGCCGCGGCGGTGATTCTCGACCCCGCTCAGCCGATTGACGGTCTTACCGACTCTAAAAAGTTGACGGCGCGCAGGCGTGAAGCACTGGATACACAAATTCGCGAGCGGGCGCTGGCCTTTGCCGTGGCAGAAGCCAGCGCAGCAGAAGTGGATGCGCTGAATATTTACCACGCCACCCACTTGGCCATGCGTCGAGCCATTGATGCGCTGGCACCGGCGGCGGAATATCTACTCGTGGATGGCAACAAATTACCTGGCCATCTGTTGCCTGGCCAGGCCGTGGTAAAGGGCGATTCACGCCACTGTGCGATTGCCGCGGCGTCGATTTTGGCCAAGGTCGCTCGCGATGCGCAGATGGTCGCCTTGGATGAGTGCTATCCTGAGTATGGTTTTGCGCGCCATAAAGGCTACCCGACCAAAGAGCACCTGACGGCGCTTGCAGCTCACGGGCCACTGGCCGAACATCGTCGTAGCTTCGCGCCTGTGCAGCGTCAGTTGGCGCTGCTTTAACGTATTTTTCTTCACCTAGCGTTTTGCTGAGAGTCTCATGACGGTTCCGTTCGTTCATTTACGTTTGCACAGTGAATATTCCCTGGTCGATGGCTTAGTGAAGCTAAAGTCGCTGGTTAGCACCACGGCTGAACGGGCGATGCCAGCGCTGGCCTTGACCGATGAAACCAACCTGTTCGGCCTGGTGAAGTTCTACAAAGCCGCCCAGGGGGCGGGGTTGAAGCCGATTATTGGCAGCGACTTATGGCTCCATAATCCCCATGACGAGTCCCACCCTTACCGGCTAACGCTGCTGGCGATGAACGATATTGGCTATCGCAACCTGACCGAGTTGATCTCGAAAGGTTGGACGCATGGTCAATGGCAGGGGCGCGCCATTCTCGATAAACAGTGGGTGCTGGAGCAGAGCGAAGGCTTGATTGCGCTTTCCGGCGCGCGGGAGGGTGAGATTGGCCGCCACCTGCTATCTGATCACGAACAGGATGCGCGGGTGCTGCTCGAAGAGTGGCAGGCGGCCTTTCCCGAGCGCTTTTATCTAGAGTTGATTCGCACCGGGCGCCCGCTGGAAGAGGCCTGCGTTCACGCCAGCGTCAAGCTGGCCATTGAAACAGGCACGCCAGTGGTGGCGACCAATGACGTGCGCTTTCTTGAGCGCGAAGATTATTGGGCCCACGAGACCCGCGTCGCCATCGGTGAAGGTAAAGCGCTGGACGACCCACGCCGCGAACGCCGCTACACTGAAGAGCAGTACTTAAAAAGCCCCGACGAGATGGCGGCGCTGTTTGCCGATATCCCCGAAGCGCTGGAAAACAGCGTGATGATCGCCGAGCGCTGCAGCGTGGATGTGCGCCTGGGCGAGATTTTCCTGCCCGAGTTCGGCATTCCCGAAGGGATGACCCAGGATGAGTTCTTCCGCAAAGTATCCCATGACGGTTTAACCGAGCGGTTGGATTTTTTGTTTCCCGCTGAACGCTACCCCCGCGACAGCGAAGAGTACCAGGCGATCGACCAGCGCTACCGCGACCGGCTGGAGTTCGAGCTCAACGTTATTATCCAGATGGGGTTCCCTGGCTACTTCCTGATCGTGATGGACTTCATCCAGTGGGCCAAGGACAACCGCGTACCGGTAGGCCCGGGGCGTGGTTCCGGTGCTGGTTCGCTAGTGGCCTACGCGCAAAAGATCACTGACTTAGACCCGATTGGCTACGACCTGCTGTTCGAGCGCTTTCTTAACCCCGAACGTGTCTCCATGCCCGACTTTGACGTCGACTTCTGCATGGAAAAACGCGACAAGGTGATCGAGTACGTAGCCGAGCGCTACGGGCGCAATGCGGTCTCCCAGATTGTTACTTTTGGCACCATGGCGGCGAAGGCCGTGGTGCGCGACGTCGCCCGTGCCCAAGGCCGTCCGTACTCGCTGGGGGATAAGCTCTCCAAGCTGATTCCCTTTGAAGTAGGCATGACCCTGGCCAAGGCGATTGAGCAGGAACCCGCGCTCAAAGAGTTTATCGGCAACGATGAAGAGGCCGAAGAGATCTGGGAAATGGCGCTCAAGCTTGAGGGCACCACCCGGGGCACCGGCAAGCACGCCGGTGGCGTGGTCATCGCCCCCACCAAACTGACCGATTTCTCACCGCTGCTCTGCGATGAAGATGGCTCCGGCTTGGTGGTACAGTTCGATAAAAACGATATTGAAGAGGCGGGGCTGGTCAAGTTCGACTTCCTGGGCCTGCGGACGCTGACGATTATCGACTGGGCACTAGAGATGGTCGACAAGGTGCGCAGCGTTAACGGCCAGGATCCGCTCAACATCGACAGCATCCCGCTGGACGACGCGCCAACCTTCGAGATGCTCAAGCGCGCTGAAACCACGGCGGTCTTCCAGCTCGAATCCCGCGGCATGAAGGAGCTGATCAAGCGCCTGCTGCCTGACTCCCTGGACGATATGATCGCCCTGGTGGCACTGTTCCGCCCCGGCCCACTGCAGTCGGGCATGGTCGACGACTTTATCAACCGTAAGCACGGCCGGGCCGAAGTCTCTTATCCACACCCGGATTACCAGCACGAGCTGTTGAAACCTGTCTTGGCGCCCACCTACGGCATCATCCTCTACCAAGAGCAGGTCATGCAGATCGCTCAGGTAATGGCAGGCTACAGCCTCGGCCAGGCCGATATGCTGCGCCGTGCCATGGGTAAGAAAAAGCCCGAAGAGATGGCCAAGCAGCGTGACGGCTTTATGGAGGGGTGTGCCGCCAACGGTATCGATAAAGACCTGGCCGGTAACATCTTTGACCTGGTAGAGAAATTCGCCGGTTACGGCTTTAACAAGTCTCACTCGGCTGCCTACGCGCTGGTCTCTTACCAAACCGCGTGGCTGAAAGCCCACTATCCGGGGCCCTTTATGGCCGCCGTTATGTCCACGGAAATGGACAACCTGGATAAAGTGGTGCCGCTGATCGAGGAGTGTCGGAACCTCAAGCTCACCGTAACGCCGCCGAACGTCAACGTCGGTGGTTACAAGTTCACCGTCGATACCGATGCGCGTGTGGTCTATGGGCTAGGCGCCATTCGCGGCGTGGGCGAAGGGCCCATTGGCGCCATTGTCGAAGCCCGCGAGGCAGATGGCCCTTTCAAAGATATCTTTGATTTCTGCCGCCGCATTGATCCCAAGCGGATGAATAAGCGCACCCTGGAGGCGCTGATTCGCTCCGGCGCGCTGGATACTTTAGGCCCCAATCGTGCGGTGCTGTTTGCAGCGATGGAGGACGCGCTAAAAGCCGCTGCCCAAAACCACGCCAATCAGAATCTGGGCATGCTGGATATGTTTGGTGATGCGTTCGCCGCGGCCGATGAAAGTGACGATGACAGCAACGTTTACGCCGAATACATCAACGCCCGTGAGTGGACCGATCGCGAACGGCTCTCAGGGGAGAAAGATACCCTGGGGCTTTACCTGACAGGGCACCCGATCGACGAGTACGAGCGGGAGCTAAAACGTTTTGTCTCCACGCGGATCAGCGATTTAAAACCTTCTCGTGACCCCCAGCGCGTTGCTGGGCTAGTGGTCGGCGTGCGCACTATGAAGTCCAAGCGTGGTGATACCATGGCGTTTATCACCCTGGATGACCGCACCGGGCGTATTGAAGCTTCGCTGTTTGGGGAGCTATTCGAGCAACTACGCGGTCAGATTGAGGCTGATCAGGTACTCATCGTTGAGGGCGAAGTCTCCAGCGACGAATACTCTGGTGGCCTGCGCCTACGCGGTAAAGACGTTACACCAATGGTGACGGCGCGCATTCGCTACGGCCAAGCCGTGGAACTGGCATTGGACGCGGGGCAGATCAATGGCCGCTTAATTGAAACCCTGCGCGACAGCCTGACGCCGTATCGCGATCAAGAGGGGTTGCCGGTGCGCCTGCAGTACCGCCACCCAGCGGCAGTGGCTTGGCTGGAACTTGCCGATGAGTGGAAAGTCGCACCGAGCGACGACTTACTGCTGGCGCTGCAGGATGTCCAGGGTCAGACAGGCGTACAGCTACGCTATCGATAGCTGACGATACGTCACTAAACTATCGGAAGAGGGCAGGTTGAAGCGAGGGTCTTTCGGCCAGGGCCGGAAAATGTTCCTGACAATTCCGGCATTTCCGCCATCCATGGCGGTCAGATGGCGAAAGTAGCGCCCAAGGATGGGTTCACAGCGCCCTCGCGGAGACCTGCCCTCGTGAGATTGCACTCTGTGCATAAGTGAGCCCACCTTGCGTGGCAGGGTCAGGGTGCGATAATACTTATTTTGATCAGGCTTGTTTTTGACAGGCAGCTTACAGGCAGAGCCGATGAATCCTAATTATCTCGATTTTGAACAGCCGATTGCCGAACTTCAGGCAAAAATTGAGGAGCTGCGTCTAGTCAGCTCCGATAGCCAAGTCAACCTTTCCGACGAGATCGCTCGGCTGGAAGAGAAGAGCCGCAAGCTGACGGAATCGATCTTCAAGGATTTGACTCCCTGGCAGGTTTCTCAGCTATCACGGCACCCTCAGCGTCCCTACACGTTGGACTACCTCGAACACATCTTCACCGACTTTGACGAGCTGCACGGTGATCGCAACTTCGCCGATGATGCCGCGCTGGTAGGTGGCATTGCGCGGTTGAATGATGCACCAGTGATGGTGATTGGCCATCAAAAAGGCCGCGATGTAAAAGAGAAAGTGCGCCGCAACTTCGGTATGCCGCGCCCAGAAGGCTACCGCAAAGCGTGCCGTCTGATGGAGATGGCCGAGCGCTTTAAAATGCCGATCCTGACCTTTATCGATACCCCCGGTGCCTATCCCGGTATCGACGCCGAAGAGCGCGGTCAGTCAGAGGCTATCGCCTATAATCTGGCCGTTATGTCGCGACTGAAAACACCGATTATCTCCACCGTGGTGGGCGAGGGCGGCTCCGGCGGCGCGCTGGCAATTGGCGTCTGCGACGAACTGCAAATGCTGCAGTATTCGACCTACTCGGTGATCTCACCGGAAGGCTGCGCATCGATCTTATGGAAAAGCGCTGAAAAAGCCTCTGACGCCGCTCAGGCTATGGGCATTACCGCCGAGCGACTGAAAGAGCTGGGTTTCGTCGATTCGCTGATCAAAGAGCCGCTCGGTGGTTCCCACCGTCACCCGCTAACCACTGCTGAGCGGGTCAAAGAGGCGCTTACCGCGAGCTTGGGGCGTCTGCAGTCAATGGACACTGACGCTCTGCTGGAGCGTCGCTACAAGCGTTTAATGAGCTATGGCGCCCCAGCCGCTTAATACGCTGCAACGCTTGCTCAACGACGCCCTGGCGGAAACCCCGCCGGGGCGCTCTATTTGGGTGGCACTCTCAGGTGGTTTGGACTCCTGCCTGCTGCTCGCGTTAGCCGCACGGGCCTGCGAACAAGCAGACCGCCATTTGCGGGCTATCCACATTAACCACGGCCTACAGGCAGCAGCGCAGACGTTCGAGGCGCACTGCCGGGATATGTGTGTGCGTTTGAACGTGCCGCTGACCGTGGTCAATGTGACGGTAGATGCACAAGGTGAAGGCATCGAAGGCGCCGCTCGCAACGCCCGCTATGAGGCTTTTTTGGCCACCATTCCCACTGGCGATACGCTCTGGCTGGCCCAGCACCAGGATGATCAGGCGGAAACCTTTCTGCTCGCCGCTCTGCGCGGCAGCGGGCTACGCGGCCTGGCCGGTATGCCCTATCGCCGGGAGGCCCAAAGTACCACCTTGGTGCGTCCCTGGCTCTCCGTGCGCCGAGCTGAACTTGAAGCTGCGGCTGGGCTGCTTGAGTTGCGCTGGTGCGAAGATCCCACCAATCAAGATATTCGCTTTGATCGCAACCGCCTGCGCCATCGAATATTGCCAGCATTGCGCGAGCGCTGGCCCACAGCCGTCGCTGCTTTAGCCAATAGCGCAACCAACGCCGGTGACGCAGATGCGGTGCTTAGCGAGTATTTAGCAGCCGAGCTAAACGAGCTCGTCACCGGAGAAGGGCAGATAGATGCGAGCGCACTTAGTCAGCGCTCCCGTCCCCGCCAGCGGCTGCTGGTGCGTACTCTTTGCCAACAGCAAGGCTTGCCAACACCGCCCCAGAAGCGTTTAGAGAGCCTGCTGGATCAATTGAATGCCAAGGCGGGTGCCGCGGTGTGCGTTGAGTGGCCGGGTGCTCAGGCGCGCCTATGGCGCCAGCGGCTCTATCTGATGGTGCCTTTTGAAGCGTTATCGTCGTGGGAGGTTAGCTGGGATGGTCAAACGCCACTGGAAACGCCTATCGGGCCGCTAGGGTGGCAGGTGGCCTCATTACAAGAGCCGTCTCAACCGCTGAGAGCGACCTGGCGACAAGGTGGGGAGGTTATTCAACTGCCTAAACGAGGGCGGCGCGACCTAAAGCGGTTGCTACAAGAGGCGGATATGCCGCCCTGGGAGCGCCAGCGGCTGGTGGTTATCATGCAGGGTGAGGCGTGTATCGGGGTGGTTTGTCCCCCTGCTCAGCTGTTATGGCAGGCAGAGGGCGTTTGCTTTACACGTCTGACTTCGCCTGCTTAACGATCAGCTTAAAACCGGCGGCTTCCATAAACGCCTGCTCCTGTTCCAGGTCGGTACTCAGCAGGGTGGGTTCATCGCTGGCAGGCAGCGTGATCGTCAAGCTATCGCTGTCAGCGCTTATTTCCGGTAGCGAGGGCGCGGTTTCCGGGCGGGAATGGTTGAGCAAAACGGCTAAACGCAGCAGTCGGGCGAGCTTCTGGGTCGTCTCCTGTTGCGCTTCCGGCAGGGCCTGCCACTCCTTGAGCGGAAATTTACGCCGGTGCGCGCGCACTAAAAACGCCAGTTGGCGCTGTTCAGGGCGTGAAAAACCCGCGAGATCCGAATGCTCCAGCAGGTAGGCGCCGTGGCGATGAAACTGGCTGTGAGAGATCGCCAGGCCGATTTCATGCACGTGGCTAGCCCACTGCAAATAGCGCCCTTGGTCAAGGTTTAGCGACCACGCATGGCGTACCTGCTGAAACAGCCGCTCGGCAGTGTCGGCGACGTTAAGCCCTTGGCGGGTATCAACATCGTAAGTGCGCTGTAGCGACTCCAGGCTTTTCGAGCGCGAGTCTTCGGCGGTATTGCGCCCGGCCATATCGTAGAGCACGCCTTCACGCAGCGCCCCATCGGCAAAACGCATTTGGGTTAAATCAAAGGCTTCAAAAATCGCCCCAAGAATGGCAATCCCCGCCGGGAAAACTTTGGCACGGTCAGCCTTGAGGCCCTCCAGCGCGACTTTATCCAGTTGCTTGCACTTCAGCAGCCGTTCGCGCAGCTTCTTTAAACCGGCGCGAGTGATAACACCCTCGTGGGGCGTATCGCCATAGGCATGCAACACGCTGGCGGCGGCCTTGATCGTGCCGCTGGAGCCGACTGGGTCGTCCCAGCCCAGGCGTTGATAGGGGCGCTGAATGTTGGCGAGCTCTGAAAGAGCGGCGAGCTCGGCGCGGCGCATACGTTTTTCGTTCAACTCGCCGTCGGAGAAGAAGCGTCGGGAAAATGTCACGCAGCCCATGCGCAGGCTCTCCAGCGCTTTGGGCTCAAAAGCTTCACCAATAATGAATTCGGTCGAGCCGCCGCCAATATCGACGATTAATCGGCGGCCATTTTCGGCCAGCGCGTGGGCGGCGCCTAAATAAATCAGCCGAGCCTCTTCGCGGCCGGCGATAATTTCGATGGCGTGGCCTAATTGTGCTTCGGCGCGTTCGATAAATGTTTGGCTATTATCGGCATCGCGTAGCGCATTAGTGCCGACAATGCGCAAATTGGCGTTGGTGATATCGCTTAAAAACGGCGCGAAGCGGCCCAGGCAGTCTAGTGCGCGTTGCATTGCCTCTTCGCTGAGCAGGCCATCATCGTCTAAACCCGCGGCGAGCTGCACCTTTTCGCCCAATCGGGCCACCACCTGGAGGCGTTCATGCTGGTAATTGGCCACCAGTAGATGAAAGCTGTTGGAACCCAGGTCTATAGCGGCGAAGCGCTGCGGCGCACCGCTGTCTACCTCAGCGGGAGCGGTGGCAATGGGGAGCGAAATGTCCTTGGGCATGAGCTTTCCTTCGTGTTGGCTGTGCCAAGGTTGCGGCGACCTTTATCTATTGTCAATTGCTAGACACCTAAAGGCTTGCGTTTGTCGCGGCGCTTGACTACCATCGAGCTACTGGCCTGATCTGACCTGGTTAGTTAGCGTGTCCACAAGTACTTCGCAGCTGAGATGAGTCGCTGTTTAGATAAATCATCTTGCATGCGTCGTGCAAGTACGGCACCTTGGTCGCCCCAGACGTTATTCACTGTTTATCCCGTTAGCGTCAGCCAGAATTCCAAGTCGTCAGATAGCCCACTGGTTCAACCACTTTCCTGGGGTAGCCAGATTAAACAAGTGTTAGCACCCTCGAGTTGAGTCTTAATAACAACAAGCAGCAGCGTTGTTAGTTAAGTCCAACGCCGTTCCTTTCATCTTCGAGCGCGTGCCTTTACCGGGGTCTGAACGCATCACACGGCGTCACTTTCACGCCTCCTGTCTTATTCCCGGCGCCTGGCGCCCAGCTTCCATGAGCAACTTTCTAACACACCGATGAATCTCACTGAACTCAAGCAAAAAACCGTTCCCGAGCTCCTCGATATCGCCCGTGAAATGGGTATTGATAACTTGGCCCGTTCGCGCAAGCAGGACATCATTTTCGCCATCCTCAAGAAACACGCCAAAAGTGGCGAGGATATCTATGGCGACGGTGTGCTGGAAATTCTTCAGGATGGCTTCGGCTTCCTGCGTAGCGCTGACAGCTCCTATCTCGCCGGTCCCGACGATATCTACATATCGCCTTCGCAGATCCGCCGTTTCAATCTGCGCAAGGGTGACTCCATTTCCGGCAAAATCCGTCCGCCGAAGGAGGGTGAACGCTACTTCGCCCTGCTGAAGGTCAGTCAAATCAACTTTGACCGTCCGGAAAATGCCAAGCACAAGATCCTGTTTGAGAACTTAACGCCGCTGTTCCCAGACGATCGCATGCGTATGGAGATCGGTAACGGCTCCACGGAAGACCTTACCGCGCGGATCATCGATCTAACCGCGCCGATCGGTAAAGGCCAACGTGGTTTGCTGGTATCGCCGCCCAAGGCGGGTAAAACGCTGATGTTGCAAAACATCGCGACCTCCATCACGCGCAACAACCCAGAGTGTCATCTGATCGTACTGCTGATCGATGAGCGCCCTGAGGAAGTCACCGAAATGTCGCGCACCGTGCGTGGCGAAGTCGTGGCGTCAACCTTCGATGAGCCGCCAGCGCGTCACGTGCAAGTCGCTGAAATGGTTATCGAGAAAGCCAAGCGTTTGGTTGAGCACAAGAAAGACGTGGTCATTCTGCTCGACTCGATTACTCGCTTGGCGCGTGCTTACAACACCGTGGTGCCCAGCTCTGGCAAAGTGCTCACCGGTGGTGTCGATGCCCACGCCCTTGAGAAGCCAAAACGCTTCTTTGGTGCGGCGCGTAATATCGAAGAGGGCGGCAGCCTGACGATTATCGCCACGGCGCTGGTCGATACTGGCTCCAAAATGGACGAAGTCATCTTCGAAGAGTTCAAGGGTACCGGTAACATGGAAGCCCACCTGGATCGCAAGCTGGCTGAGCGTCGTGTATTCCCGGCGATCAATATCCGTCGCAGTGGCACCCGTCGTGAAGACCTGCTGGCTTCTGAGGATGAAATGCAGCGCATGTGGATTTTGCGCAAGCTGCTCAATCCGATGGAAGACACCGCCGCCACTGAATTCCTGATTGACCGTCTGAAAGATACCAAGACCAATCTTGAGTTCTTTGAAGCGATGAAGCGCCGCTAGCTTGTGGTGTAAAAAAGAGCGCCGCTAACGCGGCGCATTCGCCAGCCAGGGAGCGTGCCTTGAAGTACAAAGACTTGCGTGAGTTCATCGCGGCGCTTGAAGCCCAGGGTGAACTCAAGCGTATTCATGTCGAAGTCGATCCTTACCTGGAAATCACCGAAATTTGCGACCGCACGCTGCGTGTCGGTGGCCCGGCGTTGCTGTTTGAAAACGTCAAAGGCCACGACATGCCGCTGTTGGGCAACCTGTTTGGCACCCCTAAACGGGTTGCGCTAGGCATGGGCCAAGAATCGGTAGAAGCGCTCAGAGAAGTGGGTAAGCTGTTGGCGTTTCTCAAAGAGCCTGATCCGCCGAAAGGCTTGAAAGACGCCTGGGACAAGCTGCCGATCTTCAAGCAAGTACTCAGCATGGGGCCGAAAAACGTCAAGCATGCGCCGGTACAGGAAGTGGTGTATGAAGACGACGAGGTCGATCTCGGCCTGCTGCCGATTCAGCACTGCTGGCCTGGCGATGCGGGGCCACTGGTCACCTGGCCACTGGTGATTACCAAAGGGCCGCACAAGAAGCGCCAGAACCTAGGGATTTACCGTCAGCAGAAGATTGGCAAGAACCGCCTGATCATGCGCTGGCTCTCCCATCGTGGCGGCGCGCTGGATTTTCTGGAGTTCCAGAAAGCCCACCCAGGCGAGCCTTTCCCGGTTGCGGTGGCGCTTGGCGCTGACCCGGCGACGATTTTGGGCGCCGTCACCCCCGTGCCGGATTCGCTTTCAGAATACGCCTTTGCGGGCCTACTGCGCGGTTCGCGTACCGAGCTGGTGAAGTGCGGTCATGCGGATCTTGATGTGCCCGCGTCCAGCGAGATTATCCTCGAAGGCTTTATCTATCCCGATGATATGGCGGCGGAAGGCCCCTTTGGTGACCACACCGGTTACTACAATGAGGTCGACCACTTCCCGGTGTTTACCATCACGCGGATGACCATGCGCCGTGATGCGATCTATCACTCGACCTATACGGGACGTCCGCCGGATGAGCCGGCGATTCTCGGTGTGGCGCTGAATGAAGTCTTTGTGCCCATTCTGTGTAAGCAGTTTCCCGAAATCGTCGACTTCTACCTGCCACCGGAAGGCTGCTCTTACCGTATGGCAGTGGTCACCATGAAGAAGCAGTACCCCGGCCACGCCAAGCGCGTGATGATGGGGGTATGGAGCTTTCTGCGTCAGTTTATGTACACCAAGTTTGTGATTGTGCTGGATGACGACGTGGACGCACGCAATTGGGAAGATGTTATCTGGGCGATCACCACCCGGATGGATCCCGCGCGGGATACTGTAATGGTCGAAAATACCCCCATTGATTATCTCGATTTCGCTTCGCCGGTCTCAGGTCTTGGCTCGAAAATGGGGCTTGATGCCACCAATAAGTGGCCAGGAGAAACTGACCGTGAATGGGGCACCCCGATTGTGATGGACGATGCCGTTAAAGCGCGCGTGGATGAACGCTGGGAAGCGCTGGGGATTGGTCTTGAATTGCCGCCCTCTCGCCGCTGAATGCGATGTATCGCTGACCAAATTTGTAAAAAGAGGCTTTCATGAGTGCAAGGACGTTGACTTGCCAAGTCACCGAGGTTGAGAACTTAAGCCCCGATGTGTTTGGCGTGACGCTAACTGGGCGCGCCGAAGCCATGCAGCATGCGCCGGGGCAATATTTAGAGCTTAAGCTGGATGACACCACCTGGGTGCCGTTTTCGATCGCCAGTGCCGATCGCAGCGATGGTGTTATCGAGCTGCATATTCAACACTGGCCGGAGCGGGATAACTCAGCGCGGCTGCGGGAACTGCTGCAGGTAGCCAATCAGCTCACGCTGCGTTTGCCCGGCGGTGAGTGCGTGCTTGATCGTGAGAGCGAAAGACCGCTGCTGCTGATTGCAGCAGGAACCGGTTTCTCCCAGATGAAAGCCATTGTCGAAGCGGTACTGCATGAACAGCCCGAACGAGAAATTTCGCTGTGGTGGGCCGCCCGCGAACACCGCGACCTCTATTTAGAGCAACTGGCCAGCCAGTGGGCGCAAACCCACGCCAATGTCTGCTTTCATGCGGTAACCGAATCGCCCTTGGAAGAGCCGTTAGCAGCGGGCGAGCGGATTGCCCATCACCTGGGTCGTATTGATCAGGTGTTGAAAACCGCAGATATCACGCCAGAAACCCATGATGTTTATATCTCGGGTTCGCCCAACATGGTCTACGCCTGCCTGGATGTGCTCGACACAAAAGGCATAAAGCTTGAGCGGGTGTTTTCGGATGTGTTTGCCTACGCACCCCGTTCTACTTAATATGACCGCAGCGTTGTAACGCTCCCCCTGATATAGCGTTGTCAAAAAAGGAGGCTAACATGGCCCAACACGACGAAAACTTTAAAGACGATTCTGGTTTCCTGTCCATCTTTCTAGGCTTGGTGGTGCTGGTTAGCATGAGCGCGCTGCCCGCTACTATTGGTTGGGTACAAGCTTTTAGCGGTTGAGTGTTGCCATTTGCAGCGCTTGCAGGCAGGATAAAACGACAACGCCATGGCGGCAGCCCTGTCAAACGATTCACTGGGGCTAGTTATTGCCAGCGTAACTAACAGAATCTAGCGGAATATGGGCATGCAACGACTAACCACACCACATACAGTGAACCCACAACCAGAATTGGTTGGTGGTTTTGCGTTTTATGGGTATTGGTTTAGCCACGGTGTGCCCCTGGCCGACGCCTAACGTCGCGCCACCAGGCACACCACTCGGTTGCCTGCCGCAAGCACAGAAGCCCCGGTCGGTAACCCCGTCGGGGCTTCTGGCGTTTTGGGGCCCCAGCGATTTATAGACTGAGCGATTTTCGGCAATAGTTATTCACCATTATTTCATCAAGGAGCAGCATCATGATTTATCGCGCACTGACTAACGCTTTCGCTACCAGCTTTGTGGGTTATGGCTATAGCTGGCGATTTAGCGACGCGCGGTCGGTGCTAGCTGCCACCTCCGACCGTGTTCACTTGGGTGGTCACACAACCATACGATGTCACACGATTGCGGAGAATTAATCATGAATGCGCCTGTCAGCCCTGTTATTAATAAAACCGTTGTATCCACTGCCCATGCTACTTCCCGGCTAACGCCTTCAGCGCCTGAGCCCAGTGCAAAGCGGCTGCCTACCCCCGCCGAACTCAGACAACGTATCTCGTTAAGCGCCCCGCTAAGTGAGCAAATTGCCCGCCAGCGACACGCCGTACAGCAAATTTTGAGTGGTCACGATGACCGCCTGCTCGTTGTCGTTGGCCCTTGCTCCGTTCACGACCCAGATGCAGCGCTGGAATACGCCGACCGCCTGGCTGCATTAAGCGAAGAGATCAGCGAACGTATTTTGCCGGTCATGCGCGTCTACGTTGAAAAGCCGCGCACCACTGTGGGCTGGAAAGGGCTGGCCTACGACCCAGGCTTGGATGGCAGCGGTGATATGCCGCGCGGTTTGGCGCTTTCTCGTGAACTGATGCATGCCGTAGCCGCTCGCGGCTTGCCGGTGGCTACCGAGCTTTTACAACCGATGCTGGCACACTACGTAGACGATTTACTAAGCTGGGTAGCGATTGGCGCACGCACCACCGAGTCGCAGTTGCACCGTGAGCTGGCCAGTGATTTGTCAGCGGCGGTGGGGTTCAAAAATGCCACCAGTGGCGATGTACAAGTGGCTATCGATGCCATGAGTGCGGCGGCCCACCCGCACCAGCGTTTCGCGGTAGACCCGCAAGGCTACCCGATCGTCCAGCAAACTGCAGGCAACCCGCACACCCACGTGGTGCTGCGTGGCGGGCACGGCGAGCCGAACTATCAGGCGCAACATGTACGCGCGGCAACCACCGCGCTGCGTAATGCCGGGCAAAACCCACGGCTAATGGTGGATTGCAGCCATGCCAATGCGCGTAAAGACCATCGCCGCCAGAGTGAAGTGATGCTGGATGTATTGGCGCAGCGTCAGGCAGGCGAAGCCAACCTGGTCGCGCTGATGCTGGAAAGTCACCTGTTCGAAGGCAAGCAGCCGCTCAAGCCTGGCGCCATGCGCTACGGCGTATCGGTCACCGACGCCTGCGTGGGCTGGGAAACGACCGAACACTTACTTAAAACGGCTGCAGAGCGTTTGGCGTAATTGCATTTGTAAAACGCTATTACTTGTTTGCCCTGGCCAGCCCCGTATCATAGGACATTTGCAGCGATAATGAGGCTGGCCATGGTATTTACCCTAGAACATCACGACCCCGAGACCTACCGCCGCAAAGCCCGCATGATCAGCTTTGCCATGGCGGGGCAACTGATTATTTTTGGCCTCCTGTTCTCAATGCTCCTTACCTCCACCTTTGGCAGCAGCCTATGGCTCAATGCCCTAGGCGTGCTACTTGGGCTATTGGCCACCAGCGCGCTATTTGCCGTGTTGCGTGAGCGCCCATGGATGACGGAGGTGCGCTATGTCTGGCAACTCAAACATCATTTGTCGCAAGTCAGTGGCTATCTTTCGCAACTGCGCAAAGCGGTGGAAGAGAGCAACCGCACGGCGCTGGATCTGCTCACTTTCTATCACCAGGGCATGGCGCAGTTGGCGGAGCTCAATGGGCGCACCACCGATGACGACGCCGAACGGCTAGCGGAAAAAATGCAGGTTAAAATCAAGCGCGAAGAGCTGGGGTTGCCCCCGCAGGTGGAAAGTATCGATACGCACGATCTGCAGGCGTTCAAACGCGGGTAAGAAGTTCAGCAAGCAATAGAATTAGTTATATAGGGAGCATGACATATGAATACGTTAAAAGCATGGGGTGGGGCCATCGCCGCAGTCGGTATGATGGTGGTACTCGGGGGGTGTGCAGCCACGCCCTCCACAGAAACTAAAGCCGCTAACCAAGCAACGCTGGATAACCGGGCACCCTTTCTGCCCTCGGCGCTTTTTCCCGGCTCTGCCCAGCGTTTTGATGCGTGGCACTGCGAACCCGCTCAGCAGCACTTAGTGGCTGCCACCAACGCCAACGATTTGCGCCTATGGTCGCTGCACGGCGCATGGCGGTTGCCCCAAGCCGTCGTGGCCAGCGGCGCCCGTTACCAAGATGGTGAGATCAGCTTCTGGAACCGGGGTGACGAGGCGCTAGTGGAAACGCCACGAGGGCAGCTGCAGTGCTCGTTGGCCGAGCAGCGTGACGCCTTAACCCGAGCTGAAAAGCCCGGCGTGATGTTCTTTGGTCAGGGTAACGAACCGGGCTGGACGGTTGCGTTAGCAAATGACACGCCGACACTGACGATGGAAACGAACTACGGGGAAGAGCGTCTCCAGCTACCTTATATGGTTAGTGTGATGGACAATGAAGCTGGTCGAGTCGTGATTGAAAACGCTGACGTGGAGCCCTTTTTCCGCGTGCGTATCGATGCTGGGGCCTGTTTCGATAATATGAGCGGCAAGCCTTTTCCCGCGCGCGTTACGCTGACCTATGGTGGGGAGCAGTATAGCGGCTGTGGCCAAGGTATTGCTCCCTAGACGTCCTTGATGAAGCGCTAGCTCAGCAGCGATAAACCACACGCTCGGCCCGCCACTCATGCGCCTCGAAATCGCTGGCGCACAGGGCCGAGGTGTTACCTGCGGCACGAGCGGCGAGGCGCGATAGCGTTTGCATCTGAATACCGCGGGTACTCTCCAACTGTTCGCTTACCGCAAGCGGTACCCAGTGTTCTTCCTCTAACGTTGCCAGGGTAAAGCTAAACGGATGGAAGCCTGGGAAGCCGAGCCGAATATCGGTGGCGATCAGCGTCTCTTTTCCTTCTAGCAGCCGCGTTTCATAGCGTAAAAAAGAACCCGCAAACCACATTAAACGCTCTCCCTGTTGGCTGGCCAGGGCGAACGTCTCTAGCCCAGCGTTACGAATTAATGGTTCGAAACGCGGTTGACGGTCGCCGTCAAACACACTAATCAGGCTTTCATGGTAGCGATCCCCGTCGATCACCGTGGCGCGCCATAGCACAATGTTAAACGGCGTTGGCTGTATCAGTAGCGGAGCCTCTTCAAGACCCTGTTCTGCCAGGGCAGGGGCAAGACGTTGCTCTACCACTAATTTCGCCCCTGCTGCCATCATTAGGTAAACACTTGTGATGACCAGTCCCCATGTGCAGGCTTTACGTACCCGCTGAGAGACCAAGGCAACGCCCAAGGTAAATAGCAGCGGCAGTGTATAGAGCGGATCGATAATAAAAATAATCGGCCACGCGGTGGGAGCGAGATCAAGAGGCCAAAGCAACTGGGTGCCGTAAGTAGTTAGTGCATCAAGCAAAGGATGGGTAATCAGAATAAGAGCAAAAAAGCACCACCAGCGGGGTAGGCTAATATCTTTTGCAGGAGCAAATCGTGTGCATAGCAGCGCCAACAGGGTGGCTAACCCTGTTAGTACAAAAAGCGAATGGCTAAAACCGCGATGCTCGGTGACATTGGCGACGGCGTCGCCATAATCCAGCGCTACATCAAAATCGGGCAGGGTGCCGAGTACGGCACCGATAAGGATGGCCTTGCGGCCAAGGCGGCGGCCCAGTACGGCCCCGCCAATGGCTGCGCCAAGCGCGGCTTGAGTGACTGAATCCACAGGTTTCTCCGACGGGTAAACCCAGCTAAGATAAACGTTATAATTTAATTATACAGCGTTGCAGCGATTTATTTCTGTTGTCACGTTTTTGTAAAGTATGACCAAGGCCGTTTTTAACAGGAGTCGATATGCAATATCTACATACCATGGTGCGTGTCAGTGACCTGAATGCTTCGCTGCATTTTTACTGCGATCTGCTGGGTCTTAAAGAAGTTCGCCGAAAAGAGAACGAGAAAGGACGCTTCACGCTAGTGTTTCTGGCCGCACCAGAAGATGAGCCACGCTCAGAGCGGCTGACGGCTCCGGAGCTTGAGCTGACGTATAACTGGGATCCCGAAGAGTACACCGGTGGGCGTAATTTCGGCCACCTAGCCTATCGGGTGGATGACATTTATGCGCTCTGCCAACACCTTCAGGACAACGGCGTGACGATTAACCGCCCACCTCGTGATGGCCATATGGCGTTTGTTAAATCACCGGACGGAATCTCTGTGGAGCTGCTGCAAAAAGGCGATGCCCTGGCACCACAAGAGCCATGGGCTTCTATGGAAAACACCGGTAGCTGGTAACAATGACAAAAGGAACGATCACCATGAAAGGTTGGCGCTTATTACCACTGTTGGCTTCCGCTGCGCTACTGTTAAGTGCTTGTAGCAGTTCGCCGGGGCCAAGTTCTACACCACAACGGGGCGCCAACGATGCCTCGCTTGAGGGCGCTATTGTTGAGCAGCGTTGGAACCTACTGTTGGTGGGGACTGATGAGCGGCTCTCTATGCCGGAAACGCCATTTTTCGAGATTTCAAAAGAGGGCAAAGTTAGCGGTTACGACGGCTGTAATCGCTTTACTGGCGAAGCAACACTCGGTGAGAACCAGCGCATTGAGTTTAGCCCGTTAGCCACCACCCGCATGGCGTGCCCGCAAATGGGCGATGCCAAGCGGGTCACGGATATGCTGGAGACCGCCTATCGGTATTTGATTGACCATGATCGATTGGTCTTCTTTGGCCCGGATAGCCGGGTGCTAGGCGGCTGGCGCGAAGGCAACTGATTCAGCCAGTTAGCCTTTAAAAGGCGGATTGAAGCGGGCGATAAAGCGCGCATCAATCCGCTTTTTCCATTGCCATACCCACTTGCCGGAAACTCCAAAGCCACCGCGGCTGGCAATCGCGCGGCCGTCGCCAGTGCCAATGAGTGCCAACACCCGTTTGGGTGGCTGCCAGGGGAGCAACGGTTCGCCGTAGCAGGCACGGCGAAGGTTATCCGCTAAGTGTGGCCCCATGCGCACCGCATAAACCCCTGCGTTAGGCAGCGCTGGGGTAAACGCTGCACAGTCGCCAGCGGCAAACATATTCGGCTGGTCGCTAACCTTCAGTGAATGGTCAACGCGGATAAAGCCGTGTTGATCCAACGGCAGATCAGTCCCCGCCAGCCAAGGGTGGCCGACAGCCCCCGTTGCCCACAGGACGATGTCCGCATCGATGCGTTTACCGTTCTGGGTGGTTACTCCGCCTTCAATCAGCATTTCGCCGCGTTGTTCAACGTGAACGGTAATCCCTGCCTGTGACAGCGCGCGTCGCATTAGCCAGCGTGGCACGCGCCCGGCATCGGGCAAGAGTGCGTTAGAGGCGCTGAGCAAATGCCCCTGCCAATCAATATCCGGACGCTGTTTGCGCAACTGGGCCAGCACGCTCATTAGTGTTTCACAGCCCGCAGCGCCACCGCCAACGCCCACCACCCGTTGGGCACCGCCGCTGGGTAAGTGGCTAATGTCATTTTCCAGTGCCTGCCAGCGCTGGTGCAGACTACTCAATGGGCGCATGGCGAGTAGCTTGGGGAGGTTCTCCCCATGCTGCTGAGGAGACGTCAGGGTCGAACCGATGTTGACGGAGGCCACGTCAAAGTTAACGCGCTCGCCATTTGCCAGCACTACGTAACGCTCCTGGGTGTTGATCGTGTTCGCTGGGGAAAGAATTAGCTGAGCATTGGCTCTTTGGCACAATGCTTCCACGTCGATCTGTGTCTTGCGCAGCGTACACTCCCCCGCTAGCCATGCGGGTACGCTGCCGGAGTAAGCTGCTAAAGGACTATCACTCACCACGGTAATCGCGATGCTTGGTTCAGGCTGTTTGGCAAAGGCTTCGAGTACAAAGGCGTGGGCATGGCCCGCACCCATGAGTAATAATTGCTGCATGGACATCGCCTATAGAAGAAGCAAGGTGCTGTTGGGGATTAACAGACAAAGACTTGGTTTTTACCCGCCAATTTAGCCAGATACATGCCTTGATCCGCCCGCTCAAATAGCTGGCGAGGCCGGTCGCCGGGCTGGGCGAGGGTCAGGCCGATACTGATTGTTAATTGGCCAGCGATGTCGAAGATGTGTTGCTCCACGTTGCGGCAGAGCCGGTTAGCCAGCTTTAGACTAGCGTCTTGGTCAAGCCCCTTGGATATAATGACGAACTCTTCACCTCCCCAACGCCCAAAGTGATCCTCATGTCTCAACGTTTCCTGCACTAACTGAGCCATATTACGCAAGATATCATCGCCGGTTGCATGCCCATAGGTATCGTTAATATTTTTAAAATCATCAATATCAAACATCAACATGGCAAAACTGACTGACGAATTGATCAAATCCTCAATCACCAGCTCTGTATAGTAGCGGTTCCAGCATTTTGTTAAGGGGTCGGTGTGGGCCAAGCCCTCAAGGCGTTGATTGGTTTTGGTTAACTGGCGGTTGAGATGAACGACCTCCTGGGCCGTTATGGCCACGGCTAAATCGTCGGCCAGTTCAATCATCATGGAGGCTTCCTGCGGCATCCAATAACTCAAGACGTCTTGAAGCATCGTATCAGCAACCAGAGCGGGGAGTAGCGGCTGTTGGCGAAATAGTAGTAACCAACCCAAGGAAGCATTGGCGACGCTTAGCGGGGCCGCTAAACCTCCTTGGCAGCTGCCATTCAGCTCGGTGATTTCGTCATGGGGATTGTGTTGATTCAACTGCTGTAAATGATGAAATAACTGGTGCTTCGAGGGACACTCGCCAAAGCAGTGAAGATCGCCCTGATAAGCCAGCGCAATGCCTTCGGCCTGAAAAATATCGCACCAGCTAGCGCCATGATGCTGCAAAATATCATCAATGGAAGTCAGTTTTTTAATATCTCTGGACAGCAATCTGCGGCGAGACTTTAAACCTGATTGGCGAGTGACCATACGCTCTGCTTTTAACAAGCGTAAGCGTTGGGATGCAAGATCGACGAGTAGCTGGATCCACTTGCCAGGCCCAGCGTGAACCGCAGGTGGATGCCCAATATACCCCCACACTTCATGCTCGCCCTTTAGTTCATACAGTTGCAGCTCTGAGGCGGCTAGATCGTCGTAACAATGAATAGCGAGCAGCGCGTGGTGAGAGGCGAGGGTACTTTCCAACGGATAGTAGTACGCCAAACGAAGGTTTCCTGTGCTTAAGCGGCGATAAAGTGCCACTGGTTGACCCTGGGTAAGCGCATGCAGCGTTTTGGTCAGCAGTTCAAAAAGCTCGAGAGGGGTTGCCGAGCGGCATAGTAGCGCCAGCTTATGACACAGGTCGTCGAGATTTTGCACCGATGGAGATAGTGTGCCACTCATTCTGAATGACTCCTCAAGCGCCGCATTTCAGCGCTTAGCATAGCAACTCGCCTAATACTGCTAAGCGAAAACTCGAAATTGAATTAATGATTCAATCAAAAGGTGAACCGTTATTCAACTATTATTGAACAATCGCTTCACATTGGCGGCATGAATGAAAAAATCATGTTCGCCGAGCGTCTAAAAGCGGCACTGGAAGCAGCGGGTTACGAAGCGCGGCCGTCAGTGCTTGAGCGGGAATTTAATCTGCGCTATTGGGGAAAGCCGATCACGTTTCAGGCCGTTAGGCGCTGGCTGCGTGGTGATTCGATCCCCAGTCAGGATAAGCTCCAGGTTTTGGCTCGCTGGCTGTTAGTAGACCCGCACCACTTGCGCTACGGCGTTAGCACCGCTTATACGGTCAGCGAACCTTCCGCAAGTTGGGACGTTTCATCCACCAGTGAAGAGCGCCAATTGCTGGCACTCTACCGGGAGCTTCCCGCTGCCCAGCGTAAAGTAGTGCGCGAAATTATTGAAACATTCGCTAAAGTGCACCCGCCTGCTAACGGGCGTAACGATTAGGTCGACTTATTTTTTCTAATTATCTTTCAATTCGATGTGCTAGGTGTCAATTTTCTTAGCTGAACTGTCACCGCGTCGCCAATTGAAGTAGTGCTTCAATAGTGCCAGCACTCGTTCGGGCTTGTGGGCGTTTTTCCACACCCCGGCAGTGGCCTTTGCCGCCTCGCCCAGCGTGGGGTAGGGGTGGATGGTACCCAGTAGTTTGTTGAGGCCCAGACCGTGCTTCATGGCGAGGGTAAATTCACCCAGCCATTCACCGGCGTTTTCCGCCACGATGGTTGCACCGAGAATCTTGTCTCTGCCAGGCACGGTAAGCACTTTGATAAAGCCTTGAGTGGCACCTTCGGCGATGGCGCGGTCGCTTTCGCCCATGGCGTAGCGGGTAACTTCAAAGGCAATGCTCTGTGCGTTAGCCTCTTTTTCGTTTAATCCCACCCTTGCCACTTCCGGCTGTACATAGGTGACGGCGGGCATATAGCGGTAATCCACCGCAAAGCTTTTCAGCTCGCCGAACAGCGCATTGACGGCCGCATGCCACGCCTGGTGAGCAGCAGCGTGGGTAAGCTGATAAGGCCCTGCCAAATCACCGCAGGCCCAGATATTGGGTAGGCGGGTTTGCAGACGCTCGTTAAGTTCAAGGGGGCCCGCTTGGGTGGTCGTGATGCCTAGCGCTTCGAGCCCTAAGCCTTCCACATTGGCCTGGCGACCGGCACTCACCAGCAGGTAGTCCAACGGTAGTATTTTGCGGTCGCCGTCATGCTCCACCACTAGCTGATAGCCTGTCTCTCCGTTGAGAACTTCCAACGCCCTGGCATCGGTCATCACCGACACGCCTTCGCCCGCCAGGGTGCTTTCGATTAGCTCACCGACCTCTGGATCTTCACGGCCCAGCAGTTGGGAAACGCCTTCCACCAGGGTGACCTGGCTACCCAGGCGAGCGAAGCTCTGACTTAGCTCACAACCAATGGCACCGCCGCCCAGCACCACTAAACGCTTGGGCAATTCAGTAAGCGACCAGAGGTTCTCGGAAGTTAAAACGGGGGCGCTCTTAATACCCGGTAGCGACGGCACCCGGGGACGTGCGCCGGTGGCCAGCACGATATGCCGGGCGGTGAGGATTTTATCGCCGACCTGTATTTCCCAGGGCGAGATCAGCCTGGCGTGCTCTTGGTACACCTCAACGCCCAAGCCGTTATAGCGCTCTATACTGTCGTGGGGTTCGATATCGCTAATCGACTGATGCACATGGCCCATCACCTTGGCAAAGTCGACCTGCGGCTCGCTGGCAGTCACTCCGAACCGGTGTGCGGTGCGAACCTCATGGGCGGCGCGGGCGGCACGAATTAACGCTTTAGACGGAACGCAGCCGGTATTCAGGCAATCGCCGCCCATCTTGTGTTTTTCCACCAACGCCACTTTGGCGTTCACGGCGCTGGCGATATAGCTGGTAACCAGCCCGGCTGAGCCGCCGCCGATCACCACAATGTCGTAGTCAAAGCCCGCTGGCCGGGTAAAACCTTTATAAGCTTTGCGCTTCTGAACCAGCTGTACAATGCGTCGAGCTATCCAGGGGAAGATGGCCAGCAGTAAAAACGAGGCGATAAGCGTCGGTGAAAGAATACCCCCAAGGCTCTCTAGCTCGCCCAACTGCCCACCCGCATTCACATAGATGGCGGTGCCGGGCAGCATCGCGAGCTGGCTTACCCAATAAAAAGTGACGGTTTTTATGCGCGTTAGACCCATGACCAGGTTGATCATAAAGAACGGAAATACCGGCACTAAACGCAGGGTAAATAGATAAAGAGCGCCATCGCGCTCCACGCCGCGATTCACCGAGGCAAACTGGCGTGGAAAGCGCTTTTCGATAGGGCCACGGAAAAGAAACCGTGAAAGTAGAAAGGCCAGCGTGGCCCCCATGGTGCTAGCGAAGGAGACAATCAGTAGCCCCCAGCCGAGCCCAAATAGCGCACCGCCAAGTAAGGTCATCAGCGTGGCGCCCGGCAGTGAGAGCGCCGTTATCACCACATAAACAGCAAAAAAGATCCCCGCTACCTGCCAAGGATTTTGAGTAAATGCCGTTTGGAAGTCGCTTTGGTATGCTTTGATGGTTTCCAGGGTGAACCATTGATGGGCACCGCTAATGAAAAACACGCCAATGGCTGTGATCAGTAGCGCTGCAATAATCAAACGTTGTCGGGTCACAATAAAAACTCCAGCGCTAATAAGGGAAGTATCGGTTGTCACTGAGTGAGGAGAGTGCCCGTTTCCTTACACTGAAACGGCTAATTAGAGATTCTCTAGCTCCTTCCAGCGCTGCCAGTCTTCAGGGCGATCCACGTCCCAAATAGTCGCGGGGTAGGCGACCTGGAGGCCTAATGCTTCAATACGCTGCTGCGTGGTGGTCAGCACGCTTTGGGTACCCCAGGGGATATCTTCAAACAACGCAGGGTAGTCTTGCCGGGTACCCACAAAGCCGTAGCCGCCATCTTCGGCGGGCAACATCACCACCTCAAAGCTGGCTAGCTGCTGTGCGCAGGTGGTGATTAGCGCGCTGGTGATGCTTGGGCAATCACTGCCCATTAGCATAGCGGGCCCTGGAGTACTGTTCAGGGCATGGCGAACCCTTGCGCCTAAGTCACCCTCTGGCTGGGCGCTTAGCGTCACACCAAATGCCTCGCGAAGCTCGATAAACAGCGGGTGGGCGTGATCAAGCGCTGTCCATAGTGTGACATTGGCGGCAGGCAGCGCTTTGCAGGCATTTGCGACGCAGTGGCGTACCAGCTCCGCGTGGGCGTTGGCCGCACCTTCCAAACCGAGTAGGGGCGACAGGCGCGTTTTAGCTTGCCCCGCCAGCGGCGCTTTGGCTAGCAGGTGCAGGTGGGGCGTTTCAGCGGGCATCGCGATACTCCTTGGCGAGTTGGGTTGCGCTAACGCCGCGCCAGTAGCGGTAGCGCAGCCGCCACATCAGGCGGATCGTTTTCCAAGCGCCGACCTCATCCCAGCGCCTGCCCGAGCTTACCACTTTCGCCTGCAAACAGGCGGGCCGAGACACCCGTTTGAGTCGTTTAGACAGTTCAATGTCTTCCATCAGTGGCTGTTCGGGAAAACCACCGGCTGCTTTGAAAGTGCTCGCACGCATAAACATGCCCTGGTCGCCGGTGGCGATGCCGGTGAGCCGTGAGCGTTGGTTCATCATCCAGCTCACCACGGGCAGCCAGCCGCTGCGGCCTGCAAGCTCAATATCAAAGCGCCCCCAGGCGTGGCCGTTAAGCGCTTGGGTTATCTGCTCAACGGCGTTCTTGGGCAAGTGAGTATCCGCGTGCAGGAACAGCAGTGCGGGCGCAGTGGCATGCTGAGCGCCCAGGTTCATTTGCAATGCTCGTCCGGCTGGGCTGCTGAGCACTCGATCTGCTAGTGGTTTGGCAATGTGAGCGCTGGCATCACTGCTCCCGCCATCCACGACAATGATCTCAACGGGTATCGCAATGCGCTGGTCGCGCAGCGCTTGTAGCGGTGTCAGTGACGCCTCAATTCCCGTGGCCTCGTTAAGCACCGGTATCACGATGCTCAGCCGAGGTGGTTGGTCAGCCGAGCTCAATAACCGGCCCTCCTGCTGCATTGGCGTCCTCGTGGTCGTGGGTGACCAGGAGCGCAGGTAGGCCTGCTGTGTGCAATTGGCTAAACACCAGTGTGCGCATCTCCTGGCGCAGCGCCGTATCCAGCTTGGAAAACGGCTCGTCCAGCAGCACCGCTCGCGGCTTGGAGAGCAGCAGGCGCATCAACGCCACGCGTGATTGCTGGCCGCCGGAAAGGGTGGCGGGGTCGCGGGACTCAAAGCCTGCTAGCCCAACCTGTTCAAGTGCCTGAGTAACCTGCTGGCGCTTGTCTTTTAGATGGCGAGGCAGTCCGAAGCGCAAGTTGCCGCCCACGCTTAAGTGCGGAAATAGCAGCGGATCCTGAAACAGAAGCCCGATGTTGCGCTGTTCGGCGGGAAGGCTGAGCAAATTGCGCTCGCCCAGCCATACGCCGCCGCTGGCGGTGAATTCGCGATCAAGGAAGCCTGCAATATACGCCAATAAAGTGGATTTTCCCGACCCCGAAGGCCCCATTACCGTGAGTACTTCACCGGAGCTAATCGTGGCATCCACTGCCAGTAACTCACGGCCTGCCAGGGCGATGCTAACTTGCTCAAGGCGTAGCGGCGCGCAAAAAGAAGCTGTCACATTGTCCCTCTTAAGTAGCTAAATCACGGCGGTGGGTACCCAATAAACGGGGCAGCCCTAGCGCAAGCATAAAGCCAATCAACGGTAACCCAGCCTGCACTAATGCCCAGACGCCGATTAAACGTCGATTACTGCCAGAGGCAAGCGCGACTGCCTCGGTCGTCACGGTGGTCACGCGGCCCGCACCGAGTAACTGGGTGGGTAAGTATTGGCCAATACTCACTGCCAAGCCTACGGCAAACGCTGTTAACAGCGGCGCGAGCAACAGCGGCAGGCGAACCCGCCAAAAAGCGGCACTGCGTGACACCCCCAGTGAACGCGCTACTTTGAGCCAACGCGGATCCAAGCGGCGATAGGTCTCAGCCAAGGAGAGGTACACATAGGGCAGTACAAACAGCAGGTGACCAGCGATAACCAAGCCAAGTTGAGGGCGAATGCCCAGGCTTTCAGCGGCCACGATTAGCCCAAATAGAAACGCAATTTGCGGCACTAATAGGGGTAAATAGAGTAACCATAACGCGCGCTTGGGTTGAATGTGCTGACGGTGTTCATTTTCCAGCGTTGCTAGCACTAGCGCCGTAGCCAAGGCGGTAGAAACAAGTCCAATCAATGCCGTATTAATGAGCGGTGTAGCCAGCATATGGCCGCTGCGTTGCCAGTGATCCAGCGTTAGCATCTGTGGCAACACTTCTGGAAAGCGCCAAAAACCGGCCAGTGAAAATAGCCCCAACCCAACCAAGGCTGCCAGCGCTGTGATACTCGAAAACAGTAATGCCGAGCGGCCAACGAGGCGCAGGATGATTTCGCCACGCTGGCGGCTGCCATTGATCAGCCAGTACCGCGTCAGGCTGCGGATCAGCTGTTCTAACAACCACCAACACAGCAGTGCAGCGACAGTGACGCCCAGTTGCAGTACCGCCGCCGCCGAGGCCATAAAACGCTGGCTGATATCCGGGTCGTTGAACCAACCCAAGATAGATACGCTCAGCGTGGGGGGCAGCTTCGGGCCAAGAATCAGTGCCATATCGACGACCGAAGTGGCATAGGCGATCACTGCATAAACCGGCAGGCGAATCAGTGGGTAGAGCGAGGGAAGCACCGTTTTTAACCAGCCGATGGTAGGCGAGTAACCTAGCGATCTTGCCAGCATCAAGCGCTTCTCCGGCGCTAACTGCGGCAGTGCCGCCAGGCTCATCAGCAGCAAAAACGGTACTTCTTTTAGTACCAACCCCGCCATTAGGGAGAATCCCCAGGGATCGTTGATGATCAGCATGTCCAGGGGGCGCTCCCATCCTGTTAGCGACGGCGATATCAGCCGCGCCACCAAACCCGAAGGGGCAATCAAAAAGGCAAACCCAAAGGCGATAGCGGCGTGAGGGATGGCGAGCAGCGGTGATACCAACCGTCGTATGCCGCGATCTAACCAAGTGCCCCGACTGGCGGCCAAAAACAGCACCACAATTACCAGCGCTACGGCTGTGCTGACTAACCCGCTGGCAAAGCTAACCATCACTGAACGTCCTAGCCCCGGCTGGTCGAACAGCATTTGCCAGGGGGCTAAACTAGCGCCATGGCCGCCTAGCGTTGGTAAGTAGCCAAACGCAGGCAGCAGCACCATCATCAGACCCGCCCCAACGGGGAGTACTAGCAGGGCAATGATGAGTGCTGGGGCCAGTCGCAGCATCGTTAGTTAACGCCGTAACGCTCAAGCCAGGCATTTTGCAGGGCGGTCATCCAACTGGGGTGTGGTTCGGGTAGGGTGTTGGACAGCGCGTCCGCCGGTAGCTCGGAAGGATGGCGATCACCCTGCTCGAACAGCGCCTGATTCTCGGCGTCTAGCTGATCGATATCCAGTACGCTGCGGTCTCCCCACATCGCTAGCGACTGCTTTTGCGCCTGAGCTTCCGGTGAAAGCAGGAAATTGGCGAGCACCATGGCCCCGGCTTTATGCGGCGAGTTATAGGGGATCGCCACAAAGTGAACGTTACCCAAAGTGCCGCCTTCCAGCACGTAGCTGCGCACGCTTTCGGGCAGCTCATACTCCATGACTGCCACGGCGGCATCGGTGGGGTAGAACGAAAAAGCCAAACTTAGCTCGCCGTCGCTCATCAACGTGCGCAGGTTGGGGCCGGAGTCGGGAAAGGTACGACCACTGCGCCACAGGTGCGGGTGCAGCGCATCTAAATAGGCCCACAGAGGTTTGGTGACAGCCTCAAAGTCGCTTTCTGAAACTGGCTGGTAAAGCGCCTCCTCCTGACCGGTGAGCTCGATCAGCGCCTGCTTTAAAAAGGTGCTGCCGGTGAAGTCGGGAATACGCGGATAGCTGAACTGGCCGGGATTGGCTTTGGCCCAGGCGAGTAGTGCCTGCATATTCTGGGGTGGTGTCTCGGTTTGAGCGCTATCGTAAAAAAAGGTGATCTGCGCTTTACCCCAGGGCGATTCATAGCCTTCTGTAGGTAACGTGAAGTCGGTCACCACCTCAGGGTTATCGGCGGCATTGGTGAGCGCAAAATGGGGCAGCGACTCAGCGAAGGGGCCAAACAGCAGGTCGCTTTCGCGCATCGCAGCGAAGTTCTCGCCGTTGATCCAAATCAGGTCGATACTGCCCTCGGTGTGGTTGCCCGCCTGCTTTTCTGCCAGTACCCGAGCTACCGCGCTGCCGGTATCGTCCAGCTTTACGTGTTCCACATCGACGCCGTACTGTGCCTGCATTTGCTCCGCCACCCAGTCGATGTAGCGATTGGTGCGCGTATCACCGCCCCAGGCATTCCAGTAAACGGTTTGGCCTTCGGCCTGTGCCACGACACTTTGCCAATCACTAGGGTCGGGGTTGGCTGATGCCGGAACCGTGAAGGCAAGCATCGTGGTGACAATAGCGAGGCGAAGAGGGTGGCGAGTAGGCATCGAATATCCCTTTTGTTAGAAGCGTAAGCACAGCTAAGAAATATTAGTAAAATTAGATGTTATAGGGAAACCTGCAAACACTGTAGCTCGCTGTGCACGTGATCAATAATGTTTAACGATAAGTAGTGCTCAACGCGGTCGCGCACGTGGTCGATCACGGCGGGATCCGTGAGTTCAGCGGACCAGTCTTCCCCGCGCTGCTGGGCATCTACGGCGTTTAAGTGCTGGGCGCGCCACTTGGCACACCAGGTTAACGACCAGAGCCAGGTAGCGCGGCGACAGGCAATGAGGGTGTCGATGTCCGGCGTTTCACCCATGGTGGCTTGCCAGCGGCGATAAAAGCTAATCACGTCACTTAGCGATAGCACCGCTTGGCTGCTTACGTCCCAGGTGGTCGAGGTGTAGAGGCTGGTGTGGGCGAGGTCGATACCCGGCAGGCCGTAGCGGCACTTCTCTAAATCCACCAACACCGCGCGGCCATCGTCGTGGATTAAGAAGTTGCCAGGGTGGGTGTCAAAGCTAATCAGTGTCGGCGCGGCATCGCTTAAGTGAGGTGGCAGTAAGTCCAGCTCCTGCTTAATGCGCTGGGTGACCTTGCTCGAAAGTTGCGCGTCGCTCAACCAGTTAGCCTGCTGACGCACTTCATCTATCATCGCTTGCCATGGGTCTTCGGGGGCAAGCAGTGGTGCCTGCTCTGCGACACTGGGCAGCGGTTGGCTATGCAAGCTGGCTAGAGCATCCGCGATGGCAGGCAGGTCTTCCGGCAACTTGGCCAAGCGGCCACGGATAGCCTCAACCAGTAACCCACCCCGGGGCAGTGCCTCGCTCGGCGGCAGAGTGCCGTAAAGTGCTGGCGTGTGTCCGCCAGGACTAGAGCGCTGGTAGCAGGCAGTCTGATAGGCAAGGTTCTCTTCAGGCGGCAGATTCATCTGACTCTGCTTCGGCAGTCGCGCCACCCAGTCATCGCCCACGCTGCGATGGATCCACACATGATCATGGGCCAGCCCGGTATCCGCCATCGGCGTAAGCTCATGGTATGCAATCCCGGCCCGCTTTAATTCGCTTGCCAGAGCCTGTAAACGCGCTTCGGTTGGTGTCGGCATAGAGCAGTCCGTGTCGTTGCTGAATCAGCGATGCCACTTAGTGGCCGTTCTTGTACCAACCTTACACGTTTCGTAAGAAAATGTGGTTAAAGTGAGTGGTAAGGGGACCAATATGTCATGCGCTAGCGCTGCATAGATATTATGAGTCATAACTAATAAGTTAATTATCTTCGGAGTATTTTCTGCTAGCGTTGTGGTTAAGTAGATTTTGTGGGATTAGAGCTGGCGTTGTCGGGATTGCTTACCGTTAACAGCCATCGCCATTTACGCGCGAGCAATAGCGGGTGCCTGGTTCATTATTATTGAGACGGCAGTTTTTGTATCGGGGGAATTATGATTCGCACCACCGAAGAGCTATACCAGCTATATCCTGAGCCAAAGGAGAGAGCGCTGAAGAAGCAGCTATCGCGACTTGACCGGCACTGTCAGCGATTTATCGAGCTTTCTCCCTTTGTGGTCATCGCCACTGGAAACGCGTCGGGCTTTGATGCGTCGCCACGTGGAGGAGAGCCAGGTTTTATCAAGGTGGTTGATGACCTTACTTTGGTAATTCCAGATTCTCCAGGTAATAACCGATTGGATTCACTTAAAAATATTGTCGAGAGCGGTCAGGCTGGATTGCTGTTTTTAATCCCAGGGATCGATGAGACGCTACGCATAAATGGCGCGGCGCATGTCTCGGTGGATGAAGAAAAGCTGCAGCTTTTTGCATCAGAGAAGCGAGCACCAAAAGTGGTTATTGAGGTGACGGTTGAGGAGGCTTACCTTCACTGCGCTAAAGCCTTTATGCGCTCCAAACTATGGGCAGATGAGAGCCGTCGCGAGCGTTCCGTATTGCCGACGATGGGGCAGATGATTCACGAGCAAATAGGTCGTAGCGGCTCCCCCGAGTCACAGGAAGAGATGCTTGCGCGTTACGCACAAGATATTTAGCACCTCAGGGGCCCTCATCATCATGCAGGAAGATCTCGATCATGAGTGACGTAAAGAGCAGAGTATTAACCCCGCAAGATTGGCAGCTTTATAAGTTGGCGCGGTTGAACTCTCTTGAGGATGCGCCTGACTCTTTTGGCTCAACTTACGAGCAGGAAGTAACGCTCTCAGACACTGAATGGCAGACACGCTTGGATCTGAAATGGCGAGGCCTGGACGCTCTGCCCTTAATTGCTGAGTTGGAGGGCCAAGCGGTTGGCCTAGCCTGGGGGGTAATACATGAGCCCGATACGAAAATGGCGCATATCTACCAAATGTGGGTTTCACCTGCGCTGCGAGGGAAGGGGATCGCCAAGTCGCTTCTAGGTGAAATTAGTACCTGGGCTGTAAATAAAGGGTGTGAGTGTATAAAGCTCGCAGTAACAACAAGCAACGAAGCTGCAGTTGGTTTTTATACCTCGTCTGGATATCTTCCAACGGGGCCGCTTGAAGCGCTGAGGGTTGGTTCCGCGCTTATGGTGCAGCCAATGGTTAAACGGTTGGGTAATACGCAATAACACTCAGTCTGAGTGAACCGACATAGTAGCCGACAGCTTCAAATTCAAAAATATCGAATTTAATTTAAAAGAGCATTTCTGTTAGCCCAATGCTCTCAGTACAGCCTTTGGTTTCTTGGCAACGCTATGCAGTAATGCCAGCGCTGGGCCATGGGGAGTGCGATCACCTCGTTCCCAATGTCGTAGTACGGTTATCAGCATTGCCACGTTAACTGTAACCGCCCATTTTTTGAAACCGCACTGCGCATTCATTCTTGTGTCGTCAGGGCTTCACGAAATAGGGTCTCGCGAAAGAGGGCCTCAATGCGTTCCTGGGTACGGGCATACCAAGTCTCGTCCTTGGTCACCGCACCCTGGGCGTTGATGGGGTGGGTGGGAATATGCAGGCGCATGTCCAGGCCACTGTCGCGGTGGGTGGTAACCTGCATAGCAGCAGAGCGTCGCGTTGGGCCATAGGGGATATGCCGGGCCAACTCCACTTGGCGCTCGCTGGTGGTGGCGAAGCGGATAAATGTTTGGGCCGCCTCGGGGTTCGGGGCACCGCGGGGGATCGCCCAGGTCTCATGTTCCTGGAGCTGGCCGTCCCAGAGGATCTCGATGGGCAGGTCGCGCTCCACCATGGCGGCGAAGAAGCGGCCATTGTAGCCGGAAGCCATGACCACCTGGCCCTCCTCCAGCAGGCGCACCGGGGTTTCACCGGCCTCCCACCAGTGGAGTTTGTCGATGCCTTGCAGCCGGGCGAAGGCCAGGTCCAGGCCACGGCGGGTACTGAGCAGGCGGTAGAGTTCTTCCCGGGGGACCCGGTAGGAGAGCAGCGCCCACTCCAGATTAGCCGCGGGGGTGCGCTGTAAGGCCCGGGGGCCAGGGAAACGCTGTTGATCGAAGAGATCGGCGATGCGAGTGGGGCGCTCCCCGGGGAAAGCATCACGGCGATAGGCCACGACGGTGGCAAAGATCGAATGGCTGATAAAACAGCGACCCAGGGCGCCAGGAAGGAAATCTTGGGATGCCGGAGTGCCGTCCGGCGCTGGGGCGGCTAGCTCGGGGGGGAGTGGCTCCAGTAGGCCCTCTTCGCAGGCTGCCATGGCCTCGCTGCGGGTCATATCGAGTACGTCCCAGGGGACATCGTTCTCCGCCACGGCCTGGCGCAGTTCCGTCAGGCCGCCGTTATAGCTGTCCACTGCCACCGGTACATCATGGGCCTCGGTGAAGGGTGTGAAGAGGGCACTGCGCTGGGCGTGCTCGTAGGCACCGCCCCAGCTCAATACTGTCAGAGAGTCGGCAGTGTCGGGCACTTTCGCCCTGATGGGGGTTGCCAGGACGAGCAGCCCGGCCAGAAGTCCTGGGATCAATCGTCTAGCCAGCACCGTGTTCCTCCCGTCGTAGGGCGTCGCTGTGATGCAAGAAGGCTCGAGCAATGCTCGACTCATAGGCCACCCCCAAGAAGCGCCGTTCGTCATCCACGACGGCGATGGCCTCGCCGGTGACCTTTTGTAGCTGCTGCATTGCCTCCCAAAGTGAGGCGTGCGGATCTAGCACTGGGCGGGGCGTTTCGGGACAGTCGGCCAGGGTTGTGGCCTCGCTGCCTTCGCGGAAGGTCTCCAGGCTCGCCAGGGTCACGCAGCCTTGGTAGCGCCCTCGGCCGTCCACCAGATAAGCTTCGCCATGGCCCGCTTGACTAAGGCGCGAGATGGCCGCTTTCAGTGGGGTCGCGGGGGCCAGGGTGACGGCATCATGACTAATCAACTCGGTCAACCGCGCCTCCTGGAGCACGGCGCGGCTGCGGCCAGCGGAGAGATCCAAACCACGGCGGGCTAATTGAATATCGAATAGCGAGCGGCCGAACAGTTGGGCGGCCAGAGGATTGGCTAGCGTGACGCTGGCCAGGGCGGCGGTGGTCAACGCATAACTGCCGGTAAGTTCGAAGACGATCAGCAGGGTGGTAAGAGGCGCGCCGAGAACCGGTGCGGTGACCGCGACCATGCCGCACACCGCATAGAAGATAAACGTCTCCTGGCCACCGCCCAGCTCCGCTACCAGGGTGCCGGCTAGGGCACCGAAGAGGGTGCCGATCACCAGCGCTGGGCTGAAGACACCACCAGCGAAACCCAGCCCCAGGCACAAAGCGGTCGCGGCCAGCTTTAGTAGCAGTACCATCAGCAGCTCGCCGCCGCTATAGGCCCCGGGCAAGGTGGCGAAGCGCAGGGTTTCTTGGCCCATGCCGAGAATATCGGGTACCCAAAGAGCCGTTAGGCCGAGCAAAGCCCCGGCTAGTGCGGGATGAAGGCTGGTGGGCAGCGGTAGCCGCTTGGCCAGCTGGCCCATGGCAAGAATGGCATGCATATAGCCTCCAGCCACCAAGGCGCCTAGGCCACCCAAGGCTAGGAAAAGGGCGAATTCCCAAGGTTGAGGCACGCCAGGCTCAGTGATATGGAACAGCGTCCCCTGAGCAAGCAACTGAGTGGCCAGCACATAGCCGACGATGGCGGCGGCAGCCACTGGCGCGAAGGCGCGCAGGGCATAGTGGCGTAGCACGACTTCGTGGGCGAAGACAATGCCCGCCAGTGGTGCATTAAAGGCCGCAGCGATGGCTGCCGCTACCCCGCAAGCGATAGTGATATTGTCCTCTGAGCGCCCCAGGCGCAGCAAGCGTGTGATTAGGGAGCCGAGAGTCGCGCCGAGATGTACCAGGGGGCCGTACTGACCCACCGAGGCGCCTGCGCCTAACGACACCAAACCGCTTAACGCTGAGAGAGCACCAGCCTTGGCGGGTAGGCGACCTCGGCGGGTCTGGACGGCAGCGATGGCGTCGGCAGGGGTATGGGAGCGGCCCCCAGGCAGGCCGCGGTGCAGTTGACTAACGAGCAGCCCCCCAAGGGTTGGCACCAGCAGGGTAGCCAGTATCACCAGAGAGGTGTCTGCAGCCATCATCTGGCCTCGGGGGGAGATCAACAGCAGGTCGTTGAGCCATACCACCGCATTGACGAAGCCAACGGCTACAAGAGCCGCCACTCCGCCGACGACACTGCCCAAGAGTACCAAGCCAAGGAAACGCAAGACTGCCAGGGGGTGTCGGGGCGAAACGCTGTCTGTGCTGGGGGAGTCCATTTACCCGTTATAGGCGCTATCCGATCAGCGGGCAAGCGGCGCGCCGGCGCCATGCCGTCAGAGCTGCCTGGCGCCGGGGGAGGACTTACAGCGCTGAGATTTTAGCGCGCTGTTCTTCCAGCAACTGCTTGGTGGCTTGGAATTCGGCCAGCTTGCCGCGCTCTTTATCCACCACCGCTACCGGGGCTTTGGCGATAAAGCCGTCGTTGCTAAGCTTCTTCTCGATGCCGCCGATCAGCTTGTCCTGCTTCTCAATCTCTTTGCTTAAGCGGGCGATTTCGGCGTCTTTGTCGATCAGATCCGCCATCGGTACCAGCACTTCCATATCGCCCACCAATTGCGTGGCTGAGAGCGGGGCATCGTCTGGGTTTTCAAGCCAGGTAACGCTTTCCAGCTTGGCGAGTTTGGAAAGGAAGCGACGGTTGCTCTCCAGGCGCTCGGCGTCTTCGGGCTTGCCTTTGGTGAGCAGCACGTCAAGCGGTTTGCCGGGGGCGATGTTCATTTCGGCGCGGATGTTACGCACGGCGATGATGACGCCTTTCAACCACTCGATATCCAGGCTGGCCTGGTCGTCGATTTTGCTTTCGTCGGCTTCTGGCCAGGCTTGCAGCATGATCGACGCATCGTCACCCATATACACACCTGCCAGCGGCGACACGCGCTGCCAGATCTCTTCGGTAATATAAGGCATCATCGGGTGAGCAAGGCGCAGAATCGCTTCGAGTACGCGTACCAGCGTGCGGCGGGTACCGCGCTTGGCTTCTGCCGTGGCATTTTCATCCCACAAAACAGGCTTGGAAAGCTCCAGGTACCAGTCGCAGTACTCGTTCCAGACGAACTCATACAGCGCCTGGGAGGCGTGGTCGAAACGGTACTCGTCCATCGCCTTGGTGACCTGGGCTTCGGTTTTCTGCAGCTGCGAGATAATCCAGCGGTCGGCCAGTGAAAGCTCAACCTCTTCACCACCAGTGCCGCAATCTTCGCCTTCGGCGTTCATCAGCACGTAGCGCGAGGCGTTCCACAGCTTGTTGCAGAAGTTGCGGTAGCCGTCCAGGCGGCTCATATCAAACTTGATATCACGCCCGGTGGTGGCTTGGGAGAGGAACGTAAAGCGCAGCGCATCGGTGCCGTGGGCTTCAATACCGTCTTTGAACTCGTCCTTGGTCGCTTTGGCAATCGCCTTGGCCTGTTTCGGCTGCATCATATTGCCGGTGCGCTTTTCGAGCAGTTCATCCAGCGTGATGCCGTCGATCAGGTCGATGGGGTCGAGTACGTTGCCCTTGGATTTGGACATCTTCTGCCCTTGGCCGTCGCGCACCAAACCGTGTACGTAAACCGTCTTAAACGGTACCTGCTTGGTGAACTTCAGGGTCATCATGATCATCCGGGCAACCCAGAAGAATATGATGTCAAAGCCGGTCACTAGAACGCTGGAAGGGTGGAAGGTCTCCAGCTCCGGGGTTTGTTCCGGCCAGCCGAGGGTGCCGAACGTCCACAGGCCCGAGCTGAACCAGGTATCGAGTACGTCTTCATCTTGCGTCAAGGTTACGTCGGGGCCGAGCTCATGCTTCTCGCGAGCTTCGGCTTCGCTACGAGCAACGTAGACATTGCCTTCCTCGTCGTACCAGGCCGGGATGCGGTGGCCCCACCACAGCTGGCGGGAGATACACCAATCCTGCAGGTCGCGCATCCAGGCGAAGTACATGTTCTCGTAGTTCTTGGGCACGAACTGGATATCGCCATTTTCCACCGCTTCGATGGCGGGCTTGGCGAGGGACTCCACGGCTACAAACCACTGGTCGGTGAGCAGCGGCTCAATGACATCGCCCGAACGGTCACCATAAGGCAGGGTGTTGTTAACGGCTTCGACTTGCTCTAGCAGGCCCAGGGCGTCCATGTCGGCAACGATCTGCTTGCGCGCTTCAAAGCGGTCGAGACCTGCGTACTTGGCAGGCAGAGTGGCGTCTACATCGGGCTGGGGCTGTCCTTTCAGGTCGAAGATCTCGGCCTGTTCAAGGATCGCCGCGTCTTTGGAGAAGACGTTTATCAGCAGGTGGTTCTGGCGCTTGCCGACTTCGTAGTCGTTGAAGTCGTGGGCGGGGGTGATCTTGACGCAGCCCGAACCTTTCTCCATATCGGCGTGCTCGTCAGCAACCACCGGAATACGGCGACCGACCAGCGGTAGCTCAATGAACTTGCCGACCAGAGAGGCGTAGCGCTCATCGTCTGGATTCACCGCCACACCGGTATCGCCCAGCAGGGTCTCCGGGCGGGTGGTGGCGACTACGAGGTAATCCTTGCCATCGTTGGTTTTGACGCCGTCCGCCAGCGGGTAGCGGAAATGCCAGAAGCTGCCCTGCTGCTCTTTGTTCTCCACTTCCAGGTCAGAAATGGCGGTGTGCAGTGTCGGATCCCAGTTGACCAGGCGCTTGCCACGATAGATCAACTTCTCTTCGTGCAGGCGCACAAACACTTCTTGTACCGCCTTGTAGAAGCCGTCGTCCATGGTGAAGCGTTCGCGAGACCAGTCGACGCTAGCGCCCATGCGGCGCAGCTGGCGGGTAATATGGCCGCCGGACTCGTGTTTCCACTCCCACACTTTGTCGATAAACGCATCGCGACCAAGGTCGTGTCGGGTCTTGCCCTCTTCAGCCGCAATCTTGCGCTCCACCAGCATCTGCGTCGCGATACCGGCGTGGTCGGTGCCTACCTGCCACAGGGTGTTATTGCCCTGCATCCGTTTCCAGCGCGTCAGGGTATCCATAATGGTGTCCTGGAACGCGTGGCCCATGTGCAGGCTGCCGGTCACATTGGGCGGTGGAATCATGATCGAAAAAGGCGTGCCCTGGCCGGAGGGGGCGAAACGGTTGTCGGCTTCCCAGCGCTCGTACCAGCGGGTTTCGATCTGTTCGGGTTGGTAGGTCTTTTCCATGGAGAGTTGGCTCACGGCTGGCGAGAAATGTGCAAAAATGTATAAACGCATAAATGCGCAAATGCATAAATGCATAATTTAATGGGCGTGAGTATACCGCGTAAGGGCAGTGGTCGTCAGGGGCTACTCACGCTCTATTGTGGGTGCACAGTACGTATGTGATGTGTTTATGAGAGCTGTTTATGGGCAGAAAATCCGCGCATGGCGATTAGCCCGAGGATGGGGCCCGGCAATAGCCACCAAATGACAGCCAGCGACTGGCTCGACCACAGCGCTGTGACCAGTGCAATGGAAGGAATGGTCAGCCCAAAGCCGATCGCATTCATCATCGCCAGCGCTGCTCCTAGCCGCTCGGGTGGAGCCGTGGCGCTGGCCAGCGCAGAGAACTGCGCGGAGTCGGCAATAACGCTAACGCCCCATACGCCGAGAAGCACCAGCAGCAGCCAGGGCGAGGCGCTGCCCAACAGGGGATAAACCAAACAGAGCGCACCGGAGGTAGCCAATGCCACGCAGGCCACTCGGGCACTGCCAATCTGTCGGCTCCATTTGCCTGCCAGCACGCAGCCCGGTAAGCCCAACGCGATCACCGCAAAACTTAGCCACGGTTGAGCGCTGTTTGCAGCACCCAAGCGCTCCAGCTCCCGGGCGACCAGAAACGGCACCAGCGCCCAAAGGGCGTAAAGCTCCCAGCAGTGGCCGAAATAACCCAGTGCGGCGGCACGAAAGCGGGGCTGTTTGAAAGCGGCCAGGCCTGCCCAGGGGCGGCCGCTTTTGGCGGTGGCTGGCAGGTGGGGGCCAACGCCCAGCTTGAAAATCATTAGCGCAGCGGCCAGCGCCAGCAGTGACGCCAGCAGCAGCGGCCACTGCCAGGGTAAATGCAGCGTTAAACCGCGCAGCAGGTGCGGCGAGGCAATGCCCAGGGTCAGCATGCCCACCAGCCAACCCAGCGCGGCGCCGGCGTGGCTGGGTGTCCAGCTCACCACCAGCTTCATGCCTAGCGGATAAATCCCCGCCAGGGAAAGCCCGGTCGCAAAGCGCGCAACAGCGGCGAGCGTCACGCTCTCAGCCGCGCCGATAAAGGCGGCGTTGATCAGTGCGCCGAGAACGGCAGAAATCGCAAACAGGTGGCTGGCACGAATTCGGTCGGCAAGACCAGTGGTTGCGATCAGCAGCGTGCCGGTAATAAACCCTGCCTGAACGGCGATGGTGAGCAGACCCAAATCGCTTTCGCTGAGGCCGACGGCCTCCTGAAGCGCCAAGCCAACGCCATTAACGCTAAACCATAGCGAGGTGCCGAACAGCTGGGCGATGACAATCGTAACAAGCGGGTAGCGCGTGAACACGTTTACGTCTCCATGAGGGCAAAGGGCGCGGCCAGAGCCCGCTAATGGTAATCAACAATTTACCGTTACGACGAATTTTTTAAAAACAGCAGTGTCGGATCACAAGACCCGTCAGGATTCGTCGGGCAGGAAGTACAAATTTGTTCGCAATTGGAGTTTTTATGCACGTAGCCAAGCTTTTCCTTCCAGCCGTTGCAGCACTGGCATTCAGTGTTCCCGCCATGGCCCAGCAAATGGCTGGTAGCACTCCCAGTGTCGATGACCAAGTTGATCAACTTGACGAAATGGTCGATCTGAATGATGGGCAGAAGGAAGAACTCAGCAACCTTTTGACCCAGATGCAAGACGACGTTGGTGCCAATGAGCAGGAAGCCCAGCAGTTGCAACAGCAACTCAGTGAGCACGTTCAGACTGATTATGACGAAGCCGCCATTCGGGCAGATGCAGAGCGTCTTGGTGACCTAACGGCCGAGATGACCGCGGATAGCATTATCATACAGTCTCAGATCGAAGGCGTTTTCACTCAGGAGCAGCGCGATCAACTGGATGAGGCCGTGGCTCAACAGCAGCAGCAAATGCAACAACAGATGCAGGAGCAGATGCAGCAACAGGGGGGCTAAGGCAAAGACGCCTGGGACGCACTGACAGCGATTGCCGACTTCCGTTGATGACCCCGCCAAGTGCGGGGTCACGTGTTTGTGGCTGATGATTTTCTCGGGCTTCTTCGAGATGTTGGTATGTTCGAACAGCATTGACTGGATGCGTTGCTGAAGTTGGTTAGCGGCCACCGCTCCAGACGGCACGCTCAGAGCAGAACTCACGCTGCCGAGGGGAGCTCGCCTTCGCTGGCACCTTGACGGATCGAATCAATCAATTCTCAGGGCATTGACCTTGACCAGTCTTCCCTCTTTTCAGGTTGGTTTGCCCATATCAATGTTGTCTTCCTTGAGTGGCTACCCATTTCTGCCCGGCTGCTGTCAGACGGTACTTCTGACGGCTGCTGCGTGGCTTGTCTGGAATTGTCATTTCAATAGCGCCGACCTTTAATGCCGGACGCAGATAGGATTCCCGAAAGTGGTCTTCATGCTTCAACCCAAGCGCTGCTTGTATATCTGAGCGCTTCATTTCGCCTTGCAAGACCGCGAGTAGTCGTGTGACTTCCCCGGTGACTTCCCCGGTGACTTCCCCGGTGACTTCCCCGGTGACTGGTGGGGTATCATCCGTCCACTCCGCCTCTGGCCGCCAAGCGATTGCACTGAATTGATTGCCTGAAGGGTCATTAAGCAAGTCAATCTTTGGCCATGCCTCAAGCGCTCGTGGAATGCCACTGCCCATACCGCGATAGGGTAAGATATGGCTGGCATGTTCGGTGAGCGTAGGATTACGGCGGATGGTCTTACCCCGGCGAATGTCCTCAGCGCTCAGGCTATCCGGCAGGTGGCCAGGGCTGACAATCTCCACACGATCGGCAAAGACCATCAAGCGGACGGAAGCGCTGGTGAAGTAGTCTCGGTGAATCAAGGCATTGACCAACAACTCTTCCAGCGCCGTTTCGGGAATCTCCAACTCGCCCAGGGTGTTGAAACTACGCCCGTGCTGCACATGGTGCAAATTGCGCTTGATAAAGGCAAAAGCGCCACGGAACTGCTCCAGTAGGGTGCCCTTGATATCTTCGCTATCCAGGTAGCGAGTATCGTGCAGCGCGGTGCCGGGGAAGGCCACTGCCTTCACTTCAAAGGCCGGACGCCAGCGCTGAGGATTGCGACCAAACAGCATCAGCCCCGCCAGATTCAACTCCTGCCCATCGCCCAGGCCCAAGTTCTGCAGCAACTGCTCCCGTGTCAGACCGGAGAACTCGCTGCTCTCACCATAGCGGCGATTGAAGTAGCCAGTAAACGCCTTGTCATCGATATCCTCCACCGAAGTACCCGCTACTGGTACTACATCAGCGTAAACCAGCCCAGAACGCTGGAACATGCGCTGCAGTTCTTCGCGGGAGGTCACATGCCGTTTGTCCGACCCCTGCTTGACCCAAATGCGGCCTTGATTATCAAGATACGGTTTGGCCAGCCCATCGGGCACCTCCATCACTATTACAATGCCCTGATCTGTCTGCACATTCTCGGTCAGCGGATGCACGGGAGGACGTACATGCTGGGAGGCAGCGTTGCCAAGTAGCTGGTTCAACCGCCGTACCGCCGCGCCATCCAGCCCTGCAATTGAGCCGTCATCATTGACGCCCAGCAACAACCACCCGCCGCCACTGTTGGCAAAGGCGGCCATCTCAGCGGCAAGGCCATCCGCGTTGGTGGCATCGCGTTTGAACTGGTGGCGGCTGTCTTCGCCGCGTGCGACCATATCAAGAAGTTCACTTATCGTCATGGCTTACTTCGCTTCAGCTCGCGATGGAGAAAGGCGTCAATTTCAGCGTCTGGTCAAGCCTCTTCGCGCTGGATGCATTGTGCCTACCCCAATTTATGCGGCACGACCTCATGGCCCATCTCTTTATAGCGCTGCCAGCAGGCGCGTTTGGCGACCAGCACCTGTTGGTGCTGATTAATAATCTCGGCAATTCGCGCGTAGCGCTCTACGCCTTCGGGTATTTCCGGGTGTAGATTAAGCAGCGCGGTTTCTTCCGTGGGCACCGGCAACTGCTGCCAACCTAGCGTAATCGGCACGCTGGCAGCCATCTCGCTATCTTCTAGAGCATGGGGTAAATAGGCGTCCGGGCGGAAATTCCATAGCGCGTTATCGGCCTGCTCGGCGAGGGCTTTGTCTTCACAGTGGAGATGCAGGCGGTAGCCTTTGCGCCAGATGGTCTCGGCCAGTTTGCAGGCGAACTGCAAGCGCGCCTCCAAGGTGGTATCGGGCAGAATGTAGAAATCAATGCGCGCCATAGCGGTTCCAGGTAAAACGATTTCAGATACGTCGATTGCAAACAGCACCGCCGCAAGAATGCGGCGGTGCTGAAAGGATAAGCGCTGGTTTTAAAACCGCTTAAACCAGCTGGGTTAGCCAGCCGTACTTATCTTCGCTGCGGCCATACTGCAGGTCGAGCAGCTTGATACGAATGCGCATGGCAATCTCATTATTGCCACCGGCAGCTAGCTTGATACGCTCGTTCTCGGTGACCAGCTCGCCCACCGGGGTGATGACCGCGGCGGTACCGCAGGCAAATACCTCGGTGATCTCGCCAGACGCCGCGCCTTCACGCCACTCGTCAATGCTGATAGCGCGCTCTTCCGGCGTTAGGCCTTCATCTTTGGCCAGCGTGAGCACCGAGTTGCGCGTGACGCCTTCCAAAATGGTGTCGGTCAGGCGCGGCGTCACCAAACGGCCATCTTTGAAGACAAAGAACAGGTTCATGCCGCCCAACTCTTCCACCCACTTGTTTTCAGCAGCATCAAGAAATGCGACCTGGCCACACTGGTGGGCTTCGGCCTCTTTCTGCGCGGCTAATGAGGCGGCGTAGTTACCGCCGCACTTGGCAAAGCCAGTACCGCCTGCGGCAGCGCGCTTGTAGTTCGAGGAGAGCCAGATCGACACCGGCGCAACGCCGCCTTTAAAGTACGCCGCCGCGGGGGAGGCGATGACGTAGTAGTCGACCTCGTGGGCGGGGCGTACGCCCAAGAAGGCTTCCGAGGCGATCATAAACGGACGCAGGTAGAGGCTGCACTCGTCAGATGCGCTGGCAGGCGTGGGCACCCAGGCGTGATCTTGCGCTAATAGCGCTTTCAGCGAGCCGATAAAGTCTTCATCGGACAGCTCCGGCAGCGCTAAACGACGGGCACTGCGGCGGAAGCGCTCGGCGTTTTTCTCTGGGCGGAATGTCCAGATAGAGCCGTCGGCGTGGCGATAAGCTTTGATGCCCTCAAAAATCTCCTGACCGTAATGCAGTACAGAAGCAGCCGGGTCGAGGGTTAGCGGGCCGTAAGGGCGCACTTGGTGGCCGTGCCAGTCGGCGTCGACGGTCCAGCGCACATGGGCCATGTGATCGGTAAAGTGTTTGCCAAAGCCGGGGTTTTTGAGAATGCTGTCACGGATCTCATCGGCTATCGGCTGGTTGGATGGCAAAATCTCAAAGTTAGTGGGCACGGCATGTTCTCTCTACTTGATCCAAGCCCTGAAGGGCAAATATAGGCGTCGTAATATAAGCGTTAAAGTGGGCGTAGCGTGTGCCTTGAGATAAGGCACACGCTAATGGGTTTAGGTGTAACGGTTGCGTCAAATAAAGGCAACCGTTGATTGCCTGATTGTGTTGTTAGACGTCGCTATTTTCTACTTGGGCGTCTGCTTCACGGTCAAGCAGGTACTGAGTTAACAGCCCAACGGGCCGACCGGTGGCGCCTTTCTGCTTGCCAGAGTGCCAGGCGGTGCCGGCGATATCCAGGTGCGCCCAGGGGAAGTGGTCGGCAAAGCGTGACAAGAAGCACGCAGCGGTAATCGTGCCCGCGGGGCGGCCACCAATATTGGCCAGGTCGGCAAAGTTGGACTCGAGCTGCTCTTGATACTCATCCCACAGCGGCAAGTGCCAGGCGCGATCCCAGGCGGCTTCGCCCGCATCCAGCAGATCCAGTGCCAAGTCATCGTCGTTGGAGAGCAGGCCGGTGGCGTGGTGGCCCAGGCCAATAATCACGGCGCCGGTGAGAGTGGCGATATCCACTACACTGGCGGGAGTAAAGCGCTCGGCGTAGGTGAGTGCATCGCACAGCACCAGGCGGCCTTCCGCGTCGGTGTTAAGCACTTCGACGGTCAAACCTTTGAGGGTTTTGATGATGTCGCCGGGCTTGGTGGCATTGCCATCTGGCATGTTTTCCGCGGCGGCAACAATAAATACCAGGTTGAGCTTGGGTTTAATCGCCAATACCGCTTTGACGGTGCCGAACACGCTGGCGGCGCCGCACATATCGAACTTCATTTCGTCCATGCTTTCGCCGGGCTTGAGCGAAATACCGCCGGTATCAAAAGTAATGCCTTTGCCTACCAATACATGGGGTGCTTCTTCGCTTTCTTCGGCGCCCTGGTACTTCATAACGATCAGGCGTGTCGGCTCTTTGCTGCCGCGGCCTACGGATAGTAGCGAGCCTGCACCCAGGGCTTCCAGCGCTTCTTCATCGAGAATATCGACCTCGAGCGCGCCTTGTGAGTCGCGACCCAACTGCTCTGCCTGCTCGGCTAAATAGCTGGGCGTACAGGCGTTGCCGGGCAGGTTGCCCAGCGTGCGGGTGTAGTTGATGCCTTGGCCAATAGCGTTGCCCACTAACGCACCCTGCTTAACCTGCGGGACAGAGTCGGCATCGGTGATAATTAACGTCAGCTTGGCAAGGCTGGGGGCTGGCGCGGGCGAGGATTTGAACTGATCAAAGCGATAGATAGCCCGCTCCGCAGCTTCCATTACCTTGCGCGCTTTCCAGGCCGCATCGCGGTCAGTCAACGGAACATCGCCAAATACTACGCTGGCTTCGTCGATAGGCAGTTTCACTAGCGCTGTCATGGCCGCATCCAGCGCCTTGATGAAGGCCGCTTCCTGGCATTTTTCGCGCTCTCCCAAGCCCACCAGCAAAATGCGTTCGGCCCCCAGGCCTGGCGCAAAGGGTACCAGTTGCACGTTGCCCAGTGCTGCGTCAAAGTCGCCGCGTTCGAGCAATTGGCCAATCAGGCGCTCGCTGGCGTCGTCCAGTTTGGCAACGGTGGGCAGGAAGTCACCACCTTTATAAACCGGCACCAAAAGGCAGGGTGTTTCAGCTTTGGCTGGGTTCGCGGTCTGAACGGAAAATTCCATGACGTCTCCAACAAGACAAGCATCGAGGGATTCGGGATAATGCCCCGTTGCTTTTGATTTTGAAAAGGGACTGAAAATAGTTTGATTAGTGTACCCAAGCCATACGCTTATTGCATGGCATCCTGCACGACTAGCCGGAGAGCGCGTTGATTTTATTTCGATATCTAACTCGCGAAGTGTTACTCACCATGTCGGCAGTCGCTGGCATTCTACTGCTGGTGATTATGGGCAGCCGCTTTATCCGCTATTTTTCGGACGCGGCGGAGGGCGATATTCCCGTCACCATGCTAGGTAGCCTGATGATGTTTCACCTGCCTGGCTTTATGGAACTGATTCTACCGCTGTCGTTTTTTCTAGGCATCCTGCTCGCCTACGGGCAGCTCTATATGAACAGCGAAATCACCGTGATGGTCGCCTGTGGGATGAGTCCCACGCGATTGTTGAAAGTGACTTTGCTGCCCGCCAGCGTCGTCGCGGTACTGGTCGGTGTCTGCAGCCTGTGGCTAACGCCTTTTGGGGCGCTGCAAACCGAGACCGCGCTGGAAGAACAGCGCAGTCGCCTGGATGTTTCCGTGTTGGCGCCGGGGCGCTTTCAAGAGTTCGGCGGTGGCCGTACCGCTTACATCGGCAGCTTCTCAAGCGACGGAACGGAAATGCAGGATGTGCTGGTGCACGAGCAGAACCAACAAGGCGACGAAGGTACTCACGACTACGTTACCCGGGCGGCATCGGGCTATCAGGAAACCCGCCTCGAAACGGGTAGCCGTTTTCTGGTGTTGGATGACGGTGAGCGCTACGGGGTGACGCCGGGCGATAAGAGCGCCGAGCGGCTAACGTTTGAGCGTTATACATTGCGACTAGGGCTGAATCGCGACCGGCAGGAACTGGATTCACTGGAGTACGCCACTACGCCTGCGCTATGGAGTAATCCAAGCCCCCGTGCCCAAGCCCAGTGGCAGTGGCGGGCAGGGCTCCCGCTTATGGTGTTTGTGCTGGCCTTGATGGCGCAGCCGCTTTCCCGGGTTAATCCCCGCCAGGGGCGCTTTGGCAAACTGCTGCCCGCGGTATTTTTATACGTCGCCTATCTTAGTCTGCTGCTCGCGGTTGTCGATGCGATTGGCAGTGGCACTTGGTCCACCACGCTGGGCGTGTGGCCAGTCCATGGGCTGTTTTTAGGGCTGGGCCTATTATTGCTATGGCGCTCGCAACGCAAGGGGATGCGATAATGGTGCTTGACCGTCTTGATCGTTATATCGCCCGCAACGTGCTGGCGGCCATTATCGTCGTTCAGTTCGTGCTGCTGGGGTTGGATATTACCATCGCTTATATCGATGATTTAGGCGATGTGCAGGCGGGCTATACCGCCTTCGATGCGCTGCTTTACCTGCTAATGCGCACGCCTTGGCGATTCTATCAGTACGCCCCGGTAGCCGTATTAATTGGCGCGCTGATTGGCTTAGGCAGCATGGCTTCCAGCAATGAGCTTACCGTTATGCGCGCCGCTGGGCGTTCTCTGGCGCGCATTGTATGGGGGGTGATGAAACCCGTGCTGGTGGTCGTGGTCGTGGTGCTGTTAGTTGCCGAATACGTTAGCCCACGCACCGAGCAGTATGCCGAGGCGTGGCGGCTGGAAAAACTCCAGGGTGAAGGCGCTGTGTTGACCAGTCGCAGCGGCTGGCAGATAGAGGGTGACAGCGTCTACCGTTTTGGGGCAATTCGCGCGGATAACGTCGTGCTCGATTTAACCCGCTATCGCTTTGATGACCGCCAACTGGTCGAAGCCACTTACGCTCAGCGCGCACACTGGGAAAACGATGCCTGGCGTTTGGAAAACGTCGCTACCACGCGTATTTTTGACGATCACACCGAGTCTGAGCAGATGGCAAGCATGGGTTGGGACACCTCTTTCACCCCCACCCAGCTAGAGAGGCTGCTGCGCGATATTGAGAGTCAGGCGCCCAGCGAGCTTTGGGCCTATGCCCAGTTCCTTGAAGAGCAGAACCTGCAGAATGATCAGGCACTGCTGTATTTTTGGCAGAAGATGCTGATGCCGCTCACCATGGGGTCGCTGGTGCTGATTGCCGCCTCCTTTGTATTTGGCCCGCTGCGCACCGTGGCCGCTGGTACTCGGGTGTTTTATGGCGTTGTCACTGGGCTGAGCTTTAAGTACGTTCAGGATCTACTGGCGCCCGCCTCGACGATATTTGGCTTTTCACCCGTCTGGGCCGTACTGGTGCCGACTCTGGCCTGCGCTGGGGTCGGGATCTACTTTCTACGTCGCAATGGTTAATGCCGCAATAGTAGCCATCACAGCCTCGTATCGTCCAGAAACAGCCAGCAACCACGAAGAGAACTATGCAAACACGACGCTTTACTCAGTTGGACAGCGTATGGCCAGCCGGTCTTGGCCGACGACTGGGCGCCATGCTGTATGACGGCTTTTTGGTCACCGCGATTTGGATTGCGGTGACCGTCGTGCATATGCTGTTTTTCCGCTATGTGCTGGGTCAACAGCCCGAAGAGATTGGCACTACGGCCAGCGATGTTTTGAGTTTGCAGCTCTTGCTGGTGTTTTTTGTCACGCTGTTTTTTGTTTTCTCCTGGTCGCGCGGTGGTATGACCTTGGGTATGCAGGCATGGCGATTACGGGTGCAAACGGTAGACGGGTATTCACTGAACTTGAAGCAATGCCTCATCCGCTGCGCGGTGGCGTGGCTCTCGCTGCTGGCGTTTGGTTTGGGCTACTTATGGGTGCTGTTCGATAAACAGCGGCGTAGCTGGCCGGATATTGCTTCCAACACGCAAACGGTGGTTTTGCCGAAAAAATAATTTCAGCTGGTATGGGGCAAAAAGTGCTTTTACGCCAGTACGTTATTTTGCTGCTCTTGCTTATTAAGACGAATGGATAGCAAAAAGCAGTCATTTCTACTTGATAAGATGTATGCGAATCATTTACATTCATCTCATGATTTTTATGAGGTGTCGCCATGTACGTTTGCGTGTGCAAGGGAGTAACCGATCATCAGATTCGCCAGCACGTTAGCGACGGAGCGCGCAGCTGGCGAGAAGTACGCGAGGCAACCGGCTGCGCAACGCAGTGCGGTAAGTGCGCGTGCTACGCTAAATCAATTACCCGCGATGCCGTTCAGGAAGCACGTCAAGAAGCCGATATGGGCCTTGCCTACGCCGTGTGACGCGAATCACTATTGTTAGGGTTATCTTTAGCAAATAACTGATTTGCTTGAACTTTTAATCATCTTATCTATACTCTCAGAAACGCTGGGGGTATAGCTATTTGCGCCTATACTCTTCTCCAAACGTAACTGCTTGATCGTATTGTCTAAACTAGATTAAACATCAGCATTACAGTAGAAAAGGTGACGTCATGAAAGGTGATACGAAAGTTATTGAGCATCTCAATAAGGCGCTCGGCAACGAACTGGTTGCGATCAATCAGTACTTTTTGCATGCCAAGATGTACAAAGACTGGGGCCTAAAAGCACTCGCCAAGTGGGAATACGATGAGTCCATCGAAGAGATGCAGCACGCTGACAAGATCATCGAGCGTATCCTATTCCTGGAAGGTATTCCCAACCTGCAAGACCTGGGCAAGCTGCACATTGGCGAAAACGTCAAAGAAATGCTCGAAAGCGATCTAAAAATTGAGCACGATGGCCGCAACGACTACATCGAAGCCATCACCTATTGTGAAAGCGTTAAAGATTACGTTACCCGCGACATGCTCCGCGATCTGCTCGCCGACGAAGAAGACCATATCGATCACATCGAAACGGAACTTGGTTTGATCGACAAGGTGGGTATTCAGAATTACATGCAACGCCAAATGCAGATGGCAGGCGACGAGTAAAACGCTATCGCGCGTATGTCGCGTATGTATAGAAGTAAGCTAGCAACCAAAACTAGCTAAAAAGCAGCCAGTCAGGGCTAACTGACTGGCTGCTTTCGTTCTAAGGTCTCCTTTAACCTATCGATTTTCCTGCTTCCCTTTTCCCCTATGCGTTCCTTCACTACTTACCCATCTAACATTTTTGCGGCAACTTGGATTTCGCGCTGAGGTGTGCCGATAGCCAACGGCGCTAACTTAGCCAGTGAGTGTCATAAGCCTGACATCGTTATGATGTTGGATGGTTAATCGGACATAGCAAGTTTAATAACTTAATCAGTCGTTTCTTAAGCTTAGGCAAGGGATTAACTCCATCATGATACTCAAACGCAGACCAACCCTGTTGGCGCTGGCTGCTGTGCTGGCCGCCACGCAAGCGGCAGGCGCGGCAGATCAACATTTCAACCGCATCGCCAGTTTCGCGGTTCCCGATAACATGGCCGAGGGCGAGGATCGTACACGCGAGACCGCGCCTGAAGTCATTGCTGCTTCCGGTGATGGCATGACGCTGGTGTATACCGATAGCCCGCTGGGCGTGATTGGGCGCATCGATATCAGCGACCCGGCTAATCCGCAACCGCTGGGTAATATCGTTATGGACGGCGAGCCTACGGCCGTATCGGTGCTCGGCAATATGGCCTATGTCGGAGTGAATACATCGGTTTCCTACAGCGAACCTTCCGGGGAGCTGCGCACGGTCGATTTAGCCAGTGGCGAGATACTCGCCTCCTGCCCGCTGGACGGACAGCCCGATAGTGTAGCTTCCGCTGCGGCCCCCGATGGGCGCTTTGTCGCTGTCGCCATTGAGAACGAACGCGACGAAGAGGCGGGCGATGGACGTGTACCGCAGATGCCCGGCGGTTCCGTGGCACTGGTGAAGATCAATGCGGAAGGGCTGGTTAACTGTGACAGCCTGCTCTACGCCGACGTAACCGGGCTCGCCGAGATCGCCCCCGAGGATCCCGAGCCGGAGTTTGTCGATATCAACACCCTGGGTGAGACCGTCGTGACCGTGCAGGAGAACAACCACCTGGTGGTGCTCGACTACGCCGGTAAGGTGGTGGCGGATTTCAGCGCCGGGACTGTCGACCTGGACGGCATTGACGCCAGCGATGACGGTGCACTGATCTTCAACGAGCAGCAAGCCGAGCGTCTGCGCGAGCCGGATGCGCTGCAGTGGATCGACAACGACCACTTCGCTATTGCCAACGAAGGCGATATGGATGGCGGCGCGCGCGGCTGGACGATCTTCAACAAGCGTGGCGAGGTGGTATACGAGTCAGGTACTTCATTCGAGCGCGCGGTGATTGAAGCGGGTCACTACCCCGATAAGCGTTCGGATGCCAAAGGCAGCGAGCCGGAGGGGATGGAGTTTGCGGTGTTCGAAGGTACGCCCTATGTCTTCCTGCTTTCCGAGCGCGGCTCGCTGGTGGGCGTTTATGACGTTAGCAACCTGGCCGAACCGCAGCTCACCCAGCTACTGCCCTCGGGCCTGTCTCCCGAAGGCGCCGTGGCGATTCCCAGCCGTGGCCTGTTAGCCACCGCCAATGAAGGAGATCTGGGCGAAGACGGCGGCCCCCGCGCCCATGTCATGATTTATCAATACCAGGATGCGCCAGCGGTCTATCCCACCCTGACCTCGGCGGGCGCTGATGAACTGATCGGCTGGGGCGCACTTTCCGGTTTGGTCGCCGCTGATGACATGCTCTACGCGGTCAACGACAGCTTCTACAGCGCCCAGCCGCGCATCTTTACCATCGACCCCTCAGCCTCCCCGGCGCGGATTACGGCAGCACTGGACGTGACCCGCAACGGTGAGCCTGCGCTAGGGCTGGATATGGAAGGCATTACCACCGATGGTGAAGGTGGCTTCTGGGTCGCTTCCGAAGGTAACGACAAAGGCCTTGCCAACACCCTTTATCATGTGGGTTCCGACGGCGAGATTATCCAAGGAATTGCACTGCCCGAGGCGCTCGCTCAACAGGCATTGAAGTGGGGATTAGAAGGCGTCACGCGCATTGATGATCAACTGTGGCTGGCGGTGCAGCGCCCTTGGCAGGATGACCCCGAGGGCATGGTCAAGCTGCTGCGTTTTGATATCGACAGTGGCGAGTGGGCCGCTGTTCATTACCCGCTGGATAACGTGGAACAGGGTTGGATTGGCCTCTCCGAAATCACCGCCCATGGCGATTGGCTTTATTTGATCGAGCGCGACAACCAGATCGGCGCCGAGGCGAAGGTTAAGCAAGTGACCCGCGTTGCCCTGGACGGCCTGGAACCCGCCCCGCTGGGCGGTGAGCTGCCGGTGGTCGAGAAACAGCTAGTGCGCGACCTGATTCCCGACCTGGCCAGCTACAACGGCTTTGTGGTGGACAAGATTGAAGGAATGGCGATCAACGATAATGGCAACGCCTGGCTGGTCAGCGACAACGACGGTGTGGACGATAGTTCCGGCGAGACCTACTTCTGGTCGATACCGCTAGAGTAGTCCCTGCCTGTATTCGTCTATACCGCAGCAGCATGGAAGCGATAAACATGAGGAGTAGGGGAGAAAAGGTAGGATAAAAGAGATAGGAGAAAAAGCGAGGGCACGCATCAAACACGGTTATGTGGCTGATGTGTGCCCTTTTTTGTGGCGTGACTCTTGTGTGGAGAGTGTCTTGTGAAGAGCGTCCTGTGAAGAAAGTGTGGCGGTAACGTTATGGAGCGCCTAACTATTTAGCGGCAATCGCCTCACCGCTGTCCACAAACTGGCTCGGTACCGCCGGCTCATCAACGGCAAAAGTTGCCCGGCTTAGACGACGGACACGCTTCATAAACAGCGCGATGCAAAGGAGCGTACCTAGCGCCGCGACCACATAGCTTAGCTGCAGCGGTAGACCAAAACCGATCGGCGCGTAGGCTAAGTAGGTAAACGTGGCCATGGTCATGAAGGTGGCTGGGATCGAGGTGATCCAGTGAGGCTTACGCGACAGCACCAAGTACATGGTGCCTACCCACAGCGCGATCACGGCGGTGGTCTGGTTCGCCCAGGAGAAGTAGCGCCATAGCAGTGTGAAGTCCATATGGGTTAGCGCGTAAGACACCACAAACAGCGGTAGAGCGACCATGACGCGCTTCATAATCGGCTTTTGATCGATCTTGATGTAGTCGGCGATGATCATCCGTGCGCTGCGAAAGGCGGTATCGCCCGAGGTGATCGGCAGCACAATAACGCCGAGCACGGCCAGGGTGCCGCCTATAGCGCCGAGCATGGTGGTAGAAACTTCGCTTACCACCGCAGCAGGGCCACCGGCTGCCAGCACATCGGAAAGCGACTGGTCGCCATAGAACAGGCTCATGGCGGCGGCCGCCCATATCATTGCGATAATGCCTTCGGTGATCATCATGCCGTAGAAAATTTTGCGACCATTGGTTTCGTTTTGGGTGGTGCGCGAAATAATCGGCGTTTGGGTGGCGTGAAAACCTGAAAGCGCGCCGCAGGAGATGGTTAAAAACAGCAGCGGGAAAATCGGTGCGGCGTCAGGGTGCATGTTCTGAAACGAGAGCTCAGGGATCGGAGCGCCCGTGATGATCAAGCCGATACCGATACCCGCCGCGCTGAACAGCAGCAGGGCGCCAAAATAGGGGTAGATACGGCCAATGACCTTATCAATCGGCAGCAGGGTGGCGATCAAGTAATAAATAAAGATAGCGACGATGATCAGCGTTAACGACAGCGAGGTCATATTGGCCAGCAGCGCCGCAGGCGAGGTGACGAATACCGTACCGACTAAAAGCAGCAGCAGAATCGCGAAACCATTGACCACATGCTTCATCGCTTTACCCAGGAACTTGCCGGCCAGTTGCGGCAGGTGAGCGCCGTGGTTGCGGATCGAGATCATGCCGGTCAGGTAATCGTGAACAGCACCGGCAAAGATACAGCCAATCACAATCCACACAAACGCCACTGGCCCATACAGCGCGCCGAGAATCGGGCCAAAAATAGGGCCGACACCGGCAATGTTTAATAACTGAATGAGTGAATTGCGCGTAGTGTTCATCGGCACATAGTCGATGTTGTCGCGCATGCTGAAAGCGGGCGTCTGACGCTTGCGGTCAGTTACAAACACACGCTCAACGAATTTCCCATAGGTAAAGTAGCCCGCTATCAGCAGCAGGATCGATACGATAAAGGTGATCATCTAAGGTACCTAGAGCAGTGAGGGGGATGGGCGAGCATGTCGGAGAGCATGCAAGCAGGCACTTCTTTAGCAGAGCTGAATGTACAGATAACCACTATAAAATCACAGCTAGACTTTAGTGGGCCGTAAGCAAAAAAAAGGACAGCCGAGAGGCTGCCCATTTTGTCGATTAACAACAACGGTAAAGCTTAAGACTCTACGACGCCGCAAGCCATTCGGGTGCCGCCGCCGCCCAGGTGGGGTTCATCTTTGTAGGTGTCGCCGCCTTCGTGAATCATCAAGCTGCGGCCAGGCATATCTTCCATGCTCAAGCGCGGCGCCAAGACGGGGAGATTGGCTTCGCCATCTTCATTAACGGTTAGCACCGGTAGATCGCCTAAATGACCTTCTCCATAGGGGCCTTGGTGAGTGCCGGTTTCTTCAGGGTCATAGTGTCCGCCAGCCGACAGTGCTGCAGTCATCTCGCCACTGTCATTCTCGGCGGGATCACAGCTGGCATTCTGGTGAACATGAAAACCGTAGACCCCAGGCTCAAGGCCCGTCAATGAAGGTGTCAGCAGTAAGCCGTGATCCGTATGTTCAAGGGATACGGTACCGATTGACTCTTCATTACCCTCGGTGCTGACTTTATGCATCTCGACATCAAGAGTTTCATTGGCTTGTGCCGCTGAGGTGGCGAGCAGCAGCGAGGCGGCAATAGCGGTAAGCGGTGTTGAGAAACGTATAGTTGAATAGCGCATGTTGATCTCCTTCCGAATCCATGGAAACGCTGTAGCAGCGTTGCTTACTCAAGGTAGTTGGCTAGCAGTTACATTGCCAATTTAACGTGCCGAAGCAAAGGATACATCGTGCAAATTCAATAACGTAGAAGCGAGTGCCTGAGTGCGCGGCACCAGTGTGTCCAGCAAACAGTACTCTTCGTCAGTGTGCATTTTTGCGCCGACAGGGCCAAGACCGCACAGAGTGGGAATGCCCAGGCTGGCCGTCCAGCCCGCATCAGAACAGCCGCCAGTGAATTCGCCGTCAACAGCAAACCCGATCGCCTTAGCCTGAACCTGATAAAGCTCAAACAGCGCGCTGCTCATACGTGCTTCGAGAGGATAAAATTCAGAGGTTTGTTCTATGGTCGCAAGAGTGTCGGGAACGTCGGATTCCGCGATAATCGCCTCAATGGCTTTATACAGCTGATCACGCTGGGCGGTGGTAACAAAACGAGTGTCCAACTGTGCCGACGCGAAAGGCGCGACGGTATTGCGTGATACACCACCGGTGATGGTGCCCACATTGGTGGTGATACCTGCCTCGTAATCGGTCAACGCATGCAGCTTGATGATCTTGCGGGCGAGTGTTTCGATGGCGCTGGCGCCATCGGCATGGCTCACGCCGGAGTGGGCGGCTTTGCCGGTGACGTTGATCAAAAAACCAGCACCTCCTTTGCGACCAGTGACCACATTGCCGCTGACCCGCCCTGGCTCGACGTTCAAGACGGCACGTGCCCCCTGGGCGGTGGCTTCGATGAACGCCCGCCCATCTGGCGAGCCAATCTCCTCATCAGCGGTAAACAGGGCGCGAACGGGCAATGGGCAGTTGGGCAGGCGGCTTAATGCGCGCAGTACAAAGCAGTTCATGACCAGGCCGCTTTTCATATCGGCAACGCCAGGGCCAAAGCCGACGTTGTCTTGCTGGGTATAACCTCGGCTAGCCACGGTGCCGGTAGGAAAAACCGTATCGCGATGGCCCATTAAGAGCACATGGCCTTGGCCAGTTCCTCCCAGTTGTGCTTCTAAAATATCGCCTGACTCAGGGCGCTGGTGGCGTATGATGGTGATGCCATCTTGTTCAAGCCATTGAGTAATCTGATCGGCAACCGCATCCGTGCCTGCTTTGTCGTAGCTGTTGGAATCGATATTGACCAGCGCCTCAAGGCAATCTTGCATCGCCTGCTGCTGGCCTTCCAGCCACGCGCAAACCTGTTGGGTTAGTTCGTCTTGCATAAGGCTTTCTCTCTCATGATGTCTGATCCTTGGTCACTCAAATCCCAGAATAGCCCCGCCATTAAGATCAGTGCCTCTGAAGCGATGCTCCCCAATAGGTGTTCGTCAGGCGCGTGCTGGGAGCAGGAGGGGTAGGAGTGTGGAACCCATAGCGTGGGTAAGCCCAGGGTTTCGGCAAACACATCGTTGGGTAACGAGCCGCCTAAGTTGGGTAGCAGCGTCGGCGTTTTATGGGTGGAGCGTTGCATAGAGGCCAACGCCCAGCCCACCCAGGGGTCTTCAGGATCGAGTCGTGTCGCCGCCATTTGCGACATGCGCGCAGCGCTTACCTCAATATCGTGATAGCCGTGTTGATCCAGGTGATGGCGTAAATGGACGAGAAAATTGTCCTGGTCGCTGCCCACCACATAACGCAGTTGGCAGTGGGCATAGGCCGTTGGCGGAATAGCATTGGCCGGGGCATCCGGGTTGCCCGCCTTCATGGCGAGCACTTCTAAGGTGTTCCAGCCAAACAGTCGTTCAGCGGGCGATAGTCCTGGCTCACCCCAGTCAGTGTCGATAGTGGGGGCATTGTCGCCGACGCCGACTTCCAATGCGGCGAGCGCTTTACGCACGGCTTCGGGTATTGGATCAGGCCGTAGGCCTTGGATTTGAATAACGCCGTTGGCATCCACCAGTGTGGCGAGTGCATTGGCCAGACGCACCGCAGGGTTTTTTAATACGCCACCCCAGTTGCCCGAGTGGTGAGCGCCTTCACGGGCCTGGAGTTTAAGGTCGAAATTGAAGGAACCCCGTGAACCTAAAAACAGCGTGGGAGCGTCGGCATTCAAACGCGGCCCATCTGAGCCAATAAACACATCGGCGGCGAGGCGGTCACGGTAGCGGTGGCAGATCTCTTTTAAGCCAGGGGAGCCCGTCTCCTCGCCCATTTCCAGCACCAGCTTAACGTTATAGCCCAGGCGCCCATTGCTTGCTTTCAGCACGCAGCCCAGCGCGGCTAAATTGATGGTGTGCTGGCCTTTGTTATCCGCCGTGCCACGTCCGTACCAGCGATCCCCTTGCTGGGTGATTTTCCAGGGCGAAAGCCCTTCAGCCCATTGGTCGTCATAGCCGCGGATGACATCGCCATGACCGTAAGTTAATACGCTGAACGAGGCTTCTGGCTCAAGGCGTTCAGCAAGCAGAAACGGCCCAAACCCTTCAGCCGGGTTATCAACAATGTCCCAGCTAAAACCGAGCTGCTCAATATCCGGAATGATCTGTTCAGTAAGGTAGCGGTGAAGCTCTTCCTGTCTATTCGATTCCTGGCTTTCGCTGCGGATGGCAATGCGCGGGGCAAGCTGGTCATAAAAATCGCCGCTGTCAAAGTAAGCTTTGGCATGATCTAAGGCGTGTTGGCGCGTCATAGGCACTCCTTTTAACGTTAAATATTGATTAAATATGTTTAGGCAAGGTGGCAGGCGACACGCGCCTGGCTGCCCTTGCCAAAAGCTTGACCGGAAGCATGCGTAATAGCGCTCAGCTTGGGTGTCTGCTCTGAGCATTGCGGTTGAGCGATTGGGCAGCGGGGGTGAAAAGCGCAGCCTGAAGGTGGCTGAGTGGGGTCGGGCTGGCCTGCCCCCAGGCCTATGTCGGGCACGCCTAGACCTGGCTCCGGGGTCAACGCGGAAGCGAGTAGCGCTTGGGTATATGGGTGGCGTGGTGAGGTGAAGATTTGCTCACGGGTACCCTCTTCGACAATCTGGCCTAGATACATGACCGCGAGCCGGTCCGCGAGATGTTCGACCACGGCGAGGTCGTGGCTAATAAACAGGTAGGTAAGGCCAAACTCATCTTTAAGGTCGAGCAGTAGATTGAGGATCTGCGCCTGGATCGATACATCCAGCGCGGAAGTGGGTTCGTCACAAATCACCAGATCAGGGCGCATAATTAGCGCTCTGGCAATCGCCACCCGCTGGCGCTGCCCCCCTGACATTTGCCCAGGGTATTGCTGGGCGGCGCGTTTGGGTAGGCCGACCAGGTCAAGCATCTGATCGACCTTCGCTGCCTGTTCACGGGGCGTGCCTAGCGCGTGAATACGTAGCGGTAAACCAACGATCTGAGCAATCCGCTGGCGTGGGTTAAGCGACGAATAAGGGTCTTGGAATATCGGCTGTATATGCCGGGCCAGTGCCTTTTGGTTAGCGTTAACAATCGCTTTGCCATTGATCAGCACATCGCCTGAACTAGGGGGTGTCAGCCCCAGCAGCATCTTGGCCAAGGTGCTCTTGCCACAGCCTGATTCGCCCACCAGCCCCATCACCTGGCCGCGCGGAACGCGTAGCGATACCTCATTGACTGCTTTTAGGGTTTGAGGCTTATGTAGCATGCCACCGCCCAGTTTGAACGTTTTAGACAGCGCGCAGAGTTCGAGGGCAAGAGGATCCATACTGTTTGCAGGAGAGGTGGTGTTTGTCATGACGTTACCTCCTGATCGTTTAGTGGCGCTGGGCTGGCTAGCTGATGGGCAAAGTGGCAGCGTGAAAAGTGCTCGCCTGCCACTGCCTGTAAGGGGGGCGTGGTTCGGCACCGCTCATCCGCTTGATCGCAGCGATTGCAAAAGGCGCAGCCCTCGATTTTGCCTACCAAGCTGGGCACTATGCCTGGGATCGCCTGCAAACGACTGCCTGGCAGTGTCTTGCCGGGCGTCGGTATGCAGCGCAACAAACCTTGGGTATAGGGATGGCTGGGGGCTTTAAAGAGGGCCTGTGCAGAGGCGGTTTCAATCACTTCGCCGGCATACATCACGGCGACCCGGTCGGCGATACGCGCAACGACACCCAAGTCGTGGGTGATGAAAATGATCGCCGTGCCAAACTCCTGCTGTAAGTCGCGTAGCAGATGCAGGATTTGCGCCTGAATCGTCACATCTAATGCAGTGGTGGGTTCATCGGCGATGATCAAATCGGGCTCACACATTAGTGCCATGGCGATCATCACCCGCTGGCGCAACCCGCCCGAAAGCTGGTGGGGATATTGGCGCATTCGCTCTTCTGCAGCGCTAATGCCGACTCGTTTAAGCAAATAGAGGGCGCGATCGTGGGCCGCTTGACGCGATACCCGCTGGTGGCGGCGCAGGGCTTCGCAGAGCTGATTGCCCAGGGTGTAGGCGGGGTTGAGGGCGGTCATGGGCTCTTGAAAAATCATCGCCATGCGTGCACCGCGAAGATTGCTGCGCCCGCGTTCAGGCACCGTAAGGAGATCAACGCCGTCAAAGTTGAGGCAGTCGGCGTTTACCTGCGCCTTGCGCGGCAGTAGGCCCATTAATGCCAGCGAGGTCATGGATTTACCACAGCCTGATTCACCTACAAGACAGAGCATTTCTCCACGCTCAACGTGAAAGTCGATACCCCGTACCGCGTGAAGGGTGCCCTTTGCCACGGGCAAGTCGACGCGCAGCTGTTTAACCGTCAGTAGAGGCGAGCTTGTTGCCGCGGAATGCTCAGCGGTTGATAGATTACTCATTGCGGCCTCCCGGTGCGCTGAGATCGCGCAGTCCATCACCCAGCAAGTTAATCGCCAGCACTAGCATAAACAGCGCACCGCCGGGGATCGTAATCACCCAGGGCTGAAAGAACATATAGGTTTTGCCTTCGGCGATCATCAGCCCCCAGGAGGGAGATGGTGGCTGTACGCCCATGCCCAGAAACGACAGCGTTGCTTCGAGCAAAATGGCGTTGGCGACTTCGAGAGTAGCCACCACGATCAGTGCGCCCGCAATATTGGGGAGCACCTCACGCAGTAGAATGTAAGGTAACGGGCAACCTAGCGCCTGAGCGGCTTGCACATACTCAGCATCGCGCAATTGCTGAGTAGCCGAGCGGGCAACGACGGCAAAACGATCCCACAGCAGCAGCCCTAGCAATAGTGTTACCGAGAGCATCGACCCACCCATCAGCGACGCCATGGCCAGTGCTACCAACACCACAGGCATGGCAAGACGGGTGGTGAGCAAGTAGCTCACCACAGCATCGACGCGACCGCCAAAGTAGCCTGCCAACACGCCTAGCGTAGTGCCAATTAGCCCTGAAATGAGCGCCACCACCAGCCCGATAAAGAGTGAAATCCGGGAGCCATAAATTAGGCGGCTCAGGTAGTCGCGGCCGAGGCGGTCGGTGCCTAATGGGTGTGTCCAGCTCCCGGTTTCATGCCAAATCGGCGGCACCATGCGATTGGCGGTGTCCTGTAAATAGGGGTCATGGGGAGCTAACCACGGCGCCAGAAGCGCAATACTCCCGAGTGAAGTAATGATCAATAACCCGATAGTTAAGTTGCGGTTATTGAGCGTGCTGCGAACCAGCCGCGAAGACCAAGTATCCGCTGGGCGTTGCGCGGCCGCCGCCGGTGGGGAAAGGGTTTGTGCCATGGTGTTCTCCGTTAGCGCGCGCGTAGGCGTGGGTCGAGTACTGCGTTGAGAATGTCGGCAAGTAGCGTCAGCACGATATAAAACAGCGCAATGATCAACACAATGGCTTGAACCACTGGGTAGTCATTGCGGGAAATAGCGTTCCAGGCCAGTTGCCCCAGCCCGCGTAGCGAAAAGACAGTCTCTATGACCACCGAGCCGCCGAGCATAAAACCCAGTTCCACGGCGGCCAGCGCCACCACAGGAATCACCGCATTGCGTAACGCATGTTTGAAGATTACCGACCCGGTGCGCAGCCCTTTGGCCCGTGCGGTGCGAATGTAGTCCGCTTCTAGTACTTCCAGCATGCCGCTACGGGTGAGCCGCATCATGGCGGGGGTGGCGTAATAGCCAAGCGCAATAGCGGGCAGTATGAAGCCTTGCCAGCTATCGCTGCCCGCGGCCGGAAACCATTGCAGGTTGACGGCAAATACGATGATTAACGTTAAGCCAAACCAGAAGTTCGGCATTGCCTGGCCGGTAACCGCAATCGCCATGGCCATACGGTCTATCCAACTGCCACGCTTGAGTGCAGCTACCACGCCGAGGGGAATAGACACGCCCAGGGCAATCGCCAAGGCGAAAATCCCCAGGGTCATTGTCACCGGTAGTCGTTCAACGACTAGATCCATGACCTCGCTCTGGTAGTAGTAAGAGCGTCCAAAGTCGAGCTGAACTGCCCCCCATAGCCATGTGGTAAATTGCTCAAGCACCGGTCGATCCAGGCCGTACTCCACGCGGATTTGCTCAACCTGTTCAGCGGTGGCCTCGGGGCCGCCTATGGAAAGCGCCAAGTCCCCTGAGAGCTGCAGCAGACTAAAGCAGAGCACCGAAATGGTGAACGCGACGCTAAGGGCTATCAGCGTGCGTTTGAAAACAAATGCCCACATAAAGCATTACTCCCTCGCTGCGGAAAGCGAGCCGTGGCGAGATTGCCACGGCTGCCGTCAAGTCGATCAGGCGCCGTTACTTCCAGCTCGCTTCGTAGAAGCGGGGGAGTTCATCAGGGTAGGCAGTGAAGTCGAGATCAGCGGTGTGGGCGTAGTAGGTGGAGTAGGAAAACAACGGTGCCCAGTACGCTTGCTCGGAAATGCGGGCGAACGCTTTTTGGTAGTGCTCTAAGCGCACATCAGGATCTACCGAAGTATCGGCGACTTGCAGCCACTCCTGCACCTGGGTGTCCTGCCAGAGATCGTCAATGCCGCCTGTGAAATAAACGCTGACGAAAGCCGAGACATCGTTAATAGAGAAGGAGCCCCAGGCTTTGAACGACATATCGGTTTGACCGTTGCGCTGAAGCTCCAGCAACGCGGGGGAGGTCATAAAGCGCAGGTTGGCATTGATGCCCACTGCACGCAGGTCGCCAATCATCGCTTCGGCGTAGTCACGTTCACGGTAGGCGTGAAGGTCAATGTCGAAGCCATCGGCGTAACCGGCCTCGGCGAGTAGTTCGCGGGCTTTGTCAGGGTCGTACTCATACTCGATGACGTTCTGCGTTTCACAGCCGAACTGGGTGGGAAAGCAGGGGGCATACAGAGGCTGGCTGCCGCCACGCACCAAATCGTTAGCCAGGCCTTCTCTGTTCATCGCATGATTGATGGCTTGGCGTACGCGAAGGTCATTTAGCGGTGAATCTTCCCGTGTTGCGGCATCCAGCCCGATATAACCCACCCGCATGGTTTCGCCGCCAAGCACGCTAAGCTGAGACATACCGCTTAACGACTCAGCTTGATCCGACGGCACGCGCCAGATCCAATCGACTTGACCGGACATTAATTGCGCCATACGTGAGTCCGCATCGGCAATGGCCTTGAACTCGATATTAGCGATCTCCGGCTGACCAATAGGACTGTCGGCAAAGTAGTCATCAAAGCGTGTCAGGCTAACCCCATCCCCGGGGCGGACGTTGGTAATCCGGTAAGGGCCGGTACCTACGGGCTCACGACTAAAACCCTCGATACCCACTTCCTGGAAATACTCATCGGGGTAAATTGGCATTGGGCCGGAAAGGTACTCAAGGGCTGCCGGGAAAGGCTCTTTGAGGTGAATGCGCACTTCGTACTCATCAAGCTTCTCAACGCTTTCAATCCAGTCAACATTTTGGCGTGTCACCACTCGCGATTCGGGGGATACCGCGTAGTTGAAGGTGAATGCCACATCGTCAGCGTTGAAGGCTTCGCCGTTGTGAAAGGTCACGCCTTCGCGCAGCACAAGATCCAGGGTTTTATCATCGGCCCATTCCCATTCGGTGGCCAAGCGCGGCTCGTACTCGTTGGTTTGCGGGTTGCGGTAAATCAGCGTGTCCCAGGCCAAATGGGCGAGAATAACCCCTTCACGCAGGTTGTTATGGTAGGGGCTAACGTTTTCAGGTTCGCTGTCAGAGGCATAGACCAGAGTATCGTTGGCCTTGCCAGCTAATGCGGGTGTCGCGATGCTGAGTAAAGCAAGTGACGTAACGCAATAAAGAGTTCTCGATGTTTGCATGCCATACCTCGTTTTTTAATAAGGGAAGGTTATGAGCGTTTGGCGTACCAGCGAGGCTTGTTGTTTTTTAGATGAGCCGTCACCTTGAATTAAAACTAAGCTATTAATTAGCCATGCTACCAGTGCAATGTTTAGAATTTATCATTGCCGTTTTGGCAATGTTTTGGTGAGGGGAGCCACTATGAATCCACGCGTATTACAAGAAACAGCGTTACGTTACTTTCTCGAGGTGGTTCGCTGTGGCTCTATTAGTGAAGCCTCTGGGAAGCTAAATGTGGCGCCCTCCGCCATCAGCCGTCAGATTGCCCGGCTGGAAAGCGAGCTGGATACGCTATTGTTTGAACGCCGAGCGCGGGGCATGGTGCCCAGCGCCGCTGGGGAACTGCTGGCAGTGCACGCCCGCCATATGCAGCTTGAGGCAGACCGAATTGGCAGTGAAATCCTGGCGCTGCGGGGGTTGCAGCGGGGCAAGGTGCGTCTCGCCAGTTCAGAAGGGTTTGCGGTCGATTTTTTACCCGCGGCAATTGCGGCTTTTCGCAAGCGTTACAGCGGTATTCATTTCCACCTAATGGTGGGGCCACCCGCCCAGGCGACCCGGCATGTGAGGGAAGGCGATGCGGATATCGGCATTACCTTTAGCCTCAAACCCGAAGCAGATATTACCGTTGCCCTTAGGCAGCCCGCGCCGATTATGGCGCTGGTTTCTCCACACCATGAGCTTGCCGTTAAAAAACATATTTCGCTGGCGCAGCTTCAGCACTATCCGCTGGCGTTACCCTCGCCAGACACGACCCTGCGCCAGCTGTTTGATATCTGCTGTAGCCGTCAAAACCTGGCGTTTGAATCAATTTTTAGCAGCGATTACACCGAGGCTTTAATCAATTTTGCCATGCTTGGCGGAGGGGTAGCGCTTGCTGGCGAAATATCCGTTCGTTATCGCATCCATCAACAGCGTGTGGTCGCCATTCCTATTCGTGACCAGGGCATGGACTCCCGCTTTATCGAAGTCCAGACCCTTGCCAAGCGAACATTGCCGACGGCGACGCAGGCATTTTTAGCGTTTCTAAAAGAGCATATCCCGCCTGGGCAACTGCCGCTCTTTCCTACTCCACCAACAATTAACTGCTGATCACCTGCCTTCTTAGTAAGCGCTGGCGTGAATAGCGTATTGCGCGGATGACATCTCACGGCCAAGCCGCGACAATGGCGCCCTGTTTAGATTGTTAGCTTTAACCGGGGAGCGTTATGACGCCACTCAACATCCTCTATCAGGATGAGTATCTCGTCGCGGTACATAAGCCGTCAGGGCTTTTGGTGCATCGCTCGGCGTTGGCGCGTGGTGAAACCGAATTTCTGCTTCAACGCTTACGCGACCAGCTTGGCAAGCGGGTTTACCCCGTTCACCGGCTGGATCGGCCGACCTCTGGGATAATGGTATTTGCTCTCTCGTCGGCAGTGGCTGGCCTGCTCAGCGATGCGTTTAGCGAGCGCCAGGTGGAAAAGCGCTACCTGGCAGTGGTGCGCGGTAAAGCACCGGAAAATGAACGTTTGGATTACCCGCTAAGGGAAGAAGACGGTACGCGCCCCAAGGCGGAAATGCCCGCTATGCCCGCGATGACCGATATTCGCCGCCTGGATAGCGTCGAGCTGCCCGTGCAGGTCGACCGCTACCCGGTGGCGCGCTACTCCCTGGTAGAGGCGCGGCCGATGACCGGTCGCCGCCATCAAATTCGCCGCCATCTTTCCCGGCGTGGCTACCCGATTATTGGCGATGCCAAGCACGGTAAAAGTGTCCACAACCGCTTTTTTGCCGAGCAGATGAAGGCTCCGCGCTTACTGCTCGCCGCGACCTATTTGGCCTTTGACCATCCGCTGTTAGACAAGCGTGTACAATTGAGCTGTGCCTTGGATGACACCATGATCGCGCTGTTTAACCAGCTTGGCTGGGCGGGGCATTTACCGATGGATAGCGTGCGCACGCCGCCCCACACCACGCCTTCCGCCCTTCAAGCGTTATGAGTGAGTTTGTGATGTCCTCAGCTACTCCATCGAGCATGCCGTCCGCCTCGCCTGTGCCTACGGCTAACGTGAAACCTCCTTCTGCAGATTATGATTTTCGCTTTGGCGGCATTCGCCGTCTTTATGGCCAGCGTGCAGCCGAGGCATTTCGTCATGCCCACGTGGTGGTGGTGGGTGTCGGCGGGGTAGGCAGTTGGACGGTAGAGGCGCTGGCACGCTCGGGCATTGGCAAGCTGACGTTGATCGACCTGGACGACGTCTGCGTTTCCAACGTCAACCGCCAGCTCCACGCGCTAGATGGTACTATCGGTCAGCCCAAGGTTGATGTGCTGGCCGAGCGCTGCCGCTTGATTGCCCCGGAAATTGAGATTGTGGCGGATACTGCCTTCGTGACACCCACCAACCTGGCCGAGCGGATTCCCGATGACGCCGATCACGTGGTAGATGCCATCGACAGCGTGATTGCCAAGGCCGCCCTGATCGCCTGGTGCAAGCGACGCAAAATTCCCATCACGGTGACCGGTGCGGCTGGTGGGCAAACCGATCCCACGCGTGTTCAGGTCGCGGATCTCACCCGTACCGAGCACGACCCTCTGCTATCCAAAGTGCGCTCGCGGCTGCGTCGGGATTACGGTTTTTCACGCAACCCCAAACGGCGCTTCTCGGTAGAGTGCGTCTACTCCGACGAGCAGTTGGTGTATCCCGGCGCCGACGGTGAAGTGTGCCTGCAAAAGCCTGGCAGTGGTGATGCCACGCGCTTGGACTGCGCTTCCGGTTTTGGTGCTGCGACTTTTTTAACCGGCACCTTTGGTTTTGTCGCCGCGTCAAAAGTGCTCGAACGCCTTGCCAAAAAAGCCAACCAGCCAAGTGCCACAAACGCCACTCAAGAGGAGAGCCAATGACCGCCCCCGTTCCCGGTATTTATCGCCACTATAAAGGCAGCCTCTACGAAGTGCTTGGCACCGCCCAGCACAGCGAAAACGAAGAGCCGCTGGTGGTGTATCGTGCCCTTTACGGTGACTACGGCCTCTGGGTGCGCCCGCTTGAGATGTTTACGGAAACAGTGACGAAAGAGGGCCACACCCAGCCGCGCTTTGCGCTGGAGAAGGCGTTTTAAGGCGGAATTTCGTTATCAAGGAGTGCTCATGCCCCCCTCATCACCCCAGCAGACGCTGAAAGAAGTATTCGGTTTTGACGACTTTCGCGGCGGCCAACAGGCGGTGGTGTCAAGAGTGCTGGAAGGGCACTCCACGGCGGCGATTTTTGCCACCGGCGCGGGGAAGTCGCTTTGCTATCAACTCCCGGCGCTGCATTTGCCGCACTTAACCCTGGTGGTATCGCCGCTGCTGGCGCTGATGCAGGATCAACTGGCGTTTCTGGCCCGCCACGGCGTGGCAGCGGCAAGCATTGATTCCACCCAAGATCGTGACGCTACCCGGGAGGTGATGGAGCGCGCTAAAAGCGGCAAGCTGAAAATCCTTATGATCTCGGTGGAGCGGCTCAAGAATGAGCGCTTTCGTCACTTTCTACGCCAGGTTCAAATATCGCTTTTAGTGGTCGATGAAGCCCACTGCCTCTCTGAGTGGGGGCATAACTTCCGCCCTGACTACCTCAAACTGCCGGACTACCAGCGCGATTTTGCTATACCTCAGGTGCTGCTGCTCACCGCCACGGCGACCCCAGCGGTGATAGCCGATATGGGTGAGAAGTTTGCCATTGCGCCGGAGAACGTGATTACTACCGGCTTTTACCGTTCCAATCTTGAACTGCTGGTATCTCCGGCCATGGAAGGTCGCCAGCAGCAGCTGATCAACTGGCTAAAACCGCAGATGCAGCCGGGTAGCGAAGCGCCGACGATTATTTACGTCACCCTGCAACAAACTGCCGAGCGAGTCGCTAAGGCGCTGGCGGCCCAGGGGATCGCTGCCCAGGCCTACCATGCAGGGCTAGATTCCCAGCGACGGGATGAGATTCAGCGGCAATTTATGAGCGGCGAGTCGCCCTGCATCGTGGCCACTATCGCCTTTGGCATGGGCATCGATAAGGGCGATATTCGCAACGTGGTGCATTATGACCTGCCTAAATCCATCGAGAACTATAGCCAGGAGATTGGCCGGGCGGGACGCGACGGCCTGCCTTCTACCTGCCTGACCCTGGCCGGGCGGGATGGCTTGCGGGTGCTGGAAAACTTCGTTTACGGCGATACCCCTGAATATGCTGGCATCTATCGCCTGCTGGAAGAGATCGCTGCGGCAGGCCAAGCGCCGGATCGCCAGTGGGAGGTGCTGCTCAATAAGCTTTCCCGGGATACCAATACCCGCCCGCTGCCGCTGAAAACGCTGCTGGTGAGGTTGGAAATGCACGGCATTATCGCCCCGCGATTCGCATTTCTAGCCGAGTACCGGCTGCGCTATCACATTGAGCCTAGTGAATTAGTTAGCCGCTTTGAAGGCGAGCGGGCAGCCTTTGTTCGGCTTTTAGTCGATAATATTCCTATCGCCCGCACCTGGGGAACGGTGGATTTTGACCGCCTACATCAGGCGGGGCAGGCGCAGCAGATTGACGCTTCCCGTGCTCGCGTCATTACCGCCCTTGAGTATTTTCAAGATAAGGGTTGGCTGACCCTGGAAGGCAAGCGGATGACCGACGTCTACGAGATCTGCCAGCCGAACTTTACCATTGAGGTGCTGGCGAGCCAGTTGTTTGAGGATTGCCTGAATCGAGAGCGAATCGAGATTGAGCGGCTGCAGGCTATGTTGTCACTGTTTGAGTCGGAGAGCTGTCTGACTCGTCGGTTGGCCATGCACTTTGGTGATAGTACCTTTGGTGATAGCACCTTTGCTACACCATCCAATACTGAGCAGGGACGTTGCGGGCATTGTTCGGTGTGCTATGGTCACCCGGTAAAACTACCGGATGCGCCCCCCGAGCCACCGCTAACGGCGGCCGATTTTCAGCGCTACGCCACACCGCTGATTGAGCGGCACAGCGAACAATTCGGTCAGCAGCCCAATGCCCAGCGGCTGGCGCACTTTCTGTGTGGCTTGACCATGCCGGTGTTTACCCCGCTCAAAGCCCGCAGCCTGAACGGCTTCGCGGTTTTTGAGCAGCGCGCCTATCCAGAAGTGCGTGAGTGGGCGGAGGCGATGCTGGGGCAATAAAGGTCGATTAAAGCCCGAACGGTAACCCCAGCCAGTACCAAATAAAGAACAGGCTGCTCCAGCCGGTTAACACGGCGAGGGAGTAGGGCATGGCGATGGTCAGTAGATGGCCAAGAGTAAACGACTTGTTGTAAAGGTGAATGACCGCCAGCACTAACGGTAGATAGGGGTTGATGGGTGAAATCACGTTCGTCGATGAGTCGGCTACCCTGTACGCCGCTTGGATGGCTTCTGGCTCAAGGCCCAACAGCATCAGCATGGGTAGAAAAATCGGCGCCATCAGCGCCCACTGCGCAGAGCCACTGTAAAGAAATAGGTTCACGACGGCGGCCAGTAAAATGAAGCACACTAAAGCCAGCGCCGTAGGCATATTAATTTGCAGCAGTAGGTCAGCGCCATTCACTGCGCTGACAATCGCCAAGTTTGACCAGTTAAAGATGGCAATAAACTGCGCCACCATAAAGACGATGACAATAAACCCACACATATCGCGCATCGCCGCTTCCATTAAGCGCGGCACATCGCTGGATTGTTTGATCTGACCTACCGAAACGCCGTACACAATGCCGCACAGGCTAAAGAACAGCACGATGATGGGCACCAAACCACTCATAAAGGGCGAAGGTAACAGACCCCCTTCAGCGCTGCGTAAACCGGAACCCGCTGGCAGAATCAGCAGCAGGATAACCGCGATATAGGCCAGTGCCGCTATGCCGGTGTAGCGTAGCGCACGCCGTTCTGTGTCGGTTAACTGTACGCCGTGGCTTTTGTTTTCATCATCACTCTGATCCTGAAAGCGCGCCAGCATGGGCTCGATATACTTGTCGTTCATGACGGTGATAATCAGGGTAATTAACGGCACCGAGGCACACATAAAGAACCAGTTGGACACCACGCTGACTTCGTAGCCGGGGCGAACGCTCTGAACGACTTCCGTCGAGATGCCGGATAGCAGCAGATCCGTGCCCGCAATAAAGAAATTGGCGCTAAAACCGGCAAAAACGGCGATAAAGGCCACCATAATGCCGGCAATCGGGTTCCGGCCAACAGTTTTAAACATGATGGCGGCCAAAGGGGGAATCAGGAAAACCGCCGCATCCGAAACCAGATTGCCGATGATCGAAGTGATGACCACCGCCGGGGTAATAAAGCGCGGCGCCACATTACTCAACATGCGTCGGATGGTGGCATCGGCGAGGCCAGTTTTCTGGATCAGCCCCAGCGCTAATACCATCACCAGTACCAGCCCTAGCGGGCGGAAACTAGTGAAGTTAGTGACTGCCCCGGTCACCATAAATCTTAGCCCATCCCAGCTAAGCAACGAACGAACCTGAACGAGCTCGTCGGTGGCAGGGTGGCGCACAGGCTCGACCCACACGCTCATCACAACCGACAGGCCTAGCGTGGCGACAAAAAGTATAAAAAACATAATAAAAGGGTGGGGCAGGACATCGGCTATTCGCGCAATCCGGTGCATTAATCCGGTGTTGCCACCGGACGTTGAGAGTTTGTTCGCTTCCATGTTGTTCTCCGCTTTATATCTGGAAGTGCTGTTTCTTGAAGTGTGCTTTCTTGAACTGCGCTTTCTTGAAATGCTTAGCGAGAGGGGAGTTCACGCTTTATTAGCTGAACAAAATAAGAAGCGCCCACCGGGATAATGTTGTCGTTAAAGTCATAGCTGGGGTTGTGAACACTTACGCCACCGGTTTCGCCTTCAACACCATTGCCCAGAAACACATAGCAACCCGGAACGGCTTGCAGCATGAAGGAGAAGTCTTCGCTGCCAGAAATCGGTAAGCAATCAGGGTTGACCTTTGCATCGCCAACGACTGCGCGGGCAACATCGGTGGCGAGTTGGGTGGCTTGCGGGTCGTTGACCGTGGCCGGGTAGCTACCGGGGTGAATGGTGAGCGTTGCGGTGGCGCCGTAGGCATGGGCAGTACTGGCAACCAGTTGTTCCAGTCGTTGAATTGCATGCTCACGTACAGCGTCGTTAAAGGAGCGAATGCAGCCCCGCATGCTGGCAGTATCGGGAATGACGTTGAACGTACCCGAGCCAGCATGCAGGTCGGTAAAGGACAGCACGGCGGAATCGAGCGGGGCAGTATTGCGGCTAACGATAGTCTGCGCGCCGCTGATAATCGCGCTCACGATCAGCATCGGGTCAACGGCGTGCTGCGGCATTGCCGCATGGCCGCCTTTGCCGTGAACGTCAATGGTGAAACGGTCTGAGCTGGCCAGCAGGGGGCCTTCGCGAAACCAGAATTCGCCTTGAGGAATTCCCGGCATATTGTGGATGCCGTAAACGCGATCACAGGGGAAGCGCTCAAACAAACCATCATCCATCATTGCCTTAGCGCCGGCTAAGCCCTCTTCAGCGGGCTGGAAAATAAAGTGTACGGTGCCGGAAAAGTCGCGATGTTTAGCCAGATACCATGCGGCGGCTAACAGCATGGTGGTGTGACCGTCGTGGCCGCAGCCGTGCATTTTTCCCTGGTTAAGAGACGCATGAGCGAACTGATTGTTTTCCGTCATGGCGAGGGCATCCATATCGGCGCGCAGCCCGATGGTACGAGCGGCGAGCGTTTTGCCGCGCAGTACGCCGACGACCCCGGTTTTAGCGATGCCGGTATGAACCTCGTCAAATCCCCACTCTGTGAGCTTGTCCGCCACTAACTTAGCGGTGCGCTGCTCCTCAAAGCCCAGCTCCGGGTGCTGATGAATATCCTGTCGCCAAGCAGTGAACTGTGCGTTGTTACCCGCAATTTCATCGATCATAGGTAGCCCTTTAGGTTTATTGAAACGATAGCACTTAAGCTATAGCTAAATATTATGCTTTGAGTTTTGGGACGAAGTCTTTTAGCTACCTTTAACTGTATACTGGCTTTTTTAGTCAGATATATTGATTTTTGCTTATTGAAGGATGACGAAATGTTATGGCTTATCGAGGATTTACGGACAGCCAGATAGAAGCCTTCATGTGGATTATGAAAACCAGTAGCGCTACGGAAGCCGCCAGTAAGATGCTGATTTCACAACCGGCGATTAGCCGTTTGATAAAACAGTTGGAGGCGCGGCTTGGGTTTGATCTATTCGAACGCCACAATAATCGCCTGCTCCCGACCCGGCGTGGCACGCTGTTTTATGACGAGGTGGAGCGGGTTTATATTGGTTTACACCATTTGCGACAGTTTGCCGAACGACTGAAAGAGAGAGTGGCAGGCCAGTTAAGAGTGGTCAGCATGCCTGCTTTTGCGGTGAGTCTGGTGCCAGATGCCGCTACGCTGCTTGCCGAGAAGTTCCCTGACCTTGAAATTAGTCTCTACTCCTACCGATCCAGCCAGATAGCGGAGGAAGTGGTGGCCCAGCGCTTCGATTTTGGCATTACCACCGATCCTCGAATCGATCCGCGCTACCAGAGCTTTCAGTACTCTCTACCTGGCATGTGCCTTATTCCGCCAGGGCATCCGCTGGAAGCTAAAGCGCTTATCGACATTGAAGATTTCGCCAATGAAACGCTGATTTGTGGTGAGCCCAATGAGCAAAGCCGTAGTCGGATTACTCAGCGACTGAGGAAACATGCCGTTTCGCCCAAAAAAATATGGACAGTCTCGCTGGGGGAGATGGCGATCCGGCTAGTAGTGAACGGTGCCGGTCTTGCGGTGTTAAACGCCGTATCGGCCTGTTATGCAAAGCGAGCGGGCGTGGTGGTTCGCCCTCTCGCGTTTGATATTCGTTATGACTTTCAAATTATTTTGCCGCTGGAAAAAGATCTTGAACCCGCCATCAACAACATCAATGCTGAGCTGATCGCTATAATCGAGCAAAAAATTTTCGAAAGCCTCAAAATAGTTGGCTAGCAACTGACCTTTACCCAGCTCAAGGCGCGCCTGTCAGGCAGGGCGCCAACGGGTGGCGCCCTGTACTTAGTGGTGTAGTGGCTCAAGGGAGTGCCGCTGAGCTTAACTTTAAGTGCAGCAACTCCGCGGCACTTTTACCCGCTACGGCACCCAGCACCACGGCGCTAAGCAGGCCGTTGCCAGAAAGATAGCCGCTGTCGTTGGAACCTGAAACACCGCGGGCGGCACCGCCTGCGGCGAACAGGTTGGGTAGCGCCTGCCCCTGAGTATTGAGTACCCGCGCGGTGGGGTTGACCTCTAAACCGCCCTGGGTGTGAAATAGCGCACCGGTGACACGAATGGCGTAGTAGGGTGGTTTGAGCAAATTAGCAGGTTCAAAATGGCGGCCAAACGTATCGGGCGTTTGCTCTTCGGCATGCTGCTGCATCGCCGCAAAGGTGGCCTGCAGCGCTGTTAGTGGCAGGCCCAATCCAGCTGCCATCTCTTCAAGGGTGGCAAAGCTGCGTACCGCGCCGCTCTCTTGGGCGTTACGGTAATCCTCAAAGGCCTGGGCAGATTCCTGTATGCGCGCATCGAATAGATTCCAGGCTACCTGCTCCGGCTGCGCCAGCACTTTGGCTGCCTGTTCGGAGTAGCCGCCGTGCTCGTTTGAGAATCGCTTGCCGTCTAGATTGACCTGAATGCCGCCCTGCATCATCAGCGCCCAGCTAATCAAAATCTGGTGGGGTGTTGCCAGCGAGCCGTGGCCCTGGCATGCACCCAGATCTTTTGTACTGGCGCCCATGGCCTGCCCCCACAGCAGTGCATCGCCCTGGTTTCCCTCATGGCCGTAGTAGAGCGCGTGTTTGAGCGTGGGCAGATAGCGCTCTACCAGTTCAACATTACCGCCGTAGCCGTTGCAGGCCAGAATCAGCGCGTCGCAGCCAATGCTTTCGCGACTGCCATCCGGGCGCTCAATGGTTACGCCCCGCACTCGCTGAGTGTCATCAACGTGCAAATCCACTACTCGCGCCTGGGCCAAAATATCAATGCCTGCCGCTTCGGCGGCATTGAGCAGCGCCCCCATTAGCTCTTCACCGGTTCGCCGTGGCGTAGCATGCATGCGCAGGTGGCGGTGGCCGGGGTAGAGAAAGCCCTCCACCAGCTCAAAGGGCACGCCGTGCTTATCCGCCAGCCACTCGATGGTGTGGCCTGATTGAGTAGCGAGTAGTTCGACAATGGCCGGGTCTGCCTCAAAGCCATTCTTCTTTTGAATATCCTCGGCCATGGCTTTTGCTGAGTCGCTGACGCCTAGCTCATGCTGAAAGCGCGTATTAGCGGCGGGAATAAAGCCTGACGACATCGCCGTGCTGCCGCGGGGCAGTGCATCGCGCTCCAGCACTGCCAACTCAACGCCCGCCTCCTGGGCCGCTAACGCTGCCACTAACCCGCAGGCCCCCGCGCCGATAATTAGCAGCGGTAAATGGGCATCAAAGCGATCATGAGTATAAGGGAGTATCGCCATTACGCCTGCTCCGTTGCATGGTGAAAGGCATCCAGAATCTCGCCTGCCGGTGCCTGCCACATTTCTGGATGCCCGCTGATATGGGCCAGCACTTCTTCCAGGCAGGCAATGCGGTGGGGCTGGCCCACCAACCAGGGGTGCAGGTTCAGCGCAAACAGCCGCCCGCCTTGTTCGCGTGACTCTTCCAGCAGGAAATCGAAGGCGTCTTTTACCTGTGCCACCCACGAATCTTCCGAGTGTAGATTCTGGCTCATCACGAACTGGTCTTCGATCTCAGTAGCCAAGGGCATCATGGTCAGGTTTCCCGCTTGGGTGTGGCCTGTTTGTGTGAAGCATCGATAGGGCATATCGTCGTTCACCCAGTCGGCGCAGTACTCGATGCCATTGTCGGCCAGCAGGTCGGGGGTGTTGAAGCTCTGGTGCTTGGCGGGGCTCAGCCAGCCGCGAACGGGTTGACCGGTCACCCGACGCAGAGTGTCAACAGAGCGTTTGACCAGCTCGGCCTCCTCTTCGATTGGCTGGCCGCCGTAGTGCAGGTGATCCATGTTCCAGCCGTGGGCGATAAATTCACCGCCGTGCTCTTTTAGGCGCTGCACCAGATAGGGGGTCTGCTCCGCCAGCTGCGCGTTGATCGCAAAGGTGGGTGTGATGTTGTGCGCTGCCAGCGCTTTGAGCACCCGATATATCCCCACGCGGTTGCCGTAATCCCGCAGTGAGAAGTGGCGCAAGTCCGGGTAGGGCATTGTCATGCCGTTAGGTACTTTAAACGGCTTGCCGCGCTGGTTTAACGGGTAAAGCTGCAGCGAAATATTGACCCACACCGCCAGGGTTTTGCCTTCAGGCCAGGTGACCGGGGCACGCTCGCTCAGCATCGACCATTCATAGCGCTTGTGATCGTAGCCGTGATTGCGGTGGGGGTAGTCGAGATAGTCGTTGTTAAGCGCCATAGCGTTACCCCTGTTTGCCTGCGGTGGCGGCCTGGGCCGCAATACTGTCGAGAGCGGCATCGTAATAGTTGGCCAAGTAGTAATCAGCAATCTCGCGCCCGGTAGCGACCCACACATCCGGGTGGCCGGTGATGTACTCCAGCGCCTCTTCGAACGCCTTAATACGATGCGGGCAGCTCACCTGATAGTTATGAGTGGGAATGCACATCACTGTGCCGGACTCCGCGCCCTCGGCATAGAGGCGGTCAAAGTGGCGCTTGAGCATGGTGGCGTACTGGCGCGGCTCTACTTTATTCACCGCGTAGACGATGGTGTCGTTCATCTCCAGCGAGTAAGGCATGGAGATAAAACGTTTGCCGGAGCGAACGCTGACCGGCGTCGGCTGGTCATCGTGGAAGAGATCACAGGTGTAAATCCCTCCTTTGTCACCGAATAACTCTTCGCCCACTTCGGCAAATAGATCCAGGGTGCGCTCTGAATGGGAAAGCGCGGGCGCCAGATAACCTGCACAAGCCTGGCCAGTATGGCGGTAAATGGTCTCCATGCTGTCACGGATCATTGCCCGCTCCTGGGCTTCGCTCAACCCATAGGTGTAGCGGGTGTTGTAAATGCCGTGGCTGAAAAACTCCCAGTCGCGCTCTTTGCACATCTGGATAATCTCGGGGTGGTGCTCGCACAGTGCGACCGAAAGTGACACCGAGCCACGAATGCCGTACTTATCCAGCAGGGTCATCTGGCGCTGGTGGCCAACCCGGTTGCCGTAATCGCGAATGCTGTAGCCGGGTACCGAAGGGTGCGGATGCGGCCAAGGGTTACGCTGGGGGTTCAGCGGTGGGTCGAGTTCGTAATACTCGATATTGGGTGCGACCCAGAAGGCCACCTTGGCGCCTCCTGGCCACTCGATTTTAGGGCGTTGGTCGTAGGCCCAGTAGTCGTAAACGCCTAGTGACTCTTTCATAACCGGCTCCTTTAAAACTTGGTAGTCCTTAGGTGTTGCCATTTAGCCATTCGAGTACATTGGCAACCGGCAGAACGTCGGCATACTTGAGATGCAGGTCGGTCAGGTTGGCGTAGTGATAGCTTTCGTGTTTATCCGCGACGCACTCCATGGGCACGATGGTGCGGTAGCCCCGGGACAGGCTCTCCACGGCGGTGGCGCGAATGCAGCCGGAAGTAGAGCCGCCTGTGATGATCACCGTATCGATCTGATGCCACACCAGCAGCGACTGCAGCGGCGTTTCAAAAAATGCCGAGGGCATACGCTTGGTGTAGATCACATCACGGCTGCGGTCTATCTCGCAGCGCTCGTCGAATTCAGCGCGTTCAGAGCCATACTTAATGTTTTGCAACGAATCAGGCGTATCGGTACGTGTACCCCAAACCCCGGCGTCTTCGGCGGAGTCTAGAAACGCCACGTGGGTCCAAACCACCGGCCAGCCTTTCTCCCGAAAACCGCGGGCCAGTTGGTTGGTGTACTCCAACTGCTTGGGGTCTGTTTCATAGGCGGTTTTGAAGAGATCGGTGCGGGTATAGGCCTTTTGTGGGTCGACATTCACCAGCACCGCTTTGTTGCCAAAGCCAAAGGGTACCCGCTGAGGGTTGGCCATGACGTCGTTAAAAATCTCTCTCGCCGTTTTGTCGGTGGTCTGCATCGTCGTCTCCTGAATAGTTATTTATTCGCACTTATAAATATTGGGCACGGTTTGATGAGAGGCACTAGCGATTGTCGTACTGCTCGCCGAGCTCCAGCATCGCCTGGGTGCCTAAATAGTCGTTAAGCTGTTTGAAATCGAGCATTTGGTCGCGGAAGGCATCGGTGGTGCCATCCTGCTTAAGCGTGGCAAAGAAACGGCTGGCCATGTAGGTAATCGCCCGCACCAGTGCGCCGGGGAAAATCACCAGCGAGAAGCCTAGGTCTTCAAGCGCCTGAGCGTTCTGCAGCGGCGTGTCACCCCCCTCGACCATATTGGCCATGATGGGCACCTTGCCTTTGAACTGGGTCATGATTTTGCTGATATCTTCGTCACTACGGATACCTTCGATAAACAGCATATCCACGCCAGCTTCATAATAGGCTTGGGCGCGCTCAATGGCGCTGTCGGTGCCTTCCACGCCCAGCGCATCGGTTCGGCCAATAATAAGTGTGTTGTCATTTTCACGGGCGTCCAGTGCGGCATGCAACTTACCGACCATTTCGCTTTTGGAGACCAGGGTTTTACCGCGCAAGTGACCGCAGCGCTTGGGGTAGGTTTGATCCTCAAGCTGAATGGCGTTAGCGCCAGCGCGCTCCAGCAGTCTCACGCTGCGCATCACGTTCATGGCGTTACCAAAGCCGGTATCGCAATCCACGACCACGGATAAATTGGTGCGCTCACGAATATGCGACATGGCGGTGCAAATTTCAGTAATGCTGAGCAGGCCAATATCCGGCCGCCCCAGTTGGGTGTAAGCCAGACTGGCGCCGGAAAGGTAGACCGTATCGAAGCCCGCTTGCTCAGCTAGGGATGCGCCTAACGCATCAAACACACCGGGGGCGACCACAATGGAGCTATCTTTCAGTTGCTGTCTAAGCTGGGCGGACTGTTGTGAAACGTGCTGTGAAGCCTGGTTTGAAGAGCGGTGTGGGCGTGTCATAGCGATCTCATCTGTTTTAAGTAAGCGTCAGCGGCGAATATGAGGCCACCCAGTTAGTGATACTTAAGAGCACTGGTTCTGTAATAATGGCTCTCAAAGGGCAGCAGCTGTGTTATTGATTAGCTGTCAACATGTATTATATATAATACATTTTTATGTCTATTATTATCCCTACGTCAAGCCTGACATGAATTTTTTGAACAACATTTTGAGGAGAGGCGTGGATGAGTGAAGCACAACCCTCCGCGGTGGGCGGCACCAAGTCACACCGCATCTACCTGCTGTTGAAAGACGCTATTTTGAGTGGGCGGCTGCCAGCGGGCAGTAAACTGCCAGGCGAAAATAAACTGGCAGAACAGCATGGCGTGTCACGCGTCACCGTTCGACGTGCGATGGAGGCGCTGCAAACGACAGGATTGGTAGAGCGTAAAGCAGGCGTGGGCACGGTGGTGTTGGAGCAGCCGTTGGACGCCACGGTGATGACCGCCAGCGTTTCAAACCTAATGCCTAATATGGTCAAGATGAGCCAGGCTTCCCAGGTACGGCTGCTGGAGTTTGCCTATGTGCTGCCACCGGAAATGATTCGTGAGCGGCTGGGTATGGGGCAAGGCGGTAAGGTGCAACGCTCGGTGCGTGTCCGCATGGTCGATGATAAGCCATTTTCCCATCTGGTGACCCATGTGCCGGAAGCGATTGCCCTACACTACAACGAGATGGATTTAGCCAATACGCCGCTGTTTGTACTGCTGGAGCGTAGCGGCGTGAAAGTTGATCACGCTTCCCAATCGATTTCCGCCACTCTGGCCAGTCACGAGGTCGCGGAAGCGCTGGATGTTGCCGTTGGCTCGCCGCTGATTTCACTTACCCGTGTGGTGTACGACGAGCAGGGCCGAGGCGTCGAGCACTTGGATGCGCTCTATCGTCCAGATCGTTATCGCTTCCAAATTGATCTGGAGCGCAACGGCGAAGATAACTCCCGCTACTGGGAGCCCAAGGTGGGCGGAATGCCGACCAGCGGGAAGGCTGAGTAGAGTGATTGGGCTGTTTTTTAATGTATTAAATTTAATACAGATTTAAAATTACAAAAAATACATTTGACCTGTGTTGTGGAATTGCGCTAGTTGTATTGGGTGAGAATGATAAGTCCAACGAAGGCTGAGGCAACGAGCGACGACCATGAGTACCCCAATAACGCTGTTTGACAAAGTTTGGCGCGCCCACGAGGTTCACCGCAGTGAAAGCGGTCAGAGCCTGCTGTGGATTGACCGCCACTTTGTCCACGAAGGCTCCTTCCACGCGTTCAATAAGCTGGCTGAACGCCAGTTGCCCGTTGCACGGCCCGATTTAACCTTTGGTATTGCTGACCACTACGTACCAACGCTGACTCGCGACCTGGCAGGTGTTGCCGACCCCAAAGTGCGCTCGATGATTGAGCAGCTCTCCCACAATACCCAGCGGCATGGGGTGACGCTGTTTGGTCTCGATGACCCGCGTCAGGGCATTGTTCATGTGCTAGGCCCCGAGCAGGGACTCACTCAGCCCGGCATGGTGATGGTGTGCGGCGATAGCCATACCGCCACCCATGGCGCTTTTGGCAGCATTGCCTTTGGCATTGGCGCCTCGGAAGTGGCCCACGTGCTGGCCACGCAAACCTTGTGGCAGAGCAAGCCCAAGGTGATGCGGATTAGCGTCGAGGGCCAACTGGCCGAGGGCATCACCGCCAAAGATATTGCGCTCACCTGGATTGCGCGGCTAGGCGCCGACGGCGCACGGGGTTATGCCATTGAGTACGCTGGCGAGGCGATCCGCTCGCTCTCCATGGAAGCGCGTCTCACGCTGTGTAATCTCTCCATTGAAGGCGGCGGCCGCTGCGGCATGATTGCTCCAGACCAAACCACCTTTGACTATTTGCGTGACCGCCCCTGGAGTCCGAAAGGGGGAGCCTTCGAGCAAGCCTGCACCTATTGGGCCACGCTCTACAGCGACCCAGGCGCCCGTTTTGATCTTGAAGTGACGCTGCATGCGGACGAAATCGCGCCGACGGTGACCTGGGGCGTCTCGCCCGAAGAAGCGCTGCCGATTGATCGCGCTGTGCCCGACCCTGAGAAATTGAGTGATCCCGCGAAAGCGCGCCAGGCTCGGGAGAGCTTGGCCTATATGGGCTTAACGGCGGGCCAAAAACTCACCGATATCAACATTGATCGGGTCTTTATCGGTTCTTGTACCAACGCGCGTATTGAAGATTTACGGGCCGCTGCCGCCGTGCTGGCAGGGCAAAAAAGTCGTGTGCCCGGTATGGTCTCGCCCGGCTCAACGCAAGTGAAAACCCAGGCCGAAGCCGAAGGGTTAGACCGTATCTTTATCGACGCTGGGCTTGAGTGGCGACACTCAGGCTGCTCTATGTGCGTAGGCATGAACGGTGATTTAGTGGCCAGCGGCGAACGCTGCGCCTCGACCACCAATCGCAATTTCAAGGGCCGCCAAGGGCCTGGCGCGCGCACTCATTTGATGTCACCCGCCATGGTGGCCGCAGCGGCGGTGAGTGGGCGGCTAGCCGATGTGCGTACGTTAGCAGCGGGCGCTGATTCATCCGTTCAGGCTTCAGGAGCGCACTAATGCAACCGATTACCGTACTGGACACTCTTGGCGTTGCCCTTGCCGCGGCTAACGTGGATACCGATCAGTTGATTCCCGCGCGCTTTATGAAAGAGCCGCGCAGCGTTGGCTACGGTCAGTTTTTACTTTATGACGTTCGCCACGACGAGCAGGGCACACCGGACGAAGAGTTTATTCTTCATCGCCCTAATGCTGCCGACGCTGAAGTGATGGTCAGTCGCCGCAACTTTGGCGCGGGGTCATCGCGGGAAGCGGCAGTCTATGCACTGGTCGATTACGGCTTTCGCTGTGTGGTGGCGCCAAGCTTTGGCGATATTTTTGCTTCTAACGCCGTCAATAATGGCTTACTGCCTGCGGTGGTGGAAGAGGATGAAGCCGAGCGTTTGTTATCAGCGCTTGGCGATGCACCGGCGGCGATACACGTTGACTTAGACAAGCAGGTCGTCCGTGTCGCCGAAGTAGAAGTCAGCTTTTCAATTAGCCCGGTTTGGCGCACCAAGCTGCTTAACGGTTGGGATGATATTGATATGACCCGCCAGCATGCTGACACCATTACTGATTTCTCAGCACAGTACACGGCACAGTTCCCTTGGACAGCGGCTCAGCCGCCAGAGAGTACCCTTATCAGCAAGGGGTAGAAACGGCCTGGAAGTATATTGCTAACAACAGCACGCACGTTTGCAACAGACGTTTATAAGAAGGGTTAATAAACAGCAGCTTATAAAAACGGTTTAGAAACAAAAACGCTATAACGCAAATTATCTTGTGCAGGAGACAAACTAATGAAAAAAGTAACCCTTACCCTGGGCGTGCTAACTGCCCTGGCTTCCACTCAAGTGCTGGCCGTTGATCAAATTAACGCAGTGCATGCATTTCCCCCCTCGTTGATCTATACCCAGAGCTTTTTAGAGTTCGTCGATAAGGTGAACGAACGCGGTGAAGGTGTGGTGCAAATTAACGTACGCGGCGGCCCTGAAGTGATTGGCCTTTCCGAGCAGCCCGACGCAGTTCGCAACGGCGTGGTCGATATGGCCTACACCGCTGCGAGCTTCTACGCAGGTACCGTACCAGAGCGCGATGCCATGGTCGCCTCGAACACTAACGCTATCTACGCACGCGAAAATGGCGGCATCGACCTGCTTAATGAAATTCATCAGGAGAAGATGGGCACCTACTATCTGGGCTGGTTCGACAGCGGGGTCAGCTACAACTTCTACACCATTGATGAGCCCACCGTCGATGGCGAAGGTAACCTAAACGTTTCGGGCCTACGCCTACGCAGTAATCCGGTGTATGACGCCTTCTTCCAGGACTACCTGGGCGCTCAGCCAATCAGCCTGCCGACCACCGATGTTTACGCGGCCCTGGAGCGGGGTGTAGTGAACGCGACTGGCTGGACTCAAATTGGCCTGAAAGACCTAAATTGGGATCGTTTTCTTAACTATCGGGTTGACCCTGCCTTCTTCTCCACCGATATGGGGGTGATCGTTAACCTGGATAAGTGGAACCAGCTCAGCGAAGAGTCGCAGCAAATTCTTCAGGAAGTCGCCATTGAGCATGAGCGCGACAGCGCCGAACAACTGGCTGAATTAGCCAACGAGCAACAGGCTCAGCTTGAGGCCGATGGCATGCAGGTCATCACCCTGGAAGGCGAAGCAGCACAGCGATTCTCAGACGCTGCCCGGGATGCCACCTGGGAACGTATGCGTGGCCAGATGGAGCGCCACCCCATGGGGCTTGAACACTACGATACGCTGATCGAAAAATTCAACGATCTATAGAAACGTAGGGGCGCCGAGCGGTCGAGCGCCCTATTTGTGTGGCTTATTTTCTAGGGTTTTTTATGCGCTACGCACAACGCGGCTATCTGCTGCTGCTCAACGGCATGGCCCTGCTGGCCGCCATCATGCTGGTTTGGCTGATGGTGGCCGTGGTGCTTTCGGTGGTGATTCGTAACTTAGGTCTTCAGCCCTCTGCATGGTTTTTTCTCTCCACCGAGTACGCCATGTTCTACCTCACTCTACTCGGGGCTCCCTGGCTGGTGCGCCAAAAAGGGCATGTGCATATTGAACTACTGACCTCGGTGTTGCCGTCAGCAGCGCTAAATATCCTCAGCCGAGGGGTAGCGCTGCTCTGTGTCGTGGTGTGCGGCGTGCTGGCGTGGAAGGGGCTTGATCTGGTGCTGCTTAATATCGAGCGCACTGACTATGACGTGCGGGCTTTCTTTGTGCCGAAATGGATACTGACCATTGTTTTCCCCATCAGCTTTACCCTGATGGCGATCGAATTTGGCCGCTTTGTGGTGGGCCATGAAATTCTTCACAGCGGCGAAGCGGGGATTAAAGAATAATGGAATGGTACTTTGCGCTCGCTTTCCTGCTCTCGTTGATTTTGATCTTTATGGCGATTGGCACCCCCATTGCCCTGGCCTTTTTGGCCGCCAATGTGATTGGTGCCTGGCACTTTATGGGCGGCCAAACCGGCATCTTGCAGATGCTCAACAACGGTTTCGGCGCACTATCCAGTTTTAATTTGGTGCCCATTCCGCTGTTTCTGTTGATGGGCGAGCTGTTTTTCCGCACTGGTCTAGGCATGAAAATGTTCAACGCTATTGACCAGCTAATGGGCAAGGTGCCGGGGCGTTTATCTTACGTAACAGTGGTGGGTGGGACGGCTTTCTCCACTCTCAGTGGCTCCTCCATGGGCTCTACGGCATTAATGGGTTCGCTACTGGTGCCAGAAATGGAGCGGCGGGGCTATAAAAAGAAAATGGCGATTGGCCCGATTCTGGGCACTGGCGGCCTGGCGATTATTATTCCGCCTTCTGCGCTGGCAGTGTTGTTAGCAACCTTGGCAAAAGTGGATATTGGCGCGCTGCTTATTGCCGGTATCTTGCCGGGGCTAACGCTGGCGGGGTTCTATATCGCGACCATTTTTATTCAGACCAAGCTGGATCCTCAGGCCGCCCCGAATTATGAGCTTGAGCCGGTGCCGCTGAGCGCGAAGCTCAAACTGATCGTGACCGATATTCTACCCATGCTCAGCGTGATGGTGATTATCGTCACATTAATGCTGATTGGGTTTGCCACGCCGTCAGAGGCTGCAGCCTTTGGCGCGCTAGGTGTGATTATCCTGGCGTTTATTTTCCGCTGCATGACCTGGGAGGCGTTTAAACTTTCGGTCACCGGGGCATTAAAAGTCACGCTGATGGCCTACCTGATCGTGTTTGGCTCGGCTACCTTCAGTCAGTTGCTTGGTTTCTCAGGCGCTTCGGGTGGCTTGATCGGCTGGGCGACCAGTTTCGATCTGTCGCCGATTCTGATGCTCCTGGCGATGTTTGCGGTGCTACTGGTGCTGGGCACCTTTATGGAGCAGATCTCTATCATGATGCTGACCGTGCCGATCTTTTTCCCGCTCGCCCAGGCGCTTGGGTTTGATTTGGTGTGGTTCGGTATCGTTGTTCTACTGGCGCTTGAAATTAGCTTCTCAACGCCGCCCTTGGGTCTTTTGTTGTTTGTCATGAAAGGGGTCGCACCGGCAGGTACTACCATGAGAGAAATATATTCGGCAGCGATTCCCTACATTCTTTGTTCGATGCTGCTGGTCGCAGTGCTGATAGTGTTTCCGGGCCTCGCGACTTGGTTGCCCAGTATGCTGCAATAGAGCTTTTAGCAAGAAAAGTGCAGGTAGTAAAAAAGAGAGAGGCTGCGGCCTCTCTTTGCGTTTAAGCGTTATTAGCTCTTACTTATTCCCAGGACGGGAATGGATCGGGCAGTTTCTTCCACGCGTTCATGCCTTGCAGTAGTTCCGCTTCGCTTATCAGGCAGCCATCCAGCGCTTCACGCATTTTATCTTGTTCCAGGTTCTGACCGATAAAGACCAGCTCCTGGCGCATATCGCCAAACGGCTCCTGCCACTTTTCCATAATAAACTGACGCGTTTCGGGATCCGTTGGCCAACGCTCTTCGGGAATCGCCTTCCAGAATATCCCGGCTGGGCCGTGGTGGGCGATGCCGCCTGCCTGGCTCCATTGACCGGCGGATTGGGGGCGAGTGGCGAGCCAGAAGAAGCCTTTCGAGCGCAGCAGGCCCTTACCAAACCACTCCTGGTTGAGCAGGTCATGAAATTTCTGTGGGTGGAAGGGGCGGCGGGCGTGATAGGCAAAGCTGCCAATACCGTACTCTTCGGTCTCTGGCACATGCTCGCCGCGCATCTCTTTTAGCCAGCCCGGTGCCAACTGGGCACGCTCGAAATTGAACTTGCCGGTATCCAGTACTTTATCGAGCGGCACGCCGCCTTGAGTGATCGGCACCAGTTCCGCGTCGGGGTTCAGCGAGTGCAAGATAGCCTTCAGCGCCTCCAACTCTTTCTCATTGATCAGGTCAGTTTTGCTGATCAGCAGCACATTGCAAAACTCGATTTGATCGACCAGCAAGTCAGCGACATTGCGCTCGTCATCCTCGCCTAAGCTTTCGCCCGCTTCGGTGAGGCTTTGCGCTTCGCGGTACTGTTCAAGAAAGTTGGCGCCATCAACGACGGTGACCAGCGTATCCAGCCGGGCGACGTGGGAGAGGCTCTGGCCGCTTTCATCTTCAAAAGTGAAGGTTTCCGCCACGGGCAGCGGTTCGGAAATCCCGGTGGACTCAATGACCAGGTAATCGAACTTGCCTTCCCGGGCCAACTGGCTGACTTCTTCCAGCAGGTCTTCGCGCAGGGTGCAGCAGATGCAGCCATTGCTCATCTCTACTAAACGCTCTTCAGAGCGGTTCAGAGCAACATTACCATCCAGCGTCGACTCACCAGGGCCACCGCGCACCAGTGCACCGTCGATATTTACCTCGCTCATATCGTTCACAATGACCGCGACGCGGCGGCCTTCACGGTTGGCGAGAATATGATTAAGCACGGTGGTTTTACCGGCACCTAGAAAGCCCGAGAGCACCGTCACGGGCAGGGGAGAAAATGCGGTCATTGCTAGGGCACCTCTAAATGGGTTTATGTTATGTGATAATATAACAATTTAGATGCTTAGAGGAAGATTTGTTTCAGAGGAGGTCGAGTCAGTTTTCGTACAAAGCCTAGTGGATTTCAGCGCTTATATTGCGTTGGGCAATATCCACGTAGAACATCCGGCGAGCGCAGAGCTTGGTGTTTGGTGGCGCGGCCGGTGACACGTGTGCGCCATAAACGAAACGAGGCGGGTTTAAGCTGGTGGCGCATCACCTCAATCACATCGGGCTCGGCAAGCCCAAACAGCGTTTCGATCGCTTCAAACGGCGTGCGGTCTTCCCAGGCCATTTCTATAACGCGTGACTGTTCGTCATCGGGTAAGCGGCGAAAGCGCTTAACGGGGGCTTTTGGCATCGTTCACCTCAAGGTATGTTATTGGTGGGTATTAAGTCTGCGGGCAGTGTAGCGCTTTTTAATAGACCAGCGCAGCGCATCAATCACGATGAAAATCGCCAGGCTTACACCCAGTACGGGCAGAGCTACGCCAAGCGTGATAGCGACGAACAGCACGCCGAGTTGGGTCGTAAGCGGAAGCATTAGCCAGGGTTCAGTCACCGTTGGGAAGCGCTGACCACTCGCCGTGCGTAGCCGCCGCCACGCCATTACGTAACCCCATACCATCAGCGTCACAAGCCCCGCGGCGATCAACGCCAGCACTATTTGATTCGCGATACCAAACAGTACGCCCATATGCAGATCAATCCCCCAGCGGGTGAGCTTGGCGGCTAGTGGGAAGGTGGTAAAATCGGTTTGATCGGTCACAGCCATGCTTTGCGGATGCAGCGCCACCTGGTCTACCTGCGTAGGCCACTGGCGATCAATTTCCGCTACCCGCCATGCCTCCTGGGAACTGCTCGGAGGCGTTAGTTGGATGCGCGCTGCGCTAAGCCCCGCCTTACGAGCAGCGCTCAGCGCCCGGTCAAAGTCCTCTAACGTGATAGACGTGGCCACCATTGCCATATGGCCGTGATGCTCAGCATGTTCATCGGCTACCTGGCTATCGGTATCGATCAGTGCCGTTGAGGCACTTGGCGTGCCCCAGCCCCAGGCATGACGAAGTTCCGCAATATTGCTCCCTGCCCACTGTGACCAAGTGAGCCCCGTTGCCGAAAAGAACAGCAACCCGAGGGAAAGCACTACGCCTAGTGTTGCGTGGCGCTGGCGTGTGGTGTGGGCGCCTGACAGTGCTTTCAGTGTGCGGCGTTGGCGAATCCACAGCGTTATGCCACCCAGCGCGGCAAGCCAAAGCCATGAGGCAGCCAGCTCACTATAGAGACGCCCCATCTCGCCCATTAACAGCTGGCGGTGAAAATGATCGATCGCGGTGCGCAGCGGTAAAATACCGCTGGTACCGTAAACCGTCGTATCACCGGTCACTTTCAGGGTAATGGGATCGACAAACAGCGCCCGATGTTCAGAAGGCCCCAGCCCTGGCTCGCTAAACATGAGTCGGGTGGTGTCGCCTAACGCCGGTGCAGGGCGCACCGCGCTGGGCAGGGTTGGTTCGCCCAGGTATTGCTGGGCCGTAGTGATCTGTTCGGCAAGTGAATGAGGCTCGCCCTGAGTAGCGCCATACAGGGTGTCATGGTAGAGCCACTCTTCAAGTGGTGGGCTAAGCAAGTAAGCGATACCAGACAGTGCCGCGATAAGAATAAAAGGGCCGACGAAGAGGCCAATATATAGGTGTAAGCGGCTAAGCAGGGCAAAAAGCAGCTTGCCGGTGCGGTTAGAGGAGTGGGCTGTCATTGGCTTGAATCCGAGTGGCATCGGTAAATTAGCCAGACAGCTTAGATAGTTTAATTAGCAATCGCTAGCCTGTGCGTAGCGGTAAAAAGTCACACGCTTAGCGGCTAGACGGAGTGGGCTTGACGGCCAGGAGTGCACGGAATAGACCATTCATTAGCACCGGTTCGTCGTGGTGAATCTGAAACCCAGCTTCGCTGAGCAGTGGCTGTGCTTGGCGTGTAATGTCGGTGGCAAGTGCCGATGTGACTCCATTCAGAAGACGTCGGCCCGCACCCACAGATTGACCGTCTGGCTGGAACTTATCCATTACGCACAGCTGCCCACCGGGTTTTAACACGCGGTACGCTTCGGCAAGCCCTCGCTGTGGATCAGGCATTACCGCAATAATCAGATGCATGATGACGGCCTCAAAGTGCTCATCGGGGTAGTTGAGCGCCTCGGCATCCATCACACTACATTCCACATCGTGGCGAAGCTCCTTGGCTCTTTTTGCCGTGCGCTTCACCATGGCCGGAGCGATATCGGTGGCGTGCAATTCGATGTCATGAGGCAGAAAAGGCAGGTCTAACCCTGTGCCAGCCCCTACCAGCAGCACCCGCATACCGGGCTCCCAATCTACCTGTCCAAGCGCAATACGCCGTGGCCTACGAAACGCACGGGCGGCGACCGCATCGTAGAAAGGTGCGTAAACGGTGTAGCGAAGGCGATTCCACGCGGTGGTGTTGAACATAACGCCCCTTTGCAGCTCAACGCTGCGATTGCTGAATGCCGGTTGTCGACTATTTACATCAGACTACCTATAGCATGAAAGCAATCATTCAACCAATAAAGCGTGCTCATGTTGGATGATTTATTTTATATGGCTAATATTATCATCCTATCAAATTTATTGTGTAGAGTTTATGAAATAGTAAACGTTATAGTGATCCTTTGGTTGATTTTTTGTAGTAATTTTTGATTGGTTTTAAAGTTTTTGAGATAAGATTTTGTCATTTTGTTTGATTACCCTTTTTGTAGGCGTGTAGTTAAGCTTTCAACAATATCGATAACTAGCTGGCGATCATTTTGATTTAAAGGCTCTAAAAGCTGTTTCATTCTGCTTGACTGATCATCGATATGAAAACTGGCTTGCCCAAATAATTCAGCTGCCTCGCAGTTGAAAATTTCAGCAAGCTCTATTAGGCGCACAATGTTGGGGATCACCCGCCCGCGCTCGATGCGCGAAACGGCTTCGTTACCAACACCTAGGCGCTCAGCAACTTCCTCTTGGGTCAATTGACTGCGAACCCGCTGTTTGGCAATTGCCCGGCCGATACTGCCTGCAAGCCGTTTCTGTTCTGTTTTATTCACAATGTCCTCCATTAGACCTAGATGGTTGAGGAACGACCTATTGACATGAAGGACTGTTTAGGTTGAATATCATCTTCTAAGGTTGATTTGGATGCCTGTAGTTACTTTTTGTTTCGTTTGGTTACGCCATGAAATGTGTAATTAAGAGGTAATGATTTAATTGGGTAGCCAAAAAAAATAAAAAGCATAGGTGTGATAAGTGGAAACGCCCGAAGCTATAAAGCATACAACTGAGGGCAGCTTTAGTAGTGTAAGTTGTTAATATGTTTTCAGTGTTAATGTTCAAGTGGCTTTGGTTGGTTGTTTGAAGGTTGTTTAAAATCTTATAAAAGAAGATTGTGGGGTGTTGAATGTTAGGTGGTTTTTCTTTTGTAAGCTTTAGGCGTTTATAAACTTTAGTCGTTGATCGGTTACCGAATGGCGTTTATGCGGCGGATCGGTGCGTTTTTTTTAAATACTGTTCAGCAAGAGCGGGAGAGAAGCTTGATGTGTAAATCCGAAGGCGCTTAATAACATGCTCCCTACTTCTGCACCAGAGATTTTTCGACAGTTGGCGGATAAGTTGACCTGCGTCAGTGAAGAGGGCTTTTTTCAACACCTTGTGCGATCCCTGACGGGTATCCTTGGCGTTGATCATGCCGTTGTTGAATATGTCGATAGCCGCCAGGGCACTGTGAGCACATTGGCAGCGTGGTCTCAGGGTGAATTCATTGAGACAGCTCCGTATTCACTACAAAGCACGCCATGCCAACAGGTCGCGGAACACTCACGGTTGTTTGTGCCTGCTTCTGCTCGTCAGCAGTTCCCGGATGATCAGCGGCTGGACTCCCTGAGCGTTGAGGGGTATTTGGGTATCTCCATCGCAGCGCCTGGTGGCGGCTTTTTGGGTGCTATTGCGCTAATGCACTCATCCGTCCTGGAGCTTCCTTCTTATGCCGATGAAGTGTTACGTATCTTTGCGGCGTTGGCTGGCGCAGAGTTGGCGCGTCAGTTAGCAGAAAGCCAAACGCGCGAACGTCTGTTATATAAACAGCAGGCGTTGCAGCGCATTGGTCGACACAACACCGCCCTGATCAACACCATTAATGAGCAGCAACGCTTTCAACACGCCGTTGTTAGCTTGGCAACTGCGGTCTCAGCTGAGAATGGCGAAGCGTTTCTGCGCCGGCTAACCGCCCATATGGCCGAAGCGTTATCCGCTGAAGTGGGGTTTATAGCGCTACTGGACGAGCAGGATTCCGATATCGCGCATACCTTAACGCTGTATGTAAATGGTCAGTGCCAGGATAATTTTGCTTATTATCTTCCCGGCGTTCCTTGCCATAAGGTAATGGTGGAGCAAGAGTGTATCGTTCACGAGGGCGCCGCCATTAGGCTGCCTGCTGAAACCAACGGGGCGCTTTCGTGGGTAAACGGCTATGTTGGGCGGCGGCTGGATGATAGCCATGGTCAGCCGATGGGGCTTATTGGCGTCATGTTTAAGAAGCCGCTGGACGATGTGGATGTTGTGCGCAATGTCTTGCAGATATTTGCTGCGCGGGCCGCTTCAGAGCTTGAACGCCAACAAGACGAAGTACGCATTCGCCAATTGGCTTTTTCTGATTCGGGGACTCAATTGCCCAACCGTGCTGCCTTTATGCTCCACTTAGAGCGAGTGGTCGCCGATACGCAGACCACTGAATTGGCGCTATTGCTACTGGATCTTAATCATTTCAAAGAGATCAATGATACCGCTGGGCATGACCTGGGCGATTTAGTCCTAAAGGCCGTGGCCGAGCGCTTTGCAGCTTCGTTGACGGAGGGACAGTATTTAGCACGCTTAGCTGGTGATGAGTTTGTGGTGGTTTGCCCTGGTGTTGAGGCAAGCAGCGCGTTAGCCACAGCTCAGCAATTGTGCGACAGCATCGCGCAACCGTTTATTGTTGAGCAACACTCCTTTGAGCTTTCTGTGGGAATCGGTCTGGCGCTATATCCTCAGCATGCGGCAATGCCATTAGAGCTGTTGAAACACGCCGACATTGCCATGCATCAAGCCAAGCGGCAAAAGCTTCCCGTATGTGTATTTGAACCCTGGATGGGGCGCGTTGTGGCTGAACAGTTGCATATCGCCAAACGCCTGGCGTCCGCCATTGCCGAAAAACAGCTGAGCCTGCACTTTCAGCCCCAGGTAGATTTGCACACCGGCCAGTTAATTGGCGCTGAGGCGCTGTGTCGGTGGCACGATGAGGAACTGGGTGACGTTTCACCGGGTAAATTTATTCCTATTGCCGAGGAGCGCGGCATGATTGTCGCGCTCGGCAGTTGGGTGATAGAGGAAGCCTGCAGGCAACTTGCCGCATGGCGAGAGCAGGGGCGCTCTATGCCTGGCCAGTTAGCGATTAATATTGCCGCCCAGCAGTTTGAAGAGGATGATTTGGTGACTGGCCTGCTCGGTTGCTGTGTCGACTTTGGCGTTGAGGCGTCACAACTTAGCCTGGAAATTACCGAAAGCGGTATCATGGAGAATCCTGAAAAAGCGATTGCTATGACCGAAGTGTTAAAGAGCAAAGGGTTAGGGCTTGCCATTGATGACTTTGGCACCGGGTATTCGTCGCTTGCCTACCTAAAGCGCTTCGCCGCCGATAAAATTAAAATCGATATCTCCTTCGTCCGCGATATGCTCACCAGCGACAACGACCGTGTCATTGTGGCAACGATCATTGCCATGGCGAACACGCTGGGCCTTGAAACCATTGCGGAAGGGATTGAGAACCAAAACCAGATTAACGCATTGCTCGCAATGGGCTGTGCCCAGGGCCAAGGCTACTACTTTGATCGGCCATTGGCAGCTAAAGAGTTTGCCCAGCGCTGGCTGCGCTAGGTGAGTAGGTCGTTTTTGCATTGAGCGTTTTTGAAGAGCGCCCACCAAACTGCTATCTATAATAGACAATAAGCTTAAGGTAGCGCCTGTTCTCCCGGTTCAACGAATCGAACTCGTTCTAATTTTAGCCTCAACCCTTTCAAAAAGCCTGGTTAGCCGGGGTGCCAAGTAGTCTAGACTCATGCTATACCTAAAACGTAACCTCATCTTCATATACGCTCAAGGTGCGCGCTTTAGCGATGGTGAGAAAATCAAAAGGACGCATTTAGCTGATCGAATGGACTCTATCGTATGTCGATTCGGAAAATAAGCGAATTTGAATTTAGTCAAAGGATTGCACAGGAGCATGACGCTAAATGAGTGGATCGACCCGGTTAAGTAAGTTTTCAAGCTGCAAAGGTTTGTGTTCAGTCGCCGTTCTGGGTGGCCTGCTGGTTGGAAGCATTCCTCATGAGGCTTTTGCATTTGGCTTCGATAATGTCGCTAGAAAGGCAGAGGAGCTAGCCCAGCAGGGCTACCGAGCCCCGGAAACATCTCTGCCTGATGAGCTGCGTGAGCTCAGCTATACGGAGTATTCGCAAATACAGTTCAAGCGAGATCGCGATGTGTGGAGCGGTAAAGGCGCACCGTTCACCCTGAGCTTTATCCATGAGGGTATGCATTATGACAGTGCCATCCAATTAAACAGCGTTGATCAGGAGGGCGGGGTACATGGCTTTGCCTATAATCCCGACGACTTTACCTACGGTGATTTAGGTATCTCCGAGGCAGTGAAGAATAGCGATGGCCTTGGCATTGCCGGTGTCAGGATCAACCATGCACTCAATGAAGGTGATCGCAAAGATGAGGTGATGGTCTTTCTGGGGGCTAGCTATTTTCGCGCTATTGGCGAAGGGCAGGTTTATGGGCTTTCCGGGCGAGGACTTGCCGTTGATACAGGGCTACCTTCGGGCGAGGAGTTCCCTCGCTTCACTGAAATGTGGATCGTCGAACCTGGCCCGGAAAGCCAGTACTTGACTATTTTCGCCCTGCTTGACTCACCTAGCGTGGCCGGTGCCTACCGCTTCGTGCTACGCCCCGGAGACGACACCCTGGTAGACGTACAATCGCGCCTATACTTGCGCCGGGCTGTCGAGAAGCTTGGGATAGCGCCGCTCACCAGCATGTATCTTTACGGCCCAGAGCAGCCCTCTTCGACACAACACTATATCCCAGCAATCCATGATTCTAATGGCCTTTTGATCAATGATGCGCAGAATGGCTGGCTGTGGCGCCCGCTAGCCAATCCGGCCAGATTGATGATGAATAGGCATGCAACACCTCAGTTACGCGGTTATGGCTTGATGCAGCGTGGCCACAATTTTAGCGATTATCAGGATATTGCCGCACGTTATGATCTGCGCCCAAGCGCCTGGGTCGAGCCACAAAACGAATGGGGGGCGGGTAGCGTTGAGCTGATTCAGATTCCGACTGACAACGAGACCAACGATAATATCGTCTCGATGTGGCTGTCTGATGAACCCCATGAGCCGGGAAAACCGCTGGCATTCGATTACCGTATTACGTTCACAACCAATGAAAGCCGCCACCTTGATCCTCAGCTTGCCTGGGTTGAAGAAACACGTCGCTCACGGGGAGAGGTGATGCGCGATAACCTGGTGCGCGAGCCCGACGGGACACTCGCTTTTGTCCTCGATTTTATCGGGCCCTCGCTTTCCGGTATCGGCAGCGATGCAAATATGACCGTTGAGGCAAGCGTGGGCGATAATGGAGAATTGGCGACTAGCCGCGTTGTTCATAACCCAGCGACCAACGGTTGGCGTGTATTTGTCAATGTGAAGCGGAATAATGGCAGCCAGCCCTTGGATATCAGGGCCAAGCTAATGCTCGATGGCAAGCAAATGTCCGAAACCTGGTACTACAGGCTGCCTGCTAATGGCTGAAATGATGTCTTCATCGCAGGCAACGCCAACGGATATTTATTTAGAGCGCTTGGCGTTGGAGACCCAGAATCGTAAGGAGCGCTACAAGTTACTGGTCGGTGATCTTGATAAGCACGACATGGCGTCGCTACACGCTGCGTTGAGCGAGGATAGTGATGGGGATGGTAATTGGCAGAGAGGTGACAATAGTGATCCTGCAGCGCTGTCAGTAGGTCGGCGCCTGGCGCTTGCCTATGCAGAGCCGCCGCTAGCGCCGCCAGACGTGCTGTCTACGGACACCTCCGGTATTACCCGCCTGCAAACTGCGCCACCGATGAAGCGAACGCCGTTGGCGCCCCAGCAGTGGTCGACCAATCCTTTCGTGAATATTGGTCGCCGCTTCAAGCGCTGGGCAAATGGTGATTTTCGTCGGCGCAGAAGAGAGTCACCCTCCGCGTCCTGGAAGTGGGTCGCCACTAGGCGACGCTGGGTTTTGCTAGTGCTGATTTTCGGTCAAAGTATCATCGCTGCCAATCAGATGCGTACCGTCCTCCCTGGCCAGGGCCTGCAGTGGCTTGAGATAGCTATCCTGTCGTTATTTGTGTTGCTATTCGCCTGGGTATCCGCCGGGTTTTGGACTGCCTTGATGGGGTTTTTCCAGCTATTACGAAGCCATGACCGCTACGCCATTGACAACGAGGTGGGCGACGAGCCGATTGATGATGAGGCACGCACAGCACTATTGGTGCCAATCTGTAACGAGGATGTTGCCAGGGTCTTTGCCGGGGTGCGCGCCACCCTGGAATCCCTGCGCAGTACGGGTAATGACCGGCATTTCGACATCTTTATTCTGAGCGATACGTCCGACCCCGATATTGCCATTCAAGAAACCTATGCCTGGCTGGTGTTGTGTCGTGATCTGGATGCTTTCGGTCAGGTTTTCTATCGCCGCCGCCAGCGTCGAGTCAAACGCAAGAGCGGTAATCTTGACGATTTTTGCCGCCGCTGGGGGGCGCTCTATCGTTATATGGTGGTGTTGGACGCCGATAGTGTCATGAGCGGCAAATGCCTGACGCGACTGGTGCAAATGATGGAGGTGCACTCCAGGGTCGGCATTATCCAAACAGCGCCACGCGCTTCGGGGCGCCTCAATCTGTACGCTCGGATGCAACAGTTTGCGACACGAGTGTATGGACCGCTGTTTACTGCCGGGCTCCATTTTTGGCAATTGGGTGAGTCGCATTACTGGGGCCATAACGCGATCATTCGCCTCGCCCCGTTTATGCAGCACTGCATCCTGGCGCCACTGCCCGGTAAAGGCTCGATGTCTGGGGAGATACTATCCCATGATTTTGTTGAGGCGGCGCTGATGCGGCGAGCCGGTTGGGGGGTATGGATTGCCTACAAATTGGAAGGCAGCTTTGAAGAAATGCCACCTAACCTGCTCGATGAACTCAATCGCGACAGACGCTGGTGCCACGGAAATTTGATGAACTTCCGGCTGTTTTTCTCGCAAGGCATCCACCCCGTCCACCGTGCCGTTTTCCTGACCGGTTTAATGTCTTATCTTTCCGCGCCGCTATGGTGTCTTTTTTTAGTGCTTTCGACCGCGCTTTTAGCAGTGCATACCTTTAGCACGCCCGACTACTTTCCTGAGCCGGGAATGTTGTTTCCTGTTTGGCCACAATGGAATCCAACCTTAGCGGTGGGGTTGTTTGGTGTGACGGCGTTACTGCTGTTCTTGCCTAAGCTACTCAGCGTATTGCTGGTGTGGATACAGGGGAGTCGTCAATTTGGCGGGCCTCTCAAGGTATTGGAAAGTATGATTCTCGAGTCGCTATTCTCGATGCTATTAGCGCCGGTAAGGATGCTGTTTCACACCCGCTTTGTACTGACGTCATTGATGGGGTGGGCGGTTCAATGGCGCTCACCATCACGTGAAAATAGCGACACGACGTGGGGGGATGCGTTCCGCGCACATTGGAGTCAAACCCTAATAGGGGCTGTGTGGGCAGCGGGTGTTTACGTTATGGAGCCTACATTTCTGTGGTGGCTCTCGCCCATCGTCGTCGCTTTGATGCTGTCTATCCCGGTATCGGCACTGTCGAGCCGTGTCTCGTTAGGGTGGTTCTGCTTTCAAAAGCGGCTTTTCCGGATCCCCGAAGAAACACAGCCGCCCCGTGTGCTGCGGCGCATGGTGAGGTTGCTTTCCCACATGAATACCGGAATGGCGGCGCCGTCTTTTGCCCAAATGGTGGTAGATCCTGTGCCGAATGCGTTGGCTACTGCTTTAGGCACATCACGGCATACCGATGCCGAGCCAATACGCCAACGTCGGGCCGAGCGGGTTGCACGCGGAGTCAGGATGGGGCCTGCGGCAATGAGTAAGCTGGAGCGTTTGGATTTTCTAGATGACCCGGTGATGATGTCGCAACTGCACTACCACATTTGGGAAGACAGCAAGGCACATCACAGTTGGTTTGACTGTGGTCTGCCAGGCCGTGAATCCAAGCACCTCCCAACCTTTAACTAGGCAGACGCTCTTTTTTAGCTACTCTCGCATTTAATCAGGCCGGCTGAGAGGCTGGCTTGTATTTGCCGCTATTCACTGACTCGCTCATAACGTTTTCGCACTGAGCGTTTGCGATGGGCTCTCTCCGAACTGCTGCTTGTAGTCGTGGGCGAACTGTCCCAAGTGCCAAAAACCCCAGTAGGTGGCTATTTCCGTGACCGATTGTTGCGGAGATGCCGCCCGCAGCGCCCGGCGCACGCGGTTCAGCCGGGTCAGGCGTAAGAACTGTAGCGGGCTGATGCCCAGGATGGTGGTGAAGCTGTACTGCAGTGTGCGGCGGCTAACGTGGGTAAGCTGACAAAGCTCCTCCATCGTCACGGGGCCTTCCAGATGCTCATCCACGTAGCGCTTGACGCGATCAACCACTTCCTTGCGATGGGCATAGCTGGGTGGCAGCTCAGCACTGGGCTGCTTGACCTGCAATAACTCCAGTAGCGCCATCAGCAGAATGTCTTGATGGATATGGCTGGCGATGGACAGCGTCTGACTGTTGAGTAGACGTTCAATGAGGAACGACACGGCGCGCAGGGTGTCACCGGCCGCCTGGCGACGGGGCATGGCGTGCCAGTGTGTATCCAGGCTGACCCCCTGCCGCTTGGCCGCCGCCGTCAAGGCGGGCAACTGGATCACCAGCCCATAGATGTCGAATCCTTCTGGTGTCACCAGTTCAAAATCACGTCCACCCGGGCGGCACATCACCTCGCCCGCACTGAGCGCTTGTCCATTGATGCGCGAGCCTTGATGGGTAGTGGGAATACCGATCCACAGCGACTCAGGCCATACCCGGCAGTCCTGACGTAGCGCTTGCCCGGTATGCTCCTTGAAGACCTGCATGGTTTCCAGTGCCACCTCATCCAGCCGCCCGTAGAAACTCCCTGGGCTGAGTTGATCGTACTCCTGTTGCCATCGCGTCAGGTTCTGCGCGTGCTCATCGGCATCAAAGGCCTCTTGAATGCACCTTGTTGGTGCAAATGAGCTGTCGAGCGTGGTCATGAAGCGCTCCTCGCAGTGATAAGTTGGCTAATCATAATTTATGTAACGCCTTAACTTTTTGTATTTACTTGAGTAAAGCGAAAGTTAGTGAGTTTGCCAAAACTTGATACTCCCTCTCTATTGATAACGCTATGGTGGAAACAAGCAAGTTTTGTACTTCAGCGCGATGTCAACGCGATCAACAACAGCCATCGTAATAAAAAAGGATAGCCCCATGGCGCAGACCTATCACACGACGGTGGGGAGTCGCAGCTATCGCTTTGCAAGCCTGGCAGAGCTGATGGCTAAAGCCACGCCGCCCCGTTCAGGCGACCGTTTGGCCGGAGTAATGGCGGAGAGTGCCGAAGAGAGGGTGGTCGCCCAGATGGTACTCGCCGAGCTCCCGCTTACCACTTTTTTGAATGAAGCCCTGATTCCATACGAAGAGGATGAGATCACTCGGCTGATTATCGATGACCATGACTCCGACGCTTTCGCCCCCCTCCGTCACCTCACCGTCGGCGATTTTCGTAACTGGTTGCTCTCCGACCACGCTACCAGTGAGGTGTTAGCAGAAGTAAAAACGGGGATTACCCCCGAAATGGCCGCTGCCGTCAGCAAGCTGATGCGCAATCAGGATTTGATTCTGGTGGCCAAGAAGTGCCGGGTCACCACCGCTTTTCGCAACACAATTGGCCTGCCGGGGCGGCTTTCCACTCGGCTTCAGCCCAATCACCCCACCGATGATGTGACCGGCATTGCGGCCAGCATTCTGGACGGCCTGCTCTACGGCAGTGGCGACGCGGTGATTGGCATCAACCCAGCGACGGATAACGTTGCCCAGAGCGTCAAGCTGATGCGCTTGATGGATGAAGTGATCCAGAAGTATCAAATCCCCACCCAGTCCTGCGTGCTTACCCACGTAACGAATACGCTGGAAGCCATAGAGCAGGGTGCCCCGGTCGATCTGGTCTTCCAGTCGATCGGCGGCACTGAGGCCACCAACCGCAGCTTTGGCTTCGACTTGAGCACCCTGGCCGAAGCCGAAGCGGCGGCGCAGTCGCTCAATCGCGGTACGGTGGGGCGCAACGTGATGTATTTCGAAACCGGCCAGGGCAGCTCGCTTTCTGCCGACGCTCACCACGGGCTCGACCAGCAAACCTGTGAAGCCCGCGCCTACGCCGTTGCACGCAAGTTCAAGCCCTTGCTGGTGAATACCGTGGTGGGTTTTATTGGCCCAGAGTACCTGTTCGATGGCAAGGAGATCACCCGTGCAGGCCTTGAAGACCACTTCTGCGGCAAGCTATTGGGCGTGCCCATGGGCTGCGATGTCTGCTACACCAATCACGCCGAAGCCGACCAGAATGATATGGATAACCTGCTCACGCTGCTCGGCGTGGCGGGCTGCAACTTCATTATGGGTATCCCAGGCTCTGACGACATCATGCTCAACTACCAGACGACTTCGTTTCACGACGCGCTCTATGCACGGCGGGTACTGGGGCTGAAGGCCGCGCCGGAGTTTGAGCGCTGGCTCGAAGAGATGCAGATTTTCCAGGATGTTAGCACCCACCGGCTCAATGACCAGCTGCCCGCCGCCTTTGCCAACAGCCTGCGCCACCTGCCCAAGGAGCCTCGCCATGGCACATGATCCATCATCACCCATCGTGGTGGAGAACCCCTGGGAGCGGCTGAATGCCTTTACCGACGCGCGAATTGGCCTGGGCCGCGCTGGGGTCAGCCTGCCGACCAGCAAATTGCTGGCGTTTCAGTTGGCTCACGCCCAAGCACAGGATGCGGTTCACTGTCCGCTGGATGTAGCAGCGCTGGCCTCCGAGCTGACCCAAGCCCTCGATTTGTCTGAGGCACCGCTGCGCCTGCACAGCCATGCCCAGGATCGTGCCATGTACCTGCAGCGGCCCGACTATGGCCGTCGCCTTAACGACGAGACCCGTGAGCACCTGCAGAAAGCTGCCGCGTCCCAGCAGCGCTATGACCTTGCGATCGTCGTGGTCGATGGGCTTTCTGCGTTGGCTGTACAGCAAAACAGTGCTCCGTTTCTTGGCGCGCTTTATCAGATGCTGAGCAGCGATGCTGCTGATTGGCAGCTAGCACCACTGACGCTTGTCGAGCAGGGGCGGGTGGCGATTGGCGACGAAATTGGCGCACTGCTCAATGCCGACGCCGTGCTTGTCATGATCGGCGAACGACCGGGGCTGAGTTCGCCGGATAGCTTGGGGTTGTATATGACTTGGGCGCCCGAGCCGGGGCTCAAGGACGATCGACGCAACTGCATTTCCAATGTGCGTCCGGCAGGTTTGCAGGTGGAAGAGGCCGCCAGACGCTTCTTTCTGCTGTTAAAAGAGGCCCATCAGCGCAAATTGTCGGGCGTTAAGTTGAAAGACCGCAGTGAAGACGATGTGCTGGAAGGTGACTCAGCATCAGGCTCGACGCGTAACTTCCTGGTGGCGGATTAACGTCACCCAAAAAGCGACAACCTATAACAACGATCACACAACAAAATGGAACAACGTTGGTAAACCACAGCACGCCGCTGACGACGATTTCGTTCCACACTGAAAGGGCAAAACGATGACACAACCAACGATAGATCAAGCGTACCTGGCAAAACGCCAACTGCGCAAAGGCACCGCTGGCTGGATGCTGCTGGCGGGCCTCGGGGTTTCCTACGTAATTTCCGGTGATTTCGCCGGGTGGAACTTTGGTATTGCTGAAGCTGGCTGGGGTGGCTTTGCGATAGCCGCGTGTCTAATGGCGTTAATGTATCTGGCGCTGGTGCTGTCACTTGCCGAAATGTCGGCGGCGATACCCGCGGCTGGGGGCGGATACAGCTTTGCCCGCCAGGCAATGGGGCCTGCTGGCGGCTATCTGACCGGGTTGGCCGTATTGATCGAGTATGCCCTGGCGCCAGCGGCCATTGTGATCTTCATTGGCGCCGCCGTAGAGTCGTTGCTGGGTATCAACGGCCCGCTGGTCTACCTCATTTTCTACGCGCTGTTCATCGGTATTCACCTGGCGGGCGTGGGGGAAGCGCTAAAAGTCATGATGGTCATCAGTGGCTTGGCAGTGTTTGCCATCCTGGCCACCGCCGTCGCACTGATCGGTGATTTTGATGCCGCCAACCTGTTTGATATTGCTCCCACCGATGCGGCAGGTGCGAGCACCTTTATGCCGTTTGGTTGGTACGGCGTCTGGGCGGCACTACCCTTTGGTATGTGGCTGTTCCTGGCGGTAGAAGGCGTACCGCTTGCGGCCGAAGAGGCTAAAGATCCTGCCCGGGACATGCCCAGAGGCATCATCGGCGCGATGTTGTTCCTGCTCTTCACAGCGCTGTTGGTCGTGGTGCTGCTGGCCGGTGCCGCGGGCGCCGAGATGATCGGTCAAAGCGGCGTGCCGCTGGTGGATGCGCTGAATGCAGCGGGCAATCCGACCTTGGCAACCGTGGTGAACGTGCTGGGCCTGGCGGGGCTGATTGCTTCCTTCTTTTCGATCATCTACGGCTATAGCCGGTTGGTCTTTGCGCTTTCACGGGCGGGGTACCTCCCCAAGGCGCTGTCGCTGACCAGTGGCCGTAAAGTGCCTTATCTTGCCCTGATCGTGCCCGGCGTGTTTGGCTTTCTGGTGTCGTTGAGCGGTGAAGGCGACCTGATGCTGGGCATGGCCGTGGTCGGTGCGACGATCTCTTATGCGCTCATGGCACTCAGCCATATTCTACTGCGGGTAAAACAACCCGACCTGCCGCGTCCGTATAAAACGCCTGGCGGTGTCGTTACCTCGGGGATTGCACTGGTGCTTTCCCTGGTTGCGCTCACCGGGGTATACGCCTTCGACCCACGCGCCTTTAACTACACTATCGTGCTGTTCATTGTTGGCGCAGCCTACTTCTTCCTCTACAGCAAGAATCACCTCGTAGCGAAAACCGCCGAGGAGGAGTTTGCGTTGGTGGTCGCGTCACCTGAAGAGTTGGAGAGCAGTGATTCAGACCCAGCGGTCACGACGGCGAAGCTGTAATTTGCAAGCGTAATCACCTAGGCTGACCAAGCCTCTTTGCCCTGCGGCAAAGAGGCTTTTTTGGCTGATGACAAGGAGTAAGCATGGCGTTGACATTTGATAGCCCCAACGAGCAGCCGCGCTGGTACGCGGTGGATGATGGCGTAATGGGCGGTGTTTCACAGAGCACGTTTAGCGTTACTGACAACGAAGGTCGCTTTCAGGGCGAGGTGTCGCTTGAAAACGGTGGTGGCTTTGCCTCCGTTCGCCGCGAGCCCAATGGGTTCGAGCCAACGCTAGCGGATGCCCAGGGCATAGAGCTGACCGTGCGGGGCGACGGACGTACCTATCAACTGCGCTTGAAAAGCACCTCCCTTGGCAATGCCTCAGCGTACCGAGTGAAATTTACGCCTTCTCAAGATGCCTGGGAGACGCTGTACTTCTCATGGGATGCTTTTGAAGCGGTGAGGCGGGGAACGCTATTGAGTGACGCCCCGGCAGTAACGCCAAGCGAGATTCACCAACTTGGCTTTTTAATCGCTGACCGCACCGCGGGGCCTTTTTGCTTACGGCTCAAACGTATTGCGGCAGTGCGCTAAACTGGGGCTACCCAACCAAGGTCGTCTCGCATGTAGTTTGCCGTTAGGCAACGCTAGCGCAAATCAACAGGAGCCCAGCCCGTGAAGCACTCGCCTGCGTACCGCTTAGCGACGACGATTTTGCATGGCTTTGATGAGTACCGTGCACGTTTTAAGGAAATTACCGCCGATGCCAGCCGTCGTTTCCGTGACGCGGCGTGGCGCGAAACGCAGCAGGCATCCGCCGAGCGCATCAATCTCTATAAGGAAAAGATTGATGACACTCTGGGGCGCTTAAAGCGTACCTTTGATCCCGAGGTGGTGTCTCACTGCGAGTGCTGGCGCGAGGCGCGCAACCACTACGCTGAGTTGATCAGCCACCGACTCGATTATGAGCTCGCTGAAACCTTCTTTAACTCGCTGTTCTGCGCTATTTTCCATCATCGCCATATCCGCAACGACTGGATGTTTGTGTATAGCTCCCGGGAAGATGCCGCCCACCGCTCGGGAATTGACCTATGCCGTCGCAAACAGGTTAATGGCGACTGGCAGGCTGCCCTCAAATGGGCACTTATCGATGCCCCCTTCGAAAATCGCTTTGCGGAAATAGATCAGGATACTCATCTCGGCGCCACCTTCTTACAGCAGCACTTACCCACGGCGATTTTGAACGCCGGTGATGCTGAAATCGAGTTGCTGAATAGCGTCTTTTATCGCAATAAAGGCGCCTATTTGGTGGGGCGAATCCTGGGCGGCGGCGAGCAGGTGCCGCTGGTGCTGCCGGTACTCCATGGCGAAGGGTTTGGTGAGCAGCAGGGGGGCGACCCTTGCCTACACCTGGATACGGTACTGATCGAAACCGACGAGGTGTCGATTATTTTCTCCTTCACCCGCGCCTACTTCCAAGTTGAGGTAGCGGTACCCAGGGAGTTTGTCGATTACCTGCAGCAGCTGATGCCGCACAAACCGGAAGGCGAACTCTACGCTGCCATCGGCTTCTTCAAACATGGTAAAACCGAGTTTTTCCGGGCACTGAATCGTCAGGTGGCGAAGCGCGAGGATCAGTTTATTATCGCCCCAGGCGTGCGCGGCATGGTGATGGCGGTTTTTGTACTGCCTAGCTTTCGCACCGTCTTTAAAATCATTAAAGATAAATTCGACCCGGCCAAAGACGTGACCCACGCCGTAGTGCGAGAAAAGTATCGGCTAGTAAAGCGTCATGACCGGGTAGGGCGCATGGCCGATACTCAAGAATTCTCCAATTTTATTGTCCGCCAGGATCATTTTGCGCCGGAGTGCCTGGAGCACTTACTGGAAGTGGCTCCCTCAACCGTTGTGTTGAAAGACGATAAGGTGATTATCAAGCACTGCTATACCGAGCGGATGATGACGCCGCTGAACATCTACCTGGAACAGTGCAGCGACCAAGAGAAGGAGACGGTGCTTAAGGATTACGGCAATGCCATTAAGCAAATGGCCGCGGCGAACATCTTTCCTGGCGATATGCTGCTGAAAAATTTTGGCGTGACACGCCATGGAAGGGTGATCTTCTACGACTACGATGAAGTTTGCTACCTCACCGAGTGCCGTTTTCGGCATATACCCAAATCCCAGGGCAATGACTTCCAGGGGGGTGATACGTTATCTATCGGCCCTAACGATATTTTTCCTGAGGAGTTTGGGCCTTTTATGTTCGCTAATAAGATCCTACGCGACATGTTCATGGCGCAGCACCCCGAGCTATTTGACCCGGATTACTGGCTGGAACTGCAGCAGGCGATCATCGATGGCCGTGTCATCGACGTTTATCCTTACCGCAATAAGCAGCGTTTTGCGGGCAGTATTGGCCAGCTAGTATATTAGTGTCTTACTTAAGAAACAGTGAAACATAAACAACGAGGTCATCATGGCAGCAAGCCCGCATTTGGTGGTGTTTACCGGCTCGGGGATTAGTGCTGAGAGTGGTATCAAGACCTTCCGTGCCAGCGACGGCCTATGGGAAAACCATCCTGTCGAGGATGTTGCCACTCCCGAGGCGTGGCAACGTGACCCGCAGCAAGTGCTGGATTTTTACAATCAACGACGTGATCAGATCCGTCGTGCCAAGCCCAACGCGGCGCACAAGGCGCTAGCTGCCCTGGAGCAAGACGGCTTTAGCGTCAGTATCATTACCCAGAATATTGATGACCTTCATGAGCGTGCAGGCTCCCGCCATGTATTACATCTACACGGCGAGATTTTAAAAGCCCGTTCGTCAATCGATGAGCGCATGCGCTACCCGCTGCCGAAAGGTGGCATAGAACTGGGCAGCGTGTGCGACAAGGGCAGCCAACTGCGACCCGACGTGGTCTGGTTTGGCGAGTCGGTGCCGCTGTTTGCGGAGGCCTGTGACCTTGTTAGCCAGGCTGACTTTCTGCTGGTCGTTGGCACGTCGCTGGCAGTCATGCCTGCCGCTTCGCTGCTCTCGTACATTGACTACGACACGCCCTGCGCACTGGTCGACCCGGAGGCGGATATGCTCAGCCCGCCAGGGGTATTGGCAATTAACACCACCGCTGGAGAAGGCGTTCCAGCGTTGGTAAACCGCTGGAAGCAGCAGGGTAATCTACTGTTGTCTTGAAAATTCGAGACTGGATCGGCACAGCCTTCTGCGGGGGCGCTGTAAACCCGTCCATGGGCGCTACTTTTGTCTTCTGACCGCCATGGATGGCGGAAATGCCGGAATTGTTGGGAACATTTTCCGGTCATGACAAAAGACCCCCGCTACAGGCTGATCCCGATCTCGTGTTGAGTAATCATTGTGGCTTTATTGAGGCCTTAAGAACCACGCCTTCATTACATCGGTAATCTGGCTAATTTCCGCTTCAGAAGTAATGTAGGCGGGCATGGTATACAGCCAGCGGCCAATGGGGCGCAGCCATACGCCGCGCTCGCGGGCGAAGTCACCGACGCCTTTTAACGCTTCAGCGGAGTGGGCTTCGATCACGGCGGTGGCGCCGAGCACTCGAACGTCAGCCACGGCCGGATGTGCATTCAGCGCCTGATCTTCAAGTAGCTCACGCTGCAGCTGTTGGCTGAGCTTGGCAATTTTGCCCAGGTAATTCTCTTCCTCGAAGACGCGCAGGCTTTCCAGCGCCACCCGGCAGGCCAACGGGTTGCCCATAAAGGTAGGCCCGTGCATAAAGGCGTGCCGGGGAGTGTCGCCGATAAAGGCGTCGTGGACGCGATCCGTGGCGAGCGTTGCGGCGTGACCCAAATAGCCGCCGGTCAAGCCTTTGGAGAGCACCATAATATCCGGCGTTACGCCTGCGTGGTCAGCGGCAAACAGCTTGCCGGTGCGGCCAAAGCCAGTAGCGACTTCGTCAAAAATTAGCAGCACGCCAAACTCATCGCACAGTTCACGGGCGCCAGCAACGTAAGCTGGCGAGGTCATATTGAGCCCGCCAGCGGCTTGTAACAGCGGCTCCATCAGCAGGGCGGCGATCTCTTCATGGTGGCGCTCAAGTACGCTGCGCAGAGCGCTAAGGTCGTGCTCGACCTGTTCAGCGGTGGCATCAAAAGGAGCCGTAGGTGCCGGGGCGAAATGGTGCTGGGGGAGCAGGCTGGCAAACAGACTGTGCATGCCCTCTTCCGGATCGCACACTGCCATACAGCCGGTGGTGTCACCGTGGTAGGCCTTCATCAACGAGAGCATCTTTCGCTTGCCGGGGTGGCCGGTGAGTACCTGGTATTGAAGGGCCATTTTCATCGCCACTTCCATGCCCACCGAACCACTGTCTGAATAGAAAACGTGGTTCAGCCCGGCGGGGGTAATGCGCACCAGTTCACGAGCTAATTGATCGGCGGGCTCATGCGTCAAGCCGCCAAGCATCACGTGGCACAGCTCGCCTGCCTGTTCGCGAATGGCCGCCACCAAACGGGGGTGGCCATAGCCGTGAATCATGCACCACCAGGAGCAGGTGGCATCCAGCAGGCGTTCACCGCTCTCAAGCATAAAGTGAGCGCCCTCACCGCCAACCACCTTAGGTGCGGGTGTCTGGGTTTTTAGGTGAGCATAAGGGTGCCAAACTGGCGTTTTCATAACGGCTCCAGGGAAAGACAGGGGGCGGCAGTCGCGGCGTTGGGGGCCTCTAGATGGGGAATAATGCCTAAACAGGGAGCCGCCAGCTTGGCGTTTAGATGGGCAATATTGGCCTCAAAGCGGGCTGTGTCAGCCGCAAAAGCGGGGTCTACCACGCTGCCTGCCCAGCCGGCTAATACCAAGCCGTCGGCGCGAATGGCTTCTGCGGTTAAGCGGGCATGATTCAAGCAGCCCAGCTTTAGGCCAACCACCAGAATCACCGGTAGCTCAAGCGCCATCGCCAGGTCGGCAAAATCTTCCTGTTCGTTTAACGGTACGCGCCAGCCGCCGGCGCCTTCAATCAGAGTGATGTCTCTGGGTGTTTGGCTAAGCGTTTCGCGCAGCAAGCTAACGATGGTGCTAATCTCAAGCGGCTGACCCGCCTCTAACGCAGCGAGGTGAGGCGCAATGGCGGGGGCAAAGGCGATGGGATTCACCGTGGCGTAGTCGACCGGCGGCACGCTTTGATGCTGAAGGGCGAGAGCATCACTATTTTGCAGGCCTTCAGGCGTCGCTTGGCTGCCTGAGGCGATAGGTTTCAAGCCCAGCGTGCTCAACTGCTGTTGGCGGGCGGTATATAGCAATCCGCTGGTCACCAATGTTTTACCCGCATCGGTATCGGTGCCAGTCACAAACCAGACGTTCATAGCGATTTTTCCAATTGCAGCGTTAAGCAGTGGTAACTCACGGGTAGGCCTTCCGGTTGGCGGAGTTGTTCAAAGCGCGCTTGTGCGGCGGCGATGTCATTTCGACTAAGGCTGGCTTGTGGCCGGGCAATCTGGGCGCCGACACCTTTGATGGACGCCATTACCGCCTTCAAGTCAGGGTAATAGAAGCGCTCAACGGTGGCCGTCTGCCGGGTGATGGTTAAGCCGCTTTCGCCGATGGCTCTCTCGACGCTGGCGCGATCAGGCGTTTGCAGCAGCGCTTCGGGTCTCTGCCAGGCATGGCCAACTTCTTTTAACGTTCCTGGCAGCAGCGTCGTAATATGCGCCAATCCCCCGGGCGTGAGGACCCGGTAAAGCTGCTCCATCACCGCGCCAATGTCGGGGCACCACTGCACCGCCAGGTTGGAAAACACCAGATCAAATGCATGCTTACCAAACGGCAGTGCCGCGGCGTCTCCCGGTTGCCAATGAATGCTTTCACCGTGGTGCTGGCGGGCCTGTTCCAGCATGCCGGGGGCTAAATCTAACCCCGTTATACGAGCATTCGGGTAACGTTCAGCCAACCGCTGTGTCCAGTAGCCGGTACCACACCCCATATCCAACACGTTAAAAGCGTGTGGAGGTAACGAACCCCAAAGCTTCTCGCCTATGTGGCGTTGTGCTGTGGCTAACGCATCGTAGCGGGGAGCGGCCCGGGAGAAAGCGTGGGCGACCCGTGCCTGCCAGTTAACCTCAGCCTTCAGCGTTAGATCGTTCATAAAACCGCCGTACTGATGTCAGTCATCTGTCTGGCATGATGGCCAATCGTTGCTGCGAGTTCCTGGGGCTGCGAGAGCATCGGGCAGTGGCCGACATCGCTTAGGGGCTTGCTTACGCGGCGCTGGGCGGGGCTGATGAATGGATCATGGTCGCCGATGAGACGTACCACTGGGCAAGGGGGCGCCGCTAGGCGTGGGCGATTATCAATGGTTGCCAGCCAGTGTAGGCCGGTAGCCAAGGTGGGGCTGTCGGCAGGCGGTGTATCGCCCAATAAATCACGCAGTTGCCGGTGAACTTGCCGGGGGCCGGGCTCACCTTGGGTCTGCCAGCGCAAAAAGTGTTGCCAGGTCGCGGTGGGGTCGCGTTGAAAGGCGCGTTGGAAGGCGCTCAGCTCGTCGCTAGTGACGCCACCTTGGGCGTTGGCCTCGTCTTTGACACAGAACGTCTCCCCCGCACCGAGCAGAATCAGGCCCCGAGGTGGGGGAAGATATGCCAGTAGCGCCGTAGCAAGTAGCCCACCCAATGACCAGCCGACCCAGACCGCATCGCTGGCTAACGGCTCGGCCATAGTGTCGGCCAGCTCTTGCAGCGCCGCGTCGGCCTCAAGTGGCGGCGTATCGCCATAGCCGGGCCAATCCACCGCCTGGGCAGCTAGGCAGGCGGGCCAGTGCGCCTCAAGCGGCTGCCAAATACGCTGGTCGATTCCCCAGCCGGAGAGCAGGATTAAGCGCAGGGGCTGCATAACGCCTCTTGGTGCTGGCAGTGGTGGAGCGCGGCTAACAGTTGATCAATATCGTCGTGCTGATGGCGAGCGCTTAAAGTCACACGCAGACGGGATTCACCCTTGGGCACTGTTGGCGGTCTAATCGCCCCCACCTGTATACCCTTTTGCTGGAGATGTAATGCCCAGCCTAGGGTGCGCGTTTCATCGCCCAGGATCAGCGGCTGAATGGGGGTGGCCGAATCGCTGAGAGCTAGCCCCAGGTGCAGCGCCTCACGGCGAAAGTAAGCGATATTGGCGTTTAGCTGAGCGCGGCGTTCCGGTTCGCCCTGAACGATCTCCAGCGCTTTTAAAGTCGCGGCGGAGATGGCCGGAGGTTGGGCGGTGGTATAGACATAGCTGCGTGAAAACTGGATCAGGTGATCGATTAACTCGGTATCACCAGCAACAAACGCCCCGGCGGTGCCTAATGCTTTTCCTAACGTGCCGACAAGAATCGGCACGTCCTTACTACTCCAGGTGTTGCCCACGCAGCCGCTGGCATTGTCGCCTAGCACGCCTACGCCGTGGGCATCATCGATCATCAGCCAGGCGCTGTGCTGCTGACTGACTTCGACCAGCGTGGCAATATCGGCGATATCGCCATCCATACTGAAAACACCATCGCTGACCACGAGCTTATGCGCGCACTCACTGCGTGCCAGCAGGCTGTTCAGATCAATGGCATCGCGGTGATGAAAGCGCCGCGAGCGGGCACCGCTTAACGCGGCGCCATCAATTAGCGATGCGTGGTTGAGGCGATCCTGGAAAATAGCGGTATGGCGATCTGCCAGCGCTTGCAGCACGCCGAGATTGGCCATATAACCGGTAGAAAACAGCAGCGCACGTTCGCGGCCTGTCCAGCGTGCTAACGCTTCTTCCAGAGCGTCGTGAATCTCTAGATGACCGCTGACCAAGTGCGAAGCACCTGCACCCGCGCCAAACTGGCGCGCGCCTTCCGCCTGGGCTTCACACACGCGAGGGTCTAGGGTGAGGCCCAGGTAGTCGTTACCTGCAAAGTCGAGGGTATTGTTTTTGGCTACCTGACGAGTTCGCCAGCGCTCCGTCTGTTGACGATGAGCGCGGGCGTCGGCCAGACGCTGTTGCCACGCTTCAGACACTGGCGTCTACCGCCAGCTCGGCAACCCTTTCGGCGTGCACCTGCTGCTGTGCCTGTTGGGCAAGGCGTGCTGCTTGAGTATCTTCGCTTTCGCAGGTCTCGCGCTTCTCAGGGTGCAGGCCCAGCTTGGCAAACAGGGCACGGTCACGATCCACTTGGGGGTTGCCAGTGGTCAGCAGTTTGTCGCCATAGAAGATCGAGTTGGCACCGGCCAAAAACGCCAGCGCCTGGGTTGATTCGTTCATCTGCTCGCGGCCAGCGGAGAGCCGTACATGGCTTTGCGGCATCATAATGCGGGCGACCGCAATGGCGCGTATGAACTCGATGGGGTCTAAATCTTCAACATTTTCCAGCGGTGTGCCGGGCACTTTCACCAGCATATTAATCGGCACGGATTCAGGGTGCGGGGAGAGCTTGGCCAGCTGTTGCAACAGGGCGCTACGGTCTTTGGCATCTTCACCCATGCCGAGAATCCCGCCAGAGCAGACCTTCATGCCCGCATCGCGCACGTTGGTGAGCGTTTCCAGCCGGTCGCTGTAGGTGCGGGTGGTAATGATCTCGCCGTAGAACTCCGGCGAGGTATCCAGGTTGTGGTTGTAGTAATCGAGCCCTGCCGTGGCCAATCGACTGGCCTGTTCGCCGTCGACCATCCCCAGCGTCATGCAGGTTTCAAGGCCCACGGCTTTCACCTGACGAACCATCTCTTCGACCAGCAGTAGATCTTTATCCCGCGGGCTTCGCCAGGCGGCGCCCATGCAAAAACGGCTGGCACCTGCCTCTTTCGCTGCCTTGGCTTGTTCGACGACCTTTTCAATTTCCAGCAGCTTCTCTTTTTCCAGCTGAGTGTTGTAGTGGCCGGATTGGGGACAGTATTTGCAGTCTTCGGGGCAGGCGCCGGTCTTGATCGACAGCAGGGTAGAGACCTGCACCGCGTTAGCATCGAAGTGGGCACGGTGAACCTGCTGGGCTTGAAACAGCAGGTCATTGAACGGCAGCGCGAAAAGCGCGTTGATCTCATCCAGCGTCCAGTCGTGGCGCTGCGCATGAAGAAGCTGTTCGTGATGCACGGTCATGGTGTAAACCTTTTTACCTTTAATAGTTGACGAGACTTTAGCGGCGTTGCGCTTTGGGTGTCAACGTTGAATGTTTTTTAGGTTTACGGTGGTGGTGGAAACATTCGTCAAAAGATGATGCGCTCATTTATACTCTGCGCCCTTTTTCACATTCTGGAGCGTGGATGTCTGATGTTGATAGCTCTGTAGACGAGAGCTCTGTGAATCATGATTCAGCCGCTGAACATCCGCGTCCGCCGCGGCGCGAGTTCAAGGCGCGGGGCAGTTTTGTCACCCGCTGCGATAACTGTCAGCTCCCCGTACTGAATTGCCTGTGCCCCTATCAGGTGAAGGCGGAGAGCCATGCTCAGGTGTGGTTATTGACCCACCCCTTGGAGCATTACAAGCCAACCAACACCGGGCGTTTGATTGGTGATGTGATCACGACGACCCAAGTGTTTACCTGGTACCGCACGGCGCCGGATGCACAGCTGGCCGCGTTGTTGAAAGATCCTCTTTACGCGCCCTTTGTGATCTTTCCCGATGATCAGCCCGACTATGCGGACCGGGTGGTTGGCATAGACGCGGTGCATGCGGCGAAAGCGCAGGCGCGCATTCCGGTATTTATTATTCTGGATGGCACTTGGCGTCAGGCGCGGCGCATGTTCCGTAAAAGCGCTTATCTGGATGCTTTGCCCGTGCTGCCATTGAGAACCGAGCGCGAGACGCGCTACCGGCTGCGCAAACCGGCGTCAAAATCGCACCTTTGTACTGCGGAAGTGGCTATTGAGCTGCTGCGCCAGGGCGGGGATACGGTTGCTGCGGGCGTGCTGGATGACTACTTTGAGGTGTTTAACGATAGTTATGCGGCGAGCCGATTGCATCACAAAATCGACCCGCCTACTGCGGCGATGCGGCGCCTAGCCGCCAAACAGAGCACCGGCGATTCTGAATCCGGCCACCCAGGTGCCCACCGCGGAGCCTAGCGTGGCGAGAATAAACACCAGCAGGGTGCGCGATACACGGTTTTTCCACCAGCCTTTCAACTGCGTTACATCGTGGCGTAGCGATGAAAAATCGCGCACTTTGGGTTTGCGCATAAAGAGCTCAACCCCAGCGGCCACAAAGCCAGCGCCGATGGTGGGGTTCAGCGAGGTGAGCGGCGCGGCAAAGAAGGTGGCAATCACGGTCACCGGGTGCGCCATGGCGATAATCGTCGCACCGCCAGAGAGAATACCGTTAATCAAGAACCACTCAAGCACCAGTTGCCAGCCAAGGTCGGTGTTGCGTGAAAAGCCAATCGCAAAGCCGGTAAGCACCAACGCGGTAATCAGCCACGGCAGCGCTTTCCAAAGCTTGGACGGTGGCGGGGTGGCTTCCAGCGATTCGCGCTCTACTTTTGGCTCCGCGGGTAGCGGGGCTTCAAGATGTTCGCCGGTACCTTTGAGGTGGCCTGCGCCGAGCACCACTAACACGTGCTGGTAGCGCCCCGGCGGCGCGTCTTCGGCCAAACGCAGTGCCATATAGCGGTCGCGCTCGCGAATCAACGGTGTATAGAGCGCTTCGGATTCGGCGGCAAACTCGCTGAAGGTGGCCTCCAGCATATCGCCCTCTTTGAGCTTTTCGATGTCCTCTTTGGAGACATCCTGACGCGATAACACGCTGCCAAGCAGGCCTGAAAACAGCGAGAAGCGCTGCCACCAGGGCACATTGCTGTAAATGCGTTTCAGCGTTACGCCGACATCGCGGTCAACCAGCAACAGCGGCAGTTTCAGTCGGTTAGCTTCCTCAACTGCCGCACGCATTTCGGCCCCCGGCTGAATGCCGGATTGATCGGCAATCCGTTGCTGAAAGGCGCCCAGCGCCAGGCTTGCGGCCACCATGCCCGCTTTACCTTGTTTAAAGACTTGGAACAGATCCTGCTCGCCCAGTGCATCCGGGTTGGACATGCTGTGGTGGCGGGCGTCACATAACTCAATGGCCACTGCATCAAAGGCGCCGCTTGCTAACAGCGCATGCACGTCGTCGGCACTTTCCGCCGACACATGGGCCGTGCCCAGCAGCGTGTAGCGGGTTTCACCGACAGTGATTGTTTTTAACGGCCCGCTGGTGGCTGGCAGCGAAGTCGGTGTTTCAGCCAGCGACCCCGCTTCTGCGTTGGGCGTTTCGTCGTGAGATGTATCTTCGTGGTTCATTAACAGCTCTCAAATCGATCAATAAGGGGGCAGGCGTGAAGCGCTTAACGCCGCCAGAAAGCGGGGGTAAACAGCACCAGTACCGTAAAAATTTCCAGGCGACCGAGCAGCATAGCCATGACCAGTATCCATTTCGCCAAGCTAGGCATGTCGCCATAGTGAGTGTGGGATTCACCCAGTGCAGGGCCGAGATTGTTGAGGGCCGAGCCCACCGTCGACCAGGCTGTGACCTGATCAACCCCGGTCGCCATGACGCCCACTAGCATTAAAAAGAACAGCATCACGTAGACTGAAAAGAACCCCCATACCGCTTGAGCAATGCTGTCGGGGACACTGACTTTACCTACTTTGACCGCAATCACCGCATTGGGGTGGATCAATCGCATGATTTCACGCATGCCCTGCTTGAGGATCAGAATGATCCTTATCACCTTCATGCCGCCACCGGTAGAGCCGGAGCAGCCGCCAACAAAGGCTGCCACAAACAGTAAAAAGGGCAGGGCGCCGGGCCACATGGAGAAGTCGGCAACGCTGAAGCCCGCGGTGGTGGCCACCGACACGACTTGGAAAACCCCGTGTCTCAGACCGCGCGCGGTGTCGTAGGTGTCGGTTAACCACAGAGAGAGCACGGTGACCACGGACAGCGCGAGTAGAAATAGCATCAAAAAGCGCGCTTCGGGGTCGTGAAAGTAGTGCATCAGGCTTTTTTCACGCCAAGCGATAAAGTGTAGGCTAAAGCTGAACGCCGAAATCAACATAAAACCCACGCATATCATCTCGATGGTAGCGCTATCGAAATAGCCGATGCTGGCGTCGTGAGTGGAGAAGCCACCAATGGCGACGGTGGAAAAGCTATGGCTCAAGGCATCGAACCAGCTCATGCCCGCTAACATATAGGCGATCATGCAGGCCAGGGTGAGCGTGGCGTAGATATACCATAGCGCCTTGGCGGTTTCGGTGATGCGTGGTGTGAGCTTGGAGTCTTTCAGCGGCCCAGGAATCTCGGTGCGATACAGCGCCATACCGCCCACGCCGAGGGTGGGCAAAATGGCGACGGCCAAAACGACGATCCCCATGCCGCCCAGCCACTGGAGCTGCTGGCGATAGTAGAGAATCGACTCGGGTAGAAAATCGATGCCGGTAATCACCGTGGCGCCGGTAGTGGTTAAACCGGAGAACGACTCAAATACCGCATCGGTGACGCCGAGAGAACCTTCGCCGAATAGCATCAGCGGCAGTGAGCCGAACAGCGCCAGCACCGTCCAGAACATCGCGGCGATAATAAAGCCGTCGCGGATACGCAGCTCTTTTTGCGAGCGTCGATTGGGAAGGTAAAGCAGTAATCCCGTCACCACCGAAATCGCAATACCGCTAATAAAGGCACTCCACACGCCGTCACGAAACCAGAGTGAAATCAGCGTTGGGGGGAGCATGGTAAGGCTGAAGAGCATCAGCAGCAGCCCCAAAATGCGCAAAATAACCCGCAGACTCATGGTTGTCGCATGCTCCTGTTATTAGCAGCCAGTGGCCGTGGTTCGAGGGTTATCAAAAGAACGTTAAGCCGACTTGGAACAGGCGCTCCACATCGCGAATGCGGCGCTTGTCGATCACAAATAGAATCACGTGGTCACCGCTCTCAACCATCACGTCGCCGTGGGCGATGATGACTTCCTTGCCGCGCACAATCGCACCGATGGTGGTGCCCTCGGGCAGGTCGATCTCGCGGATGGTACGCCCGACCACCTTGGAGGACTGCTTATCGCCGTGGGCGATGGCTTCAATGGCCTCGGCGGCGCCCCGGCGCAGCGAGTGAACGTTGACGATATCACCCCGACGCACGTGGGTGAGCAAGCTGCCGATGGTCGCCTGCTGGGGAGAAATAGCGATATCGATCTCGCCCCCCTGCACCAAATCCACGTAAGCGGCGTTGTTGATCAGCGTCAGCACCTTCTTCGCCCCCAAACGCTTGGCGAGTAGCGACGACATGATATTGACCTCGTCGTCGTTGGTCAGCGCGCAGAAGATATCGCACTCTTCGATATTCTCCTCTTCCAGCAAGCGCTTGCTGGTGGCGCTGCCGTGGAGCACCACGGTGCGATCCAGTCGCTCGGAGAGGGTGGTGCAGCGCTCCAGGCTGTGCTCGATGATCTTGACCTGGTGGCTATGCTCCAAATGCTCCGCCAGCCGCTCGCCGATATTGCCACCCCCGGCGATCACGACCCGACGGAAGTCCCGCTCGACCCGGCGCAGCTCGCTCATCACTGCGCGAATATCCCGGCGGGCGGCGAGGAAGAACACCTCGTCGTCAGCCTCGATGACCGTATCGCCACGGGGAATGATTGGGCGGTTACGGCGGTAAATCGCCGCCACCCGGGTATCCACGTTGGGCATATGGCGGCGTAGAAAGGCCAAATCCTGGCCCACCAGCGGGCCACCGTAGAACGCTTTCACCGCCACCAGCTGTACCAGGCCACCGGCAAACTCCAAGACCTGCAAGGCGCCTGGGTGTTCGATCAGGCGGCGTACATGGTCGGTCACCACCTGCTCTGGGCTGATGAGTACATCAATGGGAATCGCTTCGTGGGCGAAGAGCCCTTTACGGGTCAAGTAGGCGGTGGCGCGTACACGGGCAATCTTGGTCGGGGTGCGAAATAGCGTGTGGGCGACCTGGCAGGCGATCATATTGATCTCATCGCTGTTGGTCACAGCGATCAACATATCAGCGTCTTCGCAGCCTGCCTGACGTAGCACAATGGGGTAGGAGCCCGCCCCGGTAACGGTGCGGATATCGAGTTTGGTATGCAGCTCACGAAGTTTTTTGGCGTCAGTGTCAACGACAGTGATGTCGTTCTCCTCGCGGGCGAGGTGTTCTGCCAGTGTGCCGCCGACCTGGCCGGCGCCGAGAATGATGATTTTCATTGCTGAGCATCGGTTCCATTAAAAGCGCCAGCGCAATATCGTTAAGACCAGGAGACGGTCTTAGGACTCAGTCCTGACGTTGAAGACGTAAATGGTCGTTCAGGTACGTCTATCATGCGCTGCAATAAAGACGGCGGCCAGTGTAAACCAGCCGCCGCCGAAAAGCAGGTGGGGATTACTCTAGCGTAAAGCCGACTTTAACCGTTACCTGCCAGTGGGCCACTTGGCCATCTTCAATATGGCCACGGGTATCGACTACTTCCAGCCAGCGCATGTGCTTAATCGTTTCTGACGCCTTGGCCAGTGCATTCTGAACCGCTTCCTCAATGCCCTTCTCGGAAGAGCCGGTCAATTCCACGTGCTTGTAAGTATGATGACTCATAGTACCTCCTTCCTTGTCATGAAATCACTGCCCCCGACATCAGTGAGCGCCTAGGCAGTGCGCTTCTCTAGTCTGGCATAAAAAAAGCCATCGTGACTGTTCTGGGCTGGAAACAGCTGGCGACCCGCGCCGCTGGAAATGCCCCAGGCAACATCGTTAGGCGTGGTGACATGGGCGTCAGGGGTGCGGGCGAGAAATGCCTCAATCTGCTCACTGTTCTCTTCCGGAAGCACCGAGCAGGTGGCGTAGAGCAGGGTGCCGCCTTCGCGCAGCATCGGCCAAAGGTTGTCTAACAGCTGACGTTGAAGCTTGGCCAGCGGCCGGATATCGTCTTTGCGCCGCAGCTTCTTGATATCCGGGTGACGGCGGATAACACCGGTGCCAGAGCAAGGGGCGTCGAGCAGGATGGCATCAAACGGCGTGCCGCTCCACCAGTCGCGCTCGGTCGCATCGGCGTGTTGGAGAACGGCCTCTACGCCTAGTCGGGTAAGGGTATCTTCCACCCGTGCCAGGCGCTGATTATCGCTATCGATAGCGGTAAGATTGATGTCGAACAGTTCGAGCAAATGGGCCGTTTTGCCGCCAGGGGCGCAGCAAGCATCCAGAACATGTGCACCTGGCCGTGGCGCAAGCACGGGCCCCAGCAGTACTGCCGAGAGTTGGGCGGCCTCGTCCTGAACGCTAATATGTCCCGCTTCGAAGCCAGGCAGCGCCGTGACATCGCAGGGTGTTTCCAGCGTGATGGCATCTGGGGCGTGGGGGCACAGGTGACCACTCAACCCCTGCTCGGTCAACTGCAACAGGTAGGCTTCACGATCGTTGTGGTGCTGATTCACTCTCAACGTCATCGGGCCTGACTGGTTGTTGGCTTCGACAATCGCCCGCCACTGCTCTGGCCATGCCTGACGCAAGGTGTTAAGTAGCCAGGGTGGATGTTCTAACGCGACGCTCTCATCCCGGTCTACTTGGGCCTGGAGCGCCTCGGATTCGCGCTGCAATCGCCGCAAACAGCCATTTAACACGCGGGTGGCCCACTCCTTATTCAGCAAGCGCGCAGCGCCCGCGGTTTCACCTACTGCCGCGTGGGCTGGAATGCGCATGTACAACAACTGGTAAATACCCAGCAGCAGCAGCGCCTGAACATCGCTGTCGCGCTTTTTAAACGGTTGCTTAAGTAATGTGCCCGCTAAGGCTTCCAGACGCGGTAAGCGGCGGCAGGTGCCAAAGCAGAGCTCTTTGAGCAGCCCGCGGTCGCGAGCCACCACGCTGTGCTCATCCAGCCCCGCCAGTGAGCCTTGGTCGCTGAGCACCGGGGCCAGCGCGCGAGCCGCCGCGGCGCGGACTTCCTGACCACTGCCGCCTTGGGGGGAGCGCTTTTGGCTCATGGTGTTTCTCCTTCGCTGGCCTGAGCCGCTGGTTTACCAAGACGAGTACCGGTAGCAAGGCGCGCGTGGCGGGCATTGAGTAAGTCACGCACGTCCATGGCTTTACCGCCGGGCAGCTGTGCGCTGGTCACACAAAGTACCTCGCTGCCGTTTTCCCCACAGGCAATCCGCAGATGATCGTCGCCGTGGTCTAGTAGCATGCCGGGCTCGCAGGCTGGCTGATCGCCCTCTTCTACGTTCGCCATTAGCAGCCGCAGGCGATCATCGCCTAATGCGCACCAAGCCACCGGCCAGGGGTTAAAAGCGCGAATTTTGCTGGCTAACTGCTGGGCGGGCTGGGCAAAGTCGAGCTCGGCTTCCGCTTTGCTCAGCTTGGCGGCATAGGTGACGCCTTCCTCGGGCTGAGGCGTGGCATGCGCGGTGCCGGTGGCCAGGGCATCCAGCGTGTTGATCAACGCATTGGCGCCTTGAATCGCGAGACGGTCGTGCAAATCGCCGCCGGTGGTGCGGTTCGTAATGGGCGTGCGCACTTCCGTGAGCATCGCCCCGGTATCCAGGCCAGCATCCATCTGCATGATAGTTACACCCGATACGCTATCACCCGCCTCGATCGCCCGCTGTATGGGGGCAGCGCCGCGCCAGCGGGGCAGCAGCGAAGCGTGAACGTTAACGCAGCCGAGACGCGGTATGTCCAACACGGCCTGAGGAAGCAGCAGTCCATAGGCCACAACGACCATAATGTCAGCATTGAGCGCGGCCAGCTCGGCTTGTGCCTCGGGTTGCTTTAACGTCTGAGGCTGATAGACAGGCAGGCTGTGTTCCAGAGCCAGCTGTTTGACCGGGCTGGGCGTTAGCTTACGGCCGCGGCCAGCGGGGCGGTCGGGTTGGGTATACACCGCCACCACCTCGTGCTGGCTTTCCAGCAGCGCGGCAAGGCTAGAGGCGGCGAATTCAGGCGTGCCAGCAAAAACAACGCGCAATCGTGACATATAAAGAGGGCTACCTGGCGTGAATGAGAGAAGTGTTAGGCGTCCTGCATCTGCTTGTGGCGTTTCTGCATTTTCTTGCGGATACGGTCGCGCTTTAGCGGCGACAAGTAGTCAACAAACAGCACACCCTCAAGGTGGTCGTACTCGTGCTGAATACAGTGTGCCAGCAGACCTTCTGCCTCTAACTCATAGGCCTCGCCATTACGATCCAGCGCGTTGAGCTGCACCTTAAGATAGCGCGGCACTTCGGCGTAGTGCTCGGGAATCGACAGGCAGCCTTCCGAAAGTGGCTCTTTCTCGTCGCCAATGGGTGTATAGCGCGGGTTGATGAGCACCAGCGGCTGGGAGTTATCGTCGCTGACATCCATGACGACAATACGGCGATGGACATCGATCTGGGTCGCGGCTAGACCGATACCACGGGCGTCATACATGGTCTCCAGCATATCGTCGACGAGCTGGCGTACCTCATCGTCGACGGTTTCCACCGCAGCGGCCTTGGTGCGCAGGCGCTCATCGGGGAATTCAAGAATAGGAAGTTTGGCCATGGCGTTACAATCACCGTTATGCTGAGTCTAAATTAAGTCAAGCTAGGTAGTGACGAGCGTCTTCTAACCTAGGTACTTTATGATGGGTCACTATATCATGCTGTCAACGTTTCTGGGCATGGGCGCCCGATACGCACTGGGTCTCAGCAGCAACAGAATGACTGCGCTTATGCAGCGCTTCGACATGGAACTAAGAGTGATGCATTTTCTTGGGAGAACTGGATGGCGGCAAAACAACACGCCTACCGGAGGGCTTTGAGTGGTTTGCTGCTGAGCGCAGTGGTGCTGGTGAGTATTGATGCCACCGCTTGGGAGCGTGATCAGAAAGTGATTAAACTCTCGCCTCAGGTGCGTACCTTGCCCCATCGTGAAGCGATCGAGCCCATCGCCTTGGAGGAAGCGCGAGCCTTTCTGCGCGAACACCGCGTCGTCGATGATACCGAGGCGTTGCAGGAACTGGCTTACGTAGTGGCGGGAGATGATCGCCGCTTGATCAGTGGTGCGGGAGATAGGTTATACGTGCGTGGCGTTGTGCCACACCATGGTCAGGTGGGTATCTATCGACAGTCGGAGCCCTACCTGGCAATGGATGGCACGCCGCTGGGCTTAGAGCTGATCAACGTTGGCATCGCTCGCCACGTCAGCAGTGAAGGCGATATTGCGCAGCTTGAAGTCGTTAGCTCCCATCAGGAAGTGCGGGTTAACGATATTGTGTTGCCCTTGGAGGAGCGCGAGCTGAGCCGTGAGTTTATGCCCCGCGCGCCGCCCAATGCGGTTGAGGGTCATGTTATTGCCGTGCCAGGTGGCGTGCGTTTTATTGGCCGTTTTCAGATCGTTGCGCTGGATCTTGGCACCCTGGATGGTTTGCAGGCGGGGCATGTGCTGCGAGTCAATCAGCAGGGTGAGCTGATCAACGACCCACTTACCCAGGAGCTGGTGCAACTGCCCAGCACAGAGGCGGGCAGTGTGATGGTCTTCAAGCCCTATGATCGCGTCAGCTATGCCTTGGTGATGCAGGCGTCCCGGATACTGGAAGTGGGCGATGGGGTTGGGTCAGCGACGAACTAACAGGCGGCACACAAAGACGTTTAAAAGGAGGAAGTATGGACGCCCAGGCGTGGCTGGTGGTCAATGCGTTGCCGGGTATGGGGGCGCTGCGTATCGCGCAATTATTAGCCCGTCAGCCGCAGTGGCCAGAAGGCTGGCTGGCAGCACTGCCGAGCCGTGCTGCCAGCGAGTTGCGCCTGTGGCTTGAACATCCCACGCGCAGCCCGTTGCAAAATGTGGTTGATGAAACCCTGGCGTGGCAGCGAAGCGGCCCAAGTCGCCATGTGCTGCATCGAGATCACCCCGCTTGGCCTGCGCTGTTAAATGAATTGCCCGACCCGCCTGTGGTGCTCTGGGCCAAGGGGGATCTTAGCGCCCTGGAGGGCCCCAAACTTGCCATGGTAGGCACTCGTCGCCCCACCGGCGAAGGTACCCATAACGCCCAAACCTTCGCTCGCGATCTAGCCCGCCGCGGCTGGTGCGTGGTCAGCGGTATGGCCTTGGGAGTTGACGGTGTTGCCCAGCGCGCAGCGCTAAATGCCGGTGGGCGCACGATCGCTGTACTCGGCTGCGGCGTAGATGTGATCTATCCCGCCTCTCACCGTGATCTTCACGAACAGCTTAGCTCTCTACCCGGTGGCCTGGTGGTGTCAGAACATCCGCCAGGTACGCTGGCCCGCCCGGCGTTTTTCCCGCGGCGCAACCGAATCGTTACCGGCCTCTCGCTCGGTACCCTAGTGGTCGAAGCCACCGAAAAAAGCGGTTCGCTGGTCAGTGCACGACTTACTCTAGAGCAAAATCGCGAACTGTTTGTGCTGCCTGGTTCGCTACACAATGTACAGGCCCGCGGCTGCTTGACACTACTGCGTCAAGGCAGTGCGCACCTGGCCTGTAGCGTCGACGATATCATCGCTGATCTTGGCCACTGGGCGGAGGCGTTTATCCCGCCTGAGACGGAAGAACAGCCATCTGAGCAAGAACCGCTACCCGATAGTTTGTCCGACGATAGCTTGCCCGATTCCTTATTAGCGTCATTATCGGCCACGCCGACGCCTATTGATCTCTTGGTGCACGCCACTGGCGTGACGGTCAGCGACTGCCAGCAGCGCCTACTGATGCTGGAGTTAGAAGGCTGGGTTGCACAGCAGGCGGGAGGCTGGGTGCGGTTGCCGCGGCCATGATAGGATAAAGTCATTAAAGGCCTGTTAGCCGTGAGGAGAGAGCATGAGTTTGGCGACCGATCTAGCCCCTGCGATTAGCGCGCTGCGTAGTGGGGGAGTGATTGCCTGTCCCACTGAAGCGGTTTGGGGGCTCAGCTGTGACCCCGAAAACGACGCAGCCTTAGCCCATCTAATGCGCATGAAAGAGCGCGACCCTGCCAAGGGCGTCATCCTTGTTGCTGCCAATATTGGCCAGTTCCACCCCTGGTTGAGCCAGCTCCCCCTCGCGATGCATGCTCCTCTTGCGGCAAGCTGGCCGGGGCCCAATACCTGGCTAGTGCCTGATTATGGCCGCAGCCATGGGCTGGTGCGTGGCGCCCACGAGCGCGTAGCGCTGCGGGTGACCGACCACCCGGTGATGAAAGCCCTGTGCGAAGCCTTCGGTGGTCCGTTGGTATCAACCTCGGCCAACCGTTCGGGGGAACCGCCTGCGATGAGCGCCGCTGAGATCACTGACATCTTTGCTGATGAAGTGGCCCATGTAGTGCAAGGCGAGCTGGGTGGCAATGCAAAACCCAGCACCATTAGAGACCTAGCCACCGGTAAAATCATGCGTTCTTAACCGGCTCTCCAGCTACTTACTATTCTCCATTCACCACTCTCCCATTACTACTTACCAATGCCCCCAGGAGTTACCGTGGCTCACGAGCACCTTGATGACGTTAAACGCTACCTTCTTGATCTGCAGGATCGGCTCTGCACCGGATTGGCGAAAGCCGATGGCGCTGCCCAGTTCCAAGAAGATAGCTGGGAGCGTGCAGAGGGCGGTGGTGGTCGATCACGGGTGATGACCCATGGCGGCGTATTTGAAAAAGGCGGCGTCAACTTCTCCCATGTCTATGGCACCCAGCTGCCGCCTTCGGCCACCGCCGCGCGCCCTGAACTGGCTGGTCGCAGCTTCCACGCGGTGGGCGTTTCCTGGGTGCTGCACCCGGAAAACCCCCATGTGCCTACCAGCCATGGCAACGTGCGCTTCTTTATTGCCGAGAAAGCCGGCGAGCCGCCGGTGTGGTGGTTTGGCGGCGGTTTTGACTTAACGCCGTTTTATCCCGTGATGGAAGACGTGGTGCACTGGCACCGGGTGGCAAAAGCCGCCTGCGACCCCTTTGGCGATGATGTTTATGCGCGCTATAAGGCCTGGTGCGACGAGTACTTTTACCTTAAGCACCGCGATGAAACCCGCGGCGTCGGTGGGCTGTTTTTCGATGACCTGAACGAAGGTGAGTTTGCCGATTGTTTTGCCGTTCAGCGCGCGGTGGGCGACAGTTTCTTAGCGGCTTATTTGCCCATCGTTGAGCGCCGTAAAAATGACGCCTGGGGCGAGCGGGAGCGCGACTTCCAGCTTTACCGCCGTGGCCGCTACGTGGAGTTCAACCTGGTGTGGGATCGCGGCACGCTATTTGGCTTGCAGAGCGGCGGGCGCACGGAGTCAATTTTGATGTCAATGCCGCCAATGGCGCGCTGGGAGTACGCCTTTGAGCCAGAGTCCGGCAGTCCCGAAGCGCGCTTGCAGGATTTCTTACACCCCCGGGACTGGCTCGGCGAATTCGCTGAGGATGCATCAAGGAAAAAGCGGAGAGCTCTCATGACCGATCGCTACTGCGTGTTTGGCAACCCGGTCAAACACTCCAAATCCCCGCAGATCCACGCTGAGTTTGCCCATCAAACGCAACAAACCCTTGAGTACACCGCTGAAGAAGCACCGGTGGATGGCTTTGCCGGTGCGTGGCGGGCGTTTATCGACGCGGGCGGGCGTGGCGCCAACGTTACCGTGCCGTTCAAGGGAGATGCCTTTGCGCTGTGCGACACCTTGAGCCATCGCGCCCGTCGTGCAGGGGCGGTGAATACGCTGATCCTGGGTGGCAATGGCCGTACCTACGGCGATACTACCGATGGCATTGGCCTAGTGCGCGATTTGGCCTATCACCGCGTGGCGTTAGCAGACAAGCGCATTTTGGTGGTAGGCGCAGGCGGCGCCGTGCGCGGCATTCTGGAGCCCCTGCTTGCCGAGGAGCCCAGTGAAATCGTCGTGGTCAACCGCACCGCCGCCAAGGCCGAGCAGCTGGCCAGCGATTTTGCTGATCTAGGGCCTATCCATGGCGGCGGTTTTGATACCGTTAACGGCACTTTTGATGTAGTGATTAACGGCACCAGTGCCAGCCTATCAGGCGATTTACCGCCGTTGCCTGATACGTTGTTCAATACCAATGCCTGGGCCTACGACATGATGTATGGGGCCGAGCCGACGGTATTTTTACAGTGGGCAGGCCCGCACGGCGCGAAGTTGCTTGACGGCTTAGGCATGCTGGTCGAGCAGGCCGCCGAGTCGTTTTTTCTATGGCGTAATGTGCGTCCAGAGACGGCATCGGTACGCGAAATGCTACGTCAGTCGCTGGAGTTTGACGCCTTTTAATGATGAAAGACGTTAGAGAGGCACTCAAAGGGACTCAATATATGCCTCCACATCTGCATGTAGATTGCCAACTAAAGCGACTTCCCTCATGAACAACTGAGTGGCTGGCGATAAGCTAGCCCCTTTTCGGGTGACTAATTCGTAGGGTTCGCTACGCGAGTGCAGTTGGATAGGTAGCCGATACACCATGCCCGCATCAACAAAAGGTTTTGAGGCATCGACGGACATGAGTGCGACTGATTCGCGGTCATGGCCAAGCATTGAGATGCTCGTGAAAGCGGATGCCGTTTCGATAGGGTAGAGCGGAAACGGAATCTTGGCCTCGTGAAACTCGCGTTCCAGCAGCAGCCGCATCGGCATGTTGGCGGGATACACGATCCACGAGGTATCAGATAAATCGGCGAGTGTCAGCGCTGAATGGCGAGTGAGCGGATTGTCAGGATGGCAAATGACCGCCAGCTCCTCCTCATGGATGTCCAGACTGGTGTACAGATGCGGCCGTTGGTTCACTCGCGACCGGCAAATGGCGGCATCGAGTCGACCACGGTCAAGTAAGTTGAGCAGGCGCGCGCTGGTGTCTTCGACCACCTCTATGGAGATCGCCGGCTGCAGGCTGCGAACCCGCGACAACGCCGCCGAAATCAGTGGCACAGCCCCCATAATCAATCCCACCGCCAGTCGGCCACCACGGCCTTGCTGCATGCTTTCCAACTCTTCATGGAAGTGGGCCAGATCCGTGTTGATCAGACGTGCATAGCGCACCGCACAGAGCCCCATGTCCGTCGTTTCCAGCCCCTTATGCGTACGCTGAAATAGCTGTACGCCCAGCATGGCTTCGATTTCATTGAGTGCCTTGGTGGCCCCTGGCTGGGTTAGCGCCACGGACTCGGCCGCTTTTTGCACCGTGCCATGTTCATGCAAGGCAATCAGCAGGCGCAAGTGGCGCATGCGCAGGCGGGAGATGATCGACGTTAGTGTAGACATGAATTTTCGTTATGCCGCTATCAGAGGTTGTCATTATCCAGCGTTGGTTCACGTGAATATAGTCAATGCAGAAAGTCACTCTATTTCCGAATAATTAACAAAGACGAAAACACGCTATGGCACTCATCAACTACGTGACCCAAGTACAGTTTGGCGACGGCAGCGTCGATCTACTGCAAGACGAATGCACCCGACTGGGTATCCATCGCCCGCTGATTGTAACAGATGAAGGGATTCAACAGGCGGGACTACTGGAGCGAATACAGCGTGTCCTGGATCACCCCGCTGCTGTCTTTACCCATACGCCGCCCAACCCGAATGAGGGCGCGGTACGCGAGGCGGTGGCGTTTTATCAGTCCCAGCAGTGCGATGGTGTGATCGCGCTGGGCGGTGGCTCGCCCATCGATCTCGCCAAGGGCGTGGCGGTGAGCGTGGCGCACCCCGGGCCGCTGCGCCAGTTCGCCGTCATCGAAGGCGGCATGTCACGGATTACCTCAGCGACCGCCCCGGTGATTGCCATCCCGACAACGGCGGGTACCGGCAGCGAAGTCGGTCGTGGAGCCATTTTGATTCTCGACGATGGCCGCAAGGTAGGCGTGCTGTCGCCCCATGTCGTCCCCAAGCTGGCGATCTGTGATCCCGAGCTGACGCTTGGCTTGCCCGCCCGCATGACTGCTGCGACGGGCATCGATGCCATCGCGCACTGTATGGAAACCTTCATGGCGCCCTCGTTCAATCCTCCGGCAGATGGCATTGCCCTGGATGGCTTGCGGCGCGCCTGGGCGCATATCGAAACCGCGGTCAACGAGCCGGGCAACCGTGAGGCACGCACGAATATGATGAGTGCCTCCATGCAGGGCGCGCTGGCCTTTCAAAAAGGGCTTGGCTGCGTGCACAGCTTGAGTCACTCGCTGGGTGGGCTCAATCCGTCGCTGCACCACGGCACCCTAAACGCCATTCTGCTGCCCGCGGTCATCCGCTTCAACGCCCAGGCCGACACGATGGTCAAGGACGACAAACTGGCGCGGATGGCCCAAGCGATGAACCTGCCGGCGGGCCAGGATGTGGCAGACGCCATGCAGGCAATGACGAAACGCCTGAATCTTCCCACGGGCTTGGGCGAGCTCGGTATTACCTCGGCCATGTTCGACGACATCATCAAGGGGGCGCTGGCGGATCACAGTCACAAGACCAACCCTATCGATGCCAGCGCCGACGACTACCGCCAACTTCTCGAATGTTCGCTGTAAGTCCTGGCGAGCGTTTCCTCTGAACCATCGGGAGAGCAAAGTATGAGTACCACGTTGACCGGCCAGCAGTTCATCGGCGGCGAGCGCAGCGGCCAGGGCCAGGCGTCGCTGCCCAGCGTCGCCGCCGCGGATGGCAGTCACCATGATCTGGCCTACTTTCAGGCGACGGTGGAAGAGGCCGAGCAGGCGGTAGCGGCCGCCGCTTCGGCTTACCCGCCCTTTCGTCAGCTCGCGCCAGAAGCGCGTGCACAGTTTCTGGAGGCGATTGCCGACGAGCTCGACGCACTGGGCGATGACTTTATCAATGACGTCGTGCGTGAGACGGCGCTACCCGCCGCCCGCATCAATGGTGAGCGGGGGCGTACCAGCGGGCAGTTACGGCTGTTTGCCGAGGTGCTGCGCCGAGGTGACTTTTTAGGGGCACGCATCGATCTGGCCCTGCCCGAGCGCTCCCCTCTGCCGCGCCCTGATCTGCGCCAGGTCAAGATGGGCCTTGGGCCGGTGGCGGTCTTCGGGGCCAGCAACTTTCCGCTGGCGTTTTCCGTGGCGGGGGGCGATACCGCCTCGGCGCTGGCCGCTGGCTGCCCGGTCGTGGTCAAAGCCCACTCCAGCCACGTGATGACCGCCGAATGGGTCGCACAGGCCATCGAGCGAGCGGCGCGCAGCACCTCCATGCCTGCGGGCGTGTTCAACATGATCTATGGCAGTGGGGTAGGTAAAGACCTGGTACAGGCGCCGGGCATCAAAGCGGTGGGCTTTACCGGCTCGCTGTCGGGCGGGCGGGCGCTTTGCGATCTGGCAGCCAAACGCCCGGAGCCTATTCCGGTATTTGCCGAGATGTCGAGCATCAACCCCGTTTGGCTGATGCCAGCGGCGCTGCGAGTGAGAGGCGAGCGCATCGCTACCGATCTAGCGGCGTCGGTCACCCTGGGGTGCGGCCAGTTCTGCACCAACCCGGGGCTGGTGTTGGCGGTGGACTCCCCGGAAACGGAGCAGTTTATTACCGCGTTGGGCGATGCCCTGGCGAGTGCCGATGAACAGGTGATGCTAAACCGCCAGACCCTGGAGCACTACCAACAAGGCGTTGCGCGGCTCGCTGAACTGCCCGAGGTCACCCAGCTAACCGGGGGCAGCGCTGAACCGGGCAAAGCGCGAGCGCACCTGTTCCGCGCGACACCCGACTGTCTCTTCAGGTCGGATCGCCCGCTGGAGGACGAGGTCTTTGGGCCGACCACCATCGTCGTGACGGTGCCGGATAGCGAGACACTGGCGCGCTATTTCGACGTTATGCAGGGGCAGTTGACCGTCACCCTGCACGCCGAACCGGAAGACCTCTCCGCCCACGCGGAGATGATGACGCAGTTGGAGCATCGCGCCGGGCGGCTGCTGCTCAATAGCTACCCCACGGGCGTGGAAGTGTGCGATGCGATGGTTCACGGCGGGCCGTATCCAGCGACCTCCGATGCCCGCGGAACCTCGGTCGGCACGCTGGCGATCGACCGTTATCTTCGCCCTGTATGCTTTCAGAACTACCCCGATGCCTTCCTACCGAGGGCCCTCCAAAACGCTAACCCGTTAGGGCTGATGCGCTTGGTCAACGGGCAACTCAACCGGGACGCACTCGGTTAGCACGCCGGTTCACGCGCAACACATCACCACAATAAAACAACACAGGTGCCATAAAAATGATCTTCAAAACGCCAACTCTAAAACGTATCACGCTGAGTGCCTTGATTTTACCGTTGAGCTTATCGGCTCTACAGGCGCATGCCGACTATCCTGAACGTCCGATTCAGATGATCGTCCCCTGGGCTGCCGGGGGAGGCACTGACTCGATTGCTCGAACGATTGCGGTGGCACTCGAGCAGGAGCTCGGGCAGCCGGTCAATGTGGTCAACCGTGCCGGTGGCGGCAGCGTCGTCGGTCATACCGTCCTGGCCAATGCGGCCCCGGATGGCTACACCATCGGCATGATGACCGGTGAGATCAGCATGATGCACTGGCAGGGCCTGACAGCTCTCGATTATGAAGACTTTACTCCCATCGCCCAGGTCAATTATGACTATGCGGGGGTTCAGGTCAGCGCGGACTCGCCCTACGATAACCTGGGGGAATTGATCGACGCTATTCGCTCCCAGCCAGAAGGCACCTTCAAAGCCTCTGGCGTTGGTCAAGGCGGTATCTGGCACGTGGCGTTTGGGGGAATGCTGGTCGACCAGGATATCGATCCGCGCTCCGTGCGCTGGATTCCCAGTGAAGGGGCCGCGCCTGCGATGGTCGATCTGGTGGCTGGTGGTATCGATATCGCGCCTACGTCGGTACCCGAAGCACGCGCCATGATCGATGCCGGGCGTGTCAAAGCACTCGCCATCATGGCCCCTGAGCGTAATCCCGTTTTCCCAGACGTTCCCACGCTGAAAGAGGAGATCGATTCCAATTACACCCTTGGCGAGTGGCGCGGCATTGGCGGGCCTGCGGGCATGGACGAGGAGGTCGTTGCGACGCTGGAAGCCGCCCTGCAAAAGGCCTTTGTTAGCGATATCTATCAAGACTTTATGAGGCAGCAGGGGTTCGGCGCGGTATGGCGCAATTCAGCCGACTTCACGGACTTCATGCAAGAGACCGATGCCTTGATGGGCAATGTCGTCGATAACCTTGGACTCAAACGCTAGGGTATCGTCGCCATGCTCAATCGCTCTTCGCAAACGTTCGGTGAGTGTTGCGCAGGGGGAGTGGTAGCGGCGTTGGGCCTCCTCATTGTCATGGAGGCTCAAGGCTTTCCCACCTTGCCCGGCCAGCGCTACGGCGCCGCGCTGTTCCCGCTCATCATCGGCTTTGCCATGATCGTGGGTGGCATTTGGCTGGCGTTGACCAACCTACGCCCTGTCATGCAGCGCTTCACCACTCCGCGCCCAGTGAAGCTCAAAGCGGCAGCTTTGAGCTTCCACCGCCTGTTCTTACCCGTCTGGCTGGTCATTGGCTATCTGTTATTGGCCGACACGCTGGGAGCGCTTCTTACACTGGCGCTTCTAGTCGCTGTGCTCATGCTATTGAGCGGCGTACGGCCCTGGTTGGCGCTGGTGATGGCACTGCTGACGGCGGCAGCGATCTGGGTCGCTTTCGTTTACATGCTCAGGGTGCCTTTACCCCTGGGTACGGTCTTTAACGGGTAATCTTATGGACGCCATTCTCAGTGGTGCCGGGCTGGTCTTCAATCTGCAAACGCTGGTCGTGATTCTGGCAGCGGCGGCCTTTGGTATGTTCGTCGGGGCCATTCCCGGGCTAACGGCGACCATGGCCGTGGCGCTGCTGGTGCCGGTCACGTACTTCATGGAGCCCATCCCGGCCATCGCGGCGATGGTCACCACCGCTGCGGTGACTATCTTTGCCGGCGATATTCCCGGTGCTTATCTGCGCATCCCCGGCACACCCTCTTCCGCAGCCTATGTGGATGAAGCCTATGCATTCTCACAAAGAGGCAAGGCCAGTGAGTGCCTGGGTATCGCACTTGTGTGTTCGGTCATAGGCGGTATCGTCGGCACCCTGGTGTTGATCTTCGTGGCGCCCTATCTCGCTGAGTTCGCGCTCAATTTCAGTGCGTTTGAGTACTTCTGGTTAGCGCTGCTGGGCCTGAGCTGTGCGGTGTTCATATCACCGGGTTCGCACTTGAAAGCGGTGCTATCGCTCTGCATAGGACTCTCTCTGGCAACGGTGGGGCTGGATTCGACCACAGGGTCGCCGCGCTTTACGTTCGGCGTGACGGATCTGATGGGCGGGGTCAATTTCATCCCGGTGATGATCGGTCTCTTTGCGATTGCCGAAGTCATGAGGTTCACCTCCAAGCCTGCCGATGAGCTGGCGGTTACGGTAAAAGACACGGGGAGAGTGTTTGGTGAAGTAAAGCCTGCGCTACGCCAACACTGGAAGTCCGTGCTGCGTGGTAGCGGCACAGGTAGCTTGATCGGCGTATTGCCTGGCGCTGGCTCCGACATTGCGGCTTGGGTCTCCTATGCCGTCAGTCGTAAGTTTTCGCCCACGCCAGACAAGTTCGGATCGGGTCACGCAGAAGGTATCGTCGAAACCAGCTCGTCCAATAATGCGGCGGTCAGTGGCTCCTGGGTGCCTGCGCTGGTATTCGGTATTCCCGGCGATACGATCACCGCTGTCGTGATTGGGGTGCTGTACATGAAGGGCATGAACCCCGGGCCGGCCATCTTCATGGAGGGTGGCAGTATGGTATATGCACTGTTCATGGTATTTATCATCGCTAATTTAGTGATGCTACCCGTGGGCTATATCGCTATTCGCATGGGCAAGGGATTCGTCGCCACCCCCACTCGAATCGTCATGCCGATAGTGCTGGCCTTTTGCATCGTCGGCGCTTACTCCATCAACAACTCGACGGTCGATGTCATGCTCATGCTGATGGCTGGGGTCGCGGCCTATGGGTTGGGGCGAGCAGGTTTTCCGGCAGCGCCCATCATTCTTGGCCTAGTACTGGGGGGCTTGCTGGAGAAGAGCTTCATGAGCGCGATGATACGAAGCGATGGTGATTTGCTCGCCTTCTTCTCCAGGCCTATCAGTGCCAGCCTGGGCGCGCTGGTGATCCTGATCTGGTTGTTGCCGTTATTGCTGCGTTTGATGCGACGAGTAACGGCTTATAAACAGCGGGCCGACGCGTAAAGGGCCTTTTCGAGGAGGTGAACCGGCAAAAGTCATAAAAACAAGTTTCAAATCGCCAGTAAATAGGTGTCGCAATGATGTTCGATCTCACGATCATCAATTCTAATAATTAAGGAGTTAGAGATATGAACCACTTTCAATACGCTAAACTGGGTGCACTGACCAGCGCCGTGGCGCTCTCCATGAGCTGGGGTGTATCAACGGCATTGGGTCAGACCATTTTGACCGTTACCCACTCGTCACCCGCCGACAGCCATTTCGGCGAGGCGGCCATCGCGTTCGAGCAGAGTCTCGAAGCGCAAACCGAGGGTGCCATCGACGTCGTCATCCAGCGTTTGGACAATGAGCGCGAGGCGCTGGAGAGCGTTCAGTTCGGCACGCAGGAGTGCGCCATCGTATCGGCGGGCCCGCTAGGCAACTTCGTGCCCGAAACCCGTGTGCTGGACGTACCCTTTCTGTTCGATGGTTACGAGCATGCGCGCGGAGTGCTGGACGGTGAGACCGGCCAGGAACTGCTGGCGCTGTTTCCCCGCTATGGTCTCGAAGGGGTGGCCTGGATGGAGAATGGCTTTCGCAACCTGACCACGGGTTCCAAAAGCATCGCGTCGCCGGACGATCTGGTGGGGATGAAGATCCGCACCATGGAGAACCCTATCCATATCGCGGCTTGGCAGGCGGCCGGTGTGTTGCCTACCCCGATGGCGTTCTCTGAGCTTCCGCCCGCCCTGCAGCAGGGCACGGTGGATGGCCAGGAGAATCCGATTCCGGTCATTCTGGCAAACAACCTCGATATGATGCAGCAGCATCTCTATCTGACGCGCCATGTTTACTCCCCCGGCATTTTTGCCTGTAACCCCGATTTCGTTGCGGGGCTGGACGAGCAGCAACAAGCTGCCCTCAAAACGTCCGGAGCGTTTGCGGCGGCCGCGAACCGTAAACGGGTGGAAAAGGATGAGCTAGTCGGCATCGAGACGCTACGTGACCGCGGTATCGATATCGTGGAGATCGATGACATCCAGGCGTATCGCGATGCCATGGCCAGTGCCTACGCCGATTTCGAAGCCGAGTTCGGCGCCGAGAGACTGCAAGCCATCCGAGACTGGAGCGCCGAATGAGCAGAGGCATCGCCACGATCCAGCGCATCGATCGAGGCATTGCAATGGGGGTGGCGTTAGCCGCCTCCTGCGCCTTGGCGATTGCGGTAGGCGCCAGCTTCTGGCAGGTGCTGGGCCGATTCGTCTTCCAAGCCCCGTCGGTCTGGTCGGAAGCGCTGACCCGTCTGGCGCTGGTCTGGATGGTACTGCTGGGCTGTTCGGTGGCGCTGCGGCGGGGGGCATTCGTAGCCATCGATTTAGCCAAGGTGCTGACCTCGGGCCGAGTGCGACGGTCGATCGAGCTGGTCACGCTGCTGTCCTGCCTGACGCTGTTTGCCACGCTGTTCTGGTTTGGCTGGGAGGTGGCGTCCCGCGTGCGTTTTCAGCAGATGGCGGGATTGAATATCTCGATGAGCTGGGGATACGCCGCCCTCCCGGTGGGGGCGGTGTTCGCCATGCTGGGCAGCATTGTTCACTTTATCCAGGCAGGTAAAGGAGAGCCGTCATGACCAGTGCGCTGATCACCTCCATGCTGATCCTGTTTGCGATATCGGTGCCTGTCGCCATTGCCATCGGTTTGGCCTCGATGGTTGGCTTGGTGGGCTTTACCAGCCTGCCGCTGCTCGTGGTGCCGCAGCAGATATTTATCGCGCTGGATAAATTCCCGCTGGCCGCCATTCCGTTCTTTATTCTTGCCGGCAACTTGATGGAAGTCGGCGGGCTTTCGCGCAGGCTGGTCGAGTTTGCGCGCGCCTTTACCGGCCAACTGCAGGGGGGCCTGGCCATCACCTGTGTGCTGACCTGCATGATGTTCTCGGCCATTTCAGGGTCGAGTGTCGCCACCACCTTTGCCGTGGGGGCGATACTCATCCCCGCCATGCGCGATTACGGCTATCCCATTGGCTTCGCTGCCGCCCTCATGGCCGTATCGGCGGAGCTTGGCGTGATTCTCCCACCTTCGATCCCCATGATTCTGTACGGTGTCGCCACACAGACCTCCATACCGGATCTGTTCCTCGCGGGGGTGCTACCCGGCGTGTTGATTGCCGGTAGCCTGATGGCCACCATCTTTATCTGGTGCCGGATCAAGGGGTGGGGCAAGCGCGATGGCGACGGCAGGCTCTCTCGCCTCGACGCGACCCGGCGAGCGGTCTGGTCGCTGGTGATGCCCGTGCTGATCATGGGCGGCATTTATGGCGGTGTGACCACGCCCACAGAGGCCAGCGTCATTGCCGTGGTCTATGCGCTGGTGGTTGGGCTTTTCCTGCACCGCGAAATGAGCTTCAAAGACGTTGCTCTGGCGTTTCGTAAATCGGTGGTCACCTCCGCGGTGATCATGTTCATTATCGGTGCGGCCAGTTTGATGGGTTACTTGCTGAACCGTCAGGGGGTGCCCGATGCAGCGGCGCTCTGGTTGACCAGCACCTTCGATGGCCCAACCTCCTTGATGCTGGCCATCAACTTTATGCTGTTCGTGGTGGGTATGTTTATTGAGACAGGCGCCAGTATTGTGGTGCTCGCACCGATCCTTCAGGATGCCGCACTGCGCGTGGGTATCGAGCCGGTGCACTTTGGCACCGTCATGGTGGTGAACCTTGCGCTGGGGATGATTACACCTCCGCTGGGCGTCAACCTGTTTGCTGCCGCGCAGATTGCCGGCTGTTCGGTCACGCATATGCTGAGACCGTTGCTGGTTTTCCTGGGCGTCATCATCGTCTGCCTGATGATCATCACCTTTGTCCCTCAGCTCTCGCTGTTCCTACCTGGCACGATGGCGCGTTAACAAGGCAGCTAAAGCATTCGGAGGGCGCTCTCCCGGCATAGGGGTAGCGCTCTCTGCTCACCATGAACATTGATGGGTATTTATAGATGGTCAGTTCGCTTATTGCTCAGCTCCAAAGTGTCACGGGCAAGCGCTATGTACATGTCGGCACCCGCGCCACCCATCGCTTCCGTAAAGGGTACCGTTACGGCGACGGGGAGGTGATGGCCGCCGTCGAGCCGGGCACGCTCTGGGAGCAGTGGCAAGTTTTGCAAGCCTGCGTGGACGCCGATGTCGCGATCATCATGCAGGCCGCCAATACCGGGCTGACCGGCGGTTCCACCCCTTTCGGGACGGGCTATGATCGGCCCATCGTCATCGTCAATACCCTGCGGATTGACCGGGTCGATCTGATCGACGAGGGTCGTCAGGCTATTTGCTTTCCCGGGGCAACGCTGGATAGGCTGGAGCGTGCGCTGCGTCCTATTGGCCGTGAGCCACACTCCGTGATTGGTTCGAGTTGCATTGGCGCGTCGGTGACCGGCGGTATTTGCAACAACTCGGGCGGCTCGCTGGTACAGCGTGGGCCAGCGTATACGCAGCTATCTCTATTCGCTCAGGTGACCCCGGAGCGCAAGCTGGTGCTGGTGAATCACCTGGGTATTGAACTGGGGAGTTCGACAGAAGAGGTGCTGACGCGGTTGGACAGTGGCCATTACTCACAAAGCGATATCCAGATGAGCGAGACCTCCTGGGCATCCGATCGAGAGTACAAAGCGCATGTGCGCGATATCTCAGCGTCGACGCCAGCGCGCTTCAACGCCGACCCGCGCCGCCATTATGAAGTGTCCGGCTCTGCGGGGAAGCTGGCCGTGTTTGCCGTGCGCATGGACACGTTCCCCGCCGCGTCCAACGAGCGCGTCTTCTATATAGGCACCAACGATCCCGCACAGTTGCAGCAGATCAGACGAGACCTGCTCGGCCAGTTCCAGCATCTGCCCATCGCGGGCGAATACATGCATAAGGACGCCTTCGACATGGCGCATGTCTACGGCAAGGATGTGTTTCTGTTTATCCGCCGGTTCGGCACCCTGAATGTACCGAAAGCCTTTGCCGCGAAAAGCTGGTTCGATGGTGTCACCGAGTCGCTGCACCTGGGCCGCCATCTGTCTGACCGGCTGCTTCAGGCTGCATCCCGGCTATTCCCCGAACATCTGCCACGACGCTTGCTCGATTACCGTGACCGCTACATACACCATCTGATGCTGCGCACAGGGGAAGAGTGTATCGAGGAAATGCGCGCCTATCTGGCGGAGCGTTACCCAGCCGAGCACGGTGAGTTCTTCGAGTGCACCGATGAGGAGGGCAGCGCCGCGTTCCTCAATCGCTTCGCCTCAGGGGGCGCCGTGGTGCGCTACCGAGCCGTTCATCCGCGAACGGTCGAAGATATCGTGGCACTTGACGTGGCGCTGCCGAGGGATGCCCTCGACTGGTTCGAGACCTTGCCGCCCGAGATCGAGGCGCGGATCGAGCGCAAGTTCTATGTAGGGCACTTTCTGTGCCATGTTCTGCATCAGGAGTATCTGGTGAAAAAAGGCGAGGATTGTCACGCCTTGGAGCAGGAGATTTGTGCGCTGCTCGATGCCAGGGGAGCCGAATATCCAGCCGAGCACAATGTGGGACATCTGTATCACGCCAAGCCAGCGCTACGTGATTTCTATCGGCAACTCGACCCCACTAATCAATTCAACCCCGGAATTGGTAAGACATCAAAACAGCGTGATTGGCGGTAAAACTAGCCTGCAATAAGAGCTTTCAAAAAGAGCGTAGTGGCGATGGTTCTCTGTCTTAGGAGCCAACGCTAAAATGAGTTGTTAGCTATTTATATAGCTGACGCTTATGATTATGGGTACATAAAAATAATGCTTAGGAGTTGTCATGAAGCATCTTCCACACATAGCATTAATGACATTGGCGGTGGCTGGGGGAATGGGGTTATCACCTGATATTCAAGCCAGAGTCACTGGGTTTGAAATCGGCAACACGGTCGTTGATTACGACGGTGAACGCTTTGGAGAGTCTGGTGCTTACGAGAGAATTGAGGCCGTGGCAAGCTTTGCTATTGATCCTACGAGTGCTAGAGCCAGTAACATTGCCGATTTAGAAAAAGCGCCTGTTAATGATCAAGGTGAAGTGGCCTTTAGTACGGAAGTGGTGATTCTACGACCTACTGAGCAAACCTCAGGAGTGCTTTTCTATGAAGTCCCTAACCGTGGCCGCAACTTGAGTTTTCCGTTACTTAATCTAACGAGTATCTCGGGCGACTTTGCAGTCGATGAGCCAGGTGATGGTTTTTTAATGCGCCAGGGCCACACCATGGTATGGAGTGGCTGGCAGACCGGTTTGAGCGATAGTTTGATCGAGATTGATTTGCCGGTTATTGAGGGGGTAACGGGTGAATCTCGTGAGGAGTTCGTTTTCGATAACCATGAGTCGGTAAGTGTTGCGTCCCTTACATACCCTGCTGCAGACCTAAACCCCGAACATGCCTCTCTAACCGTTAGGCCTACGCCTGATGCGCCTCGTCAAATGGTGGAGGGTTTGTCGTTTCGTTATTTGGATGAAAATCGTATAGAGATTCAGCGGCCCACTAGTATGGATGGCGGCGCTATATACGAGTTTATTTATACCGCTAAGGATGCAGTGCCCGCCGGGTTAGGGATGCTCGCGACGAGCGACTTGGTCGCCTTTCTGAGAGGTGCGCAAGGACATGATGTTGAAACACCACTGAACGATATTGAGCATACCGTGGCAATGGGGATTTCTCAGTCAGGACGCTTCCTGCGCGACTTGATATATCAAGGATACAATGCTGATAGTCAGGGCAACCGAGTATTTGATGGCGCCATGGCGCATATTGCGGGATCACGGAAGACGTTCACCAACTACCCTTTTGCTCAGCCTGGTCGCTTCTCTCGACAGCATGAAGATCATGATGCGGTAGGAGATCAGTTCCCCTTCAGTTATGTCGAGATGCTAGATCCGTTGACGGGGCAGAGCGACAGTATTTTGGCCGTCTGTCGTGAAAACAATACGTGTCCGAAACTTATGCACACCGACACGTCGGCAGAATTTTGGCAGGCTCGTGCGTCATTGGTTTCTACATCCCCCACTGGAGACCCCCTGACTATGCCTGATGATGTGCGATTATATTTTTTCGCTGGGGCGCCGCATTTTAATGCTTGGGGAGGATCGGCTTCGGCTAGTGAAGTATGTAAATATCCGAGTAATCCAATTAGTGTGGCGCCTAGCATGCGTGCGCTTGTGAGTGCGATGGAGTCTTGGGTCGTAAATGATATAGCCCCGCCAGCAAGCCGTTATCCAGGTTTGAAGGGTGATGGGCTTGTGGCGAATGAGGAGTTGAATTTGCCGCCCTTACAGGGAGAAGTGCCTAAGCCGCCTGTCAACGAGCTGTATGCCAGAAACCATACTGTGGTGCCACCTGAAGAGGGTGAACAATATTCGGTGAAGGTGCCAGAAGTGGATGAAGATGGCATTGCCTTGGGAGGCATTCGCCAACCCTATGTGGCTGTGCCTCTAGGTACTTATTTAGGCTGGAATTTGCGCGATCAAGGGTACGCAGAAGGCCAATTGTGTAACTTATCCGGCAGCTTTATCCCTTTTGCGAGTAGTAATGATGGTAGAAAGTCAGTATCAAGCCGATACTCAAGTCCTGAGTCATACTAAGAATCCTTAGGTGACGCTATAGATGAGCTAGTAGATATTGGCTTTATGCTTGAGAAAGACCGTCAATGGGTGATGGAGGATGCTCCAGAACTATAACCCGCATTTTTAAAGAGTTTTAAATGAGGTCTTTTTCCTCGCTAGTATCAATCTTCATTGATCAACAACATAGCTAAAAAAGTGGGGGCGGATAATATATCCGCCCCCACTTTTTATTGATGCCACTAATAACGTTTCACTTAGTGCGTTTGACGTACAAGCCCACCGTGCACATCACCAGCCCCACCACCGAGAGCAGCATGCCGCCATTGACTAACAGCGGCGAACGCTCCAGCCAGGAGACAAACGGTTGCGGGGTGTCTCTACAGGCACTCTCGATATAGTCCCAATGGCCGCCATCAAGCTGGCACGCGCGTACGTCGTTTAGCTCCCAGAAATACACGCCCATCAGCACAAACAGCGGCAGTACCAGTAGCAGTAATCCCAGCTTAATCATTTAAACCTCAAGAGCCGTTAAGGACGCGGGCAGTTGGGTGTACGACCATTGCTGCGAGCCTGCTCGTACAAGGCAAGTGCTTGATCCATATTACCCTGCAGCCCTTGAATGCGCTGGCCTTGGCCAGGGTGAGTCGACATCCACTCGGGGGGCGCACCGCCACCTGTGGCCGCCTGCATATTTTCCCAAAGGGTCACGCTCTCACGGGGATTGAAACCGGCTTGAGCCATGAGATCCAAACCAATCACATCGGCCTCACTCTCATGGGCCCGGGAGAAGGGAAGTACGATGCCGTACTGTGCGCCCATGCCGAGCACGCCCATGAGTTGCTGGCCACCGGCAGACTGCATGCCAGAGGTGCTGGAAATCACCGACAGGCCTAATGAGGTGGCGCTCTCGGTGGAGGCGCGCTCATTGGCATGGTTGGCCAGTACGTGACCAATTTCGTGACCGATAACGGAAGCAAGCTGATCCTGGGTCGTGGCAATATCCAGCATGCCGGTATTCACGCCCATATAGCCGCCGGGAAGCGCGAACGCGTTGGGCTGTTCGGACTCAAATACGCGAATTTGCCAGTCTAGCTGCCGCTGTTCGGCGGGGAGTTCCGCCACGATGGCATCGGCAATACACTGCACATAGCGGTGGCTGGCCTGGCCCGCCGTGGGCAGCTCCTGCTGATATTGAGTGAACGCTTGGCGCCCCATCTCATTCAATTCGCTATCAGAGAGCAACAGCAGTTGCGAGCGTCCGGTGGGCGAGGTGGTACAAGCGGCGATAGACGCACATAGTGCGGTAACAGCGAGAGGGCGAAGCCAGCGCATGAGTCGGTTTCCTTATAGACGAAAGAGTTTCTTGCACACAAGATAACCGCTGATAGCAGTAAATCAATCCCCCATCATAACCCACCTAGTGGTTGAGCATGGGTGCTGAATTGAGTCCCCTCTGAACCAAGGCTAGGCCGCAGACGATTGGCTGCAAGCTCCTAGACATAAACCCTTAGCGCTGGGGTACTAGCTGCCCATCGGCACCTACGTTTAAACGAATTGTCGGCGTTAATAATCCTGACGGTAGTTTCATACCCAACCCGCGTAGATCCCCAGGCGTGATGGCCAGTTGACTGCCAGGCGGTAGCTCGCCTTGAGACGCCAACTGGCTGGCAAGCTCCAGCATGGGGGCCAGGCGTTGGGTGTCGGTGGCGAGTACATCAAAGGCAACCGGTAGGCGTAAATTAGCATCATCGCCAGAGGTCAGCGTGACGTCCTGTTCATAGTTACCTTCCACAGGATCAACGCCCGGCATATCCAGCGCCCAGCGAAAGCCTGACATCTCCACCGGTGGCATGCCCGCAGGTAAACCCAGCCCCATGGCAATGGTGGCCTGAACGGGCAGGCTACCGGCACCAAGGCTAGACGCAATCAGGCTGGTTAAATCGCTGGTGTCTAGCCCCGCATTAATGCTGTAAGGGCCAATGCGAACATCCTCAACCCCCAGAGAGGTCACCGCCAAACGAAACGCAAACAAACCGGTTTGGGGGAGGGCGAGACAACCCGTGAGTAGGCTGGCAACGCCAAACAAGGTCAGCCAGCGCCAGTAGCGAGCAATATAAAGCATAAGATAAGAGTCCCCTTAAGTAGGACGTAAGCAGTGGGGTAACGACGCTAAGTGTAAAGTGCTGATGCAAGCTTGTTAGCTTCGGGCTAATAAGCGCGGCTATTTGAGGGCTGAAGCTATTTTCTGTCAACAGAATTTACGTGTTCAAGCGCCTATTTAAGGCTAGAACCAAAACGCCCGCTTGATGATACAAGCGGGCGAATTCAAAAGGCAGCTAATAAGGCGTTTAACGACGGCTTTTACGCGCCTCTTTGGTGCGATTAAGCTCGCGCTTTTTAGCTTTCTCTTTGTCGCTGGCGCCCGCCATGTCATCGAACGGGTTACTGCCCGAGCGGAACTCAAAGCGAATTGGCGTGCCGCGTACCTTGAGCACCTTGCGGAAGGTGTTAGTCAAATAGCGACGATAGGCTTCTGGCAACGCCTCGGTTTGGTTGCCGTGGACGACGATAATCGGCGGGTTGCTGCCACCCTGGTGAGCCATCCGCAGTTTAATGCGTCGACCGTGTACCATCGGCGGTGGGTTTTGGCTTACCGCGTCCTGTAGCAGGGTAGTGAGGCGGTTGGTCGACCAGTGGGCGTTAGCGGCGTCAAAGGCGCGATCAATCGAGGGGTAGAGATCCCCCACTGCCGTGCCGTGTAGAGCAGAGATGAAGTGCAGCTCGGCATAATCCGCAAAGCCCAGGCGGCGCTTCACTTCAGTGCGCATTTTGTCCTTGGCTTCGGTCTCCAGGCCGTCCCACTTGTTGACTGCAAGCACCAGGGCACGACCGGTGGTCAAAACGTAGTCGAGCAGGTGCAAATCCTGCTCCACCAGACCGCTGGAGCCATCCAGTACCATGATCACCACATGGGACTCTTTGATCGCATCCAGCGTCTTGATGATGGAGAATTTCTCGGCGATTTCGCGCACGTTCTTGCGCCGCCGAATACCCGCGGTATCAATCAGCACATAGGGCTTGCCGCGGCGCTCAAAAGGAATCTCGATAGCATCGCGGGTAGTGCCCGCCTCATCAAACACGACGACCCGATCTTCGCCCAGCAGGCGATTGACCAGAGTCGATTTGCCCACGTTCGGGCGGCCAATCACGCCGATGCGAACGCCTTTACTGCCGGTGTCGGCAGGAATGCTGGCATCGCGCTCCGGAAACGGTTCGAGCACCACATCTATCAGGGTGGAAACGTTGCGCCCGTGGGCGGCAGCAATTGGCCAGGGGTCGCCTAGGCCGAGCGACCAAAAGTCGCCCATTGCCGAATGCTCTTCTAACCCATCGGTTTTATTCACCACCAGCCAGGTTTTTTTCTGGTTAACCCGCAGGTGGTTGGCAATCGCTTGGTCAGCGGCGATAAGGCCGGCGCGAGCGTCGACCATAAACAGCACGATATCGGCTTCATCAATGGCGGCGAGTGACTGCTCCGCCATGGCGGCGTCGATACCTTCTTCGTCACCGCTGATACCGCCAGTGTCGATAACCGTATAGACCTTATCGCCCAGCATGCCATTGCCGTACTTACGGTCGCGGGTGAGGCCGGGAAAGTCGGCCACCAGGGCATCACGCGAGCGCGTTAGGCGGTTAAACAGCGTCGATTTACCCACATTGGGGCGACCGACTAAAGCAATGACGGGTGTCATGGAGTGACTTCCAGGGTTTCCAGGCGACCATTGTTGGCCTGAACATGAATGGTGCTGCCTTCAGTGACCGGGCGTACGCTGATGCCCGAGCTGTGCACGCGAGTGCGACCCACGATATCGCCTTCGCGAGCGTCGATCAGGTGAACATAACCTTCAAAATCGCCGAACACTAAACGGCCATCGGCGAAGGCGGGGGCGGTCAACCAACGATCTTCTAAATCGTCGTTGCGCCAAATTTCGCGGCCGTTGTTAGCGTCGAGGGCGACGACTTGGCTGTCATCGGTGACCACAAACAGGAAGTCGCCGACCAGAATCGGGGTATGGCGACTGGAGAGATCCGCTTCCCAAAGTACGTCGCCTTGAGTTGCTTCCAGCGCCACCACGCGGCCGTTATAGCTGGTCACGAACAGGCGGCCATCGGGGCTGATGATCGGCTGGCCGGAAAGATCGACCAGGCGTTCCACTTCACTACGCCCTTGGGGGGTGGCAATCTGCATTTCCCATAGCGGCTGGCCGCTGCGGTTATCCAGCGTGGCCAGGCGGCCATTGGCCAGGCCAACAAAGCTGACTGGATCAATGACCATCGGTGTACCGGTACCGCGCAGGGTGAGTGACGGCTGCGAACTGGTGTATACCCAGCGCTCTTCACCAGTGGCGCGATCCAAGGCAGTCACACGGCCATCGACACTTTGCACGACCAGCAGTTGCTGGTTGGCCTGGGGCGCGGCAAGCACTTCGCTGGATACCCGCGAGCGCCATTCTTCGCTGCCGTCACGTTGATCCAGCGTGATCACTTCGCCGTTACCGGTGGCCAGATAAACCTGACCGGCAATTGCCGTTAGCGCGCTGGAAATAGGGGTATCAAGGTCGATTTCCCACTCGACGTCGCCGCTGTTGGCATCCATCGCCATCACCACGCCTTCGACATCGGCCGCAAACACGGTGTCGCCTTCACGGGAAGGCGCGATGGGGTAACGGGCATGGCCCAGGCCATCGCCCACGTTGCGCCGCCACTGAGTTTCCAGCGAGGAGGTCTCGTCGAAACTACGCAGCTCTTTGGGGGTATAGGCAGGCTCGCCTTTACTCGCGCAACCGACCAGCAGTGCCAGCGACAGCGCGCCTAAGCTTGCGCGTACTAGCTGTTTCGTTGGGATACCAAAAGTCATTGTGTCGCCTCCTCAGCGCCGAGATCGTCAAGCTTGAACTGCACGCCGTAAAGCGGCTGGTCTTTGGTTTGAGACACTTCTAGAGCGGTTTCCCAGGCATCGCGGGCCGCCTCGGTGTCGCCTTGGGCGGCGAACGCATCGCCGCGCACGTTAGCTTTTTGGGCCGCTAGCGCATCACTAATCGGCTCGTCTAACAGCGCATGCGCCTGTTTAGGGTTACCGTCGGCAAGCTCGATACGGGCTAAACGTAGCCACGCCAAGCTTTGCACATAGCGGCGCGAGGAATCGGCTGCGCTTTCCAGTGCGGTGCGTGCTGCTTCCAAGTCGCCTTGCTGAACAGCCAAGCGGGCGTCGAGCAGCAGGGCGAGTTCGGCGTAGAGCGTATCGCCATGCTCGTCGGTCAGTTCGCTAACCATTTCCCGCGCGCTTGCTAGTTGCTCCTCGTCAAGCTCGTTGCCAGCGGTCATATTGACTAACTGCTGATAGCGCATGGAGGCCGCTTCAGCCTGGCCTTGCTGATAGTTCTGCCAGGCATTCCAGCCGAACACCCCGGCCGCCGCCAGGACAGCGCCTGCAATCAACGACATGCCGTTCTCTTTCCACCAGCGCTTGACGGCGTCTAGCTGTTCTTCTTCGCTTCTCAGCTCCACCACGGGCGGGCTCCTTTCTTCTAAAGTCGTATGTTTAGACCGTCGCATGCAAGCAGGCAGCCTGCAGGGCTTATGCGTTAGCCGTTAAAAGCTCGCCCAGCGTGCGGCCTAATGCGGCTTGAGGAACGCTTTGCTGTTCGCGGTCATCGCGCAGAAACTTGACCGTTGCCGACTGCGTCGCGATTTCATCTTCACCGATCAGTATGGCTATCGTAGCAGCGCTCTTGTCGGCTTTTTTGATTCGGCTTTTAAAGCTGCCGCCGCCGCAATGAAGTTGTAGACGCAGTTCAGGCAGCTCGCCACGCAGTTGCTCGGCCAGGGTGATCGCTGCCGTGGTGGCGGTATCATCCATGGGCAGCAAATAGACATCGCAGCCGCCAAGGGCGTTCTCAGGAATCAGTTCCAGGGTGTCGAGTAGCAGAATCAGCCGCTCAATGCCCATGGCAAAGCCTACCGCTGGGGTAGGCTTGCCGCCCAGCTGTTCGACTAGGCCGTCGTAGCGTCCGCCTGCACACACGGTGCCCTGGCTGCCCAGCGCAGTCGTGGTCCACTCGAACACGGTGCGGCAGTAGTAGTCGAGCCCGCGCACTAAGCGTGGGTTGATCACATAGTCAATGCCTGCTGCTTCAAGCATCTTCGTGAGCTGCTCAAAGTGTTCCTGGGATTCGGCATCCAGGTGATCCATCAACTGCGGCGCGCCGTCGAGCATCTCCGCCATGGCCGGATTTTTGGAGTCGAGAATACGCAGCGGGTTGCTGGTCAAGCGGCGTTTGGAGTCTTCATCGAGAGCGTCTAGGTGCTGCTCAAAGTAGGCCACCAGCGTATCTCGGTAGGCTGCCCGCGCCTCTGATGAACCTAGCGAGTTTAGCTCCAGGGTAACGTGCTCCATCAAGCCGAGTTCCTGCCACAGGCGCGCTGAAAGCAAGATCACCTCGGCGTCGATATCCGGGCCATCAAAACCGAAGGTCTCGACGCCGATCTGGTGGAATTGGCGGTAACGGCCTTTTTGCGGGCGCTCATAGCGAAACATCGGCCCCTGGTACCACAACCGCTGAGTTTGGTTATACAGCAGGCCGTGCTCCATGGCCGCGCGCACGCAGCTGGCAGTGCCTTCGGGACGCAGGGTCAAACTCTCGCTGTTGCGATCATCGAAGGTGTACATCTCTTTTTCGACGATATCGGTAACTTCACCGATAGAGCGTGCAAACAGCGCGGTTTGCTCAACGATAGGCGTGCGGATTTCATTAAAACCGTAACGCAGCATTAGCTGGCGTACTTTGGCTTCAAAAAATTGCCAGCGTGGGCTATCGCTGGGCAGTAGGTCGTTCATACCACGAATGGCTTGAATTTTTTTAACGGCGGACTTGCTCAAAGAAAACTCCTTATTCTGCCATCAGGCGTGGCTCACCCAGGCTGGCAGCCAGCCCCAGCTAAACGCTGCGGGCAATCATATCGTCTTGCTGCTGCTGTTTTTCGCGCACTTTTTCGCGAATCAGCTGCTCGAGATCATCTACCAAGTGGTCGTTGCGCAGCTTGCTGGCGGGCTTGCCGTCGATATACACCAGGTTAGCGGGACTACCGCCGGTCAGGCCGATATCGGTCTCTTTGGCTTCGCCGGGGCCATTGACCACGCAGCCGATCACCGAGACGTTGAGCGGTGTCATTACGTCTTCCAGCCGCTCTTCGAGCTGGTTCATGGTGTCAATGACGTCGAAGTTCTGGCGCGAACAGCTGGGGCAGGCAATAAAGTTGATGCCTTTCGAGCGCAGCTTGAGGCTGCGGAGCATATCAAAGCCGACCTTGATCTCTTCCACCGGGTCTGCTGCCAGCGAGACGCGGATCGTGTCGCCGATTCCGTCCATCAGTAGCATACCCAGACCAATCGATGACTTGACCGTGCCCGAGCGCAGACCTCCCGCTTCGGTAATCCCTAAGTGCAGCGGCTGCTCGATGCGTGCGGCAAGGTCGCGATAGGCGGCCACGGCCATAAATACATCCGAGGCTTTGACGCTGACTTTGAAGTCGGGGAAGTCCAGGCGATCCAGGTAGTCAATATGGCGCATGGCAGACTCCACCAGCGCTGCTGGCGTGGGTTCGCCATATTTCTTCTGCAGATCTTTTTCCAACGACCCTGCGTTGACGCCAATCCGGATCGGAATGCCATGATCGCGGGCCGCGCTAACCACCGCGCGTACGCGGTCTTCACGGCCGATGTTACCTGGGTTGATGCGCAGGCAGTCGACGCCGAGTTCGGCGACGCGTAGGGCAATTTTGTAATCAAAATGGATATCGGCAACGAGCGGTACATTGACGAGTTTTTTGATCTGACCAAAGGTTTCGGCGGCGTCCATATCAGGTACTGAAACGCGTACGATATCCGCACCGGCTTTTTCCAACTGCTGGATCTGGGCCACGGTCGCGGCGACATCCAACGTGTTGGTATTGGTCATGCTTTGAACGGCAATGGGGGCATCACCGCCCACCGCGACGTTTCCAACCTGAATCTGGCGGGAATGGCGGCGTTTTATCGGAGAAGGGGCGTGCATAAGACGGGTCACTCTCCCAAGGTGAATCGGGCAACATTGTTGGCGCCTGCGCGGGCGGGAAGATCAACTTCCTCGCCTTGGTAGCGCAGCTCAACGCCGGTGGCATTACCTACGGTTAAGCGAAACGGAGGCTCACCCTCGACGGTTGTCGAGGTGCCGGGCGTTTGTAGGCCCACGAAGACGCGCTGGTTGGTGGCATCAAAAATTTCCGTCCACGACTGCTCGTTAAACGTCAGTTCGAGGACGTTGGCATTGGCGGTTTGCTCGGCGGCAGCGTTTTGTTCGCTATCAGTATCGCTCTCTTCAATACTGCTTTGCTCAGGCCTGCTAGGCTCATTGCTATCGTCGGCGGTGCTGGCCGTATCGGTGGTGCTATCCAGTGCGGATTCGTCGAGGCCAGTCACTGCGTCAACATCAGCTTGATCGCTGGGCGCTTGTTCTTGCGCAGCCGTCGGTGAAGGCGTGACGTTGGTGGCATTACTGGGCAGCGTCGCGCTTTCATCGCCACTGGTGAAGCTTGAATCCGTACTCTCTGCTGTTTCAGCGGGTTCACTGGTCGGCTCTGCCGGGGCGGTAGCGGTCTCTTCCGGGGAGGTTGAGCCAAAGCCCGGCGGCTCATTGCCACCCCGGCTTTGCCACCACATCACGGTCACCGCGATAAGACCCACAATTACCAGCAAAGTCACCAACTTGAACAGCCAGGCGCCAATACGGGAGGGTGGCCTCGCCGTGGAGACCGGGGTAACTTGGCGTTCGGTGTCGCTACCGCCGCTGCGGGCTTGATAAGCTTCAAGCACCAGCCGGTCATCCATGCCCAGGTATTTAGCGTAAGAGCGCAGGTAGCCGCGTCGATAAGCGGCGACAGGGATCTCTTGGTAGTCATCCTGCTCAAGCCCTCCCACCACGGCGGGGCGCAGGTTGAGCGCCCGGGCCGCATCGGCGAGCGGAATACCAAGCTGCTCGCGCTGGCGAGCAAGAAGTTCGCCAGGAGAGGCGCTAGTGTTAGGACTATCAATGACGTTTTCTTGTGACTGTGTATCGCTCATGGCTGAGCATCCTTCATTAAATAAGCGGTGATCAGGGCGTCAATCAGTCAGTCGTTGCCAAGCAGGCGCTGGTATTCGGCGGCGACGCTATGCTCGCCGCGTGAATGAGCGATATCAACCGCCATTCTTAGCGCTGCTTGGTTGGGCTCGGCGAGCTGTAAATAGGTTTGCAGCGGTGCCCAGGCCTGAGAGTAATTGCCCTGCGAATATTCGAGTTCAGCTAACATTAAATAGCCGCGTGAATTACGCGGATCAATACTTTGCGCGCGCTCCAATCGAGCGCGCGCCTTATCAAATTCTTCCAGCGCCAGATAACACTGCCCTAAATTAGTAAATAGCTGGGCACGGTTGGCGTACTGGGCATCCTGTGATGCGGTTTCTAACTGCTCACAGGCGGCGTTTAACTGGCCCTGACTGAACAAGAACGCCGCATAGTTGTTGCGGGCGCGGGTGAAGTCAGGCTCGGCATTCACCGCCTGTTGAAAATAGTCGTTGGCAAGTGCACTTTCGCCCTGGCGTTGATAAACCAGTGCCAGTGCTTGCAGCGCTTCTGCATGGTGTGGGGCAATTTCAAGTGCCCGATCCAGTGCGTTGAGAGCGCGGGGAAGATTATCGCGCTCTAAATAGGCGACGCCAAGCTGGGTATAGGCTTCTGCCGCCGCGGGGGTAGCTTGTGGTGAAAGGTTGTTGGACGAGGCACAGCCGGCTAGCCACAAGCTACCGATAAGCACGGTGAGCATGGGCACCCGCGATGGGTGTTGGCGCCTGCGGTGAGCGATCATGTAAATCCTCTTGTGGTGAACGTCCAACTGCGAGTAAGGCAATACATACAAACAGCAGTGCTAATCTAAATAAAAACCGTGACCATCAAAGCGCCGTGCCAAGCGGAAGTCAAGATAAGCCCGGTTTTCGACACTCCACCCCCTAGTCCGCGTCGAGCTGTACTGACTGGATATAGCGCGCGCTGCGTTTGGTGCGGTCTTTCACGCGACCAACGAGCTGGCCACAGGCAGCATCAATATCTTCACCTCGGGTTGTTCTAACCGTGGCGTTGTAGCCTAAATCATACAACCACTGCTGGAAGCGCATAACCTGATTACGCGACGGTTTTTCGTACCCAGAGTTTGGGAACGGGTTAAACGGGATCAGGTTGATCTTACACGGCAGCTCTTTAAGCAATGCAGCAAGCTGCTCGGCGTGCTCCTGCTGATCGTTGACGTCCTTGATCAGCGTGTACTCAATGGTGACCTGACGATTGTCCGGGCATTTGGAAAGGTAGCGGTGGCAAGCATCCAGCAACGCGCGAATATTGTACTTACGGTTGATGGGCACCAGCTCATTGCGCAACTCGTCCGTAGACGCATGCAGCGAAATCGCCAAGCTAACGTCCATTTCATCGCCGAGCTTGTCGATCATCGGCACCACGCCAGAGGTCGACAGCGTCACGCGGCGCTTGGACAGGCCATAGCCGTTGTCGTCGAGCATCAGCTTCATGGCAGGCACAACGTTGTCGAAGTTGAGCAACGGTTCGCCCATGCCCATCATCACTACGTTGGTCACCGGACGGTTCGCCGTATCACGCCGCGGGCCAACGCTGCGCTGAGCGACCCATACCTGGCCGATAATTTCAGCAGCGGTTAAGTTGCGCTGAAACCCCTGCTTGCCGGTGGAGCAGAAGCTGCAGTCCAGCGAGCAGCCGACCTGGGAGGAAACGCATAGCGTGCGGCGCTTACCGTTCTCCGCCGGGATCAGTACCGTTTCTACATAGCTGCCGTCTTCCACTTCCAGCACCCACTTACGGGTGCCGTCGCTGGAAGTACCCTCATAAATCACCCCTGGGCCACGAATTTCTGCCAGCCGGGCCAGTTTTTCACGCAGTGCTTTGGAAAGGTTCGTCATGGCAGCAAAGTCATCGCTGCCTTCCTGGTGAATCCACTTCATTAGCTGCGCGGCACGGAACTTCTTTTCGCCGATCGACAAAAAGAAGGCTTCCATCTGCTCACGGGACATGCCAAGCAGGTTTTGACGCTCAGGCGTCGCTTTTGCAGCAGGCTTGCTGGCGGCGTCAGTATGTGGGGCGGGCGTGTGTTGGGCTACAGTGGTGGTCATGGCGGTCAGCGTTATAGAAAGGGGCGGGGGACTAGCCCCCGCAAAATGGCCGGCAACGAAAGTTGATTCGGCGGCGCTACCTTAAAGGCTTAGCGCGGGCAGATTTCGTCGTTGCCAAAGAAGTAGCTAATTTCGCGCTCAGCGCTTTCCGGAGAATCAGAACCATGGACAGCATTGGCGTCAATTGTTTCCGCAAAATCGGCGCGAATAGTGCCGGGTGCCGCTTCTTTCGGGTTGGTCGCACCCATCAGGTCACGGTTTTTAGCGATGGCGCCTTCACCTTCAAGCACTTGTACAACCACCGGCCCAGAGGTCATGAAGCCAACCAGGTCTTTAAAGAACGGACGCTCTTTGTGTTCTGCGTAGAAGCCGCCAGCCTTCTCTTCAGAGAGATGAACCATTTTGGCTGCGACGACTTTTAGACCCGCTTTTTCGAAGCGAGCAATGATGTCACCGATAGCATTCTTGGCAACGGCATCAGGCTTGATAATAGAAAGAGTGCGTTCAGTAGCCATGTAAATGGTCTCCTTAAAAAGGCTTAAGCAAAAAGTGCCGCCCTAGAAGGCCAGGGCGGCCCAGAAAATGATTCAGTTAATAGCGCTTCGGCAGTTAGCGTTTTTAAACGCTAATGTGTCAAAAAAGCATGCGGGCGTAACCCGGCTGCCTGCGCTTGTGTATCCAGGGGCGTGATTATAGCGCTTAAGCCGGGGTATGAATACCGGCGATGAAGCTGACCAAGCAATGCTTAGACGGTAAAGCTCTCACCGCAGCCACACTCATCTTTGACGTTAGGGTTGTTGAAGCGGAAAAAGCGGTTCAGCCCTTCGCTGACGTAATCCACTTCGCTACCGTTAAGCATCTCTACCGCATCGGGAGCGACATAGACGCTGGCACCGTGGGCTTCAAAATGGACTTCTTCGTCACTGACAGTGTCGGCAAAATCGAGCACGTAGCTATAGCCAGAGCAACCGCTTGGCTTGACCGAGACGCGCAGGCCGAGGCCTTGGCCGCGCTCGTCGAGCACGTGACGAATCTGTTGTGCGGCAGCCGGGGTAATATTGAGTGTTGCCATGAGGCGTCCTCCTTAAAAATAGTCAGCTAGTCAGCCGCTTGACGGGGCGGTGTACGTAAACCGCTCACCGCATGGCGTATGAGCGTTAGCGCATGATCAATGTCGGCTTCGGTGGTAAAGCGCCCGAAGCTAAAACGCAGCGATGAGAGCGCCAGCGAGCGTGGTGTGCCGATGCCGAGCAGCACATAGGACGGGTCGACGCTGGCCGAGTTGCACGCCGATCCGGTGGAGACCGCTACATCGCGCAACGCCATCAGCAGTGACTCGCCGTCGACACCTTCGAATGCCAGATTGAGAATGTTGGGTACTGCTCGCTTTTCAGTGTCATTCAGCGGCGTGTTCGAGAACACACCATCAAGCCCCTCCAGGCCACGCAGAAAGCGCTGCTGCAAGCCCATAATATGGACGTTGTCTTCGTCGTACTGCTGCTGCATCAGTGCAAAGGCTTCACCCATGCCAGCAATTTGGTGTGTCGGCAGGGTGCCAGAGCGCATACCGCGCTCATGACCGCCGCCATGTATCAGCGCCTCAACGCGGATGTCCGGGTGGCGCTTCACATAAAGCGCCCCGACGCCTTTAGGGCCGTAAGTTTTATGGCCGGACAGCGACATCAGGTCGATCTGCTGAGCCACTACGTCTAAGGGAATACGCCCCACCGCCTGGGCAGCATCCGTATGAAACGCCGCGCCAAACTCATGGGCAACGGCCGCTAGAGCCGAGATATCGTTGATACTGCCCAGTTCGTTGTTAACCGCCATCAATGAAACCAGCGCGGTGTCATCGCGCATCGCTGCGCGCAGTTGTTCGGGTTCAATACGGCCATCCTGGCCCGGCGTTAGCCAGGTAATCTCAAAGCCCTCTTTCTCCAGCGCATGGGCAGTGTCAACGATGGCTTTATGCTCAATCGTCGAGGTCACCAAGTGTAGGCCACGCTCGCGGTTGGCGCGCATAAAACCAATCAGCGCTAGGTTGTCAGCTTCGGTGGCGCCGCTGGTCCAGACGATCTCTCTCGGGTCGGCGCCAATGGCATCGGCCACCTGGCGGCGCGCCTGCTCAATCACCTGCTCTGCCTGCCAGCCCAGCATATGGCTGCGCGAAGCCGGGTTGGCAAATAGCTGGTCAACCGTCAGGTAGCGTTGCATAACCTCAACCACGCGGGCATCCGCCGGCGCGGTGGCGGCGTAATCCAGGTAAATGGGCAGCGTGGGTGTGGTCATCGTTACGTTCCAGCGGTTGATCGATCAAGGTAATCGGGTTTGTGTCGTGGGGTCAGGGTGAAGAGGCGAGAATGCCTGCCTCGGCACGCTGTTTCTGTCGCGACGCAATACGTATGACATCAGGACGCAGCATCAGTTGTGCCAGGGTCATATCGTCAAGAAAATGGCGTATCTGCACGGAGAGCTCGCACCACAAATGGTGGGTCAAGCAGGTGTCACCCTGTTGGCAGTCAGAGAGCCCCTGGCAACGGGTGGCATCAACGCTTTCATTTACTGCGTCAATCACCTTTGAAACGCTAATCGCGTCCGCAGGCTGCGAAAGCAGATAGCCGCCGCCTGGGCCGCGCACGCTGTTGACCAAGCCTGCACGGCGCAGGCGAGCAAAAAGCTGCTCTAAATAGGAGAGCGATATCTCTTGACGCTGGGAGATATCGCTTAGGCTGGTCGGGCCGTTGTGGGCATGCAAGGCTAAATCGAGCATGGCGGTAACGGCGTAACGGCCTTTAGTGGTCAAGCGCATGGCAAGCCCCTCGACGCTGAAAGCTCAGCGCACTAACGGCAAATGTGCTGCCATTATGGGAAAACCTGAGTGCTTTGGTCAACCATTACGCGGCGGCAGCGTTTCTTGCTCGGCTGATGGTGGAGTGGCCGAGTGCTTGCCAACGCCGGTGCAGCCGGTATCGTTCTCGTCCAGAATATCGGCAAAATCTTCATCGCGCAGCGCCGGTAACTGGCCGTCACGGTAGTTGTCATCTAGCTTACGCAGGGTAGAGCACATGCGCTCAATGCGCTCATCCACGGCGTGCATATGGTCGAGCATTGCCTGCATCGAACGGGCTACGGGGTCGGGCATGTCCTGGCTGACGCCGTAGGCGTCAAAGCCAAATTTTTGGCAGATGGCTTCGCGTCGGGCGGGGTCGACATCCAGTGCTTCTTCCACATCGGGGTCGGCGCGTTTAACGATTTTACCGGGAATACCTACCACCGTGGCGCCCGGCGGTACTTCTTTGGTGACCACGGCATTAGAGCCAATTTTCGCTCCAGCGCCGACCGTAAAGGGCCCCAGTATTTTGGCGCCCGCACCGACAATCACGCCATCCCCCAAGGTGGGATGGCGCTTGCCTTTGTTCCAGCTGGTGCCGCCCAGGGTGACACCTTGATAGAGCGTTACGTTATCGCCCACCAGCGCCGTTTCGCCAATCACCACACCCATGCCGTGATCAATAAAAAACCGCCGACCAATCGTGGCGCCAGGGTGAATTTCAATGCCGGTGAGCCAGCGTGAAAACGTCGATAGTGTCCGTGCCAGCCACTTGAGGTTTTTTTTCCACAGCCAGTGGCCGCAGCGATGTAGCAGTAGGGCGTGCAGGCCAGGGTAGTTGGTCAGCACCTCAAGAAAGTTACGTGCGGCCGGGTCGCGGTCAAATACGCTGTTGATGTCTTCACGTAGACGTTGAAACATGAGGTGTTCCTTGGCGTTATAAAGGCGGCGTCTAGCTATTGAACTATTAGAACGGATTTTTGAAATATCGCCGGTTCTTGGAATATCAATAGAGAAATCACGTTAGCAGAATAGCGAAGTTGGGGCACGCAGCATCAACTTCAAGTTTAGCGTTTCCTGCCTAATAAATTACGGCTTGGGTGGCTTGGTGTTCGCAGCCTTTTCGGTAGCCGACAGAATTCCACGCAAAATATTCATTTCCATGCGTTCTGGGCGAGCGCGCAGGTACAAGCGGCGCAGTCTCGCCATTAGCTGTCGTGGCTGATCAGGGTCGTGGAAGTCAATACCAATCAGCGTGCGCTCTAAGTGCTCAAAGTAGCGCTCTAGCTCGGCGTGGGTGGCCAGATCATCGTCATCATTTGGCACAGTTGGAGGTGCATCCGCTTGGCCATCTGATTGGCTTAGCCACGCCATGCGACACTCATAGGCAAGCACCTGAACCGCTGCGGCCAAATTGAGTGAGCTAAAGTCGGCATTGGTAGGAATATGCACATGTGCGTGGCAGCGCTGTAATTCAGCATTGGTAAGGCCGCTGTCCTCGCGCCCGAATACCAGCGCCACGCGAGACTCAGCAGCCTGGCACTCGGCGGGCAGCCGGTCAGCTAACTCCCGCGGTGAGAGCATCGGCCAGGGCAGAGTGCGTGAGCGCGCACTGGCGCCCACGGCCAGAGTGCAATCAGCTACCGCCTCTTCCAGTGAGGCATGCACACTGGCTTGATGAAGGAGGTGGTCAGCGCCGGAGGCACGGGAAATGCTGTCCTGGGTAATCACTTCACAGCGGGGGGCAACGAGGGCTAAATCTGCCAGGCCCATATTGTGCATGGCGCGTGCCACGCCGCCGATATTGCCGGGATGGCTGGTGCCGATAAGAACAATGCGAATGCGCTCAAGCATGATAAGGCTCGGTGAATAAAGAGGGTGATTATTATCGCGTAAAGCGCGCAGTCTAGCATGAGTCGGTGGTATGCCCGAGAGTGGTCTGCTAGAATTGCGCGCCAAAGGCGGCACCTGCGCCTACTTATGCTCTATGATTAGCATCACGTTCTTTAACATCACTGTCACAAGGCCCGATCATGAATCCGATGGTCCAATTTACGCTGCGTGCTGCACGCGGCGCTGTTGAGCACTTCCTACGCGTACGCGAACGTATTGAAAACGCGCACGATGAATTTAACCTTGACCGCCTACTCGACGAGACGGCGCGCAAGGCCGAAGCGACGATTGTTCAGCAGTTGGAGCGCGGTTATCCCCAGCACGGTGTTACCGGCCGCTTTACCCCGCACCGCGCGGGTGAAGGCGAAGGCGCGGATATCGTCTGGAAAATTGAACCGATGCACGGCTACTCTAATTTAGCCGTTGCCGGCAAGGGCTTTGCACTCTCAGTGGTGTGTCTTATCAAAGGTCGTCCCGAACACGCGGTGATTATCTGTCCGTTCGCCGACGATGAATATATCGCCAGCCGCGGCCGCGGCGCCCAGCACAACGACAAGCGCATGCGCGTTAGCAAGCCTACCGCCATTAGCGGCACGCGTATGGCCATGAGCCTGCCGGAAGTTTGGCTTCGCCCGCGCAATTTACCTGCTTATTTAACCGTTTCACAGCAGCTTGCCCCACAGGTAGAAAACCTGCTGGCCACCGGCTGTGGGCTGCTGGATTTGTGCGAGTTGGCCACTGGGCGAGTGGATAGCGCTTTTGTACTCGGCTTGGAAGAGCAGGATATGCTGGTAGGCACTCTGTTCCTGAAGGAGGCGGGCGCCTTGATGGGGACGCCGGACGGCCAGCCCACGGTGAAAGTGGAAGGGCAGCTAATGGCAGCCGGGCCGCGTCTCTATAAAGCGCTGATCAAGCAGCTCACGCCGCACTTTTAAGTAGCAATGCTAAGCTGTTAAAGATAAAAGCTTTACAGACGACCGTTTTTTTAAAGACAAAAAAAGCCCCTGCTGGATTCCCAGCAGGGGCTTTTTTGTAGGCTAAATAAGAGGAGTATAGAGATGCGCCGTTAAGGCAACTCTTCCTCTTCTTCGTCGAACTCTTTCTTGGTGGGAATCAAATCTTCCCGCGACAGCTTCAGTGGTAGCAGTAGCGCCGCAGCAATATAGATAGACGAGAACGTACCCACAACGATGCCGACCAGCAGCGCAATGGCGAAATTCTCAATCATATCCCCGCCCAATAGCAGCAGAGCGAGCAGTACCAGAATGGTGGTGCCCGAGGTTGCCAAGGTGCGCGAGAGCGTGGCGTTAATCGCTTCGTTGAAGATCTGCGGCATATCGTCGATACGCGAAGTGCGGATGGCTTCGCGGACGCGATCATAAACCACGATGGTATCGTTCAACGAGTAGCCGATAACTGCCAGGATGGCTGCCAATACGGTAAGGTCGAAATCGAGCTGAAACAGAGCGAACACGCCCACTACGATAATCACATCGTGCAGCAGTGCCAGCAGTGCGCCAATCGCAAACTTGTACTGAAAGCGGAAGGCCACATAGAGCATGACCACGCCGAGCGCTACCAGCAGACCCAAGCCACTCTGGTCACGCAGTTGGTCACCTACCTGGGAACCAACAAACTCAGAGCGAACAAGGTCAACGCTATTACCACTCGCGCGTAGCAGGTTTACTACCTCGCCGCCTACATCAGCGTCAAACGCCTGCTGGAGACGAATCAAGACTTCGGTTGATGCCCCAAAGGTTTGCACCGAGACATCTTGAAAGCCGCTCTCTTCGAGTAGTACACGAATAGCGTCCAGGGAGGGCGCAGCGCCGTAGCGCACCTCAATCAGCGTACCGCCAGTAAAGTCCAACCCTAGGTTGAGCTGCTGGAACAGGATGGCGCCAATCGACACGATCAGTAACACAGCGGAGACGGCAAACGCGATGTTGCGCCGTCCCATAAAGTCGATTCGCAGGTGTGATAGGGGTTTCATTACCACCTCTTCAGTTCTGGGCTAAGCACGTGGTCTAGAGTCATGTTGCTTAAATTCATGCTTTTCAAATCCATGCTCTTTAAATCCACAGCTTTTTGACGGGTTTGCTGCCATAGGCCAAGTTGACCATGGCGCGAGTCACCATCAGAGCGGTGAACAGCGACGTCAAAATGCCGATAGAGAGCGTGACGGCGAACCCTTTCACCGGGCCGGAGCCAATCGAGAACAGGATAACGGCCACCAGCAGTGTGGTGATGTTAGCGTCGACGATGGAGGTGAAGGCGCGCTCATAGCCGGCTTGAATCGCTTGCTGAACCGACATGCCGTTACGCAGCTCTTCACGTATTCGTTCGAAAATCAGCACGTTGGCATCTACCGCCATGCCCAGTGTCAGTACGATACCGGCAATACCTGGCAGCGTCAGCGTGGCGCCCAGCATCGACATCACTGCGACCAACAGCGTTAAGTTCAGCGCCAGGGCGATATTGGCAAACACGCCAAACACCTTATAGCGCACCAGCATAAACAGCACGACCAGCAGCAAGCCAATCTGTACCGAGAGCAGGCCCCGCTCAATGTTTTCAGCGCCCAGGCTTGGCCCAATGGTGCGTTCTTGGACGAAGTAGATGGGAGCCGCAAGGGAGCCCGAACGCAGCAGCAACGCCAGCTCAGCGGCTTCTGTCGGCGAATCCAAACCGGTGATCCGGAAGCTGTTGCCAAGCGCACTTTGAATAGTGGCCAAACTGATCAGGCCGCGCTCAACGTAAGGCTCCCGCTCAATGGTCTCTTCGCCCGTTTCCGGGTCGACCACCACGGTGTCTTCACTCTTATGCTCGATAAACAGCACCGCCATATTGCGGCCGATATTGGTGCGTGTGGCGCGGTTCATTAGCGTGCCGCCGGTGCCGTCCAGATCAATATTGACCTGCGGGCGACCATTCTCATCAAAGCTGTTGCTGGCACTGGAGACGCTATCGCCGGTAATGATCACGTCGCGCATTAGCTCGGCAGAGCGCGAAGGCTCATTTCGGAAGGTGAGGGTTTCCGTTTCGTTATCCGGCGTATCGTTGCGCGCTTCCAGGCGGAACTCCAGGTTCGCCGTTGCGCCGACAATACGCTTGGCCGCCACGGTGTCCTGGATGCCCGGCAGCTCCACCACGATCTGGTTGGGGCCTTGGCGCTGCACCATAGGCTCAGCCACGCCCAGCTCATTGACCCGGTTGCGTAGGGTGGTCAAGTTCTGGTTGATCGCGTAATCCTGAATTTCGTTTACCGATTGATCGCTAAGCGTCATTACCAGCGTTGAAGCGCGGCCATCGCCTTCACTGCTGTATTCAAACTCAGGAAAGTCACGGCTGATCAGGCTGCGGGCCGTATCGCGGTCTTCGGCGCTGGCAAAGTCGATCGACAGCGTGCGCTCCTCGATATCGGTGTTGCGGTAGCGAATCCGCTCGTCGCGTAGCAGCTCACGCATGGCGCTGGCGTTGACTTCCAGACGCTGGGTCAGCGCGGCGTCCATATCCACTTCGAGTAGGAAGTGCACGCCACCGCGCAAATCAAGGCCCAGCGTCATGGGGGAAGCAGAGAATGCCTGTAGCCATTCTGGCGTTGCTTCGGCGAGGTTTAGCGCTACCGTCGCATCATCGCCCAAAAGGTCAGCGGCAATGTCGCGAGCAGGGAGTTGATCGTCATCGTGGCGTAAACGAATAAGCCACTGCCCGTTCTCTTCTTCGAGGGCTTTGATCTCAATATCGTTTTCACTGAGCGCGGTTTCAACACGGTCTATCTGACGCGCATCCAGCGAGTCGCCTTGGGCGCTGCTAATTTGGATGGCGGGATCTTCGGGGAATAGATTGGGAAGCGAGTAGATAAGGCCAACCACCAGGACGACCAGTATCAGCAGATACTTCCACAGGGGGTAACGGTTGAGCATGCAAGCCCTGCCTTCAATTACAAACGGAATGCTGTGCACGGACACGCCGCGCACAGCAAAGTTCACCATCATTCATACCATGTCACCCCTGCCGGGGTGGCTGGCACTGGCTCGGCAGGGGTATTACAAGGTTTAGATGGACTTGATGGTGCCTTTAGGCAGTACGGCGGCAACGGCGTTCTTCTGCACGTTAACTTCGGTGCCTTCAGAGATCTCGATGGTCAGGAATTCGTCGCTCACCTTAGTGATACGACCTACCAAACCGCCGCCAATAACGATCTCATCGCCTTTGTCCAGGTTGGTGACCAGCTGCTTGTGCTGCTTGGCGCGCTTGGCTTGCGGGCGCCACAACAGGAAGTAGAAAATCAGCACGAAACCGACCAGCATGACGATTTGCGCAATACCACCGCCAGCGGCGGCTTCTTGGGCATGGGCTGGTGAGATGAAGAAATCCAGCATTGCAGAGAACTCCTGAGTTAGAAAAGCTTAGGTTTTTAGATGCTTGGTTTTGAAAGCTTGGTTTTTAAAACATAGTTTTTAAAACATAGCCAAACAGTTTAAACCACGCGCCAAGGCGCGTGGCGATTAATTCGTCAGGGCTGGCTTAGCGGAGGCACTGGCAAGCCACGCCGCGCATAGAAGCCTTCCACAAAGGTCGTCAATGTACCCGCTTCAATTGCCGCGCGCAAATCGGCCATCACACGCTGGTAGTAACGTAAGTTGTGGATGGTGTTGAGCATCGAGCCGAGCATTTCATTGCAGCGATCCAAATGGTGCAAGTAGCCCCGTGAGAAATTCTGGCAAGTATGGCAATCGCACTCTTCATCGAGCGGGCGGGTATCAAAACGGTGCTTGGCGTTACGAATTTTGACCGTGCCTTCCGAGGTGAACAGGTGGCCGTTACGCGCGTTGCGGGTGGGCATTACGCAATCGAACATATCCACACCCCGGCGCACGCCTTCCACCAGGTCTTCGGGTTTGCCGACGCCCATTAGGTAGCGAGGCATCTCATCGGGCATCCAGGTGGGCAGGTAGTCGAGCACCTTGATCATCTCTTCTTTCGGTTCGCCGACGGAAAGCCCGCCAATCGCCAAACCATCAAAGCCGATTTCCAGCAGCCCTTTGAGCGAGCGTTCGCGCAGCTCAGGGTGCATGCCGCCCTGAATGATGCCGAACAGCGCGGAAGGCGAGTCGCCATGGGCATCCCGCGAGCGTTTGGCCCAGCGCAGCGATAGCTCCATGGATTTCTCGGCTTCGTCAAACGTGGCCGGGTAGGGCGTGCACTCGTCAAAGATCATCACCACATCGGAGCCCAGCGAACGCTGAACCGCCATGGACTCTTCCGGGCCCATAAAGACTTTGCTGCCATCCACCGGCGAGCGGAAGTGCACGCCCTGCTCGGTGATCTTGCGCGTCTCACCGAGGGAGAAGACCTGAAAACCGCCGGAGTCGGTCAGAATCGGTTTGTCCCACTGGGCGAAGTCATGCAGGTCGCCGTGAGCTTCAATCACCTCGGTGCCAGGGCGCAGCCACAGGTGAAAGGTGTTGCCGAGGATGATTTCGGCGCCGATCTCTTTGACGGAATCGGGCGTCATGCCTTTCACCGTGCCGTAGGTGCCTACTGGCATAAACGCCGGGGTCTCCACTGTGCCACGGGGGAAGTGGAGGCGGCCACGGCGCGCACGGCCATCGTCGGCCAAGCGCTCAAAGCGCATAAAGCATTCGTTTCGCATATAAAGTAACTCGTTAATCTCGTTCGTTTGGCGCGACGGGTGCAGGGCAAGCGGGTCAACAATCAGCAGCAATACCTAGCGTGTCAACAGCATGGCGTCGCCATAGCTAAAGAACGCATAGCGCTCGGCCACTGCCCGTTGATAGGCGTGCATGATGGTGTCATAGCCCACGAAGGAGGACACCAGCATTAGCAGCGTCGATTCCGGTAGGTGGAAATTGGTAATTAAAGCATCCACGCAGCGCCACTGGTAACCGGGGTAGATGAAAATGTCGGTATCGCCACTATAAGGCGCGATCTGTCCGTCGCTACTTTTCATGCAGGCGCTTTCCAGGCAGCGCACGCTGGTGGTGCCCACTGCCACCACCCGCTTGCCTGCTGCCAGGGTCTCGCGCACTTGCTGGCAGGTAGCTTCCGTGACCTCAATCCACTCGCTGTGCATATGGTGTTCAAGGATGTTGTCGACGCGCACCGGCTGAAAAGTGCCCGCGCCCACATGCAGCGTCACAAAGGCACGGTTAATGCCTTTATCGGCAAGGGCGTCCAGCAGCGGCTGATCAAAATGCAGCCCGGCGGTCGGCGCCGCCACTGCACCGTCACGTCGGGCATACACGGTTTGGTAACGCTCACGGTCGCTGAGTTCGTCTTCGCGGGTAATATACGGTGGCAGCGGCATATGGCCGTGCTTTTCGAGCAGCGCAATCATCGGCGTATCGCCCAAAAAGCGCAGCTCGAACAGGGCATCACGGCGGCCTTCTACGATGGCGTGAATATCGCCCTCGAAAATCAGCTCGGTGCCGGGCTTCGGCGACTTACTCGAACGAATATGCGCCAAGCCACGGTGAGCATCCAGCGGGCGCTCCAGTAACATCTCCACTTTGCCGCCGCTGGCCTTATGGCCGTGCAGGCGCGCCGGAATCACCCGGGTGTCGTTAAACACCAACAGGTCACCGGGCTCCAGAAGCTCAAGCAAATCGGGAAAGCGGCGGTGTTCCAGCGCGCCGCTCTGGCCATCCACGCACAGCAAACGGCAGTCGCTACGCTGTTCAGAAGGGTAGCGAGCAATTAATTCGTCGGGTAGTTCGTAATGAAAATCCGCGCGCTGCATGGCGTATAACTCTTAGCGTTGATCAAACAGGCGGCATAGGATAGCGCTTTGGCTGCATAAAGTCAGTCAATGTGATTGACCTACCTCGACATTTACGTATAATGCGCAGCCATTGCCGGTGTGGCGGAATTGGTAGACGCAGCGGATTCAAAATCCGCCGCCTTTACGGGTGTGCCAGTTCGAGTCTGGCCACCGGCACCAAATTTAAAATCAGGCACTTAGGTGCCTTTTTTTATGTCTGCAATGTAAGCGCTCCAATAACCCCATCTAGGCAGTCATTGCCTAGACCGGTAAGGTCTCTTTCCACTGCCAGGGCAGTAGCGTGTTGAGGTCATCGTCGTTGAGAGAGGGTAGCGTCTCAAAGACGTGCTGTAAGTAGTCGTAGGGCGAGAGGCCATTGGCTTTGGCGGTTTCGATCAGGCTGTAGATCGCCGCACTGGCCTGAGCGCCGCTCGGTGTGTGACTGAACAGCCAGTTTTTACGCCCCACCACGAACGGACGGATGGCGTTCTCGGCCAGATTGTTATCCAACGGTATCACGCCATCGTTCAGGAACCGAGTCAGGCGTGGCCACTGGTTGTTCAGGTAGTGCAGGGCTTTCCCCAGAGCACTTTTGGGCAGTACCTGGGCCAGTGACTTATCGAGCCAGGTGCGCAGTTGATCGATTAATAGTCGGCTCTTCTGCTCACGCAGTGCATGACGCGCTTCGGGCTCAAGGCCCTTCGCCTGTTTTTCCACGCCGTACAGCTTACGGATCTGGTTCAGCGCCCAGTCTGCCTTGCCGGTTTTACCTTTAGGCTGCACTTTTTGCGCCTCGACGAACTTACGCCGTGCATGCGCCCAACAGCCCACATGGGTGATCCCATTGCGGCGCACCACCTCAGCGTAGCCTTCATAGCCATCGGTGACCAAACAACCCGCATAGTCGCCCAGCAAGCGCACGGGCACTCGTCCGGCGCGGCTGGCATCATAATCGAACAAGACCACCTGTTGGCCCGGCGGCCCGCCGCGTTGTACCCACATGTACGAGGGGGCGCTGGCTTTACGGTCGGCTTCTTGATTGACCTGGAGCGTTGTTTCATCCATGTGAACCAAGGGGGCGCTGAGCAGGTGCCTGCGTAATGTATCGATCAGCGGAGCGACACGCTCGCCTGCTTGCACCATCCAGCGGGCCAAGGTGTTGCGGGGAATCGCCGCGCCATGGCGGGCAAAAATCTGGCTCTGCCGATACAGTGGCAAGGCATCTTGGTACTTGGCGGTGGCGACATAGGCCAGCAGCGTGGCGCTGGCATTGCTTTTAGGCAGTAACTTGGCGGGTGCCGGGGCGATCTTGACGCCGTCTTCGCAGGTTCGGCACGCATACTTGCGTCGCACATGACGGATCACCTCGACCCGGGCGGGTACCACGTGAAGTTCTTCGCTGACCTCTTCGCCGATCATCGTGAGTGCGGTGCCATCGTCCTGGCAGTGGCGGGCCTCTTCAGGTAGTTCATGCACCACCTCAACCCGTGGGAGTTCAGGGGGCAATGCGACCCGGCCACCCCGTTTACTGCGTTTCGGCGGTGCAGCGGATTCAGCTTCATCATTGCCTGCTGTGCCTGTATCGCCGTCTTCTTCGTCAACCGCCACTTCGGCTTCATTGATCAGTAGGTCGCGCTGATCGACGCGGTACTTCTCGGTGGAGGGGCCGAACGTGCGCTCCAGGGCCAGCCGGAACTGCTCATACAGTGATTGTTTGGTGGCTGCCCACTGGGCTTCCTTTTTCTCCATCAGGCGGTGAAGCTGCGCGATCTCTTCCTGCTGCGCCTGTACTTGGCGTTGCAGTTGAGAGACGGCATTTGAGGAAGCAGCAGCGTTTTTCATGCCGCCTATTTTACCAAAAACGCCGACAGAATAGGAGTAAGAAAGTTAACCAACCTGCTGAAAGTCCAACGCTTTGTGGGGCTGCATGGCCTTTAAGTTAACGCCATCCAGCAGCCAGTTAAGTTCCTGGCCAGTTAACGTGACGGTGTCGCCTTCCAGGTGGGTTGGCCACTTAAATCGCTCGCGCTCCAGACGCTTGTACCACACCACAAAGCCGTTACGTTCCCAGAACAGTAACTTCACCTTGTCGCGTTGACGGTTACCGAACACAAACAGCGCCTTATCGAACGGATTTAGCGCCATGGCTTCTTGAACCAGCAAGGCCAATCCATCGATTTGCTTACGCATATCCACGGGTTCGCGGCATAAGTACACCTTCAGGTCAGCACTCGGGCGGATCATGTCGCCACCTCCACTGTCACAAACCGCGCGGGACGACAACGCGGTGGTACCGGCACCCCTTGTACACTTAGCCGCCTCTCCCATGCCAGCAGGTCAGCGAGGCTTAACGCCTGGGAAGCGGCGTAGTCACTTAACGGCATGTTCTGCGCTGAGGCACAGTAAAGATGACCCAGCCAAAAGGCGCGGGTAGGGTTGAGTTCACAGGTCATGGTGATCTCCAAAACCAACAAGAGATCATTAGTGTGAAGAGGCGTAATTAGCTTGAGTAGATGGGTTTGGTGGCTCGCTTACTCTGCAATTTGCAGTTTTTCCCTCCTAAGTGCCCGAATGTGTCCACAAAGTGTCCACGTAGGTTCCGGCGCTTACTTTCTCTCACTAGCCAAACGCTCAGCCGCGATCTGATGATAAAGACTCGCGAGTTCCGCACTTTTGGCATCTTCGTGCCAGCTAGCGGCGTAGGTTTGGGCGCGTTCGGCGAGCTGTTGGCGCAGGGTGTCATCGCTTAGCAGGCGGTTGACCTTGGCGGCGAAGTCGTCATGGTTATCCTCGGCGATTAGGCAGCCTTCTCCTTCTTTTAGTACATCAAGCGTGCCCATCATGGCGGTGGAAACCACCGGCGTGCCTAGTGCCATCGCTTCCAGCAGTACCAGCCCCTGGGTTTCCGTGCGTGACGCAAATACAAAAACGTCGGCGGCGCGGTAGGCGGCTTGCAGCGGGCCGCTGCGGTTGAGATAGCCGAGGAACAGCACCGATTCTGCCACGCCAACTTCCTGGGCGCGCCGGACAAGCCAGTCATGGGCTGGGCCTTCGCCGGTAATGATCAGCCGGGTGTTGGGGTGTTCGGCTAATACCTTGGGCAGCATATCGATCAGAAAATCGATGTTCTTCTCAAAGGCGGCGCGGCCTACATAGAGCAGCAGGCGCGCATCTGTAGGTAGATCGTAATGAGCACGAAAGTCGCTATCATCCTGGGCTCCCTGAGAGTGGCAGAACGACTCCAGCGATAAACCGGTGGGAATGACCGTGGAGGGCGTGGTCACTCCGTAGCGGGTAAGGGCTTCCTGCATTGCTCGTGAAGGAGCGACCAAGGCGTCGAGCTGCTGGCACTGGCGCACTGAAAGCCGACGCGCGGCCAGCCTCAGCCAACGTCGTGGAAGCCAACGGATATAGTGGTGAACATACTCCTCAAACAGGGTGTGGTAGGTCGCTACCACTGGAAGCCCAAGCCGACGCCCCAGCGCTACACCGGCATAGTGGGCGGTAAAGGGGGTGTGGACATGAATAAGGTCAAAGGCTTCAGCGGCAAGCTGCGGTGCCAGGGCGATCAAGTCCCGATAGCGCATCATGCGATCCTCTGGGTCGCCGGGTACCTGGCGCGAGCGGATACGCAATACGCCCGGTTCGTCCACTTGGCCCACAGGATAATCGGGACAGATCAGCATGACCGAGTGGTCCAAACGCTCAAGGGCGCTGCGAAAACTGGCAATGGAGGTGGAAACACCATTAACGCGGGGGAAGTAGACATCCGAAATCATCAGTATCTTCATACCGCTCAACGGCGTCTCGGTCGTTGACGCCGCTGAGTGAAGCAGCGTTAAAGTTGGCGCTAGTCGTGCTTCGCGTTCAGCTTTACGCTGTAGGTGTAGGGCATTGCCGTTGGCTAATTGAGTGAGGGCCGCGACTTCCTGGTCACTGAGAGGAGAGTTGAGAGAGGGGCGTCGGCGCTGTGGCATGTTGTTTTGACTCTTGTGGCAGCTTACGAATAAGCTATCTTGAGTCCATGACTGGCGGATGACAGCCAGCGCGCTTAGATAAATACCGTGCACTTACCGGGAAGAGCGTTAGCCCACAGTTGGCTTCACTCTCGCTTTTTGTTGCTTAGCCGTTTTATAGTGCTGGAATAGCATTCGATGTACAGACGGTACCCCACCATGGCCCATTTTGAGCTGCATAGCCGCAATTTAGCCCAAGAGCAGGTGGCCCATACCCACGACTTTCATCAACTTATTCTAGCTACCTGTGGTGTTACAGAGCTTTCGATGGAAGGCCTGGGGGAGCGGGTTACCGCCCGCCGCGGTTGTCTGATTCCGTCGTCGCGCCATCACGAGTACCAGGGTGATGGCAGCAATCGTACCTTAGTTCTGGATATACCCGTTGCCCAGTTAGCTTCGCTTGAGAAAGGCAGCGAGATTGAGCGCCTGTTCGATAAACCGCGTTTTTTCAGCGTCCCCCCCGCGTTAAACCAGCTTACCCACGCCCTGGCGAATCAGCTTGAACAGTGCCCCGCGCTACAGAACGAAATTGCGATTCTGCTGTTACGCGCGCTGACCATGTATCTGCATGACACCTCTTCCACAGCGGTTGGGCAGTTGGGCCAACACTGTATTAGCGAACGCCTGGATCTTGCGCGTCTGGATGCCTGGTTGGATCAGCATCTTGCCGATGAGATCCGTGTGGAGCAGTTAGCTGCTTTGTGTGCCTTGAGCCCAGGCCACTTTCACAGCTGCTTTCGCGAGCTGACTGGCGTAACGCCGCTGGCCTATGTACAGCGCAGGCGCTTAGAACATGCCCGCACCTTGGTTCGCCATAGCACACTCAGCCTGGGGCATATCGCCATGCTGGTTGGCTTTCGCGATCAAGGCAGTTTTTCCCGTGCCTATCGGCGTTATTTCGAGCTTTCCCCTTCTTCAGATCGTTAGGCCCTCATCTGACCGCTAGCCCCTCGCCGAACCGTTAGTGATAAAATTTTCTTGCCTGCATGACTTGCGGGCAAATCTATCTCAGCTTCGGGCAAGTAATTTGCCTGATAGCGCTTTAGTCTTTGACTAATCCCTTATATCAAGACCCTTTTTATCAGCAGCACCGCTTTCAAGGAGCAACACCATGGGCGTTACCTATCAAGACAGCAATGCACGTATGAGCCAAGTGGCGATTCACAACGGCACCGTTTACCTGGCAGGCCAGGTTCCTCCTGATGCCACGGCGGATATGCGCGGCCAAACCGAGCAGGTGCTTGCGCGTATCGATCAACTGCTAGCCCAAGCGGGCACCTCGAAAGAGCACCTAATCTCAGCGCAAATCTGGGTTACCAGCATGGCGGAGTTTGACCAAATGAACGCTGCTTGGGACGCCTGGGTCGTGCCCGGTCGCCCGCCTGTGCGTGCAGCGCTTGAAGCCCAGCTCGCCAAGCCCGAGTGGAAAGTGGAGATCATGGTGGTAGCCGCGCTGCCGGAGGCCTGATATGCGGGTTGTTTCTGCTGAAGAGGTTACTCGCCACCTAACGTGGGATGGCTTGATCAAGCGGCTACACGCGACGTTCGTGAATGGCGTGGAGTCTCCTCCCCGCCATCACCATGCGATGCACCGGCCAGATGGCGAAGCCACCATGCTGCTAATGCCCGCCTGGGAAGCGGCGGGTTACATCGGCGTGAAAATGGTCAACGTGTTCCCGCAAAACGCCGACCACGGTATCCCGGCGATCTCTGGGCTCTACTTGCTCAGCGAGGGCAAGCACGGCCAGCCGCTGGCGTGTATCGATGGCAGCGAGCTAACCCGGCGTCGAACGGCGGCGGCCTCTGCGCTGGCCGCTCAAGCCTTGGCGAATGAAAACGCAGAAACGCTGGTGGTGGTGGGTACGGGCAAGTTGGCGCCTATGGTGATCGAGGCCCACGCCAGCGTACGCCCCATCAAACGTGTGCTGATCTGGGGCCGCAATCCCAGTAAAGCGGCGGCGATTGCCGACGAGTACGCCGAACGCTTCGAAACCCATGTGGTGGAGGAATTAGCGGATGCTGTCGCTGAGGCGGACATCATTAGCTGCGTAACGCTCTCCAATCAGCCGCTGATTAAAGGTGAGTGGCTAACGCCCGGCACTCACCTGGATCTTATCGGCGCGTTTCGACCACAGATGCGCGAAACCGATGCACTGTGTCTGCGTCGCTCAGAGGTATTTGTGGATACCTACGCCGGTGCCAAAGGCGAGGCGGGCGACATCCTGCAAGCCATTGAAGAGGGCGAATTCCAGTTCGACCAGATTCAGGCGGAGCTTGCTGAGGTGCTAGCAGGGACTAAATCGGGGCGCTCCGCACCGGATGCCATCACGCTATTCAAATCGGTAGGCGCTTCGCTTGAAGATTTAGCCGCCGCCATTGAAGTGTGGGAGTCGCTACCGGAACAGTCATGACTTTTTAATAACAATCGTATTAACAACACCATCGCTACCCGATGGGTAGCAACGCCACTCATAACGAAGACCGACCAATAACCAAAACGAGGCATGTTATGAAAGCTAATCAATCCTTGCTTATCGCCGCCCTGGCGGCGCTCCCGTTGGCTATTGCCAGCGCCAATGCCCAAGCGCAATCCTATGAAATGGTGATTGCCACGCAACTGCCTGAGGATATGAGCAATAACGAAATCTATCCGGCGCTTGTGCATTTCAAAAACTTGGTAGAGGCGCGCACCGATGGCGATCTGGAGGTCACCATCTTCGGTGGCGGCCAGCTCGGTTCTGAGGTGGAGAACGGCTCAGAAGTGCAGGGCGGCCGCACGCTACAGTCGACGATTATGTCCGCCGGAGCGATGTCATCTTTCTACGAAGACTACCAAGTCGTCACCGCACCCTTCCTGTTCACCAACTGGCGTCAGGCATGGAGCTTCTTTGACAGCGAATGGTTCGCCGACTTTATGTCCGGCACCGTCGAAGCCGCTGATATGCGTTACCTGGGTACCTTCGACGATGGCGGTGGCTTCGTCGCCTTCACTAACAATGTGCGCTTGATTGAGACCGTCGAGGATTTAGAAGGGCTCAATATTCGTACTGAAGAGAACCCCGCCCACGTGGCGATCATGCGTTCGCTAGGCGCTTCGGCCACCCCGTTGCCCTGGGGCGAGCTAATCACCGCGTTGGAAACAGGTCTTGCCGATGGCCAGTTCAATGCGCCGGTGCTCAACACCACCTTCAACTTCGATGCGGTGACTGACTACACCACGCTCACCGGGCATGTGTATAACAGCGCCCCCTGGGTGGTTAGTGAGTCCTGGTACCAGTCGCTGCCCGAAGAGCATCAGCAGGCGGTGATCAGCTCCGCACGGGAAGCGATTCAACTGAGTCACGGTATGTCGGGTGCCCTGGCTACCGCTAGTTGGGTGGAGTCCTGTGAACGCTTTGAAGAGTGCTACCTGATGCCCGACGCTGAGCGTGAGCGGATGGCGGAAATTGCCCGTCCCGCTTGGCAGGAGTGGATCGTCGATGACTTCGGCATGGACGAAGCCCGCGTGCAGGGGCTGCTGGATGAAGTCGAGCGTGTCGGCCAGCAATTGGCAGAAGACGACTACCGCATTTATGGCCAATAAGTGCAGGGCCAATAACGGTTAGCGAACGATAAACGCTGGGGCGATGTGAGGCCCCGGCGTGAGGAAAAACCATGGGCGTTCTAACTCCTTTGCGCCGCGTGAGCGACCTCGTCAATCAGGTGGCTATCGTGGTGTGTGTGGGCTGTATCCTGGCGATGCTGGGCATCTCGTTCACGGCGTTTATCTACAAGCTGATGACCGGTAGTGCGCTGAGCTGGACCTACTCGCTGGCGCGGCTGTTTCTGCCCTGGATCGGCTTTCTTTCCATGACGATTTCGTTGCGCTACGGCGAACACGTCGCCATGACCCTGCTGGTTCGCAGCTTGCCCCGCGTGATGGTGCAGGTAGCGGCCGGGCTCTGTTTGGCGGTGATTGGCCTATTTGCACTGATGCTGACCTGGTACGGCTGGGACTATTTCATCAGCGCCACCCAGGTCTACATGGTCTCCGATCAGATCCGCATTCCTAGTAAAGTCACCGCCATTGTGGTGCCTCTCAGCGGCGTCATCATCCTGTTGCACTTGGTGCACGGCTTTGCCCTGTTAGAACACTTCATCGATGAGCAGGACATGATTGGCGATCTCATCGACACCCCTGATCGGGAGCACCGCTCATGACCCCTGCGATTATTGCGTTTATCGTGCTGCTGTTTATCGGCGCGCCGGTGGCCGTGGTGATGGCCATGTCGGGGCTGGCGGGCGGCTTTGCGATGGGTGGCGAGCGCATGCTCGGTATTATTGCCGACCGCATGTTCTCTGGCGTCTCGGGCTTTCTACTGATTGCCGTGCCTTACTTTATTTTCACTGCGGAACTGATGAACCAGGGCGGGCTGACCCACAAGTTGATTGCGTTTAACAATGCGCTGTTCGGCCGGGTGCGCGGGTCACTCTCCCATGTGAATATCTCGGTCTCGGTGTTCTTTGCGGGTCTCACCGGCGCGGCGGTCACCGATACCGTCGCCATCGGCAAAATCATGATTCCTGAGATGAAAAATCAGGGCTACGATGCCGAATACGCCGCTGCGGTTACCGCCTGTTCTTCCATCATCGGGCCGATTATTCCCCCAAGCGTGGTGATGGTGGTATACGCAACACTGCTGCGGGATATTTCGGTGATTGACCTGTTTGCCGGTGGCATTATTCCCGGCCTGTTGATGGCGCTGGCGCTACTGGGCGTCAGCTTCTTCCTGGCCTGGAAGCGCAACTACCCGAAACAGGCTCCTACACCCTTTAAGGCGGCCATCATTGCACTGTTAGTCGCGCTGCCTGCCATGGTGGTGCCGCTGATTATTCTTGGCGGGATTCTCTCGGGGCTCACCACGATTACCGAAGCCTCGGGGTTTGCGGCGGTTTACGCCATCGTGATTGGCGTGGTCTTCTACCGTAATCTTACCTGGCGCAAAATTTGGGATGCGCTGGTGACCACGGTGCGCTTCTCCGGTGTGGTTTTTTTCCTGTTAGCCACCTCGGCGGTATTGGGCTGGTTCGTCACCCGCTCGGGCATCGCCAGGGATGCGGCCAGCATGATCACCACTTTCAGCGATGCGGCCTTTGTGCAACTGATGCTGGTGTGTCTGCTACTCTTGGTGATTGGCACGGTGATGGATGTGCTGCCCGCACTGGTGGTGATTGCCCCGGTGTTGGTGCCAGCGATGATCCAGCTGGGCTTTGACCCGCTCCACTTCGCGATCCTGATGATCGTGGTGCTCAATATCTCCAACGTGACACCGCCAGTGGGGATGACGCTGATGACCGCCGCGCGAATAGCCGAGGTGCCTTATGAACGGGCAATCGTGGCATCGCTGCCGTTTTACGTGTCGTTCCTGGTGGTGATTGTGTTGCTGGCGGCGTTTCCGGCGCTCTCTACCTGGATTCCGTCACTGCTGTAATTTAGCTAAGGACTGCGACCCATGAAGTGTTTTTATCACCCTGATCAGGCGTTGCATGCGCCGCCGACCTTTCTGCTGCGCGGCCAACCTGCGCCTTCGCCGGAAGGCCCGGTGCGCGCTGAACTGCTTACCCAAGGGCTGGCAACGGCAGGGCTGACCCTGTCTGCACCTGCCGAGGCCGATTCGCCTAAGCTGCGCAAGCGCCTGGAACAGATTCATACGCCGCGCTACCTGACGTTTTTGGACACCATTTACGCTCGCTGGCAGGCGCTGCCCAATGCGGCGGAAGTGGTTGCGCCCAACATTCACCCTTGCGGCGGTGGCCACCACTACCCGCGCCACCCGATTGGCCAGGCGGGCTGGCACCTTCACGATATGGCCTGCCCGCTAAGTGCGACCAGCTTTCAAGGCGCGCTGGCCTCAGCGGCTAGCGCCGAAGCCGCGGCAGAAGAGGTGCTTAATGGCGCGCCATCGGCTTACGCACTGTGCCGCCCGCCGGGTCACCATGCCGGGCCGGAGCGCGCTGGGGGCTTTTGCCTGCTGAACAATTCAGCGTTGGCCGCCACGGTGCTGCGCGAACGCTTCGCCAAAGTAGCCATCATCGATGTGGATCTCCACCACGGCAACGGCACCCAAGATATTTTCTATCACCGCAGTGATGTCTGGACGGGCTCGCTGCACGCCGACCCCAGTGATTTCTACCCGTTTTTTTGGGGCGGTGCTGATGAAGAGGGCTTTGATGAGGGCGTAGGTGCTAACGTTAATCTGCCCTTACCGGTAGGCAGCGACGGGGAGGTTTATCTCGATGCCCTGGCGATTCTGATTGATCATCTACAGCGCTACGAGCCCGATGCCGTGATGGTAGCGCTAGGCTTGGATGCCCACAAAGATGACCCGCTAGCGGGGCTTACGGTAGAGACCGAAGCATTTGTCGAGGTGGGCAAACGCCTAGCCGCGCTCTCGTTACCCATGGTGATTGTTCAGGAAGGTGGCTACCCCACCGAGCACCTAAGCGCCAATCTAGCCGCGTTTATGCAGGGTTTTACGGCATGAGCAGAACCGGTTTCTACTGGCACGAACGCTGCTTTTGGCACGATCTGGGCGCGATTGGGGTATTTTCCGCGCCCGGTGAGTTTTTACAGCCCCAGACCGCCTCGGAAAGCCCGGAAAGTAAACGGCGGCTGAAAAATATTCTTGAAGTCAGTGGGCTGATTGACGAGCTGAGCGTGGTTAAACCTCCTGCCGCTGCGATGGAAGATCTGCTGCGTTTTCATACCCCACGCTATTTGGATGAACTGCAGACAGGGGATAAAGCCCGGGGCGGCAATGGTGGCGACTGCGCGCCTTACATGCCCGGTAGTTGGGCGGCGGCCACGCAGTCCGCAGGGCTGGCCATTGCCGCCGTTGAAGACGTAGCGCTGGGCGAGGTGAGCAACGCCTACGCCCTATGCCGCCCGCCGGGGCACCATGCCGAAGCCGATCTAGGCCGTGGGTTCTGCCTGCTGGGCAATATCCCCGTGGCGGTGATGCGCGCCCGCGCCTTGGGGCAGGTTAACCGTGTGGCGATACTCGATTGGGATGTTCATCACGGCAACGGTCAGCAGGCGGCATTTTATGGCGAGCCCGATGTGTTGACCGTTTCACTTCATCAGGCGGCGAACTACCCGCTGGAAACCGGCAGTTTTGACGAGCAGGGCGAAGGCGCAGGCCTGGGCGCCAATCTCAACCTGCCGCTGCCACCGGGCTGTGGCCTGGGCGCCTATGCCTACGCCATGGAAAAACTGGTGCTGCCCGCGTTGGAAGCCTTTAAGCCCGAACTCATCGTGGTGGCCTGCGGTTACGACGCCTGCGCTAAGGATCCCTTAGGAAAAATGCTGCTCAATAGCCAAGCGTTCGCCACCATGACCGCTCAGCTTAAAGCGCTGGCCGAGCGCTGCTGCGATGGCAAGCTCGTGTTTATTCACGAAGGTGGTTATTCAGAAGGCTATGTGCCGCTCTGCGGCCACGCGGTGATCCAAACCCTGGCGGGCATTGCCATTGCTGTGCCCGATCCGCAAAACGATGAAATTGCCGCCTGGGGCTATCAGGCCCTGCAACCGCACCAGCAGACGTTGATCGATGACTGGTGCCAACAGTGGGAGCAAACAACTCGATGACACCGCTTTATGACCGCGACGGCTGGATCTGGCAGGATGGCGAGTGGCGTGAGTGGCGCGACGCCAAGGTGCATGTTTTCACCCATACGCTGCATTACGGCATGGGCTGTTTTGAGGGCGTGCGTGCCTACGCTGGCCCCAGCGGCACGCATTTATTTCGTGTTGCTGAACATACCCGCCGCTTGGCGGAGAGTGCTCATTCGCTGGATATGCCGCTGCCGTTTAGTGAAGCGGAATTGATCGAGGCTCAGCGCGAGTGCCTGGCCAAAAACGGCCTGAGCAATGCCTATCTGAAACCTACCGTGTTTTTTGGTGCGGAAGGTTTAGGATTACGCGCCCAAGGATTAACCACCCACGTAATGGTCGCCGCCTGGGATCTAGGCCCCTACATTTCGCCCCAGGCCGCCACCCACGGCTTGCGCGCGCTGACCTCTTCCTGGGCTCGCCATCACGTCAATATCAGCTTGTGTCGGGCGAAAACCAATGGTCACTACGTCAACTCGATACTGGCACTGAATACCGCGATCAAAGCCGGTTTCGATGAAACCATCATGCTCGACCCGGAAGGCTATGTGGCTGAAGCCTCGGCGGCTAACGTCTTCTTGCTCCGCGATGGCGTGCTGCACACCCCGGAAGTGACGTCCTGCCTGCAAGGTATCACCCGGGATAGCGTGATTCAGCTGGCGCAAAAAGTGCTGGGTATTGAAGTGCGCGAGCGGCGAATTACTCGTGATGAGCTCTACACTGCCGATGAGGCATTTTTAACTGGCACCGCCGCCGAAATACTCCCGCTTCGCGAACTGGATGGTCGCCATATCGGCACCCGAACGGGTGCGCCGCCTGTCAACGAGCCGATCAGCCCAGATAGCGTGACGGCGCAACTGCAGGGCTTATATCGCCAGGCGGTACGGGGTGAGTTGGATGACTTCAGGCATTGGTTAACGCCTTAGGACTATTGGGGTTGGAAGTAAGAACTATGCAACCCCTGTCACCCGCTGCGAGGGCAGGTTGAAGCGAGGGTCTTTTGTCATGGATGACAAAAGTAGCGCCCAGGGATGGGTTCACAGCGCCCTCGCGGAAACCTGCCCTCGATGCTTACAGCTATCTGCATGCATACATCCTTTATCAAATTTACTAATTTAATCAGGCGTGCTCTTTAATAGCCTGTTCGAGAGCCGCCAATCTTCCAGGCACCAGTGCGGCTTGCACGGCCGTAATACGTATTACATTGGCAAGCTCTGGGTGTGCCAAACGAGCGACCAAAACGCCTTCAGCGAGCAGTTGCTGATGTACCTCGGCGGCGAGTTCAGCGCTGGGCAGGCGAATGCCGATAAAGTTGGTGGCGCTGGGCAACACATCGGCACCGAGTTCGCGAAAGTGTTTAGCCAACTGCTCACGGCGGGCTTTTACATCGGCGACGTGTTGGTGAACTTCGTCAGGGTGGTCGAGTACCACTTCCGCAGCGGCCAGGGTCAACGACGATACTGCGTAGTGAATGCGCACCTTCATCATCATCGCCAGCACGTCAGGGTCGGCGATGGCGTAGCCAATGCGCAGGCCCGCCAGGCCGTGAGCCTTGGAAAGCGTGCGCAGGCGAATCACCCCCGGTATTGCTTTAGCAGCGAACTCGCTACCCGCGTCATCGCGGAAGTCCCCATAGGCTTCGTCCAGCAGCAGCCAGCAGGTGTCGGGCAGCGCCTCGCGCAGCTTGAGGATGTCGCTGTCGCTGTGTAAGTGGCCGCTGGGGTTATCCGGGTTGGCCAGATACACCAGTCGTGCGTTTTCCTGATGGGCAGCGGCGGCCAGAGCTTCCAGGTCGGGGGCCAGCACGCCGGGCGCTTCATAATAGCTGGGCTCTACCAGGTTACAGCCCTGGCCTTTGGCAAAATAACCCAAGGTGGGGTAAGTGCCTGCGGTGCTCACCACGGTTTCACCCGGTTCGCAGGTGGTGCGCAGGGCCAGGGCAATCAAACTATCGGCACCGGCATCTACCAGCAGGGTTTCAAGCGCCATACCCTGTTGTTCGCTAATACGTTTGCGAACACCCAGCGCCTCGGCGTCGCCGTAGCAGTAAACGTGTTCGACCAGCGCATCGCCAAAGTGATCGCGCAGGGCGCGGTGAGGCATATCCAGGCCTTCGTTAGAGCCCAGCCGATGGGGGATTACCTTGCCAAGTCGGCGTTCTAGCACCTTAATGCCCGGAAATGGATTAGCAGGGCCTTCACTCAGTAAGTGGTTGGGGTAGCGGGGCATGTTGATATCCTAAAAACAATTATTAACTCAATATTTTACCGCGATTGAGAAGGCGATGTGGGTCTAGCGCCTGCTTGAGCGTATGCATCAATTCAATCTCGGCGCTGGAGCGGCAAGTGGCGAGCCAGGGGCGCTTCTCCAGGCCAATGCCATGCTCGGCGGAAACTGAGCCGCCCAGCGTTGCCAGCGGCTGGTAAACCATGGCTTCAACCTCTCGCCGCACTTCGATCTCAGCGCTCCCCACGCTAACGGAAATATGAAGGTTGCCATCGCCGAGATGACCAAATACCACCAGTTTCGCCTCTGCCCAGCGCTGGGTTAGCTGTGCTTCCAAGGCATTGGTGTAGCGCTGCATATCGGCAATCGGCAGGCTGACGTCGAAGGTGAGTACCGGCGCCAAGCCTTTGACCAGCCCCTCGATATCCTCGCGAATCGCCCAAAGCCCATCGCGTTGGGTAGTCGACTGCGCAATCACCGCATCGACAATTAGCTCGCTCTCAAGGGCACTTTCTAATGCTTCGCTGAACTGAGTGGCATTGCGCTCAGCGTCGCTGCCCAGGGAATCGATGATCACATAAAACGGGTGCTCGGTGGCAATCGGCGGAGTGTGACGGCCCAGGGTTTCAGTGAGCAACCGGTAGTGGTTTTGCCACATCACTTCAAACGCACCCAGGCTGCCGCCGAGCGCTTTGCCCATATGGCTGAGCAGCCCGGTAAGTGCCTCAAACGAGGGGCAGGCCACCATCGCCGTTTGCTCGCTTGGGGTAGGTGGCTGCAGGCGCAGCACTGCGCGGGTCACAATCCCCAGGGTGCCTTCGCTACCGATAAACAGCTGCTTTAAATCGAAACCGGCGTTGTTTTTCAGCATGTGGTTCATGGAGCTGACCACCCGGCCATCGGCCATCACCGCCTCCAGGCCGAGCACTTGCTGGCGCATCATGCCGTAGCGAATGACCCGGACACCCCCGGCGTTGGTGGCGATATTGCCGCCAATGGTGCAACTGCCCCGGGCGCCGAGATCCAGCGGGAACTGCAGACCGACCTCTTTCGCGGCTTCTTGAACCCGCTGCAGCGGTGCCCCCGCCTGCACGGTGAGGGTGCCGCCCACTTGATCAATCTCTTCAATCGCGCTCATACGTTCCAGAGAAATCACCAGCTCATCCGGGCTAGCCTCTGTACCGTGCACCAACCCGGTTAATCCGCCGTGGGTGACCACCGGCTGCTGCAACTCATAGCAGGCGCGCATCACCGCGGCGACTTGTTCGGTATCCGCCGGGCGAACAATCGCACCGGCCTGGCAGGGCGCGCCGGTCATCCAGTCCACGCGGCGGCTGTGCACATCGTCGCCAGTCAATACGTGGGCCGGGCCTACAATAGCGCGCAGCGCCTCCAGGGTTATCTGCATTGAGTATCCTTTTTTACCATTAAATAATTTACGCAGTGGCCGCCACGGGCGCTTCGCGGCCGGGAATTGCCTTGAGCAGCGCCTGGGTATACGCCTCTTTTGGGGCGAGGAAGATCTGCTCGGCGCTGCCTTGCTCGACGATGCGGCCATGCTGCATCACCACTATGCGGTCGCAGATATGCGCGGCGACGCGGAGGTCGTGGGTGATAAACAGCAGCGATAACGAAAGCCGCTGTTTAAGCTCCTCCAGGAGCTCCAGCACCTGGGCCTGAATCGACACATCCAGCGCCGAGACGGCCTCGTCCGCCACAATCAGCTCGGGGTTGAGCGCCAGCGCACGGGCAATGCCGATGCGCTGGCGTTGGCCGCCAGAAAACTCGTGAGGAAAGCGTTCCACGGCGCTGGCGCCCAAGCCCACCATATCGAGCAGCTCACCTGCCTGTTTAAGCGCCGCGGCTTTGGGGGTGCCGTTGGCAATCGGCCCCTGGGCAATCGCCATGCCTACTTTGGTGCGTGGGTTGAGCGAAGCGTAAGGGTCTTGAAAGATCATCTGCACGCGGTGGCGTTCCCGGCGCAGCGCGTCGCCCTTGAGCTGGGAAAGGTTTACCCCATCGAGCAGCAGCTCGCCGCTGTCGGGGTGTTCCAAACGCACCACACAGCGCCCAAGAGTGGATTTGCCCGAACCGGATTCGCCTACAATCCCCACCGTTTCACCCCGCGCCAAGGTGAGCGATACATCCTCAAGTGCGCGCACTTCGCGAGAAGGTTTAAGGAACCCGCCCCGGGAGCGAAAGACCTTATTGAGCTGCTTGATCTCCAGCAGCGGGGCGATTTGGCTGGTTTCACGGTGGGGCGGCACTGCATTGCTGGGAATCGCGGCAATCAGCGCTTGGGTATAGGCGTCTTGAGGATTCTCAAGCACCGGCTTTGCGTCACCCAGCTCGACGATCTTGCCGTGGCGCATGACGCAAACGCGATTGGCAATTTCGGCCACCACGCCAAAGTCGTGGGTGATAAACATCACCGACATGCCGCGCCGCTGCTGAAGGTCGCGAATAAGCTCCAGAATCTGCGCTTGCGTGGTGACATCCAGTGCCGTGGTAGGCTCATCGGCAATCAGCAAAATGGGCTCCAACGCCAGCGCCATGGCGATCATCACCCGCTGGCGCTGGCCGCCGGAAAGCTCAAACGGGTAGGCGCGAATGGCCTTCTCCGGCTGGGGAATACCCACTTCGATCAACAGCTCCAGCGCGCGGGCCTGGCGCTCTTTGGGGGTGAACTGGCCGTGGGCCTCGAACACCTCGGCAATCTGCGCACCTACCCGCATCAGCGGATTCAGGGCGGTCATCGGCTCCTGGAAGATCATGCCGATTTTGAGGCCCCGAAGGGCGCGGTGCTGCTTCTCCGTCAGGGCGAGCAGGTTCTGCCCCTCGAAGAGTATCTCGCCATGGGTGGCGTGCACACCCTTGGGCAGCAGCCCCATCACCGCGTTGGCGGCCATCGACTTGCCGGAGCCGGACTCACCCACCACGCACATGATTTCGCCGCGTTTCACCTCGTAGCTAACGTCCTCCACCGCCAGGGCGCGATCCGCCCCTTTGGGGAGCGCAATGTTCAGGTCGCGAATGCTGAGGACGGTGTCAGCCGATTGATTCTCTGTAATAGGCATATAAAGTCCTTAGCGCTCGCGTGATAGTTTGGGGTTCAGTGCGTCGTCTAAACCTTCACCCACCAGGTTCAACGCCAGTACGGTGAGCAGGATCGCCACCCCCGGGAAGAAGCTCAGCCACCACGCCTGGCGAATCACCGTGCGCGCCGCGCCGATCATATAGCCCCAGGACATCACGTTCGGGTCGCCCAGGCCGAGAAACGACAGCGCCGACTCCAGCAAAATCGCGGTGGCCACCATTAGCGAGGCCAGTACGATAATTGGCGACAGCGTATTGGGCAGAATCTGACGCAGAATAATCGTGGTGTTGGACTGGCCGACCAGGCGCGCGGCTTCGACATACTCGCGGTTACGCAGCGACATAAATTCAGCGCGCACTAAACGGGCCACCGGCGGCCAACTGACAATCGCAATCGCCAGCACGATGGAGGTGATGCTGGGCTGCATAATGGCCACCAGCACAATCGCCAGCGCGAAGTTGGGGATGGTCTGGAAGAACTCGGTAAAGCGCATCAATACGTCGTCAATGATTCCGCCGTAGTAACCGGCAATAGCACCAAGCGGTACACCGATAAGCAGCGCCACGCTAGTGGATACCAGCCCGATCAGCAGCGATACCCAAGCGCCGTGCATCAGGCCTGAGGCCACGTTGCGGCCCATGGTGTCGGTGCCAAGCGGAAAGCCATCTTGCGAGAGCGGCGGTAAAAAGGGCCGCTGCACCATGCGCCAGGGCGATTCAGGAAACAGCAGCGGCGCCAGTATGGCCATGGCGATAATCAGCAGCAGGATGATCAGGCCGACGAGGGCGCCACGGTTTTGCGCGAAGCGTGCGAAAAAGCTCATGCGGCCCCCTTCTTGATACGTGGATCAGCGAGGCTGTACACCAAATCGGTAATGATATTGAAGACGATGACCAAGGCCGCCGAGAAGAAGAAAATCCCCAGCAGCAGGTTGTAGTCGCGCTGCTGTAGCGCTTCGAACATCAGCCGCCCGATGCCGGGCCAGGCAAACACGGTTTCGGTCAGGATCGCCCCGCCGACCATCTGCCCCGCCTGCAGGCCCGCTAACGTGATGATCGGCAGCAGGGCGTTACGCAACACATGGCGGCGCTGGATAATGCTGGGCTTCAAGCCTTTGGCGCGGGCGGTTTTGACGTAATCCTGCTGAGCGGCATCCAGCATCGAGGTGCGCGTCATGCGGGTGTAAATCGCCATAAAGAACAGCGCTAATGTCGTCGCCGGGAGCACTAGGTGCTTGGCGACATCGAGCACCAGCGCAAACCCCGTATGGCCCGCCCCCACGGTGTAGAGGCCGTAGGCGGGCAGCCAGCCAAGGTAGACGGAAAACACCACCACCGACATCAGCGCGACCCAGAACAGCGGCGTGGCGTAGAACACCAGCGCCAGGGCCATAATCAGTGATCCAGAGGGTTTCTTGACCCGTGACGCGGCCATGGAACCCGCCACTATGCCCAGTACCAGCGAAAGCACAAAAGCGGTGCCGGTGAGCAGTAGGGTGGCGGGTAAACGATCCATGATCAGATCAAATACCGGGACGCCCAATCGGTAGGAGTAGCCGAAATCGAGCATGGCGATACCCGACACGTAGCGCCACAGCTGCACGTACATCGGCTGATCGAGCCCAAACCGCTCGCGCAGTTGGTTGAGAAACTCCTGGTCGGCGGCACCCGCTTCGCCAGCCAGAATCGCGGCCGGGTCACCGGGGGCCAGCTGAATCAGCAGAAAGTTAAAAATAACGATTAAAAACAGCACAATCACGGCTTTAAACAGCCGCATCAGAATGAGGCGCGCGTAAACCATAAGTCGTTTCCTGACGAATACCTTCAAGACATAGCTAAAAAACCCAGGTAGCTCTCGCCACCTGGGTGGCTTGGGTTTAGCGATCTAGCCAAGCATCTTTAAAGCCGTCGTTGACACCCACGCCAGAGGTGACGAGGTTCTGCACATCACAGCGGTACAGGGTCGGGAAGCCCAGTTCCATCAGCCAGCCAACGGGCACGTCTTCATGGAGGATTTCCTGTACTTCGCGGTAAAGTTTTTCGCGCTCTTCGTCGGGGAAAGCCGTGGCGGCCTCGTTAAACAGCTCGTCGACGCGCTCGTTTTCGTAGCCTTCCACGTTATTCCAGGGCGAGCCCTTGGCAATGTTGTCGGAAAGGTAGGTGCGTGAAATACCCAGTGCCGGGTCGCCGTACTGGTAGAGATAGGTAAACGCGAGGTCGTAATCCCAATCGCCCAGGCGCTGGTTCCAGCCGCCCACATCGGTGGCTTGGGTTTCAACGTTAATACCCACTTCGCGCAGGTTCTGCTGCACGGCTTCGGCCCAGCGGGTCCAGGTTTCGCCGTAGGGCAGCGGCAGAATAGTGATCTCTTCACCGTCGTAGCCCATTTCATCCAGTAGCTCAAGGGCGCGTTCGGGGTTGTGATCGTAGGGTTCCAGGTCATCGTTCTGGAAGCGTGCATTGGAGCCGAAGGCGGAGAGCGGCACATTGCCCAGGCCGTTCCACAATACATCTTTGGCGAACTCGCGATCCATGGCGTACATCACCGCCTGACGGAAGCGTTTATCCGCGGTGGGGCCTTCGCGATTGTTCATCCACAGCATGGCAAAGGGGCTAAAGTACTCGTGGCCCTCTTCGGTCATGCAGACGTTATCCATTTCGGCCAGGCGGGGAATATCGAAGTTTTCGACGGTGCCGCTGGGCAGCACGTCAATGGTCTCGTTTTCGAACGCCACTGCACGGGAAGCGCCATCAGGAATAACGTGCCAGTTCACGCCATCCAGGTAAGGCAAGCCCTCTTCGTAATACTCTTCGTTCTTGACCAGCTCGATGACGGTGCCGCGTTCCCAATTGTCGAACTTGAACGGGCCGGTGCCAATGGGATGATCGTTGTGTTCGTTGTTGCGGAAATCGGTACCCGCATAAAGGTGTTCGGGCACCATGGTAAAGGTGCCTGCTTCAAAGGAGAGCAGGAAAGGGCCGAAAGGCTGGGTAAGGGTAAATACAACGGTGTGGTCGTCGGTGGCTTCGATGCTTTCCACGTGCTGTAGCACGGCGCGGGCACTGGGGTTCAACTCGCGGTGGAAGACATCGGCGGAGAACACGACGTCATCGGCGGTAAAGGCTTCGCCGTCATGCCAGGTAACGCCTTCACGCAGATGGAAGGTGTAGGTGCGGCCATCGTCGCTGACCTCCCACGACTCCGCCAACTGCGGCATGGGTTCCAGGTCGGTGGAGTAGCGCAACAGGCCTTCGTAGATATTGCCCGAGACGGTACGGGTGGGTGCGTTCTGAACCATGCCCAGCACCAAGCCCGGCGGCTCCGGCTGGATAATGGTGTTAACCACACCGCCCTCTTTGGGGTCATCAGCCAGGGCGGCGGAGGTGAAAGCGAGTGCTGCAGCGGAAATAGCCAAAGCTAAAGGTTTTTTCATGTTTCCTGCTCCTCGGTTATTAGCACGTAATGAGGTTACGTAGTCGTTAGGCGAGCGAGGCGTGTCAGACCCGGTTGTGATGTTTGTTAGGGATCTGTTTTGACCATAGCAGCACTTGGTAAAACTGTCGACAGTCGGCAATCGTTCGTCGACAAGTGGCTTTTTTTCGTCATACTGGGAAGAACACGTCATATCCCATGAGTGAATGCGATGGCCTCACCAACGGCGGCTCCCAGGGCCTTTATCCAGCAGCAGAACCTGGTCGAGCAAGTAGCTGACTATTTAACCCAAGCGATTATTCAGCAACACTTTTTACCCGGCGAACGGCTCTCGGAAGTGCAGCTCTCCCGCGACCTGGGTGTTAGCCGCGCACCGGTTCGCGAGGCCGCTCGTTTGCTGGAAAGCCGTGGTTTATTGATCTCGAAACCGCGTCGAGGCTTCTTTGTTCGCGCGTTGAATGCCGTTGAACTCGAAGATGTGTTTGATTTGCGGCTCTGCCTTGAGCGCCACGCGATCGAACGCCTGGCAGAACGCTATACCGCCGATGCCCAGCGCGCGCTCAAGCAGCAAGTAGAGGTGCTATGTGAAGCGGCAGCCGGGAACGATGGCACCCGCCGCATCGAGGAGGATTTGCAGTTTCATCGACTGATGCTGCATTACGCAGGTAACGAGCGTCTGCTGCGCGCCTTTGACGACCTGTCCCATGAGCTGCGCCTCTGCATCACCCTAATTACCAAAACCCATGAAGCCCCCGACACCATCGCCACCAGCCACTTTAAGTTGCTTGACGCGCTGGATAGCGGCAGCCCTGCTGCCTGCCGTGAGGCGATTGACTACCATATCGGCGTTGCCCGCGATTTTGTGGTCAAGGGTGTGGGCGAAACCGGAGATAGTTCTGATGAAGATAGTGCCGATGAAGACGTTCTTCCACGCTGACCAACTGCTTCATCAGCCGCAAACCTACTTCTCCCGGGGCAAAATGCGCACACCCCAGGAAGTGCCCGAGCGTGCCACGCACCTGCTGGCAGCCGCCAAACAGCTAGGGTTTGATATTCAAGCGCCCGCGGATCATGGCGTGGCGCCGTTAAGGGCGGTGCATTCGCTGGCCTATTTGCGCTTTCTCGAAAGTGCCCATCGGCGCTGGCATGCCCTCGGCGAGGATTGGGGAGAAGAAGTTATTTCCAATATTTTTGTGCGTTCGCCCAATGCTCTGCGCGGCATCTTGGCGGAAGCCGGGCGTTACTTGGCTGACGGTAGCGCTCCCGTGGGCCAGCACACTTGGCAGTCTGCTTATTGGTCGGCGCAGAGTGCGGTCGCCGGGGCTGAGGCTTTATTAGCCGGGGAGCGATTTGCCTATGCGTTATCGCGCCCGCCAGGCCACCACGCGGGCATCGATTCCGCCGGTGGCTTCTGTTTTCTCAATAATGCCGCCATTGCCGCGCAGCATCTCACCTCGCGCTACCCCCGCATCGTCGTGTTAGACCCGGATATGCACCATGGGCAGGGCATTCAGGAAATTTTCTACCAGCGCGACGATGTGCTGTATATCTCGATCCACGGCGATACCACCAACTTCTACCCCGCGGTCACCGGCTTCGAAGACGAGCGCGGGCAGGGCGCAGGACTGGGTTATAACCTCAACCTGCCGATGCCTCATGGGTCAGAGGAGTCGGTGTTCTTTGACCGCCTGGAAGAAGCCTGCCAGACCATCCGCCTGTTCGAGCCTGATGCCATCGTGCTGGCGCTGGGGTTTGATATCTACGAGCGCGACCCCCAGGCCAAGGTGGCTGTCTCCACGCCAGGGTTTGGTGAGCTGGGCCGCCGGGTTGCGGACCTGAACGTACCCACGCTGGTGGTTCAGGAAGGCGGCTACTACCTGGAAGGACTGGAAGCCAACGCGGTGAGTTTCTTCGAGGGGTTGCTTGGCAACAAAACGCCCTGACGATTAAGCCAGTATTTCCAAGCCCTTTTCGGCCACCAGGTTCAGCAGCTTAAGCGAAGGGCCATTAGGTTTCTTCTGGCCTTGCTCCCACTTTTGAACCGTGGACACACTAGTATTCAGGTAGGCCGCGAACACGCCTTGGCTGGCGTGATTCTTGGTGCGAATCCGCTTGATTTGTATTGCTGTGTACTCTTTTACCGGCGGCAGACAGAGTGCATCGAACTCGCGCAGCGTGGTTTCTTTCATCACACCAGCCGCGTGAAGATCTTGAGCCGTTTCATGCACCATATCTAAGATTGATTTATCCATCGTTTTTTACCTCAATCAATGCGCCATGCTTAATGGCTTCGGCTAATGCTTTCTCACCGTAGCCCAGTAATTCTTTTGCTAAATGTTTTAACGCTTTAAGCTCTTCGGCACTGATGTTAGCGCGGGCATTTTTGGCAAAACCATAAACAAAGAACGCCTTATTACCGATCTTATAAGCCAACAGGGTTCTGGCCCCGCCGCTCTTGCCTCGACCACCGATTGCCACGCGTTTTTTCACCACATGACCACCTAGGTCAGCATCAATCAGGCCGCGCTCCATTTCCTCAACTGCGGCTAGCAAAGCAGCATCATCCAGTCCTTCCTTTGCTGCCCACTTACTGAACACTTTGTTTTTAAATACTCGCATCTGATACCTGTACTGTTATCCTCAATATATAGCACTAAGTGTTATAGTGAGCCAGCTTTTTTTAGCCGCGTAGCCGCTTTGGTCTGTGTCTGGCAATATAGCCACTTTCAGCGATCAGCAAAACGATCCGGATAGCCATTGAAATAGTCATCGAAAGGACACGGCATGGCCCACCTGCTACGCATCGTGATGATTCACGGCCACCTGGAAGGCGTGGTCGAACTGAGTGTGGACGGTCACACCAATATTTGCGGCACCAACGCCTCCGGCAAAACCACGCTACAGCGCCTGGTACCGGTGTTCTACGGTGAATTACCCAACAAGGTCGTGCCCAAGACGCGCATGAAGTTCGACGCGTTTTATTTGCCCCACCGCAACAGCTACCTGGTGTACGAATACCGCCGCGAAGCGGGCAACATCTGCCAAGCGGTGCTGACCCGCAAGGCCGAGGGCGGGGTGGAATACCGCTTTGTCGGCGCGCCCTACCAGCCGGAGGATTATCTGGTGGAGAGCGACGCGGGCGTTGCGGCGCTGGACTACACCCAGTGGGCCAGCGGCCTGCGGCGCAACGGCACGCCGGTGTCGCCCAAGCTGGGCGCCACCTCTGAATTCCGCTCGGTGATCCAGAACGACTTTACCCAACTGCACGGCAACAGCCGCGATGGCCTCAAGCTGCGCCAGATCGCGTCGCAGTTCAGCCTGGTCAAACCCGAGCGGCGCATCCGCCATATCGAAAAGCTGGTTTCTGCGGTGCATGCCAAAGAGGGCAAGATGGACACCCTCAAAACCATGCTGGCGGCGATTTTCGAAGAGGATGGCGTTGAACTCCCGGTGACCCGGATTCGCAACACCAAGGCACGGGAGTGGATTGCCCAGATGCGCCAATCCATGCGCCTGGAACCGCTGCAGGCATCGCTGGCCAGGCTGGCCGGTATCGATCGTGAACTCGCCGACCTGGATGCCACGCTGTGGCAACTGAAACCCCAACTGGAAGACGACCGTCAGAAAGCAGAGCGCCAAATGGCCGATCTGGATGCCGAGCTTGCCCGCCACCAGCGCGAGTTCCAGCAGCGTGAGAGCGACTACGCAGAAGCACGGGATAAGCTAAACGACCGCCACAGTGAAGTGGTCAGCGATTTACAGCAGACCCAGCGCCGCCTCAACGACCTGCAAACCCAGTACGAGCACTACGCTGATGCGGACATGCCCGCCCTGGAGCGCGATATCAATGCGCTGCCCCAGTGGCGGGAGCAGCGCGACCAGCTGCAAAAGCACCTGAACGTGATGCAGAACGCGGTCAAAGAGAGCCAGGCGCGCCTGGACGGGCGGCTGCGCGAGCTTTCCGAAGCATTGGCCCGCCAGACCCGTGAATCCCAGGAACTGATCGACGCCCTGGTCGAAGAGAAAGCCCTGCGCCGGGAGCAGCAGTGGGAGTCCGAACAGCAGCTCAACGAACGCTACCAACAGGAGCGCCAACGCCTGGAGGGCGAGTACCAGGCGCAGCTGGAACTCGGCGTCGAGCAGCTAGCCGAACTGAAAGCGCAGCTCTCGCTCTCGACTCAGACCGCTGAAGAGGCTTCCGAGGCGGAGCTTGCCCAGGCGCGCCTGGATCAGGCCCAGCAGGAGCGCAACGCATCGGCTGCTACCCTGGATGGCCTGCGCCGGGAGTTTGAAAGCCGAAAACGCGAGCGCGACAGTGCCGAACAGCAACTGGTGCAACTTCGTCAGCAGTTGGAGCGCGCCGAGCAGCGCTGCTTCGCGCTCTATCAGCAGCGCGACCCGGAGCAGGGCAGCCTGCGCCATTTCCTGCGCTATCACCGCCCCGGTTGGGAGCAGCAGTTAGGCAAGGTGATTGCGCCAGAGCTGCTAGAGCGGCGTGACCTCGCCCCGCAACTGGCAGAAGGCGCTAGCGATGATCTGTTTGGGCTGGCGGTGGATCTCTCCGCCATTGCCCTGCCCGATTACGCCCAGGATGAAGCCAGCCTGCTGGCCGCCATCGAAGAAGCCGATAGCGCCAAACGCCGGGTGCAGTCAGAGAGCCAGGCCGCCGAGAAAGCGCTCAGGCAGCATAACGAGCGGGTGCAGCAGGCCGATGAAGCCCAAGATCAGGGCCGCATGGCTCACAAGCGCGCCGAGCAGGAAGTCGAGTTTGCGATAGAGGCCCGCCGCCAGCAGCAGGAGCGCCATACCAAGCGCCAGCAGGAGCGTCGCGCAGCGCATCAGACCGCGTTAGCCAGCCAGGAGCAGGCGCAGAAGGAGCTGCGCGAAGAGAAGCAGCAGGCGCTCGCCGCCCTTAGCGAGACCCACCAAAGCCAACTGCTGGAGCTCAAGGCCGACGGCCAGAGCCAGGTGGATAGCCTGGATGCCCAACTGCGCCAGTATAAGCAGCAGTTGAGCGACGCCAATGCCGAACACAAGCGCCAACGCACGGAACTGGAAGAGGCCTTTAGCCAGGAACTGGCCGAGCAGGGCGTTGACCCCGCCAAGCTAAAAGATACCAAGGAGCGGCTGGCAAGTCAGGATGAACGCATTCGCGTCACCGCCGCCCGCCAGGATGAGCTCACCGAGTACACCCGCTTTATGCGCGTTGAGTGGGGGCAGCATAAACCGCAGCTCGTCGCTCAAGAGGCAGAGCTGGAGCAAGCAGAGCAAAAGCTGCAGCGGGATAAAGAGCACCTGAAAAACGACTTCCAGGCCGCGCGCAAAACTCACCAAAGCACAGTCAGCACGCTGAAAACCCAGCGGGAGAGCGAATACGCCTGCCTGGAAGCATTGAAGCCGCTACTCACCCAACTGGAAAGCTTGGCCATCGAGCCCGACAGCCAAGCGCCCGGCACGCCACTGGGCGATGTGGACGAGCGTATCGAGCGCGCCCGCCAAGCCTTGGGCAATCGCCACCAGCTCATCGAGCAGCTGCGCCGTGGCTGCCTGGAGGTCGAAAGCCAACTGATCAAGGACGCCAGCAGCGGCTTTGCCGAAGCGCTGGAGAGCGAACGCAGCAAGCTGCAGAGCGACAACCCGCGCCTACAGCTGCCGCTACTGCGCGACATGCTCAAACTGCTCGAAGATCAACAGCAGCAGTTGATTCAGGAAGGGCGCAACCTAAGCGACGACCTGGATAAGTTCTTCACCGTGTTCCGCGACCTGAACCGGCGCATCAGCGCCCAAAGCCGTCGTCTCTCTGAAGAAGTCGCCGATGACCTGCGCCTGGAGGGCATCACCAAGGCCGAAGTGCGCATCCAGTCCACCATCGATGAACTCGGCTTCTGGGAGCCGCTGAAGCTGTTCGCCCAGCGCTATAAAGAGTGGCGCGAGTCCGGCCAGACGCTGCCCAGCGATGACTACCTCAACGCTCTGGCGGACGTGGTCGATTTGCTGCGCAGCGACCAGCAGTACAGCTTTGAGAGCCTGCTGCGCCTAGAGCTGCACCTGAACGAAGGCGGCACCGATCTGGTGATCAAAAACGACCGCCAACTGCTGGAGTCCTCCAGCCACGGCATGGCGTATCTGATTCTGTGCAAGTTCCTACTCGCCTTTACCCGCCTGCTGCGCGGCGATGCAGAAATCGCCATCCACTGGCCTATTGATGAAATCGGCACCCTGGCGTACCACAACGTCGAAAAACTGTTCGACGCCTGCGACAGCAACCGTATTCATATCGTCGGCGCGTTTCCCAACCCCGAGTCCGATGTGTTGCTATTGTTCGCCAACCGCTATCTGATTGATCGCGATGAGGCCAACCCCAACAAGCGGGTGTTAAAACGCATCGAGCCACGGCTAAGCCGCCTGGCCGAACGACTCCAGGAACGTCAGCAGGAGGTGACGGTATGATCGAACATGGCCCACTGCTAGAGCGCCTGCTGGCGGGTGAGTTTGTCTGCCCGATCAGCGATGAGAGCGGCTATCGTCATCTCACCAATGAAGAGACCCGGGAAGAGATCGATACCTACCTGCGGCCGCTTAACCGACGGCTGGCCAGCAATGAAGATGGCAGCGTCTATTTTCTGGCCTGGCGTCAGCTCAATGACAACGCCCGCGATCAGCTCTCCCGCCAGCTCGGCGATACGCTCAATAGCCTGCTGCCGCTGCTGGAGTGGCTGCAGCTGGTTCAGGAGGCGCTGGGCCGCGACACTCTGGCCGCCCCCGGCGACGTACTCAAACCCGCCGAGTTCAGCGCCAAGTGCGAAGATAACCAGAGCCTGCGCGAACGCCTGGAGCGCCTGGCCACCGACAGCTTCTTTGGCTCGCAAAGTGACCAGCTCGACGCCCAGGTAAAGCAGGTCTTCAAGCGCCTGAAAGAGCATGGCTACCTGCTCCAGCCCCATTCAGAGCGGCAGGTATTCGTGGTCACCGGCAAGATCGACTACCTGGTGGATCTGGTGCGCTTTATTCGCGATGAAGAGAACCTGCCCATCGAAGAGGGTAGCGAGGAAGGCTCCGGTTCCCAGGAGGCCCTGTTGTGAGCATGGGTTCTAATGGGGAACACGCTCTGGAAAGCCGCCTGCTGAAAACCGGCAGCGAACGGCTGGCGCTGCTCGGCAAGCATGCCGATGTGCTGATGCAGGCCTACACCCGCGATGAAGTGCCGCTGGAATCGCTCAGCGATAGCGCGCTACGCAAGCTGCTGGCGGCGCGCATTCTATGGCGACCGGATGAGCAGAGCGGCGTGAAGCTGGCGCCCAAGGTGCGCGAACTGATCGCCGAGATGCTTGCCGACGAGACCCGCCGCCATGTGAACGCCGATGTAGCGGAAACCCTGGAACTGATTCGCGCCCTGGTACATAGCTATCGGGAGGCGCGTAGCCGCGGCGAGCACTGGCGGCTGGAGCAGCAGTTGATGCGCCTGCGCCAAGAGGTCGACGACCTGAACGGACGCTTCGCCGATGCCATCGACAGTTTATGGCAGCGGCTGAATAGTGATTTTGGTTTCGTCAGTCAGCTCAACGACAAAATCCGCGAAAACGACCGCGCCCAGAAGCAGATCGCGAGACTGCTGGATGGCCTGGCGCTGATCGACTTCGACGAGCTGATCGAACTGGTGGGCAGCGACGGCGGCCTGCGCAAGCTGTTGATCAGCCAGCTTCAGCAGCAACTAAGCCACCACTACACCAGCCTGCGCGAAGTGCAGCGGCGCTTGATCGAACTGATGGCGCGCTTTCGCAAGCAGCAGGCGCGCAGCCGCCTGATCAGCGGCATGGCCGCTTTTATGCGGGAACATCCCGGCTTTGTGCCGGGCAACTACGCCCGGCGCAGCGAAGTGCCAGGGCTGGTCAATCAAGCTGCACCGCTAAGCGCGGCGGCCGCCCCGGCGCTGGATCGTAACCTGGACAGCCGGATGCTCGCCGACTTGCTGCACCAGCTACCCCAGCCGCGCCACACCACGCAAACCGTAGAAGCCGCGGCCCCTGCCCAAGCCCAGGAGAGCAGCTTAGCCGCTGCCCGCCAGCAGGCGCTCAAACAGGATGTGGAGCACTTCTATTTAAGCGTGATCGACCAGCCCCAAGCAGAGCCGGTCAGCGCCCTTGAGTACCTGCACGAAAGCCCGCTGGAATGGCCGGAGGAAATCTGGCTCTTCCAGGTGATTTCCGAATACCAGGGCCTGCCGCGCAGCGATCAGAAGGCGTTTCGGCTCAAACAGCAGGAAAGTCAGGCGAGTACCTTCAACCACCTGCGCCTGATCCACGATGTAGAACTGCAGCTGGCCGTATGAACCTACCCAGCCGCGCACGCAATGGCCTTAACGGCGTCGCCCGCGAACTGCTCCGCCAGCCCACGGTGGAGAAGCCCCGCCGCCAGTGGGTAGACGACGTGGTAGCCTGGTGCCACCAGCACGACATTGACCTGGCCATGCGAATCAACGGTAAAGCGCTGCGTTTTGACGCCACCTTGCTGGCGCAGATCAATGACGTGTTAGAGAGCGCCCGCATAGCACCACTAGGCCGCTCACTCAGCGGCCTAACCAGCAGCGCCCAAGCGAAAGAGGGTGTAGAGGAAAACAAAGCAAGCCGCGAAAGCCCCCGCGCACGGCGGGTACTCGTCAGTTTTCCGCCCCAGCCAACAACCGGGCTTGCCAACGAGCCACGCGCTATTCGCGATGTAGATGTAATGGGGCTAAAGCTGAGCGCGTTCAGCGCCCTGATTCAGGTCGAAAACCTGGACAGCTTCTATAAATTTACACCGGATATTTCAGCGCTAAGTGGCTATGCCAACCCGCTCATCGCCTACCGAGGCGACAGTCACTATGGCGGCGGCTTTGCGTTACTGGCCGAGGCGTGGCGCAAAACCCACCGGCCGCACATCTACGCTGGGGACTTCGATGTAAAAGGCGTCACGCTAGCGCTCGATAGTGGCGCCACTCACTTGCTTCTACCCAGCATCGAATGGCTCACCCAGAACGCCACGCCATTGCATGTGCCTGCTGAGCAGTTTACTTATCAGCGCAGGCTGCGTAAGCACCTTGCCGCGTTGCCATCTGCCCACACATTGCGCGAGTATCTGACGCTGCTGCTTGAAAAGCAGCGGGGTCTCAAGCAGCAGTGGTTTGAGGGGGCGGTGGTGGTGGCGCTTGGTTAGAATGTGAACGAAGCAAAGCGATACGGCATGCGAATGTTGACCATATCGCCTAAACTATCTTTGTAGGTAGAAAAACCAACGGGGGTGAAGACATTTGGCTGGCGACATAACCCCAGTTAATTAGATGAATACATTCATTAAGTTCATGTACTAAGGTGTATAGATTTATGTTGAAAAATATTTTTAAGAAGAGGTGGTGAATGGAACTCTTTGAAGGTGAAAACATTGCGCGCGAAATGATCGATGATCAGCCACTAAGAATGTCTGATGAAGAGATCAATAGCAAGTATCGTGAGGGCGAGATAAGAATTGTAACTGAGCAGGCTAGGTACCCGCTAAATACTATTTCCTCAATGGTACATAGTGATAGCTACAAAATGAACCCAGAGTATCAAAGGCGACATAGGTGGACCAATAGAAAAAGATCATCATTAATTGAGTCTTTGATAATGAATGTGCCCATACCTCCTATTTTTCTTTATGAATATGAGTATTCTTCATACGAAGTCATGGACGGCTTGCAAAGGCTTACTGCAATCTCTTCATTCTATGATGATGAATTTGAGCTTGAAGAACTTACAAAATGGCCTGAGCTTAATGGTAAGAAGTATAGCGATCTCCCAAAGCTAGTCAAGCAAGGTGTAGATAGAAGATATATATCTTCTATAATTCTTTTGCATGAAACGGCAAAAACTAGTGAAGAAGCTGAAAACCTTAAGCAGATGGTTTTTGACCGAATAAATAGCGGCGGTGAAAAACTTACTCCTCAAGAGAAAAGAAACGCTAATTTCGATGGTAGGCTAAATAGGCTTTGTATTAGGCTTTCTGAAAATGAAAGTTTATGTAAGGCTTGGGGGATACCCCTTGAAGATGGAAATCCTGACCGAATCCATTCCGAGCGAGCAGAGAACAAACTCTTTAAAACTATGGGTGATGTGGAGTTAGTTCTGAGGTTCTTTGCATATAGACAAAGAGCTAGTTTGCAGCGAGGTTCTTTAGAATCTTATCTGGATTTTTACTTGGAAAAAGGAAATTACTTTACTACAGAGACTTTGGATAATTTAGATGAACTGTTTGTTAATACTATAGATATGGCATACGAGCTTTTTGAGGATAAAGCTTTTTTTCTTTACAGAAAAAGAAAAACAGGCTGGGGTTGGTTTGAGCGGCCCACAACTGCTGTATATGATCCCATGATGAATTCCTTGAGCCAGAGACTTGAGTTTCGCGATACGCTTGTTGATAGAAAAGAAGAAATTAATGAGGCTATCATAAGTTTTTACAAGGAAAATTATGCCGCTTTCGAGGGTAGAAATACCAACCAATCAGCTTTAGAGGGAAGGGACTTAAAGTTTAATGAGTTCTTTGATAGGTTTATTTAAATGCTCCAGTCATTGTCAGAGTTTTTAACTAGTATAGATGGCTTAGTGAATCATCTTAATTATGAAAAAAACTGCCAGCTTTATTTTCAAGTCGGAGTGAAAAAGTATAAAGGTAATAGTTCATTTGAAGTTGAGTTTCGAGATTTTTTAGCTGAAAAAATAAGCCCTGCTTTAACGGACTCCAAGGTTTACTCATATAAAAATGGAATAATATCTCTTTATGGATTTTTAGAAAGATATGTGGAAGATATAGTTATTGAGTATCTTCAAGCTATCTGCGAACAATCTGTGGATTATAAAAGCCTTCCTCATGAGATAAGAAGGAATCACCTTGATGTTTCTCTTGAGCATATAAGTAAAGTTAAGAAATTGAGAGGGGTTAGTGACGATTATAGGCATTCTTCACTAGGTGAGGCTGTAAAAAATATGCACGACTGTCTGGTAGAAGCCCAGGATTATGTGCTTAATTGTGATGCATTTGTTAATCATAGTTCTAATTTCCGTTATGATTCAATTCATGAGATATTTACAAGAATTGGAATCCACGGGATATCCAGGTTATGCCTGAATGAGGTTAGTCTAGCCGAAGCGCTGTCTCGCAAACATTCTTCAGAAGAGGCTCTTGAAAAGAAAATTCTGATCTCTTTGTTGACATCAGAACTAGATAATTTGGCTCAAAGGAGAAATGAAATAGCTCATGGAGTTCGTATTGATGAGATAGAATCTTTGGAGATGCTTTTAGATCGTATAGGAATAATTCGCCAATACGGCTTAGCTTTACACTCCGTTGTGCTTTCAAAATTGAATTCTTATTCGTTTCAGATCGCCACTAAAATTGATTTAGGGAGGCCTAGCAAGGTTTATGGTGGTATCAGTGTCCTAGAGTTTCAAGAGCTTTCGCTTCCTGATCATTACGAAGAGTGCGAAAATATTTCGGTTGGGGATAAAGTTTTTGCAATAAATGAAAGCAGCGCTGCTGATGTGATCTGCGGGTATATTATGTCAATACGAAACCGAGATGGCGTTGTTGATATTTTGGAGGCACCTCACAAATCCCCGTTTTCGATAAAAGTAGATTTTAAAACTAATTCTCATATGCGGAAGAGGAATATTTTTGTCGGAGTTGCAGCATAATTAGGTAATGCGTGACTGCTTATTGCTTTCAATAAAATCCATAGTTTCCACCATTTGCTCGCAGAAATTTTCTGGGCAGTCAATGAGGCTTCAAAGCTACTTTTCAAACACAGAGGAAGTGTGCAGCATCAGCGGAAGCAACTTCCTCACTCGTCAAGCGGATTTCCGGCGCAACCTCTTCAACATCATCACCTTCAAAAGGCCATCCCCTTAAAACTATGAACCTACTTTTTCTAGGCACCTCCGCTGGTGTGCCCACCAAGCAAAGAAACGTCTCCGGCATCGCTCTGCGAGAAAGCAAAGGGAAGGGCTGGTACCTAATCGATTGTGGTGAGGGCACCCAGCATCAGGTTTTGCATACGAAGCTGTCGTTCCATTCGCTGAAAGCCATCTTGATGGAGATCACTGCTATGGGCTGCCGGGCATACTGGCAAGTGCGGCCACATGCGTGAATAGGAATTTGGACTATGCTGGGAAAACTAGTTTTTCTTAACGTAGCATCCTACAGCTCAAGGATACGGTGATATGAGCATAGAAATAACAATGATTGTACTGCTCGCTGCCATCTTTAACGCCAGTTGGAATGCGATCGTTAAAGTGAGTGGTGACAGGATCGCCGTTATGGCGGTGATCACCTTATTGGGCAGTCTCGTTTCTGCTCTCATCTTGCCTTTCGTGACGCTCCCAGATCCTGCCAGTTGGCCGCTTCTTGGCCTAGCCATCTTGATTCATACGGCGTATCACTTCTCTTTGCCGATGGCTTACCAGTATGGTGATTTTGGTCAAGTTTATCCTATCGCCCGAGGGTCGGCGCCATTACTCGTTACTCTAGGCGCAGCCGCATTCGCTGGCGAAATGTTGGGGCTTCTCCCGTTACTCGGAGTGCTGTTTCTTGGCGTTGGTGTGATGTCGCTTTCATTCGATACCAGTACCGGTATCACCAGAAACCCCCGCGCTATTCTCCTTGCTCTTGGTACGGGCGCCCTTATTGCCTCCTACACGCTAGTGGGTGGCCTGGGCGCCCGACAAGCTGGCTCGGTGTTCGGCTTTGCTGTGTTGTTGACGCTCGGTAATGGCTTACTGACGTTTGCTATTGCCCTGACATGGAAAGCCAAGGAGATAAAAAAAGTGATAGGCAGCAACCTAGCACCAGCCATCGCTGGCGGTGGAATGCAGGTCGGGGCGTATTGGATCGTTATCTGGGCCATGGCCTACGCCCCGCTTGGTATGGTTTCGGCCTTACGTGAAACCAGCGTGCTGTTCGCTGCGCTAATTTCCACCATCATTCTGAAAGAAGGCTTCGGTGTATGGCGGTTTGTTTCTTCAGGCCTGATCGCTTGCGGGATTGCGTTGAGGCGTTCTAAGCCTTGAAACTCATCCATGAAGTCATCGGTGGTGATTTTACCTCCTTGGTTGTTGCTTGATGCGCAACAGGCTATAGTTTCCTCATGATTAAGTCATTCCGTCACAAAGGACTGAAAAAGTTCTATTCGTCTGGTAGCACCGCTGGCATACAGGTAGATCATGCCAAGAAGTTACGCATGCAGCTTGCTGCTCTGGATACGGCTATTTCAGTGGAAGACATGGATATCCCCGGATTTCGGCTTCACCCATTGAAGGGGAAAGACAAAGGGCGATGGTCGATTTGGGTCAACGGAAATTGGCGCATGACGTTCGAATTTCGGGATGGCAACGCCTACATTCTTGATTATGAGGATTATCACTAATGACAATGCATAACCCACCGCATCCCGGCGAATTTATTCGGGAGATTTATCTAGAACCTTTTGGTATTAGTTCTCGTCAGCTTGCGTCCAGTTTGGGCGTTTCACCATCCACCTTGTCACGGTTGCTTAAAGGGGATAGCGGTATTAGCCCCGAAATGTCGTTGCGCTTGTCGAAGGTTCTTGGGCGAACCCCGGAAAGCTGGCTGGCAATGCAGGATATGTATGATCTATGGATGGCTCGCAGCACCATTAATTTGGACGACCTTCAGCCATTGGATTTTGAAGCCGCTTAGCAATAGCTACTGTTGTCGTTGGCCATCCTGTCGTAAAAAAGCTGAGCACCCAAACGTATTGGAAATCTGTATGCCGCCAGCCTAGGTTCAGGTTTCTAAAAAGAAAGCACGGACGCGATATGAATTTACTCTTCCTAGGCACCTCAGCCGGTGTACCCACCAAAACAAGAAATGTCTCCGGCGTCGCTCTACGAGAGAGCAAGGGGAAGGGCTGGTACCTGATTGATTGTGGTGAGGGCACCCAGCATCAGGTTTTGCACACGAAGCTGTCGTTCCATTCATTGAAGGCCATCTTGATTACCCATGTGCACGGCGACCACTGCTATGGGCTGCCGGGCATACTGGCGAGTGCGGGTATGGGTGGCCGGAAAGCGCCGCTTACCATTGTGGCACCCGCAGGTATCAAGGCGTGGTTGGAGGCTACCTGTGAGGCCACGCAGCTATGCTTGCCATTCGCCCTGGAGTTTATCGACTCGGATGAGTTGCCAAGCGTTGAGTTTGAGAACATCGCGGTTACCACGTTCAGGCTTTCACACCGGGCGCCGTCCTATGCTTATGGGTTTACGGAGCGAAAGGTCGATGCTGATTTAAACATTGAAAAGCTGACCCAAAAGGGCATTCCGAGAGGGCCTTTGTGGGGGCAGTTGAAGCAAGGGTTTGATGTTGAGTTTGCAGGCGTGCAGTTAAAAAGCCATGACTACCTGATCTTCAAATACAAGCCGCGAAAAGTGGTGATCGCTGGGGACAATGACCAGCCTGATTTGTTGTTTGATGCCTGCGCGGGGGCCCAGGTGCTGGTGCATGAAGCCACTTACACCGAAGAAATGGCCCAGAAGGCCGGTGATGTGGGGCATAGTTACGCTAAGCTTGTCGCCGCGTTTGCCGAAACCGTACAGCTACCTAATCTGGTGCTGACGCACTTTAGCCCCCGTTACCAGCTCAACCTCAAGGCGACGCCCTCCATCGAAGATATCCGCAAAGAGGCCGAGAACGCCTATTCAGGCTCGCTTTATTTGGCGCAGGATTTTGGCGAATACACCCTGGATAAGGCGGGCCACTTTACTGAAGTGGCGGGCAAGTAGTCTTTAATCTAATCGTGCTATCTCCTGTAGTGGCATAGTCAGTTTCTTGGTTATTTTTGATTTTTATATGCTTTTGACACCTGATACGTAGCAGGGTACATTTGATAGATGATCCGAAGCTTCAAACACAAAGGCTTGGCAAAATTCTTTAAATCCGGCAGCACTGCAGGGATTCAGGCCGCGCATGCAAAGAGACTTCGGCTTATTCTTGGTCGACTTAATGCAGCGTCAGATGTCAACGATATGGACTTGCCAGGTCTTCGCTTGCACGAACTCTCAGGTAAGCGCTCTGGAATCTGGTCAGTCACGGTGAGTGGTAACTGGCGCGTGACGTTCCGGTTCGAGAACGGAGATGCCGAGATAGTGAATTACGAAGATTATCACTGAGGTAGCGCCAATGTTGATGCACAACCCTCCCCACCCTGGTGAAGTATTACGCGAGCTTTGCTTGGAGCCTCTAGGCCTTACTGTGACAGCTGCTGCTGAAGCGCTGGGTGTAAGCCGCAAAACGCTCAGTGCCGTGCTGAACGGCAAAGCGGGTATTAGTCCTGAAATGGCTGTGCGGCTTTCTATTGCGTTTGATACCTCTGCGGAAAGCTGGTTGAACCAGCAGTCCCAATACGAGCTTTGGCATGCCGAACAGCATCGCAAAGAGCTTAAAGTAAAGAGGCTGGTTGCCGCTTAAAGCAGCGGTGGTTTAAGTACACCCTGGATTAAGCGGGCCACTTTGCTGAACTAGCGGCTGAATAACTGCTTTTATCCCGCCGCTCCTTGAGTGACCACCGCTCAGGTCAGTCGCGGCAATAGCCTTCACCTGTTGCGACTACCAAGCAATCTTCCTTTTCCAATAGCCACTTCATGCCGGTGGCTTCGCCGTCGCCCGAGCGAAGCAACTGCGGGCCGTCTCCGCGGTTGAAGCTAATGCCTTCGGTGGTGGCCTGCCCTTCGAAGGTGCCGATTTGGTCGTCATCCAGGCCGTAGCGCATGTGAAGGAGATAATGTCCCGGGCCTGCAGGCTCGTCCTTGCTGATTTCCAGGAATAACCCTTCAACGCCAATCCATCGGCCGACCCATTGATCGGTAACCTGATGGTGGGGTTGGTTTTGCTCGGTTGCAGTATCTGAAACGGGCGCGTTTGATGCGGTGGTGTTGCTGTTGCTACACCCACTTATCAGCATCGTAGTGATTAGCGCTAATAATGCTTTTTTCATAGCTGCCTCCTTATCATTACTGGGTGCTTCTCAGTATAGGGCGGAATGTACTTTCATCAGTTTGATCGTATTTTGGTATATGTCGATGTGCTATGCGCCGCTGAGGCATTTTAAAAGCTATCTCTGACTTTGATGATTATGCACCGAGATACGCCCGATGGTTGCTTTAAGCACTGCTGAATTTATTTTTGCTCGTGTGGGAATCAATGGGGTAGAGTTAAATTAATTTATGAAATCACTGTTAATTAGATATCTTCAGGATTCCCCATGTATTCAGACCCCTGGCTCCAACGCTGGTTGCCTCTTATCACTGATCGAGCTCACTGCGGGCCAGTCCTTGAGCTTGGTTGTGGTGCTGACCCATATCGTGAAGAGCTTAACGTGAAGAAGCTTGTTATGGTCTGAAATAGCACATAGCCAAGTCATTCTCCAGGTGTCATATCCTTCGAGTCGCAGCGATTTTGCCACTGGTGATGGCAGGCGCTATCAGTTTCTATAGCGCCTGTAATGACAGACTGCAGATGATTTCCCAAAAATAGAAAAATTTAAATCTTACTTAATATTCCAAGTAGGTCTCGGTTAAACTGCTGGTTAGTGACAACACCCTGCTCTAAGTCAAAATTGTCAAAAAAGCTTGGTAAGGAAAGCGCGCCTATAACGGTTGCTGAAAAATAGGGAGCTGACGCTTGTGCGGAAGCTAAGACACTTTGTGCCCCACCTTGACCAGGCGAGGTAGATAGCATAAGAACGGGTTTATTTTGAAATACTTTCATATCTATTCGTGATGTCCAGTCAAATAGGTTTTTATAGGCTGACGTATAAGTCCCATTGTGTTCCGCGAATGACATTACAATGACATCTGCTTCACCGATAGCGTTGTAAAAAGCATGCGCCAATTCAGGGATGCCAGACTCCTTTTCTCTGTCTTCGCTAAATATTGGCATTTCAAAGTCGTTAAGATCGATTAACGAAATATCTGCATCGCTGATTTGTTGTGCTGCATAAAAAGCCAGCTTTTTGTTAATGGAGCTTTTGCTGTTGCTAGCGCCGAAGGAAAGTACTTTCATTTTAAAATCCTCTGAGTTTATTTTTTCAAGGGTGTTGGTTTGGTTTTAGTTACACGTTTTTAATAAAAATGTTATCTGAAGCGATAAGCTTGAGTTGGCTTTGACGTAGGGCTATTCTGAAACCTCAACTAAGGTTTAGGTCAAGAGGGGTGCGAAAAATAAACTTATAGGCATTTTATTTGAGCTTGAAGAGCTTCCGAATCATACCCGTGTCACTCTTGTTGATTGGGACAAATTGGGCTCTAGGTGGCGAGGCGAGCTAAACAGGAAGATAACGCAGTTAATTGAACTGAGAGATATGATGACAGACTGCATCGGGTGTGGTTGCCTTTCTCTTGATAAGGTGCAAGCTACATTCTTGAAAGCCATGACTCCTTAATCTTCAAACACAAACCAGGGAAAGTCATGATCGCCGCGTTTGCCGAATCGACAGAGCTGCCCACCTGGTGCTGACGAACTTTAGTCCTCGTTACCAGTTCAACCCCCAGCGTTGGAACTAGTAAGCTGCTAAGCCGTGAGTAAGAGGCTTTTGCTTACCAACGCCGTCAATGGGTTGGAAAAAGTGCACAACCGACTAGGCGGGTTGCGTTTAGGTGTTGCTTGATAAAAGCCAAGGCTTAGCGCAGTTTGAGCGCTGACGACCGAACCCAACGAGGAGATCTATCATGCAGAAGGTAAGAATTGACCTAGTATCTGATGTCGCCTGCCCGTGGTGCGCGATCGGCTATCGGCGCTTGGAACAAGCGCTAGAAACCCTTGATGGCGAGATCGACGTTGAACTCTTCTGGCAGCCCTTTGAACTCAACCCTGACATGCCGCCCGAGGGCGAGCCGATCCTGGAGCACTTGTGCCGCAAGTACGGCAAGGACGCGGCCAGCATGGCGCAGTCCCAGCGTGAGATTATGGCGGTGGCCGAAGAGCTTGGATTAAATTTTCGTGGCGCCCAGGAGCGTCGAGCGAACAATACCTTCGCTGCCCACCGCGTGCTGGCGTGGGCCGCCACGCAAAATCTAGAGACGCCCCTGCAGTTAGCACTTTTCGATGCCTACTTCGGTGAGGCGAAAAACCCTTCAGACCCAGAGGTTTTGCGGGAGAAGGCCATTGAGGTTGGGCTTGATGGTGATGTTGCCGAGGCCATCGCCCGGTCTGATCAGTACGCAGACGAAGTACGCGCGGCAGAGCAGCATTTCATAGAAGCGGGTGTAAGCGCCGTGCCGGGATTCATTCTGGATGGACGTTACCTGATTCCTGGTGCCCAGCCAGCTGACGTGCTTGTCGATGCGCTTCGCCAGGTGGCCGAAGAGAACGCCAACCGATAATGTTTTAGAGGCTCTGGCCTGAATGGCGGCTAGTTAGCCTGGTTCATATCGCAACTTCTTAAGCGCTGGCTTTAAGACTCAAAGCCAGCGCTACCCCCCTTACTGCAAAAACGCCCGCAACGTATCACTTGCTTGATTGATGGAAACAACGCCATCCAAGTGGCCTCGATTGCCATCCAGGGTTTCAAGCGTCACGTCGGTGCCGTCTGATTCAATCAACTCTGCGGTGCCGCGCACACCTTCAGGCGCGAAGACGAGGTCGTTTTCGCTATACAGCATCAGGGTCGGCGCTTCGATGGCGGCAAGCCCTTCCTCTAACGACTCGCCGTGGCCCGCCATAAAGGTTTGGTTGGCGCGCACTAGATAGAGCAGGTGATTAGCGTCAGAAGTGGCAGCGCGGGCGGCGGCGATATCATCCAGCGTTTGTTCGATCGCGTAGCGGGCGTTGATATCCTGAGCGGGGTCACGCGCTTCATCGGCCCAATCGCGGTTAAAGGTTTCGTTAGCCCACTGCCAGTGGTTGGCGTTGAGTGTCACCAGTTTTAGCGCTTCTTTTAGCCCGTCGGTAGGTGGTTCGCCGTTGTAGTAGTTACCCTCGTTCCAGTTGGCGTCTAAACGAATCGGCGCTGCCCAGGCGCTTAGCGTGGCCAGTAGCCAAGGGTCGGCAACGCCGCCGCCAATCACTGAGATTAAGCGTTCAACTCGGTCAGGATAGGCGCTGGCCCACTCGATAGCTTGTAGCGCGCCCATCGAGGCACCCATCACCGCATGCAGCGATTCAATGCCTTGGCTTTCGAGTAGCTCGCGCTGTACCTCGACAAAGTCGCGGATGGTGACGACCGGGAAGTCCATGCCCCAGGGCTCGCCGGTGTCAGGGTTGATGGAGGCGGGCCCGGTGGTGGTGACGTTGGGGTCTTTGGCATTCAGGTTAACCAGCGTATCCGAGGAGATGATGTAGTACTCATCGGTATCGAGTGGCTTGCCGGGGCCAATGATGGCATCCCAGTAGCCGGTCGGCTGCCCATCTACCTCATAGCGGCCTGCCGCATGACTGGTGCCAGAGAAGAAGTGGGTGATCAGAATGACGTTATCGCGGGCGTCATTGAGCTCGCCGTAGGCTTCCCAACCCACCGTGACGTTGGGGATCGTCTCGCCGCCATGGGTAGTGAAGCTGTCCATTTCAAAGGTCTGCTTCTCGACGACGCCATCCCAGGCCCACAGGGGAGAAGCCAGAAGGAGGCCAAGGCCGGAACAGAGCGTTGCCGTGAACAGCGCATATCGTGTAGATGCCATAGGGTTGCCTTTAACGAGGGGTTATTGTGATTGTTATGGGTCACCGGCAGTGACCACCCTCTCAGCGTAGTAGACCCTAGCGCATTTTGAATGGATTCAACCCGTTGGCTTGCTGCATCATCATTCAGCACCGTTTAACATATTAAGTGCTTGAGGAAGAACGAGTGGTTAACAATGTTTACCACGGGGGACCACTACTAGTAATAGACGTCTTTGCTCCGCGCTGATGCCTTGATGCTACTGCGGCCTCTCGTCCGCCCTAGCCTCATGAGTCGGCTATATTGGTTTCTGTCTCGAAAGCGTGTTCATCCACCCATTTGGCTAAATCACCCAGTGCTTTCATCGCACCTGTCTTGGTGTACTCCCGGGGCCAAGCACTCAAAGCCAACCAGCGCCCAGCGGTTTCAGGCCAAGTGTCGTTGCCATGGCCTTCTCTGTACCAAGTACAGTCTGGGTGTTTGGTGACAGGCGTTACCTTTAAAAATGCCCGTTCGATTTTTTTCAGCCAAGGGTCACTGCTTACCTGGCTTTCCAAGTAGGCCCGAACTTCAAAACCGATGCTTTCATCACCTTCCGACTCTGATGAAGGATAATAAACGAGGCATATTTGGGAGGCTCCTGTATTACTCCAAGCACTGGGGAAGAAGCGCCATACTCTTGTCTCTTCACTCCAAATTTCCGGCTTTTTCTTGGTATGGATATCGCTGGTAGCTATTTGCAATGCAGCCGCAATATGGCTTTTACCTTCCGCCATCAACTCCTGTTCGAATTGCTCCAAACGCTGAGATGCTTCATACAGGTCATTGAAATGCTTCAACGAAAAATTCAGTTCGACTTTCGTCATTGTCTTTTCTTCAGTTGGATGGGCGATAGAAGTGAGGTGCTGTAACAACTCTTGATAGAAAATTTGCCATTTCGTCTGATCAGATGGGGCTACGTCTTTCCCGTACAGTTCATAAGCTGAGACCAATACTTCCGAGTAGGATAACGTTGGCCAGCCTGCGTTAGTGGCGGGTGCCTGAACGCCTTCCTTGGAGTCATCTGGGCATAAAACGCATTTGTAGATATTAACTTCATAGCTTTTCAGCAAGTCGTCATAGGCATAAAACGGATTATTAGTCGCCGAAGCCCATACTTTATGCTCAATGCCCAATACGAAGTTGTTTCCTGAAACCAATAAGTCCAAGCGCTTGATCGATTCGCTTTCGACATTCCAGCTCCCTGCTTCCCGTTCGGTAGTGACTGCTTCCCAGTCGACTTGCTGTAGATGGTCATGATCGAATCGCTCTTTACGAACTAGTGCATGCAGAACGGCCTTGGCTAACCAGTGAGGCGCACCGGGATAACCGCCCATAAAGAAGGCCATTAAGTCGGATAGTCGGTTCTCATTCTGACCAGGTCCTGCAACCGAAAACAAATTGGGTGTCAGGGGTTCTGGCTTGGGCAGCAGTGCCAGCTTCTCGAAAAACCGCTCCAAAGCTGCCAAATCATTCGATTCTGAATACATTGATGAATCCTAATGGAATTTAAACGGATTCAACCCGTTGGCTTGCTGCATCATCATGCGTTTGGCGAAAGGGAAGCGCTCGGCTATTTGCAGGCTTAGATCGCCTAGTTGGCGCAGCGGCTTGGCGCCGGTAAACAGGTGGTGAAAGCTGTCGGTGGCGGCGATCATCGCTTGGTTGGCCGCGCGGCGCTGGCACTCAAAGCGGAGTAGGTTGACATAGTCGCCGGGGTCGCGGCCCTGGATAATGATCTCGGCAAGGGTGTCGGCGTCGTGCAGGCCGATATTTAACCCCTGGCCTGCCAGCGGGTGCACCACATGGGCCGCGTCGCCAATAAGTGCCAGGCGCTTGCCGATATAGCGGTGGGCATGTTGGCGCTTGATGGGGAAGCTGGCCCGGGCGACGATGCGGATGAGGTTACCCAGGCGTTTAGGGAAGGCCATTTCGATGGCTGCTTTAAGTGCCTCATCGTCAAGCTGTTCGCGGGCTTGGGTGGTGCTATCTGTGTCGTACCACACCAAGGAAGCGCGATGGCCTGGTAGCGGCAGCATGGCGATGGGGCCTGTAGGGGTGAAGACCTGCCAGCTGACATCCTGCTGGGGCAGCTCAGTTTCCACGTTAATGATCATCGCCCGCTGATGGTAGTCGTGGCTACTAACGTTAATCCCCGCTAGCTCACGTAGGGTCGATTGCGCGCCGTCGGCGCCGACGATCAAACGGGCGCTTAGGGTTTTGCCATTATCCAGCTCCAGCAGGCGGCCAGTGCTTGAGGTGATCGTACTTAACGGCGCGCATTGGGTGTAGCAGGTGACGCTGGGCAGCTGTTCTAACCGTTGCCATAACGCGTACTGCAACGTGCGGTTTTCGATAAAGATGCCGAAGTCATCCATGCCGCTATCGTGAGCGGAAAACAGCGAGTGGCCGGTGCCGTCCTGGTTGGAAACATCGATATGCCGAAACGGGCAGCTACGCTCCTCAGGTAAAGCCGTGCCGCTGGCCTTAACGAACGCTAACGAGCGCGCATTCAGCGAGGAAATACGCAGGTCATAGTCACCGCTAGGGGGAGTAGGGGCATCGCCGTGCTCCACCAGCCCTACGGAGAAGCCCGCATGACCCACGCGGGCCGCCAGGGCGGCGCCCACCATGCCGCCACCGACAATAATAATGTCATGATCGTGCTGCATAAGAGTATCTCCTGGGTGCACAATAACCGTTAAAGGGCGCGTTGCATGGCCCGCTGTTGCTATACAGTATCGTTGAGTTTGAGCCACATTGCCTAGAGGTGAACGATTGACGCAGGCCGTGGAAATTGCAGAAAGCGTTGCCCAGGCGGGCGAGGAACTGGCTGATTTTATTGAGCGGCACCCCAAACTGTGGGTGATTACCGGTGCCGGTGTGAGTACCGACAGTGGCATTCCGGACTATCGCGATGCGGATGGTCAGTGGAAGCGGCCACCCCCGGTGCAGCATGGCGACTTCATGAGTTCTCATCACGTTCGCCAGCGCTACTGGGCCCGCGCGCTGATCGGTTTTAGCGCCATGCGCGAAGCCCAAGCCAGCGGCGCACACCGTGCGTTGGCCACGCTGGAGTCACAGGGTTATATCCAGCAGTTGGTGACCCAAAACGTTGACCGCTTACATCAGCGCGCCGGTTCCCGCCGGGTGATCGACCTGCATGGCCGAGCGGACATGGTGAAGTGCATGGTGTGCGACTACCAAATGATGCGCCACGCCATGCATGCCGAAATGGCGCGCATGAATCCGAGCTTTACTGGTTTGCAGGCGGGGCACGCTCCGGATGGCGATGCCGACCTGGAAACTGACTTCAGCACCTTTCGCATTTTCGACTGCCCGCGCTGCAGCGGCATCCTGAAGCCTGACGTGGTGTTCTACGGCGATGTGGTGCCCGCCGAACGGCGGCTTGCAGCGCAGGTAGCGCTGGCAGAGTCGGAGGCGGTACTGGCAGTGGGCACCTCGTTGATGGTGTTTTCCGGCTACCGTTTTTGCCGCGCCGCCCATGAGCGGGGCATCCCTCTGGCATCGCTATCGCTCGGCGTCACCCGGGCAGATGCGCTATTGACCCACCAGTGGCGGGCGCCGTTGACGCCGGTGCTTGAGCAGGCTGTGCGCTGTTTGCACGGAAACTAGAGCGCCTGAAACACTGATAGCATTTCCTGGGAAACTTTTTACCATGCTCCTCATTGCCTGGAGCCAAAGTTTGCCCGTTCGATATGTTTTTTGGCATCGTCCCAAGGCAATCTGCGTTTGCGTGCTTTCATCAAATCAAGGGAGGCTAAGCTCTCCTCATTGGACAATAGCCCGAACTCAATCATCTCAGTGAACACCCATAGCGTGCCTCTTATATCAACACCTTCGCGCCCAGCAAGGGCGCGCAGATTATTGTCTCCCGTAAGCAACGGGCAGGCTTCCTGCTTAGCTAAAGCCAGCGCTAGCCTGTCGTACAAGCCGGGCTCTTCGCCATGCTCTTCTCCCAAGGTGATCGCATAATCGATGTACAAGGATTCAACAACGAGTGTTTTTAACCCCATATCAATTAGGTACGGGCTGCCGTCTTCAATTTCTTCTTCATAAAGCACGTCAGGCATAGCGAAAACATAAGGAAGCTGAAAGAGTGTTTCCAGTATGCCCCCAGCCTCTAAATCAATTATTACGTTGGCGTCACTGATGAGTAACAGCATCAGCAGACTCCATTAGGCGTTCTCGATAGAAGCGCATTCTTGGGATGCCGAGCAGTTCAGCCGCCTTTGCCTCGGAAATAAGGTCTTCTGCTAATGCCCGATATACTAGCTGCTCAAATAGAGCAGGGGCTTCGTTAGGTAGCACCTCGCCGGGCTCGTTAGTCCTCCAGCCGCGAGCCGAGAACATTCGCATCGTTGCCTCTCGCAACCCGTCATGGATAACGCCACATTGAAACGCACGCATTACCCACCCGGCCATTGAAAGGCCGTACTCATGCTTTAGATGGTAAAGTTCTTGTGGCTCTAAGCGCTTTCGCTGAGAGCCAAGCTCCTTAACAACGGACTCTCTTGGGGCTAAAAACGCGCCAGCAAAACGGTCGCATGCCTTTTCTTCATTTACTCCGTCCGTCAATCGACCTGCAAAAAGCACGTGAGCCAGTTCGTGGGCGAGAGTAAAACGCTGGCGATCCCCAGGCCAGCGAGAAGACACCACTATGACAGGGTAGTACTGCCCATCTACTGTCATTGCTGTAGCAGTCATGCCCGAAAATGCTTTGTGTTCCACGTCGACTGCCATTACCAACAACCCCAAGGGTTCAAGCTCTGCGGTCAAGTCGGCAATTGGATTTAACCCAAGCTCCCATGCGTGTCGTACATTCTCTGCGATGCCCTCAATCTCGTCCAAATCTTCTATTTGGCGAGGTACACAACCAGGGACTGCGAAGTGTGGAATGGGCAACTCGGGGAACGCGTTAAGCAATTCGACACGTTTCTCAATCATTTCCGTAATGCGGATTTGTATAGCGTCAGAACGCTTCTTCCCAAACGTGCTGTGTTTACGAAATTCGATGTTCGACAACGTTACCGTCGACTTTCGGAAAAAATATTCTGTGCGAACGCCACACGCTTTAGCGATCTTGAGCAATTTAGAGGAGTCGGGTGTTGCTTTACCTTTTTCATACTTCTGTATTGCCGCCTTGGAAACCTCAAGCTGCTGGCCCAACGCTTCAAGCGTCAAGTCAGCAGCAAGGCGTGCCTGATGGATTCGTTGACCTAGCATAGATGTCACTCGGTTTACTTTTATAAAAGTATTTTGTGAAAAGTAAACCTTGTGCCAAACAATAACCAGCGGAAAAAATTCACAGAAATCTTTATTAAGAGAAAAGTGACCGGACTTTATGCTCACGTACCAGCCAGCAGCCAAGCATATCTCTCGCCACTTCAAGCGTGTCCCGATTATAAAAATCCCTTGGCAGTGGCGTCAGCTCGCTGTTTTTAACATTTGGTATGTTTGGCAACATCGCCTCGGCGTTTAGTTGAGTAGAATGCTAGGGTATTAGGTAGTTATTGCCACTAAAAGCGGAGCCTATCGTGCTGTCATTCGAACATCTCTATTCCACCTTGCCTGAACCCCTCTGGGTCGCCACCCAAGCAACGCCTGTGGCCAGCCCGGAGCTGATTGCGTTCAATGCGCCGCTTGCCCATGAGCTAGGGGCCACAGAGCTACCTGACTCTACAACGCTTGCTGATTGGTTTAGCGGCAACCAGCCCATGCCGGATGCCAAGCCGGGCGCCTTAGGTTACGCCGGGCATCAGTTCGGTAACTTTGTGCCGCAACTGGGCGATGGCCGTGCGCTGCTGCTGGGCGAAGTGATCGATCAGAATGGCGTTCGCCGCGATGTGCAGCTAAAAGGCAGCGGCCGCACACCGTTTTCCCGTGGTGGCGATGGTCGTTCGCCGTTAGGGCCGGTGCTGCGTGAGTACCTGGTCAGCGAGTTCATGGCCGCCATGGGGATTCCCACCACCCGTGCCCTTGCGGCCGTGGCGAGCGGCGAGCGAGTGGTCCGGCAAATGGCTGAGCCCGGCGCCGTCTTTACCCGCGTGGCCAGCAGCCATATCCGCGTAGGAACGTTCCAATTCGCCGCCTCACGGCGAGATGAAGCATCGTTAAAAGCGTTGGCGGATCATGTCATTGAACGCCACTATCCAGGTGCTGCCAACGCCGAAGATCCTTATTTGGCGTTGCTGGAGGAGGTAGTTGCCCGCCAGGCAGTGCTGATTGCCCGCTGGATCAGCGTCGGCTTTATTCACGGCGTGATGAATACCGATAACTGCAGCATCGCCGGCGAAACCATCGATTACGGCCCCTGCGCCTTTATGGAGCAGTTCGATCCGCAGAAGGTGTACAGTTCCATCGATCAAGGCCGACGCTACGCCTTTGCCAACCAGCCAGCGATTGCTCAGTGGAATCTGGCCCGCTTTGCCGAAACGCTGCTGCCGTTGATGCGGGAAGAGGGCGACGCGGTCGTGGAGCAGGCCACTGACGCCATCCGGCGCTTTGAATCACTGTTCAGCGCCGAGCAAGTCCGCCTGCATGCCGATAAGCTCGGTTTAGCGGTGGAAAGCCCTCAAGCCGAAGCGCTAATGGAAGGTCTCGAAAGCCAGATGCATCAGGGGCGGATGGACATGACCGCCACCTTTGACGCGCTCACGCAATACGCTTCCTCGCCGAGCGATGAGTACCGCCAGGCACTGCTGGCACTGACGACTCAGCCTGACGGTTTGACCGCGTGGCTGGATACCTGGCAGCAAGCGCAGATAGCCAGCCAAGATAGTGAGCGTTTTGCGGCCATGCGAAGCGCCAACCCGGTCATTATTCCCCGTAACCACCGGGTTCAAGAGGTCATTGATGCCGCTTACGACGGTGATTTTGCGCCTTTCCACACCTTATTGGCAGTGGTGACTAAGCCGTTCGATGAATCTGTTGAAGCGCGCCGTTTAGCGGCGCCCGCCACGGAAAATGAGCAGGTGCTAAGAACCTTCTGTGGCACATAACGCCTATGCTAGACTGTGTTTTTTTACAGTTGGAAGGCTAGCCGGTGCGCAAAATCATTCACTGCGACTGTGACTGCTTTTATGCAGCAGTGGAAATGCGCGATAATCCCGCGCTGCGGGATATACCGATTGCGATTGGCGGCAGCGTCGAGCAGCGCGGGGTGGTCGCCACCTGCAACTATCCCGCCCGAGAATTTGGCATTCACTCGGCCATGCCGATGGCTCAGGCACTCAAGCGCTGCCCGCATCTCACCGTGATCCGCGGTGAGATGGCCAAATACAAAGAGGTCGCCCGCCAGGTCTTCGCCATTTATCGCGATGTGACTGAACTGATCGAACCGCTCTCCCTGGATGAGGCCTTTCTGGATGTCTCGGAGGTCACCCAGCATCACGGCAGCGCGACGCTAATGGCTGAAGCGATCCGTGAACGGGTCAGCCGCGAAGTGGGGATCACCGTTTCGGCGGGCGTAGCGCCCAACAAGTTTCTGGCCAAAATTGCCAGCGACTGGAACAAACCCGACGGCCTGTGCGTGGTTACGCCGGATAAGGTCGATAGCTTCGTACAACAGTTGCCGGTCAAGAAAATCCACGGGGTAGGACCGCGCACGGCCGAGAAACTGGCGGGGCTGGATATTCACACCTGCGCTGACCTGCGTACCCGCACGCTAACCGACCTGGTCGAGCACTTTGGCCGTTTTGGACGGCGGCTGTATGAGCTGAGCTGGGGGCGGGACGAGCGCCCGGTGAAAACCCACCGGGAGCGCAAGTCGGTCAGCACCGAACAGACCTACGCCCAGGATTTACCCAACCTCGATGCCTGCCACCGAGAGCTACCCGCGCTGATCGAAGATTTAGAGCGCCGCTACGCACGGCTTGACCCGCCACTGGCGGTGCGCGGGTTAATCGTAAAAGTGAAGTTCAACGACTTTACCCAAACCACCGTCGAACACGCCGACCCCGCGCCTAACCTGGAGCAGTTTGAAACTCTGCTTAACGTTGGTTGGGCCAGGGGCGAGCGGCCCGTCCGCCTGCTTGGAGTAGGGTATCGACTGGCGGACAACAGCCAGGAGCATCAATTGTCGCTGTTTTAATTAGCCTGTTAATCCTTTTGTCGATTGACGCTCATGCAGGAGCGCGTTAAAACAGATGTATGATAGGCGGCGTAAATAATCATGTTTCACATTAGCCGTCTTCCTGCCTTTTTAACGCGCGAGCCTTGCCATGCCTGCTAATGCTGCCCAACGTCCCCGTTTAGTGTTTGCCCATGCCAATGGTTTTCCGGGCTTAAGCTATCGCAGCCTGCTGAACCCACTGGCAGAGACCTTTGATCTGCACCCTCTGGATCGCCTGGGTCACCACCCTGACTACCCCGTTAATCATAACTGGGGCAACTTGGTGGATGAGCTGCTGAGCTACCTACCCGAGACGGATACGCCGCTTCTGGGCGTGGGGCACTCTTTGGGTGGCACGCTAATGGCCATGGCCGCGGATAAGCAGCCCGAGCGCTTCTGCGGGGTGATTATGCTTGATCCCCCTTTGATGCTGGGGAAGGACGCCTGGGCAATGAAAGCCGCCAAGCGGTTTGGCTTTGTGGATCGGGTTACCCCTGCTGGAAAAACCTTGGGGCGGCGCACCGTGTGGCCGAGTCGCGAAGCGATGGCAAGCTCGCTGGGTCGCCGGGGGCTGTTTCGTCGCTTTACCCCGGAGGCGCTCAACGACTACATTGAAGCAGGGACGCGCTTGCTAAATGATGGCAGTGCAGAGCTGACCTTTGACCCGAGTATTGAGGTGGAAATTTTCCGCCACCTGCCGGATCACCTATCGCGCCTGCCGCAGCGTTTGGGCGTACCGTTAGAACTGGTGGCGGGCAAAGAGTCCCACCTATTGACCGCTTCACGTATAAAACGCTTGAAGCGTAGAGGGCTATCGGTGAGTGAAGTCCCCGGTACGCATATGTTCCCGATGGAGCATCCGGACGAGACCCGTGCCGCTATTTTGGCTGCCTGGCAGCGTTTATCCAGCGTCCGTCAGCCCCAAAACACAGCGTAAGGAGGCGTTATGTATCTTTCCGTACAGCTTAGCTATTACCCGTTGGCCGATGACTTCAAGCCGGTGGTCAAAGAGGTGGTGAAACGCCTTGAGGCGACAGGATTGGAAGTACACCCGAATCGCATGAGCACCCAGGTATTTGGCGAGTTCGATGCTGTGATGGCAGCGCTAACTGAGGTGATGAAGTGGTCGTTTGAGACCCATGGCAAAGCGGTCTTTACGGCTAATTTCCTCGAAGGCGATCGTCGGCCACGCTAATCACGCAGCATAGGCAACGCCGTCCACTGGGCGGCGTGTCGTTGTCTGGTCCGTTCGCGTCGCTATGGGACATAAATGGTTCCCAAATGACTGTAGTTTAATCCCTATACCAATCAAAAATAGGGGTTAAAAGAATGTTCCATCCTGCTGATTTAAATAACAAATTCCCTCATTCAGGTAAAAAACTTTCGATAGCGCTAGGGGCACTACTCGTCAGTGGCTATGCGCATTCCCAGTCGGTCAGTATGGACTTCTCCAATGAGTATAATGCGTCCTCCATTCATGCTCAGGGCGATGCCTATTTTATTGATAAGCTTGCCGAATTAACCGATGGCGAAATTGATATCACGCTGCATACGGGTGGCTCGCTCGGCTTTAATTCCGGCGATCATTTTTATGGCGTGGCCGATGGCGCCGTCGAGATAGCTGATACCCTCTCGGGCACCATGAGCGGCATCAATTCGCTGTTTCTACTCTCTTCGCTCCCCTTTATTGTCGACGATGTTGCCGATGCGCGGCGACTTTATGACATAGCAAAACCCTATTACGAAGAGGTGTTCGCCGATAATAACCAGGTGCTGCTGTATGCCTCGCCCTGGCCGCCGAGCGGTATCTGGTCGGAAGACGAGGTCGCGAGCCAGGACGATCTTGAGAGCCTGAAGATTCGCACCTTTGACCGTAACGGTACCGAGACATTTAGAAATGTAGGTGCCTCGCCGGTCAGCCTGTCCTGGGCCGATGTGGTACCCCAACTGGCCACCGGCGGTATCGAGGCGGTGTTAACGTCCGCCGAAGCGGGGGCCAATGCCAGCTTTTGGGAGCATCAGAATTACTTTGCCGGGGTTCAGTACGCCATTCCCCTTAACATGGTGCACATGAATCGCGATGCGTTCGAATCGCTTGCCGACGCTCAACAGGATGCGGTCATGGAAGCGGCCAGCCTGACTGACCAACACAACTGGGAAGCGGTTGAAACGCGTACCGAAGAAAACTACCAGACGCTTAGTGAGCACGACGTCGTGATCAGTGATCCCGTCTCGGACGAGTTGCTAACGCCTCTCAAGGAAGCCGCCAGTGGCGTGGTCGAGAGCTGGCTGGAGAATACTGGTGATGACGGCGAGTCGATCTTGAGCGAGTTCCGAGGCGCCGAATGAGGGCGCTCAATGTCATTGAGCGTATCTCTAAACTGCTCAATCGGGTCGGTGCTGTCATTGCCGTGCTGCTCATTATTTATATGCTCGGCCATATCCTGTTAGAGATAGCGCTGAGGCTGTTTGGCCACTCGACGTTTATCCTCGATGAGTATATCGGCTATGCCGTGGCTACGATGTCCTTTTTAGGCCTGCCTTATGTGCTGGAGAAGGGTGGGCTGATCCGTGTCTCTCTGCTTCTGGAACGCTTTCCTGAAACCATGCGCTGGCCGCTGGAGCTATTCAGCAGCTTGGTAACGGCAGGTTGCTTTGTGTGGCTCTCGACCTTCTGGTTTCAGAATGTTCTGCGTAGCTACAGCCGCGGCACCGTCAGTGAAACCATGGCAGAGACGCCTATTTGGCTGCCGGAGAGCGCCATCCTCGTGGGCATGTGGTTAATTTCCATCACTCTGTTAGTCAGAGCCCTAAAAATAATGGCTCTGCGTTCAGGCTACTCGTCTAGCGTCAATTGAAGCAGCGACTAATAGGAAAGGCGTTATGGATATTTTTTGGTCGGCCGTCGGGGTCGGCGTACTGCTGTTGTTCTTTTTGTCGATGGGCACCTGGATTTTTGCATCCATGCTGGCCGTGTCCATTGGCTCGCTTTGGCTGTTTGGCGACTTCGGTGCTGATCGTATCGGTCTGATTTTTTCGCGAATTCTCTATCGTGCCAGTAATAGCTGGGAGTTATCGGCTATCCCGCTGTTTATATTGATGGGCGAGCTGATTTTTCGCTCCAATATTTCCGAGCGGCTTTTCAAAGGGCTGGTGCCGATCACCCGCCATTTGCCGGGCGGTATTCTCCACACCAACGTGCTTGGCTGTACGCTGTTTGCGGCGGTGAGCGGCTCCAGCGCGGCGACGACCGCGACGATTGGCAAAATCACCACCCAGGAGCTGAAAACGAGGGGGTACGATCGCAACCTATCGATCGGTTCGCTGGCGGGCGCCGGTAGCCTGGGGCTGTTGATTCCGCCTTCGATCGTGATGATCGTCTATGGCGTTCAGGCGGAAGTCTCTATTAGCCAGCTGTTCATGGCGGGGGTAGTGCCGGGCCTGTTAATTGCGCTGCTGTATAGCGTGTATATCGGCGCGAGGACCTATTTGTCGCCGTCGTTGGCACCCAAACAGGCGGCGACTGACCAGAGCGTAGGGCAATCCATTCTGCTTCTTCTGCCCGTGCTGGTGTTGATCAGCATCGTGATTGGCTCTATCTATAGCGGTATTGCCACGCCCTCGGAGGCGGCGGCGGTGGGCGTGGCCGCAACGCTGGTGCTGCTTGGTGTCGAGCGCCAGCTTTCGGCGCGGCTGTTTATTGAGGCGTTCAGAGGCACGTTAATCACCAGTATCATGGTGTGCAGCCTGTTGATTACCGCCACGTTGCTCTCCACGGCGATGGGCTACCTGCACCTGCCCCGGGAGCTTGCGGAGTGGATCGCCGCGCAAAACTTTACCCCGATGTCGTTGTTGCTGGCGCTGGCGGTTTTCTATGTGGTGCTGGGGCTTTTCCTGGACGGTATTTCGATCACCGTGATGAGCCTGCCGATTACGCTGCCGATCGTACTGCTGGCGGGGTTCGATCCCATCTGGTTTGGCATCTTCCTGATCATCATGATCGAGCTTGGCCAGATAACGCCTCCAGTCGGATTCAACCTGTTTGTGCTGCAAAGCCTGACGGGGGAAAGCATCAGCCGGGTGGCCTTGGCAGCGCTACCTTTCTTCCTGCTGATGTGCGTGGCGGCCTTGATCATCAGCGTATGGCCGGATATTGCTTTGTGGCTGCCTCGCTTCATGGCGCAATAAACCGGTTAGGTATCCACACAAGTAAAAACGCCGCCCCAAATTTGGGCGGCGGTTTGGTTCTTGCTGACTAACGCTTAATTACACCAGTGAATCCAGGCAGGACTCAATAATATCCAGGCCTTCATTGAGCACGTCATCTTGAATGGTGACGGGCATCAGGAAGCGGATGGTGTTGCCGTACATGCCGCAGGAAAGAAGGATCAAACCCTCTTCGCGGGCTTTCTTGCATAGCGCGGCCGCTAGTTCTGGGTTAGGCGTATGGTCGGCTTTGTTCGACACCAGTTCAAAGGCAGCCATCGCGCCCATGTTGCGCACGTGGTCGATGCAATCAAACTTATCTGCCCACACGTTGAAGCGCTTGGCCAGCTTGTCGCCCAGGGCCTGGCTCTTCTCCAGAATGTTCTCTTCTTCAAACACTTCCATGACCGCTAGCGCCGCCGCACAGGCAGTGGGGCTGCCGGTGTAGGTGCCGCCCAGCGAGTTAGGGCCTGAAGCGTCCATCACTTTGTCGGTGCCTACGATGGCGGAAATCGGCATACCGTCGGCCATACTCTTGGCCATGGTCATAATGTCCGGCTCAACGCCGCTATGCTCAATGGCAAACATTTTGCCGGTACGGCCAAAGCCTGACTGCACTTCATCGACTATCATCAGCATGCCGTGCTCATCGCAGATTTCGCGAACCTTGGTCAGGAAGCTGGTAGAGGCCGGGTAGAAACCGCCTTCGCCAAGCACCGGTTCGAGCACGATGGCCGCGGTATCTTTGGGGTTGGCATCGGTTTTCAGCGTCATTTTCAGGCCGCGAATGGCTTCGTCTTCGCTAACGCCGTGGTAAGGCACCGGGTAGGGCGCACGGAAAACGGTGCCCGGCATGGGGCCGAAGTCGCTCTGGTAAGGCGCCACCTTGCCGTTCATGGCCATGGTGAAGAAGGTACGGCCGTGGTAGCCGCCATCGAAGCAGATAACGTTAGAACGACCAGTGGCGGCGCGGGCGATCTTGACCGCATTTTCCAGCGCTTCCGCACCCGAGTTGGCCAGCATGACTTTGGCATGGCCACGAACGGGCACGATGTGACTGAGTTTTTCCGCGACTTTCACGTAGCCTTCATAAGGCATGACCGTTTGGCAGGTATGCATCAGCTTATCGAGCTGGGCTTTTACCGCTGCGACCACTTTGGGGTGACGGTGACCTACGTTGAGTACGCCAATGCCGCCTGCGAAGTCGATAAAGCGGTTGCCGTCCGCGTCCCAGATTTCAGCGTTTTCAGCGTGGTCGGCGAACGCCGTTGCGGGGCTTGCAGCGCCAGCAGCGACGTATTTATGTTTTAGCTCGTTTAGTTCGGCATTGCTGCTCATGGCTTACTTCCTAATTGATGAGGATTGATCTTTTAGCATAGTGCTTAATAGGGGTGCCTGATAGGGGCCTGATTGTGAAGTTTAAAAGCGTTGCCTACATGGATGACGAGGCAATGACAACACGGTTGCGCCCCGTCTGTTTAGCTTGGTACATAGCTTTATCAGCACGATCAAGTAGCCGTTTGCCCGAGGCTTCAACGTAGCTGGCAATCCCCGATGAGAGCGTCATCGTTAATTGGTGCTTAGTAAACGTTTGTTGCGCGACGCTTTCACGAATGCGTTCCATGCCTTGGTAGGCTTCTTCAGAATTTACGCCTGGCATAATGATTAAAAACTCTTCACCGCCCAATCGTATGTGCAAATCGGTATCGCGCAGTACAGCACTCACTAAGGAGGTGATCTGTTGTAAAACGCTATCGCCCGCGCTGTGCCCATAGGTATCGTTGATCGCTTTGAAGTCATCCAGGTCATAGATCGCGATGCTGAAAGGTGTTCCATACCGCTCGCAGCGCTTGATCTCTTCATCCAGGCGCTGCAAACCGGCACGACGGTTGAGCAGCTCCGTTAGCTCATCGTGGTGAGCCAAATGATCCAAGCGCTCATTAGCCTGCTTGAGCCGCTCTTCTAGCTGTTTGCGCTGGGTAATGTCGATTATAAAAGTGACTTTACGCGGTTCGCCGTCGTCAGCCTCAATACGCGCAGCTTCGGCGATGATGGTGCGTCTTCCGCCGTTTTTGAGAACCACATCCCACTCTTGGCGCAGCTCTTGATCCTCGTTGCCCTGCATAAACTCAGCATGCAGCGCTGATAAAATCGCATGGTTCTCTTCGGGCACTACGTGGGTAAGGTGCTGGCCTAAAAGCTCTTCCTGCCGGTAGCCATAAAATTCACAGTAAGCTGGATTGACCATTTCAAAGTGACCCGAAGGGGTTGTAATACAGATTCCAATCGGTGCCGCTTTGATGACGTTTTCGGTGTTGCGCTTGGAGCGGTTAAAAAGCTGGTAAAGCTGATCAGGACTAATATCTTGCATCCATCGCTCCTAACTTGTCATGCGCTTCACTTTTTAACCCAGCGAGCAGGGGAGTAATGTCCTGGCCCAGCGAGTTGATGGAAGGCTTCGCAAAGTAGAAACCCTGCTGCTGGACAATGCCAGCCCGTGCTAGCCATAAGGCTTCGGCACGAGTCTCGACACCTTCGGCGATAAGAGTCATATCGAGCTCTTGGGCGAGCAGGATGATCGCGTTTAACAGTGCTTGGCGGCGAAGATCCTTATCGCAGTTCATCACCAGCTCACGATCGATTTTAAGTTTATCGGGGGTTAAGTCAGTGAGCAGGTCAAGGTTGGCGTAACCATTGCCAAAGTCGTCAAGCGCCGTCTTAAAGCCCATGGAGCGGTAGGCATTAATAATATTGCACAGGTGTTGCCGGTCGCGGACGCGCTCGGTTTCGGTGATTTCAAAAATAAGCCGATGGGTAGGCCAACCCACCCGTTTTGATACCGCTAACGTTGCCTGGATGCAGGCTTCGGGCTCATAAACGGCGTTGGGCAGAAAGTTGATCGAAAGGTCGGTTTGCATATCCAGTGCGCTGGCCATTTCGATTGCTTTTACCCGGCAGGCCTGATCAAAACGGTAGAGGAGCTCATCAGTCACTTGCGAAATGACGCTCCAAGCGGATTCACCGCACGGCCCACGAACCAGTGCTTCATAGGTGACGATTTGGGCCAGCGATAGATCCACGATTGGCTGAAAGGCCATGGTGAACTCAAAGGGCAAGTCGCCTTCACAGCGTTTGCAACTGCCATTGACGCGTGCGCACTGGCTCATAGCTGCTCCTGAGGGATGGGTGTTGGATGGCGCTGTTAATGCCATAACATTAGATAGATTAATGCCTATAGCCTATGTTGAAGCATTCAACGCTCTTAACTTTAGGTCTTAATATACTTTTTGTATAGCTTTTGTACAATAATGGATTGCGAAGCATTAGCCAGGTGCCTGCTTCTTAGCTTGCAATATTGGTCGCTTCTTTTGGCTTAAAAAAAGGCGCCAAGTAGGCGCCTATAAGAGGGAAGTGCATAAATCGAGTGCATAAACCATTAGTGCTATTAAATGATGCCTGCTGCGCGAAGCGCAGTGCGCTGCTCCAAGCTAATACCAAGTTCTTCCAGCACGCTTTCCGTATGTTGGCCTAAGTGAGGCGGCGCCGTAGTGGCGCTCATTTGGGCACCGTTAAAACGGATAGGGTTAGCGACCAGATCCACCTGGCCTGCTTGGTCGTGGGGCAGGGTTTGCTTAAGCCCGCGGGCTTTCACATGGGGGTCGTCGAACACCCGATCCAGCGTATTGATCGGCCCGCAGGGAACGCCTACGGCTTCAAAAGCGGCTAGCCATTCATCAGTGCTGCGCTGGGCCAACGCCGCTTCCAGCTGCGGAACGAGCAGAGCACGATTGTTTACCCTGGCGCCATTGGTGGCAAAGCGTGGATCTTCCGCCAAAGCCGGTAGCGAAAGCACCGCGCAAAAACGCTTGAACTGCTCGTCGTTGCCGACAGCCATAATCATATGGCCATCCTGGGTGGCAAACGCTTGATACGGCACGATGTTAGGGTGAGCGTTACCCAACCGTTGAGGCACATTGCCAGAGGTTAGGTAGTTGAGCGCCTGGTTGGCGAGTACCCCCACCTGGACATCCATTAGTGCCATATCAATATGACACCCCACGCCGCTATCTCGACGCTGATATAGCGCCGCTAAGATCGCATTGGCGGCATACAGCCCGGTGAAAATATCGGTGAAAGCGACGCCACTTTTTACCGGGCCGCCGCCGGGTTCACTGTCAGGTTTACCGGTCAGGCTCATGATTCCGCCCATGGCCTGGATCATAAAGTCGTAACCGGCGCGATGAGCGTAGGGGCTCTCCTGGCCAAAACCGGTAATCGAGCAGTAGATCAGCCTGGGGTTAAGCGCCTTTAAGCTGGCGTAATCCAGACCGTAGCGTTTCAGGCCGCCGACCTTGAAGTTCTCTATCAACACATCCGATTGAGCGACCAGCTGTTTAATCACCACTTGGCCTTCGGGCTTGGCCATATCAACGGTTACCGAGCGTTTACCCCGATTAGCGCATAGGTAATAGGCCGACTCTTCGCTGCCCGCAAGCCAAGGAGGGCCCCAGTGGCGAGTGTCATCGCCGCTACCGGGGCGCTCAACCTTGATCACGTCCGCCCCCATATCCGCAAGCATTTGTCCGCACCAAGGCCCGGCCAGCACACGGGAAATATCGAGTACTTTAATACCAGCCAGTGGTTTGGTTAGCTCGCTCATAGAGGCTCCGTTAATAAGTGACAAATGGTCAAAATGCGGTGATCAAAAGAACGACTGAATGCCTGTCTGAGCACGACCCAGAATCAGAGCGTGTACATCGTGGGTGCCTTCGTAGGTGTTTACCGACTCCAGATTGACCATATGGCGAATAACACCGTACTCGTCGGAGACGCCGTTACCGCCGTGCATATCGCGAGACTGGCGGGCGATATCCAGCGCTTTGCCGCAGTTGTTGCGCTTGATCAGCGAGACCATTTCCGGTGCCCAGTTGCCGCTATCCATTAGCCGGCCCACCTGCAGGGCTGCCTGCAAGCCAAGGGTGATCTCGGTCTGCATATCGGCGAGCTTTTTCTGGATCAGTTGGTTGGCGGCCAGCGGGCGGCCAAACTGCTTGCGGTCGAGGGTGTATTGGCGCGCTGCGTGCCAGCAGAACTCTGCCGTGCCCATCACACCCCAGGCGATGCCGTAGCGGGCTTTGTTGAGGCAGCCGAAGGGGCCTTTCAGGCCACTGACGTTGGGCAGCAGGTTCTCTTCGGGAACAAAGGCGTTATCCAGCACGATCTCACCGGTAATCGATGCGCGCAAAGAGACTTTGCCTTCGATTTTGGGCGTGGTGAAACCTTCGGTGCCGCGCTCGACAATAAAGCCTTTAATCTGATTGTCGTGAGCCGCTGATTTCGCCCATACCACCGCGATATCGGCAATTGGGCTATTGGTGATCCACATTTTTGCGCCAGTCAAGCGGTAGCCGCCGTCGACTTTTTCCGCGCGGGTAATCATGCCACCCGGATCAGAGCCGTGGTCGGGTTCGGTCAAGCCAAAACAGCCAACCATTTCACCGCTGGCAAGCTTAGGCAGGTACTTGTGCTTCTGCTCTTCAGAGCCATAGGTCTCGATGGGGTACATTACCAACGATGACTGCACACTCATGGCCGAACGGTAGCCGGAGTCTACGCGCTCCACTTCGCGGGCAATCAAACCGTAGGCTACATGGTTAACGCCTGCGCCGCCGTACTCGGGGGAAACGGTGGCGCCCAGCAAGCCAAGCTCACCCATTTCGGTCATGATCTCGCGGTCAAAGCGCTCTTCACGGAAGGCGGTTAGCACGCGGGGCTGAAGGTTTTCCTGGCAGTAGTCGTAGGCCGCATCGCGGATCTGGCGCTCTTCATCGGTGAGCTGTTGTTCCAGAAGTAGCGGGTCGTCCCAGTTGAAATGCGTCATGGCGTAGATTCCTCGGATAGTGGGAAGGAATAGATGCAAAATAGCTTGCAGCCAATGTATCGCCGTTTTTTTAAAATATCTACATTTTTTTAAAACGTAGAACTTTGGTCTGGGACGAAGAGCCGAAGCGAAAAGCTCAGCCGATGCCGCGCTCTTGAAGGACGCGGGTAATGATCGGTACGGGGGTCATCAGGTGATCGCGCATCAGGGTGTCGGCTTCGGCGGTATCGCGCGCCAGAATGACATCGACCAGCGCAGCGTGCTCCTGGCGCTTAAGCTCCAGCGCCTGGGACGACATCACGGTTTCCTGCAACCACAGGTGGCGGTAGCGCTCTACCTGGTCAAACAGGGTGTTGCGCATTTGCAGTAGGTGAGGGGAGTTGCAGCCGCTGGCAATGGCGGTATGGAAGGCTTTGTGGCGCTGATCCCAGATGTCGAGCAGGTCGTTGGGGGTGTTGATGTCGGTGACCTTGGCCAGCCGATGTGCGGTAGCCAGCACCGTGGCTTCCCAATCGTCGTCGCCGCGCTCTATAGCCAAGCGCAGGATCAGCCCTTCAAGCTGAGCCCGGGCGTCGTAAATATCGTTGAGTTCGGCCAGCGACATGGGTGCTACCCGGTAGCCGCGCTGGCTTATCGCGACCACAAGGCGGTCAGAGACTAACTGCGATAGCGCTTCCCGTAGCGGCCCGGTGCTGGCGCCGTACTGCTCTTTGAGCCTGCTCATCAGCAGCTTCTGCTCAGGCGCATAGCGGCCACGAATAATGTCGTGCTTGAGTTGGCGGTAAGCACTAATGGCGAGGTTCTGCCGCGGCGCGCCTTTATCCCGACTATTGTCCTCTTTAAAACCGGGCTCCATAGCAGTGTGGCTCCTATCCTGAATCAATAATAACGGTGGGGTGGGCGAAATTGACGGCCATTATCAATAAATAATAACAATTCGGCATAAAATAAGACATTTATGCGGGATTTCAGGATTTTAATAGCTGGCTATTCGATCCAGCTGCTGGGCGGTTACACCTTCTGAGGCACTCATGGCTGTATGAGGTAAAGGCACTGCTGCGCTGATAACGCCCTATTAGCATCCAACGCATAAGCCGTGCTAACTTCACCTCCACCGCTTCCGGTTCGTCGTGACGGCAGCCAGAAGCTGGGGCTTCAACACCTCCTTTTTATCGTCAACCATACCTATAAGTCCAAGCAGGACGGAGGAAATGCTCATGAAAACTCTACGCTCTCTATACGCCACAGCCGCTGCCGCTTCTATGCTCGCGGTTGCACTTCCAGCAAGCGCTCAACAACTCTCAATCGCGACTGGCGGTACTGGTGGCGTTTACTACCCTATCGGCGGTGGTTTTGCCGAAATGATCAACAACCATATCGAAGGCGCTCAGGCGACTGCTGAAGTGACCGGTGCCTCGGTTGAAAATATGGGCCTGATCATGCGCGGTGACGCGGATCTTGCCCTGGCTCTGGCCGATACGGTCTATCAAGCCTATACCGGCACGGATGATTTTGAAGGTCGCCAGATTGAAAATACTCGCGCACTGGCGTCGGTTTATCCCAACGCGGTACAGCTGGTGACCCTGGCCGAGTCGGATATCGAATCGATTGCTGATCTAGCGGGTAAGCGCGTTTCCGTCGGTGCACCGGGTAGCGGCACCGAGCTGAACGCCCGTGCATTGCTTGAAGCCAATGGCATTAGCTATGAAGACTTCACTCCCCAGCGCCTTAACTTCAACGAAACCGCTGATGCCATTCGAGACGGTGATATCGACGCCGGCTTCTGGAGCGTTGGGCCACCCACCAGCTCGATTCTCAACCTGGCAGCCACCCGCGATATTCGCCTGATTGGCTTGTCTGATGAAGAGGTAGCCAATGCCCAGGAAGAAGAAGCGGTATTTGCTCCCTACCAGCTTGCTGCGGGTATGTACGACGGTATGGACGAAGCCGTTCAGACCATCGGTATCCCCAACGTGCTGGTCGTTAATGCCGATATGGACGAAGAGCTGGCTTATCAACTCACCCAACTGCTGTTTGAAAACACCGATGAGCTGATTGCGGTTCACCCGGCGGCTAACGACACCACCGTTGAGTTCACTATGGAGTCGACCCCCGTGCCGCTGCACCCGGGCGCACTGCGCTATTTCGAAGAAGTCGGTGCTGAAATCCCGGATCGTCTGCGTCCTTAATCGTGTAATGATATTTTCATAATCAGATTGCCATAAGGACATTGCCATGCAGTGGCAGCGACGACTGATGGCGCTACTGATTGCATGTTGTCCGTTCGCCGAAGTGGGGGCTTCCCCCGCTTCGGCGTCGGCGTTTATGCGCCTAGCCGTGGTGACCGAACAAGGCGACACGCTAGTGGATGAAGCGGTGCCGGCTGACGGTCGCTGGTGTATTAAGTGGCAGCACTCCGTTGAACATTTCACGGTGCTGGACTGCTATCGTAATGTAGCGGGCGTCATGCAATTAGAGCGTAGCCATCAACCCGATTTCGCCGCAGGGCTTGGGCATATTTTTGGCCGCGGCGAGCAGGTATCAGACGGTGAGGGCGGTTACTGGATTAATGCCATTAACGAGCCTGTAGCCAATAACCGTTATGTGTTGAGGGTAGGTTCACCGGCTGTTAATCATCGTGTGGTGTGGCCTGGCGGTGAGCATGCGCCAGTGAGCCTCAGTGAGCACGCCGCTGGACAACGCGTAACCATTCAGTTGATAGACCCTCACGCATCCCCGCGTGAATAAAAACGACATTAGTTAACGCTTCCGAGGACTTCATGAGCGAATCCAATCAACCGTCGAGCGTGGTGCCCGGCGGTAATGTGATTCAACCCCGCATGGTGCTGTGGTCGATCACCATTGTGGCGGTGGGTCTTTCCCTGTTTCAGCTCTACTCTGCCGGTATTCAGCCCTTAGGGCTTTTTTATCAGCGCAGTATTCACCTGGCACTGATTATGGTGCTGGCATTTCTAATGTTTCCAGCCTTTGGGCCCACTCGCAAACGTGGTGTATTGGGCTGGGGGCTTGATCTAGTGTTTTTTGCCGGGGCGATTCTCACCGGTGGTTACTTGGTACTCAACCTGGATGAGATTTTTAGCCGTGCAGGGTTCTGGAATGAGACCGATATTCTGGTCGCCTGTATTGCCACGGTGACGGTACTGGAAGCCAGCCGTCGCGCGGTAGGTTTTGGTATGACCGTGATTGGCCTCTTGGCGATTGTGTATGCCTTTGCGGGGCCGCGGGGCGAGCTGCCGTGGCTTGGCGAGTGGATGCCGGGCATTCTGGAACACCGCGGATACACCATTGATCGAGTTGCCGGTCAACTCTACTTGGGGCAAGAGGGTATTTTCGGCCTGCCGCTAGGCGTTGCGGCGACCTATATCTTTATTTTTGTCCTCTTTGGTGCTTTTTTGGAGTGCACCGGGGCGGGTAAATTCTTTATCGATATGGCCTATGCGGCGACCGGCCGCCAGCGTGGCGGGCCAGCCAAGGCGGCGGTATTGGCGTCGGCGGGCATGGGCTCGATTTCTGGCAGCGCGATTGCCAACGTGGTCACCACCGGTGCTTTTACCATTCCATTGATGAAGCGGCTGGGCTACAAAGCCAAGCAGGCAGGTGGTATCGAAGCGGCGGCCTCGACCGGCGGGCAAATCATGCCGCCGTTAATGGGGGCCGGGGCGTTCCTGATTGCTGAGTACACCAATACGCCGTATCTGGACATCGTCAAGGTCAGTATCCTGCCAGCGATCATGTATTTCGCGACGGTGTACCTGTTTGTGCATATCATCGCTCTCAAGCAGGGCATGCAGGGGCTACCCAAGGATGAACTGCCGCAGATGCGCCAGGTCATGAAGGATGGCTGGCACTTCCTGCTGCCGTTGGCGGTGCTGGTCTGGCTGCTGGCGATGAGTATGTCGCCCATGCGGGTAGGCTACTACGCAGTGATCACCATTTTGGCGGTAGCGGTATTGCGCTATGTGCTGTGGTTCTTCTTTGTGGCGCCCAGGCAGGGCCAGCCAGTGACCGCAACGGCCGTTAAAGACGTGGTACGTACAGGCTTTGCCAAGCTGATCGAGGGCTTGGAACTAGGTGCTCGCAATGCGGTAGCGGTTTCCATGGCCTGTGCAGTCGCCGGGATTATCGTTGGGGTAGTGGGTTTAACCGGCTTGGGACTGAAATTCTCCTCCATGATGCTGGCTTTCTCCGGCGGCAACCTGGTATTGGCGCTGGTGATGGTACTGTTGGCAAGCTTAGTACTGGGGATGGGGCTGCCCGTTACCGCCAGCTATATCGTGCTCATCGTCCTCGTCGGCCCTGCACTGACAGCCGAGTTTGGTGTGCCGCTGCTGGTCGCCCACCTGGTCGTGTTCTGGTACTCCCAGGATTCCAACGTGACGCCTCCCATCGCCTTGGCAGGCTTTGCCGGGGCGGCGATTGCGGGCAGTAAGCCGATGGAAACCAGCTTCCAGGCGTGGAAATTTGCCAAAGGGCTCTACCTGATCCCACTGTTTATGGTCTTCAACCCTGAGATTATCATTGGTGGCCCGGTGCCGGTGGTCATCTGGAATGGAGTGATTGCCATTCTGGCATTAGGTGCCTTTGCCGCGGCGCTGGAAGGCTATCTGTTTACCAAAATGTCGTGGCTACCGCGCATCGCGATTACCGCCGCGATCTTTGGGGTGTTCTATCCTAATCTGATGACCGAAATTGCTGGTGTCGCGGTCATGATCGTCGCCATTGGTGCTAACTGGTTGGCCAGTAAGCGCGAAGCACCTGCGACCCCCGTTAGTGGTTAAACGTTAGGCGACCCTATATACAGACCCAAAGGTAGCCAGTAACAGAAAAGGCCCGGAGAGATAATCTCCGGGCCTTTTGCTTGGTGTGCTACAGGATTGACTGGTTTAGAAGATCGAGTTAGAAGATCGACTCAGCGGTGCCTGAACCCTCAGAACCACTGGCTTCTTCCAGCTCGCGGCTGATACGGCGCTGCTGGTAATCCGGCAAGTGATCCTTATGGAACAGTTCAGTGATACCTCCAGACTGGCCGTCAGATAAACGTTGGCCTGTCGTTGGGTCTACGCGCGCAGTGACAATCGTCGCGGGGCGCTCGGGCACGGCGTTTGGCGTACCTTCCAGGGCATCCCCCATAAACTCTACCCAAATGGGTAGCGCGGCCTGAGAACCATACTCAGAAATGGTCTCGTTGCTGTCCTTACCGACCCATACCGTAGTGACTAGATCGCTGTTAAAGCCCGCAAACCAGGCGTCACGCTGGCTGTTGGTGGTACCAGTCTTGCCGACGATATCCTCACGGTTAAGGCTCAGTGCGCCGCGGCCAGTGCCCGAGGTGATAACGTCACGCAGCATATCGCGCAGAATATAGACAGCGGCCGGGTCGGCTACCCGTTTGGCGATCGGGTATTCGCGGCCATCAATTTCCACTGTCTCCTGGTCTTCGGCACAGCTGGGGCAGGCAACCTGCGGCGTGGCTTCATCAATCAGCTCATTGTCGTCGTCACGGGTAACCCGCTCAATAAACCAGGGCGACACCTGGAAACCACCGTTGGCGAGCACCGCGTAAGCGTTGGTCATTTCCATCGGCGTTAAGCTCGCACTGCCTAGCGCTAATGATAAGCCACGAGGGAGCTGGGCGGGAGAGAAGCCGAAGCCCTCCAAAAAGTTAATCGTGTAATCCAGCCCCATGGTTTGTAGAACGCGAATAGTGACTAGATTGCGCGAACGGGCAAGGGCTGGACGTAAGCGCATAGGGCCTTGAAAGTCACGGCTGGAGTTGACCGGACGCCACAATGAGTTACTGCCATCGTCGAGAACCACGGGCGAATCGTTAACGACGCTGGCGGCGTTCATCTCTCCATCCTCAAGGGCCGCTAAGTAAATAAACGGCTTGAAGATAGAGCCTGATTGGCGTCGTGCCTGTACAGCACGATTGAACTTACTGGCGTTAAAGTCGAAACCGCCCTGGAGTGCCAGGATAGCACCCGTTTGAGGGTCTTGAGCGACCAGCGAGCCTTCGGTATCCGGCTGTTGAGAGAGGCGTAGCGAACCGTCTTCATTCTCAATGACGCGCACCATATCACCCCGTACAGCAATCTCCTCAGACGAGCTGGGTGCAGCTCCGCGGCTCCGCGGGCTCAGGTAAGGGCGTGCCCAGTTCAAACCTTCCCAGCCGATCGTCTGTAGACCATCGTTGCGAGTTAGCACCTGCATTTCGCGGCCGCTACTTTCTACCACGATGGCGGGCTGAAGCAGGCCATAATTGGGCGTGCGCTCAAGCACCTGAACCCAGTTGCTGACGTCGCCCTCGATCCCTTCGACTTCCGTTTGGCTGCGCTGGGCGGCTTGGCGTGCGGTTTGGCGAATTTCGGGAGACTCAGAAAGCTCCTCCTCCAGGCCTTGGGTCGCGGTTTGCTCCTGGGCCTCGACAAGGCTTGCCGCGATCTCACGCTGCTCCGGCCCGCGCCAGCCATGGCGAAGGTCATAGGCCGTCAGGCCGTTGGCCAGCGCTTGGCGGGCAAAGGGCTGCAGCTCGCTATCAATCGTAGTGTAAATACGATAGCCACCGGTGTAAGCGTCATCGCCAAAGCGTTCCACGGCATACTGACGTGCCATTTCGGAGACATAGGCGGCATCGACTTCAGCTTGGGTATAGTGGCGGCGGGCCGTTACAGGATCCTGAACCGCTGTCTGATAGGTGGCATCATCGATGTAGCCGAGTTCGCGCATACGGAACAGAATCCAGTTGCGACGAATCAGCGAACGCTCGGAGTTAGCCAGCGGGTTAAAGGCAGAAGGTGCCTTGGGCAACCCCGCAATCATGGCCGTTTGCGCTAGGCTAAGCTCGGCGAGGGGTTTGTCGTAATAGGTTTCAGCGGCGGCAGCGATACCGTAGGCGCGATTGCCCAGGAAAATCTTGTTCACGTAAAGTTCGAAGATTTCCTCTTTATCGAGTATCTGCTCCATTTGTAGTGCCAGCAGGATTTCACGAATTTTACGCGTAAACGTCTGATCGAGTGTCAGCATATAGTTACGCGCGACCTGCATGGTGATCGTCGAGCCGCCCGATTGGATATCGCCACTCATCGCAAGTTGAACCACCGCCCGCGCCAAGCCCCGCGGGTCGACACCTGCGTGGTCAAAATAGCTGGCATCTTCGGCGGCGATCAAGGCATTGATCATATCCTGCGGAATTTCATCAAAATTGATCGCCATGCGGCGCTCTTCGCCGAACTCGCCAATCAATTTACCGTCTTGGGTGAAAATACGTAGCGGTGTGTGCAGTTCGAAGTCCTGCAGTTGGCGGACGTCGGGCAGCCCTGGGGCAAAGTAAATGGCGGCCCCCACCACGGCTAAGGCAGTGGCGCCCACCAACGAGACGATGAGGAAAAACAGCGACACAATAAGGGTTCGAAGAAACGTCATGTACGAAGAGCACCCTGGGAAGAATGAAAAGATCGGCATCTAAACAGCCGTATCATGCAATTGGCAGCCATTATAGGAACCTGAAGCGGCGGCCACCAGTGTTGATATGCGCTAAGTGGGTTCGCGTGTGACGGAACTAAAAATCATGTAACCTCAAATCACATGTGAAAACGGGCGACAAGCAGGTGGAGCCAGACCCAATATGCGCTTTCTAAAACCTGGTAAAGGGTTGATTGGCGTCGATATTACCTCGGCGACCGTCAAACTGCTTGAGCTAAAACAATGCCACGATAATTACCAGGTAGAAAGCTATGCCGTGCGGCCACTTCGCGAAGGGGCGGTTGTGGAGCGTCGAATTCGCGATATCGATGACGTTGCCAGTGTGCTTAGCCGTGCCGTGGAGCACGCTAAACCCTCTACCCGTAAAGCCGCAGTGGCTGTTCCCGCTAGCGCCGCGATTACCAAAACGCTGAGCTTCCCTATCGGGCTAAGCGATGAGGAGATCGAAGAGCGCATCGTGGCCGAATCCGACCGCCATATTCCATTTCCGTTCAATGAAGTGGCATTTGATTTTGAGTGCCTTGGCCCCGCACCCTTTGACGATGAGCACCAGCAGGTAGTGTTGGTCGCCTGTCGGCAGCAGGATGTGACGCAGCTTACCGACACGCTAGAACAGGCAGGTTTAGAGCCCGCGGCAGTGGACGTGGAGACCTTCGCCATGGAGCGTTCACTTGCCGAGCTGCGGCGCCAGCTTAAGGTGGAGAGTGACCCTACCGCCTGTGTTGGTCTGGTGGACATTGGTGCCAATATGAATGCTTTCCACGTCGTCCGCGGTGGGCATATCGTTTATACCCGCGATACGGTGTTTGGTGGTCGTCAGCTCACCGATGCGATTCGCGACCGCTACGGTTTAAGCATGGAGGAAGCGGGTTTCGCCAAAGAGCGCGGCGGGCTACCCGATGATTACCATGAGCGTGTGCTCAACCCTTTTTTGGAAACCGTGGTGCAGCAGGTGGGGCGTTCCCTGCAGCTCTATTACACCGCCGGGCGTCAGCAAAAAGTGCAGCACATCGTATTAGCGGGCGGTTCGAGTGTGATTCCAGGGCTTGCCGAGCGCATTGCTGAAGATAGCGGTATGTCGGTGACCATTGCCAACCCCTTCCAGCGCATGCGGGTGGACAAGCGCTTGAACCTTCAGGCGTTGACTAGCGATGCCCCAGCGATGCTCACCGCGGGTGGCTTGGCCATGAGGGTGAGTCAATGAGGGTTCGCCAATGAGCATGACCATTAACCTACTGCCCTGGCGTGAAGCGCAACGTGAACGGCGAACCCGCAAATTCTACGTCGTGGTGGCAGGCATGCTGGTGGTGGGTGTTGTACTTGGCCTGCTGATCTCGCATTTTTACCAGCTCAAGCTGGCAGCCCAGCAGCAACGTAATGCTTACATTAGTAGCCACATTGAGCGTCTTAATGCCGATATCGAGAGCGTCTCACGCTACGCCAGCGACGCCGAGCGATTAGGCGAGCAGATCGCGGTGTTTCAGGCGCTGCAGACCGAGCGAACGGATGCTGTGCAGCTGTTGAATGATGTGGCAGAGAGCGTGGCCAATGGCGTCATTTATCAACGCTTATCGAAGAACGGTAATAACGTCAGTATCACTGCGGTGGCAGACAGTGAGCGCCAGGTTTCCGAGCAACTGCGCCGCATTGCCGCTCTGCCGGGGTTGGCTGTGCCCTCGTTATTGGCGGTAGAGAGTGAGCAAAACGGCTCAGGCCGGGTATTTCGTTTTGATGTGGAACAGGCCACCGCAGCGCTGCCGCAAGGTGCTGAGGAGGCGCTTCCATGACGCTTAACCGCGAGCAGTGGGCTATTGAGTGGCAGCGCCTGTGGGATGTCGACTGGCGGGATCTAGACGTTAAAGAGGCCGGCGGCTGGCCGTGGCTATTAAAAGTGCTGTGCTGCTGCTTGGCGCTGCTGGCAGCATTGAGCGTCATGCTGTGGCTAGTGGTGAGTGAACAGCGCGAGGCCTTGATGGTCGCCCAGCGCCAAGAAGCCAGGCTGCTGAGCGAATACCGCAGCAAAGCCTCGCAAGCGGCCTTCCTGCCGGAAATGCGCGATCAGTTGGCGACCCTGGAAGGGCAGGTGGGGCGCTTGCGTACCATGCTCCCTACCGATGCAGAAATCCCCTCGCTGCTGGATAGCATTAGCGATGCCGCCGCCGATAACCGCCTGACCATTGAAACGATTCGGCTGCGCCCAGCGCAAGCCCAGGCCCATTATGTCGAGCAGCCGCTGGATATACAGGTGCGTGGCGGCTATCACCAGTTAGCGCGCTTTAGTGCCGATATCGCCTCGCTACCCCGCATGGTGACCCAGCACGATTTTAACCTGGAACCCGCCGATGGCCGCGGCGAAGCGCTGCGTCTTTCGCTCTTGGCCCGCACCTACCGCTATGTGGAGGAGAGCGACCAAACCTCCACAGAGGGGGCGCAGGCGCCATGAGAGCTGAACAACTGCTTTTTGTAGCAACAAGAAGGGCAACCTCGGCCGTCACCTTGACGGTCTCCGCGGTGGTGCTCACCGGCTGTGCAGACGCCGACTTGGCTCAGCTTGAAGGCACGCTGGCCGATATTCGTCAGTCCCCTGGCGGGCAACCGCCGGTTATGGCTGTCGCGCTGCCCGAAAACCAAGATTTATCCTACTTGTATAGCGACGGGCGTAGCCCTTTTTTGCCTCCCGACGAGATTGCTCAGGATAGCGCTGATCGAGGCGAAGTTGCGCTCGCTCCCGACCGGCAGCGCGCGCCAGAGCCGCTGGAGCGCTTCTCACTGCAAGAGCTGCGATTGGTCGGTACTATGCGTATGGGAGAGCGACAAGTGGCGTTGATTGCATCGCCGGATGGCAACGTGATCAGCGTCAAAGAGGGTAACTATATGGGCACCGACTATGGGCGTATCTCCCAGATCAACGCCCAAGAAATACGCGTTACCGAACGGGTGTTCACTCAGCCTGAAGGGTGGCAGGAGCGGCAAGTGTCACTAGTCATCAACGAAAACAGCGAGTAAGCGGATACAGCTCATGGCAGTTACAGCTTGGCGAATCACTCTCTACATGGCCATGGCCGCACTATGCTTACTGTTGCCCTCATTGGCAGCTGCCTCGGTGCTGACCGGTATTGAGGTTCAACCCGCTAAGAACGGTGGAACCCATCTTGACCTGCGTTTTACCGGTGATATGCCTGAACTACGCAGCTACCGCTTAGACTCTCCTCCCCGAGTGACGCTGGATTTGGCAGCAACCCAAAGTGGTCTCACTGATCGGCGCATCAACGTTAATCGTAACGGTATCGAACAGATTACCGCGCTGGAGGGCAATGGCCGCACGCGTTTGGTGGTCAATCTGAGCGAGTCGCAGGCGTTCACATCACGGGTAATGGATGATCGCCTACGCATTACCTTTGCTTCAGGTGCCAGCCGCTTGCCTAGCCCTTCGCCCAGCATCGCTTCAGCGGGGCTTGAAACCGATGAAGGGCCGCAGGTTGAGAATATTGACTTTCGTCGCGGTGCAGATGGTGCCGGACGGTTGATAGTCACCTTTGATCGCGAAGGCGTCGAGGCGAATGTACGGGAAGGCGGCCCCGATCAAGTGATGGTGGATCTGCGCGATGTGGCGATGCCAGACTCGCTTAACCAAATCTACGATGTCACCGATTTCGCCACTCCCATAACACGGATTACGCCCCGCACCAGCCAGGACGCCACCCAGTTAGCGATCGCCACGCAGGGCGCTTATGCGATGATCTCCACGCAAAATGGCCGCACGCTGACTGTGGAAGTCCAGCCCGCCAGTCAGAAGGCGCAACCCTCCCAGACGACAGGTGAACGCTTCACCGGCGAACGGTTGAGTCTTAATTTTCAGGATATAGAAGTACGCTCGGTGCTAGCGAAACTGGCCGAATTTACCGGGCTAAATTTAGTCGCCAGCGATAGCGTATCGGGGCGTGTAACGCTCAATTTAAATGATGTGCCCTGGGATCAGGCGCTCGAACTGATTCTGCAAAGCAAGAGGCTATCGAGCCGTGAGCAGGGCAATGTGATCGTGGTAGCGCCCGCTAGTGAATTGGCCGATTTGGAACGCCAGGAACTAGAGGCACGCAATCAGCGCGAAACACTCTCGCCGTTGGTTACCGAGTTTATCGAGATCAAGTATGCGCGGGCCAAAGATTTAGCTCAGTTGCTACGCGGAGGTGACGGTGATGGCTTTGGTTTGCTTACCGAGCGGGGACGCGTCAGCATTGATAACCGCACCAATACACTGCTGGTGCAAGATACCGCTGATCAAGTGCGCGATATTGCCCGCACCATTGACCGCCTGGATGTGGCTGTTCGGCAGGTACAGATTGAGGCGCGCATTGTCATTGCAAGGGACACTGCTTCCCGTGAACTGGGAGTTAACTGGGGGATGTCGAGTACCCGCGGCTTTCAGGAGGGGGAAGATGGCACCTTCAGCCGACGGGATATCAACCCTGATGGCATCAACCGGGCACAGGGCGGCTTGGCTGTGGATTTAGGTGCTGCCACTGGGCCGGGCACCGGTTTTAGCTTTGGCTACTTATCCGGTGATATCCTGTTGGATTTGGAGCTGCGCGCACTGGAAAGTGAAGGGAAAAGCCAGACTATTTCTCAGCCTAGAATTATTACCGCCAATCAACGTACCGCCAAAATTAGCCAGGGTGAAGAGCGTGCCTTCCAGAGTGTGGATGGCAACGACAATCCGGATACCGAATTCAAAGAAGCCGAGCTTTCATTGGAAGTCACCCCGCAGATTACCCCGGATAACCGCATTATTATGGATCTGGTGATTAAAAATGACAGCTTTCGTGAATCGGCGTTTGGCGGTGAACCGCCGATTGATACCAACCAAATTGAGACCCAAGTGCTGGTAGATAACGGCCAAACGGTGGTGTTAGGCGGAATTTTGACCACCGAAGAGCTGCGCCAAATCGCCAAAACACCGCTTTTGGGTGATATTCCTTTGCTCGGTAGACTGTTTCGCTATACCGAAGAGAGCAATGAAAAGGTAGAGTTGTTAGTCTTTATTACTCCACGACTCCTAGACGATGGCTTAACGGTTCGCTGATGCAGGATTTACCCAATTTATTTCTCATAGGCCCCATGGGGGCTGGCAAAAGCACCATTGGTCGCCTATTGGCGGCCGAGCTTGCGCGCCCGTTTTACGACAGTGACCACGCCATCCAAGACCGCTGCGGGGCAGATATCCCGTGGATTTTTGATGTCGAGGGCGAACAAGGCTTTCGCCTGCGGGAAATTCATATGATTGATGAGCTAACCCGGCTCTCTCCGGTCGTCGTCGCCACAGGCGGCGGTGCGGTGCTGCGCGAAGAGAATCGCCGCGCACTTCGCGAGCGTGGCACGGTGGTTTATCTGCTGACCACCGTCGACCAGCAGCTCAAACGGACAGCGAAAGATCGCAACCGGCCACTGCTGCAGTGCGCCAACCGCGAGCAGGTGCTCAACGATATGTTTGCCCAGCGCGACCCGCTTTATCGCGCCACCTCGGATATTGCCGTGCGCACCGACCGGCGCAGCCCGCGAGCGGTGGTCAATGAAATCCTGCGCCGGGTGCATCGGCTGGTAGATCCACTCGAGCCCTCATCATCGTCGGCTAAAACGCTTAACCATAAGGTATCGCCATGAACTCGACAGCCAGCGCGCAACGCACCCTTCATGTTGCTTTAGACGAGCGCAGCTATCCGATTCATATTGGCACCGAGCTGATGGGGCGTGCCGATATGCTAACGCCTTATCTGGCCGGCCAGCAGGTGATGGTCGTCACTAACGAGACTATCGCGCCGCTCTACCTGGACACGCTTTGCGCTAGCCTGCCGGATCATCTGGAAGTGCGCACGGTCATACTCCCCGATGGCGAGCAATACAAAACCATCGAACAGGTCAGCCGTATTTGGGACGCGCTGCTAGAGGCCGGTTTTAACCGCCGCTGCACGCTAATTGCTTTAGGCGGTGGAGTGATCGGCGATATGGTCGGCTACGCCGCCGCTTCCTATCAGCGAGGTGTAGCGTTTATCCAAGTGCCCACCACGCTGCTTTCCCAGGTGGATTCGTCGGTGGGGGGTAAAACCGGCGTTAACCATCCGCTGGGGAAAAACATGATTGGCGCCTTCTGGCAGCCCAAAGCGGTGCTGGTGGATATTGATACGCTCAAGAGTCTGCCCCGTCGCGAACTCTCCGCCGGGCTGGCCGAGGTTATCAAGTACGGCCTGATCCGCGACGAAGCGTTTTTAAGCTGGCTGGAAGCCAACATGCCCGCACTACTTGATGTGGAGCCTGAGGTCGTCGCAGACGCCATTGCGCGCAGTTGCCAAATCAAAGCAGACATTGTTGCCGAAGATGAGACGGAACAGGGCGTCCGCGCGCTGCTCAACCTGGGCCACACCTTTGGTCATGCCATTGAGGCGCATCAGGGCTACGGCAACTGGCTACACGGCGAAGCCGTGGGCGCTGGCATGGCCATGGCGGCAACGCTTTCCCGACGCTTGGGCTGGCTCACCGATGCGGCGCTAGCACGCAGCCTGGCGGTGATCGAGAGCGCCGAGCTACCGTTAGCGGCACCGGCGAATATGACCAGCGATGACTTTTTAACCCGCATGCGGCTGGATAAGAAAAATATCGATACGCGGCTGCGATTGGTGCTGCTTAACGCCCTGGGCGATGCTTGTGTTAGCGATGCCACGCCCGTTGATGTCCTTCGCACGCTGCTCGATGATTACCCGCGCTGTCCAGTGGAAAAGTAATCCTTTCACAAGCTAGTCATTTCAAAACTTATTCATTCCAAAAACTGGCCAGCTATATCCTACCCGCCCAATGGATCGCTCCTTACGTAGAGTGGTTTTCATTGGGCGGTTTTTTATTCGCTCGGCTACATCGTGAGCCCATTTGTCGAACGCTGTTTTATATAATCCGTATGCCTTATGCGCTATCGGCATGGGTTTTTGGGCGCTGTCTAGACTAAAGTTTAATGGAAAATAAAGAGCGTTAAAATAGCGTTTTACCTTGTTACAAGTGGTTGAAGTATATGTATTTTTTCCTTGAATGAGGATGCAAATACAGGATTTGAAAAGAGTTTCTCTAACAATGTGGGCGCCAAGAGATTGCGCAAAGTGGCTAGCAATCGCTATGCTGACCGGCCATTTTGTTGCGGCAGCGAACTTGGGAAGTACCCCATTCTGGGCAGGTTATAAGCACTATAAAAAAAGCGAAACCGTCCTTTATACCATAAGCACGCTGCTAAAAAAATACGCTGACTAGTAGAGGCACGCCCATGAATAGAGGTCTTCACCAGCCTGGCGAGTTTCGCGATAACTGTGGTTTTGGCCTGATTGCCCATATGGAAGGCCAGGCTAGCCACGATTTGCTGAAAACTGCCATTGAATCCCTGACTTGCATGACCCACCGGGGTGGTATCGCTGCCGACGGCAAAACCGGCGATGGCTGCGGTCTGCTGTTGAAAATGCCGACCCCGTTTATGCAGGCGCTGGCCAAAGAGGCGTTTGATGCTGAGCTGGGCGAACGCTTTGCCGTGGGTGTGGTGTTTCTACCCAACGATGATGCCCGTGAAGCGCATGCCCGCGATACCCTGACTGGCGAGCTGGAAGCACGTGGGCTGAACGTGGTTGGCTGGCGCGATGTGCCCACCGATTCCAGCGTTTGCGGCCCCATGGCGCTGGACTGCCTGCCACGTATTCGTCAGCTGTTTGTGCAGCCAGGCCAGGGTGAACACTTCGATGTTGACCTGTTTATGGCCCGCCGCCGTGCCGAGCAGGCGCTACGCGGTGAAGAAGACTTCTACGTCGCCTCGCTCTCGTCAGAAGTGGTCTCCTATAAAGGCCTGGTGATGCCGGAAGACCTACCGGCGTTTTATCAGGACTTGAATGACCCGCGCCTGGAAACCGCCATCTGCGTGTTTCACCAGCGCTTCTCGACCAATACCGCGCCGCGCTGGCCGTTGGCACAGCCGTTCCGTCTATTGGCCCATAACGGCGAGATCAACACCATTGAGGCCAACCGCGGCTGGGCGAACTCGCGTAAAGCCAACTTCGTTAACGAGCGTCTGCCGGATATCACCGAGCTGGACGAGATCGTTAACACCACCGGCTCCGACTCCTCCAGTATGGACAACATGCTGGAAGTGTTGCTGACCGGCGGTATGGAGCTGCATCGCGCGGTACGCATGATGGTGCCGCCCGCCTGGCAGAACGTAGAGACCATGGACGCCGAGCTGCGCGCCTTCTACGAATACAACTCCATGCACATGGAGCCGTGGGACGGCCCGGCGGGCGTAGTGATGACCGACGGCCGCCAAGCGGTGTGTATGCTTGACCGTAACGGCCTGCGTCCGGCGCGCTGGGTAATGACCAAGAATGGCTATATTACCCTGGCCTCTGAAATTGGCACCTACGACTATAAGCCGGAAGACGTGGTCGCTAAAGGCCGCGTTGGCCCTGGTCAAATGCTCGCCGTGGATACCGAAACCGGCGAAGTGCTGCACACCACCGATATCGATGAGCGGCTGAAATCCGCCTACCCCTATAAGCGTTGGCTTAAGCAGGAGGCGAACTATTTAGAGTCGGCACTGACCGAGCTTGCGCGTTTCCAAACCATGGATGCCGATTCGCTCAACGTTCAGCAGAAGTTGTTCCAGGTTAGCTTCGAAGAGCGTGACCAGGTGCTGCGCCCGCTGGCAGAGAGTGGTCAGGAAGCCGTTGGCTCCATGGGCGACGATACGCCCATGGCGGTGCTGTCGAGCCGCCCGCGCCTGCTAACTGACTTCTTCCGTCAGAAGTTTGCCCAGGTCACCAATCCGCCCATCGACCCGCTGCGCGAAGCGATCGTGATGTCGCTGGAAACCTGCTGTGGCGCTGAGCTTAACGTCTTTAAAGCGACGCCTGAGCACGCGCACCGCTTGATCTTGACCACGCCGGTACTGTCCCCACGCAAGTTTACCGCTCTGGTTAGCCAGGACGATCCTGCGTTTGCCAGCTATACACTGTCGTTGGGTTACGATCCCGAACAGCAGAGCTTGCATCAAGCGCTTAAGGCTTTATGTGAAGAGGCCGAAGCTCAAGTCCGCGCCGGTAAGGTCATTTTGGTGCTCACCGATGCGGAGCTGACGAAAGGGCTGATCCCCATTCAGGCTGCCCTGGCCGTGGGTGCCGTGCACTCTCACTTAGGCCGGTTGGCGCTGCGCCCCAACGCCAACATCGTGATAGAAACCGGCTACGCTCGCGACGCCCACCAAATGGCGGTGCTGTTTGGCGTGGGCGCTACGGCGGTTTATCCATGGCTCGCTTATCAGGTCATGGCGGATATGCACCGCACGGGCGAGCTGACCGGCAACCCGGCTGACGGTCGTGAGAACTACCGTAAAGGGCTGCAGAAAGGCCTGTTCAAGATCCTGTCTAAAATGGGTATCTCGACGTTGGCTTCCTACCGCGGCTCGATGCTGTTTGAAGCCGTGGGCTTGGCAGATGAAGTAATGGATCTCTGCTTTGTCGGTATGGCGTCGCGCATTCAAGGCGCCGGTTTTGCCGAGCTTCAGATGCAGCAAGCGCTGCTGGCGAAAGATGCCTGGATTCCCCGTAAAGGCATCTCCCAGGGCGGCATGTTCAAGTATGTGCACGGCCACGAGTACCACGCCTACAACCCCGATGTGGTGATGTCACTACAGGCGGCGGTTCAGGAAGGCAGCTATACCAAGTGGAAAAAGTTTGCTCAATTGGTGAACGAGCGGCCTGTGGCCACTATTCGTGACTTGCTCAAGCTCAAGCCTGCGGAAACACCGATTGCGCTGGAAGACGTAGAGCCGGTTGAAGATTTATTGCCGCGCTTTGATAGCGCCGGTATGTCACTGGGTGCGCTATCGCCGGAAGCCCACGAAGCGCTGGCCCAGGCCATGAACGAAGCCGGCGGGCGTTCCAACTCCGGTGAGGGCGGTGAAGATCCAGCCCGCTACGGCACCATTCGCAGCTCCAAGATCAAGCAGATTGCTTCAGGCCGCTTTGGCGTGACCCCGGCGTATCTGGTCAATGCGGAAGTGCTGCAGATCAAAGTCGCCCAAGGTGCCAAGCCAGGTGAGGGCGGTCAGCTACCTGGCGGCAAGGTAAACCAACTGATTGCTCGGCTGCGCTACGCAGTCCCTGGCGTCACGCTGATTTCGCCGCCCCCGCACCACGATATTTACTCTATCGAGGATTTGGCCCAGCTGATTTTTGACCTCAAGCAGGTCAATCCTGAGGCTCAGGTGTCGGTGAAGTTGGTTTCCGAGCCGGGGATCGGCACGATCGCCACCGGTGTGGCCAAGGCCTACGCGGATTTGATTACCGTATCAGGCTACGACGGCGGTACAGCGGCAAGCCCGCTGACCTCGATCAAACACGCCGGTTCACCCTGGGAGCTGGGGCTGCCGGAAGTGCATCAGGCGCTGCGCATCAACGGGCTGCGCGACAAGATTCGCCTGCAGACCGATGGCGGCCTGAAAACCGGTCTGGATGTTGTCAAAGCGGCGATTCTTGGCGCCGAGAGCTTCGGTTTCGGCACCGCGCCCATGGTGGCGTTGGGCTGTAAGTACCTGCGCATCTGTCACCTCAACAACTGTGCCACTGGGGTCGCGACTCAGGATGACTTCCTGCGCGGCGAGCACTTCCGCGGCACCGTGGATATGGTCAAGAACTACTTCCGCTTTATCGCCGAAGAAGTGCGTGAGCTGATGGCCATGCTCGGTGTGTGCAAGCTCACTGATTTGATCGGGCGTACCGACCTTTTGGAAGTACTTGAAGGCGATACGGCTTCCCAGCGTAAGCTCGATCTAACGCCGCTGCTGGCCAATGATTTTGTACCCAAAGATGCGCCGCAGTTCTGCAGGGTTAGCCGTAACGTGCCCCACGATCCGGGCGCTAAAAACCAGGAAGTGCTGGCGGCGCTGAAAGATGCTATCGAAAGCCAGTCGGGCGGTGAATTCCACTTCACCATCACCAACTGTGACCGCAGCGTGGGCGCACTCACCTCTGGTGCCATTGCCAAACGCTATGGTGAAGAGGGGCTAGAAGCGGCGCCGGTCACGGCCAATTTCGTTGGCGTGGCGGGGCAGAGCTTCGGGGTGTGGAATGCTCGGGGTCTGAATCTCTTCCTGGAAGGCGACGCCAACGACTACGTCGGCAAGGGTATGAATGGCGGCAGTATCGTGATTGTGCCGCCCAAAGTCAGCCAGTTTGAGAGTCATAAAACGGCCATTATCGGCAACACCTGCCTTTACGGTGCCACCGGCGGAACGCTATTCGCCGCCGGTACCGCGGGCGAGCGCTTTGCAGTACGTAACTCTGGTGCCTCAGCGGTGATCGAGGGCGCTGGCGACCACTGTTGCGAATATATGACCGGCGGTTTGGTCTGCGTGCTCGGTGAGACCGGAGTCAACTTCGGCGCGGGCATGACCGGTGGGTTTGCCTATGTGTTGGATGAAGAGCGCACCTTCGTGGATAAGTACAACCACGAACTGGTCGAGATTCACCGCGTTAACACAGAGGCCATGGAGGCGTATCGTCGTCACCTGCGTGAAATGATCGAAGCCTATGTGGCCGCGACGGGTTCCGCGCGTGGGGCGGCTATTCTGGAAGACTTCAGCGACTATGCGCGCCACTTCTGGCTGGTTAAGCCAAAAGCGGCCAGCTTGGGTAGTTTGCTGGATCAGTCTCGGCGTCAGCCGCAATAACCCGTTTATGCCCCTCACGCTGACAGGAGAGAGATCATGGCTAACCGTTTAAATAACGATTTTCAGTTTGTTGATGTGGGTCGTCAGGATCCACAGAAGAAAGACGCCCGTGCCCGTGCCAAAGAGTTTGCGGAAATTTACGAACCTTACAAGCCCACCGATGCGGCGAGCCAGGCGCATCGCTGCCTGCACTGCGGTAACCCGTACTGTGAGTGGAAGTGCCCGGTGCACAACTATATTCCCAACTGGCTACAGCTGGTGGTGGAAGGCAACATTATTGAAGCCGCTGAGCTGTCGCACAAAACCAACTCGCTGCCCGAAGTATGTGGTCGCGTGTGCCCGCAGGATCGTCTGTGCGAAGGCGACTGCACGCTGAATGACGGCTTTGGTGCCGTCACCATCGGCTCGGTGGAGAAGTACATCACCGATACGGCGTTTGCCATGGGCTGGCGTCCGGATATGTCCCACGTTACCTGGACGGATAAAAAAGTCGCCATCATTGGCGCAGGCCCCGCGGGCCTGGGCTGTGCGGATATTTTGGCCCGTAACGGCGTCAAGCCGGTGGTGTTCGACAAGTACCCGGAAATCGGTGGCCTGCTGACCTTTGGTATTCCCGAGTTCAAGCTGGAAAAGAGCGTGATGGAGCGCCGCCGGGCAGTCTTTGAAGAGATGGGCGTCGAGTTCCGCCTGAATACCGAGATTGGCACCGATATCGAGTTTGAGACCTTGATGCAGGAGTACGACGCGGTCTTCCTGGGGATGGGGACTTATAAATACATGGAAGGCGGCTTCCCCGGTGAAGATCTGCCGGGCGTGTACAAGGCCCTCGATTTCCTGATTGCCAACGTCAACCGCTGCCTGGGCTTTGAAAAAGATCCCAACGACTATATCTCTATGGAAGGCAAGCGTGTGGTAGTGCTGGGCGGCGGTGATACGGCGATGGACTGTAACCGTACCTCGATTCGTCAAAACGCTACCAGCGTGACCTGTGCGTACCGTCGTGACGAAGGCAACATGCCGGGGTCGCGCCGTGAAGTCTCCAATGCTCGTGAAGAGGGCGTTGAGTTTCTGTTCAACCGTCAGCCGGTGGCGGTCGTCGGTGAAGAGAAGGTCGAGGGCGTGAAGGTTGTGCGCACACGCTTGGGTGAACCTGATGAAAACGGCCGTCAGCGTCCTGAAGTAGTGCCCGGTTCTGAAGAGATCATTGCGGCGGATGCCGTGGTTATCGCCTTCGGTTTCCAGGCAAGCCCTGCACCGTGGTTCGATAGCGCCAATATTCAGGTGGACGAGCGCGATCGCGTCACCGCGCCGGAGCACGGCCAGTACGCCTTCCAAACCAGCAACGAAAAAATCTTTGCCGGTGGCGATATGGTGCGCGGTTCTGATTTGGTGGTCACGGCGATTTACGAAGGTCGCCAGGCTGCAGAAGGTATTCTGGATTACCTGGGCGTGTGAAAGAAGTGCCTTTATAGGCTTAATGTCATCGCGAGCGAAGCGTGGCGATCTGGGTTAGATTGCCGCGTCGCTGCGCTCCTCGCAATGACAGGGCGCGATGCTTCACAATTTACAGCGCGTATTTAGCTTCATGTCATCGCGAGCGAAGCGTGGCGATCTGGGTTAGATTGCCGCGTCGCTGCGCTCCTCGCAATGACAGGGCGCGATGCTTCACAATTACAGCGCATATTTAGCATAATGTCATCGCGAGCGAAGCGTGGCGATCTGGGTTAGATTGCCGCGTCGCTGCGCTCCTCGCAATGACAAGATGCGATGCTTCAGAATGACAGTGCGTACTTTAAGCAGTGCAGTTCAAATTGAGCCTTAGGTCGTAATCTGCTAGTCTGTCGACCCATCCTGGCGTGGCTTTCTGCCGTGCCTTCTGATCACGTTTCGACAGGTTATCCATGACACGATATATCTTCGTGACCGGCGGCGTTGTGTCCTCTCTTGGCAAGGGCATCGCCTCCGCCTCGCTTGCGGCGATTTTAGAGGCCCGCGGCCTTAAGGTCACCATGCTCAAGCTCGACCCGTACATCAACGTGGATCCGGGCACCATGAGCCCCTTCCAGCACGGTGAGGTGTTCGTCACAGAAGATGGCGCCGAAACCGATCTTGATCTCGGGCATTACGAGCGCTTTATTCGCACCAAAATGACCCAGCGCAACAACTTTACGACCGGCCGTGTTTACGAGCACGTGCTGCGTAAAGAGCGTCGGGGCGACTATCTCGGTGGCACCGTCCAGGTCATTCCGCATATCACCGACGAGATTAAAGAGCGCGTTTACGCGGGCGGTGAAGGTTTTGATGTGGCGCTGGTAGAGATCGGCGGCACGGTTGGTGATATCGAATCACTGCCTTTCCTGGAGTCGATCCGCCAAATTCGTAGTGAGCAGGGCGCCAACCGCGCGCTGTTTATGCACCTGACCCTGGTGCCCTACATCAAAACGGCGGGTGAGACCAAAACCAAGCCGACCCAGCACAGCGTTAAAGAGCTGCGCTCTATCGGTATCCAGCCGGATATTCTGATTTGCCGCAGCGAAGTTGAGCTGGAAGAGAGCGAGCGCCGCAAAATCGCTCTGTTCACCAACGTCGAAGAGCGTGCCGTGGTACCGCTGCAGGATGCCGATACGATCTATCGCATTCCGCTGATGCTCCATGAACACGGTCTGGACGAGATCGTTTGCGATAAGCTGCGCCTGGAAGCCCCGGAAGCAGATTTATCCGAGTGGGTGAAGGTACTTGATGCCAAGCTCAACCCGCTCAAATCCGTCAGTATTGCCATGGTCGGTAAATACATGGAGCTGCTGGATGCCTACAAGTCGCTCAACGAAGCGCTGATTCATGCCGGTATCCAGGGTCGTATCAAGGTCAATGTCGACTATATTGACTCCGAAGACATTGAGCGTCATGGCACCGAGCGCTTGGCGGGTAAAGACGCTATTCTGGTGCCCGGCGGCTTTGGCGAACGTGGCGTAGAAGGCAAGATTATGACCGCTCAATTCGCCCGCGAAAACAACGTGCCATATCTGGGTATTTGCCTGGGTATGCAGGTGGCGGTGATTGAGTTTGCCCGTAATGTGGCAGGCTGGAACGACGCCAACTCTACCGAGTTCACCCACGACACCCAGCACCCGGTAGTAGGTTTGATCACCGAATGGCTAAGCCCAGAAGGCAAAGTCGAGCTGCGTGATGCAGCGTCTGATTTAGGTGGCACCATGCGCTTAGGTGGCCAGGTATGCCATTTGGCATCGGGAACCAAAGCACGCGAAGCCTACGGCTCGGATGAGATTGTCGAGCGCCACCGTCACCGCTTCGAGGTCAATAACCAGTTTATCGATGAGCTTGAAAAGGCGGGCTTGGTTATCTCAGGCAAGAGCGTCGACCAATCGCTGGTTGAAGTCATCGAGCTGGCTGACCACCCTTGGTACGTAGCCTGCCAGTTCCACCCGGAGTTCACTTCTACTCCCCGTGATGGTCACCCGCTGTTCTCTGGCTTTGTGAACGCCGCCTTGGATTACAAAACAGCGCGCAGTCGCGCCCACGCGAACTCGCAGGAATAAGAGGGCAGAAGCATGGCTTCTCAAGACCGATCTCAAGAGCGTCATATTAACGTTGCCGGCTTAACCGCCGGTAACTCCTTGCCGCTTATGCTGCTGGGTGGCATGAACGTACTGGAGTCGGCCGATCTTGCCGACGAAGTCGCTCAAGCCTACGTCACGGTGACCCAGAAGCTGGGTATGCCCTACGTTTTTAAGGCCAGCTTTGACAAAGCCAATCGCAGTTCGATTCACTCCTACCGCGGCCCGGGTATCGAGAAAGGGCTGCAGATACTGGCCGATATCAAAGCTCGCCACAACGTGCCGATCATCACTGACGTTCACGAGCCTTGGCAGGCGCAAGCAGCCGCTGAAGTCGCTGACATTATCCAACTGCCGGCCTTTTTGGCTCGCCAAACTGATTTGGTGGTCGCCATGGCCAAAACCGGCGCGGTTATCAATATCAAAAAGCCGCAGTTTTTGGCGCCCCATGAAATGCGTCATATCCTCAGCAAGTTCCAGGAAGCGGGTAACGACCAGTTGATGCTCTGCGAGCGCGGCTCAAGCTTTGGTTACAACAATCTGATTGTTGATATGCTGGGCTTTGGTGATATGAAGCAAACCGGCTACCCGGTATTTTTCGATGTGACCCACGCGCTGCAGCGCCCCGGTGGGCGTGCCGATAGTGCTGATGGGCGCCGTGCCCAGGTGGCTGAGTTAGCGCGTGCAGGCGTGGCTGTCGGCCTTGCCGGGCTGTTTTTGGAAGCCCACCCTGACCCAGACAACGCCAAATGCGATGGTCCCTGTGCATTGCCGCTGGATCAATTAGAGCCGTTCTTGACTCAGCTTGCCCAGTTGGATGCGCTGGTCAAAGGGTTTGAGCCGCTAACGATTCGCTAAGCTGTATTTAGCTAATCAGGTCGTTATATTAATAATTTTATCTGACTAACAGGAAAGGATACTGCCATGACCAAAATTGTTGCTATCAGTGCGTTGGAAGTGCTGGATTCCCGTGGTAACCCGACCGTGCAAGCGCACGTCCGCCTAGCCAGCGGTGCTGTCGGCGAAGCCTGTGCCCCCAGCGGTGCCTCAACCGGCTCCCGGGAAGCGTTAGAGCTGCGTGACGGCGATAAGTCGCGCTACCTGGGCAAAGGCGTGCTGAAAGCAGTCGATGCGGTCAATGGCAAAATTCGTGAAGCGCTGATGGGCATGGATGCGCGTGATCAGCGCGGCTTGGACGATGCCATGTTGGCGCTGGACGACACTGAAAACAAAGCGAATCTGGGGGCGAATGCCATCCTAGCCGTTTCGCTGGCGGCGGCTAAAGCAGCTGCTAACGCCAAAGGCGTACCGCTCTACGCCCACATTGCCGAGCTCTACGGTCAACCTGGCCAGTACAGCATGCCGGTGCCGATGATGAACATCATCAACGGCGGCGAGCACGCGGATAACAACGTCGATATCCAGGAATTTATGGTGCAGCCAGTGGGCGCGCCTAACTTCCGTGAAGGGCTGCGCATGGGCGCGGAAATTTTCCACGCGCTGAAGAAAGTGCTCTCCGCGAAAGGGCTCTCTACATCCGTCGGTGACGAGGGCGGCTTTGCGCCTAACCTGGCGTCTAACGCTGATGCGCTAGCGGTGATTAAACAAGCCGTTGCCGATGCTGGCTATGAGCTGGGTAAAGACGTCACGCTGGCGCTGGATTGTGCTTCGTCTGAGTTTTACAAAGACGGTCAGTACAACCTTTCCGGTGAAGGCAAAAGCTACGACGCCCAAGGCTTTACCGATTACCTGGCAGGCCTGTGTGCCGATTACCCGATTGTGTCTATCGAAGACGGCATGGATGAATCGGATTGGGCGGGTTGGAAAGCGCTGACCGATAAGCTGGGCGATAAAGTGCAGCTGGTGGGCGATGACCTATTCGTGACCAATACCAAGATTCTCAAGCGCGGTATCGATGAGCAGATCGGTAACTCTATCCTGATCAAGTTCAACCAGATCGGCTCGCTCTCCGAGACGCTGGACGCGATTAAGATGGCGCAGGATGCTGGCTTTACGGCGGTTATTTCTCACCGCTCCGGTGAAACCGAAGATACCACCATTGCCGATTTGGCGGTGGGTACCTGTGCCGGTCAGATCAAAACGGGCTCACTTTGCCGCTCTGATCGGGTTGCCAAGTACAACCGTTTGCTGGTGATTGAAGCAGAGCTGGGTGATGTGACCTACCCAGGTTTGAAAGCCATTAAAGGGCAGTAAAATGCCAATATCGAGCGAATTTTTAGAGGTGCTTGTAAGAGATGTCTCAAAATTTTGTAAGAGATATCTTACAAATACCGACGAGAATCGCTCGGTTTAGGGTAAGAAATAGCTTACTTTGCCACTAAGTAAAGTTTAAGATATTGTTTAATAAGTAGTTTTTTAAAAAGGGCGAGTCGCAGCGACTCGCCCTTTTGCATTTTGGCTTTGTTGAGAAGCGGCCATGATCTGACACAATATACACAGGACAAGGGGAGGCAAGGACGCTTCAGTCAGGATGCAGCGGGATGTAGGTCAGATGCGCCGGGTGATACAGTGAGGTGAGCCCTGGCAAGGACGTCATCTGAGGAGGTTGATCCAGGGAGTGGTCAGAGGAAGTGCTTGGAGCGGGCGGCCTACGGGTCGCCTTTTTTTGCCCGCAATTTGGCAGCACATTTTTGACGATACACTTTTGAAAACACAAAAAAACCAGCGCTGTTTTTAACAACCAGCGCTGGTTTAAAGAGAATTTTTAAAGAGAGCCTTTAAAAAGAGCTATGTGCTGATTTTTAAACCGTCACAGCGTTTAGCGCTCTAGTTTCTCAAGCTTGCCGGGCTTGCCATCCCACTCTTCGGCGTCCGGCAGCGGGTCTTTTCTTTCGGCGATGTTGGGCCATACTTCGGCCATCTCAGCGTTAATCTCGATAAAGGCCTCCTGTCCATCCGGCAGCTCATCCTCGGAGAATATCGCCTCGGCGGGGCACTCGGGCTCACACAGCGCGCAGTCGATACACTCGTCAGGATGAATGACCAGGAAGTTCGGGCCCTCGTAAAAACAGTCGACCGGGCAGACTTCCACACAGTCGGTGTATTTGCACTGGATGCAGTTCTCGGTAACGACAAACGTCATCTTGCTATCCCTCTTGCAGGGCCGGGTAACTCCCAGCCATGGTCAATCGTGAATGGTTATAAATCAGCCGTTTTTTATAAGCTAAAAGTTTGAACGACATTCTAGAGGTGCGCATACCTGGCGGCAAGCGCCATATGATCCCAGTTGGTAGCAATGCCAGTACAGGTTTCCGCGAAGACGCTACTTTCGACATCTGACCGCCATGGATGGCGGAAATGCCGGAATAGTCGGGAACATTTTCCGGCCCTGTCGAAAGACCCTCGCTTCAACCTGCCCTGGCACCTGAATCTAACTTATCGCCTTTCATGCTATAAGCACCATTAGATCAGGTCTCGCCACTGATACAATAGTGATAGCGCTTCCCGCGGTGTTAAACCATCCATATCGACGTTTTCCAACGCCTCGACCACCGGATGCGGTGCAGCGGCGAACAGATCGTTTTGCTGCGGTGCGGTTCGCGGCGCCTGCGCCGTGTTATCCACATCGCGCTGCTCCAAACTTATCAGCTTCTCGCGGGCACGTTTAATCACATGGTTGGGCACACCCGCTAATTGCGCCACCTGTAAACCATAGCTCTGGCTGGCCGGGCCCGCTTCGATGCGGTGCATAAACACAATGCTGTCGCCATGCTCGGTCGCCGTTAGGTGGATATTGGCCACCCCTTCCATATGCTCAGGCAGCGCCGTCATTTCAAAGTAGTGGGTCGCAAACAGCGTTAGCGCGCGTCCTTTTGCCAAATGTTCAGCGCTTGCCCAGGCGAGCGACAGACCGTCAAAGGTACTGGTGCCGCGGCCAATTTCATCCATCAGGATCAAGCTTTGCTGGGTGGCATTGTGGAGAATGTTGGCGGTTTCAGTCATCTCGACCATAAAGGTAGAGCGCCCGCCGGCCAAGTCATCCGATGAGCCAATGCGGGTGAATATTCGATCCAGCGGGCCGATCTCGGCGGCATCGGCGGGCACAAAACTGCCGCAGTGAGCGAGAAGGGCGATGAGCGCCGTCTGACGCATATAGGTCGATTTACCGCCCATGTTAGGGCCGGTAATAATCAGCATGTGCTGGTCAGGATTGAGCGTCACGTCGTTGGGCACAAAGGGTGTCTCGCTCACCTGCTCGACCACCGGATGTCGTCCCGCGTCAATTTGAATCCCGGTGGTTTCGCTGAGTGTTGGACGCACCCAGTTCAGCGCCTCGGCGCGCTCGGCAAAGGCGCACAGTACGTCCAGTTCCGCCAAGGCTTGCGAGGTGCTCTGCAGCGCGTGAAGGCTTGCGTTGAGATCGCCAAGCAGGCGATCGTAGAGCCATTTTTCACGCGTCAACGCGCGAGATTTAGCGGAGAGTGCCTTATCTTCAAACTCTTTGAGCTCGGGGATAATGAACCGCTCGGCATTTTTAAGTGTCTGGCGGCGAATATAGTCGGCGGGCGCCTGCTGGGCTTGTGAACGCGGTAGCTCAATAAAGTAGCCGTGCACCCGGTTGTAGCCCACTTTGAGATTGGCTAGCCCCGTGCGCTCGCGCTCGCGAAGCTCGAGCTGAATAAGATAGTCGCCCGCGTTTTCGGCCATGCCACGGTGCTCATCGAGCTCTGAATCAAAGCCATCGGCAATCACCCCGCCATCGCGGATCACCACCGGCGGATTTTCTACCAGCGCCCGGCTGAGCATATCGGCCATTTCTGGGTAGGGGCGAATATGCGGGCGCAGGTTATCCAGCGCACTGCCGCTCTCAACCTCGCTAAGCTGTTGCTCCAGTTCCGGAAGCGTTACCAGTGCATCCCGCAGCCGTGCCAAATCGCGCGGGCGGGCGCTATACAGCGCCACCCGGGCCAGAATGCGCTCCACGTCGCCCACCGCGCTCAACGTCTCGCGCAGCGGCATATAGGCGGCATCCAGGCTTAGCAGCGCCACACCCGCATGACGGGCCTGGACAATCTCGCGTTGACGCAGTGGCCGATTAAGCCAGCGTTTGAGTAGCCGTGAACCCATGGCGGTGGTACAGGTATCCAGCACGCTGGCCAGGGTGTTGTCGCTGCTGCCGCCCAGGTTGATATCAATTTCCAGATTACGGCGGCTGGCAGCGTCGATCACCACCGCGTCGTCGCGGTTCTCAACGCTGATGGCGGTCACGTGGGGCAGGCGCGAGCGCTGAGTGTCCCGGGCATAATCGATCAATACCCCGGCAGCAATTAGCGCAGAGGTTAAGTGCGCACAGCCAAAGCCACGTAAATCCTGCACTTCGAACTGGTCGCAGAGGCTACGGGTAGCGCTTTCCAAATCAAACAGCCACTCGCCCTGGCGGCGCAGGCTGCGTTTCTGCGACCAGGCCTCGGGTAGCGTTAAGCTTTCGGGTACCAGCAGCTCGGCCGGGGAGAGACGCGTCAGCTCGGCGAGCATTTCGGCTTCGCTGTCTACTTCCAGTACGTTGAAGCGACCACTGGAGAGCTCCAGCCAGGCAAGGCCCCAGCTCTCTTTTCCGGGTGAAACGGATACCAGCACGTTGTCGCGGCGGGCATCGAGCAGCGCTTCATCGTGGAGCGTGCCGGGGGTGACGATACGCACCACCTGGCGGTCAACGGGCCCTTTGCTGGTCGCGGGGTCGCCAATTTGCTCACAAATAGCCACCGACTCCCCACCGGCGACGAGGCGGGCCAGATAGCCCTCAGCGCTGTGATAGGGGACGCCCGCCATCGGGATAGGCTTGCCGCCTGACTGCCCACGCTGGGTAAGGGTAATATCCAGCAGTGCGGCGGCGCGCTTGGCGTCGTCGAAAAACAGTTCATAAAAATCCCCCATGCGGTAGAACAGCAGTACCTCGGGGTGCTCGCGCTTGATCTTTAAATATTGCGTGATCATGGGCGTGTTAGGGGGAGTGGCCTGTGACATGGGCGTCCTGATTGAGCAATTTCTTTGAGAAAGCTAAACGCAGTATTCTACGCTGAATAGACGACTCACTTGAAGGAGCGACCATAGTGCCCAGCGAAACTAGCCTGAAAAATCTTGATTTAACCCTGTTAGCTCAGCGGCTGGGGCGGCTGTGTAAGCAGTTGAATGTGGAAGTGACCGCCGCTGAGTCATGTACGGGGGGCGGCATTGCCAGCGCCATTACCGAGGTGGCGGGTAGCTCTGCTTACTTTACGACGGGCTATGTGACCTATGCGAATGCTGCTAAAACGCGCTTATTGGGGGTGCCTGAGACCACGCTGGCCGAGCACGGTGCTGTCAGCAAGGAGGTCGTCAAAGCCATGGTGCTGGGCGCCTGTAATGAAAGTGGCGCGGGCTTAGCTGTTGCCGTTAGCGGTGTTGCAGGCCCAGAGGGGGGGAGCGCTGAAAAGCCGGTGGGTACGGTTTGGTTGGCCTGGGGAGATGCTGCTGCCCAGGAAGCTGAATGCTTTCACTTTCCAGGTGACCGTCAGTCGGTGCGAGAGCAGGCCGTGCGTCAGGCCTTGGTTGGGCTGGTGGTGCGCCTGAATGAGCGCGAGAAGGCGAGCAAGACGAACCAGCCGTAAGAAAAAGGCGCATATGCAAAAAGGCTGTTGATAAAATAGATGAGAGAAAGCGCGATCAAGGATTTGTTTACGGCGCAATCTTTGGCATACTACTGGCTAATTATACAGCTTGTTATGAGGAATCTCTGAATGGCTCAGGATGACAACCGCACTAAAGCGCTAAACGCTGCACTCACCCAAATCGACCGTCAGTTCGGCAAGGGCACCGTCATGCGTCTAGGCGACGCACCGCGTGTCGTCATGCCGTCGGTTTCCACCGGTTCATTGGGTCTGGATATCGCCCTCGGCATCGGCGGGCTGCCGTTTGGCCGTGTGTGCGAAATCTTTGGCCCGGAATCGTCGGGTAAAACGACCCTGACCCTTTCGGTGATTGCTCAGGCGCAAAAACAGGGCAAAGTGTGTGCCTTCGTGGATGCCGAGCACGCCCTTGACCCTAGCTACGCAGAAAAGCTAGGCGTCAACCTGGATGATCTACTGATTTCCCAGCCGGACACTGGCGAGCAGGCGCTGGAAATTACCGACATGCTGGTACGCTCCGGCGGTGTTGACGTGATTGTTATCGACTCGGTCGCTGCGTTGACCCCGCGCGCTGAAATCGAAGGCGAAATGGGTGATTCCCACGTTGGCCTACAGGCGCGTTTGATGTCTCAGGCACTGCGTAAAATCACCGGTAATATCAAAAACGCCAATTGCTTGGTGATCTTCATCAACCAGATCCGCATGAAGATCGGCGTCATGTTTGGTAGCCCCGAAACCACCACTGGTGGTAACGCGCTGAAGTTCTATGCCAGCGTGCGTCTGGATATTCGTCGTACCGGCTCGGTGAAAGTGGGTGATGAAGTCACCGGTAACGAAACCCGCGTGAAAGTAGTCAAAAACAAGGTGGCACCGCCATTTCGTCAGGCTGAATTCCAGATTCTTTACGGCAAGGGTATCTACCACGCCGGTGAGGTCATCGACCTGGGCGTGCAGTGCAACCTAGTCGACAAAGCCGGTGCCTGGTACAGCTATAAAGGTAAGAAAATCGGTCAAGGTAAAGCCAATTCAGCGCTGTATCTGGAAGAGCACCCGGAAATTATGCTCGAAATCGAAACGCAGATTCGTGAGCAGCTCTTGGCCAAGCCCGATCCTAAAAAGGAGAAGGAAGATGCGCCTGCCGAAGCAGCGGCAGAATTGGATGCGGGTGATGACGATCTGCTGTAAGACGATACTCACTAAGCTAATGCTAGCTAAGATAAGCTGATGGCATTCACCTCCCAGCGTGATGCTACGCCCCGTGATATCGCCATTGGTTTACTGGCTCGGCGCGAATACTCCCGCGCCGAGCTTGCTCAGCGTCTGAAGAAAAAGTCTTTCGACGATGCCGCTATTGATGAGTGCCTGGACGCCTTGGTTGAACAAGGGCTGCAGTCTGACGCGCGCTTTGCGGCCAGTTTCGTGCGCTCGCGCATACTGCGTGGCCAAGGCGTGATTCGTATTAAAGGCGAGTTGCGCCAGCGCGGCATAGACCAGGAAACCCTTGCCACCGCTTTTGAAGAAGTGGAGGGGGGCGAGCAGGTCGACTGGTTTGAGCTGGCCCGGGAAACCCTGGCGCGGCGTTTTGATAGCCCCGGTGAGACCCCCAAAGAGCGCGCTAGGCGTGAACGTTTTCTCGCTAGTCGCGGCTTCGATTTTGAACAAATTCGCTACGCGCTCTCCTGTCTGTAATACGTTTTCCCCAGCCTATACAATACCCCCTCTTACATTTCTAGTAGCGCTCTAATACGCTTGTTCATCCAGTTGTTTACGTGGCTGTTTGCCTTTCTGCCACTAAGTGCGGCTTTAGTCGTTTGACAACTGCGCTATAATGGCTGCTTTGCGACCCCTGAGGGTAGCGGCAACAGCGCCCTGGGACATCACGCTTTCTTGTTACGGATACCCTATGAAAAGCGCAGAGATTAGACAGGCCTTTCTCACCTTCTTCGAAGAGCAGGGGCATACGATTGTACCCACCAGCTCATTAGTGCCGGGCAACGACCCGACGCTGCTGTTTACCAATGCCGGCATGGTGCCGTTTAAAGATGTGTTTCTAGGCCGCGATCCGCGCCCTTACGTGCGCGCCACCTCTGCGCAGCGCTGCGTTCGCGCGGGCGGTAAGCATAATGATTTAGACAACGTCGGCTATACCGCACGCCACCACACCTTCTTTGAGATGCTGGGTAACTTTAGCTTTGGCGACTACTTCAAGCGCGACGCCATTCGCTTTGCCTGGGTGTTTTTAACCGAAACGCTGGGACTTCCCAAAGACAAGCTGTGGGTAACGGTACACATCAGCGATGACGAAGCTGAGCGCATCTGGAAAGATGAGATTGGCATCGACCCTGAGCGCTTCTCCAAGCTGGATGAAGATAACTTCTGGCAGATGGGCGACACCGGCCCCTGCGGCCCCAGTTCGGAAATCTTCTTTGATCACGGCCCTGAGGTTTGGGGTGGCCCGCCGGGCAGCCCGGAAGAGGATGGCGATCGCTATATCGAAATCTGGAACCTGGTGTTCATGCAGTTTGATCGCGATGCCCAGGGCACGCTCAACCCGCTGCCCAAGCCCTCCATCGATACCGGTATGGGGCTGGAGCGTGTCGCCGCTGTCATGCAGGGCGTCCACTCCAACTATGAGATCGACCTGTTCCAGAACCTGCTGCAAGCCGCTGCGAAAGCGACCGGGCACCCTGATACCGCTACGCCTTCGTTGCGCGTAATTGCCGACCATATCCGTTCCTGTGCCTTCCTGATTGCTGATGGCGTGCTGCCTTCCAACGAAGGGCGCGGCTATGTCCTGCGTCGGATCATTCGCCGTGCAATTCGTCACGGCCACAAGCTGGGCGCGGTTGAGCCGTTCTTCCACAAGCTGGTGGAGGCGCTGGATGCGGAGATGGGCGATGCTTATCCGGAACTGCGTGAAGCGAGCGATCAAATTGCCCGTGTACTGCTGAAAGAAGAAGAGCAGTTCGCACGCACCCTGGATCACGGTATGGGGCTCTTGAATGCGGCACTGGCCGAGTTGGATGGCAAGGTGCTGCCGGGTGAGACGGTGTTTAAGCTTTATGATACCTACGGCTTTCCCTTCGACCTTACCGCCGACGTCTGTCGTGAGCGTGGCGTTAGCCTGGACGAAGATGGCTTTCAGCAGGCGTTAGAGGCCCAGCGTGAACGCGCACGGGCGGCCAGCCAATTTGGTGCCGACTACACCGCCTCCATCGAGTTGGAGGGCGAAACTGCCTTTACCGGCTACGACCGCTTGGAAGATCAGGCCAAGGTAACCGCGCTGGTCGACAGCGAGGGCAATCCACTGGCAGCGCTGGAAGCGGGGCAGAAGGGTGTCGTGGTACTAGACCGCACGCCGTTTTACGGCGAGTCAGGCGGCCAGGTGGGCGATACCGGCTACCTGTATGTCGACGGCGGCCGTTTCCAGGTAACTGATACCCAAAAGCAGAGCGGTCATCATCTTCACCAGGGCATGATGGTAGAAGGCTCGCTAAGCGTTGGCGCAAGCGTGCGTGGTGAAGTGGATGCCAGCCTGCGCACAGCCACCATTCGCAATCACTCAGCCACCCACCTGCTGCATAAAGCGCTGCGCATGGTGCTGGGTGATCACGTACAGCAGAAAGGCTCGCTGGTGAACGCCGAGCGCCTGCGCTTCGACTTTAGCCACTTCGAGCCGATGACCGCTGAGCAACTGGCGGAAGTCGAACGGCTGGTCAACGAACAGATTCTGGCTAATGCGCCGACCAAGATCGAGCAGATGAGCCTGGATCAAGCCAAGGCCAAGGGCGCAGCAGCGCTGTTTGAGGCCAAATACGCCGAGAACGTGCGCGTGCTGACCATTGGGGCCGATGACTTCTCGATCGAGTTATGCGGTGGTACCCACGTGGCACGCAGCGGTGATATTGGCTGCTGCCATGTGATGAGCGAAGTGGGCATTGCTTCTGGCGTGCGCCGCATCGAAGCGATCACCGGCGAAAATGCGCTGGCCCACTTTCGCGAGCAGGAAGCCCGCCTCGAGCGCTTGGGTGAGCGCTTGAAGACCAAGCCTGAACAGGTCGAAGCGCGGGTAGAATCACTGGTTGAGCGCAACCGTAGCCTGGAAAAAGAGCTTGAGCAGCTCAAGGCCAAACTAGCCAGTGCAGCGGGTAGCGATATGCTCAGCCAGGTGCAGGAGGTCAATGGCGTGAAGCTGCTGGCGACGCAGCTGAATGGCGTATCAGGCAAAGATTTACGCGGCATCCTTGACCAGCTTAAGAACAAGCTAAGCTCTGGAGTGATTATCCTCGGCGTTGCCGACCAGGCGGCGGGCAAAGTGAGTTTGATCGCTGGGGTCACCCAGGATCTGACCGGCCGAGTGAAAGCCGGCGAGCTGGTGAACCATGTTGCCTCCCAGGTAGGAGGGAAGGGCGGTGGCCGCCCCGACATGGCCCAAGCGGGAGGTAGTCAACCCGACGCCCTGCCGGATGCGTTGAAGAGCGTACCAGCATGGTTGGAAAACGTTCTTAGCTAAACCTCTGGGCCGGTGGCATTATTGTCACCGGCCTTATTATTTATTTAAAACTTGTGACACTTTCACCCTCCATTCCCGAACGCATAGGAAAAACGGCATATGGCACTATACGTACAGAAGTTCGGCGGCACTTCGGTGGGCTCTGTCGAGCGTATCAAGGCCGTAGCGGAAAAGGTTAAGGGCTTCCGCGATCAAGGCCATCAGGTAGTGGTCGTGGTCTCCGCCATGAGTGGCGAAACCAACCGCCTGACGGACATGGCACAGGCGCTTAACGACGATCCCGCACCGCGCGAGATGGATATGCTGCTGTCGACCGGCGAGCAGGTAACTATTTCACTGCTCGCTATGGCGCTGCAGCAAATCGGTGTGCCAGCCACTTCGCACACAGGCGCCCAGGTAGGTATTCATACCGATAGTGCCTATACCAAGGCGCGTATCCAGCGCATTGAAACCGAAGACCTCAAGGCCGATCTGGACGCTGGTCAGGTAGTGGTTGTGGCCGGGTTCCAAGGGGTCGATGAAGACGGCAATATCACCACCCTGGGCCGTGGTGGTTCTGACACCACAGGGGTGGCGCTAGCCGCCGCGCTAGGCGCCGATGAGTGCCAGATTTACACCGATGTTGACGGGGTATACACCACCGATCCCCGCGTCTGCTCCAAAGCCCAGCGCTTAACGAGCATTACCGTGGAAGAGATGCTGGAACTGGCCAGTCTCGGCTCTAAAGTGCTGCAGATCCGCGCGGTAGAGTTTGCCGGAAAGTACAACGTACCCCTGCGGGTGCTGTCGAGCTTTGAAGACGGCCCCGGTACCCTAATTGTTGCAGAAGCCGACCAAGACGAGGACGCTATGGAAGAACCACTGATCTCCGGTATCGCTTTCACCAAAAATGAAGCAAAATTAACCCTGCTGAATACACCGGACGTGCCGGGTGTGGCGTCACGCATTCTAGGCCCCATTGCCGATGCCAATATCGAAGTGGACATGATCGTGCAGAACGTGGCGCCGGCCGGAGACTATACCGACTTTACCTTTACGGTTGCTAAGGGCGATTACAAAGCCACTAAGAAGCTGCTTGAAGAGACGGTGATTCCTGATTTGGGCGGCGGTGAGCTGCGTGGCGACGACAATATTGCTAAGGTCTCTTTAGTGGGTGTCGGTATGCGTTCTCACGCCGGTGTGGCGTCGAAAATGTTCCGTGTGCTAGCCGACGAAAACGTCAATATCCGTATGGTCTCCACCTCTGAGATTAAAATCTCGGTCGTGATTGATGAGAAGCATATGGAGCTTGCTGTTAATGCATTACACAAAGCTTTTGGTTTAGATAAGGCAGATATCGAATCTGAATAACATTAATACCTTAAACCTTCTACGCTGAAGGGGTACTTACTGCCGTGTGGTGGTGAGCTTTCTTTCAACGGGAGGTATAAGGTGTCATGGAGCCGGAGTCATTGGTGACAGGGAACACTATGTCGCATAATGGCATGGTGTTGCCTCCGGCTGACATATCCCGTTGCATAAAACGTCTGAAAAGGAGATCAGCCATGCTCATCCTAACTCGCCGTGTTGGCGAAACGCTGATGATCGGTGATGAAATCACCGTCACCGTGCTAGGTGTGAAAGGCAATCAAGTACGTATCGGCGTAAATGCGCCTAAAGATGTGGCAGTTCACCGTGAAGAGATTTACCAGCGTATTCAGCGTGAACGAAACAGTGAAAATGAAGTGGAATAAGCCTTGCGAGCTCGCATGATGAAACGATGCTTAAAGCGTAAGCTTATATGTAAGATATGGCCGGTGCGAAAAAAATCCGTAGAAGACTAGACACAAGAAGACTAAATCGGTAATATTCGCGCCGTGCCGTTGAGGAGAGGTGGCCGAGTGGCTGAAGGCGCTCCCCTGCTAAGGGAGTATAGGGTTTATAGCCCTATCGAGGGTTCGAATCCCTCTCTCTCCGCCAATCGCATGGCCAGTAAGTGCTTTTACTTTGTTAAAAAGTGCATGGTCACAAGGTATGCGCCCGTAGCTCAGCTGGATAGAGTACCTGACTACGAATCAGGGGGTCGGAGGTTCGAATCCTCCCGGGCGCGCCACCTTTTTATGCTGACTGCATTTATGGTTAATCGTATTTGAGATTAGCTGTATTTAAAGTTAGTTGTACCAGAGGCTAATTGCATTAATCAGTATTTGTAATAGTCTTGGTCGCAGTAAAAGTAAACGTTAGTAAAACGTTACGCGCCCGTAGCTCAGCTGGATAGAGTACCTGACTACGAATCAGGGGGTCGGAGGTTCGAATCCTCCCGGGCGCGCCAGATTCCAAAACCCGCTCTCTTATTGAGAGCGGGTTTTCTGTTTCCAGTCTGACCGCCAGTTTCTAGCCTGACCGGAAGTCGCTCGCGCCCCGGTCTTGCGATCGTTTGTAGCGCCCCCGCTTTGCGGTAGGGCGCTTTTTTTTGCCTGTTAAAGGGGTGGTGCGAAAGAAGGGCTAAGCCATTGCAGCTTGCTGTTCGTCGACAACAAGGCTGTCGAGCAGTTGGTCTAACTCGGTGATGCGCTTTACGCGCTGAAAATTCTGTTCAGCTTCACTGCTGCCTTGGCGCATTTGGGCAAGCCACTGCTTTACCAGAGAGACCACGACGCGGTCGGGTAGCTTTTGACGCTGTAGAGCGGCGTATTCTTTGAGCACGTTGGCGCGCATCGCCCAGCTACTCTCAGGTAGCCGCTCGCCGGTTTGCAGCCAGTGGCGAATGCGTGGCGCCAGCCAAGGATCGGCCAGGGCGCTCCGTCCCAGCATCACGTCGCGACACCCTGACAGGGTGCGGGCTTTCCAGTAATCTTCCAGTGTCCAGATATCGCCGTTGGCGACCACGGGGATGCTCACTTGGCGGCGAATTTTGCCGATCCACTCCCAGTGTGCCGGTGGGCGGTAGCCCTCGTCTCGGGTGCGTGCATGAACGACCAGCTGTGCTGCTCCGCCCGCTTCGGTGGCTTGGGCGCAGGCCACCGCTAAACGGCGATTAGCGAAGCCCAGGCGAATCTTGGCGGTTACCGGGATTTCCCCCTCTAAAGCGTCGTGAACGGCTTTAACCGCCTTATAGACGCGATCAGGCTGGCGTAACAGCGAGGCGCCGCCATCGTGCCGGTTAACCAGTTTGGCAGGGCAGCCGAAATTAAGATCGACGCTCACCGCGCCCAGGCTAAGCGCCTGGCGCGCGTTAGCCGCCAGGGCGACTGGGTCAGAGCCCAGTAACTGTAAATGCACGGGAATGCCGCTTGGTGTGGCCACAGGCGGTTGCGCAAGCTCGGGGCAGTGTTTATAAAACACTCTTGGCGGCAGGCGCGCATCGACCACACGTACAAACTCGGTGACCGTCCAGTCGAACCCGGCATGCCGGGTCAGCAGATCACGAGTCAGGGCGTCGATTACCCCTTCCATCGGGGCTAGGCCGATTCTGCCGTTTTGTAGTAAATTAACAACCATGACTTCCACTATCGCGCCATTGCATTCTATTCTGAGTGTGGCAGGTTAGTGCATTCCCCTTACTGCGCCAAGCGCCTTTCACCGTATTGGCGTCATGATGTGCGTAAAAATGGTACTTGAGCTGTGCTTCAAGACACCGGGCTTCAAGGAGATCGCTTTATGCAGGATCTAGAACTATTGCAAGAAGGGCTGGCGTTGATGGCGCTCGGTATGGGCGTAGTGTTTGTTTTTCTTACTGTTTTGGTCATTAGCGTTACGCTGATGTCGAAGCTTGTTGGGCGTTTTCAGCCCGCCCCTGTGGCTGTTAATACGGGCAATAAATCGTCGCCATCTTCGGGTTCCTCTGCGCAAAATGACGAGGTCATGGCGGTGATCAGTGCTGCAGTGCATCGTTATCGCTCAAGCCGGCGTCGTTAACTTTCTCGATTTTTTTCATTTTGGCCCTCTTGTGGCTATTTTTTTGTTATTTTTACTACAAACTTACAACTCTCTACTGTGAGCCATGACAATGAACGAAATAAAACGCCCTCTAGGCATTACTGATGTCGTGCTGCGCGATGCCCATCAATCGCTATTCGCTACACGTATGCGGCTGGACGATATGCTGCCGATCGCCGAAAAACTGGATCGCGTTGGCTATTGGTCGCTGGAAACCTGGGGTGGGGCCACTTATGACGCCTGTATCCGCTATTTGGGCGAAGATCCGTGGGAGCGCATTCGTGCATTAAAAGAGGCTATGCCCAATACGCCTCAGGCCATGTTGCTACGTGGTCAGAACCTGCTGGGCTACCGCCACTACGCCGATGACGTTGTCGATAAGTTTGTCGAGCGGGCGAAAACCAACGGCGTTGATGTCTTCCGTGTTTTCGATGCCATGAATGACCCGCGCAATTTAGAGCGCGCCATTCAGGCGGTGCGTAACGTCGAAGGTCACGCCCAGGGCACCATCTCTTACACCGTGAGCCCGGTACATACCCTGGATAGCTGGGTTGATCTCGCCAAAACCATTGCTGGCTTAGGCGCAGATTCATTGGCTATCAAGGATATGGCGGGGCTACTGACGCCCTATACGGCCTTCGATCTGGTCACCCGGCTCAAGAAAGAGCTATCGATTCCGGTGCACCTGCACTGCCACGCCACCACCGGCCTCTCTACCTCAACCATTTTGAAGGCAGTGGAAGCAGGCATTGATAACGTCGATACCTCGATCTCGTCCATGTCGATGACCTACGGTCACAGCCCCACCGAGTCAGTGGTGGCAATGCTGAAAGACACCGGCCGCGATACCGGTCTGGATCTTGAACTGCTGGAAGATATTGCCGGTTACTTCCGCGAAGTACGCAAGAAGTACGCCGCCTTTGAAGGCTCGCTGCGCGGTATTGATTCGCGCATCCTGATTGCTCAGGTGCCCGGCGGTATGCTGACCAACATGGAAGGCCAGCTCAAAGAGCAGGGCGCGGGCGATAAGCTGGACGATGTGCTAAGCGAGATTCCCCGCGTGCGCGAAGATCTTGGCTTTATTCCGCTGGTGACGCCCACTTCGCAAATCGTCGGCACCCAGGCGGTCATGAACGTGATGATGGGCGAGCGCTACAAGTCGATCTCCAAGGAAGTTCAGGCGCTGCTCAAAGGTGAATATGGTGCTGCCCCAGCACCCTTCAACGCCGAATTGCAAAAGCGCGTCTTGGAAGGCGGCGAGCCGATTACCTGTCGCCCGGCGGATAACCTCTCACCGGAAATGGATAGGCTGGCTGCCGAACTGAAAGAGAAGGCTAGCGCTGAAGGCATTCGCTTGGCCGAAGGCAAGCGCGAAGTAGATGATGTTCTGACCTACGCGCTGTTCCCGCAGATCGGCTTGAAGTTCCTTAAAAACCGCGACAATCCCGACGCCTTTGAACCTGCCCCCCAGGCAACTGACGCAAGTGCTGAAAAGACACCCGCCAAGGTGGAAAGCAAAGAGCCGGTGGCTAGCAGTGGCCCGGAAACCTATACCGTTAAGCTCAACGGTAAAGCCTTCGTGGTGGAAGTGTCTGAAGGTGGTGAACTGGGCGAAGTGCAGGAGCAAACGGCGGCCAGCACTGGCGCCCCCAGAGAGGAAGTGTCTGCACCCACTGGTGAGAGCATTGATGCGCCGCTGGCCGGCAATATCTTCAAGGTTAATGTTCGCCCTGGCGATAAAGTCGCTGAAGGGGATGTGGTGATCATTCTTGAAGCGATGAAAATGGAAACCGAAGTGCGTGTCAGTATCGCAGGCACTGTGTCTAAGGTTAACGTCAGCGAGGGCGACAGCGTAGCCGTAGGCGATGCGCTGATCGAGCTCTAAGGGCCCAGTAATGGATAAATTAGTAACGTTATGGGAAGGCTCTGGGCTATATAACCTTGAGCTTGGCCAAGCCGTCATGATCATGGTGGGGCTACTGCTGCTTTACCTGGCCATTTATAAGAAGTTTGAGCCGCTGCTGCTGGTGCCGATTGGCTTTGGCGGCATTCTGGCCAATATTCCCGAAGCAGGGTTGGCGATTTCAGCGCTAGACCAAGCGATCGAGGTGGCGAAACCCGCAGTGCTACAGCAGATAGCGGCAGCGCTGGGCGCGACGCTGGATCCGTTAGCGAATGCGGAAGCCTGGCGTGAATCGTTAAAAGTGATAGCCCACGATGGCGTCGCACCGGATCAGGTGCGTGCCGCACGTGATATCGCCGTGGGCGTCGGCTATAGCGATGGCATGCTTTACAACTTCTATAAAGTAGCAATTGGTTCAGGTATCGCCCCGCTGATTATCTTTATGGGTGTGGGCGCCATGACCGACTTCGGTCCGCTGCTGGCCAATCCGCGCACGCTGTTTTTAGGTGCGGCCGCTCAGTTTGGCATTTTTGCCACTTTGTTTGGTGCCGTGGCGCTCACCTCGATGGGCATCATGGATTTCTCGCTCAATCAGGCCGCCGCCATTGGTATTATTGGCGGGGCGGATGGCCCGACCTCCATCTACGTCTCCAGCGTGCTGGCGCCGGAGCTGCTGGGTGCTATCGCGGTGGCTGCCTACGCCTATATGGCGTTGGTGCCGCTGATACAGCCGCCCATCATGCGTCTGCTGACCACCGATAAAGAGCGTCAAATCAAGATGACCCAGTTGCGGCCGGTCTCCAAGCTGGAAAAAATCATCTTCCCGCTGATGCTGCTGATTCTGGTCGCGCTGTTTCTGCCCGATGCGGCACCGCTACTCGGTATGTTCTGCTTTGGTAATCTGATGCGTGAGTGTGGCGTAGTCGAGCGCTTGTCGGATACCGCGCAAAACGCCTTGATCAATATCGTCACGATTATCCTGGGACTGTCGGTAGGCTCCAAACTGATGGCCGAGAGTTTCCTGGCATTTGAGACGCTGGGGATATTAGGTCTGGGTATTGTCGCCTTTGGTATCGGCACGGCCGCTGGGGTATTGATGGCCAAGCTGATGAACCTGGTGAGCAAAATGCCCATCAACCCATTGATCGGTGCCGCGGGCGTTTCCGCCGTGCCTATGGCAGCGCGGGTGGCGAATAAGGTGGGGCTGGAGTCCAACCCACATAACTTCCTGCTGATGCATGCCATGGGCCCCAACGTGGCGGGTGTTATTGGGTCGGCAGTCGCGGCCGGGGTAATGATTAAATACCTGGGTTAACTAGTCCTCTGCCATCAACGACATAGGGGTGTCATTGCGAACGCAGTGAAGCAATCTGGGGTTGGTTCTCAGGGTAGGCTTGAGATTGCTTCGTTGCAGGCTCCTCGCAATGGCCGGTGAGTGTCATCGCGAGCGAAGCGCGGCGATCTCGGTTTGTTTGCCACCGCAGAACGAGATTGCCGCGTCGCAAGCTCCTCGCAATGACATATGGGGCCCTTTCATCTGCTGCGTTATGCCTTTGGTGCAGAGAGAACCTCAATAGCACTCTTCAAGCGGTTTTCTAGCGGGGCAAGGTCAAGCGGGCAGTCCCGTGGCCAGCCAATGGTCAGGCGAACGCCATCACCATCGTAGTCGGCTTGCTCAATAGGGATGTCGTGCTCTTCGCACCAGGCGCGGGCAATCGCTTCATTGGCAAAAGTAAGGCGCAGGGTGTAGGTGTCGCGCTCAACCACTTCCCGGGTAGCGAGTGTCTCAAGGGCATGGCTAACCGCCTGAGCGTAGGCGCGGGCTAAGCCACCGGTGCCGAGCTTTGTACCGCCAAAATAACGAATGACCACACAGCCAATCTGGCCCAGTTGGCTCCCCTGGAGAACCTGATACATGGGGCGGCCAGCGGTGCCGCCAGGCTCGCCATCATCGGAAAAGCCAATCAGATTTTGCTCGCCGGGTGGCCCGGCAATGTAGGCAGTGCAGTGGTGGCTGGCATTAGGATGCGCGGTTTTCGCCGCATTCAGCAGAGTAGTGAATGCGTTGATATCGGGAGCGTGGCAGATCCAGGTGATAAATTGGCTCTTTTCTACTTCAATGTCAGCCGTGTGCCATGACCCTGTGGGTAACTCGGGAACCCGATAGCGCATTAATGCTCCGTAAAGGTAGTCTCACTTTTCACACCCATTACCATGCCGAGTACCTGAATATCCCGGTTGTGCAAAAATAGCGCTGGCTGCAAAGTATCTTCTGGCCATAGCTCTACGCCAAAGCGGCTGATAGAGAGCTGCCTCAAGGCGATCGTTTGCTGGTTTATTTCGGCAACGGCAGTTTCTGTCTGGGTATCGTGTTGATAGCGCCGGATAATAATGACATCGCCATCGAACAAGTTGCAATCACACAGTGCATTGCCACGCACTTTGAGTGCATAGGTATTGCGTCGGGTAATGCTAGGCGCCATTGCGTAAGGGTGCGGTGCCGGTTGTCTACGGCCAAACGTAACGGTAGGTGCTGCCATCGATAGGGTCATCAAAGAATCTCCATTGCATGTTCTTTCATACAGTGGTTTTCATTGTAGACCTGTTTTTGCATACAGTGCCAGAGATAATTGCTCTCACGACATATTGATGAAGATCACGCTGCGACCCAGCGCCGCATTGTGTGAGTGGCGAGAAAGGGGCTTTACGTGTAGAGTTCGACGCGAAATCAATATGCCAGGAGAGACGCTTGAGCCTGTGTCTACAAGCCCGCCAGCTTGCCTGTGAACGCGATGACCGCTGGCTGTTTCAAGGGTTAGATCTGGAGGTTCGCAGCGGCGAGATAGTGCGAATTGAAGGGCCCAATGGTAGTGGTAAAACCAGCCTTCTGAAAATTCTCTCCGGCCAGCTCAGTGACTACCAGGGCGAACTGTTCTGGAATGGCGCTGCGATGAACGAAGCACGTGAACATTTTCTCGCGAATTTGCTCTATTTAGGACATGCACCGGGCATTAAGTCAGGGCTTTCCCCGTTAGAAAATTTAGCCTGGTATCAGGCGTTAAGCGGGGAAAGTGGTAATGAAGATCAGCGCCTGGAAGCTCTTGAACGGGTTGGGTTGGCAGGCTTTGAAGATGTGCCCGCAGGGCAACTCTCAGCAGGGCAACAGCGCCGTGTTGCCCTGGCGCGCTTAACGTTAACGCTGCGCGCCCTATGGGTACTGGATGAGCCTTTCACCGCGATTGATCGCCACGGCGTCGCTGATCTAGAAAGACAGCTGGTTGCCCACGCTCAGGCGGGGGGCTGTGTGTTAGTAACGACACACCACGAGTTAACCGCTTCACCGTTGCTCAGACGGATATCCCTAGGGTAAAGGAGAAAGGGTTGCACAGCTCTTTACATGGCGCTTCAAATAGCTCTTCACACGGCTCTTCACAAAGTTCGGAGACCGCTCAACAGGTTTCAGCAGTGCCACTGCGTGAGCATAATGGTGGGTTAATGACCGCAGTGAAGGCCACGCTAGTGCGTGACTTAACGCTATTGCTGAGACGCCGTGGCGAAGTGCTCAATCCACTGGTGTTTTTTGCCCTGGTGATCACGCTGTTCCCGATCGCTATTTCGCCCGACCCTGAGCTGTTAGCGGTGATTGCTCCAGGTTTGCTGTGGGTCGCAGCTTTGTTAGCCGCGCTGCTTTCATTAGACAGCCTGTTTCGCAGCGATTATGACGACGGTAGTCTGGAGCAACTGCTATTGGCGCCGCAGCCGTTAGTCGCGCTAAGTTTGGCCAAAGTGGCCGTGCACTGGCTGCTGACAGGCCTACCGTTGGCGCTGATGGCGCCGATATTGGGTATTATGCTGGCGCTGCCAGCGGGCAGCTACGCCGTGCTGGCGCTGTCGCTTGCCCTGGGTACGGCAAGCTTGAGTTTGATTGGCGCCATCGGTGCGGCGTTAACCGTTGGCTTGGCACGGGGTGGAGTGCTGCTCTCGCTACTGGTGCTGCCGTTGTATATCCCGGTGCTCATTTTTGGCGCAGGCGCGGTGCAGGCGGCCATTTTTGGAGAGGGTGTCTCCGCACACCTGGCTATCCTGGGCGCGCTGCTCGCCGCCTCACTCATGTTGGCGCCGTGGGCGATTGCCGCATCGCTGCGTATCAGTATTAACGGTTAAGGACAGGACACGCTATGTGGGCCTTTATACATAAGCTGGGATCACCCAAGTGGTTCTACGGCATTAGTGCCAAATTACAGCCCTGGTTTTGGGCCGCGGCGGCGCTGTTGATCGTCACTGGCTCGCTGTGGGGGTTGGCGTTTGCGCCAGCGGATTACCAGCAGGGTAATAGCTTCCGAATTATTTACGTCCATGTGCCGGCGGCCTTTTTGGCTCAGTCTATCTTCATTGCCATGGCGGTTTCCGGCCTGGTGTTTATGGTCTGGAAAATTAAAGTCGCCGATATGGCGGCGGCGGTGATGGCGCCTCTTGGCGCAGCTATGACCTTTGTCGCGCTGTTTTCCGGTGCCGTATGGGGTGTACCCACTTGGGGAACCTGGTGGATGTGGGATGCACGGCTAACGTCAATGCTGATCTTGCTGTTTTTGTACTTGGGCGTAATTGCTCTGCGTGGGGCTTTTACCAGCCGCGATAGCGCCTCACGGGCAGCCTCGGTGCTGGCCATGGTGGGGGTGATCAATATTCCCATCATCAAATACTCGGTGGACTGGTGGTACACCCTGCACCAGCCCGCTTCATTTACGCTGACCTCGCGCCCGGCCATGCCTACTGAAATGTGGCTGCCTCTGGTCATTATGGTGCTGGGTTTCTACTGCTTTTTCATTGCCTTAACGCTGATGCGCACACGCAGTGAAATTTTGCGCCGCGAAGCTAACAAACGCTGGGTACAGGAATTGGTGACCGGCCAAGTGGTGGAACTACCGGCAGAGGAGGCTCGCTAATGGCGTTTGACTCATTTTCCGAATTTCTCGCCATGGGTGGTCACGCGCCTTATGTGTGGTCTGCCTGGGGCGTGACAGCGCTACTGCTGCTCGCCACCGTATGGCATGCGCGTGCTGAACAGCGCCAATTGATCAAAGGCTTGAAACGCCGTGCAAGACGCGCAAACAGCGCAAGGGGAAACGCCCAATGACGCCTAAACGTAAACAGAAACTCTTTATTATCCTGGGCCTTGTGTCGCTGGCCGCGATTGCCGTGGGGCTGACCCTGTACGCGCTGCGCGCTAACATCAATCTGTTTTTCAGCCCGGTACAGATCGCCCAGGGCGACGCGCCCATCGAGCGGCAGATTCGCGCCGGTGGCATGGTGAAAGAGGGTTCAGTATCCCGTGACCCCGAGAGCCTGGACGTCGAGTTTGTCGTCACCGATTACGTTGATGACCTGGAGGTCTACTACAGCGGCATCCTGCCCGACTTGTTCCGCGAAGGCCAAGGCGTGGTAGTGATCGGAGAGCTTCAGTCCGATGGTCGTTTGTACGCCGATAAAGTGCTTGCGCGCCACGATGAGAACTATATGCCCCCTGAAGTCGCCCAGGCACTTGAAGAGGCGGGCTATTCGCCAGCCGACTACCAGGCCAAAGCCGCGGAAGTGGGTAAACGCCTGGACGAAGAAGGCGTACCCCAAGCAAGCGAATACTAAGACCCACAGTTTAACCGCCTTGCCTTACCGCCAGTGCTGGTTCGGAGCGCACATGTTTATCAAAATGATTCCTGAAATTGGCCACTTTGCCCTCATTATCGCGCTGCTGATGGCGGCGGTGCAGGCCGTGATGCCGCTGGCCGGTGCGGCCACCCGGCGCCCGCTGTGGATGGCCTATGGTCAGCCCATGGCGGTGGGGCAGTTTGTGTTCATTGCCATTGCCTACGCCTGTTTGACCGCCAGCTATATGCTGGACGACTTTAGCGTGGCGAACGTGGCCAACAACTCCAACTCGCTGCTGCCGTGGTACTACAAGTTCAGCGCGGTGTGGGGCAACCATGAAGGGTCGGTGCTGCTGTGGAGCTTTATGCTCGCGGGCTGGGGGTGTGCGGCCAGCCTGTTTACCGGCAACCTGCCGCGGGATATGGTCGCGCGAGTAATGGGCGTGATGGGTATGGTTTGCGTCGGCTTCTTACTGTTTATTCTGATGACATCGAACCCCTTCGAGCGGCTACTGCCCGGTATGCCCCAGGATGGCGCCGACCTTAACCCGCTGTTGCAAGACTTCGGGCTAGTGGTGCATCCGCCGATGCTCTACATGGGCTATGTGGGCTTTTCCGTGGTCTTTGCATTTGCCATTGCAGCGCTGATGGGCGGTCGTTTAGACGCGGCCTGGACGCGCTGGGCAAGGCCCTGGACGAATCTGGCCTGGGCATTCCTGACCGTGGGTATCGCGTTAGGCAGTTGGTGGGCCTATTACGAGCTTGGCTGGGGTGGCTGGTGGTTCTGGGATCCGGTCGAAAACGCTTCACTGCTGCCCTGGCTGACGGGAACCGCACTGGTTCACTCACTCGCGGTCACCGAGAAGCGCGGCTCGTTTAAAAGCTGGACCGTGCTGCTGGCGATCTCGACCTTCTCGCTGTCGCTAATGGGCACTTTCCTGGTGCGCTCTGGGGTGCTGACCTCGGTGCATGCGTTCGCTAACGACCCGGCCCGCGGTTTCTTTATCCTGATGCTGCTGGCCATTACGGTAACGCTGTCGCTGCTGGTGTTTGCCCTGCGCGCTCCGCGGGTAAGTCATAAGGTGGGGTTTAACTGGCTCTCCCGGGATGCGCTGCTGCTGGTTAATAATATCTTTCTGGTGATTATGACCGTCACCGTGCTACTGGGTACCGTCTATCCGCTGATTCTGGATTCTCTGGGGCTGGGGAAAATCAGCGTGGGCCCGCCTTACTTTAATACCCTGTTTGTGCCGCTTACCGTGTTGATGTGTATCTTTATGGGGCTTGGCTCGGTAACGCGCTGGAAGAGCATGGCGGCACGCGACCTGATTCGTAAACTGTGGTTAGCCGGTGTGGCCGCATTGGTGATCGGCATATTAATGCCGCTGCTGTACCGTGGCGAGTGGAACCTGTTTGTCTCCCTGGGCATTGTCTCTGCACTGTGGATTGTGCTGCCGATGGTGCGTGATGTATTCGATAAAACCCGCCACGCCAGTTCGTTTTTGGCCGGTGTTCGTAAGCTCTCCCTGGCTTATTGGGGCATGGTGCTGGGGCACGTAGGTGTTGCGGTCACTATCGTCGGCGTGACGGTAGTGTCCAACTACAACATTGAGCGCAACGTGCGCATGTCGCCGGGCACCACGGTCGAAGTCGCGGGCTATCAGTTCACCATGACCGAGTTAACCGAGCGTCGTGGCGCTAACTTCCTGGCGGACACCTCGATTCTACAAGTGCAGCGCGGCGACTCAGGCAGCAGCTTTACCATGCGGCCCGAAAAGCGTCTCTACCTGGCCACCGGTATGCCGATGACGCAAGTGGCCCTGCGCCCAGGGCTGTTCCGCGACCTCTATGTCGCCATGGGTGAGAACCTGGGCGATGGCAGTTGGGCAATGCGGGTGCAGTATAAGCCGTTCGTCCGTTGGCTCTGGCTGGGCGCACTGCTAATGGCGTTTGGCGGTGTATTGGCGGTGCTCGACAAGCGCTACCGCCGTACCGCATCCACCCGTGAAGCGCCCAAAGTGGCTAGCCAGGATGATAGTACTCAGAACAGTACTCAAAATGGCGCACGGGAGGCCACTGCATGAAGCGACGGCTACTGCTATTACTGTTGCCGGTGTGTTTTTTAGCCCTGGCGCTGTTCTTTTACCAAGGCCTCTCGCTAGACCCCTCCCAGCGGGATTCAGCGCTGATGGCGCGGGAGTTCCCGACCTTTGAAGCCAGCACGCTGCGTGATGAGAATCGCCGCGTTGACCAAACGCTGTTAAAGGGTGAGGTGACGTTGGTGAATGTGTGGGGCGAGTGGTGTCCGGCCTGTAAGCAGGAGATGCCGCAACTGCTGGAACTGGCTGATAACGACATTCGCATGGTCGGGGTCAACTACCGCGATACCCGCGAGAAAGGCATGCAGTTTCTCAGCGAATTTGGCGATCCGTTTGAAGTTAATATTTTTGATCCGGAAGGCGAGCTAGGGTTTGATCTTGGCGTCTACGGCGCCCCGGAGACATTCCTGGTCGATGCCGACGGGGTCATTCGCTATCACCATAAAGGCTACGTATCACCGCAAGACGTGCGCGAGCGAATTCTTCCGGAGGTGGAAAAATGGCGCTAATGCGAACCATGGCAGCGCTACTACTGCTGGTCATAGCGTTTGGTGCAGCGGCAGGTGGTATCGAACTGCGCGAATTTGACGACCCGGTCATGGAGAAGCGCTATCACGATTTAACCGCCTCCATGCGCTGCCCACTGTGTGAAAACCAAGCCATAAACGATTCCGATGCACCCATTTCGGCAGATATGCGTGAGCGGGTTTATCAACTGTTGCAAGACGGGCAGTCGGATATCGAAATTATCAACCATATGGTGCAGCGGTTTGGTGAATATATTCTCTACAACCCGCGTTTAGAGAGCCGTACCTACCTGCTTTGGGGCTTGCCCATCGCCCTGGTGTTGCTAGGTGCGATGGTGGTTGTGCTGATGATTCGCGCCCGCCGTAACGCCTCTGCTAAAGCGTTGAGCGCCGAAGAACGCCAGCGCATAGACGCGCTGACTAACCGTAAGGGGTCTTCATGACGCTGCTCTGGATAGCCATTGCCATTCTACTGCTCCCCGCGCTGTGGCTGCTGGTTTCGCCGCTAAGAAACGCGCGTGCCCTGCATGACCAGCAGCGCGATTTTGAAGCCAACGACACCTCCGCCGAGCAGAACGTGGCGATTTTCAAGCGCCGCTTGGCGTCACTGGAAGCGGCTCTTGAACGCGGCGACATAGATGCCGCACGCTTTGAGGAAGACCGGCTGGAACTCGAGCGCAGCCTGCTGGAAGACACTGCTTTTCGCGAGCGTCGGCCGCTAAAGGCTGCCAGCGCCGGCCGTATTGTCGTGCCTGTGGTGATGCTCGCTGTGGTCGCTGTTAGCGTTATTTGGTATCAGCAAAAGGGCGCTGAGGGCGACCTGGTGCTACTGGCCGTGCAGCAAGAAGTGCAGAACGACCCTGATGGATCGCTTGCCATGTATATCGAGCGCATGGAGGAGCAGGCCGAACGCCAGCCGGATAACCCTAATGTGTGGAGCGAGCTGTTTCCGCTCTACCGTGAAACCGGACAAATGCCCAAGGCCGTGGACGCCCTGGAGCGCCTGATCGAGATTGAAGGGCGCATTCCACCGCTGCTTGCGCAGTTGGCGCAAATTCGTTTCTTTATGGCTGAGCGCGAGCTTACCGACGAAGTACAAGCGTTGGTCGACGAGACGTTGGAGCAGGATCCCCGCCAGCCCACCGTGCTGGGCTTGCTGGGCATTAATGCCTTCGACAACGGCGATTACGAGCAGGCTATTGACCACTGGCGCCGGGCGATTGCCAATATCGAGGATCCCAACACTGTGTCCTCGCTACGCGACGGCATTCGCGTGGCTCAGGAGCGATTGGGTATTGAACCCGAAGAAGCCGTCACCGAGGGCACCGGCATTCGTGTGCGTGTCTCGCTGGATGAGGAGCTCGTCGGGCGCGTAGATGGCGATGCCAGCGTCTTTATTACCGCCCGCGATATTGAGGGCGAGTTACCGCCCCTGGCCGTGGTGCGGGCACAGGTATCCGAGCTGCCTATGACCGTGACGCTAGATAACAGTGTCGCGATGTCTCCCCAGGCGCAAATATCCCAGGTACAGGAAGCCCGTTTAGTGGTGCGTGTTTCTCCTTCTGGCCAAGCAGCGCCCCAGCCCGGGGATCTGTTTGGTGACCTTGAGAGCGTCAGCATCGGGCCAATTGAAGACGACGAAGCGGCCGAAGTGGTGATTAACCGTGTCTTTGAATAATCGCAACAGGAACGCCGCTTCGGTATGCGCTTAACGTCGATTCGCTTAGTCGGGTTTAAGTCCTTTGTGGATCCCGTCACGGTGCCCTTCGATGGCAATATGACCGCCATCGTAGGCCCCAACGGCTGCGGTAAATCCAATATTATTGACGCCGTGCGCTGGGTGATGGGGGAGTCATCCGCCAAAACCCTGCGCGGTGAATCCATGGCCGACGTTATCTTTAACGGCTCCACCGGCCGTAAACCGATCAGCCAGGCGTCCATAGAACTCAAGTTCGACAACCGCGATGGCGGCATGGGCGGCGTTTACGCCCAGTACGCGGAAATTGCCGTTAAGCGCTTGGTCACCCGCGACGGACAATCCAACTACTTCTTTAATGGCCAGAAATGCCGTCGGCGCGATATCGCCGACCTGTTTATGGGTACCGGTCTGGGGCCGCGCTCCTACGCGATTATCGGCCAGGGGATGATCTCGCGGCTGATCGAAGCCCGCCCCGACGATCTGCGCTCAACGCTTGAAGAGGCCGCGGGTATCTCCAAGTACAAAGAGCGCCGCCGGGAAACCGAAAACCGCATGCGGCGAACCCAGGAGAACCTGGAGCGTCTGGACGATATTCGCGAAGAGCTGGATAAACAGCTAGAGCGCCTCAAGCGTCAGGCCGAAGCCGCCAAACGCTATCAGGATCTCAAGGAGCAGGAGTATCGGCTCAAGGGCGAGCTGGCGCTGCTGCGCGGGCGCGCCCTGCGCTCCGAGCAATCGCATCAAGAGAGCCGCGTTCGCGAATTGGAAATAGCGGTAGAAAAAGATGTCTTCGGCGTCCGCCAGTGCGAAACCCGCCTGGAGCAGGCCCGGGAGCAGCACGACGAACTTTCTGAGGTGCTCGATCGCCATCAGCAGCAGTTCTTTGAAACCACTACGCGCATCGCCCGTTTAGAACAGGATCAGGCCCACCGGCGTAGCCGTGAAACCCAGCTGGCCAGCGACATCGCCACGGCTCGGCGCGAATTGGACGAGCAGCGCCGCGTTAGCGAAGGCGATCAGGAGCGTTTAGCCGCCATTGACGAGCGCTTTGAGGATCTGCTCCCCGAACACGAAGCGCTGGAGGAGCAGCTCGAAAGCCTGGAGCAGGCGTTGGCCGACGCATCTCCCGCACTGGAAGCCGCCGAGCAGCAGTGGGCCGATGCCGAAACCCGCTGGCGGGATGCCAGCCGCGATGCGGATCGCAGCCAGGATCAGTTGCGCGACCTTGAACAGCGTATTCAGCGCTTACAGGCGGAAAATCAGCGCCGCCGTCAGCAGCGCAGCGAGGTAGCCGATCTCACCGCGCTGCGTGAAGAGCACGCTGTGTGCCAGGCGCAGTTGACCGAGGCCGAGGAGCAGTCGGAAGGTTTTCAAACCCAGCGGGATCAATGGCAGCAGCGCTACGGCGATGCTAAAGCAGCCTACCAGCAGGCCACTCAGACGCGGGACAATCAGCGCGCTGAACTCAGTCAGCGCCAGGGTGAGTTGGCCTCACTTCAAGCGTTGATTGATGCCGCCCTGGTGGATCACGATCCTGCTATTGGCACGACCTTAGAAGCGTATGGTTTAGCGGATGCCCCTCAACTGGGCGAAGCACTGCAGGTTGAGCCCGGCTGGGAAACGCTGGTGTCCTGGCTGCTCGCGCCTTGGCTCAATGCCCGCCTGGTGAACCGCCACCAACTGGCCGCTTTACCTGAAGCCTTAGCCACGGAGTGGCGGCTGATTGATCAAACACCATCCGCCGCCTCAACCTCTGGCCAGCGATTAGACAGCTTGGTCAAAGGCGCCGGTGCGTTGGGTGAATGGTTAGCGAGCATTCACTATACGCAAACGGCAGAACAAGCGGAGGCGCAGGTAGCGCACCTCGCACCTGGCGAAAGCGTGGTAAGCCAGGATGGCGTTTGGCTGGGCCGCGGCTGGCTGAACCAGCAGGCCAACGGCGAAGGTATCGACGGGCTGCTATTAACGCGCCGCCGCTACGCCGAACTGACCGCCCAGCGCGAAAGCGAAGAAGAGGCGCTGGCGCTGGCAGAAGCGCAGTGTGAAGCGGCCAGTGAAACCATTGAAACCCTGGAACAGGCCCGTGAACAGCAGGCCGAACAGGAGCGCGCCCACGCCGCCACCCTGCAACAGCTGGCGGTAAAAGAGCGCAGCCTGGCCCAGCGCTTGGAACATCTGGAGAGTCGCGCCACTGAACTCGATGAAGAGCTTGCCCAGCTGCAAGAAGATGAGGCGGAGTTGGCGCTTACCATCGACGAGCAGCGTGCCCGCTGGCATGTGGCGATGGAACAGTTGGAAAGCGCGGCGCAAGCGCGGGAAACCAGCGCCGAACAGCGCAACCGGCAGCGTGAAGCGCGTGACCAGTTGACCCAGCAGCACGCCCCGCTCAAAGCGCAGCAGCAGGCGCTGGCGCTGGAGCGTGAACGCTTGAGTGCCGAGCGCGATAGTCTGCGCTCACAGCAGGCGCGTTCAAGTGACTCTGAAGAGCGGCTCTCGCTGCGGATTGCCGAGCTGGAAGAGTCACGGGAAATGCTGATCGAACCCGACGAGCTGGCCGGTGAAGAGCTTGAAGAGCTGCTTCATCAGCGCGAGCAGCAGGAAGGGCGCTTAAACGCCACTCGTCAGCAGGCTCAGGCACTGGCAGAACAGCTGCGTAACGATGAACTTGCCCGCCAGCAGCACGAGCGCAACCTGGAACAGAGCCGCGAGCAGCTCCAGCAGCGGCGCATGGACGTGCAGGCGCTGGCGCTTAAAGCCACCACCCAGGATGAGCAGTTAGCTGAGCTTGGTCATAACGTCGAGACTCTTGCCGAACAGTTACCCCAGGAAGCGACGGAAACCCGTTGGCAGGAACGCCTGGAAAGCACCACGGATAAAATTCGCCGCTTGGGGGCGATCAACCTCGCTGCCATTGAGGAGTACGACCAGCAGGCCGAGCGGCGAAATTATCTGGAAGCGCAGCATGCTGAGCTGACCGAAGCGCTGGAAACCCTCGAAAGGGCGATTAAGCGTATCGATCAAGAAACCCGTGTGCGTTTCCGCGAAACCTTTGATCAGGTGAACACTGGGCTACAAACCCTTTTCCCTCGCGTATTCGGCGGCGGTGCTGCATGGCTAACGCTAACCGGCGATGATCTGTTGGAAACCGGCGTGGCGATTATGGCCCGCCCGCCGGGTAAGAAGAACAGCACCATTCATCTGCTCTCGGGCGGCGAGAAGGCGCTGACTGCGCTGTCGCTGGTATTTGCGATCTTTCAGCTTAACCCCGCGCCGTTCTGTATGCTGGATGAAGTCGATGCCCCCTTGGATGACGCCAACGTGGGCCGTTACGCCAGGCTGGTGAAAGAGATGTCTGAAAACGTTCAGTTTATCTACATCACCCACAACAAGATTGCCATGGAAGCCGCCGAGCGCTTGATGGGTGTCACCATGCAAGAGCCCGGCGTATCGCGGTTAGTCTCGGTGGGTATTGAAGAAGCGGCGGCGCTGGTCGATTAAACTAACTCCCTATCCTACCAAGCAGCAGTGAAAGCATTCTGATTGAGACCTGGGAGAACGAAGACTAAGCAGCAGAGTTCTTGGAAGAGCACTTCTGTTGAGAGCGTTTTTCCAAGGAGGCTATTGTCGAAAGCAGAGTTAGCGAAAGCACTATTGGCGATAGTAGAGTGAGCAAAGCTGAAGCGGCAAACGCCAAGTAGATAAACTTTTTGTTGGAAAAATGCGTAAAAAAATGTCCTAAAGCGTTCTTCTTAACTATATTAACCCTACTAATAGCGCGCTTGAGATGGTTAAACGGCTTATAGAGGCAATACGCAATGGCGGGTGTGTCGGTTGTCAAAACGGCTTTTCTTGCTTCTCGGATTCCTTTATAAAGCTATTTATAGATGTTAGATCTAATGATTGCGGCACTTTTGTTTGAAGTTAAGGTCAGATTTCTCTGGCCTAAAGAGAGGCAGAATTCTGCCATGGCGTGAAAATCGCGTTAAATGCAGCAAAAATTGGCCCTTTTGGTAGTAATCGCGCTATGCTTGGCTTTATTGATAGCAGGTAATTATTCAATAGCCGTTACCTATATTCAGGCATGACATTTTAGACACCGTGCCTTAGCAACCGGCAAGACGACCATGGAACGTTCGACATGGAACTAAGAGAGTGGCTAATCATTTTAGGGCTGGCGTTGGTATCGCTCATCGTTATTGACGGTGTGCGAAGACTTCAACGGCAGCGTCGTGTACCCCGTCTGGATCAGGCGGAGAAAGACCTATCCGGGAGTTCGCTAGATGATCCCGAGGAGGCTGCTAAAGCTGCGGAGATCAATTGGGAACTTCCAAATGGCGGTGCTCGAGTTGTTAAACCCGCAGACTATAGTGGCTTAGGTAATAAACCAAAGTTAGAACGTCAAGAGCATCCTGGGCCTTCTAGAGTGCTTTCAGAGTTTAGACGTTCCGCCTCTGCTAAAGCCGCCAAGCGCAAAGCTGATAAGGCAGATAAACTCGATAAAGCAGCATCAGTTGCTAAGCCAGCACCAAGCGTAGCCGTTAAGACAGAGCCGCCAGTCACTTCTGCGGCGACGTCTTCTGCTAGTTATGCTGCCCACAATGCGCCCACTGAACATGAGCGCCGCGAGCCCAGTATCTCAATGACTGACTCTGCACAAACTGGTTCTCCTCAAGCTGGCTCTCCTCAAACCGAGAGGCCGCAGGTCAAGGCGACAGCACCTTCGCAGCCGGAACCACAAATTGAGCAGCCTGCGTCTTCTGCTGCAACGCCTAGCTCTCCGGTGGCAGAAGAGAACGTTGAAGCGTCTCAACCTGCTGCTTCAGATGCTATCTCGTTCACCGCCAGTGACGCAGCTGCCACTGAAACAGACAGCGAAATGGCGGCACAGCCTCGCACTCAGCAGGAACCAGAGCACACCCAGGAGCCTGTGCTGCGGGCTGAGCCAGAAGATGCAGTATTTGCTAAACACGCCAATGAGCATTCGCCGAAACGGCGTCAGTTGCGTTCTGATACCGCGGGCGAATACGACGAGTTGGATGATGACGAAGTTGATGAGTATCGCCTGGTCGACTTTGAAGGCATGGGGCGCTCGCTGAAGCGTCGTTTGATTGCGCGGCGTAAAGAGAAGCAGCGCAAAAAAGCTGAGAAAGCGGTGCGTGATCAAGCCTTGGCCCAACAGAAGGCCGAGCGCAAAGCGCTGGAAGCAGAGCAGAAGCGTGAAGCCAAAGAAGCCGCTGACGCAGAGCGTGCCCGCCTTGCTCAAGAGCAGGCCCAAGCTCGTGAAGAAGCGGCTGCCGCCGAAAGGCTAGCCGCCCAGCAGCATGCTGCCGATGAAGAGGCGCGTCGCTACGCAAGCCATGAGTATGCAGCCCACGAAGAAGGTTTTGAAGAAAGCTTCGAGGCAGACGCTTATGACGGCCAAACGGCCGGCGAGCGTGGGATGAACGAGCGAGTCCGCGTACACCCAACGTTAGAAAAAGCTCTGCGCCATGATGTGAACGGTGAACACGCTAAAGAGACGCTGTCCAATGCCGAAGAAGTCGTGGTGATTAGCGTTCTGTCCCGTGATCCAGAAGGCTTCGATGGCACCAAACTACTTGAGCTGATGATGGTGTGCGGTTTGCGCTACAGCAGTGAAATGGGTGTTTTCCACCGCTTTGAAACCGAGAGCGATGCTAGTGAGCTTCAGTTCTCGATGGTGAATGTGGTTAAACCGGGTACTTTCCCCATTGAAGAGATGGGTGAGTTTATGACGCCCGGTATCACGCTGTTGATGCCGCTACCTGGCGCCATCGATAGCGCCGCTGCCTTTGAGGCGATGGTAGAAACCGCCATGGTGGTGGTTCGCCATATGGGCGGCGAGCTAAAAGACGAAAACCGCAGCGTGATGACCGCACAAACGATCGAGTTTGCCCGCCAGCGGGTGCGTGAGTTTGAGCGCCGCCATCGCCTGCATCGTCAACTGCAAGCCCGCTAATCGTCGCCTACTAACCGACGAAGCAGCACTTGCTGTGAAACACCCGCCTTCTTGCCAGGAGGCGGGTGTTTCTGTTCAATACGCTGTTGTTTTGTCATTTTTTATGTTTTTGAAATTTAGCTTTTGAAATTTAGCTTTTGAAATTTAGCTTTTGCGTTTTCGCTGCCGATTTTAGCTAGTACTGGAACCCACCCCAATGAGTCAGTCTGATTCTCAATCTCTGGAAGAGATTAACCAACTGCGGGCCGCCCTGGACGAGGCCAACTACCGTTACTACGTACTGGATGAACCGACGCTGACGGATGCCGACTATGATCGTAAATTTCAGCGTTTACAGCAGTTGGAGGCTGAGCATCCGGAGTTGGTCACTCCCGATTCACCCACTCAGCGTGTGGGCGCTGCCCCTGCGGATGGCTTTCCATCGGTGGCCCACGCTATCCCCATGCTGTCGCTGGATAACGCCTTTAGCCGTGACGATATCCTCGCCTTTGCTGAACGGGTGGCCGAACGCCTCGAATGCACGGCAGACGACCTTGAATTTACCTGCGAGCCAAAGTTGGATGGCGCGGCCGTCTCGCTAGTCTATGAGCAGGGCATGTTGGTGAGCGGTGCGACCCGCGGCGATGGCCGCACCGGCGAAGGCATTACCTCTAATCTGCGCACGCTGCGCTCGGTACCGCTCAAGCTGATGGGTAAAAACGTGCCTGCGCTGTTAGAAGTACGGGGTGAGGTCATTATGCGCCATGCGGGCTTTGAGGCGCTGAACGAGCGCGCCCGGGAAGAGGGCAGCAAGGTCTTTGCCAACCCCCGCAACGCGGCGGCAGGCAGCCTGCGCCAGTTGGATCCACGCATCACGGCAAAACGCCCGCTAGAGTTTCATGCTTATCAGGCTGCGCGCTTGGAGCCAGACTTAGGGGATACTGCGCACAGCGAACTAATGCAGCGTTTGTCCACGTTAGGCTTTCGCGCCAGTTCAGAATTGAAGGTGGTCAAAGGCCCTCAGGCCGTTGCCGATTACTGTGACCAGTTAGGCGAAAGGCGAGATGATTTAGGTTTCGATATCGACGGTGTGGTGATCAAGGTGAACGACCTGCGCCACCAGCGCGAACTTGGCTTTGTTGCCCGCGCGCCGCGCTGGGCGGTGGCGTTCAAGTATCCGGCTCAGGAAGAGGTCACCACGCTTAACGATGTGGAGTTCCAGGTCGGCCGAACCGGGGCGATTACGCCCGTGGCGCGCCTGGAACCAGTCACCGTGGCCGGGGTAACGGTGTCTAACGCGACGCTGCACAACGCCGATGAGATCAAACGCTTGGATGTCATGATCGGCGATACGGTGTCGATTCGCCGGGCCGGTGATGTGATTCCTCAAGTCGTGAGCGTGCATACCGAGCTGCGACCAGAGGATGCAAGGGAGATCATTTTTCCCGAACATTGCCCGGTGTGCGGTTCGGATATCGAGCGTATTGAAGGTGAAGCGGTCGCTCGCTGTTCGGGGGGCCTTTACTGTGCGGCGCAGCGTAAAGAAGCGCTCAAGCATTTCGCCAGTCGCAAAGCGCTGGATATTGACGGCTTGGGCGAAAAGTTGATCGTGCAGTTAGTTGATTTGGGCTGGGTAGAAACGCCGGCGGCGCTGTTTCACTTGTCTGTCGAACAGCTTCAAAGCCTGCCGCGTATGGGCGAGAAATCAGCCACCAACTTGGTCAACGCACTTGAAACTGCTAAATCGACTACGCTGGCGCGGTTTATTTACGCCTTAGGTATTCGTGAAGTAGGCGAGGCGACGGCGGCCAATCTCGCCAACCACTTTGGTACCCTTGAGGCCATTCAAGCCGCTGAGTTGGAAGCGCTGGAAGCGGTCAACGATGTCGGCCCGATAGTGGCCGCCCATGTGCATACTTTCTTCCGCCAACCGCACAATCAGGAAACCATTGCCGCGCTGATTGATGCGGGCATTACCTGGCAGGAGGCGGAAGTCACCCAAGGCCCTACTCCGCTGGAAGGCCAGACCTGGGTGCTCACCGGCTCGCTGGAGAGTATGACCCGGGATGAGGGTAAAGCACGCTTGCAGGCGTTGGGTGCTAAGGTGGCGGGTAGTGTATCGAAGAAGACTACCTGCCTGGTCGCAGGCGAAGCGGCGGGCAGTAAACTTACTAAAGCTGAACAGATGGGCGTGGAAGTCGTGGACGAAGCCACCTTTATCGAACGTTTGGCTGAGTGGGAGCAGCGTTAATGAGCCGTTTTATTGAAGTACCCGCCCGAATGCTGCCGCCGGACACCCTCAATGCCCTGCTAGAGGCGTTTGTGACCCGCCAGGGCTACGACACTACTGATACCACGGGCGAGGGCATGCACGGCTGGGTAGCCGAACTGAAAAAGCAGCTTGAGCGCAATGAACTGATTATCGCTCACGACCTTGAGCTAGAGATGACCGAAGTGATGACCCTGGCTCAGTGGCGCTCGTTTGGGCGCGATGTCGCCGACGACGAAGAAGAGGGCGATATTTAGCCTCATCTTGCGAAAAGCCTCCCAATATGTCGTCGCGAGGAGCGCAGCGACGCGGCAATCTCATCCTGTGGGGCACCCACCCCAGATTGCTTCACTTCGTTCTCAATGACGCCTATGTGTCATTGCGAGGAGTGAAACGACGAAGCAATCTCAGCCTGTCGGGGCACCCACCCCAGATTGCTTCACTTCGTTCGCAATGACGCCTATGTGTCATTGCGAGGAGTGAAACGACGAAGCAATCTTTGCTGGCATTGGCAGGTAAACCCGAGATCGCCGCGCTTCGCTCGCGATGACAAAAGAATGTTGTAGCCAGGCGCCCAGCCTATGTGTCATTGCGAGGAGTGAAACGACGAAGCAATCTTTGCTGGCATTGGCAGGCAAACCCGAGATCGCCGCGCTTCGCTCGCGATGACAAAAGAATGTTGTAGCCAGGCGCCTAGCCAATGTGTCATGGCGAGAGTGAAACGACGAAGCAATCTCAGCCTGTCGGGGCCCCCACCCCAGATTGCTTCACTTCGTTCGCAATGACGCCTATGTGTCATGGCGAGAGTGAAACGACGAAGCAATCTCAGCCTGTCGGGGCACCCACCCCAGATTGCTTCACTTCGTTCGCAATGACGCCTATGTGTCATTGCGAGGAGTGAAACGACGAAGCAATCTTTGCTGGCATTGGCAGGCAAACCCGAGATCGCCGCGCTTCGCTCGCGATGACAAAAGAATGTTGTAGCCAGGCGCCCAGCCAATGTGTCATTGCGGGGAGTGAAACGACGAAGCAATCTTTGCTGGCATTGGCAGGTAAACCCGAGATCGCCGCGCTTCGCTCGCGATGACAAAAGAATGTTGTGGTCAGGCGCCCACCCAATATGTCGTTGCGAGGAGCGCAGCGACGAAGCAATCTTTGCTGGCATTGGCAGGCAAACCCGAGATCGCCGCGCTTCGCTCGCGATGACAAAAGAATGTTGTGGTCAGGCGCCCACCCAATATGTCGTTGCGAGGAGCGCAGCGACGAAGCAATCTTTGCTGGCATTGGCAGGCAAATCCGAGATCGCCGCGCTTCGTTCGCGATGACAAGAGAGTGTTGTAGCCAGGCGCCCACCCAAAAATGTCGTTGCGAGGAGCGCAGCGACGCGGCAATCTCAAGCTTGTCTATTAAGTCTGCCCACGAATAATTGCACTAATAATCCGCCGCCCTGGGTGTAAGTGATCGACCAGCGGCGCTTCTAGTGGCATTGGTTCATCGCAGATTCGTGAGGCGATTACCTCGGCACAAAGCGGCGCGCTGGCGAGCCCCCTTGAGCCGTGGGCGGTGGATATCCACAGGCCTGGATGGTGCCTGCCAGGTATCTCCGCCACGCGGGTGGCATCTTTGCTCAGCAGCGAATAGTCTGCCCGCCATGCTTCTGCCACCGGCACCGGCCCAGCGTAAGGGGTTTTGTCGGGGCTTGCTGCACGCACGGCGGCACGGCCCTTAAGGTTCTCAGGGCTCAGCTCAATGCCTGCCTGTTCCAACGCCTTTACCAACGCGGGCAGCGTCTGGCGCAGCTCATCGATATTGCGCTGATGGTCGTCATCCGTCACATCAGTTGTCGCATTGTTGGGTACAAAGCTAGCCCCGAAGGTCAGCACACCCTCTAAAGCGGGCGCCACATAGCCGCCAGCACAGACGACGCGTTTAGGGCCCGCTACCTCATTGGGTAGCGTTAGCTCGCTAATCTGGCCGCGCACCGACTGTAGCGGTAATTCCGCCGTTTGCGTAAAGCAGTTAGCCAAATGCGCGCTGGCAATCACCACCTGATCCGCCCGCAACGTACTGCCATCGGCCAAGTTCAGTTGCCAGCCGTTTTCTAGTTGGGTAAGGGAGCTAACGTCGCCTTGCTGCAAGCTAATGCCTGGTTGGCTAAGCAAGTACTCACACAGCGCCTTAGGCCTTACCCACCCCGCCTGTGGATAATAAAGCCCGTGAGGTGCACTGACGGTGATTGCCGCCGTTTCGGTTAACGTCGGGTTCTCCATGCCCGTGACGACTTCAGGTGGCAGCGGGTGTTGCTCGATAAAACGCTGCTGGCGGCGTGCCTCTTTATCACTGCTTGCCAACTGCACCACGCCGCAGGGCTGCCATAAGCTTTGGGGGGAGTTTTGCTGCGTTAACCAGCGCTGGCTGTACAACAGCCCAGCAAGATAAACCCGGCTTTGGTGATTGGTCTCGGCGGCAAGCTTTACATATAGCGCGCCCTGGCGATTACCCGAACCGCCCGCACCGGGTGCTTCGCGCTCCACCACTGTCACCTTAATGCCCCGCCGTGCCAGCGCTGCCGCTACGCTGCTTCCCGCCAACCCGGCGCCGACTATCACAACGTGCTTGGCCGGTGTCGCAGGCGGTGGGATAAACCAGGGAGTGGCCTGGCGGCGGTGATCCGCTGGTGGAGCTTCGATACTGCCCGCTAGCATTTCCCGCTTGCGGCCATAGCCCGGCACTTTCTTCCAGTTAAAGCCCGCCGCTTTCAGGCCCCGCTTAACGATGCCTGCGCAGGTGAAAGTGGCGAAAGTCGCGCCGGGGCGTGAACGGGCGGCCATGGCGTTAAACAATTCAGGCTGCCACATATCGGGGTTTTTAGACGGCGCAAAGCCGTCTAAAAACCAGGCGTCGACCTGACCATCCAACTGCTCCAGGCGCTCAGTGGTATCGCCGAAATGCAGATCAAGGGTGACGCGATCGGTTAAGTGCAGGCGGTGAATACCGCTAACCGCGGCGGGCCACTGGGCACAGAGCGCCTGTGTATAAGTCGCCAGCGAGGGCCAGCTAGCTAATGCTTGTTCAAGGGCAGCTAGCTCAAGGGGAAACTTCTCTGTGGATAACAGGTGCAGTCGTGCAGAAGAAGGGGCATGTTGTTCAAAACAGGCCCAGGCGCAGAGCATATTGAGCCCGGTGCCAAAGCCGGTTTCGCCAATCACAAAGGGCCGCGCGGCTTCCCAGGCGGCAAAGCGTTCGGGGAGGTGATTGGCACCCAGAAAGACATGTTCGGTCTCTGCGCGCCCATCGCCACGGGTGAAATAGATGTCATCAAACGCTGTTGCGTGGGGGGCTCCCTCGTTCCAGGTAAGGGTTGGCGTCGTTAATGCCGCAAGCGGTGGCAAAGCGTTTGAACGTTGGGTCACGCAGGTATCCGTATTGATGAACAGGTGGTTAAAAAATGATCAATTTGTTAGCGCTGGCGTTATCTCTGGCTTAGCGCAAAGCGTCCGCCGGGTTTGCACAGAGTTTTCCACAGGCTCTGTGAAAAAGCCGACGAACCCTCCATACTTGCCTATTGGCGTCAAGGCATAACTTTCTTGAACGGCTTAACAATTACCTTGGCATACACCCCTGCAATAATGTATGGGTCAGCGTCGGCCCACGCCTTGGCGTCTTCCAGGCTGTCGAATTCCGCTACCACCAAGCTGCCGGAAAAGCCTGCATCGCCAGGATTTTCAGCGTCGATGGCAGGGTGAGGGCCAGCCAGTACCAGGCGGCCTTCATCGCGCAGCGCTTCCAGGCGTGCCAAGTGGTCTGGCCGGGCCGCTAAGCGGCGCTCTAAGCTATTGGGTACATCTTCACTCATAATGGCATACAGCATTTGGGTATAACTCCTTGATAAGACGAGGATGCAAAGTGACCGTTAATTGACCGCACTGGCATAAGCGCGCACCATATCTTACCCATTGCGAAGGGTTCATTCACAGCTGAAAAGCGCATTCTGACAAACTGGCCACACGGCGTCATGCTTATGCCTCGACTTCCCTATACCTTTGATGCCGATCAGCGCTACCCAGTTGATTTGCACATGCACTCAACCGCTTCCGATGGCGCGTTAACGCCCACCGAGCTGGTAACCCTGTGTGCCGAACGCGGGCTGACGCACATGTCGCTCACCGATCACGATACCATGGACGGCATTGAAGAAGCGGGCCGCGCGGCGGAGCAAGCAGGGCTGTGTCTTATCCCCGGCTGTGAGTTATCCACACGCTGGCAGGGCGTCAATATCCATGTGGTGGCGCTGATGCCCGGTGGCTTGCAGGGGGCAATGGTGGAAGGCCTGATTCAGCAGCGTGAAGCTCGGATACAGCGTGCAGCAGTGATCGCCGAAAGGCTGGAAAAAGTCGGTTTATCCAACGCGCTGGAAAAAGCGCGCCTGCACGCTGGCAGTGACCGCCCGCTAGGCCGCCCGGACTTTGCCCGCGCGCTGGTAGCGGAAGGCGTGGTGCCCGACTGGGCCAGCGCCTTCAAGCGCTATCTGGGCAGCGGCAAAAAGGGCGATGTTAAAGCCCACTGGCCGGAAATCAGCGAAGCCGTGAGCTGGATTGTCGATTCCGGCGGTGTGGCCGTGATTGCCCATCCACTGCGCCACGGCTTAACCCGGCGCAAGCGAGGCCTGTTGATGGATACCTTCCAAGCGGCGGGCGGCCAAGCGGTTGAACTGGTCAGCGGCCAGCAGAACCCGGATAGCACCCGCGACCTGGCGCGTCAGCTAGTGGAGCGCGACCTTTACGCTTCTATGGGCAGCGATTTTCACTTCCCTGGCAGTCATGCGGCCCCCGGCAGCATGAGCCTAGTGCCGCGCACTGCGGCGCCCCCCATATGGCAGCATCCCCGGCTGCTGCACCTGCGCGATGCGTCACCCGGCCTGCTGGCGGTCGGTTAAATCACAGCCGGGTCATTGCAAAGCCCGGTCAGTTAAAAGCCAAGTCGGCTATGCTGTATAGGCAGGGCCTACGGACAGGAGTTACCAATGAGCCAATATTTTCAGATTCACCCGGAAAACCCTCAGAAACGCCTCATCGATCAGTCGATTGAGATCATTCGTAAAGGCGGTGTGGTTGCTTACCCCACTGATTCGGGCTATGCGCTTGGCTGCCATCTGGGTGAGAAGAAAGCCATTGAGAAGATAAAATGGCTACGTTCACTGGACGATAAACACAACTTCACCCTGGTGTGCTCCGATCTCTCGGAAATTGGCACCTACGCCAAGGTGGATAACGATGTATTTCGGTTGCTGAAAGCCCATACCCCAGGCCCTTATACTTATATTCTGGATGCCACTTCAGAAGTGCCGCGCCTGCTACTGCATCCCAAGCGGCGCTCCATTGGCGTGCGCGTACCGGATCACCGCATTACCCACGCGTTACTGGCCGCATTAGGCGAGCCGTTGATGAGCGTAACGTTGATTCCGGTGGGCGATGACCTGCCCATGAACGACCCGGAAGAGATCCGCGAGCGTTTTGGCGCCCACCTGGATGCCATTATCGACGGCGGCGCCTGCCATTTAGACCCCACCAGCGTCATCGACCTGCGCGAACTGCCGCCGAAAATCATCCGTGAAGGGCGCGGCGATATTTCTCCTTTCGTCGTCTAAAAACACTTTTCAGAGCAAATCCCTGCTTTTAGCTTTAATGAGCAGGGAGTTTGTCTATTTTTCATTATTTGAATGTTCAATGAAAATAAAATATGATCCTAACGGTTCTTTTCGATAATAAATTGTGATCCTTTAAGGCGAGGAATCGCCTCGTCTTTTTGAGATCGCCTAGCCCAGGAGATCATTCAATGACGAAGCCATTCCCTTCTCGCCTCTGCACCCTTGCTGCTCTAGCCAGCCTCACCGCTTTACCGCTGACCAGCCATGCAAATAGTGATGACGCAGAAATATGTGCCCAGGAAGCTTATGCAATGGGCCTGCGCTATCAACAGCAGTCTGCTGAAGCCGCTGCTCTGCAGCGTCAGGGTTTTGCCCTCGCCACCTACCGGCTTGAGGATCAGATTGAGGCGCATGGTGGTAGCGACGACTTGGCGATCATTACCGACCTGGATGAAACGGTGCTGGATAATAGCGCTCTGTTGGTTCGCGACATGCAGGCATGCCACGACTACACCACTTGGGACACATGGAAGCATTGGGAGCGTGAAGGCGAGCCGCGTTTGATGCCGGGTGCCAAAGCGTTCCTGGATTACGCGGATGAGCAGGGCGTGGCCATTTTTTACGTCTCTGATCGCTACCAGGAGAACGAGGCCGACACTATCGCCACCTTGGAAGCGCTAGAGCTACCCCAAGTCTCTGAACAGAGCGTGATGTTGCTGGGGCCTGCCAAGGCAGAACGTCGCGCGGAAGTGGTGGATAACCACACTCTGGTGATGCAGCTGGGGGATTCCCTTCACGATTTCGCGGGTGACTTCGCGGGCGCCGACCTTGACCAGCAGCATGCGCTTGTTGAAGAGAATGCCGAGCGTTTTGGCAACGATTGGATCGTGTTCCCCAACGCTACTTACGGTGCCTGGAGCGAGGCTGAGTTAGACGCCTGGGAAGCCCCGCACGAAGTGGAGTGATCGGTTAGATAACCACTCCATACCGCATTAAATAAACGCTGCGCGCCCCAGGTTTGGCTATTTTGTTTGACGATTTAGTTTAGCTGTCTTGGGGCGTGTTTTTGTCTTAGTTCTTGTCTTCGTCACTCTCGTGGCTATTTTCTTGAGCGTCATCTGTTTTGTCGTCATCCTTCTTGCGCGGGTCTTCGCTGTCTTCATCCAGCCAGGTGCCGCAGCGCAGGCAGTAGCGGGCGCGTTTTTCATGGCGTTCGTGACCGCAGCCGGGGCAGGCTTCTTCGGAGTAACGCTCTTCACGGATCGAGCGAATCACCTGGGCGGAAAACACCCCGGTGGGCACGGCAATGATCGAGTAGCCGAGCAGCATGAGTACCACCGTAATCGATTTACCCAGCGCAGTAGCGGGGACGATGTCGCCATAGCCGACGGTGGTCATGCTGACAATGGCCCAGTACATCGACATCGGAATACTGGTGAAGCCCGCCTCAGAGGATTCGATGGTGTACATCAGCGCCGCGAACAGGGTAATCACCATTAATATGGCGCTAAAAAACAGCAATATCTGGCGCATGCTGCGTTTAAGGGCATCCATTAAAAGACGCGCCTCGCCGACAAACTCCATCAGGCGCAGAATACGAAAAATGCGCAGTACCCGCAGCAGGCGAACAATCACCAGCCCATGGGCTCCGGGCACCAGTAGTACTAGCCAAATGGGCAAAATCGCGATTAAGTCGACGATGCCATAAAAGCTTTTTAAATAAAGGGTCGGTTTTTCCAGGCAGTAAATGCGTAGGATGAGCTCAATGCTAAATAACAGAGTGAATGCCCACTCCAGATAAAAGAAGAGTTCTCCGTACCGCTCGGCATAAGTCTCGATACTGCCCAGCATAATGACCGCAACGCTGAGTAGAATCGCCACAATCAAGGCGATATCAAACGCTTTGGCCCCCGGCGTGTCAGACTCAAATATGATATGAAACAGGCGGGTGCGTAGGCCTTCCGCGCCGGGGGTTAAGTTTAAATTCATTGCATCATCCTGAAGTGGACCTCAATGCCGTCCTGAAAAGTGCGCTAGGACCTAGCGTAGCGCGGTTTGGTACGCCAAGCGATGGGCGAGCGCTAACGCCGCTTTACCGTAGGCTGCATTGGGCTGGCCGTCCGCATCGAGCGCGCCAGGCAGCGCCTGGGCATAAGCGCGTGCGGTGGCATCCAGTTCGGGATGTTCGGCGAGAGTGGCCAGCGCCTGCTGGGCATCGTTTAAAAAGCTGGCTTGTTGGCTGTCGTGGTAGGCGTCCAGCGCCAGCGTGGCACGGTGCAGCCACTCTGCCGGGGAGTGTGCTTCGGGGAGCGGCCAGTGTTGGGTACTAAGCGCATTGCCACGGGCCGCCTTGCTACTGTCCGAGGGTCGCAGGGGTACCTGTTCAGCAAGGGTCAATGCCAGCGCCCACAGAGCTTCGGGCTCGCCGCCTTTTAATTCGAGTTCTGCTTCGCGAATCGGCGTGCGGTAGTCACCGCTAATAATTTCGCCTTCATCCAATACCAGCTCGACATGACTCTCCTGACCTTGTCCGCCCTCTTTTAGCTGCCAGCTACGCCGTGTGAAATCGGTGCTGAGTTGGGGGGCGAGGGCATCTAGCACACCGCTAAGTTCGCCTTGAAAAGGGGGGAGCTTGGCAATTGAAGCGAGATCCAACTGTGGGCCAACAACCTGCCACTCCCACTCTTCGCGCTGGGAAAGCCCGCCGCCACCTTGGCCAGCGGTTTTCACCGTTTGCAGCACCTGGCCGTCTACCTGGCGAAGTCGCAGCGCAATATGTGCTTTCGCCAGATCACCCTGAGGGGTATCAAAGTAGGTATTGGTCAGCGATTGTTTACGCACGGCGTGTGAAGCGAGATACGGGTGTTGAGTCAGCGCCGCAGGCCCTGTCGGGGCAAGGGCCAGTTTAAGTTCCACTTCCATGGGGTTTGGGCTTTTCATGACGCTAGCCACCTCGTTATCGTGACATTTAAATGAATATTTGATTACATTTGTGAACTTTTCATGACGGCGGCAGGCGCACTCTTTATACTGGCGCCGCCATTTCCAGGCTCCCCGAAAACAGGCTAAAAGGCATTATGGTTACCTCCAATCCTTTTTCTTCGATGTTTGGCCGCTCGCCATTCCAGCCGTTATTGGCCCATATCGTCAAGACGAATGAGTGTGCCGATCAGCTGTTGCCGTTTTTTGAAGCAACCCTGGTTGATGACTGGGACAAAGCGGCTGAGCTGCGCGAAAACGTCACCCGCCTAGAGCATGACGCCGATACGCTGAAAACAGAGCTGCGGTTGAACCTGCCCAACACCATGTTTCTTCCGGTGTCGCGCTCCGATCTGCTTGATCTGATCAGCGTGCAGGACAAGATCGCCAACAAGGTGCGTGACATTACCGGCATTATGCTGGGGCGTAAAATGCGCGTGCCGGATGAGCTGGCCGCGCCGATGCGCGACTACATTCGAACCAGCGTTGCCTGCGTGGCGCAAGCGCGTCAAGCGCTAGAAGAGCTCAAGGATCTACTCGAGTCCGGCTTTGGCAAAAACGTCTCGGATGTGATGCAGAAGATGATCCGTGAGCTGCACACCCTCGAACACCAAGCCGACGACCAACAGATCACCATTCGCCGCCAGCTGTTCAAGCTTGAGAGCCAGCTACCGCCAGTGGACGTGATCTTTCTCTACAAGATCATTGAATGGGTTGGCGAACTATCCGACCGCGCCGAGCGCGTGGGTAGCCGTCTGCAGATCCTGACTGCCCGCTAAGGGGACTTTCATGCTGATTATTGCCCAGCACGGTGAAATCTTTATCATCCTGGCCTGTTTGTTTGGCTTTTTCATGGCCTGGGGCGTTGGCGCCAACGACGTGGCCAATGCCATGGGAACCTCGGTGGGGTCGAAAGCGATCACCATCAAACAGGCTATCCTGATTGCGGTCATTTTTGAATTCCTGGGTGCCTGGCTAGCCGGTGGCGAAGTTACCAATACGATCCGTAAAGGTATTATCGACCCCGAACTGCTACAGGACGACCCACAATTGCTGGTCTACGGCATGCTGGCAGCCCTGCTGGCGGCGGGGACATGGCTGCTGGTGGCCTCCATGAAAGGCTGGCCGGTTTCCACGACGCACTCGATTGTCGGCGCGATCGTAGGCTTTGCGGTTGCAGGGCTAGGTCCTGCCACGGTGGACTGGGGTGCGGTAGGCAAGATTGCCGCCAGTTGGGTGGTCTCCCCCTTGTTGGCAGGTACCATCGGTTTCGTGCTGTTTAAATCGGTACACCACCTGATTTTCGAGGACGACAACCCGTTCACGGCCGCCAAACGCTACGTACCCGGTTATGTGTTTCTGGTGGGCTTCATCGTTTCGATGGTCACGCTGACCAAAGGGTTATCTCATGTGGGGTTGGATCTAACCTTCAATCAGAGCCTGTTGCTGTCGATCCTGCTGGGCCTGGTGATTATGGGCATTGGCCTGATCATGCAGCGGCGTATCAAGTTTGAGCACAATACCAACGACCACTTCGGCTATGCCAACGTTGAGCGTGTGTTCGGCGTGCTGATGATCTTCACTGCCTGTGCCATGGCCTTTGCCCACGGTTCTAACGATGTGGCGAATGCGGTTGGCCCACTGGCGGCAGTCATCAGCGTGGTGCAAACCGGCGGTGAAATTGGCGGCTCTGCACTGGTGCCCTGGTGGGTGCTGGTACTTGGCGGCAGCGGTATCGTGGTGGGGCTGGTCACCTACGGTCATAAAGTCATCGCTACCGTGGGTACCGGGATTACGGAACTGACCCCCAGCCGTGGCTTTGCCGCTACCCTGGCGGCAGCCACGACGGTGGTGCTGGCCTCGGGCACTGGCCTGCCGATTTCCACCACCCACACCCTGGTCGGCGCGATTCTTGGGGTGGGGTTGGCACGCGGCATGGCGGCATTGAACCTGCGGGTCATCGGCACGATTGCCATGTCGTGGCTGATCACGCTACCAGCAGGCGCTGGCCTGGCGATTCTGTTCTTCTTCATGTTCAAGGGCATGTTCGGCTAACGAATAATAAGCAGCACGTTGTAAACGTAGTACGCCAAGGCTCGAAAGGCTTTAGAAGCATCTGAGCGATAAGATCACAGCGGCATCTTCATGTTTATCTGCATTAGATTGAGCAGATTTGCATTTGAAGGTGCCGCTGTTTTTCGTGCTCTGGTAAAGTAACTGGAGATTGTTTTTGAAATTGTTTTTGAGATTGTTTCTTTCACCTGCTGCCGGAGAGCGGCCCTTGGATACGCGCTTCCCCTTTGTTGATTGGTTTCGTAACGCTTCCCCCTACATCAATGCCCACCGGGGGCGAACCTTTGTCATCTTAATTGAAGGCGAAGCCATGGCGTCTGGCCGAGGGGAGCAACTGATTCAGGATTTGGCGCTGCTGCATACCCTGGGTGTGCGACTGGTCGTCGTGTTCGGCATTCGCCCCCAGGTGCACGAGTCGCTAACCGCCGCTGGCGTAGAGCCCACGCGCATCGATGGCCGCTGGGTCGCGGATCGCGCGGTGATGGCTCATGTTGAGCAGGTAGCTGCCCACCAGCGGCTATGGCTTGAAGCGCGGCTCTCCCTTGGCCTGCCCAGCACGCCGCTGCACGGTGTGGAATTGAGCGTGATCTCCGGCAATCTGGTGACCGCCAAGCCATTAGGCGTGCGCGAAGGGGTGGATTTCGACCACAGCGGCGAAGTACGCCGGGTGCGTGCCAGCGCCATTGAAGGCCTGCTGGAAAAAGGCTCGCTGGTGCTACTGCCACCGCTCGGGTTCTCCAGTACCGGCGAGGTGTTTGATCTGGATGCCTCTGAAGTCGCTCAACACGCCGCCGTGGCGCTGAAAGCCGATAAGCTGATTTTGCTGGGGGAATCCGAAGGCTTGGAAGATGAGCAGGGCGCGCTGCTGCGCCAGCTTTCGCCAGCGGAGGCCGAGCCGCGTTTAAGCGCCGCGGTGCCAGGTAGCGAGCTAGCCCGCCACTTACAGGCCGCCTGCACAGCCGCACGGGAAGGCGTGGCGCGCACGCACCTGCTTTCCTGGCGCAACCACGATGCCCTGCTGGGTGAGTTGTTCACCCGCGACGGCGTGGGCACCATGATTACCCAGCACCGCTACGAACAGCTGCGCCCGGCCACGCTCAACGATGTAGCGGGCTTGCTGGAACTGCTGGAACCGCTTGAGCGCCGGGGCATGCTGGTAGCGCGCTCAAGAGAGCGCCTGGAGCATGAAATCGATGACTACATGGTGATTGAGCGTGACGGCATGGTGATTGGCTGCGCCGCGCTGCATGTATTTACGGATACCAGCATTGCCGAACTCGCCTGCGTGGCGGTGCACGACAGCTACCGCGGTGGCGAGCGGGGCGAGCGCCTGGTGGAAGCCATGGAGCGCCGCGCCCGCCAGCGCGGCTTAACTGAAGTTTTCGTGCTGACGACCCACACCGCCCACTGGTTTGTGGAACACGGCTTCCGCGCCGCCAGCCTGGAAGACCTACCCCCGCTGAAACGCGAAACCTACAATCACGCCCGTAAATCGAAGGTGTTGGTTAAGCAATTAGCGTAATTCGCTTATTAGCAGATCTGGATTAGCTGGTTTAACGTGGCATTAGCGAAAACAGCTCCGGCTGTTTTTGCGCTTCTTGTTGAATAGTGTCGTCAATCGGTGTGTCGTAGGTTTTGAGCAGATAGCCCAGCACCGAATAAAAACCCACCATGGCGATCAGGTCGATCACTGCTTTGCGTCCAATCGCCTCGGCAAGTTCTGCTTCCTGCTCCTTGGTCAGCATGCGCTCATCGAATAACGCATCCACGGCATTGACGATAAGACCGTCAACGCCTTCGGGAGTACCGCGAATAGCCGTGATCCGGTGTTCGGAGAATCCCAGGGCGAGTGCACGACTAACATGATGAGCCCACTCGTAGGCAGAGCCCATACGCAAACCCGCGCGTAAAATCACCACTTCAGTCAGTTCCGGGCCTAACGCATTCTCCTTAACAACGTGTTGGCGCAAGGGCGCCCACGCTCTAAGCAAGGCCGGGTGATGGGCCATGGTGCGATAAACGTTGAGTGCGCCAGCAAAGCCCTCGCGTAAATCAGGGATCTCCTCAGGCCAGTCGGCGTCGGAAACAGGCGGGCAGGGAGAAGAGTGCATGGGTGGTCTCCTTTCAGTCGTCATTCAAATCTTAGTTTAGATAGCTGTTGAGTGAGTTATTACTCTGCGATGGCGGCGGTTATGGCCTCGGCAATACGCTCAATGATCAGGTCTACTTCGTCAGGCGCAATGATATAGGGCGGAGCCAGCAAGATATGATCACCGTTAATGCCATCAATAGTGCCGCCCATCGGGTAGCTGATCAGGCCACGCGCCATGGCCTGTCGCTTGATCTTGGCGTAAATCTTTCTAGCCGGATCGAAAGGCGTTTTGCTCTCCCTGTCCGCGACAATCTCGATACCGCGAAACAAGCCCCTGCCGCGAATATCGCCCACATGGGGGGATGCGCCGAGCGCCGCTTCAAGGCCGCTCTGTAACCTCGTGCCCATGGCATTGACGTTCGCCAGCGTCTCCGGCCGTGCAATGATCTCAACCACTTTGTTGGCGGCCGCGGCGGCCACAGGGTGCCCAAGATAGGTATGGCCATGCTGAAACAGCCCAGACCCATTGGCAAAACTGGCGTAGATGTTGGCCGATAGCATCACCGCGCCGATAGGCTGATAACCGCCGCCCAAACCCTTGGCAATCGTGACGATATCCGGGACTACCCCATCTTGTTCGCAGGCGAAGACGGTGCCAGTTCTTCCCATGCCGCACATCACTTCGTCGAGGATCAGCAGTACGCCGTATTTATCGCAAATGCTACGTACGCGTTTGAAGTAATCCGCCTCAGAAGCGACCGCCCCTAAGGTGGCACCGACGATGGGTTCGGCAACGAAGGCCATGACTTCTTCAGGGCCAAGTCCCAGAATCTTTGCCTCAAGCTCCTCGGCAAGCCGTGCCGCGTAGGCCTCGGGCGTCTCATCGGTGCCCTTGTCGCGATACGCATAGCAGGGCGATACATGGTGGGTTTCTGGCAGGATGGGCTGAAACTGCTGGCGCCGCATGGCATTGCCACCGGTTGCCAACGCGCCGATGGTATTGCCGTGGTAGCTCTGGCGTCTGGCAATGATATGCCGTCGCTGGGGCTGATTAATCTCTACAAAGTACTGCCGGGCCATTTTCAGCGCCGCTTCGACGGCTTCTGACCCACCCGACACCAAGTAGACGTAATCCAGCCCTGCGGGGGCTAAATCCACGAGCTTTTCGGCAAGTGCTTCGGCGGCATCGGTAGTGAAAAATGAGGTGTGGGCGTAACAGAGGCTATCGATCTGTGAGCGCATGGCGGCCAGCACTTCCGGGTGGGCGTGCCCGACGCTGGTGACTGCAGCGCCTCCCGACCCATCCAGATAGCGACGCCCCGTGGTATCCGTGATATAGACGCCCTGTGCCGACGCAGCATGAGGTAGCTGCGCCCCGATACCGCGGTGAAGAATACGCGTCATAGCCTCTTTCCCTCATTATCAAACGGTGAGTAATTCATATGACAATGAGATTGGCACACTCACAAAGATATTTGCAACAAATAAATCATTTAAATATAGTGTGAAACATGTAGATCATATCTTCACAGAGCCAACCGACTATTTCTTCACAGAGCCAACTACTATGCAGCCGAGCGATTCCCTAAGAGAGCAGATTATTGCCCAGTACGATGCCATGTCTGCGCAGCTGCAACAGGCCGCTCGCTACGTGCTTGAGCATCCAGAGGAAGTGGCGCTGGTGTCCATGCGCGAGGTGGCGCGCCTAGCGGGTGTGCAACCCGCCACCATGACACGGCTTGCCAAATTCTTGGGGTTGCCAGGGTACGACGAACTTCGGGCGCAGCATGCAGCGGCGTTACGTCAGGGGAGCGATGGTTTTGCGGCCAAGGTTCGCCAGCGGGTAGATGAAGGCAGTGAAAGGGGAGCCTGCGATACCGCTTCGCATATGCTTCAGGGGCTAAGTGCCCAGCTTGCTAAGCTCTGCGAGCCTGATTCGCTGCGGCAGCTGGAAGCCACCGCCACTAGGCTGAGATCAGCGAGAAAGGTATACGTGCTGGGTTTACGTTCCTGCCATGCCGTTGCCTGGCATTTCCATTACGTGATGACCCTGCTGGGCGAGCGCTCGGTTCACCTGGATGGGCCTGGGGGAACCGGCGGAGATGGACTAATTCGTGCCACATCTGAGGATGTATTGCTCGTTATCTCCATCAAACCTTATGCAACAGGGACGCTGGAACTGGCCCAACTGGCAAAAGATAAGGGGGCAGGCATTGTTTCTATCACCGATAGTGAAGTGTCGCCGCTGGTGGGGATGTCAGCGCAGACGATTCTATGCCCCACGGAAACCGATAGCTTTTTTCACACGCTAACCCCGGCATTAGCCGTCTCCGAAGTGCTGTGCAGTTTATTGGCGGAATTCGATAGGCCTAAGACGCTAGACGCTTTGCAGCAAGCGGATGAACACCTCTCGCATCTCAATACGTATGCGACGGCTATCCCCAGGCGGCAGTGAGAAGCGAGGCCAGTCAGTCATTTTGATCTGGGTAGATCATTACTTAAGCCGACCAGCGTTTTGTCATTCATGCAACAGGCAAGCGCTTCGCTATGGGCGGCCATGGTGATTCCCTTTGCGCTGTATAATCACTTCCAATCCCATTAGATCCAAAACATCGAGTACTTTTTGTAGCTGCAGGGTTGGCTTGCCGCGCTCAAGATCGACGATAAAGCGGTTGCCTGTACCCGCAAGCCCGGCAATATCACTTTGCAGCAATGATTGATCACGCCGGGTTTGTTGAACTAGCTTGCCCAGCTCTTCACTGTTGCGAATACGTTTTGCGCTCTCTATCTGGGAGGTCATAGCGACTGTCCAATAAAATTACCGTACGGTAATGATAGACCATATTAGTGATCAAAACGCTATGATTATTCCCGATCGGTAATTTTCAGTGATTAGAGAGGCTTTCTGGAAGGAAATATTCCCGAGCGGGAATATTTTGGCGTTGCCGTGATTGTATGAACAGTGTTCTAACAAAAGGGTGGCTCAAAGCCACCCCGGGAATGCGCGCTATATCTTATATAAGAAACGCTTAGGTATTTAAGATAACGCCGCCATTCAGGTGCATGGTCTGGCCACTCATGTAGGAAGACTCCTCGCTGGCCAGATAGACATAGGCAGGGCCCATTTCGCTGGGCTGCCCGGCGCGTTTCATGGGCACCTGGCCGCCGAATGACGCTACCTTCTCATCTTCAAAGCTGGCAGGAATCAGCGGGGTCCATACCGGCCCTGGCGCTACGGCATTCACGCGAATGCCACGATCCATCAGCGACATCGCCAATGAACGCACCAGCCCCTGAATAGCGCCCTTGGTGGCGGTGTAATCGATCAGCGTGTCGTTGCCCTTAAAGGCATTGATCGATGAGGTGGCGATAATGGTGTCGCCTTCGCTGAGGTGCGGCAGGGCAGATTTGCTCAGATAGAAGTGGCTGAAGATATTGGTCTGGAAGGTGCGCAGCAGTTGATCATCGGGGATCTCGGTAATGTCGTCCCAGTCGTACTGCTCTGCGGCGTTGTTGATGACGATATTGATCTTGCCGAAGTGGTCGAGGGTGCGCTTGACGATCTCGCGGCAAAACGCTGGCGCTGCCACATCGCCTTTCAAAACCAAGCAGCGACGACCTTCGGCTTCCACCAGCCGCTTGGTCTCTTCTGCATCTTTGGTTTCTTTAAGATGCACGATCACGCTGTCGGCACCTTCGCGGGCATAGTGAACGGCGACTGAACGCCCTATGCCGCTGTCGCCACCGGTAATAATCGCGACCTTGTCCAGTAACTTATCGGCGCCCCGGTAGCTTTCACGGATGTATTCGGGCTCCGGGCGCATGACGTATTCATCACCAGGCTGTTTATCCTGATGCTGGGGTGGTTGGTGTTGATCACTCATGTGCGGTCACTCCATTGTTGGCACAATTTGGTTTGCACATACGGTTAGTCATCGTAAAACATCACTTACTAACCACTGTTCAGGCCCTCGTATCCTCGAGTACCTTACACGCTGTAAACGTAGACCAAGGTAGTAACAACGGCAAACCAGGAAGCGAACGCTGAGCAATAAAACGGTTGGTCATGCAGAGAAATGATAGTGGCAGGTTATTGATGCTATCAATATTGCTAATGTAGCTGCTATAAAGCTATTTACTTGTTTTAAGTGTTTGTTTTAAATATTGTTTAATTGCAGTTATGTCGTGAGTGCTTATGAGGGTGAATTGCAAGTTGAAGGGGAAGGGCTACAGTTAAGTCAGCCAGGGATAGGAGGCACCACGAACGCCTCCCACTCTTTCGCTCACCCACTACGGTAAGGAAGAAGCGATGACTCAAGTTCCCGATAAAGACCAGAAAGCCCCTAAAGAGAAGGATGACCACCATGATGAGGCCAATCCGATGCCGGATACTCATCATGTAAACCCGGAGTCCGATGACGATAAAAAGTCAGGCAGGGATACCAAGAAATAATCTATGCAACACTGTTTCTATGCAGAATTGTTTAGGCCAACGCAAAACAACAAAGGCGCTACTTCCGGTAGCGCCTTTTCTATTAGCGCTAAACCTCTATGTTGATAGAGGACGTTGATACGGAAACGTCACCTAGCGAGGTAGGCAGTAACTGCCCCAATGAGGAGTAGAGGGCCTCAGAAGTGGATGCTGCCACCGCTCGATCAGTCTTTTCCATGGCTTCTTCAGCTTTCTTTAGCTCACGACGAGCTTCTTTATCTTCTTCATTCAGCCGAACCTTAAGTTCGTTAACTGCTTCGCGCAGCGCTTTTTGGGCGTCAGTCAGTACGCCGCGTAGTGCGTGTTCACTAGCGCTGGGGCCATTGGATTTCGAGCGGTTGTCTTCATTCTGAATGAGGTTAGGTAGGCTTGGTAATACGCCGAGCTCGGTGGATTCATCGCTTTCAGGCTCGCCCGCTGCCTTCTCGGCCTCTTGCTCAGCAGCCTTCTCAGCATCATCTTCGGCTGTTTGCGCACTGGCTTCGGCTTGCTGCGCGTCACTGGAAACCGTTGCCTGGGCGCTCTCATCGCCACCCGCCGGGGCCCCGGCTGATTCGGCCCCGCTGGTTTGAGCCACGGCCGGTTGAGCTGCTGTCGTGGGAACTGCTGGCGTTGCAACCACGGACGGGATAGCGGTCATGCCTGCACCACCGCCACCTTGGTTGTTCAACAGCTTAGCCGCACCGGCAAGCTCACGGGCGATGCTCTTGAGCTCCTTGGCCATGTTTTTAAGCTGTTCAGGAGAGGCGAAGGCCATCATGGCTTTCAGCATTTCAATCCGCTGACGCAGGAAGCCCACTTTATCGGTGGCCTGCTGCTGGGAGGCTTCCTTTGGCGTAGGTAGCGACGCCAAGCTTTCCAGCGCTTCCTGCTGCTTTTTAAGCCGCTTTGTGAACGGGTCGTCTTCAGCAGGCTCGCTTTTTTGGGGGGCGACGCGGGTAGGCGTTAAAAACTGCGGCTTATCTTGGCGCTGATTAATTAGTGTAAAAGACGAAAATCCAATCTTCATGGCGGTATCCTCTCCTCATTGTTAGAAGATATCGGCCATTTAGCTTAGGTCTTTAACCCCAGGTCTTTAACCCCCGGTCTTTAACCCCCGGACTTTAGACGCCGCTTAACTTCCACGCTTAGCCTGCCTTCACCTAGCTTCAGTTTCAGCTTCTGGCCGGGCTGGGTATCTTCCGCGCGGCGAATGACCTGGCCCTGCTCATCCTGGGCAATCGCATAGCCGCGCCCCAGCACCGCCAGCGGGCTGACCGCGTTTAACTCCCGCGCCGCGGCTTTCAAGCGTGCCTGTCGGCTCTCCAACTGGCGCTGAATCGCACTCCCCAAACGGCGCTGTAACTGGCTCACACGTTCGCTTTCTGCGCGATGCAACCGCGCCATATCCTGGCTGGCCAAGCGCCTGCTCAGCTGTGTCACCTGGGCTTTCTGCTGGCCGAGCGTTAACTGCATGGCGCGATTCAAGCGCTGATCAAGGGCGGTTAAGTGCTGGCGCTGACGGTTGAGCTGTTCGCCGGGGTGGCGCAGCTTGGCGCGCAGGGTATCCAGCCGCTGGCTGTCGCGCTCCAGGCGGGCCTGCATCGCCCTCTGCAAACGGCTGTGTTGATGTTCAAGCTGGCGCTTAAGGGTGTGTTGGTCGGGAACCAAGCGTTCGGCGGCGGCCGATGGGGTGGGCGCGCGCATGTCTGCGGCAAAATCCGCCAGGGTAATATCTACCTCGTGACCCACCGCCGACATCACCGGCAGCCGGGAGTGAAAAATCGCCCGTGCCAAGTGTTCGTTATTAAACGCCCAGAGGTCTTCCAGGCTACCGCCACCGCGAGTGATCAGAATCACGTCCCGCTCAGGGTCTAGCCGCGCCTGACGGTTAAGCAGCGCCAGTGCTGAAATCATCGCCGGGGCGGCTTCGGCACCTTGAACGGGCACCGGGATCAGCGTCACGTCCGCCAGCGGCCAGCGCGCTTCCAGTACCGCCAGCACATCGCGAATGGCTGCCCCGGTGGCGGAGCTCAATATCAGCAGCTTGCGGGGCGGGAAGGGCAGCGGTCGGGCGTTGGCAAACACGCCTTCGCCTTCCAGCTGCGCTTTTAAGCGCTCAAACGCCGCCAGCAGTTCCCCCAGGCCCGCCGCCTGCACGGCTTCGGCAATTAGCTGGTAGTCACCGCGAGGTTCGAACAGTGATACCCGCCCGCGCAGCTTGACCTGATCGCCATCGCGCATCGGCGCCGACACAAACCGCGCCCGCTGACGAAACAGCGCACAGCGAATCTGCGCCCGGTCATCCTTCAACGTGAAATAAACATGCCCGGAAGCGGGGCGAGAAACGTTAGAGAGCTCGCCCTCTACCCACACCTCGCCCACATCGCGCTCGAGGGTTTGCTTGGCGCGCTGGTTGAGTTGGCTGACGGAGAGTGTTTGGGCGGGTGTTTGGGTCATGGCGGATATCTGAATGCAGGGCACTGTAGCCTAGCATCAAATACTAGCTCTCATCGAATATAGAGCGGGGCAAATTCGTTGCCCCGCAAGCGCTATCGATGCTGAGAACGTCGACGAATCCATTCGCCGGGAAGGGTTAGCAACAAGCAGCAACACATCATTAGCAGCGCAAGAAGAGCAACAGAAGCCATATCAGACCCTGCGTCGGAAATATTGCTGTAAAGCAGGAGCGGCAGCAGGTTGATCTGTGAACCGGTAAGCGCCAGGGCCGTACCATAGGCGCCAAAAGCCACTGCAGCACAAAGGCTCCAAGAGGAGATCAACGCAGGCAGTAACGGCGGTAGGTACACGTCACGAATTTGCTGCCACCGAGAGGCACCGAAGCTTTCGGCCATCACCAGTTGGCGGCGGTCAAGCCCTTGAACCACCGGCAGCATCAGTAACACCACGCGGGGTACCAAGAAGTAGGCATACACCAACACCAATCCCTGTGGGGTATACACAAAGCGGCCAAACCATGCCGGGTCTACGCCCAGCGATGCCAGGGACAGTGTGATAAAGCCTGCCCGCCCCAACAAGAGGATAAAACCATATGCCACAATCAAGCCGCTGAAAATCAGCGGGAGAGAGATCAGCCAAAGAAGAAAAAAGCGTCGCCGTTCCGGCTGATGATAGAGAAACTCAGCAATCACGACACCAACGATGACCGACAAGAGCGCAGTGCTAATTGATAAAGCAACGCTGGTTATTAGGCTTTTAAACACCAGCCCTTCGTCAAGAAGACGAGCACCCGTGACCAAAGGTGACTCAAGTGCTGCAATGATTAGCAGTGTCAGCGGCACCATAAAAAAAAGCGTGTAAATAATGCCGCTGGGTAGAACCAGCGGCAAAACGCTAAAAAAGCGCAGACGAGGCATGGCGTGGCCTTATTGATTAAGGACGTGCTGAGTCCACTGGTGGCTGAGGTCAGCGCTAATGCTCGACGCTTTTTGCACATCCAGCGGGCGAATCTGCGGTGCCTCTACCAGCGTGTCGGGCAGCTCGATATCTCCGTTGACAGGGCGAACAAATCCTTCCGCAAAGGTACGTTGCCCCTCGTCCGACATGACATAGTTGAGCCATAGACGCCCGGCATTCGGGTTTGGCCCGTTCTTGACCAGTGAAATAGCGTACGGCGCTGCGACCGACGCCTCTTCGGGGATCACCACCGCTGCGTTGTCGCCCATGCCATCGGTAATGCTGGCTTTTAGACCGTCGTTTTCATAGCCGATCCAGATAGGAATTTCACCGCGCACGAACTGTGCATAGGGCGTGGTACCAACCACACGGGCAACATTACCGATGCGGCTCAATTCCGCAAGATAATCGATGCCCGGGGTTAAATTATCGAGATCGCCCCCCATTGCATAGTTGGCGGCCAGGGTAAGAACTTGGCCTTGCCCGGTCGAGCGCGGGTCAAGGTACACAATGCTGTTACGGTACTGCTCATCGAGCAGGTCTTCCCAGCTTTGCGGCACTTCATCGACTAACTGCGTATTAACGATAAAGGCCACGTTCAAGGAGTGGATCGTGAACCACTCACCCGCGTCTGCTTTGAAGACATTGGGAATGCTGTCGAAATTGATGGGGGTAAAGGGGCTTAACAGCTCTTTCTCATGCGCATTAATTGCTGAAGAAGCGTAGTAGTAGGCGGTATCGGCCTGGGGGCGGTTGCGGGCCTGCTCCAAAGCGACCACGGTGGCACCCGAGCCCAGGTCGTTAAAGACAATCTGAACGCCGGGGTAGCGCTCTGTAAAACGGTTAAACTGGCTTTGCCAATTGGCCCAGGTTGGGCCGGTATCAAATGATACAACCAGCCCTTCTTCCTGGGCGGCATCGTAGAGTGCTTGTTCGCCGTCGTAGAGCTCAGCGTCAAGCGTGTTAGCCGCATACGCCGATAAAGGCAGCAGGCTAAGGGCGGAGAGTAGGCCGTAAGCAAAAGAGCGTTTCATGGTAGTACCTCAGCGATTGAACAGGTGGATATGTGTGGGAGGAAGCGCCACGTGAGTGATGATTTCCGGCGGTGAAGCCGACTCAAGCGACAACGTGGTAGTGCCGCAGAGAAGGTAGTGACGTTGCTGGGCGCCCAGAAACTGCCTCTCTATCACCGTGGCAGGTGCCTGGTTAGCGATATCGCTAGCTGGGTTGGCAATAATGGCTTCGGGACGAATCATGGCGCGCACGGTTTGCCCCACTGTAAAGGCGTGTGGTGCCACTTCCAGGATGCCCAGGTCGGCGGTTTCAATCCGCTGCGAATCAAGTACCTGAGCGTCGATAAAGTTGGTGCGACCAATGAAACGTGCCACGGCTTCACTCACAGGCTGCGTGTAAAGCTGGTGGGGCGCGCTGTGTTGAAGGAGCTTGCCCTGTTCAAGCACGGCAACGTGATCGCCCAGCATCAGCGCCTCTTCTTGATCATGGGTGATCATCAGCGTGGTGACGCCGAATTGACGCTGTATATGCTTGAGCTCCTGGCGCATCGACTCCCGCCGGGAAGCGTCGAGCGCCGAAAACGGTTCGTCGAGCAGAAGGGCACGGGGCTCGAATACCAGCGCGCGTGCAATGGCCACTCGCTGCTGCTGGCCACCAGAAAGCTGGGATGGATAGCAATGTTCCAACGCCTCAAGGCCTACATCATGGAGGATCTTGCGGGCGCGTCGGTGGCGCTCTCCTTGGCGAACACCTTTAACCTTAAGCGGGTAGGCGACGTTGCCAAGCACCGTCATATGGTTGAAGAGCACATAATCCTGCGGCACGATTCCCAGCCCGCGCTCGCCGCAAGAGAGTTGGGTAACATCCTGATGATCAAGTAGAACGCGCCCTTGAAGCGGGGTGAGGAAGCCCGCGATAAGCTGTAACAGCGTACTTTTTCCCGATCCGCTGGCACCCACCACCACAAGAAATTCGCCCGTTTCTACCTGCAGGTTGATGTCGTGAACACCCACGCTGCTATGGGGGTAGTGGAACTGGATGTTTTCTAGCGCAATCATTGCGGTAACTCCCGGGAAGAGGATCGGCCCAGCCGCCACTGCACCAGGGTGGAAAACAGCGAGAACAGCAGAGCGAGTGAGAGCAGAAACAGCGTTGCGGCGCAGGCGAAGCCTGTGGTGCGGTAAAACGCTTGGATCAACACCACCGGGTAGGGCTGGGTCATAAAACCTGAAATCAGGTTGCTCAGCTCAAACTCGCCAATGGACAGCGCCGCAACCGTTAAGCTGCCGGTAAATACCGAGCGGTATACCAGCGGCAAATAGAGATGCACAAAACGTTGCCACTCGGCTGCCCCAAGGGATTGAGCCATGCGTTCATAGGCTTTGAGGGGAGAGGCTTCGATATCGGCATACACGGTGTAAAAAAGTAGGGAAACGTCACCACCACATGCCCTGCCACTAGCAGCCAGGGGCTGCCTAGCCAGGGCAGCATGGCCGTGCTAAAAGCCAGAATGAAAGCAAAGCCTATGACCAACTGGGGAACGGCTACCGGCAGCATGACCAGAAGACGCGTGATGCTCTGAGCCACAGCAGGGAATTTAAGCGTTACGCCATATACCAGCGGTACGACTAATAATATATTGATCAGACAGGTGGTTAAGGCCAGTTTGAGCGTCGTCAACATGGCGTTTCGATAGGTGGTTTCTTCCCATACGCTGATAAACCAACGCCAGGTTAACCCCTCAGGTAGCAGCGTATTGCTCCACTGGTCGCCGAAAGCGCCTACGAGCAGTAGGACGATAGGGGCCAACAGGTAAACCAAGTAGCAATAAGTGATCAGTCGCATATCTGGCCCCTAACTGTTAATAGAGATAAATGACCATAATGTAAGAATTTGATCGTTTGTTGATATATTCATGATGGTTGTGTGACTCCCCATAGGTGTGCGGCCGTTAGCGCTAAGGCTTCTTCCACGCTGCAGATAGGCGTAGTGCCTTCGGCATTAGGGGCATCAGGGAAGGTGAGTACAGGCTTATTAAAGTGACGGCCAAAGGCTACCTCGGTGTGCGTGCCCAAGCTTCCGCCAACGGCGATCAGCAGCACACTGGCTCGGGCGATAAGCACGTTGCGTGCCTCGCCCAAGCCGCTGGCAATAGGTAGGGTGACCCAGGGATTGGCGGCTTCTGCGCTAGTATCGGGAAGCAGACCGATGACCTCACCTCCCTTGAGCGCGGCCCCTTTGCTGGCCGCTTCCATAACGCCGCCCCGGCCGCCACATAACAGCGGAATGCCCAGCTCGGCCAGACCTGCGCCTAAGGCATAGGCTATTTCAAGCTGTTGCTGAGTGGCCTCGCGGGGGCCAATAACGCCTACCGGGGGGCGCTGCATCGGCGTGTTACTGCGCTTTAATGCAATCAGCGCTTCGCGGGGCAAACAGGGGGATTGCAGTACAGCTGGCCAACTGGCCTTGCCCAGCGGACGCATTTTGGGCGACAGAGGCTCATCTGCGTGCGTCATGATACGCTGGCATTCATCAAGATAAATTTGTAATGTCTGAGTCATGTTTTGATCAAAATGTAAGAATTTGATCGTTATGGTCGCGCCCCGCTGTGTCAATTTGATGACGGACGGTCGCAAGGCCGGATTTTTTTATCAGGGGATTGTTTGTTACCGATGACTGACCTAGCGCATTTGAACCCACGCCATCGCGAACTCATTGCCTTGGTTGAATTGCATGGGCATGCCTCGATCGAATTTCTTGCCCAGCGACTCAACTGCTCCGCTCAAACCGTGCGGCGCGATATTCGTAAACTGTGTGACGCTAATGTGCTGCAGCGTTTTCGGGGCGGGGCCCGGATCGAAAAACCCCAGGTTAGGCTTGGCTACGCCACCAAACAGGATTCGCAGCAGGTAGAGAAGGGGCGTATGGCGACCCTGGCGGTATCGCAGTTGCAGGAAGGCGAGGCGCTGTTTCTGGATACGGGCACAACCTGCGATCACGTTGCCCGCGAGCTGCTGAACTACCGTAAAAGGCTGCACGTGGTCACCCATAATCTAACGGCTGCGCTGACGCTCGCTGCCCAGCATCAGTTGTTGGATATCCATGTGGTGGGCGGCAAGGTAGCGGGGCGGGATGGGGCGCTGACTGGGTCGCGCACCATCAAAGAGCTGACCAGCTATCGGCTGGATGTGGCGATGATTTCCGTTTCAGGCATAGATGCAGAGGGTTACCTGCTCGACTTCGATAGTGAAAAAATAGAAGTAAAACAAACCATGATGCGCCACGCTGGCCGTAAAGTTCTGCTGATGGGGTCAGCGAAATTATGCCAGCGCGGTATCCAGCGTGTTGCTCATCTTGATGAGTTTGATCAAGTGATTTGTGATGCGCCTGCACCCGAAGAAATTCAGGCGCTCATGACCTACCCTGAGCGTTGGCAAGAAGCTTTATAGGCTCGCTGGTTGAGTTGGCTGACGTAGAGGGCAGTGGGCGTTGGTGCGTTCATTGCTGTCCCTTGCTTTAGGGAATCCGGGAATCTTTACGGCTAGTGGCGTAAAATGGCGTTGTTGTTACGAAATATCATTGTATTACCCAGGAGATGACGAGGAAATGCTATGGGCCACCACCCAACACCGTTGATCGCTTTTTACCGTGGCGAGGCACCGGATCATAAAGGGCGCTATATCGATGCCGTCTGGGCCTTATCTCACTTCTGGCTAGAGCATACCCACGATTATATTCAGTGGCTTTTTCCCATTCCCGAGGCTGGCCGTTTTAACGCTTTTGCCCCGCTACTGACTGATGTCGAGCGTGAAGTATTTCACGACGATAGCGCGTTGCGTGAGCAGCAGCGAGTCTCGCTGGATGTGATGTTAAGTTTTTTGGGTTTAGTGCGGGATGGGCTCAACATTACTGCCCAGCCGAGCCTCAATATCCGCGATCATATTTGGCTCAAAGCAGGCGGGCATAATCACCTACGTATCTCGCGGATGATTCGTTCGTTGGCGCTTTGCCATCAGTACGATCTGGCGCTGGCTTTACAGGAAGCGGTGATACGTATTGGTACCGAGCAGGGCATCGTTTCAGATGCCTCGATCCAGTATTGGAGCGAGGCACATAAGGAGTAGCCTGTATTATTCGGATATTGTTACTGGCATGCCGCAATAATGGTAAAGCCGTAAAGCCTTACGTCTGGCGTTCCCTCTACGAGGCAGCCTCTTCGGCGTGATGTGGTCACCGGGTCTGTCAGTGGCTGGAAATAGCTGAAGTGGTAGCTCGCGTATAACTGAGATACGATCCTTTCGTGTGTTGCAGAGCAGAGTGCTTCCCATTGATCCGTATTGCCCTTTTGTCTGTTATCCACATGCAGGTAGAGGGCGATAGGGAGCTTGATAACCTTCTTCTTTAGTGCTTTTCCCAGGCTTGTTTCATCAAGCTCGATGAGCTGATTGACGGCTTTCTGCCATGGGCGAACGAGTCGCTGTGTCGTTGTTGCGTATTCTTCACCAGGTTGACGACCGTTCACAGAAGCACGAATGACTTTCAGTTCGACGAGAAAACTGGTGCTGCGATAGTCGAAAATGATATCCACTCGGCCTTTGCCGCTGGCTTCATCTGTCTGACGAGATACCTGTACTTCAGTGGCAATGTGGCCAATCTGGCTATTAAAGCCATCACTTAGCAGCGCCTTGATAAAGGTACCGTAGAGTTCCCGCTCATTGGGAATACGTGTATTGCGAATGAAATGACGCGTATCTGGATCGTCAAGCGCTTCCCCGAAAGCACTGCATAACGTCACCATCATATCGCGCGAAACACGTGCCCCCGTGATGTTATCTGGATTGCTGTAGTAGAGCTGCCTAGGTTGGTCTGCCATTCTTGTCCCCTTTTATTAATAATAATCAGCATGATACACCCCATAACCTCACCATCACACTCAAGGGTTTGCTAGGCACGATGGGTGAGTTGGTTGACGGTGAGGGCCTGGGGAATAGGGGAGGCCATAGACTTAAGCGCGCTCAATCAGAAAACGTTTGAGGGCGGCAGGATCAGGCACGCCCTGAATCACTTCGCCATCGATGACCAAGGTAGGCACCGACTGGATAAGCGCTTCTTCTACCGAGTGGCGCTGGGCCATCTGGTGCTGCTCGCGGTAGCGGCCTTCGGCCAGCGCATCGAGCACCGCTTGGCGCTCCAGGCCTACCGACTCACCAATATCCGCCAGCACTTCCGGGTCGCCGATATCGCGCTCCTGCTGGAAGAACGCTTTCAGCGCTGCCATGGAGTAGGCGTGGCCCAAGCCTTGCTCTTCGGCCATGGCAAACACTTCAAAGGCTTTGTCGGTGCGCGGCTGCGGCGAAATATTGGGCAGCTTGATGGGCACGCCGAGCTTTTTGGCCATGGGATAAACCGAATCCTGCCATATCTTAGGCAAGTAAGGGTCTTCCACCTTCAACGTGGGCACCGGGGCAGGGCGCAGCTCGAAGGGCCGCCAGCGGATTTCCACATCCATACCGTCGGTTGCCTGAACAATGGCCTCTTCGGCTAGCAGGCAGAAGGGGCAAACGTAATCGGTGTAAACAATAATCTGTTGAGACAAAAAGCCCCCTTGAACAGTAAAAATGGCCAGCTATCAGCCTAACAGCATACGTCATTAGCATTTGGTATAAGCACAAAAGCCTGACTGCATTGCTGGAAAGGCCCTCAAAACGCTATAATAGGGGATTAACCTTTCACGCCCCACTTCCTCTCAATCAGGGTGTTGCCGCTATGCTACGTATGGCCCAAGAAGCACTAACGTTCGATGACGTTCTCCTCGTTCCCGGCTTCTCCGATGTCCTCCCCAAGGATGTCAGCCTCAAAACCCGCCTGACCCGCAATCTTTCGCTCAATATTCCGCTCCTCTCTGCCGCGATGGACACCGTTACCGAAGCGCGTCTAGCGATTGCGATGGCCCAGGAAGGCGGCATCGGCATCATCCATAAGAGCATGGCCATGACCCAGCAAGCCGCTGAGGTGCGCAAGGTCAAAAAGCACGAAAGCGTGATTGTGAAAGACCCGGTCACCGTTAGCCCGAAAGCCAAGCTTGAAGACCTGCTCGCCATGGCCCGTGAATACGGCTTCTCCGGTTTCCCCGTGGTAGAAGGCGAAACCCTTGTGGGTATCGTGACCGAACGCGACATGCGCTTCCAGCCTAACCACGGCGACAGCGTTGAAGCGATCATGACGCCGCGCGACCGGCTGGTTACCGTCAAAGAAGGTACCGACCTCGAAACCAGCAAAGCCAAAATGCGCGAACACCGCATCGAGAAAATGCTGATCGTTGATGACGAGTTCCACCTGCGTGGCCTGGTCACCTTCCAGGATATCGAAAAAGCCCGCACCTACCCAATGGCTGCCAAAGACAGCGATGGCCGTTTGTTGGTCGGCGCGGCGGTAGGTACAGGCCCGGAAACCCCGGATCGCGTGGCCGCCCTGGCCGAAGCAGGCGTGGACGTGATCATTGTCGATACCGCCCACGGCCACTCCCAAGGCGTTCTCGACCGCGTTCGCTGGATCAAAGAACACTTCCCGCAGATTCAAGTAATTGGTGGCAACATCGCCACCGCGGGTGCTGCCCGAGCTCTGGCCGAAGCAGGCGCAGATGCTGTGAAAGTCGGTATCGGCCCTGGCTCGATCTGCACCACGCGCATTGTAGCCGGCGTAGGCGTACCGCAAATCACCGCGGTTTCCAACGTGGCCGAAGCGCTCAAAGAGTACGACATTCCGCTGATTGCCGATGGCGGTATCCGCTTCTCCGGTGACCTGGCCAAGGCGATTGCCGCTGGCGCCAGCGCCGTGATGGTTGGCGGCCTGCTGGCCGGTACCGAAGAAGCCCCCGGTGAAGTAGAGCTTTACCAGGGCCGTACCTACAAAGCCTACCGCGGTATGGGCTCCATGGGCGCCATGTCGCAAAACCAGGGCAGCGCCGACCGCTACTTCCAGGATAAGAGCGAAGGCGCCGAGAAGCTGGTACCGGAAGGCATTGAAGGCCGCGTTCCCTATAAAGGCATGATGGGCGCTATTGTCCACCAGCTGATGGGTGGGCTGCGCGCTTCCATGGGCTACACCGGCTGCCGCGATATTCAGGAAATGCGCACCAAGCCGGAGTTTGTACAGATTACCGGCGCTGGCTTTAACGAATCCCACGTTCACAACGTGCAGATCACCAAAGAAGCTCCCAACTACCGGGTGAGCTAACCAGCGCTTTTAGTTAAAACGGCGGCGGGCATTGCTCGCCGCTTGCTTTTTGGCCTTACCAGCGGCACCCACACCGCTTAACCGAGACCCCGCCATGAGTGACATTCACGCCCATAAGATTTTGATTCTCGACTTCGGCTCGCAGTACACCCAATTGATCGCCCGCCGGGTACGCGAGATCGGTGTTTATTCCGAAGTCCGCGCGTTTGATATCACCGAAGAGGAGATCCGCGAGTACAACCCCAACGGCATTATCATGGCCGGTGGCCCGGAATCCGTGACGGAACTGGACTCCCCGCGTGCGCCTCAGTGCGTGTTTGAGATGGGCCTGCCGGTGTTTGGGATCTGCTACGGCATGCAAACCATGGCCGAGCAGCTGGGCGGTAAGGTAGAAGGCTCCAACCAGCGTGAATTCGGCTACGCGCAGATTCAGATCGACGAAGACAACGCGCTGTTCAAAGATATCAAAGACCACGTAGACGCTAAAAGCGGTAAAACCCTGCTGGACGTATGGATGAGCCACGGCGACAAGGTGGCCGAAGCGCCCGACGCGTTCACCGTGACTGCCTCCACACCGAGCTGCCCGATTGCCGCCATGGCCTGGGAAGAGAAACAGTTTTACGGCGTACAGTTCCACCCGGAAGTGACCCACACCCTGCAGGGCCAGCGCATTCTTGAGCACTTCGTGCTGGATATCTGTAAAGCCGAAAAACTCTGGACGCCCGCACAAATCATCGAAGACCAGGTTCAGCGCGTGCGCGAGCAAGTGGGCGATCGCCACGTACTGCTCGGCCTCTCCGGTGGTGTGGATTCCTCTGTGGTTGCCGCGTTGCTGCACAAAGCGATTGGCACCCAACTGACTTGCGTGTTCGTCGACAACGGCCTGCTGCGTAAAGCGGAAGGCGATCAGGTAATGGAGACCTTCGCCAAGCACATGGGCGTGAAGGTGATCCGCGTAGACGCCGAAGACCTGTTCCTCGGCAAGCTGAAGGGCGAGAAAGACCCGGAAGCCAAGCGCAAAATCATCGGCAACACCTTTATCGACGTATTCGATGAAGAGGCCAGCAAGATCGACGGCGTCGACTTCCTGGCCCAGGGCACCATCTACCCGGACGTGATCGAATCCGCCGCCTCTAAAACCGGCAAAGCGCACGTGATCAAATCCCACCACAACGTAGGTGGCCTGCCGGAAACCATGAAGCTCAAGCTGGTCGAGCCGCTGCGCGAACTGTTTAAAGACGAAGTGCGCAAACTCGGCCTGGAGCTCGGCTTACCCTACGACATGGTCTACCGCCACCCGTTCCCCGGCCCCGGCCTGGGCGTGCGTATTCTGGGCGAAGTGAAGAAAGAGTACGCCGACATCCTCCGCGATGCCGACGCCATCTTCATCGAAGAGCTGCGCGCCTCCGGCTGGTACGAAAAAACCAGCCAAGCGTTTGCCGTGTTCCTACCGGTGAAATCGGTAGGCGTAGTCGGTGACGGCCGCCGCTACGAATGGGTCATCGCGCTACGCGCCGTAGAAACCATCGACTTCATGACCGCCCGCTGGGCGCACCTGCCCTATGAGCTGCTTGAGAAAGTTTCTAACCGGATTATCAATGAGTTGGAAGGGGTTTCGCGGGTGACTTATGATGTTAGTAGTAAGCCGCCTGCTACTATTGAGTGGGAGTGAGGGTTTTTATAAACACTTGATTTAAATATGATATTTCACGTTCCATTGATGATGCGTATTGCGTTATCAATGGAATTTTTTATGGTATTGAGTTGGGTGTCACAAGTTGGGTGTCACAAGTTGGGTGTCACAAGTTGGGTGTCACAAGTTGGGTGTCACAAGTTGGGTGGCGCTTATCCCAAGGGCACATCCAGCGACTGGCATGGCATTCTGGGAGTGCGGCCGTTCTCCGTATGCGTCCAGCCCAGTCATCTTGATTACGAAGAAGGCGGACACTCGGCGGTACATCACGATGACTAAGGCGCAGGTGGTGGCGCAGTGCGCCGAATTCGCTCTCTGGACCCGCGACGCCCTCGGGTGAGCCGGTTGCCATGGCGACGCATTCCGATGGATACTCAAACCATCTAACCAGATAGCAAAGAGGGAGGTTTCGTTTCGACGAAGAGGCATGTCCATAGAAATCATCGGCCAACAGAAGTACCGCTTTCAGGACCACGTATGCGCACTTCTGGCTGTGCTCGCGTCTGGGAATCCAGGGGCTTCGCTGCAGATCGAGCCCAAAGATGGCGAAGATGCACTTCTACAAACCACAGAAGGCGGCGTTGCCAGAACGGTGGAAGTGCAGGTGAAGGGCGCAACCACCGCCATCACGCATGACGTATTGGCGGATTGGCTTGTACACTATCCAGCCCACGGTGACAGCGGATCGCTGCTAGAGCGGATTTCGAGCGACTCCAGCAGATCCGTGCTCTTTGTTGCCAGCGGCCGCTGCAACGATGCCGTCGTCCCCCATGCGGTGCCCCTGTCGGTCCACACGACGCACGTTCCTAAGGGGAGGGTGACAACCACCACTGAGTGCGGAATGCGGGAGAGCCTGAATAACTACGAAACCGGCACTTCATCGACTGACTCGGAGTTGACTAAACGACGTCGAGCGAACATCGGAACATTGCTTGTTGTCACACCTGCTGCTTCACTGAAGGCAGCACTTCAAAGGGTTCTGATCACTGAACGGCTCGACGAGGCCGAGGTTCTAAGACGCATTCGAGCCACCCTTGAAGCTGTTCACCGCGTGGTTCCAGATCGGGTCGAGGAGGCGACAAGACGCATCACAGAGATCGTCGTGACGGAGAAGAAGACCGGGGTGAACGTACTGCCACAGGTGGACGGGGTCATCTCCTGGAGCTCGGCGGTAGACCCACTGGTGGCGGCGTCATATGTTTCCAGAGGGGAGGAGTGCGCCTTACTGAACCGGTTGTCGCTCGACTCTGCGCTCCTCCTCACAGGCGCCCCTCGCGTAGGAAAGACGTCCTGCGCTCGCAACTTGGCGTACTCGCTACAAAGCCAGGGCTACAGCGTTCGAATCTGTACCGACATTTCAGAAGCAGAACGCTATCTGACCGAGCCTGTCACTGGCAACCGGGCCGCTCTCGTCGACGACCCACTTGGAGGCGCGCACGCGGCGGACAACGCGGCACGCGAGCTGACGCTACTGGGCGCCCTGATCCCCAAACTTGCCAACGGCAGGCGGCTCATCGTCTCTCAAGCGCAGGACCGCCTCCTGCAAATCTCTCGATGCCATTCAGTCTCCGTCGTCCGTACGGGTAACTTGCCTTGGGTGGAGATGAGCATTGGTACCAACGACTTCCTGGGCGGCCTCTGGAGTGCACTGACCGCCGACTATTCCGTTCCGCCGGCTCTGGAAACGTTGGTTGCAGAGGGCATCGAGGCCGGGCAACTTGACTTGGAACCTGGCTGCCTCGTCTACCTTGCGGCCAACCACGACCGTGTTGGCGCGAACGCTCAGCTTGCTGACGTTATCAGCTACGCGCGTCAGGACTCGAAATCTCTGGGCGACGCGCTGCGCGAGGAGCAACTCGCACCTCTGATGAGCGCGCTCGCGATCGCATCGACACCCTCCCTGCGAAGCGCCGAGCTGGAGCTGGCATTTGTGCTGGACGACAAGCGCAGCGACCGTCCCGGTGAGTCCAATGTCAAGAGCATCACGTCCTCCTGGCCTAGCCGAGCTTCGACTAAGCCGTCGGCGCCGCCGCCAAGCTACGTGCCACTTCCGGCTTTGTCTGCTCAGCAGGTCAATGACTTGGATCGCCTTGAGCTTCGGAGGATGGTGAGCCGGGCATCCAGGCGCTACACCTTCAGCCACCCGTTCTACCGAGCCAGTGCCGAGTCGCTTGTAGATGCAGCCACGACCCGGTCAATAGAGTCGGCGCTGTCCGCTTTGGAGCGGGCGTTGTTCACGCTCGATGCTGATGCCTCACGTGCGGCGGCCACCAATCTCGGCTGGGTGTACCGAAACCTGAACACAGAGGAAGGTCGGCAAGGCGTCGTCAACATAGCGGTTCGCGGGCTGCGTTCGATCTTCCCAGCGGTACGTGATCTGTGTTTCGAGTTTCTCGCGCGCAGGCTTGCATCGCTTTCAGTGAAGGAGCAGGGAAAGGTGCCTGACTGGGTACGCAGCGTGACTGTTATGAAGCTCTCATCCGTCGAATGGACAGAGGACGGTCAGCCACGCATCCCGTCGGCCACTGTCGGAGACAGGCTAGAAGTCGACCCCTTCCCAGCATCGGTTTCCCAAGTAGAGGTGGCGGATGCGTTAGCCCTCTTCGACAGTGAGCGGCCGCATACGCTTTCCGCACACGATGCGGCAAGAGCTGTGATGTTCCTTCAGCGGTCACCGGGGCAGCTGACGCTTCAGATGGCGTCTCGTCTCCTTAGCTTTGACATCTCTATGGTCCGTGCGCCAGTTGCGCATCTCTGGCTCGGTTCCCCTCGGAACGGTGACCACCTGCTGTTGCAGCGCATCTTCAATGAGCAGCACCCATCCGTCACCAAGGCCGCATACTACGGTGTGCTGGAAGCGTGGCCGGACTGCGGTGAAGCGCGCCGCGCCGCACTTATAAGTGGACTGCAGGTGATGGCTGACTCCCCGATCTCGGCCGCGGTTCTCATCGACAGTCTAGTGCTCATTGCTCGCGAAGAGTATGGAGGCCCCGAGACCCCTTGGCTGTTGTTTGAAGCTTTGATGCCAAAGGTTCTCCGCCAACTGCCGCTGGGCGCCTCATTCAGGGACGAGCGGCTATACCACGTGGTGAAGGACGCCATTGGGAACATCTCCACTCAGAGCCTTCTGGAAATCATTGACCGTTGGATAGAGTTGGTCCATCAGTACGCGTTGTCTGGCATCCCGAGCGACTACATCCTCGGCGTCACGGACATCCTTATATCAGGTGTGCCGAGCGACATCGGCGAGAGGGGAGCATGGATCAAACGTCTGCTTGCAGTGCCAGGTACAGCAAGTCGGATCCGTGTCGTCTCGGACCTGGTCAGTGCTTGGGACGACCTGACGGACGTTGAGCGCGCGTGTCTGCTCAAGTATTTGACGACAGCGGTCCTTGATGTCATGTGGCTGCAAGCAGCAGCGTTGACACGTAGTGACGTTCCATCTGAAATCCAGAAGACGCTTCTACCAGCTGGACTCACATTGGCTTCAGCACCCGGGGAGATCATCTCTGGGTTGCCGGGCTCGGTTCTCGAAGCGTGTGTGCATGTTTACACTGGCGACCACCCCGCCATCTATTACGTTGGTGCCCACGCATCTAGAAACATCGCTTGGGAGGCGGTGATCCGGAGGATCGTGCGCATGCCAGACCACAGCATGTTCGAGGTCGCATGGGAATGGCTGTCGTCAATGGGCCAGGAAGAGGAACTGGCGGAAGTAGCGTGTGTGCTGGGCGTCGCCCATGCAGAGCGCTTGGCCGGTCTGTTGCTCGAGCGCAAACAGCGCACTACGGGCGAGTTCATGGCGAACGTCTGGGCCGTGCTCTTCGGACTACCCGTGAGTCAAGACGTGAAGTCAGATTGGCTTGCCCGGATGGCGGCCCTCGCGCCCAATGCCCTGGATTCCTTGGACGAGCACAAAAGCTGGATTCCTGAGTCGCATCGTGACGAGTTCCTGTCGCATTTCGAAAGCGACCGTGCACTGCTGAAGTTGGCTGTGACCTTTCTGAGGGTGCTGAAGGTCGTTCAAGACGGAGATGATGCCGGTGAGGAGAATGAGGTCGAACACGAAGAACTGCTCACCACAGGCCCACAGCTGAAATCCGAAATGCTGAAGCTGATCGAAGTAATGCTCGACAAGAATCCCCCGAAGCACTGGCAGACGTATGACATCGTCCTTAAGTTCATGGGGCTAGGCAAGTTCTCCGATGACTGCTTCAAGAGGAAGGTGCAGGAGCTTCGATCGCGTGCTATCGAGCTGTCCCAGGATCGTCCAGCAAGGCGAAGGCAGACTCCGAAGAACTGGGAGGGTCGCTCCTGAGTCGGTCCTGAAGCCCCCGCTACTAGCATGAATACCAGCCTTGTGTGGGGCCTTTGCAAGCTCGCTGTATGGGATGGGGACTGGGCTACTCCGGCCAGCGACAGCGCCGCTGCAGGCTCTGTTATCAAGCAGGCCCTCGATCTGTTCGCCAGCCAGACTCAGGCCCCACGTTTTTCTGCCGCGTAGTCGTGATGCCGTTAGTCCCGGCGGACGCGATTGCCGGCCATCACGAGATTCTGGCATCGACCAATCAGATCGAGTGACACACCTAGTTGCGGCATCATGGTGGCGCAGATGTCGGCGGTAGGACTCGAATGAGCGCTGAGTCCGGTTTCGATCACAGCAGTCGTTGACTCCTGAACGAATGACCGGCCGCAATCAGCCTGGTCCGGACATTCGGGCCCTGATGCGAGTTCCCGTCGTTGGTGAAATTGTGAGACTGGGCTCCATAAGGCGGTCGACGGTCCGTTACGATGCAGCTCATGCTCTCATGTGCTTCTTCTTGGCATGGTATTTTTAATGGCATTGGATAGCAGCTAATTTGCAACCTGTTGTTGCATAGGAATTATTTCGACTTATTTATGTCTGAGTGGGAGTGAGATCGCGTCCGGCATAGACCATTAGCGTTTGGTAAAAAATACTCTGGAAGCCCGCGTATATGCGGGCTTCTGGCATTTTGGGGCTGGCAAATTCTGGTAGCGTTCTGAATCCCAAGCACGGTGTTTGTGTGACATGTTACGGGGTATTAAATTCACCCTATGCCATGAGACGTCATCCCCTGATTGAGAACCACCTAATGAAGCCTTTTCACCCATTAGACCATCGGCCAGGCGGAGCGAATGAAATGCTCCATTAAGGAGGCAACGATCCGGGCGTTGCATGACACCTCGCTGGATAAGCTCCAAACCCACTTAAAGAATTATCTATGGATCTATAACAGTGCCTTGGTACTGAGGGCGCTCAAGAGCAAACCGCTGATTGGGTTTATACTTGAGCAATGGCAAAGAGAGCTCGAGAAATTTTGTAATGATTTGAGCCATTACGTCACGGAACCATACACCTAGTAAATAAATAGGAGCACGCTTCATAGGCCCCTGCCGTGGTAACTCAGCCTGCAGCTACCAGGGCTTCCTTCGCCAAACGTTGCATGTTGAGGGATTGAGTGCTGAGTCCAGCCTTAGTGAACCGGTATCGCATGTACGCGGATATATCGTCTTCGTGCGAGGAAACGATTAGCTGACGATGGCTGAACTCACAGCGCAGGAGGTCGGTCAGAGAGGCGATGTTTACCTCATCCAGAGACTGCGATGGGTCATCGATAAGGATCAGTGGTACGCTCGAGTAGACTTTATTCAGCGAAAGGAAGAAACCCAGGCTGAGTGCTGAAACCTGCCCGGAGCTCATCGACAGAATCGCGTCATACTCAGACTTCTCGGCTGTCAGGAATCTGAGTTCTTTACCGTCTTTGCTTTCAATGAACAGACCCAAGCCGCGCTGATAGTTCTGGATAAGCCGCCCGCTGTAGATGTGGAAAATTAGCTCAATCTCGGCAATGGTTTGTTCAGAGTAGTTGCGCTCCGTTTTCTCCAGGGTTGTCTTTAGCTTATTGACCTTATCTTTAGCAATTCTCGCTGCTTCTTTCTCACGCTTGATGTCCTGTATCTCATCAAAGCATTGCTTTAGCCTGCTGCTCTGTGCTTCGTTAGCTTTAGCCTCAATGTATAGCTCTTTGTCTTTCAGCGCTTGAGGTTCGACAATGTAGAAGTCTTGGAGCTCGTTGAAAGCTGCGGTGATAACCTTTCTCCAGTCTTCCGGCAGCGGCTCTGTTTCAGCTGCTTTCTGGCTTCTGATGGAGGCTGTCAGCTCCTGAGTCCGGGGGGCTACCTCCTCTTCATTTTCGGAGAAAGAATAGTCTAGCTGTACACCTAAAGCTTGAAGTCGGGCTGCAAGTTTGGTGATTGCTGGCAACCGAGATTTATCACGGAGTAAGGCGTTGTGTAGCGCGTTGTTGTACCCGACGGATAGCTGCGTATGTCGGGCCTGGATCTGGGCTTCAATCGTGGCCAGTTCAGCACTCATAATCCCCGTGAGATTGATCAGGTTCTGTCCATCAGCGCTTAGCGCATCGTTGATCTGCTTTGTTCTGAGCTCAATCTTTTGCAGCATATTGTCATGAGCTTGCCAGTCGGCGCCACACAGTGGGCAGTGCTTATCATCAGCATAGAGCTTGGCATGCTCAGCAAGCAGTGCCACTTTTAGAAGATTCAGCTCCGTAGCTGCGTTGGCATTCGAGTTACTCTTTTTCTGCAGCGCGTCACGGGTAACAATTTGCTCAAGGAACCAGTTCAAGCGTCCTTGGCCCCATCCAGGAAGGCTCTCGGCCTCATAGGCCTTAATGACTGTTGCGCCACGTTTGATGATCTCAATAGATTTAATCAGTTCGTTTAATTTATTTTTGGTGACGTCGAGATCCTCTAGCTTGTCCATATCGCTGCCAAAGCGTGCCAGGCTTTTCACAGAGTCTTTGTTAAGCTCAATGTATTTTTCAATCTCCTCGTTTTTATCCCTGATTTGTATCGCTCTCTTTAGTGTAACTAATCTTCCAAGTCGCTGGAGATTTTCAACATACTCAGCGTGGATTTCCACAGCGTAGGTAGGAAATGGTGACTCTTTGTCCCAGCCTGGGTGCAGTACAGCGGTTGAGATTTTTTTATATTCAATTGCTCCTGGATCAGCTTGAATCATCCCTTTAAGCGAATCAGCCTCAATTTCTAGCCTTAATAAATCGGCAGCACGCTTCGGATCATTTATGAATTTTGTCAGACGCATAGAGATAGCTCTGCACTTGTCAGTTTCTGCCTTCACATCGCGAATATTAAAGAGGTTGTTTAACGCCTCCTTACGTTTGTCCACCCTAGTGTGCAGGAGCTGATTTTGACCCTGTTCCAAATAATTTAAGTATGAGAAGTTTTCTTTGAAGTTTTTGCCGAAGAGCTCCTCAATGAAACTTTCGTCACGGAGATTTTCTGCTATGTAATCGTTTGACGAAAAAATGGGAAGCTCGAAGAGATTGAGGTGGTTGAATTGGTCTGCACGATTGTTGGCCTTCTCCTCAAAATCTGCTGCGGGAGTATGCCTTGCCAAAACAATTTTACGAGTTCCGTTGAAGAATTCAATTTTTATCGCTAGATCTTTCTTTCCTGAGCGCTTGTTCCAGAGTAGGTTATCCTTATAATTGGTTTTATTCCCCATCATGAGGGTGGTAAACAACTGACGAATTCGTTTTATACTGCCGGTCAATAGCAGTTCAATTGCGTCGAAAACGCTAGTTTTTCCGAAGCCATTTGGTCCATCTAATGTCAATAGCGATGAGTCGCTGAAATCTAGATGAATTTGTTTGAAAGCTTTAAAGCTTGAAATCTCAATTTTGGAGATTTGCCAGTTCATAGCTAATCAGTTCCTTGATTAAATTTTCGACATTGTTTTGGGCGTGTTTTTGTACCGTACTATAGGTATTGACAAGGTCAGCTTCGGCCACCGCCTCTTCAATCTGTAGGCGAAGCGGTACTAATTCAGCGTTTTTGATGTGGAGCTCCAAGAAAGGTAGCTTAATAAATATTTTTGCAGCTGCACTATACTTAGTAGCTGCCGTGGGTTCATTTTTGTAAATATTGAATTGCTCTTTATCTGAAATTAATTCATTTAGCTTGACGAAATCTAGCCCCTTAATAGCTTCGACTTCAGTGTCACTGTAGTAGAGCACGTATTTTTTGTAGAAGTGAGGGTCTTCTTCAATTTCGAAAATTTCCTCTTCGTGATTTTTAAATTCGGCCAATTTGTCGAGGTGATGAATACAAATTAAATCGCAATTTTTTCTAAATGCAGGATCAGTTATAAATACTTCAGGCGCTGATTGGTTGATTACAGCGTTAAGATCACCGGGCTTCATCAGTTCGTCTAACCGATGCAAAACTGCAAATCGGATTGCTGTACCATTCTCTCGCACAAAGAAGCTTGTTGTATCATTACCCTGCACTTTGGAAAATCTATGTGCTACTAGAGCCTGATGGATGAGGTCAATAATCATTTAAGCCGAGCCTCTGCGTCGTCTCGTGTTAAAATGCTGATGCATAAACTTTTCGTAATGTTACTGTCGATGCGTTCTTGAGCATCAATGGAGCTTCCATTAAAGCAATTTGTATATTTAGTATCTACTATGAAACTTTCGGTGGCCTTGGCAGCAATTAGATTGTTAAATTCAAATAGCAAATTTCCTAGATCATCGTTATTTTTTATTTCAGCGATAATCTCAGATTTGCAGTATTTTTTATCTGTTGGCTCTGGCAGATACAGCGCTGTTGGTGCGTAGAATTTATTATTGCTATCCAAGTAGTGCGGCAGTCGCTTTAAGATAGGCTCAACATTAATTGTGTGTACGAGATCTGAGTATCGCCGTATATCTGCATCCTGAATGCGTGAAAATTTTTCTGAGGGTTTCATCAGTTGGCAAAGTATCTTGAAATCACCGCCCTCTGAGAGTCTTATCAGCTCATATATGCGTCTCGCTCTTTCGTAGACCGCGTTCGACATACCTGGCAGTGATTCATCTAGTCTTTCTTCCAGATGACTGTGAAGACGCGCCTTCAGCTCTATCGCGTAATAGTCTTTTCGCTCGTACGGATTCGTGTCAGTTATGTCCGAAAGGATGCTTTCTGCAGTCACTCGACTTTCGTAAGCTGCTTTACGTTGAGTATCACCTTCATTTTGTATTCTTGCGTGGATAGCTAGCGCTTTTGAGCTGATTCTGTCTGATAGTAGACAATAATTTGCGTCTATCAGGCTGTCATCAAAAGCCACAGTTTGGCGGGCATAAATTTCTTTAATGACCTGCTTTGTCAACTCTTCAATTTTATCAAGTTCGCAATGATGAGATTCACCATATCGGTAGAATTCAACACACTCGTGATTGGAGCCCACGTAATCGCTATGGTCATTTATGGGTTGGGATATATGGAAATACCTTTTGATCCCTGCGACCCTATCTAGCTCCAGGCTAGCCGATTTTTCTAAAGCTTCCTTGTAGTTTCCACGGTAATCACCAATTTTTGCTTTTACCTGATGCGCACTAATCAGGTTGCCATCTTTGTAAATTGCGAAATCATCTGTGCTATCCAGTTGTAGCTCAAATTCACTATCGCCTTCATTAATTAGCTTGAGGCAGTGATAGAGCGCCACTTTGCCTTGGTAGACAAATCCGCTCCAAGTGGAAATGGCGCTATGAGGGTACTTGCTTGCTTCCTCGTCGCTCACGTTGACTCCTTTCACCACACGGTCATTGTAGTGGTCAAGTAAAACTGGCCACATGTTTATAGTTATTCCAGTAATTTTCCTCTGCCTGTCTTGGACTCATACTACCCTTATGCCGTTATCGCGCACCAGAAGCAACTTCCTAATTAATCTATGAACTGAATATAAACCATAATCGGCTCATAATGTGATCTGAATAGGCGGAGCAATCGGCTCATGTATATCTGGGAGAAGCGACATTGGCCGCATTTTGAGTGGGACGAATCCGTTCTTCGGCCTACGCTGGATGCCGTGCGGTTACTGCAGGGGAGGGTGTTGGGTAAAACTGAGGCGGCCTACGGTCAGGCTGATCTGGACGTGGAGATGGATGCACTGATTCAGAATGCACTTCGTACCAGCGAAATCGAAGGTGAGCGCCTGGACGTTGGCTCCGTGAGGTCTTCCGTTGCTTGCCAGTTGGGTTTAGAGTAGGCCGGTGTCTCCGCCAGAACAACACCAGAATCCGAGGCGCTGGTCGAGTTATTGCTGCAATCCACGCATCAATTTGATGAGCCACTTTCCCGCGAACAGTTGTGCCTCTGGCAATCCATGCTTTTTGTGCAAGGCCCTGGCGTGCTTGGCAATGTACGTGTAGGCGAGCTGCGTGGTGATCACCCCATGCAAGTGGTTTCGGGGCGGCTTGATCGGCCTAACGTGCATTTTGAAGCACCGCCCCGTGGGCAGTTGAAGGCTGAGCTGGATGCCTTTATTACTTGGTTCAACCAGCCGCCTCAGGGGCTTGATGGGCTGGTTCGCGCTGGTATCACCCATCTATGGTTGATTACCTTGCACCCCTTTGATGATGGCAATGGGCGCGTTACCCGCGCGGTGACAGATCGCGCGCTGGCGCAAGCAGAGCGGCAATCCGTCCGCTTCTATTCCTTGAGCGCGGCCATTATGGCGCGCCGCCACGCTTACTACGATCACCTTGAAAGCGCTCAGAAAGGCAGCCTCGATATTACGCCGTGGTTGTTGTGGTTTCTGGACACGCTGAAAGAGGCGCTTGAGCAGGCGCTGTTAAGAATCGACCGTGTGTTAATGAAAGCCACCTTCTGGCAGCGGCATGCCACCACCGTGCTGAACGAACGGCAAATCAAGGTGCTGAACCGCTTATTGGATACAGCAGGAGAGGAATTTGCGCAGGGCATCAATGCGCGTAAGTACCAATCGTTGGCCAAAGTGAGTAAAGCCACCGCAACGCGGGATTTGTCAGAGCTGCTGGAAAAAGGCTGCCTTTCCAAGCTACCCGGTGGTGGGCGCAGTACGCGCTATACGGTATTGCTTGGGCGGACATTGGACTTGTAGTGGCAATCTTTGCCACTATAAGGCTTGATCGCCACTGAAAAAGAACGAACTACCTCTGTCGTTTATAACGCGTTAAGCCTGTAAGCGCAGCCAACGTAATCGCTGCCATGCCGCCTGTATAGGCGATAAGTGGCGAGGCCGTGCCACCATTCAGAACTATCACTGTGCCCGTGCCTATAACGCCGACGATCAAGCTTTGAACGCAGAAGTGCAGGGCAACGGCAGTGCCTGCCAGCTCGCTGAATTCCTGAAGTGCACCATTGGCTGTAACGGAGGTTGTTAACACAATACCGACCGCAACCAGCCACATGGGTAACACGAAAGACCAGAAGCTGGGTGTTAGGAATATTTCGCCCAACCCAAGCAAGATCGCGCTGAAAAGTAGTATCAGCATGCCGCGAATCACGCAGCCGTTAATCTCCCAGCGAGCCACGAAACACTTTGCGAAGCGCGTTGTGGCAATCATCACAACAGCTACCGTGGCAAAGGCAACGCTAAAACCTAGCTCGGATAAGCCAGCTCCCGCGATGAGTACCCGAGGCGCAGTAGAGAAAAACACAAAGAAAGATCCCATTGCTGTGCCGAAAGCCAGCGTATAAACCCAGAAGTAAGGGCTCCTAATCACTAAACCAAAATCGGCACTGCTTGAGTGTTCTCTACTTTGTCGTGTCTCATGCCATTTCGGTAATACGAAGGGGAGTGCTATGAGAGCTGAGATACACAGGGCAAGAAATATGGCTCCCCAGCCGAGATAACTCGCAATCAAGGCTCCGGCAATCGGCCCAAGGGCTGGAACGAAAGCCAACATCGCGTTCATTAGGCTATAGATGACCGCGCTCTCGGGAGTATTCGCATAAACGTCGCGCACTGTTGCGAAGACTGCTACCAACATCGCGGCTGCCCCGGTTGCTTGCACCAGTCGTAGCAAAACGAAAAGCCAGGCTGAAGTGGTCATCGCGAGTGCCAAGGAAGTTGAAGCGAATACTAATACCCCGCCAATCAGTATCGGGCGCCGACCAAAACGGTCTGAAAGCGGCCCAAAGAAAATCTGACCTACGCCAAGCATAATCATGTAGAGGGTAAGCGTTAGCTGCACTACTTCGGGCGTTGTGCCGAGAATCGCTGGCATAGCGGGCACAACAGGCAGATAAATGTCCATGCCGAGAGACGCGAGAATATTGAAGGGGGCCAGCAGAACTAGCGCTACCGGCAGGCTGTAAGTCCACAGCCGAGTGTTTTTAGTAGGCACGATAAAATCTCCGCGCAAATAAGATTATTTGGCGGCGGCCTACATTTGAGGAAGTGGTTTAAGCAGGCAGCCGCATCAACGGGAAAGTAATGTTGCTGCGGCTTATTGGTCTGACTTTTTTGAACCCATGAGTTAGCGCTTCAGTAATTGGCCTAATGGCTTTAATAGCTTATCAGGCAGAGGGGCGCGTGCAAGCCCTTAGCAATGGTTAGGGAGCATAGCCACGGAGGCAGGTTCATGGTGTAAACCACAATATTTCGTCAGCAAACAGCTAGTAACCATTACCCGCCATAATCAACATCATCGCCACAATTGAAAGCGCTATCCCACTATACTGGTGCCGCTAACCCTTTCCCTGCGCACCATCGAGCCAAATACGACTGGTATCAGTGGGTACATCGATACAATCACGATGCTGATAATAGCTAGCTGGCCTTCCCGCGATAACGCATACAGCGTTAGCCCTAATGCACTGATGCCGCCCGCTGCTATTGCAAAGAGTGGAAAGCGCTTTCGTATTGGGTGTGCGTGTTGATAAAAGGGCAGGCAACATATGGCGCCGCTGAACATGCAGAGTGCGATGCCATAAAAAGCGCTTGGCTCGGGAGCTTGGCCAAGGAAGTGAAGCTGCAAGGCAAACCCTAAGCCTGCGCCTACACCCAATAGCAGGCCCGCTCTGGTGCTGCTATTCATCCGCATTTTGTTCGGCTTACCCCCGCTCGCGGTTAACCAGATGGCGGGGAGGGCGATCACCACTCCTAGCCATACCCTCGCACTGGGTCGCTCGCCAAGGAAAATTAACGAGAGCCCGAGGGCGATGGTGACCATCGCGACAGCGCTAACAGGCACCACGATGGCGAAGGGCGCCCGGGATAATCCCTGGTAAAGCAGCCACGCCCCAAGGGCGTAGCCGATGCCCGCCAGCGTGCCCCATATCCACACGTGCGGCTCCCAGGTAGAAAAGAGCAGTGCGCCTGCAAAACTGACAAGCGCGCTGCCCAGGTGAGTGTAAAACGCAATATTGAGCGGCGGGTAAAAACGAGCGAGTACGCCATTGATAAAGTGTGTACTGCCGAGCAGCACCATGGCGCTTAGCGCAAGGGCGCTAGACATGCAGGCTCCTGATCTTGATGATAAGGGAAGAGCCAGCATAGAAGCCGCTAACATGCGGCTAGGAACTCGATTAGGCCATGGTCGCCACGAGGATTTGTGATGATCAGAGGTGCGGATTTCTCAATAGATTAAGTCTCTTAAAGCCACTTTTAGACTCGGTAATGGAACTGTAAGATCGTGCTTTGTGCTTTTTAATGGGAGTGGCACTCCTAATAAAGCTGCAGAAATGATCTCTTCAGGGCTGAAAAATTTTCCAGGCTCCCACCCACTAAGAAGAACTCTTGGGTCACCATAGCTCAGCTTTACTACTGGTACTTTTTTCAGGTTCAACTTTAAAGCGACAGCAGTACGGTGGTGGCCATCCATGATAGCCAATGAATTTTGCTCAACCAAAATAGGGGTCGTCCAAAATCCCTTTTTCTTCACTTTTTCTATCAGTTCTCCTACTCGTGCCGGGTCGTGACGTTCTGTTGGCAAAAGAGCACTAGGCGGTTCGTATTCAACCGAGTATCCCAAGTGAAACATATTCTGTTCACCAGTAATTGTCTGCGTTAGTTTGAAAGAATCGTCGTGCATCTTAATAACCCTCAGTTGTGAGCTTTTTCTAACCTATTGTTTTATCTTGGATTCATAATTATCGTCTTTCCTTATAAAAATAAGATTATATTTTTAGATATAGCGCCGCGTCCCTTTTATAAAGGGCCTTATTATGGCCCTCAGAAATGCAAGGAAATATCTCAATAAGCGCTCTTCCGGCAATGTTCGGCTAGCGTTTTCTTTGATCCACACTGACTAAGCGAGTTAATGAAGATCACAAACGTTTCATGTCTGGCAAGAAACCTTCAATATCTACAGTAGAAGCATCATCATATTTGTATTTATATATATGATAAGCTAAAGCCAAGTCTAGAACGCCCAAGCCAAAGGGTGAGATAACAATTGGCTTGCTGGTGTCGTCTTCGAAGCTACCGTCTAATACATCAGCTATTACAGCATTTATGAAATCTCTATTACCTAACTTTTGCTCAGTGAGATGGCAAGAAGTCTGCGCTTTCAAGCAATGGTCGATATCATCTACCACATTGAGCGAGTTTTCTATAATTATCGGGTGGAGATCTCTTAGTGAGATATTGAGAATTATCTGTCGTTTGATGTCTATATCGCCTACATTAATATATGGTTCAACAGAAGTTGTCGTCAATATAATTAAGTCAGATTCAAAGGCTTCTTTAAGAGTGGAAGAAATTCTGCATTTTTCAAATTGATCATTTTTCTCTACAAAGCGTTCGGCATATTTTTCGTTAAGGTCATAAACCATTAATTCTTTTATATCGAAACCAAGCGATACTAGATAATGTATTGTTTTTTGACCCAGTACTCCACAACCTACTAGGGTCACTGTGTTAATCTCTCTTCCCCGTTCACTCAATGCTCCAACAGTGATTGCGCCAGATGCAGCCGTCCGATGTGCGCTTATTTGAGAAGCTTCAAGTAAAGCTAATGGATAGCCTGTTCGATAATCATTCAGGATCATGGTGGCGGAGGCACGTTGAAGATTTTTTTCGATGTTACCAGGATAGCTGGCAATCCATTTAATGCCTGCAATCTGAATATTTGGATCGTTGATAGAAGCTGGGAGTGCTATAATTCTATCCTTATCATTATCTGGAAATTTCAAGAAGTAACTATCTGGATTGTTTGTAAAACCATTTTTATGCATCAGATATGTTTCTTCAACTATCTTCAGTACAGATTCAGTCTCTTGGTCAAGATAATTGGAAATTTCAATGCCTCTGATTACCTTAAACATTATTTAAAGCTCCACTTGGTAAGTTTTGGGTTCATTGCTACTAAGATTAATGTTACGCCATTCACTACCGAATTTTTCGTCGCACCACTCGTCGTTGTACATTGTGTCTATATACTTACTTCCTAAATCCGGCGATATGGCTACCAACACTTCTTCTGTCGCGTTAATGTCCTCATACATGCCAGCGAGCACAGTACAAGTAGAGGCACCGAGTAAGAGTCCGTATTTTCTTGCAATGTATCTAGAGACAGCAACAGTCTGACTTTCTTTAATACTGATCAGGCGATTGAAGCTTTCTTTTTTGAAAAAAATTGGTGGCACACTAGAACCAAGACCAGGAAGATATCTTGGACTGGCGTTCCCTCCAAAAGTGACTGATCCAACAGAATCGACTGCTATTAAATCTATTTTAGGAAAATATTTTTTAAAGTAATTTGATACGCCCATAGCAGTACCAGTGGTTCCTGCGCCGATGTAAATCTTACGCACGTCCGAGCAATTAATATTTATTTGATGAGCTGTTTCAGAAAAGTGTATGGCAGGGTTTGCCTCACACTCATATTGGTTTATCCATATGAGTGTATTGTCATGTGAAAGTCGTTCCCTAATGAATTTTTTTCTGGTTCCGAGGTAACCACCAGATTCATCCTTAGTATTCACGACCACTACATTTGCACCCATTGCTTTCATAATGGCAATGTTGGTAGCATTGGTGTTAGGGTCAACTATACAGATGAACTCGTAACCGCGGCTAGCCGCTATCATACTCAGCGCCACGCCAAGATTTCCTGAGCTTGACTCTATAAACCTCTTGTTTTTCTTGAGATCAAGATGCTCTTCTGCGTGATTCACAAGTGCTTTAGCAGTGCGAAGCTTAATAGATTCAGCAAAATTCATGCCTTCTAATTTCAACGTTACATCAAACCGCCCAAAGCAATTCCTTAAAATTATAAAATCATTTGCTCTAACCGAATCTTCAACTGCTTCCATTATATTTCTCATTTAGAACGCCTCTTAGTGATTTTTTTCGGAAGACAAGTTTTCTCATGACGCTTGAGAAGGCACTATGATTTTTGAGGCTTTGGCCTTATATAAAAACCTACGTTGCGCTCACGTCGAGCCTAAAAGGGCATCAGTTCCGAGCTTGCCTTCACCTGTGTCGCTTTTGCAGTTACATCATGGCAAAATAATTTGATTAGAAATTGCTTTTATACACCCGAACGATATAGAATTTTGCGTATTCAAGTTCTTTTTCGATAAGAGGCTTCGCTTTATGGATCCTAAAGATGCGGCACTACTAAACCTGCTACAGAATGATGCAAGCTTAACTCTCGAACGCCTGGCGGACGCAGTATCACTTTCAGTGCCTGCAGTTCAGCGTCGCATCAAACGTTTGCGTAACAGTGGAGTAATAAAAGGAAACGTTATCATTGTAGATCCGGTTGCCGTGGATATGAGCATGACCTTTGTGATAATTGTCGAACTCGAAAGGGACAGATCTGAACATATAGAGTCATTTCGGCGTAAAGCTATAAAAGAGCCATTGGTTCAACAGTGCTACTACGTTACAGGGGAAGGTGATTTTGTAATTATTAGCATCGCAAAGAATATGGAAGATTTTGAAGCCATGACACACAGGCTTTTGTTCGAGGATAGTAATGTGCGTGGCTTTAAAACCTCTATTTCCATGGGAAAATCTTACAAAACGCTTTACGTTCCAATAGAAGCATCTTAACTGTATATTTTAGAAACGAACTGAGAGTTAAAAACTGTTTAGAGAATAATGCGATTTACTTAAGGCCCACTGATTTTTGTAAGCGCATGTTTTTTAGTTGTGCACTTAAAATACTTGAATCTGACCTTCTCGTCATTCAAATAGAAAAACGAAGGTTGAATACATAGTGTCAGACGTCTGTCATAATACATTTTGAGCGCCGTTTAATAGATTTAGACAACATAACCAGAGTGAGGTGTTTGTTCGCGCCAAGGCCTGCGTTTGCTCGAAATTACGTTTAATTGCATCCACCTCTAGGCGTGCGCTCAAAGTCGTGTCACTGGCGTGCTCCAGTCATTCATCAATCAAACCGGGTTAGAGAATAACTAATACCCGGCTACATCACTGTTAGTTAATTAAAAATTTAGCTTACTTCTATCAATAATTGGAATAGATTATTTTTGATATCTAGATGTGCGTAGTTTTTCTTTTCTGAACTTACGTTTGACACAGAGGCTATTGATGCCCTCTACGATAAGAAGAAATACGGAAAACCATATTGCTAAGTAGGTAGGCCATTCAGATGCTTTGATTTCCTCCCCAAGTATTAAGGCTACTAATAAAAGTAAAGCTGGCTCTACATATACTAAAAGGCCAAAAAGCGTCAGGTTAAGGTGAGGGCCTGATAAAGCTTGAAATGTTAGGGCAGAGGCACTCAACACCCCAAGTCCTATGACTAACCATAGAGTATCTATATTAACCCATATATCTGATGTTATTTCTCCGCCAGCAAAAATAAAGATTACGCTTATTGGCAAGCTCAAAACCATATCTACCCACAAGCTTCCAATATTATTCGTGTCTGTTTTTCTTCTTAGCCAGAAATACACAGGGTATCCCAACCCAACAGCCAAGGTCGGCCAGGCAAGACTTTCAGAAAACCCTATTTGATAAAGTATACCAAGAAATGCGAAAAAACATGCTACCTTCTGATATCCCGTCATTCTATCTTGAAAAGCTATTTTACCTATCAGAACCATTGTTAACGGCATAATAAAATAACCAAGGGATACTGATAGACCATGACCATTTCCAGGGGCCCAAACGAATAGCCAGAGTTGGAAGCTTAGCATTGCTGCTGAAAAAAGCCTCGTCACTATAAATATTATGCTCTTAGTAAGCCTATGATATATATTAACAACTTGACTCCAGTATCCTCTTGTTATGATAAATAATGTCAAGCAAGGGAATGTTAAAAGCATACGCCACCCAAAAATTTCTTCCCCATCAAGATTGGTAAGAAGGGAAGTATAGGCAAACATAGCTGCAAATAAGAAAGATGCTATCACATTCAATGTGACCCCAATCGTAGTGTTCATTTTTAACCTGCGTTTATTTTAAATAAATTAGCTTGCTTGGGTTTATTTTCCTATGATTCACTATCAAAAATGATTTTTTATTAATCCCTTTTACGCAAAAAATTTTCGTTTTAGGTGCTTAATGCGACCTTTTCATGGATTAGCCACGTTGGCTCAATGAGATCTTCCACATTATGCTGTCGCTACGAATCAAATTTGAGGCGCTGCTAGGGTAGCCAGAGTCAAAGACCTTGCCCCATCTACGTTTTCCGAAGAGAGTCTTATAAGCCTTAACGCGACTGGAAAACATGGAAGGCCAATCAAGACGCTCGTCATCAGGTTTCTAACCATTACCCGCCACTATCAACACCGCCGCAAGAAGCGATAGCGCTATCCCCACAGCAGATGCGCCGCTCACCCTTTCCCTGCGCACCAGCGAGCCAAACACGACGGGAATCAGTGGGTACATCGACACAATCACGATGCTGATAATGGCAAGCTGGCTTTCCCGTGACATCGCATACAGCGTTAGCCCCTGTGCACTGATACCGCCCGCTACGGTTGCCAGCAGTGGAAAACGCTTTCGTGCTGGGTGTGCGTGTTGATAAAAGGGCAAACAGCATACGGTGCCGCTGAGCATGCAGAGTGCGATGCCATAAAAAGCGCTTGGCTCGGGCACTTGGCCAAGAAAGTGGAGCTGCAAGGCAAACCCTAAGCCTGCACCTAAACCCAATAGCAGGCCCGTTCTAGTAGTGCCACTCATCTGCGCTTTGTTCGGTTTACCCCGCCCGCTGTTAACCAGATGGCGGGCAGGGCGATCATCGCGCCAAGCAATATCCGCGCATTGGGTCGCTCTCCAAGGAAAGCCAGTGAGAGCCCGAGGGCGATGGTCACCATCGCGACAGCGCTAACAGGCACTACGATAGCGAAGGGCGCCCGGGATAATCCCTGGTAAAGCAGCCATGCCCCAAAGGCGGAGCCGATGCCCGCCAGCGCGCTCCATATCCACACAGTTGGCTCCCAGGTGGAAAAGAGCAATGCTCCGGCAAAACCGACAAGCGCGCCGCCCAGGTGGGTATAAAACGCAATGTTGAGCGGCGGGTAGAAACGGGCGAGCAAACCATTGATAAAGTGCGTACTGCCGAGCAGCACCATTGCGCTTAGTGCAAGGGCGATAGACATGCGGGCTCCTGGTCACGATGATAAGGGAAGGGCCAGCATAGAAGTCGCTAACATGCGACTAGAAACTCGATTAGGTCATGGTCGCCATGAGGAGTTGTGATGATCAGAGGGGCGAATATCTCCATTGCCCAACTTCGCGCGCTGATTGCCGTGGCGGAAGCGCAGTCTTATACCCGTGCTGCGGAGCGCCTTGGCGTTAGCCAGTCGGGGGTGAGTCATTCCATGCAGGCACTGGAGAAGCTGGCGTGTGGCCCGCTGATCATAAAAAGCCCAGAAGGGCTAGTACCCACCGTGCTAGGGGAGTTAGTGCTTACTAGCGCCAGGAAGGTAATAGGTGAACTTCAGGTATTAAGCCAGCAAGTGGGGCAGTTTCATAACGAGGTGGATGAAGCGCTAAAAATAGGCGTTATTCCTAGCGCGTTATCTGGCTGGTTGGCGCCCCAGCTTGCGAGCTTTACGAGCCGCTACCCAGAAGCCATTAGCCTTGTACTGGAAGGTATGGAAGAAGAGATAAAGGAGTGGGTGGAAAGCGGTGTTATCAACATGGGTGTCACAACAGATGTCACGCAGCTTAATCTCACCTACTGGCGTGAGCACTTCGATTGGCAGCTATTAAAGAAGGATGAGATTGTGGCCGTGCTGCCCGAAAATCACCAGCTCAGCAAACAAGAAAGTGTGACTGTGGCGGAACTAGCGGAACACCCCCTTATAATGTCATCAGGCGGCTGTGAAGCGCTTATCCAGCAGATATTTGCCCACTCGTTGGAGGAAGTCGATACCTTCCAGGTGGATTTCTGGGTACGCGACACCCGTACGCTATTGCAGATGGTCGCTGGTGATGTCGGTGTTAGCTTGGTTCCTACCTTGGCGTTAAGCAATAAGCCAACGGCTAACGTAGTGACGCGGCCGCTATCACCAAGGCGCGATCGGAACCTGATTGCCTTTTGGCCTAAACGACAGCCGCTTAATCCCGTGGGTAAGCAGTTCTTGAGGGAGTGTTGATGATCAATCAGGCAAAAAATAAGAGACGATATCCATCTCTTTATGAGGAATGCCAATAATCTCAATGCACCCTTGGCCAATCAGGTAAAAGATAACGTGCTGGCCCTGGGGGTAGCTGTAATAACCCTCGCTGATATCCGAGCGATGTTTTCCTAACAGGGGATTTTCTGCGAGCCAGTGAAACCGTTTTTCAAAATCCTTTAGATAGGTATTCCGTTGGTTCTTGCCCCACTGCCACTCCGTATAGCGACCGATATCTTTTAAATCGTCTCTCGCTCTCGGTGTGATACGGAACCTGGGCATTACGTTTCGTTATCCAAGTCGTTGATTAATGCATCCATCGAGAAATTGTCCACGAATTCACCGGCGCTAGCCTGCTTGGCACCTTGGGCTAGATGCGTACGTAGCGCTTCAAGCTTGCTTTTGTGCTCCTCCATGGCGCGTAGCGCATCACGTACAACCTCACTTGCGGAGCCGTAGCGGCCACTGGCGACTTCGTTTCTGATGAAGACTTCCCAGTGCTCCCCAAGGCTAAGACTGGTCGTTGCCATGATGTGCTTCCTATATTCAAAAGTAACAAATATGAATATAGGTATGGCTGGCAAGAAAGACAAGAGGGCAGTCCAAGTAATAATCCTTTCTGTGTAGTCATAATTCTCTATCTAAGTCATTGATTAAGGTATCCATCGAGAAATCGTCTACGAAATCCTCGGTTCACATTTGTTCAGCCCCTTGAGCGAGGTGTTTAAGCAGTTTCTCAAATCCATTTGCAGGTAACTCAGCAGCTATGTGCTTTACTATCTGCAACTGTTATTCACGGAGGAAACATCCATGGCCATAGGCGGCTTGATAGGATTACTGGATGACATTGCCGCATTGGCGAAGTTGACCGCAGCATCATTGGACGATGTGAGTGCCGCCGCTGGGCGTGCGACGGCGAAGGCGGCCGGGGTGGTGGTGGATGATACGGCGGTGACGCCGCAATATTTACAGGGAGTGGCAGCGGAGCGTGAACTGTCGCTTGTGAAGCAGATCGCGCTAGGGTCGATCCGCAACAAGCTGATTTTTATCCTGCCGGTGGCGCTGCTGCTGAATCACTTTTTACCCGCGCTATTGCCGATCATCCTGATGGTGGGTGGCACCTATCTGGCCTTTGAGGGCGCTGAGAAGGTGTGGCACAAGTTTTCCGGTAAGCATGACGACGACAAACCAGCGGTAGAAAAGGGGCCGGAAGCCGAGAAAAAGATCGTGAGTGGTGCCATTCGAACCGACCTGATTCTGTCTGCTGAAATCATGGTGATTGCGCTGGCCACGGTCTCCCATCAAGGATTCTGGTCACAGCTGGCGAGCCTGGTGGTGGTCGCGTTTGTCATCACTATTCTGGTGTATGGCGTGGTGGCACTGTTGGTCAAAATGGATGATATCGGCCTGAAGCTCGCCCAGCGGGATAGTTCGAGCATGCAGACACTGGGCCGTGGTCTGGTGACGGCCATGCCCAAGGTGCTAGCGACCATTTCGGTCGTGGGAACCGTCGCCATGCTCTGGGTGGGTGGGCATATCCTGATGGTCAATCTGGGTGCCGATGGCACGGATTGGTTCAACGCGCCCTATGAGTGGGTACACCATATTGAGCAAGGCATTAGCGAGGCAACCGGTGCCTTGGGCGGTTTGCTGGGCTGGAGCTTCAATACGCTGTGCTCTGCGGTAATTGGCTTTTTGGTGGGCTCGGTTGTGGTGGGTGTGATGCACCTACTTCCCGGTAAGAAGGCGCATGCCGAGTAGGTGCGCGCCGCGAAGTAAGTATCAGGCATCTAAATGCCCGCCATCAAGGCGGGCATTTTTGTGAGATAGGGGAGGGTATTTCCCGTGACCTTACTTTGCGAGCGCCGCTGAATACTGCTGACCGGCGCTCGCCCAGGCAATAACGGCCAAGCCTAAAGCGATCAACGAAAGGATGGCACCCGCCCAGTTTGGAGAGGCCAAACCGAACCCGGCGGCAATCGTCGCGCCACCCACCCATGCCCCGATGGCATTACCCAGGTTGAACATACCGATGTTCACCGACGCTGCCATGGTGGGCGCTCCTGCTTGGCTGGCACGATCCATCACCAGTTTCTGGATCGGGGAGACGGTGGCGAAGCCAAAGGCGGCCATGAGGAAGACAGAGGCCGAGGCCACAACGCTGTTCCCAACGCCCAGCCAGAAGACGAAAAGTACCGCCGCCTGCGCGGCAAGGGTCACAAACAGCGTTCCGAAAAGTGAGCGGTCAGCAAAGCGACCACCTACCCAGTTACCAACCGCCAGACCCAACCCGAACAGAACCATCAGTTTTGCCACACCGGTATCGGAAAACCCTGCCTCTTCTACCATCATCGGGGCGATATAGGTGATGGAAGTAAAGAAAGCGGCAGGGCCGAAGACAGTGATGCCCATGGCGAGCAGAACCTGTGGGTCTACGAAGGCACGTAGTTCACTCTTCAAGGCGATGGCCTTGCCCGCTTTGATCTGGGGCACTAGCAGCGCGATGCTGATGACGGTGATAAGACCGATCCCGGCGATCAACCAGAACACTAGCCGCCAGCTGTAGACTTGCGCGAGCCAGGTGCCAGCAGGGACACCGAACAGGTTTGCCATCGTCAGCCCGGAGAACATGAAGGCTATGGCACTTGCTTGACGGTCTTTCGCTACCAGAGAGGCGGCGATGATGGAGCCAATACCGAAGAAAGTACCGTGGTTGAACGCCGTTAAAATACGGCCCGCCAGGGCGATAGGGAGCGTCGGTGCCACTGCCGTGATCACGTTGCCTAGCGTGAAGATGAGGGCGAGGCAGATTAGCATCGTTTTACGTGGCACCTTGGCGCCTAGAATCGTCAGGATGGGCGCGCCCACGAACACGCCTAACGCGTAGGTGGTGGCCATTAAACCTGACGTGGGTATATCGACGCCGAAATCCCTGGCGATTTGGGGAAGGATGCCAGCGACAACGAATTCAGTCAGTCCGATACCGAATGCGCCAATCGCCAACGCGAAAAGTGCTAATGGCATAATAGTGTCTCCGTATATGATATTTTCAATCGAATGTAGTTCGGTTATATTTATTTTATTGAAAATAATATTCGGAGGTAAAACGATAATGGTGCCGTCAGATAAAGAAACAGATGCTATTCGGCAGATAAAGCATCATCCGGCTGAACTTGATTCAATTGACCGAAAAATATTAGGCGCTCTCGCCGAAGATGCGTCGCGTAGCTACGCTGAACTCAGCAAAATCGTGCATCTATCCGCCCCCGCTGTTCATGACCGCGTAAAAAGGCTAAAGCGCGATGGGGTCATCAAGGGCACCGTCGCCATACTTGACGGCTGCAAGCTTGGCAGAACGCTGCTGACCTTCCTGCTGATTGATACCAGTAGCTACAGCGCCACGCGCAAACTACTGGCCTTTGCCGATAGAGCCGAAGTAGAAGAGCTGCACACCGTGGCAGGCGATGGCTGTGTGCTCATTAAAGTACGTGCGGCGAATACTGAATCTCTCGAAGACTTCCTGATGGAGATTCAGAGCCTTGAAGGCGTCAGGTCTGTCCGCAGCTACATTGCGCTTTCAACCTTCCTGGAAAGAGGCCCATCGCCAGATTAAGCAATTCTGGAAACAGCATCATGGAAGTTTTCGCAGAGTAAGGAGAAGAGCTCGTCCTTTCTTTACTTTGTACTGCTATTGGTCGGGTTTTGCCTGAAAGCCTCGCTTCATGTTGGCAACAATCCGTGCAGCATCTTTCGCCGGGGGCTGGCCGAAAGCGCGAGCGTATTCCCTTCCAAACTGCGTGGAGCTTTCGTATCCCACTGCGTGAGCTGCCTCCGTGACACTGTAACCGGTGGAAATCAGTAGTGTCCGCGCTTTAAGTAGCCGAACCTGCTTCTGATACTGCAAGGGGCTGAGCGCCGTCACGGCTTTGAAATGGCGGTGGAACGCAGAGATGCTCATGGCTGCTTCCTTGGCCAGTGCCTCCATCCGTAAGGGTCGTGCATAGTCGTTACGAAGTCGCTGAATGACCTGGTGCACCCGTGCCAGGGCGGTGTCTGGTGTGGCGATGTCGCGCAGCATCCAGCCCATTGGCCCCTGAAGCACGCGGTAAAGAATCTCGCGCTCGTAGGCGGGTGCAAGCGCCGCAATGTCGGCTGGCTGCTCCATCAGGCGCAACATGCGCACCCAGGCATCGAGCAGTTCCGGCGTCACTGCTGCTACGGAAAACCCCGTTGCATGCCCGGCGCTGCTGCCAGCATTAGGCAGTTCCGAGAGCAGGCCAGCCAATAGGGTGGCGTCCAGCGTCAGGCTTACCGCAAGGTAGGGTTCTCCCGAGTTGCTACTACGTACAACCCCCGCTGCAGGCAGATCAACTGACATCACAAAATAGGTCGCGGGGTCGTAGTGCAGGGTGCGCCCGCCCACGGTCATGGATTTGCTGCCCTGCAGGATCAGGTTGACCATGGGGTCGTACACGGCGGCAAGCTCGTGTTCTGGAATTGCGCCTTGCACCATCGCCACCCGGGGAATACCGGTTTCGGTACGTCGGTTATGCGCATGGGCAGCCAGGCGGCGTAGTTCGTTGAGTTGTTCTTCCATGACGCTATTGAATGCCAGAGCGGGAGCAGAGGCAAGCGAAAAGCAGGAATAGGCAGGTTTGCGGTAGGAACAGGCGGGGCGTTAGGTGAGCAGGTGCCTATGATGGGGAGACTAAATCTCATTGGAGCGTCACATGAATACTATCGTCATTACCGGAGGTAGCCGGGGTATCGGCGCAAGCACGGCACTGCGCTTGCCGGTGGCTACGCCATCTAAAGGAGTGTCTCATGCTTGATCATGTTTTCCTCACCGTGGGTGATACCGAGCGTTCCATTGCTTTTTACGAGCGAGTGCTACCCCTTTTGGGAATTACCAATCGCCACGATTTTGACGGCCATGATGGCCCGCCTGGCCACCCTGATCTGAAGGGGTTCGGTGCCAAGGGGCGTGTTTTTTTCTGGCTAAGGCAGGGAGAGGCGGTGCCCGGTGCGGTGCATGTGGGCTTCGTGGCAGCGTCCGAAGAGGAGGTCAATGCCGCCTATGCCGAAGCTATGACGGCGGGCGCCACCGAGATCCATCCACCTGGGCCTCAGCTCCACTATGACCCCCGCTATTATGCCGCGCAGGTGAGGGATCTTGACGGCTATAGCCTAGAATTTGTCTACAAAAGCTGGCAGCACTGACCATGAAAACATTGATGATCTATGGCGCCGCCGGTTACACCGGTGGCATGGCGGCGGAGCACGCTGCATCCGCAGGTATTCACCTGGTTGTCGCAGGGCGTGCGAAGGATCGTGAGTCGCTGGACATATTGGCAGGGCGTTTAGGCGCTGATATTCGGCTCTTTTCGCTCGATGATCCGGAGGCAATCGCAAGGGGCCTTGAAGGCATCTCTGTTCTGCTCAACGCTGCCGGGCCTTTTATGAACACGGCCAAGCCGCTGATGTCGGCCGCCATTCGTGCTGGCGTGCACTATCTCGATTTCTCGGCGGAACTCGACTCCTACCGGCAAGCGTTGGCGCTCGACGGGCAGGCGCGTGCTGCGGGTGCCATGCTGCTGCCGGGAAGCGGTGGTAGCGTCGCGATGCTGGGAAGCTTGGCGGGGCACGCCGTGGCGCGGGTCAATAATCCGCGCAAAATCAGTATCGCCTTGCTGGTGGCGGGGGGAATGTCGAGAGGGTCGGTGACCAGCGCGAGCCAGAACATCACGACGGAGACGCTTCATCTGGTTGGCGGAGAGCTAGTTGCACGCAGCCCAGAAGAGGTGCGCGACTTCGATTTTGGCGAGGGCCCGCTATCGTCATTCCCTGTCACGCTGCCCGACCTCGTGACACTCCACCAGTCGACAGGCGTAAGTGATATCGAAACCTTCGTGCATGTGACGGCGGGTGCGTTCCCTACGGAAAACGCCAACGAACTCCCTGCGGGGCCCAGCGCAGATGAGCGGGCGGCGAACCGCTACCATGCGGTTGTCGAAGTGACCGATATGGACGGTTCGGTAGCGCGCTCGGTGCTTGATACGGTGAATGGTTACACCTTCACGGCCATGGCGGCGGCAGAGGCTGCCCGGCGAGTGCTTGCCGGTGAGGTGCGGCCCGGCTTCCAGTCCCCTGCGGGCCTGTTCGGCCACGGCTTTGCCGAGACCATCGCCGATACGCGAATCACTGATATTCCCATCAGTTGACCTGCTGACAGACCACTTCCACGTTGACGCCGTCCGGGTCTAGCACATAGGCGGCGTAGTAGTTGTCGTGATAGTGGGTGCGAATGCCTGGTGCGCCGTTATCCTCCCCACCCGTTGCCAGCGCGGCGCGATAAAACTCTTCGACAATGGATCGTTTTGCTGCGGCGAAGGCGATATGAACGCCTTCGCCCGGCTGCTCGTTGTCGTGTATCCATAGCCGTGGGTAGCCCTCCATCCCAAAGCCATGCCGTGTGCCGCCGCTGCGCGTGCGGTCTGGCCCTACGGTGATGATGCGGCTGAAGCCCAGTGGGGCTAGCGCCTGTTCGTAGAAGCATCGCGATATTTCCGCATCGCGTACGGCGAACTCGACATGGTCAAGAATACTCATGCGTCTTTGCTCTCATCGGGTGTATGTAGAAAAGTCTCGAAGGCCTGGCCAGCCAGTTCGGCCACGGCAAGCAGGCGAGCCCTTGAGCGGCCAGCGCGCGCGCCTGCTGAAAGGCCTTGCAGTGTCGTCACGACGTAATCGGCGAGTTTTCGTGCTTGTTGCGGCTGACTTCTCTTGATGTAGTCCTCGATAAAGTCCGCCGCCGCGTCGCCATAGGCGTTGGCCAGTTGACGGGCCTGAGGATCATCGGCGCGCATGCCTTCAGCCACCATGCAGCCACGCTTGGCTTTTGACTTGGTGTAGAGCCGCACAGCTTGCCGCAGTAAATCATTGATTGCTTCTGACAAGAGCCGGTCGGGTGTCAGGATTTTGTCTGCCGGCAGGTTGGCTTCTGCCACGTAGATCGCCAGGCAGCGTTCGTACAGGCCCGCCTTGTTGCCATAGGCGGCGTAGAGGCTAGGCGGATTGATGCCCAGTGCACGGGTGAGCTCGGCAACTCCTACTGCGTCGTAGCCGCGTTCGTGAAATAGATCCTTGGCAACGGCAACGCCCGCTTCTCTGTCGAAGGGGCGTCGAGGTGAGCGTTCTGCAACGCGTTCGCCAGTGCCTGTTTTGGATGGTTTGCTTTTCATATTGATAATACCGATTGACTCTTTTGTTTGTAGTGATCACTATAGCATTGCTTTAGTGACTACTACAAACTGAAAGGTGATGCTGTGAAACAGAACATGAACCGTAACGTTGCTGTCGTGACCGGCGGTAGCAGTGGTATCGGGTTTGCCATCGCCAAGCGCTTGATCGATGACGGAGCCGATGTCGTGATAACGGGGAGGCGGCAGACGGTATTGGATGAAGCTGTGCAACGGTTGGGCAGCAGCGCTACGGGGATAGTGGCTGATGTCGCCAGTGCTGCGAGCTTGGCATCTTTCTATGAGTCCGTGAGAGAACGCTTCGGGCGTATCGATATCCTGGTGGCCAATGCCGGAGGCGGCAGCCACGCACCGCTTGGGCAGATCACCGAGGAACAGATCGACCAGCAGCTCTCGACCAACGTTAAAGGCGTGGTGCTGACCGTTCAGGGGGCGCTGGGATTGATGGGCTCTGGTGCCAGCATTGTGATCGTTGGTTCCTCGTCCTCAATAGACCCAGGGCCGACCATGAGCATCTACGGTGGCACCAAGGCGGCCGTGCGCAATATGGTGCGCAGTTGGGTGACGGAACTGAAGGGAACGGGTATTCGCATCAATATCCTGAGCCCTGGGCCCACCAACACGGCTTCATTGCGCGAGGCATTCGGCGAGCACGCCGAGGAAGGCATGGCGTTCCTGACAGCCAAAAGTCCGCTAGGGCGCATCGGTGAACCGGAGGAGATTGCCTCCGTTGCTGCCTTCCTGGCCAGCGATGCCGCCAGCTATGTTAACGGGGTGGAATTGTTTGCTGATGGTGGTGCTTCGCAGACATAGTGAGGAACCGGCACCGTTGGATAGAGCTATACAGTTCCTTGCTATTCTTATCTGCCATTGGCTGACCTATGAGCCGAATATAAACCATAATCGGCTCAAGATATGATCTGAATAACTGAGGTGGTAAAGGAATTTGGTGATGCTGGTTAAGCAACTACCGAAGGCTTTTCGGTAGTTCATCAAGAAATAGGCGTCAGACCCGCCATTGCCGTAACACCATCACTCCCGCGATTAAGATCATGCCCATACCCAGCCAAGTCATAGCATCAGGCACTTCGCTGAATACCAGGTAGCCCCAAAGGCTGGCAAAGATGAGGTAGGCGTAATCAAAGGTGCCGATCAACGTCGAAGGGGCAATTTGATAGGCCCTGGCCACCCCGGTATTCACAATGATCAGCAGTAGCGCGTAGGCGCCCACGATCAATAACGCTTCGGCGTCTAGCGGTTGCCAACCGGCGAACAGGAACGGCGCGCGTTCAGCGAGCGATGCTGTGCTGTTGATTGCCACCAGCACGCTGAAAAGACTGCCTGCTGCCAGGAAGGCTAGATTTAATCCCAGGGTGAGAAGTAAGGGGTGCTCTCTTTGGCAGTGGTGGCGAGTGACCAGCATGGCTAGCGCATAAAAGAGGGCGGCAAGCACGGGTAGCAGTGTGGCGGGTGTGAAGGTGTCGCCGCCAGGGCGCAACACCACCACCACGCCCAGGAATCCGCAGAAGATGCCTAGCCACGCCTGGCGTGAAAGATGCTCGCCTGCCCCAAAAGCAGCCAGCACGGCAATAAACAGCGGCGTGGTGTAAATAGCGACCGCTGCCACCGAGAGCGGAATCAGCGGTAGTGCTGCGTAGTAGGCTATCCACATCAGCAACAGAAGCAGGCTTCTTATCGCCACCCAGCGGCGTGATTTTACTTTGGGGCGGGGGCCTGAATGGCCAATGATCAATCCAAAGAGTATCGGCAGCGAGAGTGTTGAGGCGATGACATAGAGTTGCCATAGCGACATACTGGCACTCAGATACTTAACCAGAGCGTCGGTCAACGCCAGCAGAAAGACAGCCCCCACGATAAGGCTTATGCCCTGTAGGATATTATCTTGTGGTTCAGCGGTGGCCTTCATTGCAGCGTTCCAGGTATGAATTCCGCTCTAGAGTGCCGCTGCCTCTAGCAGTGCTTCAAACGACTTCTGCGTCACCATGCATGAGCTCAGATTATGGATAACTTCATCAAGTCTCTTCCACCGCTGGCGACGCTGCGCCCCTTTGAGGCTGCCGCCAGGCTTGAGAGCTTTTCGCGCGCGGCCGATGAGCTCCACCTGACCCAGGCGGCTGTCAGCCGACAGATCCGTGCGCTGGAGGAAGATCTTGGCGTGATGCTTTTCGAGCGCCGTCATCGCCGTGTGTTTCTTACCCGTGAAGGGCGTGAGTTTGGCCGTACTGTCTCCCAGGCGCTGGAAAGTGTCGCCACCGGGGCTCAGGCGCTGCGCGGCGACCCAAATGATAAACGTGTCGTGTTGTTCTGCCAGTTATGCGAAGCGTTCTATTGGCTGATGCCTCAGTTGGCTGATTTCAATCGTCGCTATCCTGAGATTGAGATACAGCTGGCGACGTCGACAAGGCCGATTACCGAATTTAGTGGCAGCTTCGACATTGCGCTGCAAACCAACGGTAGGCCCAGCGGCAGCCATCGATTGGTGTTTACCGCCGAGGACGAGATATTTCCGGTCTGCAGCCCAGCGTACCTGAAAGGGGTCACTACGCCGTTGAGTCTCAACGCTTTGCTGAACCAGCGGCTACTGCACTACCACGCTGACCCGGCGGATTGGCTGGAGTGGGATGGCTGGTTTCGTGCCATGGGGCACTTTGAACTCTCATCGGCGGAGAGTGCTGTTTTCGACAGTTATCCGCTGCTACTGCAAGCGGCTGTCGCGGGGCACGGTATTGCCTTGGGATGGCAGCGCACAACGCAACGCTTAATTGAAAATGGCGAACTGATCCGCCCGGTGACAGAGAGCTTGCCCCAGCACGATGCTATCGCCCTATACACACGCCAGGGCGCACCTCAACGCCCAGGCAGCGAGGCGTTATTGGGTTGGCTGCGTGAGGTGTTGGGTGATGAGTGATGCTAAGGTTTGTACGAGCTCACAAAGAGCGTATTGACGAGATTATTACCCGCTGGCTTAAACGCCACTTGCAGCGGCTCGGGGCTGAGGTCGACCTCAATCAGCTCAACAGTTTGGTGGAGGATAAAGACATGTTGGCAGAAAATTTGGAAAACTGGGCTCAGCAAGAACGCCAAGTAGGCATTCAGGAAGGCGAAAAGCTGGGTATTGAGAAAACAGCTCGTAATCTGCTCAAGCTGGGAGTGCTGAGTGACGAGCAGATTGCTGAAGCGACAGGTCTGGCTTTAGATGAAGTGGTGAAGCTGCGCATTGAAGGTAAGCGCTGATCTAAGCGGCCGCTCTTGAGCATGCTCAACCTTCCCGATCCCGGTCATATCGCTCCACGTTTGGAAATGGCGGTAGCCAATGTTCGCGGCGAATGTTCCAAAGCTCATATGTCGGTTTCAGTTGATTCGGAGCATCAAGAGCACCAAGGTGTATTTCGATTTCTTCCTCGCTTACCGAAAAAACCGACGAACCGCATGCCGAACAGAAGTTACGCCCCTCATAACTGTGCGGTATGCCTTCGATAATGACAGCTTGCTTGGGATAATCAGCAGCCGCATAGAAAAGCGCCCCATGATGCTTGCGACAATCCATACAGTGGCAAATACCTACCCGGAGCGGCTCGCCATTGGCCACGATTCGGATCTTACCGCAGAGACAGCCACCTGTTAGTTGTTCCATTGCCAATCTCCAGAAGAATCATACATTCAAAGTAAGTGGCACTTTCGATTTTGTCTTGCCGCCGTCTCGTTGGTATTTGATGCCAGCAAACCGACATAAATCGAGCTGTTGCAGGAGGCGGATTCGCCTAAGAGCCCGGAATTAGTTTGTATCTCGGTTACAAGCAGGCGCGGATATTAAGCGGGTAAATCGCCCTCCCTTGGTTCTTTAAAAGATAGATAATTGGTGAGCTAAAGGTACACAAAATTTGATGATATTAAAGAGTCTCATGGCAGATTATTTAGTTAAGTGCTAATTTGTGAACCATGAGTACACTTAAAGAAGAAAAGCTAAAGAAGGTGCTTGAAGCCATACCTTCAGGATTCATGGTTGACACCGCATGGCTTGAACGCCACGGTGTCAGCCGTTTCCTTGCTCGCAAATACGTCGATAACAGCTGGCTGGAGCGCGTTAACCGCGGCGTCTTCCGACGCCCCGTGCCGAATGCAACAACGCCGGCCACCATCGATTGGAAAACCTGCCTGCTTTCCATGCAGCATATTATGCGCTATGACATCCATGTCGGCGGTACCTCGGCGCTTGCCCAACAGGGCTACGATCACTATCTGCGTCTGGGCAGCAATGCGCCTGTCTGGGTATATGGCGAGGCCACGCCCAATTGGCTCAGCAAGCTGCCACTCAACGCACCACTTCAAACCCGTAGCACCTCGCTGTTCGCCGACTCATCGCTTGGGTTGGCCAAGGACAACATCAATGCCGAAGGCACGCTGCCATGGGACTGGATGCTTAAAATGTCGGCACCCGAAAGGGCAATTATGGAAGCTATGAACGAGCTGCCCGACCTTGAGAGTTTTCACAACCTCGATATGCTATTTGAGAGCCTGACAACGCTGCGCCCGAAACTACTGTCAGCGCTGCTGCATAGTTGTAAGAAGATCAAGGTAAAGCGTCTGTTCTTTGTTTTTGCAGATCGCCACGATCACCCCTGGCGCAAGCGCCTCGACCCAGCAGAGTTCAATCTTGGAAGTGGCGACCGCGCGCTGGTAAAAGGGGGCAAGATACATCCGCGCTATCGGATTATGGTGCCTGAAGCGTTTGTAACGGCGGAGGCCAACGATGGCACGTGAAACCTATGAAGCACAGGTCGCACTTCTTGTGCGTATTCTCCCGCATGTCGCCAAGGAAGATGTATTCGCGCTCAAGGGCGGCACGGCGATAAACCTGTTCTATCGTGATCTTCCGCGTTTGTCGGTCGATATCGACCTGACCTACCTGCCGGTGAAAGATCGAATCGATAGCCTTTCCGAGATCAACAACGCGATGGATCGCATTGCGGGGGCCATTGAAGGCGGTATCGTTGGTGCCAAAACACAACGTATAAAGGGCGGCGGTGGTGGTGCCACTCGTCTTCTTGCTCGCATGGGTGGTGTAGAGATCAAGATCGAAACCTCTCCAGTCACACGCGGTGTCGTTCATGAGCCTGAAACGCTTTCCGTCTCCGAAGCTGTTGAAGATGAGTTCGGCTACGCAGAGATGCAGATTGTCTCCTTCGAAGATCTGTTCGGCGGTAAGTTGAACGCAGCCGTCGACCGTCAGCATCCGCGCGACCTTTACGATGTGAAGCTGCTTTACGAGAACGAGGGCCTAACGGATGATCTATTTCGCACCTTTTTGATCTACATTGCGAGTTCGTCGCGCCCCGCGCATGAGCTGCTGAATCCGAATCTCATCAATCTTGATCAGCCTTATACTCAAGAATTTGAGGGAATGACCAGAGCTTCTGTCAGTCTCCAAGAGCTCTTGGACACCCGTAAACGATTGATTGCAGATATTCATTCCCGCTTCGATGAGAACACCAAGCGATTCCTAATAAGCCTGCATGACGGTACGCCCGATTTTGATGCTATTGCTCACCCTCGGGCGGTGGATCTGCCAGCCGTACGCTGGAAGCTTATCAATCTGGGAAAACTGAAAAACGAAAATGCCGCCAAGCATGCTGAGCAACGGAGAAAGCTGGAAGTGTTGCTAGGGTAGGTAGATCGGAGCGGCGCCCTCGGTGTGATATGGAATGTGGGCATCACGCTTCACTATCTAAGTCGCTGATTAATGCATCCATCGAGAAATCGTCCACGAATTCACCAGCTCTAGCTTGTCTGGTACCTTGAGCTAGATGTGTACGTAGCGCCTCAAGTTTGCTTTTGCGTTTTTCCAAGCTAAGACTTGTTGACGTCATAGAATGCTTCCCGTGTTCAAAAGTAATAAATATGGATATGGCTGACAAGAAAGGCAAGAGGACTAACTGGTGCGGTCTACTGAGCATTTCTACTGTTTAACCCACTCTTCTTTACCAACAAGTCCGCTGATTCGCCCATGAGCCGAATAGAAGCCATAATCGGCTCATAATATGAGCTGAATGGAGGCAATCGGCTCGTGTATGGCTAAACAGGGCGCACGAAGAAGAGATCAAACGGAGCTGCTTGAAGCTCTATATATACAAGTTTCTGACGCCTTCCCTGAATGCTTACTGTCCAGACGATTTGCCAGTGGCACAGATCTTGGCTAGGCAATGTGTATTGTTGGGCAGGTCAATATCGAACTGTTGATATGTCCAAACCGAATATTCGGTTTGCGTCGCCACTACAAATCCACAAACTGACACACCCGAAACGGCTGAGTGCTATCTAACCATTCCCCGCCACAATCAACATCGTCGCTACAATAGACAACGCTATCCCCACCATGCTGGTGCCGCTAACCGCCTCCTTGCGAACCAGTGAGCCGAATACGACGGGTATCAGCGGGTACATCGACACAATTACAATGCTGATAATGGTGAGCTGCTCTTGCCGTGATAGCGCATAGAACGTAAGCCCTAGAGCGCTGATACCACCCGCCATCGTTGAGAAAAGTGGAAAGCGTATTTGTGCTGGCTTCGTGCGTTGGTAAAACGGCAGTAAACACACGGCACCGTTTAGCATGCATAGGGCGATGCCATACAGCGCCGCATGGTCGGGCACCTGCCCAAGAAAGTGCAGCTGCAGAGAAAACCCCAACCCTGCACCTAACCCAAAGAGCAGGCCTGTTCTGATTATGCTGCTCACCTGCCCTTTGTTTATCCTACCTCCGCCCGTCGTTAGCCAGATAGCGGGCAAGGCGATCATCACACCTAGCCATACCCAAGCGCTGGGCCGCTCGCCAAGAAATACCAAAGAGAGCCCAAGGGCGATGGTTACCATCGAGACAGCGCTAACAGGCACTACGATAGCAAAGGGAGCCTGCGATAAGCCTTTATAAAGCAGCAATGCGCCCAGGGCTGAGCCAAGGCCAGCAAGCGTACCCCATTTCCAGGTATCTGGCTCCCATGTGGAAAAGAGCAGCGCGCCTGCAAGACTGACAAGCGCCCCGCCCAGATGGGTGTAAAAACCAATATTAAGCGGCGGGTAAAAACGGGCGAGCAAGCCATTGATAAAGTGTGTACTGCCGAGCAACAACATGGCGCTTAGTGCCAGAACGATGGACATGGGATTTCCAGGTCAGGATGATAAATGAAAGGCCAGCATAGAAGGCGCTAGTGCTTGGCTGGAAACTCGGTTCGCTCATGGCCGTTATGAGGAGGGATGATGATAAGAGGCGCCGACATCTCTATTGCCCAACTACGTGTGCTGCTTGCGGTAGTGGAAGAGCAATCCTATACCCGGGCGGCGGCGCGACTGGGCGTTAGCCAATCTGGCGTAAGTCACTCAATGCAGGCATTGGAAAAGCTGGTAGGTGGCCCACTTATCACAAAAGCGGCGGAAAGATGGGAGCCGACTGCCTTAGGCGAGTTAGTGCTTACTAGTGCCAGAAAGGTTGTAGGAGAGTTTCAGGTATTGAGCCAGCAAGTGGCCCAATTTCATAATGAAGTAGATGAAACGCTGAAAATAGGTGTAATTCCCAGTGCATTAACGGGATGGTTATCCCCACCCCTTTCTAGCTTAACGAGCCGCTACCCTGATGCCATTAGCCTTGTGCTGGAAGGCATGGAGGAAGAGATAAAGGAGTGGGTGGAAAGCGGCGTGGTTGATATGGGCATAACCACCGATGTGACGCAGCTTAATCTCACCTACTGGTGTGAGCACTTCGATTGGCAGCTACTAAAGAAGGATGAGGTCGTTGCCGTTTTACCCGAGAACCACTCACTCTGCAAACAAGCTAGCGTTACGGTAGCGGAGCTTGCCGATCATCCGTTGATTATGTCGTCAGGGGGTTGTGAGGCGCTTATTCAGCAGATATTTGCTCACTCATTGGAGGAAGTCGATACTTTTCAGGTGGATTTTTGGGTACGCGATACGCGCACGTTGTTGCAGATGGTTGCTGGCGATGTCGGTGTTAGCCTAGTGCCCACATTGGCGTTAAACAATAAACCAGCGACTAATGTGGTAACGCTGCCGCTATCTCCCCAACGTGACCGGAACCTGATTGCCTTTTGGGCTAAACGGCAGCCGCTGAATCAGGTCGGCCAACAACTACTGAAAGAGTGCAAAGCGTAACGGGCTTTCCATCGCATGGTGTGAATGTATTACGGATGGATGAGCATGGTAATCTGTCTCGTAACGATTGGCAGAGGTCTCCATGGTTAATAACCACCACGATACCGGCTACAAAGAGTTGTTTAGTTATCCTGAATTTGTTCAGCAACTCATCGAAGGCTTTGCTCCCGCCGAGATTGCCCGGTTAATGGATTTTTCTACCCTGAAGAGCCAGAGCGGCAACTACATTACGCCACTGTTCGAAGTAAAAATTGAGGACGTGGTGTGGTCAGTCAACGTTAACTGGCAAGGGCTGCAAAAAGCCGTGGATCGGATTGTGGCGATTATTCAGGCCGATCCTCACAAAGAGCGTATCGACAAGATTATTACCCGCTGGCTTAAACGCCACTTGCAGCGGCTAGGGGCTGAGGTCGACCTCAATCAGCTCAACAGTTTGGTGGAGGATAAAGACATGTTGGCAGAAAATTTGGAAAACTGGGCACAGCAAGAACGCCAAGTAGGTCTTCAGGAAGGCGAAAAGCTGGGCATTGAGAAAGGTGAAAAGCTAGGCATCGAGAAAACAGCCCGTAATTTGCTCAAGCTGGGGGTGCTGAGTGATGAGCAGATTGCAGGAGCGACAGGCTTGGCGTTAGAGGATGTGGCTAAGCTGCGCACTGAAGGCCAGCGCTGATCCTTGCTTTCATTTACGTATTCCCGCTTCACACATAAAACGAGAGGGCAGTCCAATTTGCTGCCCTTTCTGTATTTGGTTGCTGAGGATGGCAGACATTCCCCATGCCATGAAAGCCCCCAGCGTCAGGTTAAGTGTTGCACATACTGATATTCTTTTTTAGAGAAGGTCTGAATAACTGCCGATATTCATCAACGCTTACTTGAGCCGACAAAAAATCGAAAATTCAGACACTCTTCTCCCTTTCTTTGTGTATTTTTGCTCCTTTCCCGCTCATTGAGCGGGAAAGGAGCGCAATCGCCCTATTCCCATAGGTATTTCTCACTGATCAGCAGGTTGCTGAACGCCGCCAGCAAGTGCAGGCGCTGAGTGTTTTTGGCCAGTCCACGATAGCGAGCCTTGCCATAACCAAAAACTTGTTTGATGTACCGAAAGGGGTGCTCCACCTTGGCACGGATACTGGCTTTGATGTTTTCGACTTTCTGTCGCCTGGCATCTAGCTTCTTGCGGGTGCCAGGCCGTTTGGCAATATACCAAGAGATATCGTTGCGGTGCTTGTGCTCGTCGCGTTTTTGAATACCCAGGTAACCGGCATCACCGAAGACGCGTTGCTCTTCACCGTGAAGGAGCTTATCGGCAGGCACAATGTCATGGACATTGGCAGCCGTGGTCTCGATGCTGTGAATCAACCCAAGCTTATCGTCGACACCTATATGCATTTTCATGCCAAAGTGCCAAGAGCTACCTTTTTTAGTCTGGTGCATTTCCGGATCGCGCTCGCCTTTTTTGTTTTTGGTGGAACTAGGCGCAGAGATGATAGTGGCATCGACAATGCTCCCTTCGCGCAGCATCAGGCCATTTTTCTCTAGGTGGTTGTTCACTTCCTGGAACAGCACCTTGCCAAGGCCGTGGTGTTCCAGAAAATGGCGAAACTTGAGAATCGTGGTTTCGTCCGGCAATCGGTCTAGTTTCAAACCGGCGAATTGGCGCATGGACTCGATCTCGTAGAGGGCGTCTTCCATGGCCGGATCGCTCAGGTTGTAAAACAACTGCATGCAATGGACGCGGAGCATGGCAGACAACGGATACGGAGGCCGCCCGCTCTCGCCCTTGGGGTAATAACGGGCTATCTTCTTCTCCAGCTGCGTCCAGGGGATCAGCTTGTCCATCCGCTCCAGAAAGAGTTCGCGGCGAGTCTTTCTCTTCTTGTTCTGGTACTCGGCTTCGGAGAAGGTGATTTGATCCATGGCAGCACTGAATCCTATGCAGTTGACGATAGCCGTATTATCACTGATGGCAGTGACTTTTTCAGAGCTTCCTTAAATTTTTATTAGGGAGTTAAAAGAGACACTTGGGTCTATCTATTTAGATGAACGTCGGCAAGCATATGAATTGCTGCTTCAATGGTTGTCAATTGACAACCATTGAAGGGGGCTTCATACTCAGAGGCAAATAATGCCTCGTCCATCACATCCGAAAAAAGAGATCGAAACTGCCCTCAAACATGCGGAAGCGGAGGGCTGGTGAGTTGAAGTCGGCGGTAGTCACGCCTGGGGCAAGATTTACTGTCCCTATAATGATGATGAATGCCGCTGCGGTGAGTTTTGTATCGCGAGCGTGTGGAGTACACCGAAAAATCCCGGCAGCCACGCCCGGGCAATTCGGAGAGTGGTGGACAAGTGCTCGACCCACAAGCGTCGAGACGAAGCGGAGCCGGAGGATTGAAGAATGGAGTATGTTTTTACGCTGAAATACCAACTGGCTGACTCCGACCTAGATGCGCTAGTGGAGCGTTTGGGCGCTGCCGGTTGCGATGATGCTCTGGTGGGCGTGGGGCAGCCGGGCCGCTTGGCGCTGGAATTCTCTCGTGAAGCGGGCAGCGCCGCGGAAGCGGTTCACAGTGCCCTGGTTGACGTAAAAAAAGCGATCCCTTCCGCGCGGCTGATCGAGGCTTCGCCGGATCTTGTTGGCCTGACGGATGTAGCAGACGTTGTGGGCGTTTCGCGACAGGCAATGCGAAAGCTGATGCTCACCCACCGAGCGACGTTTCCTGTGCCGGTTCACGAAGGCAGTGCCTCAATCTGGCACCTGGCGGAGGTGCTTGACTGGTTGATGACCCGAGAGGGTTACCAAATTGATGTTGGCGTGCTGGATATTGCGAAAGTAGCATTAGAAGTGAATATAGCCAAAGAGGCGATCCGCCATCCGGTTCGTAGCCGCGAGGAAATGGAGTTGCTGACCGCGTAGCCAACAGTTCAATAGTTTGGTGGAGGATAAAGATATGTTGGCAGAAAATTTGGAAAACTGGGCTCAGCAAGAGCGCCAGGAAGGCGAAAAGCTGGGTATTGTGAAAGGCGAAAAGCTGGGTATTGAGAAAACGGCCCGTAATCTGCTCAAGCTGGGAGTGCTGAGTGCTGAGTGCTGAGTGATGAGCAGATTGCTGGAGCGACAGGCTTGGCGCTGGGTGAAGTGGCTAAGTTGCGCACTGAAGGTCAGCGCTGATCGATTGCCTTCTGACCTAAGCGGCAGCCCTTGAGCCTGCTCAAACTTCCCTATCCCGTTCGTATCGCTCCGCGTTTTGAAATGGCGGTAGCCAATGTTCGCGGCGAATGCCCCAAAGCTCATACGTCGGTTTAAGTTGATTGGGTGAATCAAGGGTACCAAGGTGTATTTCGATTTCTTCCTCGCTTACCGAAAAAACCGACGAACCGCATGCGGAACAGAAGTAGCGCCCCTGATAACTGTGCGGTTCGCCTTCGATCTGGCAGCTTGCTTGGGGGTAATCGGCAGCGGCATAGAAAAGCGCTGCGTGAGGAGGGGCATGGGGTTTGTGCGCAATCACTTTACTGCTGAAAAGATCGTGAACAGGTTCTAAGGGGTCAGTCAGAGACGCCCTCGCAGTTGTCGTGATACAGCGGAGCATCGGTACTCAACACTAGGCGCTTGGTGGCGTGATTGTAGTAGAAACGACCGGACTCGGCGCTTGAAAGCTCATAGTCGCCGCACACCCCATAGCCCTTATTGACTTGCGTCAAGTGGGAAATTTCGGCCGGTGCCTGGCTGTCGAGGTGTTCAGATATAGTCGCGGCGATGTGGGCATCACGCTGGGCCTCAGAATAGGCCTGGTTACCGAATACCAGGCCAGCAACGACGAAAATGGCGACGACGGGAATCCATAGGTTATGCATAGAGTGTCCAGTGAGAGGATATAAAAGTGCATGAATTCGGTAGAAAAATTATTTAGCTGGATAATAACTTTTTGCCCATCCGATTTCATTGGTTAGCGAGTAGTTGGTTTACACAAGGATCCGCGCCAACCTTACGACACTAAACTGCTTTATGTAGTGGTTCACTGATTCCGGACACCCATCGCCTCAGCACGATGCTATTGTCCTATACACACGTCAAGGCGCACCTCAGCGCCCAGGCAGCGAGGCATTATTGGGTTGGCTGCGTGAGGTGTAGAGTGATGAGCAGATTGCTGAAGCGATAGGCTTGGCGCTAGATGAAGTGGCAAAGCTGCGCACTGAAGGTCAGCGCTGATCCGTGCTTTCATTTACGTATTCCCGCTTCACACATAAAACGAAAGGGCAGTCCAAGTGACTGCCCTTTCTGTATTTGGCTGCTGAGGATGGCAGACATTCCCCATGCCATGAAATAACCTGATGCAATGGTTCATAGTCAGTAATGAATAGCCGTTTTGGCGGATCAGTAGTACCCGCTCAGCAAAGAAGCCGGTGTGACCATAATCTGATTGTCTTTTGGCCACAAAAGCAGCCTCTTGACCAAATATGTCAGCAATTGGTGCGGGAGTGTTCTCCACGGGATTAGTTATGCAGGCATCGCTTTGCGGTTGCAAAATATCCTTAAAGTACACGTTACTTCTGAAAAGCAGTGTTGCAAGTGCTTGCCTTTTGCATCCAGTATACTATACTGAATGCAGTTGGAGCGCAGCTGCGCTTACCACATGCAATAGGAGTTTGGGCTATGGGCATGATGACTATTAGAAGCATTCCTGACGAAGTACACAATGCACTAAAAGCGCGAGCCAAGCAGAATCACCGCAGCGCCGAGGCTGAGGTGCGGGCCATCCTGGAAGAGATCACACGGCCAGAAAGTCGCCTCAAAATGGGTGATGCCCTGGCTGATTTGGGTCGCAAGATCGGGTTGACCAATGAAGACGTAGCGGTCTTTGAAAAGGTGCGTGACAAGACGCCTGCTGAACCGATGAGGTTTGAATGATCGTTCTGGATACCAATGTCGTTTCCGAGGCGATGAAACCCGAGCCTGATCCAGCCGTCAGAGCTTGGCTTAATGAGCAGTCGGCTGAAACGTTATACCTGTCTAGTGTCACACTTGCAGAGTTGTTATTTGGTATTGCGGCGCTGCCCAACGGGAAGCGCAAGGACATGTTGAGCGAGACCTTGGGCGGCCTTGTGGAGTTGTTCAGAGGGCGGATTTTGTCCTTTGACGTTGACGCCGCTCGCAAGTATGCAGAGCTAGCCGTGACAGCCAGAACCGCCGGGCGTGGTTTTCCTGTGCCGGATGGCTACATTGCTGCTATTGCCGTATCACAAGGCTATCAAGTCGCCTCCAGAGATATGGCTCCTTTTGAGGCAGCCAATGTGGACGTCATTAACCCTTTTGAAGCCTAACTGGTGCGGTCTGCTGGGCACTTTAATTGCTTAACCCATTCTTCTTACCCCAACATACCCTCCGACTAGCCCATGAGCCGAATATAAACCTTATTCGGCTCATAAGATGATCTGAATAGATGATGCAATCGGCTCATGTATATTTGGGAATAGCACCACTGGCCGTCTTTTTAACGGAGTAACTGCGCGCTGCCTCAAAGCCTTCAAGTAGCGCGCTCTGTTCGACCCCCAAGCCCTCGATGCAAAAGCTGTTCAAAAACTGCCGGGCGGCAAAGAGCTTCCGGCCCGATCCTGCCAAGAATTGACTAAGAGGACGATGGCTTGATGGGTGGCATCAGGCCCCGAATAAATTCGCACCATATTGAGCCCTTTAGCACAAAGTTGGTGCGAATTTATGCATAGATACGTTCAACAACCCGCAGAATCTCTCATGTTTCAAGGTGGCATGATAATTGCTTTTTCTTTAAGTAAGTAAATAGTTACTTAACTCGCTCCATGAAGAGTGTTTTCTGAATGGGCGCAATGGCAAGGATCACACCATGAAAAAGCAATTTAAGAACATGAAGCTGAAGGCCCTCGCTTGTAGTTTCGCGTTGGGCACCTTGGTACACACCGGCATGGCGAGTGCCGATATCCATATCAAGTTCCATCATGATTTGCCTGAAGATAGCGCACAGCACCTAGCAGCTGAGCGCTTCAGGGACATGGTGGCTGAGCGTAGTGGCGGTGAGATTTCAGTAGAAATTTTCCCCAACAACACACTCGGTGATGATGTCGAAGTCACCCAACAGTTGCAGATGGGAGCTGTGGAAGCAGCGATTATTCCGACCGCCAAGTTATCGGGCTTCGTTCCCGCCATGCAGATCGTCGATCTGCCTTTCTTGTTCCCTTCTCCCGATATCGCCCACACCGTTCTTGATGGGCAGGCCGGTGATGATCTATTGGCGACTGTGGAACAGGTGGGTCTGAAGGGGGTTACTTTTTGGGAAAGTGGTTTCAAGCAATTTACCTGCGACCAACCCGTTAATGGCCCGGAAGACTTCGCAGGCCAAAAGGTACGCGTGATGCAAAGCCCTATCATCATGGAACAGTTTAAAGCGATGGGCGCTAACCCGGTACCGATTGCCTTCGGCGAAACCTACAACGCGCTGCAACAACGCATTGTCGACTGCCAGGAAAATCCGCTGGTATCGATTACACAAATGAAATTTTATGAAGTGCAGTCGGATGTGGTTATCAGCAATCACGCTTATCTAGCCTATGCATTTCTGTTTAGCCAGAGTTGGTTCGATAGCTTAAGCCCTGAGAATCAGGCGCTATTGACGGACGCTGCACGTGAAACCACCGTATTCCAGCGTGAAGAAACCGCCCGCCGTGAAACGGGCTACATTGCCACTATCGAAGCCAGTGGCACTAACGTGAGCACACTGGATGATGCCCAACTGACGGCTTTCAGAGAGTCGACAGCGTCGGTGCACGATGAGTTTGCCAATGAAATTGGCGCAGATCTAATGGCGGAATTCCAGCAAGCCATTGCTGATGCCGAATAGTAGCGCGTAACCCATTAAAGGGCTGATCGGTGATCCCGATAGCCCTTTCCTTCCCCATTGTTTTCATCGCTGGTGGAGTCCGCTATGCGCAAACTTGATCGCCTAATATCGCGTGCCGAGGAGGTTTTGATTGGCCTGCTGATTTTGTCCGCCTCGTTCATTCTTTTCGCCAACGTCATTGCACGCTACGTGTTTAACGATGGTTTTGCATGGGCTGAGGAGCTGGTGCGTTACCAAATTGTATGGATGGTGCTGCTTGGCGCGAGCGTTGCTGCACGGCAAGGGATTCATATTGGGATCGATATTCTACGCAGGTTTAGTCCTCCCCTCATGGCGAAATGGATAGAGTTGCTAGTTCATGCGGTTTCTATCGCTTTTTGCCTTTTCCTGGTGGTTTACGGTTTCCAGTTAACCGAGCAAACCCATCGGTTTGGTCAGGTGAGTTCTGCTCTACAAGCGCCCATGTGGATCGTTCAGTTGGCCATTCCGGTGGGCGCTCTTTTAATGGGTATTCGCTTTACCCAGCATTTCTTCCGGACGTTGCTTGGTCGAGAGCAAGCCTCTGCCCACCTTGATCAAATTGGATAAGAATATGGTCATCACATTCCTGGTGCTATTAGCTGTTTTGATGTTAGTGGGAACGCCCATCTTTATTGCATTGGCGGGTTCCGTCACGGTGGCGATGGGGAGCTTTAGCCATATTCCATTGGCGATCGTGGCTGAGCGATTGTTTGCCGGGTTGGATAAGTTCCCATTGATGGCGATACCCTTTTTTATTCTCACCGGTAGCTTGATGAGCGCGGGTGGGTTATCGCAGCGTATCATCCGCTTGGCCAACTTGTTGGTAGGACGCTTTACCGGTGGTATGGGGATGACGGCGGTATCAGCGAGTATGTTTTTTGGCGCTATTTCCGGATCTAGCCCGGCCACGGTGGTTTCGGTGGGCTCATTGCTCTATCCGGCCATGCGCAAGGAAGGATATTCCGGTCAATTTTCGATTGGCGTGCTGGTGTCTGCCGGTTCATTGGGCATCATCATTCCCCCTTCGGTTGTAATGATCGTCTACGCGGCTGTCACTGGGGTGTCCGTGGGTGCGCTGTTCATGGCGGGGGTGGGAGCCGGTTTATTATATGCAGCATGCTTATTGCCTTACTGTTGGTACCGCGCCAAAAAGGACGGTGTCACCCCCATGAAACCGCCCAGTTGGGGCGAGGTGTTAGCAGGATTCAAAGATGCTTCGTGGGGGTTGGGTGTGCCTCTCGTCGTCTTGGGTGGGATTTATCTGGGTATCTTTACGCCCACTGAAGCCGCCGCTGTATCAGTGGTATATGCTCTGTTGGTCTCAGCCCTGATTTATCGTGAGAAGAGCTTTGCAGAGCTATTCCAAAGCATGATTGAAGCGGCGACCACAACGGCTCAGGTAATGATTATTCTCGCTGCTGCCTCGGTTCTGGCGTGGTTTCTTTCCAGTAATGGGCTAGCGGCCATGTTGGCCAACGCTATCCTGTCGTTATCCGAGAATCCGTACCATATCTTCCTGCTGATCAATGTGACGGTACTGATTGCCGGCATGTTCCTCGATGCTTCCTCCATCATGGTGATTCTCGCCCCCCTGTTTTACACCGTGGGTATGCGCGTTGGTATTGACCCTGTCCACCTAGGGGCAGTACTGACCGTGAATGGGGCGATTGGTATGTTTACGCCGCCATTTGGCCTCAACCTGTTTGTGGCGGGCACTATCAACGGCGTCGATTACGTCCAGGCGGTACGTGGTGCCTTGCCCTTTATTGGCATTGCGCTGTTTGCCTTGATTTTGCTGACCTATATTCCTGCGATCAGTATGTGGCTACCCAGTGTGGTGTATGGCGGCTAAACAGCCAGAATAAGGATGGTAGCAATGTCTATTAGTTTAACTTCATCAGCGCTGGCGCATTCCCATGAGGGGGTGGTGACCAGTCCACATACGTTGGCAACAGAGGCGGGTCGTGAGGTACTTCGTCAAGGAGGCAATGCGGTTGAGGCTGCCATCACCATGGGGGCTTGTCTGTCAGTGACGTATCCGCATTTTACCGGGCTTGGCGGCGATGCCTTCATGATCATTGCGGATGCAAACGGTGGCGTGCAAACCCTGTCAGGCATTGGTCAGGCGCCAAAAGCCAACCTGAAATTATCTGGCAAGCTCCCTGCGAGAGGGCCAGGTTCCATGTTAACGACGGCTGCCACGGTCGATACCTGGGGGCAGGCGCATGAGATTTCCCGTCAGAGCTGTGGCGGAAAAATGGGCTGGGCAGCGCTGTTAGAACCAGCGATACAGCTAGCGAGGGAAGGCTTCCCGATAACGCCATCGCAGCGCTTTTGGCTTGATTTTCGCAGCGATGACCTGTCGATGATGCCAGGCGTGCGAGAGCACTTTATGCCAGGCGGGAAGATTCCCCATGAGGGTGAAAAACTGTACCAGCCACAGCTGGCCGCTTCACTGCAGTCCATTGCGACTCACGGCTACCGGGATTTCTATGAAGGGCAGTTGGGGGAGAAAATCGCCGCTGGACTGGCAGCGGCAGGGTCTCCACTCACCGGCGCTGATCTGGCGGCTACCCGAGCACGAATAGAAACGCCGCTGTCGGTGCCCTATCGGGGTGGCGAGCTGCTGGCCCATCGCCCCCCAACCCAGGGTATGACGACACTAGAGATAATGGGTATCCTGGCGCGTTTTGACCTCTCCAGGATCAAAGAAGGCAGCGCCGATTATTACCACCTGCTGGTGGAGGCGGTAAAGCGTGCTTTCCTGGATCGTAATAGCTACTTGGCTGATCCCGACTTCGCGTCGGTGCCTTGTGAAAAGTTGCTATCGCCTGCCCATCTTGATGCTGAAGCGGCAAAAGTGGAGGCGGGGAAAGCATTGGATTGGCCCTTCGCTTATCAGCATGGCGATACGGTTTATCTAGCGGCCGCTGATCGTTTCGGTAATGCCGTCTCCATGCTGCAGACGATTTATTACGACTGGGGCAGTGGTGTCAGTGTCGGTGATACGGGGATTTTGTGGCATAACCGTGGTGCCGCGTTCAGTCTTGATCCTGCTCATCCGAATGTGATTGCCCCGGGAAAGCGTCCTTTTCATACCCTTAACCCGGGTATGTATCGTGTCGATGGAAAGCCTCGTTTACTTTACGGTACTCAAGGAGCAGATGGACAGCCGCAAACCCTCGCTGCCGTGCTGACGCGCTTGATAGACTATGGCATGGATCCGCTCAGTGCGCTTAAAGCGCCGCGCTTCCTACTGGGGCGAACCTTTTCCGATGGACGTGACACGCTAAAACTTGAGCAGGATGCGGGAGCTGCTATTTTCGCTGAATTGACCCGGCGTGGTCATCAGATGAGCCCGCTACCCGCACAAAGTGCCCTGGCTGGCCACCCCGGCGCGGTCGTTATCGACCCGGCGAAAGGCTTTTACGCCGCTCATGACCCTCGCAGCGATGGCATCGCGTTAGGGCTATAGCACCAATAGAAACAAGGATGTGTACATGACAAAAAGCGATACGCTCGATATGAAACAGAGTGCCCGTACCCGGGGAAAAACCCGCCGTAATGCTCATGAAACACGCGAGCGCCTGCTTCAAGCGGCGACTCAAGAGTTTTCCGAGCGCGGCTACGATGGTGCTCGCATGGAACGTATCGTGCGTGCAGCCGATTGTAATGTGCGCATGGTGTATCACTACTTCGATGACAAGGAAGGTCTTTACCTGACTGTTCTCGAACGAGTCTATGAGGAGTTGCGCGCCAAGGAGCAGGCACTCAATTTAAGCTATCTCGAGCCCGTTGCAGGTATGCGCGCGCTGGTCGAATTCACCTTCGATCATATGGCCGAGCATCCCGAGTTCACCAGCCTGGTGCGCAATGAGAACTTGCTGGGTGGGCGCATGCTGCGCAAATCGAGCAAAGTCGTCCAGCAAACGACGCCGCTCGTAGGCATGATCCGGGATACCCTAAAGCGAGGGGAAGCAGCAGGGTTATTTCGCTCGGCTGTAGACCCTACCCAGCTCTACATTTCTATTCTTTCGCTATCAATCATTCACATCAATCAACGCGACACGCTATCCATCATCTTCGAGCAGGATCTGGCTGACCCGGATTGGTTGATTGAGCGGCGTGCCCATGCGGTCGAGGTAATACTTTCCTATCTATGTGTTGAGTCCCGGGTGATTAAATAAGCGACAAGGACTATCTGCAGGGCTCCGAATACCTCATCTACTTGCCCATCTGCTGCATAAATTTACGACAGCAAACCAAGCCAGAACCGCCGCCTTCCTCCGGCGGGCGACTAGCCGCCCGAACAAAAGCGCTGGGAGATTGACCGAGCACCTTGCGAAACATACTGGAGAAAGCGGCTGGGCTGTCATAGCCGAGTTCCAGCGCGGTTTGGGTAACGGAACTGCCCGAGAGCAGCCTGGGAATTGCTGCCATCAGGCAGGCCTGCTGGCGCCATACGCCAAAGGAGAGCCCGGTCTGCTGACGGAACAGGCGATTGAAGGTGCGCTGACTGCAATGTAACTGCCGCGCCCACTCCTCCGGAAGAGTGTGAATGTTTGGTTGGCCGAGAAACTCTCTGCACAGGCTGGCGAGTGGAAGGTCATGGGGCAGGGGCGCAAATAGTGGCAGGGCCTGAGCCTGTTCCAGTTCGTATAGGAGTAATTGAGCCAGGGCACCGTCGCGGCCGTTTTCGTCATAGAGCGCGGGGATGTGGGCGGAAGCCAGCAGCAGGTAATGCAGGAGAGGCGTCACGACCAGCACCTCGCAGTTGAGCGAAGCGCGTGGCGCGACGTGGGGCTCGATATACAGACTTCGGGTGCTCACCCCGTTCATGCGCACTTGGTGGCGTTTGCCCGCAGGTAGCCATACGCCGCTATAGGGCGGCACCATCCAGGTGCCGTCATCCGTGTTGACTTCCATCACGCCGGTCATGCCATAGAGAAACTGGGCACGGCGATGGGTATGGAAGTCCAGGAGGGTACCGGGGCGGTAGTCAGTGCCGATGGCCACCACGGGCCTTGCTACATGATCCACATCAGAAAGAGGTGTATTGAGCATTAGCGTTAACCTGGCTGAAACGCGTTGATGGTCTTTGCTGCTTCCCTGTCCACATGGCGCCACCACCAACGGCAGACCATGCAATGGCACGGTGGGCTCATGGCTCGGGATCCGCCTGGCGTCGCGATGGATCGGGCGCATTCTCGACCGCATTCATACTAGGGTGTACCTGTTACTGCTGACGGAAGTGCTGGTGGTGATGGTCGTCATGCGTGATTTCAAGTAATCTCAGCTCACATGTGTATAAGAACCTTGCCTATAACGTTGGACGATTCCAATGCCTCGTGAGCATCCGCTACATTCCGCAAAGGCATGTTTAAACCGATTTTTGGCAAATAGCATTCGGCCTCAAGGCACGAGTTGATATCCGCTATAGCAGCTTGTTTCAACTCATCGGGTACATTGTAGATATATACGAAACGGAAGACGCAACCATGCATCATGGCCTTCAATAATGGAATGGAAAGCTCATCCGTCGCATTGGCGGTTGCGTAGGCGCTTATAACCCCACCTTGGGACAAGCAGGCCAAGTTGATGTCAAGATTGGGCTTCAACGCGACATCGACAATATGGTCAACGCCGAGTCCTTCTGTTGCTTCCAAAACAATACTCGCAACATCTTCCGACTTTCGGTCGATCACTAGATCTGCGCCATTTTCTTCGGCTACGGTGGCTTGTTCAGAGCTCATCACCGTTGTTGAAACCCATGCGCCGGCCCACTTTGCCAATAGAATTGCTGCTGTTCCGACCACGCCGGCTCCGCCATGAATCAGCACCCGCCGACCTTTAAGACTGCCATCAGAAAACAGGCAGCGGTGAGCTGTGAGCGCAGGAATCCCAAGCGAAGCCCCTACTTCGAATGAGACCTTATCTGGCAAGTGAACCGCTTGGCGAGACGGAACTACAACGAACTCTGCTGCCGTGCCTGTTGCTCGGCCATATTGCGCTTCGTATACCCAAACCCGCTCGCTAAGCCGATCCGATGACACGTTCGTGCCAACCGCATCAATAACGCCTGCACCATCTTGATGAGGAATAATGCGTGGATAAGGCATCTCTGAAGAGAAGCCAGTTCTTGCTTTAACATCGGTAGGATTCAGTCCAGAAACATGAATGCGTACGCGCACCTCGTCTGGCCCTGGTTCTGGTGTCGGCAATTCACCGACTTTCAGCACATCACGAGCGCTGCCTTGGGCTTCATAGTAAGCTGCTTTCATCAGGGTGCTCCATCAAGATTTTCAGGTAAAAGAGCGCAGCACAGCACTAGCCGCTGCGGAAGAGATATTCTAGGTACTAGGGGTTAAATTGAAAAGTAGGCACTTATTTGATATATAGGGATATGTTTTATACTAATGGCGGGTGTATAACGGATGAAGAAGCAAGAAGCTCATGAGTATCGGTGCACTGTTGAAGCGACCGTTGCTGTTGCTGGCGGCAAATGGAAACCGCTGATCATTTACTATCTACTCAGCGGAACCAAACGATTTGGAGAGCTTCGCAAGCTTATCGGTGGCGTCACGCAACGGTCGTTGACATTGCAACTTCGAGAGCTTGAATCGCACGGTATTATCTCTCGAGAAGTGTTTGCCGAAGTTCCCCCACGTGTCGAATATTCGCTTACCGAGCTTGGGCTGACTCTGGCCCCCGTGCTCAACGCCATGAAAGAGTGGGGAGACAGCTATCTCTCTTGGCAACAAGATGAAAAATAATGATATTGAAGAAACTAGTTGCCTCTTTTTGACTTGGTAAATGATATGGCCAACTTGCGCTCTTTGGACCTCAATCTTCTGGTTGTCTTGCATGCTCTGTTAGAGGAGCAGCACGTAACACGAGCAGCACGGCGTCTTGCGCTGTCACAACCAGCAACTAGTAACGCACTAGATAGGTGCCGGCATGTCTTCAATGATCCATTGTTGGAGCGTGTCGCAGGTGAAATGCGATTAACGACGAAAGCTCTGTCGCTAAAAGAACCATTGTCCCACGCACTGCTTGCCATATCGGCCGTCGTAGAGACACCGCAAGCTAAATTGACGCAAGTTCGCCAAACGGTCCGCTTGTTAATGGCAGATCAACCAGGTCTGGCGGTCATGACCCACCTTTTAACCAAGTTAAGCACCAGCGCTCCAAATGTGAATTTAGCGCTATTGCCATGGCGCAGCAGTAAGGATGCTCTCCATCGTCTGGAGAATGGTGAAGCTGATATTGCGATCTCAACGTTTCCTGCGCTGCCTCCAAAATTTCATCGCCAGGAAATTAGATATGAGGACTATGTTGTGGCCATGCGGGCCTCGCATCCTGCCGTTCGGAAATTTAACATGGATGAGTGGCTGGCCTGGCCACATATCGTTGTTTCCGGAGAGGGGAATGTACGTGGGTCTCTGGAAGAAGTATTAGCCCAACAAGGCAAAACTCGTCATGTCGGCGCTGTTGTACCGAATTTCACTATGATCGAGCCTTTGCTGAAAGCAACGGATATGATCGCTACCACGCCTATAAATTGTCTTTCTGATACTCAAGCCCTAGCGGTTTTCGAGCCGCCCATCCCGGTGCCAGGCTTCAGTCTACATTTAGCTTGGCATGCGCGAAGAGATGGTGATTTGGTTGTACAACATGTGACCGAAACGCTGCGATGCCTCTTTCAAAAAGAAGGCATCGAAGCTATTCGATAATGTCTTATCAAGCTTGGAGCTTTCGGGAATAAGTACGACTGAATAGGAGGTATCAGTCACTGAGAGGCCCTGAGGTTGGTTTAAGCTGGTAGCGACGGAGATATTCCACTTTGGTCAGCAACGCTAAGCTAGCTCCCAACATCAACGCTCCGTTAAATGGATGCATTGAAAGCAACAAGGGGGTTGAACCAGCGGCTAAGATTACCTGTACCAAGTAAAAAAAGAAGGTTAACCCGGCCCACCTCCTCAGCGTCCTAAGCTGAGGCACATACAGAGTAGCGACTAGAAGTGCACTCGCCGGAAAGAACAGGACCCCTCCCACTATTGCATGTGTCTCCCACAGCCCACCATTTCTGAATAGTGCACCGCCCGCGATAAGAAATTGCCCTAAAACACCACATGGAAAGGCCCCTGCTAGTAGGGGATACCAGCGAGGAACCTTTTGCGAGGAATTAGTAACATGACTATTTAACTCACTCATCACTCAAACCTCCTGTGGCTCGGGTGATGCAATCCATGACTTTAATACCTCTGCGTAACGGGTCCCTTCGGTCTTAATCTCGTCCAAAGACAGCTGGTTGGCATGGTAGACGATAAAGGGGCTGCTCCAGGCCAGCTCACAACGGTGGGCTGTCGCGCGCATCGGGGCAAGTAGCTCAAGCATGGTGAACATATTACGCCCGCCCTTGCTATAAGCGTCAGGCGTGTTGCCTGCGGTCACCGAGACCATTATGGGCATGCCTCGTAGCCTGCGCCCCTCCGACTCGTAGTTAATGTAGAACAGTCGCGTTAGCACGGCATCCAGCCATACTTTCAATATCGGCGGGGTAGCGTACCATTGCATAGGGTACTGCAGGACGACCCGGTCCACGGCCAACAAACGATGCACCTCGGCACCGGTGTCAATCTCGCCATTGGGATAAGCTCGCTGTACATCGAAGATTTCGACATCATCGATCTGGGAGGCGGCAGTGGAAAGGGCAGCGTTGGCATGCGAGCGCGCAATATCAGGATGGAAAAGTAGTACAAGTGTTTTCGACATGGGAATACTCCGATTGGGGTTACCCTAGTAGCTTTATCCTGTACGCATTATTTGTCTAATGGATAGTTGATATGTCTGTCTATTGATTTGGTGAATTGATGGTGCATGTAATAGTGCTTGCCTCAATTAGCCTAGGAAAATACCGAATTTAATATTATTTTAGGCGGAAGTCTGTGAGCATTGGTTCACCGACTTTGCTAACCCTACAAGCCGGTTGGCCCTGATTATCGCCCCCACTATTATCGATTCATGAATACAAACCTTATAGATACAGTGCGTCGATATTTGGATGCACATGCAGATACTGTAGGCCTCGCGCAAACACCGGTTTCCGGATTGACAATTATTCGTTCAACCCAGCCAAGCGATCTGCAACATGCTATTCCCAACCCGCTCATCTGCTTAGTATTGCAAGGCACGAAGCTCGTCACATTGGGAAAGGAGACCTACAAGTTCGCGGCAGGAAGTTCGCTGTTGATCACGGCCGATGTCCCAACGGTCAGCCAGATTACGCACGCCAGTACTGATAAGCCCTATATGGCACTTGTGCTGGATCTTGAACCGGTGGTGATTAGTGATTTGGTACTGGGTATGAAAATGGTACCTAGGGTGAGCGGAGCCGCTGTACGTTACGATGCGATTGATACCGATGTGCAGGATGCGGCACTGCGTTTGATGAAACTTCTGGATCGCCCTGAGTCTCTGCCGGTGCTACATAGCCAACTGGTGCGAGAGATGCACTATTGGCTGTTGTCTGGCCGCCATGGGGAAGCCATTCGTCGCCTTGGAGCTCCGGAAAGTCGTGAGCAGCGCATCTCCCGTTCAGTTGCTATTCTTCGCGCCGATTTCAGGAAGACACTACCAGTGGAACTGCTTGCCTCTGAAGCGGGGATGAGCATCTCGTCTTTTTATCAGCACTTCCGTGCAGTGACGTCGCTTTCGCCATTGCAGTTCCAGAAACAACTTCGACTTATTGAGGCCCGCCGACTTATGGTGTCGAGAGGCCTGTCTGCAAGCAGTGCCGCTTTTGACGTGGGTTACGAGAGCGTTTCTCAATTTTCAAGGGAGTATCGACGCCTGTTTGGCTTGTCACCAAGCCGGGATAAGGAATCCGCTAAGAAAGTGCTTCATACCAAATAAAATTACTAGTTCGGCCGTGCTCACAGAGAAAAAATTACGATTTTTCAATCCGGACACTAACATAAAAAGCCTGCCGTAAAGGCAGGCTGTTGGTTAGCTACATGCATGTACCTAGCGAAGCTATTCTGATCAGATACCTTGCCCACCGGATACTTCAATCCGTTGCCCGTTCACCCAGCGATTGTCGTCGGATAGTAGGCTAGCAATCATAGGCCCGATATCATCGGGTACTCCGACGCGGCCAAGTGCAGTCATATCAGCGAACACTTTGTTAAGATCCGGGGTATCCCTTACGGCCCCCCCTAGAAAGTCGGTTTCGATAGCGCCGGGCGCAACGGTATTTACCGCTATTCCTCGTTCACTAAACTCCTTCGCCATATATCTGGAGAGTACTTCCACAGCCCCTTTTACTGCTGAATATGCAGAGAAGCCCGAGAATGTACCCGTGGTTAGTCCAGAAGATAGGTTTACGATTCTTCCCCTGTCAGCAATCAATGGCAATAAACACTGTGTCAGAAAAAAAACACCCTTGAAATGTACATCAACCAGTCGATCGAACTGTTCTGGGGTGGTGTCGGCAATAGGCGCCATATATCCGTGGCCGGCATTGTTTACTAAGTGATCGAATGTCTCGCGTTGCCATATGTCCTTCAACGATTTTCGTAGCTGTTCGGAAAACTGCCGGAAACCGGCAATATCCTTTGTATCCAATTGCAGAGCAATTGCCTTACGCCCTAGATTCTCAATTTCCTGAACAACTGCCTCGGCGTTTTCTCGACCGCTATGGTAGGTCAGGATCACATCGCTGCCTTTGTGGGCAATGCTGAGCGCAGTATTTCGACCGAGGCCTCGGCTCCCACCTGTAACGATAGCTATACTCGACATGCTTCACCTCCACTATGTATTTATGTAACACCTCGCAATTATTGCGAATACAGTGAAAGAAGGCGCAGCCTGAATCTCGAAGAATGTTGCCTATTTCTCCAAATTTTCCAGCACCGCTAAAATTAGGTTCTGAACGAAAGATCAACTCGTAGGTAGTTGTGGGGGGCTGGAGACTGAGTGATTATAGATCAGTGAAGGAGGAGGAGATTTACTTTTAATGCCTTGTGTTGACGGTTTTTGGTTTAGTTGCTTTCGGAGGGAGTTATGTTTCCAGTATCGATAAAGGGTGTTTTATTTTTGCCGGGCGAGAAAGTGGTGTTGGCATTAAATTCGCGTGATGAGTGGGAGTTGCCGGGTGGACGGATAGACGTTGGGGAAACTTCCGAGCTTTGTCTGGCAAGGGAGTTTAGGGAAGAGCTGAGTATAGATGTTTATGTAAAGGCAATCATTGACACTTATCTATTCGAAGTTATTTCGAATAAACACGTTTTTATTGCTACCTATGGTTGTGACCTGTTAGGTGAATTCAAGCCAGTAGTGAGTCATGAGCATGAAAAAATTGCAACGTTTCCTGTTGATGACCTCCCTGCTAACTTGCCTGCTGGTTATGTGAGGTCTATCCATGCATGGCGCTTAATGCTTGCAGCATAGGATGAAAATTCTCGACTTATTTCAACTAAGGAGTCTGCTTTTTATTTTTAAAGCCTGGTTTGGAGATTGAGACTGCCTAGCGTTAGTCGTCGAAGTCACTTATTTTCTGTTATTTTTAGGTAAATTATAGTTAATGCACCTCAAGCAAACTATTCGTTTCAGTGTCGATAGAACTCTCTTCTACGATCCGAATAGGGAACCCAAATGCCTTGCCAAGAGGTGCTAAGGTGATCCGCAGCGATAACGCCACGGTTGGGCTTGTGGCGACGACGATGCTACCTGCGCACACACGCTTGAGTTGTGCCCGGTTACGCTTGAGCCATAGAGCCAGGCGCTTTCTTTCTTCTTTAGTGGATTCCTGTTCCCGGCCAGGGACTTCGCGTGTCAACAGGACGAACTGTTCACTCTGGTGCAGCAAACTATTCAGTTGCGATTCCCAATTGGATGATCCCATAGAAGATATCCAAACCCTTGGAAAGTGGCTGGTGTCGATATGCATATAACAACCCTAGGAATGATTAAAGCCGGTGATGAGGTACGGTGATTTGTTGTTTAATTCCTGCGATGAGCAAATCCAGGCCAGTTGCAAAACGACCGTCGAAATCTTCTGAAAAGATCGCTTCGCGTGCGGCCCAGCTGTGTGGATGTTTCTCTCGCGCTGAGTCGAGAAAAGTCTGTTTGCGTGCAGCCAGATCCAAATTGCTCTCGGGCCCCAGTGCTTGCTCCTCCATCACGAGGCCCAAGAGATAGTAGGTCACAGTGAAACTGGAGGTGGCAGCTAGCTCCGCATCTGCACCTGCTTGCATAAAAGCTGAGATCATAGCTTCGCCGGTACGCAACACGTTGTCGGTGACGACATAGGTGCCTGCGAACACTCGTGCACCATCACGGTGTCGTAACAGCGCTAGTCGAAGTTCTACGGCGACTTGGCGGACACGATCCTCCCATGGCTGTGCTTCGGGTAGATCCTTTGCAACACCGTCAACCAGGGCATCGGCCATACCGTCGATAAGTGATTGTTTATTTTCGAAATGCCAATACAGCGAAGGTGCTTGTATCTGGAGCGCTTGTGCCAGCTTGCGCATCGTAAGCCCTTCAATTCCATATTGGTCAAGTAGTGACAGTGCGGTCTCGATGACCTTGGATCGCTCGATTCGAGGTGCTTTTGTCGCCATGTTCTTTCTCTGTAGAGGTTGACATCTAACATTGTTAGTCTAGCATGCGTGTTATTAGACTAACAGTGTTAGGTTGGTGTTGATGATGAAATACCTCTGTAGCTTTATGTTCGCAGTCACGCTTTCGGGCTGTGCCAGCATGGGGGACGTAGAAAACTCCCAGTCCACTTTGAATACCCCGGAATCTTTTGGGGCCGTGGATATAGAGTGGCATCGGCCATCATCGCATTGGTGGGAGCGTTATCATGATTCCGGTTTGAATGCGCTGATAAATCAAGCGTTTTCCCAGAGTCCTGACATACGGTTGGCCCAAGCACGCGTCTCCCAAGCGGCTGCTGTCGCCAATCAAGCCAGTGCGGAACGTGGGCCCAAGGTGGACGGGAGTGCTCGTGCAACGCGTAAACGTTATGCAGAGCAATACGATGCCGACGCGCCTTTGGCGGGGCATTATGGATCGACTTTTGTTCTTGGGGCTGAAGCTCGCTATACCTTCGATTTCTGGGGGCGGCAGCGTGCTGCCTTAAATGTAGTGCTGGGAGAAAAGGCAGCACGGCAAGCCGAGGTGCAAGATGCAAAGATTTTACTCACCAGTCAGATTGCCGAGAGTTGGTTTGAGCTATCCAGATTGCTGGAGAGAAAAAAGTTAGCTGAGGACGCTCTCGAATTGCGCACCAGAACTCTGCGTATTGTCGAGTCTCGGGTTAAGGCGGGGCTCGATACCGAGGTTGAGCGCTGGCAAGCCGAGGGTGATCTGCCCGCCACGGAACGCGATATTGCTGAGCTCGATGAACGGATCAGCTTGCAACGAAATACGTTGGCAGCCTTGGCAGGGTTACCGATGAAGGCGTTGGCCGATGCGGTGCCAAACGTGGAGCCAGCACGGGAATCCTTCTTACCAGCATCAATACCCGCTGAACTGATTGGCCAGCGCGCCGATGTCGTGGCGGCGCGTTGGCGCGTGGAGGTGGCCACTCAGGGCGTTGAAGTGGCCAAAGCCGATTTTTATCCAAATATTAACTTACGTGCTTTCGCAGGTGTGGCTCGACAAGGTCTTTCTGTGGGGTTGTCTGACTGGTTTGATGCAGGTAGCCGCACCTACAGTATTGAACCTGCCATCAGTTTGCCAATTTTTGATGCTGGCCAATTGCGTGCCCAGCTAAAAGAGCGAGTATCGGACCTTGATGCCGCCGTTGAAATCTACAACCAAGTGTTGCTGGCGGCTGTTCGCGATGCAGCGAATCAGATGGTCTCGTTGGACGCACTGGAACCACAGCTTCAGGCTCAAGAGCGAGCCTTGTCTGCTAGACGTACAGCATTTGATCTAGCTAAGCGGCAATACGCGTCTGGTTTGACGAACTATCTGACCGTGTTGAATGCCCAGAATGCCTTACTTCAAGCACGCAAACAGCAAGCGGATATAAGGTCGCGCGCCTTGGTGCTTGATGCCGAACTCAACCGCGCTTTGGGTGGTGGTTTCGATACCTCAAACTCAACCATACATTTTACGGGTAAGTCATCATGAGCACGTCTGAAGTAGGTAAACGGCGGTCCTGGACTGTGCGTGTGGCACCATGGGTAGGATGTGTTGCCATTTGCGTGTTGGTAGTGCTGGCAACGACACATTGGCGTCACTGGACAAGTAATCGAACGATACAAACGACTCAAAATGCCTTTGTAAAATCGAACTTCGCGATACTGAGTGCCAGGGTCTCAGGGTATATCAACGTATTACCAGTCGGTGATTATCAAGCCGTCCAGGCGGGTGACATTATTGCTCAGATTGATGATGTCGATATTCGGCTCAAGATCTCTGCCAGAGAAGCGGCCCAAGCCAAGGCCCAGGCTGAGTTGGAGAACCTGGATCGAGAGGTGACTCAGCAGCGTGCGCGCATTGAGCAAACTCAGGCCAAAGTGCGCGGGACCGAGGTAAGGGTGCACCAGTATCAAACTAGCCCAGAACGCCAGTCTGGGCTGGTTCAGGAGGGGGCGCTATCCCGTCAAGTGTTTGAAAGAGCCCAGGCAGACTTGGATCACGCTGAAAGTCAACATGATGAGGCGGTTGCAGAATTAGAGCTGGCAAATACTTCGTTGAGTGTTTTAGAAGGCCAAAGAGCCGTCCGTCGAGCCGAGTTGGATGCAGCCACCGCTGATCTCGAAGCTGCTCGCCATGATCTTGACTATACGCGAATTGTGGCACCTTTCGATGGTGTCATTGGCAAGCTGAAAGTTCAGCGTGGCAGCCTGGTCACCACTGGAACGCAAATTGTTTCTCTCGTTCCCTCAGCACGGCCTTACATCATAGCCAATTATAAGGAAACGCAGCTTGCCCATGTGATGGCTGGTCAGCCGGTCGAACTGACCGTCGATGCGTTGCCTGAGATGACGTTCCGAGGCCGTGTGGCGGAAATCTCTCCTATGAGTGGTGGTGAAACCGCATTATTGCCAGCTGACAATGCTTCAGGCAATTTTACCAAGGTCGTGCAGAGAATACCGGTTCGTATTGAACTGGAGCCAGGGCAGGAATCCATCTCGAAGTTGCGGCCGGGTATGTCGGCTGAAACTTCCATCAATACCGAGGGGAAGCTGATAGCGTCTTATCCGCCCTCTTCGTTAGAGATGGTGAGTTCCGCCTCTCGTAAGGGAGCGGGTCAATGGTGAAGCTCCCGGACATGCTTTCCAATACCGTCCGGCCGCGGCCCGTCTTGACCGTAATGGCGATTTTCCTGGGAGCGGTCCTGACGACCTTGCAGGGGCGGCTGTTTTCGATGGCGCTGACCGACCTGCGCGGTCAATTTGGGTTGGATGTGCTGGAGGCTGCGTGGTTGGGTACGGCACTGAATGGTGCCCAGTTGATCACCATGCCGATTGTCCCCTGGCTGGCCACGGTAATCGGTCCGACGCGGGTGTTAGTCGCTCCCAGTCTCGTACTTGGCTTGGTGACCTTGTTGATCCCCATATCCGCGCAAAACTATCCAATGTTACTGATTCTGCACTCCATCACAGGGCTTTGCCTGGGGATTTACCTCCCTCTGACGGTTTCTCTGGCACTACGCAATCTACAGCCACAATTCTGGCTCATGGTCATGGCCGCCTATAGCCTGCGTGTCTCAACGGGAATGGATGCAGGGGTTGGCATCTCGGGATTTTTCGTGGAAGAGATCAGTTGGCACTGGGTTTACTGGACAGCGAGCATTGTCGCACCAATCATTGCTCTATTAACATGGAAAGCGATACCTCTGGCACCTGTAGAGCGTGAAAAGTGGTATGAGGTGGATTGGGGAGGCATGGCTCTATTCTGCAGCGGGTTGGTACTGATTTTTATTGGTCTTGAATCAGCCGAACGCTTGGGGTGGTGGGATTCTGGGCTTGTCGTTTCCTCTTTGACAGGTGGGGGAGTGCTCTTTTCCTCAGCCGTTATGCGTGCAGTAATAACGAAGAGAAACAGATTTGGCGAGCTTATCGGACTGAGCAACTGGAATGTCAGAATCTGCATGGTGATTGCCTGCTTATTTGGCGTTTTGATGACACCTACTTCGCTGCTTATTCCGACATTTATTCAAGAAATGGGAAGTCTCAAGCCACTGCAGGTTAGTACTGCCACTTTCGTTGCATTCAGCGCTTATCTGGCCTCGATACCGTTGGCTATCTTCCTGGCTCGACGGATAGAGGCTCGGCTGCTGATTATTCTAGGGGTCACGGTGATTGCCGTTGTTGCATGGATGGGAGGCGGCATCAGTCATAGCTGGAGAACGGAACAGTTTATCTCAATGCTTGTTTTTCAAGCGCTGGGTGAAAGCATTATGTTGATTGGTTTGATTGCTGCTTTTGTCACAAATATTAACCTGCAGCATACGATAGCGTTGGGTGCTTATATTCCGATCGCTCGTGTAATGACCCCAGTAGTGGCAGGTACTGTTATGTCGACTTGGCTACGGATGGCAGGGGATACGAGTCGTGCTTCACTAAGTATGTATTTGCAGGAAGGAGATCCTGTCGTCGTTGAAAGACTATCCAATATAGGGTTGTCGGGTATTGCACAAGGGCTGACTCGAGAATCACATGTGCTTGGCTATATTAGCGGATTTCACTTGGTATTTTGGGTGAGTGTTTTGTCACTTGCTCTGGCTACACTGCTACGTTCATCGCCTCCTAACCCAATTACTCCTCCGAGAGCCGTTGCAGAAAGGATATAGTTCACTTTCATTGACAAGTAATGGTGTTGGGGGAGGAAGCATGGCCGGGGAGATGCCATGCCGTGGCATTCTTGCACGCTGGCTATGAGGGAGTGGTATGGAACTCCGTCACCTGAGGTGTTTCTTGGCTGTCGCTGAAGAACTTCACTTCGCTCGCGCGGCCGAAAGACTGCACATTGAGCAGTCACCGTTGTCACGCACGATTAAGAAACTAGAAGAAAACCTGAGAGAACAGTTGTTCATCCGCACCAGCCGCAGCACAAGGCTGACCCGCGCGGCATCCATTGCTCTCACATAAGCGTATTCTTCTGGAGGAAGTGCTGCGTTATCCCTTGGTGCTGAGGTCTGTGAAGGCCATGCGCGCCAGATTGATCGCGCCCTGCGACCTGATGATGGCGCTGGTATCGGCCGGTTTTGCCTTGGGATTAGCTGGTGCAACACACATCACGGCTAGTCGTGATGTGTGGCGTGGTGGCCCATCCGCTGTCAGGGCGATCGCCGATGCTGACAACGTATCTGTTGCGTCGGGAAGCGGAGATATCGGATGTCTTGATTCGCTTCATTGAGCGGGTGCAGGGCCTTGCATCATCTGAGGGTATAAGGCTTGTCCCTCCACCCGAACTTGGCTAGGGGGATGTCGAGCTATGAAGCAGGTTATCCCATCACTGCTGGTTGCAGCGCTGTCCGGTTGCGGCCCATCGAAAGCGCCGAGCAAGGTCCGAAGAGCCGACCGTGGACGAGCTGTCCGGCGATTCCAAACAGTTGACGGAGCTGCGTCGGCAGTGCAAGGCGGAGCGGGCCGATGTGTTATGCAACCGAGTCGCCGAAGCCACACGCAAGCGATTCTATGGCGATGGGGAAACGCCCTATACACCACCGGAGGAGTCACCTAAGTTCTGATGTCAGACCACTGACAACAAATTCCTCTTTTCTTTACTGACACGCCGCAACGCGCTCCCGCTTGCGGCGTTTTTATTGTGTTATTTCCGGTATGAAAAGATGTTTTTTTCATCAACTCCATCCCGATAATAGATCTTTGATCGGCACCGGCTCGGCACTGATCCTCGCGTTATACGGCGTTCTTGTGTCGCGATGGAACGAGGCATTAGCGCGAAGATATCGGAGGTCGGTGAATGCACTCTCAGGGCGTATTGTTCGGACAGGTCACTGCCATTTTCGGCATCGTGATTGTCGGTGTTTGGGGCGCCACACAGTGGACCGCCGCCGCCCTGGGCTATCAGCTACGCCTCGGTTCTCCTTGGTTTGATCTCTTCGGCACGCCGGTCTATCACCCTTGGCGACTCTTTGACTGGTGGTTCTTCTTCGGCGCTTATGCGCCGGAGGTCTTCGATATCGGCGGCGCGATTGCGGGTAGCAGTGGTCTGGTCGCCGTCATCCGTATTGACTTCCATCACGCCGCTCATGCCATAGAGAAACTGGGCACGCCGATGGGTATGAAAATCGAGGAGGGTGCCGGGGCGGTAGTCAGTAACGATGGCCACTATGGGCCGTGCCACATGATCCACATCTGAAAGAGGTGTATTGAGCATTAGCGTTAACCTGGCTGAAACGCGTTGATGGTTGTCCGAGTGACGAATGTCGGCCAATCCTCGCCAGCATATAGTGCCTGCTGTTTCGTTTCATCAGGAGAGTGCCGGTGTATAGCGTATTGCTTCTTTGTGGCGGGTTGGCGGGAGTGACTACCGTGTTGTTCGGTTTCGGTGGTGGGTTTGTGGTGGTTCCCTTGCTGTATACCCTGCTGATTTCCGTCCATGGGCCGGATAGTGGTATCGGTCAGGCGGCCATGCATATCGCGGTGGCCACCTCGACGGCGTTGATGGTATTTGCTGCTTCCCTGTCCACATGGCGCCACCATCTACGGCAGACCGTGCAGTGGCACCTGGTGCGTCCGCTGGTGGGCTATATCGCCGTGGGCGCCGTGCTTGGCGCGGCGGCTGCCGTGTCGTTGAGCGGGGAGTGGGTGCGCTGGGCGTTCATCGGCTATCTGGGCATCACGATTGCGGATGCCGCTCTGCGACCCGGTTTTCTGCATCAGGCGGGGAGTGATGTGCGTCCTATAGGGCGTGGGGTAACGGCGATGACGGGGACATTGATTGGTGCGGTGGCCGCCTTGCTGGGCGTTGGCGGCAGTGTGATGACCGTACCGCTCATGCGCCGTAGAGGCGCAAGTATGACGGCAGCTACTGCCATGGCCAATCCGTTGTCGTTGCCCATGGCGGTGAGTGGCACCGCGACGTATGTGTTGCTGTCGGCAAATCACCCAGCGTTGGGGGACTGGTATGCCGGTTATGTGGATCTGCGCGCCTTGCTGGTACTCGCAGTGGGCTCATGGCTCGGAATCCGCCTGGCATCGACCTGGATCGGACGCATTCCTGACCGTCTTCATGCCAGGGTGTACCTGCTATTGCTGACCATGGTGCTTGTGGTGATGGTTTTTGTTCATTGAGTGTTGCTTGCTTGGGAGATGCCTGTTTGGGAGATGTGTGGCGCTTGATATTCAGGTCGTCGCGCAGTCGAGTGAGCTTCGTTTATTTTGTCAGTAGTTTCTTATGAGATCTTGTTGACATGGTTGCCAAAAGCAATTAATTATGTGCTTAAGGCAACTAACTGGAGGCCTCTTCCATGGCCGCAGAACAACGCTTGCATGAGCGAGCTGGAACGGTGCGAAGCTTTAACCGTTTCTACACGCGTCAGATCGGTGTGCTGCACGAGCATTTGCTGGAAAGCCCATTCTCGCTAACGGAGGTTCGCATTCTTTATGAGCTGGCGCATCGGCCGATGCTTACCAGCTCGGATATTTGCCGGGAGCTGGGGCTCAATGCCGGTTACGTGAGCCGGGTGCTGAAAGGCTTCGAGAAGAAGGGGCTCATCACCAGGATCCCCTTGCCCTCCGATCGCCGGGCGGCGCAACTGCAATTGACTGATCATGGGCGGGAAACTTACCTGCCGTTGAGTGATGCGTCCCAGCGCGAAGTTGTTGCCATGCTCAAGCGGCTTTCGGAGCCTGAGCAACACCAGTTGATCGAGGCGATGCATCAAATTGAGAGCCTGCTTGGCGATACCGATTCGAACTACCTGCTGCGCGACCCGCAGCCGGGCGATATGGGATGGATCGTCCATCGGCAGGCGGTTCTTTATGCCCAAGAGTACGGCTGGAACAGTGAATATGAAGCACTGACAGCAGACATCGTCGCCAAGTATCTGCGTGATTATGACCCGCAATGGGAACGGTGCTGGGTCGTCGAGAAGCAAGGAAGTGTCGTTGGTTCCGTGTTCGTCGTTAGGGAGGACGAAGCGACCGCAAAGCTGCGGTTACTCTATGTCGATCCCTGCGCCCGAGGTCTTGGAATAGGTGGCCGTCTTGTCGATGAATGCCTAAGATTCGCCCGCCAAGCTGGCTATAAAAAAATCATCTTGTGGACCAACAGCGTTCTTATTGGTGCGCGAAAAATCTATGAAAGGGCGGGTTTCGAACTGGTTGAGGAAACGCCCCATCACAGCTTCGGCAAGGATCTTGTCGGTCAGGTGTGGAGCCGTGAGCTGTAGTACCCACGTTGCGAAGCATCGCTTTGCCTAGGTAAAGGCCGTATGCCGGACAACAGGGGGCGAGCGCAAACCTTTAAATGATATTGCTAATTTGCCACCGTGGCTCGGCAAGTTGTATGCGTTCAATGACCCAATCCACGAATGCCCGCACGTCAGTATATGTAAAATCTGCACGTAAAGAACGTAAATCATCTTATGCGATACGCCGATTTCCTGGGCTGGCCTGGAAGGCCCCTGAATAACCAGGATTACCTCCAGAATGGATAGCACTAGTGGGAGCCAGTCGAGAAGATAAATCGTGTAGTAACGGCCTTCAGTACCATCAAAATCATAGGCAATAACAAACGGGGTGAGTCTTTTGGCTATCTAATTGCCTCTTTAATGTTGGTTTTAGCGCTACGCATGACCGTCAGCCATAGCTGCATCAAGCTTTTTCTGCTACTGATTCTATTCTACCAAATTCCAGTTAGTATCTGGCTATATTATGAGCCGAATATAAACCATAATCGGCTCATCCTGTGAGCTGAATGGGCGAGGTGGTAGGTCTATGTATTTCTGCTCATCTTTCCTCAAAACTAGTGCCGCTTGCTCTGCACTAGCTCGTAATCTGCTAGGCTTAGTTCCATCTAATACTAAAAAACCATAGGCTTGCACAAAAGCTAGCCAGTCTTTGCACGCCGATTTTTCATGTAAAGCGTGATGCAGTGCCATGGTCGACATTTCCCGCGTGTTCGAGAAAGGAAGGCAATCATGATCGCTCCCCAAGATGGGCGTTTGCGGCTGGATCGCCAGCGCTTGAAGCAGCACCGCAAACGGCTGGGCTTTAGTCAGGAGGCGCTGGCCGAGTACTGCTTCGACCAGCGCCTATGCGTTTCTATTGCTTCGATTAAACGGGCCGAGAGTGGGCGGGCGGTGCTTTATCGCACCGCTCGCCACTTGGCTGAGATCTACGGCGTCGAGGTTGAGGCGTTGTCAGTGGATGCGGAAGAGGCCGCCGCTGTGCCTGCCGCTGATAGCGAGGAGATGGAAAGCGCGCGTGTCTTGATTCAATTGCATGCCGTGGTGGCTGACCAGCCAACCCTGGCGACCTGGGTTCAGCATTTCGGCGGCAGCCTGGCGGAAGAAGGGACGGCTCTGTTTGGGCTGCCCCGGGCTTACCGTAGCGATGCCCAGCGGGGCCTGTTGTGCGCCGCGACCCTGGTGGAACAGGGAGTGGCGAAGGTCGTATATCTCCAGGCTGGCCAATGGCCGTCCGCTACGCCCCCTTCGATAGCGGAGGAGCGGAGCGGTGTCTGGGTTGAGCGCGGGGTGGCGGTGCAGTTGGCGGAACGCTTTATCTTCGATGATGAAGGCGGGGATTGGCTGCGCTACCGCCATCCCCGAGACGAATCTCAGGAGGCCCGCTTCGAACTGGTAGGGCGCCGGGTGCAGTTGGGGCAGCTGCAGGCCATTTTAGAGAGTACCTGTGACTATCAGGCTGGCCATCTGATCTATATTCGCGGCGTGGCGGGCATCGGCAAGACGCGTCTCAGCGCCGAGTTTGCCGAGATGGCGGCGGCGCATGCCGATCATCATCAGGCCGAGGTGTTGGACTTCGGCACGCGTGCCGATGAAGGCCCGTTGATGCAGCTGACTCGTTCGCTGCTTCAAACGTCCGATGAGACGAAAGGTGAAACGATAGACGAAGCGAGCCTGCTCGCTCGCCTTTCGGCGCTGCGTTTGCCCGTGGATCATGCCATGCTGCTGCGCCCCTTGCTGGGGCTGGCTCAGCCAGAGGATGCGCAGCGTCTCTATGCGGCCATGACCCCGGAGACCCGCAGCCAGCGTTTGGTTCTGGCACTGCGCGACACTCTCCTGGCGCGGTCTATTCATCGCCCCCAATTGCTGGTGGTGGAAGACCTTCACTGGGCCGATGAGGCGCTGCTGGGAACCCTGACTGGGCTACTCCAGGAGACCCTGGAAGCGCCGGTGATCTGGCTGTTTACCTCACGCTTAGAGCAGGACCCACTAGAGACCCGTCTAAGGCCACAGTTGCCTGAGTCGCCGCTAACCCTGATCGAACTTCCTCCATTGCGCCCCCAAGAGGCCGAGGCCCTGGTAGCCAGCTTCGGAGCGGTTCCCACCGAGCATGCCTCCCGCCTTGTCACTCAGGCCCAGGGCAATCCGCTGTTTCTGACTCAACTGCTGCTGTTTCATCCCCACTGCAGCTTGCCAGCCAGCCTCGCTAATCTGGTACAGACCAAGCTGGATCAGCTCACCGATCTGGATCGTCGGGCCATGTGCGTCGCCGCCGTTATGGGGCAGCGCTTCTCCCTAGCGTTGCTGCAGGAAGTGGTGGGGCAGGCCGATTATCGACCTGAACTCCCCCAGCGCTACAGTTTGGTACGCCCGCTGGAAGAGGGGAGCTATCGCTTTGTGCATGACCTGATTCTGCAGGGCATCTACGAAGGGATTCCAAAAATACAACGCGACCGCCTGCATCTCCGGCTGGCCGAGCTCTATGGTGAAACGGAACTGGGGCTACGTGCGCGCCATCTTCACCGTGCACGTTCCCTGGAAGCACCGAATGCGTTCCTGGAGGCGGTGGCAGCGGAAATGCTGCGTTATCGGCATGAGGAAGCCATGGCGCTGCTGAGACAATGCCGAGCCATCGATTATGCGCCGAAGGATGAGTACCGGTTAGTGCTGCTGCAAGGCCAAGTGGCGATGGCGACCGGGCGCATCCAGGCGGCTCGCGAGCACTTCGAGACGGCGCGCACGTTCGCCCGAGAGGAGTGTCAGCGCATTACCGCGGATCTTTGGCTAGCCCGGGTGCTGAACATGCTCGATGCCCTAGAGGCAGAAGAAGCGATACTCAATGGACTGTTGCCCCTGGCCGAGATGCTGAAAGACCCTTTGCCCCTAGCTGAAGTGCTTTATCTAAAAGGTAATCTCTATTTCCCCCGGGGCGATTTTGCCACCAGCCGGGCCTACCACACTCGGGCACTAGAGCAGGCCCGATTGGGTGGCGATGTGCATACCGAAATCCAGGCCCTGAGTGGGCTGGGCGATGCGCATTATGCCGAGGGGCAGATGCGCAGCACCTACGAGCTTTTCGACCACTGTGTGGCACTCTGCCGAACTCACGGCCACGCTGACCTAGAGGCCTCTAATTTGTTCATGCTGGGTACGGCTCGTCTTTATGCTAACGAGACCGAGGCGGCGTTGGCCGACTGTTTCGATGCTGCTGAGCTGGGCAAGCGTGTTGGCAATCGGCGTGCTGAAGTGGTGGCTCGGCTAACGGCGTCTTGGGTTCTGATTTCCCAGGGCAATCCCGATGCGGCCGACGAGCAGGTTACACAGGCGCTGGCAGTGGCTCGCGGCCTGGGGTCAGGGCGCTTCGAGGCCTTTCTGTTGGAGAGCCGTGCCCGTATCGAGCTGATCACCGGACGACAGGCTGAGGCGCGAGCCAGTATCGAGCGTGCCTGGCAGTTGGTGGAACAGCACCGTCTGACGGCCTTTATTGGCCCTTGGGTGCTCGGCACTCGGGCGCTGTTGGAAGAGGATCCAGAGGCTCGCTTGGAGACGCTGCAACAGGGTGAAGCGTTGCTGGATGCTGGCTGCGTGGGGCACAACGGCTACCGTTTTTTGGTCACGGCGGCGGAGGTTAGCTTGCTTGACCATCGCCCTTCCGCAGCCCGCCACTATGCTCAGCGCTTGACCCAGCTGATGGCGGCGGAGCCCTGTGCCTGGGGCGAGCATCACCGAGCGCTGATTGAGGCTCACGCTGTTTGGTTGGAGAGCTGCGAAGAGAACGGCGAGTCTAGCGCTCTGGAAGCTTTACGGGATTGCTGGCGCCAGGGCGAAGCGGCTGGTCTGCTGATGACGATGCCTTGTCTGGCTGCCAGCCGTTACTAGTCGTCGCGCGTTATCTTTACGTTGATCCGGTATCCCCCAGCAGCAGGGCGATGAGATGCTCTGACTGTTCCAGGCACTGCTCCTGAAGGCCCGCGCCGCGCGCCCAACCGCCAGCGAACAGCAGCGGGCATACGTTCTGGTTTCCCTCGTAGCGTCCTTGGGCGGTGGTTCGGTTATAGCGCTCGATTTCCGCTTGAGCTTCCAGGCAGTTGGCATCCAGTACATTGTGCTTGAACAGGGTCCAGGCTTTGGCTTCCAGAGCGCTGCCCAGTGGCGGCAAGCGGTCTCGGTAGCCAGCTTCGTTTGGATCGGTGGCTATGGAGTCGTTCAGGGGCGAAGGGCGCCGCTCGAGCATCTCGCGGTGGGGAATCTTGTTGAGATCATCCACCAGAGAGACGAAGTACTGCGGTAGGCCTGCCTGATTGTAATCACTGTTCTCTGCATCGTTCTGGTGGCGGTTGGCTACATAGTCGATACGGTAGGGGAAGAAGGTGTCTTCAGGGTTCCGTACTTCGATATTGTAGGTACGCCATAGGTTGCGATTGGGTGGCAGGCGGGCTGCAGCGGTGTGACAGACGCTGAAGCTGCGGGTGTAGCGCACCTTGCCAAGAATATGCTGAAGGCCTTGCTGGATCTCAGTCAGGCCGTCGCCAAAGGTCAGTATCGGCAGGGCATCTTCAGCATGGGTGGCCATGATTAGAATATCTGCCTGCCAGCGGCGTTCACCTGAAGCGGTACGCTCGGCTAGCGTTGCGCCTTGGGGCGAGAGCCTTGCCTCTACGTCGATGCCGCGCAGGATTTTGACTCTTGGGCCCTGAGTCTCGGGGTTGGCGATATAAGCGGCCAAGGCCTCAAGCCAGTGCTGGGAGCCATGCTCGAAGTAGCGGCGGTCCGGGGGCGAGCCACCTTCCTGAATGCGGTAATACTCGAAGGGAGCTTGGAGTGGCATACCGCCCGGGCCGCGATCGTCGGCGAAGTACATGGCCGATATGCGTGGATAGTAGATGGTGTGGCGGATGCGTTCCAGCCGAGCTGGCAGCGCCGGGTCCTGCCAGTCGATGGTGATTTTCAAATGATCCGCTGCGGCTGCCAGCATCTCGACGGGCGTGGCGACACAGCTGTCGAAGAAGTCATCTACCGTATAGCGGGGCGTAATGCGTCCACTCTCCACTAGGTCGATGGCGCTTTGATGCACCACGGTGATCAACGGCGCTAGCTTGCCCCCTTCGGCCTGATTTAGCTCGTGGGCGGGGTCGCTGACACCGCGGGCCAGGTCGCTATCATCGGTCAGGGCTATCGCTCCGTCACGGCTGAAGTAGCTCTCGGTATTCTCTAGCGGCTTCATGCGCTCTAGCTCGCCGATCTCGCTAAGCACCGTGCGCAGGCGATGATAGGTGGCCAAGTTGACATCATTGACCCCCAGGTCGGCCCAGCGCCGATAGGGCGACTCGGGCTTGCCCGGTTGCCGCCGATTGCCGAGGTCGACCCACACCGTTTCGGCGTTGCCGCCAAGCGTGGCTTTGCGCTCGAATAGGGTGATTTCTATCTGCTGGGCTGCTTTGCCACCGAGCTTCTGAAGGTAGTAGGCCAGTGACAGGCCAGAGACGCCGCCGCCGATAATGGCAACCCGAAGCGTTGAAGTGTCCATCGTTATTCTCCTTATGCAGTCGTTTGCTCCAGGATCTTCCAAGAGTTCGTTGCTGCCAAGGGCGCAAGAGAAGCTGATACCGAAGTGATCCGTTGTGCTTTGTATGGCTATTGTTAGCAATATTGGTGATGCCGAGCTGATGCTGTGACTGCGCAGTATCTAAGCTGAAATGCTTAGGGCAGGTAAGCCGCGGTCGATGACCGGCCGCCGAATTCACAACATCCGCATGAGGTATCTAACCATGAATGCTCCTCAAAGCAATGTTCCTCAAAACAATGCTCCTCAAACCATTGATAAAAAACTGATCGCCCACGACTTTCGTGTTGCCATGCATGAAAAACTCGAGCCTGAGCAGATCGATGACGTTGCCGACGCTTTGATGGCTTCCGAGAAGGCCTATCCTGCTACCGGCAGCGTAGCCAGCCTGATCTTCTATCTTAGGTTTCAGGTTAACATCACCGATGGCAAGTCCTTCGATGGCAATGCTGGCGGCATCTCCTCAGCGGGCGGCGGCGCTCTCTTTGGGGATGTCTATACCAAAGATCTCGAACGGCTCTATCGTGATACGGTAAGTTTCGAATTTCAGGGTACGCCAGTCTATCTGAGCATCCTGTTCTTCGACGGCGACAGTAATCTATTGGGCCACTTCCAGTCGGGTGCCGTCTCCACCGTTACCGGCGCTGGCGGTGGCACAGGCAGCTGGAGTTGAGTCTTAGCCGTATGCTGATTCTAAACCTGGGGGCGCCCTCGGCGTTCCCGGGTAACCGCGAGCAAGAACGTCAGCATGCTCTCAATCCATTCTTCACAATCCACTCTTCTCCCCTGATTTCCCTCCACCTATACTTCTCCATCCCAGTTAGCTTTCTGACTAACCTATGAGCCGAATATGAACTCTATTCGGCTCGTGTATCTCTGGGAGCAGCGCCAATTGCGCGAGCAGGCAACCACGAAGGATTTTTTCTTAGTAGTTCGCCAAGAGGGTAAACGCGCTATTTCATCACCCCCTATGTGATTGAGAAGGCCAGCGCAACTCGAAACAAGAGCCACCCTCATCAGAGGGGTAGCATTTAGCCTCGCCACCATGGGCTCGTGCAATCGCCGCGACTACCGCCAATCCTAGCCCGCTTCCTCGCTTGTCTCCTGGCATACCACTGTCAGCGTCCCGCGCATGCCGGAATGCCGTGAAAATCTGAGAAGCATATTCCTGAGGAATACCTGGGCCGGTATCTATAACACGCAAAACACACCAGCCGTCGTCCTGGCGCGTTTGGATGATGAGTGTCCCTGGGGATGCATGCTGGCGAGCGTTTTCCAGCAACGCAAGCAATGCCTGACGAATACGGACAGGATCGCAATACGCGGCGCCAGATTGCAGATCAAGGGTTGGATAATGATTTGATGCATCTAGGGCATGTCTACAAAATTCAACAACTGATTCAATTTCAGCAGAAAGATCACATTGTTTGATCTCAAGGTTCAGATGGCCGCTTTCGGCCAAGCTTACGGCGCGAAGGTCTTCAATCAGTTGTGCCATACCGTCGATTTGGGTAAGGAGGCTTTGAAACTGGGGTTTTTCGGGGGGGAATACGCCTTCTGCCAAGCCTTGCAGGCGTCCGCGTAAAATAGTAACGGGCGTACGCAGCTCATGGGCAATAGCCGCATTCCAGAACGTCATTTCCTTGGACATTCGCTGTAATTGGTCTGCCAAGGCATTGAAGTCGTTTGCCAAAACGGCGGCCTCGCCTAAAGAGCGATCACCCGTCGTGGCGCGTGCGTCCAGGTCGCCTTGCGCGACGCGACGCATGCTTTCTGTGACGGAGTTTAGCGGCACCAGAATGCGACGTGCCAAGTGAATACCCACTATCACGGCGAACGCCAGCCCAACCAACGTAGTGCCAACGAGCCAAGCCCACTCTAGCCCCGACGGGAACATGTTGGGTTCGTTAATCGACCCCTGCCAAAAATGGAAGGTAATGAAATAGAACACATAAGAGGTCACCACGACTAGCAGTGTTATCCCAAACGCCATTGCTGCCATTGTTAACGCGATTGTCCGGCTCAATCCAATGAGTTTCATTCTGTTCCCCACAGCCGGTACCCAACGCCGCGTATGCCAACGGGTATGCCTCTCACATCGACGTCTTCCAGTTTTTTACGCAGCTTGCTGATATGGCTGTCGACAGTGCGCTCAAGCGCCTCACCCTCGGGGAGGCAGGCGGCCAATAACTCTGCGCGGGTGCAAACTTTTTTGGGCGCGCGTGCAAGGTGCGTCAACAACCTGAATTCGGTGAGCGTCAACGCAAGGCTATGCGAGTCTCCTCCCACCTGAACAAAGGCTTCGTGTTGTTCCAGGTCGATCTCAAAGGGCGGCACCCGGAGGACACGGGGTTGATGGCTAGCATCAGCCATGGTGCGCCTTAACACTGCCTGAGTGCGTGCGACGACCTCAGCAGGGTTAAACGGCTTGACGACGTAGTCGTCGGCACCAAAACGCAAGCCCATGAGTTTATCGATGTCCTGATCCATCGCGGTCAACATGATGACGGGCGTCTCACCACGATGGCGAACCTCCGACAGCACCTGCCAACCATCCATTTTAGGCATCTTTACATCAAGTAAGACGAGATCGGGTTTCATCGACAAGTGCATTTCCAATGCCTTGCGTCCATCTTCTGCGTGGATGGTTCGAAGGCCCTCTCGTCTCAGATATGCTTGCAGAATATCAGCGATCTCAGGCTCGTCTTCGGCGATGAGAACCAGTGCTTGCAGGCCAGAAGAAGAATTTGGCGACTGTTGAGTCGTGGACATGTAAGTGCCTAATGAAACATTAATTGTGTTCTCCATCATATCTACACATACCGTCGACGTTAATACCACGCTACAGCGATATAGTCCCCTTCAATTTTATTGCTAGGCAAATGTTTACCTATTTCTCAATGAGCTAGGTCTGAAAGAACGATGCCTGAAGGGAAGATGCATGACGATCCGACATATTTACCGCAATGGTGGCCTCTGTGCCTTGCTGCTAACCGTGCTAACCGCCTGCGGGCCAGTTGAGCAAGAAGTAACGCCGTCTCCTGCCCGAGTGTCTGTCGTTACCTTGGAACCCGTTAGATTGGAGCTGACCGAAGACTTACCGGCCCGGGTCGCTCCTTTTCAAGTGGCGGAAATTCGTCCGCAGGTCAGCGGAATTGTCCAACGTCGACTTTTCGAACAGGGAACCGACGTGAGTGCGGGGCAGCCATTATTCGAAATCAACCCAGCGCCGTTTCGAGCTGAAGTGGAAACGGCAGAAGCCGCTTTGCAGAAAGCCGAAGCCGAGCTTGCGAATGCCCGTGCGCAGTCCGCTCGGTTGGAGTCGCTGGTCAGGGGGCAGTCGGTGAGCCGCCAGGCCTATGACGACGCCGTATCCAAAAGTCAGCAGGCCGCTGCTGAGGTGGCTCAAGCGCGTGCCACGCTGTCACGTCGCCGCCTTGACTTAGAGTTTTCCACGGTGGCGTCTCCCATTGCTGGCCGAATTGATCAAGAGTTGGTAACGGTGGGAGCGCTTGTCGGCAGCAGCGATAGCACGCCCATGGCCCGTGTTCTGCAGATCGATAAAGTTTATGTCGATGTTCAGCGTTCGGCTTCCTCACTTGAATCGCTTCAAGATGCGATGGCGGCGCAACCTTCGCTAGATAATGGTTTACCGGTCACCATCCTCGGCAGCAACGGTACACCCTACGATGTCACCGGACGCATTCTTTTTTCGGGCATCAATGTGGATGCCAGCACGGGTGACCTTTTACTGCGTGTACTCGTGGACAATCCCAATCGACGCCTGCTGCCCGGTATGTTTGTGCGCGCCCGCGTGCCCTACGCACGCTATGACAACGCGTTGACGGTGCCGCAACAGTCCGTGGTGCGCATCGGCGGTAAGCCCTACGTGTGGTTGATTGGTGACAGCGACAAGGCGGTGATGGTCTCAGTGGAGCTTGGTGAATTGGCGAACGGTAATTATCGGATTAAGACGGGGGTGACAGAGGGGCAGAAGGTTGTCGTCGAGGGTATAGAGCGACTTTCTGATGGCGTCGAAGTCAGCGCGACTGATTGGCATAGGTCATCGCCTCTTGAGTCTTCAGTGGCATCTTCTTATTAAGCTTCAGGAGTCTCCGCAATGCCTCAGTTCTTCATCCAGCGCCCAGTCTTCGCGTGGGTGGTCGCGTTGTTTATTATCTTGGCGGGTGTGATCGCGATTCCTAAGTTGCCGGTCGCTCACTACCCCTCGGTAGCGCCCCCTTCGGTGACCATTACCGCGACATATCCGGGTGCCACACCGCAGACCATGAATGACGCCGTGCTCAGTCTCATCGAACGAGAACTGTCCAGCGTCAAGAACCTGCTGTACTTCGAGTCGTCGGCGGACTCTTCGGGGTCGGCGTCTGTCACCGCCACCTTCAAGCCAGGGACAAATCCGGAACTGGCCCAAGTGGATGTACAGAATAGACTCAAGGCAGTCGAACCCCGGTTACCCCAGGCGGTTCGTCAGGATGGGCTGAGCGTAGAGTCAGCGTCATCCAGTTTTCTGATGATCGTAGGTCTGAATTCCGATGATGGGCGCTTTGATGAGATCGCCCTGAACGATTATATGGCGCGCAATATCGTCGAGGAGCTGCGCCGCATTGACGGTGTTGGTCGTGTGCAGCTGTTCGGTGCTGAGCAAGCAATGCGAATCTGGATAGAGCCGGAGAAGCTGATTGCTTTCGGCTTGTCGGTGAATGATCTCTCGACCGCGATCACGGAGCAGAACGCACCGATTGTGCCGGGCAGCATCGGCGCGTCTCCGGCCTTACCCGGCCAAAAGGTGTCCTCGCTGTTGACCGCACAGGGGCAATTGAGCACGCCGGAAGAGTTCGCCGCTATCGTACTTCGCGCCAATGTCGACGGCTCCAAAGTGGTGTTGGGCGATGTGGCGCGAGTCGAGTTGGGCGCCCAATCCTACGGCTTCTCCAATCGTGAGAATGGCCAGCCAGCGACGGCGGCAGCCATACAGCTGGCACCCGGTGCCAATGCTGTCCGCACGTCGGAAAGTGTGCAAGCGCGTTTGGCTGAGTTAAACCAGGCGCTACCCGCGGGTATGAGCTCATCGGTCCCCTTTAATACGGCCCCGTTCGTTAAGGTTTCTATCGAGAAGGTCATCCATACCCTTATCGAGGCGATGGTATTGGTGTTCCTGGTGATGCTGCTGTTTCTACAGAACATCCGTTACACGCTGATTCCCGCACTGGTCGCGCCGATTGCGTTGTTGGGGACCTTCACGGTGATGCTGCTGGCAGGTTTCTCAATCAACGTGCTGACGATGTTTGGCATGGTGTTGGCGATTGGCATCATCGTCGATGACGCTATCGTGGTGGTCGAGAACGTTGAGCGCATCATGGCCAAAGAGGGATTGTCGCCAAAGGACGCCACCATCAAGGCGATGAAGGAAATTACTGGTGCGGTGGTGGGCATCACCCTGGTATTGACGGTGGTGTTTATCCCGATGGCCTTCTCGAGTGGCTCGGTCGGTGTGATCTACCAGCAATTCGCGCTGGCGATGGTGGTCTCGATTCTGTTCTCGGCGTTTCTGGCGTTGACGCTGACACCGGCGCTATGCGCCACCCTTCTCAAACCCATTAAACCGGGGCACCACGACAAAGGCGGTTTCTTCGGCTGGTTCAACCGGTCGCTTAAACGTATGACCGCCCGTTACGAATCGCGTGTGGGGAGACTGGTCGCCCGCAGCGGTCGGGTCATGCTGGTGTTTGTGGTCATCGCAGGCGTGCTGGTGTTCGCCTTCCGCCAGTTGCCTTCGGCTTTTCTACCGGAAGAGGATCAAGGCTATTTCATGACCAGTATCCAGCTACCTGCCAATGCGACAACCGAGCGTACCTTGGATGTGGTCAAGGCGTATGAGGAGTACGTCATGGCGCGCCCTGCAGTGGACGGCAATATGTCTATTTTGGGCTTCGGGTTCTCTGGGTCTGGCGCGAATACAGCGCTGACGTTCACCACGCTAAAGGAGTGGGGGAAGCGCGACGGTGCCACGGCGGCGAGTGAAGCGGAAGGAGCTCAGGCAGCCATGAGTCAATTGAACGAAGGGACGGTGATGAGTATGTTGCCGCCGGCCATTGATGAATTGGGTACCAAGTCCGGCTTTACGATGTTCTTGCAGGATCGACGCAACCAGGGGCCGGCCGCCCTTAAGGCTGCCGAGACAACGCTGCTGGAACTGGCGGCGCAGAGCAAGGTAGTTAGTGACGTCTATTCCGACGGCCTTCCGGAAGGGGCGAGCATTCGTCTTGACATCGATCGCCAGAAAGCCGAAGCGCTCGGCGTGTCGTTCGCCAACATTAGCGAAATCCTGTCTACCGCGATGGGGTCGTCCTACATCAACGATTTCCCGAATGAGGGCCGGATGCAGCAGGTGATTATGCAAGCGGATGCGTCGGCACGCATGCAGGTCGACGACGTGCTCAAGCTGCACGTGCGTAATAGCAGGGGTGGCATGGTGTCTTTGTCAGAGGTGGTGACTCCGGTGTGGGACGAAACACCGCTACAAATGGTGCGCTACCTGGGCTATCCCGCCGCCAGTATTTCCGGCAGTGCCGCGAAGGGGGCTTCCACTGGTGACGCCATGGCTGAAATGGAGCGTCTGGCGCAGCAACTTCCGCCCGGCTTCGCAGTGGCCTGGACGGGGCAGTCCCTTCAGGAGCGCCAGTCCGCTGCTCAGGCACCCATGCTGGTGGCGCTATCCATCCTGGCGGTATTTCTGGTGTTGGCCGCTCTTTATGAGAGCTGGTCTATTCCGCTGTCGGTCATCCTGGTTGTGCCGCTGGGGTTGCTGGGTGCGGTGGCTGCTATGTTGCTGCGTGACCTGCCTAACGATGTTTTCTTCAAAGTCGGTATGGTCACCGTGATCGGACTGTCTGCGAAAAACGCGATTCTGATCGTTGAGTTCGCAAAACAGTTGCGTGAGCAAGGTAAGGGGCTGATGGAGGCCGCAGTGGAAGCCGCCAGCCTGCGCCTGCGCCCGATCCTTATGACTTCACTCGCTTTCGGATTGGGGGTGGTGCCGCTGATGGTGGCGTTTGGCGCCAGTGCCAAAACCCAGCATGCGATAGGCACGGGGGTGTTCGGCGGCATGGTTAGCGGAACGCTGCTGGTAATTCTCTTCGTCCCGGTGTTCTTCGTTTTCGTCATGGGGCTTCAGGAGCGCGTTAATGGCCGGCGAGCCTCATAACGGGAAGTTATATCCATTCTTCAGGAGTTAAATGGCTAATGCTTGCTGCTATCCCACAACGTTGGCTAGTTCTGTTTGCCGTCATGCTGGCGTTTCTGCCCGTTGTCATCGACATGACGATTCTGCACGTCGCGGTACCTGTACTGACGCCAGCGCTGGGTGCCACGGGTACTGAGGTGCTGTGGATCATCGATATTTATCCGCTGCTGATGGCGGGCCTGCTGGTGCCGATGGGCACTCTGGCTGACCGAGTTGGTACGCGCCGTGTGCTGCTGACCGGGCTCTTGGTGTTCGGAGTGGCGTCACTACTGGCGGCATTCTCGACGACACCCGCCATGTTGATCGGTGCCCGAGTGCTGCTCGCCATGGGCGGATCGATGATCATGCCCTGCGTACTGGGTGTCATCCGCAAAACCTTCGAAGACGAGCTCGAGCGTGCGATGGCGCTTGGCCTATGGGGAACCGTGGGGGCCGCAGGTGCGGCAGTGGGCCCATTGATTGGTGGCGCCTTGCTTGAGCATTATTGGTGGGGCTCAGTATTCCTGATCAATGTGCCGATCATGCTAGTGGTGGCGCCGGTCGCCTATGCGCTGCTGCCGCGCCGCGAGGCGACGACGCCAGGCAAATGGGCGTTCGGTCAGGCCCTGATCCTGCTTGTTGGCATCATCGCGGTGGTCTACGGCATCAAGTCTGGGGTGGGTGCGGGGCAGCCGCTGTGGCGTGCAGGGTTGGTGCTCTTCCTGGGACTAGCGATGCTAACCTGGTTTGCACGTATCCAGTTGCGTTCGACGGAGCCGATGCTGGACTTATCGCTATTTCGCCATCCGGCCATTGTCGTTGGCATGGTGATGGCGCTAGTGGCTTCCGGCGCACTGGCAGGTGTCGAACTGACGCTGGCGCAAGAGCTGCAATATGTGCTGGACAAGACGCCGCTGCAGGCCGGTTTGTTCATGGTGCCGATCATGGCGGCCGCTGCAGTCGGTGGGCCCGTTGCAGGTTACCTGTCCAACCGGTTTGGCTTACGGCTGGTGGCCAGTATGTCGATGGCGTTAGCGGCTGCAGCGTTGGGCTACTTGGCGCAGGCTGACTTCCACGCGCCTGACTGGACAGTGCCAACAGCTTTGGCCGTGCTGGGGCTCACCCTGAGCATCGGCCTGACCGCTTCCTCAATTGCCATTATGGGGGCAGTGGATGCCAGTAAAGGAGGGGCTGCCGGCTCTTTGGAAGCCACCGGCTATGAATTGGGCAGCGGGCTCGGCATTACCCTGTTCGGGGTTTTCATGGCCAGCGTGTACACCAACACCATCGTGCTGCCGTCACACTTGGATCCAGCCCTCGGTGCACAAGCTGTGCGCTCGATCAGCGACAGCATCGTTGTGGCACAAGGACTGGCTGCAGATCAGGCGGATGCACTCATCATGGCCGCGAAGGCGGCATTCTCCACCACGCACTCGATCTTGCTAACAACTGCTGCGATTCTCATCGCTTTACTGTCGGTTGTGGTGTTTCTGATGCTGGGTAGCCACCCAGAAAAGGTGGGGGCGCACGAGTGATGCTGGCCGTGCACTGGCACATCCATGCGGTTTTAGCCCCGGTGTTAGCTGTTAAGGTAAGCGTGGCGGGTTGCCTTGGCTGCCTCATATGGGGGCATTACTGGACGCGAATTACTCCCCAAATTTAACGAGTAAAAGCGCTACCTGATTTAAGCTCAGCGCTTCCCGGCAGACTGTGATTGCATTGAGCTCGCGAGTACTTTCCATAGGTGTTCAGCGGCAGGAGTGAACCTTCTTCCTTGGCTACGGATGAGATGGCAGGTAGCGGTATGCGATAAAGAGTGCTCGACAGGGATCGCAACGATATCACCACGATCCACCAATGGGCGTGCAGACTGCCGCGTCATGAAGGCAATACCTAGCCCTGATATTGCGAGCGCAATAGCCGTTGAAAAATGATTGCACTGGTAAGCGGGCAGAGGGGCTAGGTGTTGGCTGCTGAACATTTCATTGATGTACTGTTGGATGCCGAATTGTTCTGCCATAAAGATCAATCGCTGGGAGGCCAGGGTTTCAAGCGTAATGGCTTCAAGGCCTGCCAAAGCGTGATGTGGCGGCACTATGGCGCAAATGGGGCCGCGGTTAAAACTGCGAACCATGACCGGAGGATCGCCTAATGGACCAAAGCTGATCGCCATGTCCACTTTGCCCCGCAGCATCATGTTGATTGTTTCACTCATGTTGCCAGAGTGAATATCGACAAACACATCAGGGTAATCTGCACTGAACTGTTGGAGAGGCCCTTCCACAAATTCACTGATCATACCCTGCCCGACCCGTAGGCTGACACTGCCTCGACGCAAGTGGCGCATATCCTGCAGTGTCTCGGCTAATTGACGCCGCCGATACAGCATTTCCCGGTGGTGCTCGATCAGTAGCTTTCCCGCCTGGGTCACCGTGACGTTCCTTCCCTGTTTTTCGAGCAAGGGAATTTGCAGATGGCGCTCAAGCAGTGCTATTTGCCGGCTAATGGCCGAAGGGTTAACGCCGACTGACTCGGCAGCCGCTCTAACACCTCCTTGCATGGCAACCTCGTAAAGGTAAGCCAGTCGATGCTCGGTAATTCCCTGGTCTATGCGTTGTTGCACCATTCTCTCTATCCTTCACCGGCTTCTTAACCGTTGCTTTGAACGCAACGATTCGGCTGCGCGCTTCTTATTCTTTCCTTGTTACGCCCCTCACATACTGACCGTGCGCCTAATAGCACAACGCTGTTCTGAGTTGCTGCTGTTTAGAGGCTGTCATTCTTACTCGAGAGGCTATATGAATACCCTTCACACTTATCTGCAAGAGCATCAGCGTTCTATTCTCGATGATATTGAAGCGTTAGTACGTGCTGAATCGCCATCCAATGATAAAGCCGCAGTGGACGCCTGTGGTCAAATGTTGCGCCAGTTATTTCAAGACCGGCTCCAATGTCAGGCGGAAACGTTCCCACAAACTGAAAAGGGCGATCATCTTGGCTTCACGCTAGGAGAGGGGGATCGTCAGATTCTTATCTTGGGGCATTTCGATACGGTTTGGGATATCGGCCGGCTCGATATCCGCCGTGAGGCAGACAAGTTTTACGGCCCCGGCATCTTGGATATGAAAGCAGGCATTGTTCAAGCCATTTGGGCTATCAAAGCACTCGTTGAACTCGATGCGCTTCCCGATGCTCGCATTCGTTTTCTATGTACCAGTGATGAGGAGTTAGGTAGCCCTACCTCGCGACAACGAATTGAGGAGGAGTCGGTTGCGAGCGATGTGGTGCTGGTTGTTGAACCTGCCACGGCTAATGGCAGCGCTTTGAAAACGGCACGTAAAGGCTCTGGACGCTTTTACATGCATATAACGGGTAAAGCAGCTCATGCGGGCAATAACCCTGAAGAAGGGGTGAGTGCGATTGAGGAGTTGTCCCACCAGATTCAGTACTTACATAGTCTGGCCGACCCCGGCCTGGGAACCACAGTGAATGTTGGGATGGTACGTGGCGGTGGCCCACTTAATGTCGTGCCGGAGGAAGCTGAGTTAGGTATTGATGTTCGGGTAACGACGCTGGAAGAAGCCGGGCGGCTCTACAATGCCATTTATCAAAGTACCCCATTTCATCCCAGCGTAACGCTAACCGTTAGCGGTGACATGACGCGCCCGCCGATGGAGCGAACACATGCTACGGCTCGTCTGTTTGAACTTGCCCAGCACGCTGCCGGTGCATTCGGCATTGAGCTTACGGAAGCCTCGGTAGGTGGAGGAAGCGACGGCAATTTCGCTGCAGCCAAAGGTATTCCCACCCTTGATGGGCTGGGTGCAACTGGCGCTGCCCCCCATGCGGAATATGAGCACATTGAAATAGCCTCAATTGTACCGCGTGCGGCGATCCTGGCGGCGTTGATACGGCAGGTCTGATACGCCATTCAGCCGTTTGTCAGTGCGTTAAATAAATAACTATATGAAAAAATATTCAGGAAATTTCAACGTGAAAACTAGATCAATACAAAGAATGGCCATGCCCGATGCCTTTGTGATTCTGTTTGGGTTATTACTGGTGGCTTGGCTATTGAGTTTCTTTATTCCCTCGGGCCAGTTTGAGCGAACCACAGAGGGGCGGCCGACGGTTATTCCTGGCAGTTTTCATCTGGTGGAGTCTAGTGGCCTTAATTTTTTCGACATTTTTCTTTCGATTCAGAACGGTTTTATCAGCTCAGCAAACCTAATTGCTTTAGTTCTGGTAATGGGCGGTGCGATTGCTGTGGTGGAGTCCACCGGTGCGATCAATGCGGGTATCAAAAGCCTGGTTGATAAAGCCCGGGGGCGTAAATATCTGCTCGCGATTGTGGTGTCTTTTGTATTTGGCGTGGTATCTGCCATTGGCGTTGGGTCGAATGCCGTTATTGCCTTTATTCCGCTGGGTATCGTGTTGGCACGAGCGCTTAAGTTAGATGCGATCGCGGGGATCGCCATTGTCTATCTGGGCTATTTTTCGGGCTCAGCGGCGGCTGTTTTCGATCCTATTACGCTGGGTATCGCGCAATCTATAGCAGGGCTGCCACTATTTTCTGGCGCGCCGCTTAGGGTGGCGCTATTTTTCGTGCTACTGGCAGTGACAATTGCTTATGTGTGTCGGTATATCAAACGCATTAGCGACGATCCCGGCCGAAGTCTAATGGGGAGTCAGCCCTTTAGCACTGAAGCCATTGGATCAGATGATGAGAACTTAACGTTTACGCGTCGGCATCTGGTCATTTTAAGCTTCTTTGTTGCCTGTTTAGCGGTGTTTATTTATGGCTCTTTAGGGTTGGGGTGGGGCGTTAATGAGCTCTCTGCCATTTTCATGATCAATGGGATAGGCAGCGCAGCTCTCGCTCGCTTCTCGCCCAACGAGTTTGTGCAGATGTTCATGAAAGGGGCCAAAGGTATGCTGTATGGTGCCTTTATTATTGGCATTGCCAAAGGCATTACGGTGCTAATGGCCGAGGGGATGATTCTTGATACGGTCGTGAATTCAATTTTTGTGCCCTTAAGTACGCTTCCATCCATGTTGGGTGCGCTTGCTGTCTTTGTATTCAACCTCTTTTTCAACTTTCTGGTGCCTTCTGGGAGCGGTCAGGCAGCGGTGGTAATGCCGATTTTGACGCCGCTTGCGGATATGCTCGATATCACTCGTCAAACGGCGGTGATTGCCTTCAAGCTTGGCGACGGGATTACCAATATTATTACGCCGACATCGGGTGTGTTGATGTCTGTGCTCGCCGTGGGCGGAGTGCCATGGAGTAACTGGGTACGTTTCGCGTTTCCGTTGGTATGCCTCTGGACGCTAGTGGGCATCGCCTTTGTAGTTACCGCTGTGTTGATTAACTACGGGCCTTTCTAATCAAGCGTAAGAATACGCTCGGTTAGTATGCAATACATTGGAAATAAACAACCAAACCGCTCAAGTTGAGCGGTTTGGTTCTCCATTAATGATATTTATAAGATATCGAATGACATTTATATAGTATTTTACCCTCACGTGAGGGCACTGGTAGCTTCCTGAGGTGGTTAACTCAGGAGCTAGCAACATGATTTTGAAAATTTCTGTTTCAGAAATTAAAGCAAGGCAAGAAATTTTTTTAACTAATCTTAAAAATAAGCACTGCGACGCAGCGTTGCTTTTTAGTGTTACCGATATCTTCTATCTTACAGGATTTAACTTCCGCCCTTCAGAAAGGCCGATTGCTCTTATTGTGGATGCACAGGGCTTTTTCAGTTTATTTGTGCCCCGCATGGAGGTAGAGCATGCACAAGAATACGCCGTTATAAGTACTTCTTACGATTACCCTGAATACCCTGGCATTACTCATCCGATGGAGTATCTCAAAAAGGTACTTCAGGATAAGAACTTTGGTTCTTTAAGTGTTGGCATTGATGCCGAGGGGTATGGGTCAGCAAAGGGCTATGCGGGGCCGGCAATTACTTCACTGATCACTTTTGCCGATAAGGTGCTTATCAAAGGGCTCGTTGAAGAGCAGCGTTATATTAAATCATCGACGGAAATAGAGCTGATTAAAGAGTCTGCCCGATGGGGTAATTTGGCGCACAACCTGCTGACTAAGTATACCCATGCGGGTGGCCGTGAAATGGAGGCGGAAAGCCGCGCTACCCAGGAAGCGACCAAGGCGATGTTCGAAACCCTGGGCGCAGGTTATCGTTCCTATGGATCGCCAGCGCATGCATTCTATCGCGGTCAGATTGGCCCGCATTCGGCTTTCCCTCATTCGCAAAACCAGAACGCCATGTTCAAGAAAGGGTTCAATGTTGTCTCGCAGGCGGCTTGCGATGTTTGGGGCTACAAGAGCGAGCTAGAACGTACCATGTTTATTGAAGAAGCAACAAAAGAACAGGAAATATTCTTCAATCATATGTATGAAGCGCAGGAAGTAGCTTTTAGAACTATTAAACCAGGTATTCCCGCTTCTAAAGTAGAGGAAGAGGTGCAACGATACTTTAAGGATAATGGCTTAACGCAATACGTTAAACATCATACCGGCCATAACATGGGACTTTTAAACCACGAGGCCCCATTTTTCGACCTGGGAGATCACACTCTGCTTGAACCAGGCATGGTCTTTTCCGTTGAGCCGGGGCTGTATGTCGATGGCCTGGGCGCTTTCCGACACTCCGACACTATCGTGGTAACGGAAAAGGGTATGGATATGGTCACTTACTTTCCCAGAGACTTCGAGTCGCTAATCATTGGTTAATTCACAATAGGGTGAGGCCTTTGACCTTGCCCTTATAAGTTTTAGAGAGGTAAAAATGAAAAAAATAGACCCGAATGCCTCAGCTGTTAAAAAGAAGAAAAATATACCTGACTCCTATGTCATCCTGTTCGCGATGCTAATGATTGCATCAATAGCGACGTGGTTCATTCCAGCAGGCAGCTTTGAGCGTACAACAGAAAGTGGCACTGCTATGGTGGTGCCAGGTAGCTATGAAGCGTTGCCTGCAAGTCCCACCACGCTCTATGATTTTTTTCTTTCGATACAGTCTGGTTTGATCGATTCTGCCAGCATTATCTTTCTTGTGCTGACCATTGGCGGCTCGTTCGCCATCCTGGATCACACAGGAGCCATTCAGGCTGGCATTATGAAGCTGATCAAGAAAACGCAGGATAAAAAATATGCGTTGATAGTGGCGGTGTCTATCGCTTTTTCGGCAGCGGGGTTTATTGGCGCGTTACAAACGGCTGTTATTGCATTTATCCCCATCGGCATCATTATCGCCAGAGCCTTTAAGCTAGATGCGGTAGCAGGCGTGGCGATTATTTACCTGGGAGCATATGCAGGCTACACGATTGGCGGTTTGGATCCGATTACCACCGGGTTTGGTCAAGAGATCGCGGGGCTCCCCATTTTCAGCGGCCTATGGTTTCGTTTTGCCGTCTACCTCTGCATTTTAGCGTCGACGATCGCCTATCTTTGTCATTACATTTCCAAAGTTTCAAAAGATCAAAGTAAATCTGTGCTGGGCGCTACACCTTTCCCCACAGAGGTTGAAAACGCTAACACAATCCCCGCCGAGTTTACTCGGAAACATAAGGTGATATTGGGATACTTTTCGACCTGTATGATTGGCTACGTAGTGGGCGTTTTTAACTTAGGATGGGGGTTGCATGAAATGGCCGCGCTGTTCTTGGTAATAAGCCTGGGAACGGCGGCGATTGAAAAGGTACCCGCAAACCAGTATGTGAATCTGTTCATCAGAGGTGCGCAAGGAATGCTGTACGCAGCATTAATTGTGGGCCTTGCCAGGGCAATTGTGGTCGTGCTCGAAAACGCTTACGTTCTGGACACCATTGTTAACTCGATTGCGATGGTACTTCAGCCATTACCTAATGTGTTGGCGGCACTAGGTATGTACGGGTTCAATCTGGCGTTCAATATCATCATTAGTTCTGCCAGCGGTCAGGCGGCGATTGTTGTCCCCGTGATGGCGCCATTAGCAGACACTATCGGTTTGACCCGGCAAGTTGCCGTGCTGGCTTATAACTTTGGTGATGGTTTTACTAACATTATTACCCCTACGTCGGGAATTTTAATGGCCAGTATTGCGATCGGTGGGGTTCCATGGCTTAAATGGCTTAAGTTCGTGATCCCTTTGCTATTAATCTGGATAGCCATTGGGGCTGCGGCGCTAAGCATTGCGGTGGCCATCAACCTAGGCCCTTTTTAAGAAAGCAGATAAGTTTTAGGCACGATCGGCTTTTCGATCGTGCCTTCATTTATCTTCGATTCAATATACTGAATAAAGAAACGTGCCGTATCAGTCAATAAATTGGAATTCCACGCCATCGAGCTGACCTTTTGCACATCTGAATTAATCGACTTGTACACCACATGGTCATTTTTTATGTAGGTGGCCGAGTGGGGAAGTAGCGTAACGCCCATTTCGGCGGCCACGAGTGCCACCAGTGTTTGCTGCTCCTGAGCTGTCTGAATGACATTGGGCTTGAAGCCATGTTCTTTACACAGAGCCATTATCGCATCATAGTAACCGTGCCCTGCTTCTCGGGGTGTCATCACCCAGTTTTCATTACTGAGTTTACTTACGTCGACCTCCTGGTTAGTGGTCGCTAGTGAATGGCTTTTAGGAAGACAGGCAACGAAGTGCTCTTCTAGTATCGTGATATTGTCTATTCGTTTGTCTGAGACAGGAGAGACAAGAAATCCGACATCAATTGTCCCATGTATCAAGCCGACAATCTGATTGTGAGTGGTAAGTTGTTGCAAACGTATGTCGATACCTGGATGGCTTCTTTTAAAGTCTTTAACGATAGATGGAATCAAGTGAAACGACATAGTACCGCTAAATCCGATTGAAATAGATCCCTCCTTGCCTTGTGCTATTCTTTGAGTAAAGGCTATTTCCTTATCCAGCGTCGCAATGCACTTTCTTGCCGCTTCGAGAAAATGCTGACCCGCTGGCGTGATGCGGACTTCCTTGTTATTCCTAATAAGAAGCTGAACGCCGATTTCTTCTTCAAGGTTTTTTATCTGATTACTTAGGGGTGGTTGCGATATATTAAGTAATTTAGCCGCGCGCCCGAAGTGAAGTTGTTCGGCGACGACAATGTAGTATCTTAAGTGTCTGAGTTCCATGAGCTCCCTTTAGTGCTGGTTTTTATTTATTGAAAAAGGCTGCTGTATTGGCTGAGAAACCACGATTTTATGTAGAAAAAAATAGTATAAATGCAGAGAATAAGCCATGTTAGCAATATATGGTGCTATAGAGTACTCTTTTTCCGACGACCTATTTAATGATATTTCACACATTACATTGGTCGTTTCCCCAAGATATTACTTACATTGTTAAAACTCCTCAGGTGAAGCGTCAGATTATGCATAAATAGTTAAAAACTGCTCCGGTTCGTCGAAAAGCTAATTAATCGTCGAGCTTGCCAATTGCCTTCCACCTGCTAAGAGCCTTCCCGCCACAGCTCCGCTAGTGAACCTCCTGCCGGGGAATCCTCGGGTAAGGCAACGGCAGCGACTCGGGCTTTTGCTGCTGCAAGTTGTGCGGGATCACCGCGCTCTATTTCCGGCTTTTGGCCTGGTGGGTAGGCGCCTACCATGCAGAAATCATCGTCCGCCTCCAGGCTGGCATGCCCAACTCCTGCCGGCAGCACCAGCACATCGCCCGGGTAAAGCATCAGCTCCTGGCCGTTAGGGCCACCTAGCCGTGCCCGGGCCTGCCCACGGAAGATGCCCAGTGCTTCATGGGCGGTGGAGTGAAAGTGATCAAAGTCATACAGGTGGTAGCGCCACGCAGGCAGCCAACCGTGGTGTTTGAACATGCTTTCAAAGGCATCGGCCCGCTCCTCTGCATTGCTGATATCGAGAACCTGGCGATAAACCAGCACTGGTAGAGGGGAGTTGGGGTAGCCGGTCGCTGCATCGCTGTCGAGATGGAGTCGTTCTGGCTGAGGGGTAGACATCCTGGTCTCCTCGTTGGGGGTGTGTTTTTAAAATAGCTTTGAGCACACTCTTTTGCATAGCCGCGCTAACCGATAACAAACTGGCTGTGTGTTTTGTCAATTACCGCCCGGCAGCGTATCCCTCGTTTTCTGTTCGATTGCCTTGATAGCATCAGTCGGTATCATATCGTTGATGTTGTCCATCATTACGCCCTTTTACCGCGAGCTTCTATGACCCAATCTAAAACGCCCTTCACTGTGGTGCTGAGCCTGGCAATGACCATGATGCTGGGCCCGTTTTCCATGGATACGTATCTGCCGGCTTTTCCGGTTATTGGTGAATCGCTGGGGATTTCTCAGCAGGCGGTATCGTTGAGCGTTTCAGTGTATGTACTCGCGTTGGCGTTTGGCCAGTTGATCGGCGGTGCGCTTTCAGACCGCTTCGGGCGCCAGCGGGTGCTGATGAGCGGGCTGGCGATTTTTGCGCTCTCAAGCATCGTCATTGGTATGGCGGATTCTTTGAACACCCTGCTCGGCGGGCGGGCAGTTCAGGCTCTTGGCGCCGGTTTTACCCTGGTATCTGTGCCGGCGCTGGTGCGCGACCGGGTGGCGGGCCGCGACGCCGCGAAACTGTTCTCGATGATGGGCTTTATCATGGTGCTGGCACCTGGAATCGCTCCGAGCGTAGGCAGCGCGATTCTGGCGCTGGGTTCCTGGCACTATATCTTTTTTGCCTTGGCGGTGTACGCGGTGCTGCTGGTGCCGTTGCTGGTGCGGGTGCTGTTTACCGGCCCGGGAAAGGTGTCGCGCGCGAAAAGCCCTAAGATGAGCCTGCTGGCGCGTTACAAACTGGTACTGTCGACAAAACCGGCGCTGCCGTTCATCGTTTGGCAGGCTGCTTCGTTTTCTACTCTGATGATGTTCATCACCTATGCGTCATTTATCTATCAGGGGCATTTCGGCCAGTCGCCTTCAAGCTTTTCGATGCTGTTTGCGGCGAATATCGTCGCGATGCTTATTTTCAACATTCTCAATCGAGTGTTGCTTTCCAGGCTACCGTCACTGCGTATCCTGCAGTTGGCAACGGGCTGTCAGGCAGTGGGTATAGTATTGCTGGTGATGGCTGCCTTTATGGATTGGTCGCTTTACGCCTTCCTCGCCGCCATGATGCTGACCATCGGCGCGGTGGGGGCGATCTCTCCGAATATTCAGGCCTGCTTTTTGGAGTTCTTTCCCACCAGTGGCGGGACGGCCGCAGCGCTTCTGGGCGCAGCACAGTTCGGTGTCGCCGGGCTGCTGAGCGCATTGTCCGCCATGTTGCCGCATACGCTTGAAGCGGTCATTCTGGCCATGGCCGCCTGTGGCTCGGTGGCGTATCTGATGCTTGCCCGCTCTATCATCAAAGGGCGTGCCGCTGTCGAGGCACACTGAGCCAGGCCACACTCCTTTGTCAAAAGCCCCGTGTTTTGGATAACACGGGGCTTTTTTTATTTGTTGATCAGATGCCGCTGGTACACGAGCGCTGCAGATATAGGACGGGTAGTCGGTTGGTGCATGACCTCATACGTGTATTGCAATCATGAACTAAAGTTCAAAATAAATGATTATGATTTGTGTTATTACTATTGACTAGGTGCTGCCACCTTTGGATACTCTCACGGCCTTTTAAAAGAAAACCATAAGGCGAGCAGGGCCGGTTTAATCATTTCAAGGGATCTTCAACATGACTGATAGCAGTAGCACAGTCCGGCGCAACGCAAGTTGGTTACGGTGGCAGCAGACCACTACCGCCATTCTGTGCGGCACCACGCTGGTGACTATTCCCATGATTGGGAACGCCCAGGAAACCGGCGAGAGCAGTGAAGGTAATGAGGGCTATCGCCTTGCTCCCATTATCGTCAATGCTCAGGCTTACGCTGATGATGATGCCAACTCGATAGTGGCCCAAGAGCTATGGGTCGGCGGTAAGGTGGCTACCAGTATCCTTGATACCCCCGCTTCCGTGTCGGTCGTCACTGAGAAGGAGATTGAGCAGCGCAACGCCTCTACCACCGAGGAAGTGCTGCAATATACGCCAGGCGTCCTCACTGATTATTACGGCACCGATGACCGTAACGACTATTTTAAAATTCGCGGATTCGAGGCCACCACCTACCGTGACGGGCTTACGCTAGGCTCAATGCGCGGTGTACGCGAAGAGCCTTACGCCTACGAACGCGTTGAAGTGTTGCGTGGGGCCAACTCCACCCTGTTTGGCCCGGCGGATCCAGGTGGTTCGGTCAACTTCGTGAGCAAGCGGCCACGCTTTGAGCGTTTTGGAGAGGGCTATCTCTCCTACGGTTCATTTGACGCAAAAGAAGCCGGTGTTGATGTGGGTGACACGCTGAACGCTGACGAGACAGTGGCCTACCGCTTTACCGGCACCATCCGAGACAGCGATCGCGAATACGATCACTCCAAAGACAACAATGGTTTCCTGATGGGGGGCTTGGCCTGGGAGCCGACAGATTACACCTCAGCAAGCGTTATCTTCGATTACCTGAAGCGTGACGACACCCCTAACAGCGGCGGTTATCCACTCGACCGGGAGTACGATCGCAGCGAGTTCTTTGGTGAGCCTGATTTTAATTATCACGATGTTGAGCGTACCAGCCTTACCGGACAGCTCACCCATGATTTCAACAACGGGCTGACGCTGCGGGGTAATCTGCGCTATAGCGACCTGACTGATGACTTCGGCTACGTTTATATCACTGACTCCGCGGCGCGAGTTGGTAGCGTGGTGGATCGCGACTATTTTGGAACGGACAACGAAGCCCAGGAGTTGATCGGCAACGCTATCCTGCAATACGACGCCCGCTTTGATCAGGTCGATAGCAGCACGCTCGTGGGTGTCGAGTATGGCGAAGCTTCAACCGAAGACCGTTCGTTTTACGGGGATGCGACCTCCATTGATATCGCAAATCCCGTTTTTAGCGGTGCCCCGAGTAGCCTGAACGTCTACAGCAGCAACAAGCAGGACTTCACCACTGAGTCTGTTTTCCTGACTCAGAATTTGTCCTTCTATGACCGATTCATTGTGACAGCGGGTGTGCGCAACGACTCGATGGATGTCTCAAGCACCAACATGGCGGGCGTTACCGATTCCGATGACTTCTCTGAGACCTCACTTCGCGGTGCGCTGACCTATCGGGTCACCGACGAAATTTCTACCTATGTCAGCATGGTGGAGTCGGTCGCACCGCCCACGATTGGTGTCGACCCCGAACGGGGTGAGCAGTACGAAATTGGTGCGAAATATTCCCCCTTTGGTACCAATGCGCTGTTTTCGGCGGCCATCTATGACCTAACCAGGGACGACGTCACCATCTCGGTTGTACAGGACAATGGCGTTATCGAGCGGGAAACCGTGGGTGAGTCCCGCGTACGGGGTCTTGATCTGGAAGCGAAGGCTGAGTTGACCGATAGCTTTAGCGTGGCCGGTGGTTACTCCTATATGGAGTCGGAGGTGGTACGCGACAGCAACGCAGCCAGAGAGGGTAACGAGTTCACCGCAGCACCCAAACATACGGCGTCGCTGTGGGGCTACTATACCTTGCCAAGCCAGGATATGAGCGTTGGTCTCGGCGCCCGTTACATTGGCTCCTACTACTTTGATGTCGCCAATACGTCAAAGAGCAGTGCGGCAACGCTGTTTGACGCGGCCTTCAGCTACCAGCTCACTAAAGACGCCGACCTAGCCGTCAATGTCAGCAACTTGCTCGACGAGCAGCACGTGGTCGGTTCAAGCACGGCCGATTACTATAATCCGGGTCGCGAAATCAGCGCGAAAGTGAGCTATCGCTGGTGATGTAATTCCGCCTATCCCAGAGGTAAAGCAACGGCAAAACGCCCCGACTTGGTTCGGGGCGTTTTGGTATCGCGTTTTCCATCCCCCAGAGCGTTCGTGGATGTTTAACAGCAAACATTTTTTGGGATTTTTGCTGTATAGGTGTACAGTTTAAGTCGCGATTTATACTTAGCTAACTAAGAAAGTCGCTTTAGCGACAGGTAGATCGGGATAAAAACGGGGGCGCAATCGATGAATGACCAGCAAATACAGATATTCACCAGCGAAGATGGCAAAGCGCAGCTGGAAGTGGCGTTGGAACAGGACTCCGTGTGGTTGAGTCAGGCGCAGATGTGTGAACTGTTTGGGCGTGAGCGTTCGGTTATTACAAAGCACATTCGTAACGTTTTTAACGAGGGAGAGCTGGAGCGAAATTCAGTATGTGCAAAATTTGCACATACTGCCGAAGATGGCAAAGCTTATCAGGTTGATCACTTCAATCTTGATGTCATTATTTCAGTTGGCTACCGCGTGAAATCTCAGCGTGGTGTACAGTTCCGCAAGTGGGCTACCGATGTACTCAAACAATATCTGGTTCAAGGCTATACCCTTAACCAACGCCGACTAACCGAGCGCGGTATCGAGTTTGAACAGGCAGTCAATCTGCTCAGCCGAACCTTGACCAACCAAGGGCTGGTATCTATCGAGGGCGAAGCCGTTGCGCGTGTTATTAGCGACTACGCACGCTCCTGGAGTTTGCTGCAGGGCTACGATGAACAGCAATTAGCTGAGTTAAACATCAAGCAGCCTGATATGCATTCGCTAGGGTTAGAAGAGGCACTGAAAGCCATTAGTGAGTTGAAGCGAACTCTCATTAGCAAAGGCGAAGCAACCGAGCTTTTTGGACAGGTGCGGGGTGATGGTTTGACATCAGCTCTCGCCACCATCGAACAAGGTTTTGGTGATGAGCTATTTTACCCCAATGTGGCTACCCGAGCGGCGCACCTGCTTTATTTTGTTATCAAGAACCATCCCCTAGCTGATGGAAATAAGCGCTGTGGCTCTTTTCTGTTTTTGTGGTACCTGCGCCGCAACGCCGCGTTACTGGCACGCCCTGTTGAGCAGCTTATTAATGACAACACGTTGGTCGCGTTAGCGTTATTAGTGGCGGAAAGTCTGCCCGATCAGAAAACGCTGATGATTCGATTGATTGAGCATTTTGTACTGCTTAAAGAAAGTTGAGCGCTAACGCGGGGGTAATCGTTGCGTCATGATTGGGATAGGGAAAATCGGCCCCGCAAAGGCGAGGGTTCCATCGCCTTTGCAGGTGAGGTTCTTTAGGCTTCTGTTAGGCCATCAACGATAAAAACGCGGTAGTCGGCGCCCTGGAAGCGATGCTTGCGGGCTTCCTGATAGGCGGGGCTTTGATACCAGGCGCGGGCGGCAGCCATATCCGGAAAGCGCAGAATCACCGCACCTTCCATAGCGCTACCTTCAAGCACTTCAAAATCGCCATAAAAAGCGAGCGGTTGCGGATCGTGGCCTTCGCGAGCAGCTTTTGCTTTCTCGCCGTAGCGCTCCATTTCCTTGGCGTCGTGAGTATGTTCACGGGTTAGTACGACGTAAGCGGGCATTAAATTCTCCTGATGTAATCGTTAAGAAATCAACTAGAGCATATCACCGCCCACTAGCGGAGCCACATTAGAAAGACCGCTATTCAGCTTTACTGAGTATCTCTGCAGTGAGGGGCGGGTTATACGTCTGGCTCTGATTCAATCACGATTTCATGTTCCCGACGCTCTTTTTCCAGTGCCGCCAAGGCAATTTGATAACAATCTTCAACATGGCTGTTACCCATGTACTTCATGGCGGTGAAGCTAATGCCACCTGCCACAGCGCTACCTACAAAGGGCACGAACTTAGCAACACCTTTAGACGCTACCTTGACGCCCATCTTGCTTAACAGCATCACGATAAGTTTTTTCGTGATGTATTTACCGGCCATTTTGCTGCCGGTATTTGAGATGGCCGTCATCACAAAGAGCTTGGATTCTGTATCCAGGCTGTCGATTTGTTCAGGCGTTAAACCAAATTTCTGGTTAATTTTGGGAATTAGCCGCATCAATATGGCAACGTCTGAACCTATATCCACCCCTGGAATGGGTATAACCGCTGCGCCCGCAGAGAGGCTCGAACTCTTGGTGACCATCGAATGACACGTTTTTCTAATCGCTTCGAGTTCTTCTATTGATTCAATCATGATGAGGTCCTTTCATTTATTGCCAGATTGATCCAGTGCTGGCTGTACCACTTCCGGGTTCACTTCCTTTCCTAGATACTAGCATTCCTGACCGTTCTTCGAGGTCATTTGAGAATCGCCTGTAGTAAAGTCGTCGGCGAAGGTGGAAGTGTCAAACGGTGTTTGGAAAGGTGAAACTGAAGCGGGAGGCTTGAATGACGAACTTGAGAACCCTATACCCACCGATCGAACCCTACGAAACAGGCATGATCAATGTTGGGGGTGGCCATACGGTCTATTTTGAGCGTGTTGGCAAACCGGGCGGTAAGCCTGCGGTGTTCCTGCATGGTGGCCCCGGCGGTGGAATTTCGCCTGATCATCGACGTCTGTTTAACCCTGAGCACTACGATGTTCTTCTCTTTGATCAGCGTGGCTGTGGACGTTCAGAGCCCCATGCCAGTATCGAAGCCAATACTACGTGGTATTTAGTCGAAGACATCGAGAGGCTACGTGAGCATGTTGGCGTAACCCAGTGGATGGTTTTTGGCGGCTCTTGGGGTTCTACCCTGGGCCTTGCGTACGCCCAGGCGCATCCTGAACGTGTCAGTGAGTTGATTTTGCGAGGCGTCTATACGGTCACTCAAGCGGAGATTGACTGGTACTATCAGTTTGGTGTGTCTGAAATGTTCCCCGATAAGTGGGCGGCGTTTCAGACGCCTATTCCTGAAGCAGAGCGACACGATATGGTGGCCGCCTACCATCATCGTTTGATGGGTGACGACCCTATCGCTCAGCTTGAGGCGGCGAAGGCCTGGACGATATGGGAGGGTGAAACCATCACCCTGCTACCAGACCCTGCCTTATCGGCTCCCTACAGAGAGGGGCATTTTGCGTTAGCCTTTGCGCGGTTAGAGAACCATTATTTCACTCATCGCGCTTGGCTGGAGGAGGGGCAACTGCTTGCTAACGCTTCACGCCTAAAAGGCATTCCCGGCGTCATTGTCCATGGGCGGTACGATATGCCATGCCCTGTTCGTTATGCGCTGGCACTGCATAACGCTTGGCCAGAATCCGAATTCCATTTGATCGAAGGGGCAGGGCATGCCTGGAGCGAACCCGGCATTCTCGATCAGTTGATACGCGCGACAGATCGCTTTGTATCATAAATCTTAACCATGACAATACTTGCTACTGCGCGGTTAATTGAAGTAGTGCATGAGTTAACCTGGTATGAGTTGTTCATATAAAGGCTTCTTTAGAACAAACGGAAAAGGCGGCAGTACAACAGGCTGCCGCCTTTTTTTACGCGGAGGGTTAAGTGTTTACTCATCGCCATCGTAGGTCACGCGCCAAACGGCGTTCGTCAGGTCGTCAGCGATGATAAGGGCGCCCTCTGGATCGATGGTGACGCCGACTGGGCGACCGCGAGTTTTGCCGTCTTCAGTAAGAAACCCGGAAACGAAATCAATTGGGTCACCGTCGGGCTCGCCATTGCGGAAAGGGATAAAGACAACCTGGTAGCCCACAGGGTCTGAGCGGTTCCAACTGCCATGTTCGCCGATAAACACGCCTTCAGCGAACTCATCTCCCATTTCCGGTATGGAGAAGGCGAGACCCAGTGGTGCTACGTGCGAGCCTAGGCTGTAGTCGGGTACCACTGCTGACTCCACTTTTTCAGGGTTCTGCGGGCGTACGCGGGGGTCAACATGCTGCCCCCAATAACTAAATGGCCAGCCATAAAAGCTGCCGTCCTGTACGGTGGTTAGGTAGTCTGGAACCAAGTCCGGGCCTAGTTCGTCACGCTCATTAACGACTGCCCAAAGTCGCTCAGTATCGGGTTGGATAGCCAACGCCGTGGGGTTGCGCAGGCCGGTGGCATAAGGCCGATGCATGCCGGTGTCGGCATCAATTTCCCATACCTCGGCTCGACTAACCTCCGCTGCCATGCCACGTTCGGTGATGTTACTGTTGGAGCCAATGCCCAAGTACAAGTAGTCTCCGTCAGCGCTCGCGGTCATCGCCTTGGTCCAGTGGTGGTTGATTTCCGAGGGTAGCAGCGTAATTATTTCTGGCGACCCACTGGCCTCGGTTTGGCCTTCCTCGTAATCGAAGCGTACAACCGCATCTTGGTTAGCGACATAGAGGTTGTTATCAACCAATGCCAGCCCATAAGGCGCGTTGAGGTTCTCGGCAAACACCGTTTGCTCTTCGTAGCTGCCGTCATCGTCGCTATCGCGCAAAAGGGTCAATCGGTTACCGCTTTCAACGGAGGTGGTGCCCTGGCTTTTTATGTAGCCAGCAATAAAATCTTTTGGCTTCAGGGGCGGTGCGTTGCCGCCGCTTCCCTCTGCCACCAGAATATCGCCGTTGGGCAACACCAGCGTTTGGCGCGGCACCTTAAGATCAGTAGCAATGGCCGTAATGGTGTAACCGTCGGGAACCGTCGGTAGCTGGTCGCCCCATTCTGCGGGCTCGGGAACTGACATATCCGGCAGAAGCCCACGTTGTGGTTCAGGAAGGTCAGGGTTTGGCCCATACTTTTGAGAGTCCTGAGCGCGAGCAACACCTGCCACCAGAAGTATCGAGAGAGGAGCGGCGAAGAAATGGGAAAACTTCATGGCTTATCTCCGATACCAAAGCGGGAAAAACCGACCCACGTCGCCGTGCCTGCGAGCAAAACAACGACGATCGAAAGAGCAAAGCCAACTGGCATCATGGCCCAGGCGTCTCGTGCATGGGCTAACGCATTGACAAGACCCAGTACCCAGGTGAGCAATAGCAGCGCTGGATACATCAGAAAAGCCAAACGACGGTCTTGGGAACGAAAAAAGCCAATAATTGCGCACAAAAGCGCAAGTCCCGCGAAAATAAGCCCACCCAAATTTAGCCAAGAAGCAAAGGTGGCCCACTGAATATGGTAGGTGGTTGAGTAGGCGTAATCACATAGCATGGTGCCAAGAAAGAGTGGCGTAGTCCCTGCAAGCATTACGGTATGAAACGGGTTTGGTCCGCTTCGATAAGTGCGATCGTTAGTGGCTGTCACGGCAAACTCCTTATGCTGTTCAAGCTGACTAATTTACCTTTGTTGGCTGGCGCTGCACGCTAGCCCCAACTCAGGCAACGACATCATGTTCGTTAGGGCGCAGTATAGTTGACGATAAACAACTTGCCCAAAGCGAAGCGGCGCTGGTCGCCGCGATTTTTGCCAGCTCGTTATAACCCTTCTGCACCGTAATAATACATCGTCGATACGTTAAACCTGCTTCTTTTAGCCACTGCACCCACGCTTAACACTCTCTTCTTTAGGCCTAATTAGCCAGTTCATCATTTATCTTGACCTCAAGTTAACCTGAGGTTTTAAAGTAAGCGCCGATTCTTATTTTAGCAATGGCCGATAAAGGGTGGGCAGTGGGTATGCGCAATAGCAATTCGAGATCAATACCGTTGGTAAGAACGATCCTTCTGATCATTCTGATTGGGCTCAACCTGAGGCCATCCATGGCGGCTATTGGCCCGCTGGTTGAGGCAATCCGGTATGATGTGAGTCTTTCATTTACACAGCTGTCGCTTTTAACCACGTTACCGGTACTAGCGATGGGGTTGGGGTGTTTTGTTAGCGCGTTGCTTGCAAAGCGGATCGGCTTTAATAGCGTGATTACCCTGGCGCTTGCGTCGATTGCTTTATCGGACGCGTTACACTGGTTTGGCTTCGGGTATACAGGCTTATGGGCAGCCGCGCTGGGCGCCGGCATTGGCATAGCCTTTATCCAGGCGGCACTTCCTGCGGTGATAAAACAGGCGGCAGGCGAGAAAACCCCGATGGTGATGGGGTTCTACATTGCCTCCATCATGGGGGGCGCGGCTCTAGCCTCTGCCATTACGCCTGTGGTGAGTGATTATATTGGCTGGCAGAGCGCCTTGGCGTTATGGGGACTTTTAGCACTTGCAGGGCTCGTTTGCTGGGTGATGCGCAGGCGAATACTGCCAGCCCCTAGTCAAAACAACAGTGTTAGCATCGCTTTTTCAGCGATGGCTCGGCAGCCTCGGTTTTGGTCGTTGGCGATTTTCTTTGGTTTAGGTACGGCGGGTTATACCTGCCTTCTGGCTTGGATTCCGCCCACCTTTATCAATTTAGGCTGGTCTCAAACGCAAGCGGGGCTGGCGCTTAGTTGGCTAACTGCCATTGAGGTGATGGCTGGCCTAACGTTTCCCATACTGGCTCAACAGATGAAAGACCGTCGCCCGGTGTTATTGCTGGTGCTTCTGTTATCGGTGGCGGGCTTTTTGCTTCTTGGGCTAATGCCTAAAACAATGGCTTGGTTGGCAACCGCGCTGCTGGGGTTAGGAATTGGAGGCCTTTTTCCCTTAAGCTTGATCATCACTATGGATCACTCAGACGACCCCGTGCTATCTGGTCAGCTTGCTGCTTGGGTACAAGGGATCGGCTATCTCATCGCCTCTTTAGCACCTATCGCGGCGGGGTTGATAAAAGACTTACTGGGAGGGTTTGAGCAGGCATGGCTGATGCTTGGGGTGATTTTTATTGGGCTGATAGTGATGAGCCTACGTTTTGATCAATCTAAAGCACCCCAACAGCTACACTTTAGTTAGCGAAAAGGGCTTCTAGGCAAACTAAATGGAAAAGACGAAACGCTAGTGTCCTCGGTTCGTTAGCGTTCTGCTTAATCCGCCCACTGCCAGGGCGGCTCGTCCAGCCATCCCTGACCGAGGATAACGGTCTCGCCAAACTCTTTATCCAGCGCGATAGAGTTGCAGGCCTGATCTTGCTCCAGTGTCGCCACCAGGCGCGGTGCGTGGGAGACCACCCACACCTGGGTTTCCCGCGATGCACGGATAATCAGGCGCCCCAGGGCGGGCAGCAAATCCGGGTGTAGGCTGGTTTCCGGCTCATTTAGCACTAGCAAGGAAGGCGGCCTGGGTGTGAGCAGTGCCGCCACCAGCAATAGGTAGCGAAGTGTGCCGTCTGATAGTTCCGACTGATTTAAGGGGCGCAACAGGCCTTTCTGTCGAAACTGTAGTACAAAACGGTTACCCGCATCGGCCCCAAAATCAATCGTTGCTCCGGGGAAGGCGTCTTCAATTGCCTCATACAAGGCCTTTCGGTCGCCAATCTCGTGTATGGTGCGCAATGCGGCCACTAGGCTGTGGCCATCGTGATCCAGCACCGTGGTGCGGGTACCGATTTGCGGTGTGCGGATGAGGGAGTGTGGGTCGGTTCGGAACTGATCGTAGAAGCGCCAATGACGAATGGCTTGCCGAACAGCATGGACTTCAGGCACGGCGACCGGATCACTGATTTCGTTCAGAATGCTTTCGTAGCTATTAAGGTGGGCATCGTAAACCTGCCATTTACGACCTGCACGCACTTTGACCACAGACCCAACGCGGTCAACCAAACAGCTACTGGGTCGGTAAACATCGCCTGCCCAAATGCATTCCCGTTTTATTTCGGGGTCGAACTGGAACATAGAGGGATCTTGGTAGCCCGCAAAGCCCTGAGAGGCGGGCATCCCCAATGAAATGGCGTAGCCGAAATCTTCACCCACAAAACCCAGCCTAAGCCGGGGGCTGTTTTTCTTGGCAGAGCCCTCAATGGCCGTGGAGCCCTCTCTCATGTCTTTGGTGAGTTTTTCCGGGCCAGCCCAGAAGGTGTTATCAAGCCCGCCTTCTTGAGCAATCGATGAGATAAGATTGCCTTTGGCTGTTTCTGCCAATAATCGCAGCGCTTTGTATAAATTGGACTTGCCGCAACCGTTGGGCCCAGTCATTACATTGAGACTCGACAGGGGAGAGACAATGTTTTTCAGGCTGCGGTAGTTGGATACGGCAAAGGTGTTGATCATAGCGTTGGGGGCTGGCTGCTCTTAGCATCGTGGAAATACCAGTTTAGCCCCAAGTGCACCCTCACTAGAAGACATCGATAGTTGGAGATTTTAAGTGCCGCTTGAGGGGCAGAATGCTCATGTCCGCGATTTCGGCGAGGGTTTTGGTCGGCAGTTGCCTTTATTCTGTATGAGCTGTCTGACGAGAGTGTCAGGCGGGCATCACTTCTTCTCAATATTAAAAGATTCTCGGAAATATATAGAAAGACTGGATCAGGCAAGAAAGGAAGAGTATTTGGCATTCTTATTCGTTCATTTTGAATCTATCATTCATGTGCTGATGATGCGACTAGCAAACCAAGCCTTCTTCTCTAAAAGAGCTGATTAACTCACATGTAGGAAGTTAGAGGGGAAGCGATCCATGAGTTGCTTTTAGCTCAGTAGGTTGATCGAATAGTTAAACGTAAGGAGTGAATCATGAAATTTTTAAATGCGGCCTTAATTATTGCATTAATGCTTTCTTCAGGCGTAGCACTTGCTGAAAGAGGCTCGGATGAAGATAATAGAATTGTTTATTCTGGATCGACATCTGCAGACAGCGGCACACAGGATATTCCGGCCTCCCAAGTACTTTCTGACAACCCTTGAACGAACCTAATAGGGGCGGTTGTAGGTAGTGTGTTCTAAAGTGACTTAAAGTCATTGAAACTACTCGGTGGCATGTAGATTTAAATTTCTCACATGTCACTGGGTTTATTGAGAGATGGCTAATTATTTAAGGATAAGGAGTGAATTATGAAGATTTCAAAAGCAGCCTAAATTTTCACCTTGGTGCTTTTCTAAGGTGTAGCATCCGTTGAGAGAGGTTCCGGTGAAGATAAAGAGATTGCTTATCTCGAGTTAATGTCTTCGCAGCAAGCGAAAGTTTTTTTTATCATCTGATGCGCTGGTTATAAAATTTAAAGCGAACTATTGATTTTGATATGGAAAATAAACGGGCGAGCCTAGTAATCCTAGGCTCGCCCGTTTATTTTCAGACTTCTATTTGATTCAATAGGATTGAGGTTTTACGCTACCTTTCTCGTTTGTGTGATGAATGGCGGCCAACGCATGGGCTTGCCGTGTCCAATCCATCACCGAATCGACCATCACGTTTCACGTGGGTAATCCACATATCCGGCCGCGCCACCTCCATACCAGGTTTCTCGTGAGGGCACGGGCGCGAGTGGAACACCACGCTGTAGTCGCTCGACAAGGTCAGGGCTAGATAAATAGAGTCCCCCAAACGCTGCTGCATCTGCGGTACCTGACGCAATCACCCCCTCAGCTCTAGCCTTGTCCAGCCCGCCATTGGCAATTATGGAGCCATCGAAGAACGGGCGGAAATGTCTGGCGGTTCCTTCGTTCAACGCCTCGGCCGGCGTTCCGGTCAAATCCTCGGGCGACTCCTGGAGCTGGAGATAGGCGATCTTCAATGCGGAAACCCGGGATACAAGGCGCTCGTACGTCGGCAGCGTTGCCGCCGTGGGCTGCAGGTCTCCCATACCAACCGCTGGACTCAGCTTCAAACCAACTCTTCCCGGGCGCCATTCAGAAATCATGGCCTCCAGAACCTCTAGCCCGGATTTCTCACAGGGTATAAAAGAAAGCGGCTGAAAGTGTTAACGTTTCAGGGCCTTACACCAAAAACCAACACCAACAGCCGCTTCCAAAATGGTACCTGAAAAGCTGACCTTCTCGCCACTCTCTCGCCGCCAAATTGAAGCCGACTTCTCCGGGGGCCACATTACGTCGGACGCCGGATTACTCCTGCTTCGTGAAGTCGATAAACAGCATCGCCTAACACGCCGCTTGGCCGCCGTGCTTCATGATCCCCGCTCACCGGAACAGGTTCGTCATAAGCTCGACACGTTGGTTCGTCAGCGGGTGTTCGGTGTCGCCGCTGGCTATGAAGATTTCAACGACCATGAGGCCCTGCGCTATGATCAGGCCCTTCAGACAGCGCTCGGTGAAGAGGATACGCTGGCAGGCAAGTCGACGCTGTGCCGGGTGGAGCAGAACGCCGATCGGCAAGCAATAGTGAAGGCCCATGAGTTGCTGTGGCATCACTTCATTGAACAGCATGACGAACCACCCAAGGAGATCGTGCTGGACTTTGATGGCACCGACATCCCCGTGCATGGCGAGCAACCCGGCAAGTTCTTTAACCGTTATTACGATCACCACTGCTACTTCCCACTGTATGTCTTCTGTGGGCGCCACTTACTGGTGAGCTATCTGCGCACCAGTGACCGCAGCGACAGCCGCCATAGCTGGGCGATCCTCGCCTTACTGGTACGCTTTATCCGTCAATACTGGCCCGATACGCGCATCGTGTTACGAGGTGATAGCCACTTTTGTCGTCCCCGGATGCTGAACTGGTGTGATCGGCATCACGTCGACTACATCGTGGGAATCGCAAAGAACAGCCGGCTGCTCAAGGAAGTGGACGTCCCCATGATGCTGGTGCGCAAGACCCAATGGCAGGTGGGAGGGAAAGTAGCGGGGACGTTCCGCTTCCAGTATCAAGCCCGCTCCTGGAAATACCCACGCTGGGTGGTGGCCCGCCTAGAAGAAGGTGAGTTAGGCTCTAATCCCCGGTTTATCATCAGCTCTCGTTACGATGACGGCTTCAAGCTTTACTACGAGCAGTACTGTGCCCGGGGTGACATGGAGAACCGGATCAAGGATCAACAACTGAGCCTGTTTGCTGACCGGACCTCCAGCACGCACTGGTGGGCCAATCAGTGGCGGCTGATCTTGTCGGGCTTCGCTTATACGCTGTTCGAGCGGTTACGGACTTACCTGAAGCACACGCCCTTCGCGCGCATGAGTCCAAGCAACCTGAGGCTCAAGCTCATCAAAGTAGGCGCGGTCATCCTCCGCAATACGCGCCGCATCCGGGTGTTGATGAGTGACAGCTACCCCTATAAAACGGCGCTATCCGATCTGGTCAGGCGGTTGGTGCCGAACTGACTGCTCGGGCGCCCCCGGCCCGACGCAATGGGGGAAAGGGGGAAGTGTGTCTGAAGGACGGAAAGTGGTTAAAAAGTAGCCGATGTAAGTCGAGCCAGTAGGTGTTTAGCGGTGTTACAGCCTGAGTGCGGTACTGGCTGAGGTACTATGAGAAATCCAGGCTAGGGGAAAGCGGATCCGATTCTCGACACTTCCACCGTATTCATCATCACGAAGATTAAACTTGTCACTCAGGAATTGAGGAATCAGAAAGCCGACGGTTCCATGCAGTTCGACACCGTCGAACCCTGCCTGCTGAGCGAGACGGGTCGCGCGAGCATAATCCTCAATCGTACGTTCTATATCCCCGAGCGTCATCGCTCCTGGCGTGGTCGTTTGCTGAAAGCTGCCAGCAAACACCTGGTGATTCAGGTTCACCGCTGAAGGCGCTAGAGGTAACGCACCGCCAAGCAAGTCTGGATGCGAGGCCGCGCCGCAATGCCCAAGTTGCACGAAGATCCGACCACCGGCCTCATGAACCGCCTCGGTTACCGGCTTCCAGCCCTCCATCTGTTTGTCGTTGAAGAGGCCGGGCACATTGACTGCACCGACTGCCTCGCGGCTCGGCCAAGTTCCTTCGCTGAGGACCAGCCCGGCTGACGCCCGTTGCTTGTAATACTCGACCTGCAGCGGGATCGGGATCAGTTCGGGATTGCTGGTTCGCGCCCGTGACATGGAAGCCATGATGATGCGATTTTGCAGTTCGACCTCGCCGAGTTTGACCGGATTGAACAATATGCTGTCGTGGTTATTCATTAGATTTTCCTCAGAATTTCAGGATAATGTTGCCGCTCTTACCCGGTGCCGTTACCGCGTTGATCGCCTTGTCGAGCTCTTTCAGAGTGAACTCGCTGCTGCCGCCGAACACGTTCTTCTGGGCCAGGCCGACCTCGATCGCAGCACGCATGTCGGCATCGCGTTCTTTCGGTGTTGTGTCGTCCTGCCAGGTCAGAATGGTCGTACCGGTCACGGTAAGCGCCTTATGCGAATAGAGCGTCATATCCGACGGTGCGTCTGCGAGGGTGCCGTACAATACGACGCGTCCCTTGGTGGCTAGGAGGCGAGATAGGTCAGTCAGCATCGGGCCACCAACCCCATCCACAGCTAGTGCAATATCGCCACGCGCCACGTTGCGCACCTCGTACTGCCACCCCTCGGCATTGGTGCTGATCACATGGCCGCCGGGCAGGATGCCTCGGAGCAAATCCGCGCTCTTTGGTTCGCGCACTAGGCGGATCGGTTCTAACCCTTCTTGCAATGCAAAAATCGTAATGAGCTTACCCACTGCCGAGTTTGCGGCTGACTGAAGAATGAGACGCGGCCTTGGCGACATATCTCGCAAGCCGAGACGGAGCACTTGGCGTGCGATGATGGTGTTGATAATGACCTGAGTCGACACGTCGTCCGAGAGCTCGCCCGGCAGCGCGACGAGCGACGTCACCGGTACGGCCGCATAACTCTGCCAGGCACCCGGAGCAAAGAAGGCGACCCGCATTCCAGGGGCAAGTCCTGTCCCTTCCAGCGCGCCTGGCGCGGCCTTCTCAATGATCCCAGCGGCTTCAAACCCTGGGACGCGGCCACTGGGAAGCGGCTCGGATGGATTCGAATAACGTGCCGCGATCAGTTGCAAATCCCCCGGATGAATCATGCTGCGGGTGACCCTGACGAGTACCTCACCGGCGCCGAGGGGCTGGTCAAAAGTCGCATCTTCGACCTGGAGTACTTCGTTGGGATCGCCGTAGCGGTATTGGATGATGCGCTGTCCTGTACGTTTTTGAGTGTCCATATCATTGCCTTGCTATCGTTCGCCATTGAAGGCAGGAAAGGAACGCGGTGCAGGCCAAGGCAGGAAAAAGTCATGGCCAGCAAGCGGTGCGCCCACCGCCTGTATGCGTCCGCCTTGGCGCAGGGTTCCCAGGTCGATTGGGGCAAAACCGAAACTCTCGAAGAGATCCGCGACTTCAGTCTTCGCAGCACTGTCATCGCCCGAGACGAACACCACCCGACGAAAGTCGCCAGAGGTGGGATCCAGTTCGAAGTTCGTCATGAAGAGCGAGTTCATCGCCTTGACGACACGCGCCCCAGGCGTGAGTGATGCGACCATCTCGCTGGAGCTTCCGTCACCAAAGTCGACGAGCCCCCCATCCTCGAAGCCATTGGTGGCATCGATCAATATCTGTCCATGCCATGTGGGCAGCGATCCCAGAGCCGCATCGACTCCCGGCCAGGGCACCGCAAGCAGTACCATCGGATTCTCGACCGCATCCTCAGGCGTGACGGCGTTCGCCAACGGCCCGAGATCATCTACCAGAGCAGCCAGCTTGTCTGGGCCGCGACGACTGCTGAGGACGACGGTGTGCCCGGCTCCTATCGCCTTGCGGGCGAACGCCTGAGCCACTTGACCCGCGCCAATGATGCCGATGTTCATGTTTCCACCTCTCATGGTTAGATCCGTCAATGCGGTTTTGATGTGCCTAACGACGAGCCACCGAGCTGAAGAACCCGAACAGAAGCTGGATGGTCGCGTCGGGTTTTTCTTCAGCGATGAAGTGGCCGCTGTCGTTCATGTTGACGTAAGCACTGTAGGTCGGGCAGTATACTTAATACAAGTATGCACCTTTTGGTAAGTAGGGAGATCGAAATGAAAACAGCCAATATTATTCCTCCGTTTACGTGTGGTCTGGACGCCACATTTCGCGTAATAGGAGGTAAGTGGAAGCCGCTGATCCTCTTTTTCCTGCATGATGGATCGAAGCGTTATGGCGAGCTGAAGCGCTGCGTTCGGGGGGTTAGCGACAAGATGCTCATCCAGCAGCTCAAAGAGCTGGAATCCGATGGTGTCGTATCAAGAACCGATCACAAGGAGATCCCGCCGCGCGTGGACTATGCTCTGACGTCAAGCGGTCGGAGCCTCTCACGCGCTCTGGTTCCGCTGTGCGAATGGGGAACAGAGAATTCGGACATGATCGCTTCAGCTCTCGCCAAGCGTGGAGAAGCCTGATTGCAGATCAAAAAATGGCATGTTGTCTAACATATCGTTCTTCATTCGACGCCGTTTCCAACGCCACCGAGCGTGGTGGCACGATATTCAGCGTCACCGTATGGCGCCCGTCCAGCCGCCGAATGCTGTCCGTGTTGACAGACTCGTTCAGGTCGGCCAGCGCGGAAAGCGGTAGCACCGACGTGCGAATAGCCCATTAAGCTCTGATGCCCACACGTTAGGCATTCTTTACGAGACCGGATATACGCTAGCAGTCGACTGTGCCGCTATGACCTTCTGTGCTTGTAGACGAGGAGGAGTCCATATACACGCTGCTTATTTCTGCCAGCAAGTATTATCGGGGGCTGCTTTTCTCAGAGCCTGCGGCCAAGTCGTTATTAATGATTAATTCGTCATTTGATATTCAGCACAGCAATTAAGAAGTGGATTAGGCCAACAAAAATATAACTAAAAGAGCCCCTACGCCTGCCACTCCTATTGTATTGGTGCACTCTAGTATCTCATCCTCAATATCACTCAGTAGCCAAGCTGTAGTGCTTTTTGATTTTATTTTGGAAAAGATTAAGGCCGTAGTGCTAGCTTCAACGCTGAAGACGGCAATGACGCTTTCAATTGATCCAGCATTAAGAAGCATCAGCAGTTAACGTTATTGTAATGCGTAAAGCAAAGCACTGTGAATGGCTTAGTGTTCCAGGGGATTCCGGGAACCAAATATTTGAGAATGACGTTTTCTCTTTCATGTATAGCGTTACAAAAAAATGCTTGGATAGTGAAAGTATAGATATAACCATTTTATTGCACCTATTCTCCATGAGCCCCGAAAAGCTCAGTCGGGGAGGGACGTCGATTAGTCTCCTGTTACCTCGCGAATACCATCGAGGAGGTCGTAAAAATAGGGATTCCAGGTCAGGCGAGCGTGGTATTTTTCCGCGTCGCTCTGACCCCATGCGCCGAACCACAGGGCATCCGGGTCGTCGGGCGGCGCGAGGCCATCCTGGCCGTTTTCCAGCATGAGGTAGCTACCCGCTTGACCGTAATAGGTATTCTCGGGCGCAAACAGCACATTCATGTGGGAAAAGTTGCTGATTCGCCGGTCGGGAAGGTGGCTGGTAAAGGCGGTGACGCGGGGGTCGTCAAGGTGCTGTGGTGGATCGCCGTACCAGATGAAGCGCGATTGTTGGTTGAGAAAGCGGTTTTGAAAGGCAATGAGCGTCGCGTTGGGGTCAAGGACACTATCATGTTGACTCATCGTCATCAGGACAGGTTTATTAAAGTGTGAGGTTTTGAGATTTTTTTGCACGGTACTGACCGAGTGATAATAGAGCGAGGCCCCTCGCGCAGGAAATGATTGGTAAGTGACGATATTGTCTTCATCATCGATATCGAGCCAGTCCCATAAATAGGCAATGGTCGGGGCGAGAAATAGATAGTGGGTATCGGGGTAAAATCCAGGAGAAAACAGCAGCAGGCCATCGACATTGTCGTCTGTGAACGCATGAGAGGTGACCAGGTTACCTCCGGTTGAGAAACCGCCAAGCCAAAGTTCATCGACCTCGGCTGCCAGCAGTTTGGCGTGATGGGCAATTATTTTTTCCCAATCATCATTATCAGGCAGCATAAGATCGGCAGGGCGTGTGCCGTGGCCAGGCAGAAGAATGGAGCGAACCAGCCAGCCGTCATTCGCCATGGCTGTGGCGATATCGATGAAATACCACGGGCTTGCGCCCAGTCCATGAACTAACAGGATACCGCGTTTCGCCGGTTTATCAGGGCGGAGTTCGAACGGCGTATTGAGCTCTATTTCAAGGTCGCGATCTTCGCTGATGAAAGCGCGGTTATCCGCAATCCATGCACGTGTATCGTGCACATATTGGTCGAAACTCTCCTGATCATAGCGAGGCAGATTTTCTGAGGGTTGAAAACCAGGGAAATCTGGCGGCACGGCGCAGGAAGTCAGCAGAAAGAGTGTGAAAAGTAGAACGCTAAGGCGGCTAATCATGGAACCCTCTCTGTCGGTGCTTGCCTCTAACAGAGAGTCACAAATGTGCTCCCTCTTACTTAGAATGGTCGGGCAGGCGGGCTATGTAGTGTTTAACAAGCAGCGTTATTATTTCGACTGTTACGGTTATTTAACTGTTTAAGGCAAACCCCGGCAGCACTGCCTCGGCCTCGATAGCGATTAACCATTCTGGTTCGGCAAGGCCGTACACAATCAACCAAGTAGCAGCCGGCGGGGCGGTGGGGAAACGATGCTTCAGCGCCTCCATTACCACTTGCTGGTCGTAGCGAGCGGATTCGGCTAAGTAGATTCTCAACATCACCACCCGCAAGAGATCGCCGCCGAGGCTTGATAGCAATCGTTCGATATTGTTCAGCGCTGCTTCGGTCTGCTCGGGAAGTTCAGGGCCCGCTAAATGGCCTTCGGCATCGACCCCTACCTGGCTGGACATCAGCACCCGGGAGCCTCCCTGAACTAATACGGCTTGGCTGTGACCTTCGATCAAGGTATCGGGCAGGTTGGGCGGATTTAGGGGCTTGCGTCTTAAAATTTGCATGACCACCTCGTTGATAAGTGATGTAGGGCGCTGTTTGCAGGGATTAACCCTAGGCTTCTTTGCGTAGCGTCATGATCAACCCGGGATGGGCGTTGTGAGCCGAAAGCACCCAGCCGTGTGCCATGGCGATTTCCTGGCAGATGGCCAGCCCCAAACCAGCACCATGGTCGCGTCGATGTGCACCTCGCCAGAAACGAGAGAACAGCAGAGACAGCTGTTCAGGCTCGACGCCAGACCCTCGGTCACGCACGGTTATCGTATTGCTCTGGATTTCCATGCTGACGAGAGTCTGCGCGGGGGCATGCTGGATGGCGTTCTCCAGCAAGTTCTTGAGCAGAGTGAAGCATGCCCCGTGATCAGCCTTCCATGTCACCCCTTGATCCGCGGCAAGCACCGTTAAATGCACGTCGGCGGACTCCGCCATGCGTTGCAAGTAGATGGAAGCTTCGTGGGCGATGTCGTGCATTCGAACAACGCTAAACTGGTAGTTGTGCGCCTCGCTCGCTTCGGCCAGAAGTAGCAGTTGTTGCACCTGGCGGGTCATGTACTCGACATCGCTCAATAGCGCCTTGCGGTCATTTCGCCCTTCCTCGAGCAACTCAACCTGCCCGCGGATCAGCGCCAGGGGCGTTTTTAACTCGTGGGCCGCGTGGCCGAGAAACTCCTGCTGCAGGCGATAACCCCGCTCAAGGCGTTCCAGAGCGTGATTGAAGCTATGTACCAGCGGGGCAATTTCCACAGGCACGGCGTCCGTATCGAGACGGGCGTCTATAGAGCGCGGCGAGATAGCCGCCGCCGATTTGGAAACATCGCGCAGCGGCTTGAGGGTTAAGCGCAAGGTAATGTAGGCGCATAGACCGAAGGCAACGAACATGACAAAGCCAAACACCAGTACGCCCGCTGCCACCAGTGGAAAGGCGACGAGATAGAGGACATCAACGAATCTTGAACTGGCGACGAACTGCAGATACCACGTTCTTTCACCATGCTCAAAGGGCTCCGTGGCACCGTAGAAAGTTCTGTCGTCATACTCAAAGGAAAAGGTGCCCCGCGCCAAACGCAGAACCTCGCCGTCGGCTGGCCAGAAAGCTTCTCTGGCACTCGAGGCCACCGCCACGTTCCCGGCATCATCCAGAATACGGTACGCCGTTTCGGGTTGTGGGCCTTCGTATAGCCAAGCGCGGTCGTCCATGCTGGCGTCGAAACCAACGGGCCGGCCACGACTGTCGAACTCGACATTGTCCACCAGCCCATCGGCCGCGTCGGCCATATCCATACGAGGCAGTAGATCGCTCTGAAGCACCACTGCTGCGGCAATTACCAGCAGTGTGATACTCAGCACCATACCTGCCAAATAGGCCAGCAGCACCTTCAGCCTCAGGCTATTGAGCGTCATCCGCTTGACGAAGCGCATATCCCATCCCTCTCACGTTGGCGATCTGCTGGCGCGAACCGATGGCAAGCAGCTTGCGGCGTAAACGGTGCAGGGCGACATCCAAGGCGTTCGGTGTCACCGCCTCGCTTAGCCCCCAGGCCGCTGCTTCCAGCGCGCTGCGGCGAACTACCTCATCGTGCTTATATAACAGCAACTGCATGATGTGCAGCTCCGCCGGGGCGAGGGTAATGCTCTTGTCGCCGCTAAACAGAACGCCGCTTTCCGTATGCAGCCTCAGGTCGCCGTGAATGGGGTCGATTGAATGGAATTTCGCAGGGCGGCGTAGCAAGGCACGGACACGTGCCACCATCTCATCCATGGCAAACGGCTTGGGGAGGTAGTCGTCGGCACCGGCTTCGAGGCCTTCTAGCCTGTCATGCAGCGCATCGCGAGCCGTTAACACCAGGCAGGGCACGCTAAGGCCCGCGTTGCGCAACTTCTTGAGCAATAGCAGCCCATCGCCATCCGGCAAGCCACGATCGAGTACCAGTGCCTGGTAGGGCATCTGCTGAACGGCAGCCCAAGCCGAATCGATGCGGTCGACCACATCAACGCCGATACCGGCGCCCACCAGCCCTTTGCACATCAAGTGGGCTAGCCGGTCATGATCCTCGATCAGTAGTATGCGGCTCATCAGAATGTATAAAGATAGCCAACTAACACGGCGTTTTGGGTCGAACGATCCACCAGTGGGCTATCTTTGATTTCGTTCGCCAGGCTCGTGACCTCAACACCTAACAGCACAGAGTGATGCTGGTCAAACTGGTACACGCCGCGCACCCCCGCCTCGATATTGGTAGCCGACTCTCCCTTATAGGCGGGGCGATCGAAGCGAACCTCATTATCGCGAACGCCGAAGTAGTAATCGACGTTCTTGTCGTCCTGCCAGGACGCCCCCACGTGTGGGGTTACCATTATATGTTCGCCGAATTCCCACGTTCTCTCCAGGCCAAGATCGAAGCGATGTCCGTCGCTGTTGCCGGAGACGTCGGTGAGCCATTCGGCACTAACATCAACGAAGTCGGTCTCCCATTCCATTTTGGCCCCCGCCCAAAATCCGCCCTTGCGCTCACGCATGCCGTTGAGAATCGGGGCATCGCCTGGCTCGTAGCCGCTCTCATCGTACTGGGCGACGATGCCGAAATTGAGCTGTTGTGAGTCGTTGATGACAAGACTCGGCAGTTTAAATTCGATTTCCGGTCCGAAGACACTAATGTACCGGTTTTCGATCAGGAACAAGGGAAATGGGGTGTTTTCCCTGTCGATACCGGCATAGGGATCCTGTTCGCTTATTGCGCCTACGCCCAATCCCCAAGTGGTTTCGTCTGAGTCCTCTTCGTCGGCGAACGCCAACGGAGAGACAATAACAAGACCACCGATACATGCGGCTGTCGCCAATCTTATAGTGATGAGGCGGCCGTTCAGTAATAGCGACTGATGATAACTCATGGTGGCACTCCTAGCATGGTTTGAAAGTGAGAGTGGTATGAAAGTGCCATCATCAGGAGCGCTATCTTACGCGTTTCTTACTGGTGCCGGATTTATTTAAAACGTGACGTCAGTAAGAAATGAGAAAGGAAGGCAGGCCGATAGTGGTTCAACTGAAATTCTTGGATTTTCTTTTTCATCAATGAATTGAACCCTTTGAAGCAGGCCTGGATTATGCCATTTCCAAAACGAAAAAGTTGTTTCGGCATTATGCTTGTCGTGATTGCTAGCGCTGCCGCGCTGGCATGTATGCAGGCGGTGTCGTCGGAAAGTGATGCCGTCGCCGAACCGACGGCGCAGCCCTCACTATCAGTCAACGTGACGACATTAGAACCTCAGACGCTTCCAACGACGATTGCGGCCAATGGTGATATTGCTGCGTGGCAGGAGATCATTATCGGTACCGAAATCGGTGGCCTGCGGCTGGTCGACGTCAAGGCAGACGTGGGTGATGAGGTCACGGAAGGGCAGGTGCTGGCCGTTTATAACGACACGACCGTGCGCGCGGAGCTGGCTAGAAGCCGCGCCGCCGTGGCGGAAGCCGAAGCAACGCTTGCGGAGGCAACGGCTAACGCCCAACGTGCCCGGGGTTTGAAAACCACCGGGTCGCTTTCAGAACAGCAGATTCAGCAATACGAAACCGCCGAGCTCACCGCCAGGGCGAGGCTCAACGTTGCGCAGGCGCAACAAGACGCCCAAGCATTACGCTTGGATCAGACGCAGGTTGTCGCCCCGGACGACGGTTTGATTACCTCGCGCACGGCCACGCTTGGCGCCGTTACCAGTGCCGATCAGGAGCTGTTCCGATTGACGCGCCACGGTCGGCTGGAGTGGCGGGCCGAGGTCGCCGCGTCCGATCTGAATAAGCTGCGACCCGGCCAGACTGCCAGGATAAGCCTGCCTGGCGGCTACGACCTCGAAGGGCGCTTGCGCACCATCGCGCCGCTAGTGGACACCGCTACACGCAATGGTCTGGTTTATGTCGACCTACCGTTAAGCGACGTTGCCCGGGCGGGAATGTTTGCACGGGGTGAATTTGAACTGGGCAGCCGCCAAGTGATGACGCTTCCCCGTGCCGCGGTGCAACTACGCGACGGCTTTGGCTATGTACATCGCGTCAGCGGTGAAGGCCAGATAACGGAGCAGAAAGTTGCCTTGGGCCAGCACACGGAGGATCGAATCGAAATTCTCTCCGGCCTTGAACCTGGCGCCTTGGTGGTCGCCTCGGGCGGTGCTTTTCTTGGCAACGGTGATCAGGTGCGGGTGGTTGAGACCGACGCCGAGGAGGGGGTATGACACTGAATACCTCATCCTGGGCGATTCGCAACCCTATTCCGGTTGTTCTGCTCTTCATCCTATTGACCTTCTGGGGGCTCATCTCCTTCCGAGGCTTGTTTATTCAGGACTTGCCGGATGTACAGCTGCCCCTCGTAGAGGTATCCGCCTCGTTGCCGGGGGCGGCTCCCGCCTTAATGGAGAACGAGGTTGCCCGCAAGATCGAGGACTCCATCGCTACCGTCTCCGGCGTCAAAAACATCTCTACAACGCTGACGGATGGCAATGCCGACATTGCTATTGAATTCAGGCTGGAAAAGTCCTTGCAAGAGGCTCTGGAGGATGTGCGCGACGCTGTTGCTCGCATCCGCTCGGATCTACCCGCCGACCTGCGTGATCCAGTGATTCGGAAGGGTGAGTTTTTCAGTGAGCCGATTGTACGCTACGCGGTGAGCTCCTCCGATCTAGACGATGAGGCACTCTCCTGGTTCGTCGATGACAAAATGACCAAGGCCGTCTTGTCGGTGCCAGGCGTTGGCTCGGTTCGGCGTATCGGCGGGGTCGATCGCGAAGTCCGCGTGGCATTGGATCCGAACCGCCTGCTGGCGATGAACACGACAGCGTTGGATATCTCACACCAGCTGCGCCAGGCGCAGTTGGAGGCGCCCGGTGGGCGCGTGGATGTCGGCGGAGCCGAACAGGCCGTGCGCATCATCGCCAACGCTGAATCCGCAGCTGAGCTTGCGACGATGGAGCTGGCACTCAGCGACGATCGGCGTATTCGCCTTGATGAGGTGGCGACGGTTACCGATACCGTGGCCGAGCGGCGCTCGATGGCATTGCTTGATGGCGCGCCCGTCGTCGGCGTCGAGATGACCCGTGCCGAGGGGTACGGCGAGGTAGATGTGGCCGAGGGGGTGCAGGCTGCTGTTGCCGACTTGCAGGCGCAATATCCCCATGTCGAGGTCGAAGAAGCCTTCAATTTTGTTGGGCCGGTGCTGGAGAACTACCAGGGCTCCATGCACATGCTATTCGAGGGCATGGCGCTGGCGGTGCTGGTGGTGTTCTGCTTTCTACGCAATTGGCGGGCCACACTGATAGCGGCGGTCACGCTTCCGCTGTCGATCACCCCCACCTTCGCTTTCATGCACCTGGTGGGCTTCTCGCTCAATGTGGTGACGTTGCTGGCGCTCTCGCTGGTGATCGGGGTGCTGGTGGACGATGCCATTGTCGAGATTGAGAATATCGAACGGCACCTGCTGATGGGCAAGCCCCCGCGCCGGGCCGCCATGGACGCGGCGGCGGAAATTGGCCTGGCCGTTGTCGCCACCACCTTTACATTGATTGCCGTTTTTCTGCCCACGGCCTTTATGAGTGGCACCGTCGGGCAATTCTTCGTTCAGTTCGGTTGGACGGCCTCGGTAGCGGTGCTGTTTTCGCTGCTGGTGGCGCGTCTTCTCGCGCCCATGCTGGCTGCGTATCTGCTGCGCAAACCCCAACATCCCTCGCGCGATCCAACGTGGATTAACTACTACTTGATCGTTGCTAACGGGTGCCTGCGCCACCGTAAGACAACGCTCCTCGCGGCGGCGGCCTGCTTTGCAGGAGGTATCTGGCTGGCCTCGACCCTGCCGGGGACCTTCATACCCCCCGATGATAATTCCCAGACGCAGGCGACGCTCACCTTGCCGCCCGGTAGCACCTTGTCTGAAGCGGAGGCGCTTGCCGAGCAGGCACGCTCACGACTGGAGACGCAACAGCATGTAGTCAGCGTCTTCGCGGCCGTCGGTGAGGACTCCGGCAGCAGTGACTCTGATGTGACCTCGGTGGAACTGACCGTTGGTTTGGCGGATCGCGCAACCCGCGCGGGCGTTACGCAGCAAGACATAGAGCAGCAGTTACGCATTGCACTCGCCACGCTTCCCGGCGTGCGAACTCGCGTAGGCGACGAGGGGGATGGCTATGAGTTGGTGCTCGCCGGTGAGGATAGCCGAGTGCTTGAACTGCATGCCCGCCAAGTCGAGCGGGAGATGCGCGCCATTCCCGGCATCGGCGCGGTGAGTTCGACGGCCAGCCTGGTCAGGCCTGAACTCATTGTACGCCCTGATTTTGCCCGCGCCGCCGACCTTGGGGTCTCGGCTCAGACCATCGCCGATACGCTGCGCATCGCGACCGTGGGCGATAACGCCGAGGACCTTCCTAAGTTGAACTTCAGCTCGCGTCAGGTGCCGGTGATGGTTCGGCTGGCGGATGCCGCTCGGGAGGATATGGCGACCCTTAAACGGCTACCAGTGCCTGGTGCGAACGGGCCAGTGCCGCTGGAGAGCGTGGCTAACGTTGAGTGGAGCAGCGGTCCTTCGGAAATCACCCGGCATGATCGTCTGCGCAACGTCAATTTCGAGGTGAGCCTGCAAGGGCAGCCTTTGGGAGAAATCGAACAGGCCGTGCAGGCACTGCCCAGTTTACGTCAGTTGCCGCGCGGCGTGTTTCAGAAAGCAGAAGGCGATGCAGAGGAAATGGAGGAGCTTGCCTCAAGCTTCGGAATTGCCATGCTGACCGGCGTGCTGTGTATCTATATGTTGTTGGTGCTGCTGCTCAAGGATTTCATGCAACCGGTCACTATTCTGGTGGCGCTGGTGCTCTCCGTACCTGGGGCTTTCCTGGCGCTGTTCCTCACGCAGACGCCCGTGTCGCTGCCTGCCATGATCGGATTGATCATGCTGATGGGCATCGCCACCAAGAACTCAATCCTGCTGGTGGACTACATCATTATTGCCCGTCGGGTGCATGGGTTGGAACGCGTGGACGCCATTATTGATGCCTGCAAAAAACGTGTCCGGCCCATCGTGATGACCACCATTGCCATGGGGGCGGGCATGATGCCGATCGCCCTAGGATGGGCTGGCGATCCCAGCTTTCGGGCCCCCATGGCCTTAGTGGTCATTGGCGGGTTGATCACGTCGACGCTGTTGAGCCTGCTGGTCATTCCTGTTGTTTACAGCTGTATTGACGATTTTGTGAACTGGCTGCGACGCTTGACGGAAAACTGCAGGGTGATAACAACGGCTGAGAGTGATTAATATTGGGCAAAATCTAGGAGGGTGACTAATGCGTTCAGAAAAAGACAAGATGCTAGCAGGAGAGCTCTATAACCCTGCTGATCCGCTACTGCTAAAAGAGCGTGAAGAAACAAGGCGACAAGTGAGGCTCTACAATCACGTATTGGAAACTGACGCCCAGCGCTTGAAAGCCTTGAAATCGTTGTTCGGATCGACGGGAGAAAACCTCTATATAGAACCTAATTTACGCTTGGATTACGGGTATAACATTCATGTAGGCGAAAACTTTTTCGCTAACTTCGACTGTATCCTGCTAGATGTTTGTGAAATACGCTTTGGCGATAACTGCATGCTTGGGCCGAATGTGCAGATTTATACGGCGACCCATCCGCTTGATCCGCATGAGCGCAATGCGGGTAAAGAATACGCAAAGCCGATTACGTTTGGCGATAACGTCTGGATTGGTGGCGGCGCCATCATTAATCCAGGCGTTAGAGTAGGCAATAACGTGGTCATAGCGTCGGGCGCTGTTGTAACCAAGGATGTACCCGATAATGTGGTGGTAGGCGGTAATCCTGCTCGCATAATTAAAAATATTGCAGTGAAGGGTGGGTAATCGTTAGCTTGCGTTGAGGTAAGGGCTTGTCTTCTATCCTTTATTCGCTCTGAGAATGGTTGACCGACGTGAATGGACAAATGCACTGTGGCCATCAGCAAACAGTGCATGTGCGAGTTAGAAGGCTAGAGGATAGGGGAGCTCACATCTTGCTGAGCATCTCGACCGCTTGATCGAAGTGTCCGTCACGCTCTGCCCAGCGTAAGAAATTGACTTTCTCCACCAAAATTTCCTTGGGTGTCGGTTGCTGTTGAAACAGTGTCATGACCTCTTCGATGTAATCATTGAGCGGCATATAGCCTTCACGGGTCGACTGGCCCGGCGTCAGCTCCGTCTGCACCGCAGGGGGCGCAAGCTCGATGAGCTCGACCTTACCCTTGAGCTGCTCGCGTAGTGAGATTGTGTAAGAGTGGATGGCTGCCTTGGTGGCGTTATAGGTGGGCGTGCCGCTTAACGGCACAAACGCTAACCCCGAGGAGACGTTCACGATCGCCGCGTCTGGCTGGTTTACCAGATGGTCGGTCAGTGCGTTCGTTAGCCGGATCGGCCCGAGTAGATTGGCAACGACTGTCTGCTCGGCATCGCTCAGGTCGCGGGTGCGGGACAAGTCCTCGCGCCGCATAATGCCCGCATTGTTGATCAGTACATTGAGGTTGGGGTGCTCGGCGATGACACGCTCAGCAAAGGCGGTGATCTCCTCTGGATCCTCAACATCGACAACCATCGCGTGCATGTCGCGCTGGCCAGCAATGGTCTCCTCCAGCGTTTCCATGCGCCGACCGGCGACGATCACGGTGTTGCCAAGCGCATTGAAACGTAAGGCAAGTTCACGACCAATCCCGGAGCCACCGCCGGTGATAAGTATGGTGTTTCCTGACATTTTCATGGTTTAACTCTCCGTCTACTTTTAGAGGCGAATGCCACTCACTTTTTACCAATTTGGCGGCGGCGGGGCTTGCCAGCATCTACAAAAAACTTGCCTGATCCTGTAGGCGAGAAGAAAAGCCTTCATCGCCATGCTAACGTTGAGCCGAAACGCTAGAGAAAAGCTCATGAACTCACTCAAACAGGCGGTTCAGACGTATGCCAAACGTCACGCCAATAGCGATGGTTTGGCGTTAACATCCGTGCCGGGCCTGCGAATGATGTGCGTCGAGGCGCCAGCTGGCGATCTGCAATCGGTCTATAAGCCACTGGTATGTTTGGTTCTCCAGGGCGCCAAGCGCATTCTTGTTGGGAAACAACAAGCGGTCTTGTCCGCCGGGGAGTCGGTGATCGTCAGCGCTGATATGCCCGTGGTGGGTAGGATTGTGCAGGCAAGTACGGAGGAGCCCTATCTAGCCGTTGCGGTCGAGCTGGATAGGGCGATCCTGCGTGAGCTAGCCGCTCATATAGGGAGTGCCCATGCCCAGCAACTACCCGAGATACCGACCTTATTTGCCGAAGATAGTGAAGTCGAGGTGATTGACTGCGTATCAAGGCTGATGAAACTGCTGGATCGCCCTGATTCAGCGCCGCTTCTTCGCCCAGGCATCATGCAGGAGTTGCATTACTGGCTGCTGTCGGGCCCTCAGGGGGCCGCTTTACGGGATATCGCCGACCCGGATAGCTACGCGAGCCGCCTTGCTGACGCCATTGCACTCTTGCGAGCCGAGTACACGTCTCGGGTGTCGGTGGAGCAACTAGCGGCAAAGGCAGGCATGAGCCTCAGCTCGTTTCACAAACACTTCAAGCACATGACCTCGCTAACGCCGGGACAGTATCAACAGCGGCTGCGTTTGATTGAAGCGCGCCGCCTCATGCTCGACGAAGGATGCTCCGCGAGTAATGCTGCCTTTGAGGTCGGTTACGAGAGCGTATCGCAATTCACTCGCGAATACGGCCGTCTTTTTCAAACACCACCGAAGCGCGATGCTCTCCGCTATCAAAAATCTCTCCAAGCCGTTAATGGAGACGTTCCTGAAGCGCAACGAATAGGCGCTTGAGGTACATGGCTGCTTACTCGGGGAGTTTGGCAATGACCTTGATTTCAAAATCAAAGCCCGCCAGCCAAGTGACGCCGACCGCTGTCCAGTTAGGGTAAGGTTTTTCCGGAAACGCGCGCGCCTTGGCTTCCAACCAGATAGGGAATTGGGCTTCCGGATCGGTATGGAAGCTTGTCACATCGACGATATCGTCGAAGCTTGCGCCTGCTGCCTCCAGAACACGCTGCAGGTTATCAAACGCGAGCTGTACCTGAGCGGCGAAGTCTGGCTCGGGCGAGCCGTCTTCACGGCTGCCGACCTGGCCCGACACGAACAGAAAATCGCCAGAGCGGACAGCAGCGGAATAGGTGTTTTGTTCATAAAGCGCTTGGCGGCCTTGGGGGAAAACGACGTCACGCTTAGCCATGGGTATCTCCATCAGTAGGCCGGAACCGACCCGTTGTTTACGATGAAGTCACTTTAAGCCTGCATTCGTGGTGGATAAACGGCGAATTCTGTTCAACATTGTTTGTAGTTTTCAAACAATCACAAGGTGTTTGACTTAGCCATGGATCGTTTTAACGCAATGCAGGCATTCGCCCGAGTCGTGGAGACGGGCAGCTTTACCAAGGCAGCTGATACACTGCACATGAGCAAGACCAGCGTGACGCAACTGGTGCAACAATTAGAGGCACGGCTGCGTGTAAAGCTGCTCAACCGCACCACTCGCAAGGTTAACGTCACGGCGGACGGTGCCGCCTATTACGAGCGCGTTATAAAGCTATTAGCCGATATGGATGATGCTGAAACCAGCCTCTCCAATGCTTCTGTGCTGCCTCGCGGCCGACTAAGGGTAGACGTGCCCAGCCCTTTCGCGCGCATGATTTTGATCCCCGCTTTGCCTGCTTTCCATGCTCAATATCCCGATATTCAAATCGATATGGGGGTAAGTGATCGCATGGTGGATCTGATCGGTGAAAGCGTGGATTGCGTGGTGCGTGGCGGTGAGCTTACCGACCTATCGTTGATGGCGCGTCGCGTGGGTGATCTGACGCTGGGTGTTTACGCTGCACCGAGCTATCTGGAGAGAGCTGGTATTCCTTCACACCCACAAGAACTCTCAGCTCCGCCTCACTACATTGTTGGTTTCCGCTGGGCACGTTCTGGCTTGGCCTTTCCCTATGCCCTGCACTGCAATGCAGAGCGTGTCACCGTGCAGGGGCGTTATGTGATCTCGGTCGACGATGGGAACGCTGGACTTGCAGCGGGCTTGGCGGGACTCGGCGTAATCTGGCTACCGGATTACATGGCTAGAGAGCACGTATCGCGTGGCGAACTGGTTCGCCTATTTGATGGCTGGCATCTCGACCCAATGCCGATGTACGTCGCTTTTCCACCGAATCGGCACGTCAGCGCCAAGCTGCGTGTGTTCATTGATTGGGTGGTAGATTTGATGGCGCAGCATGCGCCTATCGTTGATCGACAGATGCATAAACGCTAACGGTGAAGCCTTTCCTCTTTAAATAGTACCCGACGGTCAGCTCGGGTATCCCCAATAAAAGGCATAACCAAAGGCTTCACCGCATATCAGTTTGCCTCGTTTCTGTCGGCAGATAGGGCAACGTCCTTATACTTTTCGAGCGACTCAATCCGCTCGTTTAGCGCATGACTAATTGAGTCATAGGCGGTGCTTCCCAAAGCCAAGCGTAATGGCGGGTTCTGCATATCCGCTGCTTTAATAATGGCATCAATGGTATTGGTCGCATCGCCTTTAATGGCAAAGGCGCCTGATACCAGTGCTCTACGTAGCTCCCCCGCAGGGGTGTTTTCATAAGCTGGCATGGGGTGTGTGCGGTCTAGCCCTTCCGCGAAGTTGGTGGCCGTGGGGCCAGGCTCGGCGATAATGAAGTCAATACCAAAAGGTGCGGCTTCTTTCGCCACTGACTCGACAAACCCTTCAATGCCCCACTTAGTGGCGTGATAAAGGCTGAAGCTTGGATAGGCGATCTGGCCGCCTTCCGACGATACCTGAACAATGCGGCCGCCCCCTTGTTCGCGAAGATAAGGCAGTACTGCGCGGATGAACTGAATGGAGCCGGTGAGGTTCGTCGCTATTTGCCGCTCAATTTGTTCATCGCTGGCTTCTTCGGCAGCGCCAAAGAGTCCATACCCCGCATTGCTGACAACGACATCAATTCGACCCAATGTCGTGAACGCTCGTGAAACGGCATCTCTCATCGTTGATGTATCGGTTACGTCGAAGGTCAACTGCCGCAACCGATCTCCGTGTAGGGCTAACAAGTCGTCCAGCGCACCCTTGCGTCTTAGCGTGGCCACAACGCGATCGCCGCGTTCGAGCAGCCGTTCAGTAAGTAGGCGGCCGAGGCCAGTGGATGTGCCTGTGATAAGCCAGGTTTTAGTCATAAGAAATCCCCTAAGTCATTAAACAAATGTTGCAAGACATAGGCTAGGGCAGTATCACTGGTTAAAGAATACTCAACAATTGGCACGAGGAGGTGAAAGTAATTCACTAATGAGTAAGCCAACGTTAGCCGACCTCAAGGCCTTTCAGGCAGTGGCCGAACACCGCAGCTTTCGCCGAGCAGCCGACCTAATGGGCGTCAGCCGCTCTTCACTTAGCCACACCGTACGTACGCTGGAACAAAGGTTGGGAACCAGGCTGCTGCACCGAACCACCCGTAGCGTCTCTTTGACCGAGAGCGGTGAGCGCCTGCTACTACGTTTGAGTCCGCTATTGAGTGACTTGGACACGATTCTCGAAGATGCATCAAGCTTCGAAGGAAAGGTCACGGGCAGGTTGCGTATCAACGGTAGCGAAGCGGCCATTCGCTTGTTGCTGCAAACTGTTGTGCCGCAGTTTCTCACCCTTCATGAAGGTGTCGAGCTTGATCTTGTGGCAGAGGGGCGGCTTGTGGATATCGTCGGGCAGGGGTTTGATGCGGGCGTCAGGCTGAGAGAGGCAGTTCCTCAGGATATGATAGCCATCCCCGTGGGTCATGATCTGCGCTTTCTTGCCGTTGCCTCACCTAGCTATCTACAGGGCCGTCCGATACCCGAAACGCCAAGCGACCTAGCGTCTCAACAATGCATAAGACAGAGGCTGCCGAGTGGCAAGCTCTACCGCTGGGAGTTCCACCAGAATGGCCAGGACGTGGCGGTTGATGTGCCCGGCGCTCTGACCTTGGATAGCAGCCCACTTATGGTGGAAGCCGCCGCGGATGGATTAGGCATTGCCTATGTACCGGAGTCTTACGCTCAAGCCTATTTGAGCGATGGAAGGCTGGTTACCGTGCTCGATGAGTGGTGTCCACGGATCCCTGGGCTGTTTCTCTATTACCCGAATAACCGGCTTGTGCCGCCAAGCCTGCGTGCCTTCATCGATCTGCTGCAAGAGAGGCGAGTTTAAGCTGGATGAGACGAGTTTAAACTGGAGGAAAGTGTCCCGGATTGAGTGTTCATCTAACACCTCGGCCTAAGCTTTGCTTTCCCTTACCAGTTGCCAGAAGCCTCCGCCTACCTAGGCCGCTCCGCCATGATGCTCGCAAGGCGCTCTAGGGCCAGTTCGAGTCGTTCAATCAAACCCTCCAGCAGTACACGGCGGTCAGCGGGCACGTCGCCGTAAGCCTTTATCGCTTCGTCCAGCTGTTTACCTGCTTCACGAATCCCTTGGGGCGGCCGCCCGTTGGCGCTCTCTTCAAACCCGCTAGCTAGCGTGCCTAGTAGGTGGCGATGCGCCTCGCGGATGCTCGGGTGAGGTGCATCATCAAGCCGATCACGCAGGCGCAGCGTAGCGGTGCCAACATCCAGTCCGGTCAAACCCAGAATAAACAGGTGGCGCTGGTCTTCGGGTAGCATGTCGTCATGCTGAGCCAGTTGCAGAAGCCGATCCGCCATGTGGCCGCTGAAGCGGGTTTCGGCATCGCGAATCGAGCGCTGGCTTAGCTCATGGATATCGGTGGAAATCGCATTGATTAAACGCCGCCGCCGAAGTCGGGTGCCCAGCCCCGGCAGCAAGCGAAAGCTCATTACCACGCAGCTTAGCCCAATCACTACGGCCACCACCCGGTTGGCAAAACTGTCGAACGAGAAATCCATGCCGTTGCCGGGCATGGTGAGCAGAATATTGAAAATGGTGAAGGCCAGGCAGTAACCCATGGTCGCCGGGTTAGTGGCGCCCAGCAGGCCTAAAAACAGCGGCGTGCCAAACAGCATGGCTAGCATCGGGAAGCCATTGGCCTGTGAGAGCAGCACATGGCCGAACAGAAAGGCGCTGGGGATTGCCGCCAGCATGCCCTTGTAGAACATCATGGTAATCGCCAGGGGATTATCACGGCTGGCGAAAAAGGCGGAAAACAGTGTGCCCAGCATCATCGCGATCATGGCGCTCTGCCAGGCGGTGACGATCCAGAAAGTCGCCAGTAGCGAAAATACTAGCCCTGAGCGAATGGCGTTAATACCGGCGGCGAGGTGATCGCGGTGCCAGGCCAGTGGCGATGAGCGCAGTTTATGGCTCTCCGGCGAGGCAATCGCCTCCCGGGCATCGAGCATGATCATGGCGTGGCCGATCGATTCACGTAGCCCCAACCGCAGACGTCGATCAAGGGGAGCTAAGCTGGCCTCTTCCTCGCTTTCATGAACCCGGTGGCGTAGCGACTGGAGAGCTTTTCTGGCCTCAATGACCCCTTTGACGTGTTCAGCATCGCGAAAGCCTTTTGCGACCTCGCCCGCGAGTTCGATACTTTGTGGGGCGAGCCGGTCAGCGTGGTCGTGCATCAGTTGGTGCAGCGCCTGCAGGTTGGCGAAAAAGCGCAGCGTGCGGCGGGTTAGTACATGGGCTGCCCGAACTCGGCCGGGGCCTACCGGGCCTTCAAAGCGGGCGGCCTGGCTGTCAGTTTCCAGCAGGGTTAACGGCACGAGGCTGCTGCGCAGGGCTTTCTGCATCGCTGGAATATCGTCGCTGGCTTCTAAGCGCAGGGCGGCATGCTCGAAGGCTTCGTTGATCACGCTGTCGGCCTGAGTGGCAAGGTGGGCGCCCACATGGGATGGCCAGAGCAGCGAGCTGACCAGCATGGCGCAGATGGCGCCCAGCCCCAGTTCGGTAAGGCGCGCCACGGCGATATCGAAGATCCCGGCGGGCGTGCTGCCGCTGGAGATGACCACGATCAGCATGGCGGTTACGGAGGCCATCAGACAGCCGTAGGTGTAGTTATTACGCCACAGCGAGCCCACGTAAGTGCATAGCATAATCCAAGCGGTCAGCACGATAAGCGCAGGCACGCGAGCCTGGGCAAAGAGTGCCATGATCGCGATACCCGCCATGGCGCCAATCAAGGTGCCGACAAGTTGGCAGATGCCTTTTTCTACCACCATGCCGCTCATTGGGCGTATCTGCAGAAACGCTGCCGACATCAGCGCCCAGTAGGGGCGCTCCAAGTCGAACATAAGCGCGATATAGAGCGCGAGCATCATCGCCAGGGTGGTCTTGATCGCAAACTTGACCGCCGTAGCGTTGGGCGTCAGGTAGGTACTAACAAACGGCGACATGGGTTACTCAGACTGTTCGGCAGCGTTTTTAGCAGGGCGGACGCGCACCGTTGCCGTCATGCCGACGCTCAGCAGGGTGTCATCAGGAACGTCTTCTAGTGTAATGCGCACCGGAATACGCTGCGCCAAGCGCACCCAGCTAAAGGTGGGCTCCACTTGCGGTAGCAGCTGCTGGTTAAGGGTTGTGTTGCTATCGGCAATGCCTCGGCCAATACCCGCCACTCGGCCTTCCAGATGGGTGTCGCCGTTCATCAGAATCACATCCACCGGATCGCCCATGTCGATCGACGTCATTTTGGTCTCTTCGAAATAACCCACGACATAGAAGGAATTATCCGCGATCAGCGCCATTACCGGCGTGCCGCGATTAGCGTAAGTGCCAGCGGTAAGGTGGACATTGAGGATATGGCCGCTTACCGGCGCGGTTATTTGGGTGCGCGCTAAATCAAGCTGAGCGCTGGCTAGTTCTGCCTGAGCCTGCTGTAAATCGGCAGCGGCAATGCGCGAGTTGATCTGGGCAATCTGCTGATTTTCTGCGCTAATCGCACGATTGTTGCTCAGCTGGTTACGTCGACTCTCCTCGGCGCGGCTTAGCTCCAGGGTCGCCTGGCGATGGTCAACCGTGGCCTGGGCGCTGTCCACCGCCGCTTGGTAACGCGTGTTATCGATCTCAAACAGCGTATCGCCTTGGGCAACATGGTCGGTGTCCACTACTTCAAGTGTGCGTACCCAGCCAGAGACATCGGGGGCAATCGTCACCACTTCCGCATGAACCCGAGCGTCACGAGTCCAGGGGGTATAGAGGTAGTAGTGCCATAGCCATGCACCAGCGGCAACGGCAATGGCGACAATAACGAGGGTGAGCAAAATACGGAGCGAAGGGCGCATCGGCGATTCTCTCAAGGGCTGTCTTAAGGGCTTTGAAGCAAAACAGTAAAAATGAACGTGGTGGCAGCGGTGAGGATGACAAATAATGAAATGTCGAACCACGCCTCGTACCAGAGCGCGTACTCGCCGACCACCCAGTGCAGTAGTGAACGAATGGTCAGCGTAGCCACAAAGCCGATCAGCGCGTAGATCAACAGAGGGCTTAAGTAGATGCCACCGACAGCGATTTCGTGAAGACCCATAACATCCTTAAGTGGCCTGGAAGTAACGACAATGGGAGGCGCTAAATGGGGCTAATGACGTGCCAGACATTTATCCCCTGCCAGTGAAAGTGATTCAGCACCAGTATAGAGAGCGAGAGCATAGTTTGCCTTATAACGGCGAACGAGGTGTAGGTTCGTGTGCGGTGGCCCTGGTTGGGTTCATTCCCAGCCCCGCTCGCGGGTGTGCTAAAGTGCAGCTTCGTTGTTTTCCTTTGTTTATCCTCTGAATAGTTGATTGTTGCCCGTGAGAACAGATAGCCGCCTCTCTCGTATGCTGCATGTGCTGCTGCACATCGCGCGGGAATCCCAACCGATTACTTCAGAGCAGATTGGCGCCATGCTGGGCACCAATGCTGCCGTGGTGCGGCGCACTATGGCGGGCCTTCGTAAGGCGGGCTATGTAAAGTCTGAAAAGGGGCACAACGGCGGTTGGCGCATCGCCTGTGATTTGCACAGCGTAACGCTGCTGGATATACACAACGCCGTAGGCGGACCGCGCATTTTCGCCATCGGCACCGACCGTGATAACCCGGACTGCGCGGTAGAGCAGGTGGTTAATGCGGCGCTTTTTGATGCCATGCGCGAAGCAGAAGCGCTACTGATCGACCGCTTGGGAGCGGTCACGCTGGCGGAACTAGCCACTCAGTTTGACGATATTGCGACGCGCAAAGGCTACCAGCTGCCGACGCCTTAATCTTCACCACCAACCCGATTAGCGTTAATCGGCATTCTCAACATTGCCATTGACCTCTGTACGCTTTTTAATGTATCAATAAAAGATACATTAAATGAGTTTATTCACCATGGGCTTAAAAGACTGGGTGTACACGGAGGAAGGGCAATGAGTTTTGATGCAGTGATTATCGGTGGCAGCTACGCAGGCATGGCGGCAGGGCTACAGCTAGCCCGAGCAAGGCGGAAAATATTACTGATAGATGCGGGACAACCCCGTAACCGTTTTGCTTCTCACTCCCATGGTTTTTTAACCCAGGATGGTGCACCACCCGCAGAGATAGCAGCAGAGGCCCGTAGCCAACTGATGGAGTACCCAACGGTTGAGTGGCGCACGGGGCGGGTGGAGGCAGTAACGGGGACGGCTGATAATTTCTTGGTGGCGCTGGCCGATGGCAGCACCTATCAGGCACGGCGCATTATTCTGGCCGCGGGTGTTACCGATGAGCTTCCAGGCTTACCGGGGCTCGCCGAGCAGTGGGGAAAATGCGTTTTCCACTGCCCGTACTGCCACGGCTATGAGCTGGGCAAAGAGGGTATCGGTGTGCTGGCAACCTCAGAACTCGCGATGCACCATGGTTTGATGCTGCCCGACTGGGGCGCAACCACGCTGTTTGTTAACGATGCCTTTGAACCCACTGCTGAGCAACTGGCTCAGCTTAAGGCGCGCGGTACTCATATCGAATATGGCGCAGCGGCACGGCTAGTCTCCCAAACAGAGATTGGCGTTGAGCTGGTAATGCAGGATGGTCGGGTGTTTCCATTGGTGGGCTTATTTGTCGCGCCGCGCATTCACCTTAGCCCGTTAGCAGCTCAATTGGGATGCGAGCTAGAGGAGTCTCCCATGGGCTGCATTGTTAAAACCGATGCAATGCAGGCCACTTCAATCCCCGGTGTTTTCGCCTGCGGTGATGTAGCCCGCGCCGCAGGGTCGGTCACCTTTGCCGTGGCTGATGGCGCTATGGCCGGGCTTTCTACACACCGGTCGCTGATGTTTGGGTGTTAAGCAAAAGACTGATCTATGCAGAGCCGCCAAGGGGCATGAAGAGTGCCACTTGGCGTGCACTAACTGATCTAGCGCTTCATGCGCATGACGATGATTAGCTGTGTTGCTGCACCTGCAGCGGCAATAACCCCCGCGCCAATGGCTAATGTCGAAACGGGAAGGTGGAAAGCCAGCAAAACGCCCCCGAACGCCGCGCCTATCGCACTGCCTAAATAGAGCGCTGATTCATTGAGTGCGACCGCCAGGTTACCGTCGCCGTGGGCTTGGCGTGCACGAACGAGTTCATTGTTTTGTGGCACTTGAAGCGCCCAGCCCACAGCACCCCAAAGCGCAATTGGAAGTAACGTCAGCAGTGGGTGAACCGACGCCGTGAAAGGTAGAGCAATGAGCGCCAAAAAGAGCAGCAACATAATCGCCAGGGTAATCACAGGGCCGATAAACCTGTCCACCAGAGGCCCAATCAGAAAACTGCCCACGACGCCGCCAATCCCCCACACCCATAAATAGCCGGTAATTGACTGAACAGCACCTGACTCGGTGGCCGCCATAAACGGGGCAATAAAGGTATACATCCCCAAACTGGCCACAGCGCCCAATAAGGAAACCGCCAGAATGGCCATGGCATGAGGGCTTCGCAAAATAGCGAGCTTGCGAACAAGTGAAAGCGTTGGTGCGGATGGAAGAGCAGGTAGTTTTACCTGTAGCCCCGCGTAGGCGATTAACCCAAGTGCTGAAATAAGCCACATCGCTGACTCCCAACCTAAACGCTCTGCTAGCAACAGGCTGATAGGCACCCCCAGTACCGTGCCGCTCGCCATACCGCCCATAATGATGGCAATCGCTTTACCGCGGTGGGCCTCAGCCGTTATGGCGGCTGAGGCGGCAATGCCCATGGCAAGGTAAACCCCTGCGCCAACGCCAGCGACCGCCCGCCATATCGAGAGTGATATAAAACTGGTGGCTAGTGCGCTGGCGATATTTGCCACAATAAAAACGGCTAACGCTAGTAGTAAACCCAGGCGTTGGTGCTTGCCAGGTAGTAGCGCAACGACGACAGGCGAGCCTAAGCCATAGGCTAAGGTGAATGCCGTGACTAACTGAGCAGCCGTGGCCGCAGAGACACTAAAGGCGTCTTCGATGAGGGGAATTAGCCCCGCAGTCACATAAGAGGCCATCCCAAGTGCAAACGCACCCAGTGCCACGAGATATACCGATAGACGAGATTGGTCAGCCATAACGCACTCCAGGCATAAGCATTAGAAAAGAATCCGCCAGCGCTGTTTTGCCAGCGAAGGGCTATTCTGGAGAGGCTTTAAAGGGGGTACAATTTAACTATTTATGCTATTACTAAAAGTGATAAGTTATTCAAGGTAATAAAATGACCGCTCCACGGACGCTGACTCGAACACGGGAAGACTTGGCTGCGTTTCTACGCATGCACCGAGAGAAAATCGCACCAGAAGAGGTGGGGCTTCCTCGTGGCCGCCGAAGGCGTACGCCGGGGTTAAGGCGTGAAGAAGTCGCCGCTTTAGCAGGCGTGGGGCTGACTTGGTATACTTGGTTGGAGCAGGGTCGCGATATCAGCGTATCGGCCACTTTTCTGGACAATCTATCCAAAGCGCTCAAGCTGGATGCGGCTGAGCGCCGACATCTATTCTTGCTTACCCATCAGCGCTTACCCTCTGAGCTAGGCAAAACCTGGTGCAGCGTGCCGCCGCTGGTTCAAAGGTTGATGGACGACCTGCCTACGCGACCTGCGTATATCCTGAACTTGCGCTGGGATGTGCTGGCGTGGAACAGCGCGGCCAATAAGCTGTTCAACTTCTCTTGCCATGCACCAGAGCGTCGCAACATGCTGTGGTTGTTATTTACCGACCCTGCCATGCGTCAGCGCTTGTCACCCTGGGAAACGCAGGTCAGCCAAATGCTATCCAGTTTTCGCCGCGACTTTGCCCGAGCGGCGCAAGACCCCACCATTGATGAGCTTGTCGAAGAGTTAACCAAGGTCTCGCCTGAGTTTAAGCAGTTGTGGAAAACCCAGGAGGTCAACGCCCCTTGCCAGGGAGTACGTCATCTTCACCTTGAGGAGTTAGGCGAGGTAGCGTTCGAGCACACGACGTTAACCGTTGATGAAGAGCGCCACCTACGGTTGGTTTATTATGCCGTAAAGGAGGCGGATCCTCAGGTCGCTGCTTTTACCCGCTGGGTGAGTGACGACAAAGGCGCGAGGTAACGGTGGAAGTTAAGCGAACGTGGCCACAACATCGTCTATGAAATGACGTAGTTTCGGCGTCATGCGTTGATCGGCGGCGTAGAGCAGGTGCATTGGTCTTGATGGCCCAGCATAGTCTGGCAAGATGCGCACCAGCCGCCCAGTGGATAACGCCTCCGTCAATGCAGCTTCGTAGCCCAATGTAATGCCGAATCCTTCCAATGCTGCGCGAAGCAGCCCCTTCCAGTCGTTGATTTGTAGCCGCCCGTTCACGGAAGCGTCGAAATTGCAGTTGTCGCGACTGAAGCGCCACTGCCTGCCCAAGGTGCCGAACCAATAGGCGAACCCCAGACACTCATGCTCAACCAGATCCGCAGGCGTCTCCGGCTCTCCATGCTTCGCTAAGTAGGCAGGCGAGGCGCAGGCGATGAGCTGGTAGGGGGCAAGCGGACGTGCCACCAATGTGGTGCTGTCGCTGATGAGCCCGAGGCGAATGACAGCTTCGTAACCTTCCTCGATAGGATCGACCAGACGATCCGACAAGGTGAGGTCGACCTCCACCTCTGGGTACTTACGAAGGTAGCGGGTGACAAGAGGCACCAGGCTTTGACTGCCAAATGTGACGGGCGCGTTGATTCTGAGGCGACCCCGTGGAACGGCCCGGGCCTGTTCCGTCAGCGCTTCGGCCGCCTCGACTTCTGCAAGGATAACCTGACATCGTTCGTGATAGAGATGTCCGATCTCGGTCAGGCTCTGTTTGCGCGTGGTGCGGTGCAAGAGCCGCGACCCAAGCAGCTGCTCCAGGGCCATGATGTGTTTGGAAACCATCTGCGTCGATAGGCCGAATTCTGCGGCGGTGGCTGTGAAAGAGCCAAGATCGGCAACCCTCACAAAAATAGCCATGCTCGTTAACCGATCCAGCATTATCAACTCTCAGTGGATTATTAAGTCAATAAAGACCTGTTTATCACGTTTGAGTAACGCAATAAAGTACTGCTTATCTTAAAACGGTCGGGAGAAAGACATGCGGATTGGGGTTATTGGTGCGGGCTTTATCGGACAAGCCTTTGCACGCCAGGTGATTGCGGCAGGCCATGACGTCATGATCAGTAACTCGCGGGGGCCGCAGACACTCAGCAGCATTCCGCCGAAAATTGGAGCACAGATTGGCAGCCTGCATGAAGCCATAGGCTTCGGCGAAATTATACTGATCGCCATTCCTTTTCATCAATATGCCACTCTTCCGGTTGAGCCACTGCGTGACAAGATAGTGCTGGACGCCAATAACTACTATCCAGATCGAGATGGATCGATCCCCGAACTGGATGAGCGCAGGGCGACGACGAGTGGACTGCTGGCGCAGCATTTGACAGGCTCCCGTCTCGTGAAGGCATTCAACGCGATTCTGGCCTCCGATCTGGAGAAGGGTGGGCAGACGCTGCCTTCGGGAAACCGGCGCGCCCTACCGATAGCGGGAGATGACGATGCGGCTAAGGAGAGCGTCGCAAGGTTGGTGCGACAGTTCGGCTTCGACGTTGTCGATGCTGGGTCGCTGGCGGAAAGCTGGCGTTTTGAGCGCGCCAAACCAGCTTACTGTATACCGTTTGATCGGGAGGGGGTGCGTCAGGCGCTCGATGAGGCTCAACGCGACATTGATATGCCGGAAGGATCATGGCGTCGGTGAAAGACAAATAATGAGAAAATTGGCTGTGTATTGAAATCCAAAGACTGGAGGTGAAAGCAGGCGGCTGATCTGGCCCAGGACACCTTCCTTTAGCAAACTTCATGAGCCGCGTAGCGTTCTGACCATCATTGCCCGCCGGGTGTGGGTGGACTATGGCAGGAGAGATGATTCTGAGGTTTAAGAGGGAAGAATTGGCCTACTCAAAAGCGCCAAGTAGCACCCAGCAAAGGACCGCTCATCGATATATCGATGCGTGTACCCGATTCGTCTCTATCCACTGCCAAATGGCGATAGCCTGCTGATAAGTGGAGCGCCTTACTGATTTGGTAATTAGCGGTAGCCACTACCTGCCAGGTGCTATCAGAACCAATTCCGAAGCCACCAATATCGGCATGCACTAATGTTGACCACTGGGGGCTCCAGGTGGAACGCAGTCGAGCGGCTAAAATCGGGTCGAGCCAACGTTCGGTCTCGCTTGCACCAACTCCCAGCGCGGGCACATTCACTTCCGCCTCGATCCGCCAAGCGCGAGCGCCCGCCAGTAAATCTAAGTATTGGCTCGAAGTATTGACCACTTGATAACCTGCTGCTGCAGTTAAAGAGCGTTGGCGCAGCTTGCCCTCTATAGCAACGCCAGGAAGCAGCGTGCTCTCGTGGCTAAGCGATGCCCAGGTAATGTCACCAAACAGCACTAGGCGGTCGCGGCGTGCGCTGCCAGCCATGAAAAAGGCACCATCAAGATCATCAAGTACATTGTTAAATGAGCGCGATGTACTAATGGTAGGAGCAGTCGCCAGAGGGCGCACATCGCCAGCTAAACCCGTCATCCAGACATAAGGGGTAAGCTGGAAACGCCAAGCATCCTCTTGGGCATTGGCATTCGTTGCAAAGCCTATCGCTAAGATGCTGAAGGCAGTGATAAACGGGCGTAATTTGGCTATCACAGAAATCCTTATACATTGTCTTTATAGATGCGTCCGCCCTTCATGATCAGTCGCAGATTGCGTTCAGGGTCATGAAGGAAATCAAGATTCTTACTAGGGTCACCGTCTACTAAAAGTAGATCGGCCATCGCGCCCGGCTCTATTTTACCGAGCGTGCCAGGGTAGGGGTTGCGTGATCCTGATAGTGAAAGAAGCTCACCATTGCGGCCAGTCGCCATGGCCAACACGGTAAGTGGGTCATAAAAGCGAGTCAGCTTGACTAATTGACGCAGCTGGTTGGGGGTATTTTGCGGGGTAAATAAAATATCAGTGCCCCAGGCTGTCTTGATATCAAAACGTTGGGCTAGCTCGTAGGCCTGCACAGTGCCTTCGGCTACTTGTTGTTGTGCTTCGCGGCGAGCGGCATCGGGATAAACATTTGCATCTTCATCTTGCAAGAAAGGCTGAAGGCTCCACCATGCGCCTTCCCCTGCCATCATCCTTACGGTTTCTTCATCGGCGAGCTGCCCGTGTTCGATGGATTTAGCGCCTGCCCTTAATGCACGCTGAATACCTCGGGAGGTATAAACATGCACCATGACATAGGTACCCCAGTCTTCTGCTGCATCCACCGCTGCGCGTAGCTCGCGCTCGCTGAATTGGGTGCTATCCAATGGGTCATAGGTAGACGCCACGCCGCCACCCGCCATCAATTTGATCTGTGAAGCTCCTAGCATGAGTTGTTCACGGGTACGTCGTAATACTTCTGCTTCCCCATCGGCAATGACGGCTACGCCTTGGCGTTCCTGTTCACTAAGCGGTGCGTTGTTGGCCCGTGGGATTTCGTAGCGCATTCGAAAATCACCATGGCCGGAGGTTTGGGAGATCATGGCTCCTGCTGGAAGTATTCGCGGTCCAGCCACAATTCCTTCATCAATAGCACGCTTCAGTGCAAAGGATGGCCCGCCCGCATCTCGCACTGAAGTAACGCCACGCATCAGCGTTCTCTCTGCTTCCTGAGCCGCCACTAGATGGATATAGCCTAGATCGGAGGTCATGGCGTCTACTTGGCTAATAGCCGCCAGCGTCGTGTGCCAATGGGCATCAATCAAGCCTGGCATTAATACGCTACCACCACAGTCGATGATTTCTGCGCCTTCAGGTGCGGCATCATCAGGCAAAATAGCCTGGATACGCTGCTCTTCAATACGTACTGAAACGTTGTCGCGTAACGCCGCGCCGCTGCCGTCGAAGAGCCTTAGATTGGTCAATAATAGTGGGCCATCAGCCCGTTTAGGTTGAGCACTTATGGCGGTGGGTGCGCGCAGACCAGAGAAAAGTGCCATTACTGCAGCGGCTCCTCCCATGAATTGGCGGCGGGTAATATCTGCCATCACACGCTCATGAAAGCGTTGTAGTAACGGTGAACCGCAACAGCAAGCCCCGTGTGAGTGATTTAGTGGCGACTGCAATAAAGAGTGGGCGGCGGCGGGAGGCATAGGCGGCACCTTGTCTCAGTAGCGATGTGGTAAGTGACATCTGGAGCGACGTTGAATAGCCTTGCATATAAGTAAATTAGAATGAGGGAGTGAATCGCGCAAGCTGTAATCAGTGATTGGATAAGCTTCCATGCAGTTGCCCCTGTAACTGTTCTGCTAAAAACTCCATAAACAGTCGGGTGCGCTGTGAAAGCGTGGTTTGGCGGTAGTACACGGCGTTCACAGCTTGGGTCTGCAGTTCAATAAGAGCGGGCTGTACGTCCACTTTTCAGCGGCAGCTATCGAGGGACAATAGTGTGGTTAAAGAAAATAATAATGATTTGTATTAACTGGCAGCTGTTACTAGAATATCCCTCCGTTTGCTGATCGTTTGGGAGGGGGGATGCCGGTTTCAGCTGAGAATACGCCATTGGCCGAGATGTATAATGCACATCATGGCTGGTTACAGCGTTGGCTGCAGCGCAAAACGGGCTGTAGCTGGCAGGCGGCTGATCTGGCTCAGGATACCTTTCTGCGCATTCTCACCTCTCCGAGTAACGCCGACCAAATTAGCAAACTCCATGAACCGCGTAACTTTCTGACCACCATTGCTCGCCGGGTGTGGGTGGATTTTGTGCGTCGGGATGCCTTGGAAAAAGCCTGGTTGGAAGCCTTAAAGCATCAACCTGAGCCGGTGGTCGTCTCGCCGGAAGAGCAGGCCTTGATTCTGGAAAACCTGTTTCAGATCGATGAAATGTTGGAAGGGTTAGGCAACAAGGTAAGCCAGGCGTTTTTGCTCTGCCATTTGGAGGGTCTGCGTTATGCCGAGATCGCCGAACGTTTGGGGGTATCCGTCAGCTCGGTGAAAAAGTACATGGCCAAAGCCACTGAACATTGCTTGCTGCTGATGTTTGAAGAACCACTATGAGCGATACCCAGGCAACCCGCAAAGATACCCTCAGAGCTGCGGCCCGCTGGTACGCACTGTTGTGCTCGGAAGATGTTACTGCACAGCAAAAACACGCACATGCGGCTTGGTTAGCGGAGGATCCGGCCCACATTCAGGCTTGGCAACAGGTAGAAAAACTGCGTCAGCAATTGCAGGTGATTCCTGGTACTCCTTCGCTCAATGCGTTGCAGATCAAACAACGTCAGAGTCATAGCCGACGAGCAGTGCTGCGCGGCTTTGCTTTATTGGCAGCAGGAAGCGCGCTGGGCTCGTTGGCCTGGCAACAGGCGCCAGTAGAAAGCTGGATGGCCAGCCACCGCACCGCACGGGGAGAACGCCGTGAATATACCCTGGCCGACGGTACGCAATTGGTACTTAACACGGCCACCGCGCTGGATGTAGTGGAAACCTCGACCACGCGGTTGATTCGCCTCTATGAAGGCGAAATCTTTATTCGCACGGGCCAAGGGGCGAAAGGCGTTGCCGCCGCTAAAGCGCTGCAGGTGCATACCGAGCAAGGCACTGTTGTGCCGTTGGGCACCGTGTTTACCGTGCGCAAGCAGGGCACGTCTACCCAAGTCACCGTGCTGGAGGATGAGGTCGAGTTGATTCCGCAGTTGGCTGGTGGCAAGACCCAGCGCCTTGTTGCTGGAGAGCAGGCGCAGATGAGCTCACGCTCTGTAGAGGTTGCCACCGCCACCGCCCAGGCGGATAGCTGGACACGCGGTCTGCTGGTAGCGGTGGACTGGCCGTTGAGCCGTTTGGTAGCAGAGTTGAGTCGTTACCGTACAGGCGTGCTGCGTTGTGATCCCGCCATTGCCGGGCTGAGGGTATCAGGCGCTTTCCCTATTGATGATACCGACCGGGCGCTGCAAGCCATTGCCAATGCGCTGCCGGTTAGCGTCGACCGACTGACCCAATATTGGGTAACTCTCAAATCTAGCGAATAAAAAGTTGGATTATTTATTGTCCCTTTTCCGATCTCGTTCGACCCAGAGATAAAGCAACCGATTCTGGAATTAACGAGATAAAGATGACCAAACCCTTTAACCCCAAGCAGACACTCATATCCCTTCGATACCATCATGGCAAACCCTCGTGCGCGCTTGGCGGTATCGCACTAGGCTGTGCCCTGATGAGTTCGATGTCGCTGTTGCCCCTACAAGCAGCGCAAGCACAAACAGCGGACGTGCAGGCGCAACAGGCTGCTAGCCAGCAGGCATACAGCATCGAACCAGGATCGTTGGGCAGTGTATTGAGCAAGTTCGCCAGCCATGCGGGCATTGTGTTGTCTTTCCCCGCTGACCTCACTGATGACCTGCAAAGCGCTGGATTGAATGGGCGTTATAGCGTGGAGGAGGGGTTTGCCCAGTTGCTTCAGGGTAGTGGTTTGAGAGTGGTCAAGCGGGGGGCCGCGGACTATGTAATGGAAAAAGCAGGTACTGCAGAAAACATGGTATTGGATACCGTGGCAGTGGTAGGCAGCCGAATCAGTAGTGACGGTTATTTGGCTTACAGCACCTCAGCGGGCAGCAAAACCGACACACCGCTGATAGAGCTTGCGCAAAGTATCAGTGTGGTCACCGAAGAGCAGCTTCGTGACCGGCAGCCGTCGTCAGTAGAGCAGGCGGTGGCTTATACGGCTGGGGTTCGGGTTGAAGCAGCGGGGATGGATCCGCGCTTTGACTTGATATCGGTGAGGGGGTATCCGACGGTATATCATGGCGATTTCCTTGATAGCTTGCGCCAACCCAATAGCGGGTGGCTCTCCTACTACTCCACAGTGCCCTATAATCTGGAACGAATTGAGATAGTCAAAGGCCCTGATTCGATGCGCTATGGTCAGCTATCACCGGGTGGGCTGGTGAACCGGGTTAGCAAACGTCCAAGTGCTGATGCGCCACAGGAAGTGCAACTGCAGGTGGGCAGCCATGACCATCTGCAAGGCCAGTTCGATGTGGGTGGTGATATGGGCAGCGATGTGCAGTACCGCTTGGTGGGCGTTATGCGCGATGCGCAAACGGACATTGAACAGGTGGATAATGACGTCTCGCTGCTGGCGCCATCTCTTTATTGGCAGATTAGCGATCGTACCGACATTACCTTTATTACCCAGTATCAGGAACGCCAGACCTCTGCTTCACCGCGTCCTTATCAGGACGGCGATAACCTGACTCATTTTTGGTCCAGCGATGAAGACTTTGACAAGCTGGATCAAGAGCAGTGGGCACTAGGTTATGAATTTAACCACCATTGGAGTGACCAGCTGCAACTGCAGCAAAATGTGCGCTACGGCCAGGTGGATACCACCAACCAGTACCTCTCAGCAGGCACCTTATCCGGTACAACGCTGAGCCGCAGCAGCGTCGGCCTTTACGAAGAGATGGAGTCTCTTAGTACTGATACTAGGCTGATGGCAACCTTTGATCAGGGCGGGGTGGAACATGAGGTGATGCTAGGCGCCGATTACGCCTATCTCGAGAACGATGTCATTTATGCGGGCGGCAGCGCGCCGTCGATCGATATCGACAACCCGGATTACAGTCAGCCTGTAGCCCAGCCGAGTAACGTGTGGACAAACGACAGTGGGAAAGCCCACCGTAGAGGTCTTTATTTACAGGATCAGGTCAAGCTCGATAACTGGCGTTTGACCGCAGGAATCCGCCGCGACTGGGCGCGTGACGAGACTCGCAACCACCTCACCGGTACTGCCAGCGAAAGCCGGGATGAGAAAAACACTTGGCGCTTTGGCGCACTCTACGCATTTGATTCGGGGCTGTCGCCGTACTTCAGCTATGCGCAATCGTTCCTGCCTGAGAGCGGTACCGATGTGAGCGGCAATGACTTCGATCCTACTGAAGGTGAGCAGTTTGAGCTGGGGCTGAAATATCAGCCAGCGGGCAGTGACGCGATGCTGACTGCGGCGATCTACCAGATCGATGAGGCCAATCGTAAAACCACTGATCTCGAGAACCCGCTATTTCAAGTACAAACCGGAGAAGTGCGTACCCGTGGGCTGGAGCTTGAGGCCGTTGGGAATGTCACCGACGACCTGCGCATGACCGCAAGCTACAACTACAACCGCAGCGAAATCACCGCAGATAATGATGGCAACGAGGGCAGTGACCTGGCGAATACCCCGCGTCACCTGGCGTCCCTGTGGTTGGATTATCGCGTTCCTGCGTTGGAACGGCTGCGTCTTTCCGGTGGGGTGCGCTATATCGGTAGTGAGTACATTGATAATGCCAACAGCAATAAAAACGCTGCATACAGCCTGTTTGATATGGCGGCTCACTATGATTTCGCGGGCTCTTTACAGGGGGTTCGTGCCAGCCTCAACGCCACTAACGTAACGGATGAAGAGCATATCTCCTGTGAGGGCATCTATTGCTATCGCGGTGCCGGTCGCAGTCTGATTGGTAGCATCGCTTACCAGTGGTGATGAAGTGGCAGCGTCGCGGGGGCAACGAGTCATGAAACTTTTTGTGAGTAGTTTAGTGTTTGCTGGGTTGGTTTTAATGGCCGGTTCAGGGGCAGCATACGCAGATGAGCCAGACGTGGCGGCTGAGCGTCAAGTGACCCTTGATCAGACGCTGGAATGGACGATGCAAAACCAGCAAGGTGCCGTCTATCGTATCCTGATCAGCAAACCGGAAGGCGAGGTACCCTACAGCGGCGGTTACCCGGTGATCTATGTGTTGGATGGCAACGCTTATTTCGCTTCGTTGCATGAGGCCAAACGGGCACAGGAGCCGTTCCGCCAGGCCATTATTGTGGGCATCGCTTATCCGGGCGAAGCGCCGCATAACTTCTTGCGCCGCTCTTACGACTTATCACCGCCGGTGGCCGAGGAGCACAACACGCCACCTCAGGGCGGACAGGATGAGCTGTTGGATTTTATCGAGCAGAGCTTGATGCCTGCTATTGCCGAGCGCTTTCCTGTAGATGCTAATCACCAGAGTCTTTATGGCCACTCTTTCGGCGGTATGTTTGCGATTTATGCCTTATTTACTCGGCCGGAGCTGTTTAACCACATTGTCGCGGCCAGCCCCAGTCTCTGGTGGAACAATAGCTACCTGTTGAAACATGAAAGGGACTTCAGTCAGCAGGTGGAGGCAGGGGAGGTTAATGCCATCCATCACAGCCTTTCATTGGTCGTGGCCGACAACGACTCACTCCAGAACCAGCAGGATGCTAGTCAGCTTTATCAGCGGCTTGAAGACCTGTCGGCATATGGTTTGCGTAGCAGTTTTCACAAAGTAGAGGGCGAAGATCATATGTCCGTTCCCTTTGTGCTGGAGTCGCGTGTTCTCAAACAGCTTCTGGGCACTCGGGGCGGCTGACCGAGTGTTTTAAGCGATCAAATACTTCCCTGGCAGTTGTTCAGCTAAAAACTCCATAAACAGCCGGGTGCGTTGTGAAAGCGTGGTTTGGCGGTAGTACACGGCGTTCACAGCTTGGGTCTGCAGTTCTGTGCAGTCGGGTAGTACATCCACCAGTGTGCCGTTTTGACGGGGAGTGATGGTCATAAAGTCGGCTAAGCAAGCGATGCCTTCTCCCGCAACGGCTAACTCGATTAGTGTACTGCCGCTGGAAGCCGCCAGCGTTGGGGTGATGTGCAGGGGTTGACCATCGGCGCGGAACAGTGGCCAGCGGTTGAGATGATCGAGCTGGCTGAAGCCTAGCAAGCTGTGATCTTGAAGGTCGTCGATGCTTTGCGGCGCGCCTTGGCGTTTAAGGTAGGCGGGGCTGGCCAGAAGGCGCAGCGGGCTGTAGCCAAGGAGGCGGGCGTGCAGCGACGAATCTTCAAGCTTGCCAATGCGGATGGCCAAATCAACCCGCTGTTCCAACAGGTCGACAAAGCGATCATGAGTATCCAGCTCCAGCGTAATACCAGGGTAGCGGGCGCGGAACTCGCCAATCACCGGCACAATCACGAACTGCATAAAACTAGGGGCGGCGTTAACTCGTAGCCTGCCTTGAGGCTGGTTGTGGCGATCCAGCATTGCCTCTTCGGCTTCATCCACGGCGGCTAAAATATGGCGGCAGTGACTAAGAAACGTCTCTCCCTCCTCGGTCAGCTCCAAGCGACGAGTAGTTCGGCGCAGCAGAGTGGCGCCAAGTTTTTGCTCCAGACGATTGAGCGCACGGCTAACCCCTGAAACGGTAATACCAAGCCGTTCGGCGGCACCGGTGATGGAGCCGCTATCGACGACCGTCACAAAGGCCTGCTGCTCTTCAAGGGTGCTTTTCATGGAGTGCTTTTCATAACGCTATCAGTTGCCTTAATGGTAAATAATAGGGTTGTTGATTTTAAGTCAAAAGTGTCTTGATTGAATGTCGCTATTTTTTCGCATGCATTGAATCCACAATACCGCTCATTAAGCGCCATGCAAAAGCTTTTGAGCATGGGTGTGCTAGCTATCGTGAGAGGTTGTTTTGATGAAAGTTCTGTTGATTAACGGCGGTAAAGCGTTTGCTCACTCTGGCGGTGAGCTCAACAATACCCTGCACGGCGTGGCAGTGAGTACGTTGCAGGAAATGGGGTATGAGGTGCGCGAGACGGTGGTTGATCAAGGCTACAATCTTGAGACCGAAGTGCAGAACTACCTATGGGCGGACACCATTGTGTATCAGATGCCGGGTTGGTGGATGGGAACGCCCTGGATCGTTAAGCGCTACATCGATGAGGTATTCACAGAAGGCCACGGTTCGCTCTACGCCAGCGATGGCCGCAGCCGCCAAGACCCGACCAAGCAGTACGGCAGTGGTGGCCTGCTACAGGGCCGTCGCTATATGCTATCGCTGACCTGGAACGCGCCTTTGGAAGCGTTCGATGAGCCTGACAACTTCTTCGAAGGGCGCGGTGTGGATGGTGTCTACTTCCCGTTCCACAAATCTCAGGAATTTATCGGCTTAGAAGCGCTGCCGACCTTTATCGCCAACGATGTAATGAAGATGCCGGATGTCGATCGCGATAAAGCGGCTTATCGTGCCCATCTTCGCAAAGTGCTTGGCTAAAGTACTTGGCTAAAGGATTTGGCTTAACGTAGTTAATTCGGACAAGCCCACCTCGCGAAGTGGGCTTTGTTTGGCTGATTTATCTGACCTAGCGATCTCGGCTCAAACTCTGCACTGTCAAATCCAGCGCTTTGTACATATCCAACCGGGCGGAAAGGCCGATATCCGGGTGATTCAGCTCGTTGGCGCGTTCCGATGGCAATATCGGCGCGGTCAGATCATCCGCGTCTGTTGGCTCGAAATCATACTCTTCACCGATCGTCATGGCGCTGCGGCGAAGTAGCATGCGTAACTGTGCCGGGGTAAGCTCGGGGTCAATCGACATCATTGCCGCTAATAGGCCGGCCACCAGCGGGGTCGCGTAGGATGTTCCGCAATGGGCTTCGCCTTGCTCACCTTCTACCAGGGAAGAACCCCGCACACAGGCTGCAGCGGTTATATCCACCCGCATATCGATATTGGATGCATTCCGTTTGACCACATAGCGGGGATCTTCAACCTGCACATCCTCATCGCTGCGTTGATGCCCACCCACGACAAACAGTTGGTCGGTAATAAAAGAAGAGGGCAGGCGATAATCGTCACTTCCCGAAAATGACGACGCGTTGCCTGCAGAGTTCACGACGACTACATCGGGGTGTTCGCGGCGCAGCCATAAGAAGAACTCTTCGAGCAGTTCTTCGTAACCGCTCATGGCGATGCCGGAACGCACCAGTGAATCGATTTCCTTCCCGTTAACGTCGATTGCCCCTACGCGGTGAATTCCCCAACTCCAATTGAGTACGCGTACTCCGTCCTCTACCAGATTGACTGAAGCAGCAACATTCGCCGTTATGCCTGCATCTGAGTTGCGATCCACAATCACGTCGAAGCCAGGGCCCACATCGTCCAGCCCGCGTAAAAAACCACTGTTGCCACCTTCGTTCCAGGCCGCGGAAAATACGCCAGCGACCGTTGTGCCATGCCCGTCGGGCTTAGCCGCATCGCGGGCGTACACGCAGGTTCTAGTGGAATCAGTGCGGCAGTCACCCAGGTAATCGGCAAAATCCGGGGCGTCAAAGTCCACCTCCCGCTCGATGACGCCAATACGGATGGGCTGCGTCTCGATATCCCCGCCGTGCCCCTGACGTGATAAGCGTCGCTGGTAATAGTTCACGGCATCCAGAAAACGATTCGACGCCCACTCCTGATTATCCGCAGCGGGCGGCTTTTCCGTTTCGCTCTCAATGCTCTCTTCTGCCCCCGACTCTTCGACCACCACCGCATCCACGCTCACTTCGCTGCCTAGCCTAAGTACCAGCGCGTCGCGCTCTTCCAGGTTGCGGGCGGGCAAGCGCAACTGATAGGTATTGAGCGGTGGGATCATACCGACGACTTCGGCGTCGTACTTCTCTGCCAAACGCTGGGCTTCCTCGGCACCGTCGTGGCTCTCTTCAATAATCAGGCTGATCAGATCCACGTAGGTGGTGATGCCATCCATGTTCTTCGCCACCTCTTGGTCGGTGGCGGCTACTACGTGGCTGCCGTTAAGGCTGAGCCAAACCGGGTTGCTGGACTGCTCACGCTGCTCAAACCACAGTGGGCCGCTTTGCGCATCAGCGCTGCTGATGCTTACACGCACCCGGTCGTTGTCGCGGGTGATCTCCTTTGGCTGAAGTGCTGTACCGTTCAGCTTTATCTGAAAGTCGTTGTTCTCAAGCCCACTGACGCTAAGACAGAACTCTTGTATATCCAGCGTCAGTAGATTGCGACAGCGCTGCAGTTGTTCGACTCGCAACGGCTGTTCAGCTTGCGCAGATTGCTCTGCAACCGCGACAGTTCCAATCAACATTAATGCCAGCGCTGAAACCAGCCGACCAGCGCCCAAATACGTTGCTGCCATATGACTACTCCAAACGCTATCCGATTGACTGCACGCAGCATAAACGCATTAACTGAACAGAACATGAACCCGTTTGGTACGAAAGGGGATCTATTGAGGCTTTAACGGCTAAAACGATAACGCAGTTTAGGCAGGGAGCGGGCAACAGGCGGCAGGCGGGTGGCCATAATCAGCGCAGCCATAGCGGCATACATTGCCCACTCCTGCATATCCGCGCGCACCACCCAGAAGAAGTGCAGCAGCACCAGCCCTAAAATGGCGTAGGAAAATTTGTGCAGCGGTTTCCAGCGTTTGCCCAGGCGCTTCATTGCCCAGCGGTTGGACGTGGCACCCAGCACAGCAAGGCCGATCAGCGCGATCATGCCGACGATGATGTAGGGGCGTTTGATGATCTCGCTGCCAAGCAGTGCCCAGTTAAGCCCCAGAATAAACAACGCGTAACTGAGCATATGTAGGGTGGCGTAAGCCAGCGACCAAAGCCCTAACTGGCGCCGGATCAGCGCAAAGCCTTTCCAGCGGGTAAGCTTGGTCAGTGGGGTAAGGCTAAGGGTGAATAGCAGCAACCACAGCGCACCAATGCCGATATTCAATAGCAGGTAGCGCCCCGGTTCGGGGCCCGCGGCGTTATTCGCCACCTGCCAGCTCCAAAACAGTAGCGGTGCTAGCGCCGCCAGAAATACCGCGACGCGCCAGGCTAGCCATTTGTGCTGCGTTGCCATCAGTAGTTCTTCCTCAAATCTAACCCCGCATACATCTCGGCAACTTCGTCGGCGTAGCCGTTAAACATCAAGGTATCGATAGTGTTGGGGTTGAACAGACTGTTGGGTAAACGCCGCTCGGTGGCTTGGCTCCAGCGGGGGTGGTCTACCTCTGGGTTAACGTTGGCATAAAAGCCGTACTCATCGGCGGCAATCTGCTGCCAGGAGTTGACCGGCTGCTCTTCTACCAGCGAGATGCGCACAATCGATTTGATACTCTTGAAGCCGTACTTCCAGGGCACTACCAGCCGTAGGGGCGCGCCATTTTGGTTAGGCAGTTCGCGGCCATACATGCCCATGGCCAGCAGCGTTAGCGGGTGCATGGCTTCGTCAGGCGCAAGCCTTCCACGTAGGGCCAGTCGATGATTGAGAACGAGGAGCGCTGGCCACGCATCTGATCCGGGTCTACCAGGGTTTCAAAGCGTACGTACTTGGCTTTGCTGGTGGGGTCGGCGCGCTTGATGATTTCCGCCAGCGGAATGCCCAGCCAGGGGATGACCATCGACCACGCCTCGACGCAGCGCAGGCGGTAAATACGCTCTTCAAACTGCGAAGGCTTGGCGAAGTCCTCCAGGGCAAAACGCCCGCCGTTATTGACTTCGCCATCAACTACCACACTCCATGGCTCTGTTTGTAGGCTGCCCGCATGGCGGGCGGGGTCGCCCTTGTCAGTGCCGAACTCGAAAAAGTTGTTGTAGCCACTGGCGTCATCAAAGGGGGCGATTTTATCTTTGTCTGGATCGCTAGGGGTAATGGCCCGCCATTGGGTCTCGCTGATTTTCTCCTTTAACCAGGCTGGCGCATCGCCTTCAGGCACGTCCGAGTAGTCGGCGTTGGCACCGGCGTGACCGGATAGGGCAAGCCCTGCACCTAGGCCTGCCACACCGCCCATAAAGCGCCGCCGGGAGAGGTAGATAGATTCCGGCGTGACATCGGATTCGTGTAAATCACTCGGTTTGGCAATCTTTATTAGCATTGGGTGTCTCCACTAAGGCCTTTGTGGGTAGCATACGAGGTGAGTGCAGCATTCGATATTAATGGGTGTAGTAAGTTCGCCAAAACTTACACAAAACCCTTACGATTTAAATTGAGCCTGTCGGGGTAGCTGGTCGCCCCTGTGGTGAACTGTTGATAAGGAGTTCGTGTTCAGATGATCGAAGCCCGGGGATTGACCCGTATTCCTCTGCGTAATGCCGTCTTTGTTGCCTGCCTGATTCTGCTGTTGGTTTCGCTGGTGGGGGTGGTGTTTTCTTTAGCATGGCTTTGGGGCGTGGCGATTTTTGGCATGCTCGCTGGGCTGGGGCTTTATGATCTACGCCAAACGCGGCGAACGGTGAGCCGTAACTATCCTGTTCTGGCCCATTTTCGCTATGTTCTAGAGTCTATTGGGCCGGAAATACGTCAGTATTTTATCCAGTCCGATCTTGACGAACGACCATTTTCCCGCGAGCAGCGCGCTGTGGTCTATCAGCGTTCTAAAAATGAGAGTGATAAAAAGCCTTTTGGCTCCCTGCTGGATATGTATCAGCCGGGGCATGAGTGGATCAACCACTCGCTACTTCCCCGGGCTATCGAAAACAGTGACTTCAGGATTCGGGTGGGCGGTAGCCGCTGCAGCCAACCCTACCTGGCGAGTGTTTTCAATATTTCGGCCATGAGTTTCGGTTCGCTTTCGGGCAACGCTATCGAGGCGCTGAATGCGGGCGCTGGTAAAGGTGGTTTCTATCACGATACTGGTGAAGGCTCTATTTCCGGCTATCACCGCAAGCATGGAGGTGATCTCGTCTGGGAAATAGGCTCTGGTTACTTTGGCTGCCGCAACGACGATGGCTCGTTTAATGCGGAGCGCTTTGCAGCTAACGCCAGTGCCGATCAGGTGAAAATGATCGAAATCAAACTTTCCCAGGGCGCCAAACCGGGCCATGGCGGTATATTGCCAGCGGCTAAGGTAACTGCCGAAATTGCCGAAGCGCGAGAAGTCCCCATGGGCCAGGACGTGATTTCACCCGCTGCCCATTCAGCTTTCTCGACGCCGCTGGAACTGATGGCATTCATTGCCCGCCTGCGTTCGCTTTCTGGGGGTAAACCGATCGGCTTCAAGCTGGCGATTGGCCATCCCTGGGAGTGGTTTGCGATCGTTAAGGCAATGCTAGAAACCGGCGAGCGTCCTGATTTTATAGTGGTGGACGGTGGCGAAGGAGGAACCGGTGCGGCACCGCTGGAGTTTATCAATCGTATAGGTGTGCCTTTAACAGAAGCCGTTACGCTGGTTCACAATACCCTGGTGGGGGCCGGGCTGCGCGAGGAGATTCGTATCGGCGCGGCGGGTAAGATTATGTCCGGTTTTCACATTGCCCGAACCATGGCACTAGGGGCTGATTGGTGCAATTCGGCCAGGGGCTTTATGTTTTCATTAGGGTGTATTCAGGCGCTTAACTGCCATTCCGACAAATGCCCCAGCGGCGTGGCTACTCAAGACCCTAACCGCAGCCGCCATTTGGACATTGTCGATAAAACAGCGCGGGTCTACCACTTCCACCGCAATACCTTAAAAGCGCTGGCGGAAATGCTAGGTGCCGCAGGGCTTAGCCACCCTAGTGAGCTGGGGCCCGAGCACATTATCCGGCGTGTCTCGGAAAACGAGATTCAGTCCTACGATCAGATATTCACCTTCTTAAAACCCAATGAACTGCTCAATGCAAAGTGCGAGCACACGGTATTCAAGCACTATTGGGAAAATGCCCGAGCCGACTCCTTCCAGCCGCCTGCGCAGGTTGCTCGGTTGCGCTTTACTAAGTTGGAGTGATCGTGGCGCTTAGCCTAGATTACTTTGTTTCCACTGCGCCGTTTAGAAGGGAGCCCCCATGGCATCTACCCGCCGTGAACTGATACCACTGATTGAGCAGGGCGTGATACCGCCTGAACAGGTGACGCGCGCAGTGCAAGCTTCTGGGCTGCACCCTTCGCCTCGCGCTTGGGCTCTGTTTATTGATCGCTTACTGCTGTGGCTAGGCGGACTGGCGCTGGCCTTCGCGGTGCTGTTTTTCATCGCTTATAACTGGGCTGAGATGGGCCGTTGGCTGCGCTTTGGCGTGGTGCAGGCAGCGATGGTGCTGGCGGTAGTTGTCGCCATTTGGCCCAAGTACAGCCCGATGGTTCAGCGTGTGGCGCTAACCTCGGCCACATTATTGTTGGGGGTGCTGTTAGCGCTGTTCGGGCAGGTGTACCAAACCGGTGCCGACCCCTGGCAACTGTTTTTTACCTGGGCGCTGCTTGCTCTGCCCTGGGTCTGGGTGGCGCGCTTTGAGCTGCTCTGGGTGTTGTGGCTGGGGTTACTCAATTTGGTCGTCGGGCTCTATTTTCGTACCTGGGGCGGGCCGTTTGGCGTTTTGGTCAGTAGCGATGCCGCGCTTTGGGGGCTGTTTGGGCTCAATACCCTTGCCCTGGCGACATGGGAATGGGGGGCCCGTTGTCGGAACTGGTCACAGCAGTGGGTACTACGCTTGCTGGCGGTGGGTAGCGGGGTGCCTATGACGCTGTTAACGATGAGGTTGATAGTCGATGCAGGCCTCTTATGGTCGCCAGTGCTGGCGATTTACTCACTCTGGCTGGCGGTGCTGTATGGCGTTTATCGCTATTGGCGGCCTGACCTGTTTATGATCGCGGGCGGCTGTGTCTCGGCGTTAACGGTGACCACACTGCTGCTTGCCAGGCTGTTGCTCTGGGAAGGCGATTGGCAGGAGGGAAGTCTGCTGCTGATCACCATCGCGGTACTGGCGATGGGCGCTGGGGCCGTGGTATGGCTAAAGCGGCTACATCGGGAGATTTCCCAGTGACGAACAACGTTAATGATTTAAGCGTTAGGCTGAGCCAAGCGGGTATTCCGTTAAACGAGCCTACCTCCCCAGCGCAGTTGCAAACGCCTTGGTTTGTACGTGCGCTGCAGGCCTTTTCAGGCTGGTTAGCGGCGCTATTTCTGCTCGGCTTTATCGCTATGGGCGTGGTGTTCGTGGTGGAGAGCCCCGCCGCGTCGTTGGGCCTGGGGCTTGTGATGATCGGCGCGGCTTATGGGCTGTTTTGCAAAGCTCGCGGTGATGTGCTCGAGCACTTGGCACTTGCGGTTAGCTTAGCCGGGCAACTGCTAATAGCGTGGGCGCTGGTCGAGTTCTGGAATGTGTCCACTTATTTGTGGTGGTCGCTGCTGGCCTTACAGTGCGCACTGGCGCTGGTAATGCCAAGCCAGGTACATCGCACCTTTTCAGCCTTTGCCGCCAGCTTGGCGCTCTATATGGCTTTGGCAGTGAACGCTATGGCGCCAGCAGCGGGTGGATTGGTGCTGTTGGCACTGGCGCTGCTCTGGCTGAATGAGTTTCGCTGTTCTGGCCGTATTCAAGATGTGCAAGCATGGGGCTACGGCCTGTTGATAGGCCTGCTGGTGATGCAGGGATTAGCGCATAGCGGCCACTCCTTTGCCTTCTGGTCTGACGCACAGAGCACTAACGCTTTTGCATGGTCAGCACCCTGGTTGAACGCCGTGTTCGTGGCACTCTCTCTGGCGTTGCTGCTCTATACCATCCCTCATTCCAAAACCCATTGGGGGTTGTATCTCAGTCCTTTAGCGCTGCTGTTGGTCTCATTTTATGCACCGAGTGTGGGCCAAGGTTTGGTCGTCGTACTGTTAGGGTTCGCGATCGGGCATCGCCTAGTGCTGGGGCTTGGAGTGCTTTCTCTGCTGATGGGCATTGGCAGCTATTACTACTGGCTGGACGCAACACTGTTAACCAAGGCTCTAACGTTGCTGGTGTTGGGGGGAGGGCTGCTGGCGCTACGTTGGACGCTGCTCAAGTGGTTGAGCGTAGCGGAAAATAGTCCGTCGACCTCTGTGGAAGGACATGGGAAATGATGCTGAAAGCCAAGCGAAATCGCTGGATCATAGTGTTAACCACCGTCGTTGTGTTGGTGGCGGTGAACTGGGCCGTTTGGCAGAAAGAGCGTCATTTATCCGAGGGAGAAATTGTTTACCTGGAGCTGGCGCCTGTCGACCCGCGCTCATTGATGCAGGGCGACTATATGGCGCTAAACTTTGCGCTGGGTAACCAAATTCAAAGCGCGCTTTATCAGAGTGAGCGTGATGAAGACTCGCTGAAAGCTCTTAACGGCTATGTAGTGGTGCGTTTGGATGAACAGCGTATCGCTCACTTTCAGCGCTTGGATGAAGGTACTTCTTTACGCGACGACGAACGGCGCCTTCGCTACCGGCTACGCAATGGTCAGGTACGCTTTGCCACCGATGCGTTTTTCTTTCAGGAGGGGCACGGTGAGCGCTATGAGCCAGCGCGTTATGGTCAGTTTAGGGTGAATACCAAGGGCGAGCCCTTGCTGGTGGCTTTATACAATGCAGAATTAACTAAGTTAGGAGAAAGTGTTAAGTAAAATTTACTTTATCTGGCGAGCTGTTCTCACTCCACTTTTCACTATTGCATTCTGTCTTGCTTCATTCAGTAAGGTAGGCTGTACTTTGTTCCTCCACTGACATGGATAGTCCAGTAATGACGCTGGACTGGCTCGATAGGGCCGGTCGGTGGGTAGTCAAACTGACCCACTTCAATGAATAAGGCATTTATGAAAGCAAACAGCTCGTGGCTCGCATGGGTTTTGTTGGTGATGGCACTGACCTTTTCCAACCTATGCGCGGCACAAACTCAAGGAGGAGAGAGCGAAAGTGAGCGGTGGTTTACTATCGATGCGTTAAATACGGGGCTTGGTGAACCTCCTGAAGAGGCAAACCGAGTAACACCGCGAGAATCGATCAGGAGTTTTTTGCACCTCACGGGCCAGGAAGAGTATGCAGCCGCTGCCCATATGCTCAACCTTTCCGAGTTCTCAGAGGATGAGCAACGCGAGCAAGGGGGTGAGCTCGCCCGGCAACTGGCAGAGATTTTTCAACGCGGCGAGTGGTTGAGCGTTTCCGATCTGCCCGGTCGCGAAGACGCGGTGATTGAAGATCCCGCAGGCCAAAACCCCCGCGTTGGCGAGACCCGTCGCAACGTTGAGGTCTCCTCTTTAAAAGCCGATGGCGAAACCTACGATATCCGCTTGGGTCGATACCGCGTGGGTGACCAGGAGCCAGTCTGGCTAATCATGCCTATCAGTGTGTCTTATATTCCGGCGCTGTATGAACAGTACGGCCCCTCAGCTCTGGAAAGCTATATTCCCGAACGCTTCCAGGCCTCGTTTGGCGTCCTGAGAATTTGGGAATGGATCGCGATTCCCTTGTTTGTGCTATTTATCGGGCTCGTAGGGTGGGGAGTTCACCGTCTGATCAGCTTGATGTCGAAATGGTTACCTTCAGGAGTGTCGAGCATTTTTGCCAGCCAAATCGGTATGCCTGGGGCGCTGATTGCAATGTCGCTGGTTACCCAGATGGTGCTGGATTATGTGGTGTCGTTTTCTGCGGTTGCCACCACAACCTTTCGGGTGCTGTTAATCAGTATTATGGCCTGGGGAGTCGGCACGATTGCGTTGCGCTTAGTGGATACCATTATGCTGCGTTTAACGCGGCGTATTGTGGGTGAAATCGATGATACCAAGCCCAGAGACGAACGCAGACTGCTAACGTCGCTCTACGCGTTGCGCCGGGTCATTATTCTGATCACCGTTACTGGCGTGTCCATCTACATACTGGGTCAGGTTCAGCTTTTCGAAACTCTTGGCTTATCGATTCTGGCGTCTGCCAGTGTATTGGCCGTATTAGTGGGTGTGGCGGGCCAAACGGTACTTGGCAATATCCTCGCTTCATTTCAGTTATCGTTTGCTAAACCCATTCGCATTGGCGATTTGGTGATCTTTGAAGACGAGTGGTGCTATGTCGAAGGTATCTTTTATACCTTTATCCGGTTGAGGTCATGGGATGAGCGGCGTTTGATTGTGCCCGTTACCTATTTTACTTCTAAGCCATTCGACAATTTGTCGGTAAAAAGTACCAAGATGTACCGGTCATTGACGCTGACGCTTCACTTAAGCGCCGATATAGGACTGTTAAGAGAGAAATTTATCGAGGTCGCCAAAGAAGAAGACAGCGTTATCGAACACCATAAGCTGCTCTGCTACGTAACGGCACAAACAGGAACGGCGCAAACCGTCACTTGTTACCTCATGACCTCAGACCCTTTGGCGGGTTGGACAGCGGAAATGAATGTGCGCGAGAAGCTGCTGGCGTTTATCCGCGATAACCATCCAGAGTGGTGGCCACGTGAAATTGTGGTTATCAGCCACAACGATATCGCCCGAGGGGCGCAAGGAAAAAGCTCGGAGGGAGTGGGTAGTGTTGAGGTCAAACCATTTGAATAAAGGGTGTTTGTGCAGCGGCAGATAACGCTTTCGCGTATTTTACCCATAAAGTAGTCTTGTTATGACAAGGGTAAGTGGAAAAAGGAGTGACTATGCACGCACTCGTTGAGCAAGCGACGGAACACTGGGTTTATCTTGCCCCTCTTCTTAGCGATCCACATTCCGAAGCTGAATACGATGCCCGGGTCGAGGCGCTTGATGAAATTCTTGATCTTGTCGGTGACGATGAGACACACCCACTTGTCGGCCTGGCGAATCGCTTGGGTGATATCATTGAGTCCTATGATGAAGCACATCGCCCGATGCCTGAGGTGTCTGGAAGTGAGGTACTTCGCTACCTTATGCAAGAGCATGGGATAGCGCAGAGCGAGCTACCTGAAGTTGGCGCTCAATCAGTGGTGTCTGAAGTTCTCAGTGGGCGCCGCAAGCTGAACTGGCGCCAAATCTGCGAGCTTTCGGAACGGTTTGGCATCGCTACCGACTCGTTTAAAGAACCCAGGGAAAAACTACGCGTTTTGACCTGATAAAGCCTTATGGCGCTTAGACTACCTCTAGCGGTATATCGATGCCGAACTGCTGCAACATACGTCGGAATGTCTCAACATCATAGGCCTCGCTTTCTGTCACCAGACCTTGAATTTGGCCTGTGCCCGGCGTGCCATCGCCTAATCCAGCGACAATAGATTCGGCGGGGTCGAGGAATCGGCAACTGGGTCTCGCCGCTTCGAAGAAGGAGCGAAGCCATGGTAAATGCGTGCTGGAAAGTGTCAGCGTGTCGATATCGGGGTGCTGCCGGAAGACGCCGTCGATAAAAGCAGTGACCGCTTTCTGCGTCGCTTTTGGGTCGAATAGAAAGGCGCCATTCTCGACAAGCTCCACCATGGACGAAGCATTGATCAGGCTGACATTCTCCGGGTGGGGTGCATGGCGAGCTATGAACTGCTTGAGCGGCGAGCTTTCGATGAGTGAATGCACCCCCATGATGCCGATCTTGCCGCTCGCCGACATAGCGAGTGCTTCTTCGATGGGCGGGTAGACGCCGAACAATGGCACCAAGGTGCTTTGGCGAACATCATCCAGCACCATGATAGACGGTGCGTTCGATGCGATGACGATGGCAGAGGGTGCATAGCCCTCAAGAAAACGCAGTGTGCGATGCATGACAGCGAGTAGCTCTTCACGCCCTTTGCTCCCATAAGGAAAGCTCGCCCGATCAGCGAAATAAACAATATCCTGTTTGGGAAGGCGTTTATGTATCTCGGCAACAATGGCATAGCTGCCAATGCCAGCGTCGAAAACAGCGATTGGCTGGTGCATAGTAATATCCTGGGTGTCGGCTAAAGTCTAATGATCCATAATATTCTAATGCGATGGAAGCGTCATTTTTAGCTACTATGCTAGTTAAACTTTATACGATGCTGGGGCACGGCACTAAATGAAACCATTCGCCTGGCCACCTAGATAAATAGGAAAATTGTGCTCAGTGTGTGAATAAAGAACTTTTTTGCTATCATTGATGAAAATCCATCTCTCTGAGGTGCGCCATGCCAGCTCTTACTCAAACAAAGCCCACCCCCGAAATGGTGCTAGCTAAAGCAGTTTTGCGTGCTGCTGAGCAATTGGGTTTATCGCAGTCTGATTTGGCAGAGGTGCTAGGCGTACACCGCACGACTATTACCCAACTTAAAAAAAGCCTGAAGCTTGACCCGAACTCTAAGCAGGGTGAACTAGCTCTGCTGCTTATCCGCTTGGCTCGAGCATTATTCGCTCTTACCGGAGGCGACCAAACATGGATTCAGCATTTTATGCGAACATCCAATCGTGTTACTGGTGGCATCCCGGCCGAGCAGGTAACACGTTTGGAGGGGCTGTTTGCGGTACTGAGATTCGTGGATGGTATGCGGGGTAAAGTGTGAGTGTGTGGGAAGCCTGTGGCGGCGCGCGAAATATTAAACCTATTTCCGGAACCCTTTATCGACTGGTGGAAAGTCAGGAGCAAGTCGCAACGCTTAGCTATGTCGACACGTTAGAAGAGCAGGAGATGCTTGAAGCACTGCTTGAAACTGCTAAACCGCCTTACCCTGAACAGGAGCGAGACCTGCACTATCTTCTAAAAACCCCTTTTCGGTATCCCCCTCTCAAATGGGGGTCACGTTTTGGCCGTGTGTTTGAGCCAAGCATTTTCTACGGTGGTAAGGGCATTGCTACCACTCTCGCTGAATCTGCCTACTACCGACTGGTTTTCTGGTACTCCATGGAAGGTGATCCCGTTACTGCCTCGCTGCGCTCAGAGCACACACTCTTTTCTGTAGACTATGCCGCTAAACGGGGAGTGAGGCTATACGCAGGCTTCTTTGTCGACCACCTTGCGGTACTGAAACATCCAGTTGATTACGCCCCGTGTCAGCAATTGGGTAGCGCAATGCGTGGGGCAGGCGTTGAGGCGTTTGAGTATGCCTCCGCAAGAGATATTCAGGGTGGTGCGTGCGTGGGCTTGTTTACCCCTGATGCGCTTGCCCAGCATGAGTGTGATCTGGCAACAGTTTTCCGGACACTTTTTTAAGCGGCTGCACGTAGCCTCGATTCATAGTCCGCTGGACTCATATAGTCGTTGCTGGAGTGCAGCCGCACCCGATTATAAAATACCTCGATATACTCGAAGATCGCCTGCCTCGCTTCCTCTCGCGTCTTAAAGTCCTCGTGATACACCAACTCGGTCTTTAGAGTATGAAAGAAGCTTTCTGACGGGGCGTTGTCCCAACAGTTACCCTTGCGGCTCATGCTGCACTTGAACTCATGCTGCTTGAGCAAGCCCTGGAAACTATCCGAGGCATACTGGCTGCCACGGTCACTGTGAACCAGCAGACCGGCTGCTGGCCGACGCTTAAAGATCGCCATGGTCAGCGCGTCGTTCACCAACGCTGCCGGCATCCGGCTATCCATGGACCATCCGACGACCGCTCGTGAGCAAAGGTCAATGAAGACGGCTAGGTACAGCCAGCCCTCCCGTGTCGGGATATAGGTGATATCACCGACATAAGCCTGATCAGGCTCTGATGCCGTGAAGTTACGATTCAGCAGGTTCGCGGCTACCGGCTTGTTATGCTTTGAATTGGTCGTCGCTTTGAACTTGCGCCGCATCTTGCACTCAAGGCCCTCTTCACCCATCAATCGACCGATTCGACGGCGGCTGACGGTTTCTCCGTCTTCAGCCAGTTGCTTTTGAATACGCCGTGTTCCATAGGTTGAGCGGCTTTTTTTATGATGTTCACGAATACTGGCCTTCAACGCCTGATCATCCCGGACTCGCTGGCTGGACGGTCTAGTTCGCCACTCGTAATAGCCACTGCGAGAGACTTCAAACACTCGGCACATCAGGGCAGTGCTGAACGTGCCCCGATGCTCCTCGATGAAGCCGTACCTCAGTTCGATTCTTTGGCGAAGAAGGCCGCCGCCTTTTTTAACAGTTCCCGCTCTTCCTTCAGCCGAGCATTCTCACGCCGGAGTTGCTTCAACTCTTCATATAGGTGCTTGTCGTCAACCGCACTACTCGAATCACTCGTCTGCTTGCCATGGAATTTATCGATCCAAGTATGCAGCGTGTTGACGTTAACGCCCAACTCGCGCGCCGACTGGGCGATCGGTTGATCGGATTCCACCGCTAGTTTGACGGCGGCTTCTTTAAACTCGGCTGTATACGAATTGCTTTTTTTCTGACTCATGGCACACACCTTGATGGGCAGATAATATTATCTGCGTCTGTGTGTCCGGGAAACTATAACCACTTCAAACGCGCCTGGACATGGCGTAATAGTCACGAAGGCTTGCTGCCGACCACGCCGATCGAAATCGGACGCTACCCTGGGCCGCTACTGCTTTCCCATGGCACCAAAGACCGCATGTGGTCGGTGGAAATGACCAAGCGCCTGGAACAACGCCTGCGCGAGCATGGTCGCTCCCCAGAAGTTCACTACTACGAAGGTGAAGATCATATACCCAGTAGCTCTGGGCAGAATGCACACTGCCAACTACTGCTAGATTTTTTCTCAAAGCATTTGATAAAACCTTAAAAATAGAAGCGCGAACAGCCCCATAGTTGCTAGCGGTGCCATCACAAAACAGCCAACTACATTAATGTAGTCGGCTGTTTTGCTGTCCTGCTGTTTAAATTATGGCCTAACGGCGGTAACTTCGATCTCTACCAGCCAGCCGGGGTTGACCAGCGCATCGACGACCATGGCGGAGCGCACAGGGAGGTTAGGCTGCTCTTCGGTGCCAAAGAATTGTGTATATCCCGCCATGAAGCCTTTGAAATCGACGGTCTCACCCTCAGGGGCTACAAGAAACGCCTGCATTTTGACGATATCGCCGACACCTAAACCGAGACCTTCCAGGTTCGACTTAATGCGGTTCATAACCGTGACCGTTTGTTCTTCGGTTGTTCCAAACGCCTCCATACTATTTGGATCAGCATCTTCATTAATGATGCTAGGAACAGTGCCACTGAGATAAACCGTTGTACTATCGGAAGGGATTTCAACCGCCTGCAGTATAGGGAAATCTGAATTGGGAATGGGGTGGCGAATAATGTCTTCAGCAAGAGCCGAGCCCGCATAAGCAGAAAGAAGTGTTAGGCCAATAATCGTGCTTTTAAAACTCATCATATATTTCCTTTTGGGAGTAAGAACGCGTTTTGCGTTGCTTAAGGCTTAGCGAAAAGCCTTAGCGCATGTTCTTAACCAGTTCTGTACTGGCTTCGTTATCAGTGTAGTTATTACCAAAGTTGGTGCGGATAAAGTTCACCACCGAAGCAACTTGCTCGTCATCCAGTAAGCCGCCTAGCGGGGGCATGGCTTTATGTCCGTGAATAACAAGGCTGATAGGGTAAGCGGTCGCCATTAAGCTGGGATTGTTAGCAAGCGCTGGATATTCTCCTGCCCCTTTGGCGCCTTGCCCATTGGGCATGTGACAACCGGCGCAAACGCCCGCATAGATGGAAGCCCCGTCGGTTTGAGTTAACGTAGAAGGGTCATCGAACCAAGTGGTGATATCAATAGAGGTCTCCTGGGCGATGGCCGGCATTGAGAGAAAGAGTGCTGCCATTGATGTGAATAGCATTTTCATAATCACAGACTCCTCAAATCTCAGTAATGGTGGTATGTAGGCGTTCGACTGTATCCAGAGCGGAGAGTACGGCCCCTTCCATCCACGCAGGTAGATACGAAATATGCTCACCTGCCATTAGCGTTCGTCCATCCATTGCAGTGGCATCCTGGTAGTCCGCTTCACGGTCTTGCCACAGGCCATAGCAGCCTAAGGTCCATGGAACACGATGCCATGCGACTGAAGCGCCGGTTTTGAACTCATCGTAATATTGAGGGTGAATCTGCGAACCGTATTCCATCACTTTGTCGATACGTTCTTCGGGGGAGAGGGCGTTAAATTGATAGGCGTAGGCGCCCCAGGGGTAAGCCGCTAAAAGGACTCCTGGGCCATCGCTAAACATGTTGTAGGGGGGGTAAGAAATTAAAGTAATGGGAAGATTGGTATAGCTAATGCCGCCATAGATATGTTCGTCCTCTTCCCAGAAGCGCCGCTTAAACTCAATTCCAGCCTTGAAGGCTGATGCATAGGGCATTGAATCAATGATCTTGCTCATGCGAGGTGAAAAGTCATGGTCAATCTGGCTAAGCACGGAAAACGGAATGGTGCAGATACAGTAATCGGCCGTTTCTGTCTGCTCATTGCTACCACTATCGGCAGATATCCAAGAGGCGGTTACTTGGTCGCCTTCGTGGCGTATGCGAGTCACTTTCGCGTTGTAGGTAATCAGCTCGCCAACCTGTTCTTCAAACCCTTTTGCAATCATGTCCATTCCACCCACCGGCTGGAAAATGGTGGACTGCATGTGCAAATTATCGCCAGTGGTAAGGTTACGCCATAACGTTGAGTTTAGTATTTCTGAGAGTGAGTTGACCTGAGATGGCTCAGGCTTTCCATCAACACCGCCGCCTTCAGGGTGACTCCAACCTCGGAAAGTGGAGGACTCGCTGCCCGTTATATAATCTAGGTTGTCATTTAATGCGCCATAGCGTTTAAGTGCGGCAACGAGCTTTTCTGCATCTTCAACACTAACTGCCTCATCTAGCCCCTGTTGATCAACGACTTTGGCAAGTAGCTCTGCAACGTGACCTCTGAAATCGGTGGCCACTTCCTTGAAGCGTTGAGGCTGAGCATCAAAGGCTTCTGAGTCGTGTAAGTAAGCGTTGTAATTGACCTGAATAAAGGGTTCTAGTTTCACTCCAAAGCGTTTGCAGTAATCCAATACGGCGAAGTGATCCGAAGGGATTCGCCATGGGCCAGGATTTAAGTAGTTGCCTTCAGCAAAATCGATATGCTGGGTAAAACCGCCTAACTCGGTGTAGCTATCTCCACCGCGTAACGTCCAGCAGCGGCCACCTGCTTTATCGCGATACTCCAGCACTTTGACATTATAACCAGCGTTGCGCAGTTCAAAGGCTGCCGTCATACCGGCTAAGCCAGCCCCTAAGATTAATATATTGGTATTGTCAGGGGCTCCCTGTAGGTTTAAGCGCCCTCGCCAATTAGACTGAGATGCAAAGCCCATTGTGCTCATTGCGGAATACATGGCCGCAGCTCCCGCCACCGCGCCCACCATGCCTAAAAAAGATCGACGCGTTACACCTTCTGGATTGAATGACATTGCTACCTCACTATGAAGTCATAGGCAGGCAAGTAGAGTCCTTTCAGTAACGTGATGTCGTCCTACTGCAGCAGGCGCTGCGTTGAATTAATCTTCAGGGCTCTAATTATCCGGCCAATATACGTAATATCTGAACGTATGCAGGTGATGTGCCAAATTAAATTAACCCTTTGTTTTTATTATATAAGTAAAAGTTTATACATGATTTTAAGGAAACACGCACTGATAAAAACGTCCAACTTAGTGCGCATTTCTAGGGGGATCTCCTTTTTGGTGCGAAAGAGGGTGTATTGGTAAGCGGATATCTGCTTTTGATTTCCCTTATATTCCGCATAATCTTCTAGATATTTTCTCCCCACCCAAAAAGCCCCTCTTGGTAGCTAAGAGGTGTGGCGGTGATGATGGCTGCTTGGGGCAGGTTGTCGATATGTGCTCTCGGCTGCAGCCAGGGCTGCTCGTCACTGGGTGGCAACCACTCAATACGGTCGCTAAATAGCGCATCATCAATCTCTAACACCAACGGTGCTTCTGCATAGACGAAGTATTTGTTGGCGATAAAAAGAACAGCTTCTTCAACATTCAAATGAACGCAGTCGAGCTTATGATCGTTTCCGCAGCGGGGTACATAGCCAAGTTGCTGAGTTTGATCCCAAATAGTTTTACTAACGACTCTGAATAAGCGCATAAGAGCTCCAGTGGTTTTTTTCCGACTAAGGTAGCCTAAAACCTAAAGTTAACTTGAGGTCAAGTGGCGCTGAAGATGTAATATCAGGTATGGAGTCATGCTGCTGATTGAGCAATGGCTAAGCTAAGCGGCCTGCTGATTTTAGAACTGATTTATTAAGAAGAGCGCGATACTGCACAGCGCACATTGAGTTTGGGCTTTGCTGTACAGTATCTCATTCCAACATCAGCTTTTAATGCTTCAGTTCTTCCTCTATCAGTTCTTTGGCCAAACGTTTCGCCCCTGCAAAGTCCGCTTTTCCAGAGCCAAGGTGAGGGATGGTCTCTACCGTAAACCAATGGCTGGGGATCATCATGGGTGGCGTACCGTTAGCGAGCATAGTGGCCTTGACGGTTTTGGCGTCTAACGCTGTTTCTGAAAGCAGCACAATGCGCTCGCCCTTGCGGCTATCGGGAATACTCACTGCCATCAGCGCGGTGTCTGTATCCTCCAGAGCCGCCTTAACCGCCGTTTCAACGGCACTGAGACTGATCATTTCACCGCCTATGTTGGCAAAGCGAGCGTAGCGGTCAAGCAGGGTTAAGAAGCCATCTTCATCGAGAAAGCCTTTATCCCCTGTTATGTACCAGCGGTGGCCATCGATCACGTGGAGTGCCTTGGCCGTGCGGTTGGGGTCATTGAGATAGCCCTGCATTATTTGCGGGCCGCTAATCAATATCATACCGGCCTCACCGGTCGGCAGCTCTTCAAAGCTGTCAGGGTCGACGATTTTGAAGCTGGTGCCGGGCAAAGGCATACCGACGGTGCCTGCTTTGCTGCCCCGCTGCACCTGTTGATAGTGAACGCCCATGGCGTCGGGCAGATTCACTGAGGCGACTGGGGCGATTTCCGTGGCACCGTAGCCTTCATAAATAGGCTTGTGGAATTTTAGCGCAAAGCTGCTACGCACGTTTTCGTCGAGCTTCTCAGCTCCGGCAACCACCACCCTCAAGCTCTCCAGCATTAACGGATGCACCTTTGAGCTGCGTATAAACAGTCTTAAAAAGCTGGAGGTGCCGAACATGATAGTGGCTTTGTGCTTGGCAATAGCGCCCGCAATGCCGGGGGCATCGGTGGGGTCGGCGTGGCACACCAACGGCAGCCCTTCAATCAGCGGTAGCAGCTGGGTGACCGTAAGGCCAAAGGCGTGGAACAGCGGCAGTGAGCCCATTACAACGTCGTTGCTCTGGGTGTTGAGCACGTCAGAGGTCTGCTTGATATTGGCCATCAGGTTGCGGTGGCTCAACATCACGCCCTTGGGTTCGCCTTCACTTCCGCTGGAGAACAGGATGGCGGCGGTGGCGTCGGCATCGTGGCCGTGGCAGAAGCAGCGCTGTAGCAGCCAAGTCGGCAGTATTCTCACCGCCAGCCAGGTACTCAAGCGTTCGCCACGGCCAATCGTGGCCTGCAGGTCTTCTAAAAAGACCACCTGTTTCTCGCGAAGCAATTGGCTAACGTCGAGCCCGCGTTGCTCAAGCTTCTTCACAAAGCGCTGTGAGGTGAATACGGTAGCGATTTCCGCCTGGGAAAGGGCAGAGGTCAGCGCCTCGTGGTCGGCGGTGTAATTAAGGTTCACTACCGTTTTACCCGCCAGCAGCGTGGCCATATTAGTGATAACCCCGGCGCTGCTAGTTGGTAGCAGTAGGCCAACGTTCTGCCCTGGGTTGAGCTTGCGAAGTCGTTTTGCCATCAGCAGGCTGGCGGTGAGCGCTTGGCTTGCGTTGAGTGGGCGGCCCAGGGTATCAGCTAAGGCAAGGTCGCTAGGACGGCGCTTAACGCTTTGAATCCAGGCGTTAGGCAGGCTCGGGAGCTCGCCCATGGCCCGCTGCCAAGAGCGGGTAGCCTGCTCAAAAATACGCCGTTTAAGCACATCGGCAGAGGTGTCTTTGGGCAGCGGCTTGCCAAAAGCGACCACTACCGAGCGGTGGAATGGCGAATTGCGCAATTCTTTAAGCTTGCTGGATGAGCGGGAGAACTGGCTGCCCCACAGCCCACGTAGATAAAAAGGCACAATTTTGACGTCTGGATTCGCCATCTCACAGGCGCGTTCATAGCCACGATGGAATTCGCCCAGTTGACCAGTGCGGCTGATCGCCCCTTCAGGAAACAGGCACACTACCTCGCCTGCGTTGAGCTGTTCAGCGACATCGGCCAAGGCCTTTTCGGCACCGCTGCCGCGCTCGATGGGAATACACCCCAAGGCTTTGAAGAACCAGCGCAGGTACCAACGCTGGTAAACCGATCTGAGCATTACAAAGCGCACTGGGCGGGGGCTGGCGATTTGTACCATGGCCCAATCCACCCAGCTGATATGGTTGCCCAATAGCAGTACGCCGCCCTGGGCGGGCAGGTTCTGCAAGCCATGGACGTCTACACGATAGCGGCGTGTCAGCAGGAAGCTCAACAGAAAGCGCACCAAGCTTTGGGGCAGCTTAACAATGGTGTAACCACCGCCCACCATGGCCACGGTAGCGATCAGTAGCAGCAGGTAGTGGCTATTCACTCCCGCCAACGCGAACAGCGCCGTGAGCACCAAAAAGCCCATCATGGCGATGTTTTGAATCCAGTTATTAGCGGCCAGCACGGTGCCTAGCTCGTTATCGGCGGCGTGAAACTGAATCAGCGCATTGAGCGGCACGATGAACAGCCCACCCATGATGCCGATGAACACAAAGTTCAGCGCTTGGCCAACGGGTGTGGTCAACAGCGGCAAGCACCATAAACCCACGGCCACCCCAATAGCGCCTACGGGGATCAAGCCGGTTTCAATACGGTTGTGGGAAAGTTTGCTGGCGAATAGCGAGCCAAGCGCAATTCCGATGCCGCTAGCGGCGAGAATTCCCTGAAGCACTAAGGTGTTATCGATACTCAGGGCATCTTTGGCATAAGCAGGAAAGGCCGCCAGCAGCACTTGGCCCACTGACCAAAAGGTGGCAAGGCCGATAATGGAGAGCCTGATGACAGGCTGGCGAGCGATAATTCTCAGGTTGTCTTTCAAGGCAGCACCCTTGATGTAGCGCTGCCAGGTCAGCGGCGACTCTGATCGATTGGATGCATCAAGCGGAAGGCGGTAAAGCGTTACGACCTGGATGGCGCTATTGAGCACCAGCAGCCAGCCCAGAGGGGCTATTTGGCGCAACAGCTGTGCTGGGGTTTGATCATCAGGGGTAATCCAGGTTTCAAACAGTGCGGTAAACGCCACGGTGCCCGCCAGAATGGCTCCAATCGTGACGGCCTGGATCAGCCCGTTGGCTTCCGCCAAGCGCGGCTTGCCGAATAGCCCTTTTACCAGGCCGTATTTGGCCGGTGAGTAAAAGGCTGATTGAATCGCCAGCAGCAGCGTCATGGAAAATGCCAGCCAGAACCAGCCCTGGTAGTAAGCGGCGGTGATGCCCAGCGAGACCACGACGGCGGCCCAGGCCGATGTGCGCAGAACACGTACCTTGGGATAGCTGTCAGCCACATGGCCCGCCGGGCTGAACAGTAAAATAAACGGCAGCAGGATAAGTCCGTTGACCAGTGCGGTGAGCACGATCTGTGCTTCGCCATCGTAACTTTTGAAGATCGTGTTCTGAATGACGATCTTGTGCCCCAGATCCACAAAGGCATTGAGAAAAATAGCGATCAAATAGGGCAAAGCGCCCTTCAAGTGCAGTAGTCGATGCATCGTTGTTTAGCCTTCTTAATCCCTGGAAGTCGTAGCACTTTCTCTGTGAGGCTTACTGGTTGCAACTCATTTGCACAAAGTTGTGTTATGGGTGCTGGTTGGTATCGTTATTTGCTACTTTTATGTTGTCTGTTCTTTCATTTCACTGATGAGATTTCAATGTCCCAAGCCGATTCGCTGATTGAAACGCTAAAGCGCCAGCTCCGCGCTCAGGGTAAAACCTATGCCGATGTTGCTCAGTGGTTGGCACTGAGCGAGGCCTCCGTGAAGCGCCTGTTTGCTGAAAAACACTTTACGCTATCGCGGTTAGAGTGCATCTGCGACCAGCTAAATATCGAATTCGCTGAACTGGTGCAGACCATGCAAGCGGACGAGCAGCGTTTGCAGGAGCTAACCCATGGCCAAGAGCAGAGTATTGTGGATGACCGTGAGCTGTTTCTGGTGGCTGTCTGCGTCATCAATGGCTATAGCTTCGACGAAATTCATCACCAGTACCAGCTCAGTGAAGCAGAATGTATCCGGCAGTTACTGAAGCTTGAGCGGCTTAAGCTTGTAGAGCTACTTCCCGATAACCGGATCCGGCGGCGGGTCGCTGCTAATTTCCGCTGGCGGGCGGATGGGCCGATACAGCGTTTCTTTCAACAGCATATCGCCAACGAGTTTTTCCGTTCCCGTTTTGATAGTGACAGCGAAAAGCTCATTGTCCTCAATGGCCTATTATCTTCTGCGGGTAATGCTGAATGGCAGCAGACCATGCAGCGCCTGGCGAAAGAGTTTCATGCGCTATGCGAACGGGAGAGCGGGCTGCCGATCCATCAGCGGTTTGGCACGACCTCTGTGCTGGCGGTACGGCAGTGGCAGTATGGGCTGTTTCAGGATTACAAGCGGGGTGGCCAAATAGCTCCCAACGCTACGTAGATGTGTTCCGGAAGAGAGTGGCCTCTTGTTCTAGCCACTCGACGAAGCGTGCTACCGCTGGTGGCGTTTTTCCATCACTAGGCAGAATCAGTTCGTAGGCGAACGGAGAAGCGAGTGGATAGTGTTCCGCGAAGGGGCGTACCAAAACACCGCTCGCTAGCCGGTCAGCCACCAATGGGTAGCTGGCGAGTACCACGCCTTGCCCGGCAATGGCCTGATCGAGAGCCAAGCTGTAAAGCGAGTATTGCCGCTGGTTGGGCATCTTGTTTAGCGCTACCCCGGCGCTTTTAAACCAATCGCTCCAGCTTGGAATGGGGTGGCCTGCGTGGCTGCACCAATCCACGGTGAGCAGTGTCTGTGCCAGCAAATCGTCGGGGGTTTGCATGTTTGCCTGCGCTAATAGAGAGGGCGAACAAACCGGAAATAACGTGTCTTCAAACAGGCGCAGGCTGGTGACACCGGGCCAAGGGCCCTGGCCATAGCGCAATGATAAGCGTGCCCTGTTGGGCAACCACAGCGGTGGCGTTAAGCGCGCCTCGGCATCCAGAGAGATTTCTATTTGCCGTTCATTAGCTTCAAAGTGGGGTAAGCGGGGGAGTAGCCAGAGTTGTAGAAAGGAGGGTGGTGCACTCAGTAGCAATCGAAAGGCCTCTTCTGAGCGCTCGGTGACGTTTTGTACGCCGCTGGCGATGCGCAAAAGGCCTGCCTGCACATCTTCAGCCAGTACCCGGCCTGCTTCGGTAACGCATACCCCATTGGCATGACGCTCAAACAGCACCACGCCTAAGTGATCTTCCAACTGTTTGATCTGTCGGCTAACGGCGCCAGGCGTCACCCCAAGGCGATAAGCGGCGGCTTTGAAGCTATTTTCTCGCACGGCTTCGGCAAACGCGCGCAATGCATTCAGCGGTAGCCTTTCTATTCTCATAGCGTGAGTTTTCCTAAGCCTAGGGCCGATAAGTAATCGTTTGTATGCAATGACGCTTACTGCTGCAATGGGCACCTATATGTTATAGGAGCCCGCAATGAGTAATCAAAGAATAGCCGCCACCAACCACACTGTCTGCATGGTTGGTCGAACGCAGCGAAAATCAGTGGACGCAACGGCAGCATCGTTGATGCTGCTATTTTGCCTGGTGTTGGGTTTTCAGCAGGTAGCGATCAAGGGTGTGGCTGAGGATATCTCACCCGTGGTGCAGATGGCTCTGCGCTCAGCCTTGGCGGTGTGTCTGGTCGGCGGGCTGGCTTATTGGCGCGGTATTCGCTGGGCGGATGTGGGTCATCATTGGGGCCCTGGGTTGCTGGTGGGCCTGGGGTTTGCGGCTGAGTTCGCTTTTATCGCCTGGGGATTAACCTATACCTTGGCGTCCCACATGTCGGTCTTTCTGTATACTGCGCCCATCTTCGCTGCCCTGGGTTTGCATCTTTGGGTACCTGGCGAGCAACTCTCCATTCGCCAGTGGTGGGGCGTTGGCTTGGCATTTCTGGGAATGGTGATTGCCATGGCGCCAAGCGGTGCTTACAGCATCGAGATTCTTATTGGGGATACGCTGGGCTTGCTCGCTGGCCTCTCATGGGCGGCCACGACCGTTGTGATCCGCAAGACTTCGCTTTCTGAGGCGCCAGCAGAGCTCACTCTGAGCTATCAATTGAGCGTGACGGCGTTGTTGCTCCTGCCGTTGGCGGCTATATCCGGGCAGCTAATGAGCGCGCAGTTTACCCCAATGGCGTTAGCCAGCCTTGGCTTTCAGACGCTGATCATTTCGTTTGCTGCGCTGCTGTTATGGTTTACCTTGCTGCGCCGCTACCGCGCTTCGCAGTTAGGCGTGTTTTCTTTCTTGGCGCCGCTTTTCGGTATTCTGTTTGGTACACTGCTGCTCAATGAGCCGCTGAGTATTAATTTTATAATCGGCGGTGGCGTTATTTTAGTTGGCATCATTCTGGTGACTCGCTAAACGCATGCACCCATCTACCTTTGCGAAGACACCGATATGAGCATCACCCCTTTTCAAGCACTGGCGTGCCCGCTAGACGGAAAACCACTCAGTTGGTCGGCTAGTGTTTGGCGATGCTCTGATGGCCACAGCTTTGATATTGCTAAGCAGGGCTACGTTAATTTACTGCCTGTGCAGCAAAAGCGTTCCCACGATCCGGGGGATAGCAAGGCGATGGTAGCTGCTCGCCAGCGTTTTCTTAACGCGGGGTACTATCAACCCATTGCGGAGGCAGTCCGTCATGCTGTGTTGGGCCATGCCGAGGTTCAAAAGGCAGACAGACTGCCTTTTAGCTGCCTGGATGCGGGCTGCGGTGAAGGTTATTACCTTCGCCAATTAGCTGACGCGGCGACTAACGCGCAGCCACTTTCACTGATGGGGCTGGATATCTCTAAATGGGCGGTATTGGCCGCAGCAAAACAGGATGCTAAGCAGGCACCGCTAAGCAGCTGGGTCGTGGGGAGTAATGCACACTTGCCGGTGCAGACGGGAACGTTGGATAGCGTGCTGTGCATGTTTGGCTTTCCAGTGGTAAGCGAGTTTGCTCGTGTGTTGAAAACCGGTGGCGTACTACTGCAGGTTGAAGCGGGGCCTAATCACTTGAGGGAGCTGCGGGAGATTATCTACCCCACGTTAAAAGCTGAACGTGCGAGTGAGACGGTAGTGCCCGATGGCTTTATTCACCATGGCAGCGAGAGGGTAAGCTACTCAATTGCACTAAATGGAAGTGAGGAAATTGCCGATCTGTTGGCGATGACGCCGCATCTTTACCGAGCCAGCGCTGAGGGGCGTGATCGAGCAGCGGCACTTGAGGTGCTGGTGGTGACGGTGGATGTGCGAATAGTGATGTACATGCGAATATAGAAGGGTAGTGCAAACGCAGCTTCCCTTTAGTCTGCTCTAAACGCGCAGTTTTAATATGCCCAAACGCAACAAGGCCCGCATAAGCGGGCCTTGTTATCCGAACCTTAGAAGGTTCGAGCAAATTCTTAAGCGCTAGGGCTTAGGAAATTTGCTTGATGTTTGAAGCTTGGAGGCCTTTCTTACCCTGGGTAACGTCAAAAGAAACGTTAGCGCCTTCTTGCAGGGTTTTGAAGCCGTCTGCTTGAATTTCAGAGAAATGGGCAAACAGGTCATCGCCGCCGTCAGAAGGAGCAATAAAACCGAAGCCTTTAGTATCGTTGAACCACTTAACTGTGCCAGTAGACATAGTAAAAATCCTTTCGCGCAAAGCGCTTTGTAAAGTTCCTGGTATCACCCAGATTAATAGCGGATAAAACAAGGAATACAATTACAGTCTTGCCGAAAGATTTTGTACACGTCTATCTCGTACATTTCTAAATCTTTTTCGTACACTTCTGAAACCATGCTTGCTTGCTAACCAACTGGCGCTACATTGTCATGAATTGTAGCGCGTGTCAAAGCCTTTCTGGATTGTCTTGCCTATGGGGCGCAGTGAGAGCCTCTATTAGAGGTGGTCGCTGGAAAGTAGTGATAATGCCAGCGACCATCAGGGCACGTTTCCAGTAAATGGGAAGCTTGTTTTCTTACATGAATGTCGCTCGGGCTAATGTTTACGTTTGGCCAAAAGCTCGGACAGCACCTGACGCGCAGTTAGTGACTCGCTGTAGGCCGTACGACGATATCGCTGGTATCTACGTCATCGGGCTGGTTGATGGCATGCGCAATGGCGGAGGCGATCGCTTCGGGCTTGAGGGCAATTTGGCGGAAAAGGTCGATTGCCTTTGCGGTTTCAGAGTCGGTGATGGTATTGGCCAGTTCTGACTCCACTACCCCGGGGTAGACACAGGTCACGCGTATCTTGTCGGTTTCCTGACGTAGCCCATCGGAAATAGCGCGCACCGCATATTTAGTGGCGCAATAGACTGCTGCGGTGGGCATAACAGTGAGGCCACCGATGGAGGAGATGTTGATCACCTGGCCACTTTCCTGGGCCTGCATAGTAGGCAGAACAGCGGCGATACCATTGAGTACGCCGCGAATGTTGACATCGATCATGCGGTTCCACTCATCTACTTTGAGCGCTGCCAAAGGCGATAGGGGCATGACGCCCGCGTTGTTGACGATGACATCTATGCGGCCGTGGGTTTTGATCGCGAAATCCGCAAACGCCTGCATGTCTTTAAGGTCGGTGACATCCAGCGCCTGGAAATCCACGCTGCCGCCCTCTTCGCGAAGGGAGTGGGTCAATGCTTCCAACCGATCAGTTCGGCGTGCGCCAATAATCAAACGGTGCCCTTGACCTGCAAGCCAGCGAGCAGTGGCTTCACCGATGCCGCTGCTGGCACCGGTCAGTAAAACGACTTTGGAAGATGGGGTTGTTAAAGCAGTCATTGGATAATCCTAAGGGTGGTGGGTACCCAGAGAAGATTAAGCTGCTGCGGCTGGCATCTGTATAGGCGATCCTATTGCATGCTTGCCTAATCCTATTTGTTTGTTAAAGGTGGGCGGCGAGGCAAGCAACACAGCATGTATATTGCTCTTATGGTGTTATTGGCTCTTAGGGTTGATTCAGGTGCGGCACGCATGACCAAGGTGGTTAACATGACACTGAAGAGCGATTCTGTGGTTTACAGCAATATCGTCGAATGCTTATACCAACTCGCACCACACGAGGGGTATACCCAGTCGCTATTGGACGGCGTACGCTTTATGCGTTCCAATCGCCCGCTTAAAAACACCTCTGTGCTCTACGAGCCGAGTATCGTCATCATCTGCCAAGGCCGAAAGCGTGGCTATTTGGGAGATGAGGTGTATATCTACGATGCGCAGCGCTATTTGGTGCTATCAGTACCCTTGCCGTTTACTTCGGAAACAGAAGCCAGCCCTGACGAGCCAATGCTGGGTATTGCTATCCGCCTGGATGCGGTGGTAATCGCCGAATTGGTGACGATGTTGGAGGCGTCAGGCGAGTATGGGTTTGAGGCGCCGCGCGGCATGCTTTCAAGCCTGCTGGAAGAGCCGCTGGCAGATGCGACATTACGTTTATTGAATGCGCTTACCTCACCAACGGATGCGCATATTCTTGCCCCTTTTATTGTCAGGGAGATCTGCTATCGGGTATTGACGGGAGAGCAGGGCGGCAGTGTTCGAACAGCGCTCTCCCATTATGGGCAATTTGGTAAAATTGCTAAGGCGCTCAACCGTATTCATGCTAACTATGCCGATGCGCTGGAAGTAGCAAGCCTGGCGAATGAAGCTGGCATGAGTGCGCCAGCCTTTCACGTACACTTCAAGGCGGTCACCCAGACCTCACCTATCCAGTACATTAAATCCACCCGCTTGCACCATGCTCGGCTGTTAATGATACGTGATGGGTTGACGGCTGCCGCGGCCGCTAGCCGAGTGGGCTATGAAAGCCCCTCCCAGTTTAGTCGTGAATTCAAGCGCTTCTTTGGCCGCCCACCAGCAGAGGAGGTGCGTACCATGAAGGCAAGCCTTGATTTATTGCCGCCTACTCACCTGGTAGATATCGCTGTGCCACACTAATAGAGTGTGATGTACGCTTATCAAATTAGACCTACCAACTTCTTCAAATCTGTAGGGACGCAAATGACTCGTATATGGAAGGCCTATGCTCAGGCATCGTTGATTTTACGCGTCACTGTTGCGCTTGTTCTGGGCGTTGTCGTTGGGCTTATTGGTGGTGAGACAGTGGCTGCCTGGCTAGCGCCGCTGGGTGACCTGCTGCTACGGCTGCTTACTTTTCTGATTGTCCCCATTGTACTGTTTACGCTGATGGTGGGGGTGAATCAGTCCCGGGAGGGAAGAGCTGGCCGCGTGGGCGGCAAGGTGTTTGGTTATTACCTTACCTCTTCAGCGCTGGCGATCATGGTGGGCTTAGCGGTTGCCACGTTGTTTAGCCCCGGCAGCGGTATGACGTTGGATGAGAGTGCCAGTTTCTCGGTGCCCGAGAATCCAGGCGTTGTCGATACGCTGCTGAATATAGTGCCGGATAATATTATTGGTGCGTTTGCCGAACTCAACATGTTGGGCATTATTTTTACGGCGCTGGTGTTTGGCATCGCACTGCTAAAAATGCGCCAGTCGGAGCGCCAACATGCTATGGGTGAGCGTCTTTATGAGGTGATTGAAGCGCTAAACGAGGTCACTCTAAAAGTGATGTCGGGGGTGTTGCACTATGTGCCCATCGGCGTGTTTGCGATTGTCGCCGAAACGGTGAGTCAGCAGGGTTTGGCAACGTTGCTCTCATTGGGCGATATGGTGGTTGTGCTTTATATCGCCCTGGCAACCCAGCTGCTGATTTATTGCGGCATCATGCGGCTGTTTGGCGTGAAGCTGCGCACCTTTTTTCGCGAAGCCCGTACGCCCATGGCCACGGCGTTTGCTACCCAAAGTAGCTCGGGTACGTTACCGCTAACGGTTAATGCTGCCCACCGCTTAGGAATTCCCAAAAGCATCTATGGTTTTAGTCTGCCGTTAGGGGCTACTTTAAATATGGATGGAGCGGCGATTCGTATCGCCATCTCGGCGGTGTTTGCCGCCAACGTGATTGGTGCACCGCTGGATTTCATCAGCATGGTGCAAATAGTGTTGATCGGCACGCTAGTGTCGGTGGGCACGGCAGGGGTGCCGGGGGCCGGTATCATAATGATCGCCACGGTGTTTGCCCAGGTGGGCCTACCGATTGAAACCGTCGCGTTGCTCACCGCTATCGATGCACTGGTGGGAATGGGCTGTACGGCGCTGAACGTGACAGGCGACTTGGTCGGCACCTCTGTGATAGCCCGTAGTGAAGGAGGGGAGTTGCAAGAGGAGTTTGTCGAAGAAGCACCAGCGACGGCAAAGGGGTAAATGCAGTAGGCCAATGACGACTATAAGGAGAGCCCATGTTGGATGATCGAGAGCTCGCTTACTTAACACTTGCCGTTGAGCTAGCCGAAGAGGCTCTTGACGCGGGTGATGAACCCTTTGGTAGCGTGCTGGTAAGTGCCGAAGGTGATGTGTTGGCAGAAGATCGTAACCGCATTGCTGAAGGGGATTCTACTCAGCACCCTGAATTCTTCCTGGCGCGCTGGGCAGCGCAGCATATGACGCCGGCGGAGCGAGCAACGGCGACCGTTTATACGTCGGGTGAACACTGCCCTATGTGTGCCGCTGCCCACGGTTGGGTAGGACTTGGGCGTATTGTCTACGTCAGTTCATCTCAGCAGCTGAGTCGCTGGCTGGCCGATTTGGGTGTGGCCCCGTCGCCAGTCGCGACCCTGCCTATTCAGCAGGTGGTGCCTGGGCTCAAGGTGGAAGGCCCGATAGCGGAGCTGGATGAGCGCGTTCATGCGTTGCATAAGCGGCGCCATGCCCGCCTATCGTGATGATATAAAAAAGCCGCCCAAGCGTTAACTTGGGCGGCATCGTTTTGACTATACGTGGCTCTTAAAAACCGGCTATTAAAACCTAGTGCTTCAATATCACATAAAACGCATGAATAATGCCCGGTACGAAGCCAAATAGCGTTAGAATAATATTCAGCCAGAAATGCCCTTTAAAACCGACCTCAAAAAATACGCCGAGTGGGGGAAGTATTACGGCAAAAATCATCTTGATTGGATCAGTCGCTGTAAACGCCATGAAGCCTCCTTTGCTTTCATTGGTGTAACTTGTACAAGTGTAGGCACGATCAACTTATTTATCCATGCCTTGGCTAATTTCCTGTGACTGGCCAAGTAGGCAATCGTTCAATTCCGCCATTTATTTCCGCTCTACGCTGTTTGGGAGGGACTCTGTGTTCATCAAAGTGCCATTAAAAGTAACCACCACGTCTTTTTGTTTATTAAGCTGTCTTGGCGCAGGCCAAAGCTGGGCGCAAGAGAGCCCGACAACTGACAACACGCTGGCCACACTTCAAGTGACGGCGCCACGACTATCGCGAGAGCTTTACGCCACGCCCGCTGCGGTTTCAACGCTCGACCGTGAGGCGATTGCTCAGGGGCAGCAGCGCACACGGCTGGATGAGGCGTTAGTGCGCGTGCCTGGCATGTTTTTGCAAAACCGCGATAACTTTGCCCAAGGCCAGCGAATCTCCATTCGCGGCTTCGGCGCTCGGGCGCCGTTTGGCGTTCGCGGTATTACCGTGATGGTGGATGGCATTCCGTATACGTTACCCGATGGCCAGGCACAGTTAGATGCCATTGATCTGGACAGCGCTGAGCGCATCGAAGTTATCCGCGGGCCCTCTTCGGTACTTTACGGCAACGCGGCGGGTGGGGTAATTGATGTGACCACCGCCGATGGCCGCGATAACCCTGGCTCAAGCGTGCGAACCGAGGTGGGCAGTGATGGCTACCGTAAGGCGGTCGTACAAACCGGTGGAGCCCAGGGTGATTGGTCGCACCATGTGAGCTTTTCGGCACTCAATGTGGATGGTTATCGGGAACAGAGCTCTACGGAGAAATACCTGCTGAATGCCAAACTGCGCCGAGAGTTAGGCAGTGATCGGGCGTTAACCGCGATTATCAACCTGCTTGAAAATCCCCGTTCCGAAGACCCTGGCGCGCTGAACGCGCGTGAAGTGGCCAGTGGCCGTGATCAAGCAGCGCCGAACTCATTGGCGTTGGATGCAGGACAGAACGTAGATCAGCAGCTTCTTGGCTTACAGTACGAAGATTTATCCGCCGGCCCTGGTGAGTTCTATTTAAAAGGCTTTGTTGCGCAGCGTGATTTTGAGCAGCAGCTACCCTACGTGGGCGATAGCCGTATCGGCTACCAGCGTGATTATCTGGGCGCGAGTGCTGAGTATCACCATGAAGTCAGCTTGGGCAGCCTGCCGCTGAGCTATATCACCGGTGTCGATGTGGCGCGTCAAGACGACGAGCGCTTTAGGAACGATGTAAATGGCCAAGGCGTTGTCGGTGAGCAGTTGGCGGAAGAGACCCAAACGGCGACCTCCGCTGGAGTATTTGCCCAGGGCGATTTAGCGCTGACCGAGCAGGTAACGCTCTCGCTTGGCGCACGCTTTGACCGAGTGGAGCTAGAAGTAGATGATCGCTATCAGGACGATGGCGATCAAAGCGGTGACCAGACCTTCAATGAGTGGAGCGGTTCGGCGGGGTTAAGTTACCGTTATCGTCCGCAGCATCAAGCCTATATCAATACCGGTACGGCGTTTGAAACGCCTACGTTCTCCGAGTTTGCCAATCCGGCGGGCGGTGGTTTTAACCCGTCGGTGTCGCCGCAAAAAGCCTGGAATCGTGAAGTGGGGCTGCGGGGCTACGTTGAACCGCTGGCCATGGATTACGATCTGGCGCTATTTTCGGTGCGCGTGCGTGACGAGCTCGTGCCGTATGATGACGGCGGCCGCACCTTCTACCAAAACGCAGGCGACACCGACCGCGACGGCATTGAGCTGGCGCTAGGCTGGCAGCTCGCCGACCAATGGCGGTTGGATAGCGCTTTTACGCTGGCGAGCTATGAGTTTGATCAATTTGCTACACCAACTGAAAGCTTTGGTGGGAATCGCATTCCTGGCCTGCCCGAGCAAACCTGGGTCAATCAACTCACTTGGCAGGGTCTGGATGAGCGCTTTGCCACGCTGGAAACCCAGTACGTAGGCGATATGGTGGCGGACAACGCCAATGAGACAGAAGTCGATAGCTACTGGCTAGTGAACCTGCGGGTGGGTGATGGTTGGCAGTTGGGAAGCGATACACGGCTAAATGCGTATGTGGGCGTGCGCAATCTCTTAGATGAAGAGCGCTACGCCAACGTGCGCTTGAACGGCACCTTTGGCCGCTTCTATGAACCTGCTCCGGGGCGCAGTGTGTATGGCGGTTTAGAAGTACGCTTTTAAGTCGAAATACTGCAAGTAAATAAAAACGGGCGGCGCTCATTCATTATTGCTGAGGCCGCCCGTTCTCGTGGGTGATAACTAAGTTAGCCGTTTACTCAGGCAGAGCGTAACCAATCACGTAATCGCCCATCTTGGTGCCAAAGGTGCCGTGTCCACCTGCCGTGACGACCACATACTGACGGCCATCCTGGCCGGTGTAGGTCATCGGCGTGGCTTGGCCACCTGCTGGCAGGCGTGCTTTAAACAGCTCTTCGCCAGTAGTGATGTCGTAGCCGCGCAGGTACTGATCCAGCGTGCCGCTTAAGAACGACACCCCGCCAGCAGTCGTCAGCGGGCCGCCTAGCGCAGGAACGCCGACGTTCAAGCCAATCGGTAGATCAAACGGCATGCTGTCGCGTGTGGTGCCATTGCGGTGCTTCCACACCACCTCGTTACTTTGCAGATCGATACCGGCTACATCGCCCCAGGAGGGCGCTTGGCAGGGCAGGCCGAGCACTGAAAGCAGCGGGCCAAGCTCAACGGCATAAGGTGCGCCTTCATTGGCTTGTAAACCCTGTTCGCTGGCAGAGCCTTGGCCTTCTTCTACCTCTTCACGAGGAATTAACGTAGACACAAACGCCAGGTATTTAGCGCCGGTGAAGAGCGCTTGGCGCTCGGGATCAACGGCCACACCACCCCAGTTCATTACACCGACATTACCTGGATAAACAATACTGCCTTCCAGCGAAGGTGGCGTGTATTGGCCCTCGTAGCGCAAAGAGTTGAACTGAATGCGGCACATCATTTGATCAAACGGTGAAGCGCCCCACATGTCGCGCTCGGTGAGCGGCGATGGCAGCAGGTTAAGCGCTGAACGCGGCTGAGTCTCGGCGGTCCAGTCGCCTTCCACGGCGCCCTGAGGTGCAGGAACCTCTTCAATGGGCACAATCGGTTCACCGGTTTCACGGTTCAATACATATAGGCTGCCCTGCTTGGTCGGCTGAATAACCGCGGGCTGGGTGCCATCACTAGTGGCCAGGTCAATCAGTACCGGTTGCGCAGGTGAGTCCATATCCCATAGGTCGTGGTGTACGAACTGGTAAACCCACTCAACCTGACCATCTTCCAGGTTGAGTGCCACTAGACCCGCGCTGTAGGTTTCATCGTTCTCGGTGCGGTCAGCGCCATACTGGTCAGGCGTGGCGTTACCCATTGGCAGGTAAACCAGGCCTAGCTCTTCATCAACGCTGATCGGTGCCCATACGTTGGGGGAGCCGCGGGTGTAGGTTTCGCCTTCTGGTAGCGGGTCGGTGTCGTCGGGATTACCGCTATCCCAGTTCCATACCAGCTCGCCGGTATGCACATCAAAGGCACGAATAACGCCTGAGGGCTCGTCAATGGAACTGTTGTCGGTGACGTGGCCGCCCAGAATAACCAGATTTTCGGTTACCGTCGCAGGGGAGGTGGAGTAGTAACCGCCCGGTGAGAAATCGCCAATATTGTTGGTGAGATCGATTTCTCCGTTATTACCAAAACTGGCACACCGCTCACCCGTATCCGCATTCAGCGCAATCAAGCGTGCATCCGCCGTGGGTAGGTAGAGCCTGCGTGGGCACATGACGTCGGTCTCGCTGAGCATGGGTTGCTGCGGGGCGCCGTTTTCTTCTTCAACACCAAACAGCAGTGACAAGAAGGAGAGATCCAGACTGAAAATATCGCTGTCATCGAAGATATCAAAAGAGAGTGCCGTTGCACTGTTCGGGGCAGCGTCACTGTTCGTCACTTCTGTGCTATCGGTTGCAGAGTCATTAGTGTCAGTAGAATAGTTTGCGGCGTCATAGTAGGCGAGGCCGCGGCAGGTCATATGTGCCCAGCCAGAAAAGTCATCCGCCCCCATGGTGCTGATCTCGGGGTCAAATGCCCAGAGGGTTTCACCGGTCTCGGGTGACAGCGCCATTGCCCGGCTGTGAGAGGTACAGATATACAGGCTGTCATTCACTTTCAGCGGGGTATTTTGATTGGTGATCTCCGGGGGCGCATTGGGGCCCGCTTTGTCACCGGTTTGAATCCGCCATACCTCTTCAAGCTCGCCGATGTTTTCCGGCGTAATTTGATCAAGGGAAGAGTAGTGGGTGCCTGCATTGGTGCCGCCATAGGCGGGCCAATCATCGCCCGCCACTTGGGCAGGGTTTACGCTATCGGTCGTTGATTGGTTGTTAGCGGCTAGCGACCCTTCGATAGTACCGGGATCGTTAAACTGGCTGGCAATGGCCACGATAACAGCGGCAGTAATGCTGCCAACAAGCGCCAGACTGCCGCCTTTTGAGTGTAGTGGCTTACGCCACCAGGGCAGGAGCAGCAGAATACCTATTAAACAGAGAATGGCAACGCGAGGCACTAACTGCCACCAGTCGAGACCAACCTCCCACAGAGCCCACACTAATGTGGCAAAAAGAATCAGCGCGTAGAGCCACAGAGCGGCGCCTTTGCGCAGGGCAAATAGAATGCCGCAAGCAATAATGCTAAGCCCGGCAATTAGGTAGTAGGCGCTGCCGCCTACGCTGACGAGCTTGCTGCCGCCAAAAGCAAGCACCAAGCCGATAATAAATAGTAGCAGGCCAACTATAATAGCTGGCCATTTACTGTGAGCGCGCGTGCTTTCTTCCATGAGATTTCCCCTAGTGAAACGTACTTAATACGTTAATGCATGCCGCTTAAACCCTAAATTCAAGCAATAAGTGCCAAGCGGCGAACCCGCAACGCGCTTTAACCCATCGGCGGCGCCGATGGGTTAAAACACACCGCTATGGTGGATGATTTTAATAATCAATTCGCTATTGGTCTAACGATTTGATGTTTTTTTCTAAGGCGGGTGCCCTACCGCCAGGGTAGTTAATGTCGCGGTAGGGTTAGCCAGAAGGCGTGAGGTTTATAGCTTGACCAGCATTTTACCGGTATTGCCGCCGTCAAACAGGGCCAGGAATGCATCGGGGGTGTTCTCCAGGCCTTCTTTCACTGTCTCTTTATATACCAGCTTACCTTCCGCTACTTGGGGGGCTACTTCGTTCAGGAAATAGGGGTAGCTAGCCCAATGGTCAGCCACAATAAAGCCCTGCATTTTGGCCTTGCGCACTACTAACTGAGAGAGATTGCTCGGGCCGGGGGTAGGCTCTTTTGCATTGTAGCTGTCGATCATGCCGCATACGGCAATCCGCGCACCTTCATTTAGCTGGTTCAATGCTGCTTCTAGGCAGATACCGCCGACGTTTTCGAAATACACATCAATGCCGTTGGGGCTGGCGAGCTTAATGGCGTCGCTTAACTCCTGTGCGGGACGGTCACGATAGCTAACCGGTTCAACGCCCAATGATTCAAGCCAGGCCAGCTTATGCGCAGCCCCGGCAATACCGACCACATGACAACCTTTGGCTTTGGCCAACTGTACTGCCAGGGAGCCTACGGCACCGCTAGCCGCGCTAACCAACACATTGTCACTCGGCTTGCATTCGGCAATCAGGTTGAGGCCAGTCCAGGCGGTCATGCCAGGCATACCGAGTACGCCCAGATAGGCTTGTTCGGGAACATCGATATCGGGTAGCGGCGTGACGCCCTGCGCAGGCAGTTGGGCAATATCCCGCCAACCGCCCATATGGCTCACTTTGTCGCCCACTTTTAAGCTTGAATCATTGGTCTCGATGACCTCGCCAATGGCACCGCCTTCCATCGGCTTGCCGAGTTCAAACGGCTCCACATAGGTGCGAATGCCGCTCATGCGACCACGCATATAGGGATCTACGGAAAGCCAGCGGTTGCGAATACGCACTTCACCTTCGGCTAGGTCGGGTAGGGTTTGTGTTTCCAGCTTGAAGAGCGTGCGATCGGGTAGGCCTTTGGGATAATCGGTAAGCGTATAGAATTGTGACTGCATGGATTTGTCTCCTGCGAATACTGAGCGTGTATCGAACTCCTTGCAGCATAGAGACCATTAGCCTGCTTGCAAGTTCGTTAATGTATCGGGAAGTAAGTCACAAGAGGTAAGCCATATAAAGAAACAAGGTGACCATTGCTGGTCACCCTGTCTGTTGACTACTTTAAGATAACGATGCTTCGTGTGCTGTCGCATTGATTAGGCTAATGGGTATCACACAACAACCAAGGATGTGTTATCCGTTAATCCAACAGCGTTACCATCACTGGAGCTGTACCGCGGCGAATCATGCCAAGCTTCGCTGCCGCGCGTTTAGATAAATCAATAATGCGTCCTTGAATGAAAGGGCCACGATCATTGATCAGTACTTCTACCTCTTGCCCCGTGTCCGGGCGTGTCACCAACACCTTGGTGCCAAACGGCAAACTCGGGTGGGCGGCGGTCAACGCCTGCTGGTCAAAGGGCTCTCCACTGGCAGTGGTCGCTCCTTGAAAGCGGTCACTGTAAAAGGAGGCGACGCCTTCCTGCGTTTCTGTTTCATGTGCAAAAGCACTATTAGCAGCGCTACTTACCACTATCGCTGCCAAACAAATCGTTCGGATCAGTCGTTTTTCGGCTCCCATGGGAGTACCTCGGTTTTGCTTGTTGCGAATCCCGCACTCTTGATGAGGTGCCTGAATAGGCTTTTCGATACTACCCTTGTCGCAACGAGTCAGCAAGCTTTGAGAAGATCGATGCAAATAGGTTCAATTTCAAGATTTTTAAATCTCTACTTATGTGGCCTTGGGTTTCAGTGACTTATCAACCCAGGTATGAAATGAATAGAGAAAGCACTTTGTGCAAAGCAGCATTCTTCATGAAACGCTCACTTTAATTGAGTAAGCATCTTATAATCACTGACACTTATCTAATTAATGATTGTCATTGCGACTCAACAAGGAACCGCTCATGGCTAGATCTTCTTCGTTTACGTTTGTATTGGTGGCGATCGGTGGCGCAGCCGTTGGTTTTCTCGCTGCTCAAATTATTCCCTTACCGGGGCAAACCGCCGATGAAGCGCCTGACGAAACTGCTGAGACAACTGATCAGCCGTCCGTTGCCGAGGCTATTGTTGGCCTTGAAAAGCTCACGCTTGATGAGCGCATGCGTGGCGAAATAACCTCGGCCAGCGAGCTGAACGGTAACGATGGCAGCCGCTTCATGCGCTACGCCATCGCACTGGAAGAGGATGAGATTGTTGAGATTTCTCTCAACGGAGCCTTGCAAGGTGTTGTGGCGCTTTATGATGATCAGCTACAACTGCTCGATAATGCCCCTATCGTTCGTCACCGTATAGAAGAGAGCGGCGACTATGTAGTGGTGGTTAGCGGTGCCGATGCCCACAGTTATGGCCCGTTTACCGTTGTCAGCCGAACCGTTGAGCTGACGGATGCTGACACAGTGGCAGTGGGCGAGCCCATCGATAGTTGGCTGCAAGGGGATGCCCGTGAAATCACCTTGAACATAGAAGAGGCAGGCCTCTACCAACTGGAAATGCGCTCTGACGACTTCGACGCTTACCTGGAGATTGAAGGGCCGAACGGTTACGCCCGCGAAGACGACGACAGCGCCGGTGATTTAGACGCGCGCATCGCTGATTTCCTTGAACCCGGTGAATATACGCTGACGGCACGTAGCGCCTACGATGATGGCAATGGCGTTTATACGCTTTCAGTAGAGCCTCACGAGTTACCGGGTGATGGTGAGCTGCGTAATGATGGAGCGCTCACTCCCGATGACTCTCTCAACGGCTGGTTTAGTGGCCAGGGGCTTAGTTACCAAGTAGAAGTAGAAGAAGCAGGCATGTACCAAATTGAGATGCGCTCCAGCGATATCGATTCCTACCTGGTGCTTGAAGGGCCTAACGGTTACTACCGCGAAGATGATGACAGTGCCGGCAATCTGGATGCTAGCATCGCTGATTTTCTTGCTCCCGGTGAGTATCAGCTAACGGCACGTACTGCCTATGGCGAGAGCAGTGGCATGTTTACGCTCTCCATGGCACCGCGTGATATGCCAGATGTTAATCTGCGTAATGAAGGCACGCTTACCCCTGGTGAAGCGCTTAACGGTTGGTATAGCGGTGAACCGCTGACGTATCAGTTGGAAGTAGAAGAGAGCTCGTTAGTGACGTTGGAAATGCGCTCTGACGATTTTGATACCTTTATTGAGATCAGTGGCCAGGGTTTTGTCGCCAGCGATGACGACGGCGCGGGCGGTACCGACTCACGGCTTCAAGAGCAGTTGCTGCCCGGCACTTACACGGTAAGCGCACGCGGGTTTAGCGCTACCGGTAGCGGCTTATTTGAACTAAGCCTCGACATGGAGCCGACGGACATTCCCCCAGAGCTTTAATTGTTAGCGTTAATCGATAATACCCAGCGCCCCTGTTGCTTATCGTGATAGGGGCGTTGGTTTATTGGTCGATGGTGAGGAGTAAATGGTGAGGCGTGAGACGTAAATAGTTAGGCGTGAGGAGGTTAACGGCCAGCTTTGAGGCAGCCTGCCACTACCAGCACGGTCGCGGCGGGTAGGCGCCAGTCGAGCACGCTCATGCCTGCTAGCACCAGCAGTAGGGCGGCTAGAATCGGCACGCCATACGCCAAGCTGCCCACAAGGCTCGCGTGCCCCCAGCGCAATGCTTTATCCCAGGCCACCATGGCTACTCCGTAAGGCCCTAAACCCAGTGCGATGCCCGCGAGTAACGCTTCACCGCTGGGGAGGGCGAGGGTGCCTTCCAGTATTAAGCTGGCAGCCACGGCAATAGCGCAGGTAATCAGCAGTAGCCGCGGCAGCAGGGGTGTTAAGGCCACTGGTGCAGCTTGGCTTAACCATGAATAGATCGCCCAGCAGCAGGCGGCCAGCAGTGCTAGCGCGTAGCCCGTGGTGGCACCACCCAGCCCTCCACTGATGGCTTGAGGAACCAGCAGTAGCGCAGCGCCTGAAAACGCAATCAGAGCGCCGACCACCCCTGCGATGCGTAGGCGGCCAAAATGGCTCCATTGGCTGAGCAGCACGAACAGCACAGGCCACGTGTAGGTAATTAGCGCCGCTTCGGCGGCGGGGGCTAGCCGCATACCAATAAAGTAGGTGCTGACGGCGCCAAAGATGAGCAGTGGGATACCCACCCAAACGCTGAGTTGCCAACCCACGCCGCTGGCAGCGACGTTTACGCGGCGGCTTAATGGTAGCGTCGCCAATGATCCCGCTAACAGGGTAACGGCAGTTAACTGCAAGGGCGGTGTCGCTTTGGCAAACTCAGCCAGCAGCGGTGCCGAACTCCAAAGCATCACGGCCACCAGCGCCGCACCAACACTGTACCAACGTGGGAATAACGCAGGGGAGTGAACGGGATGCATAAGAGTTCTCCTTGATTTGAGCATGTACCGAGCAGCATACTCATCATCAATGCATCACAATATCGATCTTTTGTGATCGTTTTCATCAAGCTTGGTGATATATGCGTGCCCCCACGTTAGACCTAACCCTGCTACGCACCCTGGTGGCGATTGCGGACACTGGGAGTGTGACCGCAGCTGCTAAACGGTTGGCGTATACCCAGTCCACTGTGAGCATGCAGCTCCAGCGGTTAGAAGCGCAGCTCTCGCTCACGCTGCACGAGCGGGAAGGGCGGCGAATACGCTTTACCTCAGAAGGTGAACGCTTGCTTAACCACGCCCGACGGCTATTAGCACTTAACGATGACGCGTGGAGCGATATGCAGGCGCGCCAGGTGACAGGCGATCTTACCCTCGGCATTCCTGAAGATTACGCTTCGTTGCTGCCTTCGGTGTTTGCCTACTTTCATCAGCTCTACCCCGCCGTGGGGTTAAAGGTGATCTGCGGCACTAGCGCGCATCTCGTTGAGCAGGTTAAAGCTAAAGAGCTGGATCTCGCTCTGGTGACCCGGCAGCGCAACTCGCCGGGCGGCGATGTGATTCGCCGGGAACCGCTGTTGTGGGCAGTCGGTATGAACCAGCAGCCGCTGCTAAGCGACCCGTTGCCGTTGGCGCTCTACTCACCGGGAGCTGACGTATTCCGTGAAGTGGCCGAGCAGGCGCTGCAATCGGCGGAGCGCAGCTGGCGCGTGGCCTATACCAGCCAATCCATGGCAGGGCTGGCGCCAATTGTGACCGCTGGGCTGGCCATCGTGGTGGTGACTCGCAGCATGCTAACCCCTGCACTGAGACCGCTGGATGAGAGCAGTGGGCTGCCTGCGCTGCCGATGATTGAGTTGGCGCTGCACCGGGCGCCGCACCGACCTTCGGAGCCTGCGCGCCGTTTGGCAGAGTTAATACGCGATCAACTGGCAGTGCCCGAACAAGCGTTATAAAGTGGCTTTTGAGACCAAGTAGAGCCTAGGTAATGCTTAGCGTTGATGGCCGTGTAGTGCTTTAATCAGCGTAAGGGAGCGTTACTGACTAGAATGAAGAGCAAATGAATTGGCTGTTAGGAGCACTGCATGCACGAACTGGATCACTATATCTACCCGCATCGGGTGTTGCACTGGCTGGTGGCTGGCGCGGTGCTGCTCTCCTTGGCCAGCGGTTTAACGTTAGGCTTTTTGGGCTATGAACGCACCCTCGCTCTAGTCGGCAATATGTTGACGAACTTGCTGTATACCAGCCATAAGACGCTGGGTGTGCTGATCCTGTTGCTAATGACGCTACGTATTATTACCCGCCTGGCCTTTGTGGTGCCTGACCATGAACCGCCTCTAAATGCCTTCGAGAGGGTGGTGAGTACCAGCGTTCACCATTTGCTCTACTTGGCGTTGGTCGTTATGCCTTTATTGGGCTGGGCGGCTACCGCAAGCGGCGGCTTTCCCGTGGAGTTTTTCCACTGGCATTTACCCGGTCTGATTGGCGAGCGCGAGCAACTATCTGAACAACTCTTTATGTGGCATGGGCGCCTGGGGTGGGCCATTTTAGGTTTGGTGGTACTGCACGTTGCCGGTGCCATGTTCCATTGGAAAATCAAACGCGATAACGTTATGAAACGTATGAGCCTGTTTGATTAATGACCAAGGTTAATACCTAACTCGCCGAGCCGTAGCGATAGAACTCTACCGCTTGGCGTGATTTGACAGCGTACATATGGCTATCGGCTTCACGCAGTAAACTCTCAAGAGTGGCGCCCTCTGTTCCCTGGCAAGTGCTTACCCCAATGCTCACGCTAACACTAACTCGCTCGCCGCAGGGGAGTTTTATGGGTGAGCGAATGGCTTCGTCGATACGTGCCTGTATATTCTCAAGCGTATCGTGAGGTTCGATGTTCTCCATGATAATAATAAACTCATCACCACCAAAGCGTGCACAGTGGTCACCGGTACGCGCCATATGGGCAATACGTTTGGCAATTTGTTGTAAGACAAAATCACCTGCCTCATGGCCGTAGCAGTCGTTAATGGGTTTGAAACGATCCAGGTCAAGCATCAGGAGCGCCAAGCGATGGCCGTTTTGACGATTACGCTCCAGAGCTTCTGCGGCGCAGCGCGCCAGGCCATGGCGATTTAATAAACCGGTCAGCATATCGCCGTTGGCTAAATGCTCTAGCGCTTTAGTTCGGGCAGCGACTTTTTGTTCCAGCACGGCTTCCTGCTTTTTTAGCGCAGCTAGCATAGCGGCTTGAGCGCGCTCTTTTTGCCGTTTAAGTTTGTTAAAGCGTGATGCCAGTGCAAACGAAAGCAGTAACATTTCTAGCGCTGAGCCAATTTGAATGCCGTGTAGGGTAATAAAATTAGCCGGCAGTATGCCCAGATTGCGGAGTGCAAAGACACCTGCACCCAGCAGAAATAGCGACCACGCAAACACGAAGAGTCTAGCGCTGGGTATGCGTCGAAAGCTGCAGTAGCTGCCGCATATCAGGAGCAGTAAAGCCGCCATAAACCCCGTCACATCCATTAGGTGGAGGGCCGCAGGAATGGGCAGCAGCAGCGAGGCAATGACGGCGAGCCAACAGTAGCTGCGAAAGGTGTTTAATACCTGGTGCCAGCGTGGGCAATACGTCTCTGTGTTTAGGAAGCTCTGCGCAAACAGTGTGGCCATGGTAGAGGCAAAGGTGAAACCGAGCGCCACCAAGCGAGATGTGTTCTCACCCAGAAAACTCCAAAACATGAGTGTGCCAATGCCGTTAAACGCCAGAATGGCAAGTCCAAAGCCAGCGACAAATAGCGAGTAGTGAAGAAATATGCGCTCTTTTAAGCCGAAAAATAGCAGTAAGTTATATAAACCCATCGCCAGCAGCATGCCAAAGTAGGTCGCCAGCCAAAAATTATGACGATCATTTTGGGTATAAAACACCTCTGGCGTTAATAAGTTATAATTAAGCATCTTGCTGCCTGAGGCAGCCACATGGGTATACAGCGTGACGGTTTCAAAGGCGGCCAGCTCCAGTGGAAAAACCGCCTGCCGGTGGGCGAGCGCGCGTTGTTCAACGGGAACCGCGCTGCCGCTTTGCTGCACATCGCGGAGTTGTTGGCGAAGCGTATAAAGGGTAACGTAATCCAAGAACGGGTATTCAAACTCCACCATCCAACGCTGGGGTTCCGACGAATCATTGCGCACCTGAGTGCGCAGCCACACATCACCACGGGTATAGCCGAAATTTAAATCTTGGGCTTGGTGCGTGGGTGTAAAAGTACGCGATTGGGCGAGCAAATCGTTAAGCGTTACAGACTGTTCGTCGGCGTGCCAGAACTCGTTATAAGGGGCAAGTGAATAGCTCGCCTGGCTTGGCGATGCGGATAGGAGAGTATTTGCCTGCGCCCAGGGCATAAAACAAACCGCAAGCAGCAGTAATAAGCCGGTGTAAACACCCGCTGTTAAACGTTGTGCATGCATAGGGTATCGCTTTTTTCGTTTTTTTACCCCGTTCGCTGTTCCCTGGGTTCCCTTACCCGCCGGGGGCCGCTAATTCGTCGGCATAGCGCTCAGATGCGGTTTGCATGCCACCCCGCTCAAAAGCAGCTCAAATTTCCTTGTGCCGTACGATAAGCTCTTTGAGTGTAGTTGGCTTTGGTGAAAGGAAACGTTGAAAACTCTCATGCTTAAGTCATAGCACGACTTAAATGTTGCGTAAGTCGTTGAATGAGTTGCCCGCTGTGGCGCCAAAAATGCCAGTACAAGGGCACTGCTAAAAAATGACCGGGAGCAACACTGGCTAGTTGGCCACTGGCCATTAATTCGCCGACCTGCAACTGAGGCATCATGCCGTAACCGACCCCGGCTGTGGCTAAGCGCACAAACCCTTCTGAAGATGGGCAGAGGTGATAAGGAAAGTGGCCGTGATAGCCGCACTGAGCAAGAAAGCGATGCTGCAACTGATCGTGAGGGCCGAAGACGATGGCTGGCGCGGATTGAAAGCTCTCTTTGCAAGGGCCTTCTGGAAAGTAGCGTTCGATATAAGCCGGTGTCGCCAAAGGGTGGTAGCGCATTTCTCCCAGCGCAACACTGCGTGCACCGGCTATCGGTTGTGGTGTGGCGCACAGGCAGGCCGCTACATCGCCATCGCGCAAGCGCTTGAGTCCGACATCCTGGTCTTCAATCACCAAATCCAGCAGTAAACCCTCCTCTTGGCAGATCGTGGCAACGGCCTCGGCCCACCAAGTGACCAAGCTATCCGCATTGATAGCAATCCGCAGACGCGGCGCCTGGTCATCCAGCGTGGGTAGGGAGCCGCGGAGATCGCGCTCTAATAGCTGTACTTGCTGGTAATGGGTCAACAGCCGCTGGCCCGCAGGGGTCGGCGCTAGATGAGGAGAGCGTATAAGCACCGGCTGCCCAAGGCGAACCTCCAGTGCCTTAATGCGCTGGGAGACAGCTGACTGCGAAAGCCCCAGTACATCGCCTGCGCGCTCAAAACCGTCGCACTCCACCACGATTGCCAAGGCATGAAGCAGTTTATAATCCAGCATGTCGGTTTTCCCAAGGCAGCAAAAAGTGACACAGAGCAAAAAATGGTGATGAAACGGCGTAGTGCTCTCTATTTAAGATCAAATAGGATTGAATCTCATAGGTCAATGAATTACATTTCAGGCAGGGCTAGAGCACCAAAACCCTCTCGGGTTGCCTAGCACTTTATGTGAGTAGTTTCTGTAATGCCACAGCCTAAAGGACACTGTAATGCCCGCCATCATGCTCCGTCGCCCTCTTGCTGGCATCGTTGCGCTTAGCGCGCTGATGCCTTTTGCCCCAGTTGCTGTCGACACCGCTGCTGCTGACACCGTTAGCGCTGACGCCGTGGTTAAACACTACGCCGATCTGGCTCATGCCAATTACGCCGATGCACTGAATGCTGCCCAAGCATTGAACGAGCGTATCGACGAATTGCTCGCCAATCCCACGGCCGAAACCCTGAGCGCAGCCAAGCAAGCCTGGCTGCAGGCGCGGGTGCCTTATCAGCAGAGCGAAGTGTTTCGTTTTGGTAATGCGGTGGTGGACGATTGGGAAGGACAGCTCAACGCCTGGCCTCTGGACGAAGGCATGATCGATTATGTCGAAGGCGACGACTACCAGCATGAGCTGGGTAACGAAGGCGCCACTGCTAATATTATTGCCAACGAGCAAATCACTGTCGGCGGCGAAACTCTGGACGTTAGCGACATTACCCCAGCATTACTCGCCGACCTGAATGAAATTGGCGGTTCGGAGGCTAACGTCGCCAGCGGCTATCACGCCATCGAGTTTCTGCTCTGGGGGCAGGATCTGCATGGCTTTGAGGAAGGCAACGGCGAACGACCGGTGAGTGATTACCAAACCGGCGATGACTGCACTCATGGCCACTGCGATCGCCGCCGCAGCTATCTGGACGCGGTGTCCGACCTGCTCGTTGACGACCTTGAGTGGATGGTGGCCCAGTGGGCGCCGGAAACTGAAGGCAACTATCGCCAGGAGCTGCTGGCGGAGAGCGATCAGGAAGGCCTGCGCCGCATGCTGTTTGGCATGGGCTCGCTGTCGCTTGGCGAGCTGGCGGGTGAGCGCATGAAGGTAGCGCTGGAAGCCAACTCTTTTGAGGATGAACACGACTGCTTCAGTGACAATACCCACAACTCTCACTACTACAACGGCCAGGGTGTTCAGAATATCTACACCGGCAGCTATCAACGCCTTGATGGCAGTGTGGTAGAGGGGCCTTCGCTGCAAGACTTACTGTCTCAAGCAGATAGCGAGCTAGCCGACACCCTTGGTGCGCAGCTTGAAGCCACCATGGCGAGGCTTGATGCTATCAAGCAGGCGGCTGAAGCGGAAAGCTCGCCGATGGCATTCGATATGATGATTGCGCCGGGTAACGAGCAGGGCAGTGAATTGATCAACGAGGCGATTCTCTCCCTGGTGGCGCAAACAGGGTCTATCGAACAGGCCGCAGGTGAACTGGGCGTGACCTCCCTACAGCCTGATGATGCCGGTCACCGGTTCTAGAGCGGACTAGCGTCTACCATGAGCCGCCGATAGTGTTGCTATCGCGCGGCTCTGTTGGTTTTGTCAGTATCTTCCTTCTCAAGGTATCACCATGTACCGCTTACCCCGGTTTATTGTCCTAGCCAAGTGGGTGCCCAGCACATTAGCCCACAGCAGTTTCTTACTGTTCTTGTTGGCCGTGCCCTTGCAGGCAGCCGAATCACCTATACAAAATGTGCCACCTAGCCAAGATTATCCCATTCAAACGACGCCCATGAGTGGTGGCAATGGCTCGGTGGAGCAGTTTGACCATAACGCCTATTCGCTGCCGTTGGGTAATATGTCGATGACCAAGCGGCTGGATTTCAGCGTCGGTAACAGCTTCTTTCGCAACCCTTGGGTGGCGGCGCCCGCCAGCACCGAGGCCCGGGATGGCCTGGGGCCGCTGCTCAATACCAATAGCTGCCAGGGGTGCCACCTTAAAGATGGTCGGGGGCACCCACCCACCGGCGACGAAAACCCCATCGCGCTGTTTCTGCGCCTCTCGCTACCCGCAAGCCAAGCGGATCCAGAAACACTGGAGCAGCGGGGCGCGCTTCCGGTACCTAACTACGGTTTGCAGCTCCAAACCGCGGCGATTAGCGGTGCCAAGCCCGAGGCCAAGCTGGTGATTGAGTATCGTCCTCGGGAAGTGAGTTTCACCGATGGCACCAGCGTCACCTTGCAGGAGCCGCTCTACTCGATTGCCGAGCCCGCTTACGGAGAGCTGCCGGAGTCACTGCAAACCTCGCCACGGTTGGCACCGCCAATGATTGGCCTGGGCCTGCTAGAAGCGATTCCTGAAGCTGACCTTATCGCTGCCGCAGACCCTGCAGACGACGATGGCGACGGAATTTCCGGCCGCTACAACCAAGTGTGGGATGTGCGCAGTGGCACCACGGTGCTAGGGCGTTTCGGCTGGAAAGCCGGAGAGCCCAGCATTGAGCAGCAGGGCCTGCATGCCTTCGCCGGGGATATGGGGCTGACCTCCAGTCTGGTGCCACAAACCGACTGCATGGAGAACCAGGGGTGCGATGATTTTCCTAACGGTGGCACGCCTGAGGTCAGCGATGACGTGGCCGACTTCGTGACCTTCTACGCCTCCAGCTTGGCGGTACCGATGCGACGCAATATGGATGACTCAGCGGTGAAACAGGGCGCTGAGAGATTTAACGCGCTCGGCTGCGCGAGCTGCCATACGCCGCGCCATCGCACCGCTGCGGATACTGCCCGTCCGGCGCTAGCCAATCAGGAAATATGGCCCTATAGCGACCTACTGCTCCACGATCTGGGCGATGCCCTGGCTGATCATCGCAGCGAGTTCCAGGCCGATGGCCGAGAATGGCGCACCCCGCCGCTGTGGGGCATCGGCTTGGCGCAAACGGTTAACCCCCGGGCTGGTTTTCTCCACGATGGTCGCGCCCGCACTCTGGAAGAGGCGATACTCTGGCACGGTGGTGAGGCAGAAAGCGCTACCCAGGGCTATCGCGCATTGCCCGCTGACCAGCGAGCGGAACTTATACGTTTCCTTGAATCCCTGTAAGTCATTACTGTTAAGGAGTTAACGTGATCGCATCTCTTCGCCGCCTGAGTTTGCTGGCTTGCGCGCTACTCGCGACGCCGCTCTCTTTTGCTACGGACACCCCTGTGCCGCGGGAAATGTGGCACGGCGCGGTGGAACTTCAGTATGCTGAGCTGAGCGCCGCCTCCGAGCGCCTGGAAGCTAGCGCCGCACGCTTTTGCCAGAGCCCAGACGAAGCTCTCAGACAGCGGCTGGAAAATGACTGGCTGAGCGCCTATCAAGCTTGGCAGGCGGTGCGTTTTATTCAGTTCGGCCCGGTCGAGCAGAATAGCCGAGGCTGGCAACTGCAATTCTGGCCAGACCGTAAAAACCTGGTGGGCAGTAAGGTGCGCGGCTGGCTGAAGGCAGCCGAAGCCCCGGATGCCCAAGATATCGCCAGTGACAGCGTGGCGATCCAAGGCTTTCCCGCCCTTGAATACTTGCTTTATGACGACGCCATGGACGAACAGGCACTGAGCGACACTGGAGCCTGCTCGCTGATGCAGGCCATCACCACGCATCTTGCGGATACCACAAGCGCGCTGCATCGCGACTGGCAGGCCTTTGGTGAGCACTATCTTGATACTGCCGACTACACCGAAACAACACTGGCCAGCGCCATCCAGGCCCTCGAAATACTCGAAGATAAACGGCTCGGTGAGCCCATGGGCCTTAAAGGCGCACCCGCCAACGGCTACTTGGCGGAAGCTTGGCGTAGCGAACAAACGGTTCGGTTGGTAGAGAGCAGCCTGGAGGGTCTGCGTACCGGCTTCTTGCCGGGGCTCACCGCGCTGTTGCGCGAGGCCGATGCGCTGCCGCTCGCCGAGGCGTTTCGTGATCAGTTGGATAAGACACTCGTTCAGGCCAGCGAACTGCCACCGGGCTTGGTGCCTTCCCTTGAAGACGAAGAGGCGTTTCGCGGTCTGCAGTCGCTCTACCTCGACATCAGCCAGCTACGCCATCTACTGGGTAACGAGATCGCTGGTGAACTGGGGCTGGTACGAGGCTTTAACTCCAGCGATGGGGATTGAACCATGCAGCGACGCCAAGTACTCAAAGTAGGGTTGGGCAGCGTCGCCATGGCGCTGACCCCGCTGAGTTGGGCGCTGCCCGCGCGGGAGGAAGCCGCTTGGCTGTTCAGCGCGGTAGACGACCCCAGAGGAGGGCATTACATCGCCGGGGTGGCATTGGATGGTCAGACCCGCTTTATGATCGAAGTACCCGAGCGCTGCCATGGAGGCTGTCTGCGGCCCGACTCTCGCCAGGCGGTATTGTTTGCTCGCCGCCCTGGCACACGGATGCATGTGATCGATGGGGACAGCCGCCAATTAGCCCACACCATTGCGGCCGGGGAGGGCTACCACTTCTACGGGCATGGCGTTTTCGACCTGAGCGGGCGCTATCTGTATGTCACCGCCAATCGTTTGGAGGACAGCGCCGGGCTAGTGCGCGTTTACGACGCTGCCAACGACTACGCCCATGTGCGCGATATGCCGCTGGGTGGTATCGGGCCTCATGAGCTTAGGCTGATGCCGGATGGTGACACACTGGTGATTGGTTTGGGGGGGATCAAGACTCATCCTGACTATGGCCGGGTTAAACTCAATCTTGATACCATGGCACCAGCGCTGATGCTGCTGGATCGCCACAGTGGTGAGATTCTGGCCCGTCACGAACCTTCGCACCACCAGCTCAGCTGTCGTCATCTGGATGTAGCGGCGGACGGTACCGTGATCGCTGGCTACCAGTTTGAAGGGCCCGAGTGGGAGACCCATCCGCTGATCTGTCGTCTGGCTGCCGACGGGCACTTCTCTGAGCTGGCGCTGCCCGAGGACGTCACTGCCAGCTTGAACCAATACACCGCCAGCGTGGCGTTTAGCCGTATCTCTAACACTGTGCTAGTCACCGCACCCCGCGGCAACCGGGTACTGCTGCTGGATACCGCGCAAGGCAAGCTTATTGTCAGCCTGGCGCTGCCCGACGCCGCCGGCGCCCGCTGCGACGGCAACGGCGGCTTTCTGGTCTCCTCCGGCCAGGGCGGGCTTTACCGAGTAACACCTGGCTCGGCAACACCCCAACTGGTCGCCAGTCTGGAACTCCGCTGGGATAACCATCTGACATAGCCCTTCGGAATCGCCCTTAGGAATAGCTCTTAGGAATAGCGTTCCGGTTCAGACTACTCTTTGTCAGGCCTCTGTCGCTGCTCGTTTGCCACCCAATATGAATGACGTCTTCTTGGTGAGAGGCGCTGCTGTTAGACTTCAGCGCTCTTTACAGGAAGGCAAGGAGCCCCATGGAACTGCTGCGCTTAGTATTTCATCACTACCGCTGGCCCTTTTTAGGCGCCATTGCTTTGAGCCTATTGAGCGCTGGCTTAGGGGTCGGGGTAATTGCCTTTATCAACCAGCGGCTTATCGAAGTAGGCAGTATGGCGGCGCTGCCGCAATTTCTTGGCCTGCTGGTGGTGCTCCTGGCGGTCACACTCAGTACGCAATTAGCGCTGACCGTGCTGGGGCACCACTTTGTGTTTGACCTACGCTCGCGGCTGGTGAAGCGGATTCTCGACACCGATATTGAGCGTTTGGAGCAACTGGGCAACGCCACCTTACTGGCCAGTTTGTCCAGCGATGTGCGTAACATCACCATTGGTTTTGTGCGTCTGCCGGAGCTGATTCAGGGCGTGGTGCTTACGCTTGCCTCGGTGGCCTATTTGGCCTGGCTGTCGCCGCAAATGGTGGTGATCACGGTGCTGTGGATCGCGTTCACCATGGGCGTGGGGTGGGTGTTGGTGTCGCGGGTGTATCGCCATTTTCGCCTCGTGCGTGAAAGCGAAGACAGTCTGTATAAAGATTTCCAGGCGGCCATTGAAGGGCGCAAAGAACTGGCGCTCAACCGCGACCGTGCCCGGCGCTTTTATGATGAGCGCTATACCGCCAATGCCCGCGACTACCGTCATCACATCATCCGCGCCGATACCTACCATTTAAGCGCTAACAACTGGTCTAACATTATGATGTTGGGCGCCATCGGGGTGGTGTTTTTCCTCTCTAATGGGTTGGGGTGGGCGAATACCACGGTGGCTTCCACCTTTGCGTTGACGCTGCTGTTCCTGCGTACGCCGCTGATTCAGGCGGTGGGCGCCTGGCCAACACTGATCAGCGCCCAGGTCGCGTTTGATAAATTGAGCAGCCTGGAGCTAGCCGAGTACCAATCAAGCTTTGCCGTCGACGATACGCTGGCCGATTGGCAGCGTCTGGAGCTGGAGGAAGTCACTTATCATTACCCGGACACTGCCCAGGGTGAGGGCTTCCAGGTGGGGCCTCTTAATATGACCCTAGAGCGTGGTGAGCAGGTGTTTCTGATCGGCGGCAACGGTAGCGGTAAGTCGACTCTGGCAAGGCTGCTCTCGGGGTTATACCGCCCCCAAAGCGGCACTATTAAGATTGATGGACAGGTGGTCACCGCTGCTCAGTGGGAAGCGTTTCGCGCTCGCTTTGCCAGCGTGTTTACCGATTTCCATCAGTTTGATCAGACCATGGGCCCTGAAGGCCTGCCTGCTGACCCAGAGGTCGTTGATACCTGGCTTGAGCGACTGCAGATGCAGCATAAATTGCAGTGGGAGGGTGATCGCGTTATTAACACCCAGCTCTCCCAGGGGCAGCGTAAGCGCCTGGCACTGCTACTAGCGATTGCCGAAAAACGCGATATCCTGCTCCTCGACGAGTGGGCGGCGGATCAAGACCCGCAGTTCCGGCGGCTGTTCTACCGCGAGCTGTTACCGCACTTAAAAGCGATGGGTAAAACCGTGTTTGCTATCAGTCATGACGACAGCTACTTCGTCCACGCTGATCGGTTGCTGGAGATGTCGAAGGGGCAGCTTAGCGAGCTGAAAGGCGAGCAGCGTGCGCGGGCAAGCGAAGATGCTGTTGCGCAAATTAATATCTAAACCGTGTTAAAAATAGCTCACGTTTTAACGGGCGACCTGTTTGGCCCGCTTTCGCGCTTCCAGGTCGCAGCCCTCTAGCGGGCAGGTGCCGCAGGTATCAAACTCATCCAGTAAATAGCGCAGGCAGCAAAGCTTGCGCACCCGCTTAACTTCCTCACTACCCTTGGGCGTAAAGTAACGCACCGGCTGAAACAGCGGGTTGCGCTTGCCGTTGGGCAGGTTGCGCGCTTCCAGCAACGCCTTGGCGGCCTCAAACGCCTGCCTATTGGCAAGCGGGTGCTCGCCCAGCGCGTTGACGTAAAAGTCCAGATAGCCACCGGCATTGCTCCAGAACACCCGCTGTGCAGCGCCGGAGATAGCCGCTAATTGCTCAATCAACGGTGCCCAGTGCTGCTCAATCAGGGTAGCAAAACGCTCAAACGGATCTTGTGTGGTTATCGGCGTACCTTCGTGGGGCAACCACAGCCGCGAGGTGGCGCCCTTGTCGTTAAAGATAACCTGCATGTCGTCCAGCCCCACCGGCAGGTCACGGTTAAGCAGCAGGTTGGCAGTCAGTGTGGGAACGGTTAGCGCACTTAAGTGCCATTTCGACCAGATCGATACCACTGCCCGCTGGTCTCCGTCTGGGTACTGTTCAGCGAAACGGGAGAGATCTTCTTTGAGCCAATCGGCATTCCGCCAACGGGCTGTTTTGAACGCTTCCAGCGGTGGCGTTCCACCTATTAACGGCGGCGTAAAGTTCGCCAACGGCCCGGTGTAGCAGGACGCTAACGAAGGCTCGAACAGTTGCGGCTGACGCAGAGCAGAGGGCATCGCGGGCTCCATCACAGGGCTTTAACACAAGGTTTTGACACAGCACACAGGTAAAATATGGCATTCAGCTTAATCGATAATGCGTATCAGTTGAAGCTTTTGATTGCGAATGAGTGCTTTTAAAAGTGTCTGACCTCGGAGAATAGCGCTATTGAGCCACGGCGATATTGTGCTCTCCGTTGGGGTGCTTCATGACCTGCATCGGTAAGCCATAAATAGCCTCTAAGGTGCTGCCGCACATCAAATTATCCGGGCTGCCATGGGCTAACAAGCGACCGCTGTGCAGTGCCATCAGCTCGTCGCAGTAGCGCGAGGCCATGTTGATATCGTGCAGTACAATAATGACTCCAAGATTTAGCTCATCGCACAGCTTACGGATCAGCGCCAGCACTTCGATTTGGTGAGCGATATCCAGCGCCGCTAGCGGCTCATCCAACAGCAGGAATCGGCTGCCCTGGGCGAGTAGCATCGCCAACCAGACCCTTTGACGTTCACCACCAGAGAGCGTGTCGACCAAGCGGTCGGCAAAGGCCTCTGTGTGGGTCAGGGCAATGGCGCGATCAATGGCATCTTTGTCTTTCTGGGTGTGGCGGCCCAGCAGCCCGTGCCATGGGTAGCGGCCAAAGGCGACTAGCTCGCGTCCGGTAAGACTTTCTGCACTTGGTAAATGCTGGGGCAGGTAAGCCACCTGACGGGCGAACTCACGATTTCCCCAGTCACTCAGCGGGCGTTGATCAAAGTGAACCTCCCCCTGGCTTACCGGCTGCTGCTGGGCCATGAGCTTGATCAGCGTCGACTTGCCCGAGCCGTTATGGCCAATCAGGCCGTAAACCTTGCCCTCATGAAAACTGTGGTCAATGGGATTTAAAATCTGCTTACCATTGATTTCAAAGGTGGCGCCTTTGACCTCGAACATGAATGACTCCTGGAGATAGGGTTGATGATAATGCCTCCATTCTAGTGCTAATGGTTCTCATTTTTAACAAAAAAATGAAAAGATTTACGTGATAGATGGCAAACGCCGCTTGGGGAAAGCAGGCAAGGGGTAGGTCTCAGGTGGTTAGAGATGACGTTGGTCGTTTATCAGCAAGACGCTAAACACGCTAGCAGTTGTCCATGCCTCTCGGGGTGCGCCGCAAGTAAACTGTTCCATTGAGAGGGATTCGGCTCGCCAGTGAGATCCGTGACGGTGTAGCCAGCTTCTCTGGCAATCACAATACCGGCGGCGATATCCCAAAAGTCGAGCTTAGCGCCTTGAGACCAAAAAGCATCAAACCGGCCCAGGCTGGTGTAGGCGATCTCCAGCGCCGCCGATCCTGGGCTGCGGATACCGGCCACCTGGGGCATTAGAGCAGCGAGTTGATCTAGGGCCGTCGTACAGTCGCCTTTAGCGTGGTAGGGCAGGCAGGTGCTTATAAGCATCTCGTTCAGTGGGCGAGGTTCAGGCGTAGTGAGCGGCGTGTCGTTGAGGAAGACGCCGGTGCCAAGGCTGGCCCAAAGCATTTCATCAAGCAGCGGTTGATAGACAACGCCGATGATCAGCTCATCGCCCTTAGTAACCGCGATGGAGACTGAGAAGTGAGGCACCCCATGCAAAAAGTTGCTGGTGCCATCGAGAGGGTCAATGATGACGGTATAGTCACTATCGGTGGGTGTAAGCCCGCTCTCTTCACCTAGGAAAGCGATATCGGGAAAGGCGCTATTGATACAGTCGATAATGATGTTCTCGGCGGCCGTATCGTAGTAGCTGACAAAGTCTGACGCCCCCTTTTGCTCAAAGGCGATTCTGCCCTTTAGCGAATATCCCTCGCGTAACAGCGCACCTGCCTCGTACGCCGCCTGCTTCACCGTTTCGAGTAGGTCGTTACTGCTATCGAGCATTGTATTTCCCCTGGGCATTCATCGTGCCTTAGTGAATGGCAAAAACTGTATGCATTCAATGTAACTAGCCATTCATGACGCGGAGATGACAGTGGCGGATAGATTGGTAGCTAAGCCAAGGTCTCCACCTCAAACGCCACAATTTGGCGCTCAACGCTGGAAAACTCCACGCCGATCAGGTGGATGGGCTTGCCCGAAACGCGGTGCTTATCGGCATAGCCTTTATGTTTGATCTGCTCCAGCGCTTTACCTTCCGGCAGTTGTTCCACCACTTTGAACTCAAACAGGTAGATATGCCCACCAAAGTCCACGCTCATATCCACCTTGCCGTGGTGGCTGGCGTCTTCCACGGTTACATCCAGCCCCAAGGCCGCAAAGTGGCTGTAAAAGACACTGGCATAGTGGCCTTCGTATTTGGCGATGGGGTTGTTGCGGTACCAGTCATGGGGGAGTCCGGCGTAGAGCGCCTTTAAGTGAGCTTCCAACGCAGCAAGGTCATGGCGCTGAAAAGTGTCAAATAACGCCAGTTGGTAGGTTTGCGCATCGCTTGTGTTAATACCCAATACTGGCAGCAATAAATCGTTAAGGCTGCTTTCTACCTCCCTGTTCGGAAAGCCCAGCGTATAGAGGCGATAACCCAGCATGGGTTCCTGCACGTCTTTAATGGTGATGTAGCCGGTTTGGAACAGCAGCCCTTCGGTGGTGATATCGTCGACATCAAAGCGGCCGAGCAACTGTGCTTTTGCTTGCAAGGTCTCCAATCGAGGGGTAAACACCCCGCGTTGTTTGAGAATATCGACCAAAAACGTTGGCGTCGCGGACTCAAACCAGTACGGGCCGAATTCTTGCTCTTGGAACAGCAATAGTACATCGAAGGGATTGTAGACAGAGGTAACCTCACGACCACCCCAGCGATAGCCGTTATACCACTGTTTGATTTCCTGACGGTCTAACCCAGAAAGTTCAGGTTCAAATACGGTATCGATATCGTCATCGGTATAACCACACAAGGTTGCATAGTCGGGCGAAAGGGTAATATCGCGGAGATTGTTCAAGCCCGAAAACAGGCTGACCTTGCTGAATTTGGAAACGCCGGTAAGCAGCACGAAGTGTAGGTGCGGGTCGGCGTCTTTCAGCACGCTGTAAAGGTTCTTCAAACCCTCGCGCAGTTCCCGGGCACGCTCCGGCGCCAGGATGTTATCCAGAATCGGCTTGTCGTACTCGTCAATCAGGATGACCACCCGCTGACCACTCTGCTGGTGGGCGGCACGAATGAGGGCGGAAAATTCACCCGGTATATCGGTTTTATGGTGGTGGGTAATGCCGAGTCGCTCTCGTTGAACGCGTAGCTGCTCACGAATACGCTCATCCAGCCCTTCACGGCCCTGCATCACGCCATCGGCAAAGCTAATACGAATCACCGGGTAGCGCTGCTGCCAGTCCCACCTGTCGTGGAGATACAGCCCTTCGAACAGCGCCTGGCGACCTTCAAACAGGCAGCGCAGGGTGTCCAGCAAGAGACTTTTGCCGAAGCGGCGTGGCCGCGAGAGGAAGTAGTATTTGTTCTGGTTAACCAAACGCTCAATGTGCGGTGTCTTATCGACGTAGTAATAGTTCCCTTCGCGGATATCCGAGAACGTCTGAATCCCGATGGGTAACTTACGGCGGTGGGCATCCGTCACGGTGGGTCTCCAGAGCAAGAAACAGCGATACGAGCAGCAGTAGTTTAGCATGCTCAGGGGCTGAAATGCCTAGCCACGAGTTGTCAGCGCGCCGAGTGTTGTTCGCAGCTAAGGTAAAGGCGTTGGTGGCAACGAAGTAACAAGGGCTGGATAGGAAACGAGAAACATCTCATGAAGTAGTGCTGCCAACAAGCATATCGTTATAAAAAGTGAGTTAGCTCTCACCAGTTGACTTGTCAGGCTCTAACGCAAATAATAATTATTGCCATTTATTCCGTGGTGTTAATCAAGGCAGGAGGCCGAGCTGTGGATACCCAGACCTGGAGCGCTGAGTTAGAAGATATCTTCGTTAATCAGCGGCCCCGGCTCTGCTGTGTCGCCGCAAGAGTATTGGGCAATGCTGATCAAGCCGATGATGTCGTGCAGGACGCCTATCTAAAAATTTCGGAAGCAACCACGCTTTTTGAGGTGAAGCAGCCCATATCTTACGTGTCACGTGTGGTGCGCAACCTCGCCATTGACCGCTGCCGCCGTTCGGCGTTTGAGTCAACTTTGTTTGCAAAAGAAGAGGAAGGGGAGGCCGCCTCTTACGCGTCACACTCTCCAGAGGTGATCGCGATTGACCGCCAGGCCTTGGCACAGGTGGTGGACGCGCTGGACGAGCTGCCCGAGCGTACGCGTCGCGCTTTTGAGCTCTATCGTTCGGGAAGTCATACGCAGCGGGAAGTGGCCCACTTGTTAGGTATTTCCACCACGTTAGTTAATTTTATGATTCGCGATGCATTGACTCATTGCCGCCAGTCGCTACAAGGCCAGATGTTGCCAGATCGGTAAGCCCACGTTCCGTCCCTTCTTTGTTGTCGCTTTGTTACACTGTCAGCAGATAGCGTTGATAATATTACACGCTTCCCGAGACAGGTGTTCAGCAGGCAGCAGTAGAGAGGTTTGACAGTAACGATGGATAACGACAGCGGCGATGATGCCGTTTGGCAAACGGCGCTAGACTGGCTGATGCGCGAGCATGAAGAGACGTTGAGCGACGCTGATCGCGAGGCGCTTCATGCGTGGTTAGCGGCTTCTTCTCAGCACCGCCGTGTATTTCGTGAAGCCGAACAGCTATGGCTGCTAACGGGGATGATTCCAAGTGGTGATGAGCGCAGTTGATCAGTCCCTGTTTTTTATTCCCCTCCTTCGATTGTTCTAAATGATCGCGAGCTAAAGCTGCCTCCTACTGTGCAATTCTTAGCCTGGCATAAGTAATTCTATACCGACGCCCTAGCGGCCCCTCCCCTTATTTTTCCTCTTTTCCTCCCCCAGCATTAAATTTTCTGACGCCTCACTCGTCATTGAGTAATGAGAAGTAATTGCATTTTATTTCTCATTCCTTTGGCAACGATGAGGTTAGTCCCATGACAAGCTGTTTTGATCGTGAAGATGGTGTCTTCCGCGTATTAGTCAACCACGAAGAGCAGTACTCCCTCTGGCCAGAATGGAAAGCGATTCCCGCTGGCTGGACGGATACCGGCGTACTCGGCGATAAGCCAACCTGCTTAGCCTACGTCGAAAAGACCTGGACTGATATGCGGCCACTGTCGCTGCGCCAGTGGATGGATGCGCAAGCCAAAAGCGAGGCGGAGCAGGTGGATGCAGGTTAAGCGTTTAAGACTGCTCTGCCTGCCCTGTGCCGGGGCCAGCGCCACCATGTATCTGCGCTGGAAGCGTCAGTTGCCCGCCTGGATCGAGGTATATCCCGTCGAGCTGCCTGGGCGTGGTGAGCGCCTGGGTGAGTCGCTCATCGATGACTTCGAGACCCAGGTCGTGCGGCTGTGCGAAGAGCAGGCAACGCGGATGCGCGGCGACTTTGCCCTGTTCGGTCACAGCATGGGGGCGTTGTTGGCCTACGGCATGGCAGCTCGCTTGCGCGATGTAGGGCGACCTCAGCCGCGGATGCTGTTCGCCTCAGGCAGCGCGGCGCCCTCAATACGCGATTCAGACCGCTTGGCGAGCCTTGATAACGACAAAGCCCTGATTGCGGATCTACGCCAGCAGGGCGGCACCCCAGAGGAGGTATTCGCAAGCCCGGAACTGCTGCGCCTCACTCTCGATGTGTTGGCGGCGGACTATCGCCTTTGCCGCAGTTTCCGCTATCGCGGCGGGTCGCCGCTTGGTTATCCCTTACAGGTGTTCGCTGGGCGCGATGACGATATCGAAAGAGAGCGTCTAGAGGCGTGGCAGCGAGAAGCGGGCGGGGCGTTCTCGTTGAACTGGTTCGAAGGAGGGCACTTCTTTATTCGCCAGCAGCAAGCACAAGTGCTGGAGACTATCGAACGGGCGCTGACTCGACGGCTTGAGGAGGTGCCCCATGCAGCGCCTGCAGTTAGCTGAAGGGGCTCCTGAGGGGCTTGAAGTCTGGCGTTTATCGCTCGACCTGAACGCCCCGGTGGCCGACGACGATGATCGGTTGCTGAGCCGAGCCGAGTGGCAGCGCGCCCAGCGGCTTCGCCATCACGCCGATGTCGTACGCGCCGTGGCGACTCGCGCGGCCCTGCGGCGACTGCTATCAGCGCACACCGGTATAGCGCCAGAAAAGTTGGTGTTCACTCAGAACGCTTACGGCAAACCAGCGTTGGAAAACGCTGATGGGCCTGCTTTCAATGTCTCCCACTCTGGCCATGTCGCCCTGATCGCGATTGCTCCCGGCGGCGCGGTGGGGGTCGATATTGAGCGTTGCCGACCCGAGGCCGAACTGGCGCCGCTGCAAGGCCTGGTGCTATCTCCGAGTGAGCAGCTCGACCACGCACGCGACAGCTCCGCGCTGCCCTTCATGGAGCGCTGGGTGGTTAAAGAGGCGGTACTCAAAGCTTTGGGCCTGGGCATCGCTGATCATTTGCAGGCGCTCTCGATCACTTCCTCTTTAGGGTCGCCAGGCACCTATCACCTTGAGCACTCGCTTCCCATTTCATCACCTTTGCAAGCATGGCCGCTGCCAGCGCCGAACGGCTATGCCGCTGCCCTGGGTTATGTCGATATGGCGCATGTTGCCTGCGGGGTTGGGACTATAAAGCGTGAGTACCCCGCGGCACTGCCAAATTACCAACGTCATTTACTGACTCACTATCTCCAGGATTCGAACTTTTAGTAGGTACGCATATGGATACAAGGCACGCCCAGACAACTTGCAGTAGCTCGCCCCACAACGGTGTTTCTAACAACTTTGTAGAGCATTTAATTCGCTTAGCCCAGGAAAGGCCCCATGATAGGGCGCTAATTGTGGTGAACGCTCAAGGTGATACCACCCTTGATTACGCCACCTTGGAGAAGCGTTCGCGTGCTTTGGCCAGCGAGCTACAGCAGCGGTTCCCGGCTGGTGAGCGTGCCTTAATCCTGCTGGATAACGATGAGCACTACGTGGTGGCATTCTTTGCCTGCCTATATGCCGGGGTGATTGCCGTGCCGGTCTTTCCTCCGGAGTCGGCCAAGCAGCAACATCTGGCACGTCTGCTCGCCATTGCCGCCGACTCCCAGGCGGCCTGTGTGCTCACCTCTACAACGATTATCGATGTGGTCGCATCTGCAAGCGAAGGCTTCGGCAGCACTGAACTGATCCCCGTGGATGCCGTCGATGAGAGCCGCGCTGAACACTGGGTCGAGCATCGCTCAAAGCGTGGTGATATCGCCTTTTTGCAATACACCTCAGGCTCCACGGCCACGCCCAAAGGGGTGATGGTGAGCCATGGCAACCTAATGGCCAACGAGCGCGCTATCGAGACAGGCTTCTCGATTGGTGCTGACGATGTCTTCGTTAGTTGGCTACCGCTTTACCACGATATGGGGCTGATTGGCGGCCTGCTGCAGCCCATCTATCGTGGCATTCCCTCCGTGCTGATGAGCCCGACCTTCTTTCTGCAGCGGCCGGTACGCTGGCTAGAGGCGATCTCGCGCTTCCGGGGTACCATCAGTGGTGGCCCCGATTTCTCCTACCGGCTGTGCCTTGATCGTATTCGCGACGAACAGATTGAGACACTCGATTTATCCAGCTGGCGGGTCGCGTTTTCAGGCGCCGAGCCGGTACGCCACGCAACCCTCACTGGCTTTATTGAACGCTTCCGCCCGGCGGGCTTCTCTGCTGATACCGCAGCCCCTTGCTATGGTCTAGCTGAAGCCACGCTGCTGGTTAGCTGTAATCCGCGCGGTACGGGCGTGGTGGGCACGGCTTTTTCGCAACAATTGCTGGCTCAGGGGCAGGCGTCCTCAACAGCCGAAGGCAATACCCTGGTGGGCTGTGGCACGCCGCAACCCCATCATGCTATTGATATTGTCGATCCCGAGGGGCTTCAATCCCTGCCCGAAGGTAACGTCGGCGAGATCTGGGTCAATGGGCCCAGCGTGGCACATGGGTATTGGCACAACCCTGAAGCCACGGCCAAAACCTTTGTTACCCGTGATGGCGTTAGCTGGCAACGTACCGGGGCTCACGATAGCGACGCTCACAATCCCGAAGCAGAAGGCCATAACGACCGAGACGATCGCTGGCTACGCACCGGCGATTTAGGCTTTTTACACCAAGGGCAGCTGTATATCGCCGGGCGTATTAAAGACCTGATCATTCTGCGCGGCAATAACGTCTACCCCCAGGATATCGAGAGCGCTGTTGAGGCGGAAGTAGAAGCAGTGCGCAAAGGGCGCGTGGCGGCCTTTGCAGTGACCACCCCTGAAGGCGCCGAGGGGATTGGCGTCGCGGCAGAGGTCTCCCGCGGCATACAGAAGCTAGTGCCCGCCGAGAAGCTGGTCGAAGCACTAAGCGAGACGGTGGGATCCGCTTGCCACGAGCCGCTTTCGGTAGTGCTACTGCTTAACCCAGGCGGTCTTCCCAAAACCTCCAGCGGTAAATTGCAGCGCAGCACCTGCCGCCAAGGCTGGGAGGCGGGTAGCCTGGATGCCTACGCCATTCACGCCTTTGGGCGTTTTGTCAGCGGTGGTGACGCTGAGGGCGGAGGAAAGTCATCGCAATCTACTGCGGAAGCAGGGAGCGAAACGGAGCAGGCGTTGGCGAAGCTCTGGCACCAGGTGCTGGGGGACGGCAAGGAAAAGCCGTTGGGAAAAGATGCCCACTTCTTTGCTAGCGGGGGTAATTCTCTGGCGGCGGTGCAGTTAGCTTCACGCATTAGCGATCATTGGGCAATTGATTTCCCGACCAGATCGGTCATGGAAAAGCCGCGCTTTAGTGATGTGGTTGATGAAGTAGAGCGCCGGTTAGCGAAGCCTTCGGCTTTTCGTCAGGGAGCTATCCAGAATCCACTGATGCCGATTTCCCGGTCTTCGGAACTACCTTTGGCACCTGTCCAGCGCCGGCTCTGGCTGGTTGATCGCTTGGCAAGTCAGGCGGGCGACCGTGAGCGTGCCGCCTACAACCTTCCAGCGCTGTTTTCCCTGAAAGGGGAGTTGAATATAGAGGTTCTAGAAAGAACCGTTAATGCCATCGTTGCGCGGCATGAAGCATTGCGTACCCACTACCCCGAAAGCGAGAGTGATGAACCCATCGCGGTTATCGAGGATCAGCGAAACATCGAACTTCCTGTTTTGGATTGCAGTGATCTTCCTGAACGGGAGCAACAGCGATATCTGCAAGATACCTTCACCGAGTATGCGAACACACCATTTGATCTTGTCACGGGCCCTTTAATCAAGGCGGGCTTACTGCGTTTTGGCGCACAAGAGCATGCCCTGGTCCTGGTCATTCACCACATTGTCTTCGACGGCTGGTCCACGAGCGTATTCGTCCGGGAATTTGCCTCTCTGTACGGGGAATTGTTGGAAGGGAAGGAGTCTGGGTTACCCGAGCTTGGTATTCAGTACGTGGACTATGCCGCTTGGCATGAGAAAGCACTGTCGGGAGAGGCCTTCGAGCAAAGCGCAACCTTCTGGCGTCGCTATCTAAGTGATGCTCCTCCGCTCTCAACGCTACCGGGGGATTTCGCTAGGCCTAGCCAAGTATCGCATGCCGGTAGTGCCCTGAGCATGACACTGACTCCAGACCTATCACAAGCGTTGAACAAGCTTGCCGCACAGCGTGGCACCACGCTATTTGCGCTTCTATTGGCGAGTTTCCAGCTGTTGATGCATCGCCAGACCCGTCAGCACGACCTGATTGTGGGAACCGATGTCGCTGGCCGTAGCCATCCCGATGTTGAGCCGTTGATTGGCTTTTTTGTCAATGTAATCCCGCTGCGGTCTCGTTTGTCTGATGGCCAGATTGATTTCGGCCACTGGCTTGAGCAAGTACAGACCAGCGTGCTGGATGCCTTCGATCATCAAAATGTTCCCTTCGACAAAATTGTCGAGCTTTCGGGGATTGGTCGTGAGCGCGACCGTTCCCCCCTGATACAAACCCTCTTCGTACTACAAAACACGCCAACCGAGCGGTTCTCAATTCCGGGCTTGGAAGTGGAGGTAATGCCTCAGCCTCGGCAAGAGTCGAAGTTCGATATGGCGATATTCGTCAATGAGAGTGATACCGGACTATCAGTCGAGTGGGTCTACGCCACCGCATTGTACCGACGCGAAACCATTGAGCACTTAACCGGTGCCTGGCAGTCGCTACTAGCGCAGATCGTGGAAGCTCCCAACATGCCCGTCGAGGAGTTTCGTTTACCCCTAATGGAGAAACACGCTATGCAAAACAAGCTTTCAAAAGGTTCCAAACTCAACAAGCTTGGCAGCCTGAAATCCCAGCCAAGTGCGCGCCCCTCGACCAATAGTGATTCACCGATACGAACGGCGCTGCTCGATGAAAAAAGAGTCTTTCCTCTCGTGATCGAAGCGGCGGACGCTGACCTTGATGCGGTGGCGTGGGCAACTTCCCAGCGTGACTTCATCGAGCAAAACTTACGCAAGCATGCAGGCATTCTGTTCCGTAACTTTGGGCTGACCACACCGCAAGAGTTTGAAGCCTTTGCCGAGGCTATCCAGCCGGGCCTTTACGGCAACTATGGTGACCTGCCCAAGAAAGAAGGGGGGCGCAATACCTACCGTTCAACCCCCTATCCCGAGCGCCAGATGATTCTCTACCACAACGAAAGTTCGCATTTGGAGCGCTGGCCGCGCAAGCAACTGTTCTTCTGCGAATTCCCCTCTCCCGTGGGAGGCGCCACCCCGATCGTTGATTGCCGCGAGATGCTACGCCACCTTCCCGCCGATGTGGTGGAGGAGTTCGAGCGCAAAGGGCTGCTTTATGTGCGCACCTTCACCCGCAACCTGGACGTGAGCTGGCGAGACTTTTTCAAAACCGATAGCAGGGAGGAGGTTGAAGCGCGGCTCAAAGAAGGGGGAATTGAGTGGCAGTGGTTGGGTGATGACGAGCTGCAGACGCGTACGCGCTGCCCAGCGGTAGTCGCCCATCCCGTGACCGGTGACCGAGTGTTCTTCAATCAGGTGCAACTCCACCACGTCAGTTGCCTTGAGCCTGATGTGAAAGAAGACCTGCTTGGCATGGTTGGCCCGGAGCGCCTGCCGCGCAATGTCTATTTCGGCGACGGCTCCGTGATTAGCGACGAGATGATGAAGGTGGTCGGCGAAGCCTACGAAGCCTGTGCCGTGCGCTTCGACTGGCGCCGGGGCGATGTGGTGATGGTCGACAACATGTTAGCGGCCCATGCCCGGGATCCCTACGAGGGGCCACGCAAGATCGTGGTAGCGATGGGGGACATCTATGAGCGTTCGGCGCTGGAAGAGGCTCAAGGGGCAAGTGCCGATGCCGAGTTGGTCGGTCAATAACGTCACGGGGTTTGGGAGTCGATAAATGAATGCAATAACGGAACAGCAGAGCCTTGCCCATTGGCCGCTTAGCCCTGAACAGCGTGCAGTGTTGGTGGCGGCGGAAACTAGTGAAAGTGATACCCAGCAGGCAGCATCGGCGCAGGCTAATGTCATGGTGGCCGATATCCAAGGGGCGCTTGATAGCTCACGGTTGGAGCGTGCACTGAGCGGCCTTAGGCAACAGCATGAAGCCCTAGCGACGACTTTAAAGAGCGTGGCCGGGTACCGCGGGCTGCGTCACCAAGCACTTGAAGAGCTGCCTGCCATCGAGTGGCGGCATGAGGACTTACGTGGCAGCGATGACAAGGATGCGCTGCTCAACGACTTTCTTAATAACTTTAGCGAGTCACTGAAGCACCGGCCCATGGCCATTGAGAGTGGCGAGCTGCTGCGTCCAGTGCTGCTGCGTACTGGTGAAGCAGCCTGGGTATTAGTACTGGCTGTTTCGGCGTTGGTGGCGGATCGCGGCAGTCTGCAGTCGCTGTTCTCGGCGTTGGCGGATGCTTACGATCAGAGCGGAGGTGCCGATGAGGAGTCTGCGCTGCAGTATTCCCAGTTTATCGAGTGGCGCGCTTCGCTCGAAAACGACGATGACGCCGAAGAGGGTCGTGAGTATTGGCAAAATCACCAGCAGCATGCCGAGCAGGCAGGCGCATGCCGTTTACCTGCAAGGCAAGCGCATCGCCATGACGTGCGGGCAGAGCATGAATATGTAGCCTTGCAGCTCGAACCAGACCTGGTGGCGCGTATTGATAGCCTGGCAGATGAGCTTCAAGTATCTGCCGAGGCAGTGTTACAGGCAGCTTGGTGGGCGTTACTTGCCAGGATTAGCGGCAGTGAGCGTGTGCTAGGTGGTTGGCAACACGACTGCCGTCAGGATTACGAGGTGATGCAAGGGGCGATCGGCCTCTTCGATAAGGTGCTGCCGGTGCTGGTTGAAGGTGTCGCTGATAGTGACTTCTCTAGCTGGATTACCCGTTTAGCAGAGCAGCTAGAGGCGCATACCCAGGCCCAGGAGTATTGGTTGATTGATGCGCTGCCCGATAAGCGCCACCTATTCGCTGGGTTCGCATTTTCAGAGGGGGTGAGTGAGTTAAAGTCGGCGGGTTTGCAGTGGCGCTTGCGAGAATTGCCAGGGCCATCAGCAGAATTTGAGCTTGCCTTGCACATTGACCGCAGTGAGAACGGCGCAGTGGCGACGCTCTACACCGACCCATCATGCTATAGCCGCGCGGCGTCCGAGTGTCTGCTGGGTCAGTACCAGACGCTGCTACAGGCGGGACTAGCCGAACCCGCGCAAAAGCTATTCTCGGTGCCGCTTATCTCCCCTGAGCAACAGCAGGGGTTACTGTCGATTGAGGACAGTGAGCTCGACGTGGGTGAGCGTAGCGTAGCGGCCCATATCGCTGCCTGGGTGGCCTCGACGCCGGATGCCATTGCCATTGAGGAGCAGGGTCGTACGCTGAGTTACGCCCAATTAGAAACCCGCATTAATGGTATCGCGCAGTGGCTGGATAACCAGGGCGTCAAACATGGGGATTATGTTGCTCTCAACCTGTTCCGCTCCACCGATTTGGTCGTGCTGCTGCTGGCAGTATGGCGTGCAGGTGCCGCCTACCTGCCACTCGACACGGAGTGGCCCGTAGAGCGTAAGCGGCGAGTGCTTGAGGATGCCCAGCCCGCGCTAGTGGTCAGCGCTGAAAACGACGAGGCGGAACTCACAGCACAGGCCCTGCCTGGTATCCGCAGTTTAGGGCTACCAAGAGGCATCGAAGAGTCGGCTAGTGGCGCATTGTCGTTTCCAGAACCTGGCCTCAACGACGTGGCCTATATCCTCTATACCTCTGGCTCCACCGGCACGCCAAAAGGCGTGGTAATTGAGCATGGTCAACTGCTCAATTACGTCGCCGGGGCCACAAAGGCCATGGGTCTATCGGCATGCCAGCGCTGGGCATTGACCGGCTCGCTGGCCACCGATCTGGGCAATACTGCACTGTTCGGCGCCTTATTCAATGGTGCCGGCTTGGTGATCGCCGCACCTGACGATATGCAGGATGGCGACCATTTTGCGAGCTTTATGTCGGCGGCCGATATCAATGCACTCAAGATAGTGCCGTCCCATCTGGAGGCCCTGCTGGAGTGCGAAGCTCCCCGGTTGCCGAAAACAGTGATTCTAGGCGGCGAGGCAGCTTCACCTGCCTTACTTTCGAGCATTGCGCGGATCTCGCCCGAGTGCCAACTATACAACCATTATGGCCCCACAGAAGCCACGGTGGGCGTTATGGTGCACCGGATATTGCTGTCGCAAGATATTGCAGGCCCGCTGCCGTTAACCCAGTTGCTGCCGAATTGCCGCTATCGAGTACTTGATGAAAACTTGCACGCGACCCCCACCGGTGCCGTAGGTGAACTGTATCTGGGCGGCGCCCAACTGGCGCGCGGCTATCTCAATAGTGATGCTTCCGCGTTTGTCGAAGATCCCTTTATTCCCGGTGAGCGTCTCTATCGCACCGGTGATTTGGCGTGCGTGCTGCCCGAGGGAGGCGTACGCCTTATTGGGCGAGCCGATGACCAGATCAAGCTGCGTGGCTTTCGTGTTGAACCTGCGGAAATCGAAAGCGTGTTGCAAGCACAGCCAGGGGTTAAACAGAGCCTGGTTCGCCTGATGGGGCGGGGCGGTGATACCCAGGAGCTCGTAGCGTTTTTGATTGGAGAACCCGAGGCGATGTCTGCTGAAGGCCAGACTCAGCTTCGCGAGCAACTGGCTGTGCTACTGCCTGAACCCATGCGTCCTTCTCGTTTTATCCCTGTTGAGCACTTCCCTCGCCTAGGTAACGGAAAGGTAGACACCTCCGCGCTGGAAGCCTTGGCCCAAAAAACTGCGGAAAGAAAAACCTTGGTGAAGCCCCGGGATGCCGTGGAAGCCAACCTGTGTCAAGCCATGGCTGAGCTGCTTGGTCGCGATGAGGTAGGCATTGATGACGATTTCTTCGAGCTGGGTGGGCACTCATTGCTGGTGATCAAACTGGTGGCCCGCATCCGTAAGCAGTTCGGGATCGAGATAGCCCCCGGCGTGGTATTCGATCATCCCAACGCTGCCGAGCTGGGCGCAGCTCTACGTGAGAGTTGTGCTGAGGCTAGTACGAGCGGGCTAGCTGAGCTTGATACTAACTGAGATGCCAAGTTTGCCTCGCAACATCATTCGTAATGCAGTTCAGGAAGAGGGGGTATCGATGAAGGAAGTGGCTCATTCACAAGACGCAACATCACATGGTAATGACAGGGAAGGGCAGGATGGAATGTCTGAAGCAATACGTGAAGGTGATGTATTGTCATTGTCATACTCCCAGCAGCAGCTTTGGTTCCTGCATCGCTATTCGCCGGATCTTACTGCCTATAACCAGCCGCGTGCTTATCAGCTTACCGGAAACGTGGATGCAGGGGCCCTAGAAAGCGCCTTTCAAGCACTGATTCAACGCCATAGCGTATTGAGAACGCGATTCTTTGAGCGCAACGGTGTACCACACCAGTCCGTGCTCCCTAGCGTCCCTTTTTCTATTCGTAAAGAAGATCTCTCTGAGCTGGCTGCACCAGAGCAGGACGAAAGGCGGACGCGCTCGATCGAGGAAGTCGCGCAGCATGTTTTTGATCTTGGTGCGCCACCGCTGCTAGTGGCTCGGTTAATCAAGATGACGGAGCGCCGACAAGTTCTGGTTGTTTGCCTTCACCACATCATTTCGGATGCCTGGTCAAACCGCATCATCGAATCCGATCTGAGTGAAGCCTATCGTCAGGCGTTGAGCCAAGACAGAAATGCACAGCTTCCAAGCTTGCCCGTACAGTATGGTGACTATGTTCTGCAGCAGCACAAGAGAGTAGCAGCGGGCGATATTGACAAGGAACTTACGTATTGGAATGAACACCTAGGGGATGATGTCCCACCGTTAGAAATCACCACGGATCGAGTCTATCCCAAACAGCAAGAATTTCGGGGGGTCGCAAAGCGTTTCGTGTTGGATAGCAGCCTCGCCAGTTCCCTAAAAGCCTTTTGCCAACAACAGCGCTTTACTCCTTTCGTGCCACTCTTCGCTGCCTGGCAAGTAGTGCTGGCCCGCTACTGTGGGCAGCAAGACTTCGCTATTGGCGTACCGTCGTCAGGTCGCCAGCAAGAGGAATTTCAGGAGGTCGTTGGCTTTTTCATCACGACACTGCCTTTTCGAGTTCGAGTGAATCCAGCCATGACCCTGCGTGACGTATGTCGGCAGGTTAAAAAGGATGCAGTGGGCTCGCTCAACTATGCTGATATGCCGTTAGAAGTCTTGCTCGAACACCGGAAAGTAAAGCGGGATCCCGTTCGACAGCCATTGTTTCAAGTCATGTTTGGTCTCCAATTCAGATCTGACGAGGAACAGCTTCAGCTAGATGGTGTGTCTGTCGAATTGATCGATCTTCCTCAGACGAGTGCAAAATTTGAGCTGTCGTTGGATATTGTCATCGAACAGGATCAAGTTGTTGGTGCGCTAGAGTTTAATTCCGATCTGTTCGATGAACAGACAATTCATCGTTTAATCGGTTACTACCAGAAAGTACTGAAAACTCTATTAGAAAAGCCCGAAACACAGCTCTCCTCTATCGAACTACCTGATAATGCGGAAAAAGCATTGCTGTTCGACTGGGGAAGCCGCGCAGCAATCGATAATCTGGTCGAACCTATTCATCACGTGATAGAGCGCCAAGCTGAAGCAACCCCAGAGGCCACAGCACTAGTATTCGAAGATCAGTCGCTCAGCTACGCCGAACTTAACATCCGTGCAAATCGTCTGGCCCACTATCTGGTCGGTCTAGGCTTAAAACCCGAAACTCGAGTGGGTATTGCGGTTGAGCGCTCTATCGAGATGGTGGTAGGGCTGTTGGGTATTCTCAAAGCGGGAGGTGCCTATGTGCCGCTGGATCCGGATTATCCCACCGAGCGGCTGGCCTATATGGCCGAGGACAGCGGTATCGAGTTGCTGCTGACCCAGCAACATCTTCGCGAATTGTTACCAGTAGCTGAAAACCTTAATGTCATCGAACTGGATCAGTTGGATGTGACGCATCATGCGTCAACCAACCCACAGGTGGCACTGCACGGTGAGCATCTCGCCTATGTCATTTACACCTCGGGTTCTACTGGGCGGCCCAAGGGGGCGGCCAACCGCCACCACGCGTTTACTAACCGCCTACAGTGGATGCAAGAAGCTTACGGCCTGACGGCTGACGATGCGGTGTTGCAGAAGACGCCATTTAGTTTCGATGTTTCTGTGTGGGAGTTCTTCTGGCCGCTGATGCAGGGCGCTCGACTAGTGATGGCGCCACCAGGCGCTCACCGCGAGCCAGCCCAACTGGTCGAATTGATACGTACTCATGGGGTCACCACTCTACATTTCGTACCTTCAATGTTGCAGGCCTTCCTTGCCTATGGCGAGGTTGAGACCTGTATCAGCCTGACACGTCTGGTGTGTAGCGGTGAGGCACTTCCGGCAGAGCTGCAGAACCAAGCGTTTGCCCGTTTGCCTCACACGGCGCTCTACAACCTCTATGGCCCCACCGAGGCCGCCATCGACGTTACCCACTGGACTTGCCAAGAGGATGGGCGCAACCAGGTAGCGATCGGCCAACCGATCGCTGGTATTCGTACCTATGTACTGGATGGCGATCTTAACTTGGCACCGCCTGGCGTCGCGGGGGAACTCTATCTTGGAGGCATTGGGTTGGCACGGGGTTACATACACCGCCCAGACCTTACTGCAGAACGTTTTGTCGCTGATCCATTTGCGCAGGGGGAACGCCTCTACCGCACCGGTGACTTGGTGCGCTGGCGTGACGATGGCCAGCTCGAGTATCTGGGCCGTCTCGATCATCAAGTGAAGATCCGCGGCCTACGTATCGAGCTTGGCGAGATTGAAGCCGAACTACTCTCTCAGCCGAAGGTTCGCGAGGCGGTGGTGGTGGCACAAGAAGGCCCCGTTGGTTCTAGGCTAGTCGCTTATGTGGTTCCCCAAGCCGATAGTGAGCTTGATACTAGCTCACTACGTGAAGCGCTGGGCCAAAAGCTACCAGACTATATGGTGCCGGGCGTTATGGTAGAACTCGATGGACTCCCGCTGAATGCCAACGGCAAGGTAGACCGCAAGGCGTTGCCCACATCGGATTTGGTCAGCGGCTCGGAGTACGAGCCGCCTCAAGGCGAGGTTGAGGAAGCGCTGGCGGAGATTTGGTCAGAGGTACTTGGCGTCGAAAGGGTGGGCCGCCACGACAACTTCTTCGAGCTGGGGGGCCATTCGTTGTTGGCTCTAAAGGTATTGGAGCAAATGCGGCATCGGGGGCTAACGGCGCAGGTGCGTACTCTGTTCCAACACCCGGAACTAACAGCCTTGGCTCAAGCGTTGATGCAAGCGCCCGAGCAAGCAGAGGTCATCATTCCGCCTAATCTGATCCCTCACGATTGCCAGACTCTCCAGCCTGAGATGTTGACGCTAATTGAACTCAATGCTGAAGAGCTTCGTGAGATCGAAGCTGCTGTGCCTGGCGGTGCCAGTAATATTCAGGACATCTACCCACTAGCGCCATTGCAGGAGGGAATTCTATTCCATCACCGGCTGCAAGAAGAGGGAGATGCCTATGTGACGCCTCGGTTGCTGGGCTTTGATAGCAGGGAGAGGCTGGAAGCCTTTATTGCCGGTTTTAATAAGCTCATTGCCCGTCACGATATTTTACGTACCGCAGTGCTCTGGGAAGGGCTTCGCGAACCGGTGCAGGTGGTTTGTAGGCATGCAGAACTGGTACTCGAATGGCTGGGCTTGGATGGTGACCCATCACAGAGCGTTGCTGAACAGTTGAGCGTCGAAGTAGATCCACGGTATCACCGCCTTGATGTACGCCGTGCTCCTATGTTTCGAGCGGTAGTCGCATACGACGCCGAAAAAGAACATTGGCTGTTACAACTGCCTAGCCACCATCTGGTCATGGATCACACCACCCTTGAACTGCTGGTGGAGGAGATCATCCTGATCCAGCAAGGGCGTGAGGAAGCGTTACCCAATCCGCTACCCTTCCGCAACTTTGTGGCGCAGGCCCGATTAGGAGTAAGCCCAGAAGAGCATGAAGCCTTCTTTCGTGAGCGGTTGGGTGATATTGAGGAACCTACGGCGCCTTTTGGACTGGTGGATGTACGTGGCGATGGCAGCGATATCGAAGAAGTGAGTGTTCCTGTTGACGCGGGACTGGCACAGCAGGTACGCAAGCAGGCCCAGCTCCATGGTGTGAGTACGGCCAGCCTGTTCCATCTGGCCTGGGCGCTGGTGCTAAGCAAAACCACCGGGCAGGACGATGTAGTGTTCGGCACCGTGCTATTCGGCCGCATGCAGGGAGTGGAAGGTGCCGAGCGAGCACTGGGGATGTTTATCAATACGCTTCCTGTGCGCATCAAAACGGGGACACAAGGTGTCGCTGAATGCTTGCACCAGACCCATGCTGCATTATCGGAACTACTGCACCACGAGCATGCCAGCCTCGGTCTGGCACAGCGCTGCAGCGGTTTACCTGGCGAGACACCGTTGTTTACTAGTTTGTTGAACTATCGTTACAGCGCACCTCAATATGAGGGAAATCCCATTCATACCTGGGAGGGGATGGAAGTGTTGGGTGGTCAGGAGCGTACTAACTATCCCATCGGTATAGCGGTAGATGATCTGGGGGAAAACTTCCAGTTAGTGGGGCAGGTAAGCCGCGTAATCGGTGCTCAGCGGTTATGTGATTACATGATTTTGGCTGTGGTTGGCATCGTGAAAAGCTTACAAGCGGTACCCCGGAAATCGATGAGCGAGATCAGCCTGCTAGGGAAAAACGAACGACAACTGTTGAGTGAGTGGGGAGAAAACTCACACCAGCATCCCGATGGTCAGCCAATCCTCCAACGGATCGAGCACCAAGCCATGACAACGCCTAAGGCTACGGCACTAATCTTCGCTGAGCAGCGACTCAGTTATGCCGAGCTCAATACTCGAGCCAATCGCTTGGCACACTATTTAATAGGTTTAGGCGTAAAACCCGAAACTCGAGTGGGCATCGCCATGGAGCGTTCCATTGAGATGGTGGTGGGGCTGCTGGGGATTCTCAAAGCTGGAGGTGCTTATGTCCCTCTGGATCCCGGCTACCCCTACGAGCGGTTGGCTTATATGGTCGAAGACAGTTGTATTGAGCTGCTGCTTACCCAGCAGTACCTGCGCGATGTTTTACCGATGGTGGAAAACCAAAATATTATCGAGCTGGATCGTTTGGACGTCACGCATTACAGCTCAATCAATCCGACGGTGGCCTTGCACAGTGAGCACCTTACTTATGTGGTCTATACATCCGGATCCACTGGGCGACCTAAGGGCGTTGGAGTGAGCTATGGCCCTCTTTCGATGCATCTCCAAGCGGTTGGAAAGCGCTATGGTCTGACGCCCGAAGACCGGCTGTTGCAATTCGCTTCAATCAGTTTCGACGCCGCTGGCGAACAGTGGTTACTTCCACTATTGGCAGGGGCAGCCCTAGTGCTTCCGCAGGGGCGTCATTTGGAAATCGAGACGCTAGCTACATTGGTGCGACAGCATGCCATTAGCGTGCTGTATCTACCACCGGCCTATCTACGCCACCTCTACCAAAGCTTAAGCGTCGGCTCCCTTCCAGTGCGTCTTTGTATTGCTGGTGGCGAGGCTTGGTCACGTGAAGACTTCGATGGCATTCGAAGAACTTGTGAGCCGAGACGCCTGTTTAACGCTTATGGTCCGGCTGAGACGGTTATTTCTCCGACACTATGGTCAGATGATGCTGGACTTGGGCCATCATCCCAAGTGCCGATCGGGCAGCCAATCGGGGCACGTAAGGCGCTAGTGCTGGATGCCTATCTGAATCTTGTGCCGGCTGGCATAGCGGGTGAGCTGTATCTGGGGGGGATGGGGTTGGCCCGTGGTTATCTGAATCGTAGTGGCCTAACGGCAGAGCGTTTCGTCGCGGATCCATTTGAGCAGGGTAAACGCCTCTACCGCAGCGGTGACCTAGTGCGTTGGCGGGAAGATGGTCAGCTCGAGTACCTGGGGCGCCTTGATCACCAAGTGAAAATACGCGGCCTACGCATCGAACTTGGCGAGATCGAAGCCGAACTGCTCTCTCAGCCTGAGGTTCGCGAGGCGGTGGTGGTCGCTCAAGAAAGCCCTAGTGATTCTAGGTTAGTCGCTTATGTGGTTTCCCAGGACGACATTCAACTTGACACCAGTTCACTACGTGAAGCGCTAGGACAACGACTGCCGGACTATATGGTGCCGGGAGCTGTGGTTACCCTCGATGCATTGCCGCTGAATGCCAACGGCAAAGTAGACCGCAAGTCCCTGCCTGTACCGGATTTGGCAAGTGGCGCGCAGTATGAGCCGCCTCAAGGTGAAGTGGAAGAAGCGCTGGCAGAAATCTGGTCAGAGATACTTGGCGTCGAACGGGTGGGTCGATACGACAACTTCTTTGAACTGGGGGGGCACTCATTGTCGGCTTTAAGGGTGCAGTCCAGAGTGGAAGAAAACTTTGATATACAGCTCCCTCTTCGCAGTTATTTCGAGCGCGCTACCTTGGCCTCAATGTGTGAGTCCATTCAGGAATGGGGTCAAGACGCGAAAGAGGAAGAAGGCGCACAGCTTGAAAAGATGGCGGCGCTATTAGACGGTATGGAGAGCTGATATGGAACTCAATAAACACACGATTGCTGAGCGCTTTGCACACCTGACACGAGATAAGCAGAGCATATTTCTTAAGGCTTTAAAGCAACAAGGTATCGACTTCTCGAAGTTGCCCATCATTCCTCGAAAGAGTCAAGAGAGCTGCGAACTCTCCTCTGCCCAACTTCGCCAATGGTTTCTCTGGTGTCTGGATCCCCAAAACAGCGCTTACCACATTACGGGTGCTCTGTCCCTTAAGGGGGTTCTTGACTCTGAAGTACTGCGGGGTAGCTTCGCCGCTTTGATATCTCGTCATGAAGCATTGCGCACGGTGTTTCGTGATGATGGTGCAGGCGAGGTGATGCAAGTGGTACAGGCCGAGAGCAGCTTCGCATGTCATGAAGTTGACTTAGTTAACATGCCGAAGGCTGAACGCGAAGCGGCGATAGATAATCAGGTTGCTCTGCTTTGCAATGATCCTTTCGATTTGGAGCAGGGGCTGCTTTTGCGCGTGGGGATACTGCGTTTAGCTGAAGATGAGCACCTGTTGGTAGTGGTAATGCACCACATCATCTCCGATGGCTGGTCGATGCAGTTGATCATCGATGAGTTTGCTGCGGACTACTCCGCTCGGGTAACGGGTGAGACATGGCAGCCGCCAGCCCTGCCGATTCAGTACGCTGATTATGCACTCTGGCAGCGTCAGTGGATGGAGGCTGGCGAGAAAGAGCGCCAGCTTGCCTACTGGCAGGCGGAACTTGGCGACGAACACCCAGTGCTGCAACTGCCGACCGATTGTCCGCGCCGTAACGATGGACATTATCACGCTGCGCGCCACCACATGGTGCTCCCTGAGTCATTGATAAACGAGCTGCGCAAGCGAACCCAAGCTCAGGGCGCCACCCTGTTTATGACGCTACTGACCGGTTTCCAAGCGCTGCTGTATCGATATACGGGGCAGGAAAATATTCGGGTCGGCGTGCCAATTGCCAACCGTCATCGGACGGAAACCCAAGGTGTGATAGGGCTTTTCGTCAACACCCAGGTACTGCGCAATACGCTATATGGTCGCCTGAGCTTGACCGAGGCGCTGGAACAGGGAAAACGGGCAGCACTAGGGGCTCAAGAACATCAGGATCTGCCGTTCGAGCAATTAGTGGAAGCGCTTCAGCCCGAGCGTAGCCTGAGCCACACGCCGCTGTTCCAGGTGATGTTCAATCACCAGCGGCAAGATCATGGATCGCTGCAGACGCTACCAGGACTGGAGTTGAGTACCTGGCCGCTGGAGCAGGGAAAAGCTCAGTTAGAACTGACGCTAAATGTGGTAGAGCGCAAGGATGGTTGCCTGGAGGCAAACTTCGTTTATGCAGAAGAGCTGTTTGATGCAACCACCATTGAACGTCTAGCTCAGCACTATACTGTCATTCTACAGACGCTGGCAGAGATGCCGGAGCTCGCGTTGAGCGATATCGAACTGCTAGATAAAGATGAACAGCTAAAATTAAAGGAATGGGGTGTAAACACACAACGGCATCCCGCTGCCCAGCCAATCCATCACCTAATTGAACGGCAGGCTGAGGCAACCCCAGAGGCTACGGCACTAGTATTCAAAAACCAGACACTCATCTACGCCGAACTCAACACTCGCGCTAATCGTCTAGCACACTATCTCATCGACCTGGGAGTTCAACCCGAAACGCGAGTAGGCATCGCCATGGAGCGCTCCATCGAGATGGTGGTGGGGCTGCTGGCGATTCTCAAGGCAGGTGGTGCTTACGTACCGTTGGATCCAGACTACCCCACCGAGCGGTTGGCCTATATGGCCGAGGACAGCGGTATCGAGTTGCTGCTTACCCAACAGCACCTGCGCGACATCTTGCCGGTCGTGGGGAGCCTGAACGTTATTGAGCTGGATCAGTTGGATGTGACGCATCATGCGTCAACCAACCCACAGGTGCCACTGCACGGTGAACATCTCGCCTACGTGATTTACACCTCGGGCTCCACCGGGCGGCCAAAGGGGGCGGCCAACCGACACCATGCACTGACTAATCGCTTACAGTGGATGCAGGATGCCTATGGCCTAACGGCTGACGATGCGGTGCTACAGAAAACACCCTTCAGTTTCGATGTTTCTGTATGGGAGTTCTTCTGGCCGTTGATACAGGGCGCCCGACTAGTGATGGCGCCACCAGGCGCCCATCGCGAACCGGCACAACTGGTCGAGCTGATCCGTACCTACAAGATCACCACGTTGCACTTCGTACCTTCAATGCTTCAGGCCTTCTTGGCTCATGGCAAGGTTGAAGACTGCACCAGTCTGACACGCTTGGTATGTAGCGGTGAGGCGCTGCCGGCTGAGCTGCAGAACCAAGTATTGGCTCGATTACCTCACACGGGGCTCTATAACCTTTATGGCCCCACCGAAGCGGCCATTGATGTTACCCACTGGACTTGCCAAGACGATGGGCGCAACCACGTAGCTATCGGCCAACCGATCGCTGGTATCCATACCTACGTACTGGATGGTGATCTTAACTTGGCGCTGCCCGGAGTCGCGGGTGAACTCTATCTTGGTGGCGTGGGCTTGGCGCGGGGCTACCTGCACCGCCCTGACCTTACCGCAGAACGTTTTGTCGCTGATCCATTTGTGCTGGGCGAACGCCTCTACCGCACCGGTGACCTAGTGCGCTGGCGGGAGGATGGCCAGCTCGAGTACTTGGGTCGCCTTGATCATCAGGTGAAGATTCGCGGCCTGCGTATTGAGCTTGGCGAGATCGAAGCCGAACTGCTCTCTCAGCCAGAGGTTCGCGAGGCGGTGATGGTCGCCCAAGAAGGCCCCAGTGGTTCTAGGTTAGTCGCTTATGTGGTTCCCCAATCGGACAGTAAACTCGACACCAGTTCACTACGTGAAGCGCTGGGTCAAAAGCTACCGGATTATATGGTACCGGGAGTTGTGGTCACCCTCGATGAGCTGCCGCTGAATGCTAATGGGAAGGTGGATCGCAAGGCCTTGCCTGCACCGGATTTGGTCAGTGGCTCGGAGTACGAGCCGCCTCAAGGTGAGGTGGAAGAAGCGCTGGCAGAGATCTGGTCAGAGGTAATTGGCGTCGAACGTGTGGGCCGATACGACAACTTCTTCGAGTTGGGGGGGCATTCGTTGTTGGCTCTGAAGGTGCTTGAGAAAATGCGGCATCGGGGTTTGATGGCGCAGGTACGTACTCTGTTCCAACACCCGGAACTAACAGCCTTGGCTCAAGCGTTGATGCAAGCGCCCGATCAAGCGGAGGTTACCATCCCGCCCAATCTGATCCCTCAGGATTGCCAGATTCTCCAGCCTGAAATGTTGACGCTAATCGAGCTCAATGCCGAAGAGCTTCGTGAGATCGAAGCCGCTGTGCCCGGTGGCGCTAGCAATATTCAGGATATCTACCCACTGGCACCACTGCAGGAGGGGATTCTCTTCCACCATAGGCTGCAGGAAGAGGGCGATGCCTATGTCACTCCGCGTCTGCTGAGCTTTAATAGCAGGGAGGGGCTGGAAGCATTTATTGATGGTTTTAACCAGCTGGTTGCCCGCCACGATATTCTGCGCACTGCTGTGCTGTGGGAGAACCTGCGTGAACCGGTACAGATGGTTTGCCGTCATGCTGCGTTAGATATCGAATGGTCAACGGTGCCGGATGAGGCCACCGGCCGTGTGGCCGAATGGTTATACACCGAGGTGGATCCTGAGCACCATCGCCTCGATGTACGTCGAGCGCCTATGCTGCGAGCGGTAGCAGCTCATGATCCTGAACAAAAGCGTTGGCTGCTGCAGCTACCTAGCCACCACCTAGTCATGGATCACACCACCCTTGAGTTATTGGTGGAAGAGGTCGCTCTGATCCAGCAAGGCCGCGAGGACGAACTGCCCAAACCGATCCCATTCCGCAACTTCGTGGCACAGGCCCGACTAGGGGTAAGCCAGGAAGAGCATGAGGCCTTCTTCCGTGAACAGTTGGGCGATATTGAAGAACCGACCGCACCCTTCGGACTACTAGACGTTCGCGGTGATGGCAACGATATCGAAGAAGTGCGCGTTCCTCTGGACACGGAACTGGCCCAGCAGGTGCGGCAACAGGCCCAGCGCTGTGGCGTAAGTACGGCCAGCCTGTTCCATCTGGCCTGGGCGCAGGTGCTGAGTAAAACCTCCGGGCGAGATGATGTGGTATTCGGCACCGTGCTGTTTGGCCGTATGCAGGGCATCGAGGGTGCTGGGCGGGCGCTGGGTATGTTTATCAATACGCTCCCTTTGCGTATCAAGATGGGCTCTCAAAGTATCGATAAGAGCTTGCGGCGTACTCACGATGCATTATCTGAGTTAATGCATCACGAGCACGCTAGCCTTGGCCTTGCGCAGCGCTGTAGTGGGCTGTCTAGTGGCATGCCGCTATTTACCAGTCTTCTGAACTATCGCTATAGCGCACCTAAGTACGACGGTAGCTCTAATCATGTCTGGGAGGGAATGGAAGTACTGGGTGGTCAGGAGCGTACCAATTACCCAATTGGTATGGCGGTAGATGATCTCGGAGAGGGCTTCCAGCTAGTAGGACAGGTGAGCCGTTTGATAGGCGCTCAGCGATTATGTGATTACATGCAATCGGCTGTGTCCGGCATCGTAGCAAGCCTACAAAATGCGCCGCAGCAGTCGCTAAGCGAGATTAGCCTGTTAGGGGAGGACGAGCAACAGCTGTTGAGCGAGTGGGGGGTGAACTCCCACAAGCATCCCGATGCTAAGCCAGTTCATCAACTGATCGAGCGCCAGGCCGCGGCAATCCCAGCGGCTACGGCGCTAATATTTGAAGATCAGTCGCTCAGCTACGCCGAACTCAATACCCGAGCCAATCGTCTGTCCCACTATTTGATCGGTCTTGGCGTGAAACCCGAGACTCGAGTGGGCATCGCCATGGAACGCTCCATCGAAATGGTGGTAGGGCTGCTGGCGATTCTCAAGGCGGGGGGCGCCTATGTGCCGCTGGATCCCGAGTATCCCTCGGAGCGACTGGCCTTCATCGCCGACGATAGTGGCATCGAGCTGCTGCTGACTCAGCAGCACTTGCGCGAATCATTGCTGGTAGCTGATGGTCTAAGCGTTGTTGAGCTAGATCGGCTGGACGTTGCACATCACGCTTCTACCAGTCCAGCGGTGACGTTGCATGGCGAGCAGCTCGCCTATGTAATTTACACCTCGGGCTCTACTGGTCGGCCCAAGGGCGCTGCCATCCGCCATGATGCCCTGACCAACTGCATGGTCTGGATGCAGGAGACCTACCAGCTCACCGATAGTGATGCCGTACTGCATAAGGCGCCATTCGGGTTCGACGTCTCTGTATGGGAGATTTTCTGGCCGCTGAGTGTTGGGGCACGTTTGGTGATCGCTCAGCCGGGCGATCATCGGGATCCCGAGCGTATCATCGAGCTCATCCAGCGGCACGGCGTTACTACGCTCAATTTTGTGCCCTCAATGCTCAAGGCCTTCCTGGCTTATCCTGATATTAAGGCCAAGACGCGGCTCAAGCATATTATGTGCGGTGGCGAGGCCGTTCCAGCCACGCTACAGCAAGATGTGGCTGAGTGCCTTGATGGTGTCCACCTGCATGATCTCTATGGCCCCACCGAAACCACCATCCATGTTACTCACTGGTGGTGCCGAGATGAGACTCATCGCCAGATCCCCATTGGGCGGCCCATTAGCGGTACCCGAACCTACGTCTTGGATGGTGAACTGAACCTAGTACCACAGGGCGTTGCGGGAGAGCTCCATCTCGGCGGGATAAGCCTTGCCCGTGGATATCTCAATCGCAGTGATCTGACAGCGGAGCGCTTTATCGCCGATCCGTTCACGGAGGGAGAGCGCCTCTATCGCACTGGTGACCTAGTGCGCTGGCGGGAGGATGGCCAGCTTGAGTACCTGGGCCGTCTTGATCACCAGATGAAGATTCGCGGCCTGCGTATCGAACTGGGCGAGATCGAAGCCGAACTGCTCTCTCTGCCGGAGGTTCGCGAGACGGTGGTTGTCGCCCAAGAAGGCCCCGGTGGTTCTAGGCTGGTGGCCTATGTGGTTCCCCAGGCTGACGGTGAACTCGTCACTAGTTCACTACGTGAAGCGCTGGGGCAGCGGCTGCCGGACTATATGGTACCGGGTGTTGTGGTCAGGCTTGAAGCACTGCCGCTGAATGCCAATGGCAAGGTGGATCGCAAGGCGTTGCCCGAGCCGGATTTAGCTATTGGATCGCAGTTCGAGCCACCTCAGGGTCGAGTGGAAGAAGTCTTAGCAGAGATCTGGTCTGAAGTATTGAGCGTAGAGCGTGTTGGCCGTCACGATAATTTCTTCGAGCTGGGGGGGCACTCGCTACTTGCTGTGCAGATGGTGGCTCGCGTTCAAGCTGACATGCAAGTTGAGCTCAAAATCTCTGAAGTGTTTAAACACCCACTACTTCGCGACTTAGCAAAATGTATTGCTGCACTAAACAGTGAATCCTCCTTTGAGCAGTCGCTCTCCGACATTGATTCCTTCATCGACAGCATGGATACCGTTCAATGAGTCACATCGATACCCGTCGTATTGCGGAGCGTTTTACCGGATTGTCAGTCGAACAACGCCGCGTGGTTTACGACAAAATTCGTACTCAAGGGTTGGGCATCGGTCAGTTTCCCATTCTTGACCGCCCTGAATCGCAACAGAACATTTGCTCAGCCTCCTATGCCCAACTTCGCCAGTGGTTTCTTTGGCGTCTTGATCCTCAAAGTAGTGCCTATCATATTACTGGTGCTCTGACTCTCAATGGCTCGCTGGATCCTGAGGCACTGCGGAGTAGCTTCGCCGCTTTGATATCTCGTCATGAGGCATTACGCACGGTGTTCCGTGACGATGGCGAGGGTGGTGCAATGCAAGTGCTGCAGGCCGAGAGCAACTTCGTATTGCACGAAGTTGATCTAGTTCATATGCCCAAGGGAGAGCGAAAAGCAGCGATAGACAATCAGATTGATCGGCTTTGCAATGACCCTTTCGATCTAGAACAGGGGCCGCTGTTACGGGTGGGGCTACTACGCTTAGCAGAAGAGAAGCACCTTCTGGTCGTGGCCATGCATCACATCGTCTCCGATGGCTGGTCGATGCAGTTGATCATCAATGAGTTTTCCGCAGATTACGCTTCTAGAGTGACAGGGGAGGCCTGGCAGCCACCAGCCTTGCCGATTCAGTACGCTGATTATGCGCTATGGCAACGCCAATGGATGGAGGCAGGCGAGAAGGAGCGCCAACTCGCCTATTGGCTGGCGGAGCTGGGAGATGAGCACCCGATATTGCAGCTGCCGACCGACCGTCCACGTCATAACGACGGACATTATCATGCTGCGCGCCATCACATGGTGCTCCCAGAATCACTGATAAGCGGGCTGCGCAAGCGAACCCAAACTCAGGGTGTCACCCTGTTTATGACGCTACTGACAGGTTTCCAGTCACTGCTATATCGCTATACGGGGCAGGAAGATATCCGGGTTGGGGTACCGATCGCCAATCGTCACCGGGCGGAAACTCAAGGGGTAGTTGGGTTCTTCGTTAATACTCAGGTACTGCGTAACCAGTTGAATGGTCGTTTGAGCTTGGCCGAGGCGCTGCAACAGAGCAAACGTGCGGCGTTGGGCGCACAAGAGCATCAGGATCTCCCTTTTGAGCGGTTAGTAGAAGCGCTGCAGCCGGAACGCAGTTTGAGTCACACGCCCCTTTTCCAGGTAATGTTTAACCACCAACGCCAGGATCCTAGTGCGCTAAAAACGTTGCCTGGACTAACACTAGATAATTGGTCTTTGAAGGGACAGGCAGCACAGTTTGAACTCACGTTGAACGTGATGGAACGAAGAGATGGCTGTTTGGAGGTAAGCTTCGTTTATGCGGAAGAGCTGTTCGACTCAACCACCATTGAACGCTTAGCGCAGCACTATGCTGCCATTCTAGAGGCGTTGGCAGAAATGCCTGAGTGTGCGCTGGGAGATATTGATCTGCTTGGTAAAGGCGAACAACGTCAATTGCAGGGGTGGGGGGAAAGCTCTCAACGGTATCCCAATGCTCCTCCTATCCACCAGCTGATTGAGCGTCAGGCTACGGCAACCCCAGAGGCCACGGCACTAATATTTGACGATCAGTCACTCAGCTACGCCGAACTCAACACTCGTGCCAATCACTTGGCTCACTATCTGATTGGTCTAGGCGTAAAACCCGAAAACCGAGTGGGTATCGCTGTTGAGCGTTCCGTCGAGATGGTGGTGGGGCTGCTGGGTATCCTCAAAGCGGGTGGCGCCTATGTGCCATTGGATCCGGATTACCCCACTGAACGTCTGGCTTACATAATTCAGGACAGCGGTATTGAACTGCTGCTTACTCAGTCTGAGCTGACGACGAAGCTTCCTCAGCGCGAATGGCTAACAAGTATTGCGTTAGATAGCCTGGACGTTATAGAGCGACCGGGGCACAACCCAGGGTTAGTGCTGAGTAGTGACAACCTCGCCTATGTCATTTATACCTCAGGCTCTACCGGCCAGCCTAAAGGTGTGCAGCTGTGTCACGCCAATGTGACGCGATTACTTGATGCTACGGCGAGTTGGTTCGATTTTTCCGGGCAAGACACCTGGACACTGTTCCATTCCTACGCCTTCGACTTCTCGGTATGGGAGATATTCGGTGCCCTTTGCACGGGCGGCAAGTTGGTCGTGGTGCCGTTTTGGGTCAGCCGCTCCCCTGAAGATTTCTTCGAACTGCTATGTCGGGAACAAGTGACGGTACTTAACCAGACTCCATCTGCCTTCCGTCAATTGATCAACGTGCCTGGCATCCAAACACGTAAGGATCTCGCTCTGCGGGTTGTCATTTTCGGCGGTGAAGCTCTGGAGCCTGCAATGTTGCGGCCATGGATCGAGTGCTTCGGCGATACGCATCCGCGCCTTATCAATATGTATGGCATCACCGAAACGACGGTTCACGTTACCTATCGCCCGATCATCGCCGCAGATCTGCAGGGTCAGCGTAGTCCGGTGGGTGTCGCCATCCCCGACCTCGGTATCGAAGTGCTGGATAACGACCTTAATCGCGTGCCGATCGGCGTTGTCGGCGAGCTCTTCGTGTCGGGCGCAGGACTTGCCCGTGGCTATCTCAAGCGCGCCGGTTTGAGTGCCGAACGCTTTGTTGCCAACCCTTTCGATAGTGAAGGTGGGCGGTTATATCGCACCGGCGACTTAGGGCGCTGGCGTGATGACGGCCAACTCGAGTATCTGGGGCGTGGCGACCAGCAAGTTAAGATCCGCGGTTTCCGTATCGAGCTCGGCGAAATCGAGGCCTGCCTGTTGGCCCAGCCGGAAATTCGTGATGCTGTGGTTGTGGCTTGTTCAGGGCCGGGAGGTGACCGGCTGGTTGGGTATATAGTTGAGGCCGTGGCTGAAGTCGACACTCAGGTACTGCGCAAACGGCTGAGTCACCATCTCCCCGACCATATGATACCCAGCGCGCTAGTCGCCATGGACGCTCTGCCGTTAACCGCCAATGGCAAGCTTGATCGTGCTGCGCTGCCCGATCCCGACATTGGCACCGGGAATGGCGAGTTCGAGGCACCGTGCAGCGAGTGGGAAGTCAGCCTGGCAGCGCTCTGGTGTGAGGTGCTGGAAATCGAGCGTGTCGGCCGCCACGATAATTTCTTCGAGTTGGGCGGGCATTCGCTGCTCGCGCTGCGGCTGATTGCGTGTTTGCGAGAACGTGGCCGGGACATCGCCATCCGTGAGTTGTTTGAGCACCCGCGTCTAAGCGATTTCGCGCAAGTGCTAGAAGCGGCGAACAACCTCCGTAAGGTGGAGGTTCCGCCCAACCTAATTCCTGAGCACTGTGAAACCATCGAGCCCTGGATGCTCCCCCTAGTATCGCTCGACCGGGAATCGATCGCGCGCATTGAATCGACGGTGCCGGGTGGTGGCGCCAACATTCAGGATATTTATCCTCTAGCGCCGCTACAGGAGGGCATCCTCTTTCATCATCTGCTGCACGCCGAGCGTGACGCTTACATCACTTCATACACCATGCGTTTCGACGACCGCGCCCGCATGGCGAGTTTCATCGATGGTTTTAACCAAGTGATGGCGCGTCACGACATCCTGCGCACTGCTTTTTTCTGGGAAGGGCTCGACGAACGGGTACAGGTTGTTCTCCGCCAAGCACCGCTGGTGGTGGAGTGGCTCAAGAAGAGCAGAGACGACACTGAAGACTTAATGCTGTCTACCTTGGAACGGTTGCGTCACGCCGCCGATCCTGGTCGTTGCCGGATCGATGTGCGCCAGGCGCCCTTGATGCGAGCCGTGGCTATCGAGGACACGACCGATGGCGAGTGCCTACTGCAGCTACTTATCCATCACTTAATCGATGACAACATGACAGTCAAGCAGGCCGTCAAAGAGATCGCGCTGATTGAACAGGGGCGTTTTGCGGAGCTGCCCGAGCCCCTGCCATTCCGCAATTTCATCGCTCAGGCTCGCTTGGGTGTGTCTGACAGCGAACACCAGGCTTACTTCCACCGTCGCTTTGGCGATCTTGACGAGGGTACGCTGCCCTTCGGTCTCAACGACGTTATGGGTAACGGTGATGACATCGACGAGCAGCGCCTGGTGATTGACGGCGAACTGGCGGCGGCGATTCGCGATCAGGCTCGGCGCCACGGCGTCAGCGCGGCGGCCTTCTTCCATCTCGCCTGGTCGCTGGTAATTGCCAAAGCCACCGGCAAGGACGATGTGGTGTTTGGCACGGTGCTTTCCGGACGTATGCAAGGCATCGAAGGCGCTGAGCGAGCGCTAGGGGTATTTATTAATACGCTGCCGTTGCGCATTACACTGGGTTCTCAAGTTGTCGATGAATGCTTACGGCAAACTCATGATGCTCTCTCTGAACTACTGCACCATGAACATGCCAGTCTTGGCCTAGCGCAGCGTTGCAGTGGCTTACCTGGCGGCGCTCCGTTGTTCTCGAGCTTGCTGAACTACCGCCAGGCTGCGCCTCAACGGGGCGAGAGTATCGCCCCTACTTGGGAGGGGATGGAGACTCTAGGCGGCCAGGAGCGCACCAACTACCCAATCACTATGGCGGTAGATGATCTGGGAGATGGCTTCCAACTGGTAGGGCAGGTAAACCGCACGATTGGTGGGCAGCGGCTCTGTGCTTATATGAGAGCTGCTGTGGATGGCATAGTGGATAGCTTGCAAAATGCATCTAAGCAAGCGATCAGTGAGATTAGCCTGCTAGGAAAGAACGAGCAGCAGCTGTTGAGAGAGTGGGGGGTGAGCTCATACCAGCATCTCAATGCCCAACCAATCCATCAGTTGATTGAGCAGCAGGCTGCTGCAACCCCAGAGACCATGGCACTAGTATTTGAAGATCAGTCGCTCAACTACAACGATCTCAATGCCCGCGCCAACCAGTTGGCTCACTATCTGATCGGTCTAGGCGTAAAACCTGAGACCCGGGTGGGTATTGCTGTTGAGCGCTCCATTGAGATGGTGGTAGGGCTGCTGGCTATTCTCAAGGCGGGTGGTGCCTATGTGCCACTAGATCCAGATTATCCGAGCGATCGGTTGGCCTATATGGTCGAGGACAGTGGCATTGAGCTGTTGCTTACCCAGCAACATCTGCGCGATGCGTTGCCGGTGGCAGATGGGCTGAACGTCATTGATTTGGATCGGTTGGAGGTTGCTCACCACGCGCCTACCAATCCGAACGTGGCCCTGCACGGCGAAAATCTTGCTTATGTGATCTACACCTCCGGTTCCACCGGGCGACCCAAGGGCGCCGCCAACCGTCACCATGCACTGACCAATCGCCTACAGTGGATGCAGGAGGTCTATGGGTTAACAACCGACGATGCGGTGCTACAGAAAACACCATTCAGCTTTGATGTGTCGGTATGGGAATTCTTCTGGCCGCTGATGCAGGGGGCACGGCTGGTGATGGCGCCACCAGGCGCCCATCGCGAACCGGCACAGCTGGTTGAGCTGATTCGCACCCACAAGATCACCACGCTGCACTTTGTACCATCGATGCTTCAAGCCTTCCTGACCCATGGCGAGGTAGAAGCTTGCACCAGCCTGACACGCTTGGTATGCAGTGGTGAAGCGCTGCCTGCGGAGCTGCAGAATCAGGTATTTGCCCGCTTACCTCAAGTGGCACTCTACAACCTTTATGGCCCCACCGAAGCGGCCATTGATGTTACCCACTGGACTTGCCAAGACGATGGGCGTAACCAGGTAGCTATCGGCCAACCGATCGCCGGTATCCGCACTTACGTATTGGATGGCGATCTTAACTTGGCGCCGCCCGGAGTCGCAGGTGAACTCTATCTCGGGGGTATTGGTTTGGCGCGGGGCTATCTGCACCGGCCTGACCTTACCGCAGAACGTTTTGTCGCTGATCCGTTTGCGCAGGGCGAACGCCTCTACCGCACGGGTGATCTGGTGCGCTGGCGGGCGGATGGCCAGCTCGAGTACTTGGGTCGCCTTGATCATCAGGTGAAAATCCGTGGCTTGCGGATCGAATTGGGTGAGATCGAAGCCGAACTATTAACTCAGCCGGAAGTTCGCGAGGCAGTAGTGGTCGCTCAAGAAGGCCCCAATGGTTCCAGGTTGGTGGCCTATGTGGTTCCCCAAGCCGACAGTGAACTCGACACCAGCTCGCTATGTGAATCGCTGGGCCAAAAGCTACCGGATTATATGGTACCGGGAGTTGTGGTCACCCTCGATGAGCTGCCGCTGAATGCTAATGGGAAGGTGGATCGCAAGGCCTTGCCTGCACCGGATTTGGTCAGTGGCTCGGAGTACGAGCCGCCTCAAGGTGAGGTGGAAGAAGCGTTAGCGGTAATTTGGTCAGAAGTATTGGGCGTTGAACGAGTCGGCCGTCACGACAACTTCTTCGAGCTGGGCGGGGATTCGATTCTCAGCCTGCAGATCGTCTCTAGGTTACACCGGGCCAGTTGGATGATTACTCCTCGTCAAGTCTTTGAGTATCAGAGCGTGACGAAGCTGGCGATGGTCGCTGATCCCGTCGAGGCTACGCCGCCCGAACATGCCGAGGCATTGCACGAGAGCTTGGCGGATTACCTGGATCGCGCGCAGTTGGATAATATCGACGCCCCCGCACCGGAAGAGATTGAGGACGTCTATCCGCTGTCACCCACTCAGGAGGGCATGCTGTTCCATTCGCTCGAGGCGGAAGGAGAAGGGCTGTACGTCAATCAACTCAATGTCGATGTTGTTGGCCTGAATGTTGACCGTCTTATCGAAGCTTGGCAGCAGATGGTCACCAGGCAGCCGATACTGCGCACTGGTTTTCTGTGGCAGCCGGGCATGGAACGCCCGTTGCAAATCGTCTTCAAACAAGCCACCCCCGATGTAGCGGTGATGGACTGGCGTGATGCGGGAGACACTGTAGAGGAGGATCTGAACCACTATGCACGACAGGAGCTTGCCAGGGAAATAAACTGGTTGAAGCCACCTCTGTCAAAAATCCGCTTGATCCATTTGGAGGATAATCGCTACCGGCTGATATGGACGCAACATCATATTCTCTCGGATGGTTGGTCGGACTCTCGGCTGCTGGGGGAATGGTTGACGCTGTACGCCGGTGAGTCGTTATCTCCGCTGGGATCAGTGTATGGTCGCTTCATCCGCTGGATGTATGATCAAGACGAGGAGGCCGCGCGGAGCTTCTGGGCAGAGGAACTGCAGAGTCTGTCCGGGCCGATGCTACTGGCGGATGCACAGAAAACATCCAGTGATCGGCGCGGGTTCGCCAAGATCTATACGCATTTCGATCGTGGCACGACACGAACGCTGATGGATGCCGCGCGGGATCAGCACGTGACGCTGAATACGCTCGTGCAGGCGGCGTGGGGACTGGTTCTGAAGTTATACGGCGAGCGTGAAGATATCGTCTTCGGTGCCACCGTCTCTGGGCGACCACCTGACCTGGAGGGAGTGGAGGAGATGCTGGGGCTGTTCATCAACACGGTACCCATCATCCTGAAAATTGAAGCGAAGGATAGCGTAGCGAGCCTGTTACAGAGTGTGCAGCGTACCAATCTCCGTGTGCGCGAATACGAGCACGTGTCACTGGCGACTATTCAGCGTTGGGGAGGACAGTCGGGGCGTGCTCTATTCGATAGCATCATTGTTTTTGAGAACCACCCTGTTGATGAGGCGCTGCGTGATACTCAGCGCTATGGCCTGGAGTTTGGCAATGTGCAGGGTGAAGGAATCACGGGCTACGCCATGGACCTGCAGGTGACGATAGGTGATTCTGTCGAAATAGAGTACTGCTACAGTCGTGAAAAATTCGCTGATGAAGTCGCTGAGAACATGCGTTGCAGCCTGGAAATAGTGCTCCAGCAAATGGTGGCCGATCCTATGAGGCGGGTTGGAACATTCGACTGGCAGGCCGACGCGGATCGTCATCGGCTCGTTGAGTTGGGCCGGGGGTCGACGGGTGCTGCGCCTGACGACAACGCTCGGGTGCACCGCTGGATCGCCCGACATGCGGCAGAACGCCCTAATGCTCTTGCCGTGTCGATGGGTGAGAGGAGGCTAGATTATGCTCAGTTCGATGCCAGGGCCAATCGCCTAGCGCACTGCCTACTTGAGCGTGGCATCGGGCGTGATGACATCGTTGGTGTGGCCATGCGGCGTACTCCGGATATCCTGGTTAGCTTCCTGGCGGTACTCAAGGCAGGAGCCGCCTATTTACCGTTAGATCCCGCCTATCCCAGCGAGCGGCTGACATTCATGATGCGTGACAGCGGGATGGCGCTACTGATCAGTGAGAAGGAGGTGCTGGCCGCCCTGCCCGAACCAGCGGTAGCGTGCCTGACGTGGGATAGTCTGCGCCTGGCTGATTACACTGACAGAGATCCGTGCCTAGCAGTTCCTGAACAGGCGCTGGCCTACGTGATCTACACTTCCGGATCTACAGGGACGCCCAAGGGCGTTGGCGTCACCCACGGGCCTCTGGCCATGCACTGTCAAGCTATCGCTGAGCGCTATGCGCTACCGTCCAGCGCGTGCGAGCTGCACTTTATGTCGTTTGCCTTTGATGGTGCTCACGAGCGCTGGCTGACTGCACTATGTAGTGGCGCAAGTTTGGTGCTGCGCGACGACGAGCTGTGGACCCCTGAGCAGACCTGCACTGCGCTGCGTGAACATTGCGTCGACAACGTGGCCTTGCCTCCGGCCTATCTTAATCAGCTCGTTGATTGGGTCGACAGCGGAGCAGTAGCGCCCATGGTTGAACTCTATGTGTTCGGTGGCGAGGCGATGCCCAAGGCGGCCTTCGACAAGGCGCGTAAGGTGCTTTCCGCCAAGCGTTTCATCAACGGCTACGGCCCTACCGAGACGGTGGTTACACCACTGCTATGGCAGTCCCCTGCTGAGGCGAGCTTTGACGGAGACTACGCTCCGATCGGCCGCCCAGTAGGTGAGCGTGCGCTGTATGTGCTGGATACTGATCTGAACCTCGTGCCGCGAGGTATGGCGGGAGAATTGTATATCGGCGGCTACGGACTGGCGCGTGGCTACTTGGGGCGTAGTGCATTGACGGCGGAACGCTTCGTGGCTGACCCCTTCGCTGCTGATGGCGGGCGACTGTATCGCACTGGTGATCGGGTGCGCTGGCTGGCAGACGGCAACCTCGAATACTTGGGACGCCTCGATGATCAGGTCAAGGTACGTGGCTTCCGCATCGAGCTGGGCGAGATCGAATCAGCGATACGCAGTATCGACGGCGTTGCCGATGTTGCCGTCGCTCTACACGATGCACAAGGGGCGCCACGTTTGGTCGCCTATCTGGTGGCACGAACGGAAAGCGCTGCTGATGGGCTAAGCGAACGGGTCAAACGTCATCTACTCAACACCCTACCCGAGCACATGGTGCCGGCGCACCTGATGACGCTCGACGGTCTGCCGCGGATGGTCAATGGTAAGCTTGACCGCGCTGCGCTGCCCGAACCGCAGGCTGATACGCAGCGCGAATTCGTCGCTCCGGCATCGCCTCGAGCCGAGCGGCTGGCCGCGATCTGGCAAGAGCTACTAGAGATTGAGTGCGTCGGTGAGACGGATAATTTCTTCGAGCTGGGTGGTGACTCGATCCTCAGTCTGCAGTTGATCTCACGGATCCGTCAGGTGGATCTAGGGATCGCCCTCAGGCTGCGCGATTTGATGCGTTATCAGACCATTCGGGCGCTGCTCGAACACTGCGGCGAACAGACGGCCGATTCGGTTTCGGCCGATGAAGCAGTGGTCGACAATGATCGTCCTTTCGCATTGACGCCGATCCAGCAGTGGTTCTTCCAAGCCATTAACACCTCCCGTGATCACTTCAACCAGTCCGTCATGCTGCGGCCTAAGGCAGCGATCAACCGCAAGGCGCTGGCTGGTATGGCGAGTCACATCATTGCTCATCATGAAGCGCTGCGTTTATATTTCCGCACGGACGATGATGGTGAATGGTCGCAGGCGTATAGCGATGCTCAGACCCTAGAACCAGTGAGCTATCAAGAGGTGGCGGATGTCGAGGAGATTACGACCATCGCCGATGGGGCGCAGCGTAGCCTGGATATTGCGCGGGGGTGTGTCGTGCGCTTCGTGCACATCGCCATTGAAGGGGGCGAGGAACGCCTGCTGGTCGTTGCTCATCACTTGGTCATTGATGGCGTGTCTTGGCGCATATTGCTCGAGGATATGGCGAAGGTCTATACGGCTTTGAGTCGTGACGAGGTAGTCGAGTTGCCGCCACGGACTTCACCATTGTCCCACTGGTCTCGTCACTTGCATGAGCTGGCTGCGTCGCCGGTGCTGGCTGCTGAGGCCGATTACTGGCGGACGCAACTGACTGATGTTGCCGATTTGCCCGTGGATGGTGATACGCCGCCGGGCATTATCGGCGATGTGACGCATCACGAAAGCCGCCTGAGTGCTGAGCGCACGCAGTGGCTGCTCAGGGACGCACCTAATGTCTATGCGGCGACAATCGACGACCTGCTATTGGCGGCGCTGGCGAGAACCCTGCGGCGCTGGACTGGCGAGTGCGACTTCCTGGTCAATATGGAGGGGCATGGTCGGGAGGCTGGTGAGACCGATATTGATTTGTCGCGTACGGTGGGCTGGTTCACCGCTATCTATCCGCTGAGGTTGACGGCCGACGATGAGAGTCCAGCCGAAACCATCGCCCGGATTCGGGAACGCCGTAAGGCGGTGCCTCGCAAGGGGCTGGGCTACGGGATACTACGCTATCTGCGGAGTCAGGACTGTGTTCCCGAGCTGCCCGACAACCGGGCACGGATCAACGTCAACTATCTGGGCCAGTTCAGCGGCGAAGCCACCGAGAACCCACTTTGGGAGGTGTACGGCGGCGAGCTTAAGGGACGAGAGCGTAGCGATGAAATGCCACTTGCAAACTGGCTGGAGCTGGTTTCACACGTTCATAAGGGTGTGTTCACCAGCAAGTGGATCTACAGTACTCGTGTCTTCGATGATGTTACTGTGGCAAGGTTGCAGTCGATCTACCATGAAGAGCTGGCCTTGATCGTTGATCACTGTGCTAAGGTGGTGAGGAGCGTCGAGCCTTCTACTTAGTTATATGCCTTTAAGATGGTTGTTGAGAGTTGGTGATCCTTTGGATTGCCAACTCTTTAGACTCCTGCATATTGATACTTGGCAAAGGTGGCTTTAGTGGATACGATCTTGGAAAAACCAAGGCCTTAATATATTATTGTGGCTAATAAAGTACTATGTGCTACTCGGGCAAATGGTAACGTTCAATGGCAAATGGAGCTTTAATATTCTTAATGTTGTGCTTGGGGTTTTCGGCTAGCAAAGCCAGTTTGATATAGGCTATTCGTGAGTCTCCATATCACCTAATATGTAATCAATACCATGAAAGTGAAGCAGCATACTATCGTCTGCGTTTTTTTTATCCACTACTTGGAGGTGGCTGGTGGGTGTTTTAATGTTGCTGTCAGCGATATGTAAGTTGTGGCAATGTATTTAGCTGGAGGATATTTCTAGCATTTATTTTTGGTATGGCCTGTGCCAATAATTAGGACAGAAGGCTGATGCTAAGATTGGATAATATTGACAGAAAAATCTGTGTAGAATGAACCTGGGAGGTCACATAGTCCTGACCTCCCTTTCAGTTCAGTAACTATAATTTAGGTTAAATGTAAAGTTACGAGGATCTCCATAGTAATTGTGTCTAGTGTTAACTCGAACCGTCGAATAATATTTTTCATCAGTAAGATTATTCCCCTTAAAGCTAACATCAAAGTTTTCATTGAAGCGATAACCTAATTGAGCTGAAAGTAAGGTATAGCCACCTTGCTCCCAGCGATTAGTGCCATCTTCGGCATAAATACTGCTGACAGTGTTAACACCAGCACCAATACGCCATCCTTGGTTGGCATCGTCAGAGAAGCGATAACGTGTCCAAAGTTTGAAGTTATGCCGTGGTGTATCAGGTGATAGCGATAACCCCTCCAGACTTGCATCACGTGTATACTCAGTATCCGTATATGCGTAACTGGCACTTACATCTAAACGTGGTAATGGACTGCCGGAGATCTCTGCTTCAAAGCCACGGCTGCGCGTCTCTCCAAGCGGGATAGAGAAGGCAGAGTTATCGGGGTCTGTGTAGGCTCGGTTCTGATCCTCAATATTGAATATAGCAAGATGCCAATTGAGTTCGCCGTCGGGTGATCCACCCTTTATACCCGCTTCAATTTGTTCTCCTGTGCGTGGCTCGATAATCTCACCGCTAGATTCGATCTCTGTTTGCGGCTGAAAGATCTTTGACATGCTTGTATAAAAGTTAATGCTTGGGGTTATTTCATAGATAGCCCCGTAATAAGGAGTGAATTCGCGACCACTGCCAGCTCTATGTCGCCCCCAATCTCCCTCAGCAAGGTCTGATGTGATGTCATACCAGTCAAGGCGTCCGCCAGTAACGAGTGTCAGGCGTGGTGTGACAGACCAGTTAACTTGCCCATACAGGCTCTCTTGGCTCAAGTCAGAACTGACATATCCAGGATAAAGAGAATATTCATCCGGTTCTGGCAGTTCGTGGGGAGAATAAATGTTTTGGAGGGAGTGCTGATTAAAATAGTCACCTTCTCCGTAAGCATACGGGGTGTAGCTGTCGTTCTTATTGTAGCTGGCCCCCAGAGTGGTAGCATGTTCGGCCTCGAATAGATTGAATGGAGTCGTTAGTCTCGCCTCCAGCGATTCACTCTTAGTTCGATTAGACCAGGAGCTATTACGTGTCAACATATCGCCTGAATCTTCATCAAGCACTAGAGCACCTTCACTGCTTGTGACATTCATTCTATATGTTTCGATCTGGTTAGCTTTTAAACTAAAGAAGCCACCATTATTAAGATAGTGTTCTAGATCAGCAAAATAGCGTGTCGCATTTGCGTGCGAACGATCCCATGACGAACCGAGATAGGTTGAGCGGTCAACATCGAATAAGTTGCCGTTGCTGGCTACGGGCAAACCAGAATGCGGACGGGAGTCCTCTGTTTGTCTAGCGACGCCGACCGATAATGTGGTATCAGGGGTAAAGTCGTACTCCAGCGTGCCGTAGCCAATAGCATTTTGTGCATTAACCTCATCGACGAACGACTCTTGTTCATCGTAGACCCCCACAATCCTGCCGCGTAGGCTACCATTCTCGTTGAGCGAACCTGTGACGTCAATTGTACTTCGATAGGCGTCCCAAGAGCCGGCAGACAACGACATATCGAAGCCGAAATCTCGCCGGGCGCGTTTGCGTGCCAAGTTGACAGTGCCACTGGGTTCGCCGCTACCCGTGAGTATTCCCGTAGGTCCCCGCATAACCTCAATACGATCATAGAGAGCCGTGTCGTAGAGGCCCGTATTGGCTAATGAGCCATAAGGTGCTTCAACACGGCTTCCATCCAGCATAAGAGAATCAATATCATAGCCGCGGGATCTGAGTTGATACTGATTTGTTCCGTATGACATTACACTAATGCCAGTAGTCTGCTCCATCGCTTCTTTGAGAGAGGTTAAGTTTTGATCGTTGAGCCTTTCGCGGGTCAATACACTGACAGATTGCGGAATATCCTTGATGGCCTGTTCGCTCAAACCGATAGTGCTGCGATCAGTGGTAAAAGAATTGCTGCCCTCGGTAGTAGCTTCTCTAACAGCTTCTCCGATCACGGTTACTGTAGACAGCTCTGACACGTCTTTTGACGGCGCTTGCGAAGCGTTCAGTCTACTCTGTGAGGTAGAAGGGCTTTCGGGACTTCTTGGGCTGTCTTGTGCAGTAGCTAGTAGTGGCGTTAGAACAAAGGCGCAATTTATGGAGCCAATTGCAACTGCTAGCGCTCTCTTTTGCAGCGACGATTTGTACATGGAAATGATACCCTTTGCTTTATGCGTATTTGAAATATAATTGTTATCATTTAGATTTAATGATTGTTGAACCTTTTTGTCAAGCTGTGAGTAGGTAACATTAGGCTGCACTTCGTTGTCAGGGGCTATTGGAGGGGGAAACCCCAGCCTATACGCTTCAAGGCCTTGCAGATATCATAGCTTGAAGGCCATCGTAGACAGCTTTATGAAGGGGTAGACTTGAATCAATAAGTAATTATTGCGCTAACGATCTTGCTGCTTAAAGGGAAAAACTACTTAGGAGCAGCTTTTGAAGCCTTTCAAGAGGAGGTTTTTGTCAACGTAATCTTTGTGAAGAACATTCATTTATGTAGCTTCCTTCTGCGCTACCTCAGGCCCAGCAGGCTGCCGCTTTCTCGTATCTTCTGACCAGCGTTCCGATTGTGCAGCTAGGGCAATACAAGGTATGTAGCTTGGGCAGAATGCTTTATCAAGGCCCTGGTGGCGCTTTGTCTGGGGAGACGGCGTATCCGGCTGTGCTGATGCTCAGTGTTGTATCAACAGGTGCAGCCCAATCAGGCGACAACTATCCTGGCACCAGGGCCTCGCGTTAGTGCGATCGATTTTGATGCTGCAAGACGCTGAAGCTATTTTATGAATTAAGGCTCATCGATTGCCTCGACCAAAGCATCTGCAAAACGTTGTGCTGAAGGCAATCCTCCAGCAAACCAGAAAGTACCAGGTAGCACGATAAAGTCACCACGCCGAACACTGGGGAGATGCTGCCACATAGAGTTTTGTGTCAGTTGACCTTCGAAATCTGTCGGATGACGAGAGCTAATAATTACCAGTCTTGCATCAATACCTAATAGGGCTTCAATTCCTACCAATGAGTATCCCCATTGATTTGTTGTTTCGTGCCATGCATTGTCAATTCCCAAGCGTTGAGACACGGCCTGTGGCAGGCTGTTTTCGCCAAAAACGCGAACATGTCTTTCCCCCCAGAGCTGGACGAAAAGAAGCGGCGTACCATCATTGCGAAGGCGCTCTTTCAGACTATCTAAGTGCGTATCAGTTTGGTTGATGAGGTGGTTAACCTCTCCCTGCTGCCCTACTAGCTGGCCAAGTCTATAAGTGAAGATCAATAGGCGTTCCCACAAATTTCCATCGCCAGAGTAGGGGTAGCTATCAACAATAGTCACTGGCGATACTGAAGCAAGTCGAGGTTCTAGATTGCTTTGCCAAGGAGCAAGTAATGTCCGGGTTGGCCTGATTTGCTGAAGGAGCTCAATGTTTGGTAATGGAGAGCCAGCCTCAATAATTTTAGAAAGTTCGTAGGTGCCACCTGTCCAAAAGTTGAAAGACTGCCTCTGGCTAATTATGACTGGAGATACTCCTAGCTCGATAAGTGTCTCTGCGATTGGAAGGTCTAGGGCTGTTATTGCTGTAGTGGGCGATGAAGCTGCATAAAGGCTAGATGATATAAATGAGGAAAATATCAAAGAAGTGGCTATCAAGTATGAGAATGAGTGACGGATGATCGCAAAAAAGTTAGACATTGCATTTCCTTTTCAACTATCGCCGTAGTGTAAACGATAATCGTTGGCTTTATCTACTCCTTGGATCTTCCCTAGCTTTGAGGGATAGCAGTGATTGATAAATTGTCTTCTGACGTTTTCAGAAGACAAATAAATTAATAATCTAATTTTATCAATATATTATAGATCGATCAGGTCTGGTGGCTTTTGGGGAGATGGAGCCGTAGCGCCTTGGCAATATCCGCGCGTACCTGATCGGTGGCTTCGGGGGCGATGCTGCCCAGGCGTGCGAAGTCGTGCACCATGCCGGGGTATATGGTCAGTTGGGTATCCACGTTCGCTTCCTGTAAGCGGTTCACGTAGGCAATGCCTTCATCGACCAGGGGATCATGTTCGGCCAGGGCGATAAACGCAGGCGGTAGGTTTTTGAGTTCTGCCGCCTCCAACGGCGCAAAGCGCCAGTCGTGGCGTTCCTCATCGCTATTTAGATAGTGGCCAAACATCCACTGCAGGGTGTCTGCTTCTAGCAGGTAGCCTTGTGCATATCGGCGGTGAGACTCGCTGTCCTGCCAGGCGCTGGTGCAGGGGTAGAGCAAAATCTGGCAGCGTGGAGGGTGCCAACCATTATCACGCGCTGACATGCAAAGAGCCGTGGCTAGGGTTCCCCCTACACTGTCACCACCCACGGCGATACGTGAGGTATTGAGCCCCATCTCTTCGCCATGCTTCAGCAGCCAGCAATAGGCATCTTCAGCGTCGTGAAACGCTGTCGGAAACTTGTGCTCGGGAGCCAACCGATAGTCGACAGCCAACACTGTGTAACCAGTCGCTTGAGCGATGCTCTGGCAGAGCGAATCGTGGGAATCCAGGCTGCCCAGTAGGTAGCCGCCGCCATGGAAGTAGAGCAGGATGGGCGATAAAGACTCCTCGCCTTGGTAGTGGCGTAGTTCAAGGCGATATCCATCTCGGCAGGTGATACTCAGTGCCGTTGCATCGTTAGCTATTGGCTCATCAAGCATCTGTGATGATGCCTCGTAGGCAGCGCGTGCCTGTTCTGGTGAGAGCGAGTGGAAAGGCGGATTGCCGCTATCGGCGATCAGGTCTAAGAAAGCGGCGACATCAGGATGTAAGGACATAATGGGCGTAAGTCTCGGTGTTAGGGGCCGCTTTGGGAGAGCGGCCATGCGTTGATAGTGCTTGGTTAGTCCGTGCTTACCAGTGATGGAGTTGATGCCTCTGACTGGGCTGCTGGTAACGCCTCATTAAGTACTTCACAAATCTCACTCGTCCGTGCCGCCAAAATCGATAGCAGGGTATCGCTCAAACCATGGGTGGGTTCGCAGCTGCCTTGCAGGAAAATAGCCGGTTTGAACTCAGGCTTGGTGTAAAGCTGATAGTGGCGGTTGACGGCAAAATCAGGCAGGTAGTCCGCAACGGGGGCCAGTAGCCGTTTATGGGTGTCGCGTACATAGCCGGTGGCTAACACCACGGCGTCGTAGCGGGTGATATCCGTATGGCCAGTCTCCAAATCACGCACGTTTAGCTCGACGCCTTCAGGGCTTGCTTGACTGCCGATAACCTCATGGCGACGGCGGAAGCGGTGGCGGGCCTGACCGGTCACTTTTTGCTGGTAGAACACATCGTAAATCTCCTGAATCAGCGCCAAGTCAGGTGCCGAGTAGTTGGTGCTTTTGTACTCCTGCAGCAGCGCTTCCCGCTGGCCAGTGGGGTTGTTGAACACGTAGTCGGTGTATTCGGGATTGAAAATCTCGTTGACAAAGGGGCTATCGTCCGAGGGTTTAAAGGCCCATGCCCGGCTAATCAAATCCACCTGAATGCCTTCGCGGTTGTGCAGATCAAGGAAGATTTCAGCGGCGCTCTGGCCGGCGCCGATCACCGCGATGCGTTTAGGAGCGTCTTGCTTTGCCAACTCTCTGAGGTAGTGGCTGGAGTGGAAGACCCTCGGGTCGCCTTTTAGCCCAGCGAAGCATTCAGGCACATTAGGCGCACCCCCCACGCTGATTACCAATGAACGGGTGAGCCTTTCCTGCACCGCGCCACTCTCATCCCGTGAACGCACGCGGAGATAGGCGACCTCGTCGTTATCAGTTTCGGGCAGCACTTCAAACACCTCCTCTCCATAGGTGCACTGGTGTTCAAAGTGGCTGGCCGTCCAGCTTAGGTAGTCATTGAACTCGTGGCGGCTGGGGAAGAAGGTCTGCAGGTTGATAAAGTCCTGCAGGCGGCCTTTGCTGTGGAGGTAATTGAGGAAGCTGAAACGGCTGCCTGGGTTGCGCGGCGTGACCAGGTCTTTGAGGAAGGAGATCTGCATATGGGCATTTTCCAGCAGCATATGCGGGTGCCAGGCAAAGCAGGGCTGACGCTCAATAAACAAGGCATCCTTCGCTTGCCCTGCCTGGCGCTGTTCATCAAGCGCAATGGCCAGGGCAATGTTGGAGGGGCCGAAGCCGATGCCGATCAAGTCGTGAATATGCATAAGAGTCCTCGTGGCTGACGTGTTTATGGGGTGAAACGTGGGTCGGGTCGTGGCGCAGACCCAGGGTGCGGAGGCAGCGGGATCCAGCTGCGCTCGTTAAAAAAGTGTTCGCGAAGCTGCATACCGAGCATGGCCCGCTTATGGGGGAAATCGAACGCCTTAACATGGGCATAACCGCACTGGGCAAGGTTGCGCAGCATCTTGGCGTTATCCACGCGGGGCTCGATCACCAAGCGCTGGGTGCGGCAGTCATCCAGAAACAGATAGTGCGAGGTGGAGGGCATCCAGGCAGCCACATAGGGTTGCCCACGAAAAGCAGCCTCGCCGATCAGCACGTGCCAGCCGCGGTCAAAGTCACCGACATCGTAATAAGCGCCGATGCGATCCTCCTTGGCCCAGTAGGTCTCAAAATAGCCGAAGGGCTCGCCGTCGATACAGCCGATCAATGGCACAACGCTGGGGTTCTGGAGCGTGCTCTCCAGCCGCTTGCGATGCTGTTGCAAATCACCCTGCTCTTCCCAGAAGTGAGCGACAACCGGGTCGTTCATCCAGCGGTTGAAGCGTTCAAGGTCAAGCTCCAGGTCAAGCACTCGAAAGCTCAGGGTGGCATCCAGCCAGGGAATATGGCGCTGATAGACCGTGCCACTGGGGCGCGGTGGGCGGCGTGGGTGTCGCTTTCCATTCTCCAATATGGGCTGCTGCGGGTAAGGGCGCGTGGGGGGCGAGTTAAGCCAAAGTGTGGGTAACTGCCAAATTAACTCGGCATAGGCCCAGAGTTCCCCATGGCTATCTTTAACCGCGATGCCGGCGGCACAAAGGTTAGCGTGCAAAACACTAGGTAGCTGAAGGCGTAGCGCAACATTGGCCGGGTAAAAGGCAAAAGCCCCTTCGATAGCGGCAAGCAATGCCGTGCGAGGTGGCGCGGAGCGATGCGGCCAGCGCAGCGCCAAGCTGTGGTTATCATCCACCAGTGCCCATTCCAGTTGCTCTTGGTCATTCTTCACGTGAAGTGACTGGGTGGTAAGGTCGTAGGTGACTTGATAGTCGTAGCCCTCGGGGCGTGAGAGCAGCGAGGCCACCGCGTGGCTTTCAGTTGGTGCGTGTACCTGTGGTTGTGCCTGGATAGAACTGGACACCGCTAAGCTCCTATCAATAAGAACGAATCAAAGAAACGAATTAAAATCACCCCGCCGGAGGGCGGCGTTACTGACTTCCTTATCTAAGGACGAATGAGAATGAGGCTTGTTTACATAAATATTGGTTAACTTTTTGCGTGAGCGGTTCGTCATTAGAGATAGGTCTCGATTTCCAGTCGTTTTTTCTAATCGCTTTCCAATGAGGTGAATGTGCTTCCCTATCTGATTCGTCGAACCCGCGGGTTGATGACCGCTGCTGCGCTGGCCAGCATTCTCTCGGGGCTTTTCAGCGTGCTGCTGATTGCCCAAATCAATGCGGCGTTAAACAGTGATGCCGCCAGCCGTGCCAATGCGGCTTGGGGCTTCGCGGGGATTGCTGTGGCCCTAATGGTCTGTCGGATGGTGTCGACGGCGCTGTTTGAGCGGTTGGGGCAGCGTGCTCTGGCCGAGTTGCGCAGTTTTGTCGCCCAGTGCGTGGCCGAGACCCCCTTTGCTCGGTTCGAGCGTGTTGGTAGCGCGCGGATCCAGTCGGCGCTCACCGAGCACAGCAACAATGTGGCGGTACTGTTCGTTAGCTTGCCGGTGATTTTGACCAATACGGTCATCGTGGTGGGGTGCTTGGGCTACCTGGCAATGCTTTCATGGCAGGTGTTTTTGTTTGCACTTGGGGTGATTGGGCTGGGTGCTGTCGGTTACCACTTGGTGCACTTACGCGCTATTCACTACCTCCAGGATGCCTCGTCAGAGCAGGATCGATTGTTTGGTCATTTCCGCGCGCTGACCGATGGTGCAAAAGAGCTACGCCTACACCAGCGCAAGAGCCGGGTCTTTATGGATCAGATACTGGGGGAGTCGGTTGAAGGCGTGCGGCGGCTGCGCACCTATGGCATGTCGCTGTTCGTGATCTCGACCAGTTGGGGGCAGTTCCTGATGTACGCCTTTATCGGTCTGGTATTGTTTGTGTTGGCGGGCGATGGGCCTAATCAAACCCAGGTAATGACCGGATTTGCCCTGGTGTTTGTGTTTATGGTGACCCCCCTTGAAGGATTGCTGATCAATATTCCGCGGATCAATATGGCGCGGGTAGCCGCTAGCCGAATTGATGACATCACACGAGAGATGCCCCAGGGGCAGGAGAGGCAAGCGTCACCTCAGGTGCCTGCTTTGCAGCGTCTTGAGTTGCGCGACGTCACCCATCAGTACTACCACGAGCAGAGCGATGACTTCTTTGAGTTGGGGCCGATTAATCTGAGCTTTACGCCGGGGGAAGTGGTGTTTCTGGTGGGGGGCAACGGTAGCGGTAAGACCACGCTGGCCAAAGTAGTGGTGGGGCTTTACCCGCCGGAAGGTGGCGAGGTATTGCTCAATGGCGAGCGGGTCGAAGCGGATGGCTGGGATGCCTACCGGCAGCTCTTCTCGGTGGTGTTCTCGGACTTCCATCTCTTTGAACGCCTGTTAGAGGCACCGCGTGATGGTCTGGACGAGGAAGGCAACCGCCTGCTGGCCAAGTTGCACCTGCAGCACAAGGTGCGGGTTGAAAACGGTGCGTTCACCACCCAAGCACTCTCCCAGGGGCAGCGTAAGCGTCTGGCGCTGGTGGTTGCCTACCTCGAGGATCGGCCCTTCTTGGTGTTTGACGAGTGGGCGGCGGATCAGGATCCGTTATTCAAAGAGGTGTTTTACTGCGAGGTGTTGCCCGAGTTAAAACGCATGGGCAAAGCGGTGCTGGTCATCACCCACGATGACCGCTATTTCCACCTCGCAGATCGCTTGGTGCGGCTAGAGAGTGGCAAGCTGTTGGCTGCTGAGTCTGAGACTGCCGAAGAGCCGCTAGCGGAACCCTCACCGGCCTCTTGACCCCACCATACGCGCCAGTACCCGATCTTTGAGCCAGAAGCGGTGAATCAGCACCATCGTGATGTGGCCGATGACTAATCCACATAGCAGCCACGAGAGCGGGCCGTGAAGGAGCTCGGCTGGGGCGATCATCCAGGTGATATCGCGTTCCGCTTCGGGCAGCAGCTCCATGCCATAAAAGCGTAGCGCCCCGCCGCGGCCGTACTGGCGCAAAATAGCGAAAGCGGGCAGCCACATTAGTAGCCCATAAAAGGTGATATGGACAAAGCGCGCCAAGCGCCCACCTAGCCCTGGCGTGTGGGGCGGGCGTTGTTTGCGATTTATCCATGCCCAGCCAAGGCGAGCCAGCGTCACGATCAAAATCATAAATCCTAATGAGCCGTGAGGCCCGATGCTCGCCAAGAACAGCGTGATAGCGTTTTCGCCCATTCCTCTCCAGGCCAGCAACACGGTAAATTGCAGCGTGACTAGCGCGGCGGTCAACCAGTGAAGTGTACGGCTGATCCGCCCATAGCAGTTGGGGCTGTCTCGCCAGCCAATAGGCGTTCGAACTGGCTTGCTTGTGAGATCACTGTTTAACGCCGTGTTGTTTGCCGTTCCTTTAACCATTGGCCTTGCCCAGGCGCCAGTAGCCCATGCTGGTAACGTACTGCTTGGGGAGCCCACACTCGTTGACTAAGTAGCGGCGTAGCTTCATGGCGACCTTGGTTTCAGCGGCGATCCAGGCGTAGAAAGGCGCGTTGTCATCCAGGGTGGCGGGTTCCCAGAGCGGGCCGTCCTCATCGTTGCTTTCATCGTTGGTCGTGGCGCTGGTAGTGACGTTAGTAGGAATGCCGCCTAGCGCTTGAATTTCCCTATGTAAATCAATATCGCGTACTGCTCTCATTAGTAGCTCACCATGTTGGCAGCCGGACTCAGCGTCACGTGCCAGCCAGCGCAGCTTGGCGGCCTGGGGCAGAGGCTGAACGTCGTCGCCGCGAGGCACTTCGAATAGCGCTTCGACTTTGGGTTTGAGCGGCAAATCATCAAGGGTTTCCAGAATGCCGGCAGCAGCGGGTAGGGCGGTTTCATCGGCGATAATCAGAATACGGCGCACGCCTTGGGGCGGCTTCCACTCGTAGCCCAGCTTTGGGCCTTCCGCGTTAGCGTCGGGGGCTGTCATGGCAAGGCGGTCACCGGGACGAGCGTGCATCGCCCAGCGCGATGCGGGGCCATTGTCGCCGTGGAGTACAAATTCTACGTCCACCTCGGCCTTCTCCGGGCGCAGGGTGCGAATGGTGTAGGTGCGCGCTGAGGGCCTTTGGGCATCCGGCAGTGCGCGGTAGGCGCCGTACCAGTCGTGTTCTTCCAGCTTGGCAATTTCAAACAGCGGGTCGAGACTACCACCGCCTTCGGGAAAGAATAGCTTGACGCGCTGATCCGGTGCGTAGGTCGCCATTTGGCTGACCTCTGGGCCAGTAAAGGTGAACCTGACTAATGAGGCGCTGACTTGGGTGCGCCGGGCTAGGGTGATATCGAAAAGCCGGTAGCTCGGTTTGGCTGCCATGGTGATGTCTCCTTTATATAAGGAGTCAATTGTAGTGCTAATTATTATCATTTAGAATCGTTGTTAGTAATTCAATCGCTAATTTCCATAAACTCGTTTGCATAAATAGTAAGGCTAAGAAAATGACGCTGCTGCCTATCACGTCTCTTTTGGCGAACTGTCCGGTTATCACAAAAGGGTGCTCGCTATGTTAGGCGCCGCGCAATTTACCCAAAGAATGGGGGGAATGTCGCCCGCTAAAGCCTGCTTGTTGCTTAGCCTGCCGATGGTGGTGCTGTTTTGGGTGGGTCTAGAGGGCCAAGGCGGTTTCGCGCTGGGCCTGCAGGCATTAGTGGCCCCCACTTTTGAGAACGTTGACGAGCTGCTGCTTTACTACGCTTGGTGGCCGCGCCTCTCTATCGCGCTGCTAGCCGGGGGCGGCTTGGGGTTGGCAGGCGTGCTGATGCAGCAGGTGCTGCGCAACCCGCTGGCCTCGCCCACCACCCTGGGGGTGGCATCGGGCGCTAACCTGGCGTTGATGACTGCCACCTTGCTGGCGCCGGGGCTGCTTGTCGCCGGGCGCGAATGGGTCGCCTTATTGGGTGGCGCGCTAGCGGTTGGATTAGTGTTTCTGCTCTCCTGGCGGCGCGGGCTGGCGCCGATCGTGGTGGTGCTGGCGGGCCTGGTGGTCAATCTGTACCTGGGGGCACTCTCCACCGCGCTACTGCTGTTCAACCACGAGGCGCTCTCCGGGCTACTGATTTGGGGAGCGGGCTCGCTGGCGCAAAACGGTTGGGACGGCGTTGCAATCCTCTGGCCTCGGCTGGCGATTAGCTGCGTGGCCGCGTGGTTTTTGCTTCGCCCCTTGGCGGTGCTGGAGCTGGACGATGCCAGTGCCAAGAGCCTGGGAGTCTCGCTGACTTATCTGCGCTTTGCGGGGATGGGGTTGGCAGTGTTTATTACCGGCAGCATTGTCAGCGTGGTGGGCATCATCGGTTTTATCGGCTTGGCAGCGCCGAATATCGTGCGCATGGCCGGTGCGCGCCGCTTAGGGCCGCGGCTAATCTGGTCGACGCTATTAGGGGCCGTGCTGCTGGCTACCACGGATCTGCTGCTGCAGCAGTTCGGTGGCATGGTGGCAGCTTTTATTCCTACCGGGGCGATTACCGGTGCCCTGGGGGCACCGCTGTTAATGTGGCTGATTCCGCGCCTGAAGCTGCAGGGCGACCAGCCGCCGAAAGGGGCGGGGGTTTTCGCCCGTCGTCACCCAGCGCCTTCACGTTTAGCCACTGGTTTAATCCTCGCGTTACTGGGGGCAACGGTTCTCGGCTTGCTGTTTGGCCAGGGTGTAGATGGCTGGTACTGGCTGGCGCCCAATAACTGGAATGTCATGCAGTGGCGCATGCCCCGGGTGATGGCGGCAGCCGCCAGCGGGTTAATGCTGGCGATTGCCGGGACTATTCTCCAGCGCCTTTCCGCCAACCCCATGGCCAGCCCCGAAGTACTGGGTATCAGTGGTGGCTGTGCCATTGCGCTGATTTTGGGGATTTTCCTGCTGCCTGCGCCCACCAATATGATGCTGATTGGCGTGGGTACCCTGGGTGCTTTCGCGACGCTGCTGGTGTTGGTGGGTATCAACCGCAAGAGCGGTTATCTCCCCGAGCGTTTACTGCTCACCGGGGTGGCGGTCAGCGCGCTGTTTGATGCAGTGCGCAGCGTGATGCTGGCGGGCGGCGACCCTCGTGGCCAGCAGGTGATTGCCTGGCTGGCGGGCTCCACCTACTACGTGGATATCACCAATGCGGTGGTGGTCGGGGGCATTGCCGCTGTATTGGCGCTGATCACGCTGCCCTTCACCCGCTGGTTGGATATCTTGCCCTTAGGCGCTCCAACGGCCAAGGCGCTTGGGGTAACCCTCAATCGAGCCCGTTTGGCGTTGCTGCTGTTGGTGGCCTTGTTAACCGCCTGCGCCACCCTGGTGGTGGGGCCGCTTTCGTTTATTGGCCTGCTGGCGCCGCATATGGCGCGCTTGGTCGGCTTCTCCCGGGCGGGTCAGCATCTGCTGGGAGCAGCGTTGATCGGCATGTTATTGATGGTGCTGGCTGACTGGGTGGGGCGCCAGATTATTTTCCCCTATGAGATACCGGCAGGCTTGGTCGCTTCACTGATCGGCGGTGCCTACTTTATGTGGGGGCTGCGGCGTTTGTAATCACCAGCGCTTTTAGCTGTTAAAGAAAACAGAATGCCGGGGAGTTGTGGTCATGGAGCTGTTGAAGATTGTATGGCGTGATTATCGCTGGCCGTTTGTGGCCGTGGTACTGCTTAGCCTGACAAGCGCTGGCCTGGGCATCGGTGTCATCGCCTTTATCAATCAACGGCTGCTGGGTACCTTCACTGACCCCTGGCGCATCCTACCCGAATTCTTGGGACTGATCGCGCTGCTGCTGGTCATTACCCTGGCATCACAGTTAGCGCTGACCACGCTGGGTCACCATTTCGTTTACCGGCTGCGGGGGCAGTTGATCAAGCGAATTCTGGATACCGATATCGAACGCACCGAGCAGATTGGCAGTGCGCGTTTGCTGGCGAGCCTCTCCACCGATGTGAGTTCAGTGACCGTTGCTTTTATACGCTTGCCGGAGCTGGTGCAGGGCGGGGTGCTGACGATAGGCGCTACGCTCTACTTGGCGTGGCTTTCGCCTGCCATGCTGGGTGTCACCGCGCTCTGGGTGATCGTGACTATTTTAATTGGCATACGTCTGGTAGCTCGGGTCTATGGGCATATGGCCAAACTGCGCGACATACAGGATCGTCTCTACGCGGATTACCAGTCGGTGATCGAGGGGCGCAAAGAGTTGGCGCTCAACCGTGACCGCGCCGAATGGCTGTATCGCGATGTCTATACGCCTAACGCACAGGATTGTCGGCGTCATTTTATTCTTGGTGATACCTATCATCTCAGCGCAGTGAACTGGTTCAACATCATGATGCTGGGCGCCATCGGCGTCGCGTTCTTTTTGGCCAACGGCCTGGGTTGGGCATCGGTGCAGGTAGCCACTACTTTTTCACTCACGCTGCTGTTTTTGCGTGCGCCGTTGATGCAGGCCATTGGCGCTTTTCCGACGCTGATTAACGCCCGAGTGGCGTTCGAAAAAATCAGCAGCTTAGACCTGGCCGAGCATCGCGAGGCATTCGGCCACTCTGCGCTGCGCCACGACTGGCAAGAGCTAACCCTGGAGCAGGTTAGCTATCGCTACCCGGATGAGGAGTCTCGGGCGGGTTTTGCCATCGGCCCTATCGACCTGACCTTGATGCGTGGCGAGGTAGTGTTTCTGATCGGCGGTAACGGCAGCGGAAAATCGACCTTGGCGAGGCTGCTGACTGGGCTCTACCAGCCCCAAAGTGGCTGCGTACGGGTCGATGGCAGGCCGCTGCAGGAGGAAGACTGGACACGCTATCGCCAGCACTTCTCGGCCATTTACACCGATCTGCACCTGTTTGATCGTTTGATGGGCCCAGCGGGCGAGCCACCCGACCCGGCGCTGGTGGAGGAGTGGCTTGCCGCGCTGGGCATGCATAGCAAGCTCGACTTCGACGGCGATCGCATCACCAACGTCAACCTCTCCCAGGGCCAGCGCAAGCGCTTGGCGATGCTATTAGCGGTCGCTGAACAGCGCGACCTATTGCTGCTAGACGAGTGGGCCGCCGACCAAGACCCCCAGTTCCGCCGGGTCTTTTACCGTGAGCTCTTGCCGCAGTTGCGAGCGCTGGGCAAGACGCTGGTGGTGATCAGCCACGACGACCACTACTTCGACCAAGCCGACCGGCTGCTGGAAATGCGACAGGGGCAGTTGGTAGAGCTCACCGGCGAACAGCGAGAAGCCGCCAGCCGCGATGCGGTGGCCCGGGTGGGTAGTCATTGATGTGAGTCGCTTAGAATAATTAGTTATAGTGAGTGATATCGCTTAGCTAAGCTGCGCCCTGGTTATGGCGAAGCTGAAATAGGTCATAATTGGTTTGCATGGATAGCCAGAATTCGGCGCTTCCGGCATGCAATTTTTCTAGAGCCAATGCCATTTCAGGTGTGACGGAGGCGCTGCCGTTAATTACCCGGTTCAGGGTGTTACGGTGGCAGCCGAGTTGTTCAGCGACCGATGCCACGCTGCCAATCTTGTGGCCGTCTTCATCCTCAATCAGACGTTGCCGGATAATGCGACCCGGATGTGAGGGGTTATACATCGCCATTGTTTCTTCTCCCATCAGTGATAATCGTCATGGTTCAGAAGGTAAATAGTCCAGCAGGTAAACATTACCGTCTCGGAACTCGAAGAACAGTCGCCAGTTACCCGACACCTTGATGGCATACTGGCCGTCCAGTTTTCCAGTTAGAGGGTGAAGGCCCCAGTTGCCAGCCGCTATATCGTCGAGACTTGTGGCTGCGTCCAGTACGGTCAGACGATCACGGAGACGGTCGACATGATCGGCACGAACGCCCTTGGTGCTGCCTTTTTCAAAAAGCAGTTTTAGTCCCTTATGCTTGATGCTTTTAATCATCCATCGTACCGGCTTATGCCTAACTGGCTTTTATTTATTGTAGTGTGTCGCGCGACAGTGTGCAATTCCGCCGGAACTCGCTCGGACAGCTGCATCAGTACTCGCAATACTTGTTATCAACTTTTGCGCTGTTTGATGGCTTTAGGGGCATAACCGAAGAAGCGTGTGAAGGCTAAGCTAAAGTTACTTGGGTGCCGATAGCCCGTGGCGTAGGCGGCCTGAGCGACCTGTTGACCGCTCTCCAGCAGCGTATGGGCGTGGCGCATGCGCTGTTGATGAAGAAAGTGCTGAGGCGTCGTGCCAAACATGCGACGAAATCCCTGCTTAAGCTTCTGCTCTCCTAGCCCCACTCGTGCTCCTAGATAGGCCAGGGGCAAGGGGCGATCCAGTTCGTTGAGAAGGATCTCACGGGTCTGAACGATGCGCTCGGCGTCTGCGCTGGCGATAGTCTGTGTAGGGCAGGGTTCCGGCAGCAGCATCTCAAGTTGTTCCCCCAATAAGCTCAAGGCGTGAATGTGTTGCTGGAGCCGAGCGCTGCCTGTTTGGAGGCATACCTGGAGCGCCTGCAGATGTGCCCGGCTGACCGGCGACGTAGGCTGAAAAGCCAGCGGTCGAATACCCCCAGAGGCAGGGAGTGCTGCTTGATATCGCTCGCCCAGGTAGCGCGTTAGCCAGCCAGTACTGGCGACAAGGCGTAACTGAAGCACTGTTTCCCCTTCCGGTATATGGCGCTCCCCCTGGCTGTGGTTAAAGGTGGTTACCGTGGTGTGACCGTGACCGAAATCGATGCGCGGCCCCCAGCGCTCTCGGTAATCAGAGTGGCCTTGTAGACCAAAGGTCACAATCACGCCTGCGCCCGAATGGGGTGTGCGGCTCTCTTCGACGAGCGCTTGTTTAGTACGGTAGCGGGTTAACACTACCGAGAGGCCATCATCCAGCACGCAGCATTGAGAACCTTGCAGAGAGTCGCCAATGGGGCGTGATGCATCGCTACGCATAAGAAGTGAATTGGTTTGCATATGAATGAGTATGATAATTGCTATCGTTTATAGCTAGCCTACTCCCTTGAAGGTTCCCGCGCTAGTCGGGAGCCAGAAACAGCACTAAGGGGGGGGCGATGCAGAGCAAGGGGTTGAAAAGAAATGCAGTGGTGGTGCTTCTGCTGGGGGGATGCAGCGTGGGCAGCATCGCTAAAGGGGAAGTACTACCCGTGGTGAAGGTAACGGCTAACAAAGTCGCGCAGACTGAGCAAGAGGTACCGGCGAGCTTAGCGGTAATATCCGGCGAGACGCTGGTGGATGCCGGTGCTTCCAATATGGGCGACTTGGCGCGCTATGCGCCTGGGTTGAGTTTTCAGCCTTTTGGCCAGTCGGGTACCGCCCTGCCGGTAATGCGTGGGCTAACCTCAGGTGCTACCGCTTTCTCCTCATCAGTCCTAATGCTGGTGGATGGGGTGCCCGTCGTGGCTGGCCAAGGGTTTGATCACAACCTGCAGGGTGTGGAACGGGTTGAGGTGCTGCGCGGGCCCCAGTCGACGCTCTATGGCCGCAACGCCGAGGCAGGCGTGGTCAGCCTGCATACCCGTCAGCCGGATGCAGGCCCCTATGCCGAACTGGGGGCTACGCTGGGCAGCCGTGATCTGAACGCGCTACGCCTCGATGCCGCTCAGGCACTCGTACCCGAGCAGCTCTATTTTGGGGTCAGCGGGGAGTGGCGCCAGCAGGATGGCCTCGTGGATAACCTGGCGCGTGCGGGTGAGGCAGATGACCGCCAGCGCAAGAGCGGGCGGCTACGTCTACTCTGGACGCCGACCGCGGATACGGACGTTACTCTGCGCTATGGGCAGTTACACTACCGCGACGGTGCGGCTCCTTGGGGGCCTGTCGGGGCAAACGGTCACGATACGCGTCGCATTGACTCCCCCAGTCCCGGTAGTAACCGCTCAAGCGGGCGGGATATTTCCCTGGATGCGCGTCATGCCTTAGCGCCTGATTTGACCCTGCGATCCATCACGGCGCGGCGGGAGATCCGTGATCGCGTCACCCAGGATACCGATTTAACGCCAGCTCAGCGCTTTGCCGTCGGGCGCGACCAGCGTTTGACCACCTTATCCCAGGAACTGCGTCTGGAGCGTCAGGGTGATGAGGGGCAGAGCAGTTGGGTGCTGGGCCTGTACGGTGACCGTGATGATCATCAACTGCAGTTCGAGCAACGCAACCCGATGGGCACCCAGCGCAGTGAGGCGACGCTGGAGGCTGAGAACCTCGCGCTGTTCGGGCAGTGGACGTTGCCGCTGGGCGAGCGTTGGCGCCTAACACCAGGCCTGCGCATAGAGCAGAGCCGGGTGGCGTTGACGCCCCGGGGAGCCGGGCAGCGCAGCGAGCGTTGGGATGATGTTACCTCGCAGTTGGCCCTGCAGTACCGCTTGGGTGACGACGACTGGTTGTATGCCCGCTATGCCGAAGGGTTTCGCGCCGGTGGCTTCAACGCCTTCTCTGCTCAGAGTGACTATCCCGGCTACGAACCTGAGCAAGTGGCTTCCTACGAGCTGGGTATCAAGGGAACAGCGCTTTCGCAACGGTTACGCTATGGGCTAGCCAGCTACTGGATGACCATTGACGACATGCAAGTCCAGCAAGTTATTCAGCCCGGTAGTGTGCAAATCACCAATGCTGCCGCGGCGCGTTCCCAGGGCGTAGAGCTGGATATTGACTACCTGCTGGGCGGACATTGGACGCTCCAGGCGGGCCTGGCGCTCAATCGTACCCGATTTCGCGAGTTCAACGATCTTAGCGGTGACCACGCCGGCCACCACAACCCCTTTGCGCCCGATATTAGCGGTCGGTTGGGGCTGCGCTACGACTCACCCCAGGGCTGGTATGCCCAGGCCAACCTGAGTGGCATGAGTAAGACCTACCTGGATGCGGCCAACCGCTTCAGTCGTCCTGGTCATGCCCTGCTCGATCTGGCTGGCGGCTATCAACAGGGGCCATGGCAACTGGGGGTCTATGTGAACAACACCGCTGACCGACAGTACGATGCGGTGGGCCTGCTCAACGGCACGATACGGGAGTACAGCCCGCCCCGTGAGATTGGCTTGCGTGTGGGGGTATCGTTATGAGCCGGCCCGCGGATGCGCTTCCCCATGCGCTGCAGCCCTATTGGGATCTATCGCTGGCCGCTGTACAGGCCGAGGCCCTACAGCTTGCCTTAGCAGAGGATCTATTTGAGACGCTAGCGTCACCCTGCACCCCTGAGGCACTGGCACAAATGCATGCATGGCAGCCCGAAGCCACGCGCCACTGGCTGACGCTGTTATGGAGCATGCAACTGCTCGACCGAAGCCGCGATGCCGCGGGTGAGTGGCACTACACCAGCAGCGAGGTGGCGCGGCGCTATCTGGCGTCTTCCTCAGCGTTAGACTGTAGTGATGCCTGGCGCTTTCGACTTGCTTCCCTGCGCGATTTCGGTGCCGGGCTAGCCAATGGCTTGCGCGGACAAAACCGGCCAGCACCGCTGGCCAACGGTGAGCGCTGGGCCGTGGCAGCGCGCGGCCATCTGGCACGCGAGCAGGCGGCGGTAACGGCGCCTGCCGCCTGTGAATTGGTGGCACAACGGAGGACGACTGAATCAGCCTGGCGGCTGCTGGATCTAGGCGGTGGCCCAGGGCTGGTCGCTGTCGCCCTGGCGAAGGCGTTTCCACATATGCACGGCGTGGTCTTTGAGCTGCCCGAAGCAGCCGATGTGGCGGCGCAACATATTACCGAAGCCGGCCTGGCCTCGCGTCTTGATACGCGGGGCGGCGATCTGGCGAGGGATGACCTCGGCACCGGGTACGACCTGATCTGGTGCTCTTCGGTACTGCATTTCGTGCCCGAGCTTTCGGCCAGCCTAGCCAAATTGCATGCCGCACTAAAGCCCGGCGGTGAGTTGATCTGCGTGCACGCTGAAATTCCCGCAGAACCCGAGGCGGCCCGCCGCATGCTGTCCTATTACCTGCCGCTGCTGTGGCAGGGGCGCCGGGTGACTCAGGCCGGTGATCTGCGTCAGGCACTGCTGGCGCAGGGTTTCGAGGTGTGTGAGGCGCAGCCGATTGCGCTTCCCATGGCGCCTGCCACGGCTCTGGTGGCGCGTAGGAGGGCGAAATGATGCGCGGCCTGACCGCCCGGCAACTGGCGTTCGGCTGGCTCCACTTTGCTCTGGCGCTGCCCAGTATCTATCTGCTGTTGGGAATGCCGCTGGTACTGCGCGAGCAGGGCTGGAGCGGTACCCAGATTGGCCTACTGCAACTGGCGGGCCTGCCAGCGGTGCTCAAACTGGTGATGGCGGTTCCCGTTGAGCGCTGCCGCCTGGGTGGCGGAGGCTATCGCGCCTGGGCTGGTCTGCTCGGATTGCTGTTGGGCTTGGCGTTGCTAGGGTTAGCGTACGACTTCCCACTAGCGCAGCCGCCGCGTTTCTATGCCTGGGTGCTGCTGATCAGTTGGTTGGCGACTTGGGCTGATGTGCCCGTGAACGCGCTGGCGATTCGCTGTCTGCCCGTCGAAGAGCGACTACGCGCCGGGGGAATTCGTTCGGCGGCGCTGTTTCTAGCCGCGGTGGTGGGTGGCGGCCTACTGCTGGTCGTGCACGAGCGTGCAGGGGGAGCAGTGCCCTTCGTACTGATGGCGTTGCTATTGGCCGTGGGAGGACTCCTATTACGCTGGATATCGTTACCGCCAGAGACCGGCAGGCAACGGTATGTCTCGGTAACGGAAGCGGTTCAACCTGTGAGCCATAAGGGGGTAATGGGCTTTGTCCGTCAGCCAGCCGCAGGTCTTTGGGTAGCCCTGCTGATGCTACTCTTTCCCTTCGTTGGCGCCGGTTGGGTCTATCTAAAACCGCTGTTGCTCGACCTGGGGATGCCAGCGGAGCAAGTCGCCTGGTGGGTGGGGGTTGGTGGTGGCATATCGGGCGCCCTAGCGAGTCTGGCGGGGCAACGCCTGGCACGGAGTATTGGGCTTGGCCGAGCCTTGCCGCTGCTAGCCGCTTTGGCAACGTTAGCCCTGGCGAGCCTGGGGGGAGTGGGTTACATGGCTGCGGGGCATGCCCTGTGGCTGGTGGGAGCGGGACTGTTGGCCTGTGCCATGGGAGCGCTATCGGGCGTAATGTTCGGCCTGATGATGCACTTCGCCCGGTCAGGGTATCAGGCGCTGGATTACGGCCTACAGGCGAGCCTGTTTACTCTGTCGCGTTTGGCTGTACCTGTGCTAGCCGGTATTTTGCTAGACCGGCTGGGCTACCCGGCTATGTTCACGGCGCTGGCGCTAGGCATGGCGGCGGTGACGGTGATGGCGCTGCTGAGGGGTAGTATTTTGCAGGGTGCCATATCAAAAAGTGGAGAGGTTCGTTGAGCACTGTGCATTGACACTGTTTGTGAATTGAAAAAGAATAAGAATCATTTTCGTAGAAGTGAGGCACTTTTTATATGGCGGCGGCACCCCGATCAGCCGAGCCTGCGGCTTACCATACCGGCTGTCGAGACTCCCTCGGTGAGCTGTATCACCACCATCAGCCTTGGTTGCAGCAGTTGCTCAGCCATCGGTTGGGGTGCAGTGAGTCGGCGGCGGATCTGGCACAGGATGCGTTTGTGCGGTTACTGAAAACGCCCCGCCACCTGGATAGTTTCGAGGGTGCCAGAGCCTATCTTAGCCGCATGGCCAAAGGGTTGTGCGTGGATCATTGGCGCCGCCAGGATATCGAGCGCGCTTGGCAGCAAGCCCTGGCGGCCAGTGCTGAGGCGCATTTGCCCTCTGCCGAACACCAGCAAATTGTCATCGAAACACTGTGCGAAATCGACCGCATGCTGGCGCGGCTACCCGAGAAAGTCGCTAGCGCCTTTTTGGCTTCGCAGCTACACGGTAAACCCTATCGGCAGATTGCTGAGGAGCTGGGGGTTTCCGAACGCATGGTCAAAAAATATATGGCTCAGGCCATGCTGCAGTGCGCGTTGATCGAAGCGGGCTTCGAGGCGAGTCTCTAAATGGCCTCTGCCGCCAGCTCCGATGAAGCCGCCAGGCGTCGTGCGTTGGCGGAGGCCGCCGAATGGTTTGCCGAGTGGCAAGCGGGGGAGTTGTCGGCAACAGAGCGTCAACGCTGGCAGGCATGGCGGGATGCCAACGACACCCATCGCTGGGCTTGGCATCAAGTGGAAGGCGTCAGCCGCCGCTTCACTGACAATCTAGGCAAGGATGAGCGGCAAACCGCTGACAGCGTGATTAGCCTGGCGCGCCAGCAGCGGCGGGGGCGTCGTCACCTGTTGGGTGGGCTGGCAAGCCTCGCGCTGGTCTCTCTACTCACCGCAGCGCTCTGGCAAAGCACACCACTGCCACGACTAGTACAGCAGTGGGGCGCTGATTATCATACCGCCACCGGCGAAATCACTCACATCGTGTTGGAGGATGGTACCCAGGTCTGGCTGAGCAGCGCCTCGGCGCTGAACGTCGATTACGACCAAGAGCAGCGCCGTTTGGCGCTGGTGACCGGCGAGATACTGATAGAGACCGGCAAAGACACTGAAAGACCGTTTTACCTGGATACCCGCAGTGCGCGACTCACGCCCTTGGGGACGCGTTTTAGCGTGGGTGAGCAGCCATCAGGCGAACTGCTAGCGGTGTTTGACGGCACCGTGTCTATCCAGACCCTGGGCGATGCTCAGCATGCGAGCCAGCGGCAGGTGGTCACTGCCGGGCAGCAGGCCCACTACGCCGCTGACCGCATCGGGGAACTCACCCCCGCCGAAGGCCGTCGGGAAGCCTGGGCCAACGGGATTCTACTGGCCGAGAGCATGTCGCTTAAAACCTTCGCCGCGGCGCTTAGCCGCCATCACCGTGGCCGCCTTGAGGTCGACCCGTCGGTGGCGGATCTCACGCTGCTCGGCGCTTTCCCGCTCGATGACCTAGAGCGCACCCTGAACATGGTAGAGACCACGCTGCCGGTGAAGGTGCGCCGGGTAATGCCCTGGTGGATCAAAATAGAGGCAGGCGAAGCAAGCTCCAGCGAGGAATAAAAAGAGCAAAAATTGGTTTTTCTGGTTCCCCTTTTTCGCGCTGGTTCGATTCCCCTTTATAAGCACTTAAAACGTATCTGCAAGGGGAACCGACATGCTCCAACAGCGCACTGCACCTCAACCGCTTACTGCCAAGCACCAACCGACGCTTAACCGCCGCGCCTTGGCGCTGGCGGTTCATTTTGCCGCCGCCGGACTATTAGCCGTGCCGCTGCTATCGCAGCCCGCCATAGCTCAAGTCACCCAGCAGCAAGCGCGCCACTATGATATTGCTAGCGGCCCGGTAAGCAGCGTCATCAACCGCTTCGCCGCCGAAGCGGGAGTTTTTATCAGCGGAGCTGGCGAGCTGGGGGAAGGGCGCCAAAGCCCCGGCCTGCAAGGCCAGTATCGAGTCGATGAAGGGCTGGAGCGGCTATTGGATGGAACGGGTTTAACGGCAGCCCGGCAGAGTGATGGTAGTTATCGGTTGGAAGAACGGGCGGCTGATGTGGCGTTGACGACGATGCGGGTGGAAGCCGACTGGGTTCAAGAGACAGCTACAGGGCCTGTAGACGGCTACGTGGCGACTCGCTCTGCAACAGGCACAAAAACTGACACTCCCCTTAACGAAGTGCCACAGTCAATATCTGTCATTACCAGCGATGAAGTTGAGGCGCGGGGGGCGCAATCAATCGGTGATACGTTGAATTATACAGCGGGGGTGATTGGTCATTCTAATGGGCTTGACCCTCGACGTGACTTTATTTCGATACGCGGTTTTGGCGGAACAGAATACTTTTATCGCGATGGTTTAAGGCTCACAGGGTTTAACAATCAGGGTCGAACCGTCTCTGAACCTTATGGGTTTGAACGCATTGAAGTCCTGCGGGGGCCTTCATCAGTCCTTTATGGGCAAGGTGGCCCAGGTGGGATTGTCAACCTGATCAGCAAAAAGCCTACAGAAATACCTCAAGGCGAAGTACGAGTGTCCACAGGAGGTAACGACCATCATCAAGTCAATACTGATGTAAGCGGTTACCTAGATGATCAAGGGGAGCTTAAATATCGCTTTGTAGGCTTGCTAAGAGATGCAAATGCAGAAATTGATTATACAAAAAACGATCGCACTTATCTTGCACCAAGCTTCTCTTGGATACCAAATGATAAAACATCTCTTACATTACTAGCAGAATATAAAGAAATAGATACAGTTGGTTCTTATATCGTACTTCCTAGGGTTGGTACACTAGACAGTAACCCTAATGGCCAAATTCCACGTTCACGTTATGTCGGTGAACCTGGTGCTGACAACTTTGAACAAAATTATTTTTCGGTAGCCAGTTTATTCGAGCATGAGCTTAACGATACAGTAACAATTCGACAAAACACACGTTATAGGGAAGCGGAAACAGATATTACAAATATCTATGCTGGCCAAATAATGGATGACCTACGCACGATACCCCGCTTTGGGTTAGCACGCGATGAAAAAATTGACGCTATCACAACTGATAACCAGCTACAGTTTGATTTAGATACTCAAGGAGTTGACCATAAAGTATTAGTAGGTGTTGATTGGCAAAAAGCAAACAATGATCTCACCTATTACTCCGTTCAGGGTCTTGCTCCATTAGATGTTTTTAATCCTATCTATGGGGCTAGCATCCCCATACAGGAAATTTCAGCTCACGCTTCACAAGAGCTTGAGCAAACAGGTATATATCTGCAAGATCAAATTAAAATTGATGAGCGTTGGGCTTTGACGCTTGCTGGTCGTCATGATTGGAGCAGTCAAACAAATCGTGATCGGACTGCAGATACAAAAAATAAAGTATCTGACAACGAATTCACATATCGAGCAGGACTCGCTTACACTGCAGATAACGGCCTCACGCCCTATATTGGTTACTCTACATCATTCTTGCCAGTGGTAGGCCAAGGTGCTGGGGGTGCCACTTTTGAGCCAGAAACAGCTCAGCAATATGAAACGGGTATAAAGTACCTCTCTCGTGATGGCAATCTATCTATTACCGGTTCAGTTTTTGACCTCACGCGCCAGAATGTTACGACGGCTGATTTAGATAACCCCGGCTTTAACCAGCAGACAGGAGAGTGGCGCTCCAGAGGCCTCGAACTTGAGGCAAGAGCGAGTCTACCAGTTGGCGTAGACTTAGTTGCCAGCTATACCTATCTCAACCAAGAAGTCACCGAAAGCAACGGAGATGATCTAGGAAAAAGGCCAACGGGGACGCCCGAGAATATGGCAAATTTATGGACTAATTATCAGTTCGAAAATGGCATGTTAAGTGGATTAGGCCTTGGGGCTGGCGTACGCTATATAGGCTCAAGCTACTACGATAGTGCCAACGAAAACTCACTTCCCTCTACGACACTGTTTGACGCATCATTGAGCTATGACTTTTCAAAAGTCGATGCTAGCTTTGATGGCTGGCATGCACAAGTTAATGCAAATAATGTCACCGACAAAGAGTACGTAAGTGACTGTGGATATTTCGGTGACTCGTGTAAGTATGGTGTTGGAAGAAATGTGATAGGAACGATATCCTACGCTTGGTAGAATGAATCCCCTAAAGTTAACTTTAGGGGATTTTCAGTTAATATTCTGGGCTTCAATAAGACCATGGAAAATAAGATTTTATTAATATCCATTTTTTTTCTTTTCTCAAACTACGCGATAAGTTATGAAAGACTGTCAATTGTTACATCTGACTGGGCTGCCGCTGAAACTCTTAGCATGCTAGGAGTTTCACCGATAGCTATTGCCCAGCTTCGAAACTACCAGGGGTGGACTGGAAACGAAGTTATAGAAAAGGAAGATGGCATTGACGTAGGTTTAAAATCCATGCCGAACATGGAACTAATTTCAAGCTATGAGCCTGACTTCTTGCTCGGTGAAAATTCAATTTTGCTACAGCACGTATCAAAAATAGCGCCCACTATTGACACTTCACTTTACCCTTTTAAGCATGATCCATGGGGGGCAATTGTTGACTTTACTTTTGAGATTGCAGAGCAGCTTAATCTTAAGGAAGAAGCTGAGATTGTGACTGCACAAGCAAACCAACGGTTAGCTATCTTAAGAGATCAAATAAAAAACAAGGAAACACCCATTCTTATTGCTCAATTCAGAGATGATCGCCATGCTTGGGTATACGGGAAAAACAATATATTACATGGAATTATTGATCAGTTAGGGTTAACCAACGCGTGGGAGCCATCAGCAAGTGCTACAGGTCTTTCAGTCGTTACTATTGATGTGCTAGCTAGAGCAGAAGGTCATTTATTTATTATAGAGAGTCCAGCTTACAAAGAGTGGATCCGTGAAAGCTTAGAAAGTAGTGACATCTGGCAAACGCTGATTAGCCAGCGAGAAGGTAAAATCAGTTACATCCCGGGCGATTTTTGGGTTTTTGGTGCTCTCCCCTCAGCCCTCCGCTTCGCCGAATCCCTCGTCGAGGCTCTGGAGGAGCCAACCACCCCCTAGCGCCATTCTGTTATCTGCAGGTGCTTTACATCGCCATATTGTTTGTAATGATAAGTATTATCACTTATTGTTTGTGTCTGGTTTTGCCCCTTTTTTGGGGGCATTTGGCACAGGCAATCAATGGCAACGGGCGATGGTATCGATAAAGCAACAGGGCGGAAGCGAGGTTCCTTTCGACACCCTCTATCACAATCATCATAGCTGGCTGCGGCGCTGGTTGGGCGCCACGCTGGGCTGTTCCCATACTGCTGCCGATCTCGCGCACGATACCTACCTGCGCATACTGGCGCGGGGCACTACGCCAGCGCCTGAGCAATCGCGCCGTTTTTTGACCCAGATCGCCAAAGGGCTGGTCGTCGATCATTACCGCCGTCGGCGAATCGAAACGGCCTATTTGGAAACTCTTAGTCTGCTTCCAGAGACAATCGCGCCTTCTCCCGAGGAGCAAGCACTCACTATCGAAGCGCTGGTAGAGATCGATACGCTGCTCCATGAGCTTCCCGACAAGCCTCGCCGAGCTTTTCTTATGTGTCGCCTGGACGGCCAGAGTTATCAAGACATCGCCGAGACGCTGAGTGTCTCTGTCTCTTCGGTAGAGAAATATATCGCCCGGGCGCTGCTGGCCTGCCACCGCGCGATAAGCGAATCTCAACCTTAAGTGAATGCTATGAGCCGCACGTCAGCCGACGCTTCCCATGAGGCCATTGATCCTGCCGTGCTGGAGCAGGCCAGCCTGTGGATGGCACGACTATGGAGCGACGACATCAGCGAGGCCCAGCGCGAGGCTTGCCTGGCCTGGCGACAAGCATCGCCGGAACATGAGCGAGCCTGGCAGCAGTTGCAGGCGATTGATGGCCGGCTGGCTGCGTTGCCGCGTCACGCTGCCCGTAGCGAGCTGTTTTCGTCTTCCCAGGTCTCCCGGCGGGGCTTGCTGCAGTGGGGCGGCTTGGCCGTGCTGTTAGGCGGGCTGGGGTTTGGGCTACCGCGTACGCCCCAGTGGCAGCGTCAGTTCGCCGACTACGCCACCGGTATTGGCGAGAGTCGCGAACTCACGCTGAGCGATGGCACCCATCTGGTGCTGGATACCGATACCGCCATCGACATAAGGTTCGATGCCCACCAAAGGCGACTCCATCTACTGCGTGGCGGAGTGCTGATCACCACGGCAAAAACACCGGATGCCCGAGCATTCAGCGTTATGACCCAGGAAGGGCTTTCCTATCCGCTGGGAACCCGCTTCAGCGTGCAACAGCATACTGACAGCTCCCAAGTGGCCGTTTATGAAGGACGGGTGGCTCTGGAGCGGCGTGGAAGTGATGAGCGGACGACACTGGATGCTGGCCAGCAGGCTGCCATGAGCGCCGGTGGGGTAACTCCACCTGCGCCCTTGGAACCCACTGGATTGGCCCGTTTTCAGGGGCGGCTGGTGGCCGAAGGCATGCGAGTTAGTGAGGTGGTCGAAATATTAGCCCGCTATCGCCATGGCGTGGTGCGCTGCGCGCCGGAGGTAGCCGACCGGCGGGTGAGCGGCGTGTTCTCGCTGCAAGACACCGATCGCGCCCTGGCTAGTCTTGCCGATGCACTGTCATTAAAGGTGGTCTACCGAACGCCATTTTGGGTCACGGTCATACCGCACAGCGACGGCGAAAGCTAAGAAGAAAAATGTCAGAAAACATTGAGGGATTCTCGTTCTCGTTCGGAAGAGAAGATGTAGACATAAAAAATGCATCACTCAACGGGGATCTTCATGACGACGCAGCAAGCGCACTCACGCTTTATCCGGACGCCTTTGGCCCGCGCCATTCAATACAGTCTACTCGCCAGCTGTTTGGCTGGCCTACCCGCAACGGCGCTTGCCCAGCAAGCAGCAGGGCAGAGTGCCGCCGCTCAGCAACGCTATTCCATCGAAGCAGGACAGCTCGATACGGCTTTAAACCGTTTCGCGGTCAGTGCAGGCATCGAGATTGCCTTCGATGCCACTTTGACCGCTGGCAAGCAAACCGCAGGGCTGCAAGGTAACTATGGAATAAACGAAGGTTTGGAGCGCTTGTTGGCAGATACCGGCCTTGTACCAGTGCGCAGCGCTGAGGGTAGTTATCGGTTAGAAAAGCGGGCGGCTGATGTGGCGTTGACGACGATGCAGGTGCAAGCCGACTGGATACGTGAGACGGCCAGAGGGCCAGTAGAGGGTATTGCCGCCACTCGTAGCGCAACAGGCACCAAGACCGGTACGCCTATCATTGAGACGCCACAGTCCATCTCAGTTGTAAGTAGCGAAGAGTTTCAAAATTATGGTGCTCGAAATTTCAATGAGGCATTGAGTTACACAGCTGGTGTATCAAGGCAGGAAGGTGCTGATCGCACTACTGAATCACTAAGAGTGCGCGGGTTCACCGTTGATAGATCCTATCGTGACGGCAGCAAATACCAAGCTAATCTTTATGATGGTCAGCAAGAGCTTTATGGCCTTGAACGACTGGAGGTGTTAAAGGGCCCATCCTCTATTCTTTATGGGGTAGCTGCCCCCGGAGGCATGATCAACGCCGTCAGTAAACGCCCCACTAGCTCCCCTCTGCGCGAAGTGAATGTTGAGGCGGGCAGTTTCGACCGTCGCCAAATATCTGCTGATTTCTCCGATGCTCTGGATGAGAATGGTGTTTGGTCATATCGCCTGACCATGCTGCATCGGGATAGCGATAGTTTTATCGACCATGTGCCGGATGACCGCACCTATATTGCTCCAGCGTTGAAATGGCAGCCAAATGAGGATACCTCGCTCACTCTGCTGAGCGAGTATCAGCGCGATCAAACAATCTATGTGTATGGGCTACCCTCCAGCGGGACCATTCTTACTAACCCGAATGGTGGCATTCCCCTGGAGCTTTTCACCGGAGAGCCCGGCTATGATGAATACGATAACGAGCGCTATTCGATCGGCTACTTACTCGAGCACGACTTCTCTAACAACCTCCACCTTCGACATAGCCTCCGCACTTTCCGATCCGACCGGACTTACGATTCTATAAGTCTCGGCCAAAGTAGCGATCAGCGGATTTATGCCCGGAGCGCCCAGGATCGCCGTGATGCGTCATCGGCCTTGACCTCAGATACCTCCTTGCAATACGACTGGGAGGCTGGAAATACCACCAACACCAGCTTGATCGGAATAGACTACATACGACAACGCCACGAAACCGAGCGCTACAACCGCACAGCGCCACCGCTTAACCTCTTTGATCCTGTTTACGGCAGTGGAGATTTCGGCGAACCGGTGCCTTTTGCATGGTCATCCAAGCAACGCAGCGAGCAGGTTGGCTTGTATGCTCAAAATCAGATGAAAGTCGCCGACAAGTGGGTTCTCATGTTAGGAGGGCGTCAGGACTGGACTGAATCTGAGACCTCTCCCTACTTTGGCCCCACAGTGTGGAGTAGTGAAACGGATAATGCTTTCACTGGACGTGTAGGGGGTGTCTATCTTGCCGATAACGGTTTGGCGCCCTTCATTAGCTATAGCCAGTCGTTTGAACCTACCAGCGGCACCGACCGTAACGGCAATCAGTTCGAGCCCACGCGAGGAGAGCAATATGAACTGGGCGTTCGCTTTCAGCCGGAAGGGTGGGATACCATGCTCACCGCCACCGCCTATGAGCTGACACAGGAAAACGTCAGCGTCACCGATCCGGTGGACACCAGCTTCCAGACACAGATAGGGGAAGTACGTTCACGTGGTGTCGAATTGGAAGCGAAGACGGCACTAGGCCCCAACGCCAACTTGGTAGCAGCCTACACCTACACTGATGCGCGTACAACGAAAAGCAGCCCCGTTACGCCAGATCAGGTGGGCAGGAGAACGGCCAATACACCCTATAACCAATTCTCGCTATGGAGTGATTATCGCTTTGGCGATTTCGGCCTGCCGGGGTTGAAGGTAGGAGGTGGAGTTCGCTACGTAGGCCCAACCCGGGCGACTTGGGTAGAGGGAGAAGTGCCGTCGTTTACACTTGTCGATACGCGAGTGAGTTATGAAACCGGATCTTGGGTGTATGCATTGAATGCCACCAATCTCACTGACAAAACCTATATCGAGTCCTGCACTTATGGATGCTTCTATGGTGAACCGAGAAGCATTGTAGGCTCAGTAAGTTATCAGTGGTAACGTCATTACCAAGAGTGACAATGGCAGGCGGCTTCACCGCCTGTCATTGTTTTATAAGAGCCAAAATAGAAAATATATTGATGATCTATATGGGTAATTTTCTACCATCAGGCCGTATAATTTTTCTCCTAGTTATATTTTTACCGCTACTCGTCTCATTCGCTAACGCTGAAGAGTCCAAAAAGCTGGTCGCTTTTGACTATGCCATTGCAGATACACTTTCTGCTTTGCAACAGCCTCCTTTAGCGATGGCGGGCTTGGCACAATATAGGCGCTTCTACCGAGAGCCCTTACTGCCTGACACCCGGGAGCTCGGGAATAGGTTTCAGCCCAATTTTGAATACCTAGCGTCGTTGGAGCCTGATGCTATTCTAATATCGCCACCGGCCCATTTGAATTTAGAGAATAAACTTTCCAGTATTGCTGATGTAATAAAAATCTCGCTATTTGGAGAAAACTTAAATATTTGGCAGAACCTTGAACAACTTACTAGAAAAGTAGGGGAGCTGAACGATCAGCAACAGCAGGCCCAAGAATTAATTGAGTCTGTCCAAACTAGGCTGGCAGTAATAGCGGCACAGATTGCAAGGCCTGTAGACCCCCTGTTGGTTGTAGAAATTCGAGACGACCGACATGTTCGCATTTATGGGCATGGAAGCCTGGAAGATATGGTTATCACTCAGTTGGGATTGGAAAATGCCTGGCAAGGCCCTACTAACGACTGGGGCTTCAGCACATTAACCATTTCAGAGGCGTTTCAATTAGAAGGTAGGTTCATTCTGCTTCACCCGACTTACTCTCAATACTTAACTGATTCAGCCTTGCCAACGTCGGGGCTATGGCAGCATTGGTTGGATGATACCCCGGTCAATATAGAAGTAAATTATTGGCCATGGGGAGGGTTCCCCTCAGCCCTCCGTTTCGCCGAGTCGCTTGTTGAAGCCTTGGAGGCGCAAGCGCCCCCTAATGCTGCTGGCTAATCGCACTACTAAATCATCATGTATTTAATTCATTCAATGAACCAGCGGTGGGCGTTGTGGTAACAGATATCCGCAATGATCTCATCAAGCAGCTTGTGATCATTCGGTGCCAGCCCCTCAGAAACCCAACGCCCGACGATACGGCATAGCAACCTTCGGAAGTATTCATGCCGAGGAAAGGACAAGAAGGAGCGACTGTCCGTTAACATGCCGGTGAAGGTAGACAACAGGCCCATTTGCGCCAGTTGGCTCATCTGGTTTTCCATGCCGTCAAGTTGGTCATTGAACCACCATGCAGTCCCCGCCTGTACCTTGCCTGCTATGCCACCGCTTTGAAAGTTACCCGCCGTGGTGACGATGATGGGGTTTTTACTGGGATCCAGCGCATAAAGAATGGTGCGCGGCAGCTCATTGGTGCTATCCATGCGATCCAGCAATTTGTTTAACGGCTCGGCAATGGGCTTATCTTGAATGGAATCAGCACCTGAGTCGCTACCAGCCGCCGTGAATATTTGCGTACTGTTATTACGCAGTGGCCCTATGTGAAGTTGCATCACCAAATCAGCCCGCGCGTACCCACGGCCAAGTGCTACCAATACGGCCATACGGAAGCTCTCTGCTTCCTTTGGCGCTAAGGCTTTGCCTTGGCGGCCTTTTTCCAGAATGGCATCAAGCTGGCTAGCACTTAGCTCATCGGCCTGTTCTAGCTGCCCAATACCGTGGTCGGCGGCACGGCAGCCGTTGGCAATGAAGTACTCCAGGCGATCCGTGAGTGCGCTTACCAGATGCTCGAAGGTGCTGATGGGTTGTCCGGTCAGGGTCTCCAGTTTTTCAAGGTAGTTATTGAAACCTGCGCCTTCGATTGCCAGCGCGCGATCCGGGCGAAAGGTAGGCACCATGGAAAGCCCACCTTTGTGTGGCGAGGCAGCAAATGCTTGGTGGTGCTCAAGGCTGTCGAGCGGGTCATCGGTGGTGCCAATGAGTTCGACCTTCATCTTTTTTAGCAAGCCCTGGGCGCGGAACTCAGGCTGGCTCAGCATTGCTTGCGTGCTTTGCCAAATCTCCTCTGCGGTATCGCCGTTGATCAACTTGCCTTCATCACCAAAGTAGCGCCACAGTTCTAGGTGACTCCAGTGGTGCATGGGGTTGCCAATTGCCTTAGGCAGAATCTGGGCAAACGCCAGAAACTTCTCTTTATCTGTTGCGCTGCCGGTAATGTGAGATTCAGGGACGCCCGCCCAGCGCATGACACGCCACTTGTAATGGTCATGGCTCAGCCATAGATCGCCCAGGTTGTCCCAGCTGCGATTGTGAGCCACTTCTTCGGGCGGAAGATGGTTGTGGTAGTCAATAATCGGCAAGTCCGCAGCTACATCATGGTAGAGGCGGCGTGCTGTTTCTGTATCCAGCAAGAAATCAGTGTGTAGGTAATTATTCATAGAAAAGCCTTCTGGTTTACCATTTCAGCGATAGCGGCTCGTGCAAAAGCGCCAAAGTAATGTGTTATCGCTGCTCACGACGCTTCTCCCACGGTGATTAGCCCGCCATGCTCTATGACGCGACCACCGTAGTGCAAGGGGCGATTTTCACCTGCTGGTAGCACTATATTGAGTTGTGAAAAAGGAAAAGGCATATCCCCAGCATGGCTGATTTGCAGTTCCAAACTATGCTCATCGCCGGTAAGCAGCAGAGTGGTGATGCAGTGCGGGCCATCTTTGGACTCGCCGTCATCATCGTAAATCAGTGAGGTGCAGGAAAACGATCCAGGCTGTGGAAACAGTGCCAACGTTCGGCCAACTTGCGCCTCCGGCGTTGCTTTTATGGCCTCATTAGCAAGCGGCAGTATTGATCCAGCCTTAACAAACAGCGGCATATCCGCCAATGAAACCGGCTTCTCTAACCATGTTCCTGGGGCATGCAGTTGGCCTGTCCAGTAGTCCCACCATCCTGCATGGTTGTCGGGCAGATAGATGCGCCGCTTATCTGCGCCTTGCTCAACCACAGACGCTACGAGTAGGTCTCGACCTAGAAGAAAATCGTCGGTGTCTGCATAAGTCTGTGCGTCATTCTCATGGTCGAGGAAGGTGGGTCTTAGCATGGGTTCGTGGTTGTTTACCGCCTGCCAAAGGCAGGTATAAAAATAAGGCAACAAGCGGTAGCGGAATTGGATAGCGGCACGGATGCCGTCGGCAACGCTGGGGTGCGTCCAAGGCTCGGTCACAGAGCCATCGTTGTTCCAACTGTGAATGGAGAACCGGGGATGAAAGATGCCGTTCTGAACCCAACGGAGTAAAAGCTCGGGGCCAGGCTGGGGGCCAGCAAACCCACCGACATCATGCCCAATGTTGTAGATACCCGAAAGCGACAGGCCCAGCCCCATGCGGATATTCCAACGCAGGCTCTCCCAACTGGTTTTGTTGTCTCCCGTCCAGGTTTGGGCAAACTGTTGTAGGCCAGCACAGCCTGATCGGGTCACCACATAGGGCCGATGTTGAGGCGCGTGTTGAGACTGTGCTTCCCAAGAGGCATGAACCATCAACAGCGAATGCAAGGGCCGTATCAGCCCCACTTCGATCTCTTCACCAAAACCAACGCAGCGAGCGCCATGATCCCACACTTCAAATTCGTTGTTATCATTCCAAGTGGAAGTGATGCCGAGGTTCAGCAGTTGTTGAGTGACGTTCTCTTTCCACCAACTGAGCGTATCGGGATTGGTGAAGTCGAGATGAGAGCCTTCATCGTCCCAGAAGCTTGAAAGCTCCGGTGTGTCAGATTCACTGTCTTGGATAAATAATTTATTGTTTGCCACTTCTGCGTAGCGCGGGTGGTTCCTTAACAAGCAGGGCTTGATGTTGGCGATCAATCGCACCCCGGAATCATTAAAGGCTTTCGTCAACGTGGTTGGATTGGGCACCTTGTCGTTATTCCAATGAAACACATAACGCTTATCTTCAATGGAGGTGTAACCCGAAGAAAGATGAAAGCTGTCGCAGGGGATAGCCTCGTTCTCCAGCTTTCGCAAAAAGCCGATGAGCTGATCCTGAGCGTCGGGTGCATCGGTATAGGCCATGGTTGACCCGGAATAGCCCAGCGACCAGCGTGGCGGAAATGCCATCCCCCCGGTTAAGGCCAACTGGCTCTTCACCAGGTCTAGAAGCTGTGGAGACCAGCGGAAATAGTAATCCAGGTCGCCATCATCGGCCGTAAAGGAGCGATAAGGGGCGTGGTAGTTATCAAGCTCCTGCCCTATGTTCAACACACAGGTGTTCAAGGTGTCGTAGAAGATACTAAAACTACCGGTGGACGCGGTTTGGGTAAGGGTGAACGGCAGGTGTTTATACAGCGGGTCGGTGCGCTCTGCGTCATACCCCATAGCGTCTAAACTGCGCATTTCGAAACGCCGCCCCGTCCGCTCCAACAGCCCGGCTTTTTCGCCCAAGCCATAAACCCGCTCATCGGGGTGCCGACGTAAATAGTGGGCGTGGGCATGGTTCTTAACGCCCAGCATATAAGCGCCGGTGGGTCTGTCTTCAGTTAAATACTTCCAGCCCTCATCCACGAAGGCTTCCCACCTAAAATGCAGCGGCTGAGAGACGATGAGCCGTAAGGCATCGGTCTCGATCTGCAACTGCCCATCCGACCACCCAAGCTTGTACTGGGGACAACTGAACCCCGTCACCGAATCACGTGAGCGCCCCTTTGGTAAGGTGTGGCCATCCGGGTTTACCGTCCATGAGCGGTTAAGGCGCCATGCACCATCTTTTAGCAGCCGCACTCGGAACAATTTGTTGTCTAGAATGTTGATGCAGATTAAATGTCTATCGTGCACTCTCAGTTGCACTGTCGTGTCGTCGTGGTGCTCCAGGCGCCAGTTTTTTAAGGTTTTCATTGTTTATCCTTTGATTCCTGAATTCAGGATTTAACGGTGGTCATCACCTGGAACCAACTCGTTAATAACCTAAAATAAGCTGGGGCAAAAATAAGCTGATTTGTGGAACGAAGGTCACCAGTAGAACAATGGCTATCAAGACTAAATAAAATGGCAGGATGGGTTTCATCACTTGACCAATACTCACGCCACTGATGGAGCAGCCGACAAACAGTGCTGAGCCCACTGGCGGGGTACAGATACCGACGCAGAGATTGATCGTCATGATGATGCCGAAGTGAACCGGGTCTATACCGATATCCTGCATCACTGGCATAAGGATAGGGGTGAAGATAAGCAGTGCTGGTGTCATATCCATAAAAGTACCAATCACCAGCAGTACGGCGGTAATGCACAGTAGAATGATGATCGGATTATCGGATATACCGATCATAAAAGAAGAGATCGTTAAAGGTATGTCGCCGAACGCCATGGCGCGGGACATGGCAATGGAGCAGCCGATTAAAAATAATACGATAGACGTTGTGACGACCGAGTCGATAAAGATCTTGGGAAGATCCGTTACCCCTATTTCTCTGTACCAACATAAAGACAGGAAAAGTGAATAAGCAACAGCGATCGCTGAGGCTTCGGTTGCCGTAAATACGCCACTAATAATCCCGCCAATCACCACAACAATAAGGCCTAAAGGTAATATCGCCCGGCGTACTGCTGATTTAACTTCAGCAAGGGAGGGTTTCTCCGCGACGGGGTAGCCCTTTCTTTTAGATATGATCCCTGCCACCACCATCAGGGATAAGCCCATGATGATACCGGGGATATAACCTGCCAAAAAAAGCGCGGCTATCGACGTGCCGCCAGTAATCAGCGAGTAAACAATGAGTGTTGTGCTGGGAGGAATCAACAGACCCGTAGGACAAGAGGTGACGTTAACGGCTGTCGAAAAAGCAGGATCATAACCCTCCCGCTTCTGGATAGGAGCCATTACGCCCCCAACGGCCGCCGCTGACGCAACGGCTGAGCCGGATAAAGCGCCGAACAGCATATTGGAAATGATATTGACGTGGGCAAGCGAGCCAGGAAGCCTTCCGGCAAGCACTTTCGCTAAATCGATAAGGCGAAGTGCGATGCCGCCTCGATTCATGATGTTGCCAGCCAAAATGAAGAAGGGGATGGCTATTAACGTAAAGCTATCAAGCCCCGACGCTATTTGCTGGGCAACAATGCTGAGGGATTGGTCGACGCTCATGAATAGCAGAAAGGTGAGTGTCGCAGATACGCCAATCGCGAACGCAATGGGTATGCCTAAGACCATTAAAAGCGCGAACGATCCAAAAAGCACCAGGACGGTTATATTCATATTAATCTCTCTCTTGTGGAGCAGGTGCTTGTTGCGGATCGATAGTGAAGCCGCCCTCCGACTTAGGGTTGAGCCAAACCCGCCCTAAAAAGATAAAACAGTAAAAAATGATGATTAGCCCGGAAGCTGGAATGGGACCATATACATAGCCCATGGGGAGTCTCAACGTGGGGGTGATTTGGCCCGATGCCAGCGTTCGGGAGACCATTTGCCAACCACCCCAAACCATTACAAAGAAGGCAAAGCCAGCCACGATTAACAGTATGAGTGTATTAAGTAACTGACGTGAGCGGCCGTTTAAGGCAAGAGGCAATATATCAATGGCGAGATGTCGAGCTTGGCCAAAGGTGTAAGCACCTCCAAGTAGCGCTAACCACATGAACAACAAGCGAGCGATTTCACTTGTCGCTGTGCTTGGGGTGCCTAGTACGTACCGGGATAATACTTGCCACGTCACACTGACGACGATGATCAACAGTATTAAAAACACAGACGTGCCAAGCACATAGTCCATTGTGCGTTTCATACGTAAGACCTCTGGTTTTATTTTTGTGTATTGGTGACTAGCTTCTTACTCCCTAGTCATTGTGCAGAGAGTCGCTTCTACTCTAAAAGATGTCAACCAATTTGTTTTATTGGTTGACATGATATAGTCGGTAAGCCATCTTGCATCTGTAACTTAGAAAGTGAGTGCCTCAATGACAGTCGGCTTTCACGACAACAATCACAACAACAAGCATAACAAGCAGGAGAAACAGCTGATGACAACAAAAGCCTTGCGACACACGGCTCTAATCAGTGCGGCGCTGTTCATGTCAGCGGCCTCAGCTCAAGCCCAGACACTGCGGCTGAACCACAATAATCCTGAAGACCATCCTACTCATGTCAGCATGCAGTACATGAGTGAACGTCTTTCAGAGCTCACCGATGGTGAACTGGATATCCGCATTTATGCCAACGCACAGCTTGGCTCGCAGCGTGAATCCATGGAGTTGGTACAAAACTGTACATTGGATATGGCGCGCAGCAATACGGCCGAACTGGAAGCATTCGAGCCAATGTACAGCGCCATGAATTTACCTTTCATTTTTGAAAGCGAAGAGCATTTTGAACGGGTCATTAACGGAGATATTGGCCAAGATATTCTTAACGCGTCACGTGATAAAGGATTCATAGGGGTTGCCTTTTTAACCGAGGGGGCTCGCTCCTTTTATGGTGACCGGGCCATTCAATCGCCAGCAGACCTAGAGGGTCTGAATGTAAGAGTACAACCAAGCCCATCAGCGGTAAGAATGGTTGAGCTGTTGGGAGGCAATCCGACACCTATTGATTGGGGCGAGCTTTACAGTGCGCTGCAGCAAGGGGTGGTCGAGATGGCAGAAAATAACCCAACGGCCCTGACGAACGCGCGTCATGGCGAGGTAGCAAGCCATTTTTCGCTTGATGAACATACCATCATCCCATCCGTGGTCGTCATCTCCAGCTGCGCCTGGGATCGTATGTCGGAGGATCAGCAAGCGGCGATGAGACAGGCGGCATCAGAGGCTCAGGCATTCCATTCCGATTCCTGGAATAAAGCGGCAATGGCAGCATTGGAAACCGCAGAGACTGAGATGGGGGTTGAGATTAATGAAGTAGATAAAGCGCCCTTTATTGAAGCGGTCATGCCTATGCACGATGAAGTGGCCAACCAATCTGCTGAATTGGCCGACCTAATCAGCCGAATCAAGGCAGAGGCTAACTAAAACCGCTGCAGGGGAGGTGGGAGATGCTAGAGCGATCATCCTTGGCTGAGAATGCCCTAACGTCGTTACATGACGAAGAGTACGACGTGCCGTTGAATCTGCAAAATCTGAACCACTCCACCATGGTGTTCACGAAAGGCCGCACGTCAACGTCGCTTAACGGCAGTTGGAATTTTTGCGTGGATTTGCTTGATACAGGTCTGCGTCAAAAGTGGTATGAAATGCAGCCGGCCAACCCTGTCGACCGCGTTGAACCCTGGGACTACGACCCATTTATGGGTGAGTCCATCCCGGTGCCCTCAAACTGGGCCATGTTAAAGGAAAAATGGTACTTCTTTGAGGGCAGTGCTTGGTACACCAAAAAGCTGGCTAACAAACGGGATAGCGCCGCTGAATCAGACCAACGCTACATCCTTAGGGTCGGTGCGGCTCAGTACGACTGTAAAGTATTTCTGAACGGAAAATTCCTGGGCAATCACTATGGCGGCTCGACTCCCTTCTACGTTGAGTTGACGGATGACCTTGCCGAAGAAACCAATTGGCTGATGCTGTGTGTCAATAATACCCGTACGCTGGATCGCGTCCCGATGCGCAATACAGACTGGTTTAATTACGGTGGCGTTTACCGCGAGGTCGAGCTCTTTAGCTTACCCAGAGAATTCATTCGCGATATGTTCATTCGCCTTTCTCAGGATGGAAGGGCGATAGAGGTTGATGTAGTTGTTGATAGAGCTGTTGATAGCGCTGTTGATGGCCCCAGCATTCATCATGCTCACCTTGAGATACCTGAATTAGGAATTGCTCAAAAGATTAACATTGAACATGGCAAAGGTACTTGCCGAATAGCAGCAGAGCCAGAGCGATGGTCGCCTGAAAACCCACGCCTATATAAAGTGGTGCTGACGGCTGGTGAAGACCGTATCACTGACAATGTCGGATTCCGCTCCATCGTTCGCCAAGGGGTAGATATTCTCCTAAACGGCGAGCCTATCTGGCTACGCGGCATTTCTGTCCATGAAGACGACGACATCCTAGGGAAAGTGACGTCCGACGAAGACATTCGCAGACGGCTCGCTCATGCGAAAGAGCTTGGGTGCAATTTTCTTCGCCTCGCGCACTACCCCCATCATGAACGCGCAGCTGAACTAGCCGATGAGATGGGCTTTTTACTGTGGCAAGAAATTCCCGTTTACTGGGCCATTGACTTTGATAATCACAACACGCTTAAAGACGCTAAAAACCAACTCATTGAATTAATAAAGCGTGATCGCAATAGGGCTAGCGTCATTATTTGGTCGATTGGTAACGAGAATCCAGATACGGATAGTCGTCTCTCTTTTATGCGAGACCTGGCTGAAACTGCACGCTTGTATGACCCCACGCGCTTAGTCGCCGCAGCGTGCCTAATTAATCATGCAAAATTGAAAATTGAGGATCGGTTAGTCGACCATTTAGACGTTATAGGCATTAATGAGTACTACGGTTGGTACGATGAAAACTTCGACGACCTGTACGCCATCGGAAAAAATTCCGATCCTGATCGCCCCGTCATCATTTCTGAAACGGGGGCGGATGGCGATAACTCGTCTCAAGGCCCATCTGAAGGCCTGTTCAGCGAAAAGTATATGGCGGATGTTTACCGGCGGCAGATCGATACGCTGCAAAAATTAGCGTATATCAAAGGTATGTCGCCTTGGATTTTATACGATTTTAGAGTTGAGCGAAGACAAAATATCTTCCAGAGAGGATTCAATCGAAAAGGGTTAATTGCTGCTGATAAATCTACAAAAAAAGAAGCATTTAATGTTCTAGCTTCTTTTTACCACTCTATAAAAGATTAAAAATGGAAATGAAATCTAATGCATAAAGGTTTACGGCGTTACCAGGAGCTGGCTCGCGACTTGAAGATTTTGATTCAGCAGAAAGGGTATAAAGTCGGCGATCGTATTATGACTGAGCGTCAGATTTCAGAGGCTTTAAACGTGGGCAGATCCGCAGCGCGCGAAGCCATACTCATGCTTGAAATTGAAGAGCTGGTTGAAGTGAGAAAAGGGTCTGGCATCTATTTGCTTTCCGACAGTCGCTCGGTAGCACAGCCTGTTGTGGATGATATAGGACCGTTTGAACTGTTACAGGCAAGGCAGCTTTTGGAAAGCAGCATCGCCGGCTTTGCCGCGGTGTCAGTCACCAAAAACGATATTGTACGTATGCGGGAAGCGCTTGATATGGAGCGCAAGGGCATTGAAGAAAAGAATAACGACTACTCCAGTGATGAGCTATTCCATCGCCTGATAGCGGAGGCGACGCAAAACAGTGTATTGGTCGATATGGTCTCTGAACTGTGGGCCAAAAGAGACCAGAGCTTGATGTGGGCCAGACTACATGAGCGGATATTTGATACCAACTACCGAGAAAAATGGCTAAAGGATCATCAGGATATTCTCTCTGCACTGCAGCTAAAAGATGCCGAAGGGGCGCGTAAGGCGATGTGGGTTCATTTAGATAACGTCCGAGACACCCTAATGGAGCTTTCCGACGTTGAAGACCCGAATTTTGACGGTTATCTGTTTAACAAGAGCACGATTTAATAAGAGCATTATTTAACACTAATAATACGGGGGAGAAGGTTGATGAAACATACATGGCGCTGGTTTGGGCCGGACGATCCAATCAGCTTGTCGGATGTACGACAAGCTGGCTCGACTGGTGTTGTGACGGCTCTGCATCACTTACCGAACGGTTGTGTGTGGCCCTTGAATGAAATCATGGAGCGTAAAGCTATTATCGAAGCTGCTGGGCTTGAGTGGACAGTGGCAGAAAGCATTCCGATACATGAGGATATAAAGACTCACGCCCATGGTTGGGAAACACTGGCTGATGCCTGGGCAGAAAGTGCCATTAATCTTGCCGAGGCTGGCATAAAAACCATCTGTTACAACTTTATGCCGGTTCTTGATTGGACCAGGACGTCCTTGCGCCATGAGTTACCTGATGGGGCCTTATGCTTAAGGTATGACGCGCTTAGCGTCGTCGTTTTTGATTTGCTTATACTGCAGCGCCCCGGCGCAGCGTCAGATTATGACGAGAAAACGCAGGAATCAGCCCGGGCTCGCCTATCTGAAATGAACGCAGATCAGGTTGAGGAATTAACGAATACTATTATTGCTGGCCTACCAGGTGCTGAAGAAAGCTACAGTCTCGATAGCTTCAGCGAGCGGCTCGCTGCCTACAAAGACATTACCGCCGAGGTTTTGAGAGAAAACCTCGCTTCGTTTCTCTCAAGAGTCATTCCAAAGATAGCGCATACAGGCGTTCGATTAGCGATTCATCCAGACGATCCACCGTATTCTCTGTTCGGGCTGCCGAGAGTGGTCTCAACCGCCCAGGACTTAAGAGATATTGCGAATATGGTCGATTCGCCGGTAAATGGTTTCACGCTCTGCTCTGGATCACTGGGCGTACGAGCTGATAACGATGTGCCTGCAATATTGCAAGAACAGGCGGATAGAGTGCACTTTTTGCACTTACGAAATACTACCTTGGAAGCAGATGGGGCCAGTTTCCACGAAGATGCCCATTTAGAGGGTGATACCGATATGGTTCGCCTGGTCGATATCATTCTGGACATTGAAGCAAAAAGGGGCGAACAACTTCCCTTCCGTCCAGACCATGGTCATGCGATGTTGAGTGATTTGCGCAGCGACTTTAAACCTGGCTACCCGGCAATCGGGCGTTTGCGCGGCATGGCGGAAATTCGTGGTGTTGAGCGTGCGCTTCAGTTCAAACGTTCCAACAAACCATAGCCTTGGAATCATAATAGATAGGCTGTGTGTAAGAGGGTGAGTATAAGAAAAACTAATACCCCATTAGCAGGATGATTTTTAGCAATCAGCATTCCCGGTTACTTTATTGCCAGATTAATTAACGCGACGCTAATTCCGGCAATGGGGGCAGGGCAATGTGGGAAAGTTATATCACCGGGCTAGTGGTGTGCGGCGGGATTATCATGGCGATTGGGGCGCAAAACGCCTATATCCTAGGGCTGGCTATTCGTCGTGAGTACCACTGGTGGTCGGCAGGGTTGTGCATCAGCGCGGATATTATCCTGCTCACGGCGGGCATGTTTGGGGTGAGTGCTTTTCTGCTGACGATGCCCAACGCATTGGAGGCAATGCGCTGGGTGGGCGTAGTGTTTTTAAGCTGGCTGGCGGCTCAGGCGCTGTTTAGAGCCTTTAGCGGGCGGCAAGGGTTAAGTGCCGAAGCGGGCAAAGCGCGCAGCTTAACCAAAGTGATTTTCGCCACCCTTGCCGTCACCGTGCTTAACCCTCAGGTGTATCTGGATACGCTGCTGCTGATACCCGCCATTGGCGCCCAGCAGGAGAGCGCCGGTGTTTTTGTGGCGGGAGCCTCGACTGCCTCCATCCTCTGGTTCAGCCTGCTGGCCTGGGGCGGCGCTGCGCTTTCGCCTTGGCTTTCAAAACCCATCGCATGGCGCATTATCGATGGCCTGATTGGCTTGATGATGGCAGGCATCGCCGTGCATCTTGCTTTAGGGGCGTCATCTCTTAGCTAAGCTATTTACTGGTTAATGACGACTCGTTTTTAATGGCGACTAAAATAGGCCTCCATCACCGCGATGACTTTGTCGATATCTGCGTCATCAAGATCACGATGGGTAACGAAACGCGTGGCGTAAAGCAGCTCAATCAAAATGCCGTGTTCTTTTAGCCAAGCGGAGAGTGGCTTTACATGCTCGTCGGGAAAATGCGCGAATACCATATTGGTTGCCTGAGCGCTGATCTCGACTCCTGGCAGCTTTGCTAAGCCCGCTGCAAGGCGCTCTGCACGGCGGTGATCGTCGGCTAAGTCTGCCACGTGGTGATCTAACGCATACTGGCAGGCGGCGGCGATAATACCTGATTGGCGCATGCCACCACCCACCACTTTACGCCAGCGCCGAGCGTGGTCGATCAATGCTTGTGAGCCCACCAGCGCCGACCCTATTGGCGTACCCAGGCCTTTTGAGAAGCACAGCGACACGCTATCGAACGGTAGGCAGAGCTGCTTGAGCGAGGTGTCGGTTGCGACAGCGGCATTGAATAAGCGCGCCCCGTCTAAATGCGTTGCCAGGCCACGCTCGCGAGCAAGCTCTGTGGCTTTTAATACGTAGTCTACGGGCAGCACTTTGCCGCCAATGGTGTTTTCTAATGCCAGCAGCTTAGTACGCGCAAAGTGAAAATCGTCGGCTTTAATCGCGGCACTGATTTTTTCCAGTGGCAGCGTGCCATCGGCGTCGTTCTCGATGGGTTGTGGCTGGATACTGCCTAACACCGCTGCGCCACCGCCTTCATAACGATAAGTGTGGGCTGACTGCCCAACAATGTACTCATCGCCGCGCTCGCAGTGGGCCATTAGCGCCACCAGGTTGCTTTGAGTCCCGCTAGGAAACAGCAGCGCCGCTTCTTTACCTGCCTGCTCGGCCAGGTTGGCTTGAAACGCGTTGACCGTTGGGTCATCGCCCCACACATCATCGCCAACCGGGGCGGCCATCATGGCGTCTTTCATGGCAGAGGTCGGACGGGTCACCGTATCACTGCGTAAATCAATCATGCGCATCTCCTTTATTGTGTGGAGCAATCACTCGGAAGCGTTTTCTCAAGCAAGTTCTGGGGAACCATCTATGGTTAACAGCATACTGCAAGTCTCTCAAGCAAAGGCAAACAGATGGATCTGAAAAGTGGTTATCCCTTTTGGGCAGTCAAAAATGGCCTGTTGAAAACCTTTCCTCAATTGACTCGCGATCACCAATGCGAGGCTGTTGTGATTGGTGGCGGTATTACGGGGGCGTTGATTGCTGATGAGCTAAGCCGCAGTGGCCACCATGTGGTGGTGCTTGAACGCCGGGATGTTGGGTGGGGCAGTTCAGCCGCCAGTACGGCTTTGCTGCAGTACGAAATTGACACCCATATGACAGAGCTAGCCGAGCGCTATGGCGAAGCCGATGCAGTGCGTGCTTACCGCGCCTGTGCAGAGGCCATTGGCGAGCTTGAGTCCCTGGCGGCAGGGCTGGGCGATGTGGACTTTGAGCGTCAGCAAAGCCTTTACTATGCCAGTAGCGAAGAGGATGTCGCATCACTTCGGGAGGAATTGGTGCTGCGCCAAAAACACGGTTTTGAAGCCGAGTGGCTTGAGCGCAAGGCTATTTTGGCGGAGTACGGCTTTGAGGCACCCGGCGCTATTCTTACTCAGCTAGCCGCCACTATTGATCCTTATCGCATGGCATATCAGCTGTTTTCCAGAGTGGTCGCGCGTGGGGGAGAAGTATATGACCGCACACAGATGGAGACGATGACGCCGGATGATCAAGGCGTCACGCTCACTCTGGCCAATGGCGCCAAGCTGCGTTGCCAGTACGTAGTGATGGCCGCAGGGTATGAGTCTCAAGCCTGGCTGCCAGAAAAGGTGGCCGTCAATCGCAGTAGCTATGCGCTGATTACCGACCCACTACCGCCAGAGGCATTGGGCAAACTGCGCCACACCATGATGTGGGAATCATCGCGCCCCTACCTGTATATGCGCACTACCTGCGATGGACGACTTCTCGTAGGGGGAGACGACGACGATGAAGATATTCCCAAGCGCCGCGATGCGAGGGTAGAAGAAAAGGCCGAAGGGCTAACAGCTAAAATAGCAACGCTATGGCCTAAGCTCGATATCAACCCAACATTCTCTTGGGGTGGCACCTTTGCTGAAACCGACGACGGTCTACCTTTTTTCGGCCCACATGACGCCCTAGGCCCACGCGTTCATTTTGCCATGGCCTACGGCGGCAACGGCATTAGCTATAGCATGATAGGCGCCAAACTGCTGCGAGCGCTTATAGAGGGTAGAGAACACCCTTTGGCGGAGCTGTTTTCATTTAGACGCCTGGCCAAAATGGCCTAACCTAAAGGCAAGAACCGAGTGGCGGGCAAGTTTAAAACGAGTATTCTTAACGGATATTCATAAGGAAAGCGGGCAATGGGCCATACACTTTATTTGCGTGCACTGGAGCGCAACGACCTGCGCTTTGTTCATGAGCTAAATAATAACCAGAGTATTATGTCGTACTGGTTTGAAGAGCCTTACGAGTCATTTGATGAGCTGGAGGAGCTGTATAACAAGCATATCCATGACAACGCCGAACGGCGCTTTGTCGCTGAAGATAGCCATGGAAATGCCATCGGTCTGGTAGAACTGATCGAGATCGACTACATCCATCGCAGCGGCGAGTTTCAAATCATTATTACCCCGGAGCATCAGGGCAAAGGGTTTGCGCGCACGTTAATTCGCCAAGCGCTGCATTACTCGTTCACCATTCTAAACCTGCACAAGGTATATCTCATTGTGGCGGTGGATAATGTCAAAGCGATTCATCTTTACGAGGAGAGTGGCTTTACAGAAGAGGGCCACTTGGTGCAGGAGTTCTTTATCAATGGCAAATACCGCGATGTAAAGCGGATGTATATCTTGCAGGGCACTTACCTGACGCAACTGTCCGAACAGCAAGAAGAGGGTGGCGAGTGGGCTTAGTGGGGGTAAGAAAAATCGGTAAACCTAAGCAACCGATACTCCTGCCATTCATTATCAAGACTAACTTGGCAGGAGTACCAGTACCAGTGTCTGAGCTTTACTGGAACGAAGCTTCTAGGCGCTCTGCACGATCACCCGCTGCTGGGTGGCTTGAGAAGACGCTGCTGTTGTTGCCGTATTTGGCTTCCATTTTGCGTAGAGCTGCAACTGAAGCCTCTGCATTCATGTCGTGGCGCTGCATTAGCTCAATGGCATAGTCATCAGCTGCACTCTCTTGGCTTTGAGAGAACTGAGCATTGATCAGTTTTTCGCCCAGGTCACCAAGCTCAGAGCTTGATAGTGCGGCGGCGGTAGTGCTGCCGCTGGCCGCAGCTGCTTCACGTGCAGCGGAAGCAGCATAGGCAACCTGGAAAGCACGCTTGGAGTGTCCTAACGAGACGTGGCCGATCTCGTGGGCGATAACGTAACGCACTTCATCGTCGGTCATCTCATCCATCAGCCCGCTATGCAGTCGAATGGATCCGTTGGGTACCGCAAAAGCATTCATTTCTTCTATTCGATAAACGTTATAGTCAAGCGTATGGCCGTCGACTGTTTCCCAGCCTTGGGTTAACTCGGCCAAGCGTTTTGCATACTGGCTATCGTCTGCAACAAGGTGGTTCTGGGAGTCAAGCTGGGCGATGGTTTGATCGCCTAGTTGTTGCATTTGCTGATCTGACATCGTGGCAGCGCCGGCTAAGCTGGAGCCCGCAGACATTAAGCCTCCGAGATCAGCGCCTGATTGACAGCCGCTAAGGGCGAGTGTCGCCACTAAACCTAAAGCATAAGATGTTTTGCGAACCAAAAAAGGTGTTTGCATCGTCCGTTCCTTCGTCAATGTGCGTGCATAACAAGAAGAGTCTGCACGTTGAGTATTGCGCCTTTATCAGCCGAATTAATATTAGACTATTTCTTTATATAACTCCATACCCAGCCGTGAAGTAAATGATTTGGGGGGACTATGTATACTGAAGCGTCGAGGTGGTTATCATTAATCCACTAGGTATTGCAATACTATTTGTTTTTTAAAGAGGTGACAAATATAATTAAGCCTAATGGTAGCAAGCATTAAAGCGGTTCATCTGGTAAGGGGTGCGGGTAAGCAGAAGAGCGTTATCTTATACAGGCGTCTTGTGTCAAGAGACTATGTTGCAGGGTAATGCATGGCTGCGTAAAGCATAGTTATAGCCTGGAGGTCGTATATTTAGACCTGATAGTGATGCTTGTCCATTTAACTAGGTAAAAAACGCCTCGCTGAAACGAGGCGTTGAGCGGCGTTGAACCAATATGACGTTTGGGGACTTAGCGCAGGTAAGCTTTAATAGCGTCAAGTGCCGCACGTTGTTGGCGGGCACGCTGTGCCCATACTTCCATAACATCTACTTCCAACGCTTGTGTTGGGGTGACTAAGTGTTGCATGGCGTTCACTCCTCTTTCAGGGGACAGGGAATGCGATGAGACCTTGTTGTAAAACTTATGTTGTAAAGCCTTCAAGTTGTAGAAAGCTTATGTTGTACACAGCCTGTGTTGTGCATAGCAGCAATTTAGCTGTGGTCGGATACTAAGAGCTTTTTTTGCGAAGGGCTAGTCCTAACGATGTAGGTGTTTTGCCATTTTTCGTAAGCCATGGCTTACAAATGCTGAAATGACGATATTAGGTCTTTGAATGGAAAAGGTTTTCATAGTCATAAAAAAGCCGGAAAATATTCCGGCTTCGGTGATTAGCTTTTGGTCTAAAGGGCGCAAAAGCACCTGAATTAGCCTAAATAGGCTTTCAGCGCTTCAACTGCGGCACGATGCCATTGAGCATTCAAGCTCCAGAACTCTAGAACTTCATTATCGCGTGCAGGGGGGGTTATTAAAAAAGTCATTGTGCGGTCCTCCTATTGGGACTACATCGTTATTATAGCCTATTTTTGCTGCAATGCAGCATGCCTTGACGTGACACCGATGCCCTGCGACAACGTGTCCTAGGCCGGGTAAGATCGTTTAAATAGGTATTTGTTACGAGGAGCCCTATGCGTCTGCGTATTTTGTCTGACCTGCACCTGGAGTTTTTTGACGGGAACCGCGAGCTGCCTGAGGTGGAGGCAGATGTAGTGGTTCTGGCGGGGGATATTCACCGTAAGTGCGAAGGCCTTGCCTGGGCGCGCCACCAGTTTCCAGACACGCCGATTATCTATGTACCAGGCAACCATGAGTTCTACGGTACCTGCATGCCGCTGCTGCGTGATGAGCTGGCGCTCGAAGCCGAGCGGCTCGACATTGAGCTTCTGGATAATCGTGCTGTCACCTTCAATGGCGTACGCTTTTACGGTACAACGCTATGGACTGACTTTGCGTTGTACGCCGGTGACCCAACGCAAAACCCCGCCGATACTGAGTCTAAGGCGTTGCGCTACATGCCCGACTTTAAAATCGTTCAAACCTCGCCAGGGGAGACATTCACACCTCAGGCAAGCCAGCAGGTGCATGCTGAAGCGCTTGCTTGGCTCGAAAAAGAGCTGTCCCAGCCGTTTGATGGCCCTAAGGTGGTGGTTAGCCATCATGCCCCGCTACACGACTGTATCCCAGGCCAATATCTGGGCGACGCGTTATCCCCCGCGTTTGCCTCCAATTTGCCTCATTTAATGGGCAATATGGATGTATGGGTGCACGGACATGTTCACGAACCCGTGGATATTCTGCGTAACGGCACGCGTATCATTGCCAACCCTGGTGGATACCCTGATGAGTTTACTCCAGCGATATTTAAGCCAGGCTGGGTGGTTGAAGTATAAAAATAAATAAAATCAGTTATTTAAAGTCTTTTTTAGATTGTTAATCACTTGCTGGCAGTCATGCCAGCCAGTGCTACTTTGGTTTAATTTTCACTACTGCTGCTTGCGTCTGAAAGTCATGCTACTTATCTTCTTATTTGTATGATGTATGACATATTGATCCGGATAATTAGATCGCCTATGCCAAGCAGCGAAGAGTGGGTTTGAGTTTAAAAGTCTTTGATTGACCAACAAGGGCTGCGTTTGTCCGCCTTCGTTATTTTAATGCGGCAATGAGCGGGATGCTGATCTGCGCGCTAACACCGCCTAATGGAGAATTGTTTATGTCGAGTCACGACACTCCCACGATAACCGATATGCAGGTCATTCCCGTGGCAGGGCGCGATAGCATGTTACTCAATATCGGTGGAGCGCACTCGCCGTATTTTACCCGCAACCTGGTTATTCTCAAAGATAGCCACGGTAATGTAGGGGTAGGGGAAGCCCCCGGTGGCGAGACGATTCAAACGTCTCTTGAGCAGTCACGAGAGATGGTGGTCGGTCAGTCGATCGGGAAAATGCGCTCCATGATTGCGTCGTTACACAATATCGGACGGAGTGCCGATTTTGAAGATTTCGGCAAAGGCTCCTGGACATTCGAACTGCGCATCAATGCAGTTGCCGCGCTTGAAGCGGCGTTACTTGATTTGATGGGGAAATTTCTGGGAGTGCCGGTGGCAGAGCTCCTAGGCAACGGCAAGCAGCGTGACAGCGTTGACGTGCTGGGATACTTATTCTTTATCGGTGATGGGCACGCTACGCCGTTGGATTTCCGCCGTGGCACCGGGGGCTTGGATCACGACTGGTACTGTTTGCGCGACGAGGCGGCCATGACCCCTCAGCACATTGTTGAGCTAGCTCAGGCGGCGCACGATCGATACGGCTTTAAAGACTTTAAGTTAAAGGGCGGGGCTCTGGCTGGCGAGCAAGAAATAGCGGCCGTCACGGCGCTGCACAATGCGTTTCCGGATGCGCGCACGACCATTGACCCTAACGGTGCTTGGTCGCTAGAAGAGGCGGTCCGGCTGTGCAAGGATCTCCACGGTGTGATTGCCTACGCAGAGGATCCATGCGGGGCGGAACAAGGCTTCTCCGGTCGCGAGATTTTAGCTGAGTTTCGCCATGCCACCGGATTGCCTGTCGCCACCAACATGGTAGCCACCAACTGGCGGGAAATGGCCCACGCGCTGATGCTGCGCTCAGTCGATATTCCATTAGCCGACCCGCACTTCTGGACACTTTCCGGTGCTGTACGTGTCTCCCAGCTCTGCCAGGATCATGGTATGACCTGGGGCTCGCACTCCAACAACCATTTCGATATTTCGCTTGCCATGTTCGCCCAGGTGGGGGCCGCCGCCGTGGGGCGCACAACCGCGCTTGATACCCACTGGATATGGCAGGAGGGCGATGCTCGCCTGACTCGCAATCCGCCGGAGGTTGTGGGTGGCAAAGTGGCCGTAACCGATGCGCCGGGGCTTGGGGTCGACATCGATATGAAGGCCATAGAGGAGGCTAATAAGCTCTATCGTTCACTGCCTGCTGGTGCTCGGGATGATGCGATGGCAATGCAATATTTGATAGATGATTGGAAGTTTGATCCGAAAAAGCCAGCGTTAGTGCGCTGAGTGAATACTCTAAACATGACAAAGAAGGACATTACAATGAAAAAGTTAGCGCTAAGCTTATCTGTGGCAACAGCAATGATGGCCAGTGCTGGTGCATTTGCTGAATATCCTGAGCAAAACATCGATATGATCGTGCCCTTCTCAGCCGGTGGCGGCAACGACACCTTCGTCCGCGCACTACAGCCGCTTCTGGAAGAAAAACTCGATACCAACTTGGTCATTCGCAATATCTCGGGCGGCGGCGGAGCCGTGGGGCTGACGCGTGCTCAGGCATCAGATTCAGATGGCTATACCTTAGCTGCCGCCAGCAATGCACTGCTGACCTTGGAGGCGTTGGGTAATGTTGACTTTACCTACGAAGATTTTGATTTTGTCGCCAAGATTCTTGAAGAGCCCTACGTCATCGCTGTTGGTGAAGACAGTGAATACGCCGACTTGGACGCTATGGTCGAGGCTGCGAAGGAAGGCACCTCGGTGCAAGTGGGGGTTTCGGGGGTAGGGTCATCAGCTCACATCGCGGCGGTGGCCTTTGCTGATACCGCTGAAGTCGATTTTAACTTCATTCCCTATCCCGGCGGTTCTGAGACTATCTCCGCTGCTATGGGCGGGCACGTGGATGCCGTGGTGCTAGGTGGGGCGGAACTTCGATCGGCGCTAGAGTCAGGTCGTCTGAAAGCCTTGGGTATGTCCTACGCAGAGCGTAGCGAGTCGCTGCCTGATGTGCCTACTTTCCAAGAGGAAGGCTACAACCTGTCTCTGACAGTATGGCGCGGCATCGCGGGCCCTGATGGCCTACCGGAAGAGGCTAAGGAAGCGTGGGTCAACGCCATTAAAGAAATTGTAGACGAAGGATCCTTCGAAGAGACTGCCTCGAATCTGGGCTTGGATATGGTACCGCTGTATGGAGATGAGCTAGAGGCGTTTATCGCTGAATCTGCTGAAGTGATGAAAGACAGTGCTGGCGACTTAGCTGCTAAATAAAATAAGGAGTTAGTGACTGATGGCAAAGGATATAGGTAAACCGATCTTTGATCTGTTTCTTGTGGTGGCATCGGCAATTGGGTTTTATATGGCCACTACGCTGCCAGCAGTCAGCATGGCGGGGGGGCTTTCCCCCGCTTCTTTTCCAAAGTTGATTTCTGGCTTGATTTTTGTGTGTGCCGTGCCCTGCTTAATACGTGATTCTTACGAATGGCTTGTTGCAAAGCGAGTGCGGGAAGACACAACAGCCCTTAGTGCCACTGCTCCGAAGAAAGGCATTTTGCAATGGCTGACCATCGTGGCTTTGATTATTGTTTATATCAACTCTTTCGAGCGGCTGGGGTATATCGCAAGCACAGCGATATTTTGCTTTTTAAATGTCGTTTGCCTTGTCATAACTAGCGGTGAATTTCAAAAATTAAGCAATAGTCGAAAACTTCGAAACCTAGCAGCGTATACAGTTTTTGCGTTCGCTTTATCATTGGTTATCTATTATGTATTTACCGAACTATTCAATATCCCACTGCCGGATTGAAGAAGGAGAAGTGAGATGCTAACGGGTTATATTGATGGTTTGGGGCTGGTCTTCCAGTTGGGTACATTATTGGCGATTGCCGGTGGGACTTTCCTAGGCATTATCATGGGGGTATTGCCAGGCTTAACATCGGCCATGGCGATAGCCCTATTATTGCCGGTAACCTTTGGAATGCCGCCTGTGATGGGTATTGGTATGCTGCTGGGTACCCTGTGTGGTGCTGGTGCCAGTGGCTCGATACCCGCCATATTGTTGAATATTCCAGGAACGCCATCCTCGGTCGCGACTACGTTCGATGGCTTTCCAATGGCTCAAAAGGGGGAAGCGGGGAGAGCCCTGGGGCTGGCAATTGTTGCCTCTTTCTTTGGCGGTGTAGCTAGTATGGTGGTGTTAAGTCTTCTCGCACCACCTATCGCTGAGTTTGCATTGCGATTTGGTGCTGCGGAGTATTTTTCGCTGAGCATTTTCGGGCTAGTCATTATTGCTTCTGTTGCGGGCAAGTCCCTCCTGAAAGGTTTGATTGCAGGCCTGATAGGTTTCTTTTGCTCTACCATCGGTACAGATCCTATTGCGGGGGTCGACCGTTTTACGTTTGGACAGCTGTCTTTATTGACCGGGATTAACCTTTTACCGGCGCTGATTGGATTATTCGCTGTATCACAAGTGCTGAAAGATGCCTTCGAATATGACCCCTCCAATAAACTTCAGAATAGCCCCCATAAGGTCGATATTGCACGCCCGCGGTTTATTGAAACGCTGCGCAATTGGCGCGCTCTTCTCGTCGGTATCGTGTCTGGTTCTGTCGTGGGCCCAGTGCCTGGCGCTGGGGGCAGTATCGCCTCACTGGTAGCCTACGACCAAGCACGTCGTTTTTCTAAAACACCTGAAAAGTTTGGCACAGGACATAGTGCTGGCATTGTCTCAGTTGAAAGTGCGAACAATGCTTTGTTAGGTGGGGCGTTAATTCCTACGCTTGCGCTGGGTATCCCTGGCGAGGCCGCGACTGCTGTTCTATTGGGTGGTTTAATGATTCAAGGCGTTACACCGGGGCCGATGCTATTTGAAAGCCAGAGCGGCATCATTTACGGGATATTTTTAGCGTACTTAGTCGCTAACTTCTTCATGCTTATCATCATGTGTTTAGGTATCAAGCTGTTTGTTCGTGTACTGCTAGTGCCAAGAAAACAGTTGATATCGGCTATCATTGTTTTCTGTTTTATCGGTGTTTACGGAGTTGATGGGGATGTGTTTAACCTCTACATAATGCTGGCTTTTGGATTGCTCGGCTATTTTCTCAACCGATATGGCTTTGGAACCGCTCCGGTAATACTGGGTTTAATTCTGGGGCCTATAGCGGAATCTAATCTGAGACGGGGGCTGCAGACCTTCGGTGGTGATTGGACACCGTTTTTCACCCGGCCCATCAGCGTTACCTTTTTAGTCATCGCCTTTGGGTTGCTGGCGCTGACACTGTGGCAGAACTACCGTACTCGTCAACAAGACGCGGCGTCTGACGCTGCTTGAAGTCCATGGCCGCCATTCGAGGCGGCTGGGGTGTTGAAGCCCACTCGCGGAGTGGGCTTTTTTAATGGTGGGGGTAAGTGATGGCTAATATCGATTTTGAGACGTTGCGCAGTACGATTGAGAAATCACTATTGAAGGCGGGGCTAAAGCCCGCTGATGCTGAGACCTGCGCGCAAATCCATGCTGAAAGTACCCGCGACGGCGTACATTCGCATGGTATCGGGCGGGTTCCACGCTTCATTGAGTACGTCGGGAAAGGCTGGGTCGATATCGACGCTAGGCCAAGCCTTGTCCAACGATTGGGCGCGATTGAGGTGCTTGATGGAGGTTTTGGAATAGGTGTGGTCAATGCACTTCATGCCACAGAGCGTGCCATGGCGTTGGCGCGTGAGCATGGTATGGGGCTGGTGGCGTTACGCGATACAACCCACTGGATGCGGGGCGGAAGCTATGGTTGGCATGCGGTTGAGCAAGGGTTCGCTACGATTATGTGGACCAATACCGAATCGTGCATGCCTGCCTGGGGTGGTGCTTCCCAATCGATTGGCAATAACCCGTTGGTGATGGCCGTACCGCATAGTACCGGGCCTCTGGTGCTTGATATGGCGATGTCTCAGTTCTCCTATGGGAAGCTACAGACGACTCAGCTGAAGGGCGAGCATTTGCCCGTTGACGGCGGTTTTGATGAGCGTGGAGTGTTGAGCCGTGATCCTGCGGCGATCGCTGCGACGCGTCGCTTGTTGCCGACCGGGTACTGGAAAGGCTCTGGGTTGTCGATCCTACTGGATGCGTTAGCAGCACTGCTCGCTCAAGGGCGTCCTAGCCATGCCATTGATAAGGTTCAGCGCGGCAGTGGTGGTGGTTGCAGTCAGGTGTTTATGGTGTTTGACCCGGTACAACTCGGCGGTCGCGAAGCTTGCGATAGCATTGTCGAAGGCATTCAGTCTCATCTGGCCGCCACCACGCCTGCCGAGCCGGGGCGCCCAGTGCGCTGGCCGGGCGAGTCCACCGCTAATCAGCGATATGGAGAGAGGCCGATTGTTGTCGATGACATGCTATGGCGCTCTGTTTGCGAGCTGGCGGGTGATTAGCTAAAGGTGTTTTAATCCTCAACAGGTTTACAGAGTATGGCTGCTACTTTGGTTTAAATTTCGATAGTTCTGCTTGCACCCTGCTAGCAGGATACTTATCTTCTAAGTTGTATGATGTATGACATAAGGTTGTTGGCTAGCAAATGATGTCTGCTCATTCAGTGGTCAACACATTTTAAAGAGGGCGCAAAGTGACGTTTTCAAGACAAGAAGTAACAAAAGCCATCGGCGATGGTCTGCTATCGTTCCCGATTACCGATTTCGATAGTCAAGGTCGTTTCGATGAAGCGAGCTACCGCAAGCGGCTTGAGTGGTTCATCAGCCACGAGATCTCGGCGGTCTTCGTCGCGGGTGGCACGGGGGAGTTTTTTAACCTGTCACTTGATGAGTATCGCGAGATTGTTCGCGTCGCCGTCGAAGTAATCGACGGTCGCTTGCCCGTCATTGCCAGCGCGGGCTTAAGCGTTGAAACCGGCAAGGCCTTTGCAAAAGCGGCCGAAGAAGTGGGCGCTGACGGCATTCTACTGATGCCGCCATACCTTACCGAGTGCCCGCAGGATGGCTTGGTGGAGTATGCCCGCCAGATTAGTGATGCCACGTCAGTCAACGTGATTTATTACAACCGCGGTAATGGCATCCTGAATGCTCATTCTGTTCAGCAGCTCGCCGACCACTGCCCTAACTTGGTGGGGCTAAAAGATGGCAAAGGCGATATTCAGGCGCTCAACAAAATCGTCAAAACCGTGGGTGACCGTTTGGTGTATATCGGCGGCGTTCCCACGGCTGAAATTTTTGCCGAGGCCTATGTCTCCATTGGCGTAAATACCTACTCATCGGCTGTTTTCAACTTCGTGCCGGAGATGGCAGTGAAGTTCTACAAGGAGTTGCGAAAAGGTAATAAAGACGTTGTGAAACAGATCACTAACGACTTTTTTATTCCTTTCGTAGACCTCCGGGATCGAAAAGCGGGCTATGCCGTTAGCCTGATCAAAGCAGGCGCAGACATTGCTGGCCGTCCCGCCGGCAGTGTTCGTGCGCCGCTGACAATGCCAACCCAGGCGGAGTGTCAGGAGCTTAAAAAGTTGATAGATCGCGTTAAATAGTAATAAAGCGCCAACTCACTAAGCCATTAAACCACTGAGCTATAACAATTTAATAACGAGCGAAAGAGGTGAAAGTATGCGCATTTCCAATAGATTAATGACAAGTGTCGGTTCCGCAGCGCTGATGGCAGCATTGAGCGTCAGCGCTGGGGTAGCCATGGCGCAGGATGGCCCGCTGCGCGGCAATATCCGTGTGGTTATCGGTTCAACGTCCACCGGCGGGGATACGTATCAAAACTCTACTATTGTGGTGGATCAGCTAGCTGAAAGGCTGGATCTCAACATGAAGGTGGATGCCGTTGGTGCAAGCTCTGCTTTTCGCACACTCGATCGGGACTCTCGTGGCAATACGCTGATGATCTTCCACGATCAGTCCTATCTTGGCCATCTGTATGGGGTTGAGGGCTACGACGATATTTTTGAGAAATATACCGTCGGGCCGACGCTTGCAATCAACCCAGGCAATGCCTACCTGGTGCCTAAAGATTCACCTTACCAAACTCTCGACGACATCATTGCTGCCGTAGGCAATGGCGACACTGTGCGTGTCGCAATCCAGCCAGGTGGCGTCTCTGAAATTGGTTTCAGTGCCCTGAAAAATGCCATCGCTATTGAGCATCCTGGGCAGGAAGACAACCTGGTCGCTGTCAATACCGGTTCTCAATCCGACAAAAACCAGCAACTTTTTGACGGCCAAGCCGATGTGATTAATGGCACCGTGCAGGCTAACGAGCAGTACACGCGGTTACCTGAAGATGACCAGAAAGCGATGCGTTTTGTCTGGTTGACGGCCCGTCAAGATACCATTGAACAGGCTCCGGAAGAGGGGCTTGGCCAAACGTCTCGTGAGCAACTGCTGGAGTATGTAGAGCCAAACGTGCACGTCACAATGGGCGATGACGAGAGTTTTACATTCGATAAGGAGTTCTTCTTCCTCTACAACAAAGACATGGATCCAGCGATTGTTGAGCAAATCGATGAAGCGCTAACGGATATCTATGCGGAAGGTGAAATACAGGAGACTCAGAAGAACGCCTTCTTTATCCCCAACTTCAAGCCTTCTGATGAAGCCTCTGAGTATCTTGCCGAGAAAATGGCTCGCTACGAAGAAATCATCAGCAACATCAAGTAAAGGTATGGCGCCCGCTGCGTGAGCGGCGGCTGCCTCACCTATGCGTGAGTCGCTATAGAACCGCTATAGAAAGAACAATAGTAAGCAGGGTATCTGCTGCTAATGCCCGGAGCTGTTATGGAATCAGGTCTTTCAAGTCTGCTTAGTGTCTCCATCGATTTCGAGACCTCCCACCTGTTTTTCCCGAGGATTATTCACTGGATCATGGCGGGACTCTTTGTCTTGATTTTAATGACAAAGGTAGCTCCCTTCATGGCATCAGTGAAACGAGGAGAGCGCACACTGCCCATTGTGGGTGAGGCTAGGGATAATTTCCGTTTCTTGGGCACGCTCGTCTTGATCGCGGCGTATTTTTATTTAATGGCAGTGGTAGGTGACCTATTCCCCTATACCGGCTATGGCTTTCTGATGGTTTCGATAACTTTCGTATTCCTTATGTCACTGCTCTATTTGCATGACTGGACGAAAAAGGGCCTTACCATTGTGGTAGTCAATGCCATCGTCGCACCTAGTCTGGCCTGGTTCGTTCTCGCCAAGCTGTTCACTATCACCTTACCGTGACCGGAGCGAGTGCCACCATGGAATTCCTCTCACTTCTCGATATAACCTTCTTTTTACTCGCCGGGTTCGGTGCTCTGGTCGGCATCATCTTCGGCGCGATCCCCGGCATGACCGCCACCATGGCAGTCGCTGTTTGCTTACCGCTCACCTATGCCCTTGGGCTACACCACGGTCTGGCGCTGCTACTGGGGCTGTACGTGGGGGGTATCTCGGGCGGTATGGTGCCCGCCGTTCTGCTCAATATTCCCGGCACTCCCTCTTCCATTACCACCACCTTTGATGGCTACCCGATGGCTCAAAAGGGTGAGGGTGAGAAAGCGCTGAAGATCTGTGTCATCGCTTCAGTCGTCGGCGGGCTTATTAGCGCCGCTATACTGTTCTTGTTTGCGCCTCTGCTGGCCGATTTCTCGATCAAGTTCTCTTATGTAGAGAAGTTTTTGATCATTTTATTAGCGCTGAGTGTCATTGCTTCGCTGTCCAGCAGCATGCTGATTGGCATCTTTAGTGGCGTTATCGGCATCTGGTTGAGCCTGATTGGCGACTACAGCATATCTGATGGCGGAAATGGCAAGACCCGGCTGATGTTCGATTTTATGGAACCCTACTTATTTGAAGGGTTTTCCCTGCTGCCGGTGCTGATCGGTGTCTTTGGTATTTCCACGATTCTGCTTGAGGCGGAAAAGGGGGCAAAGAGCGGGCTAGTCAACGAACGCATAAAGATCAGCAAAGGAGGCGGCTTTTCGCTTTCAATCTTTAATGGACGCCTGACCAATCTGGTGCGTTCGTCGTTTATTGGCACCTTTGTTGGCATGTTGCCAGGGGTCGGTGGCAGCGCTGCCTCCGTGCTGGCGTATACCCAAGAGAAAAACTTAACCCGTGATTCATCGCAAATGGGTAAAGGGGCGCCTCAGGGGCTTATTGCCTCGGAGTCCGCCAATAATGCGTTGACCGGTGGGGCTTTGATTCCACTGCTATCGCTAGGTATTCCTGGCGACTCGACGACGGCGGTACTGATTGGTGCGTTCACCCTGCAGGGCATCCAGGTAGGGCCGCTATTTATTCCTGAGAATACCGAGACCTGGTACGTCATGATGACGGCTTTGGTGTTCGCCAATATCGTGATGTTCTTCTTAATGTTCTATGCCATTAAGTACATCGCCAAAGTGGTGATGGTGCCAAAGCATATTCTCTTCCCCATCATTGTGATGATGTGTGTAGTGGGGGCCTATGCCATCAACTACGGCATTATGTTTGACGTCTGGACGCTGCTTATTTTCGGCATTTTAGGCTACCTGGTGCAGAAAATTGGTTTGGAAGTGGCCCCGCTAATTATTGGCTTTATCTTGGGCAGCCAAGCCGAGGTCTACTTCGTCAAGAGCCTGGAGTCGTTCGGCACTTTCTCGATCTTTTTCACCAAGAGTCCCATCGCCATGGTGCTGTGGGGGTTGATTGTCGCCTCGGTAATGTTCGCCATCGTCATGGGCTTCAAATCCCGCGCCAGGCAAAAAATGGAGCTGACCCAGGTAACTGGCAGTACACGCACAGCCTCAGGAAAGGGTCATGAAACAGACAACGACTAATACGCGCGTGATTCGCATACACCCCAACGATAATGTCGCCATCGTGGTTGAACCGGGCGGTCTTGCTGAGGGTGCCGTCATTGAGGGAGGAGTTACCACCACAATGGCTGTCCCGCAGGGGCATAAGGTGGCCCTTGTCGATCTGGCGGAGGGTGAGCGCATCATTCGCTACGGTGAAGTGATCGGTACGGCAGCTACGCCTATTCCCCAAGGCGGCCACGTCAGTGAGACCAACTTGCACATGCCGACACCACCGCCGCTTGCGGATCTACCGCTGGCGACTCGGCCGGCACCGAAAACCGAGCCGCTTGAAGGTTATACCTTCGAGGGCTTTCGTAACCCTGACGGTAGCGTCGGCACCAAAAATGTACTGGGTATCACCACCAGCGTGCAGTGTGTCGCGGGTACCGTCGACTTCGTCGTGCAGCGGATCAAACGCGAGCTGCTGCCGCGATTTCCTAACGTGGATGATGTGGTGGGGCTTAATCACTCTTATGGCTGTGGGGTCGCCATTAATGCGCCTGCGGCTATTGTGCCCATTCGAACGCTTAAAAATATCGCCCTGAATCCCAACTTCGGCAACGAAATAATGATCATCGGTTTGGGGTGCGAGAAGCTGCAACCCTCGACACTGCTTTCCGATCGACCGGTGAAAATTTATGAAAACACCGAGGCGGCCGACCCGGAAGCCAACGTGTTGAGCCTTCAGGATGACTCTTTTCAGGGCTTCGGCGAGATGGTTGAGGGTATTTTGGCCATGGCCGAACGACAACTTGAGCGACTCAATCGACGCCAGCGTGAAACCTGCCCGGCGTCCGAGCTCGTCGTCGGCATGCAGTGTGGCGGCAGCGATGCCTTTTCGGGGGTGACAGCTAACCCCGCAGTGGGCTTTGCGACCGATTTGATCGTGCGAGCGGGTGGCAGTGTGATGTTCTCAGAGGTTACCGAGGTGCGCGACGCCATACATCTGTTAACCCCGCGGGCTATTGACGAAGACGTGGGTAGGGCACTGATTGAGCAGATGGCGTGGTACGACAACTACTTGGCTCAAGGCCAAGCAGACCGTAGCGCCAACACCTCACCGGGCAACAAGAAGGGGGGGCTTTCCAATATCGTTGAGAAGGCGCTGGGCTCGGTGATCAAGTCGGGCAACTCGCCGATTGTCGATGTCATCGGCCCTGGTGAAAGGCTACGCCGTAAGGGGCTGACCTTCGCCGCGACCCCGGCCAGCGATTTCATCTGTGGCACGCTTCAGTTAGCTGCGGGCATGAATCTGCAGGTATTCACCACCGGGCGGGGTACACCCTATGGCCTGGCCATGGTGCCGGTGCTGAAAGTTTCCACCAACTCAGCGCTGGGAAAACGATGGCACGACATTATCGATCTCGATGCCGGTCGCATTGCCACCGGCGATGCCAGTATCGAAGAGGTGGGCTGGGAGCTTTTTCATCTCATTCTTGAGGTGGCCAGTGGGCGCCAACAGGCCGCTGCCGACCGGCTGGGAATTCATAACGATTTGGTGTTGTTTAATCCTGCGCCAGTGACTTGATCACCTGAATAAAGTTTCAACTTGGGTCAATAATAAGAGAGGTGTACGACATATGTTTCCAAAAATTAAATCAATGAAAGTGGTACCTGTCGCAGGTTACGACGGTTTCTTATTAAATCTCAGTGGCGGTCATGCCCCCTGGTTTATCCGCTGTGTGGTCATCCTTGAGGATAATGCAGGTAATCAAGGCGTGGGTGAGATCCCTTCCAGTGGCGGCATTCTTAAGGGGCTGGAGCAGTGCCGTGAGCTGGTGGAAGGCTCGCAAATCAATAACATCAAGCACACCCTCAATCAGGTTCGCCTGCGATTGGCTCAGAACGGACGCGAAGAGCGGGGGCGTCAGACGTTTGATTTGCGCGTAGCGGTACACGTGATCACCGGAATTGAGTCGGCGCTGTTAGACCTCTATGGGCAGGCACTACAGCTACCCGTCGCCGACCTGCTGGGGCAGTACGGCCGTCAGCGTGATGAAGTCGAGGCATTGGGCTACCTGTTTTTACTGGGTGACCCGGGCAAGACAGACCTGCCATACCCTAACGCGTATAACCCACAGGATAGCTGGGATGAAATACGCTACCAAGAAGCGCTAACACCCGAGGCCGTGGCTAAGTTGGCCAAAGCCGCTTATGAGCGCTATGGGTTTAAAGACTTCAAGCTAAAGGGCGGTGTATTACGTGGGGAAGAGGAGGCTGATTGCATACGGGCGCTCCATGAAGCATTTCCCGATGCTCGATTGACGCTTGATCCCAACGGTGCCTGGAAACTGGATGAAGCGGTGCGCGTGTTGGAGCCTATCAAGCATCTGCTCAGCTATGCTGAAGACCCCTGTGGCCAGGAAGAGAGCTATTCAGGGCGCGAGACTATGGCCGAGTTTAAGAAGCGAACCGGCCTACCCACCGCTACCAATATGATTGCGACCGATTTTAAACAGCTGCAGTACGCCGTTCAGCTCAATTCGGTGGATATACCTTTGGCAGACTGTCATTTCTGGACCATGCAAGGTGCGGTAAAAGTGGGTGAGCTTTGCAACGAGTGGGGCATGACCTGGGGCTCTCACAGTAATAACCACTTCGATATTTCGCTCGCCATGATGACCCACGTCGCAGCGGCTTGCCCGGGTGAGATTACCGCGATTGATACCCATTGGATTTGGCAAGACGGGCAGCGAATCACTAAAGACCCATTGCTCATTCGCAATGGCAAACTCAAGGTGCCCACCACCCCAGGGCTGGGGGTTGAGCTTGATGAAGAGAAGCTTATGGAGGCGCATAGTCTTTATAAATCGTTGGATACCACACAGCGAAATGATGCTATGGCGATGCAGTTTTTGATTCCTGGGTGGGAGTTTGATCCTAAGCGTCCCGCACTCGTTCGTTAAAGTACTTTCTCGATGATGATGGATTTAGCCAGACGTATTACCGATAGAGAGATGTGGTCAGTTAGGTAAGCGCTCGACTTTGGTCTAGTTTTTACATCTCTCTATTGTAGCGCTAACAAGAACACACTAAGTTTCAGGTTGTATGATGTATGACTTGATCATAAGAAATAGTTTGCTGATAGGTTTTAAACCAAGGAGTACACAATGTACAAAAACAACAAAGCCCTGCTAACACTGTCCGCTGCCGTCGCTTTATCCTCACTAACTGGCGTGGCGTTTGCTGACTACCCCGAGCGCGATATTCGCGTGATTGTGCCTTGGGGGGCCGGAGGGGGTACCGATGGAATCGTTCGAAAACTGACCACCATCGCTGAAGAAAATCTTGATGTTTCCATGTATGCAGAAAACATCGAGGGTGGCGTGAGTGCCACTGGTATTGGCCAGCTTATGAGCGCCCGGCCCGACGGCTATACCATTGGCGCGTTAACCTACGACAGCCTGGTGACCGTGCCTTGGCAAGCCATGCTGCCCAGTTACGATATTGATAAGTTGAAGCTGATTGCACGAGTAACAAGCGAGCCCGACGCTATCGTTGTTGACGCCGATTCCGACTATCAAACGATTCATGACCTTATTGAAGCGGCTAAGGCAAATCCTGGTGAGATTCGCGTAGCCATTCAGAATCTTGGCGGGCGTATCCATCTAGCGATTCTACAGCTTCAAGAGCTGACCGGTACGGAGTTCCGAATCGTCTCTTATCCTGGCGGAGCTGCTCCTCAGAAAGAGGCCATTCTGTCCGATGAGGTCGATGTTGCACTTACCAGCCTGGGCGATTTTTCCAATCTCCTGGAAGATGGCACCGTACGCGGTCTCGTTGAGTTCTCCGATACGCAAAACCCGACGTATCCCGATGTGCCTACCACCGCAGACGAGGGGATCGACCTCCAGATTGGCAGCTTTATTGTCTTCGCCGCACCAGCAGACACCCCGGAAGAAGCCATTAACGTACTGGAAAGCGCTTACAAAACGGCTTACGACAGTGATGAGTTTCAAGAGTGGGTTGCCAACGTTGGTGTTACGCCGAACTGGCTGGGTACCGATGAGGTGACTGTCTGGGCTGATGAAACGGCCGAGTCACTGTTCAGCGAAATGGATGCGCTGGTAGAAGCAGGCGTGATGTCCAAGTAACTCGCTACTCAAAGAGCGTGGCGCCGGTTACCGGTGCCACGGCTAACTCAAGCAGAGGATTTTGAGTCAATGAACAACGTCGAACGCTTTAGAAGGTCGGCACTACTGTTTCCAGTCTTCTTGCTGATATTGACTACGATCTACCTGGCGGAAGCCTTGAGCATACGCTCTCAGTTTGGTGGTGACACCATCGTGGGGCCACGCTTTATGCCTATCCTTATGGCATTCATCATGTATGCAGCGCTGGTTGTGGTCATTGTAGGGGAGTGGCGCAAAGAAGCAGAGGCGGCTGCTGGTGGCTCTTTGCTAAGGCCATTGCTGATTGTGGTAGCGACAGGCATTTACATCGGCGTGTTTCGTCCCTTGGGATACGTGCCAGCTACGCTGGGTTTCCTGGTAGCACTCTTCCTTATTTTTGACTTTGAAAAACAGCGCCCTGCCTTGTTTGTATTTTATGTGATCGCCGTCACAGCGCTCTTTTATGGGTTGTTCGCCGGTATTTTCGGGGTGCGGTTACCTCCCCTGTTAGGAGGGTTCTGATGGAGACCTTTGTCAGTTTTCTGGGCGGTTTCGAAGCATTGCTGAGTTGGGAAGTGCTTGGCTTCATGATTGCCGGTTTCTTGATTGGTACCTTTTTCGGTGCGATGCCAGGCCTCACATCAGTGCTAGCCATTGCGCTGTTGTTACCTATTACCTATACGATCGACGTAGTACCCGCGCTGGTCATGTGTGCCTCGATCTTTATGGCGGGGATGTACTCCGGCAGTATCACGGCCACGACCATCAATATTCCCGGTGCGCCGTCCTCGATGATGACCGCTGTGGAAGGCAACGCCTTGATGTTAAAAGGGCAGGGCGCCAATGCGCTGGGGCACGCGGCGCTGGGCTCGATGATCGGTGGGTCAATCGGCGCGTTACTGCTCATGGCGTTCATGCCCATTGCCGGTGAGCTGGCGCTGCTGATCCGCACCCCAGGGAAGTTCTCACTGGTGCTTTTTGCGTTGGTGGTGATCATCATTGTCGATAAGGGCGCTATCGCCAAGGGAATTGTCGCCACCACGCTGGGTATCATGCTGGCCACCGTAGGCATCGATGTACTTCAGCCGATTCCTCGCTTTGAGTTCGGCACCGAACTGCTGGTCGAAGGTATCGGCTTAATGCCGGTGGTCATCGGTGCGTTTGCGGTCAGTGAGCTGCTGGTACAGGCGCAGAACTGGAACCTCTCTCTGGAAGGCTCCCTGAATAGGGCGAAGGGCTTAAAAATACGTCGGCGCGATTTTATCCCCCCCTGGTCTGAAATCCGCGAAGTGGGCTTCTTTACCTATATTAAGAGCGCCTTCATTGGCTATGCGATTGGCATCCTTCCCGGCGCGGGTGGCTCGATGGCCGCTTTTGTGGCTTATGCTGATGCCAAACGCGGTTCGAAGAAGCCTGAGGAGTATGGCAACGGCAGTCGAGAAGGTATTGCCGCGGCTGAATCGGCGAATAACTCCATGTGCGGCGGTGCTTTTGTGCCGATGCTGATGTTCGGGATTCCGGGCGACCCTACCACGGCTATTGTACTAGGCGTTTTGGTTATCAATGGCTTACAGCCAGGGCCACGTCTCATTGAGCAGCAGGCTGATCTAATAGCGCCCATGTTTGCCTCTTTGTTTGTGAGCGCCTTGATCCTCATCCCGCTGACGCTGTTCCTGTTCGGGCCGTACTTTATTCGCATCGTCTCAATCTCCCGTGGTTTGCTCTACAGCGCCATCGCCGTGGTAGCGCTCGTCGGAAGTTATGTGGCGACCTACTCAGTTTTTCAGATGTTTTTAGCCCTAGTGTTTGGTGTGTTGGCTTTCTTCCTGCGCAAACATAACTATTCGGTTGTGGCCATGTTGCTAGGCTTCATCTTGGGGCCGGATCTGGAGCAGTATTTGCGACGCTCCTTATCGTTCAATGACGGTAACCCGATAGTCTTTCTGACGAGTTTAGACAGCCTTGCTTTCCTGGCATTAACCGTCGTTTTCGCCTATCTGATTCTGCGCAAGAAGTCGAAGCTTGATGCCATTCCGTGATCTTAATAAACATTTGTACACAACAAGATTGGTTTCTGTTACTCGCTATGCGCCTCCTGTATTGATCATCACGAACGGCTGGGGGCGCTCTTCTCTGCCATTAGGATGCCAACATGACAATAAAAACTCGCCCACTACCGCGTACCGGGGGAAAAGTACTGGTTGACCAACTCCTGATCCATGGGGCTGATAGTGGCTACTGTGTGCCCGGAGAGAGCTACCTGGAAGTACTCGATGCGCTCTATGATCAGCGTGAGCACTTCACCCTCTACAATGCGCGGCATGAGGCCGGGGCAGCGAACATGGCCGAAGCGTATGGCAAGCTGACGGGACGCCCCGGTATATGCTTGGTGACACGCGGGCCTGGCGCTTGCCATGCCGCTATTGGCGTTCATATTGCCCAGCAGGATTCGACGCCAATGATCCTGCTAATAGGTCAGGTCGACCGTGGCTCGATGGATCGGGAAGCATTCCAGGAAATTGACTATCGGGTGATGTTCGGCGGTGTGGCCAAGTGGGTGGCACAGATAGAGGATGCTCACCGAATTCCCGAATACATGGCGCGCGCCTTCCGGGTAGCGACGTCAGGCCGCCCAGGCCCGGTGGTGCTGGCGCTACCTGAGGATATGCTAACCGATATCGTCGAAGTCGAAGACGCTGTTCCCTACACGCCGTCAAGGCCGGGCGTTGCCGTGGAGGAAATCGAGAAAATCGCTGCCCTGGTCTCTCGTGCCGAACGTCCGTTAATGCTGGTAGGCGGGTCGGGCTGGACGGATGAGTCCTGTGGGCAGATACGCACCTTCGCTGAAACTAACGGTATTCCAGTGGCCTGCTCGTTTCGACGTCAGGACATTTTGGACAACGCCTCAGACTGCTATGTGGGCGATTTCGGCACCGCTGTTGTGCCTTCACTGATTAAACGTCTTGCCGAGGCTGACCTAGTGTTGGTCGTCGGTGCCCGGCTCGGCGAGATGACTACCAGAACCTATACTACGCTAGCTTCTCCTAACCCTAGCCAGACACTGATACACGTGCATATCGACCCGGATGAGATAGGCCGCGTGTTTAGTCCAGCGCTGGGCGTAGTTTCGGCCCCTGATAAGCTGGCCGCAGCGTTAGCAACTCACGACTGGGGGCAGCGCAGCCGCTGGAGTGAGTGGTGCAAAACGCTTCGCGATGAGTACCTAGCCGATACGCTGCCCCCACCGCACGATTACCCACTCGATATGGGCGCGGCAATGCATGCGTTGCGCGACAGCCTGCCGAAGGAGTGTATCGTCACGCTAGACGCCGGAAACCACACCGGATGGGCGCAGCGCTTTCTGGCTTACCAGCGTCCTGGGCGGATTATTGGCTCAACCTGCGGTGCGATGGGGTATTCGGTTCCTGCCGCCGTGGCGGCCTCTTTACGTGAACCCGAAAAGTGTGTGCTGGCGTTTGTCGGCGATGGTGGTTTTATGATGAGCGGTATTGAGATTGCCACCGCCGTACAGCATGGCGGACGGCCCATCGTACTGCTGTTCAATAACGGTACTTACGGTACGATTCGCATGCACCAGGAGCGTGCACATCCCAACCGCGTCTCGGGAACCGATCTAATGAATCCGGATTTCGGCCAGCTGGCAGCAGGGCTTGGTGCGCATTTTGAGCGCGTCAGTGACACAGTCAGTTTCAAGCCCGCTCTGGAGCGGGCTATGGCGTCGGGTCGCCCTGCCGTGATTGAACTCGTCACCGACCCAGAGCGGATTTCGACACGCACTACCGTCACGGCACTGCGTTCAGTGAAAGCCAGTTCATGAAGATATTCATCAATAACGAGGTCAGTCTTTAAAGAAGGGGGCGGGCACCACAATCTTGTTCTCTTGGCTGATTAGATAACCTGCCTCTCCGCTTTTCTTGAGATAGGCAGCCCACTCAGGGTCACTCTGCATGGCGGCGCGTCGCTGGCTACGGTCAGCGACGTCCTTGAATACCCAGATATGCACATATGAATTCACATTGCCGGTTTCGACCGGCCCGTACAGCAGAGGCTCGCCAAGGTGACGCTTTTGGATAGCCCAGCCATGCTCTTCATAAAGCGCCATCTGTTTTTTCAATGTGCCAGGCATGCAGGTATAAGTGCGGTGATCATAAAGCATGGTGATACTCCTTGATGATTACTCTATTAAGGGCTGCGGGTTATCCACCCAAGGTGGCGCTATGCAAGTAAAGAACCTTGTGTGATCTCGCCGGTATGAGGGTTGCGTTAAGTCTTATCGCCTTTGGATTCCTCTATGAACCACATATTGTATTACATCATACAAGGCTGCAACAAAAAGCATGCACCGATTGCGCCATAAGCAAGGGGGGGTAAGGTATGTGAGACCGTAATGTTGATGAGCTGATTTTATCAAAGTGCTACTTTAACTTTGGTTTAGATTTCGTTAGTTATGCTTGCTTTGCACAATAACCAGGCCTACCTTTTTTCTTGTATGATGTGTTATATCTGGTATGAAAAAATATTTGTTATTACTCGTGATGGCATTAAAAATAGAAAACAGGCTGTCTGGGGTCATTCAGAAGCCGTTTATTGGCACTTCCAAGACCTAGGTTGTACGATATAATACAACTTGGATATTAATGAAGGATAGCTTCCATGGTCAAAACCAGCGCAGCGGCATCTGCCCTAAAACCGCTTCAAATAAGTAAAGTGACACAGCAGGGAAGCTTGTCCGTGCACGTGGCCGACCAGTTGGAAGCGTTGATCACCCAGGGGAAAGTAGGTGTGGGAGAAAAACTGCCCACTGAGAACAGTCTTTGTGACTCCTTTGGCGTTAGCCGCACAGTCATACGTGAGGCCATCACACACCTTAAATCCCTGGGGCTTGTTGAGACCCGACGTGGTGTAGGCACTTCGGTGCTGCGCTCTTCTACGGTAGAGGCGCGGCCTGCAGAGCGCATAAACCCGACCACCGTGGAAGATATCTTGCACCTGCTGGAACTGCGGCTAACCTTAGAGCCAGCGGCAGCTGAACTGGCTGCCTTACGCCATGATGATGAAGATCGTCAACGGCTCGAAGCGCAGCACCTTGCTTTTAGCAATGCGTATGCTGCAAAAACCCAAGCTCGAGAAGAGGATTATTTGTTTCACTTTGCTATTGCCACGGCGACCAAAAATCCTTTCTTTCAATCTTTCTACAAGCAGTGGAGCCAGAGCGTGATTCCCCGCGCCAAGCTGCTGAGTATTGATATTAACCCGACCTCCTCAGAGCGCTATTTAGAGCGAGTTCAGGAAGAACACGCCTACATTCTCGAAGCTATTCTTTCTCGTGATGCTCAAGCAGCTCGCGAAACCATGTACCAGCACCTTAATCGGGCGCGCAATACATACGCCCAGTATCGCGACCAGTGATACCACTGACCCATATAAGGAGCAACATATGACGATTCGAGGCGAAATGCTGATAGGTCAACAATCAGTGACCGGCACCCAAGCCAATATTCAAGCTGTTAACCCAGCCACCGGTGAAAAACTAGAGCCTGTCTATACTGGCGGCAGTCGAGCCCATGTTGAACAAGCCTGCGAGCTGGCTGAAACGGCCTATGCCATCTACCGCGAAACGTCTCTCGAAGAGCGCGCTACGTTTTTAGAAACCATCGCCAGTGAAATAGAAGCGATCGGTAGTGAGCTGATTGAGCGTGCCATGGCTGAAACGGGCCTGCCCCAGGCACGAATCGAGGGTGAGCGGGGTAGAACCTGCGGGCAACTGCGACTGTTCGCTTCAGTAGTGCGTGCCGGTGAATGGCTTGATGTACGCATCGACCCGGCCATGCCGGATCGCCAACCGCTGCCGCGTGCTGACCTGCGTCAGCGCCATATCGCCCTGGGGCCTGTCGCTGTATTTGGCGCCAGCAATTTTCCGCTAGCATTTTCGGTTGCGGGTGGTGATACCGCTTCGGCCCTAGCGGCTGGCTGCCCGGTGGTGGTGAAAGGTCATTCTGCGCACCCAGGCACCTCTGAGCTAGTGGGCCAGGCGATTCAAAAAGCCGTAAAAGCCTGCAATTTACCGGAAGGCGTTTTCTCGCTGCTGTTTGGTGCCGGTAACGAAATTGGCCAGGCGCTGGTGGATGATCCGCGTATTCAAGCGGTTGGTTTCACCGGCTCGCGCAGTGGCGGTATGGCGCTGATGAAAACGGCGCAAGCAAGGCCTCAGCCGATCCCGGTCTACGCTGAGATGAGCAGTATTAACCCTGTGTTCTTGCTACCGGCGGCACTTAAAGCGCGCGGTAAAGCGCTGGGCGAAGCCTTTGTTGGCTCACTCAATATGGGCGCGGGCCAGTTCTGCACCAATCCTGGCTTGGTCATTGCGGAAAAAGGTCCTGAGTTGGATGCCTTCATTGAGGCAGCGCGAGGCGCCGTGGAAGCCAGCGGCGCGCAGACAATGCTGACACCGGGTATCCACCGCGCCTATCAAGAGGGCGTGACCAGCCTGAGCGGCGCAGCTAAAGTGCGCGAAATCGCCCGCGGCCAGACGGGCAGCGACTATCAGTGCCAGACAGGCCTGTTTGCCGCTTCAGCGAGCGATTTCCTCGCATCTGAAGCGCTGCAAGCGGAAGTGTTCGGTGCCAGCTCGTTGATTGTTGAGTGCGAAGACGCGTCGGAAGTAAAACGTGTTGCTGAACAGCTGGAAGGCCAGCTCACCGCCACACTGCATATGGACGACGCCGATTTGGATGCCGCTAAAGCGCTGCTGCCTACGCTTGAGCGCAAGGCAGGGCGTATTCTCGCCAATGGTTGGCCCACGGGTGTCGAGGTGTGCCATGCCATGGTGCACGGTGGCCCGTTCCCGGCCACCTCTGATTCGCGCTCGACCTCCGTCGGTTCGGCGGCCATTCACCGCTTCTTACGTCCGGTTTGTTACCAGTCCCTGCCAGAAGGCTTACTGCCCGATGCGCTGAAAGAGGGCAACCCGCTGAAGGTGTCGCGGTTAGTTGACGGCAAACGCGAGCTGTAATTAACGGGGGGTTACCAGCCCCCTTCAGCGATATCAGAAGAGCCGCTTTAATCCTAACTTGCCGCCTCAATAAACCCTTTGGCTCTGGGATCTTGTATATAGGCTACATTAAGCCGGAGCCAGGGCGTTGGCTGGTGGTCGGCGAAAAACAGATGCCCCGGCGATAGCGTGATTTTCCACCGGTTAGCCAGTTCACTCAGGGTTTCAGGGGCGATGGCTACCGGTGGTTTTGCCCACACAAACATCCCACCAGCCGGTTGGGTATACACCTCCCAGCCGGCATTTTTCAGCATCGTTAGTGCCATTGCCATTTGATTGGCGAGCTTGATGCGCAGCCGTTCGGTAAGCTTCCGGTAGCTGCCGTTTTGCAGCAGGGTCGTGACCACTTGCTCGGCAAACCGCGAAGCGGAGATGCTGGTCAACATCTTGATATCCACAAGGCGCTGCACCCAAGCCACGGGGGCGGCGACAAAGCCTACTCGCAGTGAAGAGGAGAGGCTTTTCGAAAAGCTGCCCAGGTAGAACACCCGGCTCAAACCGTCTAGCGCTGCCAAGCGGGTGGTGGGGGTGTGCTGAAAATCCGCGTAGATATCGTCTTCAATAATCTGAAAATCGTGTTGCTCGGCGAGCTGTAACACTCGGTGCGCCACCGCCGGGGTGAGCGTACTGCCCGTGGGGTTGTGAAAAACGCTATTGATGTAGAACAGCTTTGGGCGGTGCTCGGCCAACAACACCTCCAAGCGCTCGATATCAGGCCCATCGGCTAATCGCGGCACGCCAATCACGCGGATTCGCTGTAAGTGCAGCAGGCCGAACAGATTGTAATAGCCTGGTGATTCCACGAAGACCACATCGCCAGGCTCAAGAAGCATCCGCACTAGTAGATCCAGCGAATGGCTACCGCCACCGGTCATCACGATCTGCTGGGCTTCCGCAGTAATCGCCAGTGGGCGCAGGCGTTCCTGGATTAAGCCGCGTAAATCCTGCGGCCCTTGAGGGGTACTGTACTCGAAAATCCCCGAACGGCTTTTACGTGCCACTTGGCGAATGGCGTGAGTGAGGTCATCGCCTTCGCGCCAATCACTGGGCAGCCAGCCGCAGCCCAGCTTGAGCGCGTGCTCGTTTGCACTGAAAAGCCCCCATAGCCCGTTGGTGACCTCTTCCAATCCGCTCGTAGCTGCGGGTTGTGATACCAGTGCTGCCGCGCTATCCGCCACATAAAAACCTGAACCGGGTCGTGAGCGCACTAAGCCAGAAGCGACAAGCCGTTCGTAGGCTTCAATCACCGCATTACGGCTGATGTGGTGGGTGGCGGCTAAGCGACGAATAGAGGGTAAACGACGGCCACCACCTGCACCGTGCGCTGCAATCCAAGCGCGAATACCCACATCGAGCTGCTGGGCGATGGGCGTCGTGGCGTGCCGATTAACCTCTAGTTTCATAACGTTCCCTATGGCTTTCAACTGTTCGCTAAAAGGGCGGAACAGTGTCTGGAAAGTGGAGGTTAAGTGTACCTTACCGCCGCGAGGTAAGCGTGGGAGGGTAGCGGTTCAATGACGTACTTATTTAGGACTTAGCTATGAGCCGCACTGTCAATCGCGCGATCAATAGAAGGAGCGCAGCCTGCCTGGCGTTTGCGCTATGTATGATTACCACGGCGGTTAATTTACAGGCTCCACTTTACGATGCGCTGGCGGCGCGGGATGGTTTGGGCGTTGGCGCCACCAGCATCGCCTTTGCCTGCTATGTGGTGGGTATTATACCGGTGCTGCTGGGGTTAAATGGCTTGGCCGATCGGGTAGGGCGCAAGCCACTAATTATGACTGCGCTGTTGTTATGTCTCTTGGCGACCGGGATCACCCTGATAGCGCCCGGTTTGCTGGCGCTGGGTGTTGCACGCTTTCTGCTGGGTATCAGTACGGGGCTAACGTCTGCGGTAGCTCCCGCTTATATGCAGATGCTGTTGGGTGGTGAGGACAACCGTGTGGCGACTAACTATGTAACGGCCAGTACCGCTCTCGGGTTTGGGCTAGGGGCCGCGGTGACTAGCCTGTTTGTTTTCCACACCCCAAGCGTATCGCCACCCAGCCTGTGGATTTATTTGGCTACCGCTTCGTTGGCGCTGGTGGTGGTCACCACGCTTAAGGATCGTGCACCGAGCACCACTAAAAGTCCTATGCTGCGTTTGCCCAGCTATCCCCAAGGGGCTATCTCCTATGGGTTGGCGATTTTGTTGGCCTGGGCGTTGGTGGGGCTAGTGATTGCGATTCTGCCTTCGGCATTAAGCCAACACGGTTTATCCGCCTGGAGTGGCTTCGCCACCTTCGGTATCTGCAGCTGCGGGGTGCTGTTTCAGCCCTGGGCGAGAAGACTTGCGCCGCGCAGCGCTACCCAACTGGGTCTGGTGATTTTGCCAATTGCCTATGGGTTGATCGCTTGGGGCGCTGTTCACGGAAATCTTGTGGCGGTGCTGCTGGGCACGGTAGCTGCAAGCAGCGCCTGCTATGGGTTTATCTACCTGGGGGGATTAAGCGGCGTGTTGGCGATTGCGGACGGCTCGGCTAGCCAACAAGCCACCCAAGCCAGCGCGGGCTATTTTCTGATGGCCTATCTGGGCTTCAGTATCCCGGTGATCACTACTGGGGTACTCATTGATGCTGTAGGGCATACCTTGGCGTTAACGCTATTTGGCCTTGCGCTACTGGTGGGCGTGATCGCCACGCTAGTTCTATTGCGCAAGGCTCGGTAATCTGGATAGCGGGTCTAGGCTTTGTCTGAAAAGTCGGCGAGCGAAGGCCAGACAAGGCAAAAATCGGCGAAAAGACGGAGTTTACGTGTTGTAAATGAGTACTTTGAGCCGATTTTTAACGCCGTATGGTCGAGCGCAGCCAGTTTTCAGACAGAGCCTAGGGTTGCTTCTCTACCAATAGACCACAAGAGGGCGCTGCCCAGCGGGTGTCGGCAGTAAACACCACGTCACACACCACGGGAGAGTAGTAGCGGCGCACTTCGTCATCGACGCGTGCCCTGAGTAAATCCTGAGTGGAGACCGAAACATCGGATGCGTCGGGCAGTACCACATGCACCATCACATACAGCAGGCGCCCAGGGCGAACCATGCGCACCCGCACCTCTTGAGTGTCGGTATCTGCCAGGGCATTCGCCACGGCTTGGCGAATGGGCACCGCGATAGCCTCTTCCGGAGTTTTGTTGAGTAGCTCATTCAAGGCTTGGGAGGCCATCCGCACCGGCACGCCTAAACACAGCAACACCACCGCAATGACCAACACCGAATCCACGTAAGGCAGAATAGTCTGCCAGCCTAGGCGCTCAAACAGCATCACCAGGCAGAAGGCGACGAGTACAGCGGCAGAGATAACGCTGTTGACTAGCCAGTTGAGTTTGTCTGCCGCCACCAGTGGGCTGCTTACGTGGCGCTGGCTGCGGTGCATCACCCAAGCCGTAAGTGAACAAGCCGCGGTGGCGAATAGCGCGTACAGCACCGCCAAGCCTGCCGCGATCTCACGGCCGCCGGTGAGCAGGGCGGCAATGGCATCGACCAAGGCAAAAATAGACACGCCTAAAATAAGCAGCCCTTTGCACAAATTCACCAGCGACTCAAAGTAGCTATAGCCGAACGGGTAGGATTCGCTATCGGGGCGGCTGGCTAACTTGCTCACCTTGATCGTCACCAGGGCAACACTGAAATAGATCAGATTAAACAGCCCATCCAGTAGGATCGCCTGGGAGTTGGAGGCGAGTGTGGCCACGATGCCTGCACAACCAATTAACAGCGCCATAAAAGCGGAGAACGCTAAAGTGCTTGATTCTGTCTTCACGAAGGTTTCTTCCAGTGTACATAGTCAAAATAGCCAATAAGCATAGCAACTTTGTTGGTCACAACGTCAGTGGCTTATTGAATGCTGGCTGCCTGTTTGATGAGTCTTCGGCTCTATTTTGTAAGAGATCTCTTACAAGCGTGTAAGACATTGACGCTTCGTGCCCTCAAGGGGTTGCCCTCTGCCCCTGGCTCGCTATCCTGACTGCCTCTCATTAGCAGTTGATGATCCAAGGAGCGGAGCGATGGCGGACAAAACGGGCCTACAGTTTACCCTGACCCTACCCGGGGCCGATGACACCGCCGTGGTGCGTTTTACCCATCGCGAGGCGCTGTCGGAGCCGTTTGCGCTCTCGGTTGAGTTTGCCAGCCGCACCCACGACCTGTCGCCCAGCGACTGCTTGGATCAAAACGCCACCCTGACCATTTGGCAGGATGGCGAGCCGCTACGCCGCGTGCATGGGATAATCGCAGAGCTTCACCGCGGCGATAGGGGACACCGCCGCAGCTTCTACCGTGTCGAGATTCGTCCGGCGCTGTGGCGGTTATCGCTACGCCATAATTCGCGTATCTTTCAGGACACCTCGCCGTTTGATGCCATCACCACCCTCGCTAATGAGCGTAGCCTCACCGATATCGGCTTTGCCACCACCCGCACGCCCCTTGATCGGGAGTTTCTGGTTCAGTACCGCGAGACCGATCTGGCCTTTATCGAGCGTTTAGCCGCCGAAGAGGGCTGCTTCTATTTTCATGAGTTTGAGAACACCGAGGGCGGTAAACACCAGTTGGTATTTGCCGATGCCACCGTGGTGCTGCCCAGCGTGGGCGAACGCACCTACCACAGTCGCGCCGGGGGCACACCGCCCCGACGCCACCTGCGTAAATTGCGTCAGGTTAGCCGGGTGCGCCCCGCCTCGGCGATGCTCAAGGACTACACCTTTAAAAACCCGCCCTATGCGCAGATCCATGAGCACCTCGCTCCCAACTTGGGCGAACACGACCAGCGGGAGGATTACGAACACTTTGACTACCCCGGCCGCTACAAGAAGGACGCCTCCGGCAAGCCGTTTACCCGCCACCGCTTAGAGTCCCTGCGCGCTGACGCCACCACCGCCGAAGCGGAAAGTGATTTGCCTGAACTCGCTCCCGGCATCTGCTTTACCCTCACCGACCACGATATCGATAGCCTTAACCAAGCGTGGCAGGTGGTCTCGGTGGTTCACCACGGCGAGCAGCCCCAGGCGCTGGAAGAGGACGGTATGGCCCGGGGGAACAATGGGAGCAGTGCACCTTCGGCCCAGTCGGGCGAGCTAATGACCCGTTACCACAACGACGTGGTGATCATGCCCAAGGATCAGACCTTCCGCCCTGAGCCCAATCCCAAACCGCGCGTGGATGGCCCCCAGGTGGCCTTTGTGGTGGGGCCGGAGGGCGAAGAGATTTACTGCGACGAACATGGCCGGGTCAAGGTGCAGTTTCCCTGGGATCGCTACGCCGAACCCAACGAGACCGCCAGCTGCTGGGTGCGGGTGGCCCAGGGCTGGGCAGGCGGTGGCTACGGCAGCATGGCGATCCCCCGGATCGGCCATGAGGTAATTTTGTCGTTCTTAGAGGGTGACCCAGACCAGCCGCTGGTCACCGGGCGCACCTACCACGCGGTGAACACCCCGCCGTATACGCTACCGGAACACAAAACCCGCACGGTGATCCGCACCCAAAGCCATAAGTCGGAAGGCTTTAACGAACTGCGCTTTGAGGACGCCACCGACCAGGAGCAGATCTGGCTCCACGCTCAAAAAGACCTGGAGTTATTGACGCTTAACGACCGCACTGAAGAGATCAAACGCGACAGCCACCTAAAGGTGCATAACGACCGCATCAGCGAGATCGATAACGACGAGCACCACACGGTGCATCGCCACCGTTTTGAGCACACCGAAGGCGCCCAACATTTAAATGTTGAAGGCACTATGCATATGCGTGCCGGGCAGGCCTGGTTAAGCGAAAGTGGTCAGGAACTGCATATCAAGTCAGGCCAAAAAGCGGTACTCGAAGCCGGTAGCGAAATCACCCTCAAGGTAGGCGGCAGCTTTATCAAGCTCGACGCCAGCGGTATCACCATCGTCGGCCCCCAAGTCAAGATCAACGCCGGTGGCAGCCCCGGTAACGGCACCGGGCAAGCGGCCGAGCCGCCCAAACTGCCACCGGTGTTAGAAGGTAAAGATCATGACCGGGCAGAAGCGATAGGGCACTCGCCGTTATTAAGTAGTGATATTGAGCCAGCTACGCAATACGCCGCGCTGTTGCAAGAAAGTGCGTTATGCCCACTGTGCTCCCCTCGTAAGGAGGCGAAGTAACCATGGCCACTGTTAATCAGCCTACCCACTTGCTCAACGCCACAAGTTGGCAATGGCCGCGTAACCGAAACGTTTTTCTTATATTAGATGGCGTAAGGGTCAAAAAAATCGCACAGCGCTTATATACCTGGTCAGACGGCAACCTAAACGCTGAATTACTTTATGCAGGCACGCCCTTGTCATCATTGAATGACATTTCACCATGGCTAATCCAGCTTTCGGGGCCCCAGGATTTGGTATTGAAAAGCTATCTGGCTCAAGGAACGCTGCCTGAGTGGGGCTATTTAATCGAAAGTGACGCCTCTCTAACCGACGTGGCAAAACACTACCGCCAACTATTGGTCGTGTTACACCCCTTGGGAACACCCATGATGCTAAGAGTGGCTGACCCCGCTGTTATTGCCGCCATGCTGCCGAATAATAGCTCAACGGCCACGGCCCCATGGGGGCCCATACAGCAATTACATTTGCCGGATGCAGTGAAGAGCGCGTGGCAGCATCCAGAGCCCGGGCACTCCGCCACGGCACCGCTAATGATTGATGTTAGTGGCTATCAATTGAGCGAAGAGCAGCACCAACGATTGCAGGCCTGCAATAGACGCCGCGACATTCGCCACCTGATGACATTTGTAGAACAGCATCATGACGGATGGCCATGTGCCGACTCAGCCCTACAGCGTTTTCGGTTACTCGCGTTATTAGTTGAGGACGCGCGTCATTACGGCTTTAACTCGCCTAAAGAGTGGGCGCTGCTGTGCACCTTAATGGCTCGTTTGAACCTCACCTCCTGGGAAGCGCTAGAACAGCATTCGGTTTATCCATTGTTAATCGCCAGCAGCGATTCAGCCCTGCAGCGCCTAAAGCAAGCGCTAGCCACTACTTCACCAAAAACTGGGTCACCAAACACCGCCGCTGCGGCGATATAAGGAAGCTAACGATGTCTGCGTTTGAACGTCCCTCAGATGACCGTGACAATGCCGAATTTGCCGCCCACGAACTCTCCTCGCGGGATAGCGAAGAAGCCGCTACTTGCCCTCTCTTCACCGGCAAAGTGAGGCTGGTGCCGCTTCGTTACGGCATTGTAGAAGAGCTTGAACCAGAAAAAAGCATGCCTTACTCACTGACAGCTCGCCCGCTAGGGATACGCCTGCTGCGCAATGGCTTTCTTTATGTATTGGATGGCGAAAGCAACGAACTGCACGAGTACGAGTATCGCGATCAAGGGGACACCCTTAAGGGGCACAATGGCGGCAAGCTCGAATATGAGACCGACCGCACCCTTTATGTCTGCTTTTCGGAGATCCAGTGGACGGGCGCAAAACGCGCCCAGGTGCAGGAAAGCGAAGAGGATCGCGATGCCTTTATGCAAGCGGTCAATCTTGCCAGTGCCAACCCGGCCACCGGTGGTGGCGAGCACCTGATCACGACAGCCCAGGCAGAAGAGTGGGTAGCCGAGTTTGCAGAAGACGCCGAGCTAGAGGTGCCGGAAGAAGGTTACGAGCATGAGGCGGAGCCCTATCTCTGGGAAAATGATCACTACTACCACAAAACGCGTTTAGGCAAGCTGCTAGCTCAGCATGAGGTGGAGGATCGTGACGAGTGCCTTTGCTTGATTGCGCGTGATGATATTGGCGTGATGCGTGATTTGGCGCAGTTTCAGGATAACGTGGTGGATTGGCTGGACGAATGGGTTGAAGAGGATGAGGGCCGCACAGAGCGCAACTATGTGTTGGGCTGCTATATAGAGTCGATTACTCAGCTAACTGCTGAGAACATGCAGCAGCTAGCGCCTGGCGAGGAGGGTTCTCCTGAGCATGCGTTGTGGCAAGATTTGGAAGCGTTGGATGACGAAGATCGAGAGCGTACAAGAAGCGCAATACTTGATTACCTAAATGAAGATGAACAATTACCTCAGCCCTATAGCCCTGACTTACCTGAAGACCTACAAGCATCTATTGACCATATTGGGCAAAAGCCCAGTCGAACAAATGCCTATGAAATAGTGCAGCAACAGCAGGACGCTATCCGCCGCTACTACGCCAAACAAAGTATGAGTAATGGCGATCCTGATTACATTGACAAGCATTTAGATACGATAATCGACCTGAAGCGTAGCAATAATCGGCGCGTACGCGACATGTTAGAAGGGGCCTCTTTTGGACAACGAGGTATCAATGACCTAGTTAATCGTTCAGAGATGGATGCCTTCCTAGCGGAGCAGCGACCAAAGTTAGCCCGTTGGAACGAGCTGCTCGTCAAAATCAGCCAGGATCGCTCCAAGATGCTGTGCTCTAGCTATTTTCATCTCGCCGCGTGGTATTTCGATGCAGATGATGAAGCCCAGGTTGAAGCTGCCTTTTCCACTGAATATGCCTGTATCCGCGATATCTGTCGAGATGATGACGTCATCGAACAGATCCATCAGTGGTTGACCGAAAACTCCCACTATGACCGGCCGCTATTCCATACCCGTAGCCTGCAGGAGCAGGCGACGCTGATAAAAGACTACACTGCCCTTTTTGCTGCTGGTTATGGTGTTATTTCCAATATCCAAAGCTGGATAGAAACGCTAACACAAGCCGAGCGTGGTAAGTTGCCTGATGTGGCCGAGTTGCCTGCTTCGGTGCAGGCGCTTGCCAATGCTGTTCAAGCTAACCTCTCACCTGCGATGGGTATTGGCTTTGCGAAGATCATGGAGCAGGTGACGCAAGTAACTGGTCAAAGCAGTGTTGAAATACCTCCTCTGGAAGATCTATTTCGCCAACTCAATCCACCGGCTACCTGGGCACGCATTGTGGATGCTGCCAGGGTCAACCAGGCAAGGTTTGTGGTGTCGGCCGCCAGCCTGGATGACCTAATGGCGCTTATCAAAGAAACACTTCGTATGCGCCAGCAACTGACTAGCCTAAATAATAGGCGCCAGCAGGCGTCAGGTCGTGAGCGCAGCAGGCTAAGTGCTCAACGTAGAGATCTGCAAAGCCGCCTTGCGGCGAGCGAGCATAAACTTGCCGCGGCACTCAGCCCGGTTGGCGACGCGGGTGCCAATGATCTGGTGTTATCGCAAGGTGGGGCCGGTAGCGCAGGGTTGTTACTGGAGTTTGATGACGCAGCAAATGCGGTGGCGGTGGGCAGGGTTACCAGCAACCTTCGGCAGGGCATTTATCGAGCCCCGCCCGTAGCGTTGTTGGGAGATGGCGTTGGGCTATTGGTTTTCGTTGGGCAAGCGGTAAATTTATGGGCTGCCTCCAAAGCATGGAATGACGCACGTAGTGGTGATGATAAGGAAATAAGCAAAGCGAGAATAGATTTCGCTGGAGCCTTTACTGCCACTGTCGCAGCAGGCTTTATGGCAGCACAAAGTATCGGCAATACGGCGTTTGAGGCACGCGCTCAAACTCTGGCTAGAGCGCTGAGCACAAGCCAATCAAACGGGGTATATGCTCAGTTAGGTAAGATGCATTTTGGGTTTGGGTTTGTTGGTTATCTAGCTGGTTTTGCAGCAGCAGCCTTTAGCCTAAATAACAACCATAATAACTGGCAGAGTGCCGTGCGTAGCGGTAACGATAACGCTCAAATTGCAGCGGCAGTGTCTATGGTAGGCGATGCAGGGTTGATGGGAACTTACGGTTATGGGCTCTCTTCAACTCTCCGTACGGGGGCTAGCGTAATGTTAAGCAAAGCCACTACATGGTCGATGGCCGGCTCCTACCTTGGCTCGGTTTTCTGGCGCGTTAATGTCGTCGGGCTGGCCTTTACAGTTTTACAGCTTGGCGCCACTTGGTTCTATAACCGCCACAATATATCCCAACATGACCAGTGGTTGCTAAATTCACCGTGGGGCGTAGAAGGCGGAAATGAGCGCTTGGAGTACTACTTGCAAGAGTTGCAGCGAATTACCCAAGCGGCGCATATCACCTTGGAAGAAGTCTATTCAGATAGCTGGGTACCCAATTTTGTACGCGACCCAGATCACTATATTCTGGCGCTGCATTTGCCAGGGATAACCCCTGGGGCGCTGCAGCCCCCTCTAGTTGGCAAAGCCCCAGTGCGCCTGTCCCTTAAAGCATGGCAGGTACAACCTGTCAAAATAAGACCACGAGATGGCGCACTCAAAGCCGCAGAACGCTGGTTAGATGCTTCAGCGGAGTTGACGCAGGCGCTAATAATAAACGCCGAGAAAGATAACCATGCCATTTTTTCGGGCAGCACGCCCGCGCACCGCCCCACGGAGCGAGGTTATACCACCGAGCACTGGGTTATCGGTATCCAGCTTGAACAACTTGATGGTGAAGGCGACTACCAAGCAAGCGAAGCATATATCTATATTGATCCCCGTGGCGGGGTCGGCAGTGGCAAGCGCTACACGCCTTCCACTTTTTCGCGGCGCGGCGATCCTGGTCGCTGGCAGCTAATTGAGGTTTAAGTTTTTTATGTTAATGCAAACAGGGTATCAATTATGAGTCAGCAGGCACCGGACTTGCCTCAGCCCGATTCGAGTCAGCCCCATCAGGCGGGGGAAACCCAAGCTATCCCCGGTGGGCGTATTACCTACCTGGCCCCAAAGCCTCTGCCAACGGCGTATGAAGCGCTGGATCTAAACGGCATCATTAGCACGCTCAACGATGCCTGGTTTGACATCGGAGGAGGATATTTGTCTGTCTTTGGTTGGCAGTTAATCACGGGGGGGATATTTGGTTTTTTTCTATTACTTGGAGTCCTTGCTCCAACTATTCTTCTGTTAAATATGCTGGATGCACCCTTCGAGTTCATTTGGGAGACTTATAAATTTTTTTTATGGGCAGGGCTGGGGGGGGGAGGGGCTGGCTTACTTATTGCATTACCAACACATTACTTCAGTATTCAAAGCATAAAGAAAACGACGCCAGTACGTTTCCATCGCCAGCGCCGCGAGGTGTGCTTTGTATTAGAGGGCGCCCAAGAAACGGTGATCGTTCCTTGGGAATCACTGATGGCCTGGGTGGTAGAGGCTCGTGGCGTGACCCAATACGGCGTTCAACAACAGTTTGGCATGGGATTTGGCTACGCGCATCCGGAAACCGGCCAGTGGCTCAAACAGGAATTTATGACCATGGCTAAACCCCTGGCCATCAGCCACTGGGAAGCAGTGCGTGCCTATATGGAGTACGAGATTAATTCACTTGCCGAGGTGCAAGACCCGCAAGTGGTCAGGGGGAAAGATGACCCACTCTGGGAAGGCGTGCACACTTTGCGTAATGCACGCCGCCATATCAATCAGCGCCGGGCCAACGGTGAAATCGGTTGGTTGTACTGGAGCTGTTGGTACGCGATTGACATCATTCAGCTCTGGAATCTGCCAGGCTATCTAACGGAGTGGGACAACAAGCGGCTAATGAAGACGCGACCTAATTTATTGCCTGCCGAGATGTTGGAGTGGTCTAAACCATTGCCTGAAGAACAGTATGCCAAGCCTAGTGAGGAACTGACCAGACTTTCTGAAGAGGTGCACCGTATTCGCGAACACGACCCTGCCTTGCCTATTGAAATGGTATTCATCGAAGCCTACCGGCGTCAGGTGCTCGAAGCCTGATCATGTTAACGCGACAAGGACGTCAGAGATGAGTCAAAAGGCACCGGACTTGCCTCAGCCCGATTCGAGTCAGCCCCATCAGGCGGGGGAAACCCAAGCCATCCCCAGTGGCCGTATTACCTACCTGGCCCCAAGCCCTCTGCCAACGGCGCATGAGGCGCTGGATCTGAACGGAACTATTAGCAGTCTTAACGAGGCCTGGCTGGATATGGGAGGGGGGTATATGGATGCTTTTGGGTGGCAGCTATTGATCAGCGTGACGTTTGGCTTTTTTTTATTATGCGGCGTGCTTGTTCCAAGTCTTTTTCTATTAACAATGCTGGATTCTTCGTACGAGTTCATCCTGTTTTTTTACAGCGCTTTTTTATTGACAGGTCTAGGGGGAGGGGGGATTGGTTTTTTAGCCATGTACTCTGGTCACTGGACAGGACTTAAGCGTTTGCGTGATACCCCGCCTGTGCGCTTTCATCGCCAGCGCCGCGAGGTGTGTTTTGTGCTGGAGGGCACCCAGGAAACCGTCATCGTCCCCTGGGAGTCGCTGATGGCCTGGGTGGTAGAAGCCCGTGGCGTAACCCAATACGGCGTTCAGCAGCAGTTCGGCATGGGCATGGGGTACGCCCACCCGGAAACGGGTCAATGGCTCAAACTGGAGTTTATGGCCATGGCAAAACCCCTGGCCATCAGTCACTGGGAAGCAGTGCGTGCTTATATGGAGTACGAGGTTAATTCACTTGCCGAAGTGCAAGACCCGCAAGTGGTCAGGGGCAAAAATGACCCAGCCTGGGAAGGCGTGCACACTTTGCGTAATGCACGCCGCCATATCAATCAGCGCCGGGCCAACGGTGAAATCGGTTGGCTGTACTGGAGCTGTTGGTACGCGATTGACATTATTCAGCTCTGGAATCTGCCGGGTTACTTAACGGAGTGGGATAACAAGCGCCTGCGCAAAACGAGGCCTAACTTATTGCCTGCTGATATGGTGGAGTGGTCGAAACCCTTGCCTGAAGAGCAGTGGGCCAAGCCTAGTGAGGAGCTGACCAGACTCTCTGAAGAGGTGCGCCGTATTCGCGAACACGACCCTGCCTTGCCTATTGAAATGGTATTCACCGAAGCCTACCGGCGTCAGGGGCTCGAAGCCTGATCATGTTAACGCGACAAGGACGTCAGAGATGAGCCAAAAGGCAGCGGACTTGCCTCAGCCCGATATCCTCCAGCCCCACCGGGCTGGTGATATTGAGTCCTTTCCAGGTGGCAAGGTTATTTACCTGTCGCCGACTCCCTTGCCCACGAATTACGCACCTCTGGATTTCAACCAAGCTATTGGGGAAGTGAACGACGCTTATCTGGACTTTGGTGGAAGTCTCCCTACTCCATTTACATGGCAAGTAGTACTGGGAGGCCCTTTTATTAGTTTTTTAATGTTTGTTTTTGTTATTCCAATGTTGGGGGGAGGGCTAATGTGGTTCATTGGAAAGGATATTGCCCTATTTTATGTAGGGGTTGCCGGGCTTTTTAATGAAGCCTTTGCCAAGGCCTCTGTGATCTGCACCTTGATACTGATTCTCGCCTTGTTTATCAAAGCCCACTACCACTTCAAGTTTCGCGAGGCTGTCCCCACCCGTTTTCATCGCCAGCGCCGTGAGGTGGCCTTTGCGCCGGGTGGCGGAAAACCGCCCATCATCGTGCCCTGGGAAAACGTGGCAGCCTGGGTGACCCAGGCGCAAGGGGTAACGCAATACGGTGTGCAGCGTAAGTATGGCTTGGGGATAGGCTTTATCGAGCCTGAAACCGGGCAGCAGCACTTCCTGGAATTATCACAGCCGGGCATGCCCTTGGCATTGGGGCTTTGGGAAGCGGTGCGGGCTTATATGGAGTACGAGGTCAATACTCGCGAAGAAATTCAAGATCCCCATGGCCTGCATCGCCCCGGTGATCCGCCCTACGAGGGCGTGCACACCTTCCACAATGCCCGGCGCCGGTTGCATCGCCGCTACCGCGAGGGCGAAATAGGCCTGTTCGCGGTCACCATGTGGTACCTGTGGCACATTCTCGACCTATGGACGATACCTTTTCATCTTGCCGAATTGGAGATAAACATCATCCAAAAAGCCGGTCAGAAGACCCTGCCTGCGAGCCTTGATGAGTGGTCGCACCCCTTGCCCGAAGAACAGTGGGCCAAGCCCAGCGAAGAGCTCACGCGCCTATCAAAAGAAGTCAAGCAGCGCCATGCGCAACAGCCAAACCGGCCGATCACGGCTATCTTCGCCGAGGTTTATGCAGAGGAAACGCTACTCTCAGCCTGAAGAACCGAGAGTGGGTGCGCAACCAGGTCGCTTAGCGATAGTGTATCAATAACCCAGTATTGGAGAGTACAGCATTGAGTGAAAAAGAAGCCTGCACAAAAGAAGAGAAAGCCTTAGTTGAAAACATTGATTTCGAGTGTCCCTCATGCAGCTCTTGTTTCTGCGAAGATTCACCATGGATTGCCGACCTTTTGAAAGCCAATAAGGCTACTTGCCCAAATTGTGAAGGTGAGTTGCTGATTGGGACTGAAGACAAGAATCGCCTAGCGAGTGTTATGAAGAAAAGAGAGCGATTCGGGAAGGCGATGGTTGTCTTTATGCTGCTCTACACCCTCGGGGGGCTAATCGTGTCTCTCTACTTTGGCGGACTTGGGTTTATTCTTTATATGCCCGTCGGATTGGGGGTTTTTGGTTTACTGAAGGCGCTCGTTGATAACCAGACTGATTTGACAATTGGTCTGAATAAAGCCTGATGATGGTGATGTTGTCTATTTGGTAGAGGGTTGATCAGGATGTTAGAAGTGCGGCTGAGTTTTGGAGTCAGTTTCTTAACCTATGCCACATTTTAAAAAGAAGTGGTTGTATTTAAGGACTTGCTGTTGATTAGTTGTTGTTTTTATATTTTCTGATGTTAATGTTTTCTCTCTTTTAATTTAGGACGTACTATGAATGGCCGTATGCAGGCGCAAGTCAGCGCTCTTCGAGAAATGAAAATTTCCTCATTTTCATTAAATGACAATCTTTTTTGCCTTCTAAACTATTCGCCCAGTAATAGCCATACGGATTTAAAGCATCGGCTGCGGCATAACGTTCAGCAATCCTGCTTAAATGCTGAAGAGGCCAACATGATCGAGTCTGCTCTAGTGGACTCTGCTATGCGTTTGAAAGCAGAGGTGGCGTGGTTGCCAGGTGTTGGTTTTACCCAAGCCCTCCAAGCGGTTGAGGGGCAGCTTGATGAGGATTCGCTGAGCCCACCATTTGCTAGGTTTAACTTGTCGGTTCACAATTTAACAGCCGAAAGTATGTTAAAGCCTGATACGGTTAACAATGTATTATACGAGTGGCAGCAACTTAATAAATCTACCTTATTAGATAGTATTAACCAGCAGCGGCGTGCCGGGCACTTCAGTGAAGTGTCAATGATAGAGCTTGAATACGCCCTGGAATGGCATGCAAAGCGCATTACTCATGCTGTAGTGAACGCCTTTGAACAGCACGGTGCTTCTGTGCTGGGCAGTGTCTTAATGGCAATAAGTAAAAATGAAAAAATTGATATTGCTAACAATAAGTTAGCCGTTTTTTTATATGATACGTATCATGAAAATGTTGCTGGTTTGCTAGCAGAGTTAGAAGAAGGTCTTGAGTCTATATCTACTGAAATTTATCAAGCGGTTAGTTCAGAGCAAAGATTGTCCTATGAGGACACAATGTCGAATGAGCTAAGTGAGTCTGAAAAAGAGCTTTTTGAGTATGTCGCTACCGCTGAAAATAAAGCCCGTAACTGGGTGTCTATTGCTCAGCCATTAGTAGCATTTCATAACCGAGCGGGCAGTCGTTTTGTACCCCATGAGCATTTAATGTGGCTTGTTTCAGAGTGTTCTGCAAACCTTAGTTCATCAATCTGCACTTGTTTCAAAGAACTGAACGAGCGCTTGGTTAACCTGGCGTTAGAAGTCGCTCTGGATGCGCCTGATGCGTTGGATCGCGCACGTTTGATACAAGAACTCTATGTGTATATGACTGCACCATTGACTAGCGATGAATATGAACCTAGCTCTATGCAAAGAGGGGGAGGGCGACAAGATTTCCTAAACGATATTAGACAACATGATGCTCGCCTTGAAAAAGCAGGCAGCCCCATGGCGCTTAGTAATAATTTCTTTAGTGAATTTATCGAATACCTGAAACAGAGCCCCTCCGAACAAGACCAATTGCAAGCGTGGCATACGCTTTTTATTATGGTAAACAGTCTTTTATTGGATCATGCAGAGTATGATCATGCTGCCTCTCAGCTGCTGTTGGTTGAACAGGCCTTTCCCTTAACCAGTGAGCCTGGGCGCCGCCTGAAGCAGTGGTGGTTAGCGTTTATTGAGGATGAAGTTATCAGCCTTCCGCCAGAGCAGGGTGGGCAGCCAATGCCTAAAACTTGCGCGGTTATTCAAGGTGAAACGTTGCTATGTCATCCTGACACTACTCAGCACTCTTCAACAACGACGCTACTCTCACGTTTTTCTTTTAAGAAAATATTAAAATGGTGCGGTATGGTAATCCCTTCAAAAAAATAACGATCGTCAAAAGTAGAGCTTCCGTCACCTAAGCGTAAGGAGATTCTGCATCAGGCAATCAGGTTTTCGATAGCCAGATGCAGTCGATTCTAAAGCAAGCTGCGATTGAGGTGTGTTTCAATAATGTTAAGAGCGGTTCTGGCCGCCCTTAACAGTGTTAAGCAGCGTTATCACCCCTCAACCCACACCTCATCACCTTTAAATTCAACCTTCCAGGTACGTAGCTTAACGTCCTCATCCTCTAAACACTGGCCGTCTTCAAGGCGGAAGTGCTGCTTGTAGATAGGCGATGCGACTACCGCCGAGCCTTTAAGGTCGCCAACGATGCCTCGAGCGATCACGTTGGCGTTTGAAAAGGGGTCATGGTGGTCGAGGGCGAAAAGCTCATCACCCTTTCCTTGCCCCAGTCCTGGCAAGTAGAAAATAGCTACCTGGGCGGGGCCTTCGGCGGTTTCCAGCCAGGCGGCGATGCCAGAGAACGCTACCAGATCATCTTTGGTACAGACTTTTTGCCACGCCGTGTTGTTTTCAGAAGCGTGGTTTTCAAAAGCCTCGCTATTGTGCACATCCGCCATATCCATCTCTTTTTTCATTGCCGTTGCGGTCATGGGTTGCCTCGTTTTTATTCAGTATCAGTGTCGTTGTCAGTGTCAGGGCCCAGCGTCGCTTAAGCGGGGCGCAGCTGGCCGCGCTCGGAGGTCATAATGATTGACGGATCCGGGCGGTCGTCGTTGACGAAGCTGCGGAAGCGCTTGAGCTTCTCCGGGTCGCTGATAGCGTCGGCCCATTCACACTGGTAGGTATCCACCACGGTTTGCATCTGGCGCTCTAGCTCGTCGTTGATGCCTAAGCTGTCTTCCAGAATCACCTCTTTGAGATAGTCCAGGCCGCCGTCGAGGTTTTCGCGCCATACTGAGGTGCGCTGCAAGCGGTCGGCGGTGCGCACGTAGAACATCAAGAAGCGGTCAATGGTGCGGTAGAGCTGCTCGTCGTCCAGATCGGTGGCGAACAGTTCGGCGTGTCGCGGGCGCATGCCGCCGTTACCGCAAACGTAGAGGTTCCAGCCGTTTTCGGTAGCGATAATGCCGATGTCTTTGCTCTGGGCTTCGGCGCACTCGCGGGTGCAGCCGGAAACGCCAAACTTAATCTTGTGGGGTGAGCGCAGACCCTTGTAGCGGTTCTCTAACTGAATCGCCATGCCGACGCTATCCTGCACGCCGTAGCGGCACCAGGTGCTGCCTACGCAGGATTTCACCGTGCGCAGCGATTTACCGTAGGCGTGTCCGGTCTCGAAGCCTGCGGCAATCAGCTCGCCCCAGATATCCGGCAGGTCTTCCAGGCGGGCGCCGAACAGATCGATACGCTGGCCGCCGGTGACCTTGGAGTAGAGGCTGTATTTTTTGGCCACTTCACCCAGCACGATTAGTTTGTCTGGGGTAATCTCGCCACCGGCAACACGCGGCACTACCGAGTAGGTGCCGTTTTTCTGCATGTTGGCCATAAAGGTGTCGTTGGTGTCTTGCAGGGGAATATGCGCCGCGTCGGTGATCGGCTCATTGAAGCAGGAGGCCAAAATGGACGCCACGGCGGGTTTGCAGATATCGCAGCCCAGGCGGTGGGTGTCGGCGTTGCCGTGTTTTTCAATCAAGTCAGTGAAGGTTTTAATACCTTCAACGCGCACGATATCGTAAAGCTCCTGGCGGGTATGGGCGAAGTGCTCGCAAATCGATTTATCGACTTCGACACCGCGGGCTTCCAACTCATGGTCAACCACGCTTTTGAGCAGCGCGGTGCAGCCCCCGCAGCCGGTGCTGGCTTTGGTGGCCGCTTTGACACCGCCTAGATCTACTGCGCCAGCGTCAATAGTGGCGCAAATATCGCCTTTAGTGACGTTGTGGCAAGAACAGATGGAGGCGGTTTCCGGCAGCGCACCGGGGCCGAGAGTGGGTGCGCCGCCGCTGCTTTGGGGCAGAATTAATGAGGCAGGCTCGTCGGGCAACTCAATGCCGTTGGAGTAGTACTGCAGCAGCGTGTCGTAAACGCTGTTATTGCCCACCAGCATGGCGCCGAGCAGCTTTTTACCGTCGCTGGAGACCACCAGTTTGCGGTACTCCTGCTTGATGGGGTCTAGGTAGCGGAACATGCGAGCGCTGGGGTTTTGGTTGCCGTGGGCATCACCAATCGAGCCCACATCCACGCCCAGCAGTTTGAGCTTGGTGCTCATATCCGCACCGCCAAACTGGGTGTCGCCTTCAGTTAGCGTCGAAAACGCCGCCTTGGCCATTTGATAACCGGGGGCGACCAAGCCAAAAATGCTCTGATTCCACAGCGCCACTTCACCAATTGCGAGAATGGCCGGGTCGCTGGTGAGGCACTGGTTATCCACCACCACGCCGCCGCGTTCACCAATCTCCAGGCCGCAGTCACGGGCCAACTGGTCGCGGGGGCGGATGCCTGCCGAGAACACAATCAGGTCGGTTTCCAGCACTTTGTCGTCTTGGAAGACCATGCGGTGGCGGCTTGCCTCGCCATCTTCAATACGCTGTGTGGCCCGTTCAAGAAGCACCTGTACGCCCAGCGCTTCGATTTTTTCCCGCAGTAGCTCGCCGCCTTCATTATCCACCTGCATGGGCATTAGGCGTGAGGCGAACTCCACTACAGCGGTATCCAGGTTCAACCCGCGCAGGGCATTTGCCGCTTCAAGGCCCAGCAAACCGCCGCCCACGACCACGCCGGTGGTGGCGTTTTCGGCGGCCGCCTGGATGGCGTCTAAATCGTCCAGGGTGCGGTAAACCAAGCAACCATCACGGTCGTTACCGGGAATCGGCGGCACGAAGGGGAACGAGCCGGTAGCCAGCACCAGGCGGTCGTAAGGGTAACGGCCTTGTTCGGTGACCACCTCTTGTGAGTTGCGGTCGATCTCAATGACGGCTTCGCTTGTGCGCAGTTCAACGCCGCTGGTGGCGTAGTAATCCGCTTCGCAAAGCGCTAGCGAATCGGCATCGCGGCCGCTGAAGTATTCAGACAGGTGCACCCGGTCGTAGGCGCGGTGGCGCTCTTCGCCAAACACGGTGACCTGATAGCGCTCAAGGGCGCCGTTATCGACTAACTGCTCGACCAGGTGGTGGCCGACCATGCCGTTACCAATAATAATAAGCTGCTGTTGGGTAGACATTTAAGCCGCCTCCGACGTTGTATGAGAAGAGTGTTTTGAAGAGAGCTCAGAAGAATCAGGGCTGTGTTGAGATGCTTCGCGGAGCACCTCGACATCAGCACCACCAAACAACAAGGCTTGGCGGTAAGCGTTGAGATCGGTACCCGCGAGCGCCTGTTCGAAGTACCAGGGGCCTTGGCTGGTGTCGCCGTAAAGCACCGCGCCTTCAATCTGGCCGTCGCGTAGCAGCAGGCGGCGGTAGTCGCCGCGTTCAAGGTCGTGGTAATTCAGTACTTCATGCTCGGCGCTGGCCTCGGTGGGGCCAAAGGCGTAGAGCGCTACGCCACTGATTTTGAGTTTGGTAGCGCTGGGGGCATCCGCGTAGCCTTGGGTATGCGTGCCGCACAGCGTCGCGGCGAGCACTTCTACCTGACGCCAGATCGGCTCCACCAGGCCGTAGGTGATGCCATCGAACTGGCAGCACTCGCCCAGTGCTGAGATCGCCGGGTCGCTGGTGGTGAGCCATTCGTCCACCACAATAGCTCGATCCGTGCGCAGACCTGCCTGACGGCCAAGTTCCGCATTAGGGGTAATGCCCGCGGCAACGATCACACTGGAGGCGTTCAACTGGCGGCCATCGGCAAGATGCACCTTAGCTACCCGGCCCAGGGCGTCACTCTCTAGCCTCGCTAACTGCGCGCCGGTGATGATCTGTAGACCGCGTTGAGTGAGGGTGTCTTTAAGCAGGTGGGCGGCGGTGGTATCCAACTGACGGTTCATCAGCCGCTCGCTGCGCTGGAGCACGCTTACGTTGATGTCGCTGCCGCGTTTACGTAACCCCTCAGCCGCTTCAAGACCCAGCAGGCCGCCACCAATCACGACAGCGTCACCGCCACGCTGGGCAATGGCTTCTAGTGATTCGGCATCTTGCAGGTCGCGAAAGCCATGTACGCCCTCAAGCTCTATCCCAGGAACATCGGGCAGCGCTGGGCGCGAGCCGGTGGCGATGACCAAATGATCGTAATCAAGCGATCGGCCGCTATCGGCGGTCAATGTTTGGCGTGAGCGATCAAGCGTCTCGACCTTTTCACCCAGTATCAGCGTAACGCCCTGTTCGGCGTACCACTGGGTATCGCGCAGGGTAAGCGCCTCCTGCTGCATCTCACCGGCCAGCAGTGGCGAAAGCAGAATACGGTTGTAGGCAGGGGTTGGCTCTGCGCCAATCACCGTGATGTGCTGGGGGCGTGTGGGCTGTTTTACCAACGCCTCAATTAGGCGGTGGCTTGCCATACCATTGCCAATGACCACCAGATGGTCGTTGGATGAGCACCGGGAAGTAGTTTCCATGGGGGGCTCCTCTGTGTCTTTGCGGCTGCTTGAGCACCAAACAAAAAAACGCCCCTGTCGCGCACCTCTTTGCAAATAATCGCAAAAGCGTGCGTAACAGGGGCGTCGTTGCCCGATAGCGTCGTTTTAAATACGCGACAACCGCCATTGGCTGCCAGCTGATTAAAAACCTTACCCTGTAACAAGCAAGGAGCTAGCCAACTGGCCGTATAGCATATTTTTTTAAATAATTTCAGCTGCTTATGTTTAGGTGATGGGGAAGCGGTGGCCAGGCTCTTCGGATAGACTGCACGGTGATGGTGCGAAAAGAGAGGTGGCCTGCACTCTCAAGCACCATTTAGCGTGTGCACAGTGCGAAAAAGAGCGTTGTGTGATGATTTTTAATTTTTTAACTATCTGTTTTTAAATGATTAAATTTTATATGGCCGGTTGTCGGCTTGGCTCTTGCAGTTCCCAAGGCAATAAGTAAGTTAACAAGGGATAAGCGCTCATTGTTTGGCGATGGCAGCGAACAATTCCAAAGCCGTTAGAAAAATAAGTAGCCGTTAGAAAATGTGTAGCTGTTAGTAAATCTTCATTTGTTTGAAGAGACTATTGTAAAAAGTAATGCACCGATGAAGGTGCGCTGTGGCAACGACGTCCAGCCCTCTTCTCTTAATGCGTTTATATAGCGCATTAGAGAATGGGACTGGGCGTTTTTTTATGCCCGGCATTTATATACGTATATACGGCGTTCAGGTTCGACCCGAGGAGGTGTTATGCGAGGGGCAAAAGCAGGGCAGCAGTCCACAACGACGCAGCAAGCCAAAACCACCTGCCCCTATTGCGGCGTTGGCTGTGGTGTAACGGCAACCGTTGAAGCGGGCACGCTGAGCGCTGTAGAAGGCGACCGCGAGCATCCGGCGAACTTCGGGCGGCTGTGTGTCAAAGGTTCTGCGCTACATGAAACCTTGGGACAACAGGGGCGGCTGACTCACCCTCGCGTTGATGGTGTTGAGGTCTCCTGGGACACTGCCCTAAGCACTACTGCCGAACGCTTAAACACCCTGCGGGCCGAGCATGGCAATGATACAGTTGCAGCGTACCTTTCAGGTCAGCTGCTGACTGAAGACTATTATGTCGCCAATAAGCTGTTTAAAGGCTTTTTAGGCACGCCCCATTTAGATACTAATTCGCGGCTGTGCATGGCCTCAGCGGTGGTTGGCTACAAGCGCGCCTTCGGTGCGGATGCGGTGCCGTGTAACTACGAAGATTTGGAAGAGGCGGAACTGATCGTGTTGGTGGGTTCCAACTTGGCTTGGAACCACCCGGTACTTTACCAGCGCATCAAAGTGGCCAAAGAGCGCAATCCATTGATGCGTTTGGTGGTGATCGACCCCCGCGTCACCGACAGCTGCGAAATCGCCGACCTTTACTTGGGGATTAAGCCAGGCAGCGATGCTTACCTGTTTAACGGCCTGCTAGCGTGGATGGCGAAGCGCCGCAAGCTCGATACCCTCTACCTTGAGCGCCACACTGAAGGGTTTGACGATACCCTGGCGGTGGCCCAGCAAACCGCGAACTCGGTGGCAGAGGTTGCGGAAGCCTGTGATGTCGACCCCGAGCGACTGGAAACCTTCTACTACTGGTTTGCCAGCCAGCTGCATGTGGTTACCCTCTACTCTCAGGGCGTTAATCAATCCGCCAGTGGTACCGATAAGTGCAACGCGATTATTAACTGTCACTTGGCTGGCGGCAAAATCGGTTTACCGGGGGCAGGGCCGTTCTCGATTACCGGCCAGCCCAACGCCATGGGTGGGCGCGAAGTAGGCGGGCTGGCCAACCAGCTAGCCGCGCATATGGATTACCACACCCCAGGCGCCCTCGATCTAGTCAGCCGCTTTTGGACTACCGACAGCCTTACACCGATCCTGCCGGAAGGGCCCGGTTATAAAGCAGTGGAGCTGTTTGAGGCCATTGAGCGTGGCGAAATAAAAGCGCTGTGGGTGATGGCCACCAATCCCGCGATTAGCCTTCCCGATGCTGCGCGGGTGCGTGCTGCGCTGGAAAAATGTCCGCTGGTGATTGTTTCCGAGTGCGCTGCCCATACCGATCTGCTGCCTTATGCCGATATCGTGCTGCCAGCCTCGGGGTGGTCGGAAAAAGATGGCACCGTGACTAACTCCGAGCGGCGCATTTCTCGCCAGCGGGGCATGCTGCCGCCCCCGGGTGAAGCCCGCCACGACTGGTGGATAATGTGTGAGGTGGCGAAACGGTTGGGGTTTGCTGAGGCGTTTAACTACGCGCACCCCTGGGAGATTTTCGACGAGCACGCCAAGCTCTCTGGGTTTGAAAACGGAGTTGATAACAGCACGGTGCCCGGCAACCCGCAGCGGTTGTTTGATATATCGGGTTTGGTGGGCCTGGGCCGGGATGGCTACGACGCCTTAGCCCCCATTCAATGGCCGGTCACAAAGGCCGCACCCCATGGCACTGCGCGGCTGTTTGAGGATGGCGAGTTTGCCACCGCCAATGGTCGCGCCAAGCTGCTGGCGATCAAGCCCCAAGGGCCTGAGCAGGCGCTGAGCGCCGCTTACCCGCTGCGGCTGAACACCGGTCGAATTCGTGATCAGTGGCACACCATGACCCGCACCGCTCGCTCACCGCGGTTAATGAATCACCGCGCCGAACCCTTTATGGACGTGCACCCGGACGATGCCCACACCGCCGGTGTTACCGATCAGGGGTTGGCGGTGCTAACCGCCGCAAAAGGGGAGTTTCGCGCCCGTGTACGGGTCTCCAATGCTCAACGCCGTGGTGAGGTCTTCGTGCCCATCCACTGGACTGACTGCTTCACCCAGCAGGCCAGAAGCAGCGCGCTGATCGACAGCATTACCGATCCGCTCTCTGGGCAGCCAGAATCGAAGCACGGTGCCGTGGCGCTGGCGCCGCTTGCTACTGATTGGCAGGCCACTCTACTGATCGCCGAAGGGACAACGGAATCAACGCCTTGGTGCACCAGTGCCTACTGGACACGTATTCCCATGCGCGGCTGCCAGCGCTGGCAGCTTGCCAATACGCAGTCGGTTAATGACTGGCTAGCGCAGTTAAAAATGTGGCTGCCCGGCGATGTATCGGTTATCAGCCAAGACCCCACTAACGGACGTCTGCGCGCCGCCTGTGTGGAAAATGGTCAATTGCGCTGGTGGCTGATGGTTGGCCCGCCCAAAGAGTTGCCAGGGTTGGCGTGGCTGGAAGCGCGTTTTAACGAGGCGGCGCTGAGCGATACCCACCGCCGGCGCCTATTGGCCGGCTGCGACGACGGTGCTGCGGATACCGGCCCGGTGGTGTGTAGTTGCCACCAAGTGGGCCAAACCACCATCGTCAGCGCTATCCGAGAGGGCGACACCAGCGTAGAAGCGCTGGGCGCCAGGCTCGCCTGCGGCACCCAGTGCGGTAGCTGTATTCCCGAATTGAAATCACTCATTGAAGAGGAGCGGCCCAATGCCCGCACTAAGCAACCCCTTGCTACAGAAGTGGTTTAACGCCTTTATGCGGTTATCGCACCGCGCGCTAACGCCGTGGGTTCAGCAGGCTGTAGACATACGTTTGCCACTGCGTGGCGAGTGCCGCGCCGGGCAGGTTTACCTGGTTGGCGCAGGCAGCGGCGATGCAGAGCTGTTAACCCTCAAGGCCGCACGCTTACTTATGCAGGCGGACGCTGTGGTATATGACCGCTTGGTGGGCGATGACGTTCTGGCGCTGATTCCTAGCGGCAGCGAACGCTACTACGTTGGCAAAGCCCGCGGCCACCACAGTGTACCCCAAACGGAGATCGGCGAGCTGATGGTAAAACTCGCCCGGGAAGGTAAATCGGTGGTGCGTCTGAAGGGCGGTGATCCGGCGGTATTCGCGCGGATGGGCGAAGAGCTAGATGCCCTGGCCGCTGCCGAGATCCCCGCTGCCATTGTACCAGGGATTACCGCGGCCTCTGCCGCCGCTGCCTGCATAGGCATTCCGCTCACCGATCGCGGCCATGCGCAGCAACTGCGCTTTGTGACTGCCCAGCTATGCCGCGAAGACGGTACGCCGGATTGGGCATCGCTGGCGCGCAAGGATGAAACCCTGGTGTTTTATATGGGGCTTTCAAAAGTGAGTGCAATTTGCCACGGCCTACGCCAAGCAGGCCTGCCGGATGAGTGGCCGGTCATGCTGGTGGCTAACGCCAGCCAGAGTGATCAGCAGTCGCTGGTGGGCTCGCTGGCGGATATGCCCGAAAAACTCTCCGCAACTCCCTTACCGTCACCCTGTTTGATTGTGGTGGGCAGTGTGGTGCAAAGAGTCGCCACGACGCCCGCTAACCTAGCCACCAATTTTTGCTTTGCACAGCAAACCACGCCTTAACGGCAGGGTTTGCGGTGCGCATTTTATTCTTCTGACCCTTACAACCAGCTACCAAGGAAAAGCTCTCTATGTCCTACTTATTGCCTGCTGAATTTGCCACCAAGATGGTCGATGCTGGCGAAGCCAAGCTTCACATGTCTACCCGTGATGCGCTGATTCGCGCTTTTATGGCGGGGGCTATTTTGGCCATCGCGGCGGTGTTTGCGGTGACCGTAGCGGTGCAAACCGGCTACCCGATTATCGGCGCCATCCTGTTTCCGGTGGGTTTCTCGATACTCTATCTAATGGGCTTTGATCTGTTGACCGGGGTGTTTGTGTTAACGCCGCTGGCGTGGCTGGATAAACGGCCTGGGGTGACGATTAATCGTATTCTCAAGCACTGGGGCATTGTGTTTATCGGTAATTTTGGTGGGGCATTAACGGTCGCCTTTCTCATGGCGATTGTGTTCACCTACGGCTTTAGCACCGAACCCAGCGAAGTGGGGCGGGTCATTGGTGAAGTAGGTGAAGGACGCACGGTTGGTTATAAAGAGTATGGCGCTGGCGGCATGGCGACGATTTTTATTCGCGGCATATTGTGTAACTGGATGGTATCGCTGGGGGTTGTGGGTGCGATGATCTCAACCACGGTGAGCGGTAAGGTGATTGCCATGTGGATGCCGATTATGCTGTTCTTCGGTATGGGCTTTGAGCACTCGGTGGTCAACATGTTCCTATTCCCATCTGGGCTGATGATGGGCGGTAACTTCTCGATTATGGATTACCTGATCTGGAACGAAATTCCGGTAGTGCTGGGTAACTTGATCGGTGGCTTGGCATTAACGGGGCTCACGCTCTACACCACTCACGTGCGTACCGCGCCCCAGAAAGCCCTATGATTAACTACGGTGAGCGAGCCTTGTGCATTCAAACGGTCTGAACAACCCTATGCGGGGGCGCTGTAGACCCATCCTTGGGCGCTACTTTCGCCATCCATGGCGAAAGACCCCCGCTACGGGTTGGTTCAGACCTCGATAAAGTTGCAATAGAGTTTGTCATTAACCAAGCCTTCGCTCCGGCGGAGGCTTTTTTTAGGGGAAGCATAATGGCAGCGCTGACCATTTCGCTCGGCCAGCACTCTGATAAAGGGCGCAAGCCAAGCAATCAGGATTTTTACGGCGCTTATCTACCCAGCGACTCCCTGCGCGCCACCAAAGGGATTGCGATCGCGTTAGCGGATGGGATCAGCAGCAGCGAAGTGAGCCGGGAAGCGAGCGAAGCAGCAGTGGGCGGTTTCTTAACAGACTACTACGCCACCCCCGCCACCTGGGCGGTTAAAACCTCCGCCCAGCGGGTGCTGCAGGCCACCAATGCATGGCTTTATGCCCAAACCCGGCAGAGCCAGTATCGCTATAACCTGGATCGTGGCTATGTGTGTACCCTCAGCGCGATGGTGATTAAATCCACCACTGCGCACCTGTTTCACGTTGGCGATAGCCGTATCTATCAGCTCGCCGGCAATACGCTGGAGCCACTGACCGAGGATCATCGCTTCTGGGCATCCCGGGAAGTCAGTCATTTAAGCCGCGCCATGGGGGCCAGCCAGCACCTGGAGCTGGATTATTGCTCGGTATCGCTGAGTGAGGGCGATGTGTTTGTACTCACTACCGACGGTGTTTATGAGTGGCTAACCGGCGCTGAAATGGCCGCGCTGATTCATGCCCATTGGGGCGATCTCGATGCGGCGGCTGAGGCGCTAATCGCGGCTGCCATCGATCATGGCAGCGATGACAACCTCACCGTGCAAATTGTGCGCATTGATTCGCTGCCTGAGCGCCACGCTAATGAACTCTACGCGGCGCTGGGCACACTGCCGTCACCGTCTGAATTGCGCGCAGGAAGTGAGCTGGATGGCTACCGCATTGTGCGTCAACTGCATGCCAGCAGCCGCAGCCATGTCTACCTGGCGGAAGAGGTAGCGAGTGGCGAGAAGGTGGCACTTAAAACCCTCTCAACCGAGCTAAGCCAAGACTCGGCGAGTATCGAGCGGTTTGTGCGCGAAGAGTGGATTGCCCGACGCATCGATAATCAGCACGTGCTTAAAGCCCCCGCCCAAGAGCGCCCTCGCCGCTACCTTTACACCGTGCTGGCGTATATCGAAGGGCAAACCCTGACCCAGTGGATGCGTGACCACCCCAACGCCGAATTAGCCAGCGTTCGTCCCATCGTCGAGCAGATTGCCAAGGGGCTACGCGCCTTTCATCGCCTGGAAATGCTGCATCAGGATTTACGCCCCGATAACGTCATGATCGATAGCCACGGAACGGTGAAGCTGATCGATTTTGGCGCTGCCAAGGTGGCGGGCCTTGCCGAAGAGGTCGGGGCGGCTAGCGACGATATTCTAGGCACTGCCCAGTACACCGCGCCGGAGTATTTTCTGGGTGAAGGAGGCACGCCCCGTTCGGATCAGTACTCACTGGCAGTGATTACCTATCAGATGCTAACCGGCACGCTGCCCTATGGCACCGAGGTGGCCAAAACTCGCACTCGGGCAGCGCAGCATAAGCTTGCCTACCAATCGGCGCTTAGCGAGAACCGTGAACTGCCCGCCTGGGTGGATGAGGTGCTCAAAAAGGCATTACATCCCACTCCCCACAAACGCTTTCCGGCGCTTTCGGAGTTTATCTTCGAGCTACGCTCGCCAAGCCCAGACATGCTGAAGCGCGCCCAGTTACCGCTGCTGGAACGTGATCCGGTGCTGTTCTGGAAGGGGGTGTCGCTAGTGTTGGCGGTAGTGGTTATCGCTCTTTTATTGCGTTGATGGCACTACTGTTGATCAGGGAACAATAAACAACGGGGTTGAAGTGGGGCGGTCTCCACCCCATATTAGTTAACACGCTATCAATAGAAAAGGATGTTAATGATGCAGACTGTGATACCCAACCCCGGTTTCGGTACTTTTCGCCTGGAAGGCGATACGCTCAAGCAGAGTATCCACACAGCGCTTGAGGTCGGGTATCGACACATCGACACGGCACAGTTTTATGGCAATGAAAAAGGGGTAGGGGAGGCGATTCGCGACAGCAGCGTGCCACGCAGCGATATTTTCCTAACCACCAAGGTGTGGTTCGATAATCTTGAGCCCACAATGCTTAAAGCCAGCGTGGACGAAAGCCTGCAGAAATTAGGCACCGATTACGTTGACCTGCTGCTGATCCACTGGCCGTCCCCAGAGGATGAAGTGCCAATGGTCGATTACCTGACGGCGCTAAAAGAGGTCAAAGCCGAGGGTAAAGCGCGCAATATCGGCATTTCCAACTTTACCATCGCCCAGGTGGACGAAGCGGTTAGCATTCTGGGTAAAGGTGAAATTCTCACCAATCAGATCGAGGTTCATCCTTTCTTACAGAACCGTAAACTGGTCGATCACTGCGAGCAGCATGGCATTCAAATTACTGCCTTTATGCCCCTGGCCGTGGGTAAAGTCATGGATGACCCAACCCTTAAGCAGATCGCCGACGCGCATAACGCCACGCCCGCGCAAATTGCCCTTGCTTGGGTAAAACAGCGCAATATGATTACGATTCCTTCATCGACCAAGGCGCGAAATATTCAAAGCAACATTGCCGCCTTTGACTTAGTCTTGAGCGACAGCGAGATGACGGAAATCGCCAAGTTGGATCGTAAAGAGCGTATCGCCAACCCTGAAATAGCGCCGCTCTGGGATGAGTAAGAGGAATGAATAACCAGGACTTGAAACGCTAAACGATGAACTTCAATTAATAGTATGTGTCGTAGTGGGTGCCTGCCCAGGCAGGCATCTTTAAAAGAATGGAGAAAACGATGAAACAGCGCAAGATAAAAGACAACGCTTTAAAAGCGCAGCTGCGAACGCCGATGTTTAAAATGCAGCAGCAAACCCCGAAAAAAGGTAAAGGCAGCTACTCCCGGAAAGGACGCAACTCTTTGGGAGGGCATCGCCAAGCCGCCTAACCCGGCGTTTTGGCGATGCCTTCCCCAGGCATCTCTGCACAGTATTCCCCATGCTGTGCAATATCCCATCAGCTTGGCCGATCCAATGGATCGGCTTTTTTATTGCGCGCCAGGCGTGGCACGCCACTGAAAACGCCCCGGCCACTTCCTGTGACCGGGGCGTTGGCTATGCCAACCTACTCCCACAGTGTGGACATTTTTCGTAGGCATCGCGGGTTTCAGCCTGATGGCGTTGGTTGCGCTGACTTGGTTCCTCTACACCATGAATGGATACCAGCTGGCCCTGCTCCCAGCGTAAACCGATATCTTTTAACAGGTGCGGGTCATGAAAGCGCGGGTCTTCGTAAAAGCGCCGCTGGGTACGATAGTGGGTGAAAGCGCTGAGTAGTTTGCGGGTAATGGTTGCGATTGCCATGGGGTCGGTCTCCTGGGTTAGGAGGCCGGGCAACATCGCGATCAGGGAGTCTCAAAGGTAACGATAAAACAACATGGCCGCGACACTTGCCGCGGCCAATTTCCTCTTTACATCTCTGGCGCGCGACAATAATAAGCTGATACCGCATTATTAATAATGCGATGCAGCTTATTCATTCGTGTCGCGGGGATTTGCCAGCGCATGAGAAGGTCTCTGAAAAAGTTTCGTTAATAAAAAAGAACTGCCCCTTAAAGGGGAGCTCTTATGTTTTAACCGATGCTTATATGAGCGTCAATCTATTTAGCGACTTGTTCAAGGTGGGGGGGCTGGCAAGTTTCCATGCGATACCCCGATTGGTAAACGCTACGTAGACGCAGGCCATGCCGACCATCCAGTTCCAGCTTGCGGCGTAGGCGGCTTACGTGGGTGTCAACGGTACGCGTCGAAATATCCCCTTTAATGCCCCACACCAGCTCTAGTAAGTGCGCACGGGTAATTAGCTCACCCATTTTAGAGAAAAACAGCGTGGCTAACCGGTATTCACGTTCGGTTAAATCAATGGCGTCGCCCGCCACGCTGATGTAGTGCTCATCGGTATGCAGGGTAAATATCTCGGGACAGGCCGGTGCAGGGCGCGATGTGGCATAGCCAGAGCGTCTACCTAACGCACTCACTCTGGCAATCAGCTCACTGGGGCGAAGGGGCTTGGCGAGAAAATCATCGGCGCCTCGCTCCAGGGCTTTAACAACATCGTCTTCGCCCTGGCTGGCGGTAATAAACAGGATTGGCCCATGCCAGCTGTCGTGCTGGCGAAGATGAGCAACCACATCCATGCCGTCGCTGTCGGGCAGGCGCCAATCGATAATGAGCAGGTCAAAGGTGTGCTGCTGCGTCGCCCGGCGAAGCTCGCTAGAGCGACTAAACAGCGAGACTTGGTGTTCTGCCGTTAGTAGGCACTGCTCAATAAAGGCCTGTTGGTCGAGGTCATCTTCAAGTACGCCAATATGCATGCTAATTTCCCTTATTGTCGTCTTATAAATGTCACCCGTGTAGAGGCGGCAAGCTCACGCGTTAAGTTTAGTGGATGATGATGCGTTGACACAAAGGTTCACAGTTAGCCCGCCAACGGCCGATATACAATTTCTGCACTTTCAACGATCAGCACCGAGGTGCAGCATGATACGTCGCCCTATGGTTGTTAAATTCGTGGTTTTCATCGTCGCGGTAGGACTTGCCTTGCTGTCGACCCACACTATCGCCCTGGAAGTACCTGAAGGCCCGGTGATATTGGTGGTGAGTGGAAAGGTGGGGCAGACGAATGTGGGTGACGAAGCCCATTTTGATAAAGCGATGCTAGAAGGCTTGGCGCAGCACGAAACGATTACCCGCACGCCCTGGCACGACGGCGTGATGCGCTTCTCTGGCCCATTGGGGCGAGCTATCCTGGAAGCCGTCGGTGCTGAGGGGGAGAATATTCGTGTGGTAGCGTTGAATGAGTACGCCGCGACGGTGCCTATCAGCGATTTTGAGAATTACGATGTCATTCTGGCTATGCAGGCAAACGGCAAAGCGCTGCGAATTCGTGATCAGGGGCCGCTATTTGTCATTTACCCCTTTGACCAGCACCCCGAACTGCTAGATGAAGAGATATTTTCGCGCTCTGTGTGGCAGGTGACACGAATCGACGTTGAGTAATATAACCGAGTAGCAATCATGCTGGCTTTTTTTAAGTTCTATTTTTCCCGCCGTACCAGGGTCGCTACATTCTCGGCGATCCTTTTTTTTCTTTCAGCGCTAACCACCGGTGGGGTTATTTATAACCGTCAGCATGCGCAGGAGGAGCGGTTGCTCGAAAATGTGTTATGGGCCGGGTATCAGTTTGATCGAGAGGTGCGCGAATTGCGCTTGTCGCTATTCGAAACGAGTGCTGGGAAGGCTACGGTTGATGATGTGTTGCTGCGTTTTGAGATTCTCTTCAGCCGACAATCACTTTTTTTTCAAGGTGAAATAGGAAAAGTCGTGGCGAAACTCGAGGATATTGAGGCGGTCATTCAACAAGCTCACATCCGCATTCTAGAGATGGAAACCCTACTCGAAAAGGTATGGGACCACCCTACCCAGTTAAATAGCGAGTTAACGGCTATCCTCCTGCAGCAAGCGGCTGAGCTACAGCAACTCAGCGGTAACATTTTGATCGAAACCAACGCCCATGTTTCCCATATGCATAGTGAGGAACACCGCGCATTGACAAGTCTCAACGGATTGGTGCTGTTGCTTATTGTCCTGTTAATGCTTTCAGGTGGTATGTTGGTTCGCGCGCTGATTCTAGAAGGGCGCTCCAGTCATCGTAAGGCTCAGGCGTTAGAAACCAAGAGCCAAGAGCTAAATGAGGCAGCTAGGCAAGCAGAGAAAGCGAGTCTGGCAAAATCTGAGTTTATGGCGGTGATGAGTCATGAAATTCGAACCCCGTTAAATGGTGTCGTGGGTATGGCGGATTTGTTAAGCGAAGAGGTTAAAACAACAAGTGCTGAGACTTATTTAGCCGCTCTTAAGCGCAGTGCGGAGAGTCTACGCGCGGTGATCAACGATATTCTCGACTACACCAAAATTGAGTCGGGGCGCCTCGACCTGGATATCCAGCCGTTTGATCTTCACCAATGCATCGACCAGCTTTGTGAAAGCTATACCCTCCGCGAACCAAAGGCGAAGGTCTCCTTTAGTTACGCTATCGACCCGGCGCTGCCCCGTTATGTGCTGGGAGACATCGCGCGGCTGCGCCAAGTCATGATGAATTTAATCAATAATGCCTTGAAGTTCACGGAAGAGGGGTTCGTCAAATGCCAGATAAAACCTCTTGGAGACGATAATATTCTTATGGAGGTACACGATACTGGCTGTGGTATCGCGGAAGCGGATCAAGCACAGCTGTTCTCGGCGTTCTCGCAAGTGGATACCTCAATGGCGCGTCGTCACGAAGGCACGGGGCTTGGGCTCGCAATCTGTAAGCGGTTGGTCGATGCCATGCAGGGCGAGATAGGTGTTAACAGCCAGCAGGGGCTCGGCAGTCGATTCTGGTTTACCGTCAGCCTGCCGGAAACCGAACCTTTGGCCATTTACCAAAGCGGTGAACACCCGCCAGCAATGCCCTCCCATCACCATATCTTGGTGGTAGAGGATAACCCGCTAAATCAAACGGTGGCACGCGTCATGCTTGAGCGCCTTGGCCAGCAGGTATCGGTTGCAGAGAACGGCCAGGAAGCGCTCGATCAGTTGAAAGCAGACCATGGTCGATTTGATTTGGTGTTAATGGATATGCAGATGCCTAAGCTGGATGGCACGGAAACCACCCAACGCTGGCGCGATTATGAAGCTGTGCATCAACTGCCTAAGTTGCCCATAGTGGCGATGACCGCCAATGTGATGCCTGAGCACCGAGAGCGCTGCATTCAAAGCGGCATGGACGATATGATTCACAAGCCTTTTACGCGCGATGAGTTGCATCAGGTGATTGGCCGCTATCTGTTAAATGATGAAAGCGTTGAATCTGTCAGTATTCACGCTACCGTTCCTATTAAAAGCCCCGAATCGCTGGGTGATAGCGCTGGGGCAGTTCAAGTACTCGATAAGCGTCTTTGCGAAGAGCTGCAAAGTACCTTTGAACCCAAGGCACTGGATGCGCTGCTGACCACGTTTTTAACACGGCTTGGTGAACGTATCGCTCGCTTGAATGCCTACTGGCAGTCAGAGGATCGACAAGCCTTGTGCCTAGAAGCCCATTCACTAAAGGGTGCCGCTTCCTCTCTAGGCTGTGCTGCGATTGCTGAGCAAGCAAGCCAATTGGAGCAAGCAGCGCTAGAAGCCCCATTAAGCGAATTGATGATCTATCTGGAGCGTTTAGTTGCTCTTGAGGCCACTACTAAGCTGGCTTTGGAGCAAGAAAGCATGTTCGTTTGATGCGTTATTAGGGTGCGGACGGTGAGTACTCGCGTAACCAGGTGTTGAAAGCGTCGGCGGTTAACGGGTGTGCAATACCGTAGCCTTGTCCAACAGTGCACCCGGCTTCAACAAGCCGAGTGAATTGTGCCGACGTTTCGATACCTTCGGCGACAACAGTCAGTCCCAGGCGTTTGCCTAAGTCGACAATCGACTCTGTTATCACCAGTGCTTCTTTGTCCTGATCGATCAGTGAGACAAAGCTACGGTCAATTTTGAGCTCGCTGAAAGGCAACCGATAGAGCTGTGTCAGCGAAGAGTGGCCGGTACCAAAGTCATCTAACGCCAGTTTGCAGCCCCGTTGTCGCAACGCTTTGAGCACGTAGCTAGCGTAGCCCAAGCACTCAACCCCCGCTGTTTCGGTGAGTTCCAGGGTGATCTTGCTAAGCACAGCATGATGCGCTTGGGTGAGTTGATCAAACGCGTCTAGTACGCCTTCTGCTTGAATAAAGGCCGCCGGTATATTTATCGAGACGTCTAAGTCCCACCCTTGTGACAACCATTGGGCTTGCTGCTTCATGGCAAGCTCAATAACGTACCAAGTGAGTGGAAGCATCAGGTCGTTTTGCTCTGCTAGAGGTATAAAACTGTCGGGGTATAGCACGCCGCGTTGAGGGTCTTGCCAGCGTACCAGCGCTTCAACGCCAATAACCTGCCCTTGTTGAGTGCCTTGTTGCAGGCTTATTTGGGGTTGAAAAGCTAGAAAAAGCTGTTGTTCACGAATGGCCTTCGCCAATTCAACGCTTGTAGGCGCTTTGGGCGCTTTTTTTAATGGCCCCAAAAATGTCGTTAGACCGGTGAGTAGCTTGGATTTAGATAGGAAACCTAACATTTTCAAACCTTTTGCTTCACCTGCTGCAAGCGCATGCGCGGCAGTTTCTTCCGCATAATTGCTAATTAATAAAATTGAAGCGTTTAAGCGTAAATCATAAAGATATTCCAGAATATCAAGGCTCGTAAATTCACCTAGCCCGAGATCAAGCAAGATCAGTTCGACATTGAGTAGGTCGGGTTGGCGCACCAGCTCGCCAAAACTGCTTGCCGTCACCACCTGATAACCGTGCTGGCGTAGTAGCATTCTGCCCAATAGTTGGACATTACAATCATCATCAATAATTAAAGCACCAGACAGCATACATATACCTTTGATGACTACGATGAGCGGCTGCGGCTAGACGAAGAGCTTGCTGAAATGGATGAGCATATAAGCCGGTAACGAAACTTCCTTGGACTCAGTATAAGTCCAAGGAAACTTAGAAGACTAAGGGGGATTGCTTAAAACGACTCCCATTCAGGCTGCTGTGAGCTCGCCAAACGACGCAGGTTCTTAGGCGTAGGTGAGGGCTTATTAGCTGTAGGGGCAAGCGCTGCTTTGCCAAGAGCTGGTTGCTCACTAGCATTACTGAGCTTGAAGGCGCCCACTAGCACGCCTAACCGGTCAGCTTGCTCCCTTAGCTCCGCCGCCGCAGCGCTGGACTCTTCTACCATGGAGGCATTGTGTTGGGTCATGCTATCCAGCTCGTTAACTGCGTTATTTACTTGACCGATACCTACACTCTGTTCTTTAGCACCAGCACTGATCTCAGCAATCACGTCCGCCACACGCTCGATGCTTTTTACCATCTCCTGCATGGTGGCGCCGGTTTGTTTCACTTGGTCAACGCCCGATTTTGTGCGGCTTAACGAGGTATTGATCAGAGTGGCAATGTTTTTGGAGGCATCACTTGAACGGCTGGCCAATATACGTACCTCTTGGGCAACTACCGCAAAGCCTCGGCCATGCTCGCCTGCGCGGGCGGCCTCTACAGACGCATTCAGCGCCAGGATATTGGTTTGAAAAGCGATGCTATCAATAAGGTTGACGATGCTGCTGATTTCAGAGGAAGAGTCGTTAATCGTATCCATTGTCTGCTCAACACTGTGCATGGAGTGCAAACCCTGTTGAGCGAGATCCCGGGTTGAAAGTGCCAGCTGGTCAGCTTGCTGGGCAGAATCAGAGGCGTTGTTGACCACTGCTGCGATTTGCTCCATCGAAGCAGAGGTTTGCTGTAAATTCGCAGCTGCTTGCTCAGTACGTGCCGCAAGCTCCTGACTGCCTTTGGCAATTTCAGTAGATGCATGCTGCAGGCTAACGGTACTGCTGCTAACTGACTGAAGCGTATCGTCAATGCGTTTAATAAAGGCATTGAACTGTTGTGCCAATTCACCAATTTCATCACGGCGTTGGCTCTCAATCCGCGCGGTTAAATCGCCATCTCCTTCGGTGATCTCCTTAATACGTCCACTGATTTGGCGGATAGCCCGAGACATCATTAGCGGCCCTAGTAGCGCAATAAGCGTTGCCGCAATAAAGATGATTAAAGCAACAATAATAGTGGATGTTTGCTGTACTTGGATTCTATCTACCACCGCTGCTTCTGCTTGATAAGTGGCTGTCTCAATATTTATTCCCGATACATCATATATGTCACGTAGTGCATTAAAGTCGTCTAATGATGAGCCGGATAGCATCGTTAATGCTGCTGCAGTATTGCCGTTTTGGTGCAGCTCAAAAACACGTGTTGCCTCTTGTTTCCAATCGCTATACAGCGTTTCAAAGTTAGCTAGTTGCGTGGTTAGCTCTGGGTAGTTCTGCATTAGTTCGGCGTAGAGCCCCATGCGGTCATAAGCCTGCTGAGCATTCTCTTCAAACTCGGCGATTAACGCTGTTGCTCGCTCGGAGCTGGGGTCAGATAACAGATACTCAATCTCAGCAACGCGTGCTTGATAAAGGTCTCGGTCGCCGTTGAGTGTGGCTGAAGTCGCCGGAATATAGTTGGTGATAAACGTATCTAAACGGCTTTTTACCATATTAACCAGCAGTGCATCGGCTACCACAATAACCAGTAGTGCTAACGCAACGCTGATAAAGGCAAGAGCATACTTAACTCTTATCTGATGAAGACGGTTCATATGTGCCACTCCTGTAGTGTCAAACCATGAGAGCACATTACCTTTAAAGCGTTAGAACGGTCGACAGATTTGTAACGCTTGTGACGTTTGTTCACGTTCGAGGTTTTAATTAGCGTGGTAAGAGTTTAAACATAATTATAATAAGAATTATTAATATTTTAGTGGCTATTTATAACCCGCTGCCTGGAGTTGAAATAGTTTCGCATAGCGGCCTGCAGTGGCCAGGAGTTCTTCATGGGTGCCGCGTTCAACGATATGCCCTTGATCAATAACCAGAATGAGATCAGCGCTGCGTACTGTGGAAAAACGGTGAGAGATCAATATCGCCATTTTATCGCGGCTGTGCTCGCGAAAGCGGGCAAATATTTCGGCTTCTGCCGCAGCATCCATGGCAGCGGTAGGTTCATCCAGTACCAAAATGTCCGCGTTTTCGCGCATATACGCTCGGGAGAGGGCAATTTTCTGCCACTGGCCACCAGAGAGCTCTTGGCCATTTTTAAACCAGCGGCCAAGCTGGGTTTTGTAGCCGTTGGCCATGCGGGTAATAAACTCATCCGCCATACCGTGACGAGCGGCGTTCTGCCACCTTTCTTGGTCGTTAAAGGCATGAGTATCGCCGACACCAAGGTTTTCGCCCACCTGCAACTGATAGCGCACGAAGTCCTGAAAAATCACCCCGGTGCGTTCACGTAGTGCTTGGGTACTCCAATCCCGCAGGTCGCTACCATCTAACAGAATTCGGCCTTGGGTTGGGTGGTAGAGCCGCGTGAGCAGCTTGATAAGGGTCGTCTTACCCGAGCCGTTTTCGCCTACCAAAGCCAGGCTCTGCCCAGGGCAGAGGTGCAGTGAGATATCGTGAAGAACCGGATCTTGGAGAACAGAGTCGCCGCCAGGGTAGGAGAAGCTAACGTGCTCAAAGCGCAGCCCGTCACCGGGCAGTGCCCCCTGAGTGAGTGTACCGCTCTCTCCCTCCACTGGCTGCTCAAGATACTCATAAAGATTGGAGAGGTAGAGGTTATCCTCGTACATGCCGCTGATCGCGGTGAGGCTTGCGGAGAGCGCGGCCTGACCCTGCTTGAAGACCATCAGGTACATGGTCATCTGGCCCAGGGTAAGTGCCCCGGCAATCGTCTCAATCACCACCCAGGCGTAGGCGGCGTAAAAGGTTAAGGTGCCAAGCAGGCCGAGCAGAAACCCCCAGCTTTCACGACGCAAAGTTAGGCGGCGATCCTCTGCAAACAATTTGGTAAAAATGTCGCGATAGCGCTTGAGAAACAGCCCTTCAAGGCCAAACAGTTTGACCTCTTTAATGCTGTCTTCCCTTGCCAGCACCGTCTCTAAATAGATCTGCATACGGGTTTGCGGCGAGCGCCAGCGAAACAGCCTGAAAGCATCGCCCGAGAATTTGGCCTCTGAGATAAATACCGGCAAGGCGCCTGCTACCAAAATCAGCAGCGCCCAAGGGGAGAACTGCACCAGTAGCACGCCGAAGCTACCCAGCGAGATAGCGTTTTGCAGCAGCCCAAAGGTTTTATTCACCAGTGCAAGCGGGCGCGTAGATGCTTCACGGCGCGCTCGCGTGAGCTGGTCGTAAAGCTCTGAATCTTCAAACTGGCTAAGTGACAGTTGTCCCGCTTTCTCCAGAATCATCACATTGACCTTCTGCCCCAGCAGCGCACGCAGCAGTGACTGTTGGGCTGAGAGGCCGCGCTGGGCCAGGGCAATGAGCGCAATAATCACGGCTTCGATCCCCACCAGCGTTAGCACCGGTGTGATGGACGCTAGTAGATTGGGATCAGTGGTTGCTTGATGGGCCTCCATGGCACTTACCACCCCATCCACAATCAATTGACCCACCCAGGCCGCCACGGCAGGCAGAACCCCTGCGACCAGCGTGCACAGCGCCAGCCCAAGCATCATCCAGCGAGAGGTTTCCCAGACTAAGCCAAGTGCACGTCGGCTATAGCGAAATACGCCAAAAAAGCCGCTTAGTGGTGAGGAAGTCGATTCAGAAGGTGGTGGAGACATAGTTAGGCTGGCAAAAAGTACCGACGAAAAAAAGAGTGCCATGATGCGGTGGTTGAGCGTGGATAGCCAGCTCAGCCGCCGGTTGCCTTCAACGGCAACACGGCGGAGACCCAGTTTAGAGGTGAGATATTACCAGGGGAGCACAGCCCCATCGGTGCGTGGCTCTGTGCCTCCTTGGAGTACGCCGGTGTCAGGATCGCGCAGAATGATTTGGCCACGGCCAAAGCTGATTGAATCGGCGACTTTAACGATGTCGTGGCCGCGGCGTGCCAGGGCAAGCGCTAAGTGATTGGGGAAGTCGGCTTCAACTTCGATGGTTTTGCCTTTGGTCCATTTCCAACGCGGCATATCGAGCGCCGCCTGAGGATTCAGTTGATCCTCAAGCATCGCCGTTACCACCTGCACATGGCCCTGGGGCTGCATATAGCCACCCATCACACCGAACGGCCCAACGGCTTGGTTATCTTTGGTGATAAAGCCTGGGATGATGGTGTGGTAGGTGCGTTTGCTGGGTGCTAGAGCATTGGGATGCTGCGGGTCGAGGGAAAACGACCAGCCACGGTTTTGCAGGCTAATGCCGGTGCCCGGTACTACGATGCCAGAGCCAAAGCCTTCAAAGTTGCTTTGAATGAATGACACCATATTACCTTCATCATCAGCGGTTGCCAGGTAAACGGTGCCCCCCCTTAATGGATTGCCATGAATGGGGTCAATGGCGTCTTGGCCAATAAGCTCTGCGCGTTGCGAAAGGTACTCATTCGATAGCATCTGCTCAACGCTCGGCTGCATAGATGAGCGCTCAGTAATGTAGTTTAAGCCGTCTACGTAACCAAGTTTTGTAGCCTCTATCCGGCGGTGGATAGTGTCTATCTGATCATTTGACTGTTCGCCTAAAGATTCAAGAATACCCAAGGCTTGAAGCACAATTAATCCGCTGCCGTTGGGAGGAATTTCCCAAATATCATGGCCGCGATATCGGACACTTATGGGTTTGACCCATTCTGGTTTGAAAGCTTGTAAATCTTCTTTGCGTAAGAAGCCGCCATGCTGACGTGAAAAGGCATCCATCGCATCCGCTAGGCTGCCTTGATAAAACGCATCCGCATGGCTATTGGCAATTTCACGCAGCGTTTTTGCCATATCAGGAGAGCGCCAAATGTCACCTGCTTTGGGAGCCTGCCCATTGGGAGTGAAGTGCGTAAACCAGGAGGCAAATTCATCTGTCCCGTATTTTCCATAACGCTCTTCTGCACTTTTCCAGAGTTGGCTGGCTACTGCTGATACAGCAAAACCTTCGTCAGCTAATTCTATTGCTGGCGCTAACAGCTGCTCAAAAGGCAGTTTACCAAAACGCTCTGAAAGCGCAGCCCAGGCGCCTGGCGCACCGGGTACTGTGATTGGCACTAATCCATGGGCGGGCATTTCCTCATGACCCAGGGCCTTGACGGCATCACATGAAATACTCTTTGGCGCAGGGCCGCTAGCATTGAGGCCATGTAGTTCACCTTTTACCCACACAAGAGCAAAAGCATCGCTACCAATACCATTAGAGGTTGGTTCAACGACGGTTAAAGCAGCAGCTGTAGCAATGGCAGCATCAATGGCATTGCCACCTTTTCGTAACATATCTATGCCGACTTGTGCAGCAAGCGACTGAGACGTAGCGACCATTCCACGTTTTCCAAACGTGACCATACGGCGTGAGGCGGAAGGGTAATAGTGTGGGTCAGTATGCATTGTGATTCCTATTTAGATGTGGCATCTAGACGGCGAGCCATTAGGCGGCGCTGTTTCATATAGCTATAAATACTGTAAATCACAGAAACAACCGCCAGTGTAAGCAGCAGCGCTGATATTGGCCGAGTGAAGAAGAGCGTCCAGTCAGTGCTTGTCTGGAAGGCCCGTCTTAAGTTGGTTTCTGCTATAGGGCCCAATACAACGCCAAGTACAAGAGGTGCTAGCGGATAATCCAGTTTTTTAAGCAGATATCCCACTGCACCAATGCAGGCAAGTAGATAAAGGTCGGATAAGCGGTTGTTCAGGGTGTAAGTACCAATTGCACAGCAAGCTAATACAACGGGAACAACAATATACTTAGGTACATTTAGTAGGCGTAAAAAAGCCCTCATTAAAATAACGCCTATTAACAGCATGAAGACAGAAGCTATCGCCATGGCAATAAACATGCTGTAAACCAAGTCGGGATGATCAAGTATTAAGCGCGGGCCAATGCTGATGCCGTGTACCATGATGGCTGCCATGAGAACTGCATCGGCGGGAGACCCTGGTATGCCTAACGCTATCAATGGTATTAAGCTGCCGCCTACCGTTGATGAGTTGCCTGACTCAGAAGCAACAACGCCCTGTGGTTCACCCTTACCAAAAGTTTCTGGGTGCTTAGACGCTCGTTTAGCTTGGTCGTAAGCTAATAGATTAGAAATTGAGCTACCTGCACCGGGTACTGCACCAATAAACACACCGAGCAATGATGAGCGTATAACATTGGCGGGCTTCAATAAGATGTCTTTTATGGTTTGCCAAAGGTGAGGGCGCATATCTCCACTGATTAATGCGCCAGAAGAGGGCTGTTTGTCTCCGGCGGCAGGCTCTAATTCGGAGAGTAGCTGGCTCATGGCGTACATGCCTATTAATACAACCAGGAACGGTATGCCCGCGGTCAGGATTTCATAGCCAAAGGTAAAACGCTCGCGCCCCATGAGTGGGTCAGGCCCAATAGTGGCGATGCCGATACCGATTAGACCCGCGATTAGCCCCCTGATAAGAGAGTCACCCACTAGGCTTGCTATGACAGTCAAAGCAAAAATAATAAGCGCAAAATATTCCCAGGGCCCTAACTTAACCGCTAGAAGTGCGAGTGGAGGCGCGGCCACGATCAGCACAGCAATAGAAATAATAGAGCCCACGAATGAAGCAAATAATCCCAAGGATAGTGCTTTCCCAGGATGACCTTGTCGAGCCATAGGGAAGGCATCAAAGGTGGTTGCAACTGATGAGGGCGTGCCTGGGATGCCTAGCAGAGCGGCACTAAATAAGCCACCGCTTAGTCCACCTACGTAGACAGATAGCATGACCGCAATGCCCTGCATGGGGGGCATGGCAAATGTAAGAGGCAACGTAAGGACTATGGCCATGGTAATCGTAAAGCCGGGTATTGCGGCGGCAACAATACCTGCAAAAGTCGCTACTGCCATGAGTAATAGCGTATAGGGCTCGGTCACGCCCCCTAGCGCTACGAGGAAAGCATCAGTCATAGGTTACGTTACCATTGAGCACGAGGAAGATAGATGTTGAAGGCCTCAGAAAATAAATAGTAAGGCCCAGCAGAAAAGAGAATGGCGACGAAGATGGCAATCGCTACGGTAGTAGCCTTCCTGGGGGCTAGGTAAAGCTGTGTAGTAAGCAGATATACAAAAGTGCTGATAATAAATCCCGCAATAGGCATTGCTATCATATACACAGTAAATAGCACCAGGTTGATGATGACGGCTTTAAGTGCGGTTAGTCTTCTCCAGGCAATGCAAAAGGTTGTACGCGGTAAGCCGTGTTTGGAGAGTTCAAAGATAACTGCCATGCCGCATAAAATTGCAATACTGAAAAAGATAATTTGTGGGAAAGTACCTGCACTCATGGGTTCCCAACGAGAGGCCGGCAATGAGCCGGCCTTGAAGGCCATGAATAAAGCACCGAGGGCGATGATAAGGTAAGACAGCACTTGTAACGCCGGGATTAGAGCTGTCTCTGCGCTTCTGCGCTCCATAAAAACCTCCTAAAGCACAACGTTACCTTAATTAAGGAGGTGGGCGTTGTTTTCAATGAACTCGTTATTACGCTCTAAATAAGCGGTATAGTCTTCTCTGTTAAGGTAACGCACTGTGCCGCCTACATTCTCAATGTCGGTTTTAAACCCTTCACTATTAGCGACATTTTTAAGCGCACTTTCCAGTGTTGAAACGACCGACTCGGGTGTTCCTTTGGGCACAACAACCCCACGAGTAACTAAAAACTCAAGATCATGCCCCAGTTCTTTAAGTGTGGGTGTATCAGGTAGTTCTTCAATGCGTTCAGAAGTAGCCGCTGCTAACACGTTCAAATCGCCATTTTCTACGAAGGCGCGTGCTGAGTAATAGTCCTCTATAGCCACTGTGATATGCCCACCCGCGAGCGCACGTAACCTTTCTCCAGTCCCTTCATACCCCACATAGCCAAACTGAGTGCCTGTGGATTCTTCAAATTGCACTGCCCATAAGTGTGGAATACCACCTAATGTAACGCCCATCCGATACTCACCTGGGTTTGAGATGACATCTTCGAGCATGTCATCGAGTGTTTCCCAACCAGTATCGGCATTTACTACGATGACCGAGTTATCGCTGGTCATCATGGAAACGACATCAAAATCGTCCCAGTTGAGGTCTGTCACCCCCGAATGGTGCGCGATCAGCAAACCTTCATGTATTTGCGAAATAGTGTATCCATCGCTATCTCGGCGTGAGGCTTCACGCAGTCCTACCGTTCCACTTGCTCCAGGCATATTAATCACAGGCACCGCTTGGCCTAACTCTGTTTCAAGATGTTTGCTTACCAAACGCATTAGCAAGTCGCTGCCGCCACCTGGCCCCCAGGGCACAATAAATTCGATTGGCTTTTCAGGATAATTATCAGCAGCTGTTGCAAAGGCGGGTATAGAAAGTGCTGCTGCTAAGGCGGTGGTAGTGAATAGCGATTTAAGTGTCATTGTTTACCCCATTGATCCATGAATTGTTGTGAGTTTTGGCGTGTTGAGTGGTGTTACTTATAAGTTTTTGTAAAGTTTGAGTTATCTTTACGGAATAATAAGCCCTCCATAAACCAGGGCGCCCATAACCACAAAGGCGGGGTGCGTGTTAAAACGAATCAGTGCTATAGCGGCGACTATGCCAATGATCAGGGTATGAATCGCCCCGCTGGTATTAAGGCTTTCGAGCAGAAACCCCAAGGTCAGCCAGGCCATCATCATGGCGATGACTGGGCGCACCCATTGGCTCATGCGCTTAACCCGGGGGGAATCACGATGACGGTAGAGCAACCCTAACGCGCCTAACATGAGTAGCAGCGTAGGGATCACTGTGGCAGCTACGGCAATGAAGGCACCGCCAATACCCGCTACTTCATAGCCCACATAGCCGGCCATTTTGGTCGCGATAGGGCTAGGTAATGCGTTGCCGAGGGCTAATGTTTCCGCGAAGGTTTGTGCGGTCATCCAGCCATAACGGCCAACCACTTCGGCTTCGATCAGTGGAATAATGGCCGGGCCGCCGCCATAGCCGATAATGTTTGGGATAAAAAAGGCTAGGAAGAGATCCCAATAAATCATGCCGCTCCCTCCGCTTTTTTCTTACCGGCAGGGCGCAGGAGGGCGGCAAGTAGAATGGCGCCAATCACCCAGCCTGGGTGAATGCCAAGCCAGTAGATCAGCCCGGCGGCAATGATGGCCATGGCAATGCTGACCAGCCAGCCAAGAGCGGCCTGGGATTTATCAAAAAAGTCCCAGGTGAGCTGCGCCATCATCACCATGACCACCGGCACCACGGCTTGGCCCATGCCGCGAATCCAAGCCACATCGCGGTAGCGGCTGAAAATGCCTAACATGACAATCATCGCCACAATCATCGGGACGATAATAGCAATGACGGCCGCAATACAGCCGACGACTCCACCTACACGATAGCCAATATAGCCGGGCATCTTGGTGGCAATGGGGCCGGGTAAGGTATTGCCAATCGCCAGTACATCGGCAAACTCTTCATCGGTTAACCAATGGTGACGGGTGACGACCTCGGCGCGCACTAATGGGATCATGGCGGGGCCGCCACCGAAACCAAAGATGCCGATGCGGAAAAAGGCCCAGAAAAGTTGCCAGGAGGTGGCGGGTGGTGTCATTGATGCATATCCCGCGAAGCCAAAGAAGAGATCAGAAGCATACCTAGACCTTATTTATCGTTTGTAGGTTAAAAAATCGATTATCTTGTCTAAAATAGAATATAGGTAGTGCCTGACCCAACGTCAACAGTCAAAACAGAATGGACAGCGGGAACTGAGATAAACAAAGGACATCGTGATGAATAATTCTCTACCTACGTCAGCCAAGTCAGTAGGGCCAGTGGGGCCAGCGGGTACCGCATCAAGTCGCGTGTTTGATCATTTACGCAAGGATTTGGTGGGTGGGCGTTTTGTGGCCGGTGAAAAGCTCGCTATCAATGCCCTCAAAGAGCGCTATCAAGTCGGTTTGAGCCCGCTGCGAGAAGCGCTCAATAGATTGGCGGCTTATGGGTTGCTGGTGCAGGAGAATCAGCGCGGCTTTCGGGTGCCGAAGCTATCGCGGGATGAACTGGACGATATTGCCCAAATGCGCCTGGAAATGGAGGGGATGGCGCTAGAGCGAGCTATTGCTAACGGTGACTCGCTTTGGGAGGCCGATTTGCTTGCCGCCGCACATCGCCTGAAACGGGCCGATATAACCCTGGATAAAGGCGAAGAGTGGGAGCATCTGCATACACAGTTTCACCGCACCCTGGTGGCGCCGTGTGGTTCAGTCTGGTTATTGCGTTTTATTGAGCAGTTACACGACCAGTTCGATCGCTACCGTCGTTTGGGGCCAAAAATGCCGACGATACGTCAAGAGCTGGACGAGCAGCATCATCAGCTGGTGGAGCTGGCGCTACAGCGGGATGCTAAAGCAGCGCGTGAATTAATGGACGACCATATCCATAAATCCTATGAAGTCGCCCTGAAGCGCTACCAAGAGCACGTGTAGTTGGTCATGAACAGTTGGTAAACTGCTGCGCATAAAGCGTCGGCCATCGCCGACCTAACCATGATCATGAGGGTGCTATGCACACAGATAACCAACACGCAGATGACCAAGTAGCCGCGCAAACGCTGAACTGGGTGCGCACCTTCATTGTCGCCCACGATATTTGCCCGTTCGCTCAGCGGGAGCTAGCGCGTGAAGCCATCCGCGTTGAGGTTGTGCGCTCTAAAAAAATTGAAGTGGCGCTTGAAGAGCTGATGGTCGAGGTAGCGTGGCTGGACGAACACCCTGAAACTGAAACGACGCTGCTGGTATTTCCTACGCTTTTTAAAAGCTTTGATCACTACCTGGATTTTGTTGAGCTGGCCGAAAGTATCTTGGTCGATCAGGGATATGAAGGGGTCTATCAGCTCGCTACTTTTCATCCCGATTACTGCTTCGACGGGGCTGAGCCCGATGACGCTGCCAACTATACCAATCGCTCTCCCTATGCCATGGTGCATCTGCTACGTGAAGAGAGTGTTGAAAAGGCGATCGAGTTTTACGGCGATACCGACGCGATTCCTGAGCGCAATATCGCTAAGTTAACGGCGATGGGCAGCGACGTCGCTGAGCAGCAGTTGCAGCACTGTTTTGACGTGAGCGACTAAGGTTTGTGAATCGCTCGCTGATGCTTGCCTTTGCTTTTAGCGGCATACAGGGCGCCATCCGCAAGTTGTATTATGTCGATATTCGCATTTAACGAGCCGCTAATTTTTATGACCTGAAGCGGAAGACCAATGGAAAAAGGGCCAGTCAAGCTGGCCCAAAAACATGAATTAAAACTCTTCCCAATCAGGTGTGGCATTGGGCAGTTTTCTAGTTGAGTAAGCGTTAGACGCTGCAAGTGCCTGCGGTGATGAAGAGGCGGTGGGGGATTCCGAGCCACCGTGCGTTACGCGCTTAAGTTTGAAGGTCGTGACTAACTCGGCCAAACGAGTAGCTTCATCCTGGAGTGAGGCTGACGCGGTGCTGGTCTCTTCAACCAGCGATACATTTTCCTGGGTCGCCGAGTCCATCTGGGATACCGCTGTGCTGACTTGGCTAATGCCCGACTCCTGCTCCTTTGCGGCGAGAGCAAGCTCTTGCATCATTTCCGTCACTTTACGAATAGCTTCGTTGATCTCCGCCATATCATGGCCATTTTTCGCTGCTTGTTCCGCACCGACAACAATACGCTGTGAGATATCTTCAATCATGGTGCGTATTTCTTTCGATGAGGTGGAGGTCTTTGTTGCTAATGAACGAACTTCGCTGGCCACCACCGCAAAGCCTCTGCCGTGCTCGCCAGCCCGGGCAGCTTCTACCGATGCATTCAACGCCAGGATATTGGTTTGAAAGGCGATCGAGTCAATCACCTGAATAATGTCATGGACTTTGTGCGAGGTCTCTTCTAATTCCCGCATCAGTAGGCTGGTGCGTTCAGATGCCTGCTTACCACTATTCGCCTGTTGCGCGGCGTCCTGGGTCAATTGCTGTGCTTGACCGGCAGTATCTGCGTTTTGCCGCACAATCGATGAAATTTCATCCATACTCGCGGCGGTTTGCTGCAAAGCTGCGGCTTGTTGCTCTGTACGCGAAGCGAGGTCTTGGCTGCCGCTAGCGATTTGCGTAGAACTAGAGGCGACGGCTTCGCTACTTTGATTGAGCGTACCGATCATCTCTTCCAGGCGCTCCTGCATATCCTCCATGGCACTATAAAGGCGGCCGATCTCGTTACGCCCTAGGGCGTCGATATGGCTGGTCAAATCCCCCTTTGCAATGTTTTCGCAAATGCTGACTGCCCGCTGTAGAGGGCTGATGATGAGCCGGTTAATCATTATTTGTACCACAATATAGAGTACAATCGCGGTTAAAATGAGAACACCTACGGTAATACCAAAAATGACGCTGTCGCGCTGTGCTTCCGAGAGAACTTGGCTGCCTCTGCTCAGTGCATAATTATTAAAATCACTGATCGCAGTGCTAAAGCCGGAGAACTTCTGATTCATGGGATCACGGTATTCGTCCAGTGCCTCATAACGCTCGTTGGCTAAATCACTTCTTAAGGCGTCAGTGACAATAAGGTGGTAACTATCGACAATTGCATCGACTAGTGGGCGACGCTCGGAATCAACCGGGAGTTCAAGGTGAGTGAGTTCCGCAATACGCTGGTCAGATTTCTCCAAACTCTCCAATGCTTCTCCCAGCGCCCGCTCAGCGTAATTTTCGTTGCCATTGCGGTAGTGCTGTGACATGCGCTCTAGCCTGACCCGCACTTCCATTAGATTTGTTTCTGCACGGTTAGCAGCACTCGCTTGTTGAGCGCTGATTTCATTAATTTCTGCCAGCAGCTGTGCACCTTCGCGTTCTGCCATAGCACCCATGCTACCCAAAATGATAAGCATGGCTAAAAGCACAATCAGTGCGCCAGCAATCACTCTCTTAACTGATATGTTTTGCATTGATACTTCTCCTAATACTCCCCGCACCTGAATTGGTGCATAGGGGAGTTTTAAAAGGTATCAATTTCTCGTTAATATAATGATTTGATTAAGTTATCTTTAGTTTGTTAGATTGTTAAATGCTAAATCATAATAAAGCCGTATAATTAAATGTTTTTTTAAACTTGTTTGAGAGTTGTTTGGGAAATAATTGTTTGATAAAGAGTTGCTTAGTAAATAGTCGTCTGGTAAAGAACCCTTTGGTAAATGGATGATTGTTAAAGCGTCTTATGCATCACATGCGTATCGACAAAACCGAAGCGCGCATGGCGGTAGGCGTTAGGAACGGTACCCACAATACTAAACCCCAGCTTCTGCCATAACGCGACGGCCACCTCATTGGTGGCCACCACGGCGTTGTACTGCATGGCCAGAAACCCTAGTTCCCGGGCCTGTTGCTGGGAGTGCTCACACATGGCTCGCGCTACGCCTTTGCCCCGTGCGGCGGGGGTCACCATATAACCACAGTTACATATATGATCGCCGGGGCCAGCCGCGTTGGTTTTTAAGTAGTAAGCGCCCAGCACTTGTCCGTTTTCATCTTTGGCAACCACACTGGCGTTAGGCGTTTTACACCATAACTGACGGGCAGCTTCAAAACTGATATCGGGATCAAACGCATAGGTCTCTTGCGCTGCAACAATGGCTTGGAAGGTGGGCCAGAAAGCAGCAAAATCGTCATCCGTTATTGGAGAGAAAGCGAGTGTGGTCATAACTATCCTGTGCAGCTAAGCGCTTATCGGGCGACCTCAGCCACAATCTCGTAGCTGCGTAGACGGTCGGCGTGGTTGTAAAAATCGCTATTAATCATTAGTTCATCGGCGCCAGTGCGTGTTTGGAATTCCTCAAGCTCGGCTTTAACTGTCTCGGGCCCACCAATAATCGCCGCGCCTAAAAATTGGCTGACTTGGGCCTGTTCCATCGGCGACCAATCCAACTGCTCAACCGGCGGTTGTGACTGAGTCGGCTTGCCGCGAATAAGGTTTAAAAACTTCTGCTGCGCTGTCGTGGCCAAGTAGTGAGCCATCGCGTCACTCTCTGCGGCCATCACGGGAAGGCCGACCATCGCATGGGGCTTATCCAGGTGCTCCGAAGGGCGGAAGTTATCACGGTACAAACGCAGCGCTTCAAATAAATAGCCCGGCGCGAACTGAGCCGCAAACGCGAAGGGTAAGCCCAGTTTGGCTGCCAGCTGCGCGCTGTAACCGCTGGAACCCAGCAACCAAATAGGCACATGGGTACCTTGGCCAGGCACCGCTTTCACTCGCTGCTGGGGCTCTGCATCGGCTAAGTAGCTGCGCAGCTCATTCAGCAGTTGTGGAAAATCATCGACCCCGGCGTGGGCGTTGCGGCGCATAGCCTGCATGGTGGCACCATCCGAGCCAGGCGCACGGCCTAATCCCAGATCAATACGGCCAGGGTAGAGCGTTTCCAGTGTGCCGAACTGCTCGGCAATCACCAGCGGTGGATGGTTAGGCAGCATAATGCCGCCGCTACCCACGCGGATGGTGGACGTTTGCCCGGCTATATGACCAATCAACACGGCGGTTGCGGCACTGGCGATACCGGCAATATTGTGGTGCTCGGCAAGCCAGTAACGGGTATAGCCTAGCCGCTCGGTTAATTGCGCCAGGGCAACACTATCGCGAAAGGTCTCTGCGGCACTGCCGCCCTGGCGAATAGGTGCCAGGTCAAGAACGGAAAGTGCCGTGGAAGCGAGTTGGCTCATGGATCACCTGCAAATTAATTCGTGGGCGCGTCGGGTGAAAAATTACTTAGCGCGCTTGGTAATTACACGTTATGCGGCCATTGCAGATGAATTGCAAGGTGCCGACTATCCAGGTGGCGGATATACAGGTTCGTTGGCTCCTCACTCCTCACTCCTCACTTAAAGGTGGAGTGGGGCGAATAAGAATTTCATTCACATCTACATGGGCAGGTTGCGCTAGTGCGTAAATTACCGCATTGGCGATATCGCGATCTTCTAAGGCATGAGTTGGCGGCTCATCAAAAAAGGGGGTGTCGACCATTCCAGGTTCAATTAGCGTCACACGCATGCCGGTGCCACGTAACTCTTCACGTAAGTTGTAGCCAATTCCGGTGACCGCCCACTTGGTCGCGCTATACATCGAGCCTGGAATAGTCGTGCGGCCTGCGGCTGAGCCGGTGAGCAATACATGGCCTTTGCTGCGTTTAAGGGCGGGCAAACAGGCTTGAATAGTGAGGCCCACTCCATAGATATTGGTGAGAATCATCTCACGCCATGCGTCGTGGTCGGCTTCACTAAAGCCGCCGGGTGAACCGCCACGGCCAGCGTTGGCAAAGACGCCATCCAGGCGGCCAAAGGTTTCCAGCGCCTGCTCAACCATGGCCTGCTGCTGTTCCATGTTAATCACGTCCAGCTCACAGGTCAGTACGTTTTCCGGCCCCAGCTCTTGCGCCAGTGCGGTGAGCTTGTCGCTAGAACGTGCAGCGAGTACTAACTTATAGCCTTCACGTGCAGCTGCGCGAGCGGTGGCCGCACCGATGCCGCTAGATGCGCCGGTAATTAATAGCACGCGGTGTTGCATGGGGTGCGCTCCTTGCTTGGTCAGTCAAGTGAGCTTTTAGCATGGCTAAGGTGACAGCATCCTGCAAATATAGGCTTAAGCAGCTTGGTATTGTGCTGCTAACTGACTGCTAACGAGGAGCCCATCTACTTTATGTTTTAGCATCGTTGCGTTTTAGCATCGCTGAGAGATCCAGTATCGCTTGAGCCATATCTGCCATGCTTTTGCTTTGATCCATTGAGGTTTTCCGCAGAAAGCGGTAGGCCTCCTCTTCGTTCATCTCCTGGTGGGCCATGATGAGACCTTTGGCGCGTTCAATCAGCTTGCGTTCTCGTAGCGCTTTGCGGGTATTTTCAAGCTCATCGCTGAGCCCTTGTAAGCGGCTGGCCTGGGCTTGGGTGAGCTCGATCAGCGAGCGGCCCAGGGGGGAGGTGAGAGCGTTGGCGGTCAGGTCACCTAATGGTTGCGCTCCATTCAGCGCCAACAGCTGCTCGCAGGGGGCGGGTGTAGGGTGGCAGGGCTGTGCCTTGGCTTTTTCTAAAGCCTCCTCAGCCTGGCCGATTTTGCGGTGGCAGAGCATGCTCAGTTGTTCAATCAGCGCATCTTCAACCGTTTTCATTGAGTCGATGCGCAGCGTGGTGAGTTCATACCAGGTTTCACCCAGCTTATCGGGTGTCTCTTTGGGTGGTGATTGTTTTGCCGACGAGCGCTGGCAGGCGATATCGCGCAGATGGCAAATACCCGACAGCGTTCGCGGTGAAAGCTCCTTCTGCCATGCCTGCTGCGCTTCGGGTGTCGCAAACTCTACAAAGGTGTCGAAGCAGCGCTGTTGATCCGACATTAGTTGGTTTAGCAGGGCACGGTGAGGCTCGTCGAAGTGGCCATGGGTAAAGCCAAAGGCGCCGCAGGCGCGCTCCTGGCCCGCCAGCTCTTTGCCTTGCATTAAGTGGAAAATCGCTACTAGCGTGCGGGTAATATCGGGATCGATAGAGGTATCTGCGGCCTCAAACACAATGGCTAGTAGACCACTGGTCAACTGGTTAAACGCCTGGGTCGCTGCATCGGGGGTGATAGCAAAGGTATCAATGGCCTGGCGAAGCGCGCCAAGTTCGTCAAGCGCGTACCAGACGGCGGCAATCCGGCGCAGTAAGCGCGCGGCGGCCTGGGGGCGGGCCTCCTCACTGAGCGCTTCCAGCCGTTGGCGCATTAGTGTTTCGGCCTGCTGACTGTGTTGCCGGTAGGTGTCGCGGCGGGTTTTGAAGCGCTGCCCCTGGGAAACAAGGTAAATCGTCGATGCGCCCCGTTCACGCTGGAGCATATGAATAAAGCGGCTGATGTCGCCGACAATATCGGCGGTGGTGGCAAGGTGGGTAAGGTTGTCGATATCGCAACGGATGGCGGTTAAGAGCAGTTGCTGCGCTGAAGACATAGAAATTTCCTTGGTGACTCGCCGCCTAAATGTGAACACTCCCATACCGTTATTCTCCCATACCATGCCGAAGCGTATGGGAGTGAACAGGAACGTTATGGAAGTATGAGTGTACTGGAAAGCGCTTAGCGTAACGACAGAGCGCCCGCGCCTACATCATCACCTACTGCGTCGCTATACGCTTTGGCCTCTTCTGCTTCGGTAGCATCGCTAAAGCGTACCACCAACACACATGAAGCCAGGATCAGTACAGTGAGGCCTAAATAGAACAGACCTTGCTGATAGGTCAGGCTTTCGCTGCGGAACAGAAAGGCAGCGCCTACCGCGCCCACATTACCGCCAGCGCCGACTATGCCCGCCACGGCACCCAGCGCCTTTTTGTTGATAAACGGCACCACGCCAAAAGTAGCGCCTTCCGCCATCTGCACAAACAGGCTGAACACCAGCATTATACCTATCGCTAGACTTAATACGTGCATCTGCGAAAACGCTACCAACGCAATACCTTCGCAAACCAAGGCAATAAACAGCCAGCGAACGCGTCCTTTCAAGCCCCCTTGCTTAGCGAAAAGATCCGAGAAGACGCCGCCTAAAGTACGCGCAAAAATATTCATTAAACCAAACAGACCGGCAATCAGACCCGCGGTGGCCAGGGTAAGATCAAACTTATCAAAGAAGTAGATGGCGGCAATATTGTTGATCGTCAGTTCCACGCCAAAGCAGAGGCCATAGACAACGAACAGCGCCCAAACACGAATATCCTTGGCGGCGGCTAGAAAGCTTTGCGCGGCACCATTTTCTCCTGAAGCTTCAGGCAATTCGCCGCGTGCGCGCAGGTCACTGAAGTTGCCGTTGGGGGCATCCTGGGTAAAGAACCAGTAGCCAATGCCGGTAAAGAACATCACTACACCAGGCACCATCATCGCTAAACGCCAGCCAAAGGCTTCGTTAACGCCCAGCATCAGCATGCCCGAGAAGATTAGTGGCATCAGTATCTGCGTGGTGCCACCCCCCAGGTTTCCCCAACCTGCGCTAGTAGCGTTGGCGGTACCGACCACATTGGGGGCGAACATCATCGAGGTGTGGTACTGGGTAATCACGAAGGAGGCGCCAATGGCCCCAATGGCTAAGCGCGCCAATAGAAAGGTTTCAAAGCTATCGGCCAAGCCAATGCCCATCACCGGAATAGCGCCTAATATCAGTAGCCCGGTATAGGTTTTACGCGGACCGATGCGGTCACACAGTACGCCAATCGCAAGGCGCACAATGACCGTAATCGCTACCGAAGCGATAATCGTATTGCCGATTTGTGTTTGAGTCAGTGAAAGGTCTTCTCGAACAATCGCCATAAGAGGGGCGATGCCGAACCAGCCGAAGAAACAGATATGAAACGCGAACCATGAAAAGTGGAAAGCGCGCATCTGAGGAGTCGAGAAGTTAAGCAGCCGAATACGGTTGGCTTTGTTGCGTATGTCCATGGGATGGCCTCACGGGGCATAAAACGAGTTAGTCGCTACGCAACGCAAACAAGTTAGCGCGTTACGCAAACAATTGACGAGAACATGCCTTCATCGTTGAAGGTCAGGCTCGACGCACTCGTACCCAGTTGGGCCTGGTCCACGCCTACCACCACTGGTAGGAGTTATGCAGGTAGTTTGCCAGCTGAATATTTATTGCTAAAAATCAATATCTTAATTTATTTTTTGTTGTGCGTGTTAGAGATGAGTGATCAAGTCTATGCTGCATGATTGGGCATGCAACGCCGATTTTGCGGCATCTTGGTGCTAGAAGGGTGCAATGGGCGGACTGAACGTGCAGCCATTATTCATGTAAATAGACGGCATCAATATCCAGTGTGGAGTGGCTACCAATCGCTTCAAAGTGTTCGCTTAACCAACGTTCAGCGGCAGCTTGTCCCTGCTCGAAAAGATGGCATAGAAAAGGCCACTCAGAATTGGATTTGCTGGAGACAGAGAGGCCCTCAAGTGCCTGCTCGCCGCTAATGCGGTGGAACAACGCCTGCTGGTAGCAGTTTTCAATGCCTTGCTCATCGAGGGTATGCTTAAGCAGCGCAATCATACGGATCTCTTTAATCAGTGCTGAGTTAAAGGTGATCTCGTTGAGGCGATTCATAATGGCCGATGCCGAGGTGGGGACTTCGTTACGGCTGATTGGGTTGATTTGTATCAGCAGAATATCCCGTGCGCTGCACTCCTCCATGAGAGGAAACAGGGCGGGGTTACCCATGTAGCCACCATCCCAATACGCTTCGCCGTCGATCTCCACTGCTTGGAATATAAAGGGCAAGCAAGCGGAGGCCATCACCGCGTCAACGCTCATCTCTTCACGGCGGAACACCCGCTGTTTACCCGTGCGTACGTTAGTGGCCGCGACAAACAGCTTAAGCTGTTGGCATTGCCTAACCCGCTCGAAATCAATATGTTCGGCCACGATATCGCGCAGCGGATTTATATTGAGTGGGTTGAGTTGGTAGGGGGAGGCCACACGGCTTAATAGGTCCATCGCAATAAAACCGGGCGAGTGATCCAGGCTCCAGTTGCCGGTCAATATGTCCAAGGGAGAGCGGCGGATGGGGCTGGCCATACCCGCGCGACTCACCGCTTGCCAAAAGTCGTGCAGTGCTTGCCGAGCGGTCTCTTTATCGCCTCTTGTGAGCGCATCGGCCATTACCACGCCATTCATTGCTCCGGCGCTGGTGCCGCTGATGCCCTCAATCTCAATGCGGTCATCTGCCAGTAGGCGATCAATGACACCCCAGGTATAAGCCCCGTGGGCGCCACCGCCTTGTAACGCGAGATCTAGCTTTTTGACCTGTGCCATATGCTTTTTCCCATTGCTGCTGGTGAGGAAAGTGGTTTTATTGCAACCAGCATGGCATAGGCGGCTAGATAAGACGAAAGGCTATTTAGCGTACAACGGCTATTTAAGGTGCGCCCGCAAGCGGTGAGTGATGATTGGTTGAATAGGGCGCCTCATACATGGCGTGCTCCATGAGGTTGTCCAACTGCAGGGCGAGCTGCTGGCTGGCTTCTTCCATGACTCCCAAGGCGGCCAGTTGACCATTGCGGTCGCCCAGGCGGGCAAACTTAAGTGCTTCCTCGCCACTGTCATGCATACGGCGATGGGGTGCCGCCAGCGCTCGATAGGCCTCAGTGCGGGCGTAACGTTGGTGACCTTCTCCATGTTGATGCCAGCGCCCTAAACGGCATTGGTGATGGTCTTCTAGGGGAGTGTCTGTGTTGGCAGAGAGGAGCTGCTTATAAAGCCGACACTTCCACACCGCATGATCAAGCTTCGCGGAGTGTAAAAACGCAGCGGTGGCATTGTGATGAATCACCTTGTGCATATGCTGAGCTTGGTCAGCAAGCTGATGTACTGCCTGATTGGCTGCTTGCGCGGAATGGGTAATCTCCTCGTCGGCCAGACGTTTTTTCACTACGGCCTGCGAGTGTTCTCTTACCTGGCTATTAATTTGCTCCATCAGTAGGCTGAGCTGATGGCTCAAGCTGTGCATAGTCAACGCTAAGCGGTGGACATCGTCTGCAATGGCTGCCAATCCTGGAGATTGCTGGCTAGCGGCATCGGTGCTGCCAAGCAGACCTTGGCTATGGGCCGTTTCGAGGGCCGTACTTACCGCTAACGCCTGGGCGTGGCCTGCACTACGGGCGAGAGCGACCTGTAGCTGGCTTAAGGCGTGCAGAGTTTTAGCTAACACTAATGGGGGTAACGCTTCGGTACGTTCAGTGTCGTGGCAGCGTTGGTCAAGGCTACTGACCGCCTGTTCAGCGGTGGCAATTAAATTAACCGTTTCCGTTAGGGTGGCCCGCTCGCCGGCAAGCTGATCCGCGTACTCCTGTATGCCACTATTGAGAGAAGCCAGCATATCCGCGCCTCTTGCCTGCAGCATGCCGATGGATTGTGCCGGTTTCATCAGGCTCAATAATCGACAACTGGGGGAGGGGGTAGCAGCGTCAAGCTGAGTGCGTAACTCGGCAACTTCCTGTTCCAGGCGGCGAATTTTTTGGTACGGGTGCATAAAGGTGAACATGGCAGAGACACCTACGGCAGATAGCAATATTTTGTGTTAATTTGTCACAAAGTATTGCAGAGGGTTCCCCTGTGCGCCTGATTTAGCGGCCGAAAATGATAAAATTCAGCTACTGATTGCCTGTAAGACTGAGGTTGTTAACGTTCCCCTCATTAAGAGTCTGGGTAACATTAGCGCCGGGCTAGCTGTGCGGCGGTGGCCGTGCAGCCTAAAAACGCGGAGGTGGCCAGCCACTCGGCATCGGGATAATAAGCGAACACATACTGATCCTCTTTTAGACTGTCGATCAGCGGGTAAGTGACGTCTTCGCGTACCGCCGGGCAGCCATGGCTGCGCCCGAGCCGCCCCGTTTGGGTGATAAAGGCGTCGCTTACATAGTCCGCGCCGTGGATCACAATAGCGCGCTCAAACGCCAAGTCATTGACGTTGGGTTCCAGACCCTCCAGGCGCAGTGAATAGCCGTTGCGCCCATAGTAGCTGTTCATAGTGCGAAATAGGCCAATGCTGGATTGATGGCTATCGGGGGTATTGGAAAACGTCTCTGCTTGGGCGTCGCCAGACCCCTGGCCGTGGGAGACCAGCTCTTCGAAGAGTAGCTTATGCTGGCGCAAATCAAATACCCACAAGCGCGGCTCGGTAGATGGCAGCGAGTAATCGATCACTGCCAAGCGCTCGGCATTAGGCTCGGCGCAGTTAAGCGCTTGGGCGGCTAAACGCAGCGCATCGGGCGAGGCCTGGGGGGCGAGCTGCAGCAACTGATGGTGTAAAGGCAGTATGCCGCGAGGTGGCGTTGAATCAACTTGGGCGAAGAAACTGGCAGCGTGGAGCGGTAATGTAAATAATGTAAAAGGGAGAGAAAATAATAACGTGGCAACATTTAAACGAAGAGCCATAAAAGTCGATCCTACGAGCAATATAAGTCATTATAAAGATTAGCCGACTAATATAAAAAACAGGGTCGGCGATGTGGAAGACTATAGTAACGCAAGGAGAGGGCGATGAACGAGATACAGCCACTAAGACAATGGGCGATAGGGGTCGCTCTTTGTCTCACGCTTACCCACAGCCCTTTAGGCATTAGCTATGCGAATGCGGATTCAGCGCCGTTACAACAGGCGTTAGCCCAGCAATTAAGCGCGGTTGAGGCGCAGCGGCTACCCGTTACTGAGTTTTATCAACTGCGCGATGGGCAGCCCGCCTGGCAGGCAGCCGTGGCGGTTGAGTCTCTGGTTGCTGCGTTGAATAGCTTGGAAACCGATGGTCTAACACCCGAGGATTACCACGCTGATACACTGATTGATGAGTTCCAGCGCAGTCAGGCAAGCAGTCAAGCCGCTCAGGCGTCGTTTGATATTAAAGCAACTCGAGCGTTGCTGCTGGCGCTGGATCATTTAGAACGCGGTAAGGTGAACCCGCGCGATGTCGAACCCCAGTGGGATGCGCCGCGCCCTGAACGTCGCTACTCACTGCTGCGTGTGGTGCATGCCGTCGATGACCGCTCGCTTGATAACGCGATCGCGCTGGCTCGGCCCTCGTCTGCTGAATATCAGCAACTGCGCGATGCCTTGAAGCAGCATTATCAGTTGGCTAACCTGGGCAGCGTGCCCTACTTGGCTGCGCGAGAAGAGTCGTTGCGGCCAGGCGATGAAGCCGACGATGTGAGCGTGCTGCGCCAGCGCCTGGCACTATGGGGAGAGGCTGAGTTACAGGTGGCGGATAGCAGCGCCTATCCATTAATCGGTGTACAAGCCGGGTCGAATCGGCGTGCCTTTGATGCACCGCTGGAAGCCGCTGTGAGGCGTTTCCAGCGCCGTCATTTGCTGCAGGAAGATGGTGTAGTGGGCGAACAAACTCGCTTGGCGTTGAACACCTCAGTGGCGTCGCGAATCGACCAGCTGCGGGTCAATTTAGAGCGCGCGCGGTGGATCCGTCCGATGCAATCTGCTGAGCCACGAGTATGGGTTGATATTGCAGGCTACCGGATGCACTACGTGCGCCCTAACGGCCAGCACTGGGACGCCCGTGTGGTGGTAGGAACCCCGCGGCGCGAGACGCCGATTATCCACTCTACGATCAGCCATTTAACCATTAATCCTTCCTGGACAATCCCGCCGACGATCATGCGCGAGGATGTGTTGCCCCAGGTGCGTGCCGATATCGACTACTTGGCGCGTAAAAACATCCAGGTGATTAGCCCCATGGGCGAACCGCTTGCTGCGGAGGAGATCGACTGGCAGCGTCCTGGCGGCGTTATGTTGCGTCAGGTAGCGGGTACAGGTAACCCGCTAGGTCGCGTCGTGGTACGGTTTCCCAACGATGACATGATCTATTTGCACGATACCCCCGCGCGTGGATTGTTCCGGCGTGATCAGCGTGCACTTAGTTCAGGCTGTATTCGGGTTGAAGGTGTGACTGAGCTGGCGCAAATGCTGCTGCAAGACACCGGCAGTCGTTATCAAATGAGTACGCTGTTAAAAGGAGGGAGTGATCGCAATGTGAGCTTATCTCAGCGTATTCCCATTGCGCTGCATTATTTGACCGCGTGGCCAAATGCCGAAGGCGAGGTGGAGTTTAGACCTGATATCTACCGCCGGGATGCAACGCTACTGGTCGCGCTGCAGCGGTCAGTCTAGACAGTTGAAAATACGTAAGCCAACGCAAAACACCGCCCAGTGGCGGTGTTTTGCGTTTGAGTACACGGTAGCTATATAGCGGTCGCTAGTCGTCGCTCTCCTGCCGATAATTAGCCACGCTAACCGGGCCTGTTTCGCCGCTTTCCAGCGCCGCCAATATGGGTGCTGCCTGATTCTGGAACGCAATAAGCGTATCGCCGCTCAAGCTGGTGTTTTCGGGCAGGGGAACCGTCATCGCATTGACCGGTGAGTTGTTGACGATGACTTCGTAGTGCAGGTGAGGGCCGGTGCTGCGGCCTGTATTGCCTGATAGCGCGATACGCTCGCCCATTGTTACACGTTCACCTTGCTTCACCAGCGGCCGGGAGAGGTGCAGGTAGCGCGTCCGGTAGCCATTGTCATGACGGATGACGACATAGCGTCCTGCGGCGCGATGGTTGCTCACTCGTTCCACAACACCGTTAGCGGGAGCCGTTACCGGCGTGCCAATCGGCATAGCAAAATCGGTACCGTTATGCGGGCTAGTGCGGCCGGTTACTGGATGCTTACGGCGCGGATTGAAGCTAGAGCTTAAACGGTAGTTGCCTTCAAACGGGTGGCGCGCAAAGGCAGGATCCAGGCTACCACCCTCAGGTGTATAGAAGTTATCGTCGCTGGCATTACGCACAACGGTTAAGTCCATGCGTTCGCCGTTGTAATGAACAGCCAATACACGGGAATCTAAAGTTTCACCATCGATCATGTCTGACTCGACCAGTACCTGGAAACGATCGCCGCGGCGGCTGTCACGCCGAAAATCGAGTTTCTTTTCGAGTAGTTTCGTCAGTTCTGTTACCGAGCCGCTGTTCAAACCTGTCGCCTGGGCGGAGCGCGCAAAGCTACCGCTGACGCTACCGGCATAGAGGCGCTGAACAGGTTCTCCTTGGCGTTCAATCGTGGTGATGGCGAAGTGGTCTGCGTCCTTCTCCAGCAGTATGCCGTCACGGGTGTTTTTCATCATGCGTAGCGACAATAAACGCCCATCTTCATCCAGCTGATAATCAAAGCTGTGCCCGGCGCGCCAATTGGTTAGCATGCGCGGGTCAGGTAAATCCTCCAGCAGAGCCATCACTTCGCTATAGCCTAGGCCTAATTCGTTTTGTGCCAGTACGGCAAAAGTTTCGCCGGATTCAACAATGTGGGTTTCCCACTCAGGTACAAAGGGCTCTTCAGCTGCCAGCTCTAAATCCAGAAAGGAGATATCATCGAATAGCTCAACGCCATAATCCTCATAAGAGGTAGCGTCGGCAATTTCGACGGAAGAGCTGTTGTCTACATTATTATCCAGCATGCCGCTAGCCAATGTGCCTAGCACAATTGCCATATGCAGCGCACCGTCATCGAGACCACCGCTTTCCAGTGCTGCGGTATTCGGTACCGTGACGTCGCCGCCCAAAGCCGGCTGGTTCGCCATGTCGGCCTCTGCGCTGGCAATGACGTCAAGATCAACGATCTCGGTTGCGGTGAGTTCACTGAGGGGGATATTTTCGCGGGTCGCGTCGAGGGCGCGCGAGGCGCGATCGATCGCATCTGCTACCGGGGTGCGTTCTTGATGCAGGGAAGGGACGCCCGGAGTAGAGTCGCTTGGGAGCGGTACTAGCACGCTTTCAAGCGGTGTGTTTAGTTGAGTTAAATCTTGGTATGTCGTCAATAACTTTTGTGTGCCCAGCACGGTGACCATTGTGGCCACGGGTAACAGTAATAATTTGTGCGTACGGGGCAGCGAATGGAGGATTCGCAACATGGGTAAATGGACCGCCGAGTTCGTGATTAAAAGTAACTATTAAGCGAATAAACCCGGAAACCATACCCCATGGAGGCAGGGGTGCATAGACTGTATATCTATACATAAAGCGTAATTAAATACAAAAATAGCACTAACAGACAGAGATTACTATTTATAAACAGCGTTTGCTAACAAATGTAACCAGTGAGGCGTGCTAACTAAATAATCTGTGTTAACTATAGACGAAAACTACGCTTTTAAAAGCTAAAGTATAATCTGTGTCAAATATTTTCCCGCTGGATAGAAATGACGTGCTCTTTTACCTGCGACCAGCAGTTAATCTCAAGCATTTTGTAAGCATGGGCGGAAGTGTTAGCTGTTTCCTGGCATTCTAGCCATGTTTTTTCGAACATTAAGCGCATTGTTTCGCTGTATTGCGTTGAGGAAATCGAAATGTCCCGGGTAACACTTTCACAATGGCAAATGTTGGCCGCCGTGGTTGACCACGGTGGATTTGCGCGTGCGGCAGAGGCGGTACATAAAAGCCCCTCCACGCTGAACCATGCCGTTCATAAATTAGAAGAGCAGCTAGGCGTGCAGGTGCTGGAGCCTATTGGCCGACAAGTACGGTTAACCGAAGCGGGCGAGCTGCTGCTTCGGCGCGCGCGTCAATTAATAGAGAGCGCAGCGTCACTTGAAGATGTCGCCACCCGGCTAGCCGCTGGTTTAGAAGCGGAAGTGGTAGTGGCAATCGATCAGGTGTTTCCCGCTGCTGCTCAAGCTAAAGCGCTAGAGCGATTCTCTGAAACGTACCCGCAGGTGCGCGTGCAGTTGCACGAGAGTGTTCTCAATGGCGGCATTGAGATGCTCTATGATGGCCGCGCAGACTTGGTAGTCTCCGGCATTGAGGCGCAGGGCTTCTTGGGCGAGCCGTTGGTCACGGTGCGCTTTGTTGCCGTGGCGCATCCCCAGCATGCGCTACATAAATTGGGCCGCTCGTTGGATTTGCGCGATCTAGCCCAGTATCGGCAGTTGGTGGTGCGTGATTCAGCGCTGCGCCAATCAACCAATGCTGGCTGGTTGAAAGCCGAGCAGCGTTGGACCGTCAGCCACCTCAATACCTCACTGGATATGCTAAGGCGTGGCTTGGGGTTTGCCTGGATGCCGGAAACACGAATTGCGGAGGAGTTAAACAGCGGGCAATTAAAGCCGCTGCCACTACCCGCGGGCGGTATTCGTGAAGTGCCGATTCAGATGATTTTTCGCGACCGAGACCGGGCAGGGCCAGCGGCTCATGCGATGGCCGCCGCACTGAAACAGGCCGTGGTGAGCGAATGCGCGCTGAATGATTCGACTGACTCGAATGAAAGGCCGTAAAACATCCGCTTGAGCGTTCCTGAAGCGGGCGTATGCTGAAGAAAAGAACGTAATTGTTAGCACCTCTAATGACTTTCAGGAGACGCCCAATGGGATTACTGGTAAATGGCAAGTGGCAAGACCAGTGGTATGACACTAAAAAACACGGCGGCGAATTTGTTCGTGAGTCCGCTCAGCTTCGCGACTGGGTGGGCAGCCATCCGGAGACTGACGGTGACTGCTACCCAGCGGAAAAAGAGCGTTATCATTTATATGTCTCGCTAGCCTGCCCCTGGGCGCATCGCACGCTGATTATGCGTAAGTTGAAAGGGCTAGAGCCGTTGATCGGCACGTCCCATGTTAGCCCCTTGATGCTCGACCAAGGCTGGACGTACCGTCAGGACGAAGGTGCCAGTGGCGACCCCGTTAACGGCGTCGACTACCATCACCAGCTGTATACCATGACCGACCCCCACTATACCGGGCGTGTCACCGTGCCCGTGCTATGGGACAAACAGCGCAGCGCCATCGTTAATAATGAGTCTGCAGACTTGCTACGTATTTTTAACCGTGCGTTCGATGAATTGACCGGCAACGACCTGGATTTTTACCCAGAAGATCTGCGCGGTGTCATTGATGACGTAAACGCCGATGTTTACGACCACATTAATAACGGCGTTTATAAATCAGGCTTTGCCACCGAACAGGCGGTTTATGAGAAGCACGTGAAGGCGTTGTTTGACGGTCTAGAGCGTATGGAAGCACGCTTGGCCGAGCATCGTTACTTGGCGGGGGAGTGGTTAACCGAGGCGGATATTCGTCTCTTTACCACGCTGATCCGGTTTGACGCGGTTTACTATGGCCACTTCAAATGCAATTTTAAGCGCATTGAAGATTATCCCAATCTTTCCAATTACGTGAGGGAAATCTATCAGTGGCCGGGAGTGGCGGAGACTGTCAATATGGATCACATCAAACGCCACTACTATTATAGTCACGACACGATTAACCCAACGCGAATCGTACCTGCTGGGCCCCTACTCGACCTTGAACGGTCTCACGACCGGGAGCGTTTACCGGGGCAGGGCGTGCGGCGTAAATAGATGCGTATCGCTAGCTAGCAAAAAGGGCCGCCCAGTTGGGCAGCCCTTTTTCTAATGCTGAGATTCTACTGCTAGCGTTTCGTTGCTATTAAAAACGTTGCTATTAAAAACAATGGGGAACCGTTAGCCATTATCATCGATATCTAACGCTTCACGGGTACGCTGCCAAGCGCTTTCAGCTCCCTCTTGGGTAGTTTGCCAGGCATCGCGAGCGTTGGCTTTAGTCTGTTCCCACCACTCGTTATTGTAAGCCGGGAAGGCTTCGACTTCTTCCTGGCTGGCTTCGACCATAATGCGATGTTCTGTATCACCATCGGCGTCCGTTTCGGTTTCGAGGGTGAAGTAGTCGGTATCAACAACGATCTCGCGGCCGCCGAGGCCCAGTACTGAACCGCTTTCGATCACAATCGCGGTAATGCGCATCTCTTCATCAAACAGGATGTCATCGACGTCACCAATCTCTTCACCGGAACCGCCGGCAAAATAGACCTCTGCATCAAGAATGTCGTCGGCAGAATACATGCCCTGGGGCTCATCCTGTGCGTGAGCATTCATGGCAACGCTGCCCATAAGGGCGGTACCGATAACGGTTGTGAGGATTGTCTTACGCATAGCATCTCTCCATGTGGCTACGATAGATAATAGATCTGTGTGGCTGCAGGTACTGGAGGGGATAACATAACCAGAACCACCAGCACATTGTGTTGCTAAAAAACCGACCTACCAAAACGGAAATGGTGTAATTAAAGGGGGCTTATAAGGCTATTACTGCTTATCAGCCCAGTCATCGGCTTGACGCTCTGCTTCTTCGCGCTCTAGGCCGTACTTCTGCTGAAGCTTGCCTATCAATTGATCCTTTTTACCACCGATCTGATCCAACTCATCGTCGGTGAGCTCGCCCCAGCTTGAGCGTGCCTTACCCTTCATCTCTTTCCATTTGCCTTCAATTTGATCCCAGTTCATTGCATCGCTCCTTGAGAATAGTGAACTTGATTAGGCACTTTTTCAGGTTAGACCATATGTGCATGAGCGCAAGTCCTTGTTTCACTGTGGTGTAAGTTAAAAGTACTGGTCAGACGCCAAATGCAATGGTAGGATGCGCGCTCCTCGCATGTGTTGACCCCTCCATCACGACGGTAAGCGTTTAACTGCATAGTTATTAATGAGTAGATGTTAATAGTTATTTGTAGTGTCGCTTGCGGGAACATCTCGCCAATTGCTAGATGTTCATTGCTGTGTAGATGGCGCGCCTCCAGTATTTCACCAAACGGGTGAAATCGGCGCAGAAGGTCGCCACAACGGTTGGCCCGCTAATGCGTTGTTTGCCAACCGGATGCTAGGTGCGACCGGCGTCTCCGACTCCACTGATGGCTTTGACCGCTACGGCGGTGCCTGTTATCGATAATGACCATTCTTCATGTCGTTGTGCGATGACTGAGTCAGAGACGCTTATGATGTTTTTTGCCGGTACTTGCCGGCCTACCAAGGTGTGATTAATGACCTCGACTTCTGTCGCCTCGCCGAGCTTCGGCGATCTGGCTCTTTTGCCTGCCGTTCTGTCTGCTGTTGAATCACAGGGCTACCTCGTTCCCTCGCCGATTCAGGCACAAACTATTCCTGCGTTGCTTGAAGGCCGCGATATGCTGGGCCAGGCCCAGACGGGTACCGGCAAAACCGCAGCGTTTGCATTACCGTTACTGTCACGTTTAGAGCTGACTCGCCGTGAGCCCCAAGTGTTGGTTATGGCGCCAACCCGCGAATTGGCTCAGCAAGTAGCTGCCTCGTTTAGTAAATATGGCCAAAACCTGAAAGGTCTCGAAGTTGCGACCCTATGTGGTGGCCAAGAGTACCGTGAACAGCTGGGCGCCCTTAAGCGTGGCGCGCAAGTGGTTGTCGGTACCCCCGGCCGGATTATCGACCACCTGGACCGCGGTAGCCTGAAGCTTGATGGCCTCTCCGCCCTAGTGCTGGACGAAGCTGATGAAATGTTGCGCATGGGCTTTATCGACGACGTAAAACGCGTGGTTGCCGATACCCCGAAAGATGCTCAGCGTGTGTTCTTCTCAGCGACACTGCCCACTGAAATCGAGCGCATCGTTAACCGTTACTTGGTTAACCCAGTGAAAGTCGCGATTGAGTCGGGCACCACGACCGGCGAAAACATCGAACAGCGCATTGTGCGTGTTGATGGTGGCGCTAAGCTTGAAGCTCTTTCGCGTATTCTTGAAGTCGAGCCGGTCGATGGGGCCATCGTCTTTGTACGTACCCGTGCCGCTTGTACCACGCTCGTTGAGCAGTTGACTGCTCGTGGCGTTAACGCTGCTGGCCTGTCCGGTGATCTCGATCAGAGCCTGCGTGAGCGTACTATTACGCGCTTGAAGCGTGGCAAAGTCGACGTACTGATCGCTACCGATGTAGCTGCCCGTGGTCTTGACGTGTCGCGTATCACTCACGTTATCAACTACGATCTGCCTCAAGATGCAGAGGCTTATACGCACCGTATTGGCCGTACCGGTCGTGCGGGCCGTAGCGGTATCGCGATTACCTTTGCTGGCTTCCGTGAAGGCCGCAAAGTGGGCTGGATGGAGCAGGCAACCGGTCAGAAAATGACCGAAATGCCGCTACCTGATGAAGCCGCTATTCGTGCCCATCGCGATGACGTCTTCTATCAGCGTGTTATCGCCTCCTTAACGAAGGGCGCCGAAGAGCAGCGTGCGCTGATTGAGCGTCTGATCGAAGAAGGCCATGACCCGATCGAGCTGACTTGTGCGTTTGCCGCTATGGCGCGTGCTGACGAAGCGCCGATCGGTCGCCTTCAGGCGCCGCGCAAAGAGAAGCCCTCGCGTGATGGAGCGTCTGGCGGTAAGCCGGGAGCACGCCGCGAACGCACTGGTGCACCAACTGAAGGTATGACGCGCTACCGCGTATCGGTTGGTCATAAAGATGGCGTCAAGCCTGGCCAACTAGTCGGTGCCCTCGCCAACGAAGGCGGCATTGAAGGCGCGCGTATCGGTCGTATCGATATTCGCAACGCTTTCTCTGTGGTCGAACTGCCGAGCGGCTTGCCCTCGACGATTCTGACCAAGATGGCCCGTGCCCGTGTGGCCGGTCGTCCGTTGGAAATCAGCGAAGACAGCGCACCGGCAGAGCGTGCACCGCGCCGCCGTCGCGACGAAGGCGATGCGCCGGTTCGTCGTCGCGAACGCGCCTAAGTCTTCACCACTGTAAGGATTAATCAGCTGCCGCCAAGCGGCAACTGAGAAGATCTCGACGCCCTCGTACCGTTACTGGCGCGAGGGCGTTTTTTTGCTACCTTATTCACCATTAACCGTTTCAAGGAGGAAACCATGTCCGCACCACTACACGAATGGAATCTGGCACCCAAGGAAGCGATGGCGCTGCAGTTGCAGTTGGCGAGGCGATTGGAACTTACTGATCGCCTAGCGCCGATAACGCATATCGCCGGGGTGGATATTGGGTTCGAAGAGGGCGGCGAAATCACTCGGGCAGCGGTGGTGGTATTGAAATGGGATCCTGCCACCGCACCCGATTTAAGCGTGGTGGAACAGGTCGTCCATCGCGAGCCCACCCGAATGCCGTATATCCCCGGCTTGCTTTCGTTTCGAGAAATCCCCGCCGCGCTAGGCGCGTTTGAAAAACTCAGCGTGATGCCTGAACTGGTGATGGTCGACGGCCAGGGGATTGCACACCCACGCCGGTTAGGCGTGGCGGCTCACCTAGGGCTATGGCTCGATCTACCTACCATCGGTATTGCCAAGTCACGCCTATATGGCCAACACGCCGAGGTGGGCGAGCAGCGCGGCGACTGGGTGCCACTCTCCGCGGGGCAGGAAACCATTGGTGCCGTTTTGCGTTCCCGCACCAAGGTCAAGCCCGTGTACGTATCACCTGGCCACCGGATCACTTTAGAAACCTCGCTGGCCTGGGTGTTGCGCTGCTTGGGGCGTACCAAGCTACCTGAGCCAACGCGGCTGGCAGATCGGCTGGCCTCTCGGCGTGATCAGCGTAAGTAGCTTTCGATTGCCAATGGCTAAGGGCTATACAAACGCCAAAAAACGTCGCAGTAGGCTGGAGGCCTCTTGGCAGTCAGTAATGTTCGCCAGCAGGGTGTCGGGCTCTTCGCCTTGGTCGCGTAGGGTGGCGCGTTGGCGTTCAAGGTAGGCACGCATCACCGGCGCCGTAAATTCCGGGTGAAACTGCACGCTCCACTGGCGCGGGCCGTAGCGTAGCGCCTGGTGGGCGTCGTGGCTGTTATGGGCCAGCACCGTGCACCCTTGGGGCGCCTGCATCACCGACTGGGCATGGGTCAGGTGGGCGGCAAAGCTTTCCGGTAGTTGGCTAAACAGCGGGTCTTGCTGGCCCGCTTGGGTGAGTCGCACGGTGCGCGTGCCCGATTCGCGGCCTGCCGGATGGTAGTCACTCACGCCACCAAAAGCGGCGGCCATTAACTGGTGGCCATAGCAAACGCCTAGCATGGGAATGTCGTTTGCCAGCGCCTCCTTCAGCCACGGCTTCAGTGCTTCGCTCCAGGGTTCGGCCTCGCTGACCATACTGTGCGAACCTGTAATCACAATACCCGCGAGTGTATTAAGTTCAGGAGCACTGGGTTGGCGGGTTGCATCCCACACCTGTAGTTCTAAATGCGCGGACAGCGCGGTGCTAAGCTGCTTTATAAATAGCGTTTCAAAATCACCGTGCTGGTCGACGACTTCCGGAAAAGCGTCGCCGGTTTTAACGATCAATACACAGGCCATATCACTCCCTCGGTATGATGAAACGCAAACATTGAACAAAGGCCTTTCAGGAAGAGCGCAAAGGCGTGAAGATAGCCTACCATGGCTGCTTAAATGGTAAGAACGCATTAATTATGAACATCATAAGGAGACAATAATGCAACAGGTTACCCGCGCAGGCGAACCGCTGGATGTGGCTGGCACATTGCCAGCAAAAGGGCAGGCGGCACCGGCGATGACGCTGACCAACACCGATCTGCAAGACGTTACGCTCGATACGTACGCAGGAAAGCGTAAAGTGCTCAATATCATCCCCAGTGTGGATACGCCCACTTGTGCCATGTCCACGCGTCACTTTAACGAGCTGGCGTCTAACCTTGCCGACACCGTGGTATTGGTCGTCTCAGCGGATTTACCCTTTGCAGCCAAACGCTTTTGTGGCGCGGAAGGATTGGATAACGTCGAAACGCTGTCTACTTTCCGCCACCCCGAGTTTCGCGAAGCCTGGGGCGTAGCACTGTGCAACAACTCCATGGAAGGCCTTTGCGCCCGTGCAGTCGTCGTACTGGATACCGATAACCGGGTGCTGCACAGCGAGCTGGTGAGCGAGTTGAAGAACGAGCCTGATTATGATGCTGCCTTGGCGGTGCTGAGCTAGCTCGTATGCCGTGTAGCATGCCGCTCTGACGCCCTCACCAGCGCGCGAATCAAGCGCTGCTGGGGGCGATTGAAAATCAGCCACTCCGGGTGCCACTGCACGCCAATCAAGAAGTCGTGCTCCGGTGACTCAATGCCCTGCACTAGGCCATCCCGGTCGCGTGCAACGATTTCAATCCCTCTGCCTGCCTGATAAACGGCTTGATGATGCAGGCTGTTAACCCGACACCAGGTAACTCCTAGCAGGCGATGCAACTTACTTGCCCCCACGATATCAACGGTTTTGCGCGGCAGAACGGTGCGTCGCCGTTTTAACCCTTCGTGGGTGGTGTAGATATCAGGATCCAGTGTGCCACCAAGATGCACGTTGATTAATTGTGCCCCTCGGCAAATACCCAGCACCGGTGTATGCAGCGGAATAAAACGTTCAAGCAGGGCTAGCTCCAGCTCATCCCTTGCAGGGTCTAAACGAACATCTAATTGTACTTCGCCACCATAGAGGTGGGCCTGAATATCGTCGCCGCCGCCAATGATCAAGCCGTCCAGGCTTTCCGGCTGCGGGCGCGAAGGCGATAACCGCAACGGTTTGCCGCCATGCCGCCAGACGGCGAACCAATCAAACCACCACGCTAAGTGGCTTTTTTGGTCAGAGGTAGTAATTCCGATAAGCGGCCGAGTCATGTGGATAGTTACTCACTGTGACAGGAAATGAAGAATGCTAAACGGGTTTTATATAGCTGGGCTCTACAACACAATCAGTGTTCGCGGCGAAGCAAACGAACTAGTTTTTCTTTTACGCGGGTCAGCATCGGTCGGTTATGGTCGGCGATATATTCAGCGCAGCGAGCGAGTAACACCTCAGAATTAGCGGCAAGTTTCTCGACTTCCACCCAGCGATTCCACTCGGTCACTGAGCCCCACCCCGGCTGGGAAAGCTGAGCGTTGGGTAAGCGGTAGTGAAAGGTGGGGCGCGGCTTGGTAAGCTGCGTATGCAGCAATTCATGAGAGTGGTCGGGGCGTAGATAGGCAAATAGCGGCAGCATATCCAGCTCGCGATTGCGCGTGGGATTATGGTGCAAGTAGTCGTCAATTAACGTGTCGAGATCAGGCGAATAGTGGCTATCCAGTATTTTTAACGCATAGGCTTTGTGAAATGGATTCGCGTGGGGCAGCATCTCACGGGTAATATCGACTTTAATTTCGTCGCGCAGCCAGCCAGCTAGCAGCAGGTACGCACGCAGCATGGCTAGCAAATAGTCAACGTCGAAACGCTCCGCTTCAGGGTTTAGGTGTAAGCCGAACCCATACAGCAGGCTGGCATCGGTGCCCTTAGCGCCATGCTCTCGTAGTGTCTCGAACAGCGCGTCTAAATCTTCCAGCTCATTCCAAGGTATCGGTGGGCAAACGATTTCGGTAGGCACCAGGCCTGTGACCATGTCGCCAATCAGCTCGCGGGTTTTGTGATGGAACTCGACCCGGCGTTGATGCTGATGGCGCGCCCACTCGCTATCTTCTGGGTGAGGGTCGTCGGCCAGCGATTTGTCGGGATGCGCGTATTGGGTGTCGAGCTCGATACCAAATTCTCCCCAGCGGGTATCCTCAACGAGTAGCCGATGGGGGCTTACCACGTTAAGCTCCCCGCCAAACAGTTCACGTACGATCATCGCCGTGTCTCGGGGCGGCAGGCCAGCGAACTCGATTTCAATGCCAACGTGCCGAATTTTCCCCTGGCTGTTTAAGCGGTTAGGTGGAGCTTGTAGCGTCATCTCGGCGTCCTTGAGGTGAACGTTTAAGTCTTCAGCCTATCATAGTCACGCGTTGAGACTGAGCGTATTAATAGCGGCGGCAAATGATAAGCAGGACGCCATCTAAGCTAATTTTCAGGAGTAAGGCGTGCGACAGCACTGGTTAATCAATTCGTTAATAGGTTTTGTCTTGTTTGTATTGGCAAGCCTAGCAATGACGAGCATGGCAATCACTCAAGCCCAGGCGCAAACGGTGTCGCTGCCCGGCCTGAGCAGCGGTTCCGAAGAGGAAAGCGCTGACGTTAGCGGTGAAGAGTTTCAGAAGTCGCTCACTGACGTCATCACCATGCTTGAAAACGAAGAGCGGCGCACAGAGTTGCTTAAATCGCTACGCGAATTGCAAGTAACCGCAGACGCTGCCAGCGCAGATGAGGGCGTAGTACGCCAGGGATTACTGGGTGCTCTCGCCGATACCTTAAGTGACCTGGGTGATCAGGCCCAGGCGGGGGATTCGCCGGTTGATCAGTGGTCACGCCAGCTGGTTCAGGGCGTAGATGATTTGCGCGCGCTTAACGATGATGCCGACCAGGGGGAGGCGATTCGAGCGGTTGCCGAAGGGGCGGTGCTGGCCTTGGTTTGGGGCGTACTGTTGGTGCTGATGATTGCCTTTGGGCGCATGATCGCTACCCGGCGTGAGTGGCCGTTGGATCTGCCTCGGGATCCCAAGGGCTGGCTGATGGCAGTGCACTTTTTGCGCCGCATGCTGCCCTGGGCACTGTCGTTTGCCATTACCTTGGGGATTGGCCAGGTGCTGCCCGATAGCCCTGGGCGTACGCTGGTATTGGTAGTGGCCTATATCTGCCTGTGTGGCAGGGCGCTATCGGTGGTGTTTGAAACAGTCATCGCGTTCTTTAGCCGTGGCCATCGTTTTACTGCGGTTCAACTGCTTCAACAGCGTGCGCTGCGCGGGCTGTTTGTGATTGGTGCTTTGATTGCGCTTGGCGACGCGGTCAACTCCACTCGTCTCGTTGAAATGCTGGGTAGCGAGCTGTCGAGCCTAGCCTCTGTGCTTTCCAATATGCTCGCGGCGTTGCTTGCAGCGCGGTTTATTCTCAAGTTTAAGCGCCCCGTGCGCCACCTGATTTGCAACCGGCCCTTCAAGCAGCGGCGTGACGCCAGCACCGCGGTCGAAATGATTCGCTCCCTGGGGGGGCTATGGCACATACCCGCGCTGCTGCTGGTGAGCGGTTCGCTGCTGGCGATTTTTATCACCGTGGGCGATGTGGGCACTGCTCTGGCGCGCTCGATTATTTCCGCCAGCCTGCTGGTACTGACACTGGTAGTCACCGGGTTGCTGCGCCGCCAAGCGGAACGGATGGGCAAGCGTCGCCACCGCCGCCGTTATAGCCAATATCGCAAACGTTTAGAGCGCTTCGGCTTCGTGTTGGCGCACATCTGCTCGTGGATGGTGTTTGCCGAACTCTCAATGCAGGTGTGGGGCAGTTCGTTCTTCGGTTTGGGCCAACAAGCCGTGGCCAGCGCGCGGATTGGCCAAGCGCTGGTTAGCTTGGGGGCCACGGTATTGCTTGCATGGCTGGTATGGATATTTGCCGATACCGCCATTCAGCGAGCGCTAACATCGTCAGCCCGTTCACGTGGGCGGCGGGTCAATCAGGCCCGGGCGCAAACCATCACGCCGATGATCCGCAACGTCATCTTTGTAACAATTCTGATTATTGCCGTTATCGCCGGGTTGGCTAATTTGGGTGTCAACGTCACACCGCTGCTGGCGGGTGCTGGTGTGATCGGTCTGGCGATCGGTTTTGGTGCGCAAACGTTAGTGCAGGATTTGATTACCGGTATTTTTATCTTGATCGAAGATTCGTTAGCGGTCGATGACTTCGTGCAGATCAATAACCATATGGGCACGGTCGAGGGGCTGACGCTGCGCACTGTGCGGCTACGCGATTTGGATGGCATTGTGCACATCATCACCTTTAGCCGCATTGAGTCGATTCATAACATGTCCCGCCAGTTCGGCATCGCGCTGATGCGAATACGCATTCCGTTTGATATGAAAATCGACGATGCGATTACGCTGATGCAGGAGACTGCCCAGGAGCTGCGCCGTGATCCGATGATGCGCCACTACATCTGGTCGCCGCTGGAGATGCAGGGCGTTCAGGGTTTTGAAGATGGCTGCCCCATTTTACGCATGCGCTTTCGCACCGCGCCGGAGATGCAGTGGGATGTCTCGCGGGCGTTTAACCTGTTGCTGAAGCAGCGTATGGAAGCTCAAGAGATTGACCTGGGCGTGCCGCGTCTTAGTGTCAGTATGGAAGCACGCGCTGAAGACCGCATGGAGGCGACCGCGGGTACTTCATTCTCTTTAGAAGAGGGCTCGCAAGAACAAGCTGGGCAAGAAAACACTTCGCCTGAGAGTGAACAAGGCAAGCATAGCGCGACGCAAGCAAGTGACTTCAACCCACAGGAGCATAAGAAACCAACACCTCCGAAGCCCGCGCCGCGTCCGACAAAAGCTGAGATTCGCCAGGATGAACAGGCACGCAGGCACGATAATACGAATAATCGTACTGCGTCACATCGGCAAAAGCCCCAGGCACAGGGCAAGCCCCAGAGCGATTCCTATGCCAGCCCCGGTGGCGAACACGGCGATGAGTAGCCACGGGCCCCGCCAGCGGCGCCAACGGTTGTACAACGAGACCGCGTGGCTAACGCGGTCGACCAGTTCGTCGTGACGGGAAATGGCGTGATCCGGCGGCAGCGAAAAGTCGTTGGCGACATCGCCCTGCCAGTGGGCGCCGTGGCTGAGCCCCAGGCGCGCTCGTAGCTTTCCGATATCGCTGACGGTGTCGTGCAGCGTATCGTAGGTTTCGCGGCGTTCGGCAACCGCGAACACCGCCTCGGCATCCTGGCGTAGCGCGCTATGCTGGCAGCTAGCCACGGCTTGGCTGATTTCTTGTTCGTTGGCCTCGGGGGAAACCGCGAGGCGCTGGTACAAATCGCGCATAGGGTCAATTTATTCTCATGGGCCAGTGCATCCTGCGAAACGTCTAGCGTTACATGGTCTTAGTAAGTTTGCATCAAATAATCATAGGCGTTTTTAATACGCTGAAACCGCGCTGAGGCCAAGGCGACCTGTTGTTCACTTTCCGAATAGAAGCGGTCTGGATGGTGGAGCTGCGCCATCCGCCGATAGGCGTGGCGAACCTCTACCCGGGTGGCACCTGGGGTAAGTCCCAGCACCGAAAGCGCCCGCGTGGTGCGATCGGGCGGCGGTGAGGCGCGCTGCTGGCGATGCTCTTGTTGGCGATGCTGGTGACGAGAATCTTGCTGGCGAGAGCGGCGCCGTTCGCGCTCGGCCTGTTCGCGCTGCTGTTGTTGCCGTTGCCGTTCCTGCTCCTGTTGGCGCGTCTGTTCACGCTGGCGCTGCTGTTCCTGTTCGCGGGCTTGGCGAGCCTGCTCCTGGCGTTGCTGTTTCTCCTGCTGTTTTTGTTGCTTCTGCTGGTGGCGTCGCTCTTTCTGTTGTTGCTGCTGTTCGGCCCGAGCATTGGCCTGTTGGTGGTACTGCTCAGCGGCCTCGGCTTCGCGTGCTTTTCGGGCATGATAATCTGGGTCGTGTGCCTGCCAGTAAGCATCACGGCTGGGGTCTTCGGGTGTGGCAAGGGGTGTGCCGGTGAGCTCTTTAAACAGAGTATTCAAGGTCATTGGTGCGATACTTAGCAGGTCGGCCAAAAAACGCAAAATATAGTGGTTGGCCAGGGACAGCTCGCCGTCGTCAGTGGCGACGGTAATCGCTTGATGAATAACGCTCAGGCTGCGTTCTGTGCCGCATTCTTTGCGAACCACCTCGGCAGCTAGTTGGATCGCTTGCAAGTCTTGGCTACGGGCAATACTCATTACTGGCCCCAGCTCATGCCCGTGGCGAAACTGTGCGGTCACCTGAGCCAGGCGGCGGCGCCGCTGCCCCTCTGAAACATGTTGACGGTGCACCAGCACCCAGGCCAACAGCAGCAGGGTTGCCGTATCCACTTGGCTGCGGCTCTTTAATAGCAGCAGCTCAAAGGGTGAAAAACGGGCAATGGACATTTCCTAGCTCCATAGGTGAAGAGGTGAGCAGAGGGGTGGCTTTAGATAGCGCCATGATCAAGTTAGCCATGGTATATCATCGCGTTAGGCAAAGGAGTAGGAGATTGATGAGTTGATCAACGTTGAGCGTAAAAACAGCTTTCAGCTGCGTCTTACCCGGCGGCTCAAGGAAGAGACATCGCATAACCTCGACGTCTATCTTTTTGTGCCTGGCGATTTGGGATTAAGCACCCAGCTTATCTCAGAAGAAGCCTTTTATCATGCCGCTATCAATGTCTCGCGCACCTACTACAGTGACGAGTATCTCTTACCGCTGGTGCACAGTCGGCTGGCCAGCCGTAATCGGCTCGGCAGCGACTCGTATCGGTTGAGCTTGAGTCTCTACGCCTATCAATACGTGGAAGCGATGGAGCGCACTACTCGAGCAATGTTGGTGAATGCCAATAAGCTGCGCCATGCTCGCCAAGAGGAGCGCGAAGAGAACAGTGAGGTGCAAGAGAGTGCCGTTGCCCTACGTGACCAACTGCATGAGATGATCGACTTGAGCGATGGTATTCTCAAGCGGCTGCGTCGCCACCAGCCTGATGACGAAAGTCTATATAAGTACTTTGCCAATATCGATAACTACCTCTCCTGGTTTACCGAACAACAGCTGCTGGCGCTGGTGGCACACATGCCCCGCGGCGGAGAGTTTACCGATATTCGCCGACGTTTTATTAGCGTGTGTCACCGGGAGGGCGAGTATCGCCGCGAACAGCAGTACAACGCCGAGCGCGTGATGGCTGATCCCACGCGGATGTCGAATAAAATGCGCTTGTTGCGGCGCCTGATTGAGCACCCGATTACCCTGAAACAAGAGGCATTGGAGCTGGGTGGCGGCGAGCAAAAAGCGGTCAAAGCGCTTGCCACCGCCGTGGTAATGGCCTTTGTATCGTTAGGCGTGCTGCAGTTGCGTAATGCTCTGGGAGATATCACCGCGCTGTTCGTATTAGCCATGGCGCTGCTCTACGCCCTGCGCGAAGTGTTTAAGGATGATTTGCGCAATACCCTGTGGCGCTGGCTGCGTAAAGGCCGTCCCAAGTGGCGGCGCCAGTATTTAGACCCCACGCGCAACGCCGTGGTGGGCCGCCAGTTGGAGTGGTTTGACTACAAGCGCTACGCATCGCTGGGCGATGATATCAAGCAGATGCGCCGCCGTACGGTAGCCCAGCGTGAAGAAGTGGTGCTGCACTATCGTTCAAGCTCACGTATGTCGCCTACGCGCTTTTTGAGCGGCTACGAGCATACCCGCGAAACGCTCAATCTGGATATCTCGATGCTTACGCGACTAATGAGTAAGGGCAAGCATCACATCTACCGTTTAAAAGATGGCCAAGCAGTTCGCGAGGGCGTCGAGCGCCGTCATCTGTTTAACTTAGTGGTTCGGGAGACGGGCAGTGAGGATAGCCCTTACTTGGCCCGCTGGAAGGTTGTCGTTAGCCGCTCGGGCATTGTCGATGTCGAGAAAGTCGAAGAGAGCAGCGTGGTGAAGGAAAGCGAATAACAAAAGTGCCAATAAACTGCGCCAGGTCAACGCAGCCTCAATGCGTTCTTTGAGATCGCTAGCCAGCATGGGCAAATCTTCAGCAGCGAGCTAGGCTCAAAGAACAAGCAGGATAATCTGCATCTGCGGCTCAGTCTTTAAAGGTTGAGCTCAAGGAGGAGTACAATGCAAGCTATCGATATTATGACGCCCAAAGTGGTGAGTGTGGGGCCTGACGCCGAAGTACGTGAAATTGCGCAACTGCTGCTCAAGCACCGTATTAGTGCGGTGCCTGTCGTAGATAGTGAGCGGCGGGTGATTGGCATTGTCAGCGAAGGTGATTTAATGCGCCGGGTAAAAAGTGACAGTGATCACGGACACTCCTGGTGGTTATCGCTGTTTACCGGCGGCAAGGATGCTGGCGACTATGTTAAGTCCCATGGTCGTAAAGCCCACGAGGTCATGACCCCGAATCCAATGACCGTGGAAGAGAACACGCCGCTGCATACCATTGCGCGAATGCTGGAAAAACATCATATCAAGCGGGTGCCTGTGCTACGTGATGGCAAGTTAGTGGGTATTGTTAGCCGTGCTAACTTGCTCCAGGGTATCGCCAATGCCGCAGTGGCGCCAACCCAGTCGCCCACGGATGATCGTCAAATTCGTGAGGCTATTCTCAAAGAAGTTGAGAATAATACCGGCGTACAAGTTGAAGGCATTAGCGTGATTGTGGATGGCGGTGCTGTGGAGGTATGGGGACTAGTCGAATCCCTTGAACAGAAGCAGGCGGTAACCGTTGCTGCGGAAAACGTGCCTGGGGTTACCCAAGTTGAAAATCATCTGGGCATGATGCCGCGGGGCGTGGGCTATATGTGACCTAAAGCCCGCTATTAAAATAGCGGGCTCTGCCTTCTTTACCTTACACCACTGCTTTAATCGCCTGCTCTAAGCTGTTCACGCTGCGCTCTGTGTGGTGCAGCTTATCGAGGCCAAATAGACCGATGCGGAAGGTTTGGAAGTTATCGCCCTCATCGCACATTAATGGTACGCCGCCCGCCACTTGCACGCCCGCCTGGGCAAGCTTGCCCACTAAGCCACTGTCGTCGCTATAGCACACCACCACACCTGGGGCTTCAAAACCTTCCGCAGCAACGCTCACAAAACCGTGGCGGTTAAGCATGGCGCGGACTTCCCGGCCAATCGCCTGCTGCTCCTCTTTTACCTTGGCAAAGCCGTAGGCACGGGTCTCCTGCATAATGTCCCGTAACTGCCGCAGTGCATCGGTAGGCATGGTGGCGTGATAGGCGTGCCCGCCATTTTCATAGGCCTGCATAATGCTGTGCCACTTGCCCAAATCGCAGGCAAAGCTGTTGCTCTGGGTCTCACTCAAGCGCTGCGTGGCACGTTCCGAGAGCATTACCATGGCGCAGCAGGGCGAACCGCTCCAGCCTTTTTGCGGCGCGCTTACCACCACATCAATGCCGAGTGCCTGCATATCCACCCACAGAGTGCCCGCGGCAATGGCATCCAGTACAAACAGGCCACCTACCTCGTGAGTGGCTTCGGCGAGCGCTTGAATATAGTCATCCGGAAGTAGCAAGCCCGCAGAGGTTTCGACTTGCGGGGCGAACACAACGGCAGGTTTTTCGCTACGAATCTGCGCGACGGCCTCCTCAATGGGCACTGGCTGAAAAGGCGAGCGCGGGTCATCGGCCTTTAGACGCCGTGCTTTAAGCACCGTGTGCTGGTCGGTTAAGCGACCCATCTCAATAATTTGCGTCCAGCGGTAGCTGAACCAGCCGTTGCGAATAACCAAGGTTTTCTGGTCAACGGCAAACTGGCGCGCCACCGCTTCCATGCCAAAGGTGCCGCTACCGGGCACGATAACGGCCGCTTGGGCGTTGTACACCTCTTTCAGCGTGGCTGAAATATCCCGCATCACACCTTGAAACTGCTGTGACATGTGATTCAGCGAACGGTCTGTGTAGACCACCGAGTATTCAAGCAAGCCGTCGGGGTCGACGTTGGGTAGTAAACCAGCCATGGCGTTCTCCTGTTTTTAGAAACAGCCTGTTGTTAGAAGCAAATCATTAAACACGCATCGTGAGTCACGCTAAAGCGCGAGGTTGCGTTTCAGAATACGGATAACTTCGTCGCGATGCCAATGATGATGGTCTAGGCACTATAAACGGGATAGCGACTAAAGTTGCACGCGAGTAAACGTTTACGTCGACGGGGTAAGCGTTTACTTTGTGGGTGATGCAGCACTTTTAAGCTGCTTTTGTGCTGTTAACCAGCTACGGCTAAGGAGAATAGATGACCATTAACGTTACCGTTTGGGGTGAAAACGTCCACGAACAAACCAATGAAGTCGTGGCGCGAATTTATCCAGAAGGTATGCATCACTGCATCGCGGAAGGTTTAAACGAAGCGGAGGGTATCCACGCCAACGCGGTTACCTTGCAAGATCCCGAACAGGGTTTAAGTGAAGAGACTCTCGAGAATACCGATGTGCTGCTGTGGTGGGGCCACGCTGCTCACGGCGATGTGCTGGAAGAGACCGTCGATCGCGTGCAGGCGCGCGTGTTGCAGGGGATGGGACTTATAGTGCTGCACTCTGGGCACTACGCAAAAATCTTCAAACGCCTGATGGGCACGACCTGCTCACTCAAGTGGCGGGAAGCGGGAGAGCGCGAGCGGCTGTGGGTCGTTAACCCTGGTCACCCTATCGTTCAGGGCCTGGGCGACTATATCGAACTGCCGCATACTGAAATGTACGGCGAGCCATTTGCGGTGCCAAACCCCGATGAAGTGATTTTTATCAGCGCCTTTGAGGGCGGTGAGGTATTCCGTTCAGGGCTGACCTACAAGCGCGGCAACGGCAAGATTTTCTACTTCCGCCCAGGTCACGAAACCTATCCGATCTATTACAACGAACAAGTAAAAACCGTGCTGAAGAACGCTGTGAAATGGGCGCGCCCGGAAGGCTCCCGCTGGATCGATAGCTGCCCTAATATTCCTGCCGACCAGGCCCCCAACCCGGTGGAAATCAAAGGCGAAGGGCTGCATAAACCTGGCGAGGAGGGCTTCAAATGATCCGTTTAGCGATAATTGGCGCTGGCAGTATGGCGGGGGAACACGCCAAGCACTTTAGCCGGATCGAGGGGGTGGAAGTAGTGGCGGTGTGCGATATGGAGCTGGCCAAGGCCCGCGACTTTGCTGGCCGTTTTGGTATCGCCGATGCGTATGACGACCTGGAAGCTATGCTGGCGCGGGAAGATATCCAAGCCGTTAGCAATGTCACGCCAGATGGTGTTCATAAGCGCACGTCACTGGCCGCGATCACCGCAGGTAAGCACATTCTGTGCGAAAAGCCGCTGGCGACGAATGCGGATGATGCGCATGAAATGGCCCAAGCGGCGCAGGCCGCCAAGGTCATCAATATGGTCAATTTTAGCTATCGCGATGCCCCGGCCATTCAGCACGCTCGTGCGCTGATTACCGCTGGGGCGATTGGTCAAGTTCGCCACGTAGATGCCAGCTACCGGCAAAGTTGGCTGGTCAGCAATGAGTGGGGGCGCTGGGATCAGGAGAGCCAGTGGCTATGGCGGCTCTCGGAAGCCCATGGCAGCAAAGGTGTACTGGGCGATGTGGGCGTTCACATTGTTGATTTTGCCAGCTTTCCGGTCGGCGATATTACTCGCGTTAACTGCGAACTGACCTGTTTTGAAAAAGCTCCAGACAACCGGATTGGTGACTATTTGTTGGATGCCAACGACACCGCGCTAATGCGAGTGACGTTTGCCAATGGGGCCAAGGGCACCATTCAAGCCACCCGTTGGGCGACCGGGCACCATAACTCGTTAACCTTGAGCGTACACGGCGATAAAGGTGCTATTCGCGTCGATTTAGACGCCTCAAAAGACGACGTGCAGGTGTGTTTGGACGGTGACGTTCACCCGGCGCGCTGGAGCACAGTGAAGGCACCACCAACACCCAGTATCTATCAGCGTTTTGTGGAAAGCATCCGCAGTGGTCAAAACGACCAGCCGGACTTTGCCCGCGGCGCGGCGATTCAAACCGTTCTTGATGCCTGTGTTATCTCCAGTCAGGAAGATCGCAGCCTGGAAATTGCAGTGTAATCAGCGTCGCAACACAGGGCGTTTTTCGGCACACTGACAGCCTTCCAGATGAGTGATAGGGCGGGGAAATAGTCGTTGAGAGATTCGGTGATAAAGAGCAAACAAAGCGCCCAAACGGCCACCATTCGAGAAATTGCCCGGCGGGCCGAGGTATCGATTGCCTCGGTTAGCCGGGCCCTGAACGGCAAGCCAGGGCTCAGTGACGCCCTGCGTGAGAAAATCTTGGCGATTAGCCAAGAAGTGGCCTACCAACCCAGCGCCGCGGCTCGTCAGCTAATAAGCGGTAAAACGGCGGTGGTAGGCATCTCTCTCGGCCGTCAGGATATCGAGCTGCGCCCTTACTATATCTTGCTCTACCAGCACCTTACCGTGGCCCTTCATCAGCAGGGTATGGTGCCGGTGTTCTTTAATCACCAGCAAACCGCCGAATTACCCGAACGCGCGGGGGCAGCTATTTTGCTTGGTGAAGCCACAGACGATGAGCGCCCGGCACTGCTTAAGGCCGCTGCTATTCCTTTTGTGCGCATAGGTGATGCCGGGGAAGGCTTTTCCGTCGCCCCGGACGATCGGCAGGGGCTATATGAGATGACCCACCACCTCATTACCCAGGGTCGCAGGCGGCTGGCGTTTATGGGCGGCGAGCTAGAGGTGCCGCGTCCCCATAGCCGTTTGGAGGGCTACCGGCGGGCGTTGGCAGAGGCTGGGCTTGCCGAACGCTTGATCAGCCTACCGCACCGCTTGGCGTCAGACTCTCTTAACAGCTATCGCTATTTAAATCGCTATTTAGATCAAGAGGGTGCCCAACCACTGCCTTTTGATGCGCTGGTATGCGCCACCGACGAACTAGCGTTGGGCTGTGTGGCCGCGCTGGAAGACCGCGGGATCGAGGTGCCTGCTCATGTCGCAGTAACGGGGTTTGATGACCTGCCCACCCTCGCCACCGGGCTCACCACCGTACGGCAGGATATTGCCGAGATAGCGGCGACGAGCATGGCACTACTGGCGGAAGCAAGGGCGGGAGAAGCGCCCCGGCACGTATCGCTGCCGGTGGCGCTGGTGCTACGGGAAACGAGTTAGCGCGGTGGTAGTTGCTCCGGCCCTAGGTAACGGCCCTGATCCGCTAGAAGTGGCACTATTTCGTCGGTGGCAAATGGGCAATTTCCTAGCTGTTACAGAGTGCTAACATAGCCTGACGTTCAGCCTCAGGCAGCGTATTCGCTGGTGTTGGGCGACGAGTGGTTGTGCATCCGTCGGGCCTTACTGCGCTCTCTGTTGTCCAGCGATGGGATGTCCGCAGCTAATACCCAGTTCATCACACGCGGATTTCTTGCTAACCCCGTGAGTGATGGCAGCAGTATAAGTTGTTTTTCGAGATTTTCGGTCTGCAAATGCGCCTTTACTACGAGTACAAAAGAGCAGTGAAGGTGAAGCGCTAGAAACAGAAACGTCAGCATGCCAAAGCCCCGACGACTAAGATGGCCGCTGCATGCAGAAATATGACATCAATAGTGGCCCTGGGCAAAGCGCTCTTCTATTTGTAAGCAGGGTAGGATACAAGCAAAATCAGCGCCGCCAGATCCTAGAGTTGATATCAGTTCAAGTTGGTCGATCCGAGCTGGGCTGCTAAATCGTGTCGAAAAGCGATAGAGAGCCATAGAAGCTCGCTGGGGATAATGCCCTCCCCATAAGCCGCTAGCAGGTTGCTAGTATTCTTTAGCCGACAAGGGAGGCCGGTATAGTTCAGACCAATGTATCCGGTCTGTAAGGTTCCTCCTTGGGGAGGTGGGCAACAAGAAGTTTCAGATAGAATAATGGCAGGAACCATTCCATACCTACTGGCTGAGGGAGAGCGTACAATGAAAGGAGCAAGGCGACGGAATAGGTTATAAGTGCGATCGGACGCTGAAGGTATTGAGAAACCAATAGAATCAATAGAGCAGAACCAATCAATAATCCGGCGAAAACAAAAAACCAGTCGATTCTCAGGGGCAAATAAAGCCAAGAAAACATAAACAAATGAATAAAATGGATAAAAATGAACTGAAGATGCTTTCTTAGTCCTTGTCTGGGGCGGTGGTACCAGCGCTTGGCACAGGAAGTTGAATTTGTAACAACACCACCCACTATATCAAAGGCAAGCAAAGCAGAGACAGCATACTGTAAAAGCGACCAGTCTCTGGTTACTTGGTAGGCATAGATTGGAGCAGCGATCGCCGCGATGAGCGGAAATGTAAGTTGTAACATAAGCTCTGCAGGCGTCGCACCGGGCCCTAAAACTCTATCGACCACACCAGCGAATCCCCGCCTCGGTCTAGGAGCTTCCCATTCGATCTTCATCCACGAAATTCCTTTATCATTGGAGTGGTGAGGCAGAAGCTAGTTTAGCCTAGCATCTTCCCTCTTTCTCATGCTGGTTTCCTAATACCCTGGATTCATAGAATAATGGCAGCACTTTGAACCCTTGTAAGAATCAGGGGAAGTGCCGATACCCTTTCTGCTACTGTCCAAAATGAAGCAGAGTTTGGGATGCTTACAGCTGACATCAAGTTAACGATACCAGATTCACGCTCGTCAAGACCTGGGTGAGAGCCAGTGGCAGATTTATAGAGTGCTTGATATTCGTAACAAATAGAATTTTGCTGCGCTGCCAACGAAATCTATCCCTACCCGTGACCATCATGGTGTTTAACGCTAACACTAGACTCCTAATAAAAAAAGATGACTAAAAATGTTATATCGCGATCTCGCACCAAATGGAAAGAGCGGTTAATCAGCAGGTGTAGTGAGTTGGCCGGGATCCTCTCTCGGCTAGCGAATGGCCTATTAGAGATCAGTACACGGCGTACTTCTTTCTGAAGCTCCGTGCTGCGGTTCCCGGCAAAATGTGATGAATCCAAAAAGTGGAGATACCAGTATTGCCGCCCATTGAAATGGGGGCTGTCACGCTGTGAGAGGGCGTTCTCCCCTAGCGGGTTCTGAATCCATAAAGCTTCGTCGGGCGCGATGGGTTGTACCTATCCGAACGGGTAGCTAGGCAGTCTAGGATGCAGCTATTACCTTTATTGTTAATGAATATTGAAGTCTTAATGCTTAATAAAGCTACTTAACTATCGATGATCGGATTCCGAGTCACTGCTGATGTTTTGGGGTTGAGTTTGTACCAAGGGCGGTAGTGGTTGTGCTTTTCGTGGGAATTGTAGGGTCGTCTTTAGTATGCCAAATCATTTGGGGGAAAGATGGATTTTCGAGTGAGCGAGGAGCAAAGGAGATATGCCGAGCACGTTCGGGGATTCGCTGAAGACGTCCTCTCGGTATCGGCAGAGGCTAGGCTGGCCGAAGGTCGCTTCGATCGGGCTGTTTGGCACGAGGCAGCGGAGTTTGGTTTGGCCGGTCTTCCGGTTCCGGAGCAGTGGGGTGGGTCTGGTCTGAGGGCGCTCGATACAATGCTTGCCATTGAGGCCTTGGGGGAGGGGTGCGCTGATATGGGCCTAGTCTTTTCCTTATGCGCTCATATGTTCGCGTGTGCTGTTCCGATATGGCGCCATGGCTCCGATGATATCTGTGACCACTACTTACTTAAAGTTACGTCGGGGCGACTTATCGCAGCAAACGCTATAACTGAACCTGAATCCGGATCCGACGCCTACGCCTTGCGGACACATGCACAGCGCGATGGACGGCGCTATGTGTTGAACGGACAGAAGTGTTTTATCACAAACGCACCGGTAGCTGATTTATTCCTCGTCTATGCTGCTACGGATCCAAGCCAATCCTATTTCGGGATCAGTGCTTTCCTGGTCGAGGCTGATAATCCAGGCCTGAAGGTTGTACCTGAAGGCTCGAAAACTGGTTTGGTGACTAGTCCATGGGGCTCGCTTTACTTGGACGACTGCATTGTGGACGAGTCATCTCGACTGGGGCCGGAAGGGGCGGGGGCTTCGATTTTTCACGATTCAATGACGTGGGAGCGGGCGTGCTTGTTTGCGGCTTATGTCGGTTACATGCAGCGAGTCCTAGCAAAGTGCATTCACTATGCCCAGTCGAGACGACAGTATCAGCGTCCTATTGGTCACAACCAGTCAGTTTCCAATCGCCTTGTCGACTATAAGCTCCGTCTTGAGGCGGGACGTCTATTACTTTATCGAGCAGGCTGGCTTTACGATCAGGGTGAGCCTTACGAAGAGGCCGTCGCGCAGTCTAAGCTCTGGATATCAGAGAGTGCGGTTCAAGGTGGCTTGGATGCGATTCAATTGTTTGGGGGGGGCGGTGTGCTCCGTGAGGCCGGAGTTGACCGCCTACTTCTAGACTCTCTTCCTGCACGAATATTTTCCGGCACCTCTGAAATACAGAGGGAAGTTTTGGCGAGGCATATGGGGCTTCGCAGTCACTCACCGTTAGCAGGATAGCAACATGGAACCGAGCAAGGATGAAATCGTTGATTTGATGATGGGGTTCTTTAAGGCGAAGGCCATCACCGCAGCGCTTGAACTCCGGCTTTTCGATACGCTTCGGGAAAGGCCTGCCACGATTCGGGAAATTTGCGCATGTGCGGATATTCCGGAGCAATCCGGTAAACGTTTGCTTATCGCGCTGCACGCGATGGGGCTGCTGACACGCGAGGGTGAAGCGTACGCGCTGACAGAGACTGCATCGAAATACCTAGTCAGCGACTCCTCGGAGTGGTTGGGGTGGTTGGCACGGCACATTGACATATTCCTCTACCCGCTTTGGGCCAACTTGGCTGCGGCGGTGCGCAGCGGTCTCGATCAGCGCGAAGCGGTGTTTGGGGATAATCGAAGCTGGTTCGACATTCTTTACAATGATCCGAGGGATGTCGTCGACTTTCAACGGTTCCTTGGGATATTAGCGAAACCGTTTGTTGAGGGTTTCGTTCAGGGGTTTGATATAACTCCTTATAAACGCTTTCTAGATATAGGCAGTGGCATAGGAAATTTGCCGATGGCGGTTGCGGATGCCAACCAGCATCTTGATATCGATATCTGTGAATTACCTAAAGCGGCGAATTTCGTCAGAGAGCAGCTTGCGCAACGAGGCTATAGCGATCGAATCGGTGTGATCGAAGGCGATGTTATTTTGGGTACTTTGCGCGAGCATAATTACGACCTCGTACATCTTGGGTGGATGTTGCATGACTTCGCGCCCGAGTTGCAGATTAAGATATTGAAAAATGTCTTAAAGGCAATGCCTTCGGGGGGAGTGTTTGTGGCAAGTGAGACGCCACTTGACGACGACGAGGCGGGGCCGTCATTTGTCTCCTTGTTGTCAATCAATATGTTGGTATCCACTGACGGCGGTATAGAATCCACACGTAGTCAGTATATTGAGAGGTTTAAGGATGCAGGCTTCGTGGATGTAAGGGTGGTGGATATATCCGGCTCGAGAACTCTCTTTGTAGGCCAGAAGCCTTAAGCGAATACGATAATAGTCAATAACATGCTGGGGGTATTGTGCTCGGAGAAAAAATTGTTGTCCATATTGAGAAAAACTATCTCGGCGGAGAAAGTCTGGATCTTTCTTTAGATACACCGCTGCTCGAATTAAACATAATTGATTCAAGTTGCTTATTCGACATAGTGGATCTTATTCGTCGAGAAACCGGTTTTCAAGTCCCGATTAGTGAAGTAACGCCAGAAAATTTTGGCGACGTCCGAAGCATGATTTCGCTGGCGGAAAGGATCGGGAAAACCAGGTAACACTAAGGAAGGAGAAGTTGTATGGGCGCGACTACTACAGAGGTGAATCGGATTGAAGCGGATGAGGCCGTCTGGGATGTAGTTATGACGTCATTCGAGCGACATACCGAGTACGCGGAGGAAAATCTTCAAGCTGATGCTGATCTGGAGGCAGAGCTTGGCATTGACTCAGTTAGCTTGGCGAGCATTTTGACAGATGTGTACGAGGCTTGCGGGATAGCTAAGCGAGATATCCCTGCAGGGCTTTCATCTATAACGCAGGTTGTGAGGCACGTCTATCAGCGTCTTAGCGACGAGGGTAAATCGGTTTATGCAGACAGCCTGCAGCATACGGCTGAGGGGCTCCTATCCGAAGGTGATGCTGTGATATCTCGTGTGCTGACAGTCTTTCGTCACCATACGGGATACGGTTCGGCGGAGCTGAAAATGGAAGCGGATATTGAAGGTGAATTAGGTATTGATTCGATCACGTACGCCAGTATAACCGCCGATCTTGCAAAGGTCGCCGGGCTTGAAAATCCGGCCGATTTTCCTGGTGATTCGGTGACCATTCACGATGTGGTTGAGCACTTGCGGACGCTGCTGGACGGGCATCCGCTCCCTGACCAGCCAGCGCTATATGACAACGATGTGGCCGTACCCGACGACGCATATTTGGAGAGTCCGCAGCCTTCTCATACCTTCGAGTCCACGACGGATCCCGTCGATTATGACGACCGAACGATGAGAGATTTCGTTGGTTTGGTAGATCGAGACTTGTTTCATAAGACGAGAGAGTTTTCCCGCTTCTACCGCCACAAGCAGAAAAGCGAGCAGTATTGGTATGGCATGGCTTTAGAATCAACCTGTCGTAACCGGGCGGTTATTTACGATGAGGTGGCAGGCAAGTCTCGTGAGTTTCTTATGTTCGCTTCCAATAACTATCTGGGTTTGGCGAACCACCCGCAGGTCGTTGAAGCCATAGCCGACGCGGCTCGTGCCTATGGTTCTACTAATACCGGATGTCGATTAATCGGCGGAACGAACGTTCTGCATAAGGAATTAGAGCGACGCCTCGCAGAATGGAAAGGCCGTGAGTCTTGTATCGTTTATCCATCCGGCTACTCCGCCAACCTCGGTTGCATATCGGCACTGGCAGGCCCTAGTGATCTAGTGTTCACCGACGCTATCAATCACATGAGCATCCAGGACGGCTGCAAACTCTCTGGTGCGGGTAGAAGAATCTATCAGCATACCATGGAAAGCCTTGAGGAAACGCTGGAGAAAAGTCGTGAGCATCAGGGCGGGAAGCTGATTGTTACGGACGGCGTGTTCAGTATGCATGGCGACATTGTAAATCTGCCAAGGCTGGTCGAGCTTGCCAAGGCCTACGAGGCGAAGGTGTTGATTGATGACGCCCACTCGACGGGGGTACTCGGGAGAACTGGCTCGGGAACCACTGAGCACTTCTTCTTGAAGGGGCAGGTGGATCTAGAACTAGGAACGATGAGTAAAGCCTTGGCGGGTGTCGGAGGCTTTGTTTGCGGGGATGAGGCAGTTGTTGAGTACCTTAGGTTCTATTCGAACTCGTACGTCTTCGCGGCCACGATTCCAGCGCCCGTTGCGGCGGGTGTTATCGCATCCATCGACGTGATGCAGGCCGAGCCGCAACGTCTGAGTCAACTGTGGAGAAATATTCACCACTTACGTTCCATGCTACAGCAGGCAGGCTTTGACTTGGAGCAATCGGCGAGTGCGATTATTCCCGTTGTGGTGGGGAGCGATCAGGTAACGCTGGAGTTAGGCCGAGCGGTCAGAGCTCGCGGGATGTACTGCCAGACGGTGGTGTTTCCGGGTGTGGCCGTGGGCGACGCCCGGCTTCGGATCAGCGTGACCAGTGAACACACAACAGAGGATCTGGATCTTGCAGCGGAAATATTGGTTGACGCTGCACAGGAGGTAGGGGTTCCTGTTGCTGCCTAGAACGTAATGTAGCGGAGTAATTCGGAGAACGGGCGGGCTTTGCCCACTCATTACTGCATCGAAACGGAAAAGAAAAGTCACGAGGCTAGCGAGCCACGAGCTAGAGGACAGAAGCATGGACAACAACTCGCATATGTCGGTCATAGATTACCTGAGGTTTGCTGCTCGACGCTTTTCTGAAAGGCCGGCGCTCGTTGGCGATGCAGCCCTTTCGTATAGCCAGCTCTACTTGCGCGTTCGGCGTTGGGCCGCTCAGTTTGCGTCGAGTGGCTTAGAGGCGGGAGAGCGGGTCGCGATTTGGCTCCCGAAGTGCCCAGAATATCTGGTTGCGCTGTATGCCGCTATGGAAGTAGGAGGCGTTTATGTGCCTTTGGATGGGGCACAGCCGGCTGAACGGGCGAAAAAGATACTAGCGAGCGCTAATCCCCAAGTGCTCGTCACTGACTATGCGCACCTTCAAGAGCTCGCTGACTTACAGCTAAGCTCTCTCAGGCTGATTGTCGTGCTGGATGATCCTTCGCACACGCTAACTGTCGGAAAAGGCGCGCCAGCCGTGATCAGTGTGGCGACCTTGGATCAAAGCAGAGCTTTCGTGACACCTCGCTATCCCGCCTCAGAGGATCTTGCTGCTATCTTGTTTACCTCGGGTTCAACCGGGACTCCGAAAGGAGTGCAGATCAGTTACGGCAATCTCCACTGCTTTTTGAGCTGGGCGCAGCAAGAGTTTTCCCTGTCGGAGCATGACGTCTTTGCCAATCATGCCGGATTCCATTTCGACCTGAGTACTTTCGACGTCTTTGCCGCTGCGGCCTCAGGAGGCGCTATTTGGATAATACCCGAGTCCGAGCAACGCGACGTGTCCGGGTTGCTGGAAGGCATTAGGCGGTACAACGTGAGCGTGTGGTATAGCGTGCCCTCAGTGCTCACCTTGTTAGTGAATCGCGAAGCCTTCTGTTCGAGGTCGGCTCGCTCTTTACGTTACGTCTTATTCGCAGGCGAGGTGTTCCCTATCAAGCAACTGCGAACATTGAGGTCATTGTTGTCGGAGTCCTGTCAGCTCTACAACTTGTACGGGCCTACCGAAACGAACGTCTGCCTGTACCACAAGGTTCGCCCAGAGGATCTTTTGCTAGAACGACCGGTTTACATTGGCCGTACTCTCCCCGGCGTGGAGGCGGCCATTGTCGATAGTGACGGTTGCCCGGTGGCAGGTGACAAGCAACTTGGCGAATTGGTTGTTTCGGGTTCATGCGTGACACCTGGCTATTGGCAGATGGAGTTTTCGGAGAACCGCGCTTATCACCGATGCAGACGCCACGCGACGGGCGATTTGGTGAGCCTTGAAAATGGGTTGATCAGATATCATGGCAGGCGAGACAGGATGATCAAGGTTCAGGGCAACCGCGTTGAGCTGGGTGAAATCGAGTCGGCCATGGAGCGTATGCCTGGACTCGCCGAGGTTGCTGTAGTGGCTGAGTTTGAGTGGGGGTCGGATGTGATCGTCGCTTACTTTGTTGCTCAGAGCGATGAGCATGCACCGACTGTAATAGACATAAAAACGTTCTGCCGCGACAGACTGCCAAGGTACATGATCCCACGGCGCGCGCACCGTCTAGCTGAGCTTCCACGCAACGCTAACGGCAAGATTGACTACCGCGGACTTGCGAGAACATGGGCGGAGGAACGCCGAGCGCGAGTTGTTAACGACGCCGACCCTGTGACGGCCAGAGTCAAGGGAGCCACTAATGCGTGAGGAGCCTATTGCTATTGTAGGCCTTGGCTGCATGTATCCCCAGGCTGCCGGTAAAGAGGCTTTTTGGCGGCGCTTGGTAGATCGCGATCCGTGCTACCAACCGGTTCCGATGGAGCGATACTGGCTGACAGAACCTTGCGTGGAAGAAGCGCTCGCTCGGTGGCACGGAGCGTTCTTCGAGGAGCTCTCTTTCGACTACAAACGTTTTCGTATTCCTCCGGCCTATCGCAAAGCAGTCTCCAAAATGATGTTAACGCTCTTGCGGGCGGTGGAAGAGTGCGTTCATGACGCCGGTTACAAAGAAGGCGACTGGCCGCGCGATGACGTCGATGTCTATTGCGGCAGCTGTTTCGGTTTCGATAGCACTTTCGCCAATGCACTGAAAGTGGAGGGCGTACGAGTCGCGCACGAGCTAATCCAGGCGGCCAATGCGGACGAGTCGTTGGAGAGTTTGTTGATGAGGCTACAGGTTCGCTTCGGTACGTCTTCTCACGACAAGGTGGGAGAGATGGCGAGCAGCATGCCGGCTCGAATCGCTTCTCTCTTATCGCTGCGGGGGCAGGTTCAGTGCATGGAAAGTGCTGACGCTACGGGTTATGCCCTACTGGAGGCCGCTCTGGTTGGGCTCCGGAGTGGGAAGTGTAATGCTGCAATTGTCACTGCCGGTCAGCGACTGGAAAGCCCTTTGTTACCGCTTGCGCTGGAGAAAAAGGGGTTCTTGGGATGCCCAGGCGCGCGACCTTTCGATGAGGAAGCTCAAGGGGTACCTATCGGCGAAGGCGCCACAGCGCTGCTGCTTAAACGTTTATCTGACGCTGAGCGCGATGGTAACCGGATTTACAGCGTACTAGGGGGCATTGCGGCAGCACCGGGCGGGGTTGCGAACGGTTTTCGGTACTCCGCAGATACAACACGGGCGCAATGTGCTCTCTCGCAAGCCTGCCGACAGGCTGGACTCTCGGTGGGCGAGTTGCAGTACGTAGATTGCGTATTGCCGGGTATTGGTGATATCGGTAAACACGTGGTTGAGGCGCTGGCAGCCCAGCCACGAGCTGCGGGCGTTTCCTCGACCTATCTTGGTTCCAGCGTTACGGCATTCGGCTACACGCTGGCGAACTCGGCGCTGACTGCTGTTGCTGCCGTGAGCCTTGCGATGGAACGCGAAGAGCTTCCCGGTATGACATCCGGGCCGCGGACACGCTTGCCGCTTCCAGGCGGCCTAAGCTATTGCGATGGTAAGAGGTCTTGGAAGTCGGATAGCGAGTCGGGGCGAACAGCGGGAATCATCGGTTCCAGCGTGACCGGCCTGAACTGGCAGCTTGTTCTGCTTGATCGGGTGCGTTCGCAAATACTCGTCAAGCAAGCAAATCTTACTAGCCATCCGGTTGCTAAGCCGGAGCCGATTGCGATTGTGGGCTTGGGGGGGGCGTTTGGATCGACCGCCGATAGCGCTGAGTTCTGGAACTTGCTGCGTAATGGCGTCGATTCGATCCGCCCTGTGCCCGACAGCGTTTTACCTCGGGCATTGTACTTTAGCGGTGGCTCCGCGCGTGCTTTGTCCAGCTACGCCGAGTATGGCTCTGATCTCAGGTACAGGGATTTCGAGGCTGCGAGCTTCCGTATTTTCCCTAAACGGGCAGCCGCCATGGACAGAGCGCAGCAACATGCGCTTGGAGTCGCAGCAGAGGCATTGGCGGATTACCGCCTTGAGGACAAGCGTGATCGGGTGGGGCGTGTGGGCGTTTTCATCGGCACCACCCTTACCTTGAACCGCGAACGTCAGCTAGTCTGCGATCTACATCGGCGAGAGCTGGTGAATGTGCTGCAAGGAGACGCGCCGAATTCAAGCCGCTGTAAAGTCAAGTCGGACGCTGCTAGAAATGGCATCGAGATCGACCAGTTCACGCTAGATGGTTGCCTGGCGAGTGGTGCCGCGTCATTGATATCTAACTGTTTCTCGCTCGATGCGGTGCCTGTCGCGGTGGAGGCGGCCTGCGCTTCATCGATGGCGGCACTAAGCAACGCCATATTGACCTTGCGGCAGGGTCGCTACGATCTGATCGTGGCGGGGGGGGTCGAGCTGCCGGTTAACGCCAGAGATATAGTTCTCTGCGCTTCACAGATGATGCTCTCGCGCGAGCGGATTGCTCCATTCGCTGAAGGAGCCGATGGGTTCTCTCCTGGCGATGGAGCCGGCATGTTCGTTCTGAAGCGCCTTAGCGACGCTACGCGCGACGGCGATCACGTTTATGCCTGTATCACAGGCATCGGCGCTTCCGCGGATGCTGTGTCAATGACAGCGCCCGATGTTGATGGTCAATCCTTGGCCATCAGCCGCGCTTTCAAGCAGGCGGGTTACACGCCCGCAACGGTTCAGTACGTTGAAGCGCACGGTACCGGAACACGGTTAGGGGATATTGCGGAAGTCAGCTCTATCAACTCCGTCTACAAGGTCGGTAGACGTAATCTGCCGCTAAGGATTGGCTCAGTGAAATCGAATATCGGGCATACCTTCGCCGCCTCCGGCTCGGCCGGGCTGCTCAAAACTGTGTTGGCTATGCACCATGGCACTTTGCCACCGACTATTCTGCGCGGATCGTTGAATAACAAACTGCCGTTGGACAAGGTACCGGCACAGGTGGTCACGGCCGCCGAGCCCTGGCGGCCGTGCGATGGCCGCCGGCGAGCTGGAGTCAGTTCTTTCGGAACGGGCGGAATCAATTTTCATCTCCTGTTGGAAAGCGTGGATGATTCGTCGTAAAGGGTTGAAGCAGTTTACGCATCGCTCGTTTCTTCTCTGGGCGCCATGGTTCGAGAGTCTAGGCTTAAATCGTTTGTACGTGATGAAGGAGCAAATCCCATGGAAGTAGTGATCCATAAGATTCGCCTTCGCGACCCAGCTCTGCGCCGCGAGTTCGAGCGCTGGGTGGTCAACTCGGATTATGTTGCCTGCCACAAGCTTACGAGCGTTATTGCATTCGACGTGCATCGGGTGAGTGAGGCCTCGACGGCTCCGTTTCACTATGTCGAGATCATCAGAGTAAGCAGCAGAAGTGCATTCGATGCCGATATGTCAACGCCGACCTTCAAATCGCTCGAAAGCGAGTTTTCTACGATGGCCGATGTGGTGGAAGAGGTGGCTGGCGAACAGCTTGGCGACGGCTATCCGCATGCTGTGGACGAGGGGGTGGCTGAATGAACCAAACAAGTGTATGGCTGGATGTCGCCACTTCCCATGTCCATAGCGGCTTGGAATGCGCTAGGTATCGAACTCTTGCCCTTGGATCATGGCGGATTGTGATGGTAGCAGTTGAGCAGTTCTCCGGAAATGATACGCCTTGGGAGGCATTCAACGAGCGTGAGCTAGCACGCGCAGAGGGGATGCCCGTGAATAAGCGCAGACACGAATGGCTTGCGGGACGCTATGCGGCAAAGGTTGCACTGCGATCCTGGCAGACATTTGACCGGGTAGATGAGTTATCAGCTATCACGATCGAAAACAGCAATAGGGCGTGCAATAAAGGCCAGCCTGTTGCCTCTATAAAAGAAGCATATGTCAGCATTAGCCACTCTTGGGATGTCGCTGTGGCGGTGGTGAGCGCGGCGCCGGTCGGAGTAGATGTCGAGAAACTTCGCGCCTTCAGCCCCGCGGCCGAAGACATGGCATTTACTGCTAGTGAAAAAGGTCGTGATTCGATAATCAGCCCTGGGGGAGAGCGTCGTTGGCTGACGCTGGCGTGGTGCTTCAAGGAAGCCTTCATGAAAGCCCATGGGCGTGGGGTGTTTGGATGGTTCCATGATCTAGAGTTGCAGCGAATCGATCAGGAGGGGCGCTTAACATGGAAGAGTTCTCCTCGACTGCACCGGCAACTGGGGCGAGCGATGGGATTGGCTGGTTATGGCGTAGCTGTGGATGGCTATGGTGTGGTCGTCGTTGGGACGCCGATATCGCCTCTTACAGTTGGTTTGGCGGGGGGCGCGCGATGACATACCAGTGGGCTTCCTTGCTGACAGAGGCGGTTGACGTGGCGCGCTGGTCTCCGTCTTCGCATAATTCGCAGCCTTGGCGTCTGCTCGGTGTGTCGCCCTGCTTGGCGGCGAGGATACTAGATTCTCGACCGAGGCAGGAGGAAGTGTATGTCTTGCTGGCTATTGATTGCAGGAGGCAGCTTCGAGCACTCCCCGCTTTGGACGCGGAAATGTTAATCAGCTGCGGAATGTTCTCTCAGCTGTTGTGTGCGGCTTTGAGAGCGCAGGGGATCGAAAGCGATGTTACCTGGCTAGACAAGCGTAACCGCTACGCCGATACGGCAAGTATTGAGGAAACTGAGCAAATTCGAGCGCTGGCTTTGATTGCCCTGAGGCGTTCCGGTCAGGGGAAGAAGCTTGAGCTTGATCGCTTAAAGAGGATCGCAATGTCCAGGCGGACACAGCGGCAGCAATACCTTGGGCGTCCTTGCACGGTTGAGGAAGTGGCACGGCTGATTGCCCCAACAGATGCTGAACTTGACCTGAATATCGCCATAGAGTCGGATCGTCGCAAGCGCGAAGCGGTTGCCGCCCTGGTGCGCCGGTTTGCCGTGAGGGATTTCTCCTGCTATTCCGCTTGGAGGGAGACCTTTCGCTATATCCATTTCAACGAGAACAAATCTGCGGATGACGGTTTCTTTCTCAGAAGTTTGATGGGGCCAATGTCTCAAGCTCGCCAGCGACTAATGCGGTGGGTTCTCGACCCCGCCGTGATGCAGTGCCTGCGCTTGTTTGGGACTCCTTGCCGAATGGCCTCGCAGTTAGCGGATCTGGTAGCCGGTTCGCCTCACCTGCTGGTTGCCGCTCTGCCTTGTGCTCGGTCACAGGAACAAGAACTCTTCCAGGCTGGCAGTCGGCTCCTTGAAGTATGGCTTCGTGCCGAGGAGCTAGGGCTGGCAATCCATCCGATCAGTGTGATGTTGCAGCACGAGGATGCGCGTCAGGCACTACAGGCTAGTTTGTCGACACCTGGGCGAGTCATTTTCTTCGCGCGCTTGGGTCGTGGATCAGGTGGATGTGGCACGAATCCAAGAAGAAGTGCCGACAGTATTGTTGATTTCACGAGGAGCGCTTGGGCGGCGGGCTAGAGCACTAGCTTTTTATGTCGATCCAGGCTTGAAAGTAAGCTGGGCATGGCCTTGCCGCGGCGGCTGATACCAGGAAGGAGAAGGAGTGATGCCGATCATGACGCTTGTTCAATTATTGATTAAGAATTCCTTTGAATTAGAAGAAAAGCGTGCGTTTAGCTTTCTTGGATATGACGGGAAGTTGACTGAATCCATAACGTTTGGGGATCTGGATAGGTCGGGAAGAGCAATAGCTGCCTGGCTTGAGAGCCGGGGGCTGGTACAGAAGCCTGTCCTGCTATTGTTTCCAACCGGCGGGGAGTTCATTAAGGCGTTTGTTGGTTGCCAATACGCTGCGGCGATCCCGGTACCCTCCACACTACCGGCTGGGAGCCGACATCATCTCCTGCGTGTTAAGCATCTGGTTAGAGATTCCGGTGCTTCACACATCCTGGTCAGCACTGCCTGGAAGGCACGTATTAAGGGGTTCCTATCGGAAGAAGGCATGGACGACGTAGTCGTGGTCTGTGTCGAAGAGCTAGATGGTGATGCCGACGATCTATGGATTGACTCGAATCCGTCGCATCTCGCGTTTATTCAGTACTCCTCCGGATCTACGGGTAATCCTAAAGGTGTAATGGTTGACCATGCTAACCTTATTCATAACAGCCGTATCCTACAGGCGCGTTGGCATATCAGGCAAGACTCCGTATTCGCAAGCTGGTTGCCGTTCTTCCACGATATGGGCTTGATCGGCGTCATCGTGCAAACGCTTTACACGGGCGCGTCAGCAATAATCATATCCCCCCAGACGTTCGTGAAAAGGCCCAGCCTGTGGTTACAAATGATCAGCGACTATCGTTGCGATGTTGCTGGTGCACCAAACTTCGGCTTCGAACATTGCGTCAAGCAAATTTCTGACGAACAAATAGGCGGGGTGGATCTCAGCAGTTGGAGAGTGGCGTTTAATGGTGCCGAGCCGGTACGGCATGCCACGCTGCAGCGCTTCAGTCGGCGTTTCATAACTTTCGGTTTTCGCCCGGAGGCGCATGTCCCGGCTTATGGACTGGCCGAAGCGACACTTTGTGTCTCCTCGTATGACGCAAACTCCGCGCATCGCACCATTACCGTAGATCCTCGCTCGCTAACCGAAGTCCATGAGGCTCGCCCCGCAGCGGAAGGGCGAGCGTTCGTTGCATGTGGAGCCGTGAGAGATGTTTCCGCCCCCGCCCTGGATGTGCGAATCGTAAACCCCGAGTCGAGACGTGAATTGCCGGATGCGCGAATAGGCGAGATCTGGGTGGCCGGCGCTAGTGTTGCGCGTGGTTATTTGGGTAAGGAAGCCTTATCCGTGGCAACGTTTCATGCGTCCCTCCACGGTCAAGAAGCCCCCTCCTATCTCCGAACAGGAGATCTGGGTTTTATCTTGGAAGGGCAGCTATATGTCACTGGCAGATTGAAGGATCTGATTGTTTATAACGGAAGAAACATCAGTCCAGAAGATGTGGAGCACTCAGCTCTCCAGGATAGCGATATCGCCGAACTCATGGGTGATGGTGTGGCTTTTGCCATAAGCGATAATTCGCAGGAACACATTGTGCTCATGCAGGAAGTCACGAAAAGGAACCTCGAACCGGAGGATTATGCCAAGGCTGCGCAACGAATGCGTAGGCAGGTTCTGAGAAACATTCAGGTCGATTTGGCGCAGTTGGTATTTATCCGGCGCGGGGTTCTACCGCGCACAACAAGCGGCAAAAAGCAGCGGAAGCAGGCTTGCGAAATGTATCTCGCAGGCGCTTCGGACGAAGCGCTGTACGTGGAGGACTTCTTGAAACCAAAGTTGGCCACGGCTGACATTTGAGGGAGTCATTAACGATGAATAACTTCCCCCCTTCCGTGAGACAAACGATGATAGGGCTTGTTGCACAAGCAGCCCGAGTTTCTCCGGGGGCAATTGATACGGATGAGGATCTGCTTGCGCTTGGGATTGATTCGGTAACTGCACTTAGCCTCATCGGGCAGATAGAGGAGAGCATGAGGTGTTGTATCAACGAAGACGATCTTTGGCATATACAGTCAGTGGAGCAACTGATTGATTACGTTACCGAACGGCTGCACGGCGAGTCGCCGGAAGAGAGCGCTTCCACGAATGTGGACGAGCATGATTTCGCACGCTACGTTAACCCGCATCTCGCCAATCTAATGCGGCAGTTTTACATCGATCATGAGTTCACTCGTGCCAAAGGCAGTTATCTCTACAAGGGCGACCAATCTTATCTCGACTTTATAGCTCAGTTCGGAGCCCTCCCTTTCGGACATAATCCAGATCGCGTATGGCAGGCGCTATCGTCTTGTTATAAGCGAGAGGAGCCGGCGATGGCTCAGCCCTCCCTCTTGGGTCTGGCAGGCGCTTTGGCTCGCGAGCTGGTCAAGGTCGCCCCTCCCGGACTGGAACGCGTGACTTTCTGCAATAGCGGCGCTGAAAGTTTAGAGGTAGCAATCAAGATTGCTACCAGTGCCACTGGGCGCCCGTCTATCCTCTCAACCGATGGTGCATTTCACGGGAAAACCCGGGGAGCGCTGTCGGCGTCCGGCCGTGCCAAGTACCAGCAGCCGTTTCATCTGCCGAGCTCAGAATTTTCTCGAGTACCATATGGGGATATCCTAGCGCTGGAAGCGGTACTTGCTAGCAAACCGGAGGCTTTCGCTGCTTTTATCGTCGAACCTATTCAGGGCGAGGGAGGCGTAGTCGAGCCACAGCCAGGTTATCTTCAGGCGGTGCGTGAGCTCTGTTACCGGTACGGCGTTCTCTATATCGCTGACGAAGTGCAGACCGGACTTGGTCGTACTGGAACCTTGTTCGCTTCCGCAGAAAGCGATCCGGATATAATCGCGCTCTCGAAGGCGCTCGGCGGCGGTTTGGTGCCTGTCGGCGCATGCCTTTGCCGAGCGGAGCATTATACATGGGAGTTCGGCTGCCGCCATTCGTCGACATTTGCCGGTAACTCCCTCGCGATGGCCGCCGGTCTTGCGACGATTGAGCTCTTGACCGAAAACGACAATGCACTGCTAACTCATGTGCGTGAGATCGGTGAGTACCTGAAAGCCCAGCTGTGTGCTTTGCAGGCGCGTTACCCGGGGCTTATTGCAGGAGTTCGCGGCCGTGGATTATTGCTCGGCTTGTCGCTGCGACTTGAGCGATCCCGATGGGATAGTAATCTGCTCGGCGTTGCCGCCGACCAGGAAGAACTGGTCTCGTTTCTGGCGGCGTATATCCTCAATGTTGAAAAAGTCCGGTTTGCAGCTACGTTGAATTCCGACAGCGTATTGCGCATCGAGCCCCCGCTGATGGCTACAAGGGAAGAATGCGATATCGCGATAGCCGCGCTAGATCGTGCCTTGGCAGTGCTGAGCACAGGGGACACGGGCCGGTTCTATCAAGGCTTGCTGGCTGGACAAGATCCCGGTGCGAGTCCGAACCAGACTGTACCGGGTAGGCCTTTGAGTCATACGTCCGGCAATACCGTCGCATTTCTCCTCCACCCGCTAACCTCAGACAGTTACGCTGACTACGATCCGACGTTGCGTAGTCTCAATAGTACTGCGCTAACTGCCTTTGAACGAAGTGTGTCCGGGAACTTTGGCAGCTTCGTCTCCTCGCAGGCGCACGTTAGAAGCTTGGCGGGCAAAGATATCGATGTGGATTTTATCATGGTTCCGTATACCACGACCCAGTTGCTAGAGATGCCACGTAGGGACAGTCAAGCGGCAATCAAAGAAGCCTATGACCTTGCCGCAACTAGGGGCGCTCACTTGATCGGTCTAGGGGCCTACACGTCTATCTTAAGCAACGGTGGGGAGCAGTTTGCCCAGGGTGGTTTAGCTGTCACCACGGGTAATGCGTACACCGCGGTAGCTGGTGTTCAGAATGCGGAACGAGCCTTGCTCGCCTTGGGTGCTGGGTGGCCCAAGATGAAAGTCGCGGTGGTGGGGGCCGGCGGCTCTGTAGGCTCGGCACTTGTATCGCTTCTGCTGACACGGGCCGGTTCGTTGCTGTTAACAGGTAATCCGAGCACAGCACCGGAAGTTATGTCCTCCCATTTGCGCTTGATTATGAAAGATGTGCTTCGCTCATGGCAAGCGTTGGCAGGTGTCGGGGAACCTCCTCAAAAAGGCAGCATTCTGGATGTTCTTTATCAACGCATGGCACGTGATACCGATCCTGAAGACTTGCTCTCATATGCCGAACAGTATGGCTTGATCGTCATCGGTCGGCGACTTACAGAACTGGCTGGCGTTGACGTTGCATTTGTCTCGACTAACTCTCCGGAGCCCTTTCTTCAGCCAGAGCACTTCAAAAGCGGAACTATTGTTTGCGACCTGTCTCGGCCACGGAATGTATCGCAACGGATCCTGGATCGCCTGGATGTGCTGTTAATTGATGGCGGCGTGGTGGAGCTCCCAGGAAGTCCGAATATCGGCAATTACGGACTGGCTCACGGGGAGGCTTATGCGTGCATGGCGGAAACCATCCTCATCGGCTTGGAAGGGGCCTTGGGACTTGCTTCGCTCCAGCGGCCGGGGATTCAGAGCGTAATCGATCTGGAGTTCTTCGCGAAGAAGCACGGAGTATTTGCGGCGGCGCCTAGAAGCTTTGGACGCTTAGTTTCATCGGGGCGCTTGCGTGACTTCTTGCATCGGAGTTCAAACTTGAATCCGCCCGAAGGCTTCGGCAGTGGACGGGAGCTTACCCGTTTTGTTTAAGCAAGCAGTACTACTCGAGCTCGGCTGCGAGCGAAATATCGATAAGGGAGTTGTTTCATGAAATCCGTAAACACTTTTTGGTGCCGCCTACTCGTGTTGGTTGGCTTCTGGGTTATTGCAGTATCCGCAGCGGCAGACGATGAAGCGACATCCGTTCCTGTGGCAAGAGAACTGGTTGAAGCCACGCTCCAGCAGTGGCGCGGCGATACCTCGCAGTCGACTCTGCGCATGATCGTCACTCGTCCCGACTGGCAACGTGAGATGGCAGTACGGGTTTGGACAGCCGGGCATGATAAATCGCTCGTTCGCGTTCTGGCTCCAGAACGAGACGCTGGTGCGGGTTCTCTGTTAATGGATGGAGCAATGTGGAGCTTCTCGCCGAAAGTGAGCCGGGTGGTGCGGGTGCCAGGCTCCATGATGAGCCAGCAATGGATGGGGTCGGATTTCTCGAACAATGAGATCTCTCGATCCGATAGCATTTTGCAGGACTACTCGCACAAGCTCGTCGGTGAATCGATGGAGGGAGATCATAGGATCTTCCGTTTAGAACTCACACCCCATGAGCATTCTCCGGTCGTATGGGGCCATGTGGAGTTGGACATCCGGGACGATTTCATACTGATGAGGCAAGCCTTTTTCGATCAACAAGGGGAGTTGGTCAAGGAGATGAAAACCAACGAGGTGGTGTTTATGGGCGGCAGAATGGTTGCGGCAAGGCAGCGGATGGAGAGCTCGGATCAACCGGGGGAGTGGACCGAAATAATCATCGAAGAAGCAGAGTTCGATATGGAGATATCTCCCCGTCTATTCTCGGTCGCGAGCCTGCGTAATCCAAGATTGTGACGCGTGAATCTAGGAATAACTAGAAAAAGGAGCTAGATAATGATGCTGCGTCTTGCTTGGCGCAATGTATGGCGTCAACGTCGCCGTACGCTATTGACAGTAAGCGCCATTACCTTCGCGACACTCGTTTTGGTATTCATGCTAGCAATCCAATATAGCACCTATGCGATTGCCATTGAGAATACTCTTAGTGTGTTTTCCGGATCGTTCCAAGTCCAGCGCATCGGATATCAAGACGACCGTCGCATGGATGACACTATAGCTGATCCGAATTCGTTGCTGGCAGCAATCTCTGAGCGGCTCGATACCAACGCGGTTGCCGCTCGTGCGTATGGGCTGGGATTGATCTCCTCGAAGCAACGCTCTCAGGGGGTTGAAGTCGTTGGCGTAATGCCAACGGAAGAGGGGCGGGTGTCCACCGTTCCTCATCTTATTGTCGAGGGCCGTTATCTGGAAAAGCCTGAGGCCATGGAGGCCGTGCTGGGTAAACCACTGGCGAGCAATCTTCAAGTGGAGGTAGGCGAAGAGCTTATCTTTCTGGGGCAGGGGCGGCACGGATCGCTCGCGGTTGCTGCTATTGAGGTGGTGGGCATCTTTGACAGCGGCGCCGAAGAGCTTGATCAAGGCACGGTGCACATGCCGCTGCCCGCGTTTCAATCCACTTTCGACTTGCGGGATGATGTGCATGCCATTGTGGTCGGCAACATTCCTTTGGCGCAACTAGAGGCCGCGAGCGCTGCGACTCAGGCGTTATTGCCGAACGGAGGAGTTCTAGAAGTTGTCGAGTGGCAGCGTCTCATACCCGGGCTCGAACAGGCTATTGCATTGGATCAGGCCGGCGCCTGGATCATGTACTTGGTACTGGTGATTATCGTGGTGTTGAGCATTCTCACAACATTCCTAATGTCGGTCATGGAACGGATCCGTGAGTTTGGCGTGATGCTGGCGTTGGGTGTCAGCACCCGGCGTATCGCCTCCCTCATCATGTTGGAAACAACGCTGCTTGTCGGCCTTGGAGTATCGATCGGACTTCTCCTCGGTAGTGCTGCGGTGGAATATCTACGTCTTAACGGGCTCGCCATTCCCGGGGCAAGCGAGCTTGCATCGCAATTCCACCTGCCGTCTGTGATTCATCCCAGGCTTACTCCTCTGTCGGTGATTGCCGGGCCGTTAATCGTGTCAGTGCTAACTCTACTGGCAGCGCTTTATCCGGCCGGGCGTATCACCCGCCTAAAACCCGTCGATGCAATGAGTGCAGTATGAAAATATTCAGCGGTACCTCAAAGTTAATTTTGACGATGGCTTGGCGCAGCCTTTGGCGTAATCCTCGGCGAACTGCGATTTTATTGCTCGCCATCAGTCTCGGTATTTGGTCGATGATTATTGTGGCTTCGTTTATGCGCGGTTGGAACGAACAGCTTGTGGAGGACGCGGTTGCAACGCTTACTGGCTACGTCCAAGTCCGGGATTCTGCGTACTGGAATGACATGAGTATTGATCACAGCATCCCATACCCAGAGGGCGCGCTCAGGGAACTGCTTGATGGCGAAATGATCGACAGCTGGGCGGCTCGGATACGTGTGCCTTCTGTTATAAGCAGCGAGCACGCCTCTGCTCGTGTGTCGCTAGTGGGGGTCGATCCTGAGTCGGAGCGGGGAGTGTCGTTTATCGCCGATGCGGTCGTGCAGGGACGCTATCTGGAGGGAGAGAACGACGTCGGAGTGCTCCTAGGGCAGCGCTTGGCCGAGCGTCTCGAAACCAGCGTTGGCCGACGTATCGTCCTACTGAGCCAAAACCCAGATAACCAAGTAGTGGATCGAGGATTCCGGGTTGTCGGTATTTTCTCGGCGAAGCTAGAGTCCACGGAAGAAGCGTTTGTGTTTGCTGGACGACAGGTCGCACAGGATTTTCTTGAACTGCATGGAAGTATTTCGGAAGTGTCGGTCAAGCCAGTTTCGGGGATCAATATCGATGCGCTTGGCGAAGCGTTTGCGAACGTGGTTCCGCACTTGGAAGCTAGAACGTGGCAGGAAGCATTGCCGCTAACTATGGCCCGTCTGCAGGTTGTCGAAGGCATAACGTCCATTTGGTTCGGTGTAGTGGTTATCTCGATGGCTTTCGGGGTGGTAAACACCTTGACCATGGCTGTAACTGAACGTGCGCGGGAATTCAGCTTGGTACAAGCACTTGGTCTCGGACGGAGAAAGTTGATGGCGCTTGTTCTGAGCGAATCCATGCTGTTGCTAATAATCAGTGTGGTGGCAGGCAACGTATTGGTTTTGTTGACGTTAGCGGCAATGCCCAACGGGATCAATCTTTCCATATTCGCGGGAAGCGGTGACCTGACAGGGCTCGGAAACCTGATTGTACCTGTTTTGGCGCTAGACGATCAGTTGTTCGCGGTAGTTCTGGTTCTGGCGCTGGGATTATTAGCATCCCTGTATCCTGCTTGGTGGGCGACCCGCCGTACCCCCATCGAAGGCCTCAACCAATAACAGTGAATCGACAGTCTTAAGCGAAATTGCAACATAAGTTTAAGGCAGGTGCCTGCCTCCAGCAAAAGGAGAATGTTTATGTCGACGGATACAGAAAATATGGTCTCTAAAACGGCTTCAAAGAGAAAGATTTTTCCCGTCTCCGTGGATCAGACTCCGTCTCGGGAGATCGTGGTTTGTCAACGATTGAGCAAGATCTACATATCCGGTGAAATTGAAGTCAAAGCGTTAGACAGCGTCGATTTGATGGTGACTCATGGAGAGTTCGTGTGTCTGTGCGGACCTTCAGGATCCGGGAAGTCGACGCTCCTGAATCTTATCGGCGGCCTTGATACTCCGACCGCTGGAAGCGTTGCAATTGCGGGCCAGGCACTGGAGGGACTCGACAAGGATCGCCTGGCGGAGTTGCGTTTGTACCACGTCGGGATCGTGTTTCAGGCCTACAACCTGATTCCCGTGCTGTCCGCACAGGAGAATGTGGAGATGGTGCTTCAGGTTCAGGGCGTACCCAAGGCGGAGCGCGAGAGCAGGGCCCGGGATGCCTTGGGCAGTGTCGGGTTGGGAGATATGGCCGATCGACGCCCTGGCGAGCTCTCCGGTGGTCAGCAGCAGCGAGTGGCTGTAGCGCGTGCAATGGCGTCCCGTCCCAAACTCGTGCTCGCCGACGAGCCTACCGCCAATTTAGATTCCAAAACATCGGAATCGCTGCTCGAACTCATGCGGGATCTCAACTCCACTCATGGAATGACCTTCGTATTGTCTACCCACGACCCTCAAGTTATGTCTTATGCCGGACGGGTGGTGCGGTTATGCGATGGGCGATTGGAAGCGGATGAGCAGCAGTGATGGAGCGCTGGATTGTTGTTTTGATAGCTGTCGCATTTGCAACTGTGGCTTGCCCGGCCGCTGCGGAGTGGACCTGGAATTATGGCGGCCATCTCAAAGGCAGTGGTCGAGTCGAGCGCTATCATGCAGAAGATATCCGAGCTGCTGAGGACAGGGGGGGGGGCAGTGAGGCAACCTCGAATCTGCGACTGAAGCTGGAGGGAAGTAGTCGGCACTTTGATTTCCGAGTTCACTATGAATTGCTCGGTGAATATGGCAGCACGGTCGAGCGTCGAGAGGAGCTTTCGCGGCAGGACGTGCCCTTGTTCGAAACTAGCCGCATTATCCCCGAAGACGATCACCGCCTGCTTCGACTCAGCGATACCGTCAGCGAAAACGGCCGTCACCAGGTTGTTCAAAGGTTGGACCGCTTGGCTATTGGGGGGGGGACTATGCGCTTTTCCGGTGCCATCGGCCGACAGGCGATTACCTGGGGTAGTGGGCTGTTTTTTCAGGTGAACGACTTGGTTAGTCCTTTCGCCCCGGGAGCACTAGACAAAGATTACAAACCTGGCGAAGACATGCTGTTTAGTCAGTACATGACAGCCGATGGCGGGGAAGTTCAAGCCGCTGCGGTGGCACGGCGGGAGTTGGATACCCAGGCAGTCAGTCATGCAGCGGCGACGTATGCGGCAAGACGACAATGGATAGGTCTCGAAAGTGAGGCCACCCTGATGGCTGCTCATCACTACGGGCGCCCAGTGTTCGGTGCCAGTGTCGCCAGGGACTGGCGCGGCGCGGTATGGAGATTGGAAGCGAACGCGTCGCGTACCGACGGCGAGGAAACAGTTTTCAGTGGGCTCGCTAATCTAGATCGGTTTTGGACTTGTTGGGAGCGCACCTGCTACGGCTACGTGGAGTACTATCGCAATGGCTTCGGCGTTGCCGATGGTAGTTACGAGAGGCTTGATGAGGATGTGCTGCGGCGCTTGGAGCGGGGAGACCTGTTCGCTATAGGAAGGGACTACTTAGCTTTTGGGGGCTCTATCGAGTGGACACCGCGGTTGAGCCTTGGGCTGGACGCGGTGTGGAACCTGAATGATGGCAGCAACTTTAACCGGATCAGGCTGAAACAGGAAGTTAGGCAGGATTTCTTGCTGAGTGCTGGGGTCGGGTTTTCGACAGGGGGCAAAAAGGATGAGTTCTCGGGAGTGCCGCTGGGGCCTGAGCTGGCGCCGCAAGGCTATAGCGAGGACGCCTATCTACGTTTTGAATGGTTCTTCTGATCTGTCACTAGAACACATCAGCGCGGCGTAGCGCCGCAGTCAGGCATTAGGAGGGGGCAGAACTATGGACTATCGGCATGTGTGTGAGATTGGAAGGGTTGAGGGCGAGAATGCTCGCTGTTTCGGGGGGAAAGGGGATGGGCTGAATAAACTTTCTTCCGCCGGCTTTGCTGTGCCTAAAGCGTGGTGTGTGACAGCGGACGCCTACTATACTTTTCTTGTTGAATCGGGATTGCGGGATTGGCTAGAGAGCTTCTCGGAAGTCACTGAGGATGTTTGCCTTGAGTTACAGGCTCGGATTGTAAACAGCCCTTTATCTGAAACGTTGCGGGATGAAATCGTGAGTGCTTACGATTGCTTAGGGCGGGGGCAGGTGGCAGTCCGTTCTTCGGGATTGCGAGAGGACGGCGCTGAACGCTCCTATGCCGGACAGCATGATACTTTCCTTTATGTTCAGGGTGATGACGCTCTGTGTAATGCGGTTAAGGGGTGCTGGGCATCGCTATGGTCCGCCCGAGCCCGTGTCTATCGCGATCGTTGCGGCGATTCCGGAGCAGTTGACGACGGAATCGTGGTTGTGATTCAGTCAATGATCGACGCTGATGTGGCTGGTGTGGTTTTCACTGCGGATCCTGTCAGCGGGAACTCTGAGCGCTTTGTGATTGAAGCCTGTTGGGGAGTTGGCGAAGGCGTTGTCACCGGACAGGTGACAACTGACACCTACGTGATAGATAGTGCGCGCCAAGTCGTTCGGGAAGCAAACATTCGAAGTAAACAATGGATGTATGGGCACGCCGTAAACGGAGGTGCTGAGCTGCGAGAGGTGCCAACGGCGGCGATTGATGCTCCCTCGTTAACTGACGCTCAGGCTCTGGAACTGGCGCGCGAGGCCGACCGGATTCGCAAGCACTATGGGTGCGAAATGGACGTGGAATGGGCGTGGATGGAAGATAAGTTGTGGATACTGCAAGCTAGGCCTATTACACTCGTTGCGCCCTCGTCGCGCAAGCGTCTATACGCCGACTCTGAAGAAACTACCGAGTCAGTGCGCGAGAATGCGATGTTTTCTCGGATGGATACGGGTGAGATTGTGACTGGCTTGATGTCCCCCCTCGGTCTATCCTTCTGTCGGTTCTACCAGCACAATATCCACGGTCCGGCGATCAAGCGTATAGGCCTGTTGGATATCGGTGATCCTGCTCATTCCATGGGCTACATTCTGGGCCACGTCTATCTGAATATTTCGTCTTCGGCTCGGCTTCTGACACAGTGCCCGCCAACCCGCGATCCGGTGACGTTCACGGAGCGGCATGCGACCGACGAAGTTGATCTGACGCGTTATCGGAACCCTTACGGGGCGGCGGTGCGTGGCTTGGCCTACCTGAAGAGTAGCCTCTATTGGCTCGGTGTTCAGGGTTACAACATGGTGTCAGCGAGGCGTACGGTGCGGCGCATCGTTGAGTTAAGGCAGAAGGAAACCGAGCGTTTCCTTAAGCTCGACCTCCAATCGATGACCCTTCCGCAGTTGAATGCGGAACTGATGCGAATTGACCAGAATTTCTTGGTCGGATGTAAAGCTTATATGCCGTTTTTCATACAGTCCTTCGCCCTTTATGACGCACTCTCCGACCTCTGCGAGCGCTGGCTGGATCAGAAGGGGACTGGCCTTCAGAACCGGATCAAGGCATCAATGAACAACCTCCGAACCATCGAGATAACGCGTGGCTTGCGAGACTTGGCCGAGCATGTGCGGAACTCGTCGTCTCTGAGGAGGATCTTTCAATCGGTATCGGCAGAAGAGCTTCCCGATGCATTGAAGCGCGATTCGAAAGGAAAACTCTTCTGGGAAGGGCCTTTCGCGAGATTCTTGTTCGAATTCGGTTCTCGTGGACGGCAAGAGTTCGATCTCAGTATACCGCGTTGGCATGATGACCCGGTTTACTTGCTAAAAATCATTCGCATGTATCTTTTGAACGAGATAAATCTGGAGTCCCGCCTCGTTAAGGTAGGCGACGAGCGTGCGGAAGAAACCCGTAGGTGCCTATCGGGACTTCCCCTAAAAGCTCGCATGGCATTCCGGTTCGTGATCTCCGCCTACGGCAGAACGGCAGAACGGCGGGAAGCTACACGGCCGACGTTCATCGCGGAGACATGGTTCTACCGAAAGATCATTATGGAGGTTCTGCAGCGTCTCAGCGAGCATGGCTTGGTATCTGTCGATGACCTTCCATATGTGGACTTCAATGAGTTTCGTGCCTACATCGCCGGTGAGAAATCCGCGGAGCAAGCCCTCAGCCCCGCACTCATTGAGCATAACCGTCGCGAGCATATGCTCAATCAACGTATGAAGGAGCCCCCGATGTCGATTATCGGCGGTCATATGCCCGAATACAACGAGGGGGCAGGTGAGGGGGCTGCCGAAGGTGAAGTTCTGGATGGTCTGGCGGCCAGCCCCGGTGTTGTTGTCGCGCGTACGCGGGTGGTCACTGATCTAGATCGGCAGGCGGAAGAACTTCAGAAAGGAGAAATCTTAGTCACAAAGTACACTGATGCTTCCTGGACACCTCTTTTTTTACTTGCGGCCGGAGTGATAACTGATATCGGCTCTACGCTGTCCCATAGCTCCATTGTCTCCCGCGAATTCGGCATTCCTGCGGTTGTGAACGTCAAAAATGCGACTCAAAAGATCAAGACTGGAGATCTTGTGTATCTGGACGGTAACTCTGGGGTGATTAGGGTGACCGAGCAGTCCTCTGTTGCTCAAGACGAGCTCTCGGCACGACCAAAGAAAGTAGGGTGACAAAGTGAATGAAGGTCAATGATTCCTCGTATCGATCATACACCATGTGAGATTTGGCCATTTGAATGCATCTATTGCGACATTGGTCGCAGATCTCGTAGCTTCCTTCCATGGGTCACCTGTGTTCCTGGGACACAGGTGATCCTTAGCAAATTCGAGATTTTGTAATAGGGCCTGCTAACATTTGGAGGGATAGCATTGGCAGGATAGGGTAAACTCGCAGAATACAGGTTCCGACACCAACAGACTGCGAGCTTGCCATACCCCGACTGAGGCTCACGGATGAACACTGGTCGAAGCTGAAACCTATCCTGCTTCAACAAAGTATCTATGACAAGCCTGACCTGCGAATTATGGTAGAAGGCATCCTTTACCGAATGCGTACCGGTTGCCAGTGGCGCAATTTACCCGACGGCTTTGGGCACTGGAATACGGTCAATAAGCGCTTTAATGCTTGGTCAGTCGCGGGCAATGACTGTTTTTAATCGGTTAGTGGAAGATCCAGATACTGAGTGGTTTTTCATTGATGGCTCCTATATCAAGGCCCATCAAGACAGCACAGGGGCTGCGACAGAAGAATTACAAGCCATTGGTAAAAGCCGCGCGGGCAACACAAGCAAGATTCACCTAGCCGTTGGCGCTTATGGGCTACCGTTTGCCTTCAGGATCACCGGAGGTGGGGTAAATGACAACACCGAGGCACAGTTGCTGAGCTGCCAACAGGAGGAGCATTAGTGGCTACAGGGGGTATGACCGTGAGCGTACCCGTGAGCAAGTCGACGCCAAGGGGGAGGACTCGGTGACTCCACGCAAGCGCAATTCAAAGATAGAAAATAGCAGTTTAGACAGAGGGTTATATCGCTATCGTCATCTTGTAGAGAATGCATTTGCGCGGTTGAAGCCGTATCGCATCATATCGACGCGCTACGACAAGCTCAAGCGGAACTACGAAAGTATGGTGGCATTGGGCTGTGGTTTTTATGGCTACTCATGTGAAACGTCAACATACCCTAAGCCTATGGTGTTATCAGTCCTGCTGCGATAGCCACTGATATTGCTTGAGCTCTGTTGGAGACCTCAAGTTTCTTATAGATATTTTTAAAATGAAACTTAATAGTTGCTTGCGACAGATTCAATATAACACTGATTTCCCAGACAGTTTTTCCTTCCTTCGACCAACTAATTACTTCCATTTCTCGTGCTGTCAGCTTGGTCATTGTCACTGGAGGTGACATTGAGAACGCGAAATGTAAAGCAGGAATCAGGCTGTCGATAGCGAACTCTAGTGGCGCATCCAGTTTTCTACTCGGCTTGGAGAGGGATAAAAACGTTACTTGGCTGTGATCGGGGCTTATAAAGCTACAAGCAAACCCATTGTCTAGGCCGTGGCTAATAGAGGCATCGAGCAAAGTTTTGTTGCACTCCCTTGAGTCAAACGAGTCGGACCATGAAAATATCCGAGAAGATCTGATGCCATGCATGACTACTGGGTCGTGTTTTTGAAACTGCTCCCTTTTATATAGATTGATCCATTCGAGAGGGTATCCAAGGTTGATGAATTGACGAACCTGTGGGAGTTTCTGGGGCTGGCAAAGTTGGGCTGCGATAGCCTTATCGCAATCAGCAAGGCTTTGAAGCCACTGGATCGCCTTGGTTATGGAGGTTTCACTCCCACCCCGAAGACAGTTTGAAAGGTGTCCCAATAAAAGCTGAGTGTTATATGGATCCAGTGTTTTCGTCTTTGAGTATACTTTGGCCATGGAATCTCCTTGCACTGCCTGTGTACTCTCATTCACCTGCCGGAGTTTGCTAAGGTGACCATCATGTGAATGAGCTCCGATCATTAAATAATTGATATGATCTTGCTCAGTAACAGTGGACACCGGCGCATTGTCTTAATGTCTCGACAGGTCAAAAAAACTCAATCCACTTAAATTGAACTGATTATTATTAAACATAGCAGGATGGTTTTGTGCTGTAAATATAGATGTTAATAAAACTGAGCCCGTCTCTTTTCGAGTAAATTTGATAAGGCTATAAAGATAGGATTTTAAAACTGAAGAGTATTAATGCCATAAGTGACTAAAAATCAGTCTTCAGTCGCTTATGGCTAATGCTTAGAGCGGTGGCAGTTGCTCCGGCCCAAAGGCGTCGGGCAGCAGCGTTTCCATGGTGTAGGTTTTCATCAATTCGCCGCTGCCGGATAGCACCTTGATCTGAGTCTCTGGCGTGGCGAACTCGCGAATGCGCTGACGACAATCGCCGCAGGGCGTACAGAGGTGATCAGCGGGGCCCATGACGTAGACGGTCGCCAGCTGGCGTTGGCCTGCGGTCACCATGGCGGAAATGGCCGAGGCTTCAGCACACAGGCCTTTGTAGTGCGCCACTTCCACATTAGCGCCCGCAAACTGCTGACCGTCAGGGGTCACCATCAACGACGCCACCGGGTGATTAGAGTAGGGCACATAGGCGTTAGCCCGCGCGCTGAATAACTTCTCAACGATCTCTTCTGATACTTCATCCGTTTGCTGACTCATCACAACTTCCTCTTAAGCGCGGGCTGCGTCGTCGCGTAACACGGTGTCCAAAGCAATCAGCATCATGTCGTCAAAGGTAGTTTGACGGTCTGCGCTGGAGAGCGAATCGCCTTTCAGGATGTGATCCGATACGGTGCAGATGGTCATGGCGCGGGCGCCAAACTCAGCGGCGACGCCGTAAAGACCTGCGGCTTCCATCTCGACGCCGACAATGCCGTAGCGCTTGAGCATTTCAGCCATTTCGGTTTGCGGGTTGTAGAACAAGTCTGCAGAGAAGATGTTGCCCACTTTGACCGGCACGTTTTTGGCCTTGGCGGCAGCCACCGCGTGCTGAGTCAGTTCGAAGTCGGCAATAGCAGCAAAGTCGTGGTCGTTAAAGCGCATGCGGTTGACCTTGGAGTCGGTGCTGGCGCCCATGCCGATGACCACATCGCGGACGTTGACATCGTCGCGCACCGCGCCGCAGGAGCCCACACGAATCAGCGATTTAACGCCGTAGTCGGTGATCAGCTCTTTGGCATAGATGGAGACCGACGGAATGCCCATGCCGTGGCCCATCACGGAAATCTCGCGGCCTTTATAGGTGCCGGTATAACCAAACATGTTGCGCACGTCGTTGACCTGACGCACATTCTCCAGGTAAGTATCGGCGATGTATTTGGCGCGCAGCGGGTCGCCGGGCATCAGTACGGTATCGGCAAAATCACCGGGAGCAGCGTTAATATGTGGGGTTGCCATCAAAGGTCTCCTTTAAGCGGCGCTAGTCGTTAAGCGGCGTCGGGTAGAAAGCTTTTGCCATCGGCCATGGCCGGTAGCAGGAAAAAGTCGGCCAGGGTTTGGCCAATATCGGCAAAGGTGCCGCGCTCGCCCAGCGGGCCGGGGGTAAAGCCGGGGCCATGTATCAGAATGGGGATGTACTCGCGGGTGTGCTCGGTGCCGTGCCAACTGGGGTCGCAGCCGTGATCGGCGGTGAGAATCAGCAGGTCATCTTCGCTTAGCGCAGCCAGCAGCTTAGGCAGCTTGGCGTCGAAATCTTCCAGTGCGGCGGCATAGCCCGGCACGTCGCGGCGATGGCCATAGACCGAGTCAAAATCGACAAAGTTGGTCATGATCATGGCGCGCTCGCCTTCGTCGCGTTGGTTGGTGCGCTCGATCTCTTTGAGCGTGGCGTCCATCAATGCATCGTGACCGCTGGCTTTTACCTTGTGGGTAATGCCGCAGTGGGCGTAGATATCGGCAATTTTACCAATCGAGACCACTTCGCCGCCGGCATCATCAAGCTTTTGCAGCACGGTGGGAGAGGGCGGCTCAACGCTGTAGTCGCGACGGTTGCCGGTGCGGGCGAAGGTGTTGCTGTCTTCGCCGATAAACGGACGCGCAATGACGCGGCCAATGTTATAAGGCTCCAGCAGCTCTCGGACGGTTTCGCACAGCTTATAAAGCCGTTCAAGGCCAAAATGCTCTTCGTGGGCGGCAATTTGGAACACCGAATCCGCCGAGGTATAAACGATGGGTTTGCCGGTAGCGATGTGCTCTTCACCCAGGCGGGCGATGATCTCGGTGCCTGACGCGTGGCAGTTGCCAATCACCCCGGTGAGGTCGGCTTCTTGCACGATGGCGTCGAGCAGCTCAAGGGGGAAACTGTCGGTTTTATCCAGAAAGTAGCCCCACTCAAAGCGCACCGGTACACCAGCGATTTCCCAGTGGCCGGAGGGGGTATCTTTGCCGCTGGAAATTTCTTTGGCATGGGCGTAAGCGCCTTCCAGGTTTTCCGGCAGCGTGACGCCTTCGGCAACGCTGCCCGTGGCATCGCGGTGGGCGTGAAATAGCCCCAGCTTGGCCATGTTGGGCAGCTTGAGTGGGCCGGAACGATTGGCGTTATCCGCCTCGCCACGGGCGCAGGCGGCGGCGATATGACCCAAGGTGTCGGAACCTTCATCGCCGAAGGTGGCGGCATCCGGGGCGGCGCCAATCCCAAACGAATCGAGTACCAGTAAAATCGCGCGGCTCATAAGGTTTCTCCACGGAAGGTGTCTTGCAGCAGAGTGTCGGCGTTGGCAGCGCCTTCGCCAATCGTAAACGCCGCGCGCAGCTGCTCGGCGGCACGTTCAGCGGCGGCTTCATTGCGGGCGTGTACCATGGCGATGGGGCGTTGGCTGTCCACGCTCTCGCCGATTTCGACGATATCGGTGAAGCCGACGCTGTGATCGACGCTGGCATCGTTACGCAGCCGGCCACCGCCCAGCTCCACCACGCTCATACCCACGGCGCGGGTATCAATACGCTGAACCACTCCGGCTTGCTCAGCATATACCGGCTTAATCACTTCAGCTTTGGCCAGGTAGTGCTCAGAGCGCTCCATAAAATCGCTGGGGCCACCAAGCTCACGCACCATCTGGGCGAAGACTTCAGCAGCAGCACCGGAGGTTAGCGCCTTCTCAAGCTGAGTGAGCGCTTCTTCACGGGAGCCCGCGAGCTTGCCGGCAATCAGCATTTCTACGGCCAGTTCACGGGTGACTTGCATCACGCGGCTGTTGGGGCGGTCGCCGCGCAACAGGGCCAGTGTCTCGACGATTTCAACGGCGTTACCGGCGCAGGGGGCTAGCGGCTGGCTCATATCGGTGAGCAGCGCCGTGGTGGGCGTGCCTGCCTGAGTCGCTACATTAGCGATGCTTTTGGCCAGCTCGCGGGATTTTTCCGGCGTGGGCATAAAGGCACCGCTGCCGACTTTAACGTCCATCACCAGCGCATCCAGTCCGGAAGCCAGCTTCTTGCCTAGAATAGAGGCGGTAATCAGCGGAATCGATTCCACCGTGGCGGTCACATCACGCACGCCGTAGATGCGCTTGTCGGCGGGGGCGAGATCACCCGTTTGGCCAATAATCGCTACGCCAGTGGATTTAACCACCTCGCGGAAACGCTCTGGTGCGGGGTAGGGGTCGTAGTCGGGGATCGATTCGAGTTTATCCAGGGTGCCGCCAGTGTGACCTAAGCCGCGACCGGAAATCATCGGTACAAAGGCACCACAGGCGGCCACCCAGGGGCCGAGCACCAACGAAACCAAATCGCCTACGCCGCCGGTGGAGTGCTTATCGACAATCGGGCCGGGCAGGTTGAGGTCGCTCCACTGCATCACGTGGCCGGAGTCGCGGGTAGCGGTGGTCAGCGCAACGACTTCTTCACGGCTCATGCCGTTGAGAAATACTGCCATGGTGAAGGCGCCTATCTGGGCGTCGCTGATGCGATCATCAGCAATGCCCTGCACAAAGGCTTTAATCTCTTCCGCGGGCAGCGGCTGGTTATCACGCTTTAGGCGAATCAGCTCCTGGGGGAGCAGGGTGTGTTGAGTGGCGTTGGCAGACATTAGTAACCTCCGTCAGTGGTGGCCGCGTTGGTGTTGCCGGTCAACGTAGCCAGCAGATTGCCCAGCAGGCTAGAGGCACCAAAGCGGAAGTGAGCGGGCGTCGCCCAGCCTGAGCCCATAATATCGTTAGCAAGAGCCAAATATTCTGCTGCGTCTTCGGCGGTTTTGACGCCACCTGCTGCTTTAAAACCAACGTCTTGGCCACTGGCCTTGATGGCTTTGAGCATAATTTCTGCGGCTTCCAGTGTAGCGTTAACGGCTACTTTGCCGGTCGAGGTTTTAATGAAATCCGCACCGCCTTCAATGGCCAGTTCGCTGGCGCGTTTGATCAGCGCAGGTTCTTTGAGCTCGCCGGACTCAATGATCACTTTGAGCAGTGCTTGACCAGCGCAGGCGGCTTTGCACATTTCTACCAGCTCAAGGCCGGTCTCTTCGTCGCCTGCCATCAACGCGCGGTAGGGAAATACCACATCAACTTCATGGGCGCCGGAGGCAACCGCATCGCGGGTTTCACGGGCGGCGGCCATAATGTCGTCGTCGCCATTAGGGAAATTGGTGACCGTGGCGATCTTCACCTGCTCGTTTAGCTTGTGAGCCGTAAGGGCACGCTGGGCGGTGACAATAAACTGTGGGTATACGCAGACCGCGGCAGGGGTGCCAAAGGGCGTTTTCACCTGCTGGCAGAGCGCTTCAATGGTGCTGTCCGTGTCGTTGTCGTTCAGGCTCGTCAGATCCATGAGGGTGAGTGCTTGGCGGGCGGCTTGGACGATATGGGGGGAGGCGGTCGCAGTCATGGAATTCTCACAAATCAGTAAAAGATAAAAACGGGCACTGCGGATAAAGCCGCAGTGCCCGCCACCTTCAGTAAAACCCGCTGCGTTAAGCAGTGGCGTTACTTAGGGCGATAAAGAAGCCAGCAATCGAGGCCGACATCAAGTTGGACAGTGTACCGGCCAATACGGCTTTGACGCCAAAACGAGCAATCTCTTTGCGGCGGGTAGGGGCAATGCTACCCAGGCCACCCAGCAGAATCGCAATGGAGGAGAGGTTCGCAAAGCCACACAGCGCAAAAGAGAGGATCGCCATGGTGTGCGGTGTCATCATCTGACCCGTCGCAGCTACCACCTGTTCCCCATCAATGTAAGGCGCTAGGTTGATGTAGGCGACAAACTCGTTGACCACTAATTTTTGGCCAATGAATGAGCCAGCCAGCGTCGCTTCTTCCCAGGGTACACCCAACAGGAAGGCCAGCGGGGCAAACAGCCAGCCCAGGATCAGCTCCAGGCTCAGCGAGTCAAAGCCCACCCAGCCGCCAATGCCACCCAGGATGCCGTTGATCAGGGCAATCAGGGCGATAAATGCCAGCAGCATCGCGCCCACGTTGGCGGCCAGCATTAAACCCGAGGTAGCGCCCGATGCAGCAGCATCCAGGACGTTGGCAGGTTTATCTTCCAGGGCTTCAATCTCTTCTTCCACCTTGGTAACGCTGTCGCTGTCGGTAACGTCTTGGGTTTCCGGCATGATCAGCTTGGCGAACAGCAACCCGCCCGGCGCCGCCATAAAGGAGGCCGCTACCAAGTACTCCATGGGAATACCCAGCGCGGCGTAGCCCGCCAATACTGAACCGGCGACCGATGCCAGACCACCACACATAACGGCAAACAGCTGCGAAGGCGTCATGCGGGCGATAAACGGACGCACCACCAACGGTGCTTCGGTCTGGCCGACGAAAATATTTGCCGTTGCAGAAAGTGATTCAGTCCGTGAGGTGCCCAGGGCTTTTTGCAGGGCACCACCTAAGATGCGAATCACCCACTGCATAATGCCGATGTAGTAGAGCACGGCGATTAGCGAGGAGAAGAAGATAATGACGGGGAGTACTTTGATCGCAAATACAAAGCCGACATTATCCACATCGGCTAAGCCACCGAACAGAAAGCCGATACCGTCGTTGGCATACACCAATATTTGGCTAACACCGGACGAAATGGCCTGCAGCACCGCTTGGCCAAACGGCACGTAAAGTACAAAGGCACCGATACCCGCCTGGATAGCAAAGGCGCCCAGCACGGTACGCAGCCGGATCGATTTACGGTCGTAGGAGAAGATCAGGGCAATGGCCACCAGAGTGACCATACCCACCAAGCTCATAAGGAGTGTCATATGGGGATCCTTCGCGTCAGCGCGTAAGTAACGTTTTTATAGACAGTAACGCGTTTAAAGTAAGTTGAGCTTGACGGAGTAGATCATCGCATTCTGATAATTGTTGGGGGTGCCCAACTTATTGTCAGAGTAGCGATACTGAATGCCAGTGGTGATCAAATCACTCGGATGCCACCATAGGCTCAGTGCACCGTTGGTGCCTACACTGCCCGCTGTATCGCCCACGTAGTTCTGCTCCAGATACTCATCGTCGCGACCAAAGGTCTGTTCGTGCCAGTTGGTGACGCTGAAGTTCTGGTTGAGTGCAGTGAAATCATAACCCGCGACCCAGCCTGCCATATAGCCGTTCATGCCGGTATAGCTGTTACTTTGTACCCTCGCAGCACCGATAAAAGGCTTGAACCACAGGCCATTGTCGAAGGTAGTGCGGTAACCCAAACCAAGAATCTGATCCTGCTCGCGGCTGTTATAACCGTAATCGCGGAAGTCATACAGGTGGGCGTAAATCGACAGCGGGCTGTCACCCAGGTAAATGTGTGAGGTCACTTTACCCGCGGTGCGGAAGTTGTCTTTACCACCGCTGGACTCGTCGAACTGGTCGTTGGTGGGGTTCTCGAAATCAAAGAAGCCGTAGAACTCGCCCCAGCTAAAGCCAGCGCCGCCTTCGATTTCGAGAAACATAAAGTCGCTTTTCGCCGCGTTGGAAGCGGTGCGCGCCTCGGTACCGTTTGACCAGTCCAGGTAGTTAACCGAAACGTTGGCGAATGACCACAGTCGATCTAGAGGATGCGACTGAGCAGCCTCGTCTGCCATTAGCGGCGTAGTGAGTATGGCCCCTAATACGCCAGCGCCAAGCGCGATCTTAGACGAAGGGGGGCGAGAGTGTGTACGAGCAGTCATGAGAGCCTCAACATTGGTTGTCGCGGAGCCACTTGGGTGTGGCTATCCGAGGTTGTAGTCGTGCGGGCTGGCGTTAATGTTAAAATTATAACATTTAGTGTTATTTTTCTAACGTTGATTTGCAAGAGTTGTCACATCAACGCTATTTAAATGTCATATGGCTCTCATTGTGGCACTAATAGCACCAATAGCCGTCGTAGCAGTGGAAATTACGCCGCCGCTCGCTCAGCATAGAAATGAAAATGGACGCAACACCGATGCTCTCGTTGCGAAAATCACAACAAGAGGGGTTTGCCAGGAGATGCCCACCATGAATGGCCGTAGTGCGCTGCGCCTTGCCAAGCTTCAGGAAGCGCTTGCCAGTGGCGGTACTCTTCATCTGCGCGATGCCGCAGAGCTATGCGATGTTTCCGAAATGACCATCCGTCGCGATCTGACGACTCAGGATACTGCCATTAGCCTGCTGGGTGGACGCCTAGTGATGGCAAACTACCCTGGCGTAACGCCTATTTATGACTTGACCGAACAGCAGGCTAGCCACTACCAGGCCAAGTATCGGCTTTGTCAGCGGGCGTTAGCTTACATAGAAGAGGGCGATACGCTGTTTATCGACTGCGGCTCAACGCTAATGCCGCTGCTGAGCCAGTTAAGTCATTTCCGAGAGCTGACGGTAGTGACCTATGCGCTTAATGTTGCCAATGCCGTTGCCGCCCTGCCCAACGTGCGCTTGGTGCTACTAGGCGGGCTGTTTTATGCCACCTCGCAGTCATTCGGTAGCGACAATATGACTGCTGCTATCGAGCGGTTAGGCATTAATAAGGCGCTGATCTCCGCTGCAGGGGTGGATTTAGAGCGTGGTGTTAGCTGCTTTCACTTTCACGAAGTGGCGCCTAAACAGGCTGCCATTGCCACCGCTATGCAGCGCCTGTTGGTGGTAGATGCCAGTAAGTTCAGCGTAGTTCGCCCGGCCTATTTCGCTGCTCTGGACGATTTTGATGTGGTGGTTACCGACGAAGAGGGCGCCCCGCAGTTGCTTAAAAAAAATGGCCGCGTTGTACCTGAGATAGTGGTTCCCACCGTCACAGTGGCGTAAGCGATTTCCCCCTTGCTCATCCCAGTCAATACCTTGGGTGCGGCAATGCGCCACTTCTTTCATGATCTCGATCAATAGAAAATACTTTAGTCTTAACTGCTTAAGCCTTTAGTGCTTAGGCCAGCGAGGCTCGTCGCCAATTCCCATCCGGCGACGCATATTTTTCCCGGAGCAATGGCGCCCAGCGTCACGTGTGCACTGTCCTTGAGAGCGTTTTCCTAGCACGTTTTCAAGAGCGCCATGCAGAGCATGTTTTGGGAAGAGTATGGGGTGGTAGTTAGCCTGCTATGTAGAAGGGCGACATGGCTAGCTAGTGTTTTAAACAACCTCTGACGAGATCACACCATGCAACGACGCTCACTTTGGCGCAGGCGAGGCACTCTAGTGCTCCTTGCGCTGTGTCTGTTTCTAGCAGGCTGTAGTTCAGCGCTGCTAGACCCAAAAGGCCAGATTGGCGCTGAGCAGCGCACACTGATTCTGACCGCCTTTGGCCTAATGTTGATTGTAGTTATTCCTGTGATTGTCATGACGCTGCTGTTTGGCTGGCGTTACCGGCGTAGTAATAGCCTGGCTAAATACACGCCTGATTGGGCGCACTCCAACGTGATTGAAGCGGTGGTGTGGATCGTGCCCTGTGCGATTATCGCGGTGCTCGCCCTGTTGACCTGGAAGACCTCCCATAGCCTTGATCCCCACAAACCGCTGGAAAGCGATGTGGCGCCGATCGAAATACAGGCGGTGGCGCTTGATTGGAAGTGGCTGTTTATCTACCCCGAGCAGGGTATTGCCAGTGTTAACGAAGTGGCCTTTCCGGTAGATACACCGGTGCGCTTTAGGGTCAGCTCAGGCTCAGTGATGAACGCTTTTTTTATCCCCCATCTTGGCAGCCAGATTTATGCCATGGCGGGCATGGATAACGATGTCCATCTCATCGCCGATGAAATTGGTAGCTACCCTGGTCGTTCCACCAACTACAGTGGCGCGGGCTTCTCTGGCATGACCTTTGAAGCCAAGGTGACCAACCCCGAGGATTTTGACGCCTGGGTGGAAACGGTACGCGCTGCTCCACAAACGCTGACCTACCCAGAAGGTTATGAAGCGTTGGCGGAACCTAGCGAATCGAATCCGGTTGAGTACTTCTCAGCCATCTCACCATCGCTGTATGAAAGCATCTTACGAAGCTTCCATACCGGCGGCGAGCATCAGATGGGCGGCGATCATGCTGACTCCTACGATGGCGAAAATGAGAAGACTGCCGATCACGCGGCCGAATCAGGTCATGTCACTAACAACCATGCTAGTCAGGATAATGCCATGCGCAGCCACTCCTCTAGCGTAGAAGTGGGAGGTTAAGCCGTGTTTGGAAAACTCACGTTAGAGTCAATTCCCTACCACGAGCCGATCATCATGGTCGTCGCGGCCTTTATGGCCATTGGTGGGATCGCACTGTTTGGTTTAATCACCTATTACCGTAAGTGGGGCTGGCTGTGGAACGAGTGGTTTACCTCCGTTGACCATAAAAAGCTCGGCATTATGTATTTCATCGTCGCTCTGGTGATGCTGCTGCGCGGCTTCTCGGATGCGATAATGATGCGCACCCAGCTGGCGATGGCCGCCGGGGATGCAGCGGGCTATTTACCCCCCGAACACTACGACCAGATCTTTACCGCCCACGGCGTGATTATGATCTTCTTTGTCGCCATGCCCATGGTCATCGGCTTGATGAACCTGGTGGTGCCGCTGCAAATTGGTGCCCGCGACGTTGCTTTCCCTTTCCTGAATAACTTAAGCTTTTGGCTGTTTGCGGTCTCCGCGATACTGGTCAATATCTCGCTGGTGGTGGGCGAATTCGCCAAAACCGGCTGGCTCGCTTACGCGCCGTTATCGGGGATCGAGTTTAGTCCCGGGGTGGGGGTCGACTACTGGATATGGGCGTTGCAGATATCCGGTATAGGCACCACGCTGACCGGTATTAACTTTTTCGTGACCATCATTAAAATGCGCACCAAAGGCATGACGATGTTCCGCATGCCGATCTTCACCTGGACCTCGCTGTGCGCCAACGTGCTGATCATTGCTTCTTTCCCAATTTTGACCGCGACCATCGCGCTGCTAACGCTGGATCGCTATTTGGGTATGCACTTCTTTACCAATGATTTTGGCGGCAACATGATGATGTACGTCAATCTCATCTGGGCCTGGGGCCACCCGGAAGTTTATATCCTGATTCTGCCAGCCTTCGGCGTGTTCTCTGAAGTGATTGCGACCTTTGCCCGTAAGCGGCTGTTCGGCTACGCCACCATGGTGTGGGCGACCATTTCGATCACCTTGCTCTCGTTTGTGGTTTGGTTGCACCACTTTTTCACCATGGGGGCGGGCGCCAACGTCAACGCCTTCTTCGGCATTATGACAATGATCATCGCCATTCCTACCGGGGTGAAAGTGTTCAACTGGCTGTTCACCATGTTCCGCGGCAGCCTGGAACTCACTTCGCCGGTGCTATGGACGCTGGGCTTTATTATCACCTTTACCCTAGGCGGTATGACCGGCGTTATGCTGGCGGTGCCCGCAGCTAACTTTGTGTTGCATAACAGCCTGTTCGTTATTGCGCACTTCCACAACGTTATTATCGGCGGCGTGGTGTTCGGCATGATGGCAGGGCTTACCTATTGGTTCCCCAAAGCGTTCGGTTTCACTTTGAACGAAAAGTGGGGCAAGCGGTCGTTCTGGTGCTGGTTTATCGGCTTCTACGTCGCCTTTATGCCGCTTTACGTACTGGCCTTCTTTGGTGCCGTGCGCCGCATGCAGTCCTACGCCAACCCCGAATGGCAGCCGTGGATGATTCTGGCTTGGGTAGGCGCGGTAATCATTATGCTGGGCATTGTCTGCACCATCATCCAGTTCTGGGTGAGTATTCGTGACCGCAAACAGAACGCTGATGTCACCGGCGACCCCTGGAATGGCCGCACCTTGGAGTGGTCAACCTCTTCTCCAGCGCCGTTCTACAACTTTGCACGTCTGCCGGAAGTGGGCGATATCGACAGCTTCTGGTCGCAAAAGCAGCGTAGCGAAGAGCAGCTTGAAGAAGCCCCCTATACCGATATTCATATGCCTCGTAATACCGTGGCCGGGCCAGTTATCAGCTTCTTTGCGCTGGTCATCGGCTTTGCGCTGGTGTGGCATATCTGGTGGTTAGCCGGCGTCGGCGCCGTGGGTGTATTCATCAGCTTTATGGCACGGGTATTTAACGACGATATCGACTACTACGTTCCCGCTGCTGAAGTTGAGCGAATCGAACGTGAGCATCAACAACGCGTGGAGGCGCAAGCGTAATGTCGACTGATACGCTAAATCATAGCTCGCACCACCCGGTAGAGCACGAAGAAGAGCATCACGATGCCTCGGGCACGAAATTGTTTGGTTTCTGGGTCTACTTAATGAGCGATTTGGTGATCTTCGGGTCACTGTTCGCCACTTACGCCGTGCTGATGAAGGGCACGGCGGGTGGGCCAACTGGCGCTGATATCTTTGAATTACCTTTGATCCTTTTCGGAACCTTTGCACTGCTGATCAGTAGTTTCACTTTCGGTATGGGCGTTTTGGCAATGCATGCCAACCGTGTTGGCCAAGTGAAAGTGTGGCTGATTATTACCTTTCTACTGGGCTTGTGCTTCCTGGGGATGGAAGTCTATGAATTCCAGCATCTAATCCATGAAGGGTACGGTCCGGACCGTAGCGGCTTTTTATCGGCCTTCTTTACCCTAGTCGGTACTCACGGGTTGCACGTTACGTTTGGCATGATCTGGATTTTGGTGATGTTGGTACAGCTTTACACCAAAGGGTTGAACGATATGACCCGGCCGAGGATTTTGTGCCTAAGCCTGTTCTGGCACTTCCTCGATATTGTCTGGATCTGTGTCTTCTCATTCGTCTATCTGATGGGAGTGTTGTGAGATGAGTGCAAGTTCAACCAATGCCCATGGCAGCGTTAAGTCGTATGTGACAGGACTGGTATTGTCGCTGATACTGACCATTATCCCTTTTGCGGTGGTGATGAGTGGCGCTTTTAGCGTGTTGGCTACCGTGATTGTGATAGCCGTGACCGCAGTGTTGCAGATACTGGTGCAACTGGTCATGTTTATGCATATGAGTACCAAAGCCGACGAAGGCTGGAATCTGATGTCCTTCGTCTTCACACTGACGATTCTCGTCCTAGTGGTAGGAGGCTCGCTGTGGATCATGCAGCATCTGCATCTCAACATGATGATCGGCTAATCTCAGCGCCCAGCCGCTGGCGGGATCTGCTCGAGCTGACCAAGCCGGGCATTATCGGCGGCAACCTGATTGCCACCCTAGGCGGCTATTTTCTCGCCGCCCAAGGCCAGTTCGAGTGGCTCAGCTTTGTCTCGGTCATGGTGGGGATTGCGTTAATCATCGCGTCGGGCTGTGCGTGTAACAACGTTATTGACCGCGATATTGATGCATTGATGGCGCGTACGCGCCATCGCCCCCTGGTAAGAGGCAGCATCTCTATTACCCAGGCACTGGGCGTTTCGGCACTGCTGGGTGTGTCGGGAGTGGTGTGTCTGGCGCTGGGCACCAACGGGTTAACCGTTGCCTTGGCGGTGATTGGCTGGGGCGTTTATGTGGGGCTTTATAGCCTCTATATGAAGCGCCGCTCGGAGTACGGCACCTTGGTAGGCAGCCTCTCCGGCGCCATGCCGCCGGTGGTAGGCTACTGCGCCGTGACCGGTCAGTTCGACAGCGGTGCCATTATGCTGCTGGTGATTTTCTGTCTGTGGCAGATGCCGCACTCCTATGCGATTGCGATCTTCCGCTACGCCGATTACCGCCGCGCGTCGATTCCGGTACTGCCGGTGGTGCGCGGAGTGAAAATGGCAAAACACCATATCCTGGGCTACATCGTGGCGTTTATACCCGCCTCGTTGGCGCTAGGGCTGGCCAGCCAAGCGGGCGCGGGATATCTGTGCGTGGCGCTGACCATGGGCGGCTACTGGCTCTACTTGGCACTGCGCGGCTACCGTTTAGATGACGATGTGCGCTGGGCCAAAAAGGTGTTTGGCGTCTCTATCCTTACCATCACCGCGATGAGTTTAGTCATGGTGCTGGAATCGATGGTGCCGATGTGGGTTTAGCCCTCACATACCGTTAAGCCGTTAATAAAACGCCCCAAGCAGTTATCTGCTTGGGGCGTTTTTATTGGCTAGGGAAAGTTTCTGTAACTCAGCTTTCCCGCTGACTGGCCTGAATGGCGGTTAGTGCAATGGTGTAAACGATATCGTCGACCAGTGCGCCGCGGGAAAGGTCATTCACTGGCTTGTTCAACCCTTGCAGCATGGGGCCAACGCTCACGACGCGGGCACTTCGCTGCACTGCTTTGTAGGTGGTATTGCCGGTGTTGAGGTCGGGGAACACAAACACGGTGGCTTTACCTGCCACTGGCGAGTCGGGGGCTTTCTGTTTGCCCACGCTCTCGATAGCGGCGGCGTCGTACTGTAGCGGGCCGTCGATGGCCAGGTGCGGCGCGCGTTCTTTAGCAATCCGGGTGGCTTCGCGGACTTTATCCACATCCGCGCCGGTGCCGGAGTCGCCGGTGGAGTAGCTGATCATGGCGACACGTGGCTCGATACCGAAGGCTTCAGCGGAGCGGGCACTTTGTAGAGCGATTTCGGCCAGGGTTTCAGCGTCTGGGTCGGGATTCACCGCGCAGTCGCCGTAGACCACCACCTGCTCGGGCAGCAGCATAAAGAAGATCGACGAGACTTGATTATACTCCGGCGCGGTTTTAATCAACTGGAAGGCGGGCCGCACGGTGTTGGCGGTGGTGTGTACGGCGCCGGAAACCAGTCCGTCGACTTCATCTAACTGCAGCATCATGGTGCCGAGCACCACGTTATCTTGCAACTGCGCTTCGGCGGTTAGCTCGTTGAGTTTGCCACGACGACGCTCGACCATCGGGCCAATATAGTTCGCACGGGTGCTTTCAGGGTCAACAATCGTCAGCGATTCTGGCAGTGTCAGACCGCGGTTGCGCGCTACATTTTCGATATCGTCGCGCTTACCCAGCAGTACGCAGTCGGCAATGCCGCGGCGCTGGCAGATTATTGCCGCTTCTACGGTGCGCGGTTCATCCCCCTCCGGCAGCACTACGCGCTTTTTAGCCAACTGGGCAAGTTTAACCAACTGGTGGCGAAACGCTGAAGGTGAAAGGCGGCGGGTATAACCGCTGCTCAGGTGGGCTTTCAACCACTCAAGATCCATATGGGCTGCGACGTAACGGGCCACCTGTTCGGCGCGCTCGAAATCGTCCATAGGGATTTCGCTGCTTAGCTGGCTGAGGTGCTGTGCTGTGGTCAGGCTGTCGGTTTCTACTGCCAAGACCGGTAGACCCGTTTTGAGCGCGGGGCGGCACATCTCGATCATGCTGTCGTTGGGCATAAAGCCGTTGGTCAACAGTACGCCCGCTAGCTGAATACCGTTCATGGTCGCCAGCGCTGAGGCCAGCACCACATCGTCGCGGTCACCGGAGGCCACTACCAGGCTACCCGGGGTGAAAATATGCAGTGCGTTGGCAGCACTGCGGGCGCAGAGGCTAGTGGAGAGTACCCGACGGCTGGCTGCCTCGCCTTCGTTCAACAACTTGGCATTAAGCGCTCGGGCCACATCCAGAGTGCGCGGGGCGCTAAGCGTTTTGCTGTAAGGCACCACACCAATCAGGTGGAATTTATCGGTCGCCAGGGCGGGGGAGTACTGGCGCAGCTCAGCGAGCACTGACTCTTCCAACTGCGGTTTGAAGGTGCCCGGTGCTGCAGAAAGATCATCTTCCTGCGCGTAGGGCAGATTTTTCATGCGCATCAAAATGCCGCCCAGCGTGCGGCTGGAGCTAACCCCGCCAAAGCTGCGGGCGTGCATATCAAGCTGCTCGGCCAGCGCCTGGGGCTCGTTTAAATCACCGGATCCGACAAGAATAATCCGCGCGTTAAGCGCATTGGCGAGTTGGGCGTTGGTTTGGGTGGCGTAGGTGGTGTGCTGGGTGGGCACTACGCCCTCTACCACGACTAGGTCTAGGGTACTGCCATCGCGGTGGGCCTGTTGAACAACCTGTTCATAGAGCTCGACGGCATTTTCCATCAGCTCATCGATTTGGTCGTCGCGCAGCAAGCGCTCAAGGCGTGCCTGGGAAATCGGCGAAGGCGGGCGCTGATTGAGTGCCCGGGAAACCAATGCGGTGGATCGATCCAGGCCTGGGCCGTTCAGCTCGTTCTGCATAAACGGCTTTAAAAACCCGGCTTTCAGGCCGATTGTATCCAGCGCTTGAATTAACCCCAGACAGGCGGAGGTAAGCCCGACGCCCTGGCTGGTAGGCACTAACAGAATCGCTTGTGGCTGGTCGGGGTGAGTCATACACGTGTCTCTAGGCAGTGGCGGGTTTCCATGGCAATGCGGCCTTCTTCATCGGTAGGGATCACCCACACCTGGGGGCCTTCATGGCTGGCGCTATCCAGCTTGCCCTCTTTGCCGCGGATAGTCGCTTCGTTAGCGTCGTTATCCAGCGCAAAGCCGAAGTGGGGCAATAGGGCGAGCACACGGCGACGTACAATCGGCGAGTTTTCGCCGATACCGCCGGTGAAAATAACCCCATCAAGCTGGGGCAGGGCGCAGGAGAGCCCCGCCAGAGATTTAGCGATCCGGTAGCAGAATACCTCTACCGCCAGCTGTGCGGTGGCGTGCCCTTGTTCAGCAGCCTCCTCAATTTCGCGCATGTCGTTGGTTAAGCCTGAAAGGCCCAGTAGGCCGCTCTCTTTATTGAGCACGTCGTCGATTTTGTCTAGCGACCAGCCCAGTTGGCGGTGCAGGTGGGCGTGCAGGCCAGGGTCAACGTCGCCACTGCGGGTGCCCATCACCAAGCCTTCCAGTGGGGTAAGGCCCATGCTGGTATCCTGGCTTTGATTGTTCCACACCGCGCTGGTGGAGCAGCCATTGCCCAGGTGGGCAGTCAGCCAGCCGCCTGTGCCACGGCTACTCAGTTCGCCCGCCCGCTGGCTAACATAAGCATGGCTGGTGCCATGAAAGCCGTAGCGGCGAATGCCATGCTCAGCGTAGAGGCTTTCTGGTAGTGCGTACCGGTAAGCACGCGGCGGCATGGTTTGGTGGAAAGCGGTATCGAACACTGCCACTTGGGGCAGGTCTGGAAAGACGTTCTGGGTCGCCGCAATACCTGCTAAATTTGCTGGGTTATGAAGGGGGGCAAGTGCTGCGGTGGTTTGGATAGCCGCAATGACACTAGCGTCGATGAGTGCGGCCTGGGTGAAGTGCTCGCCGCCATGCACGATGCGATGGCCCACCGCCGCTGGTAATCGGCCCTCCATACGCTCAAGGATCGCGTTAAGTGCTTGGGTGTGGTCAGCGCCAGGAAGTGGTTGGTTGAAACGATCACCGGCGCTGTTTTTGCCCTTGAGGCGTGCATCCTCGCTACCCAAGCGTTCCGCTATGCCCTCAAGTCGCGGTGCCTGAGGGTCGGAATCAATCAACGCGTATTTAATAGAGGAGGAACCGCAGTTAATGACCAGCACCGGTGCGTTCATAAAAACCTTTTCGCTAGGAGGTTATTGAGCAAAGGGGTAGACTTTAGTTTAACATGTTGCAGTGCGCAAAAGCAGCGTCAGGCTTTCGTTAGCCTTCTAGGCAAAAGCTTGGCATGCTGGGATCTTTGCCTACCTGGCTACTCGCCATCTTACACCTTCACCCCTATAACGAGCCGTACCGTTCTTATGTCAGCGTCCTCTTTGCCGAAACTACTGCCGCGCCATTTGGCCATTCTGTTAATGATGACCGTGGCCACCATGTTCGCCGCCAATCACGTTTCAGCTCGGCTGGCGTTTGATAATGGCACCGGTCTGTTACTGGCGGTATTAACCCGCTCGGGGGTTGCCTGCCTGATTTTAGTGGCGCTAGTCATCGTGCAGAAAAAGCGCTTGTGGCTGCCCGCGGGATCTTGGCCGTGGCAACTGACCGTGGGGCTACTGATTGCGATCCAAAGCGTTAGCCTCTACTCGGCGGTGGCCAGGCTGCCTGTGGTGATCGCACTGCTATTGGTCAATACCTTTCCTATTCAGCTGGCGCTGCTCAGTTGGGCGTTGGGCGGCCCGCGTCCTACTCTGCGTAGCTGTCTGATCATGGGCACGATTTTAATCGGCTTACTGGTGGTGCTGGATATTCCCTCATGGATTGCCAGCGCCGATGGCATGGGGCCGGGGTGGATAGCAGGCATTGGTTTTGGATTAATGGCGGCCTTCGTATTTGCCTGCGCGCTGTGGGTTACCGAGCACCGCCTTGCAGGAGTGGGCAGTACCCTGCGCAGCCTGTTGACCATGCAGACCGTGTTTATTGTCATGATCATTGGCGGCATCGCCGGTGTAGTGCCAGGGGGTATGAGCCTGCCGGATAACAGTACCGGCTGGCTAGGGCTGACGCTGCTTGGTCTGCTGTATGGTTCGGCGTTTTCGACGCTGTTTATTTTTGTGCCGCGACTCGATATGGCACGCAACGCACCGGTGATGAATATCGAACCGGTTGCCTCCCTGGTGCTGGGTTACTTTGTGTTGGGGCAAATGCTTAGCCCCGGCCAGTTGGTAGGTGGGGCAGTCGTCGTTGGCGGTATTGTCGTGCTGAGCTTATCCAAGGGGCGGTAAATGTTTGCGTTCTTCATAGTTATGAATCACAATACAAATGTGTAAGGAAACACTGTTTTTTAACTGAGGTGCAAGCTATGAAGATGTCCATGTTGTCACTTACATCGGCGGTACTCCTGGTGGGTGCAGGCGCATTTGCAACCACTGCTCAAGCACAACAGTCTACCGGTTATCCGCAAGCTTACCTGGGCGCTGATGCCATGTTCTGGAGTCTGGATCCAGACAGAGGCTCGTCCCGTGATGACGTAGGCTTACGCCTGCGCGGCGGTGCCCAGTTCAATGACTACTTTGGCATTGAAGGTCATTTAGGTACGGGCGGTTCCGACGGTGGTGCCGAATTAGACTATGTAGCGGGTGCTTATGCTAAAGGGATTATTCCCATAGCACCTGAAGTACGTCTTTATGGCCTGGCGGGTTTTACGGAAGTAGAGTTTGACCGCGGCGACAGCGAAAGCGACTTCTCCTACGGCGCAGGCGCTGAGATGGATGTGGCCAGAAACCTCTCCCTCAGCGCGGACTATATGCGCTACCTGGATAAATCAGCTTACTCCTTTGATGCTGCAAGCGTAGGTTTACGCTACCGGTTCTAAATCCTTAGCGTAACAGCGTAGCGAATGACTAAACCCCATGGCCTTTATGCCATGGGGTTTTTGTTTATAGGCTTGTAGAGAGCGTTTATGTAGCAGTAGATAGACATAGATATATTGTTAGCGCGCTAATTGATTGTTAGACTAAAGTCCCCTATGTGATTCCCTACACGATGCGCGCCCGTTGAGAGGCGCTGGCCAGGTGGTTTCCTGGTGGCTAACAAGTGAGCTCTGCATGACCCCCGATCAAATATTTGCCCGATGGGTGAGGGTAGCCCTTGCTACCTTTGTACTGCTTTTTATCTATTTTCTGGTGGCCGATAGCTTTATGCCTATGACGCCGGAGGCGAGGGTGATGCGGCCGGTCACGCGAATAGCGCCCGAACTCAGCGGCCCAGTGAGTGAGGTGCTGGTCAGTAATCACCAGCATGTAGCAAAAGGCGATGTGCTGTTTCAGATCGACCCGACGCCGTTTAGATTAGCCGTTGAGCAGGCGCAGCTTAATCGCGAACAGGCCGAGCGGGAGAATGCCCAGTTGGAAGCAGAGCTTACCTCTGCTCAAGCGGAGTTGGCATCCGCTGAGGCGACGGCTGCCGAGCGTCGGGGAGAACTTCAGCGTGCTGAAACCCTTGTGGCGCAGCAGAGCGTATCGCGCCAACAGTACGAACAGCAGGTGGCTGCTGAGCGTACCGCACAGGCCAGTGTGGCAGCAGCCAGGGCTAAAATCGTCAGTCTGGAAGTGCAACTGGGCGAGGCCGGCGAGACGAATCTGCGTTTGCGCCAAGCAGACAATGCGCTTTCCAAGGCGCAGTTGGATCTTGCTCATACCCAGGTGCGCGCCGCGCAAGCTGGAAGTGTTTCCAACCTGCAGCTAGACGTAGGCGACTACGTTCAGGCGGGGCAGCCAGCGGTAGCAGTAGTGGCGGATGCGATAGATGTCATTGCCGATTTTCGCGAAAAGAGCCTGCGCCATGCGGCACCTGGTGACGCAGCGCAAGTAGTGTTTGATGCTTGGCCAGGTCAGGTATTTGATGCGCAAGTGCTCGCCATGGATGCCGGTGTTCGTGAAGGACAGTTGGCTGCCGATGGTCAACTGGCTGATATTCCCACCACCGACCGCTGGATACGCGATGCCCAGCGGATGCGTGTACACCTAGTGCTAACTCAGCCAATCGCGAATTTATTACCCAGCGGCGCCCGCGCCACGGTGCAGCTTCAGCCAGGAGATGCTGCTTTGGCCAAACCATTTGTATGGTTACAGGCACATCTGATCAGCTGGTTGCACTATGTTTATTAAGAGCCCGCATATTAAGCGCCTGTTGTTGACCCCGTTTCAAGGTTGGTGGGGGAAGCGTGACCGGGCTAATGCCAAGGGAACTGCTCGCCCGGTGTTAACCCAAAACGGCCTGCGTCAGTGCTTGCGGGTGGCCGGTGGTGGCACGCTGGGGTTTGTGGTCAGCCAGCTCATGGGTTGGAACTACGGCGTGTTTTTTACCGTTTTCCCGATGTTCTTGCTGGGCATGGTACCGATTCTTAATGGCCATATTATTCGCCAGTTTTTAGCCAATGTATCGCTTAACGTACTTGAAGTCAGCCTGGTGGTGGGGTTGCTCAAACATATGCCGGTAGTGATGACCCTGGTGGTGATGGGCATTTTTCTGTTTCGCTTTAACCTGATGGCGAAAGGGCCGTTGTTTCTGTTTGGCGCCAACGGTGTGCTGACGCTCAGCATTCTGCTTCACTTCGCCAGCTACCCCAATGTGGACTTGAGCGATTTACTGGCCTGTAATCTCGTCGCCAGTGGTTTGGCGGTGTTTATTGCCATGCTGATGCATACGCTGTTTCCCGACGTGGAAGCCCGCAAACCGCCGCCCAGGGTTACCAAAACACCCTCGCAAATTCGCCATGAAACTTTAATCGGTGGATTAACCGCCACGCTCTCATTTGTAGTGTTTCAGATGTTCGACTTGCAAGGGTCGCTCTCTGCGCAGATGGCGACCATCCTGGTGCTGTTTACGCTGGGGTACTCTGGAGCGAAAGTATCAGCCGGTAAGCGAGCCATAGGAACCCTACTAGGGTGCAACTTGGCTCTATTAATGCAGTTATTCTTATATACCCAGAGCCACCATTTCCTGCTGGTGGTGTTGCTCTACTGGCTGGGGTTAATGCTTTTCGCTCGGGAGCATATCCATGAAGGGGGCGGTTCAGGGATTGGCTTTGGTGGACTGACCACTCTGGGGATTCTGTTTGGCCAGTCGTTAGGCCCGCAGCAGGATCTGGTGTATAGCGCGCTCTATCGCTTCTCTTCCATGAGTGTGGCACTGGTTCTTACGCTTCTGGCTATGGCTTCCCTGCACTTCGTGTTGAACCGCTGGGCACCAACGCGGTTACCCGCCAACAACCCGGCCTAAATTAATTAGCGCAACTTTTTTAATAAAGGCTACTCTGATGAATGTGTCGACGTGTGATTAGCCGTGCTACTCGCACCTTTCACACACGGCGTTTTCCCTACTAACGGATTAGAGGTGTTCGTCATGGCAACTGGTAAAGAAGATAAAGCGAAAGGAACGGCCAACAAAGCAGCGGGAAAAGTGAAAGAAGCCGCGGGCAAGGCAACAGGAAGCGCTAAAACTGAAGCCAAAGGTAAGGCCCAGCAGGCTAAAGGCGAACTGCAAAAAGGCAAAGGCGACGCCAAGGAGAGCCAGAAAAAACAGCGCTAGTTATGTAACACTGATACCAACAGGGGGCTTCGGCCCCCTGTTGGCGTTTAAGTGGTTTTAAACAGTTGTCTTGCTCAAACGAAAAAACCGCTAACCCACTAGCAGGTTTTTCGCATTATTGAAGCGGCCTGATCTTAGTTTAATTCCAGCGATAAACTCATTTCCACGCCAGCGTCATCTACTCTGAACCAGTACTCCATGTTTTTGTAGATGTCACCATATTGCTTGAGCATATCAATATCGGACGCTGACAAATCATCTGATGGTATCTGTTCCACAAAGTCGGCCAGTGAATGGTAGAACTCGCCTGTTATGTGTCCATGAACAAGCAGATTGCGCTCTGAGGCAGGGGCTTCCAGCTCTTTCTGCAGTGTCGCCGAATCACTGATACCAGCGCCCAGTACAATAGCCGTGTCAGACATGGCGGCGTAGAGTTCCGGTGCCTCAGGGGGCAGCATCATGCTCTCGACTTGCTTGGCTTCCCCACCGGGTTCAAGCCCTAGAGTCCCTAACTCCGGCGCGAAAGAGCTTGCGGCAGAAAGCAGGGAAAGAGGATTTTGTGAAGCAAGCGTCAGGAGCCCCGTCATGGTAGGTTCGCCGTCTGTCATTGTCAGACTGTTGATACGAGCTCTGAAGCCAGATAGTGACTGACCAATCATCATGGTGATCGGGTTGTTAATCGCCATGTTGATCTCATTCCAGGAGCTGTTCAGATCTTGTAGTTCATCACAGCTGAAGGGGTTCTGGCGCACTTCCTGAGCATATTTCTGAACGGTCTGAACCAACAGCGGCATGTTCAGACCTAAGCCATAGCTGGCCATACCTTCTGTGCTACCTAGGCCCGGCACCTGAGTCGTCAGGGTGCGCAGGTCGCTGACAATATCCTCATCGGTTTCTAGAATCAGGTTCATTTCCATGCGGTCAAGATCGTTCTCGCGCGAGCCCATTACAAGGCCAGGGAAGCGGTTCGTGATACGGTCGATATCTGCCTGGCAGGCGGATAAATCCAATTGCTCGGCATCAACCGCTTCCATCAGTGCCTGAGTACCTGAGTGAGTGGGGGTGCTCAGCTCATTAAGTAGGCGTGAGGAGTCGATTTTCCCTGCGCCGTAAGGTGTAAAGCCATGGCGCTTTTCAAGCTCTGCCAGTGCATCGGTATCACCGATGCTGCTGTCGGGCAGAGTGTTACCCAGCACTTGTGCTAGCAGCTCGTCACTAGCATTCTGTGGTACCACAGACACCAGCAGTTGCTGGTCGTCAATGGCTAGAATCGCCTTGACGGGCCCCTCAGGCGTCAGCACCCAGTATTCGGTGTCGTTGGTGGTGGCCGTACTCAGGTTAATGTCTGCTTTGGTCAAAATGCGCTGCAGCGTTTCGCGGAAGGCATCTTCATCCTGCAGTTGCATACGCAAAACAGGCAAGATACCCAACCCATAGAGGGCGGCCTGAGGGTTCATTTTCAGGCCCAGCGCATGGACATCGTCCAGCGTTTCAACATCGACCAGCTCTTCACTCATGGCGATCAATACCGTCATCAACGAATGCATCACTTCATCGTCTATCTCGGGCAGTGTCTCGCGTAGCTCATCCAGACTAGACTCAATGCTAGCCTTGGGTTGCATGCGTTGATAACGATCAAAAGCATCTTGTTCAGGCATTGCTTCACGTGTTGCCATGAAGTAGGGAGAGTCAGCCGGAATATATTTCAGCATGGGAGCTGCATTATTTTTCGGCGCCTCCTCCTGTGTGCCTGCGGCCGTTGGTTCGTTATCATCGCTGCAGCCGGTTAATAAGCCTGCGCTGAGCAGAGCCGCGGTTACCGCCAAGGAAAGTTTGGTTTTCATCTGGAATCGGTTCTTTGAATGGTGTTGGTTTTAAATAGAACGCCGTAACAGAGCGCTGCGCAAATGAGAATCATACACGAGCAATGTATAATTAATCTACTTGGACGGTAATTACTTTTAAATACTGTTAGAGCAAATTCAGTGGCTGGCCTGTGGCGATTAGATATTAATGTGACCCTTGAGTTTTGCTAAGACTCAAGGGCCACATATAGTCACAATGCTGTTCAGTAAGTCGCTATTTTAAACTTCCTGATACAGCTCACTGCCTTTGTTGCGGAACTTCTCTGCCTGCTCTTCCATGCCTTTCATCACCGCTTCCTGATCGCCGTTTAGGCCATGTTCGTTGGCGTAATCGCGCACCTCCTGGCTGATCTTCATGGAGCAGAACTTTGGTCCGCACATGGAGCAGAAGTGCGCCACCTTGGCGGAGTCTTTGGGCAGGGTTTCGTCGTGGTACTCCCGAGCAGTATCCGGGTCTAGCCCCAGGTTGAACTGGTCTTCCCAGCGGAACTCGAAGCGCGCCTTAGAGAGCGCATTATCCCGCCGCTGTGCTGCAGGGTGGCCCTTGGCGAGATCCGCCGCGTGGGCAGCAATCTTGTAGGTAATGATGCCGGTTTTGACGTCGTCTTTATTGGGCAGGCCCAGGTGCTCTTTGGGGGTGACGTAGCAGAGCATAGCGCAGCCAAACCATCCGATCATTGCCGCCCCAATGCCCGAGGTAATGTGGTCGTAGCCGGGGGCTATATCGGTTACCAGCGGGCCTAAGGTATAGAAGGGCGCTTCGTCGCAGTATTCCAACTGCTTATCCATGTTCTCTTTCACCAGGTGCATGGGCACGTGGCCGGGGCCTTCGATCATCACCTGCACATCGTGCTTCCAGGCAATATGGGTCAGCTCGCCCAAGGTTTTTAGCTCCGCCATCTGTGCTTCGTCATTGGCATCGGCCACTGAGCCAGGACGCAGGCCATCACCGAGGGAGAACGCCACATCGTACTGCTTGCAGATCTCGCAGATCTCCTCGAAGTGGGTGTACAAGAAGCTCTCCTGGTGATGGTACAAACACCATTTGGCCATGATCGAGCCGCCGCGGCTGACAATGCCGGTGACCCGCTTGGCGGTGAGCGGCACATAGCGCAGCAGTACGCCCGCGTGAATGGTGAAGTAGTCCACGCCCTGTTCGGCCTGCTCGATCAGCGTATCGCGGAAGACTTCCCAGGTGAGGTCTTCGGCCACGCCTTTGACCTTTTCCAGCGCTTGATAGATAGGCACTGTGCCAATCGGCACCGGAGAGTTGCGCAAAATCCACTCGCGGGTTTCGTGGATGTTCTGCCCAGTGGAGAGATCCATAATGGTGTCCGCGCCCCAGCGGATGCCCCAGGTCATCTTATCTACCTCTTCTTCGATAGAAGAAGTCACCGCTGAGTTACCCAGATTACCGTTAATTTTGACCAGGAAATTACGGCCAATAATCATCGGCTCGCTTTCTGGGTGGTTGATGTTATTGGGAATAATCGCCCGCCCTCTGGCGACTTCATCACGCACAAACTCAGGGGTGATTACTTCCGGTAGGCTGGCGCCAAAGCTCTGGCCTTTGTGCTGATGGCCCAGAATGCGCTCTACTTCAGCGGTACCTAGCGCTTGACGGCGCTGGTTTTCGCGCAAGGCGATAAACTCCATTTCCGGGGTGATAATGCCCTGGCGGGCGTAGTGCAGCTGGGTCACGTTCTTGCCCGGTTTTGCTCGGCGTGGTGTGCGGGTTAGATCAAAGCGCAGCTGGGCAAGCGTCGGGTCGTTGGCGCGGCGGTTGCCGTAATCAGACGTGGGGCCTGATAGAAATTCGGTATCGTCACGCTCTTCAATCCAGGCTCGGCGTAGTTCCGGCAGACCGCGGCGCAGGTCATTGTTAGCATCCGGATCGCTATAGGGGCCTGAAGTGTCGTACACCAGCAGTGGCGGGTTCTCTTCATCAATACCGGTGGTTTTGGTCGGCGACAGTGAAATTTCCCGGAACGGCACACGGATATCCGGGCGCGAACCTTCGATATATACCTTACGTGAGCCGGGCAGCGGCGCAATGGCGGCGGCATCGACCTGGGCGGTTTCGGCTAAAAAGTGGCTGGTTTTGCTTGTTACGGTCTTAGTCATTACGGTTGTTTCCTTGTGTTGTTTTGCTGAATTAGTGGGTGAGGTCTTGGTCTATCAGCTCTAGGCCCATCTGCCAGAAGTCGATTTCCAGGCGGGTGGCGTCGCGGAAGATCTTGCTCAGTTCGGCAAAGCGGGCGGGGGTAATGTCGGTAAGGCGGATATTCAGCCATTCAAGCTCCGCCTGCATGGCGGCCTGAAACTCCTCGCCTTCGTACATGGCAATCCAGGCATCAAAAGGGTTTTGCGCGCCGCGCAGGGTGGAAGGCTGGGCGTTTAGCCAGTTGGCGATTTCGCCGTAGCCCACCAGGCAGGGGGCCAACGCCACGTGCAAATCCAGCAGGTCGCCGCGGTTGCCGGTATCCAAAACATAGCGGGTGTAAGCCAGGGTGGCTCTGGCTTCGGGGAGTTCGGCCAGTTCTTGCTCGGAAATCCCCCACTCCTGACAAAAGCCCACATGCAGGCCCAGCTCCACATCCACAATGGCTTTCAAGCCTTCATGGGCTTGGCGAAGATCGGCGAGGGTGGGGCTTTTGTAGGCAGCCAGCGCATAGGCGCGGGCGAAGTGAATCAAAAACAGGTAGTCCTGCTTTAAATAGTGGCGAAACGACGCCTCGGGCAGCGTGGCGGTGCCTAGCTGGCGCACAAAATCGTGCTCAATATAGGCGCGCCAATCTTTCTGGCAAGTGGTAGTGAGATCAGTAAAGCGGTAGCCCATGACTCCTCCGGTGGTAATGATCCGGAGGGCGGGCGAAAAAGATCGAGGGAGTGGCGCAGAAGGGCGGCGTGCGATCGTGAGAGAGCAGCCGTGGCCATCGCTTGATCCCTACGCCGGTACCCTCGCTGCGAACTTGTGTAAGTAGCAGCGCATTAGCCGGATCAGGTTCTGCGGGATCAGCGCTCGGCAGCATTAATTGCTACGCCCTGCGCCATCTCAGCCGGATTTCACCGGCACCCCGTCAAGCTGTTCGTTGGTGGAGTGTAGGAGGCGGGTGAGGGAGATGCAAGGGTGTATGACATGGAAAGTTATCGGGAAACAATTTATTAGCATCATTACAGCGATGAGAGTTTAGGTGCTGTAATGGCGTTTCATGGCATCGGTACGTGAATTATTATACAGTTGAGTAACAAGGGGCTGTTTTACAGCCACTGCTATTTCGAATGTGAACCGTAGGAAGTTGCATGACCAACACGAACTCGATTTTAGGCGTCTATCTCAGTGATTCGCTCGACCTTGATGCCATTTATGGTAACGCCTTGCGCGATGAAGCGAGTGATGTCGTCCTGCGCCATCCCCATGAGATCGATAACCCCGAAGATGTGCGTTTTGCGATCTGCTGGTTGCCCAATGACGAGGCTTTCGAGAGCTATCCTAATCTTGAGCTGGCGATGTCTATCGGTGCCGGTGTTGATGCCCTGCTGGCGCATCCTGGCCTGAGCGATGAAGTACATATCGCCCGGGTGCGGGATCCACATCAGGCCGACTTGATGGCGGGTTTTGCCGCGCATGAGGTGCTCCATCGTGAGCGTGAGTTCACCACCCTGGAGCAAAATGCTGCCAAGGCGCATTGGGCGCCATTGACGATGCGCGCGCCAGCATCAAGAAAGGTGGCGGTGCTGGGACACGGCACCATGGGGCGCGCCGTGGTGAAAGCGGTGGCCGCGCTTGGCTTTTCTATACACGTAGCCTGCCGCAGCGAGCCACAAGCCCCGGTTGAAGGCGTGACCTATCTGACAGGTGACGGGGCTGTCATGGCGGCAGCGGATGGCGCCGATTATCTGATCAATGTGCTGCCACTGACGGCTACCACTGAAAACGTGCTTAACAAGGCGCTGTTCGCGAAGCTCGCCAAAGACGCTTGGTTGGTGCAGATCGGTCGGGGTGAGCACTTGGTCGAGGACGATCTTCTCCTAGCGCTCGAACACGGCCATTTGGGTGGGGCGAGCCTGGATGTGTTCCGTGCAGAGCCGCTGCCTGCGGATCATCCCTTCTGGCAGCATGAGTGCCTACGCATCACGCCACACATTGCCAGTGATTCGTTGCCAGAGGTGGTCGCAGGGCAGGTTGTCGACACCGCCCGCGCCCTTCGCGATGGGCAGCCGCTTGCCATGGGCGTTGATCGGGCGCGCGGTTACTGACGTAAACGCTAAACACGTTGCATGACAATCACTTTGCTGCAAAGGAACACCTGATGAGTCTCGATAAGCCTCAACGCACCACGACGAGCAACGCCGAACAAGAAACCCGCATCGCGCTGGCAGCCTGCTATCGTCTGGCCGCCCACTATCGCATGACGGATCTGATCTACACCCATATTACCGCGCGGGTGCCTGGTGAGAAGGGACGTTTCCTGATCAACCCTTACGGTTGGCGTTGGGAGGAGATTACGGCTTCTTCGCTGGTGAAGATTGACGTTTATGGCCATAAGATTGATAACAGCCCAGAACAAGTGAATCCGGCTGGTTTCACCATCCATTCCGCGATTCATACTGCTAGCCACCATGCGGCCTGGGTGATGCATACTCACACGCGCGCTGGCGTGGCGGTGTCGTCGCTGGAGTCGGGCCTTGAAACACGGCTTAACCAGATTGCGCTGCAGTTTCACGAACGGGTGTCTTACCACGATTATGAAGGCATTGCCCTGGACCTGGCTGAGCGTGAGCGAATAGTGGCAAGCCTTGGCGACAACCCGGCATTGGTGTTGCGTAACCATGGCCTGCTGACGACCGGTGCGTCGGCTGCAGAGATGTTCAACAATATGTTTTATCTTGAGCGTGCCTGTGAGCTACAGGTGGCGGCGCAGTCTACTGGCCAGCCCTTACGGCTGGTGCCAGAAGAGGTGGCGCGCCACGTGGCGCGCCAATACGACCAGACTATTCATGAAGACGGCGATCTTGAACTCGAATGGGCCGCGCACCTGCGCACGCTTGAGGCGCTGGATCCAAGCTATAAAGACTAAATCGGCGCGGTTGCCAGCACGGCAAGCAAGCCAGTATCAGAACTATACGAATATCAATACAAGCAAAAAGGGGCTGCTGGACGGCCCCTTTTCGGTTATACCACGTCCTGAATTAGCGTTGACAAACGTGATGCTCGCACAGGCCCGTGACCATTAGTGTTGTGGTACGCGGTTTTCCAGCCAGCGCAGCCCAACGATCAAGACGCCGCTCAGGCAGAGGTAGACGGCGACCAGGAAGAGTAACGGTTCGTAAGTCAGGTAAGTGGTCTGGCGCACTTGGGTGATTACGGCATACAAGTCCATCACGGTGATGGTGGCAACAAGCGGTGTGGATTTCAGTTGCAGGATGATCTCGCCCGTCAGCGTTGGTAGAGCACGATGAACAGCACGCGGAAACCAGACACGGCTAAAAACCTTGCGACGCGACATGCCGAAAGCCTTGGCGGCTTCCAGCTCGCCATGCGGCACACCGGCAAAGGCACCGCGCATAACCTCACCCTGATAGGCGGCAAATGACACCGTGAGGGCAATGAAGCCATAGGGCCAGGCCTGGCGCAGGTAGTCCCAGGCCCAGGAGTCGCGGATTTCCGGGAACTGACCGAACAGCGCTCCCAGCCCGAAATAGAACAGCCACAGCTGCAGTAGCAGCGGCGTGCCACGGATGACGGTGCAGAAGCCGGTGGCTAGCCATCTCAGTGGCCACGCACCTTTGACTTGCGCAAGCCCTAAAGGCAAAGCAATCATAAAGCCCACCACCACGCTGGATACCAGCATGATCAAAGTCATCTGCAGGCCTTCCCAGAGCTTGGGCAAGTAGCGGGGTAGCCAGCTCCAGTCCATCAGTTGAATCGCGGCCACCAGACCGACGATGAATATCAAAAGCAGGATAATACGGTGAGGCTCAAGTAGGCCCGGCAGTTTGGTTAACGTGGGCGTTCGCGACGGTCGGGTAAGCGACGCCAGAGTTTGAGGGTCAGACACAGGCATTCCTTGAGTTCAGCGTGTAGAGACAAGACCACGCCGTGCGTAGCGTTCGAAGCGGCGCAAGGCCACGTTTGATATCAGCGTTAGCGCCAGATACAGCACGCCCGCGGCCAGAAAGAACATAATGTAATGCTGCGTAGCGCCAGCGGCCTGCCGGGTGACCAGTGTGAGCTCGCTGAAGCCGATGACGGCAAGCAGGGCGGTGTCTTTAGTGGCAATCATCCACAGGTTGGCCATGCCGGGCAGGGCATGTGGTGTCATTGCTGGCAGCGTGACCCGACGCAGCACCTGGGCGGGCGACATGCCAAAGGCGTGGGCCGCCTCGGTCTGCCCGCGGGGGACGGCGAGAATGGCCCCGCGAAAGACTTCGGTCGCATAGCCGCCCTGTACCAAGCCTATTACCAGAATCCCGGCGGTCAGGCCGTCGATATCGACGCTGCCAAACCCCATGGCGGTTGAAGCACGACTTAAAAGATCGGTGCCGACATAGTAGAACAGCAGCATCAGCACCAATTCGGGCACGGCACGAATGACCACAGTGTAGATTTCAAACAGGTCGCGAACGACCTTGTTGCCGTACAGTTTGCCAGCGGCACCTGCGATGCCGATCAGGATACCCAGCAAATAGCCACCCGCCGCCAGCTGGATCGAGCGCATGAACCCGACGAGCAGCACCTTGCCCCAGCCGGGAGGTTCATAGGCCAACAAGCTTAAATCGAAGACAGTCGTCATAGTGGCTTGTCCTTGTGAAATTGGAAAGCAAAGGCCGCCTGGGTGGGCGGCCTTTGCTGGTGGGGATTAGCTGCCGTAGATATCAAAGTCGAAGTAAGGGGCGCTAATTTCTTCATAGGTGCTATCGGCGCGCATCGCGTCGATGGCTGAATTGACCCGTTCGCGAAGTTCGGTATCACTCTGGCGCAGGCCTACTCCCATGCCTTCGCTCATGAGTGCAGGGTCGCTGGCCACCTCGCCGCGGTATTCGCAGCAGGATTGGCCAGTCTCAGAGTTGATAAAGGTCTGTACCGCCAGGGTGTCGGCGACGATGGCATCAATACGGCCAGCGACCAGATCCTGTAGCTCTTCGTTGAGGGTTTGATAGACATTCAGGTTGGCGCTATCTGCGAAATGCTTGCGTGCATACTGCTCTTGGTTGGTGCCCGACTGAATGCCCAGGTAGGCGCCTTCCAGGCCTTCGGGAGTAGGCCCTATGTCAGTGGACTTGCGCGCCAGGATGCCGGTGGGGCTGGAGTAATACTTATTCGAGAAGGCGATTTGTTCGGCACGTTCAGGGGTGATCGACATTGAACCGATGATCATGTCAATCTTGCCGGTTTTCAGGGCCGGAATGATGCCTTCCCAGGCCACTGGCTTGATCTCGCACTTGGCATCCAGGCGGTCACACAGCTCCTCGATGAAATCGATTTCCCAGCCTGACCAGTTGCCACTGGCATCTGGTGAATAAAAGGGAGGATAAGGCTCTGCGGATAGCCCGATCTTGTAGCTATCTGCCAACACAGGGGCAGCGAAAATGCTCAGGCCGATAAGGCCGACGGTAGCAGTGAATGTCTTGAACATGGGGATTACCTCTGTTGTTTTCGGGGTTGTCTTCCAGATTATCTGCAGGAGTGGTGGGATATCGGTGGCGGTCAGGCCACCGAACTGATGAATTGCTTCAAATGTGGTGAGCGAGGGTCACCAAAAATCTGATCAGGAGGGCCCTGTTCTTCGATTATGCCCTCTCGCAGGAACACCACATGTGTGGCCACATCACGCGCAAACGCCATCTCGTGAGTCACCAGCAGCATGGTGCGATGCTCGGCTGCTAGGTCACGAATCACGGATAGCACTTCGCCGACCAGCTCCGGGTCGAGTGCTGATGTGGGCTCATCGAACAGCATGGCCAGCGGGTCGACGGCCAACACGCGAGCAATCGCTGCGCGCTGCTGTTGCCCGCCGGACATGACGGCCGGATATATGTCTTTCTTGCTGCCAAGTCCCACTCGGTTGAGTAGTTCCTCAGCGCGATGAATGGCCTCGTCGCGCTTCATGCCCAACACATGAATAGGCACCTCGATCACGTTTTCCAGAACCGTACGGTGTGGCCACAGGTTGAAGTTCTGGAAAACCATGCCGAGGTGAGCGCGAATACGCTGAACCTGGCGACGGTCTGCGATTTCAAGACCGCCATGGCGGGCGTCCTTCATGCGATAGGGTTCACCCTGGATAGCTATCTCGCCCGAGGTAGGGTGCTCCAGCAGATTAATGCAGCGAAGTAGTGTGGACTTTCCCGAGCCTGATCCACCAATGATGGCGACGATATCGCCTTGGCGTGCGGTCAGGGAGATGCCCTTGAGGACCTTGAGAGAGCCAAATTGTTTGTGAAGATCACGGATCTCTATTGCAGGTACGTTTGCCATTGATTGTCTCGTCTCTGGGGGCGCCCATCTGCCTCCCGGAGGGGAAACATCTTCATCATTTAGCAGGCGCTTGCAATTAGTTCCTTGTTATACGACAGTATAACTGTAAGCCAAGTACGGTCAGATTCAAAGCATCAATGTTCAACGAAAGGTGAGTCGGTTGCTGTTGGTGATCGACTGTTGAGGCAGGTTTTGTATCGATCTCACAAGGTTATTCAGTTGCTTAACTTATGTGCTGGAAACAATGCGAAGTAGATCCTGTGAAGTAATTTACGTGGCATTAAATGCCTAGGCGGATGTTTCTTAGCGGAAACGAAGGGAATTATGAGTAGGAAATCATTTCAGCGCTGGTCTATGGATGCACGGCGGCGCAGCTTACTCGAAGCCACGCTGCACTGTATTGCTGAGCACGGAATGAATGGTGCCAGCGCGCGTCGTGTGGCCGAACGTGCAGGGGTAACGGCTGGGCTGATTAGGCATTACTTCGGCTCTAAAGATGCCATGGTGAGTGCTGCTTATGCCTACCTGATTGGCCAACTGACGGGTGAAGCCGAGGAATCTTCTGAGCAAGCGGGCGAAGTGCCAGAGCGGCGCTTGGCACGCTTTATCGTCGCTAACGTAACCTCGCCGAACCTGTCGTCTCGAAAGGTCGCACTGTGGGCAACCTTCATTGGTCGCGTGCGAACCGAGCCGGAATATTCCGATATCCACCGCGAAAGCTATCGAGAATTCCTGGCTTTGCTGGAAACATTGATCCATCCGGTACTTTTAGCGCTGGAGCGTCCGGCAGACCCCGTTACCTGTAAACACTACGCTATTGCGCTGAATGCGCTGATTGATGGCCTGTGGCTTGAAGGGGGGCTGGGTCACGGCCTATATGACACAGCGTTGCTACCTAAGATCGCGTTGAGCGCCGCCGAAGGCATTCTAGCGCTGCCCAATAACACACTGATGCAGTATGTCGCTGTCGACAAATCGTCTTCTCAACCCGCAACACAATAGGGATTTATTCATGCGCTACGCAGCGATTACCGACCGTCTTTATGAACTTGGCGGTGACAAATGGGCGGTGCACAATGCCGCCAGAGCGCATCAAGCCAAAGGCAAAGAGGTCATTGAGCTGAGCATCGGTGAGCCGGATATCACCACAGACCCGGCTCTTGTCGAACACTGCATCAATGCTTTGCGGGCGGGGCGAACGCGCTATTCTAACGGGCGTGGTGAACCGGGATTGGTCGATGCGCTTATCGACACCTATGCACCACGCCTTCCTTCTATCAGCGAAGAGAACGTGCTGTGTTTTCCCGGCACCCAAACTGCATTGTTCGCTGTCATTCTGGCACTGGTCGGTGAAGGCGATGGTGTGTTGAGTGGCGACCCGTACTATGCCACCTATGAAGGGGTTATTCGCGCGGCAGGTGCGCATTTACAACCAGTACCGCTGCGTATGGCGAATAGTTTTATCATGCAGCCCGATGATCTGGCCGACGCTATTACTCCGGAAAGTCGGGTGCTAATGCTCAATACTCCGCACAATCCTACCGGCGCGGTGTTGGATCGTAAGACCTTGGTGCAGCTGGGCGAGCTGTGTATCAAGCACGATTTGTGGATTCTCTGTGATGAGGTTTATGAAGCGTTGATTTTCGACGGTGATTTTGTCTCACCGCTGGAAATCGACAGCCTAAGAGAGCGAACCGTGGTGGTGTCATCGATCTCCAAGAGCCATGCGGCAACGGGTTTCCGTAGTGGTTGGTCAATTGGGCCGGTGGAGTTCTCGCGCCGCTTGCTGCCCATCTCTGAAACCATGTTGTTTGGCAACCAGCCATTTATCGCTGATATGACCGAGGTAGCCCTGCGCCAGCATTTCGATACCGCCGAGCGTCTGCGCGAAGCGCTGGGACGTCGCGCCAAACTACTGCACGAAGCTATCAGCCAAATCCCCATGCTGTCTTCAAGCCTGCCCCAGGGCGGCATGTTCCTGATGATCGATATCTCCAAAACAGGTATGGACGGCGAGGCCTTCGCTTGGCGCCTTCTCGAAGAGCAGGGTGTGGCGGTGATGCCGGGCGCTTCCTTTGGCGAGAGTGCTACATCTCTAATTCGACTGGCGCTGACAGTGCCGGATGAGGTGTTGATGCAGGCGGTCGACAGGTTGGCAGCGCTTTGTCGAAGCCTGGAAGGGCATCACCTTGAGGCGTAACAGACAAGATATAAGAATGCGTTGACTGTGATATTTAACCCCCTACTCCGGTGCCTGCACAGGCAGTGCATTAGCCGGATCAGGTTTAGCGGGATCAGCGCTTGGCAGCAAAATGCTCACCTTGCGCGATCCCAGCCTGATATCACTGGCACCCCGTCAAGCTTTTTGTTGGTGGAGTGCAGGAGGCGGGTGGGGGAAATGCAAGGGGAAGGTTGATACTGCCGAATTAGGCTTTGCTTGGTTGTGAAAGAGTGGAGTAGAGTCAAGATATAGTTGATAGAACTTCAATGGAAGAGCCGTCAGGTTGAATAAGGTTGCTCAGGGTGCCTCATTTAAACCTATATATATCTTTGATTTTATTAGGAGATCTATATGCCAATCGTAACCGTTCAGCAGTCTCCAGGCAGGACTAAAGAGCAACGTGAGCTCTTAGTTAAGCGTATAACCGAAGCATTTTCAGAAGCATATAGAACCAGCCCTGAGGCAGTAACAATCTTCCTTCAAAATTTTGATGATGAGCATTGGGCCAAAGGTGGGAAGCTACATTCTGATCGTTCCTGAGCAGCTTTCCCGAATGGACAATGGTGATCAGTGGGGCAGGTCGAGATATTGAATCCGTATAGCGTTTGACTCTGAGGGTAGCCTTCACCCGCTCCATCAGTTTCATAGGGGCCGCTCCCTACAAAATGTGTGCTTATATACAGCGTTGTCGAGTTAACCAAAACGCGCAAGCACCCGAATCTTGGGTGTACTGCCGAAATTTTCTTTGCTACCTGAAGAATCAATGGGGTAGAGTTAATTTTGGTGGCTACATAAGCTCAATGAACGCGCCGAAACGTTTATTGAGCTTATGCAGCGGGGTGTATAATCACAGTTGAACTAAACCGCTTCGCGGTAGCTGTCGACGAACCACGTTTTTTGCCTCATCGGGCCACACTGTTGATTGACCCACGTGGGTCATACAACAGGAGTGACGACGATGACTGCCTTGCGACAGAAGATGATCGCGGCCATGCGTCAGCGTGGCTTTGCGCAACGTACCCACAACACCTACCTGATGGTGGTCACTGAACTAGCACGTTATTTCCACCGCCCGCCAGACACGTTGAGTACCGACGACCTGCAACACTTCTTTAATCACCTGGTTCAGGAGCGTGGTTTGTCCGCCGCCAGTTGCCGTGTCTATCTGCACGGCGTGCGGTTCCTGTATTTGCACGTGTTGCAGTGGCCTTCGTTTGATGTGCCGCTCACCGTCCCCAAAAAACCGCAGCGGATTCCAGAACTGCTGACCCGCGACGAGGTTCGGCGGATCCTGGCCGCCTGCCAAAACGCCAAGCATCGCATGATGCTCGAACTGTGCTACGGCTGCGGATTGCGTGTAACCGAGGTCTGCCACCTGCGAGTTAGTGACATCGACAGCCAGCGTTACCAACTCCGTGTGACGCAGGGCAAGGGCGGCAAGGATCGTATGGTGCTACTACCGGTGACTCTGCTTGATCGCTTGCGCGATTACTGGCGCGCCTACCGGCCAGTCACATGGCTGTTCCCGAGCGCTCTGTTTCCCGATCAAGCACTGCACTCCAGTGCGCCGCAGAAGGCCTTTACCCAAGCCAAGCGCTTGGCCGGGGTCGAGCGGGTCGGTGGCATCCATAGTCTGCGCCATGCCTATGCCACCCATGTCCTGGAGCAGGGCCTGCCCGTCCATCAGCTCCAGCGACTACTGGGCCACCGTCACCTCCAGTCGACGATGCGCTACCTGCACTGGCTACCGAGCCAGCAAGGGGGAGATCAGTGTCATATTGACCTGGTGGCCGCCTTGGAGGTGAGCCATGACTAAGGCCGCTACCTTGCAACAGGCATTGACCCGCTTTCTCGACCCAACCGGTCTTGATCGCCAGCGTCAACGGGTGTGTACCCATCTGCTGGCCTGCCGAACGGAGGCGATGGGCGGGATGGTCTTACAGTGCTCCGACTGCGCTCATGTACAGCCACGCTACTTTGGCTGTCGTGATCGTCACTGCCCACAGTGTCAAGGCCGCGCCATGGAGCAATGGGCCGAGCGTCAGCAGGCCAATATCCTGCCGGTGCGCTATTACCACGTCGTATTCACGTTGCCGCATAGCCTTAATGGCTGGGTTCAGCTTCATCCCGAGGTGATTCACCGGTTGCTGTTCCAGAGTGCTTGGCAGACGTTACGCACGTTTGGACGAGATCCCAAACGCCTTGACGGCGAAATGGGGATGATCGCTGTGCTTCACACTTGGGGCCAGAACCTGAGCCAGCATGTGCATCTGCACTGTTTGGTTCCAGGCGGTGCCTTGGGTGACGATGGCCGCTGGCGTGGAGCCCATAGCAACTACTTGTTCCCGGTGCGGGCCTTGTCACGCCACTTTCGCGGGCACATGGTGAGCGCTCTGCGCAAGGCCGCCCATGCAGGCGATCTCCACCGGGTAAACCGGCCCGGAGATGTCGATGCTCAACTGAACACGCTGATGGCCACTGACTGGGTGGTTTACAGCAAGGACTGCCTTGAACACACTCATACGGTAGTTCGCTACTTGGCGCGCTACACGCGCCAGATCGCCATCAGCAACGCGCGTATTCTGACCGTCGATGAGCACCAGGTGACCCTACGCTACAAGGACTACCGCGACCACGACCGACATAAGCAACTCATCCTCGATGGCGAGGAGTTCGTGCGTCGCTTCCTGCTCCACATCCTGCCCAAAGGACTGATGCGGGTGCGTCACTACGGTTTTCTGGCCAATCGCTGCCGTCGGCAACGTCTGATGCAGGTTCGTCGAGCGCTAGCTGTGGTTGAGCAAGCACCGGATGCCGATATGGCTGCCAGCGATGCGGAGCTGGCCTACACCTGTCCACATTGCAAGCAACCCACATTGCGGATGATCGGGACGCTCACACCCCAGCGCCACACCTACGATCAACCGTCTAATCATAAGGATCAACACTATCGAGCATGATGTAACGCCCTACGACGACAACCGACTTGGCTAACCGGCTCGCTAGCGGGTCATGGATAAGCTCGTCCCGATGATGGATTTTAGCCATCAGGCGCGCTACATTGGGTTAAATTAGATTTGGAAGTGCTGAAATGATGGCGAAACTCACGATCAGAGCGCGTTACCCCAGACATGCCAATGCACGGCTTGGTACCTCAGGCCGCACGCTGATCAATACAATCCCCTATTAAATAGCTGCCTGATGGACGCGCCTTAGTCCAACAGGCATTTATTCGCCATGCTTCGCACGGCGAATAAATGCTTAACTGTTAAACCTAATACCGAGTTTCGGGGGTGTAAATACCGTTGCGAATAGACGAAGTTCCACCTTCAGAGGTTCCGATAGATCTACTTCTTTTGGCAGATCCATCTGAAAAGGCCATCAAAGAGTACCTGGATCAGGCAAGGTGTTTTGTTGCATATACCAACGACGAGGTGATCGGATCTTGTGTTCTCAAGCCAATCGGAGCAGGAATATTGGAATTGATGAATATTGCTGTTTCTCCATCGCATCAACAGCGTGGCATCGGAACGCGACTTTTGGAAACAGTTATCGATAAAATGCAGGAGTCAGGTGCAAAGGGCCTAGAGGTCGGAACCGGTACTTTCGGTTACCAACTGACCTTCTACCAAAGGCAGGGTTTTAGAGTGGACTGTATTGATAAGGGTTTCTTTTTGAAGAACTATCCTGAGCCAATCTTTGAAAATGGAGTTCAGCATAAAGATATGCTGAGACTCACTCTCGAATTTTCTGGCGATACGTCATGCCAACGAACGGTTTAACAATGCAATGCACGCGACAAGCGCGTGATTGTGGTGTTATGTCTCAAAAGTAGGTAAGTGCACATGGCAATGATTACTGATTTGGTAGTGTTATTGGTAGCTTTGCTCCACGGATATTTCTTGATATTGGAGATGTTTCTTTGGGATAAGCCGATGGGCCTTAAAGTCTTTGGTCATTCCAAAGAGCAAGCCGCAACGACAAAGGTTTTGGCATCGAATCAAGGTCTTTATAACGGTTTTATTGCAGTCGGTCTTTTGGTTGGTATCTTTCAAGGTGCGGCAGGATACGATTTCAAGTTATATTTCTTGGCGTGCGTTGTTGTGGCCGGAATCTACGGCGCAGCAACAGCGAGCCGGAAAATTCTATTTGTGCAGGCATTGCCAGGCGCAATTGGCTTGCTTTTAGTTCTTTTCGCTAATCATTAAGTGCAGGTTCGCCATAACAATTCGCATCAGTACGCGGCCTGCGACCGCCGGATACCCTTTACATGGCTCCTTCGTCACCATTCCAAGGTCGCCGCTGTGCTCGGAGTTAGGAGGAGTACGTGACCAAAAAAGTCACTCAGATATCGGAATTTTTACTTCAGTTTGATGCGTTAAAATCGGTAAACCGCAAAACCTACATCAACGGTGGAGAGCGAGTTGAGAACTCAGCAGAACATTCGTGGCACCTAGCGATGGCTTGCTGGGCTTTTGCGGAGCAGTCACAGGAAGACTTTGACCTCTTAAAATTACTCAAACTGGCCCTGGTGCATGATCTTGGTGAGATTGGTGCAGGAGATACATTTCTCTATAGCGCAAACCGCAATGATGCCCACATTGAAGAGCGTAAATATATCGAGAAACTGGCTTCTCATCCCGGTAACCCAATCGGAGCTCTTCCAGAGCTCTGGGAAGAGCAAGAGACTGGGGAAACTAAGGAAGCAAGGCTTCTGAAAGTCATCGACCGTCTATTACCCTTTCTGCACAATGTAACGAGCGAGGGTCGTGCCTGGAGAGACCATGGCATACGGAAGAGCCAAGTGCTGAAAATGCATGGGTTCATAGAGCAGGAAAACTCAGAAATATACGACTGGTTTATTTCAAAGGTTGAGTACGCCGTGGATCAAGGCTGGCTAAAGAACTCCTAACCAGGTCCGTCACGGCGACACCTTCATTTCGTAGCCGCGCGTGCTGAACGGCGTTAGATCTACAACCAAGCACTAAAATGGAGCTCCTAATGAAAGTTGCATACAGGATGGCAACACCTGACGATGCGGCCGAATGCATTGCCTTGAGAGGAAAGACGAGAGAAAACGCTTTCTCTGTCGAACAATTGGAAGAACTCGGTATTACTTTAGAGAGCTGGAAAGCAGGAATTAGCGATGGCTCCTTACCTGGTTACGTTGGTGTTAGTGAAGGAAAGATTATTGGCTATTGCGTCGGTGATAGCGAAACCGGAGAAATTGTTGTTTTGGCACTATTGCCAGAATATGAAAGTAAAGGTGTTGGCAAAGCACTATTGAATAAAATGATTGAGTCTTTCAACTCTTTCGGGTTTGAACGACTTTTCCTCGGGTGTTCATCCGATGCGAAAGCTCGTTCATATGGCTTTTATCGACACCTAGGCTGGCGTTCAACTGGTCTATTTGATGATGCGGAAGATGAGATACTTGAATACTTCCCTAATAAATAGTGAGGTCATATTGGCACCATCCAACAAGTGGTTCAAACCGTTCACTGTGCTCGCTGGGACGGGCTAAAGCCCACCCCTTAACAAAACGTTATGGCACACGATTAAATTAACTGACTCAAAGCTCAGCGTCATAACAAAGCGTTTAAGAGTGAATCGCAACGCTTGGCATTTTCAGCTCAAGGCTGGGTGTCGTTTTTACGGCACAATGTTTTAGGTTAGGTGGCAGCGTTGCTTACACCTTAATGCTGCGTTAAATCAGTAGTGATATCGGAGTTGGGCAATTAGCAAAGCGTCATCCGTGACTTTGTAAACCATTCGGTGTTCTTCGTTGATTCGCCGAGACCAATAACCGGCGAGACTGTGTTTGAGAGGCTCTGGTTTGCCGACCCCTTCAAATGGCTCTCGTTTGGTCTCTTTGATTAACTTGTTAATTCGGTTAAGAATCTTCTTGTCGGTTTTCTGCCAGTACAGATAGTCTTCCCAGGCGCTCTCGGAGAAGATTAGTTTCATTCAAGAAGTTCCTTCTCCTGACCACCACCTTGTGCCAATTCGGCAACGGATTCCAGCAAACGGCGGGCGTTCTTAGGTGCGCGCAGAAGATAGGCTGTCTCTTGCAGCGCCTCATAGTCTTCGAGAGAGATCATTACCACGGATTGCGCCTTGCTTCGGGTGATGATCATAGGTGAATGGTCTTCACAGACCTGCTCCATGGTTTTTGCTAGATTGGTTCTAGCGGCTGTGTAGCTGATAGCATCCATAAGGTTGCTCCTGTACAGGATGTTGTTAGTGTACAGGATATAGTACGTAGTGAGGCTTGACAATCAACTGCACAGCGCTCGGTTTTCCGCCGCTTTGCGGATTCGAATCCATTGGAGAGTTACGCGTGTTGGCAGCTTGTTTGCTAATGCGTTGTCTCAACGCAGACGCCATAGCTTTTCGATACGTCGTACCATCGCCTGGATTACCTGTCGTCGAGCTTCTTGCTGATCCAGCCGCACACGCTCAAGATCGACGCCTCCCCGCCCATCGCGGTATCTGGAAGGGATGCTTCCCTTGAGCAAATTGTCGGCACTTCCTTCTGACACGGCATCGTTATCGCAGCGGGGTAACGAGCCGTGGTGTTGCAGGTTCTGGACTTTTGTTGAGTTCATCATGCGCCTGACCTCCATCATATCGTCCCTGTTCCCGGGGCGATTGGGTTATCTCATGTGTTCAGGTGCATGCTAAGCTTGTTCTAAGCTGCAAGGTATTCCATGAAAGTGATTATTAACTTTGCAAAAACGAACAGGTAAGAATCTCAGGCAACCTTCTGCCATGACACAGAAAACAAGAAGTCACCTGGCGTGGAACGACTTTGAGGTCGTCCTGGCAATCGCAACTGCAGGTTCGCTATCGGGTGCCTCACGCGCCTTGGGCGTCAGTCACGCTACGGTTTTCCGACGGCTGGGTGATATCGAACAGCGCCTTGGTGTTTCTCTTTTTGAAAGAAGCCGAACCGGTTACCGGCCAACGCTTGCTGGAGAAGAGCTCGCTGAAACCGCCAGAATCATGGATGAAGCAGCCTTGGCTGCCGAACGTAAAGTCGCTGGGCGCGACTTGGAGCCGAGAGGGGAAATCTGGCTCACCACAACGGACTCTTTGTTGATGGGGCTGCTCTCTCCTCTGTTCACGCAGTTTCAGCATAAATATCCAGGCATCGTGCTGGACGTCGCCGTATCCAACCAGCTATTCAATCTGACACGCAGAGAAGCTGACGTCGCCATCCGCCCGTCCAATGCTCCTCCTGAAAATCTGATTGGGCGACCGCTGACGGCCATAGGGCAGGCGGTCTACGGACATCGAAGCCTCAATCTGTCACCAGGAGCTTCCATCAAGGCCCTTGCTAGCCAGCCCTGGATTGGTGCTGGTCCGCGATTGCAGGACTCAGCACTGGATCAGTGGATGGACAACAACGCGCTGAAAGCGGCCTGTGTCTACCGTGTCGATACGCTGGTCAATATACTCAGCGCTGTTAGCTCCGGTATGGGGCTGGGTGTTCTGCCCTGTTATTTGGCGGACGAAGATCCGGACATTATCCAGCTCACTGATCCCATCCCCGAGCTGGAATACGGTTTGTGGTTTCTGATGCACCCGGATCTACGAGGCGTAGTGAGGATTCATGCCTTGATGGATTTTCTGACAGAAGTGGTTCGCGCTCAGAAACAACGCTTGGCCGGTTACTGTTTAACGACAAGCACGACCTTACCTTGAACGCCGCCTTGCATAGCTCTCTGATGTGCAGCCGATGCTTCTGCCAACGAATAGGTACTGTCGATCACGATCCGAATGGTACGGTCGTCGAGCAAGCGACTGGCCTGTGCCAGCAGCATTCCGTTTGAGTGCACCTGTAGTGAGGAAACCGTAATCCCTAGCTTGTCGGCTTCATTCCTGGCAGAAAAGCCCAAGGGGTTGACCAGAAAGAGCGAGCCGCTTGGTTTAATAATGCTGAGGAAGCGTTCCATGTTCGGGCCACCCACAGCGTCAAGCACCAGATCTACATCATGAGCGACCGTTTCGGCGGCTGCCTTGGTGTAATCAATGAAGTCGTCAGCACCCAGCTCGCGAAGAAGCTCTTCATGCTTACCTGAAGCAACCGCGATCACACGCGCCCCTTTCCATTTAGCGACTTGAACCGCTAGATGCCCCACGCCACCGCTAGCTCCATTGATCAAGACGGTCTTGCCTTCGAGTGGGACAGGCACATGCCGAAATGCCTGGAATGGATTGGGTAGGTCATTACCAGGATCAACCAGAAACTGCCAGACAGTAAGCAGTGACATTGGGGCACCTGCTGCCTCGACATGAGAAATGCCCTTTGGCTTCAACGCTAGGTGGCTTTCAGGAACGCTGACATATTCGGCATAGGCGCCGCTGCCCGTCATCAGGTCTTCGGGGAAACGCACCATTGCAAAGACGTGGTCACCTACGCTGACCTTGAAAACCTCGTCGCCAATGGCAGCAACGACCCCTGACACATCAGTGCCCAATATCAACGGGAAATGTGGGCTAGGCTGCCATTCTGGAGGTAGCGCCCGATAGCCGTCGCGCAGGTAAAGGTCTGGTGGGTTAAGACTTGCCGCATTAACCTGAATAAGCACTTCACCGGTTTGTACTTCGGGTCGGGGCGTATCTTCGTAAAGCAAGACCTCTGGGCCACCGAAACTATGCAGCTGCACTGCTTTCATCATGTCGTTCATCACAACCTCACTCAAGAATAGTCACATGGCAAATAGTAAGGAAGTTCCTTGTCATTGATAATGGTGCGTAGATTCGTTTTAATAATTCCATGAAGGAACAAATCGGATTGGAACGCCTCACAGGGCTTATCGCATTTGCACGCGCCGGCTCCTTAGGCAGCTACACCGCTGCGGCGCGCTCGCTGTCTGTTTCGCCCTCTGCGATAAGCAAAAGCATCCAGCGGTTGGAGCGTCACTTCGGCGTCTCTCTTTTCACTCGTACGACACGCTCGCTGTCTTTCACGGCCGAGGGCCGCGACTTGCATGGGCGTGTGCTAGAGCTGCTGCGCCAAGCAGAAGAGATAGAGCAGGTAGTGAAGTCCGCTCGTTCCGAGCCCGCAGGCACATTACGAATTGCGACATCACTTCCACTGGGTCTGCATCTGATTGCTCCTGCTATTACGGATTTTCGAAGACACTACCCGAAGGTAACGATCGACCTGCGGCTGAGCGACCACATCGTCGGTATGGTTGAAGAGAGCATTGATCTTGCAGTGCGGATCGGTGACCTTGCGGATTCGTCACTGTTGTCCAGGCGACTCTCGCCTTACAGGCTCTCTTGCTACGCTTCGCCAGACTACCTGGCTAGGTATGGTGCTCCCGAGCATCCAGATGAACTGGTGGGGCACGAAACGATCAATTTGCGCTACCAAAGTACGGGGCAAATGTTTCGCTGGCCGTTCCGGATCGGCGAGAAGGAGATCGAAATAGTGCCATCTTCCCCTGTTATCGTTGATTCAAGCGAAGCCGTCATAGCTGCTATGGCCACGGGTGCAGGTATCGGGATGGTTGCAAGTTTCATGGCTGCCCAGCGGGTTAGGCGAGAGGAACTGGTACCAATCCTGCCCGACTTCGATGTAGAGCGGCATAATATCATTGCGCTATGGCCACAGAGTCGTAGCACCAACCCCGCTGTACGCGCCTTTATCGATATGTTGATCGAACGACTTTGAACAGCTTTGTGTCGTTTCGGTGAGCGCCATTTTGACGGCGGCTGCTGGCCGAAAGCTCACCAGGATTGTCGTTCTCCGTTCCTTTGCGTCAGCGATCCGAGCCACGCACAGCTACCCTGGGAATTTGCCGCTACAGTGCCAATAGCCCTGTGGTCTGGCGCAAAACCAAATGCCAGTTCGAACGGATGGTTACCTGCCAGTCTCCATCCATAGGAGGGAAAAACTTTCTGACCAAGGGTGATTTATAAATACTCTGAAACAGTGGGGCCTGACCCATGCCAAGCTGTCGTTGCAATGCTTTGGCTACAGCGCAAGAAGTGGCAGCATCACTAAATATCTCGAATAAGCGCACAAACTTAGGTGCTTAAAATAACTAGGCAAAATAGAGCAAATAAACGAGACATTTTTTGAATGCCTAGGACTTGATACATACAGATCTCTGGAGTTAGCGAACAGCAGTTTTGCATCGCTTTCGGCAGCGTTTCAGCGCTTCGCAACAGGCCAACATCGTGCTCAATATAGGCGTGCCAATCCTTCTGGAAAGCAGTAGAGATCAGTAAAGCGGTAGTCCATGTTGCCTCTAATGGTAATGACCCGAAGGGCAGGCGGAAAAGATCGAGGAAATGGCGCGGAAGGGTGGTGTGAAGATGCGCCGGGGCCATCGCTTGATCCCTACGCCGGTACCCGCGCCGCAACTCAAGTAAGCAGCAGCGCATTAGCCGGATCAGGTACAGCGGGATCAGCGCTCGGCAGCATTAGTTGCTACGCCCTGAGCCAGCTCAGTCGGATTTCACCGGCACCCCGTCAAGCTGTTCGTTGGTGGACTCTAGGAGGAGGGAGAGATGCAAGGGCGATTTATAGAATATGGTGAGTAGATTATACGTATGAATTTCGCCTTTGCTTATGGGTAGGGCAATAGGTTAAGTTAAAGCTGGTTTGAATCTCAGTTGGAATTGGGGATGGTAATCGAAATGGAATTTCAATGATTGCTAATTTAAAAATAAAAATAGGGAACATTGAGATACAAGGGTGATGCTATGTCTATACTTCTTGATCCAGATAACTATGAGTCAGTAAAGCCAAAAATAAATTCAATGGCTATCGTTGGCCATACCTCTTGCGCAGAAGTGAAATTGTGGGCGCGAGCTTATAAAGCTGGAAAGTGGTGGATGCTTGTCAGTGAGGAGAAGTTAAAAGAAGATGTATACAGCTTGTCAGGTAAATCTCCTGAGGCTATAGATAAAGAACACTCGTATGTGGTGGGGCTAAAGAATAAAGTTTTTCGTGAAGATGAGGGCCTGCTCGCATGTTTTAATTTTGATGATTTGTTGCCGGATAAGAAATATTACTATTATTTGATAGGGGATGAGACTTGTGAAAGAAGGGTTGAACTTGGAGGCGATCATAAATACTGCTTTCGTACTCTTCCTGAACAGATGAGTAGTTTGAGGTTTGGATTTTATTCATGCCATGATCCCTATAGCTTTAAGCCCTCAAGCGAAGGGGCTTGGGAAAGTTTTTATGATGTATTAATTGACCGTAAGGCTCATTTTGTTGTTGGAGGTGGAGACCAAGTTTATTGTGATACTAATAAGGAGACTCACATTCAAGATGTTTGGGGATGGTTGAAAGATAATAAAAAAGCATTAATTGATAAATACTCGGATGCGAGTGATAAGCTTGATGAAAAAGGGTTAGTAGAATATTTCGTAAAGTTATATCGAACATATTATAGAGTATATTGGAATTTTGAAAATTTAAGAGCGGTCTATCGACGTTTTCCTCAATACATGATTTGGGATGATCATGAGATTATGGATGGTTGGGGCTCACTGACTCAGAACGAACGTGAAGAGAAACTGGCTCGAATGTTACGGGATGACGAGCCGGAGAAAGACTATCAGCTAGTTATGCTGATGTTTCGAGCTGCCTCCCAGGTGTACTGGGAATACCAGCATTCCCATAACCCCTCAACCAAGCTGAACCTGGAAAACCTGGATGAAACACAGTGGGACTATGGCTTCGAGCATGGAGATTTCGCTTTCTACGCGCTAGATCTGCGAGGACACCATGACTGCGAACGGGATACCTATAAGTTGCTTGGAAAGGCACAGTTTGAGCGTTTTAAAGCATGGATGACATCACGAAAAATCGCGAGCAAGAAAGCGGTATTCATCATCTCTCCCGTACCTGTTGTGCACTGGAATGAGAAGGTAGCAAATATCTTTGATGTAGGTAGCGTGAAAGACGACTTCATGGACGAGTGGGGACACGAAACGAACCATGATGAGCGAAAGAAATTTCTAGACCTGCTACTGAAAATCTCTGATAAGCATCAAATACCCATCATCATACTGAGTGGCGATGTCCACTGTGCGAGTGCATATCGAATTACGCACTCTAGTAAGTACTCAAAAGCCAATTTATTTAATGTAACCTCCAGTGCTATATCACGTTCCCCCGCGCCCTCGCTAGCTACTATAGCTATGCAGCGCTCAGCTAAGATCAGCGGTTATGATGGAGAGTTCGAACAACTCTATACTGTGGCAGGGAAAAATAATTTCGCACTTATCAATGCAGATACCTGGGATGGAGAATTAACTATCGGCGCTCACCTGTACCGCTGTGGTTCCGAAGGAGATGATCTACATCAAAAATATATTAATTTAGTATAGGGTGTGAAAGCGTAGGTTATTCTTCGCTGCTCTCCGGCGCCGATTACCATTACCATTAGATTTTTTGGAATATGTATGACAGGAATCGACTGGGTGCCTACACTTACTACCTTATTTGCAGGTTGTTCAGCCCTAGCGGCAGCAGCAGCCATTTTCTTTTCTTGGCGAACCCATAGGGAGCCAACAGTTTTTAGAGCAGGCGACTCTCACGCTATCACGTGCATACGAAGCACTGTCCTGTAACGGTCAGGAGATTCAGCCGCCGAAATCGAATCGACTTAACTGGTTAACGTCGGCTCGGCATATTGAACAGTACAGGCGGCTAAAACAGTTAATTGTGTGCGAGGAGCATAAGCTCGCTTGTGAAGATCAAGAGGAATATTGGCGGCATCGGTTCTATGAATGTTTAAAAACGCCGACCCCGCTATTGCCAAATTATTACCGAGACGAGCCGAAACCCAATAGGCAACTGGGGATTGAACCTGCTTCTGCAATCATTATTCATGATTTCGCAAATTGGCCTGACGGAAAGCAAGATCCTATTGATCTCGCAGACGTAGACTCTATTCTAAAACGGAATCAGGTTCTCAAGGGCAATATCGGACTTCGGGGCTATCTTGAAAGTTTACCGAGTTACAAGGACAGAATCTAACCATGCCAGTCACAGCTACGGTTACTGCATTGCGGCTTCGCCTCCATTCCGTAGTCGCGCATGCTGGGCGGCGTTAGCTGGGACTGCGACTTCTGAGAAGTGATACTATAGTGGCATTATTAGAGCCTGACTCAGGGTGAACCCATGAAAGTTGAGCTTGTTACAAATCTCAAGCGCCAAGCCACAAAGATTCTGGCTGACCTGCATCTGTCCAAATAGCCGATACTGATCACGGAGCATGGTAAGCCATCGGCATATCTTGTCGATGTGCAGGATTCTGAGTTTATGCAGCGTCGGCTTGAATTGCTTAAAGGGCTCTCACACGGAGAGCGTGCTGTGCTTGAGGGAAGAGCGTACAGCCAGAGTGAGGCCAGGGAAAAAAGAGTAAATGGCTGAAGTAATCTGAACGGAGCCCGCCCTTCAGGAACTGGATGCGCTTGCTGAGTACATTGCCCTGGATAATTCTGCTGCCGCAAGTTATCTGATCCAAGAAGTTTTTGATAAGACCGAGTGTTTGGAAGATTTTCCCCAATCCAGGCGGATTCCTCTAGAGCTTCTTGATTCGGTATACAGGGAGTTAGTGGTTCCACCGTGTCGTGTTTTTATCGTGAGGATGACAGCGGGCTATCATCCTCTATGTCATGCGAGAGGAGCGGCAGTTTCGTGCTCACATGCTTGAGAACAGTTAACCAGTCGCGTCACTCGGGTTCCTTTGCTTCGATACGTCAAAGTCACCTCTGCGCTTTAGCATTAGAAATAATATGAACCATCGATTCGTACTCACCGGCGGCCCCGGTGGTGGCAAAACCACGCTCCTTGATGCCATAGAGAAACGGGGCTATCGCGTCATACCGGAGTCTGCCCGAAGCATCATCAAGGAACGGTTGGCGGCGGAGCTATCACCTCGGCCAGACCCGGTCTCTTTCGCTCAGGATATTCTGAAATCCGATATTGAAAAGTACCGAAGTGTCGCTGTTGGCGAGCAGGCCACGTTCTTTGATCGTGGGGTGCTGGATGCGCTGTACATGCTTGATGCGGAGAGCGCGTTGTCACGGGCGGGCATCGCCAACTATGTTCAACTGTTCCCCTATAATCCCGTTGTTTTTCTTCTGCCGCCATGGGAAGACATTTACGGTACAGATTCAGAGCGTGATCAAACGTTCGAGGAGTCCCTCAAGGTATTCGAGGGGATGAAAAGCTGGTATTCGCAATGGGGTTACAAAACGCTGGAAGTGCCGCGTGACACTATTGATGAGCGCGTGAAGTTCGTTTTACAGCATGTAAATAGCCTTTAAATTGTCATTGTTGTTGACGGTTTTCTTCCCCACGCTTTACCAAGACTGCTGAACTACAGCATCATCACTATCGATATGCGCCGAGCCAAGAGAATCCTCTCGCTGGATGCCATTTCCATCCACCAAGCGAACGTTGCCTAAAGGCTCACAGCCTAAGGCTGGGGGAATCAGGTCAAGGAAGTGAATATGCCCACGATTACTGAGTAAGGTCATGAAATATCCAGATATTGGCCTGCACATACGTACCTATGATGATGAAGTGAAAAGTCACTCCCACGACCATCATCAACTGGTATTGCCCCTGGTCGGCACGCTGTTTCTGTCAGTAGATTCCATGGCGGGGGAGGTGGCACAGCACCGTGCGGCCATCATCCCTTCAGGAAGCGGCCATGGGTTTGCTGCAACAGAAGATAATCGGTTTTTGGTGGCCGATTTGCCTGAGGGGCTGGCTCCTGCGCTAGATAAGCTGCCTTGTTTCGTGGAGCTTGATTCGGCATTGCGCCATTACGTCCAGTTCCTACATGCTCAGGCCATGAGCGGGGCTGGATCGAACGTTACCCAGCATCACATGCTGCTGTTACTGATACAGCTGCTGCAGGAGCGCCATGGAGGTCAATTGAAACTGGATCGCAGGGTTCACGCAGCGCAACAGTTTCTGGATGATCACTTCCACCAACCGATTTCCATGGCAGAGGTTGCTAACGTGGCCCATCTGAGTATTCGGCAGTTGAACGATCTTTTTCGCCATCAGGTGGGCATGACGCCTCATCAATACCTCACAGAAGTGCGGATGAAAGAGGCGTGGCGACTTCTGGAACAGTCAGGCCTCAGCGTTCAGCGGGTGGCTGATGCGGTAGGCTACTCGTCGTTATCGGCCTTCAGCGACCGCTTCAGACGTCACTTTGGCAAACCGCCTAGCCACTTCCGCCGTTTCTCGACATAATTCCGCCAGGATTCAAAAGATCCCCATCGATGCCATGGATACGCTCTCCCGTCACTGCTAACGCATGAGAATCTCGGGGGGGAGAGTGATATGGCAACCGTGAATGCCGCTACCTGGATCGGATCCATTTCCGTTCTGCTTTGGGGTACTTTGGCTTTGCTGACCAAGCTATCCGGCGGAGATATTCCAGAGTTCCAGCTGATGGCCATGACTTTCGGCATTGCGTTTCTGTTGATGGGTGGACGTTGGGTCTTGGCTGGCCATACGGGCGTTCGGTATATACGCCAGTCGCCGTTTGCCTGGTGTATCGGTATCGTCGGGTTATTCGGTTATCACTTTGCATACTTCAAGGCGATGACGCTAGCACCGGCGGTGGAAGTCAGCCTGTTGGCTTACCTCTGGCCGCTACTGATCGTTCTGCTGTCTGCCCTATTACCGGACGAGAGGATGCGAGCTCAGTCTATCGTTGGCGCCTTGGTGGCGCTGGTGGGTTGTTGGTTGTTGATCAGCCGAAATGCAGGCGGATTTGCTTGGGAGAACCTGCCCGGTTATCTGGTAGCGCTGGCGTGTGCATTGATTTGGTCTTCTTACTCCGTGCTCAGCAGATTGGTACGTTCAGTGCCAACCGATGCCGTCGGTTGGTTCTGCGGTGTGACGGCACTGCTGGCTTTAGGGTGCCATATGCTGTGGGAAGAGACGGTGTGGCCGGATGGCTTGATGCAATGGGTAGGCGTGGTTGGGCTGGGACTCGGGCCGGTTGGAATCGCATTTTTTACCTGGGACTATGGCGTCAAACACGGGAACATCCAGCTACTTGGCACCCTAGCCTACAGCGCGCCACTCATTTCGGTGGTGTTACTGATCCTGGCAGGATACGGCGAGGCCACGGTGGCCGTATTGAGTGCCAGCGTGCTCATCGTCATTGGTTCTGTGATCGCAGGTCGCGCGAAGCATCGGGGTGCGGGTAGGCAGTAAGGTACATAAGCTAGAGTTTTTTGGATTCGAAAAAGTCATGATGTAAGCCCCAGAAAGGGCGGGTATGAGCCGATAGCAACGGGCTCTCAAAGAAAAAAGGACTTTAGAATGACCGTAAGAGCAGCAGAAAAAAACGATATTGCCGCCATCGCCGAGGTGTACCAAGCGTGTTTCCCCCGTGAGAAAAATCACGCGCTGTGGATTGAGTCGTCGTTTAACACCTATCCACGGGGCGTTTACTACGTGGTGGAGGTGGACGGTCTGGTGCGTGGCTATATCCTTTGGTGCGTTAAGAACGGCTTTCGGGAAAAAAGCATCATCGAGCTGGAGCAAATCGGCATTCACCCGGAAGCAGCAGGTAGGGGGCTGGGTAAGCAGCTCATTGTGGAGTCGCTAGCGCCGTTCAAGGCCCACGTGCGTCGCCAGGGCTGCGATGTGGGGGCGGTGATGGTGACCACTTCGGAAGGCAACTTCGCAGAGAAGCTGTATCAATCCACGCTGGGAGTCTCCCGCGCGGCCGTGATTAGCGGCTATGGGGCTGGAGATGAGGTGATCTTATATAACGCCAGCGTAGAGTAGCGCGAGAGCGGTTGCGTGCGAATTGGTGACGCAGCAAGCGGAACACAAACATTATTACAAGATACGGAGGTAGGTAATGTCAGAAGTGGAAATCCGGCAAGCTACCATTGAAGACTCGGCTTTAATCCATAAATTTGTCATAGAACTTGCGATTTATGAAAAAGCAGAGCATGAAGTGCTAGCGACAGTCGCGGATATAGAAAACGCTTTGTTTGGCGATAATACGACGACTAAGGCCGTTATCTGTTATTTCAATAACGAACCTATTGGCTTAGCGGTCTATTTCTTCAATTTCTCAACATGGCTCGGTAAGCATGGGCTATATCTTGAAGATTTGTACGTTACTCAAAAATATCGTGGCGTCGGGGCTGGCAAAGCACTTTTGAAGTATCTTGCTAACATTGCAATATCGAAAAAATGCGGCCGTTTCGAGTGGAACGTACTTGACTGGAATGAACCTGCGATCCAGTTCTATGAGTCAATAGGCGCAAAACCGCAAAATGAATGGATAGGCTACCGTTTGACAGGAAAAGCGCTTGAAGACTTTGCAGTTAGTTAACAAGATATAACAAGTCGCAGCAGTTCGCGTCTGGTGGCCGCCCTTTCCTTGGCTTCTTCGTCGCCACTCCATAGGGCGAAACCCTGGAATATGATAAGGACTAGGCCCAGCGTGGTAACTGCTGTGGGGGCGGCATGAATGCCGAACACTTCCGCCAGGTGCCGCCGCTTAGCGGCGCCATCAGCGGCATTATGATCAGGCCGAAGAGGCTGATGGCTATACCTATAGCAACTGGTGAGTTTGTTGCGCGTGGCGCGTTATCAATTCCCCATCCCGTTAACGCCATCAATACCAGCAGCATGGCCTGGGCAATGAAAGCGTCTCCAATATAGCCCCCGGCCCAGTTGAGCGCTGCATAGCGCTGAAAGAAAAACGCGACGGCGACAAAGTCCTAAAGCGGGGCGGGTAGCAGGCAGTCTTCGTAAGAATCCTAGCTACGTTGTTGCGTCCGATACTCAGTAGGACTGACACCTGTCTCTGCGCGAAAGCGGTTGCTGAAATGACTGCTGGAGCCAAAACCGCAGCGTAGTGCGATCTCAGTCATATTTAGCGATGTTTCCGCCAACAAGTATTGCGCCCGGATAAGACGACGGTGCAGCACATAGCGATGTGGTGGGTAACCAGTGGCTTGTTTGAACATGCGGGCGAAGTGGTAGTCACTTAAGCCAGTGATACCCGCCATGCATGCCAGCGTAAGGGGTTGGTTCAGGTGATGCTCAATGAACTCCACCACTCGTTTTAATTGCCACGCAGGTAGTCCACCGGTTGGGCGCAGAGTTGGCAGTCGGCGCTGGCTATAGTGGCGTAGGGTGTGTATCAATGCCGTTTGGGTGGCGGAATCCAGCGCTAATTGATCCAGCGGGTCTTGCCAGTTGCTCTGGCCAAGGGTGGTGCAAAACAGCTGAGTGAGCAGGGCATCCTGGGCGAAGTCGATTTCGTCCAGTTGCACGCTTCGGCCATCTTTATCCCATACCTGTTCGATCAACTGACTCAGGTGAGTGTCGCTGAAATAGAAATGCAGTAGTGAGATAGGCCCATGCACGTCCCAACTTGTGATCAGATTGGCGGGCATTAAACACACGCTATTGCTGGTCTCGCTGGCAATGGTTTGTGATCCCTGCCTGCGTAGGGAGTTCTCCGCGCCGTTCAGATAAACGCTCAGAGTGTGGTGGTTTGAGTGAATTTTCTCAATACGGTCTTCTTGGTTACTCCAACGGGCCAGCGCCATGCCATTTTTTAGCTGGGTGCTACTTACTAGACGCGCCTGCGTCTGTTTCATCCTGGGATAGTGGCTCAAAGTGTCGGTGAACATGGGCGGCTCCTGGGAACTGCGTTAACAGTACTCAGGCTCAGCACGAAACTCAATTCAGCGAACCATTCAACCGCAAGAATAGACAAACTGGCGCAAACGCAGGCAAGCTAGCCAGCCGGGGTGAGCCGATACTATGGCTGACACTAACCACTCTGGGAATGGCAAGCCATGAATAGCCTTCTGTATATCTCAACAGTTCTTATCTGGGGCTCGACCTGGCTGGCTATCGCTTGGCAAGTGGGCGAGGTGGCGGTGCCGGTCTCGGTATTCTATCGTTTTCTCATCGCCGCGCTGGTGCTGTTGGCCGGGCTTACATTGTTGCGCCGACGCCAGGCTCTGCATACCAGGGATCATCTTTTCTGCCTGTTGCAGGGGGGCTGTGTCTTTGGTTTGAATTTCTACTGCTTCTATACCGCTGCGGGTTATCTGCCCAGCGGCCTAATTGCCATCCTGTTTTCTATGTCGATACTGTTTAATGCGGCCAATGGCTACCTGTTCTTTCGCACACCGGTTCCGCGGGTATTTTACCTGGCTTTGGCCCTTGGTCTGCCGGGCATGGCGCTGATTTTCTGGCAGGATCTGGTCACAGTTGAGGCTACGTGGGAACTGCTGGGCGCCATTGGTTTGACGTTGCTGGGTACCTACGGGTTTTCGCTGGGTAACATGGTGTCGGTCAGGCACCAGCGATGCGGCTTGAAAATCAACACCACCAACGCCTTTGCTATGCTGTATGGGGGGATGTTAATGGGGCTGATTGCCTGGGCTCAGGGAGCCAGTTTCAGCCTGCCAGCGGAACCGAGATATCTAGGTGCCCTGGTTTATTTGGCGGTAATAGGATCGGTGGGAGGCTTTGGTGCCTACTTTATGCTGGTCGGCCGTATTGGTGCCGGTAAGGCGGCTTATGCGACGGTATTGTTTCCTTTGGTTGCGCTGGCGCTGTCAACGGTGTTCGAGGGTTACCAGTGGCATGCGGATGCACTTATAGGGTTAGCAATGATTGTGAGTGGCAACCTGCTGATGTTTAATGCCCATCGTTTGGTTTGGCGGTGGCGGCAGCCTGTTTAGTGACTAATAAAGAGGGCACTGCATTTCAGTTGCGGTGGTTGGAGGCGCCGAGACATACATGGGCGAAGAGTCGATCAGTCCGCCGTCATGCTCGAAGAATGCCTTAACTACTTCGGTACGCACATTGAGCAGCTTCGGATCACTGCCAACGTTGAATGTTCGCCAAGTGCCCATGCCGATAACGGCAGCGTTTTGTCCGTGCTCGCAAAGGTCTTCTGTTGCATCCCGCCCGTGTTGGCAAGAAGTGATACGGTTGGGAGAGTCATGGCGGTGAGCGTGGCGCCGATGAGCGTAAGGCTTTGTCTGCGCGTGATGCGATGCTTGATGTGATGCTTCATAGCGGTCGCTCCTTCAGGTTTTTTTGAACCGGCACCGTGGCAGCCAACACCAGCACAAAGCATGTCAGCACAAATACCTTATTCACAAACCAGTTGGTACGCCAGATCGACCACTCAGGGTCGGCGAGAAAACGGACGAACAGGGTACAGATGATGAGGATTTCAATGACGGACATGCCCACCGCCAATGCACGCGTATAGCTAGGCCGTTCGAGAAGCGCCCAACCTAGCCAAACGTGCGCCAGTGGCCAAAGATCCCAATAGATATAGCTTGCCCAGGGCTCGCCGTATGCCAGCGCGTACCCAATGGGAAACAGGTATTTAATGAACAGCGTCCACGCCGCCAGAATAAACAGCAGGTGGGCGAGAAAGCGAATCCAGGCGTTTGGTTGTGGGGCGGGCAGTGACATGACATCGCTCCAGTGCTGGGCCGTTAATGGCTCTTCCTCACACCATCTGCAATGACTGCTTGCGCGCTGGCGGAGGAAAGGCGGCATCGATCTGTGCCAGATCATCGTCGTCGAGTCTGACTTTATCGGCATCAAAGTTCTGTTTGAGGTGTTCCAGATTTACGGCTTTAGGAATAGCGATCACGCCTGGGTGGCGCAGTGCCCAGGCGAGGGCGACTTGCGCGGTGGTGGCGCTGTGTTTGCCGGCGATGCGTTGCAGGGCGGCATCATGCAGTAGCGCGCCGCCTTGCCCGATCGGGCAATAGGCCATGAGCGGCATGTTTTGTTGTGCTTGCCAAGGCAGCAGGTCGTATTCAATGCCGCGTGCTTCGGGATTGTAGAGCACCTGATTGGTGGCGCAAGCTGGCTCGTTGAGCTCTGCTAAGTCGTCAATGTCGAAGTTCGACACACCCCAGCGCAGGATCTTGCCCTGTTCGCGCAGCCGTTCGAAGGCTTCCACTGTTTCGCTCAGCGGGTACTGGCCGCGCCAGTGCAGCAGGTATAGATCGATAGTGTCGGTGCCCAATCGGCGCAGGCTGCGCTCGCAGGCACCCTGAACGCCCTTGGTGCTGGCGTTGTGCGGGTAGACCTTGCTGACCAGATACACTTCATCGCGCCGGCCACGGATCGCTTGGCCAACGACTTCTTCAGCACCGCCCTCGGCATACATCTCTGCGGTATCGATCAGCATCATGCCCAGATCCAGACCTTCACGCAGCGCCCTGACCTCAGCCTGCCGTTGTCCGGCATTCTCGCCCATATGCCAGGTGCCCTGGCCTATACGGGGTACGCTTACTCCACCTAGCTCAATCGTCTGCATATCGCTATCTCCTACTGTATCTCCTGCTGTGATACTGCTCTGATAGGGTTTTGACTGCCCGCCGCCATCGCAGTTCATGTAACAAAGTCAGCACCTTGCGCAAACCTGTTCGCTCTACGCTATCAGGCAGCCTATTGATCTGAAACTGCGAACCTTCGCTAATGTGAGACTCGCGTTATACTACACGCTCGTCTTAACGTCCGTTTTTAGAGGCGTACATTTGGAGGTAGTTAAAACTGAGTCTTATCATCCCCGGATCTTAAAAGATTAACGTTATGGACGTAGTACACGTCAATCCTGAAGATGCGCGCACTGTTGCTGAGATTCATATCGAAGCTTGGCGCGCCGCATATAGGTCTATTGTTCCAGCTGATTATCTAGACTCGCTATCGATAGAGCGCCGTGCAGCGATGTGGGATGAATGCATAGCCGCAGGTGATCCCGAGTTACTTGTTGCCAAGAAAGCTGGTGTTGTTCAAGGCTGGCTGAGCTTTGGACAATGCCGAGATATCGGTTCGCACAAGAGTGAAGCTGAAGTTTGGGCTATCTATGTATCTCCAACGGCTTGGTCAACGGGAGTGGGGCGAGTGCTCTGGCTTCGGGCGAAAGAGCTTATGCTTGAGCAAGGTTTCAAGTCGTGCACCTTGTGGGTCTTCCCTCAGAATGAACGGGCAATTAAGTTCTACCGCTCAGTCGGGTTTGCCCATGACGGGGCAGCCCCAAAGAACTTCGAGCTTGGCGGCGTGCAGCTTGAGGAAGTGCGGTTCGTCACCCAGCTTCTCGGCGGTTTAATCACCAAAGATAAGCGGCGTTAAATACATATTGGAGTTCTATGTTTAGGCTCGAAGTCGCGGCATTAGTTACTGGTTTAGCAAGTATTGCAGTTGCTTTGCTCCTCCCTTTTGCCTGGAGTTTGTTTCCAGAAATCATGCGCGCCTACTTCCTCGGTGGCGAGCCAGGGGCGATAGTCGTTGGAGTAGGTGTTTTAGTTGGGATAGTAGGAAGTATGCTGTTTGTTCTAAACCTGTTTCGCAGGCAGTTCACTCTGTGGTGGGCTAGGTTGTTAGCAGTGTCGGCTCTTTCCCTGGGCCTCGCCACGGTCGGCGCAACTGGAATTTAACAAATGTAAATCGCCCCCGCACCCTGCTAACTTCACGACGGGTGTCGCCAAACAGGGTGACTATATCCTGCTGTTGGGATCAGTGCCAAGTTGGCTTAAACAAGCGGCCATTCGGTTGTTCCTGGCCCCAGTTGTCTCGCAGGATCGTCGTGCACTAGAGCGCCAGCACGAAGTAATGACTCACTTCGGACAACCTAAATTCATCTCTGGACCTGGCGATATTCTCAAAACCCGATTGCATCGGCTCTGGGTCGGTGAGCAGTTAGAACCCGGCACTGATCCAGCCGTGGAGGTAAGGCTTTAGCCCCCGCGTAAACCGTAGTCAATGCGGGGAGCAGCCACCTTAATCAATCCAAACATCGCTTGCCTCTGCGCGGGCTTGTATTTGTTGCCTGACGCTTTCGAGGCTGGGCTGCAAGCTATATAGGCAGATACCACTCTGATAGGCGTTTAACGACCCTGGTATGGGCTGTAAATCGGTTGACGGTTTGGTATGTCGACAGTCGTCAGCATTTTCATCCTGCGCTGCGCCTAACTCAGTCAGCGTGCCTACATGCTGCCAGCCTGTATTGTGCTCGGTATAGACCTGTCCATGCGAGCTGTAGTGCGCGTAGATAAGCCATTGGAACCCTGATCCATTGCTTACCTGCAACGCTTGGCAGGGTTCAACCTGGCTTAGGCAAGCTGAGCCCTGCTCAATTAACAAGGCGAGCAGTGGCTCGGGTAGCGTGGCGTCTTCAGGGTTCACGCTAAACTGCTGGGCGACATCATCCAGGTTGTGGGTATCCACGAGTGGATCCTGGTTCCAGCGATTGGTTTGTTTTAGCGAGAGCTCAATACGCCGTGTCAGCTCAGGTCGCGATTGGGCAAACTCGCTGTCAGCGAGTGCTTGTAATGCCAAACTGCCCGGCTGGCCGAGGTGAAAGCGTAGATAGCGGTAGTCGAAAGCATCCACGGTGGTGCGTCCGTCTATCAACCGCTTGACCTGATGCTGGGCCACCCAGTGGCGCATATCCGCCAGCGGCGTATTAACCACGATCAGCGCCCCGGCCACCAGCAGGGCCAAGCCAACATTGGCGCGCTGTAGATTGGGTACTGCTGCTTGCCGTCGCCACAGCAGAATCAAACTATAGCTGAAGGTAAAGGCCGCGGTTAGCACTTGCAGCAGTGCCGCCCAGAGCCTATCCAAGCTGAGTCCATATTGGTCGATTCGTAGCCAGAGCGCCCAGGCGGCCAGCAGGCTACCTATCGGCAGCAATACGACGGCGAGCATAACGGCGCTGCGTAACCATATAGGATAGGGCAGCTTGTTATCGGTTTGATAGAAAACGGCGTTGAAGAACAGCAGCAGGGTCAACATCAGCGCCATAAGTATTTGCGCGGCTCTGCCGGTATCCCATATCGGCTGCAGTCCGGTCCAGGGCAGCACCACAAAGAACATCAATAATATTAAAGCAACCAGCGGCAGTAGCGCCTTGATAAGCGCTTCGCACATCAGTCTTACGCTCGCGATAAAGCGAAAGCGATTGCGGATCATCACCAGCCCCATGCCAATCACCAGCCAGGTGACTGGATAGAAAAAAGCGGGTGTTTGGAACAATGTTTTGAAAAAGTCTAAGCCAATGGCTGAAAAGAGCGCTGCCCACAAAGATAGCAAGCTCCAAAAAACGCCAATGAACAGGCCTAGCTGGGCGATTGTCAGGGCGTGTTCCCATGAATAATCCAGCATGGGCTGATAGGTTTTTGGCCAAGTACCACTGGCGGCGCTGCTACGAAAGAACAGCGCAAGAATAAACAAGGCAACTCCTACGGCCATGCAAAAGGCAAAGGTAAACGGGTGGCCTCCCCACTGCTGCGGCTCGGGCACCTGCTCAACCCAGCCAAGGTGCCAGCCCAGCCAAAACAGTAGGGGAGCCAGCAGCAGCGGCAGGAAGTTGATGCGATCACGCAGTCGCACGATGCTGATCAGATAGAAAGCTGGCAAGGCGACCGCGACGGTGTAGAGCGCCTTAAGCCAGCGCTGGTCGGCGACCAGCCAGTGCTCATGGTCGATAGCCAAATGCAGCACATAGAGCGCACAACCCTGTACAAAGGCGAGAAAAATCAAGCCCAGGCTGGTGGCCCGGTCCAGGGTATTTAGGCGATTATCGTCCATGACAGCTCTTCTACGGTTGAGTGGCGGCGTGGGGGCCGTAATTCTTCTAAGCAGCTAACGAGCCCTAAGTAACTAGCTGGCCCTAAGCAACTATAATAACGTGAGAAAGTTACAAAGGTTGCAAAGTGCAAAAATAGACGGAACGAAATACTGCTAATTAATTATGCTGTGCTTTAGGCACGTCGTAAAGCCGGGCCAGGGAGGAGCTTTGAATCTTCTGTTTATATGCAGCGCAAATAGACTCCGCAGTCCGACGGCTGAACGTATCTTTTCAGCTTACCCCGGTGTTCAAGCAATCGGAGCTGGAACAAGTTCGAGTGCTAAAACGCCGGTTTCTTGGCGCTTAATTGAGTGGGCTGACATCGTCCTGGTGATGGAAAAGAGCCATCGGGATGAAGTCGCCAAGACGTACGGGGATTTACTCAAGGGGAAAAGGTTAGTTTGCCTGGATATTCCCGATCACTACGAGTTAATGCAGCCTGAACTCATCACCTTGCTCAAGGAAAGGGTTCCTGAATATGTGCGGTTGTCGGCAGTCGAAACATAGCGAGGAGCTGGTGCGCCGTAGGATTGATAATAGCGCTGACGAGTCGCTCTCCGTTCATTTCAGGTTTATATGAAATTATACTTATAAAAAACCTGGTTTTTTAAAGCTCTGGTCAGGTAAAGTTTACTTTTACTGCCATAGACCATAACCAGGAGGGAAGCATGTATCGAGTAGTGATCGTTCTATGTATTTTTTTAGCGGGATGCACCACAAAACTGTGGGAGCCCAAGCCAGAGAGATTGATGGCCGTTAACGGCTTCTACGTTAATAAAGAAACGAACGACTTAGTGGTCACTACGCGGTGTGAAGCTTTTTTGTTTCCCTCTCAGCAGCAACTTGGCCAGGCGCTGGTGCTTAGCCGAGAAGTTGAGTTTCTTCCCGAATTTAGCGGCTTCTCGCTCTCTAGCTCCAATGTGGTGACCGGCAGCATTAAGCTCACACTGCATGAACAGAACCCTTCAGCCGAACTTGTCAGTCAATTAACCGCATTGGGCTTTACGAAAAACCCCGTCACCGATAGCTTCCACTTGATACGGGAGATTAGAGGCGAGCGATATACCATTGAAGGAAGTTTGCCGCTTGAAAAGCTCGAAAAGGAGTATCAAGTCAGTATGAGCATGCCCAGGGGCCCCATCGATACAGCCGGGCGTGTTATCGCAACGCCTGTTGCCATTACATTTGATGCGGCCGCAACGGTCGTGGCGATTCCTCTCTTCGCACTCTTTGCGGTGTCACAGGGTTTGCTTGGGCCATGAGTAAACAGAGCGTCTTAACGAGCGCACAGGGGACGTTTAAAATCTGTTGCCTATAGAGTCAGACTAATGCCTAGGCTTTTTCTGAAAAGTCGGCGTGCGCAGGCCAGGTAAGGCCACAGCCTATTAAAAAGAATCGGATTCGCGTGCGAATTTTCGGGTTGTAAATGAGTACTTTGATTGGACTCGTGCACGAGCCGATCCTTAATAGAGTATGGCCAAGCGTAATAGTTAACCAGAGGTTTCCTGGTATTTATTAAAAAACGGAGGTTAAGGGTGGGGCTACTCGATAACTTTAAGAAGAAGCGTGCTATTAAAATCTACATAGAGAAATTACCTAACGTTTTGGTCAACGATTATGGCCGCCAGGAATATTACACACAGCTGCAGGTAAGGCGGAGTATTGAGCGTGCGGGGCTAAATAGCCAGCATCAGCACTACGCGCTGGCGATGTATACCAATCATCCAGAATTTGTCGTTTATCAGAGCGAGCTACATGAAAATTTCAGCTATGAAAAGCTGCGTGAAGAGGTCGGCGGTGCCTACTTTTCGGGTAGTACTGAGTTCAACTGTTCAAGCGTAATAGCAGCGTCAGCGAGTTTTGGAGGTGACGCGTCTAGCATCGATTGCTCTGGCGGCGGAGGAGATGGCGGCGGTCAGTGAGCCAGTAATAGCCCATGGCGAGGCTACTTGCATCTGTTTTAGCCAATATGTTAAAGCTGCCAATGCATTGTTCCAGCAAGCCGATAGCCATCTTAAAAGCTAAAGCTGTTTGAAAAGTCGTGTGTGCTGCCGCATCAAGCAGCCAGTGCTGGTCACCACAAAGCCGCCTATAAGCTCAGTCCCGTGGCCGATGAACTTGTCCAGCTTGTTTTTCATTAGGCCACTGTCCTGATGAATTATCTGCTCGTGATGCGTGAGAACATTCCTACTTTGGCTATGTAGATTGTGAAGGTTTCGCCGAGATTGTTCACGACTATCAGCGTCGAGGAGTTAATATCTTTTAGAGAATCACTGATAAACCGTGACCGTGGGGCCTGCATGAGTTTGGGGTAGTAACACCCAAGGTCATAAGCTTATGTTTGATGAAGATATTGGGCCACCTAAAAACTCAAAAACACTCTCTATCTGGTTCGATTTTTACCATCGCCGCATTTCGTCAGTGTAGGAAACTACATTCCAGCAAAAGTGGTGTGACCCGTGATTCCATATGAAGCACAACAAGCGCAATCCATCGCGGAAGACGTGCTTGGCGAGTCGATCGTGGGTATTTATCTTTTTGGTTCTGCCGTTGCCGATGGCTTACAGCGTAACAGCGATGTTGATGTTCTGGTGGCAGTGAGCGACTCACCAACCTGTAAGCAGAGGGAGGCTCTGGTTGCGCAGCTGATGGAGGTCTCTGGCACGATTGGCAATGCACAAGCTACCAGGCCAGTAGAGCTGACGGTCATCACGATCTCTGATGTTGTGCCCTGGCGGTTCCCGCCGCGGGCGGAACTTATATACGGTGAGTGGTTGCGGGATGAGTTCGAGGCAGGGCACATCCCGAAACCAGCCTGTGATCCTGATCTGGCGATTGTGCTGAAAAAGGTGATCGATAACAGCCTGCCGCTATATGGGATCAACGCCGCTGAGGTGTTTGAGCCAGTGCCAATGGCTGATGTCCAAAGAGCGATTCGTGATTCCTTGCCTACGTTGCTGGCAGAGACAGCAGGTGATGAACGCAATGTGCTCTTAACCTTGTCTCGCATGTGGCTGACCGTAGCAACGGGTGATATTGCTTCAAAAGATGTGGCAGCAGAGTGGGCAAAGGAACAGCTGGCAAAGGAAGATGCGGCTTTATTGGACTACGCTAAGCAAGGCTACCTCGGAAAGGTCGTCGACCAATGGCAGGGGAAGCAGGGGGAGTTCCAGGCGCTAATTTTTTCCATGCGGCAATCCATCGAAACGTGCCTTGCCACCCCGCATTGATAGAAGCGCTGACCCTTACCGAAAGGGAGGTGACTATGGTGCTACTCAAGCACTGAGTCGGCTATTGGTATCAACCCATGAATTAGATCTTTCTGCGGAGCGAGAACAAACGGGCTTTAAAGAAGAAGGGCCAAATATGCCAACAACTAAACACCCTTTACCGCAAGTTGTCTCACCTGAAGAGTGGGAGATGGCACTCAACCGATTGCTCATTAAAGAAAAAGAACACACCCGGGCACGTGATGCCTTGAGCGCTGCACGGCGCAAGCTGCCCATGGTGAAAATGGAAAAGCCTTATGTCTTCCAGGGCGATGAGGGCAGCGTGTCCTTCCTTGACTTGTTCGCTGGGCGACGTCAACTGATTGTTTACCATTTCATGTTTGCCCCCGATTGGAAGGCGGGGTGTGATGGGTGCTCGTGGGTGGCCGATGCCATGACGCACCCGGCGCACCTCCATGCACGTGACACCTCGCTGGTCATGGTGTCACGCGCTCCGCTAGAGAAAATCAATCAATATAAGACGCGCATGGGCTGGACGATTCCCTGGTACTCCTCTTACGGAAGCGACTTCAACGAAGATGTCGGCGCAACGACAGAAGAGGGCGAAAGGCATGGCGCGAGTGTCTTCCTTCGCGATGGAAACGACATTTATCGTACCTACTTTACCGGTGCCCGTGGCGTCGAATATTTAGGTAGCCACTGGACATACCTGGATTTGACGCCGTTTGGTCGCCAGGAAACCTGGGAGGACTCACCGGAAGGTTGGCCACAGACGAAGCCGTATGTGTGGAACCGCCGCCACGACGAGTATGACGGCTGAAACTCATATGTGAGCTAATCAACCATTGAAGCGAGGCGTTTTTTGCAGATCGTGCATGCGTTTCAAAGGCCGTTCTGCTTCAGTCTGATCACCTCGGTTTGCAATCTTATAAGGAACCGAAAAAAAAGCCTTAAAAAGCTCTTCAACCATAAAATCAATAAATACCCGTAGCTTGGGGGCCAAGTGTTTGCTGGAGGGCCATAGCTTATAGTGATCACCACTCTCCTAACGCAACCCCTCTCATCACCCAAATGCGTTGGCACGGAGGTCACCATCTATGACCCCGATCTTGATTCCTTAGGAGTGTGCGCTGATCGAATTGTGGCGTGTCTCACTGAAGCCTTTTCGACAGTTAAAAATGTCTAAAGAGAGCTATGACAAAAAATGCTAACGCCCCCCGAGCCTCCATACCATGTGGTTATTTTTAGCAGCCATCGCACTGAGGGAGGAAACGGAGACGCGGAAATGGCTTCTTCGGATTATTGACACTTACTGATCTTCCCGCCGCAACGCCCAGACAGGATGTTCAGCGAGCCGCTCTCCCAGAAACGCCACAAACGCCCGCACCCGAGGTGGCACCAACTGGCGCTGGGGCATCACCGCGTAGATGCTGGTTTCCGTTAACCGGTAATCCGGCAATACCACGCTCAATTGACCGCTGTGCAGGTATTCGTGGATGTGCCACACCGAGTGCTGTGCGATGCCCAGGCCGCCGAGTACCGCCTCGGTGAGCATTTCACCCTGATTGCTGCGTATGCGGCCGCCTACCTGTACCGCCTCGCTTTGCCCTTGTTTGTCGGTGAGATGCCAGATGTCCTGCCGACGCCGACTGCTGGAAAGTACCAGGCATTGGTGATCGGCCAGGTCGCCGGGGTGTTGTGGGGTGCCGTGGCGTTTCAGGTAGTCGGGAGAGGCGCACAGTACCCGCTCGTCGTCGGCCAAGCGCCGGGCCACCAGGCTGGAGTCTTCCAGAATGCCGATGCGAATACCCATGTCATAGCCCTCGCCGACCAGGTCGACCACTTGATCCGTCAGGCTGACATCCAGGTTCAAGCGGGGGTAGCGGTTAAGGAACTCGGGCAACAGCGGCGAAATGTACTGACGCCCGAAGGAGTGGGGTAGGGTGACGCGCAGGGTGCCGGTGACGTTGTCGGCGCCGCTGCGTAGATCCTGGGTGAGTGCTTCCAGCCCCTCCACTAGATCGCGGCCCTGTTCCGCCAGCGCCAACCCCTCGGGGGTGGGGTGAAGGCGTCGGGTTGTGCGGTGCAGTAGTCGTACATTGAGGCCCTTTTCCAACCGCTGCAGACGTTGACTGGCCACGGCCACCGAGAGGTCAAGGCTGCGGGCGGCGGCGCTGATCGTACCCAGATCCACCACGCGAAGAAAGAGAGCGATGTCGCTTAGACGATCCATGATGGTCTCATTATCAATAAAATATTGAAAGTCATTAAAGATCCTAAAGGTATCAAGGAGGGTGATGCAGGTCTAGCATTCGCCTCATCATTCCCTGATGGACGTTTTGATGATGACTTCAACCTCTTCGCGCCCGATCCCCTGGGCGCTCTACGCTTTGACCATTGGTGCCTTCGGCATCGGCACCACCGAGTTCGTGATCATGGGGGTGCTGGAGCAAGTGGCCGCCGATCTGGATGTGAGCATCCGCCAAGCGGGCCTGCTGATCTCCGGATATGCCCTGGGTGTGTTCGTGGGCGCGCCGTTGCTCACCATTGCCAGTGCCCGCTGGCCTCGCAAGAAGGTGCTGGTGGCGTTGATGGTTATTTTTACCCTCGGCAACCTGGCCTGCGCGCTGGCTCCGAACTACTCGATGCTGATGGTTGCCCGGGTGGTGACCTCCCTAGCACACGGCACTTTTTTCGGCGTCGGTTCGGTGGTCGCCACTGGCCTGGTGGCGCCGGACAAACGGGCCAGTGCCATCGCCACGATGTTCACCGGCTTGACCGTGGCGACGCTGCTGGGCGTGCCCGCTGGCGCTTGGCTGGGGCACGAATATGGCTGGCGCACCACCTTCTGGGCAATCACCGGTGTGGGCGTACTGGCGACCCTGGTGATCGCCCTCATGGTGCCTCGCGACAGCGGTGACGGAGAGGTATTGGGTTGGCAAAAGAGTCTGGCGTCGATCGGTCGACCCACGGTGTTGCTGGGGTTGCTGATGACAGCGCTTGGCATCGCCGGGGTGTTCACCGTGTTTACCTACATCCAGCCGATGCTGACCGGCATCGCCGGTTTCTCCCAGGATGCGGTGTCGCTGATTCTGCTGGTATTCGGCGTTGGCATGATCGTCGGTAACCTGCTCGGCGGGCGTCTCGCGGATCGGGGGCTGGCACCGGCCCTGATTATCACATTGGCAGTGCTGGCGGCGGTGCTGGGTCTGTTTCCTTTTGCGCTCGGCTATCAGTGGACAACGGTGGTCTTCGTCGGCCTGCTGGGCATGGCCGGTTTCGCTACGGTGGCGCCCTTGCAACTGTGGGTACTTAACCGGGCGGAAGGCGCGGCCAGCCTGGCGTCCAGCTTCAATATCGGTGCGTTCAATCTGGGCAATGCCATTGGTGCGGGCTTGGGCGGTGTGGTGATTGAGCGCAGCGGCAGCTTTACCGCCGTGCCTGGCGCCGCCGCACTGGTTGCTCTTACCGGACTGGCGGTGGCCGTTTGGGCCATCAAACGTGAGCATGGCGAGTCCCTTCGGCCCGCCCCGGCAATTTCCTGCGAACAGGAGTGAGTGTGATGGAATATCGTTATCTAGGGCGGTCTGGTTTCAAGGTGCCTGCATTGGGTTTCGGGGCCGGCACCTTCGGTGGCAAGGGGCCGCTGTTCAGTGCCTGGGGCAATACCGATGTTGAGCAAGCGAAGCGGCTGATCGATATATGTTTGGACGCTGGGGTCAATCTGTTCGACTCCGCAGATGTTTATTCCGATGGTGCATCGGAAGCGATCCTTGGTGCGGCGATCAAAGGCCGTCGTGACCGGGTGATCGTGTCCACGAAACTGTCACTACGCAGCGGGGATGACGCCAATGACGTGGGCAGCTCTCGACACCACTTGATCCGCGCCACCGAGCGCGCACTAAAAAGGCTGGGAACCGATTATATCGATGTGCTGCAACTGCATCACTTCGATGCCATGACCCCGGTGGAGGAGGTGATGTCCGCACTGGATGATCTGGTGCGGGCTGGCAAGGTTCGCTACCTGGGGGCGTCCAATTTCTCTGGCTGGCAGTTGATGAAGTCCCAAAGCGTTGCTGAGCGTTATGGCTATGCGCGCTTCGTGGCGAACCAGACGTATTACTCCCTGGTGGGCAGAGATTACGAGTGGGAGCTGATGCCATTGGGGCAGGATCAAGGCCTGGGTGCTCTGGTGTGGAGCCCGCTGGGCTGGGGCCGCCTGACCGGTAAGATTCGTCGCGGCCAACCACTGCCCGTCGGGAGCCGTCTTCACGAGACCGAAGGATTCGCGCCACCTGTGCCGAATGAAAGACTGTACCGGGTACTGGACGTGCTATTCGAGATCGCTGACGAAGTCGGCAAGAGCGTGCCCCAGGTAGCGATTAACTGGTTGCTGCGCCGTCCGACGGTGTCATCGGTTTTGATAGGTGCCCGGGACGAAACCCAGTTACGGCAGAATCTTGGTGCGGTTGGCTGGCGCCTTGATGAGTCTCAGGTTGCACGATTAGACGTGGCGAGCGCGGTAACTCCACCTTACCCCTATTATCCCTATTGGAACGGCCAGTTCGCTGAGCGTAATCCACCACTGGTATGACTGAAATAAACTGAAAAAGCCGGGCCCACGACAGGCACGGCGACTGAGGGGGGACCACCTCGGGTGAACGTTGCACTATTTATTACAACCAGTTACAACCGGTGGACGGTTAACGCTAGGTTGGGGGCTAAGGGCAACCGTGGCAGCAACGTGGGCTGGTAGGCATGGTAGAGATCGGGTTTGACGTCGCCTTCGGCGGGGTCGATCTGCAACTCACCGCTGAGCTCCTGGTACCAGCCGCCCCGTTTACGATCGATAAAGAGGGTGTCGATCGCATCCCAGAGTTGCCGATACCAGTGCTCGTAGTGGGCCTCGCCGGTGCGCTGTAGGAACGCGGCCGCCGCGCCCGCCGCCTTGGCGTGGGTCCAGTGGCGTCGCCGCAGGGAGTGCGGGTTACCCTCCCAATCGACGGTATATACCAGCCCCGGGGCGCCGTCGGTATTCCAGCCGTCGCGCAGGCTGGCGTCAAATAGCGCCGCAGCGTCGGTGAACAGCCAGGCAGGAACCGTTCGGCCGCGGGATTGCAGCGATGCTTCCAGGTGCAGCATCAAACGCGACCACTCAAAGCCGTGCCCCGGCGTAGCGCCATAGGGGGAGAAGCCGTCGTCAGGACGGTCGGCGTTGTGTTCCGGCCACTCCGACCAGTCGCCGTGAAAATGCTCGAGGATGCGGTATTCCCGGGGAGTCGTGTGGCGGTGAATCAGTCGTTCGACGATGGCCAGCGCCCGATCAAGCCACAGCGGTTCGTCGCGCACATCGGCTAGCGCCAAGCACAGCTCTACGCCGTGCATGTTGCTGTTACCGCCGCGGTAGTCGCTCAGTTCGCTCCAGTCCTGACTGAAACTCTCGACGAAAGCTTGCTCATCCATCGACCAGAAGCGGGTGTCGATCACCTCAATGGCCTCTTCGAGCAGAGCAGCCGCGCCGGGAATATCGGCGTGGGTCCCAGTGGCAGCGCCGAGGGCGACGAAGTGATGGATATAGCACTGCTTAGTGCGGTCGTCGCTGGTGGCGGGGTCGGCGCCAAACCAGCCGCCGTGTTGCTCGTCGTGCAGCTTACCTTCCAACGCGCGAATAGCATGCTCGGCCAGCGCGGCAGCGCCCGGCACGCCCTGTAGCGCTGCTAAGGCACAACTATGTGCCATGCGCGCGGTAAGCATGGTGTCGGCCACGGCGTCGTCGGGTATGCGCCCGTCACCATCGAGCGGTGCGAAGCCGCCGGAGTCCAGACGCGCCTGGCGGTGGAACTCAAACAGCGCGAGCCCTTCGCGGGTCAGCCAGAAGTGGTGGGTGGCGCTATCGAGCCAGCGCTGGGGCTTTTGATCGGTGTCATGGGGCTTTGTGCCGTGGTTCATTGCATCCATATCTTTATGTGATCAAGAGGGCGCTCGCCTCAGCCATTGACGATGGTGCCACCGTTGGGGTGGATCGTTTGGCCGCTGACGAAGGCGGCCTTGCTACCGGGCAGTGTCTGCGACTGGGCGTGGATCCTGAGCTTGCTAACAATATTCACCTCCGTGTGATGCGTGAAGGCACGGCAACAGGCTGCGCCTGCATCCAACGTAGACCTTGATCTATATCATCACAAGGTCGATGATCTCTTGAAGGCTATGCGCGTTGCGTCGCTCAGGTGTGCGGATCGAAAGTAACCGTTCGCTTTGAGACTGATTAATTCCAAAACCTAACAAGCCTGTTGAGCGACATTAGTCGCCCAAGTCCTAATTATTATTTACTGGATATGTTTCATGTCGAAGAAAGTAGTTATGTTTGAATACGAGAAAGAAACCAAAAACAGCGTTCGCTATAAAGAAGTGCCTGATGAAGGAACGGCGCCTATCGTGGGCACTCTGTATGTTCAGAAATGGTTTGCTGGCGATAGCAAATCGATTGAGGTAACGATAGACAAAAAAGACTAGCTGGCTGGCCATTTTTCAGTATAGTTAATGATCTTAACTATTTGAAAAATTAGTTATTTTTCTCCAGCCCTAAATAATGCTCTATGCCTGTTATCTGATCTTCCGCGTGGTGGTTGACGTAGAGCACGGTGGTTTCTGAGCCCTGGCAGATTTTCTCGATCAGGGCGAGGACGAGTTGGCGGTTTATGTCGTCCAGGCCAAGGCAAGGTTCATCTAGAATCAACAGGGGCGGATGTTTGACCATGGCGCGGGCAATGAGTAGCAGGCGCTGGTCGCCGTACGAGAGTTTGTTAAACGGCTGGTCGGCGCGGTCTTGCATGCCGAGTAGTTCGAGCCATTGGTCGGCAATTTTTTTCTGGCTGTCAGTGGGCTTGGTGTACATGCCGATGCTGTCGTAGAAACCGGAAATAATCACGTTTTTGCAGCTGGTGCTAACCCGGTATTCCCACTGCAGGTTAGTGGATACATAGCCGATAAACTGTTTAATCTGCCAGATGCTTTCGCCGTTACCGCGCTGGAAACCAAACACGAAAATATCGTTGGTATAGCACTGCGGATGATCGCCGGTGATCAACGATAAAACGCAGGTTTTGCCGCTACCGTTAGGGCCGCTCAGTTGCCAATGCTGGCCCCGTTCTATCGTCCAATCGAGCTTATCGACAATCACGGTGTCGCCGTATTGGATGGTCGCTTGCGTTAGTTTTACTAATGGCTGGCTCGGGTCGAGAGCGGGTAGCTTATTGGTGGGGTCGGCCTCCGGCACGCTTAGGTCGGTGGTTTTCAAATGCAGTAATTGGTAGAGCTCATTAAAGGCGGCGTCGTCCAGACGATCTACCGTGAGCTTCAAGCGGCCTTTGTCGCCACTCTGTTTATCCCCTCTCTTTTTATTCCCACTATTGTTATCCGAACGGTCTTTATCCCCACGTTCTTTATCTAAGTAGGCCACATGGGTGATGAAGTCGGGCATTTCATCAAAGCGATTCAGCACCATGACCATGGGAACGGTGTCGATGATAGACGCTAGATGTGCTTGAAGCATGGCGAGGGTATCGACATCCAGGCCATCGAAGGGCTCGTCTAAAATAAGTAAATCAGGCTTATTGGCCAAAGCGCGAATCAACATGACTTTACGGGTTTCGCCGGTGGAAAGTTTGCGAAACGCGCGCTCGAGCAGTTTCCCTAGGCCAAACTTTTCGACCAAGGATTGGGCAAGTTCAGTGTCTTGGCAATGGTCGAAAATCATTTCACTGACGGGAGTGCCGAGTGAAATGACGTCCATAATGTCGGCGTCGTCTTTTTTCAACTCTTGGGCGATGAGCTCTGCCTGTGCTTCAAAAGAGACGATTTCCACGTTGTTGGGAAGGCCTTGAATGCTTCCGCTCTGGATGTCACCAATGCCCGCGAGCGCAGCAGCAAGGGCGGATTTACCTGCGCCATTGGGGCCAGTGATAACCCAATGCTGTTCTGGCGTAATGGTCCAATCAATCTCGCTTAGTGTGAAACGATCATCAAAGCTAACCGTCGCTTTTGATAGGCGTATATTGTCTAGGCGGGTTAACGAATCCATTACTCTCTTCCTTACGCTGTTCGAGGTACCAAAAAAGCCGAGCATATCGTGATGATATCTCGGCTTTTTTTGGCGGCTTAAACGTCTATCGGTTAATCAGGCGATTAAACGATTTTTTTCATGTCAGCCATGTAGCCGCGAAGAACCGAGCCAACGGCTTCTACGGGGTGTGAACGAAGGGCGGTGTTAACTTCGATCAGGCGTGCGTTATCAACGCCGTTGTCGTCTAGCGAAAGCCCTTTACCGATCACATCGGATTTGATGCCTTTCATAAAGTCTGCCAACAGTGGCACACAGGCGTGGTTGTAGAGGTAGCAACCGTATTCCGCCGTATCAGAGATAGTCGCGTTCATTTCGTACAATTTCTTACGCGCGATGGTGTTCGCGATGAGCGGCGTTTCGTGTAGCGACTCGTAGTAAGCCGATTCAGCGATGATGCCCGCCGCTGTCATGGTTTCGAAAGCAAGTTCAACACCGGCTTTCACCATAGCGACCATCAAAATGCCGTTGTCGAAGAACTCTTGCTCAGAGATTTCTACATCGCCAGCGGGTGTTTTCTCGAAGTTCGTTTCAGCCGTTTCTGCACGCCATTTTAGAAGGTTCGCATCATCGTTCGCCCAGTCTTCCATCATCGTTTTAGAGAAGTGGCCACTCATGATGTCGTCTTGGTGCTTGTTGTACAGCGGACGCATGATGTCTTTTAACTCTTCAGAAAGATCGAACGCTTTAATCTTCGCTGGGTTAGAAAGACGATCTAGCATATTTGTCACACCGCCGTACTTCAGCGCTTCGGTGACTGTTTCCCAGCCGTACTGGATCAGCTTAGAGGCGTAACCCGGGTCGATACCTTCTTCGACCATCTTGTCGAAGCAAAGCAGGGAGCCCGTTTGCAGCATGCCGCAAAGGATCGTTTGCTCGCCCATCAGATCGGATTTCACTTCCGCGATAAAAGAGGACATCAGCACGCCCGCTTTATGGCCGCCAGTACCTACAGCGTAAGCTTTGGCGAGCGCAAGGCCTTCGCCTTTGGGGTCATTGTCTTCGTGAACAGCGATCAAGGTGGGAACACCGAAACCACGCACGTATTCAGCGCGAACTTCAGAGCCAGGGCACTTCGGTGCCACCATGATGACGGTTAAGTCGTCGCGAATTTTCATGCCTTCTTCTACGATGTTGAAACCGTGAGAGTAAGACAGGCAGGCGCCTTCCTTCATCAGCGGCATCACTGTGTTCACTACTGAAGTGTGCTGCTTATCAGGGGTGAGGTTCAAAACAACGTCTGCGGTGGGGATCAACTCTTCGTAAGTTCCTACCACAAAACCGTTTTCAGTGGCGTTTTTCCAGGACTGGCGCTTTTGCTCAATGGCTTCAGGACGCAGTGCATAAGAAACATCTAGGCCGCTGTCACGTAGGTTCAAACCTTGGTTAAGGCCTTGTGCGCCACAGCCGATAACCACCATTTTTTTGCCTTTTAGCGCTTCGACGCCATCAGCAAACTCAGCGGTGTGCATGAAGCGGCATTGCGCTAGCTGAGCCAATTGCTCGCGTAGCGGTAACGTATTGAAATAGTTAGCCATCGTTAGCATCCTAATTTTATGATCAATGTGTCGGTGTAAGGTACACCGATATTAAAAAGGTGACACCGTCGCTAGGGGGAAACGCTAGCGCCATGTCGGTAAGAGCATGTGATGAGAGGTAATGTATAGAAGAGTGACTCTTTCTTAAATTGATATATTTGCAATAACACGTCCCATTTTTCGCAACTGTCGGTTAGTATTCGGACATCGCCACAAGCGCAGTCGCGGAGCGTCGGTCTTATTATGAATATTAAACTTTTAAAACAATTCCTTGCCCTGGCAGAAACGCTGCATTTTGGACGCGCCAGCGATGAGTGTCATATCAGCATTTCTGCGCTGTCGCGCAACATTCGTCATTTAGAAGACGAGCTGGGTGTACCGCTGTTTAATCGCGACAATCGAACCGTGGCATTGACTCAGGAAGGCCAGAAATTTCTTAAATACGCGCGCGATACCAGCAGCCAGTGGAACTTGATCCGCCATGAGTTAACTGACAACTCTGATCAATTAAGCGGTGAAATCAGCTTGTACGGTTCAGTCACCGCGAGCTACAGTTTTCTGTACGAGCTGCTGCGTCGCTTTCGTATCGCCTATCCTGCGATTGAAATAAAGCTGCGCACGGGGGATCCAGAACACGCGATTGCGCATGTTCTGGACGGTAAAGAAGACCTCAGCATCGCGGCACGCCCCGCAAACTTACCTCGCGGGTTAGCATTCAAGCCCATTGCCACATCGCCTTTGTTATTTATCGCACCACTTGAGCAGCAAGTGCCAAATATTCCCACGACCTCGCCAACCGCACCCGGAGAGTGGGCGAATATCCCGATGATTTTATCTGAAAGCGGTGTCTCAAGAACTCGTGTGGACGAATGGTTTCGCCAACGCGATATTGCCCCGCGCATTTATGCACAGGTCACGGGCAATGAGGCGATTGTAAGTATGGTGAGCTTGGGCTTCGGCATTGGCGTAGTGCCAAAAATTGTGCTCGATAACAGCCCATTGAAGGATCGTATTCGGGTGCTTGATGTGAAGCCTGAGCTGGAACCCTACGATATTGGCTTGTTTACGTTAAAGAAAAACTTAAAAAACCCGCTGGTCGATGCATTTTGGAGCTTGATGTAGGGTTACAAACCACGGCAATCCTTTGCCGCATCTCTTTTCCTTGCCTCTATTTTCCTTAACCACTGTTACTGTTCATCGATGAAGAGCTACATCACACCAGTTCACGCTTATCACGTCGTGCAATGCGAATGTCTTTGACGGTGGCGATGCCAATCACCGCGAAGATGACAAGTGAGATCAACGGCCAGATCAGTACATATAACGCCAAGATAAAGGTTTGCATGCGCTTTCCTATTGTCTGGCTGGTGCGCTTGGCGCACCAGCGGATGAAGTGATGAATCTAGCGTGGCGCTGGACTTAGCCTTGCGTCGCAGGTTTGGTCGGGTCGTAGTTGATCACTTTCTGATCGATCTGCGAGAAGTCGAACTTACTGGAACTCATCAGGCTGACCGCGATGCAGAAGATGGTGCTGACGCCGTAAGCCATTAAGGAAGCCAGCAGCACGGTGTAGTCCCGCAGGAATCCGACGCAGAAGTAGGCCAGCACAATGGCGCAGAGTGTGCCGAAAACCAAACCAATTCTGCGCCCACAGAAGCCGAAGGCCATCAGACCGAGCACCACACCACCGCCGACGGCGGCGAGTAGTTCAAACAGCCCCGCAGTGACGCCAATCATCGGTACTAGCTCGAATCGTGCGACACAGAACATCACCAAGCCCGCGATGACAGCGGAGGTGAAGGCCTTGTTGGTGACTCGATCCCAGAAGCAACTGGCGATGACCGGGAACACAATTGCACCCCACAGCGCACCAACGAAGACCAGCATGATCAGAATGTCCATCGAGAAGCTGGCAAGAACCACCCCGATCAGCGTCGCGACGATCATGGTTAACCGGCCAATAAACAGCATCTTGGTCGGGTCGGGCTTGTTTTTGGCAATGTTTTTACCGTAGACATCGGCCATCACAATCGCCGACATGGCGGAAAGATCCGAGTCAGCAGTGGAGGAGAGCGAACCGATCACCAGAATAAAGAACAACCCGATAAACACCGGTGAGAGGTACATTGAAACCATCTGCGGAATCAGATTGTTCATGTCGCCATCGATCGGCTCCATGCCGGTCATCAATGCCATCAAGCCGATCATGCCAAGACCAATGACAATGGCACCATAACCAATGGTCGCGGTGATAAAGGTCGGTTTGATATGATCTTCACGCACGGCGAATAGGCGCTGGGAAATGGTCTGGTTGCCAATGGCGTATGCCAGCACCGCTACAAAGAAGGGCGCACCTTGATTGAGGATCGCGTCCATCGAGAACAGGTTGGCTTGTTCTGGCGTAAGAAGACTCATGCCGTCTGACAGCGTTTCCGGGCCGCCGAGAGCAAACATTACCGCTGGAATAATCAGGATGGCCACGGCCATCATCGCCATCAGTTGGGCAAAGTCCGTCAGCACTGAGGCGCGGAAGCCTGACCACAGCGTATAGGAGAGCACCCCGACCCCAGCAATAACCACACCGGCCTGGAAAGAGAGGGGCGAAAGCACCGAAACCAGCGCGCCGGAAGCGGTGAAGTTGACCATCAGGCTGATGATGCTGCCCAGGATGTTGGAGGAGGCAAGAATCAGCTGGCTGGAAGAACCATGGCGGGCATGGATAAGCTCACCCAGGGTGTGCGCATTGGGCGCCAGTTTGCGAAAACGTCGGCCAAAGGGGTAGATAAACAGAATCATCAGCGCGCCCCACAGCCCGTAATGTAAAGGGCCGGAAATGCCATAGGTATAACCCGAGGTGGCGGCGCCGTAGAACGAGGCTGCCCAGATCCAGGTGGCGGTCATGCTGGCAGCGCCAAGGCCAAAGCCGATCTGGTGATTAGACACCATAAAGGCGTCAGTATTTTCCTTTTTCTTCTTGATCAGCAAGGTCAGCAGGTAAGTGCCGCCGTAAAAAAACGCCAACAAGGCGAGCACAGTCACGGTCGAGAATTGATAGAAACTTTCTTCGTTCATTGAATACCCATAGGCTTTGCAGCCCTAGCATCCTAAATAGCAACCACAGTTCCCTTGAAGGAGTGGCCGCGACAGGACGTAAGCAAAAAACAGAACATCTTTCTAGGTATGTCTGTAGCGAGATGATATCGCGGTTGGCGATCAGGTCGTGCAAGTGTCAGGCGCTGGAAACGCCTTAAATAGGGAGGCAGATGGACTTCCACAGTGAATCGCAACAAAGCGCTGGGGGAGTCGATCCGGAGGGCTACCCTACTCCCTTAAGCTCGAACAGTACAGGTTGAAGCCCGGCTCGTCGGGAATCAGCAGGCGGGTCAGCTACGCCGTGCCCTGAAAAGGCCACAGGTATGCTCAGCATTTTAGTACCTGCGCAATGTAGCAAGTTTCGGGTCGGCGCCAGGTAAAAGGCTTCTTATGATCTTCGCTGTTGGTGGGGGAATTTCCCCTTTTTCTGAACAGTGATGGAGGTCATAAAGATGGGTGCACTCGAAAATAAAGTTGCCATTGTTACTGGTGCCAGCGCAGGTATTGGTAGAGCGACTGCCCGGCTTTTCGCTAGGGAGGGAGCTACTGTCGTGGTAGCGGCCAGAAGAGAGTCAGAGCTGGAGGTGCTGGTCAGCGCAATAAAAGAAGAGGGTGGCCAAGCGTTAGCGGTTGCCGGCGACGTAGGTGATGAGTCTTTCGCCAGAAAGCTCGTTGATGAGACACTCGCGCGGTTTGGTCAACTGGACGCGGCATTTAACAACGCAGGCATTTTAGGCGCGATGGGGCCGGTGCCCGAGATGTCATTGGCTGATTGGAATCAGGTAATCACGACTAATTTAACAAGCGCTTTTCTGGCCGCTAAGTATCAACTGCCTGCCATGCGGTCGGCTGGCGGTGGCTCGTTAATTTTTACTTCGACATTTGTTGGCTATAGCGCCGGAATGCCTGGCATGGCGGCTTATGCGGCCAGTAAAGCGGGACTAATAGGGCTGACGCAGGTGCTCGCCTGCGAGTATGGCCCTGATAACATTCGGGTGAATGCGTTACTGCCGGGGGGAACGGATACCGCTGCCGCCAAGGAGTTTGCCAATACCCCCGAAGCGTTAGCGTTCGTAGCCAACCTGCATGCAATGAAGCGGACGGCAAAGCCTGAAGAAATTGCTCAATCCGCACTCTACCTGGCTTCAGATGCATCAAGCTTTACGACCGGAACGGCACTGTTGGCAGATGGCGGAGTATCAATAAATCGCGTCTGAAGATAGGGCCTCACTCTGACTATAATCAGAGTGAGGAGGCCATGAGCTATGCAGCAGCACCATGTCACAGGCAGCCTGCTCTGGAGGAGGGGCTGCCCCTTTTGATTGGAGTGCTATTAATTGCCACATTAAAAATAGGACACAAAGAGCTATGACATCTCAGTTTAATGCAACGCTTCTTCGTCCGGCCAAGCAGGATAGCGATAATTTATGGGCTTTTGTCGTGCTGCCCAAAAGCGTGAGTGAGAAGCTCCCACGGCGAGGTAGGACAACGGTAGAGGGCACCCTCAATACTTATGCCTTCCAGGCTACTCTTGAACCGGACGGCCAATTGAGCCATTGGTTGCGGGTAAGTAAAGAGCTGCTTGAATCGGCAGGCGTTAATAGTGGCGACGATGTCACCTTTGAGATTACGCCCGTAGAGCAGGAGCCTGAACCCGAGGTGCCCGCTGATTTGCAGGATGCCCTTGCAGCGTCTCCAGAAGCTCAAGCCGTTTGGAGCGATACCACGACGATTGCTCGCCTGGACTGGATTCATTGGATTATGTCCGCCAAGCAGTCCAAGACCCGAGCGAAGCGGATTCTAGATGCTTGCGACATGCTTGCTTCTGGAAAGCGCCGCGTTTGCTGCTTCGATCCATCTGGCTATTACAGTAAAGCGTTTAGCCCACCTAAAACGGCAGGTTAGCGTTGCAGTTTCTGTATTACTGTTCAAGATTAATAGCTTTTAAGCAGGGCAGCGCATATTGCACTGCCCTGCTACTGCTTAAGGATTTATGCTTTGCTAGCCAAATCAGTCGCTAGTAATCCTGCATTTTTAAGCGCATTAGCAACTGATTCCTGATGCCTTTCGTCCCCAAATTCTTGGTACTCTGACGTTATTTCATAAAATGACTCGACACCCAAGTATCTGCCCAATGTTTTAATATGTGGCCCGAGGTGATTCATATGCTCACGTTCACCTCCTGGCCCAAACCCAAATTCTCCGCATGAGGTCACTAAAATAAGTGTTTTTCCAGACAAAAGTGGCTCTATAGGATGGTCGCCACGAGCCAAGTCAAAGCTAAATGTTTTATTTATACGCATTACCTGATCGAACCATGCTTTAAGAGGGGCGGGCATGCCGTAGTTGTACATAGGTGAAGATATTAAAATGACATCCGCTTGAGATAACTCGTTAAATAGCTGATCTGATAAAGCCAGTTTTTCGAGTTGCTCAGAACTTTTTCGGTCATCCGGAGTAAACACAGCGCCTATCCAGTCTTGGTCAATGAAAGCTGGTGGATTTAAGCCAATATCACGATAAATGTAATTATCTGTACTTTTAGCAGACCTCCATTTATCAACAAACTGCATAGCAATGCGCTTTGATATTGAGTTGTGGTCGGGGTTTGGGTTGGACGTCTTGCGTACGCTGGCGTCTATATGAAGTAATGTGTGCATAGTGGGCTCGACTGATAGTGATGTGGAGTGGCTATGCTGCCTTTTTGCCAATACTGCGACAAATGAATAAACTGGCTCGATAGATGAATAAAACTTACCTATTGAGAAACGGGTTTGAGTCCAAAATGGGGGGCTGGCGGTGAAGGCTTCATTGCAAGCGATTAAGGTGTTTGAAGCAGCAGCTCGACTGGGGAGCTTTAAAGATGCCGCTGAGGAGCTGTCGATAACGCCAGCAGGTGTGTCGCACCACATCAGCAACCTTGAGAGTAGGTTGGGAGTGCGGCTGTTTAACCGAAAAAACCGAAAAGTGATATTAACTTCAGAGGGGCACCAGCTCGCTGAGGCAACAACAGCAGGTCTGCAGAAAATTCAGACTGCGCTAGATAATATAAAGTCAGGGGCATCACGACTGAATGTTGATACCACTTCATCCTTTGCTGCCCTGGTGTTAATTCCGTTATTACATGATTTCAATAAAATCTATCAAAATATTGATGTTGAAATATCAACAGGTGAAGTGGTGGCATCTAAAGTTAATGCCCTCTCTATCCGTTTGGGAGACGTAACCCGTGTTGATGAGTCAAGCTTATTGAAAAAAGAACGTTTTAACGTGTATGGAGGCTCTTCTTTTATCAACTCTATCACAGCGGGTAAGCCTCCTATTGTCTACCTGACTAAATGGAAGAATAGTAAATTACCGGATTCACCTTGGGAAAGCTGGTTAATGGAAAATGGGGAGTCTCTTCCAAACTTTGAAATAAGATATTTTGATCAGGAGCTCTATGGCGTGTATGAAGCTATTGCTGGGAAAGGGCTGGTGTTTTGTTCAGAGACTCTGGTTTCTGACTTTGTGAAAGCTAACACATTGCAGCCAATGTCGTATCAAGGCGTTGATTCAATGCTGTGTTACTACATCCCGACCCAAAGTTGGCAGCATAGCGCCAAAATGCAGGCCTTTGTCGATTGGCTTAAGTCTAAAGTTAATTAAATTTAACATTGTGTTTGCTAAATCTACCCTTATAAGAGTGAGTAAGGCATGGCAATTCAACACATACAAGCGAGCCTACATGCCGGCCCTTGAAAGCCTTTTGTTAAATAAAGGTGCGCTTACCAGCATTGAGCGAGCAACTGGTCTGTTGATTGCAACGTTTGAACGGAAAGGCCGTGTTCACTCTTGTGGTGGCGGGGGGCAATGTGCAATGCACTTTGCCGAAGAGCTTGCTGAGACAACGCTGGAAAATCGATGGTGTTGTCTCAGATTCCGCGCTATATGGAAAGACCCCCTACAACACACTGTTGGGCTCAGCTTGGTAGGCTTTATGAAGCAGACTGATGAACGGGGTTATTTCTGCAAAAGCAGTGGTAGCAATGGCAGTGACTGCGATCCCAGGTGTCCATGAATTCATCACCGCGGCACCGGGCAGTTCCTGAAGACGCTCAATGGTGATCTCCTCGTGGCGCTGGGCAATACCGAGGCGGTTTAGTTGGCGTTGAACAATACCCATCATGGTGCCCTGCAATATCGTTGCCTGTGGCCAGATCACCGTCTCACCGTCCCAGAAGGCAAGGTTCCAGATGGTTGCCTCGCTCAATCGCCCATGGCGGTCGACAAAGGCTGCATCGTCGAAACCCTGGCGCAGAGCTTGATGTAGATAGTAGGTTTTGCCCGCCTCACCAACGTGCTTGATAGAAGCTAGAGGTCGCTCGTGATCTACCCTACTCAGCCTCAACGGCCCTTTAGGGCCATTAGCCGGTGCGCTGCTACGGACGAGCACGTCTGGCTCCGCATCCATGCTGGCCGCGGTGAATTCGCCATGGCGGGAGAAGAGAGTGACCGTTAATGACTGGTCTTTCGGGCCTTTATCAATAGCTGTTTTGATGTAGGAGACCAGTTGCTCCTCGGGAAGCATCTTTCCAAAAAACTCTTTTGACGCTTTCTGCAGGCGGGCAAGATGAAGATCTAGCCCTTTGACCTCTCGATCTCGTACCTGCATGGCCGTGAAATGGGCAAACCCTGCAAAGGCCAGGGGTATCAGCTCTGAAAGAGTGGCTGGTTGCCCATTAATATGGGCCTGAAAAGTGCTGGTGTTAGTGAACATGGCATTAACTCCTGATTGAACTTGCAGTGAGGAGTCACTACCCTAAACCCTAACAGCGCTGTAAGAGTCAATAGAGTGAAATGAAAATAGGCGAGCTGGCAAAACGCACCGGAGTAAGCATTCGCATGCTGCGCTACTATGAAGCGGAAGGTTTGCTTAAGCCAACGCGCGCCACCAATGGGTACCGTCATTACGGGCAGGGTGAGATTCGCACTGTCGAGCGGATCAAACTGCTCGGTTCAGCAGGCATGACTCTGGCAACCATCAAGCAATTCCTACCGTGTGTGAGAGGGGAGGGCCCAGTCTTCGAGCCCTGTGACGAACTACGCAATGTCTTGCACGAACAAATTGAGTTTGCCGACCAGAAAGCAGCCAAACTGGCCCAAAGCCGTGCCATTCTGGAGAGTTTCCTGTGCGATATTGAACGGTGATGAACAGTGGGTAACGGGAACTGCAAGAGGCATGTAACGCTTGAATCACCGCATTTCCGCTGGGTGGTCTAGTCAACTGAGGAGCCGGGAAGTCTCACTACTCCCGGCTCTCTTGCTATCAGGCCGGGCTTTGTGAGCGTGGCCCAAATGACAGCACAAGCAGGGTTCCCAGGCTGGTAGTGATCAGGGCTAATAGGGGCCCACCCAGCGCGCCGAGGTAATCCACTAGTATGCCGCCGCCTATAGCGCCACTGGCGATAGCAACCTGAAAGGCGGCAACTATCAAGCCCCCTGCAGCTTCAACTTGATCCGGCGCGGCACGAACTATCCAGGTTTGAAATCCGATGGGAAAAGCGCCGAAAGCAAACCCCCACAGTGCGATAGACACGGCAGTAACGCTGGCCAAACTACCCGCGAACAGTAGCGTAATGGTGATCGCAATAATGAGTGCCCCACCAAACATAATGGCGTTGCGCTCGCTACGCTCCGCGATAAATGCACCGGCGAAATTGCCAAAAAAACCACCAATGCCAAAGCCGAGTAGTACCGCAGAGATTGCACTGACGGATAGCTGCGCCACCTCTTCAAGGAGCGGTCGTATGTAGGTAAATCCGGCAAAATGGCCTGAAATCATCAGCACTACGGCTAACAGCACAACGCGAACCTGCGTGCGTGTGAGCAGTTGGAAGAGAGTGCGCAGGCTTGGGTTGTCTTTTGGCGGCATGGCAGGAATGACGAAAAGCTGAGTCACGAGCGTCACTAGACTAAGGCAACTAGCGGCAATAAACGCACTGCGCCACCCCCAGAGACCACCAATATAGGCGCCCAGAGGGGCTGCGCAAACGGTAGCGACAGACACGCCGGTCAAAACAATAGACATGGCGCGTGCAAACAGATTGTCGGGCACCATGCGCATTGCCAGGGCAGCGGCCATCGACCAGAACCCTCCCAAGGCAATTCCCAGCAGTACTCGAGCAAAAATTAAAACAAAAAAGCTATTCGCCGTTGCCGCCAAGACGTTGGAAACGACGAGCAGCAGCGATAAACCAAGCAGCACAAACCTACGATCAAAATTGCGGGTCAGAAGTGGGATTGTTAGCGCGGCAAGCGCAGCTACTGCAGCAGTAGCCGTGACCGCTTGGCCCGCGGCGCCAACGGAGATGTTGAGATCCGCTGCCATGGCCGTCAGCAGGCTGGCCGGTAAAAATTCGGCAGTCACTAAACCAAAAACCCCCAGCGCGAGGCTGACAATGCCCATCCAATTGGCTGAGGTAGGTTCAGCGGTGGGTGTTGCCGTTAGTAATGACGGGCTGGCGGAGCAAGTAGTGTCGTTCATTGCAGGCCTACTAAAGTGTTAGTTGAAGCTGCAGTGTAAAATTAAGGGTTTGGCTTTTCTATGATATAAAATCCGTAAAGCATGACTATTTGTCCAAACCGGGTTCATTAATATGCGCGACACCTTAACTGAAATTCTGCTCGGCCTGCGCCTTGAGGGCGTGGAGTATGGGCGCTGCCTGCTGCGCGCCCCTTGGGCCGTCGCAACCTCTGCCCAGCCAGCAGCACTTTTTCTTTTTGTGGCTCAAGGCGGGTGTTGGTTGCGTACCGAGACAACCGAGTGGACATACCTGAACGCTGGCGATGCGGTGCTCTTTCCGCGTGGAGCGTCCTACGTAATGGCCAGCTCGCAGGACGTGCCTGCAGTGGATAAGGCTACGTTGGCTCGTAGGCCGGTCTCCGAGAATATTTATCTGGTGAACAGTGAGTCAAAAGAGAGTGATATTGAGCCGGATGTGCTTTTTTGTGGCGCCATGCACTTCAATCTCGACCCGCTACACCCTCTGATTGCGATAATGCCTGACATGATGCGCGCTAGCGATTTGGCTAAACGTGATCCCTCGGTACCTGCCTTATTGGAGGCAATGGAGCGAGAAATTAGCCTGGATCGAATCGGTGCCTGCGGCATACTTGCCCGTTTGGCCGATGTGCTGGCCGCCACTATTATTCGTGCTTGGATTGAGTGTGCCTGCAGCGACTCTAGCGGCTGGATTGCAGCCGTGCGCTGCCCACAACTCGGCAAGGTGCTGGTAGCCATCCATACGCAGCCGGAGCGCGATTGGTCAGTCGCCGAGTTAGCGGATGTCATGGGAGCTTCGCGCTCAAGCTTTAACGATAAGTTCAGCCGGATGTTAGGGGTGACTCCCGCCAAGTATGTGGCGCGGGTAAAGATGTTTCAGGCTCGACAGTGGATAGCGCGGGACAATATGCGCATCGCCGTGGCCGCGAACCGGCTTGGCTATGACTCCGAAGCCTCATTCAGTCGCGCGTTCAAACGCATTATTGGCCACCCGCCGAGTGAGGCGCGTGAAGCAGAGACCGTGTGACGGTTGAGTCTTCTCTTCAATATTCCGTGAAAGAAGATGGCATAGGAACGATTTAGCTGTCGAAGTAAACAACCATCTTGAGATGACGGTGCTCATCAACGATTAGCGTCTCATGGGTATAAGTATGATGCCCGCCCTCTGTATCGAGGAGGCTGCTGATTCCTCGATGGTAGCCTTCCATACTTGAAGCTTCCCACCAGCGCCGAAAGTCTGGAGATAACTGACAAAGCTCGTCGATCAGCGTTTGCATGATCGGGTCTTCAGGGGCGACAGCTAAGTCACAACGAAACTGCGCCAGCATATGCGAGGCATCCAGTTGCCAGTCAGGAAGTCGTCGGCGTAGATCGGGGGCGGTAAATACCATCCTTAGCAGGTTGCGTTCAGACGCCTCTCGGCTGCTGAACTGAAGTAGCTTATCGGCCTGCGCATTCCAGCCAATAACATCCCAGCGCAGATTCATGACGTAGCTAGGGCGAGAGAGATCATCCATCAGCGATCGTATCCGGGGAGATATGCTCTGCTCTTGATACGCTTCTGCTGGCGGCGCTCGGCGGTGTGCCAACAGAAAAAGATGACAGCACTCGGCGTCATCCAGTTTCAGGGCACGGGAGATATTGAGCAGGAAGCGTTCGGAGACCTTAATGTCACGGCCCTGCTCAAACCACGTGTACCAAGTCAGTCCTACCCCAGCAAGCGCCGCAACCTCTTCTCGCCTTAGGCCCGGTGTACGCCTTCGCCCGCTGGTGGGAAGTCCAACGTCCGCGGGCGTCAATTTGCGACGATGCCGCAGCATGAATTCGGTGAGATCACTCTGTGTTCGTTCAAGCCTATGATTCGACATGCTATTACCTTTGGTAATAGGATAATTGGCTATATTGTAACCCCATATTGAGTGTCTGAGAATGCCTGCTTCCATGATGAAGTCGGAGGCTACATGTCATTCAATTGTGATGTTCACACCCCTCTCTATACGGTTGCAGGAGGACGGCCTTATAACAAGGCTGGCCTTAAAGAGTGGGCGGGGCTTGCGGTATTGGCACTGCCCACCATGCTGCTTGGGCTCGATGTAACTATTCTCTACTTGGCGCTTCCAGCCCTGGCGGTAGAGCTACAGCCAAGCAGTACCCAGGCGCTGTGGATTATGGACGCCTATGGCTTCATGATCGCCGGTTTTCTGATCACTATGGGCACGCTAGGGGATCGGATTGGCCGACGTCGGCTACTGATGATGGGAGCCTCTGCGTTTGCGGTCGCGTCGGTGTTTGCAGCTTATGCACCCAATGCCGAGTGGCTCATTGTGGCGCGGGCAGCACTGGGTATTGCCGGAGCAACCCTGATGCCTTCTACGTTGGCCCTGATTAGCAATATGTTTTTTGATTTGCACCAGCGGGCACTGGCGATCGGTATATGGGCAACCATGTTCGCACTGGGTATGGCGTTAGGCCCGGTGGTCGGTGGGTTGCTGTTAGCACCCTTTTGGTGGGGAGCCGCTTTCCTAATTGCCGTGCCCATCGTCATCATACTGTTGTTAACTGCCCCATTACTCCTGCCGGAGTACCGTAACCCACAGGCAGGCCGTCTGGATCTTTTGAGTGTCCTGTTGCTGTTGATAGCAATTTTGCCAAGTATCTATGCCATAAAGGAGTTCTCTAAAGCAGGATTGACGCCACTGGTATTGGTTACTCTCGCACTAGGCGTAGTGGGAACACTGTTCTTTGTGCGTCGCCAAAAGCAGCTTCTCGATCCACTGCTTGATCTCAAACTGTTTGCCAGTAAAACCTTCACTGCCGCCCTTTTTATACTCCTGATAGGGCTGGTGGGCGTGGCGGGAATGATGCTCTTAGTTACCCAATATCTTCAGCTAGTGGCGGGCTACACGCCGCTGATTGCTGGGTTGTGGATGGGGCCGCCAGCGCTGATGATGGTACTAGCCGGTATCCTTGCCCCTATCTTTGCGCGCCGAATTCGGCCAGCGTTTGTTATTGCTTTAGCGCTTATGCTTTCAAGCATCGGTTGTGGTTTTCTGGCTCAAGTAGACCCACTCTCCGTTCAGGTACTCCAGGTCGTAATCGGATTTTCACTGGTATACCTGGGGCTGGGTACCATCGCCGCGCTGGGCACAGACTTGGTGGTAGGGTCTGCACCTCCGGAAAAAACCGGGTCTGCATCGTCGATGTCCGAGATGGTTCAAGAGTTGGGGGTGGCACTAGGCGTAGCACTTCTCGGCAGCATGGCGACCCTGTTGTATCGCGTGCAGATTGCCAGTGCGATTCCTAACGGGATGCCAGACGATATCTCCCGTGCCCTTGGAGAAAGCTTGTGGGCAACAACGTCAGTTGCTGAACGACTTCCCGATGGGATACTTGAGCAAGCCCAGTCTGCGTTTACGCAAGGTATGAATATGGCCGCCGCAGTAAGTGGCGCCACCCTTTTGGCGCTTGCGTTGATATCAGCCGTTACTCTACGGCATGTGAAAGCCGTTGGAAAAGAGAGTGATTGAGTGGCCCACAGGGTAGGGGAGATAGCGATAAGTATCCGAAATGCCCTGGCCACTAGCCAATGCTTTGGCGTACTCCTCGTCTCCCAGGCGTTTTATTTTCTAAATTATTTCTCACCATGTCACAAACATTAAGGCTGTTCCGTCTACCTCTGTAGAACGACCGGTGGATAGCTTTCCACTCCATATAAAACAGAGGAGCAAGACAATGGAAACACGCCTGAACGCCTTTAAAGCCTCTCCAGAGGGCATTACCGCGATGACTAAGCTAGAGGAGTACGTTCGCCACTGTGGACTGGAATTTAGTCTGATTGAGCTAGTTAAAATACGCGCCTCTCAGATCAATGGCTGTGCATTTTGCCTGCATATGCACACCAGCGATGCCCGCGCAGCGGGTGAGAGCGAGGCACGCCTTTACCTGCTGTCTGCCTGGCGCGAGTCCACTCTCTATACGCCACGGGAACGGGCGGCGTTGGCCTGGACCGAGGCATTGACAAAGCTACCCGACACAGGCGCTCCTACGAAGGATTACGAGCAGGGCGTGGCGAATTTTACCGAGAAAGAGTTCGTTGACCTTACCTTACTGATTGGAGCGATTAACGTCTGGAACCGCATTAGTGTGGGGTTTCGTTCGCTTCATCCGAATGAAACCCAAAGCCGTCAGTGATCAGAGCTGAGGGGTAGTGATATGTTTTGTTGCATCATCAAACGCTTTAAATGGGGAATTATCGCTATGGCGCTGAACACAGCTCACGCAGGTGGAGTGACAACAACCATCGTCAATTCTGATGAACTTTATGATCCTGCACCTAACGGCTATAGCCACGCGGTGGTTGCCAGCGGAGGCAGCCGGGTTGCCTACATTGCCGGTCAGGGAGGCGAAAATGCCCAGGGAGTACTGCCTGAGTCGTTTGCGGATCAAGTTGCCCAAGCTTATCGCAACCTTAGAACTGTGTTGCAAGAACTTGATGCGAGCCCGCAACAGGTTACTCGTATTAACACCTATGTCGTCAATTATGATCCTTCGATGTTGGAGGTTATGACCCGCTATGTGAAGGAGACCTTTGGCGATGCGCTGCCTGCGCAAACACTTGTGCCGGTACCGCGGTTAGCGCTGGATGGCATGCTGTTTGAAGTGGACGCGACCGCCGTGCTTGAGTAGCGGGAGCCAATCACCATGACGGAACAGTCTGCGCGCCAGTTTAATCACTGGCGCCGTTATCTGACCGGTATCGCCTATCGAATGCTGGGGTCGGTGAGCGAAGCGGAAGATGTGGTACAGGATGCCTACCTGCGCTGGCATGATACTGACCACCTTTCGGTGAACGATGTGCGTGCCTACCTGACCACTGTCACCAGCCGGCTTTGTCTTGATCGCCTTAGGGTCGCTCATCGACAACGTGAGGTTTATGTGGGCCCCTGGTTGCCTGAACCGCTGGTGGAAACGTTGGATACTCCGGTGGACCCCGAGGCGCTAGCCAGCGATGTCTCTTTCGCCCTGATGCTGGCGCTGGAGCGGCTGTCGCCTTTGGAACGGGCTGCTTTCCTACTGCACGATGTGTTCGGGCTGGATTTTGGTCAGGTCGCCATCAGCCTCGAACGTAGTGAAACAAGCTGTCGCCAACTTGCCAGCCGGGCTCGAAAAAAGGTGCGGGCCGCACGCCCGCGCTATCAGGTGGCGGCTGGAGAGCACAGCCAACTGACCCAACGCTTCTTTGAAGCAGCACGCAGTGGCGACGTCACCGAATTGAAGGCTTTGTTGAGCGGCAGCGCGACGCTGCATGCCGATGGAGGCGGCAAGAGAGTTGCTGTACGCAGACTCATTATCGGCGCAGATAAAATAAGCCGGTTCTTTGCAGGCTTGGCCCACAAGTCGACGTCATCCAACCCTTGCTGGGTAAGTCATGTAATTGTCAATGGGCTTCCGGGGTGGTTAACGATCGAACACGATGGGCTACCTCAGGTTATGACTCTGGAGGTCGTGGATAGTCGTATCCAGGCACTTTACGTTGTGCGTAATCCGGATAAATTACGCCACTTGGCTGACCAGCTACCGCAGCTTTAGTCTTTAGTTAAGTAAATAGATTTTTCTCAAGCTTTTCTTTTACGGCAGCTTCATGTGTAAAAGCTCAATCGCTTAAGAAGGACTTTCAGGTTTAAAAGAGATCAAGGTTATAAATTGCTGGTTAAGCATTAAAAAAAGCTGTGTGCTCGGCCAATACTGCTAAGCCAATTCCGATTAGCACAATACCGCTGATAAGTTCTGCCCAGTGACCGACGAACTTGCCAAGCTTATTGCCCAGAAAAGTGCCTATAGAGGCCATTACCGTAGTAGCGAGGCCGATAGCTAGGCTGGTGGCGATGATATTGGCATCGATAAAGGCGAGGCTGGCGCCCACAGCCATGGCATCAATGCTGGTAGCAGAGGCGGTCAACACCAATAACCAGAGCGTCTGTTTGCGGTGCTCTATCTTGTCTTCCTTTTTGAGCCCGGCATGCATCATGTGAAGGCCGATAAGCGTCAGCAGGGTAAAGGCCACCCAGTGATCCCAGGCTTGCACATACTGCTGAGATGCCTTGCCCGCTACCCAGCCGAGTACCGGGGTAATGGCTTCGATCACACCAAAGACCAGGCCAATCCCGATGGCGTGACGATACCGTGGCTTTTGAAGCTCGGCGCCTTTGCTGATGGAGGCGGCGAAGGCATCTGCCGACATGGATACGGCTAGAAACAGCAGGGTAATTGGTGTCATGGAGTGTGAACTCGCTCGCTGGAAAAGTACCGTGCACATGTACCCAGTGGCAGAGTAGTAATACTATGCTTGAGTGTAAAAGTCGGGTATTCAATAGCGATGAATCCTACCACGATTTATTAAACAAACAAGACAGAGCTTTAAAAATAAAGTTTGTAATAGTGAACTAACATAGCCTTGGCTAACAATGTGTGTGTTAGCTGATTTTGTTTGCTTTTAATATACTTGTGTGACTTGTGATAAAGATGTGAATCTATTGTGTTCGTCATGTTTAATGACGTTGTGATGTGCTTTTAAGGTTAAAGGTTTATAGTTATCTATAGCGTTATTGTTGTTGGTGATTTAGTTGCAATAATTCAATATTAAGTGGCTTGAAGTTATAAAAGACTAAATAGCCGTTATCAGAATCATCGGGAAAACCAGAAGCCGATTACACTGGAAGTCATGCAGTCTGCGGTGCTGTTCCCGCTGCCCGCAGTTGAATAACATCAGCTCGGGGTGGCGCGCCGAACATGCGGCTGTATTCGCGGCTAAAGTGGGAAGGGCTTTCATAACCTACCCGGTAGCTGGCGGTGGCCGCCTCGAGCCCCTCGGCCAGCATGAGTCGTCGGGCCTCGTGCAGGCGAAGTTTCTTCTGGTACTGCAGGGGCGACATGCGTGTGACTTGCCGGAAGCTATGGTAAAGCGTCGATTCACTCATGTTGGCGGTTGCTGCCAGTTCACGGATCTTGAGCGGTTGCGTGTAGCGCTCTTTAAGCGCATAGATGACCCGCGCAATCCGGTTAGCCTGGGAGTCGGAGGCGGCAAACCGGCGCATGTGAGGCCCCATGGCACCCATGAGTGCCCGATAGATCAACTCCCGACGGGCTAAGGGGGAAAGCACCTTGATGTCTTCCGGGGAGTCGAGCAGGCTCAACAATCGATAAAGTGCACCCTGCATGCGTGCATCCATGGGGGCCGATTTTAATCCGCAGTCCGTCTCGGAGCAGATAGTATCATTTCCCGCGGGCGGCGCTGTGTCGCCCAGTTCCAGTATCAGTCCTGCTACCTCCTGGGGATCCACTGAGACTTTTACCGCCAAGTAGGGCTTTTCCGGGGTGGCATGGTCAATCCTGCCTACCACCGGTAGGTAAACGGCGCTACCCATGTAGCTGGGCCCGGTGTAGACGATCTCCTTGTCACCTAGTAGCACGGTCTTGCTGCCTTGAATGACAAAACACAGACACGGCTCGTATACCGCACAGTGAAAGCTGGTAGGGGCGTCAGCGCGCACCAGTTGCACTTCGGCAATCGCCGTATCCTGAAGCTCTTCAAGTGGGCTCCAGCGACGGGCAACGCTGATTAACTGTTGCGATAGGTTGTCGCTGAGCTGGACAATCTGCTCAGGCAAGATAGTGGTCAATGGCTTTCCTCCCTATTAGTTCGCAGTATATGCCTTCGATTTATAAATCGTAGGCTTTTTCATTTGATTCTGCAGGATCAGGCAAGTACCCCGTAGAAATCGACAACCCGCATCAGCTGTCACCTGACCGTCATGCTGTGCAAGTCCGAAAATCGTTCGTTTGTTTGATTGGGCCTGCTTATTGGGCCGCTCTCTGCCCGTGACAGAAACAGGCAAGCTTTCCGCAGGAACACGATACCTCCCTCGCGCTCGTACCGCCTATTGTAGGTAGCGTCTGATGGGCGCTAAGCCCGCAGCCTGGTGCTGCGGGCTTGCCTGCCCTCCGTATGACCAGAGCGTCTTTCAAGAACGCTACCGGTCTGAGACTCCCCCTCACGGTGGAAGCCGTAGGGCAATGTCGAAATGGATCGTGCTGAACCGACTAATTAAATGCCAACCGCCAACGCGGTGAGGCGTTATATAACGAATGCTGCTATCGGCGTCCGATAGCCACTGGAGCAAGTAATCATGGGAAGTCTGTCTCTAAGAACCCGCTTTGCAAGCAGCCGGGCGATATTCCTGTTCCTGCTGCTGATGGCCTTGCTTACCGGCTGCGAAGCCAAGAGTGAGGAGGCGGCTTCTGCATCGCCCCCGCCACCCCCAGAAGTCGAGGTGGCAGAAGTGACCGCTCAGCCAGTGGTGTTGAGTGAGTCATTCACCGGGCGGGTGGAAGCGGCTGAAACGGTTGAATTAAGGTCGCGAGTCAGCGGCTATATCCAGGAAGTCGCTTTCGAGGAGGGAGAGCTGGTAGAGCAGGGAGATTTGCTGTTCTTGATCGATCCACGCCCATACCAGGCCCGTGTTAACGCCGCCCAAGCGGATCTTGCCCAGGCCAGGAGCCAGCAGGCTCAGGCTGGCAGTGAAGCTGAACGTGCCCGGGTGTTGCTAGGGCGTCAGGCCATTTCCCAGGAAGTGCATGACCAACGTCAATCGGCCCTGAGTAATTCGCGTGCCATGGTCGATGCTGCTGAGGCAGCGTTGCAGACCGCCGAGCTTGACCTTGAATACACCCGCATTACAGCACCGGTCAGTGGCCGCGTCGGTCGGGCGATGGTCACTCGCGGTAACTTAGCCAACGCCGACCAGAGTCTGTTGACCACGCTGGTCACCATTGATCCGATCCACGTCTACTTTGAGGCCGACGAGCAGGCCGCGTTTGCCAGCCAGACACTTCTCACCGGTGACGCGTCGAACAGCCTGAATATCGAGCTGGGCGGCGACCCTCAGCGCCAGTACAAAGGCACCCTGGACTTTATCGACAACCGCTTGAACCCCAACACCGGTACCCTGCAATTCAGGGCAGTGCTGGACAACCCGGATGGCCGCATTCGGCCCGGGGAGTTTGCGCGGGTCGAAATGCCGGTCGCGCGGTTGGACCAAGCGTTGCTGGTGGATGGCAAGGCGGTCCTGACCGACCAGGATCGCCGCTACGTCTACGTGGTGGATGAGAACAACCTCGCCCAGCGTCGCCAGGTCGACACAGGGCGCCGGGTGGATGAACGCACGGTCATCAGCGAAGGGCTTGCTGCCGGCGACCGGGTGATCGTCAACGGGGTGCAAAAAGTCTTCATGCCGGGTATGGAAGTGAGCCCCCAAACGGTGCCCGCCGCCCCGGCTGCTGACGCCCAACCCGCCATTGCTGCCAGGGAGGACTAGACCGCCATGAATTTCTCGCGTTTCTTTGTGGATCGACCGATTTTTGCAGCGGTGCTGTCGATCATTATTCTAGCGGTGGGGCTGATCTCCATACCCAACCTGCCCATTAGCGAGTACCCCGACGTGGTGCCGCCATCAGTGGTCGTTCGCACGGTCTACCCCGGCGCTAACCCGAAGGAGATCGCCGAAACGGTCGCCACGCCACTGGAAGAAGCCATCAACGGCGTTGAGGATATGATGTACCTCAAGTCCGTGGCGGGCTCTGACGGTGTGCTGCAAATGACCGTCACCTTCCGCCCTGGTACCGATGCTGAGCAGGCCGCCGTTCGGGTGCAGAACCGCGTCAGCCAAGCGGAAGCCCGACTGCCGGAAGCCGTGCGTCGGCAAGGCGTCACCACCCAGAAGCAGTCGCCAACGTTTCTGATGGTCGTTCACCTGACCTCGCCCAGCGGTGAATACGACACCCTCTACCTGCGCAACTATGTGCGACTGAATGTCCGTGACCGGCTGGCCCGGATCGAAGGGATCGGGGACGCGCAAATCTTCGGCGGAGGGGACTACGCCATGCGGGCGTGGCTCGATCCTGATCGAATAGCTGCCCGTGGCCTGACGGCCAGTGATGTGGTGGGGGCCATGCGTGAACAAAATGTACAGGTCTCCGCCGGGCAGTTGGGAGCTGAGCCCATTGAAGATAGTGACTTTCTTACCCTGATCAACGCCCAAGGGCGGCTGGAAACAGTAGAGGAGTTTGGCGACATCGTGTTGAAGCGCGGCGAGGGCGGCGAGATACTCAGGCTTTCGGATGTGGCCCGGCTGGAAATGGGCGCCGGGGACTATACGCTGCGCTCGCAGTTGGACGGCAACAACGCGGTGGGTGTGGGAATATTCCAGGCACCGGGTGCCAATGCGCTGGATATCCGAGAGCAGGTGATCGCTACCATGGAGGAGCTGTCCGAGCAGTTCCCTGAAGGTGTTGAGTACGAAGCGGTCTACGACACTACGATCTTTGTTAATGACTCTATAAAGTCAGTGATAGCCACCCTACTGGAAGCCGTGTTGCTGGTAGTGCTGGTCGTCACGCTGTTCCTGCAGACCTGGCGTGCCTCCATTATCCCGCTGCTGGCGGTGCCGGTATCGGTGATCGGTACCTTCGGGGCGCTTTACCTGCTGGGCTACTCCATCAACACGCTCACCCTGTTTGGGCTGGTGTTGGCCATCGGTATCGTGGTGGACGACGCCATCGTGGTGGTGGAAAACGTGGAGCGGAACATCGAGGAGGGCCTGAAGCCCCAGGCCGCTGCTCATCAGGCCATGAAAGAAGTCTCCGGGCCCATTATCGCCGTGGGGCTGGTGCTGTGTGCGGTGTTTATTCCCATGGCCTTCCTGTCGGGGGTGACCGGTCAATTTTATAGCCAGTTCGCGGTGACGATTGCCATCTCCACGGTGATCTCCACCGTCAACTCGCTGACCCTGTCGCCCGCGCTGGCGGCGATGCTGCTCAAGCCCCATGACGCGCCCAAAGATCGACTCACCCGCGTGATAGATAAGCTGTTCGGCTGGATTTTCCGTCCCTTTAACCGCTTTTTTAACGCCAGCTCCAACAAGTACCAGGGCGGCGTGGCTCGTTCCCTGAAGCATCGTGGCGCGGTGTTTGTGGTCTACGCGCTGTTGCTGCTGGGTACCGGCGTGATGTTCAAGGCAGTGCCGCCCGGGTTTATCCCGGTGCAAGACAAGCTGTACCTGATTGCGGGCGTCATCCTGCCGGAAGGGGCGTCTCTGGAGAGAACCGACCAGATGCTTCAGGATGTTGTGGATATTGCCATGGAGACCGAGGGCGTGGAGCACGCCATTGCCTTTCCCGGCCTTAACGCGCTGCAGTTCACCAACACTTCCAACACCGGAGTGGCGTTTCTTACCCTCAGTTCCTTTGGTGAGCGCAGCCTTAGCGCCGCGGAGATAAACGCCCGCATTAATCAGGGCATTGGCGGCCTGAAAGAAGGCTTTGCGTTCTCCTTCATGCCGCCACCGATTCTGGGGCTAGGCAATGGGTCGGGCTTCCAGCTGTTTATCGAGGATCGTGGCAATCTTGGCTATGGGGCGCTGCAGCAGGCGGTGAACCAGCTCCAGGGGGCTATTTCGCAAACGCCGGGAATGGGCTTTCCGATCAGCAGTTATCAATCCAACGTGCCGCAACTGGATGCCGAAGTGGACCGGCTGAGGGCCAAGGCCCAGGGCGTGCCCTTGACCGAGCTGTTCGACACCCTGCAGACCTATCTTGGATCGACCTATGTGAATGACTTCAATCGCTTTGGCCGCACTTGGCAGGTGATCGCCCAGGCGGACGCCCCCTTCCGGGCCAGCGTGGAGGACATCGCCCGCCTGCGCACCCGCAACGACCAGGGAGAAATGGTGCCTATCGGCACGATGGTGAACATCACGCAAACCTTCGGGCCCGACCCGGTGCTGCGCTACAACGGCTACCCAGCAGCAGACCTGGCCGGCGAATTTGACCCCCGCGTGCTTTCTTCCGCCCAGGCGATGGATGCCATCAACGCCCTGGCGGAAGAGGTGCTGCCCCCGGGCATGGCGCTGGAGTGGACCGACCTGAGCTACCAGCAATCCACCCAGGGTAATGCGGCTCTAGTGGTCTTCCCGCTGTCGATCCTGCTGGTATTCCTGGTGTTGGCGGCCCTCTACGAGAGCTGGACGCTACCGCTGGCGGTGATTCTGATCGTGCCCATGTCGATGCTCGCGGCGCTGATTGGTGTCTGGTTTGGCGGAGGTGACAACAACATCTTCGTGCAGGTGGGGCTGGTGGTGCTGATTGGCCTGGCCTGTAAGAACGCCATCCTGATCGTGGAGTTCGCCCGGGAGCTGGAACTGCAGGGCAAGGGCGTAGTGGAAGCGGCCCTGGAAGCTTGCCGGTTGCGCCTGCGGCCGATCATCATGACCTCGATCGCTTTCACCGCGGCGGTGTTGCCTTCGGTAGTTGCCACCGGCGCAGGCGCCGAGGTACGAGCGGCGCTGGGCACTGCGGTGTTTGCCGGCATGATCGGCGTCACCCTGTTTGGCTTGTTCCTCACGCCGGTGTTCTACGTGGCGCTGCGTAAACTGTCTGGCCCATTGGTCAGCCATCATAGCGCTACATTGGACACTTCACCTCACCCTACCAGCCATGCCCAAAGTTGATGATAGAGAGGTATGCCCATTAACACGTTAAAAGGGAAGGTGAGCCCCAAAGATGCCAGCATGGCAAGGCCAATGTTGGCATCTGGAATGGCGGAGCGAATAGCAACGGGGGCGGCAATGTAAGAGGCACTGGCGGAGAGACTGGCTAGAATAACCGCTGATCCAGCGGGTAGCCCTAGCCAGTACGCCATTAGCAGGCCAAAGCAGGAAAGCACGATAGGTGCCGCGAGCGCGAATATAATCAGACGGCTGTGCCCCCACCGCAGGCTGCGCAGTGTTTCTGCCGCGACCAAGCCCATCTCCAACAGGAACAGCGCCAGAATGCCATGGAAGGCTTTGGTATACAGCCCGGTGACTGACTCACCTGCATTTGGGCCGTATAGCCAGCCAATAAGCACACCGCCCACCAACAGGATTACACCGCGATTGGTCAGAGTCTCGTGCCACAGCCCGGAAGTTTTGATCGGCTCTGACGTTGTGTCAGCGGCCTTTTTACGGCTGAAGCGCCGGTAGAGCAACAGGCCCAGCATGATGGCCGGTAGTTCGAGCAGTACCAGGTAAAGCGTCACCTGCCCACCTGTTATTAGGCTATGCGCTTCAGTATACGCCAGGGCCACGGCGAACGTACCGGCGCTAACGGAGCCATAGTGGGCTGCAAGGCTGGCGCTGTCGGCGATGGATAGCCGTACTAAATAGTGAACCACCGGAAAGATAAGCAGTGGAATGATGATCCCCAGCAGAGTGACGCCAGATAACTCGACCAGCAGCGATATGCTCAAACTGCCATGCAGCGCCATGCCGCCTTTAAGGCCAATGGTCAGCATCAGCAGTAGGCTCAATATGTCATAAGCGGCTTTGGGAATACTGAGATCGGAGCGCACCACACCGGCAACCACACCTAGTACAAAAAACATCACCACAATATCCGGCACGGACAATCTCCTTGATGGGTTTTAAAGCAGTTACTTTAGCGATCCAAAGAGATTGATGAAAACAAATAAGATTTATATAGTCATAGATGATTATCTATGGGGCTGGCTATGAAAGTACGACAACTCACTTTTCGCTTGCTACAGGTCTATGCCGACGTGGTTCGCACAGGCTCACTGACGGCCACGGCAAATCGGCTCCACCTGACCCAACCCACGGTGTCTCAGCAGCTAAAGCGGCTGAGAGAAATTGTCGGTGAACCGATTGTGCGCCACGAGGAAGGGCGCCTGGTGCCCACTGAGGTTGGTCAGGCGCTTTATCAACTCAGCCAGGACTTGCTTAGCCGTGCTGATGTGTTTAGTCAGTACCTGGAGGAGTACAACAGCGGAGGGCGCGGACACTTCAGTATCGGCTTGGTGAACACCGCGCAATATGTACTGCCACGGCTGTTAGGGCCGTTTGGTCAGGCTAACCCCCAGGTAGATGTCACGGTGGAGATAGGTAATCGCCAGCAGATGCTCAATCGTTTTGAGCGCCATGAGGATGATATCTACGTATTTAGCCACCCGCCCATTGATGACGATGTGTTAGCCGCGCCTTTTCTGAGCAATCCATTGGTAGTGGTGGGGCCGCAGCATTGCCGCTGGGCAGGCGTAGAAGGTCTCAGCATGGACGCACTCAAAGAGGAGCGATTTCTGCTGCGCGAACCGGGCTCTGCGACTCGGCATACCTTTGAAGCCTGGCTGTACAGTGCGGGTATTGAGCTACGCTCTACCCAGCAGGTCGCCAGTAACGAGGCTATTCGGCTAGCGGTGGCGTCAAACATGGGTCTAGCGGTGCTGTCTCGCCACGTTGTTGCAGATTCGCCCAACGGCGTCCAAGAGCTGCCGTTGCAGGGCTTTCCGCTGAAAAGTCGTTGGCACTTTGTGGTCAGACGGCAACGCCGCTTACCCCCCGCCGCCATTCGTTTTTTGAGCTATGTACAAGCTTCGCTGGCACAAGCGTTTGACGAGCCCGAAGGGGAGATGGCCGTGGCTGAATTGCTCCAAGCCTTAAAGCCTGAACGCTGATGCATTGACTCACAAACAGCGTCAATTATCCCCGTTGAAAGCGACGTAGATCCTATGCGCTAAGCTAAGATATTAAGATAGAGCTTGAGAGAGAACTTAAGAGAGTACTTAAGAGAGTACTAAAGAGAGTACTTAAGATCGCACTCGGTTCATGCAGTCGCACCTTGATATTTGTCTTGGGTAACCGCTGCAAACGGAGGTAACTATGCTGCTCAAAGGATCATGCCACTGCCAGGCAGTGACGTTCAGTGTGAAGTCAAACCACCCCTATCCTTTTAATCGCTGTTACTGTTCTGTGTGCCGCAAAACGGCTGGCGGGGGTGGGTACGCAATCAACCTCAGTGGAGAAAGCAAAACGCTCAACGTTAGCGGCGAAGAGCATATTACTGTCTACCGCGCCTTCATTAAGGGGGAGCAGAGCACGGGAGAGCGGCATTTCTGCAAGCACTGTGCATCGTCGCTGTGGGTTTATGACCCCGAATGGCCCGAGCTGGTACACCCTTTCGCTTCGGCGATTGATACGGACTTGCCGACCCCTCCCCGGAAAACGCACATGATGCTGGGAAGTCGGGCCGACTGGGTCGAGGTCAATGGGCAGTTCCAAGATAAATGCTTCGACGAATACCCCGATGAAAGCCTTGCTGAGTGGCACCAGCGCCTGAGGTTGGAGTGTTAGAGTTAAGTGACGCCGCTTGCTGCGCTTGTGTTGCAAGCTCTCTGTTCTACTCTATTAGACGAGTTCTTCAGGAACTCAACATACGGCTTGTCACGCCTGTGCAGGAGTAGGCCGAGTGCTCGTTTGATGACAAGGAGGGTAGAAAGATGGAATTTGAAAAATATAAGCCATGTATTGAAGCGTGCAATATCTGCGCGATCTACTGTGATTCTTGTGCCACTGCCTGCTTGCAAGAAGATGATGTAAAAATGATGGCTGAGTGCATCCGTTTAGATCGTCAATGTGCACAGATATGCCGCTTGGCAGCCTCCTTTATGGCCCAGGGTAGTGAATACGCCAAGGAAATCTGTCGGATATGTGCTGATATTTGTAAAGCGTGTGGAAATGAGTGTGCCAAACACGATGCTAAGCATTGTCAGGAGTGCGCCAAAGCGTGCCAACATTGCGCCAATGAGTGTGCTGCGATGGCTGCCTAAGGCCGCATAAAAGCCTCAACAATTAAACAAGTCAGCTTTCACTGCGTATGAAAGCTGGCTTTTTTGTACTTTAATCTATATCAAAGAATGCGTTAAAGAGAGTGAGCCTTCTGCAATAGGGAGATCACTTCGTCATCGCTGGTTTGGGTAAAATCTTGATAGTGAAGGCCAACGGCAATAAATGGCTCGGGAGTAGCTAAACAGATCAAATCGTCGACCTCGGTAGCCAACTTATCCAGCGTGGACTGCGGGGCGACAGGCACTGCCAAGGTAACGGAAGCGGCTCCTGCTTGGCGTAGTGCTCTGGCGGCTGCTTTAGCTGTTCCACCGGTGGCGATACCATCATCCACCAATAATATGTGACGTTCGCTAACGTTAATGGGCGCCTGGTTACCAATATAAGTCTGACGACGGCGGGTTATCTCGCTTAGTTGGCGCTGTACTTCAGCTTCCAGATAACTTTCAGAAGGCTGAAAAATCTGCAGCAAATCCGGTGTCCACAGCACTTGAGGTGGGTCGCCATCGACGACAGCGCCTAGCCCAATCTCGGGTTGCCCAGGCGCACCAATCTTACGCACGATGACCACATCAAGCGGAAGTTTAAGTGCTGCCGCTACCTCGTAAGCAACTGGTACACCCCCACGAGGTAATGCCAGCACTAGGTCATAACGCGCGTCGGATAATACATAAGCAAGCTTTCGCCCTGCTGCGCGTCGATCATCAAAAAGCTCTTGATGCTTGTGCATGTGTGGCTTCTCAACTCCAAAACAGCCTAAACTCCAAAAGGATAAGTGCCTAGCTCTCCCTGGGGACAAAGTCATCGCGTGATGGGGGCACGTGCGCGGCGGAATTCAGAAGGGCCGTGGGGAACTGTTGCTGAGTGATCCATAAGAGTCTCTCAGTACACGAAAGGCGAAAAGATAGCCTAACAATGACTATAGTCAGGAGGAAACAGCTTATCCAAACCGTTATTTCCCTGAGTCGCCAAGCGGCTCGCTAACAAGATGCAGTGGGCTAGGAGCGCTGTGTTTTTCGATACAGCCACCACACGTCAACACCAAACGAATAGAGCAATGAGATCAATGCACTAATGGCCAGCAGGCTGGCAACAAGGTGGGAGGTTAGTGGCGTTAATGCTAGCAGTAGCGCCACCGCCTGCCAGACACAAACGGCTTTACGGCGAAAGCTTGCAAACAGCGGTTTTGAAAGCCACGGGAACTGCCAACTGGCGGCGATAAACAGGTAGCGCATTGCGCCTATCAACAGCACCCAAAACCCCAGTGATTCCAGCCGCAACAAACCTGCGCACAGTAGCAAAATCAGCAGGGCATCCAACTCCATATCAAAGCGCGCCCCGAATCGGGTGTGGCTTTTGGTGCGCCTGGCTATCCAGCCGTCAACGCCATCCAGCAGTAGGGCGATCACCGCGATCGCCAGCCATTGCCAGATTGCCCCTACAAAGGCATTGGCGGCGAGCGCACCTGCCACTAATGAAACCACAACCGCACGCACCAACGTGACCCGGTTAGCCCAACCCAGTGCGCCGTGGGGCCAGAAGATGATGACCAGAGCGGAAATAAACGTGTAGAAGGCAAAGGCCACCCACCAATTGGCCGGAGTAGCCATTAAAAGTGGTAAGCCTTTGCCTACAGCAATTAGCAGCAAGCTGCCCAGCAGTAGTTCTGCAGCGCCATAGAGACGCTTAGGCAGGGTGTAAGAAGAAGCGTTGGAAAAAAGCGGCATGGTGGCTCACGAAGCGGCGTCGCTATCCGCAGTTGAAATAAATGATGCAACTATTTTTATATGTACCATTCTTGTAGAAGAAGGTAGTGTTGTCCATAAGATCAAGAAATAGACGGGTTAGTTTCAATTGTTCCAAATGGTTAATCGAATATATTCTTTTCACCCGCTACGCTGAAGATGGTGAACCATTGAAAACTGTTCTGCCTAAGGCCATGCAATGCATGGCCACACATTATACTCGGGGGCTGAGACACACTGCGTGTCTCTTACCCCTAACTTGCAGCGCAATGGTGCCACGCCACATTCAACGGAATGAAAGAGAGCCCGAATCAAGTGGGCTCGTAACGAAAAGGAACGCTCATGTCGGCGCTTGACGATGTTGGCAAAGCTCCCAATGCCGCTAAAAAAACCTGGGCCACCGCCTTTTGGGTGACCAACCCAGCACAAGGCGAGATGAGGCGTGAACAACTAAGTCCTCCCGCCCAGGATGAGGTGCATATACGTACCTTATACAGTGGTATCAGCCGCGGCACCGAATCGTTGGTGTTCAATGGTCGTGTGCCTGAAAGCGAATTCTCGCGCATGCGGGCTCCCTTCCAGTCGGGTGAGTTTCCTGCCCCGGTCAAATATGGCTACTGCAGCGTTGGCCGCGTTGAGCAGGGGCCAAGCGTTCTCCTGGATAAAACCGTTTTTTGCCTGTTTCCCCACCAGGATCACTACATTGTGCCTGCTTCGGCAGTGCTGGAAGTACCCACCAATGTGCCTGCTAAACGTGCCGTCTTGGCGGCCAATATGGAAACCGCCATCAATGGCGTGTGGGACGCCGAGCCGATGCTGGGTGAGCGAATCACTATTATGGGCGCCGGTGTCGTCGGTGCGCTGGTAGCGTACCTGTGCGCTCAGGTGCCTGGTGTTACCGTTCAGTTAGTCGATATTAACCCTGAGCGTCGCCAGCTCGCCGAGCAGTTGGGCGCCACCTTCTGCACTCCCGAACAAGCTCTCCATGATCAAGATTGCGTGATTCACGCCAGCGGCCAGTCTGCCGGCTTGCGCCAAGCACTGGCGTTAGCGGGCAGCGAAGGGCGCATTATCGAAATGAGCTGGTTTGGCGAGGGGGATATTGCGATTCCATTGGGCGGAGCTTTTCACTCCCAGCGGCTAACGCTCAAGGCCAGCCAAGTAGGTCAACTGCCGCCCAAGTTACGCCCACGCTGGGACTACCAGCGCCGCCTTCAATTAGCGCTGAGCCTGCTGGTAGACGAGCGGTTGGATGCGCTAATCAGCGGTGAAAGCGACTTTGCACAACTGCCCACGCTTGCTCCTCAGTTGTTTGGCCGTGGTAGCGTTGAGCTCTGTCACCGCCTGCGCTACTCCTCATAACCTATTTACTTATCATTGGAGTTTTTATGTTCCGTTTATGTGTTCGTGACCACTTTATGATTGCCCATAGCTTTAATGGTGAGATCTTTGGCCCTGCCCAGCGTACCCACGGGGCTACCTATGTTGTCGACGTAGTTTTTCAGCGCCCCGAGCTGGATGAGGACGGCCTGGTGATCGATATCGGCCTTGCCAGCGAAACGGTAAAATCAGTACTGGCGGATTACAACTTCTGTAATTTGGATGAAGTGCCCGAGTTCGCGGGTAAAAATACCACCACCGAGTTTATGGCCAAGGTGATCTTTGACCAGCTCGCCAAGGCGATTGGTGAGGGCAAAATGGGCATCACCGCCAAAGGGATTACCCATATGGAGATCAAGCTACATGAATCCCATGTAGCCTGGGCAAGCTATGAAGGCGCTCTATGAGTAAGCGGTTTAACCTTATCGTTGCCGGTGACCCTGCTCAGCGTACCGGCGGCTATATTTACGACGCCCAAATTGTCTCGGCCCTGCGTGACCAGGGATGGGAAATTGACGTCGTCGGCTTGGCTGGCACGTTTCCTGATGCGGATGCCGAGGCAGCAGAAGCGCTCACTCAGGCCCTAGCGTCGCTTCCCGATCAGGCGGCGGTGGTGATTGATGGCCTGGCCATGGGAGCGCTGCCGGAGGTGGTTGCCCAACATGCCCAGCGGCTGGAAATCACAGCGTTGCTGCACCACCCCTTAGGCGATGAGTTGGGCCTTGATGAGGCTGATCAGCAGCGCTTTCATCGCAGCGAGTTAAACGCGCTTGCCCACGTGGCGCGGATTATCGTCACCAGTCACTTTACCGCCCGGCGCTTACCTGAGCTGGCGGCTCACTATGAAATGCCACTCAATCCCAGTGTCACTGTGGTTGAGCCGGGTGTTGCCCAGGCGCCGATCAGCTCCGCAGCAGAACCGGGTGAGCTACTACGTTTGCTATGTGTGGCAACGTTAACGCCGCGCAAAGGGCAGGATATTCTGGTAAAGGCATTGGCGGGCGTTAGCGGCGATCACTGGCAATGCGACTGCTACGGTGGCGCCCGGGATGCCACTTTTACCCAGCGTGTACAGCAACTGATTGATCAGAACGGCTTGCAAGACAGCGTACGGCTTCACGGCGAGTGCGATGGCGCTACGCTGGAAGCGGCCTATCGCAGCGCCCATGCGCTGGTACTGCCCTCTTGGTATGAAGGCTACGGCATGGTGGTCACCGAAGCCCTGGCCCACGGCCTGCCAGTGATTACCACTACCGGTGGTGCGCTTCGCGATACCTTGCCTGCAGGCGCTGGTTTGAGCGTTGAACCGGGTGACGTCGACGCGCTTCAAGATGCCCTCAGCCGTTTTTGCCATGACGACAAACTACGCCACCAACTGCGCCAGGGAGCGGCCCAGGCCCGGGATGCGTTAAGCGACTGGCAAGAAGCGGGGGCTAAGTTTGCCACGGCGTTAACTGCGCCCGCCGATTCTCCAAATTTGCGCCCAGGCAGCCAGTTTGCGTCCGACTGGCTGACGCTGCGGGAGGCGGCTGATGTCGATTCCCGTAGCCAGCCCTTGGCTGAGCTTGCCGCGAAGTGGCTGAGCGCGCGTACTCCGGCGCCGCTGATAGCGGATCTTGGCTGCGGCCGGGGCAGTAACATGCGCTTTCTGGCGCCGTGCCTGAATGGCCACCAGCGCTGGAAGCTGATCGATCACGACGCCATTTTGTTAGCCCAGGCGCGCCAGTGTGCTGCCGGATTAAGCAATAGCCAAGGGCAGCCCGTGGCCATTGAGACGTACTGCATATCGCTGGAGGCGCTTGCCGAGGTGCCACTTGACGACGCGTACCTCGTCACCGCATCGGCGCTGCTAGATCTGGTCTCCCAACAATGGATCGATGCCTTGGTGACCCGCATTGCTGGGCAGCAGCAGGCGCTGCTGATAGCGCTAAGCGTGACCGGTGAGTGGCACTTTATTGACCCTCAAGGCGCGCCGGTGCTAGATGACGAAGACCGCTGGCTGCAGGCGATGTTTATGGCTCACCAGCAGCGCGATAAAGGTTTAGGTGATGCACTAGGCGGGCAGGCGCACGGGGCATTAGTTGCCGCGTTAGAGAGGGCTGATTATCGCATTGAACAAGCTGAAACACCGTGGCAGCTCGCTGCTGGCAGTCAAGAACAGCAGCCGTTAATGATGGCGCTACTCGAAGGCTGGGCCGAAGCTGCCACCGAGCAAGCCCCGGAAGCGGCGGCGCGTATTGCCACCTGGTTACAGCAGCGCCAGCAGGCGGTGGCCAATGGCGAACGGGGTATTTGGGTGGGGCACCGCGACCTGTTTGCTACGCCTCTGTTTGCCAACCCCAGGGAAGAGGCCTAATCCTATGGGGCCTGATCAAGGTATGTTCACTCGACTGGGGGCTTGTTATAAAAAGCTGGCGCGGAGAAGCCCATGGCTACGCCGCATGGTGGTCAGCATAGCGTTGCTGGGTGCGGTGGCGTTGTGGGTGGAGCCCCAGGCGATTGTGGCGGAGGTGCAACGTTTCTCCGCGGAGTGGGTCGTGCTGGCGTTAGCCATCAGCACGCTACAGATCATGCTTTGCGCCTGGCGCTGGCAGTTTACCGCGGGTCTTATTGATGTACCGCTGCGGTTTGCTTACGCGCTACGGGAGTACTACCTGGCCCTACTGGTCAATCAGCTGTTGCCCGGCGGTGTATTAGGCGACGCCGGGCGGGCGCACCGCCATGCCACTCAAGCGCAGTCTAGGGGGCGCGCCTGGCGAGCGGTGATTATTGAGCGCGCCTCGGGGCAGGTCGCCGTGGTGATGCTAACGCTAACCGCGCTGCTTTTCTCACCGCTCTGGCATGCCGCGCTGGGTGAGTCAGTGATCACAGCGGTGGGGTTAAGCGCATTCGCCGCTCTTGCGGCGCTCATCGCCAGCGGCCTGCTGCTGCGCCAACGTTTTAGCCATGGGCTGACAAGGCTGCCGAGCTGGTGTCAAGCCCTGGTGCGCGATGTAAGGCGTGGTTTGTTGCGGCACGGCGTGTGGCCCCAGCAGTTGCTTTCGTCTCTGGTGATTGTGTTGAGCTATGGTCTGGTAATGGTCTGTGCGGCTCGGGCGATTGGCGTTGAGCTACCGTCGCTGCAAGTGCTGGCGCTGACACCGGTACTGCTACTGGCCATGCTGATCCCGTTTTCGGTAGCCGGATGGGGATTGCGTGAAGGCGCCGCTGCCGGGGTCTGGGCGCTGGTCGGCCTGCCACCCGCTCAAGGCGTGGCGGTGTCATTGGCTTACGGGGTGCTGGTGTTGCTGGCGAGCCTACCGGGTATCTGGGTGGCGCTGAGTCGTCGTGAAAAAGCGCAACCTTCAGGCGGTAGTATCCCGCAGTCGCAGATCGAACAGCGTGTCGTCACCGCAGCGGAAAGTCCGCATGGGCGGGCGCAGCGCACTCTCAAGGGTCTCAATAGGCGTCATTTGCAGCCCTGGCCTACCGGAGCCGATCAGCAGCGGGGCGACCAACAGATGCAGACGGTCAACGGCACCCGCTTCGATAAACTGAGACACCGTAATGCCGCCACCCTCTATCAGTACCCGCGGCAAGCCCTTTTCGGCCAGCAGGGTGACAACATCTTTGGGATTGAACTGACCGCTGGCATTCAGCGGCAGTACGCAACGTTCAACGTGGGCCACGCTCGCCGTTGCCTGCAGCTCAGACCCCATGATATGCAGCGTCGGGGCGTTATTGGTGTTCAGCAGTGCCAAGTCGCTGGGAATGCGGCCGCGTGGATCCAGCACCACCCGCATCGGGTTAGTGCCGCTAACATGGCGCACGGTCAGCTGCGGGTTATCGGCGCTGGCGGTACCCGCGCCGACCACCACTGCGTCGACCAAAGCGCGCAGACGATGCAGGTGAACCAAACTTTCATGGCCGTTGATGTAGTGGGAGTGGCCACTTTCCGTGGCAATGCGGCCATCCATACTCTGTCCCAGCTGCGCCACCACCCACGCCGGTCGACTGGCCAGCGGGGTCAGGCAATCGAGCAGCTCTCGCGCCTCAGCGGTGATCGCTTTAGCCGTTTGCCACTCGCCGGTTGGCGACACCTTAATCGCCACATCGCTAGGACGCCGATGACGCAGTGCCAACAGCCAATTCCAGGCGTCGGCCAGTGTAATCGTGTTGACATGAGATTCGGGCATGACGCCTCCGCGCTTAAAGATTCGCTTCATCATGCGGGCGCTTCTTGGTTAAGAGCAAGCCGTTCGGGGCAGCCATTCATTCAGTTCAGAGCAAATAGCTCAGCGCGAGCGTGCGCCATCCCCCTCGTAAGGAAGCCAGGAGGCCTACATGTACCAGATTGAACGCGCTATTTTCGACATCCGCCGTGGATTGCCAGTGGTGGTGAATGCCAGTGGGCAGCGTTTGCTCGTGCAGGCGCTGGAAGGCAGTGAATCGGTCGAAGCGCTGGCTTTGCTAGCAGGCGAGCGGCCTTCGCTGGTGCTTACTCGTCACCGCCTGACGGCGATGGGCATGAACTTGTCCGCCGAGGCCGCCAGCCTACCGCTGGTAGCTCACATTAGCACCAATGAGCTGAATGGCTTGGCCTCGGCGGAAACGCTTTCACAACCTGCGGGTGGGTTACTGAGCGGGTTAAAGCCCGCCGGAATAGCCGAACTAGGCGCCGTGACGCTGATGCGCAGAGCCCTGCTGATTCCCGCAGCGCTCTGCGCTTTTGTTAGCCAAGAGGCTACAGCGACCATTGAGCAGCAGTTGGCAGAAGGACGCCTGCTGCAAGTCAGCGCTGAAGACGCTACACAATGCCTTGCTGGGGCGCCGGGCATGCTCAAGCGGGTGAGCGAAGCGAATATCCCCCTCGAGGATGCTGCCGACAGCCGCTTTGTGCTTTTCCGTGAGCCGGACGGCCTGCGTGAGCACGTTGCTGTGGTGATCGGTAAACCGGAGCGCTGGGAAGGCGCGGTGCCGCTACGCCTGCACTCGGCGTGTTTAACCGGTGACCTGTTCGGCAGTCTGCGTTGCGATTGCGGCGAGCAGCTACGCAACGCCGTGGCGGATATTCAAGCCATGGGTGGCGGTGTGCTGCTCTATTTGGCTCAAGAGGGCCGGGGCATTGGCTTAGCCAATAAACTACGCGCCTACACCTTACAGGATGGTGGCCTGGATACCGTGGATGCGGATCAAGTACTCGGTTTTGGTGACGATGAGCGCCAGTATGCGGTGGCAGTGGATATGCTCAATGCGCTCAATATCGACCAAGTTCAACTGCTGACCAACAACCCCTTGAAGATGGAAGCGTTGCGTCAGGGTGGTATTGAAGTGGTATCACGCCAGGCGCTGTACGGCAGCGTTACCGACCACAACCAGCGCTATCTAAATGCCAAAGCCACCCGAGGCGGGCACTTGTTGGAAGATGTGCTCAGTAGCCAGCGTTAAACCGTACTAAGCGCTAAACATGAACCAACACGAACCTAGTGACGGGGCTGTCATTAGTTGGTTAGCGATGGTAGTTGGGCGGTTTCTTTTACCACTGCTGCTAACTGTCTTGCGTAGTGTTGAACCAGTTGCTCGCCTAGTTCAGCGCTGGCTTGGCTGGCATCGCCCGCGACACCTTGGGTGCTTAAGTCTTCCGCCAGCCAGGCAAAAGCCGCAGCACCTTCTGCGCTCACTAATGCATCGCCTTGGGGCGCTGCAGGCGGGGTGGCCTGATAGCCGTCCAACTGCACCAGCGTTGGCGCTAAATAGAGCATCATAGCGGTTTCGAGCAGTCCGCCGTGTAAGCCGTAGCGCAACTCTTCAAAGGCAATCGCGCCCTCTAGCGGTGGTAGCCGTGTGTAAGTCGCTTTGACCACGCGCATACCATGCCGCCGACGCAGGGTTAACCCTGCCAAATCCATCACTGCCTTATTACCACCATGGCTGTTAATCAGCACCAGGCGGCGAATGCCGGCGTGGGCTAAGCTGTCGCCGTAGGCTTCAAGAGTAGCAATGGCCAGCGGCGCGGGTAGGCTGAGCGTGCCGGGAAAATTGGCGTGCTCGTCGCTGGCGCCCACCGCAATCGGCGGTAGGCAGATTACGTTCAGGTGGGTATCCAGCTTCTCCAACATAGCGGTTTGCAGCCCCTCGCCAATGGTCAAGTCGGTGGCTAAAGGGAGGTGAGTGCCGTGCTGTTCAATGGCCCCGAGCACCAGTACCGCTACAGGGTCGCATTGGGCGAACTCGGCTAACTGCGGAGCGGTGAGGGTTTGCCAGTGGTGAATCATAAAATGAGAAGCCTTTAGGTATTAAGCATCATTCAGAAGTAATCGATGATCCGAGCGGCAGGCGTACAGGTCACCGGAAGGCAATCCTTCGGCCCCTGTGCTTAGCCACTCGCTAACCGCTTGCGGTGTTTGCCACTCGGTCCAGCGAAAGTGGCGTTGTTCACCGGCCACCACGTTGTAGCGGTACTCGCCAAGGCGGCTTAAGTGGTTCACGCAGGCGTTGTTTATTTCCAGGGCGCCTGCCACAAACTCCACCGACAGCGCGGCCACCGGGCAACTTAGCCCCGCCAAAACCTCCGCCTCAAAACCTTCAACGTCGATTTTTATAAAGCTGGGCTCGCCATACTCGTCAATTAACGCATCCAGCGTGGTCACCGGCACCCGTAAACGCTGCTCCCACCGTACCTGACTAAAGCCTGCGTTGCGTTCGCCGATCTGCTCCCGCCACTCGGTGGCCAGGGTAGACAGGGTCGGGTTGCTGGGGCTGATCGCTATCTCAGCAAAGCCCACCGTAGGGCCCGCCGCCATCGGCAGCAGGGTAATGGTCGGCGGCTTTACCAGGCGTTTAAACCATTTGGCGAGGTCGGGCTGGGGCTCCAGCGCCACCACCTTGGCGCCGAGCGCATGAAAAGCCGCGCTACGGTCGCCTAGATGCGCGCCAATATCAAAGGCAACGGTGCCGGGTTGTATGAAAGGCTGATAGAGGCGCTGCAGGCCACGCTGACGCCCAGGCCGCCAATAAATAAACAGCGAGCGGGCTAGCCCACCCGCGCTGCGCAGTCGTCGTAGCGCCATGCGCCGCATTAGTTGGGCTCTCTGAATGGACGTGCCTTGATCCACACAGGCGCTGGCGAGATAAGGTTTGCTTGATAAGTGCTATTCGTCATCGGGATACCACACGTAATTCCAGGTTTCGCTAACTGGTTCGCCGTTTAAGGTGAGCCTTAGTCGAACATCGCTGGGTTGATCGCTGGCGGGTAGCCGGAAGCTGGCTCGCCAGCCATTGTTGGGCAGCGCGGTGACCTGGGGGAGCAGTACCTCGCCGTGTTGGGCGCTAATGTCTAACTCGACGGGCTGGTCAGCGGTGAGTTCCTCTAAGGCACCTCCCTGAAAGTCGACAATAAACTGGCGCTGGCCTTGTGAGGCAGAGTCCGCTTGCCCCGGCACCGCCGCATTGCCATGACGAGTGCGAATGGCGCGGCCAAGATTGTGCGCATCAGGCTGAGTGTTCAGCGTGTGAGTGAGATAGTGCAGGCGGCGCGATTCGCCGGCATCCAGGGTGTCGTCCGCCACCCAGTAGGCGACTATATTGTCGTGAGTCTCATCGGGGGTAGGGATTTCGACAAGTTCCACGTGGCCCGGGCCCCAATCATCCAGCGGCACAATCCATTGGCTGGGGCGACGGTGATACTGGGCTTCGGTATCCAAATAGCGGTTAAAATCCCGTTCCCGTTGCATTAATCCAAAGCCTTGAGGGGAGTCGTCTACAAAGGCGGATGTATGCAGGTGAGATGGGTTACTCAGCGGGCGCCAGATCCACTCGCCGCTACCGGCATGTATCAGTAGGCCATCGGAGTCGTGCACCTGTGGACGAAAATCGTCCGGCCGCTCGCGGCTTGCCTCACCATAAGTGAACATACTGGTGAGCGGTGCAACGCCCAGCTTGGCAATATCTTGCCGGGCAAACAGCTCCGCTTCGACCTCGACCTGAGTATTCTCACCGGGTTGGATAACAAAGCGATAGGCGCCGCTGACCGAGGGGCTATCCATTAACGCCAGCAGTTCAAGCTGTTCGGCATCAGCCTCGGGTTTATAGAGCCAAAACTCGCGAAATGCCGGGAACTCTTCGCCATCTGACGAGGCGGTATCGATCGCCAGCCCGCGAGTAGATAGTCCGTAAGCCTGGTCACGCCCGACAATGCGGAAGTAGCTGGCACCGAGAAATACACCAAATTCGTCGGCGTAGTCATCGCTGTTAAGAGGGTAGTGGAGGCGAAACCCCGCATGGCCGCTGCCGACTAAGTCTTGCTCTTTCAGTGCGGCGGCATTGCCATCGTAGGTGTAGTCCTCTGCTGAAAAGGGCAGGGGCGTTACCGTGTCGTTTTCGATAACGTTCAAGGCAATCGGGGTTTGAAACAGAAAGCCGCTATGAAATAACTGTAGGTTAAAAGGGCTCTCGTCTTTCCAGTAGGCGTGTTCGGGATCAAAGCGAATTTGCCGGTAGGTATCGTAATCAAGCTCACGCAATACCTCTGGTAAGGTCTCTTCCGGGGCTTGGTAGGTTTCTTGAGCAAGCTGTTTGGCGCGTTCAATAACCTGCCTGAAGTGCGCATCGTCTGCGGCCAACGCTGGCAAGGTCAGCGCGCAGCCAATTAACACTATCCATTTGCCAGGCCGCCACTTGGCAACCGGCTTCCTACCAACTTGATTACAACGCATGGGCGAAATCCTTTCCGGTGAGGGCCTGCAAAGCGCATGGCCTAAAGCCAAGCAAAGCGTGAAATTTTTACACAACAACTATACGATAAAATATTACAGTACATGATTATTGCGCTTTTCAGCAGCCTTATTCCTTGCTCTCTTATCTTGCGATTGGGTACAGCTACTCAACGAGACCAAGCGCTGACAGACTGTACCTTTGACACTGTAAGCTAAAGTAGGCACCTATGGGGATGCGATGAGTCGATTATTACTAATGCTTCTAACGCTGAATTTCTTACTCATCGCGCCGCTCTGGTGGCGTTTTGGCGAGATCAGCTCATATTTGCTCGCTTGGGAGGCGCTTATCATTGCGCCGCTCATGTTGCTACTTCCCGTCGGCCAAGCGCGCCGCATAGTGTCCATCGGACTCGTTAGTTGGGTGATGTTGGCAACCGCCGCGAATCTAGGTGCAGCCGCCACCCAAATGGCCTTTGCCCGGCCACTTAATCTTTATCTTGATATACCTTTGCTGCGCTCAATTTATCACCTGCTAGTAGGTAATGTAGGTCAACTGTTGGCAGTTTGCGCAATGCTGCTGGGGGTTGCCCTGCTGATAGCCATCACTCTGGTTTTGGCACGCCTGATGATGCCACCCGTTGCCTACTCTGTTAAGCGCCTGCCTGGCGTGGTCGCGTTAACGCTGCTGGTCACTGCCACTACCGGCGCGGCGCTTGAACTCAATGGAGTACGGCTGATAGAAAGCGCGCGCTTGCCAGCTGTGGACACCACGCGTTTTCAGTGGCAGCAAATTACCGATACCCACGCCGCCCGCCTCGCCTTTACTGCACAGCTAGAGGCCGCACCCATGGAGGCGCGACCACTACCGGGATTGGCGGGGCGCAATGTACTGCTCACCTTTATTGAGTCCTACGGTATCTCGGCGCTGGAAAACCCACGTTACTCCGACGTTCTACTGCCTACTCTAGCCGAGATGCAACAGCGCCTGGGGGAGCATAACCTCCACGTGGTCTCTGGCATGTTGGCCTCACCCATTCGTGGTGGGCAGTCATGGCTAGCCCACGCGACAGCCCTCAGCGGCCGCTGGATCGACAACCAGCTGTGGTATCAGCTGATGTTGGACAGCGGCCACTCCACTTTGATCGATGATTTTCGTGCCACTGGTCAGCGAACCCTCAGTGTGATGCCCGCCATTACCCTGGCGTGGCCGGAAGGGGAGGCCTACGGTTTCGATGAAATTGCCGCAGCAAAAGATATCGCTTACGCCGGGCCTGCTCTCAACTGGGTAACCATGCCGGATCAATTCACTCTCGATTACACCCAGCGCTACTTGCTAGGTAAGACACCGGTGTTTGCCCAATTGGCACTGATCTCCAGCCATGCCCCATGGACGCCGATTCTGCCGGTACTGGACAATTGGTCATCCATTGGCGATGGGCGTATTTTTGCCCCCTGGGAGGATGCCGGTGACCCACCAGAAGTGCTGTGGCAGGACATTGAGCGCATTCGTGACCACTACGCCTGGTCGGTGGACTACGCTGTGAAAGTCACCGGCCGCTGGGCTGAACGTGTAGTGGATGATAATACCTTGATGATAGTGCTGGGGGATCATCAAGCCGCGCCGTTGATTACCGGTGACGATGCCAGCGCGGCAGTACCGGTGCATATTATTAGTGGCAACCCTGAGCTATTGGCGCCCTTTATAAAGCGTGGCTTTGTTCCCGGCACGTTGCCTACGCTCGAAGAGTCGCGCGACGCACCTAGAATGAGCCAATTACGCCACTGGCTACAAGCCGATTTTGGAGAGTTAAATGATGTTTACACCGAGGATGGTGATGAGTGAAGGGCGGAATGACTTGCGGCTTACCAAAGCCAGCTATTAGGGCGTGCCGGTGTTAGCCCTTTGCGAACATCGACCCAGCCGAGTACGCAGCGCACGCCTAGCCATACCGCTAGCAGCGGCCAGAGCAGGGTGCCGACTATCACAATGCTGAGTAAAAAGGCGATGCCGGCATAGAGCGTGCCGATCCAGAAGGTGCGGATCAGATACCGGTAGTGCTGCTGCAGCCAGGGCGCCGCTTCTTTACGATAAACATAGGCGATGATTACGCCAATCAGCAGGGTGATATTGGCAGTGACAATACCCGCTAAGTAAAGCGCGTAGATAATCTGCGGAGCGCGTATCTCATCGCGGGGTATAGGGGGTTGTGCCATCAGTTCTCTCTTTTTCAGCCTAATAAAGACGATAGTCGCGGAAGTTGGCTAGATTTTGCTGCTCCTGCACTACTTTACGGTAGCGCTTGTACTCCCATTGATACTGTGCAGGCTCCAAGGCAATCGCACTCTCGACGCTGGCATTGACGCCTGTGGCAGACTGCACATCATCGTCGCTATAGACCCGCTCGTCGGCATCCAGAAAATGGATCTCAAACCCTTTACCAGGAATACGTAGCGCGACGCCGGTGACTACCCGTGCCTGGGTGCGGGCGACCAATTTCGGCAGCAGGGTGGCGGTGTAAGCCTCGCGACCAAAGAAGGGTGCAAAAACGCCGCTGCCCCAGTCGGGCTCCTGGTCAGGTAGTATGCCAATCGCTTCGCTGCGTTTAAGCGCTTTAAGTAGTGCCGCAACGCCGCGGGGGTTGGTGGGAACCAAACTTGCCCCCATACGCTCGCGGCCATGACGAATGACGGGATCGAGGGCGGTGATTTTGGGTGGCTCGTACATGGCGGTGAAAGGGAAATGGCTCGAGAGCCAAAAGTTAAGCACCTCCCAGTTGCCGAAGTGCGGGGCAAGCACAATCACGCCGCGGCCTTCGGTGCGGGCGTTATCGAGCTTGTCGCGACCGTGCACCGCTAAAATGCTGGTCTCTACCTTGTTTGGTTCCGCCATCCAGGCGTGGCCCAGCTCCAACATCGTAGCCGTTGAGTGGCGTAAACTGTGCTGACCAAGGGTTTTACGTTCAGCAATGGAGAGGTCTGGGTAAACGATCGCTAAGTTGCGATCGGTTACCCAACGCTCACGCTTATTAAAGCGGTAAACCAGGGGGCCGAGCGCCGAAGAAATACGCCACAGGCGCGCAAGCGGCCAGCGTGACAGTTGACGCCACAGCCAACTGATCGCACTGGCTTTGGAAAAACGCCTAGCGTTATTAGCCCCCTGTGGTGTCATCGTTAAATCAACCAAGTATCTACATTGGAAGGTGCGCGCTTCTCTTGCAGCCCTTTGAAACCTTTAACACAGCGAATAATGAACCACACGGCTAGCGCCAGCAAAAGTGGGAAACCGATCACTGCAAAGAGCAATATCGAGAAAATAATGCCGTACACCAATCCTATCCAGAAGGTGCGGATCTGGTAGCGGTAGTGCTCGTCCAGCCACGTAGGGCCTTTGCCCTTATAGACATAGGCAATGACCACACCAATAATCGACGTAAAACCAAGGATAAAACTGGCCAGATAGAGCGCATAAATAACCATTGCCATGGTTGTGTCGGGCTGGGAGCTCTGCTCTTCGCTTACGACTTGGCCGTCGAGTGGGGATTCACTTTCGTTATCAAGCATAACGTTTCCTTTCATTCAATTGTATAGATGCTGAAGTGGGTGATGGTGCTTGGCACATCAGTGCGCGCTATTTAAGCGCGATATATAATACCTTGATTCATTAGACTTAGCATTAACGCGAAGAGGGGCGGCAAATCTCTAGCAGGTTACCGTCCGGGTCACGCAGATAAATCGACTCAATCGGGCCTGTGGCGCCTTGGCGGGCGACGGGGCCTAGCTCTACGTCTATCGCCAGCGCATCTAAATGCTGCTTGAACTCATCCAGCGGCAGCTGGCAGCGCAGGCATAAGTCCAGGCTGCCAGGGGTGGGTGTGGCTGAAATGGGGGCAATATCGGTGTCGGTTTGATGTAGGCGAAGTGCCGTATCACCGAGCATTAAATCGACCCGTTGGGCATCGCGATAGCGCACGTCTAGGCCCAAAACACGTGAGTAAAAATCGACTGCGCGACCCATATCGGTCACGGTTACAACAAGATGATCCAGACCTGATAGCATGCCACCTTCCTTAATACGTAACGATAAGCCAGAGAATACGATGATGCGCTGCTGTCCGCTCTGTGTGGAGCCCACTACTGCGCCCTACCACCGGGATCGGCGTCGTGACTACTACCAGTGTGCCACGTGCAAGCTGGTATTTGTCCCCCCCGAGCAGCATTTAAGCGCCGCTGCAGAAAAGGCCGAATACGATAAACATCAAAACTCGCCGCATGATACGGGATACCGGCGCTTTTTAGGGCGTTTATTTACCCCGCTGTTAGCTAAGCTCGAACCCAACGCCCGCGGTCTTGATTTTGGTTCAGGGCCAGGGCCGACGCTGTCGGTTATGTTCGCAGAGCAGGGGCACCCGATGGCTATTTACGACCTTTTTTACGCCCCCGATGCCTCAGTTTTGACACAAATATATGATTTTATCACCGCCACAGAAGTTGTTGAGCACTTGGCGCAGCCCGGCAAGGTGCTTACGCAGTTGGCGGATCAGCTCTCGCCAGGTGGCTATCTGGGCTTAATGACCAAGCGCGTCACTTCGCCGGAGGCTTTTGCCCGCTGGCACTATATTAGCGACCCCACCCATATCAGCTTTTTTAGTGAGGAGACCTTCCGTTGGTGGGCACAAAAGAATAGTTTAGTAGTGGAATTTCCTGGGCCAGACACGGTTATTCTACACAAAACGCTAACGTGAATAATTATAACGTTAGAAAAGCATTGACTTTGCCCCCTTTGGGGTAATAATTGCGCGCCGCTATCCCGGCCTGACTCGATGTGCCAGGTGAGATGACGGTTCCTGTGAACACGCTTAGTAGCGTTTTTACGCCTGTTTTCAGTCCTTTGTTTCACCACTTTTAGGCAAGACGAGGTTTTCATGTCGCGGCAACTGCTAGCCATGGCGCTGGCGCCCCTGTTAGGGCTCTTCATCCTCGGGATTGGCAACGGTTTTCTTGCCACCTTAATTACCGTGCGCTTGGATGCTGCCGGTGAGTCGGCCACGGTCATCGGTATTGTCTCGTCGGCTTACTTTATCGGTTTAGCGTTGGGCGCAATGGTGAATGACCGCCTGTTGCTGCGCATTGGCCATATTCGCGCTTACGGCAGTTTTGCCTCATTAGTGGCCGTCACGGTGCTGCTGCAAGGCTTGTTCTTCGACCCCTGGGCCTGGTTTGTACTGCGCCTTATCGGCGGCTGGGCCACGGTTGGGGTTTATCTGGTTATCGAAAGCTGGCTGCTCACGTCAGGCGACCAGAAGGTTCGCGGCCGCCTGCTGGCGCTTTATATGATTTCACTTTACGCCGCCGGTGTATTGGGCCAACTGCTGCTGGGTGTTACCAACGCCATGGGCGTCACTGCGCCCTTTATGGTGATTGGGCTACTGGCCTCGCTCTCTGTGCTACCTATGGCGATGATTCCTCGCGTGTCACCGATTATGGAGCACGCCGAACCGCTTCCCCCGCACCGTTTGATCACCCTGACGCCTACCGGTGTGATGGGTAGTTTAGGCTCTGGGATGGTGGTAGCTGCAGCGTACACACTGCTCCCGCTCTATTTACAGCGTATTGGCATGAGTGTCAGTCAGGTGGGGCAGATGATGGCGGTGGTGATTATGGGCGCGATGCTGCTGCAGTACCCGATTGGCCGTTGGTCGGATCGCCATGACCGACAAATGGTACTGATTGGCATTAGCGGTTTCTGCGTGCTGATCTCGGCGGCGATGCTTTGGCTGCCGCTCTCTACGCCGCTGTTGGCGGTACTGCTATTCTTGCTTGGCGGTGGGGTATTTGCGCTCTACCCGGTGGCGGTGAGCCACGCCGCCGACCGCGCCCCCGCAGGGGCGCTGGTGCGTATGAGCCAGGGCCTGTTGCTGATCAACTCCATTGGCGCCACGATCAGCCCGCTAATGATTTCTCCGGTGATGACCGCGATGGGCGATGCGGGTCTGTTTTGGGCCTTCGGCTCACTAAGTCTGTTCTTTGTTATGTTCTTCTCCTGGCGGCGTAGCGTGCGCCCGGCGCCTGTGCCTGTGGCACCCTTTACGCCGACTACGCCAATGACCGCTGCTGGTGCTGAGCTGGTGGTCACCGAGGAGTTGATGCAGGGGGCACTGGAGCACGAGCACTTGGAGGATCTCTCAGATGCCGTATGGGACGTCGACGCCGCTGAACCGGTGGTAGGGCCGCCTGCGGAAGATGAGAGCCATATCACTTATTATGATGATGTGGAGCAAGCAAGTGAGCGAAAGTAAAGACGGGTGAGGACGCTAATCATAGCGGGTGATACCTTGGGCTAATGGTGTGGGCAAGAGAGTGTTACTACTATCAAGGGTACACTTTCAAACAATTGTTTAATTTTCAGCCCGAGGTTCGCTATGAATGTTTACGCCGCACCGGTACGCGATTTGCGCTTTGTGCTTGAAGAGCTGCTAGCGCACCGTTCGCTTAGCCTGCCGGGCTTTGAAGAGGCCACGCCAGACTTGGTCGAGGCGGTACTCGAAGAGGCCGCAAAACTGGCCGGTGACATTTGGGGCCCGCTTAATAAGATTGGTGATCAGCAAGGGGCCAAGCGCCACTCCGATGGCAGTGTGACGACGCCAGAAGGCTTCGCGACGGCTTACCAGGCTTATGTCGAGGGTGGCTGGAACGGTATTGGTGTATCAGAAGCACTAGGTGGTCAGAACCTGCCAGAAGTGGTTGCCAGTGCGGTGCAGGAGATGCTTCACGGTGCCAATATGGCGCTGGGGCTCTGCCCCATGCTGACCGCTGGCGCTATCGAAGCGCTGGCCCATCACGGTAGCGATGCGCTCAAAGCGACCTACTTGCCCAAACTGGTGGAAGGCACCTGGACGGGCACTATGAACCTGACCGAATCCCAAGCGGGCTCGGATCTCTCCCAAGTACGCACTCGCGCGGTACCTGAAAACGACCATTACCGCATCAGCGGCCAGAAGATCTATATCACCTGGGGCGAACACGATGCCGCCGAAAATATTATCCATCTTGTGCTAGCCCGCAAACCCGATGCGCCGGAAGGCAACAAAGGTATTTCCCTGTTTCTGGTACCCAAGTTCCTGATCAATGAAGACGGCTCCTTGGGCGAGCGCAACGACGTCACCTGTGCCTCTATCGAGCACAAACTGGGCATTCATGGCTCGCCCACCTGCACCCTGAGCTTTGGTGAAAACGGCGGGGCGATTGGCTACCTTGTTGGCGAAGAAGGGCGTGGCCTTAATCATATGTTTACCATGATGAACGAGGCGCGTCACAAAGTCGGTATTCAGGGTATTGGCGTGGCCGAACGTGCCTGCCAGCACGCCTTTGCCTATGCGTTGGAGCGTCACCAAGGGCGCTCTCCCAAAACCCGTGGCGGCGCTGAATGCAGTATCAGCGATCATTTAGACGTGCGCCGCATGCTGCTCTCCATGCGTTCCCGCACCGATGCGCTGCGCGCCCTGGCGCTCTACTGCGCCGCAGAGTTGGATACCGCCCGCCGCGCTGAAAGTAACGATGCCCGCCAAACCGCCCAGGCCCGCGCGGATATTTTGATTCCCGTGATCAAAAGCTTCTCTACCGATCAGGCAGTGGATATCGCCTCCATGGGGATTCAGGTGCACGGTGGGATGGGCTATGTGGAAGAGACCGGAGCAGCGCAGCTACTGCGCGATGCCCGCATTGCGCCTATTTACGAAGGCACCAACGGTATTCAGGCACTCGACTTGGCGGGACGTAAACTCCAGCGTGACAATGGCGAAGCGCTCGCTGCGCTGCTTCACGACGTTTCCGCCACCGTGGAGCAACTCAATGCCGACCCCGCTTTGTCAGCGTTGGGCAGTAGTTTGGCCGCAGGGCTTGAGGATTTGAAAGCTGCCCAGACAATTGTGCAGGAACAAGGCAGTGACCCTGAAATCGGCGCAGATGCGGTGCAGGCTTACGCAACGCCGTTCCTGAACTTGGCGGGCCACGTGCTGTGTGCTTGGCAGATGGGGCTGGCGGCTCTCAGCGCCCATGCTGCCCTTAACAACGGCAGTGATGATCCCTTCTATACTGCCAAGATGCGCAGCGCCGAATTTGCCATCACTCAATGGCTGCCGGTAGGCCGCGCCCAGCGCACGGTGATTGAGGCGGGTATGCAGTGCTTAAGCGATTTTGAGGTTCACTAACGCTAATTTTCAGCTTCACGCCGCCGCCTCTTGAGGCGGCGGCGCTGTTTCTAAGCGATCAAAACAACCATTTTAAACAAACTCTTAAAACTAACGCTTTCAAAAACATCAACAAAAGTCAGGAGCCGACCATGACCGCTATCTTTGAGCAAGGCTTGCCCAAAACTGTTGCCAACCACGTGCCGCTTTCACCGCTGACCTTTATCGAGCGCTCGGCGTCGATCTATCCCGATTACCCGGCGGTGGTACATGGCAGTACGCGACGCACCTGGAGCGAAACCTGGACGCGTTGCCGCCAGCTTGCCTCTGCGCTCAAACAGCGAGGCATTCAGCCGGGCCAAACGGTGGCGGCGATGCTGCCCAATATCCCGGCAATGTTCGAGGCGCACTTTGGCGTGCCTCTGGCGGGTTGCGTATTGAACACCCTGAATATTCGTCTGGATGCCGAGGCGATCAGCTATATGCTGGAGCACGGCGAGGCTAAAGCCATTCTGGTCGACCCCGAGTTTGCTGAGGTCATCCAGCAAGCGGTTGCCAAGCTACCCCACAAGCCGCTTATCATCGATGTGACCGATGTGGAGTTTCTTGGTGAGACCCCGAGCATTGGGGAAGTGGAGTACGAAGCGCTGCTTCAAGAGGGCGACGCTGACTTTGCCTACCAGCTTCCTGCCGATGAGTGGGATGCGATCTCGCTCAACTATACCTCTGGCACCACCGGCAAACCCAAGGGCGTGGTCTACCACCACCGCGGCGCTTACCTCAATGCGGTGAGCAATATCATGGAGTGGGCGATGCCCCACCACCCGATCTACCTGTGGACGCTGCCGATGTTCCACTGCAACGGCTGGTGCTTCCCATGGACGATTGCCGCCAACGCCGGGGTAAACGTGTGTCTGCGCCGCGTCGATCCTAAAAAGATCATGCAGCTCATTGCCGAAGAGAAGGTCACCCACTTCAGCGGGGCGCCGATTATTCTTAATGGCCTCGTGAACCTGCCTGCGGAAGATAAGCATCAGTTCGATCATCCGGTCAAAGTCACCACCGCCGGTGCCGCGCCGCCTGCCTCGGTGATCGCCGGGGTGGAGAAGCTGGGCATTGAGGTAACCCACGTTTATGGCCTGACGGAAGTGTACGGCCCGGTGACCGTGTGCGCCTGGCGGGAAGCGTGGGATGAATTGCCGCTGGAAGCGCGGGCCAAAATCAAAGCCCGCCAGGGGGTGCGCTACCACATGCTCGAAGCACTGTGCGTGGCTGATCCGCTCACCATGGAGCCGGTACCCAAGGATGGCCAAACCATGGGTGAAATACTGATGCGTGGCAACAACGTCATGAAGGGCTATTTAAAGAACCCGGAGGCCACCGAGCAAGCGCTGAAGGGCGGCTGGTACCACACCGGCGATTTGGCGGTGTGGCATCCGGATGGCTATATCGAGATCAAAGACCGCTCGAAAGACATCATTATATCCGGTGGAGAGAACATCTCGACCATTGAAGTAGAAGACGCCATTTACGGCCATCCTGCGGTCGAAGAGGCGGCGGTAGTGGCCAAACCTGATGAGAAGTGGGGGGAGACGCCCTGTGCGTTTGTGAAGCTCAAAGTCGGTTACGGTGAAGTGACCGAGGCCGATATTATCGCCCACTGTCGCGAACATTTGGCGGGCTACAAAGTCCCCAAAACGGTTATTTTCAGCGAGCTACCTAAAACCTCGACAGGCAAGATCCAAAAGTTCGTACTGCGTGAAGAAGCTAAAAACCATTGATAACCCTAGTGTAGCGATAATCGATAGAGGAGAGAGTGCATGAGTGACCAACTTGTTGGCGTTGTAGGAGCCGGTACCATGGGGCAGGGGATCGCTCAGGTAGTGGCTGCTAGTGGCTTTAACGTGTGCCTTTACGATGTGGCCGAAGAGCAGCTTGGCCGTGCCAAAACGAACATCGATAAAGGCTTGGGTAAGTTGGTCGCTAAGGAGAAAATCAGCGAATCGGATAAAAGCGCCGCTCTAGCCCGTCTATCTACCACAACCACGCTGAGTGCCCTAGGCGACTGCGCAATTATTATCGAGGCCGCACCCGAACAGCCTGAACTCAAAGAGAAGTTGTTTCGCGATCTAAGCCGCTTGAGCAGCACCGCTATTCTGGCCTCCAACACCTCGTCGCTGTCGCTCACTCGCTTGGCAGCGGTGTGCGATCACCCCGAGCGCGTAGTGGGCATGCACTTCTTTAACCCAGTGCCAGTGCTCAAACTGGTGGAAGTGATTCGTGCCGAACAAACCTCGGACGCTACCGTGGCCGAGATTGAAACCCTAGCTAAAGCGTTGGGTAAAACTGCTGTGCCGGTAGGCGACGCGCCGGGCTTTGCGGTAAATCGCCTGCTGGTGCCCATGATCAATGAGGCAGCGTTTATCGTGCAGGAGGGCACCGCAACGCCGGAAGCGGTTGATAACGCTATGAAACTAGGAGCGGCTCACCCCATGGGGCCGCTGGCACTGGCGGATTTAATCGGGCTGGATGTGTGCCTGGCGATTATGGACGTGCTGCAAGAGGGCTTTGGCGACCCCAAATATCGCCCCTGTCCACTGCTTAAGCGCATGGTCGCAGCGGGCTACCTAGGCCGTAAAAGTGGGCGCGGCTTCTACTCTTACGATTAGCTTGTACTGAAGGGAAGAGTGCGGCGTAAAGAAGTGATTGCCACTCAACCAAGCGTTCGCTAGGGTTGAGTGGTGTTCACTTTAATGTTCCATAACAAATCAAATAAGGAGTCCGCCATGAGCGAAGCAGTCATCGAGAAGGTTGATAACGACGGGATGGTGCGTCTGACCATCAATCGTCCCAAAGCACTGAATGCGTTAAACAGCGAAGTGCTTTCCGCACTGGAAGCGCACTTAGTAGAGCTTGAGGCTCACCCGAACCTACGCGCCGTGCTGATTACCGGTGCGGGCGAGAAGTCTTTCGTCGCGGGTGCTGATATCACTGAAATGCGTGAAAAAACGCCCGAAGAAGCGCGAGCTTTCGCCAGCCAAGCGCTGCGTACTATTAAACGCCTAGAGACTCTCCCCGTGCCGGTGGTCGCGCTGGTGAACGGGTTTTGCCTTGGCGGCGGCTGCGAATTGGCGCTGGCCTGCGACTGGGCCGTAGCCAGTGACAACGCCGTATTCGGCCAGCCGGAAGTACTGCTGGGCGTCATCCCCGGCTTTGGCGGCACCCAACGGTTACCGCGTCGTGTTGGCCCTGCAATGGCGATTGACTTGGTGACTACCGGGCGCAAAATCGATGCCCAAGAGGCGCTACGTATCGGCCTAGTCAATCGCGTGATGCCGCAAGCGGAGCTGGAAAGCTACGCTGAAGAGCTCACCAAGCAACTGAAAGGCAACGGCCCGCAATCAGTGCGTGGTGCCAAGCAGGCCGTTCACGATGGTATGGATCAGGATCTGGATAGTGCACTGGCACTGGAAACCAGCTTGTTCGCCTTCTGCTTTGCCGGTGACGAGCAGAAAGAGGGCATGTCAGCCTTTGTTGAAAAGCGTAAACCTAACTTCTAAACCACGCCTCATTCCAGCTTTACTTATTTAGGGGGTGGCGCTTACGTCACCCCCGTTTTATTCTCGAAACCTAACCATTACCTTCAAGAGAATCGCCAATATGCAATGGGCCGCATTCATCCTCGCCGCACTAGGTTTTGCCTATCTTCCTGGGCCTGCAATGCTGTATACCGCAGCGCAAACCCTGGGGCGTGGCCGACGAGCAGGATGGTTAGCGGTCATGGGTGTGCATATGGGCTGCTACGTTCATGTGGTGGCGGCCGCATTGGGCTTGGCGCTGCTGTTTGCAGCGATTCCGCCTGCTTATATCGCCATGAAAATCATCGGTGGGCTTTATTTACTCTGGATGGGGCTGAGGCTATGGCAGCAGGGCATTCGTGCCCATAATGATGAGGTGCCGCTGGCAACCACTAAACGCGTGCTTCGCGACAGTTTTTTGGTGGAGGTGCTCAACCCTAAAACCGCGCTTTTCTTTGTCGCGTTTCTGCCTCAATTCGTGCAGCCCGAGAGCGCTATGCCGGTAGCGTGGCAACTGCTCTGGCTAGGTATCGCCACTAATGTGCTGTTCTCATCAGCGGATGTTGTGGTGGTGCTGCTGGCCAGCCCGTTGCGTGAGTGGTTACAAAAATCCCATGGCTCCTCTCGGCTCATTCAGCGCATTGGCGGTGGCGTATTAATGGGATTAGGCGGTAATACACTGGCTCAGGCAGCACGTTAAGGTGGCTGCCTAATTGATCGGCTAATTCGATTTCCCACATAAGGAGCGCTGCATGTTTGATCTCTATATTGCCAACAAGAATTACTCTTCTTGGTCGCTGCGCCCTTGGGTGCTGATGAAAGCGCTGGAGATTCCGTTTAACGAACACCTGATGCCGTTCGAGGGTGGTTTGGGTGCAAGCCATGCCACCTTCATTCGCTTCTCACCTTCAGGTTTGGTGCCCTGCTTGGTGGATGTGACGGATGAAGGCGAGCTGGCGGTGTGGGACTCCCTGGCGATTATCGAGTATCTGGCCGAGCAGCACGCTAATGTTTGGCCGAGTGATAAAACCGCCCGCGCCTGGGCGCGCTCAGCCACAGCAGAGATGCACAGCGGCTTTAGCGCCCTGCGCGACGAGTGTCCAATGAACTGCGGTATGCGGGTGGAATTGAATAGCTTATCGGCCAATCTTAAGGCCGATGTGGCACGCTTGGATGCGCTATGGCAGCAGGGGATTGAGCGCTTTGGCGGGCCGTTTTTAGCGGGTGAGCACTTCTCAGCAGTAGATGCGTTTTATGCGCCTGTGGCGTTTCGCGTGCAGACATTCAACCTGCCGATCCATGAGAAATCCCAGGCATATGTCGAGCGCTTGCTAGCGCTGCCAGCAATGCAAACTTGGTATCAAGCCGCGCTCGAAGAGCCATGGCATGAGCCCATGCACGAGGCCGATACGCTGAAAAATGGCACAGTCACGGACGATCACCGCAAAGCTTAACCTGTCAGACTATTCACCAGAGACACCCGGCATCGGGTACACTGACGCAAATTTCGTTTGGACATTTCCATGGCTCTTAGCGCAACGCCCTACAAAGTTGATATCAATCTGACCGATCTGGATCGCGGGGTGTATGAAACGCTGCGCTTTACCGTGGCTCGCCATCCGTCAGAGACCGAAGAGCGCATGACCGCGCGCTTGCTTGCTTATGTGTTGTGGTACAGCGAGACGCTGGCCTTCGGGCGTGGGCTTTCAGATGTAGATGAACCGGCACTGTGGGAGAAAAGCCTAGACGGTCGCCTACTGCACTGGATCGAAGTGGGTTTGCCCGATGCCGAGCGGATTACCTGGTGCTCACGTAGGGCAGAGCGCGTGTCGCTACTTGCTTACGGCCGGGTAGAGCAATGGGAGAGTAAAGTGTTGCCCAGCGTGGCATCACTGAAAAATGTGCATGTGGCGGGGCTGCCACAAGAGGCCCTAGCGATTATCGCTAAAGACCTGCCTCGGGCGATTAACTGGGCAGTAATGATCAGCGAAGGATCGTTGTTTATTACTGATGAAAACGGCCAACATGAAATCACTCCGCAGTGGCTGCTGCGCGACAGATAGTGATTCAACTAAGTCATTGGCCTACCAACTTTCGTCTAGTCGACTACGCTAATAAATCTAAACAAATGACAGCAGAAGGGGTGGCCTACGAGCCACCCTTTGATGTTAGTGACTTAGCTCTTTTCTGTAGAAGACTGTAAAAGTATGCTTGCTATCTTTTTGCACAATTACATACAATCAACAATGTTTGTTGATGTTCTTCAAAAGTGGCCTCAAAAAAACACTCCCCAGGACAATCTCAAGGAACGAGCAATGAAAGGTACCTCCCCTCTACGATGGCAGCTGCTACCGCTAGTGGCTGTAGTAACCCTGCTGTCAACGCTGGCACAAGCCGACGATAGTGTCCTCTCGATTAAGCACGCAAATGATGGCATGGCCAGCAGCGATGATGGCCACTTTACCAGTGGCTTTGAGATTAATTGGACGTTTCAGCCTGAAGCACAAAGCTGGACGCAACGCTTGGCCACCGCTTTACCCGATAGCCTTATTGGCAGCGCTGATATGGCAGCTTTTCGTTTGGTGCATCAGATTTATACGCCAAACAATATTGAGCAGCGTGGACTGATTGAAGATGATCGCCCCTACGCCGGGATTGTTTACGGCGGTATCTCACTTTACGAAGACGTGCCCATGGGCAATTGGCGCCAAGCGACTGACCTGCACCTGGATATTGGTTTGGTAGGGCCTTCGTCGCTTGCCGATAGCATTCAACGCGAAGTGCACCGCATCACCGAAAGCGACCGCCCCAGCGGTTGGGATAACCAGCTTGGCGATGAAGCCATCGTCAACGTCGCCATGCGTCGCCAGTGGTGGTATAGCTCCCCTTTGATGGGTAAGCAGTTTGCCCATGGCCCCAGCGTTAGCGCCGCTTTGGGCAACCTTTACACCTATGCAAGCGCCGGGTATAGCGTTCGCTGGGGTGATGAGGCGCCTAGCATTCCTACGCTAACGCCAAGCCCTGGTAGCCGCTACCACATGACCGGTAAAGCGGGGTGGCAGTGGTACCTGTTTGCCAGCGTAGACGGTTACTACATGGCGCAAAACCTGACGCTTGACGGCAATACGTTTAGAAATAGCCACTCGGTTGATCGCAAAGAGTGGGTAGGCGACGTATCAGCAGGGCTGGCGCTGGCCTGGGAAGATTGGCAAGTCACTTACGCGGCAGTTCAGCGCTCACGTGAATTTGACGGCCAGGAAGAGCAGGATAAATTCGGCTCTATCACGCTATCTAAGCGCTTCTAAACGGTTAGGTGAAATGAGGTGAGTAGAAGCGCCCAACGGGAAAGGAGTATTGCTTATGGCTAACAAGTATCCTCACACTCCCGATGGACGCTATTTTGTCGCCAAAAATCGGCTTTGGCGCTGCACTGACCCGCGTTTAGATGAAGACGAAAAGCGAACCCATATCAAAGCATTGATGAAAGCCCGCAGGGCGGTCAGAACAGCCCAGCAGCAAGACGATGAAGACGCGCTGCGCCAAGCCCGCAACGCGGTGCAAAGCGCTAAAGAAGCCCTCGGCGAGCGTGGCCCGGTATGGTGGGATGATGACGCCCCCGATGAAGGCGGTTTGGCGCCCCATAACAGTTCCTATGCCGAGTGGTGGGAGAGTAAACGGCAGCTCCCCTAATTTATATTAATTTATAATTCACGGTTGGGGCTTGCGGTGTTACGCTCTGCCGCTTTCCACGCATACTAAGGGCAACCTGTGAAGATCAAAGCAGACCTCTCCATTTTAGATATCATTGGCCATCTACTTGTCTGGGTGGTGTTGAGTATTATCACGTTTGGCATAGCGTTATTTTTCTTTCCCTATTCGTTTGCGCGGTTTGTCATCAATCGCACATCGCTAGTTGATGCCAGCACTGGCGTCGAGCGAAAAATGGTTTGCGATATCAACCTGTTCAGCAATATCGGCCATATCATCCTATGGATGTTGATTTCGCTGGTCACCTTTGGTTTAGGGTATATTTTCTACTTCTATCGAGTTTGGAATTACGCGTTGAATAACTCGCGGATTGAGTCAGTTTAGTTTTTCTCGTTAAACAGAACTCGGCTTGGAGTATTGATGCTGCACCGGGGCCTACGCTGAGAGTTCAAGCGTAGGCCCTTTTTTGGGTGACTAATTACTCGCTATCAGCCAGCTTATCTTGTGTGCGAAGCTCAAAGTCGCTGGCATCATGACGTTCATGCAACTGCTCGTGCGGCTCGCCAAAAGAGCGGTTGACCATACGGCCACGTTTAACGGCGGGACGTTCATCAATCTCTTCAGTCCAGCGCAGAACGTTCTTGTAGGTATGGGCTTCCAAGAATTCAGCCGCTTCGTAAACGCGATTTTTCACTAGTGCGCCATACCAAGGGTGAATCGCCATATCGGCAATGGTGTACTCATCACCCGCCATAAAGCGGTTTTCCGCCAAGTGGCGGTCAAGCACATCAAGCTGGCGTTTTACTTCCATGGTGTAGCGGTCAATCGGGTACTGATACTTTTCCGGTGCGTAAGCGTAAAAGTGGCCAAAGCCACCGCCTAACATCGGTGCGCTGCCCATTTGCCAGAACAGCCAGGAGAGACACTCGGTGCGTTTCGCCGGGTCGCTGGGTAAGAACTCGCCAAATTTTTCAGCCAAATAGAGCAGGATTGCGCCAGACTCAAACACCCGCTGGGGGGGATTGGTAGAGTGATCCATTAGGGCGGGAATTTTGGAGTTGGGATTCACCTCGACGAAGCCACTGCTGAACTGATCGCCTTCGCCAATTTGGATCAGGTAAGCGTCGTATTCGGCACCAGCTACGCCTTTCTCCAACAGCTCTTCAAGCATCACGGTGACTTTGACACCGTTAGGCGTGGCCAGGGAGTAGAGCTGAAGAGGGTGTTTGCCTACCGGCAGCGCTTTGTCATGGGTAGGGCCTGCAATTGGGCGATTGATATTGGCAAATTTACCGCCGTTGCCAGGTTCCCACTTCCAAACACGCGGGGGTGTATAGGTATTGTCGCTCATTCGTTTCCTCGCTATAAATGGTTTATCGATAATGCTGCGGCTATTATTCGTGGCAGAGGGTGATTAGCCTGATAATAAAGTAGCTCATTTTCTTCAGAGGTGACGGATGCGTGTTATTGGTGTGTTGGGCGGTATGAGCTGGGAGTCGACCCAAGGCTATTACCGAGCCCTAAACGAGGGCGTAAAAGCAGCGCTGGGCGGATTTCATTCGGCTAAGATCGTGCTGGTTAGCGTCGACTTTGCCGACATTGAAGCGCTGCAACAGCAGGGCGATTGGCACGCCGCTGGTGAACAACTGGGCAACGCTGCCCAAAGTGTTGAGCGCGCGGGCGCCGACTGCCTGCTGATTGCCACCAATACCATGCATAAAGTGGCGCCCGCTATTGAGCAGGCGATTACGATTCCGCTACTGCATATTGCTGATGCCACCGCTGAACAGCTTACCGCTGACGGAATCACTCGTGTCGGCCTATTGGGAACGCGCTTTACCATGGAGCAGGACTTTTATATCGGCCGCTTGGAAAAGCAGTTCGGTATTGAGGTCGTGGTGCCCGATCAGTCTGAGCGCGACACTATTCATCGGGTGATCTTTGATGAACTCTGCCAGGGTCGAGTAGAAGATGTATCGCGGCAGCGCTACCTGGCCATCATTGATTCCCTGCATGCCCAAGGAGCCCAGGCGGTGATTTTAGGCTGTACTGAAATCGCTATGCTGGTGAACCAGCGTGATACCACAGTACCTCTTTACGACACCACCGCTCTGCATGCCCAGAGAGCGGTGGCGTGGGCACTAAATGATTAATCTAGGTAACGACGCTTAGACCAGTGTCAGGGTGACATTAATATTGCCACGGGTGGCATTGGAATAGGGGCAGACAACATGGGCTTTCTCGACCAACTGCTGGGCAACGTCTTGCTCAAGGCCGGGCAGACTGATTTTTAGCTCGACTTCGATGCCAAAGCCGGTAGGAATGGCGCCGATACCTACGTGGCCATCAATTTTCGTATCCTGAGGAAGCTTTACTTTCTCCTGGCCAGCGACATGCTTAAGCGCACCTAAAAAGCAGGCCGAGTAGCCAGCAGCAAATAGCTGCTCAGGATTGGTGCCATCACCGCCTGCGCCGCCCAGCTCTTTGGGCGTGCTGAGTTTAACATCCAGCGCGCCATCGGACGATTTGGCCTGGCCTTCACGGCCGCCAGTAGCAGTGGCGTGGGCACGATAAACAACGTTTTCAATAGTGGTCGTCATTCTGTATCTCCTGTCGGTGTTTTCATTATGAATCTGCGCTATTAACTTAGCGCAGCTTTATTTTGCGCGCAATATAAATGGTAAATAAATCTCTATGCCCTGCGCTAGAAAGCGAAGGCTATTGGTTCTTTTGCAGGCTATCACGCAGCCGCACTAAGTCCTCTTTCAGCGTGGTCAGTGCCTCGATCGATTGCTCGCTGGCATGCACCACACAGCTTGGAATATGGCACGCCTGTTCGCGCAACGCTTTGCCTTTTTCAGTGAGATAAAGCTCGACCACGCGTTCGTCTTCGTGGCTGCGTTTGCGATTCAACAACTGATCGGCTTCAAGGCGCTTGAGCAGTGGCGTCAGTGAGCCAGGATCGGTTAGTAGGCGCTTACTCATTGTGCCTACCGTGATGCCATCGTTTTGCCACAGCACTAGCATCGCCAGGTATTGCGGGTAAGTAAGTCCCAGCTTTTTGAGCAAGGGTTTATAAACTTTGGTCATCATCAACGAGGTTGAATAGAGCGCAAAGCAAAGTTGGTGATCGAGCTCTAATTCGCTACAAGATGGTTGCACAAGTATGGTTCCGATCCGAAATACATCGCCTAATGTAGCGCGGGAAGCAGTTAGTGGCTATCCCTAGACGTTGGTCGTAAGTTGGCAGTTTTGTTTTGACACGCACAAGGCGGGTAGCTAGCCTTCGCATACTCAATGTTACCGGTAACAAATTGCCGTTCATTGAATCGGCCATTAACAACATCGCTATTAACGACTCAGCTATTAACAACCCAGTCATTAACAACAATGAGTATTTGGAGACAACGCTATGACCTCTATTTGGCGCAACACGCTGACCTTAGTCGGCGCGACCACCCTGACATTTGGTATGGCCCATGCCCAAAGCCCGGAGCTCTCTGATCCGCCTGAAATTGAAGGCGAGGTAGTCGGCGACCACGGCTCGCATACTTTGCGCATGGGGATCGGCCTGGCGGAAAGCTCTCCGCAGTACCTATCCAGCCAATACTTTGGTGAGATTCTGGAGCAGCGCACCGACGGCCGCATTACGGTTAACGTTTTCCCTAACAGTCAGTTAGGCGACGACGTTCAAATGATGGAAATGCTGCAAACCGGTACGCTGGATATGACCTATCCCTCTAGCTCGGCGACCACTGGTTACGTTGAAGAACTGGCCGCTTTTGATCTGCCCTTCCTGCTACCTAGTCGTGAAGCCGCTGTAGCGGTCATGCAGAGCGATGTTGCCCAGGACATGCTGGACGCCTTTGAAGGCACCGGTCTGAAAGCACTCGCTTTCTCTGAAAATGGCTATCGTCAGCTTTCGAACAGCGCTCGACCGGTGGCTAGTCCTGATGACGTTGCAGGTCTAGATGTGCGCGGTTTAAGCGTTCGTACCATGGAAAACCCGGTACACCTAGCGATTTGGGAAGCCTTAGGTGCCAACCCCACGCCAATGGCCTTTGGTGAGCTGTTCTCCGCCATGGAACAGGGCGTGGTTGATGGTCAGGAAAACCCCTGGAGCACCATCCTGACCTCTAACTTCAACGAAGTGCAGGACTATGGCACTGAAACACGCCACGTCTATACTCCCTTTATCATGATGCTTTCCGAGCGTACTTGGGATCGCATGGCGCCTGAGTATCAAGAGTTGGTGCTGGAAGCCGCTCGCCAGTCCGCTGAATATGAAATTCAGCTGTCTGCTGAGTATGATGACTGGTCTCGGGATCAGCTAGCAGAGCGAGGAATGGAAATTACTCGCCTGGACGACGAGCAGTTAGCCGCGTTCCAAGATGCCGTTCAACCGGTTTATGAAGAGTGGGCGCCGCGTATTGGCGAAGACCTGATCGCCGACATTCAAAAGATCGTTGAAGAGAGCAGCAACTAAACCTTACGTTTAGCGCACCGTTGGGCAGGCCATCGAGCCTGCCCAACGTGTCAGTGCTTCTGGAGCTCCTATGTCACTCTCCTCTACACCCCCAAATACCCCCACGCCGATTGAAGATCCATCGGTGTATCTGGATGACCCCAATCGCAAGTTGCTGGAAATCGATACCGATACCCGCCAAGGCCCTGCACTGTTCCGCTGGCTAACCTTAGGTATGGAGTATCTTATCGGCGTTATTTTAGTGGCGTTGATTGTGTCCGTTTCTTGCAACGTGGTAGGGCGCGCGCTGTTTAATTACTCACTGCCCTGGGCCGATGAGCTGGCGCGCATGCTGTTTATATGGCTGGTGTTTATCGGGGCCGCTGCGGCGTTTTCCCGTTACGAGCACATTGCCGTTGATGCCTTAGTACGGCGCTTGCCGCTGCGCTTGGCACACATGCTCTATTTACTGCAGCACCTAATTATTACCGGCCTAATGGTGGTAATGATTTGGGGTGGCTACCAAGTGCTGTCGCGTTCAAGCGGGCGCTCAGCGATTATGGATGTGCCATTGAGTTTTATCAGCCTTTCTCTGGTGCTGTGTGTCATCTTTATTGCGGTGGTAGCGGTGTGGCGAATGTGGGTCAGCCTTAACGTTATTCGCCACTCTGAGCGGGAGCGCTAATCATGCTATGGATTTTCCTGGCCATTTTATTGGTCTCTATCGTTATTGGGCTGCCCATTGCCTTTGGTTTAGGCGTGGCGGCGCTGGTCATGGCGGTACTCTCAGATATTCCGCTGTCGATTATGATCGAGCAGTCGATTCGTGGGGTGAACAGCTTTCCGCTGCTCGCCATTCCGTTCTTTATTTTAGTCGGTGAGGTGATGAGTAATGGTGGTATTGCTCGTCGCTTGATGGAACTGGCTGGCGCTATGGTCGGCTTTATGCGCGGCGGGCTAGGGCAGGTTGCCATTACCGGTTCGATGTTCTTTGGCGGCATCAGTGGGTCAGCGGTGGCCGATACGGCCGCTACTGGTGCGATGATGATTCCCTCTATGAAAGAGCAGGGCTACACCGCAGCTAATGCTACCGCAATCAATACCGTGTCGTCGGTGATCGGAATTATTATTCCGCCCTCCATCCCGCTGATTCTGTACGGCATCGTCACTGAAACCTCGATTAGCCGCCTGTTTATAGCCGGTATCATTCCAGGGCTGTTGATTGGCTTTGCGCTGATGGTGACCACCTATATTCTTGCCAAAAAGGATGGCGGCGGCGTGCAGCAGTTCCGCTGGGATCGTCTCTGGAAAGCCTTCAAAGATGCTTGGCTTGCACTTGTTCTGCCGGTCATCGTGATTGGCGGTATTATTGGCGGCGTATTTACCGCCACCGAAGCGGCCGTGGCGGCACTGCTTTATGCGCTGGCTATTTCGCTGGTGGTTTACCGTGAGTTCAAGATCAAAGAGCTCGGCGGTATGCTGATTCGCACTGCTCGTTTGACCGGCATGGTGATGATGCTGCTAGCGTTTGCGACGGTTATTGCTTGGTTCCTTACCATCAATATGGTGCCACAAACCCTGGTCAGCCAAGTGCAAGCGATAACTCAAGATCCGTTTATGCTGCTGCTGATTGTGGCGACTTTGCTGCTGTTGGTAGGTTTCGTAATGGACTTAACGCCGGCCATGGTCATCATGGCGCCCATGCTGGCACCGATCGTGACTTCGGTAGGTGTTGATGCCGCTTACTTTGGCGTACTGATGGCGTTTGTATTGGGCATTGGGCTGCTAACCCCGCCGGTAGGTACCTGCCTTTACGTAGGTTGTGGTGTGGGTAAAGTCTCCATGGAGTCGTTAGTCAAAGCCATGCTGCCTTACTATGTGGCGCTCTTAGTCGTGCTGGTAATTCTGATCGCTTTCCCTGGCATCGTGACTTGGCTGCCTGATCTTACCGCCGTGCGCGGCAATTAAGGTTCTTGGTAATGAATAGGAGAGCCGCAGTGAAGACCCACTCGCATCGTATTTTGGTGATGGGCGTGTCCGGCTCCGGAAAGTCGCACATTGGTCACCAGTTGGCGTTGACTCTGGGTGCCACGTTTATCGATGGCGATGACTATCACTCACCCGCCAATGTGGCCAAAATGGCCAGTGGCAAGCCGCTCAACGACGATGATCGGAGTGAGTGGTTGGACACCTTGGCGGCGCTGTTTGCCGAGTATCGGGCAAGGGGGGAGTCACTGGTGATTGCCTGCTCCGGATTAAAAAAGCGCTACCGTGATCGGCTGCGGCAAGGCGACCCAGCGCTGCAGATTCTCTATTTAGAGGGCAGCCGGGAGCTACTGCTTGAACGGCTTGAAACCCGGGCTGGACACTTCTTCAAAGGCGATACCATGTTGGCCAGTCAACTGGCCGACCTGGAACCGCCCAGTGAAGAGGAGGCCTTCAATGCCTCGATTGCCTTATCGCCCCAAGCGATCATTACGCAATTTGCTGCCACGCTACCGACGCCCAGCCGCTCGCCCATTTAAAGGAAGTAAGTTAAAGGAAAAATAAGCATTGGGGTCAGCTTTAGGGAAGACCTCAATGCTTACACCTTGAATAAGGCAGTTACTTTTTGAAGAAAAAACGTCCCACCCTGCAGGATATTGCCGACCACGTAGGGGCTACCAAAATGACGGTAAGCCGCTGCCTGCGTGACCCTGAAACGGTCTCGGAAGGCCTGCGCGAACGCATCTTCTCGATTGCCGAACAGATTGGTTATATTCCCAACCGTGCGCCGGATCTGCTTTCCAGATCGACCAGCCACTCTATCGGGGTGCTGGTACCATCGCTTACCAACCAGGTATTCGCCGATGTTATCCTCGGTATCGAAACGCTGACGGAGCCGGCGGGGTATCACCTGATGCTTTCTCACTATGGCTATAGCCCAGAGCTTGAAGAGCGCAGCCTGGCATCGCTGCTCTCCTATAATGTCGACGGCATCATTCTGTCAGATCGTGACCACACTTCGCGCAGCCTGCGAATGCTGGAAACCGCCGGTATTCCGATTGTAGAAATCATGGACACCCACCGCCCTCCGCTACAGCAGGCGGTGGGCTACGACAACGTTCAAGCTGCCTACGACATGGTCAGCGAGATGATCTTACGGGGTCGACGCCAGGTGATATATCTGGCGGTACGCTTGGATGAGCGTACTCGCCAGCGCGAACAGGGCTATCGCCGCGCCATGGAAGAGCACGGCTTGACGCCCGTTACCCTGCAGAGCGCCCAGCGCTCCTCTTACAGTGTGGGAGCGGCGCTGCTGCAACAGGTGATCACTGACTACTCCACGGCGGATGGTCTGTTCTGCACCAACGATGACGTCGCGGTTGGGGCCTATTTCGAGTGTCAGCGGCGGGGCATTGACGTACCAGGGCAGATGGCGCTGGCGGGCTTCCACGGCCACGATGTAGGCCATGTAATGACACCACGCCTAGCCAGTGTGGTCACCCCCCGTCAGGCCATCGGTGAAGCGGCTGCGGGGGAGCTATTAGCGCGGCTTCGCGGTGAGAAGCAGACCCAAAAAGTGGTTGATTTGGGCTATCGTATTGAAGTGGGGATGACCTTATAAAGCGCGTTATCAAGTAGCCGTTAGCGGCGTAAATGACTAAAGTAGCCTTTTACTTTTGTCGCGAGGCCGTCGTGCAGATTACTCAACTCAATATTTACCCCGTCAAATCGCTAAAAGGCATCAGCGTGACTCAAAGCGAGCTGCAAGAGCACGGGCTAGCCTGGGATCGCCGCTGGATGCTGGTAGACGCGCAGCAGCGTTTTGTGACCCAGCGCCAACTCCCGGCGCTTGCCACCGTTGAGGTCGCGCTGACCGATGAGCACTTGGTGCTGTCGCATCCTAACGTCGAGCCTATGAGCGTACCGCTGGCCGAGCCAGAGGGAAATTTGCGCCTGGTCAGCGTGTGGAATGACCACTGCAAAGCTCTGCCGGAGAGCGATGAAGTATCGCGCTGGTTGGTCGCCGCCCTAGGCGAGCAGGTTCAGGGGTTTAGCATGGTGCGCTTTGCTACCGAGTTTACCCGTGCCGTTGAAGAGGATTTCCTTGATGGCGGGGCGGCGCATACCTACTTTTCCGACGGTTACCCTTTTTTGGTTGCCACTACGGGGTCGTTAGACGCTCTAAATCAAGCGTTAGTGGCAGGCGGGCATGCTCCTGTGCCCATGAACCGCTTTCGGCCCAATATCGTCGTAGAGAGTGACGAGGCGTGGGCGGAAGATCGCTGGGCAACGTTGACTGAGCAAAATGGCACCTTTCAGCTAGCGTTACGTAAGCCCTGTAAGCGCTGCAAAATCACCACCATCGATCAGCATACGGCGGCAGTGCCTGCCCCTGCTGAACCGCTAAAAACCTTGATTGAACTCAATACGCAACCCAACCTTAAAGGCGCGCATTTTGGCCAAAATGCCACGCTGCTTGAAGGCGCAGGCAGCGTTATTCGTGTGGGGGATAGACTGGCGGCGGCGACTCGCGACGCTTAATGCGCAGCAGCTTAGTGGCAATCGCCGTGCCGATAAGGGTTATCACCATACCGGCGATAATCTGAAGGTTGAGCGTTTCGCCAAGCAGCAGATAGCCCCATATCAGCGCGCTCACCGGCACCAGAAAAGTGACCGTTGAGGTGGCAGTAGCGCCCGCGCTGGCGAGTAAGCCAAAGTAGAGCAGAAAAGCCAGCGTGGTGCTAAGCGCAGCCAAGGCCAAGGCATTGCCCCACGCCAGTGGGCTAATGGGTTCGCTTGGCCACAGCAATATGCCGGGAATCATCAGCACCAGCGCCGACATGGCGCTGCTGCCTGCGGCCAGCACACGGGTTGGTAGATGGCCAAGGCGTGTTTTTGAGTAGTTGCCCGCAATACCGTAGCAAAACGTGGCGCCTAAAACGGCCAAAATGAACCAGCCGTCGCCGCCCAGGGCAAAATCGAGCCGATCGGCAGAGAGCACATAAACACCCAGGAGTGCCAAGGCAAGTCCTAGGTACTGCTGGCGCTGTATCGCGGTAGCGAAGAATAGCGCACCAATTAGTGCAGTGAAAATCGGCGTGGTGGCATTAATCAGCGAGGTAAAGCCCGCTTCAAGGCGCGTGGTGGCAAGTGCCAGCAGTGAAAAAGGCAGTACGTGATTGACTACCCCTAAAAACAGCAGCGGCCCCTTATGCTGCCAGATGAGTCTCAGGTAGTGCAGGCTGATCAGCAGCGGCATCAATAGCAGCGCGCCAATGCCCATGCGCACCAGCACTAAAGGCACTGCACCGAATTCGGGGGCGGCCACGCGCATAAAGATAAATGACAGGCCCCATAGCGAAGAGAGCAGTATCAAGCGCAGCGCATCAGCCGACGACATGGCAAGTCCTTAACGTTCAAGAGGTGATCCAGTTAGGTAGCTAACTAGCTTAAGGCCGAATAGAAGGGGATGGAAGTGATTGAAGCACGGGTTCGGCAGAACAGGAGAAAATCAGCTACGCTGGTTAGGTGGTCGAGCGGCAACTGCCGTTAGGCCTTGTCTGATAACATGTCTATGCATAATCGCACACACAAGGAGTTGTTCATGGATCGTAAAGCTAGCGCACGTTGGGAAGGTGGTCTCAAGGATGGTAAAGGCACCGTTTCAACCGAAAGTGGCGTTTTAGATGCCAAGTACTCCTTCAGCAAGCGCTTTGAAGATGAAAAAGGTACCAACCCCGAAGAGCTGATTGGCGCAGCGCACGCCAGCTGTTTCTCAATGGCGCTCTCAATGATTTTGGGCGAGAAAGGCTATACCGCTGACGCCATCGAAACCAGCGCCAAAGTGACTCTTTCCCAAAGCGATGCTGGGTTCAGTATCTCGAAAATTCACCTGGACGTGGAGGCTGAGATCAGTGGCGCTGACGACGCCGCATTCCAGGAAGCAGCGGAAACGGCTAAAGCGAATTGCCCAGTTTCCAAAGTACTTAATGCGGATATTAGCATGACGGCTAAACTGAAGTCCTAAATTTTTTAGACTGTGATTTGCTTATAAGAAGATAGTTTTTTAATAGAGATGGCTCGCGTATAAACAGTGTGCGCGAGCCATTTTGTTGACTAAACTAATTTTAGCCTCTTAGGTGTTTTTTTAAGTTATAGGCATTAAAAAAGCCTTGGCAATTGCCAAGGCTTTTATTTACTGACTGGTGCTTATTTGTTGTCTTCGTCTTCGTTGCGATTGTACTCTTCAGCTGCTTCTAGCGCATCTTCTGACGCATTAACGGTGATGACATAATCATCGTCATCTTCGTTTTTGGTCAGCTCAAGCGAGTCCCATTTAATAGCGACGTTTTTCTCGCCCATACCTAAGAAGCCACCAACGCCAACAACAACAGCATTGATCTGGCCGTCTTCACCGATTACCAGATCAGTGATGGTGCCGATATCTTCGTCATCTTCGACGCTGCTTTTGACTTGGTTGCCGGTTAAAGCGTCAGCATGGAAAGTGTTTTCTGGCGTTTCCGTCAGGTAAGTTGCTTCCATGGTGGTGGTACTCTCTTCAGCATTTACACTGCCAGCGGCAAACATAAAGGCCGGAACCATGAGTGTACCTAGAATAGCGGGTTTGATCGTTTTCATTTTGCTTGCTCCTTGCGATTTTATTGGGCTTAACGACTCCGCGTAACAACCCGAATAAATCAATAGTGGCGGTATTGGCTTCGTCTAAAATAAGCGATAGCAACGCCGATACTATTATTCCTAAGTGTGTTAATTACCCTGGTTATTTAATGCACTAGGATAATTGACGCTATCTTGCGCTTCACTGCGCCAAGACGACTATCAGATTAGTCGCTGTGTTCAAAAATACAACCTTTCAAGTGAAATTTTTAAGTAACATAACCGCTGCTGTTCCGCCCTCATGGGCCTACACCGCGCCGTCGTGCGGCAGTCTGTCGAGTTGACCCGCCCTCGTTCAGTGTTCATATTCGTCTCCAAATGGCTCGCTTTTTATCCTTGGTTTGATAAAAGTGAGGTCACATAAAAAGGAGAATCCTGACCATGACTTCCCACCCTTTGCAGATTATTAAGCAGCTCTGCGTCAGTAGCGTTGCGCTAGGCGCTTGGCTATTAGCCTCAAGCGCAGTGGCCGATAGCAGCGAGCTGCCTAAAGGGCATTTTCTGCTGCCTGTAGAGGGCAATATGGTGGGCCAGGTGTATACCGTCACGGCGACCGAAGAGGATACGCTGCTGGATATTGCCCGGGCACACAACGTGGGCTACGAAGAAATTCGTATGGCCAACCCGGATACCAGCCTATGGGTACCGGGAGAAGGCACCGAGGTGACGATCCCCGGGCAGTATATTCTTCCCGATGAGACGCGTAGCGGCATTGTGATTAACGTGGCAGAGCTACGCCTTTACTACTACCCCGAGGTAGCAGAGGGCGAGACGCCGCGGGTCGAAACATACCCTATTGGTATCGGGCGGGATGCTTATAACACCCCGCTGGGAATTACCGAAACCACCATGCGGCTTGAAAACCCGGCCTGGTATCCACCTGAGTCGATTCGTCGTGAAGCCGCCGAGCGGGGCGAGCCAGCCCCAGCGGTGGTTCCCCCTGGCGCCGATAATCCCTTGGGTGAATACGCTATTTTGCTGGATATTCCCGGTTACCTGATCCATGGCACTAACCAGCCAGATGGCATTGGTATGCGTGCCAGCCGTGGCTGTATACGAATGCACCCGGAAGATATTGAGTCGGTCTTCTGGCGGGTACCGGTAGGCACCCAGGTCAATATTATCGATTCACCAATCAAAGTCGGCTGGGGTGAAGGGGGGAAGCGTTACATACAAGCCTTCACTGCGACGGATGAGCAAGTATTTGGTATGGAAACGCTGTTAAACGTTGTTGGCTTAATTGAAAAGCATGACGGTATTGGTGCCTCCAGCGCCAACTACGAGCAGGTAAGTGAAATATTAGAGCGAGCGAATGGCCAGATTGTGCCGATTAGCTAAACGATCGTGCAGCGCTAGCGTGCTGGATCCAACACCCCACCCAGCGATGCATTGCGCCGAAACCAGCCCGCGATGCTGGTACGCGGGCAGCGAGTAGGCAGTACTTCGTGGGGAATGGTCTCAGACAAGAAGCAGGCGAAGGTACCCGCTTCGGGTACCACCCGGGCGACCTCTTGGCTGGGGTCGTCCGGATGGTAGATCACCATCTCACCGCCACCGTCGCTGGGCCAGTCCGGCGTCAAATAGCCGACCGTGGATATCACGCGGTTAGCGCGACCACGAAAGCTATCCAGGTGGCGCTGATAAAAAGCCCCCGGCGGGTAGTGGGCAAAGTGGGCTTCGTACTCAAATAAGCCCAAAAACAGCGCGTGGTTAAGCGCCTGCTGTAGCTCGCTCATGGCGTCTAAGTAACGCCGCTGGGCAGCGCTTTCTCGATCAAGCCAGTGAATAGCGTCACCGCGGATATCTTTACGCAGCAGGTGCTGTTGACCGCGGCCAATGCCCGCTTCATCCAGTCCGTTATAGGCCGCCCGGTGTAGAAGCTCATTATTCAGCGCGCCGCATAGCTCCAGGTCAATAACCCCGCGGCCCACATACCAGCCCTGTTCAACCAGCGCATCCACAAGAGCGACCTGCGTCGTGGGCTGAAGCGCAGGTGAAGATGTAGCAACACTGGGTGTCATTGGTTGGATCTCGATGGCGCCGAACTGGAAACGGTTGTCGAGGGTGTCGATAGGCGGTTTTTGCGCTCAGGGTGGTGGCGCAGCGGCCCCTGGGGGCGCTGATATAAATCAATTGGCATACCGAAGCCCTCGGCCAGTAACTCGACCAGCATCATGGCAGATAATCCCCAGATCACATGGCCGTCCACATGATAGCTGGGCACGTAGTGGGCAACGCCATCCACGGTAATCACGTCGGTATGGGTGCGGTGATCGTCTAGAAAGTGACTTAGCGGCACTTCAAAAATAGCGTCTAGCTCGCCGGGGTCGGCAATCAGCGGTAAATCCGGCGGAATAATGCCCACCCAGGGGGTAACGCGAATACCGTGCAGCGAAATAACGTCCGACAGCCGCCCCAGGGGTTGCACCAGAGCGGGGTCGAGGGCAATCTCCTCTTCTGCCTCGCGCAGTGCCGTGGCGTAAAGGTCGCTATCAAAGGGCTCGCGCTTGCCGCCTGGGAACGCCACTTGGCCGCTATGGGTGCTCAAATGGCTGGCCCGCCGGGTAAACAGCAAGGTAGGCGCTGGGCGCTCGACAATCGGCAACAGCACGGCGGCCTCGGGCATCACGATGTGATCCAAGCGTTGAGGAGTCAGCTGTTGCAGCTGTTTACGCAGTTTCTCTAACATGGGGTATCCCGTTACTTTGTTCTCTTTTACCCAGCAGCGGTCATTGGCGTCAAGCGCGTCGAGGCTTCTATTCACTAGCCGTTGAGAATACGCGATGAACTTTTGCAGCCAGTGTGGTGATAAAGTACGTTTTGCCGTCCCGGAAGGCGATGACCGGCCTCGCTACTTGTGCGATGCCTGCGGCACGATTCACTACCAGAACCCTCGCATCGTGGCCGGCACGCTGCCCGTCAGCGGTAGTAAAGTACTGCTCTGTAAGCGGGCGATTTCACCGCGCAAAGGCTACTGGACACTGCCCGCCGGCTATATGGAAAATGCCGAATCAACCCAGCAGGCAGCTTCCAGAGAGACCCGTGAAGAGGCCTGTGCCGAGGTCGAACTGGCCAACCTCTACACCCTGATTGACCTGCCGCATATCAATCAGGTTTATATGATTTTTCGTGCCGAGCTAGTCGGCGGCTTCAGCGCCGGGCCGGAAAGCCTTGAAGTCGCGCTGTTCGAAGAGCATGAAATCCCTTGGGATGAGCTGGCCTTCATGACGATTGAACGCACCCTCAAGCATTTTTACGCCGACCGCCCCCGCAATGAATTTCCGCTGCATATCAGCATGGTAACGCCAGAAGATCGTGAGCGTTACTTTGGCAGTGCGTAATACTTTATTTAAAAGTCTGGTTATAGGTCGGCGAGTTGCCACACATCATAAGCGACTTCTTCGTAGGGGTGGGCAAGCTTCAAGGCCGCGATGGCACCGTGAATGTGCGCTTCATCGCAGAGCAGTTCGACTTTGAACTCTTCGACCTTTTCCAAACTGCCCACCGAGCCGATGTGCGGGTGGGCGCCTTCCGTTGGGCGAAACTGCCCCGTGCCTCGGGTTTGAAAACAGGCGTGTTCGTACGCCCCTATACGCCCGGCTCCGGCTTCGAATACCGCCTGCTTAACGCTTTCGGCATCTTCTACGGGGACAAAAAATGCGAGCTTATACATACTGTACCTCCAAACGATCAATCCAGTGTGAAACGTTGAACTCTGGCTATGTTAGCGGATAGGCGACTACTGGTCGCGGGCTTGGCTTTGTATGATGATGCTTTTATGACGTTTACCCACGACTGTTAGATGAGCCATCCTATGGATAAATTTGAGGTAAAGCTGGATCAGGCGGCCAGAGCCGCGTGGATGTCCTATGTAGGTGGAATGACTCAGGATGAGATCGCCAGCCAACTGGGTGTCTCAAGACCCGGTGTGCAGCGTTTATTGGCGTTGGCTCGCCAGGAGGGGTTAGTCAAAGTACATATTGATCATCCTATCTCTAACTGTATGGCGCTGGGCAGCACGCTGCGTGATCACTTTGGCTTGACCTTCTGTGAAGTGGTACCTGCCGATAGTCACGCAGCCGACGGCGCCGCCTCCTACCTGGCAGTCGCCGCTGCCGAGCGCATTGCGCAGCTGGTTGAACGCAGCGAACCGTTGACTCTGTCGCTAGGCACCGGGCGTTCGGTGCGGGCAGCGGTGGAAGCACTTAGTCGTGTTGAGCGGCCCCAGCATCGCTTTGTGTCGCTGGTGGGTAATGTCGCCCGAGATGGTTCGGCCAACCGCTACGATGCAGTAATGGTGATGGCGGATAAAACCGGTGGTGAGCGCTTTTTACTGCCCGCGCCGGTGGTGGCAGAGTCGCTGGCTGAAAAAGAGGCAATGCTGGCCCAGCGTCTCTTTACGGCGATTGCCGATGTGGCGCGGCAGTCAGAAGCTGCCTTTATCGGCGTTGGGCGCATCGACCGCCAGGCCACGCTGTTTCAAGACCATTTTATTAGCGAAAGCGAGCTGGATGAACTGCTGGGACTGAAAGCGGTAGGGGAGTTGCTAGGCTGGCCGCTGAACCGTGACGGCGAGGTGATCGACTGTTCGATTACGCGGCGAGTTACCAGCCTTCCCCTGGAACGTTTTGGTAAGCATCATATGGTGGCGATTGCCGGTGGCCGCGAAAAAGCCCCGGCGATTCACGCCGCGTTGCGCGGCGGCTGGCTGAAGGGCTTGGTGACTGACGAAGTGGCTGCTCGGCAGATCGTTGAAGCACTCTAGGGCTTTCAAACCGCTCTAGGTCTTTAAAACCTAAGTGGGTGCACTGCAACATGCATTAGAGGTAATGAATTAGCGTAAAGTCTAAGCTAATCAGCTTTGCTTTTTTTTGGCTTACGTACGATCATTTGTTCGATAGATGATCAATAAGATCAAGGCGACAACAATGCCAATACCAGCCCATAGGAGTGCTTTATGCGACTCGCACGTCACTTGCCCGTTACCACGCTAGCGGCCGCCATTGCCATGTCGGGCCATGCCCAGGCGCAAACCGAAATTACCGTGGCTACGGTCAATAACAACGATATGGTGATCATGCAGAGCCTCACCGAGGCTTTCGAAGAAGCTCACCCCGATATCACCCTGGACTGGGTGGTGCTCGAGGAGAACGTGCTACGTCAGCGGATGACCACCGATATTGCCACCGATGGCGGCCAGTTCGACGTGATGACCATCGGCACTTACGAAGTGCCTATCTGGGCAGAGCGCGGCTGGCTGTCCCCCCTGGATAATCTGCCCGACGACTATAACGAAGACGATCTACTGACCTCAGTGCGCGATGGTTTGAGCTTGGATGGCACGTTGCATGCGCTGCCTTTCTACGCCGAAAGCTCAATGATGTACTACCGTCAGGATCTGTTTGAGAAAGCGGGTATTGAAATGAGCGATCAGCCCACCTGGGAAGAGGTGCGTGAGTGGGCGGGCGAGCTGCACGGCAGTGAAGAGGGGGTAGCAGGGATCTGCCTGCGTGGTAAACCAGGTTGGGGCGAAAACATGGCCTTTGTTTCCACACTGGTGAATACCTACGGCGGTCGCTGGTTTGACGAAGAGTGGAACCCTGAACTCAACTCTGAAGCCTGGGTCAACGCTATCCAGTTTTATGTCGATCTGCTCAACGACTACGGCCCGCCAGGCGCTAGTTCCAACGGCTTTAACGAAAACCTGGCGCTGTTCTCCCGCGGTAATTGCGCGATGTGGGTAGATGCCACCTCGGCAGCGGGCAAGCTGTATGACGGCAATGAGTCCGATGTGGCGGACAGCTTAGGCTTTGCCCCAGCACCCGTGGCAGAAACACCCAAAGGCTCACACTGGTTGTGGTCCTGGGCGCTAGCTATCCCAGCCTCTTCAGAGAATCAGGAAGCGGCGCTTGAGTTTATTACCTGGGCGACCTCGCAAGAGTACATTGAGCTGGTCGGTGAAACCGAAGGCTGGACCAGTGTCCCCCCCGGTACTCGTGAGTCGACCTACGCCAATGAGCAGTACACCGAAGCAGCCCCCTTTGCAGACTTCGTGCTGAAGGCTATTCAAGACGCCGATCCTACCGACTCCACCCTGGAACCCAATCCCTATGTGGGCGTGCAGTTTGTGGGCATTCCAGAGTTCCAGTCGATCGGCACTCAGGTAGGCCAAACCATTGCCGCGGCGTTGACCGGTGACACCACGGTGGAGCAGGCGCTAGACAGTGCTCAGCGTGCCACCGAACGCACCATGCAGCGTGCCGGTTATCTAGACTGATGTGACCCGCAGTGCCTGCCTTGGCTAACCCGGCAGGCATTGCCCCCACACTGTTTCTGCAGGTATTTCCATGAATAAAACACGTGCTTCTGGCCGGACGGTCGGCGGGCTACGGACGCTTTCGCTTCAAGCGCCTGCTGTAACGTTGCTATTGCTTTGGATGATTGTGCCACTGGGTATGACGCTATGGTTCTCCTTCCAGCGTTATAACCTGCTAATGCCCGGTATGACTGGCTTTGCCGGGTTGGAAAACTATGAATACCTTCTCACCGACCCTGCCCTGTGGGCCGCTATGGGCAACACGCTGCTGCTGGTGGGATGGGTACTGGCGATTACCGTGGTGGGCGGTACCCTGCTGGCGGTGCTGTTTCAGCAGGAGTTTGCGGGGCGCGGGATCGCTCGTGTGCTGGCGATCTCACCTTTTTTTGTAATGCCCACCGTAAGTGCCCTGGTGTGGAAAAACATGATGATGCATCCCTCTAACGGGGTGCTGGCGTGGCTGTCTGAGTCCATTGGCCTGCCCGCTGTCGATTGGTTCTCCTCGCTACCGCTGACGTCGATTGTGATCATCGTTGCATGGCAGTGGCTGCCATTTGCACTGCTGATTCTGCTTACTGCCATGCAATCGCTGGATGAGGATCAGGTGGAAGCGGCGCGGATGGACGGCGCAGGGCCGGTGGCGATTTTCTTCTTTATCACTCTGCCGCATCTAAAGCGTGCCATCAGCGTGGTGATCATGATCGAGATGATCTTCCTGCTGACCATCTTTGCCGAAATTTTCGTCACCACCTCCGGTGGGCCTGGCTTGGCGACGACCAATCTGGCTTACCTGATTTACATTCGTGCGTTGCTGGATTTTGACGTAGGCACTGCTTCCGCCGGTGGGGTGATTGCGATCATTCTCGCCAATATCGTGGCGATCTTCCTGGTTCGTATGGTAGCCAAGAACCTGGAAGATTAGACCGGCACTTGTGTCTTGGGAGTACTTCGATGACAACATTAAGTTCCAAAACCGCAGCGCCACGCTCGGTGTCAGGGTGGCGGTCGGCGCAAAGCAAGCGCATCTTGCTGACACTTTTGGGGTGGTCGGTGGCGCTGGTGATCTTCTTTCCGATTTTCTGGATGATCCTGACTGGCTTTAAAACAGAAACAGCGGCGATTGCCGACCCCTCGCTGATTTTTTCGCCCACCTTAGAGAGCTACCAGGATGTGCACGCGCGTTCCGGCTATGCACGCTTTGCGCTCAACAGCGTTGCGGTGGCATTTGGCTCAACGTTCTTCGCGCTGCTGATTGCGATTCCTTCAGCCTACGCCATGGCCTTTTTGCCCACTAAACGCACCAAAGGCACGCTGCTGTGGATGCTCTCCACCAAAATGCTGCCCTCAGTGGGCGTGCTGGTGCCGATTTATCTCATTTTCCGCGACGTTGGTCTGCTCGACACCCGCACCGGGCTAATCATCATCTATACCCTGATGAACCTGCCGATTGTGGTGTGGATGCTCTACACCTTCTTCAAGGATATGCCCAAAGACATTCTTGAAGCAGGGCGTATGGACGGTGCCTCCACCCTCCAGGAAGTGTTCTTTCTGCTGCTGCCACTCACGCTGCCGGGTATCGCCTCAACGGGCCTGCTATCGGTCATTTTGAGTTGGAACGAAGCGTTCTGGAGTCTCAACCTAACGACCTCAAGTGCTGCGCCGTTAACCGCCTATATCGCCTCATTCTCAAGCCCTGAGGGGCTGTTCTGGGCCAAGCTGTCTGCCGCTTCCACCATGGCCATTGCGCCGATTTTGATACTCGGTTGGATGACACAAAAACAGATGGTGCGTGGCCTGACCTTTGGTGCCGTCAAGTAAAGGATCTTCCTCATGGCAACACTACAACTACACAATATTACCAAGCGTTTCGGCGACACCGAGGTCATCAAGGGTATCGACCTTGAGGTCAATGACCGAGAATTTGTGGTCTTCGTTGGCCCCTCCGGCTGCGGTAAATCGACCCTGATGCGCATGATCGCCGGGCTTGAAAGCGCGACGGATGGCGATATCTTGATCGACGGTCAGCGTATCAATGACGTTGGCCCTGCAGACCGTGGCCTCGCCATGGTGTTTCAAAGCTATGCGCTTTACCCGCACATGACGGTAGAGGGCAATATGGGCTTCAGCATGCGCTTGGCCGGAGTGCCCAAGGAGGAGCGTCGCGCCAAGGTGCTGGAGGCGGCCAAGATTCTACAGCTAGAGCCGCTGTTAGACCGCAAGCCCAAAGCGCTCTCCGGCGGTCAGCGCCAGCGGGTGGCTATTGGCCGTGCGATTGTGCGTAACCCCAGCATCTTCCTGTTTGACGAGCCGCTCTCCAACCTGGATGCCGCGCTGCGAGTGCAGATGCGTATTGAGCTGGCGCGTCTGCACGATGAGCTGGACGCCACCATGATCTACGTCACCCACGACCAGATCGAAGCGATGACCATGGCGGATAAAATCGTTGTGCTCCACGACGGCGTGGTCGAGCAGGTGGGCTCGCCCATGGCGCTCTACCATCATCCGCGCAATCGCTTTGTAGCAGGTTTTATCGGCTCGCCGAAAATGAACTTTCTGCCGGTAACGCTGACCAGCGTTTCGCCTGAAGGCGTAGGGATTCGTATGCCCGGCGGCGGTGAACGCAGCGTGCCGGTGGACGGTCAGCACCTGGAGGCCAACGCCCCCCTTGAGCTGGGTGTTCGCCCGGAACACTTAGTGCTCGAAGAGCAGGGGCCCCTGAGTGGCGAGATCAAAGTGCTGGAGCGGCTAGGTGGCCAAACCTCGCTTTATGTCCAGATGGACGACGAACTCATCACGATTATGGCCGATGGCGACGTGGCCTATCGGGTCAACGATACGGTGCATTTCGGCTTTGCCCCTGAGCGCGCCCACCTGTTTGACGCTGGCGGCCTGGCCTTGCCCAGCTTGCAACAGCATCCCTTGGCAGGGCTAACCCGACACGATAACCGCGCGCCCGGTTCGCCTTCTGAGGAGCCTGCATGAGGACACTCATCTTTGACTGCGATGGCGTGCTGGTCGACAGCGAGGCTCTTGCGGAAGGCACACTGGTGGAGTACCTCTCCCACTGGCTGCCCGATCTGAATATTGACCAGGAATTAGGCCAAGCGCTGGGGATGACCACGGCGGCTATTCTTGCTCATCTCGAAGCATTAAGCGCCCACAGGCTGCCATTGGATGCCACCGAGCAGGTGGATACCGCTATCGAGGCCCGCTTGGCGCAGGAGCTTAAAGCTATAGACGGCGCCGACAAGGCGGTTCGTGGCATTACCTTGGAAAAGGCGGTGGTTTCCAACAGTCGACGCAGTCGCGTATTGGCATCACTGGCAAGCACAGGGTTGGCCGATGCGTTTGGCGAGGTGCCCATTTTTACCGCTGATCAGGTAGCACACCCCAAGCCCGACCCCGCACTCTACCGATTGGCGGCCTCTCACTTAGGCCAAATGCCGCGGGACTGTCTAGTGGTAGAAGATAGCGTGGCCGGGGTGACGGCCGCCCGTGCCGCGGGAATGTGCGTGATTGGGTTTGTCGGCGCCAGTCATGTGGATGTTGATCAAGCGGCGCGCCTTACTCAAGTCGGCGCCTGGCGTATTTTAGAGCATATGCACGGCCTGGAAGCCCTGGTGAACGAGTGGCAAGCCAAGGCTTCCAGCTGTTCGCCTTAACGAGAGCATGACGATGAAACTAAACAACAAAATCGCGGTGATTACCGGCGGCGCGCGGGGTATCGGCTTGGCTATTGCTCAGCGTTATTTAAGTGAAGGCGCCAGCGTAGTAGTGGCCGATATTGATCGGGCCGCTATTGATGATGCTTTAGCGACGCTGCAGCAGCAGGCGCCTGCCGAAAAAGTGATGGGGCTCGAGCTGAATGTCTGCGATCAGGCCTCGATTGATGCCATGGTTAAAGCGGTAATAGAGCGTTTTGGCGGCATCGATATTTTGGTCAATAACGCTGCCATCTTTGATATGGCGCCAGTGCTTGAGGTGACCGAGGAGAGCTTCGATAAGCAGTTTGCGGTCAATACCAAAGGCATGTTTTTTACCCTGCAGGCGGTTGCCCGTTCGATGGTGGCCCGTGGTCAGGGGGGCAAAATTATCAATATGGCCTCCCAGGCAGGTCGCCGCGGTGAAGCCCTGGTAAGCGTTTACTGCGCCAGCAAAGCGGCTGTCATCAGCCTTACCCAATCCAGTGGTTTGGATCTCATCAAACACCGCATCAACGTTAACGGCATCGCCCCCGGCGTGGTGGATACGCCAATGTGGGAAGAGGTCGACGCGCTGTTTGCCCGTTTTGAAAACCGCCCGCTCGGTGAGAAGAAGCGCTTGGTGGGCGAGGCGGTGCCGTTTGGGCGTATGGGGCTTCCCGAAGACCACACCGGTGCGGCGCTGTTTTTGGCTAGCCAAGACAGTGATTACGTTGTTGCCCAGACACTCAATGTCGATGGCGGCAACTGGATGAGCTGAGGTGGCCATGACCCCTGATCTTGATACTTTAGCCCATCAGATTATTCGCGCCGCCGAAGGCGCCTCACGCTATCTGGTCGCGCTGGCAGGGCCGCCGGGGGCGGGGAAATCCTATCGCAGCGTCCAGCTCTGCGATGCCATTAATCAGCGCTTGCCGGGCCAGGCCGGGCTGGTGCCCATGGATGGCTACCACTTCGATAACGCTGTGCTGGGTGAGCAGCAGGTGCCGGTAAAAGGCGCGCCCCATACCTTCGATGTAGAGGGGCTGCGCTGTGACCTCGAACGCATCCGCCAAGGGGGTCATCCGGTAGCGGTACCGGTTTTTGACCGCCCATTGGATCTAGCCCGTGCCGGTGGACGACTAATCACCCTTGAGCAGCGCATCGTCATTGTCGAGGGCAACTACCTGCTGCTTGACCGCTCCCCCTGGCGCGAACTGCGACCGCTGTTCGATTGGACGCTATTTTTAGACGTCGATGATGTCCTGCTGATTGATCGACTGATCAATCGCTGGCTTGAGATGGGCCAGGATCGCACCGGTGCGCTGGAGCGCACCCACCACAAAGACATGCTTAACGCTCAATTAGTGAAGAGTTGCTGTTTGCCGCCTGACCAGCGCTGGCGCTAATACTTTGTGTTAGCCCCTTGGTGTTAGACCATTTTGTTAGCCCATTGATAGCGTCACTTGTTACCTGCCTTTATTCACCCCATCGCGCCAAGAAGGCCTTGGCTGGAGAGTCCCATGACCCGACTTAACAATCACAACCTGGGCAAGCTAACCGACGATGTTGCCAAATCTAATTACGTTGCCAAACCTCAATATGACCGCAAGACGCTCACCCCCGGCATCGTACATATTGGCGTCGGCGGCTTTCACCGCGCGCACCAAGCGATGTATCTGGATGCCTTGATGAACCAGGGCGAAGCGCTGGATTGGGGCATTGTTGGTGTGGGCGTGATGCCCGGCGACAAACGCATGCAGCAGGCGCTGGCAGCGCAGGATTACCTCTACACCCTGGTGGTGAAACACCCTGATGGCCAATATGAGCCGCGGGTTATTGGCAGTATGGTGAATTACCTGTTTGCACCGGAAGAGACCGAGGCAGTGATCGAGCAGATGGCCGATCCAGCGATTCGCATTGTGTCGCTGACGGTGACCGAGGGTGGCTATAATTTTCACCCGGTGAGCGGCGAATTCGACCTCGATAACCCCCAGGTACGCGCCGATCTTGCCAATCCCACCCAGCCCACCACCAGCTTTGGGCTGGTGGTGGAAGCGCTCGCCCGCCGCCGTACGCGGGGCATTGCGCCGTTCACCGTGATGTCCTGCGATAATATTCAAGGTAATGGCGATGTAGCCAAGCATATGTTTGGCGCCTATGCCCAGGCGCGGGACGCCGAGCTAGGCGCCTGGGTTGCAAGCGAAGTGGCGTTCCCCAACGCCATGGTGGATCGTATTACCCCGGTGACGTCGCCCACGGATATTGATGAACTGAGTCAGCGCTTTGGGGTAGAGGACGCCTGGCCGGTGGTCTGCGAACCCTTCACCCAGTGGGTGTTGGAAGATCACTTCCCCCTTGGGCGTCCGGCGTTTGATAAAGTGGGTGTCCAAGTCGTGGAAGATGTCGAACCCTACGAACTGATGAAACTGCGCCTGCTCAACGCCAGTCACCAGGCATTGACCTACTTTGGCTATTTAGCCGGATACCGCTACGCCCATGAGGTGTGCCAAGATCCGCTATTCGTTGATTTTTTACTGGGCTATATGCGTAAAGAGGGCACGCCGACCTTGGCGCCGGTACCGGGGGTTGATTTGGAAACCTACCGATTAACGCTGATTGAGCGCTTCGCCAACCCGCAAATCAAAGATACCCTGGCACGGCTTTGCGCCGAGAGCTCTGACCGCATTCCTAAATGGTTAGTGCCGGTGATTCGCCAACAGTTGGCCCAGGGTGGTGAAATAGAGCGCAGCGCCGCCGTGGTGGCCAGCTGGGCGCGCTACGCTGAAGGGGTCGACGAGCAGGGCCAGTCCATTGAGATCGTCGATCGCTTGAAAGCGCCGTTAATGGCGATTGCTGCCGAGAACCGCCAACGGCCAACGGCCTTTATCGAAAACCGCGAGCTGTTTGGTGACTTAATCGACAGCACTCGCTTTGTTGAAGCCTATTTAGCGGCCCTTAGTTCGCTGCACGAACGTGGCGCACGCGCTACGCTAGAGGGTCTGGCGTCGTCCAAAGGAACAGTGTGATGTATATCGGGGTAGATTGCGGTACCCAAAGTACCAAAGTAGTGGTGGTAGACGTTGAGCGAGGCAAGATTCTCGCTGAAGCAAGCCGTCCTCACCGCTTGGAAGAGGGCGAAAATGGCCGCCGGGAGCAGGCGCCTGCGGAGTGGTTAGCTGCCTTGAAAGCGGCGTTTTTTGCCGCGTTGGATAAAGCCGCTGTATCGGCTAGCCAAGTGCGCGGCATTGGTGTCTCAGGCCAACAGCACGGCATGGTCGCGCTCAATGGCGAAGGCGTGCCGGTCTATCCCGCCAAGCTGTGGTGCGATACTGAGACCAGCGCCCAGAATGCCGATTTAGTTACCCGCCTGGGCGGCGAGCCGGGCTGTTTGGAGAAGCTGGGGCTGGTACTACAAACCGGCTATACCGCGTCTAAAATCGTTTGGCTGCGCGAGCATCATCCAGATGCGTATCGGCGCATCGAGAGCCTGCTGCTGCCCCACGACTACCTTAATTTCTGGCTCACCGGCGAACGGGTCACTGAGGCGGGCGACGCCTCCGGTACTGGCTACTTCGATACCCTTAAGCGTTGCTGGCAGCTGGATGTTTTTGCCGAGATGGCCCCAGAATTAGACCCGGCGCGGGTATTGCCCCGGGTGCTGGAAGCCCATGAACCGGTAGGCTTTGTACGCCCGGCCGTGGCCCGCGAGCTTGGGCTTGGCGACCAGGTTGTCGTCTCCTCCGGCGGCGGTGACAATATGTTGGGCGCCATTGGCACCGGCAATATTACTCCAGGGCTGATCACGCTGAGTTTGGGCACCTCCGGCACCGTTTGCGCTTACTCGGCTAACCCTGTTGAATGCGATAACGCCATGGTCGCCAACTTCTGTTCCAGCACCGGTGGCTGGCTGCCGCTGATCTGCACGATGAATGTTACTTCGGCCACCACGCGGGTGCGCGAACTGTTTGGCTTGGATCTGGCAGCCTTTGGCGAAAAAGTAGCCAGCGCGCCGATAGGCGCCGAGGGCGTTACCGTATTGCCGTTTTTCAACGGTGAGCGAGTGCCGATGCTGCCCGACGCCTCCGCGGACTTTCTTGGCCTGACCAGTCTGAATACCACCCAGGCTAATTTGTGTCGGGCCGTGGTGGAGGGGGCCACTTTCGGGCTACGCTATGGGCTGGAATTGTTGGGTGATTTAACCGCCGGCGCCAGCCAGATTCGTTTGATCGGTGGCGGCGCTAACAGCCCCGTTTGGCGCCAGATGGTTGCGGACATTACCGGTACCCAGGTGATTTGTCCTGAGATTACCGATGCGGCCGCGCTTGGCGCCGCAATACAGGCGGCCTGGTGCGACCAGCGTTCAGAGGGCGTAACCCTGGAAACGTTGTGTGAAAGATTAGTCCACTTGGATGCGCAGTCACTTGCTGACCCCCATCCTGAGCGAGTGGCCGCGTACCAACCGATTTATATGCGCTACTGCGCAGCACTTGAACAACGCCATGGCGGCGCTTAAACGCATACCAAGGAGATTTTATGACCAGCCAGCTGCAACAGTTAAAGCAACATTCGCTTGTCGTCGCCGACACCGGTGATCTTGAGGCTATTCGCCGCTATCAGCCGCAGGATGCCACCACTAACCCGTCACTGCTGCTCAAGGCGTTTAGTCTGTCCGGTTATCAAGCGCTGATCGACGAAGAGCTGAGCAATGTAAAAGCCTCGGTTGGCAGCCGTGAAGAGCAGGTCAAGCATGCCGTTGACCGCTTGGCGGTGGCCATGGGCAGTGAAATTTCCGCCGTTGTACCGGGGCGTGTTTCCACCGAAGTGGCGGCCCGTTTGTCGTTTGATACCCAGGCCAGCATTGCCAAGGCCCACGAGTTAATCGAGCTGTACGATGCCCGTGGCGTGTCACGTGACCGCGTGCTGATCAAGCTGGCGTCTACCTGGGAAGGCATTCGCGCCGCCGAGGTGCTCGAACGCGAAGGTATTCAGTGCAACCTGACGCTGCTGTTCAGCGATGCCCAGGCCCAGGCCTGTTTCGATGCCGGGGTGTTTCTGATTTCACCCTTCGTAGGCCGCGTGACCGATTGGTACAAAAAAGAGACCGGCAACGACTACACGCCGGAAAACGACCCGGGCGTTAAGTTTGTTCAAGGCGTTTGCCAGCGTGCCAACCAGGGCGGCTACGACACCGTGGTAATGGGCGCAAGCTTCCGTAATACCGGGCAGGTACTTGCATTGGCAGGCTGCCCACGGCTGACCATTTCGCCTGCATTACTGGAAGAGCTGGATGCCACCGAAGGCAGCGTTGCTGCGCAAATCCAAGCGAGTGAGGGCAGTGGCAAACCTACCGAGCCATTGAACGAAGCCGCTTTCCGCTGGGGCCACAATCAAGATGCCATGGCCAACGACAAGCTGGCCGATGGCATCCGCCGCTTCCACGACGACCAGCTTGAGTTAGAGAGCCTGATCGATAAGCGGTTAGGCTGAAATATAAGCTAGCCCATAGCTTAAGCGCGTCGGGGTTAAGGGCCCCTAACCCCGACGCCGTTATACATTCGGGTACAGGGAGAAAGCCTTATGGATGCCACCCTGAGCCAACTGTTGGAATCTATCGAATTAACCCCCGCTGGCGATTTGCAGTCGCTCAGTGGGGGTGACATTGCTGCTGTATACCGCCTGGAGACCCGTCAGGGGCAGGTGGTGATTAAACACGACGATACGGCGCGGCTGCGTGGCGAAGCCGAAGGGCTGCGTGCGTTGCGTGGCGCCTGTTCATCGCTGGTAGTGCCAGAGGTGTTAGGTTTGGCAGAAGGCTGGCTGATCATTGAGTCATTGGACACCGTGCCCGCTGGGCAGAAGAGCGAAGCAGCGCTTGGTGAAGGGCTGCGCGGTTTGCACAGCGTGATTGGCGATGTCCACGGCTGGCATCAGGATAACGCTTGTGGGCGCACACCCCAGCCGAATGCCCCGCTCAGCGATGGTCGAGCTTTCCAGCGCGAGCGCCGCTTGCTCCCTCTGTGTGAGGCGTGCCACCAGCGTGGGCTATTGGACAGCGAGCTGCGTGGCCGTATCGAACGCTTGGCCCACGATTTGGAGCGCTGGCTGCCCGGTGCACCGCCCAGCTTGCTGCACGGTGATTTGTGGTCAGGGAATGTACTCTTCACTACAAAAGGGCCGGCGATCATCGATCCGGCAGTGTATCGCCACTACCCGGAAGTGGACGTGGCGATGCTGACGCTATTTGGCTCGCCGGGAGAGGCATTTTTTGACGCCTACTGGAACGGCGACGCCCCGACCAGTTGGCCGAGGCGTGAAGCTCTGTTTCAGCTTTACCCACTGTTGAATCATCTGGTGCTGTTCGGTGCCGGCTATCGTTCTGCGGTTGAACGCTGCGTGGCGAGGCTTGAGTCCTTCGCCTGACTTACCAGGACCTATGTGTTACCAGGATTTAGGTTTTACCAAGATTTATAGGGCAAAAACTTACCATTCAAAGTTAATAGTACCCGGTCGCCTTTGGGGTCTTCGATTTTGTCGACCTCCATGGTGAAATCGATGGCGCTCATAATGCCGTCGCCAAATTTCTCCTGCACCACGTCTTTTAGGGTCTCACCGTACACACCGACGACTTCATAGAGGCGGTAGATAAATGGATCCTGGGGGATCGCTTCATCCCAGGCTTTAGTGGGAAAGGCCACTAAAGCCTCTGCCGCATCGCGCTCCACGCCAAGGGTGTCACACAGCTTAGCGGCAACCTCTTGACTGGCGCTGTTCATGCCGTAGCAGGCGGAAGCCACCCATACCGGCGACATGCCGACCGCTTTGCCAATATCTTCCCAGCTCATTTTTTTACGCGCTTTGGCGGCGAGCAGGGTGTGACGCATTTCGAGTTTATCCATTAGGGTTTCTCCTATAAAGGGGGCTTTGGCCTATTAGGCTGTGATCAAGACAGCACCTTTTTGGGCTGAGTACGCACGTGGGTGGTATAGAGAACCAAGCCAACCAGGGTTAGGCCGCCTACCAGATTACCCAGTACCGTGGGGATTTCGTTCCACATAATGTATTGATACAGCGTGAAGTCAGCGCCCAGCATGAGGCCAATCGGGAACAGAAACATGTTGACCACTGAGTGCTCAAAACCAAGGTAGAAGAAGACAATAATCGGCATCCACATGGCCATGATTTTGCCGGAAACCGTTGTGGAGATGGCCGCGCCCACCACGCCCATAGAGACCATCCAGTTGCAGAACATACCTCTCAGAAAGAGCACAATCCAACCGGCAAGCCCCGCCTCCTGATAACCCACTGTGCGGCTTTCACCAACGGCCATCATCGTTTGGCCGACAGCGTTGATCTCCTCTGTGCCGCCCATGGTGAAATTCAGGTAGCCGAAGGTGGCGATAAATAGGGCGCCCCCAAGGTTGCCAAGCCCTACCAGAGCCCAGCACTTCAGCATGCGCGGCAGTGTCACTCCGGGTCTTTTGTCGAGCCATGCAATTGGCACCAGCATAAAAACCCCGGTGAGCAGGTCATAGCCCATCAGGTAGAGCATCACAAAGCCCACGGGGAAGAGCAGTGCCCCAATCAAAAAGTGGCCGGTTTGCGTCGCGATGGTGATGGCAAAAATAACCGCCAACGCCAGGGTCGCTCCCGCCATAAAGGCGCGGATAAGCGTATCCCGGGTGCCCATATAGACTTTTGACTCACCCTGATCCACCAACTTGGTGACAAATTCACTGGGCATTAGATAAGACATAAATATGTCTCCTGTGTCATTTCGGTTAATTAACGCCTAACCCAAGAGTTTTAGTGTTTCCTGATAGGAGCAATAAATAGGAGCAATAAAACCGATGGCTGCGCCGTCCTGGTGCAAAAGAGATTAAGCGTGTGGCGCTATCGCACTATCCACCCATCCAGTGCTATTTGTGTGCCAACTCGCGCATATGATTTCTAATATTTTGTTTTGAATGGATTAATTTATTTTTTAGAGGATGTTTTTGGAGCGTTTAAGGTGTTACGAAATATCGTAAATTACGATATTTCGTTGTTTTAGTGACGAAATGTCGTAACTGGCGCGGTAATTGAATGGTGATGGAGCAACTCATTTGAGACCGACACTAATGGATGAGCCTGAACGTCATCATGTTTTTGCTTTGATGGGTGGCTTTTCGCCTCTGGCGATGATGTTGGTCGATCCGTTTGCCGACCAACTGCTCGCTGCGAATCATGCCGCTTGCGCGATGCTCAATATTGATGAAGCAATGCCTTTGGAGGCACCGTTTAGCCATCGGTTGGGTGCTTCGCTGCCACTGTGGGTGAGCTTCACCGATGAAGCGCTAACACACAAAGCGGCCTGGTCGGATGATCTGGTGATGTTAGATATGCTGCGCCAGCCGTATCGAGTTGAGGTTTATGCTCAGCGTATCGACGACTCTGCACAGCTGTTACTGACGCTGATAGACCGCAATAAAGCTGAGCAGCGGCGAGCAAAAGCGGAATTAGGCCGCCAGCACCGCCAGGGTGAAGTGGGTTGGCAGCGGGTCGAGCAGGTATTCGAGCGGATTGAAAAGCAGAACCAACTAATTCTTGGCGCAGCGGGCGAGGGGATTTACGGGCTGGATGCCGAAGGCAAAACAACCTTCGTTAATCCTGCCGCCGAGCGAATTCTGGGCTGGAGTACCGAGGATATGGTGGGCCACGACGCTCACCTGATGTTCCACCACACCCACGTCGATGGCAGCCACTTCCCGGTGCAGCAGTGCCCTATTCACGCCTCGTTTAGCGACGGCCAGGTGCATCACGTCGATAACGAGGTGTTCTGGCACAAAAATGGTGAGGCGATTCCCGTTGAGTACACGAGTACACCGATTTTTGAAATGGGGCGTTTGGTCGGCGCGGTGGTGCTGTTTCGTGATATTCGTGAGCGCAAGCGCGCTGAGCAGCAGTTGCGTGATGCCCTTGCTGAGGTGGAGTCACTCAAGCAGCGCCTCGAACTGGAAAATGAGTACCTCCAGGAAGAGATAAAAGCGGAGCTAAACCATCGCGATATTGTCGGCAATAGTCCGGCAGTGGCCAAGCTGATTCAGCAGATTGAGCTGGTTGCGCCCACCAGCGCCAACGTGTTGATTAGCGGCGAGTCGGGCACCGGTAAAGAGCTGATTGCCCGCGCCATCCATGCGGGGAGTACACGCAGTGATCGACCGCTGATCCGCGTGAACTGTGCGGCTATTCCCCGCGATCTGTTTGAGAGCGAGTTTTTTGGCCATGTAAAAGGGGCCTTTACCGGCGCGGTGCAGGATCGCCCAGGGCGTTTTGAGCTTGCCCACGGCGGCACGTTATTTTTGGATGAAGTCGGTGAAATCCCCCTGGAGCTGCAGAGTAAGCTGTTGCGGGTGCTACAGGATCAGCAGTTTGAGCGCGTAGGCGATAACCGTACCCGCGAAGTGGATGTGCGGGTGATTGCCGCCACCAATCGCGAACTGCGCGACATGATCGATGCGGGCCACTTTCGCGAAGACCTCTATTTTCGACTCAATGTGTTTCCTATTGACTCGGTACCGCTGCGCAAGCGGATTGAGGATGTGCCGCTATTGGCGCGGCACTTTTTACAGCGTGCCTGCCTGAAATTTAATAAGCCGGGAGTGCGCATTCCCCCCGCCCAGTTGGAGATTCTGCAGCGCTACCCATGGCCAGGCAACATTCGTGAACTGGAAAACATCATCGAGCGCCAAGTCATCGTGACCCAGGATCGACGCTTAATGTTTGATGACCTGCTGTCGGGAGAGCCGTCGCGCTCGATGGGCCGTGCTCAACCAATGCCGACGTTGCTCCACACCAGCGGAGAGCAAAGTAAAGCAACGCTGCTGACTGAGCAGGCGCTGAGCCAACGTCGGCGGGCGAGCACGATTGCCGCTCTGGAACAGGCGAGAGGTAAAATTTCTGGGGCCGGGGGGGCGGCAGAACTGCTTGGTATTAAACCCACTACGCTGACCTCGCGGCTAACTAAATGGGGTATCGATGCGCGGGGATTTCGTAAAAGAGCGCCGCATTAATCGCCAAACCACCATGCTTTGGACTAAGGTAAGTTGGATGCGACTTGACAACAGGCTGCACACATATTTATAGATTGTTCAAGGCTAGCATACATACATGAATGTAACTATAATGCTCATCTTTCTGAATGTCTTAACGTGCGAGTGGCTTAATTTTCTGCAGGACAAGCAGGCTGAGAGACTAAGCGCGTTTACCATCTGACGCTGATACCTAGAGGCAATCCCATGCGACTGGCACACTGGGCAGTCAATGCCCCTTTACGACCCCTACTGTTAGCGGTATTCACCGCTTCTTTTGTATTGCCTGCTCAAGCTGCTGATCTCATCACGATTACCCGTGATGCGTTAGACAACAACGCTGAGCTTGCTTCGGCGCGCTCGGAGTATTTGGGTGTTGAAGCAGGCAGAGACGTTGCCCGCGGTGGGTTACTCCCCCAAATTAACGCCTCGGGCACCGTGGCGCACAACGAGCAGTATGAAAGCCAGGGTTCATCCCGAGCGGGAACAGGGGCTGGAACGGGTAATGTGAGCGCCGGTGATGACCGTTACAACACCGTAGCGCTCACCCTTGAAGCCACCCAAGCGCTTTATGATGAGGTCACGCGCCGCCAAGTCACTCAGGCCGAGCGGCAGATTGACCAGCAGGTATACCTGCTGGCAGCTACCGAACAGCAGCTATTAATTGACGTGGCCAGCGCCTATTTTGATATTTTGCGGGCTTATGAAGTACTCGAAGCGCGTTTTGCCCAAGAGCGAGCCATTGGCCGTCAGCTTGAACAGGCCGGTGAGCAGTTTGAGGTCGGTTTGATTGCGATTACCGAAGTCGAAGAGGCCCGGGCTACCTTTGACCAGTCCCGTGCTGATCGCATTGCCGCAGAGAGCAACCTGCAGGTGGCATTTGAGGCACTGGAGCAGCTGACCGGCCAGCGCTACGCCAGTATTGAAGCGTTGGGCGACAGTATGCCAGTCGCCCTCCCTGAACCCAGCAACCGGGACTACTGGGTAGAGCAAGCCATTGAGCGCAATCCTCAGGTATTGGCGCAACAGGCGGGGATTGAAGTATCACGCAGCGGTGTGGAAATTGCCCGCGCGGGACGATTGCCCACCCTTTCAGCTTTTGGCAACTATCAGTATGGCGACAGTGATATTGATAACACCACCGGGAATGACTCCTCTAGCCAGGTGGGCATACGCGCTAATTTACCCATCTACACCGGCGGCAGTACCAGCGCCAGCATCCGCCAGGGGACTTATCAACTTGAAAGCAGCCAGTATGATTTCGAGTCCCAGCGTCGTTCGTCGATCCAGCAGGTGCGCTCGCTGTATACCCAAGTCAGCAACGATGTGGAAACCATCGAGGCCCGTGAGCAGGCGATCGTCTCTAACCGCAGCGCGCTGGAAGCAACCCGCGCTGGCTACGAGGTTGGCACCCGTAACATCGTGGATGTTTTGAACGCTGAGCAGAATTTGTATAACGCCATCGCCAACTACGCCGAGGCTCGCTACGACTACGTAGTGAATTTGCTCACGCTTCGTCAGCAGGCCGGGCGCCTGGACGTGGACGCCATTGAAGAAGTCAATGCATGGTTAACCGGCGATGAGGTGAATTTCACCTTGCCAGAGAGCGGTGGCAACGACCGCTATGAGTCTGCGCTCAACATCGGTGCACCGCCCCAGCCTGGCATGTAATTGTTTGTCGGTTGGAAGTGATTCAGGTGCGCACGTGCTATTGGTCACCTTAAAAAAGATATATGGGAACTTAACGTATGAAGAAGTTGATTCACTCACGCCGAGCGAGTCTGGTGACGCTGGTAGCTGCGCTGGCACTTTCAGCCTGCGGTCAAGAACAAGCCGAGGCACCTCAACAGGGTGCCCAGCAAGAGGCACCTCCCCATAAGGTCGAAGTGGCCGAAATGGCGCGTCAGGATATACCGCTGGATAAGTCGTACCCCTCGCTGTTACGCAGTGATGATGAAGTCACATTGGTTGCCCGTGTCAATGGGTTTCTGGAGGAGCGTCACTTTGAACCCGGCCAGTTGGTGGAGGAAGGAGATCGTCTTTACACCATCGAGCCCGATCTTTACCAGGCCACGGTCAATCAGCGTGAAGCCGATTTACAGAGCGCTCGTGCCGAGCTTGCCCGCGCCCAGCGTGATGCCCAGCGTTTCGAGCAGTTATTAAGCCAAAACTCGGTGAGTCGCCAGCAGTATGATCAGGCGTTGGCCGACCAACGAGTAGCCCAGGCGAGCGTCGCCCAAGCAGAAGCCGCCTTGACCAGTGCCAACCTGGATTTAGGCTATTCCCAGGTGACGGCTCCTGTCTCAGGCATGATCGGCTTGAGCCAAGTTAACGTGGGCAATTTGGTGACCTCGGGTACAGAACTGGCGACGATCACCCCGCTGGATCCGCTGGAAGTTCGTTTCCAACTGCCTCAGCGGGATGCCTTTGAGCTACGTCGTCAGTTGAGTGACGGCGGTGATACGTCGGATATTCGCGCACGATTGAGCATTCCTGGCGTGAGTGGCGGCAGCGATTCCGAATTAGAAGGGCATTTGGACTTCCTGGGCTCACGAGTCGATAGCGGCACCAGTACCGTGCAGGCATCCGCAACCTTCGAAAATCCTGAGGCGACCGTACTGCCCGGCCAATTTGTACGTGTACGCATCGAGGGTCTGAAGCGTTTTGATGTGATGGCAGTCCCGGAAATTGCCGTTACCCAAGGGTTGATGGGCCCGCAGGTGTTTGTCCTGGATGATGACAACAAGGCCCGAGAAAGGACTGTTTCATTGGGCGAAGTGGCTGGCCCATGGCAGTTGATTCGTGAGGGGCTTGAGCCGGGAGATCGTGTAGTGGTCGGCGACCCCGCTGGTTTAGAGCCGGGTATGGTGATTGATCCTCAGCCGTTTGCTGGTAACGCTGAGGACATCGTTGAAGATGTGGAGCAAGAAGAGGCCCAACAGCAGTCTGAAGCGGCAGAGACAATGGAAGAGGGGGCAGGTGATGGCCAGCCCGCTGAAGGGGAAGAGGGTGCGCAATAATGAACTTCTCTAACTTCTTCATCAGCCGCCCGATATTTGCCACGGTATTGGCGATTATCGTGACGTTGGTGGGCGTGATGTCCATGCGTATTCTACCGATTGAGCAGTATCCCAGCGTGGTGCCGCCGACGGTATCGGTGCAAGCGCAGTTCCCTGGGGCGGACGCTGAAACCGTTGCGCAAACGGTGGCGGCTCCCATCGCCGAAGCCATTAACGGCGTTGAGAACATGCTTTATATGACCTCCAACAGCGCCGATAACGGCCTCATGAGCTTGAGCGTGGCGTTTGACATCGGCACCGACGGCGACATTAACACCATCAACGTCAACAACCGGGTTCAGGGAGCGCTTTCCCAGTTACCTGAGGCCGTGCAGTCACAAGGTGTCACCGTAGAGCTGCGCTCTGACTCGATTTTGATGTTTATCGCGTTGACCTCTCCTGATGGCGACTACGACAACATCTATATGCAGAACTACGCCACCCTTAACGTGCTTGATGAACTGCGCCAGGTGCCGGGTGTGGGTAATGCCGAGGTGTTGGGCGGCGGCGAGTTTGCCATGCGTATCTGGATGGATCCGGATAAGTTGGCCCAGTACGACCTGACGCCCAGTGAAGTGGCCAGCGCGATTAGGGCACAAAATACTGAAGTGCCTGCGGGCAATTTGGCATCGACGCCGCAAAGTGAGCCGCGTGCGTACACCTATACGATTACCGCTGGCGGCCGCCTTAATAATGTCGACGACTTCCGTAATATTTACCTACGCACCAATAACGACGGCTCTTCGCTACACTTGGAAGACGTCGCGCGTATTGAACTTGGGGCATCTTTTTACGGGGTTGATGCGCGTTTGAACGGCTCAACCATGACGCCGATTATTATTAACCAGCAGCCCGGTGCTAACGCGCTGGAAACTGCGCAGGGTGTGCGGGATACGATGGAGGAACTGGCCGGTCGCTTCCCGCCCGGGCTTGAATATGTTGCCCCTTATGATACGACCCTGTTTATTGATGCCTCCGTGGAAACGGTGCTCCACACCTTTATTGAAGCCTTTCTGATCGTTATCGTCATTCTGTTTATTTTCCTGCAGAACTGGCGTTTCACTGTGATTGCCATGTCGGTGGTGCCGGTTGCGGTCGTGGGCACCTTTGCAGGCTTCTACATGTTTGGTTTTTCGATCAACTTGCTGACGCTATTCGCCTTGGTGCTATCGATAGGGATAGTGGTCGACGATGCCATTCTTGTAGTGGAAAACGTCGAGCGCGTGCTGAGTGAAGAGGACGATATCAGTGTACGCGACGCGACTATTCGGGCGATGAAAGAAGTCGGCGGGCCGGTGATTGCGACCTCGTTGATCATGGCGGCCGTGTTTGTACCTGTGGCTTTCCTGGGCGGCTTTACCGGGCAGATTTACCAGCAGTTTGCAATTACCGTGGCGATCTCGGTGGCCATTTCGGCGTTAATGGCGCTAACCTTTACCCCTGCTCTGTCAGCGATTTTTATCAAGCACAAAATCGCCGGTGCCGGGCAGTCCAAATTCAAGCGCGCACTAAATACACCGCTACGCCTGTTTGACCGACTGTTTGCGGGGATCACCGCTGCCTATATGTGGGTCGTAAAAGGCTTGGTACGGTTTTGGGTATTGGCATTAGCGCTCACGGTAGCGACAGGGGTTGGTTCCTACTGGCTCTACGCCAATACGCCTTCAACACTGGTGCCGGAAACCGACCAGGGGGTTGTGCTGGTCAGCGTGTCGCTTCCTGACGCCGCGTCGCTGGATCGCACCCAGCGCTATATGTCAAAACTCAGTGCAGCGATTGAAGATATTCCCGGTGTGGAATATTCCTCCGCGGTGGCGGGCTATGACATTTTGTCGAGTTCCGTGAATACCGCTCGGGGGGTAATGTTTATCAATCTAAGCCCTTGGTCTGAGCGTGATTTGACTGCCACCGAACTTGTAGGGCGCATTATGGGGTTGGGCGCCAGTATTGATGGTGGTTCCGCGATGGCCTTTAACTTGCCACCTATCATGGGGCTTTCGACCACCGGTGGGTTTACCGGCTACTTGCAGTCCTTTGATGGTGCATCGGCACGTGAGCTGTATGAAGCATCGCTGCAAATCATGCAGAAAGCTAACCAGCATCCTGCCTTGAACCGGGTATTTACAACGTTCAACGTTAATGTCCCGTCTTATCGTGCCAACATTGATCAGCAAAAAGCATTAAGTTACGGCGTGGCGCTGGAGAACATTAACTCGGCTCTGGGTAATACCTTTGGTAACGGCTTTGTGAACTACTTCAGCTATCAAAACCGTAATTTTCAGGTCTATCTACAAAACGAAGATGAATTCCGGAAGACGCCGGAAGACGTCAGCAGCGTTTACGTGCGTGGCGGAAATGGCGAACGTATTCCGCTCTCTGAATTTGTCGAGCTTGAGCGCCAAACCGGTCCGTCGGTAGTGTCCCGTTTCGGCGTTTATGCCGGTGCAATGTTCCAGGGTGAGCCAGCTGCTGGTTATAGCTCAGCTCAGGCGATCGAAGCAATGAACGAAGTCGTGGAGGAAGCGCTGGGCAGCAACTGGGGCATGGGCTGGACGGGTACCGCATACCAAGAGTCCAATATGGGCAGCGCCGCGACGCTAGCGATTGTCTTCGGCCTATTGATGGTCTTCCTGATCCTGGCGGCTCAGTATGAGAGTTGGTCTTTACCGCTAGCGGTATTGACTGCAACGCCTTTTGCTTTCCTGGGGGGTATTGGGGGTATCGCGTTGCGCGGGCTGGACACCAGTGTGTATGTGCAGATCGGCATGTTGGTGGTGGTCGGGCTTGCGGCGAAGAATGCCATCCTGATTGTCGAATTCGCCGAACTGCAGCGTAAGGAGCAGGGAAAATCAATCCGTGAAGCGGCGATTACAGCAGCAGAGCTGCGCTTTCGTCCCATCGTGATGACCTCCCTGGCATTTATCTTTGGTACCTTACCGCTCGCATTGGCGACCGGTGCCAGCGACGTGAGCAGTCATCACATTGGTACCACGGTCGCTATGGGTATGTTCTCAGTTGCCACCTTGGGCAGCCTGTTTATTCCCAGCTTCTACGCCATGATTGCAACCGTTTCTGATTGGCTAGGTCGCAAGATGAAAGGGAATAGGCATGATAGCTCACAGTCGGCACTTGAGCATGACAAAGCCTAGTCCTTAGCGATTAACCACCATCAAGAACAGGCGGGTGCTATCTTCGGATGGCACCCGCTTTTTATTGCGGTCACGATAATCAAGCTAGCTGACTAAGATCAAGGTAGAGGTGGCGCCCAAAAGCTAATCTGGACTAAGCTGGAAGTAACAATACATCACCGGCTAAGTACCGGGGGAGGCGCCATCATGAACGATCTACTGCACGCTGCTACGCAGTTTCCGACCATCGTCTTTACGTTGCTACTCGGGTTGTTGGCTCTTTACTGGCTGTTAGTGATTATCCGTTTAGCCCCTCTGGAGCTGTTTGAACGCGATAGCCTCAAAGAAGACCATCTCGCCAGCACGCTGGTTTCTCTAGGCTTCGCTGGGGTTCCCGCGACGCTGGCCTTGACGGTGATTCTGTCCATTGCAGCAGTACTTACATTGGCGATCGAACTACTGGTATTGCGGTGGCTACCGCTTGGCTTGATACGTATACCGGTAGGGGTGCTGGTGCTATGGGCTACGCTGGTGGTTGCTTCGCCTTTGGCGGCTATGCTCTGCCAGGCCTTGCACCGTGGGCTACACCGTTATCGCCCCTTCACGCGCCGCTGTTTACTGGGGCAAACGGTGGTGGTGACTGAGCACGAAGGTACTGGTGGGCAGGCGTTCGCAGTCATTGATAATGAGCCCAATAGCAGGGTCAAACTGCTTAGCAAGCACGATGCTCTACCTGTACAGGGGGAGCGCCGAGTGCTGGTGAAGTACTTACCTGAAGAAGGCGCCTATCGCAGCGTCTCTGAAAAGGCGTATCTCGAAACGCGAGTTCGTTTGAACAGACTGCGGCTAAACCAGAAAAATCGTCATTCAACCCATTACTCCACCTCCCACTAATACGACGTTCTATCTGAGGGGGGCACCGGGAAGCCTAAATGCTAGGCATCCCGGTTATTTCCGCCGCCACTGCTGCGCCAGCCACTGCACTGTACGCTGCCAGACAGTGGCGTTTTGCGTCTTATCAACGGAAGTAGGGCGAGGAGCGGGGCGGTTTAAAAAGTCGTGAATGGGGTCTACCTGTGCCGGTTTATCCAGCATGGGCGCATGACCACAGTCAGGCACTGTAAGCGTCACAAGCTGAGGCTGCGCTTCGGCCATCCGCGGTAGTGTTTCCGGGTCTAAAAGCGTGGACTCCTCACCGCGTATCACCATCGTCGGGCAGCGAATATTCGCCCAGTCTGCCCACATGTCGCGCGGCGTATCGTGTACAAACTGCTCGCCGATGCGCGGATCAAAGTGATACGTCCAACTACCATCCGGTAACCGACGGGCACTGTTGAGCGCTAGTTCGCGCCGTGCGGATTCACCGGTAATACCGAAACTAGCGTAGTGCTGATTGAGCTCTTGTTGGAGCTCGCTGAAGGTAGAGAAACGGTGGGTGACGCCGAAATAGCTGGAGAGATCAATAAGACCCTGCGTGTTTAGCTCGGGGCCCACATCGTTAAGAATCAGCCGGGAAATACGCCCACTGTGCTGTGGGTCAGCGGCGATCAACATGCCTAGCAGGCCACCCATCGAGGTGCCCAGCCAATCGATGTAATCGAGTTCAAAGTGGTCAAGCAGTGCGATTGCTACCGTCACGTAATGGCTATAAAGGTAGTCGTGAGCAGGGAAAAGCGACCAACTTGATAAGCCGCGCCCCGGGGTGTCTGGGGCGATAATCCGCCATTCATTGCCGAGTTCCCGCGCCAGCGCACTAAAGTCGCCACCGTGGCGAGCAAAGCCATGCCAGGCGATCAAGGTGCGGGGGGCAGTAGGGTTCCAAATGCGTACGGCGACTTCTAATTCGCGTATGCGAACAAACTCCAAGGCATCCATAGAGTACTCACACGGCTAAAACAGTGGGGCCAGTATAAGCATACTTGCTGCATTGCAGCGAGAGTGGGGTGCGATGTTTAACGCTGCATCATGCGAATAGCGGTATCAATCAGCTCGCCACCGCGTTCATGAATCGAAAAAGCTCCGGGGTTACGTAGCCAGTCGTGGAACAGGCCTCCCAGCATGGACTGCATCAAGCGCGTTGCAATTTCGGGGCTAAGGTCTTCGCGCAATAATTGCTGCTGCTCAGCGAGCACAAAGACATTCAGCATCTCTTCAAAACACTCGTTGCCGATCTGCTCCTGCATGTCGAGTGGGTTAATATCGCTGAAGAACTCGCAGCGATGCAGCAGGATGGAGAGTATTCGCTGATAAGAAGGTTGCTCAAGGCGCACTAAACCCGCATGGCAGGCCAGTCGTATAGACTCCAGAGGTGATAATTCGGCGTCGACTTTGTCGACCTCATCCATCAGCGATTGGAAGGGCATACGCACCTGTTCAACCAGCGCCATGAACAGGTCGCCTTTGTTTTTAAAGTGCCAATAAACGGCGCCGCGAGTAAGGCCTGCATGGCGAGCAATTTGCTCTAAGGAGGTACGCGCCACGCCTTTGGCAAAAAATACCTCTTCAGCAGCTTCAAGCAGTGCTTCTCGTGTAGCAGCCGCTTCTGCTTTGGTCTTTCTTGCCATGGAAATGCAACCTCATTATCGACACAGTATGGTCATATTTTAACCTAAGAGGGAGAACATTTACATTCAAAACTGTATGGTTAAATGAGCCATCTCATAACGTGGGTTAACAAATTCGTCATTTCACGACTGAAAGCGTATAAACAGGCAATGAAACTGGCCCTAATGTCGTGAGCAAAACGAATTAAAAAAACAGGACAGAAAGCATGGCGCGAGCTCCTTTTCAGCTGGGCGAACATACCATTATGCCCGGCCAACGCTTACAAGTTGATGTGCCGGTGGCGCGCTTATATACCCATACGCCCCTGCATATTCCTGTCGAAGTCGTTCATGGCCGTAAGGATGGACCAGTGCTGTTGGTATGTGGTGGCATTCACGGCGATGAAATCAACGGCGTGGAGATTGTCCGCCGGGTACTGCGCGCGAAAGCGATTAGTAGTATCCGCGGTACCTTGATCGCTGTGCCGGTTGTAAACGTACTTGGTTTCTTGCAGCAAACCCGCTATTTGCCTGATCGGCGTGATCTAAATCGCTGTTTTCCAGGCAGCGAGTCGGGGTCACTTGGCGGCCGTATTGCAAATCTGTTTCGCGAACAAATCGTCGATCACGCTACCCATATTATTGACCTACATACCGGCGCAATCCATCGCACTAATCTGCCGCAGATTCGTGCACAACTCCGTCCTGGAAGCGAAACCGAGCGCATGGCCGATGCTTTCGGTGCGCCCGTGGTGCTGAATGCGGAACTGCGTGAAGGTAGCCTGCGCCATTACGCCCAGAACCGCGGGATTCCAGTGCTGACCTATGAAGCCGGTGAGGCGTTGCGTTTTGACGAGTGGGCGATTGCCCCAGGGGTTCGCGGTGTGCTGCGAGTCATGCGCCGACTAGGCATGCTGACCGGCGAACAGCGCCGCCGCACGCCAGCACCCGCGGAGCTTGCCAAAGGGTCAAGCTGGGCTCGGGCACCTATCGACGGCATTTTGCGCCCCAAGGTGCGCCTAGGCGCCCGCGTTGCGAAAGGCGAGGTGCTGGGCAAAGTCGCTGACCCTTTTGGCAATGATGAAGGCGAAGTGCGCGCCGCTGCCGACGGTATTGTGATTGGCATGAGTCGCTTGCCGCTGGCCAATGAAGGAGAGGCGCTATTCCATATTGCCCGTTTTGATGAAATTGATGAGGCAGAAACGGCTATTGAGAGCTTTAACTCAAGCTTGGTGCCGCCACCTGATTCGTTTTATTAATCGTAGTTCATAACTCAACGCTATCGCTTCAATAGTTAAGGATTAGCTACTATAAATGGCAAGTCAGTAGCCATTTGACTATACCTAAGGACGGGCTTTGTTAGCGGCTACTAAAAATGATAACACCCAAAACAAATAGCTAAGCTTTCATCGGACTCGAACGAGTGGCGATCAAACGCCACGTCTACCGTGACATGGAGGAAAAGCGATGACGAGCGATAAACCTAAGCACACCACGACAGATGCGGGCATACCGGTCACGAGTGACGAACACTCGCTTACCATAGGACCCAACGGCCCGATTCTGCTCAACGATCACTACTTGATTGAGCAGATGGCAAACTTTAACCGTGAACGTATTCCCGAGCGTCAGCCTCACGCCAAAGGTGGCGGCGGTTTTGGGCGCTTTGAAGTGACTCATGATGTCAGCAAGTACACCAAGGCAGCCGTGTTCCAACCGGGCACGACCACTGAAACACTGATGCGCTTCTCAACCGTGGCCGGCGAGCGGGGTAGCCCGGACACATGGCGTGACCCACGCGGGTTCTCGATCAAGTTCTACACCACAGAAGGCAACTTCGACATGGTGGGGAACAATACACCGGTGTTCTTTATTCGCGACCCGATGAAGTTTCAGCACTTTATCCGCTCGCAAAAGCGTCGTGCGGATACCAATCTGCGCGACCATGATATGCAGTGGGATTTCTGGACGCTGTCACCTGAATCGGCTCACCAAGTGGCTTGGTTGATGGGTGACCGGGGTATCCCGAAAACCTGGCGTCATATGAACGGCTACTCCAGCCATACTTATATGTGGATCAACGCCGAGGGTGAACGGTTTTGGGTCAAGTACCATTTTAAAACCGACCAGGGAATCGATTTCCTCACCCAGGAAGAAGCGGACAAAATGGCTGGCGCAGACGCTGACTACCATACCCGCGACCTCTATCAAGCCCTTAAAAATGGCGATCACCCCAGCTGGACGCTGAAAGTGCAGATCATGCCGTTTGAAGAGGCGAAGACCTACCGTTATAACCCCTTCGATCTGACCAAAGTGTGGCCCCATGCGGACTACCCGATGATTGAAGTGGGTAAACTCATCTTGGATCGTAATCCCACGGATTATCACACCGAGATCGAGCAAGCGGCATTTGAGCCCAATAATATGGTACCAGGTACCGGTTTAAGCCCTGATAAAATGCTGCTGGCGCGTGGGTTCTCCTACGCTGATGCCCACCGCGCGCGGCTTGGCGTGAACTATAAGCAGATCCCGGTGAATTCGCCGAAGTCGCCGGTGCACAGCTACACTAAAGATGGCGCGATGCGGGTGCAAAATGTCACCGACCCGGTTTATGCACCCAACTCGAAAGGCGGCCCCTCTGCCGATGCTGAGCGCTACCCTATGGATAACACCTGGGAAGTGAGTGGTGACTTTGTGCGCACCGCCTACACCCTGCGCCGCGATGACGACGATTGGGGGCAGGCCCATACCCTGGTGCGTGAAGTGATGGATGACGCCCAGCGTGCCCGTTTGGTGTCGAACGTTGTTGGTCATCTATCGGATGGTGTTACGGAGCCGGTGCTTCAGCGTGCGTTTGAGTATTGGCGCAATATTGACCAGGAAGTCGGCGACCGCATCGCTAAAGGCGTGAAAGGCGGCTAACGCGTGACTTTTTAAGCACACGGCGCGCCGTCCACACCTTCAACGCTTAAGCGGGAAGGGGGGCAGAAAGGGCGGCGGGCTGTGTGTCTTGAGCCTCTGGCTCACGCACTAAACTTAACGCTTCATCAAATAGGCGCAATCCTGCGCCTTCTTTATGGGCGTGTTCTGACAAATGACGCCGGAAGCGCCTGCCGCCGGGGCAACCCTGGAATAAACCCAGCAGGTGGCGGGTAATATGATTCAGCTTCGCGCCTTCATCCAAGCGCTGCTGAATATACGGCCGGAAAGCGTTCGCAGCATCCAAACGGCTCTCTGCCGGGCCTTGCTCACCAAACAACTGTTCATCGACACCAGCGAGCAGCCACGGGTTTTGATACGCCTCACGCCCCACCATCACGCTATCCACATGGGTAAGCTGCGCTTGGCACTCCGCCAGCGTTTTAATCCCGCCGTTAATGCCAATATGCAATTCAGGGCGGCTCTGCTTTAGACGATGAACACGGGGGTAGTTAAGCGGCGGCACATCGCGGTTCTGTTTAGGCGACAAACCCTGCAGCCACGCCTTACGGGCGTGAACGGTAAACACCTCGCAGCCTGCGTCAGCAACGATAGCGATAAACCGCTCAAGATCAGCGTCCTCATCCTGGTCATCAATACCAATACGGCACTTCACCGTGACCGGAATAGACACCGCAGCCTGCATTGCCCGCACTGCCTCTGCCACCTTTTCGGGGTAGCCCATCAAGCACGCGCCAATCAGGTTGTTCTGCACGCGGTCACTCGGGCAGCCGACGTTCAGGTTCACCTCGTCATAGCCCCAGGCTTCGGCAATCGCTGCGCACTCAGCCAGCTCACCGGCGTCGCTGCCGCCTAACTGCAGTGCAAGCGGATGCTCCACCTCGTTATAGCCCAAAAAGCGCTCACGGGGCGTCCCGTGCAAAATCGCACCGGTAGTGACCATCTCGGTATACAGCAGCGCACGCTTGGTTAAGGTGCGTGCTAGCGCTCTGTAATCGCGGGTTGTCCAATCCATCATGGGTGCTACGGAGAAAGTTCTATCCAGCTCCGGGCGGGCAATGCCAGACTTCATACGGGTTTGCGCGGTTGTGTTATCATTCATAACTGTTCATATTTACAGTGGTTGAGCGGCGTTTTACATGGTTCGTTGGTACATATTTGGTACTTGAGCCGCTTTTGATTTGGTACATCTGAGAGGCAAGTATGGCAACGATTCGCAAGCGCCGTAAAAAGGACGGCAGTTTCTCATATACTGCCCATTTTAGCATTCCGAGAAAGGACCTTACGCTAAAGCCTGGGTTTAAGCAGTAAACACCGCATACACCATCTGCAGTGCCAGCCCCATCAGCATAAACGCGAATACTCGTTTGAGAAGTTTGACGGGCAGCCTATGCGCTAATTTTGCTCCGATGGGAGCCGTTAGGATACTGAAGGGCGCCATGAGCAGTAGCGCGGGCAGGTAAACGTAGCCGAGTGCTGCACTGGGCAGTCCTTGGATAGACCATCCGTTGATTATGTAGCCAAGTGCACCAGCAACTGCGATAGGGAGTCCTACGGCTGCTGAGGTGCCTATTGCGCGGGGTAGCTTGACGTTACACCAGGTGAGGAAGGGCACTGTTAGTGAGCCACCGCCAATAGCAACGAGCGCGGAAATGCCACCGATGCCCAACCCCACACCGCTTACGCCGATAGGGCCGGGTAAGCCGCGGCTCGGTTTGGGCTTGATGTTTGCCAGCATCTGGAGCGACATTAGCACCATAAAGCAGGCGAAAAAGATGGCAAGGCCGCGGGTGGGCAGCAGCGCAGAGATAAAGGTCGCCAAAAAGGTGCCGATTAATATGCCAGGGGTAATAAAGCGCACGATGTCCCAGCGAACGGCTCCGTGCCGATGGTGGGAAAGCAGGCTAGCGGTAGAGGCAGGAATGATGGCCGCCATGGCGGTGCCTAAAGCCAAGTGGGCAAGGTGCTCGTGGGGCACGCCTTGGAGTACAAAAAGCGACGTCAGAATTGGCACCATAATGCCGCCGCCACCAATCCCCAATAAGCCCGCCATCAAGCCCACAAAACCGCCCAGTGCTATATAGGCCAACCACCAAATGATGTCCAAAGCCGCTGCTCCTAAAAGTGTCTTGTTAGCATGATAAGCATATTGTACCTGAAGCGGTGCCTGTCGCGGGGCCAATACAAGTATTCCACTGTGGTGGCGGCTATGCAGTGGTAAGCTGCTAGGAGCCTGTCAGACTGAATGCTGATCTACTGCAAATTCGTGTGCTTTTCGCGACGATCGGTCAAGCCTGACAGGCTCCGGGGCAATATTTTGGAGTGCATATGCGCAATGTATTAAGCAGTGTTGGTGTGTTGATGATATCCGTTGCGCTACTGGTAGGCTGTGGCGAAACAGGCGAGCCGAGTGAGTCGGTATCAACTGCAGAACAAACATCAGCCCCTGAGCCCACAGCTGCTGAGATAGACGTGGCTGCGGCAGAAGAGGTGGCGCCTCTTGTCGTCGAGATAATGGCGCATGTATCGCTGCGCAGTGATCGGCGTTTAATGGTGGAAGGCGAGAGCAACTTGCCCGATGAAACGCTGGTACAGATTATTGTCGAACGCGAGATCAGCAGCGTGCGTTGGCGTGAGCGGACGCGTATAGAGAATGGCGTGTTCGCAGCGGGCCCATTTGGCCCTGGCAGTGGCTTACCCGATGGTGGCTATATAGTGCAGGTTGAGGTTTCCGAAGGCAGTGTGCAGCCGGAAGCCGTTCAAGCGCGTATTGGCCACGAGGGCCAGCACCTGGCGGGAGAGCTGGTAAATCAATCCCGCCATGGGCTGGGCCAAGTGGCCACCTACTCACGACGCTTCTTGGTGGGGAGTGAGCCAAGGCAAACGCGTGACCAGGTGGAGGTGCTAGAGAGTCCGGGGAGGTAGACGCTTTAGGCAGGATGCCAATGGGCTAGCAGTACTGCATGAATCGATGTGTCGCTTGGGGCTTTGGTGAAGTGCTCAATGACGAAACGATCGTCGCGTTGCACTACATAGTGGCCCGCTTTGTGAAACACATGGGTCGGCCCGAGTAGCAGAAGATCACCAGCATTAACGGGTGAAAAATCTGTACTTGGGCCGGGTGTTGCCATTACGCACGGTGCTTTCCAGTCGATGTTCAGCGGGAGGTGACTGGGCACTTTAATGGTCGTTGCCTGTACCTGTTCCCAGGGGAGGGGACCAGTATGGGTCAACGTTAATAGCTCGGGGGCGCTATCACCTTCCAATAGAGTTGCCAGGGAGCAGTCGAGTGCATCAGCGAGCGCCACAAGGCGTTCGTGACCGATCTGTTTGATCGCCCCAGATTCCCAATAAGAAATGGTGACATCTGACACGCCAACTTTGCGTGCGAGAGCAGCTTTGTTGAGCTTGGCCCTAAGCCGCAGTTGCTTGATACGTGAGCCTAGCGATTCCATTTCGTCTTCCTGATGATGAGCTAACAAGCTCGTTGAATGTCTTCCACTATAAATTTCTCTAATATAGATAGTGGAGCTATGAACATACTTTATTGGTCTATCTCAAGCTTGGGGTATGCACCCAAGATGTTGCTGCAGTGCCATACTAAGCGATTGTGCTTTAGCGCGCATTAGTGGACAAATAACGTTGAGTTAATTTCTCTGACGCTTTCTTGCGCTAGTCGTTCCCTGCGCGACGCTGTTGGTTGCGCCTAAGGTGCGTATAATATCGCCATGCATTTTTGCCAATAGGACGTTTTCATGACCGTACGTACTCGCATTGCACCTTCTCCCACAGGAGACCCCCACGTTGGCACGGCCTACATCGCGCTTTTTAACCTATGTTTTGCGCGTCAGCACGGTGGCCAATTCATTCTTCGTATTGAAGACACTGATCGGGTGCGCTCTACTCCTGAGTCGGAGCAGATGATTCTCGATTCACTGCGCTGGCTGGGTCTTGAGTGGGATGAAGGCCCGGATGTTGGCGGCCCCCACGGCCCTTATCGGCAAAGCGAGCGTGGCGATATATATGCTCAATACGCCCAGCAGTTGTTGGATGCCGGGCATGCATTTAAGTGTTACCGCACCAGTGAAGAGCTTGATGAACTGCGTGAAACCCGCAAGGCTGCGGGCTTGCACCTGGCATTGAAGCCTGCTGACTTAGCATTGGAGAGCCAGGAGCAAGCACGCCGTGAACAGGAAGGCTGGCCTTATGTAGTGCGCATGAATGTGCCTGCCGAAGGCGTTTGTGTGGTCAACGATATGCTGCGCGGTACGATTGAAGTGGAGTGGGCGCAGGTGGACGCGCAAATTCTGCTTAAATCAGACGGCATGCCCACTTATCACCTCGCCAATGTGGTCGACGATCATCTAATGGCGATCACCCATGTGCTGCGTGGGGAAGAGTGGATTAACTCCGCACCAAAGCACCAACTGCTGTATGAGTATTTTGGTTGGCAAATGCCGCAACTTTGTCACATGCCGTTGCTGCGCAACCCCGATAAATCCAAACTCTCTAAGCGCAAAAACCCGACCTCCATCAATTATTATCGTCGGATGGGCTTTTTACCCCAGGCCGTTACCAACTACTTGGGGCGGATGGGGTGGTCGATGCCTGATGAGCGCGAGAAATTCAGTCTACAAGAGATGATGGCGGAGTTTGACGTTCAGCGTGTCTCGTTAGGTGGCCCTGTATTTGATCTGGAGAAACTGACCTGGTTAAACGGTGTGTATATCCGTGAAGACCTGGATGATGATGCACTGTTGAGCGCACTGCGTGACTGGGCTTTCAATGAAGCTTACGTTAAGCAGATACTGCCGCAGGTGCGACCACGGGTAGAGACGCTCTCCCAGGTAATGCCGTTGGCAGGGCACTTCTTCTCTGGCCTTCCGGCGCTAACAAAAGCGTCGTTTGATAGCGTGAAGCTCGAGGAAGAGGAACTGGTCAAGCTGCTTCAGTTCCTTGTTTGGCGATTCGAGGGCGTTTCGGCTTGGCATAAAGAGGCGCTGTTGAACGAGGTGAAAACGCTGGCTGAGCACTTTGACTTGAAAATGAAAGCCTTTCTGGCGCCGGTGTTTATTGCCATTACCGGCAGCGCGTCCAGCACCTCAGTGATGGACGCCATGGCGATTCTGGGTTCAGACGTTACCCGGGCACGCCTGCGTAGTGCGATAGAGGTATTGGGCGGCGTCTCGAAAAAGCAGGCCAAGCGCTTTGAAAAAGAATTTCGTGAGATCGCTTCGTGAAATAGTTTAGTAAAATCAGCTAACCGCGCATGAGATAGCGCTAGCGCCAATTTCTCATCCTTAGGAAATTGGCGTTTTTTCTGTTGACGAAGGCCAGCGGAATCAGTATTATACGCTCCGTCTTCGCGACATGTGGGGCCTTAGCTCAGCTGGGAGAGCGCAACACTGGCAGTGTTGAGGTCAGCGGTTCGATCCCGCTAGGCTCCACCAATTAGTAGTACTTGTTATCAGTACCTTTCGCGAAGCGGCTCGATATACGTCCCATTCGTCTAGTGGTCTAGGACACCGCCCTTTCACGGCGGTAACAGGGGTTCGAACCCCCTATGGGACGCCACTAATTCAGTATCCCTCCTAATCGTTTATTTCTCTGGCAATGAGTCTTCTCATTTGCTGGCTTTTTGTATTCCCGCTGTTCACAAAAGAGCTACAAATCGACAATTTTTGGGCGATTTTGTGCTTGACTTGTCCACTTTTGCGATTCTGGCTTAAAGGTTGTGCACAACCCCTTGTTGTTGACGCAAAAAATCTTTAACAGAACTTAAGTCTTTAAAAAACAATGACTTACGGGAGGTTAAAAAATAACCAATTTAAGGCTGGCCCACTGCCCATGGCGATTTCGGGACGTTTTGAAGTGGTTGTGAACAGGGTTATCCACAGATAGTGTGGAAAACCTTGAGCAGGATCCAGAAGCAAAAAAGTCAAGCGATAATGGAGTCGAATTAGGCGTTTTTGAAGTCCTTCAATGTTGCATCCGGCTATCGCCGCGTCCTAGGCTCAGAAGGGGCAAGGGGTGGTCTCTAAGGGGAGAGCTTGCTCAAGGCACCTGGTAAGGTTAGTGAATGGTCGCGAGCGCATGTGGTGGTGCGTTGGTGGTCTATGAACCAGCGTTAATCAGCCCATACGCAAAAGGCCACCCGAAGGTGACCTTTGATCGTACTGTCAAGCGGGGATGGTTTATTTTTTCGGATAGTCACGCTGGTCGTGGCCAATATAGAGCTGGCGCGGACGACCGATTTTGTAGCTTTCGCTGAGCATTTCGTGCCAATGCGAGATCCAGCCAATAGTGCGCGATACCGCGAAGATCACGGTGAACATATTGGTGGGGATACCCATGGCTTTCAAAATGATGCCTGAGTAGAAATCAACGTTCGGGTACAGCTTCCGCTCGATGAAGTACTCGTCTTCTAGGGCAATTTGCTCAAGACGCTTGGCGATTTTAAGCTGAGGGTCGTCGGCCATGCCGAGCTCTGCAAGTACTTCGTCGCAGGTCTCTTTCATTACCTTGGCGCGCGGGTCAAAGTTGCGATACACGCGGTGACCAAAGCCCATTAGCTTGAACGGGTCGTCCTTATCCTTGGCTTTATCAACAAAGCGCTGGATGTTCTCTTCGGAGTCTTCACCGATTTCGTCGAGCATAGCCAGCACGGCTTCGTTGGCGCCGCCGTGAGCGGGGCCCCAAAGTGCCGCGATACCTGCGCTAATACAAGCGAATGGGTTGGCCCCCGTGGAGCCTGCCAAGCGTACAGTCGAGGTAGAGGCGTTCTGCTCGTGATCCGCATGCAGCATGAAGATGCGATCCATGGCTTTCGCGTATACCGGGTTGATTTTGTACTCTTCGCAAGGGTTGCTGAACATCATGTAGAGGAAGTTCTCTGCATAGGTCAGATCGTTGCGCGGGTAGTTAAAGGGCTGACCCACATTATACTTATGGGACATTGCCGCCAGGGTAGGCATCTTGGCGATCAGGCGGATCGCGCTGATCACGCGATCTTCCTCTTGAGTGATGTCCATGTGGTCGTGATAGAAGGCCGCTAAGCCGCCCACTACACCGCACAAAATAGACATCGGGTGGGCATCGCGGCGGAACCCTTTAAAGAAGTTGTTGATCTGATCGTGAACCATGGTGTGGTTACGAATGCGCGATTCAAAATCCGCGTACTGCTCGTCGTTGGGTAACTCACCAAACAGCAGGGTGTAGCACACTTCTACGAAATTGGACTCTTTGGCCAGTTGATCAATCGGGTAGCCGCGGTGTAGCAGCACGCCCTTGCCGCCATCAATATAAGTGATGGCAGACTGGCAGGAAGAGGTGGCCATAAAGCCGGGGTCGTAGGTGAACAGGCCTTCAGCGCCTAAACCGCGTACGTCGATGACGTCGGGGCCAAGTGTGCCGGAATACATGGGTAGCTCGATCGGTTTATCCAGACCGTCTACCGTCAATGTCGCTTTCCTGTCAGCCATGCTGGCCTCCTTTCGAATTCGGGTTGGGACGTAAAGTCATTGCTGCGCATACCGCGCCGGCGAAAAGGCTTGCCCACTATAGAAGTGTGCGACATTTTGTCAATTAGCCTAAGCGCCTAGCTTAAGGTTGTGCAAATATTGTTGCTTTGAATAGTTTTTGTATATGATTAAAAAGCCTACATTATATGGCGAAGCGTCAGAAGATTGACGATAGGCTAACATGATATGTTAACAGGCTTATCAAATTGCTAATCTACTGTCACTATAACCATGCTGCAGCGCAAAATCGACTCAGGATGCGGACAATTTTCTTGCACCATAGTCGAGTTAGGGCTGAGTTCGGTTTGTAAGCGAGGGCGAAGGTTCTTATAATCCACGGCGCGCGACCGGCAGGTAGGTGGTCGTGCCCGACTTGGCAACGGCCGAGCCCCTTCCAGCAACCACCGCCCGCTCGGGCCATGCCCGACCTGTCGCAGAGCGGGCCAAGAGAGTGTGTACAAAGCCGTGAATAGCAAACGACCCGTAAACCTAGACCTTACTACGATACATTTCCCACTGCCGGCGCTGACGTCGATCACACACCGCATCACGGGTGTCATCCTGTTCGTTGGCCTGATTTTCGCTTTTTGGGCGCTGGGCAAGTCCTTGTCATCTCCTGCGGGTTTCGACGCCGTTAGCGATGCACTGGCCAATAATTTTTTGGCTAAGTTGATTGCTTGGGGGTTGTTATCCGCACTGGCATTCCACTTTGTAGCAGGTATCAAGCACCTGCTGATGGATGCCGATATTGGGGTAACCCTTGAGGGTGGCGTTAAAAAAGCGCAGATCACCGTCGTGGTCAGCGCTGTTCTGATTATTCTGGCAGGAGTTTGGGTATGGTAACTAACATTACAAGTTTTGGCCGTAGTGGGCTTTCTGACTGGCTGATGCAGCGCGTTTCTGCTGTTATTTTGGCCCTCTACACGGTCTTTATCGTTGCCTTTCTGCTGTTTAATCCGAACCTCGATTACTACACGTGGAGCGGTCTGTTCAGCCAGACGTGGATGCGGATTTTCTCGCTACTGGCGTTTGTCGCCTTAGCCGCACACGCCTGGATTGGTCTGTGGACCGTCACCACCGACTATCTCAAGTCCACTCGCCTGCGCGTGGGTGTCCAAGCTGTCATCATCTTGGGCATTTTCGTGTACTTGGTGTGGGGCATTCAAATTCTGTGGGGAGCTTGATTACATGTCTAATCTGCGTAGCCTGACGTTTGACGCCATTATCATTGGTGGCGGTGGCTCTGGCCTGCGAGCCGCTCTAGAGCTGGCGAAGTCCGGTAAAAAGACGGCCGTGTTATCGAAAGTTTTCCCGACCCGCTCTCACACCGTTTCTGCTCAGGGTGGTATCACCTGTGCAATCGCGTCTGATGACCCGAACGACGACTGGCGCTGGCACATGTACGACACCGTTAAAGGCGGCGACTATATCGCTGACCAGGACGCGGCGGAGTATATGTGTTCTGAAGGCCCGAAAGCGGTATTCGAGCTCGAGCATATGGGCCTGCCGTTCTCGCGTTTAGATAACGGTCGCATTTATCAGCGCCCGTTTGGCGGTCAGTCGAAGAACTTCGGTGAAGGTGGCCAGGCGGCTCGTACCTGTGCCGCTGCTGACCGTACCGGCCACGCGCTGTTGCACACCCTTTACCAGAATAATTTGAAGAACAATACCGTGTTCCTCAATGAGTGGTATGCAGTGGATTTGGTCAAAAATGCCAGCGGTGATGTGGTCGGCTGTATCGCCATGTGTATCGAGACGGGCGAAGTGGTTCACATTAAGTCCAAGGCCACAGTATTAGCTACTGGTGGAGCAGGCCGTATTTATGCTTCCACAACCAATGCGTTGATTAACACCGGTGACGGTATTGGCATGGCGCTGCGTGCGGGCTTCCCGATGCAAGACATGGAAATGTGGCAGTTCCACCCGACCGGTATTTACGGTGCGGGCACGCTGGTCACAGAAGGCTGCCGCGGTGAGGGTGGCTACCTGATCAACAAAGACGGCGAACGCTTTATGGAGCGTTATGCGCCGAATGCCAAAGATTTGGCGGGCCGTGACGTTGTAGCCCGTTCGATGGTCATGGAAATTCTGGAAGGTCGTGGCTGTGGCGAGAAGGGCGATCACGTCTTCTTGAAGCTTGATCACCTGGGTGAAGAAGTACTTGGTAAGCGCCTACCCGGTATCGTTGAGCTCTCCAAGACGTTTGCTCACATCGATCCGGCAAAAGACCCGATCCCGGTCGTACCGACCTGCCATTACATGATGGGCGGTATTCCGACCAATATTCATGGTCAGGCGATTACCATGGACGAAAGCGGTAACGATCATATCGTTAACGGCCTGTTTGCCTGTGGTGAAGCAGCGTGTGTTTCTGTTCACGGTGCTAACCGCTTGGGCGGTAACTCGCTACTTGATCTAGTGGTCTTCGGTCGTGCTGCAGGCATGTTTATTGAAGGCGCGCTGAACGAAGGCATTGAGTACCTGGACGCTTCCGAGTCTGACATTGAGTCGGCCATGAAGCGGATCACGCGCTGGAATGAGTCTGAGGGTGGTGAAAGTATTCCTGAGCTGAAAGCTGAGCTTCAGGAAATCATGCAGACCTCCTTCGGCGTATTCCGCGAAGAGAAAAACATGCTGGAAGGCGTCGACAAGCTAGCGCTGCTGCGCGAGCGCATCGCCAATGCCTACTTGCCTGACAAGTCCAATGCCTTCAACACTGCCCGTGTAGAAGCACTGGAACTTGATAACTTGATGGAAGTGGCTGAAGCGACGGCGATCGCTGCCCTAGAGCGTAAAGAGAGCCGCGGCGCCCACTCGCGTTACGACTATCCAGACCGTGATGACGTCAACTGGCTGAAGCACTCGCTCTTCTTCCCAGCGACGAAAGAGCTGAAAAAACGCGACGTTAACTTCAAGCCGAAAACCGTTGATACGTTCGAGCCTAAGGTTCGTACCTACTAAACGCCGCATAGACGAGAGGGAGTCACTATGTCCAATCTTCAGGTATCCGTATACCGCTACAATCCGGAAACCGACTCCGCACCTTACATGCAGGAGTTTCAGGTCGATACTAAAGGCCGCGATGTGATGGTGCTGGATGTTCTTCATATGATGAAGGAACAAGACAGCGGTTTGGCGTTTCGTCGCAGCTGCCGTGAAGGCGTCTGCGGTTCAGATGGCATGAACATGAACGGCAAAAACGGCTTGGCATGTATCACGCCGCTGTCAGACGTTGTCAAAAACAACAAGCTGACCCTGCGCCCGCTGCCGGGCCTGCCGGTTATTCGCGATATGGTCGTGGATATGGGGCTGTTCTATAAGCAGTACGAGCGTATTCAGCCGTACCTGCAGAACGATACGCCTGCACCGGCCATTGAGCGTCTGCAGTCGCCAGAAGAGCGCGACAAGCTAGATGGCTTGTATGAGTGTATTCTATGTGCATGCTGTTCAACGTCTTGCCCGTCGTTCTGGTGGAACCCCGAGAAGTTTGTCGGCCCGGCCGGTTTGCTGCAGTCTTACCGCTTCCTGGCCGATTCACGTGACACGGCTACCAGCGAACGGTTGAGCAACCTGGAAGATCCGTTCTCGGTGTTCCGTTGCCGTGGCATCATGAACTGTGTAGCGGTGTGCCCAAAAGGGCTCAACCCTACCCGGGCAATTGGTAAAATTCGCGAAATGTTACTCGCTGATGCTACCTAAGCCTATGACATCTTAGTAAAAAAGCGCCTGCCACTTAAGTTGGGTGATAATGCCACTTAAATCATGGCGCTTCGCTTGTTATCATAGGGTTTGTCAGGCGGTGCGGCGTCACGTCGCACTGCTGATCAGACAAGTTTGAAAGCCGGTGCCTGGGGTACCGGCTTTCGAGCATGAACTGAAGACGAAACATCGTATGACCGCTAGAAACACAGTATGACCGCTAGATGCGACATAAAGTGTGAGATGAAGAATAGCTAGACGAACAGGGTTTCCGGCCGTTGGCCGGCGCCGCCGGCAAATGTCCCGCCCCGCCGGCAGGGCAATAGCGATGTCGCCGCATGTTTGCGACGATACCGATACCACCCCATCAGTGCAGGGTGACCGAGAGATGCAACAAGGCATAATGGAGTTGATGTGGCGTTCCTCTCACGTTAGTGGCGGCAATGTTCACTACGTGGAAGCGCTTTACGAGCAGTACCTCGCCGATCCTGAGTCTGTCCCTGACGAATGGCGCAGCTATTTTGATGAGTTGCCGCGCCCCGAGGGCAGTGCCTCCCACGATGTTCCACTTAGCCCCGTGCGTGATCAGTTCTACCAGTTGGGGCGCGAAAGTCGCCCGGGCCGGGTAGTCGCCGCTGCCGATAGCGGTGAAAACAAAAAGCAGGTAAAAGTCCTGCAACTGATCAACGCTTACCGCTTCCGTGGCCATCAAAAGGCCAATATCGACCCGCTAGGGCTGCGTAATCCCACCCCCGTCCCCGATCTCGATCTGTCCTTTCATCAGCTTTCAAAAGCTGATCTGGATACCGAGTTCCAAACCGGTTCTTTCTTTTTAGGTATCGACAAAGCGCCACTGCGTGACATCGTAGATGCGTTGGAGCGTACTTACTGCCGCTCCATCGGCTGCGAGATCATGCATATCGTCGATACGGAAGAGAAACGCTGGCTACAACGGCGTTTTGAGTCGGTACGCAGTGCGCCTGATTTCAGTGCCGACGTGCGCAAGCACGTGCTGGAGCGTTTGACGGCCGCCGAAGGTTTGGAGAATTACCTGGCATCCAAGTATCCAGGTACCAAGCGTTTCGGTCTTGAAGGCGGCGAATCGTTTGTGCCGATGATGGACGAGCTTATCCAGCGTGCTGGCGGTTATGGCACCAAGGAAGTGGTCATCGGTATGGCGCACCGTGGTCGACTCAATCTGCTAGTCAATATTCTGGGTAAAAACCCAGCTGACTTGATTGATGAGTTCGACGGCAAGAAAGTCATCGAGCGTGGCTCAGGTGATGTGAAGTACCACCAGGGTTTCAGTTCGAACGTCATGTCCCCGGGCGGCGAAGTCCATTTGGCGATGTCGTTTAACCCGTCGCACCTGGAAATTGTCGCGCCTGTCGTAGAGGGTTCGGTGCGTGCCCGCCAAGATCGCCGTAACGACGAAGAGGGCAGTAAAGTACTGCCGATCAACGTCCACGGTGATGCGGCGTTTGCCGGTCAAGGCGTGGTGATGGAGACATTCCAGATGTCTCAGACCCGTGCTTATAAAACCGGTGGCACCGTCCATATTGTGATTAACAACCAAGTGGGCTTCACCACCTCGCATCCGCTGGATGCACGCTCTACCGAATACTGCACTGATATTGCCAAGATGGTTCAAGCGCCTATTTTTCATGTCAATGGCGATGACCCGGACGCAGTGCTGCACGCCACCCAAGTCGCTCTCGACTATCGCCAGCAGTTCAAAAAAGATGTGGTGATCGATCTCGTTTGCTACCGTCGCCGTGGCCACAACGAAGCTGACGAGCCGTCAGGCACGCAGCCGATGATGTATTCCAAGATCAAAGATCACCCTTCTGCGCGCTCGCTGTACGCCAAGCGCTTGGTTGATCAGGGCGTGCTCTCTGAAGAGTCCGCTAAAGCGATGATCGAAACCTATCGTGATGACCTCGTGGCAGGCAACCACGTTGCCAATGCACTGGTGCAAGAGCCCAACGCTTCTCTGTTCGTTGACTGGGCGCCTTACCTGGGTCACGAATGGTCTGGTGATGCCGACACGACGTTTGATATGAAGCGTCTGCAGCAGTTAGCGGCTCGCATGTGTGAAGTGCCGGACGGCGTCGAAGTGCAGCGTCAGGTGGCCAAGATTTATGAAGACCGGCGTAAAATGCAGGCTGGTGGTTTGGCACTTAACTGGGGTTTTGCGGAAACACTAGCCTACGCCACGCTGCTAGAGCAGGGGCATCCGATCCGGATTACCGGGCAAGACGTTGGGCGCGGTACTTTCTCCCACCGTCATGCGGTGGTGCATAATCAGAAAGATGGCACTACCTATGTTCCGCTGCAGAATATGGCCGATGGTCAGCCGCGTTTCACCATTCATGACTCCTTCCTTTCGGAAGAAGCGGTGTTGGCATTTGAGTACGGCTACTCAACCACTGCGCCGAATGACTTGGTGATCTGGGAAGCTCAGTTTGGTGACTTCTTTAACGGCGCCCAGGTGGTCGTGGATCAGTTCATCTCGTCGGGTGAAACGAAGTGGGGCCGGGTGTGTGGTTTAACCATGCTGTTGCCACACGGCTACGAAGGCCAGGGCCCGGAGCACTCTTCGGCGCGTTTGGAGCGCTTCCTGCAAATGTGTGCTGAGCACAATATGCAGGTCTGCGTACCCACCACGCCCGCACAGATTTATCATCTACTGCGTCGTCAGGTGATTCGTCCGCTGCGCAAACCGCTGGTGGTGATGACACCTAAATCGCTGCTGCGTCATAAAGAAGCGATTTCGAGCCTTGAAGATCTCGCTCACGGTAAGTTCCACATGGTACTCGCCGACCAGGCAGATCTGGCGCCGAAGAAGGTCACACGCGTTGTGCTATGTGCTGGCAAGGTCTACTACGACTTAGCCGCTTGGCGCGCTGAGAATGAGCGTCATGACACGGCAGTTGTGCGTATTGAGCAGCTATACCCCTTCCCGAAAGAAGAGCTTCTGGAAGCGCTGCAAGACTATACCAACGTAGAAGATATTGTGTGGTGCCAGGAAGAGCCGCTTAATCAGGGCGCTTGGTACTCCAGCCAGCACAATATGCGTGCAGTGGCCGACATGCTGAAAGATGGCCTTGGTCGCGAGTTGAAATTTGCAGGACGTCCTGCCTCTGCTGCTCCAGCAGCTGGCTATATGTCCGTCCACACTGAACAGCAGCGCCAGCTGGTGGAAGACGCTTTTAATTTATAAGCGACCACCGGATTTAGAGAACATATAAGGGAAACGACATGGCTACTGAGATCAAAGCGCCAACCTTTCCGGAATCCGTTGCCGAAGGCACAGTGGCGGCGTGGCATAAAAAGCCGGGTGACAGCGTTGAGCGTGACGAGCTGATTGTTGAGATCGAAACCGACAAAGTGGTGCTGGAAGTCGTCGCACCGGAAGCGGGAACCCTGACCGACGTAATGGCCGAAGAGGGCGATACGGTTGCGTCAGAACAGGTGCTGGGCAAAATCGGCGAAGGCAGCGCGTCTGGCAGCAAAAAAGAAGAGAAATCTTCGGGCGATGACAGCGCTGAAAAATCCGAAGAGAAGTCTGAAGGTAAGAAAGAAGAGAAAAAAGCCAGCGGTGGCGGCAAGCAACACGACGTAAAAGCCCCCAGCTTCCCTGAGTCAATCCAGGAAGGCACCGTGGCGACCTGGCACAAAAAAGTCGGTGAAGCGGTCAAGCGCGATGACGTGCTGGCCGACATCGAAACCGATAAGGTTGTGCTGGAAGTGGTCGCTCCGGCCGATGGCGCCCTGGCTGAAATTAAAGCCGAAGAGGGTAGCCAGGTTGAATCTGAAGCGATTCTTGCGACCTTCACCGAAGGGGCCGGTGGCGACAGTGGAAGCGAAAGCGGTGGCGATTCAGCGTCCGCTAAAGCAGACAGCAGCGATGGCGATGGCGCCGACGAGAAAGTCGGTGACAAAATCCTCGCTCCGGCCGCACGTAAAATGGTTGCCGAGCATGACCTGGACGTTGCCAAGATTGAAGGCACCGGCAAAGGTGGCCGCATCTTGAAAGAAGACGTTCAGAAAGCGGTCAAAGACGGTTCTGCCAAGAAAGCAGCAAAATCGTCTGCACCAGCGAAAGCTGCCGCGGCACCAGCTGCCGAAGGTGAGCGCATCGAGAAGCGCGTACCGATGAGCCGTCTGCGTCAGACCATCGCCAAGCGCCTGGTTCAGGCGCAGCAAACCGCGGCGATGCTGACTACCTACAACGAAGTGGACATGACCGAGATCATGGCCCTCCGTGCGCAGTACAAAGAGACGTTCTTAAAAGCTCACGACATTAAGCTGGGCTTTATGGGCTTCTTTGTAAAAGCGGCTTCAGAAGCGCTCAAGCGGTTCCCGGACGTTAACGCCTCTATCGACGGCACCGACATCGTTTATCACGGTTATCAGGATATCGGCGTTGCGGTATCCACTGACCGTGGTTTGGTTGTACCGGTACTGCGTGACACCGACAGCATGAAAATCGCTGACGTCGAGCGCAAGATTGTCGACTTCGGCAAGCGTGGTCGTGACGGTAAGCTGGGCATGGACGACATGATCGGCGGCACCTTTACCATCACCAACGGCGGTACCTTTGGCTCGTTGATGTCCACCCCGATCATCAACCCGCCGCAAACTGCCATTCTGGGCATGCACAAAATCCAGGATCGTCCGATGGCCATCAACGGCAAGGTCGAGATTCGCCCGATGATGTATCTGGCGCTCTCTTATGACCACCGTATGATCGACGGCAAAGACGCCGTTCAATTCTTGGTCACCTTGAAAGAATTGCTGGAAGACCCGGCACGTCTACTGCTGGATATCTAAAAAAGCATAAGCGTCATATTGATTTAGTACGCTTCTGCTTAACCAGGATATATCTGCAATCGTACACAGCCTTCCGCCCGGTTCGAGTTAAAGCGGGCGGAAGGCCAGCAAGCTAGAGGAGCCAACATGGCTGATAAGTTTGATGTGATCGTTATTGGTGCCGGCCCTGGCGGTTACGTCGCCGCCATTCGTGCCGCACAGATGGGCCTAAAAACGGCCTGTGTCGAAAAATGGGTTAACAAGGAAGGTAAGACAGTTCACGGCGGCACTTGCCTAAACGTGGGCTGTATTCCCTCGAAGGCCTTGCTGGAAACCTCGCACAAGTTTGTTGAGGCCCGTGACCATTACGCCGAGATTGGTATTGAAATCAGCGATGTGTCAACGAACATTGCCAAGATGCTTGAGTTCAAGGATCAGGTCATCGCCAAGAACGTCGGCGGTATTAGCGCGTTGTTCAAAGCCAATGGTGTTACCGCCCTTGAAGGCACCGGCAAAGTAGTCGCGTCTAAGCAGGTCGAAGTTACTGGCCATGATGGTGAAAAAGCCACCTATGACGCTGACAACATTGTTATCGCAGCGGGCTCTGTGCCGGTTGAGATTCCTCCGACCCCGATGACCGAAGGCTTGATCGTTGACTCTAGTGGTGCACTTGAATTTACCGAGGCACCTAAGCGTCTGGGTGTGATTGGGGCTGGCGTCATCGGTCTCGAACTGGGCAGTGTGTGGAGTCGCCTGGGCAGTGAAGTCACTATGCTTGAAGCCATGGACACCTTCCTGCCGATGGTGGATACCGCCATCGCCAAGGAGACCCAGAAGCTACTCAAGAAGCAGGGCCTGGATATCAAACTCGGCGCTCGTGTGACCGGTTCGGAAGTCAAAGGCGAAGAAGTCGTTGTGAAGTACAGCGATGCCAACGGCGAACAAGAGATGACCTTTGACAAGCTCATCGTTTGTGTTGGCCGTCGCCCCTACACCAAAGGCGTAATTGACGAAGGCGTTAGCGTTGAGTTGGATGAGCGTGGCTTTATCTTTGTCGATGACCAGTGCCGTACCAACGTCCCGGGCATTTATGCTATCGGCGACTGTGTACGCGGCCCAATGCTGGCGCATAAAGCCTCTGAAGAAGGCGTTATGGTGGCCGATATTATCGCTGGCCATAAGGCTGAGATGAATTATGACGCTATTCCTAGCGTGATCTATACCGCACCAGAAGTGGCTTGGGTCGGTATTAACGAGCAGGAAGCCAAGGCTGCTGGAATTGAGATTAAAACGGGTTCTTTCCCGTTTGCAGCTAACGGTAGGGCGCTCGCCAACAACGCTTCAGATGGCATGGCTAAGATCATCGCTGATGCGGAAACTGACCGCATTCTCGGTATGCACATTGTGGGTCAACACGCTGGCGAATTGATTGCCCAGGGTGTGATTGCCATGGAGTTCGGCTCCAGCGCTGAGGATTTGGCATTGACGTGTTATGCGCACCCAACGACAGCTGAAGCAATTCACGAAGCAGCACTTGCGGTAGATGGTCACGCGATTCATATGGCCAATCGCAAGAAGCGTAAGTAATTTAGTTAAACAACGAAGCGCCACCTTTTAAGGGTGGCGCAAACTTTCGGCTTTGTCTTAATCCACAAAGATCGAAAGAACGGGGATGACCAGTTTTTTAGAAACTGATCATCGTTCGAGTCACATGCAACCAATGGCATGAATCGATGAATCTTCACGAGTATCAAGGTAAACAGCTGTTTGCCGACTATGGTCTACCAGTGTCTAAAGGCTTTGCAGTCGACACGCCCGAAGAAGCGGAAGAGGCTTGCAAAAAAATCGGTGGTGACATGTGGGTGGTTAAAGCCCAGGTTCACGCCGGTGGCCGTGGTAAAGCGGGTGGCGTTAAGCTGATTAAAGACCCGGCTGAAGCCAAAACATTTGCAGAGCAGTGGCTGGGTAAAAACCTGGTAACCTTTCAGACTGACGAAAAAGGTCAGCCGGTTGCCAAGATTTTGGTTGAGACCTGCACTGACATCGCCGATGAGCTGTATCTCGGTGCCGTGGTTGACCGTACTACCCGTCGTGTGGTCTTTATGGCCTCCACCGAAGGTGGTGTCGAGATCGAGACGGTTGCAGAAGAGACGCCGGAAAAGATTCTCAAAGCCGAAATCGATCCGCTGGTCGGCGCGCAGCCGTACCAAGCGCGTGAGCTAGCCTTTGAGCTGGGCCTGAAGGGCGACCAGATCAAGCAGTTCACCAAGATTTTCCTGGGTCTGTCTCAGTTGTTCCACGACAAAGACCTGGCGCTGTTGGAAATTAACCCGCTGGTCGTCACTGAAGAAGGCAATCTGCACTGCCTCGACGCCAAACTGGGTCTGGATAGCAACGCTCTATACCGTCACCCTGACCTGCAGGCCATGCGTGATCCTTCGCAAGAAGATCAGCGTGAAGCCGATGCGGCGAAGTGGGAACTTAACTATGTCGCGCTTGATGGCAACATCGGCTGCATGGTTAACGGCGCAGGTTTGGCCATGGGTACCATGGACATCGTCAACCTGAGCGGCGGCAAGCCCGCTAACTTCTTGGACGTTGGCGGCGGCGCCACCAAGGAGCGCGTGGCAGAAGCGTTCAAAATCATCCTCTCTGACGACAATGTTAAAGCCGTACTGGTTAACATTTTCGGCGGTATCGTTCGTTGCGACATGATTGCTGAAGGCATTATCGGTGCCGTTGAGCAAGTGGGTGTCAACGTACCGGTTGTCGTACGTCTGGAAGGTAACAACGCCGAGCTGGGTGCTGAAAAACTAGCATCTAGCGGTTTGAACATCATCGCGGCTACCAGTCTGACCGACGCGGCTCAGCAGGTCGTTAAAGCGGCGGAGGGCAAGTAATGAGCATCCTGATCGATAAGAACACCAAGGTCATCTGCCAGGGCTTTACCGGTGGCCAAGGCACGTTCCACTCCGAGCAGGCGATTGCCTACGGTACGCAAATGGTCGGTGGTGTTACGCCGGGTAAAGGCGGCCAGGAGCACCTCGGTCTGCCCGTTTTCAACACCGTGAAAGAAGCGGTAGCGAAAACCGGCGCGGAAGCCAGCGTTATCTACGTACCGGCGCCGTTCTGTAAAGACTCGATCCTTGAAGCGGCGAATGCCGGTATCAAGCTGATTGTGTGCATCACTGAAGGCATCGCCACGCTGGATATGCTCGAAGCCAAAGTGAAGTGCGACGAGCTGGGCGTACGTCTGATCGGCCCCAACTGCCCAGGTGTTATCACCCCAGGCGAATGTAAAATCGGCATCATGCCGGGCCACATTCATCAGCCGGGCCGTGTCGGTATCGTATCGCGCTCTGGTACCTTGACCTATGAAGCCGTTAAGCAGACCACTGATCACGGTTTTGGTCAGTCTACCTGTGTGGGCATCGGCGGCGACCCGATTCCGGGCTCTAACTTCATCGACATTCTTGAGATGTTCGAGAAAGACCCGAAAACCGAAGCTATCGTCATGATCGGCGAAATCGGTGGCACGGCTGAAGAAGAAGCGGCGGCTTACATCAAAGCTAACGTTTCCAAGCCCGTGGTTTCCTACATTGCCGGTGTTACTGCACCTCCTGGCAAGCGTATGGGCCACGCGGGCGCGATCATCTCTGGCGGTAAAGGCACCGCTGACGAGAAGTTTGCTGCTCTAGAAGACGCTGGTGTTAAAACCGTGCGCTCTTTGGCTGAAATCGGTGATGCGCTGAAAGAAGTGACTGGCTGGTAAGCCATTGACGTTTAGCTGCACGCTATAAGGGCGCCCCGAGGGGCGCCCTTATTCATTTCTGCACATTTAATGTTGTTCTGGCTAATGTTGCTATGGCGTCGGTGAGCAACGCAGCATGCGATAGCTATACAGTACAAAGAGCGGCGCGCCTGCCGCCAAATATAAATGGTAGCTGACCAACCGCCACACCAGTACCGCCGCTGCGGCCTGCTCGCGCTCCATCAAAGGCAACAACAGGCTTCCTACGCCCACCTCCGCAGCACCCGCGCCGCCGGGCAGAAAACTAAATTGGCTGGCTGCCATCGCCAGCATCTGGGTCAAGAATGTCCACATCCAGTCCGCATGGCCACCTACTCCCAGTACTGCCAAATAGAGCAAGCTGTAGCGCATGAGCCAGTGCACTGTCGTCAGCGCTAGCATGGTGATCAGTATACTGCGCGGGAGCTTAAGGGTGACCTTTAACGCATGCCGACAGCGCAAGAGGCGCCGTACGAGCCAGCGTCGCTGATATCGGCTTGGCCATGGCGTGTTCACGCCGGGTGAGCGCAAGAGACTGGGTAGATAACGCATTACGACAATCACCAGCGCTGCCATGAACGCTAATCCTACCAGTGCCCACTGTACGAGCGATTGATGTGGCCACTGGGTGTCGCTTAGCATTGAAAAGAGCACCAGGCCACTCAGCATGGCCAGGAAGAACAGTAAATCGCAGCCTTGATCAATCAGGAACACCGCCGCGCCCTTGGCAGGCGGAAAGCCGCGCCGCGCAAGCAACAACAACAGGGTCGCTGGGCCACCGCTGCCGCCTGGGGTGGCGCACAGGGCAAACTTGGACGCCAGCTCGATGCCCAGCGCGCCGCGCTGGCCGAGCCTGCCCGCACGGCCACCCAGCATCAAACGTAGCCTTGCTGCATTCAGGTTCCAGCACAGAAAGGCCATCACCAGCATCAATAACAGCAGCCCAAGTGGGAAGTGTTTGACGCGCTGCAGTGCTTCAGCGCCACCCAGCCAAGCAGTGAGCACTAGCGGTGCAATCAGCGCTAAGGCAATCATCACACCATGGATGGGTCGCCACTTCAGTAGCTGACGGCGACTAGTGGTGTTGGTGGAGTGCATACGGTTGGCTGCCGTGGCAAAGCTGCTGATAGTGCTCCAGCAGGGAATGCATGACACCATCCCAGTTGAAATGGCGCTCTACATGGCGGCGCGCATAGCGCCCACTGGCGGCGACATCATTACTGAACAGTGCCACACACGCCTCCGCCATGGCAACGGGGTCGAGCGGTTTGCATAAAATACCCGCCCCCAGCGGCACGTTTTCTGCCAGCGCCCCTGCGTTCGCTGCTATTACTGGAATGCCGCTTGCCATCGCTTCCTGAGCAATTAAGCCGAAGGTTTCTCGGGTGCCCGCATGTAACAGCGCATCGCTACTGGCTAGCGCCTTCGCGACCTCGTGGGCGCCACAACAGCGATCAACGATGGTGACATTACTGGGTACGTGATGTGGCATGCCGGGCCCCATCAGCAGCAAATGGTAATCGCTGCCTAGCTGACGCATCGTCGTAAGCAGCACATCAATATTTTTCTCGCGGGAATTGCGGCCCACAAAGATCAGCAGCTTTTTGTCGCTGGGTATACCCATGGTTTGGCGAAACGCAGAGTCACACTGCTGGGGATTGAATTGCGCCAAATCGACGCCCAATGGCTGAACGCGAACGTTATCGACGCCCCAGTCATTCAGTCGATTCGCCATGGCGTTACAGGGTGCCAGCACGCTATCAAACTGGCTATAAAGCGTCGTGACATAGTGGGTTAAGCGTTTCTCAACGTAGCGCCCAAAGCGATCACCCATCAGGCGCGGAAGATCAGAGTGATAAAAGCCCACCACAGGCACGCCGAGGCGTTGCCCCGCATCGAGCGCCGCCCAGGCCGTTACATAGGGGTCGCCAGCCTCTATCAGATCGGGCTTCAGATCAATCAGTGCATCACGCCACGGAGAACCGCGTAGCGGAAAGCGGTAACCTTGCCCCAAAGGAAGGTGTAACGCCGGTAGCGTGTGGTGGTCGCCAAGACTATCCCGCTCCGCCCCCGGCACCAGCAGGCTGGTGCGCAGCTGTGGAATACGCGAGAAAACACGGTGTTTGGCCTGCAAATAGGTACGCACACCGCCGCTGGCGGGGGCATGAAACATCGTCACATCGGCAATGTGCAAGCTAACCTCCAACCCCAAAGAGTGTCATCGTTTCACCATAAAGGAGAAATAAGTCAGTTCAGAGACAACGGAGCCCGTTTGTGTCTATGTGGCAGGGCTCTCGGCAGGCGCCACCATGGCGACCACTCTGGCGATGATCTACCCCGATATCTTTGCGGCGGTAGGCGTGCACTCTGGGCTGCTCCACGGCGTGGTCAAGAGTTCCCCCGATGCCTTGGGGGTCATGCAGGGAGGCACAGGGCCCCTCGCTGGCGGTAACAAAGCAAAAGGAGCCGGGTGGGCGTCGGATGTGCCAGCGATTATGTTTCATGGCGACCGCGACACCACCGTGCTCCCCCGCAACGCGGATCGCGTGGCCGCCCAGTACAGCACATCGCGTCAAGCAGGAGCGACGGTAGTGCAAGGCAACGTTCCAAGGGCCGCGGCTACACCTGTACCACCCACCGTGATGCTTCGGGTAAGCCATGCTTAGAGCAGTGGCGTATCCATGGGGGCATGGCTTGGTCAGGAGGTAGCAAAAAGGGCAGCTATACCGACCCTCAAGGCCCTGACGCTGCCCGGGAAATGCTGCGGTTCTTCTGTCAGCATCGGCAGATAGTGTCATAGAACTGGCCGATATCTGCTCAGGTTATGTCTAGTCTGTCAGTAAGTTAGTGCAGGTGAGACGCGCTGGTATAGTAGATACTCTTTGATTATGTATAAAAGTTGACAATAGTTTGCAAAGGTTGAGTTACAGTTTTCATTCTTGTTGCCTAAAATCCTAGCTCTTTCACTTGTTAGGATTTGGCAATGCTTTCACGGTTCAAGATCGGCACTCGGCTCGCACTGGCTTTTGGCTTGGTCTCGCTATTTCTTTTGGGCACTTTAATAGCGGGAATTATGGGCATCACCTTCACCAAGGATACTGCCCAAAAAACCTTGGACACGGACGTAGCACTCGCAAGCAATGCCGCTGAAATTCAGCGCCTGGCATTGCAAGCGCGGCGCTTTGAAAAAGATATCTTCATCAATATTGACAGTCGTGATCGTGTAGCGGCTTATCAGCAAAGTTGGGCGGCGACCATCGAAGAAATACAGGCCGCCTTCCAGGCGGGTAGCCAAATTGCCGATAAAGATAGCCTCGATGCTTTGTACCAACAGGCAGGAAGCGCCCTCCAGGGGTATGAAGAGGGTTTTCTGTCAGTCTATCGCCAAATTGAGTTAGGCAGTATTACCGAAACCTCTCAAGCCAATCTGGCTTTCGGTGAGCATAAAGAGAGTATCTACCAGCTTGAGGAGTTGGCTGATGAAATTAGCCTAGTGGCTGCTGAAGGGGTCAAGACGGCTAATGAGGCGATAAATGCTGAGTATCGTTTGGCTATTTGGCAGCTTTGTATTTTTGCGGGGGTGGCGTTGTTGATGGCGCTGGCGCTGGCAATTGCCATTACGCGTAGCATCGTTCTGCCTTTGCGGCGGGCCGTTGAGGTTGCCCAGCGCGTAGCGGAAGGGGATCTGCGACACGATATCTTAGCCACAGGGCGTGATGAAACGGCTCAGTTATTAACCTCCATGGCCGAAATGAGTAAAGCGCTCACTACTCTGGTCGCATCACTACGTGACTCCAGTGAGAATGTCTTGAACGGAGCCAATGAGATTGCCCAAGGTGGGCAGGAGCTCGCCGCTCGCACTGAGCAGCAGGCAGCTGCCTTGCAGGAAACGGCTTCTAGTATGGAGGAGATGACGGCAACGGTTCGTCAGAATAGCGATTCAACCAAAGAGGCTGATACGCTGGCCCATAATGCTTCGCAACAGATGCAAAGCAGTGGCGAAGAAGTTTCCCGAAGTGTGGAATTAATGCGCGAAGTGACAGCCGCATCGCTTAGCATGGATAAGATCGTTGAGGCCATCGATACCATTGCATTTCAAACCAATATCCTGGCCTTAAACGCCTCCGTTGAAGCGGCGCGTGCTGGTGATAAAGGCCGTGGGTTTGCGGTGGTGGCAACAGAAGTGCGTGCGTTAGCAAGCCGCAGTGCCGCTTCAGCAGGTGAGATTCGCACTATGCTGGACGATACGCGTAGCAAAATAAAGCTATGTTCTGACCAAGCGGAGCGAGGCGCTGCGACTATTGGTGAGACGGAAGCGGTGATCCAGCGCCTTGCTATGCTGATGGTCGAGGTCTCTTCTGCCACTCGGGAGCAAAGTAGTGGTATCGAGCAGATCAATACGGCTATTACTGAAATGGATTCTACTACTCAGCAAAACAGCACCCTGGTTCAGCAATCGACTAATGCAGCCTTTTCCTTGGAAGATCAGGCTGGGCGTCTTCGCGAGCTGGTAGCTGCCTTTCAGATAGATGAAGCTGTTGTGAAAAAAGCAACAGAGTACAAGCCTGCAATGGCCTTATCCTCGGCTGCAAGACAAGCAGAGTTCTAATAATCTGATAACAACAGTGGCGCCTCAAAGGCGCTGCTGCTTTTTAATGGGCTAATAAAGTTTTTCACTAGGTTGTGCCATCAGGAAGTGGTCCTCTTCGCGCAGCGAACTGACAAGCGTATAACACTCTAATTCTTCGGTCTGGGTACGCTCTTTTTTGTCATCAATCACTCCTCTGCCATAGTCAATGGGAACAAACACCACTGGCATCAACGCCGAGGCTTTATCATAGGCTGGGTGAGCTGCTAGTAAGACTGATTGATGGCAGATTTTATAAAAAGTATATAGAGAAATAAAAAGCAATGTTTGAAAAAAGCACTCTTTTTTTTGCTTTATTACATGAAAAAAATAGTACTGCAGACTAGATTTTTAACCCGCCTCTATTCTTGACAGTAAAAGCGGTGTCACTTATCTTTAAAATGTAATCTTTGGTAATTTTTATGTTTCTTATTGTAATATGTGCGGATGTGTGGCTTTTCATGAGGGCTACCGGAAGAAATTTAATTATAAAGATCATAATACATTGATTTTTTAATACATTAAAAATCTAGTGCTGGAGTGTAGTGTTGTTAGTTTACATGTGATTTTTACTTATATAAGCAGTAGTCACATTGTCCGGCTTAAGTGTTTCTGATTGGGAAGTGGCAATTTTTTTATTGCTTTAAAGTATCCTTGTGTTACCTGCTATACACTTTTTAGTCCAGAAATATGCAATGCAACAAGTAGGCATGAATAAAAACATCGGAATTAAATAAGATTGAAAATAAGAGCGTAGAGAAACTCGTTTAATTGACGATAATGGCGAGGTGGTATTTTGAAAATCTTGGTCATAGGGAACATGGGCTATGTTGGCTCCGTTGTGGTGCGGGAGCTAGCCTTACGTCACCCATCCGCCACTCTTCATGGGTATGACACTGCCTACTTCGCACACTGTTTGACGAATGCCGAACTTCTTCCTGAGCGCTATCTCGACCAGCAGTTTATGGGGGATGTGCGAGATATTCCGGCTGATTTTTTTGAAGGTTATACGGCTGTAGTTCAACTGGCGGCGATTTCCAATGACCCCATGGGAGACCGTTTCGCCGCAGTGACAGCTGAGGTCAATCAGCAGGCGACGGTTGAGATTGCCAAGGCAGCGGCTCAGGCGGGGGTAGAAAACTTCGTTTTTGCCTCAAGTTGCAGCATTTATGGCATCGCTTTAGGGGCTCCGCGCAGTGAGTTGGATCCCGTGGCTCCCGTTACCGCCTATGCCTGCTCGAAAATAGCAGCTGAAGAAGCGTTAGCCGGCATTGGGGGCGACATGGTGATTACCAGTTTACGCTTTGCGACTGCTTGCGGAATGTCAGAGCGTTTACGGCTGGATCTGGTGCTCAATGATTTCGTTGCCTGTGCCCTAAGTCAGCAGCATATTACCGTGCTTAGCGATGGGTCTCCCTGGCGGCCCTTGATCGACGTCTCCGATATGGCCAGAGCTGTCGATTGGGCAGTACAGCGCAAGCCTGAAAACGGCGGGCGCATACTCAATATCAATACCGGATCGAACGAACGCAATCATCAAGTGCGAGACTTAGCCACTGCAGTGGCCAAAGCCGTTCCCGGCACCACGCTGAGTATCAATACCCAAGCCCCGGCGGACAGTCGCTCCTACCAAGTGGATTTCAGCCTGTTTGCCAAGTTGGCACCTGAGCACCAACCACAAATGACGCTAATAGATTCGATCATGGGATTGATCAATGGGCTCAAAAGCATGGAGTTTTCCGATACCCAGTTCCGAGCCTCGCGCTATATGCGTCTGCATGCGCTGCAGGCACATATCACTGCGCGCCGTCTATCTGAAAACCTGCGCTGGCAAATGTGTGATGCAGACACCCCGAGTGCTTTGTCTGCTGCTACCCACATTAACCTTGAGGCCTGAAACGGAGGCTAGACTATGAAAGTCGCAATTTTCGCGGGAGGGTTCGGAACGCGCTTAAGTGAAGAAACAGCCATTCGCCCCAAGCCCATGGTGGAAGTGGGTGGTCGGCCGATCCTTTGGCATATCATGAAGATGTACGCCCATCATGGCTTAAAGGAGTTTATCGTCCTGGGTGGCTATAAGGTGGAGTACATCCGTGACTATTTCCTCAATTATCGCGGCAATCGAACCGATTACACCATCGATCTGAAGACAGGTAACGTCGACTGGCTTCAGAGCGTTAATGATGATTGGAAAATCACTGTGCTGGATACAGGCGCCGATGCCATGACCGGAGGGCGTCTCAAGAAGGCAATGTCTCTCCTGGCAGATGAGCCTTTCTGTTTGACCTATGGCGATGGGTTGAGTGATCTGAATATCAATGCCTTGATCGACTCACATCTGGCCTCGAAAAATTGGTGCACCCTGACGGCAGTAACGCAGCCGGGCCGCTACGGTGCCCTGCGTTTGAAAGAGGGCAACAGCCAGGTAGAGGGCTTTCGTGAAAAGGGCGAAATAGATGGAGGGCTGATCAATGGCGGCTTCTTCGTCTGTAATCCGGAAGTGTTCGAGACGATCGACGATAGCCAGACCGTATGGGAAAACGAGCCCATGAACCGGATGATCGAGCTGGGGAAATTGGGCTACTTCCATCATAACGGGTACTGGCAAAGCATGGATACGCTGAGAGACAGAATGGTACTCGAGACCGCCTGGGCAGAAGGCGCCCCCTGGAAGCTCTGGAAGGAATGAACCATCAATGATTATTGTTGATACGGCGCTTGCCCAACGAGAGGCGCAGGGTAATCCCATTCGAGTGGGGATGGTCGGGGCGGGGTTCCAAGCGGGCGGTATCGGTCTGCAGATTATGACCGCTACGCCCGGGATGCGCCTTTGTGCGATTGCCAATCGTCATTTGGATGCAGCGATCAAAGTCTTCCAGCAAACCGGGATTGAGCCAGTCGCCTGCGAGACTCAGCAGGAACTTGAAGCGGCGATTGCGGCTGGGCGACCGGCAGTCATCGAGGATGCCGTGGCACTGGCACGCGCAGAGGGATTGGATGCAATTATTGAAGTCACTGGCTCGTTGGAGTTCGCGGCGCATGCCGTCCTGGCGGCGCTGGAAAGTGGTAAAGACGTCATTCAAATGAACGCGGAACTCGACGGCACGATCGGCCCCATCTTGAAAGTGAAAGCCGATGCGGCAGGGGTTGTCTACAGCTTTGCTGATGGCGACCAGCCTGGTGTACAGATGAATCTCTATCGGTTCGTCGCCGGGCTAGGCATTAAGCCGGTACTGTGTGGCAACATTAAAGGCTTGCATGACCCATATCGCAATCCGGCTACCCAGGAGAGCTTTGCTAAACGCTGGGGGCAAAAGCCGGCAATGGTGGCCTCTTTTGCTGATGGTACCAAGATATCGTTCGAACAGGCGATCGTCGCCAACGGCACCGGCATGCAAGTGGCGCAACGCGGTATGTTGGGCCCTGATTTCTCCGGTGGCGTAGCCGGTGGCCCTTTACTGCCCATCGAACAGGCGGTGTCGGCATTTGAGCCCTACTTGAACCCAGAGGAACCGGGTTTGGTTGATTATGTTGTTGGAGCGCAGCCAGGGCCGGGCGTATTTGTGCTCGGGACAATTGATAGCCCCCGCCAGCGCCACTATCTCGAACTCTACAAGTTGGGCGAGGGGCCATATTACTGCTTCACAACGCCCTACCACCTTTGCCATTTCGAAGTGCCCACGTCCGTTGCCCGTGCCGTGCTTTTCCGTGATCCAGTGTTATCCCCCTTAGAGGGCCCGAGGGTGGGCGTTATCGCCATAGCCAAAAAAGCGTTGCGAGAGGGGGAAACAATAGAAGAACTCGGCGGTTTTGAAGTCTATGGTGTGGCGGAAAACATTGAGGTAATACGCAGGGAACGGCTGTTGCCTATCGGGCTAGCGCTGGGCTGTCAGGTGGTGGGCCATGTGGAAAAGGATGCGGCGCTGACCTTTGATGATGTGCGTATACCGCCAGGGCGGCTGATCGACCGTCTTTATGCCGAACAGGAAGCCATGTTTGCCCTGGAATTGACGCCTGGTGTCGCTACTACGTTCACGGAGTAAGACATGCATTTTTATCAAACGAACCTCAAGGATGCCCGCCTGATAGAGCTTGAACCACATGGTGATGAACGCGGTTTTTTTGCCCGTACCATGTGCCATACGGAGTTTGAGCGCCATGGCCTGCTGAGTGATTTTGTGCAGCAGAATACCTCCTTTTCTGCTCAGCGAGGCACCTTAAGGGGGTTGCATTATCAGCGGCAGCCCCATGCCGAAGCCAAACTGGTGCGCTGCATTCGAGGCGCGATTGTCGATGTCATCGTGGATATCCGTGAAGATTCGGAAACCTACTTGCACCATCAGTTATTTGAATTAACCGATGCAAACCGGCACCAGCTGTATGTACCGCCAGGCTTTGCGCACTCCTTTCAGACGCTGACCGACGCTGTTGAAGTCAGCTATCTGGTCTCGGCGGCCTATCATCCCGAGGCTGAAAGTGGTTTGCGCTATAACGATGAACGTCTCGCGATTGAGTGGCCGATGCCACCCACGGTGGTGTCTGAAAAAGACGCTAGCTGGCCCTTAATCAGTGAGCGAAACGAAGCGCTTTTTTAGTTATTAGCGAATAACTAGTAGCGAATCCAGGTATCAACCAAACACACTAAAAAAGGGGCAGCGTGATTGCTGCCCCTTTAGGTAATATCTAGCTAGTGATGACCCATCAATCAGTGGGCTTTGCCACCAGCGAGCGGGTCTCTTCACGTGCTTCGGTGAGCACTACGCGTAACGGATCACCAAGCTTGTAACGCTCTTCGCCCTCGATCTGGATACGGCCCTCTTTATCGTCAATGACCACTTTGCTGCGGTCACTGTGCATCAAGGGCGCGGGCACAAACGCCGTTGCGCCGTTTTCAACCAGACGAACGCGCATGCCGCCACGGTTGATGGCCATGATTTCGGCCTCAAACGTATCCTGGTTCTGCGCAGCGGGCGTCAGGTAACGCACGTAGAGCCAGTCTTTCACGTCGCGCTCGGCCATACGGTTCAAGCGACGGCGTTCCGTCAACTGCTCGGTGAGCTGCTGGGTCGCTTCGGCGGGGGCCTGTTCGCCTTTCAACACGCGTTTGATCAGGCGGTGGTTGACCATATCGCCATACTTACGAATTGGCGACGTCCAGGTAGCGTAGGCGGCTAGGCCCAGGCCAAAGTGCGGGCCGGGCTGGGCCGACATGCTGGTAAAACCCTGGAAGCGCCGCAGGCGCGCATCCAGCCAGGCGTCGTCGCGGCTTTCCAGTGCACGCTTAAGCTCGGTGTAGCGGGCAAGCTCGGTGAGCGCTTCGCGCTCAACCACAATCTCCTGACCTGCCAGAAACTCCTGTGCAGCTTCGGCTTTTTCCGGCTCAAAGGCGCGGTGCACGTTAAAGATACCGTGGCCGATATGCTGGGCCAGGAAGTCCGCGCAGCAGGCGTTGGCCACAATCATCGACTCTTCGATCATGCGGTTGGCAATGCGGCGCTCTTCGGTGCGCACCGCCAATACGTTACCCGCGGGATCGAGATCAAACACGTAGTCGGGACGGTCTTTAAACACCAGCGCGTGTTCATTGCGCCAAGCGGTACGCGCTTCGGTCAAATCACGCAGCGCAGTAAGCTGCTCGGCGATCTCATCCGCGGGTGCCCAGTCGCCTTGACCTTCGATCCAGTCGGAGACGTTGTCGTAAACGAGCTTGGCGTGAGATTTAACGTTCGCCGCAAAAAAGCGGTAATCGCCCATGCTGCCGTCGGCATTAATATCCAGCGTACAGGCCAGCGCGGGGCGCTCCTTGTCTTCCCACAACGAACAGAGATCATCCGCTAGCTGCTCTGGCAGCATAGTGACGTTTTGGCCGGGAAGGTAAACGGTAAAGGCGCGAGTGCGAGCTTCTAAATCAGCCGCATGGCCCTCTTCCACATAAGCGGTGGGGTCGGCAATCGCTACGCTCAACCGCCAGCCGCCTTCCGCACGGGTAGCCACGTGCAGCGCATCATCCATATCGCGGGTCTTCTCACCATCAATGGTGAAGAAGGGCGTAGCGGTTAGGTCTTCGCGGGTCAGACCTTCATCCATCAGCGGCCAGTCGGTGCCCGCGTCGGGGCACTCTTGTTCCAGCGCATGGCGTGCCAGCGTAACGCGCCACGGCACCGCAGGGTCGTCGCTTTTAGCCACCAGCTCATCAATCTGGGCAAAGAAGGCGCGGTCATCGGCTTTTAGCGGATGGCGTACCAAGCGGGCAACGACCCAGTCGCCGTCAGCAATGGTGTCCTCATCAAGGCTGTTCTTTATCCGCGCCTTGATAATATTTTTAATCGACGGATGGTCGGGGACGACAGATAGGCGACCTTCGCGCTTTTGCACCCGGGCGACAAACCGATCAAGACCCGCTTCAATCAGCTTTTCCGGCTCAATGGACTTTTTGTCACCGTTCTCGTGAATCACGCCTTCCACGCGATCACCGTGAATCACCTGCTTCATGGCGGGCGGCGGCACGAAATAGGATTCACCGTCGTCGGTTTCGAGAAACCCGAAACCTTTGTCAGTAGCTTTGATCACCCCTTCAGCGCGGGGGGTGGTTTGACGAATCTGTTGCTTGAGCTGGGCAAGCATGGCGTTGTTCTGAAGCATGAGCTCAATCAGTTGGCGAGAGTTAGGCTGCCACTATACGGATTCCCGCAGGCTGCGCCAATTGTCGCTATGCGATGTTGGCCCTGATGTTGGCTTTGGTAATGGCGAGTCAAAGGCTTACATGCGCTCAAGGGAATCGGTTAAGCTGAATATTCATACTCACGGAGCGCGCTATGACACCTCGCTTAATTGTTTCTGACCTGGATGGCACCCTATTAGGAAGCGACCACACCCTGCACGAGAGCACCATCGAGGTGCTAAGAGCATTGGTGAAGCAAGGTCATCATGTCGCGCTCGCCTCTGGCCGCCACTACCACGATATGAAGGTGTTTCGTGATCAGTTGGATATTCCCGCGCACTTGATTAGCACCAATGGTGCTTATGTACATGATCCCAACGATGCTTTGTTGGCGGCTAATCACCTTGAGCCTGAATATGCAAAGACGCTAATCGGTCTTCCGCGCCCTCCTCAAGTACGGCTTAATCTTTATCGCGAAAGCGGCTGGCATATTGATTCAGAGGCCCCGCACTTATTATCTCTTCATGCCTCTACAGGGTTTGGCTATGAAGTCGTGTCCCCCGCGCAAATGGACACTAACGGTGTAGGCAAAGTGCTCTATCTAGGCGACCCAAAGGCGCTAAAGCAGTTAGAAGCACAGGCGCAAGAGGCCCACGGCGACGGGCTGCATATTACCTATTCCACCATTGATTCTCTGGAAATCATGGCCGGCGGGGTCAACAAAGGTGTGGCGCTGTCATCACTGCTGGAACGGTTGGGCTTAACGCCCGCAGATTGTTTAGCGTTTGGCGATAACCTTAACGATACCGAAATGCTTGATTTAGCAGGGGAGGCCCAAGTCATGGCCAATGCTCACCCGGCGCTATTTGATCGTGTTCCGGGCGCTGAGCGTATCGGCCACCATGGTGAAGCCGCCGTTGCCGAGTGGTTAAGGGAGCGGTTTGTACTGTAGCATTTAGCTCTGTAACTTTAGCTTTTTGCCACCTTAAGTCGATAGCCTCTTGTGGTAGACGAGTCGCTCCACCATCATCTAGCCCCTAAACGCCAAGAACCGAGGGGCGCTTTCCACGATGACAACCAAGCCTGCTACCTTAATGGTTGTCGACGTTGACCCGGAAGTCCGCGAGCTGCTGGCGGATTATCTGGGGAATAATTTACTCTTACAGCTCCATTTATAAAGTAATCTACAGTGCTTATATTGCTATTTACAAAAGCTATTTTGAGCTATAGATATTTCTAATGTGATCGATATGGCTTGATTAAGCAAACTGGACTGGATTAAAAAATGACAACTCGATTGGACTCGGATAGGGCGCTGGAGAACGCTGCAGAAGATAAATTTGGTTTCGCTGATATGGCAAAAAGGCTGGCTCCTTCACTCGTCGAAGCATCAAAAGGCGATGGAATAGTCATTGGATTGGAGGGGAAATGGGGCTCAGGTAAGACTTCGCTTCTAAACTTTCTTCGGCATGAGCTTGTTGCCGCTCAAGATGAGGAAATCTATACCATCACAATTGCGCCTTGGTTAAATGGAGATACTTCATCATTAGTAACTTCGTTGCTAGAGCCAATGACTGCGATACTAAAGAAAAAAGAAGATGAAATCGCTCAAGCTGATGGTGGGCAGGCTCACGAATCTAAAGCGCGGCTAGCTGAAGTAGGCCAATTACTCCGTGCCTACGGCCCAAAGACAGCGCGAAGAGCTGCATCAATTGCAAATGTTGTAGGATACCTTGTTCCAGGAGCTAAGCTCGTTGGCGGTACGCTTGAAGCAGGCGCAATCGCGGTGGAGCAGGTGTTATCGACAGAAAAGACACCTTCTGAATTGAAGCAAGAAATAGGTCGAAAAATCCAAGAGTTGAATATTGGGTTTGTTATCATCCTAGATGATCTTGATCGCCTAGAGCCAGAACAAGCAGTCGAAGTCGTGCGCCTCGTCCGTTCTGTCGCTGACTTCCCAAAGGTTGCCTACTTAATGTGCTATGACCGTGAAGTATTGGCACAAGCGTTGAAAACAGGCCTGAAAGTAGAAGATGGCGATCTTTATTTGCAAAAAATTGTGCAGCTTACTTTCAATATTCCACTTCCAGAGCCGTTTGATTTACGTATCCAGTTCTTAGAAGAAGCTCAATCTATTTATGCGAAAGTGATTGGGAACAACGCCGAAGGTGAGCTGCTGGATGACTTGAAAGCTGCGGTTGATCAACAGGGTATGCGGCTCTCTACTCCGCGTGAAGTGAAACTTTCTCTGAACGCCATTCGCTTTGTATTTCCACAGATCAAAGACGATGTACATTTTCCAGATTTCTGTCGCCTGCATTTGATCAAAACTACACATTACAAATTGTACCAATGGTTGGAGACATACTTGTCAGTGCGCTCTGTTCTAGTGACAGGTGACGCAACTGTTGCAAGTGATGAAAGAGCTAGAATAGGTGAGGAATTAAAGAAAATTTTACCGTTAGAGGGTGTTGGGTCAGCCCAGTCAATTTGGAGCTTGCAACGATTTGTCCCCGGCGTGTCTAACCAAAAAAAGCCCGAAGAGAGTGTTTTTAATCAAACGAGTCCTTTGTCAGTCTCAGAGGCAATAAGACTAAAAAGGCTCGGTAGTCCGCTACATTATAGGTTTTACTTTGCTTTAACTGGCCCAAAGACTGTCATGCAAGATGAAGATTTCAAGAGCTTGTTAGAGTTGGCGAAAGCTGATGTTAAAAAACTTACATCACGCCTATCTGAGGAAGTTATAAAACGACGCAGTTCTGGTAAAACTTGGTTTGAACATGTGTTGGATAGATTGGATGATGCGTGTATATCAGGACTTGATGAAGATCAGTTGGTAGGGTTGCTTCTTTCTCTTTCAAATATGATGGACATTGCACTCAAGGAGGATGGTGATCATCGTGCTTTTTCACTTTCATTAGATGGAATTGCGAACTTGGTAATGAAGAGCTGTCTTAGGCGATTGCAGGCTTTAAATCCAGATAGACAATGCGAGACTGTCTTAAAAGTTGCGAGTGACGGAGAGGCCATAAATTGGTTAGTTGGCTATTTCTTTCGAAGCCAACTTTTTCGTCACGGCAAGGTAGGAGATAAGGCAGAGCGTGCGGATCAATGGGAGATTTCGGAACAGATTCTTGATCAAGCGATCAAAATCCTTAAGGAGCGTATTAGTCAGCCAGCTATTAAAAAGCTAATACCTGGTTTGCCCGATGTTTCAGCGTACCTCTACGGTTGGATGAACATTACTGGAGACGATGAAGTCGTCGAGTGGGTACAAGGTTATTGCAAAGACGACGATGGTTTTCTCAATATTTTGAACCATCTTAGAGGGTGGGTAATGAGTGATAAAATCTACCACCCTCTTTCAAAAGAGTCTGTCACGCTGTTTCTTGACTGGGACGAAACACTTATGCGTCTGGAGCGGTTAAAAGATGGTGAATTCAGTGACAGAGTTGCTGAACTGAATACAGCAATTGAGCAGTCTCGACATTAGTTTCTAACTTTATCGCCGGACTGATACTAAGGCTAAGCCGCCGTTGCCAAGTGGCTGAGGGAGCGGTTTGGACTTTTAAGCGCCAACGTGCGCGTGACTTTCGTCAACAATTAACGCTAATGCAACCTTGGTCGTAGCGCTATTGCTACTGCCCAGCCTGTCGACCATCATCAAGGCCCAATAACGACAACAGTGTAGGGCTGAACCCGCTGCGATGACGACAACCCCTGCTACTTTGATTGTGGTCGACGATGACCCGGAAATTTGTGAACTGCTCGCGGACTACCTGGGGCGGCACGGTTACCGGGTATTTACGGCGGACGGTGCCCAAGCGCTGCATTCGTTGCGTGCAGAACACGCCCCCGACTTGCTGATTGTCGATTTAATGCTCCCCGGTGACGACGGCTTTACCATCTGCCGTGACGTCCGAAAGCACAGCGATGTGCCGATAATCATGCTTACCGCCAGTGCCGATGAGACCGACCGCATTCTTGGTCTGGAGCTGGGTGCTGATGACTACTTGGGCAAGCCGTTTAATCCCCGCGAATTGCTGGCGCGCGTCAAAGCGGTATTGCGACGCACCCGCAGTGCTCCACCAGAGTTGCCTGCGGGGCAGGCGCGCTGGGTCAGTTTTGGTAATTGGCAACTCGACCGCATGACCCGCGAGTTGATTGACCTGCAGGGCGAGCGCGCCGCGCTTTCAGGGGCTGATTTTCAGCTATTGCAGGTGTTTTTAGAGCATCCGGCGAAGGTGCTCACTCGGGATGATCTATACGCGCTTACCCGTGGGCGGGACGCGCCGCCGCTTGATCGCTCCATTGATGTCCACGTTTGCCGCCTGCGCCAACGGCTGGGTGAAGATGCCCAGCACTCGCAGTTGATTCGAACGGTGCGCGGGGCAGGCTATGTGTTAACCGCCCAGGTAGATGCATTAACGTGAGACGCGTGGAGTGGGCAACCATTCGTCGACGCTTATCCCGACGAGCTGCCCGCTGGCTGCCGGCGTCGCTGCGCGGGCGCTTCGTGATCATCATGATCGCCGGAGTGCTTGTCGCCCAAGGGGCCAGCTACGCCATCTGGACTTCCCAGGTGCGCTCCAGCCACTTGGCACAGCTTGATGAGCTGTCCACCAATATGGCGTTTAGCATCGCCTCCACCATGAAGTTTTTCCGCTCACTGCCCGTTGATTACCGCCATATTGTGCTCGATCAGCTGCGTAATATGGGTGGCACGCGCTTTTTTGTTAGCGTCAACGAACGCAGGCTGGCCATCGACGATATCGGCTCCGGGCCGGAAAAACAGGTGGTGGTGAACAATGTGCGCTCGGTGCTCACCCAGCAGCTCAATATCGACGACGTGATTGTCGAGTTCTCCCGCCCGGAAAACCTGCGTGTGCTCAATAACGAAGTACTGCTTTACGACCTACCGCCCCGCTGGGGGCAGCACAGCCTGCTGATGGAGCCACTCTCGCCGCCGATTTTAGTGGTCCAACTGGAGCTTGCCCCAGGCACCTGGCTCTATGTTGCCACGCTGCTGGGCGTACCCGATATTTTCAGCGGTTATCGCTGGCTTTCTGAAGAGCGTTTGCTGGTCGGGTTACTGGTGCTGCTGAGTGTGCTGGCGCTTTCTCTATTGGGTATTACCAGCGTGACCCGGCCACTGGCGCGGCTTTCACGGGCAGCGAATCAGTTGGGCGATGATTTGGATATGCCGCCACTACGGGAGAGTGGCCCCAAAGAAGTGGCCGCCACCGCCGCGGCGTTCAATCGTATGCAGCGGCGTATTCGTGAGCAGATTGAGGAGCGCGAACGGCTGTTTTCGGCGATTTCCCATGATTTGAAAACCCCCTTAACCCGCATGCGCCTGCGCGCCGAGATGCTCGATGACGACTATCAGCGCGAGCGTTTTTGCGCCTCATTGGATGAGCTGGATAGCTTGGTTAAAGGTGCCTTGGCCTCGGTAAAAGGCTTAGACCTGCATGAGGAACCCGCGCCCGTTGATCTAACGCACCTGCTCAAAGAGCTGGCCGAAGAGCTTAGCCTTCAGGGTGGTAAGGTCACTATCGAGATTAAAAGTGGTTCTCTTATCGCGCCGCTGATTGTCAAACCGGTAGCGCTTAAACGCTGCCTGGCAAACCTGCTTGAGAACGCGGTGTTCTATGGCAAGCAGGCCGATGTGCAGCTAATAGATCACGGTAACGCGGTCACCATGCGTATTCGTGACCACGGCCCAGGTATACCTGAAGAGCAATTGGGGCGGGTGTTTTCGCCCTTTGTGCGCCTGGAGCCCTCACGCAGTCGACACACGGGTGGTAGCGGCCTCGGGCTGGGCATTGCCCGGCATATTGCCCGTGCCCATGGCGGCGATATCACGCTCGCCAACCATGCTGATGGTGGGCTGGTGGTGACTCTCTCGCTACCCCGCCAGGAAACTATTACAGGTTTGTAATAAAAACCCAACACTATGCAGTACTCGGTAACTCCCGTTGACGCTTGCCTTGGCGTAACCTCTTGGATGTCGAACGTCCGAGAGGACAATAACAATATAAGGAGTTACTCCATGTCGACGCTTAAGAAGACGACCCTCGCGCTTGCTCTGGCAGGTGCCACGCTAGCCACCACCGCTCAAGCGAATGAAGTTGAAGTGCTGCACTGGTGGACTTCCGGTGGTGAAGCTCGCGCTGCCAACGTGCTTAAAGAGTTAATGGAAGCTGAAGGCTACGGTTGGCAGGACTTTGCAGTGGCAGGCGGCGGCGGTGAAACCGCCATGACGGTGCTTAAATCTCGTGCCATGTCGGGCAACCCACCCTCTGCAGCTCAAATCAAAGGCCCCGAAATTCAGGAGTGGGGTGAGCTTGGCTTGCTCGGTGACCTGAACGGCGTTGCCGATGCGGAAGGTTGGGATGAACTGCTGCCGGAAGTCGTGGCCGATATCATGCGTCACGACGGCAAATACGTGGCGGTACCCGTCAACGTGCACCGGGTAAACTGGCTGTGGGCCAACCCCGAAGTGCTCGAAGCGGCAGGGGTAGAGATGCCCACCACGCTGGATGAACTATTCGAGGCAGGTGAGGCTATCCGAGAAGCGGGCTTCGTACCGCTGGCTCATGGCGGCCAATCCTGGCAGGACGCTACGGTCTTCGAAAGCGTACTGTTAGGTGGTCAGGGTAGCGAGTTTTATCAGCAGGCATTGGTAGAACTAGACCCTGAAGCCCTGGGCGGCGAACAAATGATCGATGCCCTTGAGGACTTCAAGCGTACCCGCGAGCTGATGGATGAAGGCATGCCCGGGCGTGACTGGAATGTTGCCACGGCAATGGTGATTGAAGGAGTGGCTGGGTTTCAGCTGATGGGCGATTGGGCCAAAGGGGAGTTCACTGCGGCCGGACTGACCGCCGGGGAAGATTACCTCTGTGCCGCAGCGCCGGGCACCGAAGATGCGTTCACCTTCAATATCGATAGTCTGGCCATGTTCCGGGTCAGCGACGACGAGGAGCGCGAAGCGCAGCAAGCGTTAGCCCGCCTGGTGCTTGAGCCTACTTTCCAGGAAGCGTTTAACCTTGCCAAAGGCTCGATTCCTGCGCGGCCTGATCTGGACATGAGCGAATTCGATAGCTGTGCCCAGCAGTCGTTGGCTGATTTCCAGCGCACCGCTGAAGAGGGTGGCCTAGTGCCCAGTATGGCTCACGGTATGGCCGTACGTGCGGATATACAGGGTGCCATTTTTGATGTGGTTACCAACTACTTCAACGACGCCGATATGCCTGCTGAAGAAGCGGCAGAACGTATGGTGAGCGCTGCCGAAGCGGCCTCTTTCTAGGCTTTTCTAGCGTTAGCGTTCTTCAGGCGCCGCTGCAACGGCGGCGCCTTCGTTGCTTGGCAAGGATACTTCTCCATGAGAGATTCCCTCCCCATGAAAAATACCTCTGCGACGCCTTTAGGGGCTGGCGCTAAGCGGTCGACGCCATCCGGCGGTTTGCAGGCGTGGCTGCCTCGCCTGGTGCTGGCACCGTCGGTGGCAATTTCGCTGTTCTTTGTTTACGGCTTCATGCTGTGGACGTTCGTACTCTCGCTAACCAGCTCGCGCATGCTGCCCAGCTATGACTTTGTCGGCTTTGGTCAGTACGCACGCCTGATGGCCAATGAGCGCTGGTGGGTCGCCTCGACCAACCTGATGATTTTTGGCGTGCTGTTCGTGGTGATTTGCCTGGCGATTGGCTCGCTGCTGGCGATACTGCTTGATCAGAAAATTCGCCAAGAGGGCGCGCTGCGTACGATCTATCTTTACCCCATGGCGCTGTCATTTATTGTTACCGGGGTAGTGTGGAAGTGGCTACTCAACCCGCAGCTGGGCATTCAAGCGATGGTTCAAGGCTGGGGCTTTGAGTCGTTTCGCTTTGACTGGATTGTCGATCCGGATATGGCGATTTATACCCTGGTGATTGCCGCCGTATGGCAGGCGTCAGGCTTTGTGATGGCGCTGTTTTTAGCCGGGCTGCGGGGTATCGACGACAGCATTATCAAAGCAGCGCAGTTGGATGGCGCTAGTCTGCCGCGGATTTATCTGCGCGTGGTGATGCCCTGCCTACGCCCAGTCGTGTTTAGCGCGGTGATGATTTTGGCCCATATTGCGATCAAGAGCTTTGACCTGGTCGTCGCGCTCACCGGCGGCGGGCCTGGCTATGCCACCGATTTACCCGCCACCTTTATGTACGCCCACGCCTTTACCCGGGCGCAGATAGGTTTGGGCTCTGCCAGCGCCATGCTGATGTTGGGCGGCGTGTTGGCGATTTTGATTCCTTATCTCTACTCCGAATTAAGGAGCCGCAAGCATGGCTAATGTGATTCGTCGTCAGACGCCCGCTGCGCGGCTGGGCCGTGGCCTGCTCTATGGCGTGCTGATACTCGCCGCGCTGTTCTATATTCTACCGCTGGTGGTCATGCTGATGACCTCGGTGAAGCCGCTGAGCGAAATCAGCGCCGGGTCGCTGCTCTCGTTTCCGCAAAATCCCACTTTCGCGCCGTGGACAAAAGCCTGGGGTGAAGCCTGTACCGGCATGCGCTGCGATGGCGTTGGCGGCTACTTCTGGAACTCCTTTGCGATTGTGATTCCAGCGGTGCTGATCTCAACCACTATCGGTGCCCTTAACGGCTATGCGCTGACCAAATGGCGCTTCAAAGGTTCTGAATTAGTCTTCGCATTAATGCTGTTTGGCTGTTTTATTCCTTTCCAGGTGGTGCTGTTGCCCATGGCGCAAACCCTCGGCTGGCTGGGGATCTCCAGCTCCCGCGCCGGGTTGATCCTGGTTCACGTGGTATTTGGCATCGCTTTCACCACGCTGTTTTTCCGCAACTTCTACGTGGGTATCCCCAACGAGCTGGTATCGGCGGCGAAGTTGGATGGCGCGGGCTTTTTCCGCATCTTCTGGCGCATTCTACTGCCGGTTTCGGCTCCGATTATTGTCGTCTCAGTGATTTGGCAGTTCACCCAAATCTGGAACGACTTCCTGTTTGGCGTGGCGTTTTCAGCCCACAACACCCAGCCCGTTACCGTGGCGCTAAACAACCTGGTGAATACCTCCACTGGCGTTCGCGAGTACAACGTGGATATGGCGGCGGCGATGATTGCCGCGCTGCCCACCCTGGTGGTGTACGTGTTGGCGGGAAAATACTTCGTGCGCGGGCTGACAGCCGGTTCCGTTAAAGGCTAATAACAACTAGGTGAGTGGCAACCATTTCTAGAAGGTCAGAAGCAGCCCGTAGCGGGGGTCTTTCGCCAGGGATGGCGAAAGTAGCGCCCAGGGATGGGTTCACAGCGCCCCCGCGGAGGGCTGCTTCTGGCCAACCCAGATGAATGGAGTTTGTCAGTCGCTTTAGAATAGGATTTTCATTATGGCAGCTTTAGAAATCCACAACGTGCGTAAAGAGTTTGGCAGCGAGCGGGTGCTCAAAGACGTTAGTATCTCCATCGATTCCGGCGAGTTTTTGATTCTGGTTGGGCCGTCAGGCTGCGGTAAATCCACGCTGATGAACGCCATTGCCGGGCTTGAGCCAGTGACGTCCGGCAATATTTATATCGATGGTGAAGACGTAACCTGGCGCACCCCCGCGGATCGGGATATCGCCATGGTATTTCAGTCCTACGCGCTTTACCCCAGCATGACTGTACGCCAGAACATCAGCTTCGGGCTGGAGATGCGCAAGGTGCCCAAAGCCGAGCGGGAAGCCGCGGTGGAGCGGGTAGCCGATCTACTGCAAATTACCCACCTGCTGGAACGCAAGCCTGCACAGCTCTCCGGCGGGCAGCGTCAGCGTGTAGCCATGGGACGTGCGTTGGCTCGGGAGCCAAAGGTGTACCTGTTTGACGAACCGCTCTCTAATCTGGATGCCAAACTGCGCGTGGATATGCGCACCGAGATCAAAAAGCTCCACCAGCGCCTGGGCACCACCATTGTTTACGTCACCCACGACCAGGTCGAAGCCATGACCCTGGCCGACTGCATTGCGGTGATGCGCGACGGCCATATTCTGCAGCTCGGCTCGCCGGATGAGGTCTACAACAACCCGGTGGATATGTTTGTGGCTGGCTTTATGGGCTCGCCGTCGATGAACTTCATTCGCGCCACACTGGAGGACGATAACGGTGGGTATCAACTGAGGATTGCCACGCCAGGTGAGGATGAGCTGGTGCTACCCTGGCCGGAGGAGCGCATCGCCCCAGATATGGCCGAACGGCTTAACCAGCCGGTCATTCTTGGCCTACGCCCAGAGCACTTCAGCGAAGAGGATGAGCGGTTAACGTCCCAAGCCGAAGGAACGCTGCTGAGCGCCAGTGTGGCGGTGGTAGAACCTACCGGGGCGGATATCTTGCTGCGTTTACCCCTGGGCGAACAGGAAGTTACCGCCCGTGTTGGGCCTAAATGCGCAGTGGTTGCAGGGGAGCGCTTATCGCTACGTGTTGATATGGGCAGAGCGATTCTATTTGATGCCGAGACCGAACAGCGTATTGCGTAAGCGGTTTGACTTGAACCTGTTGTGAAATAGTAGGCCCCCTGCTGGTTTCAGCAGGGGGCCTCTTTTGTAGTTGCCTAAAGATTTCAACTGCAGGTATCACTTACGAATAAGCCGCAGCTCGCCATTGAGCGCCTTGATGATCGAGTAGCACATCAGCAGCATCACAATCGAGAACGGAATAGCGGTGGCGGTAACACCTGCCTGAAGGGCGGTCAGACCACCACCGATCAGCAGCACAATCGCGATGAGGCCCTCGACGACCGCCCAGAACATACGCTGTGGCCGCGGAGCATCGATTTTACCACCGGCGGTGATGGTATCGATGACCAGGGAGCCGGAATCCGAGGAGGTGACAAAGAAGATCAGCGCCAGGACGATACCCAAGGTCGACATCAGGCCCGTCAACGGTAGTTCGTTCAGCATGCCGAACAGCGAAAGCTCGGGTCTGTAGTTGTCGATTACATACTCTTTAACCAGGCTGCCCACCGGGTCAGCATAGAGCTGTTCAAGGGCGGTTGAGCCAAAGACGCCCATCCAGATAAAGATAAACAGACTGGGAACCAGCAACACGCAGAGTATAAACTCACGCACCGTGCGGCCCCGGGATACCCGAGCGATAAACATCCCCACGAAAGGTGCCCAGCTAATCCACCAAGCCCAGTAGAAAATCGTCCAGGACTGGCGGTAGGCATCGTCCTCACGACCAAAGGGCGCGGACAGAGGAATAAAGTCCGTGACATAGGTGGTAAGTCCCGACCAGAAACCCGCCATGGCCAGCAGAGTAGGGCCAGCGAAAAGCACAAAAAAGAAGAACAGAACGGCCAGGATCATGTTGATCTCTGAGAGCTTCTTCAAGCCGCCCTCAAGACCGCGCCAAACCGACACCAGCGCCACCGCCGTCACCAGAATGATGACGATGACCTGGGTCAAGGTACTTACTTCCAGGCCGAAGACAAAGTTCATCCCCGCATTAGCCTGCTGTGCCCCAAGCCCAAGTGAGGTGGCCAGCCCGAAGAGGGTGGAAAACACCGCCAGGATATCGATCACATGGCCCCACCAGCCCCAGACACGCTCACCGAGAATGGGAAAGAACGCCGAGCGAATAGAGAATGGCAGGCCCTTGTTATAGGTAAACAGGCCCAGCGCTAGCGCCATCACCACATACACCGCCCAGCCATGGATACCCCAGTGTAGATAGGTACCCGCCAGGCCCATGGCGCTGGCATCATCAATAGCCGCTGAGTTCAGTTCGCCATCGGCGCCGAAGGGGGATGCGATGCCCAGAGGCAGCGAGACATTGGCGTGATAAACCGGTTCGAGTACGCCGAAGAACAGCAGGCCGATGCCGATTCCCGCGGTGAACAGCATGGCGAACCAGGAGAGATAGCTGTGATCCGGTCGCGCATCGGCCCCGCCCAGCCTGACTGAGCCATAAGGCAGAACCACCAGCGCTAAGCAGAACAGAATAAAGAAGTCGACCAGAATCATGAAATACCAGTCCAACGTTCCCGTCGAGAAGGCAACAATGGACTGAAAAGTGCTCCCCGCTCGCTCTGGAAACAGCAGGGTGAGGACGATGAAGATAGCGGAAGCAAGCGCGGATACCACAAAAACGCGGTTGTGGATGTCGAAACCGATGGGGCCAAGCTGCCCCTTGATATTGTCCTGGCCGACGACATAGTCGGTCTGCATGTCGCTCGTTACCGAAGGCGACTCAGGATCATTGGGATGGTTCATACACTACGTCTCCTCAGTGGAAGATGCCATGTCAAACCCCCATCATGAGGATAAACAGCGTTGAATCCCATTTTGTGGCCGAAAAGGAGGGGGGCCGCCGTTTAACCCTTTAGCGATTCTGCGGCACCTTTTCTTTATCGAGCCGTTTGATTTGCCGCCACAGGTCTTGGCGTAGATCGGCGATTTTGGGCTGCTCATCGGCAGTGAAGGGCACCGGACGACAGAGCCGCTGGGCGCGTAACCCAAGGCGCGCGCTAAGCAGCCCGGTGGCGAGGCCTTGACCCGCACGGGCGGAAAGGCGGCTGGCTAAATCCAGCGAGAGCATATCCATACTGGCGTCGGTGGCCAGTTCGCTGGCACCGGCAAAAGCCATGTTGTGCAGCACGTTACGAAACAGCCGCAGGCGGCTGGCGTAGCCCAGCTCAAGCCCATAAAGGCGGCAGAGTCGATCCACCATCGCCAGGCTGCGCCAAGCCACCAGCGCCATATCCACCAGCGTTAGGGGGCTGATGGCGACCATGATGGCGGTTTCGCCGGACATACGCGTAATCAGGCGCTGGGCCTCGCGATCACGCGGCGCTAGCAGGTGGTAACGCAACAGCGTCTGGATCTCCTCACCACTATGGTGGGGTTGGCAAGCGCGCTGAAAGGCTAGCCAGTGCGGGTCATCGTCGGCGAGTTTGAGCTGACGTCTTAGCTGCTCGGCCATCGCCCGGGCCTGCTTGGGCGAGCGTAGCGGCAGCTCGGCCAGATCGCCGCGCAGTTTGTCGTGGCGCTTGAGACGGCGCAAACGGCCCACCTCTTTGAGCAGGGAGAGGCCGCCCAAGCCAATCAGGCTGACCCCGAACAGCTGCCAGGCCATGGCTAGCCACTGCGACTGAGCCATCGCATCAGGAATGCCGGTGACCAGTTCTGCCGTGCCTAGCCCGGCACCACCCACCAGGGCAAATAGCAGCCCCCAGCGGCGTTTACGCGGCGCACCTAAACTGGCGGCAGGCAGCGCTTTATCTTCTGGCAAGGGCGCCAATGGATGATGCTCGCTGGCGCCAGCAAAGGCTTCGCGCTGACGTAGGACTGTCTCTGCATCAGCGGCCTTTTCAGGCTGGTCATCCAGCGTGAAGTGGCGGCGTGGCTGTGGGGTGGTCATGTCAGTTTATCTCCAATCAGCCAGTCGATGGCGGCGTCCATGCGGATATGATCCAACGCTTCTGAGCTGGTTGGCATCGGGCGAAAGGCGGGGAAGTCGAAGCCCTGCTGCTGCCAGAAATCGGCAGCGGGCAGCCGGGCGGGCACATCGCCGGGGTAAACCAGCACCTCTTCGCCCTCTAGTGTGGTGCCTCGCAGTGCAGGTGAACGCTTACCCTCATGGGTTACCTCACGGGCTTCAGTGGCACGAATGGCCGCCAGCGAGAGCGCTTTAACCGGCACGTTGGCAAAGCGAAGGTCTTTGAGAGGCTCTGCCAGCAGGGCCTCCAACAGCTGTACCAAGTGGCCGTGTTGATCGGGAGTGACGTGATCGGCTTTGGTGGCGGCAATCGCCAGGCGGTCAATTTTAGGTGCGAACAGGCGCGTAAGTAGGCTGCGTTGGCCATAATCGAAGCTGTGCATTAACTGGCGTAGCGCGCTGGAAAGGTCTTCAAAGCGTTCTGGCCCGGCATTGAGCGCGCCAAGCACGTCCACCAGTACAATCTGGCGGTCAAAGCGGCGGAAGTGATCGCGATAAAAGGGCTTGACCACTTGCTGCTGGTAGTAGCGAAAGCGCGCCGCCAGGGTAGCGTAAAGGCTATTGGCAGGCAGTGCCTCCAGCGTTTCTCTAGAGGTGTTGAGTTGAGTAGTGTCGAGCTGCGGTAGCGGAAAAAACTGCAGCACCGGCGCACCTTCCAGTTCGCCGGGCAGTAAAAAACGCCCTGGCTGCAGGTCGGAAAAACCGGCCTTTTTGGCGCGGCGAAGGCCTTGAGCGTACTCCTCGGCAAGAGCAGCAAGCTGGGCTTCATCCGCTTCGCCAGCGGGGTCGAGCTGTTCTACTGCGGCAAGCCATTCGCTAAACAGGCTGCGGCGCTGTTCGCCCTCGTGTAACGCCTGGGCCTGGCTCCAGCTATAAAAGTCGTGCTGCAGCAGCGGCAAATCGAGCAGCCACTCGCCGGGGTAGTCGAATAGATCCAGGGTAAGGTGGGCGATTTCAGGGGTTAGCCAGCCGCTGCGGGCAGGGCGGTAGCGCAGCTGTAAGCGTAACTCGCTGATGCCGCGGGTGGGCTCCGGCCAGCGCGGCGGCGTATCGCGTAGTGCAGCCATGCCGGGGTCGTAGGGAAACCGTGGCACGCCTAAGTCGGGCTGGTTAAGCCGCTGGGCACCCAGCAGGCGGCCTTCCCGGGCAGCAGGCAGCAAATCGAGCCGCGCCTCAACGCCCGCATGACGCAGTTGATTGACCAACGACGTCAAAAACGCGGTTTTCCCCGCTTGGGAAAGGCCGGTGACCGCCAAGCGCAGCTGGCGATCTCGCCCACGCTCTAATAAATTGCTCAGTTCGCGACTTAACGGCTGGCGCATCCTTTCGATCCCTTTGTGGCTCTTGCCTAGCCTTTACTGGCTAAACATTAATACCAGTTGCGAAAGCATCGGTAGGGTGGCGATCAAAAAGCCAACCCCCGCCAGGGTGTAGCCTGGCCAGCGCCGGGTCATCTTCTGCGCCAAGGTTAGGCCCACTAAGCACACCACCATACCGATTAAATTAAACGCCAGCGTGGCGGCTTCTAGCCATTGTTGCGGATCCATTGGATCTCCCTAGCTCTAATGCCATTGAGCACATGATAGCAAAGCATTGATGAACCGAAGATTAACTGCGGCTGAGGGTGGTGCCTAACAGGTGCTGGGCGCCAGGCACTAGCCAGACTGGGTCTAGGCGTGTATTGGCGGCTTCAACGCAGATAAAATGTCGTGCTACGTCGACGGGAGTGTCGCTGGGAAGGTCGTTGTTGGGGTGCCACACTACCGTGGAGTCGCTGGACTGCTTGCCGATGCGCAGGCTGCGCTCACCATCGTTGAGCAGCACGGCTTCATTGGTGTGATAAATGCGGTCAACGGCGCCTTGAACGGCCAACGTGCCTTGCTGTTCGCTCTCCGCAAAGTCGCGCAGTTTGTCGAGATAGCGCGCGCCGGAAAGGCCTTCCAGACGACACTGGTGGGTATCGGCAACGGCTAAATAGGTATGCAGCGCACCGCTGGTTTTAATCGGCGTTTCGCCGATGTTTTCGCTAATCAGCTCAACGTTCAAGCGCTGGGCGTTGGCTTGTACCACCAGGCGCGCGGTAAGCAGTGTATGTAGGGGCTGTGCTGGAGAGAGGTGGAGCTCAATTCCCTCGGCGTGCTCATCAACAGCGTCTAGACGCCACTCAGCATGGCGTGCAAGGCCATGGAAAGGGCCGTTGTGGTTGGGGCTCTCATCGGAATAGCGCTCGTCGGCAAACCACGGCCAGCAGAGCGGAATACCACCCCGGATAGCGCCTGGCAGCGCCTGGGGCGTAGGCGTCAGCCATAACCAGCCGGTATCACCAGCAGGGCAGAAGTGCAGCACTTGAGCGCCCTGGAGACTAACCACCAACTCGCCCCAAGGCATATTGAAAAGCACCACGTCGCGGCCTTCCCACTGTGTCGTTTGCTGTCCTTGAGTGCTTTTAATCAGTTGATTGAGCGAGTCGGGGATCATGAATTTTCCTTTAAGAGTTGCCAAGCATCGATACCGAATAGGCGCCGAACACTAACGCTGTGTGCTATGGTAGAACAAGCGTGACTCTAAGGTAAAACGCGTAACTGCAACCCGTAATCGAGATAGTAAGGAGACTATATGGGCTTTATTGCATGGTTAATCATTGGTGGCCTGGCTGGTTGGATTGCTGGCAACATCATGCGCGGCGGCGGTTTTGGCATCCTGGGTAACATCGGTGTCGGTATCGTTGGTGCGGTTATAGGTGGTTTTTTGTTTAGCCTTCTGGGCCTCTCGTCCGGTGGCTTTATCGGTTCGCTAGTCACCGCGATCGTGGGTGCCGTGGTGCTTCTTTGGGTAATCAGTAAGGTTAAAAAAGCGTAGCGATTGAGTTGCTACCTGTATGTCACCGCCCGGCCTTTTGCCGGGCGGTGTCGTTTTATGCATACCGAGGCCTAAGGCTATCGGTGTTCGCACCACTTTCCGTTACACTAGGCAGCTTTACTTCCAGCTATTTGCTGGTGTTATTGTGCTTTTTCGAGGTGCCTCTTGATCGACGTGTTAAATGCCTGGTGGGCCCAACAGCTGGTGCTGTGTGATTGGGCGTTTACTCCTCATCCGCTGGCGGTCGATGCAGGAGCGGCAGAGCAGCGCCTGCTACAACTGGGCATTACCAATCGAGGCGAGCTGGCCGAACAGCTCTTCCACGGGCTGGGGGCTCCCGCAGGTAGCGCTGACCGTTTGCTAGGCGCTTTGGAATGGGCCGCGTTGGCGGGAGCGGCTGGCTGGTTAGAGGCTGATCAAGCCCGTCATTGGGCGCATCACCTAACTCGCCGCATCACCAGTGATTACAGCGACCTACGTGCCTGGCTGGCAGACCTGCGCCGTGCGTTAGGCGCGCGGGGCTGGGAAGTGGGGGCCGATGACCGTTTTATTGACGCTTGCCAAGCGCTGGCCAAGCTTGAAACCGATGGCGAGGGGGTTACCTGGGATACGCTTGAAAATGCCCTGGCTGAACTGCCGGCTCCCGCTTCGCTATGGCCTCAGCAGCCCGAAGCGCAGAGCTGGCGGCTATGCGCGCTGTTCCGGCCGGTTATTGTCTATCCTGCCAGCCAAACCGACTGGCCCGAGGCCACCGAGTGGCTGGCCCACGTGTGGGATGTCCATGACCGTGATGCGCTAATTGGCGTGATACTTTGGCTAGGCGCTCAAGGTGAGCGCCAGCGCTGGGATATTGAAGCACGCGAATTGCTCAGTATGGACAACGCCCAACGCATGGAGTGGCAGCGTAGCGTTGTGGAAGATTCGCCCTATGCGCCGGTGCTGAATAAGTTCGTCACTCAAGGCGAGCCCCTGGAGTGGGCGGCTTGGGATTGGCTGCGGATTGTGGAACTTGCCTGGGCTGGCGCCTGCTGTGGCTTGCTGAGCCAGGAAGAGGCTGATGACTTAGCGGGGCACGCCGCTGATTTACTCAGTCGGCGCTACCACGACTGGTATGCCGTGCTGAATGCGTACGGGCGCGGGCAGAGCCTGTTTGACGGCATTGACCGGCGGGGTAAAACACCCAGCGAGCGGCATCAGTTATTGCTGCACAGCGCCCATAGCCCTTGGAATAGCCCCTGGAAATGTCTCCCAGGGGAGTTATTGGATGAACCTACGCGCAAGGCATCCCAAGCGCGCATTCGGCAGTGGCGCAATACGCCCCATCACTGGTTGTTGGCGCTGGCCAGCGTACGCGAACCGGATGCCATGCTGCGCCAGATAGCCCCCTCCGCGGCGCTGCCGGAAGAGCAGCGTGCCGATGCGGCGCTCTATTTGCAGGAGTCACTTGGCTTACATGCCGATGAAGGTGCTCATGCACTGGCACGCTACTGGTTACCCGCCCAGGCGCACCATCTTAATCAGTTGGCGGCCGACGCCGTGCATGGCGTTTTGCCTCCCTCACAAAGCTGGTTTGGTCAGCCGACTCCGGAAGAGCTTAAGCAGCGCAATGCGGTTAAAGGGGTAAGCCGCCATGCGGCGACGATCCATATGGCCGAAAAATTCGCCTTCTATCTGCATATGTCCCTCGACAGCGGCTTATTCGATCGCGCGCCGTTAATGGAGTATGCCAGCGCACTGCGAAGCTGCCTGTGCCGTTTTTATCCCAATGCCAAGCGGCTGTTGGAAGCCTGGTTCGCTTGGGAGAGCTGTCTGCCCGAGCCTGAGCACGCCTCGCTGGTGAATGAAATTATTTGGCACATTGAAGATCCTGGCAGTCTGTTTCACTGGCTGGATTGGCGTCACGACGCTTGGCGCGAACCGGGTAGCCGCCCCACCTTGAGTCACTTCACCGCTATGTCGCTGGTGGGCCCGTTGAACAGTGCGGTATGGAGTGAGCCCCAGCCTGAGAGTGCCCGTGAGTGTGCCGAGATTCGCGAGTGGGTGGAGAGCCACTACCACTTGAGCAACGCAGGCGATATGCAGGAGTTTTTGACCTACATGCTAGAGTCGGGGGATCGCCAGGAGTATCAGATTAACTACGCGCCCTATACCCTCAATACTGAGCGCTTAAGCGCTGAGATCGCCATTCTTGAATCCGGCGACTGTGCTGAAGATGAACGCCACCACCTGCTTCGCTTACGTCGTGTGCGCGACAACGAAGATGGTTGTAATGAGGTGGATATGGCGGCCTGGGATATTGCCCAGCTGGTCGATTTGGCCATTGCCGCGCGGCAGTTAAACTGGCTGGATAGCGCTGCTTTCGCTAAGGTGTTGGATCGTGCTTACCAACTGGCGGCAGATCACTATGCCGGATGGCAGGAGTACGCCATGGGGATGTATGCAGGCTTCTCGTTTTTTATGGGCGAAACCCCGGAGCGAGAAAGCTTTTTAGCTGGTTTTCGTCAGGCGCTGGTGGCCTGGATATGCGGTGCGCCGGTTTTGGCTGGCCCATGGGTGAGCTTGGATTTTCCAGGCAATAAACCACGCCATTTTGCGCCACTGCATATTGATACCTTACCGGGCGATCAGCGCACATTACATTGATGCTCGCCAAACATATGATAATTAGCTTATAGTCGTGCTTAGAAAAAATGAGTTTTGTCATACCGCCCTCTTATTAATGTCACGAGGTTAATCGCATGGTTGCGTCGCCACGCCCCGCTGTGACCGCTGTCCGTGTCGTAAGTGTCTGTTTTTTAGTTACATTGTTCGCTGGCTGTGCAGGTTCAGCGCGACAAAACAATATTCAGGCCCCCGAGAATTACTTTTCAATGACGTTGCCGGGAATGGGGGCGAACCCGCAAATGTCCCCGGTTGATCCCATCGATGCGCATTTGCGCAGCTTGCAAGTACCGCCGCCAACAGTGGTTCGCGAGGCGCTGATGGCGCAACACCAGCGCTGGGCAGGAACGCCTTACCGAATTGGCGGCACCTCAGAAAGAGGCATCGACTGTTCGGCCTTGGTTCGCAATGTTTACCGTGACACCTTTAATTTAGAGCTTCCGCGCTCCACCCGTGGTCAAGTACACGAGGGACGCCCGATCGACCGCCAAGAGCTGCAGGCGGGCGATCTGGTGTTCTTCCGACCGCCGGGTCGTTATAACCATGTGGGTATCTACGTGGGCGATGGGTATTTTCTCCACGCCTCGACCTCAAAAGGGGTCATTATCTCCAGCCTGAATAATAGTTACTGGCAGCGCTACTACTGGCAGTCACGTCGCGCGCTGGAGCCAACGCATCTGGCCCAGCTGGGTGGCAGCGTTTTCCAGTAGCCAGATCGAACACGTTTTAGGAACGGCATGATTGAAGCCAAATCGCGCGCCTGGTGGCGCGCCACCTTGGCGCTTTGCCTCGGCTCATTTCTTGTTTTTATCAATTTATACGCACCACAGCCGCTGCTGCCGGGGTTAAAGGAGACCTACCAGGTCTCGACCTTAGGTGTCAGCCTGCTCATGTCGGTGTCAACTCTCTCCTTAGCCATTGCGCTGTTGGTCTTTGGGCCACTCTCGGATGCCATTGGTCGCGAAGGCATAATGCGCATTACTCTGCTGCTTGCAGGTGGCTGTTCTATTGCCTTGGCATTCGCCCCCACCTTTGAAAGCTTGCTGTTTTTGCGCCTAGTGCAGGGCTTTGTGCTGGGCGGGCTGCCAGCGGTGGCGATCGCCTGGATGGGCGATGAGTTTGAGAAGCCTGCGCTGTTAAGCGCTGTAGGACTTTATATTGGCGCTAATTCACTTGGCGGAATCAGTGGGCGTATCGTCGGTGGCGGCGCCGCTGAAATTGGCGGCCCCACGGCGGCATTTCTAGCGGTCGGCATTATGACGCTAATTGGCTGTGGAGTGTTTTGGCGCCTGTTGCCCAATAGTCGCGCCTTTACTCCCCAGCGCTTTGAGCTGCGCAAAGCGGCAAGCGATTTAGTCAATCATTTGCGTAACCCGGTGCTACTCGCTGCTTATTGCCTGGGGGGTATCAACTTCCTGATTTTTATCAATCAATACAGCTATATCACCTTTCGGTTGGCGGCAGCGCCGTATCAATTAGCCGCCAGTGGTCTGGGGCTGATTTTTTTGACCTATCTCGGCGGCACCTTCGGTTCGATGATTTCCGGGCATCTGGCCGGGCGGTTTTCTCCCGCGGCATGCATGATGGTGGGGGTCATGATTTTAATGCTGGGCACAGCGATTACCTTAGCGGATTCGCTGCTGCTGATTATCGTCGGTTTAACCGTTAATGCCTTTGGCTTTTTCCTGGCCCATTCGTTGGCCTCCAGCTGGGTAGGGCGCTATGCCCAGGGCGCGCGGGGCAGCGCTTCGGCGCTCTACCTGGTGTTTTATTACGTGGGAGCCAGTTTGGGCGGCTTCTGGCTGGAGCCGTTCTGGCGCTGGGCCGGGTGGTCGGGCGTGAGCGTCGGTTCGTGGTTGCTGCTGAGTATCACGCTGCTAATTGCTTTCGGACTATGGCGCTTTGAGCGTCGCCAAGCGGTTGGCTAACCTTCACCAGTTGCACGCATTGATGCCGAGCGCAGGTTTCCGCGAGGGCGCTGTGAACCCCTCCCTGGGCGCTACTTTCGACATCTGACCGCCAGGGATGGCGGAAATGCCGGAATGGTCGGGAATATTTTTCCGGCCATGTCGAAAGACCCTCGCTTCAACCTGCCCTGGCATCAACTACCATGGCTTCAGCTGCCCTTCGCTTAAGTGCAAGCGCTGTGGGCAAAGCCGTTCCAGTAGGGCGGTGTCGTGGCTAATCACCAGCACGCCAAGCTGGCGTTGTTCGGCCTCTCGTTTTAATGCCTGCCAAAGCTCAACCTGGGTAATGGGGTCGAGCATGGTGGAGATCTCATCGGCGACGAGAAAGCGTACTCCCGGCGCGAGCGCTCGCAACACGCATACCCGCTGCAGCTCTCCCCCCGATAACGACTGAGGGAAGCGCGTCAGCCATTTTGCTTTCACGCCAAACGCTTGGCACTGGGTGTCAGAAGGCGTCCAGGCTTCGCGCAGTATCTTACCTACCCGCCAGCGTGGATTCACCGCTAGCTCCGGCGATTGCGGTAGCCATTGCACAGGCTGCACACCGCTTTTCGGTAGCGCCTCGCCATCCAGGGTGATATCACCTGCCTGGGGCGCTAAGTAGCCCGCCAGCAGTTGGCCTAGCGTCGATTTACCCGCCCCCGAGTCGCCGCTTAACCCTAGCCACTGACCCGCGCACAGCGTTAGCGAAATGTCCTGAAGTAGCGGTACCTTGGGGGCAAAGTGAAAACTCAGCTGGCGTGCTTTAAGCAACGTGCGCCTCCTGTTCACGCCAGCTTATGGCAGTCGTTGCAAAAGCGTTGTCCGGCAGCGCCAGCCACAATGCCTGTGAATAAGCGTTGGTAAGCGAAGCGCCGCTGCCTTGAAAGGCGCAGGCGGGCGCAGTTTCGACCAGCTTGCCGTCACGCATAATGGTGACGCGGTCGGCGATTGGCAGCGCATGGCGCAGGTCGTGGGTAATCAGAATCACGCTTTTGCCCTGGTTGGCCAGTTCGCGCAGCGCATCCAGCACCCGCTGACGCTGGTGGGGGTCAAGGCCTACGCTGGGTTCATCGGCAATCACCAGCTTGGCTTGGCTGACATGGGCCATGGCCGTCAACACGCGCCGGGCCATGCCGCCGGATAGCTCATGGGCATAGGCCTGCTGTGCACGGGCATCTAGCTGATAGTGATCAAGGGCTTGTTGGGAGGCGTGCCAAGCATGTGCTGATGGCTGGCCTGCGCGCTGGGCTGCCCAGGTCACCTGGCGCTGAGTACGCACCAGCGGATCTAAGGCGCTTAGCGATTGGGGGATCAGTGCCAGCTCACGGCCGCGAAGCTGGCGTTGGCGTGACGCGTTAAGCGGTTTGCCTTGATAGTAAAGCTGGCCGTTTAAGCGTGCAGGTGTTGGCAGTAAACCCATAATGGCATAAGCCAATAGGCTTTTTCCGGCACCGGAGGCGCCTACCACCGCATGAACCTCGCCAGGGAACACCGTGAGTGAAAATTCATCCAGGCAGGTTGCCCAGTCGCGCTTCCACCAGGAGGCATACAGAGGTAGCTGTAGCGATAATTGATCAATTGTTAACACGGCAGGCCTCCCATCAATAGTTTTACAGCCAGTGGTTTTTACAGCCAATTTTTCTGAAAAGCGCTAAAGCGCACGGCGTAGGTGGCTTGAGAGGCGCTCGAAACCCAGTACCATCAGTAACAGCCCCAAGCCGGGAAATACTCCCAGCCACCAGTAACCGCCGCTTAAGTAGCGCATGGCGTCGGCCAGTAACACGCCAATAGCGGGCTGGCTGGGGCTTAAGCCAAAGCCCAAAAAGGTCAATGCGGCTTCGTGGAGAATGGCGTGGGGAAACAGCAGTAACGCGCCGACCAGGCAGTGGGGAATAAGATGGCGGAGCAGGTGGCCGTGGAGCACAAACCAGCGCGATTTACCTAGAGCGCGGGAGATGCGCACATAGGGCGCCTGCCGTAACTGCCATAGTTCGGCGCGCAACACTCGGGCTAGGCTTGGCCAGTGGGTCACCGCAACGGCAATAATCACTGCCTGGGTACCGCCACCCAGGGCAAAAGCGATCAGCATTAATAAAATCAAATGAGGCACGCTAAGCAGCGTATCAATCAGCAGACTCACCAGCGCATCCAGCCGCGCTGACAGCGTGGCTATCGCTGCCAGGCTCAAGGCAATCAGCGTGCTCAGTAGCGCCGCCAAGCAGCCCACCCAGAAGCTTAGTGCCAGCCCCGCCAGAGTGCGCGCCCAGAGTTCACGGCCCAGCGCGTCGGTGCCCAACCAGTGGTCAACGCTGGGCGGTGCCAGGCGGGCGTCAAACTGCATCTGTTGCGGTGAATCACCCAGCAGCCACTGGCTAGCGACTAGCCCCATGACCAGCAGGGCGGTGACCCCCAGGCTGACGGCGGCACGAAGGCGCGGTTGAGCCTGACTCATAAACCACCTGGCTGAATGCGTGGATCAATAACGGCGTAGAGGCTATCGGCGATCATATTGCCGACGCTGACAAAAAGGGCGGTAAAGAGTGCGATGCCCAGCAGCAGTGGGACGTCACTGCGCAGGCCCGCCGCCACTGTGGCTTGACCTAAGCCGGGGTAGGCAAATACCTGCTCGATTAAAATGGAGCCGCCAAACAGTTCGCCCAGTGAGGCAAACGCTAGCGTAATCGCCGGTACACTGGCGTGGCGAAGACCGTGGCGCCAAGCCACATCAAGACGGCTGGCGCCCTGAGCAAAGGCGTGGGTAGCAACGTCGGAGCGCATTAGCTCAAGCATGCGGGTGCGGGTGTGCAGGGTGATACTGGCGATGCCCAGCAGTGCCAGGGTAGCCACTGGCAGCAGTAAATGGTGCAACCGTGTGGCGAGGGTGACTTCCTGGTTTAACGCCCCGGCGGGGCCTGCGCAGCAGGTGGGTGTCCACCCCAGGGTTACCGAAAATAGCAGCACCGCAAGTATCGCCAGCCAAAAGGCGGGCGTGGAGGCGGTAATAAAGGCGTAGGTACTGATGATGTTATCCAGCTTGGAGCCCTCTTTGGCCCCCGCCACCACACCCAGGCTAAACCCCACCAGCGCTGAAATGAGCCAGGCGCTGCCCAGTAGCGCAATGGAGCGCTGAAAGCGCTGAGCGATTACCTCACTGACCGGCTGGTTATACACATGGCTCCAGCCTAAGTCACCACTGACTAACTGGCGCAGCCAGTGGCCAAACTGAACGGCAGCTGACTCATCAAACCCCCAGCGTTGGGCAATCAGTGCGCGCTGCTCTGGGCTCACTTGGGCCATTTGTGGGCCTAGGTAGGCATCAACGGGGTCAATGGGGGAGGCCATCATAAGCCCATACGACACTAGGGCGACGCAGGTTAATACCAGCGCCAGGCGAGCCACTCGCTTGGCGATAGGCGCAATTAGTCGCACGTCCAGCGCCACTCAAGCAGGTTGGCAGTGATTGGCCAGCCGTGGCCGTGGGGCGCTACACCTAGATCTCCGACATCTAAGCAGGTATTGGTAAAATAGACATGCTCAAGATTGGCCAGCCAGGCCCAGCTACTATCGCCGCGTACTCCGTAGCCGGTGGTGCCGTCCCACTGCGCTGCCTGCCACTCGCGGTTGGCTTGCTCAAGGCTAGACGCCGCCTGGGCGGCGTCCAAGTGGGCATCCACCTCTGGATTAGCGTAGAAACCACTGTTGTAGAAACCGTTGCCCGCATGCTGACTGTGGAAGAGGTAGTAAACTTCCTGGGGGCTATGGCTGCCAAAACCGAACATAATGGCATCCTGGTGCAGTGCTTCGCGCTGGATTTCGTCCCAGTGACGGCCGGTGGGTTGTATCTCAATTCCCAGTGGACGAACCATCTCGGCACTGACTTCCGCAAGCAGCTGTCGGGTGGTATCGCTGGAGGGGTAGGTAAGTCGAAAGCTAGCGGGCAGGCCACCTTTATAGCGCAGGCCATCATCGCGTAGCTGCCAGCCTGCGGCGTCGAGTATCTCCTCCGCCCGGTCAAGGTCGGGCGCGGCAAGGCGTTCATCGCTATCGCTCCAGGGGAGGCCGTCCGCCGGGCCAAAGGCGGGGCGCCCATAACCGTGCAGTGCCACTTCCACCAGCGTATCGCGGTCAACCGCAAGGTTGATCGCCTGACGTATAGCAATATCTGCCGTCACATTGTTACCAATCGGCGCGCCGGAGGCGGCGTGTTCGCCATTGGCAGGCTGCATGGGAAACAGAATGCCGCGATTATCGACACTCTCCATAATCACCCGCTGCATATGTGCTGGCACATTGGCCGCCAGGGCAGGAGGAATTGATGCGATATCCACTTGGCCGGCATGGGCGGCACTTAGTGTGGTGTCTTCACCGGTAAAGAGAAATACCAGCCGTCCAAAAGCAGGTGTAGGGCCGTAGAAGTAAGGATTACGTTCCACAATGAGCTGCTCGCCTTCCTGCCACTCGACCAACTGATAGGGCCCAGAACCTAGAGGATGGCGGCCATACTGCTCGCTATAGCCGTTGTCACGTTCGGCGTGGGGCACAATGCCTAGTGTCAGCAACTGGTCGATAAAGGTAATGCGCGGGGCTTTCAGGCGGAGCGAAACAGTGTGCTCATCAAGCGCTGTGGCTACATCAAGCGCGCTAAGATCCGCTCGCCCGCCCGCCTGGGCCGCCGCATTAAAAGTATAAGCCACATCTTCAGCGGTCAGCGGTGTGCCGTCGGCAAAGCGGGCGTCCTCGCGAAGTGTGAGTGTCCAGGTCAGGCGGTCTTCGGAAAGCCACCACTCAGTGGCCAACTCTGGCTGCGGCGCAAGATCCTTGCCCCGTGAAAGTAGCGTCGACTGAAACAGTGGATTGCCATACTGCCCCCAGCCCAACAGTGGGTCGAAACCCTGCTCGGGTTCGCCGCCAATGGCAAGTACCAGCTGTTCTTTTGCCTGCACAGTGGTGGCTACGACTAAACAACTTAGCGCAATACCCAGTAAGATGGGGCGAGTTGGTTTAGTCATCGCTTTATCCTTTATGCTGTTAGCGTCACTAGTATGATGTTTTTACAATAACATCATACTACCGGTGGTGGCAGCGCATGCAAAGTTAATCAGTACAGGGGGCGTGAATGCAGCGTGTAACGGTAACGCTTGATGAGGAGCTGGTGGCAGAAGTGGATGCGTTGATGCGCGAGCGCGGCTATCAAAACCGCTCAGAGGCGATTCGCGATTTGACCCGCAGCGGCTTAAAACAGGCGAGAGAAGAGGCTGCACCTGACTCGCCCTGCATGGGCGCGCTGGTGTATGTCTATGATCATGCCGCTCGGGAGCTGTCCAAGCGCTTAACACGCCACTCCCATGACCATCATGACCTGACGCTTTCGACTCTGCATGTACATATCAACCATGACAGTTGCCTGGAGGTGGCGTTGCTCAAAGGTCAGGGGCGGGCGCTCAAACAATTTGCTGCTGAAGTCACTTCGTCGCGCAGCGTTCGTCATGGCCAGTTGGTGCTAATACCTGACGAAGAACCTTCTTTTTAAGCATAAAAAAAGGGCAACCCGATAGTGAACTGCACCCCAAAAGTTGGACGCTCATCCAACGATTGGGGTGTTTTTCATGACGAAACATAATGAAGCGTTCAAGTTACTAGTAGTGCAACGCTACGCAGAAGGACAGCAGGGTTACAAGAGTCTGGCCAGACAGTACGGTCTTGGCCCTACAACCGTCAGGCGTTGGGTTAAACACTTTGAACAGCATGGTCTAAGTGGCTTGCAGAAAAAGTTCACCCACTACAGCGCTGAGTTCAAATTAGCGGTGTTGCAACAGATGAGGCAAGAGGAGCTATCAGCCTTACAAGCGACGACTCTGTTCGATATTCGAGGTGGTACGAGCGTCGTACGACAGTGGGAAAGCCAGTATCATGAAGGAGGCTTCCAAGCGTTGGAGCCTAAAGCCCGAGGACGTCCGACGAAGATGCCTACAACAGAGCCCCCAAAGCCCCCACTTCCACTGACGGATAAGAGCTCGCTGGAGCAGCTGCTCCAAGAGAATGAGTACTTGCGTGCTGAGGTGGCCTACCTAAAAAAGTTGAGGGCCTTGCGTCAGGCAAAAGAACAAGCCGCGCAGAAAAAGCGCAGATAGTCCTTGAGCTGAAGCAAGGCCACCCTTTGGCGGTGCTGCTAAAAGTAGCAGAATTGTCGCGTAGTACGTTCTATTATCAGGCAAGGGCTCAGCAGTTGGAAGATCGGCATGCTGGTCTGAAGCGACGCATTCACGTCCTCTACGAGCATCACAAAGGCCGCTACGGTTATCGCCGAATCACAGCAGCGTTGCGTCAGTCGGGCGAGCAGGTCAACCATAAGACAGTCCAGCGCCTAATGCAGCATCTAGGCTTGAAGTCGCTGGTACGCCCGAAGAAATACCGCTCCTATCGTGGACAACAGGCCAGTGTTCCCAATCTTCTTGCCCGCCAGTTTCATGCTGAACGACCCAACCAAAAGTGGGTAACCGACGTCACGGAGTTTAATATCCGAGGCGAAAAGCTGTACTTGTCGCCTGTGATGGATCTCTACAACGGGGAAATCGTGTCCTACTCAATGCAGAAACAGCCGCAGTACTCGCTGGTAGGGGGGATGCTCAAGAAAGCCTTGGCTAAGTTGGCCGACCAAGACGCGCCTTTACTGCATTCTGATCAAGGCTGGCAATATCAGATGTCAGCTTACCGGCGTAAGCTCAGCGAGCATGGCGTGATTCAGAGCATGTCACGTAAAGGCAATTGCCTGGATAATGCCGCAATGGAGAGCTTCTTTGGTACGCTGAAGTCAGAATATTTTTACCTGAACCGCTTTGACACCATTGAGCAATTACAGGCGGGCATTCGGCACTATATCCATTACTACAATCACGAGCGGATTAAGACCAAATTAAAAGGCCTGAGTCCGGTGCAGTACCGAAATCAGGCCTTGGCTGCTTAGTTTTTCACTGTCCAAGTTTATGGGGTCAGTTCAATAGGGTCGCCCTTTTTGCAGCGGTTACGCGAGCGTCTTAGTGCTCAACGCCGCCTTCGCCGTGCACGTGGCCGTGCTCAACTTCTTCAGCACTCGCTTCACGTACTTCAGCGATCTCAACATCAAAGTTGAGCTGCTGGCCGGCCAGCGGGTGGTTGCCATCGACAACGACCGTATCGCCTTCGACTTTCTTGACGGTCACCATCAGAGGGCCGCCTTGAGTCTGGGCTTGGAACTGCATACCCGGCTCAATGCTTTCAACGCCTTGGAACGCATCGCGGGGTACTTCTTGCATCAGCTGCTCTTGCAGCTCGCCATAACCCTCCTCAGGGGATACGGCAACGTTCAGCTTCTCGCCTGCTGCACGACCTTCCAGCTCTTTTTCAAGACCCGGAATAATGTTACCAGCGCCGTGGAGGTAGGTAAGCGGCTCACGGCCTTCGGAACTGTCTAGCACTTCACCTGCATCGTTGGTCAGGGTGTAGTGAAACGCGACAACCGAGTTTTGCGCAATTTGCATGGAATAACCTTTCGGTGAGTGCATGTCCCAATATGGTAACGCGTGTGCGCTGGCTTGTCAGGGGGTAGCGACGCTTTTTCCTACTCACCACTTTCGGCGGTATTGCGCGTCAGGGTGACCAGGGATACCCTACAACCATTATTTTTTCCTTTGCCCTATCACTTTTGGAGCATGTAATGACGATCTTGATTATTTGGCTTATCGCTTTTTGCCTGATTGCTTATTTTGTCTATCAGCGCTGGAATAGCGGCGTTAGCGAGGGGTTAGATAAGGTGTTGCCCGGTTTTTTGAAAAGCCATGGCGACAATCGCTATCTATGGGTGATTACGCTGGCAGTGTTGGGGGCCACCACCCTGGTGCAGCCGGTTGAAATGCTGCTGGTCGTCATCCTGCTTGCCCTGATTGGCTGGGCAATCATGGCGCTGGCTAAATGGGCTGGGAATAAAACCCATCACTAAGCTGTTCGCGATAAAATAAAAAGCCCGGTCCTCTCATTTGATGGCCGGGCTTTTTTGATACTTAAGCGCTAGATTAACGCTCTCGATTAATAGGGTGCCACGCTCATGTTGGCGCCATTGCCAATCAAACGCACACGCTGGCCGGCTTGGAACTGGCGATCCGCACGCTGAACGACAACCACGTCGGTACCGTCATCGCGACGAATTTCCATCTCCAGCGCATTAACGCGGTTAGTCGCATCTTCAGCGGCCGTACCTGCCACAGCGCCGCCCAGGGCGCCTGCTACAGTCGCCAACTGACGACCAGAGCCACCGCCGACCTGGCTACCTAGAAGACCGCCGATAACCGCGCCACCGCCGCTACCTAAAAGGCCGCCGGCACGGCTTTCCGCTTGGATCTGCACCGGGCGAACCGCCACGATAGTGCCGTAAGTAACACTTTGACCGGTTTTGGCTTGGCTGCCGCGATAGACATCACCAGAGTAGCCAGACGTATTGGCACAGCCTGCCAGCGTGAGAATGCTCAGTGCGACAACAGGTAGAAGAAGACGTTTCATTAAAACCTCCAGAGTGTCTATTTTTATAACTGTCATCCATTGGCCTGTTATCCATATAGCGCTCATAACTGGGCAGGCACAGAGTAGACGTAGTTATAGAACAGTGTTCGTTAAAGATAGCCGATGCTAACGGCTTTGACCAGCGTTCATGAAAAAAGATCAAAGTTGGTAGAGCAGTCGCCAAAAAAAGCTTAACCGAGAGTTTAACAGCGTATTAAGAAAACAGTGTGCAAATACGTATAACCAAGCAAAAACAGGAGACCCGAAGGCCTCCTGTTGCAGGGGGACATAGTGAACTATGGCGTTGAAACCTGCTAATTAGCCAAACTGGTTCATGGTGTTGTCTTTGCCACCGGCTTTGAGCGCGGCATCGCCGTGGAAGAACTCTTTATGGTCATCACCGATATTGGAGCCTGCCATATCCTGGTGGCGAACGGTTGCAATCCCTTGGCGAATTTCCTGACGCTGTACGCCTTTCACGTAAGCCAGCATACCTTCATCGCCGAAGTAGCCTTTCGCTAAGTTGTCGGTAGACAGGGCAGCCGTGTGGTAAGTTGGCAGCGTGATCAGGTGGTGGAAGATGCCCGCTTCGCGAGACGAGTCGCGCTGGAAATTGCGTGTCCACTCATCGGCCAGCTGGCCAAGTTCGGTCTCGTCGTACTCTGCGCTCATCAGCTTGTCACGCTGGTAAGCGGAAACGTCTTTACCCTCTTCCTGCCATGCATCGAATACCTGCTGGCGGAAGTTGAGCGTCCAGTTGAACGACGGAGAGTTGTTATAGACCAGTTTGGCATCCGGCACGACCTGGCGAATGCGGTTGACCATGCTGGCGATCTGGCCAACGTGGGGCTTCTCGGTTTCGATCCACAGTAGGTCGGCGCCGTTTTGCAAGCTGGTGATGCAGTCCAGTATAACGCGGTCTTCGCCGGTGCCGGGTTTAAACTGGTAGAGGCCCGAAGCGAGGCGCTTGGGTTTAACCAGTTTGCCGTTCTGCTTGATGACCACATCGCCGTTGTTGATATCGGCGGCGTTTTCAATCACATCGCCGTCCAAAAAGCTGTTGTACTGGTCGCCGAGATCGCCTGGCTCGTTGGTAACGGCAATTTTCTGCGTCAAGCCCGCGCCGAGTGAGTCGGTACGCGCAACGATAACGCCATCTTCAATGCCGAGTTCCAAAAAGGCGTAACGCACGGCGTTGATTTTGGCCAGGAAGTCCTCGTGGGGCACAGTAACTTTACCGTCCTGGTGACCACACTGCTTCTCATCAGAGACCTGGTTTTCCAACTGGATGCAGCAGGCGCCCGCTTGAATAAACTTTTTGGCTAACAGGTAGGTGGCTTCTGCATTACCAAAGCCAGCGTCGATATCAGCAATAATCGGTACGATATGAGTTTCGTAGTTATCGATTTTACCGATCAGTTCCTGCTCTTTTGATTTGTCGCCAGCCTCTTTGGCTTCATCGAGGGCGCGGAACAAGTGGTTAAGCTCCCAGGCATCGGCTTGTTTTAGAAAGGTATAGAGCTCTTCGATCAGGTTCGCGACGGAGGTTTTTTCGTGCATCGACTGGTCGGGCAGCGGGCCGAACTCGGAGCGCAGCGCGGCAACCATCCAGCCGGAAAGGTAGAGGTAGCTACGTTTGGTGGTGCCAAAGTGCTTCTTGATCGAGATTAGCTTCTGTTGACCAATGAAGCCGTGCCAGCAGCCTAGCGACTGGGTGTACTGGGCGGTATCGGCATCATAGGCGGCCATATCTTCGCGCATGATCTTGGCGGTGTAACGCGCAATATCCAGGCCAGTGTGAAAGCGGTTCTGTGCACGCATGCGAGCGGCATACTCAGGTTTGATGGTTTCCCACTTGCCGCCTTGAGCTTCGCGTAGTTGGGCCATGGCTTTGATATCGTCGAGCAGTCCTGTCATGAGCTTATCCTCTTCGGGCTGGATAGTGTTTCGCAAATCAGCTTTTGCTTATGCTGCACCTGCGAAGTTGTATTTAGCATTATTGATTTTCGTGATTGTGTCTCTAGGTCAATCGTCTCTCATGCAAACGTCTTGAAAGCTGGAAGCAGTAACGCTAGAGACCTCAGCTACAGCGTTGAGCTTGATGGATTGACCCAATCCGCTTAACGCTGCAATGCAATAACTATCCACGAGGATGGCGCCTTCAACAATTGACACTTGGGGGCAGAGGCCGTTGTAACCCGACGACAGGGAGGTAGAGGAAGGGAGGGTTTGTGTAGTCGTTTTTCGTCAAGATGGCGGCAAGAGCGCATAAAAAAGCACTGCCGAGGCAGTGCTAGAGATCAATCAAGAGGGCTTGTTAATCGAGCGAAAGCGTCATTTCTCGATGAGGGATGCCTGCATCCAGAAACTCACCGCCATGGGCGATAAAGCCTAGACGCTCATAGAACGCCAGTGCGTGTACCTGGGCACTCAGGGCCACTTGGGCGTGGCCCGCATGGCGTGCCGCTTCAATCGCGGCCTGCATCAGCAGTACGCCAATGCCTGAGCCACGCGCTTCGGCGAGCACCGCAACGCGGCCGATATGTCCGTCGGGCAGCAATCGCGCGGTGCCTACTGGTTGCCCATCAAGCATGGCGAGAAAGTGCTGGCATTCAGGATCCAAACCATCCCACTCCTCATCCTGAGGTACGTTTTGCTCTTCAATAAATACCTTGCGCCGGATTTCGCTGGCAGCCTGACCCAGTATCTCCCAGTCGCCGGTACTGATGTGGGTGATGGCCATCAATACTCCTCGTCGTCCTCACCTTCATCGCCCATAAAGCCAAGGCTGCCGGTATTGACCAGCTGCGTGATGAGCGTAGCGGCACCGTCAAGCTCAAGGTCTTGGGCATAGAGTGGTTTGGTGTCGGCAAGTCGCTTGGCTAGCTCAGTCGAGCAGGCGTGACCGTCGCCATCGACAAACAGCGTGGTGCCGCTGGCGTCGCGCCGCCAGGCAAAGCGTGAGCCGGGCATATGGTAGAGCGGATCGCCCTTTTGTAGTTGAGCAACAAGCGCCGCTTCGTCCATCGGCGTTTCAAGTGGTACCACTTGGTCGACATATTTTGGCTGGGTCATTACTCGACCAAACCACTGGGCGACTTGGGTGGGGTTATCCAGCGTCGACATAATCAGCTGACGCATACGCTCAACGGCTGCGTCGTCCAGTTCACCGACCTGCTGAGCAGGCGCCATGCCCGCATCGCTGTAACGCTGAGAGGCAGGCAACTGCTCACCCAAATAGTCGGCGTAGGAGGTGATCGCCTCATCGGCCGAAGGAGCGCGAAAGCCAACTGAAATGGTCATGCAGTCATCGCTTTGGCTAACGCCGTGATGCGCCCAGCCGGGAGGGAGATAAAGCATGTCGCCGGGGTCAAGCACCCAGTCGGAGTCGGGCTCTACGGTGAATTCTTTCAGGATGCGGAGATCGATACCTTGGATGATCGGCGCATCTTCCGTGAGCTTGCCGCCCAGCTGCCAGCGGCGGTGGCCGCTGGCCTGGAGTAAAAAGACATCGTACTGATCGATGTGCGCACCCACATTTCCGCCAGGAGGTGCGTAGCTGATCATCACGTCATCGAGCCGCCAACGAGGTAGGAAGTCAAACTCATTCATTAGCGCAGCCACCGATGGAACATAGTGGTCAACCGCTTGCACCAGAAGGCTCCAGTTTTTTTCCGGGAGCCGTTCAAAAGTGGCTTCATCGAAGGGGCCGTGGGAGACCTGCCAAGGGCCATCCGGGCCCTCCTCTTCAACCAAACGCGCTTCTACGCCAGGCTCGCAGGCGAGTCCAGCCAGTTCATCGGCTTCAATCGGGCTGATGAAGTCGGGCATGGCGCCACGAATCAGCAGCGGCTTTTGCTGCCAATAATTGGCCAGAAAGTCTGCAGCGGTAAGATCGCCCAGCAGTGTTAGCGGCTTATCGTGATGGTTCATGGCGTGTCCTGGTGTAGTGGTCGCAGCAACGTTGGTCACAGCAAGTTGGTCACAACAAATGGGTTACAGAGAGTTTAGCTGATGTGTCAGTGCTTCGGCTTGCGCCTGGGCATTACCAATATAGTTGGCCGGTGAGAGCGCCTTCAATTCGGTTTTGACCTCGCTGGGCAGTTCAAGGGTATCAATAAACGCCGCAAAGCCTGCTTGGTCAATACGTTTGCCACGAGTCAGTTGCTTGAGTTTTTCATAGGGCTTTTCAATACCGTAACGGCGCATCACCGTTTGAATCGGCTCGGCGAGCACTTCCCAGCTGTTATCCAGATCAGCATCTAAACGCTCAGGGTTGGCTTCAAGCTTGCTGATGCCTTTGAGGCTGGCGTGGTAAGCAATCAACCCATATGCCAAGCCTACGCCAAGGTTACGCAGCACGGTGGAGTCAGTCAGGTCGCGCTGCCAGCGGGAGATCGGCAGCTTTTGCGCAAGGTGGCTAAGCACAGCGTTGGCCAGGCCCAGGTTGCCCTCGGAGTTTTCAAAATCAATCGGGTTGACTTTATGTGGCATGGTCGAGGAGCCAATTTCGCCCTCAACCGTGCGCTGCTTAAAGTAGCCCAGTGAGATATAGCCCCAAACGTCGCGATCGAAGTCGATCAGGATCGTATTGAAGCGGCAAATGGCGTCAAACAGTTCGGCGATATAGTCGTGGGGCTCGATCTGGGTAGTGTAAGGGTTAAAAGTCAGCCCTAAGCCTTCCACAAAGGTACGCGCATTGGCCTCCCAATCGATCTCCGGGTAGGTGGTCAGGTGGGCGTTATAGTTGCCCACAGCGCCATTGATTTTGCCGAGCACTTCCACCGCTTCGATCTGCTTCAGCTGGCGCTTAAGGCGGTACGCCACGTTGGCCATCTCTTTGCCCAGCGTGGTCGGGGTGGCGGTTTGACCGTGAGTACGCGACAGCATCGGCTGGGCGGCGTGGGCAATGGCTAGCTTGGCAATGTCATCGGCAACCTCGTGCATGGTGGGCAGCATGGCGTTCAGGCCGTCGCTGAGCATTACGCCGTAAGAGAGGTTGTTGATATCTTCGCTGGTGCAGGCAAAGTGAATAAATTCGGTGACCGCATGCAGCTCGGTTTGGCCTGCAATCTTCTCTTTTAGGAAGTACTCAACCGCTTTGACGTCGTGATTGGTGGTGCGCTCGATCTCTTTGATGCGTTCGGCATCCGCGATAGAAAACTCACGAATCAATTGCTCAAGGAACGCGGTAGCCTCAGCAGATAAGCGCGGTACCTCGGTAATCTGAGCATGCTCAGCCAGGCGCTGTAGCCAGCGAACCTCCACAATCACACGGGCGCGAATAAGGCCGAATTCACTGAAGTGTTCGCGCAGGGCGGCGGCTTTGGAGGCGTAGCGGCCGTCGACGGGGGAGAGGGCGGTCAAAGCGGAGAGTTGCATGGCATCGTTTCCAGGAGGTTCGAAAGAAAATTAGTCGAGAGCAAGTTAATTGAAAAGACGTCGATCGAGAACAGAGTAGCCGTCTAGTTGAGGCTATCCAGTGCCCGGCGTAGCGCTTTACGCTGGAATACCAGTTTCCAGCGGCGACCGCCTTGCTGGTGCCACAATAATCCAAAGCGAATCCCCGCCATTAAGCAAGCGCGTACACGCTCAGGCATCATGCGGCTCTGCAGCAGTGATGGATCCCCTTGCACCACAATGCGGGTTTTAAAGGTGGATATCGTTTCTTGGTACGCTTCCCCAAGACTGGCCACCACGTTTTCATGGGTAGTGCCAAAGTGCTCGGCTTGACCCTGAATGCGGGTTAATTTTTGGCCCAGTGAATCCATCATGTCGTTATTGGTACGCAGCTTATTCATTAGCATCAGCAGCGAAAAACCGTAGCGCAACACCACCGGGTTCGCCTGCTTACGCCCCACCAGGGCTTCTAAGGTATCCAGGCCGCGGCGCAGATTATTGGGGTGCCCGCCATAAATCGCCTCGAAGCTTTCCGGGTTAGTATCCACAGTGGCCTCAATCAGCGTTTCCCAGGCGCGGGTGTCGACCTGCCCGGTGCGAGCCAGCTCATCGACCAGGCTGGCGGCTTGAAAGACGCCAGCAAGGGCAAGTGCTTGGCGGACTGCCGGAGAATCGGGGGCGCGATGAATCGGGGTAGGATTCATGCAGCAGCCTCCGCGGCTTTCTTCCAGGTAGCGCGAATAACGCCGCCGCCCAAGCATATGTCGCCATCGTAAAGCACCAACGACTGGCCAGGGGTGACCGCCCACTGCGGGTCGTCAAACGTGACCTCAACGCCACCGTCGGGCAGCGCGCGCATTTCACAGCTGCAGTCGCTTTGCCGATAGCGCGTCTTGGCGGTAAAGCGCCCCTGCTGAACCGGCGGCTCACCCGCCACCCAATCCATGGCCTCTGTGACCAAGGTATCGGAGTAGAGCAACTGGTCATGCTTACCCTGCACCGCGATCAGTACATTGCGATCAAGATCTTTTGCCGCCACGTACCAGGGGTCTTCGGAGTAGTTGGCAAGCCCGCCAATGCCTAGACCCTGGCGCTGGCCCAGGGTGTAGTACATCAGCCCCATATGTTTGCCGATGACATCGCCATCCGGCGTTTCAATGGTACCGGGCTGGGCGGGCAGGTACTGCTGGAGGAAATCGCGAAACCGGCGCTCGCCGATAAAGCAGATGCCGGTGGAGTCTTTTTTCTTAGCGGTGATCAAATCGTGCTGTTCTGCAAGCGCGCGTACGGCGGGCTTTTCCAGCTCACCTACGGGGAACAGGGTACGGGCAATGGAGGCTTCTGGCACTGCATGCAGGAAGTAGCTTTGATCTTTATTGCTATCCAGGCCTTTCAGCAGGCGCGGGCGAACATCGCCATCGCCTTGGCTAACATGCCCTTTACGAACATAGTGACCAGTGGCGATTTTGTCGGCTCCGAGCATTTCAGCGTACTCAAGGAAGACCTTAAATTTGATCTCCCGGTTACACAGAATATCCGGGTTGGGCGTGCGGCCCGCTTTGTATTCGGCTAAAAAGTGCTCGAATACATTATCCCAATACTCGGCGGCAAAGTTAGCGGTGTGCAGTTTAATGCCCAGTTTGGCGCAGACCGCCTCGGCGTCGGCGAGATCCTCTTTGGCCGTGCAATATTCGGTTCCGTCGTCTTCATCCCAGTTTTTCATAAACAGGCCTTCGACCTCATAGCCTTGTTGCATGAGGAGAAGGGCCGAAACGGACGAGTCGACGCCGCCGGACATACCGACAATCACTTTGCCATTAGCGGCTGTGGCGGATGACTCAGTGGTGGATGAGCCTGGCGTAGTTGGTTCAGTGGATGACATGGGCATCCTCAGTTGAAGTAGGGTGCAAATAAGCAGTGTGCAGTTGGGCGAGGATTATACACGATGGGGGGTAATGGCTTCGAGTGCTTCACTCGCGAATCACCGACAGGGGATAGCCAGGCTCGCTGAGTGCATCCTCGATACGTTTGAGTACCAGCGGGCTGCGTAGGCGCGCCTGCTGATCTAGCGACCGTATTTGCTCAATGGTAAGCCAATGGGTGGCAAAGATATCCGGGTCGAGGGGGAGGTCGAGTTGATGAAGCGGTGCGGCAATAAAGCCGTGGCTGTGAAACGTTTGCCCTTCGTTGGTATGAAATACGTATAAACCCAGATATCCGGTGAGCGATACCTGCCAAGCAGTCTCTTCCAGTACCTCGCGCAGAATGGCTGCTATGGGGCCTTCGCCGGGTTCAATATGCCCAGCGGGCTGGTTAAACACACTTTGCGGGCCGCCCCGCTGCTCTTCTACCATCAAAAAGCGCTCGCCCTGCTGGATGACGCAGGCCGCCGTGCTGCGAATAAGGCTCATCAGGGGTTCCTGCGTTTTGTGGTGGGCCGCCTACGCTGATCTTTTCGCGGAGCAATTCGTCGCTGACTTGGGGGCGTATTCGTCGGTCTGGGCGCGTGTAGGGCTTCTTTGCACCATTCGCCAGGTGCCAAACCATCCAGCCGCCAGGGGCCGATCGCTACGCGAATCAAGCGCAGGGTGGGGTAACCGACATGGGCCGTCATACGGCGAACCTGGCGGTTACGGCCTTCGCTTATGGTTAGCTCCAGCCAGCTAGTCGAGGGGTGGCGTTTGGGGTCGATGGGAGGGTGGCGTGGTGCGGTCGTAGGCGGATCTATTCTGTGCGCTTTGGCCGGCTGCGTTGGGCCATCTTTCAGCGCAATGCCTTGGCGCAACGCCTTCAATGCCGTGTCATCGATTTGCCCTTCCACCTGAGCCCAGTAGGTTTTGGGCTGCTTATGGCGCGGATGAGAAATGCGGTGAATCAGCTCGCCATCATCGCTGAGCAGCAGTAGGCCTTCAGAGTCGTAGTCAAGCCGTCCTGCGGGATAAATATCTTTCACATCGACATAATGCGCCAGGGTTTGCCGCCCCTCACGGTCGCTGAATTGGCTCAGTACCTGGAAAGGCTTATGCAGTAAATAAAGGTTGCTCATGACTTCTCGTTGGCCTTTTTACTTTCTATTCACTCTCAGGAATGGGTATGTCGACAATGCGCACGGCGGGCAGCGCTGGTATACTCCGGCTACCTGATGGGGCGCCCATCGTTGAGCTCGCGCTCCGCTCAAGATTTCTTGCCATCGCAGCGAAAAGAGAGAGGTTAACGCAAAAATGACCAAAACGCCGAAGATCATCTATACGCTCACTGACGAAGCGCCCGCGCTCGCGACGCACTCCCTACTGCCGATTATCGATGCCTTTACCGATTCTGCCGGCATTCAGGTAGAGACCCGCGATATTTCCCTGGCCGCTCGCATCATTGCTCAGTTCCCTGACTATCTGAGCGAAGAGCAACGGATCGGCGATCACCTGGCGGAGCTTGGCGAACTGACCAAGACCCCAGAAGCTAACATTATCAAATTGCCCAACATTAGCGCCTCTCTGCCTCAGCTAAAGGCGGTGATTAAAGAGTTGCAGCAGCAGGGTTACAAACTTCCTGACTACCCTGAAGCGCCCCAAAGCGATGAAGAGAAAGACATTCAGGCGCGCTACGACAAAACTAAAGGCAGCGCCGTTAACCCGGTGTTGCGTGAAGGTAACTCGGATCGCCGCGCTCCGCTGTCGGTCAAGAATTACGCCCGCAAATATCCCCACCGCATGGGTGAGTGGAGCAGCGACTCCAAGTCCCATGTGGCGCATATGAGTGAAGGCGATTTCTACGGCAGCGAGAAGTCCGCGCTGATTGAAAAAGCCACCGATCTCAAGATCGAGCTGGTCGCTAAAGACGGCAGCACCACGGTGCTCAAGCAGAAAACCTCGGTACTGGAAGGCGAAGTCGTCGACGCTGCGGTCATGAGCCGTAACGCGCTGCGTCGTTTTGTGGCCGACGAAGTCGCTGACGCAAAAGCCAAAGACGTGCTGTTCTCGCTGCACCTTAAAGCGACCATGATGAAGGTCTCTGACCCGATCATGTTCGGTATGGTGGTCAGCGAGTTTTATCAGGACGTGCTGAGTAAGCACGCAGATGACCTCCAGCAGGCGGGCTTCGACCCCAATAACGGTATCGGCGACCTCTATTCGGCCATTAAGTCACTGCCGGAAGAGCGCCAGACCCAGATTGAGGATGAGATTCAAGCACTTTATGCCGAGCGCCCGCGTTTGGCGATGGTGAACTCCCATAAAGGGATCACCAACCTGCACGTGCCCAGCGATGTGATTATCGATGCTTCCATGCCGGCGATGATCCGCGATTCCGGTAAAATGTGGGGCGCCGATGACCAACTGCACGACGTCAAAGCCGTCATTCCTGATCGTTGCTACGCCGGTATCTATCAAACGGTCATCGATGATTGCAAACAGCACGGTGCCTTTGATCCGACGACTATGGGTAGCGTACCCAACGTAGGTTTGATGGCCCAGAAAGCTGAAGAATACGGCTCCCACGATAAGACCTTCCAGATTCCTACCGACGGTACCGTACGTGTCACCGATACCAGCGGCAATGTAGTGCTTGAGCACAGCGTTGAGCAGGGCGACATTTGGCGGATGTGCCAGACCAAGGATGCCCCGGTTCGCGATTGGGTGAAGTTGGCGGTTAATCGTGCCCGCGAAAGCGGAACGCCGGCTATCTTCTGGCTGGACGCCCAGCGCGCCCACGATGCTCAACTGATCAAGAAAGTCGAGAGCTACTTAAAAGAGCACGATACCACTGGCCTGGATATTCGTATCATGACGCCAGAAGAGGCCATGCGCTTCTCTCTGGAGCGTATCCGCAAGGGCGAAGACACTATCTCCGTCACTGGTAACGTACTGCGCGACTATCTGACTGACCTGTTCCCGATTATGGAGCTCGGCACCAGCGCCAAGATGCTCTCAATCGTACCATTGATGAATGGCGGTGGCTTGTTTGAGACCGGCGCTGGCGGCTCTGCTCCCAAGCACGTTCAGCAGTTGCTGGAAGAGAACCATCTGCGCTGGGACTCGCTGGGCGAGTTTTTGGCCCTGGCGGCATCCCTTGAACACCTGGGCAGCACCTTCGATAACGCTCGGGCAAAAATGCTGGCCAAAGCGCTCGATCAGGCGAACGGCAAGTTCCTGGATAGCAACAAGTCGCCGTCGCGCAAAGTGGGTGAGCTGGACAATCGCGGCAGCCACTTTTATTTGGCGCTATACTGGGCTGAAGCGTTGGCAGAGCAGAGCGAAGATAGCGAAATGCAGACGCTGTTCGGACGCCTGGCTGACGCGCTAACGGCCAAAGAAGCGACCATTGTCGATGAATTGAACAGCGTTCAGGGCCAGCCTGCGGATATTGGTGGCTACTTCCACCCGGATCACGAGCTGACGGCTAAGGTGATGCGCCCCAGCCAGACTCTCAACGAAACGCTTGCCATGGTCGCAAAAGGCTAATAGAGACCGCCTGTGATTAGGCTGAATGACCCCCGTCCGCTTGGCGGGCGGGGGTTTTGCATTGCACTCGCTATTGCGCTCTGTAATATTTTAAGTTTTCCATGAACCCTTGCTGATCGAAAGCGTCTTACGTTTAGGCTAATAAGCTATAGTAGTTAAGAAATTATAGTAGTTAAGAGGCTACAGTTAAGAAACTACACTAGTGAATTGGCGATGTGAGGTCTGATAAACGCTTCCATCGGTCAGTGTCGAGACAACCAACCGTGCAGCTTATGCCCAACCAAGATAGTTCATACTTGACCGTGTTACCCGTAAAAGCGGGGATGACGCGGCCAGATATGCCCGATGAAGATGGTGATATAGCGGTACAGTCAGCAGAACCGGCGCTGGCGCAACCACCGCTTTATAAGGTAGTGCTTCACAACGACGATTACACGCCGATGGAATTTGTCATTGAAGTGCTGCAAGATTTTTTTAACATGGACAGCGAGACGGCCGTTCAGGTCATGCTCGCCGTACATACCCAAGGAAAGGGCACTTGTGGCGTGTTTACGCGCGATATAGCCGAAACAAAAAGCTATCAGGTAAATGAATATGCCCGTGAGTGTGAGCACCCGTTGATAAGTGATATTGAGGCCGCCAATTAAAAGCGTTGAGAAATAATTGGTGGTGAGGCTTGCAACCGTGCCATTTGTACCCGATGTTGAGAGTGCCGGTCGACTAAATTGATCCGACGCAAGCCCTAGGTGGCGACACGCCCTAGGTAGTAGCGAAAAGGGGACTGCCATGCTGAGCAAAGAACTTGAAATGACCCTGAACACGGCCTTCACCGTGGCGCGCTCAAAGCGCCATGAGTTTATGACCGTTGAGCACCTGCTGCTAGCGTTGCTAGATAATGCCTCAGCGGTAGACGTACTGAAGGCCTGCGGGGCTAACCTCGACAAGCTGCGGTCCGATCTGCAGGATTTTATTAACTCGACTACGCCACTGATTCCAGAAGGCCAGGGTGATCGTGAGACCCAGCCCACGCTTGGTTTTCAGCGTGTTTTACAACGGGCGGTCTTCCACGTTCAGTCATCTGGCAAAAGCGAAGTGTCCGGTGCCAATGTGTTGGTGGCGATCTTTTCCGAGCAGGAGAGTCAGGCGGTATACTTCCTTAAGCAGCAGAACGTTGCGCGGGTCGATGCAGTCAACTACATCGCCCATGGTATCTCCAAAGTGGCCGGTCACGGGCCGTCTCCCTCGCCTTCTTCACCTGAGAGTGAAGACGCGGAGGAGGGTGGCAGTGAGGGCGCTGCGCATCCGCTCACTGGTTACGCTACCAATCTCAATGAACAGGCACGGCTGGGTAAAATTGATCCGCTGATTGGCCGCGACCACGAGCTTGAGCGCGTGGTACAAATTCTGGCCCGTCGGCGCAAAAACAACCCGTTGTTAGTCGGTGAGGCGGGTGTAGGTAAAACCGCAGTGGCCGAAGGCCTTGCCAAGCGTATCGTCGAAGAAGACGTTCCCGATGTTATTGCCGATGCAGTGGTCTACTCGCTGGACATGGGCGCGCTACTGGCCGGTACCAAGTACCGTGGTGATTTTGAAAAACGCCTCAAAAGCCTGCTGAGCGAACTACGCAAGCAGCCTAACGCTGTGCTATTCATTGATGAGATTCACACGGTGATTGGTGCAGGTGCCGCCTCTGGTGGCGTGATGGATGCGTCCAATCTGCTCAAGCCGCTGCTTTCTTCGGGCGAATTGCGCTGCATTGGTTCGACTACGTTCCAGGAGTTCCGCGGCATCTTTGAGAAAGATCGTGCTCTGGCACGGCGCTTCCAGAAGGTGGATGTGATGGCACCGTCGGTGGAAGACACCATCAAAATCCTCAAAGGGTTGCGTTCACGTTTTGAAGAGCACCACGAACTTAAGTACACCGATGGTGCGCTTGAAAGTGCCGCACGCTTAGCGGATCGCTACATCAATGACCGCTTCCTGCCCGACAAAGCGATTGACGTGATTGACGAGGCAGGGGCTCACCAGCGTCTATTGCCGCCAGAAGTGCGCGCCAAGACGATCGATGTCGAGCAAGTGGAAGCCGTGGTAGCGTCCATTGCACGTATCCCACCGAAGAGTGTTTCAAGCTCCGACCGCAAGCTGCTCGAGAAGCTGGATCGTGACCTGAAGATGCTGGTGTTCGGTCAGGATGAGGCGATTGATAGTCTCTCTGCGGCTATTAAGCTGTCCCGGGCCGGGCTTAAATCTCCCGATAAGCCCGTTGGTAGCTTCCTGTTTGCAGGTCCCACCGGTGTGGGTAAAACCGAAGTGGCCAAACAGCTGGCGCATATCATGGGCATTGAACTGGTGCGCTTTGATATGTCCGAGTATATGGAGCGCCATACCGTATCGCGCCTGATTGGTGCGCCTCCAGGCTATGTCGGTTACGACCAGGGTGGTCTACTGACTGAAGCGGTGACCAAGCAGCCGCACTGCGTGTTGTTGTTGGACGAGATTGAGAAAGCGCACCCGGAAGTCTTTAACCTGCTGCTGCAGGTCATGGATCATGGCCGCTTAACGGACAACAACGGGCGTGAAGCGGACTTCCGTCACGTTATCGTGATTATGACCTCTAACGCTGGTGCGGAGCAGGCGTCGCGTCGCTCCATTGGCTTCCAGCACCAGGATCACTCCACCGATGCCATGGAAGTGATCCGCCGTACCTTTTCACCGGAGTTCCGCAACCGCCTGGACGGTATTATTCAGTTCCACTCGCTGCCGGTCTCGGTGGTGCGCAATGTGGTCGACAAGTTCTTGATCGAGCTACAGGCGCAGTTGGATGAGAAGCGTGTTCAGCTGGATGTAGACGACATGGCGCGGGATTGGCTGGCCGATAAAGGCTACGATCCTGACATGGGTGCACGCCCAATGGCGCGCCTCATGCAAGAGAAGCTGAAGAAGCCATTAGCCGAAATGATTCTGTTCGGAGAACTGGCTGATCAGGGCGGTATTGTCCACGTTAGCCTGGAGGAGGGCGAGTTGCACCTTTCCACAGAGACTGAGATGGCAGATGCGCCCTGAAAAGGGCGCTAAGCCGTGCTAAAAGCTATCTTTCTAATACTCATGCTATATGCATAAAAACGCAGCGCCCTGTCATCGACGGGGCGTTGTCGTTTTTAGTGAACCGCCATTGACGCTGATCGGCGCTGTCGTTAAAGGACAGTCTAGCTGGAGCAGTTAAAATCAGCCGAGCGCGTTAATGGTGTAACGACTTAGCGCGAGCGGTAAACGATACGGCCTTTAGACAGGTCGTAAGGTGTCAGCTCAACTTTTACCTTGTCGCCGGTCAGAATGCGGATATAGTTTTTGCGCATTTTGCCGGAGATATGAGCGGTAACAACGTGACCGTTTTCCAGCTCAACCCGAAACATGGTATTCGGAAGGGTATCGACGATAACGCCTTCCATTTCAATATGATCTTCGCGTGCCATATAGGCATGTCCTCACTGATGAGTTAGTAATGTCATTATCGGTCAGAATTTGAGTGCCGCTAGGTGGGCACTCAAGAAACAGCGCTATATTGTGCCGTAAGCCCGTCGTCAAGGCAAAAAAGCTGGCATTTTTAGCGAATCAGCGGCCGCCAATGGCGTCCATCGAGTATTTCCAATGGCGCGAAAGCCTGCTTGTAGCGCATCTTACGGCACTCTTCGATCCAATACCCTAAATAAAGGTGCGGCAGCGCTTTTTCGCGGCTGAGCTCGATGAGCTGAAGAATGGCAAAAGTGCCTAGTGAGCGCTTATCCAGAGTCTCGCTAACGGCAAAGAAGGTGTAGATTGCCGAGAGCCCATGCTCCAACTGGTCGAATGCAGCCACACCAACCAGCTCTTCGTCGAGGTACATCTCCATCAGATGGGCATAGGACTCATCAAGGGTAAGGAAGGTGCGGTACTGCTCGCGGCTGGGCGGGAACATATCGCCGTCAGCATGGCGCTGACGAATGTAATTCGCGTAAAGCGAGTAGTGAGTAGATGCAAAGTGAGCAGGTACAATGCGGACGTTTATATCGGCATTGCGGCGCCAAATTTTTCGTTGTGTGCGGTTAGCCGCAAACTGGTCAACCGGAATACGCACCGAGCGGCAGGCGTTGCAGCCCTCACAGTGAGGGCGGTAAAGATGGCGCCCACTGCGACGAAACCCTAGCAGCGCCAGCGAGTCATAGACACCTGGAACGGGCGACTCCTGCGGGTCGAGAAACAGCGTTGTCGCTTCCTTGCCGGGTAAATAGCTACAGGCATGCGGCACGGTAAGGAAAAAGCGCAAATCCCGCACCGGCCGACGCGGAGTGTTACTACTCACGGCCTGCCTCCTCATTGTAAAAAAATGGTTGGAACAGAATAAGTTCGTCACGATGGTTCATCACTACGCATTACCCTCGGTGGCAATCGCCTTAAGCCAGAGCGATGCAGGAACAGTGGGTGTTTCAGTGGGTGACGTGGTAAACGTAAATGCCTTATCGGGTAACCAGTTTTTAAGATAGTTGATGAATGCCTCGCGAGCGACTGTAATAGCGCCCAGGCTTGCCAGATGAGGCGTGTGCATTTGGCAGTCGATGAGTTTTCCGCCATGTTCGCGCATGGCCCTGGCGAGATGGGCCAGCGCTACCTTCGAAGCATCCGGGGCGTGGGAGAACATCGACTCGCCAAAAAACACCGGCCCCATGGCGATGCCATACAGCCCGCCCACCAATTGGCCGTGTTGATGGACTTCGATGCTATGAGCAATACCTAGAGCATGCAGCAGCCCGTAGGCCTCGCGCATTTCGTCTGTAATCCAGGTGCCCGCCTCTTCACCACGCGGGGCGGCGCAGGCCTGAATCACCTGATCGAAGTGTTGATCCAGGGTGATATGAAAGCCACCATGGCGTAATCGTTTGGTGAGGCTACGACGCTGCTTAAATTGCTCAGGTAGGAGTATCATGCGCGGGTCTGGACTCCACCACAAAATGGGGTCGTCGTCGCTGAACCAGGGAAATATGCCCTGCCGATAGGCTTCTACCAGCCAAGCGGGCGAGAGCTCCCCTCCGGCGGCCAGCAGGCCATTGGGGGAGGCCAGCGCTTGGGAGGTAGTTGGAAAATTAGGATGTGGCGAGGAAAGCCAAGGTAGCATTACTTGCTCCTGTTACGACGTTCTTGTGCTGAGCGCTTTACGATAGCCTCTGTGACGGCGGAAGGATGCTCGGTATCATGCAAACTCGCAAGTGGATTAAAGACGCCATTGAGGTGTAAAGGGAGAGTCGCTTGAAAGTGAATAAAGCAGTAAACAAGCGAACGCAGCGTAGCGCGCGTCAAACACCATCATCGGCTTCAGCTGCGCGCGTTAACGCCGCAAAGGATAAGGCTCGTCGTTTTGGCCTGCGCTTACAAGGCTCCGTGCGCGAAGGCGTAGTGGTGATCCTGCTGGCGCTGTGTGTTTTCTTATTATTAGCGCTATTTAGTTACCAACCCTCTGACCCAGGCTGGTCTTATCAGGGCCCTGAGACAGATGTGGGTAACTGGATGGGGCAGGTTGGCGCTTGGCTGGCCGATGTTCTCTACTCACTGCTTGGCGCCAGCGCTTTGTGGTGGCCGGGTATGTTCGGCTTTGCCGCTTGGTGGCTGATTCGCTCACGCCAGGTACGTTTTGAACTCGACCCCGTGGCAATTGCTGTCCATGCGGGTGGCTTAGTGCTACTTATTTTCGGCACGACCATGTTGGGGGCGCTGCACTTTTATCACCCTGAGAGCATACTGCCCTATGCCTCAGGCGGTATTTTGGGCGAAGGTTTGGTCGGTGCGTTAAGGCCTTTAGTGGGAAGTGGTGGTGTTGGTTTAATCGCTGCGGCGTTAATTTTAAGCGGCTTTCCGCTGTTTAGCGGTATGTCGTGGCTGCAAGTGGCTGATGAGCTCGGCAAGCGCATATGTCGGTTGGGTAGCTGGTTATCGGCACGACGCCAAGCGCGTCGTATGCGCGCTGCTCAGCGAGCGGCTGCTAAAACTGCCAAAACTGCGGCCAAGCCTCAAGCAGCGCCTGAAGCGCAGTCTCAAGAAGCTAAACCTGAAGCTGCACCCGCTGAGATAAAGCCTGCGGCAGAGCCAGTAGGCAAAAGCCCCAGTGGCCGCGAACGCCGTGAGCCAGGCTTCTCTGTACCACTTTCCAGTCGTGAGGCGAACAGCTCTTCAGAGAGCAATGCGTCAGAAGCGAGTCCTTCAAATAGCAACGAAACCACGGATACTTCGATTCCCTGGGAGGCCGCAGCGTTTTCAAGTAATAAGCATGTGCCTGCTAAAACACCCGCGCCTATCTCTTCGACACCTACCGCGGAGCCGACGGTTTCAGCGCCTGGGGCAGCCCCGTCAGTGACGCCAGCGGCTAAAACGGCAGAAGAGGAGGGAGCAGCGGCACCCCCAGCGCCGCGGGAAAATGCCTTTGTCCAGGCAGAGGTAACGTCAGCAGCGCCTGAGACTCAAGCACCTGCGCCCGGTGATGAACCCAAAGAAGCCGAGACTTCCTTCCCGCTGCGTGCTACTCGTCAAGAAGAGCCTCCGGCGCCTGCCAGGAGTAACTTCTTTGCCAGCGATGAGGCGCCCGCCGAGAAAGAGACTGTTCATGCCGCGCCCGTTGAGCGTCGCAGTGAGCCATCACTCACCGCTGATCCCAGCAGCAGCCAAGCTGAACCACGTGTTGGTGAGCCACATATTGGTGACACTGATGCTGCCTGGAGCCCTGAGCGCGTCACCGCGCCTGAGCCTGCACGTAAACCTGAACGTGTAGCGGAAGTAGTGCCTGAGCCGGTGTGGGACGATGAAGAGATGGATGATGAGCTGTATGCCCAAGGCCGCGATGGAGGAGCGCACTCAACGACTACTCCTCCGTCCACGCCCACCCCAGCAGCTCGCCAAGAACCCAGCTTTGCGCCCGAAGAGAGCACGCCAGAGGCGGATGAAGGCCCCGCCCTGTGGACCGTGGAGCATTTGCAGAGCCAGCGGCCTGCTTTTGAAACTCTGGACGAACCTGAGGGCGACGTGCCGAGCTTGCAGCTGTTGACACCTGCAGAACCGTATCAACCCAATTATAGTGACGAGCAGTTGGCTGATATGGCTGAGCTGCTTGAAGTGCGGCTGCGCGAATACGGTGTGAAAGCGGAAGTGGTGGATACCTGGCCTGGGCCGGTGATTACCCGCTTTGAGATCAAGCCCGCCGCGGGCGTCAAAGTGTCTAAAATCAGTAACCTTGCCAAAGACCTGGCGCGCTCCCTGATGGTGAAAAGTGTGCGAGTGGTCGAGGTTATTCCAGGGCGTCCCACGGTGGGGATTGAAATACCTAATCCCAACCGGGCCATGATCCGCCTGCGCGAAGTTATCGACTCCGACCGTTACCAGCAGGAGACATCACCACTCACCATGGCGTTAGGCCAAGATATTGGTGGCAGCCCTGTGGTCGCCAACCTGGGCAAGATGCCCCACTTGCTAGTAGCCGGTACCACCGGGTCGGGTAAGTCGGTGGGCGTTAACGCCATGCTGATCTCAATGCTGCTTAAAGCGAAGCCTAGTGAGCTAAAGCTGATCATGGTCGACCCGAAAATGTTGGAGCTGTCGGTATATGACGGCATTCCCCATCTGCTGGCGCCCGTGGTCACCGATATGAAAGAAGCGGCCAACAGCCTGCGCTGGTGCGTGGCCGAGATGGAGCGCCGCTACAAGCTCATGGCGGCCATGGGTGTGCGCAACATCGCGGGCTTCAATGGCCGTTTGGATGAAGCGGAGCGCGCCGGTGCCCAAGTGGCAGACCCGCTCTGGGAACCGCAGCCCTGGGAAGTGCATCAGCCGCATCCAGTGCTGGAGAAACTGCCCTACATCGTCGTGGTGATCGACGAGTTTGCCGATATGTTTATGATCGTCGGCAAAAAAGTCGAAGAGCTGATTGCGCGCTTGGCGCAAAAGGCACGCGCCGCAGGTATCCATTTGATTCTGGCTACCCAGCGCCCCTCGGTGGATGTTGTGACTGGCTTGATCAAAGCCAACATTCCTTCGCGGATGGCGTTTCAGGTCTCATCCAGAATTGATTCGCGCACCATTCTGGATCAGGGCGGCGCTGAAAGTCTGTTGGGGCATGGTGACATGCTCTATCTGCCTGCAGGTTCCGGACCACCTAACCGCATCCACGGTGCCTTTGTGGACGATGACGAAGTACACCGCGTGGTCGATGACTGGAAGCGCCGTGGAGCACCCGAGTATATCGAAGAGATCCTTTCTGGTGGCGTATCCGCCGATGCCTTAACGGGTCTTGAGGCTGAGGGGGGGGATGGCGACGATGCGGAGCAGGATGCGCTCTACGATGAAGCCGTGCAGTTTGTCACTGAAACGCGCAAAGCCTCGATTTCCGCCGTGCAGCGTCGCTTTAAAATTGGCTATAACCGGGCCGCTCGCTTAGTTGAGGCAATGGAGGGCGCCGGTGTGGTGACCTCTATGGGCTCTAACGGTGCTCGGGAAGTGCTTGCCCCGCCTCCGGTGGGCCACTAACCGCTTGATGAAAGCCACAATTATGCAATAAGCGTGAAAGTAGCGCCGCGGGTGAAACCCTGCGGCGTTTTTCTCGTCTGATTGTTACGTTTTTGAGTTAGCCATGGCCGGTTAAGCCGACCTCACTGCTTGATTTTTAAGCAACAGTTTTGAGCAACAGTTACCGGGCAACGGTTTCCTAGGGAGATTATATGCGCGATACGCAAACAAAACGCACTTCAGCAATGGGCGCTTCGCCACTGGCATTTGCGGCAAGTGCCTTGGGTTTAACCTTTGGTGCTCCCGCTTGGGCAGACGATGCTGCCGAGCGTTTGACTGAACGGCTGGATCCGCTTGAGCGTTATCAAGCGGATTTTGAGCAGCAAATTCTTGATGGCAGCGGGGAACGCCTCCAAAGCGCGCGTGGTGAGATGTGGCTGTCTCGCCCCGGTATGCTGCGTTGGGAAGTGGAAGCGCCTTACTCTCAAACCGTGGTCTCTGACGGCGATGATGTGTATATGTACGATCCCGACCTTGAACAAGTCACCGTTCAAGAGATGGACGATCGAGTAACCCATACCCCTGCGTTACTGCTGTCGGGAAGCGTGGACGATTTAACCGAAAGCTATGAGGTGTTCTACGAGCAGGACGGGGGAGAAGATGTCTTTACCCTAGTGCCTATCTCGGCCGATACGCTGTTCGAAGAGCTAAGCATGGTGTTCGATGCCGATACGCTAACCGAGCTGTGGATGATGGACAGTACCGGCCAGCGCACCGCCATCACCTTTAGCAATATTACCCTCAATGGCGAGATTGCTGAGGACATGTTTGATTTCGAAATTCCCGAAGGCACCGATGTTATTCGTGAAGAGCTTTAAGGGTTGGGAGTGAGGAGTGAATGGTGAGGAGTTGGTAAAGAGTTGCTGGAGGGTGGCGGTTAATCAATAACCTGCCACTGGTTTAACCATCAGGCGCCTTAGGGCGCCTGATCTGCTTCCTGGTCAAGATTTTCCCGCCATGCCATGATTTCCCCAAAGCGCTTCTCCTGACCAAAGGCACTTGGCTTGAAGAAGGTGGCTTTAGGCAGCTCTTCAGGCCAGCAGTCGTGGGCGCTTCCCGCCGGGTAGCCGTCTGGTTCGTTATGCGCATAGCGATAGCCTTCGCCATGACCCAACTGCTCCATCAGCTTAGTGGGCGCGTTGCGCAGGTACGTCGGTACCTCAACCTGGGGCTGCTGGCGTACGTACTGCTTGGCTTCACTCCAGGCGCGGTCAATGCGGTTACTCTTGGGCGCCACTGCTAAATGAATTGCCGCGTGGGCAATTGCCCGCTGGCCTTCGTAATCGCCCAGGCGTAAATAAGCATCCCAGGCGGCAATCACCAGCGGTAGCGCGCGAGGGTCAGCATTGCCGACGTCTTCTGAGGCAATCGCGGTCAGTCTGCGCACTACGTCCAACGGGTCACCGCCGCCCTGCATAAAGCGGGCCATATACAGCAATGCCGCGTTAGGGCGTGAAGAGCGTATCGACTTATGAATGGCCGAAAGTAGATCATAATAAGCGTCCCCCTGCTTATCGAAGGCGCTGGCCTGATGGCCGATCACATCGGCGAGTACCTCTTTATGCAGTACTTCGCCGTTTGCTTCCTGAGTAGCGAAATCGCAAGCGGTTTCCAGTAATCCCAGCGCCCGTCGTGCGTCGCCAGCGCTAGCGTGGGCCAGAGCAGTTAATACTTCGTCATCAACCTGAATGTCACGCTTGCCCAGCCCTCGCTCTACGTCGCTGAGTGCCTGGCGCATCACCGTGATCAGTTCCTCATGGGTAAGCGATTTCAGCACATATACCCGCGCACGGGATAGCAACGCCGAGTTGACTTCGAAGGAGGGGTTTTCGGTGGTGGCACCAATCAACGTTAACAGGCCCGACTCCACGTGGGGCAATAATGCGTCCTGCTGGCTCTTGTTGAGGCGATGAATCTCATCTAAAAAGAGGATAACCGTGGAGGACATCTGTTGGGCCCGCTCCACCACAGCGCGAATCTCTTTTACTCCGGCCATCACCGCGCTGAGGTGCTCCAGATGGGCCTGGGAGGCTCGGGCCAACAGCTCTGCCAGCGTGGTTTTGCCAACCCCTGGCGGCCCCCATAAAATCATTGAGCGCACAATGCCTGACTCCGCCATGCGACGTAGGGGTTTATCTGGCCCCACCAGCGCTTGCTGGCCCACGTAATCGTCCAGTTGGCGTGGCCGCATACGAAAGGCTAACGGAGCATCGTCAGCCGGTGTCGCCTGAGCGCTATCAAAAAGATCCATGTAAGCTTCCGTTATAAATCAGTACGTTGAGCAACAAATTGCCAACAAGTATAGGTGGTAAACTGCGTCTTAGAGAACTACCTTAGACGTAACCTATCAGAAAGATACACTTGCGAGGATAGCTTGAGAGGGGCATTGTTCATGATAACTGTTGTTGATAACCCCCGTTAGTTACGACACGCTCAGGTTACGATATGTTTTAGCGACACAACATGTTTGTTACCTCGCGCTTATTATCGCATGCCGTCAATCACGAAGGCTCGACGGTAGGCATGACACAATAAAGGAGACAGTTCGATGTTAAACCAACTGCGTCTAGATCATGCCAACATGGCGAGATTACTCCATGTGCTGCAGCTTAAGCAGAAAACCCTTGCCCAAGGTGAGCGGCCCAACTTCCAGCTTATGCGCGAGGTCGTCGACTATATTTTGTCCTATATGGATGGTTTTGCAGCCCCTCTGGAACGCGTCTGCGTGGAGCGATTGCAAACCCAGGCCCCAGAGCACGTTGCCCTGACCGAACAGATGGCGAATGACTATCGTGAGTTAAAGCCGCGCTTACAGCGCCTCTCCAACGACATTGACATGGTGTTAATGGATAACATCATTCCGATGGATCGTTTTGCCGACGACCTGAAAGATTATTTGGAAGCGCATCGTGCCTATTTGCGTCACGAACGCGAGGGGCTGTTCCCGCTGATTGACGAGCACTTTAGCGAGGAAGATATGGACGAGCTGCGTCAGGCGCTCCCCGAAGGCGCAGAGAAAGAGCTAGAGCGCCTACAGGACGCTTATCCCGAGCTCTATGCTGAACTGCGTGGTGCTGACGTGCCTGTGGTATAGCGCTAGCGGACAAGTGGCCGCTACGGGGCATCAATAAAATGACGGAGCATGCTAAAATAGCGGCTCCGTTTTTTTTAGGCAGAGCCATGATAGGCAGAGTCAGGAAAGGCCCCGTGTTAATTTTTGATTCCGGTGTCGGCGGCCTGTCGGTGGCGCAGTCGCTGCGCCAACACTACCCTGATGCTGCCCTGTGCTATGCCTGCGACAACGCTTGGTTGCCCTATGGGCTGCGCGAAGATGCAGCCCTGACCGACCGCATTGTGGCGGTATGTCGTTCCGCTGTGGAAGCGTGCCAGCCGAGTGTTTTGGTTGTCGCCTGCAATACCGCGAGCACTCTGGCGCTGGAAAACTTGCGCGAGCAGTTGGCGATCCCTGTCGTGGGCACCGTACCTGCTATCAAACCTGCCGCAGCGATTAGCCAGACACGCCATATTGGGCTGTTAGCCACCAAGGCCACGGTAGGGCGGCCCTACACCCAGCGCTTGATTGATAGTTTTGCCAGTGACTGTGTGATTACTCGCGTCGCCGCCGATGCCTTGGTGGTCGAGGCGGAAGCATACCTGGCTGGTGTCATCCCCAATATTGATCGCATGCAGGCGGCGCTGGCACCGTTATGGCACGCCGTTGCACCTCCATCGTCTGCGCATTGTTTATCGTCTGCTCATCAGGCGCTGGATACCCCAGAGCTAGATACAGTGGTACTGGGCTGCACTCATTTCCCGCTGCTAAAGCCCTGGCTGACGCAGCTGGCCCCCGTGCCGCTACATTGGGTCGACTCCGGCGATGCGATAGCCCGACGGGTTTCGCAAGTCGTTTCTGAGCTAAACAGTGATCAGCAGGATGGCCGCTGCTTTACCACTGCCCCTGCTGCCAATCTGACCGCTGGTCTAGCCCGCTATGGGTTTAAGGCGTCCCAATTGCTTAATGTGGGCGACTGAGCACTATTTACTACTATTGCTGATCGAATTATTCAAAGGAGCAGCCTTGGCTATCCCCGTTGTAGAACCTGAACGCTACGCTGAGCAGCTAGCCGCCAAACGCGACTATCTGGAAAGTACCTTTGCCGCTTTTCAACCACCGGCATTAGAAGTGTTTGAATCGCCGCCAGGCTATTACCGTCAGCGCTGCGAGTTTCGCATATGGCACGAAGAGGACGACCTCTTCTACGCCATGTTCGAGGTAGACCCTGAGAATCCGAAGAACAAGCGGGTGATTCGTTTAGATCAGTACGCAGTCGCCAGTGAGCGAATCAATCAGCTAATGCCGCAGCTACGCGAAGCTTGCCTTCGCTGTGATGAGCTGCGTCGGCGGCTGTTCCAGGTAGAGTTTCTAACCACGCTGTCAGGTGAGGCGCTGATAACGCTGATTTACCACCGCCCGTTAGGCGATGAGTGGGAGCGCGAAGCCCGCGCTCTGGAGGCTGAGCTGGGTATTATGATTATTGGCCGCTCCCGCAAGCAGCGTATCGTACTTACCCGAGACCACGTATGGGAGCGGCTAGAGGTGGATGGCCGCACGCTGCACTACCAGCAGGTCGAAAACAGCTTTACCCAACCCAATGCGCATATCTGCCAGAAAATGCTTAGCTGGGCGCGAGAAGTCACCGCTGGCCAGCAGGAGAGTAATGCGAAGAAAGATCTGGTCGAACTCTATTGCGGTAATGGCAATTTTACCATTGCCCTGGCGGATAACTTCCGCCGTGTGCTGGCCACAGAGATTTCCCGCACGTCAGTGGCTAGCGCCAACGTAAACCTGGAAGCCAATGGGGTAACGAACGCGCAGATTGGTCGTATGTCAGCGGAGGAGTTTTCGCTGGCGCTGAAGGGCGAAAAAGCCGGGCGTCGCGTGGCGGAAATGGCGCTGGGAGAGTACGATTTTTCCACCGTGCTGGTCGACCCGCCCCGTGCTGGTTTAGACGAGCAGAGCTGTGAACAACTCAGCGAGTACGCTCAAATCGTCTATATTTCATGCAACCCAGCCACGTTAGCTGAAAACTTGACCATACTGACCAACACTCATCGGATAGAACGCTTTGCGCTATTTGACCAGTTTCCGTTTACCGAGCACTGTGAGTGTGGAGTGCTGTTGAAGCGGCGGACAGGCGAGTAAGCATACGACCTAATGCGTAAACGGTATGTGCCATGAACAACACGTCAAGTGATTAGGGACGCGACGATAGGTAGCGTAAGCTAGCCGTTATGTTGGCCTAAAGGCCTATTGTCCTTCGTTTTTTGGCCGTTTAATGGCCTAGGCAGTCGAGGTGATGGATGCACTACGTTGCGATTGAAGAGAGTCGGCAAGATCTTTTGAAGCAGCTCCAGGAGCGGCTATACGCGCGGTTAGACCCCGCTCGCGCCGCCACTGTGGACGCTTTTGCTCGGCACTTTTATGCCACCGTGCCGGTGGAAGACCTAGTGGATCGTCGCCTGGACGATCTGTATGGCGCAACGCTGTCGGTATGGCAGTTTTTGCAGCATCACGACCCGCAAAGTCCCAAGGTAAGAGTATTTAACCCTGATTTTGAAGAGCACGGCTGGCAGTCGACGCATACTTTTGTCGCCGTTCTCCATGAAGATATGCCGTTTTTGGTCGACTCGGTGCGTATCGAGCTCAACCGCCGCGGCTTGACGGTGCACGCCATTCAAAACGCCGTGCTTGCGGTCGCCCGTGATGAGCGCCATCAGTTGCAGGCGCTGGCCTCGCCCAGGGCAGAAAACGCGCCAGAAGCGCGCGAGTCGCTAATTGTCATCGAAGTAGACCGGCACACCGACGTAGCGTTGCTTGAGAAAATCGAAAGCAACCTAAATGACGTGCTTCGCGATGTACGTACCGCTGTGGGCGATTTCGACGCCATGTGTTCGCAAATCACCGCCTCGATTCAAGAACTCGAGAAAAACTGCCCGCCGCAGATCGATCCTGACGACCACGAAGAGGCGATTGCCTTTTTAGAGTGGATGCTCAAAGATAACTTTACTTTCCTGGGCTACGACGAGTACCTGCTGGAAGGCAGCGAGTTAAAGCGCGACGCAGATAGCGTGCTGGGCGTCTTCCGCCTGGATCAGCCGCGCTACTGCGAGCGTATTCGCACCGAAGAGGGGGTGGATGAGCACAATGATTATGTGCTGGTGCCGCAGCTACTATCGTTTGCCAAAAGCGCCCATCACTCTCGGGTGCACCGTCCTACCTACCCTGACTACATTACCGTTGATCGCTACGACGACGACGGCAATGTAATTGGTGAGCGGCGCTTCTTTGGTTTGTTTACCTCTACGGTCTATAACGAATCGCCACGCAATATCCCGCTGCTGCGCCGTAAGCTAAAAGCGGTGATGGATATTGCCGGATTCAATCCCCAGGGTCACAACGGCAAGCAATTGCTCCAGGTGCTGGAAGTTTACCCCCGGGATGATCTTTTTCAGATCGATACCGAGTCACTGGCCAGCACTGCGCTGGGCATCCTCAATATTCGCGAGCGCCGCCAGGTGCGGCTGTTTATCCGCGCCGATATCAGCGGCAAGTTCTACTCTTGCCTGGTGTTTGTCCCCCGGGACGTGTTCTCCACGGATCTGCGTCAGCGGATTCAAAACGTGTTGTGCGACGAGTTAGACGCCCACTTTGGCGACTTCAATACCTATTTATCTGAGTCGGTGCTGGCGCGTATTCAATTGATTTTACGCTTCAATGGCGACGCGCCCAGCGACTATGACCTCAAGCGTTTGGAAAGCAAAGTGTCACGGCTGGCGCGCAGCTGGCGTGACGAGCTGCAGAACGCCATGATCGAAGGCTTCGGTGAAGAGCGCGCCAACAACTTGATGGATCGGTTCCGCGAGGCGTTCTCGGCCAGCTACCGTGAAGACTTCTCTGCGCGCACCGCGGTGTTTGATGTTCAGCACCTGCTGACACTGGATAGCGAGAACGACCTCTCGCTGTCGCTCTATCGGCCACTAGAAGAACAGGGTGGTGGCGTTAACCTGAAACTGTTCCACCGTGAATCGCAGATTCCGCTCTCTGACGTGCTGCCGATGATGGAAAACCTTGGCCTGCGCGTAATTGGTGAACGCCCCTACGATATTAACGCCCCTGAACAGCGCTACTGGATTCACGATTTTGAGCTTGAGCACAGCGGTGCGGATGTCAGCCTGGGCGATATGCGTGATGTATTCACGGAAGCCTTCAAGCGCATCTGGACCGGCGAGGCCGATAACGATGCGTTTAACCGCCTGATTATCGGCGCTGGGCTGGATTGGCGCGAAGTGGCCATGCTGCGCGGCTACGCCCGCTACCTCAAACAGATCCGCTTCGGCATGTCCCAGGATTACATCGCTGCTACGCTGGCCAACTATCCTGCCATTACCCGTGAGTTAGTTGAATTATTCCGCCTGCGTTTTGATCCTGAGCAGCAGAGCCACGCCACCGACGAGTGCATCGCGAGCTTAAATGAGCGCTTGGAAGGAGTTGCCAGCCTTAACGATGACCAGCTACTGCGCCGCTTTATGGAGCTGATCCTCGCCACCCTACGCACCAACTACTACCAACTGGCTGAGGGTGGGCGCTTTAAAGATTACATCGCCTATAAGTTGGAGCCTTCCAAGGTTACCGGCATGCCCAAGCCGCGACCAATGTTTGAAATTTTTGTCTGCTCGCCGCGGGTGGAAGGTGTTCACCTGCGTGGCGGCAAAGTGGCCCGCGGTGGCCTGCGCTGGTCGGATCGCTTTGAAGATTACCGTACCGAAGTGTTGGGGCTGGTGAAAGCGCAGCAGGTTAAGAACGCCGTTATCGTACCGGTTGGTGCTAAAGGCGGTTTTGTCTGTAAACGCATGCCGGAAAATGCCAGTCGCGATGTCGCCCAGAAAGAGGGCATTGCCTGTTACCAAATCTTTATCCGTGCGCTGCTGGATGTCACTGATAACCTGGTGGGCGGCGATGTTGTGCCGCCGGAAAATGTTGTCCGCCACGATGAGAACGACGCTTATCTCGTGGTAGCTGCCGACAAAGGCACCGCTACCTTCTCAGATATCGCCAACGAAATTTCCATTGAGTATGGCCACTGGCTGGGTGATGCCTTTGCCTCTGGTGGTGCTAACGGCTACGACCACAAGAAAATGGGCATCACCGCTCGCGGTGCCTGGGAATCAGTTAAGCGCCACTTCAAAAATCTGGATCTCGACACCCAGCGCGACCTGTTTAGCGTGGTGGGAATCGGCGATATGGCCGGAGATGTCTTCGGCAACGGCATGCTGCTTTCCGACAAGATCCAACTGGTGGGTGCCTTCAACCACCTGCATATCTTTGTAGACCCCAACCCGGACGCCGAGGCGTCCTTTGCCGAGCGCAAGCGGTTGTTTGCTCTGCCACGCTCCAGCTGGGAAGACTACAGCCAGGAGCTGATCTCCGCTGGGGGCGGCATCTTTAGCCGTAGCGCCAAGTCGATTAGCATCACGCCGGAGATGCAGCAGGTATTTGGTATCAAGGAAGAGCGCCTGTCGCCTAATGAACTGATCCGCGCCATGCTCAAATCCAAGGTGGACTTGATCTGGAACGGCGGTATCGGTACCTACGTGAAGGGTTCCGACGAAACCGATGCGGATGTGGGCGATAAAGCCAACGACACCCTGCGCATCAACGGCAATGACCTGAATTGCCGTGTGGTCGGCGAGGGCGGTAATCTCGGCTTGACCCAGCGCGGACGAATGGAAGCCGCCGCCAAAGGCGTGCGCGTTTACACTGACTTTATTGACAACGCCGGTGGGGTGAACTGCTCCGACCACGAGGTCAATATCAAGATTTTGATCGATGAAGTGGTCAAGCGCGGCGACATGACCGAGAAACAGCGCAATCAGCTGTTGGCGGAAATGACCAATGAGGTGGCGGATCTGGTGATCCTGGATAATTACCGCCAAAGTCAGGCGCTGGATCTATCGGCTACCCTTTCCGACCAGTCAATGGGCCCTTACCGCCGTTTTATCAGCGAGCTGGAGGCCGCCGGACAGATTGACCGCGAGCTGGAATTCCTGCCTACCGATGATGTGCTCAAAGAGCGGGCCAGCAACAATCAAGGGATGCGCCTGCCGGAGCTGTCGGTACTGATCTCCTACGCCAAGAGCACCCTGAAAGGCGACTTGATCACCTCTGACGTACCGGACGATCAATATATTCACCGCCACCTGGAGCGGCTGTTCCCATCAGTGCTGGTCGAGCGCTTTAAAGACGAAATGTACGAGCACCGTCTGAAGCGTGAAATCGTTGCGACACAGGTCGCCAACGACTTGGTCGATCATATGGGGGTCGTCTTTGTACGCCGCCTGATGGACTCCACTGGAGCGGGACGTGCCGATATTGCGCGAGCCTACATCGTGGCCCGTGATAGCTTTAACTTGCCCAGTCTATGGGCGCAAATTGAAGCCCTCGATAATCAGGTGCCCAACCGCATTCAGTACTCGATGATGCTTGACCTGATGCGCTTGATCCGCCGTGCCACGCGCTGGTTTGTGCGTCAGCACTTAGGGCTTTCGACACAAGATACCATTGAGTACTTCGCTCCTCGCTTGGCGCAGTTGCAGGAAGGTATTGGTGAGCTACTCAGTGGTGAAGAGCTTGGCGCCTGGAACTCGCGTCGTGACGAGTTGTTGGAGGCGGGTGTGCCAGATGCACTGGCATCCAGCGTGGCGGCGTCATCAAGCCTTTATGCGGGGCTAGGTATTATCCAGGCGGCGCGCCTGACCAATGAAAAACCCCAGCGGGTGGCGGAAGTGCTGTACGAAATTGGCAGCCGCCTGGAGCTACCGTGGATGATTCAGCAGGTAACCCAGCTGGAAGTGCGCGACTCCTGGCAGGCTCAGGCTCGTGAGACTTTCCGCGACGACATTGAGCGTCAGCAGTTGGCACTGACCACCAGCGTGTTGAAGCTCGACGCCGGCAGCCGCGATACCCAAGAGCGGGTTGCGCAGTGGTTGGATCAGCACGCCGATCTGCATCGCCGCTGGTGCCGCCTTATTGAAGAGGTGCGCGGTGGCAGTGAAGGAGGCTTTGCGCTCTTCGCCGTGGCGGTACGAGAGCTGGTAGATCTTGCCGAGAGCGATAGCGAAGCGTAGACGTACCCTAATCCACTTAATTAAAGCGCGCCCTGGTTCTCCACCAGGGCGCGCTTTATTGCGTTATACTGATGCCCGTTTTCAGCCTCCGCTTCAAGAGATCCGCTATGTACAACCTCGCTCGCTCGCTGTTTTTTCGCGTTGACCCAGAGACCTCTCACGGGATGGCCTTGAGCGCTCTGGATGCACTGCATCGGGTGGGTGGGGTAGCACGCCTGTTTGGCCAGTCGGTGAGTGATCCCGTCGAGCTGATGGGGCTGCGATTTGCCAATCGGGTGGGTCTTGCCGCTGGGTTGGACAAGAACGCCGACCACCTGGATGCCCTTGGCGCGTTGGGGTTTGGGTTTGTCGAAGTGGGTACCGTCACGCCTAAGCCGCAGCCAGGCAATCCTAAGCCTCGGCTATTTCGCTTAGCGCAGCATGAGGCGATCATCAACCGCTTTGGCTTTAACAACAAAGGGGTTGAGCACCTGATCCAGCAGGTCAAACAGCGCCACTACGGCGGCATTGTGGGCATTAATATTGGTAAAAACCTGACGACGTCAGTAGAACACGCGCTGGATGACTACTTGGTATGCTTAGACGCGGTGCACTCTTATGCGGATTACATTGCCGTTAACGTCTCTTCACCGAATACCCCTGGGCTGCGCAGCCTACAGTTCGGCGAACAGCTGGATGCGCTGTTGGGGCCGATTCGAGCACGAGCCTCAGAGCTCAATGACCAAACGGGCCGCAACGTACCATTGCTGATTAAGATAGCCCCGGATATGAGCGCTGAAGAAGTAGCCTTGATGGCAGAAAGTATTCAGCGCAATGCACTTGATGGCGTGATTGCCACCAATACAACGGTTTCCCGCGCGGGGGTAGAGGGTGACTCACAAGCGGAGGAGGCTGGAGGGCTCTCTGGGAAACCGGTCTTCGAGGCATCCAATCGCGTCATTCGCCAACTGCGTGAGCATCTACCATCGTTACCTATCATAGGTGTCGGTGGGATCGATAGTGCTGCTGCTGCTCAGGCCAAAATCGCGGCGGGAGCTGATTTAGTGCAACTCTACTCGGGGTTGATCTATCAAGGTCCTAAACTGGTCGGTGAATGCGCGAGGGCACTGAAAGCTAAAGGTTGAGCGCGAAGATGATTAGCGAAGCAGTGTGGGCATAAAGGGGCACTAAAAAGCCCACTTGAAAAAGTGGGCTCATTGAAAACCTCTCGCTTAAAATTTTTCTTTTAAAACCTTGAAAAATAAAACGTTAGGCCATGACTAAAGGATTTTTGTGGATGCCCGAGATGCCGGTCATCCCATCCCACTGGTCGCCGCGACCTTCACGCCAACCGCTCATCCAGTATTCGCGTAAATTGATATCTCGACTGGGACAGTCGTCACGAGAACGACCCGATACACCCGCTTTGTAGCCGTGGACATAAGCCCGCTGGAAGCGATCACGTTTTTGCCGTTTCATTGGCTAACCTCTTTTCACGAAAGCCTTTGATAAGAAATAGGGTGTTATCGACTTATGTTATCAACAACAACCACTATTCCGAGAGCTTGCTTCAAGAGCGAGACGCCGCTTCAGCCCTGTTGTTTGGCACTCACGGGCGGAACGAGCCGAGCGGCAATCTCTTACAAAGAACACTTATACGCCATAGGTCTGGTCTTGAACCGACCCTGACAAGAAACGCATGCGTTTTTCAGTAGCTACTCTCTTATTGTTAGACCATGATGGGGTCATCTGTCGACTACCAATTTGTCATAAAACGTAAACTCATTTGTTATATACAGGAATATTGCGCCTTTACGCGCCGTTATTATCATGACCGAGTTGAATCAAAACGCCCCCTTGAGTCTGCTAGCCACTTGCCCGAAAGGCATTGAAGGCTTGCTTCACGATGAACTAGTGGCATTGGGCGCCACGCCGGGTAAAACCACTGTGGCGGGCGTCTATTTCACTGCCAGCCAAGCGATCGCTTATCGTGTCTGCCTGTGGTCGCGGTTAGCTAACCGGGTCATTTTGACCCTGGTACGCGAATCGATGATCGATACCGCTGAGCAAGTGCGCGATGTGGTTGCCCGTATTGCCTGGACGCAGCACCTGGCGCCGGGTAACACCTTGGCGGTCGATTTCCACGGCCGCAGCGAACATATTCGCCACACCCGTTTTGGTGCCCAGACCGTTAAGGACGGCGTAGTTGATGCCCTTCAACTGGCAGGGCAGGAACGTCCCAACGTTGATACTAAAACCCCACATTTGCGCATATACGCCCACCTCCACCGGATGAACCTGACTATTGGGTTGGATCTCTCTGGTGAAAGCCTGCACCGTCGCGGTTATCGCCGGGATGTAGGCCATGCGCCGCTAAAAGAGAATCTGGCCGCCGCGCTGCTGGTGCGCGCAGGCTGGCCTGAGCGCCTCAAAGCCGGTGAACCTCTGATTGATCCGCTTTGTGGTGCAGGCACGTTACTGATCGAAGCCGCCATGATGGCCGCTGATCAAGCACCTAACCTGAACCGCGAGCGGTTCGGCTTTCACGGCTGGGCAGGGCACGATGACGAAGCGTGGCGGGAACAGAAGCGTGAAGCCGAAGCGCGCGCGTCGATTGGTCGCAAGCGCTGCAAAGCCCAGCTATTAGGTTTCGACCAGAGTCCCGCGGCGCTTACGGCGGCGAAGTCCAATGCTATGCGGGCAGGCATCCCAGCCTTGATTACCCTGCATGGGCAGAGCCTTGCCCAGTTGACGCGTCCCGAAACACTGACTGCTGAGAGCGGCCTGCTGATCACCAATCCCCCTTACGGCGAGCGGCTGGGCGAGCTGCCCGAACTGGTGCGTCTCTACGCCCAGCTAGGTGATAAAGCCAAAGCGCTGTTTCCCGGCTGGACCCTGGCGGTGTTTACTGGCAACCCGGATTTAGGCCACCGGCTGGGTATGCGTGCGCACAAACAGTACGCACTCAAAAACGGTGCCCTGGAGGCCAAGCTGCTGCTTATGGAGATTGGTGGCGCCGAGCATCCGCCTGCCGCGAGCGATACAAAACCCGTTCAGAACGAGAACAGTGCAGTAGCGACGCCTAGTGAAGAGGCTAGCGAAGAGCAAGCTGTTCACAAAAACCAAGACAATGCCCAGATGTTTGCCAATCGGCTGATCAAAAATCAGAAGCGCTTGAAGAAATGGCTGAAGCAGAGTGGTGAGACCAGCTATCGTGTGTATGATGCCGATATGCCCGAGTATGCACTAGCGGTAGATCGCTACGGTGACCGCGTGCACGTGCAAGAGTACGCGGCGCCCAGTTCGATCAATCCGGCTCAAGCGCAGAAGCGTTTGTACGATGCCTTGGAAGTCATGCCCGAGGCGCTTAACGTTGACGCCAGTAAAATCTATATCAAGCGCCGCGAGCGCCAAACCGGCAGCGCCCAGTATCAGAAGCGTGCCGCTAGTGGCGAGCGTTTTGAGGTGCAAGAGGGCAAGGCACGGCTCTGGATCAATCTGCGCGACTACCTGGATACCGGGTTATTCCTTGACCACCGCCCGGTACGTCGGATGCTGGGCGAAATGGCCAGCGGCAAGCGCTTTTTAAACCTGTTCTGTTACACCGCCACAGCAACGGTGCAGGCCGCCTTAGGCGGCGCCAGCGACAGTGTGAGCGTGGATATGTCCAACACCTACCTGGAGTGGGCCAAGGACAACTTTGCGCTGAATAAGCTCGATACACGACTGCACCGAGTGGTGCGCGACGACTGTTTCCGCTGGCTGGAAACCGCCAATGCTGAGTTTGACCTGATCTTTATGGATCCGCCGACGTTCTCTAACTCGAAGAAAATGCGCGATACCCTCGACGTGCAGCGTGATCATCCGCGGCTTGTGGAGCTCGCCATGGCGCGCTTGGCACCCGGTGGAACCTTGGTGTTTTCTAATAACCAGCGGCGCTTTAAACTCGATGAAGCGCTTAGCGAGCATTACGCTGTTGAGGATATCACCGGGCGTAGCTTCGACCCCGATTTCCAGCGGCGCACCAACCTGCACCACGTGTTTTTACTTCGTCATAAGGCGTCATAAGAGAGCTTTTGCATGATTCAGCTATCGCTTTACACAACGATGGGCTGCCACCTATGCAGCCAGTTAGAGGCTTTGGTGGCGGCACTAGCGAATCAAAAGGTGTGGCTGCACCACATCGAGATTAGCGACGACGACGCCCTGGTTGAGCGCTACGGCCTGCGGATACCGGTGCTGGTGGATGGTGACGGCAATGAGCTGGATCGTGGCTTTGAGCTGGAGCGATTAAGTGCATGGTTGCGCGAGCGCGGCTGGCTGGATGAAGCGGCGCTGGCAGGGTTGACTGCGCTACCCGACACCACGCCGCCTAAAGGCGCCCATAAGCGCGATGGGCGACGTTTTCTGGGTTAAAAACCGGGGAGAGTGAGGCAGGCTAAAGCACATCCAGCAGTGAGAGCTGGCGCATGGCTTCCTGGCCTTCTGGCGTATGGTCGGCCACTTCCAGTACCTTGCGAAAACCCCGTGAGGACTGGATAGTGGCCTCGTCCTCCAGCCACATATGGGCTTGGTCCAGCGTATCGGCTAGCTGATGTTTCAGGCCCCCAAACTGGGTGCCGATTTGGCCCCAGGCGCGGCTGAAAATCCAGTCACCAAACATATCCTGGTGAATATGAACCAACACATAGTCATGGTTGGTTTCCCAGCGTACGATCACAACACTCTCCTTACTTAGACTTTAAACACGCCTGCCCATCAAGCCGTCGCGGGCGTATTGTAAAGCCCGGATACCAAAACGCCTATGAAACTTGTCGTCGACGCCAATATCCCCGCTGCCGAACGCTGTTTCGGCCATTTCGGTTCGCTCACCCGTGTGCCTGGGCGGGAGATAAATGCCTCCCACCTGCAGGATGCGGATGCGCTCATCGTTCGCTCGATTACCCAGGTCAACGATAAACTGATTGCTGATAGCCCTGTGCGCTTTATTGGTACTTGTACCATCGGCACGGATCATATCGATCAGGCAGCGCTCGCTCAGCGTGATATCGCCTTCGCCAGTGCGCCAGGCTGCAACGCCGAAGCGGTGGTAGATTATGTGCTGAGCAGCCTGCTCACGCTGGCGGAGCGGGATGGCTGGTCGCTTAGCGAGCGTAGCGTGGGGGTTGTGGGGGCGGGTAATGTAGGCAGCCGGCTCCAGGCGCGGCTAACCGCCATGGGCGTGGCAACGCTGGTCTGTGACCCGCCCCGGGAAGCTATAGAGTGTGCAGAAGAGGAGCGTGAGGAGGGCTTTCACTCCTTAGACGCCATGATCGAGCGCTGTGACGTGCTCTGCTTGCATACACCACTAACCCGTGAAGGCCCCCACGCGACGTACCAGCTCCTTAATGCACAGCGCATCGAGGAGCTGGCACCCGGCAGCGTGCTGTTGAATGCCGGGCGGGGCGACTGTGTGGACGGCCTAGCCCTGCGCAGCCGCCTCGCGGGAAAGGGTGACATCAGTGCGATACTGGACGTGTGGGAAGAGGAGCCCGGGATCGACGCAGGATTGCGTGATCTGGTCTCACTAGCCACGCCCCATATTGCTGGGCATAGCCTTGACGGCAAGCTACGCGGCACCTGGATGATTCAGCAGGCGCTGGCCCGCCACTGGAACCAGCCCAGCGAGTTGACGTTTGCTGATATTTGCCCACCACCCGCCCTCGCGTCGCTGCATTTGCAGCACGCACTCCCCCCAGAAGACGCCTTGCGGCTCTGTATGCGAGCGGTATATGACGTGCGCCGCGACCACGATGCGCTACAGCGTCAAACCCAGCATCACGGAATGCGCAAAGGCTTTGATGACTGCCGCGCCAACTATCCGCTACGGCGTGAATTTGCCACGCTCAACGTGCAGCTTTCAGGGGCAGCGGTAACGCTGGAAGGCGTATTGCGTGGGGCAGGGTTTGATGTGAGTAGCAACTAAATGATAGAGAGTGTAAGTGCTTGCAGTGCCTGAACGTACTTGTTTCGAGATGCAAAAAGAAAGCTAGACATTTGTAATCACGAGTGTATTTATGTGTACGAATAAACCGTTATTAGAGCAATTTTGACGCTTTGATGTTCTGACGCTATAGTGATAAAACGTTACAGAATTTGGAAAACATCATGAGTGAGACATCGAAGCGTTCTACAGTTTATTTTGATCCTCAGTTACACGCTGCGTTGCGGTTGAAGTCAGCACATACGCATCGTTCGGTATCAGATATTGTTAACGATGCTGTTCGTATGGCACTTGCTGAGGATCAAGAAGATTTGGCGGCATTCGAGGAACGGGTTTCCGAGCCAACAGTGAGCTATGAAGCGTTCCTGGACGATTTGAAGGCCCATGGCAAATTATAAGCTTGTCTTCAAGAAATCTGTTTCCAAAGATTTTCGGCCCATTCCTAACAAAGACGTGACCCGCATTCTTCAGCGTATAGAGGAATTACAGGAAGATCCTCGCCCTATCGGTAGTGAAAAGCTTTCAGGGCAAGAGCGCTACCGCATTCGGCAGGGTGTCTATAGAATCATATATGAAGTAGTAGATGAGCTTCTTATCGTGACTGTCGTAAAGGTTGGGCACCGAAAGCATGTCTATAAGCGTAGCTAACGCTTCTGATGTCAAACCCAATACATAATAAGGCCCGCATATGCGGGCCTTAAAGGTATGGAGCTACTGAAAAACTTACTGACGATAAGCGGCTTCTTTCAGTGCGCGAATACGCTCATCCAACGGCGGATGGCTGGCAAACATTTTCTCCACCAGCGAGCGCGTTTGGCCTTTGGTGATGGCCATGGCGCGCAGCGTATCGGGCATTTGATCGGGCATTTCAGTTTCGGTTTTCAGGCGCGCCAGGGCACTCACCATGGCGTTGGTGCCCGCTAAGCGCGCACCTGCTTCGTCTGCACGGTATTCGCGGTAGCGGGAGAACCAGGCAACGATTGCCGAGGCCAAAAGCCCAAACACAATCTCCGCGACCATGACTACCGCGAAGTAGCCCATAAAGCCCAGACCACCACCGCCATCGCTGCGGCTGCGCAGGAAGTTATCGACTAGATGCGCCACGACCCGGGCAAAGAACATCACAAAGGTGTTCACCACGCCCTGAATCAGCGCCAGCGTTACCATATCACCGTTAGCGACGTGACCAATTTCGTGAGCCAGTACTGCACGCACCTCTTCTGGACGCATGCGATTCATTAAGCCTGCCGAGACGGCTACCAGCGCATCGTCTTTGTTCCAACCCGTGGCAAAGGCGTTTGACTGCTGAGCCGGGAAAATACCCACTTCCGGGGTTTTGATACCCGCCTCGCGGGAGAGCTCAGCCACTGTGTCCAACAGCCACTGTTCGGTAGAGTTGGAGGGCGTTTCGATAATCACCGTGCCGGTGCTGCGTTTAGCCATCCATTTGGAGATAAACAGCGAGATAATGGAGCCCGCCATACCGAAAATAAAGCAGAAAATCAGCAGGCTGGTGAAGTTGATGCCCTGGCCGCGCAGGTAACCCTCTACGCCTAGCAGGCGCAGGGTAATGCTGGCGACCAGCAAGACCGCTATATTGGTGCCTAAAAACAGCAGAATTCGCATCATGGTGCAGGTTCTCCCCTAAAGTTCATCGAAGCATTACTAGATTAATGGCTTAGATACGTGCTGTTCATGGCAGTTTCAAGTCATGGCTACAAAAGCTACTGCCGATAGCGTGACAAGAAGTTGGCAAAACGGTCGAGTGCATCGCCTAATTGGTCGGCCCAGGGCAGCGTTACGATGCGCACATGATCCGGCTCTGGCCAGTTAAAGGCCGTGCCTTGTACCAGTAAGATTTTTTCCTGTAGCAGCAGATCCAGCACCATCTGCTGGTCGTCTTTGATATTGAAGACCTTGGGGTCGAGCCGTGGAAAGGCGTACAGCGCGCCTTTAGGTTTTACGCAGGAGACGCCGGGGATTGCGTTCAGTTTCTCCACCGTGATGTCTCGCTGGGCCAACAGCCGCCCGCCGGGCAGGATTAAATCATTGATCGACTGGTAGCCCCCCAGCGCGGTTTGAATCGCGTGCTGGGCGGGTACGTTGGCACACAGTCGCATAGAGGCCAGCATATTCAGCCCCTGGATATAGTCCTGAGCGTTTAGCTTGGCCAAGGTGCCGGAGATAGTCATCCAGCCCGAGCGAAAGCCTGCACAGCGATAGCTTTTGGAGAGACCGTTCATGGTGATGACCAGTTGGTCATCGTCCGCTAGTGCGCCCGTGGCAGTATGTTCGACGCCGTCATAAAGGATCTTGTCGTAGATTTCGTCTGAGAACACCACCAGGTTGTGCTGTTTGGCGATCGCCAATACCTCTTTCACCACGGCGGGTGGATACACCGCGCCGGTGGGGTTGTTGGGGTTGATCAGCACAATGGCACGTGTGTGGCTGGTGATCTTGGCGCGAATATCCGCTGTGTCAGGCGTCCAGTCCGCCTGCTCGTCGCATAGGTAGTGCACCGCGTGACCACCGGAAAGGTGGGCGGCGGCGGTCCAGAGCGGGTAGTCCGGCGCGGGAATGAGTACTTCATCGCCGTCGTTGAGCAGCGCCTGCATGGTCATCACGATCAGCTCAGAGACGCCGTTGCCGATGAAGATATCTTCGATACCTACGCCGGGAATCTGTTTGCGCTGGCACTCCTGCATAATCGCTTTACGGGCAGAGTAGAGGCCTTTGGAGTCGCAGTAGCCCTGGGCCGTGGGCAGGTTGCGCATCACATCCTGGAGAATCTCTTCCGGCGCCTCAAAACCAAAGGGCGCAGGGTTGCCAATGTTTAGCTTGAGAATTCGTTGACCTTCCTCTTCCAAGCGCTTGGCGTGGTCGAGTACCGGGCCGCGAATGTCGTAGCAGACATTGTGCAGCTTATGAGATTTCTTTAACGGTTGTGATTCGTGCGACTGCGGGGTATCCATGAGGTGTCTGTCCAAAAGTAGCTAGAGGCCCAAAAGTGTCCAAAAAGCATGAGTGACTAAAAACAGCGTCCACAAGCCATCGTCGGCTATAGAGCTATTAGGCCATTATGCGTCGGAAAGTGCTTGATTGTCTTCGTCGTTTTGCACGGGCGGCGGAGGAATGTCTGCCGGGGTTTCAAGCGTTAGCCTGCCCAGCTTGCCATCACGCAGTTCGTGAAGCAGCACTTCCGCGCCGCGGTGCAGATCAACGGCGCCGCCGGGACGCAGGCCGCCTCGGCGGGCAGCGATATCTTTTAAGATGGCGTTACCGTCGAAGCCAGCAATAGCGAGAAAGTCGGGCTTTTTCGGGCCATCCGCATCAATGTCATGGGGTATATCCGGCGCGGTGTAAGAGGGCAGCTCTTTGAGCTTATAACGCTCGGTGAGCGCTTCGGGGTAGCGTTTGGCCAGCTCTGCGCTGGTAACAATGGCTACATCGGCGTACTCGATAGCGGTATCGCGAATGGCGCCGGTGGCGGCAAGCCGATAGGCGCTGGCCTGGTCCTCAATCTTCGGCCACAGCACTCCCGGGGTGTCGGTGAGTGCCACACGCCCATCGATACGCACCTTTTGCTGGCGCTTGGTGACTGCTGGCTCGTTGCCGGTTTTAGCGATTTTTCGCCCGGCCAGGCCGTTAATCAGCGTGGATTTTCCCACGTTGGGAATACCCATCACCATCACGCGCACATCTCGGTCAGCACGAACGGCACCGGCCAGCTCATGGCACAGCTTGGGAATTTTCTTTAGCTCGCGGGTGTTGGTCGTCGTGACTGCCAAGGCACGCATATTCTCTTGGGCATCGAAATAAGCCACCCATTCGGCCGTTCGCTCCGGGTCAGCGAGATCTGCCCGGGAGAGAATTTTCAGCACCGGCTTATGGCGGGTTAGCTCGGCCAGCATTGGGTTGGCGCTGGAGTAGGGCAGACGCGCATCGAGTACCTCGATGACTACGTCAATTTCAGGCAGCACCTCCTTAATCTGGCGGCGGGCCTTGTTCATATGTCCGGGGAACCAGCCGAGCATGGGTTTCTCCTGCAAGTACAAAATAGCGGCACAAAAAAGCGGGCTGCCATTCTAGCAGATGGCGCCCGCCTTGCTGGGTTTCCTTGAGAGGATTTATCAGCGATTACTCGTCGGGGTGAAATTCCAACGACACTGAGTTAATGCAGTAGCGCAACCCAGTAGTCTCCGGTGGGCCGTCGGGGAACACATGGCCCAGATGAGCATCGCAGTGGGAACAAACTACCTCCGTGCGCTGCATGCCGTGAGTGGTATCCGTATGCTCCTCAACGCAGCGGCTACCCAGTGGCCGATCAAAGCTTGGCCAACCGCAGCCAGCATCGAATTTGTGCTCATTCTCAAACAGCGGCGCATGACAGCAGACGCAGTGGTAAATACCCTGCGCATCACGCACCTGATAATCGCCAGTGAATGGGCGTTCTGTGCCTTTCTCACGTGCTACGCGGTACTGCTCTGGGGTTAGCTGCTGTTGCCACTCGTCAGGGGATTTTTCTATTTTCGCCATGCTCTGTTCCTCTCACTTATGCATTGCGCTTACATCGCTGAGGCCAAGTGTTGTTTGGACTCACTAGCCTAGTGACACCACTTGATCATCATGAGTTTCAGCATGGGCGATTATACATCGCTGTGCCAGTGTAAGCGCTATACGCTAGCCGCGCCGCCGTTACTGCGCGGGTCGTGGGCGCTCTCTATCAACCCATCCGGGTGGTACACAATACCGCCTGCATGGCCCATGGTGTCACTGAACGCCTCGGGCAGCACTTCCACATCGTGGCCTGCCGTTGCCAGAGCGGTGACTAGGGTGTCGTCAAAACGCGCTTCGAGTTTCAAGTTAGTGCTGGTTTCGCCCCAGGTGCGCCCCAGCAGCCAGCGGGGAGCCGTGATCGCCTGCTGTAGCGGCATGCCGTGCAGCGCATAGCGCGAAAATACCGCTGCCTGGGTTTGCGGCTGGCCTTCACCGCCCATGGTGCCGTAAACCATGGTACGGCCATCGTTAAACTTGGCAAGCGCCGGGTTAAGAGTGTGGAAAGGTTTACGTCCAGGGGATAAGCCGCGCAGGTCGTCGGGATTAAGCGAGAAGCTGATGCCGCGGTTTTGCCATAGCACGCCGCTTTCTGGCAGCACCACGCCACTACCAAACTCCCAGTAGATGCTCTGAATAAAGCTCACCGAACGTCCTTCGCTATCCACGGTGCCCATCCAAATGGTATCGCCTGGCGCTGGTTCGTGGGGCCAGGGTAGGGCGTGCTGCGGGTCGATCTGAGCCGCTTCTAAGCCAATGTTCTCTTCACTGAGCAAATCTTGCAGCGGTGTTGGCGCACGGCCGGGGTCAGTGATGTTTTGGTCGCGCAGGATAAAGGCGCGTTTGGTGGCTTCAATCAGGCCATGCAGGTGGCCAAAACCATTGGGCTCGGCGGCTTTTAGGCGCTCGTAGATACCTAAAATCATTAACGAGGCCATGCCTTGGGTCGGCGCAGGCAGGTTATAGAGCGTGGCATCCTGAAGCGTTACTTCCAGCGGTGTGACCCGTTGGGCGCGATAAGCATGAAAGTCTGCCAGGCGCAGCGGACTGCCGACGGCCTCTAAATCCCGCGCCATACTGGCGGCCAGCTCGCCGCGGTAGAAGTCATCTAATCCTGCTTCTGCCAAACGCTTGAGTGTGGCGGCCAAACGTGGCTGGCGCAGCCGTTCGCCTTCACGGGGTACCTGGCCGTTAAGCAGCAGGGCGTCACTAAAGCCCGGGCTTTGGGTTAAACGCTCAAGGTGTTTAGCGGTAAGCGCTTCCTGGCTCTGGGAGACCGCAATACCCGTCTCGGCATGATGAATGGCGTCGGCCAGTAGCGTGGTGAGGGGAAGTGGCTTGCCCCACTGTGAAGCGACGCTTAGCGCTTCATGCCAGCCGCCAATGGTACCGGCCATGGTGAGGGCGGCTTTGGGGCCGCGCTCGGGAATCTGCGTTTCACCGGCGTAGAAGTCTGCGCTGGCAAGCCCCGCCGCAGGGCCACAGGCGTCAATGGCGATGGGCGCTTTGCCCGGCTCATGAATGAGCCAGAAGCCATCGCCACCCAGGGCGTTCATATGCGGGTAGACCACCGCAATGGCCGCAGCGGCAGCGACCATGGCTTCCACCGCATTCCCACCCTGTTTAAGCACATCGCGCCCGGCGCTTGCGGCGAGGTGGTGAGGGGCGACACAGCTACCGCCGTAACTACGTTGGGTGTGGAGCATCTTAGAATCCTTGTTATTAAGTAAATATTTATTAAATAAATAGTTGTTAAATAAATAGTTGTTAAATAAATAGTTGTTAAATAAATACTAAAGCAGTTCGTTACCAGCCAATGGCTGCGGGCAACCAGGTGGCAATGCTGGGAAAGATAAATACCAGCGCGACGGCGACGAACTGTAAACCGATAAACGGTAGGGCGCCTTTATAAATATCCAGCGTCGAGACTTCTTTCGGCGCTACACCCTTGAGGAAAAACAGCGACCAGCCAAAGGGTGGGGTAAGAAACGACGTTTGTAGCACCAGCCCCACCAGAATGCCCAGCCACACCATATCGACGCCCATTTGCACAAAGAAGGGTAAAAATAACGGTAGGGCAATATAGCTGATCTCAATCCACTCCAGGAAGAAACCCAGCACAAACATCAGCAGCAGCATGAATAGCATCGCGCCTAATTCGCCGCCGGGCACCCAGTCGAACATACGGGCAACCAAATGCTCGCCGCCCAATCCGCGAAATGCCAGGCCAAATACCTGGGCGCTGATCAAAATAAAGAACACCATGGCCGAGATCACCAGCGTGGCCTTGGCAACTTCTTTGAGTAGCGCAAAGGTTAACCGCCCCGAGCAGGCTACAATTAGCAATGCTCCTAGCGCACCCATTGAGGCTGCTTCAGTAGGCGCGGCAATGCCGCCAATAATCGACCCTAATACCGCAAACACCAACCCCACTGGCGGGCCCACCACGGTAATCACCTTGCGTATCAGCTGACCCCGGCCCATTTCTGCTCGCTCCTCGGCAGGAATAGGCGGCATTAAGTCGGGGTAGAGCTTGGCGATCACCAGAATGGCAATAATATAGACCGCCGCCAGGGTTAGTCCCGGCACCATGGCGGCGGCGAACATCGTACCGACCGATTCGCCCAGAATTTCCGCCAGCAGAATCAGCACCAGGCTGGGCGGAATAATCTGCCCCAAGGTGCCGGATGCGCAGATCATTCCGGTGGCCAGGGTTTTAGGGTAGCCGCGGCGTAGCAGCGTCGGTAGCGTGAGCAGGCCAAGGGTAACGATAGTGGCGCCCACAATGCCCGTGGCGGCACCTAACAGCACGCCCACGATGATGATCGCCACACCCATGCCCCCCGAAAGGCCGCCGAACAGGTGGCCGATGACATCGATCAACTCCTCTGCCAGCTTCGACTTCTCCAGCATCACCCCCATAAACACAAATAGCGGTATGGCCATAAAGGTGTAATTGGTCACTACGCCGTAAATACGTGATGGCAGCAGATTAAACAGCATTGGCCCAAAGCCAACGTAGCCAAAGAAAAAGGCCGTCGCCGCGATACTGATGCCTACCGGAATACCTATCAGCAGAAACACGAAAAAAGCCACGATCATGCCGATCGCGAGCCATTCATTGGGAGACATGCGTTATTCACCTCGTGTGGGTAGGGCGAAAGCCTGACGCAACGCGTGGGCCAGCCCTTGCAGCGCGAGAAGGACAAAGCCGAATGGAATGAGCGACTTGAGCAGCCAGCGTAGAGGCAGGCCACCGGGGTTGGGCGACGCCTCACCGCGGGCGAACGACTGGGCGATCCAGGGCAGCGTCAGCCAGGCGATATACAGCCCCATCACCAGCAGCAAGAGTCCGCCGATCACTTCAATCACCCGTTGCAGGCCTACAGGGAAGCGCTCGTAGAAAACATCTACGCGCACCTGCTCGCCCATCAATAGCAAATACGACATGCCAAACAGTGCAATAGGTGAGATCAAGTGCCACTGCAGTTCCTGCAGCCATATCGCGCCAATGCTGAACACATAGCGCATCAATACGTCGCCAGCGACGAGCCCGACTAAAACCACGCAGGTCCAGGCGGCGATCCAGCCAAATAGCCGAACCACCGCCTCAACTCCGTGAACAAAAAATGCCACGGCGCGCATATCAGACTCCGATAATATCGTTTAACCAGGCACGCTCACTGGCGCCTGCCCAGCGGTCATGGTTGGCTTTAAAGGCCATGTAGTTATCGTGCACTTTGCGCACCAGCGGGTCAGCGTTGGCCTCTGTCGCCAGGGTATCTTGAGTGGCTTCGCGCAGCGCATCGATAACGGGGGTAGGTAGCATGCTGGCAGTGACGCCTTCGTTCTCCACTAGATCTGTCATGGCCTCGCCATTGACCGCTTCAGACCAGGTCACACTCTCTAAGCAGGCGGCCATACAGGCGGTTTTGACAATCATCTGCAGATCTTCTGGCAGACTATCCCAGTGGGTTTTCGAGATAAGCAGTTCGCCCGTGGTCGAGGGTTCGTGCCAGCCTGTAGTGTGGTAGAACTTGGCGGCGTTATGCAGGCCCATGCGACGGTCTTGGAAGGGGCCTACGAATTCAGCTGCATCAATCACGCCACGCTCCAGCGCGGGGAAGATTTCACCACCGGGCAGTACACGGGCATCCACGCCAAGCGAAGAGTAAACCTGGCCCGCCAAGCCAGGAACGCGCATGCGCAGCCCGTTGAGCTGGCTAATATCCTCGATCGGTTCGCGGAACCAGCCGGTCATTTGCACGCCGGTATTGTTCAGCGGGAAGGCGACCATGCCGTAGGGCTCATACACTTCGTGCCAAAGCTCCAAGCCGCCGCCGTGGTAAAGCCACGCCATATGGCCCATAAAGCTCATACCAAATGGAACGGTAGTGAAGTACTGAGCGGCAAAGGTGGTGCCTGACCAGAAGTAGCTATTGGCGGCATTCATTTCGATGGTGCCGCTTTGAACTGCTTCAAAGCCTTCAAAAGCTGGAATTAGCTCGCCGGATGAAAAATGCTGAATATTGAGTCGCCCGCCGGACATGGCGTTGATTTTGGCGATCACGTCAGTGGGGCTGCCTGGGCCTTCCACGTAAAAGGGCGAGCCGGGCGGGTAGGCATTGGTCATACGCCAGTTGAAGCTCTCGGCGGACTGCGCACGGGCGATAGACGGGGCGCCCAAGACAAGGCCTGCCGTGGAGGAGACGGCAGCTGTGGTGAGAAACTTGCGACGGGATAAGGACATAGCACACCTCATTTATGATGGAATTGGTCAGCCAGGGAACACAATGAAGTAGCAAGGGGTGTGCCATAAAAATCGATTTTATTTTAAATAAAAGATTTTTAAGGGTTTTGTCGGTCTCTGCTGAAAAGACTAAATATAAGAAAAATAACCGTTTGCACCGTTATGACGCCGAATGAGTGTCCAGGGCACCCTCGGTGTGCATACTGGCTTCGCAAAAATTGGACGTAGAGGTAGGTAATTGAAAGCGTGTCAGTTAGTTTGGTGAAGGCAGGGTGCTTGACAGCTCAATAAGGTCTGAGTAACATACGCGCCACCTCGACGAGGCAATGCAACGTCCCATTCGTCTAGTGGTCTAGGACACCGCCCTTTCACGGCGGTAACAGGGGTTCGAACCCCCTATGGGACGCCACTTATTCTTTTTCTTTCTAGAGCTAGAGCTAGAGCTAGAGTAAGCGGTCGTCAGGGTTATCGGAATGCGGGAATAGCTCAGTGGTAGAGCATCGCCTTGCCAAGGCGAGGGTCGGGAGTTCGAATCTCCTTTCCCGCTCCAAGCATTAAAGTGCTTACAGTGTCCCATTCGTCTAGTGGTCTAGGACACCGCCCTTTCACGGCGGTAACAGGGGTTCGAACCCCCTATGGGACGCCACTTTCGGTAAGTTAGGTAAAAGCTAAGTAAGTGTTCTATAAGCGGGAATAGCTCAGTGGTAGAGCATCGCCTTGCCAAGGCGAGGGTCGGGAGTTCGAATCTCCTTTCCCGCTCCAGTTTTAGTAGTACCGGATCGGTAAGCGATGGGTCGGGAGCTGGAACGCCAGCCCGGTCGATTTCCTTTCCCGCTCCAGGTTTGATTTAGTCCCATTCGTCTAGTGGCCTAGGACACCGCCCTTTCACGGCGGTAACAGGGGTTCGAACCCCCTATGGGACGCCATCTAGTATGTTGTTTGCGTTGCGGGAATAGCTCAGTGGTAGAGCATCGCCTTGCCAAGGCGAGGGTCGGGAGTTCGAATCTCCTTTCCCGCTCCATGTAGACAGTCACAAGACGGTAGGTAAGGGTCGGGAGCTGGAACGCCAGCCCGGTCGAATCTCCTTCCCGCTCCAAGCGCTTCCTAGTTTTCATTTGGTTATCTCTCTTTATTCCTGATGCGCTAGCTACTTGCTGGGCGTCATTCTTTGCGTGCCTGACGGTTGGTGTTCTTAATCACCTTGAAAAAAGTCGTTTGCGCCCTAATGTTTCTCCTTCTCTTCTTATTTTGCTGACAGGACATGTTCATGGCCGAACCGGCATTGTCGATCCGTGGCCTTACCAAAGTGTATGGCAACGGCTTTCAGGCGCTCAAAGGTATTGATCTCGACGTCCAGCAGGGCGATTTTTTTGCTTTGTTGGGCCCCAATGGCGCCGGCAAGTCCACCACCTTGGGGGTGGTTTGCTCGCTGGTGCAAAAGACGGCGGGCAAGGTCTCCATATTCGGTATCGATGTGGATAAGGACTTCGCTAAAGCCAAGTATCAACTGGGCGTGGTACCCCAAGAGTTCAACTTCAATCAATTTGAGAAAGTGCTCGATATCGTACTGGCCCAGGCAGGCTACTACGGCATGACCAGTCGCGAAGCTTTGCCCCGCGCTAAACAGCTGCTGACCGATCTGGGCCTATGGGAGAAGCGCAACGGCAGCGCGCGCATGCTGTCAGGTGGCATGAAGCGCCGCCTGATGATCGCTCGAGCGCTGATGCATCGTCCCAAGCTGCTGATTCTGGATGAGCCAACCGCCGGGGTGGATATCGAACTGCGGCGCAGTATGTGGGAGTACATGCGGCGGATTAACCAAGACGAAGGCACCACCATCATCCTGACGACGCACTACCTGGAAGAGGCTGAGAGCCTTTGCCGTAATGTGGCGATTATCAATAATGGCGATATTGTGCGGAACACTAGCGTGCGAGGCCTGCTGGCTGAGCTGAATACCGAGACCTTCCTAATTGATACCTCCGAAGCCATTACAGACATACCCAAGATAGACGGGTTTGAGATAAAACAGCTGGAGTCTACTCAGCTATCACTCGTGGTGCATCGCGGGCAACGTTTAAACGATGTCTTCAAGGCGCTGAGTGAGCAGGGCATCCAGGTGGTTTCCATGCGTAATCGCGCCAACCGCTTAGAGGAGATGTTTGTGTCGATGGTGGAAGGCAGTGGGCTAGGGGCGATAGACCAGCGCGTTGAGAAGACGGAGGAGCGCGTATGAATGCTACGCAAACATTGATCGCCCTGTGGACGCTGGTGCTAAAAGAGATCAAACGTTTCACCCGCATTTGGCCACAAACGCTGTTGCCTCCCTCTATCACCATGGCGATGTACTTTATTATCTTCGGCAACCTAATTGGTTCGCGGATTGGTGACATGGACGGCTTCAGCTACATGGACTTTATTGTCCCTGGGCTGATCATGATGTCGGTGATTACCAACAGCTACTCCAACGTGGCGTCGAGTTTTTTCTCCAATAAGTTTCAGCGTTCGATCGAAGAGATGATGGTCTCGCCCATGCCCAATTGGGTGATACTGGCTGGCTTTATTTTAGGCGGAATGGCACGAGGCCTGGGCGTGGGGTTAATTGTCACAATCGTTTCGCTGTTCTTTACCCGTCTAACCATGGAGCATCCGCTGCTCACGGTATTGGTCGTAGTGCTGACGTCTGCGCTGTTCTCTATTGGCGGATTTATTAATGCGTTACTGGCCAATAAGTTCGACGATATTTCTATCGTGCCGACGTTTATCCTTACGCCGCTGACCTATTTGGGCGGAGTGTTTTACTCTATCTCAATGTTGCCTGACTTCTGGCAGGGCGTTTCCATGCTCAATCCAATTTTGTACATGGTCAACGTTTTCCGTTATGGCTTCTTAGGTGTTTCGGATATTCCCGTTGGCTGGGCGCTCGCTGCCATTTTTGCCTTTATCATTATGCTGTTTGGCATTGCACTGGCGATGCTGGAACGCGGCAAAGGTATTCGCAGCTAGACGCATCAATCCGATTGAGAAGAGAGAGCTTTTATACAATGGCACACCGCCCAGACACTTTAGCGCACGCGCCGTTAGGCCGCGATTCCGCTTACCCTGAGCAGTATGACGCGGGGCTGTTATATCCTATTCCCCGCGTGGCTAATCGAGAGCCGCTGGGGATTGAAGAGGGAACTCTGCCGTTTGTGGGGGAAGATGAGTGGCACGCCTTTGAAGTCTCCTGGCTGAACAGCCGCGGTAAGCCTATTGTGGCCGTGGCGCGCTTTCGCTTGCCAGCAGCCTCACCCAATCTGATTGAGTCCAAATCCTGGAAGCTCTACCTCAATAGCTTCAACCAAACCCGTTTCTATAGTCGTCAGGAAGTGATGGAAACGCTGGCCAATGACCTCTCCTTAGCGGCGGGGGCTGAAGTGAGTGTCGAGCTGTTTGATGTGGATGCGCCAGAGCTTTCGCCACAGCACTTACCGGGCGAATGCTTGGACGATTTAGATATCGCAGTAAGCGACTATACGCCTAGCAGTGATCACCTGTCGGTAGGGGAAGAGATTGTCGAGGAGACACTCTACTCCCATCTGCTGAAATCCAACTGCCCCGTTACCGGTCAGCCAGACTGGGGCAGCATGCTGATTCGTTATAAAGGCCCGAAAATAGACCGCGAAGGGCTGCTGCGTTACCTGATTGGATTTCGCCAGCACCAGGATTTTCACGAGCACTGCGTTGAGCATATCTTCTGCGATTTAATGGCCCAGGCAAAGCCTACGCAGCTGCTGGTACTGGCGCGCTATGTGCGGCGCGGCGGGTTGGATATCAGTCCCTGGCGCGCAACCCCAGGGTTAACGCCCCCCACGCCACTGCGCCTAGCAAGGCAGTAAGCGGCAATGTTATAAATGACAATGCTATAAATGACGGTGCTAAAGTAGCCTCACACAATTGGACTTGGAGTCATCAATGGACGCACTCACGCTGCTTCACGAGCGTAGCTCAATGGGCAAGCTGATGGAGCCAGCGCCCAGCGGCGAACAGCTCAGCGCCATTTATCAGGCCGCGCTACGTGCCCCGGATCATAAAGAGCTGCGCCCCTGGCGCTTTATCGAGTTTAGCGGGGAAGGGCGAGAACGCTTGGGCGAGCTATTCGCCGAGGCGGAGTTTCAGGAAGATCCTAGCGCCGATGACGAAACGCTCAACTCGGCGCGCAAAAAGCCGCTGCGGGCGCCGATGATTATCGCCGTGATCGCCAAGGTCACGCCCAAACTTGAAAAAGTACCCAAAATGGAGCAGGTGATCTCCGCCGGGTGCGCCGCCCACGGCATACTGCTAGCCGCCCACGCCCTAGGGTTGGGAGCAATGTGGCGCAGCGGCAAGTACGCTTTCGACCCCGTAGTTCGCAAAGGGCTGAATCTGGATGAAGATGACGAAGTCGTCGCGTTTATCTATCTGGGCACCCTGGGGGGGCGCCATAAACCGGTACCGCAGCATAATGTTGCTGACTTTTTGGAGCGTTGGGACTAGCGATGAGTCTCCCTCGTCAGCCAGGTGTCCCTCATCCACGATTGCCGCTGCCAGAGGGCCAGCTGGAAGACCTGGCCGCTTTTCAGCAGTGGCTGAGTGACGCCATACCCATGGTGAGCGGCCTAGGTATTAGCGAAATGACGCGCCAAGGAGATTCACTAATCTGGCAGTTAGCACTGGAGCCCAACCTTAACGATAAAGGCACGGGCTTTGGTGGCGCACTGACGGCGCAGACGACGCTACAAGGCTGGTGCTGGGTAACGCTATGGCTACGTGAGCGGGGCATTGCGCGCGATGTCGTCGTTGCCGAGGCTAGCCAGCGTTTTCTGGCGCCGGTAACAAGTGACTACCGCTTGGTATGTACGCCAGCCGTGTCAGAAGGCCCTACTCAGCTTGCCAACAAGCTCGCTGAGCGAGGAAAAGGCCGCATAGCGCTAACCCAGCAGCTCTATTGTGGCGAGACGCTCTGCCTGGAAGCCAAGGGCAGCTACGCTGCATTGTCTGAACGATAACCGGGGTATGTCACTAACCTAAAGGTTCGTCAGCCGGAAAAGGCTTGCTATTTCGAGGCTTAGCCAATAGTATATGCGCCGTTCTGTCGCGAAAGGTTCAGCCTTTCAACAGCGCCAAAACGCGGAGGGGTGTCCGAGTGGTCGAAGGAGCACGCCTGGAAAGTGTGTAAGCCGCAAGGCTTCGAGGGTTCGAATCCCTCCCCCTCCGCCAAGAATTTTAAAGGCCGTCAAGCTCTTAGCTCGACGGCCTTTTTCGTTTTTGGCTGTCTGGAATTGTCTTGGGAAAAATAAAGAAAGCTGTTTAAAAAGGCAGAACGCCACCGAAACCAATACCCAGCACGGCCACGATAACAACAACGATAACGACGATAGTGGTAGTAGACATATTCTCTTCCTTTGAGTAGTGAGCGTTGCTATAGCGTAGTCGCGAAAGCGTTATTTCGCACGTAGGCGACAACGACTGCACTGCGGTTTCCTCACGACGGAATGAGGGAACCAGCATGCGTCAGCGGGAGTAGGGCAGGTAGGGGGCTGCTGGGCTTGGCGCCGTGCTTACCTGACTTGCTGTTGTTCTTTTAGGCAGTTAAGCAGCAACTGACGGATTTCTTCATGTTCCTCCGAATCGCTGCGCCATATGCAGTGCGACTGATGTCGTGTCGTTGAATCGGTCAGAGGGAGAAAGCTCACATTGGAAAAACCGGCTTTGGCAAGTGATTTGGGAACTAAAGCAACCCCCATCGCATTAGCTACTAGAGCAAGAATGGTCAACCAGTGGGAGACTTCGTGGCAGATATGGGGTTTAACATCTGCGTGGTGAAACAGGCCGATGATCCTGTCGTAATAGTGAGGGGCAAGGTCGCGACCAAACAGGATGATAGGCTCATTGGCTAATTCCTTGACTGCCAACTCGCGTCGGCCTGCCAGATGGTGATGCGCTGGCAAGCAGCACAGGAAGGGTTCGTCCGACAGGATGACCGACTCGATTCCCTCGGGTAACGGCATCGAATGGATGAAGCCGATATCGAGCTGCTCCTGCATCACTGCTTCTACTTGATCTGCCGAGTTGCGTTCGATCAATTGTATTTCGATGCCGGGATAGCGGGATTGCAGGCGTTTGAGCAGTTCCGGAAGGCCGCGAAAGAGCATGGCGGGCGTAAACCCAACACGCACCAGGCCGGTGGCGCTTGAGGCAATGCGCTGCACCAGCGTTTGCGAGTCTTCTAGCTGCTCGAGAATCCGGCGTGCCTGGCGCTGGAAGGCTTCTCCGGCGGGCGTGAGGGTAACGCGTTTGCTATTGCGCAGCAGCAGCTTGACCTTTAGCTCCTCTTCCAGTTGACGCAGGCTGGCACTTAGTGGTGGTTGAGAAATATGCAGGCGCTGCGCTGCTTTGCCGAAATGTAGTTCCTCCGAGAGCACCAGAAAGTAACGCAGCTGTCGAAATGTCAGCGCCATTGGCTTCGTTCCTTATCGTTTCTTGTTCTTCAATCATACATAAAACTGAATCAATGGATCCTAAAACAGTATTGGAGACGGTCTCCGTACCCGCCTAATGTGACGATAAAACATATAATAAGTCCAAGAGGTACGCCGTTGTGAATGAAATGATACACCGCAATATCCCCGATTCCTGGGGGCAGAACAGTTACCATAACGATCCCACCCTTTCCCAGCTTTTGGATATCTATTTGCCGACGGCGCTACGTCAGCACTTGGAACACCACTTCAACGAGATGGGAGCCCTTGCTGGCGGTGAACTGGAAGCGCTGGCCATCGAGGCTGACAAGCATCCGCCTGAACTTGCCCTGCGCAACCGAAATGGCACCGAGCGTCAGCAGATCCTCAAACATCCAGCCTATCAACGCCTGGAAGCGTATGCCTATGGGCAGTTCGGGCTGGCGGCCATGTCGCACCGCGGTGGAGTGCTTGACTGGTCGGAACCCATGCCGCCGGTAGTGAAGTACGCGCTGACGTACCTGTTCGTGCAGGCAGAGTTTGGCCTTTGCTGCCCGCTTAGCATGACCGATGCACTGACTCGCACGTTGCGCAAGTTTGGCGACGAAGCGTTGGTGAACCGCTACCTGGAAGCGTTGACCTCACAGGATATGGATCTGGCCTATCAGGGAGCCATGTTCATGACCGAGCAGGATGCAGGCTCTGATGTTGGAGCGATTACCACGGAAGCGAGGCAGGAAGAGGGCAAGTGGCGCCTTTATGGCGACAAATGGTTTTGCTCTAACCCTGATGCCGCGCTGGCGATGGTATTGGCGCGCCCCGAGCAGGGGGAGCGGGGCACTCGCGGTCTCACGTTGTTCCTGCTGCCCCGGTATCTGGAAAATGGTGATCTTAACCATTACCGCATCGTACGCCTGAAAGACAAGCTGGGTACTCGCTCCATGGCGAGCGGTGAGATCCTGCTCGAAGGCGCCGAAGCTTATGTGGTGGGAGAGCCGGGGCAGGGCTTCAAGCAGATGACGGACATGATCAACATGTCTCGTCTCTCGAACGGGGTGCGGTCGGCGGGGCTAATGCGTCGCTCACTCAACGAGGCGCTTTTCATTGCCCGCCATCGGCAGGCGTTCGGTAGCCAGCTCATCGAGCTGCCGCTTATGCAGCGTCAGCTCAGCAAGATGATGCTCACTGCCGAGCAAGGGCGCACGATGGTCTTCCACACGGCAGAGTGCCTGCGGCGTGCCGATGCGGGGGATACCCAGTCAGCCAAGCTCTTGCGCATCCTGACACCCATGATCAAGTTCCGCACCACGCGGGATGCACGCAAGGTGGCTGGGGATGGCATGGAAGTACGTGGTGGATGTGGCTACATCGAGGAGTGGTCGGATGCCCGCGTGCTGCGTGATGCCCACCTTGGCTCAATATGGGAAGGCACCAGCAATATCGTTGCCCTGGATGTTTTTCGGGCGATTCGGCGTGAACAGACCTTGCCGGTACTGGCTGACTACTTGCACCAACAGTTGCAGGCGTCCGCCATTGAGAATCACGAGCGCCACCTGTTGCAGGTGCTCCTCGACAAGGCAGTAGAGAGCGCGAATGCACTGGCAGAGGATCCTGCCTGCGAGCACGACGCGCGGCGGATCGCCAGCAGTCTCTACCACATTACCTCCGCCATTCTTATGGCCTGGGAGGCGTCCCGGATCACGGGAGACAGGCGGCGATTGGCACTCGCCTGGCTGGTGGTACGCCACAAGCTACTCCCTCCCGATCCGCTATCGGTCAGTCGAGCGTCGCCGGAAGCGCTGGCGATGCTGCTCAGCGAAACGCCGATGACCGACGAACAGGTCTCTGCGGTGGTAAATACTCAAGCACTGGCGCGTTCCCACGGGCTGGAGGTGGGTCATGGTTAAACCCAATGGCGCACTGAGCGGAATCAGGGTGATTGATCTTAGCCGTGTGCTGGGAGGCCCGTACTGTACCCAGGTGCTGGGTGACTACGGTGCGGATGTGATCAAGATCGAGCCTCCCGGGGGGGATGAAACCCGCGGCTGGGGGCCTCCTTTCGAAGGTGATGCAGCTTCCTATTTCCACGGCTTGAACCGCAGCAAGCGCGGGATGGCGCTGGATCTTCGCCATCCTGACGGCAAGGCTCTGCTACTACAACTGCTGGAGGGCGCCGATGTGCTGGTGGAAAACTTCAAGCCGGGAACCCTGGAAAAGTGGGGACTGAGCTATGACATTCTCAGCGCGCGCTTTCCTCGTCTGATCCAATGCCGAATCAGTGGGTTTGGTGCTGATGGTCCGATGGGCGGTTTGCCTGGCTATGACGCCATCATCCAGGCAATGGCGGGACTGATGAGTGTCAACGGTGAGAAACAGGGGGAGCCACTGCGAGTGGGGCTACCCATTGTCGATATCGTGACCGGCCTGAATGCCGTCATCGGTATCACCTTGGCTCTCCATGAGCGTACGCGCAGCGGGCTTGGGCAGTTTGTCGAAACAGCACTGTTCGACTCCGGGCTCTCCTTGATGCATCCCCACTTTCCCAACGTATTCTACGGTGGGCCGCCGCCGCGCCGCACGGGAAATGAACATCCCAATATTGCCCCTTATGAGGTCTACCGGACGGCGACACAGCCGATTTTTCTGGCGGTTGGCAATAATGTGCAGTTCGCGCGCTTATGCGAGTTGCTCGAATGCCACGACGTTAGCCAGGATGAACGCTTTGCAACCAATGGTGCCCGCCTGGGTAACCGCGATGCACTGCGTAATGTGCTGGAGAGTGCCATGGCCAGGTGGGAAGGGGATAAGCTCGCCGACCGGTTGATGCGCATCGGCGTTCCCTGCGGGCCCGTACTCGATACCACGCAAGCGCTGGCGCATCCGCATACCCAGCACCGCGATATGATCGTCAATATCGGCCATTACAAGGGCACAGGCTCGCCGATCAAGCTAGCCCGTACGCCCTCACGCTATGAAACGCCACCGCCACGCTTTGCCGAACATACCGACGCAATCCTTCATGAAGCAGGATTGACCGTGCAACAAATAGAACACCTTAGAGCGAAAGGCGTGCTGCCGGATGTGCCGGTGGCATGAAGCCTTTTGCACAACACGATGTACTCCATTGCCCAATCCTAAGGGCTGAAAAATAAGCACAATTAACGTTACGCCAATAACAACACAACATGAGAGCAAAACCATGAAACGCACGCACCTGACCACTGGCCTTATCTCCACCGTTTTTGCCGTTCTAGCCAATACGGCCTCGGCCGCAGAGCTTCCCAGCACCATGACATGGACCGCCTATGATGTGGGCTCGCAAGGACACTCGGAGGCCTCCGCCATCGCCGATGCCTTTGGCAAGGGCTACAACACCCGCATACGTATTCAGCCTGCGGGATCGGCCATTGGGCGAATGCAGCCTTTGGTTAGCGGCCGAGCTGATTATGCCTTCCTAGCCACGGAATCCTTCTTTGCAACGGAAGGAATTTACGACTTCAGCGAGCGCCGCTGGGGGCCGCAAGACCTCAGAGCCGTTGCTGGAAGACCATCTACCTTTGGTGTGCCATCGGCAGCCGACGCTAATATCCATACGCTCGAAGACTTGCGGGGGCAGCGGGTTGCCTACGTGGCAGGCAACCCTTCGGTCAATGTGAAATGTGATGCGATCTTGGCCTTTGCAGGGCTGGGGCGCGACGATGTGGAGGCGGTGATGTTCCCGACTCACGGCGCCGCCATGAGTTCGCTGGTCGAGGATCGGGCCGATGCCACCTGCACGACCACCACCGCCAGCCAGCTTTATGAGCTGGAGGAGTCTTCTCGTGGTATTCGCTGGATAGATATTCCTGCCGATGACGAAGAGGGCTGGGCGCGCATGAACCAGGTGGCCCCTGTCTTCCAGTCATTCCGTGAAACCATTGGCGCTGGGCTAAACGAAGAATCTCCCGCCAACATGCTTGCTTACCGTTACCCGATCATCGTAGCCATGGCTGATCGTGACGAAGAAGAGGTCTACCAGTTCATCAAGAGCCTGGATGAGAGTTATGACCTTTATCGTGACGCGACCGCTGCCATTCACCGCTGGGCAATCGAGGACTCCGGCGTGCCACCTATCGATATACCTTTCCACCCTGGGGCTATCCGCTATATGGAAGAGAAAGGGCTATGGAGCGAGGAGATGCAGACATGGAACGATAACCGCCTCGCCCGCCTGGAAGCACTGAAACAAGCTTGGGATAGCCTGCTGAACGAGGAGCCAGACCTCGAAGGGGATGCGCTTGCCGAACGTTGGGAGGCTCGCCGGCAAGAAGTGATTGGCGCGCTTTGACCACGGGTGGATATGTCACTGGGAGCGACATCATGAGCAATTCAAGTCAAGAGCGATTGGAAGGTTCGGCAAGGTGGATAGTGATGGGGCTGGGAGCCGTCGGTCTGTTGATGACGATCAACCAAACCTTTGCCCTCAATCTGTTGGGGTTCTATCCGATCGGTAATGCCTTTATCTACTATCTGATAGGGCTGTTCCTATCGGCGGCACTACTGATCTTTCCGGCTCGCAAGGCTGATACCGAACGCCTTCCCTGGTATGACTGGGTGCTGGCGGGGGCTGCTCTTGGTGGCGCCATCTACCTCGGCCTTAATGGCCTGCGCATGACCCAGCAAGGGTGGGAGTATTTCGCCCCGCTCGAAGCCACGCTGGTGGCAACGATGATGCTGCTACTGGTGCTGGAGGGCGTTCGCCGCTGTGGTGGCTGGGCGATTTTTGCCGTGGCACTGCTATTTGGGCTCTATCCGCTCTATGCAGGCCACATGCCTGGTTTCCTGTGGAGTAATGGTTTTGGATGGGGGGAAACCATCCGAGCCCATGTCATGGGGGCGGAAAGCATTGTGGGCGTGCCGATGCAGGTCGTCGCCAACCTGATTATCGGCTTTGTCGTGTTCGGGATAGCGCTGACCATCACCGGTGGCGGTGAGTTCTTCATGAATTTCGCCACTGCATTGATGGGCCGAAGCCGCGGCGGGCCCGCCAAGGTGGCCGTCGTTTCCAGTGCCTTCATGGGCAGCTTATCCGGTAGTGCGGTATCCAATATTCTGACCACAGGGACGATTACCATTCCTGCCATGAAGCGCAGTGGCTATTCACGCGAATATGCCGCTGCCGTAGAGGCGTGCGCCTCCACGGGCGGAACCTTGATGCCGCCCGTTATGGGGGCCGTTGCCTTCATCATGGCTTCCTTCCTAGGCGTCAGTTACGGTGAGGTAATGCTGGCGGCGTTGCTGCCTGCGGTGCTCTTCTACCTGGCCCTGCTGCTTCAGGTAGATAACTATGCTGCCCGCAAAGGCCTCATGGGCATGTCCGCCAAGGATATTCCCAGGGTGCGTGACACGCTGCTCTCTGGATGGCCGTACCTACTCAGTTTGGGCGTGCTGATCTACATGCTGCTTGTCATGCGTCTGGAAAGTCAGGCGCCTTATTATGCCACCCTGATATTGCTGGCGATTGCACTGGTGCGCCGTCAGCAGCGGCTGCGTATCAGCCAACTGCTGGATTTTTTCTATCAGTTGGCACACGGGGTGGGGAGTCTGGTCGCCGTTTTGGCCGGTATCGGTTTGGTGGTCGGTGGGCTTTCCTATACGGGGGTTGCAGGGGCTTTCTCTCGCGAACTGCTGTTGTATGCAGGTGACAGCATTCCCCTGATGCTGGCGGCGGGGGCGATTACCAGCTTTATCCTCGGGATGGGAATGACGGTCAGCGCATGCTACATCTTCCTGTCGATTCTGCTTGCGCCAGCGCTAGTGGGTGCTGGCCTCAATCCTCTTGCCAGCCACCTGTTCATTCTTTACTGGGGAATGCTCTCCTATATCACTCCACCCGTGGCGCTAGCCGCCATTACTGCTGCCGGTGTTGCCGGCGCCAACAGCACCCGAACGAGCCTGTATGCCGTGCGGTTGGGAGCCGTGCTGTTCGTACTGCCGTTCCTGTTTGTGCTCAACCCATCGCTGATTTTGCAGGGCCCCCTGTTGAGCGTGATGGCCTCCGCTTTTACAGCCATGACCGCGATCTGGTTGGTGGCAGCGGCGATGGAAGGATACCTTTATCGAATAGGTTCGGTGGGAGTGCGCATGCGTTGTGCGCTGCTGCTGCCTGCCGCACTGATGATCTACCCCGAATGGATCAGTGACCTGCTGGGCTTTCTAGCGCTTGCATTGTGCTATCTGATGGCGGTGCTGCACACCACGAAACGCGCAGATATTACGAAGTGCTCTACCTAGGTGAAGCTGCTTTATACACCCACGGCGTTCGGCAGCAGAGCCTGTCGAGCGCCGTCATGCTTACTCTGCATTCCGCAACGCTTTCCCCAGCCTGCCAAAGTAGTCGCTGAACGCTGCATTGATCTGTTCCCGCTGTGCACCCCGTGGGTAAAGACCTCTTTCCGCTTCAGGAGAGGTCTTGGTGCCTTTGACCAGGAAGTGATTGGTGATGGCCGCATCCTGCACAAACCCTTCAAAGGCGCGTGCGCAGAGCTCTTCGGGTTTACTGTAATAGAGCTGTCCAAGTTTTTTATCCATCTGTACTGAACGTTGAAACAGCTCGCTAGGCTGATCACCCGCTGGTCGAAGCAGTACGGCCTTGAAGCAATGCATCAGCAGTTGATTCAGAGGGTGTGCAATGGGCGTTGCATCGGCGAGCCAAGCGGTAGAGGCGAACATACCGACGGGTGTGCCGCGAAAACACTTGCTGACGATGTAGTGATCAAAAGCATGAAACCACTCGTGGGCAATGCTGCCGGGGCCAGCGTTTTTGGCCAGCGCAAAACTGCGTTGGCTGGGGTCGTAGTGGGCAGAAACACCAGGTCGACCACCGCTGCCATATTGCAGCGCGATTGAGCCGCGTAGTGAAATCAGCGCCTCTGGTCCCTGTAGAATCACCATGAGATCGCACAGTGCATCATGAAACAGCTCGGCGGCACGGTCGCGCTCAGCGTTGGTTACCCAGCGTCCAATCTCAATGGAGCGAAAATCAAACTGACGCCGGATCAGGGCAAAACTGCTGGCTTGCCCCTGGCGATGGTCAGGACCACTGCGATAAAAATCCCGCGCTTCGATGCTCACTTGTCGTTTCTCCTTGCATTCCGCCATCCAGACCCCCACTAACTAACCGTAACGCATTTTAATTGCCTCATTTTCCACCGCCAGGAGAGAGATATGAGCAAGCGTATTTTAGTGGTACTGACGTCTCACGATCAGTTGGGTGATACTGGTAATAAAACCGGTTTTTGGCTCGAAGAGCTGGCAGCCCCTTATTATGTCTTTAAAGACGCGGGTGCTGAAGTAACGTTGGCATCGCCCAAGGGTGGGCAGCCGCCGCTTGACCCAAAAAGTGACGCAGACGATAGCCAAACCGATGAAACGCGCCGCTTTAAGCAAGATGAAAAAGCTAACGCGGAGCTTGCCGCTACCCATCGCTTGAGCGACATGAAGGCTGATGATTTCGATGCGGTATTCTACCCTGGGGGCCATGGCCCGCTATGGGATCTCGTTGACGACGCGGACTCGATTCGCTTGATCGAAACCTTTATCGCCCAAGGCAAGCCGGTTGCCACGGTTTGTCACGCGCCGATAGTGTTGGTAAATGCTAAAGACAGCGCTGGTGAACCGCTAGTAAAAGGCCGCCAAGTAACGGGCTTTACTAACGGCGAAGAGGAGGCTGTGGGCTTGACCAATATCGTGCCGCATCTCGTTGAAGATGCCTTGCAAAAGTGTGGCGGGATTTATAGCAAAGCGGATGATTTCACTCCTTACGTACGTGAGGATGGCCAACTGATCACAGGGCAAAACCCTCCTTCCTCAGCGCTCACGGCTGAAACGCTAATGGCGTGGCTGACGAAATAACCCGCCGGTATTAATACCGGGTTTGGTGACGACGGCGAGGCTCTCCTCGCCGTTTGTATTTTTGGGTGCCGATTAGATTCTGACTATGCTTATAGGGAGATAGGTTATTTATTTTTAATTAGCTATGTTCTCAACAGCGCAGTTCTCAGCAGCGCAACAAGGAGGCGACTAACATGGAGACAGCACGCGTCTATCGGATGAAAACCGCGGAACATCTCTGCCCATTCGGTATGAAAACAGTCGATTTGTTAAAACGCAAAGGCTATCAGGTTGATGACCATCCGCTTACATCCCGAGATGAAATTGAAGCGTTCAAGGCCCAGGAGAATGTCGATACCACTCCGCAAACCTATATAGGTGATAAACGTATTGGCGGCTATGAAGAGGTGCGTGAGCATTTAGGCATGAGCGTGCCGAGTGCAAAAGAGACCGCATATCGGCCAGTGATCGCGATTTTTGTTACCGCTTTGCTCATCGGTCTGGCGATTAGCTGGGTTGCCAATGGCACCTTAGTGGCGGCACGAATGCCCGAATATGCGGTGGCCACGGCCATGGTGCTGCTGGGTTTGCAGAAGCTGCAGGATGTAGAGAGCTTTAGCTCGATGTTCCTTAACTACGACTTACTGGCTCAGCACTATGTCCCTTACAGTTATGTGTACCCCTACGCAGAGACCCTGGCAGGGGTACTAATGCTGGCCGGTGCCATGCTTTGGCTGGCAGCACCGCTGGCACTGTTTATTGGCACGGTAGGTGCGGTGTCGGTCTTTAAAGCCGTGTATGTGGATAAGCGTGAGCTGAAATGCGCCTGCGTTGGCGGAAGCAGCAATGTGCCACTAGGGTTTGTATCGCTGACAGAAAATATCGCCATGGTGCTGATGGGACTATGGATGCCGCTGAAAATGTTGCTATAACAATCGTCGTCAAAAACTTGCTTGGCTAAAATGCTGTTTAAAATCCAAAAATCCGTTAAAAAACAATTTATTTGCCGCTACATATCACAGGTTAGATAAACCTGCTGTTATAAAGCGCACTGTGTGTGCACAGCGAAGGGAACTCGCGACAGGGAAGAACAAGCAAGGATTGCTTGTGTAGCACAAGGATGCACAAACAGGATGTTTGTGGTGCAAGATCAGGGAAGAACAGATGAAAACCCGGCCAAGGAGTGGCCGGGTTTTTTTTACCCTGAAATAAATAAAAATTTAATTAAGCTCTTATGACGCTTTCGTTAATAATGTATTGCTATTGATAGTAAAAAGGCAGCGGTCACAAAGATAAGCCTTTTTTATAATAACCGCTTAAGTTGGTAAGCGATTGTTTTAACAAGCATAGTGATAATAAAGCGAGCTTAATTCACTCAAGGGTATTTCAACCGCTGTTTGACAGTTCAGGCAGCGTACGGTGGTACTGTTTTTACCGGTGCCTTCTAAACGGAAGCGGTTCAAAAACGGGTTTTTGGGTGACTCATTGTTGCCACAATGGCGACAGATGACATCCAGCCCGTTGACTTTGCTGCTAATAATAATGTCTCGCACGCTGACCTCCTACCATTAGGTTAGATGATGGTTCAGGCGTGGTAACGTTCGTGTAGAGTAGCATCGTTGCCAATACTTTTAATAGTATAGCGCTGCAAGGCATATGTGCCATATAAAAAAGCGTGCTTTAAATAGGTGCAGTTAATCTGAATAAAAAAAGATAAATTTTTTCCGGTTTAATAACATAGGTTAGATAAATAGAGTGTTTTAAGGTTCACTGTGAGTACACAGCATAAGGAAGTGGCAACAGGGAAGATAAAGCTAGGGAAGCTTACGCTCATGGATGCACAAACAGGATGTTTGTGAAGACGAATCAAGGAAGGTTTGATAAAGCCCCAGCCAGGGAGTGGCCGGGGCTTCTTTTTTATACGCTTGTTTTATTTCTTCGCTTTTTTCTTACTTTTCTTACTGTCGTTGCCTTGGCTAACTGTTTTGCCTTCGCTGCTCTCGTCTTTGCTGTCACCCTTCTCACTGTCAGGCTTGTCGCCGCCTTGATGGGTGAGCGGGCTCGCTTGGTCTAAGCGCGGGTGGTTATCCAGGAATTCACGCTGTAGGTCAGGCATGGCATCCAGGGCTTGCAGGGTATGGGTGAGGGCATGGATGGCCGCCAGCACGTCCTGGGTATGGCCTGTTTCTGAGATGGTGTGCATGTTGCGAATAGGGAAGCCAATTGAGGTAGCGGCACTATCGATAGACGCCAATACGCCTGCCATGCCATCGGTACCCGTATCCACACCGACAATATCGCGCTGCAGCGGAATGTCCTGCTCTTTCGCGGCCGTGGCGATAATGCGGTTGAGCTGTTCACTGGCAATCGAGCCCACCGCCATGGTGAAGCCTTTGCCCATCTCCAGTGGCTGCATGCGCTTGTCGCCAATACCGGGCGCAGCCACATAGTCGTGGTTTACATCGACGCCAATTAAGGCATCTGGCTTCATTTCGCCCGCCATCACGCGGCTGCCGAAACGGCCAATCTCTTCGTAGCTGGCAATCGCAAACAGCACGCGCACATTTTGGGTGCCACCTGCTTCGGCGATCAAACGCGCCACTTCGGCGGTCACAAAGCAGCCTAGGCCGTTATCCAGGTAAGCGCCGTAGAAGGTATTGGGACTAAAGCCGGGGCGGATAGGGCGGTCGAAAATAATCGAATCGCCGGGCCGTACGCCCAGGTTCAGCACCTGTTGCTTTTTATTCTCGCCGTGGATCTGTAGATCCAGGTAGATCTGCTCTTTTTTCAGGCCTTTGCTGCCATCGCGCTGAGCAGGATCGGAGAAGTGAATCGCGCCCAGTGCCTCGACCGTGCCACCTTCAATGCAGCGGTAGCTACCGGGGGCGTCGGGGTCTTCGCTGAACAACTTCACTTCATGGCCGATAAGCACGGTGGGCAGAAAGGAGTCGGTGTTGATCCAGATCTTGCCGTCTTCGCCAATCGAGCGCACCTGCATGCGGATTTTATCCGCATGGCCGATCAGCATGACCTTGAACATGTCGTCGCGGCCGGGGTGAGTGTCCAGCACAACGCCCGCGTTGCCCTTAAACTGGTGAAGGTGCCAGCTTTTAGGCGCGAAGCTCTCAAAATGCGGCTTGAGCACGCCGTAGGTCATGGCAGCTTCCAGGCCTACGGGGCTGGGGGCGGCAAGAATATCGCGCATTAGTTTGAACTGCGCGTCGGGCATTGGTTGTGTCCAGGGTTTTGCACTATCGCTCATTGTTGTCGCTCACTCATTTTTAGGTGGAGTTAATCACCTCTAGTCTGCCAGATTCCCGCACTGTGTGTAGAGAAAGACGCTTATTCATGGTGATGAATTAGCTCGCGCAGGGCGCTGGTGGCGGCGGATGGAGGGTGACGGCGGCTCAATATAATGCCCAGCTCACGGCGAATGGTCGGCTCCACCAGCGGGCGGTACTCAATACCATCGGCGGCAATTTGCCGAAAACTGAGCGAGGGCAGCACGCTAATACCTAATCCCGCAGCTACCATGCGGCCTACCGTGGCGATCTGGCGCGCATCGCACAAGATATCCAGCCGTTCTCCTACGCTCTGCATAATGCGGTCAATATCCTGGCGCGAGCTGGAAAGGCGATTGATACCAATAAATGGATAAGCCGCGAGTTGGCTCCAGGCGACGGCTGATTGCGCCAGCAATGGATGCCCGCAGGGGCAAACGACCACATAGCTGTCTTCGAGGACGGGGTCAAACGTCAAGTCGTCTGCGTCGCTTGGCGGCACGGAAAGACCCAGGTCGGCGCGACCTTCGCGCACCATTTGATTGATTTGATCGGCCAGCACATCGTGCAGGCTGAGGTTAATACGTGGGTAAGCCTCGTGAAAAAGCTTAATGACCCGCGGGAATAGTCCTGCCGCCAGAGTAGGCAGGGCGGCCACGGTTACCTTTCCGCGCTGTTTGGAAAATTGGTCGTTGAGATCCTCAAAGGCTTCGTTCCAATCATTCAGGAGCCGCACGGCAACGGGCAGAAAGGCTTCGCCTTCCGGTGTTAACGCGAGCTGCCGCGTGGTACGGGCAAACAGTGCACCACCGACGTTCTCCTCAAGTTTACGCAGGGCGATCGAAATCGCCGGTTGGGAAAGGTGCACGCGCTCGCTGGCCTCTGCAAGGCTGCGCGAGTGGGCGACGGCAACAAAAACACGCAACTGCTGGATGCTTGGATTCATTTAGAAAGTAAAACATAAATTAAAAACTATTCAATATACAAAATTAAACTGGCAGACCATGCTTGCTGTATCGCATGCAAACAGCGTCGCGATCACCGTTTTACATAAAAAGCCGCTCTACAATAACAATAGCTCGCTTTGCGAGCTTCGGAGACACAATGAAAACGCTACTTACTGCCATGGTGGCCAGTGCCACGGTGCTGGCCGCTGCTGCTACTCACGCTGATGAGCGCCTGTTGATTGGCTCTACCTCAAGCTCCTCCAGCCACTACAGCTACTTTGTGGCAGTCAATCAGATTATTAATAATCAAGTCGAAGGGATCAGTTCTTCGGTTGCCGAAACCGGTGCCACTGTGGATAACCTGCGCCGTTTAGGCCGCAACCAAATCGATATGGGCCTGGTGACCACCAATACGGGTTATCACGCCTACGCCGGTGAGGAGGATTTTGAAGGCCGCCCCGTCGATAACCGCCTGCTCTGGGTCTACACCGTGGCACCGCAGAATACCGTAATGCGCCAGGATGCAGGGGTGGAAACCTTCGCTGACTTAAACGGTGTTCGCTTCAATCCAGGGATCACGGGGTCAGCTACTGAGAAAACCACCGAAGCGGTAATGCGCGCACTTGGCATCGAACCGGATTATGTACGTGGTTCTACCACCGATATGGTCGACGCCATGAAAGATGGCCGAGTGATGGGGTCGGTAAAATCGGGGGTCGGAGAACGCCTGGATGGCTCCTCCATGGATATCGCCACTTTCACACCGATTAGCGTGCTGTCGCTTGACCAAGAGCAGGCCGACACACTGCGCAGCGAAATGCCCGATGTGGCGATTGTCGATGTGCCGGAAGGGGCCGCAGAGGGTATTCCTGCCTACACCACTTGGGCCTTTGGTGTGGCCGTGCACGCCCATCCGGATATGGATGAAGAAACCGCCTATCAAATCGTCAAAGCGGTGATGGAAAACCCAGAGCCGCAGGTTAACGCCTTCGCTGCCATGCAGGATGCGGATATGGCGAAGATGACCCTGGAGGTTGGCACCGTGCCACTGCATGCTGGCGCTGCGCGCTATTTCGAAGAGCAGGGGTATGACATCCCCGATGCCTTGCAGCCAGTCCAGTAAGGCCCATTGGAGAAGATGATCATGCGCGAGACAGTTACCAAAGGCTTGGCGCTCCTGCTGGGCGGGCTAATCCTTTATACCTCCGCCACTGGGCCGTTCGAGAGCTTGATTCAGCGGAGTATCTTTCTCGCGCTGGTCATCCTGCTAGGGCTTGCCGTCTATCCGCTAGGCGCAGGCAAGCGCTGGCGCCCGCTGGGCATTGCGATTGATGCGGTGCTGGCAGTGGGGGTGGTGTTTGCCTGTGGCTATGTGGCGCTTAACTATGAACAAATTCTGGTCGAACTCCCCTGGGCAACACCTCGGGATATGCTGCTGACCGGCGTACTGCTGGTGGCGATTCTGGAGCTTTCGCGGCGCGCCATCGGCGTGATCTTTCCACTGTTAGTGTTAGTGGGATTAGCCTACGCGTGGTTTGGGGCCGCCATTCCAGGGCCGCTTGGCCACCGCGGGTTTGATCTTTACTACATGACCGAAACCATTTACCTCGGTGACTTAGGCGTGTGGGGCATGCTGGTGGGCGTCGCTGCGACTACCATCGCCGCTTTCGTACTGTTCGGCTGTTTGCTGCTACATACCGGAGGCGGCAATACCTTTATGGATCTGGCGTTGCGTATCAGCGGCCGTTCACCGGGCGGTGCTGCCAAAGTGGCCACGGTGGCCTCCGGGCTGTTTGGCATGGTCAGCGGTAGCGCGGTGGCCAATGTCGCCACCACGGGCAACTTCACCATCCCCATGATGAAACGCTTGAACTACCCACGCCCCTTCGCGGCTGGGGTAGAAGCGGTGGCCTCGACCGGCGGCCAAATCGCACCGCCAATCCTGGGTGCTGCGGCATTTATCATGGCGGAAATCCTCGGTGAGAGTTACCTGCGTATCGCCTTAGCGGCCTTGTTGCCAGCGATTCTTTTCTATCTCGGGGTGTTTGTCACCATTCACCTCGTCGCCAAGCGCCGCCAACTGCAGGTAGTGCCTGATGATGAGCTGCCAAGCTGGTCAGACGTGATACGCCCTGAACGTATCATTCCCATTCTGGCCGCTTTGGGTGGTCTGTTTTACGGCGTGCTCAGCGGTCGTTCGATCCAAATGTCGGCGTTCTACGGTATCTTAATGACCGTACTAACGTTCGTGCCTTTTGCGCTCATGGCCAAGATGCCGCTGCGCGAGATCCTCGGCAAGCTGGTGGCAGGCTTAGTCGATGCAGGCAAAGGCATGGTGATTATTGGCGTGCTGCTGGCCGGGGCGCAGATACTGGTGGCGATGATCGGTATGACCGGCATCGGTGTGACCTTAGCCAGCTTGATCGTCACGGTGGGCGGCGAATCGCTGTTCCTGGTCGCCTTTATCGTCGGCGGCGTGTGTCTGATTTTGGGCATGGGGATCCCGACCACGGCAGCGTATGTTCTGGTGGCATCAGTGCTGGCGCCTGCGCTCACCACCATCGGTGTTGAGCCGCTGATTGCCCACCTATTCGTTTTCTACTTCGCCACCCTGTCGGTGATTACACCGCCCGTATGTATTGCGGTGTTCGTGGCCTCAGGCATTGCCGACACCAACTGGCTGCCTGCGGCGGTTGAATCAGTGCGCTTGGCGGCGGCTATCTATGTCATTCCCTTCCTGCTGCTGATCTACCCAGCCCTGGCAGGGTTTGGTTCTGCCCTGGAGATCGTCTTGGCCAGCTGCCAAGGGGTCGTGTTTGTGATGGCCTTCGCCGCGCTGATGTCCCGGGTAGCCATGACAGGTAAGCGCGTGATCGATGTCGTGGGGCTGATCGCGGTCATTGGACTGGCGCTGACGCCCGGCTGGCTGACCACACTGGCAGCGCTAGCCCTAATCATTGGGCTATTTATACGCCGCCGCTCGCTGCTGAGAGACGAGCTGGAGTCTGTCGCGGGCGACCACCACTCTCTTCAAGCCAAGGGGACCCAGCTATGAGCTTTTTATTAGGCAGCGGGGCGGGCTTTTCCGGTGACCGTACCGATGCGGCCGTGGCGGTGGTGGCAGAGTTGATCAAGCGACAGCAGCCCTCTGCTCTGGTTTTTGAAACTCTGGGTGAACGGACATTAGCGGCAGCTCACCGCGCGATGCGTGATGATCCTGAAAGCGGGTTTGAACCGCTGTTAGACGAGCTGCTGGCGCCGGTGCTGCGCGACTGCCTGGATCACGACATTAAGATTTTAGGCAACTTTGGTGCGGCGAACCCCAGTGGTGCTTGTCAGGTAATTGCTGACTTGGCGACACAGCTTGGGCGCGGGGATGTATGCATTGCCCAGGTGCACGGTGACGATATCCGCCAGCAGTTGCATAGCCTGGACTTACAGCGCTGGGAGGCCGAACGGCTGGATATGCCGGGCGATGACGCCCTGATTTCAGCCAATGTCTACCTGGGGGCCAAGGCGCTGGCTGAGGCGTTGGCCATGCAGGCGGATGTGGTGGTTACAGGCCGTGTTGCCGACCCGGCGCTGTTTTTAGCGCCGCTGATGCACCACTTCGATTGGCGTTGGGACGATTGGGATCGCCTGGCTTGCGGCATGATGGCGGGGCATTTGGCTGAGTGTGGCGCCCAGGTAAGCGGCGGCTACTTTGCCGATCCTGGCTTTAAAGACGTGCCCGGGCTCGCCACGGTGGGCTATCCGATTATTGAAGTGGAGCAGGATGGCAGCCTTATTATTTCCAAGCCTGCCAATACCGGCGGCTGTGTTACCGAGCAAACGGTGAAAGAACAGCTGCTTTACGAAGTGCATGACCCGGCGAATTATCTGACTCCGGATGTCACGGTGGATCTTTCCCACGCAGAGGTGCGTCAGTTGTCACCCAATCGCGTGGCGGTGACAGGAATTCGCGGCAAGCCTGCGCCTGAGCGGCTAAAAACCACCGTGTGCTATGAAGGCGGTTGGCAGGGCGAGGCGGAAATTTCCTATGCCGGCCCGAACGCGTTGGCACGAGCCCAGCTTGCAGCGCAGGTACTGCGTGAACGATTGGTGTTTCGAGCCCCTGCCGAGCTGCGTACCCGCTTGGATATCATTGGCTTGGCCAGCGTATTCGATAGCGATAGCGGTGAGCTGCAGCGTAGCGCTTCAGCGTCTGCCAGCGGCGATTATCGGCTGCGACTGGCGGCCGAGCACAGCGAGCGGCGCTGGGTAGCCCGCGCCACCCAGGAGCTATTGGCGCTTTATTGTGCCGGGCCCGCGGGTGGCGGCGGCGTGCGGCGTCAATTTCAAAGGCGAGTGTTTACCGCTTCTTATTTGGTAAAGCGTAGCGATATTCATCCCCATGTCAGTCTGTTTGAATCATCGCCGCTCGGCGAACGCAGGAGTGAACGCTATGTTGCAAACTGAACACACGCAAACAGCGGTAAGCCCGCATTCCTCAATCGCTCTTCATCAACTCGCCCATGCCCGTGCTGGTGACAAAGGTGAACGGCTTAACGTGGCACTGTTTGCCTATGACCCAGACCACTACGCCACCTTGCTGGAGCAGGTAACCGAGGAGCGGGTGCTGGCGCTGTTTGCCCACCGCGGTGCCAGCCGAGTGCGGCGTTACCCTTTGCCTAATTTGGCGGGCATGAACTTCGTGATCGATGACGTGCTGCAGGGCGGCGTTAATGGCGCGCTCAACTTGGATGGGCATGGCAAGACGCTATCGTTTTTGCTGTTAAGCATGGAGGTTGATGCGAGCTAGGCCTTTTTAACCTCGCTCCTCGACTTAGGTGGTCATGACCTGCTGCCTGAAAGGCCTTACTATGACGATAAAATACGCACGCTAATTAACATAACGTCCGCTCAGTCGTCGTTAAAGAGCCGTTCAGGAGTAGCCCCATGACCGTCGCAACGCTAGGTGCCCAGCGCTTCAAAGTGCTGTTGGCGGGCGTTTTTAGCCAAATATTATGTGTTGGCATCGCGCGCTTTGCCTATACCCCATTGCTACCGGTGATGCAGCAGCAGACCTGGATGGGTGATGCCGATGGCGGCTGGCTGGCTGCGGTTAACTACGCGGGCTATATGCTGGGGGCCGTGCTGGCCGCCTCTATTCACAGTATTTATATCAAAGACACGCTATTTCGCTGCGGGTTAATCCTGGCGGTAATCACGACTGCGGGTATGGCGCTTACCGATCACTTCTGGGTTTGGGCGGGGTTGCGTTTTCTGGCGGGTCTTTCAAGCAGCGCTGCAATGCTATTAGCGTCAGGGCTGATTCTTCACTGGTTAATCCAACATCGCCAGCGCGGCGAGCTGGGAATTCATTTTGCCGGTTTGGGGCTAGGCATGATTGTCGCGGCGGTGGCAGTGGAGATGATGCTCCAGTTTTCCTTTAGCTGGCAGACCCAATGGTGGGGCTTTAGCCTGCTGGGTGCCGTGCTGCTGGTGCCTGCCTGGCGCTGGCTGCCGCGGCCGGAAAGGCCGCTAGAGGGGGCTCACGTGGCGAGTAGCCGAACCGCTACGCCGCCAACACGTACTTTTATGCGCTGGATGCTCGCCGCCTACTTTTGCGCCGGTTATGGTTATGTGATCAGCGCTACCTTCCTAGTTGCCATCGTTGAGCGTGAGCCGCTGCTGGCGGGGATGGGCAACTGGACGTTCGCTCTGGCCGGTTTAGCCGCCGCCCCAGCGGTGATGCTGTGGGATCTGGTCGCCCGTCGAGTGGGCTATTTAGGGGCGCTGATTCTCGCCATGGGGATTCAGGTAGTGGGGATCGTACTGCCTGCGATTACCGCGAACTCAGCAGTGGTACTGCTCAGTGCGGTGCTCTATGGCGGTACCTTCCTTGGTTGCGTCAGCCTTGTGCTGACCATGGCAGGTAGGCTCTATCCTTCCAGCCCCGCGCGGCTAATGGGGCAGATGACTCTGGCATACGGCGCCGCCCAGATATGCGCCCCGGCATTAACCGGTATGTTGGCTGAAACCTCTGGCCACTATGGTGTTGGGCTGTGGTTGGCGGGCGGTTTTGTAACGCTTGGCGCGGTGCTGCTGGCCTGTTTGCGCCGGGTCGATCAAACCGCTCAACGCCTGGATGCCGCCGCAAAAGCCATGGTGTACGCCTAGGAACTGGGGCCTAGTGGGCATTACCCTCGAAATCCTTTAGGATGAGCGCCTTTTTCTTACGGGATATGGGCAAATGACCTCTTCTAGGCAACCTCGCACCCAATGGCTAGGCCGCTGGGGGTTTATGTTGGCGGCCACCGGTTCGGCGGTGGGGCTAGGCAATATCTGGAAATTTCCCTACATGACTGGGGAGTTTGGCGGCGGAGCCTTTGTGCTGGTCTATCTAACGTGCATCTTTGCCGTGGGTGTGCCGGTGATGATGGTCGAAATCGCGTTTGGTAGGCGGGGGCGTGGTAGCCCGGTGGATGCCATACGGCGCGTGGTCAATGAGTCTGGCCGTTCATCGGCCTGGTCGTTGATTGGTTGGATGGCCATGCTCTGCGGCTTTATGATCCTGTCGTTTTATGTGGTGGTGGCGGGCTGGTCGTTCTCGTATCTGTGGAAGATGCTGACCGGGGGGCTCGCGGGCAGCAGCGTTGATGAGATGGCCGCTGTGTTCGGGGCCAATAACGCTAATCCGCTGAACCTCGGTTTCTGGAGCACCCTGGTTACGCTGGCCACCATGTTGATCGTGGGTAAAGGCGTGCAGCAGGGAATCGAGAAGAGCGTTAGCTGGATGATGCCGGGGCTGGTGATCATGCTGGTGGTGTTGATTGGCTTTGGTATGTTTTCCGGTGGCTTTGGCGCTGCGGTTAACTTTCTGTTCTCCTTCAATGCGGGCAGCCTCTCTAGCGAAGGCCTTCTGGCAGCGCTGGGTCATGCGTTTTTCACCCTCTCGCTGGCCTCTGGGGCGATTCTGACCTATGGCAGCTACTTGCCTAAAGACGCTTCTATTGGCCGCACCACGGTGAGTGTGGCGGTGGCGGATACCGTTGTTGCCTTGATGGCGGGGCTTGCGATCTTCCCGGTTATTTTCGCCAATGGCATGAACCCCGGCGAAGGCCCTGGGCTAATTTTTATGAGCCTGCCGCTGGCCTTCCAGGCGATGCCGCTGGGCACCCTGTTTGGCATTCTCTTCTTCCTGATGCTCTCTATGGCAGCGCTGACCTCTTCGATCTCTATGGTCGAAGCCACGGTTTCCTGGCTGTGCGACAACAAAGGCATCTCGCGTTCGGCAGCCGCCTGGGGCACCGGTATTGTGCTGTGGTTGATTAGCACACTGGCGATGCTGTCGTTTAACCTGGGCGCGGATTGGACACTGGCCGGTAAGAACTTCTTTGACTGGCTGGATTATTTAACCTCGCGCTGGATGATGCCGTTGGGTGGTCTGGGCACGGTAGTGGTAGCGGGGTTTGTGCTGAAAAGCGAGACCTTCCGCGACGAGCTGGGGCTTGCCCCCTTGCCTTATGCGCTGTGGCTGACCATGGTGCGCTACGTTAGCCCGCTGGGCATTGTGGTGATTTTTGTCGACGCGCTGGGCGTTTATCAGGTCTCGTTTGCGGCTCACTGGCCCTGGCTGCTGGGGATTCTGATTGCCATGGCCGCGCTTGGCGAAACCTTAAGCCCGCGGCTGCGTACTGCGCTTAGCGCTGTTTAACGCCTGCTGTTTTTTCTGCTTCTCCTTTTGCTTTGCCTCGGCGGCGGCGACTGCGCCGGGGTGAGTGCCCACTTTCATCAACTCGTCCCAGCGCGTGGTATAGCGGTCTGAGCGGTGGGCGCAGCGCAGTTGCCAAGCAGCAGGGGCATCCGTCATACCAAAGCTGATAGTGCCTTGCCCCATGCGCTGGTTGATCTGATCCACGGTTGCCATTAAAAACGGATGGCGATCGCGGACTGACGGATGCAGCAGCGAAAGCTGGTGCTGCTCTGCATCCACTAAATCCAGCAGCATCACGCCAGCTTTCATGAACTGGTAGCGGGGGCGATGAATCTGCTCCAGGCCTTGGCGTACGGCATCAAGGATCACACGGGTATCGTCGCTGGGTGATGGCAGGGCGATCAGCGCCTGCGGGAAGTATTGCAACTGATCGCGGCGATGACGGTTAGTGTTGAGAAATACCATCACCGCACGAGCTAAGCTACGTTGCTCGCGAAGTTTTTCAGCGCTGCGCTGGGCGTGGCGCCGCAGTGCATTATGTACTTCTGCAAAAACGCCGGTGGGCTGGCCGAAAGAGCGCGAGGTCATAATGCGTTGGCGCGGTTGATCCAGGGCGTTCATCTCCATACAAGGCGTGCCACGCAGCTCGAGCGCGGTGCGCGCCAGCACCACAGAGAAGCGCTTGCGCAACTGCTTGTCGTCGCTTTGACGCAAGTCCCAAGCGGTGGTCACGCCGCCAATCGCTAAGCGCCCGGCAAGCCGATGGCCGACGCCCCACACGCTGCCCACCGGCGTACGTTTGAGCAGCGCCTGCGTCGTTTGATCTTGTCCATTAAGCAGGCAAACGCCTTGGTAATGTGGGTCTTGCTTGGCAAGGTGATTGGCTAATTTGGCGAGCGTGTGGGTGGGTGCCAGCCCAACACACACCGGTAACCCTAAATGGCGGCGAATACGATGGTGCAATTCTCGCCCCAGCCTCTCACACTGCTCTGTGGTTAATCCTTCCAGGTAGACGAACATTTCATCTATTGAGTAGGGCGCAATTGCAGGGCAGGCATCGCGTAGTAGTTGGGTCAGCCGTGCCGACATATCTCCGTAGAGTTCATAGTTAGACGACAGCAGGTGGATCTCGCCGCGCTGACGCATTTCTTCAAGCTTGAAGGCAGGCGCACCCATAGGGATACCCAGCGCTTTTAACTCGGCGGAGCGGGCGATGACACAGCCGTCGTTGTTCGACATTACCCCCACGGGCCTACCTTCCAGCTTGGGCTGAAAAACCCGCTCGCAGCTGACGTAGAAGTTGTTGGCATCGACTAGACCGATCATCGCAAGTACTCGTGCACGACGGCGCGCACTACCCCCCATAGCTGGCAGTCGCTACCTTCAAGTGGCAGTGGCGGATAGTTAGGATGTGTTGAGCACAGGTGCGGCGTTCCCCGATAGAGCGCATAGCGTTTAATTAGGGCCTCGCCCTCTAGCATAGCGACCAGAATATGTCCCAGTTGCGGTTCAATACTGCGATCAACCACCAGCAAATCACCCTCAAAAATTCCCCAACCCTCCATGCTGTCGCCGGTGGCGGTGACATAAAACGTCTCAGTAGGGTTTTTAACCAGCCGTGTGTTGAGATCCAGCGTGCATGGCTCGTAATCCTGGGCTGGCGAAGGAAAGCCACTAAAACCAGCGCGGCCACAAGGCTGCGGCTGAGAGGTTAACGGCAAGGCAGGGGTAAAGTGAGAAGACTGGCCCGGCATCGTCGGCATCCTGGTGCTTAAAATGTTGTATAAATATACAGTATTTTGCATGGCGAAGGAAAACGCAAATTGACGCCCCCTGAGATCGCTTCATTGCGTTCGCGATGACACTTTCTCTGTCATTACATGAATCACGCTCATGCAAGACCTGACGAGGATGCGATGAAAGTCGCGTCAGGCTGCGTTATGATAGCGCCCTCGCTTCTTCCATGATGACCCTTTCTCGTTACGAGGTTCCCGCCGATGTTCAGCCGCGATATGACAATTGCCGGATTTGATGATGTGCTGTTTGATGCCATGCAGAAAGAAGTGGAGCGCCAAGAGGCCCACATCGAACTGATCGCTTCCGAAAACTACGCCAGCCCCCGCGTACTCGAAGCTCAGGGCAGCCAGCTGACCAATAAATACGCTGAGGGCTACCCCGGTAAGCGCTACTACGGCGGCTGTGAGTTCGTCGATATCGCTGAAAACCTGGCCATTGATTACGCCAAAGAGCTGTTCGGCGCCACCTACGTGAACGTTCAGCCCCACTCAGGCTCGCAAGCCAACAGCGCGGTGTTCCAAGCGCTGGTTAAGCCAGGCGATACCATTTTAGGTATGAGCCTGGATGCGGGCGGCCACCTGACCCATGGTGCCAAGCCTAATTTTTCCGGCAAGCACTACAACGCCATTCAGTACGGTCTGGATGAGCAGGGGTTAATTGATTACGCTCAAGTGGCCCAGCTTGCTCGCGAGCACAAGCCCAAAATGATCATCGCCGGCTTCTCAGCCTATTCACAAATTGTTGATTGGGCCAAGTTCCGCGAAATCGCCGATGAAGTAGGCGCTTACTTACTCGTTGATATGGCCCACGTCTCTGGTCTGGTTGCGGCGGGCGTTTACCCTAGCCCCTTGCCCCATGCCCATGTGGTCACCTCCACCACCCACAAAACTCTACGCGGCCCTCGCAGTGGCGTGATTCTCTCAGCGGAAAACGACGCTGATATCGAGAAGAAGCTGCAGTCAGCGGTTTTCCCCGGCGGCCAGGGTGGCCCCTTGATGCACGTAATCGCCGCCAAAGCGATCTGCTTCAAAGAGGCTATGGAGCCCGAGTTCAAAACCTACCAGCAGCAGGTAGTTAAGAACGCTCAGGCAATGGCCAAGGTGTTTATCGATCGCGGTTACGACATCGTCTCTGGTGGTACCGAAGACCACCTATTCCTGCTTTCGCTGATTAAGCAGGGCGTAACCGGCAAAGATGCCGATGCTGCTTTGGGTCGTGCTCATATCACCGTGAACAAGAATGCTGTTCCTAACGACCCGCAAAGCCCGTTTGTCACCTCTGGCCTGCGTATTGGCACCCCAGCGGTGACCACGCGCGGTTTCAGTGAACAAGAGTGTAGTACGTTGGCAGGTTGGATCTGTGACATTCTGGACGTACTGGCCAAGGGTGAAGACACCAGCGCCATCGAAACCCAGGTGTTGGATAAAGTGGCCGAGGTTTGTGCGCGGCTTCCGGTTTATAAATAAGCAGCTGTAACCATTCTCCTTGGCAAAGGATAGCCACAAAGAACGGGCGGCCCATTAGGGTCGCCCGTTCTTTGTTAGTGCTCTGTTCTTTGCTAAGAGTAAGGCCCCTAGTTCAGCTTTTCGAGAGCGGCCAAGCTCTGTTTTACCAGTGCCGATGCATCTGCTTGTGAAGCAGATTCGCTATAGCAGCGCAGCTCCGGTGCATTGCCAGAGGGGCGAAGGTGCACGATATCGCCATTTTCAAGCGTGGCTCTCAAGCCATCAGTGCTATTGACTGCTGAAATGCCAGTTTGTAAACCTAATGTTTGCTGCATCAGCTCAGGTGAGGTTTGCCATTCGGCCAGTAACGCATGGCTTTTCTCCGTGGCGAAATCCTTGAGTCGGTCGCTTGCCGTATAGCGGGCAGGTAAGTCAGCGATTAGCTGCGAGAGGTTAATCCCGCGTTGGGCGGCCATCACCATCAAAGTAAGGGCGGGGAGCAGCGCATCACGGGTGGGTAGGGCGGCTAATTGACGACCATCACTCTCCAGTCTGCTTCCCAATAGAAAGCCGCCGTTGGCCTCAAACCCAGCCACTCGCGTAAACCGCTTACTGAGCTTAGCCATACTGTCCAATACATACGGTGAACCAATGCGCGTGCGCTCAACTAGCTGGAAGGCACCGCAGGTTTCTATCGCTGTATTGCAGCTTACCGGCACAGCCAGCGCTTCGATTCCCAATGCACGGGCGCAGAGTAACCCGACAATATCACCACGCTGCCACGTGCCCGTTTCATCTCCAAGCAACGGGCGATCTCCATCGCCATCGGTAGAAAACAGGGCTTGTAGTTGGTGTTGGTTTGCCCAGGCACTCCCTTGAGCCTGATCCTCGTCGCTAACGGCCTCGGTATCTACGGGCACAAAGGCTTCGCTGCGGCCTAGTACCACTACATCCGCACCTAACTCGCTCAGAATATGCGCATTCAAATCGCGCCCTGCGGCTGAGTGTTGGTACAAGCCTACCCGCCAACCTTTCAATGGCTCACCTGGAAACCAGGTGGTGAAGCGCTCTGAGTAGGCCTGATTAGCGGCTTCAGAAACCTCCCCGCGCACTGGCGCGGGTAGGGTAGGCATAGCCGCCTCAGCATTAAGAATAGCGGTTTCATCAGCTTTGGTAATCTCGCCATCAGGGCGGTAAAACTTGATGCCGTTACGGTTAAACGGTATATGGCTGCCGGTAATCATGATGCAAGGTATGCCATCCGCCATTGCCTTTAACGCCAGGGCAGGCGTAGGCAGTACGCCATAGTCATTGACCTTCACTCCTAGCGTATGGGCCGCACTGGTACAGGCGGCTGCCATCGCCGGGCTGCTGGGGCGGCGATCCATACCTAGCGCAATACGTTCTACTGGAAAAGAGTCCCGCATGGCGGTAATAAATGCCACGGTGAAAGCTGCACATACTTCATCGGTAAACTGTTCAACCAGCCCCCGTGCGCCGCTGGTACCAAAAGCAATGCCGCTGTCATGAATAATAGCAGTAGTGGAACGTACTGAACTCAATGTATTTCTCCTGAAAAAAGTGCTTGCGGTGAGTTTAACACCCTAGGCGGGAAGCGCTACGGGGCGCTTTGAGCGCTGAAGCGATCAGGGGTAATGGCTAGTAAGACAAAAAATGGCCCCCACAAGCGGAGGCCATCTCAAAAGGTAGTACGTTTAATTAAGCTTCAGCGAGGCCTAAGTTCAGGCCTACTAAGATAGGATCGTGGTCTGAACTACGGAACGCATCATCGGAGTATAGGTTGTCATCCTGACGATCATTAGTGAAGTCGGTGTTGTAATCCAATGCCGATGCTTCATCCGCATTGATATGCCAAGTCGTGGTGCCCGTGACCTGTGTTGCGAGCGTTTCACTGGCTAACGCATGATCTAACGAACCCCAGAATCCATCAAAGACATAGCTGTAATCATCGTCCTGAAGGGTATAGCCCGCATCGGTCAGGGTCATGATGGGGTCTTCCATGGCATAAGAGTTCAAGTCACCAAGAATCAGCACGTCGCTGTCATTGCTACCGGTGGGGTTGGTGGATAGCCATTCAAGCAATTCCTCCGCGGCCTCGACCCGTGTGGGGTTGTTGTTGGCCTGTCCGTCGCCGATAGCGTCTTCACCATTGACGACACTGCCTTTGGATTTAAAGTGGTTAACCACCACCGAAAAGGTTTCACCATTACTATCTTCAAAGGTTTGCATCACCGGTGCACGGTTTGCAGTGGCGAAAGCCCCATCGGTTTTAGTGGCTGCAGCGCCAGTAGGTGTCACCGCCTGACTATTGTAGATGACCCCAACCGCAATGGCATCATCCCCAGGGCTAGTGGTGTTGCCATTCCCATCTTCGGGGACGCTGTAAGCCCAAGTGACATCCTGAATGTTTTTATCCTGCACATCTGCATTCAGCGCATCAACCAACGTTGCAATGGCGCTATCGTCACCATAACCGTTGTTCTCGATTTCCATGAGCCCCACCACATCAGCACCGCTGGTATTAATTGCCTCGACGATTTTGGCTTCCTGACGGGCAAATTCTTCAGCATTATTGGCGCCGCGTGGATCATGCAGAGTGCCATTTAAGGTCTCTGTTTTGTTGCCGTTTTCATCCAGGGTAGTGAAGTAGTTCAATACATTAAAAGAGGCCACTGTAATATCGGCATCACCCAGAGCATCTGTATCAGGTGTTGCCGGACGCTCAGTGCCGGTAAAGTCCAGGCCTTCGACGTTTTGGACTTTCCACTCTTCGAAGTTGTAATCAAGCACGCCTTCGAGAGTCTGAAGCTCATCTCCACCGCGCAGCGGGTTAGAACCAGAAAGCTCCTCACCGTTACGACCATAAATAATCGGATCAGCGTTTTGTGCCGAATTCGCATCATCGATTTTAATGGTGCGTGCCTCGGCGTCGTCAAGCCAAGCGCTATAGCCTGCCACATCAGGCTCGTTGACTTCCGTGAACTGCTCTAAGCGGCCCCCTGATGCAAGCGTAACTTCGCCGTAACGGCCCAGCTCGTAAAGCTCAGTGACCACCAACGGCTCACCGTCCAGCGCTTCAATGGCTACGCGCATACCTTCAAAGGCTTCCAGGCCTTGTTTGTCGGTAAACGGCATGATGATTCGCTGGCTTTCAGGCAAAGGCACATCGTTAGCCAGCACCTCAAGGCTGTTGCGTTCGGCAGTTAACTGCGTTTTCTCGAAATACTCTGAGACCTCGCCGCTAATGCGAATTTGATCACCGGCAGTGAGCTGCTCCAGCCACTCACCACTGCTGCTGCCCGTGTAAACAAAGATACCCTCTGAGGTCTCGGCATTATTGTCGTTATCGCTATCTTCCTCTTGCAGGAAGAAGCCATCCAAGCCAGGCGCTACCATAGTGACGATGGCTTCAAGCGTAACGTTTTCACCCTCTAAAGTGCTGCTGCTTGAGTCGCCCTGTACTGCAGAAATCAGTGTAATATCTACCTGGGGCTGATTAGCAAGACCAGGTGACGCTACGGCGGGTACATCACTACCATCACCGCCCAGTGCATCAGAGCTAATCGCCCCCTCAGTATCAGTGGTGGTGAATTTGCCTAAATCCACATCCCAGGAAGCGGCGTCAAACCCGTCGGTATCTGGGTAGGCTTCCATTGCCACCTGGTTGCCATCAACACGTGGGTCGCCTTGCCACAGCGTTACGGCATCGCCGCCACCGCCCAGGCCAGAAGCATTCTCGGCATAACCAATTTTCAAGGCATCGATATTATCCAGATTGCTCCACGCTGAACGGAATTCCGCAACTGATTCGGCATCGCCATCGACCATAACAATCGCTGATTCACCAGGAGCCAGCGAGCTTAGCCCCTTAATTTCTATAGCATCTACGGGATCGGCACTGTCATCATCGTAGTAAAGCGGCATATTGCTGAAATCAAGCGCTTCTGACGAACGGTTGGTAACTTCAAACCAATCAGCGGTGACGTCAGAACCGCTTTGGCCCGACCATATCTCAGTGATGGCTAAACCAATATCGCGCTCGCCCGGCACATAAGGAGCTTCCATCGTGCCCACATGAAAGTCAGTGGTGGCATTGGTGGGTAGTTCAGCGTACTCAAATGACCAATTTTCAGGGTTGCCAACGGCGCTTAATAGCTCCTCCGCCGTGCCGAAGCCATTACCGGTAAAGGCGGCGTTGCGTGCGCTGCCAACGGCAACCGCCGTAACACCCTCTTCAAGGCCAGGCGGCAGGGCAGAATTATTAGAGGAGTCAGCAGTTTCCTGCCACGCATCGCTGTTGGTTTGAGCCGCGTAGATAAATGTTGGGTCGCTAGCCTCGCCGACGAAAGCAAGTACTTGGTCACCGCTGACCGAAAGATTAAACCCGTTATTACCCACCTCGCTGCCGTTAGCAGTAGTGAATTGCGGAGAATCCGTAGTGTAAGTAACAACCGTGCCTGCAGGTACGCCGCCTTCAGGCGCCGTCCACTTAACGGCGCCTTCGCTGGCACGGAAGCCATCGCCTGCCCAGCCTGAGTCAGTAAAGGTAATTTCCGCACCTTCGCTGATACCCTTCAATGCTACGAATTGGAAGGATTTTTCGCTGCCACTGACCGCAGTAATCGCAATGTCACCGGCTTGAGGTGCAAAATCAGGCAGGTTGAATTCAATGTCTGTGCTCACAAAGCGCTGCTGTTCGGCGGGTAGATCCTTAGACTCTTGACCATCCTCTAACCAATCCACCGTGCCGCTATCAAACAGCACGCTCGCAGTAACGCCCGACTCGGTGATGGAAACATCAAAAAGTGATTCCGGCTTCGCCGTCAGTGCGTCCGGTAGGGTATTGAGATCCGGGCCGTCTATTTCACGAACGGCATAATCGCCATCCCATAGGTAAAGACCAAAACCTACGTCGTCGTCATCGTTAACCGGGCCCGCCAGGATCAGATAACCTTCATCGCCAGCAGGTTCAATAGAGCGCACAGCGCGACCATCCAGGTCTAAACGCAGGGGGTCGCCAAAGGAAGCTTCGTTAGCCTCACCAGAGACGAGGTCAATCACGTTTTCTACCGGTACTAATTGTGCGAAGCCATCATCCAACGGCGAGCGTAGGCCAAGATAAAGGGAATCACCGATAAACACAGCGCCTTCAATATTGACCCCTAACGAGAGGCTCAGCGCATTTTCACCAAGCCCATGGCCATTTTGGGCATCCCAGTCGTTAAGCTGGCTGGCTAAATCGGTAAACTGGCCCGTCACCTCGATGCTCAAACTCTCAGCGTTATCACCTGTTACTTCAGTGGCGAAAATCATCGAGCGCTGGCTGCTCTCGTGGGAGCCTAACCAGTAGTGGGTACCTTGATAAGTCGCCACCGCTTCCAAGTCCACCTCTTGGGTGTCATTCAAACCCAGAGCAGTATTTAGGTTAATTTCCGCCAGAGGGGCGCCGTCAGTGTCGCGTTCATAGAGGCGTAACACTTGGTCTTCGTCATCCGCCACCAGCATGAAACCCTCACCCACGGCAATCGCTGCTGAAGTGTCAGAAGTGCCCGTGTGGTAACGCTCTCCCAGATTGAAGTTTGGATTGCTTGGCTCAGGCTGACTGGGGTCAGTTGGGTTGTTGGGCTCTTCAGGTTCTGTTGGCTCTTCAGGTTCTGCTGGCTCTTCAGGTTCTGTTGGCTCTTCAGGTTCTGTTGGTTCTTCAGGTTCTTCAGGTTCTTCTGGCTCACTCTCAAGCTGCTCAATATAACGACTCAGTAGCGATGCAACATCATCCACGCTGGAGCCATCGCCGAGTAAAGGAGCTAATACACGTGCTGGTTGCTGTTCAATGCTTTCGCTGCTGTTCATAAATGCTGTGGCAAGCTCCTCACGAGACAGCCCGTCCGCCAGCAGCGCTGACCAGTACACTAAGCCTTCTGGGTCAGGCTCGCGGTTCAAAACACTGTTGTAGAGTTGATTTAGCCAAGTGGTATCGTTCAAGTTGGAAACGGTGGCTTCGAACTCATTAGACGCTTGAAAACTATTGGAAATCTCTTCCAATGCTAAGCCGTTGCGGTACTCATTGACCCAGTACGCGAGGCCTGCAGGGTCGGCCGTACGTAATAGGTGAACACTATAGAGCGTAATAATAGGCTGGATTTGCAGCTGAAATTCATCGCTGGTCACCATTGAGTCAAGAGTGGTTGCAACATCGACAGTTCCGCTATCCAGGGCGGCAGTCCAATAATTAGCGCCAGCCTCATCCGGCTCACGCAACAAAATATCGTGATATAACGTAGAAACAAGCTCAAAATTGGTCATTTAACCAGCCCTCTCAGAATGAATAGAAAGGTTGAATTTATTACTAAGTCATAGCAATTAAATGACTTAAATGTTTTATTTTAATGATGCTTGGATTACGAAGTGATTTTTTGGCGACGCTAGTATACTTTTTCTTTAAAGCGTCATGTATTTGCAATGGTTGATTGCGTAATCTCTCGATTGCCTATTTTTCTACCTTTTAAAAAAGGGAATCGCCATGAGTAACTTCCAACTTCAACTCCTACACGCAGCCGATATGGAAGGGGGAGGGGGAGATCTGCTTAACGCACCCAATTTCATTTCTATCGTGGATCATTTAGAAGATCAGTACGCCAACTCGCTGTTCATCAGTTCGGGCGATTTAGTTTTGCCTGGGCCGTATCTGAACGCCGCCGCTGATTCAAGCTTACAAACAGCCTTCCAAGCCGCGGTTGAAGAGATTTATGGGCTAGAAGCGGGTTCCATGAGCGGAATCACGGCGGCCTCTGGGCGTGTTGAGACTCTGTTGATGGATCTGGTCGACGCTGCGGCCGTGACATTGGGCAATCACGAGTTTGACCTAGGCACTGATCTAATTGCTGCAATGATCGCGCCTGTGGTTAACGGCGCTACGGCTGCTGAAATTGAATGGCTGGGCTCGCAGTTCCCTTACCTCTCAGCCAACCTGGATTTCTCCGCTGATGCCGCCCTAAGCGAGCTGGCTACCAATGAGTTATTCAGCCAAGACGCTTTCCAAGCTACTTGGGAAGAGCTATTAGCTGGCGCTAATAAGCCTAAGCTAGCCCCGGCGGTGATTGCCGAGCGTGGCGGTGAAAAAATTGGCATTATTGGCGTAACTACCCAAATCCTTGAGAGCATCTCCTCGCCAGGTGATGTAGACGTGCTGACAGGGGGTAGTAACGACATGCAGGCCCTGGCTGACCTTATTCAGCCCGTCATTGATGACCTTGAGGCGCAGGGCATCAATAAAATCATCCTCAGCTCGCACCTTCAGCAAATTCAGTTCGAAGAAGAACTAGCGACTTTGTTGGACGGCGTGGATATCGTCATTGCCGGTGGTTCCAATAGCCTGCTGGCGGATCAAGAAGATCAAGACCGCGGCTTGTTTCCAGGAGCGGGCGAGCCCTATGACTCATACCCCATTGTTACCCAGGACGCCTCAGGTAATGATGTCGTGGTAGTGAATACTGATGGTGGCTGGCGCTACGTTGCAGAGCTGGTTGTCGAGTTTGACGAACAGGGTCGTGTGATTACTGACTCCATCGATGAAAACTCTTCTGGTATCTACGCCTCTACCGATGAACAGGTAGAAGCGCTGTGGGGCGACCTGGAAAGCGCCTTTGCTGAAGGCACCAAAGGGGATGTGGCCAACGACCTAGTCGGCGCCGTAGGGGAATTCGTTGCTGAACAAGACGGCAACATCCTTGGTTTAACCGATGTTTATCTGGTGGGGGAGCGGGGCGCAGTGCGTACCGAAGAGACCAACCTGGGTAACCTGACTGCCGACGCCAACCTCTGGTACGCCAAACAGCTGGATGCCGAGGTACTGGTATCGTTTAAGAACGGCGGTGGTATTCGTGAGCCGATTGGTGATGTCGTGGTGGAAGGAAGCGATAGCGAGCCCAGCTATCAGGTGCCGGGCGCCAACCCTGCTATCGGCAAGCCGGAAGGGGGTGTATCCCAGCTGGATGCAGCGTCATCGCTACGCTTCAATAACGACCTGACCATCATTACCGTCACGCGTAGCACGCTATTGGATATCCTGGAGCATGCGGTAGCAGCGTCAGCGCCGGGTGTCACTGCTGGTCAGTTTGCCCAGGTGGGCGGTATCCAATACAGCTTTGATGTAAGTCAACCCGCTGGCGAGCGCATCCAAAATGCGGTAATCGTTAATGAGGATGGCAGTGCAAACGATGTACTGGTCGCCAATGGCCGCTTGGTAGGTGATGCTGAAGAGAGCATCAAAGTCGTTACCTTAGGCTTTTTGGCCGATGGCGGCGACGGTTATCCGTTAGATGAAGGCAGCTATCAAGACCGCGTGGATCTTATGGACGCGTTTGTAGATGATGGCCAGTTTACCTTCGCCGATAAGGGCACTGAGCAGGATGCCTTTGCTGAATACATGGCCAGCATGTTCAGCGAAACGCCATTTAGCGAAGAAGAAACCCCTGCCAGCGAAGACCTGCGCATCCAAAACCTTGATGAGCGTAGCGATGCAGTCTTCAGCGCGCCTGTTGACCCACTATTGCGCCTTTACGATGCTGCCTTTGATCGCGATGCGGATGGTAAAGGGTTGGGGTACTGGTTGGAAATTAAGGAGACTACTGGTTTAGGTGATATTGCCAACAGCTTTATTGCGTCAGCTGAGTTCAATAGTCAAAACGGGAATCTAGAAGACGACGCCTTTATTGAACTGATGTATTCAAACGTACTCGAGAGAACGTCTGATTCGGCAGGTAAAGAGTTCTGGTTGGATCAGTTGGATAATGGTGCCGAGCGAGGCGCCGTTATGGTTGGTTTTACCGAGTCAGATGAGAGCATGATGCTGTTTGGTTAACGGTTTATTTGCAGACCTTGGGTTGGGTATAGATAAGCTCGACCCCCTTCCTGACAGTTTTTACTCTCATAACGCCCCTACCCTAGGCAGGGGCGTTTCTGTTATGCTGCCGCGATAATCTTCGCGTGACTTCTTTGATTCAACGGTGATCCCTCCATGGCAAAGCAACAGGAAGCAACGGATCTACAGCGTGCATTAAGCGCCTGTAAGGGTTCGTTTGTATCGGTGGGCTTTTTTAGCATGTTCGTCAATTTGCTGATGCTAGTTCCCCCCATGTACATGCTCCAAGTGTATGACCGCGTGCTCACCACGCAAAGTCTCGATACGCTGATCATGTTGACGCTCGTCGTCGTATTTCTATTTATGGTGATGGGCGGGCTTGAACTGGTACGTTCAAGGATGTTGGTGAGGATAGGAAACCGTTTAGATACCACTATCAATCAGCGCCTCTACAGCGCCATGTTTCGACGTAGCATAATGTCCCCTGGCAGCCAAAGTGCCCAGCCACTTAATGACCTGACCAGCTTGCGACAATTTCTTACCGGAAATGGCCTGTTTGCTTTTTTTGATGCCCCTTGGGTGCCGGTTTACCTAGGTATTCTGTTTATTTTCCACCCCTGGCTCGGGGTGTTTGCTACCTGTGCGGGTATTATTTTATTTGCGCTAGCGGTGGCTAATGAGAAGTCTACAAAAACCTTGCTTGCTGAAGCTAATAGTGAACAGATTCAAGCGCAAAACCTAGCCAACTCTAACTTACGTAACGCTGAAGTGCTTCATGCAATGGGCATGCTGCCTGGCATTATGGGGCGCTGGTCAAAGCGCCATCATGAGTTTCTTGCTAAGCAGTCGCAAGCAAGCGATCGAGCAGGCGCGTTAACGAATACATCTAAAGTGATGCGCTTACTGTTCCAGTCATTGATTCTTGGCCTGGGTGCGCTCTTAGTGCTCGAAGGTGAAATGACCCCCGGTATGATGATTGCGGGTTCTATCCTTATGGGACGTGCGCTGGCCCCTATCGATCAAATGATAGGTGGCTGGAAAGGCTTTGTATCGGCGCGTGGTGCCTATGGCCGGTTAAACGAGCTTCTAGTACAGATTCCAGGCGAACAGCCCCACATGTCGCTGCCTGCTCCACAAGGTGTTGTTGATATAGAAAACGTAGCTGCTGCTCCTCCAGGTACGCGTATGGCCACCATCCGAGGCATCAATTTTAGTGTCGCTAAAGGTGAGCATGTTGGCATCATCGGCCCTAGTGCGGCAGGCAAATCAACGCTTGCCCGCGTGTTGCTGGGGATATGGCCAACACAGGTGGGCGACGTAAGGCTTGATGGCGGAGCAATTAATCAATACAACCGTGACGAGCTAGGGCCTTATATCGGCTATTTACCGCAAGATATTGAATTGTTCGATGGCACCATCAGCGAGAACATTGCCCGGTTTGGCAATGTTGACCCAGAGAAAGTCGTTGCAGCCGCCAAAAAAGCAGGCGTTCATGAAATGGTGTTGGAACTGTCAGATGGGTACGACACGATTATTGCCTCAAATAGCGGTGCACTCTCTGGTGGTCAGCGCCAGCGCTTAGGGTTAGCACGCGCCTTATATGGTAACCCAGTGTTGGTAGTGCTAGACGAGCCAAATGCCAATCTCGATGACGCTGGTGAACGAGCGCTGAGCCAAGCCATTGCTCAATTAAAAGCAGAAGGTACAACGCTATTTGTAATAAGTCATCGAACTAGCGTACTAAAAACAATGGACAAGCTTTTGGTCATGAAAGAAGGCCAAGTCAGTATGTTTGGCCCCCGAGACCAAGTACTTGCCCAGTTTGCCAAAAAGCCACGCCCTCAAGTAGGCCAACAGGGTTCAGCTCGCCTCTCCGCCATTTCAGGTGGTCGTGGTAGTGAGGAGTCGTAATATGAGCAGTCACAAAGATCAGCTCCCAGCCAAAAGCGAAATTGATGTAACGCCACAAGGCCCAGCTACCATTGAAGGTGAGGCTCAAGAGAAGTTACCAACCAGTGATAAAGGCTATCGTAAGCTCGGTTACGCTATTCTAGGTATAGCGCTTGGCGGGTTCGTATTGTGGTCTGTGACAGCTTCATTGGCGGTAGCTGTGGTAGCCCCAGGTAATGTATCCATGGAGTCGTTTAAGCGCACGGTGCAGCACCTTGAAGGTGGCATTGTGCGAGAGCTTTTGGTGGAAGATGGGGACAAAGTTGAGGCTGGGCAGCCGCTGGTGATATTGAGCGATACTCAGGTGCGCTCGCAGCTTGAAATTGCTCAATCTCAATACTATATAAACCGAGCGATGGAAGTGCGCTTACTAGCAGAACAGCAAGGCGCCGAAACGCTTGAAATGCCCGAAGAGCTGATGTCGGTGGATAACGATAGGATCCAACAGGTAACGGCTGTTCAGCAAAGTTTATTCCATGCGCGCCGTCAATCGCTGCTCAGTACACTAGACTCAATGGATCAGCAGATTATTCAAATGCAGGAGCAGATTGATGGTCTAGAAGCGCGTGAAAGAGTTAATAATCAGCGTATCAGCTCGTTGCGTTCCGAAGCGGAAGACTTCCGTTCGCTGTATCGCGAGGGGCTGGGCGATAATCAGCGTCTGCGTGAACTCGAACGACAAATACTGCAATACCAAGGTGATAATGCAGAGTTTCAATCTAATATTGCTCAGCTTCGTTCGCAAATCAGCGAAAACCGTATGCAAAAAGAGATTACTCAGCAGGAATTTCAGGCCGAAGTAGGTGAACAGCTGCGCAATGCTCAAGCGCAAATAGCGGAAGCGGAGGAGCGCATTACCTCGCTGACCGACCAAGTCAATCGAACCGTTGTGAGCGCCCCAGTTTCGGGTACCGTGGTGGGCCGCCAAGTTCATACAGTCGGTGCCGTTATTCGACCTGGGGATCCCATCATGGAAGTGGTTCCGTCAGATGACGGCTTTGTGGTGGAAGCGCGTGTTCCAACGCGTGATATCGATAACCTATTCATAGGCCAGCTTGCTGAAATTCGTTTTTCTGCTTTCAACCAGCGGCTAACAAATATAATTGATGGTGAGATTATTCACATCAGCGCCGATAGTTTCGAAGATGAGGCGACCGGTCAGAATTACTATAAAACGCGCATTCGGGTAACTGACGAAGGAAAAGAGGACATGACGGAGCAAATGCACCTGCTTTCAGGTATGCCTGCTGAAGTCATGATCCGTACTGGTGAGCGTACTTTTGCTAGTTACATCGCCAAACCAGTTACTGACATGCTATCGCGCGCTATCCGGGAGGATTAATGACACGGACGACACCTTTTAACCTGAGTGCGCTTGTACTTGCAGTTGCGTTGCTTAGTCAGCCGGCATTGGCACAAAGCGATGTTACCGCAGATGATCAAGCGCTTACTGAACTAGAAGCGTTGGCTAATTCGGAGTCACAACCCCAAACGCTGCCATCACTGCCTGAGCTATTTGCCCGGGCACTGCGTCACGACTCAGACCTTACTCGTCAGCGATACGAGCTAGATGCTACTCAAGAAGAAGTACCTATGGCCCGCTCACAGCTGCTGCCCCAAATCAGCGCAACTGGAGGGTATTTATGGCAAGATTCTACAAATATCCAAACCGTTGGTGATGAAGATTTGGGTCAACCCGCAACAAGGCCCGGCGAAATTGATGAAACCTACTATCAAGTTCAGCTACAGCAACCACTTTTCAGCCTAGAGCGCTGGAGGAAAATGGATGTTGCCAGTGCTCAGGTAAGTGCTGCTGAACTACAGCTTGCCGTTGTAGAACAAGAGCTGGCGATACAGGTAAGCGAAGCTTATGTAAAAGCCTATTTAGCTGCACAGCGTTCTGGGCTGCTGGAAGCCCAGCAAAAGTCACTTGATCTGCAAGTCCGCCAAGCAAGTCGTGCGTTTGATTTAGGGGTGGGGAATCGAGTAGACCTATTGGAAGCCCAATCCAGGTATGATCAGGCGGTATCCGATGCTGTTGAGGCAGAAAACGAGCTAGATAATGCTTTAAGCGAATTAGAGCGCCTCACTGGCGTGATGCCCGAATTTCAAAGCTCTGCGCCTGGCGAACTTACGACGGTTACCCTCAATAATGATATTGGTGATCCCGAAGCGTGGATCGCCCGCACTAATCAAAACTTGAATGTCCTATATGCTAGCGAAGAGCAACAGGTCGTCCAGGCTGATAGTAGCGTCAGGCGCTCTGGTTACTACCCCGAGCTAAACCTAAATCTTAGTTATTCAGATCGGGTCAGTGACGATGAACTGAGAGAAAGCGAAGACTACCGGGCGAGCGTGGAATTAAGCGTACCTATATATCGTGGTGGCTACACTAATGCCAGCGTTCGGCAAGGTGAAAAACGTATAGAGGCAGGGTTGGCTGCTCTCGATAATGAACGCAACCTTGCGATCCAAGAGGTGCGGCAGCGTATCAGAGCACTTAACGGTGGCGAACGTCGCTTGGAGGCGTTGAATCAAGCTATTTCATCGAGTCAACTGTTTTTAGATGCCGCCGAACGAGGTGAACAATTAGGACTACGCGATCTTGTCGATGTGCTTGATGCTCGTGCGAGTCTTTATGATCAGCGTATTCAGTACGTTGATACCGTGGGCAATTATGCCTTGGACACGCTGGCGCTGCATGCTGCAGTCGGGAGCTTGGAAAGCGATGACTTGGCTCGCATTATGGAGCTACTGGCCTCAATGTCCACATCAGCGCAGGTAGCTCGGTAGCCATCATACTATGGCCGTTATAAAAACAAGCCAAGGTAGTGAGTGGTTGCGTCGCGCGATGCGTTGCTTTGATGCGGGTATAGCCACGTTAGTAGCATTGGCTACTCTTTGGCTGATGCCCGATATCGACCACGATGGCAATGACTACCTTTTCTTGATACTTATTGGCAGTCTATTGCTACCCGCTGTAGGTGAGCTATTCGGGCTCTACCAGCCTTGGCGTGGGCGCAGCCTTTACACCATGCTCGGTATTTATCTTGTGACCTGGGTAGCGACTATTGCCCTGCTCAGCCTATTGCTTGTTGCCATTAAAGGCACACAGAGTTTCTCTCGTTTGTGGATGGGTGTTTCTGCATTATCGGTGCTAGCAGTGGGCAGTGTAATGCGTACGTTGCTGTACGGATACTTGAGGCGCCTGCGCGCACAAGGGCATAACTTAAAGCGAGTGCTGTTAATTGGTAAAAAGGATAATATCGCCCTATTAGAAAAAAAAGTCATTGAAACACCCCATGCGGGGTATGTAGTGGTAGGTCATTATATTGATGAAGACGACACGACTTTTTTTCACAAAATGGCTGCTTTCGCCCAAGAGAACATTTTTCAGCGCAATTTTGACGAAATATGGATAGGTTACCCCCTGGTTCAAGGTAATCGCGTGCGCCACTTAATGCGCCTGCTTGCCGGTATTCCCTCTAGTATTCGCTTTTTCCCCGACTTACCTGATATACGCTTGTTGAACCACCGTATTACGCAGGTGGCGGGCCTCTACTCATTAGAACTTAATTACACCCCGCTTAGTGGCTCCATGCGTTTTATTAAAGCACTGGAAGACCGCGTGCTAGGTCTAGTGCTCTTTGTGCTTTTTAGCCCGATAATGTTAGCGGTTGCAGCGGCAATTCGTTGGCAAATGGGTGGGCCGGTATTATTCAAGCAAGAGCGGCATGGCCTAGACGGAAAGCGCTTCAAAATTTATAAATTTAGAACTATGCGTCTGCACAAAAGCGATACAACGCAGCAGGCTGCCTACGATGATGACCGTGTAACGCCATTGGGGCGCTTTTTACGACGTACCAGCTTAGATGAGTTTCCCCAGCTTTATAACGTACTACAAGGCCGAATGTCGCTTGTTGGCCCAAGGCCCCACGCCATGGATCACAACGACCACTATAAAGACCACATTGATATCTACATGCAGCGTCATCGCGTCAAGCCGGGTATGACAGGTTGGGCCCAGGTAAACGGCCTGCGGGGCATCACGGACGACGTCAAGTTGATGGAAAAGAGGGTAGAATACGATATTTATTATATAGAACGGTGGTCGTTGGGGTTTGATCTCAAAATACTCGCCATGACCATCACGCATGGATTTGTGAATCGACAGCCTTAGAGTAAGCGACCAATGAAGACGACAGGGACGTGGCGCTGGTGGTACGAAAAGCACGGGGCGATCACGGCAGTTGGTGCTGGCATTCTATCAGCACTGTTAGCTGTTTATTTTTACCGTGGCATGCTGGACCCTCGCGATGCTGATTGGCTTTTACACGAAGGTGACTCTTTTCAACATTACATTGGTTGGCAGTTTTTCCGTCAGGAGCCATGGGGTTGGCCCCTAGGGGCCGTGAAAACGCTAGCCACTGAACTATCCACAAGTATTGTCTATACTGACTCAATACCGCTTTACGCTATTCCTCTAAAATTGTTCCACCACTGGCTGCCCGACACTTTTCAATATTTAGGGCTAGCCATTGTCATTAACTATTGTTTGAACGGTTTAGTAGCTTGTCGGTTACTACTGAGCGTCGGTGTTCCCGCCTATGCAGCGCTAGCTGGCGCATTGCTCATCAGCAGCTTGCCCATCGTTATTTTGCGCGGTATCGGTATTCAAGGCCACGAAGCCTTAACTGCGCATTGGATAATTCTAATCGCCATTGAGCTTACGCTGACAACCGAAAAACAACGCCTCAAGGGGGCCGTTTGTTGGCTGTTACTGCTCACAGTGGCTGTTTTGATGCATTTCTATCTTTTTTTTATGGCAGGCGTGTTTTGGGCGGTTTGGTGGTTATCGATTAGCTATAGGGTGGTGAAAGGGGCGATTGATGCAAGAGGCAAGCCAGTACGACAGCATATGATGAGCGTGCGCTACAGCTATCAAGCGTGGTGGCTGATGGGGGTGGCGACACCCTGTACTATCTTCGTTGTGATGTGGGGGGCAGGCTACTTTCATTTAGATAGCCAAAGCGCCGCGTCGGGTGGCTACGGCTTTTATTCCGCTGAATTACTGACGTTTTTCAATCCGCGTTCATCGGCATGGTTTTTTAACGACAATTTTACGTCACTATCAGTGCTTTTTCCCGGCTGGCAGCCCGCTAAAGAAGGTCAATACGAAGGTATGGCCTATGTTGGCGCAGGTGTTTTGCTGCTGTGGTTAGCGCTGATAGTCAGCACCTGGTTTAATCGCGGGGTAAATCTAGCAAGCGTTAATGCAGTAAATAATGATGGCTACCATCAAGAAGCGTTAGTTGATCACCGCTGGCTACCAGCTTGGATAGCCTCCGTTGGCCTGTTTGCATTCGCTATGGCTGGAGAAGTATCGATAGGCCAAGGCAGTATTCCGCTCTACTACGACATGTTGTTTGAGCCGTTCAAAGATTATCTACGGTCAAGCGGTAGAATGGTATGGCCGCTACTTTACTTACTATTGGTTATTACGTTTATCCAGCTTGCCCAAAATATGAGAGCATGCTGGCTGTTACCGTTGCTGGTTCTAGCCATGGTGGTGCAAAGAGAAGATTTGCGCGAGCTTTACAGTTTTATGCGCAACAAGGTTAAAAATCAAGTCGAAGCCAGTCGTGTTGACCCCCGTGCTTACGACGTATTGAAGGATGACGAGTTAAGTCAGGTATGGGCATCACACGACAGCTTGGTCGCCTTTCCAGCACATGACCTTGATGCCATTAAACCCTACTTGTGGTTGGCAGCAGAACACCATCTCTCGATCAACGTTGCCTACCTTGCCAGGGCAAATCAACAAATCATCGACGCAGCAACACAAACTTATCGCCGCCATTTGGCACAAGGTGAATTGCCCGAAGGGCATGTGTATTTGATAACCGACCACGAGCTCTCGCAACAAGCGTGTCGATTAGCCAGCTGGGCCTGTGTGACGCATGAAAACGTCACCATTCTATGGCAACCCGTTGCGGTTTCGTCAGGCCGTTACTCACCGTTGTCATCACAAGCCACCCAATAAAGGTTCGCATGGACGTTAATACTCCCCCTCTCATTACGCTTGTCGTTCCAGTGTTTAACGAGGTCGATACCGTAACGACCTTTGTTCAACGAGTGCACAGAGTGCTGGCCGACGCTCCGTGGCAGTGGCGTATTTTGATGGTTGATGACGGTTCAACAGATGGAACCCAGCGCGAGATAAAACGGCTATCTGAATGCTACGAAAGCGTTGGGTTTATTGCGCTAAGCCGCAATTTCGGTAAAGAAGCAGCGCTCTCGGCTGGCTTGCTCAACGCACATGGCGATGCGGCGGTGCCCATTGATGTGGATCTCCAGGACCCGCCCGAACTCATTCTGGAATTTGTCACGATTTGGCAGCAGCAGCGTGTCGATATGGTTTACGGTATTCGCAGCGAGCGCCCTGATGATACGGCCGCTAAGCGCCATTCGGCCAGTGGCTTCTATCGGCTTTTTAACCGTATTACTGAAACGCCAATCCCTGAAAACGCTGGTGATTTTCGTTTGATTGATCGTCGCATGATCGAAGCCCTGCGCTCAATGCCGGAGCGTAACCGCTTCATGAAAGGGCTCTATGCCTGGGTCGGTTATCGAAGTATTGGCGTTCCCTATCGGCGTCCCGCACGGCTGAAGGGAGAATCTAAATTTAATTATTGGAGATTATGGAACTTTGCCTTAGATGGCATGTTTAGTTTTAGTACGCTGCCGCTGCGCATATGGTCGTATATTGGCGGGCTCATCGCCTGCTTGGCGTTTATCTATATTATCATCATCATTAGCCAAGTGTTGTTTCTCGGGCGCGATGCGCCAGGCTATGCATCATTGATGACAGCTGTTTTATTTTTTGGCGGTATGCAGCTGCTCTCTATCGGTATTTTAGGTGAATACATCGGCCGTCTTTTTATTGAAAGTAAACAGCGGCCCTTATACATCGTGGCGGACACCAGTGACGAATACACCTCCACTCGCTGAACTATGGCAGATGCTGCGCTTCGGCCTTATTGGGCTAGCGGCATCAATGACCCATATCCTGGCGGCAGCGTTGATGATAATGGTATTCCCAGCGCTCCATGAGTTTATCGTCAATGCGCTGGCCTATAGCGTCGCCTTTGGCATCTCATTAGCAGGCCATCAGCGGGTTACTTTTCGTCGCAGTGCAAGTCTATGGCGCTTTACCGTCATGTCTCTCGCTGGATTTAGTATTAACAACCTAGTGCTAGCGGGTGCCTTAGGGGTGGGGGTAACCGGGCTTTGGGCCATCGCCACGGCGGTGGTAGTCGCCGCTGTGGCAAGTTACGTGCTAGCACGGTGTTGGGTATTCACCCAGTAATACCAGCCCCTTTTTGATGTTTGTAAAATACGTTTTCGAGGAAAATATGGTTATACCGGTGATTTTATCTGGCGGCTCTGGTTCGCGCCTTTGGCCTGTATCGCGTGAGCATTATCCAAAGCAGTTTCTGAATTTGCATAAAGACAACGTCAGTTTGCTTCAGGAGGCGGCGCTACGTCTAAAAGGTGTCACCAACGCAGGTGACCCCATCATCGTATGTAACGAGGAGCACCGTTTTTTAGTTGCTGAGCAAATGCATCAACTCGGCTTTAAGAAGAGCCAAATCATTCTGGAGCCCTGCGGTAGAAACACAGCTCCCGCATTAGCCCTTGCCGCATTAGCAGTAGCCAAAACCAACCCGGAAGCCGAGTTACTGATAATGCCTGCTGACCATGTCATTAAAGACGTAAAGGCATTTGCTGACGCCGTAGAAAAAGGCCGCTTACTGAGTCAGCAAGATAAGTTGGTAACCTTCGGTATTGCGCCAACCTCGCCGCACACAGGCTATGGCTATATAAAACGTGGGCAGGCGCTGGAGGGAGGTTTTAGCGTTGAGGCCTTTGTCGAAAAACCTGATCTAGGGGTAGCAGAAAGCTACTTAGCCAGCGGCGACTATCTATGGAACAGTGGCATCTTCTTGTTCAAGGCTAGCAATTATTTAGCTGCTCTCAAAGCTTATGCCCCCGACATTTTGACCAACTGCCAGGCCGCTTATGAGCAGCGCTCAGAAGACATGGACTTTCTGCGTGTTGCCGAAGAAGCCTTTGCACAGTGTCGCAGCGAATCCATTGACTATGCTGTAATGGAGCATACTAATCAGGCGGCCGTTGTGCCCATGTCTCCAGGGTGGAGTGACATAGGCGCCTGGGACGCGCTCCACGAGCTGCGCTCCAGCGAGGATAAAGAGAACGGCAACGCAATACATGGTGATGTAATGCTCCATGAAACCAACGACAGCTTGGTATATAGCGAGTCTCGCTTAGTAGCAGCGGTGGGGGTTAATAACCTGATCATTGTCGAAACCGACGATGCCGTGCTAGTAGCCGATCGTCGTCAGGCGCAAAATACCAAATTAATTGTTAATGCCCTTAAGGCAGCGGGACGAAAAGAGTGTCAGTCGCATCAGCAGGTTTATCGCCCCTGGGGGCATTACCGCACCATGGTGTTAACGGATAGCTTTCAGGTCAAAGAAATTGTCGTTAAACCAGGTGGTCAACTTTCGTTGCAAATGCACCATCACCGTGCCGAGCATTGGGTTGTGGTTCAAGGCACTGCCCAGGTAACCCAAGGCGAAGGTCATGGGGACGTCTCTAATTTACATAGTTTCCTGCTTTCCGAAGATGAATCCACCTATATACCATTGGGAACTGTACATCGCCTGGAAAACCCTGGCGTGATTCCTCTCAAACTTATTGAAGTGCAAACGGGATCCTACCTTGGGGAAGACGACATTGTGCGTTACAACGACAAGTATGGGCGAGAGTAGAAGGCGGGCGAAAGCATGTTCTTTACACAATCCGTCGGTGTGTTTGCCAGAACTATCGCAGTTGGAAATGACTTCTCTTGCAGTATTCGATAATGAGCGCTAGGGCAGGTTGAAGCGAAGGTCTTTCGCCCAAGGACGGTGAAAATAGCGCTCAAGAACGCGTTAACAACGCCCTCAAGGATCTCTGTCCTCAACACAGCGATGTGCAAATCACCAATGGCACTAGCTCTGGTTGTTTGCCGTATTCACTGGAGCTAGTGCCATGCTTACTTTAAGCTATGGCGCTTTATTCCGTTCGATATGGAAAGCTGTCCATCATGCAAGTAGCCCCTACACGTTTTCGGCACCTTCGCGTCGCCATTGTACATGACTGGTTGGTGGTTAATGGTGGGGCTGAAAAAGTGCTCAAAGGGTTGGCAGAAGTCTTCCCACAAGCTGAAATATTCACCTTAGTGCATACGCTTGAGCGCGCTAGCATCCCATGGTTAACCCAGCACCGTATTCATACTAGCGGTCTTCAACGTCTACCCTTCATTAGTCGTTTTTACCGCCATTGTTTACCACTGATGCCCTATGCCATTGAGCAGTTCGACCTGCGCGGCTTTGATCTGGTCATCTCCTCTAGCCACGCAGTGGCAAAAGGCGTGATCACACATCCTGGTCAAACCCATATCTGCTATTGCCATACGCCGATGCGTTACGCCTGGGATATGAAAGAGGCTTACCTGGAAAATAGCCACTTTCGGTTGCCAGGCATGACTGCGTATGTGCGTAAAACGCTTAAGCGCCTGCGCCAATGGGATTACTTTACGGCCACCCAGGTGGATTTCTTTCTAGCTAACTCCCACAACGTCGCACAGCGTATTGCCAAGTATTACCGCCGCGACGCAGATGTGCTCTACCCACCGGTAGACACCGACAGCTTTACATTACATATCGGCCAGAGGGAGCCCTACTACCTGGCGGCATCACGGCTTGTGCCTTATAAACGCATGGATTTGATCATACAAGCCTTTGCCCAGGATCCATTAAAACGCCAACTGAAAGTGGTTGGTGACGGACCTGAGTTTCAGCGCTTAAAACGGCTGGCAGAAGGAAGCCCGCACATTGAGCTTATAGGCTACCTGCAGGGGGAAAAGCTGCATCAGCTTATGCAACGCGCCCAGGCCTTTGTATTCGCTGCTGATGAGGACTTTGGTATTGTGCCACTGGAAGCTCAAGCCTGCGGTACGCCGGTCATTGCTTATGGGCATGGAGGCGCTCTTGAAACTGTAAAAGGTTTGGAGCATCACCAGCAAGCCACCGGTGTTTACTTTACTGAGCAAACTGTAGCGAGCCTAAGCGCAGCTATCGAGGCATTTGAGGCGCACGAATTCTCGCCGCAGGCTTGCCGCCTCCAAGCTGAGGCATTCAGCAATGCCGTGTTTACCCAGCGTCTGGAAACACTCGTGAGTGAAAAGCTCAACTAAACGTCCAAGAAGTACCGCTGAAACGTACCTTATTACCAAGGAGTGACGTGTGATTCAGATTGCCGTCAAACGAGTGCTGCGCCCCGTAGTGAAAAAACTGATCAGCTATCCACTAATTAGGCGCTTGGGGCTGCGCATACTTCAGCCCTTTCCAAAGCTAAAAGGCTGGGTGATTCGTCTAGTCCAGGCAGGTACATTCGGAGGTGGAGTAACGCCAAATCGCACCGAAGGCTATGGAGAACGTCAACAGCGTTTAATGAACGGGTTGGAACAGCGTAGGAAGCCGCATCTGCATGAATAACGATACCCTTTATATAGTTGATGCCCGTAAGAAATCACAGTTCAACCAGCTAGAGGATTGGCTGGTGGCATTGTCAGAGGTTTTCACGCCAGATAATCCTGCTGGCAGCGCTCACGTTTTGCTGCTTGGTTTTGATGAAGTTAGTCTGGTTGCCTGCCACCGCCATCTGTTTCGCCTTGGCGTGGCTCCTAGAAGGTGTCACACGCTGTTGCCCGACCAGGAAGAAACGCTGGCATCGGTGAGTGCCGCTTTGCCTGATATCGTTGTACAGCATATGATTAATGCGTTGATGCCCTCAGCGGTAATAGATATTGCCACGGGTGAAAGGCGACTGACGCTCGAACTGACGTCTACGCCTTCAAGTATTGATGCTGACAAACCGACACTGGCCTTTATTTCGCCACTGCCGCCTCAAACAACGGGCATCGCCAACTACAGTGCAGAATTACTACCTTATCTAGCCACGCATTTTACTATTACGCTGGTAGTTGATCAGCCCGAAGTAGATCGCGAGCTAAGCAGTGTTTTTGAATGTATCAATGCTGACACTTTTCTGCAGCGAGCTGAATCCTTCGATTACACCCTTTATCAGGTGGGGAATTCACTTTACCATGCCTACCAATTCGGTTTGCTACAGCGGCATCCTGGGATTGTGGTCTTGCACGATTACTTCCTGTTTGATGCTGTTTGGTGGCTTAACGAAAGCGGTTTGAAGCCTGACGCGCTAGTACAGCAGCTTTATATTGATCACGGCTACCCGGCACTGCTGGCACATGCCGAGGCGGCACAAAACGCGCGTGGAGCGGAGCAATACCCAGTGAATGGTATGGTAACTCGCCCAGCAGGTGGTTTGATTTACCACTCCGCCTTTGCCCGCTCATTGGCCGAACGATGGCAGCAAGGGCAAGCCGGGCCAACGTATTTAATTCCGCATTTACGCCAACTCCCAGCCCCCTTTGACAAGCAGGCTGCTCGCAAGGTGCTGGGAATCGCCAGCAATGAGCGAGTCATTGCCAGTTTCGGCGGCATTAACCCCAAAAAACTGTCCCATCTTTTACTGGACGCCTTTTTAGGTGATCTCGAAGAGAGCGAGCCGCCGTTAGTCAATGCCACGAGCCAGCCGGTGCGACTGGTCTTGGTAGGTGCGCAGCACAGCGGTGAGTACGGCCATACGCTAGCGCGTCGGATTAAGCGCCATCCCTTTGGTTGCCAAGTGACTGTCACTGGCTATGCTTCTCGCCAGGAATACCAGCGTTGGCTGCAAGCCGCCGATATCGCCGTACAGCTACGCACCCAGTCTCGTGGTGAGACATCAGGCGCTATTATTGATGCGATGGCCCATGGACTAGCAGTGATTGCCAACGCCCATGGCAGCAGTGCGGAACTGCCCTCGCAAAGTCATTGGCAGTTGGCCGATGACCCCGAGCAGCAACTGTTAGCACCGCTGCGTCAAGCGCTTTGTCAGCTAATTGCTGATGATGACGAGCGTGAACGGCTGGGACAGGCAGGGCGGGCTTACGTGACCACCATGCTGGCACCAGAGCGGGTGGCCGAGCAGTATCGGCATGCGATTTTGGAGGCACCACTGATCGCGCCCCGTTACCAGTACGAACGATTTCTTGACCAACTGGCAGCGCACGAGCCGCTAAGTGACAAGTTGCAAGAGGCTGAGTCTGCCAAGCGACTAACAAAAGTGCTAAGCGAGGTGGATACCACTCCCGATGAAAACGCACCGCGGCTACTGTTTGATGTTAGCACTATTGCCTGGGAAGACCTTAAAACCGGGATTGAGCGCGTTACCCGCCGAGTAGCCGACTATCTTCTTCGTTACCCACCTGCCGGTTGGCGGATAGAGCTGATTCGCTGGGGGGGGGATGATTTCTATCTTGCCCGCGGTTTTGCCAGCCAACACTTAGGACTAGCGCCACCGGGCCCCGATGTGCCAGTAGAAGCACGCCCCGGCGATCGCTATGTGTCCTTGGAGTGGGCGCCGCCGCTACTCAAGCAGGCAGGTCACATTATGCGCCGAATGCGTGCCAGCGGCGTTAGGTTTTATTTTACTGTGCATGATTTACTGCCTTTATCACTGCCTGCATGTTTCCCTGAACATATTCCAGCGACGATGAAGGAATGGTTTACATCGGTCAGTGAGCTGGCAGATGGCATTACTTGTGTCTCTCGCCAAGTAGCCGAGGAAGTTGATGCCGCGCTCGATCGGCAGGGCTTTCAGGAAGGGCAGCGGCCCTGGGTCAAGCACTTCCACCTTGGAGCCGATTTTCAACCACCTACGAGCGCGGTATTAAGCACAGCAGAGCAACAATGGTTGCAACCGCTGGCCAGGTGTCGTGGGCCGATCCTATTAATGGTGGGCACCATTGAACCGCGCAAGGGGCATCAACAAGTGCTAGACGCGATGGAGCAATGCTGGGCGGAATGCACTGATATTAATCTGGTGGTGGTGGGCAAGCAAGGCTGGCAGGTAGAAGACCTGATTCGCCGCATCAAACGGCATCCGAGGCGTGGCCAGCAGCTGTTTTGGGCGGAAGGTGCCAGCGATACGCTGCTGGAAGAGCTCTATCGGCGAAGCGATGTGCTTGTGGCAGCCTCTTACGGTGAAGGGTTTGGGCTGCCACTGATTGAGGCTGCTCGCCAGGGTATTGCTATTTTCGCCCGAGATATTCCGGTTTTCCGCGAGGTCGCGGGTGACTATGCGACTTACTTCGACGCCGATACACCTCAAGCGCTAGCGCAGGCGCTGCAAGACTGGGCTAGCGACTGGCGGGAAGGTCATACGATTGCTTCTGATGGCATGCCTTATCTCGGCTGGCAGCAAAGCAGCGAGCAGTGGTTAGCTGCGGTGCTTGGAGACCAATTATTAACCGAACAATGTTCGTCAGAAAACACAGCGACCTATCCAAGGAGCCATGCCCATGGCATTGCCAGGTAACCGCGAGATGCGTCCGTTATTGAAAAAACGAGTACGTCAAACCCTGAGCTGGTGGCGGCAGCATTTACCACTGATTATTCTGCTAACCCGCCAAGAGCTGGTGGATCGCCACAAAGGCTCGGTGCTGGGACGAATCTGGACGCTGCTCTCACCGCTAATAAATATTTTGGTCTTTGTGCTGATTTTTTCTGCCATTATGGGCGCACGGCTTGAAGGCTTTGGTGCCGAGGTGGAACGCTTCACCTACAGTATCTATCTGATCAGCGGCATTCTCGCCTGGACCGCCTTCGCCAAAAGCCTAAGCACCATAACCAACCTATTTATCGAACGCGCGGGCATGATCACCAAAGTGAATACATCACTAGCCGCGCTGCCGCTCTCGGTACTATTGGCTGAAATTGTTATTTACCTGATCAGCATGGGATTCTTCGCGGTATTCCTGCTAATGATCGGTTTTCCCATCGATTGGCACTGGCTGGCAATACCCGTGGTACTCACCCTACAACTGGGATTTACCTATGCGCTCGGCTTTTCGCTGGCAATTCTCGCCGTATATTTAAAAGATATTCGCGAAGGCGTTGCGGTGTTACTGCCGGTATGGTTCTGGCTGACACCGATTGTTTACGTTGACGACATTATACCTGACTGGGCGCTGGGGCTGATCAGCTTGAATCCCATGTTTCAGTTTATTGATGCCTATCGAGAGCTGATTTTATACCAGCGTCTTCCTGGGGCTACCGGGCTGCTGGCCATGCTAGCGGTAACACTTGTGTTACTGTACGTCGGATTTTGGTTGCTAAAACGCACCGAGCGCGACCTGCGCGACTCGCTTTGACGACGACGCCTATAGCACGTGTACAAGTACTTGAGTTAGCGACGTGTGTTAGCCATGTGTGCTAGCCGCGTGCAGCGTTTCTGGAGATAACAGTGATTGTTGTTAAAGACCTGCATAAATCCTTCAAATTGTTTGCCTCACCGCGCGAACGCTTGAAAGAAGCCCTTACTGGCAAGAGTCACCATACCCAGCATACCGCCTTGGACGGCGTCAGCTTCGAGGTGGCAGCGGGTGAAGTGCTTGGCGTATTAGGACGCAACGGCGCGGGCAAGTCGACGCTGCTAAAACTGCTCACTGGCGTATTGATGCCTGACGCAGGCAGCTTACAGATCGATGGTCGAGTAACCGGGCTTCTAGAGCTTGGTACTGGCTTTAATTCAGAGCTCAGCGGCATCGACAATATCACTATCAATGCACTGATGCTGGGTATGACGCATGGGGACATCGAGCGTCACAGAGACGCCATCATCGAGTTCTGTGAGCTAGGCGAGTATATCCATGAACCACTGCGGACATACTCCTCCGGCATGGTCATGCGGCTAGGCTTTGCCATTGCCATTCACGCCGATCCCGCCTGCTTTTTAGTCGATGAAGCACTTTCGGTTGGAGATGGCTACTTTCAACAAAAGTGCATTCAGCGTATCCGCCAATTTAAGCAAGAGGGCGGCGCTATAATGTTTGTGTCCCACGACCTCAATGCAGTCAAAGTACTTTGCGACCGCGCGATTGTATTAGAAGGAGGGCGTTTAATTCATAACGGCGACCCGGAAGGCGCTGTTAATCATTACAACCGAATTATGGCCGAGCAGGCAGAAGGCGATGACCTGCGAGAAGGTGAATCCGGTGCCTTCGGTACCCAAGAAGTCGTGGTAACCCACTGCCATGTACAGGGGCAAGATAGCCAAAGCTCAATGCTTGCTAGTGGCGAAACACTGGAAATTCATTTGCGCTTAAAGGCCAGCGCTGCACTTGATGACATCGCCCTTGGAGTACTGTTGCGCGATCGTTACGGGCAGGATGTGTTCGGCCAAAATACCCATCAGCACAAGCAAACGCTGGTCATGAGTGAAGGTGAGGAGCTCGATGTAGTAGTGCGTATTAAGGCCAACATCGCACCTGGCAAGTACACCCTCTCTGCCGCACTTCATTCAAGCGACCACCACCTGGAAAACTGTTACTGGTGGCATGACAGTCTCGATACCTTTGAAGTGGCGGGCTACCGGTTCAGCAAGTTTTCAGGTATGTGTCGCCTAGACTGCGCTTTTGAAATAGGCCGCCAGCATGACAAATGTTGAGCAGGATATAGATACGTTGGTTAAGCGTCTCAAAGATCAAGCGATGTTGGCGGATACACAAGATTCGCTGGCAATTGAAAGCTGGCTCTGGTTATGGCAGCAGCGCCTTGTGCCTATTTTGCAAACACAACAACATCGACTTTACGATCCTCGTGCGCCGCGCCTAGCCGAGCTATTGAGTGCTCATCTAGATGACCAGGCATTTGTCGAACGCGCCTATAGCTTCCTAATGGGGCGTATGCCAGACCAGCAAGGGGCTCGTTATCATAGCGAGCTTGCAGCCCGTGAAGGTCGAGTTGCCACGTTAATGATTCTGCTGCAAGCGACTGAAACCCAAGACTACATAAAGCAGGAGCGGCTAGAGTTGCCCCGTGGACTGCTCCGGCTCAACCGCTGGCATCGGCGGTTAACGGCGCTGTCTGGCGTTTGCCGTAGGGGGTTGTGGGGGTGGAAAGTGATTGTCAACTTACTGTGGCGCCGTTATCAACAACGCTGGAAAGAAGAGGGCGAATTTTATGATATTTTAGTTCATCAAGGGCAGCGCCGTGAGGAGTATCAAGCGTTAGCTATAACGCTCACTGAAATGGCTGATATACAACAAAAAATGATGACTCTAGGCATTGCACTGCCAGATACTTCACGACCGGGAGCATCATTATCACAAGCGGCATCATCGCAAGCAAAGCCACCGATTAAATGGCTAAGCGACGAACAGGCTGCTGCCATGATTAAACTGTTGCGCGATGCTCTACGAGGGTTAAAGGCCAACCACAAGGAAGCACCGTGAAGCTACTCGTGACAGCTAACCATACGCCTTTTATCGCCGGCGGTGCCAACTATCATGTGGAAGGATTAGTGGCGGCGCTAAGGCGTTATGGGCACCAAGTGGAATGCCTACGCCTACCGTTTCACTATGGCGAAACACAGATTGAACGCCAAATGATGTTTGCTGAGCAACTCGACCTTACTGCTCCAAACGACGTGTTGGTTGATCGTGTTATCAGCCTGCAATTTCCTACCTATGGCTTACACCACCCCGCACATGTGGTTTGGTTAATGCATCAGCACCGCGTTTGCTATGAGCTTTACGACCCCAAGCAGGCAAGTCCCGCACTGGCCGCATTAAAACCCCAGGTAGAAGCGTTTGACCGGCGCCACCTTAGTGGGGCCAAACACCTGTTTGCCAACTCCCCCCGTGTGGCCGAACGCTTGCACTATTATAACGGCTTAATGGCGGAACCGTTGTACCATCCTCCTCACCAAGCTGAACACTTTACCTGCGGTGATGACTGGGGCTATGCATTTTACCCTAGCCGACTGGAGCCGCTGAAACGTCAGATGCTATTGATAGAGGCCATGGCGAACACCCGGACGCCCATAAAGTTATTGCTCACCGGTGAAGGCAGTCAGCGTCGCCAGCTTGAAGAATTGATTGAGCGCTTAGGCTTGGGTAACCGAGTGCGGCTATTAGGGCATATTTCCGAGCAGGAGAAGCGCACATTATACGCCCATGCGTTAGCTGTAGCGTTTCCTTCCTTTGATGAAGATTATGGTTATGTCACATTAGAAGCAATGCTAGCCTCCAAGCCCGTCATTACCTGCACTGATAGTGGTGGCCCCACAGCATTTGTTGAGCACGGCGTGACTGGCTGGAAATGCGAACCATGCCCTCAGGCACTCGCTGCGGCGTTGGATGATGCTTATGCACACCGCGCTCAGGCTAAGCAAATGGGTAAGCAAGGTCGTGAGGCCTATTGCGCGAAGAAAATTTCTTGGCATCAAGTTGTCACAAAGCTGGTATACAGTGAATAAATGGGGCGAACAAACGGTTGGGCGCTGAGCTCAAAGCGAGAACTGGATCGGTAGCTCGATACCGCAGCAGTGATTGCGTTGGGTCAGTTATTTGTCAAAAAAAAGCAATAAAACGCCCAGGAAAATTTGACCTAAAGGCTCAAGCAGCTATTTTGATACGAGTTTATTCGCCAGGTTAAAGAGGGCGCCTTCTCAATCTAAGTATTGCAAGAATTGCTCGCATCGCTTTATACTGATTATTAGCGATCAGTGTTCGAAAACGTGGAGTTCAGCAAAAAAACTTCACGAGAGGGTTCTGACACAGCTGGCTTGACGTTAGCGCGAAAACCTAAAACAGGTTCCCTGTAGTAGGTTTTGACGTTGAGTGCTTATTGTAGTAGGTGCTCACACAGGTAGCGGTAGCCTGTGTTGCTTTTGCAACCTTGTCACGGTCATAGCAATTGACTTATCTTGATGTGTGACATTACATTAGGCGTGTTCCAGTTGATGTTAGTAGTGTAGGAGGATCAGCCAATCTGCTTAGTCAGTACGCTGAAAACTATGCTATTTAAGGAACCTAAAAATACCTTGAGCGCTCAAGGTGATAAGAGCCGCCTTTGTAGGTGGTATCTTTCTTAAGCAAGGAGACTATAGTCCCATGGCAACACAAGAGAATTTGAATCTGGCTCAACAATTATACGTAGCCTATTATGGCCGCCCTGCTGATGCAGAGGGTCTAGAGTTCTGGGCAGAGGAAATTGAAGCCCGCGGCGCGCAAGCAGTTGTTGGTGCTTTCGGTACTTCCGAAGAGTACACCACTCGTTTTGGCGACCTTGAAAACGAAGAACTGGTAAACGGCATTTATCAGCAGTCTTTTGGTCGTGATGCTGACGCTGAAGGCCTTGCTTTCTACGTAGAGAAGTTGGAAAGCGGTGAGCAAGATTTGGCGAGCATTGCATTAACCATCGTCCAGAATGCAACCAACACTGATGAGCCAGATGCCGATACGCTGGCAAATAAAGTTGCTGCAGCCGATCTCTATACCGAAGCGGCAGGTGATGATCAGTCGGGCACCGCAGCTGATAACTATGCTGCTGAATTCCTAGCCGGAATTGACGCTAGCACTGACCTTGGCGAGTTGGACATCGCTGAAGTTGTTGCAGGTATTCCTCAGCCGACTGAACCTGAAGAGCCGACTGAGCCTTCTAATCCTGGCGAAACGTTCGTCCTGACTGAAGGCCGTGATAATTTAACTGGTACTGACGCAGACGACACCTTTGTGGGGCTCGTTGGTCAAAACCAGAACGGTGCCGTTTCTAACGCACTGTCTACTGGTGACATTCTTGACGGCGGCGCTGGTCGCGACAAGATCGAAGCTAGCCTGATTAACGACCAGAAAGTAGATGCTGGAGACGTTAATTTCGGTACTGATGCTTTATATGTCGCGCCGCGTACTACTAACATCGAAGAAACACACATCGAAGCATTGGATGGCGTGGTTCTGGATGCTGGTCGTATGGACAGCGTTGAAGAGTTCTGGTCTGACAACAGCGATCGTTCAGGTCTCTTCATTGATGACGTGCGTTTGGGTAGCAAACTGTCCGTCACCAAAGACATCACCTTCGGTATGCGCAGTGTTGACACTGATTCCGACCTGCGTGCCGCGTTCGATACCAACTCGCTGACCAAAGAAGGTCCTCAGCAGAGCAACTCTCAGTTGATGGTTCGCGTTGCTGACGTAACCACCGCAACACCTGAGACGCCGCTGGCTAACGTTGAACTGACTATCGGCTTTAGCGTTGATGGTGAAAACTACGTTCTAGAAGACGTGCGCTCTACTGACGGCACTTATGCTGGCTTGCAAGAAGCGGTTAAAGCACAGTTGGACGAGCTGGGTCTTAACGGCTACAACGTTGAACTGGCTAACCCTTACAACCAAGTAACCGTTGCCGGTAACACTGTGAACCTGCCGTTCACTGCCCAGGAAATCCTGGTTACCGATCCGGAAGGTAACGCTTTCTCTAACGTTAGCTTCGACTACAACAGCGTTGAGTCTGTTGACGATGAATTCCTGGTAGCCGGTACTGCTCAGCCGGTTGAGCCGGACGTCAGCACTACCTTGATCGAAACCAATCTGATTCTCGACAACGCTGGTCGTGGCTCCACAGCTGGCGATGCCATCATCGGTGGTATGTCCAACTCTCAGAAAGTTATCGAGAAGCTGAACCTGGAAGTTGATCGTAGCAGCAAGGTAGACAATGTTCTTACTGCTCACGGCATGACTGCAACTGGTCAATCTGAGCTTGTTGCTTTCGAACAGATCGAAGTAACTTCTGGTGCTGCTGAAGGCGACCTGTCTATCGAAAACGTAGGCAATGTCTACAACTTCGACGCTACTGCTTTTGCAGGCGAGAACCTTTCTGTAGCTGGTCAAGCAGGTTTGGATTCAACTGCTAATGACTGGGCGCCGAACGCTGAAAACAAGGCTCACGTCTATAACACCAGTGCCAGTAACGACAGCATCACTGTAGATTACTCCCTCGACAAAGCTGCTGAGTTCAACGGCTTCTCACTGGGTATTAATACAGGTGCGGGTAACGATACTGTTCACACCATTGCTCAAGGCGCTGACGACTTCAGCCTGCCTAACCAGCAAGATCTGCAACACAACGTTGTGGTCAACACTGGTGAAGGCGATGACGTTGTTTGGACTGAAGGCGCAGGCGGTGTATTGATCAGCACTGGTGCTGGCAACGACACCATCTACAGCGACAACAGCGGTTTGTCTCAAATGAACAGCGATTTGGGTGCCACTTGGTTGGTTAACACTCAGAACACTGCATTTGATGACCTGCGCGGCAACGCGGCTGGCCTCTCCTCTGGTCAAACCACACCTGCTGGCAACGATATTCCTGCTGTACTTTACGGCGCTCAGCTGACTGTAACACTGGCCGGTGCTAGCCTTGGTGGTGCAGTAACTTCTGCTGCAGCTGATTCTTTCGACAATGGTTTCGAAGGTATCATCAACCTGAACGATATCCTGGGTGACCGCGTCTTCGGTGATCAGCGTGATATCAATGCTGCAATTGCACAGGTTGTTAACAACCATAAAGTGCTTAGCAAGCTGCTGGTTGCTGAAAACGGCCCAGACAACAGCCTCGTGATCCGTTCACAGGTTGATGGCCAGTTTGAAGCCGATGATCTGCAAATCACCTTGTCACCTGCTGGCGTAAGCGGCATGAGTGATTCGGCTAAAGGTCGTCTCGAGTCTGCCATCCGTGAAGAGTCTAATGACTCTAACTTCGACGGCACTGACGCTAACCTGCAAGCCGTATTGAATGGCTCTACCAGCGCTGCTCACGGTATTAACGGTATCGGTACTGGTGGTGGCGTTCAGGCTGACACCTATACTGGTACAGCCTCTACTGCTGACAACACCGGCAACGAAATCAATGCTGGTTCTGGCGGCGATGTTATCGTTCTGTCAACTAACGATGTCAGCAACGAAACCATCGTATTTGAAGATAACTTCGATCGTAACACCGTTGTTAACTTCGACGCCGACGGCACTAGCACTGGCGCTGATACTCTGGACTTCACTGCCTACTTAGGCAACGAAGAATTCCAGGGCAGCACTTCTGCAGAGTCGCGTGATACGTTCCCGACAACTGGCGTTAACGGTGGAACTACCGTTACTGCTAACAACGTTATCACCATCAACGACTTTGCTGCTGGTACTGGTAATGCTGCAGATGAGACTTGGGGTGGCTTGACAGCAGAAAATCTGTTGGCTGCTATCCAAAACGGCAACAACGCTGGTTACGGCAGCATCGTCGACGGTACTCTCGACGTATCTGCCAATGTAGCTGACCTTGTTGGCAATACCGTTAAATCTGTAGTGATGATCGAGAACGATAACAACGCTGGCGAATACAAAGTGTTCGAACTGACCGGTTCTGGTGTCAACGACGCCAATACCGCCAACGAGTTCACTGATGCGTCGCTGGTTGGTATCGTTGATTTCGGTAACGAAATCGATGCTTCTGCTGTTAACCTTGCGTAATAGCGGACGCACTCCAGGTGTCGGTCTTGTACCGACATCTGGTTCCTAAACGTTATATCTTTGTTGATATACGTATGGGATAAACTGAACCCCGATCCTTGGATCGGGGTTTTCTTGTAAAGGAGATAGCATGTCAAATTGGGTTACTTTATCGCGTCAAAAGCATGCATCCATGCGTTATTCGCCGCGCCAGAACTATCGGTTCACCGCGGATCAGGCAGTCGCACCGATTCTGGCAGGAGAACTGCGACAGGCTTTGACGCAGTTCGTTATGGGTTTTATTAAGCGTGAAGAGCGCTATCATCTTGTTGCGTTGCTTGGTCGAGCAGCGCATTCACACCACTATATCCACCCCGAGGATGGTCGTTGGCTAGGGACGTATGTTCCCGCCCATTTTCGTGGTTATCCTTTTGCAGTAGCGAGGCGGCAGGACTCAGATGAAATGGTGCTGCAAGTCCATGCTGATCATCTGTTACAACAAGGGGGGGAGCCACTGTTCGATGAGCAGGGAGAGCTGACAGAGACGGTAAGGCGGCAGCTCGACTTCGTTGGTGAGTGCGCTAAGAACCGTCGCCTTACTGACACTGCCTGCCAGACACTTGCTGAGCAGGGTATCTTGAAACCATGGCAAACTACTGAAGACGGGCCAGGCATTAAAGGGCTTTATAAAGTCGAAGAGGAGGCCCTGAATAGATTGACAGCGCAGCAGTTGCATCAACTGCAAGGAGTGCCTTTGGCGGTAGCCTATGGTCAGATGTTTTCCATGGCGCAGCATGACCAGTTGGCACAGCGTGCTGCACTGCATGCCAAAATAGGCGTGACTGAATCAGTCGATGAATTATTTGCAGACGATAGCGATGATCTGCAATTCGATTTTGGTTAGTAATTTAATTGTATACGCTTGTTTCTGCATTGTTTGAGTTTACTTATTAGACATCCAAACAATGTATGCTATACAGCTAAAGTTTTGTCAATTATAGACACGCAAAGATACAATGTTGGTAATGCCCAGCATGGGATAACAGCATAATTGGGTTGCGGTGAATAATTAAGCTCATTCCGAGAATATCAGAAAAAATTTTATTGGCTTTTAACGAAAAGTTATGAGGCGGCATCTCGCAGCGTAGAAAATATTCTGAGCAGTCCAATGTTGCTTTATAAGGTAAGCCATTACTGGCTTGTTAAAGAGGTTTATCCATGACCCGTTATGTTGGTACTGATAGCAATACCTTTCCTTTCTCAGCCGTGGCTTACTTAGAAGCTACCTTTCATGATGGTACACGGGTCTCAGGCTCGGGTACGTTGGTCGGTCGTAACGATGTACTGACGGCTGCCCATGTGCTTTATGATCCCGTATTGGGGGCTGCTACTGATGTAGAAGTGGAGTTTGGCCGCGATGGTGGGGCACGCCCTTATGGCACCTTTCAAGCGGCTGGACTTGATTATTATGAGTTAGATGTTGAAGAACCAGGGTTTTTGTCACCGTCCGAAAGCGAGTATGACCTTGCTTTAGTCTCGTTAGGTGATGCCATTGGTGATGATATTGGTTGGTTTTCATTGGGGGATTATGCCTCTGGGGAGACCTATCGTGTGACAGGTTATCCCGGCGTATATCGTGATGCCAGTGGCCCAAGGCTCATGGAAGACAATAGCGCCACAACACTTATGCCTGCTTATGACTTAATAGACCTCAAGAACTTTGAAATTAATCCAGGTAATAGCGGTGGGCCAGTATGGTACTCATCAAGTGACGGCCCAGTGGTAGTAGGCGCCGTTTCGACTGATGAATGGGCGGCTGATGTGAGTGCTCACTTAGCAACGCTTGATCAATGGATTAAAGGCAATGACGGCTTGATTTCTCCACTGCCAAGCCAAGACGCTGAGGATAGCGCGTCTTATGTGGAGACGTTTGAATCCCTGCTAGCTGCAGCGGGTTGGGAGTGGTCTGAGACGCTTGATCAAGCGCTGCAAAGTCGAGATGAGCTACTTCGCTACCCTGGTTTAGAAAGCACTATCGATCCAGTGCTACGACTCTATACAGGTCTGCTAGGGCGAGAGCCGGATAAAGAAGGTGTGGAGTATTGGGTATCACAATTCAATGCGGGAAGTAGCTTACGCGTTTTGGCGGATAGCTTTGTGGTGTCGGAAGAGTTTACTTACTTGGCAGACCAGCTGGGCGGTGGAACGCAGGGGCGTATTGAGGCGCTTTATAGCAGTGTCCTTGGCCGCGATCCGGATTCAGCGGGGCAGGCATACTGGTTAGAACAGCTCGCAGGGGGGCAAGTAGAGCTGGCAGACATTGCGTTAGCGTTTACCAACTCGGCAGAGTATGTGGATAGTAGCTACTCTCTGGTTCAGGGGGCAAAGCTGTTAATGTGGGGCGTTGATTTGCAGGCTTTAGACCCAGAAGCGCTTGGGTTTGACAGTCGGTCGACGGCAGCTGAAGAGGAATTGGCTACTGCATTGGTACGCTTGTATACCGGTGTGCTAGGGAGAGAACCTGATGAGGAAGGCTTCGACTATTGGCTTGAAGCGTTAGCAGGTGGCAAATCACTTACGTCCACCGCTGCCGACTTCTTTGCAAGCAGTGAGTTTTTGGATAGCCAAACTGAGACGACGGCAGAGGTGCTGATCGACTCCCTCTATGAGGAGGTTTTAGGACGTGCCCCAGATGCAGAGGGAGCCGTCTATTGGCAGACGCAACTACAAAAAGAGGCATTTGATGGGGGGGATTTGGTGTTAGCGTTTACGAATTCTGATGAATACATCAATGCAACTCAAGCTAATGTTGATGCATACGTTCAACAGCATTACGAGCAGGGTCTTATTGGGGTGCCGGAAGATATCGAGACATACCTGCTGGGCTAGAAAACATAGCGACTGAATGAATCCGACTGACTAACGCCAGAGGCGCAGGACGAATCTTTTTACCGTGCTGATTGAATTGAGTACAATGCCGCGTTGATTTTAAGCGACGAGATTGGGAAGTGATGGCGAAATTACCGAAAAGTATCGTTATTGAAGGGCGTCGCTACCCCACGTGGGCATTAAGTGCCAAAGCGCGAAAACAGCTGGTAAATTTAGGCCTTGTAGATGCGCACATTGCAGAGCTCCATCAACGGCTGGCGCATCACCATGTCGCTCGCAAGCATTATCAATTACTGTTGGCAAGCGCGTTGCCAGATCCTCAGCGACAGCCTTCGGTATCCGAATCCCCCCGATACTTCTGGCAAAGCGTTTCAAAAGAATGGGCGCAAAAGCATTGGCCCATCAGAATGGCTACATTTCGCCTGAGCGATTTTGAGTCGACTAACGATTACCGGCAAGATGATCGAGTACTATGCTACGTGAAAGGTCATGGGGTAGTGGGCTGGGGAGTGGTTGAGGAGGACACTCACTCAACCAAAAGGCATTTGGTCTGGCAAGTCGGCGTGCCAACGCTGGATGCCGCACTGCCTGCTAAAACGCTAAAAGAATTTTCGCTACGCCACCCTAGTCGCCCATCTCAGGCGTTGCCAGCTACGGCCGATATTGATGGGCTGTTGACAGCGCTTGATACCCAAGCAGCGTAGTAGAAGGTTTGCTAGGTGCACACCGCTTCGACATTTATGCGCGTAGCTGCAATAATTTACCGCTAATTTGTATTACCCTAAGGAGCTTTGTATGGCGAAGGATAAAGCACAAACCGTTACTATCGACGGCAGTGAATTCAATGTGTCAGATCTATCTGAAAATGCACGTAATCAGCTACTCAACCTGCGCGTGACTGATCAAGAAATTCAACGTTTGAATCAGCAGTTAGCTATCGCCCAAACGGCTCGTACAGCCTACGCGCGTGCGCTAAAAGATGAGCTTCCTGAGCAAAAGACACACTAAAAGAAGACATTGGTCAGGCATGGCCATCTTGATCTACAAGCCAGTCAGCTAATGTTGACTGGCTTTTTTATTGTGCTTCTGGGTAGGTGGAAGCCAGTCATACTGTAATGAAAAAGAGGATAGAAATACTCGTGCTGGAGCATAGAGGTCTCTGACGATGACTTAGCCAGCACATAAGCCCAGGGTGAATATTGACAAATAGGGTGCTTGTCTCTATTCCTTAAAGGGGTGTGAAAAGGATGGCTTTAACTCTGAGCCTTCTGCGTGAAAAATATAAAGGTGCTTAGTAAAGTGCTGTGACTAGCGGTAGCTGCCTATTTTCAGCTTCGCTAATGACGCTCCACCGGCGATACAGGGAACGATATGTAGTGATGCCTGGAGGCATTAATGATGACAACTCTTTCCATTGAAAAAAATCTACAAACTCTTTATTTGGGTGTCCTAGGGCGCGCGGCTGATCCAGACGGGTTTAATTATTGGCTAGAGCAGGTAGAAAGCGGCTCAGTGGATATGGATGGTGTGTCGGCGTTTATGTTGCAGTCTGAAGAGTTCCAGGCAAGGCGCATTGAACTGTCAGGGCTGGAAGATAATGAGTGGATAAACGAAGTTTATCAAAGCCTGTTTGCTCGTGAAGCAGAGGCAGAGGGTATTGAATATTGGTCGGAGCAGGCTAGTGCTGGGCTCTCTCCCCAAGCGCTGTTACAGGCTCTAATTGGGGGCGCTAGCCCGACAGATGCAGAGGCGCTCGAGGCCTATGCCTCTATTGCTAATTTTTATTCGTCCAGTGTTGATGCTGATAGTTACGATGCAGAACGCCCTCTTGTGCAGGATGGCTTTCGCAGCAACGAACAGCTTTATCAAGACCTGGAAGCGCTAGATGCCAGCTATGATACGTTGAGCTTAGAGCAGGTTGGTGAGTCGCTGGAAGGCAGGCCCTTATATAGTGCCACGGTAGGCGAAGGGGTGCGCCAATTAATGATCGTGACCCAACAGCATGGTGATGAACCAACCGGGACAGAGGCGGCCATGCATTTTCTAGAGTGGCTGAGCGGTGACAGTGAAGCTGCTCAAGCATTGCGTGAGCAAGTGACGTTAACCGTAATGCCACGAGTAAACCCTGACGGTTTTGAGCGCTGGGAGGGGCTCGTTGCAGGTGAATTAGATCCTGAAACAACCATCGATCCCCGTCGTAACTCCGAAGACATTGACCTTAACCGTACCTGGGATTCTAGTGAAGTGATTGATGCATCATTAATCCCAGAAACCACCGCTGTTAGGCAGGTGGTCGAAGCGATTCAACCTGAATTAATTCTTGATTACCATAACCAAAATAACTACATCAACGAGTCAGGCAAGCTCGACACTATGTCAATCTTGTGGCCAACCAATGATGACGTCGATCCCACCATTACCGCAACAGCACAGCAAGCGGCGGTAGCTATATCACAAGGGCTCGATGATTTTGATTATGGCTACTTGTCACTGTTTCCCGGTGGCGACACGCCACAAATAGCACGCAATGGAATTGCTATTGATGGTGTGCCTACACTCCTCATTGAGCAACGGGGCCTGGAAGAGCTGAGCTTAAAAGCGCTGGAAGGGCTAGAGCTAGATTTTGATGCGGTTTCTAGCGCCATAGTGCTTGAGGGTGTACTGAGTATGCTAGGCGTTGTCGAGGCTATGGGGAAAAACAGTTTTGATAGCATTGATCCTGCTTTGGCAACACTGATACCTGAGCGCGGTGAGCGAATTGAATTTGACGAGATTTATGCTGAAGAGATCGAATGGGCAGGCGAGGGTGAGGAGTCTCATCAAGGCGAGATAGGCGCAGGGCTGGATACGCTGATGGAAAGTACGCCCATTATTGGCACCTCTGAGCCTCTTCACCAAGAATTGCTAGTGGCTTAAGGATAGACTTGTAGCCCATTAGGATTGAGTATCAAAAAAGCTTCCCCATAAGCTCTGAGTTTGAGTAGGGGAAGCTTTTTTATTACCTCACCAAGCCACTTGGCTCTCAAAAAAACTGCATGTATTGAGCGACGGGAGGAAATCGGCACCGCCACTTACTTAGTTGCGGTGCCGTTGGGTTAGTCCATAGCCCTAGCCGAACAGGTAGGACTCAAGGTCAGTTTCGACGCCTACCAGGTTGGCGGCATCAAGATAATTATCCACTTCTGAACGACTGAGCTGCTGGTGCTCGTTTGAGTCAGTAAACGCCATCACCATTTCAGTCAGGCTGGCATCTCCGTTTTGCAGCACCTCTTGCCAATACTGCTCACCTGCGGTGTCCGGTGAGCGATTTAGCACCCGCTCATAAAGCGTATCGATCAATATCTCAAAATCTATCGGTTCTCCGGTGGTTAGCAAGTCTTCGCTTTCTAGCAGGCTTGCCGCTAGTGCTTCTGGCGTTTGGCCACTCTCCAGCCATTCATTAAACGTCGCCTCATTAGGTGACTCTCCGGCTAAGCCGGTATAAAGCCGGACTAACGTCTCCGCTAAGTCGTCTTGATCGGCCGTTACGCCGGTATCAAAACCCAGCGAGCGCATTTCCATTTGTTCTAGGTTCACGCCCCAGGCCAGCAGCTTATTGCCGTTCACTAGAGGAGGGTTGGCGTTGATATACTCCTGTGATTGGACAAACCAACGGGCGACCTCACTACGATCCCCGTTGTTGCTCTCAAGGATGTCTACCCAGTAATCGCGGCCGCTCTCATCCGCGGCACGGCCTAGTGCGGCTTGATAAAGCGTATCCACAAAGGTGGCATTATCGCTGCCCATGGCTTGTAACGCGGTGCTCACCTCTTCTGCTAACATAAAGTCCTGAACAATATCGTTGAAGCTGCCTTCTGCATTTTGCTGTGCCACCCAGTACTCCAAGCCTTCCCGTTCAGCAACGCGATCAAGAATGCCGTTGTATAAACGGATAATGGGTGTCAGCACCGTATCGAACTCAGGGTAACGCACAAAGGTGGCGGTATTACGCAGCTGTTCCAAGAGCTCAGATGGCAATTCCCATCCCTTTTCAGTGAATATATCAACAAAGTTGGCGAGCTCAATTGGCTCGGGTTCAGGCTCGGGTTCAGGCTCGGGTTCAGGCTCAGGCTCAGGCTCAGGCTCAGGCTCAGGCTCAGGCTCGGGTTCAGGTTCGGGTTCAGGCTCTGGCTCGGGTTCAGGCTCTGGCTCGGGTTCAGGCTCAGGTTCTGGCTCTGGCTCTGGCTCCGGTTCTGGCTCTGGCTCTGGCTCAGGTTCTGGTTCTGGTTCTGGTTCTGGTTCAGGCTCAGGTTCTGGTTCAGGCTCTGGCTCAGGTTCTGGCTCCGGTGCTGCTTCCACCGTAAAGGTCACAGTTCCAGAGACCCTTTCCACACCATCCTCGCCACCATCAGCCAGGGTAAAGTCAAAGCTGGCATTGCCCGCACTGCTGCCCGCCGTAAATGTCACCAAGCCATTGTCGATGTCTTGTTGGGTAAACGTCTCGCCTGCGGCTAAGGCGGTACCATCGAGCAATAACGTACCGGACGTTGGCAGGGTGTTCAGTGTATAAGTGAGCTCATCGCCAGCATCATCCGGATCGCCTTCATTCAGGTTGGCCGTCGTTAATGTGACGCTACGGCCGGCTTTTACGCTGGGGCCTGCGTTGGTGGCGATGGTAGGTGCATTATTGACGCCTTCCACTGTCACGCTAAGGGTGGACGTGCTGGTATTGCCTGCGGTGTCTTGAATGTCGACGGTGACATCGGTGGTAAGCGTGTCACCGTGGGCAAGGGCTTCAAACTCACCATTGGGGTCGAAGCTAGCCGTGCCATCGGCTTCGATAATAAAGCGCCCGCCGTTGCTGCCCGCCACCGCGCTACTCAGGGCATCGGCACGGTCATTCACAGCGGTGATAGGGGCCGTGTCGTCTGCGCCTGTGTCGTTATCGGTGAGCTTATCGCCGGCTCCGTTAACGTTGGTCAGCAGGGCCTCCCCCGCGTCTTCACGTACCGTGGCCGTTGTATCGTCATTGGCGGTGGGCGCGGTGTTATCCAGGGTTAGCGCAAGACCCGCCGATGCGCTGCTGGTATTACCTGCGCTATCGCCAACCAGCGTATCGATCGTGTTGAGGCCTTCACTCAGGTCGCCTTCGGCCAAGGTGAAGGCCCAGTCACCGCTGCCATTGGCGGTGGCGCTACCCACGCTGATGCCGTCGACACGTACCATCACGGTAGCGCCTGCCTCGGCCCCGGTGCCGATGAGGGTGGGTGTATTGTTATTGGTGATATTGTCGTTATCGCTCACACCGCTATCGGAATCAGCCGCTAATGTGGGTGCTGGGGTAGCCGCGGGCGAGTTAGCATCAACCACCAACTCAGCGCTGTCGGCCAGATTTTGACTGCCGGGCAGCGTATCAAGGTCCGCCGCTACGCCGTTATCGTGGGCGACCAGCGTGGCACCGCCGGTCAGGGTTAGCGAGGCGACGTTAAGCCCATCGGTGTCCGTCTCACCCTCTTGTACCGTATAACGGCCACTAAACTGCGTTTGGTTAGCGGCGTCGCTATTGGTGAGAAGGATCGTTGCGCCGGTGTTGAGTGTAGCCGTTAGCGCGCCGCCGTTGGCAGTAAAGTCGACCGCTTTATCGAACGTCACGGTGATATCAATGCTGCTGCCCACCGCAAAGGTGCCATCGGCGGTGGGCGAGGTAATCGCCTGAATCGCCGGGCTGGTGGCGGTCACCACGCTGAAGAGGTCGTTTTGCGTTACGGCGGCAAGCGTATTGCCCGCCGCATCCTGAGCATCGCTGACTCGCACATCCACGTTATTGATCACTTCATTGGCATCGGCAGTGTCAAAGGTGGCGATATAGGTCTTGGCATCCGTCCAACTGCCGGCGTTAAAGGTAAGCGTGTTTGTGGGATCTTCCGTTGGGAAGGTGATCGTGGGTGCAACGCCAGTATCCATCGCTTCGTTGAAGTTCAGCGTCAGGGTAAAACGACTGCTGCCTATTTGATCATCAGTGATGGTGGTGAGCGACGGTACAATAGCGCCATCCAGGGTGGGGCGAGCCGCGTCGATGACATCAGCACTCTGGCTGATTGCGGTAGTGTAAGTACTAGAGCTATTGCCTGCCGCATCGGACAGCACAAAGTTAACGGGAATATCGTCGCCTGGGGCGCGGGATGTATCCCCCTCCTGTACCGTGTAAGTGGCGGTATAGTTGCCGCCGCCCTGATCGGTAAAACCGGTGACCGTTACCCCGTTTACCGTGCCGGCGTCCAGCGACAAGCCTGCCTCTCCCGCGGTAATAGCGACGGTCACGGTATCGCCGATTTTATGACTGCTATTCGGTATAGAAACGCTGGTGATGACGGGCGCTACGGCATCAATGACAATGTCTTTGTTGGCGCTCAGCGAGTGGGCAGTCCCCGGTGTAGGCAGGGTGAGTTCGCTGTCGTTGCCTGCTGCATCGCGAATGGAGCCGCCATTGAGGATGATACCAGCGTTGGTCAGCGCCAGATCACTGGACTCATCCCCCGCCTGGACGGTATACGCAAACGTCAGCTCGTCGGTACCTGAGCCAGCCACATACTCTATGGTGCGATCCGTTGCCCCGGTTTCCAGCGTCAACTGCGGTGTACCGCTGACCGTCACGGCTTCGCTGAACGCTAGGGTGATGTTAACGGTGTCGCCTGCTTTATAAGTACCGTCGGCATTCGTCGAGGTGATATGGGTTACACTCGGGTTCACCACGTCAACGGTATGTGCAGTGCCGCTGGAGAAGCCCTCCGAGGCATTGCCTGCACCATCATTGATGTCGGTGCCGTCGTTCAGGTCAAGGCGCAAGTCGCCTTCGCCAGTAATGGTATCCACAGTGACGGTGTAGCTACTGCCGGAGCCTGAAATGGAGGCGATATTACCCGACGCGCTGCCGGTGGTGTTGAGTAGGAAGTCATCGATAGAAACATCGTCGACGTCTTCGCTAAAGGTAACGGTGTAATCCACTGAGGAAGCATTGGCCGCAGGCGAACCACTGGGCGCAATACTCGTAACGCTAGGCGCGATGGCATCAATCACAATGTCCTTGTTCGCACTTAGCGAGCCGGCGGTACCTGGTGTGGGTAGGGTGACCACCGCGTTGTTGCCTTCGGCATCCTGAAGGGTACCGCCACTGAGCAGGATCTCGCTGCCCGCCAGCGCCAGATCGCTGGTTTCATCGCCCGCTTGAACGGTATACGCGAACGTCAGCGTGTTAGTCCCGGAGCCCGCTGTATAGTCAATGACTCGGTCAGTTGCCCCGGTTTCCAGCGTTAGCTGCGGCGTCCCGGTGACGGTCACAACTTCACTAAAGGTCAGCGTAATATCAACGGTGTCACCCGCGTTATACGTCCCGTCGGCCGTCAGCGAAGTGACGTTGGTGACGCTCGGCTTGACCAGATCAACGCTGTGAGCCGTACCGCTGGTGTAGCCTGCCGGGGCATTGGTGGCCCCATCGTCGATATCGGTGCCACTGTTAAGATCCAGGCGCAGGTCGCCTTCACCGCTAATACCGGTAACGCTGACCGTATAGCTGTCACCGCTGCCAGCAACCGCACTAATAGTGCCCGAGGCGGTGCCGGTAGAGGTGAGGGTGAAATCGCCGGCGTCAACATTGTTGACGCTTTCGCTAAAGGTAACGGTGAAATCGACGGATGCAGCATTGGCATCGGGTGAACCGCTGGGGGCAATACTGGTAACGCTGGGAGCCACATCGTCGGTGACGTTGATGGTGACATCTTGCGTTGATGCGGTATTGTCATCGGTGGCTTGTATGCTGAGCGTATAACTGCCGGTAGCGCTGGCGTCGAGCTGACTGGTATCGCTCAGGGTGATCTCGCCCGTGGAGTCATCGATAGTGAAGGCGTTGCCGGTGTTGCCGGACTCGATGGAGTAGCTCACCGAGTTATTGTCGCCAGTAGTGGCGACAGTGCCTAGGGAAGTGCTGTTGGTATCGCTCTCGTTAATACTAAAGGATTGGCCGGCGGTGATGACCGGGGCGATATCGTTGACCGCTATGGTGACGGTTTCATCGGTAGAGCTATTGCCATCGTTAGCACTTAGAGTGAGGGTGTAACTCTGAGTGTTTTCAAAGTCGAGTGCTGCTTCACCCGCTGCATTTAACGTGACTTTGCCGTTGGTAGCATTGATATCAAAGTAGTCTTCCCCTGTACCACCGACAATCGAATAAGTGACCGAATCAATTCCGCCACCGTCTCCATCGTTCGCTTCTATATCGCTATCTGCCAGCACCACTGTGCCACTGATGGCGGTTTCATCGATATTGCCGTCGTTGATGGTAGTGAACACTGGCGAGTTGTTTGCACTAGTAAAACTGATGTCGTCAAAATAAAACTGCTCAGGGTCAACTGGTGCCATAGTAAACGATATGATGCCAGTAAAGCTGCTTAAGTCAACGACACTGGCGTCGTTTAGATTAGCAATGGGGCCGCTGGGTATATCCGTATGACCGCTGGCGCTGAACGTAGCCTGAGTTTCGCCAGAAGTTGTCAGGAGTTCGATCGTTCCCATATCAACAACTTGATCGAATGTAAAAGTATATGTGGTTCCTGCAGTGCTGTAGTTAGTCTCTACATAAGCGGCAAAGCCTTCCAAATTATACATGGAGCCTACATTTTGCAGACCCAAATCGGCGCCATTAGACGCCGATATTGTCAAGGTAACCCCGTTAACTTGTTCGCTGACAGTTAGTCCGTTATCAATGGCGTTACCTGAATCCCAATCAAATACAGATTCTGCCGCCAGCAGCCCTTGCCAAGTGCTCTGCTGCTCAATACCTATTAAACTGCTGGTTTCTACTTGACCATACTGCTGCTCTAACACCCAGTTGCCGCCAAGGCTGTTCGCACCGGTTAAGTCATCGGAGGCGGCCACATCCGCCCCGGTTACCCGTGCTAGCGCTTCCACAAACCGCAGTCCCTGCTCGTCCGCGCCAACATCACAGCCGTAAATCAGGATGTCGCCGTTTGGCCCCAATGCTTCGCCCCATTGTTCCAGGAAGCTGGCATAACTCGGCAGAGTCTCGCTATCAAGCGTGCTGTTACCAAGCGCTATACGACCCTCACTGCCGTGGGACACGAGGTGGATGGCGTCAAATTCGCCGCGCTGTGCTAACGCCTGGGCGATTTGTTCAACGCCGTTAGCGCTGGGGTCTAACAGTATGACCTCGGTATCGTCGGCCACGCCGTTAAGCAGTGTTTGGTAGTCTTCAACTCGGGGGTCGACGAAGATGACTTCGTTACGACCAGTCGATTGGCTTGGGGACGTTTGGCGGGTGGGAGTATTCATAAAGAGCACACTCTTTAAATTGTCTAGAGATTTGGTTATATGTTTGTGTAGATTTTATCTGTAAGCATTTGTTTATATGTCTTTTCTTATACGGCGTCGACCCGGCAATAGGCAAGTGACAGGCTGGAGCTGTCGCCGTCAAAGATAGCAACCCGAAGCGCTGTAATGTCCATTTTAATGCTCCTAGTGCAGTTCTTTTCTCCAGAATCTTTCTAAAGCACGTCGCTGACAAGGGGTTGTGAGAAGCTGATACTGAAGTGATCCGTTGTGCTGTGGGTGACCGTTCTAGTAGTTTCAGTGATACCCAACTGATACTGTGATTCTGCGGCATTTAAGCTGAAATGCTGAGTATGACAGCCGTCACTGAGTAAGCGACACTGTCTGTGATTGATATGATATAAAGACGCTCACAGGGTGAAAGATGCATACATTGGATTTCCCTATTTCAACACAGTTTTCAACACTGCTGGATGATCTGGTCGCTCGATTAGGCCCATCTTTCCACGTTCAGAAACACGTGATCGCGCTCTTCGCTACATCAAAGGGCCCCGCTGCTGTGTGAAGTATCCTAAGCTATCATTCAATTTTTCTTTTTTAGCTTTTTCTTATTTAAATTACCTTGCTGCTTATGCAGTTTTTGGGTCTCTTACTACGGAAAAACAGTTGTTAAAGTTTATTGAGGCAATTACCAAATAAGTACTAAGATTATGGTCGCTGGCCTAAGTGTATGCAAGATTTTACTGCTAGGTTTAATGAGGCTATGGTACTAGGGCGTGTAGCAGGCTTGTCAGCGGTTAGTGGCCTAAGCTAGTGGACAAGTAGTTGCCGTAAGCATTAAGCGACGCCTTATTAAAGGCATTTTTATTACAACAGTAACAAGGAGTGCTTTATGGATCCATTTCTAGGCGAAATCAAAATGTTAGGTTTTCCATGGGCGCCTGTGGGCTGGGGGTTATGCAGTGGTACCCAGCTATCTATTGCACAGTATCAGGCTCTCTTCTCTTTGCTCGGCACTGTTTATGGCGGTAACGGCCAAACCACCTTTAACCTGCCAGATCTGAGAGGGCGAATGCCCAGAGGGCAAGGTCAGGGAGCGGGCATGCCAAATGCCACTATCGGTGAGCAGGCTGGAGCGGAAAACCGCACACTGACTATCAATCAAATGCCTCAACATACCCATGCCGCTGGGGCAATGACCACACCTGATGCCGCCAATGAAGACACGCCTGCCACAGGGGATTATCTAGCCAGCGGTAAAGTTAATCTCAATGACCCGGTTCGTAATTACTATCGTGGCACCCCCTCTGGCACGGTTGAATTAGGTAATGGCCAAACGGGCATTACCGGAGGGAGCCAACCGTTTAACGTTATGAACCCTTATCTCGCCCTGAACTTCAGTATTGCATTGCAGGGTATCTATCCATCCCGCCAATAGGTAGGGCAACAAGTGATGGTGGCCGAACGTTTGGAGGTTCGGCCTCTTATCGTAGGAGTCACAATGTTAGGCACCATTACGGCGGCGGACTTTCAGCCGCTACAAGGACAAGTGTGTATCTTTGAAACGGTGAACCCAACGCTTTCGGTGAGATTAACGGTCGAGCAAGTCACCAGCCGCCCCGACTGCCAAGTGCCGGGGGCAGGCGAAGGGCGGGAGCCTTTTGGTGTTCTTCTATCGGGGCAACAAGCCGAGGTTGATTTTACCAGCGCCACCGGGGTCTTGCGCTTAGGCGACGGGGCAACGCTGGAAGGCGTCTACATTAACCGTGTGTTACCCCCAATGGGTGGCGACCCGCGGCCCTGGTATCAACTGGTTTTTAACTAATATTTTTAACTAATAGTTGACTAGGGCGTTTGCGGATACCAGACCCAGCGTTCTACTGCCCCCATTAATCTTTCAAAGCGGAACCCTAGCTGCTGGTAAAGCTGTTTGGCATAAACATTAAATGGATCGACGGAAAGGGAAACGGGGCTCATAACTTGAGCCCCTGCTGCCTGGACTGCCCTAAGAACGACAGCACCATAGCCTTTATTACGTGCTCCCTTGATCAGCGCGAGGTCGAGAATATGCACTTCGTTGGCACCGAAATCCACGGTGACACGGCCGATCCGCTCACCCTGTTTCTCGACGATATAATACAAGGCATTGGGGTAGGCAGTTCCATAACCGATTGCCTGGGCCTTAACCTGCATCTCAAGCAGCGCCTCAATCATATCTTGATCAGCCAGCGCCAGTTGCAGGTCTTGCCGGATATCTCGATAAAGCGCTTCAAGAAAAAGATTATCTGAATCTCTGGAGGGTCGAAGTTGCAACCCATCGTTTAAGTGTCCGCCAATACCTGCCATTCGTTTGCCATTGCCCAAGGATATAAGTTGATTGAATTGCCCACCACTACAAGATAAACGTGAGCTTGCCAAAAATCGTGAGTGCTCACCAACCCCCTTGGCCCTCTAACAAGCTTCGGGTGTTGTTATTGAGCGGTAAGCGGAAATCGGCGCTGCCGAGTACCATGGCATCGCCTGCTCGCACGACCCGAGCACTTACATAGACGTAGTCCTGGCCCTGTGCATAGGTGCCCATTAAAATTGAACGGGCGTTGTGCTGAGCGGTTAGGCGCTGAACTTGCCGTGAAAGAATCAATTCCCCCACGCTCTCTTCGATAAACATGCTGTCGCGCATTTTGACTTCGCGTACCTGCATACCCTGGCGGGCCAGTGCGGAGGCCATAATTTCAGAGCTAATACGCCCAAGCGTAGACGACTGGCTTAGATTGTCGATGCTCACAAAAGTGGCAGCAATCATGGGGCTATAGCGCGTGAGCTCTGGATTGCTGGCAACCATCTGCTCGGCAGCGGCATGAACCAATTCAGAGAGATCGGGTTCCGGTTCGGCGGGCGTATTGTTAGCATTGCCCAGCGCGCTGCAACCAGCCAGTAACAGTAGCGTTATGCCCATGGTCATCCCACGGGTAGCATGGCCGATAGAGCGAGCGCGCCAAGTAGTGAAAAGTGTCATCAGCATGAAATTACCACGTATCAGTAAGGGAAACGGAGGGTGTGGTAGGTGCCTGAGGCACGCGATGGGGGGCATATTGACGACGGTCACCGGCATTGATGTAGTAAATGTTGGACGAAGAGTAGAGAATTCGTTCGCCGTCGATAATTTGCGTGGTCACGATGATCTCTTCGTCACCGGTGTATGTCCAACTACCGCTGGTGGTATCGGCAAGCATGCCGGCGGGGATTAATCCCAGCGCAGGTTCGCTCCACTGATTAAACGGAATCGTGGCTACCGCAATGCCCGCGGTGAGTGCGGTAAAAGCGCCAACCGGTGGGCGGATAAAGCCGCGGTCACGGTGCTCGACAACTTCGACGTCGATAGTGATATTGGCGCTGTTTGCAGTGGGGACGGTGGTAAGGTTAGCGCCCCGTGACACCAGTTCGCTGGTCAGCAGTGCGCGAAAGCCACGCCCAAATTCACCGCCACTGTAGGCGTGCAGTGCTTCACTGTCTGACTCGCTGATGTGTAAATCGCGATTGCGAACGCGCTCGCGTTGTAAAATGCTGGTAGCTTCATGGCGGGCCAGCACATCCCAGTGGTGAGCTGCCTGCATACGTTGCTGTTCGGTATAGGGGTAGGTAGTGGCGATCGGCGCTTGAGATGTATTGGCATAAAAGCAGCCGCTAAGCATTAAGCTTGCCAGCCCCAAACTAACAGGACGTATGAAATAGGGTAATGGAAATAATCGGGGACGGGTGCGCACCTGCTGGTTCCTTTTTCGCTACAAAACGGCTTTTGATAGACTATGTGCTTTGCTTAGTTTGCCATGCCTAATTCGACGTATCTAATTCATCATACCTAGCAAGATCGGCCACGAGGTTAAAAACTTGAATGAGCGATAATGCCAATGCTTGAAGATCACCGCGGCGGTCCGCGCCATGATTCGCTGATGTCGGCCTATCATGAAAGTGATAGCGGTAGCGGTTGGATGATCAGTTATCTCGATATCATGACCTTGTTGGTGGCTCTGTTCGTGGTCATTATCGCCGCTGCAGGGCCGGTTATTCCTCAATTGAACCAGAAGGATAGTGTGAGCGAGGACGCGGGCACATCCTCGCCTACTTTGGGAGTCCCCCTGCCTGAAGCATTGGCCCAGGTAAGCCATGAGCGTGAGAGTGTCGCCCGGTGGAGCAGTGCAGGATTGAACCCCATGGCGATTAGTGCGGCACTTGGCGTGGCAGGGCTGCCCAAGCTGGCCGATCTTCCTCGACGAGTCAGCTTCGGTGTTCCACCGCTTTTGGCAGCACCATTGCCGCCTGCTGAGCCGGTTATTTCCTTACCAAAACTACTGATGCCCGCGGGCAGCGATGATTTTACATCGCCCTTAGCTGACTACATGGTGGTGTTAACCGACCACCCCCCGGCAAATGTACAAGTGGTGAGCGATGAGTCAGTAGCGGGGGCGACTGCGCTAAATCAGGCGCTTTCGGAACGCGTTGAAGAGTCTACCTATTTGCCCGACCTGGAGGGTGTTGAAGTATCGCGGGTGGCTGAGGGGATTAGCCTGCGTGTACAGGATCAACTGCTGTTTCCCTCTGCCACGGCTGAGCTAACCAACGATGGGTCGTCACTAGTGAGCAGTTTGCTCGAGACTATTCAGCGCTACGATGGCGAAGTGTGGGTGGAGGGCCATTCGGATAGCCAGACCATTAGCACCGAGGAGTTCTCATCTAACTGGGCGCTGTCGAGTGCTCGTGCCATTGCCATTGTGGAAGCGCTGGAAGCGGCGGGCGTGGATGCTGAACGCCTTCGCGCAGTCGGCTTGGCAGCAACAAAACCGCTAGAGAGCAACGCCACCGCGGAAGGGCGTGCACGTAATCGGCGGGTTGAGGTGGTGATTCATGTGGAGTAAGGGGCAGTTAATAGAGGAGTAAATAGCTGCTCAGCTATAAGGAAAATGTCATTGCGAGAAGCGCAGCGACGCGGCAATCTGATTTGTCAGTGATAGCTAACCCCGAGATTGCTTCTCTATGTTTGCAATGACGGCAACATGATCGCCACGCTTCGCTCGCGATGACATAAGAGGGGCAATGACATAGAAAAAAGCCCGCCGGGGGAGGCGGGCATTAAAGGGCTTGGCTCACTGCAGTCCACTGGCATCAGGTGAGGGGTGTACAGGATTGTCAGTGGGTACAATATCAGTATAGCTATTTATTAAGCGTTGCCAAGTGCGGTAAAGCTTTTTTTACTTTTTATCATCTTAGTTATCGCTAATGCTTATTCTGAAAGGGGCTGTACAAAGCGCACCGATCTGCTTCATGCACTTTTGTGGTGCGTTTTAACTGCCTCTTTTTGGTGCTTGCAAGTACTCTGATTTATTTATCCCGTCAAATGCCACGTAACCCTCTGTTGAATAGACACTTCTCTGTTCTGGCTTATTAATTGCTATGCTTTACGTAGCAATTAATAGCTGGTCATAGTAGTTAATAGCTGGCCATAGCTATTTAGGCGTTCTAGACACGACGTCTTAACGAAGCGTTAAGGCCGAAGAGAGGTAGTGCTATGCCTGAACCCGCTCGTCTTTCAGCGTCAACCCCTTCGGTTGATCCGGCTCTGCAGCCGCGGCTTGTCTTGACCGATTTAGATGGCTCACTGCTCGACCATCACAGTTATGACTTCAGCCCTGCTGCTCCCTGGCTTGCCCGCTTAAAGCAAATGGGGGTGCCGGTGGTTCCGGTGACCAGTAAAACCCATGCCGAACTGATACCGCTGCGCGAAGCGCTGGGCCTCACGGCAACCCCATTTATTGCTGAAAATGGTGCGGTTATTGGTCTCCCCCCTGGCTGGTGTCATGCACGCTTAGACCGTCCAGGCAGTGGCCGTGATGGTGTTGTTATCAAACATCCTGGTGTGGATATTGGCTTTATACGTGCCCGATTAAAGGTGTGGCGTGAACGCTTGGATATTCGCTTTACCCGCATGGGAGAGATGAGCGTAGCTGAGGTGATGGAGCTTACCGAGCTCGACGCAGTTCGCGCCCGGGATGCTCGGCAGCGGGAAGGTAGCGAACCGTTGTTGTGGGAAGACTCGGCCGCGGCCCTTGAGACGTTTCGCGCCGCTTTAGAGGGGGATGGCTTACAGCTTACTCAAGGTGGACGCTTTTGGCATGTAATGGGGCGCTCCGCCGATAAGGGCAATGCCGTCGAGTGGCTGGTTAAACGCTTCACGGCATTAAGAGGGCGAATGCCTCTTTCATTGGGTTTGGGAGATGGGCCAAACGATATCACCATGCTCGAAGCAGTGGATCAAGCGGTCGTGATACGAGGTTGTCACGACTTAGCCGTAGAACCCCGCAATGCTTCGCTCTATCGCACGTATGCCACAGGGCCAACCGGCTGGGCTGAGGGAGTGGCCTACTGGTGGGGGCGAGATGACCGCCGTTTAGCGACGGCGGAAAAGGGCGATGCCGCTGTCCTCTGAGTACAGTTCTTTGACCCCAGTTCTATGAATCCAGGGAGGTAAGTGAATGAGTGACTTTCATCAAAACGGAATTATTACCGACTTTCACAACCTTACCCGGCGCTCGGTGGAGGCGCTTGAACAAGAGCTGTGCCAGTTTGCTCGACGACGTCCAATGGGGCTGATTCTACCGTCGCTGTTTTCGGAGCTGGAAGGGCCAGCGCTGTCGGCGATCGTCGATGAGCTGGTTAAAGTCCCTTATCTCAACGAGATTGTCATTGGTCTGGATAGAGCCGATCGCGAGCAATTTTTATATGCTCGGGAGTTTTTCTCACGCCTGCCGCAACACACGCGCATCTTATGGAACGATGGCCCACGGCTGCGCGCCCTGGATGCGGAGCTGGAAGAGCACGGTTTAGGCGCTTTAGAGCCTGGGAAAGGGCGCAATGTATGGTATTGCGCAGGCTATATGCTGTCGTCAGGGCGCTCGACGGTGGTAGGGCTTCACGACTGCGATATTTTGACCTATGAGCGTGGGCTGCTTGCGCGCTTGATGTATCCGGTGGCGCACCCCAATTTCAATTACAGCTTCTGCAAAGGTTATTACCCCCGTATTGCCGAGGGTAAACTGAATGGGCGCGTCTCACGGCTGTTAGTCACACCGCTGCTGCGGGCGCTTAAAACTGTCTGTGGGCCGATGCCCTACCTTGATTACCTGGATAGCTTTCGCTACCCACTGTCAGGTGAGTTTGCGATGCGCAGCGAAGTGCTTGAGGGGATTCGTATGCCTGCGGATTGGGGGCTGGAAATTGGCGTTTTGTCGGAGTTACAACGCAACTACTCCCTGCGCCAGCTCTGCCAGGTAGATATTGCCGATGCCTACGACCACAAGCATCAGCCGGTTAGCGAAGATGATCCTGATAGCGGCTTAAACCGCATGAGCCTGGATATTTCAAAAGCGCTCTATCGCAAACTAGCCACCCAGGGGGTTACCTTTAGCAGCGAAGACTTCCGCACGCTTAAAGCTACCTACTACCGCTTTGCGCTGGATTTGATCGAAGCCTACGACCACGATGCGACGATGAACGGCCTAAGCCTTGATCGCCACAGCGAAGAGCAGGCCGTGGAGCTGTTTGCCAGTAACCTGCTCGAAGCGGGCAATCTTTTTATGGATAACCCACGTGAGCGACCCTTTATCCCCAGCTGGAACCGTGTTCAGGCCGCGGTGCCAGATCTGCTCACGCGTATGCACGAAGCGGTAGAGCTGGATAACCAAGGTAAGGTTTAGCGCCTATTCATATGTCATTGCAAGGAGCCTACTCATATGTCATTGCGAGGAGCGCAGCGACGCGGCAATCTCGGTCTGCGGTGGCAGGTAACCCCGAGATTGCTTCACTGCGTTCCCAATGACAACACCGAGATCGCCACGCTTCGCTCGCGATGACACCCATTTGTCATTGCAAGGAGCCTACTCATATGTCATTGCGAGGAGCTCAGCGACGCGGCAATCTCGATCTGCGATGGCAGGTAACCCCGAGATTGCTTCACTGCGCTCGCAATGACAAGACATCAAAAATCGCTGTGCTGGAGGGCTGCACGCGGAGCCGATGACGAGGCGGGTAAATTTGCTTGTGCATGTCCCGTGCTCTGGTTAATGCGGAAGTGGGCAACCAGTTGACGCAGCTGAGCACTGAGCTGTGCGAGCGTTTGGGTGGCGTGGTTACTCTCTTGCACCAGGCCGGCATTTTGCTGGGTCATTTGATCCATCTGCGTTACCGCCTGATTGACCTGCTCAATGCCGCTGCTCTGCTCAATGGTGGCTGCAGAGATTTCCTGAACCAGTGTACTGAGCTGTTTAATGTCATCGACCATGCCATTGATCTCATCGCCGGTGTCATGCACTTGACGGCTGCCTTCCACCACTTTGCTATCCGACGCTTCGATCAGCGTTTTGATCTCTTGGGCGGCAGCAGCCGAACGGCTGGCTAGTTGGCGAACTTCATTGGCGACAACGGCAAAACCGCGCCCCTGCTCGCCGGCTCGGGCGGCTTCCACCGAGGCGTTAAGAGCCAAAATATTGGTTTGGAAGGCGATGCCGTCAATGGTGTTAACGATGCTGCTCATTTGGGTGGCGCTTTCGTTAATCGTCGCCATGGTGGAGATCACCGTGGACATTGAGTCACTGCCGCGTTGAGCGCTGTCAGCGGTGCGTGTGGCAAGTGTTCGCGCGTGATCCGCATGTTCGGCATTTTGTTTAACCGTGGCGGTAAGCTGCTCCATGCTGGAGGCCGTTTCGGCCAACGACGCTGCCTGCTCTTCGGTGCGTGTGGAAAGCTCTTCATTAACACCCACAATCTGCTCTACGCCACTGTTAACCTGGTTTGCGCCGTGGTGAATATCGCCAATGGTATTGGCCAGGGTTTCACGCATCCGGTTGATATCAAATAGTAAGCTCTGCTGATCCTTCGGCGAAAGCTGAGTGGTTTGGGTCAAATCTCCATCAGCAATATGGCGTACTACGCTAGCTGCATAGCGTGGGTCGCCCCCCAGCCTGCGAGCAACATCACGAATGACCCAGCCCATTAGCAGCGTTACAGGAAGGCCTATAATCAGCAGTACCATTACCGAGTAAATTAAACGTGTAATAAAAGCTTCGTTTATATCATCTACATAAACACCCGTGGCCAGCGACCACTGCCATTCGGGAAGATAGGCCACGTAACTGATTTTCGGTACCTGCTCATCACCAGTAATACGACGGGAGTAGTAGTCAACGTGCCCACCGCCAGCTTGAGCTGCTTCTCGAAAAGCAGCGTAAAGATCCATGCCGCTGGCATCCTGGTAAGCGCTCATGTCTTCACCGCGGGGGCGCTTGGGGTGGGAAACGATCTTTAGGTCATCATCGAAGGAGAAGATATATTCTCCACCGCCAAAACTGACGCTAGACATATTGTCGATGGCACGCTGTTGGGCTTCTTCAAGGCTGAGCTCTCCAGCAACTACCCGCTCTTGTAGCGCTTCAATTTGGCTCTGTACGCTTTCCACCACGTATTGAATACTGTCTCGGCGTTCACTCTCAATCGTCTGGCGATTCTCCCAGGCCAACCAGCCTACCAGCAGTAGCATGGCAACCCAGATAATACCCAGCGTTCCCCAGAGTTTTTGCGTCGTCGTTAAGCGAGTCATTTTTTTCCTAGCCGATGTAAGTAAGCAACGTTGTTCCCTATCGGCCTAAGGCACCAATACCTTAGCAAAATTTAAAGTAAATGCTGCCGCGGCAATTTCGCTTGCCGAGGCAGCATATTCTGAGATGTGTTTCACATCGCTCGCAATGACACCCAGTTGATCATTGTGAGGAGCCTACTCATATGTCATTGCGAGGAGCGCAGCGACGAGGCAATCTCGATCTGCGGTGGCAGGTAACCCCGAGATTGCTTCACTACGTTCGCAATGACAGGTGAAGGATTTCAATAATATCACCTACGTCATTGCGAGGAGCGCAGCGACGCGGCAATCTCGATTTGCGGTGGCAGGTAACCCTGAGATTGCTTCACTGCGCTCGCAATGACAGGTGAAGGATTTCAATGATATCACCTACGTCATTGCGAGGAGCGCAGCGACGCGGCAATCTCGATCTGCGGTGGCAGGTAGCCCCGAGATTGCTTCACTACGTTCGCAATGGCAGGTGAAGGATTTCAATGATATCTCCTACGTCATTGCGAGGAGCGCAGCGACGCGGCAATCTCGATCTGCGGTGGCAGGTAACCCTGAGATTGCTTCACTGCGCTCGCAATGACAGGTGAAGGATTTCAATGATATCACCTACGTCATTGCGAGGAGCGCAGCGACGCGGCAATCTCGATCTGCGGTGGCAGGTAACCCTGAGATTGCTGCACTGCGCTCGCAATGACAAAACATCAAAAATCGCTATGCTGATGAGCGGTCTGCGGGGCGGGTGAGGAGGCGGGTAAGCTTGCCTGTGTATGCTCCGTGCTCTGGTGAATGCGGAAGTGGGCAACCAGTTGGCGCAGTTGGGCGCTGAGCTGGGCCAGGGCTTGAGTCGCGTGAGTGCTTTCTTGCACCAAGCTGGCATTTTGCTGGGTCATTTGATCCATTTGCGTTACCGCTTGGTTGACCTGCTCAATGCCGCTGCTCTGTTCAATGGTAGCCGCAGAAATTTCCTGAACCAGCGTACTGAGCTGTTTGATATCATCGACCATGCTGTTAATCACATCACCGGTGTCGCGTACCTGGCGGCTGCCTTCAACTACTTTGCTGTCCGACGCTTCGATCAGCGTTTTAATCTCCTGTGCCGCAGCAGCTGAGCGGCTGGCAAGTTGACGAACCTCATTGGCGACAACCGCAAAACCGCGCCCTTGATCACCTGCTCGGGCGGCTTCAACTGACGCGTTCAGTGCCAAAATATTGGTTTGGAAAGCGATACCGTCAATGGTGTTAACGATGCTGCTCATCTGTGTGGCGCTTTCGTTAATCGTCGCCATAGTGGTCGTGACGGACGACATCGAGTCGCTGCCGCGCTGAGCGCTATCGGCCGCTCTGGTGGCAAGCTTACGCGCATGGTCAGCGTGTTCAGCATTTTGCTTAACAGTCGCGGTGAGCTGTTCCATACTGGAAGCGGTTTCAGCTAGTGATGCTGCCTGCTCTTCGGTGCGGGTCGAAAGCTCTTCGTTTACGCCCACGATCTGCTCTACGCCACTGTTGACCTGGCTTGCGCCGTGGTGGATGTCACCAATCGTCTCGGCAAGAGCTTCACGCATCCGGTTGATATTAAAAAGTAAGCTCTGTTGATCCTTCGGCGAAAGCCGTGTGACCTGGGTCAGGTCGCCGTCGGCAATATGACGTACTACGTTGGCTGCATAGCGTGGGTCTCCACCTAAACGACGAGAAACATCACGAATAACCCATCCCATCAGCAGCGTTACCGGCAGGCCAATGATCAGTAGTATCACGATCGAGCGAATCAAACCGGCAATAAAGGCGGCATTAATATCATCGACATAAACGCCGGTCGCCAGTGACCAGTCCCATTCGGGAAGGTGTGCTACATAACTGGTTTTCGGCAGCTGCTCGTCGCCACCCGCGCGGGTAGAATAGTAATTGACGTGACCACCACCTGCTTGCGCGACACGCAGCAACTCGGGGTACAGCGCCATCCCGCTGGCGTCTTCATAATTGGTCATGTCAGTGCCGGGTGTGCGGCTAGGATGCGATATAATCAGTAAGTCATCGTTGAATGAAAAGATATACTCGCCCGCCCCAAAGCTAACGCTAGACATATTATCGATCGCACGCTGCTGCGCTTCTTCCAGGCTAAGTTCACCGGAGGCTACCCGTTCTTGCAGGGCTTCAATTTGGTTTTGCACGCTTTCCACTACGTATTGAATGCTATCGCGGCGTTCGCTCTCAATCGTCTGGCGGTTCTCCCAGGCAAGCCAGCCAACCAATAGCAGCATGGCAACCCAGATAATACCCAGCGTTCCCCAGAGTTTTTGTGTCGTTGTTAAGTGAGTCATGTTCTTCCTAATTTTTGTAATTGAGTAACTCCTTCATTATCGGCCTAAATGGAGCAGACCTTAGCAAAAATAGTCTTGAACACTCTTTTGGGATATATAGCACTCTTATATTCTAAAATAATCTAAATATAGAACTTAAAATGCACTATGCTGTCTTTATAGCATGAGATTGAGATCACCACCCCTATGGGAGGCAACGATGCAACGCCCAATCGTTACGCACTTTTTTGATGAGCCTACGAACACCTTTAGCTATGTCGTCCAAGACCCTGATAGCCGTGCCTGCGCAATTATAGATTCGGTACTCGATTTTGATTATGCCGCTGGGCGAACCGACGTGCGATCTGCTAACACCATCATCGCTTTTATTCGCGAACACGATCTCGATGTAGTCTGGATTTTGGAGACCCATGTACATGCAGACCATCTCTCGGCGGCGCCCTACCTGCATGAGCAGTTAGGCGGTAAAACCGGCATTGGTGCCAACATAGTGAAGGTGCAGGAGATATTCGGTAAGGCATTCAATGCGGGCAGTGAGTTTGCCTGGGATGGCAGCCAGTTTGATGCGCTGTTTGAAGAAGGGGATACGTTCGCCGTTGGCCAATTACAGGGCCAGGTGCTGCATACCCCAGGACATACTCCCGCTTGTTTAACCTACGTAATAGGCGATGCCGCCTTTGTAGGCGATACGCTATTTATGCCGGATTATGGCACCGCGCGGTGCGACTTTCCCGGTGGAGATGCGCGCACTCTTTATCACTCTATTCAAAAAGTATTGGCGCTTCCCGAGCAGACACGATTGTTTTTATGCCACGACTATAAAGCCCCTGGCCGCGATACCTTTCAGCATGAAACCAGCGTTGCTGAGCAGGTAAATGAAAATGTTCATGTACATAAAGGTATCAGCGAAGACGAGTTTGTGAAGATGCGCACTGAGCGTGACGCCACCTTAGGCATGCCACGGCTCATTATTCCTTCGGTGCAGGTCAATATGCGTGCGGGGGAGCTGCCTCCGGCGGAAGAGAACGGCACTGTCTATCTCAAAGTGCCGCTTAATTTTTTCTAACGGTTTAAGTGCGAGCTGAGGAGTGATCAGTGGATTGGACAGCAGGCTTACAAGGGCTGGTTGGGGGTGTATTAATTGGGCTTTCCGCTACCTGGCTGATGGCAACGCTGGGGCGTATCGCCGGTATCAGTGGCATCGTGGGTAACTTGATAACCCAGCGCCCCAAGGGCGATAGCGCTTGGCGAGTGGCTTTTCTGTTAGGGCTGATTAGCGGCCCGCTTCTGCTTATGGCGTTAGGTGGTGGTTTGGGCAACGTTGCCGGAAGCCCTGGTGAGGTGATTGGCGCGCCGGTGGGAGGCGTAGGGTTAATGCTGGTGGCTGGGCTGTTAGTGGGCGTAGGCACGGGGCTGGGCAGTGGCTGTACCAGCGGCCATGGGGTATGCGGGCTGGCGCGCTTGGCACCACGCTCCATGGCGGCCACCGGTATGTTTTTGCTGACGGCGCTAGTGACCGTTTATATCTCGCGCCACATGCTAGGCCTAGGCGGTGGAGTATGAGTCAGTCAAACAAGAGTCATTGGATGAAAACAGCGGCAGGCTATGCGGCGGGGCTACTTTTCGGTATCGGCTTAGCTGTTTCAGGCATGACCGACCCCGCGCGAGTTGTGGGGTTTCTAGACGTAGCGGGCGCCTGGGATCCAACGCTGATGTTCGTATTGGGCGGGGCTGTCGTCACCACCTTTATCGGCTATCGGCTGGTATTCAAGCGTACTGCACCACTATTGGGTGGCGTCTTTCAGTTACCGGCCAAACGGGAGTTAGACGCAAAGTTGTTAGGGGGCGCGGCTCTGTTTGGCATTGGCTGGGGGCTTTCCGGCTACTGCCCAGGGCCAGCGATAGCCTCCATCGGCGGTCTTTCCTTACCGCTATTGGCCATGCTGGTGACCATGGTGTTGGGTTGGTTTTTTGCGAGGCGTTTTGCTGCTAAGCGTCTCGCCTAGCCATTCGTCCTTATTCGGCGATTGCCATGCCCGCGCCCTTGCCATCAAAGCAAGGGCGTTTTTATTTGTCTTAACGCTGGGTTAATGCCCGTCTGCCATGCTGATGGGTAATAAATGGGAAACCGCTATGCACGTCTTGTTGATTGAAGATGACCCGCTGGTTGCTTCGGGTATTCGCGCTGGATTAATGACCTTCGACTTTGTGGTCGATCACGTCTCCACGGGGAGCGCTGCCCGTCAGGCGATGCGAACTGTGGTCAGTGATGTGGTCATTCTTGATCGCGGATTGCCCGATGGCGATGGTCTTCAATTGCTGGCCGAGTGGCGCGAGCAGGGCAATGACGTTCCCGTGCTGGTGTTAACCGCTAGGGATGCGGTGCGTGACCGAGTGGATGGACTGCAGGGCGGCGCCGACGACTATCTGGTGAAACCTTTCGATTTAGATGAGTTGGTAGCGCGTTTGCACGCCTTGTTACGCCGAGTAGCAGGGCGCAGCAGCGGCCTGATTGCCCATGGCGCACTCTGCTTAGATCCAACGGCTAGGGAGGTCTACGTCGATGAACAGCTGATTATGCTGTCTCGCCGGGAGCTGGTGCTGCTTGAAACCTTCCTGCAATCGCCACGCAGCGTCCTGTCAGCCGACCAACTCAAAGATAGCCTTTACGGTATGAACGACGATGTTGAGAGCAATGCGCTGAATGTGCATATCCACCATCTGCGTCGCAAGCTGGGGAGCGGCGTGATTGAAACAGTGCGCGGGCTTGGCCATCGGTTGGGCAAACCCGAGGCGGTACATGTGGCTGGTACGCCCTACAAGGGGCAGCTATGAGTTTACGCGCGCGCTTGCTGCTGACTCTGGGATTAACGCTGGCACTGCTCTGGGGTGTGGCGGCGGCGTGGCTGATGCGCGACCTGGAAGAGAAGTTTGTGGAAACCCTGGATCAGCGCTTAGCGCAGTCGGCAAGAATGGTGGCCGGGTTAGTCCTGCAGCTGCCGTTTGACGTATGGGAGGATGCCGAGCATCCAGTGCTGTCTATTCCGCCCATTGAGGGGCTGGCCTGCCAAGTGCACTCGCCCCAAGGCGAAATCATGGCGCGCACCCATGCCGACATGGACGCTATTCTCGCCCCGGGAGAGGGCGGCCACACTTATCGCCAGGCAGGCGACGTGACCTGGCGGGTATTTACCTACGAGCGCGGTGGCATTGTGATTACCACCGCTGATCGTATGGATGAGCGCGATATGCTGCTTAGCGGCGTTATACGCATGACCGTGGTGCCCTTTATCGTAGCGCTGGTGGGCAGCATGTTTGCGCTTTGGCTGGGGGTTTGGCGTGGCTTAGCACCGCTAACACGGCTGCGCGAATCGCTGGCCAATCGCCACCCCGATGCGCTGGCTCCGGTCGCCACCTACGGCCTACCCAAAGAGATACGGCCACTGATTGAAACCCTTAATGCGCTCTTGGCGCGCGTACAGCAAACCATTATCCGTGAGCAGCGCTTTACCAACGATGCCGCCCACGAACTGCGCACACCGCTTACTGCGATCAAAACCCACCTGCAAGTGGCTCGCCGGGTCGAAGGTCAGGCCGCAATAACATCGCTCAACTATGCTGAAGAGGGCGTGGTGCGGTTGAGCTCAACCCTTGACCAACTGCTCACGCTGGCTCGCGTAGAGGGGCGTGTGCGCTTTGATGATGGTGAGGCTAGTCGCGTCGCAGATGTAGCCGAACACGCCCTGGCGGATAGCCAGCACAACAAATCAGCCCGCTTTGTAGTGTCGCCCCATTGGCCCGATGTCGCCCTTGCGATGCCCCGCGAATTGGCTATCACCGCGCTGCGTAATTTGCTCAATAACGCTATTAACCATGGGCCCGCCGATGCCCCCGTTAACTTTGATGCGCAGTGGGAGCCAGGGGAGCGCCATCTTACCTTTAGCGTTAGCGACCAAGGCCCAGGTGTTGATGGCGCGACGCTTGAACAATTAACTCAACGATTCTGGCGCGCCAGTAAACAGCAAGGCAGTGGACTGGGGTTAGCCATTGTGGCTGCTATCGCCGAACGTTTTGGTGGCGAAGTGACGTTTGTCAGCCCTGCTGGAGGTGGTTTTACCGCCCGTCTGGTGGTGCCAGTGGCGGGTAGCTAACAACGATAACGCAAGGGAGAAACCGAGATGAATAAAAAATACTTAAGCAGGTTTGGCCTGCTGATAGGGATTAGCTTAGTCACTGGAGGCGCGCTGGCGCAGCAGGGTGACGCGGAGCGAGGCCAGGCTGCAGCGGCTACCTGCACAGCCTGTCATCAGGCCGATGGCAGCGGTATGAATGTGCCCAATGGTGAGTCATGGCCGCGCTTAGCGGGGCTGAATGCGGACTATATCGCTAAGCAGTTGCACGACTTTAAAGCCGGGCAGCGTCAAAATGCGACCATGATGACGTTTGCCAATATGCTCGACGATCAGCAAATAGCCGATGTTGCCGAATACTATAGCCAAATGCCGGTAACGCCGGGGCAAGGCGGCGATGAGGCCGACGAAGCGCTGCTGGCGCGGGGTCAACAGCTTGCCGAACGCGGCGATTGGAACGCCTACATTGTTTCCTGCCAAAGCTGCCACGGGCCCGGTGGTACGGGCGTTGGCAGCACCTTCCCAGGTGTCGCCAGCCAGCATGCTGGCTATATCAGCGCTCAGTTGAGGGCGTGGAAAAACGAGACACGCATCAACGACCCACAGAATCTCATGGGGGCCATTGCCAAACGCATGAGCGATAACGACATTCAGGCGGTGTCTGCCTGGTATGCCACGCAACCCGGTTCAGAAGAACAGGAGACAGCACAATGACCATCTGTCGTCGCTCCCTCGTCATAACCCTGACCGGCTGCTCGCTGGCGTTCGGTACCGTTTATACAGCCACGGTTTTTGCCCAGCCAGAAGAGCGTCCAGACGCTGCGCTGAATATGCTGGTACACGAGCCCCCCACCATGGAAGACCTTGAGAATTCCGAACTTCATCCGGAGCTGAAGAAAGTCATCCGCTATGGGCATGATCTATTCACCAATACGCAGCAGTTGCGTGGTGAGAACGTGTTCAATGATATGAACTGCTCTAGCTGTCATTTGGGCGAAGGGCGGGTGCCGTTCAGTGCGCCAGTGTGGGCCGCGGCTATCACGCTGCCGGATTTTCGTGGTAAGAATCAGCATGTGAATAACCTGGAAGAACGTATCGCAGGTTGCTTTGCTTATTCCATGAATGGCGTGCCACCGGAGTATGGCAGCGATGAAATGCTGGCGCTGAGCGCCTACCATCAATGGCTGGCCACCGGTGCGCCGATGTATCCAGACAAACCGATCTATGGGCGTGGCTTCCCCGCACCGGATGAGCCAGCTGAAGAGCCCGACTATGCTAGGGGCGAAGCGGCTTACCAGGAAAACTGTTCGATTTGCCACCAAAAGGATGGATCGGGCCACTATGAAAACGGCGAATACGTATTTCCAGCCCCTTGGGGCGACGGCTCTAATAATTGGGGTGCGGGAATCGCGCGAGTAGAAACCATGGCGGGCTTCATTTACCAAAATATGCCGCTTGGTCAGCCGCGGTCGCTCAGCGATCAAGACGCCTGGGATATTGCTTACTATATAAACAGCCAAGAGCGCCCCCAGGACCCCCGCTACACGGGCGATGTCGCCGAGACAGCCGAGCGCTTCGGCCCGACCTTTCATAACCGTTCACTGTATGGGCAAACCCGTGAACACGACGGCCATGTACTCGGTGATCACGACAACTTCGGGGAGAAGGGCGACCTTAAACCCTGGAACGTCGGGATGCCGAGGTTTGAAAACCTTTCCGAGGAGTAATACCGTCACGAAATGTGATTATGAGGAACTTTCATTTTTTGTCATTGAGAGGAGTCCTCTTTATGTCATTGCGAGGAACTTGCGACGAAGCAATCTTTGGCGGCGGTGGCAGATTAACCCCGAGATTGCTGCACTACGTTCGCAATGACAGGTGAAGGATTTCAATGACATCACCTACGTCATTGCGAGGAGCGTAGCGACGCGGCAATCTTTGGCGGTGGCAGATTAACCCCGAGATTGCTTCACTACGTTCGCAATGACAGGTAGCGGATTTCAATGACAGGGAGGGCCCACAATGAAAGAGAGGCTCACGATAATAAGGGGTGTGGCACTCAGAATGATATTAGTATGGGGCAAGCTCAACCCAATCAGGATTAAGGGAGTCAATTAGAGCATTTTTACGTTGACGTGAACCCGCTTTAAGCTGTTTTTCGCGCCTGATGGCATCTTCTATACTATTTGACTCCTCTAGCCATACAAGTTTGTGGCAACGGTACTTTTTGGTGAATCCTGGCATTAAACCTTGGCGGTGTTCATAAAGCCTGCGCTCCAAGTTGTTTGTAACTCCTATGTAAAGAACGCGGTGAGTGCGGTTAGTCAGCATATAAACATAATAAAGATTGTTTGTTGTCGACATGAACCGACCTTTCGGTGATGGATTTTTATTAATCTAACTTCATTTTATTAGCAATGGTAGGGGCGCATCATTGCAGTCAGTATCCTTATTTTGACTATGAAAAGTGAAACGACCTTAGCTTGCAGTGGTAGATTAACCTAGAGATTGCTTCGCTTGCGCTCGCAATGACAGGGGGCGGGCTCACAATGTCGGGTTGCTCGCAATAACAAATTAGATGCTATTGCGAGTAGCCCTATTCATGTCATTGCGAGGAGCGCAGCGACGCGGCAATCTTTGGCGGCGGTGGCAGATTAACCCCGAGATTGCTTCACTACGTTCGCAATGACAGGTAGCGGATTTCAATGACATCACCTACGTCATTGCGAGGAGCGAAGCGACGCGGCAATCTTTGGCGGCGGTGGCAGATTAACCTCGAGATTGCTTCACTACGTTCGCAATGACAGGTAGAGGATTTCAATGACATCACCTACGTCATTGGGAGGAGCGCAGCGACGAAGCAATCTTTGGCGGCGGGGGCAGATTAACCCCGAGATTGCTTCACTACGTTCGCAATGACAGGTAGAGGATTTCAATGACATCACCTACGTCATTGCGAGGAGCGCAGCGACGCGGCAATCTTTGGCGGCGGTGGCAGATTAACCCCCGAGATTGCTTCACTACGTTCGCAATGACAGGCGAAGGATTTCAATGACATCACCTACGTCATTGCGAGGAGCGTAGCGACGCGGCAATCTTTGGCAGTGGCAGATTAACCCCGAGATTGCTTCACTACGTTCGCAATGACAGGTGAAGGATTTCAATGACATCACCTACGTCATTGCGAGGAGCGCAGCGACGCGGCAATCTTTGGCAGTGGCAGATTAACCCCGAGATTGCTGCACTACGTTCGCAATGACAGGTGAAGGATTTCAATGACATCACCTAAGTCATTGCGAGGAGCGCAGCGACGCGGCAATCTCAGCTAGCGGTGGCAGGATAAGTTCATCAAGGTGTTTCACTGCCCATCATCTCGATCAGCCGCTCATCACTGGGCATACCCTGAATACGGTCAAGACGCACGGCCCTGTTCTCTGTTTCACGCTGAAAAACGGAAGTGGGGGTTGCATATAGGCCCAGCTCTTCGAACAACTGGTTATTGGCGTACACCTGCTCTTCAATTTCTCTCGGTTGGGCACTAGCTTCGATTTCCTGCTGGCCGCTTTCATGGGCATGCAGTGTCGCCGCTGGATCGTCGGCGCCGAGAATAGCGGCTGCTTTTCCAGGGCTGTCGGGTGCTAAGATACCTACCATGATATGGCGTAGCTGCACCTCACCTGCTTCCACCCAGGGGCGAACGTCTTGCCACATTTGACGGCAGTAGGGGCAGTTGGCATCCGTGAAGGTGTAAATCACCCGGGGGGCATCCACATTGCCGTCCTGTACCCAGTGGCTTTCGCTTAATAGCTGCCATGTTTGTGCCTCTAGCGGTGCACGTACATGCTCATCCAGTTGCGCTTCGGTAAGGTCATTCCCCTCATTATCCATTAGTGTACCCACCACGGCGTGCTCGCCATCCGGCGTCAGGTAAATCGCCATGTCCTGGCCCTGCACGCTGGCGCCGTAGCCGCGCAACCCTCCGGGGGCATCGAATTGACCATGAATTTCCAAGCCTTGGTCGGCAAGTGCCTGAATAGGGGCGGGTAGCTCATCGGCATAGCTCGCAGAGGTGCCGACCAATCCTGCCAGCAGGAGAAAACCACTTATGCCAGCGTGACGTTTTAAGTGCATTGCAGCGCCTTGTTTGAATAAGAGTGAGAGGCTAGAGATTTAATAACCGCCGCCTTAGTGCTGGCAATCCCTAAAATAATGCCGTGTTGCGATTATCGCAGCACAACATTATTTAGGGATTATGCGCTTTATAACTGGGGCAATATGTCGCAACTTACGGTTTTTGAAGTTTACGGTTTTTGAAACTTTAGATTTCTCAATGGTATTAACGAAATGGTGTTAACTATCCGCTACCAGCCAACGCACCGCGTAAGGCGGCAGCGAACCTTCGGCGCTCCAGGGGTTAGCAGGATCCAGCGCTTGCCAGGCGTGTTTTTCAAGTGCCTGGGTAACTGCCTCACCCATATTCTCTAAAGGAAGCGGTAGGTCGGTGACGTTATACAGCGCTAGCAGCCGGCGACCATCGTGGAGCGGGCCGCGCTCTACTGCCAATAGTTCCGGTGCTGAGACCACAACCCGTTGAGCGGCATTGGGGTGAAAGCAGGGCTCCTTGCGGCGCTGGTCTAATAGCCGGTTTAAGGCGTGGAAAACATCGTGAGTGGGCGTCGACGGGCTATCGAGTAGGAGGTCAAGCTCGCTACGCTGCCAGCGCCGGCGGTTGATCGAACGTAGCCGCCCACTGCGCTCAACGCCTTCCACGTCATTGAGTGTGCCAGTTAGGGTGTGAATATACAGCGCGGGGATACCTTGCAAACTCAGCATAATTGCTTGGCTGCATAGAAAACGCGCTACCTGCCACGGGTCGGGGCCGCGGCGGGTGCCGCGCATGGCTTCAAACCAGGTGATATTGATCTCATAGGGCGTATCGCTTCCATCGGGGTTGCTACGCATGCTGACAAAGCCTCCGAAACGGTGCATCAGCTCCAGCAGCGCATCCCGCTCGTGATCGGGCAATAAACCTTCCAAGGGGCGAACGCCAATGCCGTCGTGGCTGGCCGTAAAGTTGAGGTAGGTGCATTGGTCGGGCAGTACCGGAAGGCTGGCAAGCCAGGTCTGTAAGGTGCTCGCTTCGCCCCGGGTGAGGGTGTGCAATAGCAGCGGGGGGAGGGCAAACTGATACACCATATGGGCTTCGTCGGGGTCCCCCGCTGGCAACCGATCCAAGCCAAAATAACTGATATTTTCCTGGTGGGGCACATTGGTTTCGGTGATTAACAGGGTACCTGGGGCCACGTGATCCACAATCGCTCGTAGCAGCCGCACCACAGTGTGGGTTTCCGGCAGGTGAATGCAGGCAGTACCCAGCCGCTTCCACAGAAAGGCCACCGCATCCAAACGTACAATCCGCGTTCCTTGCTCCAGGTAGAACAGCAAAATACCCACGAACTCCAGCAGCACATCCGGATTTTCAAAGTTCAGGTCAAGCTGGTCTTCGGAGAACGTCGCCCACAGGTAGCGGGTGCCACGCCGGGTGGAAATGGGCACCAGCAGCGGGCTGCTGCGTGGGCGCACCACCTGGGAGACATCGGTCTCTGGATCGACTTCGATAAAGTAGTCGCGGCCGGGCAGGCTGCCGCTCAGGTAATCCACAAACCAGAGAGACTCCCGTGAGACGTGATTGAGCACCAGGTCGGCCATTAAGTCGTAATGGCTGGCGAGTTCGCGGATGTGCGACCAATCACCAAGATCGGGGTTCACTTCCCGGTAGTGGATCACCGAAAAGCCGTCGTCGCTGCTCCAGGGAAAGAAGGGCAGTACATGTACACCGCTGATGCGATCGCCCAACCGCGCTTGAAGAAAATCGCTAAGCACTGCCAACGGCGGCACACCATCTTCAATAATCGAGTCACCGTAGCTGATCACCCACTGATCTTTTTCGCTCCAAGAGGGTGCATTTTTAGTGCTGGTTCTACCGGAGCTGGATGAAAATGGGGCAAGCGACTGAAAATGCGCTAGACGCTGGTTTAAACGGCGCTGCACTTCCCCCGCCCTGGGGCCATAAAGGTGGCTGAGGTAGTCGTTAACGGTCTGCTCAAAGGGGGGCATGGGTAGCTCCTGATAAACAATCTGCCACAAACGCTGCAGCTTGTGTGCCAAATCGTTACAATACGAGGTTGATACCGCGTTTAAACGCTAAGATACATTAGCTTGTGGCAGTTACTACTGCTAAAACGCTATTAATAGCACACACATTGACAGGTTATAACACGCTAACTCGTGCGGTACGCCGACACGAGCTGACAACAGGTTGACCGCCATGCATTGCCCTTTTTGTGGTGCAAACGATACTCGAGTGACTGATTCGCGCCTGGTAGCGGATGGTGATCAGGTACGCCGTCGACGCCAGTGTGCGAGCTGCCAAGAGCGCTTTACCACCTACGAAACCGCAGAATTGGTAATGCCGCGGGTGGTGAAGTCCGACGGCTCCCGCGAGAGCTTTAATGAAGCCAAACTGCGGGCAGGTATGTTGCGTGCGCTGGAAAAGCGTCCGGTCAGTGCAGAAGCCATTGAAGCGGCGGTAGAGCGCATCCGCCAAACCTTACGTGCCCGGGGCGATCGCGAAATCAACGCCCGTGATATTGGCGAGTCGGTCATGCAAGCGCTTAAAACCCTCGATCACGTAGCCTATATCCGCTTTGCTTCGGTATATCGCAAGTTCCAGGATCTGGATGAATTTCGCGCTGAGATTGACCGGCTGTCCCAAGAGCCCTCTTCCCGACTGGGCCATGGCAGCGAGTCGTCAAAATGAGTGCTGTCTTTAGCCAAGCCGACCACCGCTATATGGCGCGGGCGCTGCAACTGGCGCAAAAAGGCTTATACACCACGGATCCCAACCCGCGGGTCGGCTGTGTGATTGTGCGTGACGAGCAGATTGTCGGTGAAGGCTTTCACCTGTGTGCCGGTGAACCCCACGCCGAAATTCACGCGTTGAATGATGCTGGTGAGCAAGCCCTGGGCGCGACCGCGTACGTCACCCTGGAGCCTTGTTCCCACACCGGCCGCACTGGCCCCTGCGCGGTGGCGCTCCAGGAAGCGAAGGTGTCGCGGGTAGTGGTTGCCATGGTGGATCCGAACCCGCAGGTGAGTGGCCGCGGTATTCGTCTGCTTGAAGAGGCGGGTGTTGAGGTGGCGGTGGGGTTATTAGAGAGTGACGCGCGCGCTCTGAATCCCGGCTTTATTGCTCGCATGACCCAGCAGCGTCCCTTTGTGCGCCTGAAAATGGCGATGAGTCTAGATGGTCGTACCGCCATGGGGTCGGGGGAGTCTCAGTGGATCACCGGGCCTGAAGCACGCACCCAGGTGCAGCGGCTACGGGCACGCTCCAGCGCGATATTAAGCGGCGTTGAGTCGCTCATTATGGACGACTCTCGGCTGACGTTACGAGCAGAGCAGTTACAGCTGAACAACGCAGACCAAGTGGTTCACCGCCAGCCCCTGCGGGTGATTTTAGATACCCACTTGCGCCTACCTCTGGCGGCAGCCTGTTTAAGCGAGCCTGGGCGTACGCTAGTGATCACCACATCAGACCACTTGGAAGAGAAGCGGGAACGGTTAACTCAGGCGGGCGCTGAAGTACAGGTGTTGCCCGCCGGTAGCGATGGCCGTATCGATTTAGTGGCAATGCTGCAGTGGTTAGCCGAAAATGAACAGGTTAATGAACTGCTGGTGGAAACCGGAGCGACATTGGCGGGCGCTATGCTCGATGCGGCGTTGGTCGATGAGCTACAGCTGTTTGTTGCCCCCACACTGTTAGGCGGCGAAGCGCGGCCCCTTTTTGCGTTGCCAGGGCTCTCACGTATGGCCGATCAGCGGCGGTTAACCATTCACGATATGCGAGCAGTAGGGCGCGATTGGCGCATTATTGCATCCCCTCTAGCGACTAGCGCATCTGGCGAATTTTGCGAGAGCAAGGTACCCTGACGCGCAAAATCGTGACTCACTCTCGCGACACTCTTTCTCGATAACCTATCCTGACAAGCTATCGTGACAACACTTATTGGAGATTCCATGGCGCACCCCTCCTCTAGAGGCTTAGCCCCTATCGCCGAGCTGGTGGACGATATCCGCCAGGGCAAAATGGTGATTCTCATGGACGATGAGGATCGCGAAAATGAAGGTGATATCATCATGGCCGCCGAAAAAGTGCAGGCCGAGCATATCAACTTTATGGCCCGTTTCGCCCGCGGCTTGATCTGCATGCCGATGACTCGCGCCCGCTGTGAGCAGCTTAATCTGCCGCTAATGGTGCGTGATAACGGTTCCGGTTTTGGCACCAAGTTTACTCTCTCCATTGAGGCAACCGAAGGCGTCACGACGGGTATTTCAGCTGCAGATCGTGCGCGTACCGTGCAAGCCGCGGTGGCACCCAATGCAAAGCCCTCTGATATCGTTCAGCCAGGCCATATCTTTCCGCTGATGGCCGAGCCGGGCGGCGTGCTGCGCCGTGCCGGGCATACGGAAGCTTCGTGTGATTTGGCGGCACTGGCGGGCTGTGACCCTAGCGGTGTAATCTGCGAGATTATGAATGATGATGGCAGCATGGCGCGCCGCCCCGAGCTTGAAGCCTTCGCCCAGGAGCACGGTATTAAGATCGGTACCATCGCGGATCTGATTCACTACCGTATCGTTAACGAACAGACCATCGATCATCTGGAAGCGTCAACGGTCATGACCTCCCATGGCGAGCTTGAGCTGCACGTGTTCCGTGATCGTATCCAGGGCGCTCACCATTTGGCGTTGGTGAACGGTCAGCCCACGCCGGAACAGGCCACCACGGTGCGCGTGCATCTGACTGATACGCTGCGCGATGTAATGGGCTTGATGAAAGACGAACAGTGCCGCTGGGATGCCCATCGTGCGCTGGAAGAGATTGCCGGAGCCGCGCCAGGTGTGTTTGTGTTGATTGACGACGGCCGCCCGCACCAGGATTTGAAAGACCAGCTGGATATCTTTTTGGATCGCGTGCGCCAGCCGCGTACCAGCGACTCCGACGGTGCCGGTAACTACTTGACCATCGGCACCGGTTCTCAGATTCTGCGCTATTTAGGCGTGGGTAAAATGCGATTACTTAGTTCACCGTGGAAGTTTTCGGCGCTGTCCGGCTTTGACCTCGAAGTCGTAGAGCGTCTGGGCCCTAATGACACGGCGTATGAACCAACTTCTCAGCAGAACTAATTCAGCAGGAATAAATTGATGCACTCCCTCACTCAAGTTGAAGGTACGTTTGTTGATGTCGATGGCCGCTATGTCATCGTGGTCGGCCGTTTTAACCATCACGTGGTCGATAGCCTGGTGGAAGGCGCCGTCGACAGCTTGACCCGTCACGGTGTCGACGCCGAGCATATCCACATTGTTCACGTGCCGGGCGCCTGGGAACTCCCGCTGGCGGTGAAGCGCGTGTTGAAGGTAATGAAACCCGACGCAGTGATTGCCCTGGGCGCGGTCATTCGCGGTGGCACACCGCATTTTGAATACGTGGCGGGCGGCTGTAATACGGCGATTAATCACTTACAGCTTGAGTTTGATACCCCGGTGGCTAATGGTGTGTTAACCGTTGAAACCATTGAGCAAGCGATTGAGCGTGCAGGCACCAAGGCCGGTAACAAAGGCACCGAAGCTGCCATGGCCGCGATGGAAATGGTCTCTCTGCTCCGTGCGCTACCGTCAGGAGATACCCAATGAGCGAGCGTAAACCCTCTGCCGCTCAGCAGGGCCGCCACGCGGCGCGGGAATTAACGGTGCAGGGGCTTTATCAATGGCACATGACGGGTAAATCCATTACTACCATTGAAGCCGAGTTTCGTAGCCAGGTCGCCGACGATGACCTGGAAGATCACGAAAATTGGGTCAAGGTGATGGAGATCGCCGACAAGGCACTGTTTCACGAGTTACTCCATAATACCGTGCGGTTTAAAGCGGAACTGGATCGTGAAATCTCTCCCCTGCTAGACCGCCGCTTAGAAGATCTCGATGCGGTAGAGTTGGCCATCCTACGGTTGGGCGCTTACGAGCTTTCCCGCCGCATGGAAGTACCTTATCGTGTCGTCATTAACGAAGGCGTTGAGCTGGCTAAGTCATTTGGCGCCACCGATGGCCATAAATACGTGAACGGCATTCTCGACAAGCTGGCTATTCGCTTGCGCAGTGCCGAGGTCAGCGCTCGTCGTCTCTGAACGCGAGCGGTATGACAATGCGTTTAAGGGGCCTTTGTGCTTGCCGAATTTGATTTGATTCGACGCTACTTTATGTCGTCGCAGGAGGCGTCGGCTGCGTCAAATGGCGTCACACTGGGATGTGGAGACGACGCCACGCTGCTGTTGCCGCAAGCAGGCCAACAGTTGGTCGTGAGCGTTGATACCTCGGTGGTGGATGTACACTTTCCCCGCGAAGCATCAGCATTTGCGGTGGGTCACCGTGCCTTGGCCGTTGCGCTGAGCGATCTGGCCGCCATGGGGGCGACTTCGCGTTGGTGTTTGATGGCGTTAACCCTTGATCAGCGCCAATTTACCAATGATGAAGCCACCCATGCTTGGCTTACAGACTATGCGCGAGGCTTTCATACGCTTTGTCAGCAGCACGCCACCACGCTGGTGGGGGGCGATGTCACTTCCGGTGCGCTTTCCATAGGCGTTACTGTGATGGGTGAACTCCCGGTGGGCGAAGCCTTGACCCGTAGTGGTGCCCAGGCGGGAGATCTGATCGCTGTCACCGGTGCACTAGGTGGTGGGGCAGGCGGGCTGGCGCTTTGGCAGCGGGGCGAGCGTGATGTAGCGCATCCGCTGCTAAGTCGCTATCTATTGCCGCAGCCGCGCTTAGCCGCGGGCCTGGCGCTACGTGGTCTAGCCACCGCTGCACTGGATATCTCCGATGGGCTACTGGCCGATTTGGCGCATATTCGCGACGCCTCGCAGGTCGGAGCCGTCATCGCGTTAGACGCCTTACCACTGGCGGACGGACTGGAAAGCTCCCTAGGTCGGGAAGCTGCACTAAAGGCGGCACTTTCAGGCGGGGATGATTACGAACTGCTTGTTACCCTCGGCGCTGACGACGTCGCAGAGGCGCAACAGCGTTTAGCGCCATTGGGTCTAGCGCTGACCGTCATTGGCCACTGTAGTGAAGCGTTAGGCGTTACTGCCTCTGGCCAGAGTGAACTGAGTCGTTATGTCAGCGGCTATGCCGGCTGGCAGCATTTTAGTGGGGAAGCGCCATGAATCATGCACCGAAAAGTGTCTGGCGTCGCCCAACACATTTTTTTGCCTTCGGCTTGGGTAGCGGCGCTGTGCCTTGGGCGCCGGGTACCTTTGGCACGCTAGCGGCCATTCCGTTCTACTGGATGATGGCGGAACTGCCCCTGGGGTGGTACCTGAGTATTTGTTTTGTTGCCTTTATTGTCGGCGTTTGGCTATGTGATAAAACGTCCCACGATTTAGGGGTACACGATCACTCGGGTATCGTGTGGGACGAGTTTGTGGGTTACTGGCTAACCATGGCGGCGGTGCCTTTTTCGTGGGAGGCTGCGCTATGGGGATTTGTGGTATTTCGCATCTTCGATGTCTTTAAGCCCTGGCCGATTCGCTGGGCTGACCGCCGCGTGGCGGGCGGCTTTGGTATTATGATCGATGACGTGATGGCAGGGGCCTACGCCTGGAGTACTATGCACCTGTGGTTCTGGCTACACTAAACTTGGTAAGTGGTAAGTGGTAAGTGGTAAGTGGTAAGTGGTAAGTGGTAAGTGGTAAGTGGTAAGTGGTAAGTGGTAAATAGAGATCAGGAGCGGTTGATAACTTTTTTCGAGTGCATTGGCTGCAAGGCGTTGGCTTCAAGGAGGTAGCATGCGCAAGGAACGTCTGATTGTCCCCACGCTGGCGATTATAGCCGTAGTGTGGATGGCAGCGCAGCTACTCTCCAGTGTGCTGTTTGAGCGCAGTCTACGCCAAGCGCTCGAAGATCTGGAGGCGCGGGGCGAGTGGCGCGTCAATCGTACTGAGAGTCATCAAGGGTGGTTAAGCTCCCAAGGCAGGGTGATACTGTCACCGCTTTTGGGTCGACCCTGGCGCCTTGAGCTCACGTATAGCGCGCGGCACGGTATTTTAAGCACGGATGTCGAAGGCACCGTACTACCACGTCTCGATACCGTTCTGCAGCAAGCCGTGGGTGAGGTCACCGCCCCCTCTGTGCCGCGTTGGCAGGGGCGCTATCACACCCTTAGCGGTCATAGCGAATTGCGCCTTGCCCTTGCCCCCTTTGTGATTCAACAAAATGGCCGCGATTTAGCCGTCCGCGGTGGTCGGCTGCGCTTGGAAGGCGTGTTTGGCGATTGGCGACTACGCGCGTTATTTGATCAACTTACCCTGACCGACGGTATGGCCCAGCTTGCGATAGGCCCCACGGTGCTCGAAAGCCGCTATACTTATATTGATGATGCTTACCACTTTGCTCAACGCGATCACCTGCATATTGAAACGCTGACGCTCAGCTACCCCTCCTACGATATCCAGTTTTCACCTCTCGATCTAAACAGCCATATGGTGCTGGATGAGAGCGAACTCCGTATCAAAGGCGAGCTTGAAGTGGGCGATGTGATGGTGCCTTCTCAAGCGCCTGATATGCCGCTGCTCAATGGCCGCATAGAGATGGAGCTTTCGCGTTTGAATGCCGATGCGGTTCGCCACTTGATTCGCCGTTTGCGCCAGGAAGCCGCCTGGGGAGACGCTAGTCTACCTATGGCCGAAGGGTTGCTGGCCCGGTTGGAGCCGGATCTGCGCAAAGTGCTTAGCGACTCGCCACGTTTAGATGTCATGACCATCGCCATCGACAGTCCGCTGTTGGGTATTCGCCTGGATGCGGATGGCGCGCTGTTTTTTGATGCCCGCCAGTTGGATGAGCTGAGTGTGGTTAACCTCGACAAAAAGAAAGAGCAGGCGAAATGGCTGGAGCGTATTGATGGCGACTTTACCTGGCACGATGCGCCTACCGTCGCCGCATTATGGTTAGGCCTGCCCCTGGGTACTCGGGAGCTGCAGTTTGATGTGGTGCGTGGCGTTTGGCGTATCAATGGGCGCCCGATGCCCGAGCTTTGGCCTCAATAATTTTAAAAGAAAAGTTTACCTACGGTCGCAGGGAGCGCCGCTAAACTGACTGTTCTACTCGCGAAGGGTTGAAGTTTTGGCCCACTGCCCGCATTCCATGGACAACACTAGGCGGTTCTCACCGCCGGTATCGGTTCATTGGAGGACGCATGAGCGACCAGGATTACGAACACGACGCTGAACATCTTGATTGGCAACTTGATGATGAGCAGTCATCCACTACTGATGACACCCCCGGTAGTGAAGAGAGTAGTGAAGACAGTGGTGCAAACCACTCTAACGAACAGACTGAAAAAAGCTCTCAAGAGCCCGATAGTAAGCAGGGAGGAAGTGAGTACCGCTCAGACGGCGAGCGGGTAAACTCTCTGGTGCCCGCTAGCGAAATGCTGCCCGAACGCATTTACCTCCTGCCTATTCATAACCGGCCGTTCTTCCCCGCCCAGGTACAGCCGCTGGTGATTAATCGTGAGCGCTGGGAAGAGACCATGCGCCGTGTGGGTAACACGCCGCACCACACATTGGGTGTTGCCTTTGTGGGCGAGCAGGGTGTCACCTCCCTGGATCACGAAGGTTTCCCGGAGATCGGTACTGCGGTCAAAGTGCACAAACTTAAGGGCGAAGACGATCAGATTCAGTTTATCGCTCAAGGGCTTCAGCGCTTTAAAATTACCCGCTGGCTCTCCAAAGAGCCGCCTTACCTCGTCGAGGTGACCTACCCTAAAGAGCCGGTTGATGCGGAGAACGAAGAGACCCGCGCCTACGCCATGGCGATCATCAACGGCATTAAAGAGCTGCTGCCGATTAACCCGCTGTACGGTGAAGAACTCAAGCACTACCTCAACCGCTTTAGTCCTCATCAGCCGGGGCCGTTGACCGATTTTGCCGCCGCTATTACCTCCGCCAAAGGCCCCGAACTTCAGGATGTGCTGGCAACACTTTCGGTAGAAGAGCGGATGCAGAAAGTGCTGCCGCTGCTGCGAAAAGAGATCGATGTTGCGTTGCTACAGGGCGAGATCAGCGAGCAGGTAAACGCGCAAATGCAGGATCGCCAGCGCGAGTTCTTCCTGCGCGAGCAGCTCAAGGTCATCCAGCGTGAATTGGGTATCTCCAAAGGTGATCGAGAAAACGATGTAGATACCTTTAGAGCGCGTTTGGAGTCACTGGTAGTGCCCGAGCGTGTTCAATCGCGTATTGACGATGAGCTTAATAAGCTCAGCGTGTTGGAAACCGGTTCGCCGGAGTATGGCACCACGCGTAACTACCTGGATTGGTTAACCTCGCTGCCCTGGGGAGTGACCAGCCAGGATCAGTTGGATCTACCCCATGCCCGCCAGGTGCTGGATCGCGACCACGACGGTTTGAAAGACGTTAAAGAGCGTATTATCGAATTTCTGGCCGAGGGTACTTTCAAAGGCGACGTAGGCGGCTCGATTGTATTGTTGGTAGGCCCTCCTGGGGTAGGCAAAACCTCCATCGGACGTTCGATCGCCGAAGCCTTAGGGCGCCAGTTTTACCGTTTCTCAGTCGGTGGTATGCGCGATGAAGCGGAAATTAAAGGCCATCGGCGTACCTATGTGGGCGCTATGCCCGGCAAACTGGTGCAAGCCTTTAAAGAGGTCGAGGTCGAAAACCCCGTTATCATGCTGGATGAAATCGATAAGCTCGGGCAGTCCTTTCAGGGCGATCCAGCATCGGCGCTGCTGGAAGTACTTGATCCCGAACAGAACGTCGATTTCCTTGATCACTATCTTGATGTGCGCATGGACCTCTCCAAGGTGCTGTTTATCTGCACTGCCAACACGCTTGATTCGATTCCAGGGCCGCTGCTTGACCGTATGGAGCAGATCCGCCTCTCCGGTTATATCGCTGAAGAGAAGCTGGCGATTGCCAAGCACCACCTGTGGCCGAAGCTGCTCAAGCGCGACAACCTGACGAAAAAGAGGATCAGCCTCTCCGATGCGGCTTTAAAGCAGGTCATTGAAGGCTACGCCCGGGAAGCCGGAGTGCGCCAGCTGGAGAAGCAACTGCACCGCATTGTGCGTAAATCGGCCGTTAAACTGCTCGAAGAGGAGTCTGAAACGGTCAAGATATCAGTTAAAAACCTGGAGGAGTTCTTAGGTGCGCCGATTTTCCGTAAGGAGAAAGTGCTCACCGGCGAAGGGGTAGTGACCGGCCTGGCGTGGACTTCCATGGGGGGGGCAACATTGCCCATCGAAGCAGGCAAAGTACACTCACTGGATCGTGGTTTTAAACTGACCGGTAAGTTAGGCGAAGTGATGCAGGAGTCCGCCAATATCGCTTACAGCTATACCCTGGGCCACCTGCAGGAGTATGGTGCCGATACCGACTTCTTTGACTCGGCGTTTGTACACTTGCACGTACCCGAGGGCGCCACGCCGAAAGATGGCCCTTCGGCGGGTGTCACCATGACCACGGCGCTGCTCTCGCTGGCCAAGCACCATGCGATCGATAGGCCTTTGGCGATGACCGGCGAACTAACGTTAACCGGCCAAGTGCTCCCCGTTGGCGGTATTCGTGAGAAAGTCATTGCCGCGCGACGCAGCGATATTTTTGAATTGATTTTGCCCGACGCCAACAAGCGCGATTACGAAGAGTTGCCGGACTACCTGAAAGAGGGCATGACGGTGCACTTTGCCAAGCGCTACCGTGATGTGGCAGATGTCGTGTTTGGCCGAAAATAGAGCGTTGATTTTATTTGCAGCAATGGCTATTTAACCTTTTAAAGCGTCTTACGAGAGTAAGGCGCTTTTTTTACATTTGTTCACTGGTTTGCCGAGATGATCTATAGCGATAATGATCTATGCTTTTATAAAAATTAAGAATATCTAATTCTTGGAGAACTAATGCGCAATAACCAGCCCGTGACGCAGCGTGAGTATGTTCTGAGTGAGGAAGCGGTGCTTATTTCCCGCTCGGATTTAAAGGGCAATGTGACCTACGCCAACCCTACTTTTGTTGAGGTCAGTGGCTATAGCCGTGAAGAACTCATTGGCTCTCCCCATAACCTCCTTCGTCACCCTGATATGCCTGAAGCTGCTTACAAGGATTTCTGGAAAACCATCCAAGCGGGGACAACCTGGCAAGGCGTGGTTAAAAATCGGCGTAAAAATGGCGATCACTACTGGGTGAATGCCACCGTGGCGCCGCTGCGGGACGGTGAGCGCATCGTCGGCTACACTTCCGTGCGCCGCAAAGCGTCAGAAAAAGCCATTAACCAGGCAGAAAAAATCTATGCCGAGATTCGCGAAAAAGGTAAATCCCGCCACTACGCACTAGCCCATGGCACGCTGCGGCGTAAAGGCTTGACCGGAATGCTGTCGCGCTTTCAGTTCACTAGCCTGAAAGCCAAGCTCATCAGTATGGTGGTGGCGTCGCTGCTGCTACTCTGTCTTTCGGGTGGGTTGGGAGTCTCTGCGCTGTTACTCTCCGGCGAGCGGCTGGAAACCATTAATCGCTCAGGGTTGAGCGATGTCGCCTCGCTGCAGAATATCGAACGCTATATTGGTCAAACGGTTGGCACGCTGGAACCTGCGGTACGAAGCCCTCGTCGGGCTGACCTGGAGGCCGTCAACGCAGACATTGGCCAGTATACCGATGCCATGCAGACGCTGTGGGCGGGCTACTATGCGGATGCGACGGTCACTGATGAGACCGCCCAGGCTTTTGATAGTGCTCTGAATACCTGGATTGATGCGGTGCAAACCGCCCTTGTGGCGATTGAAGAGGGTAATGGGTTCGCGGCCTTTGAGGCCTTGAATGACGTGGTGGTGCCGACCACAGAGTCGCTGCGCGAGATGAACAGCACCTTGGTTGAGCAGGTGCGTGCCGATGCCGAATTGCTGGTGACCGAGGCACAAAGCGGGCGTCAGCAAATGCTGATAGCGCAGCTGGTGCTACTGGCGGTAGGCTTTTTAGTCATGATCGGCTTGAGTGTAATGATTCTGAAATCCGTGTTTCGCAGCTTGTCGGGCGCGCGGTATATCACTTTCCAAATTGCCGCGGGTAACTTGGCCGCCCGTGAACGTCGTCAAACTAACGACGAGTTGGGCGAGCTGCTCTACTCCCTGGACACCATGCGTTTTAGCCTCTCCAGCATCGTGGGCGATGTAGAGAATCGTGTCTCAGTGGTTACTCCGGCGATTCAGCAGATAGCCGCTGAAAATGAGGAACTCTCTTCGCGCACTGAGCAGCAGGCGTCGTCGCTTCAGCAGACCGCTTCGAGTATGGAGGAGATGACCTCGACGGTTCAGCAGAACACCGATAATGCCCGCCAGGCGACTGATCTGGCAGTGCAGAACGCTGCCAGCACCAAGGAAACCGGTCAGCAAATGCAAAAGCTGGTGGAGCGCATGCAGCGTATCGCCCAGAGTGCTGAAAAGATGACCGAGATGATCAGCGTGATCGACGGCATTGCCTTTCAAACTAATATTTTGGCACTCAACGCCTCGGTTGAGGCTGCGCGTGCTGGTGAACATGGACGCGGCTTTGCGGTAGTCGCCAGCGAAGTGCGCAATCTAGCTGGTCGCAGCGCAGATGCCGCCCAGGAAATTCGCAAGATGATTGATAGCACTACTCAGGAAGTCAGCGGTGGTCGTAGTGCGGTAGAGCAGGCGGAGCGGGCGATTGAGGAAGTCTCTCAGCAGGTGAGTCGAGTCAGTGAGCTGATGGAGTCGATCAGCACTGCGTCCAGCGAGCAGAGCAGTGGGATCGGTCAAATTAACTCGGCGATTGCCGAAATGGATCTTGTGACCCAGCAGAACGCTTCAAAAGTTCAGTCGATTGCGGCGTCAGCGGACAATCTCTCCCTCGAAGCCTTTGAACTCGCTAACGTGGTCGATGCATTCCGTTTGGAAGGCGCTCAAGACGAGAACATCAAAGAGGCGCGGGCGAAGTTACAGCGCGCCAACCAGGCACTCAGTAAAGCAACTCAGCAATTGACAGCCCCTTCAGAGCAGCGTGCTAAGACACCCGCAACACAGCCTCGCGCTGACCAGTGGGAAGCGTTTTAGCCCGGTAGACGACACTGTTAGGTGCTTGATTTCCCTTTATTCGGTTTTATGACATGCCACCCTTCGCGGTGGCATATTTCATGCATTACCTCTAATTGAAAAGGCTTAGCGTTAGGAGCCTGTCTGGCTTGGCCGATCGTCGCGAGAAGCATAGATTCGCAGTAGATCAGTGTTAAGTCGGACAGGCTCCTAGGGAACCGCTAATCCTAAAGATGGCACAAGCCTTCAATAAAAAAGTAGGGGGTCTCAATGCATAATGCCGCACAAGCAGCATCCACTATTTATGAATTAGCCGATGACGAAGTGTTGATCTCACGCTCGGATCTGCAGGGCAGAATCACCTACGCCAACCAAACCTTCGTGGAGGTGAGTGGTTACACGCTGGACGAGATCATGGGTGAACCCCATAGTCTGTTCCGCCACCACAGCATGCCCAAGGCGGTTTTTCAGAACCTGTGGGAAACCATTGAAGCCGGTAAAACCTGGCAGGGGCTGATCAAGAATCGCCGCCAAACGGGAGAAGCGTATTGGATGCATACCACCATCGCGCCGCTGCTCGATGGTAACCGCGTGGTGGGCTATACCTCTATCCGGCGTAAAGCGGCGGATAGAGCCATTGCCCGGGCAGAGCGGGTATACGCTGCAATGCAACAGGGCAAAACACGTGGTTTCAAGCTGCATTATGGTGCAATACGCCACACCGGTCTGCGTGGATGGGTAAAGCGTTTTAGTTTCAGCAGTATGCAGGCCAAACTAATGGGCATGGTGCTGGCTTCGGTGGTTTTACTAGTCATCGCAGGGGCGGCGGGGGTGTATGGCTTAACCAGTTCCGCTGAACGCTTACGCACTCTCAATCAAACGGGCCTTGAAGGCATTACCGACCTTCAGCAGATAGGCCAGCGGGTTAGCCAAGCCATTCAGGCGTTAGAACCGGCGGTGCGCAACCCGAGGCGGGCGGATCTTGATGCTCTTGAAAGCCAGTTAACCACCATGAGTGCCGACATTGAGCAGTCGTGGCAAGGCTATACTGCAGAGCGCGAAGCCGGCGGTGTGCAAGAGGGCCTAGCGGCACATCTCACCACTTTTATTGAAGGTGCCGATACCACCCTGACGGCTATCCGCGATGGTAACGGCTTTGCTGCTTTTGAAGCCTTTAATGACAACGTGCAGCCCACCTCTGAAAGTATTAGTGCCACTATCAATGTATTGGTTGAACAGGAACGCACGGCTGCGCATACGCTGATGGACAATGCCGAACAGCAGCAACAGGTATTATTGTACGGTCAGTTGGGCGTGCTGCTGCTGGGTATTGTGTTAATGGTGGGGCTGAGCATGGCGGTACTCAAATCGCTGATTAAATCACTCAACGAGGCCCGCCGGGTAACGTTCCAAATTGCCGCGGGTAACCTCGCCAACCGAGTGACTTTAAAGCGTAATGACGAGTTAGGCGAGTTGCTGAGTTCGCTGGAAACCATGCGCGCTAGCTTATCGGGGCTGATTACCGAGGTGGGCAACAAAGTCGATGTGGTGACACCTGCGTCCGAACATATCAAACAGCAGAATGAAGACCTGGCATCGCGCACTGAGCAGCAGGCCTCCTCGCTTCAGCAAACTGCCTCTAGCATGGATCAGATGACGGCGACCGTGCAGCAAAACAGCGAAAACGCCCGTCAGGCCAATCAACTGGCCATGCAAAATGCCACCACCAGCCGCGAAACCGGCGAGCGCATGCAGGCGCTAGTCGAACGCATGGAGCGTATCGCTGCCAGCGCCGATAAGATGACCGACATTATTAGCGTCATCGACGGCATCGCTTTTCAAACCAATATTCTGGCGCTGAATGCCTCAGTAGAAGCTGCTCGGGCTGGCGAGCAGGGGCGTGGTTTTGCAGTTGTGGCAAATGAGGTGCGTAGCTTGGCCGGGCGTAGCGCTGATGCGGCTGGCGACATTCGTCGTTTAATCGACTCCTCCTCCCAGGAGATTAGCGGCGGTGCCCAAGCGGTGAAGGAGGCCGAAGCCGCTATCGATCAGGTAGTGACTCAGGTAATGAGAGTCAGCGATATCATGGAAGAGATCAGCACCGCCTCCGATGAGCAGAGCAACGGTATCGCGCAAATCAATACCGCCGTCGCGGAGATGGATCATGTCACCCAGCAGAATGCCTCCAAGGTACAGTCGATTTCCAGCGCTGCTCAAGGCCTCACCCGCGAAGCGCTGAGCCTGGCCAACGTTATCGCCGCCTTTCGCTTAGAGGGTGCTGCCGAAGAGAGCAGCGAGACTGCCCGCATGCGCTTGCTTAAACAAGCAGGGCTTGGCTCCACGCCCCCACTAGCGTCATCTCCCGCATTAGTCTCGCCCCAAAACTCCCCGACTCAGCGTACTGCCCAAGCCCAGCCAGCCGAAGAGGCGTGGGCGACCTTCTGATGAATCGGCGCCATGGAGGGCGCTTTACTTCCTATCGGGTCTCGTGATTTAGCCTCTACATCCAGCCTCCACATCTAGTCTCTGCGCATTGCTCATGCCACAATCAAAAGCTACTGATATTTTTCAGAATTAGTCTAGCCTGCAGCCTTGCGTGCTGTGGGCTAATAAAAAATAGAGCCTAGCTATTTATTAGAGAGTAGAGGACACCATGCCAGAGTATCGCTCACGTACCACCACCGCTGGCCGCAATATGGCCGGTGCCCGCGCGCTGTGGCGCGCCACCGGTATGCAGGACGGCGACTTTCAAAAGCCGATTATCGCGGTAGCCAACTCCTTTACCCAGTTTGTGCCGGGCCATGTGCATTTAAAGGATATGGGCCAACTGGTGGCGCGGGAGATTGAGAAAGCCGGGGGCGTCGCCAAAGAGTTCAACACCATTGCGGTGGACGATGGTATCGCCATGGGCCACGACGGCATGCTCTACTCGCTGCCCAGCCGCGACCTGATCGCTGACAGCGTTGAGTATATGTGCAACGCCCACTGCGCCGATGCGCTGGTATGTATTTCCAACTGCGACAAAATCACCCCAGGAATGCTGATGGCCGCTCTACGCCTCAATATTCCGGTTATCTTTGTTTCCGGCGGCCCCATGGAAGCGGGTAAAACCAAGCTTCTCAACCACGGGCTGGATCTCGTCGATGCCATGGTGATGGCCGCCGACGACAGCGTGGATGATGACACCCTGGCGGAAGTAGAGCGCAGCGCCTGCCCCACCTGCGGCAGTTGTTCGGGCATGTTTACCGCCAACTCCATGAACTGCTTAACCGAAGCGCTGGGTCTGGCCTTGCCCGGCAACGGTACCGTCTTGGCGACTCACTCGGATCGTCGTCGCCTGTTTGAAACCGCTGGCCATCGCATTGTCGAGCTGGCCAAGCGCTATTACGAAGGCGAAGAAGCCCACCTGCTGCCGCGTGCCATTGCCTCCAAGGCGGCGTTCAAAAATGCCATGACCCTGGATATCGCCATGGGCGGCTCTACCAACACTATTCTTCACTTCCTGGCGGCGGCCCAGGAAGCCGAGGTGGACTTCACCATGGCCGATATCGACCGCCTCTCCCGTGAAGTGCCCCAACTCTGTAAAGTGGCGCCCAATACCCAGAAGTACCATATCGAAGACGTCCACCGTGCAGGTGGCATTATGGCCATCCTGGGGGAACTGGATCGTGCCGGAGTGCTGGATACCTCGGTGCCCACCGTGTATGGCGACAGCCTGAAAGCGGTGCTGGAAGAGTGGGATATCATGCGCTCGCCAAGCGCGGAAGTGGTTGAGTTCTTTAAAGCCGGGCCGGGTGGCGTCCCTACCCAAGTGGCATTTTCCCAAAGTGCCCGCTGGCCGAGTTTGGATGGTGACCGTGCCACCGGCTGTATTCGAGACCTTGAGCATGCCTTCTCTCAGCAGGGCGGCTTAGCCGTGCTCTATGGCAATATCGCGCTGGATGGCTGCGTGGTCAAAACCGCCGGGGTCGATGACTCGATCCTGGTCTTTGAAGGCCCCGCCCATGTGGTGGAGTCTCAGGATCAGGCAGTCGCCGATGTGTTGGCGGATAAGGTCAAAGAGGGTGATGTCGTCGTGATTCGCTACGAAGGCCCGAAAGGCGGCCCCGGCATGCAGGAAATGCTCTACCCGACCTCCTACCTCAAATCCAAAGGATTGGGTAAAGCTTGCGCGCTGCTGACTGACGGGCGCTTCTCTGGCGGTACTTCAGGACTCTCTATTGGCCATGTTTCCCCTGAAGCAGCGGCGGGCGGCGCGATTGGATTGATCGAGCAGGGCGACCTGATCCGCATCGATATCCCCAATCGGGCGATTAACGTCAAACTGACCGATGCCGAGCTGGCGGCCCGCCGCGAGGCAATGGACGCCAAGGGTGCCGCTGCCTGGAAGCCTGCCGAGCAGCGTCCCCGCAAGATCACTCCGGCACTTAAAGCCTATGCGTTGTTGGCGACCTCCGCTGACAAAGGGGCTGTTCGGGATCTAAGCAAACTCGACTGATATACGCAGCTGAAACATGCAGCTGAAACATGCAATAAGCCCGAGTAAGGAATCAAATGAAGGCGATTATAAACGTTGGATTAGTCGGCTACGGTTTCGCTAGCCAAACCTTCCACGCACCGCTGATCCAGGCCACGGAAGGCCTGGATTTGGTCGCGGTCTCTTCAAGCGATGCCGCCAAGGTGCAGGCGTCACTGCCGGATGTTGAGGTAGAGGCTCAGGCATTAGCACTTTGCCAGCGCAGTGATATTGACCTGATCGTTATTCCCACTCCTAACGATACCCACTTTTCCCTCGCCAAAGCCGCTCTCTCGGCGGGCAAGCACGTAGTGGTCGATAAGCCGTTCACGGTGACCCTGTCAGAAGCCAAGCTGCTCAAAAAATTGGCGGATGATAAAGAGCGTCTATTGTCGGTGTTTCACAACCGTCGTTGGGACAGCGATTTCTTGACCATTAAGGCCCTGCTTGAGGCGGGGACGCTAGGACGTCTGGTCAATTTCGAATCCCATTTCGATCGTTTCCGCCCGGAAGTGCGCGATCGCTGGCGCGAGAAGGCCACCCCCGGTGGCGGCATCTGGTTTGATCTGGGGCCGCATTTGCTAGATCAAGCCTGCGAGCTGTTTGGCATGCCCCAGGCTATTCTGCTAGAACTCGGCGTGCTGCGAGATGGCGCCCAGGCTGACGATGACTTCCTCGCGCTGCTCGACTACGAAAGCTTTCGCGTTACCTTAGCGGCGGGCACGCTGGTGGCCGAACCGACACCGCGCTTCCGGATTAATGGCACCCAAGGCAGCTTCATAAAATACGGCTTAGACCCTCAGGAGGATCGCTTAAAAGCAGGCGAAGTGCCGACATCCCTGTGGGGCGAAGATACTCAACATGGCACCCTGACACTGCGCGAAGGGGAGGGGGATAACGCACCGCTAACGCGTCGTGAGCTTCCTACCCTGCCGGGCGACTACCTGGCCTATTACCAAGGTATAGCCGCCGCTATCCGCGATAAGGAGCCACTACCGGTCAGCGCCGATGATGCCCTGCGCTCAATGTCCTTGCTGGAAGCCGGGCTGGATAGCCACCGCCAGCGCCGCTGGATCGCATTGAAAACTCATCTTTAGAGAGAGGGGCGGGGGATTAGTCGCTTTTGCATGTGAGGAGCCTTCTTATTATGTCATTGCGAGGAGCGTAGCGACGCGGCAATCTCAACCAGCGGCGGCAGTATAACCCCGAGATTGCTTCGCTTCGCTCGCAATGACAAAAATGAGGTAGCTTCGCTCACGATGACATCGACCCACCTCGAGCGAAGCTACTGCCTACTTAGATACTTCAAAGCAAATCCGTCGCACTATTGCGTTTCTCTTCCCGCAACCTATCCCGGGCGATATAGAGCGCGGCGATAGCGCGGGCTTCGTGAAAATCCTCGCGCAGTAGTAGGGCGGGTAGCTCCTCGATGGCGTGGGTTTCCACAATCAATGGCTCTGGCTCATCCCCTGGCAGGCGCTTGGGGTACAGGTCGGTGGCGAGGAGTACCTGCATACGGTGGCGCATATAGTTGGGTGCCAGCGAAAGCTCGACCAGCGGTTCAATGCGGTGAGCGCCAACGCCACACTCCTCCATCAACTCGCGGTTAGCCGCGGTAATGATATCTTCGCCAGGGTCGACTAATCCCTTTGGCAGGGTGAGCACATAATCTTCAAATCCAGCGGCGTATTCACGTATCAGCAGCACGTGGTCTGGGTCGGGCATCGCCACCATCATCACTGCGCCGCGGTCAGCGCCGGTCAAGCGCTCAAATTGGCGCTCTTCTCCGTTAGAAAAACGCAAATCAAGCGACTCAATCTGGAATAAACGGCTCTGGGCCACGCTCTTGCGAGCCAAAATTTGCGGCTTTTGCTGGTAGCCCGAACGCTTAGCACTGGCACCTTCAGGGTGATTGAAGGTGTCGCGAGTTGGGGGGGGCGTAGACATAAAAGTGGGCCTCCATGGCTGGTAAAAGGCGGTTAAGCTACAATAGCACGCTTACTCCTAACGTGACTGGAGCGGCAATGATTGATTGGCGCGAGATAGACACCGTCCTCTTGGATATGGACGGCACGCTGCTGGATTTACACTTCGACAGCCACTTTTGGCTCGAGCACCTGCCGCGGCGCTACCGCGAACTGCACCAACTGGATGAAGCCTCCCAGGAGGCGCTGCGCGCGCGTATTATCGGCGAGCAGGGCACCTTAAACTGGTACAGTCTGGCGTACTGGAGCCGCGAGCTGGGCGTGGATATCGTCGCTCTGAAGCGCGAAGTCCAGCACTTGATAGGCCTGCGTAGCGATGCTCTGGATTTCCTCAAATGGCTCAAACAGGCCCACCCGAGGGTCGTGCTCGCCACTAACGCGGATCGTGCGAGTCTTGCCCTGAAGCTGCCGCTCACCGGTTTGGAAAGTTACCTGGACGCGATCGTCTCTTCCGAGGACGTAGGAGCCGCCAAAGAGGAGCAGGCGTTTTGGTTTGCGCTACAAGACATCGAAGCCTTTGATCCCACGCGTACGCTGTTTATCGACGACAACGCCCGTGTACTCGAGAGCGCTCGTGAGTTTGGCATTAAGCATTTACTGGGCATTAAACAGCCCGACAGCCAGCGGCCTGAAAAAGAGCTGCAAGAATTTATTGCCCTCGATCGCTTTGCCCACCTGCTACCCGAACAGCTTCCTGAACAGGTGTCAGCAACCCAAGGAGTGCCTAAATGAGTGACAGCGTACGCTTGGACAAATGGCTCTGGGCCGCACGTTTTTTCAAGACCCGCGCACTGGCTAAAAAAGCCATCGAGGGTGGGAAAGTGAATTACGACGGCGGCCGCGCTAAAACCAGCAAGCAGGTGGAAATCGGTGCGCTTATTCGCGTGCCCCAGGGCTGGGAGATATTGGAGGTAGAGGTCTTATCGCTTTCGGATCAACGCCGCGGGGCACCAGAAGCGCGCACGCTCTATGCGGAAACCGAAGAGAGCGTGCAGCGTCGTGCTAAAGAGGCCGAAGCAAGACGCCTCACTAACGAAGCGATGCAGCATCCTCTCAAGCGCCCCGACAAAAAGCAGCGCCGCGATATCCAGCGCTTCCAGCGCCACCAGGGTGAGTAACGAGACTATCGTAGCTGAGTGACTCCCTTTAATTACTCCCCCATAACGGGATCCGAGAGCAGGTTGAAGCGAGGGTCTTTTGACAGGGATGTCAAAAGTAGCGCCCATGGATGGGTTCACAGCGCCCTCGCGTAAACCTGCCCTCGGCACTGAGGAGCGCGGATTGTCAGCTGCGATAGCCCTGAGCCAAGTAGTCCTTAGCCACTAATAAACCAGTTAAACCTTAGGTTGCCAAATTATGTCCGATCAAATTCAACGTTTTATGTTCGATCACACCAATGTCCGCGGCGAGATCGTCACCCTGGCGGCCGCCTACCACGAAGTGTTGGATCGCCACGCCTACCCACCGGCGGTGAATGAGCTGTTGGGCGAGCTATTAGCCGCCGTGGCGTTGCTTACCGATACCGTGAAATTGGATGGCACCTTGAGTATCGAGGTACGTGGACGCGGCGTTCTGTCACTGTTAATGGCCGAGTCCAACCCCGGTGGTGAACTGCGCGCGATTGCCCGCATAGCAGAAGACGCCGCACTGCCCAGCGAGCACGCCAGCTTCCGCGAACTAGTGGGAGAAGGCCAGATCGTGATTACCCTCGATCCCCGTGAGGGCCACCGCTATCAAGGTATTGTGGCGTTGGATCAAGAGACCCTGGGCGGCTGCCTGGAAGCCTATTTCAGCCAATCCGAGCAGTTGCCAACCCGCCTCTGGCTGGCCGCCGATGAGAAGCGTGCGGGCGGGTTACTGCTGCAGCGGCTACCAGAAGAGTCACAAAACCAGGATGTCGATGCCTGGGATCGCAGCGTACAGCTAGCCGATACGATCAAAACGGAAGAACTGCTCGGCCTTGAGCAGCGCGAGGTGCTGCATCGTCTCTATCACGAAGAGACCGTGCGTGTTTTTGAACCCAAAGCACTGCGCTTTGGCTGCACCTGCTCCCGTGAGCGTATGAGCTACGCGTTGCACTCTCTGGGTAAAGAGGAACTGCGGGATATTTTGCACGAGCAGGGGGCTATTGATACCCAATGCCACTTTTGCCACACGAAATATCACTACACAGCAGCGGATATTGAAACTTTGTTGGACGACCCTGACGCGCCACCGCCCACGATTCACTAAGTGTGTAGTCGAAAGCGTATACCAGGGCGACTACCTGCCGTACTAGGAGCGCCATTGTATTCAATGATTTTGGCGGTTCTTGCAAACGACTGTTTTAATTTTTACTGCGCTGCAACACAAAATGTAGTGCCTTTGTAGTAGTTTAACTACAAGATATTTGATCTTCGCCCCCGTTTCCTGGGGGCTTTCTTTTTGCCATAATGCGCCGGACTTCAGCGCACCCAGCCGGTTTCACAGTGGTTGGGATGAACATCAAGGCGTCGGTGACGCCCGGTAAATCGAGAGAAGCCCAGGAATCGACATGACCACGACTCAAGCCGCTCCCCAATCCCACGTTAATCTCAGCAGCGCCGAACTAGTCGAGCGCGCAGTGGCACGTGGCGAAGGCCGCCTCTCAGCCAACGGCGCCTTGGTAGTCAATACCGGCCTGCGTACCGGCCGCTCACCGAAAGACCGCTATATCGTTGACGAGCCCTCCACTAGCAGCCAAATCGATTGGGGCAATGTTAACCAGCCCTTCGACGCTGGCAAATTCAACGCCCTGTGGGATCGAGTCAATGACCACCTGATTAGCCAAGAGCATTTTGTCTCTGAGCTGCACGTGGGCAGTGATTCCGCTCACTATCTGCCGGTGCGCGTCACCACCGAAACTGCTTGGCAAAACCTGTTTGGCCGCACCATGTTTGTACGCCCTCAGGCCTACAACCAAGCAGTTAAAGACGAGTGGACGATTCTTAACGCCGCAGGCTTTGAGTGTGACCCTACTCGCGATGGCACCAACTCTGACGGCTGCGTGATCATCAACTTCGCCGAGAAAAAAGTGCTTATCGCGGGTATGCGCTACGCCGGTGAAATGAAGAAAGCCATGTTCTCGGTGCAGAACTTCCTGCTACCAGCTGCCGACGTACTGCCCATGCACTGCTCGGCGAACGTGGGTGAAGATGGCGAAACCTGTCTCTTCTTCGGTCTCTCTGGCACCGGTAAAACCACGCTCTCGGCGGATCAGGCGCGCTTCTTGATCGGCGATGACGAGCACGCTTGGGGGGATGGGGTCGTCTTCAATATGGAAGGTGGCTGCTACGCCAAGTGTATCGATCTTTCCGAGAAGAACGAGCCGGTCATCTGGAACGCCATCAAGTTTGGCACCGTACTGGAAAACGTGGTGCTGGACGACCGTCGTGAGCCTGATTACGCCGACGATAGCCTGACCCAAAACTCCCGTGCCGCGTACCCGTTAGAGCACGTTGAGAAGCGCGTAGCGGAAAACCTAGCTGGCGAGCCGAATGCCATCGTGTTCCTGACCTGCGATATGTCCGGCGTGCTGCCCCCAGTGTCGATTCTTTCCAAAGAAGCCGCGGCGTATCACTTTCTGTCTGGCTACACCGCTAAAGTGGGTTCCACTGAAATGGGCTCCTCTGAAGGCTTGGCCGCCACATTCTCTACCTGCTTTGGCGCACCGTTCTTCCCGCGTCCTGCCCGTGAGTACGCTGATCTACTGATCAAGCGTGTCGAGAAAAAAGACGCCCAGGTATATCTGGTTAATACCGGCTGGACTGGCGGTGCTTACGGCGAAGGTGGCGCACGCTTCTCCATTCCGACCACACGTGCCATCATCAGCGCGATTCAGTCTGGCGTGCTGCGCGACATCGAGACCAAGCACATCGATGGGCTCAATCTGCAAGTGCCGCTTGCCGTGCCGGGCGTTGATTCCAGCCTGCTCGACCCGCGTGAAACCTGGCAAGACCGTGACGCCTACGACCGCCACCTCAAAGACCTGGCGACCAAATTCGTCGATAACTTCAAGAAATTTGAAGGCGTCAATGAGGCCATTATCCAGGCAGGCCCCCAACTGACCTGAGCATCAGTTGATGACTTGGACGTCAGTTGACCAGCGTGTCAGGCCGCTAGAAAAAGCAGCAGAAAAAGTAGCGTGCCAGTGTAAGTAAGTCGCACCCAATAGCGACTAAACTACACAGAAATGATCGACCTCAGAATGGGACAGCGCCACGGCACTGTCCCATTTTTATTGGCTCTTTTGCTGGCCGATTATTTTCCTTGCCAATTTCTGGGGAGTGATTCTCATGAAAAGACGTCAATTTTTAGGCCTGGCCGGACTAACCGGCGCGGTCGGGGTGATACCTGGACTGTCATTTGGCTTTCCACGGCTTGACCTGGAAGCTGCACCAGGCCTGGAGCCACTGGAGTTGAGTGAAGCCGAATGGCGTGAACGACTCTCCGATGAAGCCTTTGATGTACTCCGAAAGGCAGGCACTGAGCCCGCCTTTTCAAGCCCGTTGGACAAGGAGTGGGGGGATGGTGAATACCGCTGCGCTGGCTGCGATCTGTTACTCTTCACCAGTGAAATGAAATATGATTCCGGTACCGGTTGGCCAAGCTTTTTCGAACACGTGGAAGGGCATATGCTGACCGAGCTGGACTTCAAGCTGGTTTGGCCCCGTACCGAATACCACTGCGCCCGCTGCGGTGGTCATCAGGGCCACGTCTTCGAAGATGGCCCCGAACCCACCGGCCTGCGCTGGTGCAACAATGGCGTTGCCCTACGCTTCGTGCCTGCTGAATCGAGCTAGGCTGCCGAGCGGGGGGAGGATAGAACAATCATTAGGAGTGTTGCGTGAAAGGTTGGCTCCAACAACGATGGACTCGAAAGAAACTCGCCAGCATCCATAACCTGCATGATGTTGAGCGGCTGGCCCGAAAAGTGTTGCCCAGGCCTATTTTTGGCTATATCGACCATGTGGCCGAGGATGGGCGAACCCAGCGAGCCAACCTCACCGCTTTTGATGATTACCACTTTTTGCCCAAGGCGTTTGTCAACGTCTCGCAGATTGATCTGCACACCGAGCTTTATGGCAAGCGCTATACCGTTCCTTTCGGTATCGCTCCCATGGGCATTAGTGCGCTGTCAACTTACCAGGGCGACTTAGTGCTGGCGCGGGCAGCAGCGAAGCGCAACCTGCCCATGGTTATGAGTGGTTCATCGCTGGTGCCCATGGAGGAGGTGGCTAAGGTGGAGGGGGCCGACTGGTTCCAGGCCTACCTGCCCGGTACCCCAGAAGGTATCGAGGCCCTGCTCGAGCGGATCAAGCGAGCCGGCTTCAAGAAGCTGGTGGTAACGCTTGATTACCCGGTGCCGCCCAACCCCGACAATTTCCGCCGTTCGGGGTTTTCATCCCCTCTCGAGCCAACCCTTCGCCTAGCATTTGACGGTCTGATACGACCTGGTTGGCTATGCAATACCTTCCTGCGCACCTTGTGGAAGCACGGCATGCCGCATTTCGAAAACAACTATGCCGAGCGGGGCGCGCCCGTTATCTCCCGACAAGCCGCGCGGGACTTTTCGGGGCGGCGCCATTTTGATTGGGGTTATCTCGATCTTGTACGGCGCCTGTGGCCCGACACCTTGATCGTCAAAGGGATATTAAACCCGGAAGACGCAGTACGTGCTCAGCAAGCAGGGGTTGATGGCATTATTCTTTCAAACCATGGCGCACGCCAGTTGGACTGCACCATTTCCCCGCTCCAGGTGCTGCCCGAGATCAAGCGTCGCGTTAGTGATATCCCCATTATGATCGACAGCGGCTTCCGGCGTGGCTCCGATGTGATCAAGGCGCTGGCATTGGGGGCTGATTTTGTCTTTGTGGGGCGTCCTTTCAACTATGCCGCCGCCTGCGCAGGGCAGGCTGGGGTAGAGCATGTCGCCGATCTTTTACAGCGTGAAATTGAGCGCAATATGGCTTTGCTAGGGCTGACCAGTCTCTCACAGCTAGACCGCTCCTGCCTCTACCTATCAACAGTGTGATTACGTGCCTCGGCCATGTGCATAACGTGCACATGGCCATGGAATCCCCACATCCATGTGCATGCGAGATTTAGTAGCGCGTGGTAAGCCTAAGGCGCACCCGCGGAAGCAGCGCGAAGCGGTGCCGGAGTTTGGCTGAAGTGCCATTGGGCGTCGTGCCGACGCCTCCCGCGGGTGCCTACGAACGCTCGCTGAACTCGCTTTCTCGTTACCACGCGCTACGGGATGTGCATCTGTCTCATCAAAGCCTAAACCCTTCAACAATATGCTCGGCCAGGCTATCGATAATCGGTGATTGAGTGGCGGAGGTGTGCTGCAAAACGATGGACGCTTCCGGCAGTTCGGGAAACCCTTCTTTTTTACCCAATATCTGCATGTCGGCGGTGACTAAACTGCGCATCCAGGCAGACACTGCCAAGCCCGCCCCCACAACCGCCTGTAACGTCGCCAAGCTCGGGCTGCTGTAAGCGACTCGATAGGCCCGGCCTGCGCGATCCAGTGCATTGCAGGCATGACGCCGACAAAAGCAGGGAGCCTCAAACATGGCAAGGGGTACTGGTGTCTGTAAATGTGTGCAATGGCTCTCAGCTGAGACCCACACGGTAGCCTCACGCCTTAAAATGGTGCCAACTTCGTCGCCTATCTCCCGTGTCATAATAATCAGGTCTAGGCTCCCTTGCGGCTGCTGAGAGAGTACCGACGAGGGGGCGCAGTGCACATCCACATCCACTAGCGGCCAGGCTTGGGAGAAGGTTTTCAGAATGCCGGGCAGAAAACGCATCACATAGTCATCCGGCACCCCCAGTCGCACACGGCCCACCATATCCGGCTGGCGCAGCAGCGTCAGCGCTTCTCCCTGCAATGAAAGAATTTTGCGTGCATAACCCAGCAGCGTATGCCCTTCGCTGGTTAACAGCAGCTGGCGATTCTGGCGCACAAACAGTGGGCGCTGAATAACATCCTCTTCCAGCCGCTTGATTTGCATGCTGACGGCTGATTGAGTGCGGTTTACCGTCTGAGCGGCGCGGGTGAAGCCGCCCTGGTCGACAATGGCCACAAAGGTGCGCAGCAGCTCATGATCGATGGTGGGTAGTGTGGCCATGGCTATCAATCTTTTTGATGTTGAACATAAGGAGTATTCGTTGGATTGATTTTAGGCGCTGTTCAATACTTCCTTCAACACTTATTCACCACGCCGCTGCTGGCGGCGAAGGGAGGTTGAAATGGAGCGCTCGCTACACTGCTTGCAGAACCAACAGTGCCAATCTGCTGAGAAGCAACCCAGCATCACCTGGCGGGAAAGAATTTATCGCTGGTACCAATTGCGTCGCGAGCGGGATTCCTTGCGCCATTTGAGCGATGACATGCTGAAAGATATTGGCATCAGCCGCGATGACGTACAGCGCGAGTCACGCCGCCCGTTCTGGGATGACCACGGGTGGCGACGCTGAAGCCGCAAGTCATGCCAGCCGTGGCGCGTTTGTGATACCTTGTTGGCACTAAAAAATGCTGCATGAGTTAGTTGCAATTTATGGATGTCAATCAGCGTATTATTTCCCGCCTGGCCACTGAGCTTGGTGTGCGTCCCGAGCAAGTGTCCGCCACGGTGGAGCTGCTGGATGGCGGCGCCACAGTGCCCTTCATTGCCCGTTACCGTAAAGAAGTCACCGGCGCGCTGGACGATATCCAGCTGCGCCAGTTGGATGAACGGCTTCGCTATCTGCGTGAGTTGGAAGAGCGCCGCGCCGCGGTACTTGTCGCCATTGATGAGCAGGGCAAGCTCGATGCTACGCTGAAAGCCAGCATCGACGCTGCCGAGACCAAGCAACGCTTGGAAGATTTATACCTGCCGTTTAAGAAAAAACGCCGCACCAAAGCGCAAATCGCTCGCGAAGCAGGGCTTGAGCCGCTGGCGGATGCGCTGCTTGCCGATCCAACGCTTAATCCGGAAAGCGAAGCGGAAAACTATCTGCGCCCAGCAGAAGGCGATATTCCTGCCATCGAAGATGCCAAGGCCGCTCTGGATGGCGCCAAGCAGATCTTGATGGAGCGCTTCGCCGAGGATCCCGAGCTCATCGGCCAACTGCGCGAACGGCTGTGGCAAGAGGGCCAGCTCAGCGCCCGTGTGCTGGAGGGTAAGCAGCAGGAGGGCGCCAAGTTCTCCGACTATTTCGAGCACGATGAGAAACTCGCCAAAGCGCCATCACACCGCGCTTTGGCAATGTTCCGGGCGCGTAACGAAGGCGTGTTGAGCCTGTCGATTCGACTGCCCGGCGAAGACGAGGCCCCCATTCACCCCGCCCAGTTGGCGATTGCCAAGCAGTTTGGCATCAGCGACCAGGGCCGCCCGGCGGATAAGTGGTTAGCCGAAGTGGTGCGCTGGACCTGGCGGGTGAAGCTCTATACAGCACTGGAGACCGAGCTGCTGGGCCGCCTGCGCGAACAGGCTGAGCTCACCGCCATTGAAGTGTTTGCGGCTAATCTAAAAGACCTGCTGCTAGCCGCGCCGGCGGGGCAGAAAGTCACCCTTGCCATCGACCCCGGCCAGCGCACCGGCTGTAAGGTCGCGGTGATCGATGCCACTGGGCAATTTGTCGATCACACCACTATCTATCCCCATGCGCCGCAAAACCAGTGGAATGAAGCCTTGAGCGTGCTGGCTAAGCTGGTGAAACAGTACGGCGTCGAGCTGATTGCGGTGGGCAATGGTACCGCCAGTCGTGAAACTGACAAGCTCGCGGGCGAACTACTAAAAGCCCTGGCGCCAGCGCACCGGTTAAGCAAAGTGATGGTCTCTGAAGCGGGCGCCTCGGTCTACTCTGCCTCTGAATACGCCTCGCGGGAAATGCCGGATCTTGATGTGACGGTGCGCGGTGCCGTCTCTATTGGTCGCCGCCTGCAGGATCCGCTGGCCGAACTGGTTAAAATTGAGCCCAAGTCGATTGGCGTAGGCCAATACCAGCACGATGTCTCCCAGGTGCAGCTGTCGCGTAGTCTGGAAGTCGTCATTGAGGACTGTGTTAACGCCGTGGGCGTCGACTTGAATACCGCTTCCAGCGCACTGCTCTCACGGGTAGCTGGTCTGAGCGCTGCGCTGGCCGAAAATATCGTTGCTCAGCGCAATGTCAAAGGCGCTTTCAAAAGCCGTAAAGAATTGTTAGAAGTGAGCCGCCTTGGTGCCAAAACCTTCGAGCAGTGTGCGGGTTTCCTGCGTATCCACAATGCCGATAACCCCTTGGATGCCAGCGCCGTTCACCCGGAAGCCTACCCACTGGTGGAACGTATCGCCAAGCAGAGCGGGCGTGAAGTACGCGGCTTGATTGGCGACAGCGCCGCGTTGAAAGCCTTAAAGCCCGCCGATTTTGCCGATGAGCGTTTCGGCGTGCCCACCGTCAGCGATATTCTCAAAGAACTGGATAAACCTGGTCGCGACCCTCGCCCTGAGTTTAAAGCGGCCGAATTCCGCGAAGGTGTCGAAACCCTTAATGACCTCAAGCTTTCCATGGTGCTCGAAGGCACAGTCACCAATGTGACCCACTTCGGCGCTTTTGTGGATATCGGTGTCCATCAGGACGGCCTGGTACATATCTCGGCGCTATCTGATCGCTTTATCGATGACCCCCGCAGCGTGGTGAAAGCAGGTGATATTGTCACCGTTAAAGTGATGAGCATTGATATCCCCCGCAAACGGGTAGGTCTATCGATGCGTTTGGATGACCAGCCTGAGGCTGAAAACGGTGCTAACAGCGGTGCCAATAAGAACAGTGGCTCGCCTAAAGATCAACACAGTGGTGCCCGTAAACCGGCTCGAAACCAGCGTAATAACGCTAATAAAACTGAAGCGCCGGAGCCTATGGGGGCGCTGGGTGCTGCGCTGTTGAAAGCGCGTGGCGGCAAATAGTCGCGCGCCCTGGAAGCGAAGGTGTCTTGAAAAAACGTTCGTTGCCGCCATATCCTGTTTTCTGTTTTTGAATCAGCGATGATGGCGATGCCACCTGACTACACCAAGGCCCGCTCACGGCGGGCTTTACTGACAAGGAGTGTTCACCTTGCCTGAACCACTCACTGTGCCATCCGCGCTGACCGCGCAAGTCGAGCGCCTGATACCCAGTGCGCGACTTGGTCGGTTGGGCCGCCTGCGTCGTGGGCTTGAAAAAGAGGGGCTGCGGGTCGATGCTACTGGCCACATTGCGCAAACGCCGCACCCGCACGCGCTGGGGTCGAAATTAACCCACCCGCATATCACCACCGACTACTCAGAGTCGCTGTTAGAGTACATCACGCCGGTTTACTCTCAGCCTGGTGAAGCGCTGTGCTTTCTATCTGACCTGCATACTTTTACTTATCATCACCTGCAAAACGAATGGATCTGGCCCGGCAGCATGCCCTCTAGGCTATCCGGCAACGACAGCGTGCCGATTGCCGATTATGGCAGCTCCAACGTGGGCACCATGAAGCATGTTTACCGCAAAGGGTTGGACATGCGTTACGGCCGCATCATGCAGGCGATTGCAGGCGTTCATTACAACGTTTCCCTGCCTGATGATATGTGGCACGCCCTACGCGAGTTGGAAAAAGCCACCAATATTCCCTTCAACGACTATCGTTCCACCCGCTATTTCGGCATGATCCGTCACTTCCGCCGCCATAGCTGGTTGTTGCTCTATCTGTTTGGCGCTTCACCGGCCATCGATAAAAGTTTTTTGCCTGAAGGTAAGGTACCCGAAAAACTGCAGTCGCTTAGCGACGACACCTACTTTGCCCCCTACGCGACGACTCTGCGGATGTCCGATCTGGGGTATCAAAACAAAGTACAGTCGCAGCTTAAAATCTGTTTTAACTCGCTCTCTAACTACGTTAATACCCTGCGGCACGCCATCTCTTCACCGTGGCCCGACTATGAAAAAATGGGTGTTAACGTGGATGGTGAGTGGCGTCAGTTGAACGCTAATATTCTCCAGATCGAAAACGAGTACTACAGCGACATTCGGCCCAAGCGGGTTGCCAAACACAACGAAACGCCCAGCCAAGCCCTCGAAGCCCGCGGCGTGGAGTATATCGAAGTACGCTGTTTGGATTTAAACCCCTTCGACCCCCTGGGCGTTACTGAAGACCAGATGCGCTTTGTGGACACCTTTTTGATGTGGTGCCTACTCAGCGACAGCCCGTGGATCTCCGACGAAGAGTGTGACCGCTTGGACGACAACCGCCGCTGGGTGGTGGAACGCGGCCGTGACCCTGAACTCATGCTAATCAACCATGGTGAAACCACCTCGGTGCGTGAGTGGGGCGAACAAATTTTCGCCGAGATGGGCGAAGTTGCCCGCCTGCTGGATGCGGTCGAGGAGGGGAGCCCGCATGCTGATGCGCTGGCAAGCCTTGCACCACGTCTTGCAGACCCTTCGCTAACGCCTTCTGCCCAGGTGCTGGAACGGTTAAAAGCGCACGGCGGATCGTTAAGCGATTTGATGCTTAGCCTAGCCAAAGAGCAGGCGGAGCAGTTAAAAGCCGCGCCGATGCAGCGCAGTCGTGAAGCGCTGCTTGCTCAGCTGATTGAGACCTCGCACCAGCAGCAGCACGATATTGAAGCTGCTGATAAAGAGACCTTCGAAGAGTTCTTGCAGGCCTATTTCACTAAAGCTCGTGAGTCCCGCGCCATGTCGGCGCTGCCATCTGAGGTTAGACAATGATTCTGCACTCCTTTCGCTCGGCCGCCCTGGCTGGTTTAGCCTTCTGCGTTTTAATGATGGCGGTAGCCCTGGGGCTTGAGCACATCGGCGGATATGAACCCTGCCCGCTGTGTATCTTTCAGCGCGTAGCGGTGATCGTCGCGGGCATCGTGTTCGCGATAGCCGCTATTCACAGTCCCGCCGGGCGTGTAGGCAAAGTGATTTACGGGCTGCTGTCGCTGGCTGCTGTGGGAACCGGTGCCTTTATCGCTGGCCGCCACGTTTGGCTACAAGGCTTGCCCGCCGATGAAGTCCCTTCCTGCGGCCCTGGGCTCGATTACATGATGGATATTCTGCCCATGCAGGACGTGGTGGCCATGGTGTTAACCGGCTCAGGCGAGTGCGCCAATATCGATTTCTCGTTGCTCGGCCTATCACTGCCCGCCTGGACGCTAATCGGATTTGCCATTCTGGCAATCGCACCGCTGCGTATGCTGTTGATGAAAAGTCGGGGTTAGTAGGGCGTCAGGGATAAGGAGACGTACATGCTTTATCAACATTTTGCGACTCAAGAAGAGATCGACCGCGCCTACGACCCGATGATGGGTCGTGACCCGGCGGTGTTGGTAAAGGATTGGCGTGAGCGCAGTGAAGCATCAAGAGTTAACCACCGCACAACGCTCGATCTGCCTTATGGCCCAACGCTTGCGGAACGCATGGATATCTTTCATGCCGATGCACCTGATACCGATAGCCCAAAAGCGCCGGTGCATGTGTTTTTCCACGGCGGCTACTGGCGCTCGCTGAGTCATCGTGAATTTAGCTTTATCGTTGACGACTTGGTGAAAGCCGGTATCACCGTCGCGGTGGTCAACTACGCTCTCTGCCCGCAGGTACGCTTTAGCGAGCTGGTGCGGCAGAGCCAAGCAGCGGTGGCCTACGTTTATCGCCATGCCGCTGAATTGGGCGTTGATCCTGAGCAGCTGAGTATTTCGGGACACTCGGCGGGCGGGCATTTATGCGCGATGCTAATGTCGACGGACTGGGAGGGCGCTTTTGGCTTACCCAACCAGCTGATTCGTGGTGCGCTGTGTATCAGCGGTTTATACGACCTGCGGCCTTTTCCCTGGTCGTGGCTGCAGCCCAAGCTTCAGCTTAGCGGGCGCGATGTGCAGGAGTTCAGCCCCATATGGCTGCCATGCCGAGTACCTGCGCCTATAAAGCTGGTAGCAGGGGGCCTGGAGTCAGAAGAGTTCGAGCGCCAGATGAGCAGCTATGCTGAGCATTTGAGCCAGCAAGGCCAAACAGTGACTCAGCAGCTACTTTCCGACGTAGACCACTTCTCGATTCTTGAGCACTATCTTAACGATGGTTGTTTTGTTGAGTGGATTAAAGAATTTCACGCTAGCGTTAAGATATGATTAAAAACTAACGAAGCTTCTCAATACAGGATCGAAATCAGCCTGAAGCGGGGGTCTTTCGCCAGGGCCGGAAAATGTTCCCGACAATTCCGGCATTTCCGCCATCCATGGCGGTCAGATGGCGAAAGTAGCGCCCAGGGATGGGTTCACAGCGCCCCCGCGGAAGGTTGTTTCGATCCGGTGCACCTCTTTGTACTCTGCTAGAGGCACTTTTGATTATCCTTAATGAGCCGGAATCACCGCCGTCGCTTCGATTTCCACCTTAGCCTGATCCTCAACCAGCCCCGCCACCTGAACCATCGTCATTGCCGGAAAATGCTTGCCCAGCACCTCGCGATAGGCGGCGCCCACCTCCTTAAGCCGCGCCAGATACTCCTGCTTGTCCGTCACATACCAGGTCAACCGCACGATATGCTCCGGGCCTGCGTTCGCCTCTTTTAAGATCGCCACGATATTTTGCAGCGCCTGATTCACTTGAACGACAAAGTCATCGCTTTCAAATACCTGGTCGGCATTCCAACCAATCTGCCCACCTACAAACACACTCTGGCCTGAAGCCAGCACGCCGTTAGCGTAGCCCACCGCTGCTTTCCAATGCGAAGGGTGAAGAAGCTGATGAAAGTTGGCGTCACTCATTATGGCTATCCTTATAGGTTTTCGACGGTAAAGTGCTGGCGCATAGCCTCTGTCCAGGGCATTGGCTGACCGCTATTTAGATCCACATATACAAGGGTTGAACGACTGGTTAGACGTTTCTGATCACCGCAGTAAGCGATAATCTGAAGGGTAAGGCTGCTACGCCCAACGGCTTGAACCGCTAATTCAAAGGTGAGTCGTTCGCCTAACCGGCTCGGCGCATGAAACTGGGTGTCGATAGCGGCGGTGGGAACCCCGGTGCCGCTCTCCACATGCAGTTGGTTAAAGTCACGCTGCACGACCTCCTCAAACCAATCCTCCACCACTGAATTGATCATCTCGAAATAGCGGGGGTAAAAAACGATTCCCGCCGGATCACAGTGCTGGAAACGAACTTTTCGCTGGGTAGTAAACGCCACTGTTTTCTCCTCCCTACACGCCCAGATAACGGTCACGCACAGTGCTGTCCAGCGCGGCGGGTTTGCCATCCCATACGGTGCAGCCTTTTTCCAGGATGGTGCAGCGGTCAGCGATGGGTAGAATTTCGCTTAATGACTTATCCACCAGCAGCGTAGCTTGACCTTGCTCCTTGAGCAGCCGAATTGCCCGCCAGATCTCCTGGCGAATCACCGGCGCCAATCCTTCAGTGGCTTCATCCAGCACCAGCAAACGCGGATTGGTCATCAGCGCCCGGCCAATAGCCAGCATCTGCTGCTCACCGCCGGAGAGGGTCTTGGCCATTTGCGCGCGGCGCTCCTCCAAGCGCGGAAACAGCGTTTCTACTTTCTCCAGTGTCCACTCGCCCGGGCGGGCGGTCACCAATAGGTTTTCGCGCACCGACAAATTAGGGAAACAGCGGCGCCCCTCCGGCACCAAGCCAAGCCCCGCTTTAGCGATACGAAAAGCGGGTAAGCGGCGTATGTTCTGGGATTCAAACTCAATCGTGCCACGGCTGGCCGGAGTCAGACCGAATATCGAGCGAATGGTGGTGGTTTTACCCATACCGTTACGCCCCATTAGGGCGACCATCTCACCGGCGTTAACGTCAAGGCTAACGCCAAATAACGCCTGAGAGGGCCCATAAAACGTTTCAATATCAGCAACCTTAAGCATCAGAATCCCCCAGGTAGGCTTCACGGACGCGGGGATCCTGCCTAATAGTGTGGCTATCCCCATGGGCGATAACGCTCCCGGATACCAACACAGAGATACGATCAGCCAGACGAAATACCGCCTCCATATCGTGCTCGATCAGCAGGATAGGCACTTCCAGCTTAAGCGCCTCCAGCAGCTCGGTCAGCTTTGCCGATCCTTCTGGACCCAAGCCTGCCATGGGTTCGTCCAGCAGCAGTGCGCGGGGCTTGAGCGCCAGAGCGCAAGCCACCTCAACCTGGCGGCGTTCCCCGTGGGAAAGTTCAAATACCGGCGTCCAGGCGCGGTGACTAAGCTGCATACGCGCCAGTGCTTCATAGGCTGGTTCAAGCAGTTGCCGATCGCGAGCAACGGGCTTCCAGAACCGAAAACTGTGACTCTGCAGCGCTTGAACTCCCATCATCACATTGCGCATCACCGATAGCGGCTCCGCCAGCGAGGAGACCTGAAAGCTACGCCCCAGGCCCAGGCGCGCCCGCTGAGCGATACTCATGCTCGTGATCTCACAGCCTGCTAAGTAAACACTCCCTTCATCAGGGCGTATATTCCCCGCGATTTGGCCAATCAGGGTCGATTTCCCCGCGCCGTTGGGGCCAATCAAGGCGTGAATCTCCCCGGGTCTAAGATCCAACGAAACATCGCTGGTCGCCTGTAGTGCGCCAAAGCGCTTATGCAGGTTTTGTAGTGAAAGAACCACATCACTCATTGCGTTCCCTCCCGGCCAGCCAACCCATCACACCATGTTTGGCAAATAGCACCACCCCAAGCAGTACTAACCCGAGGAAAAGCTGCCAATATTGGGTGACTCCCCCCAGAAAGGTTTCCATCATCACAAACAGCACCGCACCGGCTAACGGGCCGTAAAGGCGCCCCACGCCGCCCAAAATGACGATGACCATAAGTTCGCCGGAGAAGTGCCAACTCAACATTGTCGGGCTAACAAAGCCATTCAGATCCGCATAAAGCGCACCAGCAAGCCCGGTAATCGCGGCAGAAATCACAAACGCCACCAAGCGAATGGGGTAGGGGCTGATCCCGGCAGTGGCAAGGCGTACATCGTTAAGCCGTGCCATGGTCAAGGCCGCACCAAAGCGCGATTTCATCATTCGTGAGGTAATTGCCATTGCTAACACAAGCCCGGTGAAGCAGATCAGGAAATAGGTGAGTGCATCGCTGCTATCGAGCATGTTGTTATTGAACAGGGGCAGGGTGTTGCGAATATAAATAGGCAGACCATCTTCGCCGCCATAGGTCGGCCAGGAGTTGGCAAAGTAGTAAATCATCTGCGCAAAGGCGAGGGTGATCATAATGAAATAGACCCCCGTGGTACGCAGTGAGATAGCGCCGATGACCAGCGCTAGCAGCCCGCACAGCAACATAGCGGCGAGCCATATCACCAGTAAATTGTCGCTGCCCGGCACGCTGAAAGGCCACGTCATAAATGGGGTCATATCAAAAGCGTGATAAGCACTGATGCCTGCCACATAGCCACCTAAGCCGAAATAGGCCGCGTGGCCAAAGCTCACCATGCCCCCATAGCCAATGGCCAGGTTAAGGCCAACGGCCGCCATGGCAATAATGGTGATACGCGAGGCCAGATTGACATAATAAATATGGCCCAAGAAATAGGCTGCTACAGGCAGTAACAGCAGTAGCCCGAGCAGGGCCATCTGAACCAGCCCTTTGCGGTCAAAAGGTCTATCCGCTTCGGGCGCTAGCGCAGCGTTCTTGGACAAGGAAGTGGTATTAGTCATGGGCAGAGAACAGTCCCTTAGGCTTGAACGCGAGAATGACGGCCATGAGGATATAGATCAGCATCGCGGCCAACGCCGAACCGACGCCGGTCGCCTCAGACGGTGGCATAAACGCTTGAAAGAAGATGGGCAGATAGACCCGACCCAAGGTGTCGACAATACCCACCAGCAGGGCACCGAGTAGCGCGCCTTTAATTGAGCCGATACCGCCAATGACGATTACGACAAACGCTAAAATCAGCACTGGCTCGCCCATACCCACCTGTACAGATTGCAATGCGCCTACTAAAGCGCCGGCTAAACCCGCTAACGCCGCCCCTAAGGCAAACACCAAGGTATAGAGTTTTGAAATATTGACCCCCAGCGCACCAATCATTTCGCGATCGCTTTCACCTGCCCGAATGCGCATACCGAGTCGAGTTCGCGAGATAAGCAAGTAAAGGGCAATCGAAATAGCGATACCCACCCCAATCAGCATCAGCCGATAGATGGGGTAGCGGGTATCACCTGGCAGGGTGACAAAACCCGTCAGCCAAGAAGGAGGACTCAACCATAACGGTGAAGAGCCAAAGATCCAGCGTGTGCCCTCCGAAAAAATCAGTATTAGCGCAAAGGTTGCCAATACCTGATCAAGATGAGGACGGTGGTAAAGTCGGCGTATCACCAACAGTTCTACCAGTGCACCTACCAGGGCGGCCGCAGTCATCCCTGCAGCCAGTCCAATCAGAAAAGAGCCCGTTGAGGCAGTCACCGCTGCCGTAGCGTAGGCGCCCACCATATAAAAAGAGCCGTGGGCAAGATTGATCAGCCCCATCACCCCAAACACCAAGGTGAGGCCGCTGGCCATCAAAAACAGCATCGTGCCGAGCTGCACGCCGTTCAGTAATTGCTCTATCAGCAGAGTAACGGACACGTTAGTTAACCTTAACGAAGGTGAAGAGAAATGGCTGGGTGGCTACACCCAGCCGAGGCGAGCTTACATCTGGCACTGCTCGTAATAGACGTCTTGGATATCTTCGATGGCGACACCGATCAGGCGATTGGTGGGCTCGCCATCGTCACCCTCCACGACTTCACGCACGTAAATATCCTGGATAGGGTGCTGGTTCGGGCCGAAGCGGAACTCACCGCGTACGCTGTCAAAGTCAGCGGCCCGCAGTGCTTCGCGGAAGGCGTCTTTGTCATCGGGGTGGGCAGTTTCAAGCGCGCTAAGAATCAGGTTGGCGGTGTCGTAACCTTGTGCCGCGTACAACGTTGGCGTGCGGTCATAGGCTTCCCGGAAGCCCTCAACAAAGCGATCGTTGGCCTCGTTTTCCAGGTCATATGCCCATAGCGAGGTGTTGCGTGCGCCAATCGCCGCACTGCCTACCGCTTTGATTAAGATTTCATCAAACGAGAAGGCGGCGCCAAAGATCGGCATATCGACACCGGAGCTTTCCCACTGCTTCATAAACGAGATGCCCATACCGCCGGGTAAGAAGAAGAACAAGCTGTCGGCATCGCTATCGCGAATCTGGGCAATTTCAGCCGCGTAGTCGGTCTGGCCCATTTGGGTGTAAAGCTCGCCAACGACCTCACCCTCGTAAAGATGTTTGAAGCCTGCCAGCGCATCGGTGCCTGCGGGGTAGTTGGGCGCCATGATGATGGGGCGCTCATACCCCTCTTCGCGCATATACGCGCCCATGGCGCCGTGCAGGTTGTCGTTCTGATACGCCACGTTGAAGTAGTTCTCGTGGCACATGCGTCCTGCCAAATCCGAGGGCCCGGCATTAGGTGACAGGTAGAAGGTGCCCTGGCGTACCACCGAAGGAACGACCGCCATTGCCAAGTTTGACCAGATAATGCCGGTAAGAATATCGACCTCATCACGCTGCATAAACTCATTGGCCAGCGTACGCGCCAGGTCGGGGCGTCTCGCATCATCCTGAATCAGCACTTCCACGTCGTCGCGGCCCGACTGCTCAAGGGCCAGCATGAAGCCATCGCGAACGTCCACGCCCAGGTGCGAACCGCCGCCTGAGAGGGTGGTAATCATGCCAATTTTAACGTCATCAGCGTGAGCAGTGGTTACCAGGCTGGAGGAGAGCAGTAAGCCAAGGCCAAAGCGGGATATCATTTTCATGGATCATTCCTCATTTTTTAATCGTTTATTGCTTAGAGGGTCATGCGTTGGTGTTGGTGCTATTGATGTTAGTGCTATTCACATTGATGCCAGGAGAGCCAGCACTCGGGTAATGTTCTTGGCTCAGCCGAAAGCGCTGAACCTTACCCGTGGATGTTTTAGGTAGTGCCTCGATAAATCGTATGGAGCGAGGGTACTTATACGGCGCGATGGTCTGCTTCACGAAGTCCTGCAACATTTGCTGACATTCTTCATCTTGCTGAAAACCATCGTTTAGAACAACAAAAGCCTCGACAATTTGGCCACGCTCCTGGCTAGGGGCACCTATCACTGCGCACTCTTTCACGGCGGGGTGGGCCAGCAGGGCTGCTTCCACCTCGGGGCCTGCGATGTTATAGCCCGCCGAGACGATCATATCGTCGTTGCGAGCGGCGAAGTGGAAGTAGCCCTCCTCGTCCTGGTAAAACGCATCACCGGTGATATTCCAGCCCGCCTTTACATACTTTTGCTGGCGCTTGTCGGCCAGGTAGCGGCAGCCGGTAGGGCCGCGCACGGCCAGTTTGCCGACCGTGCCGCGAGGGACATCATTCATCTCGTCATCAACGATTCGTGCCTCGTAACCGGTCACCGGTTTGCCGGTGCAGCTGGGGCGATGGTCATTCAGGTGATTAGAGATAAAGATATGCAGCATTTCAGTTGCGCCGATGCCGTCGAGAATCGGTGTGCCGGTTTGCTTGATCCAGTCATGATAAATCGGTGCGGGCAGGGTTTCGCCAGCGGAAACCGCCACGCGCAGGCTGCTCAAATCCTCATGGCGAGTAGGTGCTGAGAGCATCGCCCGGTAGGCCGTCGGTGCGGTGAAGACCACCGTGGCCTGATACTCGCGGATAATGTCCATCATATTGGGCGGGGAGGCGTGTTCGAGTAGTACGGCGGTGGCGCCGAAGCGCAGCGGGAAAATGGCCAGCCCGCCCAGGCCAAAGGTAAATGCCAGCGGCGGCGAACCGACGAACACGTCCTCCGGCGTTACCTGTAGGACTTCCTTGGCGTAGCCGTCGGCAATGACCAGCAGGTCGCGGTGAAAGTGCATAGTGGCTTTGGGTGAGCCGGTAGTGCCAGAGGTAAACCCCAGCAGCGCCACATCGTCGGCGGCGGTATCCACCGCTTCAAAGGTGGCGGGTTTGCCCAGCGCTAAACGGTCAAGCTCGGCGTCGTGGTTAGCCGTGCCATCAAAGCCAACCACACGTTTGAGTACCGGGCTGTGTTGTTGGCACTCAACCAGTTCATCGAGCAGGCGGGTATCGCACAGGGCTAGGCTGATTTCCGCTTTATCGATTACCTGGCATAGCTCTTTGGTGCGTAGCATCGGCATGGTGTTGACCACCACGGCCCCCGCCTTGGTGGCGGCCAGCCAACAGGCCACCATGGCCGGGTTGTTGGCGGAACGGATCAATACCCGCTGGCCGGGAACCACGCCCAGGTCTTCGACCAGCACGTGGGCAAGGCGGTTGGTCCACTCAGTGAGCTCTTGATAGGTGCGACGACGGCCATTGCCCGCTAAGGCAATTCGTTCACCGTGACCCTGGTCGAGCAGTCGATCGCAGAGCTCAACGCCCGCGTTAAGTCGTTGGGGATAATGGTAGCCCCCGAGCAGGAACTCAGGCTGACAATCAGTGGGTGGCAGGTTATCCCGCGCAAAAGTATCAGCATGAGCCGACTGGATGTACATGACCAACCTCCGTATTTGGTGTCGTTGTTTATTCCTGCCCACGGCTCAAAGGAAGCGCGGGCAGGGATACGGTGTCTGGCGTTGTGTTTTATTGTTTTTGAGAGCTACTGTACGGTTTTTTGCTATTTACTCTTCCGCGAGCATGCTGCGGGCAATGACTACTTTTTGTACATCTGAAGCGCCTTCATAAATTCGCAGCGCGCGGATTTCCCGGTAGAGACTTTCGATAATATGGCCTTTGCGAACGCCGTCGCCGCCGTGAAGTTGTACTGCCTGGTCAATCACCTGCTGGGCCTGGTCGGTGGCAAATAGCTTGGCCATTGCCGCTTCACGGGTCACCCGCTCAGCACCTTGATCTTTCGTCCAGGCAGCGCGGTAAACCAGCAGGGCGGAGGCATCCACGTTTAGCGCCATATCAGCCAAGTGGCCCTGCACCATCTGTAAGTCGGAGAGGGTGGCGCCAAACAGCTCCCGGGAGCGGCTGCGGGAGAGCGACTCTTCCAGTGCCCGGCGGGCGAAGCCCAGGGCTGCCGCGCCAACCGTGGAGCGGAAAACGTCCAGCACCGACATGGCGATCCGAAAGCCTTGCCCAGGCTTGCCGATCAGCGCGCTGGCAGGCAGCACCATATCGTTGAAGCCCAGCCGTGCCAGCGGGTGAGGCGCCACCGACTCCAGGCGCTCACGAATCTCCAATCCGGGTGTGTCGGCAGGCACTAAAAAGGCTGAAAGCCCTTTGGCGCCGGGACCTTCACCGGTGCGGGCAAAGACTGTGTAGATATCGGCAATACCACCGTTGGAGATCCAGGTCTTTTCGCCATTCAAACGGTAGCTATCGCCCTCGCGCTCAGCGGTGGTATCCAACTGGGCCACATCAGAGCCCGAGCGAGGCTCGCTCAGGGCAAACGCGGAAATTGCTTCACCACGCCGGGTTCTGTCCAGCCACTGCTTCTGTTCATCGCTGCCATATAGGCTGATCGCACCGGTTCCCAGCCCCTGCATGGCAAACGAAAAATCGGCCAGGCCATCATGGCGGGCCAGGGTTTCACGGATTAGGCACAGGCTGCGCACATCGATATGCTCGCCCGCCGTGCCTTCCAGAACCCCAGCTTTGCCTAAATCGCGTACCAGTTGAATGCAGGTCGCATCCACATCGCTGTGGTCGCGGGGTAGTTCAGTGCGGCACCACGCTTCGAGCTGCTCGGAAAGTTCGCGGTGTCTGGCCTCGAAAAAGGGCCACGCTAGAAAGCTCTTGTCGCTCATCAGTCCCCCTTGAACTCAGGTTTTTGCTTGGCTACGAAGGCGTGGTAGGCGCGTTCGAAATCGTTGGTCTGCATGCAAATCGCCTGGGCCTGGGCTTCCGATTCGATGGCCTGCTCCAGGCTCATCGACCACTCCTGGTTTAGCTGGGTTTTGGTAATGCTGTGGCCGAAGGTGGGGCCCTGAGCCAGGCGGGTGGCGTAAGCAATGGCGTCTTCTTCCAGGGCGTCTGGTTCGACCACTCGGTTGTAAAAGCCCCACTGGAGGCCTTCCTCGGCACTCATGCTACGGCCGCTGTAGAGTAGATCGGCGGCGCGGCCCTGGCCGATAATGCGCGGTAGAATTGCGCAGGCGCCCATGTCACAGCCCGCCAGTCCCACACGGGTAAACAGAAACGCCGTGCTGGCGCGGGGGGTGGCAAAACGAATATCCGAGGACATAGCAATAATCGCCCCCGCGCCAACGCAGATGCCGTCGACGGCGGCAATGATCGGTTTGCCGCAGTTCAGCATGGCCTTGACCAGGTCACCGGTCATGCGGGTGAACTCGAGCAGTCCCTTCATATCCTTGCCCACTAGGGGGCCGATGATTTCATGTACGTCGCCTCCGGAGCAGAAGTTCTCGCCGTTGGAGGTAAACACCACGGCATGCACATCGGATGCATAGGCCAAGTCACGAAAGGTATCGCGCAGTTCGGCGTAGCTCTCGAATGTCAGCGGGTTCTTGCGCTCTGGGCGATTCAACCGGATAACGGCGACATCACCACTCATTTCCCAAATAAAGTGCTCGGGGGCCAGGTCAGCCATGCTCTTCATATTGTTGTTCTCGCCTGTCAGTGATTAATCGGAGTCGCCGTCGTTAAGATAAGGAGGCATCGTGAGGAGCAGTCGGTAAACGATGCAGCAGCTCGCCGATATGATGGGCATCCTCTTCGGTCACCCCTTCGAACAGCGCATTGATCCAGCGCTCATGCTCAACGGCCATGGCCCTGAAGCTTTCGCGACCAGCACTGGTCAGGCAGACCCGCGTGGCGCGCCGGTCGCCCTCAATAGCAATACGTTCCACGGCGCCATCCTCCACCAAGCGGTCAATAATGCCGGTGACGTTGCCGTTGGAAACCCGCAGCCGCTTGGAGAGCTCGTTCATTTTCAGGCCCTCCTCAGCGGCATATAGCGCGGCCATCACATCAAAACGCGGCAGTGTAGAGTCGTGCTCGGTTCGCAGCCGTTCGCGCAGCTCGGACTCCACCTGACGGGTAACCCGCAGCATGCGCAGCCATAAGCGCAGGCGCTCCTTGCTTAAGCTTTCTGCCGTCATACTTCACCCCCTGAGATGGAAATCGTCTGGCCGTTGATTGCGCCACTGTTAGGCCCGCATAGCCATAGAGCCGTCGCGGTGACCTCTGCAGGAGTGACTAATCGCCCTGTAGGGTTGGTCGATTGAAAATGCGCGGTGGCCTGTTCGGCGGATTGGCCTGTTTTGGTCACAATATTCTCCACGCTGGCGGCCAGTAACGGCGTGTCGGTAAAACCTGGGCAGAGCGCATTAACGGTCATATCGCGAGTGGCGGTTTCAGCCGCCAGTGAACGCACCAGCCCCACCACGCCGTGTTTGGCCGCACAGTAAGCACCCACATAGGCGTAACCTTTCAGGCCCGCGGTGGAGGCAACGGCGATAAGGCGCCCGCCGTCGTTCAACTGCTTCAAACCCTCACGCAGGGTCAGAAACACTCCGCTAAGGTTTACATTCAACATACGTTGCCACTGCCCGAAAGAGGTCTTGGCGAACGGCGCGCTCTCTGCCGCCCCGGCGTTGGCAATAACGATATCCACATTGCCGATCTTCTCGAAGAGCGTCACCATGGCGGCTTCGTCGGTGACATCGACCACGGCGGTACGAATGCCATCATGCTGCTCGGCAACGGCTTGAAGGGCTGCCTCACGGCGGCCGGTAATCGTGACCTCGGCGCCCGCCTGGGCAAAGGCCAGGGCCATATCGGCACCGATACCGCTGCCGCCGCCGGTAATCACCGCCCGCTTGCCTGCCAGGCTGTTCGCTGCCGAGTTTCTATCGGATTGGCTCATACCCAACCCTCGCCACGTTCAGCCAAGCGCTGTAGCTGATCGGCGCCTGCCCGGTAGGGTGCTGGCCACTCCACCTCACTATCACCCAACCCCGCAGCAACGTGCAGCAGCCAGTAAGGATCGGCGAGATGAGGGCGGGCGATACAGACTAAGTCGGCGCGTCCGGCCATCAGGATCGAGTTCACATGGTCGGCCTGATAGATATTGCCCACCGACATGGTGGCGATAGGCGTCTCGTTACGAATCCGGTCAGAGAAGGGCGTTTGGAACATACGTCCATAGACCGGCTTTGCCTGGGTCGAGGTTTGTCCGGCAGAGACATCGACAATATCCACCTCCGCATCGCGCAACCGTTTGGCGATCTCCACCGCATCGTCTGGGGTGATGCCTTCATCGCCGCACCAGTCGTTGGCAGAAATACGCACCGAAAGCGGCTTATGGGCAGGCCAAACGCGGCGCACGGCGTTGATCACTTCAAGCGGGTAGCGCAGCCGGTTATCCAGCGAGCCGCCGTACTCATCGTCACGATGGTTGGTTAATGGCGTGATAAACGAAGAGAGCAGGTAGCCGTGGGCGGCGTGGACCTCGATCATGTCAAAACCCGCGCGATCGGCCATCTGCGCCGCACTGACAAACTCATCGCGCACCCGATCCATATCATCGCAATCCATTGCCTTGGGCACTTGGTTACGCGCTGACCAGGGCTGTGCTGAAGCTGCCAATATTGGCCAATTGCCATCCGTAAGCGGGGCATCCATCTCTTGCCAGCCCAACTGAGTAGAGCCCTTTGCTCCTGAATGGCCGATTTGGGCGCATAGCTTGGCCTGGGTTTCCGTGTGCACGAAATCGCAAAGACGCTTCCACGCCACTTCATGTTCGGGCGCGTACAAGCCTGGGCAGCCGGGGGTGATTCGCCCACTGGGGCTGACGCAGGTCATCTCTGTATATACCAGGCCTGCGCCACCCTTGGCTCGCTCGGCATAGTGGCTAAAGTGCCAATCGGTAGGGCAGCCATCGACGGCTTTATACTGCGCCATGGGGGAGACCACCACGCGATTAACCAGCGTCATATCGCGTAGTTGATAAGGCGCAAACATCGGTGCACGGGCGCTGCCAGCGTTGCCCGCCTGGGTTTGGAACCAGCGCTCTGCACTTTCTAGCCACTGTGGGTCGCGTACCCGCAAGTTTTCGTGACTGATGCGCTGGGAGCGGGTCAATAGCGAGTAGTTGAACTGCACCGGGTCGAGATCCAGGTAGCGCTCCACCTGCTCAAACCACTCGGTGGAGTTGCGCGCGGCGGACTGTAAGCGCAGCACTTCGAAGCGGCGATCCTCTTCATAGCGAGCAATGGCAGCTGCCATGCTGCTTTCGCTGTGCAAGTAGTTGGCCAGCGCGATGGCGCTCTCCAGAGCGAGCTTGGAGCCGGAGCCAATTGAAAAGTGTGCGGTGGCGGCGGCGTCACCCATCAATACGACGTTTTCATAGCTCCAGCGTTCGCAGAGTACCCGTGGAAAGTTGATCCAGGCGGAGCCGCGTATATGGTTGGCATTGGTCATCAGCGCGTGGCCGTCGAGATGCTTGGCAAAGATGCGCTCGCAGACTGCAATCGACTCCTGCTGGTTCATTTCGCCAAAGCCAAACGCCTGCCAAGTGGCCTCACTGCACTCGACAATAAAGGTCGCCGTATCCCTATCAAACTGATAAGCGTGAGCCCACACCCAGCCATGCTCGGTCTTTTCGAAAATAAAGGTGAAGGCATCGTTGAAGGTTTGATGGGTACCCAGCCAAACGAACTTGCACGCTCGTACATCAATGTCGGGCTTGAAGTGATCGGCGTAGGTTTGACGGGTGAGAGAATTAAGGCCATCGGCGGCCAGGACCAAGTCATACTCACGCCGGTACTGCTCAATGGAGGCTTCTGTAATATCGGTTTCAAAGCGCATCTCCACGCCGAGCTCGCGAGCGCGTTCCTGTAGCAGAATTAGCAGTTGGCGGCGGCCAATGCCACAAAATCCATGGCCTGTAGAGACTGTTTTGGCGCCTTTATGAACGACCGCAATGTCGTCCCAATAGGCGAAATGCTCACGAATGCGCTCTGCACTGACCGGGTCGTTGGCCGCCAGGTTGTCGAGGGTTTCGTCTGACAGCACCACGCCCCAGCCGAAGGTATCGTCTGCACGATTGCGCTCAATCACCACGACCTCATGGGAGGGATCGTGTAGCTTCATGCTGATAGCGAAATAGAGGCCAGCAGGCCCTCCACCCAGGCAGGCGATTCTCATTTTTATTCTCCACGGAAAACACTCTCTTTCCTGAAGATAGGAGAGGACTCTATAAAATTCAAGTATAAACTTTTTAAGCTTAAAGTATTTTTCTGTGAGTAGGCGTGCGAGCGTTTAAAGCCCTCATGCGGCTGTGCTCGCAATGGTGGCCGGAAGATGAGAGCATAAATAGACGCAGGAATATGGCAGGGGCTGCCGCTTGAGAGCGCTGGTTATCAGCCATAGAAGAAAGCGTTATGGGCAGTGAACTTTTAGTACCATGGAAACCGTACTTGCTGGGATTGACAGAGGTAGTGGGAGGCGCGACTCTAAGCCTATTATTTGATCTGAGCGTTTGATAGTAGTTATTAATAGCAGTTAAAGGTGACTTTAAGGAGAAAGCCCCATGCTCGAAGATTGCAAAAATGCCCTGGAGCGCTGGGGAGGCGTGCATTCCCTGATTGACCGCTGGCTGGATCAGCGCCGTCAGCTATTGATCAGCTTTATTGAGCTAAAAGAAGCGTGTGATGCTGAATTGGAAGCAGTGAGCAAAGCGCCTATCGATACGTTTAGTGAAAAGCTGATGGATTACATCAGCGCCGGTCACTTTGAGATTTACCCCCAGCTCTCGGAAGAGGCACGGGCCTTTAGCGACGAGGGCGCGCTCGTCATCGCGGAGAAGTTGCTTGAGCGTTTAGAAATGTCCACCGAGATGGTGTTGGAATTCGATACCGATTTTGGCTCCACGCTCAGCTGCGAGCAAAATATCGCCCGCCTACCTGCCTGGATCGACCGCTTAGCCCGCGGCCTTACCGAACGCTTCGCGCTGGAAGACCAGTTAATCGCGCGCTTACACGCCGCACATAGCCCGCAGCACACCAAAGCCCCCGCTTAAGTAAGACCTTCCATTAGACAGGCGCCGCTATGCGGCGCTTTTGCTCCATGGTAATCCCGCTTCAACCCCGGCACCGCTTCTCGCGCTGCTCCCGCGGGTGCGCTTCGCTTACCACGCGCTACTAAATCACGCATGCATATAAAACGGCGGGCGCCCAATACCTCATAATCGATTCACCCCTCACCCCTCACCCCTCACCCCTCACCCCTCACCCCTCACCCCTCACCCCTCACCCCTCACCCCTCACCCCTCACCCCTCACCCCTCACCCCCTGCGCCGTAATTTACCCCCAATCACCAACATACACGGCGTGAGCAGCAGCGTTAGCGCGGTGGCGAAGGTGAGGCCGCCGGCTATGGCGCTCGACATCTGCGTCCACCACTGGGCGGAGGGCGCATTAAATCCCAGGGCAGGGGTGAACAGGTCTACATTGATCCCCAGCACCATCGGCATGAGCCCCAATACCGTAGTAATCGCCGTTAACAGCACAGGGCGTAGGCGTAAACAGCCCGCTTCAAGGGCGGCTTCGCCGGGTGTCATACCCTGGCCGCGCAGTTCGTTGTAGGTATCGATCAAAACAATGTTGTTATTGACCACGATACCCGCCAGAGCAATCACGCCCATCCCCACCATGACAATGCCAAACGCCTGGCCGGTAATCAGTAGGCCCATGAGCACGCCCGCGGTGGAGAACACAATCGCCGAGAGCACCAACCCCGCTTGATAAAAGCTATTGAACTGGGTGACCAGAATCAGCGCCATCAAACCGATAGCAATCAAGAAGGCACTGGCTAAGAACTGCATCGACTCCTGCTGGTCCTCCTGCTCACCCGCCACGTTGACCATCAGGCCATCAGGCAAACTGCCGCTGCTTGCGGCTAGCAGGGCAGTTAGGCGCTCATCAGCGAGATAGCCCGGTGCTAAGTCAGCCTCAATGGTAATCGCCCGGCGACCATTGATGCGGTTAAGGGTGCCGACCTTCGGCGCCGGTTCCAGAGTCACAAAATTCGAGATCGGCACTTGGCCCCGCTGAGTGTTGATGGTCAAGCGCTCAAGCTGATCCAGCGAACGCCAGTTTTGCGGCAGACGCACGCGGATATCCACTTCATCGCTGACTTCCGGCGGGCGATAGCTAGCCACCTGAAGGCCGGTCGTCAGCAGTTGCACCGCGCTTCCAATGGTCGTTACATCGGTACCCATGCGCGCCGCCGCTTCGCGATCCACGTTAACCTGCCACTCCACGCCCGGAAGGCTGCGGTTATCCTCAATGTCGGTAAAGCCACTCAGCTCGCGCATTAGTTGGGTTATCTGGTTAACGCCTGCATCGGCGACGTCGGGATTCGTGGCGCTGACCTCAAGCACGATTGGCTTACCGCCGCCGGGGCCCATCTCCTGCTCCTGAAATTCCAGCGTAATGCCGGGGATATCCCCAGCGCGCTCGGCCATATCGTCCAAAATGGCCTGGGCAGGGCGACGCTCATGCCAATCGATAAACTGGAACTGCAGCATGCCAATCACATCGTTGCCCATCTGCTGGTTAGGCACCGCAAAGGAGCGCGCATACAACGCTCGCACTTCACTCATGCCGGATAGTTTGGCTTCCACCCGCTGCACAATGGCGTCGGTTTCAACGGCGGAGAAGTCGCCTCGGGCGCGCACCAACACCTGGGCGCTGTCAGGCTCTACGGCTGGGAAGAAGTCGACACCGTGGTTAAAGCGCGCATAACCGGTATACAGCAGAGCCATTAACAATACGGTCACCAGCAGTACCCAGGCAGGGTGCATAAGTAGCCTTGCCAGCAGGTGGCGATAGCCACGCCCAAAGGAAGTCGTCGCCTCATCAGGGTTAGCGTCTGTCGTGGTTGCGGTGGTACGCGTAAACAGGCGCCCAAGAGTAGGCAAGAACACCAACGCCATGGCCAGCGATGCCAGCAGGCACAAAATTACCGTGGCGGGCAGGTACTTCATAAACTGACCGACCACGCCGGGCCAGAACAGCAGGGGAATAAAGACCGCCAGCGTAGTGGCCGTCGAGGCAACCACCGGCCAGCTCATTCTAGCAGCAGCGTTGAGCCACGCCTGATGAGGCGTTTGGCCATCGTGCAGATGGCGGTCGGCAAGCTCGCTGACCACGATAGCGCCATCCACCAGCATGCCCGCCACCAGAATCAGTGCAAACAGCACCACGATATTGAGCGTAAAACCAAACGCCCATACCAGCAGAATACCGGTTAAGAAGGCACCGGGAATGGTAAGCCCCACCAGCAGCGCCATGCGCCAGCCCATCACCGCGACCACTACAATCAGCACTAGCACAACGGCGGTCAGTACGTTATTGAGCAGCTCGGAGAGCATGTTCTTAACGGTGGTCGACTCATCCAGAATAGTGGTGAAACGCAACTGCTCGGGAAGTAAGTCATCTGCATCGGCTAAGCGGTCACGCACCGCGCCAATGGTGGCGATGATATTCGCCCCGGCGCGTTTGGAAACTTCCAGCACCACCGCTGGTTGGCCATCGATGCGGGCAAAGCCTTCGGGGTCTTTATAGGTAGGGTTGATCCAGGCCACATCGCCAAAGGTGACCACACGATCCTCATCGACCTTGACCGGCATATTCATAACATCGTCAAGGGACTCGATAATACCGGGGACTTTCAGCGCCAGGCGCCCCGCGCCGGTATCCAAACTGCCCGCTGCCACCAAGCGGTTATTGCGCGATACCTGATTAAATAGCGTGTCAAAGTCGACGCCGTAGCTTTCCAATACCAGCGGATCCACGACGATCTCCAGCAGATCTTCCCGCTCACCGGCAATATCGACTTCCAGCACATCGGCAATACCTTCGATCTCCTCCTGCAAGCGTCGGGCAATCGTCATGCGCTCACGGGTATCCAACTGCCCGGAGAGGCCAATGGTCAACACCGGAAACTCCGAGACGTTGACCTCCATCACCCGCGGCTCATCGGCCTCGGAAGGTAGTTCGCTGCGGGCAATATCCACCCGGTCACGTACATCGGTTAGCGCGGTGTCGGGATCAAAGCCGGGGTCGAATTCCAGAGTAATCGAGCCATGCCCCTCGCTGGATTGGGCGGTGAACTTGCGCAACCCTTCAATGCCACGCAGTTCCTGCTCCATGGGGCGAATCAGTAGCCGTTCGCCATCCTCGGGGCTCACCCCCTCCAGTGTCAGCGAGACATAAATCATCGGAATGGTGACGTCGGGGTTAGCTTCTTTAGGAATCATCTGCCAGGCAGTGATGCCCGCTAATAGAAGACTCACCAACAGCAGTAATGTCGTACGAGTGTGGGCTAGCGCCGCATTAATCAACTGGCGCATGAACGCTATCCTGTTCCGCCGGCTGTGAAATAATCGCCTCTTCAACAGGCACCGGGGTCACTGTCTCACCGATATCTACCATGCCAGCGCCCAACGTGATCAGGCGTAGCGGGTCGGGTAGGCCAGTCACGTAGGCGTGCTGCGTATCGGCACTCACCAGCTCCACGGTGGTCTGCTGTACTGTGTCGTTCTCATCCAGGTGCTTGACCGCCAGTTGGCCTTCGCTATTCAAACTCAGCAGCGCAGGCGAAAGGGTATGCACCTGGCGGGGTGGCAGCGTAATGGTCAACTCCGCACTGCCGCCTGCTAAGCGTTTACCGGCCGGGTTATCCAGCGTGGCTTCGATATAAAAGCTGCGAGTGGCCTCTTCAGCGCGGTGACTAACAAAGGTCAGCTCACCTTCGAGGTGGTCGCCATTGAGTAGCCGCGCGGTGACCGGTAACCCCTCGCTTAAATCGCCCACTTGCTGCTGAGAAACCCAGGCCGCACCTTTCAAACGGCGGTCATCGACCAGTTGGCCCCACTCTTCACCGGGCTGTAATAGGTCGCCTAGCTCCACCTGAACGCGGTTCAGCACACCATCGAAAGGTGCGGTGGGTCGGCTGTCGTCCAACTGCTTCTGCAGTTGCGCCACGGAAGCAGCGCTGGCGCTTAGTGCGCTCTGCAGGCGCAGTAACTCGGGCTGGGAAATCAGCTCCCGTTGGCGCAGGTTGCGAGCCCCGGCATACTCCGCCTCGGCCACGGCTAGTTCATCCCGGGCCTGCTGTAGCTGCTCGGGCAGAGCGTCATTATCCAGCACCAGTAGCGTATCGCCCGCCGCAACGCGGCTACCTTGCGCGACCGGCTTCTCAGCCACAAAGCCTGCGACGTTGGCGCGCAGGGTGGTTTCGCGCTCTGCCGTCAGTTGGCCCTGGACGATTTGCTGAGGAATAAACGGCGTGCTCTGCTGCACGACAATTTCAACCCGCGAACCTGCTTCGCTGCGCGCGGGTGCGTCTGGGGGCGTGGTTTGAAAGCGCTGAAAATTACCAAAAGCGAGCCATATCACTAGCGCCAGCACCAGTAGGCTAGCCAAGGCATAAGAAAACGGAATTTTTCGCATGGAGCATCCATGTCCTTAGCAAAACAAGAAAGGAGGCCATAAAGCCGAAGATACCATAGCGCAACTCAGCCTTTTCAGCGAGTAGCAAGCCATTGAGCGGATAGCAAGGTTGGTAAATGGGTTGTAGTCTCATGTCTGATTGAGTTTTTCCCCGGCTGGGCATACCATCTTTGCGTCTTGAGTTCTGTTAAGCCACTCCTCAGGCGAGAACCATCCCTAGGCGAACCAATCAAGGAGCAATGATGAAAGATCCAGTACGTATTGCGATTACCGGCGGCGCCGGTCAGATCAGCTACTCTCTTATTTTCCGCATCGCCGCTGGCGACATGTTGGGGCCGGATCAGCCTGTCATTCTCCAGCTTCTGGAAATTCCCCAGGCAATGGACGCCCTGAACGGCGTGGTAATGGAAGTCAACGACTGTGCCTTCCCGCTGGTACAAGACATCGTCGCCACCGATGACCCGAACGTAGCGTTCAAAGACGCTGATTTCGCCTTGCTGGTTGGCGCACGTCCGCGTGGCCCAGGCATGGAGCGTAAAGACCTGCTGGAAGCCAACGCAGCGATCTTCTCCGTTCAAGGTAAAGCATTGAACGATCACGCCAGCCGTGATGTGAAAGTGCTGGTCGTCGGTAACCCGGCCAACACCAACGCGCTGATTGCTTCCTGCAACGCGCCGGATCTGGACGCAGGTCAGTTCACCGCCATGACGCGTTTGGATCACAACCGTGCCCTGACCCAGCTGGCACAGAAAACCGGTAAGCATGTCACTGACGTTGAAAACATGATCATCTGGGGCAACCACAGTGCCACCCAGTACCCGGATCTGGCTCAGTGCAAAGTCGACGGCAAAGCAGCGTTCGATCTGGTTGAGCGCGATTGGTACGAAAACGACTTTATCCCCACCGTGCAGCAGCGCGGCGCGGCGATCATCAAAGCACGTGGCGCTTCTTCTGCCGCTTCTGCTGCCTCTTCCGCCATCGACCATATGCACGACTGGGCGCTGGGTTCCAAAGGCATCGTCAGCATGGCAATTCCGTCTGACGGCAGCTACGGCATCGACGAAGGCATCATCTACTCCTACCCGGTACGTTGCCAGGGTGGCAAGTATGAAATCGTTCAAGGCTTCGAAATTGACGAATTCAGCCAAGAGAAGATGAAAGCCACCGAGAAAGAACTGCGCGAAGAGCGTGCAGCAGTCGAGCACCTGCTCGGCTAAACGCGCCCGCTGACGCTTTTACACTAGCGCCAGTTAACGCCAAACCCCGCAAGCTTAGCTTGTGGGGTTTTTTGTTGGGTGAGATTTAGCAGCATGAAACGGTGCCGAGGTTGGTGTGGGGTGCCACGGCCATTTGCATAGCGTACACACGCTCTTGGAATCCCCACCTTCATGTGCCTGCGAGATTTAGTAGCGCGTGGTAAGCGAAGCGCACCCGCGAAAGCAGCGCGGAGCGGTGCCGGGATTATAAGTCCGTTCGTTAGTGACTCGAATTTTTGACAGAAAGAGTGTCAAATGGCGAGGTAAGCTATTTATTTGTAAGGGGGATTGAAATGCATGCGATTGAATTTGAGGCAGATATTCAGAATGGGGTAGTTAAAATCCCCGATGAATATGCGCATTTAAAGAACAGACATGCCCGAATCGTTGTTTTGTATGAGAATACAAAGGAGGAGGAGAACCCCTCCGTTAAGCAAGTTGGAATAGATTTTACCTCTGTGAAAGCTCCGTCTCTGACAGCACATGACGGCGTCGAATACCAAAGGAATTTGCGGGATGAGTGGTAGCTATCTCCTCGATACCAATGTCTTCATTAATGCCATTGAACGTCAGTTGTGTCTGCCAGCTGCCCATTACGCCTTTTCTGTCATCACTGAGCTTGAGCTTCTGGCCTTTCCCGGTTTGCTCCCAGAGGACGAGCAGGCGATTAAGGTGATATTGGCCCAGCTAACAAGAGTGGAACTGGATCATCAGGTCAAAAACGAAACCATCAAGGTACGACGAAGTACTCAAATGAAACTGCCGGATAGTATTATCTCTGCTTCCGCATCTGTAGCAGCAGCAACGTTGGTCACAGATGACGTTAAGTTAGCAGATAAACATGCTGGCAATGTGATTTCGCTTGATACTCTCCTAAGCCGTTAAATATTTACCTGCGTGTGGCAATTATTGATACCAGGGCGCGTGCGGTGCTCTTGGGCGTCGTTCCGCCGCCTCCCGCGGGTGCCTCGAAACGCTCGCTGAACTCGCTTTCTCGTTACCACGCGCTACGACAATCACTCGATTTCGGTGGCATGATAACGTGCTACGGCCATTTGCATAACGTGCACACGCCCTTGGAATCCCCACCTGCATGTGCCTGCGAGATTTAGTAGCGCGTATATGGACTCCTCCTCGTCTGCAAGCACAAAAGGTCATAGCGGCACGGTCGACTGCTAGCGTATATCCGGTCTCGTAAAAGATGCCTAACGTGTGGGCATCGGACCTTAATGGGCTATTCGCACGTCGGGTACCCTCAGCGTAAACGAGCTCTATGGCTCTACGCGCTACACGGTATGGCCCGACGTCGGTTCGACCTGTTCGCCATCTCTCTTGTGGTGGTGCAGTCGGGGCGGTAGGAACACCGGTCAAAGGTTCAATATTGATGGTCGCGTCGCCTGGTTAAGCGGCGGCGGCCAACTCAGGGTTATACGGCACTTCGTAACGTGTGACGGCCCACGCCATGCGCGCTGTCTTATTGGCGAGTGCTACGATCGCCACGTTGCGATGTTTGCGCACGGCAAGGTGCTTGATCCACTGGCTGAGTCCGTCGTCTTTTTTCACCGCATAACGAAGGACGGCGCGGGCGCCATGTACCAGCAGCTTGCGTAAGTAACTATTGCCACGTTTACTGATCCCCAACAGGCGCTCTCGTCCGCCCGTGCTATGTTGACGCGGGGTCAGCCCTAACGAGGCGGCAAAGTCGCGTCCTCGCTTGTATATAGCGCCGTCACCCAGCACACCCGATAAGGCACTGGCGGTGATGGGGCCAATGCCGCGGAGGGTCATCAAGCGCTTGGCAACCGGGTCGGTGTTGGCATGCGTTTCAATGGCGGACGTTAACTGCGCAACACGCTCGTCTAAATAACGTAAGTCATCCGCTAAGTCGGCCAATAGGCGGCGAAAGCGGTCACTGAGCCCGTTGGTGGCATCCTCCAGCCAAAGAGGCAGCGCCCGCCGTAACTGCTGAATACCGGTGGGGGCAATAAACCCATACTCACCGATGAGGCCACGGATTTGATTGGCCTTCGCTGTGCGCTGGCTAATCAGCTCTTCACGGATCCGGTGGGTGGCCTGGCTGTCCTGTTGATCAACGGTTTTGACGGCCACGAAGCGCATCGTGGGACGGCCTAATGCTTCACAAATCGCTTCAGCATCTGCCCGATCATTTTTATTCGTTTTAACGTAAGGCTTCACGAATTGGGCCGCAATGAGCTTCACATGGTAGCCACGCGCTTGAAGTTCGCGCGCCCAATAATGCGCCGCTGCACATGCTTCCATGCCGATGGTGGCGCCTTGAGGAACGCGCCGACAGACAGCCTCCAGCCACTTGGCCCGGGTATATTTACCTCGCCATTGAGGCTTCTCATGCCGGTCAACGCCATGTACGTGAAAGACAGACTTTGCGATATCCACACCAACTCGGCTAATGTTCATATGGGCTTCTCCTGACTCTCAAGCTGATAGTTTTCAAACCACCTACCAGTATGGCGCACTGACGCCGGAGTAGGGTGAGGAGGAGTCCATCCCATTGGGTAAGCGTCAGCGCACCCGCGAAAGCAGCGCGAAGCGGTGCCGGGGTTGGTGTGGGGTACCACTGGGCGTCATCCCGCCGTCATCCTCAAGTGCCTCGGTTGCTCGTTACCACGCGCTACGAGACCTATACTCCTGACGATTCACGATTCACGATTCACGATTCACGATTCACGATTCACGATTCACGATTCACGATTCACGATTCACGATTCACGATTCACGATTCACGATTCACGATTCACGATTCACGATTCACGATTCACGACTCACACCTCACACAACCTAATCCCGCAAACTCATAATCCGCCACTGGCGTTCTTTGGCGATTTCGCGCAGGGTGTCGTCGGGGTCGACGGCGACGGGGTGCTCGACTATTTCTAACAGCGGCAAATCATTGTGCGAGTCGCTGTAGAACCACGCGCCTTCCATGGTCAGGTCTTGATCTTCCAGCCACTTTTCTAAGCGGGTGACTTTGCCTTCGCGGTAGCTGGGAATGCCCGAAACGCGCCCCGTGTAGCGACCCTCTTTGACCTCCGGGTTCACCGCGATTAAGTGATCGACCCCCAAACGCTCGGCAATTGGGGCGGTAATAAAGCGGTTGGTGGCGGTAATAATCAGCAGCGTGTCGCCTTTGGTGCGGTGGCGTGCCAGAAGCTCTTCGGCTTTGGGCAGAATATTGGGTTCGATCTTGCTGGCCATGAACTGCTGGTGCCATGCTGAAAGCTGTTCCGGCGAATTATCGGCCAGCGGTTTAAGCGCCATCTCCAAAAAAGCAGCCATATCCAGGGTGCCCGCGTTGTAATCAGCCATGAAGCGCTCATTGGCTTCCCGGTAGGCAACCGGGTCGACTGCCCCTTGTTCGAGTAAAAACTCGCCCCAGGCATGATCGCTGTCGATGGATAGCAGCGTATTATCCAAATCGAATATGGCCAGACTCACGGCGCTCCCCTTTTTTAGTCAGTGGATAGTAGACAGTCGTTAGTGCTCAAAGACGCTAGTTAGGCAAATAGCGGACGCGGATTATCGCAGAGTCGCCATGTCATTCCCACCAACGCACGTTCTTCGCTCCATGCTGATACGCAACCATTCATCACTTAGCGTTATATTGTATTGATACGCTTGTCACCCTTGTGGAAAAATGGGGACAACTGAAAATTTATTAAGGTGATGTCCGTGATCGACGCTGACGGCTTTCGCCCCAATGTTGGCATCATCATTGCCAATAGCCAGGGGCAGCTGCTTTGGGCGCGTCGGGTAGGACAAAATGCGTGGCAATTTCCCCAGGGGGGCATCAATGCAAGCGAGACGCCACAACAAGCACTTTTTCGTGAACTTTACGAAGAGATCGGCCTAACCGCCGACGATGTTGATATTGTTGCCTGCACCCGGGGCTGGCTACGCTACCGTCTGCCACGACGTATGATTCGCACACATTCGCGTCCGGTCTGTATAGGCCAGAAGCAGAAGTGGTTTTTACTTAAAATCCGTTGCCAGGAAAGCCAGATTTGTATGACGGCAACCCCAACCCCCGAGTTTGATGGGTGGCGTTGGGTGAGCTACTGGTACCCGCTAGGGCAGGTAGTGCCTTTTAAACGAGAGGTATATCGGCGCGCGCTGCGGGAGTTGTCTCCCCGCGTTCAGCGTCTGGCACAGGATGACGATTAGGGCGATTGGCCGCTGCCCAGGGTAGGGCGGCAGCAGTCTGCCAGAAAATTCCTCAGCGAGGCAAATAATAGTGAAAAGTAAAACGTCCATGCTTGAGGTGTTGCGCCGGGTGATTCAGGAAGTGAACGGCGCGCGCACCCTCGACGCCGCGCTGTCCACGATGGTACGCCGAATTCGTAAAGCGATGCAGACTGATGTGTGCTCCTTCTACCTTTACGACAAGGAGCTTGAGTCGCTGGTATTGATGGAGACCATTGGTCTGCGCACTCAAGCCGTAGGGCGCGTAGTACTGCCGTTAGGTGAAGGCCTGGTGGGCTTGGTGGCCAAACGCAGCGAGCCGCTTAACCTCGAAGATGCCCAGACCCACCCGCAATTCCGCTACTTTGAAGCCACCGGTGAAGAGCGCTACTCCAGCTTTTTGGGTGTGCCGATTATTCATCAGCGCCACATGCTGGGCGTATTGGTGGTTCAGCAAGCCGAAAAGCGCCGCTACGACGATGAGGACGAAGCCTTTCTGGTCACCATGGCCGCGCAGTTGGCTGGTGTGCTGGCGCATGCTTTAGCCACGGGCAACCTGCTGCGCCCGGCGCTTGCCGGAGGGCAGGCAATGTTTAAAGGCGTTGCTGCCTCGCCTGGCATGGCCATGGGGGAAGCAGTGGTGATTACCCCGCCCGCGGATTTAAACAGCGTGCCGGATCTGATACCCCGCGATCAGGATTATGAGGTCGCCCGCCTCAAAGAAGCCATTGGCAAAACCCGCAACGAAATTCGTGCCGCGGCCGAACGTTTGGCAAGCAGGATTTCTGCTCAAGAGCTGGCGCTGTTCGATGTTTATCAGCAGATGCTCGGCGAAGCCGCGCTGGCTGATGAAGTGGAAAAACGCATTCGCGAAGGCCAGTGGGCACCAGGCGCTCTGGCCGATGTAGTGCGTCGTCACGTCCAGTATCTGGAGCGGGTAGACGACAACTACCTACGCGAGCGAGCGGCTGATATTCGTGATCTTGGCCGCCGGGTGCTTGCGCATCTGCAAGAAGATACCCCATCCACGCCGGAAACCTACCCCGATAACGCTATTCTGGTCGGTGATGAGATCAGCGTGGCCATGCTGGGTGAAGTCCCCCGCGAAAAGCTCAAAGGGTTGGTCTCGGTACGCGGCTCCAGCACGTCCCACGTGGCGATTGTCGCCCGGGCCATGGGCATTCCTACGGTGCTGGGCATGATGGATTTACCGCTGCCGCGCCTAGGCGGGGCGCCGGTGGTGCTGGATGGTCACCGTGGTCGCCTGTTTGTGCGCCCAGCGCCTGAACTTACGGCCCGTTATGAAAGTCTGATCGCCGAAGAAGAGGCGCTCAGCGAACTGCTTGAGCACGAGCAGGATCTGCCCAGCGCCACGCCCGACGGTCACACGATGCCGCTCATGGTCAATACCGGGTTAGCGGTAGATGCCACCGCGCTGCTTAAAAGCCGTATCGGTGGAGTGGGCCTCTATCGAACCGAAGTGCCGTTTATGATTACCGAACGCTTCCCCGGCGAGAAAGAGCAAACCAAGCTTTATCGTGAGCAGCTCGAAGGCTTTGCCCCGTTGCCGGTGGTGATGCGCACATTGGATATCGGCGGTGACAAGGATCTGCCCTATTTCCCCATTGAAGAGGCGAATCCGTTTCTAGGCTGGCGCGGTATGCGGGTAACGCTGGATCACCCGGAAGTGTTAATGGTGCAACTGCGCGCCATGCTCAAAGCCTCGATCGACCTGGATAACCTCTACGTTCTCTTCCCGATGATTACCAACGTCGAAGAGGTCGATGAAGCGCTGCGCCTGCTGGATCGCGCCATTCTAGAGCTGGGCGAAGAAGGGATTACTGTCGTCAGACCTAAAGTGGGCGTGATGATTGAAGTGCCCGCCACTATCTATCAAATGGACGCGCTGGCGAAGCGAGTCGACTTTTTCTCCGTGGGCAGCAACGATCTCACCCAGTACCTGCTGGCGGTGGATCGTAACAACCCACGCGTCTCGAGCCTTTACGATGCGCTGCACCCGGCGTTGCTCGGCGCTCTGCTGGAACTTGCTAACGATGCCACGCGGCTCGATAAGCCCATTTCGCTCTGTGGTGAATTGGCCGGAGACCCGGCTGGAGCGCTGCTGCTCATGGCCATGGGCTTTACCAGTCTTTCCATGAATGCGCCAAGCCTGCCCAAAGTGCGCGCGGCCATTCGCCGGGTGCCGTTCAGCGATGCTGAGCAGTTGCTCAAAGAAGTGATGGAGCTAGACACCCCTGCCCAGGTGCATACCCATCTAGAGGGGCGCATGGATGAGTGGCAGCTATCGCATCTGATGCCGCCCCGTGACTAAGTTCTTTATGCAAAGCCTAGGGTGTAGATTCAAGCGAACTGCTGGGCAACGCTAAAGAGGTTTCACCCTCAAAGCGCCCCAGCGGCCCAAAGCGCTGTTCTGTAACTTCGATGTGCCCGTCGCTATCCAGAGTGAGCCACGAGGTGGCGCGGGTGCCATAGCGTTCGCCGACAATAAACGCCGCTGAAAGCTGGCGCTCCAATTCAAGCCCCACGCCGGTATCCGGCAACTCCTCGATAGCCGCTTCTTGTGGATTTTGCATAGCGCGCTGAACGCCACTAGGCCATGCCTGGAACGGGGCTGGCTGTAAAAGAGTGTGCTCAAGCGCAGTGCGTACATGTAGAAGCTTTGGCCAGGGTGAGTTGAGATCAGCGTTGGAGAGGCCATGAACCCCGGGAGCTACCTCAGTGAGAGCCAGACGATCTCTGCTGCGGTGTAGGTGCCAAAGCCGTTGGGGCGTGGCGACCAATAAATTAAAGCCCGCGTAGCGCATTGCCTCGCCCTGGCTGAGCGCAGTTAGCCACGCTTCTATATCGCTACATTGCAGGGCATCGGCGACCAGTTCCCCCCTGCTTGGCGCGCCGGGTGGTGTGCCCAATTGCGGGTCACGTACGTTGGTTAACGCGGCCACTACACCGCCGCGCTTGGCTGCCAGCCACGAGCCACCGGCCTCTAAATCGCGGCCACCGACAATGGCCGAGTTATCTTGCCACTCACCCAGCGGCGCGGTGGGGCGCGCATGGAACTCATCACGGTTACCCATTAGCCGCAAAGGCATGGGGGTGCCGGGTTGCCAAGCAAACGATATCAAGCACATAACAAACTCGCAGGCGATAAGGATGAAAAACGTTCAACGCAAGAGCCGCATGACAGTAACGAAGCGTAGACGTACACTGACATTAGTATCATGTTTGTAGCATAAATCGTCACACCGAATGGGTGTGGGGCCTTAAACAGCGGTCACGTTATCAGCGGCCATACGGCCAATAGGAAGGCGAGATCATGCAGCGCTATCAAAGGGAGCACTTTTGGAATGCCATTGTTTGGCCTCTGCTGTGGCCACTGCTGCTTGTGCAAGCAGCATTAATCGTGCTCTGCGTGGTGGTTGGCGCCATGATGTGGTGGATGTCGCCCAGCTACGTCTCTTGGAGCACCATGTTGTGGCTAATGGCGGCGCTGCTTATCGGCAGCAGTTTGAATGTCGGCGCCTTCCTGATGTTGGTTAAAGCGCATGCTCGGCGTCAAGATAATCGCTTTATGCAAGAACTCACCGAACTTGAACGGCACAGTCAAGCACTATGCGCTACCGCTGCGCGTTCACTGCCCGAGCATAAATGTTCCCCGCCGGATGTCGCTGACGAATCTCATCTACCCCTTCAGCGGCTGGCCAGCGTTAATGAAATCCTCGCCGGTCTTGAGCGCTGCATGCACTGCTCCCAAGTGGCCACTGCCGCTACTAAGAACACCCGGCAGGAGCATGAGCAAACCCTGCTGGACGATCTTCAGCACCAGCAACGGCAGCTCAAGCACTTGATCGCCGGTCGTGAAAGGGCGCGGGAAGAGTCACGATTAAAATCAGGCTACTTAACGCTGCTGCAGCGTGAAACGGATAGCTTGTTAGACCATTTAAACAGCATGGCTGATAAAGAAATTACCGATAGCTGTCGGCAAAATGTCATGGAAGTGTATGAGCATGTATCGGATATCCGCGCGCTACTGACCAATCTTGTTCAACAAAGCGCTGATGAGAGAATTGAGTCAGGTTCTGGGCAAGGCTCTTTGAGCGGTGAGGCACAAGGGGGAAGTGGTGATCGCCCGGGGGCACCGCGCACTTTACGCGTATTGGTCGTCGACGACGGACCGGTAAATTTGATGCTGGCCCGGCAGATGCTGGAAACCCAAGGCTTACAGGTGGAAGGCGCTAGCAGCGGTGAACAGGCGTTGGAACGCCAGCAAAACGCGATCTTTGATCTGGTATTTATGGATATTTTTATGCCTACTCTGGACGGGCTCGAAACCACCCGGCGCTGGCGCGAGTACGAGCGCAACCATGGCGGTAGCCAAAGCGTGCTGGTCGCACTAACGGCCAACGTCGACAATGCCGGGCGCGATGCTTGTCTGGCGGCCGGTATGGATGACTTACTTGCCAAGCCTTACCAACCCCAAACCCTCATGAATATGATTGCTCACTGGTTTCCAGGCACAGTTAAAGCGGCCCCATCTGAATGACCATCGTCACGGCGCTATCGATTTATTTAACCTTAGGCGCCGTTGCCGGCACCATGGCAGGCGTATTTGGGGTGGGCGGTGGGCTTATTATCGTTCCTGTATTGGTGTTTGCGTTTGGTCTGCAGAACATCGCCTCTGAAATTGCCATGCATTTAGCCATTGGTACTTCTCTCGCCACCATTCTCGTCACCGGTTCATCGTCCACCCTTGGCCATTATCGACGCGGCAGCATTCACCGTGGGTGGCTTAAAGCGCTGCTGCCTGGCTTAGTATTAGGTTCCATCGCTGGGGCGTTTATTGCCGACAACCTCTCCGGCACGGCGCTGGGAACTATGTTTGGCATCTTTGTTCTACTCATTGCCGCTAAAATGGTGTTTGGATTAACGCCTAAGCAGGGCAGTGCCTCACCCGGCAAATGGATAATGACGCTCGCCGGTGGCGCGATCGGCGCTGTTTCAGCACTGTTCGGGATTGGCGGAGGCGCCATGACAGTGCCGCTACTATCACGCTGTGGTGCCAGCATGACTCAAGCGGTGGGCACGGCAGCGGCCGTAGGGCTACCCATCGCGCTGGTGGGGGCTCTGGCGTTTATCGTGGTGGGCTGGGGTAATCCGCTGCTGCCTGCCTGGACGACTGGCTTTGTTATGTGGCCAGCGTTTTTCAGTATCGTGGTCACCAGCGTTCCATTTGCCCGCTTAGGCGTTAAACTTGCCCATGTTTTGCCCGCTCATGTGCTACGTCTCTCCTTCGCGTTACTGCTGGCAGTGGTAGGGGTGCGTTTCCTGCTCACCTAGGGTTTGTACGAAAAGTCGGCGAGCGAAGACTAGACAAGGCAAAAATCAACGAGAAAAGGACCGGGCTCGCGCTCGAGTTTACGGGGTGTAAATGAGCATTTCGAGGCGATTTTTAACGCAGTATTGTCGAGTGCAGGCAGTTTTCGTACAAAGCCTAGTCTGTGACCGTTTTACGTGCTGAGTGGGCGTCTTGCATATTTCCTTTGGTCAGATTAGAGAATGTAAATGATTAATTACCCAACGATTGACCCAGTGGCTATCTCCTTGGGGCCGCTGCAAGTCCATTGGTATGGCCTGATGTATGTGGTGGGATTTGTCGCCGCCTGGTGGCTTGGCTGTCGGCGCGCATCGCGTATTGGCCTCAATAATGACGATATTGGTGATTTGCTCTTCTACTGTGCCATCGGTGTCGTGGCGGGTGGGCGCTTAGGGTACGCGCTGTTCTACGGGCTAGGGCAGTGGACAGCCGACCCGCTGTGGATCTTCCGCGTATGGGATGGCGGCATGAGCTTTCACGGCGGCCTACTCGGGGTACTCCTCGCCGCCTGGATATTCGCTCGGCGTAAGCAGTTGGCTTTTTTAACGCTCACCGACTTTATCGCTCCTCTGGTGCCGATTGGCTTGGGGGCCGGGCGTATCGGTAACTTTATTAATCATGAGCTACCGGGCCGCATGACCTCGCTTCCTTGGGGCATGCCGTTTCCCGGCATGGGGCCTGAGCCGCGCCATCCATCAGCACTCTACGAGGCGTTGTTAGAAGGCGTCGTGCTGTTCGTCATTCTGTGGTGGGTCTCCGCCAAGCCGACCGCACGAGGCTTTTTATCCGGGCTGTTTTTAGTCTGCTACGGCGTATTCCGTTTTATGGTCGAATTTGTCCGCATGCCCGACGCCCACATCGGCTTTATCGCCTTCGGCTGGGTCACCATGGGCATGCTGCTCTCGCTCCCCATGATCGCGCTGGGCCTCGTCATCATCGCCTGGTCACGCTCCCAGCCAGTGGATGTTAAGGTTTGATGGGGTCATAGAGCCTTGCCTGATTCAGTTGGAAATAGCGGTATTACGTCAGGTTGTCATTAGAACCTATTGGGAAATAGTTGTTCATGACAAAGCCAAATTGAGTTAATACAGAGGTGTGGTATGAGACTCAGTGAAGAGCAGAAAGCTATCGTAAAGCAGGTAGGCCAGGAAGTTTTCGGTAATAATGTTCAGCTTGCGCTCTTTGGTTCCCGCTTAAACGACCATGTCAAGGGCGGGGACATCGACATTTTAGTCAAGAGTGACAAGCCAATGACGGGCAAAATGATCAAGATGTTGACCATGACGGCTCGGTTACAGATGCGCCTGGGCGACCAGCCAATCGACATATTGATTTATGATCCAGAAACACCCTTGTCACCTGTGTATGAGCAAGCGCTTACTAATGGAGAGCTAATATGAGTGGTCTTCTTCCGGTTGAGCGCTTCGTGGCGACGCTTAGCATAGTAAAGCGCGAAGGGAATCACTTAGCATACAGTTGGCTTACGCTATTTGCTGAAGGGAAGCTGATTACCCAAACATGGGTAGAGGTGCTAGACGAACAGCCAGAAGAGGCGGTTCTTTTAGAAGCTTTCGTTTCCAGGTTTGGCCGAATGCAAGATACGTTAGCCGACAAGTTATTACCTCGCTGGTTACAGGCGCTTGCGGAAAAGCCGGGAAGCCAAATTGAAACACTAAACCGGGCTGAGCGCTTAGGTGTAGTAGAAAGTGTTGAAAGGTGGCTGATTGCCAGAAAACTTCGTAACCAGTTGGTTCATGAGTACATGGAAAATGCATGCGAGTTTGCAGAGGCGATCAATATTGCGCGAGATTCGAGTCTTATGCTTATGGATACCTATAACCAGCTTCACAATTATGCTGAAAGTAAAATGGCCTTAGCTGATTTGCCGGGGTTGTTGGATTTACCTAATAGCTAGTGTTCTTGGAAGGTGAAGGAACTCAACTATCTGATAATTGGGGGAGTACACCAGCGGGTGCCTCAAACGCTCGCTGAACTCGTACGGGGATGTGCACTCGCTCGCTTTCGGTGGTGTGATTACGTACCGCAGCCATATCATAATGTGCACAGTACATTGGATCCCCCGTATTCATGTGCATGCGAGATTTAGTAGCGCGTGGTAAGCGAAGCGCACCCGCGAAAGCATCGCGAAGCGGTGCCGGGGTTAACTGGATAACGCTAACAGGCCGGCACCGCTAGACCGGGCAGCTATGGGCGCCTAGAATAAACCGCTACATCGCCTGTTAATTTGGAAATTCTGTGACTGCACCAACGCCCGCGCTTGAGCAACCCTATTTAGACTTGATGCAAACCGTTTTGGAGCATGGCGTTGACCGCCACGACCGTACAGGCGTCGGCACGCGCTCCGTGTTTGGCCATCAAATGCGCTTTGATTTATCGCGTGGTTTTCCACTACTGACCACCAAAAAGCTCCACCTGCGCTCGATTATTCACGAACTCCTGTGGTTCCTGAAAGGCGACACCAACATCGCCTACCTAAAAGAGAACGGCGTGCGGATTTGGGACGAGTGGGCGGATGAAAACGGCGATCTAGGCCCCGTTTACGGCTATCAGTGGCGCAGCTGGCCCGACCCCAAAGGTGGCAGCGTTGACCAAATTGCCAAGGTGCTCGGTCAAATTCGCACCACACCTCAATCCCGCCGCCTGATTGTTTCTGCATGGAACCCAGCCCAGGTCGATGAAATGCAGCTACCACCGTGCCACTGCCTGTTCCAGTTCTACGTGGCCAATGGCAAGCTGTCGTGCCAGCTCTATCAGCGCAGCGCCGACATTTTCCTCGGTGTGCCGTTTAATATCGCCAGCTACGCCTTACTACTGACCATGGTCGCCCAGGTAACCGGCCTGCAGCCGGGTGAGTTTATCCACACCCTAGGCGATGCGCACCTGTACAGTAACCACCTTGAACAGGCCAAAGAACAGCTATCGCGTACGCCTAAAGCGCCGCCTAAACTGGTGCTCAACCCAGAGATAGGCGACCTGTTCGCATTCCGTTTTGAAGACATTCACATTGACGCTTACGAGGCGCACCCGCACATCAAGGCCGAGGTAGCGGTATGAGCCAGCAAAACGTTACGAGTAACCAAAACGGCGCTTTCGATTCTCTGGTGCCGGTGGCAATGATCGTTGCCATGGCTAAAAATCGTGTGATCGGCGTAGACGGCAAGTTACCCTGGTACCTGCCCGAAGATTTAAAGTTCTTCAAGCGCATCACCCAGGCAAAACCGCTGGTCATGGGGCGTAAAACCTACGCTTCCATTGGCAAGCCGCTGCCTAATCGGCTTAATGTCGTTGTCACCCGCAACGCCGAGTTTTCCCACGAAGGCGTACGCGTGTGCCATGACCTGCCCGCAGCGCTAGAGCTAGCCGACCAGCACGCCACCATAGAGGCGGCAGAAGAGATCATGGTAATGGGAGGCGGAGAAATCTACCGCCAGGCGCTTCCCTTTGCCCAGCGGCTTTACATAACGGAAGTGGACATAGAGGTAGAAGGCGACGCAACGTTTCCTGACTTCGACCCCAGCGAGTGGCAAGAAGTACAGCGCGTAGCGGGGCAGCCAGCAGAAGGGCAGCCAAGTTATGATTTCGTCGTTTACGAGCGCATCGCCGACTAAAAAGGGCAAAGGAGAAGGCTATGGCCGCCAGCTTAATGAATATATTAGATGATTTAGAAGCGCGTCTTGAACGCACACAAGCTGAGCTACATGCCCTGCGTGAAGAAAACCAGCGGCTAAAGCAGCAATTGGCATTGAAAAACGCCCAATCGCAAAGCGAGCCAAGCTCCGAAGCCACGACTACAATAGACACTGAAATACATAGCGAAGAAGCTGTCGATGCAAAAGTTCTCGACCCAAAAGCGCCTGAAACGCCAGATCAGGCCGAGCCAGAAGAAGCCAAGCCAGTAGAAACAGTGCTAGAAGAAAAAGGTGAATTATCGGCTACCGCTGAAACGGCCAAAGCGCCTTCGCCGCATGCCCTGCTGAATCAATGGTACGAGCGCTACCCCAAGGCGTTTTTTAAAGGCCACACAAAGCCCTTAAAAGTTGGTATTCATCAACAGCTTGCAGAGCGCGAAGAGTGGCCTAATAAGCTAATTCGTCGAGCCTTAGCCAACTACGTGAACCTCCCGCGCTATATAAAAGCAGTGCGCGAGGGTGCCGAACGGGTAGATTTGGATGGCCAACCCGCAGGTAAGGTCGATAAAGAAGCGGCGCGACACGCAGCAGAAAAACGCGGTGAGAAGAAAGAAGGAGGGCAGCCCAAAAAAGCGCAACCTAAACCATCGCCTGCCGCTAAAAACACCCGTCAAGAAAAACCGAAACAGCCTGATTTAGCGCAGGATGCAGAACCGAAGGCAGGAAAAGGCGAGCCGCGTAAGTCGCTTAGCTTGGAAGACAAATTGTTAGATTTACAGCAGAAATTCAAAGGCCGCTGAGACCGGGCCCAGCAGCAGGGGTTCCATAAAAAAGCACAAATAGTAAGAAAACACTGTTTTTTTCTATTGCGTTCCCTGGAGTCCCGGTATAGAGTTTGTTCTGCGAGCATTGGACTATAACAAGGCTTAGTTGAGGACATGCCGCATACCATCGGGAAAAACCGATGGATGGCAAAAGAGCATGGCCCGCAAAAGCCAACTGCCAACTTATTAAGAGTTGAGCAGCAACGATCGAAACAGTATACGAGTTAAGGAACTTACATCATGAAAAAGACACTTTTAGCGACTGCTATCGTTGGCGCCCTGGGTGCCTCTGCTGCAGCCCAAGCTGCAACCGTTTATGACCAGGATGGCACCAGGCTTGACGTCTATGGCCGTATCGCCATGGGTGTTGCTGGTGGCGGCCCTGAGTACAACGGTGGCGGCGAAAAAATCAACAACGACGCTGAGTTCGTAGATGTTTACTCACGTCTTGGTCTGCGCATGAGCCACGAAGTTTCACGTGACCTGACTGCTTTCGGTCGTGTTGAGTGGCGTTTCGACGGTGACGAGCGTACCGGCCCTAGCGGTAATGGCAACAGCGGTTTCAAAGAAGTTCGTCAGAGCTACATCGGCTTGCAAAGCGACCAGTTCGGTACTTTCCAAGCAGGTAATTTCGACAGCTTCTACAACCAGTTCGTTTCCAAGCCGTTCGATTGGGAAATTGATCGCGGTTTAGAGTTTGCTGGTCACCCGAAGCAGTCGCGTGGCGACTCTATCGGTTACTACACGCCTGACCTGAGCGGCTTCACTGCCTTCTTGCAGCTGAAACACTATAGCGAGCGCGGCCTGACTGAAGCGGAAGAAACTTCTGAAGGTGACGTAATCGCACCGCAAGGTGGTGTTCGTTACGCACAAGGCCCTGTAACTGTAGGTCTGGGTTTTGTTGAAGACGTTGCACGTGGCGGCGGTAACGCTGAAATGTTGTACGGTCTGATCGGTTCTTACGATATTACTGACCAGTTCTCTGCTCGCTTGGGTTACGAAACTCGCGACGATAACAACCTTCGTGGTGGTGGTTACGACACAGTTGGCCTAGGTGGTACTTTCACCACTGGTCCTTGGGCATTTGCTGCTGACGTCTACGACGTAGATCCTGACAACGGCGACAGCCGCACTTCTTGGGCCCTGGGTTCTTACTATAAAGTTTCCAGCAACTTTGATGTGTTCCTAGAGCTGCAGCAAGCTGACCAGCCGTCTATCGACGTTACCGTCGGCGGTGGCAGTGGCATCGATGTTGAGCGCGCTGATGGCGACGACATGTATTGGCTGACAGGCGCTCGTTACCACTTCTAAGCCTGGTTTAATTACCACGCATGAAGGGTTAACTGCCTAGCAGAACCAAATAGAACCGGCCTCTTTAGAGGCCGGTTTTTTTTTGCATTTTTGTCAATAATATTTATTAATACAAATAAGAACTGTTTTCCTTTAAAGCCAACTTGATATTGTATAACATTGTTTCGCTGCATATAGCTGAGAATAGCTGAATAGCTAAAGCAGCTAACAAAATTAGCGTATCAAGGGATTATTTCTAATGCAGAAGAAGCAGTTAGCGGTGGTTGTAGCCGGCCTGTTAAGTATTTCCTCGGTTCAAGCCACAACACTTTATGATCAGGACGGCACGAAACTGGATATTTACGGCCGTATCTCCATGGGGATTGCAGGGGGTGGCCCTGAGTTTGATAGCGCTGGCAATAAAGTGGATGACGGCGCGGAATTTATTGATGTTTACTCCCGCCTAGGGTTTCGAATGAGTCACAAGGTCACATCAGATCTAGCTAGACGCCTTTGGTCGCTTAGAGTGGCGATTTACCGGTGATGAACGCAATACTGACCAGGGTTTTAATGAAATTCGTCAGAGCTATATCGGCTTGGCAAGTAAACAGTACGGCACGCTGCAAGCAGGTAACTTCGATAGCCTCTACTACCAATTTGTATCGGCACCGTTTGATGTATATCTCGACCGTGGCCTGCTTTTCAATTCAACCGGGCTGCAGTCGCGAGGCGATTCGATAGGCTACTACACGCCTGAGTTAAACGGCTTCACCTCTTTCCTCCAAGTTAAGCACTACAGCGAGCGCGGATTAACGGCTGCAGAGCAGAGTAGTGAAGGTGAAGTTGTTGCCGCGCAAGGTGGTATTCGCTATCAGCAAGGCCCACTCAAAGTCGGGTTTGGTGCAGTGGAAAACGTAGTGCGTGGTGGTGGCAGTGGAAATGGCGAAATGCTGTATGGCCTTATTGGGACATACTCGCTATCTGATCAGCTATCAATGCGCTTAGGTGTTGAGACTCAAGACAACAGCGATACTTATGGCAAAGGGTTCGAAACGGTCGGCCTAGGTGGTACCTACTCCACAGGGCCCTGGGCTTTTACCGCAGATTACTACAATGTAGACCGTGACGAAGGCGAGGAGAGTAACGCCTGGGCTGCAGGCGCTTACTATAAAGTCACCAGTGCATTTGACGTGTTCGTAGAGCTAGCCGATGGTGATGCGCCAAGCATGCGGAAAGAAAGTTCGGCAGACAGGACATATTGGCTGACAGGCGCACGTTATCACTTCTAACGTCGTTTTAAAGAATTTGTTTATATCAAAACGGCCACATTTATGTGGCCGTTTTTTTTGCTTTTCAATGGCTGTTATTCTCACAATAAGAATGAATAGGTTGTACAAGAGCTGTCTATGTAGAGCCGCTGGCGGTATTCCCCTACAATGGGCGGCTGGCAAAAGTGCTTTGCGCTTGTGCCAACCACTTTCATCCACCCAGAGAAGTAGGGCAAGGGAATACGCCCGTTATAATCCCTGGGCGGTAGCGTGCCTTTTATTTGGAAATAACTATGTCGATATCTCAACGTTCAGTGGTCTCTCCAGCACGCATGCTGCTGGCAGCGCTGAGTTTAGCCGTGGTGAGTGGTTGTGCCTCGTACCCCTCCAGCTCAGCTCAGCAAGAAGCGCAGTATGTATTGAATAACGACCCGGCCACCTTGCTGCAAGACGACAACCTCAATGGCTTTTTAACACAAGCGCCCGCAGGTGCCGTGATTAATGTTTCAGACAGCCCATGGGGTAATAATGTCGAGATTGTGGCTGACGCCGCCTACCTTGCCGCCAGTGGGCGCGAGTGTCGCAAGCTAAGAGTAGTAGCCGTCGACTCCAATAACGCGCGTTCTGCACTCGTCTGCAAAACACCCAATGGTTGGGTTAATCAACGCGTTGTGGCACAAACAACACAGGGGCGCAATTAATGAAAGTGACCACACTGCTTGACCGCGCTACGCTAAATCGCTCGTTAGCCGTTGCTTCCATAGCGCTTGTCGGCGTTTTTGCAGTGCCCAACACATGGGCGCAGGCGCTAAGCCTTTCCGACAGCATTCTACCTGAGCAGGCTAACCAGCAAGGCAGCCTACAGCAGCAAGAAGTCAATGATACGCCCCGAGCCAACTGGGATAGCGGTACATATGGCCCAGTTTCGCCCAAGGTACAAGATCCCGATGCGCTACCGCCATTTGGCGCCAACTTATTCACAGGTGGGTTTCGTGGCGCGATGGGGGATGGTCTCAACCCTGATTACCGGATTAAGCCCGGCGACCAAGTCACGGTTCGCGCCTGGGGCGCATTTGAACTTGATCGCGTGTTACCCGTCGACGCCCAAGGAAATATTTTCATTCCTGGCTCAGGGCCGCTCAAAGTAGAAGGGCAGAGCAGCCAACAAGTTGATGCCAGCGTGCGTCAAGCCATTACCTCGGTATACCCAGATAACGTCCAGGTCTATACCAACCTGCAAGGTGTGCAGCCCGTAGCCGTCTACGTCACAGGCTATGTTGAAAACCCCGGCCGTTACGCGGGCACACCCAACGACTCCCTGCTCTATTTTCTAGATCAGTCCGGCGGTATAGATCAAGACCTGGGCAGTTATCGCCAAATTCGTGTAATGCGCGACGGTCGCAATGTCGCCACCGTCGACCTCTATGACTTCTTGATCAACGGCAATATACCCCGCCCGCAATTTCAAGATGGCGACACCATCGTAGTCGAAGAGCGTGGCCCCGCAATTGCGGTAGGTGGAGATGTTCACCGTGAATACCGTTATGAAATGACAGGCAACAGTTTGAGTGGCGCTGAGCTGGTGAATCTAGCGCGGTTAAGAAGCGGTGTTTCACACGTTTTGCTACGTGGTGACCGTGAAGAAGGACCTATTGCTCAATACTTCCCCATTGATATGTTTGCCGGTCAAACGATCCGCAGCGGCGACGAAGTGCTGTTTAGCTCAGATAAGCGCAGTGAAACCATCGTTGTGGAAGTAGAAGGCAGCTATTACGGCCCTTCACGGTACGCACTGCCGCGGGATGCTCGTTTAAGCGAATTACTAGACGCCATCGCCGTGCCCGAAAACATGACCGCCGTAGAAAGCATCTCAATAAAGCGTGAAAGTGTTAAAGAGCAGCAAGCGCAGTCCCTGGAAGAGAGCCTACGCCGTCTAGAGACCACCTACCTAGGCGCACCCTCCAGCACCAATGAAGAAGCGCAGATTCGTGTTCAAGAAGCGGAGCTGATTCAGGACTTCATCTCTCGTGCCAGTGAGTTAGAGCCCAGTGGCCGTTTAGTCGTCGCTTACGATGGCCGTATTTCCGATATTCGCCTGCAGGATGGTGATGTAGTCACTATTCCGGAAGTGAGTGACTCCATGCTGATAAGTGGTGAAGTGCTTGTGCCCCAAGCCGCTGTTTATCGCCCAGGTATGAGCGTGATCGATTACATTGAAGGCGCAGGCGGCTTCACTGACCGTGCAGATGACGACCATATTCTTGTGGTACGTCAGAATGGTGCTGTCGAGAACGCCCGCAATGTTAATTTACGCCCAGGCGATGAAATCCTCGTCATGCCCGCGGCACCCACGCACAACCTTCAGCTAGCCTCTACGATAACGCAGATCCTCTACCAGATTGCCGTAGCAACCAGAGTAGCGGTTGATCTGTAATAGGAGAAGGGTGAGGAGTTAGGGGGCTGGAGTGAAGAGTAAGGAGTGAGGGGTGAAGAAAGCCCCTCTCACACTTCACAATTTACACCTCACCCCTCACCTCTCACCCCTTACACCTCACTTATTCAAGAAGTAGCGCTATGGATAACGTAAACAGCGGCCCACGGCGGAGTGCACGAACACCGTGGCAAGTCACGCGCAGCGTGTGGTACGCCATGTTCATGCGCGAAGCCATTTCGCGCACCATGTCAGACCGCATGGGCTGGTTTTGGATGGTCTTCGAGCCAGTCGCTTTGGTCGCCATTATGGTAGGCATTCGTAGCTTTATTCGTGGCGACCGCCTGGTAGTGAATGCCGAATTTATCCCTTGGATGATTACGGGCTTAATGGGCTTTTTTCTAGTGCGGGAAGGAATGATGCGGGGGATGGGCGCCATTAATGGCAACAAAGCCCTGTTCGCTTACCGGCAAGTGCTGCCCGTAGACTCCGTTCTAGTGCGCAACTTTTTAGAAGGCATGCTGCGTAGCTTTATCTTCCTGATATTCATAGGCGGCGGATTGATGCTGGGGCTGGACATGTATCCAGATAATGCTCTTCGAGTGATGGCTGCTTGGTTTTCGTTATGGAGTCTAGGGCTTGGTTTAGGGTTGGTAACCTCGGTCGCGGCCACCTTGGTACCCGAGCTTGGCCGGGTGATAACCATGCTCTCTTTACCACTGCTAATAATTTCTGGGGTGATCTTACCGCTAAATTCATTGCCCCACTGGTTGCTGGAATACTTGATGCTCAACCCAATACCGCACGGCCTCGAAACCCTGCGCCTGGGCTTTTTTGACAAGTACCAAGTCGTCCAGGGCACCAGCATGCTCTACCTCTGGCTCTTTACATTTACGCTAATCGCCCTGGGGCTATTGATGCACCTGCGCTTTATTGATCGATTGAAGGCACAATAAACTATGCAACGTTCTTTTCGTCATTTTATAAAAACATCGCCACACTGGGCCGTGGCGATAGTCGCGATAGCTTTGGTCTCGTTTTATTGGTTTGTATGGGCGGAAGATCGCTATGTATCCCGCGCAACCGTAGTTTTAGAAAGCCCCCAAGTCGCTACGCCGGAATTTAGCCTGTCGTCCATTATGGGCAGCGGTGGAGGCGGCAATACGCATGATTTATTACTGCTGCGTGAGCACTTACTCTCAGTCGATATGCTGCGCCTACTGGATGAGCAGCTCAATTTTCGTGAACACTATGCCGAGCATGGAGATATCTTCGCCAAGCTGCATAACCGCGATGCCCCAATTGAAGATCTGCACAAATATTACCTACGTCGTGTAGAGGTAGAGCTGGATGAGTACGCAGGCGTGCTTAATATCCGCGTGCAGGCGTATACGCCAGAGTTTGCCCATGAAGTGGCTACGCTGCTGCTGGAAGCAGGTGAAGACCATATGAACGAAATGGGGCACCGTCTAGCGGATGAGCAGGTGAAATTTTTAGAGCAGCAAATGGTTCGACTTGAAGAGCGCTTTGAAGAGACCCGGGCCAAGCTGCTTGAATTCCAAAACGAATATGGTTTGGTTTCACCCACCGCAACGGTGGAAAATATTAACCAAGTGGTGGCAACACTTGAGGCTGATCTAGCCCGCCTGCAAGCGCAGCGCAGCGCATTAGCCAGCTTCCAAAGCTCCCAGTCTTCTGAATTGCGCCAAGTCGAGCGTAATATCACGGCATTGCGCGACCAAATTATTGAGCAGCGTGATCGAATCGCCCAAGCTTCAGGCGACTCGCTCAACAGTGTGTCAGCGCAATATGAAACACTAGAACTGCAGGCACAGTTTGCTCAGGAAACCTACTCAAGTGCGCTGGCTGCGTTAGAAAACACCCGCTTAGAAGCTGCCCGCCAGCTCAAGCAGGTAAGCGTGCTGCAAAGCCCGCTATTCCCGGAGTACCCCACAGAACCCAACCGGCTCTACAACAGCAGCGTATTCGCTATCATCACCATCTTCCTCGCCTTTATCTTCAGCATGCTGATGATGATCATCAAAGATCACCGCGATTAAGGTTGGGGTGAAGGGTGAAGGGTGAATAGTGAATGGTGAGGGGTGGATCGTGAAGGGTGAATGGTACGAAACGATTCACCATTTACCACTCACGATTCACATTTTTGTAGCGCGTGGTAACGAGAAAGCGAGTTCAGCGAGCTTTTGAGGCACCCGCGGGAGGCGTCGGAACGACGCCCAACGGCACGTAACCAACCCCGGCATGCGATCGCGGGTGTCGATTCAGTTGTCCAAACTAAGTATGTAGTTTGAGAATATGTACAGTCACCGTTTCAAGGTAGATATTTACATAACAAGCCATGCCCGTGAGCGCATGGCTAGTCGAAATATCACAGAAAGTGAACTGCTAGAATTGATAGAGCGGGGAACAGTAAAGTACAAAGATGCTACGCGGTTTTGGATAGCGATGCATGTTGAAAGTCGCCAAGACAACCTTTTGTCTGTCGCAGCTGTCTTAGAAGACAAACTGGTTGTCAAAACCGTTATGCATCACTTTGAGTGGGAGGATAAATAATGCGTACAACCTACGATGAAGTGGATGACATTCTAGTTCTGCATCTTTCAGATAAACGTACGGTTAAAGAAATTTCTCAAGACTGGAATACGCATATTAGTTACGCGGAAGATGGCACAATTACTGAAATTGTCATCCTTGACGCTTCTAAGCAGGGGGCATGGCCGCTCTTAAAGAGCCAAGCAGCGTAACCCAACCCCCGGCACCGCTCCGCGCTGCTCCCGCGGGTGCGCCTGAGGCTTACCACGCGCTACTAAATCACGCATGCACAGAACATTGTGGAAGCACGACCAACGGCACACAACCAACCCCGGCACCGCTTCGCGCTGCTTTCGCGGGTGCGCCTGGGGCTTACCACGCGCTACTAAATCGCGCATGCACAGAACATTGTGGAAGCACGACCCGTAGCGCGTGGTAACGAGAAAGCGAGTTCAGCGAGCGTTTCGAGGCACCCGCGGGAGGCGTCGGAACGACGCCCAATGGCACGTAACCAAACCCCCGGCACCGCTCCGCGCTGCTCTCGCGGGTGCGCCTGAGGCTTACCACGCGCTACTAAATCACGCATGCACAGAACCATGGTGGAAGCACGACCCGTAGCGCGTGGTAACGAGAAAGCGAGTTCAGCGAGCGTTCGTGGGCACCCGCAGCGGCAGCCCGGCACGGATGGCGTCGGAACGACGCCCAAGGGCACATAACCAACCCCAGCACCGCCCCACACTGCGACCGCGGGTTCGCTGAAGCCAAACGCCTCACACCTCACAATTCACCACTAACGGTTTACCAATGCTCGACATCATTCACCACGGCGGGGCCACTGGGGTAACTGGCAGCTGTCACCAACTGCTATTCAATCGACACGAATCCCTACTGGTGGATTGTGGCCTCTTCCAAGGGGAAGACGCCGCGGAAGACAGCTTCGAGCAGCTGCAAATTGAATTCGATATCAGCACCGTTAAGGCGCTCATCATTACCCATGTCCATATTGACCATGTGGGCAGGCTGCCTTACTTACTGGCGGCGGGTTTCGCTGGCCCGATTATCTGCTCGATCCCCACGGCCAGGCTGCTGCCCCTGGTGATTGAAGACGCGCTAAAAATTGGCTTCACCCGCAACGCCCAACTGATCGAGCGCTTTCAAGCGCAGCTCGAAAAGCAAATCGTTAGCATGCCCTATGGCAAATGGCACAGCATAGGTAGGGCAAGCGAAGTAAGCGACCACACCGGCGCTAGCGCAAGCACGACTGAAAACGCAGAGATAGGTGAAGGCACAAGCACCACACGGGTAAAACTAAAACGGGCAGGGCACATTCTAGGTTCCAGCTACGTTGAAGTGAGCTACCAGGATGCTGAGACCGGCGAAAAAGAGCGCATCGTATTCTCCGGCGATTTAGGCGCCCCTTACGCACCGCTACTACCTGCGTCTAAATCCCCCTACGGCTGCGACCAACTGGTACTCGAAAGCACCTATGGCAACCGCCAACACCCAGACCGCCGCCAGCGCCGCGCCACCCTAAAAGCCGCCGTAGAGCAAGCACTTGCTAACGGTGGCACGGTGATGGTGCCTGCGTTTAGTATTGGCCGCACCCAAGAGCTGCTCTACGAGCTAGAAACCATTATTCATCAAGCGCGCTCGCCGCAGTGGCAGTCACTGGAAATCATTGTCGACTCACCGCTAGCAGCCCGTTTTACAAAGGTTTATCGCGAGCTAAAGCCCTATTGGGATAAAGAAGCTCAAGGGCGCCTGCGCAGTGGCCGCCACCCACTCAACTTCGCCAATATCTACACCGTGGATAGCCACGCAGAGCACGAGCAAACCGTTGAATATCTGGCCAAAACAGGCCGACCGGCGCTAGTCATTGCCGCCAGCGGCATGTGTGCAGGCGGGCGAATCATGAACTACCTAAAAGCCATGCTCGGCGATGAACGCCACCAAGTGCTGTTTGTGGGCTACCAAGGCGCAGGCACCCCCGGGCGGGACATACAGCAATACGGCCCACAGGGCGGCTGGGTAAACATCGACGGCGAACGATTTGATATAAAGGCAGGCGTAACCTCCATCAGCGGCTATTCAGCCCACGCCGACCAAAAAGACCTGCTCAACTTCGTAAAACGCATGCGCCGCTGGCCCCAAACCATCCGCCTGGTACACGGCGAACAAACCGCCCGCGCAGCGCTCAAAGCTGAACTCGAAAGCCTCTATAAACGCAAAGGCAGAAGTGTAACGGTAAGGAGTTAGCTGATAGCAGTGAGGTGTTCCCCCTCACAAGCGAAGCGCTAACCCCTTACCCTTCACCAAAAAACCAATGATTGAAATCAAAAATCTCTACAAACGCTACCACAACCACCACGGCAGCGATTGGGTGCTTAAAGACATCAACCTCACGATCCCCAAAGGGGTGAGTGTCGGCTTGATTGGTGCCAACGGTGCGGGTAAATCCACGCTGCTGCGTTTAATTGCCGGTATGGATACGCCAGAACGCGGTGAAGTCATTCGCCACACCCGCGTTTCCTGGCCCGTAGGGCTGTCGGGCGGTATGCAAAGCAACATGACCGGTCGCCAAAACGTCAAATTCGTAGCCCGTGTTCAGGGCAGTGGCTCAGAAGAGGTCGCGCGAATAATCAAATTTGTCGAAGACTTCGCTGAAATAGGCGAAGCCTTTGACGAACCGATCCGCACCTACTCTTCAGGCATGCGTTCGCGTATTTCGTTTGGCCTCTCTTTAGCGTTCGATTTCGACGTCTATATCTCCGATGAAGCCACCGCCGTTGGCGATAGATCTTTCAAAGCCAAAGCAAAAGAGCTATTCGAATCGAAAGTGGGCCAATCATCGCTAATCATGGTGTCTCACTCGGAAGGCATTTTGAAGGATTTATGCCAAGCCGGTGTTTACTTAAAGCACGGGACTGCGCACTGGTACGATGACGTAAACGAAGCTATCGCTGCCTACCATATTGATGTAGATGCCAAAACCGACGGCACCGCACTGCCTAGCGATGTGCCCAGTGCCAGAAAACACCTGCAAGAATGTCATCAGGTGCTTAAAGCCGCACAGGAAAACCTAGAGGATTATCGAGAGCGCCAAGCGCCACAGCAAGACATTGCCATTGCTCATCAAGAAGTTCAAAAGGCGGTAAAAGCATCGAAAATTGCGCGCGAGCACCTGGAAATGCTGGAAGAGCAGCAGCGCAAGGCAAAACGTAAATCTGCCTAGTGTTTAAAGATATCAGGCCACAGCGAAAAGCCCATTAACATCGGCTATTAAGAGAACTATGTACACCAAAACCTTTTTAATTACCGGTGGCGCAGGCTTTATCGGTTCTGCAGTAGTGCGCGAACTTATTCAAAACACTGCCCATAAGGTGGTGAACGTAGACAAACTTACCTATGCAGGCAATTTAGAATCCCTGGCAAGCGTTGAAGCCAATGAGCGCTACACCTTTGCCCAGGCCGATATTTGCGATGCACAGGCCATGCAACAACTGTTCGAGCAGCACCAGCCTGATGTGGTGATGCACTTAGCGGCGGAGAGCCACGTAGACCGCTCCATCGATGGCCCGGCAGAGTTTATTCAAACCAATGTGGTGGGCACTGCCGTACTGCTGGAAGCCGCACGCGCTTATTGGAATAGCTTGGAAAGCGAGCGTCGCAACGCTTTTCGATTCCACCATATCAGTACGGATGAGGTTTATGGTGATCTGGCTGAATGTGAGGAGTCAGGAGCGAGGAGTGAGGAGGAAAACTCACCCCTCACAAGCGCGCAGCGCGCTCACGCCTCACTGTTTACAGAAACGACACCCTATGCGCCCAGTTCGCCTTATTCGGCCAGTAAAGCCAGTTCTGACCACTTGGTACGCGCATGGCAGCGTACGTATGGCCTGCCCACGTTAGTCACCAACTGCTCGAACAACTACGGACCGTTCCATTTCCCGGAAAAGCTGATTCCGCTGATGATTCTCAACGCCCTAGCCGGTAAGCCACTCCCGGTTTACGGCGACGGCCAGCAGATCCGCGATTGGCTGTATGTAGAAGACCACGCCCGCGCATTGATCAAAGTAGCCACAGAAGGGCAGGTAGGCGAGACCTACAACATCGGCGGGCACAATGAAAAAGCCAACCTTACCGTGGTAGAAACGCTATGTGACTTGCTGCAAGAGCTGGTACCCCAGGAAGCTTCTTACCGCGACTTGATAAAGTTCGTCACCGACCGCCCCGGCCATGACGTCCGCTACGCCATCGACGCCAGCAAAATCGAACGCGAGCTAGGCTGGGTACCAGAAGAAACCTTTGAAACCGGCCTGCGCAAAACAGTGCAGTGGTACCTCGCCAACGAAACTTGGTGGAAACGCGTCCAAGACGGCAGCTACCAGGGTCAACGTCTAGGTAGTTTGTGAGGAGTAAGCGCTTCGCTTGTTAGTGGTAAGGGGAAGAGTTGTGAGAAAGCATCAGCAACTGCGGGTATGGCAAGAAGCAATGGATCTCGTTGTCGCTATTTACTCAATGACCTCATCCTTTCCTTCAGTTGAGCGATATGGGCTAGCTAGCCAAATGCAACGTGCTGCTGTATCTGTGCCAAGCAATATAGCCGAAGGCGCGGCTCGTGGCAGTAAGCCCGACTTTTTAAGATTTTTGCATATAGCACGTGGTTCGCTCAGTGAACTTGAAACTCAATGTCAAATTGCCCAACGCTTAGGGTATATGGATGATATTTCAGCACTGGAACTAGCGATTAACTCTGTATTTTCACAGCTAGGCGGGCTGATCAAGCATTTAAAGGCTTCACTATGACATCTGAACATGCACTCCTCACTCCTCACGCTTCGCCCCTCACTATTTTCATCACCGGCGGCAACGGCCAGGTCGGCTTTGAGCTACAACGCCAATTTTCCCTATTCGGTAATGTGTTAGCCCCTACACGGCATGAACTTGATTTAACAGATGCCAATGCAGTAGACGCCTACTTGGCTGAACACCAGCCGGCGTTGATCCTCAACGCCGGCGCTTACACAGCGGTTGATAAAGCCGAAAGCGAACCAGCGCAAGCCAAACGCCTCAATGCCGAGCTGCCAGCACAACTAGCCGAGTATGCCACCAAGCAAAATATCCCGCTGGTGCACTACTCAACGGATTATGTCTACCCAGGGGATGGTGAAACACCTTGGCAGGAAGACAGCCCCACGGCACCGCTGAGCGTATACGGCCAAACCAAGCTGGAAGGCGACCAAGCGGTTACCCAAAGTGGTTGCCAACATCTAATTTTCCGCACCAGCTGGGTATACGCCGCCCGCGGCAACAACTTTATGAAAACCATGCTGCGTTTAGGCCGCGAGCGCGATGCACTGAGCATCGTCAACGACCAAATAGGCGCGCCCACCCCAGCACGCCTAATCGCCCAAGTCACCGCACTAGCATTGACTCCTTACCCCTCACACTTAACGCCTCACCATTCACCCCTCACACCTCACATCCCCTCAGGCATCTACCACCTGGCGCCAAGAGGGGAAACCAGCTGGCACGGCTTCGCCAGCGAGATTTTCAAGCAAGCACAGGTACTTGGCGAAGAGTTAGCGATCCAATCCGGCACCGTGAGTGGCATACCCACCGTGGAATTTCCAACCCCCGCCCAGCGCCCGCTCAACTCACGTATGCGCCTGACTAAACTTGAGGCCGCGCTTGGTGTCACATTACCGGTTTGGCAGCACCAGCTAGCGCTAACGCTTGCAGAATGCTGTGAGGCGTGAGGGGTGAAATGTGAGGAGTAGACCTCCCACCTCACCCCTCACGCCTCACAACTACTACTTGTTTCATCACGGATGATAGACCATGACCACCTCACACCTCACACCTAACCCTTCACAAAGAAAGGGCATTATTCTAGCCGGTGGTTCCGGCACTCGGCTGCACCCCATTACCCGCGGTGTATCCAAGCAGCTCCTGCCCATCTACGACAAGCCGATGATCTACTATCCGATCTCGGTGCTCATGCTAGCGGGCATTCGTGAAATACTGATTATTTCCACGCCAGAAGATCTCCCCCAATACCAGAACCTACTCGGCAACGGTGAAGATTTTGGTATCAGCCTGCAGTACGCCGAACAACCAAGCCCGGATGGCCTCGCCCAAGCATTTATTATCGGTGAAGAGTTTATTGGCGAAAGCCTCGTCTGCCTGGTGCTAGGCGACAATATCTTTCATGGCCAGCACTTTTCAGACCAACTAAAGCGAGCTAGCCAGCAGGCTAGCGGTGCCACCGTATTTGGTTACCTGGTTAAAGACCCAGAGCGCTTTGGCGTGGTGGAGTTTAACGAAAACGGCAACGCGATCTCCATCGAAGAAAAGCCACAAAAACCCAAATCGGCGTATGCCGTTACCGGTCTGTACTTCTACGATAACGATGTCGTTGAAATTGCCAAAGCCGTAGAGCCCTCCGAGCGTGGCGAGCTGGAAATTACCAGCGTCAATAACGCCTATTTAGAGCGGGGCGACCTGCGCGTTGAACGCTTGGGCCGCGGTTTTGCCTGGCTAGATACAGGCACTCACGACAGCCTGCTGGAAGCCAGCCAATACGTGCAAACCATTGAGCACCGTCAAGGCCTCAAAATCGCCTGCCTGGAAGAGATCGCCTGGCAACATGGCTGGATCGATGACGACCGCTTAGCCACACTCGCCAAGCCCCTCGCCAAAACCCAGTACGGCCTATATCTCCAACGCCTTTTAAAAGTGAAGGGTAAAACGTGAGGAGGGAGGAGTCTTGCTCCTCGCTTTTAACGCCTCACACCTAACTCTTCACCTTTCACGAGCTATCTATGCACTACGAAAAACTCGCCATTCCCGATCTAGTCCTGCTCACTCCCAAAGTATTTGGCGACGAGCGGGGCTTCTTCATGGAAACCTTTCGCCAAAACGAATTTGAAACCCACTGTGGCAACTACCAGTTCGTTCAGGACAACCACAGCAAGTCCGTTCAAGGTATTTTGCGGGGCCTGCACTACCAATATAAGCAGCCCCAGGGAAAGCTAGTACGCGTCACCCAAGGCGAAGTATTCGATGTCGCCGTTGATATGCGCAAGAGTTCACCGACGTTCGGCCAGTGGGTAGGGGTAACCTTAAGCGAAGAGAACAAGCAGTTGCTGTGGGTGCCACCTGGGTTTGCCCACGGCTTTTACGTGACCAGCGGAACAGCCGAGTTCCAGTACAAATGTACGGATTACTACGCGCCTGGTGACGAAGTGAGCATTAGCTGGAATGACCCCCATCTTGCGATTGAGTGGCCGCTAGTAGAGGGTAAATCGCCCCAGGTATCAGATAAAGATGCCGATGGTGTGCCGCTTAACGAAGCCCCACAATTTACATAACAAGGAGCCAATACACGATGCCACGGGTAATCTATCTTGGCCTTTTTGCGTTGCCTCAACAAACGCCAATAACGCTCTCTGCACTACAACAAGCACCTAAAAAAGCAGGGGCGTTAACATTGGATACCCTATCCGACAGCCAGTTAGAAACATTTAGCAACTGGCTGAAGCATGAGAGCATGCCTGAAGCTCTGATTATATGGCCTAGGCCCGCTGCTTTCATTGCCGATTGCCTGGCGCGAGAAGAACCTATTGACGGGTCTCTTGTACAGTGGAAAGAAATGGCTAAACGGCTACTGAAACTATTTCGTCGCCACCGCAGCCAACTAACATTATTAGGCATGGCACCGGGAGAAACGCTCACGCTTTCAGACGAGCTGCCCGCCAACATTACCGATGTGATTCTGCAAGCCGAAGCTGCAGTAAAACGTCTGCCTGAAGCCACGCCGCTCTACCGCCTAGCCGCAGCACAGTTAGTTGCTGAAGATGCTGAGCTACAAGACGAGTTGGCTTTCCTCAGCGCAAGTAGCCACGCCTCTAGTATCCCTCATGAGCAAGCAAGCGAAATCGTGCACAAGGTTCTACAGGGTGTGAACGAGAGCCATCGTGCTGAGCAGCAACTTAAACAACTCACTCAAGAGCGTGACAGCGCAACGGAAGAGAACAAACGTTTACTCACTCAACTGGATAGTCTACAGAAGGCATTAACAACAGCTGAGCAGAAAGCTAATGAGCGTGACAGCGCAACGGAAGAGAACAAACGTTTACTCACTCAACTGGATAGTCTACAGAAAGCATTAACAACAGTTGAGCAGAAAGCTAATGAGCGGGATAGTGCTCAGGAAGAAAATGAGCTGTTATTGAAACAGTTACATATAGTTCAAGAATCATTAGAAGCAGCTTATCTGGAACGTAAGTCAGGTACCAGCGAAGCTGAAACTAAAAGGCTGAAAAGCCTGATTACCTGGTTGCGCGCCCATGCTCGCCGTCAATCTGCTGCTGCCTATAAAGGTAGCGATAATCAAGTATTAAAAGAACAGGTCGACTTACTAGAGCAAACCGACCTGTTCGATGGCGACTGGTACCTAGCGCAATACAAAGATATTGCCGAGGCCAATATAAACCCAGCTGAGCACTATATAAAATTCGGCGCGATTGAAGGCCGTAATCCAAGCGCTCGCTTTAATACTGAGTTTTATTTGCTGACCTACTCTGATGTAGCTGCCTCTGGCCATCACCCGCTAATGCATTATTTGCGCGATGGCATTAAAGAGCAGCGTAAAACACAGGAGGCCCCTGCATGAGTGCTTCTGTAACATCGTTACTTGTTCACATTGGGCCGCTTCGTCAGGAGAGTAAAGCCATACTGGAGCGAGGCACATTGCCAGCACTTGTGATTACTCCTTCGGTTAAGAAAGCTTTTAACTTGCCGAAAGACGTTCCTGCAGGCCCAAAACGAGCGATTAAGTACCTGAGTAATACCTTCATTGCTCCGAAAGCAGGCCAGGCCATGCGGCATACTTTCAATCTCCCCGATTTTGCCAGCCTCGCTCCGGCCACAGGGCTCAAAACTCTTTACCCTGGTGTGAAAGAGCAACAATGCAAAACGGTAGAAACGCAAACGCTAGCGCAATTGATGGTGGCCCAGGGGCAAAAGAATGCGTCACTCACTCAGTTGGTGATTGAGCAGCCAGAAAATGCTCTTGAGCTACTTGTGGCTCTGAACGAGGAAGGTCTACTGGATAATCTGGAAGCGCTCTATGTGCGCACCAGTCCTCTAAGCCTCTATGAAGGTATGGCCACCCAGGAAGAACTTATTGATTGGCTGGCGAAGCAAGGGTTTGAGCACCGACTCTCGGCCAGCGACCATTATGCCGATGATCCTGACTTCGTGCTGCTCAACATGACTCGTAACCCCCTTTTCCGCGAGCTGACTGACGCCAAAGTAGAGACTGCCAGCCTGAAAGCACGCCTCGCCGAATATGAGTCCCTTCTTAAGGAAAATGCAGGGCAACTCAATGAAGCTGCCACAGCCTTACGTAAAACGGATACACAGCTTCAGCAGTGCACTGAGCAACGTGACACTCAAAAGCAGAAGCTTGATCAAGCACAAAAGGAACTTGCTAAGAGCCAAAAAGAGCTGGAGAAAGTGCAACAGGAGTTGAGTGCAAAAAAGCGGGGGCAGTCTCAGGAGCAGCAAAAGATCACGTTACTCGAAGCGCAACTAGCTCAGTTAACACAACAAAACGATGCACTAGAGAGCCAAAATCAGCTCATAAAGCAAGATATTGTAAAAGCAGAAACTCAGCTCCAGCTAATGAAAGAGTTCGTGCTGCATGAGTAAAATGGAAAAGCGTAAGCAAAAAACTACGCAAAAGCGTAGACAGCATGTAGAAGTACAGCTGCTTCCGTCAGAGCGTGCACTCGTGAACGCTGAATGGCTACCTGCGGATGTAGATCCTCACCTGCTGGAAACCGCTAAGATTCAATGGCAGTTTGGTGATTGGGAAGCCCTGGCTAAGCTTTCTACTGAGGTAATTCAGTCTCATCCTGAGCGCGCTAATCTTGCCATGCTATGCGCAGCAGCTCATCAGCAATTGGGCCAGTTGACAGAGGCACGGCAACTGATGCGGTTGGCCCGAGGTTGGGGTGCCAGTAAAGAGCAAGTCGTTCGCGTATTAGCGGGAGGCGTGCACAATGTTCTTGGCCGCATCCACGCATTGAGTGATAACAGCGAGCGTGCATTTGCTAATTTCCGTCAGGCCCTCACCTTGGAACATGGCATGACCCCTCCTAGCTACTTGATAAAAGCCCGCGTAGCTGCAGAGTTAGAGGGAGTTGGCGAGGTGAATGAGCATGCTGGTGAGTTGACTCTATCGGTTATAGGCTCTTCAAGCCGCAACGAAAGCACGCATGGCAATGAAAGTGATCATGCCACTGACAAAGCGTATCAGCAGGCGCAACTCGACTGGGTCACGGGCAACTGGCAAAAGCTGACCCAACTGGATAACCTGACACTTTCCGAGCACCCTCAGCGCATCTTATTGGGAATTTATGCTGCCTGTGGTCATCAGCAGCTAGGTGACGGCGAAGCCGAGCAACGCTGTGTTAAAATGGTTCGCCAATGGGGGGCGTCAACCAGTCAAATTAAGCGGTTCTTACTTTCGGGTATCTACAATCGCCTTGCTTGTGCCAGCGCCCTACTGGGCGATCAAGATGAAGCCCTCGTCTATTTTCATAAATCACTTAATACCATCAGTGGTGATATCCCTGATGCTGAGCGCCATATTCAATCACGCATTTCCTCGCAACTTGCAGACATATCTAAAGACGATCTCAAGGCTATGCTGCAAAAGCTGGAAGTTAACCCGCTCGGTAACTCGAGCATTTGATAGGTAGATAAATAATGGAATATTTAAAGGACAAATCGGTTCTCGTTACTGGCTGTTGCGGCACCGTCGGAAGTGAGCTGGTTAAGCAGTTGCTGGAGAATTTCGGTGTGGGCCATCTCATAGGCATCGATAACAGTGAATCCGAGCTGTTCTTCACGCAGCAGGAGTACCAGGAATACGAGCACGCAAGCTTCTTTCTTGCCGATATGCGAGATCGGATGAAGCTTACCCGCCTGTTCAAAGATGTGGACATCGTCTTCCATGCGGCGGCCTTTAAACACGTAGTATTGTGTGAGCGCTCCCCCTTCGATGCTGTGCAGACCAACATTCACGGTGTGCAGAATGTGATTGAAGCTGCCTACGATGCCGGAGTAGAGAAGGTTATTTTCACTAGTTCGGACAAAGCAGTTAATCCCACCAGCGTTATGGGTACCTCCAAATTAATGGGGGAACGGCTGATCACCGCCGCTAATAACGCTCAGCGGGGCCACAACACAATTTTCAGTTCCACGCGCTTCGGTAATGTGCTTGGCTCTCGTGGTTCGGTTATCCCTATTTTCAAAGAGCAGATCAGAAAGGGTGGCCCTATCACCCTGACAGACCCCAATATGACGCGCTTTATTATGAGTATTCATGAAGCGACGCGTTTGGTGATTGATTCCAGCCTAATTGCTCGTGGTGGCGAAGTCTTTGTCACCAAAATGCCGGTGATCAAAATTCAAGACCTCGCAGAGTGCATGATTCAAGAACTCGCACCGCGCTATGGGCATAAGCCAGAAGATATCGAGATCAAAATCATCGGCTCCAAGCCAGGTGAAAAGCTCTATGAAGAGCTGATGAGTGGAGAGGAAACTCGTCGTACATGTGAACTGGAAGATTACTTCGCTGTCTTACCAGCGCTTAGCAACATGTATAAAAATATTAAGTACGACTATACAGGTAAGATCTCCGACAGTATTACCAACCCGTATAACTCGGAGCTAGAACCTACACTGTCCAAAGATGAGCTCAATGCTTTTCTTCGTGAGCACAAGCTCTTGGAAGACGCTGAATAATTTCGGTTCTTCTCCTTCAGTGATATGAGGCGCTCTTTCACCGAGTGCCCAACCTAAAGACGAATTTTCGACATTCTCATCATCCATTAACAAGGTATTTACCATGGCATCACATATTTTGATTCTTGGCGGCGACGGTTACCTCGGTTGGCCCACGGCTATGTATTTCTCTCAACGTGGTTATGAAGTCACGGTCGTAGACAACTACATGCGCCGCCATGCCTGTGACGAAATCGATGTAGGTATGCTTTACCCGGTACCCACGCTGCAAGCGCGAGCCAAGATATGGCACGAGCACACCGGCAAAGAAATTAAAGTTGTGATTGGCGATCTGGGCGACCCAGAAGTTATGCGCTCGTTGTTCAACGGCAACGTCAAATACGACTGGGCGGTCAACCCCCAATTTAGCGGCATTCCAGAAACTGTTGTCCACTATGCCGAGCAACCCTCCGCGCCATACTCGCTGATGGACTATAAGCGCGCTGATATCACCATCACCAACAATCTGCGCGTGACCAACAACCTGGTTTTCGCTGTTCGTGACTACGCCCGCGACACTCACATCATCAAGCTGGGTACTATGGGTGAGTACGGCACCCCGAACATCGATATCGAGGAAGGCTGGCTTGAGATCGAGCATAAAGGTCGTAAGGGTAAGTTCCTGTTCCCACGCCAGGCCGGTTCCCTGTACCACACCACTAAAGTGATGGACACCGATCTATTGTGGTTTGCTGTGCGCATGTGGGATCTGAAAGTGACCGATCTCATGCAGGGCCCGGTATATGGCAACGAAACCGAAGAGTCCGCCATTGATGAACGACTGAATACCATCTTCAACTATGATGAAGTGTTCGGCACTGTGGTTAATCGCTTTGTTGTGCAGGCTATTGCCGGTTACCCGCTTACCGTATACGGTCAGGGCGGGCAGACGCGTGGTTATCTGAATATCAAAGACACCCTCCAATGCGTACACAGATCCACCGAAACTCCGGCGGATAAAGGTGAGCTGCGAATTTTCAACCAGATTATGGAAACCTTCAGCGTCAAGGAGCTCGCCGAGCTTACCCAGAAGGTCGGTAACAAGCTGGGCCATAACGTGGAAGTGAAGAGTATTGAAAACCCACGCAAAGAAGCCGAAGAGCATTACTATAACCCTTCCTATCAAGGGCTGATCGATATTGGTGTAGAGCCGCACTACCTAACGGAAGAAGTGATGGAGCAGATGCTTCGTGTTGCAGATAGGTACAAGGATAATATCCGCAATGATGTCATCTTCCGCGGAGTTAAATGGTAAGCGTCTGAATGAAAACCCTGGCTAATACGCAGCCAAAAGCTCTGGCCGCCTTCAAGGCGGCCAGACTGCTTTTTCAGCAGCATCAATTTAATGAAGCGCGTGAAAAAGCACGTGAATACAGGCGTCTTATTGCCTATCGCCGTTTTTCAATGACCGAGCAGCGCATAGCATCGTCGCCGGTATGTTCAATCATTATCGTAATCCATCGAGCAAGTTCTGACACACTCGAATGTATTGATCGGCTGCAAGCTCAAGCTGGAGCTGATCGCAGTGAAATCATCGTAGTAGACAACGGTGGCAACGAAGCCTTGCACGCTGAGCTAGCGAAACGCTCGCTGTTGCATATTCGTTGTCCGTACAATTTTTTACCCTCTGAGGGGCGTAATATCGGTGCTTTTTTTGCCCGTGCGCCGCTGCTGATATTTGTAGATGATGATGGTTTTCCAGCAGAAGACTATATTCAGCAGGCCATCAATGCACTGGCCATCCCGGATACTATCGGTGTACGGGGTCGCATTGTGCCTTTTAGCCAAGGTGGGGCCATAGCGCCGCACTATGATTTGGGCAACAAAGTTAAGGAAGACGCTAGCTTTAATTTGGAAGGCAACATGGCCATTAAGCGTAGCATATTCCAGTCGGTCGGCGGTTTCGATCCGCTGATGTTTGGCCATGAAGGCGAAGAGTTGGCTGAACGTTGCCAACGTATACAGCCGCAAGGTCTTATCCGTTACTGGCCGATGCTAGTGTTGCAGCATGATTTTGCTGAGGGAACGCGCCTTGATGCCAAGCAAGAACGGAAAGCCCTTGGCGCAGCTTATCGTGCGTGGTTGCAAGCCAACGACATACCCATAACGTCAACGTATTATTCTATAACACAGCACGGTATTACCCTTGTGCTGTATATGAGGAATAGAGTAGAGCTCTCAGACCTTATAAACTCTTTGGAGCCTCTAGCGAGCCATGATCAGCACTATTCGCTAGAAGTGCTTCTGCTTTTCGCAGGCACAGCCGGTGAAACTCAAGAACTAGCCCTGCATATTGTCAAGCATTTCGCAGGTCGTCTAGCCTGCTATGTATTGCCTGTAAAACACTGGCAGCAATCAACGCTGGCTCAGCGGGCACGGTATTCAACTCTTTTATTGGCAGGCGAGCCGTTAACGATAGGGCCAGATGAATTAACAAGCGCGTTTGACGTGTTAGAGGAAGAGCAGGTGCCGTGGCTGGCGTTAGATGATGCTCTTTCCCCAAAAGCAGTTCTGCTTAGCCTGCCTGAATACTTAAATGCATGTGAGAGCAGTAGGGGCGCACCACTATCTTTGAAAGACTTTACTATTGGTGCGGGTCATATAGAACCAGAGATGCAGTGGCGGTTGACGCAGCGTATTAACGCCTTGAGCATTCAGCAAAGATTGAAAAAGCGCCAAAAATTACCCAGCATTTGGTGTAATAGTGTAAATAATCCCTCAAATTTGCTGCTTCACTCCACACCCCATTTTCGTGATGAAAACTTACAGCCCTGGCGGCATTTGCCTGATCATCTAGTCAGCATCGCCTTTATTGGAAGTAGTGCGCTTTGCAAGCAACTGGAAAGTGTCTGCCGTGTTTTTCCTCTTGATTTGACACACTATGCAGATAAAGTAAAGCAGGCAAACATTCCTAGCCAGTGCGACTTGTTGCTGGTGGAATCCCTACTGCTTTCCGGCAACCAGCAAGATTACGAAAGTGCATGCATTACGTGGGCTGCCCAGTTTAAGCAAGCAAGCAAACCTAGTGCTTTCTGGCTAACTGAATCACTGGCGCATTTGCCATTGCTAGCGAATCTAGCTAGCCATTTTGACAACGCTTACGCTATAGAGCCGGCTAGTGCTCAAGATCTGGAGCAACACCTTGCGGTGTGTAAGCCAAATGCTACGACTATTGATATTCTGTCACCCTGCATAGCATCAGCACATCACAATGCTATTAGGCAGTTTAAGGCAGATACATTTGAAAACCTTCATGTCCTATACGATGGCTGGGCTGATTTAATCGAATTTGAAGAAAATCGTATACTACTTAGCCAGCACAAACGTAATGATTTACTTATTGCTGACAGTCAGTGGCAGTTTAATCAGCTTAAACTCAACGATTTTCCTGAATTCTCTCCGTATGTTTTAGGCTTTCTTTCTGCCGAGCAAAAGCATCAAGCGCTAAAAGAGTTCAGCATACTGTTGGTTACATCGCGTACGCTGAAATCTTCCATTAAGCTTCAGCAAGAAGTCGCTGAAGCATTGGCCGCCAAGTGTAGGGTGCTCGTATACGTTCATGAAGATGATGTTATTGACCTCGGCCCCTTCGGTGAGTATGTAGAGTATTATCGCGATGCGGGCACATTGTTTGAGCGGCTGGAATGGTTTAAAGAAAATCCTTGGCAATGCAAAGGTGAAGCGCAGCGAGGTTGGCGTGCGGTTCACCAGTACCACACTATTCAACAACGTATTGATCAGCTGCTCGAAGGAGCTGGAAGCCCCAAGCGCGTCAATGTAGAGCCGCTAGTCAGTTGCCTGACCGTTACCAAACGCCCGCAATTGATCCAAACTGTGATCGATAACTATGAACGCCAATCGTATCCCCATAAGGAACTACTGATCGCTCTTAATAGCGCAGATGTCGATATAGAAGCTATCAAATCACAAGTGCTGCAAGCCGTGCCCAATGCGCGTGTATTTCAAATTGGCAGCGAACGTAATATTGGCTTCTGTCTTAACTGGCTGATGCAGCACGCCCGTGGGGGCTACTGGGCCAAGATGGATGACGATGATGAATATGGGCCTCATTATCTGCAAGACTATGTGCTCAATACCCAGGCATTGGATATCGACTTAATGGGCAAAAAAATGGGGCCAACCTATTTTGAAGCCTTAGAGCAAACTTTATATCGCGATCCAGCATCTATGGCAGCGAGTGACTTTTTGATATACGACGACAACCACCATCATATGGCGGGGGCGACTTTCTTTGGAAAACATAGCCTGCTGAAGCTTAACCCATTTTCAGAAGTGCGTCGTTCGTCGGTGGATGTAGAGTTTTTTCGCGGAGCGCTTAAAAAACAGTTACATGTAATGTTGGCTGATGATTTTAACTTCACCGTTTTTCGCGCCGCTGATAAAAGCCATCATACTTGGAAAGAGAATGATGCAGCATTGCTAAATACTGCTATGCCCATCACGCGCGATCACATCAACGTGTAATGAGTCACCTATAACCGGAAAGGTATATGTTTGATGAGTGACAGAAGACAAGCAAAGGAGGCAATCAAGTGAACAAGGCCGGAGTGTCAATTCTGTTACGTGCAGGTAACAACATAGAATCTGCAAAACAGTTTCTGCATCAATTGATCAAGGTGAATACGCTCCTTCCTGTCGAAGTGGTGTTGCTGTTCAACGAGCCGCAGGCTAAACACCTGCAACTGATGCGTGAGTTCGCTGGTAAAGTATCGCTGATTATCCGCCCAGCCAAGGGGCGTACCTTTGCCAATGTGGCAGGACAACTGCGTTATGAGCAGATACTGATACTCACCACACCTGTAGAGATAAAAGACGATGTGTTGCCAAAGGCTACGCAACAGCTACGCAACAGCAATAAACACTACCTAGCACTGAAAGCCCCTGGCCAGGCGCTACTCATAAAGCACGCCCGCATGTCGCATCTAGAAGGGCAATCACTAACGGCGGCACCCAATGCCTTGCAGCAAGCGCTGGATAGTAAACCCTCAGCGCGGCAACAACCGAAAGTGTCTGTAGCTGAAAACGCCGTTCTGGATCAGCAAATTCATGCTCTTGAGCAAGAGTTAGAAAAGCTCGACCAATCCTTGAGCACGCAATACCGAGAGATTGACGAACTGGATATTCAATACGAGAAGCTACAGGGCGAGGGCCAGTCGCCGGAAGAAACACAGCGGCTCAAAGCTCAGCTCAAAGAGCGCGTATTCAACGCCAACGACACATTGAAGACACTCAAGAGCCAACATGACGAACTGGAGCGGCTACGTATTCGTCGCTACAGCATTGTTGCCTAAATCTTTTTGTTACTCGTGCCGTTACTTAAACTCATTTTAAAGAGGTAACCTTTCATGGCTCAAAATAATGTAATTTTAATCACTGGTGGTTGTGGTTTTATCGGCACCTCCCTTATTGATGCGCTTTTACAAGGCGGCTGCACGCAGCCTATTCGTGTGCTGGATAGCTTGGTAACCGGCAGCCCTGAAGACCTTGCCGAAGTCACCGAGTTTGAAACCTTGACCGTTAACCAACTGCATACAGCTGCCAAGCAAGTAGTGCTGGTGCAGGGCGATATCCGCGATATCACGTTAACCGAGCAGGTAGCCCAAGGCGTAAGCACCATCGTTCACTTGGCTGCTAACACGGGTGTGGGCCCCTCGGTGGAAGATCCACGGCTAGATATGGAGTGCAATGTTGTTGGCACTTTCAATATGCTGGAAGCCGCCCGCAAACATGGCGTCAAGAAATTCGTGTTTGCTTCCAGCGGTGCTCCGGCAGGTGAAGTAGAACCGCCGATTCATGAAGAACTGCCACCGCACCCTGTATCGCCTTATGGTTCCAGCAAGCTAGCAGGGGAAGGGTATTGCTCCTCGTACAACAAGACGTTTGGAATTGACACAATTTGCCTGCGCTTTGGCAATGTTTACGGCCCGCGCTCAAAAAACAAAGCCAGTGTCGTCGCCAAGTTTATCAAACAGGCGTTAGCGGGAGAGACCTGTGCCATTTACGGTGATGGTAGCCAAACCCGCGATTTTATCTACATTTTTGACCTTATTCGCGCCATTCAAGCAGCCATGGAAGCGCCTGTTGGTGGTGAAACGTTCCAGATTGCGACGGGTAAAGAGCGCACTGTAGGTGAAGTGGCTGAGTTGATCGCCAAAAACCTCGAAGCCCACGGTAAAAGCATGCAGATCACCCACGAAGCAAAACGCCTGGGCGATGTTATGCGCAACTACTCGGATACCACTAAAGCAAAAACCATACTTGGGTGGCAGACCCAAATGGACATTAATGAAGGCATTGGTGAAACCATCCGCTGGTTTCTGGCGCGTTAAATAAGCAAGTCGAAAAAGGTAAAGGAGTGACATGACAACTCAGCAAGAACAAGAGAGCAATAACCGTGAGGTAGTGGTCGTGTTAGGCGTAGGGCGCTCTGGCACCTCGTTGGCTATGCAAGCGCTGGAAACTCTGGGTATAAGAGTATCAGAGAACATTATTCCACCTAATGTTAGTAACCCGAAAGGGTTCTATGAAGACGCCGATATTGTCGAGATTCATAAACAGCTTTTAAACACACTCACGCCCAGTCCGGCCATGCCTTTACAGGAAGGCTGGATAAATACCCCGCAGGCCAGGCAGGCATTAAAGCAGCTAAAAGCTATTGTGGAAGCTCAGTTAGGTGCTGGTAAAGGAGTCTGGGCCTTTAAAGACCCCCGTACGGCGACATTTTTGCCGCTATGGATCAGGCTGTTTAATCAACTCAAGATCGTGCCACGCTTTGTTATGGCAATACGTAGCCCCCACTCCTTTATCCAATCGTTTGCGGTTCAATCCGGAAGAGAGGATCAGAGCTATGCTGAGCTGATTTTTCTTCTAAGGACATTAGATGCAATCCAGTATACAGATGGCAATTTTTATAAATTGGCTTATGAAGATTGGTTCAATAAGCCGACTGAAACTCTACAAGGCTTAGCCGACTTTCTCTTTGAAAATAAAGTAGATATTACAGGTATAAAATCTCCAGCTTCGGAAATTTTAAATCGTCGGAATAAGGGTGATATTAAGATAATCAACCCAATGGTAAATGAGTTATATCAACATCTAGTTGATTGTCATAATCTACCCGAAATGCGTGACTCGCTTTTAAACTGTGTGTTACATCAGCGTGGGATTGTTGAAGCGTTTAGACCATGGGAAAGATTGGTGACAAAAATTGAACAGCTAAATCATGAATATCGTGAACAGCTGAATGATGCATCAACTCAAAAAAGGCGACTAAACGTTTGCCGACAGCATCTTAGACGAAAAGGACAAGCGTTGGAACAGTACCAAATTGCCATTAAAAGTTTTGAGCGTCTATATGATGAAATGGAATAAGTGATGAAGCAATTAAAACACGCTAAAAAGCAACTACAATCTGTAAGCTCTCTTTCAAAACAGATAAGTTGGCTCACAGAAAAAAGCGAAATTGTATCCAAACAACCTAGCTCTTCATTAAATATTGCACTGATTTCTGGTGAAGAATTATATTTCTCATTACAGTATGAAGCCAATACTATTGTGCTAACAGAAACTAATTGGATGTGGGTTTTAAAACATGGCGGCGTGGATCTGATTTTAATTGAGTCGTGTTCTGTCGCGTCAACAGGCGATTGGGTTATGGCTCAGACTGTTTCGGACTTGAAATACTCGCCTTTGGGCATGCTGATAAAAGCCGCTCGCCAGTACCATGTTCCAGTGGCTTATTGGTTTACTTTAGATGAAATTTACCTACCGCAATACGAGCCCGCGATAAAGTGGATTGGCCATGCTTTTTGTGCTGACGACCGTGTAGCTGTCGCATTAAGGAAGCAAGCTATATCCTCAACTTACTTACCACCAGCTGTTCAGCCTGCATTGTTTAATAAGCCAATTCTATCCAAGTTAGAAACCCACATGTTAAAACGAGTAATTTGTGATAATTTATTCGAAGTAATAAGCTCTAAGGGTTTAAGAGATAGTTTTTATCAGGATCTACAAGAATTCGGTGCCCACTTTTACGATTCTCGTAATAGAATTGAGCATAAAGATGTCAAGGAATTGCAGCTGAGTTCAGAAAGGCTTCTAGGATCATTGGACTTTCAAGCTAGAGTTGCACTTTTTCAGCAATCACGCACCTTAGTAATTTTGAAAAGTGAAAAAATAACTCGCACTGAATTACAATGGTCAATCGTTGAAGCAATCGCAAGTCACATGACCGTATTGCTTGATATAAAAGTAGATGTGGGGAAATATGATTCATTTTGCCTGAAACCTGGAAATCAAAATCAATTTTTTGCTGAGCTTATCCGATATGATAAAGATTATTTGTATTATCAGAGTGTTTCTCAGAAAATGAGAGATGAAGTGCTGATTAAACATACTTTTTTTCATCGTCTAATGACGATATTTCAACAGTTAGGATTGCCCTTTCAAGACCTTAATTGCCATTCAGATAAGGCGGTTAGGTGCTTGTAAAAAGGTTTTAGACTTTGAGAGAATATGCCTGATATGAATATTTTTATCTTCTGCGGGCCACTAGCCTTTGGGAAAGGTGGTATGGAAAAGACCGCTATAAATTTGGCTAATTACTTGGCGCAGAAAAATGTAGTGACTTTGGGGTATTACAAAAGGAATGAAGTAAATGCCCCTGCTTATAATGTGGATGCTTCTGTTCTTAAAGCGCCTTGGGAAAAAGCTGTTGAAGGCTCAAGAAATTATTATGTAAGGCGAGTTTTTGAAGGGAAACCTGATTTAGCAATTTTTTTTGGCGCATCAGCAGCTTTGATGGAAGCGGTAAGTTTGATTCATGATTTTGATATCCCTTTTATTATTCATGAAGGTAGTAATCCAGACCGAGTAATTAATGATAACTGGGCAAGAGCTCGTAAGATAGGAACGTATTCAGCCTCTTGGGAGCGTGAAACAATCTACTCTACGTCATCAGCCATAAGGTTTACTATGTCTAATTATGTAGACTCATTGCCTCAATGCATTCACTATAAGGCATTTTCATTTCCAAATGCTTTTCCGTTACCTTCATGTAAAGACTGTCAAGAAGTGACGAAGCTTAATCGCATAATAAACATTGGCGGTTTAAAGCCAAACAAAAATATCATTCCCTTATTACATGCATGTAAAATTGTATTTGAGAAACATCCAAGCTGGGAGCTACATATTTTCTCAGCAACACATAAGACAGGCGAAGGAGATAGACATTTAAAGAAGATTAACAACTTTATTGACAATTACAATCTTCAGGAAAAAGTGTTTATACATGGGGAAGTCGATGATATTGGTATAGAGTATGCTAGATCAAAGATTCATGCTATAACCTCGCTTTCAGAGGGATTGAATAATGCAATTTGTGAGGCAATGACTTATGGGGTTCCTAGTGTAGGACTTAAAGGTGTCAATGGAGTTGATGGTGTTATATCAGATGAGAGGAATGGACTTCTAGTGGCTGAGTCTGAATTTTCCGATGCATTAGAGCTTTTAATAAATAACAACGAATTGTGCAAAAAATTGGGTAAGCAGGCACGAAAAGATGCGACCATGTTCGATCCAGAGGTTGTTTTTTCGCATTGGGATAATTTAATAGATACTGCGATTAAAAATCATAAAAATAGATATGTTAGTGATATGGAAGTGCATGGCAAAAGAATGGTTAGTTCTATTTATTTAAGCGCAGTAAAAGATTTTTCTGAACAGTCAAGTTGTTCTGATTTTAATTCTTTGCTTAGAAAAGAGCTAGAGTATAAAGCTGACTTTTCTGAAATTGAAAGTAAGGTATTTAGGAGGAGATGGTCAAATGTATAAAAGTAGATTGCATGTATTAATATTTGCTTCTGGCCAGTTAGATAGAATTGGAGGCGTTCAGCGTTCCTATCAAATATTGACAGATTATTTGTTAGGTGCTGGCTGGAAAATTAGTGTTTTTGGGTTTGCGCAAACTTTGCCAGGAAGCCCAGATAACTCTATGCTAGCGTATCCTTTGAATGATGATGTAAATGTTGAAAATATTACAAAGACCGTGAAAAGCTCAGGTCAGTTTGAACAGCTTGTTAAGAAAGTGAAAGCTGTAAATCCAGATGTAATTTTAGTTGTTAACAGCGCTAGGCGAGCTTTTTTGTATACAGCAGTGGCTAGGTATTTGAATATACCAGTGCTTTATTCAATGAGAGGGTCTACAGAATATTGTCTTCGATATTTATGGTCTTGTCGTGAAGTTTTAGACATGGTTTTAGATGCCGCAGATATGATACATCTACTAATGCCATCCTATAAAAATGTCTTAAAGGAACATCAGCGAGAGTCTGTAATAACTATTCCGAGCCAGATTGAGCCTGCTTCTGTATTTGGTAAGCCTGATCAGTCGGATCATAATGGACGATATAAAATTCTGTATTCAGGGAGACTTTCATTCGAAAAACAGCTACACTTCTTGCTTGAAGCTTATGCTTTGTTACGTAATGATTTTCCTGATTGGGATTTGCAAATTGTTGGGTCTGGTCCTCTAGAAGATGATCTTAAGAAAAGGTCTCGAACACTGGGTCTTGAAAATGCAGTGGAATGGCTAAGTGTAGATAATACTGAAGAAATGTATCAGTTATATCCTAAAGCAAATATTAAGGTTCTGCCTAGTTCATATGAAGGTTGCCCAATGGCTTTACGTGAGGCCATGGCACATGGCCTCCCTGTGATTGCTTATGACACTTGTTCAGGAAGTAATGAGATTATAGAGCATGGTCATGATGGTCTACTGGCCCGTTCAGACGACCCTGTTAAAGGGTTATACGATGCCATAGTTAATTTGATTCTTAGCCCAACTAAACGTGCTGAGTATGGGCGTAATGGGATTGTAAAAGCAAGGGAATACCTACCTGAGCCTATCAATAGAAAGTGGGAGAGATTGTTGTTGCAAACTATTGAAAAGCACATGGAAAAAAAGAATCTTTCTTGCCAGAATGCAAAGAGACTAGATTCTAAAATGGTAAGCATGGCAAAGCGAAACCAATATGCTAATGCTTTAATTTTTCCATTTGATAATGCCTTGTATAATGAGTATCGTGAAGAGTACTTAACTATATTTGGACGTCGACTTTTTAATGATCAATATTATCTTCAAACCTATCCAGAAGTGAAGATAGAAGGAGTAGATCCTTTGCTTCATTATCTGTCAGTAGGCTGGAAAAAAGGGTTTAATCCTTCACCTGAGTTTGATGGTGAGTTGTATCTAAGTTTGTACTGTAATGGCAAAAGCCAAAATATAAATCCACTTTTTCACTTTTATACAGTAGGAGCCTTTGAAGGATGTTTCCCATTTTTAGTTGATGATAGGTATTATGAGGAATGGCCAGACAGGAGGCCAGGTAAAGAATATTCGATTATAGATGATTTGAGTAGGCGGTAATGTTTATATTTTCGATTTGGTTTTAATAAAAGATCAAAAGTTGAGGCATAACCATTGAAACGAGTGTTCCTGTCCTAGTGCTCCGCGTGATCTTGCGCTGCCCATATATGAAGTGAACGGACACCGTAATCCTCAAGACTTAGATGTTTCCTTGTTTCAAAAAAGCTGGACTGATTTCGCGACAATGGTACCAAGTTGACTACAAATTTTTGAGGTTGTGCCATACACTGAATCATTAAAATCAGTAGCAGAAATCAATGTTGGTGTAAAAATGATGTTTTTTTTAATTTTTGATTAATTAATGTAATATCTTGCTGAGTAAATTATATTTAGTTAAGGGCGATATCGCCGAGCCCTACTTTAATTCTTATGAGTGTGTTATTTAGTGTTTGAGGGGGAATAGATGCTTTTCCTTGCGTAAGTGTCTGTAAATTAGATTTTATTTTAAATGGTTATATAAACATTGTTTTTTATTCTTTTGTAGTCTTTCGGCATTTGGATATGCTGAGGCTGATTAATTTCCAAAGCAAGGAGAAGCCAGCATGACATTTGCGGCTGAGGCAATCGGTATTGATCTGACGAATGTAAATGAAATGCTCGAGCAAGCTCCGGCCCAAGAGCGTATCGCGTGGTCGTTGGCTCACTTGCCAGGCACCTTCGTGCTTAGCTCCAGTTTTGGAATCCAGTCTGCGGTATTGCTGCATCTAGCTACGCGTATTCAGCCAGAAATGACAGTTTTGCTGGTGGATACTGGCTACCTTTTCCCTGAAACCTACCAGTTTGTTGATCTTTTAACTAAACGGCTTGGCCTAAATCTTAAGGTGGCGAAACCCGATTTCACCCCGGCGTGCTTGGAGGAAAACTTCGGTAAACTGTGGGAGCAAGGGCTTGCGGGGCTAAATCGCTATAATCAGCTGATGAAAGTGACGCCGATGGAAAAAGCCCTGGACGAGCTAGACGTTGGGACTTGGTTTGCAGGTTTACGCCGCCAGCAATCGGGTTCTCGTGAGCAACGCCCGGTAATAGAGCAGCGTCATGATGGCCGCTACAAGGTGTACCCCCTGATCGATTGGCATAGTCGTGATATTCATCATTACCTGACGGAACATAATCTTCCTTACCACCCGTTGTGGGAGAAGGGCTATGTCACAGTAGGCGATTGGCATACAAGCCAGCCGCTAACGCCTGGTATGCAGGAGGAAGATACTCGCTTCTTTGGTCTAAAACGTGAGTGTGGCTTGCACTTGTAGTCTAATTTCACCGCGTTCTATGGGTGCTGTTGCTATTGATTCCCTCTTTTCCGGTACGATACTGATCAACCATCGGTAATAGCATCGGAGTCTTTTTATGCATGGACAGCACCTTCTGGTTACAATTTCAGGTCATGGCCTTGGCCATCTTAGCCAAGCCAGCGCCGTCATCAATTCGCTATCCAGTCGTTATCCTCGTATAAAGTTATCGATACGCTCATCGCTTGCTACCACTGTGCTTCAGGAGTGGATATCACCAGCGTTTACGCACTATTGCGTTGAAGATGATATCGGTATGCGTATGACGAGTGCGCTTGATGTGGACTTAAATGCCAGTGAAGCGGCCTATACTGCGCTTCACGACCAATGGGATTTGAAAGTGGAAGCATTGGCCACGTGGTTGCGGCAGCAACACGTAACCCACGTGCTTACCGATGTTGCTTATTTACCACTGGCAGCTGCGCAGTATGCGGCCATTCCTAGCGCGGTGATTTGTTCACTGAATTGGGCAGAGGTAATAGAGCGTTATTTCAGCAGTGAACAGGCCAAGTACTGGAAGGATCAGGCGAGGCAAGCGTACCAACAAGCCAAGGTGTTTATTCAACCAGCCCCCAGTATGCCTATGCTTTGGCTTGATAATCGTCTTCAGGTAGCTCCCATCGGGCGCGTAGGGCGATGCCAGCGTGAAGCGCTCATTGCACGATTGGCTCTACCAGCGAACTGTTACATCGTTTTGGTCGGTATGGGGGGAATGGCTCTCTCACTCTCTGCAAGGCATTGGGCCAATGAGTTGCATGGGCGGCCGGTGCATTATCTTCTACCCGATTCACAGTTATCAGCAATTAAAGGTGAGGGAGTTTTAGCGTCATACTTTCACGCGGTCTCTCATACCGACTTGATGTATCAAGACCTGATGGCATCGGTTGACCTTATGATAACCAAACCGGGTTATGGCACTTTCGTTGAAGCAGCGGCTACGGGGTTACCACTGTTATTTGTAGCCCGCGATGATTGGCCAGACTCTGATAGTCTGGTGCAATGGATTGAAAAGGTCGGCCTTTCAGCACAAATCTCACGCGATGCGTTGGCAGATGGCAAATTCTCCTGCGAGATGGAGCACCTGTTAAACCAGGAGCGCTATCCGGCAATTTCGCCTTCTGGTGCTGATCAAGCAGCGGACTATCTTGTTTCTTTTTTACATGATTAATTAAGGTATACAGCTATGGCCCATTCAGTAGTTAAAGACTTTTTCGATAGTGATTCTAATACCTTTAGTTATGTGGTCAGTGACCCCGCTACGCAGTGTTGTGCTGTTGTCGATTCAGTAATGGATTTTGACTATGCATCAGGCACTGCATCGTTTGAATCTGCGAATGTAATCATTGAGTACATTCGCGAGCAAGGGTTGAAACTTGAATGGATTTTAGAAACGCATGTTCACGCAGACCATCTTTCTGCTGCGCCCTATATTAAGAGTAAGCTAGGCGGAAAGCTTGGTATTGGTGCACAAATTATTCAAGTGCAAGATATCTTCGGGAAGGTGTTTAACGCGGGCACTGAATTTGAGAGGGATGGAAGCCAGTTTGATCAGTTGTTTCATGAAGGGGATACTTTTTCCATTGGAAACCTGCCGGTGCGAGTTTTACACACCCCAGGCCATACGCCAGCGTGCGTTGCCTACTTGGTAAATGATAGCTTTGCCTTTGTAGGTGATACATTGTTTATGCCTGATTTTGGCACGGCTCGTTGTGACTTTCCCGGTGGCGATGCGCGTCAACTGTATCGTTCAATACAAAAGTTGCTAAGTTTGCCAGATGAAATACAGCTCTATATGTGCCATGACTACAAGACTGCCGGGCGCCAGGAATTTAGGAATGCTACGACTGTGAGGGAGGAGCGGGGGCATAACGTGCATGTGCGTGAAGGGACAAATGAAGATGCGTTCGTTGCTATGCGTCGCGCCCGTGATGAAAAACTACCAATGCCGCGCTTACTAATACCGTCTGTACAAGTGAATATGCGCGCAGGTAAAGCCCCTCCGGCTGAAGATAATGGTCAACATTACTTAAAAGTCCCATTGAATATAAACCATGCTTGATAGTAAGGGCATGTCAAAGTGTATTCAGTTTGCCTGTTATCAGGTTTAAGAATGGTATGTTAAGCAAAAGATTTAATTATCTAAAATAGGATCTTTATGTGCGGAATTGTTGGCGCGGTAAGCGCAAAGGATAGCACCGCCTTTCTTTTGGAAGGCTTATCTACATTGGAGTATCGCGGTTACGATTCAGCGGGTTTAGCCCTGCTATCGGGTGAGCAAAGCAGCGGTTTGCAGCGTGCCCGCTCTAAAGGGCGTGTGGCGGAATTAGCCGCCCTAGTGAAGGAAAAGGCGCTAAGTGGTCATGTGGGTATTGCCCACACCCGTTGGGCCACCCACGGCGTACCGGCAGAACGTAATGCCCACCCGCATATCTCCGGTGGTTTGGCGGTGGTGCACAACGGCATTATCGAAAACTACGAAGCGTTGCGTACCCAGTTGCAGGGCTTGGGGTATGAATTTACTTCAGACACCGACACCGAGACCATCGCCCACCTGATCCAGGCCTGCTTTAAAGGCCAAATTGGTGAGCCAGCGGAAAACCTCTTTTCTGCCGTGCAGTGCGCCGTTGAGCATCTAAAAGGAGCCTTTGCTCTGGCAGTGATTAGTGAAGAAGAGCCGGACTGCTTAGTGGTGGCCCGTGAAGGTTCGCCGCTAATGTTGGGCATTGGAGATGATGGGCACTATGCCGCTTCTGATGCTTCCGCACTGATCTCCACTACCAAGCGTTTGATGTATCTGGAAAACGGCGATGTGGCTCGTCTAAGCCGTGAAGCGGTGGTTGTCGTTGATGGTATTGGCCAGCCGGTCGATCGTAAGGTCATTACTTCAAGCTTGAGCGCTAATGCGGTAGAGCTGGGTGACTACAATCACTTCATGCAGAAGGAAATCTTCGAGCAGCCCCAGGCGCTTAGCAATACGCTGGAAATGATTAGCGGGGCAGGGCAGCTACAGCCGGGCATCTTCGGTGCAAAAGCCGCTGATATTTTCGACCAGGTAGAAGCCGTGCTAATCCTGGCCTGCGGTACTTCCAGCTATGCGGGCATGACCGCTAAGTACTGGATTGAGCAAGTGGCGGGCATCCCCTGCAACGTCGAAATCGCCAGCGAGTACCGTTACCGTCAAAGCGTTGCTAATCCTAAACAGCTGGTAGTGGTTATCTCACAGTCTGGTGAAACGGCGGATACACTGGCGGCGCTTCACCACGCTAAATCGCTAGGCCATACCCATACCTTGGCGATCTGCAACGTACCGGAATCCGCCATTGTGCGTGAAACAGCGCTGCGATTTATTACCCGCGCCGGGCCGGAAATTGGCGTTGCCTCTACCAAGGCGTTCACCACTCAGCTAAGTGCGCTGTTCCTGCTTACTCTGCTGCTTGCCAAAGCCAACCAGCGCTTAAGTGAAGCAGATGAAAAAGCTTACCTTGATGAGCTGCGTCACCTTCCCATCGCGGTAGATAAGGTGCTTGCGCTTGAACCCAGCATTGAAGCCTGGGCGAAGCACTTTGCTAATAAACATCATGCGCTGTTCTTAGGCCGTGGGCGGCATTACCCCATTGCGTTGGAAGGGGCGCTTAAGCTTAAAGAGATCTCCTATATTCATGCGGAAGCTTACCCGGCGGGTGAGTTAAAGCATGGCCCATTGGCGTTAGTCGATGCAGAAATGCCGGTAGTCGTGGTGGCTCCCAACGATGAGATGTTGGAGAAGTTAAAAGCCAACATGCAGGAAGTCAGCGCCCGTGGCGGCCAGCTGTATGTGTTTGCCGATGGCGACAGTGCCGTGAAGTCCTCTGAAGGCGTCAATGTGCTGATGATGCCAGAGCATTACGGCCTGCTTTCGCCGGTGTTGCACGTGGTAGCGCTTCAGTTGCTTTCCTACCACGTAGCGCTGGTGAAAGGCACGGATGTGGATAAGCCGCGTAATTTGGCTAAGAGCGTGACGGTAGAGTAGTGCTAATGGGCGTCGTTCCGACGCCTCCCGCGGGTGCCTCGAAACGTTCGCGGAGCTCGCTTTCTCGTTACCACGCGCTACGGTTATCACTCGATCCCGGTGGCGTGATTACGTGCACATGGCCTTGGAATCCTCACCTTCATGTGCATGCGAGATTTAGTAGCGCGTGGTAAGCGAAGCGCACCCGCGGGTGCAGCGCGCAGCGGTGCCGGGGTTTGCTCGTGCAGGCAGGGTTGGTTGGGTGCCAGTGGGCGTCGTCCCGACGCCTCCCGCGGGTGCCTAAGAACGCTCGCTGAACTCGCGTTCTTCGTTACCACGCGCTACGGTGGATGCACCTGATTCTGCTCATAATAGTGGATATCTCAAGAATACTCATTTATGAATGGACTCTCGCCAACTTTACGCTGAAGTGATTGGTAAGCGGGCGTTGTATAAAGGAGATGTAATAGATGTCGCTTTTTTTTATGCACATACCTAAAACTGCCGGGACAAGCTTTCGCAAGGGTGCTGAAACGTATTTTTCGCCAGAGCGAATTGTTTATGATTATGGTCCGAATGCTAAGGCGACGTCTCCTTTTGTGAAGGAGTCTCTGCATGTCGATCAACCTGATTTCTGGCAGTTCAGGCAGGCACTTGATAATCCAGCCATGATCGTAGGGCATGTGCCTATCGTGCGCTTTGTTTCCCTGTGGGGCGTGGGAAACACCATCACCTTCCTTCGTGAACCACTGCAACGCATTGCATCTGAATATGAGCACTTTGTCAGGAATATGGATTACAAAGGAAGCTTTAAGGAGTTCTATTCAGACCCAGCGATGCGGAATCGTCAGCGCAGGGCCTTTTCCAGGGTAAATCTTGAGGCTATCGGGTTTATAGGCTTAACAGAACGTTATTCTGAAAGTCTGGAAATGTTGAATGATCGTTTTGCAACCCGCATTCTTGAGCGCGAAGATAATCAGGGTAAGACTCGTCTGGAGGACGAGTATGAATTTGATGAAGAGGATCTCGCTGAACTCAGGAAATTGAATAGACGAGACATTGAGCTTTACCAGTATGCCTCCGCATTGTTTGATTCACGTTATGAGATGTTCAAGTCGAACCAGCCCTGGGCGCATGCTTGCCTTGTGGAGGCCACCACGGAGGGTGTCAATGGTTGGGCTTGGTGGGCGGATGAGCGAGATGTGCCGTTGGAGGTCGAACTGTGGGTCAATGGTGAGCTTACCAGCACCGTGCGCGCGGTGGAGTTTCGCCAGGAGTTGTGTCGTTTGCTGCCGCCGCGTGGCGGGTATGTGGGTTTCCATCTGCCTCTGAAATTGTCTCCTCTTGATAAGGTGCAGTGCCGTGTTGCTGCTACGGGCCAGTGGTTTCCGCCAAGCCCGCGTCTAATTGAGGAAACGGAGACGTAATACCTTCAAGGGCAACGTCAGTCGGGGACTGGCACTACTCGCCGGTGTTGGAGCACTAACTTTGTAGCGCGTGGTAAGCGAAGCGCACCCGCAGCGGCGGCACGGCGCGAAAGCAGCGTGCAGCGGTGCCGGGGTTGGTTCGTGCAGGCTGAGTTGGTTGATTGCTATTGGGCGTCGTTCCACCGCCTCCCGCGGGTGCCTCAAAACGCTCGCTGAACTCGCTTTCTCGCTACCACGCGCTACGAGACCTATACTCCTGACGATTCACGATTCACGATTCACGATTCACGATTCACGATTCACGATTCACGATTCACGATTCACGATTCACGATTCACGATTCACCCACACTTCAAAACGGAAACACCAGCGGCGTAATCAGCAGTACCGCCGCTGAATAGGTCAGGCTGACCGGCAAGCCGATCTTTAGGAAGTCCGTGATGCGGTAGCGCCCGGGTGAATAGACCATCAGGTGGGTTTGGTAGCCAAACGGGATCAAAAAGCAGGCGCTGGCGCCGTACGCTACGGCCATCACAAACGGCAGTGGGTCGGCGCCAAAGGCGTGGGCGGTGCTCCAGGCCACCGGAAAGGCTAGCGCGGCAGCGGCGTTGTTGGTCACGGTTTCTGTGAGTAGCAGCGTTAGTAGATAACAACCCACAAATGCGGCATAGATACCGTAGCCGCTGAACAGCCCCTGCATACCGCTGGCTAACAAGCCCGCCGCGCCTGAGTTTTCCAGTGCTTGGGCAATCGCTAACGCCGAACCAATAATCAGCCATAGCTCAAACGGGAAACGGCGGCGCAGTTCCGCCAGGCTAATCACTTTCATAAGCAGCAGCCCACCCAGCAGCATCAATAGCCCCTGGAACAGTGGCAGTAAATTGGCGGTGGCTAGGGTGATCACTGCCGCAAACCCGCCCACGGTGAATAGGCTTTCCCTGTTGCTCAATTGCGGCCGGGTGAAACTGCCGCTCAGTAAATGGAAGTTACGGTCTAGATTGCGGTGCTGGCGGAAATCGGCGCTCACCGCTAGCAGTAAGCAGTCACCTACACGTAAGGGAATTTTTCCCAGCTGGCCCTCTAAGCGTTTTTCTCCACGCCTTATACCAACCACACCAGCACTGAACATGCTGCGAAAATCTACATCCTGCAGGGTTTTGCCTGACAGCTCGGATTCGTGGGAAATAACGACCTCGACTAGGTTGGTTGCCAGCAGGTTATCTGCTTGATGACCAAATAAATGCAGCCCTGGAAAGCGTTGTAGGGCTTGCACTTTGCCTACTTCGCCCGTGAAAACCAGCGTGTCATAGGCTTGCAGTTGCTCATCCGGTGCCACGGGGCTTATCAGTCGTCCTTGTCGCTCTATTTCCAGTAAATAAAGCCCCTCTAAGCTGCGCAGGCCGTTTTCTTCAATGGTTTTCCCAATCATGGTTGAGTCTGGCTCTAGGTCTGCTGCTAGAAAGTAGGAGAGCTTTTCGTTGGTGTCTTCCAATTGATGGTGAGGTAAGGCGTTAGCACGCCACATTAGAACGCAAAGGGTAATCAGCGCCACAGGTATACCCACCAAACTAAATTGGAACATGCCCAGCTCGCTGCCACTGGCACTTAAATTGAATGAGTTCACTACCAGGTTGGTGGATGTGCCCACGAGTGTAGTAATACCGCCCAAGATTGAAGCGTAAGAGAGCGGGATTAATAACCGTGAAGGGGCGATACGCTGCTGGCGTGAAATAGCCCCGAGAAAGGCTGCTACCACGGCTGTGTTATTCAAAAAAGCGGAAAGTACCGCCGTACTTCCCATTAAGCGTGCCGTAGCAAGCCGCGGGTGGCCTTTTAATAGGTGGCGCGAAAGCCAGTCCAGCAAGGGCGAACGTTCAAGCGCCAGCGATACCAGCAGCAAGAGCAGCAGCGTTGCGAGCGCGGGGTTGGTGTATTGGTTGAGCAGGGTGGCGGTGTCGACAAACCCGAGCAGCAAAAAAATAGCGGCTAATGTGGCAAAAGCAATGGCGGGCTTTACACGCCCGCTGATTAACAGCGCTAATAAAATCGTAATGGAAAGCAGAACGGCCCAGGGGGTCATGGTGGGTCCTTAAAATACGGTAACTTCATGGTTCGCTTGCTGGATTTTACGCAGGCTTTTATGATGGAGTCTAATGTTTGTAAATCTGCGATGTTTTAATTGATAAAAATCTAAATACAGCTGATTAACGATAAGTTTGAGCATTATAGGCTTATCACGTGAAAGGGTAATTCGGCTCTCCATGCAAATCGTAAAGCTGCTTCAGGGTAGTTTGATGATCCCGTTGAGCCGTCAGCAAACCCGTTCCTACCGTAACTGCGCTTAAAGCAACGGTGTTGATACAAGTAGGTGACAGCTAGCCTCATGGAATAGCAAAAAGTGCTGACCAGCGTTGGCAAGGGTGGCATGTCTCGCGAGGAATATCTCTGCAGCCGATGTATTAATTTTAATTGCAAGGTACGTTTGGATGCGCTGTTTAAGCGCTAGCCCTGGGGAATAATTATTTGTCCAGTATACAAGCGCTGGTTAAATAAGGGGCAAGATGGCGAAGTCAACACAGTAAGAGACTAGACGCTTTGACATGTCAGGGCGCTTGGTTGTCAGCCAGCCCAGAAATAACGGTTTGGTTAGCGTAACATACGATGTTTTGGTTAGTGCCGGTACCTGCCGATATTGGCTTGGCTTCTTAGCACTTAAGAACAAATTTTTCACGCTATGTTTTTTCACACAATTGTTGGGATAGATGATGACATCACTCACCCATTTACAGCGACTGGAAGCGGAAAGCATTCAGATCATGCGCGAAGTGGTTGCCGAGACTGAAAACCCGGTAATGCTTTATTCCGTTGGCAAAGACTCGGCAGTCATGCTGCACTTGGCCCGTAAAGCTTTTGCACCTTCGCCGCCGCCGTTCCCGCTGCTGCACGTTGATACCCGCTGGAAGTTCCGGGCCATGTATGAATTCCGCGACAATATGGCGGAAGAGATTGGTATGGATCTGTTGGTGCACATCAACCCGGAGGGCGTCGAGAAGGACATTAATCCGTTTACCCACGGCTCGGCGATTCATACCGACATAATGAAGACCGAAGGCCTGAAGCAGGCACTGGATAAGTACGGCTTTGATGCGGCTTTCGGCGGCGCCCGGCGCGATGAGGAGAAGTCCCGTGCCAAGGAGCGTATTTTCTCGTTCCGTACTGCACAGCACCGCTGGGATCCGAAAAATCAGCGCCCCGAACTTTGGAAGCTCTATAACACCCGCAAGAATGGTAAAGAGTCGATACGCGTGTTTCCGATCTCCAACTGGACCGAACTGGATATCTGGCAGTACATCTATCTGCAGAATATCCCCATTGTGCCGCTCTACTATGCGGCTGAACGGCCGGTGGTGGAGCGTGATGGTGCGCTGATTATGGTCGATGATGAACGCATGCCGTTAGAACCGGGTGAAGTGCCTATGATGCGTAAAGTACGTTTTCGCACCCTGGGCTGCTACCCGCTCACCGGTGCGGTTGAGTCAGAAGCGGATACCTTGCCTGCCATTATTCAAGAAATGCTGCTGACCAAAACATCGGAACGCCAGGGCCGGGTGATTGATAGCGATAGTGCGGCATCCATGGAGAAGAAGAAGCAAGAGGGGTATTTTTAATGTCTCACTCATCTGACCTGATTGCTGACGATATCGAAGGCTACCTGAAAGCCCACGAGCATAAGGGCTTGCTGCGTTTTATTACTTGCGGCAGCGTGGACGATGGCAAAAGTACTCTGATTGGCCGTTTGCTGTTTGAGTCCAAGTTGCTGTTTGAAGACCAGTTGGCCTCCATTGAGGCGGATTCGAAAAAATACGGCACCCAGGGCGGCGAGATGGATTTTGCGCTGCTGGTAGATGGTTTGGCCGCAGAGCGCGAGCAGGGTATTACCATCGATGTGGCGTATCGGTTCTTTTCCACCGAGAAGCGCAAGTTTATCGTGGCGGATACCCCAGGCCACGAGCAGTACACCCGAAACATGGTGACAGGGGCTTCCACGGCTGATGCTGCTATCTTGATGGTCGATGCCCGCCACGGCATTTTGACCCAAACCCGCCGCCATAGCTTTTTGATGTCGTTAATGGGCATGCGCCACGTGGTGGTGGCCATTAACAAGATGGATTTGGTCGACTACTCCAAAGCGCGTTTTGATCAGATTGTGGAAGAGTACCGCGCTTTCGCCAAACAGCTGGGACTGGAGAACATCACCTTCATTCCCATGTCGGCGCTGAAGGGCGACAACGTCATAGAACACAGCGCTAAAATGCCTTGGTACCACGGTACGACGCTGCTGGGTTACCTGGAAACGGTCGAGCTGGATGCGGAGCACCTTCAGCGCTCGCCTTTCCGCATGCCCGTGCAGTGGGTCAATCGGCCCAACCTGGATTTCCGCGGTTTTACCGGCATGGTGGCTAGCGGTGTGGTGCACCCGGGTGATCAAATCCGCGTTCAGCCTTCTGGCAATACCAGCGCTGTTTCACGGATTTATACCCTGGATGGTGACCTGGATGAGGCCGTGGCCGGGCAGTCCATCACACTGTTGCTGGAAGATGAGATTGATATTTCCCGTGGCGATGTGATTTCCGGCGTAGACCAGCCAGCCCATACTGCCGACCAGTTTGAAACCACCCTGGTGTGGATGCACGAAGCGCCGCTGTTGCCGGGTCGCCCATACTTGATGAAGCTGGGCACCCAAACGGTTTCCGCGACCGTGACGGATATCAAGTACCAGGTCAATGTGAATACCCTGGAACACACGGCGAGCAAGCAGCTTGATTTGAACGGTATTGGTATTTGTACCCTAAGCCTTAACCGTGCGGTTGCCTTCGATGCCTATAAAGACAACCACGATACCGGCGGCTTTATCCTCATCGACCGTATGAGCAACAATACGGTTGGCGCAGGAATGCTGCACTTCGCCTTACGGCGTAGCGAGAATATCCATATGCAACATGTGGATATTGATAAACAGGCACGTGCGTTGGCCAAAGGACAAAAGCCAGCTGTGCTGTGGTTCACCGGGCTTTCCGGAGCAGGTAAATCGACCATTGCTAACCTGGTCGAGAAAAAACTCTTCACCCACGGCCATCATACCTACCTGTTGGATGGCGATAATGTGCGCCATGGCTTGAATCGTGATTTAGGCTTTACCGATGCTGACCGCGTTGAAAATGTTCGCAGGGTAGCGGAAACCGCCAAGCTAATGGTGGATGCCGGGCTGATTGTGATGTCGGCGTTTATCTCGCCTTTCCGCAGCGAGCGCCAGTTGGCGCGGGATCTGTTGGAAGCGGGCGAGTTCATGGAGATTTTTGTCGATGCTCCGCTGGATGTTGTTGAGGCACGTGACCCGAAAGGCCTCTACAAAAAGGCCCGCCGTGGAGAGCTGAAAAACTTCACTGGGATTGATTCCGCTTATGAAGCGCCTGAGGCACCGGATGTTCATTTGAAAACATCTGAAATGGACGCTGAAGAAGCGGCTGACGCTGTGATCGCTGCATTGCGTGAACGTGGAATGATTAGCTGACTTGAATGCGCTAGCTGTCAGGTGGTGGCGAGGTTGGCTGCTACTTGGCAGCTTTTTTTATGCAAGGGCTGGGTCTTAAAGACTAAATCTTAAAGGGCTAGGTTTTTAAGGGCTAGGTTTTTAAGGACTAAGTCTTATAGAGGGATTAGATTATGGCGCTTATTGATCAAGCACTGCTGGATGCCGTTGAACGCATTGCCCGCGAAGCTGATGTCGCCATCATGAGTGTTTACGCCCGCGAGTTTAGCGTGGAGGAGAAGGAAGATAAAAGCCCGTTAACCGAGGCTGATATGGCCGCGCACAACGTTATTGTGCGCGGTTTACAGGCGCTGCCGGTGCAGATCCCGATCCTCTCTGAAGAGGACATCGAGGGTTTTTCCGGTGCTGATGCTGAGGGCCGCTACTGGCTAGTCGACCCGCTGGATGGCACCAAAGAGTTCATCAAGCGTAACGGTGAGTTCACCGTCAATATTGCCCTGATTGAAAACGGTAAGCCGGTGCTCGGCGTGGTGACTGCGCCAGCGCTGGAGGTGGCCTATGTGGCCGCGCGGGGGCTGGGCGCGTTTAAGGTTGAAGCCGATGGTAGTCGTAAGGCCATTTCCGTGGCAGGCAAGCCTAAAGAGGGCGTAACGTGGCGCGTGGTGGGTAGCCGTTCGCACCCCAGCCCTGATTTGGCCGCTTGGTTGGAACAGTTGGGTGAGCACACCATGCTGCCCATGGGCAGTTCGTTAAAGTTGTGCATCATTGCCGAAGGTTTCGCCGATGCCTACCCACGTTTGGGCCCCACCTGTTTGTGGGATACCGGCGCCGCTCATGCGGTTGTGCTCGAAGCTGGCGGCCGGGTAGAAACCCTGGAAGGCACCGCGCTTAGCTACGCCAACCCCAGCGAAAAGCTCAACCCCTATTTTGTGGTGTGGGGGCATTAAGCCAAGGCGCCATCGGTATTGTTTTACCAACCTTCTATATACATAACGTGCACATGCCCATGGAATCCCCATCTTCATGTGCACGCGAGATTTAGTAGCGCGTGGTAAGCGAAGCGCACCCGCGGAAGCAGCGCCGGGTTTGGCCCATGTAGGCGATGATGGTTCGGTGCCATTGGGCGTCGTTCCGACGCCTCTAGCGGGTGCCTCGAAACGCTCGCGGAGCTCGCTTTCTCGTTACCACGCGCTACGGTATGTGCACTAACTTGGTATGGGTGGTTTTCGTAGCGCGTGGTAAGCGAAGCGCACCCGCGGATGCACCGCGAAGCGGTGCCGGGGTTGGTTCGTGCAGGCAGAGTTGGTTCGGTGCCTCGTTATGTTCGTTCCACTCACATACTCGTTACCACGCGCTTCAAGACCTATACTCCTGACGATTCACGATTCACGATTCACGATTCACGATTCACGATTCACGATTCACGATTCACGATTCACGATTCACGATTCACGATTCACGATTCACTTTTAAGGTTACTAAATAATGCGTAAATATTTCGGTACTGACGGTGTACGCGGTCGCGTGGGGGAGTTTCCCATGACGCCTGATTTTGCTATGAAGTTGGGTTGGGCCGCAGGGCAGGTGTTGGGTGCTGAAGGTGTTAGAGAAGTGTTAATTGGTAAAGATACCCGTGCCAGTGGGTATATGTTGGAATCCGCGTTAGAGGCGGGCTTTTCAGCGGCGGGTGTTAATGTTGCTCTGGTGGGGCCGTTGCCGACCCCTGGCGTTGCCTATTTAACCTCTACCTTCCGTGCGGATGCGGGGGTAGTGATTAGCGCGTCGCATAATCCTTTTGATGATAATGGTATTAAGATTTTCGGGCAGGGCGGTCAGAAGCTTAATGATATCCAAGAGCAGGAAATAGAGCGCTGGTTACAAGTAGCCATTGACGGCGGCATGACCTGCGTTAGCTCCGAGAAACTAGGTAAAGCGCGCCGTATTGATGATGCCGCTGGCCGTTATACCGAATACTGCAAGGCTAACCTGCCGGGGCACTTGAGTTTGAATGGCCTGAAAATTGTGTTGGATAGTGCCAATGGCGCGGGTTACCGAGTGGGCCCAGCGGTTTTTCGCGAGTTAGGCGCCGAGCTAATTAGTATTCACGATAAGCCCAATGGCCTCAACATAAACGAAAACTGCGGCGCTACCTCTATGCAGAGCCTGTGCGATGAAGTGCTCGCCCATCAGGCGGATATGGGTATCGCTTTGGATGGCGATGCTGACCGCCTGATGATGGTGGATCATACGGGGGTCGTGGTAGACGGCGATGAGCTTTTATACTTGCTTGCGAAAGATGCGAAGCGCGCGGGCTACACCGGCGGTGTAGTGGGTACCCAAATGAGTAATTTGGGGCTTGAGCAGGCGCTTAATGGATTGAATATTCCTTTTAAGCGCGCCAAAGTAGGCGACCGCTATGTGCTGGAACAGTTAAACGCCATGGGCTGGCGGTTAGGTGGGGAAGGCTCTGGTCACTTGCTAAGCTTGGATCATGCATCCACTGGCGATGCGATCATCGCCTCACTGCGCGTGCTGGCTAGTTTGTTAGAGCAACAGGCAACGCTGTATGACGCCAAACAGGGTATGCACAAACTCCCGCAAACCTTAATTAATGTGCGTTATACCGCCCAAGCAGGGCATGATCCTCTTGATACCCCAGCGGTACTGCAAGCCGTTGCACTGGTAGAACGGCAGCTTGGCCAAGCGGGCCGCGTGCTGCTGCGCAAATCTGGTACCGAACCATTGATTCGTGTGATGGTCGAGGCTGTAGATGCTGATCGGGCGCAAGGCAGTGCCCAGCAAATTGCTGATGCGTTTTCTTAGGCGAACACGGTAGGTTCTCCTGTTACACGAGGTAATGACTTTTGACATCATCTTCAACGCTTAGCTTGCCCCCTGGGCATAAGACAGAGAGGCATTTGTCAGATATCGCGGACATCGAGCAAAGCCCTTGGTTTGATGCTGACTGGTATATGATGCAATACCCCGATGTGGCTGTTTCCGGTATGTCGCCCGCACAGCACTACCTGCAGTTGGGAGAGGCCTGGGGGCGAAAAGCTGGCCCGCGTTTTGATGCCGAGTATTACCTTAATACTCATCAGGATGTCGCTAAAGCGGGCGTTAGCCCATTGCTGCACTTCACGCGTAATGGAGAAAAAGAGGGGCGCATGCCGATTCAGCTACGTGCCCATCAGCTTGAAGAGCTACTTTGGCAGCAAGAAAATGTGGAATCGCAATTGTCGCGCTTAGAGGCTTTACTTATTCACCACGATCCTTGGGAGGCCAGTTACGCCGCATGGGCTATGGGGCGTTGGTATGCCTTGCAAGAGAAGTGGCAATGCTGCGCTGAGGTGTTATCGCGCCGCTACCAGCTACACGATGTTAAGCCTGATACGGCGGCCCCACGGTTATTAGAGGTGGAAGCCCTGATCAACAGCGGACAGCTTGTGAAAGCTTGGCAGCGTATCCAGCAGTTAATTGCCGCATACCCCGACTACCCTGATACCTCCTTGGCGCTCGCTAACTTGTTAGCGGTGCAGGCCGGTGCCCAAGCAGGGGGTTCAGCCATGTCTCCAACGTCTTCACAGGCACATGCGTTAACGGAACAGTTTCGTTTACAGCATATTAACGCGCTGTTTAGCAGCGCAAACCTATGCGCGGTTGCTCTTAAAGACCCAAGTAAGACCTTAACACTCGATAACTTAACTTACGAAAACGCAACTACGTCTCATTTTCTAGCGCCTGAGAACCGGGAGTTGGTCAGCGTCATTGTGCCGTTATTTAATGCAGAGGCTCACTTGGAAACCGCACTGCGCAGCCTAGCGGAACAGACTTATACCAATATAGAAGTTATCGTGGTGGACGATGCGTCTACAGATGACTCGTTAGCCGTGGCCCAGGCGTTTAGCCAGCAGGATTCCCGCTTTAGGGTATTGAGTCAGCCCACCAACCAGGGAGCTTACGCGACTCGCAACCATGGCCTGATGGCAGCGAAGGGGGAATATATCACCGTTCACGATAGTGATGATTGGTCGCATCCTCAAAAGCTTGAAATGCAGGTGGCAGGATTGGAAAGCCATCCAGAATGGAAGGCGTGTTTTAGCGATTGGGTTCGTTGTTCTTCAGAAATGCTATTTAATCATTGGAGGATTGAGTCACAGGACGGTTGGGTTCATCGCAATATGTCATCGTTTATGTTTCGGCGGGAGGTTTTCGAAATATTAGGGTTTTGTGATGTTGTTAAAGTGGCCGCTGATACTGAATACTTTCGCCGTATAGTTGCCGCTTTTGGCGCTAAAGTGGTTGGTGAGATAAAGAAAGGTATTCCTCTGGCCTTTGGTCGAAGTCTACCTACTTCCCTCAGTCAGACTGGTCCTACTCATTTGGTTACCCTATTTAAGGGGTTACGCTGCGATTACCACATTGCCGCGGCTCAATGGCACGAGAGTGCCGAACAGCCAAGTGATTTGTACCTGCCGGCCAACCCTGATGTTCGCCCCTTTCCAGCACCGGCTGCCAACTTGCCCGGTTGAACTGGTATCCTATTGCCCATTTATTACGTGTTAGGAATTCATTGTGAGCCAGCAACAGCATTCGGTAGCGGCCAACGCTACACAAGACCTTGCTATCAAGCCTTCTATCAATACGTTAGCCCAGGGATCCATGTTTTGGCAGCCTGATTACCGTGAGGCATCTCCCTGGCTGGAACATCTACCGTTTCTGTTTTGGTTGGTAGAGGCGTTGCGGCCACAGCAGGCAGTGGGCCTGGGGGTAGAGAGCGTCGCGCACTTTGCGGTTTGCCAGTCAGCCTCCCGGCTTCGCCTGGGTACACGTTGCTTTATGGTGGGAGTGCATGAGGAAGATGCAGCAAGCAAGCAAGATGCCGAGGCTATTCGGGCCTATGCCGCTGACCACTTCTCTACAATCAGTCAGTGGCTAGAGGCGACTCCCATCCGGGCGATTGACCAGTTCGATGAGGGCTCAATCGACCTGCTACTGCTGCATGTAGAAGCCGATGACAACAGCGTGGATTATCTGTTGGATCGCTGGTTATCCAAGCTTTCAACTCAGGGTGTCGTGGTAGTGCCAGGGGTTGCCCGCCGCGAGCCTGGTTGCCTTGTGTTCCGTGCTTTCGAAACCCTTAAAGCCCGCTACCCGCACTTTGTGTTTCACCATGCCGGTGGGCTGGGGATTATTGCGGTAGGTAATAATCTGCCCCCGCTGCTTAAAAACCTTTTAGGCGCGCTGGAGTCGGCTGCCTCTACGCAGGTGGTGCAGGATGTTTTCGCCCGCCTGGGGCGCAGTTGCCAGGATAAAGTAACTGTGCGCCACCAGCAGGCGCTTTCACAGGCTCTGGAAACCCGAGTTAACGAACAGGCGAGCAATCTGGCGGCTGCCGAACAGCGGGTAAATGAGCAGGAAGAGCATTTACAGCAGGTGGGTGAAGAGCGCGATAAGCTGAAAGCGTGCCTTGAACAGCAAGAATCTCGGTTTGCCCAGGAACGTGGCCGTTTGGCCGAGCGGGTGAGTTCGCTGGAAGAATTTAACGACGAGCTGAAAAAGGAGCTGATGCGCCAGCGTGAACAGGGCGAACGCCAAGCGAATGAGGCCCGTGAGCAAAGAGAGCGCTACGCTGCTGAGTCACGTGAGTATGCCCAGGCGTTGAAAGCCAGCGAACAGGCGCTCAACAAAGCTCAGCAAGAAGTGGATGAATATAAGCGGACGCTGGAAACTCGCTTTAGCGAACTGGCAAAACTTACCAGCCTACTTGAAGCCAACGAGAAGAGCTTGCGTAGCGCCCATGAAGAAAACACTGGGTTAACTAACAAGCTGCAAAAAGCTGAATCGTCGCTTCAGGCGCGCTTTAATGAAATGGGTCAATTGACCCGTAAGCTACAAGAAGCGGAGCAGCGTATTGGCGATGCTGAAAAGAGCCGTTCAGATGTTGAACAACAGCTGGCGCAGCAAAAGAAAGAACACGCCACGCTTTCTGCTCAATTGAAAGCGACCACTGAGCGCGAAAAAGAAGCGCTTAGCACTGTTGACGAGCTAACCGAACAGCTCAAGAAAAACGAAGCACAACGCGGGCAGTTGAAACGCGAGCTTGATGATACAAAATCTGCTAACCAGAAACTTGAAGTGGACGCTAAAGCCAACCGCGAAACGCAGGCTCAGCAGCGTCGCGAAATAGAGCGTCAATCTCATGAGTTAGCCAATCTAGTGGATCAGCTAGAAGCTCTGCGAGCAGCAGCACCTAGTACTGATACGTCTACTCAAGCGGAGTTAAGCGCCCCCAAAAGTGTTGCTAAAGCCCCACCGCTGACAAAGCGAGCGATCAAGCGGCAGGTCGCGTTAATCGAAGCGAGTCAGTGGTTCGACGCTAAGTGGTATTTAGCGCAATACCCTGATATTGCTCGTGATAGCAAAATGTCGGCGAATCCTGCCCGCCACTATCTGTTGATGGGCGGTTTCGAAGGGCGTAACCCAGGCCCGGGGTTTGACTCGGCGTACTACCTTCAGCACAACCCCGACGTGGTAGAAAGCGGAATCAACCCGCTTGTGCACTACCTTAAGTTTGGTGAGAAAGAGCAGCGTAGTACTAACGCAAAGTACTAAAGCAAAGTACTAAAGCTAAGTACTAAAGCTAAGTACTAAAACGTAGCACTAAAGCGTGGTACTAAAGCCTAGTACAAAGGAACTGTAATGAGCGATGCTAATCGTAAGTTGTTATTGGATGCAGAATTATTTAATGCATCGTGGTATGTAAACCGTTATCTAGATGCTCAGCATAGTCAGCTTTCTCCGCTGGAGCATTTTTTAAATTATGGCTGGGCACTGGGCCGCTGCCCGGGGCCTGGTTTTGATCCTGAAGAGTATTCCCGACGCTACCCGGATGTTGCCACATCGGGGCTGAGCCCGTTGCTGCATTACCTTCGTCATGGCCGCAGTGAAGGGCGGCGGGCAGTAGTGGGGGAAGGGGATTCCCCCGCTGTTCCACAGCTGGCGGTCGTTTTGCATGCTTACCATCTTGAATTGGTGGCACTGCTAGGTGACAGGCTTGCCTTGCTGAAGGAGCCCTTTGATCTGTTTATTACCACGTCCCATGCGCCAAATACGCGGGAAATTGTGGCGCTGAAGAAACGCTACCCTGGTGCAAAAGTGGTGCACTGCCCTAATCGGGGGCGGGATATTGCGCCGTTTTTTTCGCTAATACCTCATCTGCAACAGTATACGCTGTGCTTGAAGCTGCACACCAAGCAGGGTGTAACGCCGGTGGCTAAACAGTGGCGGGATACACTTTTGAGCAGCGTATTGCCGAGTGACGGCGGCGTGCAGGCGTTGCTGCATAAGCTACGCAGCGACCCCCGCTTGCAGTTAGCAGGCCCTCAGCGGCTGTTTATGAGCCAGCTGTCAATGCGCTTTGGCAATGGCCCTTGGTTGGAAAAGCTTGCGCCGCGGGTCAATGTATCGCTGGAAAGCGACTGGGGCTTTTTTGCTGGCAGTATGTTTTGGTGCCGCCCCCAAGCGCTATCTGCCTTGGCCGCCGAAGTGGCGCCATTAATGTTTGAGCCAGAAACCGGCGAGCAGGATGGTGAGTTGTCCCATGCGTTGGAACGCTTGGTGGGCGGTGTCGTGCGCCCCCAGTCAGAGCGGGTGTTGCTGTTACCCCATGGGTCTAATGGCGAGCTTTCGCCTTATCAGATGGAGACCGGGCTGGAAAGCACCATGCCATCAGAGCTGCTGATCGATAGCAGTGACCTTCAAGAATTGCAGGTGCTTGGTACTAGTGGTGTGAAAGCGGCCAGAAAACAAGGGGTGAATGGAGACCTTAACCTCAACGGCGATCTCGCGATTTGTGGCTGGCTGGCGGACAGTGGTTCCAGCGCGCCGCGTTCGGCGTTGATCCGTATTGATGGTCACCATGAGATTGAAGTGATCGCTAACCAGTTCCGCAATGACCTGCGTGATAACGGCATTCATGAGGGGCGCCATGCCTTTGAGACATATCCGCCGGTTGAGTTGGTAGACGGCCAAAACCATCACCTTGAGTTAATCGACGCCCTGAGTGGTCATGTGGTGGCCAGTGGCGATGCTGTCTGGGAGTTTCAGCGTTCCTTTAGCGATTTTGCGGGTTATCTTGCCCATGGTTTGGTTGATCCTTATCTGTCGCGCCCGTTTCGCGAGGCTGATAAGCGATGCTTGGCCGCCATGGAGAACGTGGCGGATGGGCTGACTCGTGATGCGCAAGCACTCGCAAAGGCGCCGCTAGTTACTGTCATTATGCCTTGCTTTAACCGTTTGGATACCATTGAGGCAGCGGTCGAGTCGGTGAGTAGCCAGGTGTATGCCAACTGGGAATTGCTGTTGGTAGATGACGGCAGTACCGATGGCACCCGTGAGTGGTGTGAGCGGCAGGCCGCCAAAAACGAACGTATTCAACTGATTGCTCTGAAAAAAAACCGAGGAGTCTCCCATGCGCGCAACCAAGGGTTGGAGGTAGCGCAGGGGGCTTATATCGCTTACCTGGACTCTGATAACGTTTGGGATCCACGCTATTTGGCTGCCATGGTGGGGGCTTTTAGCCGCGAACCCACAGCTCAGGCGTTTTATTCAGGCTTATATCGCTACACCGGCAATGCCACAGAGCCTTCAGGCGTGCTGTTTGGTCCTTTGAATCGCGCATTGTTGTTCAATAGGAACTATGTAGACCTCAATGCGTTTTGTCACACTCGCGAGGCCTATCAACAGTGTGGGGGCTTTGACGAGACGCTGCCGAGGTTTGTGGACTGGGATTTGATCCGCCGCTATAGCCAGCGGGTACGGCTTTGTTCAGTGCCAGTCGTATTAACCCACTATTATTATGGCCGTGCCGCTAACACGTTGACGGCTAACACGGAGTACGTGGGCTATTTAGACCAGGTACGTGAGGCAACTGGGTATCAGTGGTCTGCCGCTAAATCAACTGCCTCTACTGTACTGCAGCGAGGGGTGTCAGTGGTTATCCCCAGCTATGAGTCGTTGGAGGATCTGCGTGATTGCCTCACTAGCCTGGAAGCGCTGGCGCTGGGCGATAAGCTGGAGGTGATCGTTGTCGATAATGACTCTTCGTCTCCGGTGAAGAAGTTCCTTGAAGAGGCTCAGGCTGCCGGGCGCCTGAAAGCAATTTTTAATTCCTGCAACTATGGCTTTACTCACGCAGTTAACCTGGGATTGGCAGCGGCTAAAACAGACCACGATTTGATGCTGCTTAATAACGATGCGCATGTTGAGCCAGGTGCGTTGGAAGCTATGCAACTGGCAGCGACTCAATTGCCAGAATGCGGCCTGGTCGTTCCCCAGCAAATTTTGCCTGGTGGTACGCCCACTTTAACCACCCACGTGCCTTATGCCGACGCCGATCAACCCTGTGATGTCAATCTCTCGGCTCATCACAGTAATATTGTGACTCCGCCGTTATTGCATGACGGAAGAGTGCTGGAGATCAGCTTTGCACCGTTCTTCTGTGTCTATATTCCCCGGGAAACATATCGTAGCGCTGGGCCTCTGGATGCGCAGTTTGGCCGCCATTACCGCTCTGATCGTATTTACTGCGATGTGGTAAGACACCTGTTAGGGCTGCGGATTTACCATGTCAGCGATGCTTGTGTCGTGCATAAACTGCAGAAGTCTACTCGGGTGCTGTCTGGTCGTTCCAATAGTCAATTCGATCTAATGTTCAGGAAAAATCAGTGGGATGAACCAACGCGACATACCCTTGGCTTTCGTAAAGCGGTGTGGGATCTCTGACTGGAAGAGCGTCGCTTATGACACTTCTGCACTTTCCCGTAACGGGGTTGTCTGAGTGTCCACTTGGCCCATCGTTATGGGCCTGATCAAGCGTTCTTACAGTCAGCTATGGACGGTTTCACTGAGAATGATTGAAAGCATAGTCCTTCAAAGCAGAGCTCTTCAAAACAGAGCCCTTAAAAACAGTGCTCTTAAAAATAAAGGCTTTAGAAATTCAGCCCTTAAAACCCCGTGGGAGATGCCAGCCATACGTTTCGCTCGGTTTGTTAAACGGTTTGTTAAACGGTTTGTTGGGCGGGACACTTTAGACCGCTATACCTCAGGGCTCCGCTGGCACCTTGATTTCCCTGATGCGCAACGCCCCCCGTGGTTGCTCCCAGGGGGGTGGGTCGTGCAGGGGTGGGTAGTGCTGCCTGAAGCGTTAGCCGAGTGGGTAGGCAAGGCTGAAATAATTGCTCGCTGGAGCAAAACCTTTGAGCTTTGCCACCCTCTGTCGGTGCGCCGTCCTGATGTCATTGAAGCGCTTTTTGGAACCGCTGATGAGTCACACCCTCAAGTGCAGTGTGGCTTTCGTTTTACGGTTCCTCACCGTTTGGAGCAGTTCTCACTGTTTCTGCGCTTAGGAGATATGCAGTTTCCCCTTTCCCAGGTAGATATACCGTCTGATGTTCATTTAGATGATGCACTCCCTCCTTCCCTTAAAGTGCTTGAGGGTAAGCAGGGGTGGTTGTTTTTGGATAATGATACCAATGGGAGTGTTGATCAGTACCGGGGGCGGCTTCGCCTAACGGAAGGAGGGGTCGAGCAGTGGCAACAGTACTTTCAAGCCGTTGAGCAACTGGCTGACAGTGCCGAGGCCGCTCATGCGGTGTTGGTGGCACCGTCTAAAGAGAGTGTCATGGGGCCTAGCTATCATCCGTTTACTGAAGGTAGCAATGGCCCCATACAACAGTTAATGGCGTTGCCGGAAGCACACAGCATTGTGTACCCCCAGGCGCTTTTGACCCAGTTGGGTGATGAGGCCTTTATTCGCACGGATAGCCACTGGTCCCAGCAAGGCGCGATGGTGGCTGCAAAAGCGCTGGCAACGGCGCTTGACCTTGATCCCAATGCGGTTAACGCGCTTTTTGCCGAAGATGAGTACGTGCAACGTACAATTGTCGGCGACTTGGGCAATAAATTTACGCCGGAACGCCATTGCAACATAGAGGTGCTGCGCTCGTTTAGCTATATGAAGTGCCGCTATTATGATAATGGCTTGCCCAACTTTGGGCGTTTGTCGGTGTTAGTGAATGACCAGGCACTGATGCCTAGTGTGTGTTTACTCTTTGGCTCGTCTTCCAGCTATTCAATGCTTAACTACTTATGCCGTCTGTTTCAACAAGTGGTGTTTGTACACAGCGCGGGAAGCCTCGACCCTGAGCTGGTGAAAGCGGTTAATCCGGCTTATTTGGTGATGCAAACCAATGCACGGTTTATGGTGCAAGTACCTGAGGTGGATCAGTCACTTTTGAAGTTAATCGATGAAAAACGCGCCAGGCTATCTGAAGATGAGTGGGCTTCAGTGGCTAAGCGAAAGATCTCCGTCGCACGCGATGATGCCTTGATTCATAAACTTAATTTAACACCCTGGCTAGTCTAGGCTCTGTCTGAAAACTGGCTGCGCTCGACCATACGGCGTTAAAAATCGGCTCAAAGTACTCATTTACACCATGTAAACTCCGTCTTTTCGCCGATTTTTGCCTTGTCTGGCCTTCGCTCGCCGACTTTTCAGACAGAGCCTAGCAGGGTTTTATAACAGGCTGGTGTGACGCAGCCTAAGGGCTGGTAACATGCTCGCTCCATATCCGCCGGATAAGACGCTTTTGAATGAATGCTAACCACACGTCACGCGATAAGCCTTGGTACCCTCACCACCGCAGCCCTCAGCAATTTGTTCCTTTACAGCAATTAAAGGCGGCTTCACGCCCTGGTGAATGGCAATCCCTGGGCGCGGAGCCGCTTTTTGCGTTAGAAGGGCAGTTACCTTTGCCCGGCTGGAACATGGTCGAAATTGCCTGTGAGCGAGACGTGACCAGTGTGGTGTCTAGCCTCACGTTTGAGTCTGCACGGCGCTCGTTAACGGTAGAGCTACCTCTGCGTGTGGGTAAGATCACGAAGCGGCTTGTATACGTGCCATGGGGTGTGAAACGTGTGACGTTTGCGCCCATGAACGCCACGGGCACGTTTTCCCTGGAACATTTTCGCTTCGTATGGCTAACGCCAATGTTTGCCTATAACCGTTTGCTGCAGCGGTTATCCAACATGCATGAACACTACCGTGATCTTTCTTTGAAAGAAATTGAGCTCAGTTTGAAGCAGCAGGCGCGTAAACAGAGCCGCAAATGGCAAACCATTGCCCTAGAGGACTACGAAAGTACATTTATTAGTTTTTCCACTCGTCGCCACTACCAGCAGTGGATTCGTCAGGTAGAACGAAGGCGTGCGCCTAGCGACCATGAGGTGGCCATGCGCCACCATGTTCACTCTTTTGATTGTAGTATTTTGCTGGTGTGTCCTATTGGCGAGGCGACGCCTGATGCATTACAGGCTTTACAAAACAGCTTAAAAGGCAGCCTGGCCAGTGTGGCGGAGCAGTCCTTGTCGCCACGGCAGGCCGTACTTTTGTTACCGTCACCGGCATTTCATGGCTGGCAGGCATGGTTAGAAGAATGGCAGCGTGAGATGCCCGTTCTTCGCGTTGTAGAAAGTCATGCCACCAGTGTTGCGGCCTTGCGGATAGAGGCCCTTTCCTATTGCAAACACTCCTGGATATGGTTTTTACGCCCAGGCGATCGTTTAGCGGCGAATGCACTGTTTCATATGGCCAGTATTGCCGCAGATAATCCTCAAGCGCAGATGCTGATAGCCGATGAGGATAGCCTTGATGAGGAGGGAGTTCGGCACTCGCCGCAGTTTAAGCCTGAGTGGAATGCTGATTTGCTGCTTTCGATGCCGTATATGGGCCGGGCCGTGTGTTACCAGCACCGCTTTTTTCCACGCCTTTCAGCCGATATGTGTGGTGACAATGCCAATAACCCTGATTGGCTGGATTACGTACAAACGTTGGACGTAACACGGCGCGATCATTTTTCGTCGCAACAGCTTGCCCACGTACCCCATATTGCCTATCACGGTGCACCGGGGGCTGCCACAACGCCTTCCAGTTATGTTGGGGCTGTTGAGCAGCATTTAGAGGCCTGTGGGCAGGTTGCACAAGTAGCGCCAGGGTTATTACCCGGCACGCAGCGCATTCGTTGGCCGATGCCTACGCCAGAACCCTTGGTGAGCTTGCTGGTGCCTACCCGCGATGGCGTCGATATATTGCGCCCTTGTGTTGATGCTATTTTAGACCGTACCGACTATAGCCACTTTGAACTGCTTATTCTGGATAACCAAAGCAGCTGCAAAGAGACCCTGGCGTATTTGGACGAAGTGGCAGCCCGTGACACCCGAGTAAAGGTGTTGTCCTGGAACGCTCCGTTTAATTATTCATCCATCAATAACTATGGTGCCGACCATGCTCGGGGAAGTGTTATTGGTTTAATCAATAATGATGTAGAGCCGATTGATGGGCAGTGGCTGACGGAGATGGTAGAGCAGGTTTCACGCCCTGATATTGGTTGTGTAGGCGCGAAGCTCTACTACCCCAATGACACCATCCAGCATGGTGGTGTGATTCTTGGGTTAGGTGGCTTAGCGGGACATGCCCATCGCTTCTTTCAGCGTGACGAAGATGGTTATATGGGGCGCTTGAAAGTGGCTCAGAACCTTTCTGCCGTGACGGCAGCCTGTCTGCTACTGCGTAAAGAGGTCTTCGATGCTGTTAATGGTTTGAACGAGGAAGATCTGGCTGTCGCTTACAACGATGTGGATTTATGCATTAAGGTTCGTGAGGCGGGTTACCGTAATCTGTGGACGCCGTTTGCTGAGCTTTACCATCATGAATCCATTTCCCGCGGTGCCGATGACACCCCTGAAAAGCGTGCGCGTTGGCTAAGCGAATATGCCTATATGCGCAAAACCTGGGGCGAATTACTGGACAGTGACCCGGCCTATAACCCTAATCTGACCTTGGTTCATGAGGATTTCTCGTTGCGATAAACGCTTGAATATCCATATAAATCTTAAAGTACCCGTGTAGTGGTACTTATCAGACACTTTGATACATCAATCAACAATTTTCGCTGGATATTCAAGTAATAGGTTATGTTGAAAGTAATAAAAAAACCGGGCGTACTAGGTTTTATAGACCGGGTTAGTGAGGATGCGATTAGTGGCTGGAGCCTATCGCCATACGTGACTGTGGTGGTGAATGGCCGAACACGTTGCCGGCTGTCTTGTAACCGCCCACGAGCGGATGTGAAAAAGGCAGGGCTTTCGTTGAGTGGCAACGTGGGTTTTCATGGAACGTTGGCGCTGAAGCATGGAGATGTCGTTCGCGTGGTGACCCCGAAAGACGTGCCATTGCGGCATAGCCCTTGGCTCTTTAGGCATCCGAAGCAAAGCGATTGGTTACCTATTGCCATCTCCCATCAGCACGCGGAGTATAAAGCCGTGGCTTCGCTTCCTGATCAATTGTTGGTTGATAGATTTAAACCCCTGTTTGGGCAGTCTGCTGAACGACGAATGGCTGGCGCTGTACTTAACGTTGCTAACCAGGCTCCTGTCATGGCGCGTTTTGATGTAGAGCCCAAGGCTCATGCAAACGTGATGCAGCTTTATGACAAAGTGATCACGCCTAGTCGTATAGCCGCGCCGCCTTTATTGGCTGCGTTTTCTCAAGAAAGACACATGCTACAGATGTTTGCTTTTCAGCCAGGCATAACTCTGGAAGAAGTGGGTAACGGGTGGGAAGCATGGGTGCCTATGGTAATGGCGCAACTTGTCACTCTTCAGCAAGCTGGTGAAGTTGGGCGCAGCGCTTTAAAACGCCGCTACAGTCGTTTTAAAAGTTTGTTGCATAAGTTATTTCCATCGGTCATCGCGCAGGCCTTGCGGGAAGGCGGTAGTAGGATTGAACTGACATTTTTTGTCTTTTTAATGCGTGTTACTGCGCGCTTACCACGCGTGTTGTCGCATGGTGACCTACACCGTAATAACGTACTCATTGATACTCAGCAGCAGCAGGTAGCGCTTATTGACTGGGATCGATGGGCGTATTTGCCGTTAGGGTTCGATGTGGCGCTTCTGTTGCGTGGGCTGCCCTGGGCTGCCGTAGAAACCTTGGCTGAAAAAAGAGTTGATCAGCAGTTGGGCGCCTTGGTGTTCACCTATCTGTTTCAGTGTTTGGACGTCGCCCATTTCATGCGGTCTGAAGAGGCTGCCCAGCTGCGGGCTCGTATTTACAAGTTATATAAACAGTTCAAAATGTACCCTGGTATTAGTCAATAACGCTGAGTTGGAAGCTCCGGGGCGTCGTTCCGCGGGTGCACTTACTCGATTCCGGTGGAGTGATTACGTGCCACGGCCATGTACATAATGTGCACATGTCCTTGGAATCCCCACCTTCATGTGCATGCGAGATTTAGTAGCGCGTGGTAAGCGAAGCGCACCCGCGGATGCACCGCGAAGCGGTGCCGGGGTTTGCTTGTGCAGGCGGGGTTGGTTCCGTGCCACGGGGCGTCGTTCCGCCGCTACCCGCGAAGCGGTGCTGAATAGGGCTAGTGGAAAGGAGAAGAATTATCTTAATCAAGGATGTACCGTGAGTCGCCACACTACCTGGGTTGTTCTGAGCGATGGGGCGCGGCCGACCGAGGACATTTATTTCTTGGCATCTGCTGCCTCCGGTCTGCGCCGCCGGGGCGTGGCGGTCGAACGTTTTACCGCTTCTCGATCTTTCGGGGCCAGCTGGGTACATGGTCGTTCTCTGCTGCGGCGTTTCGCGGGGGCTAATCTGCTGCTTTGTCGCTCGCTACCGTTAGGTTGGCTGCGCTGGCTAGAACGTCACCGCGATGCTTTTGGCTATATTGCCTATTTAATCGATGATGATATTTTTGCGGCGTCCAATGACCCAACCTTACCGGCTGCCTACCGTAAGCGAATGGGTGGGATTGCTAAACATCAACCTCGCTTAGTGTCACTGGCTGATGAAGTGGTGGCCTCTAGCGAGCAATTGGCGCGCTGTTTTTTTAGCGAGCACGATAATGTTCAAGTGCTCACGCCACCTCTGATTACTCCTCTGCCTTCACTTCAGCATTTCTCGCAACCGCCATCTTCCAGCGCTAACTGGAAAATCGGCTTTTACGGCACGCGGGCGCATTTAGCTGACCTTATGCACATCGCCCCGGCCATAGAAGGCATGCAGTCCCAGCGTATGGATACCCAGGTGGAAATTATGCTGGGGCCACACACTCCAGAAAGTTTAATCACGCTGCCACGCTTAAACGCGCCTTGCCCCTTAGCCTGGGAGGCGTTTAAGGTTTATCAACGAGAGCACCGCTGCCATATAGGCCTAGCCCCGTTGTTAAATACCCCGTTTAACCATGGCAAATCTTTCATCAAATTTTTTGATATTACCGCCATGGGCGGGGTAGGAATATACTCAAATCGTTACCCGTACACTGAGATTGTCCAGCACGGAAAAAATGGTTTGCTAGTCAATGATGCGCACGTTGAATGGCGAAGTGCGTTAGAACACTTGTTAGAAAACCCCATAGCGGCTGCCAACATGGCTAAGCAAGCCGCTGTTGATGCAAAACGTATCGGTAACGTAGAAGCAGCTGTGCAGTTTTGGCTAAAACGTAGTGGTGCCGTGCCGCAATAAGATAAACAGGGAGAGGGAACCATGGAATCTACTGTTAAAGCTTTTTATGAAGAGCGACCCAGCGCTAACGTCGTTGGGGAGCGCGTGTCGTTTGGTACCTCTGGCCATCGTGGCCGCTCCATTGAGCGTACGTTTAATGCTTCGCATATTTATGCCATCACCCAGGCGGTGGTCGACTACCGGCGTGAGGCGGGCTATCAGGGGCCGCTGTTTTTAGGTTTCGATACCCACGCGCTTTCTCGCCCTGCCTGGGAGTGCGCGCTGCAAGTGTTGGCTGCCAACAAGGTGCCGGTATTTGTCGAGAAAGATCACGGCTACACCGCGACGCCGCTGATTAGCCAGGCGATCCTGCACCATAATAATCCCCATGACCTGGCGGCGCCCGATGTGGCGCTTGCGGATGGCTTAATCATCACGCCTTCGCACAACCCGCCGGAAGATGGCGGTATTAAGTATAATCCGCACCATGGTGGCCCCGCGGATACTGATGCCACCGGCTGGATTGAACTGCGTGCAAATGCCTACCTGCTGCGCCAGTTGGAAGATATACCCACCGTGCCGGTGGATGAGGCGATTGCCCACGCCCAGGAGTACGATTTCACTGCGCATTACGTTGCCAAGCTTGGCAGCGTAGTGGATATGGCCGCTATTCAGGGCGCAAACTTAGCGTTAGGTGCTGACCCCATGGGCGGCACCGCGCTGCCGGTATGGCAGGCGATAGCGGCGCACTACGACCTGAATCTTGATGTCGTGAATACTATAGTTGATCCTGAGTTTGCGTTTATGCCGCCGGATCACGACGGCAAAATTCGTATGGATTGCTCTAGCCCGGCAGCAATGGCTAACCTACTCAAGATTAAAGACCGCTTCGATATAGCCTTTGGCAATGACCCGGATGCTGATCGTCACGGAATAGTTGATGCTAGTGGTCTGATGAATCCGAACCACTTTTTGGCCGTGTGTATCGATTATCTGATCACCCACCGCCCAGAGTGGGCGGCTAGCCTGAAGATCGGCAAGACGTTGGTGTCCTCTTCCATGATCGACCGAGTGGTGGCTTCCCACCAGCGCGAGCTTTACGAAGTGCCGGTAGGCTTCAAGTGGTTCGTGGATGGCCTGCACGAGGGCTGGCTTGCCTTCGGCGGGGAAGAGAGTGCAGGCGCCAGCTTGCTAACCCGCGACGGTAAGGCGTGGTCCACCGATAAAGACGGCATCGTGCTGTGTTTGTTGGCAGCGGAAATTATGGCGGTCACCGGCAAAACGCCCAGCGAGTATTACCGCACGCTTACCGAGCGCTTTGGTGAGCCTTTTTACAAGCGCGTCGATACCGCCTGTTCACCCGAAGAGAAAGCGGCGTTTAAAAAGCTGAGTGCTGAGAGCGTGACTGAGAAAACTCTGGCAGGCGACGCTATCACCGCTGTATTGGTAGACGCGCCGGGCAATGGCACTGCTATTGGCGGCATCAAAGTCACCACCGAAAACGGCTGGTTTGCCGCTCGGCCAAGCGGCACTGAATCGCTTTACAAGGTGTATGCCGAAAGCTTCAAAGGCGCACAGCACTTGGATGAATTGATTGGGAACGCCCAGGCATTGCTGGCTGGTGTGTTGAAATAGATTCTTTGAGGCCGTTTCATCCTTCGGCGGGCACCTTTAGTGGTGCCCGTTATGCTTTTAGCATGTGCTTCAAGTTTTTGTTTTATATTAATTTTAGGAATTATTTGGATGAAAATTGCCGTTGCAGGAACCGGCTATGTGGGGCTTTCCAATGCGATGTTGTTAGCGCAGCACCACGAAGTGGTCGCGGTGGATATCGTCCCCGAGAAAGTAGCGCTGTTGAACAATCGCCTTTCTCCGATTGAGGATGCTGAAATAGCGGCTTTTTTAAATCGTACTGACCTGACTTTTACTGCGACGCTGGATGCCGAGCAGGCTTACGCTGGCGCGCAGTTCGTGATTATTGCCACTCCCACTGATTACGATCCTCAAACCAACTATTTCAATACTAAAAGCGTTGAAGCTGTTATTGAGCAGGTCATGCAGATTAACCCTGAGGCGGTGATGGTCATAAAATCCACCGTGCCAGTGGGGTACACCAAAGGTGCCGCTGAACGCTTTAACACGCAAAACCTTATTTTCTCGCCTGAATTTTTACGGGAAGGAAAGGCGCTTTACGATAATCTTTATCCTTCGCGCATTATTGTCGGAGAGCGTTCCGAGCGGGGCGAGGCCTTTGCTGAACTCCTCAAGCAGGGGGCGATTGCCGAAGAAATAGAGGTATTGTTGACGAACAGCACCGAGGCCGAGGCAATCAAGCTGTTCGCGAACACGTATCTGGCAATGCGGGTCGCTTACTTTAATGAATTAGATACCTATGCGGAAACCCATGGCCTTGATGCCAAGCAGATCATTCAAGGCGTTGGCCTAGACCCGCGTATTGGTAAGCACTATAACAACCCCAGCTTTGGGTATGGTGGCTATTGCCTGCCGAAGGATACCAAGCAACTGCTCGCCAACTATACCGATGTGCCGAGTAATATGGTTCAGGCAATTGTAGATGCCAACCGCACGCGTAAAGACTTTATTGCCGAGTCCGTTCTGCGCCGCAATCCGACTGTGGTTGGGGTTTACCGTCTCATCATGAAAACGGGCTCGGATAACTTCCGCGCCAGTGCCATGCAAGGTGTTATGAAGCGCATCAAAGCGAAAGGTGTGGAAGTGGTCGTTTACGAGCCGGTGTTGGAAGAAGATAAATTCTTTGGCTCAACCGTTATGCGCGATTTAGCGGCGTTTAAAGACAAGTGTGATGTCATCCTGGCTAATCGCATGGTCACTGAGCTTAGCGATGTGGAATCCAAGGTATACACCCGCGATTTGTTTGGCAGTGATTGAGAAGATGGCTTTACGCTCGCTCAGCTCGCGTTCTTCGTTACCACGCGCTACGGTTTGGCTTCGGTGGCGTGATGACGTGCCATGGCCATGTGCACACATCCTTGGAATCCTCACCTCAATGTGCATGCGAGATTTAGTAGCGCGTGGTAAGCGAAGCGCACCCGCGGGAGCAGCGCGAAGCGGTGCCGGGCCATGTAGGCAGGATTGGTTGGATGCCACGGGGCGCCGTTCATGCGGATATGATTGGAGGCCACATATTCACGGGCATGCGTGATTTAGTAGCGCGTGGTAAGCGAAGCGCACCCGCGAAAGCAGCGCGAAGCGGTGCCGGGTTTGGCCCGCGTAGGCGATGATGGTTCGGTGCCATTAGGCGTCGTTCCGCCGCCACCCGCGGGTGCCTCGAAACGCTCGCTGAACTCGCTTTCTCGTTACCACGCGCTACGACAATCACTCGATTCCGGTGGAATCCTCACCTCAATGTGCATGCGAGATTTAGTAGCGCGTGGTAAGCGAAGTGCACCCGCGAAAGCAGCGCGCAGCGGTGCCGGGGTTGGCCTGTGTAGGCGATGATGGTTCGGTGCCACCGGGCGTCATCCCGCCGCCTCCCGCGGGTGCCTCGAAACGCTCGCTGAACTCGCTTTCTCGTTATCCCGCGCTACGATAATCACTCGATTCCGGTGGCATCCCCACCTTCATGTGCATGCGAGATCTAGTAGCGCGTGGTAAGCGAAGCGCACCCGCGAAAGCAGCGCGAAGCGGTGCCGGGTTTGGCCCGCGTAGGCGATGATGGTTCGGTGCCATTAGGCGTCGTTCCGCCGCCTCCCGCGGGTGCCTCGAAACGCTCGCTGAACTCGCTTTCTCGTTACCACGCGCTACGACAATCACTCGATTCCGGTGGCATCCCCACCTTCATGTGCATGCGAGATCTAGTAGCGCATGGTAAGCGAAGCGCACCCGCGGGAGCAGCGCGAAGCGGTGCCGGGGTTGGCCCGTGTAGGCGATGATGGTTCGGTGCCATTGGGCGTCGTTCCGCCGCCACCCGCGGGTGCCTCGAAACGCTCGCTGAACTCGCTTTCTCGTTACCACGCGCTACGACAATCACTCTATTCCGGTGGCATCCCGCTTTCATGTGCACGCGAGATTTAGTAGCGCGTGGTAAGCGAAGCGCACCCGCGGATGCATCGCGCAGCGGTGCCGGGGTTGGTGAGATGGTGATGTTGAAGCAATAATGTAGTTGGCTGTGAATGTGTTGGAGAGCCGTATTCGCTTAGGCTTATAAGTGACGATGTGCAAGGGGGTTGGTTTGCTTCTAGCATCACTGCAAGAGATAATGAAGTGCCAACTCTACTTAATGAAAAAGGTTTCAAATTCTTTTTCTATGCAAATGAACATCCTCCGCCACATGTGCATGTGATGAAGGCAGGAGGCTGGGCTAAAATTGAGACTGAGACGAGTGTGGTAATTTATTCGTCACTAAAGAAGCAAGAGCTCAAGGAGTGTCTTGAGCTAGTAAGTTTGCATAGACAGGAATTTTTGGAGGTGTGGAATGACTGGTTTATCAGGTAAAGAAGTCCATTTTGACGACCATTATCTTCATGTCGAATTGAGTGATGGGCGGCGCATTTCAACGCCTATGAGCTGGTATCCAGAACTTGAGCAGGCCTCTGTGAAGGTCTTGCGGCATTACCTGTTTATTTGTGACGCCACCGGTATTGAATGGCCGGATATTGATTACCACTTGAGCATTGCTGCAATGCTGGAAACTCACTCTCAAAAGGTAGCGTAGAGCGCGGCGGTGCCGGGGTTGGCCCATGTAGGAAGGTTGGGTGCCACCGGGCGTCGTTCCGCCGCCTCCCGCGGGTGCCTCGAAACGCTCGCTGAGCTCGCTTTCTCGTTACCACGCGCTACGATAATCACTCGATTCCGGTGGCATCCCCACCTTCATGTGCATGCGAGATCTAGTAGCGCGCGGTAAGCGAAGCGCACCCGCGAAAGCAGCGCGAAGCGGTGCCGGGTTTGGCCCGCGTAGGCGATGATGGTTCGGTGCCATTAGGCGTCGTTCCGCCGCCACCCGCGGGTGCCTCGAAACGCTCGCTGAACTCGCTTTCTCGTTACCACGCGCTACGACAATCACTCGATTCCGGTGGAATCCTCACCTCAATGTGCATGCGAGATTTAGTAGCGCGTGGTAAGCGAAGTGCACCCGCGAAAGCAGCGCGCAGCGGTGCCGGGGTTGGCCTGTGTAGGCGATGATGGTTCGGTGCCACCGGGCGTCATCCCGCCGCCACCCGCGGGTGCCTCGAAACGCTCGCTGAACTCGCTTTCTCGTTATCCCGCGCTACGATAATCACTCGATTCCGGTGGCATCCCCACCTTCATGTGCATGCGAGATCTAGTAGCGCGTGGTAAGCAAAGCGCACCCGCGGATGCATCGCGCAGCGGTGCCGGGGTTGGTGAGATGGTGATGTTGAAGCAATAATGTAGTTGGCTGTGAATGTGTTGGAGAGCCGTATTCGCTTAGGCTTATAAGTGACGATGTGCAAGGGGGTTGGTATGCTTCTAGCATCACTGCAAGAGATAATGAAGTGCCAACTCTACTTAATGAAAAAGGTTTCAAATTCTTTTTCTATGCAAATGAACATCCTCCGCCACATGTGCATGTGATGAAGGCAGGAGGCTGGGCTAAAATTGAGACTGAGACGAGTGTGGTAATTTATTCGTCACTAAAGAAGCAAGAGCTCAAGGAGTGTCTTGAGCTAGTAAGTTTGCATAGACAGGAATTTTTGGAGGTGTGGAATGACTGGTTTATCAGGTAAAGAAGTCCATTTTGACGACCATTATCTTCATGTCGAATTGAGTGATGGGCGGCGCATTTCAACGCCTATGAGCTGGTATCCAGAACTTGAGCAGGCCTCTGTGAAGGTCTTGCGGCATTACCTGTTTATTTGTGACGCCACCGGTATTGAATGGCCGGATATTGATTACCACTTGAGCATTGCTGCAATGCTGGAAACTCACTCTCAAAAGGTAGCGTAGAGCGAAGCGGTGCCGGGGTTGGCCCATGTAGGAAGGTTGGGTGCCACCGGGCGTCGTTCCGCCGCCTCCCGCGGGTGCCTCGAAACGCTCGCTGAACTCGCTTTCTCGTTACCACGCGCTACGGGTGCAATCACTCGATTCCGGTGGCATCCCCGCTTTCATGTGCACGCGAGATTTAGTAGCGCGTGGTAAGCGAAGCGCACCCGCGGGAGCAGCGCGCAGCGGTGCCGGGGTTGGCCTGTGTAGGCGATGATGGTTCGGTGCCATTGGGCGTCGTTCCGCCGCCACCCGCGGGTGCCTCGAAACGCTCGCTGAACTCGCTTTCTCGTTACCCCGCGCTACGACAATCACTCAATTCCGGTGGAATCCTCACCTCAATGTGCATGCGAGATCTAGTAGCGCGTGGTAAGCGAAGTGCACCCGCGAAAGCAGCGCGAAGCGGTGCCGGGGTTGGCCCATGTAGGAAGGTTGGGTGCCACCGGGCGTCGTTCCGCCGCCACCCGCGGGTGCCTCGAAACGCTCGCTGAACTCGCGTTCTCGTTACCACGCGCTACGACAATCACTCGATTCCGGTGGCATCCCCACCTTCATGTGCATGCGAGATCTAGTAGCGCGTATATGGACTCCTCCTCGTCTGCAAGCACAAAAGGTCATAGCGGCACGGTCGACTGCTAGCGTATATCCGGTCTCGTAAAAGATGCCTAACGTGTGGGCATCGGACCTTAATGGGCTATTCGCACGTCGGGTACCCTCAGCGTAAACGAGCTCTATGGCTCTACGCGCTACACGGTATGGCCCGACGTCGGTTCGACCTGTTCGCCATCTCTCTTGTGGTGGTGCAGTCGGGGCGGTAGGAACACCGGTCAAAGGTTCAATATTGATGGTCGCGTCGCCTGGTTAAGCGGCGGCGGCCAACTCAGGGTTATACGGCACTTCGTAACGTGTGACGGCCCACGCCATGCGCGCTGTCTTATTGGCGAGTGCTACGATCGCCACGTTGCGATGTTTGCGCACGGCAAGGTGCTTGATCCACTGGCTGAGTCCGTCGTCTTTTTTCACCGCATAACGAAGGACGGCGCGGGCGCCATGTACCAGCAGCTTGCGTAAGTAACTATTGCCACGTTTACTGATCCCCAACAGGCGCTCTCGTCCGCCCGTGCTATGTTGACGCGGGGTCAGCCCTAACGAGGCGGCAAAGTCGCGTCCTCGCTTGTATATAGCGCCGTCACCCAGCACACCCGATAAGGCACTGGCGGTGATGGGGCCAATGCCGCGGAGGGTCATCAAGCGCTTGGCAACCGGGTCGGTGTTGGCATGCGTTTCAATGGCGGACGTTAACTGCGCAACACGCTCGTCTAAATAACGTAAGTCATCCGCTAAGTCGGCCAATAGGCGGCGAAAGCGGTCACTGAGCCCGTTGGTGGCATCCTCCAGCCAAAGAGGCAGCGCCCGCCGTAACTGCTGAATACCGGTGGGGGCAATAAACCCATACTCACCGATGAGGCCACGGATTTGATTGGCCTTCGCTGTGCGCTGGCTAATCAGCTCTTCACGGATCCGGTGGGTGGCCTGGCTGTCCTGTTGATCAACGGTTTTGACGGCCACGAAGCGCATCGTGGGACGGCCTAATGCTTCACAAATCGCTTCAGCATCTGCCCGATCATTTTTATTCGTTTTAACGTAAGGCTTCACGAATTGGGCCGCAATGAGCTTCACATGGTAGCCACGCGCTTGAAGTTCGCGCGCCCAATAATGCGCCGCTGCACATGCTTCCATGCCGATGGTGGCGCCTTGAGGAACGCGCCGACAGACAGCCTCCAGCCACTTGGCCCGGGTATATTTACCTCGCCATTGAGGCTTCTCATGCCGGTCAACGCCATGTACGTGAAAGACAGACTTTGCGATATCCACACCAACTCGGCTAATGTTCATATGGGCTTCTCCTGACTCTCAAGCTGATAGTTTTCAAACCACCTACCAGTATGGCGCACTGACGCCGGAGTAGGGTGAGGAGGAGTCCATCCCATTGGGTAAGCGAAGCGCACCCGCGAAAGCAGCGCGAAGCGGTGCCGGGGTTTTCGCCATCACTCCCAATCCATTTCGGCGACGTCGGGGGCTTGTTGGGTGCCCCAGTCGGGGGTGTACCAGCCTTTTTGTACGCATTGTTGAAAGCTTGACCATTCCCAGTCGCGGGGCGCTCTAGACCAGCCGTGTTTGACGGGGTTGTAATGGATGTAATCCATATGGCGTTGCCAGTCGTTTTCATCACGAATGACGTGTTCCCAGAAGCCGCGCTGCCAGGCGTTATGGGTACCGGGCGGGAAGAAGAATTCCTGTGAGGCGTATTTTTTGATATCCCGCCAGCGTGAGGAGTAGTCCGCGTCGCCTTCAGGCAGTCTCCAGAGGCAGTGGAGGTGGTCGGGGAGCAGTACAAACGCATCCATTACGAAGGGGCGCTCTTCTCGAACTGTGCGGAAGGCACGACCAAGGGCTTCAATATTGAGACGATCCGCCAACAGGGGTTGTCGTGCGTAGGTGACGACTGTAAAAAAGTAGCAGCCGCCAGGAACATGCGCGCGTCGATAGGTTGCCACCCGTGCCTCCATGCAAAATAATTGGCTTATAAAGGCCCATTGTAGCGCATTGTTATTAGCGGTGGGGCAGCCTACGGCTTGCTTAGGGTGTCTAGCGGTACTTCCAAATACTGTGGCCGATTGAGCACGTTGAGCAGGACGATGGCGCGCTCTTCGCCTTTAAGGCGGGTGAAGATGGCTTCCAGGTCTTTGAAGGGGCCGTCGGTGATGGTGACTTTCTCGCCAGCGCTGAAGTAGGTGTGAATCCCTTCCTTGCTGTGCGGCTGAGCGCGTAGGGTCTCGACAAGCTGTGAGGGCACGGCGACGGGCCTGTCACCGAAGGTCAGCAGGCGTAGCACCCCGCGAGTAGAGCGAATCGGACGCCAGTTGCTGACCAACTGATCCAAACAGATAAACAGGTAGTAGGGGAAGAGCGGCTCGGTCACCGTGGTGAGCTTTCCCTGGCGCTTGCGTTGGCTCTTCAGGACAGGATGAAACACCTCATAACCTTGGTTGGCGAGGTGTTCGGCAGCGCGAAATGATTCGCCCCCTTTACACTGAATAACGTACCAGGCGGGTGTTGCTGCGCCCTCCTGGTCATTGTAAACATCCATGCCATCATCCTTGCGTCTGGAAAAGCGTTACAAAATTATGGCAGCAGCGCGGTGAGTGCATCAAGCGTTTGGTCAATGTGCGCCTGGGTATGCTCACAGGAGAGAAAGAAGCGCAGCCGTGCGCTTTTTTCGGGTACCGCTGGGTGCAGAATCGGCTGTACGTTGATGTGCTGTTCTAACAATGCGTTAGAAAGCCGGGCAGCCGCCGCGGAGCTGCCAATAATCACCGGTACGACCGCGGCACCGATGCTTTTGCCGGTATCCAAGCCGCGGGCAGTGGCCTGTTCAAGAAAGTAGCGCGAAATAGCATGCAGGCGCTGAACCCGTTCGGGCTCTTGCTGCATCAGCTGCAGCGCGGCTAGTGAGGGGGCGGCGACTTGGGCGGGCATGCCCACGCTGTAGAGAAAACCGGGGGCCAGGTAGCGTAGTGTTTCCACCAGCGGCTTGCTGCCTGCGATATAGCCGCCGCAGCCTGCCATGGTTTTGCTCATGGTGCCCATCCAGATATCCACGTCGCGCGGGTCGATATCGAAATACTCGCGCAGCCCCAGGCCGGTGTCGCCCATGACCCCAAAGGAGTGGGCTTCATCGACCATCAGCCAGGCTTGATAGCGTTGCTTCAGTTCGATAAAACGCGGCAGCTCAGGGATGTCGCCATCCATGCTGTAGAGCCCTTCGATCACTACCAGAACGCGTTCGAACTGATGCCGATGCCGGGCCAACAGGGCTTCCAGCGCGGCGGGGTCGTTATGGCTAAACGACATGCGCTTGGCGCCGGAAAGCTGCGTGCCAACCAACGAGCTGTTATGGATGTACTCGTCGTGGAGCACTAAATCTTTAGGGCCCAGCAGGTGGCCCAGTGTGGAGACGTTAGTGGCGTGACCGCTCACAAACACCACTGCATCTTCAACGTTGTAGGCAGTGGCCAGGGCCTGCTCCAGCTCTTGGTGGATAGGCCGTTCGCCGGAGACCACGCGGCTGGCGGAAACCGAGGTGCCGTAACGCGCCACGGCATCGCAGGCGGCTTGATTAATGCGCGGGTCGCCTGAGAAGCCGAGGTAGTTGTAGCTGGCAAAGTTGATGCAGGTCTGCCCATTGATCACGCTGGTCGCCCCGGCGGTGCCTTCGTGGACCTTGAAGAACGGGTCGACCAAGCCGAGTTGGTCGGCGGCCTGGCGCATCATGGCGATTTGCTGATAGCCCGGCTGGGCATCAAAGCGCGTGAAGCGCTCGGGCACCGTGCGTTGTTCTCCGCCTTGCCCATTGGAAGAGGGCGTGGCGCTGGCAGCACGCGGCGTAGTACGCCGGCGTGCTTGTTCCAACAATTGCTGTTTCAGTTCAGAGCGCTTGGCGGTCATGGAGTCTCAGTCGCGGGTGATGAGGAAGCGGACGTAGGCTCAGTGGTAAACCCTTCAGGGCCTAAATCTTCAGTGCCATGTTGTGCGGCCAGTGAGGCTATCGCATCTTGCGGAGCGTCTTCAACATCGTCGTGCTGATGCATTTTCTGAATCAGCACGCCCGCCAGTTTGTCGAGTGTCGATGCTTCACTGAGCACCATCACTGACACCTGAACGCCCAAGCGGTTCTCGATAGCGGTCATTAGCTCAACGCCCATCAGGGAGTCGAAGCCCATATCGTAGACCGAGCGGTGAATATCGAGCTTCTCTTCATCAATCAGCAGAATGCTGGCCAGCTCGGCGCGCAGTAGATCGGTGACGGTGCTGTGCAGCTCCTCGGGTGAGAGGTCGGCGAGCAGGGCGCTGATGTCGTCATCTGCATCCGCGCTGCCGTCGTCGTCGCTGGCGCGGGCAATTTCGTTAAAGCGCGGCGCTTCGGCAGTGGGTAGGAAGCGAGCAAGCGCGCCCCACTCTAGTTCCAGCACACCTAGGCTTGGCCCAGGGGCCAGCAGCATCTGCTCAAGCACTTTCAGCGCGTCATCCGAGCGTAGCGCGGAACCGCCCAGGCGCTCTTGCAGCGCATCACGGGTGCGGGTGTTACGAGCCAGGAAGCCGACATCCTCAATGGCGCCCCAGCGTACGCAGGTGGCTGGTAAACCCGCGGCACGGCGATTGGCGGCGAACGCTTCCAGCCAGTGGTTGGCGGCCACGTAGTTGGCCTGGCCGGGGTTGCCGAACAGGGTGGTGGCCGATGAGTAGAGCACGAAGAACTCCAGTTCTGCCTCGCGGGTGAGTGCGTCCAGGTGGCGGGCGCCATCGATTTTGGGCGCTAACACTTTCTGAATGCGCTCGGCATCCAGGTTGCGAATCAAACCGTCGTCGATCACCGTGGCGGCGTGCACAATGCCCCGCAGCGGTGCTAGTTCACCCTTGGCGCGCTCCAGCACATCGGCCAGCGCAGTGCGGTCGGTAATATCGCAGGCGACGGCGAGTACCGTAACGCCTTGCTGTTCAAACGACGCAATGGCTGCCTGAGCCTCTTCACTGGTGGGGCCGCTGCGGCTGAGCAGGATCAACTGCCGCGCGCCTTTCTCTACCAGCCACTGAGCAGTTCTTAACCCAAAGCCACCCAGGCCGCCGGTGACCAGGTAGCTGGCATCTGCGGAGAGCTGCATCGCTGCCGTGCCCAACACCTCGTTCTTGGGTGGCGCTATGGGTTGTTCATAGGTCACTACCACTTTGCCGATCTGGCGCGCCTGCTGCATATAGCGGAAGGCGTCGATTACCTGGGTGTGGCTAAACGAGGTAAACGGCAGCGGGCTTAAGGTACCGTCGTTAAATAGCGCCATCATCTCGCCAAACAGGCGTTGTGTCAGCGCAGGCTGCACCTTCATTAGCTGATCGGAGTCGATACCGAAGTAGCTGAGGTTATTGCGGAACGGGCGCAGGCCAATATGAGTGTTTTCGTAGAAATCGCGTTTGCCCAGCTCCAGGAAGCGGCCGAACGGGCGCAGGGCGCGCAGGTTCTGGTTGATCGCTTCCCCGGCCAGGGAGTTGAGCACCACATCCACGCCTTCGCCCTGGGTGTCTTCCAGGATTTCTTCGGCGAAGGTGAGCGAGCGCGAGTCATAGAGTCGCTCGATGCCCATCAGACGCAGGAAGTCGCGCTTCTCTTCGGAGCCCACCGTGGCGTAAATTTCCGCTCCCAGCCACTGGGCTATTTGCAGCGCTGCAATGCCCACGCCGCCCGCGGCGCCGTGAATCAGGATTTTTTCGCCAGGTTCGACTCGCGCCAGATGTTTGAGCGCGTAGTAGACCGTGAAGAAGGTCGTCGGAATCGTCGCCGCGGCGGCAAAGCTAATGCCTTCCGGCAGTGCTGCAACGGCGTGCTGGTTGGCAATGACCTTGTCGCTAAAGCTGGCAGGGCCGAAGCCGACCACGGCTTGCCCCGGCGCCACGTGGGTGACGTTGCTGCCCACGGCCTTGACCACGCCTGAAAACTCAAGGCCGAGGGTGGGGCCGGCGAAGCCGTTCTCTATCGCTTCATCGGAGAGCAAACCCAGGGTGTACATCACATCGCGGAAGTTAAGCCCGGTGGCCTTAACACTGATTTCCACCTCGTCGGCACTGACTTGTGGCAACGGGCGCGGGCGCCAGGTTAATTGGCGCAGCTGGCCGGGCATGGCAAAGCCCAGTGACATCGCCTGATGCGGCTGCTTGGTCTGTTCATTAGTTTGCCCTTCCGCAGCTGGGTGTGGCGCGGGCAGGGTGCGCAGCCTCGTCGCAAAGCGATGGCCCTGGTTATCGATCAGCGCTTCGTTTTCGCTATCTGGTTGAGTCAGTAGGGTGGCCCAGGCGTGTAACGCAGGCTCGCTGACCGCTGCAGGTATATCCAGTAGATAGACGCTATGGCCGACGGCTTCGTTGGCTAGCGAGCGGCCAAACCCCCACAGCACGGCATCGCCAGGGGCGTCTGTCGCGCTGGCGGGTGACGTTGTCTGCCATAGAGCGCTTACCCCGTTGGTCACCAACCACAAAGAGGCAGCAAGCGAGTGCTGCTCTAAGGCCAGCGTCCACTGCAGAGCGTGATTACAGCGGGCGGTTTGCGCTTCAGTGCTGTTCGCGCCCAGGCCACGCAGGTCAATCACATTGAGGGTTAGCTCGCCCTGGTTATCAGGTGCGGGTTGAGCCAGTGTAGGTTGAGACAGTGCATGAGCCAGCAGCTCAGCAGGCGCGCTCTGACTAACGCTGAGCAGCGCGGAAGCGCCTTGCGATTGCAGTGCCTCGACCAGATTGGCCGCCAGCGCTTCACTGTTGTGGTCGGCGACCACCAAGTGACGCCGTTGGGCCGTATTGGACTCGTCGTCTGCCGCTGCTAACGGGTAGTGGGCGTGGAGCAGGTAGGCGCCGCTGTCGCTCTCTTCCAGCGCCATCGGCGCGGAGACCACAAAGCCTTGGTCGTTTAGCCAGCTAATGAGCGTATCTTGCTCCAAGGCGGTTTGATCGATGCCGGGCGTGGCCAGCAGATCATCCAGCCAGCGACTTGGGGCGATACCAATCAGCATGACCTGGGCGCCAGGGGCGAGTTGCTCAGGTAATGCTTCGATTAACTGACGCGTGGCGGCCGGGTGGGTAATATCCACGCTTACAAACGCCAATTGAGCCTTTTCAACACCGATGGGGGCGGTTAGCGCAGCAACCTCGTTTTGGCCAAGGTGCTGCATATCCATCAGCGGGAAACGCTCTTGCAGCTGTTCTGCCTGATGGCGCGTGCTGTCGAGGGTGGTGATCACGCGGTAATGGGTAAGGTCGTGATACAGCGCTTGAGCGCTGCGTTCCAGTAGGCGTTCGCCCAACGCTGGCGCGCTGGGGCCTGCTTCGAGCAGTTGCAAACGCTGCCCGGCGGGGAGCTCTGCGATCAGCGCATCTATTAACTCGGCTAACTCGCCTGCCAACGCTTGCCAGCCGCTTTCGCCCACTAACACACGGTTTAATCGCGCCAAGTGGTCGTGGCTAATGCCCAGGGTTTCCAGGTCACTGGTGCCGCTACGCAGCGCCTGTTGGTGAAGCCCTAACCGGCCCACCAGGTGAATGGGCGCAAAATAGTCGGGGTAGTCTTGCACCAGCAGTTGCCAGATAACGTCCGGCGAGTGCTGTGCTTCTTCGCTATCGACGCCGAGACCCTGCTGAGCAAAGGCTTCGCTAAGGCTATCGAGCAGAGGGGCGACTTCGTTGCCGTAACGCTGGCCGGTGCTTTCGCCGTAAACGCTGGCGATATCTGCAAGACGAGCAAGCGCATCGGCAGGTAGTGCCAGCGGTTCTGCGTGTAGCGGCGCCGGCGTCAGTTCCACATCCAAATAGCTGAAGTGCTGATGATGGGCGCGGTTGAGTCGAATCGCTTTGAAGCGGGTTTTGCTCAGTACTGCAACGGCGTTACCGGCGGCGTCATACAGCTCGAAATCGGCGGTAAAGGAGTGCGGTGCGCGCTTACCCATCACGGCGCGGGCGAGAACCGGCACGCCTGCCTGGGTATTCACTTGAATACGTTCCACGCGAACCGGCACAAAGGCGAGCTGGGTGGCAAACTCACTATGTTGCGCGAGCAGTGGGATAAACATCTGGAAGGCGCTATCCAGAATGCCGGGGTGCACGTGCAATGTGCTGAGCTGCGCCTGGACTTCATCCGACAGGGCTATTTCACCAATCACTGCATCGCCGTCAATCCAGCCCCTGGAGATAGCCTGAAAGGCAGGGCCATAGTGAAGGCCAATACGCTCAGCCATCTGCAGGTGATCTTCCAGCGTGTAGTCCGGGGCACGAGTAGGCATCACCGGCGCTGTGCGGTTGAGCAGGAAACCACGGCTTTCACGCATGGTGCGGGCCACGGCATTTAACTGCCACTCTACCCCGGTGGCAGGTTCGCGGGAGTGGATCTCCAGGCGGCCATCTTCCGGTAGGTAGCTAAGCCGCATGGTGCGGCCATAGGGGCTGTCCAGCAGCAGCGGGGCACGGATTTCCAACCCTTCGATATCCAGCAACGGGCTGTCTTTTAGCTGCAGCGCCGCCGCCAGCGTCAGTTCCACAAAACCGGCACCGGGGAACACCGCGCCTTCGCCCACCACATGGTCGGCCAACCAGGGCTGGCGTTGGGTGTCGAGTTGGCTCTCCCAGGTGTGTTCGTGCTGCGCTAGCGGGTAGCCCAGCAGTGGGTGCTGATAATAGCGTGACAGCAGGCCTTGGCCGTCATTGGTGCCGTGTACCCAATGGTGGCTGCGCTGCCAGGCATAGCGCGGTAGCGGCACACGCTGACCGACCACCGGGAAGTGGCGGCTAGCCAGGCTAAGACCACTCAGCAGTAGTTGGCTTAGGCTACGTTGCAAACCTTCAAGGCCGGGCTTGTGGCGCTCAATGGTGCCGAATACCAACCCTGGTCGCTCCAGTTGGCGCAGTGACTCATTGAGGTAGCGGCGTAGAATGGGGTGGGCGCCAATCTCTACAAAGACGTTATTGCCTTGTTCGATCAGCGCGCTAGCGACGGCTTCAAACAGCACCGGCTCACGAATGTTTTTCCACCAGTAGGTGGCATCCAGCTCAAGCCCGTCACTCAGCGTACCGGTAACGGTGGAGTAGTAGGGAATCTGCGTGGCACTCGGGGTAATATCGGCCAGCGCGTCAATGACCCCAGCTTGAATGCTGTCCATCGCGGGGCTGTGGAAGGCATAGTCCAGGGGCAGGCGTTTGGCAAAAACATCCTGCTCGCCCAGAGCGGCTTCCAAAGCGCTGAGCTGTTGGCTATCTCCCGCCAGCGTAATGCCTTTCGGGCTGTTAATACCTGCCAGGCATACCTGATTGAACTCGGGCTTTTCTAGCCACGCGGCGATGTCGTCAGCGCTCATGGCCACCGCGGTCATTTCGCCAAGGCCACGGGTTTTACCCTGGTAGTCGCTGCGGTAGTAAATCACTTTGACCGCATCTTCCAGACTCAACGCACCGCAGGCCCAGGCGGCGGCCACTTCACCTACGCTGTGACCGAATACTGCCGTGGGCGTAATGCCTTGGTCGTGCAGCCACTCAGTTAATGCCACCTGCAGTGCAAACAGCGCTGGTTGGGCGATTTCAGTTAGCGGGAAACGGTTCTCCCCATTGCGGCCTTCCAGTTCGGCGCGTAACGAGAAATCCCCGTGCTGCTGAAAGAGTGCGTCGACTCGATCAATCGCCGCGGCGAAAACCGGCGAATCGCTGAGCAGATCGTGCCCCATGGTTTCCCACTGGCAGCCGTTGCCATCATAAACAAACACTGGGCCTACTGCGTCGGGCAAGCGCTCGAGTGTGGTAACGCTGTTGGTTTCACCCGCGGCAAACTCGCTGAGTTGCGTGGCGGCTTCTTCAGCCGTTTGTGCAAACAGCAGTGCGCCATGGCTATGCCGGTCACGGTGGTGGAACAGCGTATAAGCGATGTCATACAGGCTTATGTCGCTACTTTCGCGTAAGTCGTTCTCGCGCAGGTAGTTGGCGAGCGTTTCGGCGCTTTGGCTGAGCGCGGCTTCACTGCGGGCGCTAAGGTGAATCGGTAGCGGTGAGTCTGGCGTCTGCGTTTCAGGTTTGACCCGTTCAGGCGGGCTTTCCAAAATAACGTGGGCGTTGGCCCCGCCAAACCCAAAGGAGTTCACGCCGATAACCAGACGGCCTTGTTTTTTCAGCGGCTGGCCTTTGGTGACCACTGAGATGTTCCACTCATCAAACTTAATGCGCGGATTGAGTTTGCGGATGCCAATCGTGGCCGGGACTTCGCGGTGCTGAATGCTGTAGAGCGCCTTGGCCAGACCCGCTACGCCGGAAGCGGTTTCCAGGTGGCCCAGGTTGCTCTTTACCGAGCCAATCAGCAGCGGCGTTTTGCGCTGCTGGCCGAGTGCTTCACCAATCGCACGGGTTTCAATCGGGTCGCCAACGGCGGTGCCGGTGCCGTGGGCTTCCAGGTAGTCAATTTCATCCGGCGAGATGCCCGCCTGTTCATAGGCGCGCTTCATTAGATCAATTTGGGCGCTTGGGTTAGGCACCGTTAGGCCAGATTTGTGACCGTCTGTGTTCACCGCGGAGCCTGCTACTACGGCAATAATATTGTCGCCGTCGGCTACCGCTTGGTCGTAATCCTTAAGCAGGAAAATGCCACCGCCTTCCGAGCGCACATAGCCGTTACCCGCTTCATCGAATACCTGACAGCGGCCAGTGGGTGAAAGCATGCTGGCTTTAGAGAAGATGATAAAGCCATAGGGGTGCAGGTGCAGGCTGATGCCGCCCGCCAGCGCCATACTGGTTTCGCCACTGCGAATCGATTGGCAGGCCTGGTGAAAGGCCACCATGGAGGACGAGCAGGCAGTATCCAGCGACATGCTGGGGCCGTGCAGGTCAAACACGTAAGACAATCGATTCGAGGCGATGCTGGAGGTGTTGCCAGTAGCGGTGGAGGCATCAATCGCTGCCATATCGTCCGCGATGCGATAAGAGTAGTCGAGGCTGGCCACGCCCAAAAATACCCCGCACTGGCTGCCGCGCAGGGAGCTGGGCAGAATGCTGGCATCTTCCATGGCTTCCCAGGCGAGCTCTAGAAGCATGCGCTGCTGAGGATCCATATTGGCCGCTTCACGAGGCGAAATACCAAAAAACTCAGCGTCAAACCCGCTGATATCGCCCAGGCTACCGGCGGCAAAGGTCACGCTGGTACCCGGGTGGCGCTTATCCGGGTGCATAAAAACGTCGTGGCTCCAGCGGTCAGCGGCCACTTCAGTCACTAAATCTTTTTCGGCTTGCAGATCCTGCCAGAACGTTTCAGGGGTGGTGCCGGGGAAACGATGGGCGGCGCCGATGATGGCAACGCGTTTAGTCATTCTTGCTCCTGAGGTTCTGGTTCTACCTTGATCACATCGCTACTTATATCGTGTCCAAACACCTGTTTGAATAACTGGACACCAAGTTCGTTTGCGGCTAGCTCAAATGGCTCGTAAGCGTTTGCTGCCCCTACCCCTGCTGTTACCCAACTCTCTGTTGACCATACCATGTAGGGAGTGCGGCCATCAGGCGGCGTGAAGTGTGCATACGCCTCAGGAAGAATGGGAACATGATCCCCATACCAGCCTAGCAGGCCCGGTCGCTTTGCAGTATTCAGCGAATTTTTAACGCTTGCCAACATCTTGTCGGATTCACTTAAATGCTGCAAATAGACCGCTAAGTCACGCAGATGGTCGGGTAACGGCCAAGGAGCGCCGGGCAGCGTATCGGCTAACGTTGCTTGGTTCGGTGCTTCTAAATGTAGCGGGCCGTGATTTTCCATGGTGATAACAAATACAAATAGCGGTCTATTATCGTCATCTTCAAGCAGCCGTCCAATTTTTCGTGCCACTGCCTGGTCACTAACGTATTGACCGTTTTTGTCGCTGCTCTGGAAGGCATTGATATCTATAAAGTGGTCAAAGCCTAATTGGGGGATCACCTTGTGACGAAAATAGAAGCTCGCCAGGTACGGATGCACACAAACCGTGCGATAGCCTGCCGCTTTTAGCGCGCTCGCTAAACTGGGCATTGGATGGCGGGCAAGCGTGCGGTAAGGGTTGAACTGGCGAATGCCCCAGTGGTCGGGTGCAATGCCCGTTAATACCGCGCACTCGGTACGCACTGTATTGGCACCCCAGGCGGGCACGTTTAATGCGCCATGCAGGGTGGCGTTTGCGCGAGTGATGTCGAAATGGTGAAGCAGGCTGGCATCGACCTCTTCACACCAGGGCCGAGGGTCGAAAAACGATTCACTCTGCACCAGCACCACGTTGGGCAGTGGCTGTTTGCCCTGATGCGCGCTCGCTATCGGTATTAAAGCGTGGAAGGGCGATTGCTCTGGCGTCGGAACGGGAGCGCGCATTAGCGCCACGCCGTAGGCCCATAGGCTAGCGAAAAGCCCTAAACGGTGCATGTCGTCTATGGGCTGTAATACGATGGCGGGCAGCCTGCGGACACTAACAGCAAGCAGCAGCGAGCCCAAGGCTATTAATCCCAGCGCATTGGTTAGAAAGCGGTTGGCGCCCTCGCTAGTGACCAGCGACCCTTCCCAGTAAAAGAATCCACCAATTGCCACTACGGCGGCGCTGCTGGCGGCAATCGCCAAACCCACGCCGAAAAAAGGCACGTAGAGACGCGGGTGCAGGATAGCGTCCCAAAAGTACTCGAAGTCGTGGCAGATAAACGGCTCGTTGAGGGTATGCGATTTGGCGTTGCTTGACTGCACTACGACTAGTTGCAGCGAGAGACACACCATCACCGCAAACCAGGGGCGCTGGAGTAACAATGCCAGCAGCCCGAAAAGTAGAAGCCATGAGCCAAGGTGGACACTATTGGCCGCTGCTCCACGCTGCCAAAATGGGCGCGGCCGAGGGCTAAGCAGGGCTTCAAACAGACCACTGATCAATAGCCCCACGAGTAGCGGCCATATCAGCGCGCTAATCATGGGGTGTGTCTCCTGAGTGGTTGAAGCCCAGTCGCTTGATCAACCATTGCGAAACCCCTGCGGGCAGTACCGCCAGCCACCAGGTGCCAAAATTAAGTGGGAAGGGGAAGCTGATGCGCGCACGGTTTGCGGCGATACCGCGTTTAATTACCTTGGCCGCGCGCTCGGGCGGCCACTCCCAGGGTTTGGGGCCGGGCATGGCCTCGCACATCGGTGAGGTAACATAGCCGGGCATAACCACCGTTACGCCAATGCCGTGAGGCGCGAGTAGCCCGCGCAGCCCTTCGCCATAGGCTTTGATGCCTGCTTTGCTGGCGCTATAGCTGGGAGTGGTCGGTAAACCGTGCCATGCGGCAAGCGAGCTGATCAGCACCAATTGACCGCTGCCGCGGGTCTGCATGGCTGGCACTAGGTGTTGCACCATGGCGATGGGGGTTTTCAGGTTGATATCCAACAGCGCCTGCACGTCTGCCCAGGGCTCTAAGATATCAGGCCCTTGGGGGTGGGTGTTTTTGCCCGCATTGGCAATCAAGATGTCCGGTACCTGTTGGGCGCAGACTTCGGCTAGCCAGCTTTTCAGGGCGTGGTCATCGGTTAGATTGATGGTTGAGAGAGTGACCTGGGCACCTTTTTGGCGGCAAGTGGTGGCAAGCGCCTCTAGCTTCTCCTGCTGGCGTCCGTGCAATACCAGGTGGGTGCTGGGATCGGCATAGGCGTTTGCCAAGGCGCCCCCAATCGCGCCGGTGGCGCCAGTGATCAGCACGCAGCGTGAGTGTAGAGATGGGCTCACAGTCTCTTTTGCAGCTTCTTTCACAACAACGTTCACAGAAGCTTCTCCAACGGCGATGGGCAGGCTTCTAGTATGCGGGCGGCGTTATCCACGGCTAAATCGATACCGGGCTGGCAGTAGTAGCCACCGTTAACTTGAACGGCATGCATCACGGTCTTTTGAAAATAACCAAATAGCTCGCTGTTAGGCGGCTGCGGCTGCTGCCAAAAATCCGCTAAGTCACCTTGATAGGTTAGCCCATCCAGATTATAGATCGGGTCGCTAAGCGCGTAGGTGGGGCAGTTCTTCTCCAGTGAAACGATGCCCACGGTGCTGTTAACGGTGACATTGCCCTTGGCGTGTTTGAGCAGGGCGTTGAGATCCCCAGACTCTAGATAGACGATGCGCCCTTGCAGACCATGGCGTTCGGCAAGCTGCTTGATGATCTTGGGGTAATTGACCAAGCCCATATCCAAAGGATGGTTTTTAATACATAGCAGAGAATCGCTGGGCGCGTGCTTGGCGAACGAGGCCATCACATCGTCCATCACTTCCTGCATATTGGCGTAGGGGGAGTGATCGCGAATTTGCGCATCGCTATTTAGCTGTAGCGGCAGCATAAAATAGGGGCGGCCACTTTCGATCAACGCTTTGATGCGTTCGGCATCGCGTTTTTTCCAAGCGGCTTTTAACTGAGCAAAGCGCTTCAGGTAGCCCGCGTACTCGACCGGGGCGGTGATCGGCGCGTGATTGCGGTAGTGCGGCGCAACCAGCGGATTGGCTAGCCCGGCCAAGTGGTAGCCCACATCGTGCATGGCGCGAATTTTAAACGAGGAGCGAAAACGCACAGGGGCGGGTAGTTCGGGCAGTGCTTTGCCGGTTTCATAAAACCAACTTGGGTCACGGGGCAGTAGCGAGTGGCCGTTAACGCCTTCGCGCTCCAGTGTGATCCAGAACGGGCGAAAGTAGCCCTCTTCAAATACGTGGGTGCGTATACCGGCCGCGGCGGCGTTATCCACTGCTGGGCGATGAATCGGGCGACGATCACCAAATACTACTTGGTCGGTGATCGCGTACCGCTGCCAGAGTGACTTGATATAGCCAGGTAGTTCAGCGGTAGGGCCACGAAACAGATGGCTTTGGCCGTGGGTGCGCTGCCAGTAGGCGATATCGCCCGCATTGAAGTTGACCTTAACGACACGGTGCCCATCGTTCACCAGGCGCTTGGCTAAGCGCTGGTAAAAAGGTGAGCAAACGCCCTGCAAAAATAAGAATGCACGCTTCTGATGCTTCAACTCAATGCCTTCCGATCAACAAATTACGATAACAGCGGTAGAGATGCTGTTTCCATGTAAGGGTGTTTTTGTGTGCTCTTGCCTGTTCCAACAGGCTGACGACGGTTTCAGCATTGCATAGCTGGCGAGTCGTTGGGTCTACATAGCCGGGATAGAGAATCAGGGTGCCGGCGACCAAGGCATCCAGCGAGAGTGAACGCGTACGGCGTGGGCAGCTAAGCGCATCCTGAGTTAAGCCCCAGCCAGCATAAAACGGTAGGCCGTAGGTGCTGACTTCTCGTTTGCGCAAAAGTGCTTCAAAGCCGGTTAAAGAGCTCATCGTATGCACTGCATCGACGCGCTCTAAAAGGGTTGCGATGTCGATATCGCTGGCGTCTAGATCATACAGGCGTTTGGCATCGGTATCGAGTGCTCCGACACGCGCACCGCTCAATACATCGGGATGGGCTTTATAGACAATAAAGGCATCCGGATGTGCTTCCCGCACTGCCCTTAACAGCCCGCTATTGGTGTTAATGTGCGGCGAGCCGGTGGCAATCGAGGCGTCGCTCTCTACTTGGCCAGGCACCAGTATGGTGTAACGCCCTTTGGGCAGTTCGATCCCCGACTTTCCACGTACGTTGTACTTGGAGAGTTTGAGCGCCACTAATCGCTTACGTAACTGCAGCGCACGTTGCAGCAGGTCGTCGCTAAAGGGGGCGCTATTGAGCAGCGTCTCTAAATCACTGGGTTGGCTGGGGTCGTAGTAGATACCCTGTGAATCAATCACCAGCGACAACGGCTGAGTAAGATCGACTCCCAGCCCCACTGAACGAATGAACCCATCTTCCATGCGCCATAGCTTCTCCATGTGTTGGGCGTGCTGGCATTTAAAGTCTGCATCAATACGGCTTGACCATACCAGCAGCCGTTCATCGGGCTGCTCGCTCTCGGGAAGCTTCGCTTGATAGTTCACGCGTGCGAAGGCGCCTAGAAAGTCGCCAATAAAGCGACGCTTCCAAGTAGAGAACCCGCATGCTCGCCAGCTTCCCCGATAGCGCTCCTGCTGGCGCCTTTGATCGGCGATCAAGGCAATGGTCTCTTCCAGCGTGGCAGGCTGCTGAGTGTAAGGGTTAGCGTAGCGGCAATAGCGTAAATAGGCGGCGGCAAAGACCTCAACTAAGGTGCGCTTTACACGACGGCGGTGGCAGGGCAGTTGATCATGGGTAAGCCCCCAACCTGCATAAAACGGAATACCAAAGCAGTGCACCTGCTTTCCGGCCAGCAGTGCTTCAAAGCCGAGCTGGCTGGTCACGACGTAAACGTGGTCAATCTGGTCAAATAGCGCCCAGGGGTTGAGGTCTTCACCGATGACCCTGCAGCGCGGGTGGTCTGCGGCGTTAAGTAGGTGGCCCTGTTTTTTACCCGCGATAACGTCAGGATGGATCTTGACTAATATCTCGGCGTCGGGGTGCTCTGCTAATGCCGCCTCAAGCATCTGGTTGAAGCTACTAGCGCTAGCGCCCCCATAGTGAATTGAAGCATCCCCAGCGGTTTGGTCGACCACTAATACACTCGCCCGGCTGGCATCGTTAATCGGCTGATCGGGGGAGTGGTTATATTTGGAGAGCCGATAGCGAGCGATCAATGCCATGCATCGTTCAGCCTGCTCTAACTCTTCATTGTTGAAACTGGTTGTGTTGAGCCAGTTTTCCAAATCAGAAGGGCGTGAGGCGTCGTAATAAATGCCGGTCTCATCGACTACCAAACTGTGCGGCTGAAAGCCATTTACGCCTAGCCCTAACGAGCGTAAAAAGCCATCTTCTAATGCGATATAGATCAGTTGATGGCGTTGGGCATACTGCCTAGCGCTTACGCTGGTGGGTTTTAATCCCCATCCAATCACTGCCTCGGGCATCTTTTTAAGGGAGCTTATTCGGACGAATTGGTCAAATTCGGGCAGTAGCGCAGGCAAGGTAGCCAGCTTGCGAATACCTGGGGACGTGTAACCTGCCGTTCGTTTCGCCATACATGAGGCCGCTTTGAGGTAACAGGATTAGGGGTAGGCGGGCGAACATACGTTAATTGGAGGGGGTTATCAATTCAGGCGTTGTGAGTACTCACTATTTTTTCGATGCATAGCAACTATTTGCATGATAAAAAAAATTACCTTAAGTTTGATTTATTCAACGCGCATGGTTGTCACTTTTTTGGTAGATTCGCTTACTCTATGTGCCCTTAATACCGTTCTCTAGGATCTGGAATTAAAGTAAAGTATGCATAAAAAGGATAGTCGGTGCGCTTTGCCTGTCTGCTAAAGAATCTATTTTCTTTCAGTTCCTTGAAGGGGCGCCTTTTGCTGGGGCTCTCCTTTACTTTGCTGTTGCTGATCGCGTTGGTGCTGGGTATGGCGTGGCAAGTCGGAAAGACTATGGTGCAAGAGACTAATATGTCGCACTTGCGCTATGAAGCCACTCTACTTGCTGATGAGGTGACCCAACAAATTGAGATGCGCTTCCAAGCATTAGAACGCTTAAGCGAAATGATTGGCACCACAGAGGATGCGAGCTGGATCAGCTATCAACTGCAGCAGAACGATAGCCTACTAGCTTTGTTTGAGGGGATTGTGGTTGCTAACAGTGATGGTGAGGTTATTGCTGATTGGCCTGCAATCGTTGGTCGCGTAGGGCTCGACACCTCTGAGCTTGAGTATTTTCATATGCTTCGTGGTATTCGCCGACCCTATGTTAGCGAGCCCTTTGTCGGTCGTGCGAGCGGTATGCCGATGGTGCTAGTGGGCGTGCCACGATTTACCAAGCAAGGCGAGTTTGACGGTTTTATTGGAGGTGTCCTTAGCTTGGATTCAGGAGGGATATTTAGCCGTTTAGCTAAAGTTCGCTTGGGTGAAAAAGGCTATGCAGGTGTTGCTACTGCCTCGGGTAAAGTCTTATACCATCCTGAAAATTCATTAATTAATGCTTCTGTACCCAGTAAGGCATTGAACCCATGGCTGGATTTGGCGCTGGATGGTTGGGAAGGTGATGCTGTAGGTCGGCTTGTGAGCGGGGAAATGGGGCTGCAATCTTATGCGCAGATTTGGCCTGCTGGTTGGATCGTTGGCCTTTACGTGCCTATTTCCCAAGCACAACTTCCCCTAGCAGATTTTATCAAGCAGCTTTGGTGGACATGGGTTGTGCTTGTTTTACTTATGTTCCCTTTGCTGTGGTGGATGTTGGGACGAGTGCTTACACCGTTGAGGCATTTGGAGAAACAGATTGGCGAGGTGGGTTTAGGGCACCGTGAGAGCGTCAGTTTGGCTACCAAGATGCAAGAGCTACAGCAGGTGGCGAGCACCTTTAACCGAGTGGAAGATGAACGGCAGCTGTTGTTAGGCAATCTTCAAGAGCGCGAGGCGTTTCTTGACTCGGTACTGAATGCCGCGCCGCAGGGTATGTTTGTCGCTAATATGAAAGGTGACATTACTTACATGAACCCTGCGCTACTCGATATGCTGGGTATTCTTCCAGGTTCGCCTATGGAATCTTGGCTTAAGCAGATCCACATGTCTGATCGTGATGGGGCTAAAGACATGTGGCTACATAGCCTGCGCACCGGTAGTGATTTTGTCCGCCAATTGCGTTTTTTGCGCAGTGATAACGAACTTCTTTGGCTAGATATACATGCGCGGGTAGTCACGCTTTCTCAAGATGGCCATACCCTTGGTTTAGTGGGTGTAGTTAAAGATATTACCGAGCGTAGGGAGCAGGAAGCCATTCAGCGCTGGGAAGCTGAACATGACCCGTTAACCGGCCTGTTGAATCGTAGGGGCTTTGAGCGCCGCCTAGAAGAAGCCTTTGCCGATTTCCAAAAAACCAGCACGCCTTCAGCTCTTTTGTTGTTTGATTTGGATCACTTCAAACCCATCAATGATGAAGGTGGCCATGCTCTAGGCGATGAGATGTTGCGCCGCATTGCTCAGGTGGTTGCCTGGGAAGTCCGCCGTAGCGACCATGTGGCGCGCCAAGGGGGAGATGAGTTTGGTGTGCTGCTCCCCAGCTGCACCTTGGCTCAGGCAAGGAGAATCGCTGAATCCCTGCGTCAGTCGGTAGGGGAAATCTCTGTTACCCATGAAGGCAAAGAGTACATGGTTACACTCAGTATTGGCGTTACCACCTTTGATGAAGAGGATTCTAATGTGTCTGACGTTCTGGCACGGGCCGATGCCGGTAGTTACAAAGCCAAAGGGATGGGACGCGATGGGGTAGTTGTCAATATGCCTCACAATAACGATGACGTAATGGCGCTTTTCGATTCGCCCAAATAGTTTCTCATATAAGCACTCTAAGCCTGTGCAGTGGTTTGGCGTGCTTAGCAGTCGACAAAACATGTCCAGCAGTAGAGTATAAGCAGATGCTGAAATTGTCGTTAGAAGCCAGTTTTTAAAATCAAGGCTGACTGAGATACTGTTGTGAACCTACTTGAACTGTTTGCCCGCACGCTGGATGTCACGCTGCCTGTCTTTGCGATGGTGTTTGTAGGCCTGGGCCTTAAGCGCTTGAAATGGATTGATAGTGCCTTCGTCTCGACCGCTTCTGCGCTGGTATTCAAAGCAACACTCCCCACGCTGATCTTCCTTAGTTTGATTAAAGCTGACCTAAGCGTTGCGCTGGACGTTTCGCTGATGCTGTTTTTTGCTGTGGCAACGCTGGGGCAGTTTTTATTCAGTTGGGGCTGGGCGCGCTACCGTGTAGCACCTCAGGATCGTGGTATTTACGTTCAAGGCGCGTTTCGCGGCAATTGTGGGATAGTGGGTTTGGCGCTAGCGGCGGGCATGTACGGTAACTATGGCCTGTCAGCGGGCAGTCTTTTGCTGGGCGTGGTCATCGTGATGTATAACGCGCTTTCGGTCATCGTGCTGGCATTTTACCAACCTGGTCAATCCACCGATTGGCGCAGCCTGCTCAAACATGTAGCGAAAAACCCACTCATTATTTCCGTATTTGCAGCATTACCCTTTACCGCGCTGTCGATCCCACTGCCCAGTTGGGTGATTACCTCAGGAAACTATTTTGCCTCGTTAACACTACCGTTGGCGCTGATTTGTATTGGTGCGACGCTCTCCGTGTCGAGCATGCGTGACAGCAGCCAAGTGGCACTTGGCGCTAGCTTGATGAAGATGGTAACACTACCGGTGCTCTCCACCGTGGCGGCCTGGTTGGTGGGCTTTTCCGGCGAACAACTGGGCTTACTGTTTCTGTTCTTTGCCAGCCCCACCGCTGCCGCAAGTTTTGTAATGGTCAAAGCAATAGGCGGCAATGTGGCTCTGGCCGCCAATATCATCGCCATTACCACCCTGATGGCGAGCATTACCGTTACGCTGGGCGTCTTCGCGCTGCGTTTACTCGGCTGGATATAGAGTTGAATAGCGCAACTCGGTTGGCCCTGCCTAAGCTGACGCGTTATACTACGCGCCCGCAAGTTTGGACGACGTTAGTCCCTGTAGCTCAGTAGGATAGAGCAGCCGCCTCCTAAGCGGCAGGTCGCAGGTTCGACTCCTGCCAGGGACGCCAACGGCCATTCTTGAGACGTCCTGAGAAGGCCTAAAAAAGAGTACAATACTCTGAAATACATGGTTTTTTACTCCTCGTCGTTCCTCATCGTTCCTTCCAAATCCCGCTGCTAAATGGTATACAGAATGGTATATACCCCCATTCGAAGATGCTCGGTATATCTCCATGGCGCTAACCGTTCGACAGATAAACTCAACCAAACCTAGCACGAAAATTGTAGCTTTCAACGATGGCCAAGGGTTAGAGCTTAGGAACTAGCCCATGGGTGGCGTTTGCGCTAGCACCCGCGGAAAGCGCCGGAACGATGGCACAACACTAACCCCGGCACCGCTACGCGCTGCTTCCGCGGGTGCGCCGTAGGCTTACCACGCGCTACTAAATCACGCCTGCACATGAAGGCGGGGATTCCAAGGGAGTGTGCACGTTATGCATATGGCGGTGGCACGTAATCACACCACCGAAATTGAGTGTTTACTCCCGTAGCCCGTGGTAACGAGCATGTGAGAGAAACGAACATACGAGGCATCTGCAAAAAGGCGTCGGGACGGCGCCCCGTGGCGCCCAAGCAACGCCACCTGCACGAACCAACCACGACACCGCTTCGCGCTGCTCCCGCGGGTGCGCTTCGCTTACCACGCGCTACTCGATCTCGCGTGCACATGAAGATGGGGTTTCCAAGGCCGTGTGCACGTTACACTTCCTCTTCAAGGCAGCTATCAATCCAAAGCGGATATGGCGACAAAGGCAGCGGAAATGCTGCATGCGCTATGATTGGTATTATGTAACCGAATCATGGTGTTATGTATGCTTTGGTGGATGTTTTGGTATACGGAAAACTCCAGCATTTGAACTCGAGCCCTTGGATGGCGGACATTTCAAGCTGTGGTATATCTAATACGGTCACTGTGGCATAAAAAAAACCGCTAATGCGGGGCTGAATAATTAAGTGGCCTGACTCATCAAGCTCTCATAAGGGATTCGAAGCCCCTCATGCAGGTTTTTGATCATGCGAAGGCTGAGTTTGCGCTTACGGTTCAGCACCTCTGACACTCGGCCGCTCGAGCCGATGTATGCTTCAAGATCACGCGGCGTTAGGCCCTGCTGCTCCATGCGGAATTTGATCGCCTCAATAGGATCAGATGGCCCGATGGGGTAGTGTTTATCCTCGTATTTCTCTATGAGGATTGAGAGCACTTCGATTTCGTCCGCTTCAGGAGTGCCTGTCTCAGCAGCCCAAAGCTCTTCAAGACGAGCAAATGCGCGGTCAAGATCGGCATCATTATGGATAGGCTGGATGTTCATTATATTGTCTCCGCATCGACTTTATCGTACTGGGCGTGGGTGCTAACAAAACGAACCCAAGCAATTTGCTGCTCATACCGAATGGAGAGTATGACTCGGTACTTGTTACCACCGATATTGAAAACAACCCTGCCACCTTTAAGGATGCTGGCGGTTCCAATGTCGGCCTTCAACTGTTGTGGCGTTTCCCAGGATGCTTTTAGCATCATGTTGTACCACTCGGTTAATGAGGTCTTGGCGTCGTCATAGCCCTGCTCCCAAAACTCTTTCAGTGTGCGCTTTGCTATGACTCTCATACTTTATCCCATTTTGGGAGATTTTGGGTTCTCCCGTTTTGGGAGTCAAGCTCTATTTTAACAAACTGGCACCACCCCACCCTTTAGAGCCAAGATCGGTTAGAGCGCCCGTAGAGGCGTGCCGACAAATACTTTAAGGGAATCCAATGGCGCCGGAAGCAGATCCGTCTTATATCGATATACCGCTCAATATATATTTTTCGACCAAAAATCCCGTACCGATACAGCGAATAGCGAACTCGCTGCTAGCATTAGATCAGCTGTCCAAGCGATTTCCTGAGCTTATCGCCGAGCTAACAGGCGTCGATCTAGGGAAAGATAAAGTAGGGATATTAAGCCTATCTCAAGCTGGGCCAGCTTCCTCAAAAACCTCATGTTGCTGGCGCGGTTTAACCGCCGCATGTTGATGAATGTTGAGATTGCCTAGGCCGCCAACCTGGTGTTCTCAACTGCACTGGTGCCGGTTTCCACCAGATCGCCAGTATCCGCCTCCTGGTATCCATGGCGGTATCCATCAGATGGCTAGTTAACACGAAGGGTGAACAGCCAGCACTGTTAACTAAATGTAGGCACGAATTTTCTTACGAGCGAAAAGTACGAATCGGTACGCAGCTTGGTACGCACGATAGGTGCGCAGCTAGAAGTGTGTCCGGGCGCATGACGACGTGTTTAGGCTAAATATGTAGCCCGTCATTTGACTTGTTGTGCAGATGGATTCAACATATTTTTGTACGTGATTTCAGTTATTTTTTACATAATTTTTTGTAAGTTTATGTTTTTTTAGTATTTTTTATTCATTTTTTTGAGATAAAATTTTAGGGGATTTGAGATAATGAGTGACCCTGCTTCATTTCATCATCATGACCTGGTGCTGCTAAATCCATCCTTCGATTCACCTCTCGTCGATGTACTGACTGAGCTTGAGTACCTTAGGAGGCTTCAGCTTGGTGGGAGTACGCCAGCACCTACATTTTTTCAGCTTAAAAATATTTTCCATATATTGGAAAGCTTGGGATCGGCAAGAATTGAAGGTAACCACACTACGCTGGCTGATTATGTGGAAAGCACTTTAGAGGGTACGCAACGTTCGAGTGATCACTTGAGCGAGATAGCTAACATCGAAAGGGCTATGTCATACATTGAGGAAGAGCTGGAACCTGATTATCCCATATCAGAACATTTTATAAGAGAGTTACATCAACTTGCAGTAGATGGCCTTGAGCGAGAAGGCGATGAAACTCCAGGTGCTTACAGAACAGGTCAAGTCAGAATAGCCAAGTCTAGCCATCTTCCTCCAGAGCCATTTCGGGTCGGAGAGTACATGCAAGAGCTGGTTAACTTTATAAATAATAGCGATCAACAAAAATACGATCTTATGAAAGTAGCTTTAGCCCATCATCGATTTGGGTGGATACATCCATTCACCAATGGAAATGGGAGAGTAGTTCGCTTATTAACCTATGCATTGATGATAAAATATGGCTTTAACGTTTCGATGGGCAAGACGGTCACAGGCCGTGTGCTCAACCCGACGGCTGTTTTTTGCAATGATCGAGAACGCTATTATGAAATGTTATCGCTTGCTGACTCAGGCTCCCCAAAAGCACTACATGACTGGTGTGTATACGTTTTGCAAGGGGTTCTAGATGAGCTGAAAAAGCTGGATAAGCTTTCAGACTATACATTTTTGAAAGAGAATATTTTGTGGCCAGCGCTAGAGAATGCCCGAGAAAGAGAGCTGATAACGGCACAAGAGAAAGATATTCTAAATTTGGCTATTGAAAGAAAAATTGTTAAAGCAAGCGACCTTGCTTCTGTAATGAAGGGCTCAAAATCCCCTCAAAGAACATACCAAGTACGGAAGCTTGTTGAAGCTGGAATGCTTAGGCCTATAGCTGAAGGGGCTCGACAATATACGATTGGTTTTGATAATAGCTTTCTAGTCAGAGGTGTCATAAAAGCCCTGTCTGATAATGGATTTATTCCATCTCAAGTTGAAGGGCTCTAAGGGATAGTGGGTGCCTTTGAACCTGAATTCAACTAATAAGTGCAGCACCTGCGGTTTCTAGTGCTCCTGAATATTCTCCTAAAAACACCTGGGCTGGGGTTCGATATCCCAGCCGCTTTCTGGGTCTATCGTTCAGCTTGTGAACAACGCGTCGCAGCTCTGCATTAGTCACCTTCCGGAAGTCTGTACCTTTCGGAAAATACTGCCTGATCAGGCCGTTGGTGTTCTCGTTTGTCCCACGCTGGCCTGAACAGTAAGGATCACAGAAATACACGGAGGCGCTAACCGCTTTTGCGACCGTCTCGTGGTCTGCAAACTCCGAGCCATTGTCGAGCGTGATCGTCTTCACCGCGCCCCGACGAGGCTTAAGTAAACGGACCATGGCTCTCTGCGTTAGTTCTGCCGTTACCTTTGGCAGACGTGCCGCCAACAAGTAGCCACTTCGTCGCTCTACCAACGTCACTATCCCCGCTTGCTTGTGCCCATAAAGCACCGTGTCGCCTTCCCAGTGACCGATGGTGAGGCGTTTTTCGATAGCAGGTGGCCGATGCTCTATCCCCACACGCTTAGGAATCTTGCCTAGTCCTGCACTTTTGGCATGGGCACGATGTTTACTGCGACGCTTGGGCTGGCGGAGGTGTCGCCACAAATCGCCACCCTTGGCCTTATCGTCCCAGATCAGCGAATAGACCCATTGATGACTAACTCCTATCCCCGTCAACGGCGCCATAAAACCGCTAATCTGCTCTGGACTCCACTCTTCTCTAAGCCTGTCAGCTACGGCATTGATCAGGCTAGGGAGTTGCTTTGTCCACTTCCAGGCGGAGCGGCGTCTCTGATCGCTGTAACGCTGCGCTTGTGCGGGTTCATATCCCTTGGCACCCGAATTACGTCTCAGCTCACGGCTCACGGTACTGCTGTGAATGCCAAGCTGTTGAGCAATCTGACGTTGGCTCAATCCTACATCCCTATGGGCAAAAATTTGATATCGTTGTGCCTGGGTCAGTTGTCGGTATCCCATACTCTGCTTCACTTTGGTCGGTAAGGCGGAGAGGGTACCGCTGCTGGCCCTCCTGCCTCTACCGTATGATCCAAAGTGCTGCAGTTATTCTATGAATTCAGGAATCAAGTGTTGAGTAGTAACGACCTTTACTTTCACCTTAATCTTAAGGCTGCAAGGAAAATCTGCTTCAAAATTAGTATGGCGCTGGCACGTAAAGCCGGAATCTCTGCTTTGAGCTAGCGCCAGCGCTATTTGCTTGAATATCCAGCCTATTCCCGCCGTTCCCATTATTCTCGGTCAAAATAGACAGTCGCGAGTAAAAGCTTGCTCTCGCATGATGATTTTTACCATCTGAGCAATTTTGCGCCCGTTGCTGATGCCATTATTGTTGCATGGTTATGAGACCTGGCTGCTAACAATCTAGAGACGTGCTGCGAGCATTCCCGTCTATACTGCGCTGGCACATAATAACTAAAGGGAATAGTCATGACCGTGCGAGTAATCATATTAGTGCTGGCGCTATGCTTCTCTGGAGCCTTGAGTGCTGAACAGCCACTAGATAGCTATGGCGGCTGGATTGGACAAGCAGACCTTCAAGTTGGCAATGAGGAAGCAGAGTGCACCTTATCGTTTGACGCGATCCCTGATGAGCTGACTATAGTCCAAGGCGGCTGTTGTCGTGTTTGTCGAAAGGGTAAAGCTTGCGGTAACTCTTGCATTAACCGCAACTATACTTGTCGTCAGCCAAGAGGGTGTGCCTGCGATGGGTGAGGGAAGCGCCAGCAAATTGACGATGCAATTTTCGTTGCATCATCTGGACTTATTAAAGTCCTCTATAGCTTGTCGACGCCGGTGCTATAAGTCCGTAAAGGAGGTGCGGACAACCTTCATTGGCGTTGACAGCATGGTCTAATGGTGGCCTTAGCTAGGAAGCAGCTTCCTCATCTGGGCCAGCAGCGCTTTCACCTTGCGCTGCACGTCAAGGCACCTCATCCAGATAGACCTTGAGGCCTTCATTCGCTTAGTTTGTGTAAGCTCCCTCACCGCTCGCACTTTCGCAACATACCTAAAGCAGTACCTAGCATAGAGGATGACAAAGCAGCTTGATAAGACCACGGCAATAGTCGCCCAAATTTTGTCGGAAGTGGCCATGCTGTCAGGGCTTCCATATAGCCAGCGTAGGCCCGGCCCTATCATCAGATACCAGCCTAAGGACAAAGCTATATAGATAATGAAAAGCACCGCCTCGGTGCTGTCGAGCTTCCATCTTGGTCGCTTGTGCCGGATCTTGCCTGACGTCTTATCTATCCCGACTTCATCATGCGCTAGCGCCAACAAGTCAAGGGCATCAGCTCTTGGGTGATGACTTAGTACCGCCCATACCAGAGCGCCATTGACGCTTTGTCCAGAATAGAGGTGGAAAAGCCGCTTCAGCGTCCTTTGAAGCCCTTCCTCAAGCGCAGCCTGAGAGCGATAGTCAGCTCCGAAGTCTACGATCCTCACCATTACATTCATCTTGATCGCGCTTCGACTCAGCTTATGTCCGCGCCAATGCGAGATAAACGCCACAGCTACACCTAGTATAGGTACTGCCATTATTAAACTTTCGATGATGCTGCCGCCCATTCAGATGCCCTCTTAAAATTTAAGACCGTCTCATTCTTTCAATGTGTTCTCAGCAAAGAGCTGATATGAAGACTACCGAGGCGTCAACTCGACAGCCCCTTTGGCAGTCTCGATTCGTTGATGAGCATTTGATTGACCTGAATGCCACCAAGGCATACTAGAGAGCTGCTTACTCTGCTCGTGGTAATGCCGCAGAAATTAACGCCATTCGCTTGCTCAGAAATGCTCAGGTTCAAAAGGCTATTCAGAAAAGGATGAACCGGAGGTCAGAGCACCCCTCGATTGAGGCCCCCTTAAACCTAGTCACCATCGTGGGAAATCGAGAAAAATACATCCAGCCAACTGATAAATGGTATGCGATAAGGTATGCGAAGATTTTTTATACTTTATTGAAGCTATATTAATCAATGGCTTGATGGTTAGGTCTTGATCCTTCCAAGACGCCATATCACTCTCTCTAGTCTCCCCGGGTTACACCGGAGACCCGATAACTATGCGGATTTATCCCTGATAGCTGGCCTGTGACGACACCACACTAATCAATGATTTTGTGGTATGGGTAAGTGTGTGCTTTCAGGTAATAACTTGCTTCGCTTATATTCTTGAGTTGCTTTCGCAAGCTGAAAGCGATGAGGATTCATGCTCCCAGTACCAAGATCAGGCAAGCCTTTGCCGATGCATTTGATACGGTAGTTCTCGGTCGGCGGGGGTTTACCAGCTTTAGGTGTGATGTTGACCGGTTCATTGAATCAGGGCAGGGGATAACTGTGCTGAAGGCATATAACAGGAAATACCTGCACCACTACGTGCCCTATTGCTTGGATGGATGTTGGCCTGTGGAGTTGCGGCTAGCTGCATGCCAGAGCTTGAGCTTGAAAGAGGGGCTGGAGCCTACCTTTTTTCACCGACCTCCTTCGGCCAATAGCAACGACAACCCCATATGATCCAGGGAGGTAGTACGGAAAATTATTCCTTAGGTTTCAAGTCGCCAGTGATGTGGCAAATCGATTCCTTGGTATTTTCCAGTTTTACGGTGTTGTCTTGTATGTGACCTCCGAGTGGTAGGTTAGTAGTATGTCTGCTGTGCTTAGCCTTGCGCGTTATGTCGTTAAGTTTTATGCCACAACTTAGCTGTTGTATTAGTAATACCTTGAAAAGGCTGTGTAGCTTTCCTAGTTGCAACTGTAATTCTGGATAATTACCAAGCACGTTGTAAGCTTTGGCAATTAATGCCATTGCTTTATCAATATTTTTGATTTTTACTTCTACTTCTTTTTCTGATGTGGATTTGTTATCCATTGGGGCAAAGCTAATGGCTATATGTGAAATGGATAAAGTTAGGTATACCGCCTCTTCATCGGTAGACATTCCGTTTTGAATTAACTCACACATATTCTCTAGGTCATGAATATAGCTGGCATTATGCATAGCTTTTTTCCTTAAGCTGCTTCATTTCTCGTTCCACCTGACTCACTAGCCATTTCAGGCGAAGCACATGTTCTGAGCTTTGCTCTAAAACCATGGTTTTAGCTCTGTCTCAAGCTGTCTTTTGAATTGTGTAACCTACTGGATTTGCCAAAGGAACCCAATGGGTTCCATATGGTACCCGATGGGTGCCATTGCTGTAAAGAACCGGTCTGGTTCATCATTAAGAAATGACAACTCACGATACCCACACACAGTACAAACTCCGTATGCCGCCCGAGTTACGGGACTGGTTGAAAGAGGCTGCCGACACTAACCATCGATCCATGAATGCTGAGATAGTCGCCAGACTGCTCCGCACAGTTGAGCTAGATGGTCGAGAAAAAGCACTCGAAAGGGTGGGGTATGAGGAGAAGGAAACCATGCCGAACAGCGATTATAGAAACCTCAGCGAGGTGAAGCGTCAGCTAGAGGCTGCAATGAGTCAGCTTGATCGGGAGTTGCGCCACCTGGAGGCAAGCCAGCAAAAAGGTGAGTGAGGTTGGTACAAGCTCCACATGTCCAAAGGTTTTGGTTATTCATGCTAAATGATGGAGATAGCGATCTGAGCTTTGTTCAGGTCGCTTTTTATTATTTGGCGTAAAAGCTGAAAAGGTTCAGACGCGCTAGATAATGTGCTTTTTCCCCATTCAAAATAAATGAATGACTCGAAGCTATCAACGATTTCCTCCAGACCGCGAGAACACATACAGGCTAGCGAATGAACCAGCTTCATTGTCATGCAGCACAAGCAGCCGTGGGTGGCGTTTGCGCTACACGCATGATTGGTCAATGGCGTTGACCTGGCAGCAGTGTGCTTTGTTAACCAAGGCTAGTAAGATAGCTGTATAGACAAACGGTCTTAATCGAAAAGGAGCTTCATGACGCGTCCTCCTCTCTACCAGCAGATCCGTCAACATCTGTTGGATAAGATTCAGTGCGGAGATTGGCAACTGAATCATCAGATACCTACGGAAGAGCGGCTGGCGAAAGACTTTGGCGTGAGCCGGATGACGGCCAATAAAGCCATTAGAGATTTAGTGCAGCAGGGATACCTCGTGCGTCAACCCGGTGTCGGCACCTTCGTTACCGACCGTAAGGTTGAGTCCTCTTTGGTGGAGGTATACAACATTGCCGAAGAAGTGCTTTCGCGTGGGCATCGATACAGCAATAAAGTAATCACCCAAGAGGCGATTGAAGCAGATGATGAAGTTGCGCTGCGGTTAGGCATGAGGCTTGGGAGTCGGGTTTTTCATACGCTAGTGGTACACCATGAGAATGATATCCCGATTCAGCTTGAAAACCGCTACGTCAACCCACGCTGGGTGCCTGATTATCTTGACACCGATTTTTCACGCCATACGCCTAACGAGGTGCTGGTCGCCGCCTGTCCCATAACGGATATGGAACACATCGTTGAGGCGGTGCTGGTGGATGAGCAGACTGCAAAATGGCTAAGTATCGATACCCAGACGCCTTGCTTGAGCATGGTGCGGCGTACATGGTCTGAAGAGCACTTGATTAGCTATGCGCGCCTGATCCACCCTGGAGACCGCTATAAATTACGCTCCTCCCTGCAAAGAAAAAGCGCCTAAATTGAAGCAAAGCAAGAGCCCAGCGAGGCCTGTTTGTTCGACCTCGTGGCATCTCGTTAATACTGGGATTCAACTGGTCAGTGACTGCACCAAGTAGCCCGCGGGTATCGCGAGTAGCAAGCTCAAGGCCACGCGAATGAACCACACGATCAACATGCGGCCTACTGAAAGCGGAATGCTGGTAGAAAGAATGCAGGGGATGGAAGCAGAAAAGAACAGCACGGCGGAGACTGACACCACGCCAGCCGTAAAGCGGGCGACGAATTCGGCCTCGGCCATCAGTAGGGCCGGTAAGAACATTTCCGCCAGCCCAGAAGCAGATGCCTGCGCTAGCGCTGCAGCGTCGTCTAGCCCCCAAATGGCGACAAAGGGGTAAAACAGCCATCCCAACCAGTCAAATAAAGGCGTGTATTTGGCGATGAGAAGCCCGAGCAGGCCTACCGACATGATCGACGGTAGGATGCTGATGGCCATTATCAACCCTTCTTTAAAGTTGAGTGCTACGCTGCGGTGAAGACTGGGCGCTTTGGCAGCAATCTCCGTACCCGCTTGCCAGGCCGTGCTCAAGCGTTTCCCCGGTATTGGCTCCGGTTCTCCGTCACTCTTGTGGTCATCCATGTTTGCCAGAGGCGGCAGCCGCACCGTGATAGCCGTGACGATGAACGTAATCAACAGGGTGAGCCAAAAGTACAAATTCCAAATGCTCATCAGATCTAGCGTACGGGCCACGATGATCATGAACGTTGCCGACACCGTGGAAAAACCAGTGGCAATGATGGCGGCTTCCCGGGCTGAATACTGTCCCGCTTGATAAACCCGATTGGTAATCAATAGCCCGATCGAGTAACTACCTACAAAAGAAGCAACGGCATCGATTGCCGAGCGCCCAGGGGTTCGCCAAATGGGCCGCATGACCGGCTGAACCAGTACGCCAATCAATTCCAGCAACCCGTAGCTGATCAACAGCGCCAGGAAAATAGCGCCGATTGGCACGATCAAACCTACCGGAATCACCAGTTTCTCGAACAGGAAGGGCAGCATATCCGGTTCGTGCAGAAACGCAGGTCCCCAACCCGTTAACGCCATTACAGCAACAACGATGCCAATGATTTTCAGCACTGTGAAAATGCTTTCGGTCAGTGTTCGCCGCCAATAGCCTTTGAACAGTGGGTAGGCGGCACCCGCCACGATCATGGCTAAAGCATAGATGCCGCTGTATTCACCCATCAACGAACGCAGTCCTGTGACCATATGATCGAGCAGGATAGTACGCTGCCCCGCTATCTCGATGGGAACAAAAAAGATCAGGATGCCCAGAGCGCTAGGCACAAACAGTTTAAAGATGGTGGCAGCGTTGGTTCGCTGCTTAGTGGGCGGGTCTACGGGGTGCATGGGGGCGCCTCTCGTTGTTTGGTTGTCATCGCTATGACCTTGGTTTCTTGTCATGTATATACAATAAGCTACCCCTATGTGGCATTTACGTATAGCGCTTTAAAAATAGACATTAGTCTAATTTGGTAGTCGCCATGTATTTCTGATCCGCTTCTTTTTATTTAATTAACCAATTGTTAAGTAAATGTTTTATTTTATTTTTTGAGTTTTTGTTAGATTTTTTTGGGCGCTTGTTTTGTTGTTTCACTGCTTGACGAAGGGTTAGAGGGTGGGCTTAATTGTATATACATTATGTTTGCTCCAAGGAGACCTCCATGGCTAATAACAAACGTCGCTACATTTGGCGCGATATCAGTGTCTTCGATGGTCAGAAAACGTTGCCGGAGCCTATGGCCGTCATTACTCAAGATGGGCGTGTCGTCACCATGACGCCCATGGATGGCTTCGATGAGTCACAGGCGGATGGTTGCCATGATATGGGGCGGGGCGGCGTCATGACGCCCGGCCTGGTGGATTGCCATACGCATTTGGTGTTTGGCGGCGCGCGCGCCGACGAGTTCGAGGCGCGTTTGGAAGGCGCCAGTTATGAAGACATTGCCCGCCGTGGCGGGGGCATTCTAAGTACCGTTCTGGCGACGCGGGAAGCGAGTGAGCAAACGCTCTTCAATGCCGCCTTGCCACGTCTTAAAGCGCTGGTTGAGGAAGGCGTCACTACGGTCGAGATCAAGTCGGGCTATGGGTTGGACGTGGCTAATGAGCTGAAGATGCTGCGGGTGGCCCGGCGTCTAGGTGAAGAGTTGCCAGTACGGGTGTTTACGACACTGTTAGGTGCCCATGCTTTGCCGCCGGAGTATGAGAACGATAGCGACGGCTATATCGATCTGGTCTGCAATGAAATGATTCCTGCCGCAGCGGCCGAGGGGCTGGCCGATGCCGTCGATGTCTTTTGTGAAAAAATCGCCTTTTCAGTAGCGCAGTGTGAGCGGGTTTTCAAAGCCGCCCAAGCTCATGGTTTACCCATCAAAGCACATGCCGAGCAACTCTCAAATTTGGGGGGCGCTGCGATGGCAGCCCGCCACTGCGCATTGTCAGCTGACCACATTGAGTATCTTGACGACGCCGGCATTGCAGCCATGCGCGAGGCAGGCAGCGTGGCTGTCATTCTTCCCGGTGCTTTCCACACCTTGCGTGAAACGCAGCAGCCGCCCATTGCGGGGCTGCGCGAAGCGGGGGTGCCGATGGCTGTTGCTACCGACGCCAACCCAGGCAGCTCGCCGATATTTATGCCCACGTTAATGCTCAACCTGGCTTGTACGCTGTTCCGCATGACGCCCCAGGAAGCGTTGGCGGGGATGACCGCCAATGGAGCTGCCGCGCTAGGGTTGAAAGGGCAGGGGCAGCTTCACGAAGGCGCGGTGGCTGATCTGTGTGTCTGGGATATTGAGACCCCCGCTGAACTGGCATACGCGGTACAGCCAGGCCGCCTCCGGCAGCGCGTCTATCAGGGGGAGTTAACCCATGGCCGCTGATACGCTTATTGATATGTCGCTCTGGCAGGGGCGCACGGATCCTGAACCCGATAGTGACCGTTGGCACCAGCGTATTGAGCCGTTAACCAACAACGCCGTGCCGGGGTGTGCACTGCTGGGCTTCGAAAGCGATGCCGGCGTTGCGCGTAACCAGGGCCGCCCCGGCGCGGCTGAAGGGCCTAATGCGTTACGCCGTGCACTGGCGCCGTTGGCCTGGCATCGCACCGCACCTGCTTACGATGCCGGCAATGTGCGCTGTGTTGATGATGGGTTAGAGGCAGCGCAACAGGCGCTGGCTGATCGGCTGACATCATTATTAACCGCTGGCCATCTGCCCATTGTGCTGGGTGGCGGGCATGAAGTGGCCTATGCCAGTTGGCTGGGTCTGGCGCAGTCTTTTATGCCAAAAACGGCGCCACCGCGGATTGGCATCATAAACCTGGACGCGCACTTTGATTTGCGCGATCCAGCGCATATTCGCTCCTCAGGCACACCCTTCGCCCAGATTGCCGATAAGTGCCAAGAGTGGGATTGGTCGTTTCGTTACGCCTGCCTGGGGGTAAGCCGCGCTGCTAATACGCGCGCCTTATTTACCCGCGCCGCCGCGCTCGGAACATTGGTTCGGGAAGATCGCGAGATCGATGCGCTACGCCTTGATTCTATCGTTAGAGACATGCAGCGCTTCATCGCCAAATGCGACCACCTTTACCTAACCATTGACCTGGATGTGCTCCCTGCTGCCGAAGCCCCCGGCGTCAGTGCGCCTGCCGCACGCGGTGTTTCGCTTGCCTTGATCGAGCCGCTGATTGAAGCAGTGCGTGACAGCGGCAAGCTTCGTCTGGCGGACTTGGCAGAGCTCAACCCCAGCCTGGATATCGACAGCCGCACCGCCAGAGCGGCGGCTCGGCTTGTGCATTTGCTGACCTTAGATAACTGAATTTAGAAAGCTAACCCTGAATGACTGACCAGGGCACCGTTCTAGACCAACGAATAACGAACAGAAACACAAGGAATGACGCCATGCCAACCAACGATAAACGTCACGATGCTTCACGTAAGATCATTGCGCCGACCGGTACTGAGCTCAGCTGTAAAAGCTGGCTGACCGAAGCGCCACTTCGTATGCTGATGAACAATCTTCATCCGGATGTGGCCGAAAGCCCCGAGGATTTAGTGGTGTACGGCGGCATCGGCCGCGCTGCCCGTGACTGGGCGTGCTACGACAAAATCGTCGAAACGTTACAGCGCCTGGAAGATACCCAGACCCTGCTAGTGCAGTCTGGTAAACCCGTCGGCGTTTTTGAAACCCATAAGGATGCGCCCCGGGTATTGATCGCCAACTCCAACTTGGTACCCGCCTGGGCTAACTGGGAGCACTTCAACGAACTGGATCGCAAAGGCTTGATGATGTACGGCCAGATGACGGCGGGTTCTTGGATCTATATTGGCTCCCAGGGAATTGTGCAAGGCACCTATGAAACCTTTGTTGAGGCGGGTCGCCAGCACTACGACGGTGAGCTTAAGGGGCGTTGGATTCTGACCGCAGGGCTGGGTGGTATGGGCGGTGCTCAGCCGCTGGCGGCTACGTTGGCCGGTGCCTGTTCGCTGAATATTGAGTGTCGGCAGGCGAGCCTCGACTTCCGCTTGCGTACCCGCTATCTGGATGAGCAGGCTGACAACCTTGATGACGCCCTGGCGCGTATTGAGCGCTATACCGCCGAAGGCAAAGCTATTTCTATCGGCCTGTGTGGTAACGCCGCCGATGTGCTGCCGGAACTGATTAAACGCGGCATCAAACCAGATATGGTCACGGATCAGACTAGTGCCCACGACCCATTGCATGGCTACCTGCCTTCCGGCTGGACATGGGAAGAGTACGTGGCGCGGGGCAAGTCTGAGCCTGAAGCCACCGTGAAGGCGGCCAAGCAATCGATGGCGGTGCATGTGCAAGCGATGCTCGACTTCCAGAAAATGGGCGTGCCCACGTTTGATTACGGCAATAACATTCGGCAGATGGCAATGGAGGAGGGGGTTGCTAACGCCTTTGATTTTCCGGGTTTTGTGCCTGCCTATATTCGTCCTCTCTTTTGCCAGGGTATCGGCCCCTTCCGCTGGGTGGCGCTCTCCGGGGATCCTGAGGACATTTATAAGACCGACCAGAAGGTCAAAGAGCTCATTCCCGACGACCCGCACCTGCATAACTGGCTCGACATGGCGCGCGAGCGTATTAGCTTCCAGGGGCTGCCAGCACGCATTTGCTGGGTGGGGCTTAAAGACCGTGCCCGCCTGGGGCAGGCCTTCAACGAAATGGTTAAGAACGGCGAGCTAAAAGCACCGATCGTTATTGGTCGCGACCATCTCGACTCAGGCTCCGTTGCCAGCCCCAACCGTGAAACCGAGGCGATGATGGATGGTTCTGACGCCGTTTCCGACTGGCCACTGCTCAACGCGCTGCTAAACACCGCAGGCGGTGCCACATGGGTGTCGTTACATCATGGCGGTGGGGTAGGTATGGGTTATTCCCAGCACTCTGGCGTGGTGATCGTGTGTGACGGCAGCGATGATGCCCACGCTCGCTTAGGCCGTGTGCTGCGCAACGACCCGGGTACCGGCGTGATGCGCCATGCCGATGCTGGTTATGACATTGCTAAACAGTGCGCCCAGGAAAATGGTCTTGATTTGCCGATGCTTAATCAGTAAAGCCCGCACAAATACAACAGTTGAGATGGTGGGATGACCACCTTCCTGTCTCTAAAGGCGATCAAATGAAACATCTCGAAATCCAGCCCGGCAAAATGACCCTTGCCCAAGCCCGCCAGATCCACGAAGCGCATGTGCCTGTCACGTTACCGGAAAGCGCCAATGCGGATATCCAGCGAAGCGTCGATTGCGTTAACCGGGTCGTCAGTGAGAATCGCACGGTCTATGGCATTAATACGGGGTTTGGCTTATTGGCCCAGACCCGCATTGCCAACGAAGATCTTGAATCGTTACAGAGTTCTCTGGTGCTCTCTCATGCCACTGGCGTGGGAAGGGCGATAGACGACGCCCTGGTGCGTTTGATTATGGTGCTCAAAGTCAACAGTTTGGCGAGGGGCTTCTCCGGCATCCGCAGTGAGGTATTGGATGCCCTGGTGGCACTGATCAATGCCGAGGTTTACCCGCATATTCCACTTAAAGGATCGGTGGGGGCATCCGGTGATTTGGCGCCCCTGGCGCATATGAGTGTCGTGCTGCTGGGCGAGGGCAAAGCCCGCTACAAAGGGGAGTGGGTTACCGCCGAAAAAGCATTGGAGATCGCTGGCCTGGCGCCAATCACGCTGGCACCCAAAGAGGGCCTGGCGCTGCTGAATGGCACGCAGGTCTCGACCGCTTATGCCCTGCGGGGGCTATTCGACGCCGAAGACCTGTTTGCGGCAGCGACGGTGTGCGGTTCGTTAACCGTAGAAGCCACCTTGGGGTCACGCTCGCCCTTTGATGCCCGGATTCATGAGGTGCGTGGCCAGCGCGGCCAAATTGACGCGGCCGCCGCTTATCGCCATCTACTCGGTGAAAAGAGTGCCGTCGGCGACTCCCATGCCAACTGCGATAAAGTTCAGGATCCCTACTCGTTGCGCTGCCAGCCACAGGTGATGGGTGCGGTATTAACCCAGATTCGTCAGACAGCCGAGGTGCTCGCGGCGGAAATCAACGCGGTCTCTGATAACCCGCTGGTATTTGCCGAGCAGGATGACATTATCTCCGGCGGTAATTTTCATGCTGAACCGGTGGCCATGGCCGCTGACAACCTGGCGTTAGCCATCGCCGAGATCGGTTCTCTTGCCGAGCGGCGTGTCTCTTTGATGATGGACAAACACATGTCGCAGCTTCCGCCATTTCTGGTCGAGAACGGCGGGGTCAATTCCGGGTTTATGATTGCCCAGGTCACCGCCGCGGCGCTGGCGAGTGAAAATAAAGCCTTGGCGCACCCCCATAGTGTCGACAGCCTGCCTACCTCGGCTAACCAGGAAGACCATGTCTCAATGGCGCCTGCCGCCGGTAAGCGGTTGTGGGAAATGGCGGAGAATGTGTGCGGCATTTTAGCCATCGAATGGCTGGGGGCGTGCCAGGGGTTGGACATGCGCCAGGGCTTGACCACTACCCAGCCGCTAGAGCAAGCCAGGCAACTGCTACGTGCGCGGGTCAGCCACTACAAGCAGGATCGCTTCTTCGCGCCCGATATCGAAGCCGCTAGCGAACTAATACGTGAGCGCACGTTAAGCCCGCTGGCGCATCCGCATACGTTGCCAAGCCAGTTTTAAGGCGTTTCATGCGTACCCTGTGGCGCTAGGCCATAGGGAACGCATTATTACCATCTAACAACAAAGTAGGTTTTTCATGAATGCTATCGTTCTGGCTATCCTAGTGATGGTCGGCTTGAGTCTTGCTCGCGTTTCAGTTGTGTTTGCCCTTATCGTCGCCACGCTGGTAGGCGGGTTATATGCGGGTATGCCTATTGGAGAGATCCTTGACGCCTTTAATGAGGGGCTGGGTAATGGCGCCACCATCGCGCTCTCTTATGCTGTGTTAGGGGCGTTTGCCGTTGCTTTATCCCGTTCTGGTATCACCGAGCTGCTGGCCAGCCGAGCCATTAGGCGTTTCCAGTTAGACGAGTCCGGGGGTAGCCGCCGCACGGTTACCTATACGCTGCTGGCGGCGCTATTAGCCGCGGCAGTCAGCTCGCAGAACTTGATTCCTGTCCATATCGCTTTTATTCCAGTGCTGGTGCCGCCGCTGCTAAAGCTGATGAACCATCTGAAGCTTGACCGGCGACTGGTGGCTTGCGTGATTACCTTCGGTATCACGGCGCCGTATATGTTATTGCCCGTGGGGTTTGGGGCGATATTTCTGAATGACATACTGCTCGCGAACCTCAACGAAAGCGGCGCGGCGCTGGGGTTGGAAGTGACCCGTCAAATGGTGCCACTGGCGATGGCGATTCCCATCGGTGGAATGGCATTAGGGTTGGCGGTGGCGGTGTTTTGGAGTTATCGCAAGGGGCGTGACTACGAAGACCGTGAGCTGGCCCATGGTGACAAATCGCCCCAAGAGGCCGCGCTTTCTCTAGCCGGTTGGCAAAAGACCATGTTGGTTATTTCCCTGGTAGGTACGGTCACCGTGCAACTGATGACGGGCTCGATGGTACTTGGCGGCATCTTTGGGTTTGCCTTGCTCTCCATGAGTGGCGTTTTCCGCTGGCATGAGCAGGACGGTATCTTTACCGAGGGGATGCGCATGATGGCCCTGGTCGGCTTTATCATGATTTCAGCGGCTGGTTTTGCCAGTGTGATGCAAGCCAGTGGCGAGGTGGAAGGGCTAGTGGCGAGTTCTGCCGAGCTTATCGGTGATAATAAAGGGCTGGCCGCATTGATTATGCTGCTGGTCGGTCTCTTTATCACCATGGGCATTGGCTCTTCGTTTTCGACCATTCCCATTATTGCTTCGCTCTATGTGCCTCTGGCACTGAGCTTTGGATTTTCACCCATGGCGACAGTGGCATTGGTAGGCACGGCCGCTGCCCTGGGCGACGCAGGCTCACCCGCTTCAGACTCCACCCTAGGCCCCACCGCAGGCCTCAATGCCGATGGGCAGCATGACCATATATGGGATAGCGTGGTGCCTACCTTCCTGCACTACAACATTCCGCTGATTGTGTTCGGCTGGGTCGCTGCCATGGTGCTTTAATTCCACTCACTGGATCGAACCGCAATACAATTTTGCGACGCTTAAGCATTACCTAATCATACGCCAGCGTATGACCAACGCCCCGCCTTTGTGCGGGGCGTTGGCGTGTTAGGCAGGGCGGGCGGTTGATTTGACTCCCGCCAGGGACGCCAAACTCTATCTGCTAATTAGATGCCATTGACATCCATCACGCCTGGACGATGTAGATCGAACTGGAGTGGAAGTCACGTCGTGCGCGCTTGGTTATTGAGACTGCCTTCTATACCAGCGGATGAAATACAGTGACTGCCTTTAAGTGCTTATCGTTTATTTGGTCGTCTTTGCTGCTGAGTGGCACGGCTGGACATTTGTACGTCACGAAAACTATGGCTACCAACTTACGATTTTATTAAAGACAATTTCCACCACTTGATTTTTTCTTGCACGAATAAGTTCCCAATCATTTAAAAGGGCTAATACATACGCTCGCTTAAACAATGCTTTGTTCAAACGAGGTAGTCAAATGTATTTCCTCGGTTATTTAGTTGTTTAAAATAAAGTAAGGGAAGCTGTCTTGATTGATGTTGTTAATAAGAAATCAGTGCATTAGCTTCTGGGTGTGGCCTGGAATGGTATGTTTTTAGTCCTTGATAGCTAGGTTTCTACTGTAAAAAAGCATTAGTTGGCGTCATTTTTTAAACGGAAAATGTATTATTTTTAATGTTTTTTTTGCTTGGTAACAGTAAAAAATAAAACCTAAACTTTGTTTTCTTGGTTAGTTGGCCTGATTTTTATAATAAGTCTGTTGATGTTTTTTTTATCCGAACTATTTTTTAACCAGTGCGTGGCTTTGCGAGGAAGCTATGCAGCAGCGTTTGTTGCCGCGTAGCTTTAGCATTGTTGATAAAACTAATGAAGCTGAAAATTGCTTGCAGATTAAAGTTCATGATGCGAAGTAGGGCTTGCGTTCTGTTTTAGTAATTTTTAGTTAATTTGTTGCCCGAAAGCTGTTTTAAAATAATCAGTTAAAAGGATCCTCCCATCATGGTTACGAATAATTTTTCTCAAAGCAGTTTAGATCTCAACGGAAAAATTACCTTGTCCCAACCTACCGCACTGGTGTGGGGGGCAGATGGTCGCCTCTATATCACTGAACAGAGTGGTGATGTCAAGGTTTTAACCGTAGCATTTGGAGATCCTAATACAGCAGATAGTGACAGTACGGCAAGTTTCTATGTTGTTGAAGCTGAAACTGTTTTTTTAGTAAAGGAATTACCTAACCATAACGATGATGGTACCGAGGGGGGATCTAACAATCGTCAAGTTACGGGTATTGATGTAACCCCGCAATATGATGAAAACGGTGACCCGGTCATAATTAATGGAAAGCCGGCAGTCAATATCTATGTGACATCTAGTGATAATCGCATTGGTGCTGGGAGTAGTGGCTCTGACACAGGTCTCGATACAAACTCTGGCATCATTACGCGCCTAACGCAGACAGTAGATGGATGGGAAGCACTAGATCTTGTCCGGGGACTTGCTCGTTCCGAAGAGAATCACTCTCTTAATGGTTTGGAAGTCATACAAGAGTTTGACGATAACGGTCGTTTACTAAGTGAGAGGCTCATCGTTGCTAACGGGGGTAATGCCAATGCTGGTGCACCTTCGAATAATTTTTCTGGACAGCAGGAAACGGCCTATAGTGCGGCGATTCTAGAGGTCGATCTTGATCAACTTAAATCCATGGAGATCAAAAACGATGATGGCCGCAATTACGTCTATGACATTCCTACCTTAAACGCCCCCTCACGCTCTCCGAGCGAAGAAGCGCTCACTGACCCCTTTGGTGGTAATGATGGCTTCAACGGTGGAAAAATAGACCCTAACGGTCCAGTGCAGATTTATTCTGCGGGGTATCGTAATGCCTATGATGTAGAAGTTACCGAAGATGGACGCGTTTGGACTTATGATAACGGCGCTAATAATAGCTGGGGCGGTCGCCCTGTTGGCGAGGCGGGGGATAATGGTGGCAATATCGATGCTGAACAAGATGAAAACTATATAGCTACCAATCTTAATAACGGTGATGGTAGTGGTAGTGACAGCATCAATACTGAAGCTTGGAATCCTAAAAACCTCGATCAGTTTCACGAAATCACTCGATCAGACGATCTCGCTGGCCGGGTTCTTTCCGCTGGTCAGGCGGGCGCCGCCACCTACGTAATGGCGCATCCTGATTTTGACGATCCTTTAACCCTGGTTTACGGCGGCCACCCGAACCCGACACGTGCCAGTGGCGGTGAAGCTGGGCTCCTCTTTACGCCCAAAAATGGGGTTGAGGACGCTTTTCTGCTGGTATCTGAAGAGCACTATGACAGTGTTATCGACTGGCTGGTAACTGTGGAGGGTGAGTCTAACGGCGTGTCTTCTGGGGATCTTACAAGCCGCGTTATTAGCTTAGCTCCTGGAGAGCTGTATTACATTACCGAAAATGGTGAAGCGTACCTGACTAGTGACTATACCCAGACGCCGTCGAGTATCGGGGGATCCGATGTACTCGGAACCGCTGGGGTGCCAGCAGATATTGATGACGTGGTGGCCACACTTAACGCTATCGAAGGCAACTATCTCGAAGGAGGATATAACGATGGCGCAATTGACTCAGGTACAGGGTCGATCAATGGCTTGACCGAATATACGTCGACCGTTTTTGATGATGGTGAGACGAAGATGTCCGGCGCTCTTATGGCAGTACAGTTGGGCGGTGGCAACCTCATCGTGATGGGGCGGGATGAGAATGGCGTCATGCAAACCGCTAGCGGTAGCGGTGGGGTAAAAGCTGCTGAGAGGATCACATTGACGTTGTCAGGCAGTCCTCTTGGGCTGGCTTCTATTGGCGATGACCTATCTGCATGGGATAACCAGGCAGCGTTTCGTGGTTCTGTTTGGGCAACTGTTTACAGCGGAAGTGGTACCAAAATCGAAATCCTCCAGCCCAATAATGGCGCTGTTCCTCTCGCCGGCAGTGAAGCCGCTGATCCGACTGATCATGATCTTGACGGCATTAACCATATTCATGATCCATTTGAGTACAGCGCTGCAAATGGTCTCGCGCTGACGCCAGGCGAAGCCATCGTCATGAATTTTCAGCCTACCGAGGCTCCCTATCCCGGCACCATCGGTGATACTGGTTTGATGGGCGCAGCACTTGATGGTACGACACCGAACCAGGATGCCAACCCGGATCAGGGGCTTCCCGGCCTTTATGATATCGGCGGTAATATCATTCCCGGTGCCAATGCCGCGCTGTTCCAAATCAAGGAGGTTGTGCCGGGCACTGTGGTCGGCCCTGTAAATAGCGTTCGTGATGCTATGCATGTGGGTGTTAATCCCAGCAGTGATGTTCAGCGTCTGGTGGCCACAACACAGGTGCTCAACTGGATTGCCGATAATGGCAGTGTTGAAGATGGCCAACTGACTGGACTCATGTTTGGCGATGGTACTCAGGCCAACTTCGTACGCCTTGTGTTTGGAGAGGTAAACGGAGAAGCTGGCTTTGAAGTTGGTTATGAAATCAACGACAACAATTATCTGGCGTTGGCTCAAGTGGCGGTGCCAGGACTGACAGATACTGCTGTTACGCAGGTTGAATTATACCTCGAGATCGATATGGCTGACGGCTTTGCCCTCTATGCGAGCTACCGTCTCAATAGCGAGGATGCCTTTACCGAACTGCCTCTGAATGGTTTTACGCTGCCTGAGGGTGTTTTACGTGACGTCCTGACAGGTAATCATACCATCAGCGATGGTGATTCCCAGGCCTCCTCTGGAGCTGCTTTTGGCTTCCTAGCTGAAACCAGTGAAGGTGCGCCTCTTGCACCGGTTAACTTCGAAAACCTCAAAATAAATGGCTTCGGTAATGAGATTGAGGCAGATTCGGCTGGCGGTGTGGGGGCCGAAGGCTCTAATGGTATTGACACTATTATCTATACCGGAACCGATACCGTACTGTCGCCGCTGGATGACAGCGTCGAGAACTTCGATGGCTCCGGCACCATGGCAGATTTTCATGCCACTGGTAATGGCGGCGACAACGTGATGATCGCCGGGAGTGGCAATAATACGTTTACAGGGGGCGGTGGAGCCGACAGCTTCCAAGGTACGCTCGATACTATAAACGGTACTGAAATCACCGACTTCACACCCGACGATGAAGTCGTTGTTCAGGGTGCTTCGTTCGATGCCAGCGACGTAACCTATCAAGCTGGATCCGCGATCATTACTATCAATAACGAAACAGCAATCACTTTTAGTGGTGAAGGTTTTGACGACTTCGATCCCAGTACTGGCGAGTCAGTATTCAGCTTCACGTCCACCGCCAACGGGACGCGCATTACCACTGTACCTGCGTTGACCGCGGTTGCTGCGATCAGCTCGGGGGGCCCCGATATTAACAACGTCACCGTACGTGACCAGACAATTGATTTCCTCTCAGACATGACCAACGCTGAGGTTAATGGCTGGGTTAGCGGTGTCACCTCCAAAGATTATGTCAACGTAGTCGACATCGACGGCAGTGTCCCCGATGAGCTGCATCAGTCTGAGCGCTCGGCAGAAGATGCCGGCGAATGGGGCTACTCGATTCCGGTCGAGAACGGTGAATACCTGATCGATATGTACTTCGCCGAAATTTACCATGGTGTGGAAAACAGCAGTGGTACCGGAGCGCGTGTCTTTGACATCAGCATTGAAGATGCGCTGGTGGAAGATGACTATGACATTATTGGCGATGTTGGTAGCGCAGCAACCGAAGTGATCAAGACCTATGCCGTTACCGTCACTGATGGGGTTCTCAACATTGGCTTCGATGCCTCGGTCAATCAGGCCAAAATCAGCGGTTTGGTGGTCTGGCAAGTTGGTGGCACCTATGTGCCACCTGAAGATGTAACACCACCGGAAGTCGTGTCGATAATGATCGATCAACCTTTCGATAACGACAGTGACATCTTGGCCACAGTAGTGGTTACCGATAACGCTGGAATTAATGTTGATTCTATCAATGGTGATGAGCTGATTTTTACCGGTTATGAGCCTGGTGCCGTCTCCCTGGCTGATAACGATGCTATTACACTCAGCAATGATGGCAAAACCGCTACTATCCAGTACACCATTTCCCCGCCGACAGGTTCTAATGCTTGGGAAAATGGTGCTTTCAAGGTTGGCGTTGCTGCAGGTAGCTTTACTGATACGACAGGCCTTGGTATCGCCGCTTTTGAAACGGATGTCATTATTGCCCGGAACCTTGAACAGCTCGTCAAGGGGGCGTTGCAAAGAGCGATAAACGTCGGACCAACCAGCAACACTATCGATAATAGTCTCGAGGGTGATGATAAAAATACTTATGGCGGTGCCATCACTAATGATCCGATTCTGGGTATCGATCTTGAGGCGGATGACCCCGCGTATTACTCGCCGAGTACAAAAACAGGCAGTAATATTGATGGTAAAGCCGGAGCAACCGGTAGTAACAGTGGTGGGGTCGATCTGGATGGTTCTGCCTACCACACCTATCGTGACTCTGCCGCTGGCTCATACACAGCAACCTATGAAGTGCCCAATGGTTTATATGTGGTAGAGCTGCATTTTGCTGAGCTTTATCAAACCCAGGGCGGCCAGCGCCAGGGTGACTACACGATACAAGGCGAGTTGTTTGCTGAGAACTTTGATGCCTTTATAGCAGCGGGAGGAGCCGACAAGCCAACCGTTCTTACCAAAAACGTTATAGTGACAGATGGCAAGATTGTTATTGATGTCAATGCGGATAACGGCGAGCCGGGCTTCAACGCCATAGCTATTTATCAGGCAGTCGACAGCGGTATACCGATTGCCAGCATTCTTTCGATTGAAGCGCCGGAATCGAGCGATGGACAGGTTATTGTCACTGTCCAGTACACTGACGATGGCAACATTTCTGGCACACAGATCGGTGCTACCGATGTCACTGTTTCCTCTGCCGCTGGTGCGTTAGTTACTCCTTCGCTGGTGGCTTATGATAGCGCCAGTGGCATTGCCACCTATATCTTTGACGCCCCTGAGAGCGGCTGGCAAACCGGGACAATCACCGCTTCAGTCGCCGCCAATGCAGTACTCGATAGCGATAACAATGGCAACAGCGCAACGGCTAGTTCGGTTTATGTGAATTACTCGAGCGATGGAGTCATTCTCGAACTTGATTTCGAGAATCCCGGATCGCCACTTGAGGAAGGCGGTTTTGATGGCACGCTGGGTGACGTTGTAGATGATACGGTCTTCACGACTGTGGAGGGGGGCGAACTGGTCGTCTGGACATCCAATGGCGACATTTCACAAGCGGCTGCCCCGAGTGCGAATGACTTTATCAAGTATGTGGCACTGGGCGATCCAGCGTTAGAGACGATAAACATTACCTCGCGCTTTGATAATCCCTTCCCTGCCGCGCTCGCAGCCCAAGAGCTACCAACTGATATTGTCCCGAACTATGCCCAGCAAGGCATAGTCTTCGGTCTTGGCAGTCAGGGCAATAATGAGCTTGTCAAGCTAGTGTTCGGTGGTAATGGCGGTAACGGGGTGCAAATCTGGTCCAAAAGCGCCATTGATACAGTCATTCCGCTTGCGAGTATGCTGAGTAATGCCTCAACAACCCTGAATGATATTGCCTCTGTAGAACTGACGCTAGTCGTCAACAAAACAGCCGGTACTGTGACTCCTATCGTTACTTTCTTCGATACTAACGAAAATGTTCTGGGGGGCTTGCGTGCCGAGGCAACCGAAGGTTTCGCAACGGCGTCCCCTGAGGTGTTGCCACCCGCAGTGCTAAGTAATCTTACTGATCCGAACTCAACAACGGCAGTCGGGGTCACTTCAACTGATTACAACGATCCCATAGAGTCGTTCATGGCTAGTTGGGATTATCTCAACGTGACCTCGCCGGATCTCATTTCAGAGCCAACGGATCCCACCACTACTCTGGCTATCGTCAATGCTCCTGACATCATCGAGAATGGAGACGATGGCTTCACGACACTGAACTTCGGCCTCACCGCTTCAGATGGCTTTAGTGGCGAGGTGGAATTGACCCTGAGCATCGATGGCGCGGCCGTGACGGATACGTTGAACTTCAGCGACGGCACCGCCATCCTGTCGGTTGATGTGCCTAATGACGATGTGGCTAATGGTACCAACGAAATTTCAGTCACTTTGGTCGCAGTCAATAGCACAGGGTTGTTTGAAATTGATGCATCGGCGGCCACAGCAACGGGCAGTGTGACCGAAGACGATGAGGGCTCTGTGCCCAATCCGGACGACCTGGATGAGGACGGCGTTAGTAATGATGACGACCTTTTCCCATACGATGCTGCTAATGGCATGATTTTAGCGGCTGGCGAAACCTTCTTGCTTGACTTTGAAGAAGACACCGCGAGTCCCTATGAGGCTGGCCTGACGGGGTTAATGGGCCGGGCAAATGAGAGTAATTCTGCTGGAGCTGTCGAGAGCGGTACAGCAAGTGTCGAGAATGGCACACTCAATATTGTAGCCGATACAGGTGATCACTATACCAACAACAATTCTCAGAAGGATGCATATGCGGTAGGGGTTAAGAATCCTGGTGGCTTTATCGTTGAGACAAGTTTTACTATGCCGGACTTCGATGATCAGCAAGAGGGCCTGCAGGCACCACTTAACTACCAGGCTGGTGGTGTTGCGGTCAGTCTTTCGGAAGACAATCTAGTGAAATGGATTTTCGGTGCGAACGGCACCGCTGCTTTCCAGCTCGCTCATGAAAATAAACAGGTAGAGGGAGCAACACCTGCTGTACCAGGCGCGACCTTTGCCTTGCCGAGTGGTGTTGTCTACAGCGACATAGCTTCAGTGAAGCTGATGCTTGAAATAGTCGTAGATACTACATCTGGCGAAGTTACGGCACTCACTCGCTCTGTATTGACGTTGAATAATACCAATATAATTGACGGTGCTTCGGGAGAAATAACGCTGACTGATCCGTTGGCTTCAGCAATTAAGGATGAAGCTCAGGGCGTCAGCGTAGGCTTTATACAAACATCCACCGGTGGTCAGTCGCCTGATACTTTCGACATTTCTTACGACTATCTCCAGGTGTCCTCGACCGAAGAGGCCACACCTCAGGTACTGGTTGGCATAACAGATGCTGGTCCGGTGGTCGAAAACGGCGACGAGGGCTCTACCACACTAAGCTTCGGCCTTACCGCTTCGGAAAGCTTCAGCGGCGAGGTGGCATTGGATCTCACTATTAATGGTACATCCGAGCCCCGCACGGTGGTCTTCACCGGCGGCGTCGGCAGTTTGACGGTTGACGTCGCCAACGATGATCAAGCCAATGGTCCGGAGCAGGTCAGTGTCATCCTAGCCGGGACTGCAGATGAGGCGTTTGCTATCGATCCTGCTGCTGCGACGGCAACGGGCACAGTGGCAGAAGATGATGTTGGCCAAACGGTAATCGGTATTACCGACGCCGATTCAATGGTCGAAAACGGCGACGAGGGTGCCACCACGCTAAGTTTCGGCCTCACCGCTTCGGAAGGCTTCAGCGGCGAGGTGGCATTGGATCTCACTATTAATGGTACATCCGAGCCCCGCACGGTGGTCTTCACCGGCGGCGTTGGCAGTTTGACGGTTGACGTCGCCAACGATGATCAAGCCAATGGTCCGGAGCAGGTCAGTGTCATCCTAGCCGGGATTGCAGACGAGGCGTTTGCTATCGATCCCGCTGCTGCGACGGCAACGGGCACAGTGACAGAGGATGACGAGGTCGCGCCAACAACACCCGTACGCCTCCAGGCCGAGGACTTTACCGCAGCGACCAATTACACCGTCGAGAACATCGGCGCAGCGGATGAGGGTCAAGGTATCCGGCTGCAGGGTGGCGAGTCGGGTACGGCCAGTTATGTGCTAGCCGGTGCGGTTGCGGCGGGCACTTACACCGTGATTGTCGGGTATTTTGACGAAAACGACGGCGAAAGTACGGCGCAGTTGAGCATCGGTAATGCCCAGGGCCAGAGCTTCAGCGGCGACTGGATCTTTGATAACGACGCCAGCAGTGGTAATGCTGCCCAGGCAGCAAGCTTCCGCACGGTGACTTTCGAAAACGTCACGGTGGGTGACGACGCTACTCTGGACCTGGCAAGCACGGCGGCACCCTTCGAATATGCGCGCATCGACTATATCGAGTTTGTGCCCGCGGCAATTGTCGAGCCACCGGCGCCGACCTTGATCGGTATTTCCAATGCTGATCCGATGGTCGAAAACGGCGACGAGGGCACCACCACACTAAGCTTCGGCCTTACCGCCTCAGAAGGCTTTAGCGGCGAGGTAGCCTTGAGCGTGGATATTGATGGGGTGGTCGAGCCCCGCACGGTGGTCTTCACCGGCGGCGTCGGCAGTTTGAAGGTTGACGTCGCCAACGATGATCAAGCCAATGGTCCGGAGCAGGTCAGTGTCATCCTAGCTGGGATTGCAGACGAGGCGTTCGCCATCGATCCTTCCGCTGCGACGGCAACGGGCACAGTGACAGAGGATGACGAGGTCGCGCCAACAACACCCGTACGCCTCCAGACCGAGGACTTTACCACGGCAACCAATTACACCGTCGAGAACATCGGCGCAGCGGATGAGGGTCAAGGCATCCGGCTGCAGGGTGGCGAGTCGGGCACGGCCAGTTACGCGCTAGCCGGTGCGGTTGCGGCGGGCACTTATACCGTGATTGTCGGGTATTTTGACGAAAACGACGGCGAAAGTACGGCGCAGTTGAGCATCGGTAATGCCCAGGGTCAGAGCTTTAGCGGCGACTGGATCTTCGATAACGACGCCACCAGTGGCAATGCTGCTCAGGCAGCAAGCTTCCGCACGGTGACTTTCGAAAACGTCACGGTGGGTGACGACGCCACTCTGGACCTGGCAAGCACGGCAGCACCCTTCGAATATGCGCGCATCGACTATATCGAGTTTGTGCCCGCGGGAATTGTCGAGCCACCGGCGCCGACCTTGATCGGTATTTCCAATGCTGATCCGATGGTCGAAAACGGCGACGAGGGCTCCACCACGCTAAGCTTCGGCCTTACCGCCTCGGAAGGCTTTAGCGGCGAGGTGGCATTGGATCTCACTATTAATGGTACATCCGAGCCCCGCACGGTGGTCTTCACCGGCGGCGTCGGCAGTTTGACGGTTGACGTCGCCAACGATGATCAAGCCAATGGTCCGGAGCAGGTCAGTGTCATCCTAGCTGGGATTGCAGACGAGGCGTTCGCCATCGATCCTTCCGCTGCGACGGCAACGGGCACAGTGACAGAGGATGACGAGGTCGCGCCAACAACACCCGTACGCCTCCAGGCCGAGGACTTTACCACGGCAACCAATTACACCGTCGAGAACATCGGCGCAGCGGATGAGGGTCAAGGCATCCGGCTGCAGGGTGGCGAGTCGGGTACGGCCAGTTATGTGCTAGCCGGTGCGGTTGCGGCGGGCACTTACACCGTGATTGTCGGGTATTTTGACGAAAACGACGGCGAAAGTACGGCGCAGTTGAGCATCGGTAATGCCCAGGGCCAGAGCTTCAGCGGCGACTGGATCTTTGATAACGACGCCAGCAGTGGTAATGCTGCCCAGGCAGCAAGCTTCCGCACGGTGACTTTCGAAAACGTCACGGTGGGTGACGACGCTACTCTGGACCTGGCAAGCACGGCGGCACCCTTCGAATATGCGCGCATCGACTATATCGAGTTTGTGCCCGCGGGAATTGTCGAGCCACCGGCGCCGACCTTGATCGGTATTACCGACGCCGACTCAATGGTCGAAAACGGCGACGAGGGCACTACCACGCTAAGCTTCGGCCTTACCGCCTCGGAAGGCTTTAGCGGCGAGGTGGCATTGGATCTCACTATTAATGGTACATCCGAGCCCCGCACGGTGGTCTTCACCGGCGGCGTCGGCAGTTTGACGGTTGACGTCGCCAACGATGATCAAGCCAACGGCCCGGAGCAGGTCAGTGTCATCCTGAATGGGATTGCAGACGAGGCGTTTGCTATCGATCCCGCCGCTGCGACGGCAACGGGCACAGTGACAGAAGATGATGTTGGCCAAACGGTAATCGGTATTACCGACGCCGATTCAATGGTCGAAAACGGCGACGAGGGGACCACCACGCTAAGCTTCGGCCTTACCGCCTCGGAAGGCTTTAGCGGCGAGGTGGCTCTGAGCGTGGATATTGATGGGGTGGTCGAGCCCCGCACGGTGGTCTTCACCGGCGGCGTCGGCAGTTTGACGGTTGACGTCGCCAACGATGATCAAGCCAATGGCCCTGAGCAAGTCAGTGTCATCCTAGCTGGGATTGCAGATGAGGCGTTTGCTATCGATCCCGCTGCTGCGACGGCGACGGGCACAGTGACAGAGGATGATGTTGGCCAAACGGTAATCGGTATTACCGACGCCGACCCAATGGTCGAAAACGGCGACGAGGGCTCCACCACGCTAAGCTTCGGCCTTACCGCCTCAGAAGGCTTTAGCGGCGAGGTAGCCTTGAGCGTGGATATTGATGGGGTGGTCGAGCCCCGCACGGTGGTCTTCACCGGCGGCATCGGCAGTTTGACGGTTGACGTCGCCAACGATGATCAAGCTAATGGCCCTGAGCAAGTCAGTGTCATCCTAGCCGGGATTGCAGACGAGGCGTTTGCTATCGATCCCGCGGCTGCAACGGCAACGGGCACAGTGACAGAGGATGATGACGTCGCGCCAACAACACCCGTACGCCTCCAGGCCGAGGACTTTACCACGGCAACCAATTACACCGTCGAGAACATCGGCGCAGCGGATGAGGGTCAAGGTATCCGGCTGCAGGGTGGCGAGTCGGGCACGGCCAGCTACGCGCTAGCCGGTGCGGTTGCGGCGGGCACTTACACCGTGATTGTCGGGTATTTTGACGAAAACGATGGCGAAAGTACGGCGCAGTTGAGCATCGGTAATGCCCAGGGCCAGAGCTTTAGCGGCGACTGGATCTTCGATAACGACGCCACCAGTGGCAATGCTGCCCAAGCTTCAAGCTTCCGCACGGTGACTTTCGAAAACGTCACGGTGGGCGACGATGCTACTCTGGCGCTCTCTGCAACTGCGGCTACGCTGGAATACGCACGTATCGACTATATCGAGTTCGTGCCCGCGGGAATCGTCGAGCCACCGGCGCCGACCTTGATCGGCATTTCCGATGCTGATCCGATGGTCGAAAGCGGCGACGAGGGTGCCACCACGCTAAGTTTCGGCCTCACCGCTTCGGAAGGCTTCAGCGGCGAGGTGGCATTGGATCTCACTATTAATGGTACATCCGAGCCCCGCACGGTGGTCTTCACCGGCGGCGTTGGCAGTTTGACGGTTGACGTCGCCAACGATGATCAAGCCAACGGCCCGGAGCAGGTCAGTGTCATCCTGAATGGGATTGCAGACGAGGCGTTTGCTATCGATCCCGCTGCTGCGACGGCAACGGGCACAGTGACAGAGGATGACGAGGTCGCACCAACAACGCCCGTACGCCTTCAGGCCGAGGACTTTACCACGGCAACCAATTACACCGTCGAGAACATCGGCGCAGCGGATGAGGGTCAAGGTATCCGGCTGCAGGGTGGCGAGTCGGGCACGGCCAGTTACGCGCTAGCCGGTGCGGTTGCGGCGGGCACTTACACCGTGATTGTCGGGTATTTTGACGAAAACGACGGCGAAAGTACGGCGCAGTTGAGCATCGGTAATGCCCAGGGCCAGAGCTTCAGCGGCGACTGGATCTTCGATAACGACGCCACCAGTGGCAATGCTGCCCAGGCAGCAAGCTTCCGCACGGTGACTTTCGAAAATGTCACAGTGGGCGACGATGCTACTCTGGCGCTCTCTGCAACTGCGGCTACGCTGGAATACGCACGTATCGACTATATCGAGTTTGTGCCCGCGGGAATTGTCGAGCCACCGGCGCCGACCTTGATCGGTATTTCCGATGCTGATCCGATGGTCGAAAGCGGCGACGAGGGTGCCACCACGCTAAGCTTCGGCCTTACCGCCTCGGAAGGCTTCAGCGGCGAGGTGGCATTGGATCTCACTATTAATGGTACATCCGAGCCCCGCACGGTGGTCTTCACCGGCGGCGTCGGCAGTTTGACGGTTGACGTCGCCAACGATGATCAAGCCAACGGCCCGGAGCAGGTCAGTGTCATCCTAGCCGGGATTGCAGACGAGGCGTTTGCTATCGATCCCGCTGCTGCGACGGCAATGGGAACGGTGACGGAGGATGATATTACCAGCACCGATCCTGCGACGATCAATCTTGAATTCGATGAAGGTGAGACTCTACAAGGCTTATTTGACGGAGTGACTGAAGGTTCGGGTACTGACACAGAGGAAACCGGTACAGCTGAAATCATTAATGGAAATTTGGTTATTTCGGCCAGTGAGGGTGATGCTGGAGGCAGTAATAACGCCAATGATAATTACTATACTAATGTGTCTGGAGGTGATGGTTTTACTGCTGAGCTTAAATTTGGCAACCCTTTCCCTTCGCTGCCTGCACAGTATTCGCAGCTGGGTCTTAATATAAGCCTCAGCCAGGACGAATATCTGAAGGTAACCTTCGGCAACGTCGGAGGCGGGCAAATTGAATACTCCTATGAGCTAGGAGGTTCACAAAGCAAACAGACCTTCAGCCTGCCGCCAAGCATCAGCTTCGCGCAGATTGCTGATGTTGTTGTGGCTATCGAAGCCAGTGTTGATGGTGGCATGGCGAGTTTCTCGGGCACCATGACCTTCCTTGATGCATCGGGACAAAGTTTGGGAGATACGGCTCTGCCAGCACTGCTCCTACCGGATGGCCCTTTGAATACAGCCATTACTAGTGCGGGAGAAGAGTTCGGTGTTGGCGTAACCCAGACCTCGTTTGGTTCCGGTCCAGTTTTTGTTGCTAATTATGACTACTTGCGTATTCAGCAACAGGGCGAAGAATCCACTGACGATAATGACAAGCCGGTCGCGACGATTGCTATCCTACAGCCAGTCAACACCGACGCGGAACTTACGGTTGTTGTCACTTACGCTGATGCCTCGGGCATCGCTACGGAGACGCTTGATAACAGTGACATCGCACTCATGCTGGATGGGGTTCCAGTTGCTGCCACGATCAGTTTCGATGGCTTCAACGCAACGACGGGCGAAGCAACTTATGCGATCTCGTCTCCAGCTGGAGGTTGGAATGAAAATGGTAGTTATACGGTCTGGGTGGCTCAGGGGGCGGTCTCAGATGCCTCAGAGAATGCCAACCTTGTCGATTCAACGCCATCGACGAGCTTCATGATCGACTTTGATGAGGGCAGCCCGCTTGGCGGTTATGCCCCGGGTGATGACCTGGACGAAGATGGCACTGCCAATCAGGCGGATGAAGATATTGATGGTGATGGTGATGCCAATGTAGATGATGTCTTTGCTTATGACGCCAAAAATGGGCAGCCTTTGGCCGACGGCGAAAGCATACGCCTTAATTTCGAAGTAAACGGCACTCCCTATCAGAACGGTTTCACCGGGGTTATGGCCAGTTCTGATGTGGCATTTCAGGACGAAGATACCGGCGCCGGCATCGTTGCCGATAATCAACTCAGGGTCACGACAACGAGTGGTGATACGGGGTCTGCAAATACGCCACAGAATGATTATCACTTGGGCATTATTCGTGATGGAGGCTTCATCCTGGAGTCCGTGGTGGATAACCCCTTTGCTTCGGCGCCCGGTAGTTATTCGCAGCTAGGGCTGGCGGTTAGTGTGAACAGTAATGATTTTGCCAAGTTGGTATTTGGCAGTGTTGGTCAGGACATTGAGTTTTCCTCGCGTGACAACAACGCCGAAACCAAACTTGGGGCTGACTTCCCAGATGATTATGGCTTTGGTGATTTTGCAAAAGCGAAGCTAGTACTCGATGTCAGTGTCAATAACGTCGGCAATACTATGGCGACGGCGACAGTCACTTTACTGGACGCATCAGGTGAACCTTTACCGGGTAATGCCAGCGTGACCATTAGCGGGTTGGAACTCACCGGAGCCCTTAAGGAGGCGATACTAGACCCTGCAGCTTCGGTCGGCGTAGGGATTACCCACACGCATGGTGCGGCGGAAGCCTTTACCGCTGCCTATGACTACTTCGAGGTAAGTGCCAAGGAAGACACTAGCACTCCTTTGCCGGTGCCGGCGACCGAGATCGAAGAAATTTTTGCTGGTGCTAACCTCGAATTATCGGATAGCTATGATCAAGGTGATGTTGGCTCTGCATTGGTCACTGTGACTCCTGGCGGGAATGACGTACAGAGTTCCAATTACGGCAGTAACTCGTTCCAGGTGCAAAATACCGGAGATAAGAAGATCGCCGCGGTTTTCTTTGATGTGACGACAGCCCTCTATGGCGATAGCGTGTTTGATCCCGATGGCAAGGGTGGGGATGCGACAGCCAAGGAGTGGGCGATCAACAGTGCCGGTAACACCGGGGCAATTCAGCCTGTGGGGTCGTCTGGCTACGAGCATTATTTCCTGCCGGGAATCGATCCTGAGCCTGAGAATTCAGATAATAATGGTGGTTACCGTGGGGCCTTGGTGAAATTTTCGGCCACTGCCAACGGTGGATTTACTAACGGTGAAACAGTTGGTTTCAGTGGTGATATGGATCCTAACTCGATTGCTGGCTTTACCAAATCCAGTGTCGATACGGGATCGATTCCCTTCTGGGATGTGGGGGGGATCTCAGGGGCGGAACTTATCGGCTCCAATGTGTATATCAAGTTTACTGATGGTAGTACTGCCAGCGGACAATTGATGAGCGATGGCAGCCAGGCTGGAGCACAAGTGCTGGTGAGTGAAACGCCACCTAACCTAGTTGCCGAATTGAGTGTCAACGGGCTTTCTGCCGGTAGTCAAGGGACCTACGGTGGTGAAGTACCTTCGGTAATTGTTAGCGGGCCAGCTGGTGAATGGGTGCGAGTCGTCATGACTAAGGGGCACCAGCCAGTAACCAATAATCAGGATGGCATTGCTGATACTGTAAATGCCCGTCTAGCGGATAAGAATTTCCCTGCTAACAATGCTGCAGAGTTCCAGTTTGTAGATGTACAGCTGGGCGCCAGTGGCACAGCCGATGTTTCGCAGGAGTTTACCTATGGGGATTTCCTGAACGACACCTCCAGCTTCGATGGAGATGACACACTTCCGCTTGGTTTTGTTGCATCCGTCATTGATAACCCGAATACCTCTGATGGCTTGGGATTGGGGCCGGTATCGCAGCCGATCTATCTAATTTCGAATGGTACGCCTGTTGTGGATGGCGATACGACAATCCCGTCGGAAGGTTATTACCTTATGGAGGGCAGTCGTCTTAAAGTACAGTTTGAGGATATAAATGGACCTGGTGGAGTAAACCCTCCTGGCAAATGGCAGTTCTTCGATGAGGCAGACGAAAATGGTAACCAGGCGAACTTCCAGGGAGTTGGTTACTATCTCTGGGGCGATGAGGACAGTGAGGCTCTTAATGGGCCGCAGGCAGAACTGACCTATACATTCGTCATTCCTGAGTCGGCAGCAGGGGAGTTTACCTTGCGAGTTCGGGGGACACGGGATCCAGGTGGGGCCAGCGATGCCCAGAATGATGTCTGGGTGAAGATAGATGACAATGCTGAAGAGCTTCTCGTTAGTAATGTCAATGCGATAGATAATAGTGGGTTTATAAAGCTGTATGGTAATGCAACAGGCGATTTTGGCTTCGCGAACTTTATCGATAGCACCTCGGATTCGGTACCGAATTTCCCAGCGGAGTTTGTGCTTGACGCCGGTGTTCATACGATTACTTTCGCAGGCCGTTCCGAAGGCTTCCATATTGACTTCTTTGAGCTTTACCAAGGCAATGCGCCAAGTATAAACGCGACGAACTCTACCTTTATACTTAGCGGTGATACCGAGCCTTTCGTTAATAACCCTCTTGAAAATCAGACGATCGAAGCTGAAGATGAGTTTTTCTTCGAGATTCCTGATGATACCTTTCGCGACCTGGATGGCGATATATTGACCTATGAAGCCCTAAACATACCTGATGGAGTCTTCTTCGACGCACAAACGAAGACTTTCTCGGGGAGCCCTAGTGCAGGGGTAGGTAATTACGCGCTGGAAGTTCAGGTAACCGATGAAGATGGTGCTACTGCGACAGCTGGTTTTGACTTGGTGGTGGTGCCAGAGGATCAAAACGAGCCAGATACTTACTTTGTCGCCATGGTCGAGAGTGCTAATGGCGACATTGAACAGGGTTCATCTCTGTCTAGTCCTGATTTAGAGATAGGCTCATATGTTGTCGGTATTCAATTTACCGTGCCTGATAATATTAATCTTGATGATAGTGAAACTATTGATAGTGCGATTATCAGTTGGGTATCTGATAGGACGCATTCTGCTAACTCGACGATGACTTTCTCCGTAGAGAACTCACTCAACGGAGCGGGCTTCGGCTCAGTCACTAACCGTAATTATCTCTCTGAAGAGGAAGTGTGGCAGGCTACAGGTACATGGCAGGATGGTGAAAATATAACCGTAGGTATTAACTTGGCAAATCAACTTAATTCACTTATTGCTCAGGAGGGACTTAACTCAGGAGATCTGATCACGGTCAAAATAGAAGGAACTGGTGGGACTCGCTTTGTCGAGGCGGCTGGAGGAGACCGGACTGCTCCAACGCTTGCTATTACTGTGGCTGATAACGCCAGTGCTAGCCAACTAAGTAATAATGCAACCCTTCTGTTCGAGAGTAACTCTATAAGTGATATGTCGGCAGATGATGAGTTTGGAACTCTCAATCCCTCATCAATGAGCCAAGAAGTTGGCCTAGTTGGTATTAATGATGAGTCAACGGTAGGAAGTTTTTGATAAGTTAGTAGCTTAGTAGCATGAGGGGCTGGTTTCACCAGCCCCTTTTTTTTGAAGAACAGTAGGTGCACTCATGCTTGAATGGATCGCCATATCACGCACTCAGCATGTCAATAAACGATTCTGGTCACGTCAAGGCTATTTCTTTTCTGCAGAATATCACTTGGCTCCCATTCTTCTGGAAGAGCTAGCCAGACTGGTACCCCATTATGTATTGGGCTTTATTTACCAGAATGAGGGTTATCACCCAGTAGCAGTACTGGGATTTAACGAATGCAACTTGTATTTGCATCGCGATGGTCGTTGGCTGGGTGATTATGTGCCCGCGTCGCTGCGAGAGTATCCGTTTACCTTGGCAAAGGCCGAGACGAATAAAAAAGTATTCTGCATAGAACGGCAGCACCTCACTGACGATTTGAGCGCCGAGCCACTTTTTGGAGAGAAGGGAAATCTTGCTAATCAAGTCGAACAAACACTGAGTTTTCTCAAACAAAGCGAGTGTAACCGACACTTAACGACTGCTGCCTGCCAAGTGTTAAGTGAAGCAGGCCTAATCGAGCCTTGGCCTCTACAGCTGACCTGGGTTGACAAGCAGGCGTCACTGCATATGCAGGGTTTACATTGTATTAATCAGCAAGCTCTGAACCAATTAGGAGAAGGAACGTTAGCTGATTTACATCGCCGTGGTGCCTTGCCGTTAGCCTACGCTCAACTATTCTCAATGAGTCAAGTAATTCAGTTAACAGAACGAGTGAAATTCCATGCGCAAGAGCAGGCTAAACAGTCAAAGCTTGAAAATGATATTGATCTATTTTACGAAGACGGAGATGAGTTTAAATTTTGATTTTATTACGTAGTTGTTGGCTTCATTCTATCGAGCATCGAATTCAGCACCTCGTAACAATAAATAGCACTTAGTTAATGTGTACCTGTAATTTGATAATCGCTGAGCTTTCTCCTGGATTAACGTATCCTCTAGGCTTGATCATCGCTCGACTGACTATTATCAAGGAAGCTCACCATGTTTTTCTCTAAACGCGCTGCCCTCGGGCCACTTATGGTTATGTTATCACTGCTGCCGCCCACGCTATTCGCTCAGGATGCTCACATTGGCAGCGTGCGTACCGAGTTCAAACTGCTGGGCCCGAACAACACCATTGAAGTGGAGCGCTTCGATGACCCGAAGGTTCAGGGTATCTCCTGTTATCTCTCTTACTCACAGATTGGCGGGATCACTGGGGCGGTGGGGCTTGCTGAGGAAGCCAGTGAGGCGAGCGTGGCGTGTCGGCAGACAGGGGAGGTTGTCTTCGATCCCGCTGAAGTAGAAGAGCAAGAGGTGATTTTTAGTCAACGCCGCTCGGCGCTTTTCAAGAATATGCGCGTCGTTCGCATGCATGACGCCGAAACCCAGACCTTTGTGTACCTGACTTATAGCACCAAGCTGGTCGATGGCTCGCCTAAAAACGCGATTACGGCTGTCCACTACGGTGAGCTAGGAGGCGGGCAATAACTGACTCTTGGGCGCTTAGCGCGGGTTGCCTAACGTTTGTGTCCAGTAGGTCGAGTAGCGCGACTCCGAATCCTCGGCTTTTGCCATGCCCATCTCGGTAAAGGCGTCATTCATGATGTTGCGGCAATGGCCGGGGCTGTCTAGCCAGCCTTCCACGACGGCAGAGACCGAGGTGTGGCCAGCGGCGATATTCTCACCCACGGCTTGCCACACATAATCCTGATTACCCACACGCTGCTCGATGCCTACACCCTCCGGGCCGGTATGGCTAAAGTAGTCATTCTCAGCCATGTCTTCAGAGTGGCTCTTGGCCGCTGCTTCCAGCTTGCAGCTCCATGCTAACGACTCTACTGCTTTATACTGCTGGTCACCGCATTGTCTCGCTTGGCTACGCGCCTCGTTGATTTGAGACAGCATTGCCTGCTGCTGATCGTTGAGTTCGCATTCGCCCTGAGGGGGAGCATTATCACTCTGGGACTGATCATTGGCCCATGAGGTGGATGAACCCATGAGCAACATGATAACGGTCAGGCCGTAAAGCGCCCCGGCAGCGGGGCGCTTGGGAAGGACCTTATCCACCGAACTTCTCATTTTCGCCAAGATCCGGCGTGGCGTCCTTTTTGAGGTTGGCTTTGGCAATTTCGTAAAGCTGGAATGTCTTGCTCTCTTTGGCTTTCCAGTGCTCACCCATCTGCACTTTAATTTCTAGCAGGGCGACGTCTGGGTCGTCTTTACCTTCGGGGAACCAGGCGGCGATGAAAGGGTTCCAGTATTTTTCAATCAATTCACGGTTATCTGTCAGGTTGGCTTTACCCGATAGCGAAACGTAGACGCCATCTTCCTGGTCGGAGAAGCTAAGGCACACATCGTGGTCGCTTTTGGTTTCAAATACTTTTTCGGCACTGCGGCGGGTGAAGAACCACAAGGTGCCGTCGTATTCGTCTTGCACCAGATGCATTGGCCGGGCGCGTGGGGTGTCGTGATCCAACGTCACCAGCATGCCGACTTTTATATCTTTGATCATTTTCCAGATCTTTTGCTTATGTTCCGGGCTGGACATAGCGTCACCCTCCTTATGAATACGATCCTGGCCTTATAAAATAGATGCTGGCCTTATGAATTCAATGCTGAAAATAGCCATAGACAATGCTTGTACATCGAAGAGGACTAGCTACAGCCTAGCTACCATTTTCCATATCAGCAAACGCTCTATGGAATCATCATATCTCTTGCCTAGTAACATCCTGCTTGATGTGTCCGCGGTTACTCACCAGAATCAAAGTGACGCTGAACTGTATGCTCAGGGAGGGAGGTTCCAATGCTTACAGGATCTATATACCGCTACGGCCCAATGACAGTGCTACTAATGCTCGGCGGCTGTGCCACGGGCGGTGGTGACCCCAATTCTCAAAACCAGATGACCCAATACGCGGCTGAATACTGCAGAAGTGTCGGTGGGGAGAATGAAATTCGCGAAAGCAGCCTAGGCACTGGCCGCTATTGCCGCTTGCCTGATGGCCGGGTTGAAAATGAGTGGAAGTTATACCGTACCGAGCATCTCGATAATGACTAGCTGACACCTTTGATGCCACCCAGGCCAGCCACTGGGTGCCAGGGGCCTAGCTGTTTTTGGTTGTATGCCTTTTCTTAAAGCCAATCATAACCGCTAGCAGCCCGCACGCCAGTGCTGGAAGCAAAACATCAAGCACTGAGTCTAACGTCCATCCACGCCAGACGCCCTCAAACATACCGACCGGTAGCGTTTCGCCCCATGCCCAACCTCGTTGGATGCCTAGCCTGTATTCGTGCTGAGCGATCTCGCGGCCAAGCAGTATCGCTACCGGGATAACACCCGCCACGCGAGCAGAAACAAAGGGCAATAGTGAGAGCTGAATGATCAAAGCGATAACGACGTGCTCTAAATGTGTGACGTCCATTTCCACGCTCCCATAGTCTTTCTCCCATAGCTTTCTTTCGTGAGCCGAAAGGGCTCTGGCGCGAACATGGGCATCATACACCCACATTCATGTGGGTAGGGCTCGGGGCGTCAGCTCTTAACGCTTACCCGCTTTTGTTTTAATTTTGGGAGGCGTGTCGGAAAGCTCTTTCTCTTTGGTGCGCCATTTAATCTTTACTTCCACCTCCTGTTTATCGCCTTCATCACTGGCGCGCAGAGAGACTTGCAGCAACTGCTGCGGAGAAAGTACCAGCTCACCTTCACTTTCCTGGAAGGCTAACTCGCCTTTATTGATCGCATTTGCCAGGGTAATCAGTAACTCTTGGGTTGACTGACGATCCAGCAGCGAATCGTGACTGAATTTCGTTTTTGACTTCATTTAGCGGGCTCCACCAGTTTTCCTTTGCGGCCGGGCTTGAACACTTTTGCCTGAGGGTAATCGCAGCTAAGGCCGATCAGCCCACGGTTTTTGTCGATTAACGTTACCCCTACACCGTAGCCATCGAGCCCCTCATTTTTACGCGAGTGAGCGTCCAGGGTGATATCGGCTTCGATATGGATAAGCCCGTTTTTGAGCGTGACCCGCTGGCCAAAGTGTTGGTTGATATGGCCGTGAACCAGCACCTGAATGCCCGCTCGCCGGGCAACGTAGGCGCCGCGCGGCGTAAGGGGAAGATCGGCTTTACGGTATTTGGTTCTAAAGGTATTGGCCAAAGAGCCATAATAAAAACTGAACAGGTTTTGGTGCATTAGGTTTTTTTTGAAAGCACGGTTGGCATGTTTTACGCCGTACTTGGCCAGCAGTTCGGCCATATGATCATCGAGGCCGGCATGCAGAAACAGAAAGGAACCGCGCTTTTTAACCAACTGCATGCGGCGGAAAAACCAGCTAAATTCCCCCGATTTGTTAAGAAATAGCGAACGACACTTCATCGCGGCGGCGTAGACTTGGGTGAGCGTCAGGCCGTTTTTTGCACAGTGCGCCTCGAAGCTCTGTGCCTTGGTGGTCATCTTGCTGATTTCACGCTCTATACCCTCGGGGGTGAGAAACCCGGCGGCATAGAAGGGGAAGTTCTCGAACCAGTCGTTGCCTGGAAACAGCGCCTGTCGGCACGCCTGCTCGGACGGTAATCCTTTGTCCCAATGGGTATCGGCCAGGTATTGATCGAATACCTCTTTAAACAGCGGTATCACCTTCTTGCCCATGCGCACAAAGAGATGTTGGCTACCGGCGTCAGTGTCGCGTTCCAACGATAGCAGCCCCATCAGCAAGCGGAGATCATGGTTACCGGCCAGCAGAGTGATATCTGCTTTGAGGCGGTATAAGTGGGCCAGGCTGCGCAGCATCATCAGATTGCTGGGGCCTTTGTCCAGGCAGTCTCCGCCCACCACGATTTCGGCCTTTTTGCCGAATTTCGTCAGTGCATATTCACATAGGTGGGAGCCTTCGCGTTCGATCACGCCTGCAGCAATTAGCGAGGCTTCAAATGCCTCGGCGTCCGCATGGGGATCTGAGATGAATGCCACTGGCTTTTTGGGCCAGGCGAAGCCTTTTTTTCGCGAGCGCTTAACAAAGGTGCCTAGCGCCTCATCGTGATTGACCGAAGTCGCGTCATCGGGCCAGGGCGCCCACTCTGTCGGAAGGCGCGTCAAGATGGCGTTGTGATACGGTTGTTTGCTTACCTTTGGAATAACATTGCACGCGGTCATAGAAGCCATCTTATTCATCGCTATCGTCTAATCGAGAGGGTCTGCTGGCTGGCGCTGTTTCCAGTTTCCGTACAGTCGGTGCCAGCCTTGGTTATGCCGCTCGAAAACGACCGGATGACCATGAAACATACTTAACCGTTTAATATCGCTGAAGGGTATGACATTTAAATGATAGCTGGCGTGGCGAATGGAGGCGCCGTGGCCTACCACCAGCTGTAGTTGATTTAGGTGCTGAAGCTGATTCAGTTGCTTCGTTGTCTCGAGCCGCGGCTGTGGCTCTAAAAGTGCTTGTAAATGGGCAGCGACCCTTGCACCTGCCTCCAACAGAGATTCCGCGCCGTCGAAGGGCAGTCTGAAATCGCTGGCTGATTTCCAGCCCTTAGGTAAGGGCTCAAGGCGAGGGTCGAGGGCGACGATCCGTTCTATTTCCTGAATGCTGAGATTGGCCAACGCCCCAACGCTGCGTTCACATAGGGCCGAAAAGCTGCGCGAACAGGGTGGCTCCGCAAACAGCGGCGTTAGCTCTTCGCGGAAGATTTCGGCCGTTTGCCAAGCTCTTAGCAGCGTCGAGCAGTGTATCTCCGCATTGAGCTGATAGCCTGAAGTGGCTAGCCACGCGCCGAATTGACGCGCCTGCTCTCGAACGTCTGCCGCACCCTTTTCCGTGAGTGGGTAGGGCTGCAGGGCGCTGGGTGTATCCGCCAGTTGAGAATATTCACCGTGCCGAATCAGCGCCAGTGCCACCATCAGAGAATGCCTTTGGCTTGGAGCAGCGCAATGGCACGCTCAAAATCGATGGCACCGGTGAGGCGCAGCACCTCAACGCTCGCTAGATGTTCGGCATAGACCTTGGCAGATTGGGCTTGCTCGGCGGGAAAGCGGCCATCCACGTGCTGAAAAAATGGCCCTGGGCTTTTGCGTAAGCCATCAAGCGCCTCAGGTGTTTGGGGGATATCCACGCTACTCAGGGCTGTCGGGGCGGTAGCGTCTAATGCCCAGTCCAGCAGTATTAGGTGTTTGAGCGTGCCGGAGAGAGCGGTTTTACCCTCGCCATAGGCGTTAGGAATCAATACATCGTACTTCTGCTCAATATCCCATAGCTGGCTTTTGGGCATGCCGGTAAATCGGTCGCGCTCTTCAGTGGGCAGTATGTCGCTCAAACGCGGGGAGTTGATCAGCGTGCCTGGGTTAACGCGGGGGTGCTTGGCGACACCGATAACGCTTACCTGGTCGTTTTCGGGCTTAAACAGAATCCGGTCATTGGAGAGAAAGCGCGCCTTTGCGGTTTCCAGCGCTTTCAGCATTAGCGTCGATTTACCACCACCAGAGCTGGCGGCAATGGCCGTGACGTTGCCATCGATATCAAAGGCCGAGGCGTGGCCGAGCAGGTAACCATGGCGCTGATGGTGATTGAGAAACTGGTTGTTAATAAAGTTGATGACTTGCGATGAGTGCTTGTTTAACTCGCCAATCGCAGCTGGCGCCGTTAACGATTGGAACAGCACCATCCCCGTGCGTACTTTATGAATCCAGCGCCCTTGAGGAGTATCCACGTAGGCCTCTTTCAGCCCCAGAGCGCTGGTTTTGGCCCGTGTTACCGCTGTCCACTCGCGGCCGCTGGTATCCGCTTGCTGATCCAACAGCCATACCGGTAGTTCTGGCTGGTCAAGGGTATGGACTTCTTTCGGGAGCAAACCAGACGCCGTTAAACCAGCATAGTAAACCTCAAGATGGTCAAGAATGGCTGGGTGGTCGGCCAGCACGCGAATTGTTAAACCATTGAACGTCAGCGGTAACGCATAGGTGCAGGCGGCCTTTGCCTGATTGATTTGTTGATTATCAAAAAGGTTGATCATTCACCTGCCTCTGCTGTCTCTGTCTCTGCTGTCTCGGCCTCAAGCTGGCTAAGCACATAATCACACAGCTTCTCAGCGGCATCGATACCACACCCTTTTTTCGCGCCGCTAAATCCGCCAAAGGCCGAGACCTCAAAGACCACGGGCCCTTCATCGGTCAATGCAATGTCTACAGTGGTAAAGCTTAGATCGAAGCATGACTGGGCTTTTAGGCCAAGCTCAATCAGCTCAGGGCTTGCATCAAAGGTTCGATATTTGCCCCCGCTGTGTATCGTTGTATTCCACGACTTGTCATCGCCGACACGGGCATAGGTGCACAGGTACTTGCCGCCTAGAAATACCATGCCTAGATCTTGACCGCCCAGGTTGACGAATTTCTGAAGGTAAAAAAGGCCATGCTTAGCCTTAAATTTATTCAGTATTTGGGTGTTGGCTTTAACACCATCTGCCGCTTTTAACACCACCATGCCGCGGGCTTTGGTTGAGTAGAGCGGTTTTAGGATCACCTTCCCGAACGTTTGGATAGCCTCCAGCGCTGCATCAGTGCTCTCGGTTACTCGGGTCGCGGGCAGCGGGATACCGCCGGATGCCAGGGCGGCGGTGCCCTCAAGACGATTAATCAGGCGCCCGACCTGGCTTGGCGAGCTGAAACAGCGCACCCCGTCCGCTTCAAGGGTTTTGAGCATGCGCAGTCGGTCGTCGGCGGCAGGGGAGTAGGTTTCGCTTATTTTTTTGATGATCACGCCGTCAAGCGTGTTGAGCAGGGTGTCTCGATAACGCAACTCGCCGGTTTCAAGTTCCAGCACTACGTCAGCCATATCGATAACGCAGCGGTAGCCGGTGCGCTGTTCCAAATGATTCGCCAAGACCTCGGTTGACCATTTGCCAGGTATCCCAATGACCGCAATTCGCTTATTAATCACTAAAAATATCCTCTAGGGGAAGCCTGTACTTCTCTATTTTCTCAGGGGTTAGAAGTGTTATGGCCTCTAGCAGGTAGCTCGCTCTAAGGGCGAGTCGGTTGGCAAAACGTTTGTCGTAGATAAAGCGCGTAGAGGTGGCAAAGGAGCGCCCCAGCGCGATGGCTAGCCGCGCATCAAAGCTTACATCGTTATTCTCTTTGGCGAACCGGCGCGCAAACTGATAGAGCTGTCTGATCAATCCCATTAGTTCGGCTCTAGGGGCCGCATCCATAATGGGCAGCCGATAAATTGACGCCATCAGAACGGATAAATCCTGAACATAATCAGAATAGGAGGCGCGGTGCAGGTCGATAAAGTAGATGCGATTTTTGAGTTCGTCATAGATGAGGTTGTCGACGTTAAAGTCGCCGTGGATCAGCACGGAAAATGGCGCCCTAAGCTGACGCTCTAGGGACTCTACGCGATCGATCAACTCATCAAAACTGGGGCGGGGTAGTCCGCAAATGGTTTGGTGTGTATGAAACAGTGTCGGGTGCGTGTGGCGGGTTTCGGGCATGCGTTTACGCAACTGCTGCATATACTCGGGTTGAGCCGGCTCGCTAGTACGTGATGTCTTCCAGATCTTTCTCAACGTCCGTTGGAGTGTGTGGGCAAGTTGCTTGGCGGATTTCCACTGGTCGTTTAACAGTAGTGACTCAAGCGTTCGGCCGGGAAGGTGTTCGATCACCATTGAACCCAGCTCATCCCCCTGCTCGACATGGTGCGAGAGAACCGTTGGAGCCACCTTCGGATAGACCCGTTTCCATTGATCTACCCCGTAAAGTTCTTCAATGACTTTCTGGCTTTCACCCTCTTTGTAGACTGCCATCATCTTGCCAGAGGTGGCGTGCTCGGCTCTCAGTGTGGCAATGGTGCTGCCGCTGCGGGTAAGCGCCAGCCGCTCAACGGTAAAGTCGTCATTCTGGGCGGTCATCGCGTGGGCGGCATTTTTCAGTTGCTTGTAGTTTTGCAAGCGTACGGCAGGGCCGAAGTTGGCGGCGAGTAGGGCGTCGGCAAGCTCCGAAAGCAGATGGATCATACGGTTAAGCTGAAAATCCACCACGGCGCTGTTACGCATGCCTGAAGCGTCCTGCTCAAAAGCAGTGGTTAAGCGGGCGGTTATTTTGGGAATTCGGCGTCCAATTTTCAGGCCTTGGCGAGTGTTTGCATCATCGATATTAATGATCACCAGCTTCAATGATTTACCCACCAGTCGAATGAGCTTGGCATACTCTTTTCGCGATTTATCGGGAAGCTGCTTCAGGGCCTTGATGGCGGTGAATTCAAGGCAGGATTGGCCTAACTGGTCAAGTAGTCGGGCTAAGCGCTCAAGGGATTTGGATTGCTGAAAACCCTGCCCATCGACTTTGCGTCGCTGCACATCCATGGCGACGGCGAGCTCAACTTTCTCCACCAGCGTGTTCCTATAGCCTTTGCGATTGATCAGGCGCCGAGAAACGGATTCACTTGGCTGAGTCACATAAACTTCAACTAACTCGAAGTGATTTTCAACTTCGAATCGTAGAAAATAGAAATGCTCCAAAATCGACGTATTGATACGCTGCCTCACCAAGATAACGTGCGCTTAGGTGGTTACTGCTTCTGAGAGTCAACAGTATAAGTAACAGTGCCATCGTTTACGTTACATGTTTCTTACAGTTCAAAGAGTTGTATGAAAAAAAGACGTTTTATCGGTACCCGAATGTGCCTGCCCCGTGAGATTGGCAAGGGGCGGGATCTGCGTCTGGCCAGATACCGAAAAGCCCCCGAGTTAGGGCCGAAAATACTCTTCTTTAGTGGCGGCACGGCACTAAGACATTTTTCTGAGGTGTTGACGGACTATACCCATAACTCCATTCATCTGGTTACCCCTTTTGATTCAGGAGGCAGCTCGGCAGAGTTACGCCGGGCCTTCGCGATGCCTGCGGTGGGCGACCTAAGGGCACGCCTGCTTGCTCTGGCTGATGATTCTGTCACCGGGCACCCAGAGGTGGCTGCGCTTTTTTCACATCGGCTATCGGCAAGGGAGGGGGAAGACGCGACGGCAAAGACAGCACTTGAGCAAAGTCTGCAGGCCCTTGTCAGTGCTAAGCATCCGCTGCTCAAGGCAATTGCTGAGCCCATGCGGTCGCTGATCCAGAGCTATATCGCCGCATTCTACAAACATATGCCCAAAGATTTTAACCTCGCTGGTGCCAGTGTGGGGAACCTGATCTTGACCGGCGGTTATCTGATTCATGATCGCTCTCTGGATCCGATCGCCTTTCTCTTTGGTCAACTGATCAAGACCCGCGGCACCGTTCGGACAACGACGGATGCCAACCTTCAATTGGAGGTATTGTTAGAGAACGGTCGAACGATTATTGGTCAACACTGCTTTACCGGCAAAGAGACGGCTCAAATCGATTCGCCCATCAGAGCGATAAAATTATCAGGCGAGGCGGACGATATCGATACCTTGGATGCCTCCAAGGTGTGTAAAGAGACCCGTAAGCTCATTGATTCGGCAGAGCTGTTGGTTTTCCCGCCGGGCAGTTTTTATAGCAGTGTCATTGCCAACCTGCTGCCAAAGGGGGTTGATAAGGCATTGGCTAAAAACCCGTCACCCAAGGTGTATGTGCCAAGCCTGGGAACTGATCTTGAAACGCTTGGCATGACGTTGGTGGATCAGGTTCAAGTGCTCAATGAGCATTTGTCTGGCACACTCGAACCCTTATCGTCTAAGCGGTCTTCAATCGATTTTTTACTGTTTGATTCGCAGCTTCTGAGTGTTTCGGCTGATCAGATTGAGACGCTACGCGATGAAATGGGTATTCAAATTATTGATCTAGATCTTGCGCCGGAGAATGCTGATACCCAACGTTATGATGACGTTAAGCTGGCTGAAGCGCTGCTTGGGTTGACCTGACACCGACATACTCTAAATGACCTTGGGCATTGCTATGCGTCTTAGTTACCAGGGCCCGCTGCCTGAAATGGTGGGGTTTTTGCTATTGCCGCAGTATTCGATGATGGCTTTCTTTGCGGCGGTGGAGCCGCTGCGAATTGCCAACCGCATTGCCCATCGACCGCTGTTCGACTGGACGTTGATTAGCGCTGATGGCGGGCCGGTGACGGCGTCGAACGGTATGACCTTGATGGTGGATCACGCAACGGCGGATGTTCACCATTTGCCCTCGCTTGCGGTATGCAGCGGCTTTACTCCCGAGGCGCATCTTACCCGGCCGTTAATGGCCTGGCTTCATCAGTTGGATCAGGCGGGCTGCTGTTTGGGTGGTATTGATACCGGAGCGTTTCTACTCGCCGCTACAGGGTTGTTAAAGCACGAGCGGGTGGCACTGCACTGGGAGAGTCTGCCCGCGTTTCGTGAGCGTTTTCCGGGTATTGACACTACCGATGAGCTTTACGAGTTGGGCGAGCGGCGCTTCTCCTGTGCGGGTGGGGCAGCGGCGATGGATATGGCGCTGGAAGTGATTGCCCGGCGGCATGGCGCAAAGTTGGCTATCGATGTCTCCGAGCAACTGATCCATGACCGAATTCGCACCCGCAGCGATCAGCAGCGCATGGCGTTGGTGAAGCGCTTAGGTACGCATAACCGGCGCGTTGTGGAGGCGGTTGCGCTGATGGAGCAGAACCTGGAAGAACCGCTCCCCCTTGACGAGATAGCCAGCCAAGTAGAGGTATCGGTGCGCCAGTTGCAGCGTCTGTTTGAGCAGGAGCTAAACGTGACCCCGCGTCAATGGTATTTGCAGCTGCGTGTGAAGCGCGCCCGGCGGCTGCTGGCCGAGACTGACTTAGCGGTATTAGAAGTGGGCGTGGCCTGTGGGTTTAGTTCGTCGTCGAGCTTTGCGCGTACGTTTCGTGCGCATTACGGCTACTCGCCTCGGCAGGTGCGTTCTGCCATAGCGGAGAAGACCTTTAAAGCGCAATGAGTGTCGCTTAATGCCTGATAAGCGTCGCTTAGTGTCTAGTGATAGGGGAGTAGCCGCGCATACTAGCTAAACCCAACTAATAAAGAGGTTTAGCCAAATGTCGGTCACAACTAGCTTCGCCACCACTAGCTCTGCCACTACCAGCCCTACCACTACTAAGACGCTGTCGTTGACAGCGAGCTTTTTACTCGCTGCGTTTGCTGCCACACCCGCTATGGCAGAGCTTGATGAACTGCGCTTTGGGGTGCCGCCGTGGCCTGGGGTGACGGTAAAGTCTGAAGTGGCGGCCCAGCTACTTGAGACCATGGGGTACGAGACCCGACAGCAAGATTTAGCCGTGAGCGTTATCCTCGAAGGCTTAACGCGGAACGACTTGGAAATTTATCTAGGCGGCTGGTATCCCGTTCAGACTGATATGGTCGAGCCCCTGGTGGCCGACGGTAAAGTCGAAAAAGTGGTTTCCAATATCCGCGGCGCCAATTCCGGGCTAGTAGTTCCCCAGTATGTTTACGATGCAGGCGTCACCACGGTGGCTGAGCTGGCAGAGCATCACGACCGCTTCGATGGTGAAATTCAGGGGATTGAAGCAGGCACCGGTATTAACGATGCGATTCTCAATGCCATCGATAACGACCTCGCAGGTTTGGGCGATTGGCAGCTCCGTGAAAGCTCGACTTCGGCCATGCTGGCCCAGGCTGAGCAAAAAATGGCCGATGAAGAGTGGGTGACCTTTGTCGGCTGGGAGCCTCACTGGATGAACGTGAGCTTCGATCTGGCCTATTTAGCCGATAGCGATGATGCGGGCGTGGCCTCCATTGAAAGCACGGTATGGACAATTACCCCAGCCAGCCTGGCGGACGAAGCACCTGAGGTTCACCGCTTTCTGTCGCAGTACGTGGTCGATATCGAAGATCAGAATGACTGGGTGCACGAGTACAGCTACGAAGAGCGCCCGGCGGATGAAGTGGCTAATGAGTGGATTGGCAACAACCTGGATACCGTTGCCGAGTGGCTGGAGGGTGTTGAAACCCGCGATGGCGAACCCGCCATTGAGCAGGTGCGGGCCCAATTTAGCTCTTAATAGTTAATAGCACGGCTCTTAATCACACGATTCGTAAAGCCTAAGCTGCGATTAACGCCAAACAGCGCCTAATTAAGGCGCTGTTTTAGTTTTTGGCAAAAGTCCTGCCAAGCCGCACTCATACCGGGTAGCAGCGCATGAGCGTGAAGGGCGGCATGAACCATGTTCGGGGCGCAGCGATAGCCTACCGAGGCACCTTCCTCGCGCCAATTGGCTATTGCGGCTTCGATGGGGAGTGTCAGTGGATCCCTCTCCACGGTCAGCATTTCAATGCTTGCGGCAGGAGGGCGGCGATCACGCTGAGTAGCAATGATGTCAGGACACTGTTGACGAATGTCGAGTACATCATCCCGTGAAAGTAGCGGCGCATTTTCTCCCAAGCATTCAAGGGAAAGCGCGCCAACGGTTGGGTAGATCAATCCTAGCGGCGGCGCTTCATTCTGCTGATGGGCAAGGTCAATGGCTAATCGCCCGCCCGCGCTGTCACCCACCAGCGCGATAGGTTGAATCGCTTCTAACACCGTACGGCAGTCTGCCAACATGGCGGGGTAATCTACCTCTGGTGCCAGCCGATAGTTAACGCTTACCACTTCACGCTCAAGCATCTGGGCCAAACTGGCGGCGGGGCCATGGTGGCTCTCTGTTGAGCCGATGGTAAAACCGCCGCCATGGATAAACAGCGCGCGGCCTGGTGTGCGCTGCTGGGGAATAAAACGACGCACGCGAACACCACCCAAAGCGCTATTTTCGACCCGCATTCCTGCCGGGTCGGGTGGGGCGAACGTTCGGCAAAGCTCAACGTAGGCGCGCCGTGCTTGAGGTAATGGCAGCTCCTTTATCTTTGCCAGCCCGGCGCTAAAGCGCTGAATGAAGTCGTCCACGTTCATCGCTACTGTAACCCTTAGCGCCGAATGCCAATGGTGCGGCTGGCAAGCTCGGGCCAAGCGTCTTTATGGGCTTGGGGTAGTTCTGTCACGCGATTTGCGACCGCTTCTGGAAACGGGCTTGGACGCCCAGAGGCTTGTTTCATGCCCATCAACATCTGTTCGCTGGTCGCTATCAGGTTGCCTTCGTCATCGAACAGGGTGAAAAAGACGTGCAGGCGCTTGGTGTCGCTATCCAGTAGTGTCAGGCTGACGTTCAGGGCTTGGCCTTGGTGGGCCTCGCGGCGGTAGCAGAGGTGCGTTTCCAGAGTATAGATCGTGTAGCCATAGTGTTCTCGGCCCGCTTCATCCAACCCAATGGTGTCGATAAGCGCCTCGCAGGCCAGAGAGAAGACGCGGGCGTACTCCGCGTCGTTCATATGCCCGTTGTAGTCGACCCACTCGGGAGCGACGTGGGTTTCATAAATAATCATTAAATGCGCCCCTGTAAGCCTTCGGCTTCTGGCCAATATTTTTGCACCACCTCCAGCAGCTCGACTAAAAAGTCATCCCGGCGCCGGTCAAGGGTGGCCACTGATCGTCCTGCCGCTTGATGCTCACACCCCTCGACGACTTTATCAATCAGTTCGTCGGTGAGTTCCGGGGCCTCCAGCTTTGTCCAGGGCAGTTTTAGCGCTGGGCCAAATTGCTCCAGCATATGGCGCATGCCTGGCTCGCCGCCCGCTAGGTGGAAGGTTAAGAACGTGCCCATTAACGGCCAGCGGAGTCCACAGCCGTAAACCACGGCGGCATCGATCTCTTCGGTGGTCGCTACGCCATCGTTAACCAGATGCAGGGCTTCCCGCCACAGCGCTTCCATTAAGCGGTCGGCGATGTGGCCCTCAATTTCACGGCGAACCACCAGTGGGCGCATGGCGAGCGCCTGATACAACCCTTGGGCGCTGGCAATCTGTATGGGCCGGGTGGCCTTGCCGCCAACAAGCTCGACCAATGGCAGTAAATACACCGGGTTGAAGGGGTGAGCGACGATCACTCGCCCAGGCGCTTGTGAACACTGTTGCTGCAGGTCGGTGGGCTTAAAGCCGGAGGTAGACGAGCCAATAATGACGTTCGGTGAGGCAGCAGCGTCAATAGCGGCTAAAATCTTTTGCTTTAGCGGTAGGCGCTCGGGCACGTTTTCCTGAATCAGGTCAGCGCCATCCACGGCTTTTTCAATCGTATCCGCAAAGGTTAACCGCTCAGGGCTAGCATCGGGCGCTAAGCCGAGCTGGGTTAACGAGGGCCAGGCATTGTCGATAAACGATTGGGTACGCGCTGGCGCCTGGGGATCTGGGTCAAAGGCCACTACGTCCCACCCCTGGGCGAGGGCACGGGCAATCCAGCCGTTGCCAATCACGCCGGTACCGATGACGGCTAAGCGGCTCATTTGTCACCTCCTGCTGTGTTACCCATGATACGTCCGGTCATCGGGTCGCGTAGTTTGAGATGAGCGCGGGTTTCTGCAGGCGTCATTACTCGGGCGCCGAGGTTTTCAATAATGGTCGACGCTTTCTCGACCAGTTGGCCGTTGTTAGCCAGCACGCCTTTCTCTAAAAACAGGTTATCTTCCAACCCAACCCTAGCGTGGCCACCCAGCAGCACCGCCTGGGCGACCATGGGCATTTGATGTCGACCAATGCCGAAGGCGGCCCAGTTAGCGTTGGCAGGTAATTTGTTGCGCATGGCCAGCATCGTTTCTGTGTCCGCTTCGGCACCCCAGGGAATACCCAGACAGAGCTGATAGAGCGGGTCGCCATCGATCAAGCCCTCTTGCTGAAGCTGGCGAGCAAACCAGACATGACCTAAATCAAAGCACTCCAATTCTGGCTTAACGCCGGCGGCCTGAACCAGGCGGGCGTGCTCGCGCAGCCAGTCCGCAGGGTTTACGTACACCATATCGCCAAAATTGAGGCTGCCGCAGTCCAGCGTACACAGCTCGGGAAGCAGCTCGCCGACCGGGGCGTGACGCTCGGCGGGTGTTTGGATATCGGTGCCTGGGCCGCCGCGCGTTGGGTCGGTGGCATCGGGTATCCAGTCGCCGCCGCCACCAGCGGTGATGTTCATCACAATATCCACATCGGCCTCGCGTACGCGCTCCATCACTTCGCGGAACTGCTCAGTAGAGTGGCTGATGCCGCCGGTCTCCGGGTCGCGAACGTGAATATGGGCGATGCTGACCCCGGCATGCGCCGCTTCAATGCAGGAAGCTGCAATGGCCTTGGGTGTAACAGGCACATTGGGGTTTTTTGCGGTGGTATCTCCCGCGCCTGTCACGGCACAGGTAAGAATGACATTGCGGTTCATGGCGTGCTCTCTAGTCAGCAGTTTATTCGCTTACTAGTGTGTCGCCGTGTGCAGACATTAGTTGTCATAAAGCGACATTCGCTATACATAAGATGCGATTTTTGAGCTTCGTTAATTAATCTACTCCATCTCATTCCTAACGATGGGGATTACTCACTTTGAAATGTGCTGATTAGAAACTTGGTTAGCGGGAAATATTGACCGCCATGGCTGCCGATCTAAACTAAATAAGCCCATAGCAAAGCGATAACAAGTACAAACAACGTTATGAAGGAGTGCCTTCAATGTCCTATAAACCCGTTCTGCGGCCGCTATCTACGTTCATCGCTTCTGCGGTGATCATCGGCTTACCCGCCGTTGCGACTGCCAATGAGCCTGAACTCAGCCAAACTGAGGTGTTAACCGGCCTTGAAAACCCGTGGGATATGGCCTTTCTGCCTGATGGGACGATGTTTTACACCGAACGTTGTCGAGGGCTGTCGGTACGGCTACCCGATGGTGAGGTAGAGAACCTGCTAGGCATGGAAGGCACGGACGAGTATGCCACCACCGCCGATGATCTTGTCTGCGAGGGGCAGGCGGGGATGAACGGTGTGGCGGTCGACCCCGATTTCGACGAAAACCGGACAGTCTACGTTTACTCTGCTTCTAACATGTCTGAGCCACGCACCAATCGTGTGCTGCGCATGACGGTAAACAGTGAGTTTAATGAAGTATCGGATCGTACCGACATTGTCGAGGATATTCCGTACAAGCCTGCCGCCACCGACCATCCGTTCGGCGATGCTGGCGCCCATAATGGCGGACGTATCCGCTTCAGCCCAGAGGACGGTTACCTCTACGTGACCACCGGCGATAACCATAACAGCGAGATTCCTCAGTCTCCGGAGCTGCTAGGGGGCAAAGTTCTGCGCATTGACCGGGATGGCGAGGCTGCCGAGGGTAACGAACCGCCTGAGGGCTTTGATCCGCGGATTTATACCTATGGTCACCGCAACGTACAGGGCATTACCTTCCACCCGAACACCGGCCAGCCAATCGTAACGGAACACGGCCCCTGGCATTCGGATGAGATCAATGCGTTGGTCAATGGTGGTAACAGTGGCTGGGATCCGAAACCCAATATGGCTGGCCGCGGCGATTGCCCAGATGATTACTGTGGTTATGAGCCTAATCAGACCGAGGGGATGGATCCCAAAGAGCGTGCGGCCTATATGCCGGTGACCGACACCGAAACCTACCCTGACGCTATGCAGCCTGCCTGGAAAAATGATGGGCTTTCTCAAGGCATCTCATCTGCCGAGTTTCTGACCGGTGAGCAGTGGGGCGACTGGGATGGCCGTCTGATTGTTGGTTTTATGGGCATCGGTTTCGGGGGCACCCCGGTAGGACAGCGCATTAACCTGATTGATATTGCGGAGGATGGTCTTTCGGTCAATGACGTTGCCGAAATGCCGTTGCCCATGGGGGCGGCTCGTTTCCGGTCGATAGTGCTGGGCCCTGATGGTGATCTTTATACGGCAGTTGATGAAGGCAGTATTTACCGCATCACACCGGAGTGAGCTATTGGCAGCCGCGCTGGCGTATGCCTGTGCGGCTGCGCTGTCTTCAAGCCGTCTTAAGCTTTTTGATCAAGATCACTCCAATGGGAAAAGGTCACTATGAAGGTATCACTGTTTTGCGTTATTGCGACGGCGCTGCTAATGGGGTCGGCTACTCTGCAGGCGGCAGATAAGTCGACGGGAGAAACACTCTATGCGGACGCCTGCGCCCAGTGTCACGGCCCAAATGCACAAGGGATGGCTAGCTTTCCATCGCTTAGTGGTCGGGACGCGGAGTATATTACTTCTCGCCTTGAAACGTATCGGGCCGGTGAAAAGGTGGGGTCAAACTCCTTTCTGATGATCCCCAACGCCACTGATTTGTCCGACGATGATATCGCCAACCTCGCCGCTTACATCGCAGATAAGGCTGAGTGACTCAGCCCTTTGTATTAGCCCCTGTGTATTATCGAAACAATTCGCCATTAATTTGTTAATACCCTGTCATTTCCAAATAACCCTCGCCAAGCGGTTCGCCGCTGGCGAGGTCGTTGACCACCACTTCACCTTCCCAGTAGGGCACGCTGGTGGTCATCCAGCGGTTGGCGTGGGGCGCTTCGATGTTGATGTCGATCCCTACTGACGGTATTTCCAGCCGCCATTGGGTGGGCACATTGCGACCGGCGACAGCCGACGTTGCCAGCGGCGTTAGGGTAATGTCATCTGATGCTAAGGGGGTGGCGTCGCCTTGGGGAGTAATCCAGGTGCCGGAGCGGTAGTCGGCGTTTTGAGCGGAGCCACCACGTAGTTGAAACGCCATCAGCTTGTGGCCGTCATTAAGGTGAATCGAGAACCAGTCCCAGCCTGATTGGCGGGCATCAAGCAGTTGGCTGCTCCACTCACGATCCAGCCAGCCGCGTCCGCTAACGGTTTTTGTCTCGCCGTTAATGGTGACTTCGCCGTTTATCCGCCAGAAGGGCTGACTGTAGTACATGGAGCCCTGGCCATTGGCGGCTTTCTGGCTAAAACCCTGTTCGCCGTGAAGCACCAGCGGCCCCTCTGCAGTCAGTTCTAAACGGTAGCCAAAACGCGATGCACCCTCGCCGCTGTAGGCGGTTAGTGTGAGGTGATTAAAATCGCTGCTATCGGCTTCTTCGTTAGCTTTAAGCTGCCAATCATCCAGCCAGGCATGAAAGGGGCTAATCATTACGCCTGCTTGGCTGTCCTGAGGAGTATTCAATGAGGCCTGTGAATGGCTGCGCCCGAAACGTTCGGCCACCTGGTGTTGCTCGCCCTGGGAGATCGCCATATGGGCCATCCACAGTTGATCGGCTGCCCAAGGAGTAGGCGCGGGGCGTTCGTTGGGAGGCATCAGCGCCTGGCGAAAGAGCGTCCACTGCAGGCCAAGTGGCTCACCGTCGGCGTCTTCTAAATTGGCGGTTAAATACCACCATTCAATGCGGTAGTCCGGGTGGGCGGCGTGCTCTTGTGGAAAACTGAGCGGCTGATTAGGCTCGGCATGCCTAAAACCATCGGCGTCTTGTCCTAAACCGGCAAAGCCTGTGTTGTTGGTTTCGGTTTGATTCTCTTCGTCACAGCCGTAAAGCGTTAGCGCTACAGTGGCTATCAGTAGAAGATGCAAGGTTAGTCGAAGCCTTAAGCTCATTGATTGGCCTCTTCTGCCAGTAAGACCCGCGGTGAGGCGCGCCAGAAACGCAGCGTGGGCAGGGCTGCTGCCAGGAGTGCCACACCAACGGCGGTGGCCAGGGTAACGGCCATTTCCCCAGGAAATAGATAGAGCGGTAGTCGCCAGCCGAAGGCGGCCACATTAATAATCGCCACTAATCCCCAGGTAATCGCGATACCCAGTGGAATGGCCAGCAGGCCGGTGGCTAATGCGGCACCGCTCAGTTGTGCCAGATTTAATTGTGCCAGCTGTGCTCGGGGAACGCCCAGCGCCCATAGCGGCGCTAACTGTTGGCGTCGGCTGCGTGCCTGGGTCAGCAGGCTGGCGAGAAGCGCTAGTGCCGCTACCGCTAGGGTTAATGCATTGAGCGCGCGGGTAATGGTAAAGGTACGCTCAAAAATCTCGGTGGCAATACGCTTGATCTCGCGTTGATCGCTCAGCGCATCGCTACCGAGGTCAAAGCGTTCGAGCAGGGCAGTACGCAGGGCATCAACATTGGCATCGTCACTCAGCACTAACCCTATGGAGCTAGGCGGCGCATCAAAACGAGCGGCAAGCTGGGGCGATGCCATTAGCACCTGCCCGCTGGGGTTGCCGTAGTCGGGATAAATAGCGGCGATGGTCAGCGTTTCATTGGCGCCGGGCGCGTTCAGCGTCAGGCGATCACCGGGGGAGAGGTTCTCTGCAGTGGCAAGTTGCTCGTTAATAAAAATCGCGCCATCACTAAAGGCTGCCCAGGCGGATGAGCGGTCTTGTTGGGTTGCCAGCAGCGGCCAGTGCGGAGTGAGTGATTCGCCAGGGGTAATGCCGTAAAGCTCGATAGGCGTGCCTAAAGAGCGGCTACCTTCCAGCGTTGTAGCGGCCTGTAGTGTTGCATCGCTGCGCCGTGTGAGCAGGCGCTCGAAGACCTCCGGGCGATCAGCCAGCCAAGCATCAATATCCGCATATTGCTCGGCGGGGGCATTCAAGTAGAGCGGGGCGACCAAGCGCTGATCGAGCCAGTCTAAAAACGTCAGGCGAAAGCCGCCGACCATGCTACCGACCCCCAGATTGGTCGCCAGGGCGATAAGTAGTGCCATCATGGCCAGTGACAGCCTAGGTAGCTGAAGCTGCATATCCGCCAGTGCCCAGTGAATAAGTGGGCGCCGCCGGGTGAGGTACGTCAGCGCTTTTAGTAGCAGTGCTAAAAAGGGCGGCAGCCACAGGGCGCTAGCCAGAAGTAACGCCGCTACCAGCGTAAAGCCTGTCACTAATCCATCGCCAGGGGGCTGAAAGCGAAGCCAAACATACAATGCTAGCGCAACGCCCATCGCGAAAGCGCCGCCGATGCTCATTAGCGATAATTGGCGGCGGTAACCGCTACGCCAGGCCTGCATCTGACCTAACTCCAACATGTTTAAGCGGGCCGCGCGCCATAGCACGCCGCTGCCTGCCAGCAGTAGTCCGCCAAGGCTAACCGCCAGCCCACCGACCCAGTAATGCCAGGGCAGGTTGAGCTCTTGCCCGATGCCTGCGCCATAAAGTGAGCCCAGGGTTGCCGCGACATCGGGTAGTAACAAGCGTGCCAGCCATACGCCGCTGGCAATACCGGCAAGCGCTCCGATTAGGCCGAGCAGGAGCAGCTCTAAGCTGAGCGCTAGCACTAAACTGCGCCCTGATACACCCAGCACTCGCAGGGTGCGCAGCATGCCCAGGCGTTGCTCCAACGCTAGGCCTAGCGCTGCTTGAACGATGAATAGCCCCACGACCCAGGCAAGTAGCCCCAGTGCGGTAAGGTTCAGGTGAAAGCTTTCGGTCAGTTGACCAGGGGAGGCAAGCGTGGTGGCGCGGGTGAGCGTTAATCCTGGGGGCGCTTCAGTGAGTGCCCCCGGGGCGGCCACGATGCGCGTAAGCTGGTCGCCGCTTTCAAGCAACCGCGCTGCGGCGGCAATATCCATGATCAGCGTGTCTGGGGGTAGTGCTGGCGCTAAAACGAGCGGCGGGAGTGTTTTGCCATCTGCCAAGGTCGGGGTGGCAGCCGATGCATTCTCGCGCGTTATCCCTAGGGCTTCCAAAGCGTCAGGCGCTACGCGTGTTTGCCACGGGGGCGTTAGAAAGTCACTTAACGACGCGGAGGTGTTGGCTTGAGCCAGCGCGTTATCGTTGGAAAGGGTCAGTGGGTCAATGCCGATCAGAGTTAGCCGGGTGCCATCTTGGGTAACGACTTCACCCTCTAGCATGGGCGATACGGGCAAGCCTGCTTGACGCAGGGCGTGATACTCGGCACGACTGAATGGCATGCCATCGCGCCGCTCAAGCTGATCCAGCTGGGTGTCAAACAGCGCATCGGCGCGGGCGTAGCTGTCGCGAGCGGTGGCGTTGATCGCCTGGATGCCACTCCATAGGGCACTAGCCACCCATAGTCCGAGCAGCAGCATTATCAGTTGGCCGGGGTGGCGCCGGTAGTGGCTAAGTAGCGTGGATAGCACCCGGGTCATAGTGCCGCTTCTAGTAGATGACCGTGGCTTAGACGTAGGCAGCGATCAAGCGGAGCCGCCACTTGGGGGCTGTGGGTGACAATGAGCAGGGCGCACTGAGTTTCGCGAACCAGGCTCAATAGCAGTTCAAGCACTTCGCCTGCGGTGGTTTCATCCAAATTGCCCGTGGGTTCATCGGCAAGCAGCAGAGGTGGGCGCGGCGCCAGAGCACGACCAATAGCTAAGCGCTGCTGCTGACCGCCAGAGAGCTGCTCCGGGTAACGTGTTTCCATGCCACTCAGCCCAAGCCGCTCAATTAAGTGGTCTGTCCAGTCGGCATCGTCGCGATTGGCTAAGCGCGCCTGTAAGCGCAGATTGTCGATGACCGTTAAGCTGGGCACCAAGTGGAATTGCTGGAAGACTAAACCCAGTTGCTCGCGGCGTAGCTTGGCACGTGTGGGCTCAGGTAGAGACGCGACGTTCTGGTTTTCGAAGCTAACTGTTCCTTGGTCGGGAAGATCTAAACCGGCGGCAAGGTGCAGTAGGGTGGATTTGCCACTCCCAGATTCTCCCATTAGCGCCAGGCTTTCTCCTGCCGCGAGACGAAGGGAGACATCGTTGAGCACGTTCAGCGGCCCTTGTGGCGTCGTGTAGGTTTTATGTACCTGATGAAATTCCAGCATGGCTGCCTTTGTTGTCCATTAAGGTAGAGGCTAGTTGATGCTAGTTTGGGGCCCCTGGCGCACCGCGCTCCCCATATACTGCTATTCCACCCCTGCCCGTGCGTTTAATGAAATACATACTTTTATCCGCGGCATCAATAAGCTCGCCCGCATCGCCAAATCCGCCGTCGTTCAGGCAGGCAATGCCAATCGAAACGGAGACATAGATAGGGTGCTGGTCGTTGTGAGCCATGGGCGTTTTTTCTAAACGCTGGGCAATACGTTTGGCGAATACTTGAGCTGCCTGGGCATCTTCATCTGGCAAAATGACCAGGAACTCTTCGCCTCCCCAGCGCCCCGCAAGATCGCCTTCACGAATAAGCGACTGCAGCGTTTTGCCGAATTTTTGCAGCACGTTGTCGCCCATTTGGTGGCCGTATTGATCGTTGAGCTTCTTAAAGTGGTCAAGGTCAATAAATACCACTGACATGATGCGAGACTGTTCCTGGCACAAGACAAAGCGCTTATGCATCTGCTCTTCAAGCCAGGATCGGTTGGCAAGACCGGTGAGCATATCGGTTCGTGAACGCTCTTCTAACTCTTCTTGTCGTTGACGCAGGGAGGCGAGCTCTACTTGTTGCGTTTCAAAGCGCGCTTTGAGCTGTAACGTCTGTTGAAACAACAGCTGTTGGGCCTCGGCAAGCAACGATTCGTTATCCTGCAAAGGGGGGGCCGTCATTTGCAGCATGTCCGCCAGCGCTGGCAACTGTTCCTGAATATTCTCTAACAAAAGCCGTAATGAGATCGCATGGGCGCCCTGGTAGGTTTCAAACTCTCGTACCACGGCGACGAGCGACTGCGCAGGATGTGAAGAGAGCCAGGCGTCGGCGATGGGCCCAGACAGCTGAATGCAAAGCCTATCGGCGGCGGTAATGTCGTACTCATTGTGGCTATCGCAGATACGCTGAGCGAGCGGTGTTGGAACACCCCATTTGGCAGCGAGCCAAGCACCTACTTGAGAGTGATCGCAGCCAAAAAGGCGCTGTTCCGACTCGGATAACTGTCGATGAGAGAGTGCGGCTTCAGCATACAACTCATTGCTCTCTTTAGGGTATGTCGCTCTTAAAGCCATGATGCCAATGTCTTGTAGTAAGGCGGCAGTGAAAACGGGCCCCGCCATGTCCGGGCAAAGCTGTATGGCAAGGTGTCGTGCTGCTAACGAGGCGATGATAGAGCGCATCCATACCCGCTGGTAATGGGCGTCAATACCTCTGTTTTGAAGCAGGCTGAAGCTCATTACCGCTGCCAGCGTGGTGTCTAACCCCAAACGTGCCGTTGCTTCTTGGCACGCATGTACCTTTATATGACTACGTGAGAAAAAAGCGCTATTGGCAAGGGCAATGATACGCATGCTCAAGGCAGGATCACGCTCGATAGCATTGGCGTAGTCGTTTACCGACGGATGCTCAGTACGCGCCACTTTTAAAACGTTAACGGCGACAGCAGGGAGGGTAGGTAAGTTTGGGCACTTGAGTAGATCAGCTATCAAAAATAACGGTAATTCTGTCGTTAAGACCAGGTCTTTCGAATTATCCTTTGCCTGGATGGCCTGCATTATTCTCTCCTTACGCGTATTTAGCTTGCAGCAGCCGTGAGCCATCCATGGCAATTGCCGTATTGGGCAGTATTCAGTCGTTTGTCTCAAACCATTTTAGGTGATTCGTCTGCTAAATACTCGCGTTTGAATGCCGATTTTATTACAGCTCAAAGTTCAAAAAATACGCTAAACCGAGAGGTTATGTAAGATATTTCTCAGAACCAGCTAAGAAGTTGGCTATTAGATGTCCGGCGCGACATGCGACTAAAGGGTATAGCGATGAGCCTTTTTTTATCTCAATTCAACTACCATACTAGTCATATCAGCTTCTGGCGCTAATCGTCTCGGGCTTCTCTAATTAGGATCAGGTGCAATGCACACGACATTACAAACGCTCTGGCAGGGAACCCACGAAGGGGAATCGGTTCGCCAACGGTTATTTCATGTGCTGAGGCAGTCGATTATTCAGATGGTACTGGCGCCGGGGCAGGCGCTATCGGAAAAGGAGCTTGCCGACACTTTTTCGGTGAGCCGTCAGCCAGTGCGGGAAGCTTTCATAAGGCTCTCAGAGTCAGGCTTGGTGGAAGTTCGCCCTCAAAGGGGAACCTATGTTGTACGCATTTCGCGCCAAGCGGTGCTAGAGGCACGATTTATTCGTGAGTCGCTTGAGGTGTCAATCGTACGCGAAGCCACCAAGCAACCCCTTCAGTCTGGCGTGCTAATGGAGCTTAACGAGCTTATTGATCGACAGCGTAGCTGCATCGAGCGACAAGACCATGACCGCTTCTTCTTTCTTGATGAAATGTTTCATCGCACCTTGGCATTGGCTACGGGACAAACCATGGCGTGGAATGTGATTGAAGACGTCAAAGCACAATTAGACAGAGTACGGTATTTGAGTATTCCTGATTCTACGCCTATTCCGAAATTGGCCGATCAGCATCAGGCCATCGTGGATGCGATATCTGCTGGAGATACTGACGCGGCAGTTCAGGCAATGAGTATTCATCAATGTGAAATACTCCACTCTCTGCCTGAATTAGAGCATCGCTTTCCGGAGCTGTTTGAAGGTGTGAGCATGAATGTTCATGCGCTAACTATATAAAACCCACTAATGAGTACAACAACGCTGCACAAGTTGCATGGAGTAGATCCAGCCAGAACTGGCTGGTGAATTATCAACAATAAATAGATGTCTTTAGGAGCCCTACATGAAACTCACAAAATTACTGCCTGCTGTTGCATTGGTTGTCGCAAGCCATTCGGCTCACGCTGCTTACCAGCTTAATGTCTCAATTGCGTTGAGTCCTCAGGATCCCATTGCTCAGGCGATGGAGAGCGCTAAAGAGGCGATTGATGAGCGCTCAGAGGGAGAGCTGACCATTCAGATTTTCCCAAACAGCCAGCTTGGTTCTGACGAAGACGTGATCGAACAAATTCGTAGTGGTGCCAATATCGCGATCTTAGTCGATGCGGGGCGTTTATCAGAGTATCAACCTGAGTTGGGTATCTTAAGTGCCCCTTATTTAGTTGAAGACTATCGTGATTATGACCAAATCACAACATCTCCGCTTTACCTTGATTGGGTCGAAAGTATGGCAGAAACCAGTGGTTTACGATTACTCAATTATAACTGGTTTCAAGGGTCACGACAGATGCTGACTCAAAATGAAGTGAAGACACCTGATGATTTGAGTGGTGTGCGTGTGCGGACTATCAACTCACCAGTATGGGTGAAAACCGTCGAAGCGATGGGCGCTACTCCAACACCGCTGCCTTGGTCAGAAGTTTACTCAGCGCTACAGCTAGGGTCGATCGACGGGGCTGAAGCACAACTAACCGCCGCTGAAGGCCAAAATCTGCATGAAGTTATTACTCATGTGGCACTAACAAACCATATTCATTTGATGACCGGTATTGCGACTTCTGAACAGTGGTATCAAGCATTACCTGATGAGCTGCGCTCTATTCTTGATGAAGAACTGCTAAAAGCTGGCGAAGCTGCTAGTCAAGCAACCGCAGCGGCTCAAGCCTCAGTGCGCGCGCGGATGGTAGCGGATGGCGTTACGTTTTCTCAAGTGGATATGGGCGTATTCAGAGATCGAATGGGCAGCGTTTATGAAGAGCTAGGTTACAACCAGTATCGTGATCAATTGCTTTCTTCAGAGTGAGTCTCAGCCCTCTGCTCGCCAGGGCGGGGGCTGCACCCTTTTTGTCTTTTGCTATTACTTAACTGTCCGGATGCCCGTATAGGGCGAGGAATGCTGTATGTGGCATTGGTACGATAAAGGTGAGGAGTGGCTGGCTATTATGCTACTTGGTGGTACCTCTCTCACCATGTTAGTTAGCTCAACGGCTAGGGCAATAGGAAATCCTTTTGCAGGGGGCGCTGAGCTTGCACAATTTTTGTTTATTTGGACTGCTGTATTAGGGGCTGATATTACCCTGCGCCAGGGAGGCCAGGTGCGAATTGATGCCCTTGTCATTCGTTTACCTCTTAAGTTACAGCTCATGATTACCAGCCTATGTGTTGGGATGATGATGCTCTTTTTGGCTCTTTTAATCTGGTATGGCTTCGTTCTAGCAGCTTCAAACTGGCAGCGTCCCATGGGAGTGGCAGGGCTTAGTTATGGGTATATCACTCTGGCACTTCCTGTCGGGGCATTGTTAATGATGCTTTCACTGGTACGCCGCTTGTTCGCTAAGGGCGTCATCGGGAGTTTGGTTGTTGACGATGATGACATTGTGGAGGAGGCGCTATGACGGCAGCTCTGTTATTAGGATTCGGTCTGCTTCTCATGGCGATAGGTATGCCCGTTGCCTTTGCTATTGGAATTGCGGGTTTCTCCTATTTCTTATTGCCAGAAACATTTTTACCGACAAGCATTGCCGTCCAGCGCATTGTATCTTCGACGCAATCATTTCCACTATTAGCTGTGCCGTTGTTTATTTTCATCGGCCATTTAATGAACGCCAGCGGTATTACCCCCCGTTTGGTTCACCTTTCTACTCTATTAGCAGGATGGATGAGCGGTGGTTTAGCCCAGGCAAGTATCGTGTTGAGCACCTTAATGGGCGGGGTTTCCGGTTCTGCCGTGGCGGATGCCGCAATGCAATCCAGGGTGCTGGGAAAAAGCATGATCAAGGGAGGCTATTCAGCGGGGTTTACTGGGGCGGTGCTCTCTATTGGGGGGCTGATTACTGCGACCATTCCACCGAGTATCGGATTGATCCTTTACGGCTATCTTGGCGAAGTTTCGATAGGGCGGCTATTTATCGCAGGCCTCGTGCCGGGCTTCTTGCTAATGGTGGCGCTGATGCTGACCACTTACATCATGGCTAAACGACGGGGCTATCAGCCAGTAAGGGAGCGGTTACCCACCGGCCGTGAAGTGCTTAAGGCCCTACGTGGCAGTATCTGGGCAATTCTCTTCCCCGTATGGCTCTTGGTGGGTATTCGCTATGGACTTTTTACCCCCTCCGAAGCAGGTGCTTTTGCGGTTGCTTATGCCTTGTTGGTGGGCTGCGTAATACACCGAGAAATGGGTATTAAAGAGATACTTAATGCCATGCGTGCCAGCGTAAGAGATATTGGCATGATAATGCTGATTATTATGTTCTCAGGCATTATTGGTTATGTCGTCTCTTTCGAAAGGGTGCCGCAAACAATAGCAGAGCTAACACTCGGCGTATTCTCTAGTCATATAACACTGTTGCTGGCAGTTTCCGTAATACTTGTTTTTCTAGGTATGTTGTTAGAAGCCACGGTTGTTGTCATGTTGTTAACCCCCATCTTGGTGCCCGTTATTAAAGCCGCAGGTGTTGATCCTGTTCATTTTGGGCTGTTAATGATGACGCTGGTTACGTTCGGTGGCATGACACCTCCTGTGGGTATTTCAATGTATACCGTGTGCGGAATATTACGATGCTCTTTTTATGAGTATAGCCGTGAGTTACTGCCTTTTGCCTTTGCTGTATTTGTGGTTGTGCTGGGCATTCTCTTCTTCCCCAATGTAGTGCTGTTTTTGCCTAACTTATTGCTGGGCTAAATCTGCCTATGGCACTCTCATAATGAAGGAGCGATGATGAAGTTTAATGATAATGTTGAGTTCATGGGCAAAGACTTTCTGTTAGAAAATGAAGCAGCCCGACGGCTTTATCATGAGCACGCAGCGATCATGCCGATTTGCGATTATCACTCGCACTTAGATCCAGTCGAAATAGCTCATAATACTCAGTTCGATAATTTAACCCAGCTATGGCTAAAAGGGGATCACTATAAATGGCGTGCAATGCGCTGCGCGGGTGTTGCTGAGCAGCGTATAACCGGAGATGTCAGTGACCGAGAACGCTTTCAAGCATGGGCGGAAACCGTACCCGACTGCTTAGGCAATCCACTCTATCATTGGACGCATCTTGAGCTTAAGAAGCCGTTAGGGATCGACAATATTCTCCTCTCTGCACAGACAGCTGAGGAGATATGGCACCTATCTAAACAGCGGCTAGCAACTCCACAGCTTAGTGCTCAAGGGATTTTGGAGCGCTTTAACGTGCGTACTATTTGTACCACGGATGATCCTGTGGATAGCTTGGAAACCCATCAACGGCACGCGAAGGCGAATGCTGGGCCGACTATGCTGCCGACATTTCGAGCTGATGCGGTTCTCAAAATAGAACAGCCAGCGTTTGTCGATTATCTCGCTACGCTCGAAGTTGCCAGTGGCGTGACGATACAGCGTTTCGATGATTTGCTGGCTGCTCTGTACCAGCGTCTCGAACATTTCGAAAGTTTAGGTTGCTGCCTTTCCGATCATAGCCTTGAGCAGCCCGTTTTTGTTGAACCTCCTGCAACTTATGAGCTGGATCGGATACTCGACCGCAGAAAGCGCGGAAATGAACTGAGCAGTGATGAAGTGCACGGCTTTACCACAGCAGTGCTGCTATGGCTCGGCAAGGAGTATGCACGCCGGGGCTGGGTCATGCAGCTTCACATTGGCGCTTTGCGCGATTTAAGCCAGCGGGGGCGTCGTGACATAGGCGCTAACAGTGGTTTCGATGCGATTGGCGATATCACCTACGCAGAACCTTTAGCGGCGCTGTTGGATGCGCTGGATAGCCAGCATCAACTGCCGCGCACCGTGCTTTATAACCTCAACCCGCGGGATAACGAAATGCTCGCTGGGCTGGCCGGTTCCTTTCAAGGTGATGGAATCCCCGGAAAAGTGCAGTTTGGAGCCGCATGGTGGTTTAACGACCAGCGTGATGGCATGGAACGCCAGCTAACTACCCAGATGCAGTTTGGTTTGCTGCGCCACTTTGTGGGCATGCTGACTGATTCTCGTAGCCTTCTATCGTTTTCTCGTCATGAGTATTTTCGGCGTATTTTTTGCCAAATGCTGGGGACTCAAATGACCCGCGGCGAGTTACCCAACGATATTGACCGAGTTGGCGAGCTGGTTCGTGCGGTGTGCTACCACAATGTGCAGCGCTACCTATTTGAGCGTTAACTTCTTTTTACTTCTTGTGATGGATTTACCATGATCATTAGCGATGCATATTTAATCGTAACGTCCCCAGGCCGCAACTTTGTCACGCTGAAAATTGTTACCGAATCAGGAGTGTATGGGATCGGCGACGCCACTTTAAACGGCCGCGAGCTGTCGGTGGTCGCTTACCTGGAAGAGCATGTATTACCAACATTAATTGGGCGTGATGCTAGCCGTATCGAAGATATCTGGCACTACCTTTATCGCGGCGCATACTGGCGGCGTGGCCCAGTAACGATGACGGCTATTGCGGCAGTCGACGTAGCCCTATGGGACATCAAAGCGAAGGTTGCGGGCATGCCTCTGTATCAACTGTTGGGTGGCAAGAGCCGTGACCGGGTAATGGTCTACGGTCATGCAACGGGGCGAGATATTGAAGCGTGCCTGGAAGAGGTCGCCCGCCATGTGGATGAGGGCTACAGAGCGGTACGCGTTCAAGCTGGTGTGCCAGGCATTGCCAGCATCTATGGTGTCGCCAAAAAAGAGGGTGAGCCCTATGAACCTGCAGATTCTGATTTGCCCGCAGAGCATGTGTGGAGTACCAGTAAATACTTAAACCATGTGCCTAAACTATTTGCCGCCGTACGTGAGCGCTTCGGCGATGATTTGCACGTGCTACACGATGTTCATCATCGCCTGACGCCCATCGAGGCTGCTCGCTTAGGTAAAGAAGTTGAGCCCTACCATCTCTTTTGGCTTGAAGACTGCGTACCGGCTGAGAACCAGGAGGCGTTTGGTCTTATCCGCCAGCACACCACCACGCCGCTGGCGGTGGGCGAAGTCTTTAACAGCCTGTTTGACGCCAAAGCGTTGATCGAGAATCAGTGGATTGACTATATACGCGCCACTTTAACCCACGCCGGGGGGATCACCCACGTACGGCGCATTGCCGATTTGGCGGGTCTTTACCATGTGCGTACCGGCTTCCACGGGCCAACGGATCTTTCGCCGGTTTGCTTGGGGGCGGCGATTCACTTTGACACCTGGGTACCCAACTTCGGCATCCAGGAGTATATGCCGCATACCAGCGCCACTGACGAGGTATTCCCCCACGATTATCGCTTTGAGGACGGGCATTTCATCGTTGGTGAAAAGCCGGGGCATGGTGTTGATATCGATGAACAGTTAGCCAAGCAATACCCCTATAAGCGCGCCAGCCTGCCGGTGAACCGGTTAGAAGACGGCACCTTGTGGCACTGGTGAAGGAGTTCATCTAGATGAAAGCATTCCAGGTAAAGGCGCCCCATGACTACCAGGTCGCGGAAGTTGATCCGCCCAAGGTGGCCGCTGGTGAAGCGTTGGTACGCGTAGCATTTGCCGGTATCTGCGGCTCGGATATGCACATTATCCATGGCGACAACGCCTTTGTGCGCTTTCCGCGCATCACCGGTCATGAGTTCGCCGGGGTAGTGGAGGCGGTAGGGGAAGGCGTGGCTGACGTAGCCGTTGGGGATCGCGTGTGCATTGACCCCGTTATCAGCTGTGGTGAGTGCTACCCCTGCCGGATTGGACGTCCCAACGTGTGCAGTTCGCTGGAAGTGATCGGCGTGCATCGCGATGGTGGTTTTGAAGAGTTTGTGGCCGTACCCGCGGCTAACGTACACCACCTACCCGAGCATATCGGGCTAGACGCCGCTGCCTTAGTTGAGCCTTATACCATTGCCGCCAACGTACTTGATCGTATGCAGCCGCATCCTGGTGATCGACTAATGATTCTGGGCGCCGGCGTTATTGGCCTTACGATCCTGCAAATGGCCCTGGCCAAGGGGATTGAAGAGGTCATCGTCACTGACGTTATTAACGAGCGGTTAGTGGCGGCAAAACAGCTTGGGGCAACGCAGGTATTTAATAGCCGCGAGCAGGATGTGGAAAAAGAGGTGCTTGCCTTAACCCAGGGGGAAGGCGTGCCGCTTATTGCCGATGCGGCATGCGTGCCAGCGCTGTTACCGCAAATGCTGCGTTTAGCGTCGCCAGCAGGGCGCATTGGTCTACTGGGCTTTAGCGTTCAGCCCAGCGAGCTAGTGCAGTTAGAGGTGATTAAGAAAGAGCTGACCCTGGTCGGGTCGCGGCTCAACAACCGTAAGTTTCCGGAGGTGCTAAAGCTAATGGCAAGTGGGCAGTTGGATCCGTTGGCGTTAGTCAGCCACCGGTTGCCGCTAAGCGACATGCCCAGCGCCATCGACATGCTTGATCACCGGCCAGAAGAGGCCCGCAAGGTGCTGATTCAAATCAGTGCTTGAGGGATGCTACTCCAACCCACGCCAACCCACGCGAAATTAATAGCTGCAATAAACAACTAACAACACCCGTGTGCAGGAGAAAGATAATGATCAAACAACTTATCACCAGCGCTGTTCTTGGGGCCGCCATGCTAGGCAGTCACTCACTAATGGCGGCAGACTTTACCCTGCGTTTTGGCCATTTAGCCAATGAGCAGAACATTTGGCACCAGGCCGCTGAGAAATTTAAACAGGAGGTCGAAGCAAACTCTGACGGGCAGATCGAAGTACGCCTCTATCCCAGTGAGCAGCTTGGGAACGAGATGGACGTGATCAACAGTATCCAACTGGGCACGGCGGATATGACTATTACCGGTGAAAGCTTACAGAACTGGGCGCCGAAAGCCGCGATGATGGCGGTACCGTACGCCTTTAGAGATTCCGAACACCTCCATGCCGCCGTTAACGGCGATATTGGTGCTGAGATTGAAGCGCAAATCACTGAACGCACTAACCTGGTACCTTTGGCGTGGTTTGAGCGTGGCCCCCGTGAGCTGACCTCCAATCGTCCTATCCGCACGCCTGATGAGCTGGATGGGTTACGTCTTCGCGTTCCTAACGTGCCGCTATTCGTTGATACATGGCAGGCAATGGGGGCACGTCCAACCCCAATGGCGTTTAGCGAAGTGTTCACTGCGCTGCAGCAAAACACCCTGGAAGGTCAAGAGAACCCGCTTAGTCTGATCGAAAGCGCCAGCTTTAATGAGGTGCAGGACTACGTCAACATGACCGGCCATGTGCGCAGCTGGATCTACGTGGTGATTGGCCGTAACCAGTTGGAAAGTATGCCGGAAGAACTTCAGCAAGTGGTGCGAGACGCTGCTCAAACGATGCAGGAGTATCAAGCCGAGCTTTTCGTTGATGACCAAGCACGTCTTGAGCAAGCGCTACAGGAGCGTGGCATGGAGTTCGTGGAAGTCGATGTCGATGCCTTTGCAGAGAAAGCTCGCCCCGCCGTGCTTGAGGCCTTAACCGAAGAGCAGCGTGAACTCTTTGACGCTATCCAAGACCTGTAAGCTCGGATTTGTGGTCAATTGATAATGACAATGGGCTGGCGTGCGCCAGTCCATTTTCTAACGATACAAGCAGCTTGCCCATGAGGATACGGTTATGAACTCGGGTCACAAAGCGCTTGAACAGCAAGCGTTGGAGAGTCTGGATTCAATGTCGGCGGTGCCTAAATTTAAAGGCCCCATTGGGCGTGTCATTGGCTGGGTGGACACGTGCTTTCTGACGTTGGCTGTTACGGCGCTGATTGCGATTGCCGCCACGGTACTGCTGCAAATTTGTTCACGGCTATTTTTGCCGTTTTCGATAGCCTGGACCGAAGAACTCTCGCGCTATCTGTTTATTTATATGGTGGCACTATCTGTTGGTGTGGTGCTGCGACAGAACCGAAACATCAGCGTTGAGCTTTTCCATCATCTACTGGGGCCGCGCATACAAGCAGCCTTTCAAGTGTTGATCTGTGCGCTGATTGGCCTGTTTGCCTTTTTGGTGCTGCCTTACGCTTGGCAGTATGCGCAAAACGGCGCTTGGCAAACCTCGCCAACGCTGCATGTTCCCATGCTGTATATCTTTTTCTCAACGGTAGTCACCTTTGCGCTTCTCCTGGTTTACAGCTTGCTGGGGTGTCTTGAGGGAATTATCGCAATGTGTCGCTCCTCTGCCTCCCTTCCGGAGTCGTAAGCATGGAAGTTATTATCCTCTTTAGCGTTTTCTTGGTTTTGCTCTTGGTGGGAATGCCCATTGCGTTTGCGCTGGGGTTAGCCTCGCTCTCTTATCTGCTGCTTGAAGGCATTTCATTAACCATCGTGCCGCAGCGCATGTATGCGGGTATCGACACCTTCGTGCTGCTGTGTATTCCCGGCTTTGTGCTGGCCGGCAATTTAATGAACGTGGGCAATATCACTGATCATATTGTGCGTTTTTCCAATGCTCTGTTAGGCCACATTCGCGGCGGTCTTGGCTTGGCCAATGTGGCAGGGTCGATGATTTTCGGTGGTATCTCCGGCACGGCGGTTGCAGATTCAGCCAGCATCGGTTCGGTGATGATTCCCGGTATGGCTCGCTCAGGCTATGACAAGCCGTTTGCTGCTGCGGTTACCGCCGCCTCGTCAACCGTTGGGCCGATTATACCGCCCAGCGTACCCATGATCATTGCCGGTTCGCTCAGCGGGATTTCGGTCGGACGGATGTTCCTGGCAGGTGCCGTACCGGGGCTTCTAATGGGCCTCGCCATGATGATTACGGTGTATCTCCTGGCCGTTCGGCGTGGATATCCCAAAGAGCAGCGGGTACCGTTTTTGCAGCTGCTGCGCGAAGCCAAAACGGCCTTCTGGGCACTGCTGATGACTGTGATTATTCTCTACGGCATTATTGGCGGGTTCTTTACCCCTACCGAAGCTTCTATTGTGGCTTGCCTCTATGCCTTGGTCGTCGGCATGTATGTGTATAAAGGCCTGTCGTGGAAAAAGCTTCCGGCGATTTTGTCAGACACCGTATTAACCTCTTCGGCACTCCTGCTGATGGTGGGGTTAGCCAACCTGTTTGGCTGGATACTCACCAGTGAGCAGATCCCTCAGATGATAGCCTCACTGATTCTCTCCATTAGCGATAACCCGCTCATTGTTTTACTCATCCTTAACCTGATTCTTTTGTTTGTTGGCGCTTTTATGGAGACTATTGCCGCGCTGATTATTCTTTTCCCGGCCTTGGTGGGAGTCGCCACTGGCGTGGGTGTCGATCCGGTTCACTTTGCGGTAATCGCGGTGTTGAACCTGATGATTGGGCTGACAACCCCGCCGGTGGGGGTCTGCCTATTCGTGGTAGCGGGGATTGGCAAGCTACCTATGTTGACGGTGGCAAAAGCCATCGTGCCTTTTTTGCTGTGCAACTTGGCGGTACTGTTGTTGGTGACCTATGTCCCCGCGATTTCGCTTTGGTTGCCTAACTTGCTGATGGGAGAGTAGTTGATGATGGCTCCAAAGCTTATTGAAGCAAAGCCAAGAAGTGGTCGGATCGGGATTGTCCATCTGGGGTTAGGCGCTTTTCATCGTGCCCACCAAGCGGTCTATTTAGAACGTTATCGCCAACGCAGTGGCGATGGTGAGTGGGGCGTTTGCAGCGCGAATTTACGCTCTAGCGTTGGTTTAGTCGACGGCTTACGTGCGGCAGGGCAGCGCTATCATGTAGCGGAGTACGCCGATAGTGACAGCGTCACGCTGCGTGAAATTGGCGTTATTGAAGAGACGCTATTCTCGGGCCGTGATGGCGCGGACGAAGGTATGGATAGCTGGGGCCGAGACCGAGAGGTGCTACTGGCACGAATGGCCTCTGCGGATACCCGTGTCGTTACGTTAACAGTCACTGAGAAGGGCTACTTTTTAAACCCCGCGAGCGGTGAGTTAAAAGTCGATGACCCAATGATCATCGGTGATATTGCCTCGCCCCAACAGCCGCGAACGGCCCCAGGCTTATTGGTAGACGCGTTGGCTCAGCGGCGTGAGGCTGGCATTGCCCCCTTTACCGTGCTCTCTTGCGACAATATGCCAGATAACGGTAAGCGGACACGCCAGGCGGTGGTGCAACTAGCCGAGCATCGTGACGCAGAACTGGCCAGTTGGATTGCCACTGAAGTAGCGTTTCCCTGCAGCATGGTGGATCGCATCGTCCCCGCGATGACGGATGCCGACTTTGAGCGCTTAGCGGCGCTGGGAATTTCCGACTCAAATGCGGTGGTATGTGAAGCTTTCTCTCAGTGGGTGGTGGAAGATAACTTCCCCATGGGGCGGCCAGGCTGGGAAGCGGAGGGCGTCGAGATGGTTGCCGACGTGGCGCCGTTTGAAACCATGAAGCTGCGTATGCTAAATGGCAGCCACTCCTTGTTGGCCTATCTTGGTGCACTTGCAGGTATCGAAACGGTCTATGACGGCATCAATCATGGCGAGCTTAGGGCGTTGTTACGCCGCTATATGCTTGAAGAGGCAGCACCTACGCTAGAGATGCCCGAGGGAATCGATTTAGACGCTTATGCTGACTCGCTGCTGGCACGCTTTGCCAATGACAGTTTGCGTCATCGTCTACAGCAGATCGCTATGGATGGTAGCCAAAAGCTTCCACAGCGCTGGCTTTCCGGCGCGCTGGAACGTAGTGCCGCTGGTCAAACTTCGCCCTGCGTGGCGCTGGGAGTGGCGGCCTGGATTCGCTATACCGCGGGTCAAGACCTGCAAGGAAATAGTTACCCCGTGGATGATCCGCTAGCCAAGCGCTTTGCAGAGCTGCACCAGATGCATGGTAGCGATCCCCGCGCGCTGGTAGCGGCCTATTTAGCCATGGACGATGTGGTGCCAAACGCATTGGCACAAGACGATGCGTTTGCACAGGCGGTGCTGGTGGCATATCAAACACTCACCCAGGGCGGGTTGCGTGAGGCACTAGCGGGCTTATAATCCCGTTAAGTTCAAAACCCCACTGATTGAATCAATCAGTGGGGTTTTTTAGTGCGCACTTATGGCTAACGCTTAGTGAGGGGCAGCGGGCGCTTCAGCGTTCGTGAGAGTCGGTTCGGGCACTTGCTCCATACGCTTGCGCTCTTGGTCAAGAATTGCCAGTGCCTGGGCAGAAGTCACGCGTGAGGCGGGCGTCACTAGGCTTACAACCACACCCGCTACCAGCGCTACTAGCACAGCGGGGATGCTTGGGTTACCCCAGAAGGCTGTCCAGTCGTTATTGGCAATAATCGTTAAGGAGGTCACCGACGCGCAAATTAACGTGGCGATGGCACCCTGCCAGTTATAACGTGACCAGAAACGGCCCAGCATGGCACTCACAAACAGCCCTGACAGAATCGTCGAGATCATGCGGGTGATGTAGGTGATGACATTGTCTGAGGCCAGCGCGAACAGCAGCGCCAGACCAATGGTTGCCACTAGCGCAATACGCGAGAAGCGCACTACATTTCGCGCTGAGGGCGTGCGGCCCGTTGCCAGCACGTACAGATCGCGAATCAGTGTGGAAACACCGGCAATGGCATCAGAGCTCGCGCTAGACATCGTAGCGGAAAGACCCGCTACCAATAGCAGTAGTCCTAATCCTAGGGGCATAATTTCAGTGGCCAGAAAAGGGAAGGCGAAGTTGCTATTTTCAAGCCCAGGGTTAAGGGCGTGGGTGGCCATACCAATAATCGCGGGAATGATCGAAAAGCCCAGGTAAAGAACGCCGGTGATTAAGAACGAGCGGCGTACCGATTTGACTGATTTTCCTGAATAAATGCGCTGACGAAAGGAGGGCGTAGCAAGCACGCCAATGGCAATGACGGCAGCCAGTGACAGCGCTGGCAGCGCACCAATTTGACCAATACCTAGAAAGCTAGTGGCCCCCGCATCCATACCTGCCGTAAGGCCTGAGAAGCCGCCAACCTCCACTAGCGCCAGCACCGCCATCAAAATAAAACCCGCAAACAGCACGACCGCTTGAATGGTGTCAGTCCAGATAACCGCAAAATAACCCCCTACCACGCAGTAAATGCCGAAGCCTAACGCCACCAGAATACGTGCGGTGGTTAGATCGATATCCGCCATCCAGGAGAGGTAGAGACCACCGCCAAGAATATGCGCGCCCAACCAGCCTATACAGGCGATATAGATAAGTAGCGCGACCACATTACGTACCAGCCGATTCGCACCGACGTAATAGGCGAGTTCCTCACTCATGGTCATAAAGCGAAGTTTACGTACGGGAGCAAAACAGACCGCGAGCAGTAAAATACCCACGGCTCCCCCGAGCCCGTATAAAGCACCTGCCCAGCCGTTGGCGTAACCAAATCCGACGGCGCCCATGCTGGAGCCGGTGCCCACCATGGTCGCGACCGTAGTACCTACGGTGAGAAATAGCGGTACGCTTCGCCCGCCGAGTAGAAAGTCGTCGCCGCTGCCCCGTTTGTGTCTTGAAATCCACCAGCCAAACACAATCATGGCGACGATGTAGAGCACGAAGGTAATAAGGAATAGTTGGCTGTTCATGTTAACCTCTTATCGTTGTTTATCCGGCCGTTGCCGCGGCCGAAGGTAGGCAATGGAAGCGATTACCGCGGGGCTTTTTTATCCTAATCACGCGGTAATCTGGCGCTGCGCCCTTGCCGGGGCGCGGCGCTTTTTATTGGTACTTAAAGCTGGTTGTTTAAGCGCGATCGGCGCGGTAACACTTAACGTCAACTTCTACTTTGCAATCCACCACCAGGTCTTGAACGCTGCAAATACGTGCCGGTGGGTTGTCGCCAAATATCTCCTTGAAGACTTTGTTGAACGACGTGAAATAGCGGGCATCAGTCAATACCGTGGTGACATGTACTACGTCCTCAACGCCGTAGCCGGCTTCTTGCATGATGGCCAAGCAGTTGTCGAAGGCGAGGCGTGTCTGCTCAACAATGCCGCCTTCAACGACTTCGCCATCGGTCATGGGTGTTTGGCCAGAAACGTATAGCCAGCCGCCTGCTGCGACGGCACGGGCAAAGGGCAGCTTCTGGCCGCCGGTGCCTACGCCGCCTTCGGTACCGTATCGAGTAATGCTCATGGGGTTTGCTCCTGGTTGGTTTGTAGGGGAGGGATCGTTTGAGAAATTCGCTCTGTTCTGCGTAGCATCCGGCCAGACCGTTGATCTGAAATTGCGCCTTGGTGATAGGCGATCTTGCCGTTCACCACGACCATGTCGATGCCTTTAGCTGCCGCAATAGGGACTTCGTAATTCGCTGTATCTTCCAGCACCGCAAGATCAAAAAGAGTGAGATCTGCGTAAGCGCCAATACGGATCTCACCGCGATCCGTTAAGCCGAAATTGGCCGCTGAAAGGCTGGTCATCTTGCGCACTGCTTCTGACAGCGGCATGAGTTTTAAATCGCGGCTGTAGTGAGCCAGTACACGTGGAAAAGCACCCCATAGGCGCGGATGAGGGTGGGGGTCGTTCGGTAATCCATCGGAACCGACCATGGAGAGCGGGTGCGCTAACACTTGCTGCATATCCGCTTCACTCATGTTGTGGTAAACCGCACCGGCAGGCTGTAGCTGTTTGGCCGCATCTAGCAGTGATATTCCCCACTCAGCGGCGATCACTTTAAGTGGACGACGCGCCTGCTCAGGGTGCGGTGTCGACCAGGTAATGGTGATCTCAATCTCGTCGGTTACCTGACCGAGATCGAGGGTGGAGGAGCCTGCGGTGTAGGGGTAGCAATCGCAGTGAGCATGCTGATGCTGGGCGGCAGTCTCCAGTTTACTCAGCGCTTTACCAGCGCCTCCCCAATTGCCCGCGCCTGCGCATTTAAGGTGCGAGATCACCAGAGGCACCTGGCCATTGCGAGCGGTGGAAAATGCTTCGTCCATGGCACCCAGCAGGCCCGCAAACTCATCTCGAAGATGGGTGGTATATACGCCGCCTGATTGGCCAACGGCTGCCACCAGTGGGGCCATCTCGGCGGTCGGCGCGTGTATCGCGTTACGGTAGGCAAGCCCTGAACTAAGCCCTAGGGCTCCCTCATCCAGCGCTTGGCTTAGCAACACTTCCATGTTGGCAATTTCTTCTTGAGTCGCAGGCCGGGCAAAGCTATCCATCACCTGGCTGCGCAGACTCGTATGCCCCACCAAGGCGGCGACGTTGATACTTGGTGCGGCAGCGTCTACGGCGTTGGCATAGGCGCTGAAGCTTGGGTAGCTAAAGTCCTCTAGCTTGCCCAGTAAATTCATGGGGTCGGGTACTTCGCGTGTGAGTGTCACGGGGCTGGCACTGATCCCACAGTTACCCACCACCACCGTCGTTACTCCTTGTGTCAGCTTCGGCAGCATCTCGGGAGTACGAATCACATTGGTATCATCGTGAGTGTGGACATCGATAAAACCAGGGGCCAGATAGCGATCTTGGGCGTCAATAATGGTGGTGGCGGTGGCGTAAGGCATGTCACCGATGGCGCAGATACGCTCGCCTTGTATAGCCACATCGGCACGAAAATGGGCTGCGCCGGAGCCATCCAGTACGTTGGTGTTACGAATCAGCAGGTCGTAAACCATCCTAATCTCCTAATGGCTGGCGGTTGTCGCCACCGCGATGATCATCCAGGCTAAGCTTGAGACGACGCAATTTAGTCCGCGAGCGTTCGCGATGGCGCATGGCAAGTTCAAGTGCCAACACATCAACGACCGCCAGCATGGCGTAGCGGGAAGCTGAAGGGTGATAGATAAAGTCGGTCTCCCGGGAGGTGATCGGGAGCACAATGTCGGATGTTTCGGCTAATGGAGAATTCATTGCGGTTATCGCAATCACTTTGGCGCCGTACTGTTTTGCGATCTTTGCTGACTCCACCATCTCCGGCGTGTAGCCAGTCACCGACAGCACGACGACGACGTCATCAGGCTCAAGAGTGGATGCCACCATGCGGGGTAGTAGTGCTTGAGGGTAAGCACAGATCGCATAGCCAAGGCGTACCAGGCGAAACTGAAGCTCTTGGGAGAGAATGCTGGAACCGCCCCCTGCGCCAAATACCAATATCTGGCGCGCTTTATCCAGCTGTTCGACAGCGCCTGCCACATCGGCCTGGGCGAGCAAGTCACGGTTAAGCGCGAGGGTTTGTGTGGCAATGTCATACACCACGCTTGAGCTGTCTTCGGGGGTCGCTTCTTGTATAAAACGGCGACCTGCTGCTAAAGCGCGTGTTAAGCGCGTTTTTAAGTCGCGCACATTAGTGCAGCCGATAGCGCGTGCAAACCGGGTGACACTGGCATCACTTACCCCCGCGCGCTGGGCGATGTCACCGATGCTTGCTTCGGTGACAAACTCGATGTCAGCAAATATCAGCTCGGCGACTTTTTTTTCAGCTTCACGCAAGGCAGCAAAGTCAGTGGTAATACGTGACAAGATGTCGATTTCCTGGCTCACCGTGGACTCCTAATGGTTGCCTGATTTAAAAAGTATGTTAGTTTTTAACCTTAAGTCAATAGTTGTGAAAATATCTAACATTGATGCTTTATTAAAAAAGAGGATATGGGCGAATGCAGACAATGGCGTTAGCGATGGATAAAGGCGGTGAGGAATTGGGATCAAACCTGCTATCAGGTGTCAGCCTTCCCGCTGCCGTGGTGCATGAAGGCCCACTGGCTCATAACGTAGAGTGGATGCAACGATTCGCAGAGGCTCATGGTGCCCGCTTGGCGCCCCATGGCAAAACCACCATGACGCCCGCGCTTTTCCATCGTCAGCTTCAGGCGGGTGCGTGGGGGATCACCCTGGCGACTGCACCCCAGTGTCGTGCTGCCTTCGCCAATGGCGTTACCCGAATATTGATGGCGAACCAACTGGTGGGTCAGGCAAATATGGCCATTATCGCCAGTCTGATCGAACAGGGCGCTGCGTTTTATTGTGTGGTCGATAGCCATGAGAATGCGCGCCAGCTCGGGCGCTTTTTTGCTGAGCGGGGCTTGACGTTATCGGTGCTTATTGAGATAGGCGTGGAGGGTGGCCGCTGTGGCTGCCGCAATCAGCAGCAAATTCTTTCGCTGGCGGAGGTGATTGCTAGTGAACCAGCACTTTCTCTGGTGGGCCTGGAGGGCTATGAGGGTGTGGTTCACGGGGATAATCCCGAATCCGGTATTCGTACCTATGCTAAATACCTGGTGGATGTTGCCGTAGAGCTCGAAGCTGCTGGACGCTTTGCTGAAGAGAACCCGATTGTCACCGCGTCAGGTTCCGCCTGGTATGACGTGATTGCGGAGGCCTTTCAGGGCGCACCACTTCAGGGGAGATTTACCCCCGTGCTACGCCCAGGTTGCTACATCGTCCACGACCATGGGCTTTATCGTGAAGCGCAATCAGCGGTATTAGGCCGCCGGCCGGATTTGCAGCAGGGGCTTGAGCCTGCCCTGGAAGTCTTTGCCCAGGTGCAGTCGCTTCCCGAACCTGGGCTTGCCATTGTGGCGCTAGGTAAGCGTGATATCGGTCATGACCAGCTACCTATTGCCCTGCGTCGGTTCCGGGAAGCCGGTGAGCCCTCTCAGTCAATGTCAGTTGCTGGCTGGGAGGTGGCAAAAATTATGGATCAGCACACCTTTGTGCGCCTTCCGGAAGGGGCTCAAGATGTCGAGGTCGGTGATATTGTCGCCTTTGGCGCCTCTCATCCCTGTTTAACCTTCGATAAATGGCGCCAGATACTGTTAGTGGATGATCAACTAAACGTTAAAGAGCGTATGGCGACCTACTTTTAGCGCCCTGTTATAGAGAACGCCGTTATAGAGAACATCATTTAGCTCGTTGTACCTGCTGGTAGGCGCCCACCAATAGCCAGTGTCAGGGCGTCTGCCAGTTCCCCTAGCTGTTCCCGGCAGCGGTCGATGCTGGGAACTTCCCGATGCATCGCTTCTGGAATCAGAGTGAGATAAGGGATGGTGATAACGGCTTCGATAACGTCATGAACCCCAAAGACAGGGAAGCTGATATTGGTTAACCCTTGGACTTGAGGGCTTGGCCCCACGTGGTAGCCCTGCTGGCGAATCGGATCAAATAGCGCCCGCGTTCGGTCAACCTCTTGTTGCGTTGCATCGCTGGCGGCGAGAATGCGCTCCCGGCGTGGCTCATCCAGAAAGGCCAGCATGACGGCCCCAGAACCGGAGCCGCATATATCGATGTTGGCCCCCAGGCGCAGCCCAAAGCCCATCTTGTCGGGGTTTTCATACTGGGCCACTACCAATAGATGACCAGGACGAGCAACGCTAAGGTGACACGACTGGGAGATTTCATGGCACAGCTCTTCCATGCGCGGTAGCGCGGCCTGTACTAACCGCTTGGTGGGCGGGAAGCGGTGGGCCATCTCAAACATCTTTAGCGTTAGCTGATAGCGGCTACCGCTATCATCCATGCTGACGTAGCCACGATCCCGCAGCACCATCAGCATGCGGTACATCTCATTGGTTTTACGGCCGATCTGCTCGGCAATCGCTTGGGTGCTTAGCGGCTGGGAAGATTGGGCAAGCAGCTCCAAAATATCCAACCCTTTCTCTAAGGCAGGGGCGTGGTACTGCGTTTCAGCCTTCTCCTTCATTCAAGCTCCCTTACGTGATTGCCTATCGCTCGTTGATCGTGGCGTTAACCAAAATGCTTGGTTAGCGTGCCAGCCAGCCGCCGTCTACCGCCAGGGTATGCCCATGCACGTAGCGGGCGGCATCGGAGCATAAGAATATCACAGCGCCGGCCAAGTCTTCTGGCGTGCCCCAGCGTCCGGCGGGGATTCGGCCAAGAATTTCAGCATGGCGCTGGGGGTCGTCGCGCAACGCTTGGGTGTTGTCGGTGGCCATATAGCCAGGGGCGATGCCATTAACGTTGATGTCATGGCCCGCCCACTCATTGGCGAGCAGACGCGTTAGGCCGAGAATGCCGCTTTTGCTGGCGGTGTAGGAGGGCACACGAATGCCGCCCTGAAACGACAGTAATGAAGCGATATTGACGATCTTGCCCGGCGCTTTGCGCTCGATAAGGTGTTTGGCAACCTGCTGTGCGAGAAAAAAAGCGGCTTTCAAGTTAACGTCAATGACGTCATCCCAATCTTGCTCTGAAAATTCAACGGCTGCTGCCCGGCGAATAATCCCCGCATTGTTGATCAGGATATCCACCTTGCCCGCTTGCGCGATCGCCTGTGAGACAATCTCGCTAGGCGCTTGGCTGCCCAGCTCCGCCGTAATGTCGTAAAACTGGCGCCCTAGAGCCTCCACCTGCTGGCGGGTGTCACCCGCAGGGCTGCGGTTGACGCCCACGATATCGGCACCCGCCTGTGCCAGTGCAATGGCAATTCCCTGGCCCAGCCCTTTGTTGCAACCCGTCACCATGGCAACTTGGCCGTTCAGCGAAAATAGCTTCATTGGTCACTCTCCCTGGGTAGTGGTTTAGCGCAGCTCTTTAGAAGCGATAAAGTCCATATCATCGTAGGTCAGGTTTTCACCGCACATACCCCAAATAAAGGTGTAGCGGCGAGTGCCAAAGCCGCAGTGAATCGACCAGCTGGGGTGAATCACGGCTTGTTCGTTGGCAACCACGATATGCCGGGTCTCTTGGGGTTCACCACACAGGTGGAACACCACATCGTCTTCACTCAAGTCAAAGTAGAAGTACACTTCCATGCGCCGTTCGTGGGTATGGCAGGGCATGGTGTTCCACATACTGCCGGGCTCTAACTGGGTAAGCCCCATGGAGAGCTGGCAGGTATCCAGTACATCGGTATGCAGGTACTTATTAATGGTACGCACATTTCCGGTTTCGGGGTCGCCAAGGGTGGTGGGCGAGGCATCTTCCGGGCGGATATGGCGAAGCTGGTAACGTACATGGGCAGGCGTTGAGTTGATATAAAAGCGCGCAGGCTTGGTCGCATCGAGGCTCTCAAAGCTGACTTCACGGCTCTCTTTGGGAATATACAAGCCGTGGTGGGTGCCCAGCTCGACCGTTTCACCGTCGACAGTAATGCGCCCGGGCGCGCCAATGTTGATAACGCCCATTTCCCGCCGCTCTAGAAAATAGTCAACGCCAAGTTCTTTGCCACCGCTCAGGGTAAGCGGTGAATCAGTGGGTACCGCGCCACCGACAATAATGCGGTCAACGTGGCTGTAGGTTAGCGACAGTTGCCCAGGCTCCATAATCTTGGTGACCAGCATTTTGTCACGCAGGCGCTGGGTATCGAGGGTTTTAAAATGATCGCTATGAAGCGCTTGGCGAATATCCATATGAATTTCCTTTAATAGTAAAAGTAAATGGGCTCACGAGAACAGCGTGAGCGGCCACAGGGTGATAGCCGGAAAGACAATGACCAGCAGTATCACCAGGAGATTTGCGAGCAGGAACGGCAGGGCGCCGCGGAAAATACGCCCAATCGAGAGGCCAGTGATGGATGAGCAGACGTTCAGGCACATGCCCACCGGCGGCGTGACCAAGCCAATAGCTAGGCCACTGATCAACAGGACACCAAACTGCACAGGTGAAATATTGGCCAGGGCAAGCACCGGCAGCACCACTGGGGTAATCAGCAAAATCGCGGGGGTCACATCAATAAAGGTGCCGATCAGTAGCACGGCAGCTGCAATCACCAGCAGGAGCAATATCGGGGTAAGATCCAGCCCGCCTAAAAAGCCTGCCAACAGCTGGGGAATCTGCTCCATCGAGAGAATCCACACGTACAGCTGGCTCATGGCAATAATGATCATCACCGTTGCGCTGGTCATTACGGCAGAGCGAAACAGTGCGGGCAGTTCACGCAGTTTGAGGCTTTTAAATACCACCAATGCTAGAAACAGCGCATAGCCCACGCCTAACGCGGCGGACTCAGTGGCTGTAGCGACACCACCGACCACCGCACCCACTACAAACAGAGGAATTAATAGCGCGAGTACCGCACGCTGAATCACCTGGCGGCGCTGTTGCGGGTTTAATCCTGCGTGGGCACGGGGGTAGCCTTGACGACCGGCCATTAGCGCAATGATGCCCATCATCAGCAGGCCAATGAGTAAACCTGGCACAAGGCTCGCCATAAACATGGTGCCGATAGACTGCTGCGCGGTAACAGCGTAGATCACCATGGGCACACTGGGAGGAATGATCATGCCCATGGTGGAAGATGCCACGGTAATACCGCTGGCGGTTTCTACGCTGTATCCCTTGCGTGCCATCTCAGGAATCATGGCGGAACCCACCGATGCCGTATCAGACACAGAAGAGCCCGATATGCCGCCAAAGATCATCGATGTCGAGATATTGACGTGCCCCAGCCCACCTGGAAAACGGCCTACCAACATCAAACAGAAGTCGATCAAGCGCGTGGTAATGCCTGAGGCGTTCATCACCAGCCCCATCAAAATGAACAGCGGCAGGGCAATCATGGTGTACAGATCCATACCGGACAGTACCCGCTGGGGAAGCACGCCAATCAAGCTTGGCTGCATGATCAAGAAGTAGACCAGCCCCGAAAGCCCTAGGGAATAGGCGATGGGCACCCCAATCAACAGCAGCACCATCAGGCTAACAAGCAGTAAAATCATGCCTGGCCCTCCTGCGCGTCTTCTCGTTGAGCTGAGGGGCGCTCTCCACCCACTAGCACCGCCAAGGAAAACAGAATGACCAGTAGCGCGCCAATGGGGACACTGATTTGCACTACCCAATTAGGCACATCCAGCACGGCGGAGCGGAAACGACCCACTTGCCCAATCCAGCTGATACTGAGCCATGCCAAATAGCCATTGAATAGCATCACAAGACAGTGGCGTAAGCGGTTCAGCCAGACGGCTATTGCCGAAGGCAGTGCATCCACAAGCACACTGATACGGATATGCTCGCCGCGCAAAATGGCGACCGATGCCCCCAGTGCGGTGGAATACACAAATAGAAAGCGCATCACCTCTTCAGCACCGGCAAAGCCAATGCTGAATACGTAGCGCAGTATCACCAGTGCCAAGCAGAGCAGGAAAACCGCCGCAATCAATGCGGCGATCAGATTTTCCAGCAGGCTAGCGAAGCGGCGCATTACCCGCATCAAGGCGGTATCTTCCGCCATCGGCTGCGCCAGTGGAGGTGGATTCATTACTCCAATACCTCGGCTTGATCGGTCAGCGCGAGCACTTGCTCTAACTGCTCCTGGCTAAAGTCACCACGCTCAACAAAGTGCTCCCAGACAGGAACGACGGCATCTACGAAGCCTTGGCGGTGTTCGTCGGCGATGTCATTAATGCTCATGTGCTCGCCCAGTGTTTCGAGGTAGTTGGCTTCGGAGGCTAGCCAAATTTCGTTGGAGCGGGTCATCGTCTCCTGAGCGACGTCGTCGACGATCAACTGCAGCTCTTCAGGTAGCTGGTCGTACCACTGGGCGCTGATAAAGAAGGGATCAGGATGGATTTGCCAGTTCAGTAATGACATGTACTCCTGAGCTTCATGAAACTTCATATCGGCGATATTGGAGGGCGGGTTTTCTTGCCCATCGACCACGCCTGTGCGCAGCGCCATATAGGTCTCGGTGTAAGGCACTTGCTGGGGGGATGCTCCCAGATCTTCAAACGCGCGCAGCGTGGGAGCCAGCGGCGGGGTGCGAATCTTCAAGCCACGGAGGTCATCAACTTGATTAACGGCGCGAACGTTATTGGTTAACTGGCGCATACCGCCTGCAACGCCGGTCACCGGTATATGCAGCTGGCTTTCTCGTGCGCCTTCATTAATGGCCTGGCCAAGCTCGCCCTCCATCACGTCAATAGCCTGCTCAGGCGTGGTGAACAGGAACGGCATGGTATAGATCAGGTAGGCGGGGTTAGCTTGGGCAAACAAACCACCGCGATAGCCCTGAATAAGCCCCATTTGGACTTGCTGAAGTACGTCCTCCTCCTTCCCCAGGGTGCCATTGAAATAGAGTTCGACAGCGATACGCCCATCACTGCGCTCTTCAAGCGCTTCTTTGAAGTAGCGCATGGACTCAGAACGCGGCGCCTCATCGGTTTGCGAATGAGCATACTTGAAGGTGAAATCGGCAGCTTGGAGCGACGTGGTGAAGCCAATAGCGAGGCTGGCCATCATTAAGTGGGTTAGGCGCATGGAAGGTTCTCCGTTTTATTGTGATGTTTTTGTTGCGATGCGATGGTTGTTTTCTCAAATATAAAATCTGTTTTTATATTTGATGTGAGACCAAGCTTAACGTCATTCCTGCATAGGTCAATGCTTGGGCTATGCGACATTGGTCGCGATGCATATTTTCAGTACAGAGAGAGGGGGTTATAAGCACGCAGGCGGCGTCGTCGGCAGGCACGGGAAACATGCCTGTCGAGGGTGGGCGTTGGAGAGTTGATTAGCGGCGGTTAATCAGTTAACCAAGCAACCGCGATCAGAAGTGTAGGCGCGCAATGGCGGTGGGAAGCTCGCTGGCGTGGTGGATACCAATCGCCCCTTCGGGGGTGAGTTCTTCATTAGGGAAGTGGTTGAGGTGAATCACGTGCATGCCCGCCGCTAGCCCCGCTTCCACACCCACCGCCGCGTCATCGATCACCACGCACTGCTGAGGAGCATGGCCCATAGCGGCGGCAGCTTTACGGTACAGCTCGGGGTCGGGTTTCCAGACATTGAGGGTATAGGCGCTAAAGAGCTTGTCAGCAAAGTGATGGCCTAGTTCGGTGCTTTCCAGCGCACAGCGAATTTTGCGCTCGGGGCCATTAGAGACCACGGCCTTGGGGTGGCTACTTAACTGTTCCAGTGCGGCGACCATACCAGGAATCGCCACCAGCTCGGCACGCATACGGGCTTCCATACGCGCCCGCATACCTGCCTCAAGCTGGGAAAATGCATCTTCTGCTAATGTTTGAAAACGCTTTTCCAGGGTTTGGACGATCGTCTGGAAACGCACCCCGCGAAATTCATCCATATACTGACGCGCTGAAAAGGGTAAGCCGAACTCGGGAAGAATATCCCCCATTACCTCGGCAAGCAGTATTTCGCTATCCACCAGGGTGCCATCGCAATCGAACAGTAAGCACAGGGGCGTGGCTGGCTTCATTGATAGGTTTCCTCGTTGACTAAGCTAATTGGCCGCTCACCCTGGAGTGCTAGACGCATATTATCCACCGCTCGCTGGGCCATGGCGTCGCGGGTCTCATGGGTAGCAGAGCCGATATGCGGCAGGGCGACCACATTGGGCATCTTCGTCAGCGGTGACGCAGCGCGTAGTGGCTCCTGCTCAAATACATCCAGCCCTGCTGCTTGAATAACGCTGGTTTCCAAGGCGTGTATTAAGGCGCTTTCATCGACTACTTTGCCGCGGGCGATATTGATAAAAATGCCTGAAGGCTTCATCAGCGCAAGCTCTTGGGCACCGATCAAATGCTCGGTCTCGGCGGTAAGCGGCACAGTGACACAGACGAAATCGGCTTCAGCCAATAGCTCGTTGAGTTCGCGGCGCTGCGCACCAAGCTCACTCTCTAAATCGGGCTTGGGTGAAGCGTTGGAGTAGAGCACCTGCATACCAAAGCCCAGGGCTCCGCGCCTGGCAACGGCTTGACCGATGCGCCCAAACCCCACCATGCCTAGGGTTTTGCCATGCACATCGCTGCCAAATAGTGCCGGGCCAATGCTGGCTTGCCATTTGCCCGCTTTGACCCACTCGGCTAGTTCAACCACCCGGCGCGCCGCGGCCATGATCAACGCAAAGCCGGTGTCAGCAGTGGTTTCGGTAAGCACATCAGGCGTATTGCATAGCATAATGCCGCGCTTAGTCAGTTCATCAACCGGGATGTTGTCGTAGCCAACCGAGATGGTCGCGATGACTTTCAAGTTGGGCGCTGCGTCCAGCAACTGGGGGGTAATGGCTAAGCCGGAACCGATAATGCCGTGTGTCTCCGCTAATAGAGCGCGATTTTCAGGGGCATCAAGCGAGCTGGTTTTCGGCAACACATCCACTTCAAACAAATCGCTAAGTTCAGTCTGTTGAGCGTCGCTGAGTCGTCCTTGAATCACTAGACGTTTTTTCATTGTTATCTCCATGGTGAAAAGCCTGTTATCTAAAACCTGCTATTTAAAACCTGCTATTTAAAAAAATAGTGTGTGGCGATTAGCCAATGGGCTGGTCGACTTCAAGCGCTAATAGTTGCTCGCGATTAGGCAAACCTTCCATATCACCCACTACCTGGATGGCTTGGGCGCCAATGAGGTTGCCGCGTTGGGCGGCTTGACGCGCCGTTCTTCCGTCAAGCAGGGCGCTAATGACACCGACGGCGAAGCCATCGCCTGCACCTACGGTATCCACCACCTCAGCAACGTGGCAACCGGCCACTGTAAAGCTCTCTTCTTGCCCATCCAGGTTGCCACGGTAATAGCTACCTTCGGGGCCCAGCTTGATGATCACAGCCGAGGCACCTTGATCCAGATAATAGCCTGCTATGTCGTAAGGCGTCTTCTGCCCGGTGAGAAGCTGGCCCTCTGAAAGCCCAGGCAACACCCAATCGGCGCGACCTGCGAGCTCATTAAGGGTCGACCGCATAACGTTTTCGCTGGGCCAAAGTGACGGCCGTAAATTGGGGTCAAAGGAAATACTAGCGCCGTGGGCGCGGGCCTCTTCCATCAAATGATGGCTAAGCTGGCAGGCGCTTTCAGATAATGCTGGGGTAATGCCCGTCGCGTGAAGGTGGTTAAGTGCCTGAAAGTCGACATCCCGGGCGTCGTCAATAGTGAGATGGCTGGCGGCACTGCCACGTCTAAAATATTCAACTCGCGGGTCGGCGCCGTTCTGGGCACGTTCTTTAAAGAGCAGCCCGGTGGGGTGCTGTGCATCGGCGTGAATATAGCGATCATCGATACCTTCCGCTGTTAATGCCGCCTGAATAAACCCTCCAAAGCTATCGGTTCCCACTCGACTTAACCAGCCCACGTGGAAACCCAGCCTGGAGAGGCCGATAGCGACATTATTATCGGCGCCTGCCAAGCGGCGGTGGAAACGCTCAATGCCGGATAAGTCGCCTGGTGAATCAGCGACAAACATAGCCATAGCTTCGCCGAAGGTGAGAATTTCTGGTGGGTTAGAGAAGGAGTGGGGCATAGTCAGTAATCTCTTCGAGTTGTTCATTATCATCCAATGGGAACGATACCATTTTTGTGGCAATTTTTTAGCACCGACTAAAAAAATTAGCGTTGAGTAGAACCTCGTTCGATCAGAGTAGGTGAAAACCTCAGCGCCGCTGGCATTGATGATACGTGGGGAGCAATGCGATGCATCAAGCATTGAACAGCCGTTTTACCCATTGCATCGGTGGGTTGGGCAAGCGTGGTAATGCCGGGAGAGATCAAAGCGCACCAATCGAGTTCATCAATCCCCATCAAGCCTACCTTGCCAAGCAGTAAGTCCAACTGCTGAAACAGGCGGGTCACGGTTAGGGTGGCAGTGCCATTGCCGCACAAGACAGCGCAAGCGTGCTGTTGCTGGGCGGCTAAAAAGTCGCTTAATTCTTGAAGCGTTGCAGTGCCATCTGAGTTAGCAAGCAGGGAGGATGAATGAATAAGCCCCAACTGCTCGGCAGTGTGGTTAAAGCGGGCCAAGCGTTTTTGTCGGGTGCTTGACTGCTGGGGAGCTTCGCTGACATACAGCACGGCCTGGTAGCCCTGATCGGCCAAGTGTTCTAGCGCCATATCGACCGCCAGGTGATTATCGAGTCCAACCACCTCCGCTTCCACATGATCGACTTCGCGGTCTAGCAGCACAATGGGTGTCCCCTGGCTGATGAAAGTATGTAGTTGGCGTTCAGGGCTGCCGGATGCATTTACCACGAGACCTTCCACCTGATAGGCACCCAACAGGTCTAAATGCTGGCGCTCCTGTTCTGGGTCGTTATCAGTATTACATACTACCAATGAGTAGCCGTATTGGCGGCACGCTTGCTCTACACCATGTGTGATAGCCACTGAAAATGGGTTGCGGATATCTGCCACCAACATACCTAACAATTTAGAGCGACCACCTTTTAACCCGCGTGCCATTTGATTTGGCTGGTAGCCAAGGGTACCTGCCGCATGGGCGATGCGCGCTTGAAGTGAGGGCGAGAGCCGATCACGCTCTTCGCCAAAATAGCGCGATACGCTGGTTTTAGAGGCACCAGCGAGGCGGGCTACTTCAAGAATGGTGGAACGGCGCGGTGTAGGTGGCATAGTGTACTTTAAAATAGAGTGCTTAAATAAATAGCGTTTTGCGTTAAAGTGTCTTCCGTTACATTGTGATTAACGGAATGAAAGTAGCTCAATTTTGGGTGTTTGCTAGGCCAAAAGCAACGGAGTGCGAGCCGCTAAGGGTGATTGGCCATATGAATATTGTAGTCTGTGGGGTTCACCGTGCCCTCAAGACGCCCAATTTGAGTAAAGTCACTATTTTCAAGAACCGTGTCAATAGATGTGTCTCTAAAGGAGAGGTTTTTAATAACGTTAACTTTACACGGCATTCCCTTTGCATCTACATCCATTATCCATGCTAAAAAACCGTTTGAGAACTTTGCTAAGCTACCGATTGGGTATAAGCCAAAGTGTTGGATATACTCTACAAGTAATGACTTTTCATAAATAGTTGGGCAGTTATTAACCCAGCGGTAGGCATCAAGAGGTTGCCGCGGATGCTGACCATTTCGCTCATGGGTTAATTTATTGATTATTTTAATAACACTGATTAATCGAACACGCTCGGATAACTCTGCAGCCTGCTTTCCTGCTGGATAGCCGCTGCCATCGAGCCGTTCGTTGGCATTGAGGATAATGTCATGGCAGGCTGGGCTGGCGACCCAGCCCAGTGCCGTTAGCTTGTTATTCAGTGCAACAACATGTTCTTTGAGTAGCTCGGCTTGCGATGGAGACATGCGAATTTTAAGTGAGGGGAGCTGTTCGCTAATCAGCAGTGGTTTACCCATGGTGTGTAGTAGGGCGCCCGCTACTGTTTCCCGTGTCTGTGGCGCGTGTGGGTCACGACTGATCAGGATCATCGCTAGCTGGCTACTCACTTGTATGGCATGGCGAACCCACTCGGGTTCATCATGCAAAAAAGCCAGCGCATACTGAAGCCCCCTTCGGTCTTGAGTGACCATATAAAGAAGGCTGTCGACACACTCATAGAGGCTCTCTTCTGGAAATAAGTCTTTGTTTTTAGTAAACATTAACATGACTTGTAGCTGGTGAGCGACTTCAAGAACACCGCGTAGCAGAGGAGATCGTTGGCTACTCTTGGTTTGATCATGCTCTTCTTTGTGCTGCATTTTCTTCTCTTTGGCATCTGCGATGAAAAGCCGCGACTTAGCACGTGAATTGCTATTTTGTAGCCCTGAACGAAAAGCGGCTTCGAACTCAGACTCCGATACATAATGGAAAAGTGTTTCAGCCATTGTGGCTGTCATATTAATAAACTCAATACCGATAGCCGCGTAGTCGTGGCTTCCAAAAGGGCGCATATGACGAATACGCCCCTGAGTATTGAATGTTTCTCCGTTTGGAAACTCGAGTGTTACCTCTGGCAGCGTCTGGTTAACGCTAAGGGCCATGCTGTCTTCGAGGCTGACATACACCATGCAGCCGCCCACTGAAAGGTTACGCACTTTTCCTTCCACATTAAGCTCATGAGCAAAGACTTCAAGGTGCACACGTGCATGCATACCAAGAATAAAAGGAACGCGTAGAGCACCTCTATTATCGGAAGCAAAAATAGAGTTGGGAAGCTGACACTCAAGATGGTAAGTGCAGGCATCTATCTTAATGACGTGTGCAGGTACTTGCTCAATGTTGTAAATTTCTTCTTCTATACCAGGTGAAGGGTGCGAAGCCTCTATGTCAAAGCAAATAGTTTCGTTTTTAAAATATGGAGAAAGCGAATTTCCGGTGTAGTGAATAGCTAAGGTTATTTTTCCGGTATCCAGCTCCATCTTAATTGCCTTCGCTTCTATGGCGTAGGCTGCTTCTTTAGAAAAGATAGAAATAGCATGCTCTTTTTTTAGCAGTGAGCGTATTATCTGCCCAGTGGTATTTTGGTTCGCCGTATCGATAATCATATAAAACCCACCGTATTTATTTTGTTATAATTTATATCGACTTGGTGGTGACTGCTATATGCTTCTATTGCTTGTCACTTCTACCATGATAGGACATTTTTCCTGTGTCGATTAGCTATTATTTCGCTCCAGTTTGCAAACCGATTTATATCTATTTTAAGAGACATTTGTAATGATTTGATAACTTTTGTTTGTGTTTGATGCAGGCCAGGCCGCCATTCGGCCGGGTAGGGATAATCAGGTAAACTGCACGCTTTCTTTTACAGCGATGCTCGCGGCATGCCCTCAAACCCTAAATCACTCCATTCTCAATCGAGCAGCTATGAATTAACGCCGTCTGGCGATCGCTATTTCGATGGCCTGGCCGAGAAATTCTCCCGTTCGCTCTATCAGGCGCCCCGGGGCGAGCTGCGTCTCGCAATGCTCGACTACCTGCTACCGGAAATGCTGAATCTAGAGGGGCAGTGCGTGCTGGACGTGGGCGGTGGCCTGGGCCAGCAGGCGGCATGGTTTGCTGAGCGGGGGCACGATGTCACGATGACTGAACCCTCAGCAGATATGTTGAGCTACGCCAAAACCTGGCACCGGGACGTTAAAACGTTACCGGAAGAGGCGATTACTTATCTGCAGGCGCCGCTACAACTGTTAACAGAACAAGCTCCTGGCCCATGGCCGCTCATTACCTGCCATGCAGTGTTGGAGTGGTTGGGCGACCCGCAAGCAGCACTGGCTACCTTGAGTCATTTATTGACACCGGGTGGCCAGCTTAGCTTGATGGTGTTTAATCGCGATGCACTGCGCTTTTCCAACGCGGTCAAAGGCAATCTTGAGAAGGCGTTGAGCGACCGCTTAGCGGGGAAGGGCAAGCGACAACGATTGACGCCTATTTCGCCTGTTAGTCATGCCGAGGTTGAGCAGTGGAGTGCAGATAACGGCTTAGTGATAGATGCAGTCGCCGGTATCCGCGTTTTTCAAGATTACTTGCGCCACCCTCCCGCCACGCCAGTAGAAACTGAAACGCTGCTGGCGCTGGAAAAAAAGTATTGTCGCCATGACCCCCATTGGCGCTTAGGCCGCTACCTACTTTATACATTAATTAAACCGGAGATCGTTGAATGAGTGCCCAAGCCCCAGCGTGCCAACTGTTAGAGCGGCAAAAAGATAACTATGTAGCGCTGTGGGTCATTGGCCCGCCAGTCGATAGCTGGCTTATTGATCAATCGTCGGGTGTGGTCAGTGGCGATTTTGACGTACTGCGTGAGTGGCAGGCGAAAGGCAAGCAGGCCCGAACGCCTTTTGACTTGGCGGTGGGTGAGCCATTCGGCAAAGAGGTAGTGCTGTTTTGGCCGAAGACGCATCAGTTAGGTATTTGGTGGCTCAAGTGGTTATGTGAGCAGCTACCTGAAGGCACACCCATTGAAATTGTCGGCGAGCATCAAGGTGGCATTAAACGCGTTCCCAAGATGCTGGAAGAGCTGGGGATGCCTTGGGATAAGCGCGACAACGCCCGGCGCTGTTCACTCTTTGCCACCCAAACCGTGGCATTGGATTCGACTAGCGATAGCGCTTGGCAGCAATTCGAGACATTAGGGCTGACGCTGAACAGCCACCCGGGCGTATTTGGCCACGGCAAAGTCGATGAAGGAACGCTGTTACTGTTGGAAAGCATTGAGAATAGCTTGCCGAAAAAACCGCTCAAAGTGCTGGATATGGGCTGTGGCGATGGGATTATTAGCGCTTGGTTGGCCCAGCGTGGCCATCATGTGACCGCAGTGGACGTCAGCGCTTTTGCGGTAGAGGCGTGTAAGCGCACCTTGGCGGCGAATGGGCTAGAGGGGCGGGTACTCTGCAGTGATGTATTCAGTGCACTTGAAGGTGAGCAGTTTGACTGGATTGTTAGCAACCCGCCTTTCCATAAAGAGCGTGATATCAGTTATGGCCCTAGCCAGCGTTTGATCAGCGCAGCGCCAGAGCATCTCAATGCGGGCGGGCGGTTAATCCTGGTGGCAAATGGCTTTTTGCCCTATCCAGACCTCTTGCAGCGGGCATTTCAAGACTTCCAGACCCTGGCGGATAATCGCCGCTTCAAGGTTTACGGTGCGATTAAGTCACAGCGCTAGGTCTACGGCATTTGATGAGGTACTTACTCAGCAAAGAAAACATTAAGTACGTGATCCAGATGCACTTCCATGGCACGACGAGCAGCCGCCGGGTCACGTTCTTCAATGGCTTCAACGATGCGCTTATGGTCATCCTGGGAGCGCTGCGGCATATCTGTTTCCATAAAGAGTTCCTGGAGTCGACGAAACATGGCGCCGTACTTGTGGCCAAGCAGATGCTTGATGACAAGTGCGTAGGCCGCGTTGCCTGAGGCCTCAGCAATACGAATATGCAGTAATCGATCTCCGGCGCAGTTGCGCCCGCCATTGGCGTTGTCAGACACATTCCGCTCAAATGCCAAACGGATCGCTTTCATATCCTCTTCAGTGGCGTTCATGGCTGCTAACGCGGCAATTTCCGGTTCCAGATAGCGGCGCGTCTGGAGCAGTGAAAAGGGCGGGATCTCTTCGTCCAGATTGAGCTCAATTTCGCTCTCGAACTCTGGGTCTATTGCCCAGGGCTCGGTTCGAGCGGCTGCGCGCATCACCGACTCCATGGGAGTGGAACGCGATTCAAGCACCACGACACCATGGCCGACTCGAACAGCTACCTGCCCAACCACTTCGAGAGCAATCAAGGCCTCTCTCACTGAAGCCCGACTAACGCCAAGAGCTTGGGCAAGCTCTCGCTCGGGGGGTAACAGCGTTCCTGGGGGAAACTCACCATCATTGATTAACTGCTGTAATTGATCAGCAATCTGGCGATAGAGGCGCTGCGGGCGGATGGTTTGAATCGGCATTCGTGGTGTTTCCTATCCGTTTCACTGGTGTTTTTCGACTAAAGTTGATGGCTACTAAAGTTTATTCCCAAAAGCTGCTATTTGGCCTTTTGAGGCTTGTCAGGGTCAAAGTTTCTCGCTCATACTCGGCTCATTGGTCAGGCCATTAGGTGTCTGGATGATTTGGCCTAATGTATGTTCCCATTCTTTTCAAGGTCGTGCCACAGCTTTTAGGGGCGCGCCTTAGCCGTTAGGGATGTGCAAATAACATGAGACTCAGGAACAAAACTGCACTGATCACCGCCGCTGCAAACGGCATTGGGCGTGCTAGCGTCGAGCGCTTTGTTGCCGAGGGCGCACGCGTATTCGCGACAGATATCGATATTGCCAGCTTAGAAGGTATACCGGGTGTTGAAGCTTATCGCCTGGACGTCACGGATAGCCAAGCGATCCACCATTTAGCCGCTTCACTGCCAGCCTTGGATGTACTGTTTAACTGCGCCGGTATGGTGGCAGGTGGCAGCGTACTCGAATGCGACGAGGCCACTTGGCAGCGATCGATGGATCTGAATGTCACTTCAATGTTTCATACCTTGCAGGCTTTTTTACCGGGCATGTTGGCAAAAGAGAGTGGCAGCATCATCAACATGGCTTCCCTGGCATCTAGCATTAAAGGAGTTGCTAATCGCTGCGCTTACGGTACTTCTAAAGCCGCGGTGATCGGACTGACCAAGTCTGTCGCCGCCGACTTTATGACCCAGGGAATTCGCTGCAATGCGATCTGCCCTGGCACCGTTGAGTCTCCCTCTCTCAAACAGCGTATTGCTGAGCAGGCACATAAAGAGGGGCGCAGTGATGCAGAGGTGCTAGCCTCTTTTATTGCCCGTCAGCCAATGGGTAGGCTGGGGCGAGTGGAGGAAGTGGCTGCGCTGGCGGCTTTTCTGGCTTGTGATGAATCGCAGTTTATTACCGGTACCACGCAATTGATCGATGGTGGTTGGGCTAACTGATTACTTCAGAAGGAATAACAATATGAAACTTTTACGCTTTGGAACGCTGGGCCAGGAAAAGCCGGGCATTCTCGATAGTCAGGGTAAGGTGCGTGATCTTTCCGCCCTCGTTAGCGATGTTGCCGGTGATGTGTTGAGCGACGAAGGGTTGCAGAAACTTCGCGATGTGGATCTCTCTACATTGCCAGAGGTCGCGGCTGATGTGCGTCTGGGGCCTTGTGTTGGTCAGGTGGGCAAATTTATTTGTATTGGTCTCAACTACTCCGATCACGCAGCAGAAACCGGCGCCGAGGTTCCCCCCGAGCCGGTCATTTTCAATAAGTGGACAAGCGCTATCTGTGGTCCCAATGACAATGTGGAGATCCCCCGTGGCTCCAAAAAGACCGATTGGGAAGTCGAGCTTGGGGTAATTATTGGAAAGGGTGGTCGTTACATTGATGAAGCTGAGGCGATGTTACATGTGGCGGGGTTCTGCGTAGTTAATGATGTGTCTGAACGCGAGTTTCAGTTGGAGCGCAGTGGTACTTGGGACAAGGGCAAAGGCTGCGATACGTTTGGCCCCTTGGGGCCCTGGTTAGTTACCCGTGATGAGATTGCTGACCCACACCAGTTAGGTATGTGGCTTGAGGTAGACGGCCAGCGTTACCAGGACGGCAATACACGCACCATGGTGTATCAAGTGCCTTTTCTGATCAGTTACTTGAGTCGTTTCATGAGTTTGCAGCCTGGCGATGTTATCTCAACCGGCACACCTCCCGGTGTGGGTATGGGCCAGAAGCCTGCCGTTTACCTTCGTGATGGGCAGCAAATGCGTTTAGGTATTGAGGGCTTAGGTGTGCAGCGGCAGCGGGTCGTTCAGGCCTAAACATAACGAGGAGAAGCGCGCTTATGGAAGTGCTTATCTGTTCAAAGCCGCAACATCTGGAGCTGCGTCACGCTTCTAAGCCAGAGTGTGCCTCTGGGCATGCCGTGGTACGGATACGCCGTATCGGTATCTGCGGAACGGATATTCATGCTTATGGTGGAAACCAACCCTATTTTGAATACCCCAGGGTGTTAGGCCATGAGCTTGCCGGTGAGATAGTCGAAGTCGCTGATGACCATGACCAGCACTTACTGGGCAAGCAGGTTTATGTCATACCCTACCTGCATTGTGGTGAATGCCGTGCCTGCCAGCAGCATAAAACCAACTGCTGCCAGAACATGCAGGTTATTGGCGTACATCAAGATGGTGGCATGGCGGAGTACCTGGCCGTACCTACCACTCACTTAGTGGTATCTGAAACCCTTAGCATCGATCAATTGGCCCTGGTGGAGTGCATGGCAATTGGTGCTCACGCTGTAAGGCGTAGCGTGCTACAAGCGGATGAATTAGCCGTCATCGTGGGTGCGGGGCCTATTGGTATGGGCGTACTCCAGGTCGCTAAAAGCCAGGGTGCGCGTACCTTGATGGTGGATACCAATCCATCACGTCTGGCTTTTTGCCGTGACGTACTGGGTGCCGATGCGGTGGCGAACCCTCAGGAAGTGGAAGTGGCTGCACAGATCAGCAAGCTAAATGGCGGTGCGTTAGCAGATGTGGTGTTTGATGCCACAGGGAGCCCTCGTGCTATGGAGGCTGGGTTCGATCTGGTGGGGCATGGCGGTTGCTATGTTCTGGTGAGTATAGTCAAAGCAGACATTACCTTCAGTGATCCTGATTTCCACAAGAAAGAGTTGACCTTGATCGGCAGCCGTAATGCCACTCGGGAAGACTTTGATAGTGTGGTGTCACTGATGGATAGTGGGGACATCAATGCTGAAGCAATGATTACCCACCGTGCTTACCTTGCTGACGTGCCTGCCCAGATGCCCCAGTGGTGTGACCCCGCTAATCAGGTTATCAAGGCCATGATATCGATTGATCATTAACACTTCTGCATCGTTTCCTCAAACTTGCCACATTCAGCCGCCGACGAATTTACCGGTAAGGTCTATTATGCAAATTAAGAAGTCGTTAATTTAACGGTATGAGTAGGAGTGGCAGCAATGGCGGGAAATATTCGAAATACGGCGGTACTGGGAAGTGCCGTTCTGTTGGGCGGGCTGCTGGCGCTTGGGCTGGTATGGAGCGGTAGTTATATCAAGGGCGCCGCAGAAGTATGGCAGCAGTCGTCACGTAGCGTCACGGTGCGCGGCTTAGCCGAGCGAGAAGTGCCGGCGGATTTGGTGCTGTGGCCGTTCAATTACAGTGTCAGCGCTAATAGCTTGAGTGACCTTGAGCAGCAGTTGTCCAGTGACGAGCAGGCAATTCGCGATTTTCTGGAGGCCCAGGGGTTTGCATCAGAGCATGTTAGCTCCACTCCGCCGCGGATTACCGACCAATATAGCAATCAGTACGGTGGTCAGCGCCCGGATGAGCGCTATCGCGCCGAAGCAACACTGCTACTGCGCTCCCCCAATGTCGAGGGCGTGATCGAGGCAATCCCCAATGCGACTTCACTGGTGCGGGAGGGCGTATTGCTCTCGCCCAGCTACGAATACCGCACGGAGTTTCTATTTACCGGACTTGATGCGATCAAGCCTGAAATGATTGCGGCGGCCACTGCGGATGCGCGTAACGCCGCACAGCAGTTTGCCGAAGATTCCGGTAGCCAAGTGGGCCAGATTCGTCAGGCGACCCAGGGCTACTTCTCCATCGAGGACTTGGACAGCTACACGCCGCAAACCAAACGTGTTCGCGTTGTCACCACGGTGGACTACTCCTTACAAGATTAGGCCCTAGGCGGCGTTAATGGCGCAGGGATTAGCCAGTGTAATCAATGGCGGTGATGGTATAAAACGTATCACCGTTAGGCGTGAGCACTTTTGCTTCATCACCCACCTGTTTACCGAGCAGTGCTTTAGCCATAGGTGCATCGATACTGATCCAGCGCTTTTTGGTGTCGATTTCATCGTGGCCAACGATCCTGAGATGTACCTCACCGCCATTTTCATCCTCCAGGCTTACATAAGCGCCGAAAAACACCTTGCTGGTATCGGCTGGCAGGCGGTCTACGATTTGCAGTTCGTCCAAGCGTTTCGTCAGGTAAGTAATCCGGGCGATAACGCGGTTCAGCTCTTTCTTGTTATAGGTGTAATCGGCGTTTTCACTGCGGTCGCCCTGGGCGGCTGCTTCGCCGACTTTTGCTGAAATATCCGGGCGTTTAACCCGCGATAGGTGATCCAAGATAGCGCGCAAGCGAGCCGCCCCTTCTGGGGTAATCAGATTGCTCTTAGGGGCTTGACGCGGATCTTTGGCTGGATCGCGCCAGCGGGTCATGTTGCGGCCTTTCATTACCTATTCCCCATTGTGTTTCGAGCTATCTACCTTACGTTAATTGCGCGAAGCATACCAAGCAACATGCTACTGGAAAATCATTCAAACGTTTGTTACATTTTTTGCTATATTGAGCGAGAGGCCCGCTATTAGTAGGTCTAACCAGGACAACAATAATGTTAGGAGCATGTATGCGAACTCACTCTTTTTCACGCAACTCTTTGTCACGTTTAATAATCGCCGCCGCCATTGGCAGCGCGCTGATGCTGTCTCCGCTAACCGCCTCTGCCTTTGAAGGCGAGCTGTTTTCGCTTAAAAACAGGTGGGAGCATACCGTGACTGAGATGCCCGCCAACGAGCGCGAGAGCACGTTAAAGGCATTGGCAGGTGAAGCGGAGCAGTTGGCCGAGCAGTACAGCGATGAAGCTGATGTACTTGTCTGGCAGGGAATAGTTCTGGCTTCTTATGCCCGTGAGCGCGGTGGTTTAGGCGCATTAGGAATCGCAGGTGATGCGCGTGACGCGTTAGAAAAGGCGATTGAAATAGATCCTCAGGGGTTGAATGGTTCCGCCTACGTCACGCTAGGTGCGCTTTACGATCGCGCTCCAGGGCGGCCACTCGGTTTTGGCAATAGTGATACCGCTGAACGCATGTTCCAGCGTGCCTTGGAGATCCGCCCAGACGGCATCGATGTGAACTACTACTACGCTGCCTTTTTGAAAGAAGAGGGCAATGAGCAGGCCGCTCGCGAGCACGCCCAGCGAGCGGTTAACGGCACCGCTCGAGACAACCGGCAAGTCTCCGATGAAGCGCTACGCCGTGATGCCGAAGCGCTGCTTAAGCAGCTGTAAATCCCCCGCTGAATTGGCATTCCCGGTGGCAAGCATTGATAATAGATCGATTATCACCACCGGGAGTGCCTCATGGCGTCCAACTCCAAGCACGATGCTGTTCAGAATCCTAATTTTCAGCGCCCTCCTTTTAAAAACACGGCTCTTAGCGTTCCAGACTTAAAGCGCAATGATGTTGAGCTGCTTAAGCGGGAGACGCTACACCAGGGGTTTTTCCGCCTGGAAGCCTTAGAGCTTCGTCACCGGCTGTTTGAAGGCGGTTGGAGCGAACCCATGCGTCGTGAAGTGCATAATCGCTTTGATGCAGTGGGTGTGCTGCTCTACGACCCCGAGCGCGACTCATTGGTGCTCATTGAGCAGTTTCGTGCCGGCGCCATTGATGATTCCGCTTCTCCCTGGAAGCTCGAGCTCGTGGCCGGTTTGGTCGAAAAAGACGAATCGCTGGAAGATGTGGCGCGTCGCGAGGCGTGGGAGGAAGCCGGTTGTAAAGTGGCCCAACTGACCAAACTTCACACGTATTATCCCAGCCCAGGCGCCTGTAGCGAGCAAGTGACACTATTTTGTGGTTTGGTAGATACCCAAGGATTAGGTGGGATTCATGGCCTAGATGAAGAGCATGAGGATATTCGTGTTCACGTCATGCCTTTCGCTAACGCTTGGGAGCTCTTAGAGAAGGGGCGACTCGACAACGCCATGTGTTTAATTGGTCTACATTGGCTGAATAGTCAGCGAGCCTCACTGCGTGCTGCCTCGCAGCGCGCTTTGACGCAAAGCGTAACCGACGAGGAGTGAACATGGCGAGAACGGCCTATGTCACCGATTTAAAATCGCTCCAAGGGGAGTGCAGCGCCAACTATTTACGTTTGGTGCGCCTGGTGGGCGATATGGAGGCCGGCCAGCGCCGCGATATTGCCTTGCGCGGTGATAAACAGCATTTCGGTGATCTGCATCTGTATATTCAAGAGCAGGCGCCTTACACCACCATGGTGAATGTTTCTCAGACCGGCCCACTAGATACCGTTTTGGAAGGGCCGCGTATGCGCGTACATCTTTATCACGATGTACGCATGGCGGAAGTGACCGACTTTCAGCGCGAGCGCCACTTTAGTGGCCGCTACCGCTACCCCAATGCCCGGATGCATCAGCCGGATGAGAAGCTTCAACTCAACCGCTTCTTGGGCGAGTGGCTGGCTCATGGCCTTGCCCACGGTCACACGGTCGACGTGCCGGAGATGCCCTAATGCGTGTGGTGCAAATTACCGACGCCCATCTCTATGCGGATATCGAAGCGCGTTCCCGGGCGGGCATACCCTGGCGGCAGTTTCAGCAGGTGTTGAATGCCGTTGTCGCCGAAAAGCCCGATATCGTGCTGTTTACTGGTGATATTAGCCAGGATGAATCGGCCGCTTCCTACGCCTTGGCGGTGCAGGCGCTGGAGCAGTTGCCTTGCCCCTGGTACTGGCTGCCGGGTAATCACGATCAGCCCGAGTTCATGGCGGCCGAGCGGCCGATGGTTGAACAAGTGGACTTGGATTCGTGGCGCATCCTGTTGCTCAATACCCAGGTGGAGGGCAAACCCCACGGTGAACTGGGAAGCGAGCGGCTAGCTAAGCTCGCTGAACAGTTAGAGAACGATGACCGGCCCACGCTGATAGCCATGCACCACCCGCCGGTGGACGTCGGCGCGGTGTGGATGGATGCCATTGGCCTACAAGATCGCGACGCATTTTGGCAACTGCTAAGTAAACACCCGCACGTCAAGATCATCCTGTTTGGTCACGCGCACCAAGCCTACGCCGAGCATCATATTTTAGGCACAGGTAGAGGCATAGGTGAGGCCACTATTGATGTTTATGGCTGCCCGGCGATGGCCGATCAGTTTCTGCCCGGTGCCGAGCAGTTTGCCATTGATGAAGCTTCCCGCCCTGGCTATCGGGTTATCGATTTGGCGTATAGCGATGCCCAGGGAAGCGAGTGGCAGAGCTGGATAGAGCGCATTGATTAGACGTTAATTGCTCTCTTATTTCTCTCCCATTTCTGGATAGGTTTTTTAGGAATAAAAAGATAGTTATTAATTCTTTTGGGTTATTACCGGCTCGGCGTTACCCTACTCACATTCGAACGTACATTTATCTATAACGTACGCTGATTTTAGCTTGTGTGACGAGCTTGTTCTTGTGAGGTAAGGGGCCATGACCCAATTGTCTACATTGTCGTCAAAAGAGCGGTCTTCAGAGACGCGTTCTTCATCTTCAGCGACGCAGGGGGAGGCTTTTAATGCCCCTGATGCCGCGCGCTTGACCCACCTCAAGCAATTAGAAGCCGAGTCTATCCATATCATCCGTGAAGTTGCCGCCGAGTTCGCCAACCCGGTGATGATGTACTCCATCGGTAAAGATTCGTCGGTAATGCTGCACTTGGCGCGCAAAGCTTTTTACCCCGGTACACCGCCATTCCCGCTGATGCACGTGGACACCACGTGGAAGTTTCGCGAAATGATCGAGTTCCGTAACCGCATGGCTGAAGAGGCGGGTATGGAACTGATCGTGCACACCAACGAAGAGGGGCGGGCAGCCAATATCAACCCGTTCGACCACGGCAGCGCCAAATACACCGATATCATGAAAACCCAGGCGCTCAAGCAAGCGCTGGATAAGTATGGGTTTGATGCGGCCTTTGGTGGCGCGCGTCGTGATGAAGAAGCCTCGCGTGCCAAAGAGCGCGTCTACTCGTTCCGTGATAAGTATCACCGTTGGGATCCCAAGAACCAGCGCCCTGAGCTTTGGAACGTATATAACGCTAAGGTCAATAAAGGTGAATCGATCCGCGTGTTCCCACTCTCTAACTGGACCGAGCTGGATATCTGGCAGTACATCTACTTAGAGTCGATTCCCATCGTGCCGCTCTACTACTCGGCCAAGCGGCCCATAGTCGAGCGCGACGGTATGCAAGTTATGGTCGATGACGACCGTATGCCGTTAGCACCTGGCGAAGTGCCGGAAATGAAGTCGGTACGGTTTCGAACGCTTGGCTGCTACCCGCTAACCGGCGCGGTGGAATCCGAAGCCGCGACGCTTCCGGAAATTATTCAAGAGATGCTGCTGACCCGAACCAGCGAGCGCAGTGGCCGTGCCATTGACCGCGACCAGGTGGGTTCGATGGAGAAGAAAAAGCGCGAGGGGTACTTCTGATGTCTCACCAATCTAATTTAATCGCCGATAATATCGAGCAGTACCTGCACGAGCACGAAAACAAAGACCTGCTGCGTTTTATCACCTGCGGTAGCGTAGACGACGGCAAATCGACGCTGATTGGCCGTCTGCTTCACGACTCGAAAATGATCTTTGAAGATCAACTGGCGGCGATCACTCAGGCTTCTAAAACCAGTGGTACTACTGGTGATACCGTTGATCTGGCGCTGTTGGTGGATGGGCTGCAGTCAGAGCGTGAGCAGGGCATTACCATCGATGTGGCGTACCGCTTTTTCTCTACCGATAAGCGCAAGTTTATTATCGCCGATACGCCTGGGCATGAGCAGTACACCCGCAATATGGCCACGGGGGCATCAACCGCCAGCCTGGCGATTATCCTGATCGATGCCCGCTACGGTGTGCAGACCCAGACTCGCCGCCATAGCTTTATTGCCGACCTGCTAGGTATTCAGCATCTGGTGATTGCGGTCAATAAGATGGATCTGGTGGACTTCTCTGAGCAGCGCTTTAACGAGATAGTCGATGAGTACCGCGCCTTTGCCACTAACCTCCAAGCACCGGATATTCGCTTTGTGCCGATGTCGGCACTGAATGGCGACAACGTGGTCAATCGTAGCGAACAAACGCCCTGGTATTTTAGCGATACTTACCAGGGGCAAACGCTGATCGAGCTATTAGAGAGTGTCGAGATTACCCGCGACCAGAACCTCAGCGATCTGCGTTTACCGGTTCAGTACGTTAACCGCCCGAACCTTGATTTTCGCGGTTACTGCGGCACCTTAGCCGCGGGTGTATTACGTCCTGGTCAAGCCGTTAAGGCACTTCCATCGGGTAAAACGTCGCGGGTTGCACGGATTGTCACTTTTGATGGTGACCTTGCGGCCGCTTATCCAGGTCAGGCGATCACTGTGACTCTGGAAGATGAAATCGATATCTCCCGTGGCGACTGGCTGGTGGCAGCGGATAGCGAACTGCCGCTCTCCAACACCTTTAAAGCCGATATTGTTTGGATGCAGGAAGAGGCGTTAACGCCAGGTAAGCTCTACGATTTCAAACTGGCGACCCGCGATCTTTCCGGTCAGATCAGTGCGATTGATTACCAAATCGACGTCAATACTCTGGAGAAGCATGCCACTCACTCGCTGGGGCTAAATGCTATTGCCCGCTGCGACGTGGAACTGACAGCTGCTATTCCCGTGGATGATTACCGCACCAGCCCCGGTACCGGTAGCTTTATCATCATTGATCGGCTGACCAACGTGACCGTAGGCGCCGGTATGATCCGCGGTACCGCCAGCGCCCCAGGCAATGCTTCAAACGCCACCGATTGGGCCGACTTTGAGCGTGACTTGAATGCCCTAGTGCGTAAGCATTTCCCTCACTGGGAAGCGAAAGATATCAGCGGTTTATTCAGCCGCTAACCGGCATAAGCTCCGGTCATGAGCCTCCTCACATCCGTGCGAGGAGTTCTCCTTATGTCATTGCGAGGAGCGAAGCGACGCGGCAATCTTGCTTTTGTCATTGCGAGCGCAGCGCGGCAATCTCAAAGTTAGTGCCATCGCCGGTATGAGATTGCTTCGTCGCAAGCTACTCGCAATGGCGGTAGGTGATTAGATTTACTCAGCATTAGGGAAAAACAGCTGCTGACCATCTACCTCAAAATCCGCAATCGCTTGCTGGCCCTGTTCAGAAACCAGCCACTCGTGCCACTGGGCGGCGAGGTCGTGCTTCAAATGCGGGTGTCGCTCTGCCGAGAGCAATAGGCTGCCATACTGATTGAATAGCGCTTCATCGCCTTCAAACAGCAAGGTAAGGTCTTGTGGGTTGTCAAAGGCGACCCAGGTGGCGCGGTCGGTAAACGTATAGGCATTCATACCCGCGGCGGTATTCAACGTAGGGCCCATGCCACTACCCAGCTCGCGGTACCACTCGCCCTGAGGCGTGACCCCAGCGTCTTCCCACAAGCGCAATTCCGCGCGGTTCGTGCCGCTATCGTCCCCGCGTGAGGCGAAGGGGGACTCGCTCTCGGCAATGCGCTGCATGGCATCGATAACGGTGTCGCTATCACTAATGCCTGCAGGGTCATCGCTCGGGCCAACAATCACGAAATCGTTGTACATTACATTCAAGCGTTCTGTGGCGTAGCCATCGGCCACAAACTTTTCTTCACCTGCGGTGTCGTGAACCAGCAGGCTATCCGCATCGCCACGGCGACCAATTTCAAATGCCTGGCCGGTGCCCACGGCGACCACGTGCACATCAATCCCGGTCTCTTCGCTGAATGCGGGGATGATGGCGTCAAACAGGCCAGAGTTTTCGGTAGAGGTCGTGGAGGCCAGGGTAATGTAGTCATCGGCCGCCATCAGCGTAGCGCTGAAGGTCAGCCCTAGGGTGCCTGCGGTGATGAATGCGGTAGTTTTGTTCATTTTTGCTCCTTGATCGCTTTTCATGAATCGTTTTTCTTCAATCCTAGGGCTCACTTATATTGGAGCTACCAGACCAACTCGCCGCGAATAAACGCCCCCGCCTCAGGTGAGGTGGGGGCGGTAAAAAAGTCGCGGGCAGGGGTGTGTTCAAGTAGTTCGCCGTTGTGCAAAAACACCACGTCATTGGCTAAGCGATGTGCTTGGTGCAAGTCGTGAGTGGTCATAACGATACGTGTACCGCTGTGATGAAACTCCAGTACGGCATCTTCAACGGCCTTGATGGCGGCGGGGTCGAGCGCCGAGGTGGGTTCGTCTAAAAACAGCACTTGGGGGTTGAGCAGCCAGGCCCGTGCTAACGCCAAACGCTGCTGCTCTCCGCCGGAAAGCACCCGCGCAGGCCGTTTGGCTAGGTGTGCTAAGCCAAACTTTTCAAGGGCACTCATCGCCTGGACTTTTCGAGGTAATGCTTTCAGTTCTGGTCGAGCCGCTTTGTTAATGGCTAGCACATAGGTCAGGTTATCCAGCGCTGAGCGGCGTAACAGCACAGGGCGTTGGAAAACCATGGCTTGCGCGGGCTGAACCCCTTGCCAGCGAACCGAACCGCTGGAGGGCGTTAGTAGGCCGTGAGCTAGACGCATTAATAGGCTTTTGCCCGCACCGTTCGGCCCCATTATTAGCGTTCGCTGGCAGCCTGCAAGGCGCATCGATGTGGGACTAAGCAGGGTATGGCCGCGATGGATAAAGCTCACGCTGTCGAGCTCAAGGGTGGCGACGGGGGGCGTATGATGTGCGTTCATCCCAGCCGCCTTTTCGCCGTTTCGCCGATTATGTGGGCAATCGCGTTAATCATGGTGACCAGGGCGAGCAGAATGATCCCTAAGCCAAGGGCCATAGGCAGGTTGCCCTTGCTGGTTTCCAACACAATGCTGGTGGTCATCACGCGGGTGACGCCGTCGATGTTCCCGCCCACAATCATCACTGCGCCCACTTCGGCGCTGGCGCGGCCAAAGCCTGCCAGGATCACCGTTAACAGCCCAAAGCGTGCGTCCCATAGCAGGGTGGGGATCATGCGTAGGCGCGTTAGCCCCAGTGAGTTCAACTGCTCGTCATACTCTCCGTGAAGCGCTTCAACCTGCTGGCGGGTGAGGGCGGCAATAATGGGTAGTACCAGAATCACTTGGGCTATCACCATCGCTGTTGGCGTAAACAGCAGCCCCCATTCACCCAGTGGGCCTGCCCGCGAAAGCAGTAGGTAGACACAAAGCCCTGCCACGACTGGCGGTAAGCCCATCAAGGCATTGAGGGCGACAATCACGACGTTACGTCCAGGAAAGCGCCATAGCGCCAGAGCAGCGCCTAAGGGCAGGGCTATCAGGCTGGCAATCAATACCGCCATCAGCGATACCTGCAGCGAGAGCATCACGATGGAGATTAGCGCGCTATCCATACTCAGGATCAGGGTGAGAGCAGTACTAAAAGCATTATCACTGGTGAGCATTGAGCGTCGGTTTCACTTTTGTATGAAGAGCTGTTGTAGGAAAACTGTTATCTGAGAATTGGCATGATGTATCGAAAAATGACTTAATGCACTGCGTCCTGAAATTTATGCAGTCATATGCAGTTAAAATACAAAAGAGGTTTGCATTTTACCCAGCGAGGCTACCTTGCGATGTCTGAACCACATACTTACCTGACCACCGCAGAAGTCGCTGACTATTTGCGTTTAAAAGAGCGCAAGGTGTATGACTTGGTGCGCCAAGGCCAGATTCCCTGTAGTCGGGTAACGGGAAAGTTGCTGTTTCCCCGCCAACAGATCGATTTATGGGTGCTGAACCATTTAGAAGGCGATCAGGCGCAGCGTTTATCAGTGCCGCTAGTAGCAGCCGGTAGCCAGGATCCACTGTTGGAGTGGGCTATTCGGGAAAGCGGCTCTGATTTGGCGATGCTCTGCCAAGGCAGTGGCGACGGCGTGCGGCGGTTGCTTGACGGCAAGGCGATGTTGGCGGGCATTCATCTGCTGGATGCTTCTACTCAGCGCTATAACGAACCCAGCGCGCTCGGCTTAAGCGGCATGCGTGATCTGTTGATAGTGCACTGGGCAAAGCGCCGCCAAGGGCTGCTTTTACCCGCTGGCAACCCGATGAGCATCTCTGGGCTAAATGATTTAAAACGGCCCGGGATCCACGTGGCGCATCGCCAGCCCGACGCTGGAGCAGCACGGTTGCTGCACTGTTTGCTACAACAAGCAGGCATTGAAAGCTCGGCGATCAACTGGGCGCCCCATGCCTCCTTAAGTGAAGATGATTTGGCGCTTAGCATTGGGCAGGGTGAGGCAGATGTTGGGCTGGGGGTTGAAGCCGCCGCCCATCGCCAGCACCTTGGCTTCGTTACACTTTGCGATGAGCCGTTTGATTTAATTATGCAGCGGCGCAGTTATTTCGAACCTTCAATACAGCGCCTGTTGGCGTTTGCTCATCAAGCGCGTTTTGCCGAGAGGGCAACACAGTTAGGAGGTTATGATATTGCTGAACTAGGAAGGATTGTGCATAACGCCTAGCGCGCTATTCGCTAACCTGCGGCGTCAGTAGGAGAGCTTGACCCTGATTCAATATACGCCACACTAGTGGGGCGTTACTAACGCAAATCATCACGAAAAGGAGAGCATGATGAAACAAGCACTAAACGGTAAGCGTGTTGCTATTTTAACGGCAGCTGGTTTTGAAGAGTCTGAGCTGAGCGTACCGCGCGCCGCCTTACAGAAAGAGGGTGTTGAGGTTCATGTGGTCACCCCCGACGGTAAAGGAGTCCGCGCTTGGGCGGAAACCGACTGGGGCGACACCTATGAAGCCGATAAAGCCCTTGCTGATGCCAGTGAGTCTGACTACCACGCCTTGGTACTGCCGGGTGGTTTATTCAACCCCGATGAACTGCGCATTAACGACGATGCCTTGAGTTTTGTAAAAGGGTTTTTCCAGGCAGGTAAGCCTGTTGCTGCTATTTGCCATGCGCCGTGGATTTTAATTAATGCGGGCGTGGTTGAAGGCCGCCGCATGACCTCGGTACACAGCGTCGCGCAAGATTTGCGCAATGCCGGCGTTGAGTGGGTCGATGAGCCAGTTGTTGTGGACAGCGGTCTTGTGACCAGCCGTACGCCGAAGGACTTGGATGCCTTTAACGCCAAGTTACTCGAAGAGCTGCAGGAAGGGCGTCACTCCGGTCAACATGCTTGATGAGCGTATTGCGTCAGTGGACAAGCTTTATCAAAAGGCTTGTCCACGTTATTGCCAAACCTATCAAAGGAGACAGTAGCCGCGGCGGAATGGTGGTTCATCCTTACCGCGGCTATGGTTCCCAACGTGAAGTTTTTGTCATGGGCCGGGTGTTTCGCCAAGCCGCATTAGGTCGAGCCATTCCTCGCCATGGCATGCTACGCGATACTGCGGACGTGGCACGGCGCGTTTTACGCCGGGGGCTGGCCGATGCGCAGGTAGAAATTCACATCGGCGAAAATAAGCTCTGCGTCGGCACGGATCGAGATGGCTATTTCGACGTCCACTTACCGATTAGTCACACCCTGCCCATTGATGTCTCCTGGCACCGCGCCGATATTCTAGTGCATTGCTCGGGGCAGACGCCGGTACGTACTCACGTAGAAGTTTATGTACCTCCGTCAGAGGCGGATTTGCTGATCATCAGTGATATTGATGACACCGTTATGTTTACCGGGGTGGCAGAAAAGCTCAAAATGCTTTACCGCTTATTTGTTAAAAAGCCTCATCGCCGCACCGCTTTCCCTGGGGTTGCGCCGCTTTATCAAGCTTTACATCGTGGCGTTAGTGAACGCGCTGAGCGGCCCATTTTGTATGTATCCCGTGGCCCTTGGGCGATATACGAAATGCTCGAAACCTTTTTTCAGATCAACCGCATCCCCGTTGGGCCGATTATTTTTTTACGCGAATGGGGCGTCTCTTTACGCAAGCCCTGGCCGCGCCGCGCAGAAGAGCATAAGCGCGAACTGATCGACCGTATGTTGACGCTTTATAAAGATATGCCGTGTATTCTCATTGGCGACAGCGGTCAGCACGATCCAGAAGTATATATTGAAATCGTGAAAGCCTACCCGGATCGTATTAAAGCGATTTACATTCGTCGAGTGGATAAAAACCCCAAGCGCGAGCAGGCGATCCAGCGGTTGCGGGATGAGTTAGTCGGCACCCAGTGTGATTTAGTGCTTGCCGCGGATAGCGTGCTAATTGCCGAACACGCCCACGCCCAGGGTGATATCTCCGCCCATGGCTTAGCGGCAGTACAGCGCGAAGTGGAAGAGCATCGCAACGATCCCGTATAACGCTGTTGCCAAGTCAGTCCCCATGGTAAAAGTACGCTGCGAAAGAAGTGTGTTTAACGACGGTTGTTTGTAGATAGGGACTGCCATGGTTGTTGTGCTGATCATTTTTGCGCTGGCGGTATTTGTGCTCCCCAATGTTTGGGCCAAGTGGGTGCTTAAACGCCATACCCGCGGTCGTGACGATTACCCGGGCACGGGTGCAGAGCTTGCCGATCATTTGCTGCGCCGACTAGGCATTGAGGGCGCAAGCGTTGAGCGCACTGAGTTCGGTGACCATTATGATCCTGAAACCCGCTGCGTACGTCTTTCTCCGGATAACTACGATGGGCGTTCGCTAACGGCCGTCACGGTGGCTGCCCATGAAGTAGGGCACGCCATTCAGCATCACCAGGGTTACGCGCCGCTACTGGCGCGTAGCCGCTTAGTCGGCGTTGCCCAAAAAGCTGAGAAACTCGGCGCTGTACTGATGATGGCTGCACCTTTTCTGTTTTTATTGACGCGTCTGCCGGGTGGTTTAGCCATTGTAATTGCCATGGCGGTGATCAGCTTTGGCACCGCGGCGCTGGTGCATTTTGTGACCCTGCCAGTTGAGTTTGATGCCAGCTTTAACCGGGCGCTGCCGCTCTTGAAAGAGTACGTCCCGCCTTACGATATGCCCGGTGCCCGGCACGTACTCACCGCCTGCGCGTTTACCTACGTGGCCGCCTCGCTGGCCAGTGTTATGAACCTGGGGCGCTGGCTGGTGATTTTGCGGCGGTGAGCGTGTATTGAAGCTGTGTTTTCAGTGCCACTAAGTGTCTATGCATAATTTTTCGTGCATTAAAGGTTATAAAAAAATCAGTAGCTTACTAGATATTTATACCTGATTTACTTTTTCATAGGCACTTAGTTAATACCTATTGTCTGTCTTTATTGCTTTGTGGCGCGCAGTAGAATATAGGGTTTTGTGTCCTGTAGAGTGCGGAATTCATTCGTATGAACTGGCAACTGCGAATTGTCAAATGGTAGATTACGTTCTGTGGTTAGTGAAAGCCCCGCTGCGGCGAATGTATTTCGATATGTGGATAAACCCCATTGTTTGTCGACAATCTCTAATGGTTGCTGCCTTCCCGGTATCGTGAGGTAGACTGGGCGATTATCTCCGTCTTGATAGGAAATACCATGCTCTCCATTGCGGTAGGTCGGATAATCGACTCCGGTGGTTTGAGGATGAGTGTCGAGGATGTAATAGGAGCCGCCAGGTTTAAGTACGCGCATTACTTCCGTAGTGATGCGTACTAGTTCACGTCTTTCGGGAATGTTAATAAACAGAAAACAACTAATGACAGCTTCAAAACTGTTATCAGGAAATGGCAAATTTGGACCATGGATTTGCTCAAAGCGAAGACGGTTAGTGCCTGCGGATATTGCTTTTTCAATCATTGTTGGAGAGATGTCAACACCGGTGACATAGTCGAATCCGTCGTCTCTTAATCTTCTGGACACTTTGCCGCTGCCACAGCCGTAGTCCAATACACTAATTCCCTTGCCATAAGAGCAGGTTAACTCCGCGATGAGTGGTTGATAGCCAAAAGCATTCTCCACCCAATCATCATAAGCGTCAAAAAGCTCGGCGATATTTTGTTCAGTCCAATTAGTATTCATAAAAATAAATCCCCTAATATTTGCTCATGTATGAATGCTTGTACTATCCCCAGCGATTAATAAGAAACGGTTGATAGTAGGGGTTAATTATCTCTAACGCCTTTTGAGGCAGCGCATTCCCTATCTTGATTTGGCGATAGATCCAGAACAACATCAGCACATCTCGCCAATACGTCGTTAGGTTAAGATTAGCCATATCATTAAACGTCAACAAGCCGCTACGGATCTCTGACTCATATTCCAATAGTTTGCGTATGGTAGTCGGGGAGGTGCCAATTGGCATTAAAGGTACTGTGCCTGGCTGGGGTATAGTTTCATTACTATTCAAAAGTTCAAGCGCACGCTCATGTGTGCTTTCATAGACGTGAATAGAACCAACTTGATGTGTGTAGTGACCGATTTTGCAGCCTATGCGGGCAGCAATATACTCTTGCAAGAAAGTAAAAGAGAAAATATCGTTCAGCATGCCAACGTAGGCATCATTTGCACGCATATAGCTGACCATGTTCAACTTTTCTTCGCGGAGTAGCAACTGAAGACCCAAGGTACATGAAACGTCGATATTGCGTCGATAAAGATCTTCTTCCGCACTAAATATTTGAAGGACAGCGCGCTTACTGTCGGGATCGTCATTTTTAAGGATATCAATCACTCGTTCGATTTGATCGAGCGTGTCTGCACCAAAGTTTTTAAGACGAGCTCCGTAACCAGTACCAGGTAAGCTTATACCATCTGGGCTGTAGCGTTGCATTGAAGGGGCGTACCAGGAAATAAATGCTAAGTCGTTTTTACCTGATAAATACCATAACGCTTCTGCATAATTAAAAACAATATTTTGTTTGCGTATTTTGCTTAGACAAAAACGATCAGGAGGATTGTCGAGTCGGATATTGAAGCCAATGAGTTCTCGCTCTTTATTTCCTCTAGGTGAGTTAACATATTCATATTCAAAGCAGATTTTATGCAGTGTATCTCTGTAGAGGCTGGTGAAATTCGTATAATGTTTGTGCATCATTATATTCATCTCTTTCGGTGGACAAAGAGGCGTATTTTGCTGATACGAATGATGGCGAGTAGTTTAAAAAGCTGAATTGGAGCTGTGAATCGCGTTTGATTTTTCTTTGACGATCAAACTGTGCAAATTAAAGGCTTTCACGACAGTATCTGCGACGTGATCAGCTAAGGCTTCATTGAAGTTGAGTTTTCCGTTTATAACTTTCGCCCAGCGGCAGTCCGCAGCATCATCACCAGGCCGTAGCTCGCCATCAACGTAGTGACATAAAAGGGCAACCAAGGCGAAGTGGTGGTGACTTCCCTCTGGGTCATATCCGATTACTTCTACTACATCAATTAACGGTCCTACCAATGCTGTGATACCGGTTTCCTCCATTAATTCGCGCTTTGCTGCACAATGTAGGCTTTCTCCCGGTTCCACTGATCCTCCGGGGAAGCCCCAAGTGCCCCGTTGAGGTTCTTTACTGCGTTGGACGAGGAGAACTTCATTATTACGCAGAGTTACGGCGATTGCTGCCAAGCGTGGCTTGGCAAGTACGGAGTTCAGGCGGTTTTTATCAGACGTGTTAAAAGGGGAGGTACTACTGAGCGTAGATGCGTTAGCGGGCGTTGAGTTACCTTGCGACACGATACACTCCTGCATTGAGATTCGGATAATACAGGCGTAGGTGTCAAAACAGATTCATATATGGTTTATGTCCGTTCCTACGCCGGTATCAGCCGGATCAGGTTCAAAGGGTTTGGATAACTCCATCTCAGCCTGAATAACAGGCACCCCTCGGAAAAGTTACTATTACTATGAGTTTTAGTATAAGTCAATATTTGGGGGGCAATTCAATGCGGCGGCTTGGCGGACGCCGGGGCGGTTTTGACACCTTCTTCGCACACTTGGCTAACGGCTAACGGCTAACGGCTAACGGCTAACGGCTAACGGCTAACGGCTAACGGCTAATTGGCCCGGCTTATTCGCCAAAATCACCGCCCGCCGCGGTGCAGGGTAGCCTTCAATGGTGCGGGTGCGGTCGTTGGGGTCGAGAAAATCAGCCAACGATTGGTAGGTCATCCACTCCGTCGAGCGCTGCTCGTCTAACGTGGTAACGGCTTCATCGACCACGCGCACGTTGGTAAAGCCGCAGCGCTCCAGCCAGTGGCAGAGTGCTTGAGAAGAGGGCAGGAAGTAGACGTTGGGCATGGCGGCGTAACGTTCGCCGGGCACAAATACGGTCTGCTCGTCGCCTTCGACTACCAGGGTTTCTAGCACCAGCTCGCCGCCCGGAACTAACGCGGCTTTTAGCTGCTGAAGATGTTCCAACGGGGCAGGGCGATGGTAGAGCACGCCCATGGAAAATACCGTATCGAAAAAGCCCAGGTTCTCCGGCACATCTTCTATACCCACTGGTAAAAACTGCGTTCTGCCGTCATCGGTATCGCCGACGAAGTGGCGTACCGCCTGAAATTGCCAGTAGAAGCGCGGCGAAGGGTCAATTACTAATACGAAAGCAGCCCCTGCCCCAGCCATCCGCCAGGCGTGGTAACCGCTGCCACCCCCCACGTCGAGTACCTTACGGTATTTTAGCGGCGCCAAGTGGGGAGCCACTCTCTGCCACTTCCAGTCCGAGCGCCACTCGGTATCAATATGAATGCCACCCAGTTGAAAAGGGCCCTTTCGCCAGGGGGCGAGTTTTCTTAGCAGGTTAAAACACTGGCGCTGCTGGCTATCGCTAAGATCGAGATCAACGCTGACGGTGTCGCTGTTTAAATCCACGCGCCGCGCAGCGGGCAGCGCCGGAAGCTTGGCCACGGCTTTTTCCCAGGCGGATAAATCGCCGTGGCGGTTACGGTCAAGCCCGTGAGCTAACTGCTCGGGTAGCTTCGCTAGCCAGGGCGTTAGCGAGGCATCAAGCGTGGCTTGATCTAAAAACGCCTGATAAATTGCGCGATGATCGTCGGGTAGTGGCGCCACCTTTAACCCTCCTTAAACGCAATCAGCGAGGCAAAGTTAAGGTACTGGAACCAGGTCATCGAACGTGGAAAACCTGCTTGTTTCAAACGACCATGAAGTGCATCGAGGGTATCCGGCACCAGTACGTTCTCAAGAGCGGTGCGCTTCTGGCTGATTTCCAGATCACTGTAGCCATTGGCGCGCTTGAAATCGTGGTAGCGTTCTACCCGCCAGGCGTTGTCGCGCTCGTCGGCGTCGACGGTTTTCTCCGAGAGGATCATCACGCCGCCGGGTTCCAGCGCTGCATAAAGCCGCGCCAGTAGTGCATCGCGGTCGGCGGCGGGTAGAAACTGTAGGGTAAAATTGAGAATGATCATGCCCGAAGACGCATACTCTAGGGTACGAATGTCGGCTTCTTCGACCTGCATAGCGTACGCTGGGCACTCGTCAGCAAAGGTTTGCCGAGCCTGGGCGACCATGGCGGGCGATAGGTCAACGCCCGTATAGCGAAAGGCGTCAGGCGCCAGCGCCCCTGCCAGCGCAAGGCCGGAAGCGCCCAGCGAGCAGCCCAAATCATAGACATGGGCGCCATGGCGCAGGTGGCGCTGGGCAATTAAGCTCAACATGCCGAGAATTTGCCCGTAGCCGGGTACCGATCGGCGGATCATGTCAGGAAAGCAAGCGACCACCTTTTCGTCGAAAGAGAACCGCGCGACTCGGTCAAGGGGTGTCGAAAAGATAGCGTCACGGTAAGATGCATCACTCATGGGCAAGCCGGGATCATGGAAAAGGCGTGCTAGTTTACGCGCCCTTAATTGACGAGAACAGGCCTGTCTAGCACAGACTTACATAGAACAGCCCTGTTTAAGTTTATTAACCTGCTTAAAAAGCCCCGCTGCAAGGATCGACGCCACTGGAGAAGCTAAATGGCCTCAGCATCAAGCGCTACACCCGATACGTTACCCGCATGGCAAACGTTAAAGCATCACGCTGAAACGCTGCAGCATGTCCATTTGAAAACGCTGTTTGGCACCGAGCCTTCCCGCTGGGAGAGCTTTACTCGCCAGGTGGCGGGCTTGACCCTGGATCTTTCCAAGCAGCGCTGGGATGACGATACGCTCGAGCATCTGTTTACGCTGGCCAGTGAAGCGGGCGTACCCTCTGCTATTGAAGCGCTGCTGAGCGGTAAGCGAGTGAATGTCAGCGAAAACCGCCCGGCGTTACATACGGCGCTGCGTTTACCCGCCGATGCGACGCTGGAGGTTGAGGGGGAAGATATCGTCGCTGCCGTGCATGAAAGCCTTGCCCAAATGGAGCGCTTGGTCAGCAGACTGCACGCAGGCCAGTGGCGTGGTGCCACCGGCAAGCCGATTCGGCATGTGGTTAACCTGGGCGTAGGCGGTTCAGATCTAGGCCCACTAATGGTCACCCATGCCTTGGCAGATTTCCGACCCAAAGATATTCATCCGGTTGAGGTGCATTTTGCCTCCACCATGGATGGCTCGCAGTTAGCGGACTATCTGAGCCGGTTGAATCCTGAAACCACTATCTTTGTATTGTCATCCAAGTCGTTCACCACCATCGATACGCTCTCTAACGCTAACACCGCTCGGGAGTGGTTACTTAGTCGCTTAACGCAGCATGGCGCGACGCCGATTAGCGCTGAACTGGTGGTGCGTCAGCACTTTATTGGTGTGTCGGCGAGCCCTGAGAAAATGACCGAGTGGGGCATTGCGGAGGATCACCAGTTAACCTTTTGGGAGTGGGTCGGCGGGCGCTACTCGCTATGGGGCACCATTGGTTTACCCATTGCGCTGGTGGTAGGGATGGCGAATTTCCGCGAGTTTTTAGCCGGCGCGCACGCCATGGATCGCCATTTCGCTGAGGCAGAAATGTCGGAAAACCTGCCCGTACTGCTGGCGTTAGCGGGCATCTGGAATGTCAATTTCCTGGATATCCGCGCGCACTCCATTCTGCCCTACGATGGGCGCTTGGAGTATTTCGCCGCCTATCTTGAACAGCTTGAGATGGAGTCCAACGGCAAGTCGGTTACCCGTCAAGGCCAGCCGATTAACTACTCCACCTGCCCTGTGCTCTGGGGGCAGTTGGGCCCCAACGCCCAGCACGCGTTTTATCAGCTATTACATCAGGGAACTCAACCAGTGGTGTGCGATTTTATCGCGCCGCTCAAGCGGTACGATGAGGTGGAAGACCCGGATACCCGCCGCCATCTTAAAACCCAGCATCGCTTGGCACTGGCCAACTGTTTTGCGCAGTCCCGCGTATTAATGCTTGGTGATGACGCTTTGGAGGACGACGGCCCACGGCCAGAGCATAAGCGTTATCGTGGTAACCAGCCCTCGACGACGGTGCTGCTTGACCAGCTCACCCCAGCGACCCTTGGTTCGCTTATCGCGCTTTACGAGCACAAAGTCTTTGTTCAGGCGGTGATTTGGGATATCAACCCGTTCGATCAGTGGGGCGTTGAGCTAGGCAAACAGATTGCCACGGATACTCAAAAGATTATCGACCATGAGGGAGATCTATCGCGGATGGATGCTTCTAGTAAGGGATTGATTGAAGCATTTTGGGCGGCTGAGCAGGAGTGAATTAAGCAGATAGCGAGCTGGGGCTAACCCGGCGACAGGTCTACGAGGAGGCGCTGTAAACCCATCCATGGGCGCTACATTTGCCATCCATGGCAAATGACCTCCTCTGCGACCTATCTCCGGCGCCCCTGGTAACAAGCATGAAGCATGGCTAGATATACAGCTTTTTGCTTTTCCGCTATCCTGTGCCTCTTTGCCAGCCGCCAATCACTCGTTTCAGCAATCAATATGGCTGCCAGTACGATTTTTCAGGGAACCGACGTTACATGACTCAGTTTGATGCCTCTCAGTACGGCGCGAGTTCCATCGAAGTCCTGTCGGGCCTCGAGCCGGTACGTAAGCGTCCCGGTATGTATACCGACACCACACGCCCCAACCACCTTGCTCAGGAAGTGATTGATAACAGCGTCGATGAAGCGCTAGCGGGCCACGCCACCATGATTAACGTCGTGCTGCATAGCGACGGCGGGATTGAGGTGCAGGATAATGGCCGTGGTATGCCCATCGACCTACACCCTGAACACGGTGTTTCGGGCGTTGAACTGATATTTACCAAATTGCACTCGGGTGGCAAATTCTCCTCCACTAGCTACCGCTTCTCCGGCGGCCTACACGGGGTAGGTGTCTCGGTGGTTAATGCGCTATCGCGCCGGTTGGATGTCGAAGTTACCCGGGATGGGGCACGCCATGCCATGGCCTTCGAGTTCGGTGAGAAAGTCGAAGAGCTGCATGAAATTGGTAAAGCCCCCAAGCGGGCAAGTGGCACTTTGGTGCGTTTCTGGCCGGATGAGAGCTACTTCGATAGCCCCAAGTTAGCGCTAACCCGGTTGAAACACCTGCTGCGTGCCAAAGCGGTGCTGTGTCCCGGCTTGAAAGTCACGCTGGTAGAACCTGACGGCACTTCCACAGAGTGGGAGTTCGCCGATGGTTTGCGCGACTACTTAGTTGAAGCCACCGATGGTTATGAAGTACTGCCCAAGGAGCCTTTTGTAGGCCACTTCAATGACGACGAGCACGGTGTCGATTGGGCGATTCAATGGCTACCAGAAGGCGGCGAAGCGCTGCTGGAGAGCTACGTTAACCTTATTCCCACCCCTCAGGGCGGTACCCATGTAAACGGCTTTCGTTCCGGGCTGCTGGACGCGCTGCGGGAATTCTGCGAATACCGCAACTTGTTGCCCCGCGGCATCAAACTCACCGCTGATGACCTTTGGGAGCGCACCTCCTTTGTGCTCTCAGTGAAGATGCTCGACCCGCAGTTTGCCGGGCAAACCAAAGAGCGGCTGTCATCGCGCACGATTGCCGGTTTTGTTTCCGGCGTGGTTAAAGATGCTTTCTCGCTATGGCTGAACCACCATGTGGATCAAGCCGAAGCGATTGCCGAGCTGGTCATCAGCGCGGCGCAAAATCGCCAGAAAAAAGCCAAAAAAGTCGCCCGTAAAAAGGTCACGTCCGGCCCGGCCTTGCCCGGTAAGCTAGCGGACTGCTCCGGCCAAGACCCTGCCCAGAGTGAGCTGTTTTTGGTCGAAGGGGACTCCGCTGGCGGCAGTGCCAAGCAGGCGCGTAACCGCGAGACCCAGGCGATACTGCCCCTGCGCGGTAAGATCCTGAATACCTGGGAAGTGGAAACCCACGATATCTACGGTTCCCAGGAGGTGCACGATATCGCCGTCGCCATTGGCGCTGACCCCGGCAGCGCTGATCTGGAAAAGCTGCGCTATCACAAGATCTGTATTCTCGCCGATGCCGACTCCGATGGCTTGCACATTGCCACGCTACTGTGCGCGCTGTTTGTACGCCATTTTCCGAGCCTGGTAGACGCAGGCCATGTGTATGTCGCCATGCCACCTCTTTACCGTATCGATCTGGGTAAAGAAGTGCACTACGCCCTGGATGAGAGCGAAAAAGCCGCCATTCTCAAGCAACTGGCCAATAAGCGTGGCACACCTAATGTGCAGCGCTTTAAAGGTCTGGGTGAGATGAGCCCGCTACAGCTACGTGAAACCACCATGTCGACGGAAACCCGTCGCCTTGTGCAACTGACGTTGACCGTCGGCGACGGCACCATGGAAATGATGGATATGCTGCTGGCCAAGAAGCGTGCCGGTGATCGCAAAAAATGGCTGGAAGATTACGGCAATCTTGCCGATATCGAAGTGTAGGTAAAAGCAGACAAGCGTTAACAAGCCGTTGTTACAGTAACGCGTACTTTAGCCGATAGTTGAATGTAGAGCTTACATACTAAAAAGACGTAATAAACGTACATTCATATATAAGGGGAAGGCTTTTGTTTAACACGATATCTCGACAGTTAACGCTGTCTGCAGTCGTACTTATGCTTCTGATGGCGGCCAGTATTTACGGCGTAATGGCGTGGCGAGGTCAGCCGCTGGTTATCGATGCGAGCCAGTCATTGATAGAGCGTACGGGGGGCTCGATTGTCAATGCGCTCAATGGTCAATTAGCCCGGGTCGAAGGCAATACATCGAGCTTGGCGGCTTTGGCCGAATCGCTGCCGCGTGAAGAAGCCATTTACCTTGAGGCCTTGCCAAATGTCGTTGATGACAACGGCAATGCCACGGTGGCGGGCGGCGGTATTTGGCCTGAACCTGGCGCATTTTCCTCGGGTGTCGAGCGCTTTAGCTTTTTTTGGGCACGCAATGCCCAGGGCGAGCTGGAATTTTTGGATGACTATAACGCAAGCGATATTGCCGCCTATCATGATGAGGCATGGTACAGCAGTGCCCGTGATGCGACCCCCGGGCAGTGTGTTTGGTCTGCTGCTTATCGCGATCCGGCGACCGGCGTCGCGATGGTGACCTGTAGTGTGCCTTATTACCTCGATAATGACTTTGCCGGTGTGGCCACCATTGATATGCAGTTAAACGGTGTTGCTGAGTTTCTCGCCGAAAATGGTGGTGGAACGGGCGGCTATGCCTTTGTACTGGATAAAGATCACAACGTGATTGACCTACCGGGCGTTGAGCAGGCGTCGGATGAAATGCGCGGCCTGGGCGATTTAGTGGGGGATATGCCTTGGCTTCAGCCCGTTGTAGAGGCCGTTGAGGCTGGCCGTGATGAGGCCAATGTAGAAAGTGCGGGCGTATTGGACGAGCCTGCGGCAGTGCGTTTGTTTGATATGCCAGACACTGGCTGGACACTCGGCTTGGTAACGCCTAGCGAACAGGTAACAGCCTTGGCGCGCACCTTAACGCGTGATTTATTGATGTTTATTTTACCGCTGTTGGCGCTGCTGCTCGCGCTAGGCTGGTGGGGTGGGCGTATCTTGTTACGTCAGATTCGCAGCACTACTGGGCAGATTGATCAACTGGGCCAGGGCGGTTCCAGTCGTGAACTGACCATTTATCGCGATGATGAAATCGGCGAGCTACGCGGTGCTGTGAATCGCTACGCGGAGAAGTTGCAGCGCCTGTTTGGTGATGTGCGTGGCGTAGCGGATGCCATTGCCAGTGAATCGACGGAAATTGCCGCGGGCAATACCGAGCTTTCTAGCCGCACTGAGCAGCAAGCGGCTTCTCTGCAAGAGACTTCTTCTACGATGGAAGAGATGGCCGCTACGGTGAAGCGCAATGCTGACAACGCTCAAGAGGCGGATCAGCGAGCGAAAGAGTCAGCAGAAAAAGTGAAACAAGGTGGAGAGCAGGTATCACGGCTGGCGCAATCCATGGAGGCTATCAACGCAAGCTCTACTGAGGTCTCTTCGATAGTCGATGTGATTGAAAACATTGCCTTCCAAACCAATATTTTAGCGTTAAATGCCTCTGTAGAGGCGGCGCGAGCCGGTGAACATGGGCGTGGCTTTGCCGTAGTGGCCAGCGAAGTACGTGAGCTGGCGTCGCGTAGCGCTGCTTCTGCCAGAAACATTAATGGGCTGATTAAAACCACCTCAGAGCAGATTGCCACCGGTAGTGGCTATGCTCAAGCAGCTGAATCCGCCATGAAAGATATCGTGGTGGCGATTGAAGAGGTTACTGCACGTATTAGCGAAATCAGCCAAGCGTCTGGCGAGCAGACCAACGGTATTGATGAGATCAACCGGGCGGTCACGCAAATGGATACGGTGACGCAGCAAAATGCCGGGTTGGTTAGCGAAGCGGCGAGTGCTGCCAATGAGCTGTCATTACAGGCTCAGCGCTTAAAAGGGCTGTTAGACGAGTTTCACGGTAGTTCTCAAGAAGCGTCATCTACGGCAGCGCTATCCAATGCATCAAACGAAAGGTATCAATTAACATAGCGAGCCATGTTAAGTGGCCGCGTGTCCGCTTATCAGCCGCCCCAACAGGGGCGGTTTTGTTGTCAAGGTAGGATATGATCGACATGGATATTCAAGTAGCGGAAGGAGACGTCGAGCGTCTCTCCCTGCGCGACTACACCGAAAAAGCGTACCTCGACTACTCGATGTACGTCATTCTCGACCGCGCCTTGCCCAATATTGGCGACGGCATGAAACCCGTGCAGCGGCGGATAATTTACGCCATGCGTGAGCTGGCGCTGCACGCCAACGCCAAGTACAAAAAGTCGGCGCGTACCGTCGGTGACGTGCTGGGTAAATTCCACCCCCATGGGGATAGCGCCTGCTACGAAGCCATGGTGTTGATGGCGCAACCATTTAGCTACCGCTACCCGCTGGTAGACGGCCAAGGCAACTGGGGTAGCCCCGATGACCCCAAATCCTTCGCCGCCATGCGCTACACCGAAGCCAAGCTTTCCAAGTTCGCCGAAGTGCTGCTGGGCGAGCTAGGCCAAGGCACCGTCGATTGGGCGCCCAACTTTGACGGCACCATGCAAGAGCCGCTGGTACTGCCGGCCAAGTTACCCCATGTGCTGCTCAATGGTGGCACAGGGATTGCGGTTGGCATGGCCACCGATATTCCTCCCCATAATGTCTCGGAAGTGGTCGAAGCCACCTGTCATCTGTTGCGCAACCCCAAGGCGACCACCGCTGATTTAATGGAATTCGTGCCCGCGCCCGATTTCCCCACCGATGCAGAAATTATTACCCCGCCCGCGGATCTTCGGAAGCTCTACGAATCCGGGCGTGGCTCGGTCAAGCTGCGTGCCCGCTACATCCGCGAAGAAGCCAATATTGTTATCACCGCCGTACCCTATCAGGTCAGCGGTGCCAAAGTATTGGAGCAGATTGCCGCGCAAATGCAGGCCAAAAAGCTGCCCATGGTGGCTGACCTGCGCGATGAGTCGACCCACGAAGAGCCGACTCGCCTGGTCATCGAACCACGCTCCAACCGCATTGATGTAGAGTCGTTGATGGCGCACCTATTCGCCACCACCGACCTGGAAAAGAACGTGCGGGTGAACATGAACGTGATCGGCCTGGACGGCCGCCCACGGGTGATGCCGCTGCCCGAAATGCTGGGTGAGTGGCTGCAGTTCCGGCGCAGCACGGTGCGTCGTCGTTTAGAGCACCGCTTAGGCAAAGTCGAAGACCGGCTGCATATCCTGGAAGGCTTGCTAATTGCCTACCTTGATCTGGACGAAGTGATCCGCATTATTCGCGAGGAGGACGACCCTAAAGCCTCGCTGATAGCAACGTTTAGTCTCTCTGAGCGCCAAGCCGAAGCCATTTTAGAGTTACGCCTGCGTCACCTTGCCAAGCTCGAAGAAATGAAAATTCGCGGCGAGCAGGATGAGCTGGAAAAAGAGCGCAAATATCTAGAGGGGCTGCTGGGCAGCGAAGCCAAGCTCACTACGCTGATTGAAAAAGAGATCCGCGCAGCAGGTAAAGAGCATGGCGATGAGCGTCGCTCACCGCTGGTCGAGCGCGAAGAGTCCAAGGCGCTTTCAGAAGTGGAGCTGCTGGGCGCTGACCCGATTACCGTGGTGCTCTCCGATAAAGGCTGGATTCGGGCGGCCAAGGGGCACGATATCGACCCCGAGGGGCTCTCCTATAAAGCCGGGGATAGCTTCCAACTGGCGGCGAAAGGTAAAACCAATCAGCCGCTGGTGCTGCTGGATGACACCGGTCGTGCCTATACGCTGTCTGCTCACAATCTTCCCAGTGCGCGGGGGCAGGGGGAGCCGGTCACCGGTCGCGCGAACGTTGCCGCTGGGGCGAAAATGGCGGGACTGATGTTCGCACCGCCGGAGCGGCGCTTCGTGCTCGCCACTGACGGCGGTTATGGCTTTGTGGCACGGCTCGATACACTTACCGGTAAAAACAAAGCCGGTAAAGCGGTGCTTAGCCTGCCCAAAGGCTGCAATGTGATGGCGCCGGTTGAAGTGCCAGAGGGCGACGAGCTGTGGGTTGCCTCGGTTTCAAACGAAGGCCGGCTACTGCTGTTTCCCTTGGATCAACTACCGGAAATGTCCAAGGGCAAAGGCAATAAGATGCTCGATATCCCTGGCCCACGCGCTGCCCGCCGGGAGGAGTTTGTTACCGGCATTGTGGTTCTCGCTGCCAGTGATGCGCTGATGATTCATGCTGGTAAGCGCAAGCTAACCCTAAAAGCCGACGATTTAGCTTATTATCGTGGCGAGCGTGGCCGCCGCGGTAGCAAGTTGCCCCGTGGCTTCCAGAAAGTCGACCGTTTAGAGGCAGGAGAGTAAATAATGGCAGGAGCTAAGTGATGGCAGGCGGTGACTTGATCCTAACCGTTTTAGCGGCACGTTTAACCGCAGATATTCAATCCCAGGTAGATGCCCTGATCGTGCAATTTGGTCTGCAGAAAAGGAGCACCCGGCGACTTGCCGATCTGTCGTTACAGCAGAACTCGGTACAGCTGAGCAAGTGCATCGACTGTATCGAGCATCGTCTGGTAGGTGAGGTGGATGTTGAAGCGGTTCGTAATGCCGCACGGGTACTGAGCGAAACTCTGAGTGCTGATATTGTTATCCAAGCAGATACTCGTGATCACGTTCAGCCCCGTTTGGTGTGTTTCGATATGGACTCCACGCTGATCAAAGCTGAAGTGATTGACGAACTGGCCCGCCGCCATGGCGTGGGTGATGAAGTCGCAGAAGTCACCGAGCGTGCCATGCGCGGCGAGTTGGATTTCAAAGCCAGCTTTCGTGAGCGGATGAGCAAACTTGAAGGTTTGGATGAGTCCGTGCTGGCGGAGATCGCTGAGGAATTGCCGCTAATGGAAGGCGTAGAGCGCTTAATGGTTAACCTGAAGCACTTAGGTTTTCGCACCGCCATCCTCTCCGGCGGCTTCACCTACTTTGCTCGCCACTTACAGGAGAAGCTGGGCTTTGACGAGATCCATGCCAATGAACTGATCATCGAAAATGGCAAGGTAACCGGCGAAGTAAGTGAACCGATCGTCGATGCCGAGCGCAAAGCCGAACTATTAGAGTCCATTGCTCAGCGTGAAGGTTTTACCCTGGGTCAAACGATTGCGGTAGGGGATGGCGCCAATGATCTGAAAATGCTTGCCAAAGCGGGCATGGGGATTGCGTTTCGGGCCAAGCCCCTGGTGCGTGCCCAGGCGCGCCAGGCGATTTCAACCTCGGGCCTTGATGGCTTGCTCTATCTACTGGGCTATCACCAGCAGGATTTAACCCCGTAAATTCTGCTTTGGCACAGTCGCGCAAAGTGTCATTGCGAGGAGCTTGCGACGCGGCAATCTCAACCTGCGCAGGCGCAGTTCAACCCAAGATTGCCGCGCTTCGCTCGCAATGACAGATTCAGGATTGCCGCGCTTCGCTCGCAATGACAAAAGCGAGGTTGCTTAGCTTTCAGCCATGGCCTTTATCCGGGTGGGGTACCGGTTTATCGCTGACTTCTTCCGGGCGCAGCTCTACTGGCTTACCCTGGGTTTTATCAGCGTGCTTTAAACGCAGGTGCAAGCCGGACTTGGCCAGCAAGTGGGCGCTAACGGGGGCGGTAATGAACAGGAAGAGCGTAATCAACATTTCCTGAATATCGGGTTTGCCATCCACGCTCCAGAAATACATCATCGAAGCGATCAGCATACAGCCGATACCCAGAGTGGTGGCCTTAGTCGGGCCATGCAGGCGCATATAAAAGTCACGCAAGTGGGCCATCCCTAGCGAACCAATAAACACAAAGATGCCGCCAGCAACCAGCAGCAGCGAAATAACCGCCTCTATTACTCCTGACATAACGCCCCCTGGCATGAGCCTTTCTGGCATAGCGGCTGCCTCTTTATGGAGGCGACGATCACGGTACTCATTCGATAATATCTCCGCGCAGAATATATTTGCACACCGCAACGGTACTGATGAAACCTAGCATCGCGATCAGCAGCGCCGACTCGAAATAGGTTTTGCTGTTCAGCCATAGTCCCAGCAGCACGATCAGTGCAATCGAGTTGACGTACATAGTGTCCAGGGCGAGTACCCGGTCGGGCAGGCTGGGGCCGATGGTAAGCCGGTAGAGATTCATCAACAGTGCCATCACCACCAGGGATAAGGTGATATAAAGCGCAATGCTCAGCATTCGTAAATCTCCTTGAGCGGACGTTCGTAGCGCTCACGAATCTGGTTAATCAGCGCCTCCTCATTGTCTACATCTAAGGCGTGAATCAGCAGTGACTTGCCATCCAGGCGCAGATTGGCGGAGACAGTACCGGGAGTCAGGCTAATGGTGCTAGCCAGCAGCGTGATAGTAAATCGATCCTCTAGCATTAATGGATATTCAATAAAATGAGGTTTCATCCTTCGCCAGGGGTTGGCAATCAAATACGCGACTTCGAAATTGGCCACTACGATATCGCCTAGTACTCGAAGTACAAAGCGCAGTAAGGCGAGAGGCTTAGAGATCCGGGGGCGTGCATCCCAAAAGCGGTGGGTCAGCAGAGGGATCAAAATGGCTAACGAGCCACCGAGTACGAATTGACCAAAGGCGTAGCTGCGTACCAGCAGCAGCCAAACGACGAGCAGTAGTATCGATAAAATAGGCGTGGGTAGCCAGGAGCGCGGAGCAATCATTGGGCATCTCCAGCATCAGGTAGTAGCGTGCGAATCAGCACCTGGGGGTTGGCTAATTGCTCAGCCGTGGCTTGAGTGTAGCTGCTCACTGGCCCGGCCATGGCGACTAATAGAGGGGCTGCACTCAGCAGCCAAATAACCCCAAACCACTGGCAATGGGAAAGCGGCGTACCGCTGATCGTGCCCCGGTGGCTACGCCAAAACAGCGTAGAGCCGGCCCGGGAGAGGGCTATCAGCGAGGCTAAACTGGTTAGCAGCAGCAGCGGCCATAGCCATAGTCGCTGGGTGCCTTCGGCAGCATTGAGCATCAATGCTTTGCCGAAAGCGCCGGAGAACGGCGGGATGCCTGCGACGGCGATAGCGCCGACAAAAAACAACATGGCGAGTGCTGCGCCCTGCACCATAGGGCGGCCCTTGACTATGCGAGTACCCGCTTTGCCACGCTGGAGGCCAATCATTTCCGCTAGCAGGAACAGACCCCCGGTGATCAACGTAGTGTGGATCAAATAGTAGAGTAGTGCAGAGACCGCCTGTGGCGAGCGCATGCCGATACCCGCCAGCAGCGTGCCCACTGACACCAGCACCAAATAAGCCACCAGCAGTCGTAAGTCCCGTGCGGCCATTACCCCAACGCCAGCGGCCGCCAGAGTGGTAAGCGATAGCCACCACACCCAGGGCTGTTCCAGCGCCTCCAAACCGCCAGCGCTATCGCCAAAAATGAGCGAGTAGACGCGCAGAATGGCGTAAATGCCCACTTTGGTCATGATGGCAAACAGCGCCGCCACTGGCGCGGGGGCCGAGGCGTAAGCTTTGGGTAGCCAGAAGTAGAGCGGCAGAATGGCGGCTTTTAACCCAAACACGACCAGCAGCATCAGTGCCCCAGCGCTCACTAAGCCGTCACGCTCTTCGGGTAGTTCGGCTACCCGGATCGCCATATCGGCCATATTGAGCGTGCCTGTTGCGCCATACAGAATCCCCACTGCAATCAGAAACAGCGAAGATCCCGCTAGGTTGAGCACCACGTAGTGGACGCTGGCTTGAATGCGCGCTTTACCGCCGCCGTGAAGCAGCAGGGCGTAGGACGCCAGCAGCAGAACTTCAAAAAAGACAAACAGGTTAAACAAATCACCGGTTAAAAAAGCACCGTTAATGCCCAGCAGTTGCCACTGAAAAAGGCCGTGGAAGTTGCTGCCTTTTTCATCGTCACCAGCGCAGGCAAACACCACTGCGCCAACGGCCAATACGGCAGTCAGCAGTAGCATTAACGCCGAGAGGCGATCGAGTACCAATACGATGCCGAACGGGGCTTGCCAGTCACCCAGCGCGTAGTAGGTGATCTCCCCACTGGCGGCTTGGCGTAATAGGCCTATCGCAACCAGCAGCAGTAGCACCGTGGCCACAACACTCACCGTGCGCTTGTAACGCACTAATCCTTGGCGCTGATAGAGCAGCAATATGCCCGCGACTAGCGGCAGAACGACAGGGAAAACAATTAGATGCTGCATCATTCTCGGTCTTCCTTTTTACCGTCGACGTGGTCGTTCCCCACTTCACTCCGCGCCCGCATGGCCAGGATCACCACAAACGCCGTCATCGCAAAGCCAATCACTATGGCCGTGAGCACTAGTGCCTGGGGCAACGGGTCGGCGAAACCTGCACCCTCAGAGACAATGGCAGCGCCATCAGTGGTTAATCCCCCCATCGAAAACAGGAACAAATTCACTGCGTAAGAGAGCAGCGTAAGGCCCACCACGACCGGGAAAGTACGGCCGCGTAACGTTAGATAGAGGCCAGAAGCAGTCAATACACCGGTGGTCATCGCATAAAGCAGTTCCATTAACGAGGCTCCTTGGCAGAGGTGGCGGCGGCGCTGGCATCAGCATCCTGTTCGCTTGCTTCGGTCACCGGGCGGTGAGCGGTGGTGACCTTACCAAGGTTGGCAAGAATCATCAGCGTAGCGCCCACCACCGCTAAGTAGACACCCAGATCAAAGAGCAGCGCGGTGGCCAGTTCAAAGGTACCGATGAGTGGTAGGCTGAAATAGCCAAATGCGGATGTTAAGAACGGGTGACCAAATAGCCAGCTACCCAGCCCGGTTAGAGTGGCTATCGCCACCCCAATGACGGCTACCGGTTGGAAAGGGAAGTCCAAACGTTCTTGCGCCCACGCCACACCCCGGGCCATGTACAGCAGGATCAAGGCTACCGCAGTAATCAACCCCGCGATAAAGCCACCCCCTGGCTGGTTATGGCCGCGCAGGAAGATAAATGCAGATACCAACAGTGCCAGTGGCAGCAGCGTCATTGAAATTGACGTGAGTACCGCAGGGTAGCGGTCAGGTGACCATACCCGGCCTTCGCCGTCACTGTGCGGCATAAACAGGCGTAAGCGGTTCAGCAGCTTAAAGATCGCCAGGCCTGCGATGGCGAGTACGGTGATTTCACCCAAGGTGTCGAATCCCCGGAAGTCGACCAGAATCACGTTGACCACATTGTAGCCGCCACCACCGGGCTTGCTGTTTTCCACAAAGAAACTGGAAATCGACAGCGTCTCGCGGGTCATGACCGCGTAGTTAAGGCTGGCAATCACCAAGCCTAGCGTGCCTGCCAGCAACATATCGCGAACATTGCGCAGTGGGCTGGATTCGCGCGGGGTCTTTTGGGGCAAGAAAAATAGCGCCAGCATCAACAGGATCATGGTCACCACTTCCACCGAAAGCTGTGTCAGCGCTAAATCGGGTGCTGAGAAACGAGCAAAGGTGAGCGCCACAAAGAGCCCGACGACCGATAGCATCAGCAGAGAGATCAGCCGGTAGCGGTGAGTGGCAGCGGTGGCCACGCCGCCAAACATCAGCATCCCCGCCCCGAGTATGAGGATACCATCCAGCTCTTGATTGCCAGCAGCACCCGTTAAGTCAGTGATCTGAACCAGGCCGATCCCACCCATGACTAATGCGCCTAGCCAGAGCCAGCCCACATAACGCTGTAGCGAATTGCCTTCAAGCTTGGCAATAAGCTGCTCGGCGCGATAGCCCATGGAGACAAGCATGCGCTCAAACACCCGCCGAGCATCGACCCCGGCAAACTGCTGGGTAAATCGACGCACCTCGCCATAGCGCCAATAGAGTGCAATACCCACCACAAAGGCGAGCAAACTCATGATGAGCGGTAGATTCACGCCGTGCCAAATAGCCAGGTGGAAATCCAGTGGGCTACCAATCACCGCTTGGCTGGCGAGCTCTAATAATCCCGTTGCCATAAAAGCCGGGAACAGGCCCACTACCACGCACAGGGCTACCAATATTTCTACCGGCAAACGCATAAGGTGCGGCGGCTCGTGGGGCGATTTCGGTGGTGCTTCACGGGCCGGTTTGAAGAAAACGGCGTGCACCAAACGCAGCGAGTAAGCCACAGAGAGGATACCGCCCAGTGTTGCCAGCGCGGGCAATAGCCAACTAAGGCCGCCTAACACGGGCGTCGCTAGCGCTTCGGTGAAGAACATCTCTTTGGATAAGAAACCATTAAATAGCGGTACGCCCGCCATTGAGGCAGCCGCTAGCGTGGTCAAGAGTGCCGTCACTGGCATAGCTTTTTTCAGCCCGCCCAACTGTTTCAGCTCCCGGGTGCCGGTCTCGTGATCGATAATACCGGCACTCATAAACAGTGCGGCTTTAAAGGTGGCGTGATTCAGAATGTGAAACAGGGCAGCTAAAATCGCCATGGGGCTGCCGATACCCAACAGCACGGTAATCAAGCCTAAATGGCTAACGGTGGAGAACGCCAGAATACCCTTTAGGTCGGTCTTCATCAGTGCAAACCAAGCGCCATATAGCATCGTCACGATGCCCACTAGGGAGACCACCACGCTCCACAGCTCGCTACCCGCGATGGCTGGGTGCAGTCGTGCCATCAGAAAAATGCCCGCTTTAACCATGGTGGCCGAGTGCAGATAGGCTGATACTGGCGTGGGTGCCGCCATGGCGTGGGGCAACCAAAAGTGGAACGGGAACTGTGCTGATTTGGTAAACGCCCCCAGCAGTACCAAACCCAGCATAAGCGGGTAGCGGGAATCCGCCAGAATCACTTCGCCGCTAGCCAGTACATCGCCCATATTGAAGCTGCCCGCCATATCGCCCAACAGCAGTAAGCCCGCCAATAGCGCAAGGCCGCCCGCGCCGGTGACTGTTAGCGCCATGCGTGCGCCTTTACGGGCATCCGACTGGTGCGACCAGTAACCGATCAGCAAAAACGAAGAGAGGCTGGTTAACTCCCAGAAGAGCCATAGCAGAATCAGGTTGTCCGACATTGAAATACCCACCATTGACGCCATAAAAAGCATCAGGAAGGCGTAGAATCGGCCATAGGGTTCGTCTTTGGCTAAATAGTAGTGAGCATAAAGAATAATCAGCAGACCGATGCCGAGTATCAATAGGTTGAACAGCAGCGATAGCCCATCCAGGCGGAACGCCAGGTTCAGTGCCAGTTCCGGCATCCAGGTGACCGAAAAACGTAGCTGCTCGCCATCTAAAAGAGCTGGCACGTTGAGTAGCGTCATTACGAGGGCGGTAGCGGGCAGCACCGCCGTTGCAAGGGAACAGAAACCGCGCCCGCGCCGTGCGGTGAGTGCCGGCACCAGTACGCCTAGCAGAGGCAATAAGGCTATCCAAAGCAGTGTCATGGGGATCATCCAGCGGCTAAAGTAAAAAAAGTCAAAAGAGTACCAACAGGGCGTCTAAAGAGGCGTTCTGGTGGCGTAGGATACATCAAGTGAAACAACAGGATATCACTTGTGTAGCAGGTGTGTAATTTTAGTATAAAGTGTGCGGATTAACCGTTGAGAGATTTTTTGTTACATGAGTGAGTCCTTTACTACCTGGCAGGCCCGATTTGAAAAGCTACGCTCTAATAAGCTTTTTGAAGCGATGGTGATCGCCATTATCGTCATTTCTGCCCTGGTGATCGGGGCAAAAACCTACGACGAAACCACTCAGGTTGAGCAGTGGCTGCTTTATCTCGATATCGCGGTAACGATATTTTTCCTGATTGAGATTTTAATCAGAATGGCCGCGGAGCGCAGCCTGCTCGACTTCTTCAAAAAGGGCTGGAACGTTTTTGACTTCCTGATTGTGACTGCCAGTCTTATCCCCATGGATGACTCGGAAATGGTGCTACTGGCCAGGCTGCTGCGCATTTTCCGGGTACTGCGCCTGGTGTCGATGATTCCTGAACTTCAGATGCTACTTAGCGCCCTGGTGAAGTCGGTGCCACGGATGGGCTATGTGGTACTGCTGATGTTTATCATCTTCTATATATACGCTGCCATTGGGAGCTTTCTGTTTCACAATGTAGACGAGGGGCTGTGGGGCAATATTTCCCTGGCCATGCTAACTCTATTTCAGGTGGCGACCTTTGAGAGCTGGGCTACCGCTGTGCTGTATCCGGCCATGGAGGTCTACCCCTACGCTTGGATCTATTTTCTCACCTTTATCTTTTTGAACGCCTTTATCTTTCTCAATATGATGATTGGTATTGTGCTGGACGTGATGCAGAAAGAGAGCGCGCAAATGGCGCTGGACAACGGCGAAGGTGAAGAAGCCGAGCTGCAGTCGCTGCGCAATGATGTTCGCGGGCTGAAAGCGCAGCTTGACCGTATGGAGTCAGCGCTCTCTCAAGCATACTCGACAGCCCCAACACACCAGAATGACGCGGGCGGTAAGCACAGCGATAAGCCCACAACTGACTGATTTTAGGAGAGCCGCCATGATGTTGACTGATCCTGCCAAAAAGTATCGCCCCTTTGTGGCCGTTGATCTGCCCGACCGCCAGTGGCCGAGCAAGCGTATCGAGACGGCGCCTGTCTGGTGTAGCGTTGACCTGCGCGACGGTAACCAGTCGCTGATCGACCCTATGGATCAGGAGCGCAAACAGCGCTTATTCGACATGCTGCTAAGTGTCGGTTTTAAACAGATAGAAGTAGGGTTTCCGTCAGCATCGCAAACGGACTTCGACTTTGTGCGCTCGCTGATTGAGCAGGATAAAATTCCTGAGGATGTGACCATTCAAGTGCTAACCCAGGCACGTCCGCACTTGATTGAACGCACCTTTGAAGCGCTACAAGGCGCCAAAAACGCTATCGTCCACGTCTATAACGCTACCGATCCCATGTTTCGCCGGGTAGTGTTCAATGTCGATAAAGCTGAATGCGTGCAAATCGCCGTCGAAGCAACCCAGCAGATTCGCGCGCAGATGGACGCCGCACCAGAAACCAACTGGACGTTCCAGTACTCGCCGGAACTCTTCACTACCACCGAGATGGACTTTGCCGTTGAGATCGTCGAAGCGGTCATGGACGCTTACGGCACCCGCGCCGATAAGCCCATGATCGTGAACCTGCCTGCCACGGTAGAAGTCGCCACGCCCAACAACTACGCCGACCAGATCGAGTGGTTCTGTCGCCACGTCAAAAACCGCGACCACTTGATTGTCAGCGTTCACCCCCATAACGACCGCGGTACCGGCGTAGCGGCGGCAGAGCTGACGTTGATGGCCGGGGCTGATCGCGTTGAGGGCACGCTGTTTGGGAACGGCGAGCGCACCGGCAACGTTGATATCGTCACTCTGGCGATGAATATGTATACCCAGGGCGTTAACCCCCAGCTCGATTTTTCCAATATCACGCCCATCATGCGCGAAGTGGAGTACTGCAACCAACTGCCGGTGCATCCGCGCCACCCCTACGTGGGCGATTTGGTGTTTACCGCCTTCTCCGGCTCTCACCAGGATGCGATCAAAAAAGGCATGGCGGATCGTCGCGCCAACCCTGATGCCGTTTGGGATGTGCCTTATTTGCCTATCGATCCGCTGGACGTGGGCCGTAGCTACGAAGCGGTGATTCGGGTTAACAGCCAATCGGGTAAAGGCGGTGTTTCCTACCTGCTTGAGCAGGAACACGGTATTGAGCTACCGCGCCGGCTTTCCATCGAGTTTAGTCAGGTCGTTCAGGAAGTGGCAGAGCGCACCGGGCGTGAGATCACCTCGCAGATGATCTATCAGGCGTTCTCGGATGAGTATTTAGAGCAGCGAGTGCCCTTTGCATTAGTTAACCACCGTTTGTCGTCTGAACCCGACAGCCCCAAAGTCACGCTGGACGCCGTGATTGAGGAGAGCGGCACACGGCAAACGTTAAAGGGCGAGGGCAACGGCCCGTTAGCGGCCTTTGTTAAAGCACTGGCAGCCGCAGGGCACGATGTAGAGATTATTGACTACCACGAGCACTCCCGTGGCCAGGGCGCCGACGCTGAAGCGATCGCCTATGTGGAAGTGCGTATCGACGGCAAAGCGGTATTCGGTGTAGGTAACGATGAAAGCATTACCAGCGCGTCGATGAAGGGGGTATTGAGTGCGATCAATCGCCACTATTCGACCCAGCCTGCGGCGGCCAACGTAACGGCAGAGACGTTGGGGTAATACTGCAGTTACCAGTTGAGCGAGGTGAATTGCAATGCGGCCCTGGCAGATAATGGTAGTAACCGCGATAGTGATCGCCGGGCTAGCATCAACATTGGCCTCTCATGAGCCGTTTGAGTCCAAACTGGTAAGATTGGAAGCTCAGCGGGCATTGCCCTCGCTAGAGGCGGCGCTTCAGCAGGAAACAGCGGAGCTCAATGCGCTGTTTCTCAGTTATGCTGACGATCAGGCGCTGTGGATGAGCGCCTCTTTGGCGATTTTGCGCCACGGTGATATGGCCCGCGATGTATTAGTGGAGTACGGCTTACTGCCCAATTTTCAGCGAGTACTGGTGCGCTATGGGGCTGACGCTGTACTTCCCATTAGCTACTTTCGCAACCACGATGTGGCCACGCTAAAGGCGCAGTACTGGGTCGGTGAGCGTTATCAGCAATTCAGCCGCTGGTGGAGCGATGAGGAGGGAGATGCGGATTCAGCGTTTACTCCTTATCGACGTGGGCAGATGGGCATTGTGCTGCTGGATGCCAATGGTCACGCGCTGCTCAACCAGTTTGTGGTCAGTGAACAAGGCGACGTGGAGTGGCTACAGGGTGAGCGTCTGGTTGCGGGCCTAGGCGATTTCTTCACCAGCGGGCTACGCGATTTGGAAAGCCAGTGGCGGCGGGGTGACGACATTGGCGCCGCCGATCTAGGCTGGGCCGGTGTCGATCTACTCGTGATGGCCAGCACCGTGAAGGTGCTGCGGGCAGGCAAGGCCGCTCGTGCTGCCCGGGTGGGCAGTGTGGAAGCCCAGGGGACTCGTGCTGGTTTGCGCCAAGGCGCGTTAATGAGTGGTGGCGGGCGTTTTGCGGCGTTGCCACGTATGGCCAAAGTAGCCGCTGTGGCGGGCACTGCCTATGTAGTGGTTCGCCATCCAAGCCTTGTGAGCGCACTTGGCGCCAACCTCTCTTCCTGGCTAGGCTGGCCGGTTTGGCTCGGTCAGTTTCTTATCTGGCTCATCGTGCTACTGCCAGTACTCTTCATTGCGCGCTTTATTTACCGCTGGCTACTTACGCCGATACTGTGGCTGCTGGTGCCGCTGATGCGGGTATGCTTTAGGGCGGCAAACAATCAGTTAGCCAGGCGTACCAAGCCTCAGACCCGTGATCTTGGCTGAAGCAGTGAGAGAAAGTAGTTGTTAACGTAAACGGGGCAGCCTCTGAGGCCGCCCCGTTTTACGCTAAGGGTTACTCTGGCAGCGCGTAGACCGCGATCTGATCACCCACCTGGTCTTTCAGAATGGTATTGCCACCGGAAACAAAGGCGACATATTGGCGGCCATTGTACTCGTAGACCGCGGGGTTCGAGACGGAGGGGGCTTCGGTCTGGTCTGACCAGAGCTCCTCGCCGGTCTCAAGGGAGTAGGCACGCACCTTGGCATCCATGGAAGCGCCAATAAAGATAATATTGCCTGCGGTTACGGCCGGGCCACCGATGGTGGGCGAGCCCCAGCTCTCAGGCATAAAAAAGCCATACTGTTGCGATGCACCCACCGGACGACGCCATTTGATATCACCGCTGGTCATATCCAGGGCGACAAGCTCGCCAAAGGGGGGCTCCCAGCAGGGCATGCCTAGCCGGTTAAGCGCTACCTCAAGACGCATCCCATAGGGCGCGCCTTCCTGTGGGGCAAAACCGCTTTCATTGCCGGATCCGCTATCCGCTTTGTCATAATCTTCGCGATTATAGAGTTTTATGTACTGCACAATGTGCGAGGTATTGACGATTGCTGTTTGGCTCTTCGGATCAAAGGCCACACCACCCCACTGTACGCCGCCTGCGCTGATCGGATAGCCGAGCGTGCCTTCGCCTTGGGTAGTGGGCGGGGTGTACATGCCTTCATAGTGAAGATCGTCCCACAATGCGGAACACTCTCCGAAGCTAACCGCGTCGGCCAGCGCCCAGACGTTGGGCTTTTCAGACTGATCTAACAGCGGTTCCGGTTTAGTCGGGAAAGGCTGGGTTGGCGCGTAAACTTCGCCCTCAACGCTGCCGTCGCCGCTGGGTACCGGGCGCTCCTCAATCGGCCAAACGTCTTCGCCTGTTTCGCGATTAACCACGAACAGAAAGCCCATTTTGGTTGCTTGGATGAGTGCCGGTATTTCTTCACCATCTACTGTGATGTCCATCAGCGTTGGTGCGGCATTGATATCGTAATCCCAGATATCGTGATGTACCCACTGCCGCGACCAAACCACTTCGCCGGTCTCGATATCCAGGGCAGTGGTGGATGTGCCCAGAGGCACTTCTTCGGTGCGATTGCCGCCCCAGTAGTTCGGCGAGGGTGAGGAAACCGGCAGATAGACTAAACCACGCTCCTCGTCGGCGGACATATGTGTCCAGACATTGGCGGTGCCGCTTTGATCGCGCATCTCATCTGAAAGTGCCTGGAACGTCCATTCACGTTCTCCAGTGCGGGCATTAATTGAGTAAACAGTGCCGGGTGGCGCCTGTTCGTAGGCCCAGTCCATCCCCGCCCAGCCGAGCACTAAGTGGTCTCCCACCACGGTAGGGGGTTGTAGTAGCGAAAGCGGCCAGCGGTCGTTGGTGTCGTTCCACTGGTTGACGTCGAGCACACCGTTATCGGCAAAGTCGGCGCACTGTTCGCCACTATCGGCATCAACCGCGAAAAGCTGTGCATCCATGGTGCCCATATAGATAATTTTCTGACAGGGCTCGCCTGCTACCGGATCGTCGGCTTCCCAATAGGCCACACCACGGTTTTTCAAGGCGGGTTGAGTTAGCGCTTCCAGAGAGGATTGAGTATCGAAACTCCATTTCTCTTCGCCACTACCGGGGTCTAACGCGAGTATGCGATAGAAGGGGGTACCAATATAAAGGGTATCGTTAGCAAACACCGGGGTCGCTGACCAAACGGTGGCTGGCAATTCCCCCGAGCCATCCGCGACATCGCCGGTATGCACTTCCCATACCTTCTCCAGCTCGCCGACGTTATCAGTATTGATTTGATCAAGTGGGCTATATTTTTGGGCATTAAGCTGGCCATGGAAGCTGTTCCAGGTCGGCTCGCCAGGCACCAGCGGGATGGGAGCGCGACTGGGCGCTTCTTCCTGCTCGGGATTCTCCTGCTCACTGGGTTGACCCTGAGCCAGTAACGGCAAGGGCGTAAAACAGATCGCCAGGGCGGTGACTGCGCCTAAGCCTGGGGTTATCGATTTAAACGGGGTGGGTAATAATGTCGGCATGGGCGGCTCCTCAGGTGTGGGTGAGACGGGCGTGATGGGTTGCGCGAACCATATCAACAATCAAGCCGATCAGACCGACTACCATGGCTGCGCTGATCCACCACTGATGCAGCAGCATTCCGGCGAAAAATGTACCGGCAAGCCCGATCAGGATGAGTATCCGCAGTACGATGGAAGCACCACGCCTTTTGACTTTAAAGAGAAGTAACGCCATCACCGCAAGGGCGAGACAGGCCACAATGGCGACCAGTGCCCCGAGCGTTCCAGTGACGCCGGTTAGTGGTGTGAAATAGGCATATAAAGCGATGGCCAGCCCGGCAAGCGAGGCTATTAAGAGGACGAAAGCGCCCGGTCTGGACGAGAGGGATGGTGACATAACGCTATGGCCTCCTGCTGAGTGAGATGCCCAACGTTGAGGCTAATTCAACGTCAGAAATCGTTAGCACTATAACTTTAGCAGAAAACGATATTTTTACGATCTGGGTGACATGTCTTGATTAACTGTAGCAACACCCAGCGCTGTTTTTTCAATGAAGGGGAGGCATTGTAAAAGCGTTCGTCTCAGCTAAACTAGACCTATTAAACTAAGCTTACTAACCAAGTCGCATTTTTAGGAGATTTTATATGGAGGCTATCAATATTCACGAAGCTAAAACACGGTTGTCTCAGCTAGTGGCGAGGGCTGCCGAGGGGGAGGGGTTTATTATTGCCAAAGCAGGCAAACCGATGGCACGCGTGACGGCCATTGATAGCCCTACTTCTGGACAGCAAAAGCGTCTGGGATTTCTGGCAGGCCAGTTTAAGATACCTAATGATTTTGATCGTATGGGACAGGAGGAAATAGCCGAGATGTTTGGAGGTTGATGTGAATCTACTTCTGGACACGCATGTTTTGCTCTGGGCGGCGGCAGCGCCGGAGAGGCTTTCTGTTGATGCGCGAGCTATGATTAATGACGAAGATAACAGGCTCTATTTTAGCGCTGCCAGCATATGGGAAGTGGTCATTAAGAACAGTCTGCAACGCCCTGATTTTCACGTTGACCCGCACTTGCTGCGTCGTGGGCTGCTGGATAACGGTTATTTAGAACTTTCTATCAATTCATTGCATACACTTAACGTTGCTCATTTACCAGTCATCCACAAAGACCCTTTTGATCGAATTTTGGTGGCCCAGGCAGAAGCTGAGGGATTTTTGCTGCTTACTGCGGATGAGCTGGTGGCTCAGTATGCTGGGCCTATCCGGAGGGTATAACTAACTTGTGGCTTAAGGCTTCAGCACTGAGCCATTCAAGCGTCTCAGTGCCGGCTGTTTCTTCAACATGCGTCACAACGGCGTTTTACTTCCCCTTCCAGGAATTTCTCGCACTAGGCGTGGCATTAAGAAGCCGGGTAAATGATCGCGAAGATGAGCAACCAGCTCGCGTGCTTCGCTGTCCGGCACATCAAAATGCGCAGCGCCTTGCACAGGATCCAGTACATGCAGGTAATAGGGCAGAATACCTGCTTCGAATAGCCGTTCAGAAAGTGCGGTAAGGGCCGTGACACTATCGTTCACATTGCGCAGCAGTACACTCTGGTTGAGTAGTGTTGCACCCGTCTGCTTAAGGCGCGCGCAGGCGTCTACCACCGCCTGGTCGATTTCATTGGCGTGGTTAATATGCAACACCACCACCTTTTGCAGGCGTGTAGAGGAAAGCCAGCCAAGCAGAGCGTCATCGACCCGATCGGGAATCACCACCGGCAGGCGGGTATGAATGCGTAGCCGTTTTAGGTGCAGGATGCTTTCTAGCTGCTCCACCAGCCATGCCAACTGGCGATCGCTGGCGGCCAACGGATCGCCGCCAGACAGAATCGCCTCGTGAATAGTGGTGTCAGCGCGCAGGTAATCCAGCGCTTCCTGCCACTGCGCTCTGGAGGGTGAGTTATCGCTGTAGGGGAAATGGCGGCGAAAGCAGTAGCGGCAGTTGATGGCACAGTTGGGGCTGGCGATAAGCAGCACTCGGCCAGCATACTTATGGATCAGCCCTTTGGCGGGCCGATGTTCGGCTTCTTCAAGCGGATCGACGACGTAGCCATGTGGCGTTAGTGCTTCCTCGCCAAGCGGCAGTACCTGACGCAGCAGCGGGTCGTTTATGTCGGCATAGGCTATTCTGTTGAGGTACGCTTCAGGCACACATACGTCAAACAGTGCATGTCCAGCCTTGGCGCCCGCCAACCAGTCGTGGCTTAGGCCCAGCCGTTCGCAAAGTGTTTGCGGATCACGAATGGCATGAGAAAGCTGCTGCTGCCAAGTGGAATGCGCCAGTGAGTCGCGCTGGCTTTGCGTTTCAGACGCGGCAATAATGATGTTCTCCTGCAAAAAAGCCCTCCTTCGGGTTATCATGCGCGCACTTATTTAACGACGCCATTTGCAACGCTGCTGGCATATAGCTACTGGTATATAAACCTGCTGACAGCGGCAAAGTATGGCTTCGCGCACCACCTGTTGATACAAATAACTGAAATGGATGATTGAGAGACATTATGGCGAACTATTCTACCAACGAATTCAAGGCCGGTCTGAAAGTAATGCTCGACGGCGATCCTTGTGCAATCGTTGAGAACGAGCTGGTCAAGCCCGGTAAGGGGCAGGCGTTTAACCGCGTTAAACTGCGGAATTTGATGACTGGCCGCGTAGGTGAGAAGACTTTCAAATCCGGTGACTCGCTGGAAGGTGCCGATGTCATGGATTTAGAAATGGAGTATCTCTACACCGATGGTGATATGTGGCACTTCATGAAGACCGATGGCTCGTTTGAGCAGTATGCGGTAGAGAAAAAAGCGCTAGGCGATACCGTCAAGTGGCTGAAAGAGCAGGTGCCCTATATCATTACGCTTTGGGATGATAAGGCCATTTCCGTGACGCCGCCTAACTTTATCGAGTTGGAAGTCGTGGAAACAGATCCCGGTTTGAAAGGCGATACGGCACAGGGTGGTTCTAAGCCTGCGACGTTGTCTTCTGGCGCTGTGGTGCGTGTGCCGCTCTTCATTAACCAGGGCGAAGTGTTGAAAATCGATACGCGCAGTGGGGACTACGTCTCACGCGCTTGATCGCTTTCCAGGGCGCTTGTATGTCTTAATGGCCACGCTTTGTGCGTGGCCATTATTATTTAAGGTGATTTTTTCAAGGAGTCGTTATGGCCATTGATTGGCAACCCTCAGCGTCCTTTGAAACGCTGCGCGAACGGGCGCGGTTAATGGTCAAAGTGCGCGCTTTTTTTGCCCAGCGTGACGTGCTGGAAGTGGAAACGCCCGTGCTGGGGCAGGGGGGAAGCACGGATATCCATTTGGTGTCGCTGCACACTCTGGCGCGCACGGACAAAGGGCAGCGCCGTCTATGGCTACAAACCTCCCCTGAATTCCATATGAAGCGCTTGCTCGCAGCGGGCAGTGGGCCGATCTTTCAGCTTGCGCGAAGTTTTCGCGATGGCGAAATCGGCGCCCGCCATAATATTGAGTTCACTATGCTGGAGTGGTATCGGCCCCAATTTACGCTGGATCAACTGATTGATGAGACTGCGACGCTCATTATGTCACTGTTGCCCAGTTTCCCCGGCCCACCTGTGCATTACCGCTACCGGGAGTTGTTTCATACTTACGTAGAGGTTGATCCGTTCACGACGTCTCTGGATAGGCTGAGGGCGATAGCTGCCGAGCGGGCACAAATGTCTGCCCAATCCTTAGCTGATGAAGGCCGCGAGACCTGTCTTGACCTGTTAATGAGCGTGGTGATCGAGCCGCAGTTAGGCCAGCAGGAGCTAAGCGTGGTAGTTGATTATCCGGCTAGCCAAGCAGCCTTGGCGCGACGCCATCAAGATGCAGATGGTGAGTGGGTGGCTTCCCGCTTTGAGGTCTATCTTAACGGTATTGAGTTGGCTAACGGCTACGATGAGCTGACCGATGCGGCTGAGCAGCGCACGCGCTTTGCTGAAGATAACGCTGAGCGCCGCCGTTTGGGCTTACCGGAAGTGGATGTGGATGAGCGGCTGCTGGCCGCACTTGAGCACGGAATGCCCGAAGGCGCCGGTGTGGCGCTGGGGATAGATCGCTTGATTCAGTTGGCACTCGGCAAAGCACGCCTGGAAGACGTGCTTACATTCTCAACGCCCAGCTGTTAGCGGCTAGTTGCTAACAGGCTGCAAGCCGTCAAGCCGAAATCCTCCGCAGTAGGAATACCAGCGGTACGCTGGCAATGTAGATCAGTCCCATCCAAGTAAAGATGTCGTTAAAGGCCAGCACTTGTGCCTGCTGAGAGACTCGTTGCGCCAGCATGGCGACGGCGGTGTGATAGGTATCGGGCACCGAGCCGGCGAGCATCGCTTGGTATTTGGCGATCTCCGCTACCACGACCTCGCGGCTAGTATCGATAGCAGGAATGAGCTGATTCCAGTGAAAGTCCTCGCGGATGTCGCGCACCGTATCGATCAGCGCCAGTCCCATGGCACCCCCCAGGTTGCGCATCACGTTAAAAAGCCCGCTGGCGTTGCCTACCTCGCTCGGCGGCAGGGTGCCCAGGGCAATACGCGAGGCTGGAATGATACACAAGATCAGCCCCATGCCGCGCACGATCTGCGGCACGCAGAACTGCCAAAAGCCCGACTCCACGGTAAGATTGGCGTTCATTATGGTGCCCACGCCGACCAGCAGTAGGCCCATAAACAGCATAATGCGCAGATCGAGGCGGTTGGACAGCTGACCGACAATAGGCGCGCAAAGAAACATCGTCAGCCCGGTGACGAACATCACCTGGCCAATTTGCAGGCTCGAATAGCCGCGCACATAGCCAAAAAACAGCGGCATGATGTAGACCAGCCCGTAGAGCGCGATGCCGATGATAAAGCCCATTACGGCGCCGATGGCAAAGTTGCGGTTGGTAAAGGCGCGCAGATCGACGATTGGGTGGTCGCTGCGCAGGGTGCGGATGAAGAACCAGGCTCCCGCCACCAGACAGGTCAGGCTGAACAGCAAGATCCGCTGGCTGGCAAACCAGTCATCGCCGGGCCCTTCTTCAAGCACAAACTCTAGCGAGCCCAAAAATACCGCGATCAATACCAGGCCGATCAAGTCCAGGTGGCGCGCGACCGCGTGGTTGGGCTTATCGATATCGAGAAATGTCCAGGCGGCCCAGCAGACCAGAACGCCGGGGATCACGTTGGCCAGGAACAGCCAGTGCCAGCTGAGCGTCTCGGTGATGTAGCCGCCCACGGTGGGACCCACAGAGGGTGCCATGGTGACAACCATGCCGATCACCGCCTGCACGCTGCCCATCACCCGGCGGGGAAAGATCGAAAAGCTAACTGCCTGGGTAATGGGTATCATCGCTCCGCCCATAAAGCCCTGAATAGCGCGCAGCACGATCAGTTGCTCGATCGAGGTGGCCAGCGCGCAGCCCAGGCTCGCCAGGGTGAAGCCGACGCACGACAGGGTGAAGGCTACTCGAGTGGAGAGAATGCGCATCAGCATGCCCGACAGCGGGATCATCACAATCTCGGCGATCAGGTAAGCGGTCTGCACCCAGGAGATTTGATCCTCGCTGGCTGAGAGCCCCGCCTGGATTTCGTTGAGCGAGCTGGCGACGATCTGAATATCCAGAATTGCCATGAACATGCCAAACACCGCAGCAATGAAGCCAATGCGCTGTGGCCAGGGTGGCATGTCGTTAACGCCCGTCACCGAGCCGGCGACCGTCTCGCTCATGACTTGGGCCGCTCCGCTGCCAACTGCTGGGCAGGGCGGGAGTCATTTTGTGGTTCAAGATGACGAGTATCGATCTCGGGCACGGCCGATAGCCCGGCGCGCAGTTGGCTCAGCGCCTCGGTGGGGCCGGTGACGCGGATCTTGACCGGCACCCGCTGGACGATTTTGTTGAAATTGCCGGTGGCATTGTCCTGGGGCAGCAGGCTGAACTCGGTGCCGGTGGCTGGCGACAGGCTGTCGACGATGCCTTCGTAGGTAATATCCGGGTAGGCATCCAAATGCACCGCGACTGGCTGGCCGACGCGAATCCGTTCGAGCTGGGTCTCCTTAAAGTTGGCTGCCACGTAGGCCGACTCGATGGGTACCAGCTGCAAAAGCGTCAGCGACGGCTGCGCTAAGGTGCCGACCTCAACGCGTAGATTGCCAATCACGCCGTCCCGGGGGGCGACGATGCGGGTCTTATCCAACTGGTGGCGAGCATAGTCAAGATCGGCGCTAGCGGCGTCCAGATTGGCTTCAGCACGGGTCACGTCGCTCTCGGCCACGGCTAGCTGCCGCCTGGCCGAGACAACCGCGGCTTGGCTTTCGGCAAGCTTTGCCTGGGCGACACTCAGTGCGGCCTGGTCATCTTCGCGCTGCTGACGGGAGCCATAGTTGTTGGCGGCAAGCGATGAGGAGCGCTCCAGATGCTGGCGCGCCTGGTCAAGATTAGCCTGGGCCGCCTGCTGCTGAGCCGTGGCCTGATCGATAGCCGCCTGCTGCAAATCTACCTGGCGGTGTGATTGGGCGATTGAGGCTGCGGCCACTGCCTGCTGGGCCTCGGCCTGGGTCACCTGGTCGCGGTAGCTCTCGGCGTCTAGACGTATCAGCAGATCGCCTTGCTTGACCGTTTGGTTATCATCTACCGCCACCTCGACGACCCGCGCTGATAGCTCGGCGCGTACCGCGACGCTGTCGGTGCGCACATAGGCATTGTCGGTCTCTTCCATGAAGCGCCCGGTTTGCCACCAGCCCATGCCCCACCAAATTAGCGCCGCCAGGACGATAATCCCCGCCACCATAGCGAGTAACTTGCGGCTAGTTTTGCCGCTGGAGTGGGCATCTTGACCCGCGACGGTATGGCTGCTTTGGCGCTCATCCGGGGGCTCGCCCGGCTTAGTATTCGATGTCATGACCACTCCTTAAGGCAATAGCGCTCCTGCTAGGGGCTCCCTGTGAGGCAAAGACACCTCCCTTGGGAAAAAGACAAATAGTGTAATGAATGCTACATTACATTTCCAGGGCAAAAAATATTACTTCTGTGCGCCGCGTCTTTATAATTAATCCTTCTTTATATACCTCTATAGGAGTGTCAATGCCACGCTCAACCACGCCAGATCCCAACATAACTGATGGCGTAACGTCGCGCGGCGTGGCGCGCCGTGAACGTCTGCTGGACGCTGCCCGGGATGTTTTTCTTGAACAGGGCTATGCCGGTGCCAGCGTTAACGAAGTGGTTGCCCGCGCCGGCGGATCTTTGGCGACGCTGTATAAGCAGTTCGGTAACAAGGAGGGATTATTCACAGCGGCGATGGAGCGTCATATCTCCACCGCTTGGGCAGTGCTGGAGGAGGGGCGACGGGATCACCAAGCCCTAGAGCAGGTGCTGTACGAGCTAGGCCGCCGAATGCTGACGTTGGTGTTCGAGCCGGGCGTGATCCGTTTAGTTCGCGGCTTAGCCTTTGAGGCCGAACGGGCTCCGGAGCTTGGTGAGCTGTTTCTCACTCGCGGCCCCGACCAGACCCGTCAGGCGCTAGCTGCTTACTTAAGCGAGCAGGTGGATAGCGGCCGTCTTGACCTCGACGATCCGCGTGAAGCGGCCGGTATGTTTATGGGAATGTTGCTTGGTGAATGGCACATTGACGCTCTGCTTGGTCGCCATGTGCGTCTTGACGAGACGCGGTGCAACGCTCGAGCTCGACGCTGTGTCGAGCTCTTCCTCTCAGGTGCGGCTAGTGCTTCGACCTAGGTCGTTCAGGGGGAAAGGTCATCAATAAGCTCCCAGCGTTTGCCCCATCTGCACCATGCTGCCCAGCGGATTGTTTGCGAAATTGGGCGGCTTGGCGAAACACATCACCACCGTTGAGCCGAGCTTGAAGCGGCCCATCTCAGCGCCTTTTTCAAGTGTGATAGGTTGGCTAAATTGTGTGCGCTGAGGGCAGCCCGCAAGCGGCGTCACCTGCCCTGACCAGACGGTTTCGATGGCAGCGACGATCATCGCACCAACCAGTACCATCGCCATGGGGCCGTGCTCGGTATCAAAGATACATACTAAGCGCTCGTTGCGGGCGAAGAGGCCTGGCACGCAGTTGGCAGTGGCTTGGTTGACCGAGAATAGTCGCCCCGGCACGTAGATCATTTCCCTAAGCGTACCCGTCACCGGCATGTGCACCCGGTGGTAGTCCCGAGGGGAGAGGTAAACGGTGGCAAAGCTGCCGCCTAAGAACTCTTCTGCCAGTGCCGTATCGCCGCCGAGCAGGGTTTGCGCGGGGTAGGTGTGGCCTTTGGCCTGCACCAGTTGTCCGGCCTGTAGGCGTCCGTATTGGGAGAGCGTACCATCGGCGGGGCTGAGAATACCGTCGCCTAGCGGGCGGGCATCCGCTTTGAGCGCACGGGTGAAGAAGTCGTTGAACGTAGCGTAGGCGGTAGGGTCTGGCTCTAGCGCCTGGCTCATATCAACGTTGAAGCGTTTGATAAACGCTTTAATCAAGGTGTTTTTCACCCAGGGATTGTCACACTGGGCGAACTGGCCGGTTAGGCGCGAGATCGCGTGGTGAGGCAGCGGATATTGGAGTAGCGAAAAGGTTTTTTGGGAAAGAGTCACAGTGGTTACTTTTTGGCAGTGGCTTGTAGTGGGATATTGTCATTAAGAGCTACCCCGGTGACAGGTCTACGAGGGGGCGCTGTGAACCCTTCCTTGGGCGCTACATTTGCCATCTGACCGCCATGGATGGCGGAAATGCCGGAATGGTATGGAACATTTTCCGGCCATGGCAAATGACCCCCTCTACAACCTGTCCCCGGCGCTCTTGATCGAGCACATATTTGTTTTAAACATTGGGGAAGAGTGTGTTATTACTTCTCAATCGGTGTGTCGTCGCGGTTGCCCCATTCACCCCAGGAACCCGCATAGCCGCGCATATTAAAGCCTAGCGCCTTGCCCACCAGCCAGGTGAAGCTGCTGCGGTGGTGGCTTTGGCAATGGGTGGCAATTTCCATGTCGGGCGTGAGGCCCAGGGCGCCTAGCTCGGTGATCAGCTCGGCGTAATCGCGTATACGTAGCGCGCGGTTGCGATCCATGGCATGGAGCCAATCCATATTGACCGCCCCCGGAATATGGCCCAGGTGCTTGTTGTTACCGCGTAAGCCATCGTACTCATCTTTGGAGCGCGCATCCCATACCGCAAACTGCCTATCATCGAGCTTTTCTTTGATTTCGTCGCAGGTAATCAGGGCTTGGGGGTTGAGAAACTCAGCGTGGTATTCGCTGGGGGTTGGGGCGGTCGGTTCTGTACTCTCTTCCAGGCCCGCATCGCGCCAGGCGTGAATGCCGCCGTTCAAATAGGAGTAGCGAGTGTGGCCGATCAGGTCTAGCGTCCACAGTAACCGTGCCGCCCAGCCGCCGCCTTCGTCGTCGTAAGCGACCACGTGAGTATCGCGGGTTAAGCCCAGGGCACTGAACAGCCTTGATAGCGCCTCGACGCTGGGAACGTCGCTGGGCACAGGCCCTTCACCGCGCATCAAGTAGCGAAAATCGAGGAAGATAGCCCCAGGCACATGGCCCTGGCGATAGCTATCGCCGTTGACCGGTACATCGATAATCAGCAGCTGTGGGTCATCCAAATGTTCCTGCAGTTGTTCGGGCTCAACGATTAGCGGCAGCAGGTTGGATTCCGACGATTGGCTTTCGGTGCTCATGAGTAACTCCTCTAAATCCTAGCTATCCAAGCTATCAAGTATGCGCCGGTAGCTGGTAAAGCGTGCTGGATGAATCTTGCCTGCCTCGACCGCTGCGAGTAAAGCACAGCCTGGCTCATTGCGGTGGCGGCAGTCGCGGAAGCGGCAGTGACCAATATAGTCGTGAAACTCGATAAAGCCGTCGGTGACTTCCTGCTCGTTGAGGTGCACCAGGCCAAACTCGCGAATACCCGGTGAGTCGATGAGATCGCCATCGGCCACTTCAGCACGACTCATGGTGTAGAGGCGTGCCGTGGTGGTGGTGTGAGTACCTTTACGCGAGTCTTCCGAGAGCGCGCCAATGCGCAGGGTTTCATCGGGTAGCAGCAGGTCGATTAGCGAAGACTTGCCCACGCCGCTTTGACCGACGAATACCGAGGTACGGCCTTCAAGCTGGCTGCGCAGATCATCCAGCCCGGTTTCGGTAGCTGTGGTGGTGCGCACGACGGGATAGCCTAAATCGCGATAGCGTTCTAATAATTTGCCTAACTCGCCGCCATCTTCTGGCAGCAGATCGGTTTTGTTGAGCACCAGCACTGGCGCTATACCGGTGGCCTCGGCGGCGACCAGATAGCGATCGATAAGGTTGGCGTGAGGTGCGGGTTCCACCGCAAACACGATCAACAGCTGGTCAATATTGGCGGCCACTGGCTTGAGCAGGCCGCGAGCATCTGGGCGCTTAAGCACGCTATCGCGCTCTTCACGGGCCACCACCACGCCGGAGCCTTCTTGCCCTGCGCGCCATATCACTCTGTCGCCGGTGACTAGGCCGTCCAAGTTGGCGCGTAAGTGACAGCGCACCGGTTCATTATCGCTATTGCGCACCTCCAAGGTGCGTCCAAAGTGAGCAACGACACGGCCTGGCTGTTCGGCACCGTATTCACCGGCGGCGAGCTTTTCAGCGTCTTGAACATCGCGCTTTTCTGCACGCTGGGCACGTTCCGCCTGGACTTTCTCGACGCGCCACTGTTGCTGGCGACTTAATTTACGTTTGCTCATGACCACCTGATGATCGCTACAATAGATGTCATTGTACCTATCAAAGGTGTGATTGTACTTATCAAAGATGCCATCAAGTAGCCAAGCTCTCCTTTGTAGCTGCTTGAAGGGTCTATTTTCAGTGTTATTTAAGAAACCTCTGATTAACTATTGCGCTCGACCATACGGCGTTAAAAATCGCCTCGTGCGCGAGTCCGATCAAAATGCTCATTTACAACCCGTAAACTCCGATTTTTCGTTGATTTTTGCCTTGTCTGGCCTTCACTCATTACGTTAATCAGAGGCTCTTTAAGTATTATTTTGTTTTTCACTATTCAGGTTGCATTCACGTCTGCTACTCATTGCAGTGCTCTCATCAACACCTAAAAAGTCTAAGCATTACAAGGTATCGTAACCGTGCTCAAGGTGAGATTCGCGGAGGTTGTGCGCTCGCTCTGTCTGGTGAAATGTCTCAAGAGCACTCATCAATTAGTATAAGGCATTGTAGCTGCTCACTACGCATTTACTGTGGGCGTCAAATCAGATGACCTTATGTCGTATGCACCTGAAATCGGAGTGGCTCTCGTAAGGAATTGTTTTATATAACATAAAATGTATAAGAATACATTTTATGTTCTGAGCCAGGCTGAATTATAGGGTTGTATAAGCATAGGTCTCACTAGTCTTTTTATGGGTCTTTAAAAAATCTTCACCAAGGGCTATTTGACACAGCAATCTGAGGACTGCTATTAATATTTTGTGATATATCACAGCATGCATCGCAAACATGGAGCAGCTTATGAAAACTATAAAAAGATCTATCGTAGCAGCGCTTGGCATTGCTTTACTCACGCCTTTAACCAACAGTTACGCGCAAGATGTAACAACGCTTAACTTTCAAACGCATCATAGTTCCTCATCGCTACAAGGGGAGGCTCTTATTAGATTTGCCGATTTGGCAAACGAAATGTCAGGCGGTAGTTTAGATATAAAAATGCATACTGACTCAGCAGTAGTGAAAGCGTCTGAGGCATTTGAGTCAGCCAGCATGGGAATTATTGATGGTGATGCAACAGGGGCAGGATATATAACGGGTAAAAATCCAGCCTTTCAATTTTATGGCGATATCATGGGAGGGTACAACACACCTCTCGAGTTAATCGGTTGGTATAAAGATGGAGGCGGATTAGAGCTAGCTAACGAACTATACCACAAGTTTGATATGCACTTGGTTGGAGTGTTTATCGCGACTCCTGAAGCGCTCAGCTCGACTACTGAGTTAGCGGGGATAGAAGATATAGATGGTTGGAAGTTCCGCTCTCCTCCTGGTATGGAGTCTGAAATATTTGCAAGTTTGGGAGCTGGCCCAGTTGTAATGCCTTTTGGTGAAGTGTTTACGGCGATGTCCACAGGAACCGTTTCCGGCGCGGATGCATCCACCTTGGCAGTGAATAAAGGTTTAGGTCTCTACGATATAGCAGAGCATGCTACTTATCCGGGTTTTCATTCAATGCCCATTGAGCACGTGGCGATGAATCTTGAAAAGTGGAATAGCCTTAGTGAAGCAGAGCAACAAATACTTCGTTCTGCTCTGGATACCATTGCATTGGAGATAGTTCAAGACTCCACAATGCTCGATCGTCAAGCAGCAGTAGAACTTAGACAAGAAGGCGTAACTCTACACGATTGGAGCGAGGAAGACCGTCAGGCATTCAGGGAGGCAGCTCAAGCAGTGTGGGAAGATTGGTCGACACGTAGTCCTGAAGCGAAAGCCGCGTACGATTCACATATCGCCTATATGACGAAAATAGGCATCCTTGAATAGATGAAAATGCCAATAAACCGAGGCCATTAGGCCTCGGCTTACTCAAGGAGAGACTCTATGCCACCTGCTAAGCATAAGTCATCGATTGCAAAAACAATAACGGCACTTTTTTCTTTGCTGCTACTCGTGATTGTGGCCGTCACTTTTTACGAAGTGTTAGCCAGGTATATATTTAAAGCTCCCACCCTTTGGGCCAATGAGCTGGCACTTTGGTTATCTGCGATTCTTTATGCGGCGGCAGGTGTCTATGCAATGCAGCTCGACCAACACCTCCGTATTACCGTCTTATATGACGCTTCGCCATCTTGGCTAAAGCGAGTATTCGACTGTATCCAGCTTATTTGCGTGCTTACTTACTGCTTGGCGGTATCCTGGTTCGGTTGGCCCAGTTCATGGAAAGCATTGTCAACGTGGGAGCGCTTTGGTACCGCTTGGAACCCTCCCATACCTGCGACAGTCAAGCCTGCCATAGTGTTCGCAGCACTGATAATAGCGATCTACGCGATTATCAATTTCGTCAACAATATGCGGGGGATCGACACTCGCTCACTGGCTGAGGAGAAGGGACGTGTCGATTGAGTTAATTACCCTAGTACTTGTTCTTGGCGTTCTATTTCTGATGGCTATAGGTGTGCCGCTGGCCTTTGCTGCGGGCTCTCTTGCGATCACAATCGCTTACTTTAATTATGGTACTCCCGTCATCGCCATTGCCCACAAAACGATATATGGGCTGGCTACTGAGTATGCGTTACTCTCTATTCCGTTGTTTATATTTATGGCAACGCTGTTAGAAAGATCGAGAATAGCCCACGACCTTTACAATAGTCTCAATAAACTATTTGGGCACCGAAAAGGTGGCGTAATGACCGTTACGCTTGTTATATCCATCTTTATGGCTGCCATAAGCGGTATCATAGGTGGTGAGATTGTTCTGCTCGGTCTAGTGGCACTACCTCAAATGTTGAGGCTTAACTATGATAAAAAACTGGCAATTGGAGTGATCTGTGCTGGCGGTTCCTTGGGGACAATGATCCCTCCGTCAATTGTGCTAATTGTTTATGGGCTCACCGCCGAAGTCTCAGTGCATAAATTGTTTCTCGCTTCATTTTTTCCAGGCTTTGTATTAGCGCTTGCCTATTATGCTTATATCTATATTCGTTGTACGTTAAATCCAAACCTAGCCCCAATGCCCAATAAAGTAGAAGTCGAAGCCATTGGTTGGAAGGACATCATTCATGGTTTCCTTCCGTTTCTGTTGCTAATTTTTATCGTGTTTGGGTGCATCTATGGAGGAGTAACATCAATTACAGAAGCAGCTGGGGTAGCTGTGGGCGCCACCCTTATGGTGATATATGCACGCAAAGAGCTTTGCAAAGAGTTAGTGTGGCAAGCGCTTAAAAGGACGCTCCTGTCATGCGGTATCATTTTATGGGTAACTTTTGGCGCAGCGGTATTAATTGGAATATACAATCTCTCAGGGGGGCAACAGTATGTTACTAGCTTTATTGCTGGGCTAGGTATTTCTCCTTTTGCAACAATCTTGGTTATGATGCTAGTGTTTTTTGTGCTTGGACTGTTTATGGATTGGATTGGAATACTGCTTCTTACAATTCCTATTTTTGTACCCATTGTAACTCATTTAGGTTATGACCCAGTATGGTTTGGTGTGCTCTTTTCACTAACGATGCAAGTTGCATTTTTGTCACCTCCATTTGGGCCGGCTGCATTTTATTTGAAAAGTGTTGCCCCACCTGAGATCAGCCTTCAAACAATATATGCTTCGCTTTGGCCATTTATGCTTATACAAATAGCAATACTGGTATTTATGTTGGCTTTTCCTGGTATAGCACTTTGGTTGCCTGCCGCACTCAGCTAAAAAGGATTAAAAATGAAAATAACAGCGATAAAAACATATCGACTAAAAGAATTTTCCAATGTGCTTTGGGTGCACGTTGAAACGGATGCTGGTATCGTCGGTTTAGGTGAAACATTTTATGGTGCTGGGGCTGTAGAGGCCCATATACACGAAACACTTTCCGAGCGGTTGTTGGGCAAAGATCCTCTTCATATTGAGGCTTTGCACAAAGAGATGGTATCACTCCCCATGGCGCAGTCTTCAACAGGCGCTGAATACCGCGCAGCCTCTGCTATCGACATAGCTCTCTGGGATATCTTCGGTAAAGTATGTAACCAGCCAGTCCACCAAATGTTAGGGGGGCTTTGTTGGGAGAAAATTCGTATATATAACACTTGCGCAGGTTATCGTTACGTTCGAACCAACAATATCAAGCCGGTTTCAAATTGGAATATAGGTGCCTCAGAGGGGCCTTATGAGGATCTGGACGGCTTTATGAACCGCCCAGCGCAGTTAGCTGAAAATCTCCTGGAGTCGGGTATTACGGCAATGAAAATCTGGCCATTTGACCCTATTGCTGCTGAAACGCGTGGCCAGTACATCACCTCACCGCAAATGAAAAAAGCCATAAAGCCCTTCGAAGAAATACGTAAGGCCGTTGGCGATGATATGGACATTATGGTTGAGTTCCATTCTCAGTGGAATTTACCTACTGCAAAAAATATTGCTAAGGAATTGGAGCAATTTAATCCTACTTGGTATGAGGACCCAATTCGAATGAACTCACCGCAAGCACTTGCTGAGTTTGCTGCTTCTACCTCTGTTTGGACGTGTGCCAGTGAAACGCTTGGCTCTCGTTGGCCCTATAAAGACATGCTGGATCGTGACGCAACCCATGTGGTCATGGTCGATCTCTGCTGGACTGGGGGGTTAACAGAAGGGCGCAAAATAGCCTCCCTTGCCGAAACCTGGCATCGCCCTTTTGCTCCTCATGACTGTATTGGCCCGGTCGGGTTTGTGGCCGCCATTCATATGTCGTTTAGCCAGCCAAACACGCTCATTCAGGAGAGTGTAAGAGCTTTTTATCGAGGCTGGTACACCGAGTTGGTAACGGCTGTACCCAAAATCGAGAATGGCTTTGTATACCCCATGGAAGGGCCAGGGCTTGGTGTTGAGCTTCTGCCCACTTTCTTTAAACGCTCCGATTTGAGCGTGAGAAAAACGTCACTTTAAAGGAGATACCCATGGCAACGAATCTTTTTGATTTAACAGGTAAAACCGCTCTCATTACCGGCTCTTCACGGGGCTTGGGTCGCGCTTTTGCCGAGGGGCTTGCCAGTGCTGGAGCTTCGATCATCCTTAACGGAATGAACCGAGAGCGACTAGAAGCTGCTGAAAGAGAGATGACTCAGAGTGGCTATCATGTCGAAATCGCTGCTTTTGATGTTACCGATGAGAGCGAGGTTAAATCAGCCTTCGCTAAATTCGATAAAGCTGGTATCAATATTGACATTTTGATTAATAATGCCGGGGTGCAGTTTAGAAAGCCGATGGTTGAGCTTGAAACATCCGATTGGCATCGTGTAATTGATACTAATTTAACCTCAGCTTTTGTTGTCGGCAGAGAAGCGGCAAAAAGAATGATTGAGCGTGGTTACGGCAAGATCATTAATATTGGATCCCTAACCAGTGAGCTAGCCCGGGCAACGGTTGCTCCCTACACGGTAGCCAAGGGCGGCGTTAAAATGCTGACTAAGGCGATGGCAGCTGAGTGGGGAGAGCATGGTATCCAGGCTAACGCCATTGGGCCTGGTTATATGTTGACTGATATGAATGAAGCCCTAACCTCAAACCCAGATTTTGATGCATGGGTAAAAAGCCGAACACCTGCCCGTCGTTGGGGAAAGCCTGAGGAACTCGCAGGAACAGCCATTTACCTTAGCTCCGCTGCTTCAGCCTATGTTAATGGACAAATAATTTATGCTGATGGCGGCATGATATCAGTGCTATAGGGGGCCTTTATGCAAACAATAGTTATACACTCCCCCGGTGACTTGCGCGTCGAAGAGCATCAAGAAGCGCATCCGCCTGGTTCAGGTGAAGCAAAAATAACGATTAGTAAAGGTGGTATTTGCGGCTCTGACCTTCATTACTTCCATAACGGCGGTTTTGGTGCGGTAAGGTTGCAAGAGCCTATGGTTCTAGGGCATGAAGTAGCTGGTGTTGTCGCGGAACTTGGCATAGGTGTTTCACATTTGAAAGTGGGCGATAAGGTGGCTGTGAATCCTTCTATGCCTTGTGGCACATGCCAGTACTGTCAAAATGGCCAACGAAACCAATGCGAAGACATGCGTTTTTTTGGAAGTGCCATGCGTTTTCCTCATCAACAGGGGTTGTTTCGCCAAAATGTCACGATTCCAGCCCAACAACTCTACCCGCTACAACCCGATACTGACCTGACATATGCTGCTTGCGCAGAGCCTTTAGCCGTTTGCCTCCATGCTGTACGCCAAGCAGGCTCTTTGGTCGGGAGTAACGTATTAGTCTCGGGATGCGGGCCGATTGGCTGCTTAACGGTACTTTCTGCTGCTCGTGCTGGGGCTCAATATATTACCGCGACAGATCTTTCTGATGCTCCTTTAGCGATTGCGGCTCAATTAGGTGCGCATCGTAGTGTTAATCTCAATAGCCAACCAGATGCGTTGACCTCCCTTGCTCACGGGAAGGGTAGCCAAGATGTTATCTTTGAATGCTCGGGTAGCCCCAAAGCACTTGCGTCGGCATTAGAGATTATTAAGCCCGGCGGTATTATTATTTTGGTCGGTTTAGGTGGTGAGATTCCATTTCCCTTAAATTTAGCGGTTGCTAAAGAGATTAAGATGATGGGGAGCTTCCGCTTTGACGAGGAATTTTCCCAGGCAGCTGATCTTATTGATAGAAAGGTGGTTGATTTAAAACCTTTCGTATCTTCAGTTATACCTTTTGGAGAGGCAAAGTCTGCTTTCGATCTAGCTTCTCTGCGTGAAAAATCCATGAAAGTTCAGCTTGATTTTGACGGAAAATGAGTTTTTTACATGGTAATTTTTTGTGCTTTTTTGATAGAGGTTGATTGAATGTTAAATTTATGTTTGCTATGAAAGGTGCGATGAGTATTTTTATTTATTTACCAAGCATAATATTTTATTTGGCGAGCTTATGCATGGAAAAATAGGTAAGTTTTGTCCGATAACAATGGCTGAATAGATATGAGCAATAAAACTAGTAATGCGGGTCAGAACCTGCTTGATCTCGCCTATGATAAGCTTGAAGAACTCATTGTCACCTGCGAGCTAAAGCCAGGCAGCCATCTTAGGATTCAAGACTTACAAACGATGACAGGCTTTAATCGAATGCCGGTGTATCAGGCGACAACTCGTTTGGCTGCTGATACGTTAATGATTATTCATCCGCGACAAGGTGTCCAGATTTCACCAATAGACTTGTCTCGTGCTTCATTACTGCTTGACTTACGTCGAGACCTTGAAAGGTTTGTTATATCGCTGGCTAGCCAAAGGGCAAGCGACGCGCAAAGAAGTCAGTTTCGCCACATAGCTAACTTGTTAAAAACAAGTGAGTCTTTAACTATCTCTGAATTCAATGCTTATGATAGCAAAATAGACCAAATGGTGCTTTCCGCGTGCGGTGAGCCTTTTCTACAGTATACGCTTAGACCTCTGCATACTATTTTTCGAAGAATTGGCTGGGTTTATCATTCCTATACTGCCGGTGGGGAAAGTCTTGATAGTACCGTGGAAGGTCATATCGCTGTCCTGGATGCCATACTTTCCGGTAAGCCAGAACAAGCCGCACTGGCATCTGATAAGCTTATTGACTTTGTGAAAGATATGTTGCCGGTTTTAAGCGATGAATTACCTCCTAGTGTCTTTGATGTAAGAATGGAATTTAAACAACCTTAATTTAATAACAATACTGGAGCTTCCATGGACATAGTCTTTCATGGCAAAAATGCACAAACATTTTTTAGCAATTTTGAATCCCTTCTTGAGGACGATCACACCATAAAACTGTTGCCAGATACGCTCGAATCCGAAGAAGATATTGCTTGCTATGCTGGTGCCGATGTCATTGTTGGTGTCAAACATGATTCATCGCTACCTACTTTAACAAAAACAAAGTTGTTTCATGTCCCAGGCGCTGGTTATGACGGTTTAGACCTCTCTCTGCTTCCAAGCACAACAACGGTCTGTAATTGTTTTGGCCATGAGCAAGCCATCGTTGAGTATATTATATCAGCTCTGCTGCTGAGACATGTTCCTCTAGCGGATGCTGATAAAAAATTAAGACATGGTGACTGGGAGTATTGGGCTGGTGGTGCATCAGGCCTACGCACTGAGCTATCTTCTGAATCCATAGGTATCATCGGTTTTGGACATATTGGGAAAGAATTGGCAAGTCGAGCTCATGCTTTTGGAATGGATGTTTCAATAGCAAATAGGAGCATAGTTGAAGCGTCTAACCAAATAAAAAAATATTATGCTTTTGATGATCTATCTTCTATGTTGAAAGATGTCGATATTGTCGTTAATACGCTTCCGCTGTCTAAAGATACTGAAGGTTTTATTGGTCAAAAAGAGTTTAAAGATATGAAGAGGAGCGCTGTTTTTGTCAATGTTGGTCGTGGCCGCGTGGTTGATGAGAAAGCGTTATTTGATGCCCTAAATGAGTCGAGAATTGCTAGCGCGGTCATAGATACTTGGTATGTCTATCCAGCAGGCTCAGAGTCTAACCCTTTACCCGCTTCTCTTCCTTTCCATGAATTAGACAACGTGATTATGACCCCGCACATGTCAGGATGGACACACGGTACGGTAAAGCGCCGCCAGTTAACGATGGCACGCAATATTAATAAACTTTCCAAGGGTGACGGCGATCTTGTGAACATTGTTTCTACTTAAATGCCAATTAAATCAGAGATCTGCTTGTGAATCTTTACCCATAATTAAAACGGCATAGTTTGCTGATGATATAGCTTCAGCGGCAGATGCAGAACTGTTTCCTCTCGTGTTAAAGTGCGAGAATTTATAGGGCCTGTGGACGTTTCGTCGTGATTCACGCTGAAACGTCCACAGGCCCTTGTTTAACTGTAAGCGTAAATTTAAGGCACAATGGCATGATTTGAATAGCCATTTAGGCAAAAGGATAACGGTAATGAGCAACGATACGACGGGTGCAACAGAAGGAAAAACAGCGCCGCGGAATGATCTGCTGGTGTGGATTGATCTAGAGATGACCGGTCTCGATCCTAATAAAGAGCGCATCATTGAAGTAGCCACGCTCATTACAGATGCGGATTTGAATGTGGTCGCCGAGGGGCCGGTTATTGCGGTGAAGCAGCCCGATAGTCTGCTGGCGCAGATGGATGACTGGAACCAGAAAACCCACGGCGAATCAGGCTTAGTCGCACGCGTGAAGGCAAGCCAAGTGGAAACCGCGGAAGCTGAGCAGCAAACCCTGGCGTTTTTGCAGCAGTACGCAGTGGCAGGTTCGTCGCCCATGTGTGGCAACAGCATCCATCAGGATCGTCGTTTTCTCGAGCGTGAAATGCCTGCGTTGCTCAACTTTTTCCACTACCGCAATCTTGATGTGTCTACCATAAAAGAAGTGGCCAAACGCTGGAACCCCGGTGCGCTGGCGGGCTTTAGTAAACAGAATGTGCACTTGGCCATGGACGATATTAAAGAGTCGATTGCCGAGCTGGCCCACTACCGCAATACATTTTTACGCGTTGATCAGCGCAGCGACGAAGAAGAGTAAGCGCTTAAGCCCCGTCAGTAGTAATTAGCTCACCGCGTTTGAGGCGCTGCTCCTCAAGCGCCCAGCCGACGTGTTCACGCACCAGCGAGCTTGGGTAGGCTCTGCGCGCCCAGAGCGCGGCTTCAACGGCCTCGCTCCAGGGCGCGTTGCCCAGGCCAATGGCGATATTGCGCAGCCAGCGCTGGTAGCCAATGCGCCGAATGGGGCTGCCAGCGGTTTTATCCAGAAACTCCGCTTCGCCCCAGCCAAACAGGCTAATAAGCGATGCGCGATCCAGGTCATGGCGCGGCTCAAAGTCATCTTCCTGGGTAATATGGGTAAAACGCGTAAAAGGGCATACCAATTGGCAGTCATCGCAGCCGTAAATACGGTTGCCCATGGCGCGACGAAACTCGACTGGAATCGCCCCGTGCAACTCAATAGTGAGATACGAAATGCACTTGCGCGAGTCGACCACTTTATCGTCAACAATGGCACCGGTGGGGCAGGCCACTTTGCACGCGTTACAGCTACCGCAGTGTTCGTGCTCAAACGGTGCGTCAATGGGCAATGGAAGGTCAGTATAGAGTTCGCCAACAAAAAACAGCGAACCCGCCTTGGGGTTGAGCAGCATGGCGTTTTTGCCAAACCAGCCGAGCCCCGCTTTTTGAGCCAGGGCGCGTTCCATCACCGGCGCTGAGTCGACAAAAGCGCGGTAACCGAAGCTGCCGACTTCCTGCTCAATTTTTTTTGCTAATAGGGCTAACCGTTTGCGGATTAGCTTGTGATAATCACGGCCAAGGGCGTAGCGCGATACATAGGCGCGGTTGGGCTGACCGAGCACCTTGGTGCTCTCCACCTCGGCGGGCAGGTAATCCATACGCACGCTGATAATGCGTTGAGTGCCGGGTTCCAGCTCCTCTGGGCGAGTGCGCTTGGTGCCATGCTTGGCCATAAAGCCCATTTCGCCGTGGTAGCCCTTTTCCAGCCACGCGTCGAGGTGGTCTTCATGAGCCGACAGTTCAGTATCGGTGATGCCCACCTGCTGAAAACCCAGCTCTCGCCCCCAGGTTTTAATCAGGTCGGCAAGGCGAGCAAGTTTCTGGTCAGTCATTGCACCATCAGAACGTGCAAAGGCAGTGGAATTCGACATAGTCAATCAACAGCAAGGCATTAAGCGCGCTATGCTAACGCATTGGCAGCCATCAAAACATGTGAAAGGAGCGATCGTGACAGTCCCGAATACTTCCATGCTACGCCCCCTCTATAAAGCCGCCCAGGTTCAGGAACTCGATCGGCGCACGATCGCCGGGGGTATCGATGGCTTTGCATTGATGCAGCGCGCCGCCTCAAGCGCCTGGCACAGCTTCCGCTCCCGCTGGCCACAAGCACGTAGTATCACCGTGCTATGTGGGAGTGGCAACAACGGTGGCGATGGTCACGTGCTGGCAGCGCTAGCCATGCAGTCGGGCCTCAAAGTACAGCGGATAACCCTTAAGTCCGTTGAAGAGCTCAGCGGCGCCGCGACCCGTGCCGCAGAATTAGCAACATCCGCGGGCGTGGGCTGCGAGGAGTGGCACGCTGGGATTGAGCTCACCGGCGAAGTGATTGTTGATGCATTGCTGGGTACCGGGTTGACCGGTGAAGTAGAGGGGCGCTTCAAGCGTGCTATTGAAACGATCAACGCTGCAAAGCAGCCAGTCCTGGCGATTGATATTCCCTCTGGATTGGTTGCCGACACCGGTGCGGTACCGGGTATTGCTGTGAAGGCCTCCTGCACGGTGACCTTTATTGGCGATAAGGTTGGATTACATACAGGTGATGCCCCTGCCTATACTGGCGAGATCGACTTTCGACCCCTGGGTGTCAAAGCCCAGGCCTATTTCGATATTCCCCCCACGGCTTGGCGGCTGGATGATTCGCTGCTGGCAGAGGCTTTTGCACCACGCCTACGCACTAACCATAAAGGTGACATGGGGCATGTGCTGGTGATGGGGGGCGCTCCAGGTTTTGGTGGCGCAGCGCTACTGGCCTGCCAAGCAGCCGCGCGTTTGGGAGCGGGTAAAGTAAGTTTGGCGACGGCTCCTGAGCATATCACCGCCAGCTTGGTACGTTGCCCGGAAGTGATGGCTCATGGCGTACGCGGTGGCGCTGAGGCCGCTGAGCTGCCCAGTAACGCTGACGTTGTGGTGGTAGGGCCAGGGCTTGGTCAGTCTGCCTGGGGGCAGGCGGTGCTACAGAGTGCGTTGCAGTCAGATACCCCACTGGTGGTGGATGCCGACGGGCTTAACCTGCTGGCGCGCCAGTGGCCGGAGGTTCGCCGTGATAACTGGATTTTGACTCCACACCCCGGTGAGGCCGCGCGACTATTGAACTGTTCCGTTGCCGATATCCAGTCCGACCGGCCCGCTGCTGCCCAGGCACTGCAACGCGCTCGGGGTGGTGTGGTGATTTTAAAAGGCGCGGGCAGTTTAATTGCTGGGCCTAGCGGTTTGGTGGTGTGCCCTTACGGGAACCCCGGTATGGCCAGCGGCGGCATGGGCGATGTGCTCAGCGGCATGCTGGGGGCGTTGGTTGCTCAGCGGGGCGAGGTGGAGTTTAGTGTCTGGCTAGGTGCCATGGTGCATGCGTTAGCGGCCGATCGCGCGGCAGCGGAAGAAGGCGAGCGTGGCCTGCTGGCCAGCGATCTGGCATCCTATGCGCGAAAATTGATTAATCCGTGAAGGCAGCCCACATGCAGGTGCAATTAGACAACGAAGAGGCCCAGGTCGCTTTTGGCGAAACTCTCGGGCACGTATTGCAAGGACGCGGGCTCGTCTATCTAGAGGGTGAGCTAGGTGCCGGTAAAACCACGTTAACGCGTGGCATCCTGCGGGCTTACGGCCATCAAGGGGCGGTTAAAAGCCCCACTTACACCTTGGTAGAGCCTTATGAGTTGAACGATCAGCGGGTTTATCATCTGGATTTATACCGCTTAGCGGATCCAGAAGAGCTTGAGTTTATTGGTGGTCGAGACGTGCTGGCCGACGATGCAGTCACCATTATTGAGTGGCCCAGCCGCGGTGAAGGGTGGTTGCCAGCGCCTGACCTGCGCCTAACCTTGGAAGTAGTGGCGCAAGGGCGTTTAGTCTCATTAGCTGCGGGTAGTGATAACGGTCAGCGTATGCTTGAATTATTGCGAAGTAAGGTAAGTGCAGTCAGTAAAGAAGGTTCCGACCAGTTGGAGAACGGTGTGATTCAATGGAAATGAAGGGCATAGCGGCAGGCGTATATCGCTTATTAGCCGCCGGTTTTTTTGCCCTGGCGGCGGTTGATGTACAAGCGTCCAGCGTAGAGAGCATGCGGCTTTGGGCGGCGCCAGATCATGCCCGGCTGGTGTTTGATCTCTCCGCTGCGACTAATGCCAACGTATTTTCGCTGGAGAACCCGGCGCGGTTGGTGATTGATTTAGATGATACCCAAATGGATACCGACCCCAGTACGCTGCCTTTGCACGACAGTGCCATTACCTCGGTGCGTACCGGCGTGCGGGAGGGTGGGGGCCTGCGGGTAGTGCTTGAACTCAATCGAGAAATTGAGCCACGCCATTTTACCCTGACACCTAACGACCAGTACGGTCACCGACTGGTCGTTGATCTCGAATATCCTGGTGAGAGTGCCGTCGAGAATCCGATTGACCCCATTGAGGCGATGATTCGGGACCAGGAAATTCAGGCCCAGCGGGCATCTGCTCAAGGCCAGCTGTCGGACAGCGTGGCGCCGCCTAGCGAGGCAGCGCCGACAGAAGTGCAGGAAGCCAAGCCGCACCCAAGGCGCGATATTATTATTGCCGTCGACGCCGGTCATGGTGGTGAAGACCCAGGGGCGATTGGCCCTTCAGGCACACGGGAAAAGGACGTAGTGCTGGAAATTGCCCGTCGCCTAGCCGCTGAAGTGAACGGTACTGAGGGCTTTAAAGCCGTGCTGGTGCGGGATGGTGACTACTATATAGGGTTGCGTCAGCGTACCGCACTGGCACGTGAGCAGAAAGCCGACTTTTTTGTTTCGATACACGCCGATGCTTTCACCAGCCCAAGACCCCAAGGGAGCTCGGTCTATGCGCTTTCTCAGCGCGGCGCCACCTCGGAAACCGCCCAGTGGCTGGCGGATAGTGAGAACCGCTCCGACCTTATCGGCGGTGTCGATGGCAGTCTCTCCTTGCGTGATAAAGACCAGGTGCTGCGCGGCGTGTTGTTGGATTTGACCATGACTGCCACGCTGAATGACTCGCTCTCGATCGGTGGTCAGGTATTGGAGCAGTTAGGCCGCATTAACCGGCTGCATAAGTCGCGGGTCGAGCAGGCTGGGTTTATGGTACTGAAGTCTCCCGATATCCCCTCGCTGTTGATCGAGGTTGGCTTTATCTCTAACCCTGACGAAGAGCGTCGGCTACGCGACCCAGTACACCAATCAGGGCTTTCTCAGGCTATCTTCAGCGGTTTGCGCGAGCATTTCGAGCGCTTCCCACCGCCGGCCAGCCTGCTTGCCTGGCAGCGTGATAATCAGCATCGCCCTTCGGGTAACGAGTACCGTATTCAGTCGGGAGACACCCTGTCAGCGATTGCTGTGCGTCATGGCGTGCCGGTTAATCAGTTGAGGCAGGCCAATGACCTGAATGGTGACGTGATTCGTGTTGGCCAAGTGTTACAGATTCCCCGTTCATGAGGTGCCGTGTTGACTGATATGACCGCTACCGCACCGCGTATACAGGTACTCGACCCGCGGTTGGCCAACCAGATTGCCGCCGGGGAGGTGGTTGAGCGCCCCTCATCGGTCACCAAAGAGTTGATAGAGAACGCTATTGATGCTGGCAGCCAGCGTATCGAAGTAGAGATCGAGCAAGGGGGCGCGCGGCTGATCAAAGTGCGCGATGACGGGATTGGCATTGGCGAAGAGGATTTACCGCTGGCCCTGGCCCGCCATGCCACCAGTAAGATTGGCAGCCTGGAAGACTTAGAGGGCGTTAGTTCGCTAGGCTTTCGCGGTGAAGCGCTGGCATCAATTAGCTCCGTCTCGCGGCTGGAGCTGATCTCCAATGCCGAAGACGACCCCCGCCATGGCTGGCGGGTGGTTGCGGAAGGGCGGGGCATGGAAGCACGGGTGACACCTGCGCCACACCCCCGTGGTACCAGCGTTGGCGTGCGCGATCTGTTTTTTAATACCCCCGCCCGGCGCAAGTTTCTGCGTACAGAAAAGACCGAATTTGCCCATGTAGAAGAGGCATTTCGCCGTCAGGCGCTATCCCGCTACGACATCGCCTGGGTATTGCGCCATAACCAAAAAGTCATTCACCAGTTGCCCGCCGGTCACTCTGCGGCGGCCCGGGAGCGGCGTATTGCCTCGCTGTTGGGCAAGAATTTTATCGAGCATGCTCGCTATATCGAGCGCGAAGCGGGCGGTATACGGCTAAGCGGCTGGGTTGGCTTGCCCACCCACTCGCGCTCACAGGCTGACCAACAGTACTTTTTTGTCAATGGACGCGTGGTGCGTGATCGTTTGGTCGCCCACGCGGTGCGTCAGGCCTATCGTGATGTGCTGTTTAACGGCCGTCATCCGGTCTTTGTGCTCTATCTGGAGCTTGATCCAGACGTTGTGGACGTCAACGTCCACCCCACCAAGCATGAAGTGCGCTTTCGTGATGGTCGTATGGTTCACGACTTTCTCTATTCGAGCCTCCATCACTCCCTGGCGTCGGCTAAACCCGCTGAGAGTGCAGAGGAGCATGATGCCGAGGTGGCTGATACGTCAGGCGCATCGCCACAGGGCGAAGCTTCAGAAATGGGGGCTGAACAACCCCGCTGGCAGCAGCAGGGGATTGCGCTGACCCACTCGCCGGATCGCCACCCCGGTGCTGAGCGCGTGCGCCGCTTTATGCAGGGTTATCAGGCGCTACACCCCAATCACGAAGAAACGCTGTTAACGCCTCAGCCGAGCCCTCCCAGTGAGCGAGGTAGTGAGGTGCGTGAAGCGCCCCTGGCGATGCCTGATAACGACCCCACTGCGCCACCACCACTAGGGTTTGCGCTAGGGCAGTTGCACGGCATTTATATTCTGGCCCAGAACGCTGAGGGATTGGTGCTGGTGGATATGCATGCCGCCCATGAGCGAATCGTCTATGAGCGCATGAAGACACAGCTGGCCGCTGCCAAAGGGTTGGATGCGCAGCCGCTGCTAGTGCCTGTCTCCATTGCTGCTAGCCGGGCCGAAGTGGCCACGGCAGAGAGCGAGCAAGAGGCAATTGCCAAGCTGGGTATTGAGCTGGATATCGCCGGGCCAGAGACGCTGCTGGTACGCCAACTGCCGGCGTTACTTGCCCAGGCTGATCCTGAGGCGCTGGTGCGTCAGATGCTGGAAGAGCTGGCGCGCTATGGGCGTACCCATCAAGTCGAGGCTAGGGTGCATGAACTACTCTCTACTATGGCCTGTCATGGCAGCGTGCGTGCCAACCGTCGGCTTACTATCGACGAGATGAACGCGCTACTGCGCGACATGGAGCGCACCGAGCGCAGCGACCAATGTAATCACGGTCGTCCCACCTGGACGCAGATGGGGCTCAAAGCGCTTGATCGGCTCTTCTTGCGCGGCCAATAGATGCTTGAACAACAGCTGCGCGATCAGTAATCACCTTTTTCTTAGCTAATGGAACCGCGCATGGCTGATACCCGCCCCTGGGCGATTTTTTTAATGGGCCCCACGGCCGCTGGGAAAACCGATGCTGCGATGGCGCTACACGAGCACCTGGGGCATGAGCTGATTAGCGTTGACTCGGCCATGGTGTACCGCGGTATGGATATTGGCAGTGCCAAGCCCAGCGCGAGTGAGCTTGCCCGTGCGCCTCACCACTTGATTGATATTCGCGATCCAGCAGAGCCCTATTCGGCGGCCGATTTTCGTGTAGATGCGCTTTCTCTTATGCGACAAATCAGCGCGGCGGGCAAAGTCCCCCTGCTGGTCGGCGGTACTATGCTTTACTACAAGCGGCTGGTCGAAGGGGTGGCAAACTTGCCTTCTGCCGACCCGGCTATTCGCCAGCGGCTTGAAGCACAGTGGCAAAACGAAGGACTATTGTCGCTACATCAACGCCTGGCAGAGGTGGATGCGCTATCCGCCCAGCGCATTCACCCCAATGACCCGCAGCGCGTCATGCGCGCGCTGGAGGTGTACTACGCCAGTGGGCGGCCAATGAGTGAGCTGTGGGCGGAGCAACAGCCGGAAACCTTTCCCTGGCGCGTGTTGTCGATAGCTTTGGCGCCCAGTGATCGCAGCTTGCTGCATCAACGTATTGCCCAGCGTTTCGAAGTAATGTTGGGTGAGGGCTTGATAAATGAAGTCGCCGCCCTCAAAAAGCGTAATGACTTACATTTAGGCCTACCGGCGATGAAGAGTGTTGGTTATCGCCAAGTGTGGGAGTACCTGGAAGGTGAGTATGATTATGCCTCCCTCGTTGAGCGAGGCGTGATCGCAACTCGTCAGCTAGCCAAGCGACAATTAACCTGGTTAAGAAGCTGGCCAGAACTTAACTGGGTAGATTCACAGCGCTCAGATGCACTGGATCAGGTGTTGAAACTCGTGCGTGACAGCAGTGCTTAGCGTAAGATAGTTCGCTAAGCTGGTAATTTAGGTAGTGTGTTTTCGATTGGCTGGGTGTTTGAGCCTTTCGAATATCACTAGGCTCTTCGGGCATCATTCGGCCTTTCGGGCAGTAATAAAATAGTGCGGCGTAGCACCAGTAGGGCACGCCATTTGATAATTAACCCCAACGACAGTTTTAGGGAGAGCAACATGTCCAAAGGGCAGTCCCTTCAAGACCCGTACTTGAACATTCTGCGCAAGGAGCGCATTCCGGTCTCTATCTTTTTGGTCAACGGCATTAAGCTGCAGGGCCAGATCGAATCGTTTGACCAGTTTGTTATCCTGCTGCGCAATACCGTTAGTCAGATGGTTTATAAACACGCTATTTCCACGGTTGTTCCATCTCGCAACGTACGCTTGCCTGCGCAAGACCCGGCAGAGCAGGATGCGGAGATTTAACACCGCTGGAGAAGCAAGAGAGTCCACGAGGTATTGATTGTTTTTCGAACGCCCAGACGCCGGTGAAACGGCAGTTCTTGTTCACGTCGATTTTCATGATGAACAAAAACGTGAAGACCCGGGTGAGTTTTTAGAGCTCGTACGCTCTGCTGGTGCAGAGCCTGCGACTCTTCTCACTGCTAGCCGCCACCGACCTGACTCGCGCACCTTTATTGGGTCAGGTAAGTTGGAAGAGCTGCGGGCACTGCTCGCGGCTCATGAGGCAGAGCTGGTGATCTTCAACCATAGCTTAAGTCCCTCTCAAGAGCGCAATGTAGAGCAAGAGCTCAAGTGTCGAGTGCTCGACCGTACTGGTTTGATCCTCGATATCTTTGCGCAACGGGCAAGAACCCATGAAGGTAAGCTGCAGGTAGAGCTTGCTCAGCTTGAATATATGTCGACTCGCCTCGTGCGTGGTTGGACACACCTAGAGCGGCAAAAAGGTGGGATTGGCCTGCGCGGCCCAGGCGAGACGCAGTTAGAAACTGACCGTCGTCTGCTGCGTGGTCGGATCAAATCGATTCACAAACGGCTCGATAAAGTGCGCAGCCAGCGCGACCAGAATCGCCGAGCGCGTGCGCGCGCGGAAATTCATAGCGTATCGCTGGTGGGGTACACCAACGCCGGTAAGTCAACGCTATTTAACGCCTTAACCAATTCTGAGGTGTATGCAGCCGACCAGCTGTTTGCGACACTTGACCCTACTTTGCGGCGGCTTGAGATTGAAGACGTTGGTCCGGTAGTGATGGCCGATACCGTGGGCTTTATTCGCCACTTGCCGCACAAGTTGGTTGAGGCGTTTCAAGCGACGCTCCAGGAAGCCTCTGAAGCGTCGTTGTTGGTACACGTGATCGATGCCGCAGATCCTGACCGCGAGTTAAACGTGGAGCAGGTGGAGCTAGTGCTCAAAGAGATCGGCGCCGATGATGTGCCGGTACTCAAAGTCATGAATAAAATTGATAAGCTCGATAGTGCCCCACGTATAGAGCGTGATGGGCATGGTGTGCCCGAAGTGGTTTGGCTTTCGGCCCAGCAGGGCCAGGGGCTTGAGCTGCTCCATGAGGCGCTGACCGAGCGCTTGGCAAATGATGTCATTGGCTTTTCGCTGACACTGACTCCCGAGCAGGGTAAGCTGCGGGCAGGGTTGCACGAGCTCAATGCCGTTCGCGAGGAAGCCTTTGATGAGCAGGGGCATTCAGTGCTTGATGTGCGTTTGCCGCGGCGTGACTTTAATCAGTTGATGGCCCAACTGGGCGAGCGAGCCAACACCTATTTACCTGAAGCGCTGCGTGAAACCAATGAGTGGTAAGCGACTTAATTACCCATCCTAGTACGCTGCATGTATGCAGTTTTGTATAAAAATGGTACAAGGTTTATAGAGCAATAATATCAAAACGCGGTGGTGCCGCCTAAGTGTGATGCCATTAGCGTTAGCGAATACCTTAGTGGAGACGAAGTATGGCCTGGAATGAGCCTGGTGGTGGCAACCAGCACGACCCTTGGAGTAGTGGCGGCCGACGCGGTGGAAACGACGGCGATGGAAACCGTGGCAGTAATAATGGCAGCGGCAACAATGGCAATAAAGGGGGCAACAACCAAGGTCCACCTGACCTGGATGAAGCGCTGAAAAAGTTTCAGGACAAGCTCAACAGCATGTTGGGTGGCGGCAAAAAAGGCGGCGGCAAGAAAACCGGTGGTGGCGGTAGTGATAAGAACCGCAACCCTTTCGCGCTGCCAGGCCTGCTGATTATTGTTGCGCTGGCTATTTGGGCTGCAATGGGCTTCTACCTCGTGGATCAATCCGAGCGCGGCGTTGTGCTGCGGTTTGGTGAGTTTCAGGGCATCGTAGATCCAGGCCTGCAGTGGAATCCGCCGCTGATTGACGATGTACGTATGGTCAATGTGACCCGTGTGCGCTCTCTGTCGCAGACCCAGTCGATGCTGACCCGCGACGAAAACATTGTCGAAGTGGAAATTTCTGCTCAGTACCAAGTAGCTAATCCACGCGATTTTGTGCTTAACGTACGCGATCCTGCTATCTCGATTGAGAATGCGCTGGATTCGGCACTACGTCACGTCGTCGGCGGTACCGATATGATCGATATCCTAACCTCTGGCCGTGAGATTCTGGGTAGCTCGGTTGCTAGTCGTCTACAGTCCTATCTCGACAACTACGGTGCCGGTATTCGCCTGCAAACCATTAACATCGAGTCCACTTCGGCGCCCGCGCCAGTGATTGACGCCTTCGATGACGTTATCCGGGCCCGTGAAGATCGTCAGCGTACGATCAACCAGGGTATTGCTTACGCCAACGCGATTATTCCGGAAGCGCAAGGTCAGGCGCAGCGTATCGTTGAGCAGGGCCAGGGTTACCGTGAGTCGGTCGTTGCTGAAGCGCAAGGTCAAGCCAACCGCTTTAACTCGCTACTCTCCGAGTACACAAATGCCCCGGATATCATGCGTGAACGTATGTACCTGGACACAATGGAAGAAGTGTTTAGTAATTCGCCGAAGGTGCTGTTGGATGTAAGCGAAAACGCGCCGCTGATGTATCTGCCCCTCGATCAGCTTAGCGGTGGGAGCAGTAGTCGAAATAACTCTTCGAGCGGAAGCGCCAATAGCGATGAACAGCTAGACCCGAGTGTGCTTGAGCGGTTACGCAACACCCAGGGCAGTTCCAGCTCTTCATCGAATACCAATAGTAGCTCCATCCGCAGGGAGGGCCGGTAAATGATTAATAATCGATCCCTGCTGATTGTTGGTGGTCTGGCTGCCGTGGCGTGGCTGGCAAGCAACACTCTGTACGTGGTAGACGAAACCGAGCGTGCCGTTAAACTGCGCTTTGGTGAAGTCATTGAAGAGAATATTCAGCCTGGCTTGCATGCCAAAGTGCCGATCGCGCAAACGATTCGTAAGTTTGATACGCGCTTGTTGACGCTGGACACCGATACCAGCCGCTATCTGACCCTTGAGCAGAAAGCGGTTATCGTTGACTCCTATGTTAAGTGGCAGGTGGTTAATCCTACTCGCTACTACGAGGCGACTGCCGGCGATGAGTTGATGGCCATTCGCCTGATTCAGCCGCGGGTGGATGAGAGCCTGCGTAATGAATTTGGTCGCTTGAATCTTCAGGAAATTATCGCCGAGCGTCGTGATGACCTGATGACGGGCCCCACCGCAGAACTCGACGAGCTGATGCGTGAAGAGCTCGGGGTGGCAATTCGCGATATTCGTATCAAGCGCATCGATTTGCCCGAAGACGTATCAGCCGCTGTTTTTGAGCGGATGCGCTCCGAGCGTGAGCGTGAAGCTCGTGAATGGCGTGCTCAGGGTCAGGAAGAGGCTGAGCGTATTCGCGCCAATGCGGATCGTCGTCGCCAAGTACTGCTTGCCCAGGCCAATGAGCGCTCCGAGACGCTGCGCGGTGAAGGTGATGCCCAAGCCGCTGCGATTTTCTCTGAAGCGTATGGTCAGGATCAGGAGTTCTACTCTTTCTGGCGTAGCCTTAATGCCTATAGCGAAAGCTTTGCCGACGATGGCAATCTGATGGTGCTGGAGCCGAGTAGCGACTTCTTCCGCTATTTGCGCAGCGCTGAACCAGAAAGCGGTGAAGACAGCGGCGAGTAAACCGCCGTTGGCCGGTGCTCCTCGTCTTGGTTTGTTGATAGCCAAGCGGGGTTCACCCGGCCAATAAACGTGATAGAATTTGTTGACCGGGCGTCGCCCGGTTTTTTTGTGGCTCCTATTTCTTCAAGTTCAAGGCAATCGTCATGACCATCGCTGACCGCTGGCTACTGCCCGACGGCATGGATGAGGTGCTCCCGCCTCAGGCAAGCCGTATGGAAGAGCTGCGCCGCGCGCTGCTCGATCTTTACCACTGCTGGGGCTATGACCAGGTAATGCCGCCCCCAGTGGAGTTTCTGGACTCACTGTTAACAGGCACCGGCACGGATCTGGATCTTCAGACCTTTAAGCTGACCGACCAGTTAACGGGTCGCATGATGGGCGCCTCGGCGGACGTTACGCCGCAAGTTGCGCGTATGGATGCCCATTCGCTAAAGCGTCAGGGGCCGGTGCGCCTTTGCTACTGCACTAATGTACTGCGTGCTAAGGCAGACCAGCATCAGGGTGGCCGTAGCCCGGTGCAGGTGGGTGCTGAGCTGTTTGGTCATGCCGGGCTAGAAGCGGACAGTGAGATAATTCACTTGGCGCTGGCCAGTATGAAGGCCGCGGGCGCTGAGGAGATTCACTTGGCGTTAGGGCATATCGGCATCTATCGAAGCCTTGCAGAAGCGGCAGCGCTCAGTGACGAGCAGGAGCGTGCGTTATTTGAGGCGTTAGCGCTAAAATCACCCAGTCAACTGGCGCAGCATGTAGATGCCAGCGTCAGCGACCCGGCCTTAGCGGACATGCTGTTAGCTCTGGGTGATCTGCACGGCGGTGCGGATGTTTTACGCCAGGCGCGGGAGCGTTTTGCCGGTGCGCCGGCCTCGGTCACGGCGGCACTGGATCAGTTGGATGCGCTCTATCAAGGGGTGCTGGCACGCTTTGATGTGTCGCTCTACTTTGACTTGGCGGAACTGCGCGGCTATCAATACCACACGGGTATGATGTTTGCCGCTTATGTGCCGGGCTACGGACATGCGCTGGCTAAAGGCGGACGTTATGACGATACCGGGCGGGCTTTTGGTCGTGCGCGCCCGGCCACCGGCTTCTCGATGGATCTGAAACAGCTGGCGTCGCTGGCGCTGGCATCACCGAGTCGCGGGGCTATTTGGTCGCCCGCTGTGCAGGATGAGTCGCTCAACGCTGCCATTGTCGCGCTGCGTGAGCAGGGGGAACGCGTGATTCAAGCGCTGCCAGGGCAGCGTACTGGGCCGGCGGAGCATGAGTGTGACCGCCGTCTTGAGCTTATCGATGGTCGTTGGCAGCCAACGGCCCTGACACAAGAGACGAGTGCATCATAATGGGTAAGAATGTCGTAGTGCTGGGCACCCAATGGGGTGACGAAGGCAAGGGTAAAATCGTTGACCTGCTGACTGAGTCCGCATCCGCCGTGGTGCGTTTTCAAGGTGGCCATAACGCGGGTCATACGCTGGTCATCGACGGTGAAAAGACCGTTCTCCACCTGATTCCATCCGGCGTTTTGCGTCCAGGCAAAACCTGCGTGATTGGTAATGGTGTGGTGCTCTCGCCGGAAGCGCTGATCAAAGAGATCCGTGAGCTGGAAGCCAAAGGTGTGCCAGTACGCGAACGCCTGCGTCTGTCGCCAGCTTGTCCGCTGATCCTGCCCTACCATGTGCGCCTGGATCAGGCCCGTGAAAAAGCCCGTGGCATTGCCAAAATTGGCACCACTGGCCGGGGCATTGGGCCTGCCTACGAAGACAAAGTCGCCCGTCGTGGCCTGCGCTTAGGCGATATGCTGCATCGCGAACGTTTCGCTTCCAAGTTGGGCGAAGTGCTCGACTACCACAACTTCGTGTTGGTGAATTACCACGGTGAACCGGCGGTCGACTTCCAGGAAGTGCTGGACACGGCGATGCAAATGGCCGAAGAGCTGCGTCCCATGGTGTGCGATACCGTCAGTATGGTGCACGACCTGCGAAAAGCCGGTGAGAATATCCTGTTTGAAGGGGCTCAGGGCTCGCTGTTGGATATCGACCACGGTACCTACCCCTATGTAACCAGCTCTAACACCACCGCAGGCGGCACAGCCACCGGCTCTGGCGTCGGCCCGCTCTATTTGGACTACGTGCTGGGTATCACCAAGGCGTATACCACCCGTGTTGGTTCAGGCCCGTTCCCCACTGAGCTGTTCGATGTCGATGGCCGCCACCTTGCCGAGCGTGGCCACGAGTTTGGTGCTACCACTGGCCGTGCCCGCCGCTGTGGCTGGTTTGACGCTGTGGCACTGCGTCACGCGGTGCAAATCAACTCGGTCACCGGTATCTGCCTGACCAAGCTGGACGTACTGGACGGGCTGGAAAATATCCGCGTGTGCGTTGGCTATCGCAGTAAAGATGGTGACGTGCTGGAAACGCCAGTGGATTCAGAAGGCTATGAAGCTGTTGAACCCCTCTACGAAGACCTGCCAGGCTGGAAAGAGTCGACTCTAGGGGCTAAAAAGGTAGAGGATTTACCTGCCAATGCCCGCGCTTATATCAGTTACCTTGAAGAGCAGGTAGGTACCAGTATCGATATTATCTCCACCGGTCCAGACCGCATGGAAACCATCGTGCTACGTAACCCGTTCGATAGCTAAGCACGCTTTAAGCGGGCCATTAGTGAGCAGATGAGCAAAAGGGGCAACTTAGTTGCCCCTTTTGCTATTTAAAAGTCGATACCCCGACGCGCCTGCAGGCCATTGTTGAAGGCATGGCGCACTTCCTGCATTTCAGTCACTGTATCGGCCATAGCGACGAGTTCGCGGTGAGCGTTGCGGCCGGTAATAATCACTGTCTGTTCTTTAGGACGATTCTCCAGTGCTTGTTTAACGGTTTCGATCTCCAGGTAGCCAAACTTGAGCATATAGGTGATTTCGTCGAGCACCACCAGATAGGTCTCTGGGTCTGCGAGCATACGCTCAGCCTCTTTCCACACTGCTTGGCAGGCGTCGGTGTCCGCTTGGCGATTTTGCGTATCCCAGGTGAAACCGGTAGCCATTATCGCCACCTCTAGATTGGCATCCTCCTCCAATCGATTGCGTTCGCCGCACTCCCACAACCCCTTGATAAACTGCACTACGCCCACTTTATAGCCATAACCCAAAGCGCGGGTGACCGTGCCCCAGGCAGCGGTTGTTTTGCCTTTACCGTTACCGGTGTTAACGATGATTAGGCCGCGCTGCTCGTTAGCACTGGCGACTTTCTCCTCTACGCGCGTTTTAAGCTTCTCCATAGAGGCTTTGTGGCGGGTGTCGCGGTCACTCATGGTATCTCCTGATAAAGCGGAAAGCTGAAAAATAGCCAATATTCATAATCCGCTAGCCTAAGCTATCAGCACAGGGTTGAACATCTTTATGGAGGTACTTGAAGATAATTTTTGTACAGGTATTTTCGGTGTTTTGTGAATATTTGTCTCAATAATGTACCCTAAAATCCAACAAAAAAGAACAGGATTGGCCCCTAGGGGGCTGGCTGCTCTAGAATAGGTGGTCATGTCTTTTCAGGAATTACATCATGCCCTCATTTGATATTGTTTCAGAGTTCGATAAACACGAAGGCGCTAACGCCGTAGACCAAGCTAACCGGGAAGTGCAGTCACGGTTCGATTTTAAGGGGGTCGATGCCAGCTTCACCCTTGAAGGTGACAAAGTGCAGCTAGAGGCGGAAGTCGATTTCCAGCTCAAGCAGATGCTCGATGTGCTGCGAGCCCGTTTAATCGCCCGGGGTATCGATGCCCGCTGTATGGATGTTCAAGACCCGGTGCTCTCCGGCGTGAAAGCACGCCAGGAAGTCGCTCTTAAGGAGGGGCTCGACGCGGCGGAAGCCAAAGATGTGGTCAAGCGCATCAAGGCCAGCAAGCTCAAAGTGCAGGCGCAAATTCAAGGTGAGAAAGTGCGTGTAACGGGTAAAAAGCGCGACGATTTACAAGCTGTTATGGCATTGCTGCGCGGCGAAGAGGGGCCGGATTTACCGCTCCAATTCGATAACTTCCGCGACTAGGTAGCGGTGTTAAGCTGTCGAACATTTTGAACTATGTAATATTCGTTTTATACAGGAGTCACGCACTATGTCTGATCCGCAGCCGGTTTATTTAAGCGACTACCAGCCACCCGCCTACCGGGTAACTCATACCGAGCTGACGTTTGATCTTGACCCCGCCGCGACCCGTGTGAAAGCGCGACTGTTGATTGAGCGACATCCAGAAGCTGACGCTAAGGCACCGCTCGTCTTAAATGGCGAGCACCTAAAGCTTATCTCCCTGGCGATTGATGCAACGCCGCTGGATGTCGCTGCTTATGAACTAGATGATGAAGTCCTGCGCATTGCTCAGGTGCCCGAGCGTTTTGTGTTGGAGAGCGAGGTGGAGATCGCCCCGCAGGAGAATACGGCGTTAGAGGGGCTGTACCAATCCAACGGTATGTACTGCACCCAGTGCGAGGCCGAAGGCTTCCGGCGGATTACCTTTTACCCTGACCGCCCAGACGTCATGGCGACCTTTAAGGTCACTGTGATCGGCGATCAGCAGCAAGAGCCGATTTTGCTGGCTAACGGTAACCCGATTGAGCGCGGCGAGCTGAAGGGCGGTCGCCACTTTGTTACTTGGGAAGACCCGCACCCCAAGCCCTGTTACCTGTTTGCTTTGGTGGCAGGCAACCTGCATAGCGTAGAAGATCACTTCACCACCATGAGCGGAAGGGATGTCACGCTGCAGATTTGGGTAGAAAAAGAGAACCTGGATAAGACCGAGCATGCCATGGCCTCGTTAAAGCGTGCCATGGAGTGGGACGAGCAGGCGTATGGGCGCGAGTACGACCTGGATCTGTTTATGATCGTGGCCGTCAATGATTTCAATATGGGAGCGATGGAGAACAAAGGCCTCAATATCTTTAACTCCGCCGCGGTCTTGACCCACCCCCAGACCGCCACCGATGCAGCGTTCCAAAACGTGGAAGGCATAGTCGCCCACGAATACTTTCACAACTGGTCGGGTAATCGCGTCACCTGCCGCGACTGGTTCCAGCTCTCGCTGAAAGAGGGCTTTACGGTCTTTCGTGACCAGTGCTTTTCGGCGGATACCAATTCAGCGCCGGTTAAGCGCATTCAGGATGTCTCCTTTTTCCGCACGGCCCAGTTTGCCGAAGATGCTGGCCCCACGGCGCATCCGATTCGTCCCGACCACTTTATCGAAATTACCAACTTCTACACCCTGACGATTTATGAGAAAGGGGCCGAAGTCGTACGCATGTTGCGTAATTTAGTAGGGGAGGAGAGCTTTCGTCGCGGTTCAGACCTTTACTTCGAGCGGTTCGACGGTCAAGCGGTGACCATTGAAGACTTTGTCGGCTGTATGGCTGAAGCCTCCGGTGAAGACTTCAGCCAGTTTATGCGCTGGTACTCCCAGGCGGGAACGCCGGATATTGATGCCCACGGTGAGTATGATTATGTTCAGGGCGAGTACCACTTGACGCTGCGTCAGCGTACGCCTGCAACACCCGGCCAGCCAGATAAGCTGCCGTTGCATATCCCGGTGCGTATGGGGCTGGTAGGTACCAAGTCGGGGCAGGATCTCACCCTGACGCTCAATGGCGAAAAGCTCGGCAAAGACGCGGTTATTCATCTACGTGACGATGAGCAAACGTTTGTATTCACCGATGTTGCCGAAGCGCCGGTGCCCTCTTTGCTACGCGAATTTTCCGCCCCGGTGAAGCTGCATTATCCCTATTCAAGGGAAGATCTCGCCTTCTTATTGACCCATGACAGCGATGGTTTCAACCGCTGGGATGCGGGTCAACGCCTAGCGCTTTTGGCCTTGGATGACTTGATTGCTGCCCATAGGAATGGCGTCGAAAAGGTCATGGATAGCCGCGTTGTCGATGCCTTTAGAGCGCTGCTGAGCGGGCCAATGAGCGATAAGGCGGTATTGGCAGAGATGCTGACGCTACCCTCTGAAGCATATATCGCCGAGCAGCAGCCCATTGTGGATGTAGATGCTATCCATGCCGCGCGGGAATTTGTCCGTCAGTCATTAGCCGTGGCTCTGCGGGATGAGTTTCTGGCTATCTATGAAGCCAATGTGACGGAAGAAGCGTACGCGCCGACACCGGAGCAAATAGCTCAGCGTAGCCTGAAAAACGTGGCGCTCTCTTATCTTATGTCGATTGAAGATGAGCAGGGCTTGGCACTGTGTGAAAGCCAATTCGCTGCTGACCACAATATGACCGATGTGCGTCAGGCGCTCACCCTGCTGGTGCACAGCGACCGCGACGACCTGGCTTCGCCAGCACTCAAAGCCTTCGGTGAGAAGTGGGCGCATGACCCGTTGGTGATGGATCAGTGGTTCACCGTCCAGGTATCGCGCCCTCAGCCAGATGTGCTTGAGCGGGTGAAGTACCTGATGCAGCATCCCGCCTTTTCACTCAAGAATCCCAATCGAGTCCGTGCATTGGTCGGCGCTTTTGCTCAGAACCGGGTTAATTTCCACCGTTTGGATGGTCAAGGCTACCAACTGCTGGCTGATGTGGTCATCGAGCTCAACCGGCTTAACCCGGAAATTGCTGCGCGGCTAATCACCCCGTTAACCCGCTGGCAGCGCTTTGATGAAACCCGCCAAGCACTAATGCGGTCTGAGCTTGAGCGGATCAAACAACAGCCGCTATCTTCAAATGTATACGAGGTGGTCGAGAAAGCACTGGCATAAGCGTTTAGCGCAGTAGTGAACAACCGCAGTTAAACCATGGAAAGGAATAACAATAGTGACAGACTCACAGCAACACTATTTACTGATTATCAATGGTAAATCCGCCGGTAACCCGGCATTGCGTGAAGCAGTCAATGAACAACGTCAGGCAGGGATGCTGATTACGGTTCGCGCTACCTGGGAAGGGGGCGACGCTGCGGATATTGCAGAGCAGTCTGGCGCCATGGGCATTACCCACGTGATTGCCTGTGGTGGCGATGGCACCGTCAGTGAAGTCATGAACGGGCTGATGCGCTTGCCTCATGACCGGCGTCCTGCGTTGGGCATTGTGCCCCTAGGCAGTGCCAATGATTTTGCTACCTCCGTTGGTTTACCGCTGGAGCCAGGCGCCGCTTTGGCCGCTGCACGGGAGTTAAGCGCCTATCCCATTGATGTTGTGCGCGTGACCGCAGGTGCAGGTGGCGAATCGTCCACCAGCTACTATATCAACATGACCACCGGTGGGTTTGGCGCTGAAGTTACCTCGTCGACACCGAAAACGCTTAAGCGGCTGCTCGGGGGCGGGGCTTACTCAGTGATGGGCGCGCTGAAGGCTTGGCGCCACCGCAGCTATCGCGGCACGCTCCATTGGGACGAAAAAGAGGAGAGTGCGTCTTTGTTGCTACTGGCGCTAGGTAATGGCCGCCAGTCGGGCGGGGGACAGGTACTGGGGCCGCGTGCCAAGCTGGATGATGGCCGTCTGGACGTGCTGCTGGTCAAAGACTTTCGGTCGATAACGGAACTGACCAAACTCATTAGCGAGCTGCAGAGTTTCCCCTATGACGGGCGATTCGTGCGCTACTTCACCACGACCCAACTAACCGTGACCACCCAGGCAAATGGTTCGCCCTGGCCACTCACGTTAGACGGCGAAGCGCGCTACTATGACCAGTTCTGCGCGGAAGTAGTGCCCCTTGCTCTGCGTGTGTTACTGCCTGAGGAGTGCCCGTTGCTCTCCTCGACCAGCCGGCCTTAGTTCTTTTGGCTCACATTGTTAACGTTATAAAGGAGAAGAATTAAATGGCAAATCGCGTGTGGATACCCGCGCTCGCCGCCGTGGCACTTTTGCTGAGTGCCTGCGGTGACTCCCAGGAAGATCCCACCGTGACACCCGATGATAATGCTGCGGTGACGGATGAAGAAACGGCTCGCGATGAGGGGGCGGGCGAAGAAGCGTCGGCCACGGCTGAAAACGCGACTGAGATGTCCAGTCCTGAAGAAGTAGAGGATGATATTGAGGAGCGCCAAGCTGCTGAGGAGCTTGAGCGAGCGGAAGCGCTGCGCGAGGATAGCGACACTCAGGCTAGTGGCAGTGCGACGGCTGGCGGTGAAGAGGTTGAGGCTGGTGAAGACACCCTGGCGGCGGATCCTGAAGAGGTGCTCGATGAAGAGAGCGCTATGCCGGGTGAAGCTACACGTTCCGATGTAGATGACATCATTGCCGAAACTGAACGCCGTTTTGAAGAGGCCGAGCAGCGTTTGGAAGAGCAGTTTCAGGAGGTAGAGCAGCAGGCGCCGACCTTGGAGCCGATGGAGAACGAGGATGTACCGCCTAGCTGGGACACCGAAAGCAGTCTGCCCGAGCGCACACCCTTGCAGGATGACAGTGATGTAACCGATGTTGACGCCTTGATTGAAGACACCGAACGTCGCTTTGAAGAAGCGCAGCAGCGGCTTGAGGAACAATTCCAAGAGTTGGAGAATCGTGAGGCGGAGAGTGGTGCTGTGGTCGAGCCGTCAGGCGAGCTTGATAGCAATGACTCCGATAGCGGTGATTCTGATAATCGTGATGTCGATAGCGCTGAAGATAGCCAGGAAACCGGTGCTAATGGAGAGTCGCGGAGTGAGGGAGGATCGCTTGAGTGATGGTCGTTAGGCAATAAAAAAGGCCCGCGTTTGCGGGCCTTTGTCCATCCGTTAGCAATTAAGCTGGGCGGATGTTGGAAGCCTGAAGGCCTTTTTTACCCTGAGTCACTTCAAAGCTGACTTTTTGACCGTCTTGCAGGGTCTTGAAGCCTTCAGCTTGAATTTCGGAGAAGTGGGCGAACAGATCGTCTCCGCCGTCATCAGGAGAGATGAAGCCGAAGCCTTTAGTGTCGTTGAACCACTTAACAGTGCCAGTTGCCATTTTCTATTTCCTTAACGTGCTTAGTAATCACGGGCAACTCTATTGTCCACCCGCTACAATTACTCTAGATGTAAACACGGCTGTCGTCCAGCGACATTCCTAAGATTTTTTATTTGGTTGCGAGCAAGCACAAATGATGCAGTTAGGTTTTATTGATGCGCAGTTTATTTCCTTTTTGGTAGCGATCACGTTGCTGACGATAAGCCCCGGTGTTGATACGTTGCTGGTGATACGCAATACGGCCCGCGGAGGCATCCGCGATGGGGTCACCACGAGTTTAGCTATCTGCTGCGGCCTGTTTGTGCATGCCACGATTTCTGCATTGGGCATTTCGTTGATCCTGCTCCAGTCGGCCTGGGCGTTTCATATGCTGAAGCTGGTGGGGGCGGGCTACCTAATTTGGCTGGGTATTACCAGCTTGTTAGCAGCGCGGAAAGGCCAGCCACTGCCGGTTAATGGTGTGCTAGAAGGTGTGCCTGCCGTTTCGCGCTGGCAGCCGGTCAAAGAGGGTTTTTTGTCCAATGTGTTGAACCCCAAAACCGTGGTGTTCTACATGGCCTTTTTGCCTCAGTTCATTGCTCCTGGCGATCCTGCGCTACTGAAGTCGCTATGGCTGGCGGGAGTGCACTTTATCATCGCCAATATTTGGCAAATCAGCGTGGTCATGATGGTGGGAAGTGCCGGCAAATGGTTGGCTAACGCACGTTTTGCGCAAGCGCTTAATGCCGCTACGGGCAGTGTATTGGTGGTGTTTGGTATTCGGCTGGCATTAACACAGCGCCCGGTATAAACCGGACGCTGGTAATGTGGTAGGTAGAGAAGGGCTTAGCGGCGGGCGAGCAGGGCTCGGTCGTAGCGTACCTGCTGCTCGTTATCGCTAAGCAGTGAAACGCCTTCGCTACTGCCACCGTTAGCGAGGCTTTCAAAAATCACCCGATAGCTAAGCACCGCCTGCACGTAGTCGCGGGTTTCGCGGAAGGGGATGCTCTCTACAAAGAGATCAAAGGCCTCTACGCCATCGCCCAGCCACTGATCGACGCGGCCAGGGCCCGCATTATAAGCCGCTGCGGCGGCCAGTCGATTGCCCTGGTAGCGTTGCAGCTTGTCGCGCAGGTAGGTGCTGCCCAGGCGTATATTAAGCTCTGGGTCGAGAACGCCGTAGGGGCCAGGATCGCTAATGCCCAATTCGCGACTGACTTGGCTGGCGGTGCCGGGCATTAGCTGCATTAATCCACGCGCCCCTGCGGGTGAAAGGGCGTTAGGGTTGTAAGCGCTTTCACGTCGGGTAATGGCCATCAATAGGTATGGATCCACGCCGGTGAGACGGCCCCAATGTTGAAAGCTATCGTGGTAGGCCTGGGGGAAGCGCCAATCCAAGGCGTCCCACATTTCAGCGGCAATGGTGGTTTGCACCAGGCGCGCATGCCACTGCTGTTGAGCGGCATAGTCGGCTAGCGCTCGTGCCTGTTGCGGCGAACCGCTCTGCACCGCGTGCAGCCACTCACTGTTGGCGAGACCATCCTCACCAATGCGTAGCAAGGCCTCGGTGCGCTGAACGGCGGGTAGTTGGGCAATACGTTGACGCGACGCTTCGTCAAAATGATTGCGTTCAAGATTCAGTTGATAGGGTTGGCCGAGCTTTTCTGCTGCTGCAAAGCCGTAAAAACTGCGATCCTGCGCAGCCTGTTGGTAGCGTGCTTCGGCGGCCGCCTGGTTGCCAAGCTGCTCATTGGCGCGGCCCAGCCAATACTGCCAACGGCTATTCTCCTGCTGGATAGCGGGCATTTCGGCAATCCAGTAGAGCACTCCGTTCCAATCCCGGCTAGCCAGCGCATTGCGGACACGCAGCTCTAATACGCGCTCGCTTTCCAGGCCCGGTAGCACGCTGTCAACCCAGCTTAGCGTGCCCGGTACATTGCGCACCAGGGCGTAAAAAGCCAGTTCTTCTTCAATAGCTTGACGGTCACTGGGCAGCAGGTTTAAACGCGACGAGAGCGTCTGCCAGGCGGCAAAGGCTGCAGGCGTATCTTCACGGGTGTAACGCTGCATGGCGGCCCGGTAGAAGCTTGCCGTGGCGGCACACTCGGGGCCTAGGCAACTGGGCGCCTGGGTAATGGCGCTGCTGCGCGCGGTGACACTATCCACCGTCTCTAGAGCGGTTTGCCACTGGCTGCTTAATAGCCCACCAAGATAGCTCGACAGGCGTGTTTCTCCCGCCTGCCAGGCGAGCATTTTACGCTCCCAAATAGCTGTGGCATCAATAGTGCCATTGGCCCGCAGGCGTGCAAATAGCGGGTCGCAAGCATTAGGCTGCGAGCTGCCTACGCGCCATAAAGCCAACCCCGCTTCGCTCGCCTGCTGAGGCTGCTCATCCAGCAGCGCCGTGTAGTAGTAGCACTGGCGAACCGTGCCCGCAGGCTCGCCATCGGCCACTGCCAGCAGGTCGCTATAGCGGCCCGCATGGCCATACTTTGCGATCGCTTGACCACGCAGCCACCCTGCTAGAGGAGAGTCTGCGTGCTGGTCGATAAATTGATGCACCCTTTCAGGAGCCACGTTAGGCAATTGCCCCCTTAAGCGGTGGTACTCCACATAGCCACGCAGCGGGTGGTCTTCAATTGAGCGCTCATCGACCCGTGCCCACTGCTGCTCGCGGGCAGCAGCGAGGGCATCGCGTAACTCACTATCGGATGCGGCCCACGAAAATGCAGGTAATCCCGCCAGTAGTGCTGTACACAGCACGCGGGCGGTATGGCGAAATGGCGAAACCAACATGGTGCTCTCTCTCTGTAAATCGGTGTCACTTAATCGGGGCTCGGGAGCAGCCCACGCAGTTTGCGGTGCAACCGCTATACTGAACGAATATTAGCCGTCATGATCTGACAGCCCAGATACTAAAAGGATTTAATTACCTATGGCCCCATTATCCACTTGGTCGTTGCTGCGTCGACTCAAATCACGCGTTTGGGCGACAAAACGTATAGTGCGTGCTTTAAAACTGTTTATCCCCATGACGCGAGACGTCATGCGTGGCGATTTTCGGCCTATTCCCTGGTCGGCATTCGGCATGATGGCATTAGCGCTGGGTTATTTGGTACTGCCGTTCGATCTGATACCCGATTTTCTGATGCTAATCGGCGTGGTGGATGACGTGCTGATTGTCGGCTGGCTGCTCAATCGTATCGATCAGCGCCTGGAAGGCTATCGAGCCTGGAAATATACCGATCCCGATATGACGCCTTCTTGACCCCAGCGGCTTGCTACCCCCCAGTGGCTTCTTGATCAAGGTTGCTTGAAAAATCGCTGCCTATCCCCATATCTACTCCACGAAACCATTTTATCCCATTGCATGTACACGCAGAGGGATGCGACTCAACGTGATTGATAAGGGCTAAGCGCATGACTACAGCTACCCACGAACAAGCGACTGATAAATCGGCTAACCACGAAGAAACGCTAGGCTTTCAAACGGAAGTTAAGCAACTGCTGAATTTGATGATTCACTCCCTGTACTCTAACCGGGAGATTTTCTTACGCGAGCTTATCTCAAACGCCGCCGACGCCTGCGATAAGCTACGTTACGCGGCTCTCGATAACGATGCGCTCTACGAAGGCGACAGCGAACTACGCATTGAAATCGAACACGACCGCGATGCCAACACTATCACCCTACGTGATAATGGCGTTGGCATGAACCGGGAAGACGTGATCGCCAACTTGGGTACCATTGCGCGTTCCGGTACCGCTGAGTTTCTCAAGCAGCTCTCTGGTGAGCAGCAGAAAGACGCCAAGCTAATCGGTCAGTTCGGCGTTGGTTTCTACTCGGGTTTTATCGTCGCTGATGAAATTTCGGTGCGCACCCGCAAGGCGGGTACAGACGCTTCAGAAGGCGTTGAGTGGCGCTCGAAAGGGGAAGGTGAATTTACCGTTGCCGATATTGAGCGTGCTCAGCACGGCACAGAAATCACTCTGCATCTGAAAGAGGACGCCAAAGAGTTTGCTGACGACTATCGGCTGCAGGGCTTGGTTCGTAAGTACTCGGATCATATCGAAGTCCCCGTGCGCATGCCGAAAACAGAAACGGCGAAGGACGACGAGGGCAATCCTATCGAGGGTAGTGAAGTGACTACCTGGGAAACCGTTAACGAGGCGACGGCGCTGTGGTCGCGTCCCAAGAGCGAGGTTTCCGACGATGAGTACAAGGCGTTCTACAAGCACGTTGCCCACGATTTCTCTGACCCCCTGACCTGGAGCCACAACAAGGTCGAAGGCAAGCTCGAATACACTAGCCTGCTCTATGTACCGGGGCGGGCACCTTTTGACCTGTTTGAGCGCGACGGTGCCCGGGGCGTTAAGCTCTACGTTCAGCGTGTCTTTATTATGGACGACGCCGAACAGTTCCTGCCGCTCTACCTGCGCTTTATCAAAGGCGTACTGGATACCCGCGAGCTGTCGCTAAACGTATCCCGTGAGCTGCTCCAGCAGGATCCCAATGTTGATAAGATCAAATCGGCGCTTACTAAGCGCGGTTTGGATATGTTGAAGAAGCTGGCCAAAGATAAAGAGCAGTACCAGACGTTCTGGAATACCTTTGGTAGCGTGTTGAAAGAAGGGCCGGGCGAAGACCCCTCTAATCGGGAAAAAATTGCTGGCCTGCTGCGCTTTGCCTCAACCCATACCGATACGGCTGCCCAGGAGCACGGGCTGGCGGACTATGTCGAGCGCATGAAAGAGGGGCAGCAGAAGATTTATTACGTCGTAGCTGATAGCTTCAATGCGGCGAAAAACAGCCCTCACCTCGAGATCTTCCGCAAAAAAGGCATCGAAGTTCTGCTGTTGTCTGACCGTATCGATGACTGGTTGATGAGCCATCTGACTGAATTCGACGGTAAAACCTTTGCTGATGTGGCCAAGGGCGAGCTTGATCTTGGCGATGTGGAAGACGAAGCAGAGAAAAAAGCTCAGGAGGAGACCGCTAAAGCCAAAGAGGAACTGGTGAAGCGCGTAAAAGAAGCGCTGGGCGATGGTGTTCAAGAGGTAAAAGTGACTCACCGCCTTACCGATTCACCGGCCTGCGTCGTGCTACCCGAGCATGAAATGGGCTACCAGATGCGCCGCATTATGGAAGCCGCCGGTCAGCCGCTGCCCGAGGTGAAGCCGATTCTTGAGCTTAACCCTAGCCACGCGCTGGTAGCGCGTTTGGAAGGGGCTGAAGGCGATCAATTTGGACAGTTAGCCCACATCCTGCTCGATCAGGCAATTATTGCAGAGGGCGGCCATCTGGATGACCCGGCTGCCTACGTGAAACGTCTGAATAGCGTCTTGACGGCTTAATGAGCCAATAACGTCAGACATGCGGCCCGCTTGGATTTCCAAGCGGGCCGCATCTGTTAGTGAAGATGCTATGGGTGAAGATGCTAAAGTACCCAGTAAATGTAAGAGACTAACGATCAGGATATCGTCATGGCTGAGCAGCAAACCAATGTCCCAGTGACAACCAACGTAGCGGTGCTGGGAGGCGGTAGTTTTGGTACGGCGCTAGCGAGCATTGCCGCCGATAATGGTGCCCGCGTTCGTCAGTGGATGCGTGACGAAACGCTGGTCACACAAATCAACCAAGAGCACCGTAACGGTCGTTATCTGCCCCACTATGCAATGAATCCGGCCGTGGAGGCCTCAACCGACCTTCAAGCCGTGCTGGCCGACGCGGAGCTAGTACTCATCGCTATTCCATCAAAGGCCTTTCGCAGCGTTGTGCAGGCGGCGAAAGCGTGGTTGAGGCCCGAGCAGATACTGGTCAGTACCACCAAGGGGATCGAGCAAGAAGGCTTTCTGTTGATGAGCCAAGTACTCGAGCAGGAAACGGGCTTTAGTCACATTGGCGTGATTGCGGGCCCAAATCTGGCCTCTGAAATTGCCGATAAGCAGTTAACTGCTACCGTGATTGCCAGCGCTGACCCGCTTACCCGCACCCGCGTACAGCAAGTATTGGGTTGCCGTTACTTTCGTGTGTACGCTAGCGATGACCGTCATGGTGTTGAACTGGGTGGTGCACTGAAAAATATTTATGCGATTGCCGCCGGTATGGCGGCGGCGCTGGGCATGGGCGAAAACACCCGCAGTATGCTGATGACTCGCGCCTTAGCCGAAATGAGCCGCTTTGCCGTCGCCCAGGGTGCTAACCCGATGACCTTTTTAGGACTGGCGGGGGTGGGGGATTTGATCGTTACCTGCTCGTCTAACCTATCGCGCAATTACCGTGTTGGCTACGCCATGGGCGAAGGGCGCACGTTGGAAGAGGCGGTTGATGCCCTTGGCCAGGTCGCAGAAGGGGTGAATACCGTTAAGCTGGTATGCGCTAAAGCGAGTGAAATGGGTGTTTATATGCCGCTGGCGGAAGGTCTCAATCATGTGCTGTTTGACGGCGTGCCCGCCCAGGAGATGGCGCGCACCCTTATGATGGGTGAGCAGAGTAGCGATGTAGAGTTTATTCTGCCCCGTGAAGCCGTACAGCAGGCCCATCGAGACCAAGCTCCTCACAACCACGCTTCTAAGAACCAGGTTTCTAAGGGCAATGGAGGCAGGAATGCCTGATGTGTTGATTATGCGCCACGCTGAGGCCGCACCGGGGTATCCCGACCAAGCGCGTCGATTAACGCCTCATGGTGAGCAGGAGGTCAAAAAAATGGCCCGCTGGCTGACTGAGCGCGTGGCTGATGGGGAGCTGTTTATGCCGCAAATTTATGCCAGCCCCTATTCTCGCGCGCAGCAAACCGCGCAAACGCTATGTGATGCGCTGGGAGCCTCGCTGGAAACGCTGGATTTTATCACTCCGGATGACTCGCCTCATGCAGTAAGCGACTGGTTGCTTGAGCAGCCTGAAGGTGCGCCGATCATGCTGGTCAGCCATATGCCGCTGGTAGGCGAGCTGGCGGGGCTGTTAGTAGAGGGCAGCCCTGCTCAGGGGCTTGGCTTCCCTACCGCCGCCATCGCCGAGCTTGAGGCCGACGTATGGGCGGCAGGCTGTGCGCAGTTGAAGCGATTTACCCAGCCCAGCCAGTTGGCCTAGTTCAAATGTGTGTCATTAAAAAACGGCTGCCTAGGCAGCCGTTTTTAGGTTTTACAGCAGCGCGTCGAGCTTCTCTTTTAGCAAGCCGTTCACCTGCTGTGGGTTGGCGGTGCCGCGTGACGCCTTCATCACCTGACCAACAAAGTAGCCGATCATTTTACCGCGTTTTTCCGGCTCCGAGTCGCAGTACTGGGCGACCTGAGCGGGGCTGTCGGCAATCACTTGGTCGATCATTGCTTCAATGGCGCCGGTGTCGGTCACCTGCTTGAGGCCTTTTGCGTCAATCACCTCATCGGCGGACTCACCCTGACCGTTCCACAGCGCCTGAAAAACCTCTTTAGCGGCTTTGCCGTTAATGGTGTCATCCAGTACGCGGCTGATCAGCTCGCCTAGCTGGCGCGCTGAGATCGGGCTATTGGCAATGCTCAGGTTTTCGCGGTTAAGTGCCCCGGAAAGTTCACCCTGTACCCAGTTAGCTGCCTGCTTGGCATCGCCGCACTCGCTATGCACCGCTTCAAAGAATTCGGCCATATCGCGACTGGCGGAGATGACATTGGCGTCATAAGCAGACAGACCCAGCTCGTTCTGGAAGCGCTCACGCTTATCTGCTGGCAGCTCGGGCAACTGGCCACGCAGGTGGTCAAGATAAGCTTGGTCAAGCACCACCGGCAGCAGGTCAGGGCAGGGGAAGTAACGGTAGTCGTTGGCCTCCTCCTTGGTACGCATGCTGCGGGTTTCATCACGGTCTGGGTCAAACAAGCGGGTTTCTTGAACCACGCTGCCGCCATCTTCGATCAGCTCAATTTGTCGCTCAACCTCAAAGGCAATGGCGCGCTCGACAAAACGGAAAGAGTTAACGTTTTTAATCTCAGCGCGGGTGCCAAAGGCTTCCTGACCTTTGGGGCGTACCGAGACGTTAACGTCGCAACGCATGGAGCCTTCCGCCATATTGCCGTCGGAAATGCCCAGGTAAGTAACGATCGAGTGAATCGCTTTGAGATACGCCGCGGCCTCTTTGGCGCTACGCATATCCGGCTCGGAGACGATCTCCAGTAGCGGCGTGCCAGCACGGTTCAAGTCGATACCGGTCATGCCGTGAAAATCTTCATGCAGCGATTTACCGGCATCTTCCTCAAGGTGGGCATGGTGAATGCGGATACGCTTGGTGCTGCCATCTTCCAGCGTAATCTCAACATCGCCAGGGCCGACGATGGGATGGTACATCTGGCTGGTTTGATAACCCTTGGGCAGGTCGGGGTAGAAGTAATTTTTACGGTCAAACACCGAGACTTCGGCGATATCCGCATGCACCGCCAGGCCAAACTGCACGGCCATGGCCACGGCCTGCTCATTGAGCACTGGCAGCACGCCAGGTAGGCCTAAATCCACCGCGCAGGCCTGGGTGTTTGGCTCGGCGCCAAACGCCGTTGAGGCACCGGAAAAGATTTTTGAACGCGTTGCGAGCTGAACGTGGACTTCAAGCCCAATCACGGTTTCCCATTGCATTAGGCGTACTCCTCGGCAAAGGCAGGACGTTGTAAGTGCCAGTCGGTCGCTTGCTGAAACTGGTGAGCGACGTTAAGCAGCTGCGCTTCGGCAAAGTGGGTGCCCAGAATCTGGAGACCAACGGGGCGGCCACCGGCCAAACCCGCCGGCACGCTGATGCCGGGAATGCCCGCTAGGTTCACCGCGATAGTGTAGATATCCTGCAGGTACATCGACACCGGATCTTTTTTGGCACCCAGGTCAAACGCGGGGGTAGGCGAGGCGGGGCCCATCAGCACGTCGACGTCTTCAAAGGCGTCCAGGAAGTCCTGACGGATCAAACGGCGCACCTGCTGGGCTTTGGTGTAGTAGGCGTCAAAGAAGCCTTCAGAGAGCGTGTGAGTGCCGATCAGGATGCGTCGTTTAACTTCTTCGCCGAAGCCTTCAGCCCGCGAACGTGTGTAGAGATCGATCAAATCGCTGGGATTGTCGCAGCGGTGACCAAAACGCACACCGTCGTAGCGGGACAGGTTGGAAGAGGCTTCCGCGGGGGCGATCACGTAGTAGGCCGGAATCGCATAGTGGGTATGCGGTAGGCTGACCTCACGAACCGTCGCGCCTAGGGATTCGTAAACTTTTACCGCCTCACGGACGGCTTTTTCGACATCAGGGTCTAAACCATCGCCGAAATACTCTTTGGGAAGCCCGATCTTGAGGCCCGAAAGGGGGGCATTGAGGCCTTCCACATAGTCGGGTACGCCGCGGGCAACGCTGGTGGAATCGCGGCCGTCATGGCCCGCAATAACACCCAGTAGGTGGGCGCAATCTTCGGCGCTGCGCGCCATGGGGCCAGCCTGATCAAGGCTTGAGGCGTAGGCAATAATGCCGAAGCGCGACACACGACCATAGGTGGGCTTTAAACCGGTGATGCCACAAAATGCCGCGGGCTGGCGAATCGAGCCGCCGGTGTCGGTACCCATGGCGGCGGGCACCAAACCAGCCGCGACTGCTGCTGCGCTGCCGCCGGAGCTGCCGCCGGGCACCGCTGTCAGATCCCAGGGATTTTTGACCGGGCCGTAGTAGCTGTTTTCGTTGGAGGAGCCCATGGCGAACTCGTCCATATTGGTTTTGCCCAGGCTGATCGTGCCCGCCGCGTTGAGCTTTTCAACCACTGTGGCGTTGTAGGGGGCGATAAAATTATCCAGCATTTTTGAACCGCAGCTGGTTTTCACGCCCTGGGTGCAAAAAATATCTTTGAGCGCTAGGGGAATGCCTGCCAGCGGCCCGGCGTTGCCCGCCGCTCGGGCGTTGTCGGCTACTTCAGCCTGTTTCAGCGCTTGCTCGGCGGTCACGCTGATAAAACTATTCAGCTTGCCGTCAGCCTGTTCGATACGCTGCAAATAGTGAGCGGTCAGCTCGCGGCTTGAGAACTCACCGCTTTTTAGCGCGGCGGCGAGTTGCGTTAAGGTTTTCTCGTACATGACCCAGAAGCTCCGTTCAGGGGAGAAAAAAAGAGGCAATAGTGGTGGCTTGATTAAATATTCGTGCGTTGTTACTCAGCGTACTTATTCAACGACGCGGGGCACGAGATACAGGCCATTTTCCACTGCCGGAGCACAGCGCTGAAACGTGTCGCGCTGGTTGGTTTCCGTCACTTCATCGGCGCGCAGTCGCTGGGTCGCATCTAGCGGATGGGCGAGCGGCGTAACGCCTTCAGTATCGAGGCTTTGTAGCTGGTCGACCATGTCCAGAATCCGGCTTAGGTCGTCTACAAAGCCGCTGGCTTGGTCATCGCTGACAGCGAGTCGGGCCAAGTGAGCGGCCCGGCGCACATGAGATTCTTCAAGCGCCATGATCGATATTTCCTCATAAACGTGATGGAACATAATCGGCTTTAAGCGGTATACATACCGATATCAAAAAAACGTCTTGTGTTGCAGACGTGGAAAATAGCCGCAAAAGGTACCACATCTTGGCCTTAACGGGCAGTGTTAGGCGCGACTCGTGCTTGCTGCCAGGGGGTTGCGGTGATACCGTTTGCATCCGCACAGGGTTCCCGGTCTGCACTAGGTAACAACATCCATGTTTAAACGTTTGAGGGGGCTGTTTTCCAGCGATCTATCGATCGACTTGGGTACGGCCAACACACTGATTTATGTTCGCGGTCGCGGTATCGTGCTCGATGAGCCGTCCGTGGTTGCTATCCGCCAGTCTGGCAATATGCGCAGCGTCGCGGCAGTTGGTACTGATGCCAAGCGAATGCTGGGGCGTACGCCCGGCAATATTACCGCGATTCGGCCGATGAAAGATGGCGTTATTGCCGACTTCACCGTCACCGAGCAGATGCTTCAGCACTTTATCCGTAAAGTTCACCAAAGCACCTTCTTAACCCCCAGTCCACGCGTTCTGGTATGCGTTCCTTGCATGTCAACACAAGTAGAACGTCGGGCGATTCGTGAGTCTGCCGAAGGGGCAGGTGCCCGCGAGGTGTTCTTGATCGAAGAACCCATGGCGGCGGCAATTGGCGCTGGCCTTCCGGTTGATGAAGCGCAGGGGTCGATGGTGGTGGATATCGGTGGTGGTACCACTGAAATCGCGATTATTTCACTCAACGGCGTGGTCTACTCCGAATCGATTCGGGTGGGCGGCGACCGCTTTGATGAGGCCATTACCGCCTATGTACGTCGTCACTACGGCAGCCTGATAGGCGAAGCGACAGCCGAGCGCATCAAGGAAGAGATTGGTTGCGCCTACCCCGGTGGCGAACTGCGCGAAATTGACGTGCGCGGTCGTAATCTGGCCGAAGGCATTCCACGCAGCTTCACGCTCAATTCCCACGAAACCCTGGAAGCATTGCAAGAAACCCTGGGTTCTATCGTGGCCGCAATTAAGAGCGCCCTTGAGCAGTCACCGCCTGAGTTGGCATCCGACATCGCTGAGCGAGGCTTGGTGCTAACGGGCGGTGGGGCGCTGTTGCGCGACCTGGACAAGCTGATCGCTGAAGAGACAGGGTTGCCAGTAATTGTTGCCGAAGACCCGTTGACCTGCGTTGCTCGCGGCGGTGGTAAGGCGCTGGAGATGATTGATCAGCACACCTTTGAGTTGCTGTCGAGCGACTAATCGCAGCGGTTAATTGCGGGGGGATTGCCTATTAAACCGCTGTTTTCGCACGGGCCACTGCCGGGCTACCGGCTGTTTTTTTGCGTCTTGGCCGCCAGTGCATTGATGTTTGTCGACCAGCATTTCACGCGTATGGAGAAAGTGCGCGCGCAAATGTCGATGGTCGTTGCTCCTATTCAATGGGTCGTCAGTGTGCCTAGCGACCTGTTGAATTGGGGGTCGCTTGCGCTCTCCGATCAGCAGGCGTTGGTGGATGAAAACCGTCGCCTGCGTGAGCAGATTCTCACCCTTTCCCATCGTGGTCAGCGAATGGCGAATTTGACCGCGGAAAACAGCGAGCTGCGCGAATTGCTAAAAGCCGCGAAGCGGCGTGATATTCCTTATATCACCGCCGAACTGTTGTCGCTTGATAACGACCCCTTTAGTCATCAGATGGTGATTAATCGCGGCCATCGCAATGGCACCTACGTGGGGCAGCCGGTGATTGATGCCTCGGGCTTGGTGGGGCAAATTACCGCGGTCTCTGCCTACTCAAGTCGGGTACTGCTGTTAGCTGATGCCAGTCATGCGTTGCCGGTTCAGTTAAACCGCAATGGCTTACGTTTTATCGTCCAAGGGGCGGGGCGTTACAGCAGCGTTAATGTGATGCACGTACCTGATACGGCTGATATCCGTGAAGGTGATTTACTGACCACATCGGGCTTGGCTGGACGCTTTCCTCCGGGTTACCCCGTGGCGCGAGTCACCGAGGTGTTTCACGATCCGGGGCAGCCTTTTGCTCGCGTGACGGCCGAACCGATGGCTCAACTGCAGCGCTCGCGTCATTTCTTGCTACTTTTTCCGCCCCCGCGAGAGGAGGTAGAAGAACATGCCTGGGATGAGACGCTGGATATCTCCGCAGAGGCCTTGCGCTCTTCACTCCAGCTTTCAACAAGCCCCAACAATGCGTTGCGCGACTCAAATGCATCATCTCAAGAGGTGCCCTGATGCCACGAGCACCGATTGTTCCGCTAGTGATTATTTGGTTTAGTTTGGTCTTGGCTCTTTGCTTGCAGGTGATGCCGCTGGCCGATGGCTGGCAGGTATATCGCCCCGAGTGGTTAGGGCTGATGCTGATCTACTGGTGTATGCGCACACCCGACAGAGTCGGCGTTTTTCATGGCTTTGTGCTGGGGATTTTGATGGATTTAATTGAAGGCACCGTGCTGGGCCAGCATGCGCTTATTTATGCACTGCTGGCCTTCTTGTGTGCGCTGGTCTATCCCCGCTTCCGTGCTTATTCACTAGTACAGCAATCAGCGCTGGTGCTGGTGCTGTTGGGCTTGATGCAGCTAGTCGCTCAATGGCTACGCACTATCGTGGGTGATTTTTCGATTCATTTAGCCTTTTTGATTCCCGCGCTGATCAGTGCGTTGCTATGGCCATGGCTAGCGACGATGTTTCAAGCATTAGAACGTCGGTTGGCCGCTTCATGACTGCGCCTGTTTTGTGTTTAGCGTCTGCCTCTCCACGCCGTCGAGCTTTGCTGGCATCCATTGGTGTGCCGGTCGCGGTTCACCCTTGTGATATTGATGAGACTCCGCAGGTGGGTGAGTCGGCTCAAGCGTATGTGCAGCGCTTAGCAGTTGCCAAAGCCGAGGCAGCAGCCCCTTTTACCCACTTGCCTATCCTAGGTTCAGATACCGCTGTGGTGGTCGATGGGCGTATCCTAGGTAAACCAGCGAATGCTGAGGAGGGCGCCGAGATGCTGCGGCTGCTTTCGGGGCGGTGCCACGAGGTGCTTACCGCTGTGGCGATAAGTGGGCCAGAAGGTATGCTCTCCTCCTGCGTGACTACTCAGGTGACAATGCGTGAGATAAGCGCTGATGAAATCGTTGCCTATTGGCGCACGGGTGAACCTGCTGATAAGGCTGGTGGCTACGCAATACAGGGGTTAGCCGCCATATTTGTAAAACAGATTCAAGGCAGTCACTCAGCAGTGGTAGGGCTACCGCTGTATGAGACGACGCACTTGCTATGCCGACAGGGAGTTCCTATCTGGCAGCGCGTTTAATTCTCTAGATATAGAGGGCAACGCCGCCTGTATCGCTGGCAAGGAATACGTCAACCAACAAGGAATTTTGCATGAGCGGTGAAGTTCTCATCAATTTAACGCCAATGGAAACCCGCGTCGCGCTGGTTGAAAATGGCGTTTTGCAAGAGGCACTGATCGAGCGTTCCCGTCGGCGTGGCATCGTGGGCAATATCTACAAAGGCAAAGTAGTGCGTGTGTTGCCTGGTATGCAGGCTGCCTTTGTTGATATTGGCTTAGAGCGGGCGGCATTTATTCATGCCCACGAAGTGATGCCACCCGGCACGCCGCTCGATGAGCAGCAGACCATCGGCCAGTTGCTTCATGAAGGTCAGGCGTTGGTGGTGCAAGCGACCAAAGACCCTATTGGAAGTAAAGGTGCGCGCTTAACCACGCACCTCTCGATCCCTTCCCGCTATTTGGTGTATATGCCCGACTCGCCGCATCACGGCGTTTCGCAGCGCATCGAGGATGAGCGTGAACGCGAGCGTTTAAAAGCCCTGCTGGATAACAGCGTGGCGGAGCAGACGCTGGAAGTGACGGGTGGCTTTATTGTCCGAACTGCCGCGGAAGGCGTAGGTGACGAAGAGCTAAAAGGCGATATGCACTTTCTGTTGCGGCTGTGGCGTAAGGTGAGTGAGCGTAAAGTCACCGCGACGCCACAAAGCGTCATTTATGATGATTTGCCGCTCTTTATGCGCACTCTGCGCGACGTAATGCGCGACGATATTGAAAAAGTGCGTATCGATTCGCGGGAAAACTTCGTCAAACTGGTCGAGTTTGCCGAAGAGTTTATGCCCGATGCCGTTGAGCGGATTGAGTACTACCCAGGTGAGCGCCCCATCTTTGATCTCTACAGTGTCGAGGATGAGATCCAGAAAGCCTTGGGTCGCAAGGTGCAGCTGAAATCCGGTGGCTATCTGGTGATTGACCCCACCGAGGCAATGACCACCATTGATGTTAATACCGGCGGCTATGTAGGTCACCGCAACCTTGAAGAGACCATTTTCAAAACCAACCTTGAGGCGGCCACGGCGATTGCCCGCCAACTTCGGTTGCGCAACCTGGGCGGCATCATCATTATCGACTTTATCGATATGAGCGATGTTGAGCATCAGCGGCAAGTGTTGCGAGTATTGGAAAAAGCCTTAGAGCGCGACCACGCTAAAACCAAGTGTACCGGTGTCACCGAGCTTGGCTTGGTTCAGCTTACCCGCAAGCGCACCCGGGAGAGCCTGGAGCAAACGCTCTGCGAAGCATGCCCCACCTGTAGTGGCCGGGGCACACTTAAAACGCCTGAGACTGTCTGCTACGAAATTTTCCGTGAAATTCTGCGCGAAGAGCGTGCCTACAGTGCTGAAACTTATATGGTGCTTGCATCGCAGCCCGTTGTTGACCGCTTACTAGATGAAGAGTCAGCGGCAGTGGCTGACCTGGAGACGTTTATCAATAAAACGATCCGTTTTCAGGTTGAGCAACACTACTCCCAAGAGCAGTACGATATTGTGCTGATGTAACCATGCTGACTCGTTCGCTGGTGCGTTGGAGTTTGCTGATAGCGGCCTGGCTTTTGGGCAGCGCGGCTGTGCTGCTGTTGCTGCTGCGTCTAGCGATCAGCCAATCCGATGCCCTTACCCCCCACATTGAAGCGTTACTCGAGGCGCGCATTGGCGTGCCGGTGACCATCGATCGCTTATCGCTATCGCTAGCGCGTAGCGATCTACTGCTACGGCTTGACGGGGTGAACGCGGAAACCCCCGATGGCCAAGCACTCTTTTCCCTTGAGCATGCGGGACTGCGCTTAGATACCTGGGCGTCGTTTGCCAATCTGGCACCGATTTTTAGTGATGCGCGTATCAGTGGTACACAGGTTCACCTCTATCAAGGTTCGGGGAGGTCTTTACAGTGGCCTGAGCCTGCGGAGTTACCGCTATTGATGGCGGCAGAACCCGATGTGGATCTGGCCACAATTGATAGCTGGGCGGGCTTGATTCTACGCCAACGCCTGTGGGTGGATGACACGCGGGTTGTACTGCACGGCAAAGACGACACCGTGATGCTGCATGCTCAGACACTGCTGCTGACCGGTGATGAGCGGCGCACAAGGTTAGAGGGCGCCATCAATATTGCCCCATCGTTAGAGCAGGCTCGCGATATAGACCTTCCTGCGGCGGAAATGAAGGTCGAAATGCAGCCCGGCCGACGAGGTTTTAGCGATTTTTCGGCAGCACTGCAGTTGGATATTCAGCTTGATCAGTTAGTGGTTCTGGCGGATATGTTTCGACCTGATCATGCCGCCTATTTAGAGCAAGCCGGGGGCAGTGCGCGGCTATGGGGGCGTTGGACCACCGGGCGCCTTGAGGAAGCTCGTGTTGCCGTCGACGTTCCACAGTTGACGCTTCGCCACCAGGTTCAGTACGCGGTGTTAAGAGATATTAAGGCTAATGGCCTGTGGCAGCGCGACGGCGAAGGTGGTGAGGCGTGGCTAAGCGGCGACGCGGAGAGCGTTGAGTGGGCCCAGCCCCCTGGAGGTAACGTTGGGCCAGCGTTGCCACGCCACTGGCATGCCACCCACCAACCAGGACAGTGGGAAGTGCGCACCAGCGCCTTTGAGCTTGCCTCGCTGACCGCTTGGCGTGACTACGTATTGCTCCCTGAATCCGTCACCCGGGTATTACAAACCCTCGCTCCCCGTGGGCAAGTCGAGGGTTTGCACGTGGGGCAGCAGGATGGCCACTGGGGAGTGGATGCGGCGCTAACCGGCGTGGAGGTCTCACCGTGGCAGCAGGCACCGGGCGGAGGCCCGCTGGATGCCTGGGTACAGGCGCGGGATTTACGCGGCCGCGTGCTGTTTAGCAGCAACGGTGAAAGCACCCTCTACTTTCCTGAGTTTTTTGCCGCTCCCATGCAACTGCGACGTGCTGAAGGGGAAGTGGAGTGGGTATACGACGGCCCCAATACCATGGTGAGTGGCAAGCGCCTAAGCGTCGACTGGGACGGCGCCCAGATAGCGGGCGGCTTTGGTTTGGTGACGGGTAATCAGCGCGGGCATTTTGGTTTAGACCTCAATTTCAGTGACGTGGATGCTGTTGAGCGTCCGCTGGCCCAGTGGTTGCCGCTCAGCGTCATGGATGACGAGCTTCGCGAATGGCTGCTTAATGATATTGGTGGCTACGTGAGCGAGGGCTCCCTACAGCTTAGCCAACCGTTAGGCGAAGGGGCGACCGCCAACGACTTTACTGCAACGCTCGCTCTGGCGGTGACCCAAGGACATTTGCCGATTGCGCCAGGCTGGCCACGTCTTGACGACGTCGAGGGGCGCTTAAAGTGGCAAAACAGAGTGTTAGAAGCTGAAATTGATAACGCTCAGAGCCATGGCATCACTGCTTCAGAGGGTGAGGTGGTGATGGAGGATGAGACGCTCAACCTTTCGGGGCAGTTAACATCGGATGGGCCAGCGCTGATATCATTTTTACAGGCAATGCCCGAGATTGATCTTTCCCCACTAAGTGATTTGCGCGTAACGGGTGGCGTTAACGGCGATATTGCGTTGTCGTTGCCGTTGGCAAACCCTGAAGCGCTGCAACTGGAAATCAATGCTCGGCCACGCTTTCCGGAAGTGGTGTATAAACCGCTCGATCTACGTCTTCAATCGGTTGAGGGGGATCTCGCCTGGCTTCAAAACGGGAAGAGTTCAGGTCTCGTCGGTGAGGTTAGTGGGCAGTTGCTGGGAGGCCCTATCAACGCTGATATTGATACTCAACGCAACGACATACAGCTGCAGGGGAGTGTCGCCACTGGGGCGCTTTTTGGGCTTGCAGGGTTGGATAGTCAAGGGCGTATGCCGCTAGAAGGACCGCTAGAGTGGCAGGGCAGTGTCGCCCTAACGCCAACGCCCATCCTGCGCTTGGAGAGTCGTTTAGTCGGCGTCACCAGTCATCTTCCCGAGCCCTTTGCAAAATCGCCACAGCAGGCCTGGCCCTGGACATTAACCGCCGATATGGACACAAAACGTATCGAAAGCCGCCTAGCCGATATCGCTTCTGCACGACTGCAACAGCTTAATGGCTCGCTTGCCGGGACGCTAAATTTAGGCAGCCAGGCGGTGCGCCTGCCCGACTGGCCCTCCCAGCCAGGGGTTAGTATCGATGCTGCCCTACCTCGCATTGACCCGCTAGCGTGGCAGCAGGCGATTTCACCGCTAATGCCCAGCGGGTTGCTCAGTGCGTCGGGTGGAGGTACTCAAATACCGTTGGCGGTCTCGTTAGCCACACCCTGTGTGGTTTACCAAAGGGAGTGTTTAGGCAGCCTTAACGCGTCGGGAGGCGTGAACGATGGCCGGATCGATTTGGGGCTAAGCGGTAATCTGGTCACTGGGCATTTACTGTACGATGCTCAATCACCGCAACCGTTAGATGTGGCCATTGAAGCGCTGGCGCTTGATCGCTTGCTGGCGTTAGCCAATGTTGAACACGACAGCGATGCTCCGATGCCAGACTCCTGGATGGAAACGGTCGACACCCAGCGCAAGGTGCCTGTGGCCATTCCTGATTGGCTAGCCGATGTGCCCAATGGACGATTACGCTTAGCCGAAATTGCTATGGGGCCGCGCCGCTTCGGCCCTTTGACTGCTTACTGGAAAACTGACGGCGAGCGTTTTTCGCTTACCCCCGTTGGCTTAACCCTGGGTCAGCTCTCTGCGCGAGGTGAGCTTTACTGGGAGGGGGACGCTGTTTCCAGTCATACCCGTGCGGACATTACGATTCAGGGTGGCGACATCGGCACCGCCCTTGAGCGTCTTGACCAACCGGTGGCCATGCGTAGCCGAAGTACCGATGTGGCTGCTTCGCTTGATTGGCCGGGGGCGCCCTGGCAGTTGGAGTTAAGCCGCTCAGATGGCTATATCAGTACCGACATTCGTGATGGCCGCTTTGTCACTCTGGAATCGGCACCTGCGCGCTTAATTGGCTTGCTCAATTTCGATAATATTTTACGTCGTCTACGCTTGGATTTTTCCGACGTTACCGGCCGCGGCACGGCATTTGACCGTGTTAAGGGGACGGCTGATGTTACTGGTGAGTTGCTGACGCTGCGCGGGCCATTGCAAATTGATACTCCGGCCACCACCCTAACGCTTACCGGCAGTGTCAACCTGGTGACGCGTGAACTTGACCAGCGGCTTGGCGTCACACTACCAGTGACGCAAAGTTTACCGATCGCGGCGATTGCCGTTGGCGCACCCATCGTGGGTGGCGCGCTGTTCCTTGCTGACCAGCTGTTTGGCGACGCCTTAGATCGCGCCACGACACTCCATTATCGCGTGCGAGGCCCTTGGACTTCGCCGCAGGTTACTTTAGAAGGCCCCCAATGACCGCATATAAAAGTGATGTAGATACGGCCGCTGCCATTCTGTTGACCCCCGGAGGGCTCGATTTAGAGGCTCTGGAAACGGGGTTGGGCTACGCCATGGGCGCGGGCATTGACTATGCCGATCTCTATTTCCAGCGTACCTGGCAAGAGGGCTGGGTACTGGAGGATGGAGAGGTAAAAGAGGCCAGCTACAATATTGACGGTGGCGTCGGCGTACGCTCACTGGCAGGTGAAAAGACTGGCTTTGCCTACTCCAACCAAATAACGGCCGATGCGCTAATGGACACCGGCCGCACGGCGGCAGGCATCGTCCGCAGCGGTCAACGTCTGCCTGGACAGTTGGTGCGCCCGGTATCCGCCATGTCGCGCTATGCGGGAATCGACCCCCTGGCCGGGCTAAGCGCGGAAGACAAAGTCGCCATGCTAAAACAGGCTGACAAAATCGCGCGTGCTGCAGACCCGAGCATCAGTCAAGTGAGTGCTTCTCTTTCAGGTACCTACGAAGTAGTGCTGGTGCGGGCAAGCGATGGCACCTTGGCGGCGGATATTCGCCCGCTGGTGCGCTTTAATGTCAGCGTTATCGCGGTTAAAAATGGTCGTCGTGAGCGTGGCAGTGCGGGCGGCGGTGGCCGTTACTCCATGGCCAAGCTGCGCGATGACCAAGTTGCCGAGCAGTACGCCAAAGAGGCGGTGCGTCAGGCACTGGTCAACCTGGAAGCCGTCGATGCGCCCGCGGGGCAAATGCCTGTGGTGCTGGCGTGGGGGTGGCCGGGAATTTTGCTTCATGAAGCCGTCGGCCATGGTTTGGAAGGGGATTTCAACCGTAAGGGCAGTTCCGCTTTTGCTGGCAAAATGGGCGAGCGCGTGGCCGCAAAAGGCGTGACGATTGTCGATGATGCGACACTATCGGATTGCCGTGGCTCGATGAGCGTGGATGACGAGGGCACGCCGGGCCAATACACGCCGCTTATCGAAGACGGCATTTTGACCGGCTATATGCAGGACAAACTCAATGCCCGCTTAATGGGTATGGCTCCCACAGGCAATGCGCGACGCGAATCCTTTGCCCACCTGCCGATGCCGCGCATGACGAATACGGTCATGCTTGCGGGCCAAGATGAGCCCAGCGATATTATCAAAAGCGTTAAGCGCGGTATTTACGCGGTGAGCTTTGGGGGCGGGCAGGTGGATATCACCTCTGGCAAATTTGTGTTCTCTGCCAGCGAAGCCTACTTGATTGAAGACGGTAAGGTGACGGTGCCGGTGAAAGGCGCCACCTTGATTGGTAACGGGCCGGAAGCGATGCAGCGTGTTTCCATGATTGGCCATGATATGGCGCTGGATACCGGCATTGGCGTGTGTGGTAAAGAAGGGCAGGGCGTGCCGGTGGGTGTGGGCCAGCCCACCCTGAAATTGGATGAGCTGACCGTCGGCGGCACGCAGTCTTGATAGGCGGTCTTGAAAAACCGTCTTAAAGAGGCTGTTTTTAAAGTGCGAGGGTTTCGCGCAGGTGTTTGAAGAGCTTGCGCGAGCTGGTCGGCGGTTTGCCCTGTTCGCGTTCCCGCTGGGCGTTGCGAATCAATTGACGCAGTGTCTGGCGATCGGCGTCGGGGTGCTCCGCCATAAACAGGTCAACTGCCGCATCGCCCTCGTCAATTAAGCGTTCCCGCCATTTTTCCAGTCGGTGGAACGCGTGGTCGCGCTGCTTTTGCTCCTGGTCGATGGAGTCGAACACGGCTTGAATGGCGGTAAGATCCTCTTTACGGATCAGCTTACCGACATACTGCATATGGCGGCGGCGACCTTCATGGGAGCGAATACGCGAGGTTTCCTCGATAGCGCGTAGCATATCGTCAGAGAGGGGGAAACGGGCGCGTTCCGCCGGTCGCATGGCGATTAAGGTTTCCCCAAGTGCCTGTAAGGCATGCATTTCGCGTTTGAGTTGCGACTTGCTAGGGCGTTCTTCCTGTTCTTCTACTTCAACGGGATCGGGACGTTGCTTACGCATAGTGTGACTCACAGACAAGATTCGTGGCGGCATTATACCAGCTGCGAGTACAACATTGATTCGCCGATGACACTCTCTTGCAAGACTTTGGTTGAGAGGCATTCGGTTGAAATAGGAGGCCATATGGCACAGGCATTTGATGCATCCGCGCAGCAGTCGCTATTGACCGCGCGCGCCGAAGAGGCGTTAGCGCTGGCGAAGCGCTTGGGCGCGGATGCTGCCGAAGTAGGCGCAAGCGTCGATCAGGGTATAGGCGTTAGCGTACGCCTGGGCGAAGTTGAAACGGTTGAGTTATCCCGTGACCAAGGCATTGCCGTCACGCTATACGTGGGTCAACGTAAAGGCAGCGCTTCATCCACTGATGCCAGCAGTGCCTCGATCCAGGCAGCCGTAGAGAAAGCGCTGGCGATTGCCCGCTATACCGGCGAAGACCCGGCCGCAGGGTTGGCCGATGCCTCCCTTATGGCTACTGAGTTGCCCGATCTAAAAGTGCACTACCCCTGGGCGCTCACAACGGATGAGGCGATTGAGTTAGCGCTTGCCTGCGAGCAGGCGGGGCGAGACGTTGACGGCATCTCACAGTCAGATGGCGCGTCTCTCTCCAGTGGCGAAGGGGTGCGCGTTTACGCCAATAGCCACGGCTTTTTAGGTACCCAAAAGGGCAGTAGTCACTCTCTTTCTTGCATGCTGATTGCCCAAGACGCGAGCGGTATGCAGCGTGATTATGACTACACCTCTGCCCGTGACCCCAAGGCGCTACGTGACCCCGCTGAGGTGGGGCGCGAAGCCGCGATGCGTACGCTGCGCAGGCTAGGTGCTAAACGGCCGCCAACGGGCACCTTTCCGGTGCTGTTTGACCCATCGTTGGCCAGTGGCTTGATTGGCCACCTGCTCGGTGGGTTAGCCGGTGGTGCGCTTTACCGGCAGGCCTCGTTTTTGTGCGACCGGCTCGGTACACCATTGTTTCCCGACTGGTTTAGTCTTGAAGAGCGGCCAATGGAGATTGGCGCTACGGCAAGCTCACCGTTTGATGGCGAGGGCGTGCAAACGCGCAATAATCGCTTTATCGATCAGGGACGCATTGCCAGCTATATGCTCTCTTCTTACAGCGCTCGTCGTCTCGATATGCAAACCACGGGCAATGCCGGTGGGGCACGTAACGTGCGTTTAGCAACGCCACTGCAATCACGCGAAAGCTTGTTGCAAGAGATGGGGCGGGGTATTTGGGTGACTGAGTTGATGGGCCAAGGTGTCAACGGTGTGACCGGTGACTATTCCCGCGGTGCAGCAGGTTTTTGGGTCGAAAATGGAAAGGTGCAGTACCCGGTCGAAGAGTTCACCATTGCCGGAAACCTGGAGCGGATGTTTGCTGGCTTAGTAGGTATTGGCGATGACACTGATACCCGTGGCAGTGTTCACACGGGTAGCTGGTTGATTGATGCCATGACCGTGGCGGGGGACTAACAAGCCAAGCGGCGGCTTACTGATCCTCCTCAAAGCGGGCGTCGAACAGCGCTTGAATCGCTTCAAGCGCCTGTTCGGCGTCATCGCCTTCGGCGGTGATTCTAAGCTCGGTGCCACAAGGTGCGGCAAGCATCAGCAGTGACATGATATTGGCGGCGTCGGCGGCCTGTTGCTGTTTGTAAACGCGTATTTTTGCCGTGAACTGTTGGCCGCATTTGACCAGTTTTGTCGCCGCGCGAGCGTGTAGCCCGCGTTGATTGGTAAGTGTAAGTATGCGTTCTGGCACCCTGGTTCCTTTTCGCCGAGTGGTGTCATTAATGGATAGACGCGCTTAAGAGGTCTCTGGCCGCTCGTTAGGTGTGGAAGCGCTGACGAGGGGAGCGGCCAACTGTTCGCTTATGGTGTAGTGCAGACCCAGTTCGCGGTGGCGAAGTTGAACTTCGCCCATGCTAGGAGTCAATTTTTCCGCTAACTTCTCGGCCATATAGACCGAGCGGTGCTGGCCACCAGTACAGCCAATCGCGATAGTCATGTAGCTACGTTGGCTATTCTGGTAAGCGGGTAGCCAACGCTCTAGCCAGGCCAAGATGTCGTCGCTCATGGCATCAACAATCGGATAGCTGTTCAAAAAAGCCACGATTTCCGCGTCGCGGCCAGTGAACTGGCGCAGCGTTGGATCCCAGTACGGATTTGGCAGGCAGCGCACATCGAAGACCAGGTCGGCGTCTAACGGTACGCCGCGTTTATACCCAAACGATTCCAGCGTTAGCGTCAGCTTGTCGCGCCGCTGATGGGCTACTTGGTCGGTAATGCGACGGCGTAAATCGTGCACCGATAATCGTGATGTATCGATCAATAGATCGGCCAGATCGCGAATATCCTCTAGCGTCGTCTCTTCTTTATTGATCGCCTCTTCCAGCGTCATTTCGCTATCGCGGGTCAGCGGATGACGGCGACGCGTTGCTGAGTAACGCTCAAGCAGTATGCGCGCATCGGTGGTCAGGTAAATAACTTGAAAGACGATTTTACGCTGGCGCAACTCGTCTAATAAAGAGGGCAGGCGCTCCAGAGCTCCCGGCAAATTGCGGGCATCAATACTCACCGCTAAATGTGCTCGGTCGCCCTGGTCACGCAGTTCATCCACCAACGACCCCAGCAACATAGCTGGGAGGTTATCAATCGCGTAGTAGCCAAGATCTTCCAGCGCTTGCAAGGCGATAGATTTACCTGACCCGGAGCGGCCGCTAATGATCACCAGTTGCATAGAGTCTCTCTTTGCTTTGATCAAGCTGCGTTGAGGGTGGTGAGCGGATAACCTGCTGTGATCTGCCCTGAACAGGGTTTCAGACCCTTAGGCCGCTGATTGCTCGCGAATTTTGGCGGTAATCAGCTCAAGCAGTTCGCGCTGGCTGGCTGCTTTACGCAGTTGCTGGCGCGTGTCCGCATCATTCATGATGGTCGCTACCTGACCCAGTAGTGAGAGATGCGTGTCATCTGCCTCTTCGGGTACCAACAGGACAAACACCAGATCTACCGGGTCGCCGTCGATAGCGTCAAAATCGATCGCTTCAGCCAGTTTCAAAAATCCAGCGATAGGGGCGTTGCAGTGGGGGCTACGCGCATGAGGAATAGCCACGCCGTTACCAATACCCGTACTACCTAAGCGCTCGCGGCCGATTAAACGGCTAAACACTTCTTGGCTGTCCAGGCTGGGGATATTTTGGGCGATAAAGGTGCTGTAAAACTCCAGCACCCTTTTTTTGCTGCCCCCGGGGACGTCGAACAGAACGCGTTCCGGGGGGAGTATGGTTTCCAACGTCATTGAATTAACGCACACCGGCGCCTTGGGCGCGAGCTTGTGCTTTTTCCTTGTGTTTAACGAGTTGACGGTCGATTTTGTCCGCTAGTGCGTCGATAGCGGCGTACATATCACTGTCTAGGGCTTCCGCATGTAAGTCAGCACCTGCGGCGTGCAGCGTACAGGCGGCCTGCTGGCGCTCTTTCTCCACTGATAAGGTGACTTGCACCGTAGTTATATTGTCGTAATGGCGCTCTACACGCTCAAGCTTCTCGTTGACATAGTCACGCAAGGCGTCAGTCAGTTCTACGTGATGACCAGTGATATTTACTTGCATTGACGTGCTCCTTATCCATCGGACTGTACTTCGATTGTAACCCTTTTTGCCGCGTTGCAAAGCCCTTGTCGAGAGTTTCCCTGAAACGTTAACGAAGTTAGCGCAAACGACGCCGTTCACTGGAAGAGGGAATGCCCATGGCTTCACGGTATTTCGCCACCGTACGACGCGCCACTTGAATCCCTCCTTCGCCTAATAGCGTCACTAAGCGGCTGTCTGAAAGCGGCTTGCCGGGCGGCTCCTCTTGAATCAGTTTCTTGAGTCGTGCACGGATGGCGGTGCTGGAGTGGCTGTCGCCATCTTGACCGCTCACCTGGCTTGAGAAAAAGTATTTGAGTTCAAACACACCACGGGGTGTATGGATATATTTTTGCGTCGTTACCCGTGAAATAGTCGACTCGTGCATCTCCACGGCTTCGGCAATGTCGGCCAGTATCAGTGGTTTCATGGCTTCTTCGCCGTGCTCTAAAAAGCCAATCTGGCGGGTAATGATTTCGCGACCAACACGCAGCAGCGTATCGTTTCGGCTAGAGAGGCTCTTGATCAACCAGCGCGCTTCCTGCAAGTGCTCTTTGAGAAACTGGTTGTCATCGCTTTTATCCGCACGCTTAATCAAGCTGGCGTAGTCGGGCTGAATGCGCAGCCGTGGCAGGGCCTCGGGGTTGAGCTCTAAATGCCAGCCTTCATTATCGTGGCGGACGACTAGATCGGGGGTGACATAGCTGTCATCGGTGTCGCCGTAGGCGCTGCCTGGGCGTGGGTCTAGGCTGCGAATAAGCAGGATGACATCGGCCAGCTGTTCGTCGTCGAGCCCTAGACGGCGTTTCAGCAGACGCATATCGTCTTTGCCAAGCGCTTCGAGAAACTGCCGCACCAAGCGGCGGGCGGGAACCAGCAGTGGCGTATTATCGGGGAGAGCGGCGAGCTGCAGCATCAAGCATTCACGCAAGTCACGGGCAAATATGCCGGTCGGCTCAAACTGCTGGAGCTTGAGTAGAATGGTTTCCACTTCGCGTTGGCTTAGCCCGTCAATGCCCTGGGCACGAAGCCCTTCACGGATGTCGTTGAGCGGCTGGGTCAGGTAGCCGTTGGCGTCTAGCGCGTCGATTAAACTTTCCGCGACAAGCTGCTCGCGAGCGCTAAAATCGGTCATGGCGAGTTGCCACAGCAGGTGGCCATGAAGGCTCTGCCCGGCTGCCTGGCGCTCAAAGTCGGGGCCTTCGCTGCTGCTGCCCCCCTGGCTTCCCATATCTTGATAGGTATCTGACCAGTCGCTATCTACCGAGAGCTCAGTAGGGATGCTCTCTGACCACTCTTCTTCCTTAGGCTCGCTGACAGCCTGTTCACTAAATTCATCTTCCTGCTCCAGCATGGGATTGGCATCGAGGGCCTGCTGAATTTCTTGACGAAGATCCAGCGTAGAGAGTTGCAGCAGCGCAATGGCCTGCTGCAACTGGGGCGTCATGGTCAGCTGTGTGCCGATACGCAGTTGGAGAGAAGCTTTCATGACCATCTGAGAACCACTCGTTAATCAGAATGCTCCACCCTAGTGCGAGTGAGTGCTTGGCGCAAGTGCAATAAGCATGCCATTGGTCGTAAAGTTGTTTTAAAGCGCTATTTAGGGGCGATTAAGGCAAAAACATTACAGGCGAAAATCGGCGCCCAAATACACATCCCTTACTTTTTGGTTGGTGAGAATCGAGGCGGGCGAGCCACTGGCGATGATTTGCCCATCGCCGACGATATAGGCGATATCGCAAATGTCTAGTGTTTCACGCACGTTGTGATCGGTGATCAGCACGCCGATATGGCGCTGTTTCAGTGCACGAATGATGGTTTTAATCTCACCTACCGAGATGGGGTCAACGCCCGCAAAAGGCTCATCGAGCAGAATAAAAGCGGGCTCTGTGGCTAGCGAGCGGGCTATTTCTACACGCCTGCGCTCGCCGCCCGAAAGGCTCATGCCCAGGTTGTCGCGAATATGGGTGATATGGAAGTCTTCGAGTAGCGCTTCCAGGCGCTGTTCGCGATCGCTGCGGTTAAGCTCTTTGCGGGTCTCGAGTATCGCCATAATATTCTCGGCAACCGAGAGTTTGCGGAAAATAGACGCCTCTTGAGGTAGATAGCCAATCCCCGCGGCTGCGCGCTCGTGCATGGGGGCGCGCGTTAAATCCACATCGTCGATACCCACCTTGCCAGCGTCGGATTTGACCAGCCCAACAATCATATAAAATGAGGTGGTTTTGCCCGCGCCGTTGGGGCCCAAAAGGCCAACGACACTGCCTTGGGATATCTCTAGATTGATGTCTTTGACCACTCGGCGGCGTTTGTAGCTTTTAGCCAGGTGGTGGGCATAAAGGGTTTTGATCGGCGCAGTGTCAGCAGTGGCCACAGCTAGGCTCCCTATTGTTCAGGCTGAAGGGTCATGCGTATGCGCTGGGGCTCGCTGCCATCAACGTCAGAGCGCGCTTGAATCACTTCTCGGTCAATAAAATACTCAAGGCGACCGCCACTAAAGGTGTCCTCTTGCTGGGTCAGTTCGGCTTGGTCGATCAGCTCTACGCGACGCTCGGCGACGTGATAAATAATCCGCCGCGCCCAGCCTTCCGTGGGGCCTTCTTGCCCTTCGCCTTGATGGCGCAAGTAGGCGCGCTCACCGGTAGCGGTGGCTGTCGAGAGTTCGCCCGCGTCGTTGCGTTCGATCTCTACCCGCTCGCCGCGCAGCTGCATTTCGCCTTGGCGAATGTCCACATCCCCAGTATAAACAGCTGTGCCTGCCCGCTGATCAAGATCTAAACGGTCGGCTTCCACTTCCACTGGGGCTTGTTGGGAAGATGAGTTGGTTTGGGCTAACACTGATAAAGGTATCGCTAAACCGAACAGTGCAGTGTAGAGCAGGGCTGGGGAAATCATGGCTTTCATGGCGGTTCCTATTAGCGTTGTGTGGCCGGGGGGTGCGTGCCGCGCACATTATCCGTTAAGCGAACCTGGCTGGTGTTAAGCCAAACGTCCATATGTGAAGCGCTCATTTGCTGTGGCGGTTGCTGCATCAATACCGGTGTGTCACTCCATGCATGCTGCTCGAGGCCATCATAGTGCAGTAGCTCGGTATCTAGCTGCCAGCCTTCATCTGGTGCAAACAGCCGAGCCGAACCTGACAGCAGCAGGGCTTGGGTAGCGGTGTTGAGCGTGCCTACAGCGGCGCTGGCCAGCCACTGACGGTTTTCGCTGTCATACAGTACTGCCTCGGGCTCTTCCGTCCAGGTTTCGCTGCGCTGCGGGGTATGGATAAGGCGCGGTGTTTTTAGCGACTGCATGACACTGCCGTTATCCCCGAATAGGGTAATCTCGGCATTTTCCAGCACGTGGCCAGGTTCCTGAGCCTGTGCTTCGGGATCGATGCTGGTGTCTTGAGGCCCGCGGGGGTCAAGCCATACCAGCAGAATCCCCAGCGCGATGACTAGCCCGGCTAACCAGAGGCGTACTTTAAAGCGTTTAAACATTTACGTGCGGCCGTGCAGATAGGTGTCGAGCACCGCGCCCCAGTGTCCTTGAGATTCAAGCAGCGTATCGCAGATCTCACGTACGGCACCGTGGCCACCCAGGCGTTCGGTAGTCCAGTCGGCGTGGGTATGCATATAGTCCGGCGCGTTTGGCACGGTAATGCCGACGCCGCAACGTTTGATAGCCGCTAGGTCGGGTAGGTCGTCGCCACAATAAGCCACCTGCTCTAGTTCAATATCGAGGCGCTGGCAGAGCCCGCGCAGTGTGGCCAGCTTGTCTTCACAGCCTTGGTGAACATGGTCAATGCCGAGTGCCGCCGCGCGTTGGCTAACCATGGGGGAGTCGCGCCCGGTAATCAACGCGACATGTACGCCCACGCGTTTGAGAAGCTTTAGCCCGTGGCCATCCTGGGTGTGGAATGCTTTGATTTCGATACCATCGGCCTGAAAGTAGAGGCGCCCATCGGTAAGGACGCCGTCAACATCCAGTGCTAGCAGGCGTACACGGCGGAGTCGGTCGAGTAGCGAGGCAGGTAGGGTCATAGAACCTCCATATCAATCAGTTCGTAAAGCAGGTCGTGTTGGCGCCGCTGGGTTAAATAACGCCGCTGGCGAGCAGGTCGTGCATATGTAGAGCCCCAATTGGGCGCTGTTGTTCATCAACCACCGCTAGCGCGGTAATACGGCTTTCTTCCATGATACGTACCGCTTCGGCCGCCAGGATATCGGGGCCTATGCGCTTGCCCGGCCGGGTCATGACATCATCAACGCGCACGTCGCGCAGATTATGGAATTGATCCAGCGTGCGGCGTAGATCGCCATCGGTGTAGACCCCCGCTAATCGTCCTTCGCTATCCACTACGCAGGTAAAGCCAAGCCCTTGCCGGGTAATTTCGAGTAATGCGTCGCGCAGCGGGCTGCCCAATGCGACTTGGGGCAGGCGTGCGCCGTCGTGCATGAGGTCTCTAACGCGTAGCAGTAAGCGCTTGCCCAAACTGCCGCCGGGGTGGGAGAGGGCAAAATCTTCAGCGGTAAAGCCGCGTGCTTCCAGTAACGCAACCGCCAGTGCATCACCCAGGGCGAGGGCAGCGGTGGTGGAACTGGTGGGGGCTAGATCGAGCGGGCAAGCCTCACGCTCGACGCCACTGTTTAGGTGCGCATCAGCGTGCTTGGCAAGCGTGGAGTGGGGCCGCCCCGTCATGCTGACCAGCGGTGTGCCCAGGCGTTTAAGCAGTGGTAGCAGAGCAGTGACTTCGGCAGTTTCGCCCGAGTTAGAGAGCGCCAACACTACATCTGCGCGGGTAATCATGCCTAGATCGCCATGGCTGGCTTCGCCGGGGTGAACGAAAAAAGCCGGCGTGCCGGTACTGGCAAGTGTCGCCGCTAGCTTGCCAGCAATATGCCCCGACTTGCCCATACCGGTCACCACGACACGACCTTGGCAGGCGAGAATTAGCTCACAGGCGCGATCAAAGCTTTCGTCTAGCTTAGCCTGAAGGCCTCCAATCGCTGCCTGCTCGATTTGTAGCGTACGCAGTGCGCTTTCACGTAGTAGGCTGGAGGGGGCGATAGGCTGGCGCATAGCGTTTTCTCTTAACAAGTGAAAATATACAAGTAGTAACCGGTAAGAATAACATCTCGACACCTCTAATAGGCAGTAATTGAGGCGACTCCCTGGGGGCATACCCGCATCACCAGTGTCGAGAGCAGGTTTAGGCGAGGGTAAGCAAGCCTTTGCAACTTTGATAACCCTGAACAATAGGAAAGCCCATTCGTGCAGTAATGCCTTGTAGCGTTATAGTACAATGTTCGATAATGTTTTAGAAACGCTGTTTTCTAATTGCGATAGCCGCAAGTAGGGTATGCTATACAGCTTTAGTCGCGCCTCGTTAAGAGTCAACTGATCCATGACAGATGCACCCTTTATAGAAATTGAAGAGCTTTACTTTTCGCGTGGTGATCACGAAATTTTCCGTGGCGTGAATATGACCATACCGCGGGGTAAAGTAACCGCGATCATGGGACCAAGTGGTACCGGTAAAACCACGCTACTGAAGCTGATCGGCGGCCAGCTAACCCCGGAGAGTGGTCGAATACTCATTGATGGGCGTGATGTTCATAAACTGTCCCGGAAGGCACTATTCACGCTACGCAAGCGGATGGGAATGCTGTTTCAGAGTGGTGCGCTGTTTTCTGATTTGGATGTGTTTGAAAACGTTGCCTTTCCGCTGCGGGTGCATACGGATTTGCCCGATACCATGGTGCGTGACCTGGTGTTGCTCAAGCTACAGGCGGTCGGCCTGCGCGGAGCGCGACACTTAACGCCTGCGGAGCTGTCCGGAGGGATGGCGCGCCGGGTCGCATTGGCTCGTGCGGTGGCGCTGGATCCAGAACTGATTCTGTATGATGAGCCGTTTGTTGGTCAGGATCCCATCTCTATGGGCGTGTTGGTGCAGCTAATCAAGCGCCTTAATCAAGCGCTGCAGCTAACCTCGGTGGTGGTCTCCCATGATATCAAGGAGACCTTGAGCATTGCGGACTATCTCTATCTGATCGCCGATGGCCAGGTGGTAGCCCATGGCACGCCGCAAACCTTGGACACAAATCAAGATCCCCGGGTTAGCCAGTTTATTCATGGCGAACCTGATGGCCCGGTACCATTTCACTACCCCGCTGAGGCGTTTTATCGCGATATTCTGGGCGAGGCTCCGGTTAAATAGAACTGCTGGGGTGGGTGACACAAGGCGCTTAAATGCACCAATGCAGGGTAAATAAAGGGCAGAGTTAATGCAGTCAAAGTTCTCTAATAGCGCCGCGCGTGTTACACGGCTGGGGCGCCGAGGGTGCGACTTAATGGAAGCATTGGGTCGCGCGGGCGTGTTTCTATTCCAGTCGGTGGTCGGCGTGCCTTCCCGGGAAGGCTGGCGATTATGGTTGCACCAGATGCACTTTGTTGGCGTGCTTTCGTTAGCCATTGTATTGGTGTCGGGGCTGTTTATCGGCATGGTGCTGGCACTGCAGGGCTATACCATTTTGGTCGATTTCGGGGCTGAGCAGGCGCTGGGACAAATGGTGGCACTGTCGCTATTGAGGGAGTTAGCCCCAGTGGTGGCAGCACTACTGTTTGCTGGCCGGGCGGGATCTGCGCTCACCGCCGAGATCGGTTTAATGAAAGCGACAGAGCAGCTCACCAGCATGGAGATGATCGGTGTTGACCCACTGCGCCGCGTGGTGGCGCCACGCCTATGGGCAGGCTTTGTGTCACTGCCTATTTTAACGGTTGGGTTTAGTGTCGTGGGCATCTGGGGCGGCTACTTGGTGGGCGTGGAGTGGCTAGGCGTCTTCGAGGGCTCTTACTGGAGCAACATGCAGGCCAATGTAGCCTTTATCAGTGATATCGGTAACGGCATGATCAAAAGCGCCGTATTTGCTTTGGTGGTGACCTGGATCGCGGTATTTCAAGGTTATGATTTGGTGCCCACTTCTGAAGGCATTTCCCGCGCTACTACGCGCACGGTGGTGTATTCGTCGCTTGCAGTATTGGGGCTTGATTTTGTGTTGACCGCCATTATGTTTGGCGGCCTTTAATGGCTGGAGCAGTTTCATGAAACGCAGTAAAACCATGGAGTTCGGTGTGGGCCTGTTTATGGTGGCGGGCATTCTGGGGCTGGTGTTCCTCGGCCTACGTGTGAGTGGACTGACGCTCTCAGCGCCCACGCAGTCGTTTCAGTTAGAGGCCAACTTCGCCAATATTGGTAGTTTAAAACCCCGTGCCAGGGTCACCATGGCGGGTGTGACAGTGGGGCGGGTAGAAGCCATTGAGCTGGATACGCAGTGGTTCGATGCGCGGGTCGTTCTTAGCCTGGATAGCGAGCTTGAGGGTCAGCTTTCCAAAGACTCGATTGCCTCGATCCTGACCGCAGGCTTATTAGGTGAGCAGTACATTGGCCTTAGCGTGGGTGGCGACCCTGAAATGCTGGAGGATGGCGATACGATTCGCGACACCCAGTCGGCGCTGGTGCTGGAAGAACTTATCCAGCAGTTTGTGTCCAATATGGCAACTAACTAGTGTTTCAAACGGCAGGCACTAATCCAGTGTAATAACGGGCCCAGTGCAATACCGGGTGGGGAGATGATGGTTATGAATGGAGTGAACTTGATGATGGGTCGTTGGTTATTGGTGGTAATGATGATGGCAGCGTTAATGGTGCCACTGCAGTCACAGGCGCAGTCCCAGACGCCAGAAGCGATGATTCGCGATAACGTTGAGTCACTGATGTCGGAACTCGAAGGTCGCAAGGATTATTACGCCAATAATCTTAGCGAGCTTGAGGCGTTAGTGGATAGCAACCTCGAACAAGTGGCGGATTTCCGCTATATCGGGGCCAGCGTGATGGGAAACTACTTCCGCAACGCTTCCCCGGAACAGCGCCGTCGTTTTGTCGATGTGTTTCGCCAAACGCTGATTGATACCTATACCCGCGGGCTGGTGACGTTTGATTATGATGAGCTGCGGGTGCTGAATGCCCAGCAGGCTCAGCGCTATGACGACCAGGCCAGCGTTGCCATGGAAGTGGTGGCCAATAACGGCAAGGTGTACCCCGTAAGCTATAGCCTAAGACTCTCCGACGGCGAATGGCGGGTGGTTAACGTGATCGTTAACGGTATTAATCTGGGTCTGACGTTCCGCAATCAGTTTGACCAAGCCATGCGCGATAACAATCGTGATTATGACGCGGTTATTGACGGATGGTCACCTGAAGTGGGCGTTGAAGAGCTTGAGCAGGGAGGCGATGCGTGACAGTGCTGTTTTCACGCCCCAGTGTAACGGTTAGTGTAGAAAACACTACCTTGCTGGTGGAAGGTGATGTGGAGGTAACCTTGGCGGCCGATTTGGCCGCCAGTGGTGTTAAATGGCTCAAGCACACCGAGCTAACCTCGCTCAGTTTAGATTTTAGTCGCGTTGAAAAGGCTAGCAGCGCTGCCATTAGTGTGCTGTTTGAATGGCTTCGAGTTTGTCGGCAGCGCGGTATCCATATCCAAGCCATTCTTTTTTCAGCGCCGCTACGCCGACTTGCCTCCCTGGCTGAGTTGGATGCTTTGATCGATCAGCCTGCGGCTACTCTGGCCGTTTAACGCACCGGCATCGCCAAGCGCGCTGCTTTTCTTTATTATGTCGACCCAATTACGTTCATTAATAACGATGACCCCAAAGGAGTTTTCTGCGCCATGCAACCCAACGAGGTAAAAGCACTGCTTGAATCCCGTATCGACGGATGCCAGTTCCATATCCAGGGTGAAGGCTGTAACTTTCAGGTGATTGCGGTTGGCGATGCCTTTGAAGGTCTCTCTCCGGTCAAACGTCAGCAGCTTGTCTACGCTGCGCTGAGCGATGAGATCGCCTCGGGTGCGCTCCACGCTATTAGCATCAAAACGTTTACCCCGGTGCAGTGGCAAACTGCACCGGAAAACGTTCAATAACGGTCGCCCCATGGATAAATTAATCATTACCGGCAATGGGTCGGTAGACGGTGAAGTGTGGGTGAGTGGCGCTAAAAATGCGGCGCTGCCTATTTTGTGTGCCAGCCTGTTGGCCAATGGCCCCGTGGTGATTGGTAACTTGCCGCACTTGCAGGATATTACCACCACCTTAGAACTGCTCGGCCGCATGGGCGTTGAGCCGGTGATGGGCGAAAAGCTGAGTATTCAGTTGGATGGTTCCCAGGTGACTCAGTGTCACGCACCGTATGAGCTGGTTAAAAAAATGCGTGCCTCGATCCTGGTGTTGGGCCCTCTGCTTGCCCACTTCGGTAAAGCTGATGTATCGCTGCCTGGCGGTTGCGCCATTGGCTCTCGCCCGGTGGATTTACACATTCGTGGTTTAGAAGCCATGGGGGCTGAGATTCGTGTTGAGGCTGGCTATATCCGCGCGCGGGTGGACGGTCGTCTAAAAGGGGCAACTATCTACTTTGATACCGTGACAGTGACCGGTACCGAAAACCTGCTGATGGCGGCGACCCTAGCCGATGGCAAAACCGTTCTGGAAAACGCTGCCCGCGAGCCTGAAATTGTCGACTTGGCTGAGTGCTTGATCAAAATGGGCGCTAAAATCAGCGGTCAAGGCACTGACACCATTACTATCGAAGGCGTCGAAAAACTGCACGGTTGCGAGCACGATGTCATGCCCGACCGTATCGAGACAGGCACCTTTCTAGTTGCCGCCGCCATGACTGGCGGACGGGTGAAGGTCAAGCGCACCCGGGCCGATATCCTGGACGCGGTCATTGCCAAGCTGGAAGAGGCGGGTGCGGAAGTCACCAGTGGAGACGACTGGATCGCCCTGGATATGCACGGCAAGCGTCCTAAGGCGGTGAATATTCGTACTGCGCCTTATCCAGCGTTCCCAACCGATATGCAGGCGCAGTTCGTGGCCATGAACGCTGTGGCCGTGGGGCACTCTCGGGTGGTCGAGACGATCTTCGAAAACCGCTTTATGCATGTTCAAGAGCTTAACCGAATGGGCGCCAATATCGTGCTGGAGGGCAACACCGCCTTGATTGAGGGGGTTGAGAAGCTTTCCGGTGCACCGGTAATGGCAACCGATCTGCGCGCGTCGGCTTCGCTGGTGATTGCGGCCATGATGGCCGAGGGGGAAACTCTAGTAGACCGCATCTATCACATTGACCGTGGCTACGAGTGTATCGAAGAGAAATTGCAGCTGCTGGGTGCGCGCATTCGCCGTATTCCTGGCTAGACCATTTCTACTGAGTCTCTGCTGCTAAGCCCCTGCATGCTAATAACCACTGGGCAACACGATGAGTAAGCAATTGATTTTAGCCCTCTCGAAGGGCCGTATTCTGGAAGAGACGCTGCCACTACTGGCCGATGCGGGTATTACACCTGCAGAGGATTTAAGCAAAAGTCGTAAGCTGCTATTTGATACCAACTTGCCCGACGTAAAACTGGTGATTATCCGTGCCACCGACGTGCCCACCTACGTTCAGCTAGGGGCAGCCGATGTCGGTATCGCAGGTAAAGATGTGCTGCTTGAGCACGGTGCCGAAGGGCTTTATGAGCCGTTGGATTTGGAAATTGCCCGCTGTAAGTTGATGACTGCGGGTGTGACCGGCCAGTTGCCAGCCCGTGCCCGGCGTCGGGTGGCAACGAAATTTGTTAACGTGGCGCGACGCTACTACGCCGAGCAGGGAATTCAGGCTGAGGTGATCAAACTTTATGGCGCTATGGAACTGGCGCCGTTAATGAATCTCGCCGATGAAATTGTCGATATCGTCGATACTGGCAATACCCTGCGGGCGAATGGTATGGAGCCGCGTGAGCTTATTGCCCATATCAGCACCCGGCTGGTGGTGAATAAGGCCGCCATGACCATGAAGCATGAGCGTATTAAGCCGTTACTAGAGCGCTTGGACAGTGCGGTCAAAAAGCGTCAGACCCAGCTTGCCGAATGATGTGAGGTGACCCATGAGTGAACCCATGAGCAAACAGACGACTGCAACGATTTCACGCCTATCGACAAGCGATGATGCCTTTAACCATCGACTTGATGCGCTGTTAGATTGGGAAGGGGTGTCTGACAAAGCGGTGCAGGCGCGGGTCGAAGAAATTCTTGCCAGTGTAAAGCAGCGCGGCGATGCTGCGGTAGTGGAAGCCACGAATCGTTTTGACCGACTTGCGGCTACCTCGATGGACGAATTGCAGTTAACGCCCGAGCAGTTGAAAAGAGCGTTTGATAGCTTGCCTGCTGAGCAGCGCGAGGCGCTTTCCAGCGCCGCCGAGCGGATTAAGTGCTACCACGAGCGTCAGAAGCCCAGCTCCTGGCAATACGAAGAAGCAGACGGCACGGTACTGGGGCAGAAAGTTGCCCCCCTGGATCGCGCCGGTATTTATGTTCCTGGTGGCAAGGCTGCCTATCCCTCGTCAGTGCTGATGAATGCGATTCCGGCCCATGTGGCCGGTGTGCGCGAAATCGTTATGGTCGTGCCTACGCCGGATGGCGTGCTCAATGAGTTGGTGCTGGCAGCGGCCCACCTGGCGGGAGTCGACTATGTGTTTACCATCGGTGGCGCTCAGGCCGTAGCCGCGCTTGCCTACGGCACTGAAAGTGTCCCCCGAGTCGATAAAATAGTTGGGCCGGGCAATATTTATGTGGCCACGGCGAAGCGTGCAGTATTTGGTCAAGTGGGCATTGATATGATTGCCGGGCCCTCGGAGATTATGGTGGTTTCCGATGGTCAGACTGATCCCGATTGGCTGGCAATGGATCTATTTTCTCAAGCCGAACACGACGAAGATGCCCAGGCGATCTTGGTGAGCTGGGATGCCGGACACTTAGATGCTGTGGAGTCGGCAATTGAGCGGCTACTGCCGACCTTAGAGCGGGAAGAGATCGTGCGTGAGTCGCTGCGTAAGCGAGGAGCGTTAGTGCTCTGCCAGGACGCCCAAGAAGCGATTACGTTGATTAACCGGATTGCTCCTGAGCACCTGGAGCTTTCGGTGTCTGCCCCCGAGACATGGTTGGACGATATTCGCCATGCCGGGGCAATCTTTATGGGGCGTTACACCGCCGAAGCGCTGGGTGATTACTGTGCTGGGCCAAATCACGTGCTGCCTACCTCTGGCACGGCGCGCTTCTCTTCACCGTTGGGGGTTTACGATTTCCAGAAGCGCTCTTCGATTATTCACTGCTCCGCAGACGGTGCTTCTGAGCTGGGCAAAATCGCCTCGGTATTGGCGCGAGGTGAATCACTCACCGCCCACGCCCGCTCCGCGGAGTACCGGATTCGCGATTGATACTGCCAATGCGCTTTGCGCTACGCCAGCGCGTTTTGTAAACAGGCTACGAGTCGCGTGGGCCAGGAGTCTCTTCATTAATTGGGATGGTAGGGAGTGGGCGTTCGCCCACTTCGAGGGTCATCTCCAGGCGCTCGCCGCTACGGACGATGGTGAGTGGTAGCGAGGTGCCGGGGGCGATAGAGGCGATTTCACTCATCGTGGTGCGGGCATCCAGAATCGGCTGGCCATTGACAGAGAGAAGCACATCGCCTGGCTCTAGCCCCGCTTCCGCGGCAGGCCCTCCGCTGACCACCCCCGCGACGATCACACCTTGGGGTGTTTGCAGTCCAAAAGAGGCTGCCAGTTCCCGTGATAGTGCTTGCGCTTCAATGCCTAACCAGCCACGAATTACCCGTCCTTGAGTGACCAGTTCATCCAGAATGCTGTGGGCAAGGTTGGCAGGAATGGCAAAGCCAATGCCTTGGGAGCCACCTGAGCGCGAGAAAATAGCCGTATTAATGCCGACCATGGCGCCCTCAGGATTGACCAGCGCGCCACCTGAGTTACCCGGGTTGATAGCCGCATCTGTTTGAATAAAGTCTTCATAGGCGTTTAGCCCTAAATGATTGCGCCCCGTGGCACTAATAATACCCATGGTGACCGTCTGACCGACACCAAAAGGGTTGCCAATAGCGAGCGCTACGTCGCCTACCGCTACGTCGGCTGAGTCTGTGAGTTCAATGACTGGCAAATCGTCCAGGTTAATTCTTAGCACGGCTAAATCACTTTCAGGATCTGTGCCGATCACCTCTGCCAGGGTTTCGCGTCCGTCGCGCAGAGCGACCTGGATTTCATCGGCGCCGTTGATGACGTGGTGATTGGTTAGTACGTAGCCGTCCTCACTGACTATAACGCCAGAGCCCAAGCTTGAGAGCATGCGTTGATGGGTCGTCGCGTCATCTCCCTGGTTATCAAAAAATTGCTGAAAAAATGGATCTGACATCAGTGGGTGCTGGTCGCGCTCAACGATGCGCGATGAGTAGATATTTACTACCGCCGGCGCGGCTTGCTCCACTGCCTGAGCATAGCTGACGGGGCCTTTGTTCCGGGAAAGCGGCGCTGCCTGATGAATTTCAGGCGCAGGGCGACTAGGGTTGGGTTCTACCACTTCTGGTGTCGTCGAGATGACCGGCGCGGCGACTTGGGGGGCTTGAGGCGACGAGTCACGAAACGGGTTGGGCAACTGCTCGGGGAGTGCGAAGAGAATCACCACCGCGAGCAGTACGCCAGTGATAACAGGCCAGAGATAAGGCAGCACGTAGCGTCGCATGCAATCAATTCCTTAACGGGTCAGTCTCGCTGTTCGCGATATAAAGCAGCGAGTTTTACAATGGTTTTATGGTAACACTTTCTTAGCAGCTACCTCACGGGTGCGGTTAAATCAATAAAGGACTCAATATGATTCATCGTGATCAACTAGTAGCGGCTTGTGACCATCAGTTACGTGCGGCAGAGTTTAAAGATTTTACCATTAATGGCTTACAGGTGGCGGGCAGTGAGCACGTCAAGCGCATCATGACCGGTGTTACTGCCTGCCAAGCGCTGCTGGACGAAGCCGTTGCCTGGCAGGCAGATATGGTGCTGGTGCATCACGGTTACTTTTGGAAAAACGAGCCCGTGGCGATTACTGGTATGAAGCAGCGGCGGATTAAAACCCTGCTTGATCATGACATTAGTCTGTTAGCGTATCATCTGCCTCTGGATGCGCATGCCGAGATGGGCAATAACGCGGAGTTAGCCCGTCACTTGGGGTGGAAAGTAGAGGGATGCATTGATGGCGCGCTGGGGGAGGGGCTTTTGTGGTCAGGACGATTACCGCAGCCACACTCAGTCAGTAAGCTGGCAGCGCAAATAGCGCAAACCTTACAGCGCAAGCCGTTGGTCATTGAAGCCCCGCAGGTGGGAGATATTGAGCGCATCGCCTGGTGTACCGGTGGTGCGCAGGACATGATCACCGACGCCTATGAGTCGGGCGCACAGGTATTTGTATCGGGTGAGATATCCGAGCGAACCACTCACCTGGCGAGGGAGATGGGTATTCATTATATCGCCGCCGGGCACCATGCCACTGAACGTTATGGTGTTCAGGCGCTGGGCGAGTGGCTAAGCGATGAGTATGACGTTGAGCACCGCTTTGTGGATATTGATAATCCCGCTTAACGCATTAAATGCCCCGGATCACCGATAACAGAAGCCGGGGCTGATCAATCATTATTAGTAGCGCGGTGGCTGTGGTGTCGCCGCCTCATTGCTCTTCAAGCCAAAGTCTTCTGACAGCGTGCCGCCCTTACCATCCGCGTAGTCACGTGGCGTCGAAGGGGAGCTGGCGTCTGCCGTCGTCTGCTGCTCGCGCGCTGGATCAATACCCGAGAGATCAAGGCTAGGCTGAATAGCAGCGTCGCGAATATCCCACTCCGCGGCGTCCTCTTTCAGTTGAAGCTCAAGCTGGTTGGCTTCATCGCGTATATTGCTTAGGCGTTGATAAATACCCGTTAAATGGCTGCCCACGCTGCTCTTCATCTCGGCAATCTGGTGCTCGCGTTCGAGTAGCTTTTGGCGCATGGAAGCCGCTTCACGCTGGCTTTTGCTGAAGAGGCGATAAGCAACCGCTCCAATGATCAGGCCGACGATAAAACCGATTATGGCAAACGTTAATGGTGAGCTCGCGTCCACAGTGTTCTCCCTGGCGCCTTGAATATAATGATTTAGAGGCTGCATATGCTAGCAGCTTAAGAATCAAACAGGCTGCCATTATAGGCGTCACTCAGCCGGTTGGGTCAATCCGCTCATGCGCTTAGATGTCTCTACAGGTATAATCACAACCTTTTCAAGGTTGCCAGTCATGTACTGGCGGCTGCCTTACATGCTGTGGGAGGCGAGTGCATGTTATCAACAACTGCGAGTAGGGCATCGTCAAAAACGCGCCCTGCATCGCCTATAGAGCGCTATCGGGCGGACTTAGAGCGCGATGATTTTCAATATGATGCAGCGCAGGAGTTGGCCGTAAAGCATCTACAGCGGCTCTATGATGAGCTTGTCGCTGCGCCAACAACCGTTCCCAAAGCTCTGGTTGCGAATAAGGGGCTCCATAAAGGGTTAAAAGCCAAGATGGCGGGTTTCATGGGCAAGAAATCCTCATTGGCTGATGAGCCTGTCTTGCCTGATATCCAAGGCCTCTATTTTTGGGGTGGGGTAGGGCGGGGCAAAACCTACTTGGTCGATACCTTTTATGAAGCCTTGCCCTTTCCCGACAAAATGCGTACCCATTTTCACCGCTTTATGCAGCGTGTCCATAACGAGCTGACCCACTATAAAGGTGAAAAGAATCCACTGACCCTAATCGCGGGTAAGTTTGCCACTGAGGCGCGTGTTATTTGCTTTGATGAATTTTTCGTCAAAGATATTACCGATGCGATGATTCTTGCCAACTTGCTAGAGGCGTTATTTGAGCGCGGAGTGGTATTGGTGGCGACCTCTAATATCGTACCTGATGATTTATATAAAGATGGCCTGCAGCGGGCGCGCTTTTTGCCAGCCATTGAGCTTGTGAATCGTCATTGTGAGGTGGTTAATGTCGATTCAGGGGTGGATTATCGACTGCGCGCATTGGAGCGTGCGGCCATCTTCTACTCGCCGCTGGATGAAGCGGCTGAGCGCGAACTATCGCGTAGCTTTCGGGAAATAGCCGGGCACAAAGGCGAGTCAGAGGCGTCGCTAGAGGTAAATCACCGTGTGTTGAAAACGCGTCGGCTGCATGATGATGTCGCTTGGTTTGAGTTTCTTGAGCTGTGTGACGGGCCGCGCAGTCAAAATGACTATATTGAACTGGCCAGGGAATTTCATACGGTGCTGGTTTCCAATGTGAGGCGTATGAATGCCAAGCAGGATGATCAGGCGCGCCGCTTCATCAATATGGTCGATGAGTTTTATGATCGTGGCGTCAAACTACTGATGTCCGCGGAAGCGCCGATTGAAGAGCTGTATAGCGATGGCAAGCTCACGTTCGAGTTCCAGCGGACTTTGTCGCGTCTACAAGAGATGCAGTCCAAGGAGTACTTGGCGCTGGCGCATAAGCCTTAAAGCCTGACGGGGTGTCGGGTCAGTAAAAAAGTCACGATACGGCTTAACTTGTCAGTAGCCTTACTGTAGAATGCCGCCTCGCTGCATGTTGCTGGGTTAAACCAGCAACCAAAAAGAATAGGGATGGTGCTTCGCCGTACAACGGTGTAAGTCACCCAATACATTTAATCTGGTGATTTCATCCATGAAGACGTTCAGTGCTAAGCCGCAGTCCGTCCAGCGCGACTGGTATGTAGTCGACGCTACGGACAAAACGCTCGGTCGTCTGGCAACCGAGATTGCTCGCCGCCTACGTGGCAAGCATAAGCCCGAATTTACCCCTCACGTTGATACTGGCGACTACATCGTCGTGATCAACGCAGAGAAAGTCCACGTAACTGGTAATAAGGCGAAGGCTAAAACCTATTACCGCCACACTGGTTACCCGGGCGGTCTGCGCTCTATGACATTCGACAAAATGCTTGATCATGCGCCCGAGCGTATCATTGAGTCTGCCGTTAAAGGTATGTTGCCGAAAGGTCCCTTGGGCCGTGCCATGTACACGAAGTTGAAAGTGTACGCTGGCGACGAGCATCCGCATGCTGCCCAACAGCCGCTTGAACTGAACCTCTGAGGAAATCTTCGCCATGACACAGCAGTATTACGGTACCGGGCGCCGCAAGACTTCCACCGCTCGCGTGTTTATGAAGCCGGGCTCTGGCAAAATTACTGTCAACAACCAAGACCTTGACCTCTATTTTGGTCGTGTTACCGGTCGTATGGTTGTTCGCCAGCCGCTTGAACTGACTGAAACCCTGAACCAGTTTGACATCTTCGTGACTGTCGCTGGTGGTGGTGGTTCTTCTCAAGCTGGTGCGATCCGTCACGGCATTACACGTGCCCTGATGAACTACAATGAAGACCTGCGTCCTTCGCTACGTGCCGCTGGCTACGTAACGCGTGATGCACGTCAAGTTGAACGTAAGAAAGTCGGTCTGCGCAAAGCACGTCGTCGTCCGCAGTTCTCGAAGCGTTAATTTTTACGCTATGCGGAAAAACGCCCAGGTCATCGACCTGGGCGTTTTTTATTGGAATATCAAAAAATTATATTGCTCGTACCACTATGGTCACGAGCGGTTGTTCTTGTGCACAGCGCTTTGTTTTTTTACCATAGAGCGTAATTAATATTCGTCGCCGCAAGACGCCTTTGTGGCGGAACGGGTAAGCTGATGGGAGAAACCTGAAATGGCAGATAACGGCGTAAACAAAGGCCGACGCCGTTTCCTCGTAGGCGCCACCTCCGTTGTGGGTGCGGTAGGTGCTGTCGGGGTAGCGGTACCCTTTGTGGCTTCTTGGCAGCCTAGTGCCAAAGCAAGAGCGGCGGGTGCTCCCGTTCAAGCAGATATTTCCAAGCTTGAGCCTGGGCAGCGTATGACCGTTGAGTGGCGTGGTCGGCCAATATGGATCATTAATCGCACGCCGGAAATGATCGAGCGTACTGAGTCGCTGAGCGGTGAGCAACTGGCCGATCCGGATTCGGAAGAGCCACAACAGCCCGCTTATATCGAGGGTGGATTGCGCTCTATCAAGCCCGAGATTGGGGTGTTGATCGGTATTTGTACTCACCTAGGCTGTTCGCCGTTATTCCGGCCTGAACCCGACGCAGAGGGCGTAGGCGTTGATAACTGGCCGGGTGGTTTCTTCTGCCCATGCCACGGTTCCCGCTTTGATTTGGCTGGTCGCGTATTTAACAACGTTCCTGCGCCGACCAATCTTGAGGTTCCACCCTACCGCTTTGAGAATGACGATATCATTATCGTCGGCGAAGATGAGGAGACTGCCTAATGGGTAATCCGAATAAAGCCAAGGCGGAAAAAGGCCTCATGCGTTGGGTGGATGATCGCTTCCCTGCTACTCAGATGTGGCAAGAGCACCTCTCCAAATATTACGCGCCGAAAAACTTCAATTTCTGGTACTTCTTTGGCTCGTTAGCGCTGCTGGCGCTGGTCAACCAAATCCTCACCGGGGTTTGGTTGACCATGAGCTTTAACCCCTCAGCTGAAGGTGCCTTCGATTCCGTCGAATACATCATGCGTGATGTGGAATGGGGGTGGTTGATTCGCTATATGCACACCACGGGGGCCTCCGCCTTCTTCCTCGTTGTCTATCTGCATATGTTCCGTGGCCTTTTGTACGGTTCTTATAAAGCCCCGCGCGAGTTAGTGTGGGTCTTCGGCATGACTATTTACCTGGTGCTAATGGCGGAAGCCTTTATGGGTTATCTGCTGCCGTGGGGGCAAATGTCCTACTGGGGGGCGCAGGTGATTATCTCGCTGTTCTCAGCGATTCCGGCGATCGGCCCTGACCTGGCACAGTGGGTGCGTGGTGACTTCCTGATTTCAGGCATTACCCTAAACCGCTTCTTTGCACTGCATGTGGTTGCGCTGCCAATCGTTATTCTGGCACTGGTTGTGCTGCACATCATTGCTTTGCATGAGGTGGGCTCGAATAACCCGGACGGCATTGATATCAAGCAGAAGAAGGATGAGGCTGGTGTGCCGTTGGATGGAATTCCTTTCCACCCTTACTACACGGTGAAAGACCTTGTCGGTGTGGCAGTGTTCCTGTTCGTTTTCTGCGTAGTGGTGTTCTACTTCCCCGAAGGTGGTGGCTACTTTATTGAGCGGCCTAACTTTGATCAGGCGAACCCGCTGCAGACACCAGATCACATTGCCCCCGTTTGGTATATGACACCGTTCTACGCCATTCTCCGCGCCATCACCTTCTCGGTCTTTGGTTTAGACGCCAAGTTCCTAGGGGTTATCTTTATGGGCGCGGCGATTGCAATCCTGTTTGTTCTGCCCTGGCTGGATCGTAGCCCCGTGCGCTCTATGCGTTACAAAGGCTGGATGTCGAAAGTCATGCTGCTGCTGTTTGCTATCAGTTTTGTCATCCTGGGTGTTTTAGGTGTGTTGCCATCGACAGAGGGTAGAACACTGCTAGCCCAGGCGTGCACCGTGATCTATTTCGCCTTCTTTGTCTTGATGCCGTTCTACACCAAGCTGGAGAAGACTAAACCCGTTCCGGAAAGGGTGACTGGCTAATGAAAAAGTATCTATTTGGACTCCTTTTCGCCTTAGTGCCAGTAACCGCGATGGCTGCGGGGGGCGGAAGTGTGCCTCACTCGATGGATCCTGATCTGCATGATCAGGCCTCGTTGCAAAATGGCATGAAGCTCTATGTTAACTACTGCATGGGCTGTCACTCGCTTAACTATCAACGCTTTTCGCGTGCGGCAGACGACTTGGGGATGCCTCAGGATTTGGTTGAAGAGAATTTGATTTTCTCGTCAGATTTGGCTTACAACGATCAAATGCATAACGCCATGAACAGCGGTGATGCGGAGGGTTGGTTTGGTGCGCCGCCGCCCGACCTGTCGCTCAAGGCGCGTGTGCGTGGGACCGATTGGATTTACTCTTATTTGCTCGGTTTCTACAAAGATCCTAGCCGTCCCACGGGCGTTAACAATACGGTGTTTGACCTAGTGGCAATGCCGAACGTGTTAGAGCCTCTGCAGGGCGTGCAAGAGCTGGTATGTGCTGAAACCGATCACCCGGTAGAAGGGCAAGAACCGGATGCGTTATCGGGCAAGTATCAGTCTTGTAACGTGCTGCAAGTGACCGAGCCGGGGGAGCTCGAACCTGCGGAATTTGAGGAGGCGATGTATGATCTTACTAACTTCCTGGCTTATGTAGGTGAGCCCTCCAAGCTTCAAGCACAGGCGCTGGCACCTAAAGTACTGATCTTTATTTTCATTTTTGGTGTGATTGCTTACCTGCTCAAGCGCGAGTACTGGCGAGATATCCACTAATTAGCAGTAGCTGATGGTCAGTGGGGCGCACGGCGTAAGTCGTGCGCCTTTTGCTTGTCAGCATGGCAGTAAAGCAAAGCAAGCTGGCTTCCCCTAAGGTAGCGCTGGCGTGTTATTATCCAAGATTGTTTTGATGTGAGGATGCTTTCATGGGTGTTGTGGCCAAACGGTCGTCGATGATCTTTTACTCAGGCAGTGATGATCATTTCAGTCATCGTGTGCGCATTGTGCTGGCCGAGAAGGGGGTTGCCGTCGACATCGTCGATGTACTCGACGAAAAACCACCGGAAGAGCTGGCAGACCTCAATCCGTACAACAGCGTACCGACGCTGTTAGATCGTGACTTGGTGCTGTATGAGTCCAAAGTTATGATGGAGTACCTGGATGAGCGTTTCCCGCATCCTCCGCTATTGCCTGTTTATCCAGTAGCGCGTGCGCAAAGCCGCCTATGGATGCACCGCATTGAGCGCGAGTGGTGCCCAATGGTCGACCTGATTCGCAGTGGTGGAAAGAAAGAGGCAGATAAAGCGCGTAAAGAGTTGCGTGAAAGTCTGATCGGCATATCGCCAATTTTCGAGGATATGCCTTACTTCATGAGCGAAGAGTTTACGCTGGTGGATTGTTGTTTAGCGCCTGTATTGTGGCGTTTGCCGGAACTCAATATCGAATTGCCCGAGAAGCAGGTTAAGCCGCTGCTGTCCTACATGTCGCGAGTATTCGAGCGTGAAGCGTTCAAGGCATCTTTAAGTGAGCGTGAAAAAGAGATGCGCGCTTGAATTCATTTGGCTCCTTTGTGCTTGATAAGGGCAGGGAGCCTTTCTTGTAAGGAGGAGGGAGTCTAGATGAAATCGAGTCGCCCCTATCTCGCCCGAGCACTCTATGAGTGGTTGCTGGATAATGAGCTAACGCCTTACCTGGTGGTTGATGCTACCTTGCCTGGCGTTGAGGTGCCCCGTCAGTTTGTTCAAAACGGTCAGATCGTTTTGAACGTGGCGCCGACTGCGGTACGTGATCTTTTTATGGAGAATCAGGCGATAGGCTTTAATGCGCGCTTTGGCGGGCAGCCTATGCAGGTAATGATACCGACTCCGGCCTTAATCGCTATTTACGCCCGTGAGAACGGTGCAGGAATGGTCTTTGGTCATGAGCCTGAGCTAGGTGATGGAGCCGACTCTTTTGGCGCTATTGAGGACGAAGAGAAGCCCTCTAGTAAGCCTGAGCTGTCGATCACAGAGCCCGTCTCCGAAAAGAGTGACAGTGACTCAACGGCGTCAGCGGATACGTCTGAAAAAGAGTCTCAAGCTAAGAGCAAGACGAAGAAAAAACCCACCCTGCGGGTCGTTAAATAACACCCTGGGGTGTGCCGCCCACAAAAAAGCCTCGCTTATTAAGCGAGGCTTTTTTGTGGCTGCTAAAACGCAATGGGAAAACAGTGGATTAGTCTAGGTAATCAAATACTTTTACGATTCGTTGTACACCACCAACCGAGGAAGCGGCATTGACGATACGGTCAGCCTCTTCCCGGGTCACGCGGCCCATCAGATATACGCTGGCATTTTCGGTTGTGACTTTGATTTTTGAAGAGTCGATGCGGTCGTTGGTTGCCAGGTGGCTGACGACATTCGTGGTGAGCCATGTGTCGGTCAGGCGCTGGCTGGCCGGTAGGCGAGCGGCGATGGTGAGTTCGTTGTGGATGTCAGTAACACCGCGTAGGTTGCTGGTAACTTCACCCGCCATATCGCGAAGCTCTTCACTGGGTACTTGGCCCACCAGGAGCACAACGCCGTTATAACTGTGGGCACGAATGCGGGCATCGCCTAGCCGGGCGTCAGCACGCTTTAACGCGTCATCAACTTCACGCTCAATGGTGGTGTCGATGGCTTCAACATCGTCGCTACGCTGAGCATAGTTGGACTGATTGGAGGCTGAGTTGTTAGCGCAGCCGGTAATGAAGAGTGCCGCGCAAAGCGCAACGGCCATGAAGCCGCGGGGGGAGAGGCGTTGGGTCATCGTATGACTCCTTTGATGCTAGCAGTTAAAGACATCGTGGTTGTTAACACAGTACAAATGGCGACTAAGCGCTGCCAAACAACTGTTCATCGATAAGATCGCATAAACAGTGAATCACCAGCAGGTGAACTTCCTGGATGCGGGCCGTTGATGTCGCCGGGACGCGAATCTCGCAGTCATCCTGGCCTAACAGTGACGCCATATCGCCACCGTCGCGGCCGGTAAGGGCAACTACGGTCATATCGCGATCATGGGCGGCTTGAATGGCCTGCACAATATTGCCCGAATTGCCACTGGTGGAGATGGCCAAGAGTACATCACCGGGCTGCCCGAGGGCGCGAATCTGCTTTGAAAACACCTCGTTGTAGCTATAGTCGTTTGCGATTGAAGTGAGCGTGGACGTATCAGTGGTGAGTGCCAGTGCGGGTAGGCTAGGGCGTTCTCGCTCAAAGCGGTTGAGCAGTTCAGAGGAGAAGTGTTGGCTGTCACCAGCGCTGCCGCCATTGCCGCAGGCAAGAATTTTTCCTTCGCTGACAAGGCACTGCACCATCATTTGGCTAGCCACTTCAATGAACGGCGGAAGTACTTCGCTGGCGTACGTCTTGGTGTCGATGCTAGCGTTGAAGTGGCCGAGTATCCGAGATTGAAAGTCCATCAGGGCTTCCTGGTTGAATAGTGATAAAGAGTGTTTTTTAAAGACCGTTTTTAAAGCCAGTTTATACAAACAGCTTTAAAAAACAGTCAAAAGGCATCAAAGGCAGCTTTTACCCAGTGAAACTCCAGGTTGGGCGGCTTACCCGTTATGGCCAGGATATCAAAGCGGCAGGGTGAAGAAAGCCCGCCGCGGGCGATATAAAGCCGTGCTGCACGCACCAGGCGCTGTTGCTTCTGATAAGTGACGGTTTCCAGCGGGTGGCCGTAGCGCGTCGTGGTGCGGTGTTTGACTTCAACAAAGACGAGAATATCGCCATCGCGCATTACCAAGTCAAGCTCACCCCCTTTCACGTAATGATTCTGCGTGACAAGGGTGAGCCCCTGTTGGCGCAGCCATTGAGCGGCAAGCTGCTCAATGGCTGCGCCGCGGGCACGGGCAGTGTGGGCGTTAGTCGTCACTTTCGATCAGGTTAGGAATTAAAATAGGTGATGGAACGCCATTCTGGAATTTAGCCCAGGGCAGCTCGCGGTAGATGCGGCCATCGTCGCTTAAGTAGAGAGTGCCGGTGCTGCCATGAAGGCCGTTCAGCTCGCCAAGGTTGGAAAAGCGGATAGCCAGCTCGTAAGCATCAACGCCCATTGCCATCAGGCGGAACATGGAAGCGTCTGATTCATCCCGCAGGCTTTGGTAGGTAGATGCAAAGGGCAGAGCCTCTTCGCCACCAACGGCGGCGTCGGGGATTTGCCAGGGAATATCAACGAACATGACATCGTTTAGATCTTGATCGAGGCGAGTCTGTAGGCGTCCTTCATGCAAGTGTGAGGTGGCATAGATTGGCAGATTGGGAGCGTAGTAGTAATCCATAGTCGGCGGTACCTGGCGCGCATACTCGGGCAGTGCGAGCAGGAATAGGGCGTCAATATTGCCTAGGCGCGCGCGATCACCGCTAACACTGAGCGCGGTTTGTACGGCATTGGAGACCGAGCTATCCGGGTTATAGCGCACGGCGTTGGTGATTTCGCCACCCTGGCTATGCCACTCATTCCAGAAGGCTTCGCCTACGCGTCGGCCCCAGCCGTTATCCGGAACCATCATGGACATTTGGCGGTGCCCGTCCTGCCAGGCGCGGCGGGCAACTTGGCGTGCTTCGTCTTCAGCTGAAAGGCCGTACTGGAAGAGTCGCTGGGCTTGATTGTTATCACCGCTACCATAGTTGAGTGCCAGTGTAGGGAGCGGCACGCTATCGCGCTGTTCTAGCTGGGTAACTCGATCCTTATCCAGCGGGCCAATAATTAACTGCGCATTCATTTGTTGGGCGCGGTCATAGAGCTCATCCATCGAGTAGCGCGAGGTGTCCAGGAAGCTTAGCTCGACGTTGCTGCCCTTGGCGTCATGGTGCTGCCGCATAGCCGAAGCGATAGTATTGGCGACGCTGCTAAGCGGGCCTGATTCGGGCAGTGCTACCACGATGCGGCGTATTTCCTGACCCTCAAGCTCTGGCAGCGCAACGCTCACTGCGCCGCTGGGCTGATCAAGCGCCTCACGGGCCCAGCGCTGGCGTTCTTCAAGCCGCTCCTGCTGGTTAGCCTGCATCGGCAGCTCGTCGCCGAGTACCTGAGTGGCGCGCAGCACGGCACGGGGTTCATTCAACGCGCGGGCAAGCTCGGAAAATAGCAGTGCCCAGCGTACCCGGTCGGGTTCTGAGAGCAAGCTTTCATCAATCCCATCGGCGGTTTCGAAGGCTTTGTCGCGCTCACCTTGACGGGCCAGAATATTAGCCGCTTCCAGGCGTGTTTTTGCGGCTTGCTCTGGCGCTTGCTGTTCCGCTTGGCTGAGTAGCTGGCCAGGGTTTTCATCGGGCACTCGATCTACCACGCTAGGCGATTGCATCGCACAGCCAGCAACGAGAAATGCCACAAGGGCAGCGGCGAGTAAGCCACGTAATGACTGTTTCATGTATCCTTCCTTAGGTTTCCATTTGCGCTGTCGCTGCTTGTCAGCGATTGACCAAGCCACTGCACAAGCATAGCGCACCAGCAGGGCAAGCCATCAACGAATTGAGAGTCAACAATGACAGACGATAATCCGGGCACATTGTACGTGGTTGCTACGCCAATTGGGAATTTGGATGACTTAACCGCGCGTGCCGCTCGGGTGCTGGGCCAAGTGACACGTATTGCTGCTGAAGATACCCGCCATAGTGGCCGCCTGTTGGCGCACTTGGGGCTCAACAAGCCGATGCTCTCTTTGCATGAACACAACGAAGCGCGCCGGGTAGATACTTTGGATAGCTATCTCGCTGCAGGTGAAGATATTGCCCTGATCAGTGACGCCGGGACACCGTTGATTAGCGATCCCGGCTTTGTGCTGGTACGTGAGTTGCGGGCACGCAATCGCCATATTGTGCCAATTCCCGGCCCCTGTGCGCTGATTACTGCGCTGTCAGGGGCGGGCCTGCCGACAGACCGCTTTGTATTTGCCGGTTTTCTGCCTGCCAAGCCAGGCGCAAGGCGCCAAGCATTGGAGGGTTGGAAAACCCGCGAAGAGACGCTGGTGTTTTATGAATCTCCCCATCGTATCGTGCATACCCTTGAAGCGTTACAGGCGCAAATGGCGGATCGCGATGTGGTATTGGCGCGTGAGCTAACTAAAACCTTCGAAACGTTTTTGCACGGTACGCCTGCATCGTTACTGGAACAATTGACTGCCGACCCTAATCAAGCCCGCGGCGAATTCGTGGTGATTGTTGCTGGGGCTCCGCCGGTTGAGCAGAGTGAACATCAGGATATATCAGCGGACGCCTTGCTGGAGGCACTGCTGGCAGAGGGGGTTGGCGTGAAACAGGGCGCTGCAATTGCCGCGCGAATGCTTGGTGGTCGTAAGCAAGTCTGGTACGCGCGTTTGCAAGCAATTAAAGGTGAGCATTGAGGCAAGTCGAGGGCGCTGGTATGCTTGCCGCCGGAGTTGGCCAGACAGTCGCCGCTAATACCCCTTAAAAGGTGTTGGGGGAGGAAAGTCCGGGCTCCATAGGGCAGAGTGCCAGGTAACGCCTGGGCGGCGTGAGCCGACGGAAAGTGCAGCAGAGAGTAGACCGCCTAAGCCTTTCGGGGCCGGTAAGGGTGAAAGGGTGCGGTAAGAGCGCACCGCGCGCCTGGTAACAGTGCGTGGCATGGTAAACCCCACTCGGAGCAAGACCAAATAGGGATCCAATGGCGTGGCCCGCGCTGGATCCGGGTAGGTTGCTTGAGCGCTGTGGTAACGCAGCGCCTAGAGGAATGGCTGTCCACGACAGAACCCGGCTTATCGGCCGACTCCCCCACTTACGTACCAGGGCGTGCTTGCACGCCCTTAATGACGCTATCTCTATCATCTTGTGTGAGAAAAACATGCCTTCTCCTGACGCTGAACAGGTTGCTACCCGCTTTCGCCATACCAGCGTACTACTGGAAGGTGCTGTCGATACTCTGGTGCACGATGCGCGAGGCGTCTATTTAGATGGCACCTTTGGGAGGGGCGGTCACTCACGCTTGATCCTTGATCGTCTGGATGCTCAGGGCCAGCTGCTTGCGATGGATCGCGATCCCCAAGCGATTGCCGCGGCCGCTGACATAGACGATCCACGCTTTCAGATTGCCCAGCGAGAATTTGCTCAGCTCGCCGAGTTTGCCCGTGAACAGGGCGTATTTGGCAAGCTTTCCGGTGTGTTACTCGATGTTGGCGTGTCGTCGCCTCAACTAGATGACCCCGAGCGCGGCTTCAGCTTTATGCGCGATGGCCCGCTAGATATGCGTATGGATCCTACCCAAGGGCAAAGTGTGGCTGATTTCCTGGCCCGGGCCAGTGAAGCAGACATTGCCTACGTGTTTAAAACCTACGGCGAAGAGCGCTATGCCAAACGTTTGGCCCGCGCTGTGGTCACTCGCCGGGTCGAGAAGCCGTTTACCCACACGGTGGATTTGGCCGAGGTATTAAAAGTAGCCCACCCCGCCTGGGAAAAGGGACGCCATCCTGCCACCAAAGCGTTTCAAGGGCTGCGTATTTTCGTCAACGGCGAGCTGGAGCAGTTAGACAGTGCTTTAGACGCCGCGCTAGAGGCGCTGGCACCTGGTGGTCACTTAGTGGTTATCAGCTTTCACTCGTTGGAAGATCGTCGCGTGAAGCGCTTTATTCGCCACCATGTCCGCGGCGATACCGACTTGCCGCGAGGGGTGCCGATTCGCGATGATCAAATGAATCGGCGTCTTGAAGCGCTAGGCAAAGGTGTGCGGCCAAGCGAGGAGGAAGTGGATGCCAATCCCCGCGCACGTAGCGCCGTCATGCGGGCTGCACGCAAACGGATGTAAATGTCATCATGAGCATGGATCGGATTGAGCAGTGGGCAACCACGCTACGCACCGAATGGCCTTTCAGGCTGCGTTTACGCGCCTGGCCGGTAGCTATTACGCTACTCTTTCTACTCTGCATGGCCTCCGGGCTGGGCGTGGTTGTCACTACCCATATGACGCGGGTTCAATTTGCTCAGCTGCAACAGCTGGAGCAAGAAGAGAACCAGCTGCAAACGGAGTGGGGGCAACTGCTGCTCGAGGAGGGCGCATGGTCGACACCTGCCCGTATTGAACAAATTGCCACTGACCGCCTGGGTATGCGAATCCCCGATGTCCATGATGTTGAGGTGATTCGACCATGAGAAGCGAACGTCGAGGCGGTACCTCGCGTCAGGCGCCGATTGCCCCTCCGCTCGGCAGCGGGCGGTTCATGTTTATTCTGCTTGCGATTGGCTTGGCATCGGCTATTTTGATTGGTCGGATTACCTTGCTGCAGGTCATTGACCGACCCTTTCTGCAAAGCCAGGGCGACGCGCGTACTCTTCGTCACGAAACGATCCCTGCCCACCGCGGCATGATTACAGACCGCAATGGCGAACCGTTGGCGATTTCCACACCAGTGGTCACCCTCTGGGCCAATCCGCAAGAACTACCCGACGATGCTATACAGCGTGTAATGCTGGCCCAGGCGCTGGGTATGACGCTGGGTGACTTCGAGGCGCGGGTGGCGCGCTTCAGCGAGCATGAGTTCATGTATTTACGCCGTCAGATGACCCCCGCGGCGGCCCAGCAGATTCTAAACCTGCGCACGCCCGGCGTTTACCCGCAGCGTGAATATAAACGCTACTATCCCGCTGGCGAGGTTGCCGCTCAACTGCTGGGGGTAACCAACGTTGACGATGTCGGTCAGGAAGGCCTGGAGCTTGCTTATCAGCCTTACCTGGCAGGGCGACCAGGTCAGCGGCGGGTCATTAAAGATCGTCGCGGGCGCTTGGTGCGCGAGCTGGGCGTTATTGACGAAGCCCAGCCAGGGGGCGAACTGACCCTCTCTATTGATCAACGCATCCAGTATATGGCTTACCGGGAGCTGCGCGCAGCGGTGGCTGAGAATGAGGCTGATGGTGGCGTGCTGGTGATGATGGATGCCCGTACGGGAGAGGTGTTGGCTATGGCTAACTTGCCCTCCTACAACCCTAACAACCGAGCGGGGCTTGATCCGCGTGGGTTACGTAACCAAGCGTTGGTCGATGTATTTGAGCCCGGTTCGGTGATGAAGCCGCTGGCCATGGCTGCCGTGTTAGAGAGTGGCGTGGTGGATCGCGACGCTGTGGTCGATACCTCGCCCGGTTGGATGCGATTGGATCAGTTCACCATTCGCGATTTCCGTAATTATGGCGAACTGGATTTGGCTGGCATTCTGGAACACTCTTCGAATGTGGGGATGTCCCGACTAGCACTGCGGTTGAGCGATACGGCGATTTGGGAAAAGTATAACCAGTTAGGGCTGGGGCAGGCACCCGGAACCGGTTTTCCTGGCGAGTCCACTGGCAGCTTACCGGCGCCAGTTCGCTGGTCGCGCAGCGAGCGGGCGACGCTCTCCTACGGTTACGGCCTATCCGTGTCAGCGGTGCAGTTGGCGAGTGCTTACACGGCGCTAGCCAATGATGGCGTGCGTCTGCCGCCTTCGCTGTTACGCCTTTCTGAGCCACCCCAAGGCATCCCCGCGATAGAGCCCACGGTTGCCAATGACCTGTTGCGAATACTGGAAACTTCCGTTGCGGCCTATACCGGCGGGCGGCGAGCTCGTGTCGAGGGTTATCGTGTTGGCGGAAAAACGGGCACGGTGCGCAAAATAGGCCAGCAGGGCTATACCACCGATGCCTACCGCAGCGTTTTTGCCGGTATTGCGCCTATTTCCGACCCGCGCATTGTCACAGTGGTAATGATTGATCACCCCAAAGCAGGCGAATTTTATGGCGGCGCCGTTGCCGCACCGGTTTTTTCCAGCGTGACGGGGAATGCTTTACGCTTGCTGGACGTCCCGCCGGATCACGAGGCGGAGTAGTTTTTTAAGGAGATGGCATGACGCTGAGTCCAGGCGAAATATTAACGGCACTCGCGAAAGTATGGCCCAAGTCACCACTGCCCGCTGACCTGCCCAAGCTGCCGGATCAGGTGCGCATTGAAATGAACTCGCGCAAGCTTGCCAAGGGCGACATTTTCGTGGCCGTGCCCGGCAGTCAGCGTGACGGACGCGATTTCATTGAGCAAGCCCTTGAAGCTGGGGCTTCGCTTGTTTTAGCGCAGGGGGCTCACGGCGATGTACAGCTTGAAGGGCGGGTGTTGCAACTGCCACATTTGTCGTCGCGCTTAGGTGAGCTAGGTAGGGCGCTGTACCAGGTGCCTAGTGATCTGGAAGTCATTGCGGTGACCGGTACCAATGGTAAAAGCTCTGTTACTCACTATATTGCTGCCCTCAGCGAAGCGTTGGGAACACCTGCGGGTCTTGTCGGCACCTTAGGCGTGGGGCGTCCTGGCGAACTGAGCGATAGTGGCTTAACCACGCCTGGCCCCTTGGCGCTGCAGGCGACGCTGGGTGAGTTGGCCCAACAGGGGGTGAAGCGCGTTGCCCTCGAAGCCTCTTCCCACGCTCTGGATCAGTACCGGTTGGAAGCGGTCAACGTTAGTGTAGGGGTGTTTACCAATCTGACCCGCGACCATTTAGATTATCACGGCAGCATGGCGGCCTATGCGGCCTCGAAAGCCAAGCTGTTTCGCCGTTCTGAGCTTAGCTTGGCGGTGGTGAATGGTGATGACCCCTTGGCGCGCTTAATGCTGGCTGGTTCTAGTAGCCGCGTACGTGTGCTGGCCACTGGGCAAGACGAGGCTGTTACGCTGCGGGTGCTGGACTGGCAGGCGTTCGAGCAGGGGCAGCAGGCAATGATTGCGACCCCCGACGGCGAGAAAATGCTGCGCTTAACGTTAATGGGACGCTTTAATTTAGATAACGTCCTGCTGGCGATGGCTGTGCTGTATGGGTTAGGTGAATCCCTCGATGCGCTGTTTGATGCAGCGACAACACTTTCTCCGGTGCCGGGGCGTATGGAGCGCTATGGCGATGTGGACGCCCCCAGTGTGGTCGTGGACTATGCCCACACACCGGATGCCCTACAGAGTGCCCTTCAGGCGCTACGTGCTCACTTGGGGGACGCGGGTAAATTGTGGTGTGTGTTTGGCTGCGGCGGGGAGCGTGATACGGGTAAGCGAGCCGAGATGGCCCGGGTCGCCGAGCAGTTGGCAGATCGCATCGTTGTCACTGACGATAATCCGCGGAATGAATCCGCCGCGCAAATCCGTGAGCAGATTCTGACCGGGTTCTCAACCGCTGTGCAGCCGATTGAAATTGCTGAGCGTCGCGAGGCCGTAGTAGCGGCTATTCAACAAGCTGGCGCCCAGGATGTGGTGCTGATCGCCGGGAAAGGGCATGAGGCGTATCAGGAGATACAGGGGGTGCACCATCCTTACGCCGATAGCGAAGAGATTCAACGCGCTTTTGCTCAGCGGAGAGCGCAGTAATGCATTGGGCTCTTGGTCAAGTGGCCGCCGCGCTCGGCATCGAAGCGCCATCAGGCAGTGCACAGTTAATCATTCACTCGGTTGTTACCGATAGCCGTAAAATTGAGCCTGGCTGCCTGTTTGTCGCGTTAAAAGGCGTCAATTTTGATGGCCACGATTTTGTCGAGCGTGCCCATGCGCTTGGCGCGGCAGCGGCGTTGGTCGACGCACCTGTTGCTAGCGACTTACCCCAATTGGTGTGTCCCGATACGCGCTTAGCCCTGGGATTGCTAGCCGGTGCACATCGGCGCGCATGGCACGGGCCCTTGGTAGCGGTCACCGGCAATAGTGGTAAAACCACGGTTAAGGAGATGTGCGCGGCACTGCTGAGGCCTTTGGGCGAGGTGTTAGCGACCGAGGGGAATCTGAACAATGATTTCGGTGCGCCGCTGACCTTATTGCGATTGCGCCAACAGCACAAAGTCGCCGTGATAGAGTTAGGCGCTAATCATCTGGGTGAAATCGCCTGGACGGCGCCGCTGGCACAGCCCGATATTGCGATTATCACCAATGTCACCGGCGCCCATGTGGGTGAGTTTGGCGGCATGGGGCAGATCGCCCAGGCGAAAAGTGAACTGCTCGCCGGGGTAAGCGAGCAGGGTACGGCCATATTGAACCGCGATGATCGCTACTACTCCTTTTGGGCTTCGCGTGCGGCCCCAAGGCGAGTGGTTAGCTTTGGCTTTCATCCCCAGGCAGATGTCAGCGCCTCAGCGCTTTCCTGTGATCCTCAAGGGCGGTATGCTTTCACGCTACTGCAGCATGGTCAGGCGCTGGGCCAAGTGCGTTTACCGCTACTTGGCAAGCATAATGTCAGCAATGCCTTAGCTGCGGCTGCCGCGGCATTAGCGCTGGGCGTGCCGCCAGAGCAAATCATTACGCGCTTGGGTGCATTGCAAGCGCTAGCGGGTAGGCTAACCGTGGTGCCCGGTTTGCGAGGGGGCAAGCTACTGGATGATACTTACAATGCCAACCCTGGGGCGGTCAAAGCCGCTCTGGATACGCTGGCAAGTTTCCCGGCCCCACGCTGGTGTGCGTTGGGCGTAATGGGCGAGCTGGGAGACGAGTCGGCAGCGCTGCACGCGGACATTGGCCGTTACGCCGCTGAGCTTGGCATCGATCAACTGTTGACGCTGGGCGACGCGGCACGCGCTGCCAGCGAGGCCTTTGGTCGTGGGCTGCATTTTAACGATCACGAGGCGCTAACGCGTCATGTCACTAATACTTTGCCGCCGGACACCACCTTGCTGGTGAAAGGGTCGCGCAGTGCGGGCATGGAACATGTCATCAATGCACTGCGTTCGGATAAATAAGGTAAACGCCGTTCATGTTACTTCACTTGGCGAATTTTCTGTCGCAGTACCAATCTGATTTTCAGGTAGTCAATTATTTAACCCTGCGCGTGATTTTAGGCGCTCTCACCTCATTAATGCTCTGCTTATGGCTGGGGCCATGGATGATCCGCAAGCTGGTCGAGGGGCAAATCGGTCAATCCGTGCGTGACGATGGTCCTCAGTCCCATCTTTCCAAGGCGGGTACCCCGACCATGGGGGGGGCGATGATTCTGTTGGCCATCGCCATGAGTACCTTGCTATGGGGCGACCTAACCAATCTTTATATTTGGGTGGTGTTAGGTGTCACACTAGGTTTTGGTGCCATCGGCTGGGTCGATGATTACCGCAAAGTAGTGGAGAAAAATCCGCGTGGCTTACCTGCCCGCTGGAAGTATTTCTGGCAGTCGGTGGTGGGGATTGGGGCGGCAGTGCTGCTCTATTTGACTGCCTCAACGCCGGTCGAAACCAGCTTGTTAGTGCCAATGTTCAAAGAGGTCGCACTGCCGCTGGGCCTATTCTATATCGTGCTCACCTACCTAGTGATTGTGGGCAGTTCCAATGCGGTTAATTTGACCGATGGTCTGGATGGCTTGGCAATTATGCCTACGGTACTGGTGGCCATGGGCTTGTCAGTGTTTGCTTATGCCAGCGGCAATACCGTGTTTGCCGAGTATTTACATATACCGTTTATTGCCGGTACCGGTGAGCTGGCGGTTTTTTGTGCCACCATCGCTGGTGCCGGGCTTGGTTTTTTATGGTTCAACACTTACCCCGCCCAGGTCTTTATGGGCGACGTAGGTGCCTTGGCGTTAGGGGCTGCGTTGGGCGTGGTGGCAGTGATCGTGCGTCAGGAGATCGTGCTGTTTATTATGGGCGGTATTTTTGTCATGGAGACGGTGTCGGTCATTCTTCAGGTGGGATCCTATAAGCTTACCGGGCGGCGCATCTTTCGCATGGCGCCACTGCATCACCACTATGAATTGAAAGGTTGGCCTGAGCCGCGGGTAATCGTGCGTTTTTGGATCATTACCGTGGTGCTGGTGCTGCTCGGCCTCGCAACGCTCAAGGTTCGTTAATGAAAGTTCGTTGATGCAAATGGCCAAGAGTGGATCGATGGGTCGAGAGCATGAGGCGAGAGGAAACCGGTGATGGTTCGAGTTGCTAAAGGATTAACGCTAGTGGTGGGGCTGGGGCTGTCGGGCCGAGCGATATGCCGCCATTTAAGCCGCTTAAAAGTGCCCTACATGGTAGCGGATACACGTGCCGAACCTCCGGGGTTGGATGACTTTAAAGCCGCTCATCCGGGTGTTGAAGTTCACTGTGGCCCGTTAACGTCGCTGGATCTGTGCGATGTTGAAGAGGTAGTGGTTAGCCCTGGTCTTGATCCGAGAATGTCGGGCTTGATAGAGCTGGCGGATCAACTAAACCCGCGCACAGGTGAGCCGATGGTGGTGGGCGAGATAGCCCTCTTTGTACGCGCCGCTAGCGCCCCCATCGCCGCTATTACCGGATCCAATGCCAAGTCAACAGTCACTTCGCTGCTGGGAGACATGGCCGCTGCTGCCGGTGTTAATGCGGCGGTGGGGGGGAATCTTGGCACCCCCGCGCTGGATCTGTTGGCCAGCCATCCCGATGCCGCGCTCTATATCTTAGAACTTTCAAGCTTTCAGCTTGAAATGACGCCACACCTGAATGCCAGTTGTGCTGCCTTTCTGAACTTATCCGAAGACCACCTGGATCGCCATGGGGATATGCACGGCTATCGCACCGCCAAACAGCGTATTTTTATGGGTGCCGAGCACGCCGTGGTGAATGCCGATGATACTAACACGTGGCCTGAATATCCCGTTGACCAAGTGACTTACTTTACGCAAGCAGCCCCAAAGGGGAGCGAGTGGGGGCTGGCGTATCACCAGAGCAAATTGACGTTAATGCAGGGCTTCACCCCTTGGTTGGCTATTGATGAGTTAAAAATGGCCGGCCAGCACAACTATCTCAATGCTTTGGCGGCACTGGCCATGGGGCAAGTGCTGGGCTTTGCGGCTGAGTCCATGTGCAGCGCGCTGCGGGAATTTAAAGGCTTGGTACACCGCAGCGAAGTGATTGCAGAAATTAACGGCGTCACCTGGGTTAACGACACCAAAGGCACCAATGTTGGGGCCACGCTGGCGGCGATTAACGGCATTGGCGCGACGCTGGAAGGCCGTTTGATTTTACTCGCGGGCGGGATTGGCAAAGGCGCAGACTTTACCCCGTTGGCCAAACCCTTAACAGCCTGCGCGCGCCACGTGCTGTTGTTTGGCAGAGATGCTCCGCTACTGGCCGAGGCGCTGCATGGGCACGTAACGACCCAGCAAGTTGACGATTTAACCCAGGCCATGCAGGCAGCGTTTGAACTCGCCCAGCCGGGTGACTGTGTGCTGCTCTCACCCGCCTGTGCAAGCCTGGATCAATTTGCCAATTACCCAGCGCGCGGCGAGGCGTTTCGTCGCTGGGTGCTGGATAAAGCATCGACTACAGCCGAGGAAGCGCCATGAGTCGAATTCAGCGTCTGCGCACGGTGCTTACCACTCGGGATCTACCCTGCGATGTATGGCTCATTGTAGCGGCGGTTGCCTTGGCGGGGTTGGGTTGGGTCATGGTCAGCTCGGCGTCGATTGGCTTGCTGGAAGATACCTATCACTACTCACGTCAGCATGGCGTTTTCCTGGTGCTTGCCATCATCGCCTGCGTATTTATGCTCTGCGTGCCGCTTGAAGTGTGGCGCCAAAACGCAGCGCTGATTCTGCTCGCCACTATTTTTCTATTGGTTTTGGTGCTGATTGTTGGTCAGGAGATCAATGGTAGTAAGCGCTGGATAGCGTTGCCGGGGCCCTTGCCGAGTTTACAGGTCTCTGAATTTGCCAAAGTCGGGCTGATTTTCTATATGGCGGCGTTTATGTCGCGTTTTACCTACGATTTGCGTCGCCGAGCGTTCAGCATGTGGCGCCCTCTGGCTGTGCTGGCCGTACCGGTTGGGCTGCTATTTTTAGCACCTGATTTCGGCGGGATGGTGGTCTTTACCGTCTGCGTGATTGGCATGCTGATGATGTGCGGTGCCTCGCTGGTGCTGCTGGTTGGCAGCGGGCTGCTGCTCGGCTCCGGGGCGGTTGTAATGGTGTTGATAGAACCCTACCGGCTGGCCCGGTGGACCAGTTTTTTAGACCCCTGGGCCGATCAGTTTGCAACCGGCTACCAGTTAACCCAAGCGTTAATCGCCTTCGGACGGGGGCACGTCACCGGTACTGGCTTGGGTAACAGTGTGCAAAAACTGCATTACCTGCCCGAAGCGCATACCGACTTTATCTTTGCCGTAATCGCTGAAGAGTTGGGCATGATCGGCGCGATTATCGTCGTGCTGTTGTTCACGCTGTTTATTGCCCGCGCTATGTGGATAGGGCGCAAAGCTGAACTGGCAGGGCATCTATTTGGCGCTTATGTAAGCTACGGCATCGGCTTTGTCGTAGCCGCCCAGGCGTTTATTAACATGGCGGTAAGTTCCGGGCTGTTGCCGACTAAAGGGCTAACGCTGCCGCTGATGAGCTATGGCGGCTCTAGTCTGCTAGTGACAGGCATAATGGTTGGGCTACTGCTGCGCACGGATGCTGAAACACGTCATCGCCCCCGACGCGCGTCCACCCCCTATAAATCGCGCCATGAACCGCGTTTATCGTAACGCTATGCCGCTTGGTGCTATCAGGAGTTTGATGTGACGACTAACGTTAGCCGACGAGTACTGATTATGGCAGGGGGCACCGGCGGCCACGTGTTCCCAGCCTTGTCACTCGCCAACGCTTTGCAGGCGCAGCAGGTCGACGTTGAGTGGTTGGGCAGTCCTAGAGGAATTGAAAACCGCCTGGTGCCCGAAGCGGGCATTAAATTACATACAATTGCGATTAGCGGGCTGCGCGGCAATGGCTTGACGGGCTGGCTAAAAGCACCGCTAAACCTTAGCCGTGCGGTACTGCAGGCGCGTGCGGTTATTCGCGACTTCAAGCCTCATGTGGTGGTCGGCTTGGGTGGCTTTGCCAGTGGTCCTGGCGGGTTAGCCGCTTGGCTGACGCGCGTTCCTTTAGTGATCCATGAGCAGAATGCCGTGGCAGGCCTGACCAATCGAGTGCTGTCGCGACTCGCCAAGCGTACCTATGCCGCTTTCCCCGAGGCCTTTGGGGCGCGTGCCGACGTCATTGGCAACCCAGTGCGTGACGATATCGCCGCCTTAGGGAATACCCCAAGAGATGCGGAGAGCCTCTCTGCAAGGCCTTTGCGGTTGCTGGTGGTGGGAGGCTCGCTCGGTGCTGTCGCCCTTAACGAGCGCTTGGCCCCCGCGCTGGCAGCTCTGCCCATTGAGCGTCGCCCCCAGGTGCGCCATCAGGCGGGTAAAAACCGTGAAAAGACCACTGCTGAAAATTATCAGCAGCACGGCGTGAGCGCCGAGGTTAGCCCCTTTATTGACGATATGGCCGCTGCCTACGAGTGGGCCGACTTAGTGGTGTGTCGCTCAGGCGCCCTGACTGTCGCGGAGTTGGCAGCTGCGGCCAAGCCAGCGCTGCTAGTGCCGTTTCCTTTTGCCGTTGATGACCATCAGCGGATCAACGCCCAGGTACTCGTCAAGGCGGGGGCGGCAAAGTGCGTGGTTCAGTCTGAGCTCACCGTTGAGCGGTTAAGTGAATTTTTAAATCAATTGCTCGTCCCAAATACCCTGGCTGCGATGGCGGCGAATGCACGTCAGGCCGCCCATTTAGACGCCACAAAGCGCTTGGCTGAAGGGTGTTTGGCGATGGTGCCGTTAGGAGACTCTGCGTGATCGATTCAGACAAAACCATGACACCCTCACGTTCTGCCGCTGGCCCCGGCATGCGCCGAATTCGGCGACTCCATTTTGTCGGCATTGGTGGCGCAGGGATGTGTGGTATTGCCGAGGTGTTAGCGAATCAAGGTTACACCGTGAGCGGTAGTGATGCGAAAGCCTCTTCGGTCGTGGAGCGGCTGCGGCAATGCGGTGTTGTTGTCGCGATCGGGCATGCCGAGGCCAATGTCGAGGGCGCTGATGTGGTGGTGGTGTCGAGCGCCATTGATGAAACCAATCCAGAAATACGCTGGGCCCATGAGAACCGTGTGCCGGTGGTGCGCCGGGCTGAAATGCTCGCTGAACTAATGCGTTTTCGTCACGGTATTGCCGTGGCGGGCACCCATGGTAAAACCACCACGACCAGCTTGACGGCAACACTGCTGGCTGAAGGGGGGCTCGATCCCACCTTTGTGATTGGTGGCAAGCTGACCAGTGCCGGCGCCAATGCCCGTTTAGGTGAGGGCGACTATTTAGTTGCTGAAGCCGATGAGTCCGACGCCTCCTTTTTGCACCTACAGCCGATGGTATCGATTGTCACCAATATCGATGCTGACCATATGGCGACCTATGGCGGCGACTTTGAGCGGCTCAAGAGTACCTTTATCGAATTCCTACACAACTTGCCGTTTTATGGCTTGGCTGTGCTGTGTATCGATGACCCCCATGTGCGCATGCTTTGTGAGCAGGTGAAGCGGCAGTTCGTGACCTATGGGTTTGATAGCGATGCCGATTACCGGATTGTTGATTTTGCCCAGCGTGGCGGGGAAGTGTCGTTCACTGCGCTACGCCCTGGCGGCGCTGCGCCGTTAAATGTCCGTTTGGCTATGCCGGGGCGCCACAATGCTCTAAACGCCATGGCGGCAATTGTGGTAGCCACCGATGCCGGTGTGAGCGATAGCGCTATTTTGAGCGGTCTGGCAGGTTTTGCCGGTGTTGGTCGCCGTTTTCAGGTGCATGGCCATTTCCCTGCACCCCAAGGAGGCGGCGATATCATGCTGGTGGATGACTATGGCCACCATCCTCGTGAAGTGGATATGGTCATTCAGGCTATTCGTGCAGGCTGGCCAGATCGTCGCCTAGTCATGCTTTATCAGCCCCATCGCTATAGCCGTACCCGCGATTTATACGAAGATTTTGTCAGGGTGCTTTCTCAAGTCGATACGCTTGTGCTGCTTGATGTTTACAGTGCCGGTGAAGCGGTTATTCCTGGTGCCGAAGGAAAAACCTTGGCGGGCTCCATTCGTCAGCGTGGTGACGTCGACCCGCTATTTGTCGAGCATAAACACGAACTGCCTGCGCTGTTAACCAACGTATTGCGCCCAGGCGATATTTTAATAACCCAGGGTGCCGGTGATGTGGGTGGGATCTCCCTGCGCCTGGCCCAGGCACAGCTAGCGATGAACGAGGTGGATCTGTGAGTGTTGACGTAGCAACTCCCCAGTCTCTTGAAAAAGTCGTTGTCGTTTACGGTGGCACCTCTGCTGAACGCGAGGTGTCGCTGAAAAGCGGGTCGGCGGTGCTTGCGGCGCTGCAGCGTAAAGGTGTCAACGCCTGCGGCTATGATCCCCGCGACAACGGCCTAGTGGGCTTGGAACAACTGGCTCCTTCGCTTGTCTTTGTGGCTCTGCATGGCCGCGGCGGGGAAGACGGCACCCTACAGGGCGCGCTAGAACTGCTCGACATTCCTTATACCGGCAGCGGGGTGCTTGCTTCGGCCCTGGGGATGGATAAGCAGCGCACCAAGCAGGTATGGAGCGCAGTTGGGCTACCCACTCCGGAAAGTATCATGTTGGAGGCAACGGCGGAGTGGTCCGCCGTGGTCGAGCAACTTGGCTTGCCGTTGATTGTGAAGCCTGTGCATGAGGGGTCGACGCTGGGTATTAGCATTGTAAAAAGCCAGGCAGCGCTTGAAGCGGCTTATCACGAGGCGGCCCAGTTCGACGCCCGCGTGATGGCAGAGCGTTTTGTGGTGGGTGAAGAGTATACCGTTGCGCTGCTAGGTGATCAGGTGCTGCCGGCGATTCGTGTTGAAGTACCGGGTGGTTTCTACGACTACGAGGCCAAATATATCGCTAATACCACCCAGTATCACTTGCCCTGCGGTTTGTCGGCGCAACATGAGGCTGAGCTTGCATTGCTTTGCCAGCAGGCGTTTGCCGCTATCGGTGGAGTCGGCTGGGGCCGGGTTGATGTCATGCGTGATAGTGAAGGGCGTTTTTGGCTGTTGGAAGTCAATACGGTGCCAGGTATGACCGATCATAGTTTGGTACCTCAAGCGGCGGCTCATGCGGGCATTAGCTTTGATGATCTAGTGTTACGAATACTCAATACCGCAGGCGAGCAGTTCACAGCATGAGTAACGACCTGTTTAAAAGCGCCTTTTTAAAAAGTGCCTTATGAAAAAGCGTAACGCTTGGTTGGGAATTCTCCTGCTGGCGCTACTTATGGGAGCTGGCGGGCGGGCGCTTTGGCTGTGGCTGGATCGTCCGATTGAACGTGTGTCTATTCGCGGTGAATGGGAGTACGTCAGCGCTGACTACCTGCGTACTCAGTTGGCGCCCCTGGTGGTTGATGCCACCTGGTTATCAGCTGATTTGGGTGAATTACGCGACCGTGCACTGCAAGTGGGTTGGTTAAACGAAGTGCGCATTTCCCGTGAGTGGCCGAATGCACTGGTGTTTGAGCTGGTTGAACAGCAGCCTGTCGCACGCTGGAATGATGACTTCTTGCTTAACCCTGAAGGTGAGCCTTTCGCTTTTGCGCCATTATCACCACCTGCAGGTTTACCCGATCTCGCTGGCCCTGCTGGAAGCAGTGAAGAAGTGCTGGATTATTACCACCGGTTAAAACTTCACTTTGAACAGTTATCGTTGAATCTTACTCAACTTCGTTTAGAGCCGCGCGGTGCCTGGCGGCTACAATTAAACGATGGCGCTTGGGTGATGTTAGGTCGGCGTCAGCATGAAGTGCGCTTAGCACGATTGTCGGCTTCATGGCAGCGTGAGTTGTCGTCTCTTGGCGATCAGATTCGTTATATTGACCTGCGCTACCCTAACGGTGTTGCTGTTGCTTGGCATGGAGAAAGTGAATTTACGGTGCAAGATGAGTAGCTCTTCTATTACTTGATGCAAATAAGGTGTAAAAGTGAGTGGTTGCCATCGTTGAAAAAGCCAGTAATCGGCTTTAAATTGCTACCCAAGCCTATTATTGTGGATTTGTACTAGTCGTATTGCGACTATTGTTTCTATACTATGGGCCAGAAGCGGGTTAAATAGTTTTTAATTTCGACTATTGGTACTTAGCGATTGTCTGAAAAGCAGCACTGATTATTTTGGGTAGCACGCTTTCAATGTTAAGCGTTAGATTAAGCGCCACCCTATTTATATTTATTTTTAACAATGACGCAAGGAGATTTCCCGACTCATGGCAGGCTCACCCAACGCATCCAATATGGTGGTCGGGCTGGACATTGGAACGTCCAAGGTCGTCGCGATAGTCGGTCAACCTACCGACGACGGCGGAATTGAAATTGCAGGTATTGGTTCGCATCCTTCGCGTGGCATGAAGCGTGGCGTAGTGATCAATATTGAATCGACTGTGCAGTCTATCCAGCGCGCCGTTGAAGAAGCAGAATTAATGGCCGGTTGTGATATTCACTCGGTATACGTTGGCGTGGCAGGCAGCCATATCAGTTCAATGAACTCGGATGGCGTTGTCGCTATTAAAGAGCGTGAGGTAACGCCCTCCGATATTGAACGTGTGATTGACTCCGCGCGGGCGCGTGCCATCTCTGAAGGCCAGCGAGTGCTGCATGTGCTGCCCCAAGAGTTCTCGATTGATGCCCAGGGGGGCATTCGTGAGCCGCTTGGCATGTCCGGTGTGCGCTTGGAAGCACAGGTGCACTTAGTGACAGCCGCATTAAACGCGGTGCAGAATATCGAAAAGTGTGTGCGCCGCTGTGGGCTTGAAGTGGATGCTATTATCTTAGAGCAGCTCGCCTCTAGTATGGCCGTGCTGACTGAAGATGAGCGTGAACTGGGCGTCTGTATGGTCGACATTGGTGGTGGAACCACCGACATGGCTATTTTCAGCGAAGGCGCCATACGCCATACGGCGGTGATTCCTATCGCCGGGGATCAAGTCACTAACGATATCGCCATGGCGTTGCGAACACCCACGCAGCACGCTGAAGAGATCAAAGTTAAATACGCTTGCGCGCTAACCCATTTAGCCGCCAGCGATGAAATGATTAAAGTACCTAGCGTAGGTGATCGTCCAGCGCGTGATCTATCGCGCCAAGCGCTTGCTGAAGTGGTAGAACCACGCTACGAAGAGCTATTTACGCTAGTGAGAGACGAATTGCGCCGTAGTGGCTATGAAGACATGGTGGCTGCTGGGATAGTGCTTACCGGCGGTACCTCGCGCATGGAAGGGGTTAGCGAATTGGCAGAAGAGATTTTCCATATGCCCGTTCGTATCGCATGTCCGCAGAATGTAAGAGGTTTGGCTGACGTCGTTTGTAATCCCATTTATGCGACGGGCGTTGGTCTGCTGCATTATGCCTTGCAGGAAACGCGTCATGGGCAAGGTCTAAGAAGCCACGGGGGAGTGGTTGCAGCCCATAAGGGCCGTAACGAGCTTGCCCGGCGTGATATCAAGGAAGACCATTCGGCGCTGGCAAGAATTAAAGGCTGGTTCAAAGGAAATTTCTGACAGGGCCGCAAGCGCGGTTCAGGAGACGGGGCTTATGTTCGAATTGGTAGATAACGCACCCTCGAGCAGTGCGGTCATCAAAGTGGTTGGCGTTGGCGGCGGTGGCGGCAATGCTGTTAACCACATGGTCGAAAGCAATATTGAAGGCGTTGAGTTTATCTGCGCCAACACGGACGCCCAGGCGCTGAAACGCTGTGCAGCGAAGACGGTGTTGCAATTGGGTAGCGAAATCACTAAAGGATTAGGCGCAGGTGCCAATCCCGACGTGGGCCGCCAAGCCGCAATGGAAGACCGCGAACGCATTGCGGAATTGCTGGTCGGTGCCGATATGGTCTTCATCACTGCTGGTATGGGCGGTGGTACGGGCACAGGAGGTGCGCCGGTGGTTGCCCAGGTCGCCAAGGAACTGGGGATTCTCACCGTTGCGGTAGTGACGCGCCCCTTCCCCTTTGAAGGGCCAAAGCGTATGCGCGCTGCTGAAGAGGGCATGAAAGAGCTCTCTGAGCACGTGGATTCGCTGATCACTATTCCTAATGAAAAATTGCTTTCTGTGCTGGGCAAGAGTGCCACGCTACTGACGGCCTTTAGTGCGGCGAACGATGTGCTGCTGGGGGCTGTTCAAGGTATCGCAGAACTGATCACCAGCCCGGGCATCATCAACGTCGATTTTGCTGATGTGCGCACCGTTATGTCTGAAATGGGCATGGCGATGATGGGTACCGGTGGTGCCACGGGTGAAAATCGTGCTCGCGAAGCCGCCGAGAAAGCGATCCGCAGCCCGCTGCTGGAAGATATCGACCTTCACGGCGCACGCGGTATCTTGGTCAACATTACTGCAGGCCCCGATTTGTCGATCGGCGAGTTCAACGATGTAGGCGCTACCGTCCAGGAGTTTGCGTCTCCAGATGCCACCATTGTCGTCGGCACCTCCATTGATATGGAAATGTCCGACGAGCTGCGTGTCACTGTTGTTGCCGCCGGCTTGGACGGGCAAAAGCCTAAGGCGTCCGCGCGCGAGCCTGCCCGTCGGTCAGCTGCAGAGTCCTCGGATTACCGCAAGTTGCAACAGCCAACGGTAATGCGTCAGCAGGCAACAGCACGCGCTGAAGCACCCGAAGCGGCCGCAAAACCGCGTCCTGAAAAGCGTCGCGCTTCCGAAGCCGATGACTATCTGGACATCCCCGCGTTTCTACGCCGCCAGGCGGATTGATTCTCGCTATCAGGCTCATTGCAACAGCGAGCGAGCGTTTTATTGGCTAAAACGCTCGTTTGCTGTTAAAGTGAACACTGTTTGATAACTTTTCCCCTGCGGTTATTACCGTCATTAGAGCTCGGCTACTATCCATGATCAGACAACGCACCCTACAAAACGTCATTCGCGCCACCGGAGTGGGCCTGCATTCTGGCAAAAAAGTCCACTTAGCTCTGCGTCCGGCGCCGGCCAATACTGGGATTGTGTTTGTTAGAACCGATCTGGATCCCGTTGCGCACGTTCCCGCACGGGCAGAATTGGTTGAAGATACCAAGCTATGTACTGCTCTTGTGTTTAACGGGGTCAAGGTAGCTACCGTTGAGCACCTGATGTCGGCCTTTGCTGGGTTGGGTATCGATAACGCCTATGTGGATGTTAGTGAACCTGAAGTGCCTATTATGGACGGCAGTGCGAGTCCATTTGTGTTTTTAATCCAATCAGCGGGAATTTTAGAGCAGGATGCTGCGAAGAAATTCATTCGCATCAAGCACCGTGTAGCGGTGACCGATGGCGATAAAGAAGCGGTGTTCTTACCCCATCAAGGGTTCAAAGTCTCCTTTGCAATCGACTTTGATCATCCTGTTTTTGAGCAGCAGAAACAGACCGCGTTGATCGATTTCTCGACCACGTCCTTCGTTAAAGAAGTTTCCCGTGCACGTACTTTTGGATTTATGCGTGACCTAGAGTTCTTACGCTCTAACAATCTGGCGCTAGGCGGAAGTCTAGACAACGCCATTGTGGTGGATGATTACCGCATCGTTAATGAAGGCGGCCTGCGCTACGAAGATGAGTTTGTTAAGCACAAAGTATTGGATGCTATCGGTGACTTGTACCAGCTGGGTTATAGCCTGATCGGCGAGTTCCGTGGGGTGAAATCTGGCCACGCACTCAATAATCAGCTCTGCCGCGAATTGATGGCGCAGCCCGATGCCTATGAAATTGTCACCTTTGAAGAGGAAAAGGCGGTTGCGCCGATCTCTTATGCCGCACCTGCAATGGCGTGATGTAGCTAGGCTTCGCTTTTTATATTAGCGCTTTTTTACTTTTTGATTCATAAAGCATCGCTTAGGCGGTGCTTTATGCTTTTAAGAGTGTGGCGATAAGGCACTAAGCCTGATGGGAAGAGAAAATGGTGTGAGCGTTACTTGGCTGGCCGAGCATGAGATGCAAGCCGTTCCAAGGCACGTTTTAGCGCTGGATTGGTAGTATCTTCAGCGCACTCGGAAAGGGTTTTGCCCGCGTCGGCCGACAGACTACGCGTGTTACGCTTTGGTGCCACAATAGGGCGTACAGGGCGTACCTTAAAGGTAAAGCCGCTGACTCCTTCAAAGCCAGGCAGTTGATGGAGCAGTTCCAATAAGCGCCGCTGTTCGAAGCGTAACCACGTCAGCCAGCTCGCCTGACCGCTAATCAGGGTTAAACGACCTTCGCTAAAGCCACCCACAAAAATATGTTCGCGCATCTCTTCGGGCAAGTGGGCGCGCAAGTGTCGCTGGGCCTGATCGATGAGACGAGATAGGCGCATTAACTGATTAATATCACCCGACTTGGAGAGCAGACGGGCGATGGGCTGTGCGCGAGAACGCTTAACCTTTATACTCATACGCTTAATTCCTAGGGTGCTGCTGTTTAGGCACCGCTACTAATGACGTCGGCCACCTTCGCCGATGGCTGATTAGTAAACTCTACCACGCTCAGGAGCCGGTCTACAGCATGTCACCTACGCTTGATGTTCAATCAGCTTTGCCGCGGCGCCATCGCCGTTACGGTTTAGCGCGTTGGTGGCTGGCCGGTCTGTTGGTGAGTTGTCTTTTACCCGCCAGTTTAGGCCCTGCAGATGCATTCCGCGGCGGTGAGCGTAGCGTCACGATCTGTTTCTGGGTGCCCGCGATTTTACGCGCCCAGTCCCACTGGGTGGCCAGGCGTCGGCGCGCGCTGCAACGTTTTGCTCAAAGCCCCCAGCGCTTTGCGCCTGTTCGGCGTCTATGTCTCTGGCTAGCCCCGATGGCTATGCTGGTCGCCGCCCGGGATGTCTTGACCCAGCGCGGCCCGCCTTCCCGCTAAGTCTGTCGATAATACATCTACTTTGTGCATGCTCTAGAGATAAACAGCATGCATTGAAAGGGCAATGTCCGCTGGGACGCTCGTGAATACTTGGATATTTCATGCTTAATAATTTATTACGAAAAGTCGTGGGCTCTAAAAACGACCGCGATGTCAAACGCATGCACAAGAAGGTGCCGCAGATTAACGCATTAGAAGCAGAGCTTGAGGCGATTAGCGATGCTGAACTGCAAGGTAAAACCGCCGAGCTGCGCCAGCGCTTAGAAGCCGGTGAATCGCTTGATTCGCTGTTAGCGCCCGCCTTTGCGATCGTGCGAGAAGCCAGTAAGCGCGTTATGGGCATGCGTCACTTCGATGTGCAGATGGTAGGCGGCATGACCCTGCACCGTGGCCGCATCGCTGAAATGAAAACCGGTGAGGGTAAAACGCTGGTGGCGACGCTGGCGGTGTACCTGAATGCATTGCCGGGTAAAGGGGTGCACGTGGTCACGGTGAACGACTACCTGGCTCGCCGTGATGCTGAGTGGATGCGTCCGCTGTATGAATTTCTGGGCCTTACCATTGGCGTCATTTTCTCCGGCCAGACAGGCGAAGAGAAGCGTCATGCGTACCAGTGTGATATTACCTATGGCACCAACAACGAGTTCGGCTTCGATTATCTACGCGATAACATGGCGTTCTCGTTAGAAGATAAAGTTCAGCGTGGCCTGCACTATGCGATTGTCGATGAAGTTGACTCGATTCTTATCGATGAAGCGCGTACGCCGCTGATTATTTCCGGTGCGGTCGATGAGAATACCGACCTCTATAAAGTCGTCAATCAACTTGCCCAGCAGCTTGAAAAAGGCGAAGAGATTGAAGATGAGGAAGCCACGGTTGTTGGTGACTTCTTGGTCGACGAGAAGCAGAAGCAAGTAGAGTTAACCGAGCAGGGGCATAATAAAGTTGAAGAGCTGATGCGCGCTGAAGGTTTATTGGGCGATGACGAGTCGCTGTATGCCGCGCAAAACCTTAACTTGCTTCAGCATATGCACTCGGCGCTGCGCGCCCGCCATCTCTATAACCGTGATGTCGACTACATCATCTCTGAAGGTCAGGTGGTGATCGTCGACGAGCACACCGGCCGCTCTATGCCCGGGCGCCGCTGGTCGGAAGGGTTGCACCAAGCCGTCGAGGCCAAAGAGGGCGTCACGGTGCAGCGCGAAAGCCAAACGCTAGCCTCAACGACGTTCCAGAACTACTTCCGTCTGTATGAAAAACTCGCCGGGATGACCGGTACGGCGGATACTGAAGCCTTTGAGTTTCGGCAAATTTACGGCCTCGACGTGGTGGTGATTCCCACCAATCGGCCACTGGCCCGTAAAGACCTCAACGATCTGGTTTATTTGAGCGCGGAAGAGAAGTACGAAGCGATCATCAAAGATGTCAAAACCGAGACCGAAGCCGGGCGTCCAGTGCTGGTGGGTACGGCTTCTATTGAGACATCCGAGTACCTTGCCAAGCTGATGCGCGAGGCGGGCCTTACGTTCAATGTGCTTAACGCCAAGCAGCACCAGAGTGAAGCGGAGATCATTGCTCAGGCAGGCCGCCCAGGGGCGATTACGATCGCCACTAACATGGCCGGTCGTGGCACCGATATCGTTCTAGGCGGTAACTGGGAGGCTGAAGTCGCCAAGCTGCAAAACCCTATCCAAGAACAGGTTGAGGCGTTAAAAGTCGAGTGGCAAGCGCGCCACGATGGTGTGCTCGCCGCTGGCGGCCTGCATGTGGTGGGCTCTGAACGCCACGAGTCCCGGCGTATCGATAACCAGCTGCGTGGCCGTGCCGGACGCCAGGGTGACCCCGGCTCAACGCGCTTCTTCTTGTCGCTTGAAGATAGTCTGATGCGCCTGTTCGGCTCTGACCGCGTCAAACGCTTGATGCAGGCATTGGGGCTTGAGCATGGCGAAGCCATTGAGCATAAAATGGTCTCTAACGCCGTTGAGCGTGCCCAGAAGAAAGTTGAAGGGCGTAACTTCGATATTCGTAAGCAGCTACTTGAGTACGACGATGTTGCCAACGATCAGCGTCGAGTGATCTACGACCAGCGCAATGAGATTCTGGCCGCGGACGATGTGGCTGATGCCGTTATTGGTATCCGCGAAGAGGTGATGGAGACGGCCATCAGCGACTACGTGCCGCCCCAAAGCCTGCCCGAGCAGTGGGATCTGCCCGGCTTGGAAGCGCACTTGAAGACGGAGTTCAACCTTGACGCACCGGTGGTTAAATGGGCCGCCGAAGATGATCGCTTTAGTGAAGAGCAGTTGCGTGAACGGCTGCAGACGATGCACCGCGAGGCCTATGCAGCCAAAATCGAGGCGGCTGGCGAGAAGCTGATTCGTCGCTTTGAGAAGCAGGTCATGCTGCAAGTGCTGGACACGCGTTGGAAAGAACACCTTCAGTCGATGGATCATTTGCGTCGCGGTATCCACCTACGTGGCTATGCTCAGAAAAACCCCAAGCAAGAGTACAAGCGTGAATCCTTTGAACTCTTCCAGCAGCTGTTAGAGCACATTAAAGCCGATGTGACGCGTATTCTGAGCCACGTACAGGTTCGTCAGCCCGAGGAAGTAGACGCCCTTGAGCAACAGCGCCGCGAAGCGCTGGCGCGGGAAACCGCCACGGCGGCAAGCCGTCATGACACCCCGACCCAGGAGCAGCCCGAAACTGAGCAGGAAGCGCCTGGTGTTGATGGCCGCCCTGTGCGTCGCGAAGGCCCGAAAGTGGGCCGCAACGACCCGTGTTTTTGTGGCTCGGGTAAAAAGTACAAGCAGTGCTGTGGAAAACTAAGCTAACGGCGCCCGTTTTGAGACCGTTTTTTGAGACGGTCTGTGAAACGGTCTTTGTCTAAAGGAGAAAATCATGGCGGTTGGAAACACTCCCTTTCCAGAGTTGCCACCCCTAAAAGGGGTGCGCCTGGGGGTTGCAATGGCGGGTATCAAAAAGCCGGATCGTCGTGATGTAGTGGTGATTGAACTGCCCGAGACCGTGACGGTGTCTGGGGTCTTTACCCGTAATGCGTTCTGCGCAGCGCCCGTTTTGGTGGCCAAGCAACACCTCGAGCAGTGCCGGGCAGAACACCGTTCGCCACGCTTTTGGCTGATCAACACTGGCAATGCTAACGCAGGTACGGGTGAAGCAGGTTTGCGGGATGCCAGGGCTAGCTGTGCAGAACTGGCTAAACAAGCCGGTGTGTCGTCGCAGGACGTGCTGCCGTTTTCAACCGGCGTAATTGGCGAGCCGCTGCCGATGGAGCGTCTGCTAGCGGGATTGGCACCGGCACTTGAAAGCATGGCCAGCGACAGTGTTGCCTGGGAACACGCAGGCCAAGGTATTTTAACCACCGATACTCGTGCCAAAGGCGCCAGTGTCACGGTTGAAATAGGCAATCAGCAGGTAACGATTAACGGCATCACGAAAGGGTCTGGCATGATTAAGCCCAATATGGCGACCATGCTGGGCTTTGTGGTGACCGATGCAACTATCGAAGCACCGCTGCTGGATCGGCTACTGCGTGAAACCGTCGATCGCTCGTTTAACTGCATCACGGTGGATAGCGATACCTCTACCAATGACGCTTGTATGTTGGCAGCGACCGGCACAGGCTCCCGCATTGCCGACGATGAGCAGATTGCCGTTTTCAGCAACGCCTTGCAGCGGGTAATGACCGAGCTGGCGCAGGCGATTATTCGCGACGCCGAGGGCGCAACCAAATTCGTTACCCTTCAGGTCGACGAAGCGAAAAGTCGTCAAGAGGCGCTCGATGTGGCCTTTACTGTTGCGCACTCACCGCTAGTCAAAACAGCGCTTTACGCTTCAGATGCTAATTGGGGGCGTATTTTGGCCGCGGTAGGACGAGCGCCTGTAAGCGACTTTGATGTCAACCGTGTGGTGATTGATTTAGGCGATGTACGTCTAGTTGAAAATGGCGGGCGTGCTGCAGGCTATACCGAAGCGGCAGGAAGCGCCGTCATGGCCGAGTCAGAAATTACCATTCGCATTAACTTGGGGCGCGGCGAGGAAAGTGCCACGGTATGGACCTCCGACCTCTCCCATGACTATGTGTCTATTAACGCGGATTACCGCAGCTAATCAGTCTCCCCCTGTGTGGGGCGTTGGTTGGCAGGGGTAGTGGGCACACGCAGCGATATAGCACCGATGCCTTTAGCATTGGTGCACGCAGTGGATAAAGACGTAACGAGTATATGAGTCTATGAGCATAAAGGTAAAACGACGGGTTCACGTCGCGGCGGCAGCGATTATCAGCGCCGATCAACAGCAAGTACTGATCGCTCGTCGGCCATCAAACGTAGATCATGGCGGGCTTTGGGAGTTTCCAGGCGGCAAACTGGCCCCTTATGAAACAGGTCTTGAAGGGTTAAAGCGTGAACTGCACGAAGAGCTAGGCGTTGAGATTGTTTGTGCCCAGCCGTTGATTCGCGTCCACCATGAGTACCCCGACAAGCATATCTTGCTCGATGTATGGCAAGTGCATGAGTTTGCTGGCGAGCCCTTTGGTCGTGAAGGGCAGGCGGTGCGCTGGGTGCCCATGAGCGAGCTCTCCAACTACCCCTTCCCGGCGGCTAATTTGCCGATTCTGCGAGCGGTAAGGTTGCCTACCGAGTATTTAATTACCGGGGAAGAGTTGGATGAGGCGCGTTTCGATGCGTTTTTGGAACGCGCGCTGCGTGAAGACAAAATTCGCCTGGTACAACTGCGCGCCAAGCAGTTGGATGAAGCGGCTTATCTGGCTCGTGCCCAGCGTGCCTTGAGCCTGTGTCGTGAGTACGGCGCGCGACTGCTGCTCAATGGTGAGCCGACGCTGCTTGATCACATTGACGCCGATGGCATTCATTTGACCAGCGAGCGTTTGATGCAGCTCGAACGTCGTCCGATTGCCGAAAGCAAGTGGCTGTCCGCATCAACACACAACCAAACGCAGCTTACCCAGGCGGCGGTGTTAGGCTGCGACTTTGTTAGCTTATCGCCGCTGCGCACCACACCGTCACACCCGGAAGTATTCCCGCTCGGCTGGCATGATTTCCAGCAGTTGGTAGAGCGCGCAGGCATGCCGGTATTCGCACTGGGTGGCATGACGCGCTTTGATGCCAATCATGCCCGTGCCGTGGGCGCTCAAGGAATCGCATCGATCCGCGATTTCTGGAAATAACACGCCAAGCCAGAACGCATAAAAAGAGCGTTATATAATGAAAAACGCCTGCCTCGGTATTTAGCCAAGGCAGGCGTTTTTACGTTTTCATCTTTAAGACTAAGGCCAAGCCTACTAGTCGCGGTAGCGGCGAGTCAGATCCCCATAAGCGTCCACACGACGATCGCGCAGATAGGGCCAGATGCGGCGGGTATTTTCACTGCGCGCCATATCTAGCTGAACGACTAACTGTTCAGTCTCTTCCCCCGCATGGGCCAATAGTTCACCTTGTGGTCCGCAGACGAAGCTGCCGCCCCAGAACTGAATGCCGTCTCCCACCCCAGAATGATCCGCCTCAAAGCCAACCCGGTTGGCGACTAGAACCGGCAAGCCGTTGGCGACACCGTGGGCGCGCTGAATTACTGTCCAGGCATCTTTTTGGCGGCTCTTTTCTTCCCCGTCGTCATTGGGATCCCAGCCGATCGCCGTGGGGTAGAGCAGTAAATCGGCACCGGCTAGCGCCATAAGACGGGCGGCTTCGGGGTACCACTGATCCCAGCAGACCAAGACGCCGAGACGGCCCACGGATGTTTCGATCGGAGTAAAGCCTTCTCCGCGGGTGCTGTCATGATCACCCGGCGTGAAGTAAAACTTCTCATAAAACCCGGGATCATCGGGAATGTGCATCTTACGATACTGACCTACCCGGCCCTTGGCGCGGTCATAGACCACCGCAGTATTGTGGTATAGCCCTGGAGCGCGGCGTTCAAATAGCGACCCAACCAGCACAATATTCAACTCTTTAGCGAGCGCCGCCAGGCGCTGGCCGGTAGGGCCATCCAGCGGTTCCGCTAGATCAAACAGGGCAGGGTCTTCAAATTGGCAGAAGTAGTGGGTGGCGTGCAGTTCTTGTAGCAGTACCAACTGCGCGCCTTGTTTAGCGGCGCTACGGATACCTTCTTCGCTTGCTGACAGGCTTTGGGCTTTGTCCGGCCACGCGGGTTGCTGCACAACAGCGACGGTTAGCGTTGTCGACATGGTGACTCCTTTAGCAAATAGCGGTCGTGGCAGGCGTGCCCCGGGCAAGCGTGCCTTGTGGAAGCTGCATGGTTAAACAGTGCAGGCTGCCATGTTGGCGAATAACGCTTACGCACTCAATCGGAATTAGCGTGTGCTCAGGAAAAGCAACCGCTAGCGCGTTCAGTGCAGTGACATCCGCCGGGTCGCCGTAGGTAGGCACCAGTACGGCCTGATTGATGATCAGGAAATTTGCGTAGGTGGCGGGCAGGCGGTGGCCATCTTCCGGGTCAAAGCAGGCTTGGGGCCAGGGCAGTGGAACAAGCCGGTAGGGTTCACCATTGCGTTGCCGGAAAGACTGCAGTTCTTGCTCCATCGCCGCCAAGGCCGCGTAGTGCGGGTCGTGAGGGTCGTCACAACGCACATAGGCGATGGTGGTTGGGTTGCAGAAGCGTGCCAGGGTATCAATATGGCTGTCGGTATCATCGCCCTCTAAATGGCCGTTGGCCAGCCACAGCACACGGTCAACGCCGAAGTCTTCGCCAAGCTGCGCTTCTACCTCTGCTCGGGATAGCGTGGGGTTACGGTTGGGGTTAAGCAGGCATGCTTCGGTGGTGAGCAGGGTGCCTTCGCCGTCAGTTTCTATACCGCCGCCTTCCAGTACCAGATTCCGCGAGGCCACCGGGCAGGCCCAGGCCCCCGCATCGGCAAGCCACTGGGTGAGCAAGTTATCGCGTTCGGCGGGAAATTTTCCACCCCAGCCGGTGAACGTGTAGTCGAGCAAGACACATTGGCCATCTTCATCGACCACGCTGATCGGGCCATGATCCCGCGCCCAGGTATCGTCGGTGGGTGCGACAATAAGCTGCAGGCGTTCAGCGGGCACAGCGTAGGCGTGAAAAGTATCGGCCAAGCGCTGCTTGGTTAGTTCGTCTGGTACGCAAATAAGCACACGCTGATAGCGCGCGGTGGCCATCACGATACGCTCGAGGGTGGCTTCGATGCGCGCAAGCAGAGGCGCCCAATCGCCGTCTGGGCGTGGCCAGGTCAGTTGTATCCCATCTTGGGGATACCATTCGGGTAGCAAACGATACGTCATAAAAGCGCAGCCCCACTGTCAGCAGTAAATCGGCGCAATGTAGGGTGTGGCGGGGCAAGTTGCAAGCGTAACGTTTTTATTCTGAACGCTCACGGCGAAGGCCGCTCTAATGGCCGTTTGAACATGCAGAGAGACTAAAAAAACCGTACCATGAGCGCTTATTGATAAGGAATGACGCCATGCTTGATCGTTTGCCTTTTCTGGTGGGGCTGCGCTACGTGCGCGCTAAACGCCGGAACCACTTTATTTCGTTTATTTCGCTCACCTCGATGTTGGGGCTAATGCTGGGGGTCGCCGTACTTATTTTGGTGCTGTCGGTGATGAATGGCTTCGACCATGAGCTGCGCACACGTATTTTAGGCATGGTGCCCCACGCTAAAATTGAGTCCCGGGAGGGCATGGTTGAATGGCAGGCTCTGGCTGAAGAGCTTATGCAAAGGGAGCGGGTCATTGGTGCGGCGCCCTACGTTGAGCAACAAGGTATGTTCTCCGTGGGCGGGCGTAATCAGGGAGCCATGGTCAATGGCATCAACCCGGAATGGGAAGACCGAGTGTCAATTATTGGTGAGCACATGCGCCAAGGTGAATTGACCGATCTGGTTCCCGGAGAGTGGCATGTGGTGCTGGGCTCAATGCTGGCGCGCAACTTGGGCGTTGGCGTGGGGGATCGAGTAACGCTGCTGGTACCCGAAGCATCAATTACCCCCGCCGGGGTCTTTCCACGCTTAAAACGCTTTACCGTTAGCGGTATTTTTAGCGTCGGTGCCGAACTAGACGCTAATTTGGCCTACGCCAATATTGAAGATATGCAGACTCTTGCGCGCCTGGGTGATGCGGTTGGCGGGCTTCGCCTCCAGCTGGATGATCTGTTTGCTGCCAGTAGCGAGACCCAGGCGATTCTCAATGAGCTTGGCCCGGAGTATCGGGGCAGCGATTGGACTTTCTCTCAAGGCAATCTTTTCCAGGCGATACAGATGGAAAAGCGCATGATCGCGCTACTGTTAACTGTGATTATCGCCGTGGCGGCGTTTAATATCGTCTCGACGCTGGTCATGGTCGTCACCGATAAACGCGCGGATATCGCCATTCTGCGGACTATCGGTGCTAAACCGAGCTCTATTATGGGGATTTTTATTGTTCAGGGCATGGCCATCGGGCTGATTGGTATCGCTGTTGGGGTGGCCGTGGGTGTGCTGCTGGCGCTGACCATTGCGGATCTGATTGGCTGGGTGGAAGGAACGCTGGGGATTCAGTTCCTGGATGCTGGGGTCTATTTCATTAGCGACCTGCCTTCACGCCTGCAGTGGAATGATGTCAGTCGTATCGTATTGGCCGCCTTTGGTCTGACGTTCCTGTCGACACTTTATCCCGCTTGGCGGGCGGCAAAAGTTCAGCCGGCGGATGTATTGCGCTATGAATAATGGCTTCAGGAATAAGGATGACACGATGTCGATAAATACAGGGCAAGAAGCTGCCGTCATGCTCGATTGCCAGACGCTGACACGAACCTACAGCGAAGGCCCCCAGGATCTGACGGTACTGGATAAGCTCAATTTGCAGGTGCGCGCCGGGGAACGGGTGGCCATCGTCGGCAGCTCGGGGTCAGGTAAGACAACGCTGTTAAACCTGCTGGGCGGTCTTGACCGCCCTAGTGAAGGCAGCGTCGTTATCGCCGGTGAGCCGCTATCAGGGCTGAATGAAGCAGCGCTTGGCAGCTTTCGTAACCGTTACATCGGGTTTGTGTATCAATTCCACCATCTATTGGCGGAATTCACTGCACTCGAAAATGCGGCGTTACCGCTGATTATTCGCGGTCAGTCGAAAAAGGCGGCCGAGAAGCGTGCCATGCAGATACTTGAGCGGGTAGGCATGCAGCCGCGGGCGGATCATAAGCCGGGTGAGCTTTCCGGCGGGGAGCGCCAGCGCGTGGCGATTGCCCGTGCGTTGGTCACCGATCCTAGTTTGGTGCTGATGGATGAGCCCACGGGCAATCTGGATCAAACCACAGCGGCGACCATTTTGGCGCTAATGGATGAACTGGCCAAAGAGAGCGCCTGTGCATTCGTGATTGTGACCCACGACGTTAGCCTGGCGGCCCATCAAGACCGCGTGCTTAAACTGGATGCGGGTAAGTTGGTCGAGCAGGCGCCGGCGCTTTAACCGTCGGGTTCAATCATTAAACCTTATCGTCAAATTCTGCTTCTATCTGCGCACGCCGCTGCCGACGTATCTGGCGGCGGCGTTTCCAGTTATGGGAGACGTGCCAGCGCCAGATCAAGCGAATGCCAATATTGACCACGATGGCTAATATGATCGCTGTTACCAACGAGCCGACGATCAGTGGCGGCATAATGTCGTGCATCTGTTCGGCGATCCAGTGCGTTGAAATACGTGAAGGGGCCTCCCGCACGGGCGCGCCGAGGATAAAGGTGCCAATCCAGTAGTTGCCGTAAAAAATCAGCGGCATCGTTAATGGATTAGTAATCCATACCAAGCCTACCGAGAGGGCTAAATTGCAGCGTGTTAGGCGCGCGCCTAGCGCGGCAACGACCATCTGAAAAGGGATGGGCAGCATCGCGCAAAACACGCCCACGCTAAACGCATTGGCAACGCTTCGGCGAGTTAGAAGCCACAACCCCGGGTCTGCAATCAGCGGTGCAATAAAGCGTAGCGAGCGCTGTTTCCTGATAGTGTCGGGTTTGGGCATGTAGCGCTGCAGGAATCTGCGCGGCATGGCGGATACTCTTGCCTATCGATGTGGCTCATTATCCATATAGAGCCACTCTTCGGCTATGCTAGGCCATTAATGAACATTCGCTGGAGGGCTCTATGCGGTTAGGTGTTGCCATGCCCGCGGCGCTTGCAGCACTTGCAGGAGGTATTTTTGCCTGGTATTTCCACACCGCAGAGGTGACTCCAAATGCGTTTGGCTGGGTGTTGGTAGCCGCGTTGCTGGTAGTGGGGCGGTGCCCGCGATTTGGTATATGGCTGCTGATCGGCGCCTGGGTCTTCACTGGCGTACAAGAAGAGTGGGGGAGTCGCTTACCGACGGGGCTAAGCGGAGAAGATCTTGCTGTTGAGGCAACCGTGTTGACCGCCCAACCGGTGGGTAATGCCACGCGCCTGCTGTTAAGCGTTGATCAGTGTCAAAGCTCTTCGACTAGCCTGGCACAACGGCCCAGCTGTTCCGCGCTCACCAAGGTGCGCATTACCGCTTATAGCGATGTTCGCTTTAGGCCCGGCGAGCAGTGGCAAATGACGCTTCGTTTGCGTCCCCCAAGTGGCTTTGCCAATCCTGATGCCTTCAATTATGAGCAGTGGCTGTGGCGTGAGGGAATCCACGCCACCGGCTACTTGCGCCAGGAGCCAGCGCCGGTTCGGCTTTCTTCTGCGGGCCCTTCGTTGCGCCAGCTAGCGCTGGATTTTTTAGCCCGTCAGCCGCTCGACGATCGAACCAAACGCTGGCTGGCCGCATTGACGTTAGGCGATAGCGAACAGCTTACCCAAGACGACTGGTCGCTGCTGAATGCCACCGGAACCACGCATCTGGTGGTGATTTCAGGCTTGCATGTCGGGCTGGTGGCCTCATTTGTACTGCTGCTAGCCAAGTCAGTCGCTCGGTTTGCAACTCCCACCAACTGGCGTATGCGCACCTGGCCGTGGTGGTTAGCAGCGCTAGCTTGTGTCAGTTACGCCACCCTTGCCGGGATGGCGCCACCGGCTATGCGGGCGATGGTGATGACATTGATCGGGCTGTGGGTGCTGAGTGGTCGGCATGCGCCGGGGGCTTGGCAGGGCTGGTGGCTGGCTCTCGCGCTGGTACTTATTGTCGATCCGCTAGCGCTATGGCGCCCAGGGATGTGGCTATCGTTTGTGGCAGTGGCGTGGCTGATTATTATTTGGCAGGGGCGGCGGCGTCCTCAAGGGATAAAGGGCTGGTTCTGGGCGCTGGTGAGATCGCAACTGCTGCTAGCCCCGCTAATGGCCGCCGCCGTATTGGTGGCCTTTGGACGAGTGGCACCCGCTGCCCCATTGATCAATTTAGTCGCCGTACCCTGGGTAAGCTCGGTGATGGTGCCGACCGCACTGCTGGGGTGGCTGCTGTCACCTCTGCCCATGGTGGGAGAGACGGTATGGTGGCTGTTTGAGCAGGCGCTAAGCGTTTTCCACCTGTTGCTGACGCTGGTGGTGCAGCACTGGCCACTATGGGAACCTGATCGGTCGTTAACGTATCCGCTCTCCCTCGCACTGTTGCTACTGTCGTTATGCTGGGGGCTACCTGCCGTGCTGCCAAGCTTACGGCTGGCAGCCTCAGCGCTGATCGTTGCGCTGCCCTGGTGGTCGCTTCCGTCATCGATTCCCCCCAATGCGCTCAGAGTCAGCGTCCATGATGTGGGGCAGGGGCAGTTGATAGAACTGCGCAGCGCGCATTATCGCCTGCTCTACGACACCGGCCCTCGCTTTCGTAGTGGTTTTATGCCTCTGGAGGCGCTTTGGTCACCGGGGCAGTTGTTTGATCAAGTGTTAGTCAGCCACGCTGATAATGACCATGCGGGCGGTATCAGCGCATTGTTAGCCGATCATCGGGTCAAACAGTGGATGGCTCCTGCAGGTGAGGCGCTGCCAATTTCCGGTATTGATTGTCAGCGTGGTCAAACATGGCAGCGTGATGGGGTGAGTTACCGTATTCTCTGGCCGCCCGCGGGTGATAACGATTTATCTGCCAACGATCGCTCCTGCGTACTTGAGGTGAGCGCTGGTGAGCAGAGACTGCTGATTACGGGGGATGTGAGCACTGAGGTAGAGCGTCGCTTTCTGCGAAAGGTGGAGCCGCCTGTTAGTGTATTGGTGGCAGGGCACCATGGCAGCGGCACCAGCTCGGGTATCCAGTTCGTACGTTCCATCGCTCCTGAGCACGTGATATTTAGCGCCGGGCGGAGTAATGCGTTTCAACATCCGGTAGATTCTGTCGTGCGCCGTTTTCGCCAGCAGGGCAGCTGTCTATGGAACACGGCGCATGACGGCGCACTGCGTTTTTGGCTAAAAGCGGCCCAGCCCATCCAGGTTGAAACAACGCGACCATTGCCAGGGCGACGCAACCAGTGTTGAAGCGCGTCGCCATCAGGTAGAATTCTCCGATTGCACACTATGGCCAGGAGCGCGTGTGACTGATTCAGGTTGGGGTATTTATAAGCGGTTGTTGGGCTATGTGAAGCCGCATTGGCGAGCTTTTGCGCTAGCGATAGTGGGCTTTGTGGTTTACGCCGCGTCGAGTACCGCGCTGGCGGAAATGATGAAGCGATTAATTGATGGCATTCAAAACCCAGATGCGGCGTTTCGGTTCTTTCTACCGCTGTTTGTAATTATTATGTTTTCCGCCCGGGGGTTAGGTACTTTTTTAAGCACCTACTTCATGGCCTATGTGGGCCGCTACGTGATTCATACCCTGCGTTGCGACGTGTTTGCCCATCTACTCCATCTGCCGGGCTGGTTTTTTGACCATCACTCCAGCGGTCAACTGGTATCACGGGTGACCTACCACGTTGAGCAAGTCGCGGGGGCGGCCACCAAAGCGGTGACGATTATTCTTCGGGAAGGCCTGTTCGTCGTCGGCTTGGTGCTCTATCTACTCTGGACTAACTGGATGCTAACACTGCTGTTTCTGGGCGTGACGCCGATCATTGCCGTGGTGGTAAGCTACGTCAGCAAGCGCTTTAGACGCATTTCAAAACGCATTCAGCACTCCATGGGCGATGTCACCCATATTGCCTCGGAAGCGCTGTCGGGCTATCGGGTAGTGCGCACCCACGGCGCAGAGCCGTATGAAAAGCAGCGCTTTGAGCGGGTCAGTGAAGAGAATCGCCGCCAAAGTATGAAAGAAGCCATGACCCGTGCGGTCAGTTCCCCTGTGATTCTGATGTTGGTGGCCATCTCCATGGCGCTACTGGTCTGGCTGGCCATGGCACCCTCGCTGATGGAGAACATGACGCCTGGTGAGTTTGTGGCCTTTATTACCGCGGCTGCCCTGATGATCAAGCCGGTACGTCAACTGACCGAGATTAACGGTGAAATTCAGAAAGGCCTGGCGGCCGCGTCAGAGCTTTTCGGATTGCTGGATATGACCCCTGAAGAGGATAGTGGCAAACATATTGCCAGCCGTTTAAACGGCGATGTCGTGATCGATCATGTTAGCTTCCGCTATGCCGACGACCAGCCCGAAGTCCTGCACGATATTAATCTGCGCATAGCACCGGGCGAACTGGTGGCGATAGTCGGGCGTTCGGGGAGCGGCAAGTCCACTCTGGTCAGCTTGCTGCCGCGTTTTTACTGCCCCACTCAAGGCAGTATTACTATCGATGGCATTAATGTTGATGAATACGCGCTTGGCCCACTGCGCCAGCAGATTGCTCTGGTGTCGCAGCAGGTGACGCTATTTAACGCCTCGATTGCCGATAATATTGCTTACGGGGTGGCCAATCCTGACCCCCAGGCTGTACAGGCTGCAGCTGAAGCCGCCTATGCCCATGAGTTTATCGATAAGCTCCCCAATGGTTATGCCACCACCGTGGGTGAAAATGGCGTGATGCTCTCGGGCGGCCAACGCCAGCGGCTGGCGATTGCCCGGGCGATCTTCAAGGACGCGCCGCTACTGGTGCTGGATGAGGCCACTTCTGCGTTGGATACAGAATCCGAGCGCTATATTCAAAAAGCCCTTGAGCGAGTCTGTGAAGGGCGCACCACGCTGGTCATCGCCCACCGCCTCTCTACCATAGAGCGGGCTGACCGGATTGTGGTGATGGATCAGGGGCGCATTATCGAAGAGGGGTCGCATCAGTCGCTGCTGGATGCCGATGGCGCCTACGCGGCGCTGCATCAACTGCAGTTTCAAGAAGCGCCATGAGGCTATCGATATGAGCCTTTTGATATGAGCCTATCGTTATGAGCTTTGCCAAGAGAACGCTGGCGGAGCGCTGGCTGCAAGGCGCTTACCAGGGCAGTCGCTGGCTATCGCCGCTGAGGCCTTTAGGGGCGCTTTATCAGTGGGCCATGGCGCGGCGGGAGCGGGAATACTCTAGCGGCCAAAAAGCTACTTGGAAGGCGCCGGTGCCGGTTATCGTGGTAGGCAATATCACCTTGGGGGGGACGGGTAAATCGCCGCTGGTGGCGTGGCTAGCTGGCTGGCTGGTGGCCCAAGGCTGGTCGCCAGGTATCGTTAGCCGCGGCTATGGCGGAAAAGCGCCCAGTTACCCGCTGCTGGTCACCGCCGACACGAACGTTGTCGAAAGCGGTGATGAGCCGCTGATGCTGGCACAGCAGACGGGACTGCCAGTGGCCGCAGACCCCAATCGCGTGCGCGGTGTTCAGGCACTGATCGAGAAGGGCTGCGATATTATCTTGAGCGACGACGGTTTACAGCACTTGGCACTGGATCGAGATATTGAGTTGGTGGTTGTGGATGGTGACCGTGGATTGGGCAACGGGCGCTGCCTGCCCGCCGGGCCGCTGCGCGAGTCGCCCAGCCGGTTGCAGCGTGTTGACGCGGTGATCATTAACGGCGACTCACCGCCCTCTTTGTCGCTTACTCCGTCTATCATGCAGGCAGCCACTACTATGCAGCTGGCGCCGCTGCGCTGGCGTCGCCTTGATGACGGCGCACGTTTTCCGCTTGCGCCGCTGCCGTTTACGCTGCCGGTGCACGCGGTGGCAGGTATCGGGCATCCCGAGCGCTTTTTTCGTACACTCTCCGCGTTGGGTGTTGAGGGCGAGTGGCACCCGTTGGCCGACCACCAGCACTTTAGTGCGGGCGCGCTAAGCTTTGCAGATACCCGCCCAGTGATTATGACCGCTAAAGACGCCGTTAAGTGTTACGCCCTGGCCCCGCCTAACAGTTGGGTATTAGATGTGGAGGCATCCCTTCCACCCGAATTTGAGCACTGGCTGGCAGCGCGGCTGTCGGCACTTTCCTAAAGGAGATAAGCGCATGGATAAGGAACTGCTGGCAATGCTGGTCTGCCCGTTGTGTAACGGTAAGCTGAAGTATGATCGCGATGCTCAAGAGCTGCGCTGCCACTACGATGGCCTTGCCTATCCGATCAAAGAGGGGATTCCGGTGATGTTGCCGGAAGAGGCTCGCGTGATGGATGCTGATGAAAAGCTGCACACTTCACAAGGGCGTTCTCCAGGACGCTCTCCAGGACGTTCCCAAGAGCGTTTAGGAGACGCTTAATGGCTGTCTTTGATGACATGGTTGATTTCAAGGTGCCTGATTTTACCGTCGTCGTACCTGCTCGCTACGGCTCTACCCGGCTGCCCGGCAAGCCACTGCTTGATATTGCCGGGGAACCGATGGTTGCTCACGTATGGCGCCGTGCTTGCCAAAGCCACGCCAGCCGAGTGGTCGTGGCAACAGACGATAGCCGTATTCGTGATGCCATGCTGCACTACGGCGCCGAAGTGATCATGACCCGCGACGATCACCCCTCGGGCACCGACCGATTAGCCGAGGTGGCTGGTATATTGGCATTGACGGATGATGCGCTGCTGGTGAATGTGCAGGGCGATGAGCCGCTGATTCCTCCCGCGCTGATCGACCAGGTGGCTCTGCGCCTAGCCGACGATCCCGGAGCGTCGATAGCCACGTTGGCGGAGCCTATCAATGACGTGGACACGCTGTTTAATCCCAACGTGGTCAAGGTGGTGCGAACGCTACAAGGCCGCGCGCTGTATTTCTCACGGGCCCCTATCCCCTGGGATCGTGAGCAGTTCAAAACGCCACCGACCATGCTGGCAACCGATGCCTGGCTGCGCCATATCGGTCTCTATGCGTATCGTGCCGGTTTTCTAGCTGCCTACCGAGACTGGCCAGCCTCAAGCCTCGAACAGCTTGAACAGCTCGAGCAACTGCGTGCGCTGCAGAATGGTCACGCTATTCAAGTGGCGCTGGCCTGCGAAGTAAACCCTGCCGGTGTTGATACGGCCGAGGATCTAGCGCGGATTCGGGCGCTGCTGGCCTAGCGCGGGTTCGGGCGTTGCCGGCTTAGCGCAGGGGCGGGCGCTTGCTTGGGCAGCTCAGTTTTTAAGGAGCTATCGTGAAAGTATTATTTGTATGTTTAGGCAATATTTGCCGTTCACCGACCGCCGAAGGTGTTTTTCGTCGTGCTCTTGAGCGAGCAGGGTTGGCCGATGAGGTCGAGATAGACTCCTGCGGCGTCGGCAGTTGGCATTTGGGCAAAGCGCCAGACGCCCGCGCGCAGCAGGCAGCACTACTGCGCGGTATCGATATAAGCGACCTGCGTGCCCGCCAGCTAAGCGAGCACGATTTTACCCAATTCGACTACGTGTTAGGCATGGATCAGGACAATTTACGCGCCATACGCGAGCTGAAGCCTGCTAATAGCCAGGCGCATGTTGGGCTGTTTTTAGATTTCGCTGGTACCCCCGGTGCTGAAGTCCCAGACCCCTATTTTGGCGGTGATGAGGGATTTGAGAAGGCTCTGGATATGATTGAAGCTGCATCAGAAGGGCTGATTCGACACCTTAAGCGAGAGCTGTAATGGGGCTAATGGTGTGGCTGCACAGATGAATATTCTCAGCAATGTGGATTTGTCCGCCGCTAATACACTTAGGCTCCCCTGCCAAGCAGAGCGCTTCGCGTCACCAAAGACATTAACAGCTCTACGCCAAACACTAGCAGAGGCACGCCATGAAGGCTGGCCCGTCACGCTGCTCGGTGGCGGCAGCAATGTTCTGCTTCCCGAGGCACTACCAGGTTTGGTGGTGCGGCCTGATTTGCAACAACACTGGCTCAGTCAGCGTCAAGGGCATGTGCTTGCCCATGTAGGGGCGGGAGTTAATTGGCATACGTTGGTGATGGCGACTGCTGCACGCGGCCTGTGGGGCATTGAAAATCTGGCGCTGATCCCTGGCAGTTGTGGTGCTGCGCCAGTGCAGAACATTGGCGCCTACGGTGTTGAGCTTGCCGATACGCTGCAAGCGGTGCAGGTAATGGAGCTTGCCACCGGGCGGGTAAATTGGCTAAGCGCGCAAGAGTGCGCCTTTGGTTACCGTGAGAGTATTTTTAAAGGCGAGTTGGCAGGTAGCATTGTGATCACTCAGTTAGTCTTGCGTTTGTCACGCACGCCAGCGCCCCGGCTAGGGTATGGCGATCTCGCCGCACGCCTAGCAAGCCCTCCCACACCGCTCGCGGTAGCCGAAGCGGTATGTGGTATTCGACGCGAGAAGCTGCCCGACCCACAGGTGCTGGCCAATGCGGGGAGCTTCTTCAAAAATCCGCTGGTAGCTGATGTGCTGGCAGCGCAGTTGTTGCAGCAGTATCCTGCTATGCCCCATTTCCCCCAGGAAGGAGGGCAAACAAAGCTGGCGGCGGGGTGGTTAATCGACCAGTGTGGCTTGAAAGGGATGCGTGATGGTGCCTTCGGAGTACACCAGCATCAAGCGCTGGTGTTGGTGCACTTTGGCGGCGGTGATCGTCAGAGGCTAATGAAAACAGCTAGCTATATCGCTGACCAGGTCGAGGCACGCTTTGGGGTGCGTTTAGAGCCCGAGCCGCGGTTCATTAATCCCTGTTAGTTAATCTCTATTAGTTAATCTCTAGGCCCTGCCTCTAAGGTGCACATAACGCAAAAATCCCCGCCGAAGCGGGGATTTTTGTTACTGCAATACGCGCGAACGATCTATTCGGAGCGTGTGTCTTGTTGTGCCTGTTTGCGCTTCTCACGCGGGTCATTGTGGGCCCGTGTGCGACGGCGGCGGGGTTTAGGCGCTTCTTCAGTTACAGCAGCTTCAACGGGTGCTTCACTGGCGACCGGTTGAGCGTCTGCTTCAGTTGCAGTAGCTTCAGTCGCAGGTGTTTCAGTCGCAGGTGTTTCAGTCGCAGGTGTTTCAGTCGCTGCTAGTTCATCGCTGCTCTTTTCAGAGCTATTTTCAGAACCATTTTCAGGACTGTCTTCAGAACTATTCGGTTCAGCGCTACTCTCTTCAATGCTCCTTTCTTCAGCGACTCGGTCTTCAGCGTTTGTGTCTTTAACACTCTTAGGCTCATCACCTTTTTCTGCGCTGTCTTGCTGCGGCTCGCTGCTGGTAGGCTCTTCAGTTGAAGGGGTTGCGTCGACGCTCTCAGAAGCGCTCTCGGAAGTACTCTCAGCAACATCTGGGTTTGCCGCTTCCTGGCGAACTTGGACGTTAGTTGAAGCTTCGGGCTGATGCTCATCGCTGCTTTGATCCGTACCCGCACTATTGAAAGGTGCAGGGGAGGCCGCCTCTTCAATCGTTGCGGCTGGATCAACGGCGTTGGCCGCAGACGGTTCGACGGCTTCAGGCGCTGCCTGTTCGCTAGCACTGGGCTGCTGACTATCGGCGGTTTTCTTACTTTCAGCTGGTTCGGCGTTGGCTTTGGCCGTTGCTGAGGTCACCTCAGATGGCGCTGACGGCTCTTCGCTGGCTGTGGCCTCCGGTTCGCTTGGCTTGGCGGCGGCCTCATCCTGCTCAACGGTGCTGGCAGTTGACGTTTGCTCCGCCGGTGAAGCCGCTTTAGGCTGGCGGCGCTGGTGCGTCGACTTGCGCGCTTTAGCGTTTTCTGCCACGGGGCGGTCGGCGGTCGTTGCGTCGTTCGCTTGCTCGGCGTCGGACTCAGGCGCATCGGCTGCTGCCGCTTCTGGCTGAGCGGTGACGTCCGAGTCCGATCCTAGTGCAATCGTTGTGTCATTTGTCGCTGCTTTAGCCACCTGTGCCTGTTCTTCTGCCTCAGGGGCTTCGGCCGGCTCTGGTGTTACTGCTGACGCTTCATTCTGAGCCTCGGCCTGCAGTTTTAACTGCTCAGCTTCTGCCTGAGGGTTGATCGCCTGGGTGCGCGTGCGGTTACGCGGGTTGTTACGCGTACGCTTCGGCTTGCCGTCATCCTGCTTGGTCTCTAAGTTCTTGGACTCTGGGCTCTTGGCCGTTGCATCGCGCTGGCTGTCGCGGTTTTTGTCACCACCATCACGACGCGACTCTTTCTGCGCTGCACTTTTGCCGCTGGTGCTTTCTTTAGAGCCCTCTTTCGTGGAGCTGTCTTTGCTAGGGCTGTCTTTGGAAGAGCTATCAGCCTGGTTCTCTTTACGAGGCGCTTTGGCTGACTCTTGACCGTTAGCATCGTCCTGCTGGGGGTGGCGACGGCGGTTGCGGGTACGGCTGGGGCCGCTCCGCTTATCGCTATTGTCGTCACTGGCAGGACGCGGTGTGCTGCTGCGCTGCTCGGCTTTTTGTTCAGCTTTTGGCTCAGGGCGGGCGCTATTATCGCTGCGTGACTCGTTACGGCTGGCGTTGTCGCCACGCGACGATTTTTGCCGCGACTCGCTGCTGCGCTGATTGGTTTTGCGCTCGCCTGATTTGCGCGGCGCCGGTGTTTCAACCTTGGGCTCTGGTGTGGCTTCGGCGCCGCTTTCGTCGCTACCAAGCAGTTTGGCGAAGCCGCGGATAAAGCGCCCAATAACGCTGGGTTGCTCGCTGGCTACAGGTGCTGCTTTGGCCGCTGGGGCTGCAGCGGGCGCTTTCTCTTCCGTTTGCAGCGATGCTGGGGCGGGAGCGTTGTGGGTGACACTCTTGACGGCGGCTTCGGCGCGTTGAGCGGGCGGCACGAAGCTAGGTGTCGGCTCTTTGCCTACTTCGGTGTCGGTGGAGAGCTCAAAGCTCGATAGGCTTTGAGTGTCATCCTCGTCCAGGTGGTCATCACGCAGCCGCTGCACGTCGTAGTGGGGCGTATCCATATCAGGATTGGGCAGCAGTACCACACGAACATTCTGGCGAGACTCAAGATCTGCCAACACGCTGCGTTTTTCATTGAGCAGGTAAGTCGCCACGGGTACCGGTAGAATGGCGCGAATCTGTGCGCTATTCTCTTTCATCGCCTCTTCTTCAATCAGGCGCATGATAGAGAGGGAGAGCGAGCGAACATCGCGAATGGTGCCCTGGCCATTACAGCGCGGGCAGACCACGCCACTGGTTTCTCCCAGCGAGGGACGCAGGCGCTGGCGGGACATTTCCATCAGGCCAAAGCGTGAAATACGCCCAATCTGTACCCGTGCGCGATCCAGCTTGAGGGCATCGCGCATGCGGTTTTCAACTTCACGCTGGTTGCGTGCAGGCCCCATGTCGATAAAGTCAATAACCACCAAACCGCCGATATCACGCAGGCGCAGCTGGCGGGCGATTTCATCGGCGGCTTCAGAGTTGGTCTGTAGGGCGGTCTCTTCGATATCGCTGCCGCGGGTGGCGCGGGCGGAGTTGATATCGATGGAGACTAGCGCTTCGGTGTGATCGATCACAATCGAGCCGCCAGAAGGCAGCTTCACTTCGCGCTGATAGGCGGTTTCGATTTGTGATTCGATCTGGAAGCGCGAGAATAGCGGTACTTCGTCCGCGTAGAGCTTGATCTTCTGCTGGTACGAGGGCATTACCTGGCGAATAAAGCTCAGCGCTTCGGCGTGAATCTCGGGGCTGTCGATCAATACTTCGCCGATGTCCTGGCGTAGGTAGTCGCGCATGGCGCGAATGATGACGTTGGATTCACGGTAGATCAGGAACGGGGCAGGGCGCTTGGCAGCTTCAGTGGTGATCGATTCCCACACCTGAACCAAGTAGTCCAAGTCCCACTGGAGCTCTTCCGGATTGCGACCAATGCCTGCAGTGCGCACGATCAGGCCCATTTTATCCGGCACGGTCAACTGACCCATGGCGTCTTTGAGCTGACTGCGCTCGTCGCCTTCGATACGGCGAGAAATGCCACCTGCACGCGGGTTATTGGGCATCAATACCAAAAAGCGACCAGCCAGGCTGACAAAGGTGGTTAGCGCGGCACCTTTGTTGCCACGCTCCTCTTTATCGACCTGGACGATGACCTCTTGGCCTTCTTTAAGCACTTCTTTAATGCTCGGACGTCCGGAAACGTCTTTGACAAAGTACTCGCGAGAGATCTCCTTGAGGGGCAAAAAGCCGTGACGGTCGGCGCCGTAGTCAACGAAGGCAGCTTCCAGGGAGGGTTCTACGCGGGTGATTTTACCGCGATAGATATTGGCTTTTTTCTGTTCTCTTGCGCCGGATTCGATATCTAAATCGTATAGGCGTTGTCCATCAACTAAAGCGACACGCAGCTCTTCGGGCTGGGTCGCATTGATAAGCATCCGTTTCATAGTGTCTCGCATAGCGTTGCGTGCCGGCGAACTGCCTATTGGGTGACGTAGGCGAATCGCTGGGTGCTGCGTGCTTGTGCTCGGCGCATTGCAATGCTGACGCGTCAAGCCGGGAAGGCATCATCGCCAACCCGGCCGATAGGGCGTTGAGTACGTGGCGGAGGCAGGACGTGTTCCGGTGGCTGTCACGTCCATCCGGCCCTGCTGACACCGCCAACACCTGGCATTCATCGATTCACCAACGCCGGCCACCGGCACAGCGTTGAACTTTTCGCCCGGAGACAGTCATCGCCTTGTGACGAATAAGGCGGAGCTGCTCAGGACGTGGCGTTGTTTCGTTGCTGCCTGCCGTTGAGGGCAAGGCTTATTTTCCTCTGCCGGCATAAAAAACGGGCGGCAGAGTTACTGCATTTTTAAGATCAGTTTTAATACTGGAAAACGGGCAATGCGTACACTGGTGCCGTTTTTGCGTTCAGGCCTGCGTGTTAGTCGGGCAGGCGCATTAACCAAGCTCAGCGGTGATGCTCTCTGCTAACAAATTTAATCAATTAGCTATCGAACAGCTAGTCACTAGCGCTAGACAAGACAGCTTTCTGCGCTTAGCTGGTGAACGATTTCGAATATAACAGTAAAGACTACGACCAGCAATTGACGCAATGCCCTTGGGTCTACGCTAGAATGCCGTTTTTAAGCAGGAGTAAGTAGTAATGTCCGAAGGGCGTGAAGTGCAGTGGGTGGATATCGCCCCGGAGCAAGCAGGGCAGCGAATTGATAATTTTCTCATGACGCGGCTTAAAGGGGCGCCTCGCGCGCTTATTTATCGCATCGTACGTAAAGGCGAGGTGCGCGTTAATAAAAAACGCGTGAAGGTGGATTACCGTTTGCAAGCGGGGGATTTAGTACGCGTTCCGCCGCTGCGTTTGGCGCCTCGCGAAGCGGTGAAGGAAGTCAGTGATAATTTGCGCGACCTCCTGGTAGGCAGCGTTATTATGGAAGGCCCCGATTGGATGGTGCTTAATAAACCTTCTGGTTTGGCAGTGCATGGCGGCAGCGGGGTTAAAATTGGTTTAATAGAAGCGCTGCGTCAAGTGCGCGATGATCTGAGCTTTCTGGAACTGGTTCACCGCTTGGATCGCGATACGTCGGGCTGTTTGCTGCTGGCCAAGTCACGCGATGCGCTGGTGACGCTGAACGAGTCGTTGAAAAAGCACGGTATGGATAAGCGTTATCTGGCCTTGGTCAGTGGGCGCTGGCCAGCGCGGAAAACCTATGAGAGTGCTCGGTTAGACCGCTTTGATGCCGGTAACGGCGAGCGGAGGGTAAGGGTAGATCCCAACGGAAAAGTGTCGCGCACCCATTTTTCGGTGGTCGAAACCTTCGAAAAAGTAACCCTTATAGAGGCTGAGCCGGTCACGGGCCGTACCCACCAGATTCGCGTACATGCCGCCCACGCAGGCCATGCGTTATTAGGTGACGATAAGTACGCTACCCGTGAAAGTGGTCTGCTCACCAAGCAGTTAGGTCTGGGGCGTTTGTTCCTTCATGCGCGAGCGCTGACCTTTCCTGAGCCCACTAACGGCCGCCCGGTTACCGTCAAAGCGCCGCTGCCAGAAGCCCTGGAAGAAGCGCTCAAGCGCGCCCGTCAATAACTTCTTTCTTCACCGCGTTGCCTTTTACAGGGAGCTGCCATGCAGTACGAGCTAATTATATTTGATTGGGACGGCACCTTGATGGACTCAGTGCCGCGGATTGTGTCGTGTATGCAGGCGGCTGCTTTGGAGGCCGAGTGGGGGGCGCTTTCAACTGCGGAGGTTGAAGATATTATTGGTCTGGGGCTGCCCGAAGCAATTGCCAAGCTCTGCCCAGGTATATTGCCTGCTCAGGCCGAGCGGCTTCGCGAGCGTTACGCGCACCATTTTGTGCAGGCTGATACCACGCCAATGGCGTTTTTTAGCGGTGTCGAAGCGCATATCGCCCGTTTGCGTGGGCATGAGCAACAGCGTTTAGCGGTCGCAACAGGTAAAAGCCGTCGCGGGCTTGACCGTATTTTTACTGAGACCGGTAGCGGCGCGTGGTTTCATGCCAGCCGTACCGCGGATGAAACCCGCTCTAAACCGCACCCGCAGATGCTTTCAGAGTTACTGGCTGAGCTTGCGGTGCCGGTCGAGCGGGCGGTGATGGTCGGCGATACTGAGTATGATATGGAAATGGCTAGGGCGATGGGCATGGATCGGGTGGGGGTAAGCTATGGGGTGCATGCGCCTGAGCGCCTGGCAATGAGCGAGCCAAAGTGGATTGCCCATAGCGTTGACGAGCTTTTTGATCGGTTATAAGGACATTTTATGAGTGACGATCCAACCCGCCAAGAGGGTGCACAAGAGGGGCGTGATGGCCCGGCTAATAGCGACCAGCCCAACGAGTTCAAGGAGGATCCCTGGACTGAAGGGCCCGAGGTTCCGCCTGGTAAGGGGGCTAAGCAGCCCCCTGGGACGCCAGGTGATGATGCCGAAACCCTGCGCGAACGCCAGCGATTAGCGCAGCTGGAAATGATGGATCACTGGATAGGCGGCGTCTTGACCGAGCAACGGCGTACCCGCCGCTGGAAGCTGTTTTTCCGTCTGATGTTTCTCGCTGTCGTATTGGTTGCGCTGTCTGCTGCGCTTTATAGCCTGTTCTGGGATTCGCCGAGTGTCGCAACGCCCGCCCAACGCCACTTGGGCATTGTTGAGGTTAATGGCGTAATCGCCAGCGATTCGCCAGCCAATGCGGAGCGCATCATCCAAGGGTTAAACCGAGCCTGGGATGCCGAAAGCGCTGCAGCCGTGGTGCTGCACATTAATAGCCCCGGTGGTAGCCCTGTTCAGTCTCAGCGTATCTATGCGGAAATCATGCGCCTGCGCGAGCAGGGTGATAAACCGATTATCGCGGTGATTGAGGATGTCGGTGCCAGCGGCGCTTATTACATAGCTGCAGCGGCAGATGAGATTATTGCGTCGCCAGTGAGCTTAGTGGGCTCGATTGGTGTGATTTACGCTGGTTTTGGCTTTGAGGAGGCGATAGAGCGCATTGGCGTGGAGCGCCGCGTGCTTACGGCAGGAGAGAATAAGGCCTTCTTAGATCCATTCCAGCCGCTGGACGATGATGCAGAGACGTTTTGGCAAGGCGTGCTGAGCCAAACTCACCGCCAGTTTATCGATGACGTCCGCGCGGGGCGCGGCGAGCGGCTCAGTGATAGCTCGGACATTTTCTCAGGCCTGATCTGGAGTGGCGAGCAGAGCATCGAGCTAGGGTTGGTCGATCAGTTGGGTAGCCTCGAACAGCTGTCTCGCGATCAAGTAGGTAACATCGACTGGGTGGACTATACGCCGAGTCTTGATCCATTTGAGCGCTTTACTCGGCGTTTTACCGAGGTTGCCGCTGAAGTGCTAGGTATTAGGGCTCCTAACACCCCGCTTCGTTTCTGATCGCCAATTCACGTCCTGGGCCCTAGGGCGCGCCAAGCGGATCCAAGCCCGCTTGGCGCAACATGTCGCAGAGCGCGATCAGCGGTAGCCCAATCAGCGCGTTGGGGTCACGGCCTTCCAGTCTTTCAAACAGCGCAATGCCAAGGCCTTCCATACGAAAGCTGCCAGCGCTATCTAGGGGCTGCTCTTTGGCCACATAGTTTTCGATCTCCTGCGTGCTAAGAGTGCGAAACACGACCTCGAAGGGCTCGACATGGACTTGATGGCGCTGGTGGCGAGTATCCAGTAGCGCTAAACCGGTCAGGAAGGTGACGCGCTGGCCAGAAAAGCGGGCAAGGTTAGCGCAGGCCTTTTCTGTGGTATGTGGTTTGCCAAGAATATCGCCTTCAAATACCGCAACCTGGTCGGAGCCTATAATGCAGTGGTGGGGGAAGTGAGCCGACACGGCGTTGGCTTTGCTAAGTGCTAGGCGATGTACCAGTGCGTGTGGTGTTTCGCCATTATGCGGCGTTTCATCAATATCCGGTGAATGGCACCGGTAGGGGAGTTGTAGGCGATCCAGCAGCTCACGCCGCCAGCGTGAGCTTGAGGCAAGCACTAGCTCTGTATTTTCTGTACTTAAGGACTGCGCAGTTGATGACTGAGTGCTTGATGGCTCGGTCATGGCGGGTGAGGTCACAGTATAACTCCTGGCTAATGTGGTTGCGCTAGTGGGACGGCAAAGCAGTAGAGTGTAGCGAAAGCTGCGAATTGTGCCCATGTCGGCTGTTTATTGAGGCCTATGTTGGTTATTTATTGAGGAAGCGATGAAGAAATACACCGACAGCTTTGACACCAGCAGGGGGAGTGCCTATCATTGCGCGCCTATGTTGACCTCACAACTCCCCAGTCGGGTGGAGCCTTATAAGCTCGCAGCCCGCCACGAACGAATCGAAGGCTTGGTAGCGCTGGATAAGCTGCCACGTCTTGCCGAAGAAGCGGGTGACCAAACCGGCGACTGTCATGTCGTGCTTGAGTTTGGTGTCGATGCTCAAGGCCGTCGTGAAATTCGTGGCCACTTGCAAGCGACGTTGGCGCTTGCCTGCCGACGCTGCCTAGTGCCGCTGCCTCAAGAGGTGAGTAGTGACTTTCTGCTTGGAATGGTCACTGATGAAGCCTTGGCGGCCGAGTTGCCTGCTAGTCATGAACCGGTGCTGGTGGAAAAGGAACAGCTGGATCTTCTGACGGTAGTTGAGGATGAATTGATTCTCAGCCTGCCCCAGGTGGTCTATCACGATGAAGCCGAATGTCATGTCTCGGCGGAGCAGCTGGTCAGCAAAACAGAAGGCGCGGCGTCAGATACAGCGCCAGCGACGAACCCTTTCGCGGTGCTGAATGTCTTGAAAGGCAAAAAATAAGCACCCTTTACCTTAAATACCTTGGAGTAAACCCCCATGGCAGTTCAACAGAACCGTAAAACTCGTTCCAAGCGCGGCATGCGTCGCAGCCACGATGCGCTGACCGCTCCGACGCTGTCTCAGGACAAAGAAACCGGTACGACTCACCTGCGTCACCACGTTTCTCCAGACGGTTTCTACCGTGGTCGTAAAGTGGTTGAGGTATAAGCCTCAATTGCATTACTAAGCGGCTAAACGGACTCAGTGCGGTATGCGCTTAGCGATTGATGTGATGGGGGGTGACCAAGGCCCTCATGCGATTATCGCAGGCTCCGCAAGAGCGGTGTTAGAACACCCCGGTCTTGAGCTGGTTCTGTTTGGCCCGCGTCAGCAGATTATTGCTGAGCTTTCGCGCTTGCCGCAGCCTCTGGCTGCGGCAACGTCACGTTTGGTGGCGCGTGATTCGCCCGATAGCGTAATGCCGGGGTCAACAGCGGCCTGGGCGTTGCGCAGAGGCGAGGCAACGAGCATGGCGCACATGCTGCAGTGTGTCGCCCAGGGTGAAGCTGTGGCTGGTGTCAGCGCAGGCAATACGGCAGCGCTTGTTGCCTTGGCAAGGCGCGAACTGGGGATGGTCGAGGGGATTTCCCGTCCGGCAATCAGTACCGCGATCCCAGCCCGCCAAGGGCGCCGCTGCTATTTGCTGGACTTAGGCGCCAACGTGGATTCCCCTGCCCATCGACTGGTCGATTTTGCACTGATGGGGGCGGCGATGGCGCAGTGTATCGATGGCACTGCGGTGCCGCGCGTGGCGCTACTCAACGTTGGCGCTGAAGCCACCAAGGGGAGTGTGAGCGTACGTGAGGCTGATCGTCTGCTGCGCGAGTATGCCAGTGGTAGTGCTTTCGACTATCAAGGCTATGCTGAGGGTGGCGACCTGTTTAAAGGCCAGCTTGATGTGGTGGTGTGTGATGGCTTTGTGGGCAACGCTGTCCTCAAGGCGAGCGAAGGTTTGACGAGTATGTTGGTTGAACGCGTGCAGATGGCGTTTGAGTCGCGCCTAAGTGGTCGTTTGGCAAGCCTACTGGCCAAGCCTGTGTTAAAGCGCTTAAAGCAAGAGCTTGATCCCGTGCGCTACAACGGGGCCAGTTTATTGGGGTTGCGCGGTATCGTAGTGAAAAGTCACGGCAGTACTCATGCCGATGGGTTTTACTACGCTATTCATCGCGCCCTGCAGGAAGTAGAACATAACTTACCTGCGCGGATCGCAGGCCGCTGGCAAGCGCCATCAAGTGAAAACGATGGCACAGGCCAGCCATGATCAGATAATAACGATTTAACTTTTTTGCGGGTTTATAGGTGGCATCAGGATGTGCCAATAACCTCGCCTATCGCTCATATGAGCAAATGCCTACAAGAGCAAAGGTGAACGACATGTCTCAACCCCTTGCCCTCATTTTTCCCGGGCAAGGCTCTCAGCAGCTTGGAATGCTGCGAGAGCTTGCCGAGCGCTATAGTGTGGTGGGAACGACATTTGAGGAAGCGTCGGATGCTTTGGGCTACGATTTGTGGAAAGTCGTCCAAGAAGGTCCCGAAGAGTCGCTTAATGCAACCGCTTGCACCCAGCCTGCGCTGCTTTCTGCCAGCGTCGCCATTTGGCGTGTGTGGCAAGAGCTGGAAGGGCCGCGGCCGACAGTGATGGCGGGCCATAGCCTAGGCGAATACAGCGCTATGGTGTGCGCAGGCGTCATGAGCTTTGCCGAAGGCGTCAACTTGGTACGTCTGCGCGGAGAAGCCATGCAGGCGGCAGTGCCTGCTGGCGAAGGCGGCATGGCGGCGATCCTGGGCTTGGCAGACGATGCGGTTGAAGCCGCCTGTGAAAAGGCTGCCCAGGGCGACGTTGTTTCAGCGGTCAACTACAATTCCCCAGGGCAAGTGGTGATAGCGGGCTCTAAAGTAGCCGTTGAGCGAGCTATTATTGCTTGCCAGGAGGCCGGTGCCAGGCGTGCCATGGCATTGCCGGTTTCCGTGCCTTCGCACTGTGCATTGATGCGCCCTGCGGCCGAGCGCCTGGCAGAGGCGATACAAACTATCGAGCTGCGGGCGCCGCGCTACAGTGTCATCCAAAACGTCGATGCCCAGGCCCATGCCGATACCGCGACATTGAGCACGCGGCTAGTCGAGCAGCTTTATCAGCCGGTGCGTTGGAGCGCCTGTGTTGAAGCCATGGCGGATCAAGGCGTGGAGGTGTTCATTGAGTGCGGGCCAGGAAAGGTGTTGACTGGCCTCAATAAGCGTATCGTGAAGGGTAGCAAGGGATTGGCGGTGAATGATCCTGACAGTCTGGAAGCCGCGCTTGAGCTGGCGCGTGAAACCTTGGCTGATAAGGCGTGACCAAGAGAGATTGCAATCCACTATCCTTGCTTGATTACACGGTTAGAGGCAGAACGTTATGACACAAGAGAGTAGAGTTGCCCTGGTAACAGGGGCGAGTCGTGGTATTGGTCAGGCCATTGCTCGCGAGCTAGGTCGCCAGGGCCGTATCGTCATTGGCACCGCGACCAGTGAGTCTGGCGCTGAAAAAATTGATGCCGATTTGAAAGAGCACGGCATTGAAGGGGCAGGTCTATGTCTTAACGTGACCGACCAGGCCAGTATCGATAGCGTATTGAAAACGATTACTGAGCGCTTTGGTGCGCCGACTATTTTGGTCAACAACGCGGGTATCACGCGTGATAATCTGCTGATGCGCATGAAAGAAGATGAGTGGGATTCCGTCATGGATACCAATCTGAAATCTGTCTATCGTGTTAGCAAGGCGTGTTTACGGGGTATGACCAAGGCGCGGTTTGGGCGTATTGTGTCGATTAGTTCTGTAGTGGCAACCATGGGCAACCTGGGCCAAACTAACTATGCTGCAGCTAAGGCCGGTATGGAAGGTTTTAGCCGCGCGCTAGCGCGTGAGGTCTCCTCTCGTGCGATTACGGTTAACGCAGTGGCACCGGGCTTTATTGCGACTGATATGACCGAAGCGCTACCTGAAGCACAGCACGAAATGCTGCTTAAGCAAATTCCGCTGGCCCGTTTAGGGGCGCCGGAAGAGATCGCCGCAGCAGTGGGTTTTTTGACCAGTGATGCAGCCGGTTACATCACTGGCGAGACGCTTCACGTGAATGGCGGCATGAATATGCGTTGATGGCCTTGGGCTTGGCGGTTGCGTCTACCCAAGGGCGTCTATAAACTACCCCGCAGCTTTTGGCTTGCGGTTTCCAAATAGCTGGTTATCAAAAACGGCTAATGTGAACGACTGGAGTACGTTAATGAGTACTATTGAAGAGCGCGTTAAGAAAGTTGTAGCAGAGCGCCTGAACGTTAAAGAAGAAGACATCCAAAACAGCTCTTCTTTTACAGAAGACTTGGGTGCTGATTCGCTCGACACCGTTGAGCTGGTCATGGCTTTGGAAGAGGAATTCGATACTGAAATTCCCGATGAAGAAGCTGAGAAGATCACCACGGTTCAAGAAGCCATCGATTACGTGAACGCCCACCAGTAAGGGCTGCGTCGATGCATCGAACCAGGGTGGGGTGCTAGCCACCCGCCTTAAAAGCCGTCCTTTTCCAGGACGGCTTTTTTGCTTTGCTGCCACAATGCTTATAACGTTCAATCTCCGTTATACTGTTGACCAAATTTAAGCAGCAAATGACCCAAGTGGGTCGCGTCACCATGGATGCCTGGAGGAAAGCTGATGGCACGGAAAAGGGTAGTGGTAACTGGGTTAGGCCTGGTGACCCCAGTGGGTAATAGCGTTGATGAGTCGTGGGCCAACATTGTGGCCGGTAAAAGCGGTATTACGCCTATTGAGCATTTCGACACCAGCGGTTTTAACACTCGTTTTGGTGGATCGATCAAAAACTTTGATATTAGCCCGTATCTGAATCCTAAAGATGCCCGCAAGATGGATCTGTTTATTCAGTACGGAATGGCGGCGGGCGCCCAAGCGGTAGAAGATTCGGGGATTGAGTGCAGCGAAGAGAATGCCGATCGCATCGGTGTGGCTATCGGCTCAGGCATTGGTGGCCTACCCATGATTGAGCATAACCACAACGCACTCAACAAAGGTGGCGCTCGCAAGATATCGCCATTCTTCGTGCCGGGCTCTATCATCAATATGATTTCGGGCAATATGGCGATTCAGCACGGCTTCAGAGGCCCGAACATTGCCATTACGACTGCCTGCACCACCGGTACTCATAATATTGGTTATAGCGCACGCACCATCGCCTATGGCGATGCGGACGTGATGATCTGTGGTGGGGCTGAAATGGCCACCACGCCGCTGGGCCTGGGTGGTTTTTCTGCGGCTCGCGCGCTCTCTACGCGTAATGACGATCCACAAGCGGCAAGCCGCCCTTGGGATACCGACCGTGATGGTTTCGTGTTATCCGATGGTGCCGGTGTGCTGGTGCTTGAGGAGTATGAGCACGCCAAGGCGCGGGGTGCCAATATCTACGCCGAGCTGGTGGGCTTTGGTATGAGCGATGATGCTTATCACATGACTTCACCGCCGGAAGATGGACGTGGTGCAGCGCTCTCCATGCGCAATGCGATTAAAGATGCCCAGGTTGACGTTTCTTCGGTTCACTACATCAACGCCCATGGTACCTCCACTGCGGCAGGCGATCTGGCCGAAAGTCGTGCCATTGAGAACGTCTTGGGTGGCGCTGCAAGCAGCGTGGCAGTGAGCTCCACCAAATCGATGATTGGCCACCTGTTGGGCGCCGCCGGTGCGGTAGAGGCGGTGTTTAGTATTCTGGCTATTCGTGATCAGGTCGCGCCGCCCACGATTAATCTGGATAACCCGCAGGAAGGCTGCAATCTGGACTATGTGCCGCATACTGCGAGGGATATGCGCATTGATATGGCGCTTTCAAATTCCTTCGGTTTTGGTGGTACCAACGGCTCGCTGCTATTTAAGAAGGTGTAGTTAGCGATGCTGACGCCTACGTTATGTGATGATCAATCTGTACCGTTTGATGATCGTGGGCTGGCGTATGGTGATGGTCTGTTTGAAACGGTGCTATTGCGTACGGGAAAGCCGGTGCTATGGCGCTATCACAGGGAGCGTCTGGCACAAGGCTGTCATCGCCTGGGGCTACCGTTACCTTGCCAGGAGGCCCTTGACGCCACTTGGCAAGGCGATCCCACTGCTGAGTTCGAAGTGCTTAAGCTGATACTGACCCGAGGCAGCGGCGGGCGTGGCTATGCCCAGCCCGATCAGATCACGCCGCGGCTGCTCAGTCGTCGAACGCCGTTTCAACCGTCGGTTAAGCGCTGGCAGGAAGGCGTGACAGTGCGGCTTTGCGATTTGCGGCTGGCCCGTCAGCCTCGGTTGGCGGGTATCAAGCACCTCAATCGACTGGAAAACGTACTGGCCCGCCAAGAGTGGGGCGATGCCACTATTGCCGAAGGATTGCTCGCCGACAGTGAAGGCCTTGTGGTAGAAGCCACCAGTATGAATGTTTTTTGGCAACAGGCGGGGGAAGTGTTAACGCCTCTGCTTGACCAGTGCGGCGTGGCTGGCACGTTGCGTGCTGCATTGCTTGACCAAGGTGCCGCCGCTCAGGCGTCGCTGACGCTTCATCAACTTGTTGATGTCGAGCGGCTATGGGTGGCCAACTCTGTTCAGGGTGTATGGCCTGTTACCACCTTGCTTGCCGCGGATGGTTCACTGCTGCAACGCTGGCCTCTGAGTCAGCCTGACCCGTTCCAGCGTTTGGCACATCAGCTATTGGGCGTTGTTTAAACGCCAGTGTTTAGATATCGCTCTGCAATTTTTTAGAGGTGTCATGGTGAAACGGTTATTAACCGCTTTATTGGTGTTAGTAGTGGTTGGGGCTGCAAGTGCAGCAGGCGGTTATTTCTATTGGCAGAGCCGATTAGAGGCACCGCTAGCGCTCGATGAGCCAATGCTTTACCAAGTGCCCTCTGGTGCGGGCTTTAATCAGGTCGTGGCGCAATTGGAAGAGCAGGGCGTGCTGGAGGATGCTTGGGCGTTTCGCTTGCTAGCGCGGGTCGAGCCGGAACGCGTGCCGCAACTGCGTACCGGCGAGTATCAGCTATTGCCGAATATGAGCGGTCTGGAAATGATGGCACTGCTGGGTAGCAATAAGGTGGTTACCTACTCGCTGACCATTCCTGAGGGGTGGTCTTTTCGGCAGATGCGCGAATTACTCAATGCGGCGCCGAAACTCGACCACCGCACGGCGGAGTTGAGCGATGCAGAGGTGATGACGTTACTCGATCGAGAAGGCACCTTTCCCGAGGGCTGGTTCTTTCCCGATACCTATCGCTATCATCTGGGTATGAGCGATGTCGATATCCTGCGCCAGTCATTGGAGCGGATGGAGCGCATTTTGGAAGAGGTGTGGGAGGAGCGCGCGGACGACCTAACCATTGACTCCCCCTACGAAGCGCTGATTATGGCCTCCTTGATCGAGCGGGAAACCGGTGCGCCCGAGGAGCGGCGCGAAATTGCCGGTGTGTTCAAGCGCCGCATGGAGCAGGGCATGCGCCTGCAAACCGACCCGACGATTATTTACGGTATGGGGGAGCGTTATGAAGGGCGAATTACCCGCGCCGATATTCGCGAGGCCACGCCCTATAACACTTACGTCATTGACGGCATACCGCCCACGCCGATTGCCATGCCTGGGCGTGCCTCCTTGGAGGCAGCGGTGAATCCACTGCCTGGCGAAACGCTCTATTTCGTTTCCCGTGGCGATGGCACGCACCATTTCTCGCGTACGCTGCGGGAGCATAACAATGCCGTTAATCGCTATATCCGCAATCGCTAATCGCCATGACACATCACCCATGATTGATGACCACTGTAAGGGAGCATGATGAGTAAGCGTGGACGCTTCATTACGCTGGAAGGCGGCGAAGGTGTGGGTAAATCCACCAATGTGGGCTTTGTGGCCGAGTGTTTGGAGGCCCAGGGGTTGGAAGTGGTGCGTACCCGCGAGCCGGGCGGCACCGTTCGTGGTGAAGCTATTCGCGCACTGTTACTGGATCCTGTCCCCCAAGAGCCGCTACATGTCGACGCTGAGCTGCTGCTAATGTTCGCCGCGCGAGCGCAGCACTTGGCGGAAAAAATACTCCCCGCCTTGGCAAGAGGGGCGTGGGTAGTGTGTGATCGCTTTACCGATGCCACCTTTGCCTATCAGGGCGGGGGGCGGGGCATTCCCAAGGAGCGTATCGCCGTGCTGGAGAATTTTGTTCAGCAGGGGCTTTCGCCCGATTTAACCCTACTGCTCGATATGCCCAAAGAGGCTGCAAGACAACGCTTAGAGTCGCGCCTGCGTGATCGCCATGAGCAGCTTGATCGTTTTGAACAGGAGCAGGCTGACTTTTTCCAGGCTGTGCGGGATGGCTATTTGGCACGAGCGGAAGAAGCGCCCGAGCGCTTTGCGGTGATCGATGCACAATACACACTGGATAAGGTACAAAGCCAAATCCGACAAGTCCTATTAACAAAGGTCGCGGCATGGCGTTAACCGGCGTAATGCCGTGGCACCAAGCCACCTGGCAGCATTTGACCCGCTTGGCTGATGGTGGACGGATGCCCCACGCGTTGTTAATTCACGGCGCCCACGGCGTGGGTAAGCAGCAGTTAGCGGAGGCGTTAATTGCCCGAACGCTATGCGCCTCGCCCGCTGATCAAGCCTGTGGCCATTGCCATAGCTGCTCGATGCTGGAATCGGGCTATCACCCGGATCTGCTGCGGGTTTCACCAGAAGAGGGAAAGCGCCAAATCCGCATTGACCCTATCCGCGAGGTTAATCGCTTTGTGTCGCAAACGGCTCAGCAGGGCGGTTATCGAGTGATTGTGGTTTCCCCCGCCGAGGCAATGAACGTTGCCGCCGCCAATGCGCTGCTCAAAAGCCTTGAAGAGCCCGGTGACAAAACCCTGTTTATTCTGCTTTCCGACGTGCCGTCGCGGATGCTGGCGACGATCCGTTCGCGCTGTCAGCAGTGGTCACTACCCAGCGTTGCCTTTGAGGCGTGTCGTGGTTGGTTGATTGAGCAATTGGGCAGCACTGACGAAGCCTACTTCTGGTGGCAGGTAGCGGGTGGGCTACCACTGCTCGCCGTGGAGCTGGCAGCGCCCGAAGAGCGCGCTTTACGCCATCAAATTCACGACAGTTTCGAACAGCTGGTGCGTGGGGCCGAGCCCGTTTCAGAGGCGGCCCGTCTGGATCGCCAGGCGATTGATGCCATCTTGTGGTACGGTATCGCCTGGCTGGAAGACCTGATTCGTCTAGGTTTGTCTGGGGAGGCGGCGGTGTTGCATAACCCTGATTTAGAACCGCTCTACCGCCAGGCGGTGAAAAATGGTCGTGTTCAGGATTGGTTTCGCCTGCTTGATTATGCCCGCGAGCAGCGACGGTTGTTGGCGGTGGGGGCAAACCCCAATCCTCAGCTAGTGCTTGAAGCATGGCTGGTGCGCTGGGCGGCGCTGCTGCGTTCATAGTGGTGTTTATTCAATCCCCCACGGCTGTTCAAAACAGTGCAGCGAGGTCGTCATGGCAGCTCAGAAAGCGCTCTCTCTTACCGTTCCGGATGTTCCGACACTGCTTTCCGCGTATATGCCTTTTCTGGATCGCGGGGGGATTTTTGTACCTACTCAAACCCCTTACGCACTTGGCCAGCAAGTGTTTTTGCTGCTTACGCTGCCGGGTGAAAGCGAGCGCCTTTCAATTACCGGCCAGGTGGTGTGGGTATCTCCAGAGGGGGTGAGTGGCCGCCGTATGCCAGGCATTGGCCTTCACTTCAGCCAGCAGGACTATCCCGTGCGTGACCGCATTGAGGCGCTGCTTGCCGGTCAATTAGATAAAGCAGCTCCATCGTTCACGCTCTGAATGCCATTTTTCTGATCCAGTCGTTATGGCCTATCTGTTTTGACCTATTTGTTGAGAACCGTATGTTTGTTGATTCACACTGTCACTTAGATCGTTTATCCGACCAGACCCATGGGGGCAATATTGCCGCCACTTTGGCCGCCGCCCGCGCTGCCCATGTCAGCCAATTTCTTGCTGTAGCGGTTACCCTAGAAGACATGCCGCAGCTTGCGGCCATTTCACGCGAACATCACGATGTGGCGATTTCCGCTGGTTTGCACCCCCTGCACCACAGTGAGAATGAACCCAGCGTTGCCGATATAAAAGACACCGCTGAGCAGTATTGTGCGGTGGCGATCGGCGAAACTGGCCTGGATTACCACTATCGCGACAGCGTACCTATCGAGATTCAGCACGAGCGCTTTAAGCGTCACTTAATCGCCGCGCGTGAGTTAGAACTGCCGGTGATTATTCATACCCGCGAAGCCAAAGAGGAAACCTTGGCCTTGCTACGTGAATATAGCGACCCGCGAGTGGGCGGTGTATTACACTGTTTTACTGAAGACTTGGCGATGGCCCGTGAAGCGGTGCGGCTGGGTTTTTATATCTCGCTGTCGGGCATTATTACTTTTCGAAACGCCGCTCCGCTGCGTGAACTTGCCCGTCAACTGCCGCTGGATCGCCTGCTGATTGAGACCGATAGCCCTTATCTAGCACCCGTTCCTCATCGCGGCAAGCCCAATGAGCCCGCGTGGGTGGTGCAAGTAGCTGAGTGCATCGCCAAGGAGCGAGGTATCAGTGTCGATGAAGTGGCCATGCAGACGACCGCTAACTTTTATCAGCTTTTTCGTGCCGCCGCTCCCGATGCCCCGGAACACGTTAAAGAGGCGTTGGCCCACTCAGGGCTTCTATAGCCTGAAGTGCCTTGAATACGCTCAAGCGAGGTGGGTGAGATGAATATTGATCGATTGCTGCAGCAAGGTAATGGAGATGAAGGGCGCACTGGCGCTATTCCTCCACTCAATGAGTGGCAGCCTGTGCTCTCTGGCGATATGAACATCATCATTCACGCCGATGGTCGCTGGTCGCACGAAGGTCAGCCGTTTGCCCGACCCAAGGTGGCACGCCTATTGGCAACGCTGCTGCGCCTGGATGACGAGGGTTACTGCCTGGTTACGCCGGTAGAGCGCTGGCGAATAAAGGTCGAAGACCTGCCATTGGTGGCGGTAGAGGCTGACTTCCGTGACGGTGCCTGGTGGTTTACCACCCAGTTTGACGACGTTGTTCGCTTAGATGCCGAGCATCCGCTCACCGTCACCTCAACCCCCCAAGGTGAGGCGGTGCCACAGCTGCCAGTGCGTTTTGGGCTAGCTGCCCGCTTGCACCGCAATGTCTATTACCAGTTGGTTGAGGCGGCTGAAAGCCGTGATGTGGCCGGTGGCAAGAGTGAACTGGGGCTAACGAGTGCCGGTCAGTGGTTTGCGCTGGGTCAGGTGGATGATGAATTACTTGGCGAGGCGCCGTGAAGTTAACTGCTGAACAGCAAGCTGTTGTTAATCATCAGGCCGGGCATGCGCGCGTGGCAGCGGTGGCCGGGGCAGGCAAAACCACCACCATGGCCGCTCGGGTGCTGCATCTATTGGCCGGCGGTGTACCGCCAAAACGTATTTTAGTGCTGATGTTTAACCGCTCAGCAAAGGATGATTTTCAGCGTCGTTTAGCCGCAATGGCACCTGCCGGGCAGGCATTGCCCGATGTCCGCACCTTCCACTCCCTGGGGCACCGCTTGACTCAAAGCTTATGCCGCTGGGGGGCGCTAGCGCCGCGCCAGCTATTATCCGCCGATTGGCAATTAGAGAGGCTGCTTCGTCAGGCAAGTATTAATGTACTGCGTGATGCCGTTGAGCGCCGAGATGCTGCTCTGGAAGGGGATCGGCTAGAAACCTTAGCCCACTTTTGCGGCTTGGTTAAAGCAGAAATGATTACCCCAGAGGCGCTCTATGAGCGGCTGAATTTTGATCCAGACACCGACTATTTCCCAGCGGCGTTTGCCGAAGCAGAGAGGCTATTGGAAGCGGAAGGCGTGATGACTTATGCCGATCTGCTTTATCGTCCGCTGTTGGCGCTAGAAGCAGATAGTGCTTTACGTGGTCGCGTCGAAGGGTTCCTCGACCATGTCATTATTGATGAGTATCAGGATATTAACGCCGCACAGCAGCGACTTTTATCTGTGTTGGTGGGCACTCGTGCCGAGGTAATGGCAGTTGGCGATGCCAACCAGTGTATTTACGAGTGGCGCGGTGCCAAGCCCGACACCATGCTGGAAAATTTCGCCGCCACCTTTGGCGAAGCGACCGATTACCCACTATCAACCACCTTCCGGCACGGTCATGCGTTGGCGCTGGCTGCTAACCATGCCATTGCCGCTAACCAGCGGCGTCCTAATCAGCTATGCCTTGCAGCGGCTAATAACCCGGAGACCCGCGTCTCAGTCGGGCAGGGGAGCCGTTTGCTACTTGATGCGTTGATGGACTGGCAGGCCCAGGGACGAGCGTTTAACGAAGCTAGTTTGCTGGTACGCAGTTGGGCGCTTTCGGTGCCGTTTCAACTGGCGCTGCTACAAGCAGGGATTCCATTTCGGCTTCAGCGCGAGGATCGTTTTGTGTTTCGTCTGCCGCTGGTGCAGGCCTTGGCGGGCTATTTAAAGCTGTCGCGTCGTCCAGATCTTCTTCGCGACCCGCAGCAACTGTTACTGCTGCTTTCACAGCCGCCCCCCTTCGTTGCCCGTGAGCGGCTTCAGCGTTTGGCGCACCAACTGGCGACTACTCAGCAGTGGCCCGAGCGGCATGACGCCATGTTAACGGCGTTAAAGCCGATCCAGAGGCGCACGCTGAAAAAGCGCTGGCTGCTGCTTTGTGAGCTACCACAGCTGAGTGCATGGCCACCCGCTAAGTTGCTACGCCATGTGGTGGAAAGCATTGATGCTGAAAAAACGCTTAAGCGTGCGGCAGCGCGGCGGGATAAAGGCGAAGAGGATGTACGCTTACTCGACGTGCTGATCGAACAAGCGCAAAGCGTGCAAGACCCGGATGCCTTTATCGAACTTCTTGAGCGCCCGGTAGAAAATCAGGCGGGTGGTGTGCTGATTAGCACTGTGCACGGGGCCAAAGGGCTGGAGTGGCCACTGGTCGCGGTAGCCGGTGTTAACGAAGAAGACTTTCCTCACTATAGCCGCGATAACCCGCTCAGCGATGAGCGGCTTGAGGAGGAGCGGCGGCTCTTCTACGTGGCAATTACCCGCGCCCAGGAGCAGCTATTAGTGCTTCATGATGGGGGCGTGCACCGGCCGAGTCGCTTTATTGCCGAAAGCGCCTGGCAGGATAGCATGCGGGTTGCCTCCTGCTTGGCCAGTACCAGTGCGCCCGCGGCGACCCTGCAAGTGACATCGGTGGGCCTGGTTGAACGCTATCTGGCGCGGTTAGGGCGAGACGACATTGCGCTTGCGCCGGCACAGGTTGATGAGTCCAAAGCGGGTTATTCAGCAGAGGCAAATTTCTACCCTGGTCAACGGCTTCATCACGCGGTATTTGGCGTAGGCGAAGTGGCGGCGGTGGAGGGAAGCGCCAGCGACCCGGTCATTGATGTGCGTTTTGATCAGGCAGGGCGAAGGCGGCTCATTGCCCGCCGCGCACCCATTGAGCTACTCGAAAATGGCTCAACGCTTGCTGGGTAAGTCATTGATTTTCTAACAGTACACACTCTTTCACATTTGAACTCAAATTAAGCTTTAGAGCTGTTTGACTTAGCATCGCCCTGCCGATTTAATACCCACACTTCTACCGAGTTAATACTCAGCAGCTCATAGTATATAACTAATGAAATAGGGAACGAGCATGGTAAGGCAAGTCACTTGGCTTTGCGCCATTTTGATCGTTACCCAAAGCGGCGCCTTGCTTGCTGATAACTCCCTACCTAATCTTGAATTCAATGGTTTTGGCACGCTGGGGGTCGTTCACTCTGACGAGCAAAATGCTGACTTCGTTAATGACCCTTTTGCTTCACAAGGTGCTGGATACAGCCATGATTGGAGCGCAGAAGTTGATAGCCGCTTAGGGCTTCAAGCTACGCTGCATCTCACGCCTAAACTGTCCTCGGTTGTTCAAGTAGTCAGCGAGAAGCGGTATGACGGCTCTTACGCACCTGAGATTGAATGGGCGAATGTTCAATACGACATTACCCCTAATCTTAGTTTCCGCGTTGGGCGTATGGTGCAGAGCTCATTCATGGCTTCTGAACATCGTAAAGTTAATTACGCCACTCCATGGGTGCGGCCTCCGCAAGAAGTTTATCGTCTAATGCCGGTGGCTAATTTTGACGGTGTTGATATGCGCTATCGATACCCAGTAGGGGAGACTACCAATGAATTGCAGTTGAATTTTGGTGGTGGCAGCGTTGATTACTCAACGGGTAGTATCGACGCCAGCGATTCCTGGGGCGTTTCTCACCGTACTCATTGGGGGGATGCCACCCTGTTTGCCAGCTACGGCGAACTGAAAGTAAGCGCAGATGAACTCTCACAATTCTTCGATGTTTACCGCCTCTTTGGTCTACCCGGTGAACAGCTTGCTAGCCGCTACGAAGTTGATGGTAAGCGTACGAGCCTGCTGAGCTTAGGGTTAGGTTATGACCCCGGGTCATGGTTTGTTATGGGCGAGTGGGCACGCTCTTCGTCGCCTTCTCTGTTAGGGGAGAGCGAAGGAGCCTACATGACGTTAGGTTACCGTGTCGCCGAGTGGACACCGTATGTAGGTGTGGCGCGAGCAAAAGTCACCAGCAATACGTCAGAGCCTGGGCTAAATGCTGCCCTGTATCCATCGCCCTTTGCAGAAGGTGCCCAGCTCCTTAACGGGATGTTGAATGAGCTACTATCCAGCGGAATACAGCAAGAAAGCATAACGGTTGGTGCACGCTGGGATTTCAGACCGGGTATGGCTCTTACGGCCCAATATGATCACATCGATATGCGCTCAGGGACATCAGGGGGGCTGATTAATCAACAGCCCGAGTTTACCCCAGGTGGACGTATTAACCTGTTCAGCCTTTCGCTCGACTTTGTGTTTTAAGGAGAGTGGCCATGCTTAAACGTCTAACTGGATCCGGAATCAGCCTCTTATTGGGGGCGATGTTGAGCATGACTTATCATCCTGCTTCAGCCGAAGTATTGGTGGTGGTATCAGCCGAGGCGCCTTTTACTCGCCTTACCAGCAGCGATTTAAGGGATGTTTATTTAGGGCGCCGCACGCTAATAGTTAACGGAGCACAGGTGGTGCCCTTGGATCTGACTGAAGGTACGGCAGCGAGAAGTGAGTTCTACACCCGCTACACGGGGCAAACCCCTGCGCAGATCAAGGCACACTGGGCCAGGCAGATATTTACCGGGCGAGGGCAGCCGCCCCAAGCGCTGGCTAATAGTCGCGCAGTGGTAGAGCGATTAGTCAGTGATGCAAAAGCACTGGGCTATATAGACCCTTCCTTTCTTGATGAGCGTTTGAGAGTGGTGACAATTGAGTAGTCTCAATGATCCAAGAGGCCCGAGCCGGGTCAGCTCATCCAGAGCCTTTATTCATCGATGGTCGCATCATCTTGTAGAGCCACTGGTACTCTTTAGCATCGTGGCTTTTATGATGTTACTGGTTATATGGGGAAGTACTTATTTTTTAGTCAATAAAGAGCGTATGTCCATTGAGCGCCAGGCAGAGCTGTCCGTAGGTGAAATCACCGACACCTACGAAGCAAGGGTTGTAAGGGCCCTCAGGGAAATTGACACGACACTGAAGTTAGTACGTTTTACCGCCAATAGCAGCAATCACTCGAGCGTGCTCAGTGTGTTAAATGAGCAGCGGCTGCTGCCTCCCGCACTGCTTTTTACCATCAGTATTGTTGATTCGCAGGGCATGGTTGTTGAGACCACTGATCCTGGGCTGCTTGGGCAGCGCCTAACGCCTCCTGCGCAAGCAATGCTGGACGATGATTACTTAGCCGTGGGAGAAAAGGATGCTAACCAGATTACCTTTACTCGGCCATTAAGGCCTGAGCAAGAATCTGCGCAAGGGGGAGGCTCAGGCTGGGTCATCATCGCTATTGATGCCAATTACTTTGTGAGCAGTTATGAAGTTCGGTCTTTGGGCCAGCAGGGCATGCTGGCACTCGTCGGTGCGGATGGCATCGTACGGGTCAGGCGTTCTGGAGATGTGATCCATTCAGGCGAGTTAATGGATATAGGAGCCTGGAAAAGTAGCACACTGGATGCTGTTAGTGCGCCCTTTATGACCCACTGGCAAGGGGTTGAGCGTTACACACTGGTGCGCGAGCTGTATGATTTTCCACTCTCGATCGTGGTAGGGCTCTCTGCCCAGGAGCAGTTGGCCGCAGCTCACCAGCTTGCGCGAAACTATTGGCAGCGGGCCGGTTGGACTAGCGGCCTGCTACTCATCATTCTGGCTATACTCGGTCGTTTGAGCTGGCAACTTCAGTGGGCGCGGCGGCGGGTAATGGAAGAGCGTGTATCACATGCTCAGCAGGTCGAACACTTAGCTTTCCATGACACGCTAACCGATTTGCCTAATCGAGCCTTTTTGAGCCACTTGATTACTCAGGCCGTGAAGCTTGGCGGTCGCCATAGTGAATCCTTCGCGCTGCTTTTCTTGGATCTTGACCGCTTTAAGTTAATCAATGACACCTTGGGTCACGATGCCGGAGACCATCTCCTGCAAGAAGCAGCAAGTCGACTGACCACTTCGGTGCGTGAAAGTGATGTCGTCGCTCGGTTAGGGGGCGATGAATTTGTCATCCTTTTGAGTAAGGTTAGTCGACGAGACCAGATTGAGCCCATCGCCCAAAAAATTCTTTCAGCCATCAGAGAGCCCTTTATGCTAGCGGGCCAGGAGTGCCATGTCTCGGTAAGTATTGGTGTCTCGCTGTATCCGTTTGACGGGCTTGACGAGCAAACATTAATGAAAAGCGCTGATATGGCGATGTATCAGGCGAAGCTGCTGGGCAAAAACACTGTCCAGTTCTATACCGATGAATTAAGTGCGGAAATGGATGTGCGTTTAACCTTGGAGTCTGGCCTGCATCGTGCGCTTGTGAGTCATGAGTTTAGGTTGTTCTTCCAGTCAAAGCATGACGTCGAAGTAGGTAGCACGCTTGGCATGGAGGCATTGCTTCGTTGGCAGCATCCAACGCTTGGATTGCTGGAACCCGCCCAATTCATGCCCCTGGCTGAAGAGAGCGGTTTGGCCATGCCTATCGCTCAATGGGTGCTCGAAAATGCCTGTAGGCAAAACATGCTGTGGCAACAAGAAGGGTTTCCCGCATTAACGATGGCGGTCAAGATTTCTGCACGCCAATTTTACGACAACAGCTTTGTGGAGAGTATCAAGGAGGCATTAGCCACTACTGGAATGGATCCCTGGCTACTTGAGTTGGAAATGACAGAGAGCATGCTGCTGCAGGATGTTCAGCGTACGGCGAGTATCTTTGCCGAGATTAAAAAACTCGGGGTTAAGATAGTCATTGACGATTTTGGTACAGGGTATTCTTCTTTATCTGACTTAAACGCTTTGCCTGTCGATACGTTAAAAGTAAGTTCTTCTTTAGTTAAGCGCTTATCAGGCACTCGTCGCGACCAGCAGTTATCGTCATCGGTCATTGAGTTGGGTAAGCGTCTAGGGATGCAGGTGTTCGCGAAAGGGGTCGCTTCTCATGAGCAGTCCCATTTCATAGGCAGCCACTCCAGTCTCCCTTTTCACGGCTTTTATAGTAATAGACCGTTATCAGCAGAGGAGAGCTGTCAAAGGGAGAAATAGCCCAGACAGACACCGCTTACCCTTTTACAGCCAATGTAGGGCAAGCAGTGCACAGGTTTTAGCCGACTACTTTACATATTAGGGTAGTTGGGTCCGCCACCGCCTTCTGGTGCTACCCAGGTAATATTTTGCGCTGGGTCTTTGATGTCGCAAGTTTTGCAGTGCACGCAGTTTTGGAAATTGATCTGAAAGCGTGGCTGGCCCGCGCTATCCTCTACCACTTCGTAAACACCGGCCGGGCAGTAGCGCTGCGCCGGTTCTGCGTATTTGGGCAGGTTTTCGCGGATCGGTAGCTCAGGATCGTCCAGGCGCAAATGACACGGCTGATCCTCTTCATGGTTGGTGTTCGACAGAAACACAGAGGTAGGCTTGTCGAAGGAGAGTTTGCCGTCCGGCTTGGGATAGTTAATCTTTTCAAACTCGGCTGCAGGCTTGAGGGCGCCATAGTCTGTGGTGGTGTCGTGGACGTTAGGCAGCTTGTTGCCCAGCAACTGGTGAGCAAAATTATATGCTCCACCGCCCACGGTGCCATATTTATGGATCGCGGGGCCGAAGCTGGCGCTCTCTTTAAGCTCTTGGTAGGCCCAGCTGGCTTCCCATTTCTGGGTAAAGCTCGTTAGCTCCTGGGCGCCTTCATCACCACCTTTGATCGCCTCAAATACGCTCTCCGCGGCAACCAAACCAGACTTCATGGCGGTGTGCAGGCCTTTGATCTTGGAAAAGTTGAGAGTGCCCGCATCGCAGCCAATCAATAGCCCGCCGGGGAAGGTCATTTTGGGTAGGCTGTTAAAGCCCCCCTTGGTAATCGCCCGGGCGCCATAAGCCACGCGCTTGCCCCCCTCCAGATACTGACTAAGTACCGGATGATGCTTCATACGCTGAAATTCGTCGAAGGGCGAGAGCCACGGGTTCTGGTAGCCCAGATCCATAATCAAACCCACCACCACCTGCTGGTTTTCCGCATGGTAAAGAAACCAGCCGCCGTGAGCGTTTTTATCTAATGGCCAGCCAGAACCATGCAACACAAGCCCAGGCTCATGCTTGTCGGCAGGCACATCCCACAGCTCTTTAAGGCCGATACCGTAGTGTTGCGGGTCGCGACCTGCATCCAGTGAGAAGTCTTTGATTAAGCGCTTGCCCAAATGCCCCCGCGAGCCTTCGGCAAACAGCGTGTATTTGGCGCGTAGTTCCATGCCCGGCATATGGCCATCTTTAGGGGTGCCATCTGCGGCAACACCCATGTCGCCAATCAGAATGCCGCGCACGGCGCCTTCTTCAATAATGACCTCTTGGGCGGCAAAGCCTGGGAAGATTTCTACGCCGAGGCCCTCTGCCTGTTCCGCCAGCCAGCGGCACAGATTGCCTGCACTGATTACATAGCGGGTAAGCTCGCCGCCGGTGTTATGCATGCTTTTAGGTACCAAGGCGTTGGGCACTTTCTGCGCTTTTTCGGCGTCTTTGAGCAAGAAAACGTCATCGCGAATCGCCGGGGTATTGAGCGGTGCGCCGCGCTCTTCCCAATCTGGAAACAGTTCCGCCAGTGCGCGAGGTTCAAAGACCGCGCCCGATAAAATATGTGCGCCAACTTCTGAGCCTTTCTCAACGACGCAAACCGTGAGCTCTTGCTCAGCCTCGTTGGCTTGCTGCATTAGTCGGCATGCGGCGGAAAGCCCAGATGGGCCCGCACCGACAATGACGACATCAAAGTCCATTACATCGCGTTCTACAGTTTCCACCCGGTTTCTCCTTATTCTCTTTAAGTGCCAGCGTTTACAAAGCTAATCTAAGGTTAACTCCAGGGAACTAGCTTATAAAAAGTCGGCCTTAATTTAAAACGGTCGTTTGCTTCTGGTTATGCCTCATGATAGGCATAATACCTGTGTCAGGTCACGCCTACGATGGTGAAAGGAGCATTTATTGACGGTATGCTTTGTTAACCCTCGTTCAGTGCTACGACTAAGGCCGTAGTGGATGATTAAGCATTAGGTATTGTCGCTTTGTGGCAGGCTATGGCAAATTGGGAGGGTTTTTCAATTGCGCACCTATCAAACGCTCGATTGAATTTTATGCATTGAATTTAAAAGCGCCGCCATTTTTTGTTGGCAGCGCCTGTATTGGGGCAGGCGAATCGCTGTTGAGCGATTGCCGGTAAGTCTTCAATACACCACACATCTTAAAAAGGGGTATCCGCTGGGCGGGTGCCGTCTCAGGGTAACGGCTTTACGACAAGCCAAGCGAGGAACCTATGAAAGTACTCGTCGCGGTGAAACGCGTCATCGACTACAACGTCAAAATCCGCGTTAAGGCGGATCATTCGGACGTCGATCTTACCAACGTCAAAATGGCCATGAACCCTTTCTGCGAAATTGCCGTGGAAGAGGCGGTACGCCTGAAAGAGAAGGGCGTGGCGACAGAAGTCGTCGCCGTCACGGTAGGGCCCAAAGCCGCCCAAGAGCAGCTGCGTACGGCGCTGGCGCTGGGCGCCGACCGCGCCATTCATATCGAAACCGACGAGCGCGCCGAATCCCTGGCCGTGGCCAAGCTGCTGGCCAAAGTGGTCGAAGAGGAGCAGCCGGGGTTGGTGGTGCTGGGCAAGCAGGCCATCGACACCGACAACAACCAGACCGGCCAAATGCTCGCCGCGCTGACCGGTCTGCCCCAAGGCACTTTTGCCTCGGAAGTTGCAGTGGACGGTGACAAGGTGAACGTGACGCGTGAAATCGACGGCGGCCTGCAAACCATCGCACTGACGCTACCGGCGATCGTCACCACCGACCTGCGCCTCAACGAGCCTCGCTACGCCAAGCTGCCCGACATCATGAAGGCCAAGAAGAAGCCGCTGGATGTGAAAACCCCCGCCGACTACGGCATCGAGGTCGCCTCCAAGGTCAGTCTGCTCAAAGTAGAGTCGCCCGCCGAGCGCAAAGGCGGCGTCAAAGTCGCCTCGGTAGACGAGCTGATCGACAAACTGAAAAACGAAGCCAAAGTTCTTTGAGATAAGCTCTTTAAGATAAGTGCTTTGAAAACCGTACTTTAAGAAAAGAGCTTTGAAAGGAGTTGATGCCATGAGCATTCTGGTACTTGCGGATCTACACGAAGGCCAACTGGCCGGCGCCACTGCCCACGTCGTAGCGGCCGCCCAAGCCATCGGTGGCGATATTGACGTGCTGGTGGCCGGTGAAGGGGTTCAGGCCGCCGCGGAAGCTGCCGCCAAACTCGACGGCGTAAGCAAAGTACGCGTCGCGGATAACGCCGTTTACGCCCACCAGCTGGCCGAGCCAATGGGCGCGCTGCTGGTCGAACTGGCCGATGGCTACACCCACGTACTGGCCAGCGCCTCCACCACCGGCAAAAACGTACTGCCGCGTTTAGCGGCGCTAAAAGATGTTAGCCAGCTGTCGGACGTTATCGCCGTGGACAGTGCCGATACCTTCAAGCGTCCTATCTACGCCGGTAACGCCATTGCGACGGTGAAAAGCGACGATGTGCTCAAGGTCATCACCGTGCGTTCCACCGGCTTTGATGCGGTCGGCACCAGCGGCAGCGCGACGGTGGAAGCCGTCGACGTAGTGGTGGACAACAGCCAGTCCAGCTTTGTCAAAGAGGAGCTGGCGCAGTCAGATCGTCCCGAATTGGGCGGAGCCAAGGTGGTGATCTCCGGTGGCCGCGGTATGGGCAACGGCGAAAACTTCAAGCTGCTCGACGGCATTGCCGACAAGCTGGGGGCTGCCATTGGTGCTTCCCGGGCCGCGGTAGACGCAGGCTTTGTGCCCAACGATATGCAGGTTGGCCAGACCGGCAAGATCGTTGCCCCAGATCTGTATATCGCCGTGGGTATTTCCGGTGCCATTCAGCACCTGGCGGGCATGAAAGACTCCAAGGTGATCGTCGCGATCAATAAAGACGACGAAGCACCGATTTTCCAGGTGGCGGATTACGGCCTGGTGGGGGATCTATTTGAGATCCTGCCGGAACTTGAGAGCAAGCTGTAAGCAATACCGTGATTCAATAGCGGTGGGCCGACTTCGCCAGAAGTCGGCTTTTTTTTTGGCGGGTGTATTAGGTAAACTGGCAATAGTTGACTAAAGTACTGGGGCAAAAGGTAAGAAAAACCACCCCGGTGGTTGAAAAAGCTGCGGGCTGACCGCACATAGATAAATGAAAGCAACGAAAGCCACTCAAGGAGATGATGATATGGCACATACACTACCCGAATTGCCGTACGCATATGACGCTCTCGAACCAAACATCGATGCGATGACGATGGAAATTCACCATTCTCGTCACCATCAAACCTACATCAACAACCTGAACGCCACGCTGGAAGGCACAGGTCTTGAAGATGTACCTGTCGAAGAGCTGGTCGCTAATCTGGATCGCGTTCCAGAAGCCAAGCGTCAAGCCGTTATCAATAACGGTGGCGGTCATGCCAACCACTCTATGTTTTGGCAAATGATGTCGCCTAACGGTGGTGGTAATCCCCAGGGTGATGTCGCAAAAGCGATTGACGCTGAGCTGGGTGGCCTGGAAGCCTTTAAAGAAGAATTCAAAAAAGCCGCCCTTGGCCGTTTCGGCAGTGGTTGGGCTTGGCTCTCCATTACTCCTGAAAAGAAATTGGTGGTAGAGAATACCCTGAACCAAGACAGCCCGTTGATGCACGGCAACACGCCGCTGCTCGGTCTGGATGTTTGGGAGCATGCCTACTACCTGAAGTATCAAAACAAGCGTCCTGACTACATTGCTGCGTTCTTTAACGTAGTTAACTGGGAAGACGTTGAGCGTCGTTATCAAGCTGCGATTAGCTAATATTGCTATGAGCCGCTAACTGCGCCGGTTCACGGCGCTGTTAAAAACCGTCCACTTTTTAGTGGGCGGTTTTTTATTGCCTGGGACAGTGTTTTAGGGGCAGGGTTGGGCATTAGCTGTCAATATCCTGTGGATGAAAAATACCACATATGCTTGAATTGATTTTTCATTGGTCTATATATAGTATGCGTCGTATCTTTTAGAGAGGGCAGGCACTAGATGTGCCCTACCCGAAAAATGCCGCTATGAAAAGGAAAATAGCCATGGAAATCCAAATTTATAGCAAGCCCGCTTGTGTTCAATGCACCGCGACTTACCGCGCGCTCGACAAGCAGGGGCTTGATTACACTGTTATCGATATTACCGCCGAATCCGGTGCCCAAGAAGAAGTCGAAGCTCTCGGCTATCGCCAGCTTCCTGTCGTAGTCGTCGGCGAGGATCACTGGTCGGGTTTCCGCCCAGACCGCATTCAAGCGCTGGCTTAAGTCATCCCAATGCTGGCAAGTTGCTCACCTTCACCTATCGCCGGCAGTTTGGTTTACTTCTCTACAAAATCAGGCAATACCCATCGATTTGTAGAAAAACTTGGTTTTGCCGCAAAGCGACTGCCGTTGAATCGAGATGAGCCTGTTCCACGAGTCACCCAGCCGTATATTTTAATTACCCCCACTTATGGTGGGGGAAGCGAGCAGGGTGCGGTGCCCAAGCAGGTGATCCATTTTCTTAACGACACACATAATCGAAGCCTCCTGCGGGGGGTGATTGCAGCGGGAAATACAAATTTTGGCGAAGCGTATGGCCTTGCTGGCCGCATTATTGCGAAAAAATGCCAAGTGCCGCTGCTGTATCGATTCGAATTATTTGGCACCGACGATGACGTGGCCAATGTCCGTCAAGGAGTAGAAGAGTTTTGGAAACGACAAACCTAGCCCTGAAAGACTCAGCGCCGAAAGACTCAGTCTCGAACGACGTATCCACTAAAAACGGTGAGGCCAAGCGGCCAGCGGCGAAGACAGAAGCTCGCACGCTGGACTATCACGCTCTTAACGCCATGCTCAACCTGTACGGTGCCAATGGCGAGCTGCAGTTGGATAAAGATCGCGAAGCGGCACGCCAGTACTTTTTGCAGCACGTTAACCAGAACACGGTGTTTTTCCACTCGTTAGAGGAGAAACTCGATTACCTGGTCGAAGAGCAGTATTACGAAGCCGAGATGCTGGCCCAGTACAGCTTCGCCTTTATCAAGGCGCTGTTCGAGCAGGCCTATGCATATAAGTTTCGCTTCCCTAGCTTTTTGGGCGCCTTTAAGTACTACACCAGCTACACGCTGAAGACGTTCGACGGCAAGCGCTATCTAGAGCGTTACGAAGACCGCGTCTGCATGGTCGCGCTAACCCTGGCGCGGGGCGACGAAACGCTGGCGAAGTCGCTGGTGGATGAAATCATTAGCGGCCGCTTTCAGCCGGCGACCCCCACCTTTTTGAACTGTGGCAAGCAGCAGCGCGGCGAGCTGGTGTCATGCTTCCTACTGCGTATCGAAGACAATATGGAGTCGATTGGCCGTTCGATTAACTCGGCCCTCCAGCTCTCCAAACGCGGCGGCGGCGTGGCGTTTCTGCTCAGTAATATTCGTGAGTCGGGTGCGCCCATCAAGCGTATTGAAAACCAGTCATCGGGCATCATCCCGATTATGAAACTGCTGGAAGACGCCTTCTCCTATGCTAACCAGCTGGGGGCTCGTCAGGGGGCAGGGGCGGTGTATCTTAACGCTCACCACCCGGATATCCTGCGCTTTTTGGATACCAAGCGGGAAAATGCCGACGAGAAAATTCGTATCAAAACGCTCTCCCTGGGCGTGACGATTCCGGATATTACCTTTGAACTTGCCAAGCGCAACGACGACATGTACCTGTTCTCGCCCTACGATGTAGAGCGTGTTTACGGCGTGCCCTTTGGCGACATCAGCGTTACCGAGAAGTACCAAGAGATGGTTGCGGATGCGCGCATTCGTAAGCATAAGATCAATGCACGGGCCTTCTTCCAAACTCTAGCCGAGCTGCAGTTCGAGTCGGGCTACCCGTACATCATGTTCGAAGACACGGTTAATCGCGCCAACCCGATTGCTGGCCGTATCAACATGAGCAACCTTTGCTCGGAAATTCTTCAGGTCAATACGCCTACCGAGTATGACGATGACCTGGGTTATCGCCAAATCGGTCAGGACATCTCCTGTAACCTGGGCTCCATGAACATTGCCAAGGTGATGGACGCAGGCGATATCGGTACCAGTGTGGAAATCGCCATTCGTGGCCTCACCGCCGTATCAGAGATGAGTAACCTGCGCAGCGTGCCCTCTATTGCCGAAGGTAATGCCAAGTCGCGGGCGATTGGCTTGGGCCAGATGAATCTACACGGCTATCTGGCACGGGAGCACATCTACTACGGCTCTGACGAAGGTTTGGATTTTACCAATCTCTACTTCTACTGCGTTGCCTTCCATGCGATTCGTGCGTCGAACCGTTTGGCGATTGAGCACAAAGAGTCGTTTGCGGGCTTTGCAGACTCTACCTACGCCTCGGGTACTTTCTTCGATAAGTACACCGACCAGGCGTGGTTGCCGCGGACTGATAAAGTACGTGGGCTGTTTGAGCGCAGCGGTATCGCGCTGCCGACCCAGGACGATTGGCAGGAGCTGAAAGCCTCGGTCATGGCCCACGGTTTGTATAACCGTAACCTGCAGGCAGTACCGCCCACGGGGTCGATCTCCTACATCAATAACTCCACCTCCAGTATTCACCCGGTGGCTGCGAGAATCGAGATTCGTAAAGAGGGCAAATTGGGGCGTGTTTACTACCCGGCACCTTTCCTGGATGAAGCTAATTTTGACTACTTCCAGGACGCCTACGAAATCGGCCCGGAAAAGATCATCGATACCTACGCGGAAGCCTCGCAGCACGTCGACCAGGGCTTATCGCTAACGCTGTTCTTCCCGGACACCGCAAGCACGCGCGATATCAATAAGGCGCAGATTTACGCCTGGCGCAAAGGCATCAAAACGCTTTACTACATTCGCCTGCGCCAGAGCGCGTTAGAAGGTACTGAGGTAGAAGGCTGCGTTTCCTGCACGCTGTAATGGTACTGATTTCTGCCGCTACGCCTTGTGTCCGTTATTGAGCATTCGTTTTTAAACGAGCTTTGCTAGCCCGGCTCTCATAGCCGGGCTTTGAGAGAGTGATATGAATACCATGCAACGTTTATCGCGCATTGATGCGATTAACTGGAACCGGCTTCAGGATGATAAAGACCTGGAAGTGTGGAACCGCTTGACCAGTAATTTTTGGCTTCCCGAGAAGGTGCCGCTGTCGAACGATATTCAGTCGTGGAATACGCTGACCGAGAAAGAAAAGCAGCTGACGATCCGCGTTTTCACGGGCCTTACACTGCTGGACACCATCCAAAGCAGCGTGGGTGCGCCGGTATTAATGGAAGACGCTCGCACTCCCCATGAAGAGGCGGTTTACACCAACATCGCCTTTATGGAATCAGTGCATGCGCGCTCCTATAGCTCGATCTTCTCGACGCTCTGTACCACCCGTGATGTGGATGACGCGTTCCGCTGGAGCGAAGAGAACCCTACTCTGCAGGCAAAATCTCAGCTGATTCTGGAGCGCTACCGCTCGGATGATCCGCTGATGCGCAAAGTTGCCAGCGTGTTCCTTGAGTCATTTCTGTTCTACTCCGGCTTCTACCTGCCGATGTACTGGTCAAGCCATGCCAAGTTGACCAACACCGCCGACCTTATTCGTCTAATCATTCGCGACGAAGCGGTACACGGCTACTACATCGGCTATAAATTCCAGCAGGCAATGGCGGAAGCGACGCCAGCGCGTCAGCAGGAAGTCAAAGATTACGCCTATGAGCTGCTGCTGGAGCTCTACGACAACGAAGTGCGCTACACCGAGTCTCTTTATGACGAGGTAGGCCTTAGCGAAGATGTGAAAAAATTCCTTCACTACAACGCCAATAAAGCGCTGATGAATCTTGGCTTTGAGCCCCTATTCCCCAGCAGCGTCACCGATGTGGACCCGACCATCATGGCGGCTCTGTCACCTAACGCCGACGAGAATCACGACTTCTTCTCCGGCTCCGGTTCTTCTTACGTCATCGGCAAAGCCGTCGCCACCGAAGACGACGACTGGGCGTTTTAATAGCCGTATGAGTGGGAGGAGATGAGTTGATGGTATAAATAAATGTGCATAGAGGAGGAGGTATGCCAGACAGTCCCGCTAACGTATTAAAAATTGCTGCAGCAATGGTGAGCGATCCCGATGGTCGTTTGCTATTAGTGCGTAAGCACAATACGTCCTTCTTTATGCAGCCCGGCGGCAAGATCGATGCGGGTGAAACCGCCCCAGAGGCGCTGTGCCGTGAGCTGAAAGAGGAGTTGGGCTTGCAGGTTAATGAAGATCAACTGATTCCGCTAGGCGTGCACAGCGCTCCCGCTGCCAATGAACCGGACATTATGCTTGAAGCGCACCTGTTTAGCCTGGTTATCGACGAGCCTGTGGAGGCGGCGGCTGAAATAGCCGAAGCAAGATGGGTAACCCGTGAAGAGGCTTGGCAACTCCCGCTGGCGCCGCTGACAAAAGAGTACGTAGTGGTTAACTATTAAGCTTAGATATTGTGATAACGGGCGCTGATGTGAACTGACCCCATAAACTTGGACAGTGAAAAACTAAGCAGCCAAGGCCTGATTTCGGTACTGCACCGGACTCAGGCCTTTTAATTTGGTCTTAATCCGCTCGTGATTGTAGTAATGGATATAGTGCCGAATGCCCGCCTGTAATTGCTCAATGGTGTCAAAGCGGTTCAGGTAAAAATATTCTGACTTCAGCGTACCAAAGAAGCTCTCCATTGCGGCATTATCCAGGCAATTGCCTTTACGTGACATGCTCTGAATCACGCCATGCTCGCTGAGCTTACGCCGGTAAGCTGACATCTGATATTGCCAGCCTTGATCAGAATGCAGTAAAGGCGCGTCTTGGTCGGCCAACTTAGCCAAGGCTTTCTTGAGCATCCCCCCTACCAGCGAGTACTGCGGCTGTTTCTGCATTGAGTAGGACACGATTTCCCCGTTGTAGAGATCCATCACAGGCGACAAGTACAGCTTTTCGCCTCGGATATTAAACTCCGTGACGTCGGTTACCCACTTTTGGTTGGGTCGTTCAGCATGAAACTGGCGGGCAAGAAGATTGGGAACACTGGCCTGTTGTCCACGATAGGAGCGGTATTTCTTCGGGCGTACCAGCGACTTCAAGCCTAGATGCTGCATTAGGCGCTGGACTGTCTTATGGTTGACCTGCTCGCCCGACTGACGCAACGCTGCTGTGATTCGGCGATAACCGTAGCGGCCTTTGTGATGCTCGTAGAGGACGTGAATGCGTCGCTTCAGACCAGCATGCCGATCTTCCAACTGCTGAGCCCTTGCCTGATAATAGAACGTACTACGCGACAATTCTGCTACTTTTAGCAGCACCGCCAAAGGGTGGCCTTGCTTCAGCTCAAGGACTATCTGCGCTTTTTCTGCGCGGCTTGTTCTTTTGCCTGACGCAAGGCCCTCAACTTTTTTAGGTAGGCCACCTCAGCACGCAAGTACTCATTCTCTTGGAGCAGCTGCTCCAGCGAGCTCTTATCCGTCAGTGGAAGTGGGGGCTTTGGGGGCTCTGTTGTAGGCATCTTCGTCGGACGTCCTCGGGCTTTAGGCTCCAACGCTTGGAAGCCTCCTTCATGATACTGGCTTTCCCACTGTCGTACGACGCTCGTACCACCTCGAATATCGAACAGAGTCGTCGCTTGTAAGGCTGATAGCTCCTCTTGCCTCATCTGTTGCAACACCGCTAATTTGAACTCAGCGCTGTAGTGGGTGAACTTTTTCTGCAAGCCACTTAGACCATGCTGTTCAAAGTGTTTAACCCAACGCCTGACGGTTGTAGGGCCAAGACCGTACTGTCTGGCCAGACTCTTGTAACCCTGCTGTCCTTCTGCGTAGCGTTGCACTACTAGTAACTTGAACGCTTCATTATGTTTCGTCATGAAAAACACCCCAATCGTTGGATGAGCGTCCAACTTTTGGGGTGCAGTTCAGATGGGCGCCTTTTTTTATGCGTGTTAGGTAAGCGAAATCAAATGATCGTTAATGATAAATATTGTCATTTATTCTATTAGTGGTAGGCTATGTCCCAGAAAAGATAAACGCAAATCGTTCTAATACCCAATTAGTTTTTAGTGGCGCGGTGCTCGCCGCCCGCTACTCAGTGACGGAGAGTCGACGTGCTGAACAGGCCTTTCTTTGCCTTGCGTGGATGGTGGCTAGCGGGAGTGCTGGCCAGTGGCACGCTGATGGCAAGTGAACAAGCAGTGGCTCAAGCGGCCGAAAGTGTCGAAGCCCAGCAAACCCAGGCAGCGCTTCAGGAGCAGATTGATGCTGCCGATGAACAGACCCGGGAGCAGTTGGAGGAGTTGCGCCGTTTGGAGCGCGAAACCCGCCAGTTGAAGGCTGATAACGCCTCTCTGTCCGGGCGCTTGGCGGAAGAGGCCGAGCGTCAGCAGCGTTTGGCGACGGCGCTGGATACGCTGGAAGAGACCCGCGCAGCGCTGCCCGTGATCGAACAGAATATGGCCGAGCAACTGAGCGGCTGGATTGAGCGTGACCTGCCGTTTCTACGTGAAGAGCGGTTGGCGCGGGTTGAGCGTCAGCCAGACGAGCAAGGTCAAAACACTATCGAGCGTATTAATGGACTGTTAGAGGCCTGGCGCGTTGAGCTCGATTATGGTCAGGAGATGGACAGCTGGCGGGGGCGTTTAAGTCAGGATGGTCGCGAACGCGAAGTGGATTTCTTGCGCATCGGGCGTATCGGCTTTTATTACCTAACCCCCGATGGCCGTGAGGGGGGGGGTTGGAGTGCTGAGAACGGCGCATGGCAGCCGCTGGATGACGAGTACCTGCGTGAAGTGCGCAGTGGGCTGCGTATGGCGGAAGATCAGCGCGCCCCTGATCTATTAACCTTGCCGCTCTCGATCAGTGCCAATGACCTGCAGGGAGAGCAACCATGAGTCGACTAACACTCCGTCAACTTGGCTATGTCTGTGTTGTATTGGGACTGGTAGCGGTAAGTGGTATATCAATGGCGCAAACCGAAAGCGCTACTTCTCTGCGTGAAGCCCGTGAGGCTGCTGAAGCGCGAGACCAGCAGCGGCTAATGAGCTTTCTGGATGACCAGCAGGCGCTAGAGTCCGCGCTGGAGCAGGCGCGCGCAGAGCACGAAGATGTCCAGCAGCAGCATGAAGCACTACAGGCGCAGCAGGCAGAGCAAACAGATCAAGCCAGCGAGCTGAGCGAGCGCCAGGCAGAGCAGGGCGAAGCGCTCTCGGGTCTGCTGGCCAATCTTGCCCGACATAGCTCAGAGATTCGCAACACGCTTGGCGAACAGAGTCTGCTAACCCTTGAGGAGGGCTCGCTGCCGCCGCGGTTGGATGAAGTGGAAGTGCTTGAGCGCCATCAGCTGGAAAACGTGGTGGATCGCTTGGCAACGCTAACCGCGCGCACCGGCCGTGCCGAACGGCTTTCAATGCCAGTAGCCGATGCTAACGGCGAGGTGGCCGCCCGCGAGTTGGTGCGGTTGGGCGATTTTGCGGCCTTTACCGAGAACGAGCTTTTAGAGCGCGGTGAAAATGACGGCAACTTAGTGGTTCTGCCGCGTACCCCCGATGCCATTGGCGGGGTACTGGCGGATTACTACCAAGGCGAGAGCAGCGTCTTTGCCATTGATCCTACCCAGGGCAGCGTGCTGGAGGCCTTGGCCCAGCAACCCAGTCTATGGGAGCGTTTCCAGCAGGGCGGCTATGTCGGCTACGTTGTCGTGGCGCTGGGTATTCTGGGTATGATCATCGGTCTGGGGCAGTATCTCTATCTAGTGCTGGTTAGCCTGCGCGTAAAGCGTCAGCGGCAATCCCTCGATCAGTTGCGGGACAATAACCCGTTGGGGCGGGTGCTACTGCGCTTTGAAGGCATGGATAAACATCAAACTCCGGAGGCGCTGGAAGCGCGGTTGGATGAAGCGGTGTTGGCCGAGTTGCCCAGGTTGGAACGCAGCCAGCCGATGGTGAAGCTGCTTGCCGCGATAGCACCGTTGCTCGGCCTGCTGGGCACGGTAACCGGCATGATCGTGACTTTCCAGGCGATTACCGTGTTTGGCACCGGCGACCCGCAACTTATGGCGGGCGGCATCAGTCAGGCACTAGTGACCACCGTACTAGGTCTAATTACCGCCGTACCGCTGTTGTTTGTACAGACCGCTTTGGCAGGCCGCAGCCGTTACTTGACCCACGTGATTGAAGGGCAGGCGAGCGCGACACTGGCAGATCATCTGGAATCTCACACGCCCGTGGTGAATTAACATGTCCACTCTTCCTCTCTGGCTCGAACCCGTTGAGCGCTTAGTAGAGGCGGGTGGCGCGGTACTGGTGGTTTTGGCCGTCGTGGCCGTACTGGTGTTTGCCATGGCTATGGAGCGCTGGTGGTACTACCGGATTACTTGGCGTATAGCACGCCGTCAACTGTTACGCCGCTGGGCGGCACGTAGTGACCACTCCAGTTGGAGTGCCCGGACACTGCGTCAGGTGTGGGCCGAGGCGCTGGTCGCCAGGCTGCGCAAACCCTTGCCATGGTTAAAACTGTTAGTCGCGCTATGTCCGTTACTAGGCCTGTTAGGCACCGTGACGGGCATGATTAGCGTGTTCGATAGCCTTTCGCTGAGCGAGACCCATCAAGCCCGCGCTATGGCAGATGGGGTTGCCCGGGCGACGCTGCCGACCTTGACCGGCATGGCCATTGCCGTAGTAGGGCTGTTATTTATTAGCCGTTTAGAGCACGTCATCCGTCGCGAAGACCAGCGGCTGCATGATCGCCTGGCGCGGGCACTGGAGGAGAGTGATGCGTAGACGTCGTTCCATAGATGCGACTGCTGAGAGCAACGAGGTGAATCTTACCCCGATGCTTGACGTGGTATTTATCATGCTGATTTTCTTTATTGTGACTACCAGCTTTGTCAAAGAGAGCGGTGTCGAGATTGAGCGGCCGGAATCTAGCGCCGCCACCCCGCGCCCGGATGCCCAGGTGCTCGTGGCGATTTCCCCCGAGGGTGCAGTGTGGGTAGATGGCAGTCCCGTGGATGCCCATCGGGTCGGCCAGCAGGTAGCCGATATGCTAAGTGATGATGGCTCGGTGGTTATTCAGGCGGATCGCGAATCCACCACGGGCTTGCTGATCGAGGTGATGGATCGCCTACGTGAGGCGGGCGTTGACCAAGTGGCGGTGGCGGCGAGTCGGAGTGGGTCATGATGCGCCACCTGCTGTCATTATTGGGAGGCGTCGTGCTGGCGGTGGGCTTGTTCTGGCTACTTGCCCAGTTAGTGGCTCCCCCTGAGCGGGAGCCCGAAGAGCTGACCATGAGCATGGCGATGACCATGATTGAAGCGCCGGAGGTGGCCCCTGAGCAGGAGGCGCCCACGCCTCAGCCTGTTGAAGCGGCACCCCAGCAAACGCCGCCGCCCATGCCTGCACCCGAGCCGCCTCCGGTAGCGGAAAGCACTATTAGTCTGCCGGAAGTGGAACTGCCAGATGAGCCCGTCGAGCCGGTTGAAATGGACAGCGAACTCCCGGAGCTAACGGAAGTTAAACCGGAACCCCGGCCCGAACCTACTCCTGAGCCGAGACCAGAGCCGACCCCGCAACAGCAACCTGTCGAGGCAGCTCCTAGAGCAGCCCCTGCGTCAGTGGATTCTGCACCCGCCGTGCGCGAAGCTGCCCCGGAAGCTCAGCCAGCGCCCTCTAATGAGCCGGTGAATGTGGGCCAAGTGACACCGACGAACCAAGTTGGTCCAAAGTACCCGCCCCGTGCCCAGCGCCGAGGTATGGAAGGCTTTGTAGAGGTGGCCTTTACGATTCGGCGTGATGGCAGTGTCGACAGCTCTTCTATACGGGTTACCAGCGCGCAGCCGCGTCGGGTGTTTGATGATGCCGCGCGGGAGGCGATTGCCAAGTGGCAATTTGAACCCAGCGATCGGTTACGCAATGCCACCCAGCGGATCGAGTTTGAGTTGAGGTAGCCGTATGAAGCGTCTTTTATGCATTCTATTACTCAGCGTTTGGCCTCTTTCGTCACAGGCCAGCCCTGCGCTACAAGGTGATGTGATTGCTGACCTCAATGCGCTGCAAAGCCAGTTAAAAGAGGGCGCGTTGCCTCAGGTCGTTGAGCGGGCAACGGCCCAGGCTGAGCGGTTGGCATCCGGCAACCAATCGGATCAGTGGGCCAGTGCGCTCTATCAACAGTTAGCGGCAGGTGCCTTGGCGCGTCAGGATCAGCACGCTGCGGCAGCGGATCGGCTGGCGATTGCCCGTGGCTTAAACGGTGTGGATAGTGTCCAAGCAGCCCGTTGGCTACGTGAGGAGGCCTCACTGCGCCGTGCTGCTGGCCAGCGTGATCAGGCCATTGAGCTACTCAGTGAGTGGTTAGCCAATCAGCAAGATAGTGATACTACCTGGCAGCTAACCCGCCTGCTGGCGCAACAGGAGCGTTGGGAAGAAGCCGCTGGCTGGCTTGAGCAAGCACTTAATGAGACGCCAGAGCCCAACGAAGTACAGCAGGCTCTGGCGCTTGCTGTGTATCGCAATGCCGGGCAAGGCGATCAGGCATTGGGCTGGCTGCTAGATGACTTGAATGCGCAAAGCGACCCCGCAGATTGGCGCCAAGCCGCCGGGCTTGCCCAGCAGGCTGGGCAGTCAGGGGTTGCCGCTGGTTTGTGGGAGGCCGGGTGGCAATTAGGTAAGTTGACCGAGCAGGAAGATTTCTGGCTGTTGATTCAACTCCATCTCGCCGGCGGAACCCCCGCTAGAGCGGCAGAACACCTAGAGCGGGCGCTGAATGAGGGCGATATCGTTCGCGATGAGTCCCATCTGCGTTTGCTTGCCAACGCTTGGCGGCAGGCTAAAGACGTTGAGAAGGCCCTGAATGCCTGGCACGCCTTAGCGCTGCATACGCAAGTTGCTGCCGACTGGCGAGCCTATGGTCAACTTGCTTACGCCTGGGGTGAGGATGGGCAAGCGAAACAAGCCTTTGCCCGCGCCTCGTCGCTAGGTGACGAGGAGGCGGAGCAGTGGCTGGCCAGCTTTAACTAGAAAAGACTACGTAGAAAACTACGCCTTAAGCGTGAGAGCGAAGTCGCTCCAGGTAGGCGCGTGATCAGAGGGGCGTTCCATGCCGCGCAGGTCATAGTCGATGCCAGCGGCAGTAACCTGATCGGCTAGCGCCTTGGTGACTAGAATATAGTCGATACGCAGGCCGCGCTTGGGCTCCTGGTTAAACCCTTTTGAGCGGTAGTCGAACCAGCTAAAGCGGTCATCGCTTTGTGGATAGCAGAGGCGATAGCTGTCGGTAAGTCCCCAGGCTTTAATGCCTTCGAGCCATTCGCGCTCAATGGGTTGAAAGCTGGTTTTGCCTTCGCGCAGCCAGCGCTTGCGGTTAGCGTCGCCAATGCCAATGTCCTGATCTTCCGGCGAGATATTAAAGTCGCCCATGATCGCCAGCCGCTCGTCGGGACGGTGCTGTTCGTTGAGCAATCGCGCTAGTTGGCCATAAAAGCGCTCTTTATGGGGGAATTTGGTCGGGTGAGTAACGTTTTCGCCCTGAGGAAAATAGCCGTTCCATACCGTCACGGCTTCTCCGTTCTCTGCGATCAGACGAACGCCGATCATGCGTCGCTGAGCGTCTTCCTCATCATCGGGGAAACCGTAAAAAATCTCTTCGGGCGCCTGACGGCACATTAAAGCGACGCCGTAATGGCCTTTTTGGCCGTGATAAAAAACGTGGTAGCCCATGGCTTCCACGTCGGCAAGCGGGAACTCGCTGTCCTGTACCTTGGTTTCCTGCAGCCCAATTACGTCCGGCTGCTGAGTGTCGATCAACGCCTGTAACTGGTGAAGTCGTGCTCGAATGCCATTAATGTTGAACGAGACCAAGCGCATTACGAGTCGTCCCCCTTAGGTTTGCTAGCGTCGCTGCTCGATTTGTCAGGGTGTATAGCAATATCCTGCCCGCTCTGCTGGCGAGCGAGTTTTCTCACCGCCTGCAGTTTGCGCTGCTGCTGCTTTTTCGCTACAAAACGGCGCGAAGGGGCCACTTGGTCGGGATTGTCGTGGCGCCATTTTTTATAATCTTTCCGCCGGCCGGTACGGATTGTCACCTTATCGGCCAGTGAACGAGTTTTTTTCTTACGCGTCATGTCGCGCTCCTTACGTCGATTTGACGGCTATTCTAACAGGCCTTGGGACTCCTTCGACAGCAGGACGCGCTCTTATCGCCAAGCCCTGGTACAATGCGCACGTCAAGAAGCCAACTTCCACAGCAATGGACAGATAGACAGCCTATGAGCGAGTCGGAACAGACCACAGCCCCGGCCCAGAATCGCAAGCCAAAACGTCGCCGCCGTAAACCGCGTCGTCGCCAGTCGAACTGGGATCTTCGTCAGTTTCAGGTGCCCGCCGTGGCCGGTAAGTGGCGCTTTCATGACTTTGATCTGCCGCTGCCCTTAATGCGCGCTATTCATGCCCAGGGGTTTGAGTACTGCACACCTATTCAAGCGGAGGCCCTGCGCCAGACGCTATTAGGTGGCGACATTGTTGGCAAAGCGCAAACGGGAACCGGTAAAACCGCAGCCTTTTTGATCTCTATGATGGCCTACTTCCTGGAAGAGCCAACACCCAATGGTCAAAAGCCGGGGGCTCCGCGTGCCTTAATTATTGCGCCCACCCGCGAGCTGGCGCTGCAGATCGAAAAAGATGCTAAAGCGTTAGCGCGTTTCACGCAGCTCAATGTGGCGAGTGTGGTCGGCGGTATGGACTACCAAAAACAGCGTGACAGCCTGGGCAGCAAGATCGATATCCTGGTGGCAACACCTGGGCGTCTGTTGGATTTCCATCAGAAGCGCGATATCGACCTCAATGAAGTCGAAGTTTTGGTGTTAGATGAAGCCGACCGCATGTTGTCGATGGGCTTTATCCCCGATGTGAAGCGGATTATTCGCTACACGCCGAAAAAAGAGGAGCGCCAGACCTTCCTCTTCTCGGCCACCTTTACCGACGACATCTTGAATCTCGCCAGTCAATGGACGCTTGATCCTGCCCACGTTGAGATCGAAGTCACCGTTGAGAATCAGGCGGATATAGATCAGCGTGTGTATCTGGTGTCTGATGACGACAAGCAGCGCTTGCTGGTTAATTTGCTTCAGCAAGAGAGCTTTGAGCGTGTGATGGTCTTTGGTAACCGTCGCGATTTAGTTCGCAAGCTTGACGATCTGCTCAAAAAAGCCGGTGTCAGTGCGGCGATGCTGTCGGGCGATGTGCCTCAGAATCAGCGTATTAAAACCCTGGAAAGCTTCCGCGAAGGCGAGATTCAGGTATTGGTCGCCACTGACGTTGCAGGCCGTGGGATCCATATTGAAGACGTTAGTCACGTCATCAACTACACCCTGCCGGAAGATCCGGAAGACTACGTACACCGTATCGGTCGTACTGGTCGAGCTGGCGCTAAGGGTGTGTCGATTAGCTTCGTCGGTGAAGAGGATGCCTTCTCGCTGCCGGAAATCGAACGCTATATCAACGACAAGCTGCCCTGCGTGCATCCGCCGGAAGGTATGCTCTAAGCCGCATGCTCGATACAGCCCTCAAAAGTGAGATTCAAGACGCTTACCGTCGCGTGGTGGACACCCTTGAGCTGACCCCACGCTACGGTCAGCGCATGATGATCGCCGAAATCGCCCGGACGCTGGGTAATATAGAGAGCGACGACGAGGGTAAGCGCACCAGCGATACCCATGTCTGTGTGCTTGAAGCGGGTACTGGTACCGGTAAAACACTGGCCTATCTGATCGCCGCCTTGCCGATCGCGAAAGCGCGGGGCAAGCGGCTGATTATTTCCACGGCCACGGTTGCTCTTCAGGAGCAGGTGCTGAATCAGGATCTACCCTCGCTGGCCAGTCATAGCGGCATTGCGTTTCGCTACGCATTAGCCAAAGGGCGTGGCCGCTATGTGTGCGTGGCACGTCTGGATCAGGCGCTCGAAGGTACTGAACCCAACCCGACGCTATCGCTGTTTGAGCAGTCGCTGCAAACACAAAGTAGCGACTTCACCGTGATTGCCAGCGATATGGCGCAAGCTTACGGTCAGGGTGAATGGGAAGGGGATCGTGATAATTGGCCTGAGGCGATTGAGGATGCCCACTGGCGGCGGCTGACGGTTGACCATCGCCAGTGCACGGGTAGGCGCTGTGGGCACTTCGGTGCCTGCGCGTTTTTCCGTTCCCGCCGAGAGCTTGAGAATGCTGACGTTATCGTCGCCAACCACGACCTTGTGCTGGCTGACTTGGCCTTGGGCGGCGGCGCTATTCTGCCCGACCCAGCGGACTGCATCTTTGTCTTCGACGAAGGCCACCACCTGCCCGAGAAGGCGCTTTCCCACTTTGCCCACCGCTTTGCGGTACACGGCTGCTTGCGTTGGCTGAAAACGCTGAGAAGCAGTTTGACCGACCTTCACCAGGCGTTGGCTATTCAGCCAACGGTGTCGCGGCTTTTGGTTAGCTTGCCAGAGCTGATTCATAACCTGGAGCCCGCACTGGGCGACGTGTTTAGTATGGGGCATCAGTTGGCGGAGCGGCCAAACGGTTTGGCTGACGAAGAGGCCACCCATCAATCGCGTTTTGAGAAGGGCCAAGTGCCCGATGCCCTGCGGGAACAGGCGCAGCAGCTATTGGTGATGTTTGCTTCACTGTCGCGCTGCCTCGAGAGTATCAGCGATATTCTGCGCGAAAGCCTTGATCCCGATAAGCAGACCGGCCTCGATCGTGAGCAGGCAGAAACCTGGCTGCCGCTCGTTGCGTTGCTTCATGGGCGGGCGTTAGAGGCGCATGCCTTGTGGCAGGCATTCAGTGAGCAGGATGTTGCTAATGAGGCGCCCAGCGCTCGCTGGATTACCCTAAGCCGTGTAGCGGGGGAGCCGGAAGTTGAGTTTTCGGCTAGCCCCGTTTCAGCCGCACATACCCTGGCCAAGCATTTATGGGGGCGTTGCCATGGGGCGGTGGTCACCTCGGCAACGTTGACCGCGCTGGGGCGCTTTGAACGCCTGCAAGAGCGTGCAGGCTTGGCGAATCGCTACCGCTATCAGGCGCTGCCGAGCCCCTTTGATTACGCCAATGCCGTGCTGCGAGTGCCTAAAGAGGCCACTGACCCTGGCGACAGGGAGGCCCATGAGCGGGCGATTGTGACTTTTGTCTCGCAGTTGGCCGACCAAGAGGCGGCGCTGGTGCTGTTCTCTTCCCGCGCCCAGCTGCGTGCAGTAGACAAAGCGTTGCCCGCGAGTGTGAAGGAGCGCGTGCTCGCTCAGGATGCATTACCTAAGCGTGAGCTTATCGAGCGCCATCGGGCGGCAGTGGATAGGGGCGAGGGCAGTATTATCTTTGGCTTGGCGAGCTTTGCTGAGGGTATCGATCTTCCCGGCGACTATTTGACGCACGTGGTGATTACGCGGTTACCCTTTGCGGTACCCGACGACCCAGTGGGTGCTACGTTAGCGGAGTGGATAGAAAGCCAGGGCGGTAATGCGTTTATGCGCATTAGCGTGCCCGATGCGTCTATTAAGCTGGTGCAAGCCTGTGGGCGCTTGATTCGCAAAGAGAGCGATCGTGGGACGATCACCTTGCTGGATAAGCGGGTGATTACCCGCCGCTACGGACAAGCACTGCTGGATGCACTGCCGCCATTTCGGCGTGAGATTAGTCGCTAGAACGTCATGAAAAACCCCGCCGTAGCGGGGTTGTTGACTTACTTGACGATGCGCTTGGCCAGTGTGGCGGCAAGTTTATCGTTCATGCGGCTGAAGGTCTCCACCGTGGTATCCCAGTCGATGCAGGCATCGGTAATGGAGACACCATACTGCAGTTGGCTAAGGTCTTGGGTAAGTTTTTGATTACCCCAGCCAATGTTGGATTCAACCATCAGGCCGATAATGGAAGTGTTGCCTTCCAAAATCTGGTTGGTGACGTTTTCCAGCACCAATGGCTGTAGCGCAGCGTCTTTGTTGGAGTTGGCGTGGGAGCAGTCGATCATTATGTTGGGTGAGAGCTTGGCTTTTTCGAGCTCTTTCTCCGCCAGGGCAACGCTTACACTGTCGTAGTTGGGCTTGCCGTTGCCACCGCGTAGAACGACGTGGCCGTAGGCGTTGCCGCGGGTGCGAATAATGGCTACCTGGCCCGCTTGGTTAATGCCCAGGAAATTGTGCGGGCTGGCCACGGACTGAAGCGCGTTAATCGCCACGTCCAGGCTGCCGTCGGTACCGTTTTTAAAGCCGACCGGGCAGGAAAGGCCGGAAGCCATTTCCCGGTGGGTCTGGGACTCGGTGGTACGGGCGCCAATCGCTGACCAGCTGATGCAGTCCTGCAGGTATTGGGGAGAAATGGGATCCAGTGCTTCTGTGGCTAGCGGTAAGCCCATTTCGGCCAGATCGACCAGCAATTTACGGGCGATATGCAGACCCTCATCGATCTCAAAGGAGTCGTTGAGGTGCGGGTCGTTGATCAGGCCTTTCCAGCCGACCGTTGTGCGCGGTTTTTCAAAATAGACACGCATCACGATATACAGGCTATCGCTGACCTGGTCAGCCAGCTCACGAAGGCGGCGGGCATAGTCGAGGGCGGCTTCCACATCGTGGATTGAGCATGGACCGACCACTACCAACAGTCGCGGGTCATTGCCATCCAGGATGTTCTGAATGGTTTGGCGACCTTCGATCACGGTGCGCTCTGCCGCCTCCGTTAACGGCACGGCATTCTTGAGCGCTTCTGGCGTGGTGAGAACGTCTTGAGCGAGGACGTTAAGGTTATTAACCTGCTGTTCTGGCATCTTGCTACCTGTGCTTTGCGTAATGACTGAAAAAGTAAGGGGGCGATAAAAGTGGCACATACTATCGCTCGCCGGGCAGGTAAAAATCAATTGCTGCGGAACTATAGCGGCATTAAAAGTGTCAGCCGCACGGTTTTTGCGAAAGGCGGTAAGCGCTTGATGCGTTGCGCGGAACGCGCAACACTGGGAGCCCTGTCGTTAAAATTTAGTACCGTTATAATAATGCAGCAATTTACTCGGGCGACGTATTCGCTCTTTTATTCACTCTATTATTAATCAATGCCCAAGGGACGCTATGCTGCTTGCTGTGAACGCCCATTTGTCAGGGCTAATAGGAATTGGGCTCGGCGCATGCCGTACGAGCTGGAGGAGCGTGTGAATGGGCACTCGGGAAACAGACCAACAGCTTGTTGAACGTGCCCAAAAAGGTGATACGCGCGCTTTCGATCTGCTGGTGAAGAAGTACCAGCACAAAATTATCGGCCTGATTGGTCGTTATGTTCATGATCACTCTGAAGTTCAGGATGTAGCCCAGGAGGCATTTATTAAGGCGTATCGCGCCTTGGGTAAATTTCGCTCAGAAAGTGCGTTTTACACCTGGATGTATCGCATCGCGATTAACACGGCGAAAAACTATCTGGTCTCGCGGGGAAGGCGCCCGCCGGGAAGTGATATGGATATTGTCGACGCTGAAATCATTGATCAAAGCGGTCGACTGGCAGATTCCGAGTCACCGGAAGCGGCGATTGCCAGAGACCAGCTTGAAGCCGCGGTTTATCAGGCAATCGAAAATTTGCCGGATGATCTGCGCACGGCGATTACCCTGCGTGAACTGGATGGTCTTGCTTATGAAGATATTGCTCAGGTCATGCAGTGCCCTGTGGGAACCGTGCGTTCACGAATTTTCCGCGCCCGCGAGGCGGTTGATGAACATATCCGCCCATTAGTATCGACCGCGCGGAACAGTCGCGAAGGGTAGTGGTCGTAGTGGGGGAGGCGATATGAGCGTTATAGGATGTCAGCCTTAAAAATAAAGGTTTTATTTTTTGTGAACTGTCTGGCATGTAAGGCGTCATAAAGCCTGACTATCTTGATGAGCACGCTGGTGTGTCAATCGCTGATATATCAATGTGCAAAGTGTCATGAGCTTGGCGTCGCAGGCTAATGAGTTTTGCTCATTTAATTAGCCTTAACTGAGTCTTGGCCTTGGAAGTCGTCGGAGTGGTGGTGCGTATAACGCAAGCCATCACCCCAGTACTTCTTTTAAACAGTGTGAGGGTGTGAAGTATGAGTCAAAACACACGGGAATCACTTTCGGTGTTAATGGATGGCGAGAGTGATGAGCTTGAGCTTCGCCGAGTGTTGAAGGCACTGCCTAATGATGACGATGCCGCAGATACATGGCGCCGATATCACCTTGCCCGCAGCATGATGCAGCGGGAGCAGGGCGTTGATGTAAGCGTTGATCTCTCCGCTGGCATTATGGCCAGACTGCGCGAAGAGCCTGCTCCAATGACACAAGGTGCCGAGCCTGTAGCTCACCGTACGGGGGGTATTTCGTTCGCCCGCGGCGCTGGCGTTGCTGCTGCAGTGTCACTGATGGTGATCACCGGCGTTCAGTTCTTTGGCAACGACTCACCCGTTGGCCAGGGCAGTGGTGACATGGCAACGACCGCACCTGGCGCTAATCAGGTACAGCCCGTCAATTTGGCCTCTCAGTCGGCAGTAGCCTCACGTGCTGATATGCCCATGTTTGAGCCTACGCCGTTTCGGCTTAGCGGTCAGTCGGGTCAGGGCGGTCTGATGAATATTAGTGAAACTGGGTTTTCAGCGCAGACGCCTCAGGGAGTGACTGCTTCCCAGGGAACCAATATTGATGTAGATCAGATTGGCTTGCTGCAATCTTATTTAGAGCAGCATACTCAGAGCGCTGCTTACGGCAGTGGTGATAGTTGGATGCCATTAATGCGTTCATCTGCAGTGACTGAACCATTAGGTCAGCGCTAAGCTGAATGACGTTCTTTTTGACGAAGCCTGTTAAGTGAGTAGGGAGTGCGCGGGATGGGAGTGCGCAACATGATCGTGCCCTGGCGATTAAAGCGTGCCTGGGTACTGGCAGCAGTAGTTGGTACGCTCTCTTTTCAAGTGCATGCAGAAAACGCCAATAGCTCGTCCGACGTTAGCCAACCGGTTCGTCATGCTGGCTACGAGTGCGCGGCGGAATCCGAAGAGCAGCCCAGTAATGCCACGCAGTGGCTTGAGCGTGGTTTGTTGGCTAGCCACTGTTATGCCTTCCAAGCCAGGGCGGTGGCGATTGATGCTATTGATGTTCGCACGCTGGCGCTGTCGCATCGCATCCAGAATGGCATTCGGCAGCAGGTGGTTCAGTACCTAGACGGTCCTTCCGTGAGTATTGAGCGGCGCTCGCCGGTGGGTCGACTGGCTTGGACTGAAGAGCATAGTAATGGGGAGATGCCTACTCCTGCAGGGTGGGCGGCTCATCTTGAGAAATATTACGCTATTGAGCTTGAGGATGATGCTCGGGTAGCCGGTCGCGATGCCGTTAAACTTATTTTCGAGCCTCGGGATCAATGGCGTTTTTCCCATCAGTGGTGGTTAGATCGAGATACCGGCCTACTCCTTAAGCATGTACTCAGTGATCAGCAAGGTAGGATCATTGAAACCTTCCAAATTACCCAGCTCCAATCGCCCCAAAAATATACCGGCCGCGTACGAGTGGGCTCGCCCACCGTTATCCTCAACACGCCTTGGCATACCACTTGGTTACCCGACGGCTTTGTTGCGCAACCGGTTACTTTTGCCGGCGACGATGTGCATCAGCGTGTTTACAGTGATGGTTTGGCTACCGTGAGTATCTTTGTAGAGCCTCTTGCATCTGAAGCAACCATTGCCTTGCAGGAAGGTGTGCAGCAGTTGGGTGTCTCGGCCGTCGCCATTGAGCACACCATCACCGCTGAAGGGCGCTGGCAGTTGGTGGCCATTGGTGAGCTGCCCGTAGCAACGCTGCAGCGTATTGTTCGCTCAATCACTTTCGACCTGCTAGAAGACCAATCTCAAGAAAGCGTCGATGAGGTGAGTAGATAAAATGACGACCTCCGCGCCCTGTGGCTCTTTACTTGGCACTTCTCTGCTTCGTACTGGCACGGTTGTCGATTACACCTCCCAGGGAGTAATCGTTGAAATTGCCGCCCAGCAGAACTGCGAGCAGTGTGCTCAAGGGAGAGGGTGCGGGGTCGGATTGCTGGCGCGCCAGCGCAGCCAACGCATTGCCGTAGCGGTTCCCTCCAAAACAGATAACGCCGAGCGCAACTATCCGTTAGGAAGCCAAGTCATTATCAGCCTGCCGCGTGCCTCTGTCACGTTGCTGGCTTTTTGTGTTTATGGGCTGCCGCTACTGCTTGCGCTGTTGCTATCCGGGCTGGTCGCGCTCGTTAGTACTACGATTTGGCTGGCGCCCCTGGGCTTTTTTATTGCTTTGATGGCCGGTGCGCTAAGTATTAAATGTCTAATGCGCGGGCGTGGGGAACGCTTTCGCCCACGCTTGGTCAATTAGTTTGTTAATGAGTTCTCCGGTATCTCGCCGTGAGTTGTTGATATACCTTCGCTTACTATCACATTAAGTAGGAGCTCTTGCATGAAGCGCTTGATTCTCCCTTCCACGCTTTGGGTTTGTGTGGTGGCATTGCTGACGTTTGGCCAAGCCGCCAGCGCTCAGAATTTGCCTGATTTCACCGCATTAGTTGAAGACGCTGCCCCTGGGGTGGTGAACATCTCAACCAGTCGAACGGTTCAGCGCAGCAGCGCGCCCGGTTTTGGCGGGTTCGGTGGTCAGGAAATCCCCGAGATTTTCCGCCATTTCTTTGGGGATAGCTTTCCAGCGCCCCCCAGTAATGGTCAGGGACGCACAGAAGAGCGACAGTCTCTAGGCTCGGGGTTCGTCATCAGTGAAGATGGTTATGTAATGACCAACGCGCACGTGGTGCAAGATGCCGATGAGATCCTTGTGCGGCTCAATGATCGCCGCGAATTGAGAGCAGAAGTGGTTGGTAGCGACCCACAAACCGACGTGGCAGTACTCAAAATTGATGCCAATGATCTGCCTACGCTCAATCTAGGTGACTCTGACGAGCTAAAAGTAGGTGAGTGGGTTGCCGCGATTGGCTCTCCTTTCGGTTTCGACCACTCGGTCACTGCGGGTATCGTCAGTGCGATTAATCGCACCTTGCCGCGGGATGCATATGTGCCCTTTATTCAAACCGATGTGGCAATCAATCCCGGCAACTCCGGTGGCCCGCTGTTCAACTTAGACGGCGAAGTTGTGGGAATCAACTCGCAAATATTTACCCGTAGCGGCGGCTTTATGGGCGTCTCGTTTGCCATTCCCATTAACGTTGCCATGGATGTGGCCGAGCAACTGCGTGAAGGCGGTCGGGTAGACCGTGGTTGGTTGGGCGTCATGATTCAGCCTGTGTCTGATGATCTGGCCGAGTCGTTCGGTATGGAGAATGCGATTGGCGCCTTGATTGCCGATCTTGATCCAGAAGGCCCAGCGGCCCAGGGTGGACTCCAGGCGGGCGATGTCATTCTTGAGGTCAATGGTGAAGAGGTTGAGCGCTCAAGCTCGCTGCCGCGACTGATCGGTAAAGGCGCGCCAGGCACCGAGGTGGAGCTCACCTTGATGCGTGACGGTGAAGAACTGACCGAGTCTGTCGAGTTAGGTAGTTGGCCAGACACTGAGCAGCAGTCGGCACAGGCAGGCAGCAATAACCAAGCGCGTCTTGGCGTAATGGTCGCTGAAATTGATGACACCATGCGCGAGCAACTGAATGTTCCCGGCGGTGTGATCGTTCGTCAGGTTGAGTCTGGCAGCGTGGCTGCTGAGGCCGGCATTCGCCCAGGCGATGTGTTAGTGAGTATTGATCACCGCAGCGTTTCCTCCTCAGCTGAGCTGGTAGAGATTGTCGAGGCGTTGCCGACTGATCGCGCTATTCCAGTTCGTCTGTTCCGCGACGGACGTTCCCTGTTTGTAGCGCTGCGTCTGGAATAACCCGCCTATTTTCACTCCTGGTCCGGCGGTTCTCGCCGGACCGCTGTTCCTAGCCTGCGCATATCGCTACAATAGCGGATATCTTTTTGTCGGAAATGGCCCTTATTTTTAAACGGCAGCTGTTTTCGAGCTTTGAACTCTCGAAGCGGCCTGTTTATGCGGCCGCTTGCGTACCACTAAGGCAGAACAGACTCGATGTCCCAAGACGTTCCCAACGGAAAGCTTAAGCACATACGCAATTTCTCTATTATCGCCCACATCGACCACGGTAAATCGACGCTCTCTGATCGTTTGATTCAGACCTGCGAAGGATTAACCGAGCGTGAGCTAAAAGAGCAAGTGCTCGACTCCATGGATATCGAGCGCGAGAGAGGCATCACGATTAAGGCGCAGTCGGTCACGCTGGATTACACCGCCGCCGATGGCCAGGTTTACCAGTTGAACTTTATCGATACGCCTGGGCATGTTGACTTCTCTTATGAAGTGTCGCGTTCGCTCTACGCCTGTGAAGGGGCGTTGCTGGTTGTCGATGCCGCACAAGGGGTAGAGGCGCAATCGGTGGCCAACTGTTATACCGCTATCGAACAGGGACTAGAAGTTCTGCCGGTACTCAACAAAATCGATTTGCCTCAGGCGGATTGCGACAAGGTTTCCCAGGAGATTGAAGAGATTATCGGCCTGGATGCCACCGACGCCTGCCAGGTCTCGGCCAAAAGTGGCTTGGGCATTGATGCCTTGCTAGAGCGCTTGGTGCGCGATATTCCGCCGCCCAAGGGCGATCCGGAAGCGCCGCTGCAAGCGCTCATTATCGACTCCTGGTTTGATAACTACCTTGGGGTAGTTTCGCTGGTTCGTCTGTTTGATGGCACGCTGCGCAAAGGCGATAAGATCCGTATTAAATCGACGGGCCGCGACTGGGGTACCACGGAAGTAGGGATCTTCACCCCCCAGCGCAAGCAGACCGGGATTCTGCGTGCCGGGGAAGTCGGCTTTATTGTCGCGGGTATCAAAGAAATCCACGGCGCACCGGTGGGCGATACCATTACCCACACCAAGACGCCAGATGTCGCGCGTCTGCCTGGCTTCCAAAAAGTAAAACCGCAGGTGTATGCCGGTATGTTCCCGGTCAGTGCGGATGATTATGAAGACTTTCGTGATGCGCTAGAGAAGCTGGCGCTTAACGATGCCTCACTTGCCTATGAACCGGAAAATTCTGATGCCCTTGGCTTTGGCTTCCGGGTGGGGTTTCTGGGCACGCTGCACATGGAAATCGTCCAGGAGCGTCTGGAGCGTGAGTATAATATCGATCTGCTCACTACCGCTCCCACGGTTGTCTATGAACTAGCGATGAAAAATGGCGACATCACCTACGTCTCCAACCCCTCAAAGCTTCCCGATATGGCTGACGTGGATGAAATGCGTGAGCCAGTGGTGCGCGCCAGCATTCTGGTTCCCCAGGAGTATGTGGGTAACGTGATCACCGAGTGTGAGCAGCGCCGAGGCACGCAACTGGATATGCAGTTTCTGGGTAACCAAATCCAGTTGGCCTATGAATTGCCCATGTCTGAGGTGGTCATGGACTTCTTTGACCGCCTGAAATCGATCTCCAAGGGGTACGCTTCGCTAGAGTACAACTTCGAGCGTTTTGAAATGGCCAAGTTGGTGCGTCTTGACGTACTTATTAATGGCGACAAAGTTGACGCGCTAGCGGTGATTATCCACCGTGATCACGCCCACCATCGTGGTCGTTTGTTAGTGGAAAAAATGAAAGAGCTGATTCCACGGCAGATGTTTGATGTGGCGATTCAGGCGGCTATTGGTGGTCAAGTGGTGGCACGTTCCACCGTGAAAGCGCTGCGCAAAAACGTGACGGCCAAGTGTTACGGCGGCGATGTCAGCCGTAAGAAGAAACTGCTCGAGAAACAGAAAGCGGGTAAGAAACGCATGAAACAGGTGGGGCGTGTGGAAATTCCCCAGGATGCCTTCCTTGCTGTGCTCAAGGTTAACGACTAGGAAAGAACACCACTCATGGATTTTTCATTACTGCTGGTACTTGCCGTTGCGCTTTCGGGCGTTATTTACCTGTTGGACGTGTGGCTATTAAAGCCCAAGCGCCGCCAACGCTTCGCCGCCGCAGAGGCCAATACCCAGGAAGGGCTGGATCCAGTTACCAGCGAAAAGCTACTTAAAGAGCCGTGGCCGGTTGACTACGCCCGTTCATTTTTCCCGGTGCTGCTGGTGGTGCTGGTGGTGCGTAGTTTTATCATTGAGCCTTTTCAGATCCCCTCTGGCTCAATGCGGCCTACGCTTGAAGTGGGCGACTTTATTCTGGTCAACAAATTTGCCTACGGCTTACGCTTACCGGTAGTCAACACCCGCTTTCTCGAAGTCGATGATCCTGAGCGTGGCGATGTGATGGTGTTTCGTTTCCCCGACGAGCCTTCGGTGAACTTCATCAAGCGGGTGGTCGGTATGCCAGGGGATCATATCCGCTATGAGGGAAAGCAGCTTTACGTTAACGGCGAACCGGTGGCCAAAGAGCTGATCGAGGATGGGCCCGATGGTTCGCCCCAGCAGCTATTGTTAGAAGAGCGCCTTGGCGACACCGAGCACTTTATTTATAACAACCCGCGAGACCCTGGCCCGCAAATGCGTGAAGTGGAGGTTCCTGAAGGGCACTATTTCATGATGGGGGACAACCGTGACCACTCCAACGACAGCCGCTATTGGGGCTTCGTGCCGGAAGAGAACATTGTGGGCCGCGCCTTTGCGGTGTGGATGCACTGGGATGGCGGGTTGCCAAGTTTTACCAGCGTGCGGCGCATTGAATGAAGACGCTGCGTGTGCTGAATTTAGTCAGTTATGTCACTTTAGTTAACGTCAATGACGTAGGAGAGCTGTGAGTAATTCCTTGAACGCTTTTTGCCGACGAATCGGTCATACCTTTGGCGACGATACGCTACTGGAATTGGCCTTGACCCACCGCAGCTTCGGTGGTCGTAACAATGAGCGCCTGGAGTTTCTAGGTGACTCCATCGTCAACTTTGTCATCGCCGAGGCGCTGTTTCAGCGCTTTCCTCAGGCCCGTGAAGGACAGCTTTCGCGCCTGCGCGCGCGACTGGTGAAAGGACAAACCCTGGCGGAACTGGCCCGAGAAATGGAGTTCGGTGAATGCTTGCGGCTAGGTTCCGGCGAGATGAAAAGTGGCGGGCATCGTCGTGAATCGATCTTGGCGGATGCGGTCGAAGCCATTATTGGCGCTATCTATCTGGATGCTGGGATGGATGTGGTGCGCAACCGGGTGTTGGACTGGTACGCGGAAAGGCTGGGTAATATCTCTTTACAAGATACCCAAAAAGATCCCAAAACACGGTTGCAGGAGTTTTTGCAGTCGCGTCAAGCCGCGTTGCCGCGCTATGAAGTTGTCTGCGTAAAGGGCGAGGCGCATGCCCAGACCTTTACCGTGGAGTGCTACATTGACCTGTTGGCTGAGCATACCACTGGTAAAGGCCCAAGCCGCCGTCATGCTGAACAGCAGGCGGCAGAAGAAGCGCTGTCGTACCTCGAAAAAAGCCCTGGAGATAAATCATGAGCCAAACCTGCGGATTCGTTGCCATCGTCGGCCGACCCAACGTGGGCAAATCGACCCTCATGAACCGTATTCTGGGGCAGAAAATATCGATTACCTCACGGCGACCACAAACCACGCGCCACCAGGTCATGGGTATTAAAACGGTTGATGAGACGCAGTTCATCTATGTTGATACGCCGGGCATGCACATCATGTCCAAGGATCGTAATAAAGCGATCAACCGCTTTATGAACCAGGCGGCTACCCAGGCCCTGCGTGATGTGGACTGCGTAGTATTTATTATCGACCGCACCCGCTGGACGGAAGAAGACCAGGCGGTGTTGAAGCGCCTGGAGCACGTAAAAGCGCCGGTGATTTTGGCGGTTAATAAAGTCGATCGTCTGGGCGAAAAGGGCGATTTGCTGCCTTGGCTGGCGGATGTCGGTGCTCGCCGCGACTTCGCCGCTATCGTGCCGATTTCAGCCAAGCATGGCACTCAGGTCGATACTCTGGAAGAGGAAGTGGCCAAACACCTGCCTGAAAGTGTCCACTTCTTCCCTGAAGACCAGATTACCGATAAAAGCCTGCGCTTTATGGCCGCTGAGCTGGTGCGTGAAAAAGTGATGCGCCAGCTGGGCGATGAGCTGCCTTACCAGATGACCGTTGAAATTGAAGAGTTCCGCGAGACAGAGCGTGTAACGCATATCAGCGCGCTTATTCTCGTTGAGCGCCAAGGCCAAAAAGTCATTTTAATTGGTGAAAACGGCGATCGCCTCAAGAGCATTGGTCGTGAAGCGCGCCTGGATATGGAGCGCGCGCTAGGCACCAAAGTGATGCTCAATTTATGGGTGAAAGTAAAACGCGGCTGGTCGGATGACGAGCGCGCCTTGAAAAGCTTGGGTTACGACCTCGATTGAAGGTAGCGATGTCGCCAGAGCCGGCTTTTTTACTCCACCGTCGGCCATATCGTGAAACCAGTGCGCTGGTGGATCTATTAACGCTTGATCACGGCAGAGTGCGTGCTGTGGCCCATGGCGGGCAAAGGCCCGGTTCTAAATCGCGCCAACGCCTGCAGCCGTTTACGCCGCTGTTCGTGACCTGGCAGGGCAGCCGCGATTTAAAGCGGCTAACGTTGATGGAGTCTCGCGGCCAGACGGCGCTGTTGGCCGGGGAGGGGTTGCTGTGCGGGCTTTACGCCAATGAGATCGCCACCCGGCTGCTGCCGTTAGAACTGCCGGCGCCTGACGTTTTCGCGTTTTATACCGCGCTACTGGAAGCACTGCCAGCGCCAGCGGAGCGCGCATTAGCGCTCCGCCGCTATGAGTGGGCGCTGTTAGAGGCGCTCGAGGCCACGCCGCAGTTTGCGACACCAGAAGGTAGCGTTTTGGATCCTCAGCTCCGCTACCGTTTTGACACCGCCAGCCGGGCATTCATACCTGCTGAGCGTGGCCTCGACGGCAGGACGTTACGTTACATTGAGCAGGGTGATTGGCAACATGAAGGCCTTGCCAATGCATTAAAGGCGGTAATGCGAGCGGCGCTGGCACCCCATCTTGGCACCACCGTTTTGCGTTCGCGAGAACTGATGCTCGATTTAGCTCGGCGTCGCTATCGTCCCTGATTTTTTGAATTCCCTGTTCACAAACTCTTACCTTATTGTTGCGCTGGAGGCACTATGCACCCCCCACGGATACTGTTAGGCGTCAATATCGATCACATTGCGACACTTCGCCAAGCCCGAGGTACTCGCTATCCTGACCCCGTGCAGGCGGCATTAGTTGCGGAAGAGGCGGGTGCCGATGGCATTACGGTGCATTTGCGTGAAGACCGGCGTCATATTCAGCCCCGCGATGTACGCATTCTGGCCGAAATGCTTAATACGCGCATGAACCTGGAAATGGCTGTTACTGAAGAGATGCTGGCGCTGGCCGAAGAAGTGCGCCCCGCCCATGTCTGTTTAGTGCCTGAGAAGCGCGAAGAGCTGACCACCGAAGGCGGTCTTGACGTTGTCGGCGGCTTTGATGCCATTGCCAGCGCTTGCCAACGGCTAAGTGCGGCGGGTTGCGATGTATCCCTGTTTATCGACCCTGACGTGGAGCAGATTGAGGCTGCTCAGCGCGCCGGTGCACCGACGATTGAACTGCACACGGGCGCTTACGCAGAAGCGCGTCCCGGCAGCGATGCAGCGAATGCAGAGTATCATCGCTTAACGACTGCAGCGACTCACGCTATCTCGCTGGGTTTAGTGGTCAATGCCGGTCACGGCTTGCATTACCATAACGTTGAAGCGATTGCGGCTCTGCCGGGCGTTAACGAGCTCAATATCGGCCATGCCATTATTGCCCGTGCGCTGTTTGTGGGCCTCAAAGAGGCCGTTCAGGAGATGAAACGCTTGATCATCGCTGGCCAAGAGGCGGGCTTAATGGCGGCTCTCGATGCTCACGATCATGAGCATGAAAACCACTCTGAGCATGTTCATAATGGCTGTTGCGGGCACTGATCAGAGGTTGTCTATTCAGAGGTTTTTAAGGCGATGATTGTGGGAATTGGCTCGGATATTGCCCGTGTGGAGCGTTTTACACGGGCCATGAAACGGCACGGGCCACGCTTTGCTGAGCGGATTTTAGGCCCCGATGAGCAGGCGCTTTGGCTACACAAAGCCCAACCGGCGGCGTTTCTGGCTAAGCGTTTTGCTGCCAAAGAGGCATTTGTAAAAGCGCTGGGTTTAGGCCTGCGCCAAGGACTGCAGTGGGGGGACATTCAGGTGTTGAACGATGCCTTGGGTAAGCCCTATTTCCTGCTTAATGGCGAAGCCGAGCGGCTATTGCAAGCGGCGGGTGTCACCGCTAGCCACGTTACCCTGAGCGATGAAGCCGAGTATGCGGTAGCTTTTGTGGTGTTAGAGCGTTAACAGCTCGCCGCCAGATCAGCCAATGCTGGGGTCATGTCATTTATTCCAAGTATCTAATAGGCAGCGTCTTGAAGCCTGTTCAATCAATGCCTAACCAGCTGCGGGCGCAGTGCTCGCAGCCGGGCCATTGCCCGGTAAAGGTCTTCCAATAGCCCCTCAACATGGTCTAAACCGCTGGTGCGTAGGCGAGTTTCCAGGGTCTCTACCAGTAAGGCCAACTCGGGCGCACCGCAGTAGCGGCTAGCGCCATTGAGACCATGTACCCAATCGAGCAGCGTGGGCAAATGCTGTTGACCAAAAGCGGCGCGCATATGCTGTTCACTCTCATCCAAGCTGTCGATCAGACGTTTTAGCTGCTCTCGTGCCAGATGCTCCTTACCCCCCGCTAAACGTGCGCCAATCTCCAGATCAATGATGGGTAGCGTGGCCGGTGCCGCATGGCTAACCCGTGTCCTCTGGGTGGCGTTAATGTCGTGCTGTGGATAGGGCGGCTCTGCAATGCTGGCGGTCAGCCGATGAGTCACCCCCAAAAAGCGGTTGAGCAACTGTGCTAGCTGTGTTTCGTCAATGGGTTTTACCAGCACGTCATCCAGACCTTCCGCGAGCCACTGCTGGCGTTCATTGCTGAGCACGTGGGCGGTAACGGCAATAATTGGGCAGCGGGCCCAGGTGCTACTCAACCGGCGCAATGCTTGGGTGGTTTGTACGCCATCCATCCCCGGCATACGAATATCCATTAACACCATGTCGACGTTACTGGTACGGGCGAATTCTAGCGCTTGGTGGCCGCTTTCCACCGTAGAAACATGGAGGGCAGGGTCTTCAAGTAGGTTTTTGAGCAGCTCACGATTGGGTGCATTGTCATCGACAATCAGTAGTTTGAGTGGCTGAGACGCCGCTGGTAACGCGGGGAGTTCCTGTTCGCTCTTATTCGGCATGTGCGTAGATAGCAGTAGCTGCTTGAGCGTCGTTACCAACTGCGCGCGGGAAAAAGGTTTGTAGAGTGTCTCGCCGCCATGGGTTAAGTGCAGTGGCGGCAGATCAAAACTATTGCCATTGGCTAAAATCAATGTGGGGCAGGGTGTTTGATCAATCACCGCTTGCCAGTGAGCGTGCCATTCGGGGCTAAAGTCGCTGTGTTCAAGTCCCAATATCAGTAATTTCGCTGGCTCCGAGACATCAAAGGCGATGGGTTGTGCTTCCCAGCGCTCTAGCAAGTGCTCCAGTACATGGCGGGTTGGAGCATGAGTTTCATATAAGCGAATGGTCGGATTGGCCAAGCTAATTTCTGGAGGTCGCTCGGCCGCTTTATGAGCCAGCATAGGCAGCGTAAAGAAGAAAGTGGTTCCTTTGCCCAGCGAGCTTTCCACGCCAATCTCGCCGCCCATGCGTTCAATCAACTGGCGGCAGATAGTAAGCCCAAGGCCGCTGCCACCAAATTGCCGTGAGTGGCTTGGTTCTGCTTGGGAAAAGGCGCTGAAGAGGGCCTCCTGGTGGGCATCGCTGAGGCCAATGCCCGTGTCACTGACGCTCAGATTAAGCACCACATGCTGGCCTTCTAAATTATCCAACATGACACGCACGATCACCTCGCCGTGCTGGGTGAATTTAAGCGCATTGCCTATCAAGTTATTCAATACCTGATGAATACGCAGCGGATCACCGGTTAGCGGGGTAGGCACATCGTCATATACCATGGCCACCAAGTGCAGTTGCTTGCGCTGGGCTTCAGGGGCGTGTAGCCCGACCACTTCGTCGACCAGTGCGACAATGTCGATATCTGTCTCTTCCAGGGTGAGGCGATTCGCTTCAAGTTTGGAGAAGTCGAGCACGTCGTTAACCAGCATAAGCAGGTTGTCGCAAGCGCGGTGTACGTGCTGCAGCCACTCCCGCTGGCGCGTATCCAGTGATGAGCGTCCCAGTAACCGGCAAAAACCGATAATCCCGTTTAGCGGTGTGCGGATCTCATGGCTCATATTGGCCAGAAATTCAGACTTCACGGCATTAGCCCGCAGCGCGCTGCGGTGGGCCAAATCGAGCTTGATATTCTGCTCTTCAATGGTTTCCATGGATTCTTGCAGCTCGCTGGTGGCCTGCTCGATTTGCGTTTGCATATCCCGCTGGGCTTGCTGAAAGTGCTCGGCCAGGGCGTTAATATAGCTACTCAGGTGATGGAGTTCTGTGGCATTAGAGGGCGCCAGATGTAGCCGATAGTCGCCGCGGGATAGCCGATAAAGGGCTTGGTTGGCTTCTTCCAGCGGGCGGGTGGTATAGCGACTGATCGCAAAAGCGACTAAAAACAGCAGCAGGCCAAGCAGCATGCCACCCAAGCTAAGGCTGGCAATCAACTTATAGCGACCAAGGGTTAGCGTACGGGTATCCATTTCGATATCTAGCCAGCCAACGCGGCTGTCCCCAGCTTGGCTGACACTTGTTTGAGGAGGGTTCAGTGGCAAGCGCAGTCGCCATGCATCCTGCTGCTTAATCAATTGCTGATCATCTGGGGCGTTTAGCGGTGGTAGGTTGGATTGCCCGAGTAATAATAGACGGTCGCCCTGGGCATCAAATAGCGCAACCGCTCGCAGTCCTTTCATAGCAAGGAGTTGACGCGACAGGGCTTCCAGACGTTGCTCATCACCCGTTGCGACCGCCGCAGCAAGGTTCGGGGCGAGCAGCTCGCCGACGCTTTCTAACCGCGTTTGGTGTGCCTCGCGAGCTTGCGTATCACTCTGTATAACCAGCAGTACGGCCATCATGGCGTACACCAGGAGCGGGAAACCGAGTAACGCAAACAGCAGTCGGGTATTCAAAGACATGAAAAGAAGCTCGCTGATTCAATGAGGTTGCCTGTCCAGCCTAAGGCAGCACCGATATAATGCAGCATAACGGTGACGATAAGGAACATTCATGAACGATCTTAAGGGCTATCCCACAATAGAAGATGTGGTTGGCAACACGCCCCTGGTACGCCTTAAGCGCATTAGCGCGGGGCGTAACAATACCCTGTTGGCCAAGCTTGAAGGCAATAATCCCGCTGGGTCGGTTAAAGACCGCCCCGCGCTCTCAATGATCAATGAAGCAGAAGCCCGAGGTGATATAGCCCCCGGTGATACGCTGATTGAAGCGACCTCAGGTAATACCGGTATTGCGCTAGCCATGGCGGCCGCGATTAAGGGCTACCAGATGGTGCTGGTTATGCCGGAAAACGCCTCGGAAGAGCGTAAGCAGGCAATGGCGGCCTATGGCGCTAAATTAATTTCCGCCAGCAAAGCGGGCGGTATGGAAGAGGCTCGGGATATTGCGGATGGCATGATCGCCAGGGGCGAAGGCAAGCCGCTAAACCAGTTCGCCAACACTGATAACCCGCTGGCCCACTATCGTACCACCGGTCCCGAAGTATGGGAGCAAACCGGGGGCGAGGTGACGCATTTCGTCAGCTCGATGGGCACCACGGGCACCATTATGGGGGTGTCGCGCTATTTGAAAGAGCAAAACCCGGCTATTCAGATTGTCGGTTTGCAGCCCGCCGATGGCGCCAGTATTCCCGGCATTCGTCGCTGGCCACAAGCGTACCTGCCGGCTATTTTTGAAGCGCCGCGGGTGGATGTCACCCTTGATATTGGCCAACAAGAGGCCGAAGAGCATATGCGCCGTCTGGCCCGTGAAGAGGGCATTCTGGCCGGGGTCTCATCGGGTGGCAGTCTCGCGGGCGCGCTACGTATCGCGGAGCAAACCGAAAATGCGGTGATTGTGTTTATCGTCTGCGACCGTGGTGATCGTTATCTCTCCACTGGCCTATTTGCCCCAGGAGTATAACCATGGCCATGTTGGGAAAACGGCGGCCGCCCAGGCCCGCGTCAGGCCACTCTGGGCTAGCGGGCACGCCTGGTGGCAAAACGCGTCATGCGGCTACGGGTGACACATCTCCTATGGTGATTGAGCGCTTAGCGCACGATGGCCGTGGCGTTGCCCACTCAGCCAACGGTAAAACGGTCTTTGTTGATAAGGCGTTGCCCGGTGAGCAGGTCGAAGTGGCCATTCATCTCACTCGCAAACGCTTTGATGAAGCGCATATCAAATCGCTGCTGACCACCTCCGAGCTGCGCGTCAAGCCGCCTTGTCCGCATTTTGGGCACTGTGGCGGTTGTGATCTGCAGCACCTAAGTGTCGATGCCCAGCGCGACCATAAACGAGAAGTAGTGCGCGATCTGTTTTCTCGCCAGGGTATAACGCTAAGCGAGATCGGTTCGATTCAAGGCAGCGATCAGGGCTATCGGCGCCGCGCACGGCTGGGGGTCAAAGTCGACAGCCAAGGCACTACGCGCCTGGGCTTTCGTGCCGCCCATAGCCATCGCCTGGTGGATATTGAACGCTGCCCGGTGTTGGTCGATCCCTTACAGCGCCTATTAACACCTCTGCGTGAGCTGCTGGGTACGTTAGAGGCGCCGCGCCAGGTAGGGCACATCGAATTATTGGCAACGGCGACCGCGCAGGTCGTGTTGGTTCGTCAGTTAAAAGAGCACACCGGGGACGCCGAACGCTGGCAAGCCTTTGCGCAGCAGCAGGGAGTGGCGCTGGGCACTTGGTTGGGGCGAGAAACACCCACACTGCACTGGCATGGCGCAGCGCCGGCGCTTGAAGAGTCGCTAACCGTTACCGGCCAACCACCGCTTAGCCTAAGTTTTGCACCGGGAGATTTTTTACAGGTCAACGCCCCGGTTAACCAGCAAATGGTCGCCCAGGTCATCCAGTGGTTAGCGCCTAAGCCGGGGCAAAAATTACTCGACTTGTTTGCTGGTATCGGTAATTTCAGCCTACCCATAGCGGCAGCGGGTGCTGAGGTTTATGCAGTGGAAGGTAACCCTGCCATGGTGGCGCGCATTGCGATTAACGCTAAGCGCAACCAACTGATGGTCAGCGGTCAGCAGGCTGATTTAAACAGCGCTGCCAGCGTTAAGGAGCTGTTGACCGTTCATGGCGGTAGCGATGCGCTTGTGCTCGATCCGCCGCGAAGCGGCGCCGAAGTTATTTGTCAGGCGCTGGCGCATCACCCGGTGCCCAGGGTGGTCTATATTTCCTGTGATCCGGCGACGCTTGCTCGGGATGCGGCACATCTTGTGCATGCGGGTTACCGGGTCAAGCAAGTAGCAGTGGCGGATATGTTCCTTCACACTGCGCATATGGAAACGCTGATGCTGTTCGAATACGGGGACTAGACGTTTCCCCATCGCATCAAGCCACGGTGGCGGTCGTGCAGAGACCGTCTCCCTGAAAGGATGAGTAATTGTCATGGTGAAAGTGCGTGAAGACCAGCCGCTAACCGCGGGCGGAAAGGTGGATATACAGCAGTGGTTAACGCGCCTGCAGGAGGATGTGCGCCTACCTGAGCCTGAGCGTCTAGTCGGCGCCTGTGAACTCGCCGAACAACTGGAGCTTGAAGCCCCGCGCACCCATCGCGTATGGCTATCGCCAGGCTCTAGTTTTCGCATGGGCCTGGAAATGGCCGATATCCTTGGTGAGTTAAAGCTAGACCAAGCCACGCTTGAGGCCGCCGTTCTCTACCGTGCAGTGCGGGAAGGGCTGCTGAGCCTTGAGTCCGTGACAAAACGCTTTGGCGAAGAAGTGGCCAGTCTGATTGATGGCGTGCTGCAAATGGCCGCTATTAGCTACCCGTTGGCGCCTGACCATGGCATGGGCCAACACAATCAGCAGGAAAACCTGCGTAAGATGCTGGTCAATATGGTCGGTGATGTGCGCGTGGCACTCATTAAGATTGCCGAACGCACCTGCGCACTACGCCAGGTAAAAGACGCTCCCCGGGAAAAAAGTTTACTGGTGGCTCGTGAAGTCGCCGATATTTATGCGCCGCTGGCCCACCGCCTGGGCATCGGTCAGCTTAAGTGGGAACTGGAAGATCTATCGTTTCGCTACCTGCACGAAGATGAGTACAAGGCGATTGCCAAGCTGTTGGCGGAGAAACGCCTTGACCGCGACCGCTATATTCACGATGTGGTCGAAACCATCAAAGGCTTGATGGAAGCTCAGCACATCCACCGCTACGACGTGGATGGGCGAGCCAAGCATATCTATTCGATCTGGCGCAAAATGAAGCGCAAACGGATCGATTTTTCACAAGTTCATGACGTGCGCGCAGTGCGTATTCTGGTGCCGGAAGTGGCGGACTGCTACACCGTGCTGGGGATTATTCACTCGCGCTGGCACCACGTGCCCAACGAGTTTGACGACTATATCGCCAACCCCAAAAAGAACGGCTATCAGTCGCTGCATACCGCCGTGATGGGGCCGGAAAACAAGGTGCTCGAAATCCAGATTCGCACCTTCGCCATGCACGACGAAGCGGAGCTGGGCGTTTGCGCCCACTGGCGTTACAAAGGCCACGATACCAACGCCAAAAGCCGTAGCTACGAAGAGAAAATTGCCTGGCTGCGTCAGGTACTGGAGTGGCAGGACGAGGTGGGTGGCTTTGGCGATTTGCGCGAAGGGCTCTCCAGTGATGTGGCCCCTGACCGCATTTACGTCTTCACTCCCGACGGTCATGTGATTGATCTGCCGCGGATTGCCACACCGATCGATTTTGCCTACCGGGTGCATACCGAAATTGGCCACCGCTGCCGAGGCGCCAAGATTAATGGGCGCATTGTGCCGCTCACCTATAAATTAAAAACCGGCCAGCAAATTGAAATTCTAACCGCTACCAAAGGTGGCCCAAGTCGCGACTGGCTAAACCCCAGTCTGGGCTATGTGCGCACTTCCCGGGCGCGGGCCAAAATTCAGGCGTGGTTCAAACATCAGGCACGGGATCAAAACCTGGACGAGGGGCGCGTGCTGTTTGACCGTGAAATGCGCCGCCTGGATGTGGAAGGTCTCGATTTGCCCAAGCTGGCCAAGGCGGTCAACTACCAAAACGCCGAGGACATGTACGCGGCCATCGGCGCTGGTGACCTGCGTATCGGTCAGGTGCTGCACCAGGCTCAGCAACTGTTTGGTGAAACCGACGACCAAGAGCAGCTCGATCGCCTGCTCGCCAAACCTAAGCGCCAATCCAGCAAAGCCACCAAAAGCGATATCACGGTGCTCGGCGTCGGCAACCTTAAAACCAGTATGGCCAACTGCTGCCGTCCGGTGCCTGGCGAACCGATTATCGGCTTTATTACCCAGGGGCGCGGCGTCACCGTTCACCGCCAGGACTGCAGTAATATTCTGCAATTGCGGCTGGACGAACCCCAGCGCATTATCGAAGTGGAGTGGGGCGAACGCGCCCAGACCCGCTACCCGGTGACCATCGAGATTCAGGCCTGGGATCGCTCCGGGCTGCTGCGCGATGTCACGGGCCTGCTCGGTAATGAAAAAGTCAACGTGCTTGCCGTGAACACGCTAACGGACACCGATGAAGGCATTGCCCGGCTGCGCATTACCCTGGAAGTCGATGGCCTTGAATCCCTGGGACGGTTGTTCTCGCGTATCCAGCAGTTGCCCAACGTTACCGAAGTGCGCCGTTTGCGCAACGCCGACCCGGAACAACAAATTCGCAAGGGAGGGGCATAATGCGCCATGGTATCGATGATCTGCTGACCCTGATGAAGGTGCTGCGCGACCGGCAGCAGGGCTGCCCCTGGGATCTCCAGCAGGATTGGGACAGCATTGTGCCCCACACCCTGGAAGAGGCCTACGAGGTCGCCGATGCCATCGAGCGGCGCGCTTTTGACGAACTACCCGGCGAGCTGGGCGATCTGCTCTTTCAAGTGGTCTACTACGCCCAATTCGGCGCGGAAGAGCAGCGCTTCGACTTTGCTGATATCGTCGATACGCTGACCGCCAAAATGCTGCGCCGCCATCCGCACGTGTTTCCGGATGGCACGCTGGCCTCCCGCCGCCCGCCAGGAGTGAGTGCCGAAGAGGTGCAAACTCAGCAGGTCAACAGCCGCTGGGAGTCATTGAAGGCCGAAGAGCGTGAGAAAAGGAAGCGTGCCGAGAGAGCTGTTGAGCGGCCCTCTGTGCTAGACGATGTGCCGCGCACGCTGCCCGCCCTTAGCCGCGCTGCCAAGCTGTCCAAGCGCGCCGCGCGAGTAGGCTTCGATTGGCCCGATGCGCGCGGCGTGGTGGCTAAAATTCGTGAAGAGCTGGCGGAAGTAGAAGAGGCGCTCGCCGCCGGTGATCAACAGCACGCCCAGGAAGAAGTCGGCGATTTGCTGTTTGCAGTGACCAATCTTGCCCGCACGCTGAATGCCGATCCAGAGCAGTGCCTGCGCGCTACCAATGCCAAGTTCGAGCGCCGCTTTCGTTTTGTCGAGCGCGAGCTTAGCGCTGCCCAGCGGCCATTAATAGAGGCTTCCCTAGACGAGATGGAAGCCCACTGGCAGGCAGCCAAAGCAGAAGAAAAACAATCTACCCATTCCTGATCTAATAATGACGCGACCCCTGCAAGGAGGCCATGCCAATGAGTCACGACCTACACGAATCTCTGCGCGATAATGTGCGTATTCTGGGCGACAGCCTGGGGCGAACCATTGCCGACGATTTGGGCCAAGCATTTGTCGATAAAATTGAAACCATTCGCGCCCACGCCAAGCGCGGGCGCCAGGGCGATTCACTGCAGCAGCGCGAACTGATCGAGTACCTGCGTGAGCTTCCCGAGCAGGATCTGCTGCCGGTCACCCGGGCGTTTAACCAGTTCTTAAACCTCGCGAACATTGCCGAACAGCACTATCGGGCGCGCTTTCGCCGGGTAGAGGACTACAAGCCCGGCTCCCAGCCGGTGCTCGGGGAACTGCTTGCGCGTGCCGAGCAGGCGGGCAACTCACCGCGTAAACTGGTCGAGACCCTCGCCAATATGCGCGTTGAGCTGGTACTCACCGCGCACCCCACCGAAGTTATCCGCCGAACCTTGATTCAAAAATATGATGCCATCGATGAGTGCTTAACCGCCATTGAGAGCTCCGAAGATTACCCAGAGCGTGGAACCCGTGCCCAGGGCCGCCTGGAGGAGCTGATTAGCCAGGCGTGGCACACCGACGAGATTCGCCACGAGCGGCCCACCCCGGTGGACGAAGCCAAATGGGGATTTGCGGTGATTGAAAACTCCCTGTGGCAGGCGGTGCCAGATTTCCATAGAGATTTGGATAACCTGCTGCTGGATACCGCCGGTGAGCGACTGCCGTTGGACGCCGCACCGATTCGCTACGCCTCCTGGATGGGGGGCGACAGGGACGGTAATCCGAATGTGACCGCTCGTGTGACCCGTGAAGTACTACTTTTAGGCCGCTGGATGGCCGCTGATCTCTATCTGCGCGATCTTGAACAGCTTAAAACCGAGCTCTCCATGTGGAAGGCCAATAGCGCCCTCAAAGCCGAGGCAGGCGATGTAGCAGAGCCTTATCGCGAAGTGTTGAAACGCCTACTGGCTAAGATGGAGTCGACCCGGGATTGGGCCAAGGCCGAACTGGAAGGGCGCAACTACGACGGCGGGCCGATTATTGAAACCCGCGATCAGCTCTACTCACCGCTGCTCGCCTGTTACCGCTCGCTGTGTGATGTGGGCCTCGACACCATCGCTAACGGCGCGCTGCTGGATACGCTGCGCCGAGTAGCGGTGTTTGGCGTTACGCTGACCAAGCTTGACCTACGTCAGGAAGCCAGTCGCCATGCCCAGGTCATTGAAGAGCTAACAAGCGCCCTTGGCCTGGGTCACTACCAGGAGTGGGACGAAGCCAAACGTCAGGAATTTCTGCTTGAGGAGCTGGCCTCACGTCGCCCGCTGATTCCGCGCCGCTGGGAGTGCTCCGCCGAGTCCCGCGAAGTGCTGGATACCTTCAAAGTTATCGCCCAGGAGCACTCCGAAGCGCTGGGAACTTACATCATTTCCATGGCCGCTGAACCCTCGGACGTGCTCACCGTAGCACTGCTGATGAAAGAGGTCGGGGGGCAGGTAACGCTACCTATTGCACCGCTGTTTGAAACCCTTAACGACCTGGATCACGCAGGCGATGTGGTGGATCAGCTGCTGGCGATACCGGGCTACCGTTCGCTGATCGATGACCGTCAGGAGGTCATGATCGGCTACTCCGACTCGGCAAAAGATGCCGGCCAGCTGGCCGCTGCCTGGGCGCAGTACCGTGCTCAAGAGTCGCTGGTGAATGTGTGTAACCGGCACGGCGTCGATTTAACCCTGTTCCACGGTCGCGGTGGTACCGTTGGTCGTGGTGGCGGCCCGGCCCATGCGGCGATACTCTCCCAGCCTCCAGGCTCGGTAAACGGCAGTCTGCGGGTAACCGAGCAGGGCGAGATGATTCGCTTCAAGTTTGGCCAACCAGATATTGCCCTGCGCTCCATGGAGATCTATGCCTGTGCAGTGTTGGAAGCTACGCTGCTGCCGCCACGCGCGCCAGAGCCGCACTGGCGTGAAGAGATGGATCAACTCGCCAAGGTAGCGCATGGCGCCTATGTGGGCGTGGTGCGTGAAGACCCGGACTTCGTGCCCTATTTCCGCGCGGTCACACCGGAAGGCGCCTTGGGTAGGCTGCCGTTGGGCTCACGCCCCACCAAGCGGCGCCAGGATGGCGGGGTGGAAACCCTGCGCGCCATTCCATGGATTTTCGCCTGGACGCAGATTCGCCTGATGCTACCCGCGTGGCTGGGCAGCGGCGAAGCCTTCTCGCGGCGCTTGGAACAGCCCGGTGGCCGTGATGTGCTGCAGGAGATGCGCAACGAGTGGCCCTTCTTCGGCACCTACCTGGACATGCTTGAGATGCTGCTGGCCAAAGCTGACGTAGCGATTGCCGCTTACTACGAGCACCGCTTAGTCGACGAGCCCTCACTGAAGGCGTTGGGTAAACAGTTACGTCAGCGCTTCGCGTCGTTGGAGGAAGCAGTGCTGGATATTCTTCAGCAGGAGAAGCTGCTGGAGAACACGCCGCTGATTCGCCAGGCGATCGATGTTCGCAACCCCTACATCGATCCGCTGCACGGTTTGCAGGCGGAGCTGCTGCAGCGTAATCGCGATGCCGATGGGGCGATTAGCGCCGATCTTTCCCGGGCGTTGATGGTCACTATGGCGGGCATAGCAGCAGGTCTGCGCAACACCGGCTAGGCTGTTTTAACACGATTTTTTACCGTGATTTTTAACCGTAACGTTTTACTACAACGTTCTATTACAACAGAGAGGCGTCAATGTCCTCAGATGCTCAAGCGGTACTCGACTTTTGGTTTGAAGCCTTGACGCCTGCTCAGTGGTTTAAAAAAGACGCTGAGTTGGACCGTACAATCTCGCAGAGGTTTGGCGCGCTGCATGTCCAGGCCGCACAGTGCGAGTGCTACGCTTGGCGGCAAACAGCCGAAGGGCGGCTTGCGGAGATCATTGTGCTGGATCAGTTCTCGCGCAATATCTATCGCGATGACGCTCGCGCCTTTGCCACTGATCCCTTAGCGCTGGCGCTAGCTCAAGAGGCGGTAGCCGCTGGGGCAGACGCAGAACTAACCAGCGAGCAGCGTGCGTTTTTGTATATGCCCTATATGCATAGCGAATCCGCGGCCATTCATGAGCTGGCGATGCAGCTGTTTGACCAGCCGGGGTTAGAGAATAACTACGACTTTGAAGTGCGCCACAAGGCGATTATTGATCGTTTTGGGCGCTACCCGCACCGCAACGCACTGTTGGGGCGGGGCTCTACCGACGAGGAGTTGGCCTTCTTAAAGGAGCCCGGCTCCTCTTTTTAACTGTTTGCTTATCCTCTTATAGCCACATGGCGTTTTATGTCGTTTCGAAAATCTACCCGTATCAATAAATATATTAGCGAGAGCGGGATGTGCTCTCGCCGTGAAGCCGACCGCTTTGTGGAGCAGGGCAACGTATGGATAAACGGTCGCCGTGCGACTACCGGTGATCAAGTGGTGGCAGGGGACTTGGTTAAAGTAAACGGTCAGGAGATCGAGCCTCAGGAAGAGGAGGATCTGGTGCTGATCGCGCTGAACAAACCGGTGGGCATTGTCAGCACCACTGAGTCCAGCGAAAAGGACAATATCGTTGAGTTTGTGAAGCATGGCGTGCGTATTTTTCCCATTGGGCGGCTCGATAAAGACTCCCAAGGGCTGATTTTTTTAACCAATAACGGCGATTTGGTTAATAAGATTCTGCGCGCCAATAACAACCACGAAAAAGAGTACCAGGTGACGGTGAACAAGCCGATCACCGACGAGTTTATTGACGGCATGCAGAGCGGCGTGCCGATTCTTGGCAAGGTAACCAAGCGCTGCAAGGTACAAAAAGAGTCCACCTTCGTATTCACCATTACCTTGGTGCAGGGGCTCAATCGGCAAATTCGCCGTATGTGTGAATACTTCGGCTATGAGGTCACGCAGCTTATTCGCACGCGCATTATGAATGTGCCGCTAAAAGGCTTAGCCCTGGGCGACTGGCGCGATCTCACTGCCAAAGAGATCGATACCATTATCGCGCTGACCGAACGCTCAGAGGCGGCACCAGAAAAGAAAAGCAAAGCTAAACCGGAAAGGCCCAACTACAGCTCCGGCGCAGGAAAGGCAAAACCGCCTTCCGCAAAAGGGCGCCCGGCCAAAGCAGGCGCGAAGGCGGCTGGTGCCAAAGCCGCCGGGGCTAAACCACCCGTCAAGGGTAAAAAAGCCGCCAGCGGAAAAGTCAGTGGAAAAACAGGTACCGGCCCGAAAGGCAGTACGTTAGGCAAGCCGCACTCCAAGGGCGGCAAAGCCCCCGGCAAGCTTGGTGCTAAAAGCAAGCCTGGTGCTAAAGGTAAGCCCGTTGGTAAAGGCCGCGGTAAGCCAGCGGCGGTCGGAAAGCCTTCCCAGCGGCGCAAGTAACTCCCCATTATTCAAGAGTCTTCACTGTGATCCCAATCGTCGCCTTTTACGCTGTAGTGAGCGTTATCGCTTATATCACTTACGCTCTCGACAAAAAGGCAGCTATTAAAAACCGCCGTCGGGTGAGTGAAAAGTCGCTACATCTGCTTGGGGTAATGGGTGGCTGGCCGGGTGCGCTACTGGCCCAACAGCAACTGAGGCATAAAACCCAGAAAACCGCCTTTCAAGTTACGTTCTGGCTGACGGTTGTCGTAAATCTGGCCTGTCTAGGGTGGCTAACGGTTTCATTGAGTCTCATTTAGCCACCCGTTTAGCCACCCTATACTTGGTGCCTACGCTCTGGCGTGATTGCCGTGCGCGAAAAGAAAATTAGCGATCAGCTCTTTGCCGCCTTCGGTGGCAAACGATTCCGGGTGAAACTGGATGCCGTGAATCGGGTACTCCCGATGTTTAACCCCCATCAGTTCGAATTCCCCCAGTGCCAGCCAACGGCTGCGCTGCTCAAAGCTATCGGCTGCCAGTGCGCCTACGGTGGCGGTCACTTCCAGGCACTCGGGCAGGGTGGTCGCATCGGCAATTAGCGAGTGGTAGCGCATTACCTCAAGCTGATCGGGCACGCCGTTAAACACCGATGCGTTATTGTGGTTGATTGGGCTGATCTTGCCATGCATCGGTAGCGGAGCTTTCACCACCTTGCCGCCAAACACGTGCACGATGCCCTGCATGCCCAGGCATACTCCCAGCAGCGGTGTGGTTTTGCCCAGTTTCTCTATCACTTCTGCACACACACCAAAGTAGCGTGGGTCATCTGGCGAGCCGGGGCCGGGGGAGATGATAATGCGATCCGGGGCCATGGCTTCGATGGCGCCGTAATCGATCTGATTGTTGCGCTTAACGATAATCTCAAAATTGGCCAGCCCGCCGCGATTCTTCTCTGTGGTTAGAATCTCACCAATAAACTGGTAGAGGTTATAGGTGAAGGAGTCGTAATTATCGATGATAAGTACCTTCATGCTGGGCTCTCCATGTCCGTCTCCATAAAGGGGGTAAGGGCTTTGCGAGTACCGGCAAACTTGCGGCGGATCTCCTCGTACTCATCGGCGGCATTGCTATCAAACACATTGCCACCGCAGGTTTGCACGTAGGCACGCTCACCATTCACAAACACGGTACGAATGGGAATCGCAAAGGTGCAGTCGCCGTTGAACGAGAACTGACCCACTGCGCCGCCGTAGGGGCCGCGCCCGTCGGTTTCCAGATCATCGATAATTTTCATCGCCTCGATTTTGGGTGCGCCGGTGAGGGTGCCCGCGGGGAAGTTGCTGGCCAGCGCGGTAAACATATCTTCGCCTTCGGCGATGATGCCGACGATCTCGCTGGAGATATGCTGCACGTGGCTAAAGCGTTTGATATCCATCAAACTGCGCACTTTCACCGTGCCAAACTGCGCTACCCGGCCAATATCGTTGCGGTGTAGATCCACGATCATATTGTGCTCGGCGATCTCTTTGGGATCGTTAAGCAGCGCGCGGGCGAGCTGGGTATCTTCTTGGGGCGTTTGACCCCGGGTGGTGGTACCCGCCAGCGGAAAGGTCTCCATCTCGCCCTGGCGAAGCCGAAATAAAAGCTCTGGGCTTGCGCCGATCAGCTTCTGCTCGCCAAATTTGACGTAGTACATTTGCGGCGACGGGTTGATGGTGCGTAGCTGGTCATACAGCGCCAGGGCGTCGCCTTTAATACTAAAGCGTTTTTTAAAGCCAACTTCGCACTGGAACACTTTGCCGTCGATAATATCCTGTTTCACCTTGGCCACCGCCTCGGCGTGTTCTGCCTGGCTCATAGTGTCGCCTAAGGCGGTGATTTTCAGCGGGCCTGCCGGCTCATCGTCTGCATCGATCAGCGTCTGCAGAAATTCGTAGCGGCTGTTGTCGTAGTAGAAGTAGGTGACTTCCCCGGTCATCTTGTCGAGGATCAGACCATCTTTGTAGAGCCCAAAGCGGAAGGTATCGAAATCATCGCTGGCTTTTAACGTAAGCGATGGTTCGAAGTACTGCATGGCATCATAGCCAAGATAACCGCTGAGCCCACCGGCATACTTGCGGGAAATAATATTCTGCGGGATCAGGCTGCGCAGCAGTTCGTAGGGGTTGTCGCTAGTGTAGTGGTTGGCATTGCCGTTACGCTCTTCAATGGTCAGTGTGTTGCCGTTGGCGTAGAGCGTGTACTCGGGGTCGAAGCCGATAATCGAGTGGCGCGCCATATGGCTATCTTCACCCAGAGACTCAAGCATGTAGCAGGTATCAAACCGGCGCTCGATTTTCTGAAACAGGGCAAAGAAGTCGCAGTCCGCCGCCAAGGTCACATAGTGAGGTTTGCGCGGCAGCGTAAAAGGCTGCGGGCCTGATAAGGCATGTGTATTGGCAGTGGTCATGATGCATCATTCCGTGAAGAAGGGCTTGAAGAGGGTAACGTGGTAAGCGCGCGGGAGCCCCGTGAAACCGTAGCAATTCCCACGCCCAGGGTTTCGGCAATTTTGCGGTGGGGCACGCCTTCACGCAGCAGCTTAAAAATTTGTAGGCGTTTACTGATTTCTTGGTACTCTGCAGGCGTTAGCAGGCTCGCCAGTGCTCGATCCATTGCTTCAGGTGAATCAATGGAGAGTAGGTGGTCGATTAGCTCTGCCTGATAGTGACCGTTTGAAGGCATAGTTCGCTACCGAGTAATTAGTGATGTACTAACGTACTAGTACGCTACCTGATTGCTCTGGGAAGTCAAGTAGCGTCTGTCAATTTAAGGAGCCCCGATGACCAGTTATTTCATTCAAGCCTTTATTTATCTTGTTGCCGCGGTGATCGCCGTACCTCTTGCCAAGCGTTTTGGCCTGGGGTCGGTACTGGGTTACTTGGTCGCCGGGGTAGTGATTGGGCCAATCCTGGGACTGGTAGGTCAGGAGACCACCACCATTCAGCACTTTGCCGAGTTTGGCGTGGTGATGATGCTGTTTTTGGTAGGCATGGAGCTTGATCCCAAGGGGCTCTGGGCCATGCGGGTTCGGCTGATCGGTCTCGGCGGGCTGCAGGTAGTGCTCACGGCGACCGCTGGTACCGCTATCGCTTGGTGGCTGGGACTCGTTTGGCAAACCGCCCTGGCGGTGGGACTGATTTTTGCACTCTCTTCCACGGCGATTGTTCTGCAAACACTGAATGAAAAGGGGCTCGCCAAAACGGAGGGCGGGCGCAGCGCTTTCTCGGTGCTGTTGTTTCAGGATATTGCGGTGATCCCCATGCTGGCACTGATCCCGCTTCTGGCGCTGCCTGAGTTGATGGGGGAGGGCGGTGATGATGGCCACGCCAGCTTAAGCCTGGTAGCCCACTTGCCCGGCTGGGCGCACGCTTTAGTGGTCGTGGCAGCTATCGCAAGCGTTATTGCCGCTGGCTACTATTTGATGCCGCTGCTGTTTCGCTATGTGATTGGCTCTGGCCTGCGTGAAGTATTTACCGCTACTGCGCTGATGCTGGTGATTGGCATCGCCGCCCTGATGAGTGTGGTCAATTTATCCCCCGCCCTGGGTGCCTTCCTGGCGGGGGTGGTGCTCGCCAACAGTGAATTTAAACACGAGCTGGAAGCCAATATTGAGCCCTTCAAAGGGCTACTACTGGGGCTGTTCTTTATTACCGTAGGAGCGGGCATCAACTTCTCGGTGTTAGCGGCGGAGTGGGGCGCGGTGCTATCACTAGGCGTGGCGGTTATCGTTGTTAAAGGTATGATTCTGCTGGGCTTGGCGCTGTTATTTCGGGTGCATGGTAGTAACGGCTGGCTGTTTACTTTAAGCCTTGCCCAAGCCGGTGAATTCGGCTTTGTGCTGCTAACCTACAGCGTCCAAAACAACGTGATTCCTACTGATATCTCTCAGATTCTCTCACTGGTGGTGGCGCTATCGATGTTCTTAACGCCGTTGCTATTTATTGCCTATGACCGGCTGGTGCTACCGCGCTACCTTATCGCTAAAAACGATGATCGCGAAGCCGATACTATTGAGGAGCAGGCACCCGTTATCGTTGCAGGGGTAGGGCGGTTTGGACAAATAATCTGCCGCTTGTTGCGCGCCAACAACATTCCCATTGTGGCTTTGGATCATGAGATCGAGCAGATCGAGAATCTGCGCAAAATTAACATCAAAAGCTACTTTGGCGACGCCAGCCGCTCCGACTTGCTTGAGACCGCAGGGATTGAGCACGCTAGGTTACTAGTTATCGCGTTAGACGATCGTGAGCGTGCCGTACAGATGGTTAAGCATGTGAAGCATGCCTACCCACAGGTGTGGGTGCTGGCCCGTGCATTCGACCGTGGGCATGGCTATCAGCTACGTGACGCGGGTGCCGACGACGTTATCAGTGAAACCTATCATTCAGCGCTGGAACTGGGCGGACACGCACTGACTGCCATGGGCGTGCACCCCATGCGAGCTAAGCAGATGACCTGGGCCTTTGTACAGAACGAAGATGCCCACGAAGATGAACTGTTTGAAGCCTGGAAAGAGATCGAAGAGGGCATCAGCTTCAGCCCCCGCTACGGTGAGCTATTTATGAAGCTGGAAGAGTCGTTGAACAGCGCAATGCAGCAGGATTGGCCAGAGCCGCAACGGCAGGATGTGCCTATTTGGACACCGCCTGAGATTGATCAGGAGCACAAAGCATAGGCAATGACGTAAATAATGGCGGTTTGCGGTGGTGCGCTGATTTATTAGGGGGCACACCCTTCTACCGAGTAGCGATGGGCTTGGTCGCCGTGTTGGCTGCCGATCAAGCGCACGGCGGCGTCGTAACTTTAAACAATCACCTTAGAAGCCGGGTCGCCTTGCAAGCTGCGGAAGCTCATCCGGCCCAGAGCGTCGTATTGATAGCTCTGCTGGCGGGGGCGGGTGAGGTGATCGAACTGACCGAGGTGGTTATACACGCGCTCTAGCACCCGCGGCTGGTGGCACTTGTGCTGAGGCGGTGCTGGGTCTCCTGATGCAGGGCATCGGGCTCCAGGTTGATTTCCAGATCCAAACCGGGGGCGCTTAAGTTGTGCAGGTGGCCGCATATGGTGCGTATTATAGTGATAAAGCGTCCAGCCGCTATCGCCAATGAAAAATGACAAGTGCCTTCTCTTACCTAGCAGGTAGTTATGCAGACTTTTTTGCGGACTCTTCAAACTCGCAAACTCCATCGTCGTAATTCCATTTTCCGCCTCTGTCCAGACATTTGTCCACTTCCCAAAATTCACAGCCATAAAGAAGTGGTAGTATTACAATCACAGCGATTATTTTATTCATAAACACCTTAATATTGAGACGGTAGTCCATTAGGTCTAAATAACTCACATATTTGACTGCAATCTTCGGTTGAATTTGCAGCCCCATTATTTCGGCCATGATGGTTAGCCACTTGATCATCTTCGGAAGATGATACTGAATCGCCTTTTATATGTTGATCAAACCACTCACGTGTATCACTTATGCACTTTGCAGCGCTGACCCCAATACGCAGCATAGGCACAAAACTGCCCGGCTCGTAGACCACCGTAGTGCGCTGGTTCTCGGTTTCTTCGCGGACGATGCGATCACCGTCCCAGCCGTAGTAGGTGGTGGCGGTGGTGCCGTTGGGGTGGCGCACGGTTTTGCTGATGCGTCTTCCCAGGCCGTCGTAGCGGTAGGTGGCTTCGCGGGTCGCCCCCAGCTCGCTGGCGTGGATCAGGTGCACTAAGCGGTTGGCGCCGTCGTCAATTGGCTGCGCACTTCTATTGATATTCAATGGACACTGTTTGCCAATTATTTTCTTTTCTAAATATATCTGCATTAGTTATAGTTTTGGGTGAAAAAATATTTAATTGGTCGGGGCCTGTCCATTCAAAATCTATAGATACAGTAGCCTCTATAATGAAAATATCTTCGAAGGCGCTAACCTTTCCATCTTGTCTAAGTGCTACTATCGTCGCAGTAGGTGTGGTTGCTCCACAGCCTTTGATATAAACCATCGCTTCATATTTACCGCTCGGAGATTTACTGCGGGAAATTTCATGTGTTTCACAATCTGAAAAAATACCACCACTGAAAAAAAACCACACCAAAATACCTAAAAGAGCGAGGAAAACAAAACTACTACCAATGATTATTATCTTCAAAACTTTCATCTCATCATGGTCCGAGTTGAATAGGAGTGTTCCACTGTTCTCTATTACGATAAAAATCTATTCCTTCCTTAATCCAGTACTGATCCTGCGGATCATCGCCAAAAGGAGCTGTGCCGAGAAAGGGGAATAAGCTAGGCCCTGGGCTACCCCAAGAGGGTAAAGAAGTTCCCGCAGCTTGCTGCGCTCGACCTGCTTCATTCAAGAGGATTGTATCAGGAAAGCCAAAAGCTGCCCCAGTAGCGCCATAGTTAAAATTGCCGAAGTCTTCATAATCACTACCTTGCTGCTTGTAATCCCAGGGCCCTCCATTTTTCACTTGATTCCTAAACCACCACGGACTCCATTTATCACTTGCATTTGCTATATTACTGTCGATGTCAGCGCCTGAGTGCACGAGTGGAGGCTATTTTTTGCAGTTACCAAGTTCACCCTCTTGGGGGCAGGATGTAGTAGAGCCCGTAAGGGTGCTTTGGCCGCTGTCGATGTGGCGAAGTTTGATATGAGTCATGGTGGAACTGGCACGCTCCCGGGGTTTAGTTAGGGTAAAACCAATCAGGCGACAACTACCCTGACTCCGGGGCCATAAAGTTAATTATAACCTTTCTATTAAATCGCATTTGCCAACTCGTTCTTTGAAAGAGTTGGAGTTGGCATAATAGTTGCTGGGCACAGAAAGCGAGGGCGATCCAAGTCTATGTTTTTGAGCTTCAATAAAAAATCGATCATGGCTATATGGCCCGTATAAAACATTCTCTTTAAAGTTAATAAGGTAATACTCTCGTTTATTGCTATAGTGAGTAATTATCGTTTTAGATAAGTTGCCATCAATGCACTCAAAAGACTCAGAGACCATTCTTAAAATCATCAAGAAGTCATTGGTAATATCATAGTCAACAATGTGCTGATTGATAATAAGATGGCCACTCTCAATGTCAACCAACCCTACTTGGTCAGCGTATGAGTTAGGAACAAACTTATATCCCGTATAAGAAACTCGGAAGTTGTTAAAATCACCAACCCAATTGCCAATAATAACCAAAGCACTAAGTACACAAAAAACATATAATATCTTTATCATAATTTATTGCCTAGGGTTAGTGATATTAACATCGCCCTTATATTCTATTGTGAATGGCGTATTAGGCCAGCCACCAGGAGGAGACCCCACAATAGTTCCTAAATTACGACCTATGCCTCTTGGGGAAAAGTCAAAATGCAACTCATAGTCATATCGCTGATTGTAAACCCCGTAAGTACCATCCGGCCTGTGTCTGATAGTTCCTTGCCCATGAACAGCATAATCATCTCCTGTAATATACCCTGTAGAACACGAGCCAGCATGGCCATTAGGACATGCTCCCCAGTTTCCATCAGATTCCACTGTTAACTGAGAAGCATCAACTGTAACTGACAAGTTAGGGTTAGAATTATTTTGATAAATCCAGTCTGCTTCACCCTTTCCTTTAAAGTTACCTCTGGCAGTAACTTCTCCAGCCACACGATCTGCAGTACCTTGCCCATTTTGCGCACATTGAATTACTCCCTCCAACCCCAGCGGATCCACCATGCCGGTAGGGTTCCCCACGTAACCATACAAATTCCCCCCGCCCTTTAACCCAATCGGATCCTGACTGATATACCGCCCCTGCTGCGGGTCATAATAACGGTGGCGGTTGTAGTAAAGCCCACTCTCTTCGTCGTGCCATTGACCCTGGAACCGGATTGGTTGGGTGACATTGCGCACGGCGCGTTGGTTTTTGACTGCCGCCCAGTCGTCGGGTTCGGCCAGCCAGCGGGGTTGGCCGTTGGGGGTGACCAGTTGCATCGGGGTGCCTAGGGCATCGGTGATATAGGCGCTGAGCACTTGGCCTTGTTCAGTATCATCAATACGCAGCATGGGCACAAAACTACCGGGCTCGTAGACCACGGTAGTGCGTTGGTTATCCGTTTCTTCCCGTACGATGCGATCACCGTCCCAGCCGTAGTGGGTGGTGGCGGTGGTGCCGTTGGTATGGCGTACTGTTTTGCTGATGCGTCTTCCTAGGCCGTCATAACGGTAAGTGGCTTCGCGGGTAGCTCCCAGCTCGCTGGCGTGGATCAGGTGCACTAAGCGGTTGGCGCCGTCGTAGCCAAGCGTTAGGCGTTCGCCGTTGGGCTGTTGGCGTTCGACCAGGTTACCGGCACCGTCGTAGCGGTAGCGGGTACCGTTTAACTGCCCCAGGCGATTATCAGACAGGGCCTGTTGGCCTTCTAACCGGTTACCGGCCGCGTCCACGCTATAGCGGTGGGCGTGGTCGCCGTGCTGGCTGCCGATCAAGCGACCGGCAGCGTCGTAACTGTAGGCGATGACTTTTTCTGCTGGATCGCCTTGCAGGCTGCGGAAGCTCATCCGGCCCAGGGCGTCGTATTGGTAGTCCTGCTGGCTAGTGGTGTCCGGGCTGCGCAGCGTGAGGTGGTCTAGCTGGCCCAGGTTCGTGTACCCGCGCTCCAGCACTAGCGGCTGGTTGTGCGCATTGGCACCGGTGCTAAGACGGCGCTGGGTCTCCCGGTGCAGGGCGTCGGGCTCCAGAGCAATTTCCAGATCCAGGCCGGGGGCGCTTAGGCCATGCAGGTGGCCGCTGCCGTAGGTGTGCCAATTAAGCGCGGGTAGGTCGCCGAACTGGCTGGCTTCGGGGGCGCCGTTGGCTGTGAGCGTGTGCTGGTGCTGCCACTGCCAGCCACTCTCACCTGCTAGGCCCGCATGACTCTGCTGTTCGCCGATTAAGCGCTGGGCTTCGTCGTAGCGGAATGTGACTTCACCATGATCGTTGGTGACGCTGAGGAGCTGACCATTGGTACCCCACTGGTACTGCTCCGTGCTGGTCGGGGCGTGCTCGGTGGCGGGCAGGTGTCGGGCGGTGAGGCGGCCGGCTTCATCGTAATCGTAACGGGTGACCAGCGGCTGGCCGTCCGGGCCTGGGCGGTTGGCTTCCACCCGCTCGATCAATTGACCGGCTTCATCGTAGCGGTACTGCTGTTCCCGGCCGTCGGGGCCGGTCTCGCTGGCGAGGCGATCCATCTCGTCATAGGCAAAGCGGTAGACTGCGCCGTTACCCAGGGTCAGCTCGCTGAGGCGGCCAATGTCATCGTAGGCGGTAAACTGTTGACTGCCATCGGCCTCGATGCGCTGCACCGGTCGGCCGTGGTCATCAAAGAAGAACTGCTGCCTAAACCCTTGGGGGCCTTCCAGCTCCACCAGCCGCCCAACCGCATCCACATGGTGATGCCAGTGGGTGCCGTCCGGCAGTTGCGTGGCGAGCCGCCGGCCCATCTTGTCGTGCTGGGTGCGGGTGGTCTCGCCCAAGGCGTTGGTGGCGCTGGCCAGATAGCCGTGGCGGTCGTAGCTATAAGTGGTGCGCTGCTGAGAACAATCGATCTGGGCGGTAACCTGACCCAGGGCGTTCCACTCGCGCTGGTGGGTAGCACCCACTGCATCGGTGACAGTGGTAGGTCGGTCAGGCAGGTCGGTATTGCCGTAGGCGAAGGCGGTAGTGCCTTCCGGCCCAGTGACTTCCACTGGAAGCCCCCGTTCGTTGCGCGTTATTTGCCACGTTTGATCCTCAGGCCCTTCGATACTCACCGGCTGGCCCAGGGGATCGCGCTCAATCGCCCAGCGGGTGCCGTCCGGGCCGGTCTGTGCAATCACTTGCCCATGCTCATCCCGCTCAATCAGCGTCTCGTGGCCTAGCGGATCCACGGTGGCTACCTTGAGACCCGCACGGTCGTAGCGGAACTCGATGCGCGAGCCGTCGGCGCGGGTATGGGCCGTCCAGCGGCGACCGGGCCCACTGCCCACGAAGTGGTAGCGCTCCTCCCGGCCTAGGCTGTCGGTGACCAGGGTGTGATCCATCTGGTAGCTGTACGTCCGCGCTAAACCGCCGGCTTCCTGCTGGCCGACCACCCGGCCATCCGGGGCGTGGCGATCCCAGGTGTAGTGGGCTTCCATGCCCCCGGGGACCCGGTGGGCGGTCAGCATATGATCCTGCCACTCGAACTCGCGCACCACCTCGCCGTGGCGGTGGCGCACCGCAATCAAATCCCCCGCGGGGCTAAACGAGTAGCGCACCAGCCAGTCGTCCTGGGCGCTGCCGTCGTGCGCTTGCACCAGCTTGACGCCGGTTAGGCGCTGCCCGGCATCGTCGGGCTGGGCAGGAAGCAGGCTGTCGTAAACGAATTGGTAGTGACGCTGGGCGCTGTCGATTACCGTGACCAGCAGACCGGCTTCCCAGTGGTACTGGGTGGCATAGCCGTTGCGGTCGCGCTCTTCGATTAAGGGCCAGCGAGCAGCGTTATCTTTTGAACTATCACCTGAAGGCGTATCCGTGGTGGACGCCGCGTCTGCTGGATGGGCAGAGGTTGGGCTGGCAAACACATAGTAAAGCCCGCTGGCGTCGCTTAACACGATACGCTCAGGATCACTGCGTAACGTCTCGTCCAGGGCTTGCCAGCGGGGCGCGTTGCTCTCTTCAGCGGTTGTGGCACCCCCACGACGAATCCATAGCTGCTCGGTAGGGGAGAAGCGCGTCTGGCCGGGGGCCAGTGGCCCAAAGGTAATTTGACGCCCCTGGGCATCGTGAACAATGCAGGCATCATCGTTAAGGGTAATGGCCAGGGACTCGCCTGGGAGCGACCAGCCTTGACCCAGGGCGCCTACCGCTCCGTTGCTGGAGAGATAGCCACGGCTAAACACAAAGGGCCGTGGCGCCGGTAGCGCAAAATCGGTCTCCGCGGGCAGCAACTTGGCGCCCAGCAGCGGGTTCACCGGGCTACCCACCGCGGGTTGGCAGGCGCTGCAGTCGTCGGCTAAGCCATCGGTGATATCGATATCGTCCAGCGCTAACGGCGTGGCGGCGGCAATCTCGCTGCTCAGCAGCGGCGTCTGGTGCGGTTCGAGGGTAACGTTCTCGCTCTCCTCGGGCTCGGCCTCCCCGGGTAAGCGGGGCAGTACAATCGCCTGGCCCTGGCCACGCCCGGGGCTACCGCCGGAGTTGATCTTGACCTGGGGGCCGACAATGGTCACGCCGCCGGGGTCGAGCTTGATAAAGCTGCCGCCCGCCTTCAGGGTGATCTCGCTGCCTGCTTCCAGGACGATCTGGCTGCCCGCTTTGTGGTGCAGCTCGCGGCCGGTCTCGACCAGTTGGGCTTCACCGTAGACCTCATGGCGGGTCTGATCGACCTGGAGGTGGTCATCGCCCTTGATCTGAGTGTAGCGCTTGCCGTGTACGGTGAGATGGTCGTCGTTATGGATTTCGCTCAAGCGGTTGCGGTGGAGCTTAAGGTGGCTGTCCCGACGGATCTCCTCGGTGCGGTCGTTAAGGGTGAGCAGCTCCAGGTCTTTCTGGGCATGCAGCCAGATCTGCTCTTCGCCGGTGGCGTCCTCAAAGCGCAGTTCGTTAAAGCCTTCCGACTTATGGCTCTGGGTGCGGATCACCGTGCGGGTCTTGTTGGCCGGCAGTGGATAGGGCGGGGTATTCACCGCGTGGTAGGTGCGCCCGGTGACCAGCGGCTGATCGGGGTCGCCCTCTAAAAACGAGACAATGACCTCGTGGCCGATCCGGGGGATCGCCATACTGCCGTAGCCACCGCCTGCCCAACCCTGAGCCACCCGTATCCAACAGCTGGCGGTCTCGTTGGGTTCGGCGTAGCGATCCCAGGGGAACTGCACCTTGACCCGGCCGTGTTCGTCGCAGTAGATCTCTTCGCCTTCGGGGCCGACCACAAAGGCCACCTGGGGCCCATCGACCCGCGGTTTGGGATTGGGCAACGGGCGGAAAGTCTGATCCTTCGGCATGATCACCACGTCGTTGTGGTAACGGGTCATCAGCTCGCCCGACTGGGCACTGCTACCGCCATTACCACCCCGCGCCATACCGTCCTCTTCCAGGGCCTGGGGCTGCTCGCCGTAGTGCACCACCGAGACCACCTGCCAGGCACGGTTAAGGCTGTCGATATCGTGGTCGGCGAGGGTAAAGCAGATACCCGGGGCGAGCTCCGGTAAGTCACTCTCGGCCTCGGCGGTGGTGGCGTCGGCGCGTAGGGACTCTAACCGGTGGCGGGTAAACGGCTTGCCGGAGGCGTCCTTCTTGTAGCGGCCAGGGTAGTCAAAGTGTTCGTAATCCTCCCGCTGGGCGTGTTCGCCCAAGTTGGGAGCGAGGTGCTCATGGATCTGCGCATAGGGCGGGTTTTTAAAGGTGTAGTCCTTGAGCATCGCCGAGGCGGGGCGCACGCGGTTGGCCTGACGCAATTTACGCAGGTGGCGTCGAGGCGGGGTGCCCCCGGCGCGGCCGTGGTAGGTGCGCTCGCCCACGCTGGGCAGCACCACCGTGGCATCGGCAAACACCAGCTGGTGTTTGCCACCCTCGGCGTTCTCAAACTCATGGAAATAGAAGCAGCCCTCTTCGGCGGCTAAACGCTCGATAAAGGCCAGATCGGTCTCCCGGTACTGAACCAAAAACTCCCGATCAAGGGGCGTGCGAGTAGTCGCAAAGCCGATATCGGTGAGGCTACGCTCATTAGCGAGGGTGGTGATGGCGTCAAAAGGCGAGGTGTCCTGAAAGATCCGCGAATTATGGCGCAGCGATAGCCGCCACAGCGCGGGACGAATCTCGACCCGGTAAAAGCTGCGGCGGTGCCCCCTATCGCCGCGGTGAAGCTCTGAAATCATCCCATGCACGCGGCGTAGCGGCTCGCCGTCCTGCCAAATGGTCAGGGTGGCGTTTTGATCCAAACAGTCGCTGGGCGATAGGTTGTGGGTACGGCTGGCAAACTCAACCGAGAGCGCAAACGGCTCCGACAGCGCCTCGCGATGGGTAAAGCGCACCACGGCGGTGTCATCGGCCCCGGGTAGGGTCAGGGTAAATTGCAGGCCCGTTTTGTCCGCCATCGCTCCGCTCCTTGGATCATTAACTGCTAATGAGAAGCGGTCAGAATAGCGAGGCAGAGTTGAAGCGCAACCCCTTGAGGGCACGAAGCGTTAATGGCTTACACGCTTGTAAGATATGGCTTACAAAATTTTAAGCCATATCTTACAAATCGATGGGTAATCAGAGAAAAGCGAATTTAAATTAATTTAGGTTGGGCGTTAGAACGGAAGATGCAACGAGGCACTTAGCATATTGAGGTGGCTGAGCGTTGGGGCGTCGATGCGTTCGTACTCTAGGCGGCTGACGAGCCGGTTGATCGTTACCGTGGCGCCGAAACCTTGTAGCAATGCAGTACCGCTTTCATCGGCGCCTTCCAGGTCGCTTTCCCCACGCCATTCTGTGATGCCGGACTTCGCATAGACGCTGAAAGCACCCATGCGAACTCCGGCAACAATGGCGCCACCTAAACTGAGCGTATCCATGATGAGCGGGTTAACACCGGAGGAAGTGGAGATTTCGTCGCTTTCCCGGTAGGCAATTTCAGCGCCAATATCGAGTTGGGGGAGGCGCCAGGGGCTGTAGCCTGCGGTGACCCGAAAACCGCTGGTATAGTTATCGAGGCTTTGAAGGTCACTGCCTTCTAAGATAACGCCGTTATCCAGCTGCATGAGTTCGCTATTAGGGGCGGTATAGGCCATCACCGGCGGAGTGTCGTCGGCGTAGCTGCTAAACCAGGGAACGGAGCAGCAGAGCAGGGTGCTTGCCAAGCGTTTGATTGGCATTTCTCTTACACCTATCGGTACATACCCAAGTGTTGTCGTATAGCCATGGGTAGAGAGGAAAAAGCAACTCTATTCAGATTAGCAACTGGCTTGGATTTCCACCACTTTAATTGCGCCCTGGGCTAGGTTATCGACTAAATTTTTACCCATAGTGATAAAGCGCTCGCCAAATACCCACTGGGGGGACAGCACCGCTTGCTGTGGCGCTTGCTCTTTTTGACGTTGCCGCTGGCGCCACGCCAAGGCCATTTCGCTCCAGTCGTCCACGTGTTCAAGTTGAAAGCCGCCTATTTCAAGCAGTCGAGTCAGTTCAACCAAGGTAAGTAGATGGGAGTGCTTGGAGGAGGCTGCCCAAGGCACTGGGTAGCGAAGTTGAGCTACGTTGGGGCCACTGACGACTTCGTGCATCACTAACTGCCCACCGGGGCGCAGAACTCGTCGACTTTCTGTGATTACCTTGGAGGCATTGGGCATATTGAGCAGGCTGTGCTGAAACAGCACGGCATCAAAGCTGTTATCCGCAAAGGGCAGAGCGCAAGCATCGCCCGTTACCCAGGCAAGCGGTGGGGCGTCTGGCTGACTGATCCGTAAGCTCAGCGATTTATTGAGCGCACTAAAACCGTGGGTGATATCCAGCCCCGTCATTTGAAAACCAAGTGAAGCACCCTGGCGCATTAGCCCGCCCAGCCCAGCGCCAATATCCAGCACCTTTCTGTGGGTGTCAGGGTTGAGCCGTTCCAGCAGCCGTGTAGAGGCTGCCACGCCGCCAATATGCAACTGATCCAAGGGAGCCAGTTGATGCAGCGTGGGACCTGCGGGATAGTGGCTATCAATCTGTGCCAATACCTCATCAGCGCGCAGGGCGCGCTGATAATGATCGGCTAAAGGGTTGGAAGGGGGCATCGCTTACGATTCTTGATCCAAGCCCAACTCTTGAATGGAAATTTCACGCATTTTAAATTTCTGAATCTTGCCGGTGACGGTCATTGGAAATTCGTCAACGAACTTAAAGTAGCGCGGAATTTTGAAGTGGGTGATCTTGCCTTTGCAGTACTCGCGTAGCTCTTCACCGGTGACGTCACCCGCGGTGCTGTTGAGTTTCACCCAGGCAATCAGCTCTTCACCATACTTCTTGTCGGGCACGCCGGTGACCTGTACTTCTGAGATCGCCGGGTGGGCGTAGAGAAATTCTTCGATCTCTTTGGGATAGACGTTCTCGCCGCCGCGAATGACCATATCTTTGATGCGGCCGACGATCTGGATGTAGCCCTCTTCATCCATGGTGGCCAGGTCACCGGTGTGCATCCAGCCCGCTTCGTCAATCGCCTCGGCGGTAGCTTTGTCGTTATTCCAGTACTTGAGCATCACGCTGTAGCCGCGGGTACACAGCTCGCCGATTTCACCACGTGGCAAGATACCGCCGTTACCGGGGTCGACGATTTTGCTTTCCAGGTGCGGCTGGGTACGGCCCACGGTGGAAACGCGTTTCTCAATGCTGTCGTTGGCACCCGTTTGAGTGGAGACCGGGCTGGTTTCGGTCATGCCGTAGGCGATCTGCACGCCCTTCATATTCATCTTGTTGATCACCTGCTTCATGATTTCCGCAGGGCAGATCGAGCCCGCCATGATGCCAGTGCGCAGGGATGAGAGGTCGGTACCAGGGAAGTCGGGATGATCAAGCTCGGCGATAAACATGGTGGGCACGCCGTAGAGCGCGGTGGCTTTTTGATCGTGCACTGCCTTGAGCACCTTGCCGGGATCGAAGCCCTCATCCGGGTAGATCATGGTGGCGCCGTGGGTCATACAGCCCAGGTTGCCCATCACCATGCCAAAGCAGTGATAAAGCGGTACCGGAATCACCAGGCGGTCTTCGCTGGTAAAGCCCATGCTCTCCGCCACGAAGAAGCCGTTGTTGAGAATATTATGGTGGGAAAGCGTCGCACCTTTAGGAAAGCCTGTGGTGCCGGAGGTGTATTGGATATTGATCGCATCATCAAACTGCAGCGTCGCCTGCAGGTCGTCAACATCGGTTTGCCTAACCTTATTAGCTTCTTTCATCAGGTCAGACCAGCGCCACATGCCGCTCAGCTTTTCGCTGCTTAAATTAATAATGCACTCAAGGTCGGGCAGCTTTTGTGACTTCAGCTCGCCATCGTTACTGGCTTTTAATTCGGGTGCCAGCTCATACAGCATGGCGCTGTAGTCAGAGCTCTTGAAGCTGTTAGCGGTGACCAAGAAGCGCGCGCCGGATTGGTTTAGCGCGTACTCCAATTCGTGGGTGCGGTAAGAGGGATTGATGTTGACCAGAATGGCACCGATTTTGGCCGTGGCGAACTGAGTCAATGTCCATTCGCTGCAGTTGGGTGCCCAAATGGCCACACGGTCGCCTTTATTGACGCCGATGGAGAGCAGCGCACGGGCACAGCGGTTGACCTCTTCCTGGAGCTGGCGGTAGCTCCAGTGAATGTTCTGATGCAGTACGATCAGCGCGTCATTATCAGCATATTGCGTCGCGATTTGGTCAAATTTATCGCCGATCGTCATGCCAAGAAGCGGCTTGTCAGCCATGCTGCTGGAGTAGCTGGGTTGGGTAAGAGCCGGTGATGCCATGGTGTATCTCTCCGATTTTTTTCTTGTCCGAACGGGAAGGCAGGGGCTAGCTAGCTGCTTTTAATTTTTATTATTCATGTCTTATTTAACGGCTAAGGCCTTTTGCCAAGGCCACCTTGGAACTGGGCTTGCGGCCTAGCTCGTGGGTGATCCAGTAGCCGGTTTCGATCACGGCCTGTAGGTCGATGCCCGTTTCAATCCCCAGCCCTTCCATCAGATAGAGCACGTCTTCAGTGGCTACGTTGCCGGAAGCGCCCTTGGCATAGGGGCAGCCGCCAAGCCCTGCGGTAGCGGCATCAATAACGCTAACGCCTTCTTCTAGGACGGCATAAAGATTGGCCAGCGCCATGCCGTAGGTGTCGTGGAAGTGAGCGGCCAGAAACTCAATGGGCACCTGTTGGCGCGTCGTCTCAATCATGCGTTTAGCAGCCAGCGGCGTGCCGACGCCAATGGTGTCGCCCAGGGACACCTCGTAGCATCCCATTTCATAAAGCGCCTTGGCCACTTCAGCCACTTTGGCGGGGGCTATCTCGCCTTCGTAGGGGCAGCCCAATACGCAGGAGACGTAGCCGCGCACGCGCACGCCAGCCTCTCGGGCGCGCTCTAACACCGGCTCAAAGCGGGTCAGCGATTCAGCAATCGAACAATTAATGTTCTTTTGCGAGAAGGCTTCAGACGCCGCACCAAATACCGCGACCTCCTCAATACCCACGGTTAGCGCGTTTTCGAGCCCTTTTAGATTGGGCGTCAGCGCGGAGTACACCACGCCTGGCTGGCGTTTGATGCCGGCCATGACCTCAACGGCGTCGCCCATTTGTGGCACCCACTTAGGTGATACAAAGCTGGCGGCTTCGATATGCGTGATACCCGCTTGAGCAAGCCGCTCGATCAGAGCAATCTTAGTCGCGGTGGGCACAATGGCACCGGGCTCGTTTTGCAGGCCGTCACGGGGCGACATTTCAAACAGCTTTACAGAGGTAGGCAGTGGCATCAGTGACTCCTATTCGTTGGCCGCAAAGTCGAGCAGTATGGCGCCTTGGCTGACGGTGTCTCCGGCCTGGAAGTGGAACGTCTCCACGCTGCCATCGGCGGGGGCGGTCATGGTGTGCTCCATTTTCATGGCTTCCATCACCATTAGCGGCATGCCTTTCTCAACATTAACGCCGGGTTCCACCAGCAATGCAACGACCGTGCCGTTCATGGGGGCGGTCAGCGTGGATTCCGCTTCGTGGTGGCCGTGGTCGATGGCATCAATGCGCCGCCAGAACAGGCGCGTTTCACCGCTTGGGTCGGCCATCACCACTACATGTCCGTCGCGCCGCGCCTGCAGACGGCGGCGATGGCCATTCAAGGTAACCGCGACCGCATCGCCGGTGAGCGGCTGCAAACTCGCGGTAAGGGTTTCATCACCAATAGTGAGATTCCACAGCGACTCGCCAGGGCTGCGTTTACCTTCGACGATCACTACCGCTTCATAGCTATCCGGCGCTTGTGCACTTGCCGGGTCACACAGGGCGATGCGAATGGTGTGCGGTGCGTTGAGGCGGAAGCCGTCGTGGCGATCCCAGGGCGAGTCGCTTTCGCACTCCTGAGCCAGTTGATTCAGGCCAATCAGCGCCGCGCTGGCGTAGGCCTCCATGCTATAAGTGCGGGGAGCAAACAGCGTCGCTTCGTTGCGCTCGATAAAGCGGGTATCCAGCTCCACGCTCTTAAAGCCGGGATGGGTCGCCAGGCGCATTAAGAAGGCACGGTTGGTCACAACACCCTGTACATCCAGCGCCGCCAATGCGCGGTTGAGTGTAGCCAGCGCCGCATCGCGGTCGGCGCCGTGAACGATCAGCTTGGCGAGCATGGGGTCGTAGTGCATTGACACTGCATCACCGCTCTCCACACCGCTGTCCAAACGCACCTGATCTACGCTTAGACCAGCACCTTCTAAATCCAGTGCAAAGTGAGTGAGCAGGCCGGTGGCGGGCAGGAAATCCTGATCCGGGTCTTCGGCGTAGATACGCGCTTCAAAGCTATGGCCGGTGATCGTGAGTTCGTCCTGGGTGCAAGGCAGCGGCTCGCCCATGGCGACGCGCAGCTGCCACTCGACCAGATCCTGACCGGTGATCATTTCGGTCACCGGGTGTTCGACCTGGAGGCGAGTGTTCATCTCCATAAAGTAGAACGAACCATCAATGTCGAGTAAAAATTCGACGGTACCTGCGCCCACATAGCCGATCTCCTGGGCGGCGCGCACCGCGGCATCGCCCATAGCGCTGCGCAGCTCTGCCGTCATGCCGGGGGCCGGGGCTTCTTCGATCACTTTTTGATGGCGCCGCTGAACGCTGCAGTCCCGCTCGAACAGGTAAACGCCGTTGCCGTGGCGGTCGCAGAATACCTGTACTTCCACATGGCGGGGCTGCACCAGATACTTCTCGATCAGCATCCGGTCATCACCAAAAGCCGCTTTGGATTCACGGCGGCAGCCATCTAATGCAGCTTGAAAACTATCGCCAGATTCAACCACGCGCATCCCTTTACCACCGCCACCGGCGCTGGCTTTGAGCATCACCGGGTAGCCGATTTTGTCGGCTTCGCCGCGCAGCAGAGCGTCGTCCTGATCGTCACCATGGTAGCCCGGCACCAGCGGCACGCCCGCATTGGCCATACGCGCTTTGGCGGCGGATTTGTCGCCCATGGCGGCAATCGCCGAGGCGGGCGGGCCGACAAAGGTAACGCCTGCTTCTTCAAGGGCTTTGACGAAGCTGCCGTTTTCAGAAAGAAAGCCGTAGCCGGGGTGAATAGCGCCGGTGCCGGTGCGCTTGGCGGCTTCGATCACCGCATCGATATTGAGATAGCTTTCCCGGGCGGCAGCAGGCCCCAGGCGTACGGCCTCGTCGGCTTCACGTACGTGGCGTGCGCTGGCATCGGCATCAGAGTAAACCGCGACGGTTTTCAGGCCCATGCGGCGGGCAGTGCGCATTACCCGGCAGGCGATTTCGCCGCGGTTGGCGACTAGAAGCGTGTCAAAAGGCGTCGTGCGAGCGGCGTTTTCAGTGACTGGCGAATGACTCATGAGCGACGCTCCGAAGCGTGGGGTGTGTTATTAGAATCGGCCCAGACGGGGCGGCGCTTTTCAAAGAAACTGGATAAACCCTCTTGCCCTTCTTGGCTTACTCGCAGCTTGGCGATCACCTGGCAGGTATGTTCGCGGGTGGCGTCACTGTCAGGCGCTTGAGCAACCGAGGCCATCAGTGCCTTGGTGGCGCGCTGGGCTTGGGGCGAGCCGGCTAATAGGGTGGCCAGCATGGCGTCCACCTCGTCGTCTAGCTTGTCGTGCTCCACCACCAGATGGACTAAACCCAGCGCGAGCGCTATTTCGGCGTCCATGACTTCTGCGGTTAACGCATAGCGGCGCATCTGTCGCTCGCCCAGAGCCCGCTGCACGTAAGGGCTGATGACCGCGGGCGATAGGCCTATTTTGACTTCCGAAAGGCAGAATTTGGCTTTTCCCGAGGCGATCACTACATCGCAGCAAGCGGCCAAACCCACCGCGCCGCCAAAGGCGGCGCCTTGCACACGGCAGACGGTAGGGCAGGGCAGCGTATCCAGGCCGTGCATGAGCGCGGCGAGCTTGTGGGAATCGGCGACGTTATCATCCAGGTCGTAATCGACCATGCGCTTCATCCAGTTCAGATCGGCACCCGCTGAGAAGCTTTTGCCTTCTGAACCCAGCACTACCGCGCGCACATCGCCTGATTCGGCCAACGAATGCAACTGGTCAAGGTGCGCGTTTAGCTCAGCAATCAGGCTGTCATCAAAAGCGTTATGCACTTCGGGGCGGTTTAAGGTCAGGCGCGCCACACCCTCTTCTATATTCAGTGTTGAGTAAGCCATGGTAAGACCCCCTTACATCCGGAACACGCCGAAGCGTGTCTCTTCGATTTCTGCGTTCATCGCGGCAGCTAAAGAAAGCCCTAACACATCGCGGGTTTGCAGCGGATCAATCACGCCGTCGTCCCATAAGCGGGCGCTGGCGTAGTAGGGGTGGCCCTGATGCTCGTACTGGTCGCGGGTGGGCTGCTTAAAGGCTTCTTCGTCCGCTTTACTCCACTCGCGGCCTTCGCGCTCATGTTGCTCGCGCTTAACCTGGGCCAGCACGCCCGCCGCCTGCTCGCCGCCCATCACTGAAATGCGCGCGTTGGGCCACATAAACAGCAGGTTGGGGTCGTAAGCGCGGCCACACATACCGTAGTTACCGGCGCCGAAGCTGCCGCCAATCAGAACGGTGTATTTGGGCACCTTGGCGCAGGCTACGGCAGTCACAAGTTTGGCGCCGTGCTTGGCGATGCCTTCGTGCTCGTATTTGGAGCCGACCATAAAGCCGGTAATGTTCTGCAGGAAGATCAGCGGGATCTTGCGCTGGGCGCAAAGCTCGATAAAGTGCGCGCCTTTCACCGCACTTTCGGAAAACAGCACGCCGTTATTGGCCACAATACCCACTGGGTAGCCGTGAATATGCGCAAAGCCGGTGACCAGGGTTTCACCGTAGTAGCGCTTGAACTCGTCAAAGTCGGAGTCATCGACGATGCGGCCAATCACTTCCCGCACGTCGTAGGGCTTTTTCAGGTCGGTACCGACAATGCCGTACAGCTCAGCAGGGTCAAGCTTGGGTGGCTTGGGTGCCTGCATGGCGAGCTTGCCACGCTTTTGCCAGTTCAGCCGCGACACACAGGCGCGAGCCAACTGTAGCGCATGGGCGTCGTTTTCCGCGTAGTGGTCGGCGACACCGCTGACCTTGGCGTGAACATCTGCACCGCCCAGATCTTCAGCGCTAATGCTTTCACCGGTGGCGGCTTTTACCAAGGGCGGGCCACCCAGGAAAATCGTTCCCTGTTCTTTGACGATGATCGACTCATCCGCCATTGCAGGCACATAAGCGCCACCTGCGGTACACGACCCCATCACCACGGCGATTTGCGGGATGCCCTCGGCGGACATGGTCGCCTGATTATAGAAAATGCGCCCGAAGTGATCACGGTCGGGGAAGACTTCATCCTGGCGGGGCAGAAAGGCACCGCCGGAATCGACTAAATAGATACACGGCAGGCGATGCTTGCGGGCAATCTCCTGGGCGCGAATATGCTTTTTCACCGTGAGCGGAAAGTAGGTGCCGCCTTTCACCGTGGCATCGTTAGCGACGATCACGCACTCCACGCCGGAAACACGGCCAATACCAGTGACCACACCAGCGGCAGGGATCTCGCTATCGTATATGTTGTGCGCCGCAAGGGCGGAAAACTCTAGAAATGGCGAACCTTCATCAATCAAGTGATCGATGCGGTCGCGTACAAACAGCTTGCCGCGGCTTTCGTGACGCTCGCGGGCTTTGGCACCGCCACCCTGGGCGACGGCAGCGGTCAGTTCACGCAGTTTGTTCACTTCACCGAGCATTGAGGCTTCGTTGGCTTGAAACACATCGCTGCGCGGGTTGATCTGAGTGGAAATGGAGCTCATGACAGGACCCTTACTTACTTTCAGTGAACAGTTCGCGACCAATCAGCATCCGGCGAATTTCGCTGGTGCCCGCGCCGATCTCATACAGCTTGGCATCGCGCAGCAGGCGCCCGGTGGGGTATTCGTTGATATAGCCGTTGCCGCCCAGCAATTGAATGGAATCCAGCGCTACTTGCGTGGCCTTTTCAGCGCAGTAGAGAATCACCCCGGCGGCGTCTTTGCGAGAAGTTTGGCCACGATCACAGGCACCGGCTACGGCATAAAGGTAGGCGCGACAGGCGTTCAGAGTCGTGTACATATCCGCCACTTTGCCCTGCACCAGTTGGAACTCACCAATCGACTGATTGAACTGCTTGCGCTCGTGAATATAGGGCATCACCACATCCATGGCGGCCTGCATAATGCCAATCGGGCCAGCGGCCAGTACGGTACGCTCATAATCCAGCCCGCTCATCAGTACGCGTACGCCTTTTCCTTCGTCACCGAGAATGTTTTCAGCAGGCACGGCGCAATCCTGGAACACCAGCTCACAGGTGTTGGAACCGCGCATGCCCAGCTTGTCGAGCTTCTGAGCGGTGGAGAAACCGGGCATGCCTTTTTCGATAATAAACGCAGTGATGCCTTTGGAACCGGCGTCTGGATCTGTTTTGGCGTACACCACCAGCACATCCGCATCGGGGCCGTTGGTGATCCACATTTTATTGCCGTTAAGGATGTAGTGGTCGCCATTCTGCTTGGCACGCAGCTGCATCGAGACAACGTCAGAGCCTGCGCCGGGTTCCGACATGGCCAAAGCGCCCACGTGGTCGCCGCTGATCAGTTTGGGGAGGTACTTGGCTTTCTGTTCGGCGGTGGCGTTGATCTTGATCTGGTTAACGCACAGGTTGGAGTGGGCGCCGTAAGAGAGCGCTACCGATGCGCTGGCCCGGGAGATCTCTTCCATGGCAATGCAGTGGGCAAGATAGCCCATGCCGCTGCCGCCATCCTCTTCCGAGACGGTAATCCCTAATAGCCCCATATCGCCAAACTTCTTCCACAGGTCGTTAGGGAATTCGTTGTTGCGGTCGATTTCGGCCGCGCGGGGCGCAATCTCGCTGGCAGCAAAGGCGTTGACCTGCTCGCGTAACATGTTCAGTTCGTCTTCGAGGCCAAAATTGAGTTCTGAGTAGTGTGAAAACATGGTCAATCACCTGTGCTGATTATTTGTGTTTGCTATTTGTAATTAGCCATCTGGGCTGGCGTAGCTGTGTCGGCTAATCGAGCTGGCGGACGCGTCAGTGCATAGTGGCGGAAGAGGGGGCTGAGGCTTTATCGGCCGAACTCGCGTGCTCTTCTTCGTTTTGTGTTTCTTGAGGCTCTTTTTCGAGCAGTTCTTCGAGCGCTTGGCGGCAGCGGATCTCAGCGCTTTCAAGCTCTAGCTGAACCATGGTGATGTCTTTCATTTGTTGATCCAGCGCCGCACGGCGCTCGCCTATTTTGCTAAGCATTAGATGCAGCTGCTTTTTACTGCCGCTGCGGGTTTCGTCCCAAAGCTCGAACAGTTCGCGTATCTCTGCCAATGAAAACCCTAGCCGCTTACCGCGAATAGTGAGCTTCAGCCGTACACGGTCTTTGCTGCTGTAAACCCTGGTTTGCCCGCGGCGCGTAGGGTGGAGCAGCTCCTGATCTTCATAGAAGCGAATGCTACGGGTGGTTAAATCAAACTCGTTGGCTAGTTCACTGATCGAGTAAGTTTTGCTCATGGTGACGTTCTCTCAATAAGGCGTTGTTCCCAATATATGACTCCTATGGAACACTGCCACTGAGGCTAAAACAAGTTTACGTTAACGTAAAGCAATTGTTGCTAGCAGTTGAAAAGCGTTGAAATCAGGTAAGTTGTTGATATTTATGTTTTGAAGGCAGTTATTAATTCAGGATAATGTCCTCGATAGACCAAAGTTGTAATTGTATTGCTATAGCGACAGTTGCTAGTTTGCACATACACCTTACGTTCAGGTAAGGCAGTAGCAGCCGCTTTTGCCATGCCTGTAAAGAATTAGCACAACAACAATAAGAGGCTTGCCACTCTATGAGTGCAAACGATGTCCTTCAGGGACCTGTCCTCGAAACCCGAGGGCTGACCAAAGAGTTTCGCGGCTTCACCGCCGTGGACGATGTCAATCTCCAGGTACAGGAAGGGCATATTCACGCACTGATTGGCCCCAATGGTGCGGGTAAAACCACCGTATTTAACTTATTGACCAAATTTCTGCCGCCTACCCGCGGCGATATTTTGTATCGCGGCAACTCAATCACCAGTAAAAAATCCAACGAAATAGCCCAGTTAGGGTTGGTGCGTTCGTTTCAGATTTCTGCGGTATTCGCCCATATGACCGCGCTGGAGAATGTGCGAGTGGCCCTGCAGCGCAAACTGGGTACCTCGTTTCATTTCTGGAAATCTGAGAAATCCCTGGATCACCTTAATGAGCGCGCGCTTGAACTACTGGAAGAAGTGGGGTTGCGTGAATATGCCGATACGCTAACGGTAGAAATGCCCTACGGTCGTAAACGAGCGCTTGAGCTGGCCACTACGCTTGCGCTCGACCCCACCATGATGCTGCTTGATGAACCGACTCAAGGCATGGGCGCAGAAGACGTCGACCGCATCGTGGCGCTGATAAAGCGTGTCTCCCAGGGGCGCACTGTATTAATGGTGGAGCATAACCTTAGCGTGGTTAGCCGACTGTGTGATCGCATTACCGTACTGGCGCGGGGCGCTGTTTTGGCTGAGGGCGATTACGAAGCTGTCTCTCGGAATCCATTGGTACGCGAAGCCTATATGGGAAGCGACGCCGCGGAAGAGGATGGTTCTGAAAAAGAGGGAGCAGCCGTATGAATATCGCTGAGGCCGAAGCGCCGGTTGAAAATACGCAAAGCCTGGAAATGTTGCGCGTGCAGGATCTACACGCCTTTTATGGCGAGTCGCACATCCTGCACGGCGTCAATTTTGATGTGAAGCGTGGCGAGCTGGTGACGCTGCTGGGCCGCAACGGCGCCGGACGTAGCACCACATTGAAATCGATCATGAACATGGTAGGGCGCCGAACGGGCTCTATCGTGATTAACGGCAATGAAACGCTGCATATGAAGCCGCACCATATACCGCGTCTAGGGGTGGGTTACTGCCCGGAAGAGCGCGGCATTTTTGCCAGTTTGGATGTCCACGAAAATCTACTTTTACCCCCTACTGTTCGCTCAGGTGGGATGAGTTTAGATGAAATCTATTCCATGTTCCCCAACCTCTACGAGCGGCGGAAAAGCCAAGGCACCCGTCTTTCCGGGGGTGAACAGCAGATGTTAGCCATGGCGCGTATCTTGCGCACCGGTGCGCGCATGCTGCTACTCGATGAAATTACCGAAGGGCTTGCTCCCGTCATTGTGCAGAAACTTGCCGAAGTGCTGGTTCAGCTTAAAGAGCGCGGTATGACCATTGTGCTTGTTGAACAGAACTTTCGCTTTGCGGCGCCCCTTGCGGATCGCCACTTCGTGATGGATCACGGTCAGATTGTCGAAGAAATCAGCGCCGCGCAGCTGCCATCGCGTCGGGAACATCTCAACTCAATGCTAGGGGTATAACACACGGCTAGACACTTAAATGTTCATTCCGCCAACAGTTTCGCTGCTCACAAAACAACAATATTAATCAGTAATTTGCAGTACACACTTTCACGACAGCTCAAAGACTACACAACAACAAAGGCCTCCGGGCCAGGAGACGAATATGACCTTTATGAAAAAAACGCTGGCCGCCAGTATCGCCGTCGCGGCCGCTTCAAGCCTCGCTATGTCTACCGCCCAGGCTGATATGAGCGATGGTGAAGTCCGTATTGGTTACCTTGCCGATATGTCAGGCACTTATCGAGACCTCGCAGGCCCCGGCGGCTTAACCGCCATGGAGATGGCAGTGGCCGATTTTGGCGGCAGTGTAAATGGCGCGTCCATCGTTATTTCCAGTGCAGATGATCGCAACAGCGCTGACGTCGGTGCTAATACCGTGCGTGGTTGGATCGATCAGGATAACGTCGATATGGTGGGCGGTTTAGTAGCGTCTTCTGTGTCCATTGCGGTGACCAAAGTGCTGGAAGAGAACAATGGTCTGGGTATCGTGTCCGGCTCGGCGGCTTCTAGCATTACCAACGAACACTGTACTCCTAACCACATCCACTGGGTGTACGACACCTATCCGCTCGCTAACGGTACCGCCAAAGCCGTCGTAGAGCAGGGCGGCGACAGCTGGTTTATGCTGACCGCAGACTACGCCTTCGGTCATGCACTTGAGTCCGATGTAACCAAAGTAGTGGAAGAGAGCGGCGGTGAAATTGTGGGCGGCGTTCGTCATCCCTTCCCGACTAACGACTTCTCTTCGTACATTCTTCAGGCTCAGGGCTCTGGCGCGAAAATTATTGGCTTGGCCAACGCCGGTGCCGATACCGTTAACGCGATCACTACGGCCAGCCAGTTTGGCTTGACTCAATCTGGGCAGCAGCTAGCAGGCCTGTTGATTTTCTTGAATGACGTTCACGCCCTTGGCCTGGAAGCCACTCAGAACCTGCTGCTAACTACAGGCTGGTACTGGGATATGGATGAGCAGTCCCGCGAATGGGCACAGCGCTATTTCGATGAAGTAGGCCGCATGCCGACCATGGTTCAAGCGGGTATCTACTCCAGCACCATGCACTACCTGAAAGCCGTTGAAGCCGCTGGCACCGACGACCCTGAAACCGTACGTGCACAAATGGCCGAGATGCCTATTGAGGACTTCTTTGCCCGCAACGGCAGCATTCGTGAAGATGGCCGCATGATCCACGACATGTACCTGGCCCAGGTTAAAACGCCGGATGAGTCCACCGGTGAGTGGGATCTTTACGAAATCCTCAGCACCATTCCCGCCGAAGAAGCCTACCGCCCGCTATCTGAAAGCCAGTGCAAATTGGTGCAAAACTAATTTCCCGGCTGAGCTTGAGCCAGATAGCCATCGCAAGTGATGTGTAGAACCGGTTGGCGGCAAGTTGCCGCCAACTGTTTGAGGGCGAGGAGAGTCGCGTTATGACGATGATATTCGGCGTGCCAATGGCCGTCTTCATGGGCCAGCTAACGCTGGGTCTTGTGAATGGCGCCTTTTACGCACTGCTTAGCCTGGGCCTGGCGGTCATCTTCGGCCTGTTGAAGATCGTCAACTTTGCCCATGGGGCGCAATACATGCTGGGAGCCTTCGCCGCGCTATTAGGCTTTCGCTATTTGGGCATTAATTACTGGCTGGCGCTCATATTGGTGCCGTTAGTGGTCGGCGCTTTCGGTGTGCTGCTAGAGCGCTTTTTGCTGCGCAGGATCGCCCATCTGGATCACCTCTATGGGCTGCTGCTGACCTTCGGCTTAGCGCTGATTTTTGAGGGCACGCTGGTCAACTTCTTCGGTGTTTCCGGGGCGCGTTACGCTACACCGGAGATCCTTCAGGGCGGTTTGAACCTGGGCTTTATGTTCCTACCGACATATCGCGCCTGGGTGCTGGTGGCAGCGCTGGCGATGTGCCTGTTTACCTGGTTTATGATTGAGCGTACGCGGTTGGGTGCTTACCTTCGCGCAGGTACTGAGAACTCGCAGCTGATGCAGGCATTTGGCGTTAATGTGCCGCTGCTGATCACGCTTACCTATGGATTTGGGGTTGGTCTTGCTGCGTTTGCCGGCGTGTTGGCAGCGCCGCTCTATCCGGTATCGCCGACCATGGGGTCGAGTTTGTTAATCGTGGTGTTTGCGGTGGTGGTAATCGGCGGGATGGGCTCGATTCTAGGTGCCATTATTACCGGGCTTTCCATGGGCATCATCGAAGGGCTGACCAAGGTGTACTACCCCGAAGCCTCTAATACGGTGATCTTTCTTGTCATGATCCTCGTGCTCATGTTGCGCCCCGTTGGGCTGTTCGGTAAGGAGGCATGAACATGGCAGAATCTCAATCAATGGCGGCGCCATCCGCGGTGCTGGAACGTCAGAAGCGGGCCAAGTTTCGCCGCAATATGTTCTATCTGGCTCTGATTGTGGTGGGTTTGGTCGCGCCATTTTTGGCCTACCCCGTGTTCTTGATGAAAGTGCTCTGTTTTGCGCTGTTTGCTTGCGCGTTCAACCTGTTGCTGGGCTATGCGGGGCTTTTGTCTTTCGGCCATGCGGCATTTTTGGCCACCGGCGGCTACGTAACCGGATACCTGTTGGCGAGCTACCCAGGGCTGACGCCTGAGCTGGGTATTATCGCCGGGACTGTTCTGGCCACCCTGCTTGGGGTGGTGTTTGGGGTGCTCTCCATCAGGCGTCAGGGTATCTATTTTGCCATGGTGACGTTGGCGATCGCCCAACTGGTGTACTTCATGTTTGTACAGGCGCCGTTTACCGGCGGTGAGGATGGCTTGCATGGCGTGCCCCGTGGCGAACTGTTTGGGTTTATCAGCCTGAGCAGTAACCTGGCGATGTACTACTTTGTGTTCGCGATTTTCATCTTCGGCTTCGCGCTGATTCAACGCACGGTGCACTCGCCGTTTGGCCAGGTGCTAAAAGCGATTCGTGAAAACGAGCCTCGCGCGGTATCGCTAGGTTACAACACCGATGCCTACAAGCTAGTGGCGTTCGTCATCTCTGCAGGTTTAGCGGGCTTGGCGGGTTCCACCAAAACCGTGGTCTTCCAGTTGGCTTCGTTGACCGATGCGCACTGGCATATGTCCGGTGAGGTAATTCTGATGACCCTGCTGGGCGGTGTGGGCACCTTGCTGGGCCCGTTAATGGGCGCAGGTATTGTGGTCAGCTTGCAGCATATCCTGGCGCAGTCACCGCTGGGGAATTGGGTTAGCGTTATTCTCGGTATCATCTTTGTGGTCTGTGTACTCAGTTTCCGTAGCGGAATAATCGGTGAGCTGGACAAGATGTATCGCAAAAACTTTAAGTAAGCGTTTTTATTAAATAGCACTCTCTCTGTCCGATTTTGGGCGCCGTTTGGCGCCCTTTTTTTGATTCTTTTATAAGGCCTACGCCTAAGGTCGCAAGTGTTGGCAGGTTGCTTGTAGCCGGGTAAATGGATAAGTTAACGTTAACGTCAATTATAACGACAACAGCAGTGCGCACGCGCATTTGCGGAGATACGCCATGAATTTTGAACTCAACGAAGATCAGGTCGCCTTTGCCGATATGGCGCGGGCGTTTGCCCAAAACGAGCTAGAGCCCCACGCAGCCGAGTGGGATCAAACCTCCTTCTTTCCCGTCGATGTGATTCGTAAAGCAGGCGAGCTGGGCTTCTGCTCTCTTTATGCACCGGAAAGCGTGGGTGGGCTAGGCCTCTCGCGTTTGGATGCCAGCATCATTTTCGAACAGCTCTCCATGGGCTGCACCTCTACCACGGCCTACCTAACCATTCACAATATGGTCACCTGGATGCTGGCGGATTTCGGCACGCCGGAAGCGGTAGAGCAGTGGGGCGCAAGGCTGGCCACGGGCGAGCTGCTGGGTTCTTACTGTTTAACCGAACCTAACTCAGGCTCCGACGCCGCCTCGCTGAAGACTACTGCCAAGCGCGACGGCGACCATTATGTGTTGACCGGCAGCAAGATGTTTATTTCCGGCGCCGGTAGCACCGATTTTCTCGTGGTGATGGCGCGCACCGGCGGTGAGGGCGCCAGCGGCGTTTCGGCGTTTGCGGTCGATGCCAAGAGTGACGGCATTAGCTATGGGCGCAAGGAAGAGAAAATGGGCTGGAACAGCCAGCCAACCCGCATGATCACGTTTGAAGACGTTCGGGTGCCCGCCAATCATCTGCTCGGCAATGAAGGCGACGGTTTTAAAATCGCCATGAAGGGCCTCGACGGCGGGCGTATCAATATTGCTACCTGCTCTATCGGCACCGCCCAGCAGGCGATCCACAAAGCGCGGGAGTATATGCTGGAGCGCAAACAGTTCGGTAAACGCTTAGCCGAGTTCCAGGCGCTGCAGTTCCGCTTAGCCGATATGGTCACTGAGCTGGTCGCTGCACGGCAGCTGGTGCGTATGGCCGCTACCAAGCTGGACGCAGGCCATGCCGATGCACCGACCTACTGTGCCATGGCTAAACGCTTTGCTACCGATGTGGGCTTCAAGGTGTGCGACGAAGCGCTTCAACTTTACGGCGGCAATGGCTATATCAAGGAGTACCCGATGGAGCGCTACGTGCGCGATACCCGGGTACACCGGATTCTTGAAGGCACCAACGAAATTATGCGGCTGATCATCTCCCGCCGGGTGCTGGCAGACGGCGCCACCGAGCTGTAAATGACGATGAATAAGATTACGGTGGATACGATAGCGACGGATAAGGAATGCCAATGAGCAGCGTACTGTTTACCGAACACACCACCCAAGACGGCCACGTCATCGCGGAGATCAAGCTCAACGCCGAGCGTTCGCTCAATGCCTTAACGCTTGAGATGTGTGAAGAGATGTTGCCCCGCCTTCATGACTGGGCCACCGACGAGCGGGTGGTGGCGGTGCTGCTGGATAGCGCAGGCGAAAAAGCCTTTTGCGCCGGTGGCGACGTGGTGAATTTGTATAAAACGATTACCGGCGAGGGCGACCCCAGCTTCCCCGAGCGCTTTTTCGAGACCGAGTATCGGCTCGATTTTCTCTTGCACACTTACCCCAAGCCGGTGATCTGCTGGGGTAACGGCATTGTCATGGGCGGCGGCATGGGGCTGTTAAGCGCCAGTAGCCACCGTGTAGTGACCGAGACATCGCGTTTGGCAATGCCGGAAGTCACTATCGGGCTGTACCCGGATGTTGGCGCCAGCTGGTTTTTAAACCGGCTTCCCAACGGCGCAGGGCGCTTTCTAGCCATGACCGGCTGCCAGATCAATGCGCCAGATGCTGTACATCTAGGCTTGGCAGACCGCTGTATCGCCAGCCACCACCGTGATGTCATGCTGCAGCAGCTGACCGACGCACAATGGGGAGCCGGGGAGAATACCGATGCCAACGGTGTGGTTAACCGCATCATGCGTGAGCTTGAGCAAACATCCCAGCCTGTATTTGCCGAGTTGGAAGCGCCCGTTTACCAGCACTCACCGCTGATTCGCGAATTGATGGATCACGACAGCGTGGAGCAAATTGTCGCCGCTATTACGGCGGTAAAAAGCGATAATCAGTGGTTTGGTAAGGCACAGAAAACGCTGGCCCACGGTAGCCCGGTGTCAGTGAAATTGATTGATGAGCAGCTAAAGCGGGCTAAACATATGTCGCTGGCAGAAGTGTTCCAATCCGAAATGTCACTCTCGGTGCAGTGCTGCCGACACCGTGAGTTCCCCGAGGGCGTTCGCGCACTGCTGGTCGATAAAGACGGGCAACCGAATTGGACGTATCCCGATGTGGCCTCGGTAGAGGAGAGCTTTATCAACGAGCTACTATCTTCCGCATGGTCGCAAAATCCGCTGGCGGATCTACGCTAATATAATCTTCCCATTACCGGCTAATAAGGATAATAAAATGAACACCATCGCATTTATCGGCCTGGGCAATATGGGCGGCCCCATGGCTGCCAATCTAGTAAAAGCGGGCTTTGACGTGCGCGCCTTTGATCTTTCTCAAGAGGCGCAAGAGACCGCCAAAGCGAATGGTTGTGAAGTGGCTTTCTCGGCCCAGGAAGCTGCCACCGACGCCGATTTTATTATTTCAATGCTGCCCGCCGGAAAGCATGTACGCGGGCTATATATTGAAGACGATGCGCCGCTGTTTGAAGTGATCAAACGTGGAGCGCTGGTCATCGACTGCTCTACCATTGACGGTGCCACTGCCCGAGGCGTTGCTGAAGAGGGCGAGAAGCTGGGTATCGGCTTTATCGATGCGCCGGTTTCCGGTGGCGTGGGCGGCGCGCAAGCGGGCACCTTGACCTTTATTGTGGGCGGCAGCGAGGTCGAGTTCAGACTGGCCAAGCCGGTGCTGGAAGCCATGGGCAAAAATATCTTCCACGCCGGAGATCACGGCGCAGGGCAGGTGGCCAAAGCCTGCAATAACATGCTGCTCTCTATCTTGATGGCGGGCACCTGCGAAGCGATCAATATGGGCGTCAAAAACGGCCTGGATCCCGCGGTGCTTTCGGAAATCATGAAGCAGAGCTCCGGCGGTAACTGGGCGCTCAATGTTTACAATCCCTACCCAGGCGTCATGGAAAACGCACCGGCCTCCAAAAACTACCAGGGTGGCTTCCAGGTCGATCTAATGATCAAAGACTTAGGCCTCGCCATGGATGTCAGTCAGCAAAGCGCCTCCGCAGTCCCCATGGGCTCCGCCGCCCGCTCACTGTTCACCCTGCATAAAGCCAAAGGCAATGGTAAACTCGACTTCTCAAGCCTGATGCAGTTTTATCAGGATAAAGAGTGAGGTGTGAGGTGTGAATGGTAAATGGTGAGTGGTGAATAGGTTTTGTAGCGCGTGGTAACGAGTAGCGAGCGCAGCGAGAAACGAGGCACCCGCGAGAGGGCGGCGAAGCCGCCCCAGCTATCCCACCAAAGCCACAGCTTGTCTCCGATCTCAAGGGCGGGCAAACTTAAAGAAACTGCTCATATACAAGGACTGCCATGATCACGCTTTGGGGCCGCAATAACTCCACCAACGTCAAAAAAGTGCGCTGGGTGCTAGAAGAGCTGGATTTGCCGTTTGAGCAGATCCAGGCTGGCTTGGAGCACGGGGTCAACAACACTCCGGAATACCTGGCCATGAACCCCACCGGGCTAGTGCCGCTACTCAAAGATGACGCCACCAACAGCGTGCTGTGGGAATCCAATACGATTATTCGCTACCTTGCCGCGCAGTACGGGCAAAGCAAGCTATGGATCGAAGCCCCCGCCGAACGGGCGCAGGCAGAAAAGTGGATGGATTGGTCAAACAGCACCCTGTCACCCAGGCACCGCACGATCCTGATGGGCTATGTCAGAACCCCACCCGGAAAACGCGATAATGCTGCCATTGAAGCGGGCATGCAGGCGTGTGAAGAGCTGTTTGAGTTGATGGATAACGTGCTGGCTAAACAAGCGTTCTTCTCGGGCAATGAGTTTGGCCTGGGTGATATTGCCGTTGCACCCTTTATCTACAACTTATGGCATATCGGCTTAACCTGGCAGCCGCGCCCCCATTTAGAACGCTGGTACCAACAAATCGCTGAACGTCCCGCCTACCAAAAAGTGGTGGTGATTCCTGTTACGTAAATAGCAGGCTTTGATGGAAGAGTGGGGGTTAGCCTCGCTCATCCTTTGAAGAATTCATCACAATATGGGTAGAGATGGCACTCACATGGGCTTGGGTGCCAAGTACATCGGTATGAAAACGCTTATAGCTGCTGAGGTCTTTGGTTTCCACTCGCAGCAGATATTCAAAAGAGCCTGCAATGTTATGGCACTCAGCTACTTCCTGGGCCACCAACATGGCTCGCTCAAACCCCTCCTGGGCAGCTTTGGTGTGTGACGATAAGCCCACTGTGACATAGGCCACAAAACCTCTGCCCATGTGCTCAGGTGAGGTTACGACACGGTAACCCTTGATTACACCATTTTTTTCAAGCTCTTGAACTCGCCGCAAACAGGCAGAAGGAGAGAGATCAACGCGCTGAGCTAGTTGCACGTTGCTGATTCTTCCGTCCTGTTTTAGTGCTTGCAATATTCTGCGATCAATCGCGTCAATCTTCATGTTTTGTTGCATAAATAGTGAAAAGAGGGTGTGATTAAATCAAAAGTTGCGCCTTGAAGCTCGTAAAATTCCTCTCTAACTACTCATAAACGAAAGGAGAGGCGCAATGACCTCGTCGGTTTTAGCAGCGCTGGCAGCGTTTGCATTTGTCACGACGGTAACCCCAGGCCCTAACAACTTGATGCTGCTGGCCTCTGGCGCCAACTTCGGCTTTAAAAAAACGGTGCCCCATATGTTCGGCATAGTGGTGGGGTTGAGTGGGCTAACGCTTGTGGTGGGTGGTGGATTAATGGCATTGTTTGAAGCCTACCCGGTACTCAACACATGGCTAAGCATCCTCTCGACGGGCTATTTGTTGTGGTTAGCTTGGAAAATCGCAACAGCCGCACCTCTCAACGAGAGCAATCATAAAGGTAGTCCGATGACGCTATTACAAGCCGCAGCGTTTCAGTGGGTAAACCCCAAAGCCTGGGCCATGGGCCTTTCCGCCATTACGCTCTACGCCCCCAACAAATCGATCTTCTCCGTGCTGATGGTGACCAGTGTGTTTGCCATTATCAGCTTTCCCGCCATCTCGGTATGGGCTTGGTTGGGCATCATGGTGCGCCAATGGCTGACCAGCCACCGTCGTTATCGCGTGTTCAATATCACCATGGCTTTGCTGTTAATCGCGTCGCTATACCCGGTGCTAAGCCATTAAGCCTGTACAATGTAGGAATGGGGTAACGCGTGGTAATGCCTAAAAGCTCGCCTCAACCTCCGCCAACTCATTATCCAGCGCCTGCAAAACCTCGCACGCTAACCCATGGCGCTGGGCACTCTCAATCAACGGCCCCAATATAGCCCCGCGCTCGGTGGGGCGTTTGGCCTCCACGTCCTGCAACATCGAAGCCTTATTGTTTGCCGTGTTCTCCACCACCTGCCACACCAACGCCAACCACTCATCTTCACCATTGCCATCATTGGGCGGCGCAATGCCCTCGGCCAACATAATCGCCGCGACTTCATTTACCACCGCCACCATACGGCCCGCATAAGCTTCACCGCGCAACTCGCCGTTACGTACGCTATTCAATGCCACCAGTGGGTTAATCGCCGCGTTCACCGCCAGCTTCTGCCACAAGCGTTGGCGAATATCACTCACCTTTGTGGCGGCAAGCCCTGCCTGGGTTAATGCTTGCGCCAGTTCTTCCGCTAGAGCGCCGTGGTGGTTATTTAAATCGCCCAAAAAGGTATGCCCACGCCCCGCATGCACCACGCCATCATCGCCGGTTAGATAAGCACCTTCGGTTGTTGTCGCACACAACACCGGCCCCGGCCACGCCTGGGTAATACGCGGCTGCGCCAAAAAACCGTTCTGCCACAGCACCAGCGGCGTAATGGGGGATAGGGAGTCAGCAACGCTTTCCAGCGCCGCCTCAGCGCTCATAGCTTTGGTAGTGATATGCACAAGCGCAGGCGGCTCAGGCGCATCAACCGCCAACTGCCCAGCGGTAAGCGAGGATAAGCGCTGGGTACGCGCTTCGCCCTCCGGCGTCATTAACCTCTGCTGCGCGGGCAAGTCACGGCGGCCGATCAGCGCCACTTCTGCAAATGGTGCCAGCGAATGCGCCAATAATCGGCCAATCGCGCCAGGACCAAGAATCCAGTGGGTCGTCATTGTCTAAACATCATCATCAGCGGGAATGCCGACAAGCTTACCGCGTTCAATGTAAGGAGGCGAAGGTAGAAAAAAGCACTAGGAACGGGACTATTTGATAGTGACGCCGGTAAGCATAGTCTGCTAGCGTAAAGCTAAGAAGATTTTGAGGATGGGTTGTTGGTTGGGAAGTCGTGCTAGGTGTGTTTCTTTTAAAAAAGCGTTGAGGAAAGTTTGCTAGCGACCCAAAGCGGTCAATTAATTAAAGCTAATGTAACACCACATAATCTATCCACGAACTCAAATCGACCATTCAGGCTACCCTCTCAAACCCCAAGTATAAGACCAGGTAGTGTCTAAAAAACCCGGGGCGATTCAGTATTGCCAGCCGGATAACACGGCTGCCAGGTAAGCAGGCTACTTGAGGTGGTTAAATATCTATGACTGAGACAATAATAAAGTCCACGTTGAATGCTTCTGTTGCTCCGAGACGAATTGTTCAACGTTTCCTTAAGATATTTACCAACCTAGATAAGTAGGCTTATTGCGGTGAGTGTCGATTTTAGTCTCAGTTTTTGCCGCTGTTTTTGTACAGACTCATATTCAAACGCACAAAGAGCAAGCTCTTTTATCTTTATGTTCGTTGAGCTAGTTTCGCGAAGACCTTGTGGGTCACGCTATCGTGGTCACATCTCTCCTGTCCAATAACTGTCCACTACACATCGATACTGGCTTGGAGATGCGCCAATGTGTTGGCGGAAGAATCGAGTAAAGTGACCCTGCTCGGTAAAGCCAAGGTTCTCAGCGAGTTGGCCTAGAGTACCGCTGCGCTCTCGCTCAAGCCAAATGAAGGCCCGCCGCATTCTCGCATCATTGAGCATGAGCCTTGGTGTCATGCCAGTGTCTTTGCGAAATAAGGTAAAGAAGTGCGCACGGGATAACCCGGCGGCCTTTGCAGCGTTGGCTACGCAATCAGGGTCGTCAAGATGGGTTTGCAGGTAGGCGCAAGCACGGCGGATGCGTGCATCATTGAATCCTTGGCGCATCTGAGTGCCGAGGCGGCACAGGTGCTTCCATTGCGAGAAATCCTCGATAAGCTCGATTAGAAAGTCGAATAGTAAAAATTCAATGTGCTCTCGGGGAATTAGCCCGGCACTATAGGCCTCGGCTATTAACCGGTCGGCCATCGCCCGTTTCTTGCTGTTAAGCTCAATACTAGGCTGGGCAAAAAATCCCGGATGCGAGCTAAGGGCTAACGTATGCTGGGCTTCAGCCAGCCAGGCCGGTTCGATATAGAGTGCGAGAATCTGTGTCTGCTCGGCGCTGGGCTGGTAATCAAAGAAATGCGGCTGCCAAGCGTTGATCAGTACCGCATTGCGGTCGGTAAGAGGTACCTGATAGCCATTGACGTTGAAAAATGTGTCGGAGCCTGACACTTTCACCAGCACATGGCATTCGTGGTGCGAATGGGTTACAAGTGGTCGGTCCATATCGAGGAGGGCGACTCTCCCGAACTTGCCGTGGAAGACGCGTTGCGCGGTGGACATCGCTAGCTCCTTATGGTCGCGGGTGTAGTGGCAGGATGGTGTGCTCTATAAGTTTATCACCCAACCTGCCGCGGCAGGTGTAGGTCGACCAGCGACAAGTCTACTACTTTCGTTTCAGAGCGCATCGCGACCTTTCCCGTGATAAACGCGCAGTACGTCGGCGACCACTGACAAGGCGATCTCGGCAGGCGTTTTGCTGCCGAGGTCAAGCCCGATAGGCATGTGGATACGCGCGATCTGCTGTGAAGACAGTCCGCCGACCCGGCTCAGCCGTTCAGCACGCCGGATGGAGGTTTGCCGCGAGCCCATAGCGCCGATGTAAAAGGCCGGAGAGCGCACTGCTTCCATCAGCGCCAGGTCGTCGATGCGTGGGTCGTGGGTCAGTGCGACCACAGCGGTAGCTTCGTGGCAATGGCCAGCGGCGATGAATTCGGAAGGCAGCACTGGATGTACTTGAACTCCCTCGGGTGGGCGTCGCAGCATCTCTTCGCGCGGATCACAGGCAATCACCTCACAGCCGATGGTACGAGCGAAGCTGGCGCAGTATTCGGCCACCGGCGACAACCCGGCAAGAATCATCCTAAGCACAGGGCCGATGCGTATTCGCACGCGTTCGTTCAGGAGCTGCGCAATCTCGCCGCCATGATCGTCCGCCATGAGCACGAAGGCACCGGAGGACAGGTCGAGTTCACGCACCAACCGATGTTGGCCGAGCAGTGCGTTGTACATGCCCTGCAGATGGTCGACCCAGGTTTTGTCCGGTGCGCGATGCTCGACTAGTACCTTAAGAACACCGCCGCACGGCAGTTGCAGCCGCTGACGCTCTTCATCGCTCTCCCCATACAGGACGATCTGGGTCGGTGCACGCAGCTCGCCGTCAGCGAGACTTTCGAGAAAGGCTTCCTCGACGCAGCCGCCCGAAAGGGAGCCGGTGAGTTGGCCGTCCGCCCGCACGGCCAGCATCGCGCCGGGTGTACGGGGTGCCGAGCCGTAGGTTGAAAGCACCGTGCACAGCCAAAAGGAGTGACCCTTGCGAGCCCACTGCAAAGCGGTGTGAACGACCTGAAGGTCGAGTTGACGCATAACAGCATCCTCGTTATGGGCGCGGTCGCATGAGGCGCCGCGTAAGTCTGTAATGTCTACGGTTCTGCACATCCACGTTGCTACTGAAGAGTATGCCCGGATTTTATAGCTAAGAGACCGATGTGGCCGTTCTTCGTTGTAGCACCGGCTCTAGCGGCGTTTGATAATGGCTCTGGCTTAGCCCAAGGCCCCTTTTTTCACCGCAGCTCAGACTCATGCTGCTCTCAGGGATCAACAGGGCTTGCCCTGAATCAGTTTTTTTATGTTGCGCTGCGCCTCCTTTATCTAGGTTTAGCCCTTGACCTCGGGAGTGATGAGGTCGTTTTTCATCTTATTCTTTATGTCTGCACTATAGCCTGTGCAGCTCTGGAGAGGAGTGTTCCAGTCAGTTAACCTTCGAGGCACTGATAGCTGGAACCGAATTTGGTCACGCGCCGACAATTCATTGAGAACCCCATAGCCAAGCTCGAATATCTGTTAGTTATAGTTGTGTTTATATGAATCGACATCGCCTGTACGGAACCGACCGTATTGCGACGACACCACAAATGCCGCTGCAGGGCGTGGTCGTCGTCCTGACCGGCTTGAGGAAAAATTAGGAATATAGGTAAAGCACTGTTTATTAATGAATTTTGGTGCGCGTAATCACAGTCCACTAAAGGCGACTACCGTGCGCCTGGTACGGTAGTCGCATCCGATCAGCGCTTGATTTCGCCCAGTAGCCCGGATACCAACACTCCAAACAACAGTGCCCAGAATGGCGAGCTGATGCCCATGAAGGAGAACTGACTCATCGCCACGGCTAGCGCAATAAAGGCGCCGATCTGGCAGTAACCGCCCTTTTGGAAGGCCTGCTGCAGTGCGCCGAGCAGTACGCCCAGCATGGCCAGGCCAGCGATCACGACGATCAGCGCCTTGGGGAAAGCCAGGATGAATGGTACGGCAAGCCCGGCGAATAAGCCGAACAGCGCGAACAGCGCACCGTTCACCAAGGCTGCACCATAACGCAGGTTGCGGTCCTCACCGGCCTGCTCAGAGGAGCATATGGCGGTCATCGGGCCGGCAATGTTAGCGTTGTGACCGCCGAGTAGCCCGGCGAGCATGCCTCCGATGCCACTGATTACCGTCATTGCATTGACCGGAGGGCGGTAGCCCTCTGTAATCAGCACACCGGTCGCCTGAGCGTTTTCTGCACCAATCACCAGTGCCGTCAGCGGGATGGTGATAGCCAGGAAAGCGTCCAGAGAGAAACTAGGGAGGGTGAAAGCCGGCATGACGAAACCGATATTCACGTCAGCCGGCTGCAGTTGGCCCATGGCGAAGGCCAGGACCAGCCCAAAAACGCCAGCCACCAGCACCGGTGGTACCGATTTGGCGAACCGAGTAACGAGGAAGAAGCTCAGCGCCGCGGCTCCTGCGATGATGGGCGCGGTGACAACCGAGTCCACCGCACCGGTGGCGAAGCGGATCAGCGCACCTGCGATCATCGCCATCACGATCGGCATCGGTAGCCAGCGCATTAACCGGCCGATCAACCCGGTGACACCGAGGATCAGCACTAGCAGGCCGCTCATGATGAAGGCCCCGATAGCCTCGCTGAAGGGAATGACACTGAGCGAACCGACCAGGATCGCTGCGCCGGGAATGGTGTAGGCACCGCAGATCGGCTGACGATAACGCAGCGCCATGAAAAGGCTGATCAGGCCGCCCAGCACGTACACGGCGAACAGCCAGGCGACCGTCTGGCCATTGGTCAGGCCCCCTGCTTCGGCGGCATTGATAATGACCAGCGCAGGGCCAGTGCAACCGAACAGCGCGGCGACAACACCTGCACTGATGGACTTCGAGTTGAATGCATGGCGCAAGGGGGTCTTCGTAACTGGTTCGGCATGGGAAGCGTTTGCATCGGGTGCGACGGGGCTAGACATGGGTGTGCTCCGCTAGTTAATTGTTTTATAAGAGTCAGGGCGGTTTGGCATACGGTGGCGGGGCGCTTAGCGCTTAGCCCATACAGGCCATCAGGTGCTAGGTCGACGGTTGCCCAGACGTGCAACCGTCGCAGTCACATAGGTATTACTCGCCGCGGAATACGGCCGGACGCTTGCTGTGGAACGCCTCGACGCCCTCCTTGAAGTCCGCCGAGCTACGCAGGCGGCTGTAGCAGTGGCCTTCCATCTCAATGGCGACCTTTAGTGATGCGTCCTCGTTGTCGTTGATCAGTTTCTTCGCCGTACGCTGGGCGAGCGGCGAGAATCGGCGCAGTTCATCGACCATCGCATCGACGGTGCTTTCTAGATCTGCGTCGGGCACGCACTCTGTGACGAAGCCCCAGTCATAACCTTGCTGGCCGGAGATGCGCTTGGCGCGCATAACGATGTGCTTGGTGCGTGTGATGCCGATCATCTTTTGTAGCCGAGCCGAGCCGCCAGAGCCAGGAATCTGGCCGAGGTTTTGCTCGGGCAGAGCATAGCGGGTGGTTTCCGACGCAATGCGAAAATCGCAGGCCAGCGACAGCTCGAAGCCGACGCCGAAGGTGTAGCCGCGGTTGGCCACGATCACCGGCTTAGTGCACCGCTCCGGCGCGGCGACGTTCCAGGCCAGCTTAGAAACGTGCTCCGGCGAGGCCTCCAAAAAGCCTTTGATATCGCCGCCGCTGGAGAAGTGTTCGCCTTGGGCACGTAACACGATCACCCGGATCCCGGAATGGGCATCAAACGCTTCAAAGACCTGGCGCAGGATGTCACGCTGGCTCATGGCGATGACGTTGAACGGCGGGCGGCCGAGGATGATGTCCCCGCGCTCGTGCTCGAGGTTCAGTTCCACGGTGAAGCCGTCGAACTCAGTGCTCAGGAATTGTTCGATCTGCTGAGTATTCATGTAAGCTCTTTCCTCGTGTAAAGCAATAGTGTTAGTTGGCGGAAGTGGGGTGGCCGTAATCGGTCACCAGCACGCGGCGCAAGATCTTGCCGACCGGGGACTTGGGGATCTGGTCGATGAATTCGTAGCGGCGCGGGCGCTTGAAGCGCGCCAGACCCGAGGATACGCAGTGGGCGTCCAGCTCTTCCTCAGTAATCGGATGACGCAGCTTGATGAAGGCGACGACCAGCTTGCCCCATTGTTCGTCGGGTAGGCCGACCACGGCGACTTCCTCGACCGCAGGGTGCAGCGATAGGGCGTTCTCGATCTCCGCCGGGCTGACGTTCTCGCCACCGGTAATGATCAGATCGTCGACACGACCAGTCACAAACAGGTCGCCGTCCTCGTCGAAGAAGCCAGTATCGCTGGTGAAGTACCAACCCTCATGGATCGACTTGGCATCGGCGTCGGGCCGCTTCCAGTAGCCTTCGAAGGCCTCGTCGCTGGACAGGTCGGCGATGATCTGGCCTTCCTCGTTGTGCTTGCAGAGGTCGTCCGGCGACTCGCTGCCCAGCGCCACCACGCGAATGCGTTGGTTCAGCGCGCTGCGACCAGACGAGCCAGGCTTGGCGCTGGCCTTCTGGTCGATGGTGAAGGTGTAGATTTCCGAGCTGCCATAGTGGTTGACGAACAGCTCCGGCTTGAACGCGGCCTCGACACGTTGCAGCAGCCCATCGCTCATGGCCGCGCCGGCGAAACCTAACTTGGTGACGCTGGCTACCCGCTCGGGGCTGAAGGCCGAATGTTCAATCAGCATGTGGTAGAGCGTCGGCACCAAGTACAGGTTGGTGATCTTCTCGCGCTCGATGGCGTCCAGCGTGGCTTCCACATCGAACTTTGGCACGCAGACGAAATGCCCGTCTAGCAATGCCATCGACAGTAGCGAACGCACGCCCATGGTGTGGTAGAGCGGCATCACGCCGAGGGTGCATTCCTCTTGGCTATACATGTTCTGCGCTAAGTGGGCGACCGCGGCGGCGCGTTCGGCGCGGTGGCGGCGCGGCACGCCCTTGGGCCGGCTGGTGGTGCCGGAGGTGTAGAGCATCAACGACCAGTCCTCGGGGTCGGCGCGCAGGATGATTTCGCTCGGCGTTTCGGCGCACAGTTCTTCGAAGCTGATCGCGTTATCGTTGCCCGGCTGGCCAACACTGACGCACTGCCAGGTGCTCCTGCCGCAACCGGCAACGGCTTCTTGGGCTGAATCGTCATGGATAACCACACGCGCTTCGGCGTCATTGGTGCACCAAGCGAGTTCGTCGGCGGAGGAGCGCCAGTTGAGCGGGGTCATTATGATACCGCTGAACTGGCAGGCCCAGTGCAGGGTCGCCATCTGCCAGCGGTTCTGCATTACCGCCACGAGGTGGTCACCTTTTTTCAGGCCGAGCCTTTCGAGCCCGTGCGCGGCACGCTGGATGTCGCTGAACCAAGCCTCGTAGCTCTTCTTCAGGTCGCCGTCGCTGATCGCTATGGCATTAGGGCGCCGCTCGACCGCGGCGAGAAAGCTGCGTCCAAGGTCAAACATCGTTGTTGTTCTCCACAAGTGTTACTTGTCGTTGCTGCGCCACTTCTAGCACCGCCCGGACCATGCCGGTGTAGCCGGTGCAGCGGCACAGATGCCCGGAGAGCATGTCGCGAACTTGGGTTTCGTCCGGGCTCGGGACGCGCTCGAGGAATTCCACGCAGGACATTAAGATGCCCGCGGTGCAGAAGCCGCACTGCAGAGCGTGATGGCGGCTGAAGGCCTGCTGCAGGTCGTTCATGATGTTGTCGCGTGACAGCGACTCCACCGTGTCGACCCGGCGCTCGTGGGCCTGCACGGCGAGCATTAGGCAGGAGCGTGAGGCAACGCCATCGACCAGCACGGTGCAGGCGCCGCAGACGCCGTGTTCGCAACCGACATGCACGCCGGTGGTGCCCAATTCGTGTCGCAGGAAATCACACAGCTGCATGCGTGGCTCGGCGAGCCCTTCGCGTTGACGGCCGTTGAGTTCTATCTGTATGGGGAAGCGCTGATCAGCTCGCACGTGCATGGTCGTTGTCCTCGATCAGTTGTTGGCCCAGTTCCCGTACCAACTGGCGGCGGTAGGGTGCGCTGGCGTGCACGTCGTCTTGGGCGCCAAGCGACCAGGCCAGGGTATTGAGTGAATCCTTCAGTTCTGCCCCCAAGGGCAGGCGGCGCAACGTTGGCCGGTCGGCGACGCCGCCGACACCCAGGTCCACCTCGCCTTGGCGGATACAGGCGGCGAGCGCCACCAGGGCGAAGTCACCGTGGCGCATGGCGACCTCGTGGAAGCGGTAGATCACGTCGGCCTCACGCAGTGGAAATTGGACTTCCACGACCATTTCGTCCGGCCGCTTCTCAGTGGTTAGCACGCCTTGGAAGAACTCGGCGGCGGGAACCTCGCGGCGCTTGCCCTTGAGCGATTCGAGCACTACAGTGCCGCCCAAAGTGACCAGACACAGCGGAATTTCGGCGCTCGGGTCGGCATGCGCGACCGAGCCGCACACGGTGCCGCGATTGCGCGTCTGGAAGTGGCCGATCCAAGGCATCGCCTGGGCCAGCAGGGGGACTTCATCGACTAAGCTTGTACGGTCGAGCAGTTCGACCTGACGCACCGCCGCACCGACCTTAAGGCAGTTGTTTTCCACCTTCAGATAATGCAGATCGCTGGCCTGACTGATGTCGATCAGCACCTTCGGCTGGGCCAGGCGCATGTTCAGAACGGCCATCAGCGACTGGCCGCCGGCAATGATCCGGGCCTGTTCACCGTGCTCTGTAAGCTGCTGCAGGACCTCGCGCTTGTTGGCCGCGCGGACGTAGTCGAATACGGCGGGTTTCATTTCGTACCTCCCATGCCGAGCAGGGCGCGCAGGCGCTGCCACAGGCTGGTGTCGATAGGCTTGCCGGAAAGCCGCTGGGCCAGACGGGTGAATATTTGGCCAATGATTACGCGCGAGGCGCTCTGCAACATGCGCCCGCCGACGGCGGCGACCTTACCGGTCACTGCGGCCTCATAGGCGTACTCCAACCGTGTATTCCCGTTCTCCAGCGCCACCAGGTTGATCTTTGCGCTGCCGGTAGCCGAGCCCATAGGGCTGTTGCCGGAGCCGGACAGACGTAGCGAGTGCGGTGGATCGAGGTCGGTCAGGGCGACCCGTGCGGCGAAGCGCGCGCGGATCATGCCCACGCCGACGGTGACGTCGGCCCGGTAATGGTTTTCGCTTTCCAGTTCCAAGGCGTGGCAACCCGGGATGATGGCCTTCAGCGTCTCGGGGTCGAGAATGGCGTCGAATACCTGCTGCGGTGACGCGGGAATCTCAACCAAGTCGTTAGCCTGCAGGGCCGAACCACCGGCTACCTTCGGTGCATCCATAACAAGACCTTCTGGCGCCGCCGGCTCGTCGATGCCGATCATCGAGCGAACCCGCGACGGCGTCAGAGGAAGCTTGATGTCAGAGCGGCCTAGCGCATCGGCTACGGCATTGGCGATGCACACCGGAGTGCTCATGTTGTTGCCTTCACCGACACCCTTAGCCCCCAGCGGGGTGAAGGGCGAGGGAGTTTCCATGTGCAGGATCACCGGGTCGACTACCTCCGGTGCGGTCGGGATCAGGTAGTCGGCCAGGGTGCCAGAAAGGAAGCTGCCGTCCTCGCCGTAGGCAAACTCTTCCATTAGCGCCACGCCCAGCGCCTGGGAATAGGCACCGAGGATTTGTCCCTCGACCAGCATTGGATTGAGAATGCGCCCGGCGTCATGGGTAGTGACGTACTTGTCGATGCGTACCTGACCGGTGACACGATCGATCTCTACTCCGCAGAAATCGAGGATGAAGCCGTAACACAGAGAGCTGTTAATGCAGTCCTGGTCGTTCGGCGCCTCGAGTTGGGGAGGCGTCCAGAAGGCAGTTTCCCGCAGACCGCCCGTTGCGCCTTCCGGCAGCAGGCCCGGTGACCAGTGGGTGGTACCAGCCACACGATGAAAGGGCTGGCTAGGGCCGTTCTCTACGAAGATCTTGCCGTCGGCGAATCGGACGTCAGTGGAGGATACCTGCCACATGTCCGCGGCGATGGCGGCCATGCGTTCACGGATCTTCAAGGTGGCGTTATACACCGACCCGGCGACGGCGCCCGAGAAGCGGCTCGAGTAGTTGCCGGAGGCTATCGACCAGGCGTCCTTGCCGGTGTCCAACTCGACATTCACGCTGATGCTTTCCAGCTTCACACCTAGTAACTCGCTAATGATCTGCGCGACCACTGTTTGATGGCCCTGACCTTGCGGTGTCGAGGACACGTGAGCGGTCACGCTGCCGAGCGGGTCGACACTGACTGTGGCAGTGCTCACTGCTCCATTCTTCGGTCCAGCCTTCTGACGCTCTTCGGGCGTCATGGCGACGGTGATGTAGCCCATGTTGGAGATTGAGGGTTCCACCACAGCGGCATAGCCTATGCCATACAAACGTCCCTCGGCACGGGCCTGGTCACGGCGCTGTAGGAGCTCGTCGAGATTGCCTTTACGGCGCGCCAGTTCCACAGCAGCAGGATAGTCGCCGGAATCGAGCAGTGCGCCCGCTGCTGCGCGGTAGGGGAACACGCCAGCGGGAACCAGGTTGCGCTGGATGACCTCGAGCGGGTCGAGGCCGAGTTCTGCAGCGACGTGTTGCATCAGCCGCTCAAGGGCGAAATAGACCTGACCGCCCCCGAATCCGCGGTTCAGTCCGGTAGGCATTTTGTTGGTGAGCACCACCCGGTTGCGCACCGCCAGGTTTCGGATGGTGTAAGCGCCACTGAGATTACCGTGCATGCGGTAGAAGGTGGCTGGTTCAGGGGCCCGTAGGTAAGCGCCACAATCATCAATCTGGTCGTAGCGCAGGGCTGTGACGCGGCCATTGGCTTCCACTGCGGCCTCAATTTCGCAGACGCGGTTGGTGGCGCTGGAAGAGGCCTGTAGATGCTCGAGGCGATCCTCCACCCACTTCACCGGAGCACCGACCTTGCGCGAGGCCAAGCCCATCAGCACCACATAGGGGAACACCCCCTGCTTGATGCCGAAGCTGCCACCGGAATCCGGCGGGGTACGCAGGCGCAGGCGGTTGGCCGGCACGTTGAGTGCGCGGCACATTACCGAGTGCAGCGCGTAGGGGCCCTGGAAATTGGCCATTACATCATAGGTTTCCGAGGCTGGCAGGTACTGCGCCAGTACCACGTAGCATTCAATCGGCGTGCAGGAGTTTCGCGGGTACTGAACCTTCAGTGTGATGCGGTGTGGCGCTTCGGCGAAAGCCCGCTCCGGGTCGCCGTAGCGGAAGCTGCGTTCGTTTACCACGTTGCTGCCTACGGCTTCGTGCAGAATCGGCGCATCATTTAGGGTGGCCGCTTCGGGGTCGATGATTGGTGTCAGCGGCTCGTATTCGACCTGAACGGCATCCAGAGCATCCTCGGCTAGGTAGCGGTCGTCGGCAATCACTACGCAGACCGGTTCGCCAACGTAGCGCACCTTGTCGACAGCCAGAGGCCAATGCTCCATAGGTGCTCTGACGCCCACCGGAAACGGGTTAGACCAGCGCTTGACGTCATCGCCAGTGAGCACACCATGTACGCCTTTCATAGTCAGAGCGCGTGAGGCATCCACCGAACGGATACGGGCGTGGGCATGGGGAGAACGGACAACAGCGGCTTGCAGGGTTCCTGGTGGTGTCGCCATGTCGTCAGCGTAGCGACCTTGGCCTTGAAGCAGAGCTGCGTCCTCGACTCGAGCCTGACGACTTCCGATGTGACCGATGGTGGCTTCGGCAATACTTTTTTGCATATTCATGGCGAGCTCTTGTTTTTATGCACGAAAATTTAAAGCTAATTCTCGCCAATTACCCGGCGCGACGCTTTGCCTGGAAATATGCATTCATGCCTTAGAGTCTGGTTATTTGCCCTGGAGTCTTATAGTACGGTGAGCGTACTAGCCTTCCTCAGCAATAGTCAGTCTCAATACTGAGCCTAGGAGCTATCCAATACGCTAATGCAAGGCATTTTCCCTAATCCATTATGGCCGCATCAAAGAAGCGATTCATGCGTGTCGGTGCATCTGGGCAAGCGTCCCAGATGCTGGCTATGGCCAGCGGGAGCTGGCGACAGATGATCTGCTGAGTGTTTATGAAGCGGCTGGCGGTATTTCCATCGCCTAACTGACGAGGCCCGCCCGAGAGGTGCGCTATGAACCCAAGACGAAAAGAGAAACGCCCTATGAATGGCAGAGACCCCAACTTCTGGCATGGGCTGCTGGATTTTTTTGCCCATCACTTTGGTGGCCATGCTTACGTTCATGATGGGCTTTATTCGTGGTGTTCACCGAGGGCGGTAGCCTGAAGAAGTCACTACTTGGCGCGGTGATGTGCATGATTTTGGCAACGCCGCCGGGGATTCGAGGTGTAGTTCCCCATTTCGAGCATGACGGTCGCAGCTAACTAACAGGCCGAAATACAGTAAAGAATGGCCGGTTTTGTTCCAGCGTCCACCGTCTCGGCAGCTTCCGCCCCCTGGCCAGAAAGGGTGGTCAAATAGCGTACTTAGGTGATTCGATATAACTTGACTCGGGTACCCTTAGTGTTGGTAAGTGCTAAGGGCATTTATGTGGCTTTGCGAGATGATTGCCTCCCCGCATCCAAAATATTATTAGCTGAACTCCCCGAACTCAATCTTGCCTAGTACATCCCTCACCATTTCGCGGCCAGCGAAGGTATCGAAAATATCGATGGGCTGAGACCCATTCAGCGCTCGAACCTCGCTGTGCAGCCACTCCTGGGCGCTATCACGATCACCTAAGACCTTTCCGGCTTCGACATATAGCTTCAGTGTATCCAGCACTTCCTCGCTCTGAGCACGGCCCAGGGCCTTACGCTTGTACAAGCGATGCAGGTTTCCTTTTTTGACAGGACTCGACCATAGAGAGGGTAATGCAAACATGGTTACGGATATTAATAGAGGCTTACTGAAAAGGTCATTTGGCACTTCCAGCCTTCCGGTTAGGCTCCGTATGAATAATCCGCCGGGTCTGAATAGGCGCTCGTACAGTTGCGAGGTGAAGTCCATGTTGACCGCATGGGAAGGACTTGGTTCGACGACGCTTTGGCGATACCAGTCCGGCGGCACCGCTCCCGTGAGGAATCGCTATACCTTTGGGTGCTCCTCACTAATAAGAAGGTTTCGATAGCGAAAGCGCCTGAATATTGCTCCTTCGGCTCTACATCCTCGCAAGCATGCCGCTTAATAAGAGGGCTGCTCGACTTCACTAATAAGCCGAACTGGCTTAAGTTAATGGGGCTTGAGCATGTATGGGCTGATAGCCGGCTGGGGAGTGGCAAAGAAAGTGCCGACGCGGAGCTGCCGGCTAGGGAGGAGCTGTTGTTCAACGGTTCAGGAAATACGTAGATTCTTTCTAATAGTATAGCAACGCTTGTATCTGCGGTTTTTTATTAATCGTGTGATTGGTTATCATAACAGGGTATGAATTATGATTTGGCAAAAACAGATAACTCTTGATGAGCTTGGCTTGAGTGCAAAGGAGACCTTAATAAGTCATCTCGGAATTGAATTCACTAAAATTGGGGATGATTCTCTTAGTGGAAGGATGCCAGTAGATGCAAGAACCATTCAGCCTGCCGGCATACTGCATGGTGGTGCATCGGTAGTACTTGCTGAAACCCTAGGTAGTATAGCTGCTAACTTCTGTCTGAAAGACTGCAGCAAGATCGCCGTTGGCCAGGAGATTAATGCGAACCATGTGAGGCCAATGCAGTCTGGCTGGGTCTATGGAACAGCGAGGCCGCTACATATCGGCGGATCTACTCAGATATGGGAAATACATATCAAAAATAACGATGAAAGGTTGGTTTGCGTTTCTAGGTTGACCATGGCCGTTATCAATAAATGGTAAACGCATGTTCCGTTGTCCATCCTACTGTCGAGGGTCAACATGCATGACAGTTTGCTTTTGATGGCTCTGCTCGATGCTCGATAGTGTTCAGCAGTTTCAAGGGGCCGACCAGAGCGTTCTCGCTGCCGCCGGTCATATCAGGCTCGCGGCATCCAGCCTCGCATCGCTCGCCGGGGCATAGAGGGTGATCAACGACTCGGACGCCATCGCTGGCTTGTCGAGAGAACCTTTGTCTGGCTAGGTTGAGTGAGACGATGGCGATACTCCATCAGCGTTGTGTCGATATTCATTATGCCTTACGCTGCTGGGATGCTCGCTGTTCTGTCTGAACAAGCTTCGAGGCAGGTTTTGAAAAGCATTGTTAACCCGACTCAGTAAGAATCAGGCATCGATGCAAGCGAAGACGATATGCTTAGCTTTCATCTGGAAATGTCATATTTTTCAGCGGTTCGCACCCTAGGTGTGAAACAGTTTCCAAAACTATCTTAGCAACCCTCGACAGCCTTCTTCGATTCGCACGCCTGCCAGACGGCAGTGCTCGCCGAGCGCAGGGAAGGTCAATTGCCTTCTATTAATGTGTTGAACCACCCTGTCGCGGCGCGTTGTGTCTGGGGGCTATTGCACGGATCAGACTCTCGGGAAAATCTCAGTACAATTCGGGAAGTTCTCATTTTGTGAGGCAAGGCTTCCCCACGTGTGCTCCTTAGACTCCCTTACAGGTGGTCGGCCTTCATGACGCCACCAAGGAGGAGAGCATGACCGCGCTTGAGCCAACCGGACTTAATAGTAAGCACAGCAACTTTATTGGCAAGAGCCAAGCTCGCGTCGAAGACGAAGCCCTGCTGAGGGGGCTTGGACGCTATGGTGGTGATCTCGCTACACCTCCGGGTACCTTGCATGCTGCAGTGTTGCGCTCACCGCATGCCCATGCACGGCTTACTTCGGTCAACCTACCCCAAGCTCTAGACATGCCTGCTGTGCACGGCGTGTTGATAGGGGAATATGTCAAGCGCTGGGCGGCTCCATTTGCTGTTGGTGAACCGCCCCGGTTATTCCGGAGACCGGACTTGACCCGCAACACCTGGAACTCGAGCTGACCGAAAGCATGCTCATGGAGGATGTCGATACGGCGGTCGCAACGATGACGTGCTTCAAGGATTACGGCGTGAGCATCGCGGTGGATGACTTCGGCACCGGGTATTCCGGCCTGAGCTACCTGAAGCGTTTCCCGATCGATACGCTTAAGATCGACCAGTCGTTCGTCCGCGAAATCACCAGCGATCCGGCCAGTGCCGCGATCGCCGGCGCCATCATCGCCATGGCTCAGCGCCTGAATCTGGATGTTATCGCCGAGGGCGTGGAGACACCGGAGCAGTGCCGATTGCTGCGTGAAAGCGGATGTCGGTATATGCAGGGTTACCTGTTCGCAAGGCCGGTGCCGACAGAGGATCTAACTAAACTGTTGCGTGTGGGGCACGTCGGCAGGCACCTCTGACGCGGTTTGTGTTGATGCGGCTTGTTCGAACACGGCCAGCAGTAAAACAGAACCAGGGTATGGAGTTGGTGCTGGCGGTTCATTCGCCCGGGATGGCGGGGTCCTGCTGCTTCGTGCCGCCTTGCTTTCAGTCTACCTCGGGCTATACTTATTTAATCTTCTCCCGGGCTCTGCCCCCTCCCAGGTTTCACTGGGCTCCGCCCCTTCTCCAAGGCTTAGCCGTTCCTATACGACTGTTGTAAGCCACACAACGGTACAACGGAGGCATCATGGGCAAGAGCGCGGAACAATCACCCCAAGTATCATGCGATATCTGCCGGCAACGCCCTGCGGCTCTGCAGGTCACCGTTTCACAAGCCGGTCGAAGACGCACCCTCAACGTATGCCAAACGGATTATTTGCGCCTGAGAGCACGAAGTGCCTCTCCGTTTGAATCCCTTTTTGGAAGCGGGCTACTCGCCGACGATTTCTTCGAGCGGCTGGCGCGAGACGAGAATTTCGGCTTTGGCAGTGTCGCCAGTCGAGAGAACGGCCGGCCGCAGGATAGCGAATCGGTCGCCCTCGGTGACCTGCTTAGCGAGCAAAGCGAGCAGATTCTGCAGCAAGCCGCGGCTACCGCGACGGAGTGGGGTTCGCAGCTCATCGATACCAGCCACCTGCTTTACGCGCTGGCCGATAACGATGTGGTGCAGGCGCTCCTCAAGCGATACCAGCTGTCGGCCAAGGAACTCAAGGCCCAGATTGAGCAACTGACACCCAAAGCTGCGAGCGAACCTGAAACGGACGGGCCTACAAAGATCGGAGTTTCCCCACGGGTGAAAGCCGCGCTACAGCGCGCCTTCCAGGCGTCGAGAGACCTCGGGCATGGCTATATTGGTCCCGAACACCTTCTGATCGGTCTGGCCGAGGAGGAGGGACTAGCCAGCGACTTGCTGAACCGTTATGGTCTCTCTGCACACGGTCTTCGGCAGAAGGCTGTGCAGGTGGTCGGAAAGGGGGCACAGGAGGGGCGACTGCCGGAGCAAAGCGACACGCCCACCCTGGACAAGTACAGTCGGGATCTTACGGCATTGGCTAACGAGGACAAGCTCGACCCGGTGATCGGGCGAGCGGCCGAGGTCGAGACCCTGATCGAGGTTCTTTCCCGGCGCCGCAAGAACAACCCTGTTCTTATCGGTGAGCCGGGGGTCGGCAAGACCGCCATCGTCGAAGGGCTGGCGCAGCGAATTGTTCACAACGAAGTGCCGGACCTGTTGCAGAACAAACGGGTGGTTGAGCTAAACATCAACTCGCTGGTGGCGGGCTCCCAGTATCGTGGCCAATTCGAGGAGCGGATCAAACAAGTCCTCGACGAGATTACGTCCCATCAAAACGAGATTGTGCTGTTTATCGACGAGCTGCACACCATTGTCGGCGCAGGATCGACCGGGGGCGAAGGCGGGCTGGACGTCGCGAATACCCTCAAGCCCCAACTGGCGCGTGGTGAATTGCATTTGGTCGGGGCGACCACGCTGGGCGAATACCAGAAGCTCATCGAAAAAGACGCTGCGCTGGAGCGGCGGCTGCAACCGGTGTTCGTCGCCGAACCAACGATTGACCAGACCATCAATATCCTAAGAGGGCTTAGGGATCGGCTGGAGGCTCACCACAAGGTGACTATCACCGACGAGGCGATTGTCGCCGCCGTGGAGATGGCCGACCGCTACGTCACCAACCGGTTCCTGCCGGATAAGGCCATCGATCTGATAGATCAGGCGGCTGCCCGGGTACGAATCGGTGGCACCTCAAGGCCGCCGGAGCTTCATGAGCTCGGTGCGCAGATCGACCAATTGCGGCGCGAGCGTGACTACGCATCCAACCGCAAGAATTTCGAGCGCGCGAGCGCGCTGGAAGCTCGTATCGAAGAACACCAGGGCGACTATGACCAAGGCCTGGAGGAATGGAACACGACCCGGAGCACCAGCGCCAACCAGGTGGGCGTCGAGGATGTGGCGCAGATCGTTTCGCGCCTGACCGGCGTTCCGGTGGCAGAGCTCACCACGGAGGAGCGCACCAGACTGATGGAGATGGAACAGCGCCTGCATCAGCAGGTAGTCGGTCAGGACGAGGCGGTAAGAGCCGTATCCGATGCCGTGCGCTTGTCTCGCGCCGGGCTGGGCGACCGCCGCCGTCCCATCGCAACCTTCTTCTTTCTCGGACCCACGGGAGTGGGAAAGACGGAATTGACCAAAGCCCTTGCGGAAACGGTCTTTGGTGATGAAGAGGCGATGATCCGCATTGACATGAGCGAGTACATGGAGCGGCATACGGTCGCGCGCCTCATCGGGGCGCCTCCCGGATACGTCGGGTTCGAGGAAGGGGGGCAGCTTACCGAAAAGGTACGCAGAAAACCGTACAGTGTCGTTCTTCTGGACGAGTTCGAGAAAGCACATATGGATGTCCAGAACGTGCTGCTGCAGGTCTTCGAGGATGGGCGGCTCACTGATGGCAAAGGGCGTGTCGTAGACTTCACCAATACCATCATAATCGCCACGAGCAACATCGGTTCCGATGTTATCCGGGACAACCTCGAGGCCCCGAAAGGCAAGCGCAAGGACGACGCGGAATTGAAGTCGGAACTGTTGAACGTGCTCCGTCGTTATCTCCGCCCGGAGTTCATCAACCGCATTGATGAGATCATCGTGTTCCACGCACTTGATCGCAAGCAAATCGGTGACATCGTAGGCCTGCAGCTCGAGCGCGTGAAGCGTCTCGCGCACGGGCAGGGCTTGACGGTGGAGTTCGACGACTCGCTCATCGACCATTTGGCGGATGTCGGCTACCGGCCGGAATTCGGTGCGCGCGAACTTCGTCGCCAGATCCGTTCCCTGATCGAGACGCGCCTAGCGAGTGCCGTATTGCAGGGCGACATAGAAGAAGGTGATAGCCTGCGCTTCGTCTACGACAAGGGGCGAAGTGAGATCCGCTGGGAGAAGGAAACAAAGGTGCCTGCCTCCGAACCGGAGTAACGAAGCCACGGAAGCTGCGGCCAGGGGAGAAGCGACTAATGGGATAATGGGATAGACCCGGTGTACTCGACCGTCTCGCAGTGTCTCGCCGCCTTGCAGCGGGAATAAATGGAGGAAAGAGCATGTTTACTCCGAATTCCATTGCCTATCAGCAACAAGCTGGCTTTCAGCGCACCTACCGCCAAGGCCGCCTGAGCCTGGGCCTTTTCTTCCCTCTCGAAGCCTTTACCGGCGATATGCCGACTATGACCAACCAGGTAAGCTTGGCCCAACGTGCCGAGCAACTGGGTTTCTCTGCTCTCTGGTTTCGGGACGTGCCGTTACGCGACCCCAGCTTCGGGGATTCGGGCCAGGTGTTCGATCCCTGGGTCTACCTGGGTTTTATGGCCGCACATACTCGCTCGATTGCGCTGGGTACCGCGTCGGTCATCCTGCCAATCCGTAATCCCCTGCACACTGCCAAGGCCGCAACGAGTGTCGATCAACTCAGTGGTGGCCGTCTGTTACTCGGCGTAGCTTCCGGTGACCGTCCGGTAGAGTTCCCGGCGTTCGGTGTCGACCCGGAGCAACGCGGCAGCCTATTCCGCGAATATCTCAAGGTATTTCGCGAGGTTCAGCTCAGCAGTTTCGTGCCTTTGACCTGGTCGGGCGGGACGCTTCAGGGAGCCGATCTGATTCCCAAGCCAACCACAGCGGAAATTCCATTCTTCGTGACCGGCCATAGCCGCCAGACGCTGGAGTGGATCGCCCGCTACAGTCATGGGTGGATCAGTTATCCGCGCCCCCCGAAGTCCCAGCAAGCGGTTGTCGAGAGCTGGCGCACGGCGGTTCGTGATGAATGTGGCGAGCTGTTCAAACCCTTCAGCCAGTCACTTTACCTCGACCTGACAGATAACCCGCAGACACCCCCACGGCCGATCCATTTGGGGTATCAACTGGGACGGCATCACCTTATTGCGCTGCTCCACAGTTTGCAGGAGATCGGCGTAAACCATGTGATTATCAATTTGAAATACGGCCAACGACCTGCCGGCGAGGTCGTTGAGGAAATCGGCCAATTCGTTTTACCTGACTTCGCCATGTCGGTATAAGCCGGTCAGGGCTTCGGTATGCACATAGGGCTTCGCGTAGTGAGCTATAGTGTTACTAGAGTCCCGCTCTGTATTTCCTTTACCCGTCAACCGAGGTCATTATGGCCGAGTCGATCCACAATCCGAACGATCAGCCGGCCTCAAGCGATACGGTGTATGGAATGCCGGCTTATGCCGACAGGGCTGCGGCCGTGAACGAAGTGCATGCACGCCCACTCCTCATGATTCAGGCCCCGAGGGAGATGTTGCAGTTCGCTTTCATGAGGGGAGGAGATCTGACCAAGGATAAGTTGGCAATGAATGAGTTGTCTGGTCGTCTCCGCGTGGCTGAGCCTGACCAATCTACGTCATTTCATGGCTTGGCCTGGGAAGACGGAGACCTGCATTGTGAAAAGCACTCGGAGTATTCGACGTATCTGTGGTGTGCCGAGCTTGATCCCGAAACCGGAGAACCATGCGGCGAGAATCCGTTCAAGCATGGATTCATCCCTCCCGGCCCGGTGGTATCGGGCGTGCGCCTGACCTTTCTTCCATGGAATTCAGATACTGAGAAGGAGGTAGATCGCTTCGATCCTTCCAGCCTTTGTTACTCGCTGGTAGAAAGTGGGAACGCTGCCATCCTGACCGATTTCCGACAGGATGAAGACGGCCTGACGCACATCCTGATCCTTGCGCGTGATTTGAAACCCGCGCGAGCGGGGGCGCTGGCGCAACGTCTTCTGGAGATTGAGACCTATCGGACTTTGGCCTTATTGTCGTTGCCATTGACCAGGTCAATGACGAAGGAGCTGCGAAGCATAGAGTCACAACTGGCCATGATGACTGATGAGATGTCGACGAACTCGGAAGCGCGGCGTGACAACCACCTCCTTCTGTCAGAATTGACCAGTCTGGCGGCAAAACTGGAGGCCTGCGTTGCTGCAAATCTCTATCGATTTGGCGCCAGTCGGGCTTACTACGAGATTGTTGAAGAGAGGTTGGCAGCGCTAGTGGAGGAGGGCGTATCCGGATACTTCACCTGGCGGGATTTCCTTCAGCGCCGTATTGCGCCTGCGATGCGAACCTGCCTTTCGGTTAAAGAGCGCCAGGCCAAGCTCTCCGACGAACTGACCCGAAACATCTCACTACTGCGCTCCTGGGTCGATGTCGAACTGGAACGCCAGAATCGGGACTTGCTGGCGTCGATGAATAACCGAGTCAAGCTGCAATTGCGTCTTCAGCAAACGGTTGAAGGCTTGTCTGTGGCAGCAATTTCATATTACGTCGTGAGTCTTTCAGGCTATTTCCTGAAGGGAATTCCATTCATTTACGATGTTGTCACACCGGTGATGTCGGTACTGGTACCCGTCGTGATGCTGTTGATCTGGTGGAGGGTTCGTCGGATCAGACATGCCCACGACGATTCCACGGCGTTGTAAAAGTCTTAATACTATCTACCGGCTTGAAACGCGGAATGGGGTAATCGTGGAGCGTCCGGTAGGGATGCCAGCATTTAATGGACCCAGTCATCTAATCTCTTGGGGTAGAGATAGGGCAGCGAGCATGGCCGGCTGATGGGGCCCGGTTTCAATTTCTCCAATGACTATAGCGAGAGTCGCGCTATGCTGATCTTCATCTAAGCTTGGATATACTAGGCGGGCTTTACAGGGTCCCACTCCTAAGTCCGCTAGCTACGTCGTCAAGGAGCGCTTATGACCAAAGCTCAAAACGAGGTCTACACCAAGCAGCCCGCAGCAGAAGGGATCCAGACGGTTAACCCATGCCGAAAAGTGGTGGGCCTAGTACCTGCTCCGGAGATGTCCGCTGAGATGGCCGAAAAGGTAATCGACCAGTTACCCGAACTTCTGGCCAACTACGTAGATGACCGGTTGAGCTGGGAGGTTCAACTCATCGTTGATCCGTTGATCGGCGCTGCAGAGGTTTCCACCTATATCATCGGGAGTATTCTCGAATACAAGCGGCATCAGCAGTGGGACTACGCGATTTGCATTACCGATTTGCCGATCCACAAGTCTGGACGCTTCGTGATAGCTGAAACCAGCATGGTGCATGGCGTTGCAATAATCTCATTACCCGCTTTCGGCATTACCGCGGTACGCCGTCGCCTTAGCGAAGCGATTCTGCAACTGGTCAACGAATTGCATCATGGCAGCTCGGAAGAGGACCGTGCTCGCCAAGAGCAGCGTACTGAGCAATCCTATAAAGTTCACGAGAGCCTGCGTGGCAAAGGTGCCTGGCAACTACTGGGCAGACGCCTCTACGAGAAGTTGTTCCCGATACGGCGGGTCACGCGATCGGGCGAGGGAGAGTCCTTCGACGTACGCTTCATTGCTGATTCATGGATTAACGGCAATCTTCGCATCCTGGCCGGCATGGTTCGCGCCAACCGCCCCTGGACCATCTTTCCTGCTTTCAAAGGCGTCATCGCCGTAGCGTTCGCGACCGGTGCCTATGGCCTAGTGTTTCCCACCCTTTGGAATCTCAGCGCCAATTATGGTTGGCCTCGCCTTGTTCTTCTGATGGGAGTCTCCATGGTGGCGATGATCGCCTGGATCATACTTGCGCATTCTCTTTGGGAGTCGATAAGAAACTCCCCACTGCCACACTTGGTTCGCCTCTACAATACGGTCACTGTACTGACGCTAAGTACTGGGGTTATATTCTATTATACGATCCTACTGGGTCTGTTCTGTTTCACGGTCCTCGTTTTCATTCCGGTCAACATGCTGGAAGAGCAACTCGGCCAAGCGGCCAGCCTTCTAGATTATACTGCCCTTGCTTGGCTCGCGACTTCGGTTGCCACCATCGCTGGTGCCCTGGGGGCCGGATTAGAAGATGAAGAAACCGTCAGAAACGCTACTTATGGCTACCGGCAGCGACGCCGCAACCAAGAAGCGGATAAGCGCTGATGCGCGTCGACAATTAAAAGACGCAACCAAACGTGGGACGGCCTTCTAGTATCTCTTTGTTTTCGCGATCAACCATTGTTCTTTGGTGGTGTCCATGCCAGTGTTTCGTCCTCGGTTAGCCGTACGTCCTCCCGCATGGCATGATCCAATGCCTCTTCGAGCTTCATGAACAACTCCCCGTAGCGCGGGCTGAAGTGGATGCCTTCTTCTATATTGCGCCATGTGTCGAACAGTTGATCTTCGTGGGCTTTTTCGCTGGCGATAAAGGAGCGGGTCATCCGGCGCGCGCGTTGTGGGTGGACGCCCATGGCCGTGAGGGCCTCGCCGCCGAGTTCCAGGGCGGAGTAGTAGGTCTCGCTCACCACGTCGTCGGCGCCGGCTTCACGCAGCTCGTAACCATGGCCGCGGTCGAAGGCGCGGGCGAGTATCCAGACCTCTGGGTAAAGCTGTTTGACGTGACGCACCAGGCTCACGGCCCGGTCGCGGTCATCGATGGCGACGACGAGCAGGCGTGCCTCGGCAATGCCGGCGGTTTCCAGTAGCTGGATGCGGGTGGCGTCGCCAAAGTAACTTTTCAGTTGGATCAGGCGCAGATTTTCGATCTGATCCAGAGCATGGTCCAGGGCTACGCTGGGAATGTTGTTGGCGCGAAGCAAACGACACACGATCTGTCCGAAGCGGCCGACCCCTGCCACGATCACCGGGGCCTGCTCTTCTATCTCGTCCGGCTCTGCTTCTTCATTGGAAGCCTTCTGATAGCGTGGCAGCACCACCCGGTCATAGACAATGAACAACAGCGGTGTCAGGAACATGGACAGGGCCACCACCAGTGACAGCACCTGAGCGGTGTCTGCAGGGATAACTTGGTTCTGGGTACTGTAGGTCAGCAGCACAAACCCGAACTCACCGGCCTGGGCCAGCCCGAGGCTGAACAACCAGCCTTCACTGCCGCGGATGCCGAATGCGAAAGCCAAGCCAAACAGAATCAGCGTCTTGCCAATGATAACCGCCAGGGCGAGAAGAAAGATCGTATCCCATGAAGCCGCCAGAACGCCGAAATTGATTCCCGCGCCTACGGTCATGAAGAAAAGCCCCAGCAGTAGCCCCTTGAAAGGTTCGATATTGGCTTCCAACTCGTGCCGGAATTCGCTGTTGGCGAGGACCACACCGGCCAGGAATGCGCCGAGCGCAGGTGAGAGGTTCACTAGGCTCATGAGCGCCGCGATGCCGATAATCAGCATCAGGGACGCGGCGGTGAATACTTCCCGCATGCCGGATTGCACCACGTAGCGGAACAGCGGCCTACTCAGGTAATGGCCACAGATAATCACGATCACGATCGCGCCGACAACGGCCAGCCCATGCGCCCAGCCCGGCAGGTTCTCAACCAGGCTGAGGCTGCTATGCCCGCCCTCGCTGCCACTACCGGACATTTCGGACACGGCCAGCAGCGGGATAACGGCCAGCATGGGAATCACTGCAATGTCCTGGAAAAGCAGCACTGAGAAGGCACTCTGGCCACCTTCGGTTTTGACTAGCCCCCTTTCGGTAAGTGTTTGCAAGACAATCGCTGTTGAAGAGAGGGAGAAGAGAAACCCTACTGCCACGGCTGTTTGCCAGGCCATCCCCTGGGACCAAGCAAAATAGGTGGCGGCGGCTGCAGTCAGTGTGACCTGCAGGCCGCCAAGACCGAGCAGCCTGACCCGCATGGCCCAGAGGGATTTTGGGTCAAGCTCCATCCCCACCAGGAACAGCATCATTACCACGCCGAACTCGGCAAAATGCTGAAGAGTAAGGGCCTCCTGACCCACCAGTCCTGTCACCGGTCCTATGACCACACCGGCCACCAGATAACCGAGTACCGACCCCAGCCCGAACTGTCTGGCCAGTGGCACCGCGATTACCGCTGCCACCAGGTAGATAAACGCCTGAACAAAGTAGTCAGTCATCAGTCATGTCCGTAGGTCGAAAATCACATACCCATTCTTCTAACATTAGACCAACGGCTGCATTTCGCTTCCGGTATCGAAAATGGGGGACAAAAATGGGGACAGACCTGTTTTCTTCACCCCAATGATCAGCGTGGTCATAACCGTCAACTGGTAACCCGTGTGATTCATCACGGTCTTGTTAAAGTGGCTGATCGCACGCTTCCGGTTCTTATTCTTCTGCCAACGACATGGCAGCACCGCCACATATGCTCATTTATTCTCTAAATACTTGTCGCTTATAATATCAAGTAAAGAGGGCGGGGCGCTTGCTCACGGCCCCCTCGACCACTGGACGATGCCTTAAGAAAGGCGGTCGTGGTGGCGGTTAGGACAATGCGGCCAATCTTGGCCCTCCTCGCATTAGGGTTGGCCACCAATTGTCGGCGGCGGCTCCCAGGTGCAAGGTCACCCGCAATGCATGCATGGTGAGCGTGGCGGCGACTTTCAGCACCTGCTCGCGAAACCTCATTAGGCTCCACCTCTTACGGTTTTGATTCCCCATCAGGCAGCTCAGGCCGTGCGGATATTGTTTTAATCTAACCATTAGTTCTAGTTCGTTCTGGGCCTTCGGCCCTCCACCGGATGGCCTTTTCTCCGCTTCGCTACGTAAAGGCCGCTGCTGAATGTTGGCGTTACATCAGGAAAGTCTCAATGGCGGCTTCTGGCCGAAACAGGAAATTCCTGTATGGGTGCTACCGTTCAAAGCTGACATTCTAACTCGTTGTTACCGAAACCCCATAAACTGCTGACGCAACAACTCAGAGCAATCTAAGAGCACCGCACTATGCATCCCAGTGAAATGAGTTTCTGTTCATTAGTCAGACCTGACAGATTTTGTCTCGGACAGTGGGGTGTATTGTATTGGGGGCAGAGTCTCTGCCTTCATTCAACGTTTTGCTTATAAGCTATTGATTACCTTTTAAAAAGTAATCCAGGGAAGCTTGCGTATTACTTCACTCTGCTTATATTAATAATGAACCCCGTATTTGTTAAACATATATGACTACGTATTCACGGCTAATACTAAAGTATATTCCTTTTTAATCAGTTAGATACAACTAGATTTTAAAGGCATATTTCCAACATTTTTGCATACGTATGCATTCTCTACTATAACTTCAATTGGGCTTGAGCAGTATTGCAGAATCACGGCTGAGGCCCGTATGAAGCAACTGACAGACTACAACGACAATACGCACAGCGTTATTGCTGGATTACAACTAGGAGTGCTGTATGAAGCTTTTTCTTCCGCTCACATCTTTGGCCGCTGCCATCGCTTTGGCCGCTTCAACCCAAGCTGTTGCACAAGCAGAACGTGTTATCAATGTGAGTCTACCGCTCGGCCCTGACTCACAGCAGGGTATTGGGGTTCTTAAGTTTGGTGACGAGCTTGAGCGCCTCTCAGAAGGCCGACTGACCATTGAGCCCCACTACGACAACGCATTGGGTGCTGAACGCGAAGTCGTTGAAGGCATGGGCTTTGGCATCATCGATGCGGGCATTTCCTCCACCGGTCCGATGGGAGGCTTCGTCGATGAATTCATGCTCTTTGACTTACCCTACGTCTTCGAGAACCACGAGCATGCCTATGCCTTTCTAGACAGCGAGCATGGCGAGGAGCTCGCACGGCTGGCCGAGGAAGGCATGAACGTGAAGTTTCTGGCGTGGATGGAGAACGGCTTCCGCCACAACACCAACTCGGTACGTCCAATCGAGAAACCCAGCGATCTGGAAGGCATTAACCACCGCACACAGGAAAGTCGCGTCCAGGTCGATACCTGGGAAGCACTGGGTGCTAACGCGACACCCATGGCATGGACCGAGGTTTACACCGCCCTCCAGCAAGGTGTTATGGATAGCCAGGAAAACCCCTTGGCCACCATCTATGACGTTAACTTCTACGAAGTTCAGGACTACCTGAACATGACACAACACGTCTATTCGCCAGCGCCACTGATGATGGGCCTGGATCTGTTCAATTCTTTCAGCGAAGAAGACCAGGCGATCATCATGGAGGCGGCCCAGATTGCCTTGCCGGTACAGCGTGAGGCCAGCCAGGAGTTAGAACAGCGTTACCTCGGGCAACTCGAAGAATTGGGCATGACCGTAACCCATCCCGACCTTGCCCCGTTTCGCGAAGCGGTCAAACCTGTCCTTGAAGAATGGGCCCCCACCATCGGTGAGGATCTGGTCGACGCTGCCGTCAATTACGAATACTGAGCCCACAACGTCCGCAGGTAACACGACGTCCTGCGGGCGCTTTTCCGACGCATGAGGCAGCCATGAAGTCTTATCTACTACTGGCCCACAGAGCCATTGATGAGTTTAACCGTCTGATCGGCTGGATATTGGCCGGATTGTTGTTAGTGATGACGGTACTTATCTTCTGGCAGGTATTTGCCCGTTTTGTCGTAGGCAGCCCGCTGTTCTTCTCAGATGAAATAGCCCGCTTCTCCATGCTCTGGTTGACCTTTCTCGGAGCTGGATATGCCTATCGCAAGGGCACACTAATCTCCGTGGACATCTTACTGGAACACGCTGGAAGAACACTGGCGCGCCTGCTGCGAATTGCCATCATCCTGTGTTCCGCTCTCTTCGCCTTTATCTTGATTAAACACGGTTACGACCTGATGGATCGGGTCGCCAGCCAGACAGCACCCAGTACTAGAATTTCTATGATGTGGCCTTACATGGCCATTCCCGTTGGAGGCGTGGTTATCATGATCAATAGCCTGGGGCTGTTGCTTGATGAGGCACTCAATATTCACAATCAGCCCAAGCAGGAGGTGAACTGACCATGGCACTGCTCTTGTTCCTACTGCTGATTTCGCTGTTCATCATCGGCGTACCCATTGCTCTCTCTCTCGGGCTAGCTTCTGCGATAACTATTTGGCATGGGGATTTATCACCCATGTTGATTGTTCCCCAACAGCTCATCGCTTCGGTGAACTCCTTCCCGTTGATGGCGATACCCTTCTTCATCCTCGCGGGTTCCTTGATGCAGAGCGGTGGAATATCCCGGCGTCTGGTCGACTTCTCCAACACCCTGGTCGGCAGTATGACGGGCGGCTTGGCGATGGTGGCCATCGTCACTTCACTTTTCTTCGCGGCCATATCAGGATCTGGCGCAGCCACAACCGCTGCCATCGGCTCCATCTTGATACCGGCCATGCTGGCCAAGGGTTACCCTGGAGGCTATACCGCCGCCAACCAAGCTGCCTCCGGCGCCCTCGGCGTCATTATCCCGCCCAGCATCCCGCTGATTCTTTACGGGATAGCTGCCAATGTGTCCGTGGGGGACATGTTCATCGCAGGCATTCTGCCCGGCATCCTAGTAACGCTGACTCTGCTGATCTTTGCCTACTTCTTCGCCAAGGCGAATGGTTTGGCTGGGAGTATCGAAAAGAGTTCTTGGATGGACGTCCTGCGGGCGGGGCGCAAGGCGATCCTGGCAATCCTTATGCCAGTCATCATCTTGGGCGGTATCTACAGTGGCATATTCACGCCGACTGAAGCCGCAGTCATCGCGGTGGCTTACTCTTTCCTGATCGGGTTTGTCATCTATAAGGAAATCAAACTGAGCAGCCTGGTTGATATCCTCAAACAATCGGCTGTTACCAGCGCTATTGTGCTAAGCATCATCGGCGCTGCAGGACTCTATGGTCGTATGCTTCAGCGGCTAAGGGTGCCTGATATGGTGTCCCAATTCGCAATATCGGCCATCGACAGCCCACTACTGTTCATTATCCTGGCCAATCTCCTGCTGTTGTTTGCAGGAATGTTTATTGAGGCAGCAGCGGCGATCCTGATCTTCGTGCCTATCCTGTTACCCATTGCGATCAGCTTCGGATTCGACCCTGTCCACTTCGGGATCATAATGGTGGTCAACCTGGCCATGGGAATGTTCACCCCACCGGTCGGCCTTAACCTCTTCGTGGCATCACAGATAGCTAATATTAGTATCGCTCGACTCACCTGGTCCGTACTGCCCTTCGTAGGAATCGTACTCATCAATCTTCTGATTATCAGCCTGCTGCCTTTCCTGTCTACTTGGCTGCCTTCGCTGTAAACCCCTCCAAGGAGAGAAACCTTATGACCGTTGTAGAAAGTTTAACGCCACGCCATGGCCTCAGAGTGCTGATTACCGCTGGTGCCAATGGTATCGGCTTAGCAATCGCTAAGGCCTTCCAGGAGGCGGGCGCACGAGTGCACGTTTGTGATATCGACACCCAGGCCTTGGCCTCGCTGCCGGAGGGCATCTCACACACTGTGGCGGATGTCAGCAAAGAGGAAGACGTCGACCGGCTGTTCCAAGATGTCGTCTCTCTGGGTGGGCTTGACGTCGTCGTTAATAATGCTGGCATCGCAGGGCCCACTGCGGGGATCGATGAGATCGATAATGACGCCTGGACCCGTACTATCGACATCAATCTCAATGGTCAGTACCGGGTTGCTCACCGCGCGACGCCGTTACTGAAGGAAAGCCAGGGGCTGTTGATCAACTTGGCATCAGTCGCAGGTCGCCTGGGCTTTGCATACCGCACTCCTTATGCCGCCAGCAAATGGGCTGTCGTCGGACTGACTAAGAGCTTGGCAATTGAGCTCGGCCCAGAAGGGGTGAGAGTCAACGCAATTCTACCTGGCATCGTGCGTGGACCGCGTATCGAAAAGGTCATTGAAGATCGTGCGGTCAAGCGTGGGCTTAGCTATGCCGAAATGGAGCAGGAAAATCTTTCTAAGATATCTATGCGACGCATGGTTGAACCCTCCGACATAGCGTCTATGGCCCTGTTCCTGTCGGCACCTGGTGGTTCCAATGTTTCAGGCCAGGCGCTGAGTGTCTGCGCCAACGTTGAGTCTTTGTGACTGATATAGGAGCAGCCTCATGACAGCACGTATAGGAATTATCGGCGCAGGCTTGATTGGCCGGGCTTGGGCCATTGTCTTTGCACGAAGCGGGATGTCTGTATGTCTCTATGATGTTGATGCTAGCGCTCTCAGCCAAGTCCGAGACGGCATTCGGCAGTCTCTTCAAGACTTATTTCAGGCTGGCCTAATTGAAGATATTGAGGTTCCGCTATCTCTCATCCAGACAGAAAACAATCTGGCGCATGCTATGAGGGATGTTGAGTACGTTCAGGAATGTGGGCCAGAAGACATTGATGCCAAACGACGTATCTATTCAGAACTTGAGTCGGTGGTGGCCATAGATACCGTGTTGGCTAGCTCTACCTCCGGCATCGCCGCGTCTCGGTTCACAAACCATCTGAAACACCCTGAGCGCTGCTTAGTAGCACATCCCGTCAATCCGCCTTACTTGATTCCACTCGTCGAAGTAGCCCCATCACCTGACACTTCGGAAGCAGCGGTGAACCGCACCATGCAACTGATGGAACAGGCTCAGCAAACCCCGATACTGGTTCGGAAGGAAGTCCAAGGCTTCATTCTCAATCGTTTGCAAGGCGCATTGTTGAACGAAGCGCTACGCCTGTTTCGCGATGGCTATGTTTCCGCTGAGGATCTGGATAAGACAGTTAAACACGGACTTGGCCTGCGTTGGTCGTTTATGGGGCCTTTCGAGACCATCGACCTCAATGCGCCTAATGGAGTCGTCGATTACGGCCAGCGCTATGGGCCACTTTACCGCGATGTCGACCGTCAGCGCAGCGATGATGACCCCTGGGATACCGCAACCCTGGCTGCCTTGGGCCAAGAACGCCGGTCACAGCTACCTTCCGAAGGTCTAGCTGAGCGACAAGCTTGGCGCGACCGACGCCTAATGGCGCTGATGGCTCATCAGCGCCATATCGATACCAAATAACTTTTTCACTTTAACTAGGAGAAACTTCTGATGGCTAATAAACGTAAAGTCATAATCACCTGTGCAGTAACCGGTGCCATCCATACGCCCTCCATGTCGCCACACCTACCGGTAACACCTGAAGAGATTGCCGAGGCTGGTATCGCTGCCGCTGAGGCAGGCGCTTCCATACTTCACCTTCATGCCCGCGATCCCGATAACGGTAAGCCCACACAAGATCCAGCTGTCTTCGAGCGGTTTCTACCGCGTATCAAGAAAGCTACCGACGCGGTCATCAACCTTACCACTGGTGGCAGCCCTCACATGACCGTTGAGGAACGTATGCGGCCAGCCATGGAGTTTAAGCCTGAGCTTGCCTCTATGAACATGGGGTCGATGAACTTTGGGCTTTTTCCCATGCTTAACCGATATGAGGATCTCAAGCACGATTGGGAGCGCGCCCATCTTGAGAATAGTCGCGACTTAGTGTTCAAGAACACTTTCGCTGATATCGAAAAGGCCATGACACTTGGTGCAGAGAACGGCACTCGCTTTGAATGTGAATGCTACGATATTGGCCATCTTTACAATTTACGCAATTTGATGGATCGCGGCATTATTAGTGGAAAAGTCTTCGTGCAGAGTGTGTTCGGCATCCTGGGCGGTATCGGCCCCCACCCCGAGGATGTTATGCATATGCGCCGAACCGCCAACCGCTTATTCGGTGATGACTACGAGTGGTCAGTGCTGGGTGCCGGAGGCAACCAGATGCGGATTGCTGCTCAGGCGGCAGCCATTGGAGGCCATGTTCGCGTCGGCCTTGAAGACTCACTATGGCTTTCTCCGGGCAAGTTAGCCGAAAGCAACGCAGCACAAGTAGCCAAAGTACGCGAAATTCTCGAAGGCCTTTCCTTTGAAATAGCAACGCCCGACGAAGCACGCGAGATACTTCAACTTAAAGGTGGCGACCAAGTCGGCTTCTAGGGAGAGTACTTAATGCCAGTATATCGACTCGAAGGTAACGTTCCCGAGATAGCGCCAGGTGCCATGGTGATGGAAGAAGCTACGCTTATCGGGCGTATTCATCTTGCTCACGAAGTCTCTGTCTGGCCTGGCGCAGTGCTACGAGGGGATAATGAACCTATCACCGTCGGGGAAGGCAGCAATCTGCAAGATGGCTGTGTGATACATACCGACCCTGGTTACCCGGTCGACATCGGCTGTCAGGTGACCGTAGGGCACCTAGCCATGTTACATGGTTGTAAAATCGGCGATGGCGTACTGGTGGGCATGAACGCAACTTTACTCAATGGCGCAGAAATTGGTGATCATTGCATCATAGGTGCCGGCGCTTTGGTCACCTCGGGCAAACGATTCCCTCCACGCTCGTTAATTATGGGTGTGCCCGCTAAGGTGGTCAGAGAGCTAACCGATGATGAAGTGCAAGGAGCATTAGATAACAGCAAAGTTTACGTGAAAAAGATCGACCAGTATCGGTCTCTTGAAAAGGTTTGAGAGTGAGTACGGTAAGTCACTGCCTTTGGTTCTGATGAATCGGGCTGTATATAATCTAAACGGCCCTCTGGGAGCGTGATGCATGAAAAGAAAATCCGTAACCTCCCGCGATGTGGCGAAGTTAGCTGGTGTGTCTCAGTCAGCAGTGAGTCGCAGCTTTTCAGCTGATGCCAAGGTGGCGGAGAAAACGCGCAAAAGGGTGCTGGAGGCAGCCCGGGAGCTAGGATATCGCCCCAACTCCATTGCGCGCTCGCTGATTACCAGATCGAGTCGTACCATTGCTGTAGTGGCTTACAGCCTCGAAAATCCTTTCTACAGTGTCATGCTGGAAAAGGCGTCACGCTACTTTCAGCAACAGGGCTACCATCTTCAGCTTTTCTTTGCTCCGTCAGATAACGGTTTCGCTACGGTAATTGACGACATAATTAGAAGCCAAGTCGAGGGGGTGCTGATGCTGGCGATAACCATGGATAGCGCCCAGGCAGAGGAGGTGGCGAATTTTGGTATTCCTTTCGTTGTCATCAATCGTACTGTCAATTTTGATGGTATAAGCCAAGTCGGCAGTGATAACTACAGCGGGGGGTATTGGGCAGGTCACTACCTTTCCTCCCTTGGTCATCGCCGTATTGCCTATCTGGCAGGGTTGCCAGACTCTTCCACCGACCTCCAGCGGCAAGCCGGCTTTCTGAAAGGACTTGCCGATGTGGGTGTGGATTGCTATGCGATGGAGGTCGGTAACTACCGGTACGCAGATGCCTGCCATGCAACGAGGCGCCTGTTTGCTAATTCAACACCACCGGATGCGCTGTTTTGTGCTAACGATCTGATGGCAATCGCTGCTATTGATACCTTGCGGCATGAATTCGGGCTTGCAGTGCCTGATGACGTATCGGTCATTGGTTTCGACGATATACCGATGGCGGATTGGCCGAGTCATTCCCTGACAACCCTGAAACAGCCGGTGGAATTAATGGTCTTGAAGGCTACTGAGCTACTGATGGCACAAATCAATCAGATCGACATTAATACGGAGCACATCATGCTCCCGGTAACGCCAATGCTGCGAAACAGCACCCGCCGCTCGGCACGCCATCCTAAGGAGAACCTAGAGGAGGTGAGCGATGCACATCATCCTAGCGCCAGATAGCTTTAAAGATGCTCTCTCGGCTAGCGAGGCCGTCAGCGCGATCACTGACGGTATTTGTAGAGCTTTACCATCTGCACAGTATGATGCTTGCCCGATGGGCGATGGTGGGGAAGGTACTTTGGATGCTTTGATTGACGCTACAGGAGCAGGAGCGGAGCGGCATTACCAGACGGTGCAGGGACCTTTGGGAGAACTTCGTCAGGCAGCGTGGGGCTGGCATCCCATTAATTTCACAGCATATATTGAACTGGCTGAAGCGTGTGGTCTGCAGCACCTAACTCTTCTGGAGCGCACGGCACTGCATAGCTCCACCCATGGGGTAGGTGAGCTGATTATCGCCGCTCTGAACGCGAGTGCTAAGCGCATAATACTCATGCTAGGGGGGAGTGCGACCAACGACGCGGGTGCAGGCATGCTGCAGGCTTTAGGGGCAAGATTGCTTGATGACCAAGGACGACCTCTGTCGCCCGGTGGGGCGGCTCTGATCAATCTTGCTCAAGTGGAGCTTGATGGACTTGATTCGCGTCTGTCTGAGGTGATCGTTGAGACCGCCGTGGATGTAGATAATCCGCTGGTCGGTGAGCGCGGTGCCAGTGTTGTATTCGGCCCTCAAAAAGGCGCTAGCGAAAAAGATGTCGTCATATTGGATGCTGCACTAGCACATTTCGCCAGCAAGGTGGCTGAGACTCTGGGAAATGACTTCCGTGAATTACCCGGTTCAGGGGCTGCTGGAGGGATGGGGTTCGCGGCACGCACCTTTCTCGGGGCGGAGCTGTGTCCAGGTATTGAATTGGTGATGACCCAGGTCGGGTTTCGACAACGACTTGAGCTTGTCGATTTGGTCATTACCGGCGAGGGAAGGCTAGACGGTCAAAGTATGGCAGGGAAGACCCCAATTGGCATTGCCCGCTGCGCACGGGAAATGGGTGTTCCAGTAGTTGTGTTAGCGGGTAGCCTCGGTGAGGGATGGCAGTTGGCTTATGATGAAGGCGTAACCTCTGTAATTGCCACCACGGCAGCAGGCGTAAACATACGCCTGCTGGCAACGGCTTAGTAGGCTTGCCGGCCCTTTTAGCCGGCTTTGTCGGGCAAGGCCCCTAAGATCAGGGCGCGATGCGGGTACTGGCGTCGGTAAAGCCGATCAGCGAAATATCTATGTCCATGCGTTCACCGCGTGGACTAATCATGCTGAGGGTTGCTGTATTGCCACTGCGGAGTTGCTGCAACATTGCCGCTTCAATGGGCACGTCAGCACGGCACCCTTGCTCCTGGCATACCTGATAGGGGAATTGGATTGGCTCACCGTTATCCACACTGAATTGCAAGCCCGGGGCCAGACGTACCCCTAGCGGCACGAAGAAGCTCATCACCGGGTCATCGATCTGGGGCGGGTAGTCGAGAATTACCTGCATCAAGGGCTGGTCGCTGTCAGGTTGAGTGATCAATTGCGACATCGCACAAGGGCTCGGACCCTCGGCACTACGCTGGCAACGAACTTCCCAATCCTGAAACGACTCGGTAGTGACATCATTACCGGAGGCTGCCCCCGGTTGTTGTTGGCTGAAGGCATTGGGGGACAACGCCAAGAGCGATAATAGCCCCATCCTGCCTAGGTTTTGAGACAGGTTTTGAGTAAGAGAGTTCAGCATTGGCGTAACCTCCTGTTGGTTTGCTGATGGTGGATAATAATACTCACCATGCCTGCTTGTTCGCTTGAGGTCGAGTCCTTGATTTACGAGAGCGTGGCTGGGCGGTTTACCTTCCTCTCCACCTAGTTTTCCTGAGCGTTTTTTTATTTAAGGTAAATGTAGATTTTATGTGTGAAACCATTCGCTATATAGGTGAGTTCTGGAGTGGCGATTAAGTCTTACACAGGACGCTAGGCAGGCGTGTTGCTTCGTGTAGCGGTGCAACTGCTCCTGTATCTCCCTAAGCTGAAAAGCACCGTCAGATATTTGCTGATATAAATATTACATTATACCCTGAGCAATATTCTGATATACCCAGGCTGTATTTATATGCCCGCTTACCTTTGCAGTTTTTATTGGCGTGGTTTGTGTAGTGGTCAATTAAAAGTGAAAGGCAAGAGTGTGAAGGGGCTGTTTGAAATTATGTAAGGTAACAAAGTTTCGTTCTATCATAAGCAACGCCTAACACTACTGCATTTTGCTATTTAGTCTTAGCAGGGAGCGGTAGTGCTTAGTTAGGCTCGCTTAGTTACCTAGTACGTTGGTTTCGCTTTTCTTTGATGATTTAGCAGCTTTCTTTTCTTTGGCTGTTAGAAGGGGTTTCTTTTTAGTGTCTTTTTTACTGTCTTTTCCTTTGCTCATGCTATTTGCCTCTATTAATCCATTAGTTGACCCGTTAAGCTGTATGAAACCAGCTTCCGTGAGCTGATGTTAGCGCATAAAGTGTCGACGCGCATTGTATATAGTTAATACTCTGCTAAAACGTAAAGGCTGGCCTCACCCTGGCCATATGAAATCTTCAGGAAGTAGACAGACTGCACCTTGCTCCACTACAAGCTAATTCTTTGTTTCTATAGGGTTAAGCTTATTTGTTAGCTGTGACTAAAGTTATTTTTTTGTCCGATAATTGAACCGAGCAATATTCTACGCTGGCTTTTAAGCGGCTATTTTCCTCACAGAACGCCCAAAAAGCGCTGATTTTGCAAGTAGTGCACTGGCGTGGCTGGTTGGTCTGGATGTCATCAGCCCCTTTTAATCGGCTTCAAGCTAAATATTCGTTCTTCCAGGTGGCTGTGCAATACTCTCTGTGTTACCCAGCGCTGTTTGAGCCACGTTATTCGATGCTGGAACTGCTCTCTTCCGGTTCTAACTGCCCATGCCGCTGAAGCCAGTGCATCACGATCCAGCACAGTGCTGCCCAGCTAGCCCCGGCCGTCCAACCGGCAAGTACATCGGTCGGCCAATGAACCCCAAGGTAAACGCGGCTTATGCCCACCAGCAGGGTCAACAATATCGCCAGTATCAAAAGGTAAACCTTTAGCCTCAGCGCGGGCTGTACGCGAATGAGTAGCGCTGCCAGGGTGAGGTAGGTCACGGCAGACATCATTGAGTGGCCGCTGGGAAAGCTCGCGGTATAGACCATGGCTTCATGAGGCACGAGATCGGGGCGAGGGCGGTCAAAGCCCAGCTTCATCACGGTGCTGAGAAGTATGCCACCGGGCACCGCGATTGAGGCAAAGAGAGCCGCGCGATAGTGCCTGGCAAGTAACAAGTAGCCCAGGGCACCCAATGTGATGAGTACCAGCACGCCGACACCGCCCAGTGCGGTGAAGTCCCGGCCCATTTCCTCAACCCAGCCCGGCCCGATCGGGTCGCTAATATCTGCGGGGTTGCGAAGGGCGAGCAGTAGGCTCTCATCGATGCTACGGGTGTCCCCCTCGATAACTTCGTCGGCCAGCGCGATGAACCCCCAAATCCCACCGGAAAGTACCGCGACGCATAGCAGCATCGCCAGTTCGTAGCGGCCGAGCCGAGCCAGCAGGGAAAAGCTTTTGCGCCCAACTTGTCCAAGTTTTTCATGGTGCTTCATTTGCAACTCCTTTGCTTTGAGAAGGGGTACGCAGCGCCAATTCTGCCGTTTTGACTGGAGGAGTTTGGCAGGACAGTCAGGCATTGTCGCCGAAGGTCTTGCGCCAGTCGCGGGGGCTGACCTGATGGCGCTGCCTGAAATGTTGCCAAAACGAAGTTGCCGTGTGAAAGCCGCTTTTTTCCGCAATGGCTTCTACCGACAAGGAGGTGGTTTCCAACAGCTCGCGCCCGCGCCGTAAACGCTCGTTGACCAGCCACTCTACGACCGTCATTCCGGTGGCTTTATGAAAATGGCGCGTAAAGGTTCGCCGACTCATGGCCGTTCGGGCGGCGAGTTCGTCGATAGTGTGCGAGGAGGCCAGATGTTCGCGCAGGTAGTCGAGCAGGCGATTGATATGGGCATCCTGGGTGGAGACGGCAACCGGTTGTTCAATGAACTGTGCCTGCCCACCTTCCCGATGCGGCGGAACCACCATGACGCGGGCAATCTTGTTGGCGATCTGCGCGCCGTAATACTCGCGCACCAGGCACAAGCAGCAATCCATGCCAGCGGCCGTGCCCGCCGAGGTCACCAGTTGATCCTCCTCCACGTAGAGTGCATTGGTGACCAGCTTGACCTTTGGGAATCGGGCTCTGAAGTCCTGCTCAGCAATCCAGTGCGTTGATGCCCGCCTGCCATCAAGCCGCCCGGCATAGGCTTAGGGCATAGGTGCCGTAACAGAGCCCCACCACATGGGCGCCCCGGTCATGACAGCGGACGAGCGCCGCAACCAACTCGGGTGGCGGGGCTTCGTTCAGGTCATGCCAGCCAGGCACCACCGCAATATCCACACTATCGAGCAGCTCCAGACCGCCGTCGGGTCTTACCGTCACTACTTGCTCGCTTTCTGGCGGCTCTCCCGGCATTGCTACGATGGAGAGGTCGAACAAAGGGTGCTTGGAATAGCCCTGCGAGATGTGGCCACCTCATTGCCGCCTTCAATGCACCACGGATGGAGGGCGGTGTTTGGGAGCCGGGTCATCCATGTAGGATTCCCGCTCGAATCGACGTGCAGGAACTGAGCAGAATGGGTGCTCTCGCAGTTTTTGATCTTAGCGCCAGAGCTGACGCTAAGGTGGTATTCTAAAAACTCACTTGTGAACGGAGTTAACTCAAAGACTGCTTCTGGACGATATCTGAAGGAATACAATTCGGTCGTTTCTTTATATGCGGCGCCTTGCCCTCCCTAACGCCCTATGAAGAAGGTTATGCGTAAAGAATTTCCGTAAACTTTTCTATGCATTGGAATGGTGGGGACATGACTCTTCATCATCGACAGCCAGGCTGGACTAATCATCTTAGGAGTCTCGTGTTGGACTTGTCCTGACTAATCTGTGTCACTAAACTTTCCCACCCCTTACCACCATCCGCTTGGGGCCATACCATGGAGCGCCTTTTCATTTCTGGGATCCTCGGTTCAGGACGTCCTAATGAAAACGTCATGAAGAAGATCGGTGAAACGTGGAAAGCCTGGAGAATCAAGGGCCATGTTCTTGTCTCAGAGAAGCTTTCTCATCATTGGCAAGCGCTGGACGACTTCGAAGGAGCAGAGTGCCAGCGCAGGTGAACAACCGCGACGCTTTCAGGGGGTTGCACAGTTTGAACTCTAAAGCTTATAGCGCTATGACGCGAAATGCATTCAGGTCGGGAGGATATTCTGGTTGATACGGAAGAGGTTTGTCGGATCGAACTTCTTCTTGAGCGCCACCAGCCGCTCATAGCTCGCTCCATAGGCGAAGGCAGTGCGGTCAGCTTCATCTCCGGTCAGAAAGTTGACGTAGGCACCTCCACTGGCATAAGGCTGTGACCGGTTGAAGAATTCACGCGCCCAGGCAATGCAGCGTTCATCCTCTACGGCCGTCTCCCAACGAGCATGCACGTTCATCACATAATTAGCATCACGGTTCGAGTACGCCATCGCTTCGGGTTGCACTCGGCCTGTTTGACCGCCTATCGTGGCAATAAAAATCTCGCACTGTGAAGACGGTAGGGCACCAGCGTATTCGATGATAGCATCGATCGGCTCTTCTGCCAGCGTCGAGAAATTATGAGACTTCCAGTAGTTGCGTGCCCCTGGCGTTAACAGTGGGTCGAACGCTTTTTGCCAGTCGATATATGGCTGCACACCGATATGCTCGCCGTATGCGTTACCAAACCTTCTAAGCGGTTCGATGTGTTTCTCGCCTTCTAAGGGGTCGCCTGCGTAGCAAATGGCAAGAGCGACAATCTCTTTCCCGTGTACTGCCCCGGCCAGGAAAGGCAAGGGGGGCGCCTTGCGCGTCACCATCCACACGTTGAGTTCGTCTGGCATCGTCTGCGTGAAGCGGGCGAACTGTGTGATGATCGATTTTGCTTCGTCGAAGGGAAAGACGATAAGACCGCATAGAACATTCGGGCCTACCGGATGCAATTGGTACTCGAAACGGGTAACGATACCGAAGTTACCGCCTCCACCGCGAAGCCCCCAGAAAAGGTCGTCGTTTTCCGATTCACTGGCATGCAACTGTTGGCCATCGGCGGTAATGACGTCCATGCCAAGCAGGTTGTCGATGGTCATGCCGTACTTTCGGCTTAGCCAACCGAATCCTCCTCCCAAGGTCAGACCGGCCACACCCGTGGTGGAGTTGATGCCCAGTGGGGTAGCAAGACCATACGCTTGGGCAGAGGCATCGAAGTCCGCCAGGTTGCAACCTGGCTCGACGTATCCAAGGTGAAGTTCTGGATCAATGTCTACTCTCTTCATTTGCGAGAGGTCGATCATAACGCCATCGTCGCAGGCAGAGGTGCCTGCAATGTTGTGACCACCGCCGCGCACGGAGAAAGGGAGATCGTGCCGGCGTACGAAGTTTAAGGACTGAACAACATCGTCAGGTGAAGTGCAACAGGCAATCATGGAGGGTCTGCGATCAATCATGGCATTCCATATCTGACGCGCTTCCTCGTATTGTTTATCTTCTGGAAGAATCACGCTTCCTGAAAAATTGGTTTTGAACTCCTCTATTGCGGTTTGTGAAAGTTGGTTCATGACGAACACCTTGAGGTATGCCCAGGGCAAGGTTCATACGAGGGGCCGCCGGGCGGGTAAGTGAGGAAAACTACCAAGCTGGCGATTATCCCCAATCTTCACAGCGACCCTTTGATTGGTATTTCGTCAGTGGATAGATACAGTATAGGGAGGTCTGTCAAGAGTTTCTCTTTTTTCTTCGAACGATCCATTAATCATCATGGCCTGACCACGGTTGATTATTGATAAGTGGTTATGGTGTTTTTTGATAGATGCAGACCTTGCCTGCAAAATTTTGGTTAATTTCGACCCACCAACTTGCTCTTGTTATTGAAACGTCAAGGCTTTCTTGAAGTTAGCTCCTGGCCGATAACAATCCCTCCCTCCAAAGCCCCAAGCTTCCACGAGAAGCTGGTTTCACCAATAGCTAATCCTCTTCCATCACTTCCTCGACCCATTCCACCCACGTCTCGGTAAGGCGTTGGCCAAGCCTCAGCGTGTGCCAGGGAGCGCGCTGGACGGGCGTGAACGTCTCTGGGTTGCTAAACCACTCTCGTTCTATGGCAGCGTAGGTCGTTAGGCGTTCCTTGAGCTGGTGGTGGCGTTCTGCCGCTGATAGGTCACTTTAGACCGATTCATCTGCTTTCGTTGTGGGTGTTAGTAGCTCTTGCCGTTGCAGTGGTGGCTATCCTCAAGGGCAGGATAGAGCAGCATCGCAGTTGGATGGTTGGCGCCTATCTGGGGCTAGTCGGTGCTTTTGTTGGTTCCCTGGCGCTGGGACGCTGGATCGCCGCTCAGCTGGGTATGTGCTGATGGTTAAAAGCAAGAATGATAGCTAGAGCCGCTTAGCTTCTAGCAGAGCACTCCAATCATTGTTGAGCTTATGCTAACTTAGCATTAACAACCTGTGAGGTAGCTTTCCATGTCTATTGAAATCTGGTTCGCCTTTGCCCTGGCGTCGGTGGCATTGCTCGCCATCCCTGGGCCAACGATTCTGACCGTGGTCAGCTACTCTATCGCCCAAGGTAGGCGCGCCAATATTCCGCTTGTTGCTGCGGTGGCATTGGGTGATTCAACGGCGCTGCTCTTTTCACTGCTTGGCTTGGGAGCGGTGTTAGCCACCTCGGCATTCTGGTTCACTGTGATCAAGTGGATCGGCGGTTTATACCTTCTCTATATGGGCATCAAACTATTGCGTGCCGGTATATCCTCTGTGCAGCCGGTAACACCGGCGGTATCAGGTTCGCGCTGGAAGCTTTTCACCAATACCTATCTCGTTACTGCGCTCAACCCGAAGGGCATTATCTTCTTCGTCGCCTTTTTGCCGCAATTCGTCAGCCCGAACGCCGATGCTGGGCAACAACTGTGGATACTTGCGATCACGTTTGTGGCGTTGGCAACGCTTAATGCCACTCTCTACGCCGTATTCGCAGCATCGGTGCGCAAGATGCTGGCATCGCGTCGCGCCCAGCGTCGCTTCAACTTGGTTGGCGGAACGTTACTCTCTTCGGCGGGTGTCTGGGCACTGCTTGCTAAGCGACCTGTATAAGCAAAAGACGGTAAATTGGATGTGTTCGTATCGGGAGACAACTATGAGTGAAACCCTTCAAGAACTGCTAACGGAACTTGAGCAATTTGGCCAACAAAACGATGCTGCTATTTCTGAGCGCCCAAGACGAATGCTCAATATCACCCGTGATACGGGGGAGTTCCTATCGGTACTAGTTCAAGCAACCAATGCTCAACGAGTGCTGGAAATTGGCACCTCGAATGGGTACTCCACCTTATGGCTGGCTCAGGCAGTGCAGAGGGTTGGTGGGCACGTTACCACTGTTGAGCTTTCCGAATACAAGCTTGAGATGGCCGCGAGAAATTTTGAGCGCTCAGGCCTCTCTGATGTCATCACTCAGCAGCGAGGGGAGGTGGGTGGGCTTCTTGAAAGCCTGGACGATGCCTGTTTCGATCTGCTCTTTTTAGACTCAAAGCGCTCTGATTATGTGAATTGGTGGCCGAATATCCAGCGAGTTTTACGCAAGGGCGGACTGCTTGTGGTGGATAACGCCACTTCCCATGCAGATGAAATGGCTGATTTTATGGCGCTGGTATCGGCAGATCCTGATTTCACCACGTGCACTGTACCTGTTGGCAATGGCGAGTTTCTGGCAACGCGGTGCGGTGGTTAGAGGGCGGCTCTTATTGCGGCTTAGCTTGGCTTAAACGGCACTCTAGCTGATCACGAAAGCGGAAGTTGAATTATGTTAATCAGTGAACGTAAACCGTCAGAATATAAATGGAAAAAAACATGATCAGAGATGCCGTAAAGGGTGATTCGGAAACCATAGCGCACATTTATAACCACTACATCGAAAATACCGCTATTTCATTTGAAGAAAAGCCAGTATTGGGTTCAGACATCCAAGGCCGGATTGAAAACGTTCAGGGGGCAGGTTTGCCTTGGTTGGTGGCAGTAGAAGAGGGTGATGTGGTGGGCTATGCCTACGCTACCAAATGGAAAGAGAGAAGCGCCTATCGATTTTCAGTTGAAGTCAGCGTCTACCTTTCCAATCAGGCGCACGGTAGGGGCTTGGGCGCAAAGCTGTACGAAACGCTCTTTTCCACGCTCACAGAGTGCGGTATTCATGCGGTGATGGGCGGTATCACGCTTCCCAACCCGGCCAGCGTTGCACTGCACGAAAAAATGGGCATGAAAAAAGTGGCCCATTTTGAAAAGGTAGGGTTTAAGTTCGATCAATGGCACGACGTTGGCTATTGGCAGCTAAATCTGACTAACTGATAGTAACTCAACATGCTGAAAGCAAGGTTGATGTAATTAGACACTATGGACGTAACTCAGAATGGTGGGAGCCGGCATGTTGAGACTATCGTGGAACGATGGCCTTTCGGTTTGGTGTGATAGATGAATTTTATGCCTCTCGCTGCTAACCCTGGAGTAAGTTTAACGTGAATCCAGATGTTCAGGCTAAGTTTGAAAGCTACCCGAAAGGCGCACGGTTGCAGCTTGAGAGCGTGCGACAACTCATTCTGGCAGTAGCTGCTGAAGATGAGCTTGGCGATGTCGAAGAAGCGCTTAAATGGGGAGAAGCTAGTTATCTTGTCAAAGGGGGCACTACCATTCGAATCGACTGGAAACCTAAAGATCCAGACGTCATTAAGGTATTTTTTCACTGCCAAACATGTTTGATTGAAACGTTCAAAGAAATATATCCTGATGAATTTGAGTATGAGGGTAAGAGAGCTATTGTGCTCCCTCTGAGTGTGAATATCGAACAGGTTCCGTTAAGGCATTGCATCGAGTTGGCTCTGAAGTACCACAAGCTTAAGCGCTTGCCGCTTCTAGGCGTGTAGCCATTGGGTAAAGTGCAAACTTGTACTGTTAATGACGAGCTTCGAGGCAAGTATGACAATCACTGAAATTAAACGCCCACAAGAGCTGTCGCGCTTACGTCGCCTTGCTCTGGCTGCGCAAGGTTTGCTGCAGAATAAGCCTTATGGACGTGGCTTAGCCGGTGCCCGTAAAGCGATTAACCACCTGGGTTATGTTCAGATAGACACCATATCTGTGGTGGAACGAGCCCATCATCATGTTATTCACTCCCGAGTACCAGGGTTTGAGCCACACATGCTGAACCAGCTGTTGATCAATAAAGACATTTTTGAGTATTGGTCGCACGCGGCTGCATTTTTACCCATTACCGATTTTCGCTTTTCCTTGCCCTACAAAAACGCTATCAAAAGTGGGCAAACGCATTGGTTTAGATCACCTGATAAAAAGCTCATGGGAGAGTTGTTGGCTCGCATACGTTCAGATGGCCCGCTGCGGTCTCGAGATGTAGGGGCTAGCAGCATCAAACGTGCAGGCTGGTGGGACTGGAAGCCCGCCAAAAAGGCACTTGAACAGCTGTATATGCAAGGCGATCTGATGGTCAGCGACCGCGACGGTTTTCAAAAGACATATGATCTAACCGAGCGGGTATTGCCATCTCACGTAAATTTACAGATGCCCTCCATGGAGGAGTATGCGGCGCACCTTGTAGACCAACAATTGAGCTGTCATGGGTTTGCTTCACTCAAAGGGCTGACCTATCTGCGCCGAAATACAGAGTTACGCAAAGCTGTGAATGCCCTGGTAAATGAAAGGTTAGCGCAGGGTGATTTAGAGAGAGTGAAAGTGAGCAGTGGCGATGTATTTATATTGGAAAGGGGAGCGCTCGAACGCCCTCTTCCTCGTTTGAAAGAGCGAATGTTGATTCTTTCCCCCTTCGACAACAGTGTCATTCAGCGGGAGCGGCTCAGGGCGCTGTTTCAATACGACTATCAGCTGGAATGTTATGTGCCCGAAGCCAAGCGTCAGTATGGTTACTTTTGCCTGCCGCTACTTTATCGCGATGCATTTGTTGGCCGGATGGATTGTAAAGTCCATCGCAAAACCAGTCACTTAGAGATCAAGAACTTATATTTCGAGCCACACCCTTTTGATGAACATAGAGTCGTTACTGCTTTTGTGGAAGCCATCGTTCAGTTTTGTCATTTTCAAAAATCTGACTCCGTCTCTTTGAATGCAGTCCAACCTGAACACCTGACTCAGCGGTTGCGCAGCGCGTTAAAACCCCTGGGGTGAAAGGATCTAGGCAGGGGTGGGGTATCTAAGCTAGGCGTTGCTATTGGAAAAATTTTCCTCGGAGCCATGGCTTCAGGTACATGAATGTGTTGAATGATCGTTTCTAGCCGAATCAAAAACTTTCCTCCATATTAACAACGGGGCAGATGACGGCCTGCTGACGTAGATACGTTAGCTGCTATATTAGCGATAACGCTTAAGCGAGAGGATTGCACCAATGACAGGGACAAATAAACCATCAACGATAGCATTGTTGAGCGATAACCGGGTAAAGGTGCTCTTGGTCATCGCGATTATTGCGGTGGTCTGGGCCGTGGTGGCGCACACCATTGCTGGGTCGCGGGGAGACAGTATGGATGCGCTCGAAGCGCGTCTGGCTGAAACTGAGCGGGAGCATCAACAGATTCAGGCGGAGATGTCTGAGGTTGAAGCCGCGGAGCTTGATTTAGCAACACTGCAGCAGAGAATGAGCGCCCTTGAGGTTGAGCAAGCTGATGCTGAAGCCGAGCTAGCTTCGACGCGAGCAGATATTTCCCACGCTGAAGAAGATTTGAAGGCTTTACGGGGCGAGCGTGAAACCCGCGAAGAAGAAGTGGAGACCCTCAATGAGCAGGTCGACGAACGGCAGAGCAGCCTTGAAGAGCTGAATGAGAACTACGCCGAGGTAGAAAAAGAGAAAGAAGAGGCCGAAGCCGCCCGCGATGCCGCTCAACAGTCTCGTCAAGACGCAGAAGACGCTCGCAGCGAGGCTGAAGCAGACCTTGAAGCGCTCAACGCCGAGATTGAAGAAGCCGAAGCCGCCAGCGATACCGCGCAACAGGCTCGTCAAGAGGCAGAAGATGCCCGCAGTCAGGTTGAAGCTGACCTTGAAGCGCTAAATACTCAGATAGAAGAGGCCAATAACCAACTTTCAGCGGTCGGTGATCGGGTAAGTGAGTTAGAAACAACGCGTGACGCACTCACCGTTGAAATCACTTCGCTCGAAGTGATGCGCGACGAAGCGCAAACGCCTGAGTGATTTACAGCCTTAACGAATAATACCTCGCAGCGAAGAACTCTAGACGTGTCTCCCCGTTACTTTAACGGGGAGGTTCTAGACGATATCTACTGCTCCGCCAATGAGTGGTAGGTTCGCTAGAGCTTCATACCGAGTTGGATTATGTCCGCCTATTTGTGGCCTACGATTACGACCGGCACCTTGGGCTGGGTAGCGTTGATGAACGCGACGTGCGCTACGCCTGAGAAGCGCCTTACACTCTACTGCACGTTTCTTAATCCAGGCGATACTATCCGATGCATCGGCGATTTCTGTTACCTCTTTTCCTTTTGATGTTGCTGGCCTCTTTGGCTGGTTGCGGGGAAACGCCCACCGGGCGCTCCCAATTGGCGTTAGTACCGAACGCGTTAATGGCTGACATGGGGGAAGATGCCTTTAATCAGCTGCGCAATAGCCAGCCGATCAATCGCGATACGCAGGCTAATCAGTTGGTGCAGTGCGTGGCTGAAAAAGTGGTGGCTGGCGCTAAGGCGAGCTACCCAGGGCTCGCTTTCCCTGAACGCTGGGAAGTGGTGGTATTTGAGGATGCTTCCCCCAATGCGTTTGCTCTGCCGGGTGGACGCATCGGGGTGCATAGCGGGCTACTGCGAGTGGCCGAGACGCCAGCCCAGCTAGCGGCGGTGATTGGGCACGAGGTGGGGCATGTGTTGGCGGATCATGGCAATGAGCGGCTTACCCAGCAGCTTGGCATTAAAGCCGTGTTATTGGTGGTGGGGTTATTAGGGGAAGAGGAATTTGGCAACCAGCAATTGATGCAGGCCTTGGGTATCGGTGCCCAGTTGGGCATTAGCCTGCCTTTCAGCCGCACCCATGAGGAGGAGGCCGATTTGATGGGCTTGGAAATTATGGCCCGTGCGGGGTTTGACCCGCAGCAGAGCGTGACCCTGTGGCGCAACATGGCTGCTAGCGGTGGTGGTCAGCCCCTTGAATTTCTTTCTAAGCATCCTGCCCATGAATCGCGCATTCGGGCATTACAGCAAGGGCTGGAAAAGGCCACGGCCAGCTATCGTACGGTTACGCCTGCTGAATGTTGAGGTGAGTGGCATCGCGTTATTGATAAAATAAGAAAAATTGCCACGTGACGTCGGGAGTGTGGGGCTGTGCCATTACAGAAACAACAGTATCAGGTGCATGGGTTAACCGGGCAGTTTTGCGATGCCAGCCGTGAGTTGATGTATCGCCGCTCTATCCAGGAAAGCGTGCGGCTTGAGTTTAGCTTTGCTGTGAGCGTTGCGGCATGTGTCTTTGGCATGTTCGCGATTGCGGATTACTACCTGCTGGGCCTTACCAGGGAGTTCTATCTGCTGCTTACCATGCGAATAGTGGTGGTGAGCATTTGCCTGTTGGTGGCACTCGTTGTGCGGCGCTGGGGTGGCAATGATTACCGTGCTTGGTTGCACGCCTTACCGCTGTGGGTATTTGCCACGGGCATTATATTGATTGTCCCCCTACGACCCGAAAGCCTCCCCACTCAAATCACCGCGGTGGTGGTGGCTACCATGGCGTTTTATCTTCTGATTCCCAATCCGCTAACAGTCGTGACAGCGGCCAGCCTCTATTTAAATATTGGCTTTTTAGTGGCTGCGGTGCTGTTCGCAAGTCTTGCCCCGATAGCGACGCTACTGGTCGCACTGTTGCTGATTATGGGCAGCGTTGTAGGGTTTTTCGCCCTGCTGCGCTTGGAATGCCTGCAGCGTAAGCAATATGCACTGCTTCAAGAAGAGCGAGAGAATAACCACCAGTTACACAAAGAGATCGCGCACCGAAAATCACTGGAAGAACAGCTGAGGGTAGTCGCTGAGCAGGACGCGCTGACCAGCCTGAATAATCGCGGCCATTTTATAAAACTGGCTAAAGATCTGTTGCAGCACTCGCAAACCCACAAGGTGCCATTCAGCCTGTTTATGATCGATGTGGATCACTTCAAACACATTAACGACACCTGGGGGCATAGCCACGGGGATTGGGTGCTAACCAAGATTGCCGAAGTCTGTGCAGAATCGCTGCGCCCAACGGATGTGATAGGACGTTTTGGTGGTGAAGAGTTTGTTGTCGCACTCCCAGACACCAGCTCGAGCGATGCGCAAATGGTAGCAGAGCGTTTGAAAAAGAAGGTGGCTGAACTTTCGTTAACAGAAGAGATGGGCAAACTGCGCCCAAGCGTCACCGTTGGCGTGGCGGCTACCGATTCAGAGGAAGCCGATCTGGAGTCTTTAATTAAACGAGCGGATGAGATGCTTTATGTTGGCAAACGCGCTGGGAGGAACCAAGTCGTCGTCTGCAGCGATGTCGTCGAAGCACCAGATTCACCCGTTGGCAGCAAGTAGCGCTTTCCTATGCCCCCATCACTGCTGCTAATGCTCGCCGACACCTTTCTAATTCTCCACGTGCTGTTTGTGGCCTTCGTGGTGTTAGGCCTGGTCGCCATTTACGCAGGCTATTTCTTCAACTGGCGGTGGGTTCGTAATAAAACCTTTCGTATCGTACATCTTTGCGCCATTGGCTATGTGGTGGTTCAGGCTTGGCTTGGCGTGGTTTGCCCGTTAACCACCTGGGAAATGGCGCTGAGGGCAGAGGCAGGCGCCGTCACCTATTCGGGCTCGTTTATTCAGTACTGGCTGCACAACCTGCTCTATTTCACTTTGCCGGAGTGGGTGTTTGTGGTGGTGTACACGCTATTCGGTAGCCTGGTGCTGGCCAGTTGGTGTGTAGTGAAGCCTTGTCAGCGCTCTCGCTAGAAGATGGGCATGTACTAAACTTTGCGTACCACACTGTGCTTGGGAGCGAATCCATGCGGCACCTATACCTAATGCGGCACGCCAAGGCTAAACAGCCCAGTGGCGATATGACCGACCACCAACGGCCGTTGCGAAAGCGTGGTAAACGTCAGGCAGCGGCGATGGCGCATGTGCTGCAGCACTGGCAAGCGTTAGAAGGGGGGATTTACGCCAGTACAGCGGTTCGCACGCGGGAAACCTTCGACGAGATCGCAGCGCAACTGCCTGATCGTACCCTGGTCAATCAGGTTCACTTCGATGAAGACCTTTACACGTTCGATGGTGGCGGGCTGCAGGCATGGCTCGAATCGCTGCCGAATGAAGCCGAAAGGGTGCTGGTGATTGGGCATAACCCGGCGCTGCATGATCTGGCTCGTTGGCTCGACAAGACCGCGCCGCATTCGCTGCCCACCGGGAGCGTACTGCATTTCACGCTGTCCGGCTCTTCCTGGGAAAGTGTGAGGCAGGGCGGAGCCAAGCTGGCAGGGTGCCAGACCCCGGAAGCGGCCAGTTATCCTCTTTTTCAGCGCCTTGCCCCCCGACCACCCAAACGCAATAACGACACTACCAGCCGCATTCGTGACATGCTGGAGCACCAGTATCAGATGATCCGTACCTTGGAAGCTGGTGTCATCGCAGGTGTTGATCCTGAGTTCCTGCACCAGTACCGGGTCAATCTGCGTCGTAGCCGGGCAGTGGGTGAATCCGTGCGCGCCATTACCCGAGTGCCTGGCCTGAAAAAGATGCTTAAGCGGCTCAAGCAACGTGCCCAGGCTACCAGTGACCTGCGTGATATTGATGTGTTTCTGGAGGATATGGTCAAGACGCCCCCACCGCTCACTCCTGGTAGTCGCCAGGGATTGATGCAGTGGCTCCAGGCTTGCCAGCGGGAGCGCCTCCAGGCGCTGTGTCAGCAGTTAAGTGCACCGGCATATGCTGAGGAGATGGAGGCATGGAAGCACTTTATCGCTTCCGATGACGTTGGTAAGGCGCTTTCGAAACTTACGCCAAAGCGTATACGTAGGGTACTGAATGAGCGTATCGCACGCCACGATGAAGACCTGGCGGCACTCTCGCTGGATACCCATGACACCGAGTTCCATGAACTGCGGAAGGGCGTGAAGCGGATTCGTTACCTGGCTGATCTGAATCCAGAGACCCCTGAGCCGTTTCTGTCCCAATTGAAGCACCGCCAGCGCCTGCTCGGGGAGTATCAAGACCTGTGTTCCCGCCAGGCCTGGTTGGATGCCTTTGTCGCAAACCCCGATAACGACTCGCAGCAACAGCAGGAGTGTGTTCAGTGGCGCGATTCGTTAGAGAAGCCGAAGCTTGTGCTGCGCAAAGAAGTATTGGCGTTGGAACCTCTGGCCAACGTGTCCCCGTAACAACGTAATCAGGTAGCCTTGCCGCCAATCGTTACGCAATATATGATTCGTATATGTTTCATATTCGTTTCATATATTGGGTGGTGTGATGGGTATCGTTAAGATCAATGACCAGTTGCATGAGGATATTCGCAAGGCAAGCACTGTCATGGTGCGCTCTATCAATGCCCAGGCTGAGTATTGGATAAAGGTGGGCATGCTTGCCGAGGCCAATCCGGGCATGACCTTCTCTGACATCATGCGTGAGCAAATGAAGCAAGCCGACGTTGAAGTAAGGAAGGTGGCCGGTGAGTGAGCTGACGCTAAAAAGCGAGGAGGAGTTGCGTTTGATGCGGGAAGCCGGACGGCTACTCGGATTGGTGTTCAGTCATCTCGACAATCGGATAGCGCCCGGCGTATCCACCATGGCTTTTAACGATTGGGCCGAGCGCTATATCGTCGATCAATTGCAGGCTCGACCGGCCAGTAAGGGGCAATACGATTACCAGTACGTATTGAATGCCTCAGTCAACCACGTGGTGTGCCATGGCATTCCATCCGAGAAGCAAATACTCAAAACAGGCGATATCGTCAATGTCGACATTACCCTGGAGAAAGACGGCTTTATTGCTGACTCCAGCAAGATGTATCTGATTGGCGATGTGACTCCCTATGCCAAGCGACTGGTCGATAAAACCTACGAGGCCATGTGGCAAGGAATACACGCGGTCAAGCCAGGTGCCACATTGGGTGATGTAGGCTACGCAATTCAGCAATATGCCGAAAAACACGGATACTCTGTCGTTCGTGAGTATTGCGGCCATGGAATAGGTCGCGAAATGCATGAAGAGCCGCAAGTGCTGCATTACGGGAAGAGAGGCAGAGGCCTGGCGTTGAAAGAAGGGATGGTGTTTACCATCGAGCCCATGATTAATCAGGGCAGGGCCAAGATAAAAACCAAGCGGGATGGCTGGACGGTGGTGACCAGTGACAAGAAATTGTCTGCTCAGTGGGAGCATACGGTAGCGGTCACATCCTCTGGTTTCGAAGTGCTAACACTCCGCGATGACGAGTGCCTCCCTACTGAGATTAACCCATAACGGCCATGATCTATCCTCCTTCGTTTAAGCGCCCTGTATGTTTAAGGGCCGTAGCCTGAAATCGATCTGGCGAAGCATATCAGGTGCGTTAAGCTGAAATGGTGGATGTGGCATAGCTAGGCATGCTTTCCCTTGCATGGTGTCTATGATTCACCTATTCCATATCGCTTACCAGCTAAATGAAAAGGATGTCTACGATGGCGAAAAAACCGACAGGTAACGGAAAAGGCAGTACGCCAGCGGGTGAGTTACTCGCCACTGTTTCATGCGGCACCGAAAAATTGCTATTGGCAGCCTTAGAGCGGGGCGGCAGTTGCCTTGAAACCGGGCGCTTTCTGATTAGCTATCGTGAGGGGCGGGTAGAAGAGGGCATTAAGTCGCTAAAAGCCCAGAAATTTCGCATCGCTGATGCGCGGGATTTCACCGATCAAGCCGTTAGCCTGGAAGATGCCGGAGATGCTGAGGCAATGGTATTTCCGGAGATTGGAGTAGCGCTGGTAGGCGGCGATGCCCTACAGCAGCATGGCATGAGTGCGCTGGGTAAAGTAGCCGCGGATAGTCCCATCGAAATTATTGAGCCAGAGTATTTCGCCTTTTCTGAAAATTCTGAATATCTACGGGGTTTTTTGCGGGCAGCCAGCACCATCGCTCGTGATCTTGGCGTTGAGCTGGATTTGGAAGAAGGCGAAGAGAACCTTGAAGAGGACGCCCTTCGGCCAACTTGGGGGCTAAAACGCTGTAAGGTGCCGCAAAGTAGCTGGAGTGGCGCGGGTATAAAAGTCGCCGTGCTGGATACCGGGATGGATCTTGGCCACCCGGATTTCGAGGGTAGGGAGTTCGTTACCCGCTCATTCGTTGGGGAGCCGGTGCAGGATATCAACGGGCACGGTACTCACTGTATCGGCACGGCCTGTGGCCCCCAGGCGCCCGGTGAAAACACACAGCGTTACGGGATCGCGTATGAGGCGCAGGTCTTCGTCGGCAAGGTGCTGACCAACTCGGGCAGCAGTACCGGGGCGGGCGTTCTCGCTGGCCTGAACTGGGCCATCGCCAACCGCTGTGAGGTGATCTCGATGTCGCTTGGCAGCCAGAGCCCGGTGCAGGCCGCTTACACCCATGCTGGTGAAGCGGCACTGCGTAATGGGTGTCTCGTTATCGCTGCAGCGGGTAATTCAGCTACCAATACAGGGGCGCCTGCCAACTCGCCTACCGTGATGTCGGTGGCGTCTCTCGATCCGAACCTGAAGCCTTCCAGCTTTTCCAATCATGGCAAGATCGAAATTGCCGCGCCTGGACGCGATATCTTCTCCTCATGGCCCCGGCCCACTCGCCATAAAACGATCAGTGGCACCAGCATGGCGGCGCCACACGTGGCAGGCTGCGCGGCACTGTGGGCGCAATCAGATGCCTCATTGTGGGGAAGGAAACTGTGGCAACAGCTAGTGACTTCGGTGCAAGAGCTGCCATCGCCTGAATCCCGCGTGGGAGCTGGGTTGGTACAAGCGCCTTGATGTTGGGCGACGCACTGGGCAGGCGCTCCTTTCAGGCCGCCCAGTGCACTTACTAGGGAGGTACGCCAGATGCCAGCGGTAGCGCTATGGTTGATCACTATTTCCAGCGATCAACCGATAAATGAAATGGCCACACGTCTCAGCGCTGAAGGATTAAATATCCAGGAGGTGCTGGAGGAGATCGGTTGCATTACCGGCTCGGCTGACGATGCCACGGCGGAACGGCTGAAAAAGATCAAAGGCGTAGTGGATATAGCGCCTGATATGCAGATCGATATGGGGCCACCGGGCTCTGAGGAGACTTGGTAAGCTCGGTAAATATTTCACTGGGCTTAATGACGCTATGGTTTTAGTGGAGATGTGATATGGCAACCCCCGCAAAGAACACTGTTTGCCTTTGGTACGATGGTGGTGCAGAAGAGGCAGCACGCTTTTACGCCGATACCTTTCCTGATTCGTTTGTCAGGGCGGTTCATCACGCACCGGGAGACTTTCCATCGGGTAAGCAAGGGGATGTATTGACCGTAGAGCTTACCGTGATGGGCATTCCGTGCCTTGGACTCAACGGCGGGCCTGGGGTTACGCACAATGAGTCGTTCTCTTTTCAGGTCTCAACGAATGACCAAGCCGAAACGGATCGCTATTGGAATGCCATTGTTAGCAATGGTGGCGAGGAAAGTGCCTGTGGCTGGTGCAAGGATAAATGGGGAATATCGTGGCAGATAACGCCTGCTGTACTGATTAACGCCATTACCGACCCTGACCCTGCCGCCGCTAAACGCGCATTCGACGCAATGATGCAGATGAGAAAAATCAACGTCGCGGAAATAGAGGCGGCGCTTCACGGTTGAGACAGGGTGGGTGATACTGTTTTTACGTTATTCGACCGCTTAGTGTTGGTCATTGTTGTACGTACTTCTGCCGATTGTTTGTTCAAACTCATAGAGCATCTAACACATCAAAGTGATCGCAATTAGCTATATCCACGAGCTCGACTTGGATATGGCTAGTTTTTAACGCTGCAACAAAATCGTGTGTTTGTTGGCGAAAAGCGGGCGGATCGCTTTCGGCGATCACCACTTGGCATGAGGGTAGTTTGCTGGAATCGGCAAATATAGGACTTAACGCAAGCGCTTGGGGTGGAGTGAGCTCCAGCGCTTCGTTAACGTAGGTATCCACCAATGGTGTTAGGTCATAAACGCCGCTAACCAGTATCAACTTATCAATGGGTATATCACCACTGGTGGCTACCCAGTAGGCTAGCTGGGCACCGGCGCTATGGCCGCCTAATACAATAGACCACACGCCACCGTTATCCGCGAGGGCGTTGCATGCCGCCCCAATCCCCTCAATGCATTGGCTCACCATGGTGTTAATGGAGGTTTCCGGTGCTAAGCCGTAACCCAGGGAGGCGAAGGCCATACCACGGGCCAGGTAGCGTTCAGCCAGAAAGTCCGTCGCGGTGTTATCCAGCGCCTGCCAGTAGCCGCCGTGAATAAATAGCATCAATGGCCAGGGGCCCGCGGTACTTTCCGGGACGAACAGGTTGAGACGGGCCGCCGGATCTTCACCGTAGCGCAGGGTAATCGGCTGGTGGCGTGCCACCAGGTCGATACCTAAAGCTGCCTGGCGCGTTAAAGTGGCTTCGAAATCCCGAGCGAAATGGCTCGGCGAGTAGGCGAGGTTCAGGGGTATTTCAGTCATCACGTACCTCTATTAGGTAACGGCATCACGCACATGAAACTGCGGATCCTGGTACTCACCGCTTTCCATTACCTCGCGGAAGTGCTGGGCGGCCTGCCAAACATCTTCAAAACTGAGATACAGCGGGGTAAAACCAAAACGCATTAGGCCGGGTTCCCGGTAGTCGCCGATCACTCCGCGGGCAATCAAGGCTTGAACGATAGCGTAGCCGTTTTGACTATCCACCAGTGATACCTGGCTGCCGCGCTCACTGGCTGATGGGGTTATATCGTCAATATTATGAGTGGTAAAAATATCGCTTAAACACTCTCGAAACAGGTCGCTCATTGCCAGACTTTTTTCTCTCAGCGCCTGCATGTCCACCTCGCTCCATAGGGCGAGTGAGGCTTCCAGAGCGGCGTAGGCAAGTGCCGAATGGGTGCCAGTGCGAAAGCGGGAAATATCCCCCGCTGGGGTGTAATCCGCTTCAAAAGCGAAGGGCGATGCATGGCCGTGCCAGCCGGAAAGCGGCTGCCAACCTTTGTCTTGGTGATCGCTATGCACGTATAAAAAAGCTGGCGCGCCAGGGCCGCCGTTAAGGTACTTGTACGTACAGCCTACGGCGTAGCGAGCACCGCAACCGTTTAGATCAATGGGCAGTGCGCCTGCGGAATGGGCCAAATCCCAGATGACTTCCGCGCCGTGGTCGTGCACCAGTTTCGTGGTGGTGGCTATATCGCGTAATTTGCCAGTACGGTAATTAACTTGGCTCAGTACCACCACGGCTACACCGTCGAGGTGTTCGGCCAAGTTGCCTCCTTCGGGCAGGAAGCGGTGCTCGGCGCCACTCACCCGGCAATAGCCTTGGGCGATGTAGCCATCGGTCGGGAAGTTGCCGCCTTCGCTAAGAACCGCCTGGCGACCCTCCTTGCCTTGGCCGAGGATATACCCCAGCAGCTTGAAGATATTTAGCGTGATATTGTCAGTGACGCTTACCTCACCGCGTTGCGCACCAATCACCGGGGCTAGCAGATTGCCCAAGCGTTCCGGAGCATCGAACCAGCCCTGGTTCCAGCCTTTGATCAGTTGGTCGCGCCATTGATCCAGAGTCTCATCGACCGCCTGTTTGGCGGCCTTCGGTTGAGCGCCCAGTGAGTTCCCATCAAGATAAAGCACGCCTTCAGGCAGGGCGAAATGGCTTTTAAAGTCTGCCAATGGGTCTTGGCGGTCACGCTCACGAACACTATCCAGGCTTACAGGCATATGGCTGCTCCGAAAAATTGTATGTCGCTGTTTTGAATATCATGACGGTAGTTAAACTGGGTGCGCAGTAGTGCGCCAAGTGCTTATATCGTCGTCCGAACACTCCACAGTTCCGGGAAGAATTGAAGATCCAGCGCTTTGACCAGATAGTTCACCCCAGCCGTTCCCCCTGTGCCGCGTCTATAACCAATGATACGTTCGACTGTTTTCATGTGGCTGAATCGCCAGCGCTGAAAGTTGAATTCGACATCCACCAGTTTTTCAGCAAGCTCGTATAGATCCCAGTGTTGTTCGCTGTTGCGGTAGATTTCCGTCCAGACCGCTTCCACCTCGCTACTGGCGGTGTAGGGAATACTCCAATCGCGTTGGGTTTTGCTTTCCGGAATGCTGAAGCCGCGTTTGGCAAGCAGCTGCAGCACGATATCGTACAGACTGGGTGAGTGGAGGGATTCCTGAAGTTTTTGGTAGTGTTTGGGTTTTGATCGGTGGGCTTCGATTAGCTTGGCGTTCTTGTTACCCAACAGGAATTCCATTTCCCGATATTGATAGGACTGAAACCCAGAGCTTTGGCCAAGGCTGTCTCGGAAGCTGGCATAGTCGGCGGGGGTCATGGTGACCAACACTTCCCAGGCCTTGATAAGCTGTTCTTGAATTCTGGAAACCCGCGCTAGCATCTTGAAAGCAGGGCGCAGGTTATCTTCTTGAATATGCGCTGCGGCACCATGAGCTTCGTGAAGGCACAGTTTGATCCATAGCTCCGATACTTGATGGATAACGATAAAGAGTAATTCATCGTGTTCATCAGAAGCGGGATTTTGGCAAGCAAGCAAGGGTTCCAGATCCAGGTACTGGCCGTAGCTAATATCCTGATCCCAATGAATGGCTTCATTATCGACGCTGTTTTCTTCAGGAGTCGTCATTTTATTCTGCCTTGGTTGCTGTGCAATGTGTGGTTGTTGTCGTTTGTTTGCAAGCCTGTTCTTTAGGTTCACCTAAGTCCCAGAGTATACCGGCGGCGAGCTTCAGGCCCTGCTCGATAATCGTTTCGAGCAGGTACCGATACGATCACAGTGTTTTATGAGAAAGGTGATCTTGAGCAATGCTATGTCGACATTCCCTTTCTCCCTAAGCTTGCAAAGTGATGTGTGAACGTCGGATATTGAACTTGGTGGCTACTTTTTTCACTAGCTAGGCATTCATTGTCTAGCTTTTCATAGACCGGCTTTTACTGACGAATGCCTACTATAAGGAAGAACCATAGTGCTCACTATCATCATCACTGTGGCGATCATCGCCGTTATCGCGTTTTACGTCATCGGTATCTACAACCGACTTGTGTCTTTGAAAAATCGCTTTGAGAACGCCTTTGCGCAAATTGAAGTGCAACTTAAGCGTCGGCATGACCTGATTCCTAATCTGGTAGAGACCGCAAAAGGTTACCTCAGCCATGAACGGGAGACGCTGCAGTCGGTCATCGAGGCTCGTAATACAGCCGCCGCTGGGCTAAAAGCGGCCGCGGCAAACCCAGGCAGTGCCAAAGCCATGGCAGACCTGGGCGGTGCAGAGGGCGTGCTGACACAGGCGATGGGGCGGCTCAATGTGGTCATGGAAGCCTACCCGGATCTAAAAGCCTCAGAAAATATGCAGCAATTGTCAGAAGAGCTAACCAGCACTGAAAACAAAGTGGCCTTTGCGCGGCAGTCATTTAATGATGCGGTGATGCACTACAACACCTATCGGCAGAGCTTCCCGCCGGTAGCAGTGGCGGGCATGTTCGGCCATGGGCAGGATGCCTCGTTGTTAGAGTTTGAAGACAGCGCCCAGATTCAAGCGGCGCCGACGGTGTCGTTCTAAGCTCAGGGAAAACGCGACATGGATTTTTTTACCGCGCAGGATAACGCTCGTCGTAAAACCGGGCGTCTGGTCGTTTTGATGGTACTGGCAGTACTTGCCCTGATTGCTGTTACCACGCTGGCAATTACCATCGCGCTGCATTTAATGGGGGAGCAATCCGCTACACAAACCAATCTTTCTGCTCAGGGAATGTGGTCGGCACTCTCGATTGAACTGGTCACTGGCGTTGCTATTGCAGTGTTGGCCGTCGTGGTGCTGGGCGGGCTATTCAAACGCAGTCAGCTAAGGCGTGGTGGCCGGGTAGTGGCAGAAGCCCTTGGTGGACGCGAGATCAATCTTAATACCCGTGATGCTGATGAGCGGCGTATTCTCAATGTGGTCGAAGAGATGGCGATTGCCTCTGGTACGCCAGTGCCCTCCGTGTATGTGCTGGAGGAGGAGAGCATCAATGCCTTCGCCGCCGGTTATCAAACCAATGATGCAGTGATCGGGATTACTCGTGGCACGATCCGTAACCTGACGCGGGATGAGCTGCAGGGCGTCGTAGCTCATGAGTTTAGCCATATTCTGCATGGTGACATGCGGTTGAATATGCGCCTGATCAGCATACTGCATGGCATCCTAATCATTGGCTTATTGGGCGGAACAGTGCTGCGTAGTATGCGCTTTCGGCGGGTCGGCGGTGGAAAACGCGACAACTCAGGAGCAGTCGTTTTAGCGCTCGGGGCGGCGCTAATGCTGATCGGTTATGCAGGTACCTTCTTTGGTAACTTGATCAAGTCGGCGGTTAGTCGGCAGCGTGAATATCTGGCGGATGCCTCTGCGGTGCAGTTTACCCGTAACCCTAAGGGGATTGGTAATGCGCTGGTTAAAATCGGCTCGCACAGCCAGGGTTCTCACCTGCAAGCGACACAGGCGGCGGAATTCAGCCACCTGTTCTTCGGTCAAGGCGTACGGCAGGGCTTTAGCCAAATGATGGCCACCCATCCGCCGATTAAAGATCGTATCAAGCGGGTCATGCCAGACTGGAATGGCCGCTTCGAAGTCACTTGGCCCATCCAGCAAGCCGAGAATGACGCAACAGAACCAGAAGGCAACGGTGAGCGGTCTGAAGCGGAGCCCAGATTCGGCTCGGGAACAGCCACGGGAACGGGGGCAATGGCCGCTGTGTTAACCGGTGCCTCTGCTCAAACCGCCATTAACACCATGGGCCAGCCTGACCAGCGCCATCTTAACCAGGCTAGAGCGACACTAGATGCGCTACCTGAGCGGATTAAAATCGCCGCCCATGAGCCCCATACCGCTCGTGCTCTGGTCCATTCACTGCTGCTTAGCCAGGATAAGACAATGCGTAGGCATCAGCTTAAGGCGTTGCATCAAGTTGCACTGCCAGATGTTTACCGAGCGCTGATGGATTATGGCCCGGAAATGTTGAGGCTGGATGTACAGTTACGCTTGCCTCTAATAGAACTGACGCTGCCAGCGTTACGGTCGCTCTCGATGGAGCAGGCCCAGCACTTTCGCCTCTGTATGGAACGGTTGATTGAGGCGGATGGTCAGGTCAGTCTGTTGGAGTGGACGCTATATCAGTTGGTGTTGAATAACATCAGCAAGCAAGGCAGTGGGCTTGCAAACCTCAAGATAAACGACCTGCCGCGGGAGTGTCAGATGCTACTGACGGTGCTTGCCACCGCCGGTCAAGATGACCCGGCTGAGATAAGCGCCGCGCTCGATGCCGCTGAGAGTGAGCTGCCGTTCTCATTGAGGGCCACTGACGATATAAGTGATATGCATGCGCTTAGCCTGGCCGTTGAGCGTTTGCGGCGCTTAAAGCCTCTGCATAAGCCTGCGCTGTTGCAAGCGATGGCGCGCTGTATTGAGCACAGTGGACGTATTCTGCCTGCCGAAGCCGAACTGTTCCGTGCCATGGCCGATATTCTCGATTGCCCCATGCCGCCACTGTTATCAGATGAAGCATAGGCAACAATTTTCGATACAGGGGAGCCTCAGCCATGGATGAAACGGAATCTTTAAATCGAGCCATCCATGAGGAGGTCGCGCTATTTCCATATGATATGGCTTGGCCAGCTCTATTCGAGAAGGAGCGAGACAGGCTGCTGGATTTATTTCCAGATGAATTTCTAGCCATTGAGCACATCGGAAGTACCGCTGTTCATGGTCTCTCGGCCAAGCCAATCATCGATATCCTGGCAGGCGTAGAGTCAATGCACCAGGCTGATGACTTGCTGGAGCCGTTGTGCCGTGCCAAATATGCGACATCATTAGCGTACAACGCTTCCTTGGTCGGGCGGCGTTGGTTAATGCGATGGGCCGAGGGGCGTAGGACGCATCATCTGCATCTTATGGTGTATAGCGGTGAAGAGTGGCATCGGCGATTGGCTTTTCGCAATAGACTGCGCGCTGATACTGAACTGGCGCAACGTTATGAGAAAAAGAAGCGTCTGTGGGCGGCGGAATTTACGTCAGACCGAGAAGCCTATACGGCGGCGAAAGGGGATTTCATTAAACAGGCGCTCAAGAATGCCTCTTAACCACAGCAGTCAATGTCGCGTCTGTTTTGCAGACCTTTCTACAGTAACGCTTAGCGCGTCAAATGAAATGGGAGGTTAAAGTGAAGACTATCAAAACATCTTTAATGTTTGTGGGGGATCAGGCCGGTAAAGCCGAAGAAGCTATCAAGTTTTACACTTCGCTATTTGAGAACTCGAAAATCATCGATATCGAGCGTGTCGAAGCTGGGGGGCATGATCCCGAAGGGGCAGTTAAGCTCGCCCGCTTCTCGATAAACGGCACTCTCTTCCTGGCAATGGATAGCTATTACGACCATCAGTTCAGTTTTACGCCAACAATGTCATTACACGTTGAGTGCGGCTCAGAGAAAGAAATAGAAGACGTATTTAAAGCATTGAGCGATGGAGGTAAGGTTTTGATGCCTCTAGATAATTACGGCTTTAGTGAAAAATTCGGATGGTTGAATGATAAATACGGCGTTTCCTGGCAGCTGAACCTTTCCAACTAGCACGTTAACATTCTTTTAGCTTGGCAAAGGAAAAATACAAGAGAGCGCTTATGTTTGAGTATACATTGCTGCACTGGATGACTTTTTTATCAGCGGCCGTGCTTTTGAACCTATCGCCGGGGCCAGATATTGCCTACATACTGGGGCAAACATTACGTAGCGGGCGACGACAAGGGTTTGCCGCTATGTTTGGGATTTGGACAGGAGCGGCGCTCCATGTAGTAATGGCTGCAGTTGGTCTTTCGGCTATTTTAGCCACCTCTGCATTGGCGTTTTCGATTGTTAAATGGGTAGGGGCCGCCTACCTGATATGGCTCGGTATTAAAATGTTGCTGTCTCAAGGGGATCAGTTTGTCGCTGCAGAAAAGCCGGGTAACAAGAACCTCTCCACTGTTTATTGGCAGGGCATGCTGGTATCTGCGCTAAACCCCAAAGTCGCTATCTTCTTTCTGGCTTTCCTGCCGCAATTTATCGTGGAAGGCGCTGGCCCAGCCGAGGCACAGCTTTTATTGCATGGCAGCCTTATTATTGCAGTTGCTGCCGTAATAGAGCCCCCTTTGGTTTTGGCTGGTGCTAAGTTGGGTGCTTACTTAAAGAGAAAACCACACGTTGGTTTATGGATGGATAGATCCCTTGGAGCACTTTTCGTCGCGTTGGGTGCACGGTTGGCTGCGAGTGCAAGGTAGGCTACGTAATGCTATTTTTGTTTTTGAAGTGCTGGGGAGGAGGTCTCTTTTCGTTTAAATGAAGGATGGTGATAATGTCTGCTTACGCCGTTGCTCTTATCCGCGAAACCCGATTCGATCCTGAAATTAAACAATATTTAGAAGGCATTGATGCAACCCTCGCGCCGTTCTCGGGCAAATACCTCGTGCATGGTGGGCCATACATTCCGCTTGAGGGAGGGTGGACAGGGGATATGGTGGTGATTGAATTTCCTTCCATGGAGCATGCGCAAGGTTGGTATGACTCGGCTGCTTATAAAGCGATCCGCCCATTGCGTACCCGGAATACAGAGGGCGATGTGCTATTAGTTCAAGGTGTACCAGAAGGGCATAAAGGAGCGGACATCCTTGGGTAGCGATAGCCGCTCCTTATACTTCAGCGTATTTACGATGAAAGACCATTAACTATAATTTAGGCCGGTTGAGGTGATGGCGTGCTTTCCAACGCTACCTGCAACTCTTCAACAAGCGTTTCAACTTTCTGTATCGCGGCAGCAACCGATTTGGCCAATACCTCGCCGCCCACTTCCTGTCCTTCGATCGCGATGTAGTGAACGCGAGTGATGCCGATAAATGCCAGTGCTGTGGCCAAGTGTGGCTCAAGGTGGTTCATATGGGCCATTTCTTCACCTGGCGCCATATTTACGCCGCCTCTAGCGGTGAGCACAACGGCATGCCTTTTTCGGTCTGTGAGCTTGGGTATGTAAGGGTCTATCGGGTTGGTGTCATCGAACTCTACCGTTCGACCGGGCCGTACTACTTGGTCGACCCACGCCTTGAGGGCGGCAGGCATACCGAAGTTGTATAGCGGCGTTCCGATTACCACAATATCAGCAGCAATTAACTCATCAATCAGATGGTCGCTCTCTGTCAGTGCGTCCTTCATCCAGCTTTCTCGGTGCTCTTCGGGGGCGAAGGCAGACGCAATCCAGTCGTGGCTGATAATCGACGGTGGGTTTTGACCAATATCGCGATAGGTAACCGTGTCTTGCGGTCGGCTTGATTGCCACTGGCTGACAAACTGATAGGTTAAATGGCGACTATGCGAGCCGTGGTTATCTGTGCCAGCAATACCGGGGCGGGCGCTAGCGTCTATATGCAGGATGTGTGTCATGGTGGCCTCCTAATCTGAGTTGAACTCATCTATGATTAACAACAGGCTTAGCTTAGGCTTTGCCTTTCAGCCTGAACAAACGATCTTTTCTTGCAGCTATAGATGAGTGAAACTCATTCATGAACCATCGCCGATTACCCTCGCTTTCAGCACTACGAGCTTTCGAAGCCGCTGCCCGCCATGAAAGTGCCAAGCAGGCGGCGCAGGAATTATCCGTTACTGCCACTGCCATTAGCCATCAGGTTCGGGGTCTTGAAGAGGCGCTAGGCGTTACCCTATTTTTACGTAAACCCCGACAGTTGGCGCTGACACCTCAGGGCCGTGAGCTACTGCAGGTTCTGGAGACTGCGTTTGATAGCATTAGTCATGTTGTCGAGCGGTTGAGTGCTGTACCTGTTCGCCAAACCGTTACGCTCTCTACAACGCCAGCGGTTGCGGTGCGCTGGTTGCTGCCCTGGGTGTGTATGCTGCGTGACTCCCATCCAGATATAGATCTGCGTATTCATGCTTCGCATGAGTCGGTTCCTCTGGATGGGGTAACGGCAGACATTGCCATTCGCTATGGCGATGGCCGTTGGCCAGGGTTGGTCGCCGAGAAGCTGTTTGATAACACCTTTATCCCGACCTGTAGCCCACGCCTTGGTCTACACGAGGTAGAACAGCTACCTTTGCACCCATTGATTCACTTCAGCAGTCAGGGGGCCATATCATCACCACTGGATTGGGCGACGTGGCAGAAAGAAGCAAGGGTACCTGGGCTGGACGTGAGTGCCGGGCTGGTCTTTTCTGATGAGACCCACGCTATCTCGGCTGCCGTTGGGGAGCAGGGTGTAGCGCTGATGAGCCGCCAGTTGATTCAGGATGAGTTGGAAGAGGGGCGTTTGGTGCAACCTTTCGGCCCCGAATTTGAAGGTAAGCCGTTCTTTCTGGTCTACCCAGAAAGCCGACGGCATGACCCAACCATTCAAGCGATCAGTGATTGGGTTTTGGCGGTGCCGGGTGGGTTGTGTACGTTGATGAATTGATAGTGGAGGACTTTTATACCGTTATCTTATAGGCAAGCTACCCATCCACCTTACTGACTTGGTTAACAGGCCACGCTGCTGGATGACCTTCGAAGCTTCGCTGTTGTTCAAGGAGCTTCTAAAGTGTATCTCCGAGCTGATGCTCGTCCTACTGCAGGTGAGAAATGCTGTTCCCCTGAATTCAACTCATAGTATTTAAGAGCCGTCGCTCTGGCAATCAAGGAACGAAACGATGGAAGTAATTATTAATACTATAATATCCGAGTTTTCAGATTTTAATGACCTGAGTGAATTCATCATTGTTGTGATTCGCTTGCTATTGGCGGCTGTACTAGGCGGTCTATTGGGGCTCGAGCGAGAGCAGAGAGGCAAGGCCGCTGGAATACGCACCCATATGCTGGTCTGTATGGGGGCGGCTTTGTTTATATTTATACCTCAGCAAACGGGTATCTCTGATGCGGAAATGAGCCGGGTCATCCAAGGCGTGATTGCAGGCATCGGTTTTCTGTGTGCCGGCACCATTATCACCCGTAAAGATGAAAAAGGTACGTCCGGGCTTACCACGGCGGCAGGGGTTTGGTTAACGGCGGCAATTGGCATAGCCGTCGGCCTGGGACGCGAGCAGACGGCGGTTCTGTGTACGCTGCTGGCCTGGGTAGTCCTCTACGTAGTGCCTTTCTTTTCCGGTTCAATCAGCAACAAAAAGTCTTCGTCCTTGGGCGATGACGAAGACAATACCGATATTTGATGGGAGCCGAATGCAAAAACTAGAGGGCGTGAATGAACAGAGAGTTAAATCCTCTGGTAAGGCCTCGCCTTTTTATAATCAGGGAACTACATCCAGACGGTATAATTGTTATTTGTTGGAAGCCTTCTTTCTCCCACTGGGGCTTTTCCTTCTTGCATAGCTCTTTCTCGGCTTACCCGTGCGTTTCGGCGGGCCACCGGCCTCACCCTGGGCGGTTTGCAGGCTCTGCCTGAGCTTGGCAGCGTCACTGTGGGTGAGCAGGCCGCGTAAATCATCCAACAGCGCTTGCTGAAACGCGCCAGGGTCGTCCTGCTGTTCGGAAATTGCGCGCAGGCGCTGCTCCCATAATGCGGTGCGCTCCGGCGTGCTTACCGCGCTGGGCAGGGCGGCGATTAGGGCGCTACCCAGTTTGGTGGCACGCAGGGCTTTTTGCTGGCGTACCAGGTAGCCGCGCTGTACCAGGGTTTCGATAATGCCCGCCCGGGTGGCTTCGGTGCCCAGGCCATCGGTGTCGCGAAGCGTACGGCGCACTTCCGGGTCGTCCACGTAGCGGCCAATGTTCATCATGGCCTTGATCAGGCTGGCATCAGTGAATGGTTCCGGTGGGCGGGTTTCCTTCTCCTCTACGCCTGCTCCCAGCGCCTGGCAGGGCTCGCCTTGGGTCAGCGGCGGCAGCGGTGGTGTTTCATCCCGAGTAGTGAATAGCGGTTTCCAGCCGGGGTCGAGAATGCTTTGCCCGCGGGCGCGGAAGGCTTCATTAAGCAGCGTAAATTCGGCTTTGACTTCGAAGGTGCGCAGAGGACGGTAGAACTGCGCCATCACGTTGCGCACGATCAACCGAAACACATGGCCTTCGGTAGCGGAGAGCTGGCTGAAATCAGCGGGTTTTCCGGTCGGTGCGATTGCGTGGTGGGCACCGACCTGCTTATCGTTCCACGCCTTGGAGCGCAGGGTAAAGTCTGCTCCATTCAGCCACTGCTGAAGCGCTTCATCGTTCTGGCAGGCACTGGTGAGGCTGCGCTGAGCAAGCTGAAGATGCTCCTCGGGTAGGTAGCGGCAGTCTGAACGGGGGTAGGTGATCAACTTGTGGCGCTCGTAGAGCCGCTGGCAAATATCCAGCACCATCTGCGCAGAGAGCCCGTGGCGGCGGGCGGCGTCTACCTGAAGAGCAGAGAGCGAGTAGGGCAGTGGCGGTGCCTGGCGTTTCTCCTGCTGGTCGAGCTTGGTGAGTTGCCCTGATGCGCCGGGTAACTGAGCCGCCAGGGCATCGGCGGGCCTGCGGTCAATCAAACGGCCTTGATCGTCAAGGGGTTGGTGCTCTTTGGGCGCCCACCAGGCGCGCAGTTGACCTTGGGCAACCTTGAGATCCACCCATAGTGGATAAAACGGATGAGGCACAAAATCACGGATGGCGTTATCGCGGCGCACGATTAATCCCAGTACTGGGGTTTGCACACGGCCGACAGAAAGCACACCGTCGTGCCCCGCTTGTCGGCCGGTGAGTGTCCAGGCACGGGTTAGGTTAATGCCATACAGCCAGTCGGCGCGAGAGCGGGCCTGGGCTGCCTGAAACAGCGGCTGGTAATCGGCGTTGGAGCGTAGCTTGGCAAGCGCCCGGCTCACTGCAGGTTTATTAAGGTCGCTGATCAGCAGCCGTTGTACCGGGCCACGGTACTTCATGTACTCGATCACTTCCTGCACCAGCAGCTGACCTTCGCGGTCAGGGTCACCCGCGTGAACCACATCGGTGGCTTGTTTGATCAGCTTGCGAATCACCGCGAGCTGCCCACGCGCCTTGGGGCGTGGCATCAGCTTCCACTGCTGCGGCACGATAGGGAGCCGATCCAGCCGCCACTGCTTGTCAGCGGGGTCATAGGCTTCCGGTGGCGCTTGCTCTAATAAGTGCCCTAGGCACCAAGTGACCGTGGTGTCGCCACATAGCACCGCGCCCTCCTGGCGTTTGCTAGTGCCCGGTAACGCCTCGGCAATGGCTTGGGCGAGGCTGGGTTTTTCGGCAATTATCAGGCGCATAGCAGCGAAGCCTTCATCGTATCCTTTGATGGCGCCTATGGTAGCAGACGCTGGCCAGCATTGGCGCCAGAGGGGGCAGGTCAATGTAGTGATGCGATAAATTGCTGATACTGTTAAGTTGTATAAATTATGTACAAATAGTTTTGTTGGCTAGCAATCTGTTTGATAGCAATCTATTTGATGGTCAGGGCTGGTATTTAAGGGGCATCATCAATGCGTGATCGAGGTAGAACACGACGTTTAATGGGGTTGGGTGCACGCACTGGTGGAGCGCTGCTGAAAACCCGTTTAGGTGGCCAAGCGGATTGGCGAGCCCTGGGCGAAGCGCTGTTTGAGGGGCTTTCAGAGCTTAAAGGCCCGGCCATGAAGCTTGCCCAAATTATGTCCCAGTGGGACGATCTGCTACCGCCCGATCTCGCCGAGGAGCTTGCCCGCCTGCAGCGCCAAGCCGAACCGATGCCCTGGCCACGTATTCATGAAGCGCTGGTTCAGCAGTACGGCGACATTGACCACTATTTCAGCGAAGTCGAGGAGCGCCCCTTTGCCAGCGCCTCCATGGGGCAGGTTCACCGCGCGACCACTCATGAGGGCGAAACGGTCGTGCTCAAGGTGCAGTACCCCGGCCTTGCTGAGGTGTTGGAGAGTGATTTAATCCAGGTGCGACGCATTATGCGTTTAGGCCGCTGGTTCAAAGTACCCCAGGCGCGCTTGGACGCGCTGTTTGAAGAGCTCGCCGAAAGCCTGCGTGGGGAACTGGATTATCACGCCGAAGCTGCTGCGTTGGCCCGTTACCGTGAGCGCTATAAAGATGATCTACGGCTAGTGATTCCCGAGCCTTTGCCAGCGCTCTCCGGCCCCCATGTGCTGGCGATGCGCTACGTGGAAGGAGCGCCATTGCGCGAATTAGCCGAGGCAGATGACACGACGCGCCAGGGTATTGCCGAGACATTAGCAGACTGGATTACCCAAGAGCTGTTTACCTACGGCGAACTACATGCCGACCCCCATGCGGGTAATTTCGCAGCCGATGCCCAAGGGCGGCTGGTGATTTACGATTTGGGCGCGGTAATTGTGGTCCCCGATGCGCGTATAACGGCGATGATGCAACTGTTGGATGCCACCTTGAAGCATGACCCCATGGGGATGGACGAAGCCTTGATGCAAATGGGTGGCCGCCAGGGGCAGGGCGCGCCGCTGGCGCTCTATCGTGAATCTGCTGAATGTATCGCGCCACTGTTTGAGCCGGGCGAGCAGGATTTCAGCGATGTGCGGGTGCACCGTCGCCTGCGCGAGCTAACCCCTAAAGTGTGGGCGGCGATGGATCGCCTACAGCCTCCCGCAGAAACGCTGCTGCTTTCCCGGGCGCTGAACGGTCACTATTGGAATTTAGTGCGTTTGGGCGCGCGACTGAATATGCACGAGCGCACGCTTCCGCTATTACATCGAGCCTATTAATGATCAACCGATTGCCACTGCGACCATGTCGGCCTTCATGCTAAACTATGCCGCTTTTAAACAGGTCATTGTTTAATTCGATATCGTTGAACACGACATCGTTTAACAAGCCATCCTGTCACAACATGGAGACGGCAATGCTGGCGGTATGGGTCGATCAGCTGCTGGGATTCGCCTCCGGGGCACTCTCGGCAATCAGGCAACAAGAACACTATCCGGATTTTATGACCTGGGTGCGTGCCAAAGGCGCGGATTCATTTGAAGGCGATGTGTCCATGGCCCAAGCGCTGGCACCAGTGCTGTGGTCGCAAACACCGCTAGAGCGGCTCGACTTTGCCTGTGAGCCCCTCGCCACGCCGGGGCGTAATGAACCGTGCTGGTGTGACTCAGGGCGCAAATTCAAGCAGTGTTGCTATCAGATCGAGTTTCCCACTGAGATCCCCGATCAGATGATGTGGATGCTCTCGCTGCGCGAATGGAAGGGCGCGACCCTGAAAGCCGCGTTGGATAGCCGACAGGCTCCGGCTCAAGCGCTACTGGAAGCCGGGTTGATTGCTGCTGAAAGCGGTCAGACGGGCCGCGCTATGCAAATCCTTGAATCACTCTTCGATGGTAGTGACTGGTCACGGCTGCCTGAGCAGGCCGAGCCTGCCTTTGAAATCCTGCTGGATATTTATCAAGAGCGCGGTTTTAGCCGTAAACGTGCTGACCTACTTGATGATGTGATGGAGCGGGGGCCGCTGTTTTTGCGCGGCGTGGCTCTTGAGCGTTTATGCCTGATGCACTTGGATAACGATGACCTGGATAGTGCCCGCGGTGCCTTTGTGAAGGCTCAGCAGGCGCTGCCCGATTCGCCTACCTTGGCCTACATCGAAGCCATGCTGTTGCTGCATGAAGGGCACGAACAGGAAGCCAAAGAGCGCGCCAATTTCTGGTATCGTCGCCTGGTTCGCCAGGGTGACCTGGATGAAGATCAGCTGGATTTTTTAGCCGCGTTGGCGGATAACCCCGGTGCGACGCTTGCCGATCAGTTGCTGAGTGCGGAAGAGGATCTGGCAACGCCGCTGGTAGCGCTTCAGGCATTGCTGGCCGCGCTGCCCACTGCCCCCAAAATCGATGTAAGCGCCGACCCTGAAAGTGGGCGATTGCTATATAACACCAGTGCTCGTGAAGAGACTCTGTTTGCCGCTTGGCATGAGCAGTTTCAGGTGTTGGTGGATGAAGACGTAGCGTTGGGCTTCCGAGATGACCCCTGGGGCAACGCCATTGAGTGGATGTCGGCACTCTGTGCACATCCCGAGTGGCTGGACGCCCCACAGGTAGTGCAAGACTTAACGTTGGCGCTCACCAGCCGCTTTGGCAGCCTGCCGTGGATGGCCCCAAGCCTGCTGGAACCATTGGCGCTGCGCCTCTCAAGGTGGTTGGAACAAGCCCGCGCCGAAGGCGACGGCAACCTTTGCTGGGACGATGCCAACAACGCCATGCTGCTACGCACGGGGTTAGCGTTGGTGGTTGGCATGGAGCGCGGGGCGCGACAGCACTCCAGGGAGCTCGCCGAGGAGCTACTGCTGATCGACCAGGAGGATAGCTTGGGCCTGCGCGAGCTGGTACTTGACCAGCTGCTGCGCGATGATCGCAACGAGGAAGCGTTGGCACTTGCGGAAGAGAGTGACGACGACGGCTCGCTGGTACTGGGGCTTTTGATGGGTAAAGCCCTGGCACTCTATCGGTTAGAGCAGCGTGAGGCGGCAGAAGCGGCGCTAGGCGATGTGCTTGGCCATAACCGTTACGCGTTAGAGCTAATTTGTGCAGAGAGCCCGCGGCCTTCCATGCCTCACCCCGATGGTCAAGTTGACCCCGGCTCCCGGGCGGAAGCGTGGCAGTACCGCACCTTGATGCGCGATCAGTGGCGGACTACGCCAGGGGCCTTGGACTGGCTCGAAGCACACCGCTAGCCTAAACCTTCAAGCCTGCTTAAGCAGGCTTGGGGGTAGGTACTAACTGCTTGTCTCGGCTGATCCAAATTGCCAAGATAATGGCGGGAAGGCCCAATAACGTTGCGATGACAAAGAAGCTTGGGTAGCCCTGAGAGGTTACGACCAGCCCACCAAAACCGCTCAAAAACTTTCCTGGCAGCGTCATTAGTGATGAGAACAGCGCGTACTGCGTTGCAGTATAGGCGCGTGATGTGAGACTGGAAAGAAAGGCGATAAACACCGCACTGGCTAAGCCATTGGCAAGGTTATCGCCGATAATCGTCACCACCAGCATGGGCAACTGATTACCCACCACGGCAAGCACGGCAAACAGCAGGTTAGTTACCATCACCAACCCCGCGCCGAAGATCAGCAGCGGGCCAATGCCGTAGCGCGCCACGCATAGCCCGCCTAGAATTCCACCGGTAATGCTCATCGCAATGCCGAATATATTGGTCACGTTAGCAATCTCTGCCAGCGAGAAGCCCAGGTCGATATACAGCGGGTTGGCCATGGAGGCCATGGCCAAATCGCTGATTCTAAATACGGCAATAAACACCAAAATCCACAGCGCTTTCACTCCATAGCGGCGAAAAAAGTCGGTAAACGGACAGACCAGTGCACCAATGCTCCAGGCACCCAGGCGGCGTAACAGTTTGGGCTTACCGCGGCTGGCGCGAATAAACGCCCGTACCTTAGGCTCATGGATAAGTTGAATAGAAAGCGAAGCGCGCTTCGGTTCAGGGCGCAGCAGCACGGTGAGAACGCCAATGCCCATTAGCGCCGCCATGCTCATGTAGGCCACATCCCAAGAGGCAGAGGCCGCGATATACAGTGCGCCGGCACCGGCGGCAAGTAAGCCACCGCGATAGCCAATAATATAGGTCGAGGCCATGGCGGCCTGAACATCGTCATCGGCGGACTCAATGCGATAGGCATCGATAGCGATATCCTGCGTCGCTGAGCCAAACGCCACCAGCAGTGCAAAGAGGGCCACCCAGCCGAGATTACCCACCGGGCTCAAACCGGCCAGCCCCACTAACCCCGCAACGATCAACCCCTGGGCTAACAGCATCCAGCCGCGGCGTTGGCCGAAGGCGCGGGTCAAAATCGGGAGCGCTAACCGGTCTACCACCGGCGCCCAGAAAAACTTGATCGAGTAGAGCATGCCAATCCAGGCAAAAAAGCCAATTGCCGCTACCTCCACGCCGTCGCTACGCAGCCAGGCGGAGAGTGTTGAAAACACTAATAAAAAGGGTAGGCCTGCAGAAAACCCCAAAAACAGCATGGTAATAACGGGGGCACGACAATAAATAGCCAGCGCAGCAAGCCAAGTGCGCTGGGGGGTGGGGTTTAACATTAAACGCTACTCCTGGTGGAAAGACGCTGGCAACGGCCAAGTGATAAACTGAGGCAGTGTATTTATCGCAAAGTGCTATCACAAAGTTCTATCGCGAAGTTCTATCACAAAACCGACAGCTTACCGGAGAGGAGTTTTCCATGTCGATTACGGCGCATCAGGTAGTTACCTTGCACTATGTCCTCAGCGACGTGCTCAACGATGGCAGCAAGCAGGTATTGGATGACTCCCAGGCGCGCAATAAGCCGCTAGAGTATTTGCATGGCCACGACAATATCGTGCCAGGGTTGGAGAGTGCACTAGCAGGTCAAACCGTTGGTGCCGAGCTCAGCGTTCAACTAATGCCCGCGGATGCCTACGGTGTGCGTAACGAAGATTTGGTGCAAGAAGTCAGCCGTGGCTCTTTTGGTAACGCTGAGTTGGAACCGGGCAGCCGCTTTCAAACTGAGGGCGAAGCCGGGCCGCAAATTGTTACGGTACTCAAAGTCGATGGCGACCGCGTCACCGTCGATACCAATCACCCCCTGGCCGGGCGCACGCTGAACTATAAAGTCACCATTTTAGACGTACGCGAAGCTACCCGTGCAGAATTAGCTAAAGGCCATCCGTTACCACCAGGTACCGAACACAGTAAAGTCGAAGACCGCAAGGTGCTGTAGGTTAATAGCACCCAAAAATTGACCAGTATCAATTTCCTGTTTAACCGCTTACCCCCGCCTGCCGTAACTTGATCTAGGTCAGCATTCTTCTGCCGTTGAGTGGCTAGTATGAACGCATACATCACGGCGGGGGGATTCACCATGTATTGGGATGACACAGTTATTTTCGGCTTAGTGACCGTCGCGTTAGTGATCGTTTTTATGCTGGGGTGGGTGGGCTTCGTGATTCGTGATCATCTACGTAAAGATGAGCGTAAAAAGTAGCTTTCCCACCTCGTGTAAACCTTGTCAGGGGAGGGGGTTTGCTATCGCAGTAAACCTCCTGTTGCCAGCCCACCATGGGCTGGCTTTTTTTTGCCTGAAATGTGCTGAAAAGTTGCAATCGCATAGCGTGCGTTAATGAGCAATGCAAGGCGTGCTCTGGTAAAGTCCATTGAAGCAATGACTACACTAGGATGCTTTGTCATGAACGCAGTTGCCTTACACCACAGCCCGTGGGGTCGTGTACGTGATCGGTTAGCGTGCGCGTTAATTGTCGTGGGCATAATACTTCCCGCGACTGCCTTTGCCCAGGCAGTAAATATGATCAACGGCGATGTCACTCAAAAGGTCGCTTTAAGTGACTTGCACGACATGTCTGATACGACGTTTACACTCTATGACCCCTATCAAGGGCGCGATGTGGAGATGCAGGGCGTCGAGTTTCGCACCTTTCTGATTGAACAGTTTGGCGAAGTGCCCCCGGCGCTTCACTTTACCGCTTGGGACGACTACGAGGTTACCTTAGAAGGGTGGGACGACCCTAACTGGTACCTGATTAGCTCTGAGGATGGCGATCCGCTCACCATCCGTACGCGAGGCCCTGTGCGGCTGGTAGAGCGTGACTACAATAATCAGGGCAAGGGTGATCGCGACGTAGAAAACCTGCGTGAGTTCAATGACTGGATCTGGATGATTCGTAGCATAGAGGCGAAGTGGTGACATCCAAAACTAGGCCCGTCGCGCAGCCCACAGTTCGTCCCCGGCCTTTAGCTCGCCAGCACCGCTATTTTACGTGGTTATCATTGAGCTTGATGAGCTTTTTGGCACTTATGGTGTTGATTGTTTATGAATCGCGCTGGGTATACCCCGAAATACAGGCTTATTTCAGCCAGACGGGGAGCCTTACAGGTCAGCAGCTTTCTACTCGGGCACGGGTCTACCTACAAAATGCCCAATCCGAGCTATTGAGTGACCAGGCAGAGCAAGATGCGCTGGATGCCGCAGCCTTGGATATTGACCTGGCCTACGGCTTAGCCGATGTGCACATTTATCGGCGTGAATATACCTGCGTTGAGCCTAGTTTGAAGGAGTTGGATCGGCTGGTGGCGCTGCTCGCGGCGCGGGGCATTGACCGTATCGCTGCGGCGATGGCGTTGTTCGCACCGATTCAATGCTTAACCCATATTGAGATGGATCAGCTTGATCGTCGGGGCGCAGCGATTAACGATTTTTCCGAAAGCACCCGTCAGCATAGTCAGGTGCTGACCTACTCCAGTTTATTGATCTTTGTGATGGGCTTGGCGTTTTGGTGGCTCCATGAGCGCCAGCTAAGACGCACTGATCGCGCCACTCAAGAGACCTTCGAGTGGATGAAACGCGCCATGCGCGACCCGCTCACCGGGATCGGTAATCGCAGCGCTTTGCATCAGGATGTGTTGGTGCAGCAGCACCAGTCGCTGGGGCTGATTCTGGTCGATATAGACTTTTTTAAACAGTACAACGATGCCTACGGGCATCCGCAAGGCGATACCCTTTTGCGCCAATTGGCCACATTGATTGGTGAAACGCTGAATGATGAAGCGCAGCTCTACCGCTTGGGAGGCGATGAGTTCGCGGCACTACTTCACTGCCCGAACACCGACACGCTGAAGCGTTACTGCCGTCAGCTAATTGAAGGGCTGCGGGAAGCTGGTTTTGCCCACTCTGCCCATCCGGATAAAAAAGGCGTGACGTTAAGCGTTGGCGGGAGCTGTTTTGTAGCCGATGAAGCAACGTTTCCCTACGCTTACGAAGCCGCCGACAAAGCACTCTACCGGGTAAAAGCGATGGGCCGTGACGGTTGGCAGGTTACTGAAGACGCATAACGTCTGTGTACATAGGGGCGAGTCTGCCCAGCAGTTCATTACGTGCGCCAAGGGCAATACCCTCCGCCTGCATAGCCGCATCGAGATGTTCCACCAAGCGATTAAAATGTGCATCTGTTAGCCCCATATGTTGATGAGCACGATCCATCGGCGGGCCTTCATAGTGGCAGGGGCCATCGCTTACATCGCATAGCTGGCTGGCCAGGGATTCAGCAAATAAATCGATATTGGTGTTAGCAAAAAACACCACTACTTCGGGATCATCCGCAATTCGGTATAAGAGATTCTCGACCACCGTGTCGATAGTGCCCTGACCGCCAAGCCGTTCGTAAAGCGTTGTTGATTGAGTGGCTGACTGATGAGTGCAGCCTGCGAGCGTAATTGCGATTGTTGCAAAAATAACCGTTATTAAACCACGGTGTGTCCGCTTGTATTTGTGTGGAAAGCTCATAGCGCCCCGCTTAGAAAGCTGCCTGAAGTGAAAGATAGCCGCCGCGTTGGGAAGGTAGGCCGGCAATGTCGCCTAAGTTCAACCACGCGCCCGTGAGTGATAAGTGCTTATTGAAGAAGTAGGCACTGTAGAGACTTTGCCAATCATCCTCTTTAACTACGCTTAGGTTATCGGGTTTCTGGCGATACTCTGCACCGACAACCCATTGCGGGGTAATAAAAACGCCCACGCTCCCCTCGGCCATCCACGAGCGGCTACTCTGATCGCCGCCAAAGCCAAGCAGACCGCCCTGGTTGGCATTGGTATTGCGCAGGGTGGCGTTGAATAGCACATTGCGCCCGGCAACAGCGCTAAACAGCAACTTGCTGGCGCTAAGATACATATCGGTACCGCTTGTTTTATCGGCACCGAGGGCGGTGGGAATGGTGCCATCAACCAGTCGTTTATGTTGCATCCCAACACTCCAAATGCCCCAAGGGTGATAGAGCACATCACCGAGCAAGCGCACCTTAGCACCGTAAATATCCTGGCCTAGCTCGCCACCCAGGGTGTCTAGATCAAGCGTTTGACGCGCCACTGAGACTTCAATACGGTCATAAACATTCAGGCTTGCGCCGGTCACTGTTAGCCGATAATCGTCCACCCAGGCACGGGTAGCGGCGGCAGTGACGCCGATTTCCTGTTCGCTGGCGGTGCTGGCCAGCACTGCCCAAGGCGATAAGCCACCCCCCGCGGCCCCTTCAATAGCACTCACTCCGCCCGTACTTACAATACGGCTACCGGCATAGGAGGGCATGGCCGCAAGCGCTAAACAGACCGCAAGGCAGCTGAAAAAAAAGTGCCGAAAGGGTGAACTGGATGGTGAAAATATAGATTGAAATAACATCATGGCTTTCTCTGGAACGCCTTTAGTAAGGAAGACATCGGGTGGGGCAAGGAGGGCGGCGTAAAATTATCCAACCAGGCGGGGAGTTCATCAGCTGGCATTGGTTTAGCAATCCAATAGCCCTGTAAAAAGTCACAGCCAAGCTTGCTTAACAGCTCGGCGCTGGCGCGATTCTCGACGCCTTCGGCCACTAAGCGCAGTCCTAAGCTGTGGCCCATTTCGATGGTCGAGCTGACAATCGTCAAGTCATCTTTTTGGGAATCAATGGCCAACACGAACGATTTATCGATCTTGAGTTCATCCACGGGCAAGCGTTTGATTTGCGCTAGGGAAGAGTAGCCGGTGCCGTAATCGTCAATCGCGATACGCAGCCCTAGTTGGTTGAGCTCCATCAACGTGGCCATGGCGGCATCAACGTCCTGCATAACGGCACTTTCAGTGACTTCGATACTCAGGCGGGCAGGGGCAAGACGATAGCGCTCAAGCAGGCTAGCCAAATAAGCAGCTAATTGGCGATCCACCACATCACTGGCGGAGAGATTAACTGCTACCGATAAGTGGTAACCATGCTGCTGCCAAGCATGCAGTTGAGCGCAGACATTGGCTAACATCCAGTGGCTAAGCATGCTGATGCTTCCCGAACGCTCGGCCAAGCTAATAAACTCATCGGGTGGCACAAAACCTAACGACGGGTGACGCCAGCGCATCAACGCTTCGCACTGATCGACACGGCCGTTACGGGTGTCTACTTTGGGCTGGTAGGCCATCCACAGTTCACCGTTGCCCACCGCATCCTGTAGATCGCGAATCAGGGTGAGCTGGCGCAAATGGTGCTCATCCTGACCCTCCAGGTAGCGTTGGTGGTGGTGCCGGTGACGGCGTGCCATATCCAGCGCTATATCGGATCGCCGCAGCAACAATTGTGGGCTGTCGCCATGGTCGGGGTAGTTGGTTTCCCCTGCTGAAAGTGAGGGTGTGATGGGTGATTTATCAAGATCGATAGGGTGATGCAGCGTAGTGAACAGTCGGGTACGCCAGGCAAAGTCGCTTCTTGACTGCTTGACGAGTAGTAGCAGCTCATCACCATCAATCCGGTAGGCTGTGCTCTCCGAGCCATCAAAGTGCTGCAAGCGTTTGGCCAGGGTGACCAGCACGTGATCCCCCAGCGCGTAGCCGAAGGTGTCATTAATGTCGCGAAAGTTGTTAATCGCCAGGCGCAGAAGGGTAAACGGCTCGCCGCGTTTGATCAAAAGGCTGATATCTTCCTGGGCGCTGATGCGATTGGGCAGGTCGGTAAGTAAGTCGTGACGGGACTGATGATGAAGAGTGGACTCACGCTGAGCGATACCCTCCTGCATGGCCAGTAGCGTCGACGCTAAAAGCCCGGTTTCGCTGCGCTCAGTACCGATCGGTAACTCAGTGAAACGCTCTCCGCGCCCAATGCGCTGTGCCGCCTTCGCCAACTCCATTAACGGTTTGCTCATACTCCGGGCGCTCCACATCGCAATCAGCACGGTAAACAGCAGGATCAAAGCAATGATTCCCAGCAGTTGCCACTGCAGCGAGCGGTAAGCGCCAAGCAGCTCGTTGCGTGAGAGTTGTAACAACGCATAGGTCTGGTTGACGTCATCGGAATAGAGCTGAGACGCGTAGGTCAGGTACTCGGCATCCGGCGTCATCTGGCTGTGTAAGGCATATTCACCTTCGATTAGCTCATCGTCACGCCCGCTCATTAATTCCAGGGCCAGCTGCTCGGGATGAGAACTGGCAAGGTAGCTGATCTCGCCGTTGTCGCGATAGTTGACTACGCTGATGTCCAACCCGGTTAATACATTAATCTCTTCCGTGACCGCTTCATTGATTAAAAAGCCCATACCCACCCAGCCAATCAGGTTGGGGGCACGCACTGGCAGCAGGGCAAACTCGTACGGCTGCCCTTCGGCGATGACGACGCTAACAGCTTCGCCTTCTTGGCTGGCTCGATCGAACAACTGCGGGAAAGGCATTGGGCTATTTTGCGCGTGATGGCTGCTTGCCAAAATACGCCCATCCAGGCCGCTGAGTAACACGATATCCGCCTTGGCTCGATCACCATGGTTGGCCAATACGGAGTAGAGCGTATCGGTGTCCTGGGTGGAAACGGCGCTTTTAAAACCGAAGTCATCGGCAAGAATGGCGACGTTATTAGCTAACTGCTCACCGCGTGCGTCCAGCAGTTGTTCCAATACATTGGCACCCACTTCTAAACGTTGGGAGCCTTTTGCAATGACGTCGTTTTGGGTCGCACGAAGAAACGCCACCCCGGTAGCGAGTTGCGAGACAATAACCACTGTCAATAGTACGAGCATTAGGCGCGTTCTAAAGCGCATAGCAACCTCACTAAGTGGTTGAGTTCCACCTTCTGAACCCTGCTAGGGTCTTAAGTAGCATCTTTAAATCGCTGCTGAAGGGGAGAGAGGGTTGGCGCTGGAGGTGGCAGTGCGTTGAGTTCTAAATTGACTTCCAACTGGTCGCTGTCGGTAATGATACCTTCCCACCAAACTTGCTGGCTGTCATCAAGTTGCGGGTGCCACACGCGCACACGATGCTCACCAGCTGGCAGCATGGGCAGGGAAAGCATGCCTTCGGCGCCCGTTATCGCCGAGTAGGGGGCATCGCTGACTACAATAAACGCCTGCATATGGTCGTGAATATTACACCCTAAGACGACAACCCCTGCTTGGTCGAAGTGAACCGGTGGCGGTGTTTCTTGCAAGTAGAGGTTTAAATCAAAGGTTTTGGCCGGTGAAAAAGAGTAGACGTGGTGGCGGGTGGTGTCTTGGTTGGGAAATGCCACATAGCTGCCGGTCGGTACGGCGAGTACCTTGGGGTGAAAGGCAGCACCCCGCTGATAGATGCTCTCTTCCTGAGGAGGATTGGCCGCCGCCGAATCGTAGTAAACCTCAACAACTGCATCCGCAAGGGGTTGGCCATCACTACTGCTGACGGTTATCTGAGCGGCATTAGCGGTGGGGATAAGTAGGCTGATAACCGCCAGTGCCAATAGCGGGAGTGGGTATACACTGACAAAACCCATAAAAGGGTGACGCAGTCGTGTTGGCTTTGGCATTGAGGTCGGCATCCCGTATTAAGCTGGCTCTTAGTTAGCCCGTGCAGTATTAAACTTAATAGTGGATGGATTATGCAAGAAAGTCATGTGTTTGGCTTAACGGTAGGCCAACACTTAACGCAATGCTGCCTGACGCCAGGTACTCCGCTATGCTTGCAATACCCGCTCCGGGTACCACGTTTCGCCCAAACTGCCATCGCAGTCGTTGCGGCAACGGCTGAGCGGCCACTGGGCTTGTGGTGACAAGTCCAGCGCCGCTCGGCAAGACTCCGCAAAGCGTTGCGGTCTTAGCTACTCGCTTTCTCACGCAAAAAATCGATGATGTGATCTGCAGGCACCATGGTGGCTTCGCTATCCCGACGTCCTTTATATTCCAGTTCGCCGTTGTCCAGGCCGCGGTCGCCGATTACCAGGCGGTGAGGAACGCCCATCAGCTCCAAGTCGGCAAATTTAACGCCGGGCCGGGTGTCTCGGTCATCCAGCAAGACGTCTAAGCCAGCGGCGGTGAGTGCTTGGTAAAGACGTTCAGACTCTTCGCGAACACGCTGGGATTTGTGTGCATTCATCGGCACCAGTGCCACCTGGAAGGGCGCAATAGCGTTAGGCCAGATAATGCCGGATTCATCGTGGTTCTGCTCAATGGCCGCGGCGACCACACGGGTCACGCCGATGCCGTAGCAACCCATCCAAGGATGGCTGGTTTTGCCGTTGTCGCCCAGTACGTTGGCGTTCATGGCCTGGGAGTACTTTTGGCCAAGCTGGAAGACGTGGCCAACCTCGATGCCGCGCTTGATAGAGAGCGTGCCTTGACCGTCGGGAGAAGGGTCGCCTTCCACCACATTGCGTAGGTCGGCCACCTCGGGAAGGGCAACATCACGCTCCCAGTTAATGCCGAAATAGTGTTTGCCTTCAATATTGGCACCCGCGCCAAAGTCGCTCATCAGGGCAACGCTGCGGTCGGCAATAATGGGCATATCAAGGTTCACCGGGCCAAGCGAGCCAAAGCCTGCACCAACTGCTGCGCGAATTTCTTCTTCGCTGCCCATGGTCAGCGGGGCCGCCACTTGGGGAAGGTTCTCTGCTTTTACCTCGTTCAGCTCATGATCACCGCGCACCAATAGGGCAATCAGGCCACCTTCAGCGGCACGTACGATGAGGGTCTTGACCGTTTTCTCGATCGGCAGATCAAACTGCTCAACCAGGGCGGCAATGGTCTTGGCATTAGGTGTATCTACCAGATGCATCTCTTGGGTAGGTGCTTCGCGCTGTATATCGCTGCCCACTGGGGCAGGCAAGGCTTCGGCCTTTTCCATGTTTGCGGCGTACTCGGAGGCGTTGGAGAATACGATATCGTCTTCGCCCGAGTCGGCCAGTACGTGGAATTCATGGGAGCCGGTGCCGCCGATAGAGCCGTTGTCGGCAATTACCGGGCGAAAGTCGAGGCCCAGCCGCGTGAAAATGCGTGTGTAGGCGTCGTACATATCCTGGTAGGTCTGCTTCAGCGAGGCTTCATCCAGGTGGAAGGAGTAAGCATCCTTCATGATGAACTCGCGGGAGCGCATTACCCCAAAGCGTGGGCGAATCTCGTCACGGAACTTGGTCTGAATCTGATAGAAATTGACCGGCAGCTGTTTATAGCTGGCAATCTCTTTGCGCACCAGGTCGGTGATCACTTCTTCGTGGGTCGGGCCGACGCAGTAGTCGCGGTCGTGGCGATCTTTCAGGCGTAACAGCTCGGGGCCATACTGCTCCCAACGGCCAGACTCCTGCCAAAGCTCAGCGGGCTGCACGGCGGGCATCAGTACCTCTTGAGCACCGGCACGGTTCATCTCTTCGCGCACAATGGCTTCCACCTTGCGCAGTGTGCGCAGGCCAAGGGGCAGCCAAGTGTATAGCCCTGAGGTTAAACGGCGAATCATCCCGGCACGGAGCATTAGCTGGTGGCTAATGACTTCGGCGTCAGCCGGAGTTTCTTTGAGTGTGGCAATCAGTAATTGGCTGGCGCGCATGGGCGTGAGCATTCCTTAAGTTTTTTTAAGACTGGTTTTTGAAACTGAATTCTTGAAAAAGTGCTTGGAGGCGTTGAATGGGGCCATTGTACGGCCTAGCGGTTAAAGCGGCAAAATAGTGCTTATGTTCAATTGATCTATGCTTTTGGATGGTTGTGCTAGACTGAGCAAGTTTTATGGCGCGATAGTCGGCAAAAAACGAAAGCTCAATATGCTATTTCGACTATCGTTACTATTTTGTTTGAGGGAACCTTCATGCATCAAGCAGTTCGTCGCTGGTTGACCGGCGCCGTGGTTGGCGTTTCCATCGTGTCATTGAGTGGTTGTGGTACGCTTTTTCACCCTGAGCGTAAAGGGCAATTGAGCGGTGATATTGATCCGGTTATTGCTGTCGCCAATGGTGTCGGCTTGCTGTTTTTTATTGTACCCGGAGTAATTGCCTACGCCGTGGATTTCTCTAATGGCACCATCTATTTGCCGGGCCGCAACAGCGCCTCAGTAGATGTTCACCAATTAGACGACGCTATGGATATAGCCTCTCTTGAAAAACTGCTCTCTGAAACAGCCGGTCAGCCGGTGAGTTTGGAGAGCGAGTTAGTGATGATCGAAGAGATGGGCAGCTTGGACGAAGCGCTGGCTATGGTGCGTATGTCTGGCGTGTTAGACCAAGAGAAACTCTCGGCGATGTAATGCTCCTAATTGACCGCTAAAGCCCAGCCGAGCGTTATGCTTGGCTGAGCTTTTTCATGCGGCTCAGTTTATGCAGCCCAGCTGTCAAGCATACTGGGCGGGGTTGGGGACGCTGGGAAAGCGTGGTGGGTGCGCTTCCATGTAGGCGTGGCAGGCACGCAGTACCCGCACATCATCATACTTGCCACCCGCAAGCTGAAAACCCACCGGTAAACCGTTATCGGTAAAACCACAGGGCACTGACGCGGCGGGCTGCTGGCTAAGGTTAAAAGGATAGCTAAAGGGCGCCCACTCTTCCCAGTCCTGCATATCGCTGCTGAGGGGAACTTCCTGGTTAATTTCAAACGGCGGTATCGCCACCGAGGGGGTCATCAGTAGATGATACTCTTGGTTAAAGTGCTCCAGGAGCTGGGTTAACTCCGCACGATCTGCCAAGGCACGAAACAGTTCAACGGCTTTCCAGGGGTCGGCCTCACGGGCATTGGCCACCATGCCGGGATCCAGCAGCGTACGCTGGTGATCATCCATTTGTGACCACTGCTCTAAAGAGGCGGTAAACCACAGCTTACGGAAGGTATCCAGCGGTGACGAAAAGCCGGGATGCACTTCGACGATTTCAGCGCCCAACGCCTCCAGTCTGCTGGCTGCTTCTCGCACGCGTTCGGCAACCTGTGGATCTACCTTGGCGTAGCCAAGATCGGCCGAGTAGCCAATCCGTAGTCCGGTTAAACCTTTATCCAAATCCATCCCCCAGCACTCGGGCTGCCCGCGGGTGGCGTAAGGGTCACGGTAGTCGTAACGGCCCATCACATTGAGCATGCTAACCGCATCCCGCACGGTGCGCGTTAACGGCCCCAGGTGCGATAGGCTGGGTTCTTTAGCTGGAGGCCATTGGGGCGTCCAGCCAAATGTGGGTTTGAAGCCAAAAACACCGGTGAACGCCGCGGGGATACGTATGGATCCGCCGGAGTCGCCGCCCTGGTGCAGTACCCCCATATTGAGTGCCGCAGCAGCGGCGGCCCCGCCGGAAGAACCGCCGGGGGTTAACCGAGTATCCCAGGGGTTAGCCGTGGCACCGAAGACACGGTTATCGGTCACGGCTTTCCAGCCAAATTCGGGCGTGTTGGTTTTACCTAAAATGACGGCGCCTGCTTCACGCAGCATGCGTGCGGGTGGCGCATCGGTGTCACATAGCGCTTCAGAAGAGGTTAGCGAGCCTTCTCGGCAGGGCATGCCCGCCACTTGGGTCAGGTCTTTAAGCGATACCGGCACCCCGTCGATGGGGCTTAGCGGCTTGCCTTGCCCCCAGCGCCGCGCCGAGGCTTTGGCCGCCGATTCCGCACCTTCAGCATCTACATACACATAGGCGTTAACGTCTGGGTTGAAGCGCTCGATTCGATCAAGAGCGGCACGAGTCGCTTCTAGCGGGGAGGCCTCTCGGCTTGCAAACAAGTGAGCTAGGGTCTGGGCATCTAAACTGCCAAGATCGGTATCGCTCATTGCACACTCCTTACGTAGGCTGGGGCTTGGGTAAAGGAGTTTAAGCGTAGGCAAGCATTACCGGGCGTGCAAAAACCGCTGAATCGTAGGCTGACTCTTTGTATCCACTTCAGGAGGCTTGAGCGCGTAGCCAAGCTATTTCATCGGCCCATATCTCGGGTTCGATGGTCTCCAGTATCATTGGAATGCCGTTAATCCGTGGTTCCTGCATGATGGTGGTAAAGGCAGGTAGGCCAATATTGCCTTTACCCAGGCTATGGTGGCGATCCACGCGGCTGGCAAGGTTGCTTTTGGCATCGTTTAAATGCATACCGCGCAGATACTCAAAGCCGACCACGCTGTCTAGCTCATCAAGCGTTGCTTGGGTGGCCTCTGTCGTGCGTAGATCATAGCCCGCCGCAAAGGCGTGGCAGGTGTCAATACACACCCCCACGCGAGTTTTATCGTCCACGTGGGCAATGATTTCGGCCAAATGCTCGAAGCGCCAACCCAGGTTAGTGCCTTGGCCAGCGGTATTTTCAATGACTGCGGTAACGCCTTGGGTATGCGTTAGCGCTTCGTTAACGGATTCTGCAATACGCTTTAAGCAGTCGCTTTCGCTGATTTTGTTCAAATGGCTGCCAGGGTGAAAATTAAGCAGCGTCAGCCCCAACTGCTCGCAGCGCTGCATCTCATCCAGAAACGCATCGCGGGATTTGCGCAGCCCTTCCTGCTCGGGGTGACCTAGATTAATCAGATAGCTGTCGTGGGGCAAAATCTGCTCTGCAGAAAAGTTGTGCTCGGCACAGGCATCGCGAAAGGCTTGAATCGCCTCATCGGTGAGCGGTTTACCTTTCCATTGACGCTGATTTTTGGTGAATAGCGCAAACGCATCCGCACCGATTTCCACTGCTCGCTGCACGGCTTGGTCTGCGCCGCCAGCGGCGCTCACATGGGCTCCTAGGTACTTCATGGTGGACTCCTTGTCAGTGTGTGAACTTATAAGTTGTTAGAGTTTATCAATGGCTGTCTAAAAAGCGCTTGAACGCGGCGGGTTCATCGGTGATGACACTGCCGATGCCCCACTCCCAGCGGCTATGAAAGGCACTGGGGTCATTGGCGGTATAGCACAATATTTGATAGCCATCGCGCTGCATAGCGTCGGCTTGGGCGCGCTTCAAACGCGGCCAGTGGGGGTGCACGCTAAAAGCCTCAATGGCCTCGCACTGCTCACGCCAACTTTTGGGCACGCTACCGAACAGCACACCCAGGGCCAGCCGTTCTTTGCTGGCAAATTGACGGCAGTGGCCAAGAGCCGCGGCATTGAAGGAGGAGATAATCAAGCGCTCGGGGGGGAGAGTGTCGAGCATTTCCGGCAGCGCGCGTTCCACCAGCGCGATGGGGTCGCGGCCTTTGTTGACCTTGATTTCCATATTGGCGCCCATTTCCAGCTCGTTAAGCAGTGCCAACATCTCGCTGAGGCTAGGCATCTTCTCACCCGCAAAACGATCGTCAAACCAAGCCCCGGCATCCAGGGTTTGCGCCTTCGCCCAGCTCATGGAGGCGAGTCCGCCCCGTCCGTTTGAGCAGCGTGCTACATCGCCGTCGTGCCAAATCACCGGGGTGCCATCACCCAGTAGCTGCACATCCAGCTCTACCCATGTGGCTCCCGCTTCATAGGCGGCGCGCACCGCGGCGAGGGTGTTTTCAGGGGCAGCGGCGGAGTAGCCGCGGTGGGCAATCAGCGCGGGGAGTTGAATAGCAGGATGCGTCATGACAAATCTCTAAGCCTTAGACGATAAAGAAGCGCTAATACTAGCATGGGCGCATGACAGCAGGATTGCATTGCCTCGCGTTCTAGTGGGTAAAAATACGCTAGCGTGCTAGCTTGATTTAAATGCCATGACGCGCTTGTATAGCAGCACCTGTTGCCATGCTTAGCATTATTCAGAGATGGCGTATCAACTCGAATAATAGCCGAATTACACAATAAGGAGTCCTAATGTCTCAGCGTATTCAATTTGCCCGCACCGGCGGTTCTGAGGTACTTGAACTGGTCGACGTTACCCCTGCTGAACCTGGCCAGGGTGAAGTACGTATTGCTAATAAAGCCGTTGGCCTTAATTTTATCGACATCTATTTTCGTACCGGGCTCTATCCAACCCCTTCCATGCCTTCTGGTCTAGGCACCGAAGGTGCAGGCGTGGTCAATGCGGTTGGCGAAGGAGTCACACACCTTCAGGTTGGCGATCGCGTGGCCTATGCCCAAGGCCCGTTGGGCGCCTATGCTGAACTGCATACGCTGCCAGCGGCTAAAGTGGTCAAGCTACCCGACTTCGTTGATTTCGACACCGCAGCGGCGAGTATGCTCAAGGGCCTTACCGTGCAGTATCTGCTTCGCCAAACCTATGAACTAAAAGGTGGCGAAACCATTCTATTTCACGCCGCAGCGGGCGGGGTAGGTTCGATTGCCTGCCAGTGGGCGAAGTCGTTAGGCGTTAAGCTGATCGGCACAGTCAGTTCACAGGAAAAAGCGGATCTAGCCATGGCCAACGGTGCCTGGGCGACAATTAATTACAGCGAAGAGAACGTGGTAGAGCGCGTACGCGAGCTTACCAACGGCGATATGTGCGATGTGGTGTATGACTCGGTGGGTAAAGACACCTGGGAAATGTCACTGGACTGCCTGAAGCCCCGTGGTCTGATGGTCAGCTTTGGCAACGCGTCTGGCCCGGTGGAGGGCGTTAATATCGGCATTCTGAATCAGAAGGGCGCACTTTACGTGACCCGCCCCAGCCTGAATGGCTACGCCGACACCCGCGAGCGTTTGGAGATGATGTGCGAAGAGTTTTTCGCCATGATTGAAAGCGGTAAGGTCAACATTGATATCGCCAACCGCTACCCACTTGCAGAAGCTGGCAAAGCCCAAGACGCCCTGCAAAGCCGCAAGACCACGGGCTCAACTATTCTTTTGCCGTAGCGAATTCGTTTTATCCGACGATAGAGCTTTGAGAGCAGCAGCAGGGGCAGCCTGAAGCGGTTGGCCAGGGCCCCGTGAAGTTTCCTATATCTCAAAGGCTGCACGCATCGCTATAAGATTGTTGATGCTCACATTATTGTTGAGCGCCAAAAGTAAGCGCTTTTATTAGCCCGCTTTACCCTTCATTACACTACCGATATGAAGCTCGGCTTTGCCGAGCTTTTGTCCCTTTTGGCTATGTGTTTATAGGCTTTGCGTATGCAGGGTCTATACCTCTGTATAGTAAACGTCTAATGTGCAGAAGAAATAGTCATGTTAAAGCGTGTTTTGCATCAATCGCATGGTGAACTTTCAAACGCCAGCAAGGGAGTGGGAAAAGGATGTCGGCTGAGGACATAAGTGTTGAGGGCTCAAGCGCTGAGGGCTCCGGTATTGAAAACGTAAGTATTGAAGCATTGGATCTTGGCGGGTTAACGCTTACACCTAGCACACTGGTGTTTATCGTACTTGGGCTAACGCTCGCCGCGTTTATATGGGGACGCTTTCGTTATGACTTAGTGGCGCTGGCAGCGTTGTTGGGTTCGGTCATGCTGGGGCTTGTGCCGGCCGAAAGCGCTTTCGCCGGTTTCGGCCATCCGGCGGTGATTACCGTGGCCGCTGTACTGGTGCTTAGCCGAGGGTTTGAGCGCTCGGGCGTGGTCGATATTATTGCCAACCAAGTGCTTAAAGTGGGGGAAAACCTGCTGCTCCAACTCCTGGTGCTGGTGGGTACCATTGTTGTGCTGTCAGGTATTATGAATAATGTGGGCGCCCTGGCACTGCTGCTACCGGTAGCTATGCGGCTTGCCCGCGAACACAACACCTCGCCTTCCTTACTGCTTATGCCCCTGGCGTTTGGCTCTCTGCTCGGCGGCCTGACCACGATGATTGGTACCCCACCCAATATCATTATTTCCAGTTATCGCCGTGATGTGACAGATGAAGCATTTAGTATGTTTAGCTTCTCGCCTGTAGGCATCGTAGTTGCGCTGGCGGGGCTGGCCTTTATTGTTCTGGTGGGCTGGCGCTTGACGCCCAAGCGTAGCGGCCAGGCCTCTACGGATGAAATGTTCGATACCGCCAACTATTTAGTCGAATTGAAAGTAGGCGAAGAGTCGAAGGCCAAGGGGCTAACGCTACAACAGTTGCGCGACGAACTGGACGAAACCATTCCCGTGTTAGCGGTGGTGCGTGATGACAACCGCCGTGCAGGCTATAACTTCCACGGCGCACTGGAAGAGGGCGATATTCTGCTATTAGAAGCAGGGCCTGATGAGCTTCAAATGCTGGAAGACAAAGTAGGGCTAAGCGCGATTGCAGAGTTGGAGGAAGACCCTGAGGCGGAGGATGCTGAGCCTACGGAGAGTGATAAGGATCCTGTGAATAAGAAAGATTCTGCGCAGGATCGACAGCCCGTGGATACCGAGGGCCTGCAACTGATCGAGGCCGTGGTGCGTAACGACTCAATGATGATTAACCGCAGCGTACGCCAGCTACGCTTAAACCATCAGTTTGGCCTGCACTTGGTGGCTGTCGCACGGGATGGCGGGCGCTTGAAGCAGCGGTTGCGGGATATTCGTTTTAAAAACGGTGATGTTTTGCTCCTCCAGGGCAGTGAAAACGAGATGTCAGATAGCCTGGCCTCGCTTGGGTGTCTACCCCTGGCTAGCCGTGAACTGCATCTGGGGCAGCCACGCAAACTTGCTATGTCGATTGCTATTTTTGCCTTGGCAATCGTCGCCATGCTGTTTGATCTACTCCCCGCAGCGGTGGCCATGAGTAGTGCGGCACTGATTTCGCTCCTGATTGGCGTGTTACCACTCCGGGAAGGGTATCAGGCCATTGATGGCCCCGTCATAGTGCTGCTCGCGGCGATGATTCCCGTGGGCGAAGCATTAGAAACCAGTGGAGGTGCAGATTTGATTGCTAACGCGCTGCTCAGTTTTGGCAGCGATTGGCCGGTGGTGGTGACCATGATAGGGCTGTTTTTACTCTCTATGCTGCTCTCCAATGTGGTTAACAATGCGGCGGCTGCGCTACTGATGGCACCGATTGCGGTGAGCTTAGCCAATGGCTTTGACGTCTCACTGGATCCGTTTTTGATGGTCGTAGCTGTTAGCGCTTCCTGTGCGTTTTTAACCCCTATTGGGCACCAATCCAATACGCTGGTGCTTGGGCCTGGCGGCTACCGCTTTGGTGATTATTGGAAACTGGGCTTGCCGCTATCACTGGTGGTGCTGGTGGTTGCTATCCCAATGATCCTATGGGTGTGGCCGCTTTAATAGGCGAGGTCGCCGCTTGGTCTGTCGGTTTGGCACCTGCGGAATTGTATGAATAGTGCTATTAGGTTTCGAAAATTTTGCTAGATTATGTTCAGATATCAATAAAAATCGAACAGGCCGGGCTTATGAATCAACAATTTCGTCAGGATGCCATTGTCGAGCTGGTTCGTCAGCACGGCTATATGAGTATTGAGCAGCTCACCGATCATTTTGCCGTGACACCACAAACCATCCGTCGCGATTTAAATACCCTGGCCAATGAGGGCCGGGTGAGGCGGGTGCATGGCGGAGTAGGAATCGAGTCGAGTACAGTCAATACCGCCTACAGCACGCGCAAGACACTGCATCTGGAAGAAAAGGAGCGCATTGCCCGCTGTTTAGCACAGCACATCCCGAATCACTCCTCTCTGTTTATTAATATCGGCACCAGCAATGAAGTGATTGCTCAAGCGCTGTTAGAGCACCAGGGCCTTGAGATCATTACCAATAATTTAAATGTTGCCGCTATCCTGCAACATAAAGAGGATTTCACCGTGATTATCGCCGGCGGTCAGGTGCGCTCCCGGGACGGCGGCATTATCGGTGAAGCAACGATCGACTTTATCAATCAGTTCAAAGTGGACTACGGCATTATCGGCATCAGCGGTATCGATGAGGATGGCTCACTGCTGGAGTTTGATTACCAGGAAGTGCGCGTTGCTCAGGCGATTATCGCCAATTCCAGGCGCATCTATCTGGCGGCGGACTACTCTAAATTTCACCGTAACCCGGTTGTTCGGCAAGGTAACCTGGAACAGCTGGATGCGCTATTTACCGACCGCAAACCCCCAGACGCGATTCAGCGCTTGCTGACGCAACACGATGTGGCGCTCTACATTGCTTAATGAGGTAGTTTCAGCCTTGAGCATTTTGGGCGGCTAGAGTAGCCTTGGATGATAATAAAGCGAAAACGTGGAAACCTCTGATTAACTATTGCGCTTGGCCATACAGCGTTAAAAATCGCCTCAAAATGCTCATTTACACCCCGTAAACTCCGCTTTTTCGTTGATTTTTGCCTTGTCTGGCCTGCGCTCATCGCGTTAATCAGAGGTTTTCAATCATACAAAATCGAAAGATAATACAACAAAGCGAACTCGATATGTCCTCTTTTATACTCGCCATTGATCAAGGTACCACCAGTTCTCGCGCCATTCTGTTTGACCGCCAAGGCCAGGTGGCCGCTGTTGCCCAGCAAGAATTCACTCAGCACTTCCCCCACGACGGATGGATTGAGCACAACCCCGAAGACATTTGGGAAACCGTGGTGGCGACTTGCCGAGATGTGATGCGTAACGCTGAAGTTTCCGCCGACCAAATAGCCGGGATCGGCATTACCAACCAGCGGGAAACCACTATTCTGTGGGATCGGAAAACGGGTAAGCCACTCTATAACGCCATCGTTTGGCAGGATCGCCGCACCTCAGATTTATGCCAGTCACTGCGCGATCAAGGCTATACCGATACCGTTCAAGCTAAAACGGGCCTATTGATTGATCCCTACTTTTCAGCCACCAAGCTTGGTTGGGTACTGGACAACGTTGAGGGTGCTCGGGAGCGCGCCGAGCAGGGCGAGTTGGCATTTGGAACGGTAGATAGCTTTTTAATCTGGCGGCTGACAGGCGGTCAGCAGCACGTGACCGATGCCACCAATGCTTCACGCACGGCGTTGTTTAATATCCATACTCAGGAGTGGGATGAAGAGCTGCTGGCGCTGTTTAATATTCCCGCCAATTTATTGCCCGAAGTGAAAGACTCCAGCGATGATTTTGGCACCACCGAAGCGCACTGGCTGGGTGCCGCGCTCCCCATTGCTGGGGTAGCGGGGGATCAGCAGGCTGCTTTAGTGGGGCAGGCGTGCTTTCAACCGGGGATGGGTAAAAGCACCTATGGCACAGGCTGTTTTATGATTGTGAATACCGGCGAAACGCCCTCGCTGTCGCGCAATCGCCTGTTGACCACCATTGGCTACCGGCTTAATGGAAAGCCGACCTATGCCATGGAGGGCAGTATTTTCGTGGCGGGGGCGACGGTGCAGTGGTTACGTGACGGCTTGAACCTGTTTGCTGATGCGTCAGAGACGGAGGCCTTGGCCCAGGAGACCCGCAGTGGTCACAGCGTTTATCTGGTGCCCGCCTTTACCGGCTTGGGCGCTCCACACTGGGATCCCAAAGCGCGTGGCGCTATTTTTGGGCTAACTCGCGATACCGGTATCGCTGAAATAGTCGCCGCTGGCCTGCAAGCGGTGTGCTATCAAACCCGCGACCTCCAGCACTGTATGAACGACGACATGGAGGCCGCGCCAGGCACTTTGCGCGTCGACGGTGGCATGGTGAAGAACAGCTGGGTGATGCAGTTTCTTGCCGATATGCTGGGTGTACAAGTAGATCGCCCTACGATTTTGGAAACCACGGCGCTGGGGGCTGCTTACTTAGCCGGGTTGCGTTTAGGTTGGTATCAAACCCTCGAAGAGATTGAGCAGCTGTGGCGCTGTGAGAAGAGCTTTATGCCTGCTATGGAGGAGACCACTCGCGAGCAGCTCTATCAAGGCTGGTTGGATGCGGTTTCGCGCGTGCGCTCCACGCCTTAGGTAATAACGATTTAGCCCACTACTTAAGCACACTATCTATTAACTCTTTCGATTCTTTATAATGCGGCGGCCAATTAAACCATTGGCCGCCTTTCTTCGCTTTTAGCGCCCCTCATGAAAGTCTTTAACACACTTAACACTTAATGAGTGTTTATGTAGTCGAGTTACAACCACCCCTGCTGCCAATGATGCATTGTGGGTTTTGTTGCAGTGAACCATAGTGAAGCCATGGATCAGGAGGGTGCTTCGTTATCCCGAGTCACTGACCCGATCCCTGCTACAGAACCATAGCGCTTCAGTATTACCCGAGCGCTAAAGGCGAAGGTCTTGCAAAGCTTGTGACCGTTTCGCAGTTGCCGAACTGGGCACTTATCCGGCCCAGCATGAGTAGCAACGTCACCATACGTCGTTAACTAAGATGGCTGCTTTTTTTAACCGATAGTCGGTTAAGCAGCGGATGACCATACCATGAGGTATTACTAATGAACTGCATCGAACTGAGCCAACAAGCCGACAGCATCGCCAGCACTTTCAGCAAACAAGATCTCGCTAGACTTGTTGTGGCACTGAAGGGCAACCGTGAATCACTGCAGCATGCCGTTGAGGTCATCGACACAGTGGATAGCCGCTCAGGCTGCACACTGGAAGAAGCTTGGGATGAAGTGCTCTCAGGGGACTCTCAAATGCGAATTGAAGACGAAGAGTAGGGCAAGACTCGCTTATTGATTGTTTGAGCCCCCTCACTTAGGTGAGGGGGCTTTTTTACGCTAAACCGTTGTCGATGTCGGCGGAAGTGCAGTATCGCGATTTTGTTCGAAGTACTGGCTAAATCGATTTTCAGCATCGTCACCAAACAGTACCCGACACGCTTCCTTTAAACCTGTGGAATGGCGTAACTGCTCATGAGGTACCACCAGAGAAACTTTGGCGCGGCGGCGCAGGAAGTCCTCAAGCTGGGTGATCATCTCGTGGTCGCGGGCATGCTCAATTTCACAACGGATGTACTCAGTGCCTTCAATGAGGATTTCGCCCTGAGCGGGATCCTGACGAATTTTCTCCAGCATCGGTATGGCTTGATCGGCATAGCGCCGCCACAGCCGAGAGGAGAGCAGCTCCGATGACGTAGAGGCGGTCATGGCATCCAGGTTCATACGCTTGGCTTGATCCATAAACTGCTGTTTCACGGGCTTGGCAGGTTCCCCGTACCACCGAAAGTTGGGGTCTGAAAGTGAAACGCCCAGGCGGCTTATCTCTTCGGCAATCTCATCCCCTACGTTCAAACAGTCGGTAAGTTTTCCACCAAAGATGCTGATATGCGCACTCTCAACGTTGGTATCGACCACATGCTTGCGAGAAAGCTGTAAAAAGTCTCGGTCACTGCCCTGATCATCTTTGATGGCTAAAGGCCTTACGCCACAGCGTGTCGAGATAATGTCGTCTTGTGTGAGCGGTTGATCTAGCGTTAGGCGTTTATTGATATTTTCCAGCACAAAGGCGATATCGTCAGCAGTAACGTCCACCTCTGGATGCTCCATATGGGTATCGGTAGTGCCGATACAGGTGCGATTGCCCATGGGAATGACGAAGAACAGCCTTCCATCGTCGGCAAAAAATGCCAACACCCGCTGTGAATCGGTTAGCTGTGGAACGATGAGGTGAATGCCCTTGGAGTAGAGGTGATGATGGGTAGTCTTTTGGCCGGTCAGCTCGTTATGCTGATCTACCCAGGGGCCAGCAGCGTTGATTAATACCTTGGCATGAATATCGAAAGTGCTGCCATCCATCACGTTGTGCGCTTTGGTCACCCATAGGTCGCCGACCCGTTCGGCGCCGAGTGACTCGACGTAGTTGGCGGCAATTGCTCCATAGTTAAGCGCGTGGCGCACAAAGTTGAACACAAAGCGTGCGTCATTATCGTGGAGGTAGGCGTCGGAGTACTCAAAGCCGCCAACGGCGTCCTCAATATCGATAATGGGTTCTTGCTGCTTAATCTTGTTAGGCGAAAGCAGGCGGGGCAGTTTAGTGAAGCCGTTGCCCATCAGCCAGTAAAGCCAGGTGCCCGCCCATAGGTAGCGTGGTGAGTGGCGGAAACCTTTCGAAATAGTGGTCAGGAAACGAATCTCCTGCACGGTAGAGGGGTAACTCTTTATCAAGTGATTGCGGCTTTTGCACAATTTTCGAACCAGTGCAAAATCCTTGCTTTCCATGTATTTAATGCCTCCCCAAACTAAGTTGGAGGAGTGCATGCTGGTGCTGCCAGCGAAGTCGCCGCGATCAATCAGTGCGACTTTAGCGCCTTTTCCAGCCAGCGCCGCCGCAGTGGCCGCGCCATTGATACCGCCCCCTATAATCAGGGCATCAAAGGTCTCGGTAGGTAATTTTTCTATATTTCGATTTCGCAGTTTCATAGCGGATCCAATTAACAAATAAATAGCCCTGGTGCCCTGGGTGTTTTCTCTTGTGCTATGGCCTGCCGCCAATGAAACCCTTGCAGGGCGGTTGCCCACCCTGCAAGCGTTACGCGTGATTACTCTTGGCGCGTACCGGCTGCCATCCAGGCTTCCATCATTTCGTCATAAGGAACGGTGGTGCCTTGGGGCATTTCATTGTCCAGCTTGGCTTTGGGTGCGCCTTCCTGATCCAGCCAGTATTGCGGATCCTGCTCTTCATTGAGCACGGGCGCATAGCTGTCGAAGACGTTGGCCCTGGCTAGGCGATGCATGGTGCTGTCCATATCCGACGCCAGTTTGTCCAAGCCTTCCTGAGGCGTGACTTCACCACTCATGACAGGCGCCAGGTTTTGCCACCACAGTGGGGCCATGCGTGGGTAGTCAGGCACATTGGTGCCGGTAGGCGTCCAGTTCGACTCGTTGGGGCTGCGGTAGAACTCCACCAGGCCGCCTAATTTGGGGGCCATCTCGGTCATCTGCTCAGAGAAGATGTCAGATTCACGAATCGGCGTTAGACCGTGCATCAGTTTTTCCAAAGACACCGTTTTAGACACGGTGAACTGGCCGAACAGCCACGCCGCGGTGCGACGATCTTCCGGCGTTGAATCGAAGAACGTCCAGGCGCCTACATCTTGGTAGCCGACCTTCATACCCTCTTCCCAGTACGGGCCGGTGGGGGATGGAGCCATGCGCCATAGCGGGTTGCCTTCATCATCGGTCACTGCGACTGCAGGGTCGGTCATGTCGGCAGTAAAGGCGGTGTACCAGAAAATCTGCTGGGCAATGTGTCCCTGCGCAGGTACCGGGCCAGCCTCACCAAAGGTCATGCCCTGTGCTTCAGGAGGGGCATAGTCACGCAGCCAATCGACGGCTTTTTGCATGGCAAATACCGAGGCCGGTGAGTTAGTAGCACCGCCGCGGCTTACGCTTGCGCCTACTGGCTGGCTATCTTCGTTGACGCGGATACCCCAGTCATCCACCGGGTTGCCGGAAGGGACGCCGGGGCTGCCCATACCTGCCATGGAGAGCCAGGAGTCGTGGAAGCGCCAGCCCAGTGACGGATCGCGGCGGCCGTAATCCATATGGCCATACACCTTGGTGCCATCTATTTCGCCGACATGCTCGGTAAAGAACTCGGCGATATCTTGATAGGCCGTCCAGTTAGTGGGAACGCCAAGAGGGTAGCCGTAGACCTCTTCGAACTGTGCCATCAGCTCAGGGTCGGTAAACCAGTCATAGCGGAACCAGTAGAGGTTAGCGAACTGTTGGGTGGGCAGTTGAAAGAGGCTGCCATCTGGCCCGGTGCCGTACTGCAGTCCAATAAAGTCGTCTAAATCCAGGGTGGGCAACGTATAGTCGGCCCACTCGTTCTCCATCGCTTCAGACAGGTTGATGGTGGTGCCATAACGAATATGCGTGCCGATGGAGTCGGTGTCATTGACGAAGCCATCGTAGATGCTGTTACCCGACTGCATCTGATTCTGCATGGTGTCCACCACATCACCTTCACCGATGATGTTGTGGGTCAGGTTAATGCCGGTCAGCTCACTAAAGGCTTCTGCAAGCACTTCACTTTCATAAACGTGAGTCGTGAGGCCTTCAGCCACGGTTTGAATATCCATGCCGCGGAAAGGCTCGGCAGCGTTGGCAAACCACATCAGCTCTTCGATCTGCTCTTCGCGGCTCAGGGTTGAGTTCTGGAAGTGCTCGTCGACCAAGCGTTCAGCGATGGCACGGGTATCCTGCTCTTGCGCTGACAGCGTTCCCGACGCCAGCAACAAGCTGGCGGCGAGGGTTGTCAGTTTGAATTTAGTCAGTTTGAATTTAGTCAGTTTGGATTTATTGTCGTGCTTTTGCATGTTGACCTCGTTTTGTTGTGTTCTTCCTTGATGGCTTGGCCGTCCTTGATACCGATTAAACGCTGATGGCATTTCCCAAGGGCTAGTCCCAAGGGCTATCCCCAGCGCATTAAAACCAGCAGCCATACGGCTGATACCGCTAGTGCTATCCAAATGGAAAGTGACGTGAAGCCGATCACGCCCAAATGGATAAAGGCTGCGGAGAGCAGGCCGATAAACAGCCGATCCCCGCGAGTGGTGGCAATGGGTAAAAAACCTTTGCGTTCAACAGTGGGCGACATGATCTCCCATACCGTCATGCCTGCCAGCATGGCCGCAATGGATGAAAAGAATATGGCGGTGGGCACTGTCCATACCATCCAAGACATAGCGAGATCTCCTCAGGTACGGCCCAGGGCAAAGCCCTTGGCGATATGGTTACGAACGAAGTAGACCACCAGAATGCCGGGAATGATGGTGAGTACACCGGCGGCGGCCAAAGTGCCCCAGTCAATCCCAGAAGCAGTCGATGTGCGCGTCATGATCATGCCAATGGGCTGGGCGTCAGTGGCTGTCAACGTGCGGGCCAGCAACAGCTCCACCCAGGAGAACATGAACAGGAAGAACAGCGTGACGCCAATGCCTGAGCGGATCATGGGGATAAAAATCTTGACGAAAAAGCGCGGAAAGCTATAGCCGTCGATATAGGCGGTTTCATCGATCTCTTTAGGCACGCTGCTCATAAAGCCCTCCAAAATCCAGATAGCAAGGGGGATATTGAACAGGCAGTGAGCCAGCGCGACGGCGATGTGGGTATCGAACAGGCCTACCGAGTAGTAGAGCTGGAAGTAGGGCAGCAGAAATACCGCAGGTGGCGCCATTAGGTTGGTCAGCAGCCAGAAAAATAGATGCTTGTCGCCAATAAAGGTGTAGCGGCTAAAGGCGTAGGCGGCGGGTAGCGCGACGCAGATGGTGATGAGCATATTCATCGCTACGTAGAGCATCGAGTTGACGTAGCCCATGTACCAGCTTGAGTTGGTGAAAATGCCGATGTAGTTATCAAAAGTAAGGTTCTGGGGCCACAGCGTCATCGAGCCGAGAATTTCGCTATTGGTCTGTAGCGACATATTGATCAGCCAGTAAATGGGCAGAATCATCAGCGCCAGATAAAGGCCAAGCAGGATACGCGAGCGCCAGTGTGCACGGGCGGTGCGGTTACGCCGCTTGGCCGGTGAAACCTTGCTAAAAATCGTGTTGTACTTTTCACCGCGCTGGGTGTTTTCGAGTTGATAGCTCATGTTAGGCACCTCCGTGCGGCGGTTTGTCTTTCTGCATATTCATAATGGTGGTGTAGAACACCCAGCTCACCAGCAGAATGACCAGGAAGTAGATCAGCGAGAAAGCTGCAGAAGGGCCTAAATCCTGTTGGCCGACAGCCATAGTGGTTAGTGATTGACTTAAGAAAGTGGTGGCGCTGCCCGGCCCGCCGCCCGTCAGTACAAAGGGTTCGGCGTAGATCATAAAGGAGTGCATAAAGCGCAGCAGTACAGCGATTACCAACACGTTGGTTAGCTTGGGGAGCTGAATATAGCGGAATACCGCCCATTTTGAGGCACGGTCGATACGTGCTGCTTGATAGTAGGCTTCGGGAATCGAGCGTAGACCGCTGTAGCACAGCATGGCCACCAGCGGCGTCCAGTGCCACACGTCCATTAAAATGATCGTTACCCAGGCGTCGCCTGCATTGCGGGTGATATTGTATTCCATGCCCAGTTCGCGCAGGCCCCAGCCCATTAAGCCGATATCGCCACGGGTAAAGATTTGCCAGATACTGCCCACTACGTTCCAGGGAATCAGCAACGGCAGGGTAATCAGGATCAACACCGCCGAGGCTTGCCAACCGCGTTTGGGCATAATCAGCGCGATGCCAATCCCTAGCGGGATCTGAATAGCCAGAATAATCAGCGAAAACGAAATTTGGCGCAGAAACGCTGCCTGCAGTGCGTCGTCGTTGAGCATGCTTTGAAACCACTCAGTGCCGGTAAAAAAGCGTGCGTTCGGCCCGAGCACGTCCTGCACCGAGTAGTTGACCACGGTCATGAGCGGAATGATGGCGGAGAAGGCCACCAACACCAGCATGGGAAGCACCAGTAGCCAGGCTCTGTTATTGGGTACCTTGTTATTCATGACCAGCCTCCACCAGGTATTCATCGATATACAGCGCTACGTGAGCAGCATCGAAGTGCGCAAACGCCGCTTCACTGACCGGCGGATGGCCTTCGGGCAGGCGTGCCTTAAACGTTTGCTCGTTGAGTTTGAAGGTCAGCAGGGAGTAGGTGCCCAGGTCTTGCACGCTGGTCACCTGAATCGGCACGCTATTGGCCACTTCACTTGAGGAAATGGCGATAAACTCGGGGCGGATGCCTAGTTTTATATTGTTATGGCTAATATTGTTAGCGCTGGCATTGGCAGCGCTGGCGACAGCGTGCTTCATCTGCTCGCTAACCGGCAGTGGCTGTGTGCCGAACATTACCTGATCGTCGCGATATTCCACGGCCATAAAATTCATGCCCGGGCTGCCAATAAAGTAACCCACAAAGGTATGCGCAGGGCGCTCGAACAGCTCACGTGGGGTGCCGAATTGCACCACCTGGCCCTCATACATCACGGCAATTTTATCCGCGAAAGTAGAGGCCTCGAGCTGATCGTGGGTCACGTAGATCATGGTGATATTGAAGCGCTCGTGAATCTCTTTGAGCTTGCGACGCAGCTTCCACTTTAGCTGCGGGTCGATAACGGTGAGCGGCTCATCAAACAGAATCGCCGTTACGTCGTCACGTACCAGCCCACGGCCCATGGAGACCTTCTGCTTCTCGTCGGCGGTCAGGTTTTTGGCCTTACGATCCAGCAAAGGGGTCAGCTCAAGAATATCGGCGACTTCGAGTACCTTGGGTTTCACCCGGTACTCGGGGGTATTCATATTGCGCAGGGGAAAGGCAAGATTATCGAACACCGTCATGGTGTCGTAGATCACCGGAAACTGGAACACCTGGGCAATATTGCGCTCTTCTGGGGGCAACTCATTGACCCGCTGACCGTCGAAAAGTACGTCACCCTCCGAGGGTTCAAGCAGGCCCGAAATAATGTTCAGAAGGGTCGATTTACCGCACCCTGAAGGGCCCAATAGGGCATAGGCGCCGCCCTGATGCCATACATGATCCATCTGTCGGATGGCGTAATCTGCCGCACCCTTGGGTGTTTTTTCGTAGGAGTGCGCCAAGCCTTTTAGTGTGATCTCAGCCATGGGCAGCTCCTCCCTGACGTGCAGGAATATGTACCGTGTGCCCCTGCTTGTCGAAGGCGTAAAGTTGATGGGTGGGGAAGTAAACTTTCAGAGGTTCATTAACACTAAACTGGTGAATACCCGCTAAGTGCAGCACTAAGGGAAAGCGTTCGTGGCGAACATGCAGGAAGGTTTCAGAGCCGCTAATTTCCGCTACATCCACATGGACATCCAGGGCCAGGTCATCGGCCTGCTGGGGTTGTAGAGTGAGATGCGAAGCTCGCACGCCAAAGTCGTAATCACCCGGTTCAAGACGCTTTAGCTCGTCATCGCAGGGAAAGTGAAGCGTTTGGTCGAAGGTGATCTCGCTGTCGGTCAGCTGACCGGGAACGATATTGATTGGGGGTTCGGAGAACATTTCTGCGCTAAAGCGGCCATTGGGCTCGCGATAGACCTGCTCGGTAGGGCCGTATTGGAGAAGCCTGCCTTCGTGCAGTACCGCCGTGTTACCGCCCAGCGCTAACGCTTCATTGGGCTCGGTGGTGGCATATACCGCAATGCAGTTACGCGCTTTAAACAGATCACGCAACTCATCGCGTAGCTCTTCGCGGAGCTTATAATCCAGATTGACCAGCGGTTCATCAAACAGAATTAAGTCGGCATCTTTGATCAAGGCCCGCCCCATGGCGGTACGCTGCTGTTGGCCACCAGAGAGTTCCTGCGGGTAGCGGTTAAGCAGGTGCTCGATATGCAGCATTTCAGCAATTTCGCCAACCCGCTTATCAATTTCGCTTTTTGGGTGTTTGGCCAGTTTAAGCGGCGACGCAATGTTGTCATAAACGGTGAGGCTGGGGTAGTTGATAAACTGCTGGTACACCATGGAGACATTGCGTTTACGCACTGAGACGTTCGTGACGTCTTTGCCATCCATAATAATTTTGCCGCGGGTGGGTGGTTCAAGCCCCGCCATTAGGCGCATTAAAGTGGTTTTGCCAGCAAGTGTTCGCCCAAGCAGCACATTAAAGGATCCTGGCTCTAGGGCTAAGTCTATCCCACTGATATGGGGCACACCGTTAACGATGTGATCGATATTTTGCAAATGTAAGGACATGCCGATCTCGCTAGCGTCATTGTTGTTGGATAAGGTAGATCGTTTTCGTTTACGAAAGGCTAGTTGATCGTTTGCGAACTTGCAACGCGTTTTTGGTTCCTCGGTCTACGCATTTAGGTGTAGAAAGTGAACACAAAAAAGCCGACTCCTGGCATGCAGAAGTCGGCTTTTTTTACAGGTAACGCTTTGAACAAGAGAGGTATTACTTAACGTTTTCTTCCTCCGGCTTAGGCGCTACCGCAGGTTTTCCGTTGTGCTCGATCAGCGTGGACTTATTCTTGGCAAAGGCATCGTAGGCAAAATCGTCCACGGTGAGCATTTCCAGTACTTCGGCCTCGAAGGTACGCATAAAGTCGGCATCCTCTTCATTGATCAGGCCTTTTTCCAGACCGGCTTCTACACGAGCCTCAGGATGCAGCGCCGTTTGCGGGAGTTCGCCTTTAGCATACGCCTTGTTCACCGTGCGGTAGATCGCCTCGGCGCGGTCATAATCGACCAGCAAAGCGTTGTAGCGCGCCAGCGGGTTGCGCTGTTCACCGTCGTCTGCATCCCAGGTGTTTTCCAGCAGCTTGGTGCGCAGGGCACTGTGTGTAGACACACGCTTAGCGATATCCCGGGCCAGGTCATCGTGGGGTTTATTCCAGCGGCGACCGGTGGGCATTACTACGGCGTTGAGCGTTTTACCTAGCGCACGGTTGGGTAGATTATCGAAAATCTCCACAAACGCCTGCTCGGCACGCTGGAGCAGGAAGCGGCAGCTGTAGTGCAACAGCGCCTCTTCGCCTTCTACTTTACTGCCTGCCTGCCACTGCTTGAGTACCATTGAGGTGAGATAGAGGTTAGACAGCACATCCCCCAGCCGTGCAGAGATCATTTCACGTTTCTTCAGCGCTGAACCCAGGCTTGCCATGGCAGCATCGGCACACAGGCCAAAGCCAGCGGAGAGGCGGGCAATATCCTGGGCATAGGCGGCGGCGGGGCCGTCGAAGGGTACGCTGGCTTTACCAATGCCAAAGCCGAGGGTAAAGGCGCGCGCAGCGTTACCAAAGATCAAGCCCGCGTGACCGAAGAAGGCTTTATCGAACGCCTGCATATCGTTGGCGTCTTTGGCAGCCAGTTCTTCTAGTACGTAGGGGTGGCAGCGAATAGCACCCTGACCAAAGATCATCAGGTTGCGGGTCATGATGTTGGCGCCTTCCACGGTGATCGCCACCGGGTTGGCGCTGTAACCGATACCGAGGTAGTTGCGCGGGCCAAGAGTGACCGCCTTGCCGCCGTGAACGTCCATCGCATCGCTAAGCAATACGCGCTGGAACTCGGTCAACTGGCTCTTCAGGATGGCTGAGGGCACGGCGGGTTTTTCGCCGTGGTCGATCATATTGGCGGTTTGATACACGGTGGCCTGGGAGATATAGGCCAGCGCCGTCATGCGGGCGAGGGGCTCTTGCACACCTTCCATTTCGGCAACCGGCACGTTGAACTGACGACGAACACGGGTGAAACCGCCGCTCCAGCCCAGGGCGTAACGCGCGGTGCCGGTGGCGCCTGACGGCAGCGTGATGCAGCGGCCGATAGACAGACACTCCACCAGCATCCGCCACCCCTGGCCGATCATGTCTGGGCCGCCAATGATGGTGTCCAGCGGAACAAAGACATCTTTGCCGATAATCGGGCCGTTCATAAACGGGCTGCCGATAGGGTGGTGACGGCGGCCGATTTCCATGCCGTCGGTATCGCGGGGAATCAACGCCAGGGTAATACCGCGATCTTCTTCGTCACCCAGCAATTTTTCCGGGTCAAACAGACGGAAGGCAAGACCAACGACTGTGGCGATGGGCGCCAGAGTGATCCAGCGTTTTTCGAAGTTAAGGCGCAGGCCGATCACTTCTTCGCCGTTAATGGTTTGCTTACATACAACGCCAGTGTCTGGCAGCGAGGTAGCGTCAGAACCTGCGCGGGGGCCGGTGAGGCCAAAACAGGGGATCTCGCGGCCATCGGATAAGCGCGGCAGGTAATGATCTTTCTGCTCTTGGGTACCGTATTTAAGCAGCAGCTCGCCAGGGCCGAGGGAGTTGGGTACGCCCACGGTCACCATCAGGGTTTCATTGACGGAGAGCTTCTGCAGTACCATGGACTGAGCCTTAGCCGAGAAGCCAAGACCACCGTACTCCTTCGGAATAATCATGCCGAAGAAACCCTCTTTTTTCAGGTAGTCCCAAAGCTGCTGGGGCAGGTCGGCGCGCTCCTGGGCGATGTCCCAGGCGTTGCACATGCCAGCGGCTTTCGCACACTGATTGGCTAGGAAGGCTTTCTCATCGTCGCGTAGGCCATCGTCTTTAAAGGCGAGCAGTTTTTCCCACTGGGGTTTGCCTGAAAATAGCTCTCCGTCCCAGGAAACGCTGCCCGCTTCCAGAGCTGTGCGCTCGGTGGCGGAAACTTTGGGGGCGACTTTTTTAAAGGTGGCGAATAAGCGCGGTGTGAGCCACTTGCGACGCAGTGCAGGCAGGCCTGCCACGGCTACTGCCGCAGCGCCAAGAAGCAGCAGACCACCAATGATTTCCGCGTCAAACAGTAGGCCAACAAGGCCTAATACGCCAAACACAGCTAGCGCCGCGGGAGCGCCTGCTTCGCGACGCATGACCACGAGCAAGCCGACAATGGCGAGCACGATCAGAAGTAGGGTGAGCATAGGTTATCTCTCTTTTTGCTGGCCACTGTTGCAGGCCGACTGTTGTTAATAAAACGCGAGTAACATCGTTGTTGAGATATTGAGTCGAACACTTGTTTGAATATTGGCAGATGGGGGCTATCACACGCAAGTTTTTAGGCACGTTTGGCGTAGCTTGTTCCTTTAACGTAGCCAAAAAAAACGCCATGGCGACAAGCCATGGCGTTTGGAGTAAAAAACAGACTAAATGTTCAGGCGCGTTTGGCCGGTGCTCCGTTGGCGACGTAATAGTCAACGCTGGCACGGGGAAGCGGCTCATGGCCTTTGATACGGTCGGCGATTTTCTCGGCCAACATAATGGTGGGCGCATTCAGGTTGCCGGTGGGAATCACCGGGAACAGTGAGGCATCTACGACGCGAAGGCCTTCAATACCATGGACACGACCCTGGCCGTCGGTGACGGCCATTTCACCCTCGCCCATACGGCAGCTACCGCAGGGGTGGTAGGCGGTTTCGGCGTGCTGTTTGACGAAGGCATCGAGCTCGGCATCCGACTGCACGTCGGGCCCTGGTGCTATCTCGCGACCACGGTATTTATCAAAGGCTGGCTGAGCGATGATATCGCGAGTCAGGCGAATAGCATCGCGGAACTCTTCCCAATCTTTCTCTTTGGCCATGTAGTTGAACAGGATGCTGGGCGCGGCGTGTGGATCTTTCGAGGTAAGTCGAATACGACCACGGCTTTCTGAACGCATGGAGCCAACGTGGGCCTGGAAGCCATGGGCCTGCACCGCGCTCTTGCCGTTATAGCTAATGGCAATGGGCAGGAAGTGGTATTGCAGATTGGGCCACTCCTCTTCATCGCGGCTGCGGATAAAACCACAGGATTCAAACTGGTTGCTGGCGCCCACGCCGGTGCCATTGAACAGCCATTCAGCACCAATTTTGGGCTGGTTGTACCACTTTAGCGCGGGGTAGAGCGAGATGGGTTCTTTGCACTCGTACTGGATGTACATCTCCAGGTGATCCTGGAGGTTTTCACCTACGCCGGGCAGGGCGTGAACCGTCTCGATACCCAGTTCCTTCAGCAGTTCAGGGTTGCCGATGCCTGAGCGCTGCAGAATCTGCGGGGAAGCGATGGCGCCACCGCACAGGAGTACTTCACGGTGGGCGTAGGCCTGCTGTTTTTCGCCTTTCTGCTCATAACGTACCCCCACCGCACGTTTACCTTCGAATTCAATAATATCGGTAACGGCATGGGTTTCGATGGTGAGGTTGTGGCGCTGTTTGGCGGTATCCAGGTAGCCTCGGGCCGTTGATGCGCGGCGGCCTTTGGGCGTGACGAAGCGATCCATAGGGCCGAAGCCTTCTTGCTGGTAGCCGTTAACGTCTTCGGTTTCCGGGTAGCCAGCCTGCTTGCCGGCTTCAATAAAGGTGCGATAAAGCGGGTTGTTATCCGCTTTGGGCGTGGTCACGCTGACCGGGCCGTCGCCACCGTGGTAGCTGTTGGGTCCAATGTCGCGGGCTTCGCACTTTTTGAAGTAGGGCAGGCAGCTTAGGTAGTCCCAATCTTCGAGGCCGGGCTGTTTGGCCCAGTTGTCGTAATCGAGTGCATTACCGCGGATATAGCACATGCCGTTAATCAGTGAGGAGCCGCCCAACCCTTTGCCACGACCACACTCCATGCGGCGACCATCCATATGTGGCTCGGGGTCGGTTTCAAACGCCCAGTTGTAGCGCTTGCCCTGTAGTGGGAATGCCAAGGCAGCGGGCATTTGGGTGCGGAAATCGAAGCGGTAGTCGGGCCCGCCCGCTTCTAACAGCAATACGCTGACGTTGCTGTCTTCGGTGAGGCGGGTAGCGAGCACATTGCCCGCCGAGCCTGCACCGATAATGATGTAATCAAATTCGCGTGGTTGAGACATAGTGTCTCCTTAAGAAATCTGGCGAGTCGAGGAAGTGAGCCGGTAGGCATAAAAGCGAAGCGTCTTTTTCAGGGCCGGAAAGTGCTCCATGCGATTCCAGCATTCCCGCCATCCTTGGCGGTCAGATGAAAAAGCCGAGCACCCATGGATGGGTTCACAGCGTCTTCGTGTTATGCCTACCGGCGGAGCTTAGTGCTTAGAGTTAAAACACTGACTCAAATGGCCCCATCTCGATTTGTACCGACTTGGTCTGGGTGTAGTGATTGAGCGTCTCAACACCATTTTCGCGACCAATGCCCGACTCTTTATAGCCGCCTACCGGCATCTCCGAGGGTGACTCACCCCAGGTGTTAATCCAGCAAATACCCGCTTCCAACTGGTGGATCACGCGGTGGGCGCGGTTCAAGCTTTCGCTGAAGACACCGGCGGCCAGGCCGTAGGTGGTGTCATTGGCGCGGCGAATGACTTCCGCCTCATCATCAAAGGCGAGTACCGACATCACCGGGCCAAAGATCTCTTCGCGCACGATACGCATCTCATCAGTGCAGTCGGTAAACACGGTGGGTGCAGCCCAGGCGCCATTGGCAAAGCTACCAGTGTTCCAGTCGTCGCCACCCACGAGCAGGCGAGCGCCTTGCTCTTTGCCCAGGGCAATATAGGAGAGCACTTTCTCCTGATGCTCGAAGCTGACTAGGGGACCAAAGTTGACGCTGGGATCCATGGGGTCGCCTGCTTTGATGCGCTTAACGCGCTCCACCAGTTTGGCTTCAAAAGCATCTTTAACGCTGCGCTCAACAAATACCCGCGTGCCGTTGGTACAGATTTGGCCGCTGGAGTAGAAATTGGCCATCATGGCGGCGTCTGCAGCGCGATCAAGGTCGGCATCTGCAAACACCAGCAGCGGCGATTTGCCGCCCAGTTCCATGGTGACGTCTTTCAGCGTTGAGCTAGCAGCGGCGGCCATCACTTTCTTGCCGGTGCCTGCTTCGCCGGTGAACGAGACTTTGGCGATGCCTGGGTGCTCGGTGAGCATGGCGCCCACGCGGCCGTCGCCCTGAACCACGTTAAAGACGCCGTTGGGCAGGCCTGCCTCGGTAAAGATTTCCGCTAGTTTCATCACGGTCAGCGGGGTCACTTCGCTGGGCTTGAATACCACTGCGTTGCCTGCCGCCAGCGCCGGGGCGGCTTTCCAGCAGGCGATTTGGATCGGGTAGTTCCAGGCGCCAATGGCACCAATGACACCCAAGGGCTCGCGGCGAGTGTACACAAAAGAGCTGTCGCGAAGGGGGATCTGGCTGCCTTCAATAGCCGGCGCCAGGCCCGCGTAGTACTCCAACGCATCTGCGCCGGTAACGATATCGACACTGGCCGTTTCGCTGATCGGCTTGCCGGTATTGCGGGTTTCAAGCTCAGCTAGCTCGTCATTGCGCTCCCTCAGCAGCGCGACGGCGCGCAGCAGGATGCGTGAGCGCTCCATGCCGCTCATCGCGGCCCACTCGCGCTGGCCGCGCTGGGCTGCGGCGACCGCGGTGTCAACATCCGCTTGGCTGGCTTGGCCGATAGTGGCCAGCAGGCTGCCATCGAAGGGGTTGGTAACGGTAAAAGTATCGCCTGAAGTGGCGTTTACCTGGCGACCATCAATATAAAGTGGCTGTACGTCTTGAGCGGCCATGTCGATCTCCAAGAATCAGAAAATTAAAGGTAAATATTGGATGCTTTGTTGGTGCATCCATGATGAGCAAAAAGCTGGTCGAGATAGGTGTGGGCAAGGTAGCGGGCCTCTTCGGCGTCAAGGCCTTCTGGCGTTAGTGCGCCACGCAGCCATAGCCCATCAATCATGGCGGCTAAGCCGCGTGCTGCGTTGCGGGCTTCTACGCGGGGCATAACACGTCGGAACTGGTGACATAAATTGCTGTAAAGACGGCGATCATTGACGTTTTGCAGACGCTGCAGCATAGGCTTATGCATGCTGCTGGCCCAGAACGCTAACCATGTCTTGGCGGCGGGGCCGGTGACCTGAGTGCGGTCAAAGTTACCCTCAATAATGGCACCGATATGGGCGCGGGGAGAGTCGTCTTCCAGCGCATGGCGACGCACCGCAACGGCTCCGGACAGGTCGGTCAGGATTTGCCGCATCGTCGCTTCCAGCAAGCCATCTTTACCGCCAAAGTAGTGGCTGATAATGCCCGCTGACACGCCCGCATGGCGGGCAATTCGCATCACGGTAGTTTCGGCTAAGCCGACTTCATCAATGGCTGCCATAGTCGCGTTGATTAACTGCTGGCGGCGTATCGGTTCCATTCCCACCTTTGGCACGACGTTCTCCTAATTCGTTGAATGCCTAACAGGGTCGTTGCTTGAAACCCGAGCGTAGACATGATTACCTAACAATGATGGCATTTTTTTATTGAACGTTCAATCAATAAAAAGACGCCGATGATTGTTACGCACTGCGACCACTGCAGCAACGGAGTGTTCGTATCTATGTTTTGGAAATACGTATTGGCAATAGGTATTGGCAATAAGCTTATAAAAGGGGACTACGATGATGAGCAGAACTTCTTCACGCTATGCAGGTGCTTTATTGCTGGCAGCGGGTCTGCCAACGGCAGCCTATGCAAACGAGTGCAGCAGCGTGCGCTTTGCTGAAGTGGGCTGGACAGATATTACCGCCACCACGGCGCTCGCCAGCGAAGTCCTTGAAGGGCTTGGCTATGAGCCAAGCGTCGATACAGTTTCCGTTCCGATTGCCTACGCCGGTATGCGCAACAATGATTTCGATGTCTTCCTGGGTAACTGGATGCCCTCGATGGCCTCTATTAGTGACCCCTATATCGAGCGCGGTGAAGTTGAGCGCTTGGCGACCAACCTGGAAGGGGCGAAGTATACTCTGGCAGTGCCTCAGTACGTTTACGATGCGGGGGTAACGTCGGTTAATGATTTGGCCGAGCATGCGGAGCAGTTTGAGCGTAGCGTGCACGGCATCGAAGCGGGTAACGACGGTAACGAGCTCATTGAGCAGATGATCGATGACGATGCTTATGGGTTAGGCGATTGGCAGGTGATCGATTCCAGCGAAGCGGGAATGTTGGCGGAACTGCGCGCCCGGGTGCCCAATGAGCAGTGGATGGTGTTTTTGGGCTGGGAGCCGCACCCCATGAACTCTAACTTCGATATGGCTTATCTTGCTGATGCCGACGACTATTTTGGCCCAAATTTAGGCGGCGCGACTGTGCACACGAATACCCGAGCGGGATTCGTGGATGAGTGCCCGAATGTGGGTACCTTGCTGCGCAATATGACCTTCACGCTGGAAATGGAAAATCAGCTCATGAGCGCGATCATGGATGATGGCGAAGATCCCCGTGATGCGGCGCGTGACTATTTGAAGGCCAATGATAGCCTACTGGACGAGTGGTTAGACGGCGTTACAACACGAGACGGCGAGCCAGGTGCAGAGGCCGTGCGCGCCGCTATTCAGTAAGTCGATTTCGATACGCTTTGTTGACTAGCAGGGCAAGCCGGAATCCGGCTTGCCTTTCGTCATTAAGGTAGGCATAATCTGCACCCGTTGATGAGGGAAAGGCTACGTAGCTCAGCTGGTTAGAGCACATCACTCATAATGATGGGGTCCCCTGTTCAAATCAGGGCGTAGCCACCACATCAGCCTCAGCACACTTACTCTATAACAGAGTGTGCCGTTATGGTGGTCCCTTAGGTCCTCCCGCAACGCTAAACTGCGAACCCCGCCAGGCCCGGAAGGGAGCAACGGTAGTGGTGGCTGCGTGTGCCGGGATGTGGCTTTTGGGGCCGCCTCCATTTCTGATATCCTGCCCGCTTTAGCTTGTACTCCCCTCCTAAACCTGTAGTGCCCCCTAAACCTAGAGTAACCCTCAGACCTACTGAAAAAATTACCTTTCGAGGCATTGTCACTGGCTTTTAATCAGCACCTCAGAGACATTGCGTGTCAGAGAAATGTCGCTCAGTTTTAGATCATTATCTGGACTGGCTTTTTCTGCTGAGTTAATCGTTGTGATGTCATGAAAATTACGGCTGACCTCTGTTAACAAAACTGCATTCGTTATATTTCTCATTAAATAATATGCGCTAACGGGACTTGTTTTAGCCTTTTTTTACTTAATTGCTAATTAGTTGGTCTAGTGAAATAGAATGAGAAAATATTCCTAAATTGTTAGATTAACAGTTATAGCTATATGAACAGCTTGTTTATATACTTCTCTTCGAGATCGTTACTCTTTGGTTGCCTTTGTTTGGGTGATAAAGCGTATTCTTGTTGAAGTGGAAGTTGCCAAGATCTAATTTTTATATGGTAATAATAGTGACTTAACCATGCGGGTATTGACATCATGACTAAAATATTACGATTTTTTGATATCCTGTTTGCTGCCACGGGCCTACTCATTGGTCTGCCATTATTGCTTATATTAGCCTTAATCGGTTACTGGGACACGGGGTCTCCTTTATTTTTGCAAAAGCGTGTGGGATACCGTGGCCAGCCGTTTGTATTGATTAAATTTCGTACTATGAAGCCTGATACCGCTTGGGTTGCTTCGCATCTTGCGGATTCTTCTTCAATTACCAAATTCGGTCATTTCTTACGGCGTACCAAATTGGATGAGTTACCGCAGCTATGGAATGTATTGAAAGGGGATATGAGCCTTGTGGGGCCTCGTCCTTGCTTATATACGCAAGATGAGTTGATCAAAGAGCGTACTGAGCGTGGTGTATACAATGCTCGCCCAGGAATTACCGGGCTGGCGCAACTTAACGATATTGATATGTCTACGCCTCAATTACTGGCAGAAACGGATCAAAAAATGTTGGCGACAATGGCGATGCCGACGTATTTTCGCTACCTGTTCCTCACTGTGATGGGTAGAGGAAGCGGAGACCGGGTGAGACAATAAAGCATGCGCACTCCTGTGGCCTACAAGGTAAATACTGCATGCAGGCTTTAGCAATCACCGTGTTACCGCTATTGGCCCCCTTGGGCTATTGGCTAGGATTGGCGATCACTATTATATGGTCGTTTCTTGCTAGGCATGAGCGACAAAGGCGTAGCTTTTTTAGAAAACCAATGGGGCGTGGTGATGGCCTTCTTTTGGCGTTGCTACTAGGAGTCGGTATTGTCGAAGTAGTGGCTGGCGCTTGGCATTCTAGCTTGGAGCGGGCCTTGCCATTAGCTGGTGCAGCTTGGCTCGCGGCATTGGCGTTTATGTTAGTGCGCGCCGTTCCACCACGTCCTTCAGCATGGTGGGTGGGTTTAGCGCTAAGTGGATTGGGTGCAGGGGGTTGGGCGGCGTGGCAAAAATGGATAGTCGGTTTAACCCGTGCTACAGGCCACCCACCGTTACATTCAATCTTTTTCGGCAATCTTGCGCTATTGATGGCGCTGTTATGTTTGGCCGGATTGGGGTGGGCCTGGCAACAGCGATCAACACGTTTTTTTTGGGTAGCGCTTTTGCTGAGCGGCGCAATGGGGGGCGGACTAGCCTCGGCTCTTTCTGGCACCCGGGGCGGGTGGTTGGCACTGCCGCTAGTGATATGGGTATTTTATTACGGTTATGCGCGTCGCTGGCGAGCGCTGTGGCGATGGTTGGCACTGACTGCTGCAATAGCTGTGATGATAGGGGTGTATACGACGCCCCATAGCGGCGTAGAAAAAAGGGTGGATAAGGCGGTGGCCGAGGTGCATCGCTACATGGAAGGCGCTGACTATGGCTCCGTAGGGGCTCGCTTGGAAATGTATCGCGGCGCATTCTGGCTGATTTATGAACGTCCCCTCGTGGGCTACGGGCATCAGGGCTATCTACCCGCCATGCAAAGACTAGAGACTCAAGGCGTGCTAAGCCCCGAGTTAGGCAATTACTGGCATGCGCATAACGACCTTCTGGATGCCTGGGTACGAAAAGGGCTGCCAGGTCTTGTTATAGTAGTGAGCCTCTATCTCATTCCCCTGTGGCTTTTTTTCCCAGGTTTACGCGCTGAAAGCGCCACTCAGCGCTCCTATGCCGTGGCTGGTATATTGCTGCCAATCACTTTTATGGGCTTTGGCTTAAGCTATTCTTTTTTTGCTTATCCAGCAGGGGTAGCGGTGTATGCTAGCTGGCTGATTTTCCTTTGGGTTCTCGTTTCCGAGCAAGTTCTGCAAGATGGTTGCCATGTATACACTAATGAAAAGCCTGACGGCGATATTGCTGATGCCAATGTCTCTGATGGCCCTCACTTTTACTATCGGATGGTTGATTCGTAAGCTTGGGTGGTACCGCCTGGGTCACAGCATAATGACGTTAGCAATGCTCTTGCTATTGCTGGCGGCCTGGGCACCAGTGGCAGATAATTTGCTAGGGCCGTTGGAGTCTCAATATGTCGCTTGGGAGAAATGGCCTGAAGAGCAGAACATCGAAGCAGTGGTAGTCCTCGGGGGTGGTTGGCAGCCGGATCGCCCTTGGTCGATAACCGGCAGGCTCAGCGAAAGTTCGGGTTTGCGTCTGATGGAAGGCCTGCGGCTATGGCATGAGCGTCCAGACTTGCTACTGGTAGTGTCAGGGGGAGGGCAAGATCCAAAAATGACCATGGCTCATGGTTACGCCGAAGCTGCCGAAGCATTGGGGGTTCCGCCAGAGAGTATCGTGACGCTGGTGTCGCCCAACGATACTGCTGAAGAGGCCAAGTCAGTTCGGGCGCTGCTCGGTGAAGGTGCGCAAGTATTGATTGTGACATCAGCGTCGCATATGCCGCGCGCTATGCGTCATTTCGAGGCGGCAGGCCTAGCTCCAGTTGCTGCACCTACCCATTATTTGGCCGATCGAACGGAGGGATTAGCGCTAGCTTATTGGCTGCCCTCTGCCCGTGAGCTACGCAAGACTGAGAGGGCAATCTACGAAACCCTTGGGTTGCTTGCTATTCAGTGGGAGCATTGAAGGTGTCATTTGAAAACGTCTACCTCTGCTCACCCAGGAGATAAGTAAGACATGTTCGAGCGTATTTTAGTGGTGTGTACAGGTAATATTTGTCGTAGTCCTGTCGCTGAGGCATTTCTTAAACAGCGGCTACCCGAGCGTCATATCAGTTCTGCAGGCTTGGGCGCCTTGGAAGGCGAGCCTGTATCCCCGTTTGCACGTCAATTGGCCGAGGCCGATGGTTTGGATGTGACCAGCCACCAGGCACGGCAATTAACGGTGATAATGATACAGGAAGCCGATCTCATTCTGGTGATGTCTGAGGGCCAGCGCCGTGCCGTAGGACAACACGTACCCCAAGCCTTAGGTAAGACGCTATTGCTAGGTCGTTGGCTAGATAGTGGCAAAGGGCGCAATATCCCCGATCCTTACCGAAAATCCAGGGAAGTTTTCGAGCATATCCATATGTTGCTAAAGGACGCTGCCTTTACGTGGGCAGAGAGGCTCTAGAGGCATCGCCATCGCTTCTTTTTCTTTTTTACTGCTTGATCTGTCTGCGGTATGGCCAATGTGCATGTCAGTATTAGATCCATTTTTCGTTTTAAAATTTTTAGTTGACTAATCATTAAGTAATGATTTTTTTGCTGTTTTTTTTGCTATTTTTTAATTATGTATTTCTTGTTTTTAATATGTTGATCTTTGTATTTATGATGGGATTTATGTATTGTTTTTCTCATTTATTTTGAAGGAGTAAAATTGTTAAAAATGCCTGATTTAAATGCCAATAAAGTAGAAGATTGAGGTTTCTGTCTTTAGACTATGAAGGTGAATAAATTTAACAGAAACAAATGCTTGTATTTTTTTATTGTAGTTTTAATAATTTTTTCTGGAGATATCATATAACCTATCATTTAAGTGACACGATTTTGTCATTCGATAAAGTTACCGTTCCACTATAAGTCGTAACTAAGCGATTTTGTTCATTGCAGAAACTATCGGAAAAGCCTTTTTAACTCTCTGGCGTGATGCTCCATCTTGGGTAGAGGCGTGACGTACCGAGAGTATGTCTTTGTGTTTAGGGCCATCACCGCTGGGTTTTACAAGAAAGGCGATTCTACCTAACCATCCATTAATTTGGCGGTCAAGCCTGATAAATAAGGAGGGATAGACAATGAATTACAAATCCTATGGTGATTTAAGTGAGGACATCGCTGCGTCCTTGTTCAAAGTTCACGGGAAGGATTACGACCTGGTGGTCGGTATTCCCCGTAGCGGCATCATCCCTGCCAGCATGGTTGCGTTGGGTTTGCATCTCGATATGATTGGGCTCCCAGACTTTATTGACAACCAACCGCTGAAAACTCGCTTGCGTAGAAAGGAAGAAAAGCCGCCGGGAGCCGCCTGGGACGCGAAAAAAGTTCTTTTCGTCGATGATAGCGTCATTACAGGGAAGACTGTGCAGGAAGCACGGAGTGCTATCCCCGAAAACTGTCCTTGTATAATAGATACCTTGGCGATCTATGCTGATCCCGACGGTAAGCAACATGTTGATTTTCATTTTTACACGCTAGAATCGCCTTGTGCTTTCCAGTGGAACCTTTTCACTCCTGCCATACTTTCCCAGTCATGTGTCGATATCGATGGTGTACTGTGCGTCGATCCTACCGACCTTCAGAACGATGATGGAGAGCAGTACATTGCGTTTTTGAATAACGCGGAGCTTCTTTTCCTACCTGCTGGCCGAATCGGCTGCTTGGTAACCAACCGTCTTGAGAAGTACCGTAGCCAGACAGAGCAGTGGCTGAAGCAACAGGGAATTGACTATGAGCGCTTGGTCATGCTGGATCTGCCTTCGAAAGAGGAGCGCCAACGCCAGGGGATTCACTCTACGCACAAGGGCCTGTTCTATAAGAACTCGGATTACACTTTCTTCATTGAGAGTGCTACCAGGCAGGCTGCAAGTATTGCAAAAATATCGGGGAAAGCCGTTTATTGCTGTGAAGATAATAGAGTCTATACAGCGTCTGATAAAATCTCCGCCAAAAAGGGATCGCATAGCTATACGAAACGCCTTCTCAGCGCCAGCAAAAGAAAGATTTTATCTAGCTTTCCAAGCCCCCTCAAGACGGCACTGAGGGAGCGGTGGAAACCCAAAAAGGCGTGAGCGGATTCAAAGACCAACTTATGGCCGCCCCTCCAAGGGTGGCTTTTTTCTATGTGACCACTGTCACTAAGAAACCCCTCAATTAAGGCGATATTACAATTGTTCCGCGATTGTAACTTGAAATTTCTTCTTTTGTAACTTTTTACAACTTATTAATTTTAAATATAAATTTTTTATTATCATTAAATGTTTAATACCGCTAGGCATGATCTCCTCTCCTCTCACCCATGACGCCAAACCTCATTTCTAAACGCCTAAATAGCGTTAGCTATCTCATCCTCAGCAATGAAGTAAATCAAAGTATGTTTTTTGTTTTTTTATGTAACATTATATTTGTCTGCCGTAATGGCATTCATGTCTTATGGCGGCTCGAAGGTTGCACTGCCAAGGCGAGTTTCCAAATAGGCTCTGGGAAATGCCATTTAAAATCCCCGGGCGGTAGCGTGGTAAGACACAAAGCAAAGGGAACAAAAAATGAATAATTTCAAAGAAATAGAAGGTGTAGAAACCAGAAAAAACCCATTGCGGCTGGTTCGCTATCTAATGTTCATCATGCTGCTGGGGATATTAAGTGGCTGTGCCATGGCCCCAGGCGGGCATATTGATGAAAGCGAGCTCGACCAATCGCTTGATGGCCGAGTGGACGTACAACCCATTACACCAGAGTTTGTAGATAGGTTGTATGTCCCAGAAGAGCCTACCACGCAAGCCACGTCTCAAGCATTGAATCAAGAAGTGCAAGACTACGAATATCGGGTAGGGCCTGGGGACATTTTAAGCGTGATCGTCTATGACCATCCAGAATTAACGATTCCTGCCGGTGCCGAGCGCTCCGCTGCGGAAACCGGGAACCGTATACGGCCCAATGGCACGATGTTCTATCCCTACGTAGGGCGTGTGAGAGTCGAGGGCATGACGCTTGACGAGGTGCGCGAGTTAATCGCACGGCGATTGTCCGCAGTAATCAATGAGCCGCAGGTAGAGGTAGGCATTGCGGCGTTTAACTCCCAAAAAGTGTACATCAGTGGTGCAGTGGAAAACCCCGGCACTCTGCCTCTGAGTATTGTGCCGATGACGGTACTTGATGCCATTAGTGAAGTAGGCGGGGCACGTGATAATGCGGATTGGCGTAATGTCACCCTAAGCCGCAATGGTGGTGAAGAGGTGATATCGCTTTACGCCATGATGCGTCAAGGGGATATGACACAAAACCGGTTACTGCGTGATGGCGATCTACTTCACGTGCCCACCATGGAAAATCAAAACGTGGTCGTTCTGGGACAGGTTAGCCGTCCAGGTGCCATTGCCCTGGGCAATGAACGCATCACGTTGACGGATGCATTGGGAAGGGCAGGTGGTGTGAATGAAAATCGCGCCCAGCCGTCGGGTATTTTCGTAGTAAGGGGAAACCCGCCGGGTAGCGAGAAAATTGCCACCGTCTATCAGTTGGATATTCAGGATGCCACTCGCTTATTGCTAGGAACACGCTTTCCTCTTGAGCCGCAGGATGTGGTGTACGTGACGTCAGCACCGCTGGCTCGCTGGAACTCTGTGATCTCCCTGCTGTTGCCATCAGTTAGTTTGCCAGGCGACTTTGCAACGTCTGCTATTGATGCCGGTGAGCTTTAATATATTTTCTGAGTGATGAGGCATCTCCATGACTAATTTCCCTTCACCAGCGCCGTCGCCAGCACCTCGAGAGAGCGATGAGCTTAATCTGCGTAAGTTGGTAGACACGCTGTCCGATCATCGCTGGTTTATTGTGTCGGTGACGGGATTTTTTCTGCTGGCGGGCTACTTTAATGCCAGCTCTCAGCCGAGAATTTATCAGGCCGATGCCTTAGTTCAGATAGAGACCCGAGGATCGAACTTGGCGTTTATGGAGTCATTGGGAGAGCCGCAACAAGGCAACCCTACCTCTGCTGAGCTCGAAATTCTGCAGTCACGTATGGTGTTGGGTGAAACCGCTGACCGTCTTGACCTTGCCATTCAGGTTGAGCCGCGTAGGTTGCCGGTGGTGGGGGACTTTCTGGTTCATCATGGAGTTAATCAGCAGTGGTTCGAGAGCCTCACGCCTGAATTCATTCGCCAGTGGTTAGCAGACTCTGTGGATGATGCTTGGAGTAACCCCTATGTGTGGGCTGGGGAATCACTGCGAGTCGCTCGTTTCGATGTTCCCGAGGAGAACGTGGGGGGGGAGCATGTGTTGCGGCTTCTCGACGGCGGTGAATTCGAGCTGCTGCTGGAAGAAGAAACGCTGCTTACTGGTAGCGTTGGGGAAACGGTACAGAATGATGAATTGGGGTATCGTCTTTTTGTCAGCCAGGCAGAGGCCCACCCCGGCGCAGAATTCACATTAGTAAGAACGTCTGCTCTTAGTGCAATAAGTGAGCTGAAGAATCGCTTTGAAATCATTCCGCGTGGGTTAGAGTCGGGCGTCTATGAACTGACGTTGAACGGGGCGGATCAAAACCAGATTCAGCCAACACTAGATACGCTGACCAGCGTTTTTTTGACTCAAAACGTGCAGCGTCATTCAGAAGAAGCAGAAAAACAGATCGCCTTTCTCAACGAGCAAATTCCTCAGGTTAGCAACCAATTGTCAGATGCCGAAGGCATGCTCAACGATTACCGAGCTCAGCGTGACTCTGTCGACCTGACGTTCGAGACACAGAACCTGCTTACTCGGGTAGTCGATGTGGAAAACCAGCTTGGTGAGTTGGCTATGCGGGAAGCGGATCTGGCTGAGAGGTACCGTCCTTCACACCCTAACTACCAAACGTTACTGAGACAACGCGGCCAGCTAGAAGCCGAGCGTGACCGACTTAACGCTCTGGTGAGTGAATTACCCGAAACCCAACAGGAAGTGCTGCGTCTTACTCGGGATACTCAGGTCAATCAGCAAGTGTATGTCCAGCTACTCAACCAGCTTCAAGAGATGCGTTTGGTGAAGGCTGGCACAGTAGGCAATGTGCGTATCTTGGATGCGGCCATGCTGTCCCCCGGTACCATTGCTCCACGTATCCCTTTAATAACCGCTGTTAGCGGCCTGTTTGGCGCCTTGTTGGCAATGTTATTAGTGATCGTTCGTATGTTGCTTAGTCGGTCTATCAAAACCCCCGAGCAGCTTGAAGAATTGGGTCTGCCTGTCTATGCCACCTTACCGAATTCCGGTGAACAGGCAGGGCTTACCGAGCGTATTCGTCCGCGTCGTGCCAAGAAAGCCCAAGAAGTTTTTCGTGGCTTGCTGGCCGTCAAGAAACCCGCTGAAATTGCCGTTGAGGCATTGCGTGGGCTTCGTACCAGCCTCTACTTCGCCATGCTCGAATCCGATAACAATCGGTTGATGATTACTGGTGCTAGTCCGGGGGTAGGTAAGAGCTTCATAGCCGCGAACTTAGCGGCGGTATGTGCCCAGGCTGGCCAAAAAGTGTTGTTAATCGATGCTGATATGCGCCGCGGCCATTTGCACCATGCCTTTCACGGTAAGGGAATAAAGGGACTTTCAGAGTTGTTGGCACGGCGTATCAGTGTGGAGGAGGCCATTCGCCATAGTGAGCTTGATGGACTTGATTATGTGGCAAGAGGAAGCGTACCGCCTAATCCATCAGAGCTTTTGATGCAGCAGAGTTTTCACGACTTTCTAGACACGATAAGCCAGCACTATGACCTGGTAATCGTGGATACGCCCCCGATTCTGGCGGTAACCGATGCCTCGGTAGTCGGCAAGTTGGTTGGTACCAGTCTAATGGTGGTGCGGTTCGACACGAACCCTCCTGGCGAAATCAAAGCCGCTAAGCGTCGTCTTGAGAGTGCTGGTGTGAGGCTCAAAGGTGGAATTCTAAATGGTGTTAAGAAGCCGACCAGCAGCCGTCACGGATACTATGGCAGCTACCTCTATGCTTACCGGTGAGCCAATATGCTTAATCAATTGCGCGAATTTTATTCTTTACTAACGCAACAACAGCGCCGCCGATTGTTAGGGCTTCAGGCACTGATCATTGTGATGGCGCTAGCTCAAATTGCCAGTGTCATCGCCATTGGGCCTTTTATGGCGGTGGTCGGCGATATGAGCAAACTCCAGGGCAATGGTTGGTTAGCCTGGGCTTATACTTATAGCGGAATGCAAAGCCACAAGTCCTTCTTGAGTCTATTGGGCGGTATGGTACTTGGAGTGTTGTTAATGGCAGCGCTAATTTCCATGTATACCACCTGGCGGCTGTCGCTCTACAGTGAGCAAGTGGGAGCGGAACTCTCTAGCCGCCTCTATCGTTATTATCTGTACCAACCTTGGTTATTTCATTCGAACCAGAATACCAGTGTCCTGATCAGCAAGGTCTCCGTTGAAGTCCAGCGCGTTACGACAAAGGTGATCAATCCAGCGATGGAGCTCAACGCCAAGGCGGTCATGGTGACCTTGATGAGCTTGGCTATCTTTATCTATAACCCTGTTGTAGCAATATCCGGCTTAGTGATATTCCTCGCCACTTATCTACTGCTTTATCAGACGGTGCGGCGCTTTCTCAGCATTAATGGAAGGCGTATATCTGAGGCTCAATCGAAACGCTTCAAGCTGATGACTGAAGGGTTTGGAGGCATCAAAGATCTTCTTTTATTGCATCGTCAGGCGAGTTTTACCACGCGGTTTGAAAAGGCCAGCAACCGCATAGCGCGAGGCCAAGGTGTAACACAAGGACTGAGTGAGGCACCCCGTTATGCTATCGAGCTGGTGGCCTTTGGTTCGGTAATCCTGCTGGTTCTTTACCTGCTTAACCTCTACCAAGGCAATCTGGGCGCCATTTTGCCGGCGCTTTCAATTTATGCCCTAGCCGGTTTCAAGATGCTGCCTGGCTTTCAGAAAATCTATACCTCCATTACTAAAATACGCGGCAACCTGGCGGCTTATGATGCAATCCGTGAAGATTTGATCGCCAGCAGTGAGGAAACCATAAAACTGAAAACAGGCAGTGAATCTAAGCCTGCTGCTCAGTCAATGCCGTGGGTTCCTCAGCGAGAAATCAAAATTCATGAGGTCGCCTTCGACTACCCAGGAGCGCGAGCACGGGCGCTGAATGGCCTGACTCTGACAATTCCGGTCAACAAGATGGTCGGCTTAGTCGGTGCTTCTGGCAGTGGTAAAAGTACTGCTGTGGATCTATTGCTGGGTCTGATCGAGCCTCAGCAAGGGCAAATACTCATTGATGGTGTGGCTTTAACGCAGGAGAACTTGCGGAATTGGCATGCCAGTGTGGGGTTTGTGCCGCAACAGATATTTCTGTCCGATGCCACGATTCTCGAAAACGTCGCCTTTGCCATTGAACGCGAAAATATTGATGTTGAGAGAGTCAAAGAAGCCCTACACATGGCGCAACTCGATGAACTGATCATGCGATTTCCCGAAGGGCTCGAAACTAGAATCGGGGAGCGCGGAGTGCAGATATCAGGGGGACAGCGTCAGCGTTTGGGTATCGCCCGTGCTCTTTATCAGCAAGCCAGTGTATTAGTTTTTGATGAAGCCACCAGTGCTCTGGATGGGATCACCGAACGTCGTGTGATGGAAGATATCCAGCGCTTCGCAGGCCAAATGACGGTGGTGCTTATTGCCCACCGCCTGGCCACGGTCAAAGAGTGCGACATAATTTATATGCTTGAGGACGGGCAAGTAAGTGATGCAGGTACTTATGATGACCTGGCCAGTCGCAATCATACCTTCCAGATGATGGCTAACCTCTAGCCACAGTAGAAAAAAGGTATCGCCATGAATCTGATCGGTGCGCTATTGCTGTTTGTGGGGCTTTCGCTAAGCAGCCTTTATTTGTTTCCCAGCGGTGGGCCACAGCTGGCTGATTTTGTGCTGATCGGTTTTGCCGGCGTGATGCTTTTGATGTCATTAGGAGACAAACACCTGAAAGTTTCACCCTTCGCTATGTGCTGGGGATTAATGGTGTTGTGGGTAGTAATGGTATGCCTTAGCTGGACGTTAGTGATGGAAACCACTGAATTTTTTAGACCAGCCCAGTTTTTCCTGTTCAATTTTTTAATCGGTATGGGGCTGCTGCGTTTCCTAAGCGTTTACGGTGAACGTGCCATAGGGCTTATTCGAAATAGCATCTCTATTGCGCTAGTGATCGCCGGTGGCCATGTGTTAGTGCAATTAGCCTTGGGGATCAACCGCACCACTGGCAGCTTTAATAATCCCAATCAGCTGGCCTACTTTTCGCTATGTGGCGTAGTGGTGTTGTTAATGCTCGATGATTTTCACCCTAAAATGAGGCCTTTGGCATTGGCCGGGCTAGCTAGCGGCGTGTTGGGGATCTTATCGGCGTCGTCGTTGGCCGCTATGGGAGGTGGGGCTATGGTGGGGATCGGCTGGGCCATAGCAAATGCTAAGCAGGTCAAGTACTTTGCGCGCCTGTTGCTGCTGGTGCCACTATTATTGGGAGGTGTTGTGCTCGCCAATATTAGTACTGAGGGGCAGGTGTTGCGCAACCTGGAAGCGCGTATGGATCGAGCACCAAGCAAAATTGATAGTGTGTATGAAGAACGCAAGTTTGACCGACTGACTAACTTTCCCGCCTACGCAATATTGGGGGCAGGAGAAGCCGAACGGCAGCGTTTTGCACCATATGATGGGGCCGAAATCCACTCCTCCTTTATTAACATGTTGTTTGCTTATGGCTTGCCAGGCCTAGTGCTTTTCCTATCGATAATAGCCACCGTATTGCGCCGAGCTCCCCTTTACATCTGGGCTGGAGTAGCAGGGCCATTGATTTATTCCACTACTCATAACGGGCTGCGCGCGACGTTATTCTGGGTACTACTAGTGATCTGTTGGCATCTCTATCGAGAAGGCTCGATAGCGGCTTCCCGTCAAAATCTCGTTTTTGATCGCCCACTTCAATAATGCGGCTGCCAGCGCTGTAACTTGGCAACCCGCAAGGACGGATAGAGATAACTATGGCTAGTTTAATAAAGTCGTTATCAATGGCGCCGCGCTCCATAAAGCGCCGGGTACTTGTTGTATTTGATGGTTTGATTGTGGTGGGTAGCCTGCAACTTGCCACAATGATTCACCTGGAAAGCCTACAACCACTCAGCAGCATTTCCTTGTGGATGACCATCAGCGTGTTAGTTCCGATAAGCCTTTTGCTTTTCCGCTGGTTAGGGCTTTATCGCGCCGTCATTCGCTACATGAGCCATGCCACTGTATCCACTATCGCTGTTGTTGTGCTGGCATCGACTTTGTTAGTAGCGCCGGCCAGTTACATGGTTAACTCGCCCATTGGACTATCTATTATCATCATTTATGCGCTGCTCTTATTGTTGGGTATCGGTAGCCTGCGTTTTCTATTGCGAGAGTTGTATCGCCACAGTCAGCTTCGACAGCGCAAGCCAGTGGTGATTTATGGGGCAGGGGCCGCGGGTTGCGAGCTGGTGGCTGCTCTGCGCAATGGAGAGGAATACCAGCCGGTGGCCTTCGTTGATGACTGGCGGGGATTGGAAGGCGCCATGGTAGAAGGGCTGCGGGTACATCAGCCGGTAGCATTAGCTGCTCTGGTTCAAGAACACCGCGCCACAATGGTCTTGTTAGCTATCCCCAGCGCCCCACGTTGGCGTCGCCGCGAGATACTGCACTGGCTTTCGGGCCTTTCCGTGCCTCTTAAGACAATTCCTGGTAGCGCCGATGTAATTGCCGGTAGAGCCAAAATCAGTGAACTTCGCGATGTGGCGCTGGAGGACTTATTGGGTAGGGAGTCTGTGCCTGCCTTCCCCGAACTGATGGAGGCCAATATCCGCGATAAATCGGTCATGGTGACGGGGGCAGGAGGCTCGATAGGCAGTGAACTGTGTCGTCAGATTCTTGATCAGAATCCTGTCCGCCTGCTTTTGATCGATAACTGCGAATTTGCGCTATACGCCATTGAGCAAGAGTTGAAGCAACATATCGAAAGCACCGCGTCACGGTGCGAGCTAAAACCATTGCTTATCTCAGTGCAGCATTCGGGCAGTCTTAAGGCAGTGTTCGAATGTTTCGAGGTGCATACTGTCTACCACGCTGCTGCTTACAAGCATGTGCCGATGGTGGAATTTAATCTCGTGCAAGGAGTGAGTAATAACGTCTTTGGCACATTGAATCTGGCCAAGGCGGCAATGTCGGCCAATGTTGAAACCTTTGTGGTGGTATCCACCGATAAAGCGGTTCGCCCCTCCAATGCCATGGGTGCATCCAAGCGTTTGACTGAGCTTATCTGTCAGGCCTTCGCACATTCTCAGTCCAACACTCGATTCTGCATGGTGCGCTTTGGCAATGTTCTGGGTTCAAGTGGCTCCGTTGTCCCAGTGTTTCGTCAGCAGATTGAGCAGGGCGGCCCCGTGAAGGTGACTCACCCGGATATCACCCGCTATTTCATGACAATTCCCGAAGCTGCTCAGCTGGTTATCCAGGCTGGCGCCATGGGGGAAGGTGGGGAGGTTTTCGTGCTCGATATGGGCGAGCCGGTACGCATTCATGATCTGGCCATGAATATGATTCGCCTTTCGGGATTGGAGGTAAGAGACGCTGCGCATCCTGAAGGGGATATCGAAATCATCTATTCCGGCTTGCGGCCTGGTGAAAAGCTTTACGAGGAATTGTTGATAGGTCATGACGTCAGCAAGACGCGCCATGATCGTATCATGACTTCAAAAGAGCGCTTCTGGGAATGGCCGAGGCTCGAAGCCTTTTTAAAGCAGCTGGAGCAGGCATTTATCGCTACTGATCACCTGAGTATCCGCCAGTTGTTGCAGTCGGCTCCACTGGACTACAACCCTTTGGACGAAATAGCCGACTTGGTATGGAAAGCGCGTCAGACCATGACCTCAGATACGCAACGCCAACATGTTGATGCAACGAACACAGCCTTAAGGTCGGTCGCCAGACTAGGCCCTGTATTACGCTCCGTACCCAAAGAAGGTTGAGAATCTTATTGAATCGCTGGCTATCACAAGACGACGGAATCTTACCAACTTTGCTGCAACCCGTTTACTTCCGGCGCCTACGCCATAGCGACTGAGCCGTTTCCCCCTCGCTCTGATCACCACTTTTCATGCTTGAGTGATGCGAAAAGCATTATTGAGCATGTCATCAATGCTTATTTAAAAATAAGTGCTCTCTTTAGCACAAGGAGGCAAGTCATGATGAATAAACAATCTAATGACGAGCAACAAGAGTGGCTATCCGGGATTACTGTTTTTCTGATTAGAGAGTGTGAGTTGGCGTATCTGGACACCCTTCTTAAGTTGCTTGATCACTATGGATTTAATGTGTTGTGTAGCGTGCCAATCGAAAGTGGGCAGCAACAGGCGCTCGCTCAGTGGGTGCTTGATGATGGACAAGAGCAAGGAAATTTTGCCAGCAGTGGGTCGCCGCCAGTTTTTCTGCTTGTGGTACAGGATGTCCATCCAGTACCGGTGAAGCGGATGTCGAGTGACTCTCCCAATTTAAGACTACCTACCATCAGGGCAACCTTCAGTGCCACGCTCTCTCCAGAGGAGAGCAAAGCAGAACAACAGAGTCCGATACATTGCTCCCGCGATGCGGATCAGGCGTTTAAGTATCTCAAAACCTTGGTGCCCGAGCAGATCGGTAAGATACGTGAAACAGCCCTAAGCAACGATGCAGCATTTCGCACACCTTACCCGGTATTAGCTGACCTAAGTAAAGAGGTTTGCCGAGCCAAAGTAGAGCTGGTGGATTTTCATGGCACTGAGGCGATTTGCAAGACATTTCGGCCTGGGCGTGAGCGCTACCTAGAGCGTGAAGTAAAGGCGCGTGAACTCGGTGCCTCTCTGCCAGAAGTATCCCGTCTGCTAGAAGTCGGTACTCATTATCTAGTGTTTGAGCGCTATGCCAATTGCATGGAACGCATTTTATCGCCTCGTGCGCCTTTTTCAAATCATGGTTTGCTGCCTATCTGGGCCATCGAGCGCGTGAGAGCCGTTATTTTGCACTATCGCAGTCTTGGCTATGAATGCATCGATCTTAATCCGCATGACCTTATCTATGACCCTTGCCAAGGGCTAAAGATTATCGATTTCGAGTTTCTACAGCCCGGTTCTGACGAAATAAAGACGCTGAAAGGCAACTATGCCTGGTACGCCGTACCTTCGATTTTTACCGGCGATTTACCTCCTTCAGCCCGGCAGAGCTCCTATCGACAATGTTGGTTTCCCTATACCGGCCTGCCGCGAACCTTATGTCTGAGTGAGCTTCCGCGTCCATTACTTGCCATGGTGCGTTCAGTGGCTCTGGTGCCCTTGACGTTGGATGGCTTGAGGCGAGTGAGCTGGCGCCATATTCAGCGCTTTGTACGCAGCTGAGATTAGCGCTGTTATTTGCCCTACTCCTGCCAATGCCCTCTATTCCTCCCACGTCATGGAGTTATTAAATGAAGATTCTTGTTACCGGACATGCCGGATTCATCGGCTTTCACACTGCCAAGCGGCTACTGGAGCGCGGTGATAGTGTCGTCGGCTTTGATAGCGTCAATGACTATTATGACCCTGCCATTAAGGAGGCGCGCCTAAAAATTCTTGAGCAGACGGCGAAAGAGACAAGAAACGACTACCTTTCTATTCGCGCTAATCTAGCTGATCAACAGGCGGTGGCCGAGTGTTTTAATGAACACCACTTTGACCGAGTTATTCATCTAGCTGCCCAAGCAGGGGTTCGTTATTCGCTGGAAAACCCACTTAGTTATGTGGAAAGTAACTTGATTGGGTTTACTAATGTTTTGGAGGCGTGTCGTTACTCCAGCATTGCGCACCTGACGTACGCCAGTACCAGTAGTGTTTATGGCGCTAATACTTTAATGCCGTTTTCCGAGCATGAAGGAGCCAACCATCCACTGCAATTTTATGCTGCCACCAAAAAAGCCAATGAAATGATGGCCCACAGTTATAGTCATTTGTTTGGATTACCGACCACCGGGCTAAGGTTTTTCACCGTCTATGGCCCCTGGGGGCGCCCAGATATGGCGCTTTTTAAATTCACCAAAAATATTTTGGCCAATGAGCCCATCCAGGTTTTCAATTATGGCTGCCATACCCGCGACTTCACCTATGTGGATGATATTGTTGAGGGCGTTATTCGCGCCAGTGATGATATAGCCACTCCTGCTTTTGAGTGGAATAGCGATAACCCTGACCCTGCTACCAGCAATGCGCCATTTCGTATCTTCAACATTGGCAATAATGATCCTGTGACGGTCAACATCTATATCGAAGCCATTGAAAAAGCATTAGGTAGAAAGGCCATCAAGGATCTACTGCCTTTGCAGCCTGGCGATGTTCCAGACACTTATGCGGATTCAGGTGAATTAGAAAAAAAGGTTGGTTATAGGCCCGCCACATCAGTTTTTCATGGCGTTGCCAAGTTTGTCGAATGGTATCGAAGTTACTATTCGCCAAATAAGGCGAGCAGCACCATAAGTGAAATTCATAGCTTGCCTAAATAAAACTTCTCTCTAATTTTTCTCATCACTTTACTCTCCAGTTAGGAAATCCAATGAACGTTACAGTTTTCGGCACGGGTTACGTAGGCCTGGTTCAAGGAACTATTCTGGCTGAAGTTGGCCATCATGTTGTTTGCATCGATCTAGATGATCATAAGGTCGAACAACTTAGGCAGGGCAGCATCCCTATTTATGAACCTGGTCTAGAATCTTTAGTAAAAGAGAACTACGCCGCTGGGCGCCTTGAGTTTTCTACCGATGCGGCCGCGGGAGTCAACCATGGCCAAGTACAGTTTATTGCTGTGGGAACTCCACCGGACGAAGACGGTAGTGCTGATCTCAAGTACGTTCTCACTGTGGCTGCCACCATTGCCGAACATATGGAGCAGAACCAAATTATCATTAACAAATCCACCGTACCTGTAGGTAGTGCTGACAAAGTGCGTGACGAGGTGGAAAAAGTGCTGGAAAGGCGCGGACGCCATGATATCGCGTTTGACGTGGTGTCTAATCCTGAGTTTTTAAAAGAAGGTAGTGCGGTCGTAGACTGCCAAAAGCCTGATCGTATTATTATCGGCACAGAGTGCGATGCCACGATTGAAGTCATGCGCGAGCTATACGCCCCCTTCAATCGTAATCACGACAAGATCATAGTGATGGATGTAAAAAGTGCCGAACTGACCAAGTATGCAGCTAATTGCATGTTGGCTACCAAAATCAGTTTTATGAACGAAATGGCAAACCTAGCTGAGCGTCTGGGTGCCGATATTGAGGCGGTGCGTAAAGGAATAGGCTCGGATCCACGCATTGGTTACGACTTCATTTATCCCGGTGTGGGCTATGGCGGTTCGTGCTTTCCTAAAGATCTGCAGGCTCTTATCCACGTCTCGAATACCATTGATTTTGACGCCAAATTACTCAAAGCAGTGGAGTCGCGTAATAAAGAGCAAAAAAACACGCTATTCAATAAGATAAGCCAGCACTTCCATGCTGAATTAAAGGGTAAGACCTTCGCCATTTGGGGGCTTTCATTCAAGCCCAACACTGATGATATGCGCGATGCCCCCAGCAGGGTACTAATGGAGGCACTTTGGGCAGCTGGTGCCAAGGTGCAGGCTTATGATCCGGAAGCCATGGAAGAAGCTCAGCGTCTTTACGGGAGTCATGATCACTTAATCCTTTGTGGAACCAAAGAAGCAGCTTTAAAGAATACTGACGCCTTGATTATCGTCACGGAGTGGCAGAACTTCCGTGCACCTGATTTTGATCTTATTAAAGAGAAATTAACTGAACCCACTATCTTTGATGGGCGTAATATTTATGAGCCGCGCCGAATGAGGGCGAAAGGATTTACTTATTATTCAGTAGGTAGGCCCAGCCCATTAGAATCTTCATATCTAGCTTCTAATTAAATATTCCATGTATCACATGGTTTTGTTTATATTCACTACTTTAAGGATGCATTTATGTTATGCATGGTTCTTTATTATAAGTAGGCGTTTATATTTTAGAATTTATATGTTTTTAGCTGGTAATTTTTTTACTATCTGGTGTTCGTTGAGGAGGCAGCATGAACTCTAAGCTTAATAAACCAAAACGTCGCTTTTTGCTAGTGTCGGGCTCTAGCTATTCCTTAGTCAATTTTCGAGGGCCGCTCGTACAAAGCCTGATTAGTGCAGGATTAGAAGTACATGCGGCATCACCAGGGTTACATGATGATCCAAGGACATGCCGCCAGTTAGAGGCTTGGGGAGTATTTGTTCACGATATCCCCATGCAACGAACAGGCCTTAACCCGTGGTATGATTTTTTGACGCTAAAAGCACTTTACTTGTTGATGCGTAATATACGACCCGATGTCGTTCTGGCATATACCATCAAGCCGGTGGTGTATGGGATGTTGGCGGCTTGGCTGGCGAAGGTTCCTCAACGTTATGCATTGATCACTGGCCTGGGATATGCCTTTGCCGGAGAGGCACGCGGTAAGCGCGCTCTGGTTTTCCATCTGGTGCGTAGGCTGTATTCGGCAGCTTTGAATAAGGTGGATAAGGTGTTTTTCCAGAACCCCGATGATGAAAGCTTATTTCGTGATTTGGGAATACTACGCGATCGCGTACCTTCCCAAGTACTCAATGGGTCAGGGGTCGATATGGCGCATTTTGCTGCAGCCCCTTTACCTGATGGGCCGCCACGTTTTTTATTGGTTGCTCGCTTGTTGGCAGACAAAGGTGTCCGCCAGTACGCTGAGGCAGCTAGGCGAATCAAGCAGCAGCGCCCTGAGGTAGTATTTCAACTGGCTGGTGATATCGACAGCAACCCCGATACGATTTCGCAACAAGAGCTGGATACTTGGGTGGGGGAGGGATCGCTTGAACACTTGGGTTGGCTGAATGATGTGCGCCCGGCACTTGCCGAGAGTAGCGTTTTTGTACTGCCTAGTTATTACCGAGAAGGCACGCCGCGCTCAATTCTGGAAGCCATGTCTATGGGGCGAGCGGTCATCACTACCGATGCACCTGGATGTCGAGAAACCGTCACTAATGGCGATAACGGCTACTTGATACCTGTAAAAAATGTCGATGCGCTTGTTAAAGCCATGCAACACTTTATTGACAGACCAGCTTTAGTTAAAACCATGGGACAGCGCTCCCACGAGATTGCTAAAGATAAATACGATGTGCATAAAGTCAATGCCGTTATGCTTGAAGCAATGGGTATAGGAAAACCAGAGCTTCGTAATAGGGTGCAAAAACCATTTGATACTATTACTGCTAAATAAAATTGTAGCGTAGTACTGCGTGTTATCTACATTATACCCTGCAAAAGTACTAACAGCCTCGATACTAATTTCCTGATTTTATCTAATTTAATAGCTGCGGCATCTCTGATGCAATAGGTATTTCGATTGGTGGTCACCATATATCTATCTGTATCAGCTAAATGGGTGGTAGATAGCTGTTGCTGAAAATATTGAGCGAGTTGTCGGAGAAAACTTAATGCAGATTCAGTTCAAGTCATATGGTGATCTCGGCAGGGATATTACAAAGAATTTTGAAAAATTTTCTGGTGACTGGGACTTAGTCGTAGGGGTACCAAGAAGTGGTATGGTTCCCGCCTACATGATTGCACTTGCACTAAATATAAATTGTACGGATATTTCATCCTGGGTTAATAATTATCCATTGAAAAAAGGGCTTACGCGATGCGTGAGAAAAGATTTGAACTCTCCCTGGGAGGCACAAAAAGTTCTTATTGTAGACGACAGTATAATGACCGGAAATTCAATAAGAAACGAAATTAACGCGCTTCCCGATTGGTTAGCAGCACGTGCATCGACACTGGCTATTTACTCAGGCAAGCCAATCAGAAGTGATGTAGATATTATTCTTGAATTTCTTCCCCATCCAAGAGCTTTTGAATGGAATATATTTCATCATAATGTAATGAGTAGGTCTTGTATTTGTCTTGAGGGGATGATGTCAGAAAACGAACTTTGTGATGATACAGGTACTATACGCTTTCGTTACCTTCCTTCAAGAGATATCGATACAATCGTTACGTCTCAGAGTGAGTCAAACCGACATAAGGTAGAAGCTTTACTGATGGATAACGGGGTTTCGTATCGTAATCTCGTTATGAAGAAAAATAATAATAATGTCATGACTATTGATTCGCAGGTGAAATTCAAGGTTGAGACTTTTGTTGCATCCACGGCGGACTTGTTTGTCGAGTTTAATTCTTATCAAGCAAAACTAATTTGTCGAGAAGCAGGTAAGCCTGTTTTCTGTTTTAGTGATAGCCGTATATATAACCCTGAAGATAAGCTTGGGGCTCGTTTTGCCAAGAATAAAATAAAATTATTGATATGGAAAGTAGTCAATATGAAATTTCGCCGATAGAAAAGAGATATAAATTATTTTCTGGCTAAATAAATTGTTAGTTCTTTAGTTAATATGCTAGTGAGTTTTTACTGTCTATTTATGCTAATTATTATTAATAGAAAAAATTCTCATCATCAGCTTGTCTGATGCCATGGAGGTGGCCTAATGAATCAGATTGATATTTCTGTCATTATGACTGTGAAAAATGGATCCAAATACCTGGAATCAAGTCTTTCTTCCGTTTTTTCTCAAACCTATCTACCTAAAGAAGTTGTTGTGGTCAACGATGGGTCAGACGATGATACCTGGGAAGTGCTCAAGAAGTTACGTCACATGGCCCCTGTCCAGGTTCAGTTAGTGGATACGCAAGGTGTTGGTCGTGCGCGGGCGCTTAACCTTGCTGTCAACCATACTCGTTATCCGTGGCTGGCCAATATCGACGCAGACGACCAATGGCTACCCGAAAAATTGGCGCAGCAGGTCGCTACTATAAGCCTATTTCCAAATGTGGAGCTTGTCGTAACAGCTAGCCAGATCGTTTATGGAGAAGGGGAAGGGGAGTTAGTTATTAGTAGAGGATTCTCAGTCACACCAATGGGGTGTGATAGTTTTTATGTTAACAATCCAATAAATCATAGCTCTATATTGTTCTCTCGACGATTTTTTGATGAGGTTGGAGGGTACGATGAAGCATTGTTTAGACAGGTCGATATAGACCTGTGGGTACGCGCTCTGAGAAAAGGTTTTATATTTTACCAAGTGGATTTACCGCTAACAGTTAAACGACTTCATGAAGGACAGAGCTTTGAAGTCGGAAATCGATTGAGTTATACATTTAATTCATTGAAAATTAGTCTAAAAAAATTACGACAGCTTAAAGCTCCTTTCTACTATTTTCCAATTGCTTTTGTTAAATTTTTTTATAATAACATTCCAAGAAGCATCCGGCGCCGCTTGAAAAGGGTGAGCCTTTGGAAATTATAATGATGCTCATCTTTGATATGCTTTAGGGATCGCACCTGGAATAGCATAATCCTAAATAATTAGCGACATAAAGTGTGTATGTTCTCCATTTGCATTTTACGAATGCACGGAATTCCAGGCTTCTCTTTATACCAAACAAAAATGTTTATTATATTAAAATGGTAACTAAGGTCAGGTGCTGCCGTATTAATCGCATGTATATGTTAGCTAATAATTAAACGCTGTATTGAGTTTTCAAGGGCATGATTATGCAGGGGACACTATGAGCAAGGTGATCGCGGTGATACTCACCTACAATCGGCAGGATTTGCTACAGCTATGTTTAGCTGCCATTTATTCACAAACATGCATTTGTGACCAGGTGATTGTGGTCGATAATGCTAGCGATGATAATACACAAGAAATGCTAAGTAAATTGGACTATTCGAATCTAAAAGTGTATTTGCTGTCGCAGAATGTAGGTGCAGCAGGTGGATTCAATGCTGGGTTTCGTCTCGCATATAAGGAAGGAGCCGATTATATCTGGATGATGGACGATGATGTCATTCCGGAGCCGTTTGCCTTGCAAAGATTGATTGAAGCAGATAATACCTTGGATAAAAATGGTATTGACAGAGCCTACCTGATCTCTACTGCTTTTACAGAAAATGGTTATGTAACTAATTCACCTTCTATCAACAAAAAAATTAATCATATTGGATATAAAGATTGGCCAAAATTTGCTCAATATGGTGTTGTCTCCGTTGATCGAGCAACTTTTGTATCTATTCTTGTTCCCCGCGGTACCATTGACAGGTATGGTTTGCCTATTTCCGATATGTTCATATGGGGCGAGGATACTGAATATACATTAAGAATAACGGAAGATGTTCCCGGGTTTGTTGTGGGTGCCAGCAAAGTGATACATTTACGGCAGGAGAAAGGAGTGCTAAATATTATTTCTGAAAATAGTGAGGTGCGTCTTAAGTATTATAAACACTTAATAAGAAATAGAATATTTGTCACAAAAAAATATCGTCCAGCTCATGTCGTAGTAAAAATTATGTGTTTAGATTTATATATGATATTAAAATTATTACGAAGAAGACAGTTAAAAAAAGCTGGTATTGTAACAGCTGGGTTGGTTGAAGGTTTTTTGTTTTCACCTGAAATTGAATACATTGATTCACCGGTTAAAAGTCAATGTCTTCCATTGAGAATTTATAAATGTGAAAGTTTATAGTTTTTTGGATAAAGTTGGCTAATAGCTTAAGACGAGGTGAGTTTATGTATAAGTTTTCTGTCATAGTGCCTGTTCATAACAAGGCTTCAACTTTGTTGGACTCTCTCTCGTGTCTTTATAATCAGACCTTTAAGAATTTTGAAATCATTGTCGTTGATGATGCCTCTACAGATGGGTCTCTCCAGATTTTATTACAAGAGGAACGCAAGGGTAAGCTGCGACTGTTCCAGCGAGATAAGCCTGGCCCAGGCGGCTACGCAGCACGCAATTATGGAGCACAGCAGGCAACAGCTGAATGGTTGGTTTTTTTTGATGCAGACGACCTGCTTGTGTATGACCACCTTTCAAGGTTTGCTAATGCTATTTCCGTAAACCCATCTGTTAATCTTTTTGTAAATGCATTTCGGAAGATGGAAGGAAATATAGTAATTCCGAGAAGTGAACCTTTAAAAAATGGAGTCATGAGTCGACAGGAAGCTTTAGCAGCGTTCTCACGTTCTGATTTCATTCACATGAACGGCGCTTGCATACATAAAAATACATTCATGGCCCTTGGTGGTTTTCCTGTTGATCGATACCGACGTGCTGGGGATGTTTATTTTTGGTTAAAAGTTATATGCAGTCTTAAAATGGTTCACTATGATCCCATCGTTACGAGCATGTGGTTGCTTCATAATAGTGGCGTGGTAAGCGACAAAAATAATATGATTCAAATTCATCCTTGCTTAGACTTAAAGAGTGAATGTGAAGTTGGCCTAACGTGGCTTGAAAAACATTATCTAAATGCCGCCATTAATCGTAAAATATTGTCATGGGCGGTTGAAAAAAAGATAGTTGGAAGGTCGGTTAAGAAAGATATATGCTCATTAATACTATTGAGTATGCGGCCCCGCCAGTGGATGACCTTGGCGACTCTAATAATACCTCAGCCATATTACTGTAGATTACGGGATCGTGTGCTAAGTGGTTAAAAACCGTATCTTCTTTTTTATCGCAGAGATTTTTTTCGAAATTAAAGTGATAAAGTAAAGTTGACTATCTAAATAACGGCGCAATTCTCAGATGATTCGCGGGAACTGTTGTGTCGCTAACACTAACTACCCTGTCTGACGTCAGCATATCTCAGCGAATAATAATAAATCTATGCAACATCTTCCTTATTAGGTGATTAGCCATGACACAATTAGAATTCATCGCAAAAAACTGGTTAGGTCGACTGCGTACTTTTGAGTATGAGGCACATTTTTTTGTGAAAGGTGTCTTTGATTATCAGATAGAGAACGCAAATAAATCACTTTTTATAGAAGTTGTAGGGTGTCCAGGGGGGGGAAAGAGTACTCTGATAGATTATATGGAAGAAAAGAGGTTAATTAAAGATTTTATTCGTGCAAGATTGTGGATTGCCAGACTACAACGTAATACGAACATCGATAGTGCTTATAAAAGAATTTTAGATTACAAGTTAATAAGTTTAGAGAATGAAAAATCAAGGTTTAAGTATTCCCAGTGCGCTATTACTCCAAGAGCAATAGATAAATATGTTGAAGATAAAAAAATCCCGACTGTCTTGCTAATAGACGAAGGCCTTTTTCACCACTTCAAATATGAAATTAGTGATAATTGGGGAAAAGATAAGACTTTATTTAGTAAGCTGATGGAAAAAAGGGTTATTGTGCATATGACCGCTCGGCCAGAAATTATAGCGGAGCGCATTCTTAAGCGTTATAGGAAGACTGGTAACCTGTTGCCATATTATAAAAATAAACATGAATATGAAATTGCTGAATATTGTAGAAAAGCTCAAAAAAAAAGAAATAAAATGATCGGGGAATTTGAGAAAAGAGGAGTACCAGTATTAACGGTTAATGCTGAAGATGGTGAGCAAGCGAATACGAAACACATAGATGGTTTTATCAAAATACTAATGAATGATTACTTAGGAGCTAATTGATTTAACTCGAGGTTGGTTTTTCTAGAAAATACCCGTTGATGAGTAAGAAAATTATCTATTTTTGCCGAAACTCCTTTACGCAGACTTTAAACTCTCCTCTGGAGGCCCTCAAGGGTATCTGTGGGTAGATGTATTGAATGTTTTTGCTATTTATTAAGGAGGATAGAAGTGAACAAAACGTTTGATGTTTATACTCTCGATAACAAGTATCGTAAGGATATTCAAGGAGTTCGTGCCATCGGCGCGATGCTGGTGCTTGTTTTCCATATCTGGTTTCAGAAGGTATCTGGAGGTGTCGATGTATTTTTCGTTGTATCTGGTTTTCTAATGACCGGAATGTTGCTTCGTCAGTATGCAAGGGATGGTAATATAAAGCCCTTTCATTTTTGGGGAGGAATTATTAAACGGGTGGCTCCATCCGCTTATGTTGTACTCTTAACGACTTTCATTCTCAGTTATTTTTTCGTACCACCTGTTTACTGGGTGGCTACAATACATGAATTTATTTTTAGCGCAGGGCATTTAGAAAACTTATTGCTAATAAGAAGAGAGGTTGATTACTTACAAATTGGAGACCCAGCAAGCCCTTTTCAACAGTATTGGGCACTATCAATTCAAGTGCAATTCTATGCCTTTCTCCCTTTGCTTATTGGGCCACTATTGTATATTTCAAACAAAATGAAATCATTGATACCTTTAATGTTGGGAGTTTCTATAGTTTTTTTTATTTCTTTTTTTTACTCGTTGGTCTCTACGCATTTTACTCCTAACACAGCCTATTTTAATCCTTTGGGAAGAGTCTGGGAGTTTCTAGCCGGCGCCTTGGTTGCTATATTTATCCCTTATGTTAAGTTGAATAAAAAAACGGCATCAATCATCTCTTTTCTAGGTATTTTTATTCTCTTTAGCATCGGTATAGCATTTCCTAGCGACTGGAATTTCCCTGGATATGTCGCGCTATTTCCTGTTGTTTCAGCTGCTTTTATCATCATTTCAGGAAACGAATCTGAAAAACGTACACTGGTGAATAGGTTATTGTCAAATCGATATCTTGTCATGTTGGGTGCCATGTCTTTTACCATTTACCTTTGGCACTGGCCGATATTGGTTTTTTTTCAGCACTATTATGAAACAACAAACTTAGGCGTTGTAAAAGGTATGACCATTGTTGTATTAGGAGTTTTGCTGGCTATTATTACGACCTGGTTGATTGAAAAGCCTTTTAGGAAAATACCCAAGTCTAGGGTTTGGATCTCCTATATTGCAGGTTTTTCATTTTTCATTCCTTCGGTTACGCTTGGGTTGGGTGCTAAATACTATATTGAAAATCTGCATGATGTAAAAGTTGATTTTAAAAGATCTGCATTCGAGGGCGATGAGATTTCTATACAAGACGATGCTTCCAATTTGAACTATTGGTATGTTACCGCCATTTCTAATGACTTAGGCGAGACCATGGACAGAGATAATGGTTGTGCTACGGTCATTACAGAGTCCAAAATTTCATCTTGTGATTTTGGAGATACCTCTTCAGGAAATGTAGTCGCACTCGTAGGCGGGTCGCATATAGGTCAGTGGGAACCTTTTTTCTCGAGTCTAGGGAATGAATATGGATTTAAAGTGGTAAGTATCATAAAGAATTCTTGTTCCCTTGGCTATGAAATTGTGGAAGGTAATGATACTTGTAAGTTATGGAATGAAAATATCGTTGATTATTTAAGTGACCTGTCCCCTGATCTTGTTATAACAAACTCGACGAGGTCGAATCGTCCCCGTGAGAATAGATTAGTAGTAGGGAATCCTGTTGAGTTTGTTCCTTCTGGACATGTGGAAAAATGGAAGGAAATATCTGCTTTAGGTATTCCTGTAATGGGTATAAGAGATAACCCTTGGTTTGAAAGTGATCCAAGCTATTGCGTTTGGAAGAACCGTCATGAGGCAAGCCTATGTGCTCGACCCATTGAAGAGGTGTTGCTATCTGTTAATCCTGCAGATGCGTATGTAGGTGAAATACCTCTGTTTATCTCAATAGACTTTACCGAATTAATTTGTGTTGAGGGATTATGTCCGGCATATTTTGATGAAAGATTGATGTGGTCTGATACCCACCACCTGACTCGAAATTATCTGGAATATATCACCCCAAGCCTGAAAGCTTCGCTTGAGCATCAGACGTCAATTTTTCAGGTTTTTAATAATTACGGGGAGAGCAACTAAATGTCCATTTATGAATTTGAAAAAGCGGTGAAATGTAAAAGTGCGATAGAGGATGCAGGTGGGGTTACGAAGGTTCGCAGCCCAAGAGCTTCAGTAATTGTGCCTACTTATCATGATTGGGCTCGATTGAAGCTGTGTGTTAATGCTTTGAAAAACCAAACATTTCCCCAGGATGATTTTGAAGTTATTATTGTAAATAATGCACCAGAAGATACACCACCTGTTGATTTCTCTTTGCCTCACAATTTCTGTATCATTAAAGAGGGAAAGCCGGGATCATATGCTGCAAGAAATGCAGCTTTAAAATTGGCGAAAGGTGAAATTATTGCTTTTACTGATTCTGATTGTATTCCGGATCCTTACTGGTTGGAAGCTGCTGTTAACCATTTTGATAAAGGTGTAGAGCGAATAGCAGGAAAAATAGAGCTTTTTTTTAAGTCTGATAAGCTCACCCTAGTCGAAATTTATGAGAAAGCTTTTGCCTTTGATCAGGAAAAATATGCTCAGACTGGAGGAGCAGCAACTGCCAATATGATTACATTGGCGAAACACTTTGAGACGGTTGGGCTTTTTAACGATACATTAATGTCAGGAGGCGATAATGAGTGGGGCTGGCGAGCAAAAGATAAAGGTATATCTATTGAGTATGCTCCAGACGTTATTGTAAATCATCCTGCTCGTGCCGATATGAAAGCTATGCTAAAAAAACGCAAAAGGGTGATCGGTGGGGAAGTATGCAATAAAAATAATGCTTCTAAAAATACCTTTTTTTTAATTCTTCTTAAAGGCTATTTTCCTCCACGAAGACAGTTAAATATTTTTGGTAGAAAAGGACTCTCATTTTCTAGAAAGTTTTTGGCATATTTGTTGTGTTATTACTTTAAGATTTACTCAACTACTTATAAGTTAGCCTTGCTAATAGGTATTGCAAAGCCCGAGAGGTCTTGATCAATAAAATGAAATGTTGTTGACTCTGTATAAGGTTCATAAAATATAAACCCTCCATAAATATTGGAGGGTTTTTTTGGTATAAATTTTTCTTTAATTTTTCAAGTGGTGCCTGAAAAGTAGCTTACTGTACTGTTGATCATACTCTATAGAGCACATGGCGTCGTTGGAATCTATACTTGCACCCATTGAGCTATGCGGTAATAAACAGATAATCTCCAATTACGGATAATGCGATGAAAATGCTACTGCGTTGGCTTCATAGTCTAGTGGCGCTGTTAGCGTTGCTGTTAGCGTTGCTGTTAGCGTTGCTGTTAGCGGGGCCTGTTTGGCTATTGGCGAGTAATCAGGTGGCGACCGATGGGCATTGGTCGTCGCTGGATCGGTCATCTGCTGGCATAGCGCCTGATCCAGCGGTGAATGCTGAAGCCGTCGTTCAGGTATATTCAGCCCGGGCTTATAACTGGCGCGGAGCGTTTGGCGAGCATATCTGGATTGCGACCAAGACTGAAAACGCCGATAGTTACCGACTGCATCAGGTGTTGAGCTGGCGGCGTCCCACGGTGGTGTCTTCAATCGACACGCCTGATCGAGCCTGGTTTGGCAGTCCTCCTACACTGTTGGCTGACTATCGCGGCGAGGCGGCTGCACAGATAATACCGCAGATAGAGGCCGCCGCCGCTGACTACCCACAAGCTGAGCTTTATCGAGTGTGGCCTGGCCCGAACAGCAATAGCTTTATTGCCTGGGTTATACGCGAAGTGCCAGGCTTTGAGGTGACGCTCCCGGTAACTGCTATTGGTAAGGATTATATTTTCAATGGCGTTTTTGCTGCTGCGCCCAGTGGCAGCGGTTACCAGCTGTCTTTGGGTGGGGTGGTTGGCATTATGTTGGCGCTTGAGGAGGGCATTGAACTTAACCTCCTGGGCTTGAGCTTTGGTATCGATGTCATGCGACCCGCTTTGAAATTGCCGGGCATCGGGCGGTTGGGGATGCCCGTCAAGGTAACAGAAGGTTGATCAATAAGAGTAAAAAACTGTGTTTGCAGATACTTTTTATTAAACTAGTAACTACTGGGCGCTGATGACACCAAGCTGCGTTGCTGACATTATCCAAACCACTTATTTGGAAATGATTTGGAACGGCGCCATTACCCAGGCGAATCAATTGCGTTTTTCCCATTGAGGACGAGCAGCGGGTTTAGTTGTTTTGCTGCTGTTCGGTAAAGCGCTGCATGATAGCGAGGGTTTCGTCGCTCACATGGTGCTCCATGCCTTCAGCGTCAATACGCGCAGTCGCATCTCTCACCCCAAGGGCGCGTAAAAAGTGCAGCACGATATCGTGGCGGGCGCGTGACGTTTCCGCCATTTTTTGACCCGCTTCGGTTAGAAACAGCGAGCGATAAGGCTTGCTAGTAACCAACTCCAGCTCATTTAAACGCCGAATCATTTTTGAAACCGTCGCCTGGCTGACCGCCATACGGCTGGCAATGTCCGCCGCGCGCGCTTCGCCGCGGTGTGCCAGCAGGTCGCCAATTAGCTCAACATAGTCTTCAATCAGTTCGGTTTCGTGGGCATTTCGCACCGTTGCATACTGCTGGGCATGCTGCTCCACAGGGGGCAGGGCATCTCCAGGAATGCTTGGGGCAGTCAATGAGGCGTTCGGATTAGAATCAGTCATTGGTAAATTATATCGGAAGCAGTGGGAACAATCATTGGATAGTCGGGGGGATAGTAACGTATTTTTGTGTAATATTGTTAGCCAAGGCTAAACTGTTCGCACAAAGCTTTCTTGCAGAGCTAAAGTCCACGTATCGGTCATGAGCAAAAAGTGAGAGGCAACGAGTAAGGACAATCTAGGTATGGCCCTGTTGGTCTTTATGGCGCTGCTGTTCTCGCCCAAGCAAGGGGTGCCTGATGCGTTTTTTTGGCGGCATCGTCACATTAAGTTAACACCACTTACTCAAGCGTCTACAACGGCGGCGACTGCAGGCATTCCCAGGTTTTCTCGGCAATACCGATGCCAGCACCGGTCATCAGCAAATACGTTTGATCTACTCCAGCGGCATGCAGCGGTTCGGCTTCATCCTGGAAGTGGATGCCCGCAATAATGTGGCCAGTGAAGCCCGCTTCGCGTAGTTCGCGGGTGGCAATAAGCTTGCTCTCAAGTTCCGGAGTGGCTAGCGTAACAGCTGTTATTTGCGCAATATCAAGATGGTGCCAAAAACCCACATCCTCGATATCACCATAAAAAACATGCCGTTGAGTATTTATTTTATTGGGATCTGAATCAATGCCCACTGCCGCCAAGCCCTTATCGGTAAAAAAGTCGTAGGCGGCGTTACCGGTTCGCCCCATGCCTAGCACTAAGATGGTGGCGTTGCCTAAATCCACAGGCTGTTCGTCAGGATGTCGGGCGTGCCGCTCAAAACAGAGCAGGTGTTTCTCCCAGCGATCAAAAAGCTGATGGGCAATGCGATTCAGCGGTGCGGCGATGACAAACGACAAGGCAACGGTAATTGCCAAAGGAACAAGCCACTCTTGCAAAATGCTCGCAGCGACGATCAGGCCAAACTCACTGTAAGCCGTCAAGCTTAAGCCTCCCAAAAAGGCGTTGCGTGCCCTGATTCGGAAGGCAATGAGTAGTGCAAAAAACAGGATCCCTTTAAGCGGAAGCAGAACTGCTAGGATAACCGCAAATAGCAGTGCGTCTTGATCAGGTAAGCCAGCCATGCCTATCTGCAGAAAGAAGCTGATTAACAATACTTCTTTCAGCCCCCAGAGCGCCTTGGATAATTCTTGCGCACGGGGGTGTTTGGCCAGCAGCAGGCCCATGACCAGGGCTCCTACTTCTGAGCTTAAACCCACTGCTTCAAAGCCCATGCCGCCAACGGCAATAGCTAATACGACGCCTAGTAGCACCAGTAATTCATCGTGCTGCGCCGCGTTCATAAGCCAATAAAGTACCGGCCTTAATAACGGTACCAAAAAAACCAGCACGGCCCAGGGGCTAGGGGAGTTGCCGCTGTAGATGCTGAGAACGGCTAAAGCCACAAGGTCTTGAATAATCAGAATGCCAATCGCAATTCGGCCATGTAGGGCGCGTAATTCGCGTTTGCTTTCAAGGACTTTGGCCGCTAATACTGTGCTTGAAAAAGACAGCGCAGTGGCCAGCAGAATTGCTTTGTCCAGGGGCAGCGATAGAAAAATGACAAAACCAGATGTAAACAACAGGCAGGTAATTGCCAAGTGTATAAAGGAACTTCCTAGCACAACGGGCTCTGCCAGGCTGCGGATATTGAGTTTAAGACCAATGGTGAACAACAGTAGCAGAACCCCTAGATGGGCAAGGTGTTCAAGCATTGGGCCCGCATCACTTGGGAGGCCAATACTGGGCCCAAAGGCATTGAGTGCAAACCCTGCTGATAAGAACCCCACGAGTGGCGGTAAACTTAGCTGTCGTGCTGCGATACCAAAGATAAACGCTACCGATAGAATAACCACTTCAAACATGCCGGATCCCTAGAGCGCGTAACGAAGCTGATTATCTTCCAACTCGCCAGTGCTTTTGCATTTCTATAAAAGTGAATGATGCTGACCAAGTGATCAATACAAAGCCTGTTAAAGCCAGCGTGCCGTACAGAAAACGTACCGGCCCAATGGCATATATATCGCCATAGCCCACGGTGGTATAGGTCACCGCAGAGAAGAAGATATAATCAAAAATGTTGAAGCTGTCGTACCCATGTAAAGCACCAATGCTTAATTGCTCGGTAAGCCACCAGCCAGTGATGCCAAATAGCCAAATTTCGACAACGTGGGTCATCAATACTCCAAACGCCATCGCCAGGATGCGTTGCCGATGTGGTCTTCGAGATTTTTCTATTTGGTGCGAGATAAGCCACAGGGCTTCATAGTGAAGCAGCACCGCAATGACCACGGTAATAAAAGTGGTTACCACCACGGTGACATGCTCAGGGTAAGGAATAGTCATCTTAGCAAGTAGTCAACCTTTGCTCGTTAGCATAACCGGGTTCCCATCAGTAGCAAGGCAGCATCCATATGCTGCCAGCCCCACCATGCGAGTATTAAACAGCTAAACAGCAGAGTTGCCACCATGGCCTTGAGTAAATTATTGCGTGTCATGGGATCACCGTTGTTGACTGCGAGCGCTCGAGCGGCTTTTCATTGATAAACCAATGCAGTGCAGCAGCGACGACCGAGAGCACAATAGCAATTTGCCAGACCGTATTGTAGTTGCCAGTAAGGTCATAAAAATAGCCACCCAGCCATACACCCATAAAAGAGCCTAACTGGTGAAACAGAAATACGATGCCGCCCAGCATGGAGAGGTGACGAACACCAAACACGGAAGCCACAATGCCGTTGGTTAATGGCACGGTAGAGAGCCATAGAAGCCCCATGACGATACCAAATAGGTAAGCGCTGGTTGGGCTTAACGGCAAATAAACAAACGCCGTAATCACTACGCCGCGAATCAAATAGAGCCAGGTTAGCAGCTTGGGTTTTGACCAGATGCCGCCCATCCAACCCGCGGTATAAGTGCCAACAATATTAAACAGTCCCACTAAGGCCAGTACCGTCGTGCCCACCTTTACCGCCAGGCCGTTATCGAATAAGTAGCCGGGGAGGTGCACGGCAATGAACACCACCTGAAAGCCACAGACAAAAAAGCCTAAACAGAGTAGCCAGAAGCTTTTTTGGCCTGCTGCTTCGTTGAGCGCATCTTTGAGGCTTAAATCGGATGCCGTTTTGGGGGAGGGTTTGTCGCGCAGTATTGCCCCCAGGGGAATGATGATGGTCGCGATAGCTGCCATCGCCATCAGTGCTGCGGCCCAGCCGAGCCACTCGAGCAAACCCAGGGTGCCAGGCAGCATGGCAAATTGCCCGAACGAGCCCGCTGCGCTAACGATCCCCATGGCCATACTGCGTTTTTCAGGCGCCACTGCGCGCCCCACAGCACCTAAAATAACCGAGAATGTGGTACCGGAGAGGCCAAGGCCAATCAACAGCCCGGCGCTGACCGTCATGCCTAGTTCTGACGTAGAGAGGCTCATAAACAGCAGCCCCAAGGCATACAGCAAGCCGCCAACAACGATAATCCTGGCCGCACCAAAGCGATCCGCGAGCGCCCCGGTAAAGGGTTGCGATAAGCCCCAAACCAGGTTTTGTAAGGCTAGTGCAAAAGCAAATACACCACGCCCCCAGCCGAGCTCGCTGCTGAGGGGCTCCATAAAGAGCCCGAAACCATGGCGTAAGCCCATGGCCGTGGAAATAACCAAGCTTCCCAATATAATCAGCAGTAGTGAGTGGCGAAGAACGAAGGCCATGATGTTCTCTTTGTTGGCAGGCTAACAGTTAGCTCACTATCGCATGCGTTGTGCGCTTTTAGAAGCTAGGAATAGGTAAGTAAGGCAGTATTAGTTTTATGCTATTAATCTGCTAAAATCCGCCCCCTTCGCCGTTAATGACCTCTCAATAGCTCTAAGGATTTTCATGAATGCAGTAATTCTTGCGGTGCTGGTGATGGTGGCGCTATCGCTGGCGCGTGTCTCGGTGGTATTTGCGTTAGTGGTGGGCGCTTTAGTCGGCGGTTTAGTGGGCGGGTTGTCACTAGAACAAACTCTGGAAGCCTTTAATACAGGCGTGGGCGGCGGGGCCCAGGTGGCGCTGGCCTACGCCACTTTGGGGGCCTTCGCTGTGGCGATCTCTCGCTCTGGGCTACCGGATATGCTGGCTAATCGTTTGATTACGCTGCTGGGTAAAAAAGAGGCAACCGTTGCGCAGCAGACGCGGGTCAAAATGCTGTTGCTAACGGCTGTGTTGTTGGTGGCTATTTCTTCTCAGAACGCTATCCCGGTACATATTGCCTTTATACCGGTGCTGATTCCGCCGCTATTAACCGTGATGAACCGCTTAAAGTTGGATCGACGCGCGGTGGCCTGTGCGCTCACCTTTGGTTTAACGGCCCCTTATATGCTGCTGCCGGTAGGGTTTGGGGCGATCTTTCTAAACGATATTCTTTTGGCCAACTTAAATAGCGCTGGGGAACCGCTGGGTTTAGAGATCACCCGTGGCATGGTGCCGCTGGCCATGGCAGTACCGGTAGGGGGGATGGCACTGGGGCTAATCGTTGCGCTATTTTGGAGTTACCGCCGCCCGCGTGAGTATCAAGCCGAAGATATCGCTAACGCCAACGTTGCCGAAGGCCATACGCCCGCCAAACCGCATAGGCTGGGGCTTGTGATGTCGGGGGTGGCAATCGTCGCAGCGCTCGGCCTCCAGCTTTACAGTGGCTCAATGATACTGGGGGGCTTGGTAGGGATTGGCCTGCTTTCAATGGGGGGCATCTTTAAGTGGCGCGAAGCTGACGATCTATTTACCAGCGGTATGCGCATGATGGCGCTGATTGGTTTTATCATGATCTCCGCAGCGGGCTTTGCCGAGGTCATGAAAACCACGGGAGAGATTGATGCCCTGGTGTCAGGAGCTTTTTCACTCTTTGGCGATAACCGCGGCTTAGCGGCACTGGTGATGCTGCTGGTAGGGCTATTCATTACCCTGGGTATCGGCTCGTCGTTCTCAACCATTCCCATTATTGCTGCCATCTTTGTGCCCTTGGCGGTACAGTTTGGCTTCTCTCCCATGGCCACGGTGGTGCTGGTGGGTACGGCAGCGGCGTTGGGTGATGCAGGCTCGCCTGCCTCTGACTCTACCCTGGGCCCCACTTCAGGCCTTAACGTTGACCGTCAGCACGATCATATGTGGGACAGCGTGGTGCCAACGTTTCTGCACTACAACATTCCGTTAGTCGGCTTTGGCTGGCTAGCGGCAATGATGCTCTAAAAGCCTTATCTTCAAACTAAAAAGGGACAACTTGGTTGTCCCTTTTTAGTCGCTTTAACTCTATCACTATTTAGGCAGATGACTTTCAAACGCGCTTAATAGCCCACGCAGAAGCGAAAGCTCTTTGCGGCTGGGCTGAGCGCGAGCGAATAGGGCTTGAAGCTGCTCTTCAGTGCGGGCATGTGGCTGGGTTAAAAAGCCACTTTCCTGCATTAAGCGGCCCAGATGCGCTTGAAAGTGTAAGAACTGTTCGCGGCTGGGTGGCGTTGCCTCCAGCGGGCGCTGATAAGTAAAACCGCTCCCATCACCTTTACGCCAGGCGCGATGTACTTCATAAGCGAGTATCTGTACTGCCTGGGATAGATTCAGAATACCGTAATCAGGGTTGGCAGGAATGCTGACCTGATGCGTGCAGCAGCGAATCTCATCGTTAGTCAGCCCCGAACGTTCACGCCCAAACACCAGTGCCACCGGCGCCGTTTGAGCGTTCTGGATGACGTCTGTTGCCATCTCATCAGGTTCGTCAAAGTGGGGAAGGGGCAGGCTGCGCAAGCGTGCACTGGCACCCATGACCTGCACGCAGTCGTTAACGGCTTCCTCCAGCGAGGTAACCACCCGCGCACTCTCCAGGACATCAGTGGCACCCGCCGCTAGCCGATTCGCTTCTTCATCGGGGAATAGGCGCGGATTAACCAGCACCAGCTCGGTCAGGCCCATGGTTTTCATGGCTCGCGCGGCAGCGCCGATATTGCCGGGATGGAAGGTCTGAACGAGTACGATACGGATATGCTGCAACATGCGCTGGTGCCCAGTAGTGAGAATGTAGCTTAAAAAAATCGCCCAGATAGTAGCACGTTCGGCCCTGGAAATGGCTGACAAAACGCTATCGACAACCTCACGCCTGTAGGCGCCTCAAAACGCAAGAACCCCGCACAAGGCGGGGTTCTTGTTGACAGCTAAATGCTAGCCGTCGATAGAGCGAAGGGCTCAGGGGTGCATTACATCATGCCGCCCATACCACCCATTCCGCCCATGCCACCCATATCAGGTGCAGCGTCTTTCTCTTCAGGGTCTTCTGCGATCATGCACTCAGTGGTGATCATCAGGCCAGCAACAGAACCAGCGGACTGCAGTGCAGTACGGGTTACTTTCGCTGGATCCAGGACGCCCATTTCAAACAGGTCGCCATACTCACCGGTTTGTGCGTTGTAGCCGAAGTTGCCTTCGCCATCTTTCACACGGTTAATCACAACGGCAGGCTCTTCACCAGCGTTGGAAACGATTTGACGCAGTGGTGACTGCATAGCGCGTAGCGCCATGTTGATACCGTGATTCTGGTCTTCGTTATCGCCAGTAAGGCCCTGTACTTTGGCCATTACGCGAACCAGTGCTGTACCGCCACCTGGCACCACGCCTTCTTCAACGGCTGCACGAGTAGAGTGCAGAGCGTCTTCAACACGGGCTTTCTTCTCTTTCATTTCCACTTCGGTGGCAGCACCGACGCGGATAACGGCAACACCGCCTGCCAGTTTGGCAACGCGCTCTTGCAGTTTCTCTTTGTCATAGTCAGAAGAGGTGTCTTCGATTTGCGCGCGGATCTGGCTAACGCGTGCTTCGATATCGCCTTCTGCACCAGCACCATCGATGATAGTGGTGTTTTCTTTAGACATCGTCATGCGCTTAGCAGTACCCAGGTGATCCAGGTTGGCTTGCTCAAGCGTCAGGCCGACTTCTTCAGAAATGACCGTGCCGTTAGTCAGAATAGCGATATCCTGCAGCATGGACTTACGACGGTCGCCGAAGCCCGGTGCTTTAGCAGCGGCTACTTTAACGATACCGCGCATGTTGTTTACAACCAACGTTGCCAGGGCTTCGCCTTCGATATCTTCAGCGATGATGGCCAGTGGCTTGCCTTGCTTGGCAACGGCTTCTAGCACCGGCAGCAGCTCACGGATGTTGGAGATCTTTTTATCCACTAGCAGGATGTAGGGATCTTCCAGTTCAACCGTCATGGTGTCCTGGTTGGTAACAAAGTAGGGCGAGAGGTAGCCGCGGTCAAACTGCATACCTTCAACGACTTCCAGCTCGTCTTCAAAGCCACGGCCTTCATCAACGGTGATGACGCCTTCTTTGCCGACTTTTTCCATCGCTTCGGCGATGATTTCACCGATGCGTTTGTCGCCGTTTGCAGAGATAGTGCCTACCTGAGCAATCGACTTGGTATCGGTGCAAGGTACCGACATGGCTTTGATTTCTTTAACCGCAGCGTTGACCGCTTGGTCGATGCCGCGCTTAAGATCCATCGGGTTCATGCCCGCTGTTACGCCTTTCAGGCCTTCAGCGATAATGGCCTGGGCCAAAACGGTAGCGGTAGTAGTACCGTCACCAGCAGCGTCAGAAGTCTGTGAGGCGACTTCTTTAACCATCTGGGCGCCCATGTTTTCGAACTTGTCTTTCAGTTCGATCTCTTTGGCAACAGAAACACCGTCTTTAGTAACGGTGGGGGAGCCGAAAGATTTTTCCAGTACTACGTTACGGCCTTTCGGGCCGAGGGTAACTTTTACCGCGTTGGCGAGAACGTCGACACCGCGGGCCATGCGTTTACGAGCATCATCGGAGAACTTAACTTGTTTAGCTGACATATCTGCTACTTCCTAATATTGAATGCAAAAACGTGAAAGTAAATAGTCGAAGCACTGGTTAAATAAGTACCAGCTGCAACGATGCTTAGCCTTCAACAACGGCAAGAATATCGGCTTCGCTCATGATCAAGACTTCTTCGCCGTCGATTTTTTGCTTCTCGACGCCATAGCCATCTTTAAAGATCACGTTATCGCCAACCTTAACGTCTAGCGGACGGACATCGCCATTTTCCAGAATGCGACCATTACCGACGGCGAGTATTTCACCGCGTGTCGGTTTTTCTGCTGCATTGCCCGGAAGCACGATGCCGCCTGCGGTTTTTTGCTCTTCTTCAACGCGACGGACGATGACACGATCGTGCAAAGGACGGATATTCATTCACGTTCTCCTGAGTATGGTTGAAGCCCTGGTGAGGGCGGTTAGCCTAAAAGTGTTCTCGAGGGAGTAACCCGCGAGAAGTGAAGACCTCACGGTCTTCTTTGTTAATGGCAGCTACCGTCTCGATCGCTGCCGAATTTGTGTGCTGAATGAAAAATGGGGGCTGCGAATGGCCTTTCAAGGGGGCGAGTAATAAAAAAATTGCTTTTCCGCTGAATTTCTTCCGAAGAAAACCTCAGCGACGGCGTGGGGGCTCATCTCGACTAATAAAATCACCTTCAATCGGGCCATCCTGTTGTGAAGACTGGCTGTTTTGATATTCATTGGGCCGAGCTGATGAAGCGCTGGGGCCTTGCTGTTGTCCGGCAACTTTTTTAAGCCCCAGCCAGGTAAGTGCTTTGAACATCAATTGCCGCGCGCTGGGGATCAAGCATGCCAAGCCTACTGCATCAGACAAAAAGCCTGGGGCCATTAATAAGGCACCGCCGAAGATAAGTGCAGCGCCAGTTAATAGCTCACTGGAGGGGAGTTCACCAGCCTCCATGCGCTGGCGTGCCCGCGCAAAGGTGGATACACCCTCTTTACGAATCAGGTGTAGCCCGGCAAAACCTGTGCCGAGCACTAAAAGTAGGGTGGTGAGTAGGCCGATCTGGCTGCCAATCGAAAACAGAACCACAAAATCCAGTAGAGTGAAAAGTGATATAAAAATAAGAATAGGCATGGCTAACTCCCGAAAAAGCGACTCGATAACAGTCGTAAATGCGTAATATGGTGACATAAATATAAATAGCAAGCAGCTGACATGGCGTATTCCAGCGATGATGTAGCTCGATTTATGTCCATAATTCTTCTATGCTGCGATGCACAATGAGGCTGGTTTAATCTTTTGTAAGGAGTCACGAATGGTACTTACCGATAAAGTCATTGCAGTCACGGGTGGGGCGCGAGGGTTGGGTTATGCCATGGCGCTGCGCTTGGGCAGGCAGGGTGCACGCATGGCGCTATTGGATATGAGCGCTGAAGCGCTTGATCAGGCAGTATCGCAACTTGCCGCTGAAGGTATCGATGCCCAGGCGTTTGTGGTGAATGTCGCCGAAGAAGCCTCCGTGACTCAGACGTTTGCCGATATCGCGCAACGCATGGGGCCTATCAGCGGTTGTGTCAATAATGCGGGCATTACCCAGGATGCGCTGCTGGTAAAAGCCAAAGAGGGGCAAGTGGAAAAGCGCATGTCCTTAGAGGCTTGGCAAAACGTTATTAATGTCAATTTAACTGGCGTTTTCCTGTGTGGTCGCGAAGCCGCCACTCAGATGATTGAAACCGGGCATGAAGGCGTGATCGTCAATATCTCCAGTATTTCCCGGGCAGGCAATATGGGGCAAAGCAATTACGCTGCCGCAAAAGCGGGCGTACATGCGTTGACCGTCACTTGGAGCCAGGAGTTGGCACGCTATGGTATTCGTACCGGCACCGTAGCGCCTGGGTTTGTGGCTACCGAAATGACCGCTGCGATGCGTCCTGATATGTTGGAGCGTATCTCGTCAAGCGTGCCGTTAAAGCGTTTGGGTGAGCCCGATAATATTGCCCAAAGCGTTGCCTTTATTATGGAGAACGACTACTTCTCTGGGCGCATCATCGAGTGTGACGGCGGTTTACGGCTGTAGTTTCTTGGCGGTGGTAAGACAAAGGCGTGTTGCATAGGTGGGCGGCTCTAAAAGGCCGCCCGGGTTGCGTGTGTAGATGAACGTGTGAACTCACTCATCTGTACATAACGCTTAAAAGTAGTCGTGGCTAATTTTGCGCTGAAAATACATCTCAAGGCGCAGGGTCATCGCCCAGCGTGGGTCGTAGCTGACATCGCGCTGGAAGTGTAGCTCCGGAATCACATCGGCGAATAAAATACCTTTATGAAGATCACGGCGGTAGCGCGTCTGAAGGTAGTAATTAGTCATGCGAGGATTAGACACACTTTCGCCGATGGCGATAGCCGAGTAGCGCAGTGCACTGCGGCGGTTGATGCGGTGATTGATTTCGGCAACTTCACTGTACTCCAGTTTGTCTTCTTCCTCGCGCCACTGAACTGTCGAGATAAAGCGTAAATGGCGGCGTTTGCTCAACGGTCGGCCGACATCCCAGCGTGTGCGCGCTGAGTAGCCTTCATTGTTGAACCATGAGACGCGGTTATTTGACTCAAGCTGCCACGGCCCTTCACCCAGTTGCCACAGGCGCTCGCTGGTAAAACGCACGTAGGGGTCAAGAGGGAGGCGCAGGCGAACACCGGCACCTACTCGATTGCTCCAGTTTTCGCGTTTATCTCGGCTTTCTAACCAATCCAGGCCGAGCGTAGAGCTGCGACGGTCACGCTGGTCATTGGCAAGGCGCCCAGAGCCCTGTTCTTCTAGGGTGCCTTGCGACTCTTCCGGGTCACTCTCGATGACCAGTCGCAGGCGATCCTCTGAGGTAGGTAGGTCAATACGGTAACGAAGGGTGGTGTCGCCGCGGGTGCCATCCCCCTCCATCCAATCAATCTCTTGGCCGAAACGTAGATAGGACTCGTTGTTGACCTGCATATGGTCGTCAGTGCCAAAGAATCCATCGATGCGGCGCGATGTGTTATCAACCCAGTTGCCTACACTTTCACGAAACGGCTCAATGCGCTCTTCCGCCCACTCGGGTAAGTCACTATCTTCCTCTTCGGCATACACATTCGTCGAAACCGTAGTGAGTAGGCCAAGCCAGCAGAGGGTTAACAGTTTATGCATTGTCGATAGTCTCGGTAATGGGGCGTCGCTGCTTAACAATAGCGTTTATTTAGCGTGCTTTATGGGTCTCGATCTCTTTTGCCCACTCCAGCACACGCTTGCGTTGGCCACGGCTATTGAGTCGATCCGTATCGACGCTCGCCGGGATAAGCTGATGATTGGGTGGCGCGTTAAGGTCGAGGTTAAAGGTTCGTGACGCGCCTGTCGGCATATCCTCGGAGCCATAAATAGCGATAACGCGAATTTCAAGCTGAATATCCTGCTCTTGCAGTAGATTATCATCGATTTCCCAATAATCTTTAACCTGATTCACAATATCACCAAACGATTGAATGTTCAGATAATCCCCGGAAGCTAACGGGCCTTGATGAGTGCGGTAGCTGGGTTCTTGTTGCTCACCTTTCTGTTGGCTACCCGTTTGCTGTTCACCACCGTGCCGCTGGTACTCCACTACGTCAAGGGAGTAACTGCCCTTTTGGGTATGCAGTACCGCTACCAGGTGTTGAACATAGATCGCTTCGCTGCTCATATTGCTAATTAAGCAGATGGAGTCCACGCCGATACCCTTGCCGCGATTAATGATCACGCGGGGGCGACGCTGTCGCACATAGCCGTTATAAAGTAGCTGGGCGTAAAATACCCATACAAAGAGTGTGCAAATGCTCGCTACAGCCGAGATTGCCTGAGCATTATCGTTGAGCCATTCCATTATATGAGATCCTTCTCATTGTTATTGGTGTTAATCCCTGACGCGGGCTTTTGAGGATAGCCATTGAGGGAGGTTGGGTAGCATTATTTAGGAATAGAGACTAGCGGAAAAGTGGGGGTAAGTCAGCCAAATCGGCCTTTGATAGAGGTAGTATTAAGCAAATAACAGACACACAAAAAAATGGCATTAAGCCATTGGTATTTTTCAAACGAAGAGAAGGTATTTTGCGAAGAATACTGACCAAAAGCTATCCAGGTAGCGCTAACATCAAGCTGTTTGGAAGCTATTCAAAATACAAGAGGAGTTGTGCTAACTTCTTGAAGACTAACAAGTAATTGGTGCGGATGGGGAGACTCGAACTCCCACACCTTACGGCACTAGAACCTAAATCTAGCGTGTCTACCAATTCCACCACATCCGCTAAGACGAGGCGTATATTATCAACTTTGTGATAGAAGTCAATCAATGATTTGATATTAATGCATATGGCAGTCAGGAGAGGGCATGGCATTAAAGGGGTGGCTACAGTGGGGTAGTAATTGGGTAAAGCAGGCCATGCCCGGATACTGCGCATTTTGTTTGGCGCCTGCATCCGCAGGGCAAGGGTGGTGCGCAACCTGTTTGTACGAGCTGCCGTGGAACCTACATGCCTGTCGCCAATGCGGTGACCCAGTTGCTCATGGTACGAGCTTGTGTGGGCACTGCTTAGTTGACCCACCGGCATTTTCGACCACCCAAGCGGGGCTGTTGTATCAAGGGTCGATCAAACAGTTGGTGCATGATTTTAAATTTCATGCTTCTCCGCGGGCGGGCACGCTATTGGCTGAATTGATGCTCTTAACCCCGCCGATAGACCTGGGAAACGCACTTCTATCAGTGCCTATGACGACCACGCATGCGTGCACCCGAGGATTTAACCAGTCGCACTGGTTGGCCGAACATCTCAGCCGCCAGCTTGGAATTCCAATGGTGTCGGCCAAACGGATAAAGGATTCCCCCTCCCAGCGCACGTTGAACCGCCGCCAACGGGCTGCCAACCTGGCGGGTGCCTTTGTCTTTGAATCACCGCCCCCGGCGCATTTGTTAATAATCGATGATGTGGTCACCACCGGATCCACAGGCAACGCATTAGGGCGCGCTGCGCTGGAGGCAGGTGCCAAACGTGTTGATATTTGGGCGGCCGCACGGACACCGTTAGGTAAGGATTGATAGAATAGTCTTTTCGCTTATTCATTAGCTCTTTCGCCAACCCAGGAGTGGCCTATGTCACACCCGTTTAGCTCTCTTTCGCCTGATTTAGTGATGTCTGCAGTGGAGTCGCTGGATATTTGGCCTGCAGGCGAGCCTTTTGCGCTAAATAGCTATGAAAACCGTGTACTGCTATTTCGCGATGACGATGGCAAGAACTGGATTGTTAAGTTTTATCGGCCTGATCGTTGGTCAGACAGTGCGATTCAGGAAGAGCATGATTTTCTGCAGGAGCTGGTAGATCAACAGGTGTCGGTCGTTGCCCCTTGGCGTGATAAGGCGGGGACGTCTTTACACTATTTTAAGGGCTTTCGGTTTACGCTGTTCCCCCATTGCCCCGGCCAGGCGCCAGAGCTTGATAATCCATCGCACCTATTTGCCATGGGGGAGTTGCTGGGGCGGTTGCACCAAGTGTCAGCTAAAAAAACCTTTCAGCATCGCCCGCGTTTAGAAATGGCGAGCGGTATTCTTGATGCTCAGCAGCGCGTGCTGGCCAGCAATTGGATGAGCCGTCATCAGCGCCGGGCCTATGACCGTGTGATCGAAAAGGTTCACCAGCAGCTCCTAAAACATAATGTGCCCGCCAGCAGCATGATTCGCTGCCATGGCGACTGCCATTTGGGGAATGTGCTGGGGCGTGACGAGCAGTTTACCCTGGTCGATTTTGACGACTGCACCATGGCGCCCGCCATGCAGGATATTTGGATGCTACTGCCCACCGATGACCCGCAGGGATGGCGATCGCAGTTAAGTGAAATTACCGAAGGGTATGAAGAGACGTGCCCGTTTCCTAGCGAGCAGATGGCGCTTATCGAGCCGCTTAGGAGTTATCGGCTGATCAGGCACTCAGCGTGGCTGGTATCACGTTGGGAGGATCCCGCTTTTCCTCGGGCGTTCCCCTGGCTGGCGGATAGTGGCTACTGGGATCAGCATATCCGCCAATTAGAGCAGCAGTGCCTGCAGTTAGAGAACCCACGCTGGCTGGCGTAATGAGCTTTCAGCTCACCACTGACTTGTTATGGCGATATTAGAACAAGGTCAATCAGGCACGGCTTCGTCGCGCGGCACAGGGTTGGCGATACCTTCTCCGTCTGCTTGGCGACGCTGTTCGTTAAGCTCTGCAGACGGATTGTCCAGTTCTTCAATCTCTACGGGTTGATCCAGTGTGAGAAGGAATGTCTGACCAGGGGAGAGTGCGCACTGTGAACCTTCGCAGGCGATACCATATTGGCCATCTTCGCCATAAGCGCTGGCGCTAAATTCGCCAGTGAAAATATCGCTGTCAGCGTCGTGTGTTTCAATACAGGTCGCCTCTTGGGTGGTAACGCGAATGCGCTCATCAACCCGTTGCGCCCTACCTACGATAACGCAGTATTCCGGTAAAGAGTGTGAGGCGCTAGCAGCCTGAGTAGGGTGTAGCAAAATATCGTTAAGGCGCGTTTGGTTTGATTCAAACGCAAGCTCTTCCACAACCTCTACGCCGACGGTTGCTTCATTGGGCAGCGAAAGCGTAGCGTCTGCAGCGGTAGCCAAGAGCGGTGTAGCAAGAAAGGGGGCTGCAAGGGCGGTTAACCACAAAGGCGTTGGCTTGAATGACATGGCGAGCTCTCAATGTTGGCGCCTGCAATAAAGGCAGTTAAATAAAAACGCTTTATTATATCACAGGCATTGGGGGGACAAATTGAGTGGCGCGGCGCTCTGACGCAGTTCAAGGCTGCGCAAAAAAGCCCCTGAGTGAGGGCCAGCAGTTTTCGTACAAAGCCTGGGGAGCCACAGGCAGCCTAGATGCGGTAAAATGCACTCTTTGCTTAATACTCATTGTGCAGTGCTTTTTTAAAGTATACCTTTTGTACAATGAAAGTGGTGGATGACGCTGATTAATGTCCTCCTAATAATGATGTTACTTTTTCATGCGCAAAAGGGGATGACCTTGGTGACCACCTGGAAGCGATTGCGCATCGTTTTTGAGATACCTATTGATGAGGCTAAATATGTCCGATGATATCGCCGAGCACTACCGCCAGATAATCTCAGCACTTGGCGAAGACCCCGCCCGGGAAGGTCTGCGAGATACGCCTAAACGTGCGGCCAAGGCCATGCAGTTTCTCAATGCGGGCTACACTCAGTCATTGGACGACATTATCAATGGGGCGGTGTTTGAGTCGCAAACGGATGAGATGGTGTTGGTAAAAGACATTGAGCTCTACTCAATGTGCGAGCACCACCTGTTACCGTTCATAGGCAAATGCCATATCGCCTATTTGCCTAACGGCAAAGTGTTGGGGCTATCTAAATTTGCCAGAATCGTCGATATGTATGCTCGCCGTATGCAGATTCAGGAGAACCTAACCCGCGAGATTGCAGAGGCGGTGCAGGAAGTGACCGAGGCAAAGGGCGTTGCTGTGGTTATTGAAGCGCGGCACCTCTGCATGATGATGCGTGGCGTGGAGAAGCAAAACTCCAGCATGACATCGTCTGTCATGCTGGGTGGATTTCGTCAAAACCAAGCAACCCGGCAAGAATTTTTAATGCTCATTAGCTAACGTGTACGGTTGTCATTGACCGATTATGCACGCCGTAAATTTGGTTTAAAGGGGTGTTTCGTCTTAGCATGAAGACGTTAATGAGCCTACAAGGCCATCATTTTTGGTCAGGAGCCTGTCATGGAAGCGCTTAAAGAAACACAGCTATATTGCCCCTTTGCCTATATTGACGGCAGTTGGGTCGCGGCAGATAGCGGTGAGCAGATCACGGTATTGAATCCGGCCACCGGTGAAGCGATTGGCGATATACCTCGCTTGGGTAAAGCCGAAACCGAGCGGGCCATTGATGCGGCGGACGCTGCGCTACCGGCTTGGCGGGCGTTGACTGCTCAAGAACGCGCTGACTTGCTGATGAAGTGGCACGACCTGATGTTGGAGCATCAGCAGGATTTAGCCATGCTGATGACATTTGAGCAGGGCAAGCCACTTAAAGAAGCCGCGGGCGAAATTGCCTATGCAGCCAGCTTCTTACGCTGGTTTGCCGAAGAGGCGCGGCGCGTTTATGGTGAAACGATTCCCGCGGCTAACGCCAATCAACGCATTGTGGTTGCCAAGCAGCCAGTCGGTGTTGTTGGTGCGATCACGCCCTGGAATTTCCCTGCGGCGATGATTACCCGTAAAGCCGGGGCTGCATTGGCTGCTGGCTGCACGATAGTGGTGAAGCCCGCTAGCCAAACGCCGTTTTCCGCAACAGCCTTGGCGCTGTTGGCTGAGCGGGCAGGCATCCCACGCGGCGTCTTTAATGTGGTGCCAGGTAGCGCTAGCGATATTGCCCAAGCGATGACCCAATCTCCCAAAGTGCGCAAGATCACCTTTACGGGTTCGACTGAAGTAGGGCGCAAGCTGATGGCCCAAGCGGCGGAACATATCCAAAAAATATCGCTAGAGCTAGGCGGTAATGCGCCCTTTATCGTGTTTGAGGATGCCGATTTAGACGCCGCTGTGGAAGGCGCCATGGCCGCTAAATTCCGTAACGCCGGGCAAACCTGTGTCTGCACTAATCGCTTCCTGGTTCAGTCCAGTGTAATTAACGCCTTTTGTGAAAAGCTGGCCGTTGCCATGAACAGCGAGCTGCATGTGGGTGATGGCACCAAGCCCAATATTAATATTGGGCCGCTTATCGATGAAAATGCTGTTAAGAAAGTCAGTGAACATGTGCAGGACGCCATTGATAATGGCGCTGAGCTGCTGTTAGGTGGGCATCCGCACCCGCTGGGGGGTAATTTCTTCACGCCTACGCTGATCAGTTTTGCCACTGACAAGATGAAGGTGGCCCACGAAGAGACCTTTGGCCCGCTAGCTGCTGTCTTCCCGTTTGATGATGAAGAGACCGCTATTGAGATGGCCAACGATACCCAGTATGGCCTGGCGTCTTATTTCTACTCCCGTGATCTTGCGCGCGTATGGCGTGTCGCCGAGGCGCTGGAGTACGGTATGGTGGGTATTAATACTGGCGCCATTTCTAACGCTGCTGCGCCCTTTGGGGGGATAAAAGCCTCGGGCCTAGGCCGCGAAGGTGGTCATCAGGGCTTGGAAGAGTATCTGGAAACCAAGTATCTGTGTATTGATCTGGGCTGAAAGGCTCAATATTGGCTAGAAACTCGATATTGAGTCGATAGGCAGTGATTGATTAGCGTTTATTGATGATAGTAAGAAAGCCCCTTAGGCATGCTCCTATCAAAAGAGCGCCTAAGGGGCTTTGTGTTTCTAATCTGGGTTATTTAGCGGACTTAGTGGCGGAAGTGGCGCATACCGGTAAATACCATGGCAATGCCTGCTTCGTTGGCGGCGTCGATCACTTCCTGATCACGCATGGAACCACCGGGCTGAATAACCGCGGTAATACCTGCCGCTGCGGCAGCATCGATGCCGTCACGGAAAGGGAAGAAAGCATCAGACGCCATCACCGAGCCGGGAACCGAAAGGCCTTCGTCTGCGGCCTTGATGCCTGCAATTTTAGCCGAATAAACACGGCTCATTTGACCCGCGCCAACGCCCACCGTTTGGCCCTCTTTGGCATACACAATGGCGTTGGACTTAACGAATTTAGCTACCCGCCAAGCAAAAGCAAGGTCACGCAGTTCCTGCTCGCTGGGAGCGCGCTGACTGACCACGGTCAATTCGTCGCGGGTGACCATTCCGTCGTCACGTTCTTGCACCAGCAAGCCGCCGTTGACGCGCTTAAAGTCTAGTGCAGGCTGTTGCTCGCCGGGCCAGTGAGCGCTGACGTCCAGTAAGCGTACGTTTTGCTTATTAGCCACGATTGCGGCAGCTTCATCGCTGACGCCCGGGGCAATAATCACCTCGACAAACTGGCGGTCAATAATCGCCTGGGCGGTTTCGGCTTCCAGCGGCGTATTGAAGGCGATAATGCCGCCAAACGCGCTGGTAGGGTCGGTGGCAAAGGCTTTGTCGTAAGCTGTTAAGGCGGTTGCACCAATGGCGACGCCGCAAGGGTTGGCATGCTTAACAATCACGCAGGCCGTCTCGCTAAACGCTTTTACGCATTCAAATGCAGCGTCGGTATCGGCGACGTTGTTATACGAGAGGGGTTTGCCCTGAAGCATTTTTGCCGTGGCAACGCTGGGTTCGCTTGCCTGGGGGTCAACGTAGAAAGCTGCCTTTTGGTGCGGGTTTTCGCCGTACCGCATATCCTGCTTTTTCTCGAGCTGCAGGTTAAAGGTGCGTGGGAACGCTTCATCAGCGGCATTGACCTTACGGCCTAGGTAGTCAGCAATCGCGCCGTCATAACCGGCGGTGTGCTCAAAGGCTTTAACCGCTAAGTCAAAGCGCGTAGCGCTACTGACCTGACCATCTTGGGCGGCCAGCTCGCCCAGCACTCGCGCGTAGTCACTGCTATTGACGACGATAGTGGTGTAGGCGTGATTTTTGGCGCAGGCGCGAACCATGGTGGGGCCGCCGATATCGATATTCTCGATAGCATCTTCAAGTGTGCAGTCGGGCTTGGCTACCGTGGCGGCAAAGGGGTAGAGATTGACCACCACCATGTCGATCGGCGTAATATCGTTCTCAGCCATGACCGCATCATCCTGGCCGCGACGAGCCAAGATGCCGCCGTGAATTTTCGGGTGCAGCGTTTTAACGCGGCCATCCATGATTTCGGGGAAGCCTGTGTGCTCAGACACTTCTTTCACGGCAATAGCATTTTCTTGCAGTAGACGGAAGGTGCCACCAGTGGAGAGGAGTTCAACACCGTGCTCAGTGAGGCCCCGAGCAAATTCCACAATGCCGGTTTTATCAGAAACGCTCAGCAGGGCGCGGCGGACGGGAGTGGCGTTGCTGTCAGTCAGGGAAGGATTATCAGCCATGAGAGGGGTATCAGCCATTAGAGTGCTCGTGTGCAGAGTCGAGAATTAAAAACAACAACGCCCCTGGTTATGGGGCGTCACCTTCGATAAGTCCGTATAGCTTGAGTTTTTTGCGCAGGGTGCCACGGTTTAGCCCTAGCGCATCGGCGGCACGGGTCTGATTGCCGTCGGTGTGCTCCAAGACGCAGGCAAGTAAAGGCGCCTCAACTTCGGCCATCACCATGGCGTATAGATCGGTCGCCTGGCTGCCATCTAAATGTTCAAAGTAGCGTCGCATGGCCGTTTCCACTGCCTCCCGAAGCGGCTGCGGCGGTGAGTTGGCTGCAGGATCCGCTAGCGTGCCTGCTAAATGGGAGTAACTATCGCTGGAGCCGACATCATTGGAATAGCTATCGCTTGAATAGGTGTCGCTAGAGAGAAGATCGCGTTCGGTCATGCAGCAAGGTTTCCTTTGGCTAGCAAACGCGAGGCGGCGCCGGGGGCCATCGCGTTGTTGATCCAATCAAATTGCGTTTCAGGTGACGCTAACGCATTGAACTGCTGCTTAAGCGCGCGCTGTTGGGGCGGCGTAAAGCGTTGGTCATCGCTGAGGTACCAGCCGACATGCTTGCGCGCGATACGTACACCCATGGTGGTGCCATAGAACTCATGCAGCGCCTCAACGTGCCCGTGGAGCACTTGGTGACGCTCCGAAAGATTTGGCAGTGCCATCCGCTCTCCATGCTGGAGGTAGTGGCTGATCTGTTGAAATATCCATGGGTTGCCCTGCGCAGCGCGGCCTACCATCACGGCATCAGCGCCGGTATAAGCGAGTACCTCGGCGGCTTTTTCCGGACTTGTTATGTCGCCGTTGGCAATCACCGGGATCGATAGGTGAGATTTAATCTCGGCAATTGTGTCGTACTCTGCTTTTCCAGTATAGCGCTGCTGGCGATGACGGCCATGTATCGCTAACGATTGAATGCCGGCTGACTCGGCGAGCCGGGCAATGCGCAGGGCGTTGTTGGATTCGGCACACCAGCCCGTGCGTATTTTTAGCGTCACGGGTATATCAACTGCTGCCACTACTGCATCGAGAATTTCGGCCACCAAGGCTTCATCTCGAAGGAGCGCCGACCCTGCCGCCTTGTTACATACTTTTTTAGCTGGGCAGCCCATATTGATATCGATAATCTGGGCGCCCAGCTCGGCATTCAAACGCGCCGCCTGGGCGAGCATTTCAGCGTCGCCTCCGGCAATTTGCACCACTCGCGGGTCAGGTTCACCGCGGTGATCCATGCGCAGCTGCGATTTACGAGTATGCCACAAACTAGGGTCTGAAGTGACCATTTCGCCCACTACCCAGCCAGCCCCAAGCCGCCGGCATAGCTGGCGAAAAGGTCGGTCAGTGACGCCAGCCATGGGCGCAAGCATTACTCGATTAGGTAATGCAAACGGGCCAATGCTGGCAGGTAGTGTGGTTAACGTCATGGCGTCAGACTTTGTTGGTTTTAAGCTATGGGTGCAGTGCTAACGGCGAGTAGGTGTTTCAAGGAGGCGTATGATACGCCTACTCGGTGGTGGGGTGAAGGCCAATTGCCGCTTTAACGTGGACGCAAGCCACTAAGCCGCACCCAGCCTTCGCGAATCACCGGTTCATCCATAGCAATGCCTTGCGCTGCATAGGCCTCGTAAACCTCATTGGCCTGGTTTGCCAACACCCCCGATAGCGCAATGCGCCCACCTGGCGCCACGTGCCCGGCAATCATTGGCGCTAGTTCGACCAGCGGCCCCGCTAAAATATTGGCGGTTACGATAGGATAGTCACCGCCGTCGCTTAACTGCTCAGGGTAGTAGAGGTTTAGGTCCGACTCGGCAATACCATTCCGTTCGGCGTTGTCTCGGCTGGCCTGCAGCGCCTGGGGATCAATGTCGGTGGCGTCGGCGTGGCTAGCGCCCAGTTTGAGCGCGGCGATAGCGAGAATGCCAGAACCGCAGCCCACATCCAGTACGGTTTGCTGAGCTAGGTGACCGGTTACGGCCAGCTCATCCAGCCACTCAAGACACAGCGCTGTGGTGGGGTGCGTACCGGTACCAAAGGCGAGGCCCGGGTCGAGTATCAGGTTAACGGCGTCGGCCTCGGGTGGTTCGTGCCAGCTGGGTACAATCCACAGGCGTTGACCCATGCGCAGCGGCGTGAAGTCATCCATCCACTCGCGCTCCCAATCTCGATCAGCGAGCAGCTCATACTCGATGGTCGGGCAGGGCTCTCCAGGCATCTGCTCTGACCAGGCGGCCTCGATACGCTCCAGCATGCTCTCGACCCCCTCCAGGTCATCGTATAAGCCGGTAAGGATGGTATCTTCCCACAGTGGTGTGGTGCCACGCTCTGGCTCAAATACCGGATCATCGTGGGCATCCTGAAGACCAATAGCCGTTGCGCCTTCGTCAAGCAGTAGTTCTTCTAGGAACTCTGCCTGTTCGGGGGCGACGTGGGCTTTGAGTTGAAGCCAGGGCATGGAGGTTCTCCGCAAGGCGAATTAAAGACAAATACAGTACAGACACATGGAGTAAAGACAAGGACGGGGTGGACATGGCCACCCCGCTGGGTATCACACAGTGCGCTGGAAAGCGCTTGGCTGCTGCATTAGCTGCCGAGTTTCTTTTCCAGGTAGTGAATGTTGACACCGCCTTGACGGAAGTAGCTGTCGCGAACCAAATCCTTTTGTAAGTCGATATTGGTTTTAATGCCTTCCACCAGCAGCTCGTCGAGGGCGTTACGCATCCGTGTCAGGGCTATTTCACGATCCGCGCCCCAACTGATCAGCTTGCCGATCAGAGAGTCATAGTGCGGCGGCACGGTGTAGCCGGTATAGAGATGGGAATCCATCCGCACGCCGAGGCCACCCGGTGCGTGAAACAGCGTTACCTTGCCGGGAGACGGCATAAAGGTACGCGAGTCTTCGGCGTTAATACGGCACTCGAAGGAGTGGCCGTTGAGTTGCACGTCTTCCTGGCGAATCGACAGCGGCAGGCCTGAGGCAATACGCAACTGCTCTTTGACGATATCCACGCCAGTGACCATTTCGGTGACCGGGTGCTCGACCTGAACGCGGGTATTCATCTCGATGAAGAAGTATTCGCCATCTTCATACAAGAATTCAAAGGTGCCCGCACCACGGTAGTTGATCTTGATACATGCCTGGCGGCACGCTTCAAGCACCTGGGCGCGGGCATCTGGGTCAAGGCCTGGCGCCGGGGCTTCTTCAAGCACTTTCTGGTGACGACGTTGCAGCGAGCAGTCGCGGTCATAAAGATGGATCGCGTTACCCTGGCCGTCGGCTAATACTTGTACTTCCACGTGGCGCGGCTTCTCAAGGAATTTTTCCATGTAGACCGTGCCGTCACCGAAGGCGGCGTGGGCTTCAGTGCGGGTAACGGTAATCGCCGAAAGGAGATGGCCTTCCGTGTGCACTACGCGCATACCACGACCACCGCCGCCAGAGGCCGCCTTAATGATCACCGGGTAGCCAATGCGACGTGCCGTGGCGAGATTCGTTGCGTCATCATCACCCAAGGGGCCGTCTGAGCCTGGCACCGTGGGAACGCCCGCTTCCTTCATCGACTGGATGGCGCTGACTTTGTCGCCCATCAGACGAATCGTCTCGGCGCGGGGGCCAATAAAGGTAAAGCCTGAGCGCTCAACCTGTTCAGCAAAGTTGGCGTTTTCAGACAAAAAGCCATAGCCGGGGTGAATGGCGGTCGAGTCGGTGACTTCGGCTGCACTGATCAGGGCCGGAATGTTTAAGTAAGACTGCGCTGACGATGCCGGGCCAATACACACGGCTTCATCCGCCAGGCGAACGTGCATCAGTTCACGATCAGCTTTGGAGTGTACCGCTACGGTTTTGATGCCGAGTTCTTTACAGGCCCGTAGGATACGGAGGGCAATCTCGCCGCGGTTGGCGATAAGTACCTTGTCCAGCATGGGAGAGTCCACCCGTGTTGAAAATGAAAGATTAAGCGATAACGATCATGGGTTGATCGAATTCTACAGGCTCGCCATCTTCCACCAGGATGGCTTCCACTACACCGTCACGGTCAGCTTCAATCTGGTTCATCATTTTCATGGCTTCAATGATGCATACAGTGTCACCTTGTTTGACGCTATCGCCGACTTCCACAAACGATTTGGCGCCCGGCGCTGGGCTGCGGTAGAAGGTGCCTACCATGGGAGAGTTGACTGCCTCGCCACGGTAGCTTGCGCCCTGAGGCTCTGCTTCAGCAGCCGGTGCTGATGCTGGAGTACCCGCTGCGGGGGGAGCAGGCGCATAGCCAGGTTGCTGCGCATACTGCGGCATCGGCTGTGGCTGCCACGAAGCGCCATTAGGGTGACGACTGATGCGGACTGACTCTTCGCCTTCCTGAATTTCAATCTCGCTAATATTGGACTCTTCGAGTAGCTCAATCAGTTTCTTAACTTTGCGGATATCCATGGCATAGCCCCATCAATGTCATAAAAGGTAGTCACAAAGCGCGCGAGCATAAGTGCAGGAAGCTCTTTATGGCGCGTACGTTGCGCAGTAAACCAAATTTAAAAATGAAGAGAACGCTGCATGTTAGCGAACGTTACCCCGTTCTCACCGTTAAAAAAGCAAGTTTTTAGCTAATATGGGAGCGGAGTTTGCCGAAAAAGTGCCAGGATGTCCAGCAACTGCCTACGCCAACGTCCAAGCCATCATGTAGTTAAGAATTAAACAACTGTTTGACGATGTTCGCGTCAGAAAGCGGCTTTAGTGCCTCAATGAGTAGCCAGCATAGGGTTTGAGCTTAGCTATTTGCTAGCCACTGGCTAACTGACTCCAGATGTTCGCGCAACTGATCGGCGGTCACTTCGCCTTGAATGCGTGCATCGCGAATCTCCTCACCCTGGCTGAAAAAGAGCAGGCTGGGTGGGCCGAAAAGATTATATTGGTTGAGCAACTCGCGACTTTGAGAGTCCGTGCGGGTGACGTCGGCGGCGATCAAGGTGTAATCATTAAGCGCTGCGACGACCTGCGGGTCGGGGTAAACATCCCGCTCCAGCAGCTTGCACGAAATACACCAGTCGGCGGTAAAGTGGACAAAGACGGGCTGGTTGGCGTCTTCAGCTTGTGCAATAGCCGCATCAAGCTCAGTTAAGCTGTTTACCTCGATGAAGTCGAGTGCTTCTGCCTGAGGTTCGCCGGAAATGCTGGAGGTTGCTGCAAGGGGGCGCAAGGGGTTACTACCCCCCTGAGCGGCGCCAATCACCAACACTACCCCCCAAGCTAGCAGCATAAGCCCCAGCGTTTGGCGTGCCCGCGGCCACCCCTGCGGCTGATTGAAATTCAGCGCCCCAAGTGCCAGTGCCGTGCCGATCGCAAGGGTTGCCCATAGCAGCAGCGCAATAGGCGCGGACACTAAACGCTCGACCATCCAAATCGCTACGCCCAACAGTAAAAGGCCAAAGGCAATTTTTACGCCGTTCATCCAGGCGCCGGAACGGGGCAGCAGCGTGGCGCCAAAGGTACCGACCAAAAGCAGTGGCACGCCCATGCCCATGCCCAGCGCAAACAGCACCGCGCCGCCCATCGCGGCATCCCCTGTTGAAGAGATAAACACCAGCGCGCCGGCCAAAGGCGCCGTTACACAGGGCGATACCACCAATACCGAGAGGGCGCCAGCCAGCGCTAGGCCGGCCGGGCCACTGCGCTGAGCGCGTGCCTGCCAAGCGTCAACACGGTTGGCTAAACGAGGCGACAGATTGAGGTTAAATGCCCCAAACATGGCCAGGGCAAAGAGCGTGAAGAGTACTGCAAAGATGATCAATACCGGTGCTGACTGCAGTCGCGCCTGAAGATTAAGCCCGGCGCCAAACAACCCCATTAACACCCCGACCAGGGCGTAGGTCAGCGCCATGCCGAGCACATAGCTTAACGAAAGGGCAAAGGCGCGGGGGCGTGTGGGATTCTGGCCAACCACGATCGATGACAAAATTGGAATCATCGGCAACACGCAGGGGGTAAAGGTAAGCCCCAGGCCAGCAATAAAAAACAGCCCCAGCGCCAGTGGTAGGCTAGCATCGCTAATCAAAGCGCTAAAGCGGCTATCTTCGCTTTTGGTGGCGGCGAAACCATTCTGTTCAGAGGTGTTAGCGGCTGAAGTGTTGGCTGCTGGACTGGATGCCGTACTATCGGCTTGCCAATCGGAAAACTGGCTGGGGGGTTGGGTTTCGCTGGCCTCTAGGGTTGTTTGCTCTGGAGGGTAGCAGAGCCCGGCATCTGCGCAGCCTTGAAAGGTCAGGGCAATATTGAGCGGGCCTGAGTAGGGTGCTTTCAGCGGTACTTCAAACACTACCTGATCGCGGAACACATACACATCGCCCATAAACTCATCGTTGGTAAAGATGCCTTGGGGGATAATGGGGTCGCCGAGACTGACATCCTCCGTTTGGCTGACTACCGCGAACTGGTGGCGATATAGGTAGTACTCATCTGCGATATCCATGCCGATATAGAGCGTATCGCCATCATGCCAAGCAGTCGGCTGAAAGGCTTCCATAACCGGCAAAAATTCATCTTGGTTGCTAGACGATGAAAACCATTGGGCGTTTGCACTTAGCGGTAGCAAGCCAAGAAAGAAAATCAATAATGTAAACAGGCTCAGGCGTTTAAGAGATAACACGGTGCGTCCTTAATCAATGGCATCGCAATGAAAGGCGAACAGCATACCGCAACCTTAAGTCCCTGGCGTATACGCTGCGGTGACGTGACGCGGCCCCTAACAGTGCCTTAATCCTACGCATATAAAAAGACCGCCTGAAGGCGGCCTTTTATCCCATTGGCGGCAGAAAAATACACCGCAAGGAGATTGTTACGCTTTTTGATAGGCGGTTACGGACTTTTCAATCGCCTTACGCGCAGCGTCAGCACCTTCCCATGACTCAACCTTTACCCATTTGCCTTTCTCGAGATCTTTGTAGTTCTCAAAGAAGTGAGCAATTTGCTGGCGCAGTAGCTCAGGCAGGTCGGTAACTTCGTGGACATCGTCGTAGAGCGAGCTTAGCTTGGCATGGGGTACGCAGATCAACTTCGCATCTTCACCGGCTTCGTCGGTCATGTTCAGAATGCCTACCGGGCGCGCGCGAATAATGCTGCCAGGTTGAACCGGGTGCGGGGTAACCACCAAGGCGTCCAGCGCATCGCCATCGTCGGCGAGGGTATGCGGGATAAAGCCGTAATTGGCGGGGTAGAACATGGGAGTGGCCATAAAGCGGTCAACGAGTAGCGCGCCCATGTCCTTATCAATTTCATATTTGATCGGGTCGTGGTTGGCTGGAATTTCGATCACCACGTAAACGTCGTTGGGGAGATCCTTTCCAGCAGGGATATTATCGAAGTTCATCGTTGATTCCTTGGTAGTGCTGTGGCTAGAGTCGTGCCGTGGTTAGGCAAACGTGTCAGAGTCGTTTATGGCGGAGAATTATACGAACATGACTGCACGATTACCAATGCGACATAGGTTGGCCGCTAGTGATAATTCATGTGTCTTGCAAATAGGATGAATACGATAGAGACGTTTGGTGGGCATCGTTTCTGTTCCGCTGCGTGTATCATAGCGCTAATTGGTTGACAGTGATGTCCCTCGATCGAGTCGGCAGCCTAGGAGGATGACTTGTCGCACGCCCAGTTGCTCATTAGTTATGGTCAAGCGTTTGTCGCGCCCGATCGGCGCCTGCATCGCAGTTCAATGTCAGTTCGCTTTCCTGAAGCACCGCTGCTTCGCGCCAAAGGCGGCTGTGCGGTGATCAGCGACTCCATTTCACGCAATACCATGGCCAAACAGGCCGGTGATATCAGCGTACGCGGCTTCCTGGCCGACTACTTCTCCACCCCCGATCACTGGGACGTAAAAACCTCGGCCACCCGCGTACTGCGCGCGCTTAATAGCTGGTGCTACAGCCAAAGCCAGCATGTGAAAGAGGGTAGTTTTGTTTCATCCATGTCGGCGATGGTGTTTCGTGGCCGTGAAGCCCACCTGTTCCATATGGGCGATACACTGGTCTTTCGCTTACGGGGTGCCGAGTTTGAACAGCTAAGCCGCGACCATGTGACTGATTTAGGTGGCTATCGTTATCCTTCACGGGCACTGGGTCTGGATGGCAGCGTCGATATCGATTACACCCACATTGCGCTTAAGCAGGGCGATCTGTTTCTGTTCACTACCCAGGGCGTGCGCGGCACGCTGCTACCTTCCGACTATGTGCGCTTGATTCGCCAGGATGCCAGTGATCTGGATGCCGCCTGCGAGCGGCTAGCTGATGAGGCGAAGCAGCGCGCCCAGGAGCGTGGCTATGGCGGTGATCAGTTCTGCTTTCAGCTGGTACGTATCGATGAATTACCCGATGAGGTCGCCGAGCACCCGGGGCAGCTCTACGGTGATCTACCCATTCCCCCTGAGCTGGCGCCGGGTGAGCGTTTAGATGGCCTGGAGGTTCTCGCCGTGCTATCGCGAACGGCGCAGTCGCGGGTGTACCGTGTCCGTGATGTGCATAGCGAACGGGAAATGGTCATGAAAGCGCCCAGCCCCGAGCTCTCGTTGCGCAATGCCTATCTTGAGCACTTTCTGCTCCAGCAGTGGGTAGTGGAGCGGGTTAACTCCCCCTTTGTGGTTAAGGTGATGGAGCCATCTCGGCCACGACGCTACCTCTATTATCTGATGCAGCATATTGAAGGCGAGACGCTGCGGCAGTGGGCAGAGCGCCATCCTCAAGCCAGCCTGACCCAGCGCCTGGACATTGCCAATCAGTTGGGTAAAGCGGTGCAAGCGCTGCATCATCGGGACATTATTCATCAGCAGATCAATCCCGATAATATTTTGATCGACCCTCACGGCAAGCTCGTGCTCACCGATTTTAGTGCCTGCCATATGCGTGATGGGGAAGGGCATCGCCACTCAGGTGAGTTGCTCAGGCAGATTGGCTTTAACGAACACAGCGCACCTGAGTATGCCTTGGGCGACAGCATCGGTCGGCGTAGTGATCAGTACTCGCTAGCCTCCACTACTTACTGGCTATTGACCGGTGCGTTACCTTATACACTGACTCCCAACAGGCTGCGCAGCCATACCGACCTCGAAGAGTTGACCTATCGCAGCGCGCGAACCACCAATCCTGAAATCTCTCAGGAATTAGACGATGCACTACGCCGCGCCTTGGATCCACAAAGGGCGTTGCGGTTTAGGCGTATGTCCGAGTTTTTGCATGCGCTTAGGGTGCCGCTCGGGCGGCTGCCCAATCGGGAAGAGAGCCGCCAGGAGCCGCGGCGTTTCTGGCAGGGTGTGGCGGGAATTCTGTTATTGCTGTTAGTGCTTTCCTGGTTGCTACGCTAACTCCAAGTAGTAAAGGTAGATAAATAAGATTATGTCATTGCGAGGAGCGAAGCGACGCGGGAATCTAAGTGTATTGTGGCAGCCAACCCCGAGATTGCTTCACTGCGTTCGCAATGACATAAGGGTAGGTCATTGCGAGGAGTGAAGCGACGAAGCAATCTCAGTTCGCAATGACCGGTGATCCGTTTACAGCGTAAAAATGGGCAACTTGCGTTCTGCTTTGGCCAGTTTCAGTTTGGCGACTTTGGGTAGGCCATTCTCGAACGGTGGGAAGTCTTCGCCCTGAATCAGCGGTGAGAGGTAGTCCCGGCAGGTCTGGGTAATGGCAAAACCGTTTTCGCTAATAAAGTCACGGGGCATAAACTTCTCTTGGTTGGCCACCTGGGAGAGCGGGGCAGAGATCACATCCCACTGGTAGGGCGCCTGAGAGATGCGACGAATGGCGGGCATCATGGCGTTTTTACCCGCCAGCGCCAAGGTTACTGCTTCGCGACCCACCGCATAGGCTTGTTCAACGTCGGTTTTAGATGCCAGATGACGCGCCGCGCGCTGCAGATAGTCGGCCACTGCCCAGTGATACTTGTAGCCCAAATCCTGCTTGATCATACCGGCAAGTGTTGGTGCCACGCCGCCAAGCTGGCGGTGGCCGAACGCATCGGTGTTACCTGCATCGGCCAGGAAAGTGCCATCTTCGTAGCGAGCGCCTTCAGAAACCACAATAACGCAGTAGCCATACTGTTTAACGCTTTCTTCAACCCGTGCCATGGCCGCTTTACGGTTAAAGGGGATTTCCGGGAAGATAATCATATGCGGCGGCTCGCCTTCGGCTTCGCCGGCTAAACCACCTGCAGCGGCAATCCAGCCCGCGTGGCGGCCCATCACTTCGAGCACAAATACCTTGGTGGAGGTAGCGCACATGGAGGCGATATCCAGCGATGCTTCCAGCGTTGAGGTGGCAATATACTTGGCCACGCTGCCAAAGCCCGGGCTGTTATCGGTAATCGGCAGGTCGTTATCGACGGTTTTAGGCACGTGGATAGCGGTCAGCGGATAGCCCAGCTTCTCGGAAAGTTGAGAGACCTTTAAGCAGGTGTCGGCGCTATCGCCGCCGCCGTTATAGAAAAAATAGCGAATATCGTGGGCTTTGAAGACTTCGATCAAGCGCTCGTACTGGGCACGGTGGGTGTCAATATCTTTGAGCTTATAGCGGCAGGAGCCAAAAGCGCCGCCCGGCGTATGGCGCAGCGCTGCAATTGCCTCATCGCTCTCCTGGGTAACGTCGATAAGGTCTTCCGTTAAGGCACCGATAATGCCGTTATGACCGGCGTAAACCTTGCCAATTTGATCGGGGGCTTGACGGCAGGCTTCGATAACGCCGCAGGCGCTGGCGTTGATCACGGCGGTGACGCCACCTGATTGGGCGTAAAAGGCATTATGCTGGGCCATGGAAACGTCTCATCTCCTAAAAACGGATAGTTTTAATCGATATATTTATCACCGCCAAATACCCGCTACCCGGCATTGTCGGTGCTAAACCAGATTGCTGTAATGGGGCGAAGTTTAGCGTAAAGCCTGGTTCTCTGCATCAATGGCTCTCTGCATTAGCGGCTCTCTGTATCAGCGGCTACGCTGTTGACGGCGAGGTGTTAATCCGCACCGTCCATCTCTTGCTCGCGCTGGGCAAGCTGCCAGCCACCCAGGTCTTTATAGCGATTAACCATTGCGCAAAACAGTTCGGCAGTGCGCTCGGTGTCATAACGAGCGGAGTGAGCGGCTTTGTTGTCAAACTCGATGCCTGCGGCACGACAGGCCCGGGCAAGCACCGTTTGACCATAGACCAGGCCTGCAAGGGTGGCGGTATCAAAGCTTGAGAACGGGTGAAAAGGATTGCGCTTAATGCCGCAGCGATTGACCGCCGCATTCAAGAAGCCCTGGTCGAACGCCGCATTATGGCCGACTAAAATAGCGCGCGTGCAGTCGTGGGCTTTGATCGATTTACGAATCGGGCGGAAAATTTCGCCCAGCGCTTCAGACTCGCTCAGCGCCACCTGGCGACGCAGAGGGTCGTCCAGGTTGATACCGGTAAAATCGAGCGCAGACTGCTCTACATTCGCGCCCTCAAAGGGCTGAATGTGGTAGGCATAGGTGGCATCAGGAAGCAGGTTGCCCTCCGGATCCATGGTCAGCGTGACGGCGGCTATCTCGAGTACAGCGTCGCCTTGGGCATTAAATCCCCCGGTTTCTAAATCAACGACCACAGGCAGGTAACTGCGAAAACGTTGGGCCATTAATTCGCGGGCAATAGCCTCGCTCATGCAGCTCTCCTTGGTTTAAAGCGAGTAATAGTAAAGCGAGTCATCAGTCAACATCAGCGGCAAACCACCGCTTTGAATGGAGAGATTCTAGCAGCTTTAGCCCCCAGGCGTCGTTGACGGTATTCGCTGGGCATTGAGAACGCTATACTCAACGTCAGTCTCAACGGTTTACTCCAACGAGCTATCAAATACGAGCTATCACATTCGCCAGGCGCTAGTGGCAAGGGTAGTTTTTACTAATGAATATCTTATGGTCAACGAGGAGCAAAGAATGTCCGATGTCAAAAAGGTTGTGCTGGCATATTCAGGCGGCCTGGACACATCCGTTATCGTTAAGTGGTTGCAAGAAACCTACAACTGCGAGGTAGTGACCTTTACTGCCGACATCGGTCAGGGCGAAGAAGTCGAACCGGCGCGAACTAAAGCGCAAGCGCTTGGCGTGAAAGAGATTTACATCGAAGACTTGCGTGAAGAGTTCGTGCGTGACTACGTCTACCCGATGTTCCGCGCCAATACTATCTATGAAGGCGAGTACCTGCTGGGTACCTCTATCGCTCGTCCGCTGATTGCCAAGCGGTTGATCGAAATTGCCAATGAAACGGGTGCTGACGCTATTTCCCATGGTGCTACGGGTAAAGGCAACGACCAGGTGCGTTTCGAACTTGGCGGCTATGCCCTGAAGCCTGGCGTAAAAGTGATCGCCCCTTGGCGGGAGTGGGATTTAACTTCCCGCGAAAAGCTAATGGCGTATTGCGAAGAGCATAAAATTCCGGTCGATTTTTCTAATAAAAAGAAAAAATCGCCCTACTCAATGGATGCCAACCTGCTGCACATCTCCTATGAGGGCGGCATTTTGGAAGATCCCTGGGCCGAAGCTGAAGACGATATGTGGCGCTGGAGTGTCTCTCCTGAAGCCGCGCCCGACCAGCCCACCTATGTTGAGCTGACGTTTGAAAAGGGCGATATCGTGGCCATCGACGGCGAGCCGTTGAAAGCCCATGAAGTGCTCGAAAAGCTCAACAAACTGGGTGGCGACAACGGTATTGGCCGTTTGGATATTGTTGAAAACCGCTACGTGGGCATGAAATCTCGTGGCTGTTATGAAACGCCAGGGGGCACTATTATGTTGCGTGCTCACCGTGCCATTGAGTCGCTCACCCTAGACCGCGAAGAAGCCCACCTAAAAGATCAGTTGATGCCGAAGTACGCAGAAGTGATCTACAACGGTTACTGGTGGAGCCCTGAGCGTCGCATGCTGCAGGCGGCCATTGACGAGACCCAAAAGAATGTAGCGGGTGTCGTGCGTATGAAGCTCTACAAAGGCAGCGCTACCGTAGTGGGCCGCAAGTCCGATGAGTCGCTGTTTGATGAATCAATCGCTACCTTTGAAGATGATGCTGGCGCTTACAATCAGAAAGATGCCGAAGGCTTTATTAAGCTAAACGCGCTGCGTTTGCGCATTGCCGCAGGCAAGGGTCGTAAGCAGAGCTAATTAAGCGCTGATAAAAGCAGCTTATATCTTGCAGGGTGGCCATCTCCTTGCCGCCCTGCAAGCAAAGGAGCCATTATGCTTAAGAAATTATTTTCCGGTCTCTTCGGTAGTGATCGTCAGGCTGAGCCAGGTGCTACCACCAAAGCTGCTGAGCCGGTGGAATACAAAGGTTACGAGATTGTCTCTCAGCCAGACAATCAGAGCGGTCAGTACCGCGTCAGTGGCTGGATTCGCAAGGCCGACGCCAGTGGTGAAACTCTTGAGCACCGCTTTGAGCGTTCCGATATGCTCCCAGGGCGAGAGGCCTGTGATGCCATGATGATCACCAAAGCGCAACGCTATATTGATGAAGTAGGTGAAGCGATGTTCGAGCCAGACCCGCGCAGGGCAGGCGAGGGCGAGTAGCAACAACGCCATCATATCATTCTAGTAAAGGAGAGGCGTATGCGTTTAGTACACCAAGCCTCACCCTGGCGCTCTCTGTTCCATGAGGATGGAACGCTTAATGCCTCGGCGCTTAATGCGCCGTTAGATCATCTCTTCTCGAAACTCTTCTCTACATTCCCCTCGCCGCAAACCTCATTAGCTGACGTCTATGCGTGGCAACTGCCGCTGGTCGAAACGTTGGTGCATTATGATTTACCCGCCTGGCGTATTAGCCAAATCATCAGCGACCACAATGCTTTACTTTATCGTCAGGCTATTGCGCAATCCCTGGACGAAATGCAGGCGCAGGGGTGGGGCGCTCCGCCAGTCGACTACTGCATACTGCTACTAGGTTCCGCGGCGCGTTTTGAGAGCCTGCTAGGCCCCGACCAGGATAATGCGCTGATTATTGACGATTATCCTGACCATCGCCACGTAGAGATCGACGGCTACTTTCAAGCGCTGGGTGAGCGGTTTACCCAGCGCCTGGATGAGGCCGGTATTCCGCTCTGCAATGGCCATGTCATGGCGCGATGGCCGATGTGGCGCAAACGGCTGAGTGAGTGGCACGCGCAGCTAGACATTTGGAGCGCTGACCGCCGGGTAAAGCGCGTACAACAGACTAATATCTTACTCGATTTTGCCCCGATCGCTGGTAATCCGGCGCTTGCTAAGCAGTTGGGTGAGAGCATCGCTTCGACACTTCCCAAAGCGCCACTGTTTATGGATGAAATGGCGGCGCTACTGGATGAGTTGCCGGTGGCGCTGGATCGCTTTGGGCGGCTTGCCTCAAGCCCGGGCCTGGATGCCCCTCACGAACAAGCCCTTAATCTTAAGCATCAAGGCTTGTTGCCGTTGATTAGCGCTGCACGCTTACTCTGCTTGCGGTACGGACTGCGCGATATACCCACACGCGAGCGATTGATCGCGCTAAGCCATGCAACGGATGCGCTAACGTCGGCTGAATCGGCGTTGCTTGTAGCCGCTTTTGAGCGACTGCAGCAGCGCCTATTGGATCAGCAGCGGTATAACAAAGCTCGCGGTCAGGCTGCAGATGGCTGGGTTGACCTGCGGCGCCTGCGCGAAGACGAGCGATTACTGCTGAAGTTTGATCTACAGCAGATTAAACGTTTGAGTGCTAGCGCTCAAAGCAGCGTATAAAATAAATCAGCTAGCGTCGGTATAAACAAGCGAGCGCGCTTTAGAAGCCGCTTGGAGCATGACGTCGGATGGAAAATCTAGAGGAGAAAATTGACTCTCTGCGGCCTCCACATCATTAAGTAACTTACCTAATGAGCCTATACGCTGATTGATAGCATCTTCAATAAAGCGCCCAAGCCTGATTTCATTCTTCATGAGTTCGGCACTAATCCCCAGGATGGTAGGCATTAGCGAGAATAAACCCGCGATAAAGCTTTCCTGTTCATCGAGTCTACGTTGGTCGGCCATCATTTCACATGCAAATGCCCGGGTTAACCCTTTGATAAGGTTAAGTTTGCTCACAGGGCTGTTGTTAGCGAGCATAACAATGGTAACCAGGGTACGTAGCTCCCTCAGCCCTATAATATGTAAACAATCAATCAGTTTCGTCGTGGGACGACGTGAGCCCTTCTCCGCGGAGTTTGCGCGCTTGAATATTGCGCTCAGTAAGTAAGGATCCCTAGCCACTAACGTACTGATTTCAGAGAGACGCACATTGTCACTATACAGTGCGGAGAGTAGCTGCATTTGATTGGCGCGTGACGTTGAGAGACGAGCTGTTTGAGTTAGTTGGGTTTTGGGGCGCTCATAAAAATAGCCCTGGAAAAGAGTAAAACCTAGCGCTTTACACTGCTTGAACTCTTCCTGTGTCTCAACTCGTTCAGCCAGAAGCGTAATCCCTTCTTTGTGTAGCTTTTTTATTAGGTTTTTAGGTAAGCCGTTGGATATGTCAAATTTGACGATGTCGCAGAAGGGCAGAAATGCATGGTTATGTTCATCTAGGATAAAATCATCTAACGCTAATTTATACCCTTGGCTTTTAATGTAGTGCAAGGCATCAATAACTTCTTTAGTAGGCGAAGTATCCTCGAGAACCTCAATGACTATTTGTTGACTAGGTAGCCCAGTCAGGTCTGGATTGGTGAGCCAGTCTGCAGAAGCATTAATAAACAGCTGGCGTGTGCCGCAAAGTTTATCCAGGCCAATTTCATAGACAGCAATAGCACATGCTCTGGCGGTGGCTTGGACATTATCAAAAACGTTAGCAGTCTGATTCGTTTCATTAGCCCGATAAAGAAGTTCATCGGCGACATGACGTAGCTGAGCATCCACTATTGGCTGGATCGCAATAGTGTACTCATTTGTGTTCGCTTTTTGAGGAAGGTGACACTCATTTTTCATCGGCTCATCCACGACATGCTTCTTTAGGCGAAAGTAGAACTCTGGAGTAAAGAATAACTTAGTTTTAGTGAGCAAGGCTAGCCGTTGTCACCAATAAGGAATCAACGCTTTATGTTGGAGGCGCAGCGGGGAGTTCTAGCGTTAAGCAGGCACCGCCTAAGGTTTTAGCATCTTCGACCCAAAGCCGTCCCCCCAGGTGGGCGATAATGCCCCGGCTAATCGGTAGCCCTAAGCCACTGCCCCTTGGCCGACCACGGGGAATATCATCGCCTTGCTGAATTTGATGGAATTTTTCAAATACCCGCTCACGCTCATCTTCGCTAATACCCGCACCGTTATCCTCTACACTCAGACGGAAATGACGCCGATGACGATAAAGCGTGAGGCGCACTTTTGGCTGCTCCCGATCGGCAAACTTACCCGCGTTATCAAGCAGGTTAATAATCACCTGTTCTAAACGGTCATGATCGCCAACCACCATCGCAGGATCAGCTTCTAAGCTAACGTCTAGCACTATGCCGCGCTCCTCATGCAGATGCGCAATAGCATCAATGCTATGCCGAGTCAAGGCGACAAGATCAAGAGGAACGGGGTTAAGCGTTAAACGGCCGCTCTCCAGACGGGCAAGATCCAGAATTTCTTCAATTAAACGTGACAGGCGCTGGCTCTCGTGGACGATCACGCCAAGAAAATGCTGACGTTTTTCATCAGGCAGTTGGCTGCTATCGCGCAATATTTCGGCAAAGGCGCGAATCGAGGTGAGCGGCGTGCGTAGCTCGTGGCTGACCATGGCGACAAACTCATCTTTCAAGCGATCCAGCTCACGCAGGCGCTCATTGGCACTACGCAGTTCTTCGCCAATTTGCACCAGCTCCTGAGACTTCTGCTCCAAGCGGCGGTTGTACTCCAGAGTTTGTGAGGTCGTGTCCAGAATGCTCAGAATCGACTCAATATCCAGTGCTTCGCCGCGTACCACCGAGTTGATCAATACTCGCGCTGAGGAGCTACCCAACGCCCCCGCCAGTGCCTGTTCGGCGCGAGTAATCAGCTCCGCGGTGGCGGGCTCGTCCGCTGCATAAGCGCTTTTGGCTCCGCTATGGCTAAATACACGGCGGGTGGTCGGGGTGCCAAGATAGCGAACGAGTAGTTCTTTGAGTGCACCCTGGGTAGTTTGCCCGCGCCATAGTGATGTAGATAGTGAGGTGGTTTGCAAATTGGGGTGCATCGCTTCGGTGAACAGTGCCGCCTGGGTTTGCTCAAGGGGCGTGGGGCGGGTAAATAGCGATACACCCACCAATAACCCCACGTTGGCCAACATGCTCCAGAGCAACGAATGGGTGTAAATATCCCAGTTCTCCAGACCGAATAAACCATAGGGCATCAGCCAGGCAATTCCCCAGGGGCCTTCAGTGAGCAGCGAAGCATCTAGCCAGCCGGACTGGGCAAACCCGGGAAGCAGCAGCGTATAACACCAGATTAAGAAGCCGGCGATTAAGCCAACAGTGGCGCCTTGGCGAGTAGCGCCGCGCCAATACAGGCCAATTAACAGCGCCGGGGCGAACTGGGCCGCTCCGGCAAAGGAGACCAGCCCAATCGTCACTAAACTATAGGAGTCACCAATCAACGCGTGGTAGAGATAGCCAAGCAGTAGAATCAGCACGATAGCGATGCGCCGAATACCCAACAGCCAGCCGGCAAGCTCCCCTTTGGTACTCAGGTGCAGGCGCCGTGAGCGCAGCAGCAGTGGCATCACCAACTGATTGCTAACCATAGTGGAAAGCGCGATTGTCTCCACAATCACCATGCCTGTCGCCGCAGACAAACCACCAATAAAGACCAGTAGCGGCAGCCCTTCTAAACCAGCTGAGAGCGGCAGCGTGAGTACGAAGCTGTCTGGATCACCTGCGCTTACGCCTAACAGCAGGCCAGCCAGCGCAATGGGAATAACGAACAGATTAATCAGCAGCATGTAGAGGGGGAATAGCCAGCTTGCTCTGGCTAAGTGCTGCTCATCGACATTCTCCACCACCAATACCTGGAATTGGCGAGGCAGAGTTAAGAAGGCCAAAAAGGCCAGCACCAGCATGCCCACCCAGCCGGTGACCCCACCAGGAACACTATTCAACCGCATGCTATCGACAAGGGCCGGCGTGGCCGCTACCTGGGCAAACAGCGCGGCGGGGCCTTCAAACATCACAAACACCACGAACACGCCAACGGCCATAAAGGCTACCAGCTTAACGATAGATTCCACGGCGATCGCTGCCACCATGCCTTCATGGCGCTCGCTGGCATCCAGGTGGCGTGTGCCAAACAGAATAATAAACACCGCTAACACCAGGGCGACCCAGAGGGACTTATCCATCCAGAAGTGTTCATCCAGCAACGTAGTGTCGGCCGCGCGGGGATAATTGATCAGTACCGCATGGCTAACAGTGATGGCTTTTAACTGCAGGGCAATATAGGGGGTGATGCTAATCAGCGCCATTAGGGCAACCAGTGCGCCTAAACTGGTGCTTTTGCCGTAGCGGGCACTGATAAAGTCGGCAATTGAGGTGATCCGTTGCCGCGCTGCAATGCGCACCATCTTGCGTATAACAAAAGGGGCCAACAGCATCGCCAGCGTCGGCCCCAGATAGATGAGCATAAAACTGGGGCCATACTCAGTGGCGCGCCCTACGCTGCCGTAGAACGTCCAGGCCGTGCAGTAAACAGCAATAGAAAGGGCATAGACCGTTGGCGAGCCAATGATGGAACGACCCTGCTCTGCCCGCCGGTCGCCCCAGGCGGCGACCACAAACAGCAGCGCCAAGTAGCCAAAAGCGGTGCCGAGGATAATCGCCTCACTACGCATGGTTAGCGGCCTGCACGCTGTTCCATCAGCCAGGCGGTTAAGCCGATCACCCCAGCCCAGGCGATAAATAGATAGAGCGGTAGCCAGCCCACGCTAAACGCGGGAAGGCGATCCACCACGATAATCAGCGGCGGGCAGAACAGTAGTAGGGCAATCGCCACCAGAGCCATTAGGCGCTCTGTTTGGCGTGATTTCATACCGAAAGGTTTCATCAGGCGCTGGCATCCTGTCGGTCGAAGGCGTTGGCTTGCAGCGCTAACAACTGCTCAAGCGTATCGACGCCGCGGGCTTCTAAGCGTGGCAGTAGGGCTAGCCATAGCTCGGCGGTGACGCGGGCATCGCCTAATGCAGTGTGGCGTGTCCCTGGTGGAAAAGCCAGATCGTAGCGCTGGGCAAGGCTATCCAAATCATGCCCGTCGAGTGCTTCGTCAAGTGCCCGTGAAATCAGCAGGGTGTCGATCACAGGGATATCAAAGGCGACCCCTTTGTGGCTAATGGCAAGTAGATCAAAGGCGGCATTATGGGCCAGCAAGACAGCTTCGCCGACATAATCACGAAAGCGGGTAAGCACAATATCCAGCGGTGGCGCACCGATCACATCGGCATCGGTAAGGCCGTGAATCGCGGTGCTAGCCGGCGGGATCGGCCGCTGCGGATCAACTTTTTGATCGAAGACCTCGCTTGCCAATAAACGGGCGTTGACCACGCGGCAGGCGCCAAGACTGATGACGGTGTCGCCTCGGCGTAGCTCAAGCCCGGTGGTTTCCGTATCAAAGGCGACTATTTCCAGGCTGCGCAGTGTTCGGCTGGCCAGCGCTTCATCTGGTGGAGGCAGGTCGGCAATGCCAAAGTCATGGAATTCAGGGCGCGGCGGGGCGGTTTCGCGTGGGGCGCCGACGCGCTCCATGGCGGGCAGGGGGAGTCGCAGGCGTGAATGAACGCCGTCATCGTCGGCAAGGCTCCAGATGTCGCTGGCGTGTTGACGCAGCACATCCGCGACGCTTGGCGTCAATGGCAGGGAGTTTAGCGGCTGCTGGCGCCACTCCGCCAGTTCGTGTTCAGGGATTGCTTTGCCACGCCAAATAAGGTCGAGATAGACGCGCTTATTGCCCAGGCACATCTCACCCTCAAAGCCACTGTCAGGCAGATGGGTATTGAGGTGTTTGACTAAAGAGTCGAACAGCGCAATGAGTGCCGGAGCGTCGCCTTTAAACCAGGCTGGCATGCCCACCGGGGTGATTAGGCGGTGCTCCGGATCAAGACGCTCATCCAACGCTTGCCAGAAATCGTTTGACCACATGGGCGTCAAGCGCTCGCCCTGGTGTTGCATGTCGTCGAGTAGCTGGCCGATTTTAGCCACGTTGTCGCCAAGCGTAACGCCTTCCTCGTGGATTACCCGCTCAAAACGCTGGCGTAAAGAGGATGTACTGGCGTCATTTTGATCGCGCAGCTGTATCAGCGCATCAGCAGCGCTGGTCAGGCTGGCGGTATGCTGGCGAAGCGGGGTCAGCATGGCCGCCAGTTCCGCTCTAACGCCCATTTCGCTCGACCAAGAGGCGGTGGCGTCACTAAAAGTCAGCAGTGTTTCGCCATCGCTACCCGGTACGCGGCGTAAAATGACTTTGAGCCAGCGGTCATCACAGGGAGCGAGTAACTCCCGCGGGGAGCCGTCATTAGGCAGTTGACCGAGCATTTGCTGTAAGCTTACTACTGGCAGCAGCGCCTCCAGGCGTTTACCCAGCCCTAACCCGGTATTACCCTCAAAGAAGTCCTCGGCTGCCTGATTGAACAGCATGAGCCGGCGGTGGTGATCACACAGTAGCAGCGGTGTTTCGAGCACTTGCAGCAGCGTTTCCAGCTCCTGACGAATACGTGCAGCGCTGCGGGCGCCGTCAGCGTGGGCAGTGGCAAGGCGACTGCGATCTGATCGCCAGCTTTCGCGTACTCGACGTAGGTCGGGCCCCAATCCTTTTAACCAACCTTCGGGTGGGTGCTCGTCTCGGGCGTCCGGGTTGGCGACCAGGCGTGCCAGCTGCACCTGTAAATGGCGCAGCGGGGTAAACAGCATGCGCTCAAGCAGCAAACCGACTAAAAAAATCGTCGCGCCACCGGAGAAACTGCCTAGCCAGAGAGCGATGCGCGTTACGCCTGTGGGAGCAAGCTTGGCATCCAGCCAAGCGGCGAAAATGGCTCCACCCAGCAGGCTGATGCCGCTAAGTAGCAACCAGAGGCCAATCAGGCGCTGACGCTTGGGCAGCCCGCCTCGGGTCATGGCTGCTCCTCAATCAGTAGCGCTTTGACTTTTTCGACCAGCGACTGAGTAGAGAAGGGCTTGGTGATGTAATCATCGGCGCCCAGCGCCATGCCTTTTTCCCGCTCAACGTCACGCCCGTGAGCGGTCAACATAATAATGGGGAGCTGGGCGGTAGCCGCTTCGCTCCGCAGTCGCTCTAAAACGTCAAAACCGCTAATCCCCGGCAAGCTAATATCAAGTAGCAGTAGATCAGGCTGGCTATCATTCACTCTTGCCAGGGCCTGTTCACCATCTTCGGCAGTGACGACCTCAAACCCTGCTTGCTCCATCAGGAATTCTAGCGATAAAACAATGTTGGGTTCGTCATCGACGACGAGCACTTTAGCCATGGAGCTCTCCTGCTTTTATTTGTTTTAACGTTTATTTGTTTTAAAGCTGCATGGATGCAGTCTAGATAGATCTAACAGGTCAGCCAAGACGACCTTGGCCGAATGCATGCAAGTTCAGGGTGCTATTGCAAAAGAGCTAGGGTTTGCACGAAAAGTCGGCGAGCGAAGACTAGACAAGGCAAAAATCAACGAGAAAGCGGAGTTTACGGGGTGTAAATGAGCATTTCGATCGGACTCGCGCACGAGGCGATTTTTAACGCAGTATTGTCGAGCGCAGGCAGTTTTCGTACAAAGCCTAGTAAGCGCGCTTTGTTACACTGCACACCTCTGTGCCATTGCTTAACATGTTATGGCGTTCCACTGATCTGGCTGTTAGGGCTGTAAATGCGCGTTCTCCTGTTATCTGCCTACGAGGCGGTGAGCCATCGCTACTGGGCACAAAGTTTAATGGCGCAGCTTGAGGAGGTGTCGTGGACGCAGTTGAGCCTGCCGCCACGACATTTTGCTTGGCGTATTCGTGGCAATCCGCTGAGCTGGATGCTCAAAGAGCACGATACTCTCAGCCAGTCGTTTGATGTAGTGCTAGCCACTTCGATGGTTGATCTGGCAACGCTGGTAGGGCTGTTCCCGCATCTGGGTCGAGCAAAAAAGGTTGTCTACTTTCATGAAAACCAGTTCGCCTATCCTGAGTCGAGCGATCAAATGCCACAAGTAGAGGCCAAAATGGTCAATCTCTATACGGCGCTGGCGGCGGATAGCGTGGTGTTTAACAGCGCCTATAACCGTGACTCCTTTATTGATGGCGCGCGAGCTTTTTTGAAAAAAATGCCGGAAAACCTTCCGGCAGCTAAGCCATTAGAAGCGATACGCGAGCGGGCTATGGTATTGCCGGTGCCCATTCCTGATAGCACAGCCCCTGAAAACTTAGCACCTGAAAACGTAGAGCTTGAAAACTTAGCATCTAAAAACTTAGCACCTTGCCAGCAAACGGCTTTTCAAAAAATGGTGCCACAGCGAATTATCTGGAATCACCGCTGGGAGTATGACAAAAATCCCGACGACTTCTTCACCGTGTTGTTTGCGTTAAGCGAAGCCGGTGTAGCGTTTGAACTGGCGGTGCTTGGTCAGCGTTTCCGCCAAGTCCCCGCTATTTTTGCCGAGGCCGAGCAGCGCTTAGCCAAGCATATTGTGGCTTGGGAGCCACAGCCGGAGGAGGCCTACCGTGAGTTGTTGGATAGCGCGGATATTGTGGTTTCGACCACTTGGCATGAATTTCAGGGGTTGGCGATCATGGAGGCGGCCCAGCGCGGGGCGTTGCCGCTGGTGCCTGATCGGCTCTGCTTCCCGGCGCTTTATCCGCCTGCCTATCGCTATGACGGTACCCGGGAAGGGCTTTACGACCGGCTCAGTGCTTGGCTTAACGATCCAGCGACTCGCCCTGAACTACTTGATACTACCGCTTGGGAGTGGCCCGCTTGGCGTGAGGCTTACCGCCAGTTGCTGATGAGTTCGACTTGATGGCCTAGCAGCCTGTCGGACTTAACACTGATCTACTGCGAATCCCGGTATTTTGGCCAACTTTATTCGATCGATTTCGTTAAATAGCGCGCTATTCGCCTCAATCGATCGATAAATTTGGCTCAAAATCCGTGCTTCTCGCGACGATCGGTCAAGCCCGACAGGCTGCTAGCCGTTAAGCAAGTTCGGTTTTGTCTTTATAGTCGCACAGATCCTCGATAATGCAGCTACCACAGCGGGGTTTGCGCGCGATACAGGTGTAGCGGCCGTGCAGAATTAGCCAGTGGTGAGCATCGTGCAGAAACCCTTTTGGCACATGGCGCAGCAGTTTTTGCTCCACCTCAACGACATCTTTGCCTTTAGCGATGCCGGTGCGATTGGATACCCGGAAAATATGCGTATCCACCGCCATGGTGGGCTGACCAAATGCCGTGTTGAGAATCACATTGGCAGTTTTACGGCCTACGCCGGGTAAGGCTTCCAACGCTTGGCGGGTGTCGGGCACTTCGCCACCGTGCTGATTAACGAGGATATGGCAGGTTTTCATCAGGTTTTCGGCTTTGGTGTTGTACAGGCCGATGGTTTTGATATGCGCTTTAAGCTCATCGATACCTAAATCAATGATCGCTTGGGGTGTGTTAGCGACCGGGTAGAGCCGCGCCGTGGCTTTGTTGACGCCTACATCGGTGGCTTGAGCAGAAAGCAGTACGGCAGCCAGCAGCTCAAAGGGCGTGTTCCAATTAAGCTCGGTGGTGGGGTGCGGGTTCTCTGCCTGAAGGCGAGCAAAGATTTCATGACGCTTTTGGGCATTCATGGCGGGTCTCTTAATAAATACGCGTTATAAATACAAGCAGTTGCTTACATGTGTACTTTCGGCATCTTGCCAACTATTTAATCGTGCCGGTAACCCGTACGCGGCGCTCAGTTCGGGGTGCTGCCGCGACTGGCTTGGCACGGGCAGCATTGCGTTGATCGATAACGTTTTTCAGCGCGATTAACAGGCCCGCCACAAAGAACGCGCCGGGCGGCAGCACGAAAAACAGGAACTGGTAGTCGTCGGCAATCGTCAGCTGCCAACTGGCCGCTTGCGGCCCAAACAGTAGCGCCATATCGCTAAACAGCGTGCCTTGGCCCAGCAACTCGCGCAGAGCGCCAAGTAACACCAGTACCGCAGCAAAACCCAACCCCATCATAAAGCCATCAATGGCCGCTGGAAGCACCGGCTGGCGGGAAGCAAATGCATCGGCTCGGCCAAGAATGGCGCAGTTGGTCACGATCAGCGGAATAAAAATCCCCAATACCTGATAGAGCGGGTAGGCGTAGGCGGCCATGAGCAGTTCAGCGCAGGTAACAAAAGCTGCAATTACCATTACGAAAGCGGGCAAGCGCACCGCGCTGGGCACCTGGTGACGAATCAGCGAAATCGCCGTGCTGGCGCCTACCATTACCAGTAGCGTAGCCAGCGCCAGCCCCAGCGCATTGACGACATTTCCACTCACGGCTAGCAGCGGGCAAAGTCCCAGCAGTTGCACCAGCGCGGGGTTATTCGACCAAAGGCCGCTTTGGGCTAGTTCGCGCCACTGGCTCATAAGGTGGGCTCCTCAAATGACATCGGTAGCGGTGTATCGGCGGCGTACTGAAGCGCTTTATGGACAGCGTTGACCACGGCTCGGGGCGTAATCGTTGCACCGGTGAACGCATCAAAGTGACCGCCATCTTTAGCTACCGCCCAGCCTTCTGGTGGCAAGCTATCTAACCTTAAACCATTAAACCGGGTGATCCAGTCGCTGCGGCTGCGCTCAATGTCATCGCCTAGCCCAGGCGTTTCCTGGTGCTGGGTAACGCGCACGCCGCTGATACGCTGGTGCTCATCAATGCCAATCAGTAGGTGGATTTTGCCGTTATATCCCTGGCGGGTTACCACCGGCAAGATCACTGCGCTGCTTCCGTTTCGGCTCGGGTTATTGTTCTCGCTGCCACTTACCCACCAGCCTTGGCTATCACTCGCCAGCCCTAGCGCTTGTGGGTTGGGAAGGGTAAAGGTGCTCTCCAGTACCTGGGTGACGGGGGTATTCGCCAGCGCTTGGGGCAGTACTTCCTGCAACTGGCGGTGTTGGTAAGCCAACTGATGTGTCTCTATACGTTCGGCGGTTAGCGCGCGGGTAAGCGCGACACTGCCGGCGGTAATCAGTGCAAAGGTGCCCAGCGCGAAGGCGCCACGCCGCATGGCCTGGAGCAGCGTCATGGCTGTTCTCCTGGCTTACCCGGTGAAGCTTTTTGCTGACCAGTGGGCCGCGGCACGCTATATATATCCAGTAATGGTACGCACAGGTTCATCAGTAAGACCGCAAACGCCACAGCATCGGGGTAGCCGCCAAAGGTGCGAATAATGATAACCAGCGCACCGATCCCCGCGCCATAAATAAGTTTGCCGCGTTGGCTGGTGGCAGCGGAGACCGGGTCGGTGGCAATAAAGAACGCCCCGAATAGCGTTGCCCCGGTGAGCAGGTGAAACAGCGGTGAAGCAAAGTGGCTGGGGTCGCTGAGATAAAACAGCGTGTCCAGTAGTACTAGGCTGCCAAGCATCGCGATCGGAATATGCCAACTAATAATCCGCTTCGCTAACAACACCACACCACCTACTAGCCAAGCAAGTGCTACCCATCGCCAGGCAGTTAGGGTTCCATTCGGCAGTGGGTTAGCCGCCCAAAACTCGCTGGCAAGCACGGCGTCCCCTTTGTGCTTAAAAGCATCTAGCGGTGTTGCGCCGCTCAAACTATCTAGTTGGGCGGTCGGTAGAGTTCCGGTGATTTGCGCCCATAAATCATTAGGTAGCATTTCCTGGGGCGGTGCCCATAGCGTCATGTAGGTAGGAAACGACACCAATAGCAGCGCATAGCCCACCATGGCGGGGTTAAACGGGTTATGCCCCAAGCCGCCGTATAGCTGCTTGGCGACTACAATTGCCGCGATCATACCCACGCCGACAAGCCACCAGGGGCTAGCGGGTGGCAGTGACGTGCCCAGCAAAACGCCGGTAAGCAGGGCACTTGAGTCATTCAGCGTCACACGAATGGGGCGCTTGCGTAGCCGTAGCACGGCGGCTTCAAGCGCAATACCAAAAGCGGCGGCTAACAGTACATTGCTGATAACTCCAAGGCCAAAGAAGTAGCTCATGGTGGCGATGCCTGGCAGGGTTGCTGCAATTACCCAGCGCATTAAGCTTGCCGTTGGTGGCACCGCGGTTGCCGTCATGGCATCTTTAACGCCTGAGGCGTGCATCATGCTCATGGCGACTCCTCGCTAGACTGCTGTTCGCGCGCCTGGGCAAGCTGCAACTCGGCTGCTTTCAAGTTCTCCTGGGCGGTGGCAAGCTGCATTTCTAAGTCATCCAGGGATTGTTTAGGATCTTCCTGAGCGACGCGCGCCAGGGTTTTTTCAGCCTTTTTGACCGATGCTTTGGCGGCGGCATGGGCGATGCGCAGACCGCGTAAGTCGACCTTTTCGCTGTTGGTTGCGGCAGTGTTAGAAGGGCGCCGCTGCTGCGCCTGGCGGGCTTGCTTGCGTGCCTGTTTCTCAGCCTCCTCCCGAGCAAGCCGCGCTTGGCGAAACTCAAAACGGTGCTTGGCGTGCTCCGCTTTTGCTGTCTCAATTCGCTGCAGGCGTAACCGGCTTTTAGCTTCCCGGTAATCCACCACGAGCGGAATATGGCTGGGGCAGACGTAGCTGCAGGCACCGCACTCAATGCAATCAAATAGGTGGTAGCGCTCAAGCTTGGCATCATCCTGAGCGCGGGCGTACCAGTGCAGCTGTTGGGGCAGCAGTGCTACCGGGCAAACGCTTTCACACTCACCGCAGCGAATGCAGGGCGATTCTGCTGGGGGCGGCGGTAACTCTTCAAGCGTGGCCGCGATTAAGCAGTTGGTAAGCTTAGTGACCGGCGTATCGAGCGTTAGCAGTGGCGCGCCCATCATGGGGCCACCTTGAATCACTTGGTGTAACTCTGGGGTATTTAACCCTGCCTGCTCCAGCAGCTCTCTAACCGATGTGCCCAGACGCACCCAGCGATTGCCGGGCTGGGTGATGGCCTCTCCAGTCAGCGTGACCACCCTGGAAACCAGCGGCTGACCATCGCGCACTGCGTGTAGTATCGCCAGTAGCGTGCCTGGGTTGTGGCACAGCACGCCAACATCAGCAGGCAGCCCGCCACTGGGTACGTTGAGGTCTAGCAGTTTTTTAATCAGTTGTCGTTCGCCGCCGCTGGGGTAGCGGGTGGCGATCACGGCCAGCTCGACGGGGACTGGCTGACTATTGGTTAGGGCTTGCTTCAGCGCGTCAATGGCCTCGGGTTTGTTATCCTCGATGCCAATAACGATATGCTGCGCGCCACACAGTTTGGCGATTATCTGTGCGCCTTCAAGCACCTCGTTAGCGTAGTGGCGCAGGGTAAGATCATCGGCGGTGATATAGGGCTCGCACTCGGCGGCGTTAATCACCAGGGTGTGAATCGTATGTTGTTCGACCACCCGCGCTTTAATATGGGTGGGAAACCCGGCGCCACCTAAGCCGACGATGCCGCTCTCGTTTAAACGCTCAAGCAGCGCGTGGGGTTCGACATTTTGCCACACCAATGGTGGCAGTCTAAGCCACTCATCTTGCCCGTCACCCTCAATGCTGATTTGGGTAGTGCTAACCTCGCTCACCGTACCGCTAATACTGGCGTGCAGGGCACTAGAGACCATACCTTCACGTTTGGCAATCACGCTGCCCACTTTTACCGCATTTCCTTGCGCCACACAGGGCTTCGCTGGCTGACCGCTGTGCTGCTGAAGGGGGAGAGTGACCCGGCGGGGCAGTGGCGCTTCAATCAGCGCGGATTGGTTTGAACGCTGTTTGCGTTCGGGGGGGTAAATCCCTCCCGGGAAGTCAAAGGCGTTCGACATCAAGACACCCCTGAAGCGGGTTGGCGGTCGCTGGCAATCATGTTTGATGAGTGCGCCACTACCGGCTGCCACTGGGTGAGCGGGGCTGAGCGTGGCAGCATATCGATACAGTCCACGGGGCAGGGGTCAAGGCAGAGATCGCAGCCGGTGCACTCGTCTTCAATCACGGTATGCATTAATTTAGCCGCGCCGATAATCGCATCGACCGGGCAGGCCTGGATGCACTTGGTGCAGCCAATGCACTCCGCTTCGCGAATAAATGCCACCTTGGCTTCGCTTTGCGCTTCGCCATCCAGGGGCTCGGGGTCGCGCCCGAGAAGATCGGCAAGGGCGTGAATCGTCGCTTCGCCACCCGGAGGGCATTTATTCAGCGCATCACCCTGGTTAATGGCTTCAGCGTAAGGGCGGCAGCCTGGGTAGCCGCACTGGCCGCACTGGGTTTGCGGCAGTAGCGCATCAATTTGCTCAACTAGCGGGTTATCTTCGCGCTTAAAGCGCTCGCTCACCAAGCCCAGCAGGGCGCCAAAACCGATACCCAAGCCGGTTAATACCGCGACGGCGCTGAGGATTCCAATGATGCTATTCATTGCGCGCTGCCTTCATCCCTGCACCAACCCTGAAAACCCTAAAAATGCTAACGACATAAGGCTGGCGGTGACCATAGCAATCGCGGCGCCTTGGAAGGGTTTGGGAATATCCGCCCCCGCTAAACGTTCGCGCATCGCGGCAAACAGCACCAAAATAAGCGAGAAGCCCAGTGCTGCGCCCAATCCATAAAGGATGGTGTGGAAAAAGCTTAATTCACGGTTTAACGACAGCAGGGCTACACCCAATACCGCGCAGTTGGTGGTGATCAGCGGCAGGAAAATGCCCAGCACCTGGTGCAGCAGCGGACTCAGTTGGCGCACCATGATTTCGGTAAACTGCACCACGGCGGCGATCACCACGATAAAACTAATGGTACGCAGGTAGGTTACATCCAGCGGCACAAGCAGGCCGTGATAAACCACGAAGCTAGCGGCCGATGCCAGAGTCAGCACAAAGGTAGTGGCCAGGGACATGCCCATGGCCGACTCCAGTTTATTGGAGACGCCCATAAACGGGCATAGGCCCAAGAACTGAACCAGTACGAAGTTGTTGACCAGGGCAGTGCTGATCAAAATGATAAATAACTCACTCATGACAGCGTATTGTGCGAAGAAAAGGCGGCGCTGGCTAGTGGGAGGCAAGGAAGTTTGATGTGTGAAAAACCTATGCAGGAGGAAGTTTGAATAAAATTGCCGCTATAATAAAAATGCAAAGGGCAGAGCGCTTTTGAGTCTCTGCCCTTTAACCTGCTTACCGCTTATGCGACGGGTTAGGTTACCCGCTGACCCGGCTCGGCACCTGCATCGGGAGAGAGCAGGTAGATGCCATCTTCGTTAGCAGAGGCCAGCACCATGCCTTCCGATACGCCGAAGCGCATTTTGCGCGGAGCCAGGTTGGCGACCATGACCGTTAAGCGGCCTTCCAGGGCTTCCGGGGCGTAGGCGGAGCGAATGCCGGAGAAGACGTTGCGGGTTTCGCCACCCAGGTCGAGGGTCAATTGCAGCAGTTTGTCGGCGCCTTCTACGTATTCGGCTTTGGCAATACGCGCAATGCGCAGGTCGACTTTAGCAAAGGCGGCAAAGTCGATTTCCTCGGCGATAGGCTCTTCCGCCAGCGGGCCTTTGGGCGCTTCTTTCAATTTTTGCTCTTCCACGAGATCTTCCTTCGACGCTTCAATCATGGCATCGATTTTATCGCGTTCAACGCGTGTCATCAGCGGTTTGAATTTATTGATTGGGTGATCAGTGAGTACGCTTTGACGAGTGTGCCAGTCCAGCGACTCAACGTTAAGAAAAACACGGGCCTCTTCAGCCATGGCGGGTACCACAGGAGCCAAATAAACCATCAACTGGCGGAACAGATTAATGCCTACCGAGCATATCTCAAGCACCTCTGTGTCACGGCCATCCTGCTTGGCCAGCGCCCAGGGTTCTTTATCAGCAATATAGGTGTTGGCTTCATCCGCCAGTTCCATAATTTTGCGCATTGCCCGGCTAAATTCCCGGGCTTCAAAGTCTTCGGCAATATCATCACCGGCGGCAATAAAGCGGGCGACCATCTGTGGCTCAGCGCAGTGGCTTGAGAGGCTGCCACTGCCGAGCTTTTTAACAAAACCGGCGCAGCGGCTGGCAATGTTGACCACCTTGCCGACTAAATCTGAATTTACCCGCGCGGCAAAATCGTCCAAATTCAGATCCAGGTCATCAACTTTGGAAGTAAGCTTGGCGGCAAAGTAGTAGCGCAGGTATTCCGGGTTGAGATGGTCGGCGTAGGTGGCGGCTTTAATAAAGGTGCCGCGGGATTTCGACATCTTGGCGCCGTCTACCGTCAGGAAACCGTGGCAGTTGACGGCGGTGGGGGTGCGCAGATCCGCGCCATGCAGCATGGCGGGCCAGAAGAGCGCGTGGAAGTAGACGATATCTTTGCCGATAAAGTGATATACCTCGGCATCAGAGCCTTTGTTCCAGTAGCTGTCGAAGTCGATACCTTCGCGGTCACACAAGTTCTTGAAGCTGGCCAAATAGCCAATTGGCGCATCCAGCCAGACATAAAAGTATTTGCCCGGGGCATCGGGAATTTCGAAGCCGAAGTAGGGCGCATCCCGGGAAATATCCCACTCGTTAAAGCCAGACTCAAACCACTCCATCAGCTTATTGCGGATTTGCGGCTGCACATGGCCGTCGTCAATCCAGCCCTGCAGGAAGTCGGCAAAGTCAGGCAGTTTAAAGAAGTAGTGGGTCGATGTACGTACTTCGGGCGTTGCGCCTGAAATGGCTGAAACGGGGTTGATCAAGTCGGCGGGAGTATAGGTAGCGCCGCACTTTTCGCAGTTATCGCCATACTGGTCTTCAGCGCCACATTTAGGGCAGGTGCCTTTAATAAAACGGTCAGCCAGAAACAGGCCTTTCTGGGGGTCAAACATCTGCTCGATATCACGGGTGGCAATATGGCCTTTATCCCGTAAGCGCTTATAAATCATTTCGCTGAAGTGGCGGTTTTCAGCGGAGTGGGTCGAGTGGTAATTGTCGAACCCAACGCCAAAACGGGCAAAGTCTGTTTGGTGATCGTTGGAAACCCGCTCAATCAGGGCTTCAGAGGTAATACCTTCCTGCTCGGCACGCAGCATAATGGCGGTGCCATGGGCGTCATCGGCACATACGTAGTAGCACTGCTGGCCACGGCTTTTCTGGAAACGTACCCAGATATCAGTCTGGATATACTCAAGTAAGTGACCGAGGTGAATGGCTCCGTTGGCGTAAGGGAGCGCGCTAGTCACCAAAATGTTGCGCGTGGCGGTAGTAGACATGGTGAAGGTTAATTCCGAGTGAATAAGGGTGCCGGTCAGGCGATAGTAAAAAAGACGGCGAAGTCGCTAAACGCTTCGCCGATACCGTTACGTCCTAGCAACGATTAATAAAGCGCTTGCTCTTCTTGAACGACTTCACGCAGCAGTTCTAAAAAGAGCTTATCAGCCTCAGAGTGTTCAGCCGGGTCTTCCGGTATATGCACGCTGGTGGTATCGGAAATTTCGTTGGCAATCCGCGCCATCACCGCAGGGCTATTGCCTTCGGTCAGCTGTTCTCTGGCAATCGCCAGTGATTGCTCAAGGATCTTTGGATCTTGCAGCAGCTTACGAATAAAGCCACGTAGCTCGTTGATGATACGTGTTTTCTGAATTTCTGAACCGGACATGGGGGTCTCCTTAGGATCGCAATTGACGACAGCGCCATGCGAAACCAATCAATGCGTCGACCATAGCATTTTTTCCGCCAACGGGCATGAATTGCCCGTTATTAAAATGGCAGCTTAAAACGCTGATTTAGAGCGTTAGTCGCCCTGCCTTGTGTTTAACAGGGTTCGCGTACTGGGCAAGCCAGTAGGGGCGCAGAGGCTCCGGCACTTCGGCAAGCCGGGCATTAAAGCGTTCACGGTCTTGTCGAGTGATGGCTTTGCGTGCCACCAGCTCCGGTGCTTCGCCCAGCGCCTCTAAAGCCAAATAATGGCTGGGGAACAGTCGATAGCCACCAATCACCTGGCGGTCAATCTCAGCAGCGACTTCGTCGGGCGTGGCCATATCAGAACCTACCGGTGTGCCAAAGTGCAGCCGTACACGCCCTTTGGAGCCGGTAATGCCGGCTACAATGGAGCGAATATCTTCAAACTCACTTTTAGCGTAGCTACCCAGTGTGTCGATATCGTGCAGCTCCTGGGCTTTTTGGACATCGCAGGGGTCGTATTCATAGCTAATCGATACCGGCACCAGCTTTAACTCAGCAATTGCCTCGCCAAATACCATGTCTCGTTCTGCGGCTCGCCTGGCCATGATCAACATTTTGATAATGGCGGGCTCAGTGTGATCGATGCCGTTCTTGGCCCGCCCTTCCCGCTGTGCCATCCAGATTGAGTGCTGGTCTTCGGTAATGGTATGGCGAATATAAGCGGAAAGTTGCTGGTATGCTGCCAGCATAGCCCGCTTACCTCGGGCGCTGCGTGGCACGATAAAGCTTTTATTAAGCCGCATTAGATCTGTGACATAGGGCTTTTTAAGCAGATTGTCACCGATCGCGATACGCACGGTATCGCGGTTTGCTTGATACAGCGCATAGTTGACGAACGCGGGATCCAGCGAGATATCGCGGTGGTTACCTATGAACAGGTAAGCGCCGTTGGCGTCGAGTTTGTCGAGGCCGGTAACTTCAAAGGCATCCGTGGTGGTGCGAATCATGCGCTCCATGTAATGGGCAATACGCATTTGAAACTCATAAACCGTCGTTACGTCTTTGACTTCACGACGTACGGCACGGCTGGCAAAAACACGCGCCAGGGATGGTGCCCAGCGCGCCATGCGAGGCAGCCGAAAGCGGGTCAGTGCATCCAGCAGCTCGTTGTCCCGTGAGAGTCTGGCCAGCACATCGGCCACTTCATGATCCATAAAGGGCCGAATATCGGCCCACGGGTCTGTCTCGGTAGAGGCGTTGGTAGCGTTGTTGTGATGAGTCATGCGAACCGTTGGATGATAAATAGTAAATATCGATTAATAACATCGAGGCGAAAAGACGACTTCGGATAACAGTCTTGAATGACTATAGAGCCCTTACTGCGCCGCGGGTTCCCGCTGTGTCTCGCCGCCAAGCCACTCTATCAAGCGTGGAATATCGGTAGATAGCGCCTGCGCCATTAGAATAAAGTCTGTTTCCAGACGGGCAAGCGCGTCGTCTCCGTCGTCAGCGTGATCGGCTTCTTCAATCAAGGCATCGCCAAAGCGCAACGATTTCAGCGCCAAATCATCGTGTAACACACAACTTAGCCGTCCTTCCAGGCTAATCGCGAGTTTACTGGCTTGGCGGCCGGTCTCAAGCAGTTGCTGAATTTCATCGCTGTCTAAATCGACCTGACGAGCGCGCAGTACACCGTCATCACCTTTAGCTTTGAGTTCAACCTGGTCACCAAGCTGAAGATCGGCCGGGCGACTGGCCGCGTCACCTAGCCAAGTGGTCATGGCGCGAATAGGCAGCGTCTGTGAACTCAGTGGGGTGACTTTTAGGCTGCCTAGGGTTTCGCGAAGCAAATCCAGAATATCTTCGGCGCGGGTGCGTGAACTGGCATTGATGCCTATCATCTGGCCGCGAATGTCCCACCAAAGATCAATTTTCTGACTACGCACAAAAGCGCGGGGCAATAAATTCTCGGTTACCTGCTCTTTTAACGCGGTCTTCTCTTTGCGGGTCACTTTGCGGCCTTCGCTGGCCTCAATATCCGCCACCTGCTCATCGACTTCCTCTTTTACAACAGAGGCGGGCAGTAGGCGCTCTTGACGCAGCGCTGAAAGCAGCCGATGTGATTGAATTTCGTGAACAAGCTGCCCTGCGCCCAAACGTCCAGCAGGTGCAGTCCAGCCCAGGCGGCGTGCGTCGGCGTTGCCGAGTGGTTTGGCGGCATGCTCTTGTAAAGCGCTAGCGAGCTCATCGCTGGATAATTCGGGCGCGTCGTGCAGGCGGTATAAATGCAAGTGCTTAAACCACATGGAGCCAATCCTGTTTAAAAGGTGGCACATTATGGCGAAAGCGGGGCATTCCTACCAGCGGCTGTCACCAATCGTCTCTGTTGCACGTGTTTCAAACTTGTGTTTGATTGAATCGTTGCCAATCACTATAGAGGAGTCGATATGAGTGCATCGCTGTCGCGAGTTCATTTACGCGTTAGAGGCTATCATCTGGATGGCTATGGGCATGTCAATAACGCTCGCTATCTTGAGTTTATGGAAGAAGGGCGCTGGGACTTCTTTGATCAACACCCAGAGATGATCAAAGAGCTCCATCAGGCCGGGCGGGCATTCGTCGTCGTCAATTTGAACATTGATTATCTGGCCGCTGCCCGCCAAGGGGATGATTTGGAAGTGATGACCGGGATCATCGACGTTGGTGAGCGCAGCGGGCTTTGCCACCATCGTATTGTTCGTAAAAACGGTGGGCGTAAGGATGGCACCGTCATCGCCCGTGCCGATTTAACCTTCGTGCTACTCGATATGCGCGCCAACAAGGCCGCTGCAATCGAAGGAGAGGTGCGTGAGGCGTTAGCCGCGTTAACCTTGGGGAAAGAGGCATTTAGCGTCTAAACGGCTTTGGTGAGCTCCCTGGCTGCCCTTGCTGCTTTTGCGGTGGTATGATGTCGCAGTATTTGCGCGCCGCTCTATGGTAATTTCAGAGCGGTGTTTACCAGCGCTTTCAACTCTCGCAGTGCCAATGCAGTGCAAAGGATCTGACTTTCATGGGTGACATCGCCAGAGAAATCTTGCCCGTCAATATTGAAGACGAGCTTAAACAGTCGTATCTCGACTATGCGATGAGCGTCATTATCGGCCGCGCGCTTCCAGATGTGCGGGATGGCCTTAAACCGGTTCACCGGCGTGTGCTGTTTGCCATGCATGAACTGGGTAATGATTGGAATAAACCGTACAAGAAGTCGGCGCGTGTCGTCGGCGATGTCATCGGTAAATACCATCCGCACGGTGATAGCGCGGTATACGACACTATCGTACGTATGGCGCAGCACTTCTCGATGCGCCATGTCCTGGTCGACGGTCAGGGCAACTTCGGTTCTATTGATGGGGATAACGCGGCCGCCATGCGTTATACCGAGGTGCGTATGTCGCGCCTTGCCCACGAACTGCTTGCTGACCTTGAGAAAGATACCGTCGATTGGGTGGATAACTACGACGGTACCGAGCGTATCCCCGCCGTATTACCCACCAAGGTACCCAACCTGCTAATCAACGGCTCGTCGGGTATCGCGGTAGGTATGGCAACCAATATTCCACCGCACAACATGCGTGAAGTGATTGACGGCTGTTTGGCCCTCATCGACGACTACACGCTGTCGGTAGATGACTTGATGGAGTATATCCCCGGGCCTGACTTCCCCACCGGTGCCATTATCAATGGCCGCGCGGGCATTTTGTCGGCGTATCGTACAGGCCGTGGACGTATTTATGTGCGCGCTTGCCATACCATTGAGCACCACGACAAAACCGGTCGCGATCACATCATCATCACCGAACTGCCTTATCAGGTGAATAAGGCGCGGTTGATCGAGAAGATCGCCGAGCTGGTGAAAGAGAAGAAGATTGAAGGCATCGCCGAACTGCGCGATGAGTCGGATAAAGATGGTCTGCGCGTGGTGATTGAAATCAAGCGCGGTGAGTCCGGCGAAGTAGTGGTCAATAACCTGTTTGCTCAAACGCAGCTGCAAAACGTGTTCGGGATTAACATGGTGGCGCTGGAAAATGGCCAGCCACGCACGCTCAATCTTAAAGAGATGCTGGAAGCCTTTATTCGTCACCGGCGCGAAGTGGTTACCCGGCGCACACTGTATGAGCTGAAAAAAGCCCGTGAGCGTGGGCATCTGTTGGAAGGCTTGGCCGTCGCTATCTCGAATATCGATGAAGTGATTGAGCTGATCAAAGCCTCACCCAACGCGGCTGAAGCGCGTGAAAAGCTGCTCGCCAAGACTTGGCAGCCCGGTCAGGTGACTGCCATGTTAGAGCGGGCCGGGGCTACTTCTTGCAAGCCAGAAGAGCTGGAAGAGGGTTTTGGTTTAAATACCGCGGCCACCTCTTATCGGCTTTCTCCTGCCCAGGCGCAGGCGATTCTTGAGCTACGCCTGCATCGCTTGACGGGACTTGAGACTGAGAAGCTGCTTGATGAATACCTCAGCATTCTTGAGAAAATTGCCGAGCTAACCGAGATCCTGGCCTCTGCTGACCGCTTGATGGAAGTGATTCGCGAAGAGCTGCGGGCGGTTCGTGATCAGTTTGGCGATGACCGTCGTACTGAAATTCAGGCTAGTCACCTCGATTTGTCGATGGAGGACTTAATCGCCGAAGAGGACATGGTGGTAACCGTGTCGCGTTCAGGCTATGCCAAGACGCAGCCGCTGTCGGATTATCAGGCTCAGCGCCGTGGTGGCCGCGGTAAGTCCGCAACGGCCATGAAAGACGAAGACGTGATTGAACATCTGCTGGTGGCCTCTACTCATGACACCGTGCTGCTGTTCTCAAATCGCGGCAAAGTGTACTGGCTGAAGGTGTACGAAATGCCCAACGCCAGCCGTGGATCGCGGGGTAAACCGCTGGTGAATATGCTGCCGCTTGAAGAAGGTGAAGCGGTCAACGCCATCTTGCCGGTGCGCGACTACAACCCTGATAACTACATCTTCTTTGCTACAGCCAAAGGCACCGTTAAGCGGACTAGCCTTGAGCAGTTCTCGCGCCCACGCAGCGTTGGCCTGATTGCCATTGACCTGGAAGAGGGTGACCGCTTGGTTGGTGCGGCGATTACCACGGGTAATGACCATGCCATGCTGCTGTCGTCTAACGGCAAGGCGATTCGCTTTGAAGAGGGCAAAGCCCGCGCCATGGGGCGTACTGCCCGCGGGGTGCGTGGTATGCGCCTAGCCGGCGACGCGGAAGTCATTAGCCTGATTATTCCTAAAAGCCAGCAGATCGACGCCGAGGCGGATGCCGAAGGGGAAACGCAAGACGGTGCCCAAGAGAGCACTGTAGCCGAGACCGCCGTTGGTCAGATCTACATTATGACCGCCAGTGAGAATGGTTACGGCAAGCGCACGCGCCTGGAAGAATTCCCGCTGCGTGGTCGTGGTGGCCAGGGTGTCATCGCCATGCAAACCAGCGAGCGTAACGGTTCGCTCGTGGCGGCGATGCAGGTCTATGACAGCGATGAAATGATGCTGATCACCGACCGCGGCACGCTAGTGCGTACCCGTGTGGAAGAGGTCTCGACCACATCACGGAATACCCAGGGCGTGATGCTGATTCGTCTTGGCAAAGAGGAGAAGCTGGTCAAGACGGTGCGCGTTGATGAACCGGAAGAGAGCGACGAGCTAAGCGCTCTTGAAGGAGCGGGTGATCCTGAAGAAAGCAGCCTTGAAGACGCACAGGCGAATAAAACATCCGATGATGCACAGGAAACGGGGACTGATGACACGTCACTATAATTTCTGCGCAGGGCCAGCGGCCCTGCCAGTGGCCGTGCTGGAGCGCGCCCGGGAAGAATTGCTGGACTACCAGGGGCGCGGCCTTTCAGTAATGGAAATGAGCCACCGCAGCGATGAATTTATTGCCATTGCCGAGCGCGCCGAAGCCGACTTTCGTCATCTGTTGGGCGTGCCGGATAACTACCGCGTGCTGTTTCTACAGGGCGGCGCCAGCTTGCAGTTTGCCATGCTGCCGATGAACCTGTTGGGTCAAGGCGGTAGAGGCAATTTTATTCAGACCGGCATCTGGGGCAAGAAGGCGCTCAATGAGGCCAAGCACCTTGGTTTTGATTGCCATGTGGTTGCCAGCAGTGAGTCCAACGGTCATACGGCGGTACCCGCACAAGACGAACTGCGGGTGAGCGCAGATGCTGCCTATTTGCACTACACCTCTAACGAGACAATTGGTGGCTTGGAATTTGATTATACGCCGCATATTCAGCGTGCCGATGGTGCTCACGTGCCGCTGGTCTGCGATATGTCGTCGAACATTCTGTCTGGGCCCATCGACGTTAGCGAATTTGGCGTTATCTACGCTGGGGCACAGAAAAATATTGGCCCCGCCGGGTTAACGCTGGTGGTGGTGCGTGACGACCTGCTAGGTAAAGCTAGGGCCAATATACCTTCGCTATTTGATTATCAAATGCTGGCGGACGCTGGTTCGATGGTCAATACGCCCCCCACTTACGCTTGGTATTTAGCCGGGCTGGTGTTTCAGTGGCTGAAGGACGATATTGGCGGATTGGCGGCGATGGACGCTATCAATCAGCGTAAGGCAGATAAACTTTACGCAGCGATTGATGCCAGCGAGCTTTATAGCAATCCAATTGCTAAAGCCAACCGTTCGCGCATGAACGTGCCCTTTGTACTGGCCGATTCGGCACTGGATAAAGCGTTTTTACAGCAGGCCGATGCGACGGGGCTGCTTAATTTGAAAGGTCATCGCAGCGTGGGCGGTATGCGTGCCAGCCTTTACAACGCGGTGCCTGAGTCTGCGGTAGATGCCCTAATTGCATTTATGGCCGATTTTGAAAAAACAAGGGGCTAAATCACCATGTCCGACACGTCGATCAATCTGGATGAGTTGCGCCAGCGTATCGATCAGCTCGATAGCGATATTCTGAACCTGATCAGTGAGCGCGCCAGCTGTGCCCAGCAGGTGGCCCATGTCAAGCTAGCTGAAGATAAAGATGCGGTGTTTTATCGCCCTGAGCGAGAGGCGCAGGTGCTTCGGCGCATTATGGCGTTGAATAAGGGGCCGCTCGATTCAGAAGAAATGGCGCGGCTGTTTCGCGAAATCATGTCGGCGTGTTTGGCGCTTGAGCAGCCGGTAAAAGTTGCTTACTTAGGCCCTGAAGGTACCTTTACGCAACAGGCGGCGCTCAAGCACTTTGGTGAAAGCGCTGTTAGCCTGCCCATGGCAGCCATCGACGAGGTATTTCGTGAAGTAGAGGCGGGGGCCGTACACTACGGCGTCGTGCCGGTGGAAAACTCCACCGAAGGGGTGGTTAATCACACCCTGGATACTTTTATGGACTCCTCGATCAAAATTTGTGGCGAGGTAGTGCTACGTATTCATCACCATTTATTGGTCAGTGAAACGACGCGCCGCGATAAGGTCTCGCGTATTTACTCGCACCCGCAGTCGTTTGCCCAGTGCCGTAAATGGCTGGATGCTCACTATCCCCATGCGGAGCGCGTGCCGGTTTCCTCTAATGCGGAAGCGGCCAAGTTAGTCAAAACCGAGTGGCATAGTGCGGCGATTGCAGGTGATATGGCGGCCAAGCTTTATGGGCTTGAGCACATTGCCGAAAAAATTGAAGACAGCCCGGATAACTCCACGCGGTTTTTGATTATTGGCAACCAGGATGTGCCCATGGCAGGAGAGGATAAAACCTCTATTGTGGTTGCCATGCGCAACCAGCCGGGAACGCTGCATGCGCTGCTGGAGCCTTTTCATCGCCACCAAATTGATTTAACGCGCCTTGAAACGCGTCCTTCGCGTACCGGTGTGTGGAACTACGTCTTTTTTATCGACTTTAAAGGCCATCGTGATGAGCCCGAGGTCGCGGCAGTGCTTGAAGAGGTGCAGCTACGAGCGGCAGATCTACGCGTGCTGGGCTCTTACCCCATAGGCGTGCTGTGACGTTAATGGCCGAAGACGGTGTAAAAACATCAGGCTGTCATGAGTCGCGTCTATTGATTGTTGGTCTGGGATTGATTGGTGGTTCGCTAGCGGCAGCGCTGCGCGCGGTAGGGTTTCAGGGTCAAATTGTTGCCTGTGACCCTGACGAAGCTGAGATTGCACGCGGTATTGAGATGGGGCTGATCGATTCAGGCAGTACCCACCTTGATGAGCAAGTCAATGACGCCACCATGGTAGTGCTAGCGGTGCCGGTGCTCGCCATGGAGAGCGTGATGGCAAGCTTGGCCGAAGCGCTACCTAACGCGTCGGCTGACGTTGTGATTACCGATGTTGGTAGTACCAAGGCGACTATCCGCGCCTGCGCTCAGCGTGTATTTGGCCGGGTACCCACTAATATGGTGCTGGGGCACCCTATTGCCGGTTCAGAAAAAAGCGGTGTGGCAGCGGCGAATCCGCGTTTGTATGTAGACCACAAGGTTATTTTGACACCTGAGCTGAACGTCGACCGTGAGGCTTTGCAGCGCGTGCGCTGCTTATGGGAAGCCTGTGGTGCCGATGTGCTGGAAATGGACGTAGAGCGCCATGACCAAGTGTTGGCGCGTACCAGCCATTTGCCGCACTTGCTGGCATTTTCGCTGGTGGATACGCTGGCCCGTCAGGATGAGCGGCTAGATATTTTTCGTTACGCAGCGGGCGGCTTTCGCGACTTTACCCGTATCGCGGGAAGCGACCCGGTGATGTGGCGAGATATTTTTATTGCCAACAAGCAGGCGGTGTTAGCATCGCTGGATGATTTTGAAGCGGGGCTCTCTCGATTGCGTCATGCGGTAGAAGCCGGTGACAGCGATGCGCTGATTGCCACCTTTGATCGGGCTAGCCACGCCCGGCACTATTTCGACTCTTTATTGAACAAAACCAGTTATCAGGCGGAATATCATATGCAACCACAAGGTAAGGTCACCTACCGTGTGCAGCCGGGCGGTCAAGCCCAGGGGCGTTTGCGCGTACCTGGCGATAAGTCCATGTCGCACCGCTCTATTATGTTGGGCGCGCTGGCTGAGGGTGTCACTGAAGTAAAAGGCTTTCTGGAAGGTGAGGATAGCCTGGCGACCCTGCAGGCGTTTCGGGAAATGGGTGTGGCGATCGAAGGGCCGCACCAGGGCCGCGTGACGATTCACGGTGTGGGTATGCATGGCTTAAAAGCCCCAGCAGGCCCGCTCTATGTAGGTAACTCGGGCACCGCCATGCGGCTTTTTTCAGGACTGCTGGCAGGCCAAGCGTTTGATAGCGAGCTGACCGGCGATGAGTCACTAACCAAACGGCCTATGGGGCGCGTGGCTGACCCGCTGCGCTTGATGGGCGCAACCATTGATACCGCTGAGGGCGGGCGTCCGCCGTTGAAGATTCATGGTGGCGCCAAGCTTAAAGGCATCCATTACGATATGCCCATGGCCAGTGCCCAGGTAAAATCTTGCCTGTTGCTGGCGGGGCTGTACGCCGAAGGCGAAACTCGAGTGCGCGAACCTGCGCCGACCCGCGACCACACCGAGCGTATGCTCAATGGTTTTGGCTATGCGGTTTCCCGTGAGGGCGATACCTGCTGGCTCAAAGGGGGCGGTAAGCTCACCGCAGGCCCCATTGATGTGCCTTCGGATATTTCATCTGCAACCTTCTTCTTAGTGGCAGCTGCCATTACCCCAGGCTCAGATATCACCCTTGAACACGTCGGCATTAATCCCACCCGGATTGGCGTAATCAATATTCTTACCCTGATGGGGGCGAATTTGGCGTTAGAGAATGAGCGCGAAGTGGGTGGCGAGCCGGTGGCCGATATTCGTATTCGCTATGCGCCGCTGAAAGGCATTGATATTCCCGAAGAGCAAGTGCCGTTAGCCATTGATGAATTCCCCGCGCTGTTTATTGCCGCCGCTAATGCCGAGGGTGTGACCCGTCTTAGAGGCGCTGAAGAGCTGCGGGTCAAAGAGTCTGATCGCATTCAGGCCATGGCCGATGGCTTGGCTGTGTTAGGTGTGCAGCACACCGTTGTAGACGACGGCATCGATATTGTCGGCAATGGCGATGCGCAAAAAGCGAGCTACGGCGGTGGGCGTGTCGATAGTCTGGGCGATCACCGTATTGCTATGGCGTTTGCGATTTCATCACTACGTGCAAGTGCAGAAATTGTGATTGAAGACTGCGCCAATGTGGCGACCTCATTCCCTGACTTTGTCGAATTAGCCACGCGTATTGGCATGGGCGTTAGCGTGGAGGGCGCGCATGAATGATCGTGTTGCTGCTGCTCCCGTTGTCACCATTGATGGGCCTGGCGGCGCAGGTAAAGGTACGATCAGTGGCTTGGTGGCAGAGCGCCTAGGCTGGCATCTTCTCGATAGTGGCGCACTTTATCGACTGACGGCTCAAGCAGCAGTTAAGCACAACGTAGCCGTTGACGACGAGTTGGGCCTGGCACGCTTGGCAGAGCAGTTAGATGTGGCGTTTCCTGTTGAAGAGGGACAGCCACGTACACTGCTTGAAGGTGAAGATGTTGGCCAGGTGATTCGCACCGAACAGGCCGGCGAGCGAGCTTCTCAAGTGGCGGCACTGCCCGCGGTGCGCCAAGCCCTGCTACAGCGCCAGCGCGATTTTTGCCAAGCGCCGGGCTTGGTGGCGGATGGTCGTGACATGGGTACCGTGGTGTTTCCTGACGCGGCGCTGAAGATTTTTTTAACCGCCAGCGCCGATGAACGGGCGCGTCGACGCTATCTGCAGTTGCAGGAAGCCGGGGTGGATGCTAGTCTTTCGAGTCTTTTAAAGGAGATTCAGGCACGCGATGCACGCGACACGCAGCGCAGTGTGGCTCCTCTCAAGCCGGCAGATGATGCCATTACGCTTGATACCACGCGCCTGAGCATACCGGAAGTGGTTGATCGACTGACCGAACTGCTCGCCCAAAAAGGGCTGGTAAGCGGCGTCTGATTCTCCCTTGCGGCGCTTTTGGATAGGTGTCACGACGTGGCAGGGCACTAAACTCACATCGGTGAGCCCGGTCAGGTCTAACCAGCGTTAACACCCCCAAAGGCTGAGTGACATTAGGCCCGCACTTGCTGGTGGTGCGGAGAAGGCATTTATGCCTCAACAACGTAATTACGTAGGAACACCATGAGCGAAAGCTTTGCTGAGCTGTTTGAACAGTCTCTTAACGACATCAACATGGAGCCAGGCGCTATTGTCGCGGCTCAGGTTGTCGACATTGACGGTGACTGGGTTACTGTCAACGCTGGTCTGAAATCTGAAGGTCAGATCCCTGCGTCACAATTCCGCGATGAGCACGGTAATCTGAACATCGCTATCGGTGACGACGTGCACGTTGCACTTGAAGCCGTAGAAGATGGTTTCGGTGAAACGCGTCTGTCTCGTGAAAAAGCCAAGCGTGCAGAAGCTTGGAAGATTCTTGAAGCAGCCTTCGAGAAAGACGAAATCATTAAGGGCGTTATTAACGGTAAGGTTAAAGGCGGCTTCACTGTTGAAGTTGACTCTATCCGTGCCTTCTTGCCGGGCTCGTTGGTTGACGTTCGTCCAGTTCGCGACACTGCGCACCTGGAAAACAAAGAGCTGGACTTTAAAGTCATCAAGCTCGATCCGAAGCGCAACAACGTTGTGGTATCACGTCGTGCGGTTCTGGAAGCAGAGAACAGTGCCGAGCGCGAAGCGCTGCTGGCAACTCTGCAAGAAGGTCAGCAGATCAAGGGTATCGTTAAGAACCTGACAGACTACGGCGCTTTCGTAGACCTGGGTGGTGTTGACGGCCTGCTGCACATTACAGACATGGCGTGGAAGCGTATTAAGCATCCGTCCGAAATCGTTGCCGTTGGCGATGAGATCAACGTCAAAGTTCTGAAGTTTGACCGTGAACGTAATCGCGTTTCACTGGGTCTGAAGCAGTTGGGCGAAGATCCGTGGGTCAACATTAAAGAGCGTTATCCAGAAGGCATGAAAGTACACGCGGTCGTCACTAACCTGACTGACTACGGCTGCTTTGCCGAGCTGGAAGAGGGTGTTGAAGGTCTGGTTCACGTTTCTGAAATGGACTGGACTAACAAAAACATCCATCCGTCTAAAGTCGTTCAAGTGGGCGATGATGTTGACGTCATGGTGTTGGATATCGACGAAGAGCGTCGTCGTATTTCTCTGGGTATCAAGCAGTGCACTGCTAACCCGTGGGAAACCTTCAACACTGACTACAACAAGGGTGACCGTGTTTCCGGTACCATCAAGTCAATTACTGACTTCGGTATCTTTATCGGCCTAGAAGGCGGTATTGACGGTCTGGTTCACTTGTCTGACATTTCTTGGACTGATACTGGCGAAGAAGCTGTACGCAGCTTTAAGAAAGGCGATGAAGCTGAAGCCGTTATCCTGTCTATTGATCCTGAGCGTGAGCGCATCTCGCTGGGCATCAAGCAGATGGATTCTGACCCCGTTGCTGAGTACCTGTCAGTCAACGATAAGGGCAGCATCGTAACGGGTCGCGTCATTGAAGTTGATGCTAAAGAAGCTCAAGTTGAATTGGCGACTGACGTTATTGCTGTGCTGAAAGCCTCTGAAATCAGTGCTGACCGCGTAGAAGACGCGCGCAATGTGCTGAATGAAGGCGACAGCGTAGAAGCCCGTATCGTAAGTGTTGATCGTAAGAGTCGTCAGATCAATCTGTCGGTAAAAGCGAAAGACCAAGACGATACGCGTCAGAACCTGAAGAAGATGCGTGAGCAAGAGCCGGAAACTGCAGGTGGCCCGACCACCATCGGTGATTTGATCAAGCAGCAGATGGGCCAAGACTAATTATCGATTAGTTATTGGTTTGTAAAAGCGCCGCCCTTATGGGCGGCGCTTTTGTTTGTAGTGGTTGAGTGCTTGTAATAGCTCTACGGTAGGTGTGTATAGTCGCCATGTTCTATTAGGGTTAAACTCTTTAAGCAGCAATTGAGTTTTAAAAAAACGATTAGTAATTGAGTGAAAATCAACTAGACTGTTGTCAGTTACTCTTTTTACAGGAATAATGTCCCTGCATTCTGAACTAGTGGGTGTCAAGGTTGTCAATCTGCACCTCAGTTAGATCCCATTCAGCTGAGCCCCATTCAGTTGGATAAGCTATTAAAGGAACCTCGATGTCATTACTTAACGAATATATCCAAAAAGAGCAGCAGCTAAAGCAGCTTCAGGAAGATTTGCAGCGCTTAGAAGGCGACCAGCGTCTAAAAAGTGAGTTGGAATTTAAGGCCAAACTTGAAGCGCTAATGACTGAGTTTGGCAAGCGCCCAGGCGATGTCATTGCCTTATTGGATCCGGCTGCTGACCAGCGTACGGCTAAAACCACAGCCAGTGGCAATGCACGTCGTAAGCGTCGTCTTAAAATTTACAAAAACCCCAAAACGGGGGAAGTCATTGAGACTCGTGGCGGCAACCATAAGGGCCTGCGTAGCTGGAAAGATCAGTATGGCGATGAAACCGTCGAGTCTTGGCTGGAGCGCATGGAAGACTAAGTTAGTTAACAACCGGCATTTCTGTACAGGAATGCCGGTTTTTTATTGCCCTGTGTTCAGCTATATCGCTAAGACGTGGCCATCACTGCTAGGCTATTAAGGGAATACGAAGTTCTAAATGGTTCGCTTTCCATAATACCTGCGGAGGGTGGCCGCTAACGTGACAGACATTTTTCTTGTGAAGTAGATACATGATGGTATGCATCAACGCGCTATTTAGATCAGCTAAGTCGTCAAAGCACGTGCTCGCGTAGTGGTGGGTGGGAATGTCGACCCGCCGGTAGTGCACTGGTAACGCAATGTCTTGTGCATTGTCCGTATCCGATAGGTAAAGACCAAAGTCGGTACGGTATGAATGAAAAAATTCACTATTAAGTGCATTAGCCTTATCTGCGAGTATGTCGGGCAGTGCAATGACGGTCGTTGATAGTCTAAGGCGCGCCTGTAAGCACGCTAGCTGCTTATTCTGATAGCTGGCATCCCCTAGCCCCTTAATATGCGTGGGAGCTTTGTAGAGTCGCATTAGGATCATTTGGCGGTCATTGCTTTTTTCGATGCGCGTGTTAAAAACAGGATGCGGTTTTGGCTGAATGAGCGTGGTTTTCAGGGTTTGTCGAAAATGGCGCGGACTCAGCTGATAGCGACGTTGAAATGCCCGGGAAAACGACGAGTGGTTATGGTACCCGCAACGTATCGCAATTTGCGCTATATTGAGAGGAGTAAGCCCTAGCAACACCGCTGCGCGCTCCAATCGCCTTATTTCACGGTAGGCGCTAGGTGAGATGTCAAAGCTTTGGCGAAATTGGCGCCGAACTTGGGAAGATGAATACCCTATGTGATTCGCAAGGTCTTCAATACCGAGTGGCTTATCAAGTGTGTCCTGCAGCCAGATCTCAGCTCGTGTCATCGCGTTGAACATTATCTGGCCTCTAATACGTGAATCATACAGGTCGTGCTTATCTTGCCTGTAATGCACTCTCCCAGTGCGTTAGTGTTGGTAACCTGGCTGAAAGGAAAAAGTTCAGCTTACTGATGAGAGTGGAATCTCTATTCAGGCTACTTGTGGGTAATGTTGATGCGAGGCATCAATTAATGCGTTGTCGCTGACTGTGACGTGTTTGATAAATGTGTGGGTTACCCTCATATACCTAATAATGATGCCTTTATGCTGGTAATTGGGTGGCAAAGGCAAGTTTGCTCGTTAGCTTTACGCGTTTGTGCACAGTTTTTGCCAAAAAAAGCGACATTGGCAGTCATATCGACCATTTCAAGCAAGGTGTAAATGAAACATCGATGAAATATCAAAAGGTTCAAAAGCCGATAGATGAGCGCGAGAAGCTGCGTAAGTTTCGTGAGTTAGACGATGCTTTTGCGCAGGCTTTACGCCAATTAGATGACCCAGAGAGCGGTTTCGATATACCGACAGGCCCGCCGGTACGCTCGCTTGCGGCATTGGAGCAAGAAGATTTAGAAAGCCAGCAGGAGGAACAGCAACAAGAGCGGGAGCGTATTTTTAAACAGCGCTTTGAAGCTTTGTTGAGCGAGTATGGTGTGGATCATTACGACCTGGCCGAGCTGATCGAAGCGCTGCTTGGCTATGGGGTATGGCAGCAGGATGTAGTGCCTGCAGCTAGCACATCCAAAACACCGTAGAAGTCTTTGCAGGTGCCTTTATGCTAACGGTAGCGATAAATCCTCAAGCTCGGTAGAAATACATCCTGCTCTAGTTTCTCATCGCGTCGTCTTGCCCGTGTGCGGGCAGTGGGAGGTTCTGGCGTAGGCAGGTTAATGTGGGGCAGCCGCTGGTTATTGTCAGGCACAAAAATAGGCATAGCGGCATTCAGTGCCCGTCGTGTATGCCCATCGTCGAGTGGTTCGGTAAAAAACAGGTTTGCCCGCATCAGCGGGGCCTGAGTTTGCACCTGGGCAAGCACTTCGCCGCTTGGAATACCGGCTAGCTTGCGTAGCTGAATACGAATATGCGGTGCATCAGTATCAAGCTGCAATAGCTTATGTTCAGCTTCTTGAACTGACAGGCGTTTAATAGAGCGACCACTACTGTACCAAGCAAAGCGAATGCGTGAGACAGGCGCTTGTGCGATAGGTAGCTGCCGCCAGCTCTGTTTAAGATGTAAACGGGCAAGTCCATTGCGGCGTAACACTTCATCAACATGAGGGTGGCGTTGCGGTAAGCGACTTTTTGCATCGCTAAGTGTTTGGGGAAATGCCTGTTTGATATGTTGTAGTTGGTCACTAAAATTGACTTTGGCTTGATTTACAGCGTCTATTGCCATCAGTAGCTCGTCATTAGCGGCTACTACGGCAATATAGTTGCGCGTCTCACGGCCATCTTGATCCTGCTCATGCCACATATCGAACAGCGCTTTACGCAACCAATCGCTAGACGGCGTCGTTTGATGAAAGAGCCAAGTTGCCGGTAGTTGCTGTTCGTATAGTGAAACGGCGGCTTCAATGGTTGCCAGTAGATGATCAAACTGCTGCTCCAGTTGAAGTAGCAGATGATAGGCCGACGGCGATGATGGGTTAGCGTTTATCTCGGCCATAGTCAGTGTCAGTGCTCGTTAAGTCAGTTTTCGTAAAAACTAGGTCAGTGGTGCATCCTTGTCGGCTTGCGCCAGTAAGGTTTCTATATCGGCTTCATCCATGGCGGATTCGCCCGATATGCGATGTGACCCATCGGCCCAGGCACCCAAATCCAATAGTTGGCAACGCTTACTGCAGAAAGGGCGGTAAGTGCTTTCTGGTAACCAGGGCACGCGCTTAGCGCACTGCGGACAATTAACTTCTAGCGGGGAATCGTTTGCAGGGCGAGCCATAAAAAAACTCCAATTGCGTTAACAAGTGCGATATCTCAGTAGTTAAGCTGTCGACGGTAGCGTTCATCAAGCCGTGCCACTTGTTCCATCATGCTGGCGTGGTCACCGCTGTTATCTATCACGTCATCTGCTTTTGCTAGCCGTTGTTCGCGGGAAAGTTGGGCGGCGAGAATAGCACGCACCTGGCTTTCACTCACCCCATCACGTTGTTGGGTTCTCGATAATTGTAGCGCTTGGGGCACATCGACAACCACCGCGCGGTTTACTAGTGTGTTTTGACCCGACTCAAACAGTAACGGTGACACAAGCAGCACGTAAGGCGCTCCCTGGACTTTGAGCCGCTCTAAATGCTGCAATAGCCGCTCCCTTATTTTGGGATGTGTGATGGATTCTAGCCACTGGCGTTGTTCTGGATCGTTAAAAATAATCTCGCGCAGGGCGGCGCGATTAAGCGTGCCATCCTGGTGCATGACCTGTTCGCCGAAGCGATTTCTAATGGCTAGCAGTGCCGGTTCTTCAGGTAAGACTATTTCCCTGGCGACATCATCGGCATCGACCCAGGCAGCGCCAAGCGTTTCGAAGGCGCGAGCGACGGTCGATTTTCCCGATCCAATGCCACCCGTTAATCCGATAATCATCTGCTGCCTCATATAGCTAAAGTTTATAGGGCCACGTTTCACATGGTCAAAGTTCACATGGCTCAATTTTACATAAGCAGGTTGAGATACATTGCCATTATTTCATCACCGACTAACAACGCCACCCAGCCGGCGAGGGCGAGAAAAGGGCCGAAGGGAAACGGTGTGCCGCGTAGGTTAGGTGAGTAGGCCTGGGCAACTAGCCCAACAATGGCCCCAAGCCCTGCGGAAAGTATCAATATTAGCGGTAAAAAACTCCAACCCAGCCAGGCGCCTAGTGCTGCCAGCAGCTTAAAGTCGCCATAGCCCATACCCTCTTTGCCGGTGGCCAGTTTGAATAGCCAATAAAAGCTCCACAGTGAAAGATAGCCTACCATTGCGCCGATAACGGCACTTGGCAGCATCAGTGGCTGGAAGAGGAGCTGAAACAGTAACCCTGCCCAAAGCAAGGGGAGGGTGATGATGTCGGGGAGAAGCTGGGTGCGAAAGTCGATCACGGCGAGCACTAACAGCATCAGACAGGCCCCGTAGACGAAGACTGATTCTGCCGTAAGCCCGTGGAGCGCTAGCACCGCCATGGCCAGTAAGCCACCGGCTACTTCTACCAGAGGATATTGAACGCTAATCGGCGTTTGGCACTCAGCGCAGCGGCCGCGGCGCTTTATCCAGCCAATCAGTGGCAGGTTGTCGTGCCATGCAATGGGGGCTTCACAGCGTGGACACATAGAGCCTGGTGTGACCAAATTAAAGCGTTGTGAGTGTTCAGCGCTAAGCTCAAGTGCTTCGCGGGCTTCATTACGCCAGCCACGCATCAGCATCACCGGCAGGCGCGTAATCACCACATTTAGAAAACTGCCCAGGCATAGCCCAATCAATAAAACGATTAACCACAGGATAAACGGAGGGTGATGCATGGAGCTCCTTAGGTTTCTAGAAATTAGCGTTTTTTTAGGCTCTGTCTGAAAAGTCGGCGAGCGAAGGCCAGACAAGGCAAAAATCGGCGAAAAGACGGAGTTTACATGGTGTAAATGAGTACTTTGAGCCGATTTTTAACGCCGTATGGTCGAGCGCAGCCAGTTTTCTGACAGAGCCTAAGCATTTGGTGCTTAGAGGGCTGCGCCCAAGTCGAAAATGGGTAAGTACATAGAGACAACCACACCGCCAACGAGCACGCCCAGTACTACAATAATAACCGGCTCCATGAGCGAGGTAAGAGCATCGACCTTATTGTCGACTTCTTCTTCGTAGTAATCGGCAACACGATTAAGCATGGCATCCAGCGACCCCGCTTCTTCACCGATACTGACCATTTGGATTGCCAAGGGGGGAAAGCGGTTGGTCATCCGCATGGCGAAGTGTAGCTGTTGCCCGGTGGCTACGTCCTGGCGCGTTTGTACCACCGCGCGTTCGTACACTTTATTACCGGTGGCACCGGCGGCGGTATCTAAGCCTTCTACGAGCGGTACACCGGAGGCAAAGGTCGTCGCTAACGTGCGAGAAAAGCGCGCGATCGCGGATTTATGCACGATGTCGCCAATGACCGGTAACCGAAGCAGCAGTGCGTGCATGCGGTAGGCGACATTGGGCGAGCGCTGAATGCTTATTTTGAGCAGGAACATGGCAGCAAACACTGCGCCGAGTGCCACTAGCCAATAACGCTGGGCAAGCTCGGATAAATTCACGGTCAACTGGGTCAGTGCTGGAAGTTCAGCGCCAAAGCTCTGGAACATGCTTTCAAATTCAGGCACTACTTTAATCAATAGCAGCATGGTGACTGCAATGCCAATCGTCATAACGGTGGTGGGGTACCAAAGCGCTTTTTTTACTCGCGCTTTCAGCGACTCAACCTTCTCCTTATAGGTCGCAAGACGATCAAGCATTTGATCCAGCGCACCTGACTGCTCGCCAGCGCTGACTAGGTTAACAAACAGGCGATCAAAGTGTTTGGGGTGACGGTTCAATGCATCAGAGAAGCTGGAGCCCGATGATATATCGCTTATCATCTGTTGCATTAGGGCAACCATAGCAGGTTTTTTGAGGCTCTCTGCCACCACTTGAAGCGCCTGTAGCAAGGGGATACCAGCGCGAACCATTGTGGCCATCTGGCGCGCAAAGACCATAACATCGTTGGGGTTAATTCGGCCGTTGCCGCCTAGGTTGGCTTTTTTACTAATCCGGTGGATAACGATATTTTGCTTGGTGAGTTTAGCGGCTACTTCGGCTTTACTGCGGCCAATCATCTCACCGCTTAGCGCTCTATCCTGGGGGCCTTTACCGATCCATTTCCAGCGCGCTAGCTTGATGGCGGGCGTTTGGCGTCGACGTGCCGTTTTAGCCATGCCTTACTCCTTGCTCACTCGGTTAACCTCTTCCAGGCTGGTAATACCCTGCATGACTTTCAGTAACCCACTGCGGTGAAGGCTTGGATAGCCCTCCTTGCGCACCTGTTGATCAATATCTAAGGCGTTGGCATCACGCATAATTAGTTGACGCATCGCTTCGGTGATCGGCACTACCTCATAAATGCCAATTCGACCTTTATAACCGTGAGTACAGTGCATGCAACCTAACGGTTTGTAGATCGTTGCCTGATGGATTTCTTCGCTACTAAAGCCTTCTTTGCGCAGCGCCTCGTGGGGAATGTCAATGGGCTCTTTGCAGTGTGTGCATAGTTTACGAGCCAGCCGTTGGGCAACAATCAAGCTAACGGCGCTGGCGATATTAAACGAAGAGACTCCCATATTAGCCAGTCGAGTCAGTGTCTCAGCTGCCGAGTTGGTATGCACCGTGGAAAGTACCAGATGGCCTGTCTGAGCCGCTTTGACGGCAATTTCGGCTGTTTCAAGGTCACGAATCTCGCCCACCATGACCACATCAGGGTCTTGGCGCAGAAACGCCCTTAACGCACTGGCAAAATCGAGGCCGATCTTAGGCAATACGTTCACCTGATTGATACCCGCGACTTTGATTTCAACCGGGTCTTCGGCGGTGCAAATATTGCGTTCCACTTTATTAAGAATATTAATGCCGGTATACAGCGAAACGGTTTTACCACTACCGGTAGGGCCGGTTACTAGAATCATGCCTTGGGGTTGTTTTAAGGCGTACTCATAATGGCGCCGTTGTTCGTCGGTAAATCCAAGTTGCTCAATACCCAGCTGCATTGCGGTAGGGTCTAATATTCGCAGCACCAACTTTTCACCATAGACAGTAGGCAGCGAATTAACCCGGAAATCGAGGGAGCGGGTGCGCGAAAGCTTGAGTTTTATCGAGCCATCCTGAGGCAGGCGGCGCTCGGAAATATCAAGGCGGGCCATGATTTTTAGCCGGGCCGCGATACGATTGCGCATGGCGAATGGTGGTCGTGCCACTTCTATGAGCATTCCATCAACCCGAAAGCGTACTCGGTAAAGCGCTTCGTAAGGTTCGAAATGGATATCGGAGGCGCCTCGGCGGATAGCATCTAGCAGAATTTTGTTCACAAATTTAACGATGGGTGCATCTTCGCTATTTTGGGAAGACTCTTCCAGCGGTACATCGTTACCGCCGTTGTTCTGCATAATGCTCAGCGAGCTGACCACATCGTCCAACTCATCCAGCATGCCGCGCTCGTTGTGAGCAAGGTAGCTATTGAGAACGACAGTGATTTGATCAACGGGCGCGAGGATACCTTCAATGCTCAGGCCTGTTGCAAACTGCAATTCATCCAGTTGCGTCAATGTAGCGGGGTAGGGCACCGCCACCGTGAGGCGATGACCGTGGCGCGCTAATGGCAAAACGTTAAGGCTCTGCAGTACTTTGACAGGATAGTCTGCAGCGGGAGGCAGTGAGGTAAGCCGCACCGCCTCCAGGTTAATGACTGGAAGCCCATACTCCCAGCCAACTGCTAGTGTGGCTTTGTTAGGGTCGACCAGGCCGCTTTCGATCACATGCTGCAGTAACGATATTTCCAAGTCCGAGGCGGTTGTTTCCGCTGTTGCGGCCTGGGCGTTGGTCAGCAAGCCGTGCTTGACCAAGCGCTGGGCAATGCCGCGCAGGCCGCCATGTGCGGAGGCGTGGCTTAACGTCGACTCTAAGGAGGGCTGGCTCATCAAAAAACCTGTTTTACATCGATATAAGCGTGTTACTTGTACCATAAACTAGCGTTTACAGGGATGAAATGACTAATCCTTTCATGTAGTTAAAGCGGTAGTCGGCTAAGCTGATCATATTAATAAGGTTCGTTGTAAAAGTAGACCATTTAAGTTAGTTTAATTTCAACGATTTCTAATTCTTTTTAAGGATTCACGATCCTTAAAAAGGCTTTTCCTTCACCCCACAGGAGATGCCTTCATGCAGAATGCTGCACAGCCAATTTCTCGTAACACCATCCAAGGCGGTTTCACGCTGATTGAGCTGATGATCGTCGTCGCGATTATTGGTGTATTGGCGTCTATTGCTGTGCCGCAGTATCAAAACTATGTGGGTCGGGCTCAGGTGAGTGAGGCCATTAGTCTTGCATCATCAGCTAAGACAGCAGTCTCAGAATACTATATGACAACAGGTGATTGGCCTAAAGGTAATGATCAAGCTGGTTTGTCTGCTGCCGCTCAAATCCAAGGAAGCTACGTAAATAGTGTGAATGTAAAAACGTTAGATGGGCAAGGCGTTGGGATCGTCGTGACTATGAAGAGTGAAGGTGTTGTAGATGCTTTAGTTGGCACGCGGCTAGTTTTCGAGCCTAAAGTAAATAACGATAATAATAGTGGATCTGTAGAGTGGGTGTGCCGCCCCGCTGCGTCTAATGCTATTCCTACGCGTTTCTTGCCTGCAAGCTGCCGTGACTGATATTCGCTTATATATATTTATTCTGTCAGGGGCCTTCGGCTCCTTTTTAATTCCACACTTCGTACTTATTCACCGAGTACACTGCTAACTCTGACCTTAAGCGAGGAGCTTACAGTGAAGCCCATCAAACTGATTGCCATAAGCGCACTTGGCGCATTGCTAGTTAATAGCGCAGCCTTTGCTCAGCCTGACCATGCCCCGGCTCACGGTGCCCGCGATAAGGGCCAGCACCAGCAACATGAATCTAACCGACCTGGTCACTTCCGCGATGAGCGAGTTGATTTACCACGCATTAACGAACGTGAGCTGCGCCAACTGCTGCGCCGGCATGACGCACCGCGAGCCGAATCGTTGCCGCCAGGTATTCAGCGCAACCTTGAGCGTGGCAAACCTTTGCCCCCAGGTATCGCCAAGCGTTTTGACGGCCAGTTAGCATCTCAATTGCCGCGCTACCCAGGCTATGAGTGGGAGCGTGTTGGTGCCGATGTGGTGCTAATTGAAGCCGCTACGCGCATCGTGGTGGATGTATTGGTAGACGTATTGCGTTAACCATTGCAAGCGCAAGTCAGTATGACTCGAAAATTACATCCCGGCGGCTTATGGTAGAAGCTCACAGTATCATCGCGTTCTAAAGGGAGATTCAATGAGCGACCACACACTAGCCGCACGTCTTGAAATTACTATCGCTATTGCCGAAGAAGCTGGGCAGATGATTATCAAGGCGCGGGAGCAGCAAGGCTTTGCCCAGCGCTTAAAAAAGGATAATGAGTTGGTCACCGACGTGGATGTGGCCGTGGATGAACTCATTAGCCAACGCCTGGAGGAGCACTTTCCGGGGGAAGCGCGGCTGAGTGAAGAGCTTGCTCCAGAAAGCGCTTTGCATGAAACAGCACCTAAGCTGTGGGTGGTGGATCCTATTGATGGCACTGTTAATTTTGCTCAAGGGCTTCGCCACGTAGCGGTTTCCATTGGCTGGATGGAAGAGGGCGTTGCCAAGGTGGGCGTTGTTCATGCACCGTTTTTAGGTGAGACCTTTAGTGCTGCAGAAGGCTCTGGGGCTTTTTGCAACGGTCAAACCATACAGCCAAGCAGTGCGGATTCACTGGCGCACACCCTGGTAGGGACAGGATTTCCCTACCGTAAAGAGGAGCGTAAGCACCTTTTGAAGCGGTTGGAAGCCGTGCTTTTTGAGTGCCAAGACATGCGTCGTAATGGCGCTGCAGCGCTCGATTTATGCGATGTAGCCTGCGGTCGTCTGGATGCGTATTACGAGAGTGTCTCGCCCTGGGATTTCGTTGCGGGCTGGGTTATTGCACGGGAAGCCGGCGCGCGAGTAGGGCATCTATACCCAGTACCTTCAGCGGTGCCGGAAGATATCTACCCGGATCATTTAATCGTAACGGCCCCCGGTGTATATGACGCAATGGCTTATCTGCTGCTTGAAGCCGATCAACGTAAGCCATAAAGGGTGATGAGATTTATAGCGGTGTGTGACAAATACTTGAAAAGAAAGCGCTATAAGGGCTTTTCATTTATGCAAGAAACCGCTAGTATACGCACCGTCTTGAGGCAAAGATGTAGCGGCCAATAAAGACAGCGGAGCGTGGCGCAGCTTGGTAGCGCGTTGCAATGGGGTTGCAAAGGTCGCAGGTTCGAATCCTGTCGCTCCGACCAAGAACATATAAAACGGTCACTTAGCTAATTGCTACAGTGGCCGTTTTTGTTTGTTAGCGTTTTATAAGTGGCATATAGGTGACACTTGTCCGGAGTTTCTGTGATGTCACGCCATCATCGTATTTGGAGATGTCACAGCAACCTCATGCTTGGCGGGCGCTGGGGCGATCTTGACGCCGCACATGACGGATCACCTCGATCCGGGCGGGCACCACATGCAGCTCCTCGCTGACCGCTTCACCGATGACCTTCAGCGCGGTGTGCTGTCATCGTCACAATGGTGGGCGTTCTCGGGCAGTTCATGGACGCTCCCCACCGCGACAAACCGGCCGGGACTAAATGCCGCTGAGTGGCCCGCTCGAAATCATCAAGACACAAGATGTGTTGTAGGCGGCGAGGCATTATGTTTCCTCAATAGCATCAGCCCGTCGCCAGACATGCTCATTAACCGCGGTAAGCGGGCCGCTGCCGATCAGCGTGCCCAGCAGATTATCGACTGCCAACTGTGCCATGGCCTCACGTGTTTCATGGGTCGCCGAGCCAATGTGTGGAGTCGTCACTACATTGTCCATGGCCGCCAGTGGCGAATCGGGTGGAAGCGGTTCCTCTACGAACACGTCAAGCCCAGCTGCACGGATTCCGCCGGAGTGGAGTGCCTCGATCAGTGCTGGCTCGTCGACCACTTTACCTCTCGCTATATTGATTAGGGCAGCCGTCGTTTTCATCCGTGCTAGAGCATCTGCGTCAATTAAGTGATGTGTATCGCTGTTATAGGGCACGCTGAGGCAGACGATATCTGCTTCAGCTAACAGGTCATTCAGCTCACGCCTTTTCGCCCCTAACTGCTGCTCAAGCGCAGGCTTGGATGAGGCGGCGGTATAGAGAATGGGCATACCAAAACCCAACGCTCCCCGTCGTGCAATCGCCGCACCAATGCGACCAGCACCCACGATGCCTAGGGTTTTGCCGTGTACATCAATACCGAAGTATTCGGGACCGATATGTGTTCGCCAGCCGCCATCGCGGACAAGGTTGGACAGTTCGACTAGCCGCCGCTGGGTCGCCATGATTAGCATAAATGCTGTGTCGGCAGTGGTTTCGGTAAGCACATCTGGCGTATTGCAGAGTAGAATGCGGCGTTGATTCAGTGCCTTAAGGGGCAGGTGGTCATAGCCCACTGAAATGGTGGATACCACTTGAAGCGCAGGCGCCTCGGCTAGCATTGCCTCATTGAGTTCTAGCTTACCGCCGATTAGGCCATGAGCTCTGGAAAGCGCTGCCATGAAATCAGCACGGTTTGATTCGTCCACGTCCTCGAAATAGTCGACCTCGGCAACTTCGGAAAGTGCCTCAAGCTGGGCTTCACTGAGCCGTCGTACAGCGACAATACGCCACGATTTCGTTTGCTCATCCATGGCTCGCCTCACCTATGCCTTCCATCTGGAATCCTATCGCTTTAAGCGAAGACACGAGTTCAGATACACGCTGCTCCTCCAGCTCTACTAAAGGCGGGCGCACACGCCGCCAAGCGTCTTTTCCTGAGAAGTAAGCTGTTGCCGCCTTCATGGCAGGGATCAGTGGGTACTTTTCAAATAGGTCGCGTATAACATTGAGGTTCTGCTGATGAACGTCGGCATCGTCCGCCTGCCAATGCCGGGCCAACTCAACGATGGCGGCCGGATTGACGTTGGCAGTGGCGCTAATGCAGCCAGCACCGCCTGCTCGTAGGGTATCCAGCAAGAACCGCTCGCTGCCGGCATACACAGCAAAGTCTTGCCCAGCAAAGCGCTCGGTTAACCCTTTGGTGTGCTCCCAGTCTCCGCCGCTGTCCTTGATGCCAGCAATAATGCCCGGGAAGGCGTCACGTAAACGCTCGATCAGTTCAAACGAGAGCGGGACATGAGTGACCGGCGGGATATGGTAGAGGTAGATCCGTAGGCGCGAATTTGCGATGCGATTGATCACCTCACTGTAATAGCGGAACAAGCCTTCATCGCTAACACCCTTATAGTAGAAGGGCGGTAGCATCAGCACACCGGCACAGCCACTGTCCACTGCCTCGCGTGTCAGCGCCACGCAATCATCAATTGTACAGCTCCCGGTGCCGGGCATAATCCTGGAGGGATCGACACCGCCATGCACTAGCGCTTTTAAAAGCTCCTGTTTCTCGCCCACCGTCATTGAGTTGGCTTCAGAATTTGTGCCGAACACGGCCAAGCCGACACCATTTGAGGCCAGCCATTGGCAGTGCGCCACAAAACGTTGCGTATCCGGCGCCAAGTCGGCGCCGAAGGGGGTAATCACCGGTGACCAGACGTCTCCACTCGCTTGGGACATGATATTCTCCTTGTTGTTGTAAGGTCGTTATTGCCAGGGCTCGATGGCATAGCGCTCAAGCGCAGCCTGATCAAAGCCAAAACCAAGTCCGGGTGCGGTGGGCAGTAGCAATTGTCCGTCGGCAAACTCCAACTGGGTATCCACAAGGCGCCTGAAGTTAAGCACCTGATCGTCGGCAAAGAACTCGACCATCTTCACGTTTGGCGCCGATGCCACCAGATGGATATGCAAGTCGTGGAACCAGTGCGGATAAATATCCACCCCATAGCTGGCAGCCGTGGCGGCGATACGCCGAAACTCGGTGATGCCTCCACAAACCGCCGCATCAGTCTGCAAAATCATGGCTGCTTCTTTGTCCAGCAGCTCCTTGAAGCGCCAGCGTCCCGCTTCGATTTCACCGGTGGCTACCGGAACTGGCGTGCGCTCCGCTAAGCGGCGATGATTGTCAATGTCATCGGGACTAAAGGGCTCCTCGATCCAGAACGGATTATAAGGTTCTGCCATGCGCATGAAGGCTAACGCCGACGGCAGATCCCGCCAGGCATTGTTGGCATCCATCATTACTTGTACATCTGGGCCCACCGCCTCGCGAACCGCCGCCAAGCGAGCTTCCTCTCCCGCTAGGTCTTCTCGTCCCACTTTCATCTTTACCGCGGTGAAACCTTTTGACACGTAGCCTGCCATCTCTTCGCCAAGCATCGCGGGCGTTTTGCCGTCTAGGTAGTAGCCTCCGCTGGCATAAGCCGGCACGCTGAGGGTGTCGCTGGCGCCCAGAAATTTATAGAGCGGGAGTTTCGCTGCCCGAGCGTTACGGTCCCACAGCGCGGTATCCAAAATACTGATGGCACGCATCACCGAACCGCTGCGGCCATGAAGAAGCGATTCCTGATACATCGCTTGCCACAGTGCTTCGGTCGAATGAGCGTCCGCTCCCAACAGCACCGGCTTCAGCAGTTCCCGTACCGCATTTGCCACTAGTGAGCCAGCATTATTGCCGCCATAGCAAAACCCAATGCCTATATGGCCATCATCACCCACCACTTCCACTAGTACATAATCTCGCTTAAGTACCTGTCGATTAGAAAAGCTGGTGGGGTTGTCTAGCGGTACATTGACCGTTCGAGTACGTACTTCGGTTATCGTTGTCATGATGAATCCTCGAATTGAGAGTAAGGTCACTCAGGCTGAGTACGCTGGCGCAGTGCAACCCGCAGCCAGCGAAAGAGGGGGGTCGGTTGCAGGATCGAGAAAGCGGCGATGCATAACAGCACCACGGCAATGGGGCTGGTCAAAAAGATGCTCAGGTTGCCTTGCCCGATCAGCATTGACTGTTGGTAACTGGTCTCCATGACCGGCCCCAGAATCAGCCCGATCACCATTGGCGCTGGTGAGACACCGGCTTTGTTCATCCAGTAACCAAACAGCCCAAAGCCCAGCATCAGCCCAACTTCAAACAAGCTATTGTTGATAGCAAAGGCACCAATCACACACAGCGTGATGATGGAGCAGGCCACGAAGCTGTCAGGTACCCGCGTTACGCTTACACAGAGCCGAGTGAACAGTAGCCCCACCAGCAGTAGGCCTATGTTGGCGAAAATCACCGCCCAGATGAGGGTGTAAGTGACATCGCCATAGTCAGTCAGCAGGTTAGGGCCGGGCAGGATGCCCTGAACCATTAGCGCACCTAGCAGAATGGCAGTAGAGGAACTGCCAGGAATACCCAGAGCAATGGTGGGTATCAAGGCACCACCCACCACCGCATTGTTGGCCGCTTCAGGTGCAGCGACACCCGCAATGTCTCCCTTGCCAAAGCGACTCTTATCTTTGGCAAAGCGCTTGGCTTCGTTGTAAGCGAACCAACTGGCAGTATCGCCGCCGGTACCGGGAATTAGGCCAGTGATGATGCCGATGCCACTGGAACGGAAGATATTGGGTAACAAGCGGCGAATCTCAGCGAGAGGCGGAATCAACCTATCGGTGATTTTGCTTGCCACCTTCTGAGCACCATGGGCATTCTCGATCAATATCAGCGCTTGCGGGATCGAGAACAGACCGATCAGTGCGACGGTGAATTCGATACCCGAAAACAGGTTAATGACCCCGTAGGTCATTCGTGGCGTGCCGGTGATGAGATCCATACCTACTGTGCTCAACAGTAATCCCAGGGTGCCAGAAAGCAGGCCACTGACGACTGAGCCTTGTGATAAAGAGCCAATGATGGTGATACCCAATACAGCAATCGCGAACAGCTCGATAGGGCCGAACTTGAGTACCAGTACGCCAAGCAACGGCGCTGCAGTGAGTAGGGCGATGCCGCTCAGCAGCCCCCCGATAAAAGAAGCGAAGAGCGACACTCCTAATGCCCTTCCGGCCTGGCCTTGTTGCGATAGCGGAAATCCATCAAGTACTGTCGCCGCGGCCGAAGGGGTGCCTGGCGTCTTCAATAGAATGGCGGCGATAGAGCCACCGTAGGAGGCCCCCACATAGAGCGAAGCCAGCATGCTGAGACCCGAGGCCGGATTCATGCCAAAGGTTAGAGGTAACAGCAGCGCCAACGCCATGGTCGCCGAGAGTCCCGGCATGGCGCCTACAAACAGCCCCAGCAGGGTGCCGCCAAGTATTAGGGAGATATTGGTGAACGTGATGACGTTGGTCAGGCCCACCAAAACAAGATTATCCATATGACTAGACTCCAGAAGCCTGCGTCAGGCACCCCCTCCCAGCGCGCTGCAATGTCTTTCTAAGCCATGCGAGCCGGGAATAAGGGGTGCTCTAATTGTCGTTATGAGGAAAACAGAGGCGGCAGTAGCGGGACAGGCAGGCCTAGAAAGCCGATGAAAACCGCACACACCACCGCGACCAACACCACAATGCCTATGGCGGCGAAGCGCCATGAAACATGCCCGATCATCGCTAACGCCACTACCATGAAACCAACAGTGGCAATCAGGTATCCTGTTATCGAAATGGTGTAGAGGTAGAAGGCGGCCAATAAGAAAATCAGCATTGCCTTCCATGGCTTGCGGTGCCTAGCTTGGCCGCTGACGCTCTCCTCCTCTGGTGCGGCAGTATTGGAGGTTGCTGCTCCCTCGGCCGAGAGCTGACGCAGGATACTGAATACTTCCTGGCCCACCATCGCCGCTCCCAACAATGCGACGGCAACCGAATAGATAAGGGGCATGTTCGCCGCCTTAGCCGGATAGCCCATCGCAGTGATATAAAAGGTCGCTGCTATGCCAATGGCAAAAAATCCTAAGACTAGACGACTTATGTTCATTTCATACCCCTTTGTCGATTCGCCATTTCCCTCTGCCGGTTAAGCGACTTACTGGTTGACCTCATCTTTGACATCTGCCCAGATTTCCTCGAATTGGCCTTCCATGTCTTGCATCATCTGGCCGTAGTCGTCACCGGTCTGGATGTCGAGATTCATGGCACGTTCCTGAGCCGTCTGCTGGAATTCCTCGTTATCTTTTAGGGCTTCAAAGGCAGCAATAAGCTCATCGCGTGCTTCATCTGGAATGCCTGCTGGTGCGCTGTAACCGCGTGAAGAGCCGGCCACGACATCTATATCTTTCTCAATCATGGTGGGCACATCAGGCAGAATGTCCAGACGCTCTTTAGTGAAGACGGCGAGGGGGCGAAGGCTGCCCGACTGGATGTGGCCATAGACATTACCAAGGTTATTGAAACTGGCGTCGACCTTGCTTCCCAGGGCTGCTGTCGCAGAGGGGCCATCGCCCTGGAAAGGGACTTTTTGGAAGGAAAGCCCCGTTGCCTTCTCAATCATGATGGTTGAAAAGAAGTCATCACCGCCGACGCCTGAATTTGCCACTGTAATCTGACCGGGGCGTTCCTCGGCAGCAGCGAGAAAATCTTCCACTGTTTGATAGGGGCTGTCTTCCGGCACCACGATAACGCCTGGGTCGGTTACCACGTTGGCGATGGGCGTTAGCTCGTCGATTGAGTAATTAATAGCGTCATTCATGATGTAGTTCGTCATCAGCATCGGGGTATTGGTGATGCTGATGACGCTGCCATCATTTGCCGACTGTTGGGTTAGCCGCGTCCATGCAATCGCGCCTGTGGCGCCGGGAATGTATTCATTAATAAATTCCACGCCCAGGGATTCTCGCAAAAATGGTTGGGTCAACTGGGCCAAGGTATCGCTGCCTCCACCTGCCTTAAATCCTTGAAGCACCTTAATCTCATCGGCTGCTGAATACTCCGCCTGAGCGGCGCCTGAAAGTATCAGGGCGGATAGTAGGGACGCTGTGTAAATGCTACGGATTTTCATTGTTATTACCTCAAGTGCTGTTTGTCGTTGTGATGCACATGGTTGAGCAAGGCGTGCTTGCACTATCCAACGTAGTTGCACATCAATAATATTGTCAATAATATTATTAATAATCTTGCCAGCTAGATTTATACCGCCTAGCCTGAGGATCGAGAGCCGTATTTACAGACACCTCCGAGAAGCCGCGAATAAAGTAGAGGAAACCGCAATGAGCCAGAACTTTAAAAACAATAGCAACGGCAATGAGCGTCATGAATCGACATCTGAAGCCCCCACCTTGGGCATGTCCAACCGACTAACCAACTATGGCGATGCAGACTTTTCGCTCTTTCTGCGCAAGGCCTTCATTAAGGGCATGGGTTATACGGATGATGCGCTCTCGCGTCCGGTCATTGGGATTGCCAATACCTACAGTGGCTACAATGCCTGTCATGGCAATGTGCCTGGATTGGTCGAGAGCGTTAAACGTGGCGTCATGCTCGCTGGCGGCTTACCAGTAGACTTTCCCACCATTACTCTTCATGAATCTTTCGCTAACCCCACCAGCATGTACCTGCGTAACCTTATGGCATTGGATACGGAGGAGATGATTCGTGCCCAGCCGATGGATGCCGTGGTGCTGATCGGCGGTTGCGATAAGACCGTACCCGCACAGTTGATGGCCGCCGCTAGCGCTGGTGTTCCAACAGTCCAAGTCGTCACCGGACCCATGCTTGCAGGCTCACACCGTGGTACTCGCGTCGGAGCCTGCACCGACTGTCGCCGTTACTGGGCCTCCTACCGTGGTAATGACATCGACGAAGCAGAAATTAACGAAGTCAACGACAAGCTGGTCCCTACCGTGGGTACTTGCTCGGTAATGGGCACCGCAAGCACCATGGCCTGCCTAGCCGAGACACTGGGAATAATGCTACCCAATAGCGCCACTGCGCCGGCTGTCTACGCTGATCGGCAACGCATTGCCGAACAGTCAGGTGCGCAGGCCGTTGCACTTGCACACGCAGGCGTTACGCCAGATCAAATTCTTACTCCTGAAGCTTTCGAAAATGCTTTGCGCGTACTGCTCTCCTTAGGCGGCTCCACTAATGCCTTGATTCATCTGACCGCTATCGCAGGGCGCTTGGGCATCGATATCGATCTTGAGGCATTTGACCGAATGAGCCAGGAAACCCCTGTACTGATGGATCTCAAACCATCAGGAGAAGGGTACATGGAAGATTTGCATCGGGCAGGCGGCCTGCCCACCTTGCTACGTGAGTTAAAACCGTTGTTACACTTGAGCGCCATGACCATCAATGGCCATACCTTGGGCGAGAACATCGATGCCGCCGTCCATCTCATCGATCAAAAGGTCGTGCGGTCAATGCAAAGCCCGGTCTACGCCCAGGGTGGTATAGCAGTCTTGCGTGGTAACTTGGCACCGTCTGGCGCCATTATTAAGCAGTCAGCTGCCTCGGCCGATCTTATGACTCACCGCGGTCGTGCTGTCGTGTTCACAGGTCTAGAAGACTTGGCTAACCGTATTGATGACCTGGGTCTGGATGTGCAAGCTGACGACGTGCTAGTACTACAGAACATAGGGCCCAAAGGAGCACCGGGTATGCCAGAAGCGGGTTACATTCCGATTCCCAAGAAACTCGCCGCTCAAGGCGTTAAAGATATGGTTCGCATATCTGACGGGCGCATGAGTGGCACCGCAGCAGGTACTATTGTGCTCCACGTCTCTCCAGAATCCGCTGAGGGTGGCCCGCTTGGGTTGGTACGCGATGGCGATTTCATATCGCTTGATGTTGCTAACAATCAGTTGAACCTAGAAGTGGATAACAAGGTGCTCGATGCTAGACGCCAACCCCTCAAGGGGGAGGAGGGCGGAGCGCCACTGCTGGGCTATCGGCGTCTGTTTATGGAGCAAATCCTTCAAGCCGAACAAGGGTGCGATTTCCGTGCCTGTCGGCCTGAACCTACGTGCCGGATACCAAGACAGAATGAAGCCTGAAAGCGAGTTTGATACACTTATTTTCCTTATGCACCGCAAAGAATGCTGAGAAAGCGATCATGAACCGAACTGCCCAGCCGCCCACTGTAAGTGGCGCCGAGACTCAACCCTCTACACCTGCAAACGGTGTCGATGACATCGTGGCCGCTGTAGAAGAGGACATTGTGCTCGGCCGACTGCACCCGCGTGAGCGGCTGGTCGAAGAGGCCATGATGGAGCGCTTCGACTGCAAGCGACACGTTGTTCGCCAGGCTCTCTTCCAACTCGATAACATCGGTTTAACTGAGCGCATCAAAAACAGAGGTGCTTTCGTCCGGAGTTATCCGCCGGAAGAGGTCGAGGACATCTACGCTATGCGCGAGATTCTCGAATTAGCTGCAGTGAGTAGACTGCCCCTGCCAGCTCCGCAGGAATGGCTTTCAGAGCTTGAAGATGTTCATCAGCAGCACAGCTCAGCCGTGAATGCTCACGACCTAAGGCAAGTATTCCATATGAACATCGCTTTTCACCGCACCTTATTCAGAGCCTGCGGGAATGAATATTTGTACGCTACTATTAATGAGTTCGCCCAGAAGGCTCATGGCATCCGCTTTATCGCGATTACGGATCGCGATGCTCTGGCTCAAGCCAGAAATGAACACCAATTGATGATTGACGCCATTCGCGACGAAGACCGCGAACGCTTGTCTGACCTGTGTCGCCAGCATCTACTACCTTCCAAAAACCGCTACTTGGCGCTTTATGCTGGCATTAAAGATTAAGTTTCACAGATTTTCCAAACCGTAGAAGCTTTTGTGTCACTTGAATAGGTTGTGAGTGGGTTCGGTTCTGAATTCAGCTAATAAGTGCAGCACCTGTGGTTTCTAGTGCTCCTGAGTATTCACCTAAGAACACCTGGGCTGGGGCTCGGTATCCCAGCCGCTTTCTTGGCTCATCGTTTGCGACTTAAAGAGTGTTACAGCGTAAGGGCCTTGGCAGCTGAAACAGGGATAAGCAAAAGCCAAATCAGCCTATCGCTGAAACGCTGCATCGAGGTTGGCCTCGTGCGAAAAGATCGCAAAACCGGCGTGCCGCGTGCGAATGTCAGAGCCCTATTTGATTTTATTGTGCATGGTCTGCGCTACGTATTCCCAGCTAGGCCTGGTGAAATTACGCGTGGAATTGCCACCACTTTTGCAGCACCGGTGTTAAAAGGCCAAATTTACAGTGCGGGTGAGTTGCTATTGGTTTGGCCTGACCCGCGAGGCAATAGTAAAGGTCCGGCGGTAGAGCCGTTGTTCAAAACGGCAACTTACGCTGTACGGCGTGATAAAGAACTTTATGCGATGTTAGCGTTGGTAGATGCCATACGTTTGGGCCATCCCCGTGAAAGCAAAGTGGCCGCTGAACAGCTCTCGCAACATCTGATGACTGGTGCAAGGAGCCAATAATGATCCTGTTTGAGGATCAGCGCGCGATGCTTCGCCAAGTCGCCCAGGCACTCGGGGCAGGGTGGGCTACGCGCACAAGAATGACTGCCACATCTTATTCGTTTTTATCCTGCTGGCAGCACCGGTTTCCATTGAAAGCTCACGGTTACTGACTCAGTCACGGCTAGAGTGCGGCCAGAGTCAGTCCAGCGGCTTTTTCCTAAGCCTAGAACAGCTGTATATAGATAAACCAGAACATCTCAAAGCCACACAAGCGGCCTGAAAACACCGCCAACATCAAAAAATACGCCCCCAAAGCCCGCGTCTGCTTTATCGACACCCTGACGCGCCAAGCGGTCCGTGTTGGCATGAGCCCTGATAGTAAAGGTGGCGCTGTTATTGCCCCCATGATGCTAAAAGGCGATGTGTTGGTGATTACCGCTCAGGACGGCTAAACATTTGACTTCCGGGTTTGGTTTAAGGTGGACGGCGCTTCAGCGCTTGAGATTGTAGTGAGTGGGTCGGCCTTCCCATCATGAGATCAGGGGTGATGCCAGCACCGACACTAGACTATTAGTCTAGCGGGCTTCGTATTACTACGTATATCACTAGGTAGCCACAACCCCTAGCCTAAAGGAGCAATAATAACTAAAGCAGGAGAATGCTCCTTGAATGTGGCCAATTACCTAGCCGTCAATGCCGTTAGGTTTCCTCATCGTATCGCGACTTACCAGGGGGATGTGCCGGCGCTCAGTTACGCTGAGCTGGCTTGCCAAGCCCGGCGCTGGGCAACGTTTTTTGCCCGGCAAGGCTTAGCGCCGGGGGAGCGAGTCGCCCTCTTTCTGCCCAACAGCCCTGTCTATATCGAACTGCTATGCGGCGCCTGGTACGCGGGCCTGGTGGTGGTGCCGGTCAATGCCAAGCTGAGCGTGGCGGAAGTCGGTTACATTGCGGATGATAGCGGCAGCTGCATCGTGTTCTGCGAACGTGATGATGTAGCCCAGGCCCTCACCGACACACTCGTTTTGCCCCCCATGCTGCCGGAAGGTCTTGTTCATGAAGAGAGCTTCGATCGACCGGTTTTCCGTGCCCCTGACGCACCGGCATGGATATTCTATACCAGCGGTACCACGGGCAAGCCGAAGGGCGCGACGCTGACCCATCTCAATCTGGCGGCCATGTCGGCGTGCTATGCGGCCAACATCGAACCGGTGACGGCGCAAAGCAGGCTGGTGCATTTTGCCCCCATGTCCCACGGTTCAGGGCTGTATATCGTGCCTTACCTGATGGCAGGCGGCGCCAATGTCATTCCCGGTTCCTTGAAGTTCTCGGGTGAGAGTTTCGTGTCTACCCTGGCGGGCCATGACCACGTTTCCATGTTCCTGGCCCCCACGATGATCCGTCGCGTGCTGGACTACCTGGCGGCGCACCAGCCTGAGTATAGTGCCGCACATATCGCTACCATCACCTATGGCGGCGGCCCCATGTACGCCAAGGATCTCGAGGAGGCGTTAAGGGTATTCGGGCACCGGCTGGTGCAGATCTATGGACAGGGGGAAAGCCCCATGACCATTACCTTCCTGGGCAAGGGGCAGCACCATCAACTGACGCCGCAGTGCTTGAGCGGGGATGCCGAGGGCTCGCCCTTGTTGCCAGTGGGCCAGTCGCATCCTCAGCTCGAAGTCACTATCCAGGATCAGGAGGGTAGCTGCCTGCCCTGCGGCCAAGAGGGGGAAGTCTGTGTGCGTGGCGATATGGTGATGGCGGGCTACTGGAATAACCCTGCCGCGACACAAGAAACGCTGCGTGATGGGTGGCTGCGGACAGGGGATATAGGCCATCTCGACCCGCAGGGTTTTCTCTACCTGACGGATCGCCTGAAGGACGTGATTATCAGCGGTGGCACGAACATCTATCCACGTGAAGTGGAAGAGGTGTTGTTGCAATTTCCCGGGGTCAAAGAAGTGTCCGTGGTGGGGCAGCGTGATGCCGAGTGGGGCGAGGTGGTGATGGCGTTCATCGCCTGCTCGGTCTCGCTCGATACCACGGCGCTCGATCAGTTCTGCCTTAACAGGATGGCGCGTTTCAAACGCCCCAAGTCGTACCATTTCCTCACTGACTTGCCCAAGAATGCCTACGGCAAGATCCTTAAAACCGAGCTGCGCAAGCGGCTCGATGGCGTCACCAGCTAGGGAGTTCGTTCCATGCGTACTTATATCATTGGCACCGGTGGGCACACACGCTTCGGTAAACTCGAGCAGTCGCTCGAACAGCTGATAGGCGAGGCCGCGGTCGAGGCATTGGCATCGGCACAGATGGAGGCAAAGGATATCGATGCTGTCTACATCGGGAATTTTAATAGCGGCATGTGTGATCAGGAGTTTCCGGCATCGCTGGTGCTGAACGCGCTGCCGGACATGCGTTTCAAGCCGACTACCCGGGTAGAGAATGCTTGCGCCAGTGGCTCGGCGGCGTTGCATCAGGCGATCAATCTGATCGAGGGGGGCCTGGCCCGCAATGTGCTGGTGATCGGTGCCGAAAAAATGACCGATGCCGATGCTTCCCGGATCGGTAAAGGGCTATTGGGGGCGAGTTACCAGCCGGAAACCCGGCATCAACGTTCGGGGTTTGCGGGGGTGTTTGCCGATGTGGCGGCCCGCTATTTCGAGGCCTACGGCGACCAGACGGAAGCACTGGCACGTATTGCCGCGAAAAACCATGCCAACGGGGTGCATAACCCTTATGCGCAGCTACAGAAAGACGTGGGCGTGGCGTTCTGTGAGGCTGTATCGGAAAAGAACCCGGTGGTGGCGGCACCGCTGAAGCGTACCGATTGTTCTCCCGTTTCCGATGGGGCGGCGGCGGTGGTGGTCTCGTCCAAGGATGTGGCGGATGCCGCCGCACAAAAGGTGCGTTTCCTTGCGCGCACCCAGGTCACGGATTTCATGCCCATGCAGCAGCGTAATCCGTTAGTCTTCGATGGTGTGACCAGAGCGTGGCAGAACGTGCTGCGCGAGGCCGACATGACGCTCGATTCGCTCTCGTTTGCGGAGGTGCATGATTGCTTCACCATCGCGGAGCTGATGATTTATGAAAGCATGGGCTTGACACCTTATGGCGAAGGCGCACGCGCCATCAAGGAAGGGTGGGTGATGAAAGATGGCCGATTGCCGGTCAACCCTTCCGGTGGCTTGAAGGCCAAAGGGCATCCGGTCGGTGCCACCGGGGTTTCCATGCATGTCATGGCGGCACGCCAATTGCTGGGTGAAGCGGGCGGGTGCCAGATTGCGGATGCGCATACGGGTGCTGTCTTCAATATGGGCGGTCTGGCGGTGGCCAATTACGCCAGCCTCTTGCAACGTGTCGATTAAGGCCGGGAGCGGACAATGACAATGTCGGCGATGACAAATACAGCAACAAGCTCAACGGTAACAACGCCTCACGCGTCTAGAACCCTGCTGGTCACCGGGGCATTGGGCGGTATCGGGCGTGCGATATGCCACCAATTCGCAGGCCAGGGGGACTCGGTGATCGTTCATGACATCCGCGCTGAAAGCGATACGGTTGTTACCCGGTTCGTCGAGGAACTGCGCCAAGCCGGTGCGCCTGTTGTCCATTACTTTCAAGCGGACTTGAAGCAAATTTCGGCCATTGACGCGCTATTTGCGGATCTCCGTGAAGAAGGGCTGCGGGTCGATATTCTGGTCAATAACGCCGGTATTCAGAAAACGGCTCCCATACAGGAGTTTGATGCGGCCACTTGGTTGGACATTCTAGCGATCAATCTAACGGCGGTTTACCGGTGCATTCAGCACGCGGTTGAGGACATGCGCCATTCAGGATGGGGGCGTATCATCAACCTTTCTTCGGTACATGGGTTGGTGGGTTCCGCCAATAAAGCTGCTTATGTGGCTGCCAAACATGGTGTGGTGGGGCTTACCAAGGTACTGGCACTGGAGACGGCGACCCAGAATATTACGGTCAATGCCATTTCTCCCGGCTGGACGGATACGCCTATTCTGTGGCCCCAGATCCAGCAGCGAATGGCCCTGTTGGGAAGCTCACGGGATGAGGCAGTACACAATCTGGTGACGGAGAAACAGCCTACAGGCCAGTTGGTTCCTCCCGAGCATGTGGCGGCGTTAGTCTATTACCTGGCGGGTGACCAGGCGGCGCATATGACCGGCACCACGCTGCCTATCGATGGGGGGTGGACCTGTCAATGAGCGTGGTATGCCAATAATGGCATGCCCAGATAACAGCGGCGGTGATCAGCGATGAATGCAACGGTGCTAGGCAGAGATCTTCTTCAGGTGGCGTTTGAACATGCGCCTTGTGCCATTGTCGTCACCAGGAACCGTCGTGTGCTGGAGTGCAACCATGCTTTTTGTGATCTCTTTGGTTATGAAAAACAGAAGTTGATCGGCCAGTTGATGTTGAAACTTTATCCTTCTTATGCGGATTTCAAGTCAATCGGTGATCTTCGTTATAAGGATCTTTTGCAGAACAAGAAGTGTATTGATGAACGTTTCATGCGTAATAGCCGCGGAGAAGTTTTCTGGACTAAAACGATAGGTAATACGTTAACCCCCGACGCTCCCTTTGAACTAGCTGTTTGGTCATTCATGAAAATCAATGTGGGCCGGGATAAATCTAATGACTTGACCATGCGCGAACTCGAAGTGTCCAGCTATATAGCGAATGGTCATACTTGCAAGGAAATCGGTAGGATGCTGCATATATCGCATCGGACGGTAGAAGCGCACCGAGCCAAGATAATGAAGAAGCTGGGGTGTCGCAATACCGCTGAATTAGTATCAAAAATCATACAGTTGGAAGATTGAGCATGGGGTGGCCTGGCGTGTTTCAACCCAGTTCAGAGGGGGCTGTAAAACTCCCTACTTGGATACGTAGTACTACGTATACCGTAGCGTACCTGGAGCGGCTAGGATGAGTTATATGATGCTTTGCCAATAATGAATCAATAACACTAAGTATCTATTCCTGCCGAGAAAAACTCGGGTTTTATAATAATGCTAATAAAGCAAAAAGATGTCAGGAGTTAATCATGAAAAGAAGAGACTTCTTGAAGATCAGTGCTGTTTCCATTGGTGGCACGCTGACGCTGACAACGATGCCTAGTACGTTGTTTGCTCAAACAAGCACGCGGCTTAAGTATGATTCTTATGTGACCGAACACGCTTCTCCTTCGGTGTTGGATCGGTGGTTCCTGGAGGAGCTGGAAAAGCGAACCAACGGTGCCGTTGAAATCGATTATTACTGGGCGCAATCGCTCAACAAGGCGGGTGCCCACCTTGATGCCATCAAGCATGGTATTTCGGAAATTTCGTTGATCTCCCCCGGTTATTACCAGAGCGACTTGCCGGTTACCCGTGGCCTCGAGTGGTACTACAAGATGGATCGTGCGGATGCCCTACTGAAGGTGTGCCGCGATGTGTACCAGCGCTATGAGCCGTTGCGGGAGGAGTGGGAAACACGCCATAAATCCAAGGTGCTGTATTGGACGAACTGGTATTACTGCCCGCTGATAACACGCGATCCCATCCACTCGATCGAAGACCTGAAGGGTAAGCGGATTCGAGGTTATGGGGTGGGCACGGATGTGGTGGAAAGCCTGGGAGGGCGTGCCATTCCCATGGCGGCACCGGAGGTCTATTCAGCCCTGGAGCGCGGCGTGCTGGATGGCGCCTACGGCTTTGATTTCATTACCGCAATCAGTTACGCCCTGCATGAAGCCGCGCCGTATATCACCGAAATCGGCGCCGGTCCTCACGGCCCTTCGGCCACGGTGATCGGTATCAATGTCTGGAATCAATTGCCTGATGACGTAAAGCAAGTCATGCAGGAATTGGCCGATGAAATTTACCAGGGCAAGTACCGGGAAATCTATTCGGGCATCGCGGAAGACCGTGTACGCAAGGCAATGGCTGAGGGCGCTCAATTCTCGAAGTGGGACGATGAGCAAATCGATAGGGCGCGTCACCTGGTACAACCCGAGCAGGTCAATAACTGGGTGAATAACGTGGCAAGTGGTGCCGGTATCGATGGCGAGGAAATGCAGGGAATCATCAATGAAGCCATTGAACGCCATGATGGTACCGGGGAGCTGAAGACACCCTACGAGATTTATCAGGATATATCCTGATTCCTGGCGCTACTTCACAAATAGCTGCATTCCACCAGGGCTGCTGAATAGCAGCCCACTGCTTTGTCATGCCGTTGGAGTAACGCACGATGGGTGTATTAGAAAAAACAGACCCAAAACAGGCTGAAGTGAAAAAATTAGCTGCATTACGGAAGATAGAGTCGCGCTTGGCGAGTATAACAGGCGTCATTGCTGCGGCAGCGCTGCTGTTCATGATGTTGTCTACTGCACTCGATGCAACGTCTCGCAGCTTGTTCAATTTTCCACTACCGGGTGTTTACGAGTTTTCCGAAGTTTCAATGGCAATCATTGTTTACCTGGGCCTGTTATGGGCTCAGCACGACAAAAAACATATCCGTGTGTCGTTGATAAGTGAAAACAGATCTTTTCCGGTCAAGCAGGCGTGGGAAGGGATTGGTTGGTTGTTTGCGGCTATTTTCCTGTTAGCTATTACCGTGCCCACCATAGAGGGGGCTTATAGCTCGTTTCTAGATAAGGAGTTCCGCTGGGGAATCGTTCAGATGCCTATCTGGTGGGTAAAAATTATCGTTGCTTGTGGTCTTCTGCTGGCCTTCATACAAATGACGTTACATTTCATTCTTGCTATCTATTCTTCCTTTGGGGCTGCTGATGAATAATCCTGGCTTGCTTGGCTTGATTTCCGTGGGGCTTATTTTTGTGCTTATGGGGTTGGGTGTCCCTGTGTTCGCAGCCTTGGGTCTGGCGGGTATTGTCGGTATCGTCATGGTTCAGGATCTGAGCTATGTCTATAATGTCCTGCAGAATTTTGCCTTTGATGAAACGGCTGCGTACCTGTTAACCGTCATCCCGTTATTTATCATCATGGGTAACTTTGCCCTTCATGCGGGGGTTGGAAAGTCGCTCTTTCACGTGGCGAAGCGGTGGTGCGGGCATTTACCCGGTGGTTTGGCGATTTCTACGATTCTAACGTGCGCTGGTTTCTCCGCGACATCCGGCTCCAGCGTGGCCACTGCTGCAACGGTAGGCTCCATTTCGTTACCCGAAATGAAGGCGGCCGGCTACGATAAGCGCCTTTCGGCGGGCTGTGTCGCGGCCGGTGGTGTGCTGGGCGTGTTGATCCCCCCGAGTGTATTGTTGGTCTTCTACGCGGCATTGACGGAAGTGTCTGCTGGCAAGATGCTGGTGGCCGGTATTCTGCCAGGCATACTGTCAGTCGCCGTGTTCGTGGCCGGGGTTTTCATCATCTCTGTTCTGAAACCCGATATGTGCCCGAAGGGAGAACGGGTTGGTTGGAAAAAGCGCTTTACCTCGTTGCGCCGCTCTTGGCAGTTACTGGTATTAATCATTGTGGTGCTGGGTAGCATCTATACGGGTTGGGCGACGCCTACCGAGGCAGCCTCGCTTGGGGCGGTCGCTTCCATCCTGTTTCTGCTGGCTTCTCGGCAGGATAGATCGGCCAAGTTACAGTCGATTGGTACCTCTTCGCGTGATGCGGTCAACACGACGGTCATGATCATGATGACCATGCTGGGCGCAGGGGTCTACAGTTTCTTCTTGAGTTTGATCCAGATTCCGCAGTTGATCTCGGGCTGGGTGATCGACTTACCACTTCCCGCTATCGTGATTATCGCGCTGATTCTGCTGCTATATGTCCCCATGGGAATGTTCCTGGATGCCTTTTCCATGTTAGTCATCACCTTGCCTATTCTCTTTCCTGTTGTCACGAGCCTGGGCTTCGATCCCATCTGGTTCGGTATATTGGCGATCAAGATGTGTGAAATCGGCTTGATCACCCCGCCGATAGGGTTGAACGTGTACGTCATTGCTGGACTGGATAAGGATACTTCGCTCACGGATGTCTTTTACGGCGCTTCCTGGTTCATCCTGATGGAAGTCGTGACCATTGTGTTTATTTTCTGCTTCCCATTTATTGCCACCTATCTGCCCAATACGATGTAGGGCTTTATAAGCGCGTCTTTTCAGTAATAGGTATCAAAAGCAAGCACATGCGCAAGGAAGACAGAAAGCTAATATTATTTTACATGACTTGATGCAAGAGAAAATTCCTGCCGTTGCTACCCAATGAGCCGGGTTTTGTTGACGCAGCCACCCGACACGCAATAACGGAACAGCGTTTAACCCCGGCTCGTAATGAGTTTGGGCCGATGTTTCTTAACTTGCGAAAAGGGCTGGATCCGAAGCTGCTCCAGTATCGCGTCGGTGACCTGCGTCGGTCGCCGACGCGATTGCTTAGGCCTGATCCAGGCTTGATTCAGATCATCCCCCACTAGCTCCCCAAATTGGAAATACCTCCGGCCGTCACGTGACAATATCGATTTTGCTAGCATAATTGGCACCAACACGACCCGGGACGTCAGTAAAGATGCAAAGGCTTTAAAGCGGCCCATTTCCGGGATGGGAAACAGCCACTGGATATAGTCGTGGGTGTGTTCCAGCCAGAAGTAGGGGAGTGCCCAGATGTTTTCTAGTCGACGACGACCCTTATGATCGTGGCCTTCCCCGCGGTAAAACGCGATTAAACACTCATCATTTCCCATTATGCTCCCCGCACTAACGATTCATTGAGCCCATGTAACACCATTTCGCGTACGTGGCGTTCGGTGTCTGGATCAATTCAGGCTTCAATTCGTTCTAGAGCGCGGACATAGACTGCAGGTAATCCGTGTTCTTGTGCGACCGGTGTGCTTTGGTAATGCGAGAGTACCTGCTCTGCATTCGCCTTTAGCGTTTCTCGCCACGCCGCGGGGGCCAGTATGTTGCCATTGCCATTGGGGGATGGCGCGGACTTTCCTTGCCCATTGGATCAAGCCGTTGGAACTCATCTCATCAAGTAGCTACCTCGCATCCGTGAGGTATGGCGTTGAGCCTGTAGAAAAACCCCGCTGACGGCTAAGTTTTGGTAGGATCGAGAAAACAGACGAGGAGTGGTCAGCATGCCGCGCTTCAAGGCTTATAACTACGATCAGAACGCCATGGTGGTGATCAACTACCAGGATCAGCTCCAGCCAGGCACCTTTGAACACGCTGTGCACTACCTGATCGAGCACAAACTCGACTTGTCTGTTTTCCATCCCAAGTACCGCAATGATGCGACCGGTCGGCTGGCCTATGATCCGGCTATCTTGTTGAAGATCATTTTGTTTGCTTACTCAAAAGGCATCACCTCCAGCCGTGAAATGCAGTGGAGCTGTGAGACCAATATTATTTTCAAAGCCCTTTCCTGCGATACCGTTCCCCACTACACCACACTGGCAAGCTTCGTCAGTCGGCATGCCGATGAGATTGAAGCGCTGTTCGAACAAGTGCTGCTTGTGTGCCACGAACAAGGCTTGTTGGGTAACGAGCTCTTTGCCATTGACGGCTGCAAGATGCCCTCCGATGCCTCCAAAGAGTGGTCTGGCACGTTTAAAGAATTGGGTGAGAAGCGGGAGAAGCTGAGAGGCCTGATTCGACATCACCTACTGGAGCACTACGCGCGTGATGAAGCTGAAACGGAAGCCGATCTGGATCGGGATATCCGACGGGCCAAGACGATTCTCTCGCTAGATACCGCCATGAACAAAGTGGATCGTTTCCTAAAGACGCACAGCCCAAGGATGGGCCGGGGAAAGCGAATCAAGGAAGTGAAGAGCAACCTCACCGATAACGAAAGTGCCAAGATGACCACCAGCAAGGGCACGATTCAAGGCTATAACGGCGTCGCCACGGTGGATAAAAAATACCAGATCGTCATTGATGCCCAGGCCTTTGGCGAAGGCCAGGAACACCACACTTTGCAGCCCGTACTGGAAACGGTCGAAGCCCGTTTTAAGAAGCTGGGGATTGCGGAAAACATCTATCAGAAAGGCCCCATCGTCACCGCAGATACAGGCTTTGCCAATGAAGCTAATATGAAGTACCTGCACGAGCAACAGATCAATGGCTACATCCCTGATAACCAGTTCCGCAGCCGAGATCCGAAGTTCGCCGACCAGAAAGACAAATACGGCAAGCGCCACCAGAATATACCCAATAAAGGCTGGCGAAAGACGACGCCAGCTAGCGCGTTCCAATTTGATCCGGTAGCGCTAACGTGTATCTGCCCAACCGGCGAAAAACTGTCCTATCGCGGGCAACGGGAAACCGACAATGGCCAGATCCGGGTGCACTTCGAAGGGCGTTTACTGCAATGCCGGCATTGCCCAAAGAAATACCGATGCATGCAGAACCCAAGCTCGGCTGACCATCGCCACGGTGCCGGTCGACAAGTGTCTTTTATTATCGAGACCAAACGTTTACCCAATTACACCGACTGGATGAAGCACCGAGTCGATAGCCCCAAGGGCAAAGAAATTTACAGCCATCGTATGTCAGTCGTGGAACCCGTCTTTGGCAACATTGGCACGACGAAAAGACTGAACCGCTTCAGTCTTCGGGGTAAGAAGAAAGTACAGGGCCAGTGGCAGCTCTACTGCTTGGTGCACAATATCGAGAAGTTAGCGAATTATGGTCATTTGGCCGCATCATGACGGGCTTGGAGCGGGGTATATTGCTTTGTAAGAGCTAAAGACCGTCTTCGACTAGCTTTAGCTGGGCGCTCAAGTGGCTGAATGCCGATATTAATATTATCCCGCCAGAGGACTGGCTGGGTAAATGAATTAGGACGACTGGCGGTGGAGAGGGCTCGAAACCGGGTTTTTCTACAGCCTCGTTAACTGCCCAACGGCCACAGGGGGCAGTAATCCTTTTAAATACTCTTCGAGAGGCTTGCATATTTGAGAGTAGCTAGACTGTTGGGCTACCAATCAAAAAATGCTCGATCCGCGTATTGACATATCTAAAAACATCGATATAATTGAAAGTATGGAATTAATCGAAATATTTAAAGCCCTCTCAAACCGCACGCGCCTTGAAATCCTGAGGGGTTTAAAGGATCCCGTGAAGAACTTTCCTCCCCAGGATGAAGGGGACGTTCATGAGGTGGGTGTTTGCGTCAGTAGCATTCAAGAAGGCGTCGGGCTATCGCAGTCAACGGTGTCTGGTTATCTTGCAACGCTGCAACGAGCGGGCCTGATTGAAGTCAGGCGCATCGGGCAGTGGACCTACTACAAGCGCAACGAAGAAACCATCAGTGCTCTTGCTGAGCTCATAAGGAAAGAGCTGTAATCATTTAAGTGCGTATATCGATAAATTTCGATATCTCTTTTTTAAGAAACGAGGATTTGCTATGGACTGATATCACAAAGGCTACGTGTAAATTTTTATCATTTTAAATCGAGAAATCTCGATATACCTTTTTATAGAAGTGAGGATATACAATGAAAGCGCAGATACTTAAAACATTTGCTGGCCCGGAAGCGTTCGAGCTTAGCGAGGTACCCAAGCCAGTGCCGCAGGCGGGACAAGTGCTGGTGCGGGTTCACGCAACCTCCATCAACCCGCTGGACTACCAGATACGACGTGGCGACTACCCAGACCTGGTGCCGCTGCCGGCCATCACCGGGCATGACGTATCGGGTGTTGTCGAAGCCGTTGGGCCAGGTGTAACGAGCTTTGTGCCAGGCGACAAGGTCTGGTACACCCCACAAATTTTTGACGGCCCAGGAAGTTATGCCGAGTACCACGTTGCAGCCGAGAGCATTATCGGGAAGAAGCCGCCCTCACTGAGTCATCTTGAGGCGGCCAGCCTGACCCTGGTTGGAGGGACGGTGTGGGAAGCACTGGTCGTGCGTGCTGCGCTCAGGGTGGGGGAGAGCATCCTGGTGCACGGCGGCGCGGGAGGCGTCGGCCATGTGGCGATCCAGGTAGCAAAAGCCATGGGTGCGAGAGTGTTCACCACCGTGCGTGAAGCAAATTTTGAGTTCGCACGGGATCTGGGTGCCGATGTGGTCATCGACTACAGGAAAGAGGATTACGTGGACGCCATCCTGCGGGAAACCGGTGGCCACGGCGTCGATGTCGTGTTCGATACCATCGGCGGCGACACACTATCGCGCAGCCCCGACGTGCTTGCTCAACTTGGCCGCGTGGTCTCGATTGTGGACATTGCCCAACCGCAAAACCTTGTGGAAGCCTGGGGTAAGAACGCCAGTTATCACTTCGTTTTCACCCGGCAAAACCGCGGCAAACTGGATGAATTAAGCGCATTGATTGAGCATGGCCAGCTGCGGCCGCATGTTGGCGCTGTGTATTCGCTTGCCGACATCCCAAGCGCCCACGCGCTGCTGGAGAGCCCCAACAACGGTCTTCGAGGAAAAATCGCGATTGCTGTCGAGCCATCGCTCGTCTCGTAAGTGTGAATGTTTAACCGTTGAACTCAATTTGAGGGAATATCCCATGGTTTATGAAATTGCTCTGCTGCCCGTTCACAAAGAACAGATTGAACAGTTCAGACGTGCATTTGACGAGGTCGCTCCTTTGCTCACCCGGGCCAAGGGTTACGGCGGCCACATGCTCGCACAAGGAATTGAAACGCCAGAGTTATTCAACCTGATCGTGCAATGGGCGTCACTTGAGGATCACACGCCGGGCTTCGAAGAGAGTGAAGATCATCAGATGTTCATGATGGGCTTAGAAGAGTATTTTTCGGAGGAGCCGAAGGTCTACCATATTGAGGGGGCACCTTTTACTACAGGAGAACATGATGATCAGAACAGCCCCTTTGGCACGGTAATACCAGCATCTTAGGAGGTTTGTTGGCTGGTTGTTGTGAGCAACATGCAGGCCTGATGTCGCTAATGTGTAGTAATCGCGGTTTGATCTGACAGTTCCGGCTTTTAAGTCTACGACTGTCAGGTCAAATTCAGCTATTCAGTGTGGTTATTGGGTTCAAGCTAAAAAGGCGCTGATCGGAGAATAGGTCGACTGCGTGTAAAGCTGCTCCATCGAACGACCCGCAAGGTTAATATTCGCTAATTGGTAACGCTAATGGTCTATCGAAAGAGTACCGAGTCTACGGTACGAAGAAGTGAGTCTATTCGTTGCAACGTTGCCTGGTAAACATTGCTATACCTATTCCTGATGCGGTAGAACGCCTTTGTTTATAGCTGGGTCACGAAATAAGGAACGCTGCAGTGGATATCGAAGAGTTACATTGCTGATCTATGAAGTCATCGACACGAGCGATTTGCCACCGGGCTAACCTACTGGTGACTCTGCCCTGCGAAGGCTCGCTGTCACTATCAATGGTAAGCAAGGAAATTGCCTGACGCAGCTGTGTCGCTGCTGCGTCGGGGTTTAGATGAATAACTCTTTCCGTCTCCACTAGTAGTGACAGCATTAGCCTGGTCTGTTTCAAGCAGTCGGCCCTTCGGAATAGGTTTTATTTAATGGCTTTGAAATCGTTGATACCCCATCGGACTTAAAGTAGACATCGCCAGAGGTGTCGTTGCCTCTGGCTAGTACTATGCATGTTCAAATGTTCGTTTCGGTAGTAGTGCCCGATGATTAGCTTTGTCGCGCAAAGGGGAACGCCCAAGGAGGGGAATGTTGTTAGTTGGTCAGCAGGGCTATCGAGTTCTTGCGCTCTTCGTATCTGATTTTTGCGGTACTTGAAGGGGCTTTGGGCGTCGCGCATAACACACGCATCCAAATTGCGGGCTGTCATCCAATAATAAGCGTCGATTCTTTGTGATAGTGACAAGTCAATTCACAAATTTCATCGCGCTCGTCAAGGGTGAACAGCACTGTTATTCGCCGATGATCAAGCATGGCCTACTTGAATGAGGACTTATGATGGAAATCGGTATCGACAGTTTCGCGGCCATTTTTCCTGACCCGGTGACCGGGAAGCTTCCCTCAGCCACCGATCGCATGGCCGACCTTCTCGAGGAGGTCGAAATCGCCGACCGGGTCAGGCTCGACGTATTCGGTATCGGCGAGCACCACCGCGCCGAGTTCCTCGATTCCGCACCCGCGATTATTCTCGCTGCTGCCGCTGCCCGTACCCGCCAGATTAGGTTGACGAGCGCGGTGACAGTACTGAGCGCCGCCGACCCAGTACGGGTCTTCCAGGAGTTCGCTACCCTCGATTTGATTTCCAAAGGGCGTGCCGAAATCGTCGTCGGCCGAGGCTCGTTCGGCGAGGCGTTTCCACTCTTTGGCCTTGATACTCGGGCTTATGATGAACTCTTTTCTGAAAAGCTTGATCTGTTTCTGAAACTGGGCGAGACGACCAATATCACCTGGGATGGGCGTTATCGCCCAGCGCTTCGTGGAGAGGGTGTCTTTCCGCGCCCCCACCAGCCGCGATTGCCATTATGGGTCGGCGTCGGCGGAACACCGGCATCATTCGCGCGGGCTGGCACACTTGGCCTTCCATTGATGGTCGCCATTATCGGCGGCAGTTTCGAGCGTTTCCGCCCACTCGTCGATCTCTACCGCGAAGCGGGCCTGAGAGCTGGGCACCCGCCCGAGAAACTAAAGGTAGGCGTTCACGCGATGGGCTTTGTCGGTGAAACGGATGCTGAAGCCAGAGACGCCTTCTTCCCCGGCTGGGCGCACCTAACCGGGACGATAGGGCGCGAGCGTGGGTGGCCAGCCCCGACACGCCATCAGTTCGATGATATGGCCAGCCCCGAAGGTGCTTTCCTGATCGGCGACCCAAAAACGGTGGCAGCGAAAATGCTCAAGTTAAACGAGACGCTCGGCGGCGTGTCTCGCATCACATTCCAGATGAGTACTGCGGCGTTAGACACGGCGGCAATGAAGCGTTCTATCGAACTCCTGGGTACCAGCGTCGCGCCAATCGTGCGGGCCACCTATGAAACGCCTTGAACGTTATGCTCTGAGCGTTGACGGACAAAAGCGATGTGCCGGAAATCGCTGCAAATCGCCGCAAGCGTTTGAGGACTTGGCGATGATCCGCGGCAATACCGAGATACCTAAGCCCGCCCCCTTTTTCAAGACGCGATCCACCAGTATTGGATAGGCACGGTAACTTCGCTATCCCTCATGCAGCCTGCTACAGGAGAATTCCACCATGACCAAAGCATCCGATCTGTTCATCCAGTGCCTAGAGGAAGAAGGGGTAGAGTATATTTTCGGGGTGCCTGGCGAGGAGAATCTCGATATGCTCGACAGCCTTAGCCGCTCTACCAAGATTCAATTGATCCTTACCCGGCACGAACAGGGGGCAGGCTTTATGGCTGCAACCTATGGCCGACATACCGGCAAGACCGGGGTGTGCATGGCGACGCTAGGGCCGGGCGCGACGAATCTAGTCACCGCCGCCGCCTATGCGCAGCTTGGCGGTATGCCGATCCTGATGGTCACCGGTCAAAAACCAATCAAAAAGTCGAAGCAAGGCCGCTTTCAGATCCTTGATGTGGTTGACATGATGAAGCCGCTGACCAAGTTCACACATCAGCTCGCCAGCGCCGACAACATCCCCAGCCGGGTGCGTGAGGCGTTCCGGCTCGCCGAAGAGGAGAAACCCGGCGCGACGCATATCGAGTTTCCCGAGGACATCGCCGACGAGAAGACCGAGTCGATGCCGCTCAAACGCACCCACACGCGACGGCCCAGTGCCGACGTGAAGTCGATCCGCGCTGCGGTGCATGCGCTTGAAAAAGCCAAATCGCCGATCCTGGTGGTCGGCGCAGGTGCCAACCGCACTATGACCTGCAGGATGCTGAACCAATTCATCGAAAAGACCGGCATCCCTTTTCTTACCACTCAGCTCGGCAAGGGCGTGATCGACGAACGCCACCCTAAGTTTGTCGGCTGTGCGGCTCTGTCATCGGGCGACTTTGTCCACCGCGCGGTCGAGGCCGCCGACCTGATCGTTAATATCGGTCATGACGTGATCGAGAAACCGCCGTTCTTCATGCTGCCGGGCGGTGCGCAGGTGATCCATATTTCGTCCAAGACCGCTGAGGTTGATCCGGTCTATTTTCCGCAGATCGAGGTTGTTGGCGACATCGCCAATGCTATCTGGCAGATCAAGCAGGACATCGTTTCCAATGGCGGCTGGACGTTCGACGCGATACTGGCGGCGCGCAAGGGCCAGGTCGAGCATACCGCGTCGATCTCGGGGGATGCGCGCTTCCCTATCTTCCCACCTTACCTGGTAGAACAGATCCGCACGGCGATGCCCGAAGACGGCATCATCTGCCTCGACAACGGGATATACAAGATCTGGTTCGCGCGCGACTATCCGGCTTACCGCCCCAATACCGTGCTGCTCGACAACGCGCTCGCTACGATGGGCGCGGGACTGCCTTCGGCCATGGCATCGGCGATGGTTTATCCCGATCGCAAGGTGATGGCGATCTGCGGCGATGGCGGCTTTATGATGAACAGCCAGGAAATGGAGACCGCCGTTCGCTTGAAGCTCAACCTCACCGTGCTGATTCTCAACGACAATAGCTATGGCATGATTCGCTGGAAGCAGTCGAACATGGGCTTCAAAGACTGGGGTCTGACTTATGGCAACCCCGATTTCGTCAAGTATGCAGAAAGCTATGGCGCTATCGGGCATCGAGTGGAAAGTGCAGAGCACCTTAAGCAACTGCTCGCGCATACCCGCGACACGCCGGGCGTCCATCTGATCGACTGCCCAGTTGATTATTCGGAGAATGACCAGATCCTCAACATCGACATCAAGGCGCTGTCGAAAGAATTGCAATCCTTTTCCCCAGCTTCGCCGAAAAGTGGGATGCGCCCCGGGAGTTTCGAATGACCAAGCTCAAGTCCATCTATCCGCTCTATCTCAACAACGTGGCACAGCAGCCGAACACTGATCTTGCAGTGACCGACAAATTCACCGGTGAGGTCGCGTTCCATGTCGCGCAGGCCGATGCTGCGACGATCGACGCGGCGATCGCTGGCGCAATCGAGGCGGCAGAACCGATGGCGCGGATGGCGAGCTACGAGCGCCAGGCGGTGCTCACCCATTGCGTTACCCGCTTCACTGAACGGTTCGATGAGCTCGCGTACGCACTGTGCGTCGAGGCGGGCAAGCCGATTAAGGACAGCGAGGGTGAGGTCGGCCGGTTGATCGATACCTTCCGTATCGCCGCCGAGGAGTCGGTGCGGATGACGGGAGAGGTACAGTCACTCGATATTTCGCCGCGCGCTAAAGGTTATCAGGGCATCTGGAAACGGGTACCCATCGGGCCCTGTTCGTTCATCTCGCCGTTCAACTTCCCGCTTAACCTAGCCGCCCACAAAATAGCTCCGGCGCTTGCGGTGGGCTGTCCGTTCGTGATGAAACCAGCGAGCCGTACCCCCTTGGGCGCGATCATTATCGGCGAAGTGCTTGCCGAGACCGACCTGCCCAAAGGTGCCTTCTCGATTCTACCCGCCAGTCGCGACGGTGCTGATCTGTTCACCACCGACGACCGACTCAAGCTACTCTCGTTCACTGGATCACCCGATGTCGGTTGGGATCTCAAGGCCCGCTGCGGCAAGAAGAAGGTGGTGCTCGAGCTCGGCGGTAATGCCGCGGTGATCGTTGATGCGGATGCCGATCTTGATGATGCGCTGGAGCGTGTCGTTTTCGGCGCTTTCTACCAGTCGGGGCAGAGCTGTATCGGGGTGCAGCGCATCATTATCCATACTGATGTCTACGGCCGTTTCCGCGATATGCTGGTCGACAGGACAAAGACACTGGTGGCGGGCGATCCCAAGCAGCGCGACACGTTTATCGGCCCGATGATTCATATCAAGGAAGCGACGCGGCTCGAAACCTGGGTCAATGAGGCAGTTGCCGCTGGTGGTACTCTGCTCTGCGGCGGCAACCGCGAGGGAGCGATGCTCGCCGCCACCTTGCTCGAAGCTGTGCCTGCCGACACCAAGATCGTCACTGAAGAGGCATTTGGCCCGGTGGCTGTGCTATCACGCTTCACTGATTTCAATGCTGCCCTCGCCGAGGTCAATGCCTCTAAATTCGGGCTGCAGGCGGGCGTCTTTACCCGCGACTTGTTCAAGATGTTCGATGCTTGGGATCACCTTGATGTCGGTGGGGTGGTGATCAACGATGTGCCCAGCTATCGCGTCGACAACATGCCCTATGGCGGGGTCAAGGATTCCGGCCTGGGCCGCGAAGGCGTGCGTTTCGCGATGGAAGACATGACCGAAATCCGCAACCTGGTGATTCGCCGACCCTGAGGTTCCCCTTTGGGGCGACTTTTAAGGCCTCAGGGGGTAACCCCTGAGCCTATCCCCATTAATCCGGCCTAGGAAGGAACAGCCTTTGACGCTTTACCGTGATTTCGGTTAGAACCCGAGTCTTCCGTGCTGGGGTGCTGACCTGGCGAGGGGAGTACGTGCACTCCTGCGGAGGGTGGTAGGCGAAACCCCTCCAGCGTAAGCAACTTCCACGAATGTCTGTAGCTCTTCAATGCCCATTTCAGGGTCCCTCATTTAGCACCAAACGTTTTTGCCAAACGCGACTCCCCGATTGAGAAGATAAATAGGACGCTACTCCTACCTCTATGCGCCGCCGCAGCATAGAGCACCAAGGCAAATTCCCAACCCCGCAAGAACTCTGACTGTCAGTGCAACGCCTGGTAATTGTATTCGCCGAATAGGCGACGATGATCGAGATTTTCTCGCTCGCAGGTGATCACACGCTCATACAAATCTCCGGCAGCCATCCAATAACAAGCGACGGTGCTTTGCGACAGTGAAGGCGTTTTACGAACCTCTGTATTTCATTGAGGTGAGCACAATGCCGATCGGGTACGGGCGATCATCTTGCGGAACGGCAACGCCTACGAGCCCGTTCCACTTTCCAACCAGACCCGCAGGACGACTTATGACCACTAAAGCTCGCGCAGCAGTGATAGAACGAAAGGATGCCCCGTTCGTGATGCACGATGTCAGCGTTGAAGACCCACGGCCGGACGAGGTGCTCGTGCGGATGGTTGCGACAGGAATTTGCGCAACCGACGCCCATGTCCGGCAGCAGCTGTTGCCAACCCCGTTGCCGGCAATTCTGGGTCACGAGGGCGCGGGCATTGTTGAGCGCGTCGGTTCAACGGTGACGCACTTGAAGCCCGGCGACCACGTCGTGCTGTCCTACAATTCTTGCGGGCAGTGCAAGCCCTGTCTGTCTTCTCACCCTGCCTATTGCGACAAAGTTTTGGAGGCCAACTTTGCTGGCGCCAGACTGGATGGCTCCATCGGTGTCAACGCGCAAGATGCTGGCGATCTCCATGCCCATTTCTTTGGCCAGTCCTCGTTCGCTACTTATGCGCTCGCCCACCAGCGTAATACCGTCAAAGTGCCAAGTGACATTCCACTGGAAATCCTCGGGCCGCTCGGCTGCGGCTTGCAGACCGGGGCAGGTGCAATACTGAAAGCGATGAAGGTGCCGGTCGGCGCCACTGTTGCCATATTCGGAGTCGGTGCGGTCGGTCTTGCCGCGATCATGGGCGCCAAGGTGGCTGATGCCGCCACCATCATTGCCATCGATGTGAATGAGCAAAGGCTGACGCTTGCCATGGAGCTTGGTGCGACACATGTCATTAACGCCTCGGGCGGGGTAGACGTCTCCGCCGCCATTCGGCAGATCGAGCAGCGGGGCGTTGAGTTCGTTCTCGATACCAGCGGGCGGGCGTCGAACCTGGATGCTGGAATTAGCGCACTAGCGTCTCTGGGGTGTTTCGGCTTCGTTGCATTCAGTGCCGATTCGGGGGCGATGGTCGATGCGTCGCGGCTGGCTGTTGGGCAGACGCTCCAGGGCATTATTCAAGGCGACGCCGTGTCTGCGCTGATGATTCCCCAACTGATCGGACTCTATCGCAGCGGCCGGTTTCCGTTTGACCGGCTCATCACCTTTTACGATTTCTCGGACATCAACCAAGCATTCGACGACGTTGCCGCAGGCCGCGTCATCAAGGCAGTGCTGCGCTTCTGAGCACTAACAAGCGATACATTTAACAGAGAAAGGAAATAAATCATGTGTGACAACCATCAGAAGCCGATTACGGCATCAGATACTCCCGCCTTCTTCGGCATCGATCGTTACGGTTTCCCGGAAGCGGGCGAGCATCCCCTCGACCCAGCTGAATACTACCCAGCGTATTTCTGGAGCGATCGCTTTAAAAGGCTCGGCTATCACTGTGAGGAACTGCGCGGCGGTTTCTACTGGGTGACCAGCGGCGGCTATGATGCCGCGTTCGTGGTGACCGACGAAGGTGTGATCGCGATCGATGCCCCACCGACGCTCGGCGAGAACATGCTCGCCGCGATCGAGGAGGTCACCGACAAACCGGTGACGCATGTGATCTACAGCCATTGGCATACCGACCATATCGGTGCCGCTTCCGTCTACGGACCGGACGTCGAGATTGTCGCCCACGAGATCACCAAAGAACTGCTGGAGCGCTTCCCGGATCCGTGCCGGCCGCTGCCGACGATCACTTTTGCGAAAGAGTATACGCTGACAGTAGGTGGCGTGACCCTAGAGCTGTCCTACAAGGGCGAGAACCACTGTCCCGGCAACATTTTCATCTACACACCAGCCCAGAAAGTGCTGACCTGCATCGATATCGTCAGCCCTGGCAGCGCCACCTTTATGCACTGCGATGCCTCGCAGAATATCACCGCCTGGTATGAGGCTCAGCACCAGATTATGGAGTACGACTTCGACTTTCTCGTCGCCGGTCATCATATGAAGTATGGCACGCCCGAGCTGGTCAAGGAGTCCATCGAGTATTTCGCTGACATTCTCGAAGGTGCGCAGGCGGCCGTTGATATTTACGCGCGATCCGACCGGCTGATGGACATTGTTCTGGAACCAGGTCTCGACCGCTTCTGGGTCGGTACCGAAAACTGGATCAACTCGATGGTTAACTACACGACCAAGTACGTCCTCGAAAAAAAGACCAGCAATGGCAAGCTCTGGTCGGAGCGCCTGGCGGGTGTGACCACGCAGACCAAGTATCACGCCTATACCGTGATGGAGTCGATCCGCATCGAGCGGCCGAATCCCAGCTACCGGTTGCGCGGCGAGAATCCACCACCATTCCAAGCCTGAGCCCGATGCTGCCCCCTCTCGCCTCGTTCTGGCCGGGGGGCACTGTGAGTTAGCGATATCGCCCCACTGTCGGGGCGGTGTGGAGCTGTGTCACACCCTATTAAATCCGGAGCAATCATTGATGACGACTTACTCTGCTAGTAATTGGATCGATGGCCGCCTTGTCTCTTCGTCGCAGCGCAGCAACTCCATCAACCCTGCGACCTATGAATCCATCGGAGACTACGCCGATGAAGGCGGTGCCGCGGCCGCTGCTGCTATCGCCGCCGCCTATCGCGCTTTTCGCGGCACTGGCTGGGCGCACGACACAGAACTGCGCGCCAGGGTTCTCGACCAGATGGCTGAGGCGATCGAAAGGAACCGGGATCGGCTGATTGACATCCTTTCGCTCGAGAATGGCAAAGTTCGGGGTGAAGCTGCAATGGAAGTCGATGGGAGCCCGAGCAAACTGCGCTACTGGGCCGCAATGGCGCGCACGGAAGCGGGGCGCGCCACGCAGCCGCGACCGGGCAGCCTGTCGGTTATCCTGCGCCAACCGATGGGGGTGGCCGGCGTTATTGTGCCCTGGAACTCGCCGATCATCCTGGGGGCCAGATCGTTCGCCCCGGCTCTGGCGGCAGGCTGTTCGGTGGTGGTAAAAATGCCCGGCCAGGTTGCACAGACGGCAGCGGTGCTGGCAGAGATCCTCTCCGAGGTAAGAGACCTCCCGAACGGCGTCATGAACATCTTCGCGGAGAGCGGATCAGAGGGCGCAGCTCTCATGGTGGAAAGCGCGGATGTGCCGACGATCAGCTTTACCGGAAGCACTAAGACTGGCGCTGCCATCGGTGCGGTCGGCGCGCGACGGATTAAGCGTTTCGGACTCGAACTGGGTGGCAAGGCGCCGATGATTGTCTTTGATGACGCTGACGTTCCACCCATGCTGCCCGTGCTCGAGAAGGCACTAACGGTTTTCGCTGGTCAATTCTGCATGACGGGTTCTCGGCTGCTCGTTCAGGACGGGGTGTACGATACGGTTCGGGATCAGCTTGCCGAGCGGCTGAGCGCCGTGCGTGTGGGCCCAGCCTCCGATCCAGCCAGTGACATGGGGCCTTTGATCGACAAGGCGAATGTCGCCCGCGTCGACGAGGTCGTCAGACACGCCTTGAAGGTTGGTGCGACGGCCGTCGTCAGAGGGGGGCCGTTTACCGATGGTCCGCTCGCCAAAGGAGCCTTCTTTCGCCCCGCCATGATCGAGGTCAGTGACAACAGCCTGGCTATCGTTCAGGAAGAGACCTTCGGGCCCGTTCTCACCCTCCAGCGTTTCGGCGACGAGGCTGAAGCCATCGACCTTGCCAACGACAGCGACTACGGATTGTCAGCCAGCGTTTGGACGCAGGATATCAACCGCGCCCTGCGTGTTGCTGGGGCGCTGGAGGCGGGCAGCGTCTTCGTCAATGATTGGGCGAAGGTGTATGACGGCACAGAAGAGGGCGGGTTCAAGCTGTCTGGCCTGGGCAGGCTTAACGGACATGCTGCACTTGATGACTTCATCGAGTACAAGCACATAGCGTTGAATCCTGGTCTGGCTGGTCACTCGGCAGGGTCGGCGCGCTAAGACGGCCCTGGCATGCTGGTCATCCGCACTGCGGCAGCGGCGACATTCACGGATGTCAGCCGCTCTTGTCTCCGGAGTAGGAAACAGGCCGCATCGTGCCAGCGTGGGGGAATTTCCCCTGGCGATAAGCGGCATAGTAGCCGGCCATTTCCTCGTCGGATCCAGCGATGAAGGGCCCCTTGGCAACCACCGATATGTTCTGCGGCTGGCCGGCGTATAGCAGCAGGCGAGCGCCATTATCACCCGCCCGCAACGTAAGCAGACTGTCGCCGTCGCCCATGGGGCCTGTCCAGCCCACCGTATCTTTAGCAAGTATCTCGGCTGTGGTGCCGACCTCCACTTCTCCATTAATTCCCACCACAAACGCGTTGTAGGAGCCGGGTAAATGAGGTGCGAAAGTGGCCCCAGGCTCCAATCGGATGTCGATCAACGTTACCGGGACTGCGTTCATCGTAGGCGCCGCCGCGTTCCCTGACTTGCCGCTGTAGACCGTCGCCAGGACGCCAGGCTCAGTGTGCACCGGCATCTCCGCGCGACGTAGGATCTGCACCCGTGGCGGTATGTTGCGCTGCGCTTCGGGCAAAATCAGCCAAAGCTGGAACAGGCGCATCCCGGTGGAGACCGTAGAATTCTCAGCATGGACGATGCCGCTGCCAGCCGTCATCCATTCGACATCACCTTCCTCCAGCCGTCCCCCGGTATCCTCCATCGTGCCGTTGAGCATGAAGGTGACGGTCTCGAGTCCGGCGTGCGGGTGCGAATCCCCAAACCTTCCAGCTTCGGTGATGTTGTCATCGGCCATGAGGAAGAACGGATCGGTCGCGGACAGATCACCAGGTGCTATCACCAAAGCGGCCTTATGCCTCTCACCGTCAAAACCCGGACCCAGCGCAGGTATTCTGGTAATACGATCAATCGATCTCTCAAGCATTAGTTCAGTCCTTTTCGTGGATCAGGTCATGGTTCAGAGCAGCTCGTCAGGAATTGACACCGACTCGGCATTACTGTCCATCATCCCGGATCTACTTGACCTGGATCCAGATGCGCGTTCGAGAACCTAGCGTTGCTCAATACGCAATCCACAGATTGGCGAGTGGCCTTATATACTTCGTCAATGCCAATTCACCGCGATAGCCACCAGCGTGAGCAGCACCGCTCGATGACCACGATTCGCGACCTTCTTGATGAGGAGGTTGTGGAATTCCCCGTACATGAGCGCTCTCCCGTCCCCGGATCGCCTGCAACGCCGACGCATGGGCCGGCTACTCGACTGGCCTACGTACTTGTCGCAGTGCTGGTTGGGACAACTGCGGGGCTGAACGGCGCACTGGTGAGTGTCAACACCCTCCATTTGCAGCAAATAATGAACCTGAGTGCCCACCAAGTGGCTTGGCTATCGACCTGTTATGTGATGACCGCTGTCTTGGCCAACCTGCTGCTGATCAAGGTGCGACAACAATACGGGCTGCGCCGATTCGCCCTGGCTTTCCTGGGCCTTCATGCCATCCTGGCGCTGATACTCGTGTTCGTACCGGGCCTCGGGACGGCGTTGTTGGTGCGCGCGGTCAGCGGGTTCGTGGCGGTTGCACTGATACCCCTTTGTCTCTTCAACATGATGCAGGCTTTTCCTGCGAGATGGCGTCTGCGGGGGCTGGTACTTGGCATCGGAGTGACGCAGTGCGCTGTGCCGTTGGCCCACGTCCTTTCGCCGTCGTTACTTGCCAGCCAAGGATGGCGCTCATTGTTTTTGCTCGAAGCGGGTCTCGCCCTGCTTTCACTGGCGGCAGTGGCGATGCTACGTCTGCCGCCAGCAGAGCGAGTCCGCGTCTTCCAGCCGCTCGACTTGTTGACCTTCGTTCTCATGGGTAGCAGCTTGGCTCTGATCGCTGCTGTGCTGGGTCTGGGCCGATGGGAGGGGTGGTTTCAGGCGCCGTGGATAGTCGCGTCACTTTTCATCGCCATACCGGCACTGATGGCAGCAGGTGCCATTGAGACGTCCCGCCGGACGCCACTGTTGAACCTTCGTTGGCTTGGGCGCGGAGACGTCGCTCGCTTCGCCGTAGCAGTATTCATGGCGCGGATCGTATTGGCAGAACAGGGAATCGCGATCGGCGTGGTGAGTGAATTGGGCGGCACGGCGCAGCAACTTGCCGTGCTCTCGATGGCTATGCTGGGCGGAGCGGTCGGTGGGGTTGTGATTAGCGCCCTCACAGTAAATGCCGAGAAGCTTGCCAGGCCAATGATGCTCGCAGTCGGGATTATCGGCCTTGCCGCCCTGGTCGACAGCATGTCGGATGGTTCGCATCATCTGCAACGCTTTTACTTGACTCAGGGCGCGATCGCCTTCGCGGGAACGTTCTTTCTGGGGCCCGCGTTATTGCTGGGCATTACTAGCGCACTTCAACACGGTGGCAGGGAATTGATCAGCTTCATCGTTCTTTTCGGGGTCGTCAACGCGCTTGGCGGGCTGGCTGGTCCGGCGCTGCTAGGAAGCCACAATGACTGGAACCGGGCAGTCGGAGGAACCCCGCTTGGCGCAAGTTTGGATACGTTGCGCCTGGTGGCTGTGATCGCCGGGTTCACGACGATCTACCTTGCGATACTGCTCACCCTGCGGATACGGCGCAAGCTTGCAGAGCTGCGGGCCCTCCGCGACGCGGCTCTGACGTCTCAACCGGGGGTGGCAGACACGCCCATTGATCAGGAGCTCGAGAGCCGTTGGCGACCGCCTCGCCCCAGTACCGCTTTGGCTACTGTATTTACTGCTCTCGCATTGCTTGGTGGTGCGCTGGTTCTGGCAGCCTGGAAGCTGCCGGTCTGAAGCACAGTTGATTTTCTCATACCCCCGGAGCAAGCCTTTCGTATAGGAAGTTCACAAGTGCTCGCATCCTCGCGATACGGGATCGTGCAGCCGGCATGTAGATATGCAGGTCGGCGCCTTCGTGTGGAAATACAGGCAGCACCGCTTCGAGCTCGCCTTGTGCCAGCGAATCATCGACCATGAATCTCGGAACGAGTGCCATGCCCAGACCCGCAAGTGCGGCGGCCAGGAGCATTTGCCCGTTACTGGTGCGAAAGCGGGAATTCATGCGCACATGCTCCCAGCCCTCCGGGCCCTGGAAGCGCCAATGGCCGGTATCCAAAGCATGGAGCAGGGCATCGTGTGAGGTCATTTCTGCTGGGGTTTGTGGGCGTCCACGTGCATCCAGATAGTCCGGACTGGCGACGACGACCCATTGCACACTGGCTAGTTTGCGCGTGATGAGTGTCTGGTCTGAGACAGCGCCCACCCAGATCGAGAGGTCATAGGCTTCGGCGCTCATGTCCACCTGACGATCCTCGAAGCGAATGTCGAGCTGAAGGCGCGGATGCAGTAGCGCAAACTCGGCGAGCAGTGGCGCAAATACAAACTCGCCAAACGCAGTCTGGACCTGAATACGAAGGTGGCCGGAAACCTCACTCGTCAACTTGTTGACGACTTCCTGCGCTGACTCCAGTTCAGCCAAGCCGGCGCCAGCGCGGGCATGGTACTCGCGACCGATATCGGTCGGCGTCGTACCTCTGGGCGTTCGGGTTAGCAATTGAGCGCCGAGTACACCCTCCAGGCGGCTTACGCGGCGGCTTACCATGGATTTCGCAATACCAAGGCGCGCGGCAGCGTTCCCGATGCTCCCTGTCTCCACCACCCGGATGAAGGCAATGACATCTAATAATTCAACGCGTGAGTGTTCCTGCATTAGCAACTCGAAGGTCTAGTCGTTCTTCACGAATATCTGTAGCTCTTCAATGTCCACTTTAGTGTTCCCGCATCTAGCGACAAAGGTTTCCACAAAATAGTACTGACATATAAAGAGCGGGAATAGAACGATACTGCTACCAATAGGCATCGCCGTTGAGATTTTCGGCGAACGAACACTGTTCCAGCGTCGCAGATCACACCCTTATCCAAATCTAAGGTAACCATCCAATAATAAGCGGCAGCGCTTGGCAAGAATGATAAGCCATCATGGACTTTTAGAGCGGAAAGTTCGTTCTGATAGGGCGTGAGTTAAGTTTCTGGGTATAGGCAATACTTCTGGTCGGAAACCGACCTTTAACCGGTAAGGAGAAGAAAAATGGGTATCGAATACAAGCGTTTGGATAAAAATGATGTGGCTCTGCTGATGGTAGATCATCAAGCTGGTTTGCTTTCTTTGGTGCGGGATTTCTCCCCTGATGAGTTTAAAAATAACGTCCTGGCTTTGGCAGACATCGCCAAGTTCTTCAATATCCCGGCCATTTTGACGACCAGCTTCGAAGACGGCCCGAATGGTCCCATGGTTCCGGAGGTCAAAGCTGCGTTTCCGGATGCGCCTTATATTGCACGTCCAGGTCAGATAAACGCCTGGGACAACGAAGACTTCGTGAAGGCGGTAAAAGCGACTGGTAAGAAACAGCTGCTCATCGCTGGGGTTGTCACTGAAGTGTGTGTGGCGTTCCCAGCTCTATCTGCGATTGAAGAAGGTTTTGATGTTTTCGTCGTGACTGACGCTTCAGGTACCTTCAATCCAGTGACACGGGATGGCGCATGGAGCAGAATGCAGGCTGCCGGAGTCCAACTTGTCAACTGGTTTGCCGTGGCAGGCGAGCTACATCGCGACTGGCGCAACGATATCGAAGGCTTTGGTGGGATCTTGGCCAGTCACCTTCCCCATTACTCTAACTTGATGCAGAGCTTCACTTCGCAGCAAAAGTAACACTGGGTGCACGCTCTCACGTATTGGGGGCGTGCTTGTGCTGGACAATCCCCAATAAACATCATGAGCAATGGCAACAATGACGTTGCGCTGAGTGTTCACCACCATTCCGATTGTTCGATGATTACTCTCCACTCTTCCTCCCCCAGTTCTCATCCTGTTCAGTTAGCAAAGCAAGCGGCGAAATCAATGGAAGAGCTACTCTCAATCGCTGCAGTCGAGGTATTCCGGCGAACTCACAACCCTAAGGTTCGCCTTTGGGACGATATGATATTTAAGGCCTCAGAGCGTAAATCTTGAGCCTATCCCCATTAATCCGGCCCAGGAAGGAACAGCCTTTAACGCTTTAACGGGATTTCGGTTAGGGCCCGAATCTTCCGTGCGGGGGCACTGACCTAGCGAGGAGAGTACGCACACTCCTGCGGAGGGTGGTAGGCGAAATTCCTCCAACGTAATTGTTCCCCATTTTGCGACACAGTTTAGCTTCAAAGGGGGCTACTGCGTCGAGCTTAAGTGCAGCAGCATCTAATTCCGGGCAATGCCGCCGCTGGCGTATTGCTAACGGGAAACCAAGCTCGCAAAAGTTGACAACTGACAGAGGATATTTTCATGACTTTTCGTAATGGCCTTGCGTCTCTTCTTCGTCCCGAAGACTCGGTGTTGGTGATGATTGACCACCAACCTTACCAGCTCGCAAATCTTAATAGTCACGAACCAACGATGGTAATTAACAATTCGGCGGCGCTTGCGAAGGCTGCAAAAGCTTTCAATGTTCCTACCATCCTAACGAGTGTGGTCGCTGCCCAGGGCGGCGACATCTTTCCTCAGATTACTGATGTATTTCCTGGCCAGGAGATCATCGACCGCACGTTCATCAACACTTGGGAAGACAAGCCAACAGTAGATGCGGTCAAGGCGACGGGCCGCAAGCAGCTGATCATTGCTGGCCTGTGGACCGAAATTTGTGTAGCCATGCCGGCTATTCAGGCTGCAGGCGAGGGCTGGGACGTCACTGTCATCACGGATGCGTCTGGCGGTACGTCGTTGGAGGCCCACGAAGTCGGCATACAGCGCATGATTGCGGCCGGCGTGAACATGATGACCTGGATGGCATTGGCGTCCGAATGGCAGCGAGATTGGGCGCGGACCGAGCACCTTGAAGGAATACTCGACGTCATGAGGCAGCATGGCGGCGGCAGCAGTATCGCGTACATGTGGGAGCAGCAGTTGCTCAATACGCCGGTGCCTGGCAGCGCAGGATAATCTGAGCAGGGATGACGAGATTTTTCAGCGCCGTCGCGAGAGAGTTAGTGACTGTAAGAGTCTTGTCATCCTTCTTGCAACAAGCCGTCATGCCATTGGTGATGACCGCAGCAGCCAGCCCGGCTGGGCTTAAAATAAGGGGCCGTGAAATGTCCATAGATAGTTTCCCTGTTGGCTTGGAAATGCATGTTTCCTATCCAGAGCTACAGGTCAATCTGACGCTACTGTCAGTGACGCAATTGAAATTCGAGATTAAGGATGGGTCATTTGCCCGAACCGAAACCGTCGATATACAGGTCGTGCCACTTGGCAACAGCCTCTTCGCAGTAAGCTGGCAGGAGCATGATGGTGCGACGGTCACGAACGTTCAGGACTATGATCGAGGTCTGATTCACTCGTTCGCAACCTTACCTAGCGGTGAGTTTCTGCGGATGACCGGGGCTTTTACGGTCACACATCCGGCGGATCGTACTTCTGATGAGCGGCCTCATCGCAACAAGGCTTTGGTGCTTGACGCGATGACATCACTTTTCCAGCGCCATGATGCGTCTGCAGTGGAGCGCCTCTATGCAGCAGATTACATTCAGCACAATCCCAACATCCCCCAAGGTAGAGATGCGCTGCAGGCGCTGGTGGCAGGTCTTTCGCCATCAGTCTACTACGAGCCCGGCCTGATTATTGCTGAAGGTGACCTTGTCGCCATCCACGGCCGTATCCGCGGCTGGGCAGATACGCCTCAGGTGGTAGTTGATATCTTTCGGGTTGAAGAGGGCAAGTTGGTTGAACATTGGGACGTATTACAGGATGAGATGCCGGTAGCCCACGGTGGCATCTCTATGTTCGATCCCGCCGAGGGAGCGGGTCGCTCTCAACCGGAAACGGCATAGGCGGCTAGGGCCGCGCCTGACTAGTTCTTCAAGCCTCTATTCATCCAAACGCGACATTTTTGTTCTATCGCCTTCGTTATTAGCGCTTTAACGTCCTAGTGGTACTCACCAACAGGAGCAGTACTTATGACTACGTTCACTACCAGCGATAACGTCTCACTTTTCTATAAAGATTGGGGCTCGGGTCAGCCAGTCTTTTTCTCCCACGGTTGGCCGCTTTCCTCAGACGCCTGGGATAACCAGATGCTGTTCTTCGGCCAGCAGGGTTATCGGGTTATTGCGCACGATCGCCGGGGCCACGGGCGCTCGGAGCAGACCTGGGATGGCAATAATATGGATCGTTATGCGGACGATCTCGCCGAACTGTTCGAGCATCTGGATCTACGCAATATCATCATGATTGGCCATTCCACCGGTGGCGGCGAAGTGGCGCACTATATCGGACATCATGGTTCTTCGCGGGTGGCTAAAGCCGTACTGGTTGGCGCGGTGCCGCCTTTGATGCTGAAAACCGATAGCAATCCTCATGGCACGCCAATGGAAGCGTTTGACGGTATTCGTGCGGGCACTGCGTCGAATCGTTCGCAGTTTTTCCGCGACCTGACCGTGCCTTTTTACGGATTCAACCGGGAAGGGGCTGCCGTCAATGAAGGGCTGCAGGAATCGTTTTGGCTGCAGGGCATGCAGGGTGGGATCAAGGCTCACTATGATTGCATTCACGAGTTTTCTGAAGTCGATTATACCGCTGACCTGAAAGCCATCGACAAGCCCGTATTGTTCGTCCACGGCGATGATGATCAGATTGTCCCGCTCGCGGCTTCAGCTGAATTGGCTGCTGAGATCGTCAATGACGGCATCCTGAAAGTCTACCCTGGTGGTTCGCATGGGCTGGCGCAGATTGATGCCGATCAGTTCAACGCCGACGTGCTGGCGTTTATCCGCAGTTGAAACTTCTACGACGCTCGAGCAGGTAGTCGGGCGTCGCTCATCACACTCTTGTCCTACTCTTAGGCAGTTATCCAAGAATCATTGGCAGTACTTTGCGACAGTGAACTGATGTTTCACGACATTCATCACATTTGTCAAAGGTGAACCCAATGCAGAAGCCCAGGCTTGAAGTCCTTATGCCCAGCAATTCACAGCTGAACTATTCACAGCTGAACTATGCACAGCTAATCTTTATCGGCCAACAGCGGCAGATGTCTTTCGGGGTGCAGGCTATTGAACGGTAAGCTCCGAAAAACGATGAAGCATCATTCAATGCACGTAGCCGGCCACTGATTACCGATCGTGGGCTACCATATCTGCTTTATTCAAGGCGACTGGCTAAACCCGACGGTATGGGAAAAGTTCGAGCGCCACTTCAAGGCCTGCGGCTACGCCTGCAGTGTCCTATCGCTGCCACTCCAGGGCGAGCAGGGGTGGTATCAAATTCTGCATGGCAAAGATGCTAGGTTTTCTCCCCTTAAATGCCTTGTGGATTTCTACGCTATTCAGATTGCAGGTTTTTCGACGCCACCTATTCTAATTGGTCATGCAATGGGCGGGCTGATTGTTCAGCTGTTGCTTGATCGTGGTCTGGGGTTGGCTGGTGTCGCCATCGCCTCGCGTCCACCGCAGCGGGTCTCCCCCGGCTTTCGCTCGTTACTGCAGATACTCACGGCAAGCGTTGAGCGACGGCAGGGCATGCGGTTTTTGCGCATGACGCCTGCGCAGTTTTTCTGCCGGGTGGCGTATCCGGGGTCGCGCCCGTCAGCAGCGCCGCTGTATGAGCAGTTGGTTGGCAGAGTCCCGCAAACACTGATGATAACAGCAGCACTGGGCGTGGGTGGCCGGCTACTCTTCACTCAGGAGCGAGGGCCGCTATTACTGATTTCGGCTGGTGATGATCGAATGGTTGCCAGTTCAGTGGTTTTAGCTAACTATTTCTATCAGAGACGGTCCCTGGCGCCGACAGACTACATCGCTTTTCCCGGGTACGGCCATCTGCTTATTACACAGTCAGGCTGGGAGCGTGTCGCCGATCGAATTATTGAATGGCTCCAGCAGCAGTTGGGCTGGTTTTGAAAGCTCGCAACGGCTTTGGTACTTAAAAGACGCTGTAGGTGTATTCCTTGCGAACATACGTAATTTTACTGCTGAGCCTAGTGCTTGGCTGTCTTGCGTGCTCAAGTGCAGTGGCGCGCATTTCGAACGACATGGATCACCGTCGCTGGACTGCCAGCGACCGGGGGCCCACTGCAGTGGGCGCGCTTGCGCAAACCGTTGATGGGTACCTTTGGCTGGGTACTCATGACTCCTTGTATCGCTTCGATGGTTTCGAGTTCGAGAAATTCGAGCCTGCTGACGGCGAGCCGCTGGGCGTGGTCTCCGCGCTGGCCAGCACGGCGGAAGGGCTATGGGTGGGGTTTCGTATCGGTGGAGCCCGTTTGATCAGCGCAGATGGCGTGATGCAACCGGTTGATCCAGGCCTGCCGGACGGGGTGGTATACAGCTTTGCAGAGGATCAGCAGGGGCGAGTCTGGGTCGCGGCGGATGAGGGGCTTGCACATCATGACGGCACAGGTTGGCGCCCGATTGGCAAGGAGATGGGCTTTACTAGCCGCCATGCCCGAGCAGTGCACGTGGACGAAGATGGATATATCTGGGCAGCGAGCGAAGAGGAGCTTTATATGCTCCCCCCGGGAGCATCTTCGTTCATAGGAACGGGTATCAGGAGTCCATCAATCAGCGAAATAGCATCATCCCCCTCAGGCGACGTGTGGGTAACTGATCGCTCCACGGAGCGGTTACTGCATTTGACAAAAACAGGCTTTGCTGGCGTCGAGTTTGAAGAAATACCGATATCAAGTACGAACAGTATCGTTCTGGATGAGCAGGGAGACGCTTGGCTGGGCACACGTGGATCCGGTTTGCACTACCTTGCTACCGGAAAGATACACGAGGCTACAGAGGGCAGAGATGTAATCAGCTCGTATACCGCTCGTGACGGACTTAGCTCTGATTATGTATTGGCTCAGCTCATAGACCGTGATGGCAATCTGTGGGTAGGTACGGATGCAGGCCTGGATCGACTCAAGCGTAAAGATTTGGCTCCCCTCGCTTTATCTACAGGCGTGGGCAGTACTGCACTGGCAGTAGATGGTGATGGTTCACTTTGGGTCGGCTCCGACAGCGGCCAACTGAAGGGTTTCACGAATGCAATCGATTCCACCTTTGAATTAGACATGCCGATCAACTCATTGGTGAACAGTCAGCAACACGGCTTGTTGATTGGCGGGCATCAGGGCGTTTTTTCACTTTCGGACGATGAACTTGTGCGCGTTGCAGCATTACCTGTCGAATCCACCCCGGAATCTGCCGTTAGGACAATGGCGGTAGGACAAAATGGCGATATATGGGTCTCCGTGAACAGAGAAGGTCTATTCGTCTGGGCTGATCAGCAATGGCAACCTATTGACCCATTTAGTGATTCGGAGCGTCAGGTAATGCCTGTGAGCGCCTCCCGAGACCCATTAGGGAAACTGTGGTTCGGCTACCGGGACAACCTTCTGGTGTCCTTTGCAGAGCAGACGTTCGAGCGCTGGAGCTACGAGGAAGGACTGGACATTGGCCATGTCACCGCCATGCTGCATCTGCCCGGACGCACCTGGGTAGGTGGTCAGCATGGTCTGGCCTACCTCAAGGATGGACGCTTTCATCGTCTAGATGTGCCGGCCGCCGGATCATTTCAGAATATCTACGCCTTAATCGCCGTGCCGGCAGAGAAGAACGCTGGAGAATCCGGGATGGATATCTGGGTTCATAGCCGCAGTGGCATCTTTAAGTTGCCTGCCGCGGAGATAGATCGGGTGATAGCTGGCGGTGAAACACTGTTTTACAGCTCTTACGATCACATTGGCCGACTACCCATGGATCCCCACAAAGTATTGCCACTGCCCACTGGGGTCTCTACGCCTGAAGGCTCGCTATGGTTTGCTACCGGACAAGGCGTCGTCCGTGTTGATCCCCATAAACCAAGTGATATGACACATCCACCCGTCATTACCATCCAGGCGCTTATAGCTGATGGTGTCGACGTTGGCATCTCCGCTGCACCTGTTCGTTTATCAGCACCACCGCAAAGGCTTGTTATTAACTATTCTGCGTTAAACCTCACCGCACCCGAGAGCATGCGCTTTCAATACCGACTTAGGGGTCATGATTCAGAATGGGTCGATGCAGGGCGTTCCAGGAAAGCTGTTTTCTCACGCCTGCGACCAGGTGATTACGAATTCCATGTTCGTGTGCTTGATGAGAGTGGGCAATTCTATCGTCCTAAGGAAGCTTTGGTTTTCAGCGTTCCCCGGTCTTTCTATCTACGTCCATGGTTTTTACTGCTCTCTTCAGGGGCGTTGCTGGCGCTCGTGTTCTGGGTGTCCCGTGTTTATACGCAAAGGGAAAAGGCCGTCCTTCGAACACGCCTGGAAGAGCGCTTTCATGAGCGTGAGCGCATCGCACGCGAACTGCATGACACCTTGCTGCAAAGCGTGCAGGGCATGATGCTCAGCTTCCAGGCGGTGACCGACAGTTTGCCTAAAGAGTCCCATGCTCGTCATGCGATGGAGCGTGCGCTGGATCGGGCTGATCAAGTGATGGCCGAAGGCCGGGATCGAATTACGGGGTTGCGCGGTGAAATATCTCCGGCGGAAGATCTGGCTGTTGCATTCCAATTGTTACAGCAGGAGGCCGACGCTTCGGTTTCTGTAGCCTATCGCGTTAGCAACGTGGGGCAGCCGATGCCGCTGCGCAATGAGGTTCGCGACGTTTTCTATCAGGTGGGAAGAGAAGCGGTTTTCAATGCATTGCGTCATGCAGAGGCCACGCAGATTTCCGTTACCTTTACCTACGCTAAGGACAGATTCGAGATGCTTGTTGCTGATGACGGAGTTGGCATGGATCCACGCTACCAACGAATGCGCGGGAGACCTGGGCACGGCGGTTTGAGGGGCATATATGAACTTGCTGAAAGAATTGAGGCAACTCTGATGATCGTTAGCAGCGAGCAGAGCGGTACGCGTATCAGGTTGTCATTGCCTGGCACCATTGCCTATGAAAAACCACTCGATAACAAACAAAACCGTTCAATCAGGACAGGGTAAACCTATGGTCGATCATCAGGAGCCCATTTCCGTATTGGTAGTCGATGATCATTCTCTGATACGCGAGGGTATTGCAGCGGTAGTGGGCAATTATGAAGACATAAGCGTGGTGGGTGAAGCTTCCAACGGGCTGGAGGCAATCCGGCTGTACCGGGCAACGCAACCGGACGTGACGCTGATGGATGTTCAGATGCCTGAGCTCAATGGCATTTGTGCCATTAGCGCCATCATGTCGGAGTTTCCGCAAGCATGTATCGCGGTACTCACCACCTACCGAGGCGATGTAAGAGCGTTGCAAGCGATCAAGGCGGGCGCGCGCGGCTATCTCTTAAAAAGTATGCTGCGCCGTGAGCTCATTGACACGATACGCGCTCTGGCAGCCGGTAAACGGCGTTTCCCACCAGAGATCGCGGCAGAGCTGGCGGCCCATATTGATCAGGAAGGTCTGACCGGCCGGGAGCTTGAGGTACTGCAATGCGTCGCTCGCGGCTTGTCGAACAAGGAAGCAGCTGTCGCTCTGGCGATCGGCGAGGAGACTGTAAAGGGACATCTTCGGAACATCATGGACAAACTCGGAGCCAACAATCGAACACATGCGGTGACTATTAGCATTCAGCGGGGGATTATCGATCTGTTGTAATAACTCCCCCCTCTTTAGTGTTGTTTAATGCCTCCCCGTTTGGGGCTGTTTGAGGCCCCGCGCTAACGCCATCCTGTGCTACGACGAATTAAGCAAGTTACCAGAGTTTGCCCTTGGCCAAGGAGCGTGAGCTATGAACGGGAGTGCCAGCACATGTTATCCAGTGAGCAGTACCTCTTCTTGTGGGCTCAAGTGGTTGAAACAGAATAGGCAATTACTGACGTTGCTAACGGAAGCTGAGCGAGCGATTGATCATGATCTCGAAATCGCTTCGACTTACTTGAATCAAGCGATCGCCTTGCTAACGCTTGAGGGTCAGAGCGAAGGGTCGCAGCGCATACACAGGGGAGGGTTGGCACGGTGGCAGATCTTGCGTGTCAATGAATTCATAAATGAACATCTCGACCAATGCATTCGCACAGCCGAACTGGCTTCACTACTGGGTTTGAGCGTCAGTCATTTTTCGCATGCGTTCAAGCAGAAGACCGGCATAACTCCATTAATGTATGTGTCGGCCAGGCGAGTGGAGGCAGCAGGGCGATATATGCTCTGTACCGAGCGTCCATTAAGCGAAATTGCGATTAGTCTCGGGTTTTGTGACCAGTCACATTTTTGCCGCGTGTTCAGACGCGAAACAGGCTTGTCACCACAAACCTGGCGAAAGCTGCATACTGATGTCCTAGCGGAACAACCAGCCAGCCACGAGTCGAACTACCCTAGGCATGATTAAGTATACGACGAGGGCAACTATGGTCGCGGCGATAATTCCATGACGAACACCCCAGACGGAGATCGCAGGAATTATGTTGAATAGAGGCTGATACAATACTGGAATTATGATAGTTAAAGGCCATATTACCGCGGTTGTTATAAGCCATTGTTTCCATCTAGTGGGTTGCTTGGCTTTCGAAGCCGGGGGTGTGAACCAGAAGTCAATTCCACTTTTGATTTCCAGTTGCTCATCAGAAGCGAGCGCGAACACGATGGACGATAACAACTCCTTGCGGATGTTTGAGCCTAGCCATGCTTCCGCAGCGGAATTGCTGGAAAATCGCACGGCAATCTCAAAAGTGTCGTGCCCTTCGGGGGGGCGAAGTATATGGACACCTTCATGACCCGGAAATTCTGCTGCTGCAGCAATTATTTGCTTTAACCAAGTTTCATAACGTTCTCTGAATTCCGGGCGGACGGTATGCCTGATAATGATCGATCTACCGGCGTTGTTATGCACACTGGGTACCGGTTCTGCTGCTTTATCATTCATGTTGGTTCTCCGTGATTGGTGCGATAGTCATGGGTCAATTATTCTTAAGTCCGTGAAGGCATGGTTCGTTTGAATTTCAGACTTGTGACGTGTGTTATTAATCCAGCTCGGTATAGGCAGCTATGGCGGGTTCAAGAGATCATTGCTCAACTTTCATGAGGAGTTTCTTGCTTGAAGGGTTTGCATGCATATTGATTTCGAACTGCAACGCCAATGACCAGTAGTGCAGTGATACCCTCAATGGGTAGTATTAGAGGAGAGAAAAGGATCACGGCTGATGTTAATAACAATATGTAGCGCCCAGTTCCTTCCAGTTCGAATCGTTCTCTTATCAACCAAAGCCCGAACAAATAACCACTGATAGCAACCGCTATGATGTGTAAACCAACTGATTTGGATAAGCTTGAATAGCCGGTGACCACATCTATCAGTACCGCGACACCCACACCAACGGCTGCCCCAGACATGTAAATCAATAGATGACCGTACCCCCATAGCAATGCTAACGACAAACGCGGGTGGGCAACGTGCTCTTCTTGTGAGAAGTAAACCCACCAAAGTGAGAACATCAAAACCAAAGTAGAGATCACAATGCCAATTAATTCTTTGCTCATGTTGTCGCTTGCAACTCGTTGAATGGCTAGACTGCCAGCCAGTAGTGTTTCCCCCAGCACAATAATATTAAACAAGCCATACCGCTCAATGAGATGGCGTCGATGCCAAGGGGTGGTGTAGTTACTCTCCGCGTATGCCGGAACCATTAACTCGAACAGGGCACCGAGAGCATAAAAACCTATCAATAGATTTAATGCTAACGGTTGGGCGAGCATCAATCCCACCCAATACACCTGAGCAATTGCGATGCCGACTGCATACCGGCAGGCCGTCAGTCGACGTTCCGGGTCGTGCCTTGCCGCCCTCAACCAAAAGCAAACCATTGCAAGGCGCATAACGACAAACCCTGCGACGATCATGTCTATGTTGTTTGTCTGAAAGAATCGATCGATACCTGCGGCCATAATAAGCGAACCTGCCATAGCCACTATTGTTAATACTCTATGCAGACTGTCGTTGTTGTCGTAAGCAGAGGCGTACCAAGTGAAGTTCATCCACGCCCACCAAATGGCAAAGAAAGACGCTGAGAACTTCAGCACCCCCTCAGTTATGTGGAAAGCTAAAATGGCATGATGAAGACCTGCCGCAGCGGAGGCGACTGCAATGACCGAAACCAGATCAAACAGCAGCTCAAGCGGTGTTGCCACTCGGTGAGGTTCAGCAGCATCTCTTGGCACAAGAGGTAAAATGCCAAGTCTGCTCAGTATTGGTTTACTTTCCATTAGTACCTGCCACCGAATAAATGCGTGCATTGAAGAAGTCGACGCAAAGGTAAGAAGCGATGTAGGCGTGCCAAGTAATACTTCAGACGGTTCTTTGAGTGTTTTCAGGGTATCAATCGAGGGGCGCGCATAAGGCTTTGGAGGAAAGATAAAACAGACTGAACCGCGCTGGCTTGTACAAATGCCCGATGGATTGCACGCGTATGCGGTTTGAGGGCCACTGGTTTCAGTTTGCCATCCTCCCTCGGTTCTATAGGCTGCAATGGTCGCCCATCCAAATGAAAAAGGGGGTTGAAACGCCTTGTGCCTGCGTAACTCTTCTCATGGGTTGGTATGTGTCGACGGTTCAATGTGCTGAAAAGTGGGGAACCACAAATTCACCAATTTCCTGCACCACCTCGTGTGCAGGTCGTTTACCATATTTAAGGTTTAGCGCGACATGGTTCACACCAATCTCTTGCAGGGCATTGAGGTAATCAATCAGGGAGCGGTAACCCGTTCGGAGTCCAAGGTGAATGGGAGTTGGTGGTTCATCGGGGTTTTCAGAAAGATCTACATACAATGATTGTGAAAACGGCCTGAAACCTTCGGTAAGTGATCGCCATGTCTGAATCGTCCGCGCTTGTTGGTCTACTTGTTGAGGATAATAGAGCCAACCATCTCCGTTTTGCGCGATCCATTCCACCGACTGTCGCGAATTGCCAGTGACCAACACAGGTATGTCATTCAGCATCGGCTTTGGCAATAAGTCGCCGCCCGACATGTTTACGCGTTCAGTCGAAATGTCAGGGAAGTCTTCCTTCCAAACCTGGCGAGACACTGCAAGCGTCTCGCGAAAGAGCTCGCTGCGAGTATCGATGGGTGTCTGAAATGCCGAAAACTCTGAGGGTCTGTCACCCGTTGCTAGTCCTAGGATTAGGCGCTGACCGGATAGACGATCAGCTGACGCCGCCGCCTTTGCAATATGCAGCGGGTGTCGAAGAGTGCTGACAATGCTGCCCGTGGCAAGCGCGATACGGGATGTGTGTGCCATTACATAACCCATGAATACCCATGGATCATAAATATGGCCGACATCACCAAATGAAGGAACGTTCAGGAAAACGTCTCTAAAGAAGAGGGCAGAAAATCCAGATGACTCTGCCATTTTGGCTGTTTTGATCTGTTGTTCGATGTTCATCTCGGGGACTGAGCCCGAATAAGATTCAATAGCGAAGAAAAGCCCGAGGGTCATTTTTTCTTCTTTGAACATCGTAGAATAACCACGATGGTTAGAGAAGTCAGTCATTTGAGAGCTCCCGATAGAAGTTATTGAAGATAAAATTGCATAAAGGAAAATGCCCTAAAAAGTTCATAATGAAAGTTTTAAAAAGTTTCAGCGAGCCGGAACATGGGTAATTTTAGGGGCAGCTTTCACTAAACTGCCCCTCGATATGGTAGACCTTAGGTTCCTCCGCAAAATACGCTTCTAAGCCCATCATGAACATCTGATGGTCTTCACTCTCTTCGAAGCCCGGCGTGTGATCCTCAAGTGACGCCCATCGCACGATCAGGTTGAATAACTCGGGCGTTTCAATCCCTTGCGCGAGCATGTGGCCGCCGTAACCCTTGGCGCGGGTGAGCAAGGGAGCGACCTCGTCAAATGCTCGCCTGAACTGTTCAATCTGTTCTTTGCGAACTGGCAGCAGAGCGATTTCATAAACCATGGGATATTCCCTCAAGTTGAGTTCAACGGTTAAACATTCGCACTTACGAGACGAGCGATGGCTCGACGGCAATTGCGATTTTTCCCCGGAGGCCGTTGTTGGGAGTCTCCAGTAGGGCATGGGCGTCTGGAATATCGGCAAGTGAGTAGACCGCGCCTACATGTGGCTGCAGCTGACCGCGGGCTATCAATGCGCTCAGCTCATCAAGCTTGCCGCGGTTTTGCCGGGTGAAAACGAAGTGATAACTGGCGTTCTTACCCCAGGCCTCCACCAGGTTTTGCGGTTGGGCAATGTCCACAATCGAGACCACCCGGCCAAGTTGAGCAAGCGCGTCGGGGCTGCGCGACAATGTGTTGCCGCCAATGGTGTCGAACACTACATCCACGCCGTGGCCACCGGTTTCCCGCAGGATGGCGTCAACGTAATCCTCTTTCCCGTAGTCGATGACCACATCGGCCCCTAGGCTTCGGGCGAACTCAAAATTAGCTTCACGCACGGTGGTGAACACCCTGGCACCCATGGCTTTTGCCACCTGAATCGCCACATGACCGACGCCACCCGCACCGCCATGCACCAGGATGCTTTCTCCCACTCTGAGCGCCGCGCGCACGACCAATGCTTCCCACACCGTCCCGCCAACCAAGGTCAGGCTGGCCGCTTCGAGATGACTCAGCGAGGGCGGCTTCTTCCCAATGATGCTCTCGGCTGCAACGTGGTATTCGGCATAACTTCCAGGGCCGTCAAAAATTTGCGGCGTGTACCAGACTTCGTCGCCTGGCACGAAGCTCGTTACACCTGGCCCAACGGCTTCGACAACACCTGATACGTCATGCCCGGTAATAGCTGGCAGCGGCACCAGGTCGGGATAGTCGCCACGCCGTACCTGGTAATCCAGAGGGTTGATGGAGGTTGCGTGTACCCGCACCAGCACTTGTCCTGCGTGCGGCACTGGCTTGGGTAACTCGCTAAGCTCGAACGATTCCGGGCCGCCAAATGAGTTAAGTATTTGCGCTTTCATTGTAGATCCTCGCTTCGAGAAAGGGATTTAGGGATGCTTTTCGATGGATGGAGTTGATGGACGATAAGAATAAGTACTGAATCTTCAGGGGGGAGAAGTGACGCCAGGCTATTACAGAAAGTCGTCATGGTTATATCTCTGCTATGAGCAAGCCTGATTTACCAATTAACGAGCGTCGACGGCAATACTTCCCTGCCTGGTCACTGTCGCAAAACACCGCAGCTCGTTATTGGATGACGCTCTGAATTTGGATGAGTATGTGATGAGCGACACCCAAAGATCGTTCGGGCGCCGTAATCTTTTTTACTGCGGATAAACGCCAGCACGTCAGTGTTGAACTGAGCTTCAAACGGCGTTGCCCCTCGGTGAGGTTTCTGTCGAAGCAGGAGTGTGATTGCCCCTTAAAAAGCTATGCTGCCCAGTGCACCACTATCCCCGCGACCTAGGCGGTTCCAAGGTTCGCCGCGCCTTACTTACACCGAAGCATTAGATGGTTGGATCGTTAATATACAGAATCACACAATCATCCCAAGCAAAGATTGTCGTCCAATCATAAGCAGGGAGGGCTTGTGATAGTGAATGGGCATCACATTTTTCAAAGGTGAACCCAATGCAGAACCCCAATAAAGAGGAAGCAAAAATGACAAAGGTTCTTGTTCTCTATTACTCCATGTATGGTCATATCGAAACCATGGCGAACAAAGTTGCTGAGGGCGCTCGTAGCGTCGATGGCGTAGAGGTCACTGTGAAACGTGTCCCTGAAACCATGGATAACGAAGCCTTCAAGGCAGCGCGCGGAAAGGTCGACCAGGACGCATCAGTGGCGACACCAGCGGAGCTGGCCGACTATGATGCTATCATCGTCGGTACGCCAACCCGCTTCGGTAATATGTCAGGGCAAATGCGTACCTTCTTCGATCAGACCGGCGGCCTTTGGGCCAAGGGAAGCCTGGCAGGTAAAGTGGCGAGCGTGTTCACCTCGACCGGGACAACGGGCGGTCAGGAAATGACCATCACCTCTACCTGGACCACACTGGCGCACCACGGCATGATTATTGTGCCTATTGGCTACACCACGCCCGCGCTATTCGATATCTCGAAGGTGAGTGGAGGCACACCTTACGGTGCATCGACCATTGCGGGCGCTGATGGCTCTCGGCAACCTGATGATCGTGAGCTGGAGATTGCCCGCCATCAGGGCGAATATGTCGCCATCATTGCGTCTAAACTCAAAAGCTAGAGGCTCAATTCGCTGTCGCTGGAACGAAATAGCATCTTCAGCGGCAGTGAGATTGAGAGCACAGCCTGTTCGCTACGCACCCCGAACTCATTAATGTCGATCTGCTGGCGTTCATTCGCTCATGACGAGGCAAATACCAGCTTGATACTGGAACGGCGCAACGACTCCAACAGGTCCAGGTTTTCTTCACCGGGAATACCGAACACGTACTCGACACCTTCGTTCTCCAGGCATTGCACAACGACATCCGCGGCTTTGGCCATTTCTCCGCCTCACTATCTGTGAGTGCTTGCTGTGGTTTTGGAATCAGCGTGCGGCGATAAATCCGGATGCGCAGATGTGCTGCAAGGGGGGGGCATGCCGGTGGGACTTCCACGAAAGGATCGCATTGCGCTCGACCATAAAAGGCATAGGCGGTAGAAGGGCCTGCAGAAACTGAATGTCGTACAGCAATCCATTGATCGCATAATTGTTCCAAATTCGTACGCTTGTCCAATTTTCAGGTAGCTGTTGTGGAGATAGTAGCGATTACTTTCAGAAGGATTGAAAGACTGATGGTTAACTAAAAATTGGCCACTCTCTACGACATCGCCAAGGTGACAGCTCCGAGTTTACGCCATAGCGACCATCAGTATTCACGAGAGAGTGAACATTGAGACAGAAGGTGTCAGCGCTCTAATTGACGGCGGCGGCCTCGGCGATCGGGCACGACCTGAAACGCTTTCCCGTGTTGCAATCCATTTTCGTGGCCTCGGGCCGCATCTGAGGAAGGACAAGACCATGTGTAGACTTTGCGATCTGAAGATGCCGCTGGCGCCGTGTCTCACGCGCCGCGACGTGCTTAAGGCGTCGGCACTGGGCGCGGCGGCAACCCTGACCGGCCTTGGCGCCAGTCAGGCGCAGGCGGCCGCGCGCGAACAGGTCGGCCCGCCGCAGGGCGCCGGAGAGCCGGGCCGCCGGGTGCTGCTCAAGGGCGGCACGGTGCTGTCGATGGATTACGGCGTGGGCAACTTCGCCACCGGCGACGTGCTGGTCGAAGGCAAACGCATCGTCGAGGTCGCGGCCTCCATCGACGCTGGCGACGCGGCGGTGATCGACGCGACCGGCAAGATCGTGATGCCGGGCTTCATCGACACCCACCACCACCAGTTCGAAACCGCGCTGCGCAGCCAGCTGGCCAATGGCATCCTGAACAACGACGGCCGGCCGGTGAACGAACAGAACTACTACGACACGATCCTGCATAAATTCTCGATGGTCTACCGCCCCGAGGACGTCTACATCAACGAGCTGTTCGGTGGCATCGCTCAGCTTGACGCGGGCGTGACGACCGTTATGGATGTCAGCCAGATCCACCACAGCCCCGAACATTCCGACGCTGCCATCGAAGGCCTGCGCGATGCCGGCCGCCGCGGCGTGTTCGGCTATTTCGAGGGCTACGGCGACCGCCTGCAATACCCGGCCGACGCGCGCCGCATCAGGGAGCAGTATTTCTCCAGCGACGATCAGCTTATGACGATGGTCATGGGTGGCGAGATCTACATGCCCGGCTGGGAGGCCGCATGGGATGTGGGCCGCGAACTCGACCTGCCGATCGCGCTGCACATGGTGGGGACTTTCGGCATGCGCGACACCTTCGACCAGCTTGCGCGCGACGGCCGGTTCGGGCCCAACCATATCTTCATCCACATGACCGGCATGTCCGACATGGCGTGGCAGGCGGCGGCGGATGCGGGCAGCCACGTGTCGCTGGCCGTGCCCATCGAGATGCACATGCGCCACGGCTATCCGCCGATCCAGAAATGCATCGACCTCGGCCTGTCGACCTCGTTGTCGACGGATGTGGAATGCACCATGACGGCGGATTTCTTCACCCAGATGCGGCATTTGATAACCCTGCAGCGGATGTGGGTGAATGAGGCCGCGTTGTCGGGTGCCAAGGATTACCCCGCCCTGATGCAGTGCATCGACGCGATCCGTTTCGCCACGATGGGCGGGGCCGAAGGGCTGGGCCTTGCGCACAAGGTCGGCTCGCTGACCCCGGGCAAGGAGGCCGACATCATCCTGCTGGATGCGAACGCGATCAACGTGGCGCCACTGAACAACGCGCCGGGCGCGGTGGTGACGCTGATGGAGCGGACCAACGTCGACACCGTGATGGTTGCCGGCCGCATCATGAAGTGGCAGGGCGCGCTTCAGGGCTTCGATGTGCCGCGCCTGCGTTCCGAGCTGGAAGCCAGCCGTGACTACCTGTTCGAGGCCGCTGGCATCGAACGCGACCTGTTCGCCTGACCCCGGCGCGCCGGGCCCCGAACCAAGGGCCCGGCCAAGCGTCGTGTCCCGACACATGGCGCCCCGGCCACGGCCGTTACGGCACCGCAAGACGAAAGGGATCCCCATGTATAGGGATCGACACCTTTGCAGCCGAGGTGGCTGAGGTCGAGGGCGTAAGTTGGGAGTTTAGTTGTGGGGAGTGTATGTTCTTTATTTTTTGTTTGCTTTTTATTATCTTTATTTCTAGGTCTAGGCGTGTCTGGAGGGGCGAGGTTCGCCGAAGCTTTGCGCCCGGGGTGGATGCTGTTTTGGCGTCCGACGTGTCGGGCCGCTCAGTAACGTGGGGATAAACCATGGCGGCGATTGAGCACTACGACATGATCTGCATCGGCGGAGGCTCTGGTCTGACTGCCGCCTATTACGGGCAGCAGGAAGGCAAGTCGGTCGCACTGGTCGATGATCGGCCCGACCAGCTCGGTGGCACTTGCGTGAACCGCGGCTGCATTCCGACGAAGGGCCTGATTCAGGCTGCCGAGGTGATGCAGACAATCCGGCACGCCGCGGACTTTGGTATCCACCTGGATCAGTCGTCGGTTCGCGTCGACTTCCAGGCCGTTCTCGACACGGTCCGTCGGCGGCGCGAAAACGACGCCGCTGACGTGCGCCGCTGGGTGGAGAGCGCCTTCACCCCCTATTATGGCCGAGCGCATTTTGTGGGCGACAAGCTGATCGAAATGGAGGACGGGCGCCGGCTGACCGGCGAGCGGATCTTCATCGCGGCGGGCGCGCGCCCCGCGATCCCGCCGATCCCCGGGCTGGCGGAGAGCGGGTACCTCACCAACGAGTCCGTCATCTTCGACCTCACTGAACAACCCGAACACCTGATCATCCTAGGCGGCGGCTACATCGGCTGCGAGTTTGCCCATTTCTTCTCCGCTTTGGGTACCCGCGTAACGGTGATTGACCATTCCGAATGCCTGTTGGCCGAAGACGACGACGTGAGGGCGCTGTTCACGCAGGAGCTTGCCAAGCGGGTGGAGCTCGTGCTGCAAGCCGAGGTGCGCCAGGTGCTGGTGCGCGATGGGCAGTGTGGCCTGACCGTTACCACTGGCGATGACGAACATACCGTGCTGGGCGATCGGCTCCTGCTGGCCACCGGTCGGCGTCCCAACACCGATGGGCTCTCACTGGAGAAGACGGGGGTCGAGCTTAATGATCGCGGCTTCGTGGTGGTCGACGACAGGCTGCGGACCACGCACCCCGACATCTATGCCTATGGCGACGTCATCGGGCAGGGGATGTTCAAGCACACTTCAAGCTACGAAGGTGAGCTTGCCTACCGTAACGCGCACGGTGCCTCCCTTGTTGTCGACTACACCGCCAACCCGCACGCCGTGTTCAGCAATCCGCAGATCGGCTCGGTCGGGCTGACAGAGCGTGCCTGTCGCGACCAGGGCCTCGATTACACCGTGGTCCAGAAGCATTACGCCGATTTCGCCAAGGGCAAGATCGTCGGTTCACCACCGGGCTTTGCTAAACTCCTGGTTGAGAAGGGCAGCGACCGGATCCTGGGCTTCCATATGATCGGTCCCCAGGCAGCCGACTTACTTCACGAGGTGGTGGTCGCCATGAATACCCCAGGGGCCAAGGCGCAACGGGTGCGCGATAGTATCCACGTCCACCCGACGCTCGCTGAGTTGGTCAAGCAAGTGTTCGATGCTACCGAGTAGGAGCCGATGTAAAGCGAATATTTCGCAACAGACGACGTTCAGCGGAAAGCTGGATGATCACCACCATCGAGGACTTGTGTGCCGAAGATTGACGAGATTGTCGAATTTGGCCCGTTTCGCCTGCACGTGGCGGGGCGGATGCTGGAGAGGAAGGGGGGGGCCGTCAAAATCGGCAGTCGCTCGCTCGACCTGCTGATTGCGTTGGTTGAGCGGCCTGGAGAAGTGCTTTCCCGGCGGGAATTGATGGCGCGTGCCTGGGCGGGGTTGGTAGTCGACGAGGCCAACCTACGCGTCAATATCGCCAGCCTGCGCAAATGCCTGGGTGAGGGCAAGGAAGGCACACGCTACATCGTCAACCTCCCCGGCCGCGGGTACAGTTTCGTCGCACCCTTAACGCGAGTGCGGGTCGAGGCTTCGCCCGGGAAATTCGAGACCATCCGACCTCCCGATCCTCGCTCCGGCAATCAGCCACCCGTATCGGTCTCGGAACACTCATTGCCCGAGCGTCTCGGACGGCTCATTGGGCGCGATGCTTCAGTCCGCGCAGTGGGCGAGATGCTCACCAAACATCGATTCGTGAGCATCATCGGTCCGGGGGGAATGGGTAAGACAACTGTCGCGATCTCCGTGGCACACACGATGCTCGAAGCTTTTAACGGCGCCGTGTACTACGTCGACCTTGTCTCGGTCAGCGACGCCTCGCTTGTTCCTAGCGCGATTGCTTCCGTGCTTGGCCTAAAGGTGCAAGTGCAAGATCCCAAGCCGAGCATCCTGGCGTTTTTTGGCGCCCGAAGAGCGTTGCTCGTATTGGACAATTGCGAGCACCTTATCGACGAGATTGCGCTTCTCGCGGAATGGCTTTATACATCCGCGCCTCAAACCCACTTGCTTGCGACAAGTCGCGAGTTATTGCGTGTTGAGGGCGAACACGTCCACATTCTTCCATCGCTCGATGTTCCCCCGGTCATTGAGGGGATGACAGCCTCCACTGCGATGGCGTTTCCCGCCGTCGAGCTTTTCATGGATCGAGTGGCGGCAAGCGGGGTGCAGGAGACGCTGACGGATGAGGTGGTCCCGCTCGTCGCCGAGATCTGCCGAAAAACGGATGGCATTGCCCTGGCAATCGAATGGGCAGCCGGTCGGGTGCGCTCGCATGGCCTGCGTGGAACCGCGGAATTGATCAACAGCCGCTTCAACCTTCTCTGGCAGGGCAGGCGCAGCGCGCTTCCCCGGCATAAGACGCTCCAGGCGATGCTTGATTGGAGTTACAACCTGCTATCCGAGAGTGAACGCCGCGTGCTGTATCGGTTATCCGTGTTTGTGGGTCCGTTCCAAATGGAAGCGGCGCATTGGATCGCAGTGGACACTGTCCTTACGGAGGCCGAAGTGACAGCAGCAATCGCAAGCCTCAGCGATAAGTCACTGCTGTCGCCATCGATCCTCAACGGATCGAGCTATCTGCGCCTCCTGGATACGACGCGCACTTACGCGTCGGCAAAATTGGCGAAGTCGGGCGAGGTTAACGCCGTCTCACGCAAGCTTGCCGAGTATCTCATTGCGCACCTCAACCGAAATCATGAGCGTCAGAATGGGCGGCGGGCCATGGATCGTGATTTGATTCAGGTCGGCAACATGCGCACTGCGCTTTTATGGGCATTCTCCGAGGCTGGTGAGGGTGAGTTGGGCGTTCGTTTAGCAGCGCTCGCTGCACCGTACTTATTGGAATTATCGCTGCTGGACGAGTGCCATCGCTGGTGTCAAGCCGCGCTATTGCGACTGGGTTCCCGTGAAAGCTCGACGACACACCTCATCCTGCAGGAAGCGCTGGCGATCTCCGCACTATTCACTCGCCGCAATGGAGATGAAGTCCGTATCCCGATCGAGCAAGGGCTGCGTCTTGCGCGAACCTTGAACGACCCCGAACGCGAACTCAGACTGCTCGCAGGACAGCATATCTTCATGTGCCACATCGGTCACTTCCGTGAGGCGGTCGAGGTAAGTCAGCGCAGTATCGAACTAGCACGCAGGGTCGGTTCTCCCGCAGGTATCGTCATGTCTGAGTGGATGCTTGGGGCAGCGTATCACTTGGTCGGTAATCAGACGCACGCTCTACAGCACATCGAAAAGGGCTTCAAGCAAGCTGCGGTGCATGGCACGTTAAAGGTCGACCTGCTTGGCTTCGGACATCAGATCCGTGCGCTCACCGTTCTGGCACGTACGCTCTGGTTGAGCGGTACCCCGGATCGCGCCGCCCAAGTTGCGTATCAAGCAATTGAGGAAGCTGAGCAGACAGAGCAACCGGTAAGCATGCTCATCGTATTGCTATACGCCTCCCCGGTGTTTCTGTGGAGGGGAGATGTAGAGGAAGCGGAAGCGCTGGTGAGCCGTCTCAACCAGCACTTCAGTCGTTATTCGTTTGGTCCGAGGGCGGCTTTAGGCCTCGCGCTCTCAGGCGAACTGGCTTTGCTCAAGGGAGAACTGTGGACGGCGGCAGGCAGGCTTTGCGATGCGCTTGACAACCTGTATGCGGAGAAACTTGTCATGTTCACGACGTCGCTGAGCCGATCGTTGTCCGAAGCGTTGCTCGAATGCGGGGATATTATGGAAGCGGAAGCAATGATCACCGCGGCACTTGAACAAGCCGAGGCTCGAGATGAATCATTTGACATGCCTGAGCTATTGCGTACGCACGCGCAGATCGGGATTGTTTCCGGTCGGCTGGATATAAAATCGGCTGAGGCAACGTTGCGGCATTCGATGGCGCTTGCAAATAGTCAAGGCGCGCTCAGTCTGGAATTGCGCTCAGCCATGGCTTTGGGTGCACTGCTTACAAACCAGGAGCGGGCTGAGGAGGCCTACGCGATCTTGGCGAAGGTTTACGACCGCTTTACAGAAGGACACGAAACGCGCGATCTCAGAACCGCCAAACAGTTGATCGAAGCCTGGCGTCCGACCGCTAGGGCATCGGAGTACCGCACCAGTGATTGACCTAGCAGCCAGACCATTCGTCTGTTACGCGGTTTCACACCAATTTACAAGCGCTCCAGCCTGTGACCTCGGAGAATAAGAGAAAATAATTCGAGGGCGTTCACGCCTTGCAGGAGGTGTTTGCTTGGCCACTCACACAAGCGGTTCGATTCTTCCTCCAATAGTCGCACAGTTCATCGAAGCTACGAATGCCGGTGACCTGTTCCGCCTTCTTGAAGCCTTCGCGGCGGACTCGATTGTTAACGATCAGCTACAACAATGGCGCGGGCTGGCTGAACTAAGCGAGTGGGCCGAGCGCGATGTTATCGGGCAGCAGCTATCACTTCGCACAACTCATTGCCTCCCGCACTACGGCCACTTTGTTGTCGCGGCCCACGCCGACGGAAATTTCGATAAGCGTGGGTTGCCCGATCCACTGGAAGTTCTGCTCTATTTTACTCTCTCCGAAGACAAGATAGTGCAATTGATCATTCTGCGAGATCGTTCGGGCACCTCTTCTTTCGATGCATCTTTTCGCAGCTCAGGGTAGAGGCGCTAGGCTTTGTACGAAACTGTCTGCGCGATAAAGCTTCCTGCTTTTACAGAGTTTTTCACCTTCTTACTTAGCATGTGGGCGTATTCGTTTAATTATCTTCAGCATGTGGATCGAAAGCCTTAAACGATCACAAGCGGAGGAAACCCCATGAGCAGTAATGCAGGGTTGGTCACCGATGCTCGTGAACAGAGCCGGCAGATTGAGGTTGCGTTGGCAGCGACTTTGTTGGAGTTGCTCACTGTGGCGCAATCCAAGGTTGAGCTTGATCATCAGGCTGCGCAAGCATGTATATCCCGCGCGACGGCGTTATTGTCCGCCAGTCTGGAACGAGACGTCAGACCTAAAGCCGAGGGCGCATTCCGCGGTAAAATACCGCGTTGGCAGGCGAAACGTCTGATAGCTTATATCGACGAGAATATAGACAAGCCTATAAGGAGTACTGATCTCATCGCGCTCACAGGAATGAGTCCTGGACATTTCTTTCGAACCTTCAAGGCCACATTCGGCCAAGCTCCGTTTGTCTATATCGCACGCCGGCGCGTCGAGCACGCACAGCAGATGATGATGATGACCAATGATCCCCTTTGTCTCATCGCACTCGATTGTGGGCTGTGCGATCAGTCCCACCTCACGCGCTTGTTTCGGCAGTTCGTGGGTACAACGCCGGGTCAATGGCGGCGGGAATATGTCAGCGGGTCGTTAACCGACCCGAAGTTCAAAGCGGTGTTTCCTAGCGAACCCGTTACCAGACTGTGAATCATGAATGTTAAAGGTCAATCAACGGCTGTTGTTGCATGACCTATCTCATCGCAAGACAGGCATGGTACCTTCCCAAAAAACATAATTGAGGCCTCTTTCATGGCTATCAGCTACAAACCGGAGCTCAAGTATCCCGACTATCAGGATCTGAGCGAACAGGTCCGCTTTCAAAGCACAGAAGGTAAGATCTGGTTCGGCGAGCAGCGTATGTTGCTGATGCAGGTGTCGGCGATGGCTAATTTTCGCCGTGAGCTCGTCAATAGTCTCGGTATCGAACGCGCCAAAGGATTTTTCCTGCGCCTTGGCTACCAATCTGGACTAAAGGACGCGGAAATGGCCCGCAAGCTCAGGCCAAACAGTCCGGAATTTGAGATGTTTCTAGTTGGACCGCAGCTGCACTCCTTGAAAGGCATGGTCAATGCGAAGCCGATCCAGTTAGAGGTAGATCAGGAGGCCGGCCACTTCTACTGCGAGCTTGAATGGATCGATTCCTTCGAGGTCGAGGCCTGCCAGACCGAGCTGGGCCTGATGAAAGATCCTGTTTGCTGGTCTCTGGTGGGCTACGCGTGTGCGTACAGCTCTTCGTTCATGAACCGCGAAATCATCATCCAGGAAACGAGCTGTCGCGGGTGCGGCGATGAGCGCTGCATCATCATTGGAAAACCGGCTGAGGAATGGGAGAACGCCGCAGATTTTAAGCGCTACTTTCAAGCTGATCCAATCATCGAGGAGCTGTATGATCTTCAGTCACAGATCAGCTCACTGCGCACGAACCTGAAGAAGCAAGAAGGTCAGTTCTACGGTATTGGACAATCCCCTGCTTACAGGGACGTATGCAAGACGATCGACAAGGCAGCCCAGGGCAAGGTGTCGGTTCTGTTGCTGGGAGAAACCGGCGTCGGCAAAGAGATCATCGCACGGAGCGTTCATCTTCGCAGCGAGCGCGCCGAGCAAGCTTTCGTCGCGTTGAACTGTGCCGCCATTCCGCCGGAGCTAATTGAGGCTGAATTGTTTGGCGTCGAGAAGGGCGCATATACCGGCGCAAATCAGACCCGCCCAGGGCGCTTCGAGCGCGCCAGTGGCGGAACCATTTTTCTGGATGAAGTGGTGGAACTGACGCCCAGAGCGCAGGCGTCCCTGCTACGGGTATTGCAAGAGAGTGAACTTGAAAGAGTGGGAGACTCACGAACCCGCCAAGTCGATGTGCGAGTAATCGCTGCCACCAATGAGAGCCTCGCTGACGCGGTCGAGGCGGGCCGGTTTCGCGCGGATCTTTATTACCGCTTGAATGTGTTTCCTGTGCAGATCCCCCCCTTGCGCGAGCGGCTTGAGGACCTGCCGCTGCTGGTCGAGCACTTTCTAAGCAAGTTTCATCTGCAGTACCACAAGCGTACGCTAGGTTTATCAGATAAGGCTCTGGAACTGTGTCTCCATTACGCCTGGCCCGGAAATATACGCGAACTGGAGAATGTACTTGAACGCGGTGTCATCCTCACCAACAACAACGAAACTATAGTACAAGAAGCACTCTTCGCGGTCTTCCCCAAGACAGGCAATCCGGACGGTGATCGTCTCAACGCCGACGGTGAGCTGGTACAGCCCACAGACATGGAAAGCACCGCCGATTGGGTCACGCAGATCTTCGAAAGGAACGTGAGCCTGGAAGCTGTGGAAGAACAGCTGATTCGACAGGCGATGGAGCTTGCTCAGCAAAACGTTTCGCAAGCCGCTCGTATGCTCGGCCTGACCCGACCTGCACTGGCTTACCGTTTGAAGAAAAGTGGCATCCTCAACGACGGCGGCGCTGACTGATTTCAATCAGCTTTCTCTCGGGCGGCTCCCGGGGAATTGTGGCCGGTCTGTCATAAGCACCACCGCGCCATTAATCAAATCCGCAACGCGCCGCTATCGTTTCACCATATCATCAATCCAGCCTCCCTCCGCAAAGCCCTGGACTTTATCCAGGCCCCCCAGTGGCAAGTGCATCAAGCTGATAAATATATACTTTTAATAGAGGTTGCTCTAGTGGCATAGCTGTTGCTATTACCCTATCAGTTGCTTTCTATAGAAAAACACTCAGCGGCATATGTTTGGTTACAGATTAGTAAAGCAGCCAACCTAGAGATCAATTAATACTATTGATCATTTTATCAAGACTATTGATCACCAATAGTCCTAACATAGGAGTCAGAATGCTTATCACCGAACAACATTAGTTGTCGGATCAACCACTACTAATCAAAAGAGAGTTTCTATCATGAAAATGTTATACGCAGCTTTAATCATTGCATTAACACTTGTTTCAGGTGTGGCACTCGCGGAGCGAGGTTCGGATGAAGGTAGCCGGATTATTTCTCCTGAATCCACTTCAACGCAAAAAGACAGTGAAGAAAAATACTTTTCACCGTCCGATTTGACCGATAAAAACCCTTAAATGTTGCTGGATAGATTGAGTTTAGCCAGTATTGTCGGGCAGGTTTAGCACTCTTAAGCCTGTCCGACACCTTGCAATATTTAAACTACCTCAAACACTTGTGTTGTTTGGCCGAAAATTAAACAACTGCTTTTAAGAAATATGTGTCGATAATAAAAGTTTTAAAAGCCGCTTTAATTATTGTAATAACGTTTATTTCAGACGTCGCACTCGCAGAGCGAAGCTCGTGTGAGGATACTCGGTGCCTCCATTACGCCTGGCCCGGAAGTAGCCGTGAATTAGAGAATCCGTTCGAACGCGGCTTCATCCTGACCGACAGTAACGAAACCATAGGACCAGATGCGCTCTTCGCGGTCTTCCCAAAGACAGGGAAAGCACCGCAGTGGCATTGATCAAATCCGCAACGCTCCGCCATCGCTTTACCATATGATCAATCCAGCCTCCCATAGCTAAACCCTGGACTCGAACTATTTTGCACAAATGAAAAGTATATCTGTTTGATAAATATATATTTTTTATATAGATCGCTCCAGCGGCATAGTCGTTGCCTAGATGTTATCAGTCGCTTTGTACACATCAACCCTCAGCGGCATGTGTTTGGTTGCCTATGCGATCTTGCAAGCGGTAGTTCTCGCAAGGCATGCCGATCTCATCTAGCTAGATTAAATAATCTGGAGAACTCTATGAGCAGGCCTGAATTTTTAGTTACTCCCAGCAACGTTGAGAAAGCGCCATCCAGCCGTCCTGAGCTTGTAAAGCAGGCGAAACAACTGCTCACGTTGCTGATGGAAACAGAGCAGACCATTCATAGTGATCCCGATATCGCTTCGACCTATCTTGATCAGGCGATTGCCTTGCTGGCGGTCGACAATCAAAGCGAGCCTTCGCCGTGTAAACATAGGGGTGGGCTGGCACGCTGGCAGGTATCACGCGTAGACACATTCATAAGTGAGCATATCGACCACTGTATAAGGACAACCGAACTTGCATCGTTGCTAGGTTTGAGTGTCAGTCACTTTTCACATGCGTTCAAACAAACGACGGGCGTCACTCCGCTAACGTACGTCGCTGCCGCGCGAGTGGAGGCTGCAAGGCAAGACATGCTGTGTTCGGCGCGTTCTTTGAGTGAAATTGCGCTTAGACATGGATTTTGCGATCAGTCACATTTTTGTCGTGTCTTCAGACGCGAAACAGGCCTGGCGCCGCAAACTTGGCGAAAGCTGCATGCACCCAAAGCCCGGTTGCAGGCAGCCTTACTTGGTTCTTCAACCCCTCAAACTGCTCAAGTCAGCAGGACATGATGATTAGCGTCAGTGCAGCTGTATAACCGCGACATCTTGAAAATCTACCCTGGCGGATCGTATGGGCTGGTGCGCCTTACTTAAACCGAAGCATCAGATGGTTGGAACGTTCATATATAGAAGATCACACAATTATCCCAAGGCCAAGATTGTCGTCCAATCATGCGCGGGGATGGCTTGCGATAGTGAATGGCCGTTTTACGGCATCCATCATATTTGTCAAAGGTGAGCCCGATGCAGAACCCCAAGCTTGAAGTCCTTACGCCCAGCAATTCACAGTTGATTTTCATCGACCAACAGCCGCAGATGGCTTTTGGCGTTCAGTCAATTGACCGCCAAGCTTTGAAGAACAATGTCGTTGGCTTGGCCAAGGCTGCGAAAGTGTTCGGTATCCCGACGATCATTACCACCGTCGAAACCGAAAGCTTTTCGGGTCACACCTATCCTGAACTGCTGGAAGTGTTCTCTGATGCGCCCATCCTCGAACGCACGTCGATGAACTCCTGGGACGACCAGAAAGTACGCGATGCGCTCAAGGACAACGGCCGAAAGAAAGTTATTGTTTCCGGCCTTTGGACAGAAGTCTGCAATACCACTTTCGCGCTCTCGGCGATGCACGATGCCGGGTACGAAATCTATATGGTAGCTGACGCTTCCGGCGGCACCAGCCAGGCGGCCCACGATTATGCGATGCAGCGGATGGTACAAGCTGGGGTGGTGCCGGTGACCTGGCAACAAGTGTTGCTGGAGTGGCAGCGTGACTGGAAAAACCGCGATACCTACGACGCGGTGATGGCGGTGGTGAAAGAGCATTCCGGCGCTTACGGCATGGGTGTTGATTATGCCTACACCATGGTGCACAAAGCGGAGGAGCGTGTGAAGCATGGCCCCACGCTGGCGCCGGTTCACGCTGAGATTTAGGCCGTAAGGAGTATCCACCATGTCCGATTCTGCTCCTGACATTATCTTCCATAACGGCCAGATCACGACGCTTGATAGGGCGAACCCTAACGCCACTGCCGTCGCGATTAAAAATGGCAGGTTTCTGGCCGTCGGTTTGGATCAGGAGGTCATGGCCTTGGCCAGCCCTGGTACCCAGATTGTTAATCTCCAGCGGCGTAGCGTCCTGCCTGGCCTGTTCGACAACCATACCCACGTAGTGCGCGGCGGCTTGAACTACAACCTCGAACTGCGCTGGGACGGCGTACGTTCGCTGGCCGACGCAATGGACATGCTCAAGCGCCAAGTCGCCATCACTCCCGCACCGCAGTGGGTGCGCGTGATTGGTGGCTTTACCGAGCATCAGTTCGTGGAAAAACGCCTGCCGACCCTGGCAGAAATCAATGCGATCGCCCCTGACACGCCGGTGTTCCTGATGCACCTGTATGACCGTGCGTTGCTTAATGGTGCTGCCTTGCGCGCTGCTGGCTATACCCGGAACACGCCCGAACCGGCTGGCGGCCAGATCACCCGCGATGCCAACGGCAATCCGACCGGCCTGCTGCTAGCCAAGCCCAACGCGATGATTCTCTACTCCACGCTCGCCAAAGGGCCGAAGCTGCCGTTCGACTACCAGGTTAACTCCACTCGCCACTTCATGCGCGAGCTGAATCGTCTCGGCGTGACCGGCGTGATCGATGCGGGTGGCGGCTTCCAGAATTACCCAGAAGACTATGAAGTTATCCAGAAGCTTTCTGACGAAGGGCAGATAACCGTTCGTCTGGCCTACAACCTGTTTACGCAGAAACCTAAGGAAGAAAAGGAAGACTTCCTGAAATGGACGTCCAGCGTAAAGTACAAGCAGGGCGATGACTATTTCCGCCACAACGGCGCCGGCGAGATGCTGGTGTACTCGGCTGCCGATTTCGAGGATTTTCGTGTAGAACGCCCCGACATGCCGCCAGAAATGGAGGGCGAGTTGGAAGAAGTCGTGCGTGTGTTAGCAGAAAATAAGTGGCCCTGGCGGTTGCACGCCACCTATGACGAAACCATTACTCGCGCACTGGACGTGTTTGAGAAGGTTAATCAGGATATTCCGCTGGACGGTATTAACTGGTTCTTCGACCATGCTGAGACCATCTCTGACAAATCCATTGACCGCATCGCTGCACTGGGTGGCGGTATCGCGGTGCAGCACCGCATGGCCTATCAGGGCGAATATTTTGTCGAACGTTATGGAGCCCGCGCTGCCGAGGCGACCCCTCCCGTCAAACACATGCTCGAGAAGGGCGTTAAAGTCTCTGCTGGAACCGATGCTACCCGCGTGGCCTCGTATAACCCCTGGGTGTCGCTATCGTGGATGATCACCGGAAAAACGGTCGGCGGTCTCGGCTTGTATCCGCGAGATAACCTGCTCGACCGCGAGACGGCACTACGCATGTGGACCGAGAAGGTGGCCTGGTTCTCCAATGAAGAAGGCAAGCGGGGCTGCATTAAGGCCGGTCAGTTAGCTGACTTTATCGTACCGAGTAGAGACTTCTTCAGCGTGCCTGAAGAGGAGATCTCTTTCCTGACCTCCGACCTGACGGTAGTGGGTGGGCGCATTGTCTATGGTGACAATGATTTTGCGATACTGGACGACAATTTGCTGCCGCCTGCCATGCCGGACTGGTCGCCGACACGCACCTTTAAGGGCTATGGTGCCTGGGGCGAGCCCGAGGGTGCGGGTAAAAACTCCCTAGCACCGCTGCACGCCCAAGCGATGGCCAGCTGTGGCTGTGCAAGCGCGTGTGGCCTACACGGCCATGATCATGCCCGGGCCTGGGCATCTAATGCGCCGACGTCGGATCTTAAAGGTTTTTTCGGTGCTCTCGGCTGCTCCTGCTGGGCCGTGTAAAGGTGAACACCTAATGCATACGTACGTTTCGTTGGAGCAAAGACTCCTTGGGTTGCAGGAGGAGCTAGAAACATGAGTAAGGCTCAATCCACTCATCTTCCTGCATCTTCGGACAGTGCTTTTGCTCCGTTGCGGCAGACCCTATTCGCCGTACTCTGGGCGGCTACCATTATCGGCAGCATTGGCAGTTTCGTGCGTGATGTGACCAGTGCCTGGCTGGTGACTGATCTATCCTCTTCGCCAGCGGCCGTCGCTATGGTTCAGGCTGCCGCTGCTCTGCCGGTTTTTCTCCTGGCGATCCCGGCAGGTGTGCTTTCCGATATGCTCGACCGACGTAAGCTGTTGATCTGCGTTCAGCTTCTGCTGGCCTGTGTCAGCGTTTGCCTCGTTATTCTATCGCTTACAGATCAGCATTCTGTGGCATCACTTATAATGCTTACGTTTATAGGGGGCATAGGCGTTGCTCTGATGGGGCCAACTTGGCAGGCTATCGTCCCCGAGCTGGTAGACAAGAAAGACTTCAAAAACGCAGTGGGACTTAACTCGCTGGGGATCAACATTGCCCGTGCCGTAGGTCCCGCTTTAGGCGGGCTGTTGCTGGCCAGTATGGGAGCAGCGTTTACCTATGGAGTAGACGTTCTGAGCTATGCAGTTGTCATCGCTGCGCTGATTTGGTGGAAACGACCAGCAACGAAACGGGATGCCCTATCCGAACGCTTCCCAGGTGCTTTTCGGGCCGGGCTACGTTATGCCCGCGCCAGTCGCGAGCTGCATGTTGTCCTGCTGCGCGCTTTTCTCTTCTTTGCTATGGCCAGCTCAGTGTGGGCACTGCTGCCTCTAGTCGCACGTCAGTTACTGGAAGGCGGCCCAAGCTTCTATGGCATATTGCTTGGCGCAGTTGGCCTGGGTGCAATAGGAGGAGCTGTTATTATGCCTCGCTTGCGTATGTACCTTAGCGCCGACGGCCTACTTCTAACGTCGGCATTAGTCACTTCGGCCGTCATGGCTTTGCTAACCCTGGCGCCGCCTAAATGGCTCGCAGTGTCCTCTCTATTGATCCTTGGTGCAGCGTGGATTACAGCGTTGACGACCCTCAACGGCGTCGCCCAGGCAATTCTTCCCAATTGGGTACGTGGCCGCTCTCTGGCGGTATACCTGACTGTGTTCAATGGCGCCATGGCTGCGGGCAGTTTGGCATGGGGGATAATCGCTCAAGGGATTGGCGTGCCGTTGGCGTTACTATCTGGCGCGGTCGGGCTAGCAGCGATCGGATGTATTGCACATCGTATCAAGTTGCCCAAAGGCGAATCAGACTTAATGCCGTCGAATCATTGGCCTGAGCCACTGACAGCCGCTCCCGTCGAGTATGACCGCGGCCCGGTGCTTATCCAGATAGAGTACCGAGTAGCCCTCGAAGATCGTCCAGCCTTTTTGAAAATATTGGCTAGGCTCTCGGCTGAAAGACGGCGTGATGGCGCCTATGCTTGGGGCATTACCGAGGATTCCGCCGATCCCAGCTTGATGTTGGAATGGTTCCAAGTTGAATCCTGGGCAGAGCATCTGCGTCAGCATAAGCGTGTTTCTAAATCAGCCGCCGAAATCCAAGAAGAAGTTCTGCGTTTCCACCAAGGTGAGGAACGCCCGGTCGTGCGCCATTTCCTGACTTTCAATCATCCCCATGAAGGCCGAACGTAAGATCTGATTCAAGGGGCTAAGTACTAAGCTTAGTGCTAATTTTAAGTACAGGTCTTAAGTGCTGGTCTTAAGTTCTATTGAAAGAAAAGGCTCCTGATAACTATTAAGTTATAGAAACACATACTGAGTTGTTTGCTGAGTAATACGATAAGGAGAAAGCAATGTCTGGTACACCTGAAGCTTCTTTTACCATTGAGCATGAAACCAGTGATACCAAGGGGCGCTATGTAGTTGAGCTCAATGGGGCTAAAGCAGAGATGACCTATTCGAAAGCGGGTGATTCGATGATCATCATTGATAGCACTGAAGTGCCTGATGCCATGCGCGGACAAAAAGTGGGTGTTGCGTTAGTCGCAAAAGCGGTGGAAGACGTTCGCACCTCGGGCAAGAAAATCATGCCGTTATGCCCATTTGCAAAGGCACAGTTTGCGCGCCACTCAGAGTGGCACGATGTGCTTTTGTAAGGTGCGTACTCCATTTTCCTACCTCTCACTTCTGGAGAAAACCTATGAGCTGGATGCCTGATTTAGAGCCGAAATGCCCATCCGCCGGCAGTTTGAATGACATAGAGACGCTGATTGTTCCCCGCGCTCGGGATTTGGGTGGTTTTGAAGTGCGCCGTGCACTGCCTGCCCCGAAACGGCAGATGGTGGGGCCGTTCATCTTTTTTGATCAGATGGGGCCCGTTGAGTTTCTTAACGACGAAGGCATTGATGTTCGCCCGCATCCCCATATTGGGCTTGCCACGGTTACGTATCTATATCAAGGGGAGTTCCAACACCGCGATAGCCTGGGTACCAACCAAATGATTCATCCTGGCGCGGTTAATTGGATGGTGGCGGGCAATGGGGTCACCCATTCGGAGCGCACCAGTGCTATAACTCGTCAAAACAAGCACTCGGTGTTGGGGATACAGACGTGGGTGGCGCTTCCCGAAGCTTATGAAGATCAGCCTGCCAGCTTTGAGCATCATAGCGAGGAGTCGCTACCGATGCTGGAAGGCGAGGGTAAGGAAGTGCGTTTGATCCTGGGCACGGCCTGGGGGGAGCGGGCGCCGGTGCAAACCTTCTCTGAAATGTTCTATGCGGATGCGATACTGCAGCCAGGGGCAAAACTACCATTGCCGGATAATCATGAGGATCGTGGCATTTATGTCATGTCCGGTAGCGTCATCATTGCAGGCGAGACCTTCGAGGCCGGCCGTATGATGGTGTTCCGGCCAGGCGACCCGATCACGGTGGTGGCTGGCGAATCCGGAACTCGGCTGATGCTGCTCGGCGGTGAAACCCTGAATGGCCCCCGTTATATATCCTGGAACTTCGTTGCCTCTTCGCGAGAAAAGCTGGAGGCCGCCAAGCAGGCTTGGGTAGAAGCGGATTTTGAGAATGGTCGCTTTCGTCTTCCCCCCGGAGACGATGCTGAGTTCATTCCTTTTCCTGGAGAACCTGCTAAATAACGCCCCAAAAAAGCTGGCTGCCTTAAGCAGTCAGCTTATACTTCACTCGTAGGAGTGCCAGCGAATTGAGCTACCAGCCAATGTCGGATCTCAATCAGTGCTTACGCAAAGGCCTCCATACATAACATCCGACTATATCTTTCCAGATACATAGTGTTGTTTTTGAGCAATAGCGAGAAGTGTTTGCAAAACTCTATTCTATAAGGCATCGCTTGGGAGCGAGCTACTTGGCGAGCACAAGGGGAAAGCCCAACCATGAAGTTAATCGCCTGCCTTTTTCCAACATTTGGGCACTTAGTAAAGAGCGCTTATGCCCATAAAGATGCTAAACAGCATTAACACTCCTCCGGCCGCGCGCTTACCCCAAACGGCGGCGCCTGGTGTGGCCACCTTCGCTATCATTTTTCTTGCTGCTAATGCGTAAGCGCTCGACACGATCAGTTTGATAAACACAAATAACAGTATGAGGGGAAGGAACGCAGAAATGTGCGACACCTGTTGGGCACTTACGAATTGCGGCAACAGCGATGAGAAAAATAGAATCGCCTTGGGGTTGCTGAGCCCAACCATAAACGATTGTCGCCAAAGTACGGGTATGCTTTGCAGCGTTGTAGGCTGATCGCTGGAAATACGAACCCTTTGTGCCAGGCGAAACTGCTGCATACCCAGCCATAAAAGATAAACAGCACCGGCAACCTTGACGGCCATAAACACCGTTGGATTTGCCTCCAGTAGCGCACCGACCCCCAGTAGTGAGCAAGCCGCGAGCCCAGCAATAGCCACCAAATCCCCGGTGAGTATCAAGATGGCCCGGCCGGGGCCATGCACCAGCGCGTTGTTTACCAAAAGAATTGTCGAAGGGCCCGGCGAGCCAACTTGCATCGCCGCAATCATGGCGAATAACAGATAGTCAATGAGCAACATAGTGAACACTCCTTAGCCAATGAAACGTCAATATGTTGCTATGCTAGAAGTAAAGTGGCTCATATAAGAGAGCCATATAAACGAGATTGATACGAACCATTATGGTTAAAGGAAAAAACACAGCTGGGTTAGACCTACCTTTACCCACCAGCCCCGTCGGTGTAACGAAATCTGAACTGGCCTACCAAGCCATGCGCGATGGGATTGTGAATGGGTTGCTACAGGCGGGTGACCGGTTGCCATCCACACGCGTACTCTCGCAACGTTGGGGGGTAGGGCGTGGTACGTTGGAAAGTGTCTTTGAGCGTTTGCAACTCGAGGGTTACATCTCCCGCAAAGTGGGGTCTGGAAGCCGTGTCAGTGCCACTATCCCAGACCGATATTTGACGGCGCAAACGACGGCGACCCACCATAAAGAGCCAGCGATGGTCGAAGCGGCGCCCGTTAGCGTAAGAAAACACTACCAAGCCCAGGTAGGAGTACCTTTTGTTGCCCGGCTTGCCAGCCCGTTGCTTATTTCACCTGCTGAGTGGGGCGCGCATCTACAGCGGGCCATGGCAGCTATGCAGCCCGAGCAGATGTGTAGCGTTGAGCCGCAAGGCGCTTGGGTATTGCGGGAACAGATTGCCAAGTACTTGCGTAACCATCGGGGAATCGATTGTCTGGCAGAGCAGATACTCATCACTAACGGCATTCGCCATAGCATTGATCTGGTCGCGCGCTGTGTAGTAAAGCCTGGTGATCATGTGTGTGTCGAGGATCCTGGTTATCCAGCTGTACACCAAATATTTGAAGAAGCAGGCGCTAACCTGCTTTACGCGCCTATTGATCAGGAAGGGCTTAATTTGGGTGGCATAATAGGCGCAACTGAATGTCGTATTGCCTATGTGACACCGGCGCACCAGTCACCGCTTGGCGTTATCATGTCGGCGACTCGCCGTTTAGAGCTTCTTGACTGGGCCCAAAGCAACAACACCTGGATCATCGAGGATGATTACGATAGCGAGTTCAACTATCAAAGCGCGCCGTTACCAGCGCTAAAATCCATCGACACGATGAATCGAGTAGTCTATTGCGGGAGTTTTAATCAGGCGCTTTTTTCCAATTTGAGGCTTGGCTATATGCTTGCTCCACCAGAACTACAGCGAAAAGTGCTCGAATTGTGGCATACGGTAGGGCGTAGTGTGGGAGTGTCGGAGCAACTGGGGTTGGCGGCGTTTATGAAAGGCCCTGCTTTCTTACGGCATTTACGCCGTTCTCGGCAGGAGTATCAGACGTTGCGTGACATCGTGCTTGAAACCTTGAGGGCCGAAGCGCCGGGGCGCTATCGCATTAGTGGCGAACATGCAGGCTTCCACCTGATTCTGTGGTTATCACCGGATCAAGACGAAAACATGTTAATCCATGCAGCGGAACAGCAGGGAGTAGTGCTACAACCGCTTCGGCACTGCTGCCGTGAGATTGCATTAGCGCCTGCCATTGTGTTGGGCTTCGCAGCGCTAACACGTGCACAGGCTAAATATGCAGCTCGTAAGCTTGGGCAATTACTGCTTCCAACACCCAGTTAGCTGGTGACTTTTTCGCTTGGTCAATCGGGCCGCTAAATCTCGGTTCCGCCTCGGTACGCATGAAAAGCCTTCAGGCGAGCTGACAATGAGACCGCGTCTCAGCGCTCTCTCACGGTGATCTTCGCGACGGCGGCCGCGCGATCCCTGAGCGCAGCTTGGCTCTTTGTCCAGGCGTCTTGTTCTATGCAGAATATACTCCTTAGCCACGCCAGTGTCAGACGCCGTGTCGCCTCCAGCGCATCGGGATCTTCTACCTCGGTCTCTTTCGCGTCGAGCCCCGCGATTCCGCCAAGCCCATGGCCCACGCCACTGATTGTCAGCAGGGCATCGGCCCCCGGCGCGTCGTGGAAGGCATCCGCGTGCCACTCGGGGCCGCGTGGCGTGAAATGCGGGGCATCTTCCGCGCCGCAGACCACAAGGGTGGGCAGTTCGATGCCACTGAAATCCACGTCGAAGAAGGGAAAGCGCCGAGCATGGTCGGGTGTCAGATCGGCGCCGCCACGCCCAGGGGTTGCCAGCAGGACACCCGCGCGGATGCGCGGATCAGAGAAATCCTCCCCATACAAACGTCCGCCAAGTAGCAGGCTGCAGGTGTGGCCGCCGAAGGAGTGGCCTGCTACGGCGATCCGGTCGTGATCCAGCCGTCCTGCGATGGCTGGAGCCTGCTGCTCGATCTCGGCCAACTGGTCTAGGATGGCACGCATCTCGAGCACGCGCTCGCGCCAGTAGAAGGGGCCTTCAGGTAGGTCGGGGTCAAGTCCACCGACCCGTGAACTGGCGTGGGTCGGTTGAATGACGGCTATGCCCCGTTCGGCCCAGAACTGGGCGAGCGGGGCATAGCCGTCTTTCGAGGGGATATAGCTTGATGGACCAAAGCCGTGCGACAGGATCACGATCGGTATGGCGTCCCCAATTGCTGGCGCGGTAAGGCGCAACTCCAGGGGTTGGCGGCCAGGCATCTTCAGGCAGATCGGCGTGTAGGCCACTGTCAGGGCGGGATCCGGCGTCGGCAGTGCGCGGGACAGGTTGATCAGTCGGTTCATCTATTAGCCTCCTTGTTTGATGAGCAGGAGAGTATAGACAGCGATTACCCGTTCATGCGATACACAAATGTCCAAATTCTTTCATCAAGAGTCCAAAATATGCCCGATGGTATCGAAGACCCTCTGTCCAGTGTCGTCACGTTGCTCAAACCGTCGGTGTCTATCTCGAAGATGGTCGAGGCGGGTGGCCAGTGGCAGGTCGAGCGGCATGACATGGCCAGCCCCTTTTATTGTGCGATGGTCGAGGGGGGATGCCGGGTTGAGGTGAGCGGTCGCAAGCCGGTTACGCTGGCGGCCGGAGACTTCGTCCTGATCCCCGATCTGCATGACTTTAGCATGATCAGCGAGGTGCCGCCGGAACCCAGGGGGGCGGGCCGGCCGCTTGAAATCGGACCCGGGCGGGTTCGCCTCGGCCCGGCGGACGCCCCCGTGGAGATGCGCGCGCTGGTCGGGCATTGCCGCTTCGATACGCCCGCGAGCGACTTGCTGGTGTCACTGCTGCCCGAGATGATTCATGTCTCTGGGCACGATCGCCTGATGGCCCTGGTGCCGGTGATCCACGATGAGACCCGCGCCGACCGGCCGGGGCGTGAGCTGATCCTCCAGCGGCTTCTAGAGGTGCTGCTTATTGAGGCGCTCCGCTCGGGCCCTACCGTGAATATGCCGCCGGGGCTACTGCGCGGGCTGTCCGATCCGCAACTGGCCGCCGCCTTGCAGCGCATTCACGCGGACGCGGGTGGCGAGATTTCCGTCTCAGGGCTGGCGAAGGACGCGGGGATGTCCCGCTCCGGATTTTTCGAGAAGTTCCGGAGGGAAATTGGACGCGCGCCGATGGAATACGTAACGGATTGGCGCATGGCCATCGCTAAGACGCTGCTACGGCAGGGCAAACTTACCAACACGGAGATCGCCCTGCGGGTCGGCTACGGATCTGCCAGTGCCTTCGGGATGGCATTTGTTCGGCACGAGGGCTTTTCTCCCGGTGCGTTTGCAGGCAAGCAAGGCCGTAAGAGAGGTACAAAGGGAGTGTCTTGAAGACGACAGTGGCTATGATGTACAGGTTGTTCCCACTCATGGAGCAATGCTGTTTACTGAACTTTTACTGTCAAAAATGTTACAAACTGGCCCACTGCATGGCAGTGGGCCAATGGGGTAGCGATCAGTTTTGAAGGAAATTGAGCAGATCCTGGTTCAGCCGCTCTTTGTGCGTGTCGGTCAAACCGTGTGGGGCTCCCTCATATACAATTAACTCCGCGCCGTCTACCAATGCCGCAGACGCTTGCCCTGAAATGTCTAAAGGTACGATTTGGTCGTCGTCACCATGGATCACCAGGGTGGGAATATCGAATGCCGCCAAGTCTTCACGGAAATCAGTGGCCGAGAATGCAGCGATGGAGTCATAGGTATTTTTATGGCCGCCTTGCATTCCTTGTGCCCAAAATGACTGGATCAGGCCTTGGTTGGGTTCCGCGTCTGGGCGGTTAAAGCCAAAGAAAGGCCCTGATGCAATATCCAAGTACAGTTGGGAGCGATTGTTTAGAGAAGCTTCTCGGATACCATCGAACACATCGATAGGTAGTCCATTAGGATTATCAGGTGTTTGCAGCATTAGTGGAGGAACCGCTGAAACCAGGACGGCTTTAGCGACGCGATCTGTTCCGTGCCGGCCAATGTAGCGAGCCACTTCTCCGCCACCCGTCGAGAAGCCGACGAGTGTGACATCGTTCAGGTCAAGGGTGTTGATGACCGTGGCCAGGTCGTCAGCATAGTGATCCATATCGTTGCCATCCCAGGGTTGGCTGGAACGTCCGTGACCGCGGCGGTCATGAGCGATCACACGGTAACCTTGAGAGGCCAGGAAAATCATTTGTGACTCCCAGCTGTCAGAACTCAGCGGCCAGCCATGGCTGAAGGTGATGGCCTGACCTTCTTTAGGTCCCCAGTCTTTGTAGTACAGTTCCACACCATCAGCGGTCGTGATGGTGCTGGTAGTTTGTTCAGCATTGAAGGCTTCTTGGGCATCTGCAGCGTAGGCGTTTGAGCCAATTTGAAGGCCTAGTGCTAGCACTGTAGTGGTCAATGTGCGGTTTAGTTTTTTCATGATGTCGTTTCCTGTTCTCGCGGTTGAGTAGTGGTGGTGGTGTTTATTCGGTGATGGTGAGTGTGACGTCGATGTTATTGCGCGTGGCGTTGGAATAAGGGCAGACGATGTGGGCCTGATCGACTAACGTTTGTAAAACGTCGTTGGGCACACCTGGCGCCGCAATCGTTAATTCAGCTTGAATTCCAAAGCCGGTAGGTATCTGGCCAATACCAACTTTTCCGGTGACAGACGTGCTTTCAGGAAGGCTGATTTTTTGCTTGCCCGCCACGAATTTCAGGGCGCCCAGAAAGCAGGCTGAATAGCCAGCGGCGAACAGCTGCTCAGGGTTGGTGCCATCTCCACCCGCACCGCCCAGTTCGCGTGGCGTGGAAAGCTTGACGTTCAAAGCGTTATCGGAAGAAGTGGCTTGGCCTTCGCGTCCACCTGTGGCTGAGGCAGTAGCTGTGTAAAGAATTTTTTCGATAGTCATGTCTAGTTTTCTCCAAAGCAGTGGTTGATCCGAAAACAAATGTTGTCCGGTGATAGGCATTCTGCCTGTTATGACTGGACGATTGGTGATCTATAATCTCGATAAATTGATTTGGAGTATCAAATGGTCGATAGGTTAGCAACTCTGATGGAGCACTTTTCGGTAACGGCTCAGGTATTTCACGCAGGGGCTTTATGCGGCACCAATACATTGGAAGCCGATGGGGTATCAGGGCAGATGCACTTGGTGCGGCGTGGAACGGTTAAAGTGGTACACCACGATGGCTCTCTGAGCATTACGCAGCCCAGTTTGTTGCTCTATGCTCGGCCAATGACACACCGTTTCATGACCGATCCTGAAAAGGGTGCCGACATGGCCTGTGCAAGCTTACGTTTTGAGGGAGGCGAGCAGAATCCAATTGCAGCAAGTTTGCCTAACGTTGTGTGTTTGCCTTTGGATTCCATTGCTGGTGTAGCGCAGGTTCTCGATCTGCTGTTTGAAGAAGCATTTACCCAACGCTGCGGTCGGGTTGCGCTGGTTAACCGCCTATTTGAGGTGGTGATGATTCAAATACTGCGACAGTTGATGGAAAATAACGATGTGAAGGGGGGGATGCTGGCGGGCCTCTCACACCCACGCTTGCGCAATGCACTTGTTGCCATGCATGAAGAACCAACAAAAACATGGACGCTGGAGGTACTGGCGGAACGGGCAGGTATGTCGCGCAGTGTGTTTGCTTCCACCTTTCGCGACGTTGTGGGTGATACGCCGGGTCAGTATCTGCAAGGGTGGCGTATCAGGATGGCACAGCAGGCGTTGAAGCGCGGCCAGCCGATCAAGATTATTGCCGGTGAAGTGGGTTATGGAAGTGAAGTGGCCTTATCGCGCGCTTTTAAAGCCTATACGGGAATGTCACCAAGACAATGGCGAGAAGCGCAAACTGCCACTCTGTGAGATTTGATCGCTCAGCTCCAGACGAAGTATAAATACTAGGCAGACTCGCTGGCATCAATAACCGTCCCGATCGCGGTATGTCGACCGAATTTCGGTAGAGGCAGGCTGCTCCTTATCAAAGGCACGACGGTTCTCTTCAATTTGTGGCCAGTGAATGCGTATCCATGAAGTAAAGCCCTCTAGAGCGGGCAGCATACTGGCGCTCATCTCAGACAGCTCATACTCCACACGTGGTGGCACTTCAGGGAAGTAGTGACGAATTACGGCGAAGTCCGGCTCGGGTGATTCGTTTTTTAGCGCTACTCTTTGTTACGGTATAGCACCATACCACCGTGATAGAGCACGCCATCAATAAACTCGCCATCAGCGGTAAAACCGGTGTCGTCCCAGTATTCGATATAGTTACCTGTCACCTGATAGCGGCCCTGATAGGCGCTTTCACGCTCACCACGGGCTTCATCGTAACGATTGTTGGGTAAAAGTTCGTGGCGTATTTGGCCATCTTTAGTTACCCACATGCCAACATACGGGTGTTCTGCCATAGCGTTATCTCCTATGTTCGGGGCTGTTTGAGCCGTAGTGGTGGCGGGGAAAATAGTGATAATGCCAGCAACGACTATCGCACGTTGCCAGTAGATAGGAAGCTTGGTGTCTTGCATGTAAGGTCACTCGCTTTAAATGCCACATTTGCTTGAATAGCTCGGACACATATTCATACGGAGTTACAGGCTCGCCGTAGGTCGTACCACTATGTCGCTGGTATCAACGTCGTCCGGTTAATAAAACAACTTTTGATACGAGGTTAGTTGAAATTGTCATGTGTTAATCCGCACAATGAAAAATACCTGGAGAAGTTTAACTAGCGGGAGCAATCGCTCATAGAGACAATTCTACTGCATCCTTGCCTAATCCTATTATTAAAATAAGGGTGAGCGAGGGCGTTCCACCGTGGTGATGACCAACGCCCGGTTATGAATGGTGCAAATCCCTATGGCTATTAACCTGTCTAAGTTTGCTACTATGTTAATACCTATATAGCTTTACTCGCTGAAGCCATGCGCGCGCTGGCGGAGGTACATAAAACGATGTCGTATGAAGTCATGCTAAAGCGTATATATGCGCCGATAGAGGATCACGACGGCACTCGGGTGTTGGTTGATCGATTATGTCCTAGCGGGCTGTCTCCCAGTTTCCTGGCACTGAATGAGTGGTACCCGGAGATAGCGCCTGCGTCTCAATTATGCCGTCAGTATCGACAGCAAAAAATCAGTCAATCACTCTTTCTTGAGCGATACAGGCGTGAGCTGAAGGCATGTCCTGATAAGCTACTGCCTTTAATGAGATTCGCACGAGCGGGGCGAGTTACCCTACTAACCGCCGCTCGTGAAATTGAAGATTCCCACCTTCCAGTAATCAAAGAGCTGGCGCTATCAGCGCTAGAAGGGGAAGACGCCAGTGATCGTGAATTTTGCTCATCTCCCTGCCTGGCGCACACATTACCCACTTCTCAACGTTAGACCGTTTGCTTAACGCGTCATCATTTGGCTGACGATGACTGGATTGGTGCCCCGGTAGGCCAGTGCGCCTAATATTCATGGCTTAATAAGCCCAGATAACAGCAAACAAAATACCCCACCCCAGAGCACTGGCAGCCATGATTGTGTAAGTGGCTGAGATCGTAGCAACATCAAATTCTTGATGGGTACAGAGTGCTTGTAAGCCGTGGTAAATCAAGCTGCAAGAGACGCCCAGCCCGCTAAGTATAACCACTACGTTGAAAAGTAAGCTGGGTACCAATAGTGCCAATGAAGCGACGAATAACGGTATTGGTGCAAGTGTGGCAAGTAAATAGGCATCTTGATAGCTGATAGATAGCTCTTCAGTTCCATTGACTACAGCGTAGATTACCCAGCCAATAACGAAAAAACTCAATATCTCTGCTAGGAAAATAATTGTCGTGATAAAACGCCACTCTCGGTCAGCAAAGCCCGCCATAAATGCATCGCCGTAATGGGTGCCCGCATAATAGAGCATTACTGGCGGCAAGAGGGACATGGGTAACACCACCAGCCACGCTAGTAAAGGAATGGAGGGGGAGGAAGCCTGTAGCTCTTTCCAGCCTTCACGATGGTTGAATGGTAATTTGAGAAAAGTGAGTGCTCTCATTTCAGATCCCCCCTGCAGGTGTAATCTCAATGGTTATTTGTATCATGGTGTGATATTGTATTTTTTTAAAGCGCTCTAAATTGGCGAGTCAGCAATAGCCGAGTATGTGGTAAAGAGAATTGGAAAAATGAATAACCCTCAGACACTTGATAAAAGCGACTTTGAGCGGCTGTCGCAATTTCGCTACCGGTTGCGTTGCTTTCTTCGCCATAGTGAAGATATCTGTCGCCGCTATGGGCTGACGCCCTTGCAGTATCAACTATTGCTACATCTTCGTGGTTTCTATGGAAGAGACTGGGCGACGGTGGGGGAGCTAGCGGAACGGCTTCAATCAAAACATCATGGGGTGGTGGCGCTAGTTGACCGCTGTGAGCAGCTATCGTTGGTTGAGCGGCGGCAAGGGCGTGAGGATCGCCGTCAAATAGAAGTGCATTTATTGGAAGAGGGCGTGAATCGGGTAACGCAAATCGCTGAAGCTCATCAACCTGAGTTGCGTCATTTGCAGGAAGAGACGCCATTTCCTGGTTGGAATAAGCCCACTTAATGCTGAGCTTAAGAAGTTGGATATAACCAATATACATCACGACTCCTAATTAAGTGCGCTCTGAAGGTCACTATTTTGGCTTTTAAAGGCACTGTCTGGATCTTGGACAGTGCCTAGAACTTCCGAGAACTCTAACGATTAGCGCTTAGCACTCTGCAGTGCCTGTTCTTCGATGTCTCTATCGACTGAAGAGACGTAGTACTCGTCATCAAAAGCGCCTTCTGGCTCTTTGAGCCACACTAGGCAGATAACCCAACTGATGAAGGCGCCGGTCGCGATGATGTAGAAGAACTGCGACGGTGTGACAAACGTAAAGATGGTTAGGTAAACCACCGCGCCAACATTACCGTAGGCACCGGCCATGCCCGAGATTTGCCCAGTGATGCGGCGTTTGATGGAGGGAATGATACCGAAGGTTGCCCCCTCAGCCCCTTGTACGAAAATCGAGGTGCCGATGGTCACCGCAATGGCCAGAATGAGTGGCCAGCTCGAATTGAGCATTGCCATCAGCAAGAACCCAACGCTAATGCCAAACATGTAGCACAGCATCACAAAGCGCCGGTTACCCATGCGGTCGGAAACCATGCCGCCCATGGGGCGCGCCACCAGATTGACGAACGCGAATGACGCAGCGATCAGGCCGGCCGTAGCGGCATTCAGGCCCCAGGTCTCCTCAAAGAACATGGGCAGCATCGATACCACTGCGAGTTCAGCGCCGAAGTTGGCAAAATAGGTGCTGTTAAGCGCCGCTACGCTGTTGAACGAGTACTTATCATCCTCCGGTACACCCTTACGCAGGATCGGTAGATTGACTCGCAGGATCTGGACAATTTGATAGATGACGATCGTGATAATGGCTAGATAAGCGATGGTCGCACCAGTAACTGATAAATAGCCCATATACTGAATACGCCAGACCAAGATGGCGAGTACGCCGACCAGTGGGATCGTCCAGATGATCAGCTTGATCATATCGCCCCAGGAGCTCACTTCCATGGCAGCGGATTTGCGTGGCTTACGGTGAGCCTGAGCATCCGGGCCATCGGTAATCGCGAACCAGTAGTAAACACCGTAAGCGGCCATAACAATAGCGCTCTGGGCGATAGCCCAGCGCCAGCCATCGGGGCCGCCATACATGCTCAGGGCGATGGTCGGCAGCGACATGGCCGCGACGGCAGAGCCGAAATTACCCCAGCCAGCGTAGAAACCTTCAGCGAAGCCAATGTCCTTGGGCTTGAACCACAGCGCCGTCATGTGGATACCCACCACGAAGCTGGCACCAATCGAACTCAGTACTAAGCGCGCCACCAACAGCTGCGTCATGCTGTTACCGAAAGCAAACGCCAGTGCCGGTAGTGACATAGTTACCATAAGCACCGAGAACACCCGTCGCGGGCCGAACCGATCCAGTGCCATGCCAACGATGATGCGGGCAGGAATGGTCAAGGCGACGTTGCAGATGGCGAACAGCTTGAGATCATCCGTGGTCAGCCAGTCGACGCTCTTGAGCATGCTCGACGCGAGCGGCGCCATGTTGAACCACACGTAAAAGGTAATAAAGAAGGCAATCCAGGTCAGGTGCAAGGCCCGAATTTCGGGGCTGCGAAACTTGAATACAGCGGAAACTTTCATGGTCGTATCGTCCTGTGTCCCAAAGGTGGGCTGTACCAAAGGAGGTGTAGAGGCTGCTCAAGGGCTGGGTAGGATTAACAAGGGACACTCGGCGCGCCGGGCCAGGAACGAGCTGACGCTGCCGAAAGTCATGTAGTCGAGTTCATCAACAAAATAAGTCAACGACTTGGCGATGATGCCGCCGTCCGGCTGATGGCTATGGCGGGCAATGACCAGTAGGTCTGGCGAGAGTTTGCGAGTGGCCTGAAGCAGCATCTTGCGTGCATCCCCCTCGGCGAGAAGCTGCTCGGCCTGGAAGCCCTCGCCGATGGCGAATGCCACACCCTCTTGAAGGTGTTGTTTAACCTCATCGTGCTCCTGCTGAAAAAGCACCTCGTTGTTATCGGTAGCGTCGAGTGGGTTCTCCACCACGCCAACCAGTACCAGCAGAGGTTGGTTGCAGCGGAACATGTTGACGACCTGAGCGAGAGCCAGCTTGGCGTTTCGCGAACCGTCATAGGCGATCATGATTTTCATGGTGTCCTCCCGCATTGGGGTAGGGGGTGAAGACCCGGAGCTTGGCTCCGGGCGTAAAGACGCAAGCCCTATTTAGGGGTTCTTAACGTAGGCACCTTTGCGTAGGTAGAACCACCAGTTGATGACCAGACAGATGGCGTAGAAGACCGCAAAGCCGTACATGGCAAGCTCCGGTGTGCCGGCCTGGATTTGCTCGCCCATTACCCGCGGGGCGATGAAGGCGCCATAGGCAGCGACGGCTGAGGTCCAGCCAAGTACCGGGCCTTTCTGCTGCTGGTCGAAAATAACCCCGATGCTGCGGAAGGTAGAGCCGTTGCCGATACCACTGGCGGCGAATAACACGATGAATAGCAGCAGGAATAGCCAGAAGAATTGATTAGGATCGGTGGCGTTATAGGCCTGCATCATCACGTAACCGGTGGCGATAGAGGCGACCACCATGATTGCAGAGATTATTTGGGTGACGATGGAGCCACCCACTTTGTCGGAGATCCATCCGCCCAGCGGACGGATCAGGGCGCCCACGAAGGGGCCTATCCAGGCCCAGGTTAAAGCGCTGGGCGCCTCTGGGTTGGCCACGCGAATCAGCGTGCCATCGGCAGTGGCTTCCATCATGTTGCCGAAGATGACGTTGATGGAGAGCGGTAGGGCTGCAGAGAAGCCGATAAAAGAGCCGAAGGTCAGAATGTAGAGGATGGTCATTGACCAAGTGTGCTTATTGGAAAATATCGCGAACTGCTTCTGGATATTAGGCTTGATGTCGCCAGGAATCAGGCGCAACAGCACCAGAGTCAGAACAATGGTTAGCGGTAGGGCAACCCACATATTAAGCCAGCTGAGAGCCAGCATGCCGACGATGGCAGTCACCATGCCGACGCCGTAGAGGCCTAATATTTTGCTGAAAGCCGCCAGCGGCGAACCAGGGTTGGGCGTAATAGTGCGAAGATTGTTCATACCGAACCAACCGGCGAACGCTAATGGAACCAGGAATACAAGCCAGATAAAGCCAGCATTCTGGATCCAGGTATCTGTACCTGCTTCGATCCTGCCGATCAGCGTACCGCTAGCGCTTTGCAATTCCATCGGTGAACCGGCTATAGCGCCGAAAATGCCGACGGTCATTACCAGCGGGATGACAATTTGCATGGTCGTGACGCCGAAATTACCAAGGCCTGCATTCATGCCCAGGGCGTAACCTTGCTGCTTGCTGGGATAAAAAGTGGAAATGTTGCTCATTGAACAAGCGAAGTTACCGCCACCGATACCTGAAAGTAGCGCCAATGCCTGGAATACCCAGAACGGCGTGCCTGGGTTCATCAAGGCGATACCAGTGCCGGCTGCGGGGATCATCAATAGCGCGGTGGTCAGGAATATGGTGTTTCTCCCGCCAGCGATGCGAATCATGAACGATGCTGGGATGCGCAGGGTGGCACCTGCTAGACCGGCAAGCGCCGTCAGTGAAAATAGCTGGTTAACCGTGAACGAAAAACCCAGGTTCTGCATCTGGGTGGTAATCATTCCCCACATCATCCAGACAGCGAATCCCATCAGCAGACTGGGAATGGATATCCATAGATTGCGGTTGGCAATGTGCTTGCCTTCCTGTTCCCAGAATTGGGCGTCTTCGACATTCCATTTCTCAATGTCGGCATTTCTCTTGCTCATGGCGATTTCCCCTTGGCATCAAACCTGTCTGCATCTAGCAGTTAGAAAGCAAGATACGCTGGGGGAAGAAATTGGGAAATAGGTGGAAATAGCATGAAAAACAGCGACATACCTCTTGAGAGGTAGTCGCTGAAAAGCCTGGATTCATTGATTTTAAACAGAAAAAATCGAGAGGAGGTAAAGGCGAGTCAGAGCAAAAGTATTCAGGGAGTCTTTAGAGGTAACCACACAGAATCGATTAGTGATCGATACCTTCCTGGACTGCCCAGACGGCAGCTTCGACACGTGAGCGTAAGTTGAGCTTTTTGAGCAGATGCTTGACGTGAACCTTGACCGTGCCTTCGGTAATATCCAGCTTGCGCGCGATGAGCTTGTTGGAGAGTCCGCCAGCAAGCTGTTGCAGAATTTCGCGTTCACGCTGCGTTAGGCTATGAATATCCGGGGTGGTGGGGGCATTGCGCTGATTACGCAGGGCTTCAGCGAGTAGGGCGGTCAGGCTTTCGCTGATGACCATGCGCCCCAAAGCAGCCTGACGCAGTTGGCGAACCATGTCTTCAGGCTCCATATCCTTTAACAGGTAACCGTCAGCACCGTTGCGCAGTGCGGCGACAACATCATCCTCATGGTCGGAAACAGTGAACATCACCACACGGCCGCTATAGTTGGCTTCCCGTAGGCGGCGCAAGGCTTCTAAGCCATTGACGCCCGGCATGTTTAAATCAAGTAAAACCAGGTCAGGCTCAAGTTTGAGGGCCAGTGCAATACCTTCTTCCGGGTTGCCCGTCTCGCCAACCAATTCAAGGTCGTCTTCTAATTCAAGCAGCTGTATCACGCCACGCCGTAGTAGCGGGTGGTCGTCAATAATCATCAGGCTGGCGGGTGTATCGTTGGCAGTGGTCAGCGTCATTAAGAAGTCCCTGTACCTAAATGAGAGTCGGGGGTAGCCGTAACAGGTTGCTGCTGAATTAAGCGAGCGGTCAACGGAGTGAAGAGTATCTCAATACCAGTACCTCCTGCGGGGCGATTGGCGATGCTTAGCTCCCCGTTCAGGGTAGTGGCACGGTCGCGAATGATCACCAAACCGTAGTGCATAGGTGGCGAGCTATCGTCTTCCAGGCCTATGCCGTCATCCTCAATACGCACTAGCAGGCGAGCATCGGCGAAACGCACAGTGACCCCAGCCCAGTGGGCTTGGGCATGCTTGTGGGTATTGGCCAATGCCTCGCGAATGATCTGCAGCACGTGAATTTCTTCATTGGGGTTAAGTAGGTAAGGCGGCACATCGTAGTCAAGCTCGACCGTTACCCCCATGCGCTGGCTAAACTCATCGACGGTCTGGCGTAAGGCAAATTGCAGCCCTGGCCCCTCTAGTTTGAGTCGGAAGGTGGTGAGTAGCTCACGCAGTTGACGATAGGCGCTGTTTAAGCCGGTACGCAGCTCGTCGAATACCGCAGACTGTACTTCTCGGGTAGCTTCTTTCTGCTGCATGCGTTCGAGTCGGGCGACCTGCATCTTGAGATAAGAGAGCGATTGGGCTAGAGAGTCGTGAAGTTCCCGCGCAATGATGGTTCGCTCGTTGATCAGCGTAACGTGTTGCTGCTCCTCGATACGCCGCTGCAGATACACCGCCGTGGCGAGCTGGTCGGCTAACATGGTGAGCAGCCGACGGGTGCTATCGTTGAGCCGCTCCTGGGGATACCACACCTCCAGGGTGCCTAGCAGCGTATCGCCTACGCTAATAGGCAGTAGCAAGCACTGTGACTGGTTATTGGCCACCATCTCCAAGGGGCGAGGATCGATCAGGCAGGCGTGGCAATCCTGGTCACGGCAATACTCTGGTCGGGTACGCGAGTGGGTTTCTAAAACCGGCATTTCCCGTTGGTCGAAAGGATCGTTTAGGGAAAGCCGTATTGGCCCGATATCCAGCAGCTTTTCCAGTTCGCGTAACATGGGCGCTGCGCTAGAACAGAGGTCGTTACCGCCTCCATACAGCGAGCGGCTGGCATCGTGCATTACCTGCAGCGCCTGATTGCTGCGCTCAAGCTCCTGCTGCTTGCGCGACACCTTGTCTTCCAATGCGGCGTAGCTTGTTGCCAGTTCGGCAGACATCTTGTTAAAGGTATGGCCCAACAAAGCCAACTCGTCGCTGCCGCGGAGCTGGGAGCGTGGCTTGAAGTTACGCTGTGCCGCCTCGCGGGCCAGAACCATCAGTTGACGCAAAGGTACTACCAGATTGAAGCGAACATCGTAGAGGGCAATCGAGACCACTATAGCGATCAGTACAAGAAAGAGCACTTGCATCATCCCCAGCAGCCGCACCTTGGCCTCGGTGCTCTCTTCCAAATAGGTCACCAGCACTTCAATGTCATTGACCATCGCCACGATCATCATTTCTAGCGTATCGAGGTCAAGCGCAGTGGCTGGGGACGGTGCCTCTAGTGCCGGACGAAGCGTGTGCTGCCAGTAGATCTGAAGTTTTTCCAGTTGACGGCGGCGCTCGTGACGATCATCGATGGGGATCGTTTGTTGAAGCGTTGTGCCATACAAACGTTGATCGAAGCTCGAAATCAGTCCTTCGAGCTGTTCTGCGCTAGTCTCCTCTGGAGCATACTCCAGGCGTTGCAGTGCCCTCATGATTTGATAGGCATTCATGCGTAGTGAGCCAGCGACATTAATCGCGGCAGCATCGCCACGGCTGCTGTTAGACATTGCCATGGTCAGGGTGATGCTGATGAGTGCCATCCCGCTAATGGCAAGTAAGGACGCAATGATGCGAGCAACCAGGGAGCGCTGAAGTAATTTCATGGCATTTCCGATAGCGCGGAAGAGGTAAGGGAGTGTGGCACTGTCTGCATTTCGATACGAGGGCTATTCCTTTGGGGTTAGCCGGTCTACCTCCGATGCCTTTTGACCTACGCCCAGTATTTACAGACAATTCTTACATGTCTTCCGATGTCTTTATACCCTCGCTGGGAAACGCCATGCCATCATCTGTGCCGCCTCCCACGTTGGAGACATCAAAACAGCCAGTAAATGGTTATCAGTTGCTGGTAGCCATGCTGCTGATGCCGCTGGCAAGCGCTTTAGCGGTGGCTGGCTGGACACTTTATGCCCTGCTCGCAAAACAACCCCTCTATGTGCTGGTACCGTTGAGTAGTGGTGTGCTGTTGGCTTGGCCGGCTTGGTATATCGCCAGGCGGGGAGACACCTGCCGCTTGATGCAATGGCTATTACTGGGGCTAGCGTTGGCGCTGGGCGGGTTTGGGATGGCTAGCCGACCGTGGGAGTTTTTGTTAGTGGGGGCTGGGCTTGGACTGGGAGGTGCGGTGATTACGACGGGCATCGCCCACGCCAAAGGCTGGATGCCTGGTCGTTGGGTGAGTCTTTGTGTCGCCCTTTTTCTGGCTTTAGCGGCGGGGGTAGGGTTTTCCTTGCGGATGGCGCCTCTGGTAGTCCAAGCCTATGGTTGGCGTGCGGCGCCACTTAGCCTGTTGATCCCTCTGTTTATGGTAATGCTGCTGCTGTGGCTTTTCGTAGAGTCACCCGAGTAACGCCGCCTATGAGTCTCACCTGTTCATTCTTACCTACTCTCTCTCCTTCTGATTCTAAACCACTAGCGATAAGGCCCATTTTATGACCACAGTTTTTATGACCATAGCCACGTTTGCCGATTTACTGCTGGAAGCGCGTAAACAACCTAAGCCCCAGCGCCTGCTGTTTGTGTTCGTTCGCGCAGAGCTGCCCGATTTCCCTGATGCTGACCAGCGTCGTCGCTTCGAACAGGGTGAAGGGGGAGTGTTGGTGCCTGTGGTATGCGTAGATAAGTCGACGGAGGAGTTGACCAACATGGCGGCGTTGGTCGAGGAGTCACGCCGTACCGAGATCGAATGGGATCTAGTTTTCACAGCTGCCATGGACGACCCAAAAGATGACGCTGAGGTTGAACGGCAGCTCCAGCGTATGATGGAGTCGCTGCAAATGGGTAATATCACCGCCTATCTTGCCTTCGACCATCACGGCAATGCGGTTAACGTCGGCTAGGGACGGTTACCATGGAGCACTATTTCCTCATCAAGCACCTGCACATGACGGCCGCTGCGCTGAGCATCACGCTCTTCGTAGTGCGCGCCTGGTGGTCGGTGCAGGAAAGCCCGCGACTCAACGCCCGTTGGGTCAAGGTATTGCCTCATCTTATTGATACGGCTCTGTTGGGGCTGGGGGTGACTTTGATGGTATTGCTTTCCGTATGGCCCTGGCAGCTTCCTTGGCTTGGCGCCAAGTTACTGGCGCTGCTGGCCTATATCGGTATTGGCACCATTGCGATTAAGCGCGGGGCCACGCCAACGGTGCGAGCCCTAGCCGCGGTAGTGGCGGTGGCTATCTTCGCCTATATGGTGGGGGCCGCTGTTCATCACAGCCCGCTTTCCTGGCTAGCCTGAATTGCAGCTACTTTCTGCCTCACTCCTCACTCCTCACTCCTCACTTTTATTGCGCCATTGAGTGGGCGGCATGGCCGCTCCCTTCGTGGCGCCCGAGCCGGGCGAGCAATTCCAGGTCGATATCGTCATAGGTGATTATCTCGCCACCATGAACCGCTGCGAACTGCTCGGCACGCTCATGGCTGGAGAACGGCGCAAGGGTGTGGCCCATGCTGCCGCGCCGATTATGGCCGACCACATACCAAGCGTCTGCTGCAGGGATAAAGGCATCGTCTTTAGGTGCTTCCCAGGGTGTCACGCCGACATCATGTACATAGGCGTGGCGCAGCTGGGTCTGATTTTCGGGCTGCTGGAGGAAAACGAACATCTCCAGCGTGGAGCAGAACTTACGCGCGTCACTGTGGCTTTGCATAAATGCCTGACCTTTGGGGCCTTCGAATTCGGTGATAAACATACCGCATACATGGCAGATGTCATCGCCGCTAATAGGCTGAGGCGGCATCCTTTCGGCGCTGTCAGTGGCATTGTTGCAACCGGCCATGAGCAAAATAATAAGGGCCAGAATGGGCAGCAGGGCGGGCATGGTCAATCCTCGTTAATAAAATGATGTTAAGAGATGATGTTAAGCGGTATGACGGTGGAAGCGACGGGCGGCCAATAGCAGGGGCACCACGACCCAAACCAGCATTGCCAAGGGCGGCCAGGCAGAATGGAACGCGCCTTGCTGCGCGATAGCCGCGATACCGCTTTCTAGCTGTGTGCTGTCGAACCCCGATAGGTTGATCAAGCGAAAACTGTCGGTGGGATTGAGCAGCATCAGGTAGGGGAGCCAGTCGCCCCCCTGCTTGACGCCAACCAGTAGGGCCAGCAGTACTAGATCGAATACCAGCACGAACAGAAACCACACTCCCAGTGCCAACCCGGCGGCCCGTGCCTTTTCGGTGACCGTTACGCTGATCAGGTAGGCAAAGGCCAAAAACACCCAGCCCAAAAGCACACTGCTGGCGATCAATCGTGCTAGGCCGACGGTTAGTTGGATAAGCGGTACGCCTTCAGCGCCCAACGCAATAACCATACCCGCGATACCAAAACCGAGTAGCGTGGCGACAGCCAGAATCATCCCATGGCCGAAGAACTTACCAAACAGCAACGCCGAACGACTTATAGGGTAGGTGAGTAGCAGTAGTAGCGTGCCGGCCTCCTGCTCACCGACAACGGCGTCGTAGGCTAGCATCAGCGCGATTAAGGGGATCAGAAAAACGGCCAGAGTTGATAAACTGACCAGGGTGGTGGCCAGTGAAGTAAAACCAAGACCGCCGCTCGCAGCGGCACCAAAGTAGGCAATACCCATTGCCAGAACGGCAAGGATCACGGTGATCGCCAGTACCCAGCGATTACGCAGGCCATCCTGGAACTCTTTGGCGGCGACGATGAACATGGCCTTCATGCGCTGGCTCCTAGCGTCAGTGAGGCGGGGCGAGTAGAAAAATGCGTGTAGAGATGCTCAAGGGTGGGTGGTGATAACTCGATGTCGTCGATATTCGGCATGGTGGTTAATTGACGTAGTACCTGCATTTTATTTTCCGCGGGCACGTTGACCTCCACACAGCGCTCATTGATTGGGATAGGCTCAAGGGACATGGCTTTCCAGAGCTGAGACTGCATGGCCAGCAATGTGCCGTGGATACGAAACGTCAGCGGTAGCTGTGCTTCTTCGCGCAGTTGTTCAAGGCTGCCCAGGGCCAGGCGTCGCCCTTTGCCCAGGATCAAGGCGCGGTCGATATAGGGTTCGATGCCCGGCAGTACATGGGAAGAGAGCAGCACGGTACAGCCGTTGTCGCGTAGGGCTTTTACGGCCTGATAAAAATCGCGGGTGGCCGCGGGGTCAAGGCCGGTGGTGGGTTCATCCAGCAACAATAGCCGGGGAGACCCTAGTAAAGCCTGGGCCAGGCCAAGGCGCTGGCGCATGCCCTTGGAGTAAGTTTTAACGCGACGGTCGGCGGCTTCGACCAGGCCCACACGCTCAAGCAGAACCGTTACCTGATGGCGGTCAGCGCGCTTTAAACGAGCGAAATAGGTGAGCACTTCACGCCCGGTGAGCTGTTCGTAGAAGGTGACGTTTTCAGGTAGATAGCCCAACTGACGCCGTAGGCGTTCGGCATGTGGCCCGTCAGGAGCGCCACCGAGGACGTCAACGTGGCCCGAGCTGGGCGCAATTAAGCCCAGTATGAGTTTCATGATGGTCGTCTTGCCCGCGCCATTATGTCCCAGCAGGGCGAGCATCTCGCCTTCTTTGATGGTGAGATCCATTTCAGCTAGTCGCACCAGCGCCCCGTGACGCTTGGTAACTCGCTGTAGTTCTATTACTGGGTTCATGGAGCATTTCCTTCTCGGCCGGGCTCGCTCATCAAGGGCGCGCTGTCTCTGACCCCCGGGGGACGAAACACCGGGAACTGACGTTGCACCCAGCGCAGTGCCAACACCGCAGGGCTTTGCATCAACAGGCGCGCGGAGGGGTGGCGCCAGAGAAGATGATCCATGGCGTCATTGGGCTCATGAGCGGTGTCGCCGACACCGTTATCGTCAAGATCCCAACCCAGGTAGTCGCTCCAGTAATTGCCCGACCAATCCTGCTCACGGGTGGCGACATACATGACTTGCTGCTTATTAGCGATGAAGGCGTTGCCCGCCATTTGGTTATCCTCTGAACCGGCGGTGAGATGGATGCCAATGTCGCTGGCTGCGAAACGATTATTCTCGATACGATTGAACTGCGAGTTGTAAACGAACAGTGCCTTGCCGTCGCCGCCCGCTAGACGCCCCTCGCCATCTGCCCCCAGGGGCTGGGTGACGCCTTCGACACGGTTGCCGCTCAATAGGGAGTCGGTGATGTTGTTCATCAAAATGCCGTAGTTGTCGTCTGCTTCCGAACGGTTATCAACGACTTCCAGGCGTTTGGATTGCATCAGGGCGTAGCCGGTTCGGGTTCGTTGGGTCAGGTTGCCTTCAAGACGATTGTCGAAGGAGTACATGTAGTGCACGCCATAGCGCAGGTCATGCAGGGTGTTGTCGCGCAGCACGTTGTGGCGGCTGCTGTCGAGATAGATGCCGTCGCGAGTCTGCGCAACATCGTTGGATTCAATAATTGAGTCACTAACGTTATAGAGGTGAATGCCGTTGCCGCGATCCTGAGAGCGCAGTCGGGTATCGCCACGAATGGTATTGCCTATCACACTGACGTTATTGACAGCATCGAGCCAGATGCCGAAGCCAGGCCCGCTTAGCTGGTTATTGCGGATGCTGCTGCCGTGAGCGGCGGGCTCGACAAAAATAGCGGCCTCCAGTGCTGTCAGGTTATCTCCCCAGTCTTCAATGCGGACACCTTCAAATATAATGTCGGGAGCTGCCAGCACCACCGCATGGCCGTGGCCTCCTGCATCGAGGATGGCTTGCAACTCGCCCCTAATATGCAGCGTGCGGTCAATAACCACACGCCCGGGGTAGCGTCCTGCAGGCAGCAGCAATTGATCGCCGTCGGTCGCCTGTTCGATCAACGGCTGTAACGGCTCACCAGGCGTGGCGAGCCAGTCGGCGGCATAAACCCCGCTAGGCAGCCAAAAAAGCCATAGCAGCGCCAGTAGGCAACCTAAATAGCCAGGGTGTCGTTTCATGGTGTTCTCCCGCAGCGGGCCGAAGGAATCGGCCCGCGTGTTGTCGTCAGGCGGGTTCGACTAGCATGCGACCAGTCATTTCCATATGCATCGCGTGGCAGAACCAGTTGCAGTAGTACCAGTGCACCCCGGCTTTGTCGGCGGTGAAGGTGACACTAGCGGTCTGCTGGGGGCTGATCTCCATCTGCACGCCGTGGTTGACCATGCAGAAGCCGTGGGTCAGATCCTCGACCTGGTCAAGGTTGGTGATGACCACGGTCACCTCATCACCCTGTTTGACCTTGAATTCGGTCAGGCCAAATTGCGGTGCGATGGAGGTCATGTACACGCGTACTTTATTGCCCTCGCGGATTACCTTGCTTTCGCCCTCCAGGTTGACGCCGTCTGCCTCGGCCATGGCCACGGTCTCGGCGAAGAAGGGGTCGTCTCGTGTCCATACTCGGCTTGGGTTGATCTGGTCGGCGCGTACCAGAATACAGTCGTGGGGCTCGGCATAAGTGGGGCCGTCATGCACCAGTTTCATTTCTTCCCCGGAGATGTCGATCAACTGATCGTTTTCGGGATGCAGAGGGCCTACCGGCAGGAAACGGTCTTTGGAAAACTTCGACAGCACTACCAGCCACTTGCCGTCGGCATCGCGGGATTCGGTGAGACTGGCGTGGTTATGCCCAGGCTGGTAGTGGACATCGAGCTTCTGACGCAGGTAGTTGACGTCTTCGCCATTGTAGTGGCGAATGGCATCCTCAATATTCCACTTGGCTACCTGGCTATCGATGAACAGCGTGGTATAGGCATTGCCCCGGCCATCGTAGGTGGTGTGAAGCGGGCCCAGGCCCAGTTCAGGTTCACCCACGATGGTATCGCGCGGTTCGATACTGTCGTCGAACAGCTCAGGCAACTTGTCGATGGCGATGATTGAGCAAGTGGGGGATAGCTTGCCGTTGGCGATGAAATATTTGCCATCCGGTGAGGTATTCACACCGTGGGGGTTCTTGGGGATCGGGATGTAACGTGTCAGTTGCGAGCCCTTGCGCCCATCCAGTACCGGCACGCTTGATTCACCCAGTGTCTTGTAGTTCCCGGCCGCCACGGCGGCTTCAATCGCTTCAACGTCGAATACCACGACCCAGTCGCGTTCGTTTCGCATGGTCTCGGTCAGGGTCATGCCTTTTTCTGAGTTGTAGCAGGTAGAGGCGACGAAACGACCGGTGTAGTCGGCATCGGTGTTATCGAGGTTGCCATCGACGATCACCTGCCAGGCCACGTCCATGCTTTCGGCATCGATAGCGTTGAACATAGTGAAGTAGTTATCGGGGTTCTCAAGGTCGCGGCCGTCGTTAATCTGAGGGATCGGCAGTTCGGCATTGGCGAAGACATACTTGGTATAAGGCACCTTCTGCAAACGCAAACCGTGAATCGCCTGGACATTGGGGATGGTGGTGATCTTGTCCGTCTTCATGACGTCAAGGCGGATACGCGCAACGCGGGTGTTGGCCTTGTCGTTGATAAATAAGTACTTGCCGTCGTAGCTGCCGTCGGTCATGGAAATATGGGGATGGTGGCAGTCGCCGTTAAGGAAGCGGCTTGACTCGCCGAGTATCCGCTTCGACTCGTTACTGATCCCCCAGCCAGAGGCGCTATCCACGTTGAACACTGGGATTCGCATTAATTCGCGCATTGAAGGAACACCGAGCACCCGAACCTCGCCCGAGTGGCCACCGCTCCAGAAGCCGTAGTAATCGTCGAGCTCGCCGGGTGCAACGTCGATACCGTTGGCGCCGGCGGCCTGAACTTGACGGCTATTGAGTAACGCACCTGCGCCAAAACCACTGGCCAGGCCCGCCCCGGCAACGCCGGTGACGGCGGTATTGCGCAAGAAATGGCGACGGCCGATATCCTGAATATGGTCTTTTTTATCGCTCATGCTTGATTCCCCTGAGATCAGTCTTGCTGGTGAAGAGGGATGCGTTGCCATGCGGCCTGTTTGCCGCTGGCATCGGTATCCCGTTGGGTCTCAACGCTATTACCGCGCGATGACATATTGGCCGCCTTTTCATAGCGCTTGCGGCGCTTGACCATAGGCGGGCAACGCTGGTCATCGTGGTAGGTCACCTGGCAGTCGAGACAGTAATGGCATTCGTTGGCATTAATGCGGCCGTCTGGGTGGATAGCGGCCACTTCGCATTCATTGGCACAGATTTGGCACGGCGTGCCGCAGCTGCCGCGGTGGCGTTTGAGCCAGTCGAACAGGCGTAAACGCGAAGGAATAGCCAATCCCGCACCTAAAGGGCACAGATAGCGGCAATAGAATTTGTGGTTGAAGGCAGAAATCGCCACCAGTCCCAGGGCATAAACAATGAAGGCCCAGTCACGTTGGAAACGCAGGGTGATCGCGGTCTTGAACGGCTCCACTTCGGCGTAGCGTTCCGCGGTGCCGAGCGAATGTAGCGAGACTGCGAACAAGGCCAGCAGAATGATGTATTTAATCGCCCAAAGGCGCTCATGGAGCCCGAAGGGCACCTCAATCTGCTTAACGTTTAGTTTGCGAGCAATTTGGTTGACCAGATCTTGTAACGCGCCGAAGGGGCACAGCCAGCCACAGAACACTCCACGTCCCCACAGCAGCAGGCTTACTGCCACGAACGACCAGAGGATAAATAGCATCGGGTCGATCAAAAACGACGACCAGCTAAAACCGCTGATCAGCGAGTTGGTGAAGGTAAGGATATTGACGACTGATAGCTGAGCCAGTGAATACCAGCCGATGAAAATCAGCGTGTAGATCTTGAATCCCAGGCGTAATGGATTCAGCAGCCTCGGGCGGCGAGCCAGAGCGTCCTGGAACAGCATAATACCGGTGAGCACCAGCAAACCAGCACCCAGCACGCCAATTTGGAAGGCCTTGTCACGCCAGACCTGTACCCAGATAGGCTCTTCAACCGGCGGCTCGGGACGCTCAATGTAAGCCTCCGGGACACTATAGTCGGCGCTGAAACGGCTGAATTCAGTATCCAGGGGGCCTGAGGCGCGACGCACCAGCAGTTCTATTTGCCAGGGTTGGCCCGGATCAAAACCTGCTGCTTCTCTAACGATAAAGATATCGCGCTCAGCCAGAGACGGCGCCCCATCGAGCGACAGATCACCCAGGCGGATGTGATCACGATCATGAAAGCTAACGCGGGTATTGCCCTGGGAAAGCTCGATGCGGTCAAAAATACCGCCGCGTACATAGCCTGACCCCTTAAAGGAATAGTCGCCTCGGCCCATGACAGCAATGGCGTGTTCGCCAGAATCTAACTCGGCCATAAGCTGCTCATAGCCGGTGTCGCCCAGCAGGTTACGACCGGCAGTGGGCGGGTTGAGGTAGCTATAGAACAGCTCGATAAAAGTTTTGTCAGCAGGTTGTGGCGTGCGCAGGTAATCTTCGGCGGGCGTGCCAGCAAAGCTTTCATCAACCTCACCATGGGTGAGATGCAAACGGCGAATGGTACCGTCGCCGGTTAGTTCATTCCAGTCGGCGGTAGTGAAAACGTCTGTACGAACATGCGCCAGTGGGGCCAGTGATGGATCGGCAATTAATTGTTGTTCGGCGGCCACTTTCCTGGCGCTTCGCATGATGGTGTCGCTGACCACGATGACGGTCACCGTGGCCCCAGAGATAGCGTCAAGATTGTCGCCAACCCTGAGTCTGTCATTAACGTGAGCCGATACGTGCTCATCGGCGAAGCTATTCAGCTTAGATTCGGGAATGCCCACCAGCATGATCGGCTCAGAATGACTGAGTACGTCGGCCTGTACAATTTGCCCATCCAGACCGATGCCCACCAGTACATTGACCGGTTTGCCCGAGTAGGCAGGGATCGGAGCGATATCTACACTCTCAAAAGCGTAGCCGAGCAACTCATCGTCGCTGGCGAGTACACGGCTTACCGGCCATTGTGAATCCGCCGCTTCAAGACGCTCTGCATTGGGGAAACCCTCGCGTACCTGCTCCAGTTCGATAGCTTGGGCGGGCAGTGTTATCGCGAGGAGTAACAGTAAGCCAATCCAGATGCCGGTTAGACGGCGTGGGTAAGCCACAGACGACATCGTGGTTTCCTTTCGGGTCAAGAGCGTTATAGAACCGGTTCTAGCAAGTGGTCGACGGCAGCTTTCACTTCGTCATCGCTCAAGCCCAATTGGCCTCCTTTCGGCGGCATTGCCTGAAAACCATTAATAGCGTGGTCGTATAGCGTATCGATGCCTTTTTCCAGGCGTGGCTCCCAGTTTTCGGCATTACCACGAATGGGGGCACCTGCGGCGCCTGTCATGTGGCAAGCCATGCAGGCTTGGTTATAGGTGGCTTCGCCATCGGCATGAGCGGTAACCGAAATAGAAGCAATAACGCCTAGCAACAGTATGGACGAGAGGGTTTTCATTGAAGCATTCCTTATGCATCTTTTGAATTGAAATTACCAATTCGGCAACGTGGCAAGGTGGTTTATAGAGGTATACGAGTTGCTGATTTCTCAGTACGAGAAAAGGTATGAAGTTCACTTTAAAGAAATGGGGGTGACTAACGTTGACCTGGATCAATTTTAGTCACCCGTACCCCTATAGCGTATTAACTTACCTCTTAGTGGGTAGAAGATTGCGTCAGTCATTATTGTGATTCCAACTCGAAATTCAGACGATTGGCTATCCACCACGGCGCAAAGGGGCGGGGCGATGTAGAAATGTTTTTTGACAGCGCGGATTATTTCAACATGTTCAAGTACTGGCGGAGTACTTCAGCATTGTTATGGCGCTCTTCCTTGGAAGCGAACACTAAGGTGACTCTTTCTTTTTTGGCGCGCTGAGCTAAATCGCGAAGGTTCTCGCGATAGGCGGTTAATTCCTTTAAGTAGCGTTGACGAAAGTCTCCCCACCCTAGCGAACCATTATGAAACGCTTTGCGAAGCTCGCTGCTTGGGGCGACCTCCTTGCGCCATTCATCGATTTTGGCTTCCTCCTTGGACACCCCGCGCGGCCAGATACCGTCGACGAGGACACGATAACCATCTTTGCTTTGAGGTGAGTCATAGGCACGCTTTAATTCAATATTCATCGCTATCTCGCAAGTCAATGAGTTACCTTTTAAGCCTAGCTAGTGAGTCGGTTTCACTCTACTTGAATCCTAGTAAGCCCAGACAATAGCCATCAGCAAACCCCATGCCAGCACCCCGGCGGCCATAACGGTGTAAGTAGCGGACATCGTTGTTACGTCATTCGCTGAGCGTTTACACAGAGCCTGCAGCCCGTGGTAGACCAAACTGCAAGAGATGCTCAGTGCCACCAGTACTGCCACAGCATTGAACAACAGGCTGGGGATCAGCAGAGCGATTGCTGCTGACCACAGTGGCAAAGGTGCTAGGGCTGCCACCAGATAAGCGTCGTGGTAGCTAATCGAGAGATCGCGATCGCTATTGACCACCGAGTGAATTAGCCAACCCATTACAAAGAAGGTGAGCAGCTCGGCCAGGAACAGAATGGTCGTGATGAAGCGCCACTGCCGGTCAGCGAAACCCGTAGCGAAGATGTCACCGTAGTGGGTACCAGCGTAATAGAGCATTACGGGAGGTAACAACGACATGGGCAGCACGACGCACCAAGCCAAAGTGGCGATTGAAGGGTGGCGTATCTGAAGGTCTTTCCATCCCGCTAAATGGGTAAAGGGCAGTTGAATAATGGTTAGAGGGTTCATTGTCTAGCCTCGCAGTCAATTGTAATCGTCGTTGGTTTTAAAATATCATGTCATGATATTATATTCTAAGGATTAGGACTCCTTGGGGGGTCTGTCAAGAGGTAGCCCGCTTTTATTCTGGAGGAGTTAGCATGAGCCATACGAATCAGCAGGATTGGAATCCCCGCGCTAAGAGCGTTCTGGATGATCAAATTGCCGCTTATGACGAAATACGCCAGCGTTGTCCGGTGGCCTTCAGTGACTACTTGCAGTGGTCGCTCTTCCGCCACGAAGACGTGATGTGTGTACTCAATGATCACGATACCTTCAGTAATGCGGCAAGTCGTCACCTGTCGGTACCCAATGCCATGGATCCTCCCGAACATACCCACTTCCGCCAACTCATAGAGCCCTATTTTGACGCTGAGGCCATGCGCGAATTCGCCCCCCAGTGCCGGGCCATCGCCGAGGCAGTCGTGGGGCGGCTACCTTACGACGGTGAGGTGGAGGCAATGGCTGAAATGGGGCAAGACTTCGCTCTTGAAATCCAGTGCGCCTTCATGGGGTGGCCAGCTCGTTTGCATGAGCCGCTGCGTGCGTGGGTCAAGCGCCAGCAGGCTGCCACGCTGACCGGCGACCGAGAGGCGTTAGGGGTTCTGGCATTGGAGTTTGACAGCGTGATTCGCGAGCAGTTGGCCGTACGCCGTTCAATAGAGGAAGCAGCCCCGGATGACGTGACTGCTAGGATCATGCAGGAGACGGTAAAAGGGCGCCCGCTAAGTGACGAGGAAATTGTCAGCATCCTGCGCAATTGGACGGTAGGTGAGCTTGGCACCATCTCGGCAAGCATTGGTATTCTGATGAACTACCTGGCCCTCAACCCCGAACTACAGGCACGTTTACGTGAGGAGCCACCATTATTACCAGCAGCCATCGATGAAATTCTGCGTCTCGACGCGCCGTTAATGTCGAACCGACGCATCACCACCTGCCCAGTGGACATTGGCGGGCGGCACTTGGCGGCCGGAGAGCGTCTGACTATTCTGTGGGGTTCGGCTAACCGTGATGAGGCAGTCTTTGGCAATCCCGATGAGGTTAAGCTGGATCGCGACCCCAAGGACAATCTGCTTTACGGTGCTGGCATTCATGTTTGCCCCGGCGCTCCGCTGGCGCGAATGGAGCTTCAATTTTTCATGGAGGCGCTGTTGGAAGCGACCGTTGAGCTAGCATCCATACCAGGACGTCCTGCGATACGTGCCCTCTATCCTGCGGGTGGTTATTCTGCTGTACCGCTCAAAGTATGGTAAATCGGGCGGCTTACGGCATAGGTTTGGCCTCCGGCGGTAAATCCGCAACAGTACCAGCATTCGATACCATTTTACCGCTGATGTCTTATAGGCCTATGCGATGAGCCCGGTCAGTAAAAAAGATTCCACTGGGCGATTCGCTTTCCAGACGTGTTACTTCTTGCAGAGTACGGGTGTCGTAAACCGTCACACGATTGCTGTCCCTGGCCGAAATCCAAACCTGCTCGCCACGCGGCGTGAACTCCATGTGCAGCACAGCTTTGCCTGGTGACAGGGTGGCTACTATTTGCCTGGTTTCAGTATCAATGACCTGTACCACGTCGTTGTCTGGGTGTGCAAAACTAACCCAGACCTGACGTTGATCCGGCCGACTCATGACGAAAATGGGTTGGCCTTGAACTGGTATGCGGCCAGTTAGTGACCAATCCTCTTTATCGGCGATCAGTACTTCATGACGGCCTACCGCAGGTAGCCAGGCTTCGTCTCCTGCTATGGCCCAGCCTTCCAAATGGGGCATTTTGTAGACGGGCAAACGTTCTTCGCCGCGCCCATAGTCGGGCAAAATGTGTTGTACACCAGCTTCGGTGTGCCATAGGTCGAGCAGGGTCAGGCCGTCCTCACCAAATAGACCGGCAATGTAATAGCGTCCGCTCGGGTCGATCAGGGCGTCATAGGGATTTTTCCCAACGTCGGTGAAGCGGGTTAGCTCGGGTGTAGCTCCGTTCATATCGACGACATGAATCTCCCCCGCATCGAACAAACTGTATACGAAACGGTTACCGGGAGCGTCGACTAAGCCAACCACTTTAGAACGTTGCTGGTCGCCGTTTTCATTGATCCAGGTAGCGGGAATATCAGCTACCAATTCAAGATTGTCGCTGTTAAAGAGTTTGACCCCGCCTGGCTCATAGTTGGCCACGGCAACTAGCTGGCCATCCTGAGAAATCGCGCCACCAATGCTATTGCCTGATTGCAAGATGCGCGCCGTGATCTCACCGGTTAACAAGTCGACTTTGCTAAGCCCACCATCACGGCCGAAGACAAAGGCGTAGCGCGCATCGCGTGAGAACTTTACGGAAGCGTGTGAAAGATCACCCAATCCTTCCACTTGATCAACAATTTGCTGCTGGCTGGTGTTCGCCAAAGCAAGGCTACCAGTGGCACGCTCTACGATAACACCGAGATCCCCAGTGCCCCTAAGTGACTCGGGCGTTGTCTGACAACCGGCGAGTAGTAATAGAAAAATTACACTTGCTAAAGGGTTGAATATTGAATTTAAGGTCATAGCGACTCCAGCGTTAACGCTTTAAAGGATTGTTGTGTTGCAGTTGATCTGCTATCCAGCGAGCCTCCTTTTCAGTAAGTAATGCCCCCCAGCTGGGCATTGCGGTACCGGGAATGCCTTGAAGGATCAAACTGGCTAGGCCTTCACGGGTATAGCGGTTCATGCGCTCCTGGGATAGGGCAGGCCCCAAGCCTCCCTTGAGCGTCATACCATGACATGAGCCGCAATCCTGGTAGAGCAGTATCTCCAGTTCTTCCTCACGCTCCTGTGCGATATCGGAAGCTGAACTTTGAAGGCTGGTCAGTCCTAGAATACAGAGCATAAGAGTGCGAATTAGGAGTGACATGGTGACTCCAGATGATAAAACGTGGAGAGAGTGTTGTTCGGCTGGCTGAAGTCTTTATTGACTGGGATCAAGGAAGCAAATTTTACTCAATACTCTAAGGTTTTTATTGAATAGCAATCTCTCTTTGGAGGTAGGCGAAGGGGCAGTGGTGAACACTTTGATACATATCAATTAGGTGAAGGATAACTAGCCCGATCCGCAAAAGAGGCATGAAAAATATATTTTATTAATCCATGCTTTTTTAAAAGCAGCGATACGTCTGGACTTCTTCCGGCGAAAATTAAAAAAGTGCATTACCTGACAAGGCTGCTTATGTTGACCATGACATAGGTGACGCAATGAAAAAGAGAAACAGGTATCTCAGACCACTAGCCGTGGCCGTTACAGCGGCCTCACTTGGTTTAGGCATAGTGCATGCCTTTGAAGATGATCCCAACCAGGATCAGGAAGCTGAGAGGCTCTATCGAGGCACTGATTCACCGGTGGATGCAGCATCAGCGAATGCAGTTCGAACCCCAGGCGCCCCCGATCTTACAGAGGAAGAATTCGAGCGAGCCAAAGAGATCTATTTCCAGCGTTGTGCAGGTTGTCATGGCGTGCTTCGTAAAGGAGCGACTGGCAAACCATTGACCCCAGATATCACCCAGGAACTTGGCCTGGACTATCTCAAGGTTTTTATCAATTACGGCTCGCCAGCTGGTATGCCCAATTGGGGTACTTCGGGCGATTTCTCAGAAGAAGAAGTCGAGCTGATGGCCAAGTACGTCATGCATGAACCACCGGTTCCGCCTGAATTTGGTATGGCAGAAATGCAGGAAAGCTGGGAAGTGGTGGTGCCGCCGGAAGAGCGTCCTACCGAGCAGATGAACGACTTGGATCTAGAAAACATGTTCTCTGTGACCCTGCGTGATGCGGGTCAGATAGCCTTGATAGACGGGGGCAGTAAAGAAATTGTCGATATCCTAGATACCGGCTATGCGGTGCATATTTCTCGTATCTCCGCGTCGGGCCGGTATCTGTTTGTCATTGGTCGCGATGCCAAAGTGGACATGATTGACATGTGGATGGAGGAGCCGGGAATTGTCGCCACCATCAAGGTAGGGATGGAAGCACGCTCCGTCGAAACCTCGAAATTCGAGGGATATGAGGATCGCTTTGCCATTGCCGGTGCCTACTGGCCACCCCAGTACGTGATCATGGATGGCGAGACATTGGAGCCATTGAGGATTGTCAGTACACGAGGTATGACCGTGGGTACCCAGGAGTATCATCCTGAGCCACGTGTGGCAGCGATTGTTGCCTCCCATCAACATCCTGAGTTTATCGTCAACGTCAAGGAAACCGGTAAGGTTCAGTTGGTCAATTATGAGAACCTGGATGCATTGAGCATGGTGGAGATCGATACATCCCGCTTCTTACATGATGGAGGCTGGGAGAGCAGCGGCCGCTACTTTATGACCGCGGCTAACGAATCCAACCAAATTGTAGTCATTGATGCACAAGATCGGGAGCTTGAGGCTATTGTTGACGTGGGCCAGACCCCACACCCAGGCCGCGGCGCCAATTTTGTCGACCCAGAGTTCGGGCCAGTATGGGCGACCAGCCATCTGGGTGATAACACCATTCAATTGATTGGCACCGATCCAGAGGAGTACCCGGAGAATGCCTGGAGGGTCGTACGTACCCTCGAAGGGCAGGGCGGTGGTTCGCTGTTTATCAAAACCCACCCAGAGTCGAGCAATCTGTATGTGGATACACCGCTTAACCCAGGGGAGGAGATTAGCCAGAGTGTCGCAGTCTACGACCTAAACGATCTGGAAGCTGGATACGAGGTTCTGCCCATCGCTGAGTGGGCCGATGTGGGAGAAGGCCCCAAGCGTGTGGTTCAGCCGGAGTTCAATAACGCAGGTGACGAAGTGTGGTTCTCGGTGTGGAATGCAATGGATCAGGAGTCTGCTCTGGTGATCGTGGACGACACGACCCGTGAGTTGAAGGCGGTGATCAAGGATGAGCGGTTGGTGACGCCGACCGGCAAGTTCAACGTTCTCAATACTCAGAACGACATCTACTGAGCAGTACAATGCAGCAGCCCGCTGGGCTGCTGCCTTTGCCTGCCAGCTGCACATGCTTAAAGTGAGCTCTGCCGATGCATTGTCATTCCCATGATCTCGATTCGCTAGATCGTCGTTTAATCGAGTGTTATCAGCGCAACTTGCCGATATGTTCCCGGCCATTTTTCGCCATGGCCGCGCGCCTCGATACGACCGAAGAACAGGTGATCGTCCGCCTGCAACGGCTGCAAGAGTTGGGTGTTCTGAGCCGTGTCGGGCCAGTCTTTGATCATGCCTTAGCTGGCGCCAGCCTGTTGGCCGCTGTGGCCGTGCCGGAAGATCAACGCGATGCTTTTGCAGAACTCATCAATCAAGCCCCCGGGGTGAATCATAATTACGCTCGAGAGCACTATTACAACTTGTGGTTTGTGATGACCGCAACCGATGAAAAAAGCCTTGTCGAAGCCCTTAAGCGCCTGGAGGCTATGCTCGATCGGGAGATTTTGCGCCTGCCCATGTTGGAAAGTTTTCACATCGACCTGGCGTTCACAATTCCCTGGGCTGAGCTGGAGGAAACATGACGACCGCTATTCCGCTTGCCAGAGTAAACGATTGCCAACAACCCACTGCACCCTGCGCGCATAGTAAGTTGCGGGCGCTTCTCGAACAGGGTTTGCCGCTAACCCCGCACCCTTGGCAAGTGCTGGCTAAACAGTGTGGCCTAGAGGAAGTCGAGGTCATAGCCTGCGTTAAGCGGTGGCAGGAAGAAAAACTGATCAAGCGTCTGGGGCTGGTAGTGCGCCATCGTCGCCTGGGTATCGACGCCAACGCTATGGTGGTGTGGAACGTTCCTGATGAGCAGGTAACGCGCGTAGGGCAGGCGCTGGCCAAAGAAGCCATAGTCACACTGTGCTACCGGCGTCCTCGCCGACCACCCGATTGGCCATTCAATCTCTTCTGCATGATTCATGGCGTTAAACGCGAGGTAGTTATGGCGCAACTGGAGACGCTTGTTGTCCGCCTTGGTTTGGCTGAAATAGAGCATCAGGTGCTGTTCAGTCAACATGCCTATCGCCAGTGTGGTGGTAGTTATGCCTGAAGGAGAAGCGATGAACTTCCTGGAGCTTGATGCCCAAGACCGTGCCATCGTCAACCGCTTGCAAAATGGTTTACCACTCGTGCTTCACCCTTACGCAGTCGTGGCGGCGGAACTCGGTGTTTCTGAGGAGGCATTGCTTGCACGCCTGACGCGACTACGTGACAGCGGTGTGCTTAGTCGTTTCGGCCCCATGTACCACGCCGAGCGAATGGGCGGTGGCTTAACACTGGCAGCCATGGCGGTGCCAGAGGCGGACTATGCGTGGGTGGTGGAGATCCTCAACAATGTTCCCGAAGTCGCTCATAACTATCGCCGCGAACACGCGTTAAATATGTGGTTTGTGCTGGCGACTGAGTCCTCGGAACGTATCCTTCAGGTAGTAACCGATATAGAAGTAGCGACTGGCCTGCCGGTGTTCAATATGCCCAAAGAGAGGGAATTCCATGTCCGACTTCATTTGTCCGTCTGACACCAACAAGGCGGGTGCCACGAGCCTGGACGAGCGGGATCGGGCCATCGTGCTGGCCACGCAGGAAGGCCTGCCGCTGGTTGCCGACCCCTGGGCCGTGGTTGGCGAGCAGGTGGGTATGAGCGGTAACGAGGTGCTTTATCGCATGCAGACTATGCTCGAACGCGGGGTGATCCGCCGCATTGCCGCAGTCCCCAACCACTACCGCCTGGGTTACGTAGCCAACGGTATGACAGTGTGGGATGTGACAGATGCCGAGATTGAGCGGTTGGGTCGAGAAGTTGCTGCAATCAAAGGGGTTAGTCATTGTTATCAGCGCCCCCGCCATAGGCCTCATTGGCCGTATAACCTTTTCGCGATGCTACATGGGCGAACTCGTGAAGACGTTGAACAACAAGCACAGGTGGTTCGCGATTGCCTGGGAGATGCATGTCACGACCATCGTATTCTCTACAGTACGCGCATATTAAAAAAAACCGGATTACGCCTTACCGGTAAAGATACCCAGACCGTTAGCACTGAGAATGACGCGCGAGGCTGAGCCTTGCGGCACAAGGAGAGCACCATGTTCCGCGTTACTCGCTATATCAAGACCCTGTTGAACCCAGGCCCTATTCCCCCGTCGCGCAAGCCCCCAGGCCCCGTGGTGATCTGGAACCTGATTCGCCGGTGTAACCTGACGTGCAAACACTGCTACACCGTCTCTGCCGATATTGACTTCAAAGGAGAGCTTTCTACTGCTGAGGCGCATGAGGTGCTCAACGATTTACAGCGTTTCCATGTCCCGGCGTTGATTCTTTCCGGCGGAGAGCCATTAATGCGCCCGGATATATTCGAACTTTCTCGCAGAGCCCGAGCATTGGGTGTCTACACCGGTCTTTCAACCAATGGCACATTAATTACCGAAGCCAACATCGATGAGATCGCCAATGTCGGCTACGACTATATCGGCATCAGTATCGATGGCCTCGAAGACACCCACGACACCATTCGTCAACGTAGGGGGGCGTTTCGTGAGTCGATGCACGCAGTGAAACTCTGCAAGCAGAGGGGCATAAAGGTAGGGCTTCGCTTTACCTTGACCCGGGAAAACTATGAGCAGTTTGGCGATATTCTGACGCTGCTCGATGAGCATGATATCGACAAGTTCTATCTCTCACATCTCAATTACGGTGGACGTGGCAGTCGCCACAGCAAACAAGACGCTTGGTACCAAATGACCCGCGATACCATGACTCGCTTATTTGATCATTGTCACGATGAGCTCAAGCGTGGGGTAGAGCGCGAATACGTCACCGGCAACAACGACGCCGACGGTCCCTTCTTACTACAGTGGGCCGAGCGGCATTTCCCGGCTCAAGCCGATTCGCTGCGTCAACGCCTGGAGAACTGGGGTGGCAACGCCTCTGGCGAACATATTGCCAATATTGACAACCTGGGTACTGTGCATCCCGATACTTTCTGGTGGGATCACGCCCTGGGCAATATTCGTCAGCGGCGCTTTTCGGATATCTGGCGCGACACTCGCGACCCATTGATGGCGGGGTTTCGTCAGCGCCCCCGCCCTGTTAAGGGCCGCTGTAGCGCCTGTCGATACCTAAATATTTGCAATGGTAATACCCGAGTTCGTGCCTGGAAAGTTAGTGGCGACCCCTGGGAAGAGGATCCCGGTTGTTACCTGACTAACCAGGAAATAGGCGTTGAAGCCACAGGGAGGCGAAGAATCGATGCGCCTTTTGCGCCCATTTCGGCCATCGAACTCTAGCTAAGGAGCTGCCATGACATCCCATCGTGTTGCCTACGATCTAAAAGAATCGCTTCTAGCGCCCGGCGAGGTGGCCATTATCGGTGCTGGGCCTGGAGACCCCGGCCTGCTGACGCTTCGCGCCTTGGCGCTGATTGAGCAAGCCGACTGCTTGGTTTTTGATCGACTGGTTTCCAAGGAAGTACTGGCTCTGGCCAGCCCCAACGCCCGCCATTTCTATGTCGGTAAAGCGTCACGCTGTCATGCCATGACCCAGGAGCAAACCAATGCCTTGCTGGTGCGTCTGGCTGGTGAAAAGCAACGGGTAGTGCGTCTCAAGGGAGGCGACCCGTATATTTTCGGCCGTGGCGGCGAGGAAGCGGAAATACTGGTTGAAAATGGCATTTCGTTTCGTGTGGTGCCGGGTATTACCTCGGCGCAAGGATGCGCTGCTTTCGGCGGGTTTCCTTTGACTCACCGTGACTACGCTCAGAGTGTCACCTTTGTCACAGGTCACTGTAAGGGCGATGGCGAGTTGGCCTTGAACTGGCAGGCCCTGGCAATCCCCCACCACACCGTCGTGTTCTACATGGGACTAGCCAACGCTGCACTGATCAGCCAGAAGCTACAAGCCTGCGGTCTGACGGCCGATCACCCTGTCGCCCTGGTTGAGCGGGGTACGACACCTGAGCATCGTCAGATCGTTACCTGTTTAGGTGATCTGGCCGGGACTATCGACGAGCAGGATATGCGGCCGCCGACGCTCATCGTGGTCGGTGATGTCGTGCGGTTGGCAGGTAGGTTGGCACAGCCGACACCTGAGCAGGCTGTTTTTGCCGATGGTGAAACGCTGGAATTGGCTCGGGAGCACCTAACCCTGTGAAGCTTCTATCTACCGTTACGTACTTGTTGTTACTATCAACCGCCTCCGCGCTGGCGGATGAAGCGGAGACCGCAGCGCTCTATCAGGCCCAATGCGCCGCATGCCACGGGGAGCACCGGCTAGGCAGTATTGGCCCAGCCCTGTTACCCAGTAATCTCTCCCGATTACCGCCGGACGCTGCTTCAGACGTCATTCGTTATGGGCGTTTGGCCAGTCAGATGCCGGGGTTCGGCGAAACACTCACCGATGATGAAATAACATCTTTAGGGGAGTGGATCTATCGCCCTCCGGCGTCTCCACCCAGTTGGGAAGAGGAGGATATACTTGCCAGCCAGGTCGTGCCGTTCCGTAATGGTAGCCTGCCGGACGAACCACTTTTTGATGCTGACCCGCTCAATCTGTTCATTGTAGTAGAAACCGGAGATCACCATGCCAGTGTGCTTGATGGCGATAGCTTCGAGCGTATCCATCGATTCGAAACCCGCTATGCACTGCACGGCGGGCCCAAGTATACCCCCGACGGGCGTTACGTTTTCTTTGGTTCGCGGGACGGCTGGATCACCAAGTACGATCTGTACAACCTTGAGGTGGTGGCTGAAGTCCGCGCCGGTATCAATATGCGTAATATTGCTGTCTCGGCAGATGGCCGCTATGTCATGGCCGCGAACTATCTACCGCATAGCTTGGTGCTGTTCGACGCCCATGATCTGGATCTAATGCGCGTCTATCCGGTGGCTGACGCCGATGGCAATAGTTCTCGGGTCAGTGCCGTCTACGCTGCTCCACCACGCGGCAGTTTCATTGCCGCACTGAAAGACGTCAAAGAGGTATGGGAAATCCCTTGGCCACTGCCCACAGAGCCTGTTGTGTCTACCGGCCATATGAGCACGCCACTGGCTACCCGCCGCTCCCATGACACACCCAGTTTCCGCGTTCGACGCATTGCGGTGCCGGACTATCTGGATGACTTCTTCTTTGATCTCGATTACCGCCATGTGATCGGCGCCGCCCGGGGTGGACAGGGCGGGATGGTGGTTGATCTGGACAGCGGTGAGAAGGTCGCGGATCTGCCCCTGGCCGGGATGCCGCACCTGGGCTCTGGTATCACTTGGGCTTATCAGGGGCGACGAGTCATGGCTATTCCCCATCTTGCCAACGCTGCGGTATCAATCATTGATATGCAGGATTGGTCGGTGATTAAGACGCTTGAAACCGATGGCCCCGGTTTCTTTATGCGCAGCCATGCCGAATCACCTTACGCCTGGGTAGACGTGTTCTTTGGCCCACACCATGATCGGGTGCATATTATCGACAAGGCTAGTCTGGAAATTGTCGAAACTCTAACGCCAGAACCGGGCAAAACTGCAGCCCATTTTGAATTCGACCGCTATGGTCATCGCGTACTGCTGAGTCTGTGGGAAGAGGACGGCGCTGTGATTGTCTACGATAGCGATTCGTTAGAAGAGCTTCAGCGTATCCCCATGAGCAAGCCGTCGGGCAAGTACAATGTCTGGAACAAAACGCATTATGAAGAAGGCACCAGTCATTGAAGGGGCGATGCAATTGGCGTAATAAGCAGCGTGAGTAAAATCAATGGCGTGACTATATATTTGCCTTTTTTTAAAACTTGATCTGAGGCAATGCTAGTAGGGATATTTTTCTGCTAACATTAAGTGGTAATTTAAATACATCTTAAAAAGAAATGTCTCTGGCTTTAAAGCCTGGGGCCTATCAAGACTAGCAAGGGAGTATGGCTTATGGCTGATGGTCTAACTAAATCAGCGGCCCGCAATATTTTCTATGGCGGCTCGCTGTTCTTCTTCCTGCTATTTGCCGCGCTTACGGCTCATAGCCACTGGTACATGGTCAACGTTTCCACGGACAGCGAAGGCCTCACCGATTCCGTGAAACATGGTAAAGAAGTGTGGGAAAAAAACATGTGTATCAACTGCCATACCATTATGGGAGAAGGGGCTTATTTTGCGCCTGAGCTAAGTAATGTCTGGGAGCGCTATGGGGGTCTCGAGAATCCAGAGGCTGCGAGAGCTGGTATCAATGCCTGGATTCGTGCACAGCCATTGGGGATCGAAGGGCGTCGCCAAATGCCCGCGTTTGATTTTAGCGAAAAAGATATGAATTCGTTAATCGACTTCCTCGAATGGATCAATAGCATTAACGACCAGGACTGGCCCCCACATCCTGCTGGCTGAAAAAAGCAGCCGAAGGATGAATCAAGGAGAACCGTACAATGAAATATGAAACCCAAAAGGTCGCTTTACCCTTTTTTGCGGTGGCTATGGCGCTATTTACGCTACAAATAGTCTTCGGTCTGCTGGCCGCCACTGTCTATGCTTGGCCCAACTTCATGGCTGAAGTGATGCCCTTTCACATCATGCGTGTCAGCCATACCAATCTGCTGATTGTGTGGCTACTGATCGGTTTTATGGGCTGTACCTACTATTTGATGCCAGAGGAAGCCGAACAGGAAATTCACAGTCCCAATCTGGCGTATATCCAGCTGGCGATCTTTGCTTTTGCTGGCGCCGCTGCGCTGGTCGGCTACCAGTTCGGTATCCATGAAGGGCGCGAGTTTCTTGAGCAACCGTTCTGGGTGAAAATACTCATCACCATTTCTTTTCTAATGTTTCTTTTCAATACCAGCATGACGCTGCTCAAGGGCCGCAAGACCGCTATCAATCTGGTGTTAATGCTGGGGCTTTGGCTAGCGGCAGTATTTTGGTTATTCGCTTTCTACAACCCGACCAATCTAGCGGTAGATAAACTCTACTGGTGGTGGGTGGTTCACCTCTGGGTGGAAGGCGTATGGGAGTTGATCATGGCTTCCTTGCTGGGTTACCTGCTGATCAAAATGACTGGTGTGGATCGCGAAGTGATCGAAAAATGGCTCTATATCATTGTTGGGTTGGCACTATTCTCCGGCCTGCTGGGCACCGGGCACCACTACTACTGGATTGGCGCACCTGGCTACTGGCAGCCCATCGGCAGTATCTTCTCGACGCTTGAAGTGGCGCCTTTCTTCGCCATGGTGGTGTTCGCCTTTACCATGTTCTGGAAGGGCAGTCGTAACCATCCTAATAAAGCGGCCATGCTATGGGCCTTAGGCTGCCCAACTATTGCTTTTTTCGGCGCTGGTGTGTGGGGCTTTATGCATACCCTCTCGTTCGTGAATTACTACAGTCATGGTACTCAGGTAACCGCCGCTCATGGCCATCTAGCTTTCTATGGTGCCTATGTGATGCTGATTCTTGGCGTGATTACCTACGCCATGCCGCAGATCCGCCGTGTACAGCCTTATAACCAAGTGCTGAACATGTGGGGCTTCTGGATCGTCACCAGTGCTATGTGCTTTATGACGTTTACCCTGACCTTCGCCGGGGTCGTGCAGACTCACTTGCAGCGCGTCTTGGGTATGAATTACATGGAAGTACAGGATCAATTAGGCCTGTTCTACATCATGCGTCTGGGCGCTGGCGTGGCCGTGGCTGTGGGGGCGATCATGTTGATCTACTCCTTCTTCGGGCCCGCGCGTGAGCAAGTGCCTGCTGGTGGCACACAAATTACCGCTGGGGCAGGCTCGGTCTGAACTAAACGGCCCTGCGGGGCCGTTTTTGCTTCTTTTATTTATTTTCCGGCAATGGAGTCTTGCCATGCCTCTATCTTCTGTCGCTAATCCTATCGATAAGCGTGAAATACCTTTCTACGAGAACGTCGGCAACGAATGCGCTATGTTTGAGCACGCCTTTCGTCAACGTCTGCCGCTGTTACTTAAAGGTCCTACCGGGTGTGGTAAAACACGTTTTGTTAGCCATATGGCCGCTAAGCTGGGCCGTCCGCTGTTTACCGTTTCATGTCACGACGACCTGACTTCAGCCGACCTTACAGGCCGCTATCTGTTGCAGGGCGGTGAGACCCGCTGGGTCGATGGCCCGCTTACTCGAGCAGTGCGCGAAGGGGGGATCTGCTATCTCGATGAGGTGGTGGAGGCGCGTAAAGATGTCACCGTGGTGCTTCACCCGCTCACCGATGACCGCCGACTACTGCCGTTGGAACGTACCGGGGAACTGCTCGAAGCGCCGGATGACTTCATGCTGGTAGTGTCTTATAACCCTGGCTATCAGCATATTCTCAAATCGCTTAAACCGAGTACCCGCCAGCGCTTCCTGGCCATGTCATTTGATTTTCCACCACCCAAAGTCGAGCGCGATATTGTCGCGCGGGAGAGTGGTTTGCCCGGTGAGCAGTGCGCCGCGCTGGTCAATCTTGCCGCCAGCCTGCGGGCCATGAAGGGGCAGGATTTAGAAGAGGGTGTTTCTACTCGCCTGTTGGTTTACTGCGCTACCCTGATTGCCGCCGGGGTGCCCATTTTGGAAGCTGCCCGGGCTACCTTAGTGGAGCCGCTAAGTGATGACGCAGATGTTCAGGAAGGGCTGATGGAAGCCATTCAAGCAACCTTTGGGTGAGGGCACGGATGCTTGATTTTCTTGAAGTCGAAGAGTTTGTAGGCCGCCATTGGCACCGTTGGGCTTCCAGTGCGGCAAGCTACCCAGACCATCCCGAAGCCGCAGTGCGCCTTGATACGCTGCGGCCCATGCTTGGCGTCTTTTTCCGCGCCGGAGGCGGCGAGGCGGGTATTGATGTTGCTGCTATTGCGGGGCGTAGTTCGTCGCATCGCTTATCCTTACGTCAAAGGCTTGGGCTTGATGAGGAGGTGCTCGATCAAGCACGCCGTGACGAAGAAAGCCTGTTGTTACCGCCACGCATTGCCTTGTTCGCCGAGGCTTCCTTGAACCGGGATCTCTACCTTTGGCTGGTAGCGTACCTGGCGGAGACCCGGTATGTGCACGTCGTCGACGATCCGCTACAGCAAGACCTTCTCCAGCTGCGTGAAGTAAACCGGGCGACTCGGGCTGTGTTGGCCCACTTCCCTGGGCTCGCTCAGCGTCACGCCAGGTTATGTCAGGCATTGCTGGCCATTCGCCCCCAGCGCAAGCGCTTGCCGCCGATGGAAGCAGCGCTTGAATCCGTTCTCTGCATTCAGCTTGGAGAAACGCCGCCCGAGGGCGGCTGGGCCGACGTGATGAATATCGCCATCCTCGATGAGTCCCTGCCTTTGGACAACTTCCATGCGCCGCGTGGATACCGGCCGCCACTTCCGGTGCCGCTATGGGGGCAAGCCGTTGCCCTGGGTACCCATAAGCAGGCACGAACCGAGCAGGAAGATGATGAGGCTCCGGTCGCAGGGAAGAATTCGCCACAAGATGATCATGGTAAACGTAAGGCTGACCGGCGCGAGCAGGATCAGGCCGACCGCGATGACTCTTTAATGCTCAATGCATCCGAAAAGATGCTTTCCTGGGCCGAAATGGTCAATCTCAATCGTCATGTAGAGGATGAAGACGATGATGAGGCCAAACAGGCGGCCGACCAGATTGATGAAATTGTGCTCAGTGCTAACCGTAAGAAGGCGGCTTCCAAGTTAAAGCTTGATCTTGATCTGGCGCCCGGTGAGGTGAGTGGGGGAAGTCTGCGTGGGCGCCATACCTATCCGGAATGGAATCATCGTAAGCAAATCTATATGCCTGACTACTGTGTGGTACTCAGCGATGTGCAGAGCGAGGAGGGGGAGAACTGGCAGCCGGATGAAACGACAAAACGGCGCATTCGCCGAGTCCGACGCGAGTTTGAAGCACTTAGGCCGCGTCGTGAGACGCTACGTGGCCAGTTGGATGGCAGCGAGCTGGATATGGACGCCGTCATCCGCTCCCGCTGTGATCTGGCGGCGACCGGTGAAGCCAGCGACCGTCTCTATCAAGCTAGCCGTACCCAGGCGAGGGATTTGGCGGTTTCGATCCTGGTCGATGTATCCCTTTCCACTGAGGCCTGGCTGGAAGACCGGCGGGTGCTGGATGTGGCTAAAGAGGCGCTGCTGGTATTGGGGCACGGCCTTGCGGGGTGCGGCGATGACTATGCCATTCACAGCTTTACCTCCCACCGTCGTCACCGTGTTTGGGTCAATACGCTGAAAAGTTTCGATGAGCCAATGGGCGAGCGGGTGTCACGGCGGATCGCAGCGCTCAAACCAGGCCACTACACGCGTATGGGGCCCGCTATTCGGCACCTTTCCCAAGCGCTTGCCAAACGGCCCAATCGGCACCGGTTGCTGCTACTTCTGACCGACGGTAAGCCTAACGATACCGACTATTATGAAGGGCGCTATGGTATAGAGGATACGCACAAAGCGGTACTTGAAGCGCGACGGGAAGAAGTGCGCGTGTTCGGGGTAACGATTGACCGGGAGGCGGGGCGCTATATTCCTCATCTGTTTGGGCGAGGGGGTTATGCCATTGTCCAGCGTCCGGAGCATCTCGCCTTGGCGCTGCCGAGTATCTACCGCCAGATTGTTGCTTCCTAAGGAGGTTATCTATGGTGCGCTTGCGCTTTGTAGCGGCGATTAGTCTGTGGTCTTTGGTCGCTTTAGGGATAGTCGTGCCGCTGGTATGGCTTATCAATAACCGAGATTGGGGCGTGGCGCTGATGTTGCTGGTTCCCTTTATCGTTTATGGTTTGATGCGGTTGGGTCGGTCGCTGGAAGCCTGGGCAAACGCCGCGCAGCGGCCTTGAGGTACTGATTCCGCACTGCGCTAAATCCAATCCTGTGAGGCTACCCCACTAAATGAAAGCGACCGGCCAGGTAGCCCGCGGCAATCAGCGTTAACGTTAATAGTGTCAGGGCAATGAAAACTCCCTTCCAGGCTGGGGTCGCGGCGCGCAAGTTTAAATAGACCATGAGCACACAGTGGGCTTTGAAACCGGTCGCCATCATTATCATGGCGGCTGACCATAGGGGAAGCGCCTGCCAGTCGGTGGTCTGATCTAGCCGAGCGGAAACCATGGAAACCAGGGTCAGCGCCATTAATACGCCCCAAGTAATCAGTAAACGTCGCGTACCGGGCAGTGCCCTCATTGTTTCCTCACAAAATTATCTCAGCAGATAAATCAGTGGATAAAGCAGGATCCAAATCAAGTCCACCATATGCCAGAAGGCTGCCGCCGTTTCTACGTTCTCGGTGGAGGTGCGCCAGCTCACTAAGCCTAGTAGCGCTAAGCCGAACACAACGTGAGCAAAATGGAAGGCGGTTAAACCATAGTAAAAACCAAAAAAAGCGTTCGTTTCTGGCGTTATTCCAGCGGCAAACTTACTTGTATACTCAAAAACCTTAATGAGGCAGAACAGTAGGCCCAACAGTATAGCGGCGCCTAACCACTGTCGGCTGCGCTGTATGCGCTGAGCGCTTATGGCCTCAACGGCAAAGGCTACAAAAAGCCCACTGGTCAAGAGCACCAGGGTATTGAGGCCGCCCAGCACCGGGTCAAGCTGATGTTGGGATTCATTGAATAGTGCAGGGTCAAGGGCGCGTTGACCGGCATAGAGCGCAAAGAAGGCGGTGAAAACCAGCATTTCGCTCAGTATCAATACCCACATCAGTGGATTGCCAGGTAGCGCTGAAAGCGGCCCCCAGCCGGGATTGGGCAGGTCGTGCCTCATTAATACTCCACTCGGTAAGCGTTGTGCCGAGGTATCAGGGCTCATTAGTTTTCGTCAATATATTAAGTGCATTTTAAATACATGTTAATTTTGGTGCAATATTTCTTTTATTTGACACGCGTCACTACCCAGCGCCACGGCAACGCTTAGCATCAGTGGCCTAGTGTTTGCCGATGATGCCTTTACTTCGGAGTGACTGTTATGTCATTGCTGTCTTTACCTTTTTCCATGCCCTCTTTTTCAATTTCCCCTCCTATAACGCCTAGCCATTTGATACGTCTCCTTGATCCACGGGTACCGTTTACAATTAAGCAACGTATAGTCGAGCCTTTACTCAACCGTACTTTTGCTATGCCGCTTGCTGAGGGGGAATTCGATGCTTTGGAAGGTCGGCGCATTAGTCTCACCATCGCCGATTTAGGTGTGACGCTAAGTCTGACGCTTGAATCCCAGCGCTTGATATTATGTCGCGAGAAAGGCGAGGCAACCATTCGGGGAGGTTGGCGGGAATTCTTGTGCCTTGCCACGCGCCGCGAGGATCCCGACAGCCTGTTTTTCCAGCGTCGCTTAATCATTGAAGGGGATACAGAGCTGGGGTTGACGCTCAAGAATCTACTTGACGGTTGCGAGGAAGGCCTTGCACAAGGGCGTGTGGGGGAACTGTTGTTGGGGCTGGAGCGTTTGGTACGTAAAGAGTGACCCAGGCTTCTGAAATGTTCACAAGCGGCCTTGGGATATCCCGAGGCCGCCCATTATTAAGCTGCGTCGAGGGGGCGCGAGGGGCCAAAGTGCTCAAAGTGTCGGCGATCCTCGTCGACACCCAGTTCGGACAAAGCGCTGTTAATCGCTGTCATGAATCCTTGGGGGCCGACGAAATAGCAGCGCGCCTTAAGATCAGGCAGGTAGTGAGCTAATAAGCTGTGGTCGATACGACCAATATGTTCGGCTTCGTTGCCGCGCTCATGAATACGGACAGCCTTAAGACGTTGAGGGTACTCGCTCTTAAGCGCTTCTAATTCGCCTTTAAAAGCCTGGTGGTCGGCATCCAGGGCAGCGTGTAGATAGGTGACTTGCCGCCCAAGGGACAAGGCATGTCTTGCCATGGGAAGCAGGGGCGTTTGCCCTACGCCGCCGCTGGCAAGCAGCAGAGGCTCGTCACCTTCAATCAGCGTGAGGTCACCTGCTGGCGGTAACAGTTCCAAGGTGTCGCCAGGTTGTAAGACATCGTGGAAGTGGCGGCTGACTTGGCCCTGTTCTTCGCGTTTGATCGAGATTCGATAGCTTTGACCATTTGGCGTGTCTGAGAGGCTGTAATGCCGATAAACCAGCTCGCCATTAATGGTTAGACGTACACCGATATACTGACCTGGCTCATGCTCAGCCACACGACCTCCATCCTCGGGCTCAAGGATAAAAGAGCGAATTAAAGCACTTTCCTGCTGGGTACTGGCAATCTTGAAACGGCGTGTGCCGCGCCATCCCCCCGGGCGTTGCTCAAACTCACGATAGCGCTGGTCTTCGAGGTCAATTAACAGGGCGGCAAGCTCGTTATATAGAGCGCCCCATGCGTCGGCGATTTCCGGGGTGACAGCTTCACCCAGCACTTCGTCAATCGCTGCCAGCAGGCATTCACCGACAATAGGGTACTGCTCGGGAAGAATGCCTAGCGAGACGTGTTTACTGACCACAACATCCAGAGTAGCACGCGCCTGAGCTGGATTACTGCGTAGTTGCACATAGGCCAACACGGCGTTGGCCAGGGCACGGGGCTGACCACCGCTTTGCTGATGAACCTCATTAAAGAGCGGCTTAACCTCTGGGTAACGGGTAAACATCAGCGGATAGAAGCGCTGCGTAATCGCATTCAGGTGTTCGGCCACGACGGGAGCGGTCGCGTTGATCAGCTTTTCTTGCTCATGTGTTAGCACGGATAATACCTCAAGCGTTAAGATTCATTACAAATGCATCTTAACGCCAAAAGCGATAAATACCAACCATGCAGGGGCTCTGTTGAGGAGAGGGGCTGCCAGCCATTTGAACAACAAGGCCTGAACACAATGCAAAAGCGCTTGGTATGGAGTGACGATGAAGCTTATCTGTGTCTATAAGATGCATTTTTGATACTTGTCATGGTTTTTGCTATTGGCCTGGCGCACAATGCAAATCCAAGTAATTCAGTGGGGTATTATGCTATGTCGACTATCACCTCCTCCCAACCTGCCTCCAAACTCAAGCAACTGCCGTTGTTACGGCTGGCTTTTCGGCCCTTTTTCCTGTTGGCCGCGCTGTTCAGTATTTTATCTCTACTGGTATGGCTTGGCTTTTGGCATGGCAATATTTTGCTGCGCCCTTATGGCGGCCTGGTGTTCTGGCATCAGCATGAAATGCTGTTTGGCTTTGCAGCGGCGGTGGTTGGGGGGTTTTTGCTTACCGCTGTACAAAACTGGACCGGATTGCCAAGTTTAAACGGCGGGCCGCTACTGGGTCTGGTGGCGTTATGGCTATTAGGTAGGGTGCTGATGGCTTTTCCCATGGATTTGCCAGTATGGCTGCTGCTGGCGGTTGACCTTGCATTTCTTCCAGTGGTCGCCATTGTTATGGCGCGTCTGGTCATTACCGCAAAGCGTTGGCGCAACCTGATCTTTATTCCCGCGCTGTTGCTGTTTGCCACGGCTAACCTGGCGATGCACTTAGGGGTGATGCAGGGTGACGCCGAGCTGATCCGCCAAGCCGCCTACTTGGCCGTACTGTTAATCACACTGATGATGACCGTAGTGGGCGGACGTGTGATTGCCATGTTCACTGCCAATCGTTTGGGCCGCACCAAACCTGAACCTATTGCTTTGCTCGAAGGAGTGACGCTGGTGAGTACGGCTGGCGTAGTCGTGCTGCAGCTGGTCATCATGTTGGGGGTTGCCATTCCTGCTTTATTAATGGGGGGAGTGATGCTCTTAGCGGCGTTGGCCAACACTGTTCGCATGGCGCGTTGGGGTGGGTTGCATAGCTGGCGTGAACCTTTACTTTGGGGGCTGCACGGCAGCTACGCCTGCATTCCGCTAGGGCTTGTCATGTGGGTCTTGGCACTCATGGGGCTGATGCGCGTTGAACTTGCCGTGCACGCCCTGACCATTGGTGGCATGGGCACCATGATGCTGGCCATGATGGCCAGAGTTTCGCTAGGTCATACGGGCCGCCCCATACGCACTTTGCCCGGTATTGGTGTGGCGCTGGGCTTAATGCTAATAGCCGCCTTGGTGCGCTCACCCGTCTTGGCGCTATTTCCCCAGATCACCCACTGGACCTATACGCTGAGCATCATCTTCTGGTGCGTTGCCTACGCAATATTCGTCGTGCACTACACTTGGCCGTTGATGCAGGCGCGAGTCGACGGTCAGGATGGCTGAACGAATAATAGATGGCGCCTGCATCCGTCCAGATGAGGCGTATTAAAACCATTGAGGTATTCAAACGCTCATTAGCGATCAGCCAGGGTGACCCGGGCACCGCCAAAGGCAAGACTGCGTGGGTTAGCCACTGGACGGTTGTTGGTGAGGCGGGTAATACCTACCCCGCAACGGCCCACCATCCAGATCAGGCAGGCTGTAAAATAGAGGTAGCCCAGAGCCCAGGGGGCTACTGCCGGTAGCCCGATCCAGCCCAGTAGATGCCAAATGGCAGTGAACAACACCCCGCCTAATAGCCCTAACCAAAACGTTCTAATCTGAAACTGCAAATGGGAAGCGACCCACTCCTCGGCATCGTTTCTTTTCATGTGGGCAATGAGTACCCCTATGGGGGCGGTGACCACCGCTAATACGCTACCCAGAAAGAGCATATAGACAACGATAGCCGCGCCACGCCCGCGGCTTTTCTTAAACGTATTAGAGGAAGTCGACGTTGAAGTGGCCGCGGAGTGAGATGCGGAGGGCATGGATGATGGGGAGATAGCCATAGAAAACCTCATTCGGCAAAGTGGGAATCATTAATAGCGCGTTAAAATGCATTTTTAATGCATTTATTGTAGAGCAACTATGCAGAATTTCCTTAGCTGAAATTAATAGGGTTGTTTCTAGTGATCGTCAGACATTGACGGTGGGGATACGCATTAGTCCTGCCAACTGCGGGTAACGATTGGACAACACATCTGCCAAAGTATAGCGGTCAAGCACCTCCAGAAACGCTGACAAGGCTTCGTTTAGAATGGGCTGGAGCCGACACGAGGGAGTAATGATGCAGTTGTTATCGCTATGAAAGCACTCGACTAGCTCCATGCCATGTTCCATTTCGCGCACGAGTTTACCCAGCACGATAGTAGCGGGGTCTCGCGTGAGCAATAGGCCACCGTTCTTGCCCCGAATAGCGGTAACGTAGTTCTTCTGGCTAAGCTCCTGAACGACTTTCATCAGGTGATTGCGAGAAATATCAAAGGTCTCTGCGATCTCATTGATAGTAGAACGCTCTTCGCCTTTCACGGCGAGGAAGATCAACACGCGTATTGAATAATCGGTGAATCGAGTGAGATGCATGGAGTGTGCTTTGCTCCGAGAGTAATCCAACTGTAAAAGAAACATGTTGTATGAACGTTCAGTAAGTTGCAATCAGAACATGGGGGTACTAATGCTGACCTGAGTCAAGAAGGAAAGCGTTATTGCCTTAGCTCAAGCTGGTCAAAGTACGGTTTCAAACGGCTTACCAGCGCATTCATCTGAGCTGTAGATGGAGTATTGGCAACTGGCTGAGAATAGGTGGGATCGAAGCATTGCTCGCTGCGGGCCACCTGCAGCGCATAGTGGCGTACCCCACAGTCGGCAAGACTCAGTGCCAGGCGTTCCACATCGGTAAGCTGAAAATCTTTCCAGTGAATGGTGGTACGGCACTCGAAATTGAGTCCGCTGTCGAGCAAAGCCTCCAAGCTACGGGCATGCAACTGCCAGATGCCGGGACGGCCGCAGATGCGGTCAAACTCTTTTCCGCGTCCTTTTACATCCAGCCCCACCCAGTCAAGGTGCGGTAATAGCTGGGTGAGGCGGTCAGGATAAGGGCCGGCGGTATGTAGTCCCACCTTAAAGCCCAATGCTTTCACTTCCTTTACTGCATCGGACAAACCGGCATTCAGGGTGGGCTCACCACCGCTGAAAACCACCGCTTCCAGCAGGCCTTGCCTGGTGCTCAGGAATTCCCGTATCGCTTGCCACTCCTGGGGTTCACCTCGGCGCGACGGGATCATGTTGGGATTGTGGCAGTAGCCGCAGCGTAGCGGGCAGCCTTGGAGAAAGACAACACACGCCAGATGATCGGGATAATCCAGTGTGGTCATGGGCACAAGGCCGGCAATCGGCAGCCGAACCGAAGATAATTTAGTTGTGATGTCGTCAAGTGTCGTCTGCATAGCCATAGTGATATCCCCCTGCTGGGGCGCCTGTAGCCAGACCCCCCAGCTGTCGTTAGAGAAAAGTGAGGGCTAGCTACCGAGAGGCGGCGGCTTCAGTAAAATGGCGTCGCTCCTGGTGTTCGGCACGTTTGCCGATATTGAACTGACTTACCGGGCGGTGGTAGCCCATGACGCGGGTCCAGACTTCGCAGCGCTGGCGCTGCTCAGTGGGCAAGCTAGCATATTGAGAGGTTTGCATTAGCGTGTTCCTTAAACGAGTTGAGAAAAAGTGAGGCAAATGCCTCAAGCCGTGGCGGCGTCGATTGCGCTCGCCGTTTTTGCCCAAAGTGCTTCGTCGCACTTGGGGCAGAACTCATGTTCACCCGACAGGTAGCCATGCACCGGGCAGATCGAAAAGGTGGGTGTGACTGTGAGGTAGGGTAAGCGAAAGTGAGAGAGCGCCGTTTTAACCAGCTTGCGACAGGCGGAGGCCGAGGTAATCCGTTCGCGCATATAGAGATGCAATACCGTGCCACCGGTGTAGCGAGTCTGTAAGGGGTCTTGATGGCTCAGTGCCTCAAAGGGATCATCGGTATGACCCACCGGCAATTGACTGGAATTGGTGTAGTAGGGCGCCTCGGGTGTACCGGCTTGAAGAATGTCAGGAAAGCGCGTCAGATCCTCCCGGGCAAAGCGGTGAGTGGTGCCCTCTGCCGGGGTGGCTTCAAGGTTATACATGTGGCCGGTCTGTTCTTGAAATTCGCGCATCCGCTCCCGAACGTGGTCAAGAAGATCCAGTGCCAGCTGTAGCCCTTGGGCGTCGGCGATATCGCAGCGATCCCCAGTAAAGTTGCGCACCATTTCGTTGAGCCCATTCACACCCAGAGTAGAGAAATGATTGCGTAACGTGCCCAGGTAGCGCTGGGTAAAGGGGTAGAGCCCCTGATCCATTAGTTGCTGAATGCGCTCGCGCTTGAGTTCGAGGCTATCGCGCCCGAGCGACAGAAGGCGATCCAGCTCGCTGAACAGCCCGGCCCGGTCGCCGGCAAAGCGGTAACCCAACCGGGCACAGTTGATCGTCACTACTCCCAACGATCCGGTTTGCTCCGCACTGCCGAACAGACCGTTGCCGCGTTTGAGCAGTTCACTCAAATCAAGCTGCAGGCGGCAGCACATGGAACGCACCATGTGGGGTTCCAGATCCGAATTGAGAAAGTTTTGAAAGTAGGGCAGTCCATACTTGGCGGTCAGTGCGAAGAGCCGCTCGGCGTTGTCGCTTTCCCAGTCGAAATCATGGGTGATGTTATAAGTGGGTATCGGGAAGGTGAACACACGCCCGTGGCGATCCCCGGCCTCCATGACTTCCAAATAGGCCCGGTTGATCAAGTCCATTTCAACCTGCAGTTCGCCGTAACTGAACGGCTGCTCCTCTTCGCCGATAACCGGTACCTGATGGCGCAAGTCGTCGGGGCAGACCCAGTCGAAGGTTAGGTTGGTGAAGGGCGTCTGGCTACCCCAGCGCGAAGGTACATTTAGGTTGTAGATGAATTCCTGAAGCGCCTGCTTAACCTGCGCGTAGGTCAGGCCGTCCTTGCGCACGTAGGGTGCCAGATAGGTATCGAAAGAGCTGAAGGCTTGTGCCCCGGCCCACTCGTTCTGCAAGGTGCCAAGAAAATTAACCATTTGCCCCAGGGCACTTGAAAGGTGGCGGGGCGGGTGGCTTTCGGCTCGTCCCGGTACCCCATTAAATCCCTCTAGCAGCAAAGTACGCAGCGACCAGCCGGCGCAATAGCCGCACAGCATATCCAGGTCGTGAATATGCAAATCACCTTCCCTATGAGCTTCCCCCACGGTGTGGGGGTAAATCTCATCGAGCCAGTAGTTGGCTATCAACTTGCCCGAGACGTTGAGGATTAAACCGCCCAATGAATAGCCCTGGTTGGCATTGGCGTGAACACGCCAGTCGGCGCGTTGGAGGTACTCATTGACCGTCGAGGCGACGTCAATATGATGCTTTGCTACCTGAACGCTTGTGGAGCTTTTCACCCAATTCACCTATATATGCTAGATTTAATAAAAATAAATACTATATATGGTGTTAAAGGGTAAGCGTTCAGGATTTTGCAATAAATGACCCAGGTCAAAAATGGTGGGGAAAAATAGTAAGGCGTGGTGGCGCCTAGGCTATTGTTTTAGCCGGTCATCGTGCGGGTGTTATCCATACCCGGTCGGCCATACCAGTAACCGTCGCAGATTTCAGCATCCACCAGTGTCAAAGGATCGGGCGTAGCTAACCTGCCGTGGCGGGACTGATCGAAAGCCTTGACCACCTCGGCCATGCCTTCCGCCCGTGGGCTGAGACGTGCCACTGATACCCCCATATCCGCCATGACCATAAGTTCATGGCGCAGATCCTGGCAGGCGCTGGAAAGGGTTTGAATACCGTTCAGGGTAAAAACATCCCGGGACTCTTGTGAACGTAGCACCAAGCCTTCGGGGTACTTTTGGCAGACGAACTTGCAGCGGTCTTTGGGTGTTTGGTGACGCCGGGCGGTAAAACAGCGTGACGACCAGGCCAAGGGGAGATGCCCGTAGGCGAATACTTCGCATGGGTGGGGAACGCCTGCCTGGTGGCAATCGTTAATAAGTTTGGCTAAGTCTTGCTGTGACATTTCCACCGGCGCTTGCCAACGCCGCATGCCGGCACGGGCCATAACGCCCAGTGTCGCCGGGTTGTAGAGGTTGAGCGCAGCACCGGCGATGAACGGCAGTCCGGCACTGGAGAGTCGTTGCAGGGCGCTTTGGTCATTGGCCTCGACGATAAAATCACCGTTGTCACACAGCTTGCGCAAGTCACGCAGGTCGGCTTCGGACTCGACCAAGGTCTGGCTGGCGAGTACTACCTGCTTGCCCGCCTGGCTGAGCTCGCGCCCAATGCCTAGCCAGTCGTCCAGTTTCATATCGCGGCGCCGCGAGCAGACGGTTTCGCCCAGGGTTATAATCTCTACCGGCCAGTCGGCCGCCTCGCGGTAGAAGTCGGCGTAGCGTTGCCGAGTCCAGTAAAAAAGCACCGGCCCGAGGGAGAGTTGAAGAGGGCCGGTTGATAAGGTCGGTGATAGGGGAGGTGTAGTGTTCGGCATAGTAGGCTCCTATTTCCAGCGGCGTTCGTAGGCGCCTAGGGTAGTGATGGCACCTTCGGAAAGCTCGGCAAGGCCTGCCATCCAGGCGGGTTCTGGATCAAAGCGCTCAGGCTGAGCCTCTAGGCGGTTGAGCGCCTGGCGCCAGATCCCGGCCACTTTAGAGACATAGGCGGGGCTGCGCTGACGACCTTCAATTTTGACGGCGCTAATACCCAGGTCGCGTAGCTCCGGCAATAGCTCCAGGGTATTGAGGCTGGTGGGTTCCTCAATGGCGTGATAGGTCTCGCCCGCCACCTCGAAGCGACCCTTGCATAGGGTGGGGTAGCCCGCGCGCTCGCCTTCGGCGTAGCGGTCGATAAGAACATTGTTAAGGCGAGACTCTAAGCCCTCTGGCGTTTCTTCCCAGCGGACATGAGCCGCTGGCGAGCAGACGCCCCGGGTATTGGGCGATTCGCCGGTCAGGTAGGAGGAGAGATAGCAGCGTCCTTCGGCCATGATGCACAGGCTGCCGAAAGCGAACACCTCCAGTTCTACCGGTGTTTGCTTGGCCAGGTCGCGTACTTGAGTGATTGACAGCACCCTTGGCAGTACGGCGCGCTTAATGCCGAAATGCTGGTGGTAAAAGCGTAGCGCTTCATGGCTGGTCGCCGAACCCTGCACTGAGAGGTGCCGCGAGATTTCGGGGTGATGGCGAGTAGCGTAGTCGAGCAGTCCCATATCGGCGAGAATCAGCGCATCCACGCCCAGTTCGGCGGCCTGATCCACGGCCCGAGTCCAGTGTTCCCAGCCATCGGGCTGGGGATAGGTATTAATGGCGCAAAAAACGCGTTTGCCATGTCGGTGGGCGTAATCGACCCCCTCGCGGGCACGTTTGTCGGTAAAGTTTAGCCCGGCGAATTGCCGTGCGTTGGTGATGTTCTGGAAACCGAAATAGACAGCGTCGGCACCTTCATCTACAGCGCGCTTTAGAGCGGGCAGGTTGCCAGCGGGACATACAAGCTCCATAGCGAGACTCCTTGCGGGAAAAGTCCGAGCATTTTAGTCGCCTATTTTTTGTCGGCTTTTGACACAGGTCATATCGGGGTGGCTTTCAAAAGAGGATAACGCTGCAGAGTAGGCAAGCTGGATGCAGGCAGTTTTTAAAACGTATATTGTATGAATATTAACCAATGCTTGCTGCACCCACTTCCAGAGTTCCATTTCAGAGACCTCTTTTAGAGCCCCTTTTCAGAGACCTACTTCGATCATGCAAGATGAACTGCTCTTCAATCGCCCCCTGGTAGAGAAATATGACCGCCCAGGCCCGCGGTACACTTCTTATCCCACTGCGCCCCAGTTTCATGCCGCGTTTGCCGAGGATGATTACCGTAGCGCCGCCGAGCGCAGTAATCGGGTCGCAGTACCCAAGCCGCTTTCGGTCTATGTGCATATCCCGTTCTGCAAAAGCCTGTGCTACTACTGCGCCTGCAACAAAATCATTACTCATAATACCGAGCGAGCCGCCGAATACCTCCAGTGGTTAAAACAGGAGATACGTGCTCAGGGAGCGCTGTTCGATACCACCCGCCAAATGACCCAACTGCACCTGGGCGGCGGCACCCCAACCTATTTAAGCAACGCCCAGCTAAGCGAACTGATGGCGGCGCTGGACGAAGCCTTTCACTTCGCCGCACCTGAAGAGCGTGAATTCTCGCTGGAGGTAGACCCTCGCACCGTGACACCCGAACAGGTGTACGAGCTCTACGCGCTGGGCTTCAATCGGTTGAGCTTCGGTGTGCAGGATTTCGATCACGACGTGCAGCAAGCGGTCAATCGCGTCCAGAGCGAAGAGCAGGTGGTATCCCTGGTCAAGGCTGCCCGCGAGGCGGGGTTTGAATCGGTCAGCGTTGACCTGATCTACGGTTTACCGCTGCAGACAGTGGCGAGTTTCGATACGACGCTAACCAAGATTATTGACCTGCAACCGGATCGCATTGCCGCTTATAGCTACGCCCATCTGCCCGAACTGTTTAAAGCTCAGCGGCTAATTCGCCCCGAAGACATGCCGCCACCCGAGCGCAAGCTGGAGCTGCTGGAGCTTACGATTAACCGCCTGACGGCCGCAGGGTATGTCTACATCGGCATGGATCACTTCGCCCTTCCGAATGACGAGCTGAGCTTGGCCCGTGAAAATGGCACTCTGCAGCGCAATTTTCAGGGCTACTCTACCCACGCCGACTGCGACATGATTGGGCTGGGCATTACCTCGATTGGCAAGGTGGGCGATACCTATAGCCAAAACGTCAAGGAAACTGCCCAGTATCAGCATCGCTTGGATGAAGGGCGTTTACCGGTTTTCCGTGGCTATCGCCTTAGCGATGACGACCGCCTGCGCCGCGATGTCATTAATACTCTGATGTGTCACGGCCGCCTTGAATTTGCCGCTATCGAGGCCCGGCACAATATCGATTTTCGCAGCTACTTCGCGAGTGCCTTGGCGAGCCTCGAAGAGATGGCGGACGACGGGTTAATTGCTTTGCGCGACCATGACATCGAGGTGCTGCCTTCAGGGAGGTTGATGATCCGCAACCTGGCCATGGCGTTCGACGCCTACCTGAAACCAACGGAAAACCGTTATTCGCGCACGGTGTAATTTCAACAGTGCCAACTGTCTATTCCTTTACGTTGGCCGCTCTATCACCTTGGGGGTAGACAGGGTGTATATGGAGGTAATCACGCAGTAATTCGCTTGTCGATCACGCAGAATCCACTCCATGGAACCCGCACTGTCGGGTATGCAAATTTCCGAGGAGCCTGGAGATCGACCATGAGTCACTTCATAGATCGGCTGAATTTCTTCCGCAAGTCCCGCGAGCCTTTTGCCAACGAACACGGTGAGCTACGCAGCGAATCCCGCCAGTGGGAAGATAGTTATCGTGCCCGCTGGCAGCACGACAAAGTAGTACGCAGTACCCACGGGGTGAACTGCACCGGCTCCTGTAGCTGGAAGATCTACGTTAAGAACGGTTTAGTTACCTGGGAAACCCAGCAGACTGACTACCCCCGTACCCGTCCCGACCTGCCTAACCATGAGCCGCGTGGCTGCCCCCGCGGCGCCAGCTACTCCTGGTATCTGTACAGCGCCAACCGCCTCAAGTACCCGTTGATTCGCAAGCCGTTGCTGGCGCTATGGCGCGAAGCGCTCAAGGCTAACCCAGATCCGGTCGACGCCTGGGCGTCTATTGTCGAAGACCCCGCCAAGACCAAACAGTACAAACGTGCTCGCGGCATGGGCGGCTTCGTTCGCGGTAACTGGGACGAGCTCAACGAGCTGGTCGCTGCTTCTAACGTTTACACCGCCAAGCAGTACGGCCCCGACCGTATTCTCGGCTTCTCGCCGATTCCTGCCATGTCCATGGTCAGTTACGCCGCAGGTAGTCGCTACCTCTCGCTGATTGGTGGCGTCTGCATGAGCTTCTACGACTGGTACTGCGATTTGCCGCCGGCGTCACCGATGACCTGGGGCGAGCAGACCGACGTTCCCGAGTCCGCTGACTGGTACAACTCCGGCTACATTATCGCTTGGGGCTCCAACGTGCCCCAGACGCGTACCCCGGATGCCCACTTCTTTACCGAAGTACGTTACAAGGGCACCAAGACGGTTTCGATCACCCCAGATTATGCCGAGGTTTCCAAACTCACCGACGAATGGCTGTCCGCCAAACAGGGCACCGATGCCGCCCTGGCGATGGCCATGGGCCATGTCATCCTCAAAGAGTTCCACCTCGATAACCCGAGTGCTTACTTCACTGACTATGTGCGGCGCTATACCGACATGCCGTTCCTGGTGGAACTGGAAGTGCGTGAAGATGGCAGCTTCGCACCGGGCCGCCAACTGCGTGCCAGTGATTTTGATGCTGCCCTGGGCCAGGAAAACAATCCCGAGTGGAAAACCGTTGCCTGGGACGAAACCCGTGACCAACTGGTGGTACCACGCGGTTCCATCGGTTTCCGCTGGGGCGAAACCGGCGACGAAGTGGGCAAGTGGAACCTGGAATCGCTGGACGCCGCAGGCACCGAGATCAAGCCGTTACTGAGTTTGGCCAATCACCACGATAGCGTCGCTCGCGTGGCGTTTCCTTATTTCGGTGGCATTGAGCACGAACACTTTGAACACGTCAAAGGGGCCGGTGTCGGCGCTGCTGACGACCTGCTGTTCCACAATTTGCCCGCCAAGCGGTTAAAGAGAGCCGATGGCAGCGAAATGCTGGCGGTCACCGTTTTTGATCTGATGTGTGCCAACTACGGTATCGACCGTGGCTTTGTCGGCGACGGCGAAGATGATGGCGCGACCTCGTTTGATCAGATTCGCCCCTATACCCCCGCGTGGCAGGAGAAAATCACCGGCGTCCCTGCAGAGCAGTGCACCCGCATTGCCCGTGAATTTGCCGACAACGCCCATAAAACCAACGGCCGTAGCATGATCATCGTTGGTGCCGGTATGAACCACTGGTACCACATGGATATGAACTACCGCGGCCTGATTAACATGCTGGTCATGTGTGGTTGTATCGGTCAGAGCGGTGGCGGCTGGGCCCACTACGTTGGTCAGGAAAAACTGCGTCCGCAGACTGGCTGGACGCCTTTGGCCTTTGGCCTCGACTGGCAGCGCCCGCCGCGCCATATGAACTCTACTTCCTTCTTCTATAGTCACTCCTCCCAGTGGCGCTACGAGAAGCTCGAGATTAAAGAAATTCTTTCGCCGTTGGCCAAGGCCGAGGATTACCCCGGTAGCCTGATTGACTTTAACGTGCGTGCTGAGCGCATGGGCTGGCTGCCGTCAGCACCTCAACTGGACACTAACCCGCTACGCCTAGCGAAAAAAGCCGAAGCCGCGGGTATGTCCACTGCCGACTATGCCGTTCAGCAGCTCAAGAGCGGTGAACTGCGCTTTGCCGCGGAAGACCCGGATGCACCAGAGAACTTCCCGCGTAATATGTTCATCTGGCGCTCCAACCTGCTGGGTAGTTCCGGTAAGGGCCATGAGTACATGCTCAAGTACCTGCTGGGTACTCGCCACGGTATTCAGGGTAAAGATCTGGGCGACTTCGGCGGCCAGAAGCCCGAAGAAGTGGTATGGCGTGACGAGGCGCCGGAAGGCAAGCTCGACCTGCTGGTGACGCTGGATTTCCGCATGTCCACCACCTGCCTCTACTCGGATATCGTGCTGCCGACGGCGACCTGGTATGAGAAGGACGACCTTAACACTTCTGATATGCACCCCTTTATTCACCCCTTGACTGCCGCCACCGACCCGGCCTGGGAATCGCGCAGCGACTGGGATATTTACAAGGGTATTGCCAAAGCGTTTTCCAAGGTGTGTGTAGGCCACCTGGGAGAAGAGACCGACCTGGTCACGCTGCCGATGCAGCACGACTCGCCAGGAGAGTTGGCCCAGCCGGCGGTGATGGATTGGAAGAAGGGCGAATGCGCGCCGATTCCCGGCAAGACCATGCCATCGCTGATTGAGGTCAAGCGCAACTATCCCGAAACCTATGAGCGCTTCACTTCTGTTGGGCCGCTGCTGGAAAGCATTGGTAACGGCGGCAAGGGTATCGCTTGGAATACCGATGCTGAAGTCGAGCTGCTGGGCAAACTCAACCATCGCAAACTGGATGGCCCGCATAAAGGGCGTCCGTTGATCGACAGCGCTATCGATGCTGCCGAGATGATTCTGACCCTGGCACCGGAAACCAACGGCGCCGTGGCAGTTAAAGCGTGGGATGCACTCTCCAAAATTACCGGGCGTGATCATACTCACCTTGCGAGGCCTAAGTTTGATGAGAAAATTCGCTTTCGCGATGTCGTCGCCCAGCCGCGCAAGATTATCTCCAGCCCGACCTGGTCCGGCCTCGAGGATGAGCATGTCTCCTATAACGCCGGTTACACCAACGTTCACGAGCTGATTCCCTGGCGCACCGTGAGTGGCCGTCAGCAGTTCTATCAGGATCACGCCTGGATGCGCGCTTTCGGCGAAAGCCTGCTGGTCTATCGTCCGCCCATCGATACCAAGGCGGCCAAAGGCTTCCAGCTTCCCGCCGACAACGGCTTTAAGAGCAAGGCGCTGAACTTTCTCACGCCGCACCAGAAGTGGGGCATCCACTCTACTTACTCGGACAACCTGCTGATGTTGACGCTTAACCGAGGCGGCCCGGTGGTGTGGCTCTCCGAGGCGGACGCGGCTGAGATCGATATCGAGGACAACGACTGGATCGAGGTCTACAACGCCAACGGCTCGATTGCCGCGCGGGCAGTGGTCAGCCAGCGGGTCAAAGCGGGCATGGTGATGATGTACCACGCCCAGGAGCGCAACGTGAACGTCCCTGGCTCTGAGGTCACCGGCACGCGGGGCGGTATTCACAACTCGGTCACCCGTGTCTGCCCCAAGCCAACCCATATGATCGGCGGCTACGCGCAGCTCTCTTACAGTTTTAATTATTACGGCACCGTCGGCTCAAATCGCGATGAGTTCGTGTTAGTGCGCAAGATGAAACACGTTGACTGGCTGGATGGTGAAGGCAATGACAGTGTTCAGAAGAACAGTGCTCAGGAGGCCGTGAAATGAAAATTCGTTCCCAGGTAGGCATGGTTCTCAATCTTGATAAGTGTATTGGTTGCCACACCTGTTCGGTGACCTGCAAAAATGTCTGGACCAGTCGCGAAGGTATGGAGTACGCCTGGTTCAACAATGTCGAGACCAAGCCCGGTATCGGCTATCCCAAAGAGTGGGAGAACCAGGCCAAGTGGAAGGGCGGCTGGATGCGCCGTAACGACGGTCGGATTGAACCGCGTATTGGTGGCAAATGGCGGGTGCTGGCGAACATTTTCGCCAACCCCGACTTGCCCGAGATGGATGACTACTATGAGCCGTTCACTTTCGACTACCAACACCTGCATACCGCCAAGATCGGCGAGCACCAGCCGGTGGCGCGTCCGCGCTCGCTGATTTCCGGTCAGCGTATGAAAAAGATCGAATGGGGCCCGAACTGGGAAGAGATTCTTGGCACCGAGTTCGCCAAGCGGCGCAAAGACGCCAACTTCGACAAGGTGCAGGCAGATATTTACGGCCAGTTCGAAAACACCTTCATGATGTATCTGCCGCGTCTGTGCGAGCACTGCTTGAACCCAACCTGTGTAGCGGCTTGCCCAAGTGGTGCGATCTACAAGCGGGAAGAGGACGGCATCGTTCTAATCGACCAGGACAAGTGCCGTGGCTGGCGTATGTGTATCTCCGGCTGCCCCTACAAGAAGATCTACTACAACTGGAAAAGCGGTAAGTCCGAGAAGTGTATTTTCTGCTACCCGCGTATCGAGGCCGGTCAGCCGACCATCTGCTCCGAGACCTGTGTGGGCCGCATTCGCTATCTCGGCGTGCTGCTGTATGACGCTGATCGGATCGAGGAAGTGGCAAGCTCCCCTGACGAGCGTGATCTCTACCACCGCCAGTGCGAGATTTTCCTAGATCCCAACGATCCGGAAGTGATTGCCCAGGCCAAGCGGGATGGCATCCAGGATAACGTCATCAAAGCCGCCCAGGCCTCACCGGTTTACAAGATGGCTATCGACTGGGGATTGGCGCTGCCGCTGCACCCGGAATACCGCACGCTGCCGATGGTGTGGTACGTGCCGCCGCTGTCGCCGATTCAGTCCGCCGCTGAGGCGGGGCATGTAGAGTTCGATGGCATCCTGCCCAAGATCGAATCACTGCGTATCCCGGTGAAGTACCTGGCTAACCTGTTGACAGCCGGTGAAGAGGAGCCCGTGGTATTGGCACTCAAGCGCTTGATGGCGATGCGTATCTACATGCGCGGCAAGCACGTGGATGGCGCCCCTAATGCCGAGGTGCTCGACGCCGTAGGTCTGAGCGTAGCCCAGGTGGAAGAAATGTACCGCTACCTGGCCATTGCCAACTACGAGGATCGTTTCGTGATCCCCACCAGCCATCGTGAGATGGCAACCGAAGCCTTCCCCGAGCGGGGTGGATGTGGCTTTACCTTTGGTGATGGTTGCCACGGTGAGAGCCAGCCCAACCTATTTAACGGCCGTAAGCAGACCAGCGTTTTGGTAAAACCGGTAGAGGTCTTCGACCCACAGCCACAACTTGAGGAGTCTCGTCATGACTGAAGCCGCTACCCAATCGCCGACCCCGGTAGAGCCGTCGTTCGAACCGCTACAGGGTATGCGTAGCCTACGCGTACTGGCCCGCCTGCTCGATTACCCGACCCAGGAACTGCAGGATGCCAGCGGTGAGCTCATCGAAATTCTCAATGCCGAACGCCGCCTGGGGGCGGCTCTCAAATCGTCGCTAATGGAGTGGTGTCAGCGTCTCCAAGAGGGCGACCTGCTTGAGCTGCAGGCCGAGTACGTCGCCATGTTCGATAAGGGGCGGGCTACGTCGCTGCTGCTATTCGAGCACGTTCACGGTGAATCCCGCGATCGTGGTCAGGCCATGGTCGATCTTATGGCCGAATATAGCGCGGCCGGTTTCGAACTGGATGCCCGGGAGCTGCCGGACCATATACCGGTATTTCTTGAATACCTTTCGATGTGCGACGACGCCGAGATCGGCCGTTGGTTGGGCGAAATACGTCATATCCTGGCGCTGCTCACCGCGCGGCTGGAGGAGCGCGGAGCGGATCACGCCCTGGTGCCGCTATCACTCTTGGCGTTAATTGGGGCCGAGGGCGATGTCGAAGAGCATCGGCCCCAGGTCAAAAAAGAAGCGCCTGATAACACCCCCGAAGCCTTGGACGCCGTATGGGAAGAAGAAGCGGTGCGTTTCTCGGCAACCTCTGACGAAGACTGCGCGCTGCAGTCTGCCGAAGGCCGCCGCTTGGCCGAGCGCAAACACACCGTTCAGAGCCAGCCGGTACGCATTATGCCTGCTCCGTCTTTAAATGCCTCTTCCGCTCCTTCCGCCGATCGTTAATAGGAGAATCACCATGTATGACGCGATTGCGCATTACTTAACCCATCTGATCTACGGTTACTACCCCTATCTCGCGGGCACGGTGTTTCTGCTTGGCAGCCTGCTCCGTTTTGATCATGGTCAGTACACCTGGAAGACCGGTTCTAGCCAGATGCTCTCTTCAAAGAATATGCGCCTGGGCAGCAACCTGTTTCATATCGGTATTATCGTGATTTTCTTCGGCCATCTGGTGGGCATGCTCACACCGCACTGGGTCTATGAACCGTTCCTGCACGCCGGTACTAAACAGCTAGTGGCTATCGTGGTGGGCGGTATTGCCGGTGCCATGTGCGTGGTGGGCGGCGCCATGTTGCTCTATCGTCGCCTGGCCAACCCACGCGTAAAGGCGTCGTCGAGCATGATGGATACCTTGATCCTGGGCTTGATCGTCTTACAGGCGTGCCTGGGTATGGTGACCATCATCTTCTCGTTGGGCCATATGGACGGCGAGATGATGCTGACACTCTCCAGCTGGGCGCAGTCGATTGTCTTCTTCAGCGGCGGTGCGGCGGACTACATGCAGGAAGTGTCATGGATCTACAAACTGCATATCTTTATCGGCTTAACCATCATCCTGCTGTTCCCGTTTTCGCGGCTGGTGCATGTGTGGAGCGCGCCGTTCGGCTATGTAACCCGGCGCTATCAGCTTGTCCGCCGTCGTGGCTAAAAACTGGCTTGTGCTCGGCCAGGCCTAGAGGAGAAATAACATGCAGATGATTGATATCGAACAGCTACCTGGGGGCGTCGCTGCGCCTCCGGTACGTGTCGGTGACACCCCTATCGATGAAGCAACGATTGCGTTGGAGATGCAGTACCACCCCGCCGAAACGTCGGGGGAGGCCCAGCTTCAGGCGGCCCGCGCCCTGGTGGTCAGGGAACTGCTGCGCCAGCGAGCCAACGTCCTGGGCCTACTGTCGAGGCAGGAAACTAACGAAGCACAGGAAGATGCGGCGATTGCTGCCTTGCTCGAACAGGAGCTTGAGGTGCCGGAACCGGGGGAAACAGATTGCCAGCGCTTTTTTGACACCCACCGCGAGCGCTTCAGCGAACCAGTGCAGTTACGCGTTCGGCATATCCTGCTCGCGGCCGCACCCGATGACTCCCAGGGTCGCGACGACGCTTACCAGCTTGGTGAAAAGCTACTCGAACAGCTTAAGCAGATACCCGAACGGTTTGCCGAATTTGCTCAACACCACTCCGCGTGCCCTTCAAAAGAGCTGGATGGTGATTTGGGCTGGCTGGTGTCAGGGCAGACTGTTCCGGAGTTGGATCGCGCTTTGCAGCACTTACCCGAAGGTCTACACGAGCGCCCCTTGGCGTCTCGCTATGGCTGGCATGTGGTGAGTATTGACGAGCGGCGAGACGGTAGGGCGTTACCTTTCGATCAAGTGATTGACCGGGTGCGCCATAGCCTACGGGAACAGGCAACTCGACGTGCGCTGCGTCACTATTTGCTGGCGTTAGAGAGCGAAATAGGCGTCGAAGGGATTGTTCTGGATGACGATGCTGGCGGCAGCTTGATGCAATAGCTTGAAGCAATAGCAAAGCTAATAGGAGAGGCTTGATGTCCCATGTTCCTGTAGATGCTCTTTTCACTCCGCTCGGCATCGCGGTGCTAACGGTTTCCGATACCCGTGGTTTCGACGAGGATGGTAGCGGTGACCTGCTGGTTGAACATCTGAGCGAAAGCGGCCATATCCTGGTCGAGAGGCGCATCGTTTCTGATGATATCTACCAGGTTCGTGCCGTGGTCTCGGAGTGGATTGCCCGAACGGATGTCCACGCGATTCTGGTTAATGGCGGCACTGGCTTTACCTCCCGGGATACCACTCCCGAGGCGTTGATACCGCTGTTCGACAAAGCGATTGAGGGGTATGGCGAGCTGTTCCGCCACTACTCCCTGAAAACAATCGGCACAGCGACGATCCAGTCTCGCGCCGTAGCGGGGGTGGCCAACCGAACGATGATATTTGCGATGCCCGGTTCGCCCAAAGCGTGTGCCTTGGCGTGGGACAGGATTATTGCTTTGCAGCTGGACTCCCGCACTCGGCCCTGCAACTTCGCCGCCATGGTGCTGCCTTCAGCGACCCCGTGTAGTGGACGTCACACAGCGACTTCTTCCAATGAGGTGGAGCGCTTATGAACTGTCACTGCGCAGAAATAGTCACGCCCGGCTTGTTAGATCTGTTTGATGCGCGCCAACGGCTTATCGACGCAGCCACGCCCATTAATGCAGTAGAAACCATCACCCTAGAACAATCGACAGGGCGAGTGCTGGCAGAAACGCTGGTCGCTCCTCTCGATATGCCGGGCGTGGACAATAGCGCTATGGATGGTTACGCGCTGTGTCTGGCTGATTACCAAGCGGCACCTCGCGGCGCAGGCTTACCCATTCTCCAACGCGTACCAGCTGGCGCAGGCGTCATGCTGCTACCGGAAGGAGGCTGCGCGCGTATTTTTACCGGCGCGCCGGTGCCCATGGGGGCAAATATTGTGGTGCCTCAAGAGCGGGTGACTCTTGATCCGCGCGGGCATATACACCTCGAGGGTAGCTTGGTGCTAGGCGCTAACATTCGTCGCCAAGGCGAGGAGACTCGCATAGGCACCCCGCTGCTCGCTGCGGGTAAGCTTCTTGATGCCGCGTCGATTGCGCTGCTGGCAAGCCATGGAATCAATGCCGTGACTGTCAAACGGCGTCTGAGGGTGGCGCTGCTTTCCACCGGCGATGAGCTGATTGCCCCAGGTACAGTGCGATCACCGGGACAGGTATACGACAGCAACCGCGCCATGCTTAACGCACTGCTAGCGCAAGCTCAGTGCGACGTGCTGGATTTGGGCATCATCGCTGATTCACCGCAGTCATTGCATCAGGCCTTTGAGCACGCACAAACCGTTGCGGATGTGGTGATGTGCACCGGAGGCGTTTCGGTAGGCGAGGAGGATCATGTACGCCCAGTGATCGAGCAGCGCGGTGGCTTACATTTTCATGGTGTCGCCATGAAGCCAGGGAAGCCCTTTGCGTTCGGTTATCTGGGCGCGGAGCCTGCCTCTTCCACACCGTTAATGGCGCTGCCGGGTAATCCTGTGGCCTCCCTGGTGGGCTGGCAGCTGCTGGCGCTGCCGTTTATCCATGCCATGCAAGGTAGAGCCGTAGCGGCTCTACAGCGTTATCCGGTAAAAGCGGGCTTTTCTCAGCGTGGCCCCCAGGGGCGCTGCGAGCTACTACGGGTGGTGATGAATTGGTCACAGGGGGCTCCCGTGGCGCAGCTAGCGGGCGGGCAGGGCTCACATATGCTCAGCGCGGCTAGCCAGGCCCATGGTTATTTAATGATTAACCCCGCCACGGAGGTAACTGAAGGGGCCACCTATCACTATTACCCCATCAATCAGTTCGCCGCTTGAACAGCTTTTCCTATCGTGGCCACTGACCTCGTTTTTTTTCATAGGAGAGGGTATGTCTTCACAACACAAACCCCGCACACTGATTTATGCCTGCTCCGGCTGCTCTGATGTGGCGCAACTTGCCAATAGCGTTGCCCTGCGTCTTGACCATGCAGGAGAGGCAGAAATGTCCTGCATTGCTGGTGTGGGCGGTGGTGTGCCCGGTCTGGTGCGCATTGCCCGCTCCGGGCGCCCTATTGTAGCCATTGACGGGTGCCAGATGCACTGCGCCAGCCACTGTCTCGCCAAAGCGGATGTGATACCCACAGAGCACGTAAAGCTATATGAAAACGGCCTGCGCAAGCGGCGGGGCCAGTTTTATGATGAGCAAACAATCATCGACGTCACCGCAGAAGTAAAAGAACTTATTGCACGGCTGCCCGTTAATGCCAATACCCAAGAGGAACCCATGGAATGAGTGCGCTAGTCGATGGGTATGGCCGTACGGTGCGTTACCTGCGTATATCGGTAACTGATCGTTGTGATTTTCGCTGTGTGTACTGCATGGCTGAGGAAATGACCTTTCTGCCACGCGCCCAACTGCTTACCCTTGAGGAGATAGCCGCGCTTTCACAGGCATTTGTCGAGCTGGGCGTGGAGAAAATCCGTCTAACTGGCGGTGAGCCGCTGGTACGCCAGGGCGTACTCACGCTAGTGCAAAAACTCGGTGCATTGGAAGGCCTGCGCGAGCTGGCGATGACCACCAACGGCTCAGGGTTGGTCAAGCATGCCAATGCTTTGCGGCAAGGCGGGCTACATCGGCTCAATATTAGCCTCGACTCGCTCAAGCCCGAACGCTTTAAAGCATTAACCCGGACGGGGGATCTTGATCAGGTGATCGCGGGTATCCGTGCAGCGCGCCGCGCTGGCTTTCAGTCGATTAAGCTCAACGCCGTACTGCTCAAGGGGCGCAATGACGACGAAATTATCGACTTGGTAAACTTTGCCCGGGATGAACAAGTCGATATAAGCTTTATTGAGGAGATGCCGCTGGGCGCTATCAGCGAGCATAACCGTGGTGAAACCTTTCTTTCCACCGATGCGGTACGCGAGACCATAGAAAACCACTATCAACTCTTACCCACCACCGAAACCACCCTAGGGCCATCCCGTTATTACCGCATGGTAGACAGCCAGTCGCGGATTGGCTTTATTTCTCCCCATAGCCACAATTTCTGCGCTGCCTGTAATCGTGTTCGGGTGACGGCTGAAGGGCGACTACTCCTTTGCTTGGGCAATGAGCACTCGGTAGATTTACGCGCCGTAATGCGACGTTATCCGGGTGATACCCAGCGGCTTAAATCGAGCATTGTGGCGGCAATGAAGAAAAAACCTGAGCGTCATCACTTCACGACGGATGGTGAAGTTCAAATAGTGAGGTTTATGAATGCAACAGGCGGGTAATACGATTCGGTCAGCGTTCAAAGCTAACAGGGGCTAGTGGTGAATAGCGCTTTCCGTTAAGCTCCTCGACAATTTTTTATTTTTGGTTGCGTTGAGGTGATTGTATGTGGAGCCTGCTAAGGCTGTCTGCAATATCACTATCAGTACTCATGATAGCTGGTTGCTCAGATCCCAAAATTGATACTAGCTCCATGCCTGCGTCGGTTGTCTCGGTTGAGAAAGTGCGTAACTCCTTGCCCACCTACAAACGCGATGAGTTTGATCAAGGCTTGATCATTATCGCCACGTCGACGTCGTTTAGTGGTATCGATATTCTCAACCCCCACCGCATGAATGCCGCCGAGATTGCCGAAACTGCCAATGTGCAAATGCATGGGTTAACGGGGGATCAGGTGATTCAGCGTGCCGATCAAATTCTGCGCGAGCGTCGGGCACGCGAACGCGAACAGGCTATTCGCACCTTAAAGCGGCTGGAAGAGAAGCGTGCAAAAGCCACCAGTGATCAGCAGCAGTTAGCGCGGTTTACCATTGACAGTGCTCGCTATTACATTGGCTCAAGCCCTTATGGCGCTCCGGAACCTGTGATTGATCTTACAGTGACCAATGACACGGATCAGGCCATTTCTGAGCTTCTGTTGAGGGGCGTGGTGACGAGCTCTGATCACTCAGCAGCTTGGGTAGACGAAACGTTTTACTACGTTGTTCCTGGTGGCATTGAGCCTGGTGAAACACTTGAGTGGAGCCTTGCGCCTAACCGCTTTGGCCCATGGGGGAATGCTCAAATACCCAGCGATGCAGAGCTGACGGTCACCTTGCAAGGGTTGAAAGGGCTTGATGAGCAGCCATTATGGGACTCCCCTGAGCTAACGGAACACGAACTGGCCAGGCTTGAGCAACTGCAGAAGGAGTATGGTGGCATTGCTTTCTCCCGTTTGGAGTGAGTCTCGTGTGGACTAAGCTCTTTGTGAGGTAAGCGATGCAAAAACCACAGCGCCCTAGCGGTTATCCGATAGGGCGCAAACATTTCTACCAATTATCTTTTCGCCAAACGGGGTTACTTACTCTTTGGCTTCATGGTCGGCGAGGGCGGCAACAATTGCCTCTTCCCACTGCCCTTCGGTTAACCCCCAATGCTCCATTTCTGACTGATCGGCGCTGCCTGCCGACGCCTCGCGTAGTTTATCGACGCTGCTGCTTTCATAGCAGTGCTTGGCGAAATCTTTGGTTTTGACATCTTTTAGCTGATTAATCATCGACATGTTGAGTTCCTTTCAAGGTCAATAGTGAGGTAATGCTCACTCAGTGTAGCTATTCTGGCCGCTTTTACCTGACTTGGTTCTCAACACTGCTTAGCTGAAGTGAGAAAAAAAGCGTAGAAAAGGTTTTCCGTGGGCTAGCCAGCCATCAGCGTATCGATAAAAATTTTACCGGCGATACTTGCCAGCAGCAGCATAACCAAATTATCAAACCAGCGGTGGGGCAGCCGATTGCCCAGGCGGGCGCCTAGGGGCATGGCGGCGAGTATCACCACAAGGGCAAAAATACTAAACAAAAAGCGTTCCAGAGTTAAAATGCCCGCGTTTAAAAGCGCCGGTATTTGAACACTGGTAATAGCGACGAAGAAGACTGAGATGGAGCCAATAAATACGCTTCGTTTCAACTGCATCGCATTGAGAAACGTAACCGAGGCTGGCGCCGACATGCCTGCAGCGCCTTGAAGCACGCCAGCGAGTAGGCCAATAGGGATCACTAGTCGCGCAGCGATATTAAAAGGCAGGGCGATACGACGTTTCATCACTTTGATGATCAGGTAAAGCACGATCACACCCGCGACACCCAGTGACAGTATTTCGGGAGATAAAACGACTAATCCCCAAGTGCCCAGAACGATGCCTAGCCCGCCAGCAATGGAGAAAGCTGCCAAGAAGCGCAAGGGTAGTAGGTGGCGTCGATATTGCCATACCTGTAAAGCATTACTAAATAGGTTAGGCGCGACTAATAGAGCGATAGCGAGTTGAACGTCGTACAGCATGGTGAGAATGGGTACGACAATAACCGGGACACCTGAACCGATGGCACCTTTGACGATACCTGCAACGAGTAGCGCTATAAACGCAATTAACAGCATAAGGTTACCGGCCCTTTTTAGCGCACAGCCGCCACGCAACCGGCAGCTGTGCGTATTGATTTTCTTCAGGATTAGGTTTTGTCTGAAAAGTCGGCGAGCGAAGGCCAGACAAGGCAAAAATCGGCGAAAAGACGGAGTTTACGTTGTGTAAATGAGTACTTTGAGCCGATTTTTAACGCCGTATGGTCGAGCGCAGCCAGTTTTCAGGCAGAGCCTAAACGCTGTTATTTCAGCACATAGCAGGGCACATAGTGCTGGCCATCGAGTTTCATGCGCCCTTGGGCTACAAACGAGGTGAGTAGCTCGTCAAGGCGTTGCATTAGTTCGGGCTCTGCGGTCAGTACAAAGGGGCCATGAGCTTCAATGGCTCGAATGCCAGCCTCTTTGACGTTGCCTGCGACGATCCCCGAGAAAGCGCGGCGCAGATTAGCAGCGAGCTCATGGGTAGGCTGCTGGCGGTGGAGCGCTAAGCCACGCATGGCGTCGTGTGTCGGTTCAAAGGTTGCCTGGAAGTCGCGCGCAATGGTCAATCGCCAGTTGTAGTAGAAAGCATCCTGATGGGTGCGTCGGAATTCAGCGATCTCATCGATGCCGTGGCGCATGGTGCGTGCAACCGAGACCGGATCGCCGGTAATGATGGTGTAGTAACGGCGGATATCCTCACCGAGGGTATAGACCAGAAATTCATCAATTTTCTGAAAGTAGGCCGCAGAATCAGCAGGGCCAGTGAAAATTAACGGAAAAGGAATATCCTGGTTGCTGGGGTGCAGCAGAATGCCCAGCAGATAGAGAATCTCTTCTGCGGTGCCCACCCCGCCAGGAAACACAATAATGCCATGGCCCAGGCGCACAAAGGCTTCCAAGCGTTTTTCAATGTCTGGCATGACAACCAGTTCATTGACGATGGGGTTAGGCGCTTCGGCAGCGATAATGCCGGGCTCTGAAACACCCAAATAGCGGCCTTCTTTACGCCGCTGCTTGGCATGGGCAACGTTCGCGCCTTTCATGGGGCCTTTCATTGCGCCAGGGCCACAGCCGGTACAAATATCTAAATCGCGCAGACCCAAGTGATAGCCCACATCTTTGGTATATTCGTACTCTTCCCGGGAGATAGAGTGACCGCCCCAGCACACCACCAGGCTAGGGTCGCGGCCGGGTTTGAGCGTGCCCGCTTTGCGCAGAATATGGAAGACCGCATTGGTGGTGCCTTCTCCCGTACTCAGGTCAAAACGATTGTGGTGCTGAATCTCATTGTAGACGTAAACGATGTCGCGAATGATCGAGGATAGATGCTCGCGGATACCGCGAATCATGCGGCCATCTACAAAGGCTTCGGCGGGGGCGTTAGTGAGCTTTAAGCGAATGCCGCGGTCTTGCTGCAGCACTTCAATATCGAAATCTTTATAGGCTTCTAAAATCGCCAGGCTATCGTCGCTGGGATTACCGCAATTGAGTACTGCCAACGCACAGCGCCGAAGAAGGTCGTGCAGACCGCTTTGAGAAGTTTTATGCAGTCGATTAACTTCATGCTGAGAGAGTACTTCGAGGCTCCCCTCGGGGGAAATGATGCTGGAAAGAGTGGCGCGAGGTTGAACGTTTTCGGTCATTAGCGGGGCTGTCCCTAATCGTTTGATGTCTCTTGGCATATTACCACGCCCAAGCGGTGGGTACAGCGCAGCGGCTGGCTCGCCGGGGTGTGCTATTATGAGGTCTATTTTATAGGGCGGCGGCAATAGCGTTTTTTGTTAGTTACTAAACTGTTGCCTAAAGCGGGTTCTCAAAGAGAGCTGCTAAAGACCGTTATCAAAGACCATGGCGCTTCACTATGTTCAATGCCCACTATTTTCGTACCTTTATTACGCTTGTTGAAACAGGCAGTTTTACCCGTACGGCGCAACGTTTAGAAATGACCCAGCCGGGCGTAAGCCAGCATGTACGCAAGTTAGAAGACTATTTAAATAAAGAGCTGCTAGAGCGCAAGGGGCGTAGCTTTACATTAACCGAATCGGGGCGGCGTGCTTACGATTACGCTTTAAAGTTATTTGCTGAGCATGAACAGTTCCGTCACGGGCTAGACGATGACTCTTTGGATAGCGGCGACTGCCGCATTGCCTCGCCGGGTAGCGTTGGCCTGATGTTCTATCCGTATATATTGGGGCAGCAGCAAATGCACCCCAATTTAACGGTCAACTATAGCTTTGCGTTCAACCACGAAATCGTCAATGACCTGCTTGAAGGGCGTTATGACATCGGGATAGTCACCGAGGCAATGCGGCACCCTGAGCTTAGCTGCAGCATTTGGCATGAAGAACCGCTCTGCTTGGTGGTGCCTGCAGATTTTGCGGGCAGCACGTTATCAGATTTAATGGGCATCGGCTTTCTCAATTATTACGACGGCATTAACCATGCCAATGCACTGCTGCGAGCCAATTACCCCGACGAGTTTCGCTCAATGACCCATTTCCGCCATCAAGGCTTTACCAATGAAGTCAGCATGGTGCTGGATGCAGTGGCCAGGGGGTTGGGCTTTAGCGTGGTATCGCGATTGGTATTGGAAACTTCGCCTTGGCAGCGCCAGGTAAAAGCGTTGAACCTGCCCAATGCGGTCAATGAAGTGCTCTATTTGCTGCGCCGCCGCGACTCGGTGCTGCCTAAGCGCTACGCGAAGCTGTTAGACGGTTTTCACGCTCAGCGTCTGCAAGAAAAAACGCCCTTGATGCCGTCTAATTGATTAGGCACCAAGGGCGTTTTCGTTACTTAGAGCGCTATCGCTTCACATCTTGCCAGCTTTGCCGCTAGTTGCGATATTCGTCGATGCTAGGGCAGGAGCAGATTAACTGACGGTCACCGAAAACGTTATCGACGCGGTTAACGGCGGGCCAGTATTTAGCGGCTTGAACAGCCGCGGTCGGGAAGGCGGCCAACTGGCGGTCATAAGGCCGCTGCCAGTCGCTATCCATTAGATCCGCCTGGGTATGTGGCGCATTGACCAGCGGATTATTATCCAACGGCCATTCGCCGCTCTCCACTCGGGCGATCTCGTCACGAATGGCAATCATCGCATCGCAGAAACGGTCGATTTCATACAGCGACTCAGACTCAGTCGGCTCGATCATCAGCGTGCCCGGCACTGGGAACGACATGGTTGGTGCGTGAAAACCGTAATCCATCAAACGCTTGGCGATATCCTCCTCGCTAATCCCAGAGGTCGCTTTGAGCGGACGAATATCGATTATGCATTCGTGGGCAACGGTACCGTTCTGACCGCGGTATAGAATCGGGAATGCTGCTTCCAATCGTTTGGCAATGTAATTGGCGTTTAGGATGGCAAGCTCGGTAGCTTCCCGCAGCCCGCGGGCACCCATCATCTTAATGTAGGCCCAGGAAATGGGCAGAATGGAAGCACTGCCGAAGGCAGCCGCGGAGACTGCACCGCTATCAGTGTTGACGCCGTTGATAGGTGTTACCACATGGTTTGAAACGTAGGGCACCAAGTGGGCTTTCACGCCGATAGGGCCCATGCCCGGGCCGCCGCCACCGTGGGGAATACAGAACGTTTTGTGCAGGTTAAGGTGAGACACATCGCCGCCAAAATCGCCAGGACGGGTTAACCCTACCTGGGCGTTCATATTGGCGCCATCGATATACACCTGACCACCGTTGTCGTGAACGATCTTGCACGCTTCGCGTACGCTGGTTTCAAACACCCCGTGTGTGGATGGGTAGGTCAGCATAATGGCGGAGAGCTTATCGCTATGCTGTTCAGCTTTAGCGCGTAAGTCCGCTATGTCGATATTGCCGTTTTGATCGCACTCGACCACCACCACCTTCATTTGCACCATGGCTGCCGAGGCAGGGTTGGTGCCGTGGGCAGAGCTTGGAATCAAGCAGACATCGCGATGACCTTCGCCTTGGGCCGCTTGGTAACGACGAATTGCCACAAGGCCTGCATATTCACCCTGAGCGCCGGAGTTAGGCTGCATCGAGAGGTGATCGTAACCGGTGACTTCGACCAGGAAGGCCGAGAGCTCGTCGATCATTTGATGATAGCCAGCCACCTGGTCGCGAGGTGCAAAGGGGTGAAGGTGCGCAAACGAGGGCCAGGAGACGGGGATCATTTCGCTGGTGGCGTTGAGCTTCATGGTGCAGGAGCCGAGCGGGATCATTGCATGGGCAAGCGACAGATCCTTATTCTCCAGACGCTTTAAGTAGCGCAGCATTTCGGTTTCGCTGCGGTAGCGGTTAAAGGTGGGATGGCTCAAGAAGTCGCTTTCGCGCTGGCATGCCGCGGGAATGCCGGAAGCGCCGCTAGCTACCACTTGCTCGTCCAATACTGCAACGGCAAGGCCGTGCTCATCGCCCAGCAGCACATCAAACAATGTGGCTACATCGTGGGCGGTGGTGGTTTCATCCAGGCTAATACCGACATCGCCATTGCCGAAGTAGTGCAGATTAATATCATGGGTCATGGCTCGGCCATGGATCTTACCTGCATCAACACCTGTCAGACGTAGCGTATCAAACCAGCTGTCATGAGCGAGCGATACGCCTGCCTGCTTAAGGCCTTCGGCAAGCAGGGTGGCTAGGCGATGAACGCGGCCGGCAATTTTGCGCAACCCTTCTGCACCGTGATAGGTGGCATAAAAGCCTGCGATGTTGGCCAGAAGCGCCTGGGCGGTACAGATATTGGACGTCGCTTTCTCGCGGCGGATATGCTGCTCGCGGGTCTGCATTGCCATGCGCAGGGCGGTGTTACCACGGCTATCTTTTGATACGCCGATGATACGCCCAGGAATCGAGCGCTTGAGCTTGTCGGATGTAGCAAAGAACGCCGCGTGAGGGCCACCAAAGCCCATGGGTACGCCAAAGCGTTGGGAGTTGCCCACCACAATATCCGCGCCCAGCTGGCCGGGTTCTTTAAGCAGCACCAGACTCAAAAGATCGCTGGCCACGCAGGTCATTATATTGCGCTCAGCCGCGGCGCTTAATAGCGGTGCCAGATCGCGCACTTCACCACTGGCAGAGGGGTACTGAACCAGGGCTCCAAACACATCGTGGCTGGCCAACTCTTCTGCAGGGCCGGTGATCAGCTCAAAGCCAAAGAACTCGGCACGGGTTTTAACGACATCCAGCGTTTGCGGGAAAACATCGTCGGCGACGAAAAAAGCGTTGGATTTGCTTTTCTTATTACCACGCTTACACAGCGCCATGGCTTCGGCGGCAGCGGTGGCTTCGTCGAGCAGCGACGCATTAGCCAGCTCCATGCCGGTTAAATCCATGACCACCTGCTGGAAGTTAAGCAAGCCTTCCAGGCGTCCTTGAGAAATCTCCGGCTGGTAGGGGGTGTAGGCCGTGTACCAGCCTGGGTTTTCCAATACGTTGCGCTGAATCACCGCGGGCATATGGGTGCCGTAATAGCCCTGGCCAATATAGCTCTTAGCCACGCGGTTCTGGCGCGCGAGCTGCGCTAGGTACTCTAGCGCCTCTGATTCGCTGCGCGGTTCATCAAGCGCTAGCTCACGGCCAAGACGGATATCGCTCGGCACGGTCTGTTCAATCAGATCTTCCATGTGCTGCATGTTGAGCGCTTTTAACATGGTGGCCACGTCATCTTGACTTGGACCATTATGACGTTTGATAAAAGCATCGTGATCGGCCAGCTCGGCCAGACGGCGTGTTTCAAGAGACATGAAGAAGATTCCGGACGTTAAGAGAGAACCGTGCAGGGCGTTAAGCGAAGAGCCTGCCATAAAGGATAAAGGCAGGCCCTAATATATGATTCAGCTACCGCCTTTAGTCGTCGGCGCTTAGCGTTGCTTGATAGGCATCTGCGTCGAGCAGGCCATCAAGTGAGTCGCTGTCTAAACGCACTTTCATAATCCAGCCGCCTTCGTAAGGCGCTTCATTGACTGTTTCAGGTGCGTCTTCAAGAGCGTCATTGACCTCAATGACTTCGCCAACAACCGGTGAGTAGAGATCAGAAGCAGCTTTTACCGATTCGATAACGCCAAACTCTTGCCCTTTGTTCAGCGCTGTTCCCACTTCAGGCAGTTCAACAAACACGACATCGCCGAGCGCCTGCTGGGCGTGATCAGTTATACCCACGGTCACGGTGCCGTCCTTATTATCCAGCACCCACTCGTGGCTTTCTGCGTAACGAAGATTGGTAGGAAGATTGCTCATGGTGTTTTCCTATATGAAACAGTTTTCTGGGCCCGAGCATACTAGCGGTTGCCGTTCGCCTTGGCGACTAGTGACTGGGGTAGATCGAGCGAATAAGCAAGCATGTTAACGTGTTTCCAATCGGAAACAAATTTCTTCGTTGCTTCAAAGCTTGCTTGGTAGCGTTATCGGTTCAGCTACTTTTCGCCGGGTTTGTGCAGAAGATCGGGTTATGAAAAAAGCGGTATCCTCTATGCACAAGCGACATCACCCTAGATGCTAGCTAAGTTTATGGTGTAAAACATTCAAATCGTGCGCTAACCAACAATAGCGTCGTTAGGACTAGCCCGTAATCGCAACAAGCCAATAATACACACCAATATTGCATACCAACAAAGCGAGGAGATGAACATGGAAGCATTAACTAGCCTCTTAGGGGCGATCAACGGCGTGGTCTGGGGGCCCGTCATGTTGATTCTGCTACTCGGTGTGGGGATCTACCTGCAGCTTGGCTTGAAACTGATGCCGATTAGAAAGCTCGGCATGGGCTTCAAGCTAATGTGGGCGGGGCGTGATGCGAAACCTGGGGTGGGTAAAGCGGCAGTTGCCAAAGAGGGAGACGAAGGGGAAATATCTCCTTTTAATGCCTTGATGACCGCACTCTCTGCGACCATCGGTACCGGTAATATTGCCGGTGTCGCCACAGCCATTGCGTTAGGTGGCCCTGGCGCTGTGTTTTGGATGTGGATTACCGCACTGGTGGGTATGGCCACTAAATTTGCTGAAGCGGTGCTGGCCGTGCGCTATCGTGAAACCGATAGCACTGGCTACCACGTGGGCGGGCCGATGTTTTACATCAAGAATGGCCTGGGTAAAAAGTGGCTATGGTTGGGCGGCCTGTTCTCATTTTTTGGCGCTGTCGCAGCCTTCGGGATCGGCAATACCGTTCAGTCCAACTCCGTTGCTGACGCCATGGACGCCACCTTCGGCGTGCCGCACTGGCTCACGGGGGTGGTCATTATGGTGCTGGCTGGCGCGGTGATTCTGGGCGGTATCAAGCGTATTGCTAAAGTGGCGGGCAAGTTGGTGCCGATTATGGGCATTGCCTACGTAGTGGCTGGCTTGTTGGTATTGATCGTCAATGCCGGGCAGATCGGTGAAGCTTTTGGTTTGATCTTCTACTATGCCTTCAACCCCATGGCGGCCGCAGGTGGTTTCGCGGGCGCCGCCGTCATGGCGGCGATTCGTTTTGGTGTGGCACGCGGGATCTTCTCCAACGAAGCGGGTTTGGGTAGTGCGCCGATCGCGCACGCGGCGGCCAAAACCAAAAATCCAGTGCGCCAAGGCTTAATCGCGATGTTGGGCACTTTTATCGATACCATTCTTGTGTGCACGATTACCGCGTTGGTGATTTTGACCTCAACGGTTTGGCAAGAGGGTGAAGCGGGGGCGTCGCTGACCGCGCTTTCGTTTGACGCTGCACTGCCTGGCTTTGGCAATCAGATTGTCGCCATTGCGTTGGCGATTTTTGCCTTTACCACCATCCTAGGCTGGTCATTTTACGGTGAGAAGTGCTGCCAGTTCCTGTTTGGCACTCGCTCTATTATGATCTATCGGGTGCTGTTCGTACTGGCCATCCCGCTGGGCGCCATCGCTCAACTGGGCTTTATCTGGCTCATGGCGGATACCTTCAACGCCATGATGGCGATCCCGAACCTGATTGCCTTGGCACTGCTTTCGCCGGTAGTCTTTAAGCTAACCAAGGACTATTTCGACGGCAAAGACGTATTGCCGGGTGAAGCACTGGATCACGACCAATAATACCCGCAGCGCGTTCATCGGCGCTGTAGGTGAACGTGAATAACAGGAGAGTCGGGAAGGCACTTAATCAGTGGCTTCCCGTTCTCTTTTTTGAGCGAACACTTTTAAGCGAGGAAAGCCCCTATGTCTGAATTAAAGCAAACGCCACTGCATGCGCTGCACCTCAAGCTAGGCGCCAAGATGGTACCTTTTGCTGGCTACGATATGCCGGTGCAGTATCCGCTGGGGGTCAAAAAAGAACATGAACACACCCGTCAAAAGTGCGGGCTGTTCGATGTCTCCCATATGGGGCAAATCAGCGTTTCCGGTGACGGCGTGGCCGAAGCCCTGGAAACCTTGATTCCTGCCGATTTGATGAGCCTTGAGAAAGGTGCCCAACGTTACGGGCTGTTCACCAACACAGAAGGCGGCATTATTGACGACCTGATGGTGGTCAATGCGGGTGATCACTTCTATCTGGTAGTGAATGCCGCCTGTAAAGATCAGGACTTGACTCACCTGCGCCTCAATTTGGCGTCAACCCATACCATTGAACCTTTGGATCGTGGCTTACTGGCGCTCCAAGGGCCTCAGGCGCGGGATGTCATGCAGCGGCTTTGCCCTGAAGCCTGTGAGCTTGTGTTTATGCAGCATGGCCGCTTCACCATTGCTGGGCAGGAGGTTTGGGTGAGCCGCAGCGGCTATACCGGTGAAGATGGTTTTGAAATTTCCGTCGCCGCCGATGCTTGCGAAGCCTTCGCTGAGCAACTGCTAGCTGAGCCTGAAGTCGAAGCGATTGGCCTGGGAGCGCGGGACTCGCTGCGTTTGGAAGCGGGTTTATGCCTGTATGGCCACGATATGGATGAGCAAACCACCCCGATAGAAGCAGGTCTAATTTGGGCGATTGGCAAGCCCCGTCGTCGTGGCGGTGATCGGCCGGGAGGTTTTCCAGGCGCCGATGTGATTCTTCATCAGGTCGATGCCAAAGATCACACCCGCAAGCGTGTTGGGCTGTTAGCTGAAGGTCGCGCGCCGGTGCGTGAGGGTGCGCCGCTTGTGGATGAGGCAGGCAATGAGATTGGAATCGTTACCTCCGGCAGCTTTGGTCCCAGCGTCGGTAAGCCTGTGGCGATGGGTTATGTCACTCGCGAGCAGGAAGCACCGCAAAGCACTGTATTCGCGGTGGTACGCGGTAAACAGTTACCTATGGTGGTAACTCCCACGCCGTTTGTAAAGCCGGGCTACTATCGCGGCTAGAAGCGTGTCCATCTACCCGCGGCCCCTGCTTAAGCTAGGGGCCGTTGCTTTATTATGAGGGACGGTTTCAAGCGAGTGTTTTAGCGCAGAACCTGCTTGGGATCGATGGGTTTGCCGCCTTGGCGCAGATCAAAGAGTAGATCATAGCGTTGGGTGGCACTGCTTTGACCTACCTCACAAAGTGGGTCTCCCGCGCTAACCTGTTTGCCTACCTTGACCAAAATGCGCTCGCAAAGGGCGTATACGGTTTGGAGGTTATTGGCATGGTGCACAATCACCACTTCACCCAACTGACGCATACCGTCGGCAAAGCGTACTTCGCCAGGGGCGACGGCTTTAGCCTGAGCGCCAGCTTGAGTAGCCAGCAGCATGGGCTGCAGGGTGCCTCGGCTGTCTGGCCCGAAGCGGCGAACCACTCGATAATCCTCCAGCGGCCAGGGCCAGCGCCTGGCTGATGAGGGTAGCGCCTGACTGGGAGCGCTGCTGGTAGGTGCAGCGGCAGGCTTGTTAGCGCTTGAAGAGCTGCTACTGTTTGCTGAGCTTCTAGATGAACTTCGCGCCGCTGAACCGCTAAGGGGGAGGCTGACTATTTGGCCAATTCTCAAATTAGTGGGAGAGGCACTAGGGTTGGCACTCTGAATGCGGCCACTGGTAGTGCCAAAATGTCGGGCGATGCTCGAGAACGTATCACCAGGACGGATTTGATAGCGGTAGGGGCCACCTGAAGGTGCCCGCTCCTGCTGGGTAGGAATTAATAGACGTTGCCCAATTTCCAGGCGCCGCGTATCGGCACCTGGGTTAAAGCGCTCCAAGCGTTCCAGTGGCACGTTAGCCCGGGCCGCCAGCTTACCCAGCGTGTCGCCACGCTGTACTTGCACCCAGTTGCCACTGATCTGGCTGGCGCTAGGAGCGGCTGCTCGCTGGGATGACGATGGAGGAGCGCTGGAACAGCCGGTCAGTAGTCCCGCTAACAGCCAAACAGTGAGCCAGCCGGCTAGGCGTGATCGGTTCGGCTGTCCAGCATGCCATCTTTTTCCAACCAGAGTGCATTGATCCATGTGTGGAAGCGTTCCTTATGCTGCTTTTCTTCGTGGTTTTCTGATGCGTACATCCACTCAGGAATGCTGAGTTGCCGTGCCTGTAATGTTATGGGCGCTTCCCTGCCGCATAAAAAGCCCCAAAACGTCGGCGAGGGGTTAGCGTAGCTGATCGTCACATCCAGGATACCATCCAATTGGTTGCCTAGCAGACTAAGTACTTGGGCAATGCCGCCCGCTTTAGGGCGTAATAAGTGGCGGTAGGGGCTCTGCTGGGCATCGCGTTTGGTAACCGAAAAGCGGGTGCCCTCGACAAAATTAAAAATCGCAATGGGCGAGTGCCTTGCCTGCTGACACATCCGTTCGGTAGCTGCTCGATCAATGGTGGCCAGTTTAGGGTTTTTAGCGACTTGTTCGCGGCTAAAGCGGCGCATAAAAGGAAATTCTAGTGCCCAAAAAGCCAACCCTACGATGGGGATCCAGATTAATTGACGTTTTAAGAAAAAACGTGGCATGGGGATACGCCGATGCAACGCCATCAACAGCATAAAGATATCCGTCCAACTGCGGTGGTTGGATATCACCAGCCACCACTGCTGTGGGCTCAAATTATCAGGTACGCTGGCGTGTAGCACGGGTTTGAGCCAGTGCCGCATCCACCAAAGATTAACGCCTATCCAGTTAAGCGCAACGCCATTCAGCCCCTGCAACACTAACTGTTTAAGCCGCTGCCCTGGGGCAATGACTTTAAGTAGCGTCAGCAGAATGAGAGGTACGCCCCAGAACAGCGTGTTGAGCGTTAGCAGCAGAGCGCTAATCAGCCCCTTTAAAATAGGCATACCACGTTTCCTTACCGTCAGACCAATAACGTAATACTGAATGCTAAATGATCCTAGCCACGCTGCCCAGCAGAAACCTACAGCAATTCATTAGCTTGATGATGTTTTAGGCGAGCGGCAGTGAAGGGGCTTGGACGGTGTTCAAGAGAACGGTGCGCAGTGCATGGGTGGCTACGGAGAGCTCTTGGTGAGTCAAAATGCCGACCCGGCAGGAGATAGCGGGCGCTGTCAGCGGTATGCAGCGAGCGCCCAGTTCATGCATTTGACGAATGCACATGGAAGGCACAGCGCTGACGCCCAGACCGTCGGCAACCATCCGCCCCACGGTGGAGAGCTGGTGGCTTTCAAAGGCCACAGTGAGCTCCATATCCTGTTTGCTCAGCTCCTGTTCCAATAAACGACGTACCATGGAGGGGCGCTGAAGAGTAATGAAATCGTAGCTTAGCAGCGTCGACCAGGCGAGCTGGGTGTTCTGGGTTAACGGAGAGCCAGTCGGCACGACCGCCACAAAATGGTCTTCAAACAGCGGCGTAAAGAGCAGGCTGCCGGTACCCTCCGGAGAAAAAGCGATCCCCATCTCTACCTGTCGGGAGCGCACCATGGCGGTAACCTCCTCGTTGATGACATCGTGCACGGTTATGTTGATTTTGGGGTACTGTTGGCGAAATTTAACCAGCGCCGCAGGGAGTAAGTTACCGGCAAAGGCGGGCATCGCCGCCACGCTAAGGCGCCCCAGCTGGAGGGTGAAGCGCTGGCGCAAACGCTCCTCGGTATTGTCCCACTGGGCCAGCAGATGTTTGGCTAGCGGTAGTAGCGACTCGCCTTCTGGGGTTAATCTGACGCTGCGGGTGCTACGAATCAGCAGTTTGCCACCCAGGGACTCTTCCAGGCCTTTAATTGCCAGGCTTAGCGCTGGTTGGGATAAATGCAGGCGCTCGCAGGCTTGAGTAAAGCTGAGGGTTTGGGCGACCGCCAGAAAGGCGCGCAGCTGTTTGACGGTCATAAAGCACCTTTTATAAGTTTAAAAAATAAATTGATAAGAAAAACAAACTTAACAAATATATCATCTCGCACAACACTGGCACTATCGTAAGCTTCAGTTCGCGAATTTTTGACAGCACTCATCTACGATAACACTGATCATCAACAACAATGTGAGGCACAACAATGGCAGGATTCGATAAGCGTGTAGCTTCCTACGAAGAGGCTATGGAAGGCATCGAAAGCGGTATGACCGTCATCGCCGGTGGCTTCGGGCTCTGCGGTATTCCCGAAAACCTGATTGCCGAGATCAAGCGACGCGGCGTCACTGACCTTACCGTGGTATCCAATAATTGCGGTGTCGATGGTTTTGGCTTGGGAATACTGCTTGAAGACCGCCAAATCAGTAAGATTCTGGCCTCTTACGTAGGTGAGAATGCCCTGTTTGAGAAGCAAATGCTCAACGATGAGATTGAAGTGGTGTTAACGCCTCAAGGCACATTGGCGGAAAAAATGCGCGCAGGCGGCGCTGGTATTCCCGCCTTTTACACCGCTACCGGTTACGGCACGCCGATTGGTGAGGGGAAAGAGGTTCGCGAGTTTAATGGCCGACACTGTATTTTAGAAGAAGCCATTGTAGGTGATTTTGCCATAGTGAAAGGCTGGAAGGCGGATCGCTATGGCAATGTAATGTATCGCCATACGGCGCAGAATTTTAACCCCATGGCCGCCACGGCGGGGAAAATTACCGTGGTGGAAGTTGAAGAGATCGTTGAACCGGGTGAGCTTGAGCCTAGCCAGATCCATACCCCAGGAATTTATGTGGATCGGATTATTCAAGGCACGTTTGAAAAGCGGATAGAGAAACGCACGGTGCGCAGCTAATACGCCGCGCCTTCAAACGCAACACTAGCTTCTCATTTAACGATTCAACAAGAGGAAGTCACCATGGCTTTAACACGAGAACAGATGGCTCAGCGTGTCGCCCGCGAACTTCAAGATGGTTTTTACGTCAACCTGGGCATTGGTATTCCCACCCTGGTTGCCAACTATATTCCGGATGGCATCGATGTCATGCTGCAATCCGAGAACGGTCTGCTGGGGATGGGCCGCTACCCCACCGAAGACGAACTTGATCCAGATATGATTAATGCGGGTAAAGAGACGGTGACGGCGCGCCCAGGCGCAGCGATTTTTTCTTCCGCAGAATCATTTGCGATGATTCGTGGTGGCCACGTGGATCTCACCGTGCTGGGGGCTTTCGAGGTGGATCAGCAGGGCAATATCGCGTCCTGGATGATTCCAGGGAAGTTGATCAAAGGCATGGGCGGTGCCATGGATCTCGTTGCCGGTGCCGACAATATCATTTGCACTATGACCCATGCCTCTAAGCACGGCGAATCCAAGCTATTGGAAAAATGCGAACTACCGCTGACCGGCGCAGGCTGCATTAACCGCGTGTTGACAGATTTAGCTTATCTTGAAATCAAAGACGGTGCCTTTATTCTCAAGGAGCGCGCTCCGGGCGTAAGCGTTGAGGAAATCGTCGAGAAGACGGCGGGCAAACTGATTGTGCCTGACCATGTTCCCGAAATGACGTTTGATGCCGAGTAAGTACGCTCCCATTAGCCCGAATGATAAACAGCCGAAGGTTAGAGGGTTAAATAAACTGCACAGTGAGACGCTAGCGCCATTACTGCTAGCGTCTCAGGCCATTTCACAGCGCGTATGGTGGGGTAGCAGTAAATCGGCAATATGCTCGTGATTATCTTCAACGTGCTTTTGGGCTAACGCCAGGCCGCCTAGGCAGAGGCGATGTTCATCGCCATTGGCGAAGACTGTTTTCTGTGGTGTGGTGGGGTAGAAGCGGTGATCAAGCAGTGATGATACCGTGAAGACACCGTTTTGCTGGCCCTCAAGGCTTGGCATGCCCACTTCACTTAGGCGTTGATCCAGCGTTTTCAAGGGCTCCCCCAACTGCCCACAATCAAAGCCAGCGTGATGCAATCGAGGGCCCATCACCGCTATCCAGGCAGCCAAGGGGTGAGCTTGCTGTAGCTGTTGATAAAGCGCCCAGCTAGGCATCGGCCAGGGGCGACCGCGGCAGAGCAAATTATGCCCCTTGCAATCCTGAGGGTGAGATTGTTGCACCAGCCCTTCAATGGCTTCCCGGGGCGCCTTGGACAATGTGCCTATTTGCAGTTCTGCCAGCACCAGCCAACTACTGCCGTCGCTTGGCGCGAGTAGTTGCACTAATAGGCCTTTATCGGCCATGGCGTAATGGCCCATGACGCGATAGCCCATATGAGCTAAATTGCCGGTAAGCGCGGCAGCGGCAAAGGGCCCGTAATTGAGCGTTACCAGCGTTAAATATTCAGCCGCCGTTGATAGTGGCCAAAGTCTAAGGGCGCCGATGTCGGGATGGGTATGTACATAGTCAAGCCACAGCTGCTGAACGAACTCCTGACGCTGCATGGTGAACTCCTTGCCTAAAGTGGCACACCTAGCGTGAGCCATTAAATAACTGCTCAGTATAGGCAAGCGGGGTAAGCAAGGGTTCAACGGCTATTAACGAGCGGTTAAACGGCAAGTAGCTGTTGATCGCGGACAAACTGATCAAATTCAGTAAAGCCGCCTACATGGGTTTGATCGACAAAGACCTGCGGGACAGTGTGAATGGGTTTACCCGCTGTTTTGGCGATATCTTCTTTAGTGACGCCTTCAGAGGGCATATCCACATAGCGATAGCCTTCAATTTTTCCGACTTTTTCCAAATGCTCGGCCAGCTGTTTTGCGCGTACGCAGAAAGGACATGACATCCGACCAAAAATAACCACGAACATAGGTGGTGCTCCTTTACGATAAACTGAGTAAGTTATCAGGTAGACAGTAACTGAAGGGTAAATAGCCGTTTGGCTAAGCGATAAATTCGCGCCCATTGTGGCTGAGCAGAGCTCGTTTCGCCAATAGTAGCTCGCTACACGAACCATTAATGTCCGTTATCACCTGGGAAAACCAACAAGCCTATGCAAACGCTCACCGCTGACGAATACACCTTTCTTACTGATCTGTCGAAAGCGTACCGAGATAGGCACTTGCCATCCATTAAACGAAAAAGTGACTGGAACCCGCGTTTAGGGGTTGATGCGCTATGCTTCCAGCATCATGGCGCTAAGCACATGGTGGGGGCGTTGATTACGCCCTGCGAGCTGTGGCTGGTTGCAGTGCCTGACCACTCCCTGCTGACCGAGACTCTGGCGGATACGCTTACGCTTTCTCTGCCTTCAGGCACATACCCACTATCTCTTGAGCGCTTGCCAGGCGGCTACGGACTCTATAAGCGCGCCATTTTGCGAGATTTAAGCGAGCTGGAGAGCATGCAGGAGGCCGCGAGGCTGGCGCAGCAAATGATGGCGCGTTTAATGCAACCCGATGAAGGGCTCAACGCCTAAGTGCAGCCAGCTATACTGTCAGGATTTCTACAAACAGTATCTTCCATCCACGCAGTGAAAAAGGAAATTACCCATGACTTCCCAAGCCGTTACAACACCGCGAGTTGCGCTGGTAACCGGTACTAGCAGCGGGATCGGTGCCGCTGTGGTTAAGCACTTTTGCGAATTAGGTCATCAAGTGCTTGCCGTCGATTTTAATCCGGCGGGTAAGGCGGTCGCTGAAAAATCCGGCGCGGCGTTCTTTGAGGCGGATCTAACCGATCCCGACGCCTGCCGTGCGGCGGTGGCGGATGCGGTCAAGCGCTTTGGCGGTGTTGATATATTGGTCAATAACGCTGGGATTCAGCACGTTGCCCCGATTGAGACCTTCCCCGAGGAAAAGTGGCGTCAGATTATGGACTTGATGCTAACGGCGCCTTTCTTACTAACACAGGCGGCTTGGCCGCATATGCGTGAAAAGGGTTGGGGACGCATCGTTAACGTGGCCTCGATACACGCTCAGGTGGCTTCACCAGGGAAGGCGGCGTACATCAGTGCCAAACACGGCATGATTGGTTTGACCAAAACGGCGGCGCTAGAGGGCGGTGAACAAGGCATCACCGCGAATGCGGTATGTCCTGCCTATGTGAAAACCCCGTTAGTGGACAACCAAATCGCCGACCAGGCTAAATTGCACGGTATGGATAAGCAGGAGGTCATCGAGAAAGTCATGCTCAAACAGGCGGCCATCAAGCGCTTGATCGAACCTGAAGAGGTGGCGCAATTAGTCGCTTATCTGGCATCCGACGCAGCCGGTGCTGTGACTGGCTCAAGCTTTAATATCGATTTAGGCTGGACGGCGCATTAATTAATCAGTTTGGCCCCGCCAGTGACCTTGATGTGGTTGGCGGGGTGCTTTGTTGCAGGCTTTAACGACGTACGGGGCGTTTTTGTAGTTTGCGCTGCAGGGTGCGGCGGTGCATGCCCAGCGCTCGTGCGGTGGCGGATATATTGCCGTCGTGCTCCTGCAGCACTTTCTGAATATGCTCCCAGGTGATGCGGTTAATCGATGGCGGATTGTCTGCAAGCTCAATATCCGGGTCACCGCTTTGGCGCTCGAATGCGGTTAATACATCGTCGGCATCCACCGGCTTACACAGGTAGTTAACCGCGCCGAGCTTAATCGCCTCCACTGCGGTGGCAATGCTGGAGTAGCCGGTCAGCACCACAATGCGACACTGGGGCACGGTGGCAAGCAGCTCCGGAAGCAGTTTTAAACCTGAGCTGTTTTCCAGTTTTAAATCAAGGGTCGCCATGGTGGGTGAATGCTGCGCGGCCATGGTCAGGGCCTGCTCGGCATCGTGGGCAACTATAACGTCGTAACCGCGGCGCGTAAGGGCACGGTTCAGCACATGACAAAACATTTCATCGTCATCTATGATTAGCAGGCGTTGCTCTCGCGTTTGCATGTTGTCCTCAATCCATAACTGGCGGTGCTTGGGGCGGGCGCGATTAAGTTGGCGCTGCGCAGCGGGGCAGCGTGACTTCCGTTAGCGTACCCCCTTCCGGGTGATTATACAGGCTTACACCACCACCAAAGCGATTGATGGTGGCATGGGTTAAAAACAAGCCGATGCCCATGCCTTTGCTTTTAGTCGAAATAAACGTCTCACCCAACTGGTCGGCGATCGACATGGCGACACCTGGGCCATGGTCACGAATATCGATCACCACGCTCTCACTCTGCCAGTCTAAGCGTATGGCAATGTGCTCAGGATTGGCGTCAGCGGCGTTATTGAGCAAATTGGTCAATGCTTGGTCGAGCGTGGCATCGACGGCCAGCCAAGGTCTTCCGCGTTTCTCTGCCACATCGAACTGATGGCTCACATCAGGACGGAGCACCAACCAGCGCTGAACAACCCCCGCTAACCACACTTCTGCATCGAGCACTTCGGGTTCTGCCATACGCCGCCGGTCAGCGTTGGAGACCAAATTTTGTAGACGTGATTTGCATACGTCGACCTGCTGGCGCAATAAGTTAATGTCCTGATCAAGCGTCGAATCGGCGGGGGCATCGGCCTGCATCTCTTTGAGGAGGACTGCCATGGTAGAGAGTGGTGTGCCCAGTTCGTGGGCAGTGCCCGCGGCCTGGGTCGCGACCGCCAACACCTGCTCATTGCGCAGGGCCGCTTCCCGAGTGCGGGAGAGCGCCTGATCACGGCTACGCAGCGCGTGAGCCATTTTGTAGATAAAAAAGGTTACCAGCCCCGCAGAGAGGCCAAAGTTAAGCCACATGCCTAGTATATGCAGGCTCAAGGGGCTATCACTGTTGATATGGCCCAGTTGCGGGATGGGGTGGTAGGAGAACATTAAAAAGGTATAGCCCGCCATGGAGCATGCGGCGATGATCCAGGCATGGCGCCAGGGCAGGGTGGCGGCGGCGATGGTAACCGGCACCAGGTAGTAGGTAATAAAAGGGTTGGTGGAACCGCCCGAGAAATAGAACAGTAGTGTTAAGCCGGTGATATCGGCAAGTAAATGCAGCAAATACTCAAGGTGCGTCACCGCGCGGGGACGGCCCAGGCGCCACCAGGTGGCAATATTGAGTACGCCCATTGAAATGACCACGCTCACCACGGCGGTCACCGGTAAATCGAAGGCGAGCAGTTCAACGCCCACCACAATAGCCAATAAGAAACCGGTCCAGGTGATGCCGCGCACAATAGTCAGCCGCACCAAGTTTCGGTTGGGAGTAGAAAGCGGAAGGGGTAGGGCAGTTTGCATTTTGGGCTTACTTGGTCTTGGCTTTAAAGCCATGAATGACAGATTTAATCAACAGGGTCATCACGTAGGTTGTCCAGCCAGCCGACGCCAATATATTGAACAGCAGCATTTTAGGCGGCAACCAGGCGCTACCCAATAACGCTTCAAGCATGATGTGGAGGAACATCGCCAGCAGCAACGGCAGAGCCAGGGTATGGATCCACATATCGGTGCGTCGCTTGCGAATATGGTAGCGGCGCAACAGGTAACGCAGTGGCCGATGAGCCCAGCAGAAAACCACTAGAGCACCAATCACCAATAAGCTAGCAAGAGTGGGTTCTGTGCTGCCGATATGAACGGAGAGCGAAATCGACCAAGCGAGGCTTAGCCACATCAATCCTTCCAGGCTGGCAATAATATCCGCATAGCGGCGCACGTTCTGCATAAACAACCGAATCCTTAGCGTCAAAACTAACTTTTATAAACGACTGCAAAAACTAACCGTTAGATCTGGATCTTGAAAGAGCTGTGTCTCTAAAACAGCGCCGCCATAATACGATACTTGGGCTGGGGTGTGGGCACTTGAGGAGCGGATTTATCCCATCGCGCAATTGCGTATACTGTACATGGCGTATTTTACCCGACTTAACACCACTACAGGACATGCCGTGGACACTGTAACACTGACCCGCCCCGATGACTGGCACCTTCACTTGCGCGACGATGAGGCGCTCAACGCGGTGGTAGGCCATACCGCAGCGCAGATGGGGCGGGCGATCATTATGCCCAATCTCACCCCGCCGGTTACCACTACGGCTCAGGCGCTTGAGTATCGTCAGCGTATTCTTGCTGCCTTGCCAGCGGGCAGTACCTTCGAGCCCTTAATGGTGCTCTATCTCACCGATACAACTCCACCGGAAGAGATCGAGCGCGCGGCACAAAGTGGCATTGTCAAAGCGGTGAAGCTTTACCCGGCGGGTGCCACGACTAACTCCGATTCAGGGGTGACCGATTTGGCCCACTGTGACGCCACTATCGAAATGATGGCTAAGGTTGGCATGCCACTTTTGGTGCATGGTGAAGTCACCCATGCTGAGATCGATATTTTTGATCGCGAAGCGGTGTTTATTGAAACAGTGCTAAAACCGCTGCTGGAACGCCATCCGGCGCTGAGAGTAGTGTGTGAGCATATCACCACCCAGCAAGCCGCAGAGTTTGTTGCCCAGGCACCGGATAATGTGGCCGCCACCATTACTGCGCATCACCTGCTTTTTAACCGCAATAAGATGCTGGTGGGTGGGATTCGTCCTCACTACTACTGCCTGCCCATTCTAAAGCGTGAGCAGCATCGCCAGGCGCTGCTTAAAGCAGCCACCAGCGGTAGCCATAAGTTCTTTTTGGGCACCGATAGCGCGCCCCACTCCCAGGGGGCTAAAGAGTCAAGCTGCGGCTGTGCCGGTGCCTATACTGCCCCCGTGGCCATTGAGCTTTACGCCACCGCCTTCGATGAAATGGGTGCCCTGGATAAGTTGGAAGCCTTCGCCAGCCTGAATGGGCCGCGTTTTTATGGGTTATCGGCTAACGCAGACACCATTACGCTAGAGCGACGGGGTTGGACACTGCCGGAGAGTTATCCTTACGCTCAGGGAGAGAACATTATTCCATTGCTGGCGGGGGAGACGCTTAACTGGGCGGTTAGGTCTTAACAAGCCAGGTCTTAACAAGCGCCGTCGACGCTTTAACGGTCGACGGCTCCAAGCGCTTAGTAAGCCCTGTTAGACGTTGCCAAGTTGCTTAAGCATTTGGTCAACCATGCGCGATGAGTGGTCGGCGGCCACTTCCAGAAATTCATCGAAGGAGAGGTGGTTGTCGCCACTGCCAGGAATGTCAGAGAGCGCGCGGATCACCACGAAGGGGCACTGGTAGAGGTGGCACGTTTGAGCAATGGCTGCGCCCTCCATCTCTACCGCAAGCATGCTAGGGAACTGGGCACGGGTAGCGTCTACCCTTGCAGGGTCAGCCATAAAGGCGTCACCGGTAGCGATCAAGCCTTCGCGTACCTGGACTTCACCTAACGAGACGATGGCATTACGCGCCACTTCTCGCAGCGATTTGTCGGCCAAGTAGGCGGCGGGCATTCCCGGCACTTGGCCTATCTCGTAGCCAAATACCACGGCGTCGACGTCGTGATGGCGTACTTCGTCTGAAATGATTACATCGCCAATGGCTAAATCGGCGGCAAAGCCACCGGCGGAACCGGTATTGATAATGGCATCGGGCTGATGGCGCTCTAATAAAATAGCCGTGCCTACTGCGGCATTGACCTTACCAATCCCTGACTGCAGCACAATGACCTCAAGGCCGTAACGCGTGCCGGTATGGAAGACAAAACCCGCGTGCTCGTAGCGTTGGGGATTGTCCAACTGACTCACCAAGGTGCTCACTTCCTGCGCCATTGCGCCAATAATACCAATACGCTTCACTGCGCCATGCTCCTACATTAAAAGTGGTGTTGTTTAACTCAGGCGTGCTCTAGGGGAGCTAAATCGTGCTTCTCGGCGGCTTCAAGGGTATTTTCCAGCAGAGTAGCTACGGTCATCGGCCCCACGCCGCCAGGTACGGGGGTGATAAAGCTGGCGCGTTCGGCGGCGGTGGCAAAATCAAGATCGCCTTTTAACGTGCCATCCTCCTGACGATTGATGCCTACGTCGATCACGATAGCGCCCGGCTTAATCCATTCGCCTTTCACGATACCCGGCTTGCCGACGGCCACGACCAGGATGTCGGCTCGGCTTACGTGATCTTCAAGGTTGCGGGTAAAACGGTGACATACGGTGGTGGTACAGCCTGCCAGCATCAGCTCCAGCGCCATAGGGCGGCCTACAATGTTAGAGGCGCCCACAACGGTGGCATCTAAGCCGCGTAGCGCAATATCGCTCTGTGCCAGTAGGGTCATGATTCCTTTCGGCGTGCAGGGGCGTAGGGCGGGCATACGCTGCGCTAAGCGGCCAATGTTGTAGGGGTGAAACCCATCGACGTCTTTGCCAGGCAGAATACGCTCTAAAATGGGCTCGGCATCGAGATGCTTGGGCAGTGGCAGTTGAACCAAGATGCCATCAACGGTCGGGTCGCTGTTGAGCTGATCAACCAGGGCTTCCAGTTCATGCTGTGAGGTTGTAGCGGGTAGGGCATGCTGAAAGGAGAGAATGCCAGCTTGTTCGCAGGCGCGGTGCTTATTGCTGACATACACATGAGAGGCGGGATCGTCCCCGACCACAACCACGGCTAGTCCCGGTGCCCGTCCGCCGGTTTGACGGCGTGCAGCGATCTTTTCGGCAACCTGTTGGCGGACAGTAGCAGCGATGGCTTTGCCATCGATTAGTTGGGCGGTCATGTAATGGAGTCCCTGTGAATGTTAAAAATAGCCTAGGCATTAAAGCGCTCAAGCCACAGCGCTTTAAAGGCGGTAATTTTCGCACGCTGGAGCATCCAGGCAAAGCGCCTTCACGAACAATCACTTTAATGGTTGACTTTAAAATTAAAAATAGTAATATATGCCTCGCTTGAGACGGGCAGCACGGTAGCGTCTAAGGTGATAAAAATCGGGATGTAGCGCAGTCTGGTAGCGCGCCTGCTTTGGGAGCAGGATGTCGGGGGTTCGAATCCCTCCATCCCGACCAATCACTTAGCATGAAAGGTAGTAGTTTGCTTTTCCAAGCTGCAGTTGTGGTCTAGTGCTCATCGGTATTCGTATTATATGAATACTATATGTGCGCCCATAGCTCAACCGGATAGAGCAACGGCCTTCTAAGCCGTAGGTTGCGGGTTCGATTCCTGCTGGGCGTGCCACCTAATTCAGTGGTAACAACCTGTCAGAATCATATCTTCAAGCGCATGCTATTTGTTCTACGTAAGATTGTCTTTGGTGGGTGTAGCTCAGGGGTAGAGCCCCGGATTGTGACTCCGGTGGTCGTGGGTTCAAATCCCATCATCCACCCCAGTGACAATATTTGCGTTTCCAGTTTTAGGTTGTGGTGGGTGTAGCTCAGTGGTAGAGCCCCGGATTGTGACTCCGGTGGTCGTGGGTTCAAGTCCCATCATCCACCCCATTACCCCAGCATATATCGCTTCTGCTATTTTTAATTTCCTTTTAGTTTACCCCTTCTTTTAGAGAGTATGCCCTTAACTGGGGTTTTTGTGTTTCTGGCTTTTAGACTCCTCCTTTATTGTAGCTAGCGCGGCATCACCTTAATGCGGTTACCCGCCATATGGGTGAGCGGCTCAGGCCTGCCCAGCAAATACCCCTGCGCGTAGTTGATTCCCATGTGGTGCAAAATATCCAGCGTTGCCTGGGTTTCCACAAATTCAGCAATGGTTTCAATTCCTAACGCCTTGCCGACGGCATGAATCGCCTCAACCATCGCCCGATCAATCGGATCCTGATGCACATTGCGGATAAAATTACCGTCAATTTTCAAATAATCGACGGGCAACTGCTTCAAATAACTAAAAGAGGAGAGGCCGGTACCAAAGTCATCCAGTGCAAAGCGACAGCCGTACTCTTTAAGGGTGACAATTATTTCACTCACGCTTGAGAGTTGGGCAATGGCGGTGCTTTCGGTAATTTCAAAGCAGAGCGTGCCGTGGGGCAGGCCTGCCATGGCGACCTGAGTAATAAGGTCGTGACAAAAATCCGCATCGGAAAGCGACGCACCTGAAAGATTGATCCCCCATAAGCTGTGAGGTGGCAGCGTCGCATGGCGGTTTTGATCCCCTAGCCAGGCTAGGGTGTTACGAATCACCCAGCGGTCAATGCGCTCCATAAAGTGATAACGCTCGGCAGCGGGTAGAAAGCTACCTGGCGCGATGATCTCTCCATGCTCTTCAAGTCGCAGCAGGATTTCCCGGTAGCCAGGGCCAGTGGCGCAAATGGCTGCAATGGGTTGGGCGAAAAGACGGAAGGTGTCGTTATCCAAGCCATTTTGCAAGCGTTGTACCCACTGCAGTTCGCCGTGTTTCTCCAGTAATGCATGATCGTCAGGCTGATAGCAGTGGATGCGATTGCGGCCTGCCTCTTTCGCGGCGTAGCACGCAGCGTCAGAGGCGTGGAGAGCCTGGCTCAACTGCATGGGCTGAGCGGCGTTGAGTTCAACCAAACCAATGCTTACGCCGATACCAAAGGTATGGCCCTGCCAAGAAAAACGATACTGCTCAATATCGCAGCGTAACGCTTCCGCAATCGTCAATGCTCGCTCTATACCGCAATCGGGTAGCAACAAAGCGAATTCATCGCCACCCAGGCGGGCGGCGATATCGCTGCTGCGCACATGGTCTTTAAATTTTAACGCCAATTGGCGCAGCAGCTCATCTCCAGCGAGATGGCCGCAGGTGTCATTGACGATTTTGAACTGATCGAGATCCAGGTAACACAGCACATGGTGGCCATCGTCGCGATTAAGTAGCGCAGTCAGTGCTGATTCGAAGGCGCGGCGGTTGAGCAGGTCGGTCAGGTTGTCATGGCTGACCTGATAGCTCAGCTGTTCGGTCAACTGGCGAGTGAGGCTAACATCCTGAAAAACGACCACTGCACCTAAGGTAATGCCGCTGCGCGAACGTATTGGTGAAGCGCTGTGTTGGATGGGGGTATGCGAGTGATCACGACTGACCAGTAGGCAGTGCTCGGTGGAGTGCACCGGAGTTAGTTGAGTGAGCACTTGCCGGGCCGGGTTGTTTAGCGGTTGGCCACTGGCTTCATCGAGTAGTTGATACACCACGTAAATGGGTTTATCCATGGCCTCTTCGAGTGTCCATCCGGTCAAGCGCTTAGCTTCCGCATTGATAAACGTTACGTTGCCACTAGCGTCGCAGGTAATAACGCCATCACCGATCGATGCCAGGGTAGTACGGGCAAGCAAGGTCGCGTTCGCGGTTTAACTGCTCCTGCAGCTGTTTGCGCTCGGTAATATCGCGCACCATCCCTGAGCGCTCTGACGCGGAACCGCTGGCTCCTTCGCTGACTTGTATTTCCAGGTGGCGCACCTGCATATCTGCGCAGCGGCGTTTAATTTCATGGCGTGCTCCGGGGCTGAGGGAGCGGGTTGGCAATAGCTGCGAGACAGGTTGGCCAATAATCTGTTTGGCGTCGACCTCGAAGAGTTGCTCCGCTCCAGGGTTAAGGCTGGTCAGGGTGCCGTCTGCCTGCCAGGTAATCACGCCATCGCGGAGATTGCGAAGCATCACGCGGGTATGTCCAACGGCGCTTTCAAGGGCAGCAGTTACGCGATTATAGCTCGCCGCTATTTCGCCCACTTCGGTAAACGGGTCGGCGTCAATTCGCTGGCGCATATCACCCTGCTGTTCATGCTGGCGCATATGCTCAAGCAGTTGGTTCAACTCATTTTTGGCGCCATGCTCGGCGAGATTGAGGCCCATCTTTTCTGCTTCAGGTGAGACGCGTATGGGCAGGAAGCGCCGGGTAATGCGGAACAGTAGCCAGGCGCTGCCAAAGCTCCAAACGCCGCACACCACAACACCGATCAACTGAACGCCAAACTGAGCGGATCGCGACAAGCCACTATCCATCAGTGTTAAGTCAGCGACCCAGGGCAGTGCTAGCGTACCCCATACGCCCGCGACGAGGTGCGAGGGTATGGCGCTGACTGCATCATCAATATGTTTGCTTATCAGCCATTCGCTGGTCAGTACCATCAGTACGCCACTAACCGCACCCAGCCCAAATGCCGCCGATAAGGAGATCACATGAGCGCTGGCGGTGACGGCGACCAAGCCCGCAATGGCGCCATTAATCGCATACATAACGTCGGCGTAGCGCCGAGTGCGTAGCCCCATCAGCATGCCCGAAAGGATGCCGCCGACGGCGCCCAAAACAGTATTGGCTATTATGCTGGGTATTTGCTCGGTAACGGCCAGGGTGCTACCGCCGTTAAAGCCAAACCAGCCTAAGATCATAAACAGTGCGCCTAACATGGCGAGGGGTAAGTTGCCTGAAGGGAAGGCAGTAGGTGGTTTACCGTGGCTGAAGCGTCCGCTGCGTGGCCCAATACACAGTACCGCTGCCAGGGCGACCCAACCGCCTACGCTATGTACGACCGTGGAGCCCGCAAAGTCGACAAACCCTAGCGCCCCTAACCAGCCTTCCGCGCCATCCAAAAGCCCGCTCCATGCCCAATGCCCAAAAACCGGATAGATAACCAAGGCTATCCAGAGGGCCGTCCAGGTATAGGCTAAAAAGGGCATACGTTCTGCCACTGCGCCCGACACAATGGTAGCGGCGGTGGCGCAGAACATTGCTTGGAAAATAAAAACGGTAATCACCCAGTGGCTGGAGGCTTCTAATTGCCAACCAAACAGCGTTGTGCCGATTAAGCCGTGGTGAGAGTCGCCAAACATGAGACCAAAACCGACTAACCAAAAAATACTGACGGCAATGGCAAAGTCCGCTACGTTTTTCATAGCGACGTTGATAGCATTCTTGGTGCGCGTAGTGCCCGCTTCCAGGCAGAGAAAGCCAGCTTGCATCACAAATACCAGAGCAGCGGCCCAGAGCACCCAGAGCATATCGAGCAACGAGCTGTCCAAATTTAGCGTGGTAGGCATGGTGTTTTCCTTAGTATCTTTTGGTGCAAGTGCGCTTCTTTTTGGTGCTTTGTTTGTTTTAAGCGGAAGGAGGGGGAACCGTTGCACCGGTGCTAACTGACTGCTATTCAGGTTTCCTAATAGAAACTAAGCAATTGTTATGCCGCTAATAGTGAAGTCATCCTTTTTAACGCTAATGGCAGCATTAATTACTGATTTTTAGAAATAAAATAGCGTTTTCTACTGTGTTAATGCGCATTGATTGGTGATATTTTTCAATTAGTTATAGATCTTCAATTGTGGTTCATAAACGCTGAAAAGGGAGTGCATCAAGATGGCGCGTCAAACGGTAGTTTTGGGAGCAGGCATGGTCGGTGTCAGCATTGCCTGGCATCTGCGCCAGCGTGGGCATGAGGTGACCCTGGTAGATCGCCTTCAGCCTGGCCGCGAAACCTCGTTTGGCAATGCGGGTATCATTCAGCGGGAAGCGGTAAGGCCTTACCCTTTTCCCCGCGACGTTAAAACGCTCCTCAGCGTTTTACCTAACCGTCGGGTAGATATTCGTTACCGCCCCGCGGGTATGGTCAACGCCGCCTCCCCGCTATTGCGCTACTGGATGAACTCAGCGCCGAAGACTTACCAGAAAATCGTGCCGGAATACGCCTCACTGATTCAGCTTTCGCTAAAAACCCACGGCCCGATGATTGAAGCCGCAGGCGCTGAGCACTTGGTGCGCAGGCAGGGATGGCTTGAGCTATATCGCACGCCTGAAAAACTTGCTGCGCGGATAACCGAGGCCGAAGAAGCACGGCGCCTTTATGGCGTGCAGTTTGAGCAACTGGATAAGGCGGCTCTTGCGCAGAAAGAGCCCTCTTTGAGTGACACCATTATCGGCGCAATTCACTGGCTTGATCCCTGGACGGTTGCTGATCCAGGTGGGTTGGTCGCGGCTTACGCCCAAGCGTTTAGTAATGATGGCGGGCGTATTTTGCAGTCGGATATCAAGTCGGTTCAGCAAATGGGTGATCGCTGGCAGGTCAATACCGCTGCTGAAGCGTTAGAAGTAGATGACGTCGTCGTGGCGCTAGGGCCCTGGGCGGGAAGCTGGCTAAAAGAATTGGGCTACCACTTTCCTACCTTTGTAAAACGTGGCTACCACATGCATTACGCGCCTCAAGCGCCAGCCAAGCTAAATTTCTGGGTTATGGATGCCGAGGTGGGCTACCTGCTGGCGCCGATGAACGCAGGGGTTCGCTTGACTACCGGCGCTGAGCTTGATCGCTTGGATGCGCCTGCTGATGTCAATCAACTGGGCGCCGCCGAGAAAGTGGCACGCAGCGTGTTCCCCTTGGGCGAGCGACGCGATGACGCCCCTTGGAAAGGCGCGCGCCCCTGTTTGCCCGATATGAAGCCAGTGATTGGGCCTGCGCCAAGGCATCCAGGGTTGTGGCTTGCCTTTGGCCATGGCCATCAGGGGTTCACTCTGGGGCCCGCCACCGGTCATCTAATGGCGGATATGATGGAGGGGCAGCCCACGGCCATCGATATGGCACCATTTCGTGCTGATAGGTTCTAACTAGCGCTTTATTTATTAATGATCAGGCGAGTTAGGCCGATAGTAATAGACGCTAGCACCAGTAATAGAGACGGTATCTTTGCGCGTGATCTAATGCTTTGCTAGTTTATAAGTACATTTGCACACCATGAGGTGGATATATGGATGTAGGCATCAGCAGTTCAGTCAGTGCATCGCTGTATATGAATCAGGCGCAAACCGCCGAACAGGCTCAAATGCAGGTTTTCAAAGAAGCTTTGGATACGCAAGCTGATCAAGTAACTGAAATAATGGCCTCTGCCGATACTGGCGCGCAGCCAGATCTAGCTAAAGAGGGCACCCTAGGTACGCAGGTAAATACCTTCGCCTAGCCCCCGGCTTTGGTGGTGGTTAACATCGGCCTTGTGCCACTTTGTAAGATTAAAACGCTGACTTGTTCAGCGTTTTTTTTGGCCTTTTTCAAGAGCGTCACATTTGACGCCACCCGCGACAACAGCCGCCTCCAAGCGTTACAATTGTCGCAATGGACATGGCTCAACGCGCGGTGGCCAGTTAGCGAAAGCTGCTGAGTGAGTGCTGCGAATGAGACCCTATATTTGAAGAGGCACAATGAAAGAGACTCAATTAGCCCGTGAAGCCGAGCTTCGCAGGACATTCGCTATTATTTCGCACCCCGACGCCGGTAAAACCACCATTACCGAAAAAATGCTGCTATTTGGGAATGCCATCCAGTTAGCCGGCTCGGTGAAGAGCAAGCGTAACGATCGCCATGCAACGTCAGACTGGATGAAGATGGAGCAGGAGCGGGGGATCTCGGTAACGACCTCGGTGATGCAGTTCCCCTACGGCGGCCGCATCGTCAATCTGCTGGATACACCGGGTCACGAAGACTTCTCTGAAGATACCTACCGTACGCTCACGGCGGTTGATTCTGCCTTGATGGTGATCGACGGCGCCAAAGGTGTTGAGGATCGCACCATTAAATTGATGGAAGTGTGTCGTCTGCGCACCACGCCGATTCTCACTTTCATCAACAAAATGGATCGCGATATCCGTGATCCCATTGAGGTGATGGATGAAGTTGAAACGGTACTCAATATCCAGTGTGCGCCGATGACCTGGCCGATTGGCATGGGTCGCCACTTTAAGGGCGTTTATCACCTTTATAACGACGTGATTCATCTTTATACCCAGGGGCAGGGTAGCCGCATTCCCGAGGATAAGCGCATTGAGGGTTTGGATAATCCCGAAGTGGATGCTGTGCTTGGGGAAGATCAGGCCGAAGAGCTGCGTATGGAAGTAGAACTTGTGCGTGGCGCCTCCCATGAATTTGATCTGGAGGCTTATCGCCGGGGTGAGCTTTCGCCGGTCTATTTCGGTACCGCCATGGGTAACTTTGGGGTGCGCGAGATGATGGATGGCTTTGTCGAGTACGCACCGCCGCCCAAGGCCCACGAAACCGATACTCGGGTAGTTACATCTGATGATGAGCGTTTCACCGGCTTCGTGTTTAAAATCCAGGCCAATATGGATCCCAACCACCGCGACCGCATCGCTTTTTTGCGCGTCTGCTCGGGTAAGTACGAAAAGAACATGAAGATGCGCCATGTGCGTATCGGCAAGGACGTTAAAATTGCCGACGCCTTGACCTTTATGGCCTCCGACCGCTCCCAGGTAGAAGAGGCTTGGCCCGGCGATATTATTGGCCTGCATAATCACGGCACGATTCAGATCGGCGATACCTTTACCGTGGGCGAAGATATGCGCTTTACCGGCATACCCCACTTTGCCCCCGAGCTATTTAAGCGCGTACGGCTTAAAGATCCACTTAAGATGAAGGCGCTACAAAAAGGCTTGCAGCAGCTTTCCGAAGAGGGGGCTACCCAGGTCTTTATGCCGATGGACAACAACGATCTGATTCTCGGCGCCGTAGGTACCCTGCAGTTCGATGTGGTCGCCCACCGTCTCAAGGAGGAGTACAAGGTCGACTGCCTCTATGAAGGTGTCAATGTCCAGACAGCTCGCTGGGTCTACTGTGAAGATGCCAAAAAGCTGGAAGAGTTCAAGCGCAAGGCCAGCGCCAACCTGGCGATCGATGGCGGTGGTTATCTCACCTACATTGCGCCTACCCGGGTGAACCTGCAGATGACTCAGGAGCGTTGGCCGGATATTCGCTTCCAGCCTACCCGCGAGCACTAATCCCTATATGTCAGGCGTTCCCATGCTGATAGATGCTCATTGCCATCTCGATTTTACCCAGTTCGATGATGATCGGGCTGAGGTGTTCGAGTCCGCTAAGGCAGTGGGTGTCGTGCACTTTGTGGTACCGGGGACGACCCGTTCGCGCTGGCAGCAGGTGCTGGCGCTCGGCGAGCGGCCGGATACGTCGGTATGCTTGGGCTTGCACCCTTACTTTGTCGATGAGCATCAAGCGTCGGATATCAACGCGCTTGATCATTTGCTCGCTGAGCACCCTGAGATAGTAGCAGTGGGCGAGTGCGGTATTGATGGTCGCTTTACCGACACGCTTGAAGCGCAGTGGCACTACTTTGATGTCCAGCTGAAGCTAGCGAAACAGCATTCTCTGCCGGTAGTGGTGCACTGTGTCCACGCCAACGATAAGGTCGCCAAGCGCCTACGCCAGCTTGCGCTTCCAGAGGCAGGGCTGATTCACGCCTTCTCAGGCTCCATTGAGCAAGCAACCAAGTTTCTCGATCTGGGCTTCAAGCTGGGGTTGGGCGGCGCAGTCACCTATGAACGCGCCAGGCGGTTACGGCGAACCGTTGAGGGACTGCCTGACGATGCCTTTGTGCTGGAAACCGACAGCCCCGATATGCCGCTTAGCGGCTACCAGGGCATGCGTAATGAGCCATGTCGAGTGGCTGAGGTATGCAGCGTTGTTGCCGCACTGCGCGGGCAAACAGAGGAGCAGGTCGCAGCTCAGAGCAGTAATACCGCCGCGACGCTGTTTGGCTTGCCTTCAACCTAGAATAAGCCTAGCCGTTAAGGCTAACTGCCAGCTGTTCAGGGTCAACGCGTTCAATCGTATAGGGTAACGTGAGAAGTGTCGCTGGCACCCCATCTAAATAAAGTTGCATAGTTTCTTCGGCGACTTTGGTGCTCATGACTGCCAGTAATTCGACGCCGCCTTGATGATTAAACGCACTGACCACCACTTCACCTACCGCTTTATCGTCACTATTAACCACGCTAGCACCTGCTGCGGGCAGTGAGTCGGCTTCTAAGCTAATACGCATCAAGCGCTTTTTCACCTGACCCCGGAAGTGTGCTCGGGCGACGACTTCCTGGCCGGTGTAACAGCCTTTTTTAAAGCTAATGCCGCCCAGCGCTTCCCAGTTCAGCATTTGGGGCAGGAAGTGATCCTGTTGGGTATCGGTTAGCCACGCCAAACCGCTACGAATATCCTCAAGCTGCCAAGCGTTACGGCCCGCTTGGTCATCCTGAGCCGACGCTAAATCGACCTTGCTGTCGTTTGCGAAACACAATAGCCAGCGCGGTGTCTCACCAGGGTAGCGGATTGCGCAGGCCTGATCGTTGCTAGTATGGGTGCCTACTTGATCAGCTAGCGTCAGGCCCAGCTGATTCGCAAGCGATTGGGCCTCATCGCTGGCACCAATGAATACTAGGTCGCGTTGGCTGGTTAGTTCAGCACGGTAAAAAGCGGCGAATTTTTTAAGATGACTCTCTAGGCTATCCAATAGGGTATTACTGAGCAGTAGCCGATAATGCTCTTCGCCCAAGCGCATTAGCTGGGCGTTGGCCAGCATGCGGCCCTTAGGCGTGCAGAAACAGGTGAGCGGCGCAAAGTGCCCGTCGGCCAAGCTGACTTGGGCGCTGGTCTGGCCCTGTAGGAACTTTTCTGCATCCGCCCCCTTCACATCCAGCGCGGCTAAGTGGTTAAGGCGGACGCTGCCAAGGGCGGGGGTGCTAGCGGTAACGGTCGCCATAAAAACTCCTGCAAAAGTGGGAAAGCGTTCGATAGTGATGCATTCAGTACGTAAAAGTAAAAGTGCCTTGAATGCTATTAGGTGTGGGCAGTCGTCACTGATTGCAAGGCACCATTAGCGTGCTAGACTCTTTCTCTTGTATCAGTTTTGCACAGGGCAACAGGTAGGGAAACGCTATGGCACAGCAGTCGTTGACATTCCAGGGTGTTAAATCGGTCGATCAGGTGAACAAAATCACCACTGCACTCATGATGCTTGATGGCGTTGATAGTGCCGAAGTGGGGCGCCATGGTGCCGATGTGGACGGCCGGGCAAAACGCGAGACGCTGATTAATGCCATTGAAAAACTCAAGCTAGGCGTAAAGGTATCCTAATGCACCCTCCCATTACCGTGATCAGTGAACGCAACCATGTCTTTAGGCAGCGAGTTGAAGTCAATGGTTTGGAAGATCTATATGCCGATGTGCCACCGATAGTAGGTGGCGAGGGCAGTGCCCCTGATCCCCACGACTATTTCGATATTGCTCTGGGTACCTGCAAGGCGGTTACCGTGCAGATGTACGCCAAGCGTAAAGAGTGGCCGCTTGAGGGCATTACCGTCACCGTGCAGCGGGACGATAGTCAGGAAAAAAAGGGCATCTACAAGCTAGACGTGGCATTAACACTGCACGGTATTGAAGACCCCGAACAGCGCGCCCGGCTGGAAGATATTAGCCACCGCTGCCCGATTCAACGCCTGATGACCCAGTCTACGGTCGAGATCGCCACCCGGTTAGTTTAAATTATATCTTTTATAGGAGCACCGATGAGCAAAGCCTTTCGATTGCAGTCAAAATTTCAGCCCGCTGGCGACCAGCCTGCTGCTATTAAAGGGCTGATTAGTGGCCTGGAATCTGGGCTTGCTCACCAAACGCTGCTTGGCGTGACCGGGTCGGGCAAAACCTTCACCATGGCCAATGTGGTGGAACAGCAGCAGCGCCCGACCATCGTGATGGCGCCGAACAAGACCCTGGCTGCCCAGTTGTATGGCGAATTCAAGGCGTTTTTCCCGGATAACGCCGTAGAGTATTTCGTCTCCTACTACGACTACTACCAGCCGGAAGCCTATGTGCCTTCCTCGGATACCTTTATCGAGAAAGATGCCTCGATAAACGACCATATCGAGCAGATGCGGCTTTCGGCCACCAAGGCACTGCTAGAAAGGCGCGATGCGCTGATTGTGGTATCAGTGTCAGCGATTTACGGCTTGGGTGACCCCGACCAATACTTAAAGATGCGTCTGCACTTCACTCGCGGCGAGTTGATTGACCAGCGCGCTTTCCTGCGGCGCTTGGCCGAGCTTCAGTACACTCGTAATGATATGGATTTCCGCCGCGGTACTTACCGGGTGCGCGGCGATGTGATCGATATCTTTCCTGCCGACTCTGACGAGGAGGCGGTGCGGGTAGAGCTGTTTGACAGCGAAATCGACACTATCCGACTGTTTGATCCGCTCACTGGCGCTGTCCGCGGGGAGGTGCCAAGGATGACTATCTATCCAAAATCGCACTACGTCACCCCCCGGGAAACGATTCTGGGCGCCATTGATGCCATTAAAGAGGAGCTCAAAGAGCGACTGGAGTGGATGCGTAAGCATGAACGGCTGGTAGAAGCACAGCGTCTTGAGCAGCGCACACTTTACGATATTGAGATGATGCTGGAGCTGGGTTACTGCAACGGTATCGAAAACTACTCCCGCTACCTCTCTGGGCGTGCCCCCGGCGAGCCACCGCCTACTTTCTTTGATTACCTGCCCGATGACGCACTGCTATTTATCGACGAGTCCCACGTCAGCGTGCCCCAGGTAGGTGGTATGTACAAAGGCGACCGTTCGCGTAAAGAGACCCTGGTCGAGTATGGTTTCCGGTTGCCTTCGGCGTTGGATAACCGGCCCATGAAGTTTGAAGAGTGGGAGGCCATTTCACCACAAACCATCTTTGTTTCCGCCACTCCAGGCCGCTATGAGGGCGAACACGCTAGCCAGACCGTTGAGCAGGTGGTGCGTCCCACCGGGCTGCTGGATCCTGAAATTGAAGTGCGTCCGGCCAGTACCCAAGTAGACGATCTGCTATCGGAAATTGGACTGCGCACTGCAGTAGGTGAGCGGGTGCTGGTGACCACGCTAACCAAGCGTATGGCGGAAGACCTGACCGAGTATTTTGACGAGCACGGCATTCGAGTGCGCTATTTACATTCGGATATCGACACCGTCGAGCGGGTTGAGATTATTCGTGACTTACGCCTGGGCAAGTTTGATGTGTTAGTGGGCATCAACCTGCTACGTGAAGGCCTGGATATTCCCGAAGTATCGTTGGTGGCAATTCTCGACGCCGATAAAGAGGGCTTTCTGCGTGCCGAGCGCTCGCTGATACAGACCATTGGCCGTGCTGCCCGTAACGCCCACGGCAAGGCGATTCTTTACGGTGATCGGATTACTGACTCGATGCGCAAGGCGATTGATGAAACCGAGCGTCGTCGCGCCAAGCAGACCGAACACAACCTAGAACACGGTATTACGCCAACAACGGTTACCCGCTCAGTGGCCGATATCCTTGAAGCCGCCCAGGCGCCGGGCAAGAAGAACAGCCGTCGGCGTGGTAATGAGCGCAAGGTGGCGGAAAGCGCCGCCGAGTATGATGTCACCACGATGAGCAAGCATGATCTGTTGGGCGCCATCAGCAAGCTCGAAGACGCCATGTTTGAGGCAGCACAAAATCTGGAGTTCGAAGAGGCGGCTCGGCTTCGCGACCAGCTCCATCAAATGAAAGACAAACAGCTGGCGCTGGGCTAGCGGTATGCCAGAAGGCCCAGAAATTCGCCGCGCGGCGGATCGTATCGAGCAGCAGATAGGTGGACGGGTGATCGACGATGCCTGGTTCGCCTTTCCAGAACTTGCCGAGCAGGCAGCCTCATTTATTGGTGTTCGGGTTGCCCGAGTAGATACCTGGGGTAAAGCAATGCTGGTCCGGTTTGCCGATCAGCGCGTGCTTTATTCCCACAACCAACTTTATGGTGTTTGGAAGCTGCATAGCGAGGATAAGCCGCCTAATACCAAGCGAGCGCTGCGGGTTCAATTGAGCGCAGAAGGGCACTGCGCCAGCCTCTATAGCGCCTCCGATATTTCCCTCTGGCACGCAGAACATCTCACCGAACACCCTTTCTTAGCCCGCTTGGGCCCTGATCTACTGAGTCAAGACGTGGCTCCCTCCGATGTGCAGCAGCGGCTGAATTTAAAGCAGTTTCATAAACGCAGCCTGGGGGCACTGCTGCTCGATCAGGGGTTGGTCGCCGGGCTGGGCAACTATTTGCGCTCTGAAATACTGTTTTTCTCCCAGCTTCCGCCAAGCGCTCGACCGGTGGATTTAACCCCAGAACAGCAGCAAACTCTGGCTGACTGCATCATTGATGTTACCCGGCAAGCCTACCAAGCCGCAGGTGTTACTAATTGTGAGGCCTGGATTGCTCAGGCTAAAGCAGCGGGTGAGCCGCGCAGGCAGTGGCGTTTTGCGGTTTTCGAGCGAGCAGGGCTAGAGTGCCACCGCTGTGGAACGGTGATCGAGCGCAAAAGGGTCGGGGCGCGCAGGCTTTATTTATGCCCATATTGTCAGTCGGCGTGAGTAGGGTTATACCGTTATCTTGCTTAAGAGATACCATCGACTAAAGCCCTAACCATAGTAGTCAGATAGGTGCCAGGGATTGCTGCTGCGTAAGTGCCAATACGGTATACTGGTAGCACGCTAAGACGGCACCTCCGCGGGCGCGGAGGGGAAGCCGCTGACTAGACGATAACCTAGGAGCTATTAGTCCATGACCGTGATTCGCCAGGACGACGTTATTCAAAGCGTTGCCGATGCTCTGCAGTACATCTCTTACTACCATCCTAAAGATTTCATCGACGCCATGGCCGCCGCCTATGAGCGCGAAGAGAACCCTGCCGCCAAAGACGCCATCGCACAGATTTTGATTAACTCACGCATGTGCGCCACCGGGCACCGTCCAATCTGTCAGGACACTGGCATCGTCACCGTATTCGTTCACGTGGGCATGAACGTTACCTGGGAAGCGGACATGAGCCTGGACGACATGATTAACGAAGGTGTTCGTCGCGCTTATTTGCTCCCCGATAATATCCTGCGCGCCTCGGTGCTGGCGGATCCCGACGGCAAGCGTGCCAATACCAAAGACAACACCCCGGCGATTATTCACCACTCGATTGTGCCCGGCGATACGGTCGATATTCACGTAGCGGCGAAGGGCGGTGGTAGCGAAGCAAAATCCAAGTTCGCCATGCTGAATCCCTCCGACAGTGTGGTTGATTGGGTGATGGAGCAGCTTCCGAAGATGGGCGCTGGCTGGTGTCCACCCGGGATGCTGGGGATTGGCATCGGCGGCACCGCCGAAAAGGCCATGCTGATTGCCAAAGAAGCGCTACTCGATCCTATCAATATTCAGGATCTACAGGCCCGTGGCCCCAGCAACCGTGCCGAAGAGCTGCGTTTAGAACTGTTTGACAAGGTCAACAAGAGCGGTATCGGTGCCCAGGGGTTAGGCGGCTTAACCACCGTGCTGGATATTAAAGTCAAAGACTATCCAACCCATGCGGCCAACAAGCCCGTCGCGATTATTCCCAACTGCGCGGCGACCCGTCATGCCCATTTCACGCTTGACGGCTCTGGCCCCGCGGTACTTGAGCCGCCGAAGCTTGAGGATTGGCCGGAAATCACTCGCGAGGCGGGTGAAAACGTCAAACGTGTCAATCTTGATACGGTGACGCCTGAGGAGGTTAAAACCTGGCAGCCTGGTGATACGCTGCTGTTGAACGGTAAGCTGCTCACGGGGCGCGATGCTGCTCATAAGCGCATGGTCGATATGCTGGCCAAAGGCGAGCCGCTGCCCGTGGATATGAAAGGTCGCTTTATCTACTACGTGGGCCCGGTTGATCCCATTGGTGACGAAGTCGTTGGCCCCGCTGGCCCAACTACCGCCACGCGGATGGATAAATTTACCCGCACTATGCTGGAAGAGACTGGCCTGTTAGGCATGGTCGGCAAAGCAGAGCGTGGCCAAGCCGCTATTGATGCTATCCGTGACAATGAAGCGGTGTACTTAATGGCGGTCGGTGGGTCGGCTTATCTGGTCGCTCAAGCGATTAAAAAATCGCGGGTAGTGGGCTTCGAAGACCTAGGTATGGAAGCAATCTATGAGTTTGAGGTTGAAGATATGCCGGTGACCGTCGCCGTTGATAGCCTGGGCACATCGGTACATCAAACCGGGCCTGCGAAGTGGAAAGAGATTATTGCCCAATCGGCGTAATGGAGTGGTAAGGTTGATTAGGCTTTAGACGCATAAGGGCCTCGCTGACGGCGAGGCCTTGTTCTATGTGAGGGCTTTTATAAGGACGTGACTATGACCTCCTGGTTGCTAGGGACCAGCATCTTACTGATACACCTGCTTGGCATCGTTTCAGCCATTATGGCGCTGATGTCTAGTCGCACCTCTCAGGGGGCCGTGGCATGGATCATCTCGCTGCTGACGTTCCCTTATGTCGCGCTTCCAGCGTACTGGTTTTTCGGGCGTCCAAGGTTTTATGGCTATGTGTCTGCCCGCGGCCAGCGGGACACCGTGCTACGCCGGGTTCTAGTGCACTACCGGGCTAACGTTCAACCCTACGTTGCGCCCTCTACCAACGCCGATATTCAGGCGGTCGAGCAGCTTGCCATGATGCCGTTAACCCATGGCAATCAAGCGACACTGCTCATTGACGGGCCAGCAACGTTTGAAAGCCTGTTCGATGGTATTGACCGGGCGGAAAAATATGTTTTGGTGCAGTTCTTCATTGTTCGCGACGACGCTCTCGGGCAACGTTTGAAGCACCATTTACAGTGTGCTGCCCGGCGCGGCGTGCGGGTCTATTTTCTTTATGATGAAGTGGGTAGCCGCAAGTTAGCCGATAGCTACCTCAATGATTTAATCAGCGATGGGGTGGCCGTGAGTGCCTTTCGCTCATCGCGAGGCTTTAAGCACCGTTTTCAGCTTAACTTTCGCAACCATCGCAAAATAACGGTAATAGACGGCAAGGAGGGCTGGATAGGGGGCTTTAATATTGGGGTCGAATATCTCGGCGAGAACCCACGGCACGGGCCTTGGCGTGATACCCATCTCAAGCTTGCAGGGCCCAGCGTACTGGGCTTGCAGGAGGCATTTTGGGAGGATTGGCACTGGGCGACGGATGAAGTGATTAGCCTGAACTGGATGGCCGATACGTGTTCCTCAGTGACCGACCACCATGTGGTGATCGTGCCTTCTGGGCCCGCTGACCGTCAGGACACCGCCAGCCTTCTCGTCCAGCAGGTCATTCATAGCGCCAAGCAGCGGCTGTGGGTGACTAGCCCCTATTTCGTCCCTGACCAGGGAGTTCAGGATGCGCTGCGGCTGGCAGCGATGCGCGGCGTCGACGTTCGGGTGATGATTCCAGAGCGCCCCGACCACTTGTTGGTTTTCCTCTCTGCGTTCTCATTTCTACCCGATATGTTAAGGGCGGGTGTTAAAATATACCGTTATCTTCCTGGTTTTTTACATCAAAAAGTCATGCTGGTAGACGACGAAGCAGCCACGGTAGGGACAGTCAATTTGGATAATCGCTCGTTTCGGTTAAATTTTGAGATTACCGCGTTTATTCCTAGCCGCGATTTTGCTACCAGCGTCGAGGCGATGCTGGAAAAAGACTTTGCTCACTGTCGTCGTGTCACTATCGATGAAATTAACCAGCGCCCGGTATGGATGAAAGTCGTTTCGCGGGCGGCCTATTTAATGGCCCCGGTTCAATAGATACGTCAGCCTAAAAGGAAAATCGAGATGCTCAAACGCAGGGTGAGACAAGGAGTCATGGGGTGAATCTTGAAACAAAATGGCTGGAGGATTTTGTCGCGCTAGCCAATACACGCAGCTTCTCTGCGTCAGCACGCCAGCGACACGTGACCCAGCCAGCCTTTAGTCGCCGTATTCGCGCGTTGGAGCAGGCCGTTGATGTCACCTTGGTAGATCGTTCAACTACCCCCGTGGGGTTAACGCCCGAAGGGCAGCTGTTTTTGGTCACTGCGCGCAATCTGGTCGAACAGTTAAACGAATCGCTTAGCCATTTGCGCGGTCTCTCTATCGCCAATGAGGCGCTGGATATTGTCGCGGCGCACTCCCTGGCATTGAGTTTTTATCCGCCTTGGATCTCCCGCCTGCAGCAGGGTTTGGGCGAGTTGCCGACCCGCTTGGTGGCCATGAATGTGGGCGAGGCAATACATGTGTTGCGAGAGGGCAACTGCGATCTGATGCTCGCCTACTACGACCCTTTTGCGACGATGCAACTGGACGCTGAAGTATTCCCCTCTTTCTCAATTGGTAAGGTCAATATGCTGCCCGTTTCGTTACCCGACGAGCATGGGAAAGCAAAATTTTCACTCCAGCACGACACCTCCATTCCCTATCTTTCGTACACCCAGGGGGCCTTTTTAGGGCGCAGTGTGCGCATGCTGCTGAAAAATGACCCGCTGCGTATGAAGCTGCGTACGGTATATGAAACGGCCATGGCTGAAGGCCTGAAGGGAATGGTATTACAGGGCGTTGGCGTAGCATGGATCCCCGACTTTTGTATTCGTGAAGAGCTGAAAAGTGGCCGTTTGGTGAGGGCAGGAGACCCTAGCTGGGATATCCCCCTGGAAATCCGCTTATATCGCTGCTCCATGGTGCATAAGCCCGGCGTAGAGCGTTTATGGCGGCAGATGATGAAGCTGCCGCGGGATTTCCTACAAGCCTAGGGCCTGTTGACGTTTAGCTACTGCCAAAATCTGCGGGTAGCCCTAAAAAGTTCTGAATGATGAAGAAGTGATCTTCAAACAGGCTGTCAGGCTCGAGATCTGCAAGTGCTACCCAGCGCGCATGATCACCGCCTTTAACGGGCTTTAGGCGTGGCAGCTGCTGATCGGGGCGTAGCGCAAAATAGAAAGCTTCCGCCAAGGTGCGCCCGCGCCAGCTGCGGTGGGGTTCATCAAACAGGCGTTGCCCACGCAGCGAGCCTTTGAGTACAGGCTCAGGAACCTTTAAGCGAATGCGTTCGCGAAGTTCACGCAAGCAAGCATCCAGCAGCCGTTCGTGGGGGTTAATAAACCCTCCCGGCAGGGCATAAAGGCCTTTGCCCGGTGCCGCCGTGCGTCGTACCAGCAGCACATGGCCCGACTGCACGACCACTGCGTTGACCGTGACAAAAATAGGCGGGTAGGGCGCGTGAGCCCAGGCCTGACGGTACTGATCCAACAACTGCTGCTCTTCGATCAGGCGCTGATAGGCGCCCTCATTGCAAAAGTGTTTGACGCTCTCCACCACCCCTGGCGGTAAATCGTGGTAAGCGCCGGTACTCAGGTAGTCATTCGTTGAGCTCGGCGAGCGAAACAGTCGCTCACGTATTTGACTGGCTGAAATCCCCTCCACCGACGGCACGCTGACAGACTCCCACTGAGGAAACAGTGAAAGGTAGTAGCTTGACTGGCCGCGGCTGGCTCCGATCAAGCCAATACGTGGTAGGCGAGCATTGGCAGGTGCAGCTAAATCGCGCACTTTGCGCTGCACATCGCGCACCCAAACATCGTCGTTATAGAGGGCGTCGAGTAGCGGGGTGATCTCCAAGCGTTGATTATCGGCGTCGTCAAATCCCGCGCGAAGCATGGCTTGTCGTTCGTCGAATCGCCAGGGGTTACGCAGTGAGCGAGCCTGCCAAGAAGAGCCTACCAACACAATGACCTGCCGTGCGCGTTTGAGCGCTTCACGAATGACCGCGAGATGCCCCAGATGTGGCGGCTGAAAACGGCCAATAAACACCAAACAGTCGAAATCGCAGGCAGTCGCAGAGCGCGAAGTATCAGTGGCCATCCAAGCTTCCTTTTTCGTTTGGTGAACTCAGAGATGCAACCTACCAGAAAACTGCGCTAAACGCTGTGGTTAGGTATGCTAGAAAAATAGGATGTTGATAACGCTTATAAAAAGCCCCGTTACCCAGAGCACAGGGAGTGAATATGATTAAACGCGCCGCTATCTTTTGGTGGAAAGTAGTCCAAGACGCCACGTCACTATGGTTGGAGCGTAATGCCTTTAGCTACGCAGGTTCGCTAGCGTTCTATACACTTTTCTCATTGGCGCCTACCATTATTATCGCTGTCACAGTTATCGGTGTCGTGATGGGAGAAGAGGCGGCTCAGGGACAAATTGTAGCGCAACTGCAAGGTACCTTAGGGGTTGACGCAGCTGTCGCTATTCAAGACGCCGTCGCTCAATCCAGGATTGAGGAGTCGGGTATCCTGCCAACGCTATTGGGCGTAGGAGCCCTGGTGATTGGTGCAACAACCGTTTTCGCCCAGATGCAATTTTCGCTCAATACCATTTGGGGCGTAACGGCAAAGCCCACTTCTAATAGCGCTTTACGCTTTCTTAAAAGTCGATTGCTATCGTTAACAGTGGTGCTCTCCATCGGATTCATACTGATGGTATCGCTGGTATTAGGTGTCGTTTTGCGCGGTATGCTCCAGGCCGCCGATAATTTGGTGCCTTATGCCAGCTTGCTGACAACGTCAGTTGAGTCGCTGGTCTCGCTGGCTGTCGTTACCTTACTATTTGCCACCATTTTTAAAGTACTTCCCGACGTTGTGTTGCGCTGGCAAGATGTGTTGATTGGTGCTGTCGTCACTGCCGTACTGTTTACTATTGGGCGCAGTGTAATCGCGATTTACCTGGCGTATACGGCTACAGCATCTACCTATGGTGCCGCCGGGTCGGTGGTCATGATTTTGCTCTGGGTCTACTACAGTTCACTAATATTGCTGTTTGGGGCGGCGTTCACCCGCTCACTGCTGTTACGCCGTGGCCGCCCGCTGATTCCGCGCAACAGCGCAGTGATTGTCAAACGCGAGTTTGTTTAACACTCCGTTAAGAAGCGCCAAGGTAAGGAGATAAGTATGAGTGATTGCTGTGTACGTGCCCTTGTGACCGGTAAGGTGCAGGGTGTCTGGTATCGCCGTGCCACCCAAGAGAAAGCTCTTCAGCACAGTATCACCGGCTATGCCAAAAACTTGCCCGATGGCCGGGTTGAAGTGTTGATGTGTGGTCACTCCGACGCAGTCAAGCTGCTAAGCGAATGGCTATGGCAGGGCTCAGAAGGTGCACAAGTTACCCATGTAGAGCTCGAGGTGCTGGATAACTGCCGCGCCCCGAGCCACTTTGCCACCCAGTAAAGCCTATTGGGAGCCTCTAATGAGACGGCAGGTCTCTATTGGGCACCTTTCCATTCAAGGATATTGTTAGCTGTCAGGCTAACAATATTCTGGCGCGCTTCTGGTGTAATCCAGGCGTTGTGAGGCGTGACAATTAAGTTTAGCGGCTCGCTGAGTGCATCCAGTAGTGGGTGCCCATCTCTGGGTGGTTCAGCGGGCAGTACATCAACGCCTAATCCACCCAGCTTGCCGCTACGCAGCGCCTCTAACGCTGCCACTTCATCGATAACCCCGCCGCGGGCGCAGTTGACCAGTAGCAGTGAGTTCTTGGCGCGCGTTAAGCGCTCCCGATTGATCAAGTGCTTGGTGGCCTCGCTCAACGGGCAGTGCAGGCTGATAACATCGGCATCGGGAAGCAGGTCGTCCAGGGCAGGGCGCTTATCATTAGCTTCGTTGCCGGGGCGGGCGGCGAAGGTGACTTGCATGCCAAAGGCTTCCGCCAAGCGTGCTACTTCGGTACCTAACTCGCCTTGTCCGACCATCACTAGCTGTTTACCTGCCAGTTGGAGCGTTGGGTAATCCTGCAAACAGAAGAAGGCGCTACGCTGCCACTCGCCTGCGGCGACATCGCGCTGATATTGGGGAAGACGATTGGCTAACGCGAGCATGAGCATCAAAGTGTGTTGGGAAACGCTGGCAGTGCCGTAAGCCGCGACGTTTTTAACTTCAATGTTGTGTTCTTTTGCGCTTTCAAGATCGATATTATTGAGACCTGTCGCCAATACGCATATTAGCCGCAGTTTTGGCAGTTGCTGCAGCGTTTCGGCGTCCAGCACTACCTTGTTCACGATCGCTACATCGGCGTTAGCAAGGCGTTCCCGCGCTTGTTGCGTGGTACTCTGCTCAAACACCTCAAGGTTTGAAACCGTCTCTTTAATGGCGGCCAAATTGATCTCGGGGCCGAGACTTTGCGCATCCAGTATCACCGCATGGGGCATTTTCTTCTCTCCATTAACCGCAGGGGGCTGTATAACCTTGCTCGTCAGGGGGCACAAAAGGGTATAATGGCGGCGCTTTATCAACCGCAGCCTTGGAATTTACCCCGACTGGCCACATATTGCAGCCTGGCAGCGTTTGTGTTCGCCATTGTTCTTTCTTTTCAGAACGAGTCTTTTAGATAGAACTGGATTTGTCAGAGCTGGGTCTTTAGAACTGAGCCTTTAGAGCTGGGTCTTTAGAATCAGGCCTGTCAGAACTAAGCTTGTCAGGGTTGAGCTTATTAGGAGTCATTAAGATGCCCATCTATGAATATGAGTGCAAGGCCTGCGGCCATCGCATGGAAAAATTGCAGAAGATTAGCGCCGATCCTCTCAAGGATTGCCCTGCATGCCAAAGTGATGGCTTGGAACGGCTTGTCTCGGCAGCGGGATTCCGTTTGGCCGGCGGCGGTTGGTACGAAACTGATTTCAAAACGGGTAGCAAAAAGAACCTGGCCGCTGATGGCAAAACTGCCTCTGCAGATGCCGGTAAATCAAGCGATTCCAGCGCTACCGCTAAGAGCGACACTCCCAAAGACAAGGGCGCCGCGGCATAGCCGCGGCAGTCAGGGTCGGGACGCCCGCGACACACTCATTGCCACGTAACAGAACAGGATTTGACATGCGCAGCCATTATTGCGGCCAGCTAAACGAAACTTTGGTGGATCAAACGGTTACGGTATGCGGATGGGTTCATCGCCGCCGTGACCACGGTGGGGTAATTTTCCTCGATATGCGCGATCGCGACGGCATCGCACAGTTCGTGGTCGACCCTGATACCGCCGAGGCATTCGCTAATGCCGACCGTGCCCGCAGTGAATTTGTCCTGCGTATCACTGGTCGCGTTCGGCTGCGCCCAGAAGGCACCCAAAACGCCAACATGCCGACGGGTATGATTGAAGTGTTGGCAAAAGACGTTGAAGTGCTCAATACCGCCGTTACCCCGCCATTCCAGCTGGATGAGCATGGCAAGGTCGGCGAAGAAGTGCGCTTAAAGCATCGCTATATCGATCTGCGTCGCCCGGATATGATCGAGAAGCTGCGTCTGCGCTCGCGTATTTCTCATAACGTGCGCGCGTACCTCGAAAACCAAGGCTTCCTGGATATCGAAACGCCGGTACTCACCCGCGCTACGCCAGAGGGTGCTCGTGATTACCTGGTGCCTAGCCGTACCCACGCGGGTAGTTTCTTTGCACTGCCTCAGTCGCCGCAACTGTTTAAGCAGCTGTTGATGGTGGCGGGCTTTGACCGCTACTACCAAATTGCCAAGTGCTTCCGCGATGAAGACCTGCGCGCCGACCGTCAGCCTGAGTTCACCCAGATTGATATCGAGGCGTCGTTTGTGGAAGAGAACGACATCATGGGCATTACCGAAGCCATGATTCGTCAGCTTTTCCAGGACGTGCTAAAAGCCGAACTCCCTGAGTTCCCGCGCATGACCTGGCAGGAAGCGATGGATCGCTTCGGTTCCGATAAGCCGGATCTGCGTATCCCGCTGGAACTGACCGATGTCGACGACCTGATGCAGCAAGTCGATTTCAAAGTCTTCTCTGGCCCCGCCAGCGCGGATGATGGCCGCGTAGCGGCGCTGAAAGTACCCGGCGGCGCCAAGCTATCGCGCAAAGAGATCGACGAATATACCAAGTTTGTCGGCATCTACGGCGCCAAAGGCTTGGCGTGGATCAAGGTCAACGAGCGCGCCAAAGGGCTTGAAGGTCTGCAGTCTCCGATCGTCAAGTTTATGGAAAACATCGTTGAAGAGCTGCTCGACCGCGTGGGCGCAGAAGATGGTGACATCATCTTCTTCGGTGCCGATAAAGCCCGTATCGTTAACGAAGCCATTGGCGCGCTGCGCGTCAAGCTCGGTGCTGATCTGGAACTCTATACTCAAGAGTGGGCGCCACTGTGGGTAGTCGACTTCCCAATGTTTGAAGCCGACGACAGTGGTCGCCTGAGCCCGCTGCACCACCCCTTTACCGCGCCTTCCTGCACACCGGAAGAGCTCAAGGCAGACCCCGCCAATGCGCTTTCACGCGCTTACGATATGGTGCTCAACGGTACCGAATTGGGCGGCGGCTCTATTCGTATCCACGATCAGACCATGCAGAGCACGGTGTTTGAGATTCTAGGCATCGGTGAAGAAGAAGCCCAAGAGAAATTTGGCTTCCTGCTGGATGCACTTCAGTATGGTGCACCGCCTCATGGTGGCTTAGCCTTTGGCTTGGATCGCTTGGTCATGCTGATGGTCGGTGCCAAAACTATTCGTGAAGTCATCGCCTTCCCGAAAACCCAAAGCGCTGCCTGTTTGATGACCAATGCACCGGGCGAAGTCAGCCCCGAGCAGTTGAAAGATTTGAACATCCGCCTACGTCAGAAAGTCAAAGCGGAACCCGCCGCCGAATAAATCGGTTTGGATGGCTGCTCAACACCGACGCCACGGCGTCGGTGTTTTTGTAGTGCGCCAGGCATGGCGCGCAGCGCCTTGACCGGCGCTGTTCCTGGGGGTGGTGCTTCAGGATGACTTGGGGGTGAAAGTCCCCTGCACGCCCGGCAAGGGGAAGTGCTAGCCGACGGCAAGGGTGTCCCTCGCGAGGGGGAATCTGAAGGCAGCCCGAGGCAAAACGCTGGCCTGACGAACAGGAAGCGGATACGAGGCGTCATGGCGGGGTAAGGTGGCTACACTCACCAAAGCCCGATACTTGCACGGAACGCCATGATGTAAATCCGACAGGCATAAGCGGGAAGGTCGCGCGTCTTACCCTGGGAGGTCTGGTGGTCTGCCACGGTGCTACCGTCGTCGAGAGGCGACGGGAGGGATCACCAGACGTCAGCCGAGGCCATAGTAAGTGCCGGTTCACCACGGCACCAAGGGCCGAACATGAAGAACCGCGAGTAGGCGATAACGTCTCGAGGATCGATCATGAAGACAGACCATGACGCTAATACCGTCACTCACCCAGAGGGGCAGGGGCAGTACCCCGAGTCCCAGCCGGTGAGCGTCGAGACCAGCCCGGCGTCGTTATCGTGGACGAAAGCGGAGCCAACCTCGCTCATGGAACGGGTCGTTGACCCGGAAAACATGGAGCGAGCTTACCGTCGGGTGGTGGCCAACAAAGGCGCACCGGGTGTCGATGGCATGACGGTGCATCAACTGGCTGACCACCTGAAGCAGTACTGGCCAACGCTGCGCGAGCGGCTGTTGGCCGATCAGTACCACCCCAGCCCGATCCGAGCAACCACGATCCCTAAGCCCAAGGGTGGGACGCGGCAGCTCGGTATTCCCACGGTTACCGACCGCCTAATCCAGCAAGCGCTGTCCCAGGTACTGATGCCGATCTTCGACCCGGGCTTCTCCGAGTCGAGTTACGGCTACCGCCCCAAGCGGAGCGCCAAGCAGGCCGTCTCGGCCATGAAGGCCCACGTCACCGCCGGTCACCGCTGGGTGGTCGATCTTGACCTGGAAGCCTTCTTCGACCGAGTGAATCACGACCTGCTGATGGCACGGGTCGCGCGGCGCGTTGACGACAAGCGTGTACTGCGTCTGATCCGTCGCTATCTGGAGGCGGGTATGTTCCAGCATGGCTTGCCCACGCCGAGGCGGCGGGGGACACCCCAAGGCGGGCCCCTCAGCCCGCTACTGGCGAACATCCTGCTGGACGACATGGACAAGGCGTTGGAACGCCGAGGCCACCGCTTCTGCCGCTACGCCGACGATGTACAAATCTATGTACGGAGCCGACGAGCAGGCGAGCGGGTCATGGGCAGCTTGAGTGAGTATCTCGAGAGCTCACTTCGGCTGACGGTCAATCGCCGTAAAAGTGCGGTGGATCGGCCATGGCTACGCGGATATCTGGGCTACAGCCTCACTCGGCACAAGCAGTCGAAACTGACGCTCGCCAAGACAAGCCTGACACGCATGATGCAGCGTGTCCGTGAGATCCTGAAACGTGGCAGGGGGCGTAACATCCAACGGGTAATCGAAGGGTTGAGGCCAGTCCTACGAGGATGGGCTAACTACTTCAATCTTGTTGATGTGAAACGCCCCTTGGAAGCACTGGATCAATGGATACGGCGGCGCTTACGCGGCCTGATCTGGCGACAATGGAAACGCCCATCGACTCGGCGTCGGAAGCTGCGAGGGCTAGGCCTAGACGGGCACCGCGCCTGGAAATCGGCGGGGAACGGTCGAGGCCCCTGGTGGAATGCCGGGGCTTCGCACATGAATCAGGCCCTGCCGAGGAAATGGTTTTATGACCAGGGACTGATCTCGGTACTGGATACGGTAAGATGGCTTAAACGTTCTGCATGAACCGCCGTGGTACGGAACCGTATGCCCGGTGGTGTGAGAGGACAGGGGAGGCGACTCCCCTTCCTACTCGATTGTTCTAGTCACACGAGTATCGACGCCATGGAAGAGCAAAAGCCCGTCGTACCCATTCGCATTTTGGGCATAGACCCTGGCTCCCGGGTAACCGGTTACGGGGTGATCGACATTATTGGCGTTAAACCCTGCTACGTAGCGAGTGGCTGTATCCGCACGGCAGAAGGGGCCTTGGAGCAGCGCTTGGCGCAAATTTACGCCGGTCTTAGCGAAGTCGTCGGCCTGCATCGACCCTCCCAGGTGGCCATTGAGCGGGTATTTATGGCCAAAAATCCTGATTCAGCGCTGAAGCTTGGCCAGGCTCGGGGGGCGGCAATGGTGTGTATGGCCAATCATGGCTTGAGCCTTGCCGAGTACGCCGCGCGGCAGATCAAGCAGGCGGTGACCGGCCAGGGCGGCGCGGACAAAGAGCAGGTGCAGCATATGGTGACCGCCATTCTGCAGCTCTCCGCTACTCCCCAGGCCGATGCCGCCGACGCGTTAGCCATTGCGTTAACCCATGCTTATAACGGCTCTGTGTTTAGCAGCCATGGCTTGCCCGCTGCGCCATCTCGGGGCCGCCGTCGCTCAACTGGACGCTGGCGGCTTTAATTCCCGCTGTACCGCTGGCTGAACTACTGGTCACCTGTACAGAGTCGCTTTATAGTAATCACCTGTTTTTCACTCTATTTTTTTCATTCCGGTGCGAGCGTATTTATGATTGGACGTCTGAGTGGTCAGCTAGTGGCAAAGCAACCTCCCTGGATTGTGATCGACGTTCATGGCGTAGGTTACGAACTGGAAACCTCAATGAATACGCTGGTCGCACTTCCTGCGATTAAAGAGAGCGTCTCATTATTCACCCATTTAACCATTCGTGATGATGCCCACTTACTCTATGGCTTCGGCCGTGAGCATGAACGTGCTCTGTTCCGCGCCTTGATCAAGGTCAATGGCGTAGGGCCCAAGCTTGCACTCGCCATCCTGTCGGGTATGGACGAAGACGCCTTTATGCGCTGCGTCCGTGATGACGACAGCAAAGCGCTGACAACCCTGCCAGGAGTGGGTAAGAAAACCGCAGAGCGGCTGATTATTGAAATGCGCGACCGTTTTCCCGAGTGGGAAGATGGCAGCGACGCGCTACTGCCCCTTGAAGCCACCAATGGCCGTGCTTCTACCCGCGATAGTCTTGCTGATGCGGAAGCCGCGTTAGTTAGCTTGGGGTATAAACTGACTGAGGCGTCGAAAATGCTCGCCGATATCGACCCCAATCAGTCTACCGAAGCGCTGATTAAAGCCGCGCTCACCCAGCGCATGGGTGGCTAAGCAGGCAGCGGTGTGAGTACGAAATTGTGGGTAGTGGATAGACCTTTGTGAATAGACCTTTTGAATCGCCATAAAGAAGAGCACCTATGTTAGAACACGATCGGCTGATCGCCGCTGAGCCTGAACAGGGGGAGGGGCGCATTGATTACGCGATTCGCCCCAAGCGGCTGGATGACTATATTGGCCAGCCGCGTGTGCGTGAACAACTGGAAATCTTTATCGGCGCCGCGCGGCTGCGTGAAGAGAGCCTGGATCACACTCTGGTATTTGGCCCCCCAGGGTTAGGTAAAACGACCCTTGCGCATATTATTGCCACCGAGATGGGCGTCGGTATGAAGTCGACTTCCGGGCCGGTACTCGAGCGGGCAGGCGATCTAGCCGCCATGCTGACTAATTTAGAGCCTGGCGATGTACTTTTTATCGATGAAATTCATCGCCTGTCACCGGTGGTCGAAGAAGTGCTCTACCCGGCCATGGAAGATTTTCAGCTCGATATTATGATTGGCGAAGGGCCTGCGGCACGTTCGATTAAACTGGATCTTCCCCGCTTCACCCTGGTGGGCGCCACGACCCGGGCAGGATTATTGACCTCCCCGCTGCGTGACCGATTTGGTATCGTGCAGCGGCTTGAGTTTTATAACCTGGAAGAGCTAACAGAAATTGTCTCGCGTTCAGCGCGCTTGTTAGGAGTTGAAACCAGCCATGATGGCGCCATTGAAGTGGCCAGGCGTTCAAGGGGCACGCCGCGAATTGCCAACCGACTGCTACGCCGGGTGCGAGATTACGCCGAAATGAAAGGTAACGGCGTCGTCGATGTCGCCATGGCTGATGCGGCTCTCAATATGCTTAATGTGGATCACCACGGCTTGGATCATATGGATCGGCGGCTACTGCTGGCCATGATCGATAAATTTGACGGTGGGCCGGTGGGTATTGACTCACTCGCCGCGGCGATCAGTGAAGAACGTGACACGATCGAAGACGTTATTGAGCCCTATCTTATTCAGCAGGGCTTGATGATGCGCACTCCCCGCGGCCGGGTGGCCACCCGCCAGGCGTGGCTGCACTTTGAGCGCGTGCCCCACGAACAGGCAACCGATATGGAGGGAGAGCGCCGTCCGTGAGTAGCTGCACAAGAGAAGGTTATCGACTGCCGCTGCGCGTTTATATGGAAGATACTGACGCAGGCGGCATTGTCTACTACGTTAACTACTTGAAGTTTATGGAGCGTGCGCGTAGTGAATGGCTCCGCCAGTTGGGCCTGAATCAGCAAACGCTGCTAGACGAAGGTACACAGCTAGTGGTATACCGCTTGGCCTGTCACTACGCGAAACCGGCTTACTTGGATGACGCGTTGGAAATTAGTGCTCACGTTACCAACGTTGGGCGCTGTCGGATGACATTTGAACAGCAGGTTTGGCGTAATGAGGAACTCCTATGCTCTGCCACAGTCGAGATAGCCTGCTTGAGCACCGAACGTTTACGGCCAAAAGCATGGCCAGCATCGCTTAAAGTTTTGACCCAGGCCTCTTAACCAAGAGGTCACTCACTGCGTCGGCAATCCCGACCCTAATAGATTGATGAGGGCACCTGTGAACGATAACACCATGTCCATTCCCCATTTGATAATGAATGCCAGTACTGTAGTGCAACTGGTAATGCTGCTGCTACTGGTGGGGTCGATCCTCTCTTGGGTAGTGATTTTTCAGCGCAGTATTGCGCTGGGCCGCGCCAAGAAAGAGTACAACCAATTTGAGGAGTCTTTTTGGTCAGGTGTCGACTTAAACGAACTCTATCGTGAGATTCCTGCCGATGACCCGCGCCACGGCGCCGAGCATATTTTTCAAGCTGGTTTTCGTGAATTTAACCGTTTGATGCCTAAAACCCGTGACCCGGATACCGTGCTGGAAGGCGTTCAGCGTAGCATGCGCGTAGCGTGGTCTCGGGAAGAGGATCGCTTAACCCAGCATTTAGTGTTTCTTGCCACGGTAGCCTCAGCTAGCCCCTATATCGGCTTGTTCGGCACTGTATGGGGCATCATGGGGTCGTTTCAGGCACTATCACTGACTCAGCAAGCGACCCTTGCTACGGTGGCTCCCTGGATTGCTGAAGCGCTCATTGCCACAGCCATGGGTCTATTTGCGGCGATTCCAGCGGTGATTTTCTATAACCGCCTATCCAACTCGTCTTCTCGCCTGCTGGGCAAATATGAAGACTTTGCCGAAGAGTTTCACGCTATCCTGCACCGCAATTTGCAAGGTCGTGACGGCAAACCGAGCGCCAGCTAAGGGAGAGAGCCATGCAAGGACCATTCAATCGTAGCGGCAAAAGCAAGCCAATGGCGGAGATTAACGTCGTCCCTTTCATTGACATCATGCTGGTACTGCTGGTGGTCTTTATGATCACCGCGCCCATGTTGACCCAGGGCGTACAAGTTGAGTTGCCGCAAGTCACCTCTCAGCCCATTGATATCCAGGAGGATAATGATCCGATCATTATCTCGGTTGATAGCGACGGTGGGTACTTCATCACGCTTGGGGAAGACTCCACGTCGGTGTCGCTGGATGAGATGTCCTCACGAGTGACAACGATTATAGAGCGTCGCCCAGGCACACCGGTAATGGTACGCGGCGACCGTAATGTGGCCTACGGTCAGATTGTCGTCTTGATGAGCACTCTGCAAGGCGCTGGCGTGGCTAATGTGGGGCTGCTATCTGAGCCGTCAAAAGATGGGTAAGGGCAAGGCGCAGCACATGGCACTGAAATCCCCGCGCGATCCTCAAGACGTCGGCTATAAGTGGCCGACTGTTCTGGCGATAGGTGTGCACGTAGCGATTGTAGCGTTTAGCTTGATCAGCCTGCCTAATCGAGACGCAGAACCTGACAGCTCCTCGATCGTACAGGCAACGCTGGTAAGCACCGAAACCTTTACTGACCAGGCGCAGCAAGCAACGGAAGAGCAGGCGGCGATGAATGCGCCTGCTGAAGCCCCCACCGAGCCTGATGCACCGGAAGAGCCTTCAGCTAGTGAACAGCAGGCCGCAGCCGAGCAGCAAGCCGCAGAAGAAGCCGCCCAACAGGCGGCGGAAGCCGAGGCGCAGGCGCTAGAAGAAGCACGTGCGGCTGCGGAAGCTGAGGCCCAACGTAGAGCTGAAGAAGCGGCTGAGCAGGCCGAACGGCAGGCTGCTGAAGCGGCTGAACGTGAAGCCGAAGCGGAAGCTGCCGCAAAGCGCCAGCGTGAAGTGGAAGAGGCACAACGCCAGCAGGAAGCCGCCGAGCAGCAGCAACGCGAAGAGGCAGAAGCAGAACGCCAGCGCGAAGCCGAAGAACAGCAGCGCCGTGAAGCGGAAGAAGCCGAGCGTCAGCGCGAAGCTGAAGAGCAGCAGCGCCGTGAAGCGGAGGAGGCTGAACGCCAACGCGAAGCTGAAGAACAGCGATTGCGTGAGCAAGAGGAGGCTCAGCGAGAGCGAGAGGCCGAAGCACAGCGTCAGCGTGAAGCCGAAGAGCAGCAGCGTCGTGAAGCAGAAGCTGAGCGCCAACGCCAAGCCGCAGAAGCTGCCGAGGCGGCTATGCAGCGCCAACTGGACGGTGAGGCCGAAGCAGCTGCCAATGCCCAGCAGGCTGAGCAGGCTGCAAATAATTTCAGCAACATAATGAAACGAGCTATTGAACAAGCCTGGATAATTCCTGGTGGATCAAGTGATAGTATGCGGGCTTCTGTCAATGTGCGTCTGGGGCCTTCGGGGGAGGTATTATTAGTAAACGTAACATCATCGAGTGGCGATAGTGCCTTTGATCAATCCATTATTCAGGCGGTTGAGCAAGCGGCACCGTTTTCTGAGCTACTACAATTATCAGAAGATCAACAGCGTGAAATCCGACGCAATATCACTTTGAACTTTTCCCCAGGGGGAGTCCGTTGATGCAAACTCAAGTGTTAAAGAAATTTTGGTTATTGTGCTTGCTGTTCACTTTTAGCAGTGTGGCAAGTGCTAACTTAACCATTGAGATCACGCGGGGCAGCGATCAAGCGCTGCCGATTGGTGTCGTGCCATTCGCCGGTTCAGACGGCCTTCCCGAAGATGTAGCACAGATTGTTCAAGATGACCTTGAACGCAGTGGCTATTTTGCCCCCTTGGCGCGCAGCGCTATGTTTGAGCAGCCTAGCCAATCTGACGATGTGCAGTTCGGTACCTGGCGTTCGCTGGACGTGCGCTATCTGGTCGTCGGCCAGGCAGAACAAACTGACGGTGGCTTTGAACTACAGTTTGAACTGATGGATATCAGTGGTCAGCGTCGAATGATCGGTGAAACCGTGACAGTGAGGGGAAATGACCTGCGCGGTGCTGCACACTATATCAGCGATCAAATTTTTGAAGAGATTACTGATATCCGCGGCGCGTTCTCCACCAAAATTGCTTATGTCACGGCCCAAGGTATCGGTGACGATATGCAGTTTGGTCTGTACGTTGCAGACGCCGATGGTCGCCGTAGTGAGCAGGTGTTGACCTCTGATGAACCGATCATGTCACCGGCGTGGTCGCCCGACGGCACCAAGCTCGCCTATGTCTCCTTTGAGACTGAGCGTCCGGCGATCTATATCCAGGATGTGGCGACGGGCCAGCGCGTGCAGGCGACCTCCTTCGATGGCATTAACGGCGCGCCAGCATGGTCACCGGATGGGCGGCGTATCGCCATGTCACTGTCTAAAGATGGCCAGCCTGAAATTTACATTATGGATGTTGCCAACCGTTCAGTAGAGCGCATTACCAATAACAACAGTATTGATACGGAGCCCGCTTGGGCGCCGGATGGACGCAGCCTGTTGTTTACCTCTGATCGTAGCGGCGGCCCCCAGCTCTATCAATATACACTGGGTGGCGGAGAGTCCCAGCGCCTGACATTTACCGGTAATTATAATGCGCGTGGCCGCTTCTCGCCGGATGGCGAGCAAATATTCTTGATCCATCGCTCTAGCCGTGGTTATCAAGTAGCAAGGCAAGACCTAAGCGGTGACCGCTTAGTGGTATTGAGTGAATCAACAAGAGATGAATCTCCTAGTGTTGCGCCGAACGGGACCATGGTAATCTTCGCTACCCAGCAGGGTAACAGTGGGGTACTAAGTGCTGTTTCTGCCGATGGTCGCTCTTCATTCAGGCTGCCGTCAGCACAAGGCGATGTTCGTGATCCAGCTTGGTCACCCTTCTTAAATTGATTAACATCAAAATTTCAGTTTTCAGGCAAGGAGTCTGATTATGCAACTTAAACCGTTGGCTCGCTCATTAGCAGCAGCGCTATCTATCGTGGTAATCGCTGGCTGTTCCAGCACCGGCGGAACCCAAGACGGTGACTCGTACGGTAGCCAGGATGGCAGCACGACTGGGTCTAGCACCTCGGGTACAGGCACGGGTAGTCAGTATGGTTCCACCTCTGGTTCAGGCGCTGGTCAGCAGGCTGATTCACGCATCCCAGAAGTACGCACCATCTATTTCGATTACGACCGCGATACAATTAAGAGCGAGTACGAATCCGTGGTAATGGCTCATGCGCGCTATCTGCGTGCTAACCCGAACGCTCAAGTGGTACTCCACGGGCATACTGATGAACGCGGTACCCGTGAATACAACATGGCGCTAGGGGAGCGTCGTGCGAATGCGGTAGAACGCTTCTTGAATATTCAGGGCGTCTCTCCTTCACAAATGAGCGTGGTTAGCTATGGTGAAGAGCGTCCGGCTGTCAATGGCCAAGACGAGAGCGCTTACGCTCAGAACCGCCGTGTTGTATTTAACTACTGAGCATTTAACGATTGAATGCTTAACCACTGATGAATTCGGCGTGCGGCTTATCGCACGCCGTTTACGTCTACGGAGTCATCATGAATCACAGTCTCAAGCGTTACGTTGAGAGGCTGTGCGGTGCGGGAGCCATAGTGCTCCCGCTGTCCGTATTGCCCCTAACGGCCACCGCTCAACAGCCGCTCGTTCAAGATCTTTCCAACTCTTCCAACAGCAGCTTTTACCAGCAAACGCAGCGCCAGGAAGCGTCCAGCGGTAACCTGGTATTGTTTAACCAGGTGCAGGAGCACCAGCAGGAGATCCAGCAGCTGCGTGGTCAAATTGAAGAGTTACGCCACCAGTTGGAACAGCTGCGCCGTCAATCCCAGCAGCAGTATCTCGATATTGAAGACCGCCTGATGAGCAGCGGTCCAACTCAGATTGAGCAGTCAACACCAGCAGTCGAGCCTGAGGCCGCTGAAGAAGTTGTTAACGCGCCTTCGAGCCGCAATGTCAGTGAGGACGCCCAGGCCGATTACCAAGCGGCTTTTGCGCATGTTCAAGCGCGCCGTTTTGATGAGGCGATTGCGGCCTTTGAGGCTTTTGTTAGCGACCATCCTGATACTAGTCTAACGGCTAATGGTCACTACTGGCTGGGCGAGCTATATGCTGCAGAAGGCGAGCTGGATGCCGCCGACCAGGCATTTAGCCGTGTGATCGAGGAGTACAGCGGCAGCAGTAAAGTGCCGGATGCGATCTATAAGCTAGGCTTAGTGAAAGCACGTAAAGGCGAAGCAGAGCGCAGCCGTGAGCTACTCGAGCAAGTGCGCGATGACTACCCGCAAAGCAGTGCCGCGGGCCTTGCCAATGACTTTTTACGCCAATCAGCAAGTTAATATCTTTTGCTTCAAGGAATCAGCATGAGCTGCAAGATCGACTATCAACCAGCGCCCAACCTATTGGAAAATCGCATCGTGTTGGTAACCGGCGCAGGGGACGGGATTGGCCGTGCGGCAGCGTTGAGCTATGCCCAACACGGAGCCACCGTGATTCTATTGGGGCGCACTATTGCCAAGTTAGAGCGCGTTTACGATGAAATCGAAGCGGCCGGTGGCCCCCAGCCAGCGATTTTTCCGCTCAACTTTGAAGGCGCTACGCTAAAAGATTTTCATGATATGGCGGAAACGCTGGATAAAGAGTTTGGCCGTTTGGACGGGGTGTTGCATAACGCTGGGTTGTTGGGTCGCATCACGCCTTTCGAGCAGTATAACCCTGAGCTCTGGCAGCAGGTGATGCAGGTGAATATCAATGGGCCCATCTGGATGACCCAGGCACTATTGCCGCTACTGCAGGCGTCTGACGATGCATCGGTGATATTCACCTCCTCCAGCGTTGGCCGTAAAGGCCGCGCCTATTGGGGAGCGTACTCGGTCTCTAAGTTTGCCACCGAAGGGTTTGTCGAGGTGTTGGCCGACGAATTGGATAACCAGTCCACGGTACGCGTTAATTCACTCAATCCGGGTGCCACACGGACTCAAATGCGGCGTACCGCGTTCCCCGGTGAGGATCCCTTCACACTACGCACCCCGGAAGACATCATGCCTACCTACTTATGGCTTATGGGGCCAGACAGTGCAGGCACCAACGGTCAAAAGCTTGATGCCCAGCCGCCACGGGTATAGCGCTTACTTTTAAACCCCTTATCAGCACGTCGATGCCCGCCGGTACTTACGCTTGAAATTGTCGCTAGCGTCTGAAACCGTTAAGGGCATCGACCAGCGCGTGACACTCTCCAAACCATAAGTCAGCAGGCCACTGTTGATAGTCATCCTCTGCGCTGATATAGCCGTAGCCAACGGCCACGGCCGTCATCCCCGCAGCGACGGCGGCCTCGATATCCCGTGCATGGTCGCCGATGTACCAGCACTGACCCGGCTCAACGCCTAGCCGCCGGGCAGCTTCCCAGAGCGGCTCAGGGGCTGGCTTTTTTACACTCAGGTCATCTGCACATAGTAGGGCGCCCGGCTGAAGCGCCAATGCGTCCAATAACGGTAGCGTATAGCGACGCGGTTTATTGGTCACAATCCCCCAGGGTCGTTGGTTGCCATGCCACTCTTTCAGCCATACATCGAGCGGCGAGAAGACCTGGCTGTGCACCGCGACCGCTTGCTCGTAGGCATCCAGCAAAAACTGGCGTGCTTGAGTATGTCCATCCGCTGTCGCTTCTAACCCTAGCGCCAGCGTCACCAGCGCACTACCGCCGTTAGAGACCTGGCGGCGGATCACTTCAAAGGGAAGTGGCTCTAAGTCGTGGTGAATACGTAGCGCATTGGTTGCGTGGGCTAAATCTGGAGCGGTATCGACCAGGGTGCCGTCTAGATCGAAGAGAATCGCTTGGGGCGCTTGCATCGGCATTTAATCGCTCACCTTACGGCAGTACATCATGTAGTTGACCGAAACATCATGGCTTACCAAACGATAGTGCCGGGTTAGCGGATTGTAGGTAAGCCCCGTCTGCTCACGCACTTCTAAGCCACAGTCGCGAGACCAGGCGGCCATTTCTGAAGGGCGAATAAATTTCGCGTAGTTATGCGTACCCCGGGGGAGCAGTCTAAGCACGTACTCGGCGCCTAGAATGGCAAACGCATAGGACTTGGCGGTGCGATTCAGCGTAGAGAAAAACACATAGCCGCCAGGGCGAACCAGGGCGCTGCAGGCACGAATGACGGAGGCGGGGTCGGGTACGTGCTCAAGCATCTCCATGCAGGTCACTGCATCGTAAAAACCGGGCTTTTGAGCCGCCATGGCTTCCACACTGATGTGCTGATAATCGATCTCGACACCGCGATCTTCCGCGTGCAGCCTAGCCACCGCTAAAGGTGCTTCACCGAGATCAATACCAGTTACTTTAGCCCCGCGGTTGGCCATTGATTCGCTCAAAATGCCGCCGCCACAGCCCACATCCAGCACTTTTTTTCCTGCCAAGCCCGCACGCGCATCAATAAAATCGAGCCGCAAAGGGTTAATCTCGTGGAGTGGTTTAAATTCACCCTGCGGATCCCACCAGCGGCTAGCAAGCGCTTCAAATTTGGCGACTTCTGCTGCATCGACATTGCCTTGATAGTGACCAGCAGTGCTATCCTGTGGTGTCGCTTGCATGTTGTGACTCCCATTGTCGTTACGCATTAAGCGAAGAGTTGACGCTTAGTTACTGGTTATTATCCATTTGCACTGGTTATCGTCCATTGGCGAGGTGGCATCCATCCACGCCTTCAGTATTATGGACATTCTAACCACTCCTGTGTCGGAACGCATGAAAAGGACCTCTTTATGATTCGCAAGGCCGTACTTCCTGTTGCTGGGTTTGGCACCCGCTGCTTACCGGCTTCGAAGGCTATTCCCAAGGAGATGATTACGATTGTCGATAGGCCGGTTATTCAATATGTGGTCGAAGAAGCCATTGCCGCGGGTATTCGTGAGATTGTGCTGGTCACCAGTAGTAATAAAAGCGCTATTGAAAACCACTTTGACACCCACGCCGAGCTAGAAGCCAGCCTGGAAGCGAAAGGTAAACACGAGCTTTTGGCGATGTTGCGCAATTTGGTGCCTGATGATGTCAGCATTATCAGTATTCGTCAGGGTGTACCGCTGGGGTTAGGCCATGCGGTGCTATGCGCTCGCCCGATCATCGGCGACGACGAACCTTTTGCAGTGCTGCTTCCCGATGTGCTGGTCGACAACAGCGCCAACCAAACGACCGACTTGGCCGGCATGTTGGCAGCTTATGATCAACAGCAAACGGCGCAGCTAATGGTGGAAGAGGTGGCTTGGGAGCAAGTTGAGAAGTATGGCATCGTGGCACCCGCTGGCGATGTGCCTGCACCTAACCAATCGGCAGATCTTGTGGGAATGGTGGAAAAGCCAAAGCGCGATGCAGCGCCTTCAAACCTAGCCGTGATTGGTCGCTACGCGCTGCCAGGCCATATTTTCTCCATTTTAGAAGCCACCAAGCCCGGTGCCGGTGGCGAAATTCAGCTCACTGATGCGCTGGAGACCCTGCGCGAACAGTCGGGGGTGCAGGCATACCGTATGCAGGGCACGACCTACGATTGTGGCCAGCCGCTGGGTTATCTTGAAGCCACACTTGCCTACGCGCGTCGTCACCCCGAGTTTGGTGAGGGTTTCCAAGCCCTGTTATCACGTTACCAACAAGGAGAGTAACCCATGCGGGTGTTGCTTTACGGTAGCGAATTGAGCGCAGCGACGGCCGCCGCTGCGTTGGCCTGGGTCGGGAATCAGGTGCAGTGGTTGCCGCACGCTGACGCCCCCTGGTCAGCACTTTCCCGAGTGGACTGGCTGCGCAGCGAACCTCAGCTGATGGCTCATCTGGAGCAGGGTTTGGCGGATGGGACACTGGAGGTCATTGAGCAGCTTAAAGAGGCGCGCACGCCTGAAGTGATCTGGCTGGCGTTATCTCCTGCGCAGCGTAGTTCAGCCAGTGCGTTGGTTGAAGACCCGCTATTGGTCGATCAGCAGGGCATAGTGCTTATCAATAATTCAACGTTTCCGGTCGGCGAGACCGAGCGCCTGCATGCACTGATGGGCATGCAGCACACCAGCGTGGCACTCCCAGATACGTTGGAAGAGGGGCGGGCGTGGGAGTCGTTTACCCGCCCCACTAGGCGGCTGCTAGGTTGCGATGATGCCACTGGTGAGCAGGTGACCAGGGAACTATTACGCGCCTTTAATCGCCGCAGCGAAGTATTTCAGTGTATGCCGCGCCGCGCTGCAGAGCTCACCAAGCTGGCAATTAACGGCATGCTGGCTACCCGTATCAGTTATATGAATGAAATTGCTGGCTTGGCTGATACCCTGGGGGTGGATGTTGAACATGTCCGCCAGGGAATGGGCGCTGACTCACGGATCGGGTTTGAGTATCTCTACCCCGGATGTGGGTTTGGCGGGCCGAATTTCTCCCGGGATTTGATGCGCTTGGCCGATGTGCAACTGCAAAGTGGTCGCTATTCAGCACTGCTTGAGCAGGTAATGGATATTAACGAGCAGAAGAAAGAGACCCTGTTTCGCAAACTGTGGGCTCACTTTGCAGGTGAGCTGGCGGGTAAAACCGTGGCGATATGGGGTGCGGCGTTTAAGCCCGGCACAGCGCGTATTGACCACGCCCCGGTATTAACGCTGCTTGAGGCTCTTTGGGCGCAAGGAATTAAAGTTCAGCTCCACGACCCAGCAGCAGTGCCAGCTCTTCATGCCTTGGTGGGCGAACGTGACGACCTGCGCACCTATACGCATGACCCTTACCAAGCCTGTGAGGGGGCCGATGTACTGATGCTGGTGACTGAATGGAAAACGTATTGGAACCCGGACTGGCACCGACTCGGCTCGCTTTTAAACGCTAAGCTCGTACTAGACGGACGCAATATTTACGACCCTGAGTTCGTTGCCAGCTGTGGATTAATGTACCGAGGTATTGGCCGCCGTGCCGACCCGAAGACTCTTTGAGGAAATGTCATGCCAGACGCTACCGCATCCTCTCGTATTGTGCCCGATGTGGATCAAAGCTTGACGGCGCAACACTTGCGTCACCGAAAGGGGCCCACGCTATGGCCACTATGGCTATGTTTGCTACTGATCATTGCGCTTATGGGCGCGGCGGCGGCTGGACTTTGGTATGAACGTGAACGACTGCTGGGTGAGCTGCACCGGGTAAGTGGGGAAGTCTCCAATGTGCACGCTCGGTTGGATTCGGATGACACGGATGTACAAGATACGATAACCTTTGTACAAGCTCAGATGTCGACGCTTTTCCAAGAGCAGGAGCAGCTGTCAGTGTCGTTGGCCGCTACTCGGGAAGAGTTGTACGGTTTTCTCACTTCTAGCGAGGATACTGTCTCTAGTGATTCCATCAATACACTGTTGCGGCAGTTGTCTCAACTTAGAGAGCAAGCCGAACTGCGCGACAGTCAATTAATGGCGGTGAGGGAATCTCTTGACGCCTTGGAACAAACGGGTTCCTCGGGTCGTCAAAATCTTGTTGAGGAAGTCTCCCATCTGGAGCAATTGACCGAACGGCGCATCAATGGCCTGGATAGTCAGCTCAACAGTGTCAGTAGCGCTTGGGAAGAGCAGCTATCAGCACAAAGAGCAGCGTTCGAGGCACGCTTTAATGAGCTGGAAACATCCGTTGCAGAGATAGAAGCACCCGCAGATCAAGCAGCCCTGGAAGCATTGGAGCAGGAGTGGTCTCAACGGCTGAATTCGCTGGAAAGCGATGTGCGCCAAGTACGCCAGGCGCAGCTTGCTTTCAGTGCCCAGCTAGAGATGTTGCGTTAATAAGGCGCGACGGAAGTATGAGTGTGATTGCTTAATCTTTAACATGCTAATGCGTTGAAATGCTTAGGCGATGAAGCCGCTGATTTAGGTTGGGATAAAAATGTATGGGAAGACAACGGCGATGGACATCAGCCACAAAGCGCACCGTTACTGTTGTGCTACCGCTGTTATGCGTATCACCTAGCGCATGGGCATTAGAAGCGACTGTCACGGGTGTTACCGATGAGGTCGAAGGCAACATCCAAGCCTACTTAAAGAATATCGATGCGGCACAATATACCGAGGTGCGTTTAGAGGGTGAGATCCGCCGACGCACCGAGGAAGCAATGCGTGTTTACGGCTATTACGAACCCGAGATAACCCTTGAGCGCGCCACTGATAAACGTGCGTGGCTGGAAATCGAGCCCGGCCCTCAGGTTGAAATTGAAATTCTGTCAATCAATGTGGAAGGCGATGCGAGTGAAGACCCACCTTTCCAACAGGCCGTAGAGGACTTTCCCTTGGAAGAAGGGGATGTGTTGCGGCACGCCCCCTGGGATCGATTAAGCAGCCAGTTTTCGGGGCTGGCTATTGAGCGCGGTTACTTTGACTGGGGGTTTACCGATCGACGCATGGAAGTGCGTCCGTATCTGCAAAGTGCGCGCCTGTATATGGATTTTGACAGTGGCCCACGCTACCAATTTGGTGAATCCTCCATTACCGGAAGCCATATTGAGCTTGATCGATTGCGTCGCATGCAGCCCTTCGAGCCGGGCGACCCCTATTTGGCGCAGACCCTGGCAGACTATAATCGGTCGCTTGCGGAAACCGGCTGGTTTAGCTCGGTCTCGGTGCGTCCGCGCCTTGAGACCGCCCAAGAGTTGGTTATTTCTCCTCCTGGCGGTGGTGCCCCCTGGTGGAGTGAAGCCACCGCCTCTCAGCCGGAGCGCCCGAGAGTCACCAGTGCTGCTTTGGCCAGCGCGCTAAGTCTTAATAAGCCCAGTGATACCCAATTGCCTATCGATGTCAGTGTTGAACCTGCTGATCGCCATCAGTTTGAAGTGGGTATTGGTTACGCCACCGATGTAGGGCCACGGCTGCGCTTTGGTTGGGATCAACCATGGATTAACCGCTTTGGTCATAGCCTTGATCACGACCTCTATTTATCTGCCCCAGAGCAGCGTTTTACCGGGGTATATAATGTGCCACTGGAAGACCCGCTTCGCGACAGCTATCGGCTTCAGTACGGGGTTCGTAATGTCGATGACAGCGACACCAAGTCGTTAGAAGGCACTGTCGAGCTAGCCCGGCGTTGGGAGTTTGATAACGATTGGGTGCAAACGATCTATTTCCGCACTACTTATGAAGACTTTGAACAGGGCGGCGAAGCGGATCAAGTATGGCTGTTTTATCCAGGTATTCAGTGGTCGCGTACGCGGACACGCCCTCAGCGCTTTCCGTTATGGGGTGATCGCCAGCAGCTCTCGTTAGAGTATTCGGATACCGTTTGGGGTTCGGATGCGACATTCGCTCGTATCACGGGGGATACGGAGTGGATCCGCATGATTGGCAACGATAACCGCTTCTTGGCACGTATTAGCTTAGGCGCCATTGAAACCGATGATTTTGCCAAAATACCGCCATCGCTGCGCTTTTTCGCGGGTGGCGACCGCAGTGTGCGTGGTTACTCCTATGAGAGCTTATCTCCCCGCAACGACGAGGGCCGACTGCGAGGTGGGCAGCAAATGCTCACCTCGACCCTGGAGTATCAGCGTCGCGTGACGGGGGATTGGTGGGGGGCCACGTTTATAGATAACGGCGATGCGTTTGATAACTGGGGGCCTAATGATTTGAAAACGGGCGCCGGGGTCGGGGTACGTTGGGTCTCGCCGGTGGGGCCAATTCGTTTTGACATCGCCCACCCTTTTGACCACGAAGACGATTGGCGTTTGCACTTTTCTATCGGACCGGAATTCTAGGAGAGAGACTTGTCTCAGGTTGAACCAGCTGCGTCTGATAAACGCCGTATGTTGTCTCCAAAGTATCGTGCCTGGCTACTGTTCTGGAGCCTTGTGCGTCTTGTAATCGTGTTGCCTATTTGGCTGTTCGGTATTGTGGCGCTGATTGTCGGGGTGGCGTTATCCCCCTGGGGCACTGGGGTGCTGCTCTCGCAGGGGGAGCAGCGTGATTTTTTCTCCTACACGCATCATGAAGGCGGCTTGCTCGACCATTTCCAGCTCGAAGATTTCCAGCTACAGCTAGGCGAAACCCGTATAACCGTGGATGAGTTCGAACTCCAGTGGGCAGATGACTGTGTTCTGTCAGGGCGCCTATGCATCGACACACTGCGTGTGGTGGGCGCCGACATCCAGCTAGGCCCATCCAGTGAGCAAGCGCCACCTCCCGAAGAGGAAGAGAGCCCGCTGACTATTCGTTTTCCTTTCCCCATCGAACTACGTTCTTTGTTGCTGGACGATGTTAACCTCAGGCTTGCCGATGGTACCGAAGTAGCGTGGCGCTCGTTAAGCTTGGCAGCCACCGCTGAAGGAAACACAGTACGCCTCTCGCCAACCCATTTGGAGCAGCCTCGTGTCTATTTGCCACCTTCCCCAGGTGTTCTGCTAACCCAGGGCATTGAAACGCCGCTTTATGCTGAAGCCATCGATGCCGCTATCTTGATCAACCAACCACCCCAAGAAGCCGTGGCGTCGGTGGAATCTCCAGAGCAGCAGCTTGAAGAACGCGAACGCCTGGAACTACCAGAGATCACGCTACCGGTTGATATCCAGATACCTGAATTCACGCTCAACGATTTTCGATTGGAAGGGGCTACCGAGTACCGCGTCGAGCGACTGCGGCTTGGGCTGTTAACCGAAGGTGATAACGTCGAAGTAACTGAGCTTTCCGTTGTTACCCCGGATGCTGAGGCGGAATTAACCGCGAACGCCACTCTAACCGGCAACTACCCACTCGAAGCTCGCTTGGGCGTCGAACTATTTTTACCTGAGATATACCCTGAGCTAAGTGGCGAAGCTTTAACCTTAACGCTGTCTGGTCCACTGGATGCGCTTGAAGCGCAGTTGGATGCCTCTGGCGCGGTCAATGCGTCCTTGAGGGGGCAAGTCGATGCACTCGCCCCGACGCTGCCGTTTCAACTGCAGCTACAAAGTGACCAAGTTCAGTGGCCGCTGCCTGTCAGCGCAGATGAGAGTAGCAATGAAAGCGTCGATGACAGCACTGAAGAAGAGACAGCCCAAGCCTATATAGTCGATGACCTGGATCTACAGGTCACCGGCAGCCTGAGCGATTATAGTGCTCAATTGGCTCTGGCGGTTGAGGGCCCGAGCCTGCCGCGCACTCAAATTAACGTTACCGGAGAGGGCGATCTCGAGCAGTTTAGCTGGCAACCGCTCACCCTCGCAGTCGACGAAAGCTCCCTGCGCAGCGAAGGGAACATCAGTTGGGTTGCACCGCTACAGGTCAACACCACTATTCGTCTGGATCAGTTTAACCCTGCCCACTTCGTGGATCAGCTTGAGGGTAATTTAAACGGCGACATCGAGCTTACGCTGAGGCAGCAAGAGGATCAGTGGGCAGTTAGCGTACCCAACTTAGCGATTGACGGTGAACTGCGCGACTACCCGCTAACCCTGCAAGCGGCCTTTGATGCTAACAGCAACCTGGAGCTGGAGATTGACGAGTTGCTGTTTACCCAGGGGGAGAATCGCTTAACAGCAGAGGGGCAAATTAGCGAACAGGCCATGTCGTTAAACGCGGACATTGCACTACGCCAGTTGCAGACACTATCGCCAGACTTGGCGGGCACTATCGTCGGTACGCTAGAGGCCAGCGGTAGTTTTAATCAACCGCAATTACTCGCCAATTTACAGGGTGATGGCGTGCGTTTTGGTCAGAATCGTATTGAACGGCTTGTCCTAGATGCTGATGTACAGGGCATTGATGATCCTTCCCTCGACGTACAGCTCGCACTACAAAACGTCAATGCTGGGGGGCAGGCCCTTGCAAACATAGAGGCCAATTTGGCCGGGCGCCTCTCTGAGCATCAGCTTGAACTGACCGCCCAGGGCACAGACAACAGCGTTTTAAGCCGTGCGCTGATTGCCCTGGAAAGCCGCTTTGACCAGCAAGACCAGCTTTACCAAGCCCGCGTAACGCCACTGGAAGTTGATTCTGAGGCGGGGGATATTCGTCTTGAAGCGCCTCTAGACCTGCGCTATGACCTAGCCAATGGTCAGGCGCGCCTATCGCCGTTCTGCCTGCGCCGGGAGCAAGGTGGGCTAGTCTGTTCTGAAGAGGAGATCACTGCCTCTGCGCAACAGGGCAACGCCGTGCTTTCGGTACGTGAAGTGCCAATGGAAATGCTGGAGCCCTTTTTGCCTGAAGAGTGGCAGTTAGAGGGGGATACAACCGCGGATCTTGTTGCCAACTGGCGTCAAGGGGGTGCCCAGTGGCAGGCAGATCTACAAATTCTTAGCGAACTCGCCATTACCGCCGTTAATGATTATGGCCAGCCTGTGCAACTGCCAGAAGTCAGTTTCGACGCTCAGATCGAGGCCAACCAAGCCCAGGCGAATGCCAATGTGTCACTTTCGCTTGCCGAAGCAGGCGATATCAACTTGGACCTAGCGGTTAATGATCCCTTGGGGGCCGGCGCGTTAACTGGCGAGCTGCGTGCAGAAGATGTTTCGCTGCAACCCTATCGACCTATGTTGGTAGGAATGGAGCGACTGGAGGGCGATTTAACGGGCAACGTCCAAATTACTGGCACCACCGCCGCGCCTGACTTACAAGGCCAGCTTGGACTGCGCGGTATAGGGGTAAGTGGTCCGGATATTCCTGTCGATATTCAGGGTGGCGAACTGGTGGTCTCTTTCGACGGTGAACAGGGGGATATTGATGGCTACCTGGCCGCTGAGCGAGGGCGTTTGGAAATCACCGGTGATGCATATTGGCCAAGCGGTGATGATTGGCGGATTGGCGTCGATCTGAATGCTGTGCAGGAGCCTATCCTGGTCGTTCTGCCCCAGTTTGGACGTCTTGAAGTAGCGCCTGATATCCGTATCCGGGTCACGCCGGAAAGGCTGCAAGTGAGGGGGGATGTGAATTTACCCTGGGCACGGCTTGAAATTGGCGATATGCCCTCATCAGCAGTCACCCCAAGTGGCGATGAAGTGATTATTACCGAGCGCGATGATCGCCAGGCCGAAATTGAGGTTCAGCGAGCGGCTGCCAATGAGGATGATCCAAGTGCCGCGGACGAGCTTGCCGCCACCGGTATGGCCATTGACGTACTGGTGACCTTAACGTTGGGTAGCGATATGCAAATTTCAGCCTACGGCTTGGAATCTGGCTTGGGAGGCGCGCTGGAAATTCGCCAAAGCAGCGGCGCGTTACAGTTATTCGGCGACGTTAATTTGGTCGATGGTCGTTTCCAGGCTTTCGGCCAAGACCTGGTTATCCGCCGCGGTGAACTGCTGTTTAGTGGGCCACCCGGTCTACCTACGCTCGACTTCGAGGCCATTCGCAACCCTGACATTACCGAAGATGACGTTATTGCGGGCTTGCGGGTAACAGGTAGTGCCGAATCTCCGAACGTACTGATCTTTTCTGAACCGGCGATGGATGAATCCCGTGCGCTCTCTTACCTGTTACGGGGTCGCGCACCTGATGCTTCTGGGGGCGGTGTGGATAGCGCACTGACTACCGCGCTGATAGGCATGTCGTTAGGGCGCACCGGTGGGGCGGTTGGTTCCATTGGTGAAGCCTTCGGCATTGATGACTTAACTCTGGACACCACTGGGGCTGGCGATGATAGCCAAGTCGCTGTCAGTGGCCAACTCACCGATGATCTTAGAATTAGTTACGGTGTGGGAATTTTCTCGCCAATTGCCGAACTAACACTACGCTACACGCTGTGGCGTAACCTTTATGTACAGGCCGTCTCGGGTACCAACCAAGCGGTGGACTTAATCTACACCTTTACCCGTTCCGGTAATCCTGAAATCATTCAGCAGCAATAAGTGAGGGTGATATGTCACTATTTTCAAACGCTAGCTCAGGTTCAGGCCGTGTACTGCCTGGACGCGATACGCCCATAGAAACCAGTCAGGTGCATACCATTAATGGGCACTCGATACATCCTCCGTTTCCCGAAGGCCACGAGGAGATCGTGCTAGGCATGGGGTGTTTCTGGGGCGTTGAACGCCTGTTTTGGCAGTTGCCAGGAGTCTATGTCACTGCGGCGGGGTATGCTGGTGGTGAGACACCTAACCCCACCTACGACGAGACATGTACGGGGCGTACTGGCCACACCGAAGTGGTACGGGTGATTTATGACCCACAGCAAGTCGAGCTGGAAACGTTGTTGCAGGTTTTCTGGGAAGGGCACGACCCGACCCAGGGCAATCGCCAGGGGAACGATATTGGCTCGCAGTATCGCTCCGCCATTTTTACCACCAGCCAAGCGCAGCAAACGGTAGCCGAGCAGAGTGCGGCAGCGTACCAACAGGCGCTCGACAAAGCGGGCAGAGGGGCAATCACTACTGAGATTAAGCCGCTAGAAACATTTTATTACGCAGAGGCTTACCATCAGCAGTACCTGGATAAAAACCCTCATGGCTACTGCGGCTTGAAAGGTACGGGTGTCACCTGCCCGATAGGTTAAAACGTGCGCACTAAACCTTTGACTACCGAATCATCGACAGGAAGCCATTATGCAGCAACGCCATTATCTGAAGTGGGCTTCCCCCCGCGGCACGGCAGCCAGCGCTTTAGCATTAATGCTCTGCACGCCGCTGGCTTGGGCAGGCGAGGAAACGAGCGCCCTGGCCATGCCCCAAGCCGTCAGCGACACGCCATTCGCAAGTGAGCGCGAAGCCGTGGTTTGGCGCCGAGAAGAGCTTAAAGATATTGAAAGTCTGGTGCGTCAGCTGCGCTTTGATCTAATCAATAATCAAGATCTTGAGGCTGCAATGCCGCGGTTACTTAAGCTGCAAGAGCGTGCCAGCGCTGATCGTTTGCTACCTGCGTTTATTGAGGGCACCCACGGCAGTGGTTCTGAAGCGCGGGCATCCATATGGGAAGAGTGGGGTGAGTTCGCCGCCGGTTTTAGCGATCTGGAGGATAAAATCGCTAATTTAATTGATGTAGCCGAGCAAGAGGATACTCGAAACACTGCCCGAGCGCTTTCAGAAGTGGGCGCGAGCTGTAAGAGCTGCCATCGTGCCTACCGCTACGACTAAGCGTAGCGGTAGGCATTGGGGGAGTGCTTAATCGCCTTGCTGGATGCGGTCAATACGGTAAAGTGTTTCCACTTGTTCTAAACCACTTACGGTGCAGTTAAGATCTTTAACGCGGCCATCGCTTAATCCGTAGACCCAGCCATGTACCGAAATCTGCTGACCTCGCTGCCAAGCGCGCTGCAAAATTTTGGTGCGGCACAAACTGTTTACCTGGGCTTTCACGTTGAGCTCGCACATGCGATCGATTTGATCTTCCAGTGGGAGGTGGTCAAGCGAATTCCTGTGATGGTTGTACTGTTCGCGCACTGAGTGCAGCCAGTAATCCACCACGCCACATTCGCCTCCCATCATGGCGGCCTTAATGCCCCCGCAGCCATAGTGACCGACAATCATGATATGGCTGACTTTAAGAACATCCACCGCGAACTGAACCACCGAGAGGGCGTTCATATCGGTGTGGTGTAGCAAGTTGGCGACGTTGCGGTGTACGAAAACTTCCCCAGGCGGGAGTGCAATAATTTGATTCGCCGGTACTCGGCTGTCGGAGCAGCCAATCCATAAATAATCGGGGTTCTGCTGGTTCGAAAGGCGCTTAAAGTAGTCGGGGTCTTCTTCGCACATACGCTCAGCCCAGGCGCGATTATTGTCGAGTAGCGTCGCAATAGGGTCAGACATAGCGTCTCCAGAAAAGTTAAAGGGCGTTAAGTCGCTGGTAGATAAGCGGGTTATCAAAGCCCTACTCAGGGTGGAATTAGGCCTTGTATAACCTAGGCCAGTACAAAATAGCAGCAGAAGGTTTTAACCTTCCCGGGTAGTCAGGTCAACCACTGCACTTGACCAATGGGCAACCCGATATTGATTCATACGAATTCTAACTCCCCAGGAGCAAATCATGGCAGACGTTTCTGAATACGAATATGACCTTCTGGTTATTGGCGCAGGCTCTGGTGGTGTACGCACCGCGCGTATGGCCGCGGCTACCGGCGCCAAAGTGGCCATTGCCGAAGATCGCTACCTGGGCGGAACCTGTGTCAACGTTGGCTGTGTGCCCAAGAAGCTTTACTCCTACGCTGCCCATTTCCATGACAGTTTTGATGATGCGGCAGGTTTTGGCTGGCAGCTGCCTGGCCCCGCCAGCTTCGATTGGGCCACACTGCGCGACAACAAAATCAGTGAAATCAAACGTCTGAATGGCATTTATCAGCGCATGCTGGAAGGCGCTGGAGTAACGCTCTTCAATGCACGAGCACGCTTGGCCGATGCACACACGGTGACCTTAAGCGGCGAGCATGGCGATATATCGGTGACTGCACAAAAAATCGTTCTGGCTACTGGTGGATGGCCCTGGGTACCCGATTTTCCTGGCAGTGAACACGCACTGGATTCCAATCAGATTTTTGATCTAGATACTTTTCCTAAGCGCTTTTTAGTGCTTGGCGGTGGCTATATTGCGGTGGAATTTTCGAGTATCTTTAATGGTCTGGGCAGCGAGACGCACCTCATCTACCGTGGCGAGCTGTTTTTAAAAGGCTTTGATCAACAGGTTCGCGAGTTCACCTGCGCGGAAATGGAAAGAAAGGGAGTCAACCTCCATTTCAACACTAACATCGAGCGTATTGAGCGCAGCCAAGACGGCTACAATGTTCACCTTACCAACGGCAACGTGCTTGAAGTCGATGTGGTGCTCGCAGCCACAGGGCGCAAGGCGAATATCCGTGAGCTAGGGCTTGAAGCGTTGGGCCTATGCCTGGATGAGGCGGGTAAAATCCCCGTAAACGAGCGGTTTGAAACAGCGCTGCCTTCAATTTTAGCCTTGGGCGACCTGACGGCTGGGCCGGAATTAACACCGGTAGCACTGGCTGAGGCGATGCAGCTTGTCGACGCCCACTTTGCCGATACGGTTCCCAAGCCGTTGGACTACACTACGATCCCTACCGCCGTTTTTTGCCATCCCAACATCGGTACCGTGGGTCTTTCCGAGGAGGCCGCGCGGGAAAAATTCACCCATATTCGTGTGTATAGCACCGATTTTCGCGCCATGAAGCACACCCTATCAGGTAGCCAAGAGCGCACCTTAATGAAGCTGGTCGTGGACGATGCTACCGATGTAGTCGTAGGGGCCCATATGGTCGGAGATGACGCGGGTGAAATTATTCAGGGAATTGCTATCGCGGTAAGAGCTGGCCTTACCAAGCAGGACTTTGACCGCACCGTAGGCATCCACCCAACGGGGGCCGAGGAGTTCGTCACGCTGCGTACGCTGACACGCAGATAAGCATATTAAAAGTGAAGGCGTGCCCATGGGCGCGCCTTTTTTTGTAGGCTACTTGCACTATTCTAAAAGAGATAGCGGTGAGCAGTGGTTATGCTACTCGATCATAACAAAAAATTATGGAAAGCGAGGTGTAGAATAATATGATTTTTGAATTGCTCATAATCAGCTGTTATAATGAACATCAAATTCGCTACAGCGAAGCATAACTATGAGTACGCCGACACAACCTTTTACCCCCTCTGCTGACCTTGCCAGGCCAACGGTGGCTGATGCTGTTGTGGGTCATGCGGAGATGCCGCTGTTTATTCGCAAACCCAATGCGGATGATGGCTGGGGAGTTTACGAGCTGGTCAAAGCTTGCCCTCCGCTGGATGTGAATTCAGCCTACGCTTACTTGCTACTGGCGACTCAGTTTCGTGATACCTGCGCAGTGGCTACCAATGAAGAGGGCGAAATCGTTGGTTTTGTTTCTGGCTATGTTAAGGATAATGCTCCAGACACCTACTTTTTATGGCAAGTGGCTGTCGGTGAAAAAGCACGTGGTACAGGGCTAGCGCGACGCTTGGTCGAGGCTATTATGTCCCGCCCTGAGCTTGATGATGTGCATCACCTTGAAACCACCATCACCCCTGACAATCTAGCCTCTTGGGGCTTATTCCGTCGCTTGGCGGCACGCTGGCATGCGCCGCTCAATAGCCGCGAATACTTCTCTACCGAACAGCTCGGAGGAGAGCATGACCCGGAAAACCTGGTTCGTATCGGCCCGTTCCAAACAGATCGCATCTAATACGTCGTTTTGCTAGATACACGTATCGGACTTACCGTTTTTCCCGCTCATGTTGCTTCGGGCAAGTAATGCCTAAAGTTAAAATGATCAACCAAGGAGGTCGCTAATGCAGACCCAGACGCTTGAACGCATGGAATCCAATGTACGTACTTATTCTCGTTCGTTTCCGGTGGTGTTTACCAAAGCGCAAAATGCGCGTCTAACCGATGAGAATGGCCGTGAGTACATTGATTTCCTCGCCGGCGCGGGCACGCTGAACTACGGCCACAATAATCCGCACATGAAACAGGCGATGATTGATTACCTGTCGACTGACGGTGTTGTTCACGGTTTGGATATGTGGACCAATGCCAAGCGTGATTATCTTGAAACGCTGGAAGAAGTTATTTTCAAGCCACGCGGGCTGGATTATAAAGTGCATCTGCCTGGCCCAACCGGTACCAATGCCGTAGAGGCCGCTATCCGCTTGGCTCGTGTGGCTAAAGGCCGTCACAACATTGTCACCTTCACCAATGGTTTCCACGGCGTCACCATGGGGGCTTTGGCGACCACGGGTAATCGTAAATTCCGTGAAGCCACGGGTGGCATACCCACCCAGGGCGCTAGCTTCCTGCCTTACGATGGCTACATGGGTGAGCATACCGATACCCTGGATTATTTTGAAAAGCTGCTCAGCGACAAATCTGGTGGTCTGGATATTCCAGCGGGTGTCATCATTGAAACCGTGCAAGGCGAGGGCGGTATTAATGTTGCAGGCTTGGAGTGGTTGAAGCGTCTCGAAGGGATCTGTCGTGCCCACGACATTCTGCTGATTATCGATGATATTCAGGCAGGCTGTGGCCGTACGGGTAAGTTCTTTAGCTTCGAACACGCGGGTATTACACCTGACATTATTACCAACTCGAAATCGCTCTCCGGTTTTGGCCTGCCATTTGCCCATGTGTTGATGCGCCCAGAGCTGGATAAATGGAAACCGGGTCAATATAACGGCACTTTCCGTGGTTTCAGCCTGGCGATGGTGACCGCCACCGCTGCGTTGAAAAAATACTGGACTAATGACACCTTTGAGCGTGATGTTCAGCGCAAAGGGCGTATTGTAGAAGAGCGCTTCCAGAAGTTAGCAGCGCTGTTAACGGAGCACGGCATGCCTGCCACTGAACGTGGTCGTGGCTTGATGCGCGGTATTGACGTTGTGTCGGGTGATATTGCCGATAAAATTACCAGTAAAGCCTTTGAGCATGGTCTGGTAATTGAAACCAGTGGTCAGGATGGTGAAGTGGTTAAGTGCCTATGCCCGCTAACCATTAGCGATGATGACCTGCTGGAAGGTTTGGATATTCTCGAAATGTGCGTTAAAGCTGTTGCTAGCGAATAACCTGGCGGTAGTATTAAGCGTTACGCTGAAGCAGTAGCTCACAGTTTTTTAGTTAGGGATATAGCGGCTGGTAGTCGCCAGTCGTTTTGCAACGGAGTACTCCTATGATCGTTCGTAATCTTGATGAAGCGCGTAAAACAGATCGCCTAGTGACCGCTGAAAATGGTAACTGGGACAGTACGCGCCTTGTTCTGGCCAACGATAATGCAGGTTTTTCGTTCCATATTACCCGCATTTTCCCAGGCACCGAGACACATATCCATTACAAAAATCACTACGAAGCAGTGTTTTGCTACGAAGGTGAAGGCGAAGTTGAAACCCTGGCTGACGGTAAAATCTGGCCGATCAAAGCAGGCGACATTTATCTACTCGACCAGCATGATGAACACTTGCTGCGTGGCAAAGAGAAGGGCATGACGGTTGCCTGCGTCTTTACTCCACCGATCACAGGTAATGAAGTTCACCAGGAAGATGGCTCGTACGCAGCCCCAGAGTAAATCGTGCTAGCGTGAGATAGACTACGTGATAGATCAGAAGGCAGCCTGCTAAATATGCGGGCTGCCTTTTTTGAAATGGACGAGCGCAATTTTACCCATAGCGGCCTCACTGGTTCGCTTAATATATATTATGTTAAATAAGAAGGCAGTTCATTTCGGCTCATGAAGTTTGATATCGCGAAAGCCAGTATGGTTTAGTACTGCAATTCGCCTTTAAAAAGAGAGCTTCATGGGTAACATCTTATTCGTTCACGCCAGCCCGCATGGTAAGCATGCGTTAGGCTATTGTCTGGCTCAAAAGATTCTGGCTGAGAAAACACTCAGACATTCCAGTGTGAGTTTGGTGGAGCGTGATTTGCTAGCTGCCCCTCTATCGCCGCTGACCCACAGTTACGCTTCGGCACTCGTCAACCACAATCTCGGCGACAGCGTCGATGCTGCCCTGGCAGAGTCCGAACAGTTGATTGGTGAGCTGGAACAGAGCGACCGTTTATTGATTGCGATGCCGATGCACAACTTCAGCGTACCGGCGGCGCTGAAACTCTGGATAGATCATGTGGTACGTATCAATCGGACGTTTATCGCCTCGGCTGAGGGCAAGCTGGGATTGTTGCAAGATCGCCCGACCACCGTCCTGGTTAGCGCTGGAGGCATGTTACAAGGAGATAACCCGCAACCGGATTTTCTGACTCCCTACCTCACGCTTATTCTCAACACCATCGGCATTCAGGATATCCACTTCGTGTATTTACAGGGTTTAGCGTTTGGTGAGTCTGCTACCGAGAAAGCATGGCATCAGGCGCAGGCTGCTCTGGTCAAGGCTGGCATACTGACTAACGTGATGCCATAAACTGCAAACCACACATTATTGGCGATGGCGGGCGACAAGCGCTGCCAACTGCTGATAACCCTCTTCGATTGCTGGACTCGATAGATTGGTCACGCCTAGGAGTAATCCTTTTCGCGCATTGATTTGCGTGGCGTACCAGGGAGACAGCGGCGCCGGTGCCAAGCCAAACGCCTTGGCAGCCTCGGCAATGTAAACGTCGTCAGCATCATCAGCCAAGGTGAGCAACAGTGACAAGCCCGCCATATTATTCAATGAAACCGATGTGCCCATGAGCGCAAGTAGCGCGTCTCTGCGCTGTATATACAAACGTTTCATACGCCGAATATGGCGCAAGTAATGGCCATCGCGTAGAAACTCCGCAACGGCTAGTTGGCTAGGCACAGCAGACGCTGGCGACAATGCGGCAGCCGTATCTCCTGCACGCTCTGACAACCTCATCGGTACCACCATAAACCCGAGCCGCAATTGTGGGCTGATGGTTTTACTGAAAGTGCCGATGTGAATCACCCTTCCGTCCCGATCCAGCGAGGCCAGTGCGGGCGTTGCTTGGCCGCTTAGTTGCAGCTCGCTTAGATAATCATCTTCGATGATCCAGCCAACATTTTCTTTAGCCCATAGTAATAGTTCTTGGCGCCGAGCCAGCGATAGCTGTACACCCAAAGGTGCTTGCTGGCTTGGCGTCACAATCGCCAACTGAGCATCTGCTGCCAGCGATATCCCCTGCTCCACAGAGATCCCCTGCTCATCCACTTGAACGGGAATCGAGGTATATCCTGATAGCGACAAGGCGTGCCGTGTCAGAGGATAACCGGGATCCTCAACCCACACCCGCCTTGAATTCAACTGCAGCAAGTGCAATGCCAGGCCCAGCGCTCCCGCATAACCATTGGTGATAATAATTTGGTCTGCAGAACAGAGCAGTCCGCGGGCCACCGCCAGATAAGCCGCAATTTCTTTGCGCAATTCCCGCTCTCCGCGCGGGTCTGGATAACGCAACGGCTTGGCCACCGCCTGTCGCGAACAGCGCAGTAGGATGCGTGACCAATGTTTAAATGGAAAACCGTCTTGCGCGGGCACCCCCACTTGAAAAAGTTGGGGGGCGCTATCCAGATCCTGATAGAGATCAGGCAATGGCAGGCGGGTGGCCCCAGCAATCACTTCTGGTGCCGCTGGTAGAACGGAGCTAACGAAGGTGCCGGCGGCACCCTTCGAAATGACTAACTGATCATCGCTCAGCCGATCATAAGCCGTTTTAATAGTGCCCCGCGAAACGCCCAGCTGTGCCGCAAGGTCACACCATGAAGGCAGTCGCGCGCCCTCATACAAATGTCCCTGTCGAATGGCATCAGCGATGTTGGAACGTATCTGCTCTGACAGAGATTGCTCGCCTTGGCGATCAAGTGAAAAACGAAGTGTACTCATTGGTCTATGGTACATAAAAATCTGTCAGTCTTGGTGCTTTTTTTTAGACCATGGTGTCCTTCACAATCACTATCTACCCTACTTTTTTTCGGCCTGAATCTTGGAGTTAGTTCTTTGTCTTTGAATTCGCTTAGAACGATTGTGCCAGGCCAAAACAATTTGCCAAAAGGATGAAATCAATGCGGACAACAAACACGAGGCTTTTCGTTACGATACTGCTCGCCATTTTGGCCAGCTGCTTTGGTCCGGTGCAAGCGACCGAGACCACCGATCAACAAGAAGCCGATCAAGCCTATGATCAGGGCGCCGATGGTGAACAACGTGCCAGAGCGGCAGGCAAGTCGCTCATTGGTCAACCTGGCCCTGATTTGAGCGTTACCACGCTGGATGGTGACACCATTGATCTCAGCACACTGTATGGCGTCAAACCGGTGTATATAAAGTTCTGGGCAACCTGGTGTGTGCCCTGTCGTCAGCAGATGCCGGGGTTCCAAGCATTTCAAGAAGCGCATGGTGATGACATTCAAGTAATCGCCGTGAACACCGGTTACGCTGACACCGAAGAGTCTGCACGTGTGTATCGCGAGGAAATGGGCCTGACCATGCCTATCACGGTAGATGACGGAACGCTGGCTGAAGCACTGAATCTACGCGTCACCCCGCAGCACGTACTGATTGATCGCAGTGGCCACATCACCCACATTGGCCATCGTGACGACCAAGCATTGGAACAGGCGCTACAGGCAGTGCTGGAACCCACTGATCCAAGCTCAGCCACGACCGAAGGAGCCACCGTCGCGAACATCGATGCCAACGCCTTAACGGTAGGCGATGCGACTCCTAATCTTGAAGTCATTACGCGTGACGGCAATACCGTCGACCTGACTCGAGCGACGACAGATCAGCCATTGGGTGTGGTGTTTTTTGCCACGTGGTGTGAGTCTTATCTTGCCGAGAGCCAGCCAGACACCTCCACCGCCTGCCGCCGTGTGCGCGAAACCGTCAACCAGCTGAGCAATGACCAAAACGTTCAGTGGGTAGGCATTATTTCTGGCCTTTGGACCAAAGAGTCAGACGTCGAAAGCTATCTTGATACCACCGAGACGGCTATTCCCGTGTTACTCGACGCCGAAGGCGAGATACACCGTACTTTCGGCATTCAGCAGATACCAGCCGTTGTGTTAATTGATGCTGACGGCAAGGTAGCCAAAAAGCTTGGACCACAAGATACCGCATTAGCCGAAGCCGTCGAACGCATCAGTCAATAAACCGTAGCCCTTCCGCGCAGGCCACGGTGCGGTACACCCCTTTAATGGAGCAGCCCGTCTCACGCGGGCTGATAGCCGATGCCCCCATTCCTTTGCCGCTATTTTGTCCTCTTTTGCCTGGTTTTACTGTCACTCCCCCAGACCAGCGCTGCCCAGGAGTTTCCGGGCACCTCAGGCGAGGAACTGATTAAGAGCTCCTTGATAGCGGAAACGGATCAACCCACAGCCGGTACATCCAGCACGTTAGCCGTTTTCATGGAGCCACAGTCAGGTTGGCATGGATATTGGAAACAGCCCGGCAGCATTGGTTTGCCACCGCAATTCAATTGGCAATTGCCGGAAGGTGTCAGCGTGGGCAATGCCGCCTATCCAGTACCACAGACGCTAATGACCGGCGACCTGATGAATCATGTCTTTGAGCATCCTTATGCGCTATTGCTACCCGTTGAAATAGACCCCTCGGTGCCATCGGGAACCTCTCTGCCGATCACCGTTGATTTCGATTACCTCGCTTGCCGCGCCGATGCCTGCATTCCGGAACAAGCATCGCTTGCCATTACTCTGGTCGCAGGCGATGGCCATATTACGTCTGAGCGCAAAGCGCGCTTCGATGAATGGCGGCGTGAGCTACCCAGGCCGCTGGGCTCGCAAGCCAGCTTTGTGACCACCGATGATACTCAGCTGCGCCTAAGCATTCCCTTGCCCGCAAGCGTGGAACTAAACAATCCACACTTGTTTGTCGCTACCGACAACGTAGTAGATCCCGCGTCTGAGCAGATTTTTAGTCGTGAAGACGATACATTGATTGTTGAAACTCAACTGGCTAAATCCTGGCAGGCAGGCAGTCCGCCTGACGAGTTTGAGGCGCTGCTGTCACTGGGCAACGGTACCGGCTTGGCATTGGTTGGCCGCAGCGATGATGCGCTAACGGCGAACGTAAGCGGATCTCAAGCCTCCCCTGTTGCAGGAGCCTCTGGCGTACAAAGTAGTTCTACGTTACTACTGACGGCATTTCTCGGTGCCATACTGGGCGGCGTTCTGCTCAATATCATGCCCTGCGTTTTCCCGATCCTCAGTCTTAAAGTACTTAGCCTTGCGCGTCTGTCCGGTGGTCAACGCGAAGCCCGGCGTGAGGCGTTAGCTTATACCTCCGGTGTGGTTATCGTTTGCCTGCTGCTGGGTGCGACGATTATTGCTCTGCGTGCAGCAGGTACTCACGTTGGCTGGGCATTCCAGCTGCAAGACCCGCGGGTCATTGTGGTGCTTACCCTGTTGACCGCAGCCATCGGCTTTAACTTGGCAGGCCTTTTTGAGCTGGGCTCCATCAATGCCGGTTCCAAACTGGCTGGCCAAGACGGTATGGCCGGTGCATTCTGGACAGGCGTGCTTGCCGCCTTCGTCGCCACGCCTTGCTCCGGCCCATTTATGGCCACGGCCCTTGGCGCCGCCCTGGTACTCCCTACGGTTGCCGCGCTGACGGTCTTCGCAGGCCTGGGCCTGGGCATTGCCCTGCCGTTTTTGCTGCTTGGTTTCGTGCCAGTGCTTCGTCGCCTCCTTCCTCGCCCTGGTCCATGGCTTGCAAGCTTCCGGCATATCATGGCCATCCCCATGTTCCTGACCGCCCTCGCCCTGGCTTGGGTGCTTGGCCGTCAACTCAGTAACAATGGCATGATTGCGAGTCTCGCTCTGGTCATGTTGCTGGCGATAGGGCTTTGGTTCACCGGCCTGCGTCAACGCAACGGCAAGCGGTTAAGCTGGCTTCCGGCAGGACTAGCGGCCATACTCGCATTGTCGGGAAGCGTCCTCGTTCCTGGCTCATTTGCGGAGCATGAGGGGCCCCTTAATGCGGCCGCAAGTTTACGCGAAACACGCACATTCGACTTCGACGCGGAGCGTTTGGCCGAGCTTCGTCAACAAGAACAAGCCATCTTTGTCTACTTTTCTGCAGACTGGTGTGTCACTTGTCAGATAAACGAACAACGAGCAATTGATATACCTAGCACGCAGCAGGCATTTGAGCAGGCGGGTGTGATCACAATGAAGGGCGACTGGACCAATGGTGACCCAGCCATCACTGCTTTTCTGGAACAACATGGCCGCTCAGGGGTGCCTCTCTACTTATGGTATGCGCCAGGCGAAAAAGAGCCTGAAGTCCTTTCACAGATTCTTACGCCAAATGTTTTACCTGCGTTAGCGGGCAAATCTGGTTAACCCACTCTCATATCTGGCATCGCCATAACGAAGATATCTGTAAAGATGAATACAGATATCTTGAGAGATACACCACGATGGCAGAAACACTGCCAGTTCTGTTAATAACCTCGCCCTCCTTGGTCTCCGTTCTTCGGTCAGGCTCATGAACCATAATTACCGCGCATAAGTTCAATAAGATAAAATGAGGATCCGAAAAGCGATGATGGCGTTGGACACTAGACCCCCATCTCCTTATCATTCCCCGACCTATTGTCCAAGGATATCTCTCGTTATGCGCCCAGGTGTTTTGTGGCTTATCGCTGGCTTATCGCTTTCGATCGCAGGCTGTGCAGCAACCCAGCCGGAAACGAATCAACCGCCCCCTTTAAGCGAAGCCTCATTCAATTCTCGTATCCTGGAGTTAGAGAGCCAGCTAACGCAACAATGCGACGCCCGCATTGATTTGCAGCAACGTCAGCTTGATCACCAGCAGGCACTGACCGCTGACATGCGTGAAGTGGGCAGTTTATTGCGCTACCTCCGCCAAGACGTGCAGCAATTGGAAGCTCGTGGTGAAGAGCCGGTCATCATTCGTGAAGAGTGTGAGATTGATGAGAGCTTGACCACTAAAACATTACTGGGCCGCAGTGAATGGGTTGGTCTACCCAGCCTGGGCACCTACCTCAAAGCGCGAATCGATTCAGGAGCCAACACCTCGTCCCTTTCTGCTGCCGAGATCACTCGCTTCGAGCGTGACGGTGAAAATTGGGTGCGCTTCAAGTTGGCGCTGAACGACGACGACGTGGCGGTTGAGTCGCAGCGTGATGAGTGGGTTGAAGCGCCTATCGTGCGCCGAGTGCGCATTGTTCAAGCCTCTGGCGAAGAGTCACGTCCCGTCATTTCTCTGTTAATGACTCTAGGGCCGATTCGTGAAAATGTCGAATTTACCCTCAATGACCGCTCTCATCTCGATTATCCAGTGCTGCTAGGACGGCGCTTTTTGATGGATATTGCGGTAATTGATGTAGCCGATACTTACTTGCATGAGCGCCCCGAATTTCCTGGTGGCGAACCAGCGGACCAAGCTGCTGAAGATGAAGCAGTTGACGAAGACGATAGCGAAGAGTAACCGCTCTGACGCTTCACGAGGAAAGGAATCTCCATGTCACGGTTAATGTTCTATATTATTGTCGGCCTGTTGCTAGTCGCGGGCGTAGCGACCAGCGTGCACCGCCATGTGCAGTTTGAAATTCCATGGTTGCCTGGTGAACAGCGCCAGGTGTGGGAGATTGAGGCTGGCATTACCTTTAATGCTCAGGACGGCCCCGTCCAGGTCGACTTGGCGTTGCCTTCCCATCAGGCAGGCTACCGTGTACTGACTGAAAACACCGCATCATCAGGATATGGGCTTGCTTATCAGGCGGATGATTTAGGCCGCACCGCCCGCTGGACTATTCGTGAAGCAGTGGGCAGCCAAACATTATATTACTCGGTTCAGATGCTGGTATCTCAAGATGCTCGCTCACCGGTGCAGACACCCCCTGAAATCCCCGTCACAACGCCTTGGGAAAGCCCCTATGACACCGCGGCTAATCAGCTTATCGAACAAGCTTGGGCGCGCAGTGCCAATAACGCCACCTTTGCCCGTGAGTTAATACGTGATATTAACGGCGAGCGTCAGTCTGAAAATGCCCGTCTGCTGCTGACGCAAGAGAATCCGGCGGCCTTGGTGGTGCGGTTGCTAAACCAGGCAGGCGTATTAGCGCGTGAAGTGAGTGGCCTGCTTCTGGAAGATGGTCGTCGTCGCCAAACGCTTAGCAGTTGGATTCAGGTGTTTAACGAGTCAGGCGAAGAATGGTCAATTTTCCATCCACTGACGGGTGAGCAAGGTAAGCCCGACAACCTGCTGCTATGGGAAACCGGTGGTCGAGCGGTATTAGAAGTTCAGGGCGGCACCAACTCGCGGGTTTCTTTCTCAATGATGACCCATGACCAGCCTGCTTCGGCGGCGGTGCGCAACCACTACTCTGAAGATACGCTGCTGAACTTCTCCATTCACAGCCTGCCACTGGAGGAGCAAGCGCTATTCCAAACTATCTTGCTGATTCCCATTGGTGCGTTAATGGTGGTGTTTTTGCGTGTGCTGGTGGGCATTAAAACGTCCGGTACCTTTATGCCGGTGTTGATCGCCCTCGCCTTCATTCAAACCACCCTTCCCACGGGTTTGATTGGCTTCCTGCTTATCGTTGCCGTCGGTCTGATTATTCGTAACTATCTCTCTTACTTGAATTTATTACTGGTGGCCAGGGTCTCGGCGGTGATCATAACGGTGATTGCGATTATCTCGATCTTCACCGTATTGGCCTATCGCATGGGGCTCAGTGCTGGCTTAACGATCACCTTCTTCCCGATGATCATTCTGGCCTGGACCATCGAGCGGATGTCGATACTTTGGGAAGAGGAAGGCCCTAAGCAGGTGCTAATCCAAGGCGGCGGCAGTTTGATCACGGCTATCCTTGCCTACCTGGCTATGAATAATCCCTGGGTACGTCATATCACCTTCAACTTCCTGGGCGTTCAGTTGATATTGATGGCGTTGATCTTGCTGCTGGGCAATTACACCGGCTACCGTTTACTGGAGCTGCGCCGCTTCAAGCCAATCACTGACGATGAGAAACCCTCATGAGTTGGCTGAAGAACTGGACGTGGCCCACGCGCTTGCGGGATAAAGGCATTATCGGCATGAATCGGCGTAATATTCGCTACATTGGCCGATATAATAGTCGCCGTCTCTATCCCCTCGTTGACGACAAGCTTAAAACCAAGCTATTGGCTCAACAGTATGGGATTACCACGCCCGAGCTGATTGGCACCGTAACAACTCAGTTTGGCGTTAAGCACATTGGCGCCATGCTCACGGGGCACGCAGGCTTTGTTATCAAGCCTGCCAAGGGAAGCGGCGGTAAGGGCATCCTGGTGATTGAAAAGGTCGAAGATAACGCCTTTATCAAGCCTAGTGGTACCAAGCTCTCTCTTACCGACGTTGAGCGGCATGTATCGAATATTCTGTCGGGGCTCTACTCATTGGGCGGCTCGCCTGATGTGGCGGTGATTGAAACACTGATTAATTTCGATGAAAGCCTGATGGATTACACCTATGAAGGTGTTCCTGATATCCGGGTTATCGTCTTCAAGGGTTACCCGGTGATGGCCATGATGCGCCTCTCCACCGCAGCATCCGATGGTAAAGCTAACCTGCACCAAGGGGCGGTAGGCGTTGGCTTGAACATCGCCACCGGGGCTGCCCTGCGCGCCGTTCAGTTTGACCGACCTTGCTTTAGCCATCCGGACACGGGGCACGATCTGGCAAGTTTGGTCGTTCCCCAGTGGGAAACGCTGCTTAACTTAGCGGCGGGTTGTTATGAAATGACCGGTCTAGGCTACCTGGGTACCGATATGGTGCTGGATCGTAAATACGGGCCGATGCTACTTGAGCTCAACGCCAGGCCTGGCTTGGCTATTCAAATGACCAATGGTGAAGGTTTGCGCCGTCGCCTCGATCTGATTGAACGTCAACCCGATGGCGTGCCCGCTAAACAGCGGGTGGCTTTTGCCCAGCATCATTTTGCGCGACAAAGTGAGCTGGTAGACAGCGAATCGGTAGAAAGCTCTGACACCGCTTCCACCGGCGCGTAGACTACTAACGAGAGCCTAGGCTAACAACGTTCAACGAGTTGCCCATGACCCAAGCGAGTACACTACTACAGCAGGCGGAGTCTCAGTGCCATATCCGCGGCGTCCGCTTTACCCCTATTCGCCGACGCGTACTGGAGATGATTGCCGAAAATGGCGGCGGGCTAAAAGCCTATGACCTGCTCGATAAGCTCTCTACTGAGCATGCGGCCGCCCGCCCCCCGACGGTTTATCGGGCGCTTGAGTTCTTGATTGATCAAGGCTTGGTGCATCGCATTGAATCGCAGAACTCCTACGTGGCCTGCGCTTGTCCAGAGCATGCGCATGGTTTTCAACTACTGATTTGCCGTCACTGCGGCTATGTCGAAGAGCTGCACTTGGACGAGATCAGCGATCAACTGGCGGCGCTGGCAAAACGCCAGGGCTTTAACGTTGAGCGCCAAACCATTGAGCTTCAAGGGCTTTGTCAGGATTGCCGAACAGCTAGCGAGTAAATTTATGTCCCGTTTTGATCACGTCGCGCCGGATGCCCTGTTTAAGCAACTCGAGCGTGCTGCCCCAGAAGATAGTCTTCCCGCTGTGGCCACTTTGCTAGCCGCGGTGCGTTTTAATGCTGATGGTTTGATCCCTGCCATTGCTCAGCAGCACGATACTAACGAAGTGTTGATGATGGCCTGGATGAACCGTGAGGCGCTGGAAGAGACGTTAACCACCCAGCGTGTTTGCTACTATTCGCGCTCGCGGGGAAAGCTGTGGCGCAAGGGTGAGTCATCGGGCCAGCAGCAGCAGCTTGTCTCTGCTGCGTTGGATTGCGATGGCGATACGCTATTGTTGCAAGTCGAACAAACGGGGCCTGCTTGCCACACCGGCCGGCGCAGCTGTTTCTATATTGCCGTGAATGGAGAGCAGGCCTCAATTACCAGCAATCCGCTGATTGATCCTGACGACCTGTACGGCAAAAAAACCTAGTTCTGCCTATGCAAGCCATGACTCGGTTAATATCAGCCCTGCGCTCAGGTTCGCGTTGGGTATTGATGAAGGTGATGATTGGCTGCGTTAGAGTCTATCAATATACACTCAGCCCCCTTTTAGGCCCGCGCTGCCGCTTCTGGCCGAGCTGTTCGTCCTACACGATTGAAGCGATTCAGGTGCATGGGCCAATAAAGGGCGGCTGGATGGCCGTTAAGCGGATCGTTAAGTGCCACCCGGGCAATCCTGGCGGTATGGATCCGGTGCCCGGCGGCCGCAGCGAGCAGCTTTGCCGCGAGGATGACGAAAAGGGATCGTCGCCCTCTTGCTGTGACCATCACCCTCGCTAGCTTGTTTCCTACTTCTGCTGCGCTACCGCGTAGATCTTCTCCAGCATAGCGTGCAGGCCGTTGCTGCGCGTAGGTGAAAGGTGCTTATCCAATCCCAGATCCGCCAAAAAGTGTGGCTCGGTAGCACGAATCTCAGCGGCGGTGCGTTCGCTGTAAATGCGCAGCAATACGGCAATCAGGCCGGATACGATGGCGGCATCGGAGGTCGCTTTGAACACCAGCTTATCGCCCTCCTCCTCATGGCGCATCCACACGTTTGACTGGCAGCCCTGTATCTTAAACTCTTCTAGCTTCCACTCTTCTGGGAAGTCAGGCAGTTGCTTACCCATATCGATAATGTACTGGTAGCGATCCATCCAGTTATCGAATATCTCGAAATCTTCGATTAGCTCTTGCTGGGCCTGTTCGGCGCCGGAAGTGCTCATGCTATTTCCTTCTCTATTGGAATTGGCTGAATATTGGCGACTGACATTTTGCGTCATAGGGTTACTCATTGTGGCCATTATAACGGCTCGAAGGTGTCTTGAGGGAGGTTGTGCCGGAAACAGTCAATCGATGTCGCTGCTGTTCAAGATGCCACTCGTTGTCTTCGCTATGGAGATAGCGTGAGGTGGTGTCTAGGCGCGCGTGTCGAGCGCTTTCGGCCAGATGGCGCAGACTAATGCCCGATTGAGCCTGATGGGTGATCGATGTGTGCCGTAACCAGTGCGGCGTTGCCAGGTTAAGCGCGGTCACATGTTCCGGTGCTCCGTCGATATCTTCAAGTGCTTGTGCCGCCTGCTGAAACGTTGCGCGAACAAGCCGATAAAGCTGGTTATGGCCCAGGCCACGCTGTCCATCCAGAGCGCGAAGCACCGGTGCTTCAGCTTCAAACTGCTCAGGGTATTCAGGCAATCCCAGCGTATGGCGCCACTGGCGCAAACAATCAAGCATATCGTCAGGCAACGGAATGCGCGCCATCTTGTTTCCCTTGCCCACCACATGCCACCACCAGCGCCCTTCGCTGCGCTGGAAATCCCCCATTCGCGCATCGGCCATCTCGCTGATGCGCGGTGCCAGCAAATAGGCAAAGCCAAAGATAAAGCGCCGTCGTGAATGTTCAAAACGGGCACGACTGCCCTCCCCAGCCTCCAACGGGCTATTCAGCCACTCCCACAGCCACGCCCACAAATCACTTTCCAAATAGCGCTCAACACGCGGCGTTTGATTATTCAGGCGCCGCGATTTATCACGCATCAAACGAAACGGATTGTGGTTAACCCAGCCTGCTTCCACCAACCAGGCAAACATGCCTTGCAGTATCACCAGGCTTTGGCGTCGGCTGGCGGGCGATAAACCGCCACGAAATGGCCGCCATGATGGGTGCGCGCGGGGTTTGGAGGGCCCTACCCACTGCTCGTTTGGTTGTGGGTCGGCGAGAAAGGCTTCAAAGCGGCGCAGGTTTTCGCGGTTGATATCGGCCAGCGTGTGCCCTTGGCTAGCCAACCAGAGCAGCAGCCGCTCCGCTTCGCGACGGTACGCTTTCCAGGTTTGTGGGCTATCCACGTACTCTTCAAGCCATGCGGTCACTGCCTGGGCATCGTTTTGAGCGCTAATACGTCCGCCATTCGGCGACTCTTTAAATATCTGAAGTTGACCAGTGGGTGTCATAACCTCGTTCGCCATGTCCGTCGCCACTCTCTTCTTTTTAGCCGATGTTTACATTATCTGGCCTTAAGTGTGCTCCTGTAGTCCTATAAATTCAAGATAATAAGCGTAATCTTGAATTTATGCGCATTATCATAAATAAAATTACGTATTACATAATACGTAATTATTGCCTTTTATACGACAAGTCCCGACAATGGTGGTTACAGAAGCTCTCAAGGAAGGATCATTTCATGGCCCGCAACGGCATTCAGTACAGCGATGTTCAACAAGCCATTGATGCCCTGTTGGCCCGGGGCGACACGCCCAGCGTGCAGCGTATTCGCGATGTGCTGGGCACCGGCAGCTTCACGACGATTAGTGATCACTTCCGCTTGTGGCGCAGTGAGCGGGAGCAAAATCGCGACGTGCCGCCGCCCAAGGGTGTGCCGGAAGTCGTGGTGACCATGGCCAGTGAGCTATGGCGCGAGGCCCAGGAGGTAGCGAATCAAACGCTGCTCCATTATCGCGAAGATGCCAATCGCCAAGTGGCGGAGGCCCAGCAGCTTGCAGAGGACGCTAAACAGCAGGCCGCTAACGCCGAACAGCGCGAAAGCTCCCTCGCCGAGCACTTGCGTCATATGGAGCAGCGCCTGGAAGCGTTAAATCGGGAATTAGCCGCCAGTCAAACCAGCGAACATCACTGGCATCAACAAGCCGAAGCATCCCAAGAAGAAGTAACTCAACTGAAGCAGGTACAAAAACAGCTAGAGAGCCAAGCAGATGCACAGCGCGATGCGCATAGCAATGCCCTCAGCGAGCAACAGGTAGCGTGGGAGCAGCGTTTAGCACAAGAGGAGCAGCGCCATGAGGCGGCTGAAGGAAGACTGATGGCGATGCTGGATAGCGCTCAGCAGACGCGCGCCCAGGAAGAGAAGACTTTCCAAAAACGTCTGCAGCAGTCTGAGCAGCGTATTGAGGCATTGAGTCAGGAGCTAAAGGCAAAGCAGCAGGCCCTGCACACTCTGCAGCTGGAGGCTAGCCAGCGCGAACAACAGCTTGGTGAGCAGACGCAGCAAATTACATCGCTGGAGAAGCAGCAACAAGTGTTAACCGAGCAGCTAGATGAGGCGAAGGCAGCATTAGATCGCCAAGCCCAGCAGCATGCCGAGCGCGAAGCTGCGCTACAGCAAGCGTGGCAAGAGAAGCTTTGGAGCCGCATGGAAGCGCTGCAAACACAGCTAACGGCGCTACCCGATGCGCTTTCAAAACAGGGCAGTGAGCCAGGCCAGTAATCAACCTGGAGACGTAGTAAAAAAGCCCAGCGATTCAAGCTGGGCTTTTTGAGCCTTACTATCGCTTATTCAGCGGTAGTAAGCGTTGGTGGTATCGCTGTGATCGGTAACGTCGCGAATACCGGCAAGCTCTGGAATGCGCTCCATCAGGGTTTTCTCAACGCCATCTTTCAGGGTTAAATCAACCGCTGCACAACCCTGGCAGCCGCCGCCAAAGGCCAACACCGCGTACTGCTGTTCGGTGAGTTCCACCAGCTTGATTTCGCCACCGTGGGCCGCCAGCCCAGGATTGATCTCGCTGTAAAGCACATAATTGATACGGTCTTCCAGCGGGCTATCCGCATTTACCTTGGGCATCTTGGCGTTGGGCGCTTTGATGGTTAGCTGGCCACCCATGCGGTCGGCGTTGAAATCCACTACCGCCTCTTCCAAAAACGCTAAGCTGTTTTTATCGAGAAAGACGTTGATTTTCTCGAGCTCAAGCAGAACGTCGGTGGGTTCTTCTTCGCCGGGGCGGCAGTAAGCCAGGCAGGTTTCCGCGTAGGGTGTGCCCGGCTGGGTAATGAAAATGCGTACGGCAATACCCTCAACGTTCTGCTTTTCCAGCAGTTCTGCCAAGTATTCTTGCGCACTGTTTGTAATATCAATACCTTGGGTATCGACACTGGTTTCTTTTTCGCTAGTCGTGGTCATGAGGGCTGTCTTCCTCCCGTGGTAGTGGCGGCGCCACTTCACATGTCATTTGTGTCTATGGTAAGCAAAACAGCGCGCTGACACAATCCCGACTGTTTTAGTCGGCTATTTTAAACAGCTCTTTTTACGAGCGACTATTAATTATCTTTCCTTATCTTGCGTATAGCCTCCGTAGGGGCGCCTTTTGCCATCCCTTTTGTTATCATTATGCGCCTTATAACGACAGATGCTGCTTTTCCGACGATAACAACATCCCCTTTGACGACTGTGACGCTGGAGAACTCCCCCTGCCATGGCTGATAGTGCTTTGATCGCGACCCTCACCCAACGCCTTGCCCAACGTATCCTGATTCTGGATGGCGGCATGGGCACCATGCTGCAGAATGCCCAGTTGAGCGAGGAAGATTTTCGCGGCGAACGGTTTAGCGACTGGCCCTCGGATCTCAAAGGCAATAATGATCTGCTCGCGCTAACCTGCCCCGAAGTGGTCACGCGGATTCACCGTGACTACCTGGAAGCCGGTGCCGACATTATTGAGACCAACACCTTTAATAGCACTCAGCTGTCACAGTCTGATTACGGCATGGAATCGCTGGTGGTTGAACTCAACCGTGAATCAGCGCGCCTGGCTCGTGAGGTCTGCGACGCAGTGGCCGCTGAAACCGGCGTGCCCCGCTATGTTGCCGGTGTGTTAGGCCCCACCTCGCGCACCGCGTCGCTATCGCCGGATGTGAATGATCCCGCTAAGCGTAACGTCACCTTCGATGAGCTGCGTGAGAACTACTATGAAGCCGCTGAAGCGCTGATTGCAGGCGGTGCCGATCTGATCATGATCGAAACCATCTTCGATACGCTTAACGCCAAGGCCGCGATCTATGCCCTGGAAGAGCTGTTCGATGACCGCGGCGAGCGCTTGCCGGTAATGATCTCCGGCACCATTACCGATGCCTCGGGGCGTACGCTTTCAGGTCAAACCACCGAAGCCTTCTGGAACTCGGTACGCCATGCTCAGCCGCTGTCGGTAGGCTTGAACTGTGCCTTGGGTGCCGAGGAGCTACGTCCTTACCTGGAAGAGCTCGCTACCAAAGCCGATACCTTTGTCTCCGCCCACCCCAATGCGGGCCTGCCCAACGAGTTTGGTGAGTACGATCAAACGCCGGAAGAGATGTCGGAGATTGTCAGCGAGTTTGCTGCCAGCGGGTTGGTGAATATTATCGGTGGCTGCTGTGGCTCCACGCCCGAGCACATTCGCGCCATTGCTGATTCGGTTCGCGATATGACGCCTCGGGTAATTCCTGAGCGCAGCCGCGCCTGCCGTCTATCAGGCCTAGAGCCGTTCAACATTGAGGCTGACTCGCTGTTCGTCAACGTCGGCGAGCGCACCAACGTCACCGGCTCTGCGCGCTTTAAGCGCTTGATTGTGGAAGAGGACTTCACCACCGCCTTGGAAGTCGCCCTGGAGCAGGTCGAAAACGGCGCCCAGGTCATCGATATCAATATGGACGAGGGCATGCTCGAGTCCAAGGAAGCCATGGAGCGCTTCCTTAACTTGATCGCCGGCGAGCCAGATATCGCCCGTGTGCCGATTATGATCGACTCCTCCAAGTGGGAGATTATCGAAGCGGGCCTCAAGTGCGTCCAGGGTAAGGCGGTGGTGAACTCCATCTCGCTTAAAGAGGGCGAAGCCGCCTTCCGCGAACAGGCGACCAAGTGCCGCCGCTTTGGTGCTGCCATTGTCGTTATGGCCTTTGATGAAGAGGGCCAGGCAGACACCTTTGCCCGCAAAACTGAAATTTGTCAGCGCGCTTACCGCCTGCTGGTAGATGAAACCGGCTTCCCCGCGGAAGATATTATCTTTGACCCCAATATCTTTGCCATCGCCACCGGCATCGAGGAGCACAACAACTACGCGGTCGACTTTATCGAAGCGACCCAGTGGATTCGCGAAAACCTGCCCCACGCGATGATTTCTGGCGGGGTGTCTAACGTCTCGTTCTCGTTCCGTGGCAACAACCCGGTGCGCGAAGCGATCCACTCGGCTTTTCTCTATCACGCCATCCGCGCAGGACTCTCCATGGGTATCGTCAACGCGGGCCAGCTCGCTGTTTACGACGACCTCCCCGCCGAGCTACGCGACGCAGTAGAGGATGCGGTGCTCAATCGCCGCAGCGACGGCACCGAGCGCTTGCTGGATATTGCTGATAAGTATAAAGGCGACGGTAGCGGCGCGGCTAAGAAAGAGGATCTTGAGTGGCGCAGCTGGCCCGTTAGCAAGCGTATCGAACACGCGCTGGTTAAAGGTATTACGGTGTATATCGAGGATGACACCGAACAGGCCCGCGCCGAGGCCGAACGCCCTATTGAGGTGATCGAAGGCCCGCTGATGGACGGCATGAACGTGGTCGGCGATTTGTTTGGCGACGGCAAAATGTTCCTGCCCCAGGTAGTTAAGTCTGCGCGGGTCATGAAACAGGCCGTGGCCTACTTAATCCCCTATATCGAAGCCGAAAAGAGCGAAGAGACCAAAGCCAAAGGCAAGATCGTGATGGCCACGGTCAAAGGCGATGTTCACGATATCGGCAAAAATATCGTCGGCGTGGTCTTGCAGTGTAATAACTACGAAGTGATTGACCTTGGTGTTATGGTCGCCGCCGACAAAATCTTACAGGCGGCCAAAGATCACAACGCCGATATTATCGGTCTTTCGGGCCTGATTACCCCGTCGCTGGATGAAATGGTGCACGTCGCCAAAGAGATGCAGCGCCGCGGTATGGATCTACCGCTGCTAATTGGCGGTGCCACCACGTCAAAAGCGCATACTGCCGTCAAAATCGAGCCCCAGTATGAGCACCCGGTGATTTACGTGACCGACGCCTCCCGGGCCGTTGGTGTAGCGGGCAAATTATTGACGCCTGCTTTAAAAACACCTTACGTCGCCGAAATCCGTGGAGAGTACGAAAAAGTTCGTGAGCGTAACGCCAAGCGCCGCCCCAAAGCGGCGGATCTGGACTACACCCAGGCGCGCAAGCGGCGTTTCCGCACCGACTGGAACAACCACACTCCCGCCGAGCCCAATATGTTGGGGTTAAAAACCTTCGATGATTACGATCTGGAAGAACTGATCGAACGCATCGACTGGACGCCGTTCTTTATGAGCTGGCAGCTAGCGGGCAAGTACCCCAAAATTCTCGACGACAAAGTCGTCGGCGAGGCAGCCCGCAACCTGTTTGAAGACGCCAAAGTGATGCTACGCAAGCTGGTCGATGAAAAGCGCGTTCAGGCCCGTGGTGTTATCGGCCTGTGGCCCGCCAATAGTGTTGATGATGATGTCATCGAGGTGTACGCCGATGAGTCACGCAGCGAAGTCGTCGAACGTCTCTTCCATATCCGTCAGCAGACCACCAAAGGCCGCGACGGTATCTGCTACAGCCTGGCCGATTTTATTGCCCCCAAAGAGAGCGGCAAAGCCGATTGGATTGGCGGCTTTGCGGTCACCACCGGGCACGGTGTTGATGAGCTCTCCAAAGCTTATGAGGCGGCAGGCGATGACTACAATGCGATTATGGTGCAGGCGTTGACGGATCGCCTTGCGGAGGCCTTTGCCGAGCGCATGCATGAACGGGTGCGTAAAGAGTTTTGGGGCTATGTACCGGAAGAAACGCTGGACAACGATGCCCTGATCGCTGAGAAGTATCAGGGCATCCGCCCTGCCCCCGGCTACCCTGCCTGCCCGGATCATACCGAAAAAGCCACGCTATTCCGGCTGCTCGATGCCACCGAAAATACCGGTTTGGCGTTGACCGAAAACTTCGCCATGTGGCCTGCGGCAGCGGTTTCCGGCTGGTACTTTGCCCATCCCCAGTCGAAGTACTTCTCCACCGGTAAGATTACCCGGGATCAGGTCGAGGCCATTGCCGAGCGCAAACAGATGCCCCTTGAGGAGATGGAGCGCTGGCTCTCACCAGTACTCTCCTACGACCCGAGCTAATTAATGCTGTTTGTTCCTGGCCGCCATGGCAAGGTCATGCGCTTAGCTTTTCCGATCATGTTGGGCATGCTCTCCCAGAGCATGCTTAACTTGATAGATGCCGTACTGGTGGGGCATTTAGGCGAGGTAGCGCTTGCGGGTGTTGGCGTGGGCGGTTACGCCATGTTTATGCTCAGCGCTCTTGTGTTTGGCCTCTCCTCCAGCGTGCAGTCACAAACCGCTCAGCGCGAGGGGGCTGCCCATGCGGATATTGCCCATCCGCTTAACTCGGGGCTGGTGATTGGGCTTGTGGTTGGCCTGCCGCTGTCCGCCTGGGCTTGGTGGCAAGCACCGCTGCTGATTGGTTTGATTAGCCAAGCCGATGATGTGCAAAGCGTCGCCGTTGACTATTTTCGTTGGCGGGTGGTGTCACTAATGGCCATTGCGCTAACGCTCTGCTTTCGTGGCTACTGGAACGGTCGCCAGCAAACGCATCTCTACTTGCGTATCATCGTGGCGGTTCACTTGATTAATGTGACGGCCAGTGCGGGGTTGATCTATGGATTCGCCGGGCTACCCAAAATGGGGGCGAGTGGTGCGGGTGCTGGCACAACACTATCGCTGTTTATTGGCTTGATTGTTTGGTGCTGGGTGAGCATAAAAAGCCCATTTGTCCAGCATTTTTTGACACGCATGCCTTGCTTAGCCACCCTGCGTACGACCTTGGTACTTGCCGCTCCTCACTCTTTGCAGCAGTTTTTATTTGCAGCGGGTTATGCGGTACTCATTTGGTTACTTAGCCAGCTAGGCACGGCCAGTGTCGCGGTTGGCCATGTGTTGATTAATCTTTCACTGCTGCTAATTTTGCCGGGGGTGGGGATTGGCGTTGCGGCGATGAGCTTGGTGGGTGAGGCATTAGGCCGAGATGCTCAGAACGAAGCCCACCGCTGGGGTCTGGATGCGCTGCGGGTCGCATGGTTACTTTTACTTGTGCTGGCGCTGCCGATGTTAGTGATACCCGAACAGGTACTTGGGATATTTTTCAGCAGTGGCGAGCTAGTAGTGCTGGGTAAACTCCCATTGCAGATAACCGGTGTGATGATTGTGCTGGATGCCGCAGCTTTAGTGCTCGCCCAGGCCTTAATGGGCGCGGGCGCTCAACGCACGGTGATGATGTTGACCCTGGGGATGCAGTGGCTACTTTTTTTACCCCTGGCCTGGTGGGTCGGGATTGGTTTAAACCAGGGCTTATTAGGTATCTGGCTTATGCAACTGCTCTACCGGTTGATAAACTCAGCCGGCTTTTTATGGGTATGGCAACGACGACGCTGGCTGGCCCCTGCTTTATAAGCCGGCTGCCTGACTCATAATAGATATTCTAAATAGCTTTTAGAGATAAAAAGATAATTATATATTCTTTTGAAGAATATGACGCCCGCGTTAAGGTGACGCTACATTAACGTCCGTCTCAACGTGACCATTTCGCTTTTTAGCAGGATCGTGCCACATGTACCGTTATGATATTCACGACCAAACCCTGGTTGACGAGCGTGTCGCTCAGTTCCGCGACCAAATGGAACGCTACCGCGCTGGGCGTTTGGGAGAAGAGGAGTTTCGCCCTTTACGGTTGCAGAACGGCCTCTATATTCAACGCCATGCGCCTATGCTGCGTATTGCGATTCCTTACGGCATGCTGGCGGGTAGCCAACTGCGTGCCCTGGCTGAGATCACTCGCCGTTACGACCGCGGCTACGGCCACTTTACTACGCGGCAAAATTTGCAGTTGAACTGGCCTGCCCTTGAAGACGTGCCGGATATTCTGGCCGATCTCGCCAAGGTGCAGATGCACGCCATTCAAACCAGTGGTAACTGCATTCGTAACACCACCAGCGACCAGTTTGCCGGCATCGCCAACGATGAAGTGGAAGATCCACGTCCCTGGTGTGAGTTAATCCGCCAGTGGTCAACCTTGCACCCGGAATTCGCCTATCTGCCCCGCAAGTTCAAAATCGCGGTCAGCGGTGCGGCCCAAGACCGGGCCGCGATCCAGGTTCACGATATTGGCCTGCGTTTTTGGTACAACGCCGACGGCGAGCTACGTATAAAAGTGTTGGCCGGTGGCGGCCTGGGCCGTACCCCGATGATTGCGGACGTGGTTCGTGAAGATCTGCCCTGGCAGCATTTGTTGACCTACCTGGAAGCCTGCGTACGGGTTTACAACCAGTTTGGTCGCCGGGATAACAAGTTCAAGGCGCGGATTAAAATTCTGGTCAAAGCGCTGGGTATTGAAGAGTTCCGTCGTCGGGTGGATGAAGAGTGGGCGCACCTGAAAGACGGCCCGCAGACGCTTAACCAAGCAGCGGTTGATGCGGCTAAAGTTCACTTCCCCGAGCCTGCTCGTCGCCCGGTGGCAGCAAACGCTAACGAGGATTTTGACCGCCTGCGTGCAGAAAATCGCAGCTTTGCACGATTTGTCACTAACAACGTAACCGATCATAAGGTGCCTGGGTATAAAGCTGTGACGCTATCGCTGAAGCGCCGCGAGCACGCGCCTGGGGATGTTACAGCTGACCAAATGGAAGCGGTCGCAGACTTAGCCGATCGCTACAGCTTTGGTGAAGTGCGTGTTACCCACGAACAGAACCTGGTGCTTTCTGACGTACCGGTCGATGAACTGGAAGCGCTGTGGGAAGAGCTTGAAGCGTTGGGTATGGCGAACCCCACCGTGGGCACGCTCAACGACATTATCTGCTGCCCTGGAGGCGACTACTGCAGCTTGGCTAATGCGGTCTCCATTCCCATTGCCCAGGCGCTGCAGGAACGTTTTGAAGACCTCGACTTCTTGTATGACCTTGGCCCGCTGGATCTGAATATCTCCGGCTGCATGAATGCTTGTGGCCACCACCATGTGGGTCATATCGGCATCCTGGGCGTGGATAAAAAAGGCGAAGAGTTCTATCAGATATCGATTGGCGGCAACTCCACCGACGATGCCTCGCTTGGTAAGATTTTAGGCCCATCCTTTTTCCGCTCAGACGTGCCGGATGTGGTTGAAAAAGTATTGGAAGTCTATGTGTCGCAGCGCCATGAGGACGAACGCTTCTTGGATACTTACCGCCGTATTGGCCTAAAACCCTTTAAGGAGCGTGTCTATGCCTAATAAAACAGCTGAGACGCAAGCTGAAGCGGTTGAACAGACACCGGTTCATGTCGATCACTTGATTTTCAATGGCGAGCTTGCGGCGGAAAACGCTTGGTGTGTTTCCTACGATGCAGACACCCTGCCCGAACAGCGCCCAGCGTTTGTGCCGCTGGCGTTGTGGCAGGCCAATCAGGAAGACGCTGAGCTGGCACCACTACTCACCAGCGATACCGAGCTGACGGCCGAATTAGGCAAACAGCTTGGTAATGCCGTAGCCATCGCTATTGACTTCCCTGCCTTCACCGATGGCCGTGGCTACAGCATCGCCCGCCTGCTGCGCGAGCGCTACGGCTATAGCGGCGAAGTGCGCGCGGTGGGTGATGTCCTGGTCGATCAGCTGGAGTATATGCGCCGTTGTGGTTTTACTGCCATGGCGCTGCGCGATGACCAGCATCCCGAGGATGCCCTGCGCGCGCTAAGTTTTATCAGCGTTCGCTACCAACCCGATGTTGAAGAGCGACAGGCGCTGTTTGAGCGCCGTTTAGCCGATAATAAGTAGACGCAGAGCGTGAATGTTATAAACCCAAAAGGGCAGCTTCTGAACTGCACCCCAAAAGTTGGACGCTCATCCAACGATTGGGGTGTTTTTCATGACGAAACATAATGAAGCGTTCAAGTTACTAGTAGTGCAACGCTACGCAGAAGGACAGCAGGGTTACAAGAGTCTGGCCAGACAGTACGGTCTTGGCCCTACAACCGTCAGGCGTTGGGTTAAACACTTTGAACAGCATGGTCTAAGTGGCTTGCAGAAAAAGTTCACCCACTACAGCGCTGAGTTCAAATTAGCGGTGTTGCAACAGATGAGGCAAGAGGAGCTATCAGCCTTACAAGCGACGACTCTGTTCGATATTCGAGGTGGTACGAGCGTCGTACGACAGTGGGAAAGCCAGTATCATGAAGGAGGCTTCCAAGCGTTGGAGCCTAAAGCCCGAGGACGTCCGACGAAGATGCCTACAACAGAGCCCCCAAAGCCCCCACTTCCACTGACGGATAAGAGCTCGCTGGAGCAGCTGCTCCAAGAGAATGAGTACTTGCGTGCTGAGGTGGCCTACCTAAAAAAGTTGAGGGCCTTGCGTCAGGCAAAAGAACAAGCCGCGCAGAAAAAGCGCAGATAGTCCTTGAGCTGAAGCAAGGCCACCCTTTGGCGGTGCTGCTAAAAGTAGCAGAATTGTCGCGTAGTACGTTCTATTATCAGGCAAGGGCTCAGCAGTTGGAAGATCGGCATGCTGGTCTGAAGCGACGCATTCACGTCCTCTACGAGCATCACAAAGGCCGCTACGGTTATCGCCGAATCACAGCAGCGTTGCGTCAGTCGGGCGAGCAGGTCAACCATAAGACAGTCCAGCGCCTAATGCAGCATCTAGGCTTGAAGTCGCTGGTACGCCCGAAGAAATACCGCTCCTATCGTGGACAACAGGCCAGTGTTCCCAATCTTCTTGCCCGCCAGTTTCATGCTGAACGACCCAACCAAAAGTGGGTAACCGACGTCACGGAGTTTAATATCCGAGGCGAAAAGCTGTACTTGTCGCCTGTGATGGATCTCTACAACGGGGAAATCGTGTCCTACTCAATGCAGAAACAGCCGCAGTACTCGCTGGTAGGGGGGATGCTCAAGAAAGCCTTGGCTAAGTTGGCCGACCAAGACGCGCCTTTACTGCATTCTGATCAAGGCTGGCAATATCAGATGTCAGCTTACCGGCGTAAGCTCAGCGAGCATGGCGTGATTCAGAGCATGTCACGTAAAGGCAATTGCCTGGATAATGCCGCAATGGAGAGCTTCTTTGGTACGCTGAAGTCAGAATATTTTTACCTGAACCGCTTTGACACCATTGAGCAATTACAGGCGGGCATTCGGCACTATATCCATTACTACAATCACGAGCGGATTAAGACCAAATTAAAAGGCCTGAGTCCGGTGCAGTACCGAAATCAGGCCTTGGCTGCTTAGTTTTTCACTGTCCAAGTTTATGGGGTCAGTTCATTCGGCTGCCCTTTTTATTTGTGACTGGCTCTATTATTAAACCGTCACCCCCGCCGCTTCTGCTGGCGCTCACGGTTATTGGCTTTGGCGCGATCGCTTTTACGTAGCATTACCCAGGTCGCGCCCAACCCTCCTTCCGAAGGCTGTGCGGAGACGTATGCCTGCACTTCCTCAAACTGGCAGAGCCACTTGGCCAGGTATGAACGCAGTACGTTGGCGGGGCTATCAATCTCTCGCCCGCGGCCATGCACGATCATAACGGAGCGTAAATCGTGGGCGTAGGCTTCTTGAATAAAGGGAAACAGCATACGGCGACACTCTGTTAATGGACGCCGAAGCAAGTGGAGCTGCGACTGAACGCTATAGCCCCCGTGCTTTAATTTATCGACTACGCCCTGCTGAATGCCCTCGCGGCGATACTCCATGGGATCAAAGGGGGGCAGCAGATCGACAAAGTCGTCGGACAGAAAATTGCGTGCCCCCCTTTCTTCCTCTGCCCACTCCCGCCGCGCCAACTGGGATTCAGAGGGGCTTTTGCGATTAGCGCCTGGGTCAGCACGGTTTCTCGGCGGCAGCGGTTTCACATCACCTACGAGAGCACGAAAATCCAGATCATCACGAAGCGGCTGATTCATTGCAGGCTCCTACGGCAGGTTCTAATGAGCACCTATTCACATGCAGACTTTACCAACATAGCCTAGCAAACCTGGGTAGTTTGCTTAAGCAGATTCATACAGTCGATAACATAGAACTTGTCATCCTCTGTCTATAGCGACAAGCTAAGCATCCGTTTTTTTATCGCCCCATTCACATTCTTATCCTACATTGCGAGGCGCCCTGGTGTGTTTAAAATGGTTTGGCCTAAAACGCCTTTTGATTTTAAGCGGTGTGGGGCTGCTTAGCTTAGCCGGGTGGCTCTGGTTAACCATGCTGAGCCCGTGGTTTTATGACCGACCTGACGATCTTCCTACTATAGAACAGCGAACCCATCAGGTCTTTGTGTATGGCACGCTACGCTATGCCCCCGTTCGCTTAGTGGTCATGGGAAGTTTCGGCGCCCCTAAAGATGCGGTGCTAGAGGGGTACCAACGCAACGGTCTCGACCTTTCACCCCAGCCAGGGAGCAACGTTAAGGGCCTACTGTTACGAGTGGATGCCGACGAGCTGTCTCGTCTTGATCGCTACGAACGACTGGGGATTCGTTACGAGCGCAGGACAATAACCCTCGACGATGGCACTCGGGCCTGGGTCTACCTGCGTTTACCTGAGCAACAAAATACGTTTGTACAGCACGCGGACTTCCCGTTCGCTCTGATACCATAGACACCATGCTGTGCCCTATTTTGCAAAACCCTCATGCAAAGCCCTATTGCCAGGACAGCTTTTATGAACCCATTCAGGAATAGTGATGAGTGAAATGACACCGTACGTTTTGGTTCTGTACTACTCGCGCACTGGCGCGACCGCCACCATGGCACAGCAAATTGCGGCTGGTGTAGAAAGCGTGCCGGGTATTCAAGCGCGTTTACGCACAGTGGCGCCGGTTTCAACGACCTGTGAAGCCGTTGAGCCAGAAATACCTGCAGAGGGCGCTGTTTACGTTGAGCTAGACGACCTGCGCAACTGCAGTGCGTTAGCACTGGGTAGCCCCACCCGGTTTGGCAACATGGCCGCTCCGCTTAAGTATTTTATCGACTCCACCAGCAGTCTGTGGATGAACGGTGCCTTGATCGACAAACCTGCCAGTGCCTTCACTTCGACCTCCAGCCTCCACGGTGGGCAAGAGAGCACCCTGCTCACAATGCTGGTGCCGCTACTGCATCATGGCATGGTCTACGCAGGGGTTCCTTACAGCGAAACCACCTTGCTGGAAACGCGTACTGGTGGCACGCCCTATGGTGCAAGCCACTTAGCAGGAACGCGCAGTGACCGCTCTGTTGATGAGCACGAACGCTCGCTGTGTGTTGCCCAGGGCAAACGACTGGCACGACTCGCTCTAGCGCTGCACGCCATGCGTCAGGAGGCATTATGAGGCAGTGGCTGGAGGATGTAGAAGCACGCCATGGGCTTGATAAACTGACCCTTCGAAGCCGACAGGTGGTATTAGCCAGCTTTGCCATACTGCTGCTACTGGTTGTTTACCGTGGACTTGTACTTCAAGGCGACGAATTTAATTGGCGCCCTGTGGTCGCGTTCGTGCTTCCCCTGGTGCTGTTTTTACCCTCCATCATTGGTAAACGCGCACGCGGGCACGCATGGCTCGCTTTTGTCAGCCTGCTTTACTTCACCCAAGGCGTGATGTTAATAACCCTGCCTGGGCAAGGTCTGCGCGGAATCCTAGAGGCGGTTGTCGCGCTGGTGCTTTTTGCTGGCTGCATGGGCTATGCACGCTTTCGCAGTCGACAGTTGCGTCAACAGAAAACGAGGCAATAAAAACGAGTGCTTTAAAACCACAGCCATAGGACGACGCCAGCAGCAATAAATAAACTGCCGATGGCACGTAAACGCAGCGTGGCAGCATTATACGGTTCGTTACGCGCATCGACTGGCTGCTGGCGAAAGCGCTTGGTACCTACCAGCATTGCTGCTACTAGCGGTTCACCTAGCAGCCGATGTGCGATCAAGCCAGCCAGGTGCAGACCGATTAGAATGATGAGTAGATCACTATTGAGTTGATGCAGGGTTCTAAGCTGGCCACCTACCCCATCGCCAAATACGCCATAGAGCGGCGCCTGAAAAAAGATATCGTCACTTAAAAACAGGCCGCTCACTGCTTGGAAACTAAGCGAAAGCAGCATCAGCAGTACCATCCACCCGCCTAGCGGATTATGGCTGGCATAAGCGCCGGGCCGACGCTTTAGCAGCAATTGGGAATAAGCAACTGTTTCAACGGGTGGATATAAAAACGTTTTAAATCTCGCATACACGCTCCCCAGTAGGCCCCACAGCCATCGGAAAACGAGTAATCCGATTATGAGGTAGCCCGCTTGGGCATGCACTTCAATTGGAAATAGGAAAGGCGCTCCGCTAGTCTTGGTGGTATAAAATGAAATCAACACCGCCGCCACTAACCCCCAGTGAAACAGGCGAAGCCAGCCATCCCATACCTCAATCGCTACCTTGTCGCGCATAACATGTCCTCTCTCAGCAGTGATGAGCCCCCAGTGGTGAGATAGCTTCGCATTAATTGAGTCTTTCTCATAGAATGCGAGACAGTTAGCCGCAATCGTCAGTCGTAACGGTTAGTCGCAACACCGCCGAAAATATAAGCAGTGAGTCAACGCATTAAACATCCATTGATGTCGGTCACTTGAGCTTTAAAGACAGACCGGCGAACATGGATGAAACTCCAGGGAGAAGTATTCGATGACACGTAACATAGCCGATATCAGGCGTGATTATGAAGGCGGCAGGCTTGATGAGTCCCAGACACCCGACGATCCATTCGTGCTATTCGATGAGTGGTTTAGCCTTGCCCTGGAAAAAGAGGGCAAAGATGGCAACGCCATGACACTAGCCACCGTAGATAGCCAAGGCCGCCCTCACGCTCGGGTGGTCCTGTTAAAGGGATTTGATGAGCGCGGCATGGTTTTTTACACCAATTACCATAGTCATAAGGGGAGCGAGCTGAGCAATGTGCCCTTCGCGGCCATGACCTTCTGGTGGCCTTCGCTTTCACGACAGGTACGTATTGAAGGGCCTGTTGAGCAGGTTTCAGCCGATGAGTCTGATGAGTACTTTGCCAGCCGACCACGGGGTAGCCAATTGGGCGCATGGATTGCGACTCAAAGTGTGGTGATTCCCGACCGCAACTGGATCGAAGAGCGCCAAAAGCGCTTTGAGCAAGCCTATGATGGCCAGGATATTCCCCGCCCGATCCACTGGGGTGGCTATCGTGTCACGCCGGAAATGATCGAGTTTTGGCAGGGTCAGCCTAGCCGCCTCCATGACCGCCTACGCTTTGAGCGTCGTGACGGCGGTGAATGGGGCCGTTTCCGCATGGCGCCATAACGTCAGCAACAAGTTCACAATTTAGGCCTGCGTTTTATACGCAGGTCTTAACGTTTTTAAAGCTTTTCAAATGCCTAATCTGGTAGGCTCTCAAGGCGGTGCCGCTGCCATTCACTTTCGGGTTCGTTGAGGCGTAACACCGCATCAATCACCTGCTCTTCCATGTTATAGCGGCATTTAAAGCCTAAGTGCTTCATCAGCGCCCGCATCGGATGGTTGTCGACCATAATTTTGCCGATCATTTCCAGGGTGCCAATATTAGTGCAGTAATCGATCATCTTCTTCATCAACAGGCTACCAATGCCCAGACCTTGAAGGTCATCGCGAATAATGACCGAAAACTCGGTACGAATATTGTCCGGATCGTTCCATACCCGCACCACCCCTAGCATCTCTTTACTGCCATCATCGCCTAAATATTCTGCGATAAAGGCCATCTGACGATCGTAATTGATATGTGACAGGATCGATAAGTCACGCTGGGTTAGGTTGGACTTGTTATGGAAATAGCGAAAACGAATACTCTCTTCCGAGAGCTGGCGATGGAAGGTGGTAATTAAGTGGGCATCTTCGGCACGAATGGGCCTCACCTCGACCTGCCAGCCGTTTTTCAACGTCACCCATTCACGTAGTTCTTCGGGGTACGGCATAATCGCAAAGCGCGATGGCGTACCGAGATCCATGGCGAAATCGACGGCGACCATACCGTCACGATTCAGCAGCAGTGGATTCACCTCTAAACCCCGCAGGTCGCTCAGATCGGAGGCCATTTGCGATAGCTTGACCAGCATTTGGCATAAGTGCTGAATGTCACGCTCTGGGTCGGCGGAGTGTTCACGAATTAATGAGGCGGCGTGGGTTCTCCCTACTACATCGGCAGCCAGGCTCATATTGAGCGGCGGCAGCGCGACCTGGCGGTCAGCCAGCACGTTGACCTTATAACCACCGATGCCAAAGACGATAAGTGGGCCGAACACCGGATCACGGGTAATGCCCGCGCAAATCTGCATCGAGTGCTTGCCACGCTGCATGGGCTGTAAACAGTACTCGCGGATCGCATACTCGGGAAATTTTTCAGCGACTTTTTCACCTAGCTGGCGAACGCCTTCCGCTACCTGTTCGGGTGTGTCCAAGTCCTGTAGCAAGCCTGCTGAAATTTTATGCGGGTGCTTGCGGTAGCGATAAGGACGACAATTGCCTTCATGAACCACTTTCAGCGCCTTGGTGCCAGGTATCTCTGCAGCGCGAGCAAGCGCCTCATCGGGGTTGGCCAAATACACGCTGGGTGCCGTGGGGATACCGTAGGCCTCGAGCACTTGGGCGGTTTCAGAGTGGGTCAAGGTTTGCCTGCCCTGCTCTTTTGCCTGCTTAATCAGTGTACGGCACTGGGCGCGTATTTCTGGACTGGTGGAAAATGGCAGGCTGGGTGGGATCTCTTGCAACAGCGCTTGAACGCGCTGATAAATCACCATATGCATAAACGCCTTAACGGCCTTTTCGGGTGAAATATAAGTCGGAATCCCGGCTAAATTACAGATGTGGCGCGCATTAAGCGCCTCTTTTAAGCCCATCCAACTGGTGAGGAGGTTGCGGCGAAATTTCTTGCGGTTATCGATCAGCGCCTGGGCAGTCACCAGCGATGGCGCCATCCGGGTGGGTGCATGCACCACCAATACAGCATCCACGTTGGCGTCAGCAGCGACAATCTCCAGCGCTTGGACAAACCGCTCGGGCGAGGCGTTGCCGCCCAGATCCACCGGGTTCTCGCCCGGCTTGCTCATATCGACCTCGCTACGGTGCAGCGCTGCCTGGGTTTCGTCGCTAAATTCAGCCAATTTACCGCCCGCGCTAATCAGCTTATCGATCGCCAGCATGGCGGGCCCTAAACCGTTAGAGACAATGGCCAGACGATCGCCCTTCAGGGGTTTCATGCGCGACAGGGTTTCCAGCGCATCAAGCAGCTCATCGGAATCATTTACCCGCACCACCCCTGCCCGAGCAAAAGCGGCATCAAACACCACGTCACGGTTAGCAATCCCAGGCGTGGGTGACATGCCGGATATATCCGATTCTGGGGTGCGGCCGCTTTTTATTGCCAGTACCAGACGATTACGTGATGCATCACGCACGGCGGTCATAAAGTGCTGGGCGTCGCTGATTCGCTCAAGGTGCAGCATAATGGCCTGAGCGGGCGAGAATTGATTAACGTAATCGATCAGGTCTGGCAATAGCACATCGACACTGTCGCCAACGGTTATCAAGTGCGAAAAGCCCACATCACGCCCGGCGGCCCAATCAATCATCGCATTGGCCAGCATGCCGGACTGGCCCAGGTAAGCGACGCGGCCCGCTTTCACCGGCTGACTGGCGTAAGAGGCGTTAAGCTTTTTGCCCGGTACAATTAGCCCCATGCACTCGGGGCCGAGTACACGAATACCCGAGACGCGTGCCGCACTCAACATTCGTTCGCGAATGGAACCCTGATTGCCTTTATCTCGATCCAGGTAAGCGCCGCCCGAGAGCACCAGGGCCGCTTTGACACCGTATTGCCCAAGCTTTTTAATCAGGCTGGGCACACCTTCAATCGGCGAGCAGACCACGGCTAAGTCGGGCACTTCGGGTAGCTCGCTTACGCGGCTGACGCACGGCACACCGAAGACTTGGGAGTAGCCTTTTAGATTGACTGCCCAGAGCGGCCCTTTAAAACCACCCTCCTGAATATTTCTCAGCACTAGACCGCCCAACGACGCGGGTTTTTCAGAGGCGCCAAACACCGCTAGTGTGCGAGGTTCGAAAAAATGGTGTAAAAAGCGCGTACTCAAAATGCGTCTCCCCTGACATGAATCGCGGCTGTACGACTTATTGACACTGTCGCCCAGGCCCTGAAGGCGATTAAGGTGGCATCAATGATAATGGAGCGTTGGAATGATTACCGCCTACCTTACCCACCCAGACTGCTCATTGCACCACATGGGGCCGGAGCATCCTGAAAGCCCTCAGCGTCTGGAGGCTATTCGCGCTCGCCTATCGCTTGTTGGGTTATTACAGCAAACCATGCAGGCCGATGCCAAGGCAGCCTGCGAGGAGTCTCTTGCCAGAGTACACCCCTTGCGCCATTTGCGCTCCCTAGAGAAGTGCTTGCCCACCGAAGGCCTCGTTACGCTAAATAGCGATACCATGATGAATCCTGACAGCTTACAAGCCGCACGGGTTGCAGCGGGAGCGGTTATTCGTGGGGTAGATCAGGTATTTAAGCGTCAGGCGGATAACGTCTTTTGTGCGGTTAGACCACCAGGCCACCATGCGGAAGCCAGCGACGCGATGGGATTCTGTTTTTACAATAATATCGCCGTGGGGGCGGCCCATGCGCGAGCCAAATATGGTGCCAAGCGTATCGCTATACTGGATTTTGATGTTCATCAGTGCAATGGCACCATCGATATCTTTAAAAATGATCCTGAGATACTGATCTGCACCAGCTTCCAGTATCCGTTTTACCCCTGGCGTTATTTGCGCAGCGAGTGGCAAAACGTTGTGAATACCCCGCTTGAAGTGGGCACCGATGGCCCAGAGTTCCGGCGCATCATCGAAAACCACTGGCTACCTGCCCTGCACGCCTTTAAACCTGACTTGGTGATGCTCTCCGCGGGTTTCGACGCTCACCGTGATGACCCCATGGGGGATATCTGTTTAGAGGATGAAGACTTCTACTGGATTACCCATCTAGCCATGGAGATCGCCACCCTGTATGCCGATAATCGCATTGTATCGGTGCTTGAAGGCGGCTATAACCCGAAGTCGCTGGCGAGTGGCGTTGAGGCGCATCTAAAAGCGCTTTTAGGGCTGCCGTTTGCTGAAGCACCCTAGATATGCATCAGCACTCTTGCTTCTGCCGGCCGTTCTTAGCCACTTCTTTGCTGTGATATCATGCTTGTTTACGCGCGCCTATAGACACGCACCGTTAGACAACGCAGCCAATGTGACAACCTATGACCGCTACGACTGAAGAGCATGCCGCGCTGCGTATTGCATCGGGAAGCAAACCCTTTGTTGAGCCGTTGCGTTTAGGCGAGCGGCTCAAACAAATTCGTCTCGCTAATCAGTGGACGTTGGAAGAGGTTAGCCAGCGCACCGGGCTTGCCCGCTCAACGCTGTCTAAAATTGAGAACGACCAAGTCTCCCCCACCTTTAGCGTGGTGCAAAAACTCACTACTGGGCTCAACATCGACTTGCCTCAATTGCTCACGCCCCCCAAGCGGGAACGTTATACCATGGGGAGGCGCGATCTAACCCGTAAAGGCAAAGGGCAACTGCACCCCACGCCCACGTACGAGCACGAATTATTGGGCCATCAGCTCGCCCAAAAACGTATGATTCCCTTCAAAACCATCGTACGGGCACGCAGCTTTGACGAGTATCACCAGTGGGTACGTCATGATGGCGAAGAGTTTTTGATGGTGCTGCATGGCGATATTATGCTCTACACCGAATTTTACGCCCCATTAGTGCTAGCTGAGGGCGACAGCATCTATTTTGATAGTGATATGGGCCATGCACTGGTATCCACTAGTCCAGACGATGCCGTTGTTTTGTCGGTCTGTACGCGCGGTGATGTGGCCTAAGCTATTCGCAAACCAGCGAGCCATTCACACGGATTATAGGCAGTTGGTAGGCTTCGGCAAACCGGCCAGGCGGGCAATTCGCTTTGCCGGGCTGCCGGGGAAAAGCTGCATCAGGTAAATAGAACGCCCTTTCTCTTCACCCAGTGCGTTTTTGGTTGCTTTCACAAGCGGTCGCATCGCCGGAGCCATTTCGTAACGCTGATAAAATGCTCGCACGACTTTGATAACTTCCCAGTGTTCAGCGGTAAGTGTTAAACCCTCTTCTTCAGCCATTAAATGAGCGACAGATTCGTCCCACTCTGACTGGTTAACGAGATACCCTTCCGGGTCTAGCGGATATTTTTTTTGCGAATCAAGATAACGGTATATTTTCGTGTCAGACATCTTAGTACCAGGTAACTGTCTTTTCATACTGCTCGGTGAGCGCCACAAAGCCATCCATCTCTAGTGTGGGCAGCTCATTATCCGTGGCAATGCTGGCAAGCCCGCGGCTTATAAGGTCTTCCGATAGAAGGAATATGCGCGACTGACACTGCTGCCATGCCTGCCAGGAGGGATCAAGGGCAGCTGTTACCGCTTCTTCGATCAGCAGCACGGCATCCTGCTCCCCTATCGCTTGCTGCATTTGAGTAGCGACAATGCTATCAGGCGCTTTGGTGAGGATGTGTAAGATCATAATTCTCTCACTAGGCCTAAAAGTTAAGTATCTGGGTGTGCTGCTGTAACAGCCCTGGTATTTCCTGATCCGCTATCAGGGTGATGCCCTCTACCAGTGAATCGGCGGATAGATGCATCCCTTGCAGCGCTTCTTCGGTCACCCAAAGCTTGTCAATATCATACATTTCCAACATATCAATGGTGGGCAGCGTGGCTTTTTGCCCCGGCGCACCACTGCCCTGTTCTTTCAGCAGTGCCATTATACCCTGCCCCATAAACAGCAAATGCACGGGTTGTCCAAAGGCCGCCGCCACCAGTGCGGCATCTAACCCTTCACGTAACCAGTTTGAGCTGTGGGGCGCGTGGCGAATTATCACTAATAGCGCATCAGGTGTCGCCATTGGCTCTCCTTCAAGCAAAGGTAATCAGGCGATCAGCGCGTTGCTGTAGCTCAAGCAGTTGCCCTAGCCCTGTCAACTCGAAAGGAGGTGCTACATTAAAGGCCTGCTTGCCATGTCGCTGTGCTTCCGATTCACTCATCAATCCTCGCCGCAACGCAGCGGCAATACAGACATCTAACTGAATCGCATGCTGCTGATGCAGCTCAATCCAGGCTTCTCTGAGGTTGAGTTCATCCTGGGGAGGAGCCATCAGCGATGATGCATTATGAACGCCGTCGTGATAGAAAAAAACACCGGCAATCTGATGCCCTCGCGCTAGAACGGCATGGGCAAAACGCAATGCAGAGTGCGGTGCTGGGCTGCTATACGGCGCCCCCATCACCAATAAGCCGTACTGCATCATGATAATACCTGGTAACGGTTACCCTAAAAAAAGACAGGCCCTAGCAATAGGGCCTGTCATATCGTCTATCGTTTGCTTAGATCAATCGCTGCTCATAATACCCAAAATCGACAACAGGCTAACAAACAGGTTGTAGATGGATACGTAGAGCGTCACCGTAGCGAGAATGTAGTTCGTTTCACCAGCGCGATGAATGATCTCACTGGTTTGATACAGAATGGCTGCTGAAGCAAACAGCACAAAGCCAGCTGACACCATCAATGAAAGCGCCGGGATGTTAAAGAAGAACCCAGCCACCATGGCCAGAATCAACACGATGGCGCCCGCCATCAAGAAGTTGCTCAAAAAGCTAAAGTCTTTCTTGGTGGTTAGCGCTACCGCGGAAAGACCAACAAACGTCAGACCGGTCATGGCCAACGCGTTCATAATCAACGCACCGCCATTAGGCAGGGTCAGGTAGGCAGAAAGAATCGGCCCAAGCGTGAACCCCATAAAGCCGGTAAAGGCGAACGTTGCTAATAAGCCGGCCGCAGAATTTGCGGTTTTATGTACCAGGAACATTAAGCCGTAGGCACCAACCAAGAACACGAAGATGTTCATTTGTTGGATGCCGAGGGCTACAGCAGCACCCGCGGTGACTGCTGAGAACAGCAGCGTCATTGCCAGTAGCGCGTAGGTGTTACGCAATACCTTGTTAGTGCTAACACTATTGGCAACGCCACTCGACTGAGGACGTGCCGTACGTAAATCGTTGTAAGCCATGTGTTCATGCTCCCTAATGGTATTTCCAACAACTGACAAGCATGCCGTTACCGAGTTCCAGACGCAAGCCTTTGTCTGTATCGAGAACTCCCCTTCACCAATGGTTATTCAACGTTAAAACCGCTTTGTAAGCATTGTCTATGCTGGTTAAGCACTTCGTTTGGACACCAAAAGATGAAAAAAATTCTACTTATTGATCGTTCAAACCGCCCCTTTGGCGACGCCCAGCGCCGCCAAAGGGTTGCTAGCAAGGCTAGGTTATACTTCACCGGCTTCAAAAACCGGATCGAGGATAACCACTGCTTAGCTTTGCACCTCTTCTTCGTCTTCTTTTTCATCTTTATGTGGTGTAACGGAGGTTACCGCCGTTTGACGCGCATCTTGAGGAGAATTATAGATACGAGCATCAATCACGTGCAGTACCGCCAATTGCGCAAACAATACCGCAAAACAGACGATCAAACCTTTTAACATGGCGGCATATCCAGAGATGGTGGGACTAACATCCGCATATTAGCCGATCACTAGCCAAACACAATCTATTTTGTACGCCTGAAAATCCTCTGTTTGAAAGCGTTGAATAGCGCGCAAAGCAGCCGTTCAGAACACGCCGCGGCTACTCCTTAACGGATACTTTGCGCAGATCGTCAATCATTACCCCCTCGGGTAAATCTGATTCCTCCGCGGGCAGCCATACGGGAGAGAGAGCGCTATCTTCCCGGCCATCTTCATACTGATGGCCGGGAATGCGGTAAACAACCTGACTGTGGTGGTGATCCCATGCAAATACACGATCCATATGCTTATCCTAAAAAATAAAACTTCAGCTATGACATTCAGGTTAAGCACGATGTTCCCCCGCATGACATCGACATATGCAACGCCTATAAGGTTAAATGTCGAATGGATTATTTGTTGACAAGGAGTCATCAATGAAAGCACTCATCGCCCTTTGCCAGGTTACCTTTATACTTGCAGGCTGCAGTTCAGGCCCCACTTCATCAAGAACCGCAGACTGTCGCCAACTGGCAGAGAAGGCTGGCGACACCATGGTCTACGGTGACGGCATACGCGGCACCCAAGTGAATAAGGCAGGATTTTAATACCACATTTTTTTCACGTTGATTTTGCTGGATTAATGGCAGGTGATGGCTTGAAAGAACCTCATGGCGGTAAAGACCCACAAGAGGCCCTGCGTGCCAGGCTAACGAAAAGCTTACAAGAACGCAGGGCCTCGTCCCATCGCCGTAGAATCGGCGCCCGAGCGACTCGTCAACAGTTTTTAGAGGCGACTCGCAACGTTGGGGTCATTGTGGTCGCTACTTGCTTCACTGCTGGCTGGGTAGTCACTAACCCCAGCCTGAATACCGATAACGTTTGGCTCGGCGTGGGGCTAGGTATAATCTTGATCTTTGTAGGGTCTTTCGGCTATGGTTACGTTGAGCGTGATAAAACCTCAGATGAGGATGATAAGCCATGAATGAACTTATCCTTGCTGGCATGTTGATGAGCCTAGTGGTCGTGTCAGGTGGCATGGTATGGAGCCAGCACCGAGAACATCACGGTAAAAAATCGCTAACCGATAGCGCATTTTCCTGGATTGCCAAACACTTTGCTTAATAAATCCAGTTAGCAAATATGAAAGGGTCGCGAATAGCGGCCCTTTTGTTTATTACGAGTACGCTAGCAGGCGCGTATTGTTTCGCTTCAACAGCTCATTTTTATTTTAAAGGTGATGATAGGGCTAGCGACAGCGAAGGAACCGGGTCACTCTTTTATCATCAATCAATTCCCATGCCGAAAAACTGGGCTGACACACCATCACCGTAAGAGATCACCATGCCTGTTATTCAGCGACTGCTCCGCGTTCTTAAAGCCTCTACGCTACAAATTTCGTGGACATTTCTGCTTCTTATTGTGCTCGCCCATATGGGCACCACCTGGATGCTTTTCTCACTGGTCGGCGAATCGGTGGCCGACTCCGCTGCCAACTGGGTTTATTTTTATGTCGTTGTTTCTAGCACCGTAGGTTTCGGCGATTTCAGCCCAACAACCGTGGCCGGGAAGTGGATCGCTACGATCTATCTCATTCCAGGCGGCATTTCACTGTTCGCTGCCTTGATCGGTAAAGCCACCGTCACACTTTCAAATTTTTGGAGATTACAGATGCAAGGTAAAGGCGATTTCAGCCACTTGTCCGGTCACACCCTTGTCATTGGCTGGCACGGCGAAACTACCGAGCGCATTTTGGACATTCTTAAAGCCGATAAGGGCCTGCCGGATGAAGTCGTGCTCTGCGTTACCAAAGAGATGAGCAACCCACGCCCTGCGGATTTAAAGTTTATTAAAGGGGAAAGTTTCTCCAATGCCGAGCTTCTCAAGCGAGCGGGTGTCGAAAGCGCCAGCCGCATCATCATTTACGACACCAGCGATGACCGGGTGGCCACCGTAGCGCTGAGTGCCTACAGCCTTAAAGCAAAAAACGCTCATATCGTTGCCCACTGCGCCAATCCCGACACCGCAGCGATGTTACGGCGCACTTTGCCCGGCATCGAATGTACCCAGGCCTTAGCGTTGGAAATGCTGGTACGCTCAGCCTCTGATGCGGGAATTTCGCGAGTCGTTAACGAACTACTCGCGGTTGATCGTGGCGCTACCCAGTACCAAACCAGGTTAAGCCAACCGCCTGCCGGCGCCACCTTTGGCGATCTATTTATGCAAGCAAAAAAGGTTTATAACGCCACCGTACTGGGGCTCGCCAATAGCAGTGGCGACGGCGAAGGTAATATGCTCAATCCCGCCAACGACCGCCCACTCAAAGATGGTGACATACTCTACTACATGGCTGATAGACGCCTTTCTCAGCAGCAACTGAGCGAGCTTCTCAGCGTGGAAATTTGCTTATGATAGTTCTGATCCACCGCTTACCTATTCATCCGGCGCTAACTCCTCACGTTTGGGCGGGCGCCCCACCTGCACTTTGCTAAGATCTTCCTGCGACAGGCCGCGGTATAACGCGAACATCATTGCAAACACCAAAATGAACATCGGTAGGCCAACAACGGTAATCACTTCCTGCAAAGCAGTAAGCCCGGCATCGCCCGCAAGCACAATCAGCATCGCTGCCAGCATACCCTCCGAAACACCCCAGAAAACACGCTGATGCCATGGTCCGGGATCCGCACTGCCGGTACACAGCATATCGACAACCAGGGACGCAGAGTCTGATGACGTGGCAAAGAAGATCGCAACGATCACAACAGCCAAGCCCTGGATTAACGTAGCGGCCGGGAAGCTCTCGAAGAATGCGAACATAGCGAGGGGGATGCTTTCACCTACGGCGGCAGACAAGATACCTGCCTGCTCTCCCAGTGCTTCTCGAGCATCGGGCCCAATCCCGTCGATCTCCATTGCCGACCAACCAAAAATTGCAAACCAAACCAGTGTGAAGATAGAGGGGGCAAAAAGCACACCAAGGACGAATTCGCGGATTGTGCGCCCGCGTGAAATTCGCGCCACAAAGATCCCGATGAAAGGCGACCACGTCACTGTCCAGGCCCAATAGAATACCGTCCAGCTACCCTGCCACCCCCAGGCGCCGCCATCCCTGGAATAGCTTGCCAGCGTGTCATTCCAGAAAGCCATGGGCAGCAGGTTCGTTATGTAGAGACCAAAGGTTTCGACCACAGCGCGCAAAAGGAAAACGGTCGACCCGGTAAAGAGTACAAACAACAACAGGCCGACGGCCATGGCGATATTGATATTAGAAAGCCGTTTCACGCCTGAATCCAGCCCCGCCACAATCGATCCCACAGCGACAGCCGTCAGCATGGCAATGATGAACACCTTGGTGATAACGGCATCTGGAATACCAAACAACTCCGTTAGCCCCGCATTGATCTGTTGGGTGCCCAGGCCAATAGAGACCGCTACGCCAAACAGGGTGCCAAGTATGGCGAAGACATCCAGAGATTTGCCGAGAGGGCCATAAATGCGCTCGCCTAACAGCGGATAGAATACTGAACTAAAACGCATCGGCAGATTATAGCGATAAATAAAGTAAGCAAAAGCCAGTCCGGGCATAGCGAAAATCGCCCAGGTATGTAGCCCCAGATGGTAGATCGAAAAACTCATGGCATCGTCGGCGGCTTCCACAGAGAAAGGCACAACATCCGGTCTGGGTGGATTAGAAAAGTGGGAAATGGGTTCAGCCACGCCCCAGAACATCAGCACCGTTCCGGTGCCGCCTGCGAACAGCATGGTGAACCAGGAGATATTATTGTAGGCAGGTTTTGCATCATTGCCCCCCAAGCGGATCGCCCCGAACCGGCTAAGCGCCACCCACAGCAGAAACGCTACCCAACTCGTCACCCCTAAAATAAAAAACCAGCCAAGATTGGTAACAATCCATTCCCGCCCGGCACCAAAGGCTGCCCCGATGGGGCCCGGCGCAATCAGTAGCACCACAAGAAAAAGGATCATGATCCCTGCGGACGTGAAAAAAATGATGGGATCCGTCTTGAGGCCCAGTTTTCTCGCTAGTGCATCCATTATTATTCCTCCCGTGTCTTTCCACCAACATAGGAGTCATTGACCGATAACGCCAAGGGGTCAGCAAGCCGTGATATTTTCCCAGGAGAAACTACGTATGATAACCACTGCCTGATAGACGACAATCGATTATCTCAGCCGATAACCCACTCCAGTCAACGTCTCTATCCGCGCAGACTGGCTGCCAAGTTTGCGGCGCAAGGTGCGTACAATGGCATCAACCACATTGCTGCCTCCTTGATATCGGGTACCCCAGACATGCTGCAACAGCTCACGACGGGACACTGCCTTACCCTGGTGTTCGACCAAATAGCGCATGACACCAAACTCCAGGGGCGTCAGCGCAACGGAGCCTTCCGCTAACATCAGTTGCCGAGCTTCGACATCTAACAAGGCAGGATCACGCTTTATGCCCAGCTCTGCCGCGGCAAGCTCCGCCAGCCAGCCATCCACAGATGCCGACCCGAAATCGAGCACCGCACTCGGATAGCAAACGCCATCCAGTTCCACCTCCCATCCGCCAAGGGCTTCAAACCCCAACCGCTGCGCCACTTGCCGGTAAGCGCCAAGATCGGTCGCCGTAAGATAGACCCGCCGCAACCCAGGGCGCAGCTCCATATAGCTTCGCTTAAGATCCAGCCAAATAGCCGCCTGTATTTCACTGGGTGAATCGCCTTCCTTGAGACTTAGCCAGCGTCGGCAAAATAACGCCACCTCACCCGATCGCATAGGCGACTGTTCAAGATGGGAATACCACTGGGCGGTCACCGGGTCATTGAGCAACCAACTGGGTTCAACCTGGTCGGAGCGCAGTTTGCAATACAGTCCTTCTACTTCCCCGGTCACGCCCCGCACGATGGAAAACGCCTGGGGCATACGCCGCCACCATTGCAGCAGAAGCTCGCTGGCCTGACAGCCATCACGGGCGCGGACAATCCCGGTAAGGGCTTCATCGTCTTGAGGCTGTGCCGCTTCCACGCTGTGAAGCGTCGTCACGGTGGGGAAAAATGCCTCACGCACCACGGGGTTTTCAATCAGGTAGAGCATGTCCGCCGTATAGCGCCAGAGATCGTCGCTGGCCGCGAATTGCGACTCGCTAACCAGCTGTCGCCAGGCCGACCGACGATAGTCCAGGTAGCGGCTAGGGTCGCTGGCATGCAGGGAGCGGGCAAGCGGATCACGAACGGCCTCATGAATAATCAGCCCGTCATGCATGCCATCCACAAAGGGCAACCTGCGCAGCCGCTCGTAGGCATCCTGGGGATCGAGTTCCGGAAACAATGCCTGTAACAGAGAGACCGTCACCCGGCGTAGCACCACGGCGCCCTCCAGCACATGTCGGCTCGCCGAATCTTCCACATCGGCAAGAAACATCCGACTCAGCTCATCAACCGCGTGCTGTAGCACCGTCTCTTGCGGCCACGAACGGGCGTGGTTTTCCCGGCTGGCGGTGGCCGCCAGTTTCAGCGCCAGCGGATGACCATGGGCGGCCCGGATCAGGGATGCCGCATCTTCCTCCTGTATGCCATGCAAATTAAGGAGCACTTGAGCCTCCGTCGGGCTCAACGGCTGTACCGGCACACTCTGAACCAGGCGCCCCCAGTCCGGCGCCGCAAACCAGACATCCAGAGGGCGTTGGCGACTGAAAAAGACGATGTGTACGTTATCCGGCAACAACGGGACAAATACCTGACGCAGCCAGGTATCGAGCAGCCTGAACACTTCGTAGGTATCCAGCGCAAGAAGAACTGTGGGGCTCAGCAGGCCCAATCGCTCCACCAGCGTATCCACCCCCGATCCGCCATCCCCAATGGCGACACCTAGCGCATGTAAAAATCCAGGTTCGGTGGGCTCTATGTGGCGACAGTCCAGTCGGATGACGCTAGCACCTGCGTCCTCCGCCTCGGCCGCCAATATGTCCAGCAGCGCCGTCTTACCAATGCCGGTAATACCGTAGACATGCGCCACCCGAGGCCCTGCCGTCGCAAGCACACCGCGAAGAGTATCAAGCTCATTAGTGCGGCCAACGAAACCCTGATAGGCCCGGTTGGTCGTCAAATCCGACGTCCATTGCCACATGGCTGGTTTCTCTACATGTCAGGCTTAGCTGATACCTGAGTTCAGCATAGCTACAAATACCACCCGACACAGTAGTTGCGCACCGAACGATGACACTCAGATGCAATTCTCACGTAATTCTCATCAGTTCCTCACATCCCGCGAGCGATTCAGCGCTATAACAAGAGATACCCAAAACAAATATCACAAAAGCTATCCAACGACGTTAGGAGGAGACGACATGAATCCCCAATGGAGCCTGAAAGGCGACTACCTCGAAAGCTGCAATTGCAAAGGTGCCTGCCCGTGTATCTACCTCGGCAGCCCTACCGAGGGTGAATGCACCGCCCTGGTGGGCTGGCACATTACCCAAGGCCAGTTCGAGGCAGTGGATCTCGGCGACAGGAATGTGGCTATCGCCCTGCACTCCCCCGGCCCCATGGCCGAGGGAAACTGGAAAGTCGTGCTGTATATCGACCAGCGGGCAGACGAGGCCCAACAGGAAGCGCTAAGCCGCATATTCGGCGGCCAGGCCGGTGGCCACCCGGCGCTATTGGCCACCTTTATCGGCGAGGTGCTCGCGGTAGAGCACCTTCCCATCCAGTTTGAAGTGGAAAAGGGGCGTCGACATTTGAAACTTGGCCAATCCGCCAACACGGAAATTACCGCCCTGGAGGGCCAGAACGGCGCTGAGGTGACCATTCATCATCACCCGTTGGCGGTAGCGCCGGGCGAGTCTCTGGTGGTGGCCAAGTCGCAATCGTTGCTGCACCGTGCTTACGGCATCAACATTGATCTTAGCGAACGCAGTGCGTTTTATTCACCCTTCACATACAGCGGGTCTTGAGGGGCGTTGGCGATGGAACTGACAATGAGCACTCTCCATGCCCGGGAACGCTTACTGACCTGGTTAGCATTGATAACCGTGTCAATACTGGCGTGGGGTTACCTGATTATGCACGGCATGCACGCGCAAATGCCGATGAATGGGGAGATGGCCAGCACAGGCGACGACGGAATAAGCTTGCTGGTCACGGCCACGCTGATGTGGAGCGTGATGATGGTGGCCATGATGCTACCCAGCGCTAGCCCCATGCTGCTTACTTTCCTGCGCATCCACCAGCAGCGCGAACGCAAGGCAGTTGCCAGCGCAGCCACCTGGGTTTTCATGGCAGGTTACCTTGCCGTGTGGCTGGCGTTTGCGGGGGCAGCCGCCGTCATGCAATGGGCATTGCAGCAGAGTGCGCTGTTAAGCTCATCCATGGGCCACGTCACCCCACTGTTGGGAGGCGCCCTGCTGGTAACCGCAGGTGCTTTCCAGTTCAGTGATCTTAAACAGGCCTGCCTGAACAAGTGTCGTTCGCCCTTAAGCTTTCTGATGACCGAATGGCGCGAAGGCAACGGCGGAGCGCTGATCATGGGGCTCCGCCATGGCGCCTACTGCACCGGCTGCTGCTGGGCCTTGATGCTGCTGATGTTTGTCGGCGGCGTTATGAGCCTAGTTTGGATGGCGGGGCTAGCCCTTTATTTTCTAGCAGAGAAGCTACTCCCCCAAGCAGAACGGATTAGCCAAATCAGCGGGTTCCTGCTTGTTGGTGTAGGCGTCATTATTTTGCTGTCTGCTGCCTATTAAATCGTGCCTGGGATAATTACCTTGGCCTTTTGGTGGAGCCACTCCCGCAACGTTGGCAAAATAAAGGGCGCCTATATCAGTATCGGGATTATGGAGTACTCCTGACACTTATATACGCGCCCATAACTCAGCGTATTGCGCTATCGAACGTTAGACGTAAAAGTCCAGATCCTCTTGGGCTTTTAGCAGATCGCGCATCTTGATGGGATCGTCGCCAAAGAAGAAGATGAGCCCCCAATGAGTCCCGAAAGCAGACCGGTCAGGCACTGTCTCTTCTGCCGGTGCGACCAGTTCGTGTGACTCGAAGTACGGGTGATTAATCGTCTCTTCAGGCATTTCCAGCTTGCTGACAACACGACGGCGTGGGTAGACACCGAAACAACCTGCGTAACCCTTCGCATCGACTACTTCGCGGGGGAAGAACGCCGCTACTTCTTCTTTCGTGCTTTTCGGGTCGAACACCAACATTGACGCTTGATAGGCGTTGAAACCGTAGGCTTTTTCGATCAGTTCGAAAGCTTTGAAGCCGGGTGGGCGGTAGGCAACTTCGCCAAAGTACATCTCACCGTCAGCTGTCACGAAGTACTCGGGGTGAATCAAGCCGAACTGGATATCGAAGGTTTTGATCAACAGCTCGATCTGTTTGGTGATCGCATTGCGCCAGCTCTCAAGCTCCTGGGTAGCAGGCACGAACACCGAGTAGCCTAACGTCACGTATTCCGAAATATTCAGGAACTGAATTTTGCCATCGTGTATCCAGGCTTCAACGGCAAACTCCCAGCCGCTCAAGTGACTCTCCATCAGCAGCGGATACTCTTCATCCGGAATGTTATCAATTTCTTCTAACGTGCGGATCATCCGGTGGCCAAGACAACCGGCTTTATCGAATGCTTTGACGTGTATCGGGTCATCCGGATCACCATCAAGCTTGAGCAGCGTTTGATTGACGCGCTTCATAAAGCGGACGATGTCTTCTTTTTCGTGCGCCTCTTCAAATATCCCAACGCGGATACCGCCAAGCTGGGCACGGCGCTTCATCAAGGCCTTATCACGGAATAGAATAGACTGACCAAACATGCGTGGGCTGTCGAGAAGAACGGAGTTGATGGCTCCTGACCACTCAACGGTTTCTTCAAACAGTGGGATGGCGACGTCTACGCCTTCAGCCTTCAACTTTTCGGCAATCTCCATGGAACGATCATTCAAGCGAATAAAATCCCAGGAAATGAACGGTATATTGTTCGCAGCACAGAAATCCTCAGCCCATTCGGGAGCAACGACGATATAGCGACGGTCAAACTTTTGCGCCGCCTTAATCGCGTTAATACTCCATCCAAGTAAGGCAATGTAACCTTTGTTCGGATCTTTGGGTGTCTCGGTACCTTTCACCGAGTCCATTTCCGGATCACGCCAGGCCGCTATTGCTTCGGGTAATTGCTTTTCTGATGTTATCGACATTTGATGTCCTCCTTGCTGGTTAACCCAAATTGACTGGGCTGAAACTGGAGCGCACCAAGTGAGCCAAGCCGCAGTCAGTGGTGTTCAGAAACGATTGAGTAAGCCAGCATTAGGGTTTTTTTAGCGCACCCGTCGTAACTAAGCTAGTCGATACGGTTACAAATGGCAATTAAACTGTAAAGCTTCTGTTAAATTTCTGTAGAAGTTATCTTGCTAAAAAGATGAGGATAATTTCTAAGAGAAAGGTTAAATAGCAGTTCACAGCCAGCCAATAGCCTGTAGTTACCCAGCTGGTGCTTAGCGACCTATCTCAGTTATTCTAAACACAATATTTGCGTTCCATGACTGAAGGATAGCCGTATCTATGTTGGGATTCCTGCAGGGATTTTCCTATGGCCTGTTTATGACCTGCCTGCCCTGGCTACTGGTCGGCCTCTTCAATCCTGGCCTGGCGCTTCCAGTGTCGACTACCAGTCGTCTCCAGGTAATTGCCCGCTATTGCCTAGTGGTTCCCTTCATCAGCATGCTGCTATGGCTGACCTCCCTGTGGGGTGGTTTCAGCCCCAGCCTGTTTGGCTGGTTGACAGGCATCGTCGCCATTCCTGTAGCACTTCCTATCGAGCGAACGCTACGCGGCTGGCTGGCCCGCCGCCGCGTGCGTCGCCATGAGGCTCAACGAGAGGCCGCAGCACAGCAGCGCCGTGCTCAAGAGGAGCGCAACGCCTATGAAACGGGTGTGTCGGTGCTCGACCCCGCAAGGCCACCCGTGGGGGCCGACGATCTAGTCTTGGCCATGTGCCGGGCCAAGCAGAACTTGCTCGATGTGCACCGTCCCGACTTGGCAATCCTGACAGACCGCCTATACAGCCGCTACCGCCATGTGATGGACGTACTAGGCGACCGATTCCATACTGGCGAGCTGGCTTTCGAGCGCTCGCAAGGCTTGGTCACCCAAGTCTGTTTCGGCGCGGTGGATACGTTGACGACCATGGCTTCCCAGGCACGTGGTGTGGTTAGCGTGGACGGTAATTACGTACGAGGCCGACTGGAGCGGGAGGGCAAACGATTAAGCGATGAAGAGCGTGCTGCCCTGGTGCGCCGCCTCGATTTGCTAGTGGAGACCGAGCACCGGCTGAACAAGCTCTCTGCCCGCATCGAATCCGCCTTGACCGTGCTCGACGATACCGCTGTTTCCATGGCGCGCATCGAGACGGCTCGCCCCCAGGCGTCGGTCACCACCGAAAAAGCGCTGGAAGATCTGCGCCGCTTCGTCGAAGGGGCCGATCGTTATGGCCGCAAGGATTAAGCTGACAGGCAATGCTAATGTGCAATTTTCACTCTGTTGTATTTAAACCGTTTTATTTCATTGCATTTTTAATAGCTTTATAGCCCAGGAGATCTCTATGGCTCAGCAATCCGATGACAAACGACGCCTCTCCCTACCACCGGTGGAAGAGATCGCTGACCAGTTGGGAGCTAGTCGATTGGGTGCAAGTCAGGCTGAATCAGTAACCCCCGATGAGCGTGATATCGACCCTGAGCTTGAGGCGATGGCCGACCGTTTTGTCGAGGATATCCTCGCCGAAGGTGATGAGGAGTCAGTAGTTCGCCAGCGCCGTGCCGTGGATGAGATGGGCCTTGAACTGCAGCAGCAGGCTGCCCATCGCAGCGCCATGCTGCAAACACCGCTGCGTAAGTTGGCCCACCAAGGCGACGAAGGAGGGCCGGTTGCCAAGGCACTGACCGATCTGCGTGGGCGCATGGAAGGGCTCGACCCTGCACGCCATCGCCTGGCGCCGACTACATTGGATCGCGTTCTGGCGGTCATTCCCGGCTTGGATAGCCGCTTGCAGCGCTACTTTCGTAAGTTCGAGAATACCCAGCAGGCGCTGGATGCGATCATTGAGGATCTGGAAAGTGGTCGCGACATGCTGCATCGTGACAACCTCACCCTGAACGATGACCAGCAGGCGTTAACTAAAATCCTTGGCGAGCTGAACCGCCAAATTGCGCTGGGCCGGATGATTGACCACCGCCTACAAGATGAAATAGCCGCTCGCGATGGCGATGATCCGCGGCGTCAATTTCTTGAGGAAGAGCTGCTCTTTCCTCTTCGCCAGCGCATTGTCGACCTACAGCAGCAACTGGCGGTAAGTCAGCAAGGTATACTGGCGCTAGAGGTGATCATCCGCAACAACCGGGAATTAATGCGCGGTGTGGACAGAGCCATTAACGTCACCGTCTCGGCGCTCACCGTTGCGGTCACGGTGGCCATGGCAATGGCTAATCAGCGCCTGGTGCTGGATCGCATCGAAGCCCTCAATACGACCACATCGCAGATGATTGGCGGCACTGCCAAGGCCCTGCGACAGCAAGGCGTGGACATCCAGAAGCGTGCCTCCTCCGCAATGCTCGACATGCAAGTGCTTGAGGAGGCTTTCAGCGAGGTGATGGGCGCCATCGACGATCTATCAAGCTATCGGCAAGAGGCCCTACCCCGCCTGGATGAGCAGATCGACCGCCTGGCGACCCTGGCAAAGCAGGGAAATGCGTCCATCGAGCGTCTTCAAGAAGGCAGCGAATCGCAACCACAAGAGGGCCGAGACTCCAGCTAACTGTTCAGGCTTTTTTAAGTGAAACGCATGGTTTGAACAAGGTTAGTTGAATAAGCTATTTGAAACGAGAAGAGGCATCCCGGAAGGCTTTACGCATCAACTCCCAAGAGTCTTCCATACCTTGGCGGACAGTCTCCCAGGCCGCTTCGCTGGCATGCTGAAGCTCATCAAGTCTTTGTTGAGTCTCCGCCTGGCGCTTCTTGAGTCGATCGATGTCCTCTTGGTACTTCACCCTCGCCTCGTCGCTCGCCTGGCGAGCCTTGGCAGTCAGCTTATCGATATCAGCATTCCACTCGTCGAGCCTGGCTTTCATTTCTTCAACGAATTCGTCACGCTGTCTCATTGTGATATATCCCCTTCAGTAACGGGCTCCAGTTCGAAGCGGATATCCCCCTGCTTCCAATCCGAGTCATATGTCAGCCCTCTTAGCAGTTGGTATACCCTCGCTATGAATCACCCAGGCGAAACAGGGCTCTAGGACTCGCATCAAGAATGTGCTGACGATCATCAGCATCTCTAACCCAGTCATTGAGCCATCCGTAAGTATCGCGGTAAGTGTGTTTATTCTCATGGCGCGTCCATGGCCAGTCACTGCCCCACACTAACCGATCACGTCCAAGATGATGCAACAATGCCTGGACATGCGGTCTGAGGTCAAACACAGGGGAACGATAGGGGGCTGAGAGCTTCACCCAGGTTCGTTCTGCCTGTCCTGACTCAAGCAGAAGACGACAGCCTGGGTCTTGCATAGGAACGTCGTCGACTGGCAGCCCAATATGATCAATGACTAACTTCACGCCATGCTCATGTAATGCTGGAAAAATTTCAGGTAACCGGTTCCCTTCCAGATGCAGCTCAAGATGCCAGTCCATAGCTTTAAGATTATCTAGAAAGTCTATCCATAGAGGATCCTTGAGGTTTGGCAATGCGCTGCGCCCCTCAATGAGATTCCATCGCACCCCTACAACACCTGCAGCATCAAGGGCGGCTATCTCCTCTAGCGTCGTCTCCTTGGCTAGCTGAACGACCCCTCGATACGCATGATTAAGCCTGGAGAGAATTTCGAGCAGTTGCCGATTGTCGTTTCCCAAAAAGCTCGGTTGCACCAGTACCCCGCCTCTTAATTTGCAGTTTTCTAGGTTTTCTTGCCAATCCAAAAGTGGTGCAGGACGGGATGGACTGTAGTTAGACCCGTTGGCTTCCTTAACAGTCCCGTAGACATGAGCATGACAATCAAAACCTAATTTCACTTTTGGCACCTCATTACGTTCTGACTGGGGATTCCGTATCCCTAAGTTGTTATACATAAGTCTAGTTCTCTAGAGAACTGGTTGACTGGAAGTATACACGGGTCTTCAATGACCTCAAGAAATCAAGATAACCACTGGGTGACCCTATGCAAGCCAAGTTCTCTGCTAATACGGACGGAAGATTACCCCTGTACGCCAAACTCCGTGATCAATTAGGGTCAAGGATCGCCAATGGCGAGTGGAAACCAGGCGACATGATTCCCTCGGAGAACCGTTTAGCCGAAGAGTATGGCGTTGCTTTAGCAACTATGCGGATGGCCCTGAAGCAGCTGGTCGATGAGGGGCTGCTGGATCGGCGGCGAGGTACCGGCACTTTCGTTAAGCAACCCGCCTTCCGAGCCGATCTGTTTCGTTTTTTCCATGTACATGATGTGGAAGATCCCGATGTACCCGTTATTCCGGAAAGTCGAATTCTCAGTCATCAGGAAGTCGCCCTTCCCGCCGACGTAAAGCAGGCCTTTGGCGAAGAATCAGTCAGCCACTGTATAAAGTTGGAACGTGTTCGCCTTTGGTCAGGCGACCCGTTGCTGTTTGAAGAAATTTATCTACGTCTGCCCGATTTCAACGGGCTGTTGTCGCTAAACCCAAAAGCGATGGGCCCTTTGTTGTATCCCGTATTTCTGGAGGAATTCGGGATTTTGATCTCGTCGGCAACCGACGAGCTGTCGTTCGGCACCGCCACCAAGGCCAGTGCAAAGCATCTAGAACTAGACACTGGGGCACCGGTCGCCGCCATCCAGCGCATTGCCCGCAATCCTGCAGGCAGGGTCATCGAGTTTCGACGAGTACACGGAAGGCCTGAGCGGTTCCGCTACCGTGTCACGCTCGGTGATCAACCTGCTTGAGATCGCATTAAATGCACACCTCATCACCCTGCATTTCAAAAAAAGGTAACTAACAATGAAAACATTACAGCTTACGTCTTTAGTTGCGCTATCAGCGTTTACCGCTATGCCTGTCATGGCTGACGACTATCCGAATCGTCCCATCGAAATAATCGTACCGGCACCAGCCGGCGGCGGCACTGACAACGTTGCGCGCATGCTCAATCAGTACCTGCAGGAAGAACTAGGAGAGTCACTTGCTGTGCTTAATGTCGCTGGTGGAGGTGGTGCTATTGGGGTCAACCAGATTGCCCGTGCCAAGCCCGATGGCTACACACTGCTTTCTACCTGGAATAGTCCTATCACTACCGTACCGCACATGCAGCGTGTTCAGTACTCTTACGAGACATTGACCCCGATCACCAGCACTTCGCAGAGTGCCTACACCATGTGTGTAGCCCCCGACTTTCCAGCTGAAACAGGTGAGGAATTCCTTGCCGAGCTACAGAATAACCCTGGTCAGTACACCTACGGCAATGACGGGGTCGGTGGAACCATGCGCTTGGCAGCCGAGCGTATCTTTGAAGCCTATGACATTGAGGCCCGCCCTATTCCTTTTGGCGGCGCTGGTGAGACCCTCCAAAACTTCCTGGGTGGACACGTGGATATCTACGGTGGCTCCATCACACCCGCACTTCCCTATGTAGAGGATGGCAAGGCGAAGTGCCTACTCGTGACCTCAGCCGACGATAACGAAGCACTACCCCAGGCATCAGGCCTAGCAGCACTCGGACATCCCGAGCTGGAAACAGTGCTATGGCGCATGATGCTGGCACCAGAGGGTATGGATGAGCAGCGCGTTAACGTCATCGCCGATGCCGTAGCTAGCGCCGTCGAGCATCCTGAGTTCCAAGCGTTCCTGACATCTCAAGGAGAGACGCTGAATCTCGTACGAGGTGAAGAGCTCCGTGAGCGTCTGCATCAGGAAACCGTAGCGATTGGTGAGACACTCGAAAAGCTTGGGCTTAAGAAAAACTAATTCATGCCTGAATGGACGGTAACTTGCTCATGAACTTCAGAGATATTATCTCTGGCATCGCCTTCCTCATCTTTGGCTGCACGGTGGTCTGGGTGGGGAGTGGCTTTGATGCCGGTGCAGCTTACGTGCCCATGGGAGTTGGCATTCTGATGTGCCTTTTCTCACTTCCTCTGATCGTTAAGGGCGTGGTGCAAACGCAGCAAAATGGCGGCTTGAGCAGCGCCGCCGCCTTAATCGATCATCCGGGAAGGTTTATGGCGACGGTCGCCTGTTGCCTGATCTACTACTTAGCCATGCCAACCGTGGGTTTCTACTCCACTAGCACCCTGTTCATAATCCTGCTGGCTCTGGTACTGGGTGAAAGGCGCCCCATCGTGGTTTTAGGTATTACGGTGGGCTTCATCATCCTCTTATACGGGCTTTTTGCGATGGTGCTAAAACGACCCTTGCCCGTCGAATTTTTCCTGGTTTCCTAAATAGGGTTATACGATATGTTTGATTCCCTGTTCAACGCACTACCTGTGGCCTTGCAATTTGGCTCCGTAGTCAGCCTTTTCGTCGGCACCTTGGTGGGTATCTTGATCGGAGCCCTACCAGGGCTCAACCCGGTCATGGCCATCGCTCTCATGCTCCCACTGACGTATGGGTTCGATCCTGTAATTGCTCTAGGGTTGGTAGCAGGTATCTATAATGGCTCAATGTACGGTGGAGCTATTCCCGCCATCTTGCTAAAAATCCCAGGAACGCCGGCTGCAATCGCGACAACATTCGACGGTTACCCTATGACACGTAACGGCCAGGGCGGGCTGGCTCTCAAGACTGCGTGCTGGTCGTCCGCCATCGGTGGAATTATTAGCGCCATAGCGTTGATGACGCTAGCCCCCCTTTTGGCACAGGTCACGCTTGCCTTTGGGCCGACTGAGTATTTCTGGGTAGCCGTTTTCGGACTTGTAAGCATCGCCGTATTGGTAGGCAGTGATATCAGCAAAGGCATGCTCAGCGCCCTGTTGGGCGTTATCATCGGCCTTGTAGGCGTTGACACAATCAGTGGAGCGGAACGCTATACGTTCGATTCGCTTTATTTAAGTGGGGGGTTCGACCTGATCATTGTACTCATCGGCCTCTACGCGATACCGCCAGTACTGGAGATGGCGGAGAAAAGCAACGCGACTTACTATGATGCAGGAAGCTTCAAGGTTGATGCTAGCGGCAACGCACTCGGACTGATACGTCAGCACTGGCGCACTTGGACTCGCTCGTCGCTGATCGGCGTTAGTGTAGGTATCTTGCCAGGTGCCGGTGGCAATTTGGCAGCATTGCTGAGTTATAACGAAGCAAAGCGCAAGTCCACGAACCCCGAATCTTTCGGCACGGGCAATCCTGTGGGGGTTGCAGCAGCTGAATCAGGTAACAGTGCAGACAATGCTTCTGCAATGATTCCATCCCTAACATTAGGGATTCCTGGCAATTTGGTTGCCGCCTTAGTGCTCGGCGCGCTGATGATTCATGGACTTCAGCCCGGCCCACAACTGTTTACGAAGTCGCCTGATGTGGTCTTCGGTTTCATGTGGCAAATGCTGTTTACTGCGATGCTACTCCTGTTACTAGGAGGCATGGTGGCCACCCGCCTATTCGCTCAGGTCTTGCGCATGCCCACCGCACTCTTGGTACCAACGACGTTGGTGCTCATGGCCGTGGGTGTTTATACCGTCAAAGGGAACATGACAGACCTCTATGTAATGCTAGCCTTTGGGTTGCTCGGTTATTTACTCCATCGACTAGCCTTCCCGCTTGCACCAGTAGTGCTGGGAGTACTGTTAGGTCCAATGGCGGAACAAAACTTACGTTTGGCAATGCTGATTTCCCAGGATAACTGGGGATCTCTATTTACTCGCCCTATTTCGCAGGGAATCATCGCACTACTGTTGATGGTGTTATCCACCCAGGCCTGGAAAATACTAAAAAAAGGGCGTCAGAATTAACAACGCTATGAAAGTAATCCCACAGATTTATTGACGAAGGTTGTGCATGGGAGTCAGGCAGCATTCCTGCCTGGCTGCTCTGTATCAGCCAGAAACGGTCATGGATTTACTGCATATTCAAAGACAGCATTAACTAGCTAACAACTTCGATATCGATAGGGCCACAACTTAAGGATTGAGTCGCCAAAAGTGTGCACATCAATGCACCAAGCAGCAACTTCTTTAAGCTGCCGCCCTCGTGCACGCCACGAATAAAGCCCATCGTGAACGTCAGGATGGCCACCAAAGTGATGGGCAAGAAATCCAGCAGCCCTTGCCAGAAGTTGGGGTCTCTGCCATTCATAGGGCGTTTCTCTTTTCGTCTTGGATTCATGGCGCACCTCTCAGGCGGGCCTCGTCAGTTAGTCGATGGAAATACCGCCAGTCGCTTCATAAACACTCAGCAGCTCATCTGTAGCCAGGGCCATAGCCAGCACCTGGCAGGCTCGCCCAGATTTTGCGGCAAGCGTGGATGGCGTCACGGATACGGCCGTCATGGATCAAAGAAAGCGCCTTGCACTGGCGGATAAGGTGAACGGCGCCTAGGTCTTGGCTAGCAGGCGTGAAGTCAGGAAGATGGAACCGCTGGGCCAGGTCGTCCCATGTGCGCATCAGGAACTGGTAGCGCCCTGCTGCACTGAAGTGGATTTTATAAGCAGGCAGCCAAACAAGTTGGCGCGGGTGATCATCGTAGTTGTTGAACGTTTTGCCGCCGACAATCACATTTAAACCGTCCTGATCTCCAAAGCGTGGCGTACCTTCGGCAAAGACCAATGTGTCGAGGAAGGCGGCCACGTTGCCGGCGCGTGTATCGTTTGGCGGTGCTGGCTCAACGCGCAGTAATTCCGCCTCCTCAAGCCAATGAGTAGGAGAATGAGCAGACATGACGACCTCACGAATGGAAAGCCAGGAACGTAAAAGCCCCGCTGGGTGAACAGCGGGGCTTTTTTTAGTGTGCAGCGGCTTAAACGCATAGCTAAAGCCGCTTACTTAAAAGCTATATCAAATCCGATATCAATGCAACAAAAAAAATCTATAAAGAATTGAGTCAAATACTCAAATCACGTCTCGTATTCCAAAAAATCACTCAGCACCCCAGCAATTTCCTGAAAAGCATCTTCATTTTTTAAGATTAAGTAGTCAAATATTTCCTCCTGAGTTGCAATACGCTTCTGCTTGAGGTAATTATGAAAATCTTTCTCCCCAGTAAACTCGCTTCTTTCAGTTTTAAATGGAAAGTTGTCATCCTTTTGTTTTTCTGCGTAGATAGCCTTCTCCACACTTTCTAATGGAATGACAAAAACATTAGGTTCTTTAAGATGCTTTTCATTCTTTTGATCGCCATCAAGAATTGCAATAACCTCTTGAGGAGAAGATAAAAAATTCTCCTCTTCATTATGCTTCATAAGTGAAACCACCTGACTCCCACCGCCAACATAAATAATCTTATGACTAAAAAATCTTTTAGGAACATATCTATTAATAATCGTTTCAATAAAACTTAGGAGAAGTGAGTCTTCAGTTAGAATATATTTATCCCAGCCTGAAAAACCAAACAACCGAGCCTTAGCATAACTATATGATGTGGGCTCAATTACTGCTTGGCCATCACTTTTACTAACGTAATAAAGCTCGTTTGCTTTGAGCTGCTTTATAAGAGCAAGTGAGTGTGTTGTAAATAAAATATTACGATCATATCTATCGCAAAAACCTCTTAACCAAGATGCTAAATTCGCTTGGGCTGCTGCATCAAGGGAAATATCTATCTCATCTATAACTATTAGCCGAGCTTCCCCCTTAATAGTTCGATAAAGATTTATTATAAAATATTCACCAGAACTAAGATAATCTTCACGAATATATGTTGTGTCTTCTTTTACAATTGCGTAGTAACTCTTACCCTTGGCTTTTACTTCCACCATACTAGAATAATACGCCGAACCATATATTGCGTTTAGAAAAGCAACAAGTTCCTCTGGATGTTCGTAATCACCGAGCGCAATTGCCCTTCGAATATCTAGATCGGCGTCGCTTGCGTTTTTGAAATAATTGAAACGCGTACCATGAGGCATTGGTAATTCAGCTGAGATAAGATTTCGTAACTCAGGAGGGATTGTATCTCGACTATTTAACGAGCGAATATTTTTATCATATGAGAAAGAAATACAGTAATCACCTACAGTATAAGTGATTCGGCTTTCTGGGCAGAATGCATATGGAGTTGCAGTCTTTATAAAGGTATCCGCACTTGAGAGGTTACGCAAAGCACGAATTAAGGTTGTTTTTCCAGCACCATTTCTTCCTACCAAACACATGATTCCTGCAGAAGATAGATCCAGGTCGATCTCAAGACTTGTAACATGCTGAATGTGCTCAAGACGGATGTGAAGTCTATTCATTGTGCCGACCTGTGCAAAAAGCTATCAATAACTGTAGTACCAAACTTCATTCTCAATTTTTCTAAGTACAACGGATCGATTGTATGGACATACCCGATCAACCCGCTTAACCTTTGCAACCCATCTTCCATACCATCGTTTTTCTCTTCTACAAAAATTTTCGCCAACTTCTTACGATCATTTATATAGAAAAACAGTCGAGCTTCGATTTTATCCCTCACGCTACGATCGATGCTAATATCACCGTTAGGGAGTATTACAAGGCCTAGAATCTTCACCTTTCTCCCAACAGTGGTTAGCTTGCTTTTATTAAGATTGAGTTTAAAGCCCTCTCCCAACTCTTCTAAAAGGCAATTTTTTATCTCAGACTGGGCATTTTGAACAGATTTTCTATCAGCACCTGAAATAATAATATCATCAGCATAACGCGTATATATCCATTCATTCTTATAGCTAATATATGCTAGTCGCTCATCAAAACCGTGCAAACAGGCATTACTTAAAATAGGGGATGTAGAGTAGCCAATTGGCAAGCTTCCATCGACAGTAATCAAGTCAAGAATGTGATCAAAAAAATCATTCAAATCAGTTACAGGTGTATCTGCTTTTATAAGAGCTGACTTGATGAGCTTTACATTAATACTCTCAAAAAAGTGTTGAATATCTGTTTGATAGAAAGCGCGACTATCTGCATGGGGGGTGACAGCCTCCAACAAACTGACTCCCTTACGGTAAGCAAATGAGACTGTTGTATTTACAGGGAGATGCACTAACACAAACCCGTTTAAGAAAGTGTGAAATTCCTTTAAAACTTTAGAGGGTTTATAAATAGTACGCCCACTCAGTGGAACTGGAGTGTAGTGCTCTTTAGGCTCTAGTTCCAAAAAGTCCTCAAACTGATACTTCCCATGATACATAGCATCAAAAAACTGATGCAGTGGACGTGGAGTCATTAGAGGCTTACCTTATTTTTGGTGTTCGCTACACAATAGAAAATAAATATTGATGTAATAAATATGTACTTTCCTCTGCACATACGAAATGCTCGGTCAGGCGAAAGCCATTGACCGAGCATACGTAAGCGGATAAAACCACCTAGGGACCAGACTTTAGACTGGAGCTACTCCTAGTCGCTGGTATGTTTTTACAGTAGCAGACTGCAGAACTGGTCGCAAGTGGAACCGACTTAGCCACTGAACCGACATTCAGTAGCTGGTACGTCAATCCATTTCCAAAGTTGAATACGAGCGCGACGGGCGGCCACCCTCCACACTCTCAAAATGTCTAACGCCCTCATTCAGCCCCAGCGCCCTGGAGCAACACAGCCTGGCGTTTGGGTATCTGATCCAACAGCCCGCTTACCAGCCACCTGCAACGCTTCAACACTCTCAAAATGCCTTACTCCCTATTTAGCCCAAGCGCCCTAAGCAGCACCTCCTGCCGCTCCACCATCTGCCTGGCAGTCACCATCCAAATGCTATGGCCCATCTTCTTCGGACGGATGCGGGCGGCCTGCATAAGCATTGCCGCGGCCTGGCGTTTGGGCAGTTGATCGAGCAGCACGCCGCAGGCTTTATGCCACTCGCTTTGGGGGGTGGTACCGCAACGCGGCCAGCATGGCCTGGTCACTACGACCACCGCCTCCAGGTACCTCACCTGCTAGCGCCGAGACACTGAACGGCTGGTAACCAGGGTTGTCGTGACGGTAATCAAGATGCAGCTCCAGCATGGTGTCGATGATGCGGGACACCGCTGCATCACGCTCTCGTTCATCACTCTTCGCAGCCTCCACGACACACCAGGGGTTTGCTACCCGCTTCCAATCATCAAACTGCATCTGGCTCCCCTTTTGCTGTGTCATCACCCCTTCCTCCACTCGGTACCACTCTCCAGCACCAGCCGTTCACCCACTATTTGCGTACGGGGCCAGCTGGCGTATTCCCTGAGTACTGCCTTTGCCTCCTCAAGTCCCAGCGCCAGCACTGCGCAATAGCCTTCGTACTCGCTATCTTTCAGCCACTTGAATTGGCTATCGGCTAACGGCGCATCCTTGGGCGGGGTGGCCTTGAACTCCAGGTACAAGCCAAACCAACCGCCGCGGGCCTGACGAACAGGAAGATCGCTAACGCCTGCCTTTACGCCCTGGCGCTTGAGGTCGCTCGCGGTTTTCTTATTGCGGTGACCACCGTTAGGCACACGGAAGGTGGCATCAAACAACTCGCCTACCGGATAACCGCGCATCTTCTCGCCATACAACCAACGGATCAGAACCGCTTGCTCCTGCCCTTCCCAATCAACAGGCTTTGCCCGGGGCGCGCCGCTTTTGGTCAGCGCTCGAGGACGGCGTAGCTTTTTGGAAGTGGTTTGCTAGCGCCAGCTCATGCCAACACCTCCCGGGCATTGATCAACGTCAACCGGCCCGTATGAAAAGCACCCGTGTCGATATAGAACACATTGCCCAGCCAAGTACGTTGCTCAACAATGGTGTGCCCGACCACTACAGCATCGATGCCGACCACTGGCGTCGTGTCCCTTCTCTTTATACGAGTCCGGCCCCATATCATTTCCACTTTTCCTACATCATCCGCCATCTCAACCTGCGACCAGTCCGCAGGCGGCTCGGCATGAACGATGCCAATCTGCTGCCCCAAAACATCTATCTGGCGGGCATAAGGCAGATACTTCAGCGCCTCACGAAGAATTTGCCGGACTTCGATCATGTTCTCAGTGATCGCCCAGGTGCCGCCGTTGATCATCCAAAGGTCTTCGGCGCTTCCCCCATTCTCAAGCGCATCAATGGCCAACATCTCGTGATTGCCACGCACGCCAAAAAACCAAGGCTCAAAGGCTAGCGATAAGCACTCGAAAGAATCCATCCCCCGGTCGATCAAGTCACCTACACAAAATAACCGATCCTTTGACTTATCGAAGTCAACGCGCGCCATGGACTCAAGCAGCAGGTCGTACTGCCCATGAATATCACCAACGATAAAATCTCTTCCATCCATGTTCTGGCCGTGCTTTTGAATCAAGCTCATAGCCCTAGCTCCTGATCGAGTTCCCAATCCACAAAACGATGATAAATCACCTTCCAAACCCTTCCGCCTCCACGCCATCCCTCCAGCGATCTGATCGAGCATTCGTTGCTGGCGCTCCCAGCGTTGGTAATCAGCCACGATCCGCTCCAGCATGGCACGCGCCGTATCGTTATGATCCAGCTCGGCGCGTCTTTGGATGCGACACGAATGACCGATGAAATCAGCGCAATCATCCAGGCTGTGGGTACCATCGGGCAATTGCTGATATTCAAGCGCCTTTGCCTGACGGCGACGGCAATCGAGGTACAAACCGAATCGCACGTTTTGGTACAGCGCCTGCTGCCCACCTTTCTCGGTCATAGAGCACCTCCGGCCACAAACATTAGGCGGTTTTTTAAAACCAGTCCTAAACTAGAAATGACCACTCCCTCCTTAACATTCTGTAACGGAGAGAAACAATGAAATTTCAAAAGAGATGCCAAGCAGGAGAATGGGATCCTCCGGGCCAGATCCCATGTATTCCACCGATAAGGATTCCCAGACCAGAACCTCGTTTTCCTGATGATCCAGACTTTCCTGAAGACGAAGTCTGCATACGCTCCTAGTAGGGATTTAATGACATGAAAGATGTAAGCCTTCCCAGTATTCCTGAAAGGCACGACCCAATGTCGTTCGAGGAGGCTATTGATGGCACCTGTTACATGGTTAGGTATATGCAACTACAGCAAAGGCTTTTTAGCAGGATGGCCAACGTGTTCACGTTCACCAGTCTTTTTGGCGGTAGTGCTGCTTTTGCAGGAGTCATCACTGAGCACACGGTTTTGACCGCTACCAGTGGTGTCATTGTTGCAGTAAGTACCATGCTGGATTTTGTAATAGATCCCAAAAAGCACGCAGCTCAATGTCGCAAGGCAAGGCGACGCTTTCAGAAGCTCTATATGAAGAAAGCGGCTTACAGCTTTGAAGAATACGAATGTGAAACGTGTAGGATCGCTTTGATCGATTTTCCCGATATAGAAGGCCTTCGTAGGCCTGCTTTTAACGATACCTGTGTGCAGCTCGGGCGCACAAAAGGAGTGGTTGTTCTCAACAAGTGGGAACGCTTATTGAAGCTGATCACTTAGAGCTTGATTTAAAACGAACATTACCCTCCATCGCTTGGGGAGCATTGCATTACTTCCCATGTGATATTGGTGAATAGGCGGAGCCTTTATCATAGCAATTCCCAGAAATAGAAAGCCCAGCCTCAGGCCAAAGAGGAATTGAGCAAAGCCATCCAATATCGCTATATTGGTGGCTTCTAAACTAGAGATAAGGGGAAAGCGTTGGACAAGGCCGCCTACCACAAGCGTTGGGATCAGCTCGAGCAGATGCAGCGGGAATACAGCAACTTGCCAGAGTCGGGCGTCGAAAACCTCGAAGCACTGCACAAAATGCTGGTTAACACTTTCCGAGAGTTTGTCGTTGCTTGTTATTGCGACCACTGGCGTGACGCCTACCGGGGCGCTGCGTTCCCCCTCGACTCCGATCGAGAGGTACTAATAGCCCGCGCCATCAAAGCTCACCACTGGACACCGGGGATTGCCACCAGCCTCTCCAGCTACGACCTTGCCCTTTCTCTCATTGATGAGCTGGCGACATTCACACTGACAGAAATGGCCGTTCACGTGTCGTATATGAACCTGCAGGCACTGCCCAAGGCGGATTACCAAGCACTCATTCAACCGCATGAATGACAGTTGATCTGCATCAGTCCCTCGGACGCTTGCTCGGGAATAGAAAGCCACGCCAGTGCCCGTTACAGTGGTAATTGCAGCACCACCCACCCATAGAAAAACATCGACATATGCTGATCAACGGCAACTCTCGGGTCATTGATTAGCTCCACCTCTTCAAAATACCAAAGCCTAGACATTGGTCTTAATCCCATTGATTCGTTTTCAAATAGAGAATAGCTTTAGAAATGTTGACGTCAACATAAAGGGTTTCAGTCCACTAGGCATGTGCCTTGGAGATGAATCAGGGACGAGTAAGCACAAAAGTTGATCCTGCTCATCAGAGACACCTCGGGATCATTCACAAGCCACTCCAGAAACCAAACGGCCTCGTCAATCGAGGAACCTGAATATAGGAGATTATAAGATGACCAATGAACTCACTGGAAAAGTTGCTGCCGTTACTGGCGCAGCATCAGGTATCGGGCTTGCCACTACCAAGGCCATGATTGACGCTGGTGCCAAAGTGGTCATGATTGATAGAGATGAGGCTGCGCTGAAAACCATCTGTGAAGAACTTGGCGAAGCTGCATTTCCCCTAGTTATTGACCTACTTGACCCACAGGACTGCGACACTCTCCTCTCACAAATCTTAGAGAAGGCAGGACAGTTAGATATCTTTCATGCTAATGCCGGTAGTTATATTGGCGGCGACTTGATCGACACCTCCCCTGCCGCCATCGACAGAATGTTGAACCTCAATGTTAATGTGGTGATTAAAAATGTCCATAACGTCTTACCCTACATGATCGAACGTCGCACGGGCGATATTATGGTGACAAGCTCCGTTGCGGGGCACTTCCCGGTTCCCTGGGAGCCAGTCTATGCTTCCTCCAAGTGGGCCATCAACAGTTTCGTTCAGACTACTCGTCGTCAGATCAACAAGCACGGTATTCGCATGGCGTCAGTCTCTCCTGGACCTGTAAATAGTGCGTTGCTCGCCGATTGGCCAGAAGAAAATCTGCGCAAGGCAAAAGAATCCGGCAGCATTATCGAACCAACGGATGTATCTGATGCGATTATGTTCATGCTTACTCGCCCCCGAAATGTAACCATCCGAGATATGGTTGTTTTGCCTAGCAACTTTGATATGTAGGAAGTATTCAATCCAGCAACTATTAAGGTGTTTCTTTAGCTTAATCAGATCAACCAGCCTTACAACCTCTTACAGTTTTGAATAAACACTTCGCATGAACGCTTTGATCATTTGTAAAATCCTAGAGGAATAGACATTGGTCGTATGACCGTTGACCAACCTCTAAAGGGCACATAGTCTTCAAATTGTTGACGTTAACATTAAGAGCTTTGTCAACATTGAAAAACCTTTAAGAGAAACAATAACAATCACGGAGTTAACAATGAAAATTAATAAGATCACCGCAAATTTTCGCAAAACGGCTCTTGTCGCCGCCTGCGCAGCCGCCTTTGTAGCAGGAACCGCAGCAGCCGATGAGCATACTCTGACAATCGGCATGTCCTTTCAGGAGCTCAACAACGAATATTTTGTGACCATGCAGGAGGCACTCGAGACCGCCGCAGAGAGCCTGGGGGCTGAGGTGATTGTCACCGATGCACGCCACGATGTCTCCAAGCAGGTCAGCGACGTAGAGGACATGATCCAACGTGGCATCGATATCCTGCTGCTCAACCCTGCCGACTCCGTCGGGGTTGAAACGGCGGTGTTGTCTGCCCGAGAAGCAGGCGTCACCACGGTCGCGATCGATGCCCAGGCAGAGGGCCCAGTGGATGGCTTCGTGGGTTCCAAGAACTACGACGCCGGCTACTTAGCCTGCGAATACCTAGCCCAACAACTCGATGGTGAAGGTCAGGTAGCCCTACTGGATGGCATTCCGGTTGTGCCGATCCTACAACGTATTGAAGGCTGCACCGACGCGCTTAATGAGTACGATGGCATCGAGATCGTAACCAAACAGAATGGCCGTCAGGAGCGTACCCATGCGATGACAGTCACCGAGAACATCATCCAGGCAAACCCGGATCTAAATGGTCTCTTCAGCGTCAACGATATCGGCGCGCTGGGCGCTCTGATAGCCATTGAGGCCAGTGGCCAGGACATCAAGCTGGTCAGCGTCGATGGTCATCCAGAGGCAGTTGCAGAGATCCAGAAGGCTGATTCCCCGTTCATCGCCACCTCAGCGCAATATCCCGCAGACATGGTGCGTGTAGGGCTCGGCCTGGCGCTGGCTAAGCACTGGGGTGCAGAAACTGCGCCCGCGGAAATTCCCATCGACGTACAACTGATCGACCGCGACAAGGCCGCTGACTTTAGCTGGTAACCCCTCCCACCGACGATGATGACGTGTGCTGCCCCCGACGGGCAGCGCACGAGGGTATCCCTATGACTCCATTACTTTCCCTGAGACACATCTCGAAGTCATTTCCCGGGGTGAGGGCCCTCACGGATGTATCGCTCGATGTCCATGCTGGCGAGGTGCATGCTCTGCTTGGCGAAAACGGGGCCGGTAAGTCGACTCTGATGAAAATTCTCTGCGGCATCTACCGACAAGATGAAGGTGAGATCAACATCAATGGCGAGGTATGCAATTTCCATGGCTACCAAGACGCCCTCAACGCGGGCATCGGTATCATCTTCCAGGAATTCAGCCTGATCCCCGACCTGGACGCCGTGGATAATATCTTCCTTGGGCGCGAATTGCGTAACAGATTCGGGCTGCGAGACCGGCGCAGCATGGTCGCCGAGGCGCAGCACCTGCTAGACCGCCTCAAGGTCTCGATCCCCTTAGACCGCCCCATCGCCGACTTGAGTGTCGCCGACCAGCAGTTCATCGAGATCGCCAAGGCCCTGTCACTGAAAGCGCGCATCCTGATCCTCGACGAGCCGACAGCAACCCTCACGCCTAGCGAAGCAGATCACCTGTTCACCATCATGCGAAAACTGCGCGAGCAACAGGTCGGCATGGTATTCATATCACACCACATGGAAGAAATATTCACCATCTGTGATCGTGTCACCGTGATGCGTGACGGTGAGAAGGTCGACGACTGCGACGTCGTCTCGACTACCCCCGACGACCTAATCGAGAAAATGGTCGGCCGCCGTGTTGAGAATCTTTATCCCGAACAGCGTAGCGATGCCGATTATAACGATGTGGTATTAGACATTGAATCCCTGCGCCTTGATGTCAATGGCCCCGAACACTCATTGAAGCTCTACCGCGGCGAGATCCTCGGCTTTGCTGGCTTAGTGGGGTCGGGCCGCACAGAACTGGCTATGGGGCTGATCGGTGCGACGCGCCCCGTGCATGCCAAAATCCTTATGGAGGGCAAGCCAACTAAACTCCTACACCCCGCCACCGCCCTGAAGCAGGGGATCGGCCTTCTACCGGAAAGCCGAAAGATCCAGGGATTGATACTGCCGTTCTCGTGTCGCGAAAACATCACCCTGAACAATCTGACACAATTTCAGAGTGCCTTGCCACTGATCAAGCGCCGCCAAGAGTCCAGTACTGCCGCCGATCTGATGAAGGCAGTTCGCGTCAAGGCTCCCAGCCCCGAAACCCCAGTGGGCAATCTCAGCGGCGGCAACCAGCAGAAGGTTGTTATCGCCCGCTGGCTGGGCCACCAGTGTAAGGTGCTGATCTTCGATGAGCCCACCCGCGGCATTGACGTCGGCGCCAAGTCAGAGATCTACGCCTTAATGAAAGAGCTCACCGCCCGAGGCGTGTCGATAATCATGATTTCGTCCGAACTCCCGGAAATTCTTGGCCTATGTGATCGCGCAGCGGTCTTCTACCAGGGACAGATCGCCGCCGAACTGCAAGGCAACGATCTCAATTCACAATCCATCATGCATCACGCCACGGGGGGACTCAGCTCATGAGCCAGCTCGACTCAATACCCGGCAACACTCACCAGCCCCTCAAGATGCGGCTGGCCAGTTGGCGCCGTACTCCAATCTTCTACCCGCTGATCGGTTTCATCGTCGTTTTCATTGCCATGTCGACCATCAACGACAACTTTCTAACCATAAGCAACCAAGCCAATCTGGTGCGTCAGACCTCGATCATCGCCATCATAGCTGTGGGGATGAGCCTAGCTATTCTCACCGGCGGCATCGACCTCTCCGTGGGCCCGGTAATGGCCTTGTCGGGAACGGTAATGGCTGGGCTGATGGTGGCGGGGGTTCCTCCGTCGCTAGCCATCCTGCTAGGCGTATTGGTAGGTGCAGGCTTCGGAGCTTTCAATGGCTTTTTTGTTGCTTTTGCCGGCATGCCACCCATCATCGTCACTTTGGCCACCATGGGGATTGCCCGCGGGCTTGGCTTGATATACACCGGAGGCTACCCAATTTCCGGCCTCCCCCCGGAATTTGCCTTCTTCGGTCGCGGCAGCTTGGCCGGCATCGAAACCCCGATACTGATCATGATCAGCGTCTACGCACTCGGCTTTTTGCTGCTTCACCATACTGCGACCGGACGCTACCTGTATGCCATTGGCGGCAATGAGGAAGCGACTCGGCTATCCGGTATCCGAGTGTCCCGCTACAAGTTGCTGGTCTACACCCTGAGTGGCACGACTGCGGCCATTGCCGGGTTGATCTTGACCTCTCGATTGATGAGCGGCCAACCCAACGCCGGGATCGGCTTCGAGCTCGACGCCATCGCCGCCGTAGTACTGGGCGGCGCCGCTATCACCGGTGGGCGAGGAATGATTCTAGGCACACTGGTAGGCGCCATGCTGCTTGGCGTGCTCAACAACGGCCTTAACCTGATGGGGGTATCGCCCTACCTTCAAAACGTTATCAAGGGCCTGATTATCCTGTTGGCGATCTACATTAGCCGCAAACGAACTCCCTGAGACCCTGCTCATGCCGATCATGCGTCGGCTAAATGCCAATCACAAATCGAGCGAGTGACGCCACATCATGAACTTCGAACTTCACAACCAACGCATCCTCGTTACGGGAGCGACCAGCGGCATCGGCCTCGATATCGCGCGGTCTCTGGCTGAACTCGGTGCCGAACTGGTGCTGTTTGGTCGCAACCGGGATCAGCTAGCCAAACTCGAGAAAGAGCTGGGGGCACGCACCCTGGCCGTAGACATCACCGATGAGGCCGCGGTTGTCGTGGCCTTCGCCGAGATGCCCGTCCTCGATGGCCTGGTCAATTGTGCCGGTATCTCGATCCTCGACGACGTCTTGGATTTCAAGGCGAAGGATATCGAGAACATTATGAACACGAACGTCACTGCCAGTGCCGTGGTGGCACGGGAAGCGGCCCGCCATATGATCGCGCACGGCCGCCAGGGCAGCATCGTCAATGTCTCAAGCCAAGCATCCATGGCCGCTCTGCCCGGCCACCTAGGCTATTGCGCGTCTAAAGCAGCCATGGATGCCATGACTCGTGTGCTGTGCCTCGAGCTGGGTTCCAAAGGCATCCGCGTCAACAGTGTCAACCCGACGGTGACCCTGACCCCCATGGCCGAACGTGCCTGGGCCGATCCCGCCAAGCGCAACCCGATGCTGGCCGCCATTCCCCTAGGGCGCTTTGCCACTCCCAGGGAAGTCGCCCTTCCGGTTGCCTTCCTTCTCAGCCCGGCCGCGTCGATGATCAGCGGAGCCTGCCTGCCGGTCGATGGTGGTTTCACGTCTCACTAGCCCCTTGTGTTAGAAGGAACCTGACATGTATATCGGTGTGGACTGTGGTGCGCAGAGCCTCTTGACGAGAACCCCGAACCCGACCGCGTCGCTGCCTATGACCAGGCCTATGCCCGTTACTGTCAGGCCATTACGGCTGAACACCCATCCCTATGCCTTACATAACCGACCACTTATTCGAGGAAGATACTTCATGACCCAACGACTCGACGCCCTTCGTCAGCACTCCATGGTGGTCGCAGACACCGGCGACCTTGACGCCATCAAACGCTATCAACCCCATGATGCCACCACCAATCCCTCGCTAATCCTCAAGGCTTTCGATCTGCCGGGCTACCAGGCACTGATCGATCAGGAACTCGCGGCGGTCAAGTCCACGGACAACGGCCGGCGAGAAGCGCATGCCGTAGATCGCCTTGCTGTGGCCATGGGCAGCGAGATCGCCAAGCTGGTGCCCGGCCGTGTTTCCACCGAGGTAGCCGCCAAGCTGTCCTTCGACACCCAGGCCAGCATACGCAAGGCCCACGAGCTGATCGAGCTCTACGAGCAACGCGGCGTGTCCAAGGATCGAGTGCTGATCAAGCTGGCGTCGACCTGGGAAGGCATCTGCGCCGCCGAGGTGCTGGAGAAAAAGGGCATCAACTGCAACCTGACGCTGCTGTTCAGCGACGCCCAGGCCAAAGCTTGTTTCGATGCTGGCGTTTTCCTCGTCTCACCGTTCGTCGGCCATGTCACTGACTGGTACAAAAAGGAGACTGGCCAGAATTTCCCCCCCGAGAACGACCCTGGGGTGCAATTCGTACGCGGCGTCTGCGAACGGGTCAGCCAGGGCGGCTTCGACACCGTGGTGATGGGCGCGAGCTTTCGCACTGTCGACCAGGTGCTGGCGCTCGCCGGCTGTCCCCGACTAACCATCTCACCTACGCTGCTTGAGGAACTCGCTACCGCAACGGGCGCGGTGGAACCCAAGGTGTTAATGACACGCAACGGTGGCCCTCGTCCTACCCCACTCTCAGAGTCCGCCTTCCGTTGGGATCACAACAAGGATGCCATGGCCAATGACAAACTGGCCGAGGGGATACGGCGCTTCGCCGATGATCAGGAACGCCTGGAGGAACTGATCGCCGACCGTTTGGCGACTCTCTAAGCTCGTAACACTAGCCGCCGATTGGGAATCCTTACGCCAAGTCCGGCCAACCCGCTATGGGCCAACCGCGACCGCTTCGTGCTCTCCGAGGGTATGATGCACGACGAAAGCTGATGACTAGTCAGTTACCGCCGGAGGATATAAGTGTGGCGGAGATCACGACCTCACGACTGGCGGCCATGGGATCCTCAATCTGTTCAAAGAGTATGCGAAATGCCTCGTGCCCTAATCGGTAGGTGTCATGCGCAGCACAAGGCACTGACACCTCGAAGATATCAGCATAAGGCAAACGGTCAACACCCAATACCATCACATCGTCCCGAGACACACGTGCATCATGCAGGGCACGCATGGCGCCCAAAGTAATCAGCTGATTGAACCCAAACACGGCTTCGGGGAGTTTGCCCTGGCGTAGGTAATCGGCCATATCGCGATAGGCCGGTTGCAAAGTGTAGTCCCCGGGGCGCTGTTCCACCACTAAGGAGACGCCCGCCACGTCAAAGGCTGCCTTCAGACCGATCAGCCGGTCTTGGGTGATCCGCGAGTCACGCGGCCCCGTCAACGCAAGCACCCGACGGATGTCCTTCTTCACAAGCAGTTCACCAAGCAGACTCCCGGCAAGACGGTTGTCCAGTACCACACGGCTGAAGTCGGATACGTTCAAGGTACGATCCAGCATAACCACTGGTAAGCGGGTAGCACGCAAGCGATCAAGGTAAGCGGGGTGATAGGCGGCAGCGTCTGAGACGGGCGAAAGGATGATGCCGGCTACCTGATAGCTGAGCAGGGTTTCGATCGCCACTTCCTCGCGCTGTGGCGAGCCATCTGTATCAATCAGAATGATGGTGTAGTCACGCTCCTCGGCCGCACGAGAAACTGCCTTGATCACCTCGCTATAAAAGGGATTATCCACGCTTGCTGTGACTAGGCCAATCAGCCGGTTCTTACGACTCCGAAGATGGCTAGCGAAAGCATTAGGGACATACCCCAACTCCTTCGCAGCGGCTAGGATCTTCTCCCGAGTCGCTACTTTCACCTTGTCAGGATTATTCAAGGCACGCGACACCGTCATATTGGTCATGCCCACATGTTCGGCGATGTCGGTGATAGTAACCTTGTGGCGACTTACCATACTTTACTCTGTTGTGAATTTTGTCGTTTTGATATGCCCCCTCGCTGTACCCAACGAAGTAGCACCAGCGTCGTAAGGATACTACGCAAGGTCTGCTCACGAAAATGGAGATGATTTATGGATATAACCTACCGACAGGGATCCGAACCCTGGATAGGCTATTAACCTATGCCGGTTTTCAACACACCGAGGCTATGCTGCCACTTAATCTAACCAACTGATAATTTAATGTTTATCCGTTTGGTGCAACGTGACTCAATGGCATAAAAGGCACATTTCGCTCGCGCTTGTGGCGATGTCGTCAGGCGAACAAATCGACCTTGACGACCCAACGCGTAGATTTATTCATCCTATGCTCCCTTCCGTAATGGGATCAGCCAGTGGTGCTGCTCGCTTGCTTGCTGCCACGCATGCAGCAGGCCCAGCGAATAAACCCCACGATCAAATAACGTTAGAGAATAGTCAGGCGCACTGGCCATCAGGTCTGTCGTCAACTCCATTTGACACACCATCCGCACGGCCAAACGTTGGAGAAAGAACGCCTAGCAGCCGCTGCCGAGCTAAATGAGCCCGAGTGGATAGGCGCGGATCGAGCTCAAGAGCCGAAAACGATCACCATAAGCCGCGCTGAATACGACCAGCTGCTAGCCGATCAAGCCAAGCTGCGCGCACTGGAAGCCATGGGCGTTGATAACTGGCCTGGCTATAGCGATGCCATGGAGCAATTGGCCGCTTAAGTGTTTCCTTGTTTAATACTGCTTTATTGAGGCAATTCGAATGCAAGCAGTAAATTAAGCTATTCTTAGCCCTCCCCCTTTTACATAACTGGAGAGAAATATGCTACGGAAGAGCCTAATTGCCACACTGCTGGTAACAGCTTCGCTGCCTGCTTGGGCTTTTGAATTGAAGCCAGGTCTATGGGAACAGACCATTGAAAGCAATGCTCTTGGTGGTGAGACGCCGCAGGAAATGACCGATCAGCAATGTATTACAGAAGAGGAAGCTAAAAACCCTGAAGCGGCATTTCGCAATGACTTCAGTGAGGCTGGATTTACTGATATTGAGTTCACGCAGAGCGGCAACACAGTTCATGCTTCTGCGTCTAACTCATACGGTGATCAAGATGTTGAGATTAATATCACCATTACGCAGCATAGCGAAGAGCACACTACCTCCAAGACCGAGCTGATTAGTAGCGAAACAATTACAACGACCCAAGAAAACCATTGGATTTCAGAAGACTGCTAACGCAGCATTATCGTTTAATTCGCGCTGAAGAAAGGCCATCCATTGAGGTGGCCTTTTTAATGCCTGCAATTCACACCCATCCACTCTAAGAGTACTCCCATGTCACACCCAACCGATGTGACCAAGTTCCTAGAGGACTTGGACGGCGGCGTATTGGCTGAACGCCTGGGTAAAGTCCTTAGCCATGCAGCAGCGTCGGCAACGGACAACCCGAAAAAGAAAGCCAAAGTGTCGATTGACCTGACAGTCGAGAACATTGGCTCAGGTGCCCGGGTCGGCGTTACCCATAAGCTTGCCTTCAAGATTCCAACCGAGCACGGCACGCAGTCGGAAGAACACACCACCGAAACGGTCATGTGCGTTAACACCGGTGGAGAAATGACGCTAGAGCCTAAGAACCAGTTCGACATGATCGGCCACCCCCACCGCGATAAAGACCCGTACCAGGAGAAGCACTAATGTCTTTTACCAAAGAAGCCCTGCAGCACATTGAAGCCAACCATAAAACCGGTACCGAAGCCGCCGAAGGTCACGCGCTGATCGTCGGCGATAACTTCAAGCTGGTGGATATGGAGAAGTACCAAGACCAGCGCCGCCGCTTTCGAGGGCAATTCAGAACCAAAGGGCTGAAAGACTTTATTGCCTACGTGGCGGGTCGCCAGAGTGAAGCCCCTGTATTCATCGACCGCGACGCCATGGCGGCATGCTCTTATCTGGATATCAGCATTACTGAACGCCCTGGCCACTGCGATCATTCCGCCACCTTGAACCTGCCCAAAACACCAGAGTTCACTGCCTACCTAAATGCTGACGGCAGCACCTTCGACCAGGAGGAAATGGTCGAGCTGGTAGAAGATTGGGGCCACCTGCTGGCGTTTGAAAACAGCAAAGGCGAACCGCTGGAGCGTAGCAAGGTGATTCACGCTTTCCGGAAAGTCAGCCTAGAAGATCTCACCAACATTGAGAGCGAAAAGCAGGAGCATTCAAGCCGCGTTGGCGTTATGAACAGTGTCACCGTAAAGAACGCCGAACGCTTGCCTGCCGTCATCTACTGGAAGCTAGCACCCTACGAGGGCTTAACAGAGCGCACGCTGGCAATGCGAGTATCGAGCAAGACCAAAGGCGGGCCATCGTTTGGGTTACGCGCTATCGCGCTGGACGCAGCCAAAGAAGAAATCGCCGCCGAGTTCGCCAAGCTGGTGACGGACGGCTTACCAGAAAGGTAAGCGCTCCAATAACCCCATCTAGGCAGTCATTGCCTAGACCGGTAAGGTCTCTTTCCACTGCCAGGGCAGTAGCGTGTTGAGGTCATCGTCGTTGAGAGAGGGTAGCGTCTCAAAGACGTGCTGTAAGTAGTCGTAGGGCGAGAGGCCATTGGCTTTGGCGGTTTCGATCAGGCTGTAGATCGCCGCACTGGCCTGAGCGCCGCTCGGTGTGTGACTGAACAGCCAGTTTTTACGCCCCACCACGAACGGACGGATGGCGTTCTCGGCCAGATTGTTATCCAACGGTATCACGCCATCGTCCAGGAACCGAGTCAGGCGTGGCCACTGGTTGTTCAGGTAGTGCAGGGCTTTCCCCAGAGCACTTTTGGGCAGTACCTGGGCCAGTGACTTATCGAGCCAGGTGCGCAGTTGATCGATTAATAGTCGGCTCTTCTGCTCACGCAGTGCATGACGCGCTTCGGGCTCAAGGCCCTTCGCCTGTTTTTCCACGCCGTACAGCTTACGGATCTGGTTCAGCGCCCAGTCTGCCTTGCCGGTTTTACCTTTAGGCTGCACTTTTTGCGCCTCGACGAACTTACGCCGTGCATGCGCCCAACAGCCCACATGGGTGATCCCATTGCGGCGCACCACCTCGGCGTAGCCTTCATAGCCATCGGTGACCAAACAACCCGCATAGTCGCCCAGCAAGCGCACGGGCACTCGTCCGGCGCGGCTGGCATCATAATCGAACAAGACCACCTGTTGGCCCGGCGGCCCGCCGCGTTGTACCCACATGTACGAGGGGGCGCTGGCTTTACGGTCGGCTTCTTGATTGACCTGGAGCGTTGTTTCATCCATGTGAACCAAGGGGGCGCTGAGCAGGTGTCTGCGTAATGTATCGATCAGCGGAGCGACACGCTCGCCTGCTTGCACCATCCAGCGGGCCAAGGTGTTGCGGGGAATCGCCGCGCCATGGCGGGCAAAATCTGGCTCTGCCGATACAGTGGCAAGGCATCTTGGTACTTGGCGGTGGCGACATAGGCCAGCAGCGTGGCGCTGGCATTGCTCTTGGGCAACAGCTTGGCCAGCGCTGGGGCGACCTTGACGCCCTCTTCGCACAGTGGGCAGGCATATTTACGTCGCACATGACGGATCACCTCGATCCGGGCAGGCACCACATGCAGCTCTTCGCTGACCTCTTCACCGATGACCTTTAGCGGGGTGCCGTCATCGTGGCAGTGCCGCACATCGTCGGGCAGTTCATGGATGACCTCAACGCGCGGAAGTTCTGGCGGTAGTGCAACACGCCCGCCGCGCGCGCGACGCTTAGCAGGCGTCGCGGTGTCGATCGTCGCGTCATCAGCGGTGGTGATGCTCTCCGATGCATCGCTGCCTTCCTCGTCCACCGCCACTTCCGCTTCATTGATCAGAAGATCCCGCTGGTCGACACGATACTTCTCGGTGGAGGGGCCGAACTGACGCTCCAGGGCAAGCCGGAACTGTTCAAACAGTGATTGCTTGGTGGCCTCCCACTGCGCCTCCTTTTTCACCATCAAGCGGTGAAGCTGCGCGATCTCTTCCTGCTGCGCCTGAACTTGGCGTTGTAGTTGAGAGACGGCATTTGAGGGAGCGGCAGCGTTTTTCATGCTCTCCATTTTACCAAAACGCTGACCAAACTGTAGTCCAAAAGCTAACCAACGCGCTGAAAATCCAACGCTTTGTGAGGCTTCATCGCTTTTAAGTCAACGCCATCCAGCAGCCAGTTAAGCTCTTGACCAGTTAACATCACGGTCTCACCCTTCAGGTGCATTGGCCATTTAAATCGCTCACGTTCCAAGCGCTTGTACCACACCACAAAGCCGTTACGTTCCCAGAACAGCAGCTTCACTTTATCTCGCTGACGATTACCGAACACGAACAGCGCTTGATCAAACGGGTTCAAGGCCATGGCTTCCTGTACCAGCAGCGCCAAGCCATCGATTTGCTTACGCATATCCACGGGCTCTCGGCACAGGTATACCTTTAGATCAGTGCCTGGACGAATCATGCAACAACCTCCACCGCGACAAACCGGGCGGGACGACAACGCGGTGGCACGGGAAACCCCTGAACGAGTAACCGTTTTTCCCACGCCATCAGGTCGGCTAACGTCACGGCTTGCGCTTTGGCATACGCACTTAACGGCATCTGTAACGCGGCAGCATAAGACAGGTGGCCTAACCAAAACGCTTGAGTGGAATTGAGTTCGCGGCTCATGATGATCTCCAAAGCAAAAGAGACCCCCAGTGTGATCAGCCAATGTTAACCTGGGTAGATGGGTTTTATGGCGCGCTTACATCGGTGCGTGGGTCTTTAAGCATAGGCTTGCCGATCTCGGCAAACGCCAGCACATCGAGAAACGCGCAGACGTTCTTACCGTCTGCGGCTTGGGGAGTATACGGGGCATAGGGACACCTGCTGTCTCACGACAGTAGAAAGTAAAAGGCCCCGCCAGAGTCTGGCAGGGCCTATAAGGTGAATACTGCTTTTAGCTAAATTCAGTGTTGTGGCATCGGGGGCAAGGCGGCAACGTATCCGAGTGATCGTCTAACGTGACTCTTTCGCCGCAGCTCTTGCAGGTGTAAGTGCCTTTGCCTGGTTTCTCGCCGGTAGTTGGCATAAATGCTCCTTTGTTTTATGGCGTGAGAATCCTCTTAGAGGAATTATCAGCGTAGAGCACTTAATGAAAATTAACCAGCACACTCATAGCAAGACGCCCCTGCTCAAAGCCAGGGCAAAAAATTGGATAGTGGTAATATAGTAGTACGAATTGATGCAGCATTCAAGAATTACAGCAATCGTTCACCTTCAACGACGTCAAAAGAATTTGAAGATCGCTTCATCTGAACTACTTCGACTCCTCTTTCATAACATTTTTTTAAAACTTCATTTTTGAGCTGATCACTAGCATTGCAACCAACGAGAACTCTATTGAGCTTAAGACCGTTTAACTTTCTACTGTCTCTTTTCCCAAAACTCACGTAGCGCCACTCACCCTCATATTCCCAGGCATCCCCTTTAACTAGAGCACTGCCCATTGCTGCCGAAAATAAAACTTGACTACTATCTGTCCATGATTTTCTCACCAGATGAGTCACATCAACTGGGCCTTGCCTATACGAAACAGGTAGAAAAAGACCATTATCAATTGATGAATATGGGAACTCATATTCAAGACAAAAGCCTTGATGTGATTTAGCATAATGCGCCCACATCAGGTAGTTCCTTTTATTCGTTGCAAAAGAGCAAATCAGAGCAGCCCCCCTTAAACTATTCTCCAATATCTCTTCTAACCTTAAAGACACAGCCTCACATTGCTTTGAGATGTGGTCAAAATATTTTTCAAAAGGTTTCTGACTTTTTGCCCTACTAAAAAGCTGCTTATCTGCTCTTTCGCCGTGCACATCCAATTTATCTTTTCCAGCTAAAACTTTCAACGCCTCTCTGAAGCCGGAGTTCATGTTCTTATTTAAATAATCATTTAAACCGGGAATTATTGCAGCATCTTTATCAAAAAAAATCCGCGCATCAAAAGGATCATTATAATCATTTGGATATGATAAGTGTTCATATCCTTCTTGCAATGCAATCAAATCACCTTTATGCCCCGACCTGTAGCGATAGATGCATTCAGGACGATTTGCAACTACTAAAGATGCTAAATTATAGAATGATATGCATCCGTCCTCAAAAACTCCAGTGCTTTTTAATACTTCCTCCCTCCAATCAACATTAACCACGCCTTACCCCCAATCTTTAAACGTTTTATGCAACTTTATTTAAAATAGCAGATAATGGCGCTAGTGCTAGCCATTCCCAATGATCTAAAATTGACAATATATCTTCCCAAACATCTCCCCAAGTAACTCGATCATCTCTTGTCCAGAACCTTACCTTAATCTCAGCACCCAAGTATTCATTAAACCATTTCTTAACTATTTTTGGCGAGTGTAGTCCAGGGCGTGAGTACGGCCATGTCACCTCACTATGATGGTAAAGTGCAGCCATACATAGGTAGCGAAGGGTCTCAAGCTGCTGGGCAGTTGGCTTGCCCTTGCCCTGCCCTGGTAGCTTCACACCGTTATGAATCATTTGCTGGTACAGCGCTATCTCGACGGTCTCCCGCCCACTCAACCTTGGTAAACGGCCCAAAGCAATAACGGGCCAACGCTGCCAAGTGCGCTGGCTGGTTCTCAACGGCACTAATAACCGCGCCCGCTTCCAGCCCATTCACAATTCGCCAGTCATTGTTGTTGCGCTGAGTTGCCTGGACCTGCGTGCCCATCCGCGCTATCTCCTGCGCATATGCCATGACACTGCCCCGCTGCTCGTGATACGCCTCAAAGATCATCTGTTGTGCTGAGATATATCGCATCACTTCCCCCTACCGTTGCGTTTTCTTTCATCAACGACTTGATCCCATACGCTTTTCACCTTATTCAGCTCACCCCGTACGGCATCGTTTTACGCAGCAGCAAAGCAGGCAAACAAGCTGTGATCCCCTGGGATGATGAGCTGAGGCGTTTAGTGCAGGAGATAAAGGCCGACAACCTAGGCCGTGGCAAGCAAGGCTCAACGCTGTTCTGCAAGCGGGACGGCCTGCCTTACAACAAGGATAAGTTTCACAGCCGTTGGCAGTACGGGATGCGTAAGGCGATGCATGAGGGCCACATCGAACGGTTTACCGAGCATGACCTACGCGCAAAGCACGCAACCGATGCAGATGACCAAGGCTATGACGCCATGACCAATTTGCAGCACAGCGACCGGCGAACGACTGAGGTTTATCTACGTGCTAAGCGAGTGTTGACGGTAAGCACGCTGGGAGCCGGAGAGTTCTTAGAAGATTAGACATTAGTCTATTGTGCACTGGTCTGGCTGAAGCAGTATAACGGTAGGTGTTCCCCTCGTTATACTTTCACCTTTTTTCGTGCCTAGAAACGAGAAAAGGGAACCAGCTAAGTAGCTGATTCCCTTCAAATAGTGGCGGAGGGACAGGGATTCGAACCCTGGATAGGCTATTAACCTATGCCGGTTTTCAAGACCGGTGCATTCAACCGCTCTGCCATCCCTCCGGCTTATGGGTGCGTATACTAACAGCTTTTCCTTGGAAGTCAACGCCTTTTAGTACAAACGTAACCCGACGCGGGTAATCTTTCCGCCTTCCATATCGCTGACCACCCAATGAATACCATGCCAATCGACGTCGTCCCCGATAACCGGGTGGCCGCCCACGCGCAGGGCGATAAATTCCGCCAGTGTCATGTCCTGCTCACCGGGGCTGAGCGTTAGGCCATAGGCTTGGGCGATATCCTGCATTTGCGCGCTGCCATCCAGGGTAAAGGTACCGAAGAAGGCGCGCTCCTGCTTGAGCTTGGCATCGCCATTGAATAGTCGGTTAAGCGCGTACAAGTCCTCTGAGCGGCCGATCACACAAATCACATCGCCCAGCTTCAAGCGCGTGCTGCCCTTGGGGTGCAGCATGGCGTGGTCGCGGAACAGCGCGGAAATCAAAGCACCTGAAGGAAAACGCAGCAGCCGAATGGGCACGTCCTCTAAATCCTGGTTTTCGACCCCGTACACAAACAGCTCAAAGTCGTTTTCCGGCAGGATGCCCAGCGGACCGCGCCGGTTAGGCACGGTGCCTACCGGCACTTCCACCTTCAACCACTTGGCCATCAGCGTCAGTGAGCCACCCTGAATCAGCAGCGACATCAATACCACGGCGAAGGCCACATTAAAGTAGAGCGAGGCGTTTTCTACCCCACCGATAACCGGGAAAATAGCCAGCACGATAGGCACCGCCCCTCTCAAGCCCACCCAGGCAATGAAGAAGGTTTCCCGCCAACGGAATTTGAAGAACGGTTTGATGGTGATCAGCACCGCCAACGGGCGGGCAATAAAGATGAGCGCCAGTGCCACCAAGCCCGCGGGCAGTGCCACGTCCCATAACTCACTGGGTGTAACCAGCAGGCCAAGCACCAGGAACAGGCCGATTTGGCTTAGCCACGCCAAGCCGTCGTGCACCGGCAGAATAAAGTTAAGGTGGCGCCCAGGCTGGTTACCAATCATCAAACCAGCAAGGTAGATGGCCAAAAATCCGCTACCGCCCAGCACACTGGTTAAACCGAATACGCTGAACCCCAGAGCCAGCGCCAGCATGGCATAAAGGCCTGGGGCTAAATCGAGCCAGCGAAGCAGCTTGGCACTCAGCCAACCGCCCCCTAGGCCGACAATCAAACCAATACCAAACTGAGAAAGGAAAAACAGCAGGGTTTCAACGGGGCCGCCAATATCACCAACAAGCAGCTCAACCAGCATCAGGGTCAGGAAAATTGCCATCGGGTCGTTGGTACCCGACTCGATCTCCAGCGTCGCCCCTACCCGTTCGTTGAGATTAACGCCGCGACCGCTGAGCATGGAGAAAACCGCAGCGGCATCGGTTGAACCTACGATGGCGCCAACCAGCAAGCCCTGTACTATCGTTAGGTCAAAAATCCACATCGCGATAACGCCAACAATGGCGCTGGTGATAAAGACGCCGAAGGTCGCGAGGGAAAGCGCGGGTTTAAAACCCACTCGGAAGGTTTTGAGGCGAGTACGTAAGCCACCGTCTAACAAAATCATGGCCAGCGCGAGGTGGCCGATGGCAAAGGCCATGGAGTAATCGTCAAACACTACGCCCAGTACGCCCTCTTCACCTGCTAGCATGCCTAGCCCAAGGAAGATCAGCAGCAGCGGCACACCCATCATCGACGATAAGCGGCTGGCCAAAATGCTGAGGGCCATAAGAGAACCGCCTACCAAAAAGAACGTATAAATTGTGTCCATGACTCTCCGTCTCTACATCAATACAGCGCTATTATTGCATGTAACCGTTGAATTTACTGTCTCTTCTCAGCGCCCCCTTATGCTCAAGGGGCTGGTCAGAAGCTTTCCCAGGCGGCTACACTTCGCCGTTACAACCCCTGGAGTTACTGACTATGTTGCGTTGCCTCTTACGCTGTTGGCACCCTATCCTGTTGAGTCTTATCGTCACCTTATTGTTTTCTAATTCAGTTATTTACGCAAATGAAGAGCGCGAAGAAAGCCCTTCAGAAACGGCCCCGCTGACGCTAGATACAGATGTTGAGGTGCCGGAAGCATTTTGGCGAAACATTGACAGCGAAAGCGTCGAGGAAGTGCCCACCACGGCGCAAACCCCGGCACCGCCGCTCGAACCACCGCCGGTTAAACACATCACGCTAATGCTGGATTGGTACTTGAGCCCGCAGCACGCAGCCTTGGTGATTGCTAAAGAGCGAGGGCTGTACGCTGCCCAAGGACTTGAAGTGGAGATTCAGTCACCGGCCGACCCCTCCATCGCTATCAAGCTGCTAACCGCAGGTGAAGTCGATTTGGCGCTGACCCGCCAGCCGCTGCTTCATATGCAGGCTCATAACGGCGCGCCAATCGTCCGCATCGCGACACTGATCGAAACCTCGCTGACGGCAGTCATTGTGGCGGGCGAGGAGCAGGCGGAAACCGAAAATACCTTGGCAGGGTTACACTACGGTTATACTACCGGAGAAGGCCGCGACCTGAGCATTCCGCGTTTACTCCCCCGCTCGGTACAGCAAACCGATGATTTCACCCCGCCCATCAACCTGCACTTCGACCCCATTCGAGCAATGCGGGAGGGGCAGATTGACGCGGTCGCCGATGGCTTTTACCACTACCTTCCTCAGCAGTTGGCGACTGAAGGCATTAACACTCACGTCATTCGCTTCGATGAGTTAGATATCCCCCGTAATGACGGCCTGGTGGTATTGGCCAATAGCGATACGCTTGCGCGCCGCGCTGATACCTGGTCTCGGTTTGTGCTTGCCGTTGAGCAAGCGAGCCACTGGATTATCGACAACCCTGACGCCGCCTGGGAGCTGCTGATTAGCGCGCACCCTGTGCTCGATAATGACATTAACGCCAACGCCTGGGAGGACATCCTGCGCCGCATGGCGCTGAGCCCCGCGGCGTTAGATAGCCGCCGTTACGCTGACTTTGAAACCTTTCTACACAAAATGGGCCTTACTGACGAGACGCTGCCCGTATCGCGTTTAGCAGTAGATCCACACACTTTATAGCCAAGTATTAATAGCTCTCCATCCACTACCATGGCGGCCCATGAGCGAAACAGCTTTAATTTTTGCAAAAGGTAAGGGGCGTTGTTTTGCCAATCAGGTGGGCAAGTGCCGTGTGGCGCGTGCAATGGTCAGGAGTCGATAGCAGCGCATACCCAGGGGGCGCAGGAAGCGCTCACCCAGCTTCAGGTCAATGTTTGGCCGTGGCCGGGCAGCATTGCTATTGAGGGGCAGTCAGCGGGCGCTACAGCAGCGCCCGCACGCTTTGATGTGGATAGCTACCGAATTTTGAACCGTTCCCTGCATTACCCAGGGCAGCACGGCTTAACGGTCACGCCACTGTGATAAAACAGCGCTTCTTAAGTATTTGAACACGCATCTACTGCGCGTCTAGAAACGCCGTCACTGCCTGCTGGAAGGCTTCCGGCTGGTCGGCGTGTAGCCAGTGACCGGCATTTTTGAGCGTTACCACACGGGCGCGGGGCAACACTTCACGCAGCGCGGGGATCATATCGTCAGCCACATAGTGGGAATCGCCGCCGCGTAGCACCAGCGCCGGGCCTTCAAAAGGCTGCTCGCCATCGGGCACGCCGATAATGTCACTATAACCACGCTTGATCTGATCTAAGCCTACCCGAAGCGCCATCACGTTATCGTCATTGCGCACCAGATTAGTGGCCAAAAACAGCCGTGTGGGTCGTGACTCAACATGCTCGCCCAGCAGATTATCGGCTTCACGACGATTTTTGGGCTGGCCTTCCCGCACATTATCGAGCGCGGCAAACACATCATCGTGGCCGTGCTCATAAGCCACCGGGGCAATATCCGCCACAATCAACGACGCCACCCGCTCAGGCGCCAAGCGCGCCAAACTGATCGCCACTTTGCCACCCATGGAGTGGCCCAGCACATGAGCGCGCTCGATCGAGAGCTTGTCCAATAGCGCTATCACGTCATCCGCCATGGTGGCGTAACGCATTCCCTCTGCATGGGGTGAGCGGCCATGGTTACGCAGATCCAGCGCAATCACCCGACGGCTGCCCTGCCACACTTTTAAGTGCGAACGCCAATTATCGGCACTCCCCAGCAAACCATGAATCACCACCAGCGGAGGTGTATCTACGGCGGCTTCGTCGGCGGGCATATCGATAAAGTGGAGATCAACGGTGGCAACGTCAGTCATGCTAGCTCCTCAGCCTTGCGGACTCTGTGTGTTTACGCGATTACGCCGTACGGGGCTCGGCATCCACCTGGCCTGTCCAAACCACCAAGCGGCGCGTTAGCCAGGCAAGCAGCAAGCCATACAGCGGAAGGAAAAACAGCAGGCTGATAGCGAGCTTAATGGCATAGTCGACGGCGGCGATTTCTATCCAATTGGCGGCCATAAACGGGTCTGGGCTGTTATAGAACGCCGCCGAGAAGAATGCAAAGGTGTCAGCCAGGTTACCCAACACCGTTGAGCAAACGGGTGCTACCCACCATGCCCACTGGCGCAAACGGTCAAACACTTGTACATCCAGCAACTGGCCAATCACATAGGCCAGGAAGCTGGCGAGGGCGATACGGGCGACAAACAGGTTCCACTCCGAAAGTGCCTCAATCCCGGCAAAGCTGCCGCGGGGAAATACCACGGATACCACATAGGAGACCAGCAGTGCGGGAAGCATAACGCGCAGAATAATCGATCGCGCCGGCCCTTTGCCAAACAGACGTACCGTTAGGTCGGTGGCTAGAAAAATAAACGGGAAGCTAAACGCGCCCCAGGTGGTATGAAAGCCAAACAGCGTAAACGGCAGCTGAACGAGATAGTTACTGGCGGCAATAATGCCGATATGGAAAGCCACCATCACCATTAGGCAACGGCGGTGTTGAGTCTCACTCAATGCAAACATGCGGGTAGACCTTTTTTTAATAGATAAGAGGGGTTAGGGAACCCTCGGGGTAGTAAGCGCATCGCCAAATCAACGTTGATAAAACTGGCGCTGTTCTGGGGAGCGCATTATACGGCTTATACATGATATTAAAAGCCAAGGGATGGAAGCCGCCACCCCTTGGCAATCTGCATGCCCTCGCACTTGGCTAATAAAAAGTAGCCGCATCAATCCAGCGGTGTGGCTCTATCAGCGGCACCTACCGAGCGTTCACGCATGACGGCGTGAACATCGGTCAGGCTGGTGGGGTCATCAATGGTGGAGGGAATACCAAACTCTTTGCCATCGGCAATCGTGCGCAGTAGCTTGCGCAGAATTTTACCCGAACGGGTTTTGGGTAAGCGGTCGACCACTAACACCTGCTTGAAGCAGGCAATTGGGCCAATATGCTCGCGAACCCGCGCAATGAGCTCGGCCTCCAGTGTCGCTTCATCGCCATTAAAACCATCTTTAGGAATCACCAGGCCAATCGGCAATTGCCCTTTAAGATCGTCATGAATCCCAATCACCGCGCACTCGGCCACCGCGGGATGGGCGCCAACCACCTCTTCCATTTCACCGGTCGAGAGTCTGTGCCCTGCCACGTTAATAACGTCATCGGTACGGCCCATAATGAACAGATAACCCTGCTCATCAAAATAACCGCCATCGCCGGTCAAATAATAACCGGGGAACGCCGCCATATAAGCGCTATGAAAACGCTTCTCGTCGCGCCAAACGCCGGTCAAACAACCTGGCGGCATGGGCTGTTTGATCACTACACTGCCCTGCTCCATGGGTTTGGCCTGTTCACCATCACGGTTGAGCACCTGCACATTGAAGCCAGGAACGGGGAACGTTGCGGATCCCGCTTTGGTGGGCACGGCCTCTATGCCGGGCAAGTTGGCGGCGATGGGCCAGCCGGTTTCAGTTTGCCACCAGTGATCAATCACCGGCACGTCCAAAAGGTCATCCAGCCAGTGAAACGTGGGTGGATCGAGGCGTTCTCCGGCCACATAGAGGTGCTTTAGGCTGCTGATATCGTAGTTCAGTAACAGTTTAGCATCAGGATCCTCTTTCTTAATCGCACGGAAGGCCGTGGGCGCAGTGAAGAAACTCTTCACCCGGTACTCCTCGATCAAGCGCCAGAAGCTGCCCGCATCGGGGGTTTTTACCGGCTTCCCTTCGTATACCACCGTGGTGCAACCAAGTAGCAAGGGGGCGTAAACAATGTAGGAATGCCCAACGACCCAGCCCACATCCGAGGCGGTAAAGAACACTTCACCGGGCTCCATGGCGTAGATCGCCTGCATCGAATAGGCCAGCGCTACCGCGTAGCCACCCGTATCGCGCATAACACCTTTGGGTTTTCCGGTGGTGCCTGAGGTATAGAGGATATACAGCGGGTCGGTTCCCTTCACCGGCACACATTCAGCAAACGGCGCCTTCGCAACCAACTCTTCCCAGTCGTAATCGCCCTCCTCCAGTTCAGCCCGGTGCGCTTCACGCTGATAAACGACGCAGGCATCCGGCTTATGGGCGCTTAATTCAACGGCTTGGTCTACCATTGGCTTATAGGGCAACACCTTGCCCAGCTCGATACCGCAGGAAGCGGCAACCACCACTTTAGGCTCGGCGTCTTCAATCCGCGCCGCCAGCTCATGGGGGGCGAAGCCACCAAATACCACCGAGTGAATAGCGCCAAGCCGCGCGCAGGCGTACATGGCCACCAGCGCTTCGGGGATCATTGGCATATAAATCACCACACGATCCCCCTTAGTGACGCCTAGTTGCGTTAGCGCCCCCGCAAAATACGCCACTTTATCGCGCATTTCGCGGTAGCTAAGGGTGAGTTTGGCTTGTGCGGCAGGCGAATCCCAGAAAATCGCCGCCTGATCACCGCGCCCATTTTCGACATGATAATCCAGTGCAGCGTAGCTAAGATTCATTTCACCGTCGCTGAACCAACGAGCATGCTCTTTCCCAGGGCTCTGCTCATCGTAGCTGAGAATGGTTTTGGGCGGCGTATACCAGGGAATACGTTTGGCCTGCTCGGCCCAGAACGATTCAGGGTGTTCGATGGAGCGTTGGAAGGTGTGTTGGTAGCGGTTCATGGTATCCCTATCTTTTTTGTAGTAACGATCAAGGAGAATTGTTGACACTTTATAAAGGAAACCGATATTTCGCCCTCATACTATGGGCTAAATAGCGACCAAAGCGGTAGACAGGTACCAACATTGTCGACAAGATGTCGAATGACTACCATTGATTAACCGTTAAACAGAAGTTTGGACAAAACTCGCTAAATTACTGATCATTAAACAACATGGTCCTCGCGACGCGACGATGCCTCGACAACGTACAGCAATGCCTTTAAAACGACGCCTTTAAAACAATGCTTATAAAACGCTGATGTAACAGTGTAGGCAAGGAGATCATTATGTCTGCTTCTACAAGCGCCGCTACACGCCTGCTTGAACATAACTGTCGCGCTATTGAGGCGGGAACCAACCTGCTAAAAGCGTTGGCCAATGAAAAACGGCTGCAAATCCTCTGCCTTCTTGCCGAGAAAGAGCTGTCAGTGACGCAAATTAATCAACAGCTTGCGTTAAGTCAGTCGGCACTTTCGCAACATCTGGCTATTTTGCGGCGTGATGAGCTCGTCGATACCCGACGGGAGTCACAAACCATCTATTATTCGTTAAGCAGCGAAAGCGCCAAGGCCGTGATTGACACCTTGGCACACCATTACGCTGCATAACGCTTCAGGGTTTAATCTCAGCGCCGCTGCCACCCAGCGGCGTCGATTAGACCAAGCGCTTTCAGCGCTGCTTTTTCAACACCTTCTGAAATGGCCAACCCCAGTTTACGACTGACGGTTTTAGGGGCTTCTAGCTTCACTGTGAATACTTGCGCCTCGGTCATACGTTCTACCAGATAGGCTTCGCTAGTCCCTACGCTGTCGACAAGTTGTAAAGATAGCGCCTCGCTACCGTACCAAATCTCGCCTGTGGCGAGGGTGTCAATATCCATGCTGGGACGCCGTTCTGCCACATAGCCTTTAAACAAGCGGTGCGTATTCTCTAAATCCTCCAAGAACTTCGCTTTACCCTCTTCGGTATTTTCACCCAGCACGGTTAAGGTACGTTTGTATTTACCGGCGGTAAGCAGTTCGACGTCAACATCATGGCGCTTAAGCAGGCGATGAATATTGGGAACTTGTGCCACCACGCCGATGGAACCAATCACTGCGAAAGGCGCGGCCTTGATGTGCTGTGCAGTACAGGCCATCAGGTAACCACCGCTTGCCGCCACCTTGTCGATACAGACGGTTGTGTTTAACCCCGCCGTACGCAGCCGGTCTAACTGCGCCGCTGCCAACCCATAGGCATGCACAAGGCCACCCGCGGACTCAAGACGCACCACTACCTCGTCTTCCTTAGCGGCGACACCGATGATGGCCGATACCTCTTGAGCAAAATGCTCGGTTTGCGAGGCTTTCAGATCGCCATGGAAGTCGAGCACCCAAACCCTTGGCGCTGAGGCGCCGTCTTGCTCCGTTTTGTGCTCCTTGTGACGCTTTTTATCTTCACTGCGAAATAGTTTCAGCAGCTTTTTGCGCGCACCAGGGAGCGTGGCAGCCAGCCGCAAACGCCGGACACGGCGGCGTCGTTGATCGTTAAGTGGCTCGATCGTGAGTTTCAGCTCGCTCTCTTTGTCCTGCTTGGTTCGTGCAATCAGCAGCAGGCCAAAGCCTATCAGCGCCATCACGATGGTGGTTTGCACAACAAAGGTGCCTATCTCTGCTACCCATTCACTCATTGACGTTCTCCATTAGAGGATTAATTCCTTTATAGCTCGTGCGTTGTATATGCGTATGCTGATAGTGACTAGCGCGCTTGATTGGAACGCCCGTATGAAATAACCTCGCTTGCCTTTACGATTGTTTCTTTTGGCTCTGGTCGCTAGCCTTAGCCTGATCTACTTAACCGAGAGATATGTTATGTCAAACAACACCCTTGAGAAGTTAAAAGCGCGTTTTAATCCGGAAGCGGCAAAGGGCATGGATGAAGTTTTCCAGTTTCACTTTACCGATGCGGGCAGCTACTACTTAAATATCCAAGATGGCACGCTGGACGTACAAGAAGGTGAGCACGACGATCCTTCTGTCAGCTTAAGCCTAACCACTGACACGCTAAAAGGCATTATGAGCGGTGAGATCAATGGTATGACGGCCTTTATGACCGGTAAGCTAAAAGCGACTGGTAATGTCATGCTGGCCACTAAGCTGACTAGCTTATTCCCTAGCGAGTAATCGTCATATCGGCACGCGGCGCCGCTTACTCTTCGCGCCAGCGTGCCAAATGGGTTTCGATTAGTTCGCGGGATATCGAGTAAGGCGGCGGCAGAGAGGGCAACTGACGAGGTGAAAACCACGCCGCATCGCTAATTTCCACCCCATCGATGCGAATGCGCCGGGTGGTGGCTTCGGCGAAGTAACCAAACATCAACGAGTGCGGGAATGGCCACGCCTGACTTTGGTGATAACGCAGTTGATCGATATGCACGCCCACTTCCTCAAACACTTCACGATGCACCGCCTCTTCCGCTGACTCCCCAGGCTCGATAAAACCCGCCAAGGTGGAGTAGCGCCCGGGTGGAAAGCGCGGACTGCGGGCAAGCAGCATCGCCTCCCCGCTGGTCACCAGCGTGATAATACACGGTGAGATACGCGGATAGTTGCGGTGCCCACAGGCGTGGCAGTGCATAGCAAATTCCGCAGTTAGCTTGGTGGCCGGTGCACCACAGCGGCCGCAGAAACGGTGATTCTCTAACCAAGCACCTACCTGCAGCGCCGTGGAAAGCAGGCTAAACCAAACGGTTGAAAGCTCGCTCATCCATTGACGACCATCAATCCAATCGTTTCCAGCTTGGGATTCCACAAGCAGCGCCACCGGTTCATCATCCCAGTAACACAGCGGCTGCATCTGCTCTGTCCAGGGTTGATAGGGCTGCAGCGGGGTCAACTCTTCACTACCGTTTAACGGTGCGGGCGCCAATAGGCTACGCGACAGCCGAATAACCCGACCAGCTTGTTCGTGATGGGGGATTTCTCGCCTAAGCATCGCTGGCCGCACCCTCCTCAAACCAGTTCAATTGATGCGCCTCGCACTTGGCCTGATGGGCCGCTCGCTCTTCGTCTGTTGGCCGCACCACGCGCAACTGGCCCGGCGTTAAAGAAAGCCGCTGAATCGACATCCCCTCATTGGAGGTATCCGCCTGTTCCTGTTCTGCTGCGGAGGCCGCGTCCAAGGTCAGCGCGGTCTGCCCACCGGTCATCGCCAGGTAGACTTCGGCGAGGATTTCAGAGTCTAACAGTGCGCCGTGCAGTACCCGGTGGCCATTGTCGATATCGTAGCGTTTGCACAATGCATCAAGACTGTTGCGCTGACCGGGGTGCATCTTCCGCGCCATGGTCAGCGTATCTAATACGCCGCAATGATCGCTTACCGGCCCCAACACAGGGGATTTACGCTGCCGATTCAACATGCCCAGCTCGTGGTCAATAAAGCCCACATCGAAGGGGGCGTTATGAATCACCAGCTCCGCGCCTTCGATAAATGCCCAAAACTCATCGGCAATTGCCGCGAATACCGGCTCGTTAGCGACTCTGGCATCATCAATCCCGTGAACGGCGACTACTTCAGCATCGATATGCCGCTCAGGATTGATGTATTGGTGATAAGTGCGACCAGTGAAGCGTCGATTGACCATCTCAATAGCACCAATTTCGACTAGGCGATGGCCATCTTTGGGGTCAATACCCGTGGTTTCAGTATCCAAGATCACCTGACGCATCATGCTCTCCTCTTTTGGTGCTCATCAATCGCTTCATTGGCCAGCGCATCGGCGCGCTCGTTGCCAGGGTGGCCGCTATGCCCTTTTACCCAGTGCCACTCGACTTGGTGGCGCTGGGTCTCTTCGTGCAGGGTCTTCCACAGTTCGGCATTTTTGACCGGCTGCTTGGCAGCGGTTTTCCAGCCGCGCTTGATCCAGTTATGAATCCACTGGGTAATCCCCTGGCGTACATATTGGGAGTCAGTCCAAAGCGCCACTTCACAAGGGGTATTGAGGGTGCGTAGCGCCATAATCGCAGCCATTAACTCCATGCGATTATTAGTGGTATCTGCTTCATAGCCTTTCAAGGTTTTCTCATGCTCGCCACTCGCCAGTACAACACCCCATCCGCCGGGCCCTGGGTTACCCCTACAAGCCCCATCGGTATACACCGTTACCCGAGGTAGATCTCCCGCCGCCTCTTTAGTCAATCTCCTGATCCCCCGGTCTATGTAGAACAGATTTATGTAAAACAGGCTTCTGTGGATCAGCTTTATTTGAATCAGCTGTGTGCCTATCCGTTTGCCGTGTTTTGGCTTGCGATGTTCTAGCGGGAGGCGTTTGATAGTGGGCGGATGAGCCTGAGCGGGTAACACCCAACGACGCCGGGGACACTGGCGCCTTCAAACCAAATTTCAAACGCTGCACTGGCGCTTGGCGCTGCTGTCGGCGTGCTTGAATCATATAACTTTCGCCCAGCGGCAGGTTATGCCGCCGCCCTAACGACTCCCAATACTCACCGCACTTGGCGTTCATCCGCCCCCTGAAACAGCAATAGTCTACCCGCTCCACCTCAAAGTCGACAAACGCCAACCAGTCCCGCAGGCGGCTAGCCGAGCGCCAGGTACCGCTCAAGGGAAACGTCTGTTGGCGCTTTCGCAACTGCCGGGTAAGACCACTCACACCGACAGGGTTAAAACCAAACAGCACCATAATGCCGTTGTCAGCAGTGACACGCGCAGCCTCCTGAAGCGTAAAGTGGGCATCGGTTAAGTGCTCAAGCCAGTGGTGGATGACCATCACATCTAAACAGCGATCCGGCAGCGCAAGCTGATCCGGTGGGCATACCAAGGTGCTATCGTTTTCGGCTAACTGACGCGTAGGCAACCAGCGTATGGGGTGCGCAATGGCCGACATGGTCATCAGTGCCGGCCCCATGCTCATTTCCAAGCTGTGGCCGCCCACACGCGATTCCACAACGGGCCCTAAGCAGGCACGCTGTGTTTCCCACAGCGAACGCCCCGCCTCTGTTTGCCAATAAGGCTGGCTACTTTGTAAGCGCTTAGCCAGTGTCGTGGCCATCGTCGAATTTGACATGAACAGCGCTTCCCTCCACAGTAACGGCTTTTTAACGCCTTTTACGCACCGATTTAGCGCTAATAAGCGCAATGTTTGATGTGTTTTTTCGTAACTTAAAGGATCTCGCCGATGATGAGCGTGACACCGATCCCCGCCCTTAGCGACAACTATATTTGGCTATTAAGACAAGATACCAGTCAAAGCGTTTGTGTGGTGGATCCCGGTGAAGCTGCCCCGGTGATCGAGTTTCTTGAGCGTGAGTCGCTCACCCTAAGCTGCATTCTGATTACTCACCATCATCATGATCATACCGGTGGTTTAGCAGAATTAATTAAACGCTACTCTCCGCACGTTATCGGCCCCGACAATCCCAAGATTGAAGGCATCGATGAAACCGTGGGTGATGGCGACGAAGTCCGCATTATGGGTCGCTTGTTTGACGTCATGGCGACCCCCGGCCATACGCTGGATCATATCAGCTACTTCACAGCGGGTATCCCTGCACTACTGTTCTGCGGTGATACCCTTTTTTGCGCGGGTTGCGGTCGTTTATTCGAGGGTACCCCAGAGCAAATGTACACCGCGCTGAAAAAATTTGCGGAACTCCCTGAAGATACACTGGTCTTTGCAGCCCATGAGTACACTCAGGCAAACCTAACGTTTGCCCGTGCTGCGGATCCTGAAAACGAAGACGTCAAACACGCCTTGCAGGAGTGTGAAAAGGCGCGGGCATTGGATCGCCCCACCTTACCCAGCACGATAGGACGCGAGCTGAAAATTAATCCCTACCTCCGTGTGGGCACTGATAGCGTGCGCCAAGCGGCAGGCACCCAGGGTGTTAATAATGATGATCTCGCTACGTTCACCACTCTACGCGAGTGGAAGAACCGTTTTTAAGAACGCTATCGAAACCAAACGAATGCAACTATGACCTATCGAACGATTCGCCAGCGCTTGATGCTGAGCGCTGGCAGTACCGTAATAATGGGCCTAATGTTAGCCGCTGCGGCAAGCTCACAAGCCTCTGCGACAGCCTATGAAGGATCTACGGCATCAACCAGTAAATCAGTAGACGCTACAAAACCACGCCCCACGCCGTTCCGAATCCATTTTTGGGAGGCGCTGGAGCTGGAACCTCAGGACGCTTGGACAACGCTGCGTAAAAGCTTTCAGTGGCAAGAGAAGTCACTGCCAGACGAGGCCCAAGCACGGGTAGACGAATGGATTGAGCACTACCGTTCCAGCCCCGAAAACATTGCTACTATCACCGAACGCGCCTCTCCCTGGCTTGCCTGGATTACCCAGCAAGTTAGCGAGCGTGGCCTGCCTGGTGAAGTCGCGTTAATACCCTTCGTCGAGAGCTCCTTTGACCCAGGCGCGCGAAGTCATCGCGGCGCTGCTGGGCTATGGCAATTTATGCCCGGCACTGGTGATGCATTGGGTTTGGTACGCAACGGAAACTACGATGGCCGGTTAGACGTTTTAACCTCCACCGAAGCGGCGCTGGACTACTTGGAAATGCAGGCCGATCAGTGGTATGAAGGCGATCTGATGCTTTCATTAGCGGCTTATAACGCCGGCGCAGGCACCGTTAACCGCGCTCGACGCCAGGCCCAAAGCCAAGGCCTAAACGGTGATTACTGGGATCTCTCGCTGCCCTATGAAACCATGCAGTATGTGCCCAAACTGAAAGCCATCGCGACCATCATTAACGACCCTGAGCAGTACGGTGTCAGCTTGCCGGAAATACATGTTGATCCGGCCTTCGCTAAAGTTAAGTTGGCCCAAGCAGTGACGCTCTCAGAAGCCTCTCAACTGCTGGGTGTCAGCCAAACCGCGTTAGCCGAATTAAACCCTGGCTTGCTCAATGGCAGCATTGACCCCCGTAGTGCTCAGACACTGCTGGTACCTGAAGAAGTGGATACCCAGATGCTAGCGCAGCTTTCTCAAGGCGGCAGTCAAACACAAGACAGCAACCAAGCGCTTGCGCAAAACAGCCGTGGCAATACCCACCGCGTTGAAAGAGGTGACAGTCTCTCTGCGATTGCGGCCCGGTATAATATTGACCAGCAAGACCTTATACGCTGGAATGCGATTGACCGCCCCAGCACTCTGCAACCAGGCCAACTGCTGACACTTTCAGGGCGTTAAACCGGGTTAACTAGTTGGCTTTGTTCACATGGGATGTCTCAAATGCCGCGTGGTTTGTTTTTTGCGAAAACGCTTCTACTCATCAGTGGCCTGCTGTCCAACGTTTCAATACTGGCTTCAGACGCCGAAACAATAGCGTCAGAGTCGACGTCTATCACCGCCACCAACACTAATGTGGTGGGTGATTTGAACACCGACGCAAACAACGTGGTTCCTATTGAAACAGTTCATGGGTTATCGCTTTACGATAGCCCCGAGCTGCCAGCTGACTTCCCCTACTTCCCTCACGTAAACCCACAGGCCCCCAAAGGCGGCACCATTACCCATACCGCCGTGGGGAGCAGCTTTGACTCGACCAATCCGTTTATTATTCGCGGCACGCCAGTTACCGGCATTTCACAAATTTATGACACCCTTATGGCCAGCAACCCCAATGAGCCCTTTAGCCTCTACGGCTTGCTGGCCGAAGGCGTGCGCCTTGACCCTGACAGGGAGTGGATTGAGTTCGACCTGCGCCCTGAAGCGCGTTTTCAAGACGGGGAACCTGTCACGGCCTACGATGTAGTGTTCTCGCTTAACCTGCTCCGCGAAGAGGGAAATCCGTTTTACACCAGTTACTACGCGGGAGTGGAAGAAGCCATCGCCCTCAATGAGCATCAGGTACGGTTCACCTTCAACGACACTCAATCCCGAGAGCTGCCGTTAATCGTCGCCCAGTTACCCATACTCCCCCGCCACTACTGGGAGCCCCGCGAATTCACCTCCCCCACCCTTGCGGCACACCCAGGCTCCGGGCCCTATCGCATTAGCGAAGTAGACCCAGGTAGGCGAATTGTTTATCAGCGCGATGAAGATTATTGGGGTAAAGATTTGCCGGTCAACGTTGGCCGATACAATATTGATCGCATCATTTACGACTACTACCGTGACCGCGATATTGCCTGGGAAGCTTTTAAAGCGGGACTGACGGACTTCCGTACCGATGCACGCGCCGCCACCTGGGCGATTGGCTATAATTTTCCAGCCTATGAAGAGGGCTTGGTTAAGCGGCTAACAGTGCCTGATGTTAACCCCTCCATGATGCAGGCGTTTGTCTTCAACCTGCGTAAAGAGAAATTTCAGGATCCGAGGGTGCGGGAAGCACTGAGCCTGACCTTTGATTTTCCGTGGCTCAACACCAATATTTTTTACGGCACTTACCAGCGCACCAAGAGTTTTTTCCAAAACTCTGAAATGGAAGCCACCGGCTTACCCTCTGAAGAAGAACTGGCACTATTGGAGCCTTTTCACGAAGCGTTAATAGCCTCTCACGGCTCTGACCGTCTCTTTACCGAGCCGCTGCCCATTGAGCAGCCCACTGATTTGCGCGAGAGGCTGCGCAAAGCGCTCGACCTGCTACGTGAGGCAGGTTATCGCGTAGAGGACGGCGTGCTAGTCAATCAGGAGACTGGACGGCCGTTAAGCCTCGAAGTATTGCTCTATGACTCAGGCCTTGAACGGGTCGTTCAACCCATGCTTCGCAACATGGCCCGCTTGGGGGTGCAGACATCGCTGCGTATCGTTGATATTAATCAATATTTAAACCGGCAGCGCAATTACGACTATGACATAGTGATCAGCCATTTCCCGCAGTCGAACAATCCGGGCAATGAGCAGCGCGACTTCTGGACCAGTGCCGCCGCCGAAGCACCGCAAAGCCGTAACCGGATGGCGCTGGCACATCCGGCGGTCGATGCACTGGTGGAGGAGATCATTAGTGCTGAGGGCCGTGAAGAGTTGGAGACCGCCACGCGCGCGTTGGATCGGGTGCTGCGCTGGGGGTTCTATGTGATTCCCCACTACCACTCTGGGGAGACCCGTATCGCCATTTGGGATAAGTTTGGTTACCCCGAACCCTTCCCCAAATACGCCATGGATCTGGATGCGTGGTGGGTAGACACTGACCGTGAAGCAGAACTGCAGCGCCGCCAGCGCGGCCGTTAACTTTGGCCCGATTACAACTTCTTAAATGCAACGGCTTGTCCTCAACGGTTTCATCGTCATAAACCTCGGAGTGCTCTGTGGCCCGTTATACCCTACGCCGACTGCTGCTAATGATTCCGACCCTTTTCGGGATCATGCTACTCAATTTTATTATTGTTCAGGCGGCGCCGGGTGGGCCAATTGATCAGATGCTGGCGCGTTTTGAAGGCGCCGACGCCATGGCCAGCACTCGCTTGGATATGGGGGGCGCCGATGTCCAGGTCAGCGATGACTCCCGGGGAGCCCGAGGTATTGACCCACGCTTTATCGAGCAGCTGGAGCAGCAGTTTGGTTTTGACAAACCCGCCCACGAACGCTTTATCGGCATGATGGCGGATTACCTCACCCTCGATTTTGGCACCAGTTTCTTCCGCGACCGCCCGGTCACAGAGCTGATGATCGAGCGGCTGCCGGTTTCCATATCACTGGGGCTCTGGACGACACTGCTGGTCTATTTAATCTCTATCCCGTTAGGCATTAAAAAAGCGCTACGCCACGGCTCCCGGTTTGACGTCTGGTCGTCGGGGTTAGTGATTGTCGGCTATGCCATTCCGGGCTTCCTGTTTGCCATCCTGCTCATTGTCCTGTTTGCCGGGGGCACCTACTGGGACTTATTCCCTTTACGCGGTTTGACCTCACCCGACTTCGACCAGCTTTCAGCCTGGGGCAAGGTCAAAGACTACTTCTGGCATATCACACTGCCGGTTATCGCCGCCTCGATTGGCAGCTTTGCCACGCTGACGATGCTAACCAAAAACAGCTTTCTCGATGAGATTCACAAGCAGTATGTAATTACCGCCCGCGCCAAGGGGGCCGACGAGCGGCGCGTGCTTTACGGCCATGTGTTTCGCAATGCCATGCTGATTATTATCGCGGGCCTACCCGCCGCCATGATCGGTATTTTCTTCACCGGCGCGCTGCTTATCGAAGTGATCTTCTCCCTGGATGGGCTGGGCCTGCTCGGTTTCGAAGCGGTCATGCAGCGGGATTACCCGGTGATTTTCGGCACCCTATTCCTGTATACCGTGATCGGCTTAATCCTCAAGCTGATTTCCGATTTGACCTACGTGTGGGTAGACCCGCGTATCGATTTTTCGACTCGGGAGTCGTGATAATGGCCTCTTTATCATCACGGTTATCGCCTATCACTCGCCGTCGACTGTCCGCTTTTAAAGCCAATCGCCGTGCCCGGGTGTCACTTTGGTTATTTGCCACGCTGTTTATTCTTAGCCTGTTTGCCGAGCTAATTGCCAACGACAAACCGATCATCATGCAGTACGACGGCCAGTGGTACTTTCCCATGCTGGTGGACTACCCAGAAACCGAGTTTGACGGCTTTCTACCGACCCGAACGGACTATCTGGATCCCTTTGTTCAGCAACAAATTGATGATCATGGCTGGGCGCTATGGCCCATTATTCCGTTTTCATATCAGACCCTGGACATGAATATGACCCGCCCTTCTCCGGCCCCGCCGGATAGCCGCCACTGGCTGGGCACCGATGACCAAGGGCGGGATGTGAGCGCACGGGTGATTTATGGCTTTCGACTCTCGGTAGCCTTTGCACTGGCACTCACCGCAGGATCACTAGTCGTCGGTGTGGTAGTGGGCGGTGTGCAGGGCTACTTTGGCGGCAAAATTGATTTGATCGGTCAGCGATTCACTGAAATTTGGTCCGGCTTACCGGTGCTATTCCTGCTGATTATTTTAGCCAGCTTTGTTCAGCCGGGATTTTGGTGGCTGCTGGGGATTATGCTGCTCTTTTCGTGGCTGGGCCTGGTCGATATCGTGCGTGCCGAGTTCCTGCGTGCACGCAATTTGGAGTATGTGCGCGCGGCCAAAGCCATGGGCTTGCCGTCACGTTTAATCATGTGGCGTCACGTGCTACCCAATGCCATGGTCGCCACGCTGACGTTTATTCCGTTTCTGTTTACCGGCGCCATTGGCACCTTGACCGCTCTGGATTTTCTCGGCTTCGGCCTGCCGCCGGGTGCTCCCTCGCTGGGTGAGCTTGCTGCCCAAGGCAAAAATAATCTACACGCCCCTTGGCTGGGCATCACGGCGTTTATGACCTTGGCGATCATGCTGTCACTGCTGGTATTTATCGGCGAGGGCTTGCGCGACGCCTTTGATCCCCGCCACGTACAACAGCGCCAAGCAGGCCCAGCTCAGGAGACTCAGCATGCCTAATCCCCTGCTGCGCATTGAACACCTTGATGTCACTTTTGATAGCACCCCGGTGGTTCACTCACTCTCACTCACCCTCCATGCAGGTGAAACCCTGGCCATTGTCGGTGAGTCCGGCTCGGGTAAATCGGTATCGGCGCTGGGCATGGTGAATTTGCTGCCCAGTAATGCCAGCGTTCAAGGCGAACGCTGGCTAGGTGATACCAATCTGGCCACTTTAACGGAAACTGAGTGGAACACGGTGCGTGGCAATCGCGTCGGTTTTATCTTCCAGGAGCCGATGACCTCGCTCAACCCCCTGCATCGGGTGGGCAAGCAGATTGGTGAGGCCTTGCGGCTGCATCAAGGACTGCGGGGCCAGGCGGCCCGGGAACGCTGCAAAGAACTGTTGGAACAAGTGAAACTACCGCGCCCGGACGAATTGTTGGATGCCTGGCCCCACCAGCTCTCGGGTGGGCAGCGCCAGCGGGTGATGATTGCCATGGCGATTGCCAACAATCCCTCACTGCTGATTGCCGATGAGCCCACCACCGCGCTGGACGTCACGGTACAGCAGGAGATTCTCGCCCTGCTGCGTGAACTACGCGATCATCATGGCATGGGCATGCTGTTTATCAGCCACGACTTAAACCTGGTGCGCCGCCATGCCGATCGCATTTGCGTGATGTACCAGGGGCGCATTCAGGAAATCGGCCCGGTGGAGCAGGTCTTTCAGCACCCTCAAAGCGATTACACTAAAGCGCTACTGGCCGCTGAGCCGGAAGGTAGGCCCCAAGCTATAGAGCATACAGCGCCGCTACTGACCGCTCGTCAATTAAGCGTGAGCTTTAGGCGCCCTAAGACCGGCTTATTTAAGCGCCAGCCCCCTGCTTTTGTGGCGGTGCATCCAATAGATTTTCAAATCGCGCCAGGGGAAACCCTGGGCATTGTCGGTGAATCCGGCTCAGGTAAAACCACGCTGGCGTCAGCGGTCATGCGGCTGGTCACTAGCCAAGGCGATGTTACCCTTGGCAAGGATAAACTAAGCGCCCTAACCGGCGATGCGTTACGCCGCCACCGCCATCGCCTGCAAATGGTGTTTCAAGACCCCTATGGCGCGCTTTCACCGCGTATGCCAGTGTTTGATATCGTCAGCGAGGGGCTGCGCTTTCACTACCCCCATCTCACCACTGAAGAAGTCACCCAGCGGGTTAATCAAACGCTGCACGAGGTAGGTTTGCCCGAGAGCTGTGCCGCGCGCTACCCCCACGAGTTCTCCGGCGGTCAGCGCCAGCGCATTGCCGTGGCAAGAGCGATTATCTTAGAACCGGAACTATTGGTGCTGGATGAGCCAACCTCGGCGTTAGACCGTACCGTGCAGAAGCAGCTAGTCGCCCTGTTGCGCGATTTGCAGGCACGCCGTCAGCTAAGTTATTTATTCATAAGCCATGACTTAGCCGTTGTGCGTGCCATGGCACACCGTATTATGGTGCTCAAGGATGGCGAAGTGGTCGAACAAGGCCCCTGCCTAGAGGTGCTGTCAGCGCCACAGCACGCTTACACTCAAGCGTTGATTGCCGCTGCACACCTGACCCACTAGCTCTGATTGACTAACTTTATCAAGCCACGATACTGGCCATTGCTGGCTGCAGAATCAAAGATAACGGTATAAAACTACAGATAAAATAAAGCCGCTTACCCTTTTGGGAAGCGGCTAATGGAAACCTTAAACAAGGGCTGCTCAGAAAAGCGCGATTTCCTCGGCGGTTAATTCGCGCCACTCGCCGGGCGCCAGGTTGGCATCCAGAGCTAAGTCACCGATAGAGCTGCGGTGCAGTGAGTTCACGTGATTGCCCAAGGCGGCAAACATACGCTTCACTTGGTGATAGCGCCCTTCGGTAATGGTGAGTTCTGCCTGGGTGGGCGAAAGCAGCCTGAGTGTTGCGGGCTGTGTCGGGGTCTCCTCTCCATCCAGCATCAGGCCATCGGCGACTTGACCAATCGCCCACTCCGCCGTCGCACCTTCCATCGGTTCCGCTAGCTCAGCGATATACACCTTGGCGCAGCGATGGCGCGGTGATGTGACACGGTGCGACCACTGGCCATCATCGGTTAATAGCAGCAGTCCCGTGGTATCCACATCTAACCGCCCTACCGGCTGTAATCGATCAGCTTTGGGTAGATCAACCAGGTCGATTGCTCTTTGATAGAGCCCGCGACGGGCGTTGCATTCAACGTCAACGGGCTTGTGCAGCATAATGTAGCGCAACCCTACCAGCGCCAACCGCTCGCCGTTGAGTACCACTACATCGTTATCGGTATCGATTTGGGTTGCCGACTGTTTGATCGGCTCACCGTTTAGGGTCACTTCGCCATTTTTGAGTGCCCGCTTAGCCAGACTACGGGTTAATGGCGTGGTTTCACTCAAAAAGCGATCAAGGCGCATCATTAACCCACTCCTGGCAGCAGTTGAAAATGGTCGGCATCTTGCCAGGCAGGAAATTTTTCACGAAAAGCATCAAGGGCAGTTTTATCCAGCGTGACCGTCTCTATAAACGGGGTATGGGCAGGTTTATCAATTAACGCTTCACCTTTGAAGTCGACCAACAGGGAGTCGCCGCTGTAGGCAAGCCCTTTGGCATCTTCTCCAACGCGATTAACGCCAATCACATAGCTTAAGTTCTCTACCGCACGGGCTTGTAGCAGCGTACGCCATGGATGACGACGCGGTGCTGGCCAGTTGGCGATACACAGCAGCGCATCATACTCGAAATGCTCCCCTTCTGCTGGTTGCTGACGCATCCACACCGGAAAACGCAGGTCGTAGCAAACGCTCAGCAGCAGCTTAAAGCCATTGAGCTCTACCACTTTACGCTCACTGCCCATACCGTAGCGCTCATGCTCACCGGCCATACGGAATAGGTGACGCTTATCGTAGTGGGTTAACACCCCCTCCGGCGTTGCCCAAATCAAGCGGTTATAAAACTCACCGTCCTCTTCGATCGCCACGCTGCCGGTCATCACGCAGTTGCGCGCCTTCGCCTGGGCCTGTAGCCAGGCAACGCTTTGACTTTCCGCCATCGGCTGGGCCATTTCGCGGGAATTCATGGTAAAGCCAGTGGCAAACATCTCAGGCAATACAATAAGATCCGTGTCGCGGCTATCCAGCTCGCCCAGCAACTTCTCAAGATGAGCGTGGTTGGCCTGGGGATCTTCCCAGCGCAGATCACACTGCACTAGCGTGTTCCTAAGTTGACTCACTTAACACCTCCAATTCGTCAGTCTCAAGACAACGTTTATGCTAGATTAGCATCTTTAAATAATGAGGCTGCTATGCTTCCTACTCCAACACGCGATCCAGATGCCGTCAAAGGCGTTATGTATGGGCTAACCGCCTACACCATGTGGGGCTGCTTTCCGCTATTTTTTGCCCTGTTTGACGGCATTCCCGCCTTTGAAATATTGATTCACCGTATCATTTGGGCGTGTCTATTTCTGGTCGGCTTGATTACCCTTCTGCGCCGCTGGCCGCCCGTTGTCACCGCATTGGGGGAACCCAAGCGGCTTGGTCGGGTGTTGGCCTGTGCGCTATTGATTGCGTTTAACTGGGGTATCTATATTTATGCAGTGGAGTCTAAGCAGGTACTGCAGGCAAGTTTGGGCTACTTCTTAACGCCGCTAGTGAATGTCGCCCTGGGCATGCTGGTACTGCGGGAAGTGATGGCAAAGTTGCAGTTGGTCGCCTTGGGGCTGGCCAGCGTGGCCATTGCCATCCAGTTTGTGATGCTGGGTGAACTGCCTTGGATTAGCCTGATTCTGGCGTTAAGCTTCGGCAGTTATGGCCTGTTTCGTAAGCAGGTGCCGCTGGACGGCTTATCAGGACTGTTTGTAGAAACCCTGTTGCTATTTCCCCTCGCCCTGATCGCCTTGACATGGTTAAGCTGGAACGGCAGCTCGCATTTTCTACAAGATACGTCATCGACTGGCCTGCTGATCGCCAGTGGGGCTTTGACCGCGCTGCCGTTAATGGCCTTTGCCGGCGCGGCACGCCGGTTGCGTTTGGCAACCCTGGGCTTTTTGATGTACATCAACCCCAGCATTCAGTTTCTGATTGCCTTAACCGTGTTCGGCGAGCCCCTGGGCATTATCCAGTTGGCCACTTTTGTGCTTATTTGGATCGGGCTCGCGCTCTACTCCTGGTCGGCGTGGCAATCACGCCCGCGCTACGCTACGGCTGGTTAGTGCAAGCGGTGGTACTGGGGCGGCCTCTGACTGCACCGCAGGGGGAGTCGCTATATCACGCTCAGGTTGGTAGCCAACCCGGAATCCGCCCCAGTGCTTACCCTGCACATACACCGGCACAGAGAGGTCGTGCATGATTTCGCCGGTATCGCGCTTGTAGGTTTGCAGCAGCAGCGGCTTTTCATGAGCTCCACAGCGGCTGCCCGTCGGGTCATCGAAAATGCGCTTGTTGCGGCAGAACTTTAAATCGTGCGCGTAGTTACCGGTTGGTGCAAGACTGACCGCTTTGTTATGGGTCGGCACATAGCCTTTACGGTCACAGGCAATGGCATAGCTTAAGCTTAGCTGCGTGAGCAAAGGCTCTTGCAAATCGGGCAGGTACCTATCAGTGAAACTATCAAAGCCGGTTTTATATTGCGGCGGCTGGGTACCCGGAATCTGTTCATAATGGGGCTGGAACAGGTGGGTGTCTGAAAGCTCCCCGCTGGCAATCGCTTTTTCCAGCAGCTTACCCAACTTATCGGCGGTTAATCGTGCAGCGTGGAATACCTGCTGGTGTCGACCCTCCAAATGCTGTTGAGCCAGTTCACCATCGACCCCTTCGGCAGCCTCCATCAATGCTCGGGCCTGCTCGGCCAAATCATGCATATTACGATTGCCTTCATCGACATCATCTTCCAACTGGCTCAGGCTGTCCGCCACGGTTTGACTATGTTGGCGAGTGTTTTCCATCGCATCGGCAACACGGGTAATTTCCCTCTGCACTTGGTCGAATTCTTGAGTCATCGTACCCAGACTGTTGCCGACCACTTGCAGCCCCTTGGAGCGCTTGCTGATACGGGTCATTAACTGGCCCATAGTGGCGACGACCGACTGGCCGCTCTGATGCATATCCTTAACCAGCTCATCGACACTTTGCGTTGCGGTAGAGGTCTTGAGTGCCAGATTGCGCACTTCACCGGCGACGACTGCAAACCCTCGCCCGTGTTCACCCGCTCGGGCCGCTTCAATTGACGCATTGAGCGACAGCAGATGGGTTTGTTCGGCGATATCCTCAATCATGGAGGTAACGTTACGTACACGCTCAATTTTATCGTTCAGCGCGGTCAGCATTTCCAGCGCTTGGTTTGAGCGGTCGGCAACATCGCTCATGTCCTGAATAATATCGTCCAGTTCGGCATGGTTGTGATGACTGGCCTCCCGGGCGCTCTCTGCCAGCGCTGCCACTTGGCTGGCGCTGGCACTCACCTGCATAATGGCTGCATTAATGGCCGTCATGCTCGATGAAGCTTCACGGGCCATGGTTTCTTGCTTTGAGAGACGCTGATCCATCAGGTCGGCATAGTGCGACACTTCTGCCGAAGCAATCGCGGTGCTGCTAGCGCGGTTCATTAAGCGGTAGGCCATGGCGCGCAGTGAACGGTAATCACGCAGCGGCTTAAAGCCAAGCCGATGCAGCTCCAGGCGACGTTGGTCGGCTCGGTAGATGCCTTCCAGCACGCTGAGTAGCATAGCGCCACCGCCTAGCGCGGCGAACACAAGCGCCAGATACCGCCATAGCCCTCCTTGCATGGCAAGCCCTATCGACAGCACTACAAACAGCACCGGAACACACAATCGCAGTAAGCGCATGAGCTGTACTCTTTTATTGATGTTATTGAGTATCGAAAATATTACTTCTGGGGGCTTAACCCCCTTTGCGACTAAGCTTAGCGTGTAACGCTTATGAAAGAAGTAGCACTTTGGGGGAAGGAAGTAGCACTTTTGAAGGAGACAGAAAGCCTATAAGCGCTTGGTCATCATTGGGTTACCGCAGTGAAAATGAATATAAGCACTGCAATAAAATGGAATATCCCTTACTCTCTTGGTTCTGCCACTTCTACAACACCCGGACCCCATGCTAAAGCGCTACTTGCCGATCCTGACATGGCTCCCCCACTACCATAAACGCCTATTGGGGGCCGACCTTTTGGCGGGTTTGATCGTCACCGTGATGGTCATTCCCCAATCGCTGGCCTATGCGTTGCTAGCCGGGTTACCTGCGGTGGTGGGTCTCTACGCCAGCATCCTGCCTCAACTGATCTATACCCTGTTTGGCACCAGCAAAACCCTCGCCGTCGGGCCGGTGGCAATCATCGCGCTGATGACCGGTGCCGCGCTCTCCTCAGTAGCAGCCGCGGGTACGGAGACCTACTTACAGGCAGCGCTGATCCTGTCACTGCTTTCCGGTGGCATGCTGGTCGTGATGGGGCTGCTGAAAATGGGCTTTTTCAGCAACTTTTTAAGCCACCCGGTTATCTCCGGCTTCTTAACGGCGTCGGGTATTTTGATTGCGGCCAGCCAGCTTGGCAGCTTACTGGGAGTTGAGAGCAGTGGCTTTACCCTGGTGGAACGTCTTATCACCCTGGTACCAAACTTAACCACCTTTAACTTACCCACCCTACTGATTGGCAGTGGAACCCTGCTGTTTTTGATTGCCATGCGGCGCCACGGTAAAGCCGCCCTGCTCACGCTGGGCCTGCCACGCACTCTGGCGGACTTGATCGCCAAAGCGGGGCCAGTCTTTGCGGTCGTGATTACCACCCTGGTGACCTGGCATTGGCAGTTGGCCGATAAAGGCGTCTCCGTGGTAGGGCAAATTCCCGGTGGTTTACCCTCGTTAAGCTTTCCTTGGGCAGACTACTCGCTATGGCGGGCACTGCTAATCCCAGCGCTGCTGATTAGCCTGGTCGGCTTTGTGGAGTCGGTCTCCATGGGCCAGATGTTGGCCGCCAAACGGCGCCAGCGCATCTCCCCCAATCAGGAGTTAATAGGCCTGGGCGCCAGCAATTTAGCCGCCGGGTTTTCCAGCGGCATGCCGGTAACCGGTGGGTTGTCCCGCACCGTTATTAACTACGATGCAGGGGCGCAAACACCTGCCGCCGGTGCCTTTGCAGCACTAGGTATTGCGCTGGTCACCCTGTCATTTACCGGCTGGCTCTACTATCTGCCCATCGCGACCCTGGCCGCAACAATCACCGTTTCGATTTTGACGCTGGTAGACATTCCCATGCTGCGCCAAACCTGGCGCTACTCTCGCAGCGATTTTGCCGCCATGGCGGTGACGATTCTACTCACGCTGTGCGAGGGCGTTGAAGCCGGCATCATCAGCGGTGTGACACTTTCTATTGCGCTATTTTTGTACCGTACCAGCCGTCCGCATAGCGCCTTGGTAGGTCGTGTGCCCGGTACCGAACATTTTAGAAACACTACCCGCCACGATGTCGAAACGGTCAATACCGTTGCCCTCTTGCGCATCGATGAGAGCCTCTACTTTGCCAATGCGCGCTATTTGGAAGACACCGTTTATAACCTGGTGGCGAGCCAACCCGAGCTTGAGCACGTTGTGCTGATCTGTTCGGCGGTCAACCTGATCGATGCCTCTGCGCTAGAGAGCCTTGATGCTATCAATGCGCGTTTAAAAGACTCCGATGTAAAACTGCATTTATCCGAGGTAAAAGGCCCGGTAATGGATCAGCTTAAGAAGAGTGACTTTCTGGATGCGCTTACCGGGCGGGTGTTTTTAAGCACCTACGCCGCTTGGCGTGAATTTTCTTAACTGCATTGCTCTCGCTACTGCTCTGAAAAACCAGGCTTTTGCCTGGTTTTTTTATGCCTGTTGTATACCAACGGGCACCGCTGCTGACAACAGCATTGACAGCCACCCAGCGGCTTCTCTACTATCAGCCGACCACTTAGCAAAACCAAGTACCGCATAGCAAAACACTATGTAGCAAAACGTAACTAAAACCTTAAGCACAACCACAATAAAGGAGCATCCCAATGCATCCATTTGCTCACCGCCTACTCATCGCCGCCTTACCTTTATCGCTACTCGGCGCAGCAGTCAGCCACGCCAGTGACATTGAACTCCCCGGCACCATGGCCTGGACGGCCTACGGCACTAACTCAAGCGGCTATGCCCAAGCCGTCGCCATCGGCAATATGCTGCAGAACAAATACGATTCATCAGTGCGTATCCTGCCGGGGGACAACGATGTTTCACGGATGACGCCGCTTAAGCAGGGCCGCGTTGACCTTTGCGCCTGCGGGATCGCCAGCTACTACGGCGCTGAAGGGGTAATGATGTTTGCCGACCGTGACTGGGGTCCTCAGCCACTACGCGTCATTACCACTTCCACTGCCTCTTTTGGTCTTTCCCTTGCGGTTGCGGGCGACCTGGACGTTGAAACGCCCGCTGACTTGGCGGGCAAACGCATCGCCTATATCCGTGGCGACGATGCGCTCAATAAAGGCACAGAGGCGTACCTCGCCTTTGGCGGTTTAACCTGGGATGACGTAGAGCGGGTTGATTACCCCGGCTACGGCCGCTCGTTCGACGGCATTATCGCTGGCGATGTGGATGCCTCCTTTACCACAACGGTCACCCCGCCCGCCCAGCAGTTGGCCAGTAGCCCTCGCGGCATTAGCTGGCCGGTGCTAGACCCCAACGACGACGAAGGCTGGGAGCGTATGGCTGCGGTGGCGCCCTACTTCCGTCCTCACGAAGTCACTTCCGGGGCAGGCGGCATCAGCGCCGAAAACCCGGTGCCTAGCGCTAGCTACCCTTACCCTATTGTTGTCGCCAACCAAGACCTGGACGACAACGTGGCTTATGGCCTGATCAAGGCCATGCAGGAAAACTTTGATGACTATAAAGACAACGCTCCAGGCGCACTTGGCTATGCACTAGAGCAACAAGATCTTCAATGGGTAGTGCCGTTCCACGATGCGGTCGTGGAGTACTACAAAGAAATCGATGTATGGACTGATGAAATGCAGGCTCATCAGGACAAGCTCGTTGAACGCCAGAACGTGCTTTTAACCGCCTGGGAAAGCTTTATGCAGGACGCACCCAGTGAAGATGAGGCATTTACTACCGGCTGGATGGAAGCCCGTGCCACCGCGCTGAGCGATGCCGGTTTCGAACCGATCTTCGAGTGATACACCACGGGGCGGCACTTGCCGCCCCCTGCTGATTGACGGATGTCCCCCCATGACCACAGATACCTCGCCTGCCAATAATCAGCAGGTTAAAGAAAAGATCAGCCAAATTCGTCAGCTTCCTCCTGCACTGCGCTGGATTCCCGCCACGGTCACCGTCATTTTGATGGCGATGACGCTGGATTATCTTTTCAACGTTGGCTTACTGACGTTCGTAACCGGCTTGGAAACGCAGTTCTACTATGCCGTTGTGGCGCTGCTGCTACCGCTGGTGTTTTTGCTTTGGCCCATGCGCAGTCGCCAACAAGAGCAGCCTATTCCCTGGTACGACTACACATTGAGCGCCATCACGCTTATCGTTGGCGGCTATTTTGTTTACAACGCAGTACCTATTTTGGAGCGCGGCTGGGCCTTTTCAGCGCCCGAAATCGCCATTTATGCCAGCTACGCCTACTGGCTGCTGATTGTCGAAGCAGCACGCCGGGCGGGTGGTTTACCCATTGCGATTATTGCCGGGGTATTCTCGCTCTATCCGCTGGTGGCCGATATCGTCCCTGGCCCGATCCAGGCGTTTCCTTCCACCCTTGAACAAACCGCCATGTACCACACCATGAGCACCGAAAGCATCATGGGGGTGCCGCTGCAGGCGTTCGCGGGCCTGGTGATCGGCTTTTTGGTCTTTGGTGTCGTGCTGCAGAAAAGCGGCGGCGGTAAGTTTTTTATTAATCTGGCCTTTGCGCTCCTGGGTCATGTACGCGGCGGCCCTGCTAAGGTGTCGATTTTCTCCAGTGGCCTGATGGGCTCCATGAGCGGCAGCGTGATCAGTAATGTATTGACCACCGGCGTGCTATCGATTCCCGCCATGCGTCGTATCGGTATGAGCCGCTCCTTTGCGGGCGGTGTAGAAGCCTGCGCCTCAACCGGCGGTGTATTGATGCCCCCTGTTATGGGTGCCACCGCTTTTGTCATGGCGATGTTTTTGGACATTCCCTACTCCGCTGTGGCGCTGGCCGCCGTGATTCCTTCGATTCTGTATTTCCTGGGTCTGTTTATTCAGATTGATGCCTACGCGGCCCGCCACGACATTAAAGGCTTGCCCGCCGTTGAGCTGCCTTCACTTTGGCAAACCCTCAAAGAGGGTTGGTATTTTATTTTTGTCTTCGCGTTATTAGTCTGGATGCTGCTGATTATGCAGCGCGAAGCCGTAGCGCCTTTTTACGCTACCGCGCTGCTGTTAGTGCTGAACCAGCTTTCCAAGCATAACCGCTGGGGTTGGAAGGATGTGGCCGACACGCTGTCATCTGCCGCCAAGCTGTTTGCCGAACTCATCGCTATTTTGGCCGGCGTGGGCATGCTGGTCGGTGCGCTTTCGATGACCGGCCTTTCCGGCACCATCGCTAACGACTTTATCAATATTGCCGGTGGCAGCGTGCCGCTGCTACTGATTATGGGCGCCGTGACCAGTTTCGTACTCGGCATTGGCATGACCGTGACTGCCGCCTATATTTTCCTTGCCGTTGCGCTAGCCCCCGCGCTGATTCAAGGCGGAGGGCTGGATCCCATGGCCGTACATATGTTCATTCTCTATTGGGGCATGCTGAGCTTTATTACCCCGCCAGTGGCACTGGGTGCCTTTGCCGCGGCTACCGTGGCCGGAGCCCGACCCATGGAAACGGGCCTGCAGGCGATGCGTCTGGGTAGCGTGATCTACTTTATTCCCTTCCTATTCGTACTCAACCCCGCGCTGATTATGCAGGGCGCGCCGCTGATGATCGTGGCTGTCTTTATCCAGGCGGTCATCGGCATCATCCTGTTTGCCTCTGCCATGCAGGGTTACCTGATGGGGGTTGGTCGACTGGGCTATGGCGCACTGCAAGAGATCGTGATTCGTGCCTTGATACTGATCGCTGGCCTACTACTGGCGCTACCGGGTGGTGGGATGGTGCCGCTTAGCCAGTGGGAATTGATCGGTCTGGCCGCAGCCGCGCTGGTACCCGGTGTTTTGATGGCACGCTTAAGCCAGCGCCACCATCGGCGTTCGCAAAGCGCCTCTGTTGCGTAACAGATGGGGCGCCAAGCGTACTCTTTTCAATTCACTATCATGCGAAATACGAGAGCCTAACTATGTCCGTTCATTATCAGCGTCACGGCGATGTAGGCGTTATTCAAATAGCCAATCCGCCGGTCAATGCCTTAAGTCACGCGGTACGCAGTGGCTTAGTCGATGCGCTTAAAGAGGGTGTTGCTGACACAGATGCTAAAGCGCTGGTCGTGCTCGCCGATGGCCGCACCTTTATTGCCGGGGCAGATATTCGTGAGTTTGGTAAGCCGCCTCAAGCCCCTCTGCTGCCCGATGTGATTAACCAACTGGAAGCCTGCCCAAAACCGCTGATTGCCGCCCTGCACGGCACAGCCCTGGGCGGTGGATTGGAAGTGGCTTTGGGCTGCCACTATCGAGTGGCACTAGCGGGAACCCGGGTGGGTCTTCCGGAGGTTAAGCTGGGTCTACTGCCCGGCGCTGGTGGCACCCAGCGTTTGCCGCGTTTAGTAGGCGTTGAGCGCGCCTTAGAGATGATCACCAGCGGGCGTTTTGTGGAAGCAGAAGAGGCGCTTGAGGCAGGTATTATCGATGCTATCAGCAACGCTCAAACGCCCCTTGAAGCGGGTTTAGCCGCCGCCCAGGAAGTGCTGGCAGACGCCCAAACGCCCCGCATCACCGGCCAGCTTCCTGCCCCGGCGGCGAATCCCCAGGCCGTCACTGCGATGTTGGATTGGCTTAACCAACAATCTCCCGAGCTGTTCTCGCCGTTTCGCATTGTCGAAGCGATTCAGGCCTGCGTGGAAGCCGAATCACTTGAGGCTGGATTACGCCGCGAGCGAGAACTGTTTCTAGCCTGTATGGACTCCCCCCAGCGCGCCGGGCTTATTCATCTGTTTTTTGCCGCACGCAGCCCGCACCTAGTGCCCGACGTTGAAAAAGCCAGTGCTTTTAAACACGTTGCGCTGATTGGTGAGCATCCGCTCTTTGAACGCCTGCAAAAGGCCGCGCAAAAGGCAGGCATTAGCTTAACCAGCGCGTCCAACGAGGCCACCGAACTTTGCCTACTGGCGCCAAATACTACTCAGGATTCCCTCGCGAATTACCCTGTTGTCGCACTGGAAGAAATTGGCAGCGACAGCGATACGGCACTAAGCCTGATCATTGCTGAAAATGGCCAAATAGGTGAGTTAGTCAATGTAAGCGCAGAGCCACTTACTCAGCAGCGAGCCGCACTGACCCTTAAAGCGTTGCGGCTAAACATCGTGGTCAGCCAACAAAAAAGCATACTTCGCGCGATGCATGCTGCCATTCAGCAAGCTTCAGCCAGTGAAAAGCAGTCAGCGCTTGAACAGGCAAGTATCAATATAGCGGAACAGAGCTTCTGCTACCGGGAAAGTGACATCGATTTACTCGCGGTGGAAGCGTTTGGCTACCCGCGTCACCTAGGAGGGCCACACCGCCAGGCCACGCTCTCAACTGCTGCTAAGGATGTATAGCCCATGAACCTCACCTTTAGCCCCGAAGAGCAGGCATTTCGCGAACAGGTACGCCGCTTTCTAGCCGATGCACTGCCCAGCGATATTAGCCAGCGCGTGCGCTTGGGCCGCCATCTGCGCGCTGATGACTACCTGCGCTGGCAGAATATTCTTAGCGAACAGGGTTGGTTGGCGTCTAACTGGCCAAAAGAGTTTGGCGGCCCAGGCTGGGGGCCAGTACAGCGGCATATTTTCGACGAAGAGTGCGCCGCGGCCCATGCCCCTACGGTCGTTCCCTTCGGCGTTAATATGGTGGCCCCCGTCATCATGAAATTCGGCAGTGTCGAGCAGCAACAGCACTATCTGCCGCGCATTTTGAGCAACCAGGATTGGTGGTGCCAAGGCTACTCAGAGCCCGGCGCTGGCTCTGATTTAGCGGGCCTAAATACCCGCGCCGTGCGTGATGGCGACCACTATATCGTCAATGGTCAGAAAACCTGGACCACCCTGGGCCAGCACGCCAACATGCTGTTCTGCCTGGTACGCACCGACCCAGACGCCAAGAAGCAGGCGGGCATCAGCTTTCTGTTGATTGATATGCAGACACCGGGTATCACCGTGCGGCCAATTATTACCCTTGATGGTGCCCACGAAGTTAACGAAATCTTTTTAGATAACGTGCGCGTACCCGTCGACAACCGCGTCGGTGAAGAGGGCCAGGGCTGGACCTGCGCTAAGTTCCTGCTCACCCACGAACGTACGGGGATTGCGGGGCTTGGTCACGCCAAGCAGGCGCTGCGCCACTTGAAGTCGCTGGCGAGCCGGATTCAGCATCGCGACAAACCGCTGCTGGAGCTACCCAGCTTCCGTCAGCGGGTGGTGAAAGCGGAACTCGAACTAATGGCGCTGGAAGTGACTAACCTGCGCGTGATTGCCGCTGCCCGAGATGGCGGTGTACCCGGCGCAGAGAGCTCGCTGCTAAAAGTACGCGGCTCGGAGCTTCGCCAGGAGCTAAGCGAGCTTACCCGGCGCGCCCTGGGCCCTGCTGCGCTGCCATTCTTTCCCGACTTCCTGCATGGCGACGACAGCCTGGATGACGAGCGCGCCCAAAGCGCGGCCGCCAGCGCTCAGTATTTCAATCGTCGCAAGCTGTCGATTTATGGCGGCGCCAATGAAATACAAAAAAGTATCGTCGCCAAAACCATTCTAAATATGTGAGGTCACCATGGATTTTGCTTTAACCGACGAGCAGCGCATGCTCGAAGAGACGCTCACCCGTTTGGTGGCCGACCAGGTTTCCGCCGAGCAGCGCCGCGCTATGCTGGCCGCTGCTCCAAACCGCGATTCTGCACTATGGCGCACCTTTGCCGAGCTGGGTTTGCTGCATATGCCCTTCAGCGAAGACATGGGCGGGCTAGGGGGCGATGGCACCGACCTGATGATTATTATGCAGGCACTGGGACGAGGCTTAGTGCCCGAACCCTATCTGGCTGGCCTAGTGCTGCCCGGCCAACTGCTGGCCGTTACCGCCAACAGCGAACAGCAAACCCGGTGGCTAGCCCCACTGCTTGAAGGTGAGCATCAGTTGGCGCTTGCTTGGCAGGAGATTGGCGCCCGCTACGACGCCTTTACGGTAGCTACCCAAGCTACCCAGCAAGGCGACCAATGGCAGTTAAATGGTAAAAAACACGTGGTACTTAACCTTGAAGCCGCTGCGGCTACGCTGGTCAGCGCTCAATTAGCCAGCGGCAAGCTAGGGTTATTTATTGTGCCAGCGGATGCACCGGGCACATCTACGCACCTATATCGCACTATCGACGACCAGCCCGCCGGCGATCTGACCCTGGACAGCGTCACGCTGCCGTTAACCAACTGCCTGAGTGAAGATGTTAGCGATGTGCTAGCGGAGGTACTGGCTGTTGGTCGCGCAGCGCTCTGCGCCCAAGCCATCGGCGCAATGGAGGAGGCCTGCGACCAAACGCTCGCTTATTTAAAAGAGCGCAAGCAGTTTGGCGTACCGCTTTCGACCTTTCAGGCCCTGCAGCACCGCATGGTGGATATGCACTTGCACCTGGAGCAGTCCCGCTCCATGGCGATTTTAGCCGCCACTAGCCTCGCGCTCCCTGCAAGCGAACGGGATTACAAAATTGCCGCGGCCAAAGCCTACTGTGGTGAATCAGCTCGCTTTATTGCCGAACAGGCGATCCAGCTGCATGGGGCGATGGGTATGACCGAAGAGTGCTATGTCGCTAACTACGCCAAGCATCTGGTGATGTTCGATCACTACCTGGGCGACAGCGACTACCATCTCGAAACGGTCAGCGAGCTGTTAAAGGTTGCCTGAGAACGTTGCCAGAAAAGTTAATTAGGGAGCGATACATGCCAGATTACGTCGGCAAGTTAGTGACTGTCAGCGCTATTGAAAACGGTATCGTCGAAGTCGCCATTGCACGTCCAGAAGTACGCAACGCTCTGAATGAAGCCACCGCCCTGGCCCTCAATGAGGCGCTGGCGGCGGTGGCAAACAATGAGCAAGTTCGCTGTGTGATTCTGCGAGGTGAAGGTAGTGCGTTTTGCGCCGGCGCTGACCTGGCAGAGTTTGAGAAGGCAACGTCTCAGCCTGCGAGCGAACGGCTGGAAACGCTCTTTCTGCCCGCTCTGCGCAGTTTAATGGCAATGAATAAACCGGTGATTGCAGCGGTTAGCGGTGCGGCTGCGGGCATCGGTGTTTCCTATGTTCTCGCCAGCGATATGGTGGTGATGGGCCGCTCCGCTTACCTGAAGCTTGCTTTTATCAATATTGGGCTCATTCCCGACGGCGGTGCCTGCTGGCATCTGGTGCGCAAGCTTGGCCATGCCCAGGCATTCGAGATGGCCGCCTTAGCGACCCCCATTTCGGCAGAGCGATGCGTGATGCTGGGCTTGGCCAATCGGGTTGTCGAAGATAACCAAGTACTAGACGAAGCTCGGTCGTTGGCGCAAGCACTGGTGAGTCAATCGCCCCAGGCGTTAAGCGCTACCAAACGCGCCTTACGGGAAGCTGCCCAGCGCCCGCCAAATGACACGATGCAATTAGAGGGCGAGCTTCAAGATCAGTGCAAGGCGTCGGAAGATTTTCACACCCGGGTGGCGGCGTTTCGTCAAAGCCGCCGTAAATGATCTAACGCTTTCTGGTAATCCTGGCGCAGCGTGGCCACTTCTTCGGCCACGCTGTGCATAGAGGCAATAGCGCCTACGCCCTGCCCCGCGCCCCAGATATCCCGCCACGCTTTTGCCTTACTGCTCCCCCCTGAGCCATAACGCATAGCGGTTTTATCACCTTCAGGCAGCGCATCAGGATCCAATCCCGCCTGCTCGATACTTTGCCGCAGATAGTTACCGTGCACGCCGGTAAACAGGTTGGTATAGACAATGTCGCCTGCCGCTGCGTCCAGCACCATCAGTTTATAGGCCGCTTGAGCGTTTGCCTCTTGGGTGGCGATAAAGCGCGTGCCCATATACACCAAGTCCACGCCTAGCGCCTGGGCGGCAACGATCTGTTCACCTTTGCTAATCGCCCCCGCCAGCACTAACGGGCCATCGTAAAAGCGGCGCACCTCCGCCACAAACGCAAAGGGGTTTAACCGCCCGGCATGGCCGCCCGCGCCGTGGCAGACCAGTATCAGCCCATCAACTCCCGCATCGATCGCTTTCTTGGCGTGCCTCAACGTGGTCACATCGTGAAACACCAGCCCGCCATAGGCATGCACCTTTTCCACCACTTGATTAGGCGCGTGCAGACTAGTGATGACCAGCGGCACCTTGAACTCGGCGCATAACGCGACATCGTGCTCTAGACGATCATTGGTGGGGTGCACAATTTGGTTCACCGCAAAGGGCGCTGAGGGTTGTTCGGGGTGCTGCGCGTCATAGTCGGCCAGGGTTTGAGTGATCTGCTGTAACCACTCACGTAATACGTCAGCAGGTCGGGCGTTGAGCGCGGGGAAAGCACCCAGAATGCCCGCTTGGCACTGGGCAATCACCAGTTCTGGCCCGGAGACGATAAACATGGGTGAACCGATCACCGGCAGGTTTAATGAAGCGGTTAGACGCGTTAGCATGGGAAACTCGCTGGTTGTTATTGTGAGGCAATACTGCAAAAGGCTCCACTGAGCCTTTCAAGAAGATGTCACACTACAATGGCATGGTCGGAACAACCCTACGCGGGGGCGCTGTGAACCCATCCATGGGCGCTACTTTCGCCATCTGACCGCCATGGATGGCGGAAATGCCGGAAATGTCGGGAATTTTTTTCCGGCCATGGCGAAAGACCCCCGCTACGGGTTGTTCCGACCAATACGTGGATGCCAGAAGCATTTACAGCTTGCTCTCAAGCTCGGGCAGGATCTCAAACAGATCCCCCACCAGGCCGTAATCCGCCACCTGGAAAATCGGTGCTTCGTCGTCTTTATTGATCGCGACGATCACCTTGGAGTCTTTCATGCCCGCCAGGTGCTGAATGGCACCGGAAATACCCACGGCGATATACAGATCTGGGGCAACGATCTTGCCGGTCTGGCCAACCTGCATATCGTTGGGCACAAAGCCTGCGTCTACCGCGGCCCGGGAAGCACCAATGGCAGCCCCCAGCTTGTCGGCAATGCCGTCGAGCAGCTTGAAGTTTTCGCCGTTGCCCATACCGCGGCCACCGGAGATCACCACCTTGGCTCCGCCCAATTCGGGACGATCTGACTGCGCCAGCTCCTCTTTGACAAAGCTGGACTGGTTGTTGTCCACCATTACGTCGACGGCTTCCACCGTCGCGCTGCCGCTGGTGCCGACCGCATCAAAGCCGGTGGAACGCACGGTGATGACCTTGAGCACATCGTCGCTTTTCACCGTCGCAATGGCGTTACCGGCGTAGATAGGACGCTTGAAGGTATCGGCACTGTCCACGGCGATAACGTCCGACAGCTGGCTGACGTCTTTTAGCGCCGCTAAACGCGGCAGGACGTTTTTGCCGGTGGTGGAGGCGCTGGCCAGCACGTGGGTGTAGCCATCGGCCAGTTCGACCAGCAGCGCGCCCATGGGCTCGGCGAGCTGGTGGGCGTAAACGGCGTTATCCGCGACGCGGACTTTGCTTACGCCGTCAAGTTTGGCGGCGGCTTCGGCGGCGGCTTGAACGCCTTCACCGGCCACCAGCACGTCAATATCGCCACCGATGGCTTGGGCGGCCGCCACGACGTGGGCGGTGGCGCCGGCCAGCTGGCCTTCGTGTAGATCCGCAAGTACCAGAATGCTCATGGCATCAACTCCTTTCAAAGCTCTTTTCTTAAAGTACGGTTTTCAAAGCACTTATCTTAAAGAGCTTATCTCAAAGAACTTTGGCTTCGTTTTTCAGTTTGTCGATCAGCTCGTCTACCGAGGCGACTTTGACGCCGCCTTTGCGCTCGGCGGGCGACTCGACTTTGAGCAGACTGACCTTGGAGGCGACCTCGACGCCGTAGTCGGCGGGGGTTTTCACATCCAGCGGTTTTTTCTTGGCCTTCATGATGTCGGGCAGCTTGGCGTAGCGCGGCTCGTTGAGACGCAGGTCGGTGGTGACAATCGCTGGCAGCGTCAGCGCAATAGTCTGCAGGCCGCCGTCAATTTCACGAGTCACATGCACCTTGTCACCGTCCACTGCAACTTCCGAGGCAAAAGTGCCTTGGGGCAGACCGGTCAGCGCGGCGAGCATTTGGCCGGTCTGATTGTTGTCGGTGTCGATGGCCTGCTTGCCCAGCACCACCAACCCCGGCTGCTCCTCTTCGACCACTTTGGCCAGCAGCTTGGCCACGGCCAGGGATTCGGCGCGCTCGTCGGTTTCGATATGAATGGCGCGGTCGGCGCCCAGCGCCAATGCCGTACGCAGCTGCTCTTGGGCGGCTTTGGGCCCTACCGTGACGGCGACGACTTCTGTCGCCACGCCCTTCTCTTTCAAGCGTACCGCCTCTTCCACGGCAATTTCGCAGAAGGGGTTCATGGCCATTTTGACGTTGGTAAGATCGACATCCGAATGATCCGCCTTAACGCGGATTTTGACGTTATAGTCGATGACGCGTTTCACCGCGACGAGTACTTTCATAAGGCGTGCTCCTGGCGATTAAAAATATTTAACCTAGATAATTTCGCATAGCAGAACTATGTTTCACTTTATAAAAAGAACAATAAAAAAACACTGCACAAAGGTCAAGCGCTTCCTCATTCTTACCCCCCTTTAAAAGGGTGCCCATACAAACCACGCTGCCAATAGCGGAATCGAGGCGACCAGAAATCTGCCGTTCCAGCGGTAGCCGATACGCGTGGCGGGTACACCGGTAAATCGGGACAAAATCAGCATTGATGCGGTCATCGGCGACGACATTAGCGCCAGCGCCCAGCCTACCATCAGCGATGCACCTATCAGCGCAGGCGTTAGCCCCTCAATGGCTAGCTGTGGTAGCAGCCCCACCAGCAGCGTTACCGTCACGATAGGATTAACGCCTACCTGGGCTAGCCCCACTACCATCAGCATCGCCAGCACGGCATTGAAGGCGCCCCACGGGTTCAACACCGTTAGTAGCGGCGCCAACTGCTGAGTGTCCACCAGCCCAACGCATAAATGCCCCAAATAGCCCGCCGCCCCTAGCACCACGATCTCATTGGCACTGGGCGAAAGCAGCCACGGCAACTGACGATGCACCGCGCTAACCGCTGCAGGCAGCCCGCCGAAGCCAAGCCTGCGCCGCTGCCAGGCAAGCCAAATCAGCGCCCCCGTGGGCGCACCTAACAGCGCGGCAATGGGTAAGCGCAGTGTTAATAGCCAGGCAAGGCTAAACACCAGCGCCACAATTCCCAGCAGCAACACACTGAACTGGGCCAACGGACGTAACGAAGGAGCATTTACCTGGGCTTTATTGGCTGGGGGATGTGGGCCGGTGAGAAAATCCACTGCCCAACCCGCCAGAAAAATTAGCACTGCGGCACCCAAAATATACGGCGCAAGCGCCAGCCAGGTAACCTGAGGAAGGCTCGACAGCACTACCGCCACCCCAATGCCCATAGGGGAGATCAGCGGCGCCAGGGAAAACCCGCGCAACAGCGCCAACATCATGCGCCGCTGACGGGCTTCTCGCACCCAGGCACGCCCTTGGGCTGCGCCTAGGGTGTTACTCTTCTCAATCATGGCGGCAAATAAGTTAAGCACGCCGATATTGAGAATAATCCCAAACAGCGCAGAGCCGAGCGATAAAATCGGGTAGCGGCGGCTAGGCGGTTGAAGCAGCATACTCTGCCCACAGCGACGCACCAGGCGTGAACGGTAGGCCGGCAAACGTAGCATGCTCAACGCCACCACAAAGGTAGCAAAAAACGCAAAACGTCCGCTGGCTTCAAACAGCAGTTGGCTTGGGTTTGGTGAACGCCAGAGCGCTAGCAGCGACATTATAAAGGCTACTAGCAGTAACCCTTTGGCCATACGTGTTAGCTTGCCAGCAAGCGTTAATAGATAGAGCGCCAGCGCGGCAATGCCGACGGCTTGCCAAAACAGGCTGCCAACCACCAGATGATACAGCGTTGCCAAGGTGACCAGCAGTAACAGAGAAACCCGCAGGCGGGCTGGGCTCACTCAGCCTTCTCCCTGGGTATTTTTTTCCGGGAAGCCTTCAGACGATTCACTGCCACTGCGGCGCCGAAATGAACCTTCACCCATGGCCACTAAATTGCCTTTCTCATCAACGATCTCACCGCTGCTCATATAGGTTTTCTGACCGCCGCCGCGCACCGTGCCTATTGCCTTCAACACACCTTGCCGGGCGGGGCCCACAAAGGTCGTGGTTAATGAGAGCGTCATGCCCCGGCGAATATTGCCCGGTACGCTACAGTGCAAACCCGCCAGGCTCAGCGCGCTATCCAACATGGAAGCTAATACACCGCCATGTACATTGCCGCTGCGGTTAAGATGTTTTGGCTCAATGGTCAGTTCAACGACTACTCGACCCTCTTCCCACTCAACGACGTGCATGCCCAGCAGTTCGTGGTAGCCCATTAACGCTTGCTGAGGTGAATGGCTCATGAGGCGCTCTCCTGCTGGGCTAAATCCCGCAGCCGCCCTTTAAGAATTTTGCCGCTGGCGGTGGAAGGTAGCGTATCCATCAATACAATTTGAGTAGGCCGTTTGTAAGGCGCCAACCGCTCGGCGATAAACGCCTTGAGCTCCGCCATATCAACGTCAACGCCCGGCTCGCACTGCACAAACGCCACGACTTCTTCATTACCGGCGATTTGACGCCCCACTACGGCGGTAAGCGTTACCGCCGGGTGCTCGTTAATCACCGCTTCCACATCCGGTGGGTAGATATTGAAGCCGGAGCGGATAATCAGCTCTTTGCTACGCCCTACAATATAGAGTTGGTCATGGTGATCGAGTTTGGCGATATCACCGGTATTGAGCCAACCATCTTCGGTTAGGGTGGCGCGGGTAGCTTCCGGCTGGCGGAAGTAACCCTTCATAATATTAGGCCCGCGCACCCATAGTTCACCCACTTCATCTCCAGGCTGCTCGGCAGTTCCGCTGTCGCTAAGCGGTTCCAGGCGGTACTCAAGTAAAGGCAATACCCGGCCAACGGTGCTAGTTGCATGGTGGTCATCGATGCGGGTCTGGCTGATGGTAGGGCTGGCCTCGGTTAAACCGTAGCCGTTATGCAGCGTCAGCCCAAAGGCTGCCTCTACCCGCACTTTGGTGTCGCTATCTAACGGTGAACCTCCTGCTGACATATAAATTAGATCAGGCGCTTCTAACGGGCGCTGTTCACGTTTTAAAAACTCTAACGCCCGGGCATACATCGCCGGCACTCCCTGGAGAACGGTAATGTGCTCCTGCTTTAGCGTCGCCAACATATGGGCGGCATCGAAGCGCGGCACGGTATACAGGCAGGCGCCGTTATAGAGCGACCCCATACATACCGAAGAGAGGCCAAACACATGAGACATGGGCAGCACGCCGTAGACCCGCTGCCCTTCGCTTAAATGACGCATGCCCCCAGAGATTGAGGCAATATACAGAATGCCACGATGGGTCAGCATGACGCCTTTAGGTGTGCCAGTGGTGCCTGAGGTGTAGATCATCGCCGCCACCTGTTCGGCGCCGCTCGCGCAGACCGGCTCGGGCTCGCTGTCATACAGCTTCGAAATGGCCAGCCCACCCAACTGAGGGTGCTGGTAGCAGTCAGCCGCGTGGCGCTCGGCGTGCTGACACGCCTCTGGGGATGCTTCACAGGTATAGAAGACTCGCCGGGGCAGGCAGTTGCCCTGAATCAGGTCAACTTCCTGTGCTGACAGGCGCGAGTTCACAATCGCTACCCAGACATCCAATTCACTGGCAGCCAACAGCAGCACGACCAGAGCGCGGCAGTTTTCACTCACCGTCATAATACGGTCGCCGGGACGAATACCTAGATCGCTTAACCAGTCACAGGCAACGTGTATCTCTTGGCCAAGCTCCGCATAACTCCAGCGCACATTGCCATCCACGATAGCGGGGTGCTCGCCAAGCAGTTTGGCATTTTCAAGCACGCGGGTACTGAGGCGCTCGGGAAGCTCGGCCACCAGCTCGCTGGCAAGGCGCCCAAAAATAGCCTCGTCCGGCGCTTGGTAGGAAACCGATAAAGCCATTAGGACGCCTCCCGCACCATGTTGCGAGCAATGACGATTTGTTGAATCTGGGTAGTCCCTTCGTAGATACGAAATAGCCGCACATCGCGGTAGAAACGCTCAACCGCGTATTCCGACATGTAGCCCGCCCCACCGTGAACCTGCACCGCGCGGTCTGCTACCCGGCCAACCATTTCGGCGCAGAACAGTTTGCAGCAGGAGGCCAGTGTCGAAACATTTTCGCCATCGTCTTTACGCCGTGCAGCGTCCATCACCATGGTTTTGCCTGCATAGGCTTCGGTTTTGCTATCCGCCAGCATGGCTTGGATCAGTTGGTGCTCGGCAAGCGCCGCACCAAACTGCTTACGCTCCATGGTGTAGCGCAACGACTCTTCCACTAAGCGCTCGGCTACGCCTACGCAGACCGCCGAGATATGCAGTCGCCCGCGGTCTAGCACCTTCATCGCCGTTTTAAAGCCTTGCCCCTCTTTTCCGCCAATAATATTTTCAGCGGGTACCCGGCAGTTGTCGAAAATAATATCGCAGGTGTGGGCGCCCTTCTGGCCCATCTTGTTATCCGCAGGCCCGCGTACTAACCCTGGCGTGTTACCTTCGACGATAAAGGCTGAAATACCGCCTGCGCCTTTATTCTCTGGGTTGGTACGCGCCATTACGGTAAACAGATCGGCTTCTGGGCCGTTGGTGATATAGCGCTTGGTGCCGTTCAAGATATAGTCATCGCCATCCCGCACCGCCGTCGTGCGCAGGCTGGCGGCGTCGGAGCCGGAATCGGGCTCGGTGAGACAGAACGAGCTAAGAATCTCGCCCGTGGCCAAGCGTGGCACATACTTGGCTTTCTGCTCATCAGTACCATCAATCAAAATACCCTGGGCGCCAATGCCATTATTAGTGCCAAACACCGAGCGAAAGGCAGGCGAGGTTTTACCAATCTCCATCGCCACCAGCGCCTCCTCCTCCATCGTCAGGCCTAGACCGCCGTACTCTTCTGGAATCGATAGCCCGAAAAGTCCCATCTCTTTCATTTCCGCAAGAATTTCCGGGGGCACCGCATCCTCTTCGGCTAGGCGTGCCTCATTAGGAATTAAGCGCTCACGGACAAAGCGGGCGATGGTATCGACAAGCTGGTTAATCAATTCGGGATCGCGAATCATGACGGCTCCTGGTGGTAACGGGTTTTATAGTTAGAGTTATCATTCGAAGTAGCGCTGGGCGTGGACAGTGCGTGCATTTTGCATAGCAAAACTATTGTCCACTATTCTTGTCAGGCACTTTTGCATAGCCTAGGATGGCAGTCAATAATTGAAACACCATTTTGCAATGCAGAATCACAATACTAAATATACACCCATTTGCAGAGAGGACTTAGCGTATGGCTAGCGAATCAACACCTTCCCCCTTTACCACGCTTGGCATCGTCGGCACCGGTGCCATGGGGCGTGGCATCGCACAGTTGGCTGCCCAGGCCGGTCTAGACGTCATGCTTTTTGACGTTAAAGAGGGTGCCGTACAAGAAGCTAAAGCCTTTATTAATGGCTTATGGCAGAGAAGTGTCGAAAAGCAGCGCATTAACGCAGAACAGGCTCAGCACTATAGTGAACGGTTGATTGAAGCCAGCGAGCTTGCCGCGCTCGCGCCCTGCGATATTGTGGTGGAAGCCATTGTCGAGAAGCTGGAGGCCAAGCAGGGGCTGTTTAGCGATTTAGAAGCAATCCTCAGCCAGCAGGCTGTGTTGGCGACCAATACCTCTTCACTCTCCGTCACGGCCATTGCCGCCGCCTGCCAGCACCCTGAGCGGGTTATTGGCTTTCACTTCTTTAATCCCGTGCCGCTGATGAAGATTGCCGAGGTCATCCCTGGCTTGCGTACCACCGATGAGGTGACTCAGCGGGTCAATGCTCTAGGACAAGCCATGGGCCACTTTACGGCCCAAACCACCGATACACCTGGGTTTCTGGTTAACCATGCCGGTCGTGCCTTCGGCACTGAAGCGCTGCGACTGTTAGGCGAAAGCGTCGCTGACCCGGCCACTATTGACCGTATTATGGTTGATCAGGGCGGATTCCGGATGGGGCCCTTTACCCTGCTTGATCTTACCGGGCTGGACGTTTCCCACGCCGTGATGGAGTCGGTGTATCACCAGTATTATGAAGAAGCGCGTTTTCGCCCTTCACCGTTAACCCGACAGCGCTTGGCCGCGGGCTTGCTGGGGCGTAAAACCGACGAAGGCTTTTACCGCTATGTGGAAGGCAAACAGCAGATGCCGGATGAGCCGGTCATCAAGCCTGCCTCACCTTGCCCGGTATGGATTAGCCAGGAAGACCCCGAGAGTGCCAAGGCACTCACCGCGCTGGTGCATGCGGCGGGCTGGCCATTAGAAACTGACCCACTACCCACTGCCCAAGCGCTATGCCTGCTGACTCCCTTTGGAGAAGATGCCACTAGCTGCGCCCTGCGCCAGAGGCTAGACGCTGAGCAGTGTGTAGCGGTGGATATGCTCGCAGGGCTCGATAAACGCCGCAGCCTCATGGCCACGCCAATCACCCACTCCGCTTTCATTCAAGCAGCGCAAAGCCTGCTCAATCATGACGGTACGCCGGTAAGTACTCTGCAGGACAGCAACGGCTTCGTTCTTCAGCGCATTATTGCCTGCATCGTCAACGTCGGTGCCGACATTGCCCAGCAAGGCGTGGCAGAACCCACGACTATCGACCGAGCGGTTGAGCTGGGTTTGGGCTACCCCTTCGGCCCGCTACGCATGGGCGACCATTACGGCGCCACGCGCATCATGACGATATTGACCAACCTGCTTGAGGCCACCGGCGACCCACGCTATCGGCCTAGCCCCTGGCTGCGCCGCCGCGCCGCGCTGCAAATGTCGTTAACCGCCGCTTAACCCTACCAATAACAAGGAGCATCACCATGCAAGACGCCTATATTTACGACGGTTTACGTACCCCTTTTGGTCGCCACGGTGGCAGCTTAGCGGCTATTCGCCCAGATGAGCTGTTGGGGCTGACGCTTAAAACACTGGTAGCCCGCAACCCATTCGCGCCAGCAAGCTATGAAGAGGTGCTGGCAGGCTGCACCAACCAAGCGGGGGAAGACTCCCGCAACGTAGCCCGTCACGGCGCACTGTTGGCAGGTCTGCCCATCGAAGTGGCAGGGCAAACCGTTAACCGGCTTTGCGGCAGTGGCTTGGCAGCGATGATGGATGCGGCCCGGGCGGCACGGCTAGGTGAAGGCGAGCTGTTTTTAGCAGGCGGCGTTGAGTCCATGTCCCGTGCACCTTATGTGTTGGGTAAAGCGGACTCTCCCTATGCCCGCAACCAGCCGTTGTACGATACGGTGATTGGCTCACGCTTTCCCAACCCCTGGATTGCTAAGGAGTACGGCAGCCACAGCATGCCGGAAACTGCTGATAACATTGCCCACGACCTGAATATTAGCCGCGATGAAAGCGACACCTTTGCCGCCCGCTCTCAGGCCCGCTACGCCCAAGCGCTGGCCTCAGGCTTTTACGACGGCGAGATGTTTGGCGTAGAGGTGCCCCAAGGACGTAAACAGCCGCCACTGATGGTAGATAAAGACGAACACCCCCGCCCACAAAGCACCGAAGACAAACTGGCCCAACTGGGCGCGCTGTTTGAGGGTGGCATTGTCACCGCCGGCAATGCCTCGGGTCTGAATGACGGCGCCGCTGCCATGATTGTCGGCACCATGGCCGCCGGTGAACGTATGGGCCTAGCACCACGCGCGCGCATTGTCGCCAGCGCCGTTGCCGGTGTTGCACCGCGGGTTATGGGGTTGGGGCCAGTACCCGCTTCGCAAAAGGCGTTGGCGCGTGCAGGGCTTACCCTTGAGCAGATGGATGTAATTGAAATCAACGAGGCGTTTGCCGTTCAGGTGCTTGGCTGCGTGCAGCAGTTAGGGCTCTCCGTTGATGATCCACGCTTGAACGCCAACGGCGGCGCCATCGCCATTGGTCATCCTCTGGGGGCTTCAGGAGCACGCTTGGCGCTTACGGCTCTCCGACAGCTTGAGGCGACCGGTGGGCGCTACGCGTTGGTCACCATGTGCATCGGCGTCGGTCAGGGTATTGCCACAATTATCGAGCGTCTGGACGGCTGATTTAGCGTCAAACAGCCGCTATTTCGTTGATAGGCATGAACGCTGCGTCTAAGTAGATATGCGATACTGGGCGCCATAAGCCACCTATTGTTGGGATATTGAATGCACCCCACCGACACTGATGCTGACGACTCGCAGTTGCCAGGAAAAGATCGTAACTTTGTGACAGCGCTTGCGCGCGGTCTAGAGTTGCTGCGCGCCTTTGGCGCAGGTGAAGAGTATTTAGGCAATGCTGAGCTCTCCAACCGTACAAGTATCCCTCGCCCGACGGTGTCACGTTTAACCTATACCCTGACGCAGTTGGGCTATCTCCAACACAATACCCACCTGGAAAAGTACCGCCTTGGGCCAGGTGTCTTAGCCTTGGGATATCGCTTTCTCGCCAATATGGGCATTCGCGAAATTGCTCGCCCGCATCTGCAGAAATTTGCTGATGCCACCGACTGTAACGTTAGCCTGGGCGGGGCCGACCGCAGTGACATGGTTTATTTGGAAACCTGCCACGGCCATGGCCCGCTAATCATTCGCCTGGACACGGGCTCCCGCCTGCCCATTGCCACTTCCGCCATTGGTCGTGCCTGGCTATGCGGTTTGTCTGACGAACGGCGCCAGCAGGTGCTCCAAGAGTTGGCCAGCGAGTATGGTAGCGACTGGCCGCGTTATGAAGCGGGTATACAACAGAGTTTCAAAGACTATGCACAGTACGGTTTTTGTCTCTCTGAGCAGGATTGGCAGCGCGATATTAGCGCGGTGGCGATGCCGCTAATTTTAGAAGATGGCGCCGAGGTCATGGCGATTAACTGCGGCGGCTCCAGCCTGCGCTTGGATCACGACCGCTTGGTTAATAACTTAGGCCCACGTCTCAAAGAAGTCGCTAATCAGATTAAGCAGGAACTCGCGCCAAGAAACCGCTCGGCAAGGTAAATTCAAGCTAGGGAGACTTTAACTAACGCCCGTTTGAATGCATCATAGACTTCTAAACAAGCGCAGCGATACCAAGAGCGCCGAGGAGTGGGGATGCCAAGCGAGTGGATAGCGCGTCATGATCAAACAGTCACCCTTAAAGGCGAGTGGACACTTGCCAATTACCGCTATATCAAAGCGGCGCTTAATCACAGTGAAACTCGAACCGAACTTGGCAAGCCAACGGGTGCGACGGTTTCGTTAGACGCAATAACTCGCCTTGATACCGCCGGTGCCATACTCATTGTAGAGCTGATTGGCGTTGAGAAAGCACAGGCGGTAGCGGATTGGGCAGCAGAACTGCCGAAAGAGCAGCAGGCGCTGCTGGTGCGTATTGCCGAAGCCATGGAAGCGCCGCTTGACGTTGATCCCCCCTCCTATTCGCGTATTAGCCAAGCGCTTGCCAGCGTGGGCCAACACATGGCGGGGCTTTGGTCTCAGCAGCGCCAGCTGCTGGCCTTTATTGGTCTCGTCGTGGCTACCCTATTCCATCTGGCATTGCGGCCACGCCACTGGCGCCTAACGGCCACCGTTGCCCATATTCAGCAGAGCGGTCTTAATGCCGTACCCATCGTCGCGCTACTCACCTTTATGGTGGGTGCCGTTGTGGCTTTCCTTGGCGCTACCGTTTTGCAGGATTTTGGCGCCACGATTTATACCATCGATCTTGTTGCGTTCTCATTCTTGCGAGAGTTCGGCGTTCTGCTTGCTGCAATTTTATTAGCGGGACGAACCGCCAGCGCCTTTACTGCCCAGATCGGCGCCATGAAATCCAATGAAGAGATTGATGCCCTGCAGGCCCAAGGGCTAGATCCTATCGAACTTTTGGTGCTGCCACGGGTAATGGCGATGTTAATTAGCCTGCCCATGCTAGCGTTTGTGGGCATGCTCAGCGGCTTAGCGGGTGGTGCCATGGTCACCTCTTTGTCACTGGATATTTCACTTACCCAGTTCATGGCCACGCTGCAAAAAGACGTATCGGTGACACACTTTTTGGTAGGGCTTAGCAAAGCACCGGTGTTTGCCTTTGTGATCGCCGTTATCGGCTGCCTTGAAGGCTTTAAGGTCAGCGGCAGTGCGCAGTCGGTGGGAGAACACACTACGTCAAGCGTCGTTCAGTCGATTTTTATGGTGATTCTGATTGATGCCGTCGCCGCGCTATTCTTTATGGAGATGGGCTGGTGATCAATTCAGATAAACCGACAGAGCAAAACGACCTACCGGTCATTAAGGTTCGAGGCTTGGTGAACCACTTTGGCGCTCATGTGGTTCACGAAAACTTAGACCTAACCCTTGAACGTGGAGAAATCCTCGGCGTTGTAGGCGGTTCTGGTACCGGTAAATCAGTGCTGTTACGCAGCATCGTTGGTTTGAAGCGCCCCAATGACGGCACGGTTGAAGTCCTAGGCACAACCCTTAACGAGCTTAACGAGGCACAGCGCAGTCAAATAGAGCGGCGCTTTGGTGTACTGTTTCAACGCGGTGCGCTGTTCAGCTCGTTGAACCTGCAAGAAAATATTGCCCTACCGCTAATTGAACACGCCAGGCTACCCCGTGAAGACGCCGAGCATCTTGCCAGGGTAAAGCTAGCGTTGGTCGGGCTGCCGCCACAGGCCGCGCTGCAGTTTCCTGAGTCGCTGTCTGGCGGCATGGTCAAGCGCGCCGCCCTTGCCCGTGCCTTAGCGCTTGATCCTGACATTCTGTTTCTTGATGAGCCCACGGCGGGGCTTGACCCTATTGGCGCGGCGGCCTTCGATCAGTTGCTGGTCACCCTTCGCGATGCGCTGGGTTTCAGCGTTTTCCTGGTCACCCATGACCTGGATACGCTCTACGCTGCCTGCGATCAGGTCGCGGTACTTTCACAGAAACGTGTGCTGGTGGTGGATACCATCGATAAAGTGGCGGATACCGACGATGAATGGGTTCAAGACTACTTTCACGGCCCGCGAGGTCGAGCCGCTCAGCGTGCTCATACCGGCTCTTCAAATAACGCTAACGTCCAGGAGTGACTGCACATGGAAACACGGGCGCATCACGTTTTAATCGGTCTCTTCACGCTGGCCACTGCCGCTGGCGCGCTGCTGTTTGCACTATGGATGAGCTATGCAGCAGGCGAACGTAGCTACCAGCCTTACCGCATTCTATTTGAGCGCAGCGTGAGCGGCTTATCAGTCGGCAGCCGAGTGCAATATAACGGTATTGAGGTGGGGGACGTCACCGAGCTTAACCTTAATCCTGATGACCCTCGGCAAGTGATTGCCCATATCCGCGTCTACGATGACGCACCGATTAAGACAGACACCCGGGCAAAACTTGCCTTTGCCAGCATCACCGGCAGCATGTCCGTGCAACTTCACGGCGGCACCCCTAAAGCCCCACTGCTAATTGACCAAACCGATATCGAAGCACCGTTTATAAACGCAGACCCTTCGCCCATCGCTACGCTGTTTGATGAGGGCGAAGATATGATCGAAAACATCAATTCAATCCTGCAAAACGTCAACGAACTGTTTGACGATAATAACCGTGACCAGGCAGGCAGTATTTTAACCAACATTGCTCAGATCACCGAAATGATTGCCGCCCAGCAGAACGCCCTAGACCAGAATATGGCGCTTTTCGGCGAAGCCACTCGCCAGGCAACTAACACGCTTAGCAGCATCGACGAACTTAGCCAGGAAGCGACACAGCTACTGCGTCAAGATGGCCGGCTGGTAATGGAGAGTGCCGCTGATGCGAGCCACGATGTGGCCCGGGCGGCTCAACGCATTGAGCAATTAGTGGAGACTAACGCTGGTGCCATCGAAGGCAGCCTGCAGGGCGCGCAAGATATTGCCCCGGCGCTCTCTTCGCTACGCTCAACACTCGATACACTGGATCGTATCACCCGCCAGCTAGAGGAGAGCCCAACAGACTTTTTCCTGGGCCGTGATCAGGTAGAGGAGTTCCGCCCATGACATTACGCCCCACCGCCATCGCTTTAGTTAGCGCTGCGCTGCTACTCAGCAGTGGCTGCTCAATATTGCCCGAAAGTGAGCCAGCGACCCTGTATCGTCTGCCCAGTAGCGATATACAGCCCGTCACATCAGATTCTATGACCACCCGCCAACGCCTGGCAGTGGCGGCCCCACAGGCGGGGCATTTACTGAGTAGCAACCGCATTGTGGTTTACCCAGAGGGTAATGTGGTTAATGTGTACGAAGCTGCCCGCTGGCAAGAGAATGCCCCTGCTTTACTCCAATCGCGCTTGATCACTGGGTTACAGCAGAGCCGCCTATTTGCCAGCGTGGGTAGCGATAGCCTGCCTTCCGAGCTATTGCTACTGAGTGAACTACGTCACTTTCAGAGCGACTACGCTACCCGTCCGCCCACGGTGAAGGTTCAGCTCGATGTTCAGCTCGTCAGCACTCAAAACCGCGCTTCAATCGCTACTCAGAGCTTTACCACCAGCGCGCAATCTATAAGCACCGATATTCCTGATGTGGTTGATGCATTTGGTGCTGCTAGCGACGAACTTACTGAGCAGCTGGTCAACTGGCTGGCCAATCAGCAGGAAGCCACCATTGACTAAGCTAGAACGGACTAAACCAGACCTAACTAAGCCGTGTAATTAGGACGTTGTTGCCCTTCGGACATACTCCCGCGGGTCGCGGGGGTAGTAGCGCTCTGGCTGGCTTTCCAGATGCGCAAAGTAGCGAGTGTCCTTGTAGGGCATTTTCATGTAGCCCGAGACGCCTAGGCCCTCGATTTGGTCTACCGAGGCGAGAATGCGCGCCAGCAGCGTGCGGAACTCGTCCTCTCGAGCCGGATCCAGCAGACGATAGTAGCTATGTATTTTGAGGTGTTGTGGCAGCGCTTCAAAAATGATCATGCCGGTATGGTGAATGTCATTGAGCTGCTGCAGCACATGCATAATCGCCTCGGGCAGCACCAATAGCTCTTCTGGGTCGGGGCCATCTTCGAAGTAGCTGTGCTGACGGGTGCGATCTTCAAGCTCCGGTACTGCGCTCAACTCATAGCCTATCGCCATGCTGGGTTCGCTAACGAAGGCTTCATCCACGGAAGTACGTTCTAAGTGCAGTGTTTGGCGGGCATTAAACAAGCAGCTTTTAAACACGCCCTGACGATGAATCGCCCGCGCCAAGTGCACCATATTATTGACCGCTTCAATAAAGGCGGGCTTCAGCGTAGGGTCGTGTAAATTTAACGACGAATCGATATACACACCCTCACGCTCCCAGCGAACCGCCAATCCCCCTACCACCGGATATTTGCCCAGGCGGCTCACCGACGCCAAAAAGGCTTTTTCGGTTTCCCCCATACCCTGCATAAACTGCTTGTAGTAGCGGTCTAACTGCACATCATTGACATCATTCAGGGTTTCCTGTGCATTCGCTTCGCGTAGAAAGGCTTTGCGCGAGCTATATACCACGGTATCGATCTCCTGATGCGCAGGACGCGCCCATACCGGTACCAGCGGGACACTGAGCGATGTGGGCAGATCGATCATTACTACCCTGGCCATTCGCGGCATGTTTTTTAAAAAGTAGTCGCCCGCTTTGCGCCGTACCTGAGGGTCGGGGTCGAGCATGCCATCCAGGGTGCGGGCAAACTCCATCGGCAACCCCAGCGAACTGGCGGGAATCGCCCGATGGCCAAATCGACACGACTGCGCCGACGCCAGCGCATACAGGGTACCCGCCGCGCCCTGCTCGTCGAATCGCGGCGATGACAGTGCGCCGTTCAACTGCTCTTCGCCGATAAAGTAAACATCGCCCAGGCGGGCATTGGTTTGCTGCAAATTGTCCGACATCAGCTCCATCACGTTGGCGCCCACAAACTGCAGTTGCGCGTCTAGTTGGGCAAATACCGATGAGCCCCAGTCGATTAACGCAATAGACTCCTGCTCGGCGTCATACACCAAGTTAGAAGGCTTAATATCGCCATGCACCACCGGACGTGCCTGGGACCCTGACTCCCGCCGCAGGGCAAGCAGGATGTCGGCCAACTGCGCCGCAATGCGCACAATCAAGCGTGGAGAGAGGCGCCCCTGCTTAAGCGATACCTGCTCTAAATTCCAGCCGGGGGCACGCTCCATTACCAGAATGGACTGCCCCCGGGAGCGCTGGTAAGCAATAAGACCTGGAATGCGTGGATGGGACACCTGTTCCAGCATAAACGCCTCTTCTTCGAGGCGCTCCTGCAAGTGCACAGGTAGGGTAATGCGGGAGAATTTAAAGACATAATGCGCTTTAGCGCCTTGGTGGACGGTGCTGCCGGCAAATACAAAACCGTAGGCACCCTTGCCAATGAGCTCGATGCCCTGATAGCCCAACTGGGAGAGCTGCGCCTGGCATAGCGCTACCCAGTCTTTAAGCTTACGGGCATCGTGATGGCTCAGCAGATAGACCGACTGCTCTTCAGGTATATAAAACTGCTGAAGCGGTGCCTGGGACATAAGTCACCTTGCTTGCTAGCCTAAGTGAAGCAGCATGGTCTCTGGGGCTTCGAGAAAGCCCTTCCAGGCATTACAGAAACGCGCAATGGTACCGCCGTCGATAAAACGGTGATCGCCCGCCCAGGTGATGGTCATGATCGCCCGGCGCTGTACCGCACCCTGCTCATCAAAGCGTGGTAGCCACTGGGTTTTACCAATCGCCACAATAGCGGCCTCGGGGGCGTTAATGATAGGCGCGGCGTAGGTACCTCCCAACGCCCCAATATTGGAAATACTAATGGTGCCGCCTTTTAGATCCGCCTGATCAACCCGCCCCTCCCGCGCCGAGGTGGTTAGCCGGCCGACTTCCCGGGCAATTTCCAACAGGGTTAAGCGCTCAACGTTTTTGACATTGGGCACCATCAAACCCGCTTTGCTATCCACCGCCATACCGATATTACAATGGGGGTAGTAGTGCAGCTCATCCCCAGCCGCATTTAACTGGGCATTAACGATAGGCTCTTCGGCGACGGCTAGCGCCATGGCTTTCATAAAAAACGGCATTAGCGTCAGCCGTTCGCCCTGAGCCTCGGCTAGCGGCTTTAAGCGCTCCCGCAGCGCCAACAGTGCAGTAACGTCGATCTCTTCACCGTAGTGAAAATGGGGAATGGTGCTGGCTGCCTCGACCATGCGCTTGGCCATGACCGCCCGCACACCGCGGAGGGGCTCCACTCTGGGTGCCTGAGTTTCAGCTTGGTTGTTAACAACGGTTTGGCTAGATGAAGCTGAAGCTTGGAGTGCTTGATCCAGATGCGCCAACACGTCCTCTTTTAGCACCCGACCGTCTTTGCCGCTGCCAGCGATCTCCGTGAGCTGTAGAGAGTGTTCACGCACTAGGCGTCTAACGGCGGGGCTGGCTGGCACCTTGTCATATAAGCGGCCAGCAGCCGGAATACCTGTAGGGTTGGACGATTCTGTCGTCTGTGCCATTGGCTTTTCACTGGCGGCCGATTGCGCACCGTCTGGTTCGGCCTCACTATTATTGTTACTAGCCCCATCCACTTGATAGGCATACAGCGGCGCATGCACTTTGGCAATTTGGCCCTGGGCCACATACAGTTTGGTCACCACACCGGCTTCGGGGGCGGTAATCTCCACCAGCGCCTTGTCGGTCATGACTTCAACGATAGGCTGATCTTCTTCAATTTGATCGCCTTCAGCGACGCGCCATTCGACGACTTCACACTCGACGATGCCTTCGCCAATATCAGGCAATAAAAAATCGCTCATTGTTTTTCTCCCCATGCGTACTTAGGCATTAATAGCCACTAAAAGTTGACGCTTTCGCGAATCGCTTCAAAAATCTTCAGGTGATCAGGCAGATACTCTTTTTCCAGCACCAGTGGAAAAGGCGTATCCAGACCCGTCACCCGGGCAATGGGCGATTCCAGGTAGAGAAAACAACGCTCTTGAATAGTGGCAGCGATTTCACCGGCAAAGCCACCGGTTAACGGGGCTTCATGGCTCACCACCAGTCGGCCGGTTTTTAACACCGATTCAGCCACCGTATCCGCATCCCAGGGCAGCAGTGAGCGCAGGTCGATCACTTCACAGGCGATGCCCTGCTCTTCGGCTAGCTCGACCGCTTTGCCGATCACCTCCATCTGCGCGCCCCAGCCTACCACGGTAATATCCGTGCCCTCCTTGGTGATTTCGGCTTCGCCAATGGGAAGCTGGTAATCCTCTTCGGGCACTTCACCGACTGAAGCACGATAAAGACGCTTAGGCTCCAGAAAAAGCACCGGATCCGGGTCGCGAATAGCGGCAAGCAGTAGCCCTTTAGCCTGGTATGGGTTGCGCGGCACCACCACCTTTAATCCAGGTGTATGGGTGAAATAAGCTTCCGGTGATTGAGAGTGATAAAGGCCACCAGCGATACCGCCACCGTAAGGAGTGCGAATCGTCAAACCACCAACGTTAAACAGATCGCCTGAGCGGTACCGGAACTTGGCGGTTTCGTTAACGATCTGGTCAAACGCCGGAAAGATATAGTCGGCAAACTGTATTTCTGCCACAGGCACCGAGCCCTGGGCCGCCAAGCCATTGGCAAAGCCGATAATGCCCTGTTCGACAAGTGGCGTATTGAAACAGCGCGCTTTGCCGTACTTCTCCTGCAGGTGACTGGTGGCCCGAAATACGCCGCCAAAAATACCCACATCTTCACCAAAGCAGATGACTTTTTCATCCTCTGCCATGGCGATATCCAGTGCATTATTAATTGCCTGGAGCATGTTCATGGTAGCCATGTTACGCCTCTCCCTGAGTATCAGTCTCGGTGCCCACGTCTAAATCCAACGACTGCGCCCCGCGGGGATAAGCCTCTGGGTAGCGACGGATATGGCGTTTTAACTGATCGAATTGGCGCTGCAGCGATGGGGTTATATCGGCATACACATCGCTGATCAGGCTCTCTAGCGGCGGCGATGAGCGCTTCTCAGCCCGCTTCATGGTTTCCAGTACTTCACGGCGCAGGGTTTCCTGCTGGGTAGCCTCCTCCTCTTCGCTCCACCACTGTTTCTTCAAGAGCCATTTTTGCAGCCGCAGCAGTGGGTCTTTGGCGCGCCACACCTCCTCCTCATCTTTCGAGCGATAGCCAGAGGGGTCGTCGGAAGAGGAGTGCGCGGCAAGGCGATAGCTCATGGCCTCGATCAATACCGGCTGATTTTTCTCAACGGCGATCTTGCGTGCCTGCCGCGTCGCTTCGTAGACCGCCAGCACATCGTTACCATCTACCCGGATCACGTGCATGTGGTAGCCAAAGGCTCGGGGGGCGATACCGTCGGCGGCAAACTGCTCGACGGCAGGCGTGGAAATGGCATAGCCATTATTACGGCAGAAGAAAATCACCGGCACCTGATGCACTGAGGCCATATTCAGCGCGGCGTGGAAATCACCCTCGGAGGCAGCGCCTTCACCAAAAAACGTTAACGTGCAGTGACCGTTACCAGCCAATTTTTGGCCGTAGGCGTAGCCCGTGGCCTGAGGAATCTGAGTCGCTAAGGGGGACGAGATGGTCATGTAGTGCAGCTTGCGCGACCCATAGTGAATCGGCATTTGGCGGCCTTTGCCGTAGTCCAGCTCGTTGCCGAACAGCTGATTCATGAATTCGTCGATCGAGAAGCCGCGATACATTAAAGCGCCCTGCTCGCGGTACTGCGCCATAATCATATCGGCGTCATTTAGCGCAGCAGTGGCGCCCACTACAGCGGCCTCTTCCCCGGTACACTGCATATAAAAGCTCAACCGCCCCTGGCGCTGAGCAGCCATCATACGTTCATCGAGAATACGCGTGGCCAGCATCGCCTGATAGATACGCCGGGCGTGATCACGCTCAAGCGCGGGCTCATCAGCGTCGCTATGCAGCTCACCTTCTGGGTTAAGCAGGCTGAAAGTAGGAATTGAAAATTCGTCGCCGGTCATGAAGTCCGGCTGGTGTACGTACTGTGTCATCATTATTGTCCTTGTTTTGCCCCTTTTGAGGGCAGTGTTGTTGGTATTGACCGTTTATGCCAGTGGATTTATCTGTCATAGGTCAACGCAACATCTATCTACCACAACATTTAGGACAATAACGCAGCGCAAGGACTTTAGGGATGCTACTTAAGATGCAGAGAGGTTAAAACGCAGAAAAATCAGTCATCAGAGATACGCGCACGTAGTTGACGCTGCAACACTTCGAACAAGCTATCAATCGTCAGGGCCAACAATGCAATGGTCAGCGCCCCTTGAACCACATAGGCCATATTGCCGTTCACGATGCCGGAGATAATCGGGTCACCAAGGTTACTTGCTCCCACGGTAGCCCCTAACGCGGCAGTGGCAATATTGATGGTCACCGAGGTTCGGATGCCCGCCAGAATGACCGGTGCTGCCAGAGGGAGCTCAACTTGACACAGGATTTGCGTTGGCTTCATGCCCATAGCGTGAGCAGCCGTTTTAATATCGCCTTCGACGCCCTGCAAACCAGCAAGAGTATTGCGCACGATAGGCAATAGCCCGTAGAGCATTAAAGCGACAATAATGGGCAAGGTGCCAAACCCCAGAACGGGTACCGCCAGCGCCAGAACCGCCACTGGAGGAAACGTTTGCCCTAGTGATGCCAACTGGGCCACCAGTGGTAGAAAATCACTCCCCCACCTGCGGGTAACGGCGATACCCGCCGCGACTCCCACGATAATGGTCACCACCGCTGCAATGCCGACGACAAAGAGGTGGCGGCCTAGCAAAGTGACAAAACCGGCGCGATCGTAGATGACTTGCCGGGCATCGGGCTCAATCCAGCGAAATAGGGGCTCGGCAGCCGACATGGCAAAGACGCTCATCATTAGCAGCGCCCCCCAAAACAGTGGCCATAGCCATTGTGGGGCTTTTTTGTGGGGCTGGGCGACGCTTAGCGAGTTACTCACGCGGGTTTCCATTGTCCAGTTGAGCCTCCTTGATAATTCTCCGCAACGATAGCTCACCGACCGGCACATCATGTTGGTCAACAACGGTCAACCGGTCGCTATGATCGCGCAGCATCATGGAAAGCGCCTGACGTAGCGAGAAAGTCCCAGGGATGCGCGACTGCGCGGGCAAGGTAGGCCCCATAGAGGTCATATGATCTTTCACACGGGTTAACGCGGCTTGTTTAAGGCCTCTTTCCAGCCCACCTAAAAGCGACTCGACAAAAGGGTCGGCAGGGCTTTGTAATAGCGCCAGCGGTGAACCTTGTTGCACGATTCGACCTTCGCGCATCACCACTAAGTGATCCGCCAGCTTAAGCGCTTCATCCATATCATGGGTCACAAACACTACGGTTTTATGCAGCCGTGCTTGTAGCTTGGCCAGCTCATCCTGTAGCTTTTCACGGGTAATAGGATCAAGCGCGCCGAAGGGTTCATCCATCAACAAAATATCCGGGTCTGCCGCCAGGGCACGCGCAACACCCACTCGCTGCGCCTGCCCCCCTGAAAGCTGATGCGGGTATTTATGCCCAAACTCATCCACTGGCAAACCGAGCAAATGCATTAGCTCGGCCACCCGTGACTGGACGTCCGTTGCTGACCACTTCAATAACCGTGGCACCAGACCGATGTTGCGCGCAACGTTCCAGTGGGGAAACAGCCCGGTGTGCTGTATCACATAGCCAATCCGGCGACGTAGTTTTACAGGGTCATACGCGTCTATCGCCTGCCCATCGAGGATGATGTCGCCTTCGCTGTGCTCAATTAAGCGATTGATCATGCGCAAGGTGGTCGATTTACCACAGCCCGAGGTACCCACTAACGCACAGAATTTACCCTTCGCCACCCGTAGAGAAATATCGTCCACCGCGGTTTCATCCCCAAACCGCTTGGATACGTGGGATAGTTCGATCATCTTGTTCCTCCGGGGCGCAGCGCTTCTGCCAAGGCACCTAAGCCCGCATCCACCACCAGAGCCAGCATTAAAATAGGCAGTGCGCCAAGCAGCACCATATCCATGGCGGCCTGACCTAAGCCTTGAAAAATAAAAGTACCTAACCCGCCCGCACCAATCAGAGCGGCAACGGCGGTAAGCCCAATGGCCTGAACAGTGGTAATTCTCACCCCTTCCAACAGCACCGGCAGCGCCAGCGGTAACCGCACCTGCCAAAAACGCTGCCCGGCACGCATGCCCATGCCTTTGGCGGCTTCTAATGTATCGGGACTGACTTGTTCAAGCGCGGTATAGGTGTTGCGCACAATGGGCAGCAGGCTGTAGCCAATCAGTGCAATTAAGGCGGGCGTAGTGCCAATACCGCTAACGCCAAGCTGGGCTAAAAAAGGCACGTTGGTGGCAAGCCAGGCTAGCGGCGCCAGCAGTAGACCGAATAGCGCCAAACTGGGAATGGTTTGAAGAAAATTGAGCACAGCAAACGCGCCCTTCTGCAGCCGGGCATAGCGGCGCATCAGCATGGCAAGTGCCAGCCCAAGCACAATGCTGACACTGACGGCGATACTGACCAGCTTAATGTGCTGCGCGACGGCGCTTAGAAACTGTTGATCACGGGCTTTAAATTCTTGAACGAGGGCAAGCGTCTCCAGCCCAAAAGCTGCACAGAGCCACCACATCAGCGCGACACCACATAGCAATAGCGTGGGCCATACCCGCGTGAGGTTTAAGCGCAAGCGTAGTTCTACTAAACACAGCAGCAGTACAAACAGAACAACCCAATACGCCGCTCCCATGCCTAAACGCGCTTGAGGCATCTCAGGGTCAATCAGTAAATAGCTGCTCGCCATCAACCCCACTGGCATTAGCGCCATGATCACTATCACCGCCGCTAACAGCGCTCGGTAGTGACGATGGGTTGGCTGGCACGCGAGAATACCGATAAAGGAGAGCAATAGCGTTGCCAATAGCGCACCTGGCCAGCCAAAAGCCTCCAGTGCGCCATGCCCCGTCCCTAACACAATCCGGTTGGGGGCCATGCTGACCACATCAAGTAACCAGAATGCAGCCAGCATAATAAGGCTCAGGCTAACGAGCACAACGTTAGGGTGCCACCCTTCCCAACGAAGCCGCGGGGTGGGCAGTGCATCCATCAACGACATTAATTAGTTATCCCGAGCGTTAGCATTAAATTATAAGATTACCAGGCATTAATTATTAAGCGAATCGAGGTAGTCGCTGGCCACTTGGGATGGAGACAGCCCGTTAACGGCGACATCGGCATTGAGCGTTTGCAGAGTGACCAGATCAAGGCTAGTGAAAACCTCATTGAGCAGCGCTTCTATTTCTGGATAGGTTTCAAGTACGCTTTCACGAACCACGGGGGCAGGCTGATACACCGGTTGCACGCCCTTGGTATCTTCCAGCACGACCAGCCCCAGCGCACTTAAGCCACCGTCCGTGCCATAGGTCATCGCGCCATTAACACCGCTGGTCTGTTGGGCGGCCGCACGCATGGTAGCGGCGGTATTACCACCAGAGAGCACCAACAGTTGATCGTCACTTAACTCAAAACCGTAGGCTTCCTGAAATGCAGGCAGTGCTTGTGAAGACTCGACAAACTCAGCGCTTGCAGCAAATTTGAACTCGCCACCGTCGGCCAAATAGGCGGCTAGATCTTCTAGACTCACCAGCTCATTTTCCTCGGCAACATCCTCGCGGACGCTCATTGCCCAAGTGTTATTAGCGCTGGCAGGCTGCAGCCATATCAAGCCTTGCTGCGCATCACGCTCGCGCACTGTTTCATAAGCCTGATCTGCATTATTCCATACTGAACTGTCGGTCATATCGAAAAAGAACGCGCCATTACCCGTGTATTCTGGATAAAGGTCAATCTCGCCCGCTTCAAGCGCAGTGCGGACAACGCTAGTGCCGCCCAGCTGTAAGCGGTTTTCGGTCGCAATGTCATTGCGCTCCAGGGTCTGAATAATCAGCTCGCCCAGAACAGAGCCTTCTGTATCGATTTTGGATGACACCACCACAGGCTCGTTAGCGCTGACTTGGGAGAATGCCGCGAGGGATACGGCACAAGCAGCGATTAAGGGCTTAGCAATGAAAGAATTGGCTGAAAAGCGCATCTTTGAATTCCTTTTGAAGTGGGCTTTAAACGACCGAGGCTCTTATAGTCATTATAAGAGCCATCAGCGTTTAAGTTAGCGCATAAGCCACCAACGAGAGATGAAGGTTTTTGGGTTAAGGTGCTTCTAATACCCAAGACGTGCCTTCTCGGGAGTCCTTGAGAATAATCCCTAAAGCGGCAAGCTCATCGCGGATCGCATCCGCTTGGGCGAAGTCTTTATTCGCCTTAGCCTCAATGCGCTGAGCAATTTTCGCTTCGATCTCGCTCTCGCTGAGCGGCATACCCTGCTGCTGCGTGCCTTTTAAGAACGTTTGTGGCTCTTGCTGAAGAAGCCCCAAAACTGACCCAAGCTGCTTTAACTCGCCCGCCAGCTTGGCAGCTTCATTAGACTGTTCTTGCTTGGCGCGATTGACCTCGCGAGCCAGCTCAAACATCACCGCCAAAGCTTCGGGGGTATTGAAGTCATCGTCCATTACCTGAGTAAAGCGCTCACGGTAAGCTGAAGCGTCATCACTATTTGCCGCGCCTAGCTCAAGACCTTCCAGCGCGGTGTACAAGCGCGTTAGCGATTTACGCGCCTCGGTCAGTGAATCAACCGAGTAGTTGATCGGGCTACGGTAGTGACTCGCCACCAGCAGAAAACGCACCACTTCTGGGTCGTGCTCGGCCAGCACGTCGCGAATGGTGAAGAAGTTGCCCAGGGATTTGGACATCTTTTCCTGATTCACCCGCACAGCGCCTGCGTGCATCCAGGTATTGACGTAGGTTTTGCCAGTGGCCGCCTCGGATTGAGCGATCTCATTTTCATGGTGCGGAAAGGTTAAATCCGGCCCGCCGCCATGAATGTCGAAAGTGTCACCCAGGCAGCAGGTCGACATCGCCGAGCACTCGATGTGCCAGCCAGGCCGGCCGTTACCCCAGGGCGACGCCCAGTGCGCCTCCCCCGGTTTGGCTGCCTTCCAGAGCACGAAATCGAGCGGGTCTTCTTTATGAACATCCACATCAACCCGGCTGCCTGCACGCATATCGTCTAACTGGCGGTTATTGAGCTTGCCGTAATCAGCGAATTTGCGCACCCGATAGTAGACATCACCGTTATCGGCCGCGTAGGCAAAGCCTTTTTCAATCAGCGTTTCAATCATTGCCACGATATCGTCGATATGGCCGGTGGCGCGCGGTTCATGGCTGGGCGGCAATACAAATAGGCGCGCCTCATCTTCGTGCATGGCATCAATCATGCGCTCTGTCAGCGCAGTGATACTTTCGCCATTTTCGTCGGCGCGCTTGAGTATCTTGTCGTCGATATCGGTAATGTTGCGCACGTAGTTAACGTCATAGCCGCGTTCTCGAAGATAGCGGGTGATGACATCAAAGGCGACCATTACGCGAGCGTGCCCTAGGTGGCAGTAGTCATACACCGTCATGCCGCAGACATACATGCTCACTTTACCCGCTTCTAGTGGGGTGAAAGGTTCTTTGCGGCGCGTCAGCGTATTGTAAATATGCATATGGCTATCCATGTTTGTTTTAGCCCTTCTGCTTGATTTTAGCCCAACTATCTTTCAACCCCACGGTACGGTTAAACACCAAATGCTCTGGTGTAGAGTCGTGACGGTCAGCGCAGAAGTAGCCGACGCGCTCGAACTGGAAGCGTGACTCGGGCGTTGCGAAGGCTAAGCTTGGCTCTCCGATGGCTTGGCAAACGACCAGCGACTCCGGATTAAGATGCTCTAGAAAATCGACATCTTTATCGCGATCCGGCTGTTCAACGGTGAACAGATTGTCGTAAAGACGCACTTCCATCGGCACGCCGTGTGCAGCGCTAACCCAGTGAATAACACCTTTGACCTTACGTCCTTCGGGATTTTTACCCAGCGTATCGAAATCCACCGAACAGTGCAGTTCGCTGATCTCACCGGCGGCGTCTTTGATCACTTCGTCACAACGAATCACGTAGCTATTGCGCAGGCGTACTTCTTTACCTGGTGCCAAGCGGAAGAACTTTTTAGGCGCGTCTTCCATAAAGTCGTCTTGGTCGATATACAGCTCGCGGCTGAACGGCACCTGACGCACCGTCATATCTTCACGGGCGGGGTGACCAGGGACTTCGTACACCTCCTGGTGATCTTCCGGCACGTTGGTGAGCACGACTTTCAGCGGCTTTAACACACACATGGCGCGCGGGGCATTGTCTTCAAGATCCGAGCGAATGGCGTGGGTCAACATGGCGATATCCACCAAGCCACCGTCGGCACGAGTAACGCCAATCATCTCGCAGAATTTACGAATTGACGCGGGCGTATAGCCACGGCGACGCATGCCGGAGATCGTCGGCATACGTGGATCGTCCCAGCCATCGACAATTTTTTCGTCAACCAGCAGTTTCAGTTTGCGCTTGGAGGTCAGGGTGTAGTCGAGATTCAGCCGTGCAAACTCGATCTGGCGCGGTTTCGCGGGAACCGGCAGATTATTTAAAAACCACTCGTACAGTGGTCGGTGATCTTCGAATTCCAGGGTGCAGATCGAGTGGGTAATACCTTCAATAGCATCCGACTGACCATGCGTGAAGTCGTAAGAGGGATAGATTTTCCACTTGTCGCCAGTCTGGTGATGGCTGGCATGACGAATACGGTAAATAATCGGGTCGCGTAGATTGATATTGGGTGAGGCCATGTCAATCTTGGCGCGCACGACCTTTTCACTTTCGCCAAACTCACCTTCACGCATACGCGCGAGCAAATCCAGGTTCTCCTCGGCGCTGCGTTCGCGATAAGGGCTGGGTTTACCCGGCGCCGTCAGGGTGCCGCGATACTCGCGGATTTCATCCGGCGACAGGTCGTCAACGTAGGCTTTGCCTTCACGCATTAAGTGCTGCGCCCAGGCATAGAGCTGGTCGAAGTAGTCAGACGCAAAACGCACCGGGCCTGCCCATTCAAAGCCTAGCCAGCTGACGTCCTCTTTGATCGCATCGATGTAAGCCTGCTCTTCTTTGGCAGGGTTGGTGTCGTCAAAACGTAGATGACACTCGCCACCCAGTTGCTCCGCCAACCCGAAATTTAGACAGATCGACTTCGCATGGCCGATATGCAGGAAGCCATTGGGCTCCGGGGGGAAGCGCGTCACGATTTTAGTGACCTGGCCGCCCTCGATTTCGTCGCGTACTTGGTTGCGAATGAAGTTCGGCGCTGGGGTGGTCTCGTTGGTCATGATGGTGTTGATAACCTCGTGGTGGATGGCGTGCTGAGCCGTGAGGACATAGGATACTCCTATAGCCCTTCGCGGTGCAGGGCAAAACCGCTATTATAACGTGACGCCGATGCACAGCGCCAAGGCGAACGCCTTTATTGAACAGGAATTTATCTATGATCGTATTACAAACGAACCACGGTGACATCACCATCGCTCTTAACCACGAAAAAGCGCCAATTAGTGCGGCGAATTTTGAACAGTATGTGCGCGACGGGTTTTATGATGGCACCCTGTTCCATCGCGTCATTGACGGCTTCATGGTGCAAGGGGGTGGTTTCGATAAGGAGTTCAACCAAAAGCCGACCCGCGACCCTATCGACAACGAAGCCGACAACGGCTTGAAAAATACCGTTGGCACCCTGGCCATGGCACGCACCCAGGATCCCCACTCTGCCACTGCGCAGTTTTTTATCAATGTGGGCGATAATAGTTTCCTCGATCACAGCGGTAAAAGCCTTCAAGGCTGGGGCTATGCGGTATTTGGCGAAGTCGTTGACGGGATGGATGTGGTCAATGAGATTAAAAACGTAGCTACGTCTCGCCGCGGCATGCATGCCGACGTGCCCGCGGAAGATGTCATTATCGAGCGTGCGTACGTCAAAGACGCTGAATAACACTGGGAGCCTTATGCGCACACTGCTTGTTGCCGACCTCCACCTGAGTAGCGATACCCCCGAGATCAATCAGGGGTTTTACCGCTACTTAGAGCACACCGCTCCAGGCGCCGATGCGCTGTATATTCTTGGTGATCTTTTCGATGCCTGGATTGGCGATGATCTTCTTGACGCCAATACGCATCCGCTTAGCGTTGTTGCTCATGACCTGATTCGCCGTTTGCGCAAACTTAGCAGCGACGGCACTGCGGTGTACCTCATGCATGGCAACCGGGACTTTCTGCTGGGCGAGCGTTTTATAAACGCCTGCCAGGCATTTCTACTACCGGATATTGAGGAGGTGGAAATCCAAGGGGTGCCCGTTTTACTGCTCCATGGCGATAGTTTGTGTACTCAGGATGAAGCGTATATGGCTTTCCGCAAGCAGTCGCGCAATCCAGAGTGGCAGGCGCAGATGCTTGCGCTACCTTTGGAACAACGTGTAGCACTTGCGCAAAGCTTGCGTACTCAATCTGGCGAAGCCAATGCTAATAAAGCTGAAGCGATTATGGATGTGACGCCACAAGAAGTCATTGCGCTGATGGAGCACCATGGCTTGACTACCATGATCCACGGTCACACCCACCGCCCCAGAGTACATGACTTGACGGTTGAAGACGTGCCTGCCAAGCGCTATGTACTAGGCGACTGGGATGCCCAGCACGGCTGGGATATTATCATTGAGCGCGCCGACCATACTGCGCCCCGACTACGTCAGTTCTCTTTAACGGAATTACCTGATTCCTGACCGCAATTTACGAGTATAAAAAAGCCGATCATGTGATCGGCTTTTTTGCTCTTGCTGTTTTTAACTTGGGCTTAAGCGACTCTAGCGCTCTATATCGGCATCGCTGCGCAGGTCATCAATCAATCCCTGCAATACCGATTGGGCACGCAACTGCTCGGCCATTTGTGCAACAAATGTCTCCATCTGCTCATCGACCTCACCTACACTGACGCTATCAAGCGCTACCACAGCCACTCCTTGCGGCAGTTCAACCGTGCGATAGATGCTCTCACCCTCTTCAGGGCGCGCCATGCGGAAGGCTTCCTGAACAATCAGCTGAGGTACAGTGCTATCGGCTTGGCGGCTTACGCTGTTGGCTTCGAGCCAAGCAACATCTGCTGACTGACCGTCTTGCAAACTGGCAACCAGTGCCTGTGCCTCTTCACGCAGCGCCTCTTGCTGCTGTTCTGCGGCCACTGACATTTCAACGTCCTCGCGCACTTCATCAAGCGGCAGCAGAGTCGCATCACGCTGCTCAGCAACCCGCAGTACCAGGCGACGATCCTGATCCAGCTCAATCACTTCGCTGTTGTAGCCCTCTTCAAATACGTCGTTGCTAAAGGCCGCCGACATTACCCCAGGCTCAGATAGCACTCCGTCAGCCTCATCATCACGAGCAAGCCAATCGCTCTCCTGCAGCGTTAGACCGAGCTCATCGGCAACGCTCTGTAAGTCGTCGGCAGCGAAGCTCTCGTCGATCAGTTGTTGAACCCGCTGGTTAAACTCATCATCAATGTCACGTAGTGCCACTTCCCGCGCTAGCTCATCGCGCTGCTCTTCAAAAGTAGGGCCCTGAATATCCGTCACCTGGATAATGTGGAAAGCGTTATCCAACTCAACAGGCTGGGATACATCACCCTCTTCGAGACCAAAGGCCGCTTCATCAAAGGCCTCACCAAAGAAGCCACGGCTGATCACACCAAGATCACCGCCCTCTTCTGCGCTGGCCGTGTCGTCAGAATAGCGCAAGGCGGTATCTGTAAACGAATCACCGCTGTCCAGTGCTTCCCGAGCGGTCTCGGCTAATTGCTGCGCTTCATCGCGGGTGCGCTCATTACCAAAGGTGATCATGATATGCGACACACGGCGGTCAGCATTGCGATTTTTCTCGCGCCAGGCGTCACGCAGGGCCTCTTCATCCACGTCACGACCCTCTGCCATGGCCTGACGGTCAATCAGCACATACTCAAGACGCACCTGTTCCGGGCGTTCATAGCGCTCCTGGTGGGCATCGTAATATGCTTGGAGATCGTCATCGCTAACGCTGATATCAGCGTCCACATCGTCGCCATCCAAAACTATATAGCGGAAACTACGCTGCTGGCGCTGTAATTCGGCCAGGCGCTCTTGCTCGTTCGGCAGGCTAAAATCACTGAAGGCTAAGCCTTGCTGTAAATGCTGGCGCTGGATATCGACGCGCAACTCTTCACGAAAGGAGATCGGCGTATAGCCAGCACCGGCGAGACGATTTCGGAACACCTCTGCAGAGAAACGGCCATCCTGATCATGAAATTCCGGCAGGCTGACAATTAACTGATCCAACTGCTGTTCAGAAACGGCAAAACCACCCTCTTCTGCATACTGGGACAGCAGTTGCTGCGTGATAAGCTGGTCAAGTATATCGTTGCGCAAGGCACGCTCTTGCTCTGGCGGCACTTGTCCTGAACGCAGCGCGCGCTGAACCTCTAGCTCAACTTGCTGACGCATAATCGGCTGTCCGTTGACGCTCGCCACTTCGTCCGGATCGCTGCCAAAAAGCCCAAACAGTGACTCAATCCCGAAAAGTGCCATGGCCGCGACCATGACACCGATAATAATTTTGGCACCCCAGCTCCTGGAGCCATCTCGAATACTTTGCAGCATGCTAGCCTCAGATAGTCACAGCCAAACAGATCGGCCCGCTCAACCCAAATAAAAAGTGGGCCAGAAAATAACATGGGCGCATCGCCAATGCGATGCGCCCATTAGGTTACAGCAAACGCGGTCAAATTAGTTGACGGCGTCTTTCAGCGCTTTACCTGCTTTGAAGCTGGGTACTTTGGCGGCACTGATCTGGATTGGCTGACCCGTTTGTGGGTTACGGCCAGTACGAGCAGCACGCTCTTTGATCGCGAAGGTACCAAAACCTACCAGAGATACGCTTTCGCCTTTCTTAAGGCTATCGGTGACAGACTCCACCATGGCATCCAATGCGCGGGTTGCCGCTGCTTTCGGAATATCTGCAGACGCGGCAATGGCTTCAATCAGCTCGGACTTATTCACTCTTCACCCCTTGACTGTTTCAAAAAATGGCTCTGAACGGCATGGTCACCGATGGATACGACGATCAAAGCATAGCTGCGTTTTATAGCAATGCCTTGAAACATCTGTCAAGCAACCATGCCGCGAGATACCCGCTACCCAAAGCAGCGGGCACATATTAAGTAAAATTAAAGACCAGTGAGGACTTTAACAGCTTAATGGGTACTAGCAACAACGGTATTACTAAACGATGCTTCGGTACTTTTCAATGGCGCACCGTCTTCTACCTTATCAGCTAGCGCTACGGCTAAGACATCATCTATCCAACGTACCGGACGAATATCCAATGCACCTTTGATATTGTCAGGTACTTCCTTGAGATCACGGCGGTTTTCCTCAGGAATTAGCACTGTCTTTATACCACCGCGGCGGGCTGCCAGCAATTTCTCCTTCAATCCGCCTATCGGTAATACCTCACCGCGCAGATTGACTTCACCGGTCATTGCCACGTCGCAGCGTACCGCACGCTGGGTGTATGCGGAAACAATCGCCGTCACCATGGCAATACCTGCACTGGGCCCATCTTTAGGTGTTGCCCCTTCAGGAACATGGATATGCAGGTCCTCTTTTTCGAACCGTTCGGGGTCAATGCCATACGCTTCTGCCCTGGCGCGCACTACCGTATGAGCGGCACTCACCGACTCTTTCATTACATCGCCAAGTGAACCGGTCTTGTTAATTCGCCCTTTACCCGGCGTCACGACAGACTCGATGTTGAGTAACTCGCCGCCCACCGATGTCCAGGCAAGGCCTGTCACTCGGCCGATCTGGTCGTCTTGCTCTGCCAAACCGTAACTATAGCGACGTACGCCCGCGTAGTGCTCAATTTGCTCAGCCGTTAAGCTCTGCCCTGTTTGGGCGGCTTGCGGGTCACGCTCTTTCTCAAGCCGCTCACGCAGTACCTTGCGCGACACTTTGGCAATCTGCCGCTCCAGCTCACGCACACCCGCTTCGCGGGTATAGTAGCGAATAAGCTCTAAAAGCGCGCTGTCTTCGAGCGTTAACTCATCGCCTTTTAAACCGTTCGCGGCTAGTTGCTTAGGCAATAAGTAGCGCTTAGCGATCGCCAGCTTCTCATCTTCGGTGTAACCCGGCAGACGAATAATCTCCATACGGTCAAGCAAGGCGCTGGGGATATTCATCGAGTTAGCGGTACAGATGAACAGCGTCTCGGAGAGATCGTAGTCAAGCTCCAGATAGTGATCGCTAAAGCTGTTGTTCTGCTCAGGATCGAGCACTTCGAGCAGCGCAGAGGCAGGGTCACCGCGATGATCCATGCCTAGCTTGTCGACCTCATCCAAAAGAAATAACGGGTTTTTAACCCCTGCTCTGCTCATCCGCTGCATCAACTTGCCTGGCAATGAACCAATATAGGTGCGCCGATGGCCGCGAATTTCCGACTCATCGCGTACCCCACCCAGGGCCAAACGCACATATTTGCGATTGGTGGCACGGGCAATGGACTGGCCAAGCGAAGTCTTGCCCACCCCGGGCGGCCCAACGAGACATAGCACTGGGCCTTTCATCTTGCGCACGCGCTTCTGTACGGCAAGATATTCCAGGATGCGCGCCTTGACCTCCTCCAGGCCGTAATGATCTTCATCGAGCACCTGCTGCGCTTTGACGAGATCATGCTTTACCCGGGTACGCTTTTTCCATGGAACAGCGACTAACCAATCCAGGTAGGAGCGCACTACGGTCGCTTCAGCGGAGTTTGAGGCCATCATTTTGAGCTTATTGAGCTCTTGAGTGGCTTTCTCGGATGCCTCTTTCGGCATACCGGACTCTTTAATCGCCAGCTCGTACTTCTCAGCCTCATTGGGCACATTATCCAGCTCACCCATCTCTTTCTGGATAGCTTTCATCTGCTCATTGAGGTAGTACTCGCGCTGGGTCTTCTCCATCTGCTCTTTGACCCGCGAGCGGATGCGCTTTTCTACTTGCAGTAGGTCGATTTCAGATTCAATCAGCGCCATCAGGTGCTCAATACGATCACGCACCCGATCCATCTCAAGCAGCTCTTGCTTGTCGCCAATTTTAAGCGACAGGTGGGCACAAATGGTGTCCACCAAGCGGCTTGGATCTTCAATCCCCGACAGCGAATTAAGCACTTCGTTGGGGACTTTTTTGGAGAGTTTGACGTACTGCTCGAACTGATTGAGCAACACGCGTACCAGCGCTTCCTGCTCACGGCTGGTCAGCGGTTCACTCTCTCGGGGCGTTAAATGCGCCTGGGTGTAACCTGCGGCATTCTCTTCGACATTGAGAACATCCGCTCGGAAATTCCCCTCAATGAGTACCTTGACCGTGCCATCAGGCAACTTAAGCAGTTGCATGATATCGGCCACGGTGCCCATAGCGTAAAGATCCGCATTGTCAGGCTCATCTTGAGACGCTTCACGCTGAGCCACCAGTAGCACACGTTTATCAGCCTCCATCGCCGCTTCGAGCGCCTGGATAGACTTTTCACGACCTACAAAAAGGGGGATGACCATTTGCGGATAAACAACCACATCGCGCAATGGCAAAAGGGGTAGACATTGTGTCTGTTCGGCGTTCTGCTGCATCGCAGACGTTCCTCGACAAATCGGATGAGTACTTAAAAGAGTACTTAGAAAAGTACTGCACACTTTTCAAAATGCTGGCGTTTAGACGTTAGCATTGAATAGGCTAGGCAGTAACACTTCACGAATTAGGCTTTATAACTCTCTCGCTAGATAACCAGGCTTCACAACACGCTTTATAAGGGCTCTCTACAGCAGAGCCCTAGAACATCTACAACAACAAGGGGTCGCCTTGGCGACCCCTTGATTTAGCGCAAGCGGTTGAAGCTGGGCCGCGATACTCGACTAGCCACTAACCATCAGTGCCGTCGACACGTGCATCTTCCTGCTGAGAGTAGATCAACAGAGGTTCGCTTTCTCCGGCTATCACAGATCCGTCGATGACGACCTTGCTAACACCTTCAAGCGAAGGAATTTCGTACATGGTATCCAACAGTACCGACTCTAGAATAGAGCGCAGTCCGCGAGCACCTGTCTTACGCTCCATGGCTTTTTCAGCCACTGCACGTAACGCTTCATCTCTGAACTCTAGCGTTACATCTTCCATTTCAAACAGCTTGGCGTACTGCTTAACTAGCGAATTCTTCGGTTCTGTAAGAATCTGCACCAGGGCGTCTTCAGTGAGCTCCATCAGTGTTGCGATGATGGGCAAACGACCCACAAACTCTGGAATCAAGCCAAATTTAACCAGATCATCAGGCTCTACGTCGGCCAGCAGTTCACCCACCCCACGGGAAGACTCTTTGCTTTTCACCGCCGCATTGAAGCCGATGCCGCCTTTCTCAGCACGGTCACGGATAACTTTATCCAGCCCTGCAAAAGCACCGCCTACGATAAACAGAATGTTGCCCGTATTGACTTGGACAAACTCCTGCTGGGGGTGTTTGCGTCCGCCTTGAGGCGGCACGGAAGCCGTCGTACCTTCAATAAGCTTCAGCAGTGCTTGCTGAACGCCTTCACCCGAGACATCACGGGTAATAGAAGGGTTATCCGACTTGCGTGAAATCTTGTCGATTTCATCGATGTAAACAATGCCACGCTCGGCTTTCTCGACGTCGTAGTCGCACTTCTGCAACAGCTTCTGGATGATGTTTTCGACATCTTCACCGACATAGCCGGCTTCCGTCAGCGTGGTTGCATCCGCAATGGTAAAAGGTACATTCAGTAACCGTGCCATGGTTTCCGCAAGCAGCGTTTTACCGCTACCGGTGGGACCAATCAGCAGAATGTTTGATTTACCTAGCTCTACATCGCCGTCGCGTACATCTGTTTTCAAACGCTTGTAGTGGTTATATACCGCTACGGAAAGCACCATCTTGGCGCGATCCTGTCCGATAACGTAGTCATCAAGCGTATGACGTATTTCGCGTGGCGTAGGTAAACGCTCCTCATCGCTCTCGGCATCGGCTTCGAGAACTTCCTCGCGAATGATGTCATTACACAAGTCGACACACTCATCGCAGATATAGACGGATGGGCCCGCAATCAGCTTACGTACTTCGTTTTGGTTTTTGCCGCAAAACGAGCAGTAGAGCAGTTTGCCACCTTCGTCTTTGCCTTTGCCGTCGGCCATTCGCATACCTCTATCACTGCGGCGGCTTTCGCCGCCGGAAAAGCTCGTTAGAAAAGCAGAATCCTATCACGCTATCAGGATGTAGGCCGCTTATCCAGCACTGCATCAATCAGGCCATACTCTTTGGCTTGATTGGCGCTCATGAAATTATCCCGATCAGTATCACGTGAGACAGCTTCAATTTCCTGACCCGTGTGGTGGGCAAGAATTTGGTTCAGTTTCTCGCGAATACCCAGAATCTCACGGGTATGAATTTCAATGTCAGACGCTTGGCCTTGGTAACCACCCAGCGGCTGGTGAATCATGACGCGTGAGTTGGGAAGGCAATAACGCTTGCCAGCAGCACCCGCTGTCAATAACAGCGCACCCATGCTGGCCGCCTGACCAATACACACCGTAGAGACATCTGGTTTCACAAACTGCATAGTGTCATAAATCGACATACCCGCAGTGACCGATCCACCTGGCGAGTTAATATACAGGTGAATATCTTTATCGGGGTTTTCCGATTCCAGGAACAGCAGTTGGGCAACAACCAAATTAGCCATGTAGTCTTCTACAGGGCCTACCAAAAAGATCACACGCTCTTTTAACAGGCGTGAGTAAATGTCGTAGGCTCTTTCCCCTTTGGCGCTCTGCTCAACCACCATGGGCACTAAACCGCCGGCGTTTTGAATATCAAACTCACTCATTCAGGTGATTCCTTGCGTCCGGGAAGGGAAAGGCGCACCGACATATTAGGTGCGCCGCGTTCCAGGGTGTTAGGCGCTCGCTTGCTCGCCCTCTTCAGCACCCTCATCTTGCTCTGCCTGCTGTTGCGCAGCGGCAAGGGCTTGCTGATAAGACATTTCAACGTCTTTAATGTTCGTTTGTTCGAGCAGCTTAGCTACCGCTTTCTCTTCGAGAATGGCAGATTTTACTTGGGTTTTCATCTGCTCGTTACCCATGTAGTAGCTAACCACCTCATCAGGATCTTGGTACTGCTCAGCAAGCTCGGTCACTTTTGCTTTGATAGCATCATCGTCAGCATCGAGTTCGTTAGCTTTGATTACTTCAGCCAGCAACAAGCCGACCTGAACGCGGCCTTTGGCCTGCTCTTCAAAGAGTTCGTTGGGCAACTGGCTGACATCAAAATCTTCGCCTAGACCAAACTGCTGCGCCGCTTGGCGCTTCATGCCGTCAGTCTCTTGCTGAACGAGCGCGCTAGGCACAGGAATTTCGTTAACCTTTTTCAGCGCATCGAGCACTTGCTGCTTAACCCGGTTATCAACGGCTTGCGACGCTTCACGGGTCATGTTCTTCTTGATTTCAGCGCGGAATTTTTCCTGATCGCCGCCTTCAACGCCAAAACGCTCGATAAACTCAGCGTCTACTTCGGGCAACTTCTGGCTGCTGACCTTATGTACGGTTACCTTGAAAGTGGCTTCTTTACCGGCTAAATGCTCGGCCTGGTAATCCTCAGGGAAGGTGACGTTAAGGGTCTTCTCTTCGCCCGCTTTGGCGCCAATTAACTGCTCTTCAAAACCAGGAATAAAGCTATTGGAACCAATGACCAGCGTGTGGCCTTCGGCGCTACCGCCTTCAAACGGCTCATCACCAATATAACCCTGGAAGTCAATAGTGACCTGATCGCCGTCAGCTGCAGCAGCGTCCACTTCTTCCCAGGCTGCATTTTGCTTACGCAGCGTATCGATCATCTCATCGACATCCGCATCACTCACCGAAACCACCGGGCGCTCAATCTCTGTACCTTCGATAGAGTTAAGCTCAACCTGCGGGTAGATCTCCATAACCGCAACGAACTCTAGGTCTTTACCAGACTCATTGACCGATGGCTCAATTTGCGGGAAGCCAGCAGGGTTCAACCCTTCTTCGGTAATAGCGCGCACATAACGCTCACGCATTACTTCGCTGACAACCTCGTTACGTACGTCTTGGCCGTAGCGCTGCTGGACTACTGCCATTGGCACCCGGCCCTGGCGAAAACCATTCAAGCGAACGTTCTTCGCAGTGTCTTTCAAGCGAGCGCTAACGGCCCCGTCAATTTCGGCCGCCGGCACTTGAATGGTAATGCGGCGTTCGATCTGGGAGGTCGTCTCGACAGAAACTTGCATGAATTGTCCTCTAACGGCTGGGCGTTGTGTTGATTGCATATAATAAGTTCAAGGGGGCAATTTTAAGAACCCCAACGCATAGTGGCAAGCGCCATGCTCGCAACATGGGGGCAGTGATTTTAAAAACAAGGCAATAAGCGAGCAATTAACCACTTTAAGGCGTGTTTAGCTTCATTATTCGCCCCACGTTGCGTAATTTTTACCATTCTACTGCTTTGTGCGTCTTGCAGCGACTTTTTCAATCACTACCGCAAAAAAAGCTAACCTGCATGACGCTCACCCGACCACCATAAGCTCAGCGCATGAAGAAGCACCCCAAGCGTAGCACCATGAGAAATGAATACCTGCCAACTGATCCAGTCCGTAAACAGCGCATGCCAGCCACCCATCACCACCATTCCCAGCAGCAGCATAACGACTAACCGTTTACATAGTTGTGGCAGACGACGACGCGCCTCCACGGCCAGTAAGCGCCACTGAACAATAGCCGCAAAAGCCACCAGCGCTAAGGCGAAGATAATCAGCGTCTGGCGGGTTTCATGCCCTCCCGCCATGTAGCGCGGCAAAGTTGCCAGCATAACGACACATAAGCCCAGCGCAACGCTGATGCGCTCAGGCGAGGTGGGGGCTCGCTGCATCGCTCAAGCCACCTCTAATTGCTGGGCAACGATCCACTCTTCCACCCAGGGCACAGCAGCATCGTCGGCCATAAAGGTCTCCATGGCATCGATCTCTAGGCGCTCCCCTAAACGCGTCGCGCCATGATCCGCCAGCAGCTCATCAAGCGCGCGGCCAGCGCCACAAAATGTATCACCATACGAGCTATCACCGAGTGCAATGAGTCCGTAGCGAAGTGTGGTAAGCGCAGGACTTTGGTCACGCAACTGCCGGACAAAGGGCACAAAGCTGCCGGGAAAATCACCACTACCAGTGGTCGATACACAAAAAAGCGCCAAATCGGCGTCACCGCTGACAATATCATCAACAGATGGCTGTTCAATAATCTCCACAGCGTAACCGGCCTGTTCAAATAGGGGCTTCACCTGCTCTGCCACATCAAGGGCACCGCCATACATGGTACCCACCAAAATATTTAGCTTCGGCATCGTCACTCCCCTGTCAAAGTGTCACAGTGCCAACCGTCAAGTCGACAAATACCTGATGAATTTGCTCAAATATTAACATGGCTGGTTAGAATGAGACACATCGCCCAAACGGGTGACCCACACGCAGCGCACAGGAGTGGCTATGCAGCAAACCTTCGAGGCTTGGATCACCCCGCTAATGATTAGCGGCCTGATCATATTTATGTGTTTTATTATCTGGGATTTGGCCAAAAAATCGAACGCAGGCAAATTTGGTACCATCATGCTGTTTGTGGTGCTCGGCGCAGGCATGCTGGGTTACGTCATTAAGGTGGTGATTACCTGGCTAATCGAAGGTGGCGGCATGCAGGGGTAGCAAAAGCCATCACTCCACAGGCGCGCTTATCACTATACTCATCACAACAACGCCCATCATAAAAGAGAAAAGGAGCGCCCGAAGGCACTCCTTTTTTATGAAGGGGAGTCTTGCATGACACGAGAGCAGCTACTGAACTGAGAGTACCAGCATTTCTCAAACCAAAAGACTATTCACCGCCTTCATAGTGTTCAACCTGCTGCTTAAGCTTTTGCCCTGGGCGAAACGTCACGACTCTTCGAGCAGAAATGGGAATTTCTTCACCGGTTTTGGGGTTACGCCCTGGTCGCTCGCGCTTATCTCGCAGATCAAAGTTACCAAAACCCGATAGTTTTACCTGTTCGTTCTCACGAAGGCAGGCTCTAATCTCTTCAAAAAAAGCTTCGACCATAGCCTTCGCTTCTCGTTTGGACAGGGCTAGCTCTGCATGCAAATGTTCGGCTAGCTCTGCTTTGGTCAACGCACCCATAAGGCTTCTCCTTATCCTTGAAGCAAACACAGCAACAAACGCTCTGTACCAAACGTACAGTAGCAAACGCATTGCCAAGAACGTGATAAGCATCGTGGCGTAGCCCAGGCACTCACATAGCTACTTAATTAGCCGCGCAGCTCAGCATCTAACTTGACACGCACTTGTGTCACAATTGAATCAACCAACTGATTGATTTCCTCGTCGTTTAGCGTGCGCGATGGATGCTGCCAGGTCAAGCCCAAAGCAATACTCTTGTGCTCTTCGGCCACACCTTTACCTGAATAGACGTCAAATAGCTTGATATCTTGCAGATACTCACCTGCTTGCTGCTTGGCGCAATCCAACAGCGCCTGCACAGGAGTCGCCTCTTTGAGTATAAACGCCAAATCACGGCGCACCTCAGGAAAGCGTGATAACGGTTCAAAGGCAGGAATACGGCCTTGGCTAAGCGCATCCAGACGCACTTCGAAGAGCACCGCATCCATCTTCAAGCCAAGCGTTGCGCGCACCTGAGGGTGCAGGGTACCGATCCAACCCGCAGGCTCTCCACGATGCAGCAGCTGCGCACACTGCCCCGGATGAAGGGCCGGGTGCTCTGCAGGCTCAAAGCGCCATGCGTCAGCGTCACCGCCCAAGGCCAGGACACTCTCCAAATCGCCCTTTAGATCGTAGAAATCCACCCGCCCTTTCGCATCACTCCAGCCCTCTGCTTCCCGCGCACCACAGACCAGAGCACCAAGCATCGGGACTTGTGACAACTCATCCAGTTCGCCGTTGAAAACCAGCCCGGTTTCAAACAGCCGCACGCGGGTTTGCTGACGGTTAAGGTTATACTCCATGGCGCGCACCAAGCCGGGAAACAAACTAGCACGCATCACCGACAAATCAGCCGAGATAGGGTTAGCTAGCGCGGGGCTTACAGCATCGGGCAGCATGGTCGCTTGCAGCTCAGGAGCCACAAAGCTGTAGGTAATCGCCTCTTGGAAGCCGCGGGCAACCATCTGGCGGCGCAGCCGTGCCTGGGTAAGCGTTGCCTCGTCTGCTGAACGGAGCGCCAAGCGTGCCGCCGGCCGGCGCACCGGCAAATTATTGTAGCCATGGATACGCGCTACTTCTTCGATGAGATCCTCTTCGATGGCCAGATCAAAACGCCAACTCGGCGCAGTGACTGCCCAGCCGGCATCCTGCACGCTGACTTCAAGCCCTAGGCGTTGCAAGATATCAGTTACATCATCACTATCGAGAGCCTTGGAAAGCGCTTTTTCTAACCGTTCACTGCGCAAGAAAATAGCGCGCTCAGCAGGCATACGCTCAGCACTTTGCGCTTCTACAAGAGGCCCTGCTTGGCCGCCGCAGATATCAATCAAAAGCTGTGTGGCGCGCTCAACGGCAACTGGTGTCAATTGCGGATCGACGCCGCGCTCAAAACGGTGCGATGCATCTGTGTGTAGCCCGTAGGAGCGCGCCTGCCCCGCAATGGCAAGCGGAGTGAAGAACGCTGATTCAAGGAAAATAGTCTGGGTATTTTCATTAACGCCGGAGCTTTCCCCACCCATCACACCTGCCATGGCTAGCGGGCCTGAGCTGTCGGCAATGATCAACGTTTCGGGGCGCAGCGCCATATCACTACCATCAAGCAGTGTTAGCCGTTCGCCCGGCTTGGCCATGCGAACCACTATGCCCTCTTGCAGGTTGTGGCGGTCAAAGGCGTGCATCGGCTGGCCCAATTCCAGCATGACGTAGTTGGTAATATCCACCACTGGGTCAATCGAGCGCACGCCACTGCGGCGAAGACGTTCTACCATCCACAGCGGTGTTTCAGCCTTAACATTAACGCCCTTGATTACGCGACCAATATAGCGCGGGCACTGCTCTGGTGCCTCTACGCTCACCGCGAAGCTATCCTCAACCTCCGCGGCCACCGGTGCGATTACGGGCCCGTTAACCGGCAAACGGTTAAGCACGCCGACCTCTCGCGCCATCCCCTTAATACTCAGGCAGTCTCCCCGGTTGGGCGTCAGATCGACCTCAATCGTCATGTCATTAAGATGCATGAACTCTCTGAAATCGCCCCCCACCGGCGCAGATGACGACAGCACCAGGATGCCGGGCGAGGTCTCTTCTTCAAGCCCCAGCTCCGATGCAGAACAAATCATCCCGCGCGATTCAACGCCGCGTAGCTTGGCTTTTTTGATTTTAAAATCACCTGGCAGCACGCCACCCACCTGGGCAAAGGGGATTTTCTGACCAACATCAACATTGGGTGCACCGCAGACAACCTGCACAGGCTCGCCACTACCGTCATCAACGGTGCACACATTGAGCTTATCCGCGTCAGGGTGCTTCTCTTTACTCAGCACCTCAGCCACCACTACACCGCTGAATGCGGCGGCTACCGGCTCAATAGCGTCGACTTCCAAGCCCGCCATGGTGATTTGGTCGGCCATTGCCTGCGTTTCAAGCTGCGGCGAAACCCACTCACGCAGCCACTGTTCTGAAAATTTCATCGTTGATCCTGTATTCGGCGGCGGTCTTAAGCGAATTGACGTAAAAAACGCAGATCGTTTTCAAAGAACAGGCGTAAATCATTCACGCCGTAGCGCAGCATTGCCAAACGCTCAGCCCCCATTCCGAAGGCAAAACCGGTATAGCGCTCGGTATCAATACCCGAGTGACGAAAGACTTCAGGATGCACCATGCCGCATCCCATCACTTCCAGCCAGCCGCTGTGGGAACAGACACGACAACCTGATCCACTACACATCACACACTGAATATCCACTTCGGCGGAGGGCTCAGTGAATGGAAAGTAGGATGGACGGAAACGCACCGAAAGGTCGTCGCGCTCAAAAAATGCCTGCAGAAAGTCTTCGATAGTTCCTTTAAGGTCGGCAAAGCTAACCCCCTCATCGACCAGCAAGCCCTCCACTTGGTGGAACATGGGGGTGTGAGTCAAATCTGAATCGCTGCGATAGACCCGCCCCGGGCAAACGATACGGATAGGTGGCTCACTACTTTTCATAGTACGCACTTGCACCGGCGAGGTGTGAGTACGCAGCAGGCGGGTGGCGTCAAAATAGAAGGTATCAGCCATACCGCGAGCGGGATGGTGCGCGGGAATGTTGAGGGCTTCGAAGTTGTGATAATCGTCTTCAATTTCAGGCCCTACCGCCACGTCATAACCAATACGTGTGAACAGCCCCTCTATGCGCTCAAGCGTACGCGTGACGGGATGCAACCCACCGCTGGCCTGACCACGCCCTGGCAATGTGACATCGATACTTTCAGCGGCCAAACGGGCATTCAGCGCCTCACTTTCAAGCTGTTCGCGCTTAGCATCAATTTCGTCGGCCAGCGTTTGCTTGGCTTGATTAATACGCTCGCCTGCTGCCGGGCGTTCTTCGGCTGACAGCTTCCCCAGGCCCTTCAGCAAGGCAGTTACCTCACCTTTCTTACCTAAGTAGCGTACTCGTAACTCGTCTAGTGCGGCGACACTCTGCGCAGCCTGAATGGCGTCGCGAGCCTCAGATACCAGAGTAGGAAGGTGATCCATCCGTTTCACTCCGAATTAAGCGGTGTCCATCCGTGAAGATGGCGTGGCACGTTGAAGGTGACAAAAAAACAGGGGAAGAGCGGCTGCTCTTCCCCTGGATGGGTCACTCTGAAATGACCTCAGGCACGTAACACGGGCACAAGCCCTATGCATATTACCTTATTGGGCAGCCTTGGCTTTTTCCACGATGGCAGCAAATGCAGCCTTCTCGTGTACTGCCAAATCGGCCAATACTTTACGGTCGATTTCGATACCGGCTTTCTTAAGACCGCCAACAAAGCGGCTGTAAGACATACCGTTAACACGCGCACCAGCGTTAATACGCTGGATCCATAGCGCGCGGAACTGGCGCTTACGATTGCGACGGTCACGGTAAGCGTACTGACCAGCTTTGATTACAGCTTGCTTGGCAACACGGAAAACGCGTGAACGGGCACCGTAGTAACCTTTGGCAAGCTTCAATACTTTTTTATGGCGACGACGCGCTACTACGCCACGTTTAACTCGAGTCATAACACACTCCTGACTTTAAGGCTGAGGCAAAAAAATTGTGCACTCAGAAAAACGAAAACCCGACTTATAGATTCGGCAGCATACGCTGGATGAGCGCTTTATCAGACGCGTGGATCTGCTTCATTCCACGCAATTGACGCTTACGCTTGGTCGATTTCTTGGTCAAGATGTGGCTACGGTGAGACTGCTTGTGCTTAAAGCCATTAGCAGTCTTCTTGAAGCGCTTGGCAGCGCCGCTGTTGCTTTTGATTTTCGGCATGAGGAAAACTCCGCTCGATATTTTTTAGAAAACCCAGGGCCGACCACCGGTTTAACGGTGGCCCGTTGACATCGCCGTTGGATCACTTCTTTTTCGGGGCAATAATCATGATCATCTGGCGGCCTTCCATTTTAGGAAAGGCCTCTACCACTCCGATCTCTTCCAGGTCTGCCGCGATCCTTTCCATCAGCTTACGGCCGATATCCTGGTGCGCCATTTCACGACCACGGAAGCGCAGTGTGACTTTGCCCTTGTCACCACCTTCCAAAAAGCGCGTCAGGTTTTTAAGCTTGACCTGATAATCGCCTTCATCGGTGCCAGGACGGAATTTGACTTCCTTAACCTGGATTTGCTTCTGCTTCTTCTTTTGAGCCGCTTTCTGCTTCTTGGTCTCAAAAACGAATTTGCCGTAATCCATAATCTTACAGACGATGGGATCGGCATTCGAAATTTGCACGAGATCTAAGCTTTCAGATTCAGCACGCTCTAGCGCTTCGGTGGTGGGCACAACGCCCAACTGCTCACCGTCGCTACCAATAAGGCGTACTTCTTCTTCGACAATTCGCTCGTTCATTGGTGGGCGTTTGTCTGCTGGACGCCCGCGCTGGTTGCTTCTCTTGATCGTTCCGTCTCCTTAGGCCATTGACGATGTCGCCAGGGCTGCTCTCTCGGCAGTATGGCGTTCAATAAATTCATCGACCGTCATTGTACCGAGGTTTTCGCCGCTGCGTGTTCGCACGGCCACTGAGTCAGCTTCGACTTCCTTATCTCCCACCACAAGGAGATAGGGAACTTTCTGTAATGTATGCTCACGGATTTTAAAGCCGATCTTCTCGTTCCTCAAGTCCGCTTTAACACGCAAGCCACTTTTTTGCAGACGTTTCTCCAATTCGAGCGCATATTCACGCTGCGAATCGGTGATAGTCATGACAACCGCCTGCTGAGGCGCAAGCCATAATGGCATAGCGCCCGCATAATGTTCAATCAAGATGCCAATGAAGCGCTCCATGGAGCCTACAATAGCACGATGCAGCATTACCGGCGACTTACGCTGACCTTCTTCAGTCACATACTGAGCCCCAAGCCGCTCTGGCATCATAAAATCGACCTGCATAGTGCCGACCTGCCATTCACGCCCCAGACAGTCTTTCATATGATATTCAATCTTGGGGCCGTAGAACGCGCCTTCGCCAGGAAGTTCCTGCCACTCGACGCCACAAGTTTTCAATGCGCTACGCAGCGCATCTTCTGCCCGATCCCAAACCTCATCACTTCCAATGCGCTTTTCCGGGCGAAGAGCAATTTTAATAGCTATATCTTCAAAGCCGAAATCACTATACACCTTTAGCGCTTGGCGATGAAAATCAGTCACTTCAGGCTCAACTTGAGCTTCAGTACAGAAAACATGGCCATCATCTTGCGTAAATGCCCGCACACGCATAATGCCGTGTAAAGCACCTGAAGGCTCGTTACGGTGGCATCCACCAAACTCACCAAAACGAACGGGCAATTCGCGATAGCTACGCAAACCAGAATTAAACACCTGAACATGTCCAGGGCAGTTCATCGGCTTAAGAGCATACTCACGCTTTTCGGATTCAGTAAAGAACATGCCGTCCGCGTAGTTATCCCAGTGCCCTGATTTTTTCCAAAGCGATACGTCCATAATCTGAGGACAGCGTATTTCTTGATAACCACCCTCTTTATAGACGCCCCGCATATATTGTTCGATCTGCTGCCATAGCGCCCAGCCGTTTGGATGCCAGAATATCATCCCCGGCGCCTCTTCCTGCATGTGGAAGAGATCCAACCGACGCGCCAACTTACGGTGATCGCGTTTCTCCGCCTCTTCGAGACGTTTGACGTAAGCCTTCAGCTGTTTTTTATCACCCCACGCGGTGCCGTAGATACGCGTCAACATAGTATTTGCAGCGTCACCGCGCCAATAAGCACCGGCCAACTTGGTCAACTTAAAGGCTTTTAAGTGGCGGGTATTTGGCACATGAGGCCCGCGGCACATATCGGTGTATTCTTCGTGATGATAAAGCCGGATGGTCGCGTCATCGGGAATATCGCGAACAATTTCCTGCTTATAAGGTTCATCGCGGTGTAAAAAAGTCAGCATTGCCTGGTCACGATCAACATACTCGCGTACCACATCGTACTCACGCTCTATCAGTGACTGCATACGCGCTTCGATGGCTTCCAGGTCTTCCGGTGTGACAGATTGACCAAACTCAATATCGTAGTAGAAACCATCTTCAATAACTGGCCCGATGGCCATTTTGGCCTCGGGGTACATCTGCTTAACCGCATGACCAATGAGGTGAGCGCAGGAGTGGCGAATAATTTCCAGCCCTTCAGCGTCACGGGCAGTAATTATCGCCACCGTTGCGTCTTGCTCGATCAGGTCAGCGGCATCTACCAGCACACCATCGATCTTTCCAGCGATACAGGCCTTAGCCAAACCAGGGCCAATGGATTCTGCGAGCTGCATAATGGTTAGCGGTGCTTCAAACGTCTTTTGACTGCCGTCAGGCAGAGTAACAATAGGCATTCAGATTCCTTGAGCGCAGTGGTGATCCATACCAAGGATCACATATCGCTATCAATGGTCTTGGGAGAGGTGTAAATGTACCAACATAAAACAGCAGCAAGACTAGCAGACTTGCCGACCGCTTAAAATAAAAACGGGAGGCATAAGCCTCCCGTTTCTTTACCTGTGGATTGCCGCTAGCACTTTATAACCAAACCGCAAACCTCAGATGATAAGTGAACTTAGTTCCACTCATCCAGTTCAACGCGACGGTTCTGGAAGCGACCTTCTTCAGTCTCGTTAGAGGCGACCGGACGCTCTTCACCGTAACCTACCGCACGCATGCGGTTAGCTTCTACGCCACGGCTCGCCAAGTAGTTAGCAACAGATTGAGCACGCTCTTGTGACAAGTTTTTGTTGTACTCGTCAGAACCGCGTGAATCAGTGTGGCCTTCGATGCTTACGCGAACATCAGGGTTGCTGACCAAGCGCTCTGCAACACCGTTAAGCACGCTCTGAGCGTTAGAGGTTAACTGAGCAGAATCAAACTCGAAGTTAACATCTTCCAGAACTACGCTATCCGGGCAACCCAGGGCGTTCACTTCTACACCAGCAGGAGTGTTCGGGCACTGATCACGGTAATCGGGCACACCGTCGTTATCGGAGTCAAGCGGGCAACCGTTGGCATTAACTTCAACGCCAGCGGGAGTGCCTGGGCACTGATCGCGGTAGTCCGGCACGCCATCACCGTCAGAATCTAACGGGCATCCCTCGGCGTCAACTGCAACACCAGCAGGCACTTCGCCATAGCTCGGGCACTGAGGTGCAACCGGCTCAGGCGTACGATCAGCACATAGCAGACCGCCGATAGCAGCACCAGCTGCGGCACCAGTAGCAGCACCGCTCTCTTCATCAGAACTACTGCTGGTGGCGTAGCCAATGCTGCCACCGATAACGCCGCCTGCCAGACCACATACCGCAGGGTGCTGGTACCAGCTGCGGTCGCTGCTAGCGCTTGCTTGGCCGGAAGACTGTGAGGCCGAGCTGGCACAGCCAGATAGACCTACTACCAGTGCGGAACCGATGAGCAAGCCAGTCGTTGATTTTTTCATGCAAGACTCCTTCTTGATCCAATGCTGAAATGGCCATAAGTGACCAAATCTATCCAATGCTTCTTATTGCGAGAGCATCCATTTTTCGCCTGCTCCATATCGCTGTTGATAGTATCAAGCTCCCAGTACCAATAATCACGTACTAATTACTCAACACCCAGTCGATATAGAGCGATGTGCCTATCATTCACGCTTAAGCGCAGGAAGGCAACAATGCCAAGATATCAACTTCTTGCCAATACCGACATCCTTCAGCATAGCAAAATTGCCGCAATGGGCACTAAAAATTAGCTTGCTATGCTTTTGGGCGGTTTAAACCGCTCAAAACCTGTCATTAATGCAGCGCTTTTCTGCCTTGGGCACGCCATTTCAGCACTGCCCGAGCTGCCTCCAATACGGCATCGCGCATATCATTTTCTACCATCAGCCGCTCTTTGTCTTCCTGCATACGCTCTCGGGGGGACAACTGTTGACGAGCGGTATGGGTATTCAGGTGTTGAGTGCGGCTGTAGTGCTCGGCAAATGCCTTAAATTCAGTTCGTTCCGTTAAACTAGGATCAATGATTTCCAGTAACACCTTGCACCGCCAGGCGCCTTCGGTAATATCGACCTGCTCCTGAACCAGTGCGCTTGCTACATAATCGAGGTTTTCTAAGCTATTTTGTTGGGCGCGAGCGTCTTCATCGCGACGATAAGCTTCTCGACGACTCACCTCTTTGCGTAACGACCATGCGTAGAAACACAACCCTACAATGACTGCAATCGCCACGGCGAGTAATACCAGCGCTACCGTTGAGCTCATGAAACTCCTCATTCAGCGGATAAATTGCTTGACGAAAATTGTACACCCTTATACCACTATTCTGCCAATAGCATCTAGGCTTGCTTCTCTTCTGACTGCATAGCTGTCCAACTCTTTGTTTGGATCACCAAGCAAGCGCCGCAGCGTAGTGATCAAGTAATAGCGCCCCAAAAACACCTAATAAATAGCGAATTGAGAACCAGAATGCGCCGATAGGAGCAGCAGGATCCTGACCACGCCACACTCGCCAATTCCACACCATGAAGCGCGCATTCAGGCACAGCACGACCACTAGGTAGAGCGCGCCGCTCATGCCTATCATCACCGGCAGTAAGGTGGCTAACACCGTTAACCACCCATACAGCCAAATTTGCAGCCGCGTAAAAGGAATGCCGTGGGTAACGGGCAGCATGGGGATACCAGCCCGGGCATAATCATCGCGCTTGTGAATGGCCAGCGCCCAAAAATGGGGCGGCGTCCAGGCAAAAATAATCAGCATTAAAAGCAAAGGCTCGGGGGTAATTTGCCCAGTAATAGCGACCCACCCCAGCAGTGGCGGCGCAGCGCCAGCAACGCCTCCAATGACGATATTTTGTGGTGTCGCCCGCTTTAAAAAAGCGGTATAAATCAGCGCATAACCAATTAGGGAGGCAAAGGTTAGCGCAGCCGTTAAATGGTTAACCTGCCACACCAATAGCGCAACACCCGCGACTGAAAGCAAGCACGCCCAACCTAGAGCGATTGCCACGGGTAGACGTTTACTTGCCAAAGGACGACGAGACGTTCGTGTCATTACCGCGTCCAAGTGGCGGTCGATGACATGGTTAAAAGCCGCCGCACCGCAAGAGGCCAAGCCGATACCGGCTAGCCCAAGGACTACGTTCGTCAATGGTGGTAGGCCCGGGGTTGCTAACGCCATTCCTACGGCAGCACACACCAACATAACGGCAACAACTTTCATCTTGCACAGACCAAGGAGCTCTTTCCAGCCCCACACCATAGAAGGCACTGCCGTGGGTAGCGTCATTGTTATATTTCGCATGGCATGCTTCCCTTTTATTGAACGATAACGTTGTTATAAGGTGAATGAGTCGTCGTTGAGTAAACGCCAGCCTCATGATAGCGCCAACGCCACCAGGCCCAAACGAGCCCAACGGCCAACGCAATGGCGCCCGCTGTGTGCAGTAGCGCCAGCCAAAGCGGCAACCAAAGCACCACATTGGCCACCCCCAATGCAGCCTGCAGCATATACAAACCGACGACAATCGCTAGCGGCCTTACCACATTCTGCCACTGTCGATAACGCCACCAGAGCACTATTAGCCCGACACCAAGCAACAATGCCCCCAGGCGATGTACCACTTGAATCGCGGTACGTGCATCGGCATGTAAATGCCCATGTAGGTAATTGGGCCCCACGGTCTGGGTAAGATGGAAGCCCTCGCTGATATCCATCGCGGGCATCCACTGGCCATTACAAGTAGGAAAACCTTGGCAGGCAATACCGGCATAATTGCTGGACACCCACCCACCTAGAGCCAATTGCACTACCAGCAAACATGCCGCAATACCCCACCACGCATTCACTCGCCGAGGCTCACTTGTTGGCTTTGGCGCCACAGCGAGGCGTAAGCGAAGATGCAGCCAAAAGAGCAGCAGCAGCACACTCAACCCGCCCAGAAGGTGAAGGGTAACGACTTGAGGCCATAACTTGAGCGTAACGGTGAAGGCACCAAAGGCGCCCTGGAGCAAAATAACCACCAGCAGCATCAAGCTTAGGTGCCATGGGTAATCGCGACGATGACGCAACGGCCAGCCCAAGGCTACAACGCTAACGATCACCAATCCCAGCAGCGTCGCGATATAGCGATGTACCATTTCTACCCACGCTTTAAAGGGCTCCAACGGGACATCGGGATGATGAAGCGTGGCAAGATCATTATCAGGAACTAATAGCTTGCCGTAGCAACCCGGCCAGTCAGGGCAGCCTAAACCAGCATCGACTAAACGCGTCCAGGCGCCTACCAGCATCACTACGGCAGTAAATAGAGTACCTACCAGCGTTAATCGCACTAACCAGCGCAAGCGGCGCTCAAATGAATCGTGCATGGCGTTTCCTTAACAGCAGAGGCTAGCGCACTTTATTGAGGATTCACTTTAAGTAGATGCTGGATATCCTCGAGCACATCCTCAGTGGCTACGTTGGCCTCAAAGGCCAGTGCTGGTCGCCCCATTGGATCAAGCAGCCAAGCCGAGTTGGCTTGACGCCACGGAGGTAAGTGCTGCCATTCGCTGGTCATTTCTCCTGGCAGCGATTCGGGATCCCCACCAATCCGTAAGCGAGTTAACCTCGGCGCTTCGCGCCCTAAAGCACGGTGTAAACGCCAAAACTCATCCTTACGCTGCTCACACTGCTGAGAGCAGTCAAAGGCCAAGACCCACTCCTCTTGGCTATTGACCGCAGCTATTGTTAAAGGCCACTCGTCAAGCATGGGCAATTCCAGCTCCACATTGCCGTGAGCAGTATGGCGATCGGGAATACCGATGCGTAACTCGACCATTCCCCAAGCAGCGACCATGGGCGCCGCAAAAACGACAAAAATAAGGATTAACTTGAGCCGCTGACGGCGAATATGTCTGGCGTCCTGCATACTTTTCACCTCTGTTTATTTTTATTAACTAAAGCTTTTTTATCAGCGCCATCGCGACGCAGTTTATATCCGCCAATAAACATCACCATCAAGGCCGCCAGTGCCAGCCCCCACCATTGAAAGGCATAGCCCATATGCCGACTGGGCGGCATCACATTGGCTTCCCACCATGGGATTAAGACCCCATCGCCTTCGCTGGCGTGCAACCAGCCTGGGTAACTAAACGCGCCTAGCGAAGCGTGCCAGGGTTCAAGGCTAAGCTGCTGCAGCCTTGCCCCTTCTCTATTTTCCCCATATAGCGGCCCGCCAGACTGTACCTCCTGCCACTCGCCAATCACTTCGACCGTACCGCTGGGTGTGGTTGTCTGCGGCGTTTCGCGACGCGGCCCGGTGGCTAAAAAGCCACGCTGTACCAGCCAAAGCTGCCCGAAACTATCACGCAGCGGGGTTAGTACGGCCACCCCCACTCTTCCGTCTACAACGCGATTATCCAAATAGAGCGTTTGCTCCGCCAAATACTGCCCACGCAACGTTACCTGGGCGCCTTGCGCTGGCTGCTCGGTAGGCTGCACTAAGGTAGGGGCTGCATCGCGAACGGCGATGGCCAACCGCTTGTCATCTGCCCGTTCCCACTGCCATAGTCCTAAACTAATACCTAACGCCACCAGCAAACTCCAAAACAGATACCAACTATAAAAACGCCATTGCCGAGAGGGATTCATCATGTGGTTACAACTACTCATTGCCGCCGTGTTTATTGCGATGGTTATCAGCTTGGCCGTAGGCGCCATTTTCCTGATTAGAGATAACGTCTCTTCCCGCCGCCTGCTACTCTCTCTCAAATGGAGAATTGGATTAGCCTGTCTGCTCATGGCCCTCATTATTTTCGGCTATTGGTCGGGCCAGTTAGGCTAATGCGGTTATAAGACGTAGACAAAAATAAACAGCCCAACCCACACCACATCAACAAAGTGCCAGTACCAGCAAGAGGCTTCAAAACCAAAATGGTTTTCGTCGCCAAAGTGGCCCTTGATAATGCGTACCAGCATGGTGGCTAAAATCAGCGTGCCGATAATCACGTGCACACCATGAAAGCCGGTCAAAATAAAGAATGTTGCCCCGAAAATTCCGGCTTCCAAGGTAATGCCATAATGGGCGTAGGCCTCGTAGTATTCGACACCCTGGATCATGATAAAGCAGCAACCCAATAGCACCGTTCCCGTTAGCCAGTTGCGGCAAGTCTTCCGGTCACCCACTTTTAAAGCTTCATGAGCAACGGTGAGCGTGATGCTGGAAGTTATCAAAATCAGCGTGTTGACGAGAGGCAGTTGCCACGGGCTAAAGACTTGTTCAGGGCCGGCAATGGATGAGTCCGGTGGATTCAACAACGGCCAAGTGGCGACAAAGTCAGGCCATAGTAATGCGGAAACACCTTTTGCCCCCTCTCCCCCTAACCATGGAATAGCAAACATGCGTACGTAAAACAGCGCGCCAAAAAAGGCGGCAAAAAACATTACTTCCGAAAAAATGAACCAGCCCATCCCCCAACGAAATGAGCGATCCATCTGCTCATCATAAAGCCCTCCCCGAGACTCACTAATGACGTCACGGAACCAGAGCCCCATCACCGCAAGAATGCCTACCACACCGATTAACACCAGCGGTAACCCGGTGTCATAAACGAGTTTAATGCCCGTGCCGACCATCATGGCGCCTAGGGCAACCGAGCCGAGAACAGGCCATCGGCTACTCGCCGGAACATAATAGCTACCACTGCTCATATCGCTTCTCCCGCCGCTTTATTGTTTTTAGGCGTGTTACTGAGATTGTTTATAGGGTCGTTTACAAGCTCGTTGTTAGCGCTGCTCTTAAGCGTATTATCCAATGCAGCATTTTGAATCACATGCTCTATCGGGTAGAGGGTATACACCAGTGTAATAGTATTAATATCGTCGGGCAGATCACGCGCTAGCTGGAATACCAGCGGTATGGTTAACCGCTCATTACCCTGCAACTGCTGCTCCTGAAAGCAGAAACAGCTGATTTTACGTAGATGCGTCGTGGCAGTAGAGGGAGACACACTGGGCACTGCTCTCCCCCAGCTTTCGCTACTGCTATTATTGGTGAAGGTAAAATCGACTTCCGCCATTTGCCCGGGGTGCACACTCATCTGGCGCATTTCAACGCTCATTTGCCACGGCAGGCCCGGGCTACCACGCGTGATAAATTGCACATTTATATAGCGCGACTCATCGACTTCTTCGTGCACGACGCTCTTCGCAGTGGCGTCCACCTTGCCGTTAATACCAGTAATGCTACAAAAAACGTCATAAAGCGGCACTAGTGCAAAGGCAAAGCCAAACATGCCTATCAATACGGCGATTGTTCTAATAACCGTGCGGCGCACACCTACCTTTGCCTGCTCTTGGCTATCCATAACACCTCTTAGGCCAGTGACCCATGTGCTTTATGTCATTGCTAGTGGGACGTACGATGAAACACTGGCGGCGTTTCAAACGTATGCAGTGGTGCTGGACTAGGCACCGTCCATTCTAAATCCTCGGCCCCCTCCCAGGCTTTTGCTGGCGCTTTTTTGCCACCGCGCACGCACAGTATGACGCCCAATACAAAGAGCAGTTGAGATGCGCCAAAGAAGAAGGCACCGATGCTTGAGAGTAAATTAAAGTCCGCAAACTGAAGGGCGTAGTCAGGGATCCGCCGCGGCATTCCCGCCAAGCCTGCGAAGTGCATGGGGAAGAAGGTTAGATTGACACCAATAATCGAGAACCAGAAGTGCCACTGGGCCAGCTTCTCATTGGGGTAATGCCCGGTCCATTTAGGCAGCCAGTAATAGACCCCCGCCATAATCGCAAAGATTGCCCCCGGGACTAGCACATAGTGAAAGTGGGCAACGACGAAGTAGGTATCGTGATACTGAAAATCCGCCGGTGCAATCGCCAGCATAAGCCCTGAAAAACCACCAATGGTAAACAGCACCACGAAAGCCAGAGCAAACAGCATCGGCGATTCAAAACTAATCGAGCCGCGAAACAGTGTGGTTACCCAGTTAAATACCTTCACGCCGGTTGGCACGGCGATCAGCATGGTGGAATACATAAAGAACAACTCTGCCACCAAAGGTAGACCCACTATAAACATATGGTGAGCCCAGACTAAAAATGACAGCAGTGCAATGGCCGCAGTGGCGTACACCATGGATGCGTAACCAAACAAAGGCTTACGCGCGAAGGTGGGGATAATCGCTGAGACAATACCAAAAGCTGGCAGAATCATAATGTATACTTCGGGATGCCCAAAGAACCAGAATAGATGCTGGAACAACACCGGATCCCCACCACCTGCCGCATCAAAGAAGCTGGTGCCAAAGTTGATATCCATCAACATCATCGTGATGACACCCGCTAGCACCGGCATTACCGCAATTAATAGGAAAGCGGTAATCAGCCATGTCCATACGAATAGCGGCATATCCATTAAACGCATACCCGGCGCACGCATATTTAAAATGGTCGCGATGATGTTGATGGCACCGAGAATAGAACTAATACCGGCAATATGTAGCGCAAGAATAAAGAAAGTTGTCGAAGGTGGAGCAAAATTCGTCGACAGCGGTGCATAAAACGTCCAACCAAAATTAGGGCCGCCGCCGGGCATTAGTAGCGTTGAAAGTAGCAGTGTGAATGAAACAGGAAGAAGCCAAAAACTGAAGTTATTCAACCGAGGTAACGCCATATCTGGCGCGCCAATCTGTAGCGGTATCATCCAGTTGGCTAAACCGGTAAAAGCAGGCATTACCGCACCAAACACCATGATCAAGCCATGCATGGTGGTCATCTGGTTGAAAAATTCAGGCTCGACCAGCTGCAGGCCGGGCTGGAAAAGTTCCGCCCTAACCACGAGGGCGAATATCCCCCCGATGAAAAACATCGTCAGCGAAAAAATCAAATAAAGGGAGCCAATCTCTTTATGATTGGTGGTCAGTAGCCAGCGAAAAATGCCTTTCGGCGGCGCAGCATGACCATGGGACTGCCCATCGGCGACGGCCGTGGTGCTATGTTGCAGCGGTGGCTGAGGAGGTAGTTTGGGCGCCATGTGTCTCTCCGAAATATTGTTGTCTAATTGAGTGGCAAACCAACATCACTGGGCAATTAACTCAGCTACTGCAGAGGGCTGCACGACATCACCCGTATCATTACCCCAGGCGTTACGCGTATAGGTGACCACAGCCGCTATCTCAACAGGGTTTAAGGTGCTACGGAAAGCAGGCATAGCAGCACCCGATACACCGTTGACGACCCTATCTAGATGCCAATCCACATCATTGATGAGCTGTTCGTTATTTGCCAACGCGGGAAAGGCGGGTGGAGAACCTTGGCCTTCGGCCTGATGACAAGAGGAGCAGATCGATTGATACACTGATTCGCCGCGCTCAACTAGCTCATCCATTGCCCATTCACGGTCAACCCCCATGGCTTCCTGCTCAGCAGCCTCTTTGCGCTCAGCTAGCCAGCCATCAAACTCCTCCTCCTCCACAGCGTGCACCACCACAGGCATAAAGCCGTGGTCGATACCGCACAGCTCAGCGCACTGCCCGCGGTAAATACCCGGCTCGTTGATCTTCACCCAATTCTCATTGATAAAGCCGGGAATCGTATCCTGCTTAACCGCTAAATCCGGCACCCACCAAGAGTGAATAACGTCATCTGAGGTCATTAGAAAGCGCACTTTACGATTTATCGGCAGCACCAGCGGCTCATCAACCTCTAATAGGTAGTGCTCTCCGCGAGTTTCTTCTCCGCTGATTTGCGTTCTCGGCGTACTCATATTGGAGGTGAATGCCACATCTTCCCCCAGGTATTCATAGCGCCAACGCCACTGCTGGCCGGTAATCATTACATCCAACTCGGCGTCTGATGAGTCATACATGTTTTTTAAAGTTGCGGTGGCGGGCACCGCCATACCTACCAGGATCAAGATAGGGATAGCTGTCCATAACACTTCCACACTAGTGTGCTCATGAAAGTGGGCGGCCTTTGCACCTTTGGAATGGCGATAGCGAAACAGGGAGTAGAACATTGCCCCAAATACCACCAATCCAATCACGACACATATCCAGAATATGGTCATGTGCAGGCCGTAAATATCGCTACTCACATCGGTAACGCCGACAGGCATGTTCCAACCGTTCGTTTGAGCCTGCGATCCACTTGCAGCAAGGGATACGGCCATTAGCCACCACCGTGAACGCATAGAGACCTCCAGTTTTATTGTTGTTATTTCTTATCGTTAGATTAGGGTAGGATGAAATTAGATATTAGCAGTATAGAAAATATGTGCGATTCGTCACGCTTTGCTTATTTAACGCTATCAACGCTTTTCAGCGGGCCGCAAACATGGCCAAAAAAACAAGCATCAAAACGAACAGTAGCGTGATCACCACCCCCGTAACGAGGTAGGCTGCGGGCCTGCCACTGCTAAAGTCCTCTTCCCGCTTTTGATTACTTTGAACGCCTAGTAGGGCTGCTAACACTGACTTGACTACAGACCACATACCACCTCCGGTTTTCTTTGGCTCTCGTATCAGTCTAAGGCTGAAGGGTTAGCCACTATTATCATAGACCTACATAAGCATTTACAGCCACGTAAATGACCACTTATAGTTTCTCAATGTGAGATACTCAGCCAATTCTCAGGATCAGCGCCACCCAATGGAGTGCCTTATGCTCAAGCGCCACCTCGCCTTACCCATCACACTGTTTTTGATCATTCCACTGCTGCTGGCAGGCTGCACGACTTACACTTGGCCGGATGGGTCTAAGGAAACCGTCATCGGCGTAGTGCCTGAAGAAGAGAATCAACGCTATGAGGAAGAACGCGTAGATGGCGTGCGCTATCGCATTCCCGATGAAATCCCGGAAAAGCGCAGCGAGTAATTATCGGAGTCGAAGCAGCGAAACCGGTCACGCCTTTCGCTTGGTATGCGCAGTGGCGGGTGCTGTCAGTGGGTCTTCAGGCCAGGGATGCTTTGGATAGCGACCGCGCATCTCTTTGCGTACTTCAGGATAACCCTTCTGCCAAAAGCTAACCAAGTCCTGGGTGACTTGCAACGGCCGACGCGCGGGAGAAAGCAGGTGAATCATTACGGCAACGGCACCATCGACAACGGTGGGCGTTACCCGCCAGCCAAAGGCCTCTTGCAGTTTCAACGCTAACACAGGCGGCCGCTGGGAGAGACACGGCAGGTAGTCTAAGCCAACCTGCTTGCCGCTAGGAACCTCAAGCGCTAATGGGACTAACTGCGCAAATTCACGTTGTGCTTCCCAGCTCAGTGAATTGAGCAAATAGCGCTCTAGCGGCAATTTCTCAATTTGGCTCAACCGTTTAATACCGATTAGGTAAGGGGCTAGCCAGCTCTCTAATGAGGCTAATAGCGTTGGCTCGGACCAGTCGGGCCACTCGTCCCCCTGGTACTTGCGAAGTAGCGCCATTCGCCCGCGCAACTGCTGTAAATTATCGCCAAATAACTGCTCGGGCCGCTGGCGTAGTGCATTCAATAGCGCCCCTTTCACCGCCTCCTCGGGTAAGTGTGCTAAAGGTCGTTTGGCAATGACGAGGCTGCCGTGTGCTTGTACCTCTTCACCGATTAAACGGCCCTGTTCTTGCGACCACGCCACTCGTGGCTGCCATTGGCGAATATCAGGATATAGCGAAAGCAGCGACTCAAGTGATAGCGGTTCGCCTGAGATGATCCGCGCCTGATCACCAGCCGCACTATTTAATGCGACAGCAACAACGTAGGCTTGATGCGCCAACGTATCGTTTAACGGCAGCGTAGCGGTTTTGCCATTGGCAAGCCGAAACTTACCCGGCTCAATTGACTGGCCAAGGCGCTCAGGGTACGCCAGCGCTAAGAGTGGCCCAAGCGGCACTAGCACGGCGTCATTAAGCGCCACTCCTGCTCGTTTAGCCAGCCTAAGTGCTTCACGCTGCCAACTGGGGAAGCGTTTAGGCTGACGCAGACGCAGTGCTAATGCATCGTGCAGGGATCGCTCGTTGCTGTCGCGCTCTTCAAGGAGCACCGCTACCCCACAGGCTAGAGACATAGCATTGAAGTCTGAAGCCCGCTCTAGCATCACGGCAATTCTCGGTTCAACTGGCCACTTGGCACAGCGGCTACCTAGAGGGGTAAGCCTGTGCTCGTGATCTAACACGCCTAATTGCTCGAGCAGCGATTGGCCACTGCGCCAGGCACCCTCCGGCGGCGATGTTACCCAGCTTAGCGCTTGGGGTGATGCGACGCCCCAGCACGCCAGTTCGAGCACTAGTGATGAGAGATCCGCTTGCTGAATTTCAGGCTCACCATAAGGCGCCAACGGCTGCTCCTGGGCCCAGAGCCGAAAACAACGGCCTTCCCGCTGACGCCCTGCACGCCCCCGACGCTGATCGGCACTGGCGCGATTGATCCGCCGGGTCGTTAAACGGGTTAGCCCGGTACGCGGCTGAAAAAGTGGCACCCGCTCCAGGCCACCGTCAATCACCACATTCACACCATCCACGGTAATGCTCGATTCGGTGATGGCGGTGGAGACGATAATGCGCTGTTTCGATGTATTCGCCGCCAAGGCTGCCTGCTGTTCAGCAATACTCATTCTGCCGTGCAGCGGCCGAATCGCCAGATGGGGCAGCTTTTTTTCCAGCGCCTGAACCAAGCGATTAATTTCGGCGACTCCGGGCAAGATTACCAGTATGCCTTGAGTACCAGGCAGTGATAGCGCTTCCTCAACCACCTGAAGTGCGTGGCTAATGCTCTCCTCACCACTCAGGGAAGGACGATAAGCCGTCGCCACAGGATACTGACGCCCATGGCACTCAATAACAGGTACTTGCTCGCCCAACACCCGCTTGAGCGCTTCGACATCCAAGGTTGCAGACATCACCAGTAGGCGCAAATCATCGCGAATACTGGTCTGCACATCCAGCGTTAGCGCCAATCCCACATCAGCTTCTAAACTGCGTTCATGGAACTCATCAAAAATGATCCCGGCAACGCCTTCTAACAGCGGGTCATCTTGCAGCATGCGAGTGAGTACGCCCTGGGTCACTACTTCCAAGCGGGTTTGCGCGCTCACACAGCTATCACCGCGCATGCGATACCCCACCGTTTGGCCAACGTCTTCACCCAATTGCCGGGCCATAAAGCTGGCTGCCAAACGCGCAGCTACACGACGAGGCTCAAGTAACAGTAGTTTTTGCCCTTTGACCCACTCTTCTTCAAGTAAACAGAGCGGCACGCGGGTGGTTTTACCCGCCCCCGGCTGGGCAATCAGCATCAGCCGATTATGGGTAGTCAAGATGGTTTTAAGCGGATCAAGATACTGATCAATAGGCAAAGCGCTCATGTGAAGGTCACTTTTCCACACTGTGAGCGTCTGCACTGCTTTTAGGTGCAGAATTATTGGGCGCGGGTGAAGTAACGCCGCAGCCTTTTAGAATAACGTGCTCAAGAAAGCTGGAGATGGATTCAAGGTCATCCTCGGTTAACGCATCGCGGCCTAGAATACCGCTGACCTGGGCACTATATTCAGTGTAGTGCTGGGTGGCAGACCAAATCAGGAAAATAAGCCAGCGCGGATCGACAGCATCCATTTTTCCCTGGGCTGACCACTGGCGAATGATCGCGGCACGAGAGGAGACCCAATCGCGTAACTCGCCGCCCAGATAATCACTTAAGAAGGGAGCACCGGCTAAAATTTCCGCCGCAAAAAGTTTTGAGCCTTCGGGATAGCGCTGCCCCAGCACCATTTTAGTGCGAATAAAGTCACTGAGTACCGTCGCGGGATCACTATCAGGAGTAATGTCTTCAAGCACTTCGTTCCAGCGGCGCATCATGCGGTTAAGCAGTCGCACATAAAGCGCTTGCTTACTGCCCATGTAGTACAAAATATTGGCTTTGGGGAGACCGACTCGATCAGCGATCATTTGCAAGCTCGCCCCGCGGTAGCCGTGCTGAGAGAACACCTCCTCAGCGGCCACCAGAATACTTGTTTCTATTCTTTCCCGGCTAGGGCTTTCATGAGTGGCAGAGACGGCGGTCATTAACAGTATTCCCCAATAGCGTGAGTGATTGTTAGCTTGAATGTTTAATTACACATGAATGCTTAGCTGGGTGAAAAGATAGACTGGGCTGCCCCAAAAGTTAGCATTTCACACCAGCTTGCCCCACTCCTGTGCAGTGAGCAAATACTTGCATGGTAGGGCGTTTTGTACCAAGCTCAACCTATATTGACCGATCGGTCAAAAACATTCCGGTCTATACAATAACAGTGGAGTTCGGCATGGCAACGATGACGTTCCTGCTCAATGGTACCCCTCAGCGGTGTAACGTTTCACCCGACGCCAGTATTTTAACGCTACTGCGCGAGCATTTGGCCCTAACGGGCACCAAAGAGGGCTGCGCTTCCGGTGACTGTGGCGCCTGCACCGTGGCGATTGGCGAGTCAACGGCTGGTAGCCAAAAGTTTACCAGCGCTAACGCCTGTATTACGCCCGCTCACCAGCTACAGGGCAGGCACTTGGTCACCGTTGAAGGGTTATCGGAAAAAGGTCGCCTACACCCAGCCCAGGAAGCGATGATCGAATGCCATGGCAGTCAGTGTGGTTTTTGTACGCCAGGTATCGTCATGTCACTTTTCACCTTGCATAGCGATCTTACTCAACGCCCTACTCCCCTTTTACAAGAACTATCACCTGAACACCTAGAAGCCGCTCTGGGCGGTAATTTGTGCCGCTGCACCGGCTATCGTCCTATCCGCGATGCGGCGCTGCGTATGAATGATACGCCCTATGAGCGCCCTCAGTGGTTCGACGCGACGTTGCCAGCGTCAGAAAGCGACACTCAGACCGCCGATTCGGCAGGAACTGCGCCATTTTTTGCTCAGCCAGCGTCTTTGGAAGAGCTAACGCAATTGCGTCGCGCAACTCCCCAGGCGCGCTTGGTGGCAGGCGGTACTGATCTTTGGTTGGAGATCACTCAGCGCTTGGCGCCGCTTGATCAGTTGATTGACGTTTCCCGGGTTGCCGAGCTATTGACGGTTGAAGAGGCTACCCATGGACATCAAACCGGCTGGTGGATAGGCGCCGGGGTTACCTATACCCAGCTCGAACCGCTATTTGAAAAGCACTTTCCTGCGTTTGCTCACCTGCTGCACCGGCTTGGCTCCCAGCAAATTCGTAATCGGGGAACGCTGGGTGGCAATATCGCCAATGCCTCACCTATTGGTGATACGCCACCCGTGCTACTTGCCTTGGGAGCTCAGGTGGAACTTGCCAGCACAAACGGCAAGCGTTGCTTAGCGCTGGAGGATTTCTTCCTCGATTACAAAAAGACCGCTTTAGCGGCTGATGAAGTCGTTTCGCGGATTTTCATTCCGCAGCCGGTTGAGGACAGTCAATTACGCGTTTGGAAGTTATCCAAGCGTCGCGAAGATGATATCTCTGCGCTACTCGGTGCCTTTAGCTACCGCATTGAACAAGGCACCTTGCACGATGTACGCATCGCTTTTGGGGGAATGGCCGCTATTCCCAAGCGCGCACAAGCTGCCGAAGCTGCGCTGGAAGGGTGCACCATCAGCGTGGAAGCTTTTCGCGCCGCTCAGCAGGCACTTGATGACGACTTCCAGCCCATGAGTGATGTGCGGGGCAGTCAGCATTATCGCCGGCAAGCTGCCAAGAACCTGCTTGAACGTCTCTATCTTTCTCTCTTAGCGCCCGACCACGAGGTGATGCTCCATGCGTACGCTCACTAAACTGGACGGCGATAGCAGCCGTGCTCGCCGTGAACTACACGACCACATCCAAGGCTCAGGGCCCTTGGCACGTCATACGGGGGACAGTAATGACCAGCGACAGGCGGGAAGCGCAAGTTTTCACGAAAGTGCTGAAAAGCACGTCACCGGCAAGGCCGCTTATATTGACGACTTGGTACTCCCCGCAGATGCCCTGCATGTGGCGCTTGGCCTATCGCCCGTCGCCCACGGCACCTTAACGCAGCTTGATCTCAGCAAGGTGAAAGAGGCGCCAGGGGTAGTCGATGTGATTACCTTTCATGAAGTGCCAGGGCATACCGATATCGGGCCGGTCTTTCCGGGCGATCCCATTTTTGTCGATCAAGCGATCAGCTACGCAGGCCAATGCCTCTTCGCCGTTGCCGCAACGTCGCTGCAGGCCGCACGTCGTGCCGTCAAGCTAGCCGCCATTAGCATAGACGAGCAACCTGCCAGTTTAGATCCGGTGGCCGCAACGGAGCGTGAGGAGTTTGTACGCCCGACTCATGTGCAGACCCGTGGTGATTGGCAGCAGGCGCTTGATCAAGCGGAACAGCTGATTGAGGGTGAGCTATTCGTCGGTGGCCAAGAGCACTTCTATCTGGAAGGCCAGGCCTGCGTGGTTCACCCCACCGAGGATGAGGGCGTTGTCGTCCATACCTCCAACCAGCACCCCAGCGAAACCCAGAAGCTGGTGGCGGAGGTGCTCGATATTCCTTTTCATGCCGTGACCGTAGAAGTGCGCCGTATGGGTGGTGGCTTTGGTGGCAAAGAGACTCAGGCCTCCCCCTGGGCGTGTATAGCCGCGATTATTGCCCACCGCACAGGCAAGACGGTGCGACTCCGCTTACCGCGCAGTGAAGATATGCGCGCCACGGGTAAACGCCACCCTTTCCATAACCGCTATCGACTCGCCATTGATGCTGAGGGCGTTATTCAGGGTGGTGAGATTACGGTGATCGGTGACTGCGGCTACTCGCCGGATCTTTCCGACGCTATCGTTGATCGCGCTATGTTCCACGCCGACAACGCCTACTCGCTGGGGGACGCCCAGGTAGTCGGTCATCGAGCAAAAACCCATACCGCCTCTAATACCGCATTCCGGGGCTTCGGTGGCCCCCAAGGGATGATGATTATCGAAGCGGCCATGGATGATATTGCCCGCCAGATTGGCGAAGATCCACTGACCGTACGTAAGCGCAACTTCTACCGCGATGGCCGCGAGGTGACCCATTACGGCCAGCAGGTCGACCAGCGACAACTCCTACATACGCTCGTTGAAACCCTCGAAAGCGACAGCGATTACTGGACACGGCGCAAAGCGGTCAGTGACTTCAACGCCACCAGCCCTATCATTAAAAAAGGACTGGCACTTACCCCGGTTAAATTTGGCATTTCGTTTACCGCCCAGCACCTTAATCAGGCGGGTGCTCTTCTGCATGTTTACACTGACGGCAGCGTGATGATCAATCACGGCGGTACCGAGATGGGCCAAGGGCTACATACTAAAATTTGTCAGGTAGTGGCTCGGGAGCTGGGCCTGGATCTGGAGAAGGTACGCATTACCGCTACGCGAACCGATAAAGTCCCCAATACCTCCCCTACCGCTGCCTCTAGCGGTGCTGACTTAAACGGTATGGCCGCGCGGGATGCCGCCAGTAAACTGCGAGAACGCCTGTTTGATTTTGCCGCCGAGCACTATTCAGAGGGCTTGGATCGCGAAGGGATGCGCCTGGAAGATGGCATGCTAGTGGCCGGGTTCGGCGAAAGCGAGCGCCGCATACCTTGGGGTGAGTTGGTGCAAACAGCCTACCTCAATCGCATATCACTATCTGAAAAAGGCTTCTACGCCACACCGCTTATTCACTATGATCGTTCAGTTGGTCAAGGTCGGCCCTTCTACTACTACGCATTTGGCGCGGCAGTGGCAGAAGTAAGCGTGGATACCTTGAGTGGGGAGTATCAGGTCGATCGTGTCGATATCTTGCACGACGTGGGAGACTCACTAAACCCAGCCATTGATATTGGTCAGGTGGAGGGCGGTTTCATTCAAGGAATGGGCTGGTTGACCAGTGAAGAGCTTAAGTGGAACGACAAAGGCGTGCTTGTCAGCGATGGCCCGGCGACCTATAAAATCCCTACCTTTGGCGACCTACCGCCCGTCTTCAATGTCGCGCTAATGGAAGGCCATCCCAATTCGATGGCCAGTCTCTACCGTTCAAAAGCAGTCGGTGAGCCCCCTTTAATGCTCGGCATCAGTGTGTGGTCAGCGCTGCGTGATGCGCTATCCAGCCTTACTGGTTACGCCATCTCTCCTCACTTAGATACACCGGCCACACCAGAGCGGGTCATGCTGGCAGCCAACGCTATCAGGAAGAAAGTGCTGTGAGTTCTAGTCAAAACCCAGAAAGCTGGCATGCGGCGTTACACCGCCTACAGCGCGACGGCATACCGCATGTATTAGCCACTCAGGTAACCAGCGCAGGCTCCACTCCCCGGGAGCCTGGCGCACGCATGGTGATCACCAACGATGCGATCTTCGATACACTAGGTGGCGGTACCTTTGAGTGGCAAACCATTACCGCTGCACGTGCTTGTTTGACAGAAAAACGCTATGGCCTCAGTTTGGAAGCCTTCTCTTTGGGCGGACGAAGCGGCCAGTGCTGTGGTGGGTTCGTTAATATCCTATTGGAAGCCTTTCCAGGCACTACAACGCACATAGCGATCTTTGGTGCAGGGCACGTAGGGCAGCAACTGGTAAAGCTAAGTGCGCCGCTTCCCTGGCAATTACACTGGTACGATAGCCGAAGCGATGCGTTTGCCGAGCAGTACCATCAGCAGCAGCCGCGACTTAGCTGTTATTCACTCCAAGATGCACAGCAAAGTGTTGCCGCCTTACCTGCTGATAGCCACGCACTGGTATTGACGCACAACCATGACGAAGACTATGCGCTGATCAAAGCGCTGATCGCGCGCGATGACATCGCGTCGATTGGGCTAATTGGTTCTGACAGCAAATGGGCAAGCTTTGAAGGACGCCTTAAGCGCGATGGTTACTCCGCCGATCAAATTGCGCAGGTGCGATGCCCTATCGGCCACATCCACGCCACTAAGCTGAGTAATAAAACGCCCTATGCGATTGCTTTAACGGTGGTGGCTGAACTGCTTTGGCTAACGGACACGCCCTCTTCGCAAGAAAACCGTGGCCTTGACCCCCAGGCAGTGCGAACGCTAATGACCGATTCTCCGACGACCCCGAGTTGATATGACTTCTTCTACCGATACGTTCATTCGTGCTGAATTGATTAGTTTTGCCCGTGACCCTGGCGATGGCAATACACCTGAACCGGGCAGCTTAGAGCATTACGGCGACGGACTGCTCTGGTTGAAAGGCCAGCATATTCATGCCGTCGGCCATTTCACCGAACTCTCACCTTTGCTACCCAAAGGGGCTGACGTTCTTGATTATCGTGACAAGCTGATTATGCCAGGGTTTATCGATACCCATGTGCACTATGTGCAGCTGGATATCATGGCTTCTTATGGCCGCCAACTGCTTGACTGGCTAAACGACTACACCTTTCCTGAAGAGTGTCGCTTTGCTAATCATGTCCATGCTGAAGCGCTGTCTAATGCTTTTTTGGATGAAATGCTACGTGCGGGCACTACTACTGCCCAGGTATTCGGCTCTAGCCACCCCGGCTCCGTAGATGCATTTTTCACCGCCTGCCAAAAACGCCAGCTGCGCATGCTGGTGGGTAAGGTATTGATGGATCGTAATGCGCCAGAGGCGCTGATGGACGGTGCATCTGGCATTGCTGACAGCGAGCGACTGATTGAAGACTGGCACGGCAATGACCGCCTGGGCTATAGCGTCACACCGCGTTTTGCGCCGACTTCAACTAAGACGCAAATGGACGCTGCCGGCGCTCTCTTACGTAATGATCCTAGCCTTTGGTTACAGACCCACTTGGCTGAAAACAGTGGCGAGTTAGACTGGGTAGCCGAACTTTTTCCTGGTAGCCGCGACTACTTGGCTGTGTATGAGGAGGCAGGCTTAGTCGGGCCCCGCAGCACCTTCGCTCATGGTATTCACCTCGATAACGGCATGCGCAAACGCTTGGCGGATCGAGGAGCCAATATTGCCTTTTGCCCCAGCTCCAATCTTTTTCTGGGTAGCGGGTTATTCGACCGCGAAGCAGCCAAACAGACGGGCATGGCATATACGTTTGCCAGCGATATCGGCGCAGGCACTGATTTATCAGGATTTGGAACGCTTAAAGCGGCCTATCAAGTGGGTCAACTAGGCGGACAGCCCCTTACCGCATGGCAGGGCTTTTATGGCTTAACCATGGGTAATGCCAAGGCTCTCTCGTTGGATAGCCACATCGGTCAGTTGGCGCCTACCCTTGAGGCTGACTTTGTGGTGATTGACACCCAGGCAACATCGCTACTCTCTCGACGAATCAATCACTGCACCACGCTTGGTGAGCGGCTGTTTGCACTCATGATGCTGGCGGACGACCGCGCTATTTATGAAACCTGGGCAGGCGGGCAGTGCCAGCATCGAAGGGATGTATAAAAGTGAGGCGTGAGGCGTGAGGCGTGAGGCGTGAGGCGTGAGGCGTGAGGTGGAACAGGATATTCGTTAGATACCCCTACACCAACGTTTTCTACTCACTATTCCCCTCACTCCTCACTATTTACCCCTCACGACCATGCAAAAAAAATCCCCCAAGGCATCAGCCCTGGGGGATTTTTCATAATAAGTGCCTGACGATGACCTACTCTCGCATGGGGAGACCCCACACTACCATCGGCGCTAAGCGGTTTCACTTCTGAGTTCGGCAAGGGATCAGGTGGTTCACGCGTGCTATGGTCGTCAGGCGTAACTGTTAATGTACATCATGCTGACGAGCAGGCTTTCTAGCGTTGCTTGCTCAATTGTGTGCGTCTCATCGCCTGTCGCCCTGGCGTTATGTCGCTGGGGCCACACGCTGCGTATCCGGTTTTCATTGACGTCATCATTACGACCAGACCCCTTGGGTGTTATAGGGTCAAGCCTCACGGGCCATTAGTACACGTTAGCTCAACGCCTTGCAGCGCTTCCACACCGTGCCTATCAACCAGCTGGTCTCGCTGGGCCCTTCAGGAGGCTCTAGGCCTCAGGGATGTCTCATCTTGAAGGGGGCTTCCCGCTTAGATGCTTTCAGCGGTTATCCCGTCCGACCATAGCTACCCGGCAATGCCACTGGCGTGACAACCGGAACACCAGAGGGTCGTCCACTCCGGTCCTCTCGTACTAGGAGCAGCCCTTCTCAAACATCCAACGCCCACGGCAGATAGGGACCGAACTGTCTCACGACGTTCTAAACCCAGCTCGCGTACCACTTTAAATGGCGAACAGCCATACCCTTGGGACCGACTTCAGCCCCAGGATGTGATGAGCCGACATCGAGGTGCCAAACACCGCCGTCGATGTGAACTCTTGGGCGGTATCAGCCTGTTATCCCCGGAGTACCTTTTATCCGTTGAGCGATGGCCCTTCCATACAGAACCACCGGATCACTAGAACCTGCTTTCGCACCTGCTCGACGTGTCTGTCTCGCAGTCAAGCACCCTTATGCTCTTGCACTCAATGCACGATGTCCGACCGTGCTGAGGGTACCTTCGTGCTCCTCCGTTACTCTTTAGGAGGAGACCGCCCCAGTCAAACTACCCACCACACACTGTCCTCGATCCGGATAACGGACCTGAGTGAGAACGCCAATGATGCCAGGCTGGTATTTCAAGGTTGGCTCCCTTCGAACTGGCGTCCAAAGTTCAAAGCCTCCCAGCTATCCTACACAGGCAACATCAGCGTCCAGTGTGAAGCTATAGTAAAGGTTCACGGGGTCTTTCCGTCTAGCCGCGGGTACACCGCATCTTCACGGCGATTTCAATTTCACTGAGTCTCGGGTGGAGACAGCGTGGCCATCATTACGCCATTCGTGCAGGTCGGAACTTACCCGACAAGGAATTTCGCTACCTTAGGACCGTTATAGTTACGGCCGCCGTTTACCGGGGCTTCAATCAAGAGCTTCGCCTTGCGGCTAACACCATCATTTAACCTTCCGGCACCGGGCAGGCGTCACACCCTATACGTCCGCTTGCGCGTTAGCAGAGTGCTGTGTTTTTAATAAACAGTTGCAGCCACCTGGTATCTTCGACCGGTTCGGGCTAGGAGAGCAAGTCTCTTCACCCTATGCCGGCGTGCCTTCTCCCGAAGTTACGGCACCATTTTGCCTAGTTCCTTCACCCGAGTTCTCTCAAGCGCCTTGGGATTCTCACCCTGACCACCTGTGTCGGTTTGGGGTACGGTCGCACATGATCTGAAGCTTAGAGGCTTTTCCTGGAAGCGTGGCATCAGTGACTTCCTGACCGTGGTCAGTTCGTCTCGTGTCTCGGCTTTAAGACCCCGGATTTACCTAAGGTCTCGGCCTACTCACTTTCACCAGGACTACCAACGCCTGGCTCACCTAGCCTTCTTCGTCCCCCCATCGCAACCATGTCCGGTACGGGAATATTGACCCGTTTCCCATCGACTACGCCTTTCGGCCTCGCCTTAGGGGCCGACTCACTCTGCTCCGATTAGCGTCGAACAGAAACCCTTGGTCTTCCGGCGAGGGCGTTTTTCACGCCCTTTATCGTTACTCATGTCAGCATTCGCACTCGTGATACCTCCAGCGAACTTCTCAATTCACCTTCATTGGCTTACACGACGCTCCTCTACCGCTCATCCTAATGGATGAACCCGTAGCTTCGGTACCTGGTTTAGCCCCGTTACATCTTCCGCGCAGGCCGACTCGACTAGTGAGCTATTACGCTTTCTTTAAAGGATGGCTGCTTCTAAGCCAACCTCCTAGCTGTCTGAGCCTTCCCACATCGTTTCCCACTTAACCAGGATTTCGGGACCTTAGCTGACGGTCTGGGTTGTTTCCCTTTTCACGACGGACGTTAGCACCCGCCGTGTGTCTCCCACGCGCTACTCACCGGTATTCGGAGTTTGCCTCGGGTTGGTAAGTCGGGATGACCCCCTAGCCGAAACAGTGCTCTACCCCCGGCGGTACTACGTGAGGCGCTACCTAAATAGCTTTCGAGGAGAACCAGCTATCTCCGAGCTTGATTAGCCTTTCACTCCGATCCACAAGTCATCCAAATCTTTTTCAACAGATCCTGGTTCGGGCCTCCAATTGATGTTACTCAATCTTCACCCTGCTCATGGATAGATCGCTCGGTTTCGGGTCTATATCCAGCGACTGTGTCGCCCAGTTAAGACTCGGTTTCCCTACGGCTCCCCTATACGGTTAACCTCGCCACTGAATATAAGTCGCTGACCCATTATACAAAAGGTACGCCGTCACCCAACAAGTGGGCTCCGACTGCTTGTACGCACACGGTTTCAGGATCTATTTCACTCCCCTCTCCGGGGTTCTTTTCGCCTTTCCCTCACGGTACTGGTTCACTATCGGTCAGCCAGGAGTATTTAGCCTTGGAGGATGGTCCCCCCGTCTTCAGTCAAGGTTTCTCGTGCCCCGACCTACTCGATTTCACATGATCAGATTTTCGACTACGGGGCTATCACCCGCTACGGCCACGCTTCCCAGCGTGTTCGCCTAATCAGTCTCATGCTTAAGGGCTGGTCCCCGTTCGCTCGCCGCTACTAGGGGAATCTCGGTTGATTTCTTTTCCTCAGGGTACTTAGATGTTTCAGTTCCCCTGGTTCGCCTCGTACACCTATGTATTCAGTGCACGATACTCATCTTGTGATGAGTGGGTTTCCCCATTCAGAAATGCCCGGGTCACAGGTTGTTGCCACCTCACCGAGCCTTATCGCAGGCTACCACGTCTTTCATCGCCTCTGGCTGCCTAGGCATCCACCGTGTGCGCTTCATTGCTTGACCCTATAACCCGAAGGAGTCTGGTATCTCGCAATGATCACGTTTCATTTTGCCGGATACGCTTGAGACGTATCACAATTTAAGAAGCACTTCTTGCGAAGTGTTCTTGTCAGCATGATATACATTGTTAAAGAGCAGCTGTTCAATGAACAGTGATAAGGCGGCGTGCGATAACTAAAACAACAGCGACAACACAGCGACTTATCAATGGTCACGAAACATTCACAAACGGTATTGAAGATTAAACAGGGTAGTAACGTAATGGTGGAGCCAAGCGGGATCGAACCGCTGACCTCCTGCGTGCAAGGCAGGCGCTCTCCCAGCTGAGCTATGGCCCCATTAATACATAACTTTTCCGGGTAATTTTATTCAGAACAAGGCATTTTATGGCGAAGCATAGCCTGCTATGCGAGTCATAAAATAACGCAGTGCTGGATAAAATTTGGTGGGTCTGGGCAGACTTGAACTGCCGACCTCACCCTTATCAGGGGTGCGCTCTAACCAACTGAGCTACAGACCCGGCTATTCAGTCGTTACAAGTTTTGATGCCTTTGTAACAACTAAACTAACTACCGTTTGCTCTATTGCTTGATCAGGTAATTCATTGTGGACGCTTACCGACTGTGACGCATCGTTTAAGGAGGTGATCCAGCCGCAGGTTCCCCTACGGCTACCTTGTTACGACTTCACCCCAGTCATGAACCACACCGTGGTGATCGCCCTCTTGCGTTAGGCTAACCACTTCTGGTGCAGTCCACTCCCATGGTGTGACGGGCGGTGTGTACAAGGCCCGGGAACGTATTCACCGTGACATTCTGATTCACGATTACTAGCGATTCCGACTTCACGGAGTCGAGTTGCAGACTCCGATCCGGACTGAGACCGGCTTTAAGGGATTCGCTGACTCTCGCGAGCTCGCAGCCCTTTGTACCGGCCATTGTAGCACGTGTGTAGCCCTACCCGTAAGGGCCATGATGACTTGACGTCGTCCCCACCTTCCTCCGGTTTGTCACCGGCAGTCTCCTTAGAGTTCCCGACATTACTCGCTGGCAAATAAGGACAAGGGTTGCGCTCGTTACGGGACTTAACCCAACATTTCACAACACGAGCTGACGACAGCCATGCAGCACCTGTCTTACAGTTCCCGAAGGCACACCAGAATCTCTTCCGGCTTCTGTAGATGTCAAGGGTAGGTAAGGTTCTTCGCGTTGCATCGAATTAAACCACATGCTCCACCGCTTGTGCGGGCCCCCGTCAATTCATTTGAGTTTTAACCTTGCGGCCGTACTCCCCAGGCGGTCGACTTATCGCGTTAACTTCGCCACAAAGTGCTCTAGGCACCCAACGGCTGGTCGACATCGTTTACGGCGTGGACTACCAGGGTATCTAATCCTGTTTGCTACCCACGCTTTCGCACCTCAGTGTCAGTGTCAGTCCAGAAGGCCGCCTTCGCCACTGGTATTCCTCCCGATCTCTACGCATTTCACCGCTACACCGGGAATTCTACCTTCCTCTCCTGCACTCTAGCCTGACAGTTCCGGATGCCGTTCCCAGGTTGAGCCCGGGGCTTTCACAACCGGCTTATCAAGCCACCTACGCGCGCTTTACGCCCAGTAATTCCGATTAACGCTTGCACCCTCCGTATTACCGCGGCTGCTGGCACGGAGTTAGCCGGTGCTTCTTCTGCGAGTGATGTCTTTCCTACCGGGTATTAACCGATAGGCGTTCTTCCTCGCTGAAAGTGCTTTACAACCCGAGGGCCTTCTTCACACACGCGGCATGGCTGGATCAGGGTTGCCCCCATTGTCCAATATTCCCCACTGCTGCCTCCCGTAGGAGTTCGGGCCGTGTCTCAGTCCCGATGTGGCTGATCATCCTCTCAGACCAGCTACGGATCGTTGCCTTGGTGAGCCATTACCTCACCAACTAGCTAATCCGACATAGGCTCATCCAATAGCGGGAGCCGAAGCCCCCTTTCTCCCGTAGGACGTATGCGGTATTAGCCTGGGTTTCCCCAGGTTATCCCCCACTATCGGGCAGATTCCTATGCATTACTCACCCGTCCGCCGCTCGTCAGCATCTAGCAAGCTAGACCTGTTACCGCTCGACTTGCATGTGTTAGGCCTGCCGCCAGCGTTCAATCTGAGCCATGATCAAACTCTTCAGTTTAAGATCTATGCGGTTCTTACCCGCCACTCGAAAGTGACAGAAGCGAACCAAACTTGGCTCAAGGTTCAAACGAATTCATTCAAAACAGATATCAAAGGACGAATCCTTTAAAACCTTAATTGCTTGAGTCGCTTGCCTTGATATTTGGTGATTTGTCACCAACGTCAGCAAGCGCCCACATGAATTACCTGATCAAATTGTTAAAGAGCTAGTCGATGAGGCCGTGCCCCGTTGACGTGTGCGTATACTACCCGATTCACCGCCAGGGTCAACAGCGATTTGAATATTTATGAGTAAAAACCTAGCACTGCATCTGATTAAAACAGCGCCTAGTCTGTGTGACTAGGCGCTGTAATGCTATACCCCAGCTAAACGAGCGAGAAGTTCTTCGCGTCGGCCTGGGCTAGTAAAGGCTTCCTCAATGGCGTTGCGGGTTATCTGACGAAAAACCGCCTCATCCCAGTCAAACGCATCGGCGCAAGCAATGTGATTGGTCAACATACCGCCACCAAAATAGGCGGGGTCATCCGAACTAATGGTTACTTTGAGCCCTTCAGCCAAAAGCTTGGGCAGCGGATGATCACGCAAATCCTCTACTACCTTTAAGCTGACGTTTGAAAGTGGGCAAACCGTTAGAACAATCTGTTCACTGCGCAAACGCTCAACTAGCACATCACTTTCTAAACAGCGCACCCCGTGATCAATGCGCTGAACATCAAGGATATCCAGGGCTTCTTTAATATAGTCTGCGGGGCCTTCCTCCCCGGCATGGGCCACGCGCACAAGCCCAAGCTGCTTAGCGCGCTTAAACACCTCAACAAATTTTACCGGTGGGTTGTTTTGTTCAGCGCTATCCAGACCGATGGCATCTAGCATTTTCCAATAGGGAGCGGCTTGCTCAAGTACATGCAACGCCTCCTCTGCGGGACGGTCGCGGAGAAAAGCCATAATCATGCCGATAGAGAGGTCGAGGTTATCCTCTGCCTCCTGCTTAGCTTTTAATAGCCCAGCCATTACCACTTCAAGCGGCACACCACGCTGTAGGTGCGCCTGGGGGTCAAAGTGCATGTCGATATGCACAACACCCTCCTCCCGCGCGCGCTTGAAATAATCCATCGCCAGGTCGTAAAAATCTTCCTCGTTACGCAGCACGCTCATGCCCTGAAAATAGAGATTCAGGAACCCCTGCAGATCATTGAAGTGGTAAGCATCTTTGGCTTCTTGAACTGTCGTATAGGGCAGCTCAATCCCATTACGCTGTGCTAGTGCAAACATTAGCTCTGGTTCCAGCGAGCCTTCGATATGCAAATGGAGCTCTACTTTAGGAAGATTGCGTAAAAATTCGTGCATGGAGGGCTCCTGGCTATCTCTTATCAATTAATCAATATCGCTCATTACCGATTCTTTAAGTGCGAACTGGCTAAGTCTACCGGCATCTAAATGCCAGTGGTACTCGACCCCAGGCAATGGGTTCAGTGAACCAACTTGATGGACAAAGAATATAACCGTTCGATTAAGCAGCCATTGATCCAGGGAAGCCGCAAGGTGGTTTGCCGTCACCGCATCAACGCCTGCAAATGGCTCGTCAAGAATCACCACTTGAGGACTGCAAAGCATTAGCCGTGCTAATGCCAAACGCCGACCTTGACCACCCGATAGCTGCTGGCCTTTTTCGCCCACCGACGTGGCTAAGCCTTTCGGCAGTTGCTCAACCCAACCATCCAAGGCAACGGCCTTCAATACCTCCCAGAGGTTTTCATCGCTTGCGGTGGGGTTGGCAATACGCAGGTTCTCAGCAATAGAGGCATCAAACAGATCCACCTGCTGAGTGAGCATAGCAAAGTGATTAGCACGGCTTTCGACCGAGAGCTGCCACACTGGCACGCCACCCACCATCGCCTCACCCTGAGTTGCTTGTAAGCGTCCCATCAACACACTGGCTAAAGACGATTTTCCGGCACCAGAATTGCCGGTAATCACCGCTCGCTTTCCAGCGGGTAGTTGAAAATTAATACACCTTAGCGCGGGCTCTAATGTTTGCGCATAGCGCAGAGAGAGCTGATTAACCTGAACGCTGAGATCAACATCTTCAGGTAGCGTAACAACAGGGGCAGCCGACGATGAATCGCTGGTTAGCGCATTTAACCGACGCACCGCTGCATAGCTAGCGCCCAGCTTGATAAAGCTAGCAGGTAGTGCGATAAACGCCTCATTCACCCCCAGCACTATCAATGCAACCATCACCAAAACAGGGCCCGTGACCAGCTGCTGGCTAAATACCAGGCTAGCGAACCACATAACTGCCACTACCATTAATCCGCTTATGACACTCACCAGGCAGTTTATTAGCGCCGCTTTACGCCCCAAGCGGCGCTGATTGCCGAACGCTTGCTGCTCTTGAGTCGCGATCATCGTCCGGTGCCACTGGGTCGTTTGATAGCTCATCAACTCAGCCGAGGCCTGTACTTGGTCGACCACTAGGCGGCGCAACGACTGCTGGTCAACCACCTGCTGATAGCTTTGCGAAAATCCCCAGGCAGCCGCTAACAAGGTCGCTACCAGCCAGAGCAAGCCCAGCGTCACCGCCATCAGCACGGCAATGCTGGGTAACCAAATAGCCACAAAAAGCGACACAGCCAATACACCAAGCAGCGCCACCAATGGTGGCACCAAGAGTCGCAGATAAAAATTATCCAGGGTGTCGATATCAGCCGTTAAACGGCTCAGCCAGTCGCTGGCACGCTCACCCTGCAAGCGAGCGTCGTCGAAGCGTGTTAAATGGCCGAATACCCGATAACGCAAGTCGGCAAGCAGCGTTAACACCGTATTATGGTTATACAGACGCTCAACATAGCGCGCGATAGTGCGCGCCAAGGCGAAGAAACGAATGCCACCACCGGGAACATAAACATCGAGCCGCGCAGGAATACCCAGCGCTAAAGCGATACCGGTCAAAGCACTAGCGGTAATAAACCAACCCGACAACCCCAGCAGCGCAAGCCCGGCCATCAGGGTGACCCAAACCAGCAAGGCGCCCACCAAAAAGCGCCTGCGGCGGCGCACTAAGAGCAGCAGCCAAGGGCGGAAGTCACGGTAAATAGCCATCATGAGTCCACCTCTACCAGTTCACCCTGTTCAAAAGCCAGATGGCGTTGAGCGGCGGCGATCACGGCCGGATGGTGGGTCGCTATGACCAGGGTGCGCCCCTCTTCTTGGGCAAGCTCAAGCAAAGCAGCCATCACGAACTGCTCTGTCTCTTGATCTAAACTCGCCGTCGGCTCATCTAACAGCACCAACGGCGCATTGCTAAGATACACTCGCGCGAGGGCAAGGCGTTGAGCTTGGCCACCCGATAACCCTACCCCACGCTCGCCGATTAACGTATCCAGACCCTCGGGTAGCTGAGTTAACAGAGGCCCAAAACCAGCGCGATGGAGTGCGGCAAGCATTTCTCCACGGGAAGCTTCGGGGGCCGCCAACCGTAGATTATCGATCAAACTGCCGTGCAAGAGACAGGGCTGCTGATCCAGCCAGGCATAGCGGCTACTTTCTTGTCGAAGGTACTTGCCAGCGCTTGGGGCGATAAAGCCCGCGAGCAGCGCTAACAGCGTTGACTTGCCGCTACCGGAGACACCGCTAAGCACCACTACCTCACCCTGCTGAATGGTGAGATCGATAGGGCCTATCACTTGCCCACGGCTAGGATAAGCAACGCAAGCAGCCTTTAACTCAATGGCCGACCTATCTGACCGCGGAGCCATATAGTGATGCCCACTCACCAAACTTGGCTGATTGAGGATATTCACCACGCTCTCGGCGGCACCGAGTGCCGCCGCGCGATCATGGTAATGCTGAGAAAGCGTGCGCAGCGGTTGGAAAAATTCAGGCGCGAGCAGTAACACCGCTAAGCCCGAAAAAAGCGTCAACGATGCTGCCGGCCCGTACTCGATGTAGCCCAGCAGGCCGAAACCGACATACATAGCCACAACCGCAATCGCGACCGAGGAAAAAAACTCCAGCACTGCCGATGAGAGAAAAGCCAACCGAAGGGTACGCATGCTAAGACGCCGATAACCATCCGTGGCATACCAAACATCCTGCTGTGCGGCTGACGTACGGCCAAAAAGCTGCAGTGTGGTCATACCGCGCACACGGTCAATAAAATGCGCTGACAATCGCGATACCGCAACGAACTGGTCGCGATTAAGGCGCTCAGCGCCCATGCCAACCAATGCCATAAAAAGTGGAATAAGCGGTGCAGAAAGCAGCAGGAACAGCGCCACCAGATAATCCAGCCAACCCGCCACCGCCAGAATCAATAGCGGCAAACAGAACGTAATGCGCAGCTGAGGGTAAAAACGCGCAAAATAACCTTCCAGCGCATCTATATGCTCAACCGCCTGATTTGCCAGCGAGCCGCTATGCTGATTGGTAAGCCACACCGGGCCCAAGGCAGACAGTTTATCCAACAGCTGAGCTCTGGCACGCTGTCGAATTCGCAGGCTCGCCTCCAGGCTTAATGTTTCATGCCCCCACTGAAAGGCAGCGCGTAACAGCACACTGCCCACCAGAAGGGAAAATATCGGTAATAGAGAAATGGGTGATCGATGATGCACCACTAGCTGATCAATAAGCCACGCAAGCCCAACCACCACGACTATCGTTTGACTACCTGCCAACACGCCACAAAGCGCTGAACCAAGCAGGCGTTTACGCTCTCCCTTAGCCAACGCATGCAGCCAACTGCGCGGCGTAAGAGAAAGCGTGTCTTCAGTTACCATGAATCAGTGGTATCCCTCGCCTACACGTACCTTGCCGCGGAACACCCAATAGGTCCAAGCGGTATAGGTCAATATAATCGGGATAACGAATACCATACCTACCAGCAGGAACAGCTGTGACTCCGGCGAAGAAGCCGCATCCCACAGCGTATAATCCGGCGGCACGATCACCGGCCATTTACTGACGATCAGGCCTAAATAGGTGAAGACATAAATGCCGATAGTGGCCAGGAAAGGCACCCCTTCACGCCGTTTTTGCACCGAACGGAAAACCACAAAAGCGCAAGCCAAGGCAGCAAATGGGAAAACCCAAATCAGTTGAATATTGCCGAACCAGCGCTCCCAGACCAAAGGATTCACAAACGGCGTCCAGAGGCTAATCACCGCAAAAACAAACAGCACCAGTGCCAGCAGCAGCGGAGTGATTTTATAGGCCCAATCCTGCACATGCCCCTCTGATTTCAGTATTAGCCAAGTTGCCCCTAACAGCGCGTAGCCTGCCATCAAGCCAAGCCCCGTTAGCACCGAGAAAGGCGTTAGCCAGTCAAAGGCACCGCCCACATAGGCAAAATCTTCAACCGGAAAGCCCTGGATATAGGCCCCTACCACGGCACCTTGCGCAAAGGCGGCAACCGCCGACCCCCAGCAAAAAGCGCGGTTCCACCAGCGGCGGTTACGGCGGGATTTAAAGCGAAATTCAAAAGCCACGCCACGGAAGATCAAGCCTGCCAACATTAAGAAAACGCCGATGTAAAGCGCAGGCAAGAACACCGAATAGACCAGTGGGAAAGCGCCTAATAGCCCAGCCCCGCCGAGCACTAGCCATGTTTCATTGCCGTCCCAAATTGGCGCCACCGAATTCATCATCACATCCCGGGCATCTTCATCGGGAGCAAAGGGGTAGAGAATACCCAACCCTAAATCAAATCCGTCCATCAGCACATACATCATGATGCCGAAACCGATAATGAAGGCCCAAACTAACGTTAGATCAAACATTTCCATGTCTAGCTCCTCACCGGGTCAACGTCATCGTCAAAAGGTGTATGCGCCGCCGACATAGGCCGCATGGGGCGCTTGAAGTTCTCGTCGGTCGTTTCACGCTCTTCTTCCGGCAGCATACCGTTGCGCACCACGCGCGTGAGATAATAAATGCCCGCATAAAACACCACACCGTAGACCAAGGCATAGCCAATTAGCGTAAACAGTGCCATAGGGCCAGTGAGCGAGGGTGTTAACCCCTCGGCATGGGTCATCATGCCGTAAACCAACCAAGGAGAACGACCTGACTCAGTGACGATCCAGCCCGCCAAAACAGCAATAAACGGCATGGGAATCATTGCCGTCAGGCCTTTTAAGAATAGACGTTTGTCATAGATACGCCCTTTGCGGCGCAACACCAGCCCCGTCAGCGCCACCGCAATCATTAACAGACCAATGCCCACCATAACTCGGAAGCCCCAGAAGACGATTAGCACTGGCGGCTGCTCTTCAGGCGCCGCTTCACTAATCCCCGGCACCTCCCCATCAACAGAGTGAGTCAAGATAATGCTGGCCAAGTTCGGAATAGCCAGCTCAAAGTGGTTGGTTTGTGCTTCCTGGTCAGGAATGGCAAACAGCAGCAGCGGCACATTGCCAGAGGTTTCCCAGTGCCCTTCCATGGCAGCCACTTTAGTCGGCTGGTGCTCCAGGGTGTTTATGCCATGAAAATCGCCGATGACGGCCTGAGTCGGTGCCAAAAAAAGCAGCAGCCAGAGGCACATAGAGAGAGCTCGGCGATTCGCTTCCGGGTCTCGATCGCGCAACAGAAACCAAGCACTCACCCCAGCGACAACGAAGCCACCGGTCAAGAATGAGGCAACGGCCATATGCATAAAGCGGTAAGGAAACGACGGATTAAAGATCGCCTCGCTCCAGGAGGTCACGTGGAAGCGGAAGTCAACTAACTCTACGCCCGCAGGGGTATGCAACCAGCTGTTAGCGGATAGAATCCAGAAAGAAGAAATAAAGGTGCCCACCGCCACCATAATGGCAGCAAATAAATGAACCCCTTGAGGCACCTTACCGCGGCCGAATAGCAGGACGCCCAGGAAGGCTGCCTCTAAGAAGAACGCGGTGACAACTTCATAGCTGAGCATGGGGCCGAGGAAATTCGAAGAGGCCTGGGAAAAATTGCTCCAGTTAGTGCCAAACTGGAACGACATAACGATGCCCGACACCACCCCCATCCCAAAGACAACGGCAAACACCTTTGTCCAGAATAGTGAGAGACGATCCCATGCAGGGTTCTTCGTTGTGAAGAACAGACCATGGAGCAGCGCAATATAGGACGCTAGACCAATCGTAAATACTGGGAAGATAGCGTGAAACGACACGACGAATGCAAATTGCAGTCGCGATAACACCAGCGGATCAAGTTCCATTTCACTCTCCTAAGACCTGAATCGGTATCCCATGGATGGGTTAACACAAGCTTAGTTGAGCCTTCATGGCACGACACTTTTAGTTATAAGCACTAAGCTTATTTCTTTACGCTAGTTTTTTACACTACTTTGCTTGCGTTACTTTTCCTGCGTTACTTTGCTTCACACAGCTTAGCTTCCCGTCACTAGCGCCCTCTTGGACAACCATTGTATTATAGCCGCCGGATGTCCAAGATGAGTCGCATTGACGCACCAATTACCCTTGCGATGCGGTATGGCAAAGTAGGCGCTATCGCGACATGATAACGACGCTGACCATATAGCTGGTGTACGCGACAAACAGCGCCAGCAGAATCCCCCCCTCCAAGCGATTAATGCGCCGCGGACGACCACGCCAAGAAAACGCAAACAGGATCATCAGCAGCGTCATACCGGTCATCACGCTCCAGTCGCGCACGAGCACCTCTCGCCCCGCCTCAATCGGCGCAATGACACCGGCGAGGCCGACCACCGCCAAGCTATTAAACAGGTTAGACCCAACCACGTTGCCTAGCACCATATCGTGCTCTTTTCGACGCAGGGCAGTAATCGAGGAAGCAAGCTCAGGGAGCGACGTCCCGATGGCGACTACGGTCAAACCAATAATCAAATCGCTCACACCAAAGCGCAATGCAATTTCAACGGCTCCCCACACCAGAAGCCGCGAACTAGCGATGAGCAGCACCAACCCCACCAGCGTCCACATGATGGCTTTACCGCGGGACATCGGCTTGCTATCCAGGGTTTCAGCGACCTCAGACACCAGCGCATCGTCGGATTGATTGCGAGAACGCAGAATGCTCACAACGATAAAGACAACCAATGCCAGCAACAGGCCAACGGCCTCCCAACGCGCGACGAATCCATCCAGCAGCATTAGGCCCGTTGCTAACATGACCAGCATCAATATCGGCATCTCTTTACGGATAACGCTAGAGTGCACCGACAGTGGTGCAACAAGGGCTACCAAGCCGAGAATTAAACCGATATTGGCAATATTCGAGCCGTAGGCATTCCCCACAGCCAAACCTGGATTTCCGTCCATCGCCGCCAGCACGGACACCATCATTTCCGGCGCCGAAGTACCAAATCCAATCACCAGCATACCGATCAATAGGGGTGACAAACCAAGCCAACGAGAGGTTGCCGCCGCACCGTCGATAAATTTCTCGGCGCTCCAAACCAGTAAGATCAATCCAACTACAACTGCTAATGTGGGAAGCAACATTTCATTTCCTTCATGACATAATGATCGGTACTGTTTTATAGGTTGTGCTTCTGAGCAACACTTCATTGCAACGGCAGTAAGATGCTATTACTAGCAATGCCTGCCACTATATGGCGACACTAGCACGTAAACCTGACGCGGAAGTACGCGGCCAATCAGGTCGAATCTAACTGTTCGCCATTGCGCCGCAGCATCGTTGTCTAAACTAACCCATTGGTCAAGCGGCCAGACTATGTTTTTAAACATTATTTCAGTGACATAGACTTGCTAAAATGCGTGTTTGACATGCTTAATCCGCCACATCCTAGTAGTTTTGCTAGGGGTTCGCACTGAGAGTTTTGGTTTTTGCGCCCACAAAAATTGATTAAGCGCCGTCCACTGCCCGTCAACGCCCCCCTTGTTGACAGCTTGCCGCCTGAGGTTAGAACTCAGCGACGGCGTTTGCGTGCCTGCCACGAATGCGACTGGGTATCCGCGCTACCGCCGTTAAATTCTGGCGAGAAAGCAAGCTGCCCACGCTGCTCACACGTGTTGGTTAAGCGCCATCGCTACCCCGCTCAGCGCAGTATGGCCCTGGCCATCGCCTCGCTTGTCGCACTAATGCTGGCAGTGTCGTTTCCGTTTATTAGCTTTACGGTCAGCGGAGTAAGCAACCGCATCGAGCTGACCCAGACCGCCACCACACTGATTGGCTTTCACCAACCCGTGGTGGCTATCGCCGTTATTATGACCATAGTGGTGCTGCCAGCCGTGTATTTGCTTGGCGTTCTTTGGCTTCAATTTGGACTACTTCGCGATCGCCCCCTGCCCTTTAGTCGCGATATTGCACGCTCACTGGCGCATTTAACGCCGTGGATGATGGCCGATGTCTTTATTATTGGCGCCTTGGTGAGCCTGATAAAAATAGCGGGCCTGGCCGATGTGGAAATAGGCATCTCCTTCTGGGCGTTTTGTGCATTTGCGCTGCTGTTGCTGATGACAAGCCAGTCCCTGGATGCCGATTGGATGTGGTTCTCGCTTGAGGGAGAACCACTGGCTCCCGAAGGTACCCGGACAGGCCTACCCGCTGGTGAACAAGGGCTGACCGGCTGCCCAACCTGCGGACTGATTAACCGCCTATCGCCCCAGGGCCGTGGGCATTGCATTCGCTGCCATGAAAAGCTTCATCAGCGTCTTCCTAACAGCTTGCAACGTACTTGGGCACTGCTGGGCGCCTCTGCCATTATGTATATTCCAGCCAATATCTACCCCATTATGACCACTACTAGCCTAGGCAACTCCTCGCCTTCTACGATTATTGGTGGCGTTGTTCAACTGATCCAGATGGGCTCCTGGCCGATCGCAGCGGTTATCTTTATCGCCAGTGTTATCGTACCTGTAGGTAAACTCGTTGCACTAACTTGGCTTTGTTTGGTGGTTAAACGTAGCAGTGCGTTCAATGCTCAAAGTCGCACGCGGCTGTATCGTCTAACAGAGTTTATTGGTCGCTGGTCAATGGTCGATGTCTTCGTGGTGGCTATCTTAGTGGCACTGATTCGCGCAGGCTCCCTGATGTCGATTACGCCAGGCCCTGCGTCGCTCGCCTTCGGCGCCGTGGTTGTGTTAACCATGCTTGCAGCAATGACCTTTGACCCGCGCTTAATTTGGGATACCCCTCTTCCACATCGTCACCCTCTTCTTCGCCGTAAAGCGGCCACCAAGGAACCTGTTGATGGCTAACGAAACAGAATCGTCAAACACTGACCCGATTAACGATCAGGAGCTAAATAAGGCTAAAACATCGCGCCAGACCAGATTATCGCCCATTTGGGTGGTACCGATCGTCGCGATTGCTATTGGGTTATGGCTGGTTTACGACAATTACGCTAGTCGTGGAACTCAGGTGACGCTGACCATGGAGAGTGCTGAAGGCATTGAGGCGGGCAATACGCTGATTCGCAGCCGTAATGTTGAAGTAGGCCGCGTACAAAGCGTGCGCCTGTCTGACGACCTTTCCCATGCAGTGCTGACCGCTCGTATTCAGCCGGAAGTGGAGGACCTTCTGCGCGAAGATACCCGCTTTTGGGTGGTTAAACCGCGCATTGGCCGTGAAGGTATTAGTGGGTTGGGTACCGTGCTCTCTGGCGCTTATATACAGCTTGAGCCAGGCACAGAGGAAGCACCACGGCGAGAATTCCCCGTTAGCGATATCCCCCCTGTTGCACCCGCTGGCCAAGCGGGACTGCGTCTTAGCTTGACGAGCCAGTTAGGTAACTCACTACGCGTCGGTGACCCGGTCTCCTATCAGGGCTACACCGTGGGACGCATCGAAGAAAATAGTTTCGAGCCTGAGTCACGCACCATGCAGCACCAGCTATTTATTGAGGAGCCATATACAGACTTAGTCACCGACAGCACTCGCTTCTGGACCTCTAGCGGTGTCGATTTCCGCTTAGACGCCGACGGCGTTCGGGTTAACGTTGAGTCATTGGAAGCGCTGCTGGGTGGCGGCGTTACTTTCGGCGTGCCCGAAGATCTGCCCATGGGTCAGCCGGTTGAAGCCAACACACGGTTCACTCTCTACGCTGATGAGGATGCCGCTCGGGAAGGAACCTTTAATCGTTATTTGGAGTATGTACTGCTGGTCGATGAAACGGTACGCGGACTCTCTAAAGGCGCACCGGTAGAGTTTCGCGGGGTACGCATGGGCACCGTTGCCGCCGTACCCTGGAACTTTACCGCTCCGCAGCCCGACTCACGGGCACGCTTTGCCATCCCCGTACTGATCAGAGTCGAACCTCAGCGCCTAGGGATCGAAAATAGCGATATTGACCTGGAAGAGTGGAAGGCGAGATTCCAACGCATGTTCGGCCTCGGACTACGCGCCTCGCTAAAAAGTGGCAGCCTGTTAACGGGCGCTCTGTTTGTAGACTTGAACTTCCACCGCGACCTTGCCGATGAGTATGTCGCCGAGCGCTTCTCAGATCGAGATGTCTTCCCCACCGTAGCCGGCGGCTTTGCTCAGATACAGGCCCAGGTAACCGATCTACTTGAGAAACTAAACGCCCTTGAGGTTGAACCGCTGTTAACCGGTTTGGATAGTAACCTTCAAGCTTCTGAGAGCATGCTGAATGAGGTTCGCGACGTGAGCGCCTCTCTTAATCAATTGCTCAATGATCCTGAAACCCAGGCTGTGGGCGGCAACCTCAACGCAACCCTGGAGGAATTGCGCAGCACGCTACAGGGGCTATCGCCGTCATCGCCGGCCTATCAAGAGCTGACAACCGCCATTGAGCGACTGGATCGCTTGATGCGTGACCTGCAGCCTTTGACTCGCACGCTCAACGACAATCCCAGAGCACTGTTGTTTGATAATCTGGATGCTCAAGACCCCATACCGCGTGCGCCACGTGATTAAGGAGCGAACGATGTTTACATGGATGAGATATTCACTGCTGCTGATCTGCTTGTTGCTATCCGCCTGCGCCAGCAGTGTCACGCCCCCCGCTCGCTATATGCTGCCAAGCGACCCATTGGCTAGCACACCCCGCCAGCCCGAGGGTACGCTTATAGTGAGCGCACCACGGCTAGCCCACTACCTGGATGTCGACGGCATTGTGATGCAGCTAGACGACATTACACTGAATGCCGCTCGGGAACACCAGTGGGCAGAAGGCTTAGGCAGGCAATTAGAGCGGAGAGTGCGCGCCAATCTATCCAAAGCGTTGCCAACACTTAGGGTTATGCGTGGTGAAGGTGATCAATCCAACGCCCTCACCCTGCGCCTGAACGTAGATCAATTCCAGGGCCGCTTTGATGGTATCGCCGTGGCTAGCGGCCAATGGCAATTGCTAAACGATGCCGGCGAGCTGTTAGAGATGGAAACTTTCTATGCCGAAACGCCTCTTGCAGAAGATGGCTATCCCGCCCTGGTGCGTGCATTAAGTGATAGCTGGGATCAAGCTGCCGAACTTATCGCCACTAAAATACGTCAGGGCGATTATTTTGATTAATCAGTGCTTTTCTAAACTGAGTTTGCTGCACTACGCTTAATGCTAACCCTCTCAGGGATGTCAATATGCCAGCTGAACCAAGCCAGACCACGGGTCTGCCCGCTGAACAACTACGCGATGCCATTAACGCCCTAATGCATACCGTAACGGCACTGCTTGAGGGCGAACCGACTCAAGGAGTCCTCGAAACGGCTTTAAATAGCCACGATGCTCTGCGCGATCAGTTAGCAGCCCAGGCTCACGATGCCACAACGCTAGCCGCGCTTCAGCGCATTGAGCAGTTTATTACTATTCAAGCTGGGCACTATTATCAAATGGCTAGCGTCGATTTTGATGAACAGCAAAACAGTCGTTTTCTCACCCTCTTTGCGCGGCAACTACTGGGGCTCGACGGCATAGGACCAGCCACGGCCCGCCAACTGTTTCAACTTGGTGTTTTCACCCCTGAGCACTTTTTTACATTAGCCCCCAAGGAAGTGGCCCAGCTTGATTTGCCTGCGGCTACTTTAGCGCGGTTAATCCCACTGCATGCCCAGGCCCCATCGCTGGAACGATTCAGCGAAACAAGCTGAGGCCCTATAACCGTGTTACACTACTCGGCTTATTACTGACACGTAGTTTTCTGGTGTGTCCGTGCACACCAGGATGATAGTGCTGCTTGGCGCTATAACCTTCACGTCTCCTGTCACGGTCATCCACGGCTACCCAACGACCATCGCGGCACACTGAATTATCTGGCACACTTCGCTGCCGCGAAGGTGAATCAACCTCGCTTTTTGAACATTACATCTAGTGATAACAGCCACTTACCGGTATTAACTCACTAGGTGACTGCGGAGAACGCATGAGCTTTTCTGAACTTGGCCTGCACGCCGATTTATTACGCGCTGTTACAGCGCAAGGTTACACCGAGCCTACCCCGATACAACGACAGGCTATCCCCGTCGTACTAGAAGGTCGTGACATGCTGGCCAGCGCCCAAACCGGCACGGGTAAAACCGCTGGTTTTACGCTGCCAATGCTGCAACGTCTAAATACCGGCAAACGACCTACAAAGCGTCAGGTACGTGCACTGGTGCTAACCCCTACCCGTGAGCTTGCCGCTCAAGTAGGCGAAAGCGTGTCGACCTACGGTCAACATCTGGCACTGCGCTCCCACATTATTTTTGGTGGCGTTGGCCAGCAGCCTCAAATCGATGCCCTAAAAGCCGGTTTGGATGTACTTGTAGCTACCCCTGGCCGCCTGCTGGATCTTCACCAGCAGGGGCATGTGGATCTCTCCTGCGTTGAGATTTTAGTGCTTGATGAAGCTGACCGTATGCTGGATATGGGCTTCATTCACGACATTAAGCGCCTGCTGCGCCTGGTGCCTAAAAAGCGCCAAAACCTGCTGTTCTCGGCGACATTCTCTAACGAGATCCAAACCCTGGCACAACAGTTGCTGGATAACCCGGCGATGATTGAGGTAGCGCCACGGAATGCCACAGCCGACAAAATTGAGCAGGCCATTTACCGTGTCGACCGCGAGAAGAAGCGCGAACTGCTGGCTCACTTAATTCAACAGAACGGCTGGTTCCAGGTTCTGGTATTTACGCGCACCAAACATGGCGCTAACCGCCTTGCAGAGCAGCTCTCCAAGCAGGACATCCCTTCCATGGCGATCCATGGCAATAAAAGCCAGGGAGCTCGCACTCGCGCGCTAACGGCATTTAAGAGCGGCGACCTGCAGGTACTCGTGGCCACCGATATCGCTGCTCGCGGCCTGGATATCAATGAGTTGCCCCACGTCGTCAATTTTGACCTACCCAACGTGGCGGAAGATTATGTCCACCGCATTGGCCGCACAGGCCGTGCGGGCAGCAATGGCGAAGCCGTTTCGTTGGTGTGTGTCGATGAAGATGCCCTGCTGGGCAATATTGAGCGGCTAATCAAGCAGAAGCTAACAAAGCACATTGAACCTGGCTTTGAGCCCGACCCCAGTATCAAACCTGAGCCCATCGAGAATGGTCGACGCAACCAACGTCAGCCTCGCGCCAAACGCAAGCCCGAAGGCCAGAGTGCCAATACCGGCGGCGAGCGTAAACGCCGCGCGCGGCGCTAGCTCAGAGCGCAGGAATATGCGAAGGTGTCGCCTTTGCATATTCCAAGCCGCTGTTTCCAGCAGCTATTTTAGCCAATACTTTTCACGGAGTGATTATGGCGTCTTCTCAACTGATGGCCGAGTATCGCCAATGGCTGACGTTCCAACGTCAAGAGCAACTCAGCCGCGAACATCAAGGGATCGTGCAGCGTTTAGAGGACGCCCGTGCGTCAGCTAATCAGGTGCTTCAAGCCTACCGCAGTATGGCTGAAAAGGCCTCGACCGAAGGGGCCTGCTACCGCACGATTTTCTTGCGTCAACGGGATGACAACCACGCCCTCCCCTGCGAAGGCTGGCTTTTTGTACGCCGAGTACTGAGCGAAGGCAATAGCACCCGCGTACGTGTCACCCTGCTTGAAACTTTTACCCTTGAAGATGGCATCATGGCGCCGGGCGATAAACCTGCTCGCAAGCTTACATTAGAAATATTTGACCAGTTGAATATGGATAAAGGCATGCGCACAAACGTCAGGGTCGACTGTCTGGACACTCCCCAGGATTACCACTTTATTACGCTACTCGATGCCGTTCGCGGAGACTTGCGTCCCCACCTTAAGTAAGTACTCGTATGGCAACGCGTCGCTCGATTACGTTTATTTTGCTGATGGTCGTGGTGGGGCTTAATTTACGCCCCGCCATGTCTTCGGTTGCCCCACTGCTTACTCGCCTGCAAGAAAGCGCGGGGCTTTCCGCTACCGCTGCGGGGTTACTCACCACGCTACCCGTGCTGTTTTTAGGCCTCTCCGCCCCGCTTGCCCCTGCCCTGGCTAGACGTATAGGCAGTGAACGGGCGCTAAGTTCGGCATTGGCACTACTGGCTGCGGGGTTGGTTTTACGTGGTTTACCTTTCCCCGGTGGGCTCTTTATTGGCTCGGCGATGGCAGGCTGTGCGATCGGCATTGGCGGCACCCTGCTACCGGCCCTGGTTAAGCGTGAACTTCCCGATAGTGCCGACCTGCTTACCGGTTTATACACCATGGCGCTCTGCTTAGGTGGCGCCTTAGGGGCTGGGTTTAGCGTCCCATTAACGCAACTGCTCGGCAGTTGGCAGGCGAGTTTGATGAGCTGGTCACTGCTGGCGCTGTTCGCACTGGTGCTTTGGCACTTCCAAATGCCCCGAACCACAATGACCAACACGCCGACAGCGCCCAAAAGCGGTATTTTACGGCTTCTTAAGCAACCGCTTACCTGGCACGTCATGCTGTTCATGGGCATTCAATCGTCCATGGCGTACATCGTATTTGGCTGGCTGCCTACTCTGCTGGTTGATCGCGGTTATAACGAGGCCGATGCGGGCTGGACAATGGCGGTGTCGATTATGTGCCAGCTAGCCTCCGCGCTTGGCGCGCCCTGGCTTGCACGAATGGGGCGTGACCAGCGTCCCGCGCTATTGGCTGTGCTGCTTAGCACCGCCATTGGCCTATGGATGCTACTTATTGCGCCATTAGTGTGGCAATGGCCAGGCGCCGCTTTACTGGGTATCGGTCAAGGTGGCAGCTTTAGCCTGGCACTGAGCCTACTCGTCTTACGCACGGCCAACTCCCGCCTTGCCGGTCAGCTTTCTGGGCTGGTTCAGGGCGGTGGTTATACACTGGCAGCACTTGGGCCTTTTGGTGTGGGAGTTATGCTGCAAACAGGCGCCAACACATCACAAATCGCTTGGTTATTGATTATTCTGATCACGGTTTGTTGTGGCTTTGCGCTACTGGCGGGCCGTAATCAGCGTCTAGATGACCAGAGCGGCGAACTTTTGATACACACTTAGCAGGTTTCGCACAAAGCCCCAGGAGATGGCGATGATCCCTCACTCCCCTCTTGCCAGCAGCGTTCCCGCCCAAGAGCGAATATTAGTCATTTACACCGGCGGCACCATCGGTATGCAACAGCATGCTGAAGGGCTTGCGCCTAGCGGTGACTTTGCCACTCGCATGGCAAAGGCCCTGAGCCAGCTACCGCTTGCCCAACAGCAATCCCTTCCACCTTATAAGGTCGTCAGCTACACCACGTTGATTGACTCAAGTGCGGCCACTCCTCTCACTTGGCAACAGCTCGCCCACGACATTAACGACCAGCTAACGGCCTTCGCCGGTTTCGTGATTATTCATGGCACTGACACACTCAGTTGGACCGCTGCCAGCCTTGCCTATCAACTCCAGGGGCTAGATCGGCCAGTAGTCGTCACGGGCTCGATGTTGCCACTAGAATCGCCCGACAGCGATGCCTTGCACAATTTGCACGGCGCGCTGCAGTTCGCTGACAAGCCTGAGCTCCAAGAAGTGGCGATTTACTTTGCAGGGCAATTGCTGCGGGGTGCCCGCGCCATTAAGCAGCACAGCGAAGCAGCCAACGCCTTCGCAAGCCCTAACTACCCACTGCTCGGCGAGCGGGTAGGCGACGATTTCGTTTATTACCCCAGCCGTGGGCTTGGCCTGCAGCAGCGTGGCGCGCCACGTTTCGAGCTCCCCGACTACCGCCTGGTCAATCAGGGAGAGATCGTGCGCATCGCTCTTTGGCCGGGCGTAGCAGCCTGGCAGCTGGATGCTTGGTTGAGTGATTCACGGGTAAAAGGGGCGTTACTTCAGCTCTGGGGCGCGGGCAACCTCCCCGACGATCCCCACTTGCTTAACGTACTTGCCAGAGCCACCGGCGAAGGCAAACTGCTTGCCGCCATTAGCCAGTGCCCGCAGGGCAGTGTCCACCTGGGGGCTTATGCGGCAGGTCACGGCCTGAGCGATGCAGGCGTTGTGGCAGGCGATGATATGACGCCGGAGGCGGCGTTCACCAAGCTAGCCCATTTACTGGCCCAGCCACTCGCGTTAGAAGATCAACGACAGCGCTTTTTAACACCACTGGTTGGCGAACGTTGATCAAACAAAGGCTTTTGTGTGCTGGCGCAGACTGAGAATCAAGCTATGTTATAGGGAGCATTCTAACCGTTTGAAGGAGCAACAGATTATGGAAAAGCCGGTACACCATTTCAGCGAACTATTCGAGCAGTTGGGATTGGCATCTGATGCAGCTTCAATCGAGCGCTTTATCCAGCGCAACGCCCCACTTCCGGAAACGATGCCATTGTCTGAAGCTCCCTGCTGGAACGAGGGCCAGGCAGAATTTCTGAAAGAAGCCGTAGATGAAGATGCCGACTGGGCAGAGGTCGTTGACCACCTTGACGCCTCAATGCATAAACCACAATAAGTCGGTGGCCTGATCACCAATGCGCTGCTAAGCGGCGCTACTGATTTAAACGTGCCTCAACGCGCTCAAGAATTTGTCGGCTGACTTTGCCGACTAGTGGCTTGGCCGCTTTGTTGACGGCTTTCTCCATTAAGCGGTTGCGAATTTCATAGCTCAACGTTAATGCCACTTCGGTACCTTCTGGCACCTCGCGAAGGCGATAACGTCCCTGGTTCTTCACACCATCCAAGGACTCCCAGGCAAGCACATAAGGCGGCTGAACCTCGGTAACCATGACATCAAACGCCCAGTCCATGCCCACGGCACGTACGTGCCAGCGGTAACGGTTTTCGCCCAGCGTTTCTATTGAGCGAATCAGATCCGAGTAATCGGCAAAATCCTCGACACGACGCAATAGTTCAAACACTCGTTCGGGCGGAGCGTTAATGATTTCACTATGTTCAATAGTTGCCATTGGTTCGCCTCTAACGACATGGATGGATAGCGTAGCATGTTGATATTCATGCTGCCCCGCCTACGCACTTTTTTTACTTCAATCAGGTACATGGTCAGCACTAGAACTGGTCAGACTAACGTCTATTGCGTAAACTGCCGCCCTTCCGGACCGGACCCCGGAACGCCGCGTCAGCTAAACGCTGCTCGCGATTAATAAATTCTCCGACAAAGAGTGTTTTCTCATGTCATCAATACCCCCAGTGGCGGCTGATACAGCCACCACAACCGTCGTTATCTATTCCGGTGGAATGGACTCTTTTACCGTGCTTCATCGCGCGCTGCGAGAAGGGCTTAGCGTACACGCGCTTTCGTTTGACTATGGTCAGCGGCATGCTCGCGAACTCGACACTGCACGCCAAGTGTGCGCCTCGCTGGGGCTACCCCATCAAGTAGTCGATATTCGCGCCATACACGGCCTGATTGATAATTCGGCGCTCACCAATCCAGACCAAGCAATGCCCAAGGGCGACTATGATGCGGACAACCTGCGCGCTACCGTCGTACCCAATCGCAATATGATCTTGCTCTCCCTGGCGATTGCCAAGGCTGTGAACATTGGCGCAGAACGAGTCGACTACGGCGCCCATGGCGGCGACCACATTCTCTACCCCGACTGCCGCCCCGAATTCGTCGAGGCAATGAACCATGTCGCGGGCATCGCCAACTTCGAGCCAGTGAAGCTACACGCCCCTTATCTCAAAGTAAGCAAGGCCGACATACTGCGTGAAGGCCTGGCAATGGGATTGGATTACCGCCATACCTGGACCTGCTACGAAGGCCGTGAACTTGCCTGCGGCGTATGCGGCAGCTGCCGCGAGCGGCTGGACGCCTTTGCCGCCAACGGTGTTACCGATCCATTGGCTTACAGCGTAGACAGCGCAGTAGGTCAGCGCTGATGTATCAGGTCAAAGAAGCCTTTTACACCCTCCAGGGGGAAGGTGCCCAAGCGGGCAGAGCGAGCGTTTTCTGTCGTTTCAGTGGCTGCAATCTGTGGTCGGGCCGTGAAATTGATCGGGCGACGGCTAAATGCACCTTTTGCGATACTGACTTTATTGGCACTAACGGCATCAATGGCGGCAAGTTTGCCACTGCCACCGCCCTCGCTGAACACATTGCCGGACTCTGGCCCAGCCAACTCGGTGACGCCAAGTCGCATGCGACGCCCTATGTGGTGTTTACCGGCGGCGAGCCACTGCTGCAGCTTGACGCAGCGCTGATTGCCACACTGCATAGCCATGGGTTTGAGGTGGCCGTCGAGACCAACGGTACGCTGGCTCCGCCACCAGGTATTGACTGGCTATGTGTCAGCCCTAAGGGTAGCAATCCGCTAGCCATTACCCAAGGCGACGAGTTAAAGCTTGTCTACCCTCAGGTGGACGCTCCCCCGGAGCAGTTTTCAGGCCTAGGGTTTCGCCACTTCTTTCTACAGCCGATGGATCTTGCCCCTCTCAATCAGGATAAGACCACCGTTGCTGAAGCGACCGCCTACTGCATGGCTAACCCCCAGTGGCGCTTATCGCTACAAATGCACAAATTAGCAGGTTTTGATTAATGTCCCTATTCGTAAACCAACTGACCCATATTGACGTTTCCCTTTGGTGTTCCGAACGCGGCTTAGTGGGCTGTAGCTGGCAGGTGGACGCAGTGCTGGATGGCGAGCTGGGTGAAGATGGCATGCTGTTCGATTTTGGGGAAGTCAAACCGTGGATCAAACGCACGCTAGACAGCGGCCTCGATCATACTCTGCTGGTACCTACTCAGGCGCCTGGGGTCACGGTGACGGAGTGCCCCGAAGGTGTGTGCGTGCGAACCACCACGCCCTATCCGATGGAAGTGCGCGGCCCCAAAGAGGCGTTTAGCCTGCTGCCATGGCAAGCCATTGAGCTTGACACGGTCGCTGAGCACTTAAGTCAGCAGCTCACTGAAGAACGGCCTGAGAATGTCCATCAGGTTACCCTTACGCTTAGCGACGAGGCCATCGCTGGCGCTGCCTATGGCTACTCGCACGGCCTGAAGCGCCATTTAGGCAACTGCCAGCGTATCGCTCACGGCCACCGTTCGCGGCTACATATCTTTCAGCAAGAGCTGCGTCAACCTAAGCTCGAACAACAGTGGGCCGCATGGCTGGAAAATCGCTACCTGCTTGAAGAGGCGGATATCACCTCACGGGATAACGATTTCCTTACCTGCGGCTATCGCGCCGCCCAAGGTGATTTCTCCATTACGCTGCCACAGTCGCTATGCGCAGTCCTCCCCGGCCCCACCACGGTAGAAAATATCGCCGCCTGGCTGGCAAAAGAGGTTGCCACGCAAAGCGGCGTAACCACGCGCGTCCAGGCCTTCGAGGGCATCAACAAGGGCGCGATTGCCGTATGTTCACCTAGTCCAAGTGCTAGGCTATGAGTGAAGGGTGTCGTGCGGGGTGTGGCGCCTGCTGCATCGCACCTTCAATTAGCTCAGCTATCCCCGGCATGCCTGAGGGCAAGCCGGCGGGCGTTCGCTGCGTGCAGTTAGACGAGGACAACCTGTGCCGTTTGTTCGGGGATCCGAGCCGCCCCAGGGTCTGCGAGCGGTTTAACTTTGACGCTAGTGTGTGCGGCGAGAACCGGGAAGAGGCGCTCGCCACTTTGGCGTGGCTGGAGCAGGACACCCGTTAAAGAGAGCGCCCTGCTTTAGCTTATCAACCTTCAGCGCCTACCGGCCGAGGCAAACGGCGATCCAACAAGCTGATCCAACGGGTTAGCACCGGCGCATCGCTGTGGCTGACTTCGCTCAATAGCTGCCTAAAACTCTCTTTCGCCTGCTGGTCGTTGGGCTCAATACGCGTCAGCCATAGCTCAAGGGCCGCTAGCTCCTGGTGGCGATTGCCGTGCTCGCGGGACTGGTTTATCGCCATCTCAGCCAATGCCTTGACTTCATTGGCGGGGTGTCCAAGCAGATCACGCACTTTGGCCAGTTGGGTGGCTAATTCGGGCAAAAATAGCGTGGTACGCTCACGGGCAATCACCAAGCACTGGTCGAGGTACTCCTCTGCGGCATTTAACTCGCCTAGTTCAATGCAGGCATCCGAGTACCACAGCACCGGCCGCTGGTAGCGGTCACGACCGTTCAGCTCCGCCATCTGATCCAGGCTATCGCGTAACTGAGTCAACCCGGTAGTATCACCTGCCAGAGCTCGTTGCCAACCAAGAATGCACTGGCTGGAGATTTGCCACAGCTGTAAATCGGGCGTTCCGGTCATTGCCGCCGCCCGCTCCGCATGCCGCGCGGCCAAATGGACGTGGCCCAGCTGACGATAGAGCGCAGCGGCAAATAGCAGCGCCAGCGCCAAGGTACCGGGGTGGGCAATCTTCTCCGCCAGCCGAATAGCCGCCGACACTTGCCGCTCGGCACGCTGATAATCACCACGCAGGCAGAGCGCCCAGCCCTGAAAGCAGGCGGCCGAAACTTGCGGATGATCGGAGAACGGTAGCCACTCGATCATCATTTGCGCATTGAGCGGATCGATTTCATCTAAATGGTCGTGAGCCTGCTGAATGCGACCCGCCCAGTACTCGCAGTTAGCGCGGGCATAGTCGGCCAAACGACGATAGCGAGGGTCTTCAAGGCGTGAAGCGAGATCAGCGAGCGTCGACGCCAGTGCAAAGGCATCGGCATGAGCATAGCGCTGACTACGCCCCACCCAAAGCCCCCATTTGACTAGGAATATCTGCTCAAGATCTTCTGGATCCTCCAATCTATCGGTACCCGATTCGCGCAGCAGTTCCCTCGCACGCACAAAGCTTTCGTGAGCGGTAGGCGAGCCGTGGCCCTCAAGCGAGAACGCCGCCTGACCGCGCACGGTGAGCAGACTTACTTCACGCTCAATCTCATGCTCGACGTGGCGCAAGCTCGCCAAACCGAAATCGGCCATGCGTAGCGCGGTTCGGTTGGCACTCACCTTGAGCGCTTCACGGGCGGCCAATTCGAAATAGCGTGCACCACGGGCATAATGACCGCTCCGGCGCAGGTGAGTGGCAAAATCGCCGGGGTGGCGACTAATCCAGACAGGGAAGCGCTCCTCTATTAGGGTCACTACTTGTTGGTGCAGCTTGACCCGCACATCCCGCGGGCAAGAAAGGTAGGCAGCTTCTTGCAGCAACTGGTGGCTAAACTGATATTCGTGCTCGCCGCTCTCTTTATCGACCGGCTCGACAATCTCCAGCGCCCGCATATGTTCGAGCGCCTGGTTAAGTCGCCCTTTTTCCCAGCCGCTACACTCCAGTAGGAAATCCAACCGGAAACGCTTACCCAGCACTGCCGCTACGTGGGCAATTTCGCGGTCACCCTCAAGCTGATCAATACGGCTTGCCAGCAGCCCTAACAATCCTTTGGGCAGTTCATCGAACTGGACACTACGCCCTTCGCGACGATCCATATCCAGACGCCGACAAATTTCCTGCATATAGAGCGGCACGCCATCGCAGCGCTCAATAATCTGGTTACGTAACCGTGGGCTCAAATGAATGCGGTAGCGCCGTGACAGCTGTGACAATAGCCGTGAAGACTGCTGCGGATCCAGATTCCCCAAACTAATCTGTTGATCCCAATGCAGCTTCACCGGCAGCAGTTCTCGGCCGTGGTGGCTAGCCACCAACATGAAGGCGGTATTGATAGGTAAACGTGCCTGAAGCCCCGCGAGCACTTTAAGCGACGGCTCATCAAGCCACTGTAAATCATCAACCATCAGCACCAGGGTATGAGTGGTCGCCTGGCGCTCGATTAAGCGGTGCAGCAACATCACCACCAATTCAACGGCTTCACCGCTTTGGGCAAGCTGGGTGATCTCCTGAACTTCGTGCACCCCAAGCGCCTCTTCCAACAGGTGCTGACGCTCGGGCGTAAGCTGGTCAAACTCAAGCGTTGCCTGTAGCTCGTGAATCGCCTCGATAGTCAGCGGTTGCTTGAGATACCAGCCCACCAGAGTCCGGGCAACGCCGTAGGGATCTAGCACCGACAGCCTCGTGGTGGGCTGCCAGCAAATTGCCGCATCGCGACTAAGTTCTAACTGGCGGAAACCGACCATCAGCGCCGATTTGCCCATGCCAGATGCCCCGCGAACTAACACGCTTTGACGCAAACCTATACCTGCCCGCGCCAACGCGTCGCGCAGCGTACGCAGCGAGGTTTCACGCCCGACCAGGCTAGGCGGCAGTGCATCGCGACCGCCTTCGTTTAGGCCCAGCACTAAAGCGCGCAGTCGAACGCGACCATCGCTAGCCACCAAACGCGATACCAAGCGTGGCTGTAGATCAAGCGCGGGCGGCATGTGCTGACTGGCTTCTTGTGAGATCACTAGCTCACTGCCTTCAGCTGCGCTCATTAGCTCCAGCGAGGTTTGGGTGACTTGCCCCAGCGGGTCCGCCAATTGCCGCTCGGGCAAGTAGACGACTTGCCCACTGTGCAAACCAGCAGCTAACTCAAATTGCGGCACTTCGCCTTCGCCAGACCAGTGGCGAGCACTCTCCTGGGGAAGCGCCTGACGGCAGTGCTCATAGAGCGCCACTAACTCAGCCAGTTGGTGAGCAGGCCCATGGGTACCGAAACACGCCAGCCCCAAGCCACCAGTGGCGCCAGGCAGCCAGAAGCCGCCCAAGTGATGGCACTGCTGCTCTAGCCATCGCAACAGCTCTAACTGCAGAGTGAGGCAATGTCGGGTCGCGGCTCGGTCTTGCCACTCCCCTTTCAGGCGCAGCCGGATAGCCATCACGGAAAGTTGGCGCAGCTCAATCTCATCTTCACGCAGCGGTTTACTGTCTGCCGCCAGCGCGCGGGAAAACGCGCCCTGGGGACTCATCATCCGGGGGTCATGGTGGCCGTCAGACCAGTAGCTTGCCAACTGTAAGAAGCTAGGTTCAGGCTGCTGGCCTGACAACGCCAGTAGCTGCAAGTAGCTATTATACTGCTCGTGCGCGGCGGCCATTTGATTCTGTTCAGCCAGTTGGCGAACCAAGCGCTCATGAAACGGGCCATAGCCGGAAAAGCGACTGACCAGTGTTTCCAGGATCAGGTCAGGCACATCGGTATGTGCTTCAAGTACTTGTTCAGCAAAACGAATGACGCGCTGGCGCCACTCATTCCGCACCTGGACTAACCAGCGCTGAAACTCACTACAGGTGGCCAATTGAAGTTCTTCAATCAGGTCACCTTGGTAACAGGTCATCAGTGCTTCCAGGGTATCCAAGTCGCGCGGCCCTTCAAGCAGTTGTTGCAGTGTATGCAGGTCGACTTTCCAATTGGCCGGAAGCTGGAAGGCAATCGTTTGCCGTGAGACGCTTAATACTTGGTCGGCGCTCTCCCCCAACGACTGGCGTAAACAGTGCAGCGCGTGACGCAGGTTAGTTCTGCCTGAGGATAACCCTTGGTCAGGCCACAGCAGTTCCGCCAGCGCGGCGCGGTTAACCGGCTGACGATGCAGCAGCAGATAAACGAGCAGCGCCTTCACTTTGTCATAGCTAAAGTGGGTTAATACGTCTTCGCCCTGGGTAAGCGAAAAGTGACCAAAGAGAGTTAACTGGTCTGTCTCACGAGCATCGCGCATGATAAACATCCTGCCGGGCTAAGCGGGTTAAGCTGGCACACCGCTATGGAAACGAAAAGCCGTATCGGGCGTAGTAATCAGCTCCGCTTCACGCGCTACAAAAAAAGCGATCCGCTCATCAATAGAGCCCGATGTCTGCTGGCGAGCCAGTAATAGGTAGTCCTCAAAGTGACGGCCTTCTGACTTCACCAGGGTGCGATAAAACTTGGCGAGCTCTTCATCTAAATACGGAATCAAGCAAGCGAATCGTTCGCAACTACGCGCTTCGATAAGGGCGCCAATGATGAGCACATCGATTAACCGTTCGGGATCATTGCTGCGCAGGTGTCGCCTAAGGCCTTCCGCGTAGCGTGAAGCGGTCAAGTGTTGGTAGGTCACCCCACGCGTCTCCATGAGCGCAACCACTTGCTCGAAATGGAGCAACTCTTCGCGCGCCAATTGCGACATTTTGCTTAGCAGAAGTGGCTGATCAACGTAGCGATAGAGCAAACTCATGGCGGTGGAAGCGGCTTTTTTTTCACACTGAGCGTGGTCGACCAGCAGCGTTTCAGGATTCTCTAACGCCCATTGCAGCCACGCCTCAGGTGTTGCACAGGCCAAAAACTGGTGCAAACTTTCCGGCAGCAGATCATCCGCTTTCACCGCATGATCAGCCGTTTGTAAGGCATTCTTTTGTTTAGAGGGCGGAAGTGTACCGGGTTGTATCAACATAACACCATTACCGAGCTTATATCTCACTATTGTACAACATATAAGCGCGCAAGGCGCTTACAGTTCCCTGTTGAATTGCGTTCTTCATACCCTGAATCGCTTATTACTAATGTAGTTGCGCGCTTAAAAATGCTCCACACACTTTTAATCAGCTCGCTTACGTAAGTACCACAGCAGTTAGATAGCGCTAAGGTCATAAAGTGAGGACTATGGTAACGCGCTGTAACGACAATCACACCTGCACAACCTGTGGTTAGCCCGTAAATGGGGAAAAAACTTTCCTGTTTTTACGCCAATAGGCTAATAAAAAGCGTTTTTTTGATCCGTTTAAATCAAGGTATCAACATAAAGTACAAGAGTCGTCTTTGCTTGCCAGCTTAACATTGTCGACAGTTTGCCGTAGAATCGCAGCCATCCAACCACACGCTGTTTGTCAAGCGTATGTCATATGTGATCGGCTCCACTCTACACCCACTGCGCGGCCACCACCGTGCACCGTGCAGGCCATCACCATAAAGTAAATGAAACGTGAATGAGAGGGCCCCAACGTGCTTGAAGCTTACCGCCAACATGTCGAGGAACGTGCAGCTGAGGGCGTCCCGCCCAAACCCCTAAACGCCGAACAAGTAGCCTTACTGGTTGAGCTGCTGAAGACGCCACCGGCCGGTGAAGAGGAGTTTATCCTCGACTTAATCACCAACCGCGTTCCGCCGGGCGTTGACGAGGCAGCTTATGTAAAAGCAGGCTTTCTTACCGCCATTGCGAAAGGTGAAGCGAGCTCTCCGCTGATCGACAAGATTCACGCCGTCAAGCTACTGGGTACCATGCAGGGTGGCTACAACATCGTTTCAATGGTGGAGCTACTCGATAACGAGGAGCTTGCCCGAGAAGCAGGCGAGCAGCTCAAGCACACACTGCTGATGTTCGACGCCTTCCATGATGTGGAAAGCCGCGCCAAGAACGGCAACAGCGTCGCTAAAGAGGTTATTCAGTCCTGGGCAGACGCCGAGTGGTTCCTGTCTAAGCCGGCACTGGCTGAAAAAATCACCTTGAGCGTGTTTAAAGTCCCGGGCGAAACCAATACCGACGACCTGTCTCCCGCGCCGGATGCCTGGTCACGTCCGGATATTCCGCTCCATGCCAACGCCATGCTCAAAAACGAGCGCGACGGCATTGAGCCAGTGGTTCCAGGTACCACTGGCCCGCTCAAGCAGATCGAAGACGTTAAAGCCAAAGGCTTTCCCGTCGTTTATGTAGGCGACGTGGTCGGCACCGGCTCATCGCGTAAGTCAGCCACTAACTCGGTACTGTGGTTCTTCGGCGACGATATCCCCTACGCTCCTAACAAGCGCGCTGGCGGTTTCTGCTTTGGTAGTAAAATTGCGCCTATTTTCTTTAACACCATGGAAGATTCGGGCGCCTTGCCGATTGAGATGGACGTCACCAACCTGAATATGGGCGATGTCATCGATGTTTACCCCTACGCAGGTAAAGTGTGCAAGCACGATAGCGACGAGGTAATCACCACCTTCGAGCTTAAAACGCAGCTGATTCTGGATGAAGTACGCGCTGGCGGCCGTATTCCCCTGATCATCGGCCGTGGTTTGACTGGCAAGGCGCGTGAGTCACTGGGCCTGCCCACCTCTGACGTTTTCCGCCTACCTGACCAGCCTAAAGATACCAGCAAAGGCTTCACCTTAGCGCAGAAAATGGTCGGTAAAGCGTGCGGTTTAGAGGGCGTTCGTCCCGGCATGTACTGCGAGCCCAAGATGACTACCGTTGGCTCGCAAGACACCACCGGCCCGATGACCCGTGATGAGCTGAAAGACCTTGCCTGCCTGGGCTTCCAAGCCGACCTAGTCATGCAGTCGTTCTGCCACACCGCGGCTTATCCGAAGCCCGTAGATGTGGATACTCACCACACCCTGCCCGACTTCATCATGAACCGTGGCGGCGTTTCGCTGCGCCCCGGTGACGGTATCATCCACAGCTGGCTCAACCGCATGCTGCTGCCTGATACGGTGGGCACCGGCGGTGACTCGCACACCCGTTTCCCGCTCGGCATCTCATTCCCGGCGGGTTCAGGCCTGGTAGCGTTTGCCGCGGCCACCGGCGTTATGCCGCTGGATATGCCGGAGTCGGTACTGGTTCGCTTCAAGGGCAAGCGCCAGCCTGGTGTTACGCTACGCGATTTGGTTCACGCTATTCCGCTCTACGCCATCAAGCAAGGCTTGCTGACCGTTGATAAATCCAACAAGAAAAATGCCTTCTCCGGGCGTGTGTTGGAAATCGAAGGACTTGAAGATTTAACCGTTGAGCAAGCCTTCGAGCTTTCTGATGCATCCGCCGAGCGCTCCGCCGCTGGCTGTACCATTACGCTGTCTGAAGAGAGCGTTGCCGAGTACTTGAAGTCCAACATCACCCTGTTGAAGTGGATGATGGGCAACGGTTATGGCGATGAACGCACCATTAGCCGTCGTATTGAAGGCATGGAAGCGTGGCTGGCCAACCCCAGCTTGATGCGTGCCGACCAGGATGCCGAGTACACCGAAGTTATCGAAATTGATCTGGCTGAAATTAAAGAGCCGGTTCTTTGTGCACCGAATGACCCGGACGATGCGCGCCTGCTGTCTGAAGTCGCTGGCCAGAAAATCGACGAAGTCTTTATCGGTTCATGCATGACCAACATCGGCCACTTCCGGGCTGCTGGCAAACTGCTTGAGAAGCAGCCTGCCGGTAGCTTAAAAACCCGGCTGTGGCTGGCACCACCGACGAAAATGGATCAGCATCAGCTGACCGAAGAGGGCTACTACGGTATTTATGGCCGTGCCGGTGCCCGTATGGAGATGCCGGGTTGTTCATTGTGTATGGGTAACCAGGCCCGCGTTGCCGCTAAGAGCACCGTGGTGTCTACGTCTACACGTAACTTCCCGAACCGTTTGGGTGACGGTGCCAATGTGTACCTCGCCTCTGCGGAACTGGCGGCCGTTGCCGCAGTAGAAGGACGCCTACCCAGCGTTGAAGAGTATCAACGCTATATGGGTGAGTTTGACGCTATGGCGGGCGAGATTTATCGTTATATGAACTTTCACGAGATTGAGGAGTATCAAAAGATAGCCTCAAACGTGATTCCGGTCGCTCAAGAAGCCTAACGCTTGTTAAGCACTTGAGATAGACCGCCCCATCGCCGATGCTCGCACCATCGCAGAAGATGTGACACGTTGCATTTTCTGAGTCGATGACCGAACGCCCCGCCACTGTTTTACAGGGCGGGGCGTTTTTTATGCTCTACCTTTCTAAACTGTCCGGTAATCCAACAGTGTTTACCCTTAGGAGCTTGTGATGACGAAGTCGATTGATATAGTGACGCCCGATCTCTGCGATGCGCATCCAGAGGTTGCGGTGCTTGACCCGTTATTTGCCAATTTTGGCGGGCTTGAAGCTTTCTATGGCCCTATTCGTACAATCAAATGCTTTGAAGATAACTCCATGGTGAAACAGGCCGTTGCCGAGCCGGGTAACGGCGTGGTGCTGGTGGTGGATGCGGGTGGTTCGCACCGCTGCGCCATGCTGGGGGATATGCTCGCCGAGCAGGCCGTCGCCAACGGCTGGGCAGGGATCGTTATGTACGGCTGCGTGCGCGATGTGGATATACTCGCCGCCCTGCCGATTGGCGTTCAGGCGCTAGGCAGCCATCCGCGCAAAAGCGAAAAACGCGGCGAAGGACAACGCGATATTGACGTCACCTTTGCTGGTGTTACTCTTCAGCCTGGACAGTGGCTGTATGCAGATAACAACGGCATTATTGTTGCCGAGCAAGAGCTGCCACTTTCCTAACAAAGACCTCCGTAGTCATTAAATTTGTCTTAAAAGAGCCTCTTGCCAGGTGTGGCGGTTACTGCCACCCTGGTGGCTCATTCTTACCGTTTAATAACGATGCAGCCTTTGACCTACCTTGGCTCTGCCTTACTACGCACGCTGCGCGATCATCTTCGCCCACTGATCGCCTACCACCTGTTTTTTACCCTGCTTGCCTCAGCCTTGCTGCTGCCAGCGATCACCTGGATGACACGCTGGCTGCTTGCCCAACTCAACCGTACAGTGGTCACCAACGATGAATTGATCGCACTACTGTTTAGCCCGCTGGGTTTGGTAGGCATGCTGGTAGGGCTTGGGTTCGCTTTTTTGATTATTTACTGGCAGCAGGCAGGCATGCTGCAGGTCGCCGTCAGGCCCCGTGACAATCACTATCGGCTGGCCCTTGAAGCGCTCTGGCTAAGCACCCGTCGGCTACCTGCCCTCGCGGGTCTTGTCATACTCCAGGTAGGCACCCACTTAGTACTGCTCGTGCCCTTTATGGCTGGGCTCGCGTGGCTTTACGATTTCTGGCTGAGTGGTATAGACCCCTACTATCTTCAGCGCGTGCGTCCCCCTGCACTGTGGTATTTCATGGCGTGCGCGCTGCCACTGATTATTGCCTGGGTATGGGTAGCGTCATGGCTCTACCTGCGCTGGCTATTGGCGCTCCCCCTCGTTGCGTTGGAAAGCTGTAACCCCTGGCAGGCACTTAAACGAAGCGTTAGCTTAACCCGCGGCTGGCGCCGCTCCATTGGCGCTGCGGTACTTCTGCTATTGGTCGTGATCGTTAGCCTGCCGCTACTGGTGACACTGCTCTTTGACCGCCTATTCACGCCACTTCTGTGGTGGCTGCCTGAGCATAATGCCGTGCTCATCCCAGCCATGCTGGCCTACTTACTCGGCTATGTGCTGATCACCCTGGCCATTACCTTCATCGGTATTGCCACCAATGCGCTGCTTTCCGCCTGCCTCTATATGCAGCTGGCCCACAGAGAAGCTCGACCCGCACCGCCACCTGAGGATTTTAATGCAGGCAAACTGGCCTGGGCGGTAGAGCTTAGCGTACTCATTTTTGCCGGCCTTCAAGCATGGTGGATACTCAATAGCTTTGAGATACGTGACAACGTCGCGGTGATTGCCCACCGTGGAAGCTCCATGGTGGCCCCCGAAAATACCCTTGCCGCGCTGGAGCAGTCACTACTTGATGGCGCCGACTATATCGAAATAGACGTACGTTTGAGCCGTGACCAACAGGTTATGCTTTACCACGATCGCAGCATGGCGCGGCTAACCGGCGACCCCCGTGAGTTTGGCGAGCTAACCAGAGAACAACTCAGCCAATTCGATGTAGGAAGCTGGTTTGGTGATGCTTATCAAGGTGAGAACATTCCAGGCTTGGATGAAGCGCTGCAAAGAGTGCGCGGAAAAGCCGGACTAATGATCGACATCAAGCCTCTGCCGGGGCAAGAACAGGCGCTAGCCGATGCTGTTATCGAGACTTTGAATGCAGAGAGTGACGTGCGCTATCGCTGCTGGGCGACCCAACAAAGCGCCTTCGACGGCTATACAGCGTGCGGTTTTCCCAATGCGCTAATGGATATGCGCATGGCTACCATGTCCCCATCATTACTTAAACATATCAAAGCCCAAGCACCTGAATTGCGCGTTACCTTACTGGCCCAGCTTATACTGCCCGGCACGCTAAACCGGCGTGACTTTGATGCCCTTGGGCTACGCCATAACCGCATCACGGAAGGGGAAGTTCGCTTAGCGCGACTATACGGTTACGAAATACACGCCTGGACCGTCAATGACCGAGCTCGCATGTCAACGCTGATTGATCTGGGGGTCGATGCAATTATCACCGACTACCCAGATCGTTTAAACGAACTTATTCAAGTCCGCCGCGAATTAAGCGACGGTGCGCTAATGCTAGTGAAGCTGCGCAACTGGCTTCGCCAATAGAGGTTGGTCTAATCGCCCATTACCACCCCTTCACGCCGAGGGTCAGCACCACCAAACAGAGTGCCATCTTCAAGGCGCATAATGGCCTGAAGGCCGCTGGTTAGCTCCCGCTCGCTGACCGTATGACCACGCTCACGCAGGGATTCGATGGTTGCCTCAGGAAAACGCCCCTCTTCCACATAGACATCCCCACCCAAAGTAATAGCATGGGGAAGGTTGAGCGCCTCTTGAGCGCTTAACCCCCAGTCGCGCAGTGCGACTAATGTACGGGCGGTGTAATGAATAATGGCGGCGCCACCTGGTGAGCCCAAACTGGCTACTAGCTCGCCGGTTTCTTGATCAAATACCAGGGTCGGGCTCATGCTGGAGCGGGGACGCTTGCCGGGCTCTACCCGGTTCGCTACGGGCTCGCCATCCACTTCAGGGGTAAATGAAAAATCGGTGAGCTCGTTATTGAGCAGGAAACCACCCGCTAGCCCCGTGCCACCGTCGGACATAACTCGCGAGCCAAACGCCTGCTCGATGGTGGTGGTCATAGCCACCGCGGTGCCCTCCTCATCGACAATACTGATATGGCTAGTACCGTACTCGGGCTGTTCGGGCTGGCTAGCCCAGCTCACGTCAAGCTCCCCAGGGTTACCCGGTTCAGCGCTGTCGCCCATGCTCATCTCTTCGATAAGTGCACTGCGCTGCTCCAAGTATTCCGGGGCTAGCATCAATGACCAATCGCCTCCCGGCGCCTCGACAAAGTCAGGATCGGCGATGTAACGGCCACGATCCGCAAAGGCCAGGCGTGAGGCTTCCAAGAATTGATGCAGCCACCCACTGCTTGCAGCACCACTGTCTAACGGGGCTTCAAGCAGTGGCTGCTGATCAAGCATGCCTAAAATCTGCATCACGGTCAGATGACCCGATGAGGGTGGCGGGAAACCACATACTTCCCACTGTTGCCAAGGCGTACACAGCGGTTCTCGGTTAAGCGCCTGGTAGCCACTCATATCCTCAAGCGTCAAACTGCCTGGACGCTCAGGGTGGTTCTGAACGCGCTCAACGATGTCTTGTGCCACGGCTCCTTCGTACAAGGCGACGCTGCCTTGCTCAGCGACGCGGCGAAGAACGGCTGCCAACGCTGGGTTTTTGAGCGTTTCACCAACGGCGATAGGCTCACCGTCTGAATCATAATAAAACTGGCTCGCTACCAGGTCTTGGCGCAGAAACTCATCACCAGCCAAGCTGGTATGCAACCGATTGCTAACCTCAAAGCCCTCCTCGGCCAGGGTGATTGCCGGGATAAACAGCTCTTCCCAGGCCAGCTCACCGTGCTCAGCGTGGGCTTTCTCAAGCATACGCAGCGTGCCTGGCACTCCCACTGAGAGGCCGCTAACCACTGCTTCATTAAACGCCAGCGGCTCGCCATCCTGCATAAACAGCTCACCGTTAACGCCTTGGGGCGCGGTTTCACGACCATCGTAGGCACGCACTTCATCACCATCGAAGTACATCAAAAAAGCACCACCACCAATACCACTGGACTGAGGCTCAACCAGGTTCAACACCATCTGCACCGCAATGGCCGCATCAATGGCGTTACCACCGGCTTTAAGTACTTGGTAACCGGCATCGGTGGCGAGCGGGTTAGCTGCTGCCACCGCAAATGACTCGGCTTCCCAGCCGGGCTTCTCTTCATAGCCCGATTCGCTTTCAGGGGAAATGGAGGGTGTCTCATAGCTAAACCCCCAACTATACAATGGCGCTACCAGCAGAACAGGTAGCGCATACTTAACCGATTTTGGTGACATCTCAGCGCTCTCCATGACAAGTTAAAAAACCACTCCAAAAGAGTAGCCTATTAAAACATCAACGCCCGGCACAATGGCCGGGCGTAAAGTAAAAACTAGGGTAGGCTCGATTAGTCGATTTTTTGCCCTGCCAGCATAAACCAGGTTTCCAGCACCGCATCGGGGTTGAGTGATACAGAATCGATACCCTGCTCCATCAACCATTTAGCCAAGTCAGGATGGTCTGACGGCCCCTGTCCGCAGATACCAACATATTTGCCCTTCGCCTTACAGGCTTGAATGGCCATGGCCAGGAGCTTTTTAACCGCCCCATTACGCTCGTCAAACAGATGCGCCACGATGCCGGAATCACGATCCAAACCTAACGTTAGCTGGGTCAGGTCGTTTGAACCAATGGAGAAACCATCAAAATACTCAAGGAACTCATCGGCCAGCAGTGCGTTGGCGGGCAGCTCGCACATCATAATCACTTTAAGCCCTGTGGGGCCGCCACGTTCGAGGCCATTAGCCGCCAACAGCTCTACCACCTCACGTGCTTCGTCGGTGGTACGCACAAAGGGCACCATGATTTCGATATTCTCGAAGCCCATCTCTTCACGCACCCGCTTGAGCGCTCGGCACTCGAGTTCAAAGCAGGGCCTGAACGCCTCTGAAATGTAGCGCGATGCCCCCCGGAAACCGAGCATGGGGTTCTCTTCCCCCGGCTCATAGAGTTTGCCGCCAATCAGGTTTTCGTATTCGTTGGACTTAAAGTCGGACAGCCGCACGATGACGCGCTGGGGATGAAACGCTGCCGCTAGCGTGGAGATACCTTCAACCAGTTTATCGACATAGAAGCTGACCGGGTCGGTGTAACCCGCAGTACGTAAATCGATCACCTGCTGTAAATCAACCGGCAGCGTGTCGTACTCCAACAGCGCTTTAGGGTGGACGCCGATCATGCGGTTAATGATAAATTCCAAACGCGCTAAACCCACGCCTGCGTGAGGCAGACTGGCAAACCCAAAGGCGCGGTCAGGGTTGCCCACATTCATCATAATTTTAAAGGGGATTTCCGGCATCGCATCGACGCTGGAGACTTTGCAATCAAACTCCAACAACCCTTCATACACATTGCCGGTATCGCCTTCCGCACAAGAAACCGTGACATCGATACCCTCTTTTAACTGGGTAGTCGCATCACCACAGCCAACGACAGCGGGAATACCCAACTCACGGGCGATAATCGCTGCATGACAGGTACGCCCACCGCGATTGGTGACGATCGCGGAAGCACGTTTCATGATCGGCTCCCAATCCGGGTCGGTCATATCGGTGACCAGGATATCGCCATCATGGATCTTATCCATGTCATCAGGGCTGAGCACGACTTTGACGGTACCCCGGCCAATACGTTGACCAATCGCTCGGCCGGTTATTAACGTACGACCCTTTTCACGCAGCTGGAAGCGCTCGAGTTTACCGCCCTCCTGCTGAGAGACCACCGTTTCAGGACGCGCCTGGACGATGTAAAGCCGACCATCATCGCCATCCAACGCCCACTCAATATCCATGGGCCGCTGGTAGTGCTGCTCGATAGTCATCGCCTGTCGGGCCAGATCCATCACTTGCTGATCGTTGATACAGAAGCGGCCGCGGTCGGCATGGGGCACATCGACGGTCTCAACCGATTTACCGGCGCTGGCATCCTGCCCATAAACCATCTTGATCAGCTTGGAACCTAAATTACGGCGCAGCACCGCCGGGCGGCCCGCCGCCAGGGTCGGCTTGTGCACGTAGAACTCGTCGGGATTGACTGCACCCTGCACCACGGTTTCGCCCAAGCCCCAGGAGCCAGTGACAAAAACGGCGTCTTTAAAGCCGGATTCGGTGTCCAGGGTAAACATAACGCCTGCCGCACCGGTCTCTGAACGCACCATTTTCTGAACGCCCGCCGACAAGGCAACATTTTCGTGGGCGTAGCCACGGTGCACTCGGTAGGAGATCGCACGATCGTTAAACAGCGAGGCAAAAACCTCGTGCACTGCACGCTTGATATTGTCGAAGCCTTCGATATTCAGGAAGGTTTCCTGTTGGCCTGCAAAGGAAGCGTCGGGTAGATCTTCCGCGGTGGCTGAGCTGCGCACGGCTACTTTCAGTTGCGGGTGCTGTTGCTGCAGCTGGCCGTAGGCATCGCGCAGGGCCGATTCAAAGGTAGGAGGTAGCGGCGTATCGATGATCCATTGGCGTATATTGCGGCCCGCCTCAGCCAGCGCTTTAACGTCATCGACGTCCAGACGGGCCAGGGTGGCATTAATGCGCTCGTTTAATCCTTCGTGGGAGAGAAATTCACGATAAGCGTGGGCGGTGGTGGCAAAACCGCCAGGAACCGTCACGCCAGCACCGGACAGGTTAGAAATCATTTCACCCAGCGAGGCGTTTTTACCACCTACGCGTTCGACGTCCGCCATGCCCAGCTGATCGAACCACAGAATGTACTCTTCCACGTAACCCCCTCGCTCATAGATATCTGCATGACCTTGACGATCATGGATAATTGATTGAGACACCCTAGCACCACGCCAATATATTCGCCATTGGTCTAATAGCGAAGAGAGTGGAGGATTTTTACAACAGCAGGGCTTTTTGGGCTATTTATGTAGTCAGATACATTTGAGCCCGCCAAAACGCCCAATGATGACACGTTGTGCTGACAAACAGCTCGGCTCACAATAGCCGTATCACTCACCCGTGGACTTAGTTATGAAACGTACGGCTTTTTTTATTTCAGATGGTACCGGCATCACGGCGGAAAGTTTAGGACGTAGCTTGCTGGCCCAGTTCAGCGATGTTGAGATCGATATGCAGACCAAGCCCTATATCGATACGTTGGAAAAAGCGCAGGCGTTAGCAGCGATTATTGAGTCGACAGCCAACCGGGATGGTCATCGCCCCATTATCATTGACACCATTGTGGATCAACAAATACGCGACGTTATTCGTAAGGCGTCCGGCTTTAAGGTCGATATTTTTTCCACCTTTCTGGAGCCCTTAGAGCAAGAACTAGAGACCCACTCCTCCTACAGCGTTGGGCGCACTCACTCGATAGGCAGCGATGATGTCTACATGGATCGTATCCACTCCGTCCACTTCGCGCTGGATAATGATGACGGTGCACGCACCCACCAATACGATAAAGCGGATATCATCCTGGTTGGCGTCTCGCGCTGCGGCAAAACACCTACTTCGCTTTATCTGGCGCTGCAGTTTGGCATTCGGGCGGCTAACTACCCGCTGACGGAAGACGATTTAGACGAAGATGGCATGCTGAAGCTACCCAAGGCGCTCGTGCCCCATCGGCAAAAGCTGTTTGGGTTAACCATCGATGCGCGACGCTTGTCGGCAATTCGCAACGAGAGACGCCCCAATAGCCGCTATAGCTCGATGGATCAGTGCCTACAAGAAGTGGAACAGGCCGAGTCGCTCTACCGCACCATGCACATTCCCTTCATCGATGCGACGCGCTTCTCGGTGGAGGAGATTTCAACGCGGATGATTGCTGAAACCGGCTTAGCGAGGCGTTTCTCGCCCCGCTAATGTAAAAACTACTACAAAAACTACGCAAGCCCCCAGTGGATTACATGCCTTTGGGGGCAAAAATTCCCGGCGCGTTGCGCCAGTAGCCTTTGTAATCCATACCAAAGCCAAACACATAGCGGTCGGCAACTTCCAGGCTGCAGTAGTCGGCTTTCAACCCAGGCACTGCTTTGCGGTTGTGCTGTTTATCGACCAACACCGCGGTGGTAACGCTGGCGGCCTGGGCCTCTTCGCAGTAAGCCAAAATGGCCGCCAGGGTCGCCCCCTCATCCAGGATATCGTCAACAATCACTACGTGACGGCCCGCCATGGGCACTTCAGGGGAAACGCGCCAAAAAAGCTCACCGCCGCGCAGCTCGTTGCGGTAACGAGTGGCATGCAAATAATCTACTTCCAACGGAAAGCCCAAGCGGGTAAGCAGATGACCGGTGGTAATCAAGCCACCATTCATTACGCAGTAAAAAACCGGCAGTTTATCGCCTAAATCCCGAGTAATCTCTTCCGCCATACGATCCAGCGCCCGCTCTACCTCTTGCTGAGAAATTAGGCAGTCGGCGTTATCCATCAGCTCACGCATCGAGTCCAGCGACTCTAATGCTTCTTTATCCAACTTTGACATCTACCAACTCCACGGCGGGTTAAAACTTCATTTATTTAAGTAAGAGATTTATTCAGCGCTGGGCTTACTCTGCTTCCGCACTGGGCTTACTCGGCTTCCGCGCTGAACTGGGGCTTATCCGCTAGCGCTTCCAGCTTAGCGTGAGTACGACGCCAACGGCCCAATGCACTCAGCGCATCTAGGTCTGGGCGCGCACGGCTATAGCGCAACTTAGCGGGGCGCTTAGAATTGATTCCGTGGCATGCCTCCATCACTTCAAGCGCGGAGGCTCGGTCATTACATACCAGCAGCATATCGCAGCCTGCTGCCAGCGCTGCCTGGGCACGCGCTTTGGGGTCTCCCGCCTCGTGGGCGCCGGCCATACTCAGGTCATCTGAAAAAATGCAGCCTTTGAAGCCTAGCGATTCCCGCAGCATGCCCAACCAGTTGGGTGAAAAGCCTGCTGGGCGCGTATCAAAAGCACTATAAATAACGTGTGCGGGCATAATCCCATCTAACTGTGAAGCTAACTGGGTAAAGGGCACAAGATCGTGCTGTTTCATCACTTCTAGCGGGCGATCGTCTATCGGCAATGCAACGTGTGAGTCCGCCGCGACACCACCGTGGCCGGGAAAGTGCTTACCCACAGCGGCCATACCGGCATCGTGAAGCCCCTGAATAAATGCATTGCCCAGCTGGGCTACGTGCTGTGGGTCACTGCTGAAACTACGATCACCAATAACGCTGGATAGACCGCTCTCCACATCAAGTACCGGGGCGAAGCTCAGATCCAGACCGCAGGCAGCCATCTCCATCCCTAACAACCAGCCGGCATCTTTAGCTAACGCCAGCCCCTCTCCCTGGGCAGCGCGGTAACACTCGCCGATACGCGCCATGGCAGGCAGGCGTGTTAACCCCTCTTTTATGCGCTGAACGCGACCGCCTTCTTGATCCACGGCAAGCAGTAAATCAGCACGCACACGGCGAATATCGCTGCAGAGCTTGCGAACCTGATAGCCATTTTCAACGTTGCGGGCAAACAAAATTACGCCCCCTACCGTCGGTTCTAGCAGCAAGCGTTTTTCTGCAGCCGTCAATTTTGGGCCTTCAAGGTCAAGCATGACCGGGCCTAACGGTTGAGTCATCGTGATAGGTCCATGAAAAGGGGCGATGATTCTAGACGATCGTCTAGCGGTGTCAAAATCTGATCAATCAAAGGACTGGCGGCCACCGTGCAACCAAACAGGGGTACCCGGCAACGCTAACGAAAAGATATAGAGCAAATCACTATTGCGTAAACGAATACAGCCGTGGGACGCAGCAACGCCCATGGGCTCGTCAGGCGGCGTCCCGTGCAGGTAAATATAGCGCCGTTGCGAGTCCACCTGACCACCGCGGTTCACGCCCTTTTCCAAGCCACACAGCCACAGTATGCGGGTCAGAATCCAGTCACGCTCTGGATGCTCTTCGGCGAGTTCGGGCGAAAATGTCTCGCCCGTCCAGCGGCGACCTCGAAACACCGCATTTTCGGGCATATCTCCGCCAATGGCCGCGCGCACATAGTGCCACCCGCGGGGGGTTTTACCACTGCCATTGCGCTCCCCGCTTCCGGCAGCACCGGATGAAATAGAACACTCATGGAGCACTTTTGGCCCTCGCCAACAGCGCAGCAACTGTTCGGTAGTATCAATCTCCAGCCAGATATGTTCCGTTGGAGGTAGCTCAGCTAGCGTAGGAGTTCGCATGTTTTCCTTCTTCTGGCTTGGCACCGTCAAGGGCTATGGGTAACGGCGCATTCATAGCAGCCACCACTACCGGGAGCAATCGCCTGACCAAATCACGCACAGAGACCTGCTCGTGGTAATCCTTCTCCGCGATATCGCGTAGCGCATCGAGGCCAGACAGGGTAAAGATTACCGTGCCGAGCACAAAGTGTAGCCGCCAAAAACGCTCGGCGTCAGGCAGATCCGGCGTTGCTTTGCGCACAAGCTCGGTGAAGCGTGTAAACACATCGCCATACTCTTCCTGGATATAACGTCTTAGATGTCCCTGTGCTTGACTGTAGGCAAGACCCAGCAGGCGCATAAACACTTTCAAACTATTGCGCTCGGCGGGCACCGCGAGAACGGTAGTTGCCATGGTCTCGAGCAGTGTTTCCAGCGGGATAACGCGCCCGGCGTGTTGGCCCTCGAGCTCATCTAGCGCAGTATGAAAGCGCTGACTAAACGGATCCAGGTAGCGGGCAAAAACGGCCTGAATCAAGGCTTTTTTGGAACCAAAATGGTAATTAACAGCGGCTAAGTTAACCCGCGCTTTGCTAGTGATGTTGCGCAGCGAAGTTTCAGCAAAACCCCGCTCTGCAAACAGCACCTCGGCGGTGTCGAGTATACGGGTCACCGTATCAGATTGAGCCATGTCGCTCTCCAGGGAAACAGGTGTTTAAAACATAGCAAAATACTATGCCATAACGTAGGCGGGCTCAACGCTTGATTTATTGACAAAATGTGACGTATTAAATAAGCAGAAACTTAGTTTCAAACGATTAGAAAAATTGCATAGACATCGGCAATAGGCACTGACAAGCCATATACTGGACAGAGGAACATACTGTATACTTAAACACTTATTGATTAAGTCGACATTTAACTTGTTACTGTCTATTCACTATTTATGGAGTCTGGTATGTCGCGTCCGCTAACCGCTCGCCAACAGCACGTGTTTGATTTTATCGTTAAGACCATGGGCGAATTTGGCTACCCTCCTACCCGCGCCGAGATTGCCAAAGCACTTGGCTTCCGCTCACCCAATGCGGCTGAAGAGCACCTGCGCGCGCTGGAACGCAAAGGCGTTATTCGCATTATCCGCAACACCTCTCGCGGCATCCGCCTGCCCAACCAGGAACCTCAAGAAGTCCTGGATAGCGCAGTCACCGCCTTACCCACAACCAACGTGGAAGCCCCACCCACTGGCCTGCCTGTGATCGGGGAAGTAGCTGCCGGCAGCCCCATTTTGGCCGCCGAACATATTGATCGCTACTGCCCGCTACCGGCCGAGTACTTCACTCCCAAAGCTGACTACCTGCTGCGCGTACGCGGCCTTTCCATGAAGGATATTGGCATTTTGGAAGGTGATTTACTGGCGGTCCATCGCACTGACCGGGTTCGCGATGGCCAGATCGTGGTTGCCCGCCTGGACGATGAAGTAACGGTTAAACGCTTCAAACGCCAGGGGCACCAAGTGACGCTGTTTGCAGAGAACCCTGATTTTGCGCCCATTGAAATCGACCTGCGCTCTCAAGCGCTCGATATTGAAGGCGTTGGAGTCGGCGTAATTCGTGGTGGCAACGGCCAGGCACTCGGCTAATAAATCCGCTACTGCAGGTCGATATAGCGGTGGTCATTGAAGGTGGCCACCCAGTTTGGGTGATAGACCAGCAGGATGCTCAGCAGCATGCCAGTAATAAATGCCTCTGAAGGCATTAGCAGTGGTAAAAAACGCGCATACTCCTGGGCGAGATAGATCGCCTCAGGGTCTGTACCCGCGACGATAATCAGCACTACCGCCGCCAAGCCTCCTCCCAGCGTTGCCAGCGCCGCGCCAAAAAAGCCGCAGGCAAACAGAAATACCATCAAGTTATCCGGCAGGCGGCGATCTACCAGCCGCCATACCGTGCCAATAACGGCCGCCGGGACGATCCCGGTAACCAGCACATTTGCCCCCAGCAACATCCACTCATTGCGGCCAATCACCACCATGGCAATGTTGATCAGCACGTTGCTAATCAGCGCTAATGGCGCTTTAAAAACGAGTGTCATCAATACTGTAAAAACAAGGTGTAGCGTTAGCCAATCAACAGCCTGGGCACGAAGCTGCCACATCAGCATCACCGCCAGCGTAGCACCCAGCCAGCGGTGCTGAAGCGCTGAATCCGCTATCAACACCTGCCAGGGCCGCCCCCAAAGCGCCCATGCGATCACTGCTAACGAGAGTAGCCAGGTGAGCAGCAGCGCCCAGGGCGCTAATACACTTTGCGCAAATGACATGGCGGCCTCTCAGGTTGATGGGCGGGCATTATAGAGTACTTAGCTAAATACCACTGTCTTGTTGCCATGCACCAACACACGATCCTCTAAGTGCCAACGCAAACCTCGAGCGAGCACGGCTTTCTCCACATCACGACCAAAGCGGACTAGATCAGTAGGCGTATGACAGTGGCTAACGCGATGGATATCCTGTTCGATGATGGGGCCTGCGTCGAGTTCCTCGGTCACATAGTGGCAGGTAGCGCCAATCAGCTTAACCCCCCGCTGGTAGGCCTGGTGGTAGGGCTTAGCCCCGGCAAAAGAGGGCAAAAAGCTGTGGTGAATATTGATCACTCGCCCCGCATAGCGCGCGCACAGCTCAGGGGGCAGTATTTGCATATAGCGCGCCAGCACCACGCAGTCGGCGCGGGCACTGTCGATTTCGGCCTGAACCTTGGCAAACGATGCTTGCTTATTGTCGGGGTCGACCGGTACATGGTGATAAGGAATACCGTACCACTCCGTCAGCGAACGCATATCATCATGGTTGGAGATAACCCCGACAATGTCGCAATCCAGTTCCCCCGCCTGCCAGCGGTAAAGTAGATCTACCAAGCAATGTGACTCCCGCGACACCATCAGCACTACGCGCCTACGCTGCTGGGTATCCACCAGCGACCACTGCATATTGAATTCGCTGGCTATCGGTTCAAATGCCGCGCTCAGCGCTTCCGCCGACATACCTACCGAATCCGCCAGAATTTCGTAGCGCATAAAAAAGCAGCCGGTTTCTAAATCGGAGTGCTGGCTGGCTTCGGTAATGGAGCCACCCTGCTGGGCAATAAAGCTCGATACCCGTGCAACAATACCCACCCGGTCAGGACAGGAAACTACTAAACGATAATAATGAGACATGTGAGCTACTCTTGACCTATTGCTAAGTTAATTATGACAAACCAGCGGCTTAGGTCGCATAGTGTATCGGAAGGCCATGGATGATTGTTAGCTGCCCCTGCCTTCCCGTATAGTTAAGTCACTACTTTTTAGGTTTTTCATAACAGATGCATTCACCACGCGTTCAAATTCGTCCCCGTCGTCGTCCACCGCTGCGCATGTTGCCGCTGGGGGGATGCGGTGAGATTGGAATGAATCTAACGCTATACGGCTATGACGATCACTGGATAGCCGTGGACTGCGGCATGATGATCCGCCAGGATCTTCCCAACTCGCCACTGCAGGTACCCAATCTTGATACGCCGAAAGCACTAGGGATCATGCCCAAAGCGCTATTTATCACCCATGGTCACGAAGACCACATTGGTGCCGCAGCCTGGCTATGGCCGATGTGGAACTGCCCCATTTACGCCACCCCGCTGGCGGCAGGCCTGTTGCGGCTAAAATTTGCCGAGCATCAGCTTAGCAGTGCGGCTATCCATGTCATTGAACCTGGCGAGGCCCTAGAGAGCGGGCCATTCACGCTGCGCTATTTACTTTTAACCCACTCCATTCCCGAAAGCTGTGCGCTAATAATGATGGCCGGTGGCTATCGCGTTTTACATACCGGCGACTGGAAACTCGATCCTGAACCGATTATCGGCACGCCGATCAGTGCAGCCCTCTTCAAGTCCCTTGCCCCGGTTGACTTGGTAGTGGGCGATTCCACTAACGCCCCCATGCCCGGGCACTCCGGCAGCGAGGGGGACGTCGCCCGCGCCCTGACAAAAACCCTCAGCAACTGCCAGGGCCGGGTGGTGGTCTCCTGCTTTGCCAGTAACCTTGCCCGGGTGTTAGCGATAGGGCGCGCCGCTCAGAAGTGTGGCCGACGCATTAGCTTGATGGGCCGTTCAATGGAGCGCATGGTCAGCGTTGCCCGGGGGCTCGGCTATATGGATGATTTACCGCCTTTGGTGCCCAATCATGACTTAGGCTATCTTCCCCCGGATGAAGTGGTGATTATCGCCACCGGTAGCCAGGGTGAGCCCCGAGCTGCGCTACAGCGCCTCGCCCAGGGTCGCCACCCTTTTGTGGATCTTCAGCCGGGCGATAACGTTATTTTTTCGGCTAAAGCCATTCCTGGCAATGAACGCCCCATTGAACAGCTTAAAAAGCGTTTGGCGCACTTAGGTGTCAACCTCTACGACGAGTTCAACCACCCTGAACTGCACGCTACCGGGCACCCCGCTCAGGATGAACTGATCAAGCTGTATCAGTGGGTCAGGCCAAAACATCTCATACCGGTGCATGGCGAAGCCCGCCACCAACAGGCTCATCAGACTATTGCCAAACAGCTAGGCATTAGCGCTCCATTGACGCCGGTGAACGGCGATCTAATTTGCTTTGACAGTCACGGGCTGCGCTGTGAGTCGCGCTATCCGCAGCCGCCCTGCATAGTCAGTCAAAACAGCGTGGTGCCCCACCCTGGCCTTGAGGTGCACGACGCCAACAAGGCCCGTCGCGGCAGCTTATACTTAGCGCTGCCGGTGACGGCTACTGACACTGGATGGGCGCGTATTGGCCGTTTGATGCTGGATGCCTCGGGGGCCAGCCCGCTGGATGAAGATAGCTTTAATGATTGGCTGGATGATCAGCTTGAGGAGATTGCAGCAGAGACGCTTGCCGACTTGCGCCAAGCATTACAGCCTCGCATGGTGCAGTGGCTGGCGGAGCATATGCAGCACCTGCCCGATGTACATCTACAGATTATGGCCGCCGAAATGCCCGAACCTGCTGCGTATGAAAGTGCCGCTAACCGTTAGAGCGGCATCATTCAACGACGGCTATAAAACCCAGATTGCTTCACTGCGTTCGCAATGACAGTTTCGTGTCACCGCGAGGAGCCTTCTTATTATGTCATTGCGAGGAGCGCAGCGACGCGGCAATCTCAACCAGCGGTGGCGCCTACCCCCGAGATTGCTTCACTGCGTTCGCAATGACAGTTTCGTGTCAGTGCAACGAGCACAGTGACGCGGCACTTCACTCCCACCGCGCTGCGTCCTGTTGATCAGAGTGACGCTCTTTGACCCAATACTCGCCCTGGGCAGAGTGCTCTTTCTTCCAGAAAGGCGCCTGGGTTTTCAGGTAATCCATAATAAAATCGCAGGCTTCGAACGCCTCACGCCGGTGTGCGCTGGCTACGAGTACGCGCACAATCGGATCGCCTGGTCCCAGGTAACCGACACGATGAATAATCCGCACCGCTTGGAGCGACCAGCGCTGCCAAGCCTGTTCACCAATCTCCGTCAGCGTACGCTCGGTCATGCCCGGGTAGTGTTCCAGCGTTAACCCTGTGACGTCCGGCGTTTCATTAAAATCACGCACTAAGCCGGTAAAACACACCACCGCGCCAATATCACTACGCCCCGCCAAGGCATCGTCATAGCCGTAGTCCATTGGAAACGGGGCTGCTTGAATCGTTACTTTAATATCCAGCTTATTATCCACCCTCACCCCCCTGTTACTGGCGGGAAAAACGCCACTTCGTCATCATCGGTCACTAACGCCTCGTCATTGGCCATGACCTGATTAATCGCACACAGCGTACGCCGGTCGGTGAGTTGTTTAAAGCGACTATCCTGCTCGGCCAGCGCGGCTTTTAATCCACTAATGTCGCGGCTAGCCAGTTGATCGAGGCTCACGACGGTCTCACTTTCGCCTACCCGCTCGCGCAGTTCGGCTAAAAACTTAACCCGCACACAGGGTGAAGGGCAGCGCTCCCCCAAGCTGACTTCTCCGGCTACGCCGTCACCGGTAACAATCGGCGCCTGGGTGCTCATACGTTGGTAGTCGCCACGCTGACCACCTTGCTTGCTCTCGAGTTGTATAGCCTCGATACGCATACCTTTATCGACCGCTTTGCACATATCGTAAAGCGTCAAACAGGCTACCGAGACAGCGGTAAGGGCTTCCATTTCGACCCCGGTGCGTCCATTCAAGCGACACAGCGAGGTCACATGAACGCAGGATTCGGCCACATCAATATCGAACTCAACAGAAACCTTGGAGAGCGCCAGTGAGTGACAGAGAGGAATCAGCTCATGAGTACGTTTGGCCGCCTGGATACCAGCGATACGCGCGGTGGCCAACACATCGCCCTTGGGCAGTTCACCATCGCTAAGTAATTTCAGCGTTTCAGGCTGCATTATAATGCGCCCGGAGGCGACTGCTTCGCGGCGGGTTTCCAGCTTATCGCCGACGTCCACCATATTGGCTTCGCCACGGGTATTAAGGTGGGTCAGATGCATGTTGTCACCATTGCTGTTTTGAAGACATATGTTTTGAAGACGTATTTTTTGAAGACATCGTATCGTTTTTAGCGCTTAACCAGGTTACTACCCATTGTGCAACCGCTTCGCTATCGTCTAGATCTAACTGAGCCACCGAAGCCGCCAGGTCGATAGGCGGTGGCGCACTGAGCGCGACTGCCTCAACCCATCGGCCGGTTAAAATAGCCGCATCGCCAATCCCATCGCGGTATAGCACCAGCTTGGGAATCGGCCAAGCCTTGAAGCCTTCGACAATCACCAAATCGGGATCGTGCGGCGCCATCATGGCAATTAGCTGGGCTAAATCAGGCTCTCCCTGGTCAGGGGTTTCCTGCATCAGCGCAATGCGCTGACGGGAAGCCACCAGTATCGGTGCGGCACCTGCGCTACGCAGCTTATAGCTATCCTTGCCGGGCTGGTCGACATCAAACGAGTGGTGCGCATGCTTGATGACAGCGACGCTCAAGCCATACTCCCCTAATCGTGGCAACAGCTTCTCTAGCAGCGTCGTTTTTCCGGTACCGCTCCAGGCAGCAATCCCCAGTATGGGAAAAGGTGCGGTTAGTTCGTTTTCCATGCTGCCGAAACTCCTGATGATCACTCACGCTACCATTCTAACGATTCACACAGCGTTATAGAGGATGACTCTACTCGCCCTCTTGCTCACGGGGTAATAGCCAGTTCAACGCAATACCCACCAAAGCGGCCAGGCTAACGCCCTGCAGCGTAAACTGGCCTCCACCAAACTGCATGCCGCCAATCCCGAACACCAGTATCAGCGAAACCACGACCAAGTTGCGCGGCGCCGTCAGCGACTGTCCTGCACGTACCAGTGTGTTCATACCGACCACCGCAATGGAGCCAAACAACAGCGTCATTATACCGCCCATTACCGGGCCAGGAATGGTCTGCAGCAACGCGCCAAGCTTGGACACAAACGCCAGCACAATGGCAATAATCGCGGCAACAATCATGTACTTGGGATTAAATGCCCGAGTAAGCGTTACCGCCCCGGTGACTTCCGAGTAAGTAGTATTCGGCGGCCCGCCGAACAGCGCTGCTACGCTGGTCGCCAGCCCATCGCCTAACAGAGTTCGATGCAGGCCAGGCTTTTCCAGGTAGTTTTTGCGGGTCACCGAACCAATGGCCACCATATCACCAATGTGTTCTACCGCTGGGGCAATCGCGACCGGAATCATAAACAGAATGGCAGCCCAGTGAAAACTGGGTGCGGTAAAGCTGGGTATCGATAACCACGCCGCCTCATGCACTGGCGTAAAGTCGACTACCCCCATCAGCAACGCTAAAAAATAGCCGGTGATAATGCCCCCCATAATCGGCACTAGGCGAAGTAGCCCGCGACCAAAAACGGCCAACACAAGCGTGACTAGCAAGCTGGTCATTGATAAGAAAATCGCCGCGCCATAGCCGATATTGTCGCTGGTTTCACCGGTCGCCATACTTACGGCCACCGGCGCCAGCGCCAGGCCAATCACCATAATCACCGGCCCCACCACCACAGCGGGCAGCAAGCGATGCAGCCAAGCGGTGCCTTTTAAGCGCACAACCTGAGAGATCGCCACATAGACCAGCCCCGCTGCCATTAGCCCGCCCATGGTTGCCGAAACGCCAAAGCTCGCCACAGAGCCTTGAATAGGCGCTATAAAGGCAAACGATGAGGCTAAAAACACCGGCACGCTCTGCTTGGTGACCCCATGAAATACCAAGGTTCCCACCCCAGCCGTGAACAGCGCAACGCTTGGGTCGAGTCCTGTCAAAAGCGGTACTAACACCAAGGCGCCAAACGCCACAAATAGCATTTGTGCGCCGGTTAAAATGACTTTTGGCCACGACTCAGCCTGACTGGCAGCTTCACGCATAAGTGAATTCCTAGTGATTATTGATTTGATAGCAGGTATACAAAAAAATGCCCCTGACGCCAGGGCCTGTTGACGTTTCACTCGCGGCCGCGCTGGAGCCCGTTTTTATTCGCGGCAAGGCAGGAGGAGAGAGGTTTGGTGGTTCCAAATGAACGACGACTAACGCCGCCGCGGATAAAAACGGGCCCAGCCCTTCGGGTTGCCCCACAAAGCGCGCCATACGGCGTTGCAAAACTTGAAAAGGGAACCACCCTTCCCTGCGTTTTGCGCCTTGTCTGGTGCGCTTTGTGGGGCAACGCGGTTCGCGATGAAACGTCAACAGGCCCTAAGCGTAAGGGGCAATGTCAATAACGATGCTTAGCGCGTTCCGAAAATCTTATCGCCAGCGTCACCTAATCCGGGGACAATGTAGCCATTTTCGTCGAGGCGGTCATCGATTGAGGCGGTGTAAATTTCAATATCGGGGTAAGCGTCCTGCACCCGCTTGATACCTTCAGGGGCCGCGACGAGCACGATCACCTTCATATGCTCACAGCCACGCTCACGCAGCATATCCAGTGTTGCGACCATCGAACCACCGGTGGCCAGCATGGGATCTATCACGATCGCCATGCGCTCTTCGATATCGTTGGCAAACTTGGCAAAGTAAGGCACCGGCTGTAGCGTCTCTTCATCGCGATAAAGACCTACAACGCTTACCCGCGCACTCGGGATTAGATCCGTTACGCCTTCCAGCATGCCGAGCCCGGCACGCAGAATCGGTACGACGGTGACTTTTTTACCTTTTAATCGGCGCGTTGCAATCGGCTCACCGTTCCATCCCTGGATTTCATGATCTTCCAGCTCAAGACCTTTAGTTGCTTCATAGGTCAGCAGCTTGGCGACTTCACCTGCCAGTTCACGAAAGCTCTTAGTGCTCAGGTCAACTTCGCGCATCAGACCCAGCTTATGTTGTACAAGCGGATGGTTAATGGCGTAAACACTCATGGGACTTCCTCACTGCAGGGGATTCAGAATGGCAACCAAGGTTGCATCAGCTAGGCACAAAATTGCGCGTATTCTACCCGCAACCACTTACGAGGTTAAGGGGTTTCAGGCAATTGCCATTCGATAGGTGCTCGCCCTTGCGCCTGAAGAAATTGATTGGCTTGGGAAAAATGCCGGGTACCAAAAAAGCCCCGATGCGCAGAGAGCGGTGATGGGTGCGGGGCTTCCAGTATTAAATGGCGCCTTTGGTCGATTAACGCCTTCTTCTGGCGCGCATGACTACCCCACAGCAGAAACACACACGGCGGCGCGTGCTGGCTGACGGTTTCAATCGCGCGGTCAGTGAAGGGCTCCCATCCCTTACCGCGATGAGATGCCGCATTGCCCTGCTCCACAGTCAGCGAAGTGTTTAACAACAACACGCCCTGCTTGGCCCATGCTTCCAGATGGCCGTGGCGCACGGGGGTAAAACCAACATCAGTGGCCAACTCCTTGTAGATATTGACCAGCGACGGTGGCACGGGTACGCCGGGCTGCACGGAAAAGCATAAACCGTGAGCCTGATTGGGCCCGTGATAGGGATCCTGGCCTAAAATAACCACCTTCACTTCGTTCAACGGGGTCAGTTCAAAGGCACGAAACCACTGCGTTGAGTGGGGATATATGATCTTCTTCGCAGCTTTTTGCTGCGCCAAAAAATCTTTTAGCGCCAGCATATAGTCAGCCTGAAACTCATTACCCAGCCACTGACTCCAATCGTCGGGAAGTGGATTGGCCATTATTACCTCTTCATTTGATCAACAAGCGGCTCAACGTATGCAACACCCATATCCCAGGGGAACTGAATCCAGCACTGCTGGGCAACTTCGGTCAGGTATTGATCCACCAAGGGACGACCATCCGGCTTGGCATAGATAGTCACAAAGTGAGCTTTAGGCAGCATTTTACGTACTGCCCGCGCTGTTTTGCCAGTATCCACCAAGTCATCGACCAGCAACCAACCTTCACCGTCATGATCGACGCCCTTCATGATATCCAGACCGCCCTGATCCATATGGTCATAGCTTTTAATACACACGGTATCGATCAGCCGGATATTAAGCTCCCGAGCAATCAGCGCGGCGGGAATTAAACCGCCGCGGGTAATCGCTACGATGCCTTTAAAATCACGCTCGATCATTTGATGGCATAGGGTGCGCACATCACGGTGCAACTGATCCCAGGAGACAGTGAAGTGTTGGTGGTAGCGATCGCTGCTCATGGGGCATTACTCGTCTTCGTTGAAAGAACAAACTGCGAATACACTGAAACCAGCATCGCGAATTTTCTGCGATCCGCCCAACTCAGGCAGATCAATAATGGTGGCGGTCTCAACCACCTGACCACCGCTGCGCTGAATGAGGTTGGCCGCGGCCAGCATGGTGCCGCCGGTGGCGATGAGGTCATCCATCAGCAGGATACGGTCATCTTTCTGGAACGCATCGGAGTGCAGCTCCACTTCTGAATGTCCGTACTCCAGCTTATAAGTCTCGCTGATGGTCTTGAAAGGCAGCTTGCCCTTCTTACGCACCGGTACAAAGCTGCAACCCAACTCATAAGCGAGCGGCGCACCAATAATAAAGCCACGCGCATCAATGGCCGCGATGGCATCCAGGTTCATTTCCTGATAGCGGTGAACGAAGCTATCGATCAGCTTGCGAAAGGCCGCGCTATTTTGCAGCAACGGGGTGATGTCGCGAAAGTTCACGCCCTGTTCAGGCCAATCGGGAACCGTGCGAATGACGGACTTAATGTAGTCGCCGTAGATGCTCATCGCGTCTCTCATTGAGTAATAAAAAGTGGTAATGATCAATCAAACCAAGAAAAGGTATCTTGTCGCAAACAGCAACGCCAAAATAATCACCGCCGGATTCAGGTCGGCAAAACGGCCCGACAACGCCTTGATCGCTACATAGCTAATAAAGCCAAGCGCAATACCTTCGGCAATCGAGAACGTCAGCGGCATCGCCAGGGCGGCAATCAGTACCGGCGCGGCGTCGGTGGGGTCTTCCCAGTTCGCGTGAGCCAAACTTCCTGCCATCAATACCGCCACATACAGAAGCGCACCTGCGGTAGCGTAGGCCGGAATAGAACCCGCCAGCGGAGCGAAGAACAGGCTGATCAGGAACAGAACACCAACCACTACCGCCGTTAACCCAGTACGGCCACCCGAAGCGATACCCGCCGTCGATTCAATGTAGCTTGTGGTGGTGGAAGTACCCAAGGCGGCACCCGCCATTGACGCGGTGCTGTCGGCCATCATGGCGCGACCAATGCGCGGTAACTTGCCATCCTTGTCCAACAGCTTGCCGCGGTGAGCAACGCCTACCAGGGTGCCGGAGGTATCAAATAGATCCACAAACAGGAAGGCAAAGATCACGCTAAGCATCGCCACATCCAGCGCGCCCATCAAATCCATCGCCATAAAGGTAGGTGCAATAGAGGGTGGCATCGACATCAGGCCCCCATACTCATTATGGCCGAGCACCATTGCAACAATAGTAATCCCCAAAATCCCGATCATGACGGCACCAGTCACTCGCAAGTAAGAGAGCGCGGTAATCACAAAGAAGCCCAGCAGCGCATAAATAGCCGCGGGTTGGGAAAGATCACCTAAGGAAACAAAGGTCGCGGGGTTGGCAACCACGATACCGGCGTTCTTAAGCGCTATCATTGCCAGGAAAAGGCCAATACCAGCGGCGATCCCCAACCGTAACGTCATAGGAATGGAGTTAATGATCCACTCGCGAATTTTAAAAATACTCAACAAGAAGAACGTTAGACCTGAGAAGAACACCGCCCCCAGCGCAGCTTCCCAGGTATAGCCCATCCCCAGCACCACGCCGTAGGTGAAAAAGGCATTCAAACCCATGCCTGGCGCCTGAGCTATCGGGTAGTTAGCCCACATCCCCATGACGAAACAGCCAATCGCTGCCGCTAGGCAAGTGGCGACGAACACTGCGCCGTAGTCCATCCCCGCTTCAGACAAAATGCTCGGGTTGACAAAGATGATATAGGCCATCGTCAGGAAGGTGGTGATCCCGGCGATAACTTCTGTCTTCACGTTGGTTTTGTGCTCGGAGAGCTTGAAATAGTTATCCAGAAGTTTCATGAATCTTTTTATCCTTAGCGCTAACACCGCATGAGTATGCGTTCTGGTGCTGAGAAAAGCCGCACATACTACCGAAACGCTCGCTGTGATGCGAGCGCCTCAGCGTAGCGACCAATGTTGGCGGAAATCGCCCGCCGCCTAATGTCTAGCAATCTTTAGGCCATGAACTAACCGATCGGTCAACCCATTAACCAAAAAAGCTGATTATTGCCATTGCCGCGTCACTTACTAAACGCCGCTTTTTTGAGAAAGCACTCGCTCAACGGTTTCAACGATCACCTGGGTTTGCGGGTCAATTTCAATATTGACCTGATCCCCGGGGGCTCGATCCTGAAGCGTGGTACGCGACAGTGTCTCAGGAATTAAATTGACGCTGAACTCCACATCCCCACTTTCAGTGGGGCGTACATCCCCAATGGTCAAACTAATACCGTCCACCCCGATATAGCCCTTTTCAAACACGAATCGGCCTAGTCGTTCCGGCAGCGAAAACCATAGCCGACGGTTGTTGGGCGCCTCTTCGATGGCCACCACTTCTGCCATGGAAATGATGTGGCCTGACATGGAGTGTCCGCCTATCTCATCACCAAAGCGCGCCGCGCGCTCTATATTGACGCATTGCCCAGGGGTGATTGCACCAAGATTAGTCAATCGCAGCGTTTCACGCATCAAATCAAAACTAACGCTATCCCCCTCTATGGCCGTTACCGTCAAGCAAACACCGTTATGAGCAACAGACGCTCCGACCTCAAGCCCTTCGCGCATCGCGGGGGGCATTTCCAACACATGCACGCGAAAATCATCCAGCTCGCGTACCGCCACAACCCTGGCTACCCCTTGCACAATGCCAGTAAACATAAGGCGCTTTCTCCTCATCTAATAAAAAAGCCGTGTAATTCAAATAAGTCGTAAAGAGCAAGTAGCAAAAGCGCTCAATGAATGGCGCAAGCTTCCTACTGCTCCCTCACCGCCGTGCATTCTGCCTTGAGGGTTTCTTGATCTCGCCATTCTACGCCATTGACTTTTCTATGGCTGCTTTCAACTCAAGGTAACTTCATCCAGCTGCACATCTTTAAAAACGCACGCACAGAACTAAAAACTTAAATATTTATAAAAATCAGAAAATAATGCTGACTTGGCGACTTACAACATAAAATCAAATGGATAAAATTGACAAGGCAGCGACCTATCTCTAAAATTTTGCCGCAAATGTAATGACGCCGATTTGTACCCAGATTGCGGGCGTCCACCTAGTCTATGGCTTAGTATTTAGCCTACTGATTGAGTGAAGTGCAGCTAAACGGGTGTGTCCAGCGTTGATGGCCACCCATTGGGGTGGCCTTTTTTATTTTCTATTCGATACTGGCCCTCCCCCAGCTCGCATCCCGCACTCCGTCTTCGGCCTACCGTTAAGGCAGACGCTATGATTGAACTTAGCAACGTCAGTAAAACCTATTTCAGTAACAACAAGGGCAGCGGCGCAAATGCCGTTCATGCACTCAAAAATGCCACTCTCAGTGTGCCCAAAGGCACTATTCACGGCGTCATCGGCCTCTCCGGCGCAGGTAAATCAACGCTAATTCGCTGCGTTAATCTCTTAGAGCGCCCCACGAGCGGCAGCGTCACGGTCGATGGTCAGGAAATGACCCAGCTGAGTAACGCCGCGCTTAATCGTGCGCGTCACCGTATTGGCATGATTTTTCAACACTTTAATCTATTGACCACACGCACGGTGTTCGACAACGTTGCCCTGCCTCTAGAACTAATGGGGCAAAAACGCCACACCGTCCGCGATCGCGTTATTCCGCTCCTGGAGATGGTAGGCCTGGCAGATAAGGCCAACCAGTACCCTGCTCAGCTTTCCGGCGGTCAAAAACAGCGTGTGGCGATCGCCCGGGCGCTAGCCAGCAAGCCGCAGGTGTTGCTCTGTGATGAGGCAACCTCTGCGCTAGACCCACAAACCACCAGTTCAATACTGGAACTGCTGCGCGATATTAACCACCAACTGGGCATTACCATCCTGCTGATCACCCACGAGATGGAAGTGGTCAAATCGATTTGCCACCGGGTGAGTTTGATCTCGGACGGCGAACTGGTGGAAGACGCTGAAGTCGGCGACTTCTTTACCGCTCCGCGTACCCAGCTTGGTCGTGAGTTTCTTAACGACTTCCTCCAGCTAACACCGCCCAAAGAGCTGATTGAGAGACTCCTTGATGCCCCAGGCGAAAACACCCACCCCGTGGTACGCCTAACCTTCTCTGGCGATGCAGTCTCGACGCCGCTGATTTCCCGCCTTGCTCGAGAGTGCGGGGTCGATGTCAGCATTTTACAAGCAAAAGTAGAGTCGATTCAGGAGCGCACCCTGGGCCTGATGATTGCGGAACTACTCGGCTCTCCGACGCAAACCCAGCAAGCCATGCACTATCTCGAATCTCATCAACTGCAAGTGGAGGTACTCGGCCATGTCCAGCGCAATGATTGATCTCATTTTACAGGCCACGCTGGATACCCTTTATATGGTGGCCGTTTCAGGGCTTATTTCTACCCTCGTCGGCTTGCCCCTTGGGGTAATGCTGTACGTTACACGCCCACGGCAAATATTGGCGAAGCCCGTACTTAATCAAGTACTGAGCATTATTACCAACGTTGGTCGCTCCATCCCGTTTATTATTTTGATGGTAGCGATCATTCCTTTTACGCGCATGTTGGTGGGCACCTCGATTGGCATTAATGCCGCGTCGGTACCGCTCACGATTGCCGCTATTCCGTTTGTCGCTCGGCTTGTCGAGGCTGCACTTAATGAAATCTCGCCAGGATTAATTGAAGCCGCCCAAGCTATGGGCGCAACGCCTTGGCAAATTATTCGCAAGGTACTGATTCCGGAAGCTCGCGGCGGGATCATGACGGGCTTAACCATTACCGTTGTCACACTGGTAAGTTACTCAGCCATGGCCGGCGCAGTGGGCGGCGGCGGTCTCGGCGACTTAGGTATCCGCTACGGCTATAACCGCTTCAACCCAACCATCATGCTGATTACCGTGGTGATTTTGGTCGTCATGGTGCAGGGTTTTCAGAGTCTGGGCGACTACTTGGTACGCAAAAGCGATCGCAAATAGCCACTCGTTTATTTGTCATCCATTATAACCAAAATGCATTAGACAAAGGTTTTTTATTGCCGCATCATTGCACCATCTATCAAAATGCCACTGGAGAGATTCATGCAAAAACTGATTATTGGCAGCCTTACCGCCCTGGCGCTTGCCGTCAACGTCGCCAATGCTGAAACGCGCAGCATCAAAATGGGCACCGTTGCGGGCCCTGAAACAGAAGTGATGGAAGTTGCGGCGCGCATTGCCAAAGAAGAGTACGACCTTAATGTAGAAATCATCGAGTTCACTGACTACGTTACCCCGAACGCAGCCCTTGCAGACGGCAGCCTAGATGCCAATGCCTACCAGCATGAACCCTATTTGCAGTCGATGGTCGACGATCGTGGCTATGACCTGGCAATCGCTGGTTACACCTTCGTATACCCGATTGGTGCTTACTCAGAAAAATACGACAGTATCGACGACCTGCCTGACGGCGCACAAATTGCACTGCCCAATGACCCTTCAAATGAAGGTCGCGCGCTGATCCTGATGCACAACGAAGGCCTGATCACCCTTAACGATCCAGAATTTCTCGAATCAACACCGATCGATATCGCTGAAAACCCCCGCGACTTCCGTTTCCGCGAAATTGAAGCCGCCCAGCTCCCCCGCGTGCTGCCCGATGTCGACATGGCGTTCATCAACAACACCTTCGCTCAGCCTGCTGGCCTAAGCCTGGATGACGCCTTGATCAAAGAGGGCCCCGAGTCTCCTTACGTCAACCTGATCGCGGTTCGCGGCGGTGACGAAGAGCGTGAAGAGATTCGTCAACTGGTCGACGCCTATCAGCGTGATGAAGTGATCGAGAAAGCCGAAGAACTATTCAAAGGCGCAGCAGTTCCTGGCTGGATCGAGTAATACCGCAAGCCATCAATAGATGACGTCAGGCCGACACGCATAGGTAACCCCAAATGCAAAAGTGTCGGCCTGTTGCGTTTGTAGCAAAGGATCCCTCATGCAAAACAGTGTTGACTACCCTCTTCTCAATCGACAGCTTGAAGCGCTGCTCGATACACGTGATTGGCTCACCAACAGCGCGCAAACCTGTGCGTTTATTCACCAACAGCTTAGCGACTTAAACTGGGTAGGCTTTTACCTTCAACGCCAGCCTGATGTGTTAGGTCTAGGCCCTTTTCAGGGGCAGCCCGCCTGCCACCCGATTCCCTTTAGCAAAGGCGTATGCGGCGCGGCTGCTCGCCAACAAACTACCCAGCGAGTGGACGACGTACACGCGGTTGCCGACCATATTGCCTGCGACGCCAACTCTCGCTCTGAACTGGTGATTCCCATCGTAGTCGATGGCAACCTATGGGGCGTACTGGATTTGGATAGCCCGCTGGAGGCGCGCTTCACACAACAAGACCAAGCAGGCATTGAGGCCCTGGTAGCAACGTTTATGCGCCAAACTGACCTGCCCGACCTAATTCAAAGAGCTAGTTAAAAGCTATAGTCTACAAAATAAAAAACGCCATATAACACCCACACAAAAACGCCCCAAGCATCACTGCCTGGGGCGTTTCTGATAAAAGCTGGTAGGACCAGGCGGATTTGAACCGCCGACCTCCACGATGTCAACGTGGCGCTCTAACCAACTGAGCTATGGTCCTGAAAAGAGGTGTGGCATAAGGCTGGTAGAACCAGGCGGATTTGAACCGCCGACCTCCACGATGTCAACGTGGCGCTCTAACCAACTGAGCTATGGTTCTATTGCGCTATCTGTTCTATTGCACTTTCTGAGATAGGCTATTGGATAGCCGCGCGCCTTGCAACGGATGCATATCTTACGCTCTTATCACTGAATTGCAAGTTCTTTTCCATTGCGCGCCCTCTCCCGCCAGCCTTAAACCCATTACGAATAGAGGCTCAATTCGACACCTGTGACCTTCTAGCGCTAGGCTTAGCGCTTCAAGGTGCTGGGTGTTCTATAGGGAGATAAACCATGCTGGGTATTTTGCTAGGAAGCATAGCGATCGTACTGTTATTGGCGACGCTGATTGCAAGAATACATTTACACTGGTGGTGGATCCGCAGTTTTGAATTTCCACGCCTGCAGATCGCTTGCCTAGCTTTAATCACTTGGCTATTAGCCGCTATCTTCGTTGAGCCTGGCCCTTGGCTATGGGTAGCCCTGCTCGCCTCAGGCATCACTTTACTGTTTCAAGTCTACTATATTCTGCCCTGGACACCGCTGTGGCCGGTGCAGGTCAAGGCGGCGAAGAGTAACGATTCAGATAAAACGATCACGCTACTGATCGCTAACGTACTGACCCCTAACCGGCAGGCCCAAGCGCTGATCGATATGATTAAACAGCATCAGCCCGACATAGTACTGACCCTGGAGTCAGACCAGTGGTGGCAAGATCAGTTAGATCCGGCTCTCGCAGAGCAGTGGCCGCACAGCGTTAAAATCCCGCTCGACAACCTTTACGGCATGCACCTTTACTCGCACCTGGAGCTCTCTAACACCTCGGTGGAGTGGCTAATTCAGGACGACATCCCGTCTATTCACACCCGAGTGACGCTTGCTAACGGCGATAGCATTCGCTTTTACGCGTTACATCCCCGTCCACCGGCCCCCAGTGAGAGTGAAAAATCCCTTTGGCGGGATGCTGAACTGCTATTGGTCGGCAAGAAAATTCATGAAGATCCCCAAGCAACGTTGGTCGCCGGGGATCTGAACGATGTAGCGTGGTCGCGCACTACGCGACTTTTCTGCCGCGTTGGCGGCATGCTCGACCCACGCCGGGGACGTGGTTTATTCAGCACCTTCCACGCCAAATATCCCGTGTTGCGCTGGCCCCTTGACCACATTTTTGTGACCGAACACTTCACCTTAGTCGGCATGCAGCGCCTGAGTTACTTCGGCTCCGACCACTTCCCGATACTGGCCACCTTTTGCTACCGCCCTTCGCGTCAAGACGAGCATGAAACGCCCGAAGCCGATGCTGAGGAGCGCAGTGAGGCCAGCGAAACGATTCAGGAAGGTAAAACCGAAAAGCAGGAAACCTGAACGCGGTTGGCCTAAAGATAGCTGACCTTAAACGTGTTACTCAGGAATGCCTCCGTGCGTTAACGCGACCGGATCCAGCAGCCGCTCTAGCGTCTCCCGGTCAAGGTCAGTTTTCTCCTCCGCCACATCAATAATTGGCCTCCCCGCCTGGTAAGCCTCTTTGGCGACAGCGGCGGCGGCGTTATAGCCAATCACGCCATTTAGCGCCGTTACCAAAATGGGATTTCTGGCCAGCGGGCCTTCCAGGTTATCTTCACGAACCTTAAAGGTGGCAATCGCACGATCAGCCAGCAATCGAGCGGTATTACTCATCAAGCTTATAGACGTTAATAAGTTGGAAGCCACCAACGGCAACATCACGTTCAGTTGAAAGTTACCACTCTGCCCGGCCACGGTAATCGCGGCATCCAGGCCAATAACCTGTGCAGCGGCCTGGGCGGCTGACTCAGGAATAACAGGATTAACCTTCCCAGGCATAATTGAGCTACCGGGCTGTAACGCCTCGAGCTCAATCTCGCCCAGCCCCGCCAGCGGCCCCGAATTCATCCAGCGCAGGTCGTTGGCTATTTTCATAATCACGCAGGCTAAGCCTTTCAACTGCCCCGAGAGCTCTACCGCCGCATCCTGAGACGAGAGGCTGGCAAAGAAGCTGTCATTAGGGGTAAACATCAACCCGGTCTGTTCGCTCAGCTCTTGGGCGACCTGCTCAGCAAAACCGATAGGAGCGTTAATGCCGGTCCCCACGGCCGTGCCACCTTGAGCTAATCGGCACAGCCGTTTCATGGCACTATCAAAGCGCTCAATGGCCTGACCTAGTTGGCTAGACCAAGCACCCAGCTCTTGATCCATACGCAGCGGCATGGCGTCCATGAGGTGAGTACGACCGGTTTTTACCACATGGCTCAGCTCACTGGCCCGCTTGTCGATAGTGTCACGCAGGTGGACAAGGGCTGGGCGCAACGATTCGTGCACCGCGATGGCAGCCGACAGGTGAATGGCCGTGGGAATCACATCATTGCTGGACTGCCCCATATTGACGTGATCGTTCGGGGTTACCTCAACGCCTTCACGGCTTGCCAATGTAGCCAACACCTCGTTGACATTCATATTGGTGGAGGTACCTGAGCCAGTTTGAAACACATCGATAGGAAAGTGCTGGTCATGCTTGCCCGTTAACACTTCCCGCGCCGCTTTTTGAATCGCTTCCCCCCGCGCACTATCAAGCCCTCCTAGCGATTGATTAGCCCGGGCTGCCGCTAGCTTGATACGCGTGACAGCGTGAATAAAGGCCGGGGGCATGGGCGAATGAGAGACAGGGAAGTTATTGATTGCCCGCTGGGTTTGTGCCCCATAAAGAGCCTCAGAAGGCACTTCCAACTCGCCCATGCTATCGCGTTCCATCCGTGTTGCCATTGCTCTTTCTCCCATCAGTAAGATTAATGGTGATGCTTATCTGAGCGCATAGCCGACCTATCGTTCACTCGCTAAAGCCACATCCACTGCCTTCAAGCTAGCTGGTTAGACCATAGGGGTAAACAGGCTCTTGCCCCGTGCACTTTAAAATGCCAAAAACCAAATGTTGCACTGCACAAAAACAGTTGCTATGCTGCACTGCAAGATAGCTTATAAATAAAGCTACCCAATTAAATAAGCAGCGCCAACCTCTGGATAGCTGCTTTTGGTAAGACTAACCCCAGGAGGGTATGACGATGCGTACATTAAATACTAACGAAATGACTCAGCAGTTTGACAACATGTTCATGGCGCCAGTACGCGCTTACATGGCGCTGAGCATCGATTACAGCGAAAAAATGATTAACGCTCAGATGGACGCCAGCAAAGCTTATGCCGACACCGGCATTGCGCAAATGCGCCAAATGATGGAAGTAAAAGACGCAGAGGGCCTGCGTAGTTACATGGAAGGCCAGCAAAAGGTAGCTAAAGAGTTGGCTGAGCGTGTTAAAGGCGATACCGATAAAGTCGTATCTCTGCAGCAGGACTTTATCCAGAAAAGCCAGAAAATTACCGAAGACAACGTTAAGCAGGCGCAAACCGCTGCTAGCAAGTTGAACAAAACCGCTTAATCGCTTATTGAAACAGTAAGCTAGCAAGCATGTTTTATAAAACGCCCCTGTCGGCTCTTGCTGACAGGGGCGTTTTAGTCGTTGCCTTTAGCATTTCTGTACCAGCCGTTTCACCAACCGAGGGCGGATTTCACAAAGGGAATAGTAAGCTTGCGCTTGGCTGAGAGCGATGCTTTATCCAGAGTCTCCACCGCGCGACACAGCTCACCTAACTCGCGGGGGCCACGATGCAAGATATAGCGCCCAACATCATCGGGGAGCTGCATCCCTCTCACACTGGCGCGCAGCTTTAGCGCTGCCAAACGCTCTTCGTCATCCTCCAAAGGGTGAACATGAAACGTTACCCCCCAGGTCAGGCGCGAAGCCAAATCCGGTAGCACCACGTTTAATTGACGCGGTGAAGCACTGGCGGCAATCACTAATTTCTTGCCAGCATCTCTTAGCCGGTTAAAAGCATGGAACAGCGCTTCCTCCCAGCGCTTGCGACCAATCACACACTCCAGGTCATCAATGGCGACCAGATCCAGGCGCTCGATGTCTTCCAGCATTAATGGCGGAAAGTGGCCCAAGTCATCCAGGGGGAGATACAGTGCTCGTTTATCTGCATCGGACGCCGCATGACACGCCGCCTGTAAAAGATGGCTACGCCCTACCCCTGGCGCGCCCCACAGATAGAGGAACTGCTCCCCCTCCGGGGTAAGCTGCTGGGTAAGGTGTTCTACCAGCGGCGTATTTGCACGCGCCACATAATAATTATCAAAGGTCGCGTCATCACGCAGACCAATTCCCAAGGGAAGCTGTGCCGGTGCTCGGCTCATGGTGACTCCCGTCCATCATGATGGCCCAGCTCATCGTTATGTGAAGAGCTGACCTCAATGATTGGCGTATGTTTATCAGTATTTTGTTCGTCGTATAACTCGCTATGCTGATAGCGAACTTTTACTTCTTTTAGCAGCACTAGAATCACCGCGGCAACAGGTAGAGCCAACAACACCCCTGTTAGGCCAAACAGATTCCCCCCCGCCAGCACGGCGAAGATAACCGCGACCGGATGCAGGCCAATCTTATCGCCCAACAATTTAGGCTGGAGAATCACACTCTCGGCCATTTGGCCAATACTAAACACCAGGATAACGCCTAACACCGCCCACCAGGTGGCGTACTGGAACAGCGCCACAACAAGGGCAATCACCAAGCCGACAATAAAACCCAGGAACGGGACAATGCTCACCAGTCCGGACACAAAGCCGATCAATAGGCCAAAGTTGAGCCCCATCAACGTTAAGCCCACCGCATAAATAATCCCTAAACAGAGCATTACCAGCAGCTGGCCGCGTAGAAACGATGACAACACTTCATCACAGCGACGCGCCAACCGGAAGGTATCATCCGCCCACTGGCGTGGCACGAGATTGGCAATATTGGTCAGCAGGCGGTTCCAGTCCAAAAGCAAATAGAAGGTCACCACAGGAATAAGTGCCACATAGGTGATCCAAGAGGCAAACGCCATACCGGAGCGGCCAATTTGGCCTAGCGCCTGGGCTAGGTAGCCACCAGCATCGCGCCAGTTTTCGACCAGCGTCTCGCGCGCGTTGGTTAACTCCGCGGTCAAGTCATAACCTGTCCACTCTTGTACCTGAGGAGCAAGCGTATTTTCTACCCAATTGAAGATACCCGGAATAGCTTCGCCCAGCTGTTTAAGCTGCTGAACAAGCAGCGGGATCAATATCAACAGGCTCGCCACGAGGACGACCAACAGTACTAAAAACACACTACTCACCGCGAACGGCCGATTCATGCCCCAGCGCTGGAAACGGTTAGCCAGCGGGTCAGCTAAGTAAGCGAGAATCATCCCAGCAATAAAAGGCATCAGCGCCGCGTCTAACAAATAAATTAAACCGCCTATTACCACCAAAAATAGGACGCCCCACCAAGAATTCCGCATAGTTCCCTCTCAAACGTGGATTTAATCCGCTAAATATCACTTATCGTTACTATGGCACTGATCACGACACACTTTACTTATCACTACTAACTTTCACTCGCCACTACTATGCCGCAAATGAACGAAAGTCGCGCGTCTGCTTTTCATCCTGCGCGACAGCGGTGCGGCCAGCGTCGCTGAGTGTTACAATCCGCCAAAGTTAAGCCCAGCACTGGCCAATTCGCCAGCACTACCAGCACCGCTATTTGCTTCACAGGATCTGTCATGACCGAGACCTCTTCTTCTTCGGCTACTCCTTCCCTCAGCTATAAGGATGCAGGCGTCGATATCGATGCCGGTAACGCCCTTGTTGACCGCATTAAACACGTTGCCAAACGCACGACTCGCCCCGAAGTCATGGGCGGGCTTGGCGGCTTTGGCGCGCTATGCGAGATCCCCGCGGGCTATCGGCAGCCCGTGCTCGTCTCAGGTACCGATGGCGTCGGCACCAAGCTGCGCCTGGCAATGGATCTTGGCAAGCACGACACCATTGGTATTGATTTGGTCGCCATGTGTGTCAACGACCTTATCGTGGCTGGCGCCGAACCGCTGCTATTTCTTGACTACTATGCCACGGGTAAGCTCGATGTGGATATTGCTGCTGACGTTGTCACCGGCATTGGCGCTGGTTGCGAATTGGCTGGCTGCGCCCTGGTAGGCGGCGAAACCGCCGAAATGCCGGGCATGTACGAAGGCAGCGACTACGATTTAGCGGGCTTTTGCGTGGGCGTGGTTGAAAAAGCAAATATTTTAGATGGCAGCAAAGTGGCCGAAGGCGATGTCATATTGGGACTTGCCTCATCCGGGCCACACTCCAACGGCTACTCATTGATTCGTAAAATCCTTGAGGTTAGCGACGCTTCGCTAGAGACCGACATCGACGGTAAAACCCTTGGCGATGCGCTGATGGCCCCCACCCGTATCTATGTCAAATCACTGCTCTCCTTGATGCGCGGTAGCGAGATTGCCGTGCATGCGTTATCACACATCACCGGTGGCGGTTTGCTTGAAAACATTCCTCGCGTACTGCCGGACAACCTCGCTGCGCATATTGATATTGCCAGTTGGCAGCGACCAGCCGTGTTTGATTGGCTACAGGCCAATGGAAACGTGAATGAAACTGAAATGCACCGCGTGCTCAATTGCGGTATTGGGATGGTCGTTGTGGTGCCGCAGCATCAAGCAAAACAGGCAATGGCTCACCTGGAAGCCGAAGGCGAATCCGTTTATCGTCTAGGGCAGATCGTTGAACGCCAAGGGGACGCCGTTATTTTGGAGAACCTCTCGGCATGACCAATACGGACTACCAGAGCGATACCATTAAAGACGTAACACCAGAGCCTCTCGGTGCACGCCGCATTGTCGTGCTTATCTCTGGCAGCGGTAGCAATCTTCAGGCGCTGATTGATGCTCAGTCCCACGACCGCTTAGGCGGCGGTGAGATTGTCGCAGTGATTTCCAATATTGCTGACGCCTATGGTTTGAAACGCGCACACGAAGCGGGCATTGAAGCGGTTGCCCTCCCCCACAGGGAGTATGATAGTCGCGAAGCCTACGACGGCGCCTTGATCAAAGTCATTGAGCGTCACGAGCCGGATCTGATTGTACTGGCGGGCTTTATGCGCATTTTGACGCCTCGCTTTGTGCAGCGCTTCCTGGGCCGTATGCTGAATATCCATCCTTCATTGCTGCCAGACTACCAAGGGCTCAACACTCACGCCCGCGCCCTGGCAGACGGTGTTGCCAGCCACGGCTGTAGCGTTCACTTCGTCACCGAAGAGCTAGACGGTGGCCCAGTGGTACTGCAAGCGGAGCTGCTGGTCAACGCGGACGACACGGCTGAAACACTGCAAGAGAAGGTTCGCTCCCGAGAACACCTAATCTACCCGATTGCAGTGCAGTGGTTTTTGGAAGGCAGGCTGCAGTTCAGTGCCGAAGGCGCCAAAATGGACGGTCATCTGCTACCGGAACACGGTATGCGGCTTTCCCACGCTGATGCTGCAGAAGAGCTTGATGAGGAGCTCGACGAAGAGTCGCAGGATTAGCATGAAAACGTCATCATAAGCATTGAAAAGCGCCTTACGTTTTTGCCGTAAGGCGCTTTTTTGTAGCAATGTACTTCGTATAACTAGGTACGCGGCAAGGTTACCCCACGCTGCCCCATATACTTTCCGCCCCGGTCTTTATACGAGGTTTCGCATACTTCGTCGGACTCTAAGAACAACATCTGGGCGACGCCCTCATGAGCGTAGATTTTTGCCGGCAGGTTGGTGGTGTTAGAGAATTCCAGCGTAACGTGGCCCTCCCACTCGGGCTCCAGCGGCGTCACGTTGACAATAATGCCGCAGCGCGCGTAGGTGGATTTCCCCAGGCAAATAGTCAGCACGTTACGGGGAATACGGAAATACTCCACCGTGCGCGCCAGCGCAAAAGAGTTCGGCGGAATAATACAGACATCGCCTTTAATATCGACGAAGCTGTTCGCGTCAAACGCTTTGGGATCAACAATCGCTGAGTGAATATTGGTGAAGACTTTGAATTCGTCTGAGCAGCGCACATCGTAACCGTAGCTTGAGGTGCCGTAGGAAATCACGCGCTGTTCGTTCACGTAGCGCACTTGCTCGGCTTCAAACGGCTCAATCATCGCGTCGCTTTTGGCCATGCGACGAATCCAATTATCAGATTTGATACTCATTTATGTCGTTATCACTCACTAAAGGAAATAGTTGGGCCGTCGCCTTGATTCGCGCTAACCGCTTCAGCGACTTTTTGGGCAATAGTCGCAAAGGTTTGACTCACCGCCCCGTCAGGTTCGGATACCACACTCGGGCGTCCCGAATCTGTCAGCTCTCGGATGGAGAGCGTCAGCGGCAGGCGTCCAAGTACTTGGGTATCGTACTCCTGGGCGATATTATCGCCACCACCTGTGCCGAAAATAGCCGCTTCATGGCCGCACTTTTCGCAGTGGTAGAGGCTCATATTTTCCACCACGCCAAGCACCGGCACGTTGACCTTGCGGAACATTTCGATCCCTTTACGGGCATCTAACAGCGCAATATCCTGTGGGGTGGTCACAATCACCGCCCCTGCCACCGGCACTTTCTGGGCCAGGGTCAGTTGGATATCGCCAGTACCTGGGGGCATGTCGATCAATAGAAAATCGAGATTATCCCATTGGGTTTGCGTCAGCATCTGCTGAAACGCGCCCACTACCATCGGCCCGCGCCACACCATTGGCTCACGGGTATTGACCATAAATGCCATCGACATGGCCTGAATGCCATGGGCCTGGAGCGGAAGGAATTTGTCATTACTTGCCGCCTGGGGGCGCGTACCCTCTTTAACACCGAGCATTTGTGCCTGGCTGGGTCCATAGATATCCGCATCCAGGACACCCACGCGATAGCCCTGTGCTGCCAGCGCTAATGCCAAATTCACGGTGACGGTGGATTTTCCCACGCCTCCCTTGCCCGATGCCACTGCAATAATATGTTTAACCCCATCCATTCAATGGCACTCCTCGTTTTAAGCTCTTAATAACTGAATTAACGTTGAGTGAATGATACGCCTCACAGCCAAAATCATAAACCAACAACAAGTGGGCGGATGCCGGTTCCCCGACATCCGCCCTTACTTTTCTAACGCGAAAGGTGCGTTACAGCATTACTATCCCGCCACTTATTAGCCAGCGTTTTGCTGCGACTCTTCACTGCCACCATCACTGTCATTGGCACTCTCACTTGAAGAGTTCCCATCTGACGAGCCCCCATTCGACGAGCTATCAGAAGAGCTGCTCGGGGAAGATGATGCAGCCTCACCCGCTGACTCTTCTGCATCGGCCAAACGGCTGTCTAACGTCGACAGCTCATCGCGCCATTCACTTAACTGGCTCTCTAAACGCTCTAGCTGGCTTTCACGCTTTTCGATATCACTCTCAACGCTGGCCACTTCTTCACGCCCAATATCCAGGGCAACCATGACGTCATCCAGCTCACTGCGCACCTGACTCAAGCTCTGCTCTTCTTCTTCGCGCAGCGCCGTTAGCGAATCAACATCACTTTGCAGCTCATCGCGTTCGCTGGTGAGTGAGTCACGCTCATTTTTTAGCTCACCAAGCTCGCTCTGGACACTCGAAATTTCCTCTTCTAAGCCACTTAGCTGTTCATTTGACTGGCTAATCTGATCTTCCAGCGAGGACAACTCATCTTCGGTATTGCCCAGCTCTTCGATCGCTTGCTGACGCTGCTGCTCCGCTTCCTGACGGGCAGCCTCAGCCTCCTGGCGGGCTTCTTCAGCACTAGAACGCGCTTCTTCTACTTGCTGGAGGGCACTTTCCGCCTCATCCCGAGTGCTGGTGATTTGATCACGCTCTTCGCGCAACGCAGTCATCTCGCTTTCAGCGCTCTCTACCTGCTCATTAAGAGAGGCAATTTCTTCTTCCAGCGCATCGCGCTCGGACTCAAGCTCTTCTAAACGCGACTGCACATCGCTGACATTGCCTTGGGCACTCTCAAGCGACGAGCTGGCCTCTTGCTGTTGAGCCTCAAGGGACGCCATCTCCTCTTGCAGCGCGGCTAAATTGGTTTCAGCTTCCTCAATTTCGCTAATGCGCTGGCTCATTTGGCTATTTTCCTGCTCAGCGCTGGCGAGCTGCTCTTCTAAGCTATTGACACGATCCTGGCGAGAACCTGCATTAGACTGCGCCATAATGGCCCAGATAACGGCAATGGCGGCGATACCAGCAATCGCTTTTACCCGGTTATCTTGAAAGAGGGTTTTCATGTCCGACTTTTTAGCCGGTTCTGGCTTGTTGGCAGGCGACTGGTGATCCGAGTGGTTTGCTTCCGACATTATGCGTTCCTCTATGGTCTTAGCTAACGTTTGTCCAAGCTAACAACAATCAGTTGCGCGATGATCAAGTACATAGGTAATGCGCTAACCGTGAATGCTCTCCCCCTTCAGCATACACAGCTCACTGTATCTAGCCAGTCTGTTTGCAAAATCGTGTACAAATGTTGCTACTGCGTTACAAGACAAGCAGGAACGATTATTATTTTAGCCAGAAGGAGGATGCTTTCCCTCATGAAAACCAGAGGCCTCTCCGCTCAGCGCATCAAACCAATCCAGTGTGGTATGCAGTGACACTACGCTGCCCACTATTAGCAGCGTAGGCGGTTTAATGTGGCCCGCCAAGAAAGTATCTGGTAATCCAGATAACGTACCCACGTGGGTACGCTGTCGGCGGGTCGTGCCCTGTTCAATCAGCGCCAGCGGTGTGTCTGGCGCTAAACCATGCTTAACCAGCGCCTGGCTGATCACCTTTACGGTGCCCAGCCCCATATAAAACACCAAGGTTTGCCCAGGCCGCGCTAACGCATCCCAATCAAGCTCACACTCCCCCTGCTGTAAATGCCCGGTGATGAAACGCACCGACTGGGCATGGTCGCGATGGGTCAAAGGAATGCCCGCATACGCCGCGCAGCCTGATGCCGCCGTCACCCCTGGGATGACTTCCACGCTCACTTGTGCTGCCACCAGCGCCTCAAGCTCCTCTCCGCCCCGGCCAAAAATAAACGGATCACCACCTTTAAGGCGCACGACACGCTTACCCTGCTGAGCCCACTTTACAAGCGCTTGATTAATCCCCTCTTGAGGGACGCTGTGCAGAGAGCGTGCTTTACCCACATAAAATCGCTGCGCCTGTGGCGGTATAAAGGCGACTATTTCACCGCTAACCAAGCGGTCGTACAGCACCACTTCAGCGGACTGCAGTCGCTTATACGCTTTTAGCGTCAATAACTCCGGGTCGCCAGGGCCCGCGCCCACTAGACTTACCAGGCCGTATGGCTGAGCCGTTTGCTCTCGTCCTGCTTCCAAGAATCCACCCCAGGAATAAAAAATTTTTTTAATATGCAAAAAAGTAATTAATTTTACCACTAAATGCCAATAACACCTTGTCTATTGCTTATAATGCAATCGAATATATATAAATAGAACATATATATTCTAAAAAAATATAGATAATAGCCATTTTGTCTGCAATGGCTTACATCCTGATTACGTATTTAGGGCTAATCTTCACGATCGAATTTAAATTGGCATATGTTTGGAGATTCACGCATGCCCGTGAATGATATAGACGCACCAGAGCGAGTCAGTGCAGACCACCTCGTACCCCACATACCCGGCGTTATCTTTCAGTTTCATCGCGCGCGCAATGGCCATATGCGGTTCCCCTACTTGGAGGGCGGCGGCGTGGCTCTCAAACATATTGACCGGGAACTGCTCGCCGAAAATGCAGGGCAGCTAGTTGAGCAACTGACCGGCAACGACCACCCCAAGATAATGTCCGCTATCGAACGCTCAGCCCGCTGGATGTTGCCTCTAACCACACGCTTTAGGCTACCGTTTCCACAAGACAAACCACACTGGATTGCGGTTAGCGCCAAACCAAAGCCCGTCGTCGATGGCGTGCAGTGGAACGGCATAATGATGGATATTAGCGATCAAGTCAGCGAAGAGCAGCGGCTGCGCAAACTATGCGATACAGACCCCCTGACTCAACTCCCCAATCGGCGCAAGCTCATGATGCACTTAACCCATGTTGCATCGCTTAGCGCCCGCCACGGCACACCGCTCTCCATCATGATGATCGATATTGATCACTTTAAGCGGCTTAATGATCGTTGGGGACATCTGCACGGGGATGATGTGCTTAAACAGTTGGCAACCTACGCCCAGTCGCTGCTGCGTTGCGAAGACATGGTGGCTCGGTTGGGAGGAGAAGAGTTTATGGTCGTGCTGCCGCTTACTCCGCTGCAGCAATGCCATGCACTTGCCGACCGCTTACGCCAGGCTATCAGTGTACGCGACTTCGGTATGGGGCCAGGCCAAGTGACGCTGAGTATTGGGGTTGCCGAATATCGCTGTGGCGAACCCCTCACGAGTCTGATCGAGCGGGCCGACCAGGCGCTGTATAGCGCCAAAGACGTTGGTCGTGACTGCGTTTGCCATCTACGCTGATAAGGCATACTCAATTGCAGGAGCCAAACAATGACAAGGCTAGCCGACGCCATTTGTGAACCGTGCAGCAAAGATGCTCAACCTTTAAGTAAAGATGAAGCCCAAGAGCGGCTAAAAAGCCTCAGCCAGTGGCAGATTGTCGAGCACGATGGCATCATGAAGCTGTCGCGAAGTTTTAAATTCCGTGACTTTGCCAGCGCATTGGCATTTACCCAAGGCGTTGGCGATATTGCAGAGCAGGCTGGCCATCACCCCGTTATCGTGACCGAGTGGGGCAAAGCCACCGTCACGTGGTGGTCTCACGCTATTAAAGGCCTGCATCTTAATGACTTCATTCTTGCCGCCAGAACCGACGAGGTAGCCGAATAAATGTTTGAGCATATTGAGCGAGTCCCAGGAGATGCCATTCTCGGGCTGATCGAAGCTTTCAAGAAAGATACCAATCCGCAAAAGGTGGATTTAGGTGTTGGTGTTTACCGCGATACCCAAGGCAATACGCCGGTAATGCGCGCCGTTAAGGAAGCAGAAGCTCGCCTGCTCAAGAATGAAACGACGAAAACCTATATCGGTTCTCACGGCGCGCCCAGCTATGGTGAAGTAGTACTTCCCATGGTTTTCGGTGCTGAGTCACCGGTACTCAAAGCCAACCGTGCCAGCGCTACCCAGTCGCCTGGCGGCACCGGCGCCCTGCGCCTGGCAGCCGACTTCATTTCCACTCAGTTGCCGGGCAAAGGTATCTGGGTAAGCGACCCAACATGGCCCAACCACCACGGTATTTTTACCGCCGCGGGTATTGAGCTGCACAAGTACCCCTACGTTGACCCCGACAACCGTCTCGACTTCGACGGTATGCGTGCAGCGCTAAAAAGCATTCCAGAAGGCGATGTAGTCGTACTCCACGCCTGCTGCCATAACCCGACCGGGTTTGACCTTTCCCACGACCAGTGGCAGGAAGTATTAGAGATCGTCCGTGAGCGCAAGCTGCTGCCGCTGATCGACTTTGCCTATCAGGGCTTTGGCGAAGGGCTGGACGAGGATGCTTACGGCGTTCGCTTACTGGCGGAAAACCTCGACGAAGCGATCATCACCAGCTCCTGCTCCAAGAACTTCGGTATTTATTGTGAGCGTACCGGCTGCTTGATCATGGTGGCAAAAGACAGCGAGCAGATGGGCAACATTCGCTCACAGGTCGCGATCGTGGCACGGGAAAACTACTCAAACCCGCCTGCACACGGCGGCGCTATCGTCAGTGAGATCCTCCACGATCCAGAGCTGACTGCGCTATGGCGTGAAGAGCTCACCGAAATGCGTGACCGTATCAATACTCTGCGTCGCGATTTCGTTGAAGCACTGAAACCCTATGGCCTGGACGAGAAGTACGCCTGCGTAGCTGAACAGCGCGGTATGTTCTCCTACACAGGCTTAACGCCGGAACAGGTAGATCGGTTGCGCGATGAGTTTGGCATCTACATGGTACGCTCGGGTCGCGCTAACGTAGCGGGCTTCTCCCATGAGAACCTGCCCTACCTGGCCAAAGCGATTGCCGCTGTCAACGACTAGCTAGCAAGCATTGCCGCACTACAAACGCCCAGGCCTACCTGGGCGTTTTTGTGTGCTGAACACTTGACCGATTAGTCAACACTTCGGCACACTCAGCGTTGCCTTGTATACAACACACCATAATCAAGAGGCCTAACATGGCGGCTGCCAGCACCCACTACCCCTGGTACAAAAAAGAAGACACCGACGCGTTCTTCGCCCTGTTCCAAAACAATATTGCCAACTTTGTCATTATTGCCATCACCATGCTGGGCATGGGATTCCCCTCTTCCATTGTCTATGGGCAGGTGCTGCCAGGCGCGGCAGTAGCGGTAATGGTCGGTAATTTCTACTATGCCTGGAGCGCGGCAAGACTGGCCCGCAAGGAGAACCGTGCCGATGTAACGGCGCTCTCTTACGGTATCTCAACGCCGGTTATGTTTGTGTTTCTATTCGGCGTACTGCTACCCGCCAAACAGCTCACCGGTGATGCAGAAATGGCCTGGAAAGTAGCCGTCGCCGCCTGCTTTATCAGCGGCGCCATCGAAGCCGCAATCAGCATAATTGGCCGCTGGGTGCAGTACCACCTACCGCGCGCTGCCATGCTGGGCGCCGTTGCGGGTGTCGCACTGACGTTTATCGCCGGTGAAATGCTGTTCAAAACGCTGGAAATGCCGATTATTGGTCTACTGGTGCTAGCGATCATTATTGTTGGGCTGGTCGCACGAGTGAGTATGCCGTTTAAACTCCCCACCTCACTATTCGCCATTATCGTCGGCACCACCATGGCCTATTTGATTGGCGACGCCGGCACCGAGCGCTTTAGCGATGCGTTCACGCACTTGGGCTTTTATCCATTACTTCCCAACCTAGCCTGGTTTGAAGGGCTGGGATTACTGCTGACCAGTATGCTGGCGGTACTCACCGTGGTGCTGCCGATTACGCTCTATAACGCCATTGAGACGATGAACAACGTCGAGGCGATGGAGGCCGCAGGCGATAAGTACGATGTGCGGGAGTGTCAGGCGGTTGATGGCGCAGGCACCATGATTGGCGCGCTGTTTGGCGGCGTCTTTCCTACCACGGTCTATATTGCCACCGTAGGGGCCAAGTGGATGGGCGCAGGCCGGGGCTACAGCCTTCTCAACGGCGCGGTATATGCGCTGGCTACCATGTTCGGCTTAATCGCTGCCCTAGCCGCAATCATTCCCGTTTCAGTGGTCGCACCGATTTTGGTCTTTGTCGGTATGTCGATGATTGCCACCGCGTTTCAGTCCAACGACACACGCTACTATCCTGCCGTAGCGTTGGCCATGCTACCCTACTTCGCCAACTACGTGATGACGCGCTTTAACCGCGGGGCTGGTGAGGTCGTCACCGATATATCCAGTGCCATTGTGGTGATGGGCCAAGGGGCTATGTTTATGGCCATTCTGTTGGGCGCTATGACGGTATCGGTGATTGATCACCAGTTCCGACGCGCGGCCGCCTTCGCTGCCATTGCCGCGGGCTTTTCCTTCGTTGGGCTGATGCACGCCCCCGAACTGTCATTCAATGCTGCCCCAGAGTTCGTGATGGGCTACTTAGGGATGGCGCTGCTGTTTATCTACTTCTCCTTTCAGGAAGCTGGGCGCCTGCGTTAATTAACGAATCCCGCCTGCCGATGCGGGCGGGAAAGAATGCGCCGCATGACTTGCCACGCCATCAAGCCTGCCAGCAGGTTGCCTACGGCGGCGCCCGCCGCCAGCCCCCACCAACCGAAGAGCTGTGAACCTAACCACAGGCAGGGTAAATAGCAGATAAACAGCCGTGCGCTGGATAGCAGCATCGCTCGCAGCGGCCAACCTAGAGCATTGCCCGCCGAAACCACTAACATACAAACGCCCAGCGCTGCGTAGCTTGGCAGCAGAAAGCGAATCAGCAGGGTCAGCTCGTTTTGTACCTCTGGATTGCCTGCTAAGGCCATGGCTAGCCAGGGAGCCCCCAGAGCCAGTAGCACGCCCAGACTAAGCTGCCAAACCAGCGCGACCTTTACCGCCAAACGCATAAGCTGCTGAATTTGCCCCCAATCTCCGGCACCATAGCAGCGTCCTAACCACGGCGGTAGCGACATGGTCATAGCCAGAATAACCATCAGGGAAAGCGTTTCCAAACGGCTCGCCAACCCCCAGGCCGCTACTTCACTTTCACCCAGACCCGCCACCACTGAGATTGCCAGCATCGCAGCCAAGGGCGGCATCAGTTGGCTGACCATCGCAGGGGCGGCAATGCCAGTAAACGGTCGCCACGACTGCCTCGCCTCTAGCCATAGGCCTTGCTGCGATGCCCACTGGCGTTTGAGCAGTTTACGTGTAGTGACCAACAGACCCACTGAGAAAGCAATTGCAGTTGCCCAGGCAGCACCGGGCAATCCCCAACCCTCCCAATCGCCGACACCAAAAATCAGTAGTGGATCGAGCACCAGGTTCACAACACTACTGAGAACCATCATTTTACCTGGTAAACGGGTATCGCCATGGGCACGGAAAATGCTGTAGCTGAAATAGAGCAGTGCTCCCAGCCAGGCGGACAACAGTTGCGGCCCCCAGTAAATATGGATATAGGAAAGCGTCGCTTCATCGGCGCCAAGGAGCTGAAAAACGGGCACATGGAACACCCACAAGGCAAACGCCAACAGACCAATCACTCCGCCACCTGCCATTAATACCAGGCTGCTCAAGCGCCTCGCTCGCTCCCCTTCCCCTGCGCCGAGCGCCCGGGAAATAAGTGCCGCAATGGCGATACCCATACCCACTTGAATGCCGATAATCAGAAATGACAGCGGAAAGGTGAACGACTGCGCCGCTAGCTGTGCGGTACCCAAACGGGCAATAAAGGCGCTATCAACAAGTTGAAAACCCAATAGCGCCAACACCCCGATGGCCATTGGCCAGGTTTGCCGCCATAGGGTTATCGCCAACTCGCGTTGCTGCATCACAATTGCCAAGCCAACTCTCCTTTTATTCGCCTTAAACGCAAAAACGCCACCACCCCTAGCGGAGTGATGGCGCTTAACTAAAAGTACTCTTTACTGACGAATACCTTCAAACGTGACGTACAGCTCAAGCTCATGCATGGATTCTGGAAAATCGCTCATGTCGATTCCGTAATCACTCAACGTCAGCGTAGTGCTGCCTTCGAAACCAGCGCGGTAGTTACCCCAAGGGTCATCACCCTCACCCATCAGTGTAACCGGCATTTCAATCTCTTGGGTTTCGCCATGCAGGGTCAGATCACCAGTCAAGACGCCTTCATTTTCACCCGTTGATTCAAAGCCTGTGGAGCTAAATGTGGCGGTAGGGAACTCACCGGCATTAAGGAAATCTTCGCTCAAGATATGGCGATCACGCTCGGCGTGATTGCTGGTCAGGCTATCAACCTGCACTTCGATTTCAGCAGAAGACGCGTCGAGATCTTCAGGATCATAGGCAAACTGACCATCGAACTCTTCAAAGCTGCCGAGAATGTAGGAGAAGCCCAGATGTGAAATTTTAAACTGGACAAAAGCGTGCTGACCTTCGGTATCAATCTGATAATCAGCTGCCTGCGCTTGGCTCAAAGGTACCAGCGCTACAGCGGCGATCGCGGATGCAAATGCTGTCTTCTTGAACATATTGAATTGCTCCTTGCTTTACTTAATAGGCACCGCGGGCAGTCAATTATCTTACCCGCAGTGTTTAGAAAAACGTGTATACAGACAACGTCATTAACTTGGTGCGTTTTAATTGCCAGCTTGGCTATGCGCTGGGTTTAACATGCGTACCAAGGTTTTATGCCGACCTAACCAATGGTGCTTAACAGCAGCAAGGGCGTGGCCCGCTGCCAGGATCATCAACGCCAGGGCGCTGTACCAGTGTACGGTGCCCGCCTGGCTTGCCTGATTGGGCAAGTCATATAGCAACGCCGGCACCTCAAACCAACCAAACACACTAATACCACGTCCATCAGCAGTAGAAATTAAATAACCGCTCACCATAACGACTATTAGAAGCACATAGAGCGCAATATGACCGAGATGGGCAGCAATAGTTTCTAATCGACTCCCCTCGGCGTAGGGCGTCGGCTGTACGAAGCGCCATACCAAACGCGCAAAGGTAGCAAACAATAGCAAGATGCCAATCGAGCGGTGTACCCACGGCCCCTGATTATACCAAGGGTCATAATAGCCCAGGTCAGTCATCCACCAGCCCAGTGCAAACAGACCAATAATGGCCAGCGCGCTTAGCCAATGAAACAGAATACTAATCAATCCCCAACCGTTGCGACTGTTACGCCACATTGTGCTATTCCTCATTTTATCTATGGCTGCTTCAACTTAGCCAACGCGCTTATCAGATCTTGGATTACGCTATTCGTCCACGCCCAGAACCTTACCGCTAGAAGCTAATAAAAACCGCTGAAAAAAGCAGGATATTTCATTCGTAAAAACCATTGAATAACCAGGTAACAATTTTTACGCAGTTCGTCTTTCTAAAAAGACAAAGCCAATCCATTCTATAAAATCGAACAAAAAAAGCAAATATAACCAATTTTATAATTTTGTTTGCACGCTTACTATTAATGCATGTCCTAAAGGACATCCAGCAATGACCGAAAAACGGTACATAAACTTTCTATTAGAGAGCGCCAATCATGAAAAAAATGACCCTTATCACCGCTATTGCCATGACGTTGACTTCTACTGCCGTTCTAGCTGAACAGGGATCTGGCGAGCTTAACCAGATTATTCAGCCTAGCTCTTCAGCGAATTACAGCACTGACAGCGTGCACCTGACACCAGCTGATTTGCCTTTGGTCAACGGCGATGCAAAGAACAACACCGTTGTTGCTCCGAGCTCTCACATCAATCACTCTTCCAGCAATGAAGATCAGGTTGCGCTGTCAGACCTGCCTCACCGCAACGCTTCTTGAAACAAATAAGGGGGCTTTGTTTGCACAGCATATGACCCATTAGGTTTCAAAAGTACGAAAAACCCACCTTCAAAGGTGGGTTTTCGTGACTGTGTAGGATTGCTTAACATCAATTAGCCAGCCAGAACATCCAAGCCACGAGCAAGATCGCGCTGGATATCCTGCTGACTCTCAAGCCCTACCGCCACGCGGATCAGCCCTGGCGCAATACCCGCCGCTTCTTTCTGAGCATCAGACAAACGCCCATGGGTAGTGGTGGCCGGATGAGTAATAGTGGATTTAACGTCACCCAAATTCCCTGTTATCGAAAGCATTCGGGTTGCATCGATCACCTGCCACGCACCCTCTTGTCCTCCTTTCACTTCAAAACCCAGCACCGCGCCAAACCCTTTCTGCTGCTGTTTAGCCAAATCGTGCTGAGGATGATTCTCCAGGCCGCTATAAAACACATGCTTAACCGCCGAGTGGGCATCCAGCCAACGCGCCAGGGTCAAGGCGTTTTCACAGTGAGCTTTCATACGCAGCGACAGGGTTTCCAGGCCCTTGGTAAAAATCCACGCGTTGAAGGGGCTCAAGCAAGGCCCGCAGGTGCGCACCACGCCGAACACTTCCTCAAGCAGCGCATGACTACCTACCACGGCACCACCAACTGCACGGCCTTGGCCGTCCAAATACTTGGTCGCTGAGTGAATAACCAAGTCAGCACCTAACGCCAAGGGCTGCTGAAGTGCCGGGGTAAGGAAGCAGTTATCTATCGCCAGTAGCGCATCGTGACGTTTTGCCAACGCAGACAGGGCCGAAATATCGGCAATTTCTGACAGTGGATTTGAGGGCGTTTCGGCAAACAGTAGCCGCGTTTTGGGAGTAATCGCCGCTTCCCAGGCAGCAACGCTGGAAAGTTCCACATAGCGCGTGGTAATACCCAGCTTACCTAGATACTTATCGAACAGACTAACCGTCGAGCCAAATAGCGACCGGGAGGCCACAATCTCGTCCCCTGCGGAAAGCAGTGCCAGCGCAGTGGAGAGAATAGCGGACATACCCGAGCTGGTGGCCACACAACGCTCGCCACCTTCAAGGGCCGCCAGGCGGCGCTCAAAGGTATGCACTGTCGGGTTGGTAAAGCGCGAGTAGACGTTGCCCGGCTCCTGCCCACCAAATTTACGCGCCGCTTCTGCAGCGCTTTCGTAGACAAAGCTTGAGGTCGGAAAAATAGGCTCCGAGTGTTCTTGCTCGAAGGTGCGCTGATGGCCCGCACGGATAGCCAGCGTCTCTAATGACCACTCATCCTGGTGACCGTCTTCCTGATGATTATCATCATGCATAAGACTTCTCTCCTAATCGTCCAGGTCATCGTCCTGATTGTGCATATCGACCAGGGCATGATCACCGGCACTTTGATCCTTGGCGGAATCATTACGGCTAGCTTCCAAGGCGGCCAGGTAGGCGTCGTCGATATCACCAGTCACGTAATTGCCGTCAAACACCGAGCAATCAAACTCTTCCATTTCCGGGTTCACTTCGCGGCAGGCCGCTTTTAGATCCTCTAGGTTTTGATAGAAGATACGGTCAGCGCCAATCAAATCCCCTACTTCCTCTTCGCTGCGGCCATGAGCAATCAGCTCAGACGCTGCAGGCATATCGATGCCATACACGTTGGGGAAACGTACCGGGGGCGCCGCCGAGGCAAAATAGACCTTGCGTGCCCCGGCATCGCGGGCCATTTGAATGATCTGCTTACAGGTCGTGCCGCGCACAATGGAGTCGTCCACCAACAAAACGTTTTTGCCTTTAAACTCAACGTCTATCGCATTGAGCTTTTGGCGTACCGATTTTTTACGCTGAGTTTGCCCCGGCATAATAAAGGTACGGCCAATATAGCGGTTCTTCATGAACCCTTCGCGGTAGGTCACCCCGAGGTGCTGCGCCATTTCAAGGGCGGAGGTACGCGACGTATCAGGGATCGGGATGACCACGTCGATATCGTGATCCGGCCACTCGTTGAGAATGCGATCCCCCAGCTTGCGACCCATCTGCATACGGGTGCCGTAAACATAGGCGCCGTCCAACAGTGAATCGGGACGCGCTAGATAAACGTGCTCAAAGATACACGAACGTAGCTCGGGGCGGTCAGCACATACCTGGGTGTGAATATTGCCTTCGATGTCGACAAAGATGGCTTCACCAGGCGATAGGTCACGCTCCAGTTCAAAACCGCCCACATCCAAGGCGACGGATTCGGAGGCGATCATCACCGCCTGCCCGTTCTCCTCTTCGCGGGTACCAAACACCACGGGGCGAATACCGAAGGGGTCACGAAATGCCACCATGCCAAAGCCATTAATAATCGCGACAGCGGCATAACCACCCTTGCAGCGACGGTGAACACGACGCACGGCGTCGAAGATATCTTCCGCTTCCAGGTGCAAACCCTGCTTGCCCAGCTCGTGAGCGAAGACGTTAAGCAGCACTTCAGAATCGGAGCTGGTGTTGATGTGACGCAGATCGGTAGAGAACAGCTCCTGCTTCAACTGCTCAGAGTTGGTCAGGTTACCGTTATGCGCCAGCGCAATGCCGTAAGGAGAGTTAACATAGAACGGCTGTGACTCAGCTTCACTTGAAGAGCCTGCCGTCGGGTAACGCACGTGACCAATGCCTAGGTTACCTTTTAGGCGGGCCATATGACGGGTGTGAAATACATCACGTACCAAGCCGTTACTCTTGCGCAGTAGGAAGCGTCCCTCGCTCCATGTCATCATGCCGGCAGCGTCCTGGCCACGATGCTGAAGTACGGTCAGGGCATCGTAGATTCCCTGATTTACCGCCTGCTTGCCCAGAAGGCCCACTATACCGCACATTCACGTTACCTCGCTTAATGCCATGGCTTACCTAAGTCACATACCTAAGAAAGCCCGAACGTTCGTAGAATCGACTTCAGTAGCAGGTCAATCACCTGCCGGGATAACCTCACGCTCCGTCGCACTAGGCAGACGCAGTTCAGGTAGAGAGATGTCGCGCAGCGACGATGGCGCCTCAGGCAGCTCACGATCCCACTGATCTAACTGGCTCACCGCCCAATCGCGCAGTTGAATAAAGGTCGGTCGCAGCTCGGCTTGTTGCCACGCCTGCAGTTCCGCCAGCGGTGTGAGGGTAATCAGCACGGTAGCAATAAGCAAAATAACCGCCCCACGAGCAACACCAAAAGCGGCCCCCGCCACACGGTTCAAAAGCCCCATGCCTACCCACTCAATCGCCGCATGCACCAAGCGAATGACTATGCCGCAAAGCAAAATAACGGCAAAGATCACCAGTATAAAAGCGAGCACTAGGCGGGCATCAAAGCTATCGATAAACCCGCTCATCAGTTCGGCCACCGGTTCGGCGAGGACTCGGGCAACCATTAAGGCAACGACCCAGGCGGCCAACCCCAATGCCTCGCGAACAAATCCCCGGACGAATCCGGCTAGCATTGATAGCGCCAGCACGGCCAAGAACACCGCATCAATCCAGGTTAATGCCATCGTTTAGTCTCTTACCCGAACAAGCAGGCCCTGCACATTGGCCCGCTCTTTAATCGAGGACATGGCAGACTCCCCCTCCTCAGAAGTGGCATAAGGGCCCACAAAGACGGTGGTCATATTGTTATCGCGCTCACGCTGATAAACAGTAAACCCTTCACCCGAAAGCTGCTCGCTAAGGCGCTGCGCATTACCGGGCTCACCAAAGCTGCCGACTTGCACCGCCCACTCTCCCTGAGCACTTGCTGAGGGGGTGGATGAGCTAGATGAGGAGCTTTGCGATGAACGTTGTGAAGAGCCCTGTGAAGAACCTTCACTGCTGTTTTGACCGCTGCCACTATTGCTGGCAATCAGGTCAGCAATAGGGTCGCTATCGGAGGTCTCCGGCTCTTCATTCGGTTCACTGGATCCCGCCGCCTCGGGACTCGAGGGCGACTGATTAGCAGCAGTAATTTGATCGGTTTCCGGCAACCTCGGATCGACGTCAATAGGCATATCGCCCTCTTCATTACGGGCCGCTGACGATAGAGACGGCTCGCCGATGGTTGAAGGCCTTTCCGGTGCAGGAACGTCACGGCGCTCCACTTCAACGGGCTGCTCGATCACAAAGTTCGGCTGGGGACGTTCTTCCCTTGGTGCGGGGTCGCTCATTAGCCACGGCACAAAGATCGCCAGTAGCGCGAGCAGAATCACAATACCGCTAATGCGTTCCGTTTTACCGTATTTCATTTCCGTCTCCATCAAGCGACGCAGCGCCTGTTGGCAGTGGCCGAGCTAACAGTGCCGCTACTGTAAAGAACGATCCGGTGGCCAAGACACGATCATTGGGCGTTAACATGTTAGCGAGCCAATCGACGCCTGCTTGCGGCGAATCAGCACTAAAATGCACCCGCCCTCCCTGAGCTATAATACGTTGCGACAACTCGCTTGCCTGGCAACCTCGCTCTCCGCTCAACGACACGCACACCCAATCACTAATGCGAGACGCTAACGTCTGTATGACACCGTCAATATCCTTATCATTCAACATGCCAATAAGGCCCCACTGCCGACCACCTTCCGGAGGTTGCGGCAAATGGCGAACGACATACTCGGCAGCATGAGGATTATGACCTACATCCAGGCACCAAGGCCCAATCCATTGCAGCCGCCCCGGCAACTGCACAGAACTCAACGCAGCTTGCACGCGCGCCGCTTCCAACCCAAGCCCTGCAAGCACAAGCGCCTGCAAAGCAGTGGCGGCGTTATCGATAGGCAGCCCCGGCTCGGGAAGCTCGTCAATAACAATGCGTTGACCATCCGGATGCTGCCCCTGCCAGCGCCATTGCGAAGGCTCAGAAGCCATCGTCTGATGGGCAAATTGCTGGCCCAAACAAAACATAGGCGCCGCCAGCACCTGAGCACATTCAGCGACACTGGAAGGTAACGTTTGGCTACCTAGCACGGCGGGACGATTGGCACGAAAAATACCGGCTTTTTCACGCCCAATCTGGGCTAAATCGGTGCCTAAAAAGTTAGCGTGATCCTGAGCAATAGTGGTAACAATGGCCACATCCGCATCAATAATATTGACTGCATCAAGGCGACCACCCAGCCCCACTTCTAGCACCGCAAGATCAAGCTTTGCATTGGCCAAGCACCACAGTCCGCACAGTGTCCCCGCTTCAAAATAGGTCAGGCTGATTTCACTGCCCTGCAATCGTGCCTGCTCAACCCGCTCAAAGCCTTGCACCAGCAGTTGGTCGTCGGCTTCCTGATCATCGATTTTAACGCGCTCGTTGTAGCGCAATAAATGGGGAGAAGTGTAGGTACCCACTCGCCAACCATGGGCACGGGCAACGCTATCAATCATGGCAAGGGTTGAGCCCTTGCCGTTGGTGCCTGCTACCGTAATAACGCGGGGGGCGATGGGGCTTGAAAGCAGCCCCATCCGTTTAGCCACCTGCGAGACCCGCTCCAGGCCCATATCAATCCCTACCGGATGCAGCGTTTCCAAATGCTGGAGCCACTGTTGCAAAGAGTAGAGCGGCAAAGAAGGTGTCTGCAGAGAGTCAGGCATTGCGCGAATGGTCATCACTCTTAACGAAAGCGGTGTCCTTCTTAGGCGCCTCAACTTTCTCGAACGTTACGTCAGCGGTTTCCGCCAAGCTATCTTCCTCAACGATAGGCTCAACGACCTCAGCATCATCAGGATTGGTCGAACTCACCGGCGTTGCGTCGTGGTGGGTTAACTTACGCAGCACACTACCCACGCGGGCACGCATTTCATGACGATGAACGATCATGTCGACGGTACCGTGCTCAAGCAGAAACTCGCTGCGCTGGAACCCTTCTGGCAAGGTTTCACGCACCGTTTGCTCGATGACCCTGGGGCCTGCAAAACCAATCAAGGCATTGGGTTCGGCAATATTCAAGTCACCCAACATGGCTAGTGAGGCTGAAACACCGCCAAAGACCGGATCCGTAAGCACAGAAATATACGGCACACCCGCTTGTTTGAGCTTTTCAAGCGCGGCGGATGTTTTAGCCATCTGCATCAACGAGAAGAGCGCTTCCTGCATACGTGCCCCACCGGAGGCGGCAAAGCACACTAGCGGGATGTTCTCTTCCAGCGCCACGGTAGCGGCGCGAACAAATTTCTCGCCGACCACTGCCCCCATTGAGCCGCCCATAAAGGTGAACTCAAAGGCAACGGCAACGACCGGAAGACCATCCAACTCACCGCGCATAGCGACCAGCGCATCTTTCTCGCCAGTATCTTTTTGCGCCGCAGTCAGGCGGTCTTTGTATTTTTTAGAGTCGCGAAACTTCAACCGATCATTGGGTTCGATTTCCGCCGCGATCTCTTCGCGTTCTGCTTTATCCAAGAACCAGTCCAAGCGTTTGCGTGCCGTCAAGCGCAGATGGTGATCGCACTTGGGACAGACGCTGTTATGTTTCTCTAGCTCAGGGAGGTAGAGAACCGCTTCGCACTTGGGACATTTACGCCAGAGGCCGTCGGGCACGCTAGCGCGACGGTCTTTACGCTGGATGCGACCCATGGAGGGTACGATCTTGTCTAACCAGCTCATATCAAAAAGGCTTCCGTTATACGTCAACGCCTGGCAGAACCAGGCTCGATGAGTGTCGTGAATCTATTCAGTATAGGCGATAAAGCAATTCGCTTTAGGCATCCATCGCCGTACGCATCTCTGCTAATACACTTTTCAACTGGCCCGCAATGGTTTCCGGCGCATCGACACTTTCAGCGATGCGGTTAACCAAAGCGCTACCTACAATCACACCATCGGCGACTTTAGCTACTTCAGCGGCCGTCACGCCATCGCGGATACCGAAACCAACACATAGCGGTAAATCGGTCATCCCCCGCAGCGGCGCCAAGTGCTCGGCCACATCGTCTGCGTTCAGGGTGGCGGCACCGGTCACGCCTTTCAGCGAAACGTAGTAGAGGTAGCCCTCGCCATGGGCGCATATTGTAGCGGCACGCTGGTTAGAAGTGGTAGGCGCAACCAAAAAAATCGCCGCTAAATCTCGCGATTTCAGCAGTGGCCCAATCTCTTCGGCCTCTTCAGGCGGCATATCCACTATCAGCACACCATCAACGCCCACGCTGGCAGCTTGATCGGCAAAGTTTTCGTAGCCAATTCGCTCAATCGGATTCAAGTAGCCCATCAACACAACCGGTGTGGTGGTATCGGTTTGGCGGAACTCTTTGACCATCTGCATAAGGTCGACCAGCCGTGTGCCCTGCTTTAACGCACGCTCACAGGCTTTTTGAATCACCGGGCCATCCGCCATGGGGTCGGAAAAAGGCACGCCTAGCTCAATCACATCGGCGCCTGCTTCCACCAAAGCATGCATAAAACCAACGGTGTACTGAGGTGCTGGATCACCTGCGGTGATGTAAGGAATCAGGGCCTTGCGGCCCTGCTGCTTAAGTTCACTGAAACGCTGATCAATACGGTTCATGCTCGCCCTTAAAAAAAGCTGACCTTAAAATTCGATGCCATCAATCTTAGCAACGGTCATGATGTCTTTGTCGCCACGCCCGGAGAGGTTGACCACAATATGCTGGTCAGGACGCATGGTAGGCGCCAATACCTTGGCATGGGCCAGCGCATGGGCCGACTCAAGGGCCGGCATAATGCCTTCCATGTGGGTCAGCTCGCGAAACGCTTCGAGCACTTCTTTATCGTTAGCGGCCACATAGGAGACCCGACCCACGTCTTTCCAAAGCGCGTGTTCGGGGCCTACGCCAGGATAATCCAGGCCAGCTGAAATAGAGTGCGTATCCGACACCTGCCCGGCTTCATCTGACATTAAGTAGGTGCGATTACCGTGGAGCACGCCGCGCGGCGCATTGGATGACAGCGGCGCCGCGTGGCGGCCGGTTTCGACGCCATCGCCACCGGCCTCCACGCCATACATGGCCACGTCGTCATCTTCCACAAAGGGGTAGAACAGACCCAAAGCATTAGAGCCACCGCCCACGCAGGCAATCAGCGCATCGGGAAGACGGCCGATCTGCTCCAGCGACTGGCGGCGCGCTTCACGCCCCACCACCGCGTTGAAATCGCGCACCAGCAGCGGATAAGGGTGCGGGCCCGCCACGGTACCGATGATATAGAAGGTGTTGTCAACGTTGGTGACCCAGTCACGCAGCGCTTCGTTCATGGCGTCTTTGAGGGTGCGGGTACCGGACTCTACCGGAATGACCCGAGCGCCCAGTAGGCGCATACGGTAAACGTTAAGCTTTTGGCGCTGTACGTCTTCAGCCCCCATATACACGTCGCACTCAAGCCCTAGGCGAGCAGCAACGGTCGCCGAGGCAACGCCATGCTGGCCCGCCCCGGTTTCAGCGATAATGCGTGGTTTGCCGGTTTTTTTGGCCAGCAGTGCCTGACCAATGGTGTTGTTTACCTTGTGAGCGCCGGTATGATTCAGATCTTCCCGTTTCAACCAAATCTGTGCGCCCCCAAGACTCGCCGACCAGCGTTTGGCGTGGTAGAGCGGCGATGGACGTCCCACATAGTGGGCAAGATCGTAGTCAAACTCGGCCTGAAAGTCAGGGTCATCACGCAGGCTTAAGTACGTCTTCTCCAACTCTTCCAACGCAAAGCTCAGGGTTTCTGACACAAACCGACCGCCGTAAGGGCCAAAATGACCACGGGCATCCGGCATTCGGGTCAGATCGCTGAACTTGGTTTTTGGTGTAGGCGTCGCAGAAACAGTCACAGGGATACCTCACAAGATCGCCAGAGCAGGCAAACAATAAATGAATCGACGTAAACACGTAGCTCGATAAAATACCCATAAGCAATACGCATAAATTACACAAAAACTAGGCTTACATAAACTTATGCGGGGAACGCTAGTGGGTGTCGGCTAACGCCACATGACGCACGAAAGACGCCATTTTGTCAGCATCTTTACAGCCGTGAGAGGCTTCAATACCACCGGACACATCCACTGCATAAGGCGCTACCTGACGCACAGCGTCAGCAATGTTATCAGCACTCAGCCCACCGGCGAGGATAACAGGTTTTGCAAGATTTGCGGGAATTCTAGACCAATCAAAGGTCTCCCCCGTGCCCCCCGGCGTCCCCGGTCGATACGCGTCTAGCAGCAGCGCCTGAGCATGATGATAGCGCTCTGCCTCATGGGTAAGATCTATCTCATCGCGCATGCGCAGCGCTTTCATCCAGGGTAGCGAAAAGCGCTGGCACTCATCGGGCGTTTCATTGCCATGAAACTGAAGCATATCGAGATAGGGCAAGCACTGCTCAATGAGCTCAGCAGGCTGGTCGACAAACAGCCCCACACGGGTCACAAAGGCAGGCACGCGGGCAGAGAGCGCCGCCAGTTGTTCGACATTCACGCTGCGCGCACTTTTTGGCCACATCACAAAACCCAAGGCATCCACGCCCAGCGCCACGGCGAGGCCAATATCCTCACCACGCGTAAAACCACAGAACTTGATTCGAGTGCGGGTTTGCGGAGAAGCACTCATGGCGACGCCTCCTGTTTCGGGGTAGCTGCCGGGTTACACAACGAGCGATTGCGTCGATAGGCCACCCGTGGCGTATCAGGAAGCTCGCGCTCTCCCGTCCACTCGCCAGTAAATGAGAGCAGATGCGGCCCCAACGGCTCTTTAGGCAAATCAAAGCGCTCATCGTAGACCGAATCGACAAAATGCAGCCCACAGGCGGGTGCCGTCACATCCCCTTTGCGACGGTTTTTAAGCGCTAAAAGTTCACCAATATAAGCTTCATCCTGGGCACCGCGTCCGACGCTTACCAGCGCCCCGGCAATGTTGCGAATCATGTGGTGTAAGAACGCGTTGCCTTGAATATCGATCATCACCAACTGGCCGTAGCGCTTTACGTCCACAAAGTGCATATGTCGCCAGGGGGTTTTGGACTGACACCCAGCGGCACGGAAGCTGGAAAAATCGTGCTCGCCTACCAGCGCCTGGGCGGCCCGGTGCATGGCATCGGCGTCTAACGGGTCACGGCACCAGGTCACATTGGCCCGCTCCAATACAGGGCGGCTGATCTGGTTCAACAGCACGTAGCGGTAGCGGCGCCCCAGGGCGCATAGGCGTGAATGAAAGTCATCGCCCACTGGTTTCACCCAGCGTACAGCAACGTCGCGGGGCAAATGGGTATTAGCGCCAAAGATCCAGGCTTTTTCGGAGCGCCCTACCGGCGGGTCAAAATGGACGATCTGACGGGTCGCATGCACCCCCGAATCGGTGCGCCCACTGGCATTCACCCGGACAGGCTCATTGGCCACCTTGGACAGCGCATCCTCTAACGATGCCTGAACCGATGCAGCATGGTTTAAGCGCTGAAAACCGCAGTAGCGGGTACCGTCGTACTCGATACCCATTGCCAAGCGGCCGGTAAGCGGAATTTTCTCATCGAAGTGATAGAACAGCGTCATCAAGCCACATCATTTTGAAGATTTTGAAGGATCGCTATTATCCAGGCCTCGAGGCTTGAATGCTACCTCTTCAATTTCCCATTCCTCTTCAACTGGCCTACGTGGCTGTTTCGCGGGAGGCACCGGTTCGGCATGCGACTCACTGAAGAACTCCACCGTGGGCTGCATTGGGGTCTCGGTGCGCTGACCATCATGGGTGGGTGAAGCGCTGTTTAAGATCGGCGGGTGGTAATCGATAAAGCGATGGTCTAGATCCTCAGCTGTTTCAGAAGGCTTGTCGGTTTGCTGCACATGAGCATTAGCAGCCGCAGAGGCAGGTATACCGGCACGGATAGAAGCTAGCAGTTGGCTCATGGGCATAGGACTCGGCGGCGGTGCTAAAGAGACATTTTGAGAACGGTCAGCGGAAACAGCGTGTAGCTTCAGCCTCCGCTGACGCCCCTGCTCAGCGAGTCCCGATGCCTGACTTTTTTCATAGCGAAGGGGGTCGTCTTGCGATGGCGTCTGCCCTTGATCGTCGACCAGCCACTGATCAGTATCTAATGTCGGCGCGGCGTTAGTGGCAAGAGCATCGTTCTCAGCCTTGGGGTCTACGCGAGGCGAAGCCGCTGGCTTAACCACGGGTTCAGCCAGCGGAATGTCTTCCCAGGTCTCCTCTCGGCGCTTACGTAACCATGCCAACAGCGCTAGCAGCAGTGTGATGGCGGCCAAAGCCAACGTCCACTGGTAGCGCTCAATTAAGCCAGCCACACCCGGGCTCTTCGTCTCATCCATGCTAGCAATGAGTGGCGCTGAAGGTGGCTCTTGAGCAGCCAACGTATCGCTTAGCGCCTGCGTTAGGGAGGCAACCTCACCACGCAGCTCATCAAGCTCAGCGCGCATCAACTCACGCTCTTCACGAACCTGCTGTAATGTCGCTTGGCTTAGGTGCAGTTGCTCGGTCAGCTCCGAACGCGTTATTGCTTCAGGCTCGTCGACTTCCTCTTCAACCCCAGCTTGGTCGGCGGCTATGGAGGTAGCAGAAACAGACGTGGCGGCTTCAACCTTCGGTAGCGCCACTGTTTGCAATGAGCCAGGGCGGCGTTGCTGCCAGGCTTCATTCATCGCTTTGATAGCAGCATCGGCATCACCGTGAGAGCGCGCCAGAATGCGTTCAGAATTAGGCACCCGAAGTGTTTGCTCTGCACGCATGTCATTTATATTGCCCGATGGAAAGACCTCAGAGTTGGCCTCCAGCAGCGCCAGCATCATCTGCTGTACGCTCACCTCGTCAGGTTTAATACGCTCGGCAACGCTCCATAGGGTATCGCCGCTCCCCACATAGGCACTCGATGGCGGCGTCGAACTGGGCTGAGCAAGCGGAGACGTGACGGCACTGCTTACTGCTGACGAGCTGGGGGCAGCATTTTGAGCAAGCGCTTGATTCTGAGCATAGCCTTGGGGATCAAACAGTAGTGTTATGTCGCGAAACTGCTGCCCGTCTGGCAACTCCACCGTTAACAGCAAATCAAGCCAGGGCTCCTGCATCGTTTTATCAGAGCTTAAGCGTACCTGTCGGCGCCCCTGCTGCTCTTGAATCTGGACGCGCACGCTGGCCGCTAATGGCGTCCATTCAAGGCCTGCTGAGGCAAAGGCTGGAGGCTCGGCAACGCTGATATGAATCTCGTCGAGGGCGTAATCACTGCTTTCGAGCAGAGGGATCGAAGCATCTAAAGGCGCATCCAGATATGAGCTGACACTCGCCTGTCCAAAACCAACGGCCAGCGCAATCGGACTTACTGCACTCAACGAGAGCCATGCAATCCATGTCAGTGATTTTTTCATGAATGTTCCCTGATCACCTACTTACTTTTAACGACTGATACCAAATAATTTTACTAAGTCTTTTTTGTCATAACTTAACGAAATAACGGTGTTATTCCCACTATCAAGATGACTAGCCGAAAAAAACGGGAAGCTGCGAACAGCTTCCCGTTTTCGACTGGCGTACAACAATAAACAATTACTGTTCGCGAAGAATCTTCAACATACGCTTCAGCGGCTCTGCGGCGCCCCACAGCAACTGGTCACCCACGCTAAATGCTGAGAGGTATTCGCCGCCCATTTGCAGTTTACGCAGTCGCCCAACCGGCACTTGCAGCGTGCCAGTGGCAGCCGCAGGCGTTAGACCAGCAATGGTGGCGTCTTTGTCATTAGGAATCAGCTTGACCCACTCATTGTGCTTGGCGATGCGATCTTCGATCTCATCAAGCGGCACATCGTGCTTCAGCTTGATAGTGAACGCCTGGCTGTGCGAGCGCATCGCGCCGATACGCACACACAGGCCATCGATGGGGATCGGGTTGTTGTCGAGCCCGAGAATCTTATTGGTCTCAACGCTGCCCTTCCACTCTTCGCGGCTCTGGCCGTTGTCTAGCTTGGTATCGATCCATGGCAGCAAGCTACCTGCCAGCGGCGCGGCAAAGTTATCGGTCGGGAAGTCACCGCTGCGCATGGCAGCCGTTACTTTGCGGTCGATATCCAGAATCGCGCTTGACGGATCTTTTAGCTCTTCGCCGACGCTGTCACGCAGTTGACCCATTTGGTTGAGCAGCTCGCGCATGTGCTTAGCGCCCGAACCAGAAGCCGCCTGGTAGGTCATGGAGGTCATCCACTCGACCATATCGGCTTCAAACAGACCACCCAAGCCCATCAGCATTAGGCTCACGGTACAGTTGCCGCCCACAAAGGTTTTAGCGCCCTTGGCTAGCTGGTCGTCGATAACCTTGCGGTTGACTGGATCCAGCACGATCGTCGCTTCATCTTCCATGCGCAGGGTACTGGCGGCGTCAATCCAGTAGCCCTTCCAACCTGCGCTGCGAAGATCTTTATAAACTGGCTTGGTGTAGTCACCGCCCTGGCAGGTGACAACAACATCCAACGCTTTGAGCGCTTCAATATCAAAGGCATCTTTCAGCGGAGGTACGTCGACACCGATGTCGGGGCCGGGCTGGCCTACCTGGGAGGTGGTGAAGAACACCGGCTCGATGCCGTTGAAATCACCATCTTCCTGCATGCGCTGCATCAGCACTGAGCCCACCATGCCACGCCATCCCACGAAACCGACTTTCAACATATGAAGTCCTCCTGCAAAGAATGAGTACTCACATTATACACACTTCTTTACGGTGATTTTGAAGCCGCGCTGAACAACGGCTCAATGATAATGGCTGAGTAAATAAGGGCGCCGGGGTAACCCACCGACTTAACTTACTGCTTAGCAAACGCCGCTAACACCGCATCGCCCATGGCATCGGTACCAATGGTCTGCATACCTTCAGAGGCAATATCCGCAGTGCGCAGACCGTCATCCAGCACGCTGCCGACGGCGGCTTCAATACGCTCCGCCATGGCATTTTCACCCAACGAATAACGCAGCATCATGGCTACCGAAAGCATCATGGCCAGTGGGTTAGCTACATTCTGGCCGGCAATATCCGGCGCGCTACCGTGGCATGGCTCGTACATGCCCTGCCCGCTTTCGTTTAGCGAAGCAGAAGGCAGCATACCGATGGAGCCGGTCAGCATAGCGGCAGCGTCGGAAAGAATGTCGCCAAACATATTGCCAGTCACCACCACGTCAAACTGCTTGGGTGCGCGCACCAGCTGCATGGCGGCGTTATCGACGTACATATGGGAAAGCTCAACGTCCGGGTATTCCGGCGCTAAACGCTCCATCACTTCACGCCACAAGATGGTCACTTCCAGCACGTTAGCTTTATCTACTGAGCAAAGTTTCTTGCCACGCTTCTGGGCCATTTCAAAGGCGACGCGGCCAATGCGCTCAATTTCGCTTTCAGAATAAATATAGGTGTTAAAACCGACCCGCTCGCCATTTCGTACTTCAATGCCACGGGGCTGGCCGAAGTAAATGCCGCCGGTGAGTTCGCGAACGATCATAATATCCAGCCCGGCCACCAGTTCTGGCTTCAGGCTAGAGGCGCTGGCCAACTGCGGGTAGAGCATTGCCGGGCGCAGATTGCCGAACAATCCAAGGTTTTTACGCAGCCCCAGCAGGCCTTTTTCCGGACGCTTGGAGAGATCTTCAATTTTGTCCCACTTGGGGCCACCTACTGCGCCCAACAAAATCGCACTGGCTGCTTTAGCTTTTTCCAGGGTTTCTGCGGGCAGAGGCTCGCCGTGGACATCATAGGCAGAGCCGCCCACCAAGCCCTCTTCTACTTCAATATCCAAGCCCGCTTCCTGGCACGCCTTCAACAAACGTGCCGCCTGGGCGGCAATCTCGGGGCCAATACCGTCACCCGGCAGCAGTAATACCTTATGAGTCATGCTGATTCCTTAACATGTTATCGAGCGACTTTGGCCGCTTTGCGCATTGCAATGGGGTTGCAACGCGCTATCAAACTTACTGTGAAAACTGGAAAGCGTTTAGGCAGACTGCCGGAACAACCAGGGGCGCGCAGCTTTATGCTTCTGCTCAAAAGCACGAATGGCGTCTTCGTCTTTTAGCGTCAGACCAATATCGTCCAGCCCTTCCAGCAGGCAGTGTTTGCGGAACTCATCCACTTCAAACTCTAAAATCTCACCGCTCGGGGTAATGACCCGCTGGTTCTCCAAGTCCACATCCAACTGGTAGCCTTCATTGGCATCCACCTCGGCAAACAGGCGATCTATTACGTCTTCTGGGAAGGTAATCAGCAAAATGCCGTTCTTGAACGAGTTGTTGTAGAAGATATCGGCAAAGCTAGGCGCAATCACTACCTTGAAACCGAAATCTTCCAGCGCCCAAGGCGCGTGTTCACGAGAGCTGCCGCAGCCAAAATTGCGCCGAGCAAGTAGCACTTCCGCGCCTTTGAAACGCGGCTGGTTCAAGACGAAATCAGGGTTCAGCGGGCGCTGTGAGCAGTCCTGCCCCGGCTGGCCTTCATCCAAGTAACGCAGTTCGTCAAACAGGTTAACGCCAAAGCCGGTGCGCTTGATCGACTTCAAAAACTGCTTCGGGATAATCAAGTCGGTGTCGACGTTGGCGCGGTCAAGGGGTGCTACCACGCCTTCAAAACGTTCAAATTTTTTCATGGTTTAGGCCTCCTGAGCGTGAGTGGCGTCGTTAGCGGGCAAGCTGCGAACATCAACAAAGTGACCGGCAATCGCCGCTGCCGCTGCCATGGCTGGACTGACCAAGTGCGTGCGGCCACCGTAACCCTGGCGCCCTTCAAAGTTTCGGTTAGAAGTAGAGGCGCAGTGTTCACCGGCACCCAGCTTATCCGCGTTCATGGCCAAACACATGGAGCAGCCCGGCTCGCGCCACTCAAAGCCTGCTTCAATAAAGATCTTATCCAAACCTTCCGCTTCAGCTTGGCGCTTCACCAAGCCAGAACCCGGCACCACCATGGCCAGCTTGATGGAATCAGCTACCTTTTTGCCCTTGGCGACTTTGGCGGCTTCACGTAAATCTTCAATACGCGAGTTGGTGCAGGAGCCGATAAAGATTTTATCCAGCTTGATATCAGTGATTTTCTGATTGGCGTGAAGGCCCATGTACTCTAAGGCACGAGTGTGGCTGCGCTGAACGGTTTCATCCAGCGCAGCGCTGGGATCGGGCACTTGGCCGGAAATACCGGTGACCATTTCCGGGCTGGTGCCCCAGCTCACCTGTGGCTCGATCTCTTTAGCCTGCAAAGTAACCACTTTATCGAACTGCGCATCGTCGTCAGACACCAGATTGCGCCAGTCCGCCACGGCGGCTTCCCACTGCTCTGCCGTGGGCGCGAAAGGACGCTTGGCAAGGTAATCAATCGTGGTGTCGTCCACGGCGATCAAACCTACTCGTGCGCCCGCCTCAATAGCCATGTTACATACGGTCATGCGCCCTTCCATAGAAAGCGAAGCGATCGCGCTACCGGCAAATTCAATGGCATAGCCGGTGCCGCCAGCGGTGCCAATCTTGCCGATAATCGCCAGCACCACATCTTTTGCTGTTACGCCCAGGCCAAGCTCACCTTCCACGCGCACCTGCATATTCTTCATTTTTTGCGCCAGCAAGCACTGGGTCGCCATTACATGCTCGACTTCCGAGGTACCAATACCGTGGGCCAAAGCGCCAAAGGCACCGTGGGTCGCGGTGTGGGAGTCGCCACACACCACGGTCATTCCTGGCAGCGTTGCGCCCTGTTCGGGGCCAACTACGTGCACGATGCCCTGGCGCGGGTCGTTGATTTTGAACTCTTCGATGCCGTACTCAAGGCAGTTGTCGTCCAGGGTTTGCACCTGAATCAGCGACACCGGGTCTTTAATACCGCTGTTGCCCTCGGCGCGCTCTTTAATGGTCGTCGGCACGTTATGGTCAGGCGTGGCCAAGTTGGCATCTAAACGCCACGGCTTACGATTAGCTAAACGCAGGCCTTCAAACGCTTGAGGCGAGGTCACTTCGTGAAGCAGCTGGCGGTCGATGTAGATCAACGCAGTGCCGTCATCGCGCTGCTTTACCAAGTGCTGATTCCAGAGTTTGTCGTAAAGGGTTTGACCTGACATATGGCTCTCCTGGGCGGTGCCCTGCTAGTTCGGTATGGCAGCCTCTTCGTGCTGCTTATATGGCGATAGCACGAGTGTTACGCGACTCGCGCATAAAAGCAATTCATGTTATTCATAGATTAGATTCCAAACAGGAATGCTTAATCAAGGATTCGTAAGTGGATACCCAAAGCCTACAAGCCTTTCTGGCTGTCGCCGATACGCAAAGTTTCTCTCGCGCAGCGGAGCAGCTTTATCTTACCCAGCCCGCCGTTAGCAAACGCATCGCTACCTTGGAGTCTCAGGTAGGTGCACGGCTGTTTGACCGCATTGGTCGGCGTATTGCGCTAACCGAAGCCGGTAATGTCTTACTGCCCCAAGCGAGGCGCATCCTGTTTACCGTTGAGGACAGCCGCCGGGCACTAGCCAACCTGTCTGGCCAAGTGGGTGGCAAGCTTACCCTGGCCACCAGCCACCATATTGGCCTGCACCGCTTACCACCACTATTAAAGCGGTACACCCAGCGCCATCCGGAAGTCGAACTCGACCTGCACTTTCTGGATTCTGAGCAGGCTTACCTGGGGGTGCTGGATGGCACTCTGGAAATGGCGGTGGTGACTCTCGCCCCCCACCCTCATGAACAACTGCAGGTCGTAGAGCTCTGGCGTGATCGGCTCTGTTTTACCTGTGCGATTGACCACCCACTTGCCAACCAAGACCCGGCACCTCAAAGCCTCCGGTCATTGGCCGACCTGTGTGAATTCAACTGCGTAATGCCGGGGGCGAAGACCTTTACAGGGTCACTTATTGCGAAACGTTTTAACGAAGCTGGTCTTCAATTGCCTGTAAGCATGGCGACCAACTATTTAGAAACGCTAAAAATGATGTGCAGCGTAGGATTAGGCTGGAGCCTGCTGCCGGAAAAGATGATCGACAGCGAACTGGTAGAGCTAAAGGTAGACACCCCGCCTATTTACCGACCGCTGGGCTATTTGGTGCATACCAATCGAACGCTTTCTAATGCAGCGCGCCGAATGATTGAGGAGCTGGAGAATACGCGGCGTGATAGTGCTATAAAATAAGCTCAAGTGCACCCGCGGCAGCGCAGCGGTGCTAAAGCTGCCCCCTACTAAGCAGAAGCAGCAGCCTCCACTCAGCTCTCATGCATGCGTCAGCTAAACAATTGGCGCTACAGCTAGTCTACTGGATCAATGGTTAAGCGTTGAGCCAGAGCTTGGTGGAGGGTATGCCGGGCTGCTTCGTCGAACAGCACAAAGCGGATCAGGCGCACTTTATGCAAGCTGGGCAGTATGGCTTCGAGGGTAGCCGCACACACCTGAGCGGCTTCTTCCGCCGGGTAGCCGAAAGCACCGGTAGACAGTGCCGGGAAAGCAAGCCGTTCAATACCGTGCTCGTCGGCCAGTTTCAGCGCATTGCGGTAACAGTCCGCCAGCAGTTGATCCTCCGGCTTGTCGACGCCGTATACCGGGCCCAGGCAGTGAATCACCCAGCGGTTGGGCAGATTATGACCGCCGGTGAGTACCGCTTGGCCCGGGTTGATGGGCGCCATTGACTGCCCCTCTTCGGCCAAGCCGGACCCAGCAGCGCGATGAAGTGCCCCGGCAACGCCCCCACCGGTTCTCAATTGTGCATTGGCGGCATTAACCACGGCATCTACATCGGACTGTCGAGCGATATCGCCCACCACGCACTGCAAGCTGATTCTGCTCTTGTCGCTCATAAGCTCCCCCGTCGATTACCACACATTACGTAGCGCCCGCTGATGAAGGCTCTCTCCTTGCCAAGTCAAGTGATGCCGGTTATAACCCTCATTTTGGCAAACCCAAGCTCCGGTTCAAGCCAGCATTAGTAAGAGAGTGGAATTGGTGCACCATGAACTGAGCCTCTACTGCTCCCCAAATTGAGCAAACACTTCTTCCCCCGTCAGTTGCTTGGTTTTTTCTGCTAGTGAATAGTAAGGGGGCTTTTGGTCGATAAATATCTGTTCGGTTATTTTCCAATCATCCGCGCTATCAAGAAGGCCAACGGGAAGCGCGTAATGCCCACCCTGCTTTAAGCGATAGAAGAGGTGGGTGCCACACTGTTGGCAGAAACCACGCTCAGCCCATTCTGAGGAACTGAAGGTAGTTATATACTCCGAGCCGTTAAAATCCACATCACCGGCAAACTCCACCGCAAACAGCGGCCCCCCCCCCCACTTTCTGCACATCGAGCAGTGACAAACGCCGACGTGGTTGCTTTTGGTGGTAACGGTGACGCTGACAATCCCGCAAAGACAAGCCCCATGAAGCTCTGTGTTGGTTACCATGTGTCTCTCCTTCAGTTCTGATCGTGTTTAACCGTCAAAAGCCAAAATAGCTACGAGGTTTCTCAGCAACACCCACCAAGATAGCTCAAAATTAGACTCTCCATTTAAGGCATGGGTGCGGCAGCTAGTCTGTTGGACCGATGGTTAAATGTTGAGCCAGGGCTTGGTAGAGGGGATATCGGCCCGCTGCGTCGAACGTTTGTCGAGCAAGTAACTCTCGGTCTTCTCAAGATCGTTAACCGCCAGCACATGTTGGGTTGCTTTTACCTCAAACACTTACGACTCCTTTTACCCATATGGATACTTATAATGCCAAGCACTGCGGCGCGCAGTTTAGAAGCGTTCGGAGGCTGTAAGCCACGTGCTGTTTCGCTTTATTAAGATTTGTTAAGCCTCGTCAGGCCATACTTCAAACTTATTATCATTTACGATAATTGCTTGTGCATTACTAATTGGACAAAGGCCTATTTTCTCTTTATAACTGGAGATGATGCTCTCAACGGATTCTTTGAATGGAAAGTTGGTATGGTGTGGGACTGGATAAAAATCAACGAGACCTAGCGAGGAAAAAGAGCCTACGTTAGGTGCTGCCGTAAAATCATCCATGTCCTTCACATACTCAATATCGCGCGACACAACAATAGAACCGGCTGATTCACCTACATACATCTTCCCTGAATTTATTTGTTCTATTATGGCTTTATCTGCACCTGTTCTTTTTAGCTCTTGAAGTAAAAAGAAAGTATTTCCACCAGTGATATAGATATAATCATTTTTTTGAAGCTTGCTCTCTATTTCATCTTTAGACGCCGTTGAAATTTCAAGCTCATCAACGATAACACCCAGCTTTTCGAGGGCTTCCTTGCCAGCGGACACATAAAACCTCACCTCTTCCACGAGGCTCGCAGTAGGAATGAAGGTAGCCGTTTTGCCAGCGCATTTCCCCCCGGTAAATTTTAAAAATAGATCCGCCACATCCGCAAACGATGAAGTTAGAAACATTTTCTTCATTAACGATCCTTATTACCTGAAAACTGTGACTCTAGAAACTTAATTTGAAGCAAAGCGATGCTCTGTCAAAGACGCACATTGGATGCAAGCCGCGCACTGCTGCGCATTGTTATGATCAAAAGGTAGTATCCGCAACGGCATACATTTTCCATCCATCGGCCGTCTTGGTGAAAGCATAGAACCCATGAACACTCTCAATTTTTGAACCATCTTTTCTGCATCTGACAGCAGAGGCAACTGCATGAGCCTCACTATCATTGACAGCTGTCACCTCAAACTTCCAGTCGACAGAATGATCCCAACCCTTTTCTTTTTTAAGGCTTTTGGGATCTATCGGATAGGAATCACACATTGTCACCGAGCCATTTTTAATATATGCGATTGGATATTTGACCATTTTATCGATCAGCGTTACGTCGTTGCTCTTAAACCCAGCAACATAGTATTCCATGTAAGTTTTATGCACTTCAGACCGTAACTCTTCGAACGACATACCACCTCCTCAACACGTACCATAACACCTGAATAAACGGATCCAGTCATGCTTGTATGGCGTTTAAGCATGCATATAGCGACACTACAAAGCCTTGATCGACTAAGCCACGACGCTTTCCTCACTACGCACGGGGTCGGCTCAACAGATAGTCGAGATGCGCACGCACCTCTGACCATTCGCCCTTGTGCAGGCTATACATCACCGTATCGCGAATAGTACCGTCTCGGCGCAACACGTTGCCACGGATCACGCCGTCCTTTTTCGCGCCTAGGCGCTCAATTGCACGCTGGCTGGCAAAATTGAAGTTGTCAGTACGCCAGCCGACCACATTACAGCCCAACGTCTCGAAAGCGTGTGTCAATAGCAGCAGCTTGCAAGTGGTGTTGACATGCGTGTGCTGCACTCGCTTGGCGTACCACGTGTAGCCAATTTCCACTCTTTTTACGTCAGGCAAAATATCATGGTAACTCGTAGAGCCAAGCACCGTACCACTGGCCTCTTCAATGACGGTAAAGGCAAAGCGGTGGCCTTCCTCTCGGGCTTTCAAAGCAGTATCAATATAGCGGTGCGTCTCGTCAGGCGCTGGTACCGATGTAATGCGCAGGTTCCATAGCTCCCCGTCCGCTGCGGCAGCGCGCAGACCGGCTTCGTGGTTGAGTGTAAGCGGCACGATTTTTACGCCGCGCGCAGAGAGGGTGACGGGTTCAATAAAGGCCATATGTGTACTCAAATATCTTCTGTAGGTGGTCAAGGGAGAAGCTTAACGATGAGCGTAAACAGCTGGATTTAAAGCAGCCAGGTCGCATTGACGTTTTTATTAGCCAAAGAGGCCAAACATTGGGAGGCCTTAAAGAATCCTCGCCTGCTTGCAGGATTACAGCTTGAGTTTCATTCCTTCGTGAGATGCGACGAAGCCGAAGCCCTCATAAAAGCGTAATGCATCCGGCCTCAGCTTGTCAGTTGTGAGCTGAACCAGAACACACCCTCTTTCTTTAGCGCGATTTATGGCCCACTCAAACATAGCGCGACCAATTCCAGATGACCGGATTTCCTTGGATACGCGAACGCCCTCTATCAGTGCTCGCCATCCCCCCTGGTAGGTTAGATATGGAATGAAGGTGATTTGAAGCACGCCCACAATATGATGACCTGTAACTGCAACTACCAACTCATTGTTAGGATCAGCATCGATAGCTTCGAAGGCCATATGATAGGAACGAGACAGAGGACTTGAAGGATCTTCACGCTTTAGACCAAGGCTATCATCGGCGAGCATCTGAACGATAGCTTGCAGATCGTGGTGGGTGGCCACGCGAAACGAAACGCTTTTCTCTAGAGTCTCGCACATCTCAATTCCTCCTTTTAATAGCTAAAGCTGAGTGTAAGGACAGCCTGCAATGTGCAGTTTTTTGTGCACAGCCAGGAGTGCAGCGGCCACACAAAAAATGTGCATGTTGTAAGCTGGCCTTCGGAATGAATGGTTAGATTACAACGCGCCGGTCTTGCTTATGGTTCCAAGAGAAACCGCAACCAGCTTCTCCTCGCCATTTCCTTGCGAGTCTACTTTACACTCACAAGTAGACTGGTGCTTACCTGAGTATAAAACTGTAGATCTAGCAACCAACCGATCTCCAACAGCAGGCCGAACATAATTTACTTTATATTCTGAGGTAACGCAGCTTCCTAGTACTGACGCGCCAGCAAAGGTGATGCAGTTATCAGCCAAATAGCTAACGATACCACCATGCGCAAAACCATTGTTTTGCTTAAACTCTTCTCTCATTTTAAGGCTTATTTCAGCAAAGCCAGTTTCAAATACTTCCAAGTTTGCACCCAACAGCAAGCTGAAGGGCTGCTGGGATAGAATTTCTTTCCCTTCTTCTAACATGCTGGCCAATTTGGTGCTCCTTAATTTCGCACACTGAATATTTTATACCCATGATCACAGCGCATTATTCATTCATAGCGATGAAGAACAATTATTCCGCGCCAGTATTTTTAATAATTCACCTGCATCTTTATTTGTTCTAATCTTATAGGTGGCAATATCTCTTCCTACTGAGCTCAAGGTTAGATCATCTTTAAACCCAAACACCTCATCATACTTAAAAGACCAATAAAGCGATGAAAAATTAAGCTTATCTCGAATAGCTACTCGATAGACTCTTAGCCAACGTGGCGGCTTCATACATACAAGAACGGTAGCTCTAGATGCTCTATCCGAATAGGTTCTGGAGTTTCCTCCTTCAATGATCCATTGATGTTTTGATGCCCAGGATCTTACTGTGCAATCAATTTCGGAGTTTGGCCGAAGCTTCCCCTTCTCATCATGAACGGCCCCATCAACACAATAAACGGCTATGTCAAGAACTCTCGACAGTCTAAGAGCCAACCTGGATTTACCTGCGCCAGGGCCTCCGAAGATCATTATTCGTGTCGCGCTCATCCCTTCTCTCTTTGTACCTAGCGCTGAATTAAGCCGCACCGCTTTGCGGTGTCGGTTTAAATGAATTGTTAAGCCTTACCGCTCAGTCAGAGCGAGCTGTAAGCCTAATCCCGCGAACGCTGCTGAGAAGCTTCTGCGCAACCAACTCTGAATCTTCGGTGACTCAATAACGGCTGCCCTAAACACATGGGCAAGCTGCCCGTAGATGACGAAGACAACAAAGGTCATCGCCATGAAAATAGCACTCAGTCCGAACAATTGTCCTAATGATGACAGGGCGTCAGTTGCAACGAACTGCGGCAAGAAGGCCAAGAAGAAAATGGTCAGCTTGGGGTTGAGGATATTCAGCAGAAACGCCTTGCTCATAAGCGAAACGGTATCACCCTTTCGCCTCACCTCATGAACAGAGAAAGCGCTTCGATCACGCCAAGTAACAACGGCAAGGTAAAGAAGATACGCGACACCCGCATACTTGAGCACCTGAAATGCTATCGCGCTCGTATGCATGATGGCCGCCAGGCCCAGAACAGTAGCCAGCAGATGCGGCACAATACCAAGTGTACAGCCGAGAGAAGCATAGAGACTTGCCAGACGCCCATGCATTAAGCCAATGGAAACGGTAAAGATAACACCTGTGCCTGGAATAAGTACGACAACCAACGAGGTAAGCAAGAATTCAGCAGAGAACATGAATGACGGCTCCTCTATCAGGCACGCCGCTGCCCAATGCAAAGCAGCGCAGTAGGGTCCAAGTCCGCAGGCAATCTCAATACTTCTTTCACCCTTGGATCGTCGAAACCTGCCACTAGAACACAACCAACTCCGAGAGCAGTGCTCTGAAGATGGACATTTTGTGCTAGAGCACCAGTTTCCATATATACATAGCGAGCGCCGCGCTCTCCCTGGGGTGGCTGAGTTTCAAAGTGCCGAACTGCCTCTCCCAGTTTCGCGGCAACTCCGATGACGAGAGCCGCTTCTTTCAACCATGGTTGATCGCCAATCCCTAGCGCTTGCACTGCCCCTTCCGGGGCACGGTTCCCAGTTAACTTTAACGAATGGTTGTCAGCCTGATACTCATAGATACCAGGCTCAAGTTCCGATACCCGCTGCACCAATATTTTTAGGTGCAGCGGGTATAATCCACCTGCCGATGGCGTTGCTCTTTTTGTATCCGGCCCTGTTACGCCCTGGGCCGACCAAAGCAATTGAGACAAAACACCGATAGGGAGTGGTGCATTCGTGTACTCCCTCACGCTGCGCCGAGCCGCAATACTGCCAACCAATGACTTGGAGTCTTGCTGCTCTGGTGCAGGTAAGTCGAAGACCATACGTTTACTCCCTATCCATAACAGTGATTATGCGATGCTAATCGACGACGAACAACGTAGCTCCCTGCTCCGTCGAAGAACGATGAAGTTCTGCATTGTCGGCAACTTGATAGCTCGAACCAGGCGTGAGAACAAAACAACGACCATCGTCTAGCTCAGTATGAAGCTCACCTTCGAGGCAGAGCAATATGTGCCCTTTAGCACACCAATGATCCGCCAGATAGCCAGGACTGTACTCAACCATACGAACCCGGATATCCCCGAAATTTCGAGTCTTCCAATAAGCAACACCGTATTCTCCGGAGTGCTCAGTCCTCTCAACTTCAGACCAATCCGTGACCCCGAAAGATAAATCTGTAATGTTCAAATTACTTCTCCATCAGCACATACCGGAGCTTGAGCTGCGCAGAAGCGCGCAGTAATCAGTTCGAAGCGCTGGTTAGATTGCACTTTGTTTCACTTTTGGCATCAGGTGAAGCATATAATCTTTTTTACCGATCGGCACTCCGACACTGCGCAATATCGAGTAAGTCGTGACAAGGTGAAAGTAGAAGTTGGGCAGCAAGAAATCCGCGACATACTCCTCGCCTGTTAGGTCTGCGTATATTCCGCCACCCAATTCCAGGTGCTTGTGCTCATAGGTGATTGAAGTGCAGCGTGAATTGCTCCGCTGCAGCCGATTGATGTGTGCTGAACCACATTCTTCAATACTGCATTTATCCTTGTTTTTGCGCATACTCCTGGAGTAATTCTGGGAATTTCTCCTGTGGTGGAAACTTAACGAAACTATGCTCTGCACCAGTAATCGCCCACTCCAGCTTTTCATCCGTGTAAGTTTCAATGAATGGCTTATAGGTTCGAGAATTCTCTAGCAACGTTGAGCGCACATTAACAAAGTCATCCATACCTTCAGGACGTGTGAATAGCCAGCTCATGCAATGCTCACAGAAAAAGTGGTGTGTATGACCGTGCAGCCCTCCGATAACGGGCTCTCCAGATGTAATCAAAAAGGCAGCGCTAGAAAATAGCGAACTAAGGCTAAACGCGCTTGAAGTCATTTGCTGACAGCCTGTGCAGTGACAAGCCATTGTGATCATGGGCTTTGAGCTAACCTCAAATTCAACCTGGCCACAACGACACCGACCTTTAATATTATGAGACGCACTGTTCACCGTATTCTATCTCCGAGTTTAATATTTTAGAGCTTTATCCGTTCCTTAGCCTGAGACTTGGCCACAAGCCAGTACAGGATAAGTAACAAGGCTCTAGTAAAACCAAATTTCGATCTACCTCATATTTCCTACTGTCTTAATTTATTTTCTGGACAGTCTGCCGCGGGCATTTCATTAGAATCAACCACATCGCACATCGAAATCAACATGCATCCAAAAGCTATCAGTTTGCCCGGCAACAAAGGTTCGAAAACTGGGGCCGCAGGTACTGAGATTTGTCAGATGCGAGTCGCCATAACCAAGCGAGATAGGCAGATCTTCACCGGCTGCAGCCTCAACTTTGTCAGCTAAATCGGAGTGTTGTGATCGAGTGCTAGGCGGTCGGCATGCGACAGGCTGAGATCATCAGCAGGAGTGACAACTCACGTTTGCGGGGCTCGCGTCATACTCATCTCGGCGCCGAACCCAGTCCATGATTTCCTTCTCGTTGCGGCCCTTCGGCGTGATATCGAGATAAACGAAGGCGCCAATAACCTCTTCATTGCCACGGGCGTAGCTGGAGTAGGTGTGGAACACAGCGCCACTTTCATCCCTGTAGAAAACGCTAAGACCGGGCAATTCTTCGCTGAAGTATTTCGGATCCTCGATAGCTTGGTAATTGTAGTAGAGCCGACCAGCCTCAAGATCCTCCCGTGCGAAAGAGACCTGAAAGTCAAAATTGAAATCGCTGCCCTGGGAGGACACCCACTGGGCTGTCCAGCCCATGCGCCTCCGGTAGGCTTCCAGCTTTTCCAGCGGCGCGCGGGATACACGAACGTAACTGACATCGTGATTGGCGAGGTGGACAATAGCGCCTTCGGCATGATCCGCCTCCAGCGAGCAGCTCGGGCAGCCCGCCTTCCAGTCAGGGCCGAACATGAAATGGTGAATGACCAGTTGACTGTTTGTGCCGAATAGCTCGGCAAGCGTCTTCTTCCCTTCCAGCGTGTCGAAGACGTATTCCTTCTCCATCTTGACCCATGGCAGCTCACGCCGTTCACGGGCGACCAGATCGCGCATGCGGGTGAGCGCCTTCTCGTTCTTTAGGTGGGCTTTGCGTGCCTGTAACCATTCCTCTTTGGAGACAACTCTCGGTGATTTAATCTGGCTCATGACGGACTTCCTCGCGTGGATTCAGCATTGTTCCGGGTTGCAGCACCGCAATAATGCGTTTTGCATAGAGTAGTCGTTCGCCACTGATCAAAATCGACAACACCGCCGCAATTAATAACGAGAAGCATCGCGGCTAACATTTCTCTCCCCGAGAGAATGGGCCAGCCCCGAAGGGCCGATAACAGCCACTAGTTATGCATTAACTCGTGTGTCGTTAGCGATATCCGCCTGAACGCCTGCCAATGTTACTGCTTCTTGGAGAAAAGCTGATTGAACAGTCGCTCTGATGCCTGAAGCCCCTCCTCTGTCAAAACGACTGACTTCGCTTTATTGACAGGATCAGCAATGAACCCCTTTGCGTGAAGTCTATTTAGCGACTCCCAATCAAAAGTCTTCCACGCGCGAGCACCGTCATGCAATGTCAGGTAGAGTAGAGCCAAAACAGTATCGTCGACCTTGTTTTCATCGATTTCCACGGTGTCACCCTCGTCCGAGCTACATCCCAGTGTCCAGTTTAGGAAACCACCTAACCTTCAGCTATATCTCTTCGTAGATGTGCTTTACTAGGCTGCATCCGATGCAATCATGTACAGAGACGTTTCACTATCTATGCCAGTAGCCATATATGTTGGCACAACAGAATTGTTCATAGATATCAACATACGCTGAAGGCAATTCTTTTAGCTTTGGCAAAGTGGGCGGCGGGTCAAACATCGCCTATAGCGATTTGTTGGGCGTCATGCCTTCAGCCCAGCAATTGGCCTAATCGACACAGCCAGCTCATATTCAGCTAATGCGACATCTGGCAACCCAGCACAAGCCAGACTAAGATCTTCACTAATGCTTTTCGCGACGATTACACCTCTAACACGCTGGTCTTCGTCAGCTTGGTTTATCTTAATCCAGTTCATGTACCGAAGGAGCTGGCCGACTACTCGATCATAGCCCTTAGACACCTTTAGTTCGATTACGATGTAATTTCCAGATGAATCAACTGCCAATAGATCGATGAATCGACCGCCGACGGGAAACTCTACACCAGTGATGCCCTCATCGGTGTACAAGGTAAGACCCGGCTCAAGAAGTTGAAGGTTTCTCGCTAGGAAATCTCGAAGGTCATGCTCATAGGCAAACTCGCCAGTTCCGTCAGAGGGTGATTCAGGTGGCTCTTCAGGAGCAGGGGTGGATTCCGAGATCGGAGTGGGATCTCTTCCTGGTTCGTACAGTCGAAAAGTGCTGCTATCGATCTTGTAGAAGTGATCATCCGATCCATCGGATCGCACGCTATACTGCAACCTCGTCGGCACGTTTGTAGAGAGGCGGATCAAATGCGCGGCGACGGTACCTTGTTTGATCTTTGGATAGTTTTCAGCGAACCAATGAACAGCTTGCTCCCGTGTGAACGTACCGCCAGGAGATATGCCAAGTGCGGGGATCATGTCCTGCATCAACATGCGAACGGGTTTGTCATACATCGTTGGCATTAAATTCTTCCCCTATGACACCCAACGCCGCCAACACGCGTGGCGTTGTAGTAAAGGCGAAGCCGCAACGGAAAAGCCGTCGCCGTGCCTGGCCTTAATAAATCTTTATAGCACCATATGCAGCAGCGGATAGGCTTTACCCTGCCCATCAACCGGAGAGCGCCCCGTCACTTTAAGGCCAATATGCTGGTAAAAACCTAGCGCCTGCTCATTCTGTTCATTAACGTCGACTTTTGTCGCTCCCTGCTCTTTGATAGCGTGGATCGCTAACATGGTACCAATACCTTTTCCGCGCGCAGCAGGTGAGATGAACAACATTTCAATATTGCCGTCATGTACGCCGCAGAAGCCCAGTATTTCGCCATTACCGTTTTTAGCGCACCTTAAATTAACGGCATCAAAGTACTGTTCCAGAATTAACGGCTTTAGCTCCTGTAGATCATCTTCAGCCAAAAAATCGTGGGTTGCTCTGACCGATGCTTCCCAAATTTCTATCAGCTTAAGGTGATCTGCTTTTTCAACAATTTCAATATTCATCACTAAAACCCGATTGAAAAATTTAACACCACGCACACCGGTGCGAGCACCCGACGGCCGCGTAGTAATACGCTTGATTATGAGCGCTCATTTCCTGCCACCAAAATTATGGTACTGAAACTCAGGCACGACTATTTTTTCACCGTTTGCGAGCTTTTGACCGCAGAATGGACAGAAAACCACGCTGATTCTTACAGCCTCAATTGTCTGTCCCTCGTACTCAAGATAATGGTTCGCCTCAAGGTCTTCCTCTGTCGCCCCCCTACTCAGGTTGAAATAAACATCGGAATCATCTTCTTCAAACCATACCTCAGCGAGTGAACATGAAGAGCAATCATGAATCAAAATCCGAACCTCTTTGAGCTCTCATAACGTTAAAACAAAGCAGCGCATCTCACGCGTCCGCCTTCCGTGATTTTGTTAGGCAAAACACGGATAGCTGGAGCTCTCGCACCACCCTCGAACTGCCGAGTATGCTCAACACAGCTATTAAGATTATAATCACGGACTAAGCCAAACCCACTCAACAATTGAACGCCAAGCCTCGGGCCTATTACTGTGAACAACCACCATGGAAGTGAAAAAAGCCCAGCCAAGCCTGTTCGTAAAGGCCTGCACCCGAAGAATCTACACAACCAAGGCTATGACTTCCCAGTGCTCGTAAAGAGCCACCCACCACTAGCCCCCTATGTGAAGCCTAACGCTTATGGCGAACTTTCCATCGGTTTCGCAGACCCACTGGCAGTAAAAACCCTCAACGCCGCGTTATTAAACCGATACTACAATATTGTCGATTGGGATATTCCAGAGGGCGCGCTTTGCCCCCCGATCCCAGGCAGAGCCGACTATATTCATCACATGGCGGATTTAATTGGACTTGGACATGAACAGCCCAGCATCAAGCTGCTCGATATAGGGACAGGAGCCAATGGCATCTACCCACTACTGGCCTGCCAAATTTACGGCTGGCAGTGTGTGGGTAGTGACATTAACACTCAGTCGCTTGAGAACGTAGCCACGATTATCACCAACAACCCCACACTCAAAGATCGCTTCACGCTGCGCACGCAGCACGATAAAAACCACATATTTGAAGGGATCATTCAAGCTGGGGAGTTCTTTGACGTCAGCGTATGCAACCCACCCTTCCACGCCTCGCTCGATGAAGCACTTAAAGGTAGCCAGCTTAAACTCAATAACCTTGCTCGTAGTCGCGGTGAACAAAAAGCTAAAACCAAACCTCCCGTTCTGAATTTTGGCGGGCTGGAGGCAGAGCTTTGGTGTAAGGGGGGCGAACAGCTGTTTCTTAAAAAGCTAATAAGAGAAAGCCAGGAGTATGCAACTCAATGCCGCTGGTTTAGCAGCCTGGTTTCAAAAGCTGACAATGTTAAGCCTGCCAAGAAGCTGATTCGTAAGCTCGGTGCGGTTGATGTACGGGAAATAGAGATGAAGCAGGGAAATAAGATCACGAGGATATTGGCCTGGACGTTTATGTGAGGTGTTTTTGAGGTGGGGTATGATTATGCGGAGTTTGCCGGGACTTTACGCTGCGATAAGCACATCGCCGGGGATGGCTAAAAGAGAAGTCTAGCTTGTTCTTGGTTCGGTAGTGCACTGTGTTTTCAAAGGTGCTTGGCTTGAGCTGATCTTGGTGGCTGATCACCACCATGGTGTTTTGATCTTAGTTATAGGGTTTGAAACGCAACATGCTAACTACTCTTCGTCTGTTTCCTCGATCCTACCAAAACTTAGCCGTTATCGGAGTTTTGCTACAGACTCAACGCAGACAGCACTCGCGGCTGCGGAATGGAGGAGAAGCCGCAATGGAATAGACGTCGCCGTGCCTGTGATTGTTAGGAACTGCCAGTTCATTTCGTAGCGAGATGGTATCCGCTACGCCACCGGCAACGACTCACTGCCGCCCCAGTCGGCCCACGAACCGTCGTACAGTGACAACTGAGTATACCCGGCCAGCTCGGCCGCCAGTAGGATGATGCAGGCGGTGATGCCGGAACCACAGGAAAACACCAGTTGGTGCCCATTGCTGGGCTGAAGGGAGGGAGCGAGGTGGGCAAACGTTGACGCCAGCTGGCTGGCTGGCTTGAACCGATAGCCCTCCAGCACCTCTGTAAACGGCAGGTTGAGGGAATTGGGGATGTGGCCACCGCGCACACCAGGTCTGGGTTCTGGCGCTTGCCCCAGGAAACGTGCCTGTGATCGCGCATCGATGACCGTTACTTGCTCGTCCTCCAGGTGCTGGAAAACGTAGGCAGAATCTCGAACCAGGGTGTCGTCGAGCTGGCCAACCACGCTGCCATGCTTTGCCGCATCCGACACCGGAGCAGAAACGGTGTCCCGACCTTCGGCCAACCACTGCGGCAGGCCGCCATCCAGAACAAACACCTGTTTGAGGCCCATAGCCCGCATAATCCACCAGGCGCGTGGTGACGAGTAGATCCCCTGATCGTCGTACAAGACCACCAGGCTCTCGGGCTCGATGCCCAATCTACGGACCTCCGCCGTGAACTGCTCTTCCGTCGGGAAGGCGTGGGCTTGGGAAGCTCCGGTATCGCAAAGCGTTCCTTCCAGGTCTATTCGGAAACTTCCCGGGATCAACATCGGACTGTCATAAATGATCGGCTCCTTGCCAACGACATTGGCCATGCTAGCGTCGATCAGGACCAAATGTTCGTTATCCAGATTCTCCTGCAGCCAGTCGGTGGTCACGAGGGGGGAAGGCATGGCGTTCTCCGGTCTAGGTCATTATGTAACAGTACACGATCGCGAACGGGCGCGACCAGCAAGTTGACGCGAACCGCGTCACCCGCAGCATGCTGATCGACGAATTACACTAATAGCCGACCGCAGGCGAAAATTTTAGCATCCGCGCCAAACCTCGCAATCAGGCCTGCTATCACTTCGGGACTACTTACCTAGCAACCGCAATCCTCCCCATCTGAGGATATTTCAGCACTCTAACGAGGCTGTAGAAAAACTCGATTTCGAGCCGTTTCCAGCGCCTGTTGTCCTTATTCATTTACCCAGCCGGTCATCTGGCTGAGTAATCTTAATATCGGTATTTAGCCACTTGAGCGCCCAACTAAAGCTTGTTAAAGACGGCCTTTTGCTCTTAAAAAGCAACTGACCCCGCTCTAAGCCCTTCATGACGCGGGCATGTGGCCATAATTCGCTAACTTCTCAATATTTGTGCACCAGGTAGTAAAGCTGCCACTGACCTTGCACCTTTTGCTTACCCCGAAGGCTGAAGCGGTTCAGTCTTTTCGTCGTGCCAATATTGCCGAAAACGGGCTCCACGACTGACATACGGTGGCTGTAAATTTCTTTGCCCTTCGGGCTATCAACTCGGTGCTTCATCCAGTCCGTGTAATTGGGTAAGCGGTTGTTCTCGATAATAAAAGACACTTGTCGCCCTGCGCCGTTGCGATGGTCGGCCGAGCTCGGATTCTGCATGCATCGGTATTTCTTTGGGCCGTGCCGACATTGCAGCAAACGCCCTTCAAAGTGTACCCGAATCTTGCCATTGTCCGTTTCTTGTTGCCCGCGATAGGACAGTTTTTCGCCAGTTAGGCAGATACACGTTAGCTTTAAAGGATCAAACTGGAACGCGCTGGCTGGCATCGTCTCTCGCCAGCCTTTGTCCAGCAGGTTCTGATGGCGCTTGCCATATTTGTCTTTCTGGTCGGCGAACTTCGGATCTCGGCTGCGGAACTGGTTATCGGGGATGTAGCCGTTGATCTGCTGTTCGTACAGATACTTCATGTTAGCTTCATTGGCAAAGCCAGTGTCAGCGGTCACGACGGTGCCTTTCTGGTAGATGTTCTCGGCGATGCCCAGCTTCTTAAAACGCGCTTCTACCTGCTCCAGAACTGGCTTCAGGGTATGATGCTCCTGGCCTTCGCCGAAGGCCTGAGCATCAATAACGATCTGGTGCTTTTTATCCACCGTGGCTACGCCGTTATAGCCCTGGATCGTGCCCTTGCTGGTGGTCATTTTGGCACTTTCGTTATCGGTCAGATTGCTCTTCACTTCCTTGATTCGCTTCCCCTGGCCCATCCTTGGGCTGTGCATCTTTAGGAAACGATCCACTTTATTCATGGCGGCATCTAGCGAGAGAATCGTCTTGGCTCGGCGAATGTCCCGATCCAGGTCGGCTTCCGTTTCGGCTTCATCACGCGCGTAGTGCTCCAATAAATGATGCCGAATCAGTCCTCTTAGTTTCTCCCGCTTCTCGCCCAATTCTTTGAACGTACCCGACCACTCCTTAGAGGCATCGGAGGACATCTTGCAGCCGTCAATGGCAAAGAGTTCGTTACCCAGCAAGCCTTGTTCATGGCACACCAGCAGCACTTGTTCGAATAGCGCTTCAATCTCATCAGCATGGCGACTGACGAAGCTGGCCAGTGTGGTGAAGTGGGGAACGGTATCGCAAGAAAGGGCTTTGAAAATAATATTGGTCTCGCAGCACCACTGCATCTCACGGCTGGAGGTGATGCCTTTGGAGTAAGCAAACAGGATAATCTTAAGCAGGATGGCCGGATCATAGGCCAGCCGGCCGGTCGCATCGTTGCGGTACTTGGGGTGGAAAACGGACAAGTCGAGTTTATGCTCGATCAGGTAATGCACTGCGTGCTCAAAGGTACCGGGTTGGAGTTGATCTTGGTAGTTGATCACCACCATGGCATTTTGATCGTGGTTATAAGGCTTGAAGCGCGGCATGCTGACCACTCCTCGTCTGTTTTCTCGATCCTACCAAAACTTAGCCGTCAGCGGGTTTTTTCTACAGGCTCAACGCTCGGCACACGTGCCGTTTTGGAGCCGCGAAGCGGCGGAAAAGCGGTCACCGTGATGCCGCTGGTTATGTTTCTTTCTCGTCAATACGGTGAAGAATACTCAGGAACGTGTGCAGCGCTTCTTGAACAAGATTCTGTATTTTATGTGGTTCAATCAGTAGATACATGATTAGGTTAAGAAAGGCAGCCCTAACATGGCGATCAAGAATGTTATCAATATTCTTCAACTCAGGTATCCCTGAGTCCGAGGCATAAAGCATAGTATTTCTTTGATTCGCAACCTCTTGAATATACTCGTATATCGAGTGAATACCTTGATCAGAAGCGACACTCCGCACTTGCTTTAAATAATTCGTTGGAGTGCCACCTGGATCTACAGATACGAGATTCAGCGGTGGCTCTGGCACAATACAAAACTGTCTATCACCCTGAATCCCTATCGGCATTCGGACGCGCAAAATGTCACGTTTCTCCTTATCACTTTTTTGATCGAAGAACAGGGTCAACGGGAACTCGTGTTTTAGCGGTCCCAAGACTTCACCCAACAGTTTTAAAAATGGGTAAACACCAGCTTTGAATCTGTGATCCCGCACCTTGAGCTGTTTTGCATGGGCGTACCTTCTTTTACGTAAAGCTGCAAAAACTGCAGTTGCAGCTTCTTCCTCAGCCGTGATTGCTAAAAAAGCTGCTACCTCTGGCATTCTGGTCCGCAGCTGAAGCGCTCTTTCTAGGTGACGTGCGCAAGATTTCGAAGCGAAGCCGCCATGGCCAGTCGTTTTCGAGGACTCTTCAAGAATCCTAATTTGTAACTGATTAAAATCCATGGCTTAGACCAAAAACATGACATTTGTTTACGTTTCAATTCTCGGAACCCCTTTTCGTTGGAATTTCACCAACTCGTCAGCAGGCTTGGCCTGTAAGGGAGGCAGGCCTCCCAAGCGTCAATGATGACGTTGGCAGTACATTTAGCAAACGGCTTAACTTCTCGTATAGACCTTATAACCATAAGCAAACCCTCCTTAACGACTTTTGATAGTAGAAATATCACTTCTGAACAAACATATTGCGTCCAATAGTTGGACGGATTTAGTAGTACAAAAACGATGCCTGCCATCATCAGTCTCGGGAGGCTACCTCCGAGAGACGCCCATGGGCGTTTCGGCTTATCGAATGTCGCGTGACGCTGCGCCTGAAACATAACAGTGAAGCATTTATTCGCCGTGCGGAGCATGGCGAATAAATGCCTGTTGGACTAAGGCGCGTCCATCAGGCAGCTATTTAATAGGGGATTGTATTGATCAGCGTGCGGCCTGAGGTACCAAGCCGTGCATTGGCATGTCTGGGGTAACGCGCTCTGATCGTGAGTTTCGCCATCATTTCAGCACTTCCAAATCTAATTTAACCCAATGTAGCGCGCCTGATGGCTAAAATCCATCATCGGGACGAGCTTATCCATGACCCGCTAGCGAGCCGGTTAGCCAAGTCGGTTGTCGTCGTAGGGCGTTACATCATGCTCGATAGTGTTGATCCTTATGATTAGACGGTTGATCGTAGGTGTGGCGCTGGGGTGTGAGCGTCCCGATCATCCGCAATGTGGGTTGCTTGCAATGTGGACAGGTGTAGGCCAGCTCCGCATCGCTGGCAGCCATATCGGCACCCGGTGCTTGCTCAACCACCGCTAGTGCTCGACGAACCTGCATCAGACGTTGCCGACGGCAGCGATTGGCCAGAAAACCGTAGTGACGCACCCGCATCAGTCCTTTGGGCAGGACGTGAAGCAGGAAGCGGCGTACGAACTCCTCGCCATTGAGGATGAGCGACTTGTGTCGGTCATGGTCGCGATAGTCCTTGTAGCGTAGGGTCACCTGGTGCTCATCGACGGCCAGGATACGCGCGTTGCTGATGGCGATCTGGCGCGTGTAGCGCGCCAAGTAGCGAACTACCGTATGAGTGTGTTCAAGGCAGTCCTTGCTGTAAACCACCCAGTCAGTGGCCATCAGCGTGTTCAGTTGAGCATCGACATCTCCGGGCCGGTTTACCCGGTGGAGATCGCCTGCATTGGCGGCCTTGCGCAGAGCGCTCACCATGTGCCCGCGAAAGTGGCATGACAAGGCCCGCACCGGGAACAAGTAGTTGCTATGCGCCCCACGCCAGCGGCCATCGTCACCCAAGGCACCGCCTGGAATCAAACAGTGCAGATGCACATGTTGGCTCAGGTTCTGACCCCAAGTGTGAAGCACGGCGATCATCCCCATTTCGCCGCCAAGGCGTTTGGGGTCTCGTCCAAAAGTGCGCAGCGTTTGCCAAGCACTCTGGAACAGCAACCGGTGAATCACCTCGGGATGAAGCTGAACCCAGCCATTAAGACTGTGCGGCAGCGTGAACACGACGTGGTAATAGCGCACAGGCAAGATATTGGCCTGCTGACGTTCGGCCCATTGTTCTATGGCGCGGCCTTGGCACTGCGGGCAATGACGATCGCGGCAGCCAAAGTAGTGTGGCTGTACATGAGCGCAGTCGGAGCACTGCAAGACCATCCCGCCCATCGCCTCCGTTCGGCAGGCCAGCAGATGGGTACACACCCGTTGGCGCTGGCGATCAAGACCGGTTGGATCGAGAAAGCGGGTCAGCGCCTGTTGCAAGGTAGCGGCCTTAGTCATGGCTCACCTCCAAGGCGGCCACCAGGTCAATATGACACTGATCTCCCCCTTGCTGGCTCGGCAGCCAGTGCAGGTAGCGCATCGTCGACTGGAGGTGACGGTGGCCCAGTAGCCGCTGGAGCTGATGGACGGGAAGGCCTTGCTCCAGAACATGGGTAGCATAGGCATGGCGCAGACTATGGATGCCACCGACCCGCTCGATCCCGGCCAGGCGCTTGGCTTGGGTAAAGGCCTTCTGTGGCGCACTGGCGTGTAGGGCTTGATCGGGAAACAGAGCGCTCGGGAACAGCCATGTGACTGGCCGATAGGCGCGCCAGTAATCGCGCAAGCGATCAAGCAGGGTCACGGGTAGTAACACCATACGATCCTTGCCGCCCTTGCCCTGCGTCACACGGAGTTGGTAACGCTGGCTGTCGATGTCACTAACTCGCAGGTGGCAGACCTCGGTTACACGCAATCCGCAGCCGTAGCACAGTTCGAGCATCATGCGATGCTTGGCGTTTTGGCAGGCGGCCAGGATCCGCCGAACCTCGTCGCGGGTCAGCAGTTCTGGAATCCGCTGCGGTTTTTTGGGGACGGTGAGCGGCACATCAAACGAAGGCCACTGCAACACGTGCAAATACAGGAACCGCACGCCGTGCAGATAGACACGGCAACTGGCGGCGGACAAACCACGCTCCTGAACCAGGTGATTAAAGAAGTGTTGCAGGTCGTCGGTACTCAACGTGTCTGGCGGGCGGTGGAAATAACGTGCTAGTTCAGTGACCACCATCAGGTAGGTGTTGTGGGTACGTTGCGCAAAGCCACGCTGACGCATGGCCGCGATCATCTTCTGTCGCAAGGCAGTCATCGTCGTCACTCCTGTTGTATGACCCACGTGGGTCATACAACAGTGTGGCCCGATGAGGCAAAAAACGTGGTTCGTCGACAGCTACCGCGAAGCGGTTTAGTTCAACAGGTATTAGACGGCGCGTCCTATGATTGGATGAACGCGTCAGCATGTTTACTTAGTAAATGTAGCCTACCTTTTCGTGCATAACCACATGATTTTAAAATAAATTAATATTAATTAGGCTGTATTTGCAGAATTCGCATACTTGCGCGTTTTGCCAAGCCCAATAATACTGTATGTATATCCACCACCAGGAGACAGACAACCAAATGGATATGCAAAGCAGGCCTCCGAAACTAATGGATCGTGTGAAAGCTGTTATGCGAGTAAAGCGCTACAGCCCACGTACTGAAAAAACATACTGTTACTGGATACGTTATTTCATTCGCTATCATGGGCTGCGACACCCAGCCAGTATGGGCTCTTCTGAAGTCCAAGCTTTTCTTGAGCACCTTGCCGTAGAGCGATATGTGGCTGCAGCTACACAAAACCAAGCGCTTAATGCTTTAGTATTTCTGTATCGTCATATCCTTGATATGCCATTGGGTGATATTGGCGCCTTTTCACGAGCTAAACGCCCGCGTCGATTACCTGTCGTGCTTTCTCACGAAGAGGTTATGCGCGTGTTAAATCGAGTGTGTGGGCCTATGAATTTGATAGCCACCCCCTGACCTGAGGAAGGAATTTGCCGGTGTGCGCTGCCTTTTAGGCTAATGAGCTAAAACGAAACCACGCTACCGCCAAGGCGCACCTAGATTACGATAAAACGCTCCAGCTGCGACCGAATCTGACTGATTAATCATACCTTATTCATAAATTTGGATTAGGTCACGTATCGATGAAAAAAAGTGTTTCCTCTCTGAGGGCAACGGCTCGTTAGTTGCATGGATCTGGCATCGCTTCGCGATGCTCCCGCGGGTGCCTCATTTGCTCGTTCCTCGCAGATTCGTTACCACGCGCTACGAAATGTGGCTACGCAAGTAATGGTGCCAGTGTACAAAATGCTCTTGCCTCATAACTCGTTGCCGCTGGCCTTCCTTTGCAAATCCTATTAGCCTGCTAATTCACTATTAAGGGGTTGGCATGCAAGAGACGACTTCTCGGCAACGCTTGGCGGGCGTGCTGATTTTGCTTGGTTTGATCGCACAGATTATTGGTTTTACCGGCTGGTTGAGCACTGCCCATGCGGTGAGCTATTTGTTGTGGGCGGCAGTTGTGTTGCTGTGGCGGGATATTCCCAAGCGTTCGCGCATTCAGGCCGGCGTGCTGATTGCGCTGGGCGCTGGCATGCTTTTGGTGGCGCGGTTTGTGTATGGTGCGGCTGTCGATTGGCCTGCCATGTTGCAGGGCAATTCGTTTGTGGCGGCCATGCTGGTGGGCGTTAGTTTTATTTCGCTGATTGGAAAGCAAGGCAATAAGGGGGCGACGGGAAGTCGGGTGACCGGAGCGGGTGGCGTGCTGCGTACCTGGCTGGGAGTACACTTCCTGGGGACGATTTTAAATCTCTCTACCGTGTTTATGGTGGGCGATAAGCTGGCCCGGCGCGGGCCACTCTCCACCCCGCAGCTACTGGCGCTTAACCGTGGGCTGAGCAGCGCGGCGCTGTGGTCGCCTTTTTTTGCATCTATGGGCGTGGTGATCGCGCTGGTACCCGACGTCGAGTACGCGCAAATTGCTGTAGTGGGCTTTCCTATGGCGATGCTGTCGGGGCTGTTAACTACGCTGGAGCTTAGGCGACGGTTTGATCTCAGCGAGGTGGATGGCTACTCACTGTCACCGCGCAGCTTGTTAATGCCGGTAGGCATGGCGGCGCTGGTGATGCTGTTTCACTTTGTGCTTACCCCTGCCCTGACCATTGTCAGCATTATTACCTTTCTGCTGCCTAGCGTGGCTCTGCTAAGTAACCTCCCCCATGGGCCCAAATTTACTCTGCGGCGTATTCGTCAGCATACCACCACGCGTTTACCCGCCATGCGCGGGGAGATTTCGCTGTTTTTGGCGGCGGGATTATTAACCATTGGCCTTTCGACACTGGTAACAGCGGCAGCTGGTAGCGACTGGACGTTGTTCACCCGCTTTGGTGCGCCGCAGGCGATGCTTAGCTTTGTAGCGATTACGCTGAGTGCACTTGCAGGCTTGCATCCCATTATTGGGGTGTCGGTGTTGGCCTCAATACTGAATCTGCAAAGTGGAGAACAAACCGTATTTGCGTTTGTGGCGTTAACCTCTTGGGCGGTAGGAACCAGCGTGGGCCCGCTTTCGGGGATCAACCTGTCACTGCAGGGTCGCTACGGGGTGAGCGGTTACCGAATGATGAAAAATAACCTCCTCTACGCAGCGGTAATGAGCCTGCTCTCGCTGGGGGCGATTGCAGGCGTCAGTTTACTGGTCACCTAATCGATCAGGTCTCAACGATTTTGCTAGGGAAGCGGTAGAAGTAGCGATGTCCGCACTGGTGGCAAGGTTCCAGACGCGCCACGGTGGGCAGCATCACCTGAGCATCGCAATGGGTGCAAGCCATTAGACCGGGCGCCGCCATCTCACCTTCGCAGTAGTCGGCGCGGGCGGCTTCTAAATCTTCTTCGAAGCGTTCGCGTTCGACCACGCTACGGTCAGCAATTGAAAGCAGCGACTCCGCCACGCGGCGCGAAAGGCCGTCAATGTCGATGCCCAGCCAGCTGGCTACCTGCTTGCCGGTGTCTGCCATGTAGTAGCGCATATCTTTCAGGTCACGCTCGACCCAGGCGCGCAGCAGGGCTAGCTCATCTTTGGTGTACTCTTCCAGCTCCGCTTCAAACTCGACCGCGTCGTCCAAATCCTTCTGCAGGTTTTCCCAGGTTAGCTCATTGGCGCCCCCCTGCATCCGCTCCAGCAAGCGCTCATAGCCTTCGCGTAGGCGATTGTCATTTTGCTGTTCACTCATGGTGCCTCTCCTTTTATCGACGCGTGCAGTTACCTATCATCGGCTTACCGTTCAAGGATACACCTGCATAGGATACAATCGACCTCACTTATCTGACAGATGTCATCTAACATTCACTTTGCGCCCCTTTTGGGCGAATACGCCAAGGCATTAATAAACCGATGGACGCACACTACAGCCCTCGTGAAATCGAACGCGACGCCCAGCAGTACTGGGACAAACATCAGTGCTTCAAAGCCGTAGAGGACGCGAACCGCGAGAAGTTTTACTGCCTCTCCATGTTCCCCTACCCCAGCGGCAAGCTGCACATGGGGCACGTGCGTAATTACACTATCGGTGACGTTGTCTCACGTTTCCAGCGCATGCAGGGTAAAAATGTCATGCAGCCCATGGGCTGGGATGCGTTTGGCATGCCCGCGGAAAACGCCGCCATTCAGAATCAGGTGCCGCCTGCCAAGTGGACTTACCAAAACATCGATTACATGCGCAATCAGTTGAAGGCACTGGGTTTTGCCTACGACTGGAGCCGCGAGTTCGCCACCTGCGATACCAGCTACTACCGCTGGGAACAGTGGTTCTTCACCAAGCTGGTGGAGAAAGGCATGGTCTACAAGAAGATGTCGACGGTTAACTGGGACCCGGTGGATCAAACCGTGCTCGCCAATGAGCAGGTTATCGAAGGCCGCGGCTGGCGCTCCGGCGCACTGGTTGAGCGTAAAGAGATCCCGCTGTGGTTCTTGAAGATTACCGACTACGCCGATGAGCTGCTGGCCGACCTGGATAAAGTGGAGTGGCCAGAACAGGTCAAAACCATGCAGCGCAACTGGATTGGTAAATCACGCGGTGTCGAGCTGACCTTTGATGTTAAAGGCGCTGATGGCCAAGCCAATGAGCCGCTAGCGGTTTACACCACCCGCCCGGATACCCTGTTGGGCGTGACCTATGTGGCGGTTGCCGCTGGCCACCCGCTGGCCAAGCAGGCGGCGGAGCAGAACAGTGAGCTTGCAGCTTTCTGCGATGAGTGCGCCAGGGGTGGCACTTCCGAAGCCGAGATGGCCACCAAAGAGAAGAAAGGCATGCTCACCGGGCATACGGCGGTTCACCCGCTAACGGGCGATGAAGTGCCCGTTTACGTGGCTAACTTTGTACTGATGGAGTTTGGTACCGGTGCGGTGATGGCGGTACCCGGCCACGACCAGCGCGATTGGGAATTTGCCACCAAGTACGGGATTGCCATCAAACCGGTCATCGCCGATGAAAGCGGCCAGCCTGCCGACGTTTCTGAGGCGGCCTACGCCGAATACGGCAAGCTGGTTAATTCAGGTCAATTTGATGGCCTTGATTTTGAACAAGCCTTTGATGCCATTGCCGCCAAACTAGCTGAGCTTGGTCGTGGTGAAGTCAAAACCAACTACCGCCTGCGCGATTGGGGCGTTGCCCGCCAGCGTTACTGGGGCGCGCCAATTCCGGTCAAATACGGCCCGGAAGGTCAAACCGTTCCGCTGACCGATGACGAGCTGCCGGTCTCTTTGCCTATGGAAGTTACCGTAGACGCCTCGGGCTCGCCGCTGAAGAAGATGCCAGCGTTTTCTGACCTGGGCGATGGCTGGACGCGCGAAACCGACACCTTCGACACCTTTATGGAGTCCTCATGGTACTACGCGCGCTTCTGCTGTGCGGATAACACCGAAGCAATGCTGGATGAGCGCGCCAACTACTGGCTGCCGGTTGACCTCTACATTGGCGGTATCGAGCACGCCATTCTGCACCTGCTGTATGCGCGTTTCTTCCACAAGCTGATGCGTGACTTTGGCTTGGTAGATTCCGACGAGCCCTTCCAGCAGCTTCTGACCCAGGGCATGGTCATTGCGGAAACCTTCTACCGCTCCACTGATAACGGTGGCAAGCAGTGGTTTAACCCCGCTGACGTGGAAGTGAAGCGTGATGAGAAAGGTCGCCCGCTGAGCGCTATCCTTATGAGCGACGGCGAGCCAGTGGAAATGGGTGGCATCGAGAAGATGTCCAAGTCGAAAAACAACGGCGTTGATCCGCAGTCGATGATCGACAAGTTTGGTGCCGATACCGTACGCCTGTTTATGATGTTTGCCGCCCCCCCCGAGCAGTCCCTGGAGTGGTCGGATTCAGGCGTTGAGGGCGCACACCGCTTCTTGAAGCGCCTATGGCGTCAAGTGAATGAGCACTTGGCAGCGGGCACGCCCGGCACGCTGGACGTCAATGCACTTAACGACGATCAAAAGACGCTGCGCCGGAAAACCCACGAGACTATCAAGAAAGCCAGCGACGACATTGGCCGCCGCACCACTTTCAATACCGCCATTGCTGCGGTGATGGAGCTCTCTAATGCCATCGGTAAGTTCGACGATAGCTCTGAACTTGGCCTGGCGGTTAGCCGTGAAGCGCTGGAAGCCTGCGTACTCTTGCTCTCGCCGATTACGCCGCACCTGTGCCATAGTCTCTGGGAAGCGCTTGGCCATTCAGGCCCGGCCATCGAAGCGACCTGGCCAGTGGTGGATGAATCCGCCCTTACCCGCGACAGCATTGAGCTGGTGGTACAGGTCAACGGTAAACTGCGTGCTCGCCTTGAAGTACCGGCAAGCGCAGATAAGGCGTCTATTGAAAAGCTGGCGATGGAGCATGAAAACGTTCAGCGCTTCCTCGAGGGCAACACCGTACGTAAAGTGATCGTAGTGCCCGGCAAACTGGTTAATATCGTGGTGAGTGGATGAATCGACGCACATTGTTAACCGCTAGCATCGCCGCCTCGGCGGCGGTGCTGCTCAGCGGCTGTGGGTTTCGGCTACGCGGCTCTGAATCGCTGCCTACGCTGCCCCCCCTTGCTTTAGAAGGCGACACCAACAGTGCCGTCGCTCAGCAGATCGCCTCACGTCTTCAGCAGTTAGGCACCCAAGTAGCTGCTGATGCGCCCTGGAGGGTCACGTTGGGCACGCCTGTTTTAACCGAGCGTCGACTCGGCGGTGATGGCAGAGCAAGCCGCGAGCACGAGCTAACGCTTAGCGCCAGACTCTCAGTTCAGGAGCGAGCATCGAATGCCTACCACATCAATAATGAAACGCTGTCGACGGATACCCGCATTCGCGTTAGCGATGACGACCTGCTTAACCGCGAAACGCTCATGATGGAAGCAGAACAGACGCTTGCACGCCAGTTGTCTCAGCAAATCATTGAGCGCCTTACTTACGTTGAGGGCATGCAGTGAAGGTATTTGCTGATCAGCTACCCGCTGCGTTAGCAAAAAAGCTACCCCGCGTAGTGATCGTAGCGGGGGATGAGCCCTTACAGCATCGCGACGCCTGCGATGCTGTAAGGGCCGCAGCTCGCCAGGGTGGTGTCGAGGAGCGTGAAGTACTCGATGTCGAGCCCAATTTTGCCTGGGGTCGCTTGATGGAAATGTCGAGCAACCTCTCGCTGTTTGCGACCAGCAAGCTACTGGAGTTGCGCTTAGGCAATCACAAGTTAGGGCAAGAAGGCAGCAAAGCGTTAGCGCAGTACGCCGAAACTCTGGATAACAGCGATGACGTTCTGCTCATTGGTATGGGCAAGCTTGATGCCAAGCAGCAAAAAAGCGCTTGGTTCAAAGCGCTGGATAAGCACGGCTTGTTTGTTCCCGTGTGGCCCGTGGACGCTTCCCGCTTGGGCTACTGGCTACGGGATCGTGCTTCATTGCACGGTCTACAAATTGATCTGGAAGCCGCTCGCCTGCTGGGAGAGCGCACCGAAGGCAATCTTTTGGCCGCTGACCAAGAGTTGCAAAAGCTGGCACTGATTCACCCCCAAGGCACCCGCTTGAACGTGGAAAGTATTGCCCAGGGAGTAGAAGACAGCACCCGCTTTGATGTCTTCAATTTGGCCGATGCCTGCCTGAAAGGCGAACCCAGCCGCGCTTCGCGCATTGTGAATGGCTTACGCAGTGAAGGCGTTGAGGCGCCTATCGTGCTGTGGGCACTTAGCCGAGAGCTACGCACGCTACTCTCGCTGCATCAGCACCTGGATCAAGGGCAGAGTTTTGAGCACGCCTGCAAAACCCAAAAGCCGATGATTTTTGATAAGCGCCGCCCCGCTTACCAGAAAGCCATTGGCCGCCTGCCCATGAAACGACTACATAAATTGCTATTAATGGCCCAGCGGCTCGATTTAGCCGTCAAGGGCGCGGCAACTGTACCGCTATGGCCCGGCCTACACGATCTGGCCATGACCATGGCCGGGGGCCGTGGACTGCTCTCAGAATCCGCCTGGACCTATCGCATTAGTGCAAATAATTAGCACTTTGCATATTACGCTTAAAAATCAAACCATTTGTTTCTATACTCATTCCTTACCACCCCGACTAGTCTATAAGGAAGAAGACGATGAAAACATTGCGTGCTTACCTCTCTACCCTACTGATTGCAGCGCTGGTCATTACCAGCTTACCCGTTGCCGCTGCACCCACTGCGCCCCAATCAATGGATTTAGTCTCCACCCAATCTGTTTTGGCAGCTGACCGTGCTGGCGCTGATCGCGAACGGATTAACGAGATCCTGGCCCGCGCCGATGTGCAAGATCAGCTGGTAAAACAGGGTGTTGATCTGGACGAAGTCGAGGCTCGCGTTGCATCACTCAGTGATGCTGAAGCACAGCAAATGGCTGATCAGCTTGAGCAACTGCCAGCCGGTGCCGGCGTTGTAGGCGCTTTATTTGCCGTTTTCATTATTTTGCTGGTAACCGACATTCTCGGCCTAACCGACGTTTACCCGTTTACTCGCTAATACAAGGCCGCTCATGACCTACCTGTTTTCCAACGCCCGCTTTGCGGGCGTTTTTATTATGCTGCTACTGCTCAGCGGCTGTGCGCGTAATCCGGTATTACTGCAAAGCACCTATCAAGCCCTACCGCCCCATACAGAAATCACCAGCGTACCGTTTTACGCCCAAACAGAATTTCAGTGCGGCCCTGCCACGCTGGCAATGGTACTCAATCACCAGGGTGTCGACACCGACGTTGAGGAGCTGATTCCTCAAGTATTTCTGCCCGGACGCGATGGCAGTGTGCAGCCAGAAATGCTGGCAACGGTGAGACGGCATGAGCAGCTCGCGTTTCCTATTCGCGGCACCATGGACGCCCTATTAAACCATTTGGCAGCGGGCGACCCGGTGGTCGTTATGCAGAATTTGTCGCTGCCGATTTATCCAATGTGGCACTACGCTGTGGCCATTGGTTACGATTTGCCCAGTGAAACGCTTATTCTGCGCAGCGGCGAGATTGAGCGCCATACCATGTCGTTCAGCCGTTTCGATGCCACTTGGGCACGCACTGAGCGCTGGGGATTTGTGGTGGCCGAACCAGGTACTTTGCCTACAGGTATTACTGCCCGCAACGCCTTAGAAGCGCTTAGCGCCTACGAAGAGGCCCATGGGCCACGCGCCACGCTTTCAAGCTGGCAAGCGTTTGCAAAACGCCATCCCACTAACGCTATGGGGCAGTTTGCGTTAGGCAATGCGCTTTACGCAGATCAACAACCCGACAACGCACGCAAGGCGTTTGAACGGGCAACCGAGCTAGATGAAAAGATGGGGGCCGCATGGCTAAATCTGGGCCTTTTACTATTGCAAAACGATGCGCCTGACGCGGCTCGCGAAGCATTAACGCAAGCGGCTGCGCTTGAAGGGAGCTGGCAGGAAAAAGCGCGTTTAGCCTTGGACTCTCTAAATAACGATTAAATATCAATCACTAACAGCGTTATTAATAATAACGAGCACAAGTATGATCCTGCAATTAGTAAAGTTGTGGGATGGCAGACTCGGCGGGTGAGTGCTTAAGTTGCATAAGGATGAAGTCTTTAAGCTGTTCATTGGATTACCTACCCATTAACGGAGAGGTGCCATGCAGAACTGCCCTTTGCAACGGAAGCACTCTTTTGATGATTACGTGTTTTTACCAAACGTACTCTCGCCTGCTCGGCAGTATACAGAGAGGGGCGGCATCACTGCCTGCTTGCTGATTATCTCATGATGATGCGCCACTTTCTTCGTCAGCCCGGTGGGCGCTTAGCATCCATTTTTGCCGTCCTTCTTTGCGCTATGTCCGCAGTAATGGGCAGCTATGTTTACAGTGCGTGCCAAAAAGCTAGCGCCGATTACACCACGCTAGTAAGTGATATTGTTCTAGCCCAACAGGCCACGCCTCAGTTACGGGCCGCATTAGAGGAAGGCAGCCGCCAGCCTAGCAGCGAACACATTAAATACATCGATTATTTTATTTCACTTTCCAAACAGCATTTAAATAACATACAGAGCAGTATTGAACGCCACCGATATCTCATCTCGGACGTTGAATACCTGCATAATCACTTCAGTGAGCTTAACAATCGCCTTTCAGACTTAACCCAGCAGTCACAGCAAGCCCAACAGCGCCCAGAGCTGATTGATCCGTTACAACGGGTTGCCATGGAGGTAGGCGGCGCTCAGGCTTGGCTATACAACCAGCTGCTAGAAGAAGTGCGCGACACCTCTGTTCAGCAACGTTTGGTGATGCAGCGACTCTCGATTGCGGTGAGTGCGCTATTGGTGTTAATGGTCAGCGCTGCAATTACACTCTGCCTAGCGGTTATTCATCTCCACCGTCAGCGCAACGTCATGCATCAGCTAATGCTAACCGATGAACTGACCGGGCTATATAACCGGCGCCATTTGGTCAATATAGCATCCGCTGCGCTTACCCAAGCCCAGCGCGATCGAGCACCGCTTAGCCTGCTGCTGTTAGATCTTGATCACTTCAAGCAAATTAATGATACCTACGGGCACCCAACCGGCGATGAGGTACTTCGCCAGATCAGTAAGCAGCTTCGCGAGCTTAGCCGTCCATCGGATACATTAGCGAGGATTGGTGGAGAGGAGTTTTGTTTATTGATGCCCAACACCGCTACCCATGATGCGCTTCAGGTAGCAGATCGGCTGCGCCGAGAGGTCGAAGTTAATACGCTGAGCGGTATAGAGCAGCAAGCCAACCCGACTATTAGCATCGGCGTGACGACGTGCCAAGTCGGCTCGCTGACGTTTGAGCAGCTTTATTCGTTTGCCGATAAAGCGCTCTATCAAGCTAAAGCACTGGGGCGCAACCGCGTTGAAAAACTGTTGCCCCCCACTGAGCCGTCACCTGATAACAAACCACAAGCTTACGGCCATACGCTTATTCGCGAATCCAGTGACTCTTAAACGTCTACGACAAAGGCAACTTCTCGGATTAGACGCCTGACAAAGCAGCCCTCGCTAAAGCTGTGGCTAGAAAACTCGGTTTAAACCATTCTGCGCAGCCACCCGGTACGCTTCTGCCATGGTCGGGTAATTAAACGTGGTATTTACAAAGTACTTGAGCGTGTTGGCATCGCCCTCTTGCTGCATGATCGCTTGGCCGATATGCAAAATCTCAGACGCCTGGTCGCCAAAACAATGAATACCGAGTATTTCCAGGGTGTCTTGGTGGAACAGAATTTTAAGCATACCCACAGTATCACCGGTAATTTGTGCCCTAGCGGTATCTTTGAAGAAAGCTTTGCCTACTTCATAGGGCACTTTGGCTTCGGTAAGTTCACGCTCATTGGGGCCGAACGAGCTAATCTCAGGGATGGTGTAGATTCCGGTAGGTACATCACTCACAAAGCGATACTCTTTATCGAGCAACTCATTGCACGAGTTCAAGCCTTGGTCGTAAGCCGCGCTCGCCAAACTCGGCCAGCCAATTACATCGCCCGCTGCGTAGATATGGGAAACCGCAGTGCGGTAGTGCTCATCAACGCTTAGCTGACCACGCCCATTGGCGGTTAAGCCAATGTTCTCAAGGCCTAAGCTGTCGGTATTACCGGTTCGCCCATTGGCCCACAAAAATGCATCAGCGCGAATTTTCTTGCCTGACTTGAGACGCACGACGACGCCTGACTCATCGCCCTCAACGCTCTCGTATTCTTCATTATGGCGAACCAGCACACCGTGCTTACGCAAATGGTAGGAGAGTGCATCGCTAATCTCATCGTCCAGGAACGACAGCAGGCTGTCACGGTTATTAATGAGATCAACTTTGACGCCCAAGCCCGAAAAGATTGATGCATATTCACAGCCAATCACCCCGGCGCCAAAAATTACCAGCGTGCGCGGGGTATGCGAGAGGCTTAATATGGTGTCAGAGCAGTAAATACGCGGATGGCGGAAGTTAATATCCGCCGGGCGGTAAGGGCGAGAACCAGTGGCAATCACGATTTTCTTCGCCACCAGTTCTTCCATGCCTTCCTGGCGGTCACGCACCAACAAGGTGTGCTCATCTTTAAATCGGGCGACGCCATGAAACAGATCAATGCGGTTGCGCGCATAGAAGGTGGTACGCATCTCTACCTGTTTATCGATGGTACCCCTTGAGCGTTCCATCACTTTGGGGAAGGAGAACCAGCGCGGCTCACCAATATCGCGGAACATACGGTTGGTGTTGAACGCCATGATCTGTTTCACCTGATGGCGCAGCGCTTTGGAAGGAATGGTACCCCAGTGAGTACAATTGCCACCTACCTGAACCTGCTTCTCAATAATCGCTACACGCTTGCCATGCTTTGCAGCGTTGATAGCAGCGCTTTCCCCCGCAGGCCCCGTACCGATCACCACAACATCGTAATTGTGAACCGCCATGCTCTCTGCGTCCCCTTGCTATTTTTGATCAATCATCCCGTTGCATACAACGCAGTCTTGTTAGCGACGTGTAGCATCATAGCCCAAATCGGCACCACGGCTTTCATCGCTACGGCGGCGCACACCTCCGCGCTTGCGGTTCTCTTCTTCACAAACCTCATCTTTGCCACCGCAAATATCACAGCCATCTTTCATGCCGATTTGATTCAAACCGCCGCAAGAACCGGCAATTGGTTTGCGGCCCATGATGACGCCCACAGCCATCGCACCCATAATCAGTGCCATGAAACCGAATACCAGTAGCCAAATAGTCATATCAACCTCCCCGCTTCACATTGCTTCGCTTTAAATTATTGGTCTTACCTGACGACAACAGTCGTCGTGATAAGTGCCTCACGGTCATTCATCATTAAAGTGATTATACCTTAGCCAAGCCCCTCTTATCAGCGCGGTGATAAGTCATTCCCTGCACAAGGTTATATAAACAAACGGGGCCAGCCCAAAAGGCCAGCCCCGCTTAACGCTACTATCGACTTACGCTGACCGTTTAGCCACCGAAATCATCCAACAGGATATTTTCCGGCTCAACGCCCATATCAAGCAACAACTTGATAACCGATGCGTTCATCATCGGCGGCCCACACATGTAGTACTCGCAATCTTCAGGTGCTGGGTGATCCTTCAGATAGTTTTCGTACAGCACATTATGGATAAAGCCTGTCGGCCCTTCCCAATTATCTTCCGGCTGAGGATCAGATAGCGCCAAGTGCCACTCAAAGTTAGGGAACTCTTCGGCTAACTGGTCGTACTCTTCGTTGTAGAAGGTTTCACGCCAGGAGCGAGCACCGTACCAGAAGGTAATCTTGCGATCAGACTTCAAGCGCTTCAACTGATCGAAGATGTGACTACGCATCGGTGCCATACCCGCACCACCACCGATAAAGATCATCTCGGCGTCAGTATCACGGGCAAAGAACTCACCGAACGGTCCCATTACGGTGACCTTATCGCCCTCTTTAAGGCTGAAGACATAAGTCGACATCAAGCCAGGCGGATGGTCAGTGCCGGGAGGCGGCGTGGCAATACGGATGTTAAACTTGAGGATACCCTTCTCGTCTGGGTAGTTCGCCATGGAGTATGCGCGAATCACTTCCTCGTTGTTCTTGTGGGAAATTTTGAACATATCAAATTTTTCCCAATCACCCCGATACTCCTCGTCGATATCAAAATCAGAGAACTTGATATCGTAAGGCGGTGCAACGAGCTGTACATAGCCACCGGCGCGGAAGGCGACTTCTTCGCCCTCTGGCAGTTTCAGGTTTAACTCTTTGATAAAGGTGGCAACGTTGGGGTTGGCAATAACCTCACATTCCCACTTCTTCACCCCAAAGACTTCTTCAGGCACTTCGACTTTCATGTCCTGCTTCACAGGTACCTGACAAGAGAGGCGCCAGCCCTCTTTCTTCTCACGCATCGTGAAGTGCGACTCTTCAGTCGGCAGAATAGAGCCGCCGCCCTCTTCAACCCGACACTTACACTGGGCACAAGAACCACCGCCACCGCAGGCGGACGAGAGGAAAATGCCGTTAGCGGCAAGCGTGTTTAGCAGCTTACCACCGGCCTGGGTCTTCAAAGTGTGCTCAGGGTCGCCGTTGACCTCAATGGTCACGTCCCCGCTACTCACAAGCTTGCTGCGCGCTGCCAGAATGATCGCCGTCAAGCTAATAACGATGACCGTGAACATGACAACACCGAGCAAGATGACTGTTGTATCAACCATGTCGGTTTCCTATTGCTGGAGGTTTTCTATTACCCGGCGATGTTTGCCACCGCCGGGAAAAACCGGCTCCGATTAAAGCTGAATGCCCGAGAAGGACATAAAGCCCAACGACATCAGCCCCACGGTGATGAAAGTAATGCCCAGCCCTTGAAGGCCACCCGGCACATCGCTGTACTTCAGCTTTTCACGAATACCCGCCAGGGCGGCAATGGCCAATGCCCAACCGGTGCCCGCGCCAAAGCCATAGACCACGGCTTCGCCAAAGTTATAGCTACGCTCCACCATGAACAGTACGCCACCCAGGATGGCGCAGTTAACGGTAATCAGCGGCAGGAAGACCCCTAGCGCGTTGTAGAGCGACGGTACGTACTTATCAAGGAACATTTCCATGATCTGTACCAGCGCCGCAATGACACCGATGTAGGAGAGCAACCCAAGGAAGGAGAGGTCGATGTTTTCAGCACCGCTAATACCGGTCCAGGTCAGCGCACCTTCCTGTAGCAAGAAGGTATAGACAAGGTTGTTAACCGGCACGGTGACGGTCAATACCACAATCACCGCAATGCCCAAGCCAATCGCTGAGGAGACCTTTTTGGACACCGCCAAGAAAGTACACATCCCCAGGAAGAAGGCCAGTGCCATGTTTTCAACAAACACCGAGGCAACAAAAAGACTCAGATAATGTTCCATGTTACACGGCCTCCTTGGGCTTGGTGTTTTCCTTCATTTTGAACTCATTATCTTCTACTTGCTCAGGGTTAACGGAACGCATTACCCAGATCAGTAGACCGATAATAAAGAACGCTGAAGGCGGTAGTAATAGCAAGCCGTTAGGCACGTACCAGCCACCATTTTGCACGGTCTGGAGGATGGTAATGCCAAATACGCTGCCCGAACCCAGCAGCTCACGGAAGAAACCCACCACCATGAGTACAAAGCCATAGCCGAGGCCGTTACCAATACCGTCTAAAAACGACATGCCCGGCGTATTGGACATCGCAAAGCCTTCAGCGCGCCCCATGACGATACAGTTAGTAATGATCAAACCCACAAATACCGAGAGCTGCTTAGACATCTCATAGGCATACGCCTTGAGAATCTGATCAACCACGATAACCAGCGAGGCAATAATGGTCATCTGCACGATGATACGGATCGAAGAGGGAATATGATTCCTGATCAACGATACGAACAGATTTGAGAATGCCGTTACGAAAATAACCGCCAGCGCCATAACGAGCGATACGCTCATACTGGTGGTTACCGCAAGTGCCGAACAGATCCCCAGAATTTGCAGCGCAATAGGGTTGTTCTGGAAAATCGGCGCTGTTAAAACGCCTTTTGCATTTACGTCCGCCATGATCAGGCCCCCTCAACGTCTTCGAAGTTGGTATCGGTCTCTTCGGCGTCTTCCGGCTCAGTGCCACTGCGGAATTTAGCCAAATAGGGACCGAAAGCTTCTTCGCTCAACCAGAACTGCAGCATGTTAGTCACGCCGTTACTGGTCAGCGTAGCGCCAGATAGCGCATCGACTTCGTATTCGTCACTGGCGCCGCCTTTGGTCAGGTGAATCTCCGGTGAGAGGTCGCCCTCTTCATCGTAAATTTTCTTGCCTTCCCACTGGGCTTGCCAGCGCGGGTTGTTAACTTCTGCGCCCAAACCTGGCGTTTCACTGTGCTCGTAGTAGGTGATACTGACAATAGTATTGCCATCACCCTCTACGGCCAGGAAGCCACGCATCAAGCCCCAAAGTCCCTGACCACGAATCGGCAACACGATCTGTTCCGGATCGTCTTCACTGCCGACCAGATAAACAGTCGCGTAGTTTTCAACCCGTGAAAGGCCCGCGATGTCTTGATCGCCAGAAAGCGTGCGACCCGAGGCCGGGTCACGGGCAGCCTCAAAACTATCGTAGGTATCGGGATCGAACTCATCGGAGTACTCACCCGTATCCAGGTCAACGACCCGTGCGATGATCTCATCGCTAAACACCTCTTCAACGTCCATACCCGGCTCATAAAGCTTGGCAACGTTCAAGATGTTGGTTTTACGGTCGAGTTCCTGGTTAAGCTGCTGCATGGGTCGCAAGGCGACCGCCGCGGTCGAGACAATGACGGAGCACACGATACACAATGCAAACGCCACAATCAGGACTTTCTTGATGGAGTTGTTACCTTGTGCCATTAGGCAGTCTCCTCGGCCGGTACGGCGGTTCGCTTCACGCGACGCTTGATGTTGGCCTGGACGAAGAAATGGTCAATCAGCGGTGCAAACAGGTTAGCGAACAGAATCGCCAGCATGATGCCTTCCGGGAAAGCCGGGTTCACAACGCGAATCAAAACAGTCATCACACCAATCAGCGCACCAAACAGCAGACGGCCTTGATTGGTCATCGACGCCGACACCGGATCGGTTGCCATGAAGACCATACCGAAAGCGAAACCGCCGATCACCAGATGCCAGTACCACGGCATGGCAAACATTGGGTTGGTATCAGAGCCGATTAGATTAAACAGCGTACTGGTCACCACCATGCCCAGGAGTACCCCCAGCATGATTCGCCAAGAGGCAATTCCCGTCCACAGCAACACAGCGCCGCCGATAAAGATGGCTAGTGTCGAGACCTCCCCGATCGAGCCAGGGATAAAACCGATGAAGGCATCCCACCAGCTAAAGGTGTCGGTCAACGCAGACATACCGTCCTGGAACGCTAGCGAGAGTGCCGTCGCACCAGTATAACCATCAGCGGCAACCCATACAGAGTCACCAGAGATTTGCGCGGGATAGGCAAAGTAAAGGAATGCACGACCGGTCAGCGCGGGGTTCAAGAAGTTTTTACCCGTGCCGCCGAAGATCTCTTTACCGATCACCACACCAAAGGTGATACCCAAGGCAACCTGCCAAAGGGGAATGGTGGCGGGCAGTACCAGCGCGAAGAGTACGGAAGTGACGAAGAAGCCTTCGTTGACTTCGTGACCGCGCTTGATAGCGAACAGCACCTCCCAGAAACCACCGACCACAAAGGTGACCAGGTAGATAGGTAGGAAGTAGGTAGCGCCAAGGACAAAGTTAGCCCACAGGCTATTCGCATCATGACCGGACGACAGCGTCATCATAATCGCTTCGCGCCAGCCTCCCATAGAGGCATAGCCCGCATCAATTGCCGTGTTGGCCTGCCAACCAGCGCTCCACATGCCGAAAAACATCGCCGGAAAAGTACACATCCACACGGTAATCATGATGCGTTTAAGATCGATACCGTCACGCACATGCGCGGTGGTTTTAGCCACGCTCGGTGGCGTGTAAAAAATAGTATCTACCGCTTCAAACAGCGGATAGAACTTTTCGTACTTTCCGCCTTTGTGGAAATGCGGCTCGATATTTTGGAGTGTCTGTTGAATACCCATTATCAGGCCTCTTTCTCGATCATGGTGAGATTATCACGCAGGATGGGGCCATATTCGTATTTGCCAGGGCAAACATACGTGCACAGCGCCAGATCCTCTTCGTCCAGCTCCAAACACCCAAGCTGCATGGCAACCTCAATGTCGCCCACGATCAACGAACGCAATAGCTGGGTCGGCATGATATCTAGCGGCATCACCTGCTCATAGGCACCTACCGGCACCATAGCACGCTCGGAACCATTGGTAGAGGTCGTCGGAGCATAGTTGCTGAGCCCCTTAATCTTGGAGATATAAATACCCAAGACCGAGTGACGATTAGCACCAGGAGACAACCAACCCATAAACGTGCGCTTGTTGCCCTCTTCCAGCAAACTCACTTGATTGCTGAAGCGGCCAAGGTAGGTCAACTTACCTTCAGCGGCAAAGCCAGAGAATACCGAACCAGAAATTACGCGAGTGTCCTCGGGTTTGATGACTTCGTTGGTCAGGAGTTCATCTGTACTAGCGCCGACACGGGTACGAATCAGACGCGGATTTTCAGCACGCGGGCCACCAATGGCAACCACACGGTTCATATCCAGCTTCCCTTCTACAAACAACTTACCGAACGCAATAACGTCCTGGTAGCCGATATGCCACACTTTTTTGTGCAGTGCGACTGGAGAAAGGTAGTGAATATGCGTGCCGACAAGTCCCGCAGGATGAGGGCCGGCAAAGCTTTCGGTTTTTACGCCGTCAACATCGCCACCCGGGACTGAGGCATTTTCGCCCGTACATAAGAAGACGTTGCCCTCGGTCAGGCGCGCTAACACCTTGAGGCCATCCTCGAATGCCTGCGACTGCTCGTTAATGATCAACGCAGGGTCAGGGCTAAGTGGATGGGTATCCACGGCGGTTACAAAAATATCGGCCGGGGTGCTATCAATGGCCGGGGTGCGCGAGAAAGGACGAGTGCGCAATGCAGTCCAGAGTCCCGATTCTACCAGTTGGTCGACAACGACCTGACGTTCAAGCTGCGCTAAGGCATTACGATCATGAGCAGCGAATTCGACCGCTTCCTCAGTTTCGTCTACTTTAATTACGACAGACAGCAAACGACGTTTTTCGCCACGGTTTATTGCAAGCACTTCACCGGCAGCGGGCGCTGTATAGCGCACACCAGCAATTTTCTTATCGGTGAAGAGCAATTGGCCCAGTTTGACCTTATCCCCTTCCTGGACTTCCATCGTCGGCTTCATGCCAACGTAGTCGGTACCCAGGATTGCCACGTGGCGCACAGGCCGCGCATCTTCAATACGCTGCTCGGGCGCTCCCGTGATGGGGAGATCCAGGCCTTTTTTGACTTCGATCATAGTCTCGCCCAGTTGTTGGATCGGATATACGAAGGTATGGGGTTCGAATGCTTATTTTCTGCTCAGCGAATTGTTATTTTCTGCTCAGATTGTTACCAGTCCGGCCCAAGCAGCACTTGAACCACCCCGAAAAATCCATCGTATTATAAAGATAAGCGCGTCCAATGACCACATCCCTGATGACCACCAAAAGTGCTATATACATTGGCAAAAGATGAGATTGAGACCAAAAAAACGCCACCCGAAGGTGGCGTCAACGCATTCTCTTAGCTCTAACACCCGGCATGCGGGCTTTGCTAAGTTTAACTAGCGAGGAAGTTTTAAAAACCGTACGTTAGACATTTGCTGCAAAATACGTACAACCTGGCAGCTATAACCGAACTCATTGTCATACCACACATAAATGACCGCATGATGGCCGTTGGCGATGGTAGCTTTAGCATCCACGATACCGGCATGACGATTGCCCACAAAGTCTGACGACACCACTTCTGCTGAATCGACAAAGTCAATTTGCTTCTGGTAGGCAGACTCGATCGACATACGGCGCAAGTAGTCATTTAGCGCTACAGCATCTGTCGCTTTATCCAGGGTCAGATTGAGAATGGCCATAGAGACATTAGGGATTGGCACACGAATGGCGTTGCCGGTCAGCTTTCCCTCTAGCTCAGGTAGCGCTTTCGATACGGCCTTGGCTGCTCCTGTCTCGGTCAATACCATATTCAGCGCCGCACTACGGCCACGACGGTCACCTTTATGGTAGTTGTCGATCAAGTTCTGGTCGTTGGTATAGGCATGCACGGTTTCCACATGCCCATTCACCACACCGTACTCGTCGTTGAGTACCTTCAATACCGGAACGATCGCATTGGTAGTGCAAGAGGCAGCAGAGACGATGAGATCGCTGTCGCCAATGGATTCATGGTTAATACCGTAAACGATGTTTTTAATATCGCCTTTACCCGGTGCCGTTAGTAGCGCTTTGGCAGCGCCTTTACACTTCAGGTGCTGGCCCAAGCCCTCTTCATCGCGCCAGATACCGGTATTATCAACAATCACCGCGTTATCGATATCATACTCAGTATAGTCAATCTCACTGGGCGAATCGGCGTAAATAACCTGAATAACATTGCCGTTGACCGTCAGCGTGCGGGCCTCTGCATCGACCATGATGGTGCCGTCAAAAGGCCCATGTACTGAGTCACGACGCAGCAGGCTGGCGCGCTTCTCAAGGTCTTTAGCCACATCGCCACGGCCACGCACCACAATAGCGCGCAAACGCAGCAGATTACCGCCCCCGGCCTTCTCTATCATCACTCGTGCCAGTAAACGACCAATGCGGCCAAAACCGTAGAGCACCACGTCTTGCGGCTCCCCGGTGCTAGCCCCCGGCTGGTAGCCATCAATAATCTCTTGCAGCTCTTTACGCAGGAAGGCTTCGACATCGCCACCGCCCCGGTTCTTGAACATCACCGCCAGCTTACCTACATCCACATGGGCGGGGCCAAGGTTCAAAGCGACCATCCCCTTCACGATAGAGTAGGTATCCTCAACGGAGAGCTCAGTCCCTTCTATTTTACGCACGAAGCGGTGGTCTTTAAGAATGCGGATGACCGACCGTTTAATAAGTGAACGCCCGAACATGGTGGCAACGACGTTATTCTGACGATAGAGCTGCCCTACTAACGGGATCATCTGCTCCGCCAAGGCTTCGTTGCCTTGCCATTCTTGAAAAACGTTTTCGAGCGCTTGCTGACTCACGTGCGGCCTCATCAGGTAGTGGGAACGGAGAGTGTATTATCCGGGGCAAGCGCAGCGGTCGCAATGACTGGATAGTCGCACAACATGTAGGGGTATTACAGAAATGCCAATCTCACTACAAAACCTCTTTCAGTACAGATTAACCCGCTACCTTAAGCCGCGGCACTCTAACTGAAACGGGTGATCGTGTATGATCTCCCTTCCGTTTCAGCGCAAAACGATATCTTGCTTATGCCGACATTCTCTCTGCTCGAACCGCCCCAGCCCCAAGGGACTCGCGATACGCTCTACTGGACATCGCCGCCGGGTAGCGCGACTGCGCTGGCACTCTCCCGCGTTGCTGCAAAAGCTCCGCTATTGGTGATCACTCCCAATACGGCCAGCGCGCAGCGTCTTGAACAAGATCTCTATTTTTATAGCGACGTACCGGTACTGCCCTTCCCCGACTGGGAAACGCTGCCCTACGACAGCTTTTCACCCCATCAGGATATTGTCTCGGCGAGACTGCGTACCCTGCGCCAACTGCAAGATGGCGTGCGCGGCATTGTGCTGGTGCCGATCAACACGCTGATGCAGCGCTTGCCCCCGGTTGAGTACATTGCCGGGCGGGTCATGACACTCAAAACTGGCGAGCGCTTGAATCGCGAAGCGTTTCGGGAATCGCTCTCCCGAGCGGGCTATCGCGCTGTCGAAACAGTCTATGAGCCCGGCGAATACGCCATGCGCGGTGCGCTGATTGACCTGTTTGCGATGGGTATGGATGAGCCGATCCGTATTGACCTGTTCGACGACGAGATCGATTCGCTGCGCCACTTCGACCCTGGCAGCCAGCGCTCGACTGATAAGCTTGAATCGCTAGAATTGCTACCCGCCCACGAGTACTCGCTAAGCCGCAGCGCGATTGCCTGTTTTCGTGAGCAGTTTGAAACCCTGTTCGACGTTGATCCGCGGCAATGCCCTCTTTATAACGATGCGTTGAAAGGCATTCCTTCACCGGGGCTTGAGCACTATTTACCACTGTTTTTTGAACACACCGCATCACTGTTTGACCACCTGACCGACGATACACGAGTCGCACTGCTGCCGGGAGTTTTTGCTGCCGCCGAGCAGCACTGGCAGTCGATCGACGCTCGCTACGTAAACTTGGGCGTTGACCCAACCCGCCCGCTGCTGCCACCGCACCGAGCGTTTTTCCCGGTCAACGATGTATTCTCGGCAATCAAAGCCTGCCCGCGAATAGAGTTAACCGAGGATAGCGAGCAGCGCCATGCGCAACAGCCTGAAGCCGCACCGCTTCCCACACTCTCTATTAGTGCCCGCGCCAAGCAGCCATTGGCGGAGCTGTCAGCATTTTTGCACTCCCATGCCCAAACCCGGGTACTGTTTGTGGCGGAGTCGCGGGGTCGCCGGGAAGCCCTGGAAGAGATCCTGTCGCCACTTCAGCTCTCGCTTCCGCATACCGATAGCTTCCACGACTTTCTCGCTAGCGATCATACCTATGCAATTACGGAAGGTTTGGTCGACAGCGGCTTATGGCTAAATAATCCAAGCATTGCGGTAATTAGTGAAACCGAGCTGTTTGGTGACGTGGTACGTCAGAGCCGTCGGCGCGAAAAAGCCACGGATGACAATGAGCTTGCAGTACGCCACTTGTCGGAGCTGCGCGAAGGCGCGCCAGTGGTTCACCAAGCCCACGGCGTGGGCCGCTATTTAGGGCTGGAAACCTTAGAGGCCGGCGGCCAGGCAAATGAGTTCCTGGCGCTCTCCTACGCCGATGGTGCCAAGCTTTATGTGCCTGTCGACAGCCTGCATATGATCTCCCGTTACAGCGGGGCCGGTGACGAACTGGCCCCGCTGCATAAGCTCGGTTCGGACCAGTGGGAAAAAGCCCGCCGCAAAGCCGCCGAAAAAATTCGCGATACCGCTGCAGAGCTGCTGGATGTCTACGCCCGCCGGGAAGCCCAGCAAGGGGTGGTCTATGAGGCGCCAGGCGAGGAGTATCTGCGTTTTGCGGGTAACTTCCCATTTGAAGAGACCGCTGACCAGCACGCGGCGATTGAAGCGGTCATCAGCGATATGACCTCCCCGCAGCCCATGGATCGCGTGGTGTGCGGCGATGTCGGCTTCGGCAAAACCGAAGTGGCCATGCGCGCGGCATTTTTGGCCGTACAGTCTGGCCGCCAAGTGGTGGTATTGGTGCCCACTACGCTGCTGGCGCGCCAGCACTTCGAGAACTTCCGCGACCGCTTTGCTGACACCGCCGTCAATATTGGCCTGATCTCACGCTTTACCAGCGGCAAAGAGGTCACCCAGACACTAGAGAGCATTAAAAGCGGCCAAACGGATATCGTCATCGGCACCCATAAACTGCTCGCCAAAAGTGTTGAGCTGCCCAAAATGGGCCTGCTGATCATCGATGAGGAGCACCGCTTCGGGGTCGCGCAAAAAGAGAAGCTCAAAACGCTGCGTGCCGAAGTCGATATTTTGACGCTAACCGCGACCCCTATTCCGCGCACGCTCAATATGGCCATGAGCGGCATCCGTGATCTGTCGATTATCGCTACGCCGCCCGCCCGCCGTCTGTCGGTTAAAACCTTTGTTCAGCAGCACGACACCAGTATCATCAAGGAAGCCCTGCTACGTGAAATACTGCGTGGTGGGCAGGTCTATGTACTGCATAACGAAGTCAAAACCATTGAAAACAGTGCCGAACAGATTCGTGAACTAATCCCCGAAGCGCGGGTAGCGGTTGCCCACGGCCAGCTTCCCGAGCGCAGCCTGGAACGCATTATGTCGGACTTCTACCACCGACGCTTTAACGTGCTGGTGTGTTCGACCATCATTGAAACCGGCATTGATGTACCCAGCGCCAACACCATTATTATCGAACGTGCTGATAAATTTGGCTTGGCCCAGCTGCACCAGCTGCGGGGCCGGGTCGGCCGTAGTCACCATCAGGCGTACGCCTACCTATTAACACCACCGCCCAAAGCGATGACCCGTGATGCTATCAAGCGTCTGGAAGCAATTAGCGCTTCGGATGATCTAGGCGCTGGCTTTACCCTGGCCAGCCACGATATGGAAATCCGTGGCGCGGGTGAACTGCTGGGGGATGAACAGAGCGGCCAGATGGAAACCATCGGCTACACCCTCTATATGGAGATGCTGGATCGAGCGGTGAAGGCCATTCGCGCGGGTAAAACGCCCAATATCGATGCGCCCTTCAATACCGGCGTGGAAATCAACCTCAACCTGCCTGCGCTGATTCCAAGTGATTATATTCACGATGTTCAGCAGCGCCTGGTGATGTACAAGCGGATTGCCAACACCCAGAGCGATAGCGAACTTAAAGAGTTACAGGTTGAGCTGATCGACCGCTTTGGCTTGCTGCCCAACCCGTTGAAAAACCTGATTCGCCAGACCAAGCTGCGCCACCGTGCCGAGCAACTGGGAATCAGCAAAATCGAGGCTGGCGAGAGCCGCGGTAGAGTATTGTTTGATAGCAGCACCCAGGTGGATCCCTTAACCCTGGTGACCCTCATTCAGACGTCACCAAAGCACTATCGTTTAGATGGCTCTGACACCTTACGGTTTGAATTACCAATGGAAAGTGTCGACAAGCGCTTCCAGCAACTTGAAAACCTACTTAGCACCCTTAACCAAAAAGTAGCGGCGGCGTGAAGCTTGGGGCAAACTTGCCAGTAGCCATGGCCCAGTTGATCAACAGCCGTTTATTGATCCCAGTGGCCCAGCAACGCGCATCAGCAGTGAATTAACACATTAGGAACGATCATGAACATTCGCAATACCTTTACCCTTTGGGGCCCTACCAGCTTGGCCGTGCTACTCGCCGCTAGCCTGGTGAGCCCCGCTTTTGCGCAACCAGCTAACGAGCAAGCCGACAGCCCAACACAGGCGCAAGAGCAGCAGACTCAAGAAAGCTCAGAAGAATCGCCAAAGGCGCAAGCACAGGAAATCAGCATAGACGCCGTCGATAGCGCCGCTCAGGTTGCTGATCAGGATGAGCTACCCCGTGGTCACTTCCGCCTACCCGAAGAAGGCGATGTCATTGGCGAGCGCTACACCGTCGTTGTCGAAGACCCCAAGCAGACGCTGATCGATATCGCCCGACGCCACAACATTGGCTATGAAGAGATTCGCATGGCCAACCCGGGTGTCAGCCTCTGGGTACCTGGCGTAGGTACCGAAGTGGTGATCCCCGCCCAATACATTCTTCCGCCTGCGCCGCGGGAAGGCGTTGTCATTAACCTTTCTGAGCTACGTCTCTACTACTACCCTGCCGACAAACCCGGCATCGTCGAAACCTACCCGGTTAGCGTGGGGCGTGAAGAGTTCGCTACCCCCGTAGGCATCACCCGCACCACGGTTAAGGTTAAAGACCCCGCCTGGGCTCCACCGGCATCTATGCGTCGCGAAGCAGCCGAACGCGGCGAACCAGCGCCTTCCGTGGTACCGCCCGGCCCTAACAACCCCTTGGGCGAGCACGCAATTCTGCTGGCCATGCCGAGCTATCTCATTCACGGTACCAACCGCCCTGATGGCGTCGGTATGCGCGTTAGCCGTGGCTGTATCCGCATGTACCCGGAAGATATCAAATCGCTCTACGAGCGTTTGCCTAGCGGTACTCAGGTCAACCTGATGGATGCACCGTTCAAAGCGGGCTTTGCAGCCGATGGCACGCTGTTTGTGCAATCTTTCCCACAGCTGGAAGAGAACGCGGAAGGCTTTGAGCCACTGCTTAATGCCCTTGAACGCGTCACTGAGCTAACTGGCAGTGACGTTGAAATAGACGCGGATCAGATTCAGCGCGCCGTAGAAGCTCCTGACGGCCAATTTATCGCGCTATATGGCCCTCAGGCTCCCGAGCCAGAACCAGAGCCTGTTGAGCTGATTGACGAGCTTAAGCTCAGCGCCGCCACTGACGACGATAAAGACGCTTAACCGAACACCTAGCAACAAAAAACCCCGCCAAGGCGGGGTTTTTGCGTAGCTAGTATCAAAACCTACTGGTCTGACGCTTTAACGTACAGCGCCTTACTACGGCATATTAACTAACTACAGCTTTCTTCCAGCAGCTGCTGAGAGAGTCAGACGACTCCCTCAGCAGCCCAAGCAGAATTACTTCTGCATGGAACGCTGGAACATACGGTTCATTTCTTCACGGTTCTGCTCAGACATCTGCAGAGCAGCCTGCGCGTCGCGCTGGGCTTGGTTTGCAGTGTTCATAGCTTGTGAAGCCATGCTGCGTGCTTCTGCAGCGTCAGCCTGTGCAGATTCTGCAGTCATGCGAACTTCTTCCAGCGCGCTGGTAGAAGCACAACCAGCAAGAATTGCCAGAGAAGCGGCAGCAGCAGTCATCTTCAGAGTAGTTTTCAGAGTCATAATGTTCTCCTTGAGTCGTCCTTGGGTACTACGTTAAGGGTATGACAAAGGTAAGGCTAGTCACTTAAATTAGAATAAGTTCTTAGCTTAAATTTGTCTACCTGCGGTGCAGGTTCTTTTCAGTGACTTGTGCTGCAAAGCACGCAAGTCAAACGCTGTTTTATAATAGACCACAGCGGTTGTCTATAGCCACTTGTTTAAAACCTCGAACTTCCATCAACGGCGTTAGCTTAACGGATCACTACCCGAGTGCCAACACCCACTAGCGCTGCCAGGCGATCGATTTGATCGTTGGTAACGGCAACACACCCCTGGGTCCAGTGATAGCGCCCATGAATATCGGGGTCTGCGCTACCCAGGCCATGAATTCCAATCGCCCCACCCAGTGCGGTATTTTGCGGGGGGTGACCATAACGTCGATAGTAGTCGAAGTAGTCATCATAATCAGCTTGGGTATAAATCCCTTTTTCCAGCGCCATTCTAGCGTGCGCTGGGGTTGGGTAATCAATGCCTATGAAGGTACGCCACTGGCTTTCGTAATTAAAACGGTTGACATGAAACTCCCCCATGGGAGTCACATTATCGCCGCGAACCCGTTGGGTTTTAGCCCCAGCACGGCCAAGTGATATGGGCGCAAACCGCTCCAGCAGCGCGTTACCCCGAAACACGCTAAGGGTGGCCTCTTTATCGTCCACCAGCACCCACAGTTCGTTGCTATGACGCGGCACATGAGCGCGACTCAGTATCGTTTCTACGAGATCAGTGGCGGTATCCTGACTGGGCGCAGTAACAGCAGCACTGGCCACGGCTGGCAAGCTCAACACCATGGCTAAAAATCGACGGCGATTAACTAAAAACATGACAGCTCTCGAAACAAGTTAGCCCGCGATTGACCGACTCTGCGCGTCTGGTGGCTGTTATACCCTATTCCCACATTCGCCGTTAGCAATTTCGTCATGTACACGACTGACGCCCCGAAGAGCAGTAACCGATAATCCACTAGTAGAGACCCCATCAAACGCCCTGAAACTCTTCCATACTCGCCATTATATTGCGTATCTCGGAATTATGTCCTTGAGCCAGGGCATTGAAAAACTCCTCTTCAGGCTCAATTTTCGCTCGTGCCGCGCGATGCTCGTAGAGCGCTTGAAGGCGCTGATGCGACGATGTGGCAGTTCTCATCGCATCCTCTATCGAGCCGGTGATGGTTTGTTCCGACAAGCGATCCAACTCAGGCGGCTGGGGGAAATCGCTGGAATCATCGAACCATAACTCCAGCACTTCTGAATGGTCAGAGCCATCGTGGAAGAGATCTTCAAGCCCCGTTTTCATTTTTAGCTCACGGCTGGCCAAGTAATTAAACGCCATCTCTAAGCGCTGATTCTCAGCATCCTCAGCGGCTTCGCTATACTGTCGCGCCATCCGGGCATGAAAACCCGCCGCCCATTCGATTAAATCTTTCACCTGGTTATAGCGCATCATGATCTCCTTTCTTAACGACTTGAGCGATGCATAACAATAAACACTACCACTCCAGGCTAGTTTCGCGCAGCGCGCCTATTTCACGCTTGGCCGCCTGAAGATTATCCAGTAACTGCTGGCGCAAACCGGCCTGATTACCCACGGCAATCATAGCGGGGTTGTGAGTTTCGCGCCGCGCAGCACCTTCGTCACTATGTAGGCGCTCAAGTTGCCCCTCCAACCAGTTCAGCCAGCTTTCCGGCTGGGCTTTCAAGTCGCGCAGACGTTGCAGCTCGGCCAAGGCAGGGCCATCCTGGGCCAGCAATACAGTCCAGCGATGCTCCGACAGCCGAGCGTGTTCAGTAACTTCGCGCAGTAACGACTCAAGCGCCAGCTCAAAAAGCGCCAGCGCACTCTCTTCCAACGCCATCTGCCGCGCAGAAGCATGCTCATCACTTCCCGCGGGCAAGGTGACTAATAGCTCCGCCTGATAGAGCAGCTGGTTGGTTCGTGACCGTGCATTCACTTGCGTTTGTCCTCCACGTGCCATTTACCGGCATCAAACATGGCTTTCCAGCCTGTGGCCTTGCCCTCCTCGTCGGTCATCACGTACTGCTCTTTGCTCTTCCGCGAGTAGCGGATTTGCGCCGGGCGACCATCCGGATCTTCACTCGGCGCTTTAAGAATGAAGTGATACTTTTCGGGCAGCTCATCGGCGTGCGCTTTCAGCTCTTTCACCAGCGGCGGCCGTGTTTCACGATTTTTAGGGAACTTGCTGGCAGCCAAAAACAGCCCGCTTGCGCCATCACGCAGCACGTAATGGTCGTCAACTTTTTGGCAAGCCAGTTCCGGCATCGGGATCGGGTCCATTTTTGGCGGCGCCACTTCGCCGCTTTTCAATAGCTTACGGGTGTTTTTACATTCGCTATTGGTACAGCCAAAATACTTGCCAAAGCGGCCTGACTTCAACTGCATCTCAGAGCCGCACTTATCGCACTCGATGATCGGGCCGTCGTAGCCTTTGATCTTGAATTTGCCGCTTTCAACTTCGTAGCCGTCACAATCGGGGCTGTTACCACAGATGTGCAGCTTACGCGTTTCATCGATTAGGTAGTTGTCCATCGCCGTGCCACACTTGGGGCAGCGACGCTTGGCACGCAGCGCATTGGTTTCGGCCTCTTCTCCCGCGTCTTCGGCCACCGCCTCTTCACCAGGAATCAGGTCAATGGTGGTTTTACAACGCTCTTTGGGCGGCAAATTGTAGCCACTACAACCCAGGAAAACCCCGGTGGAAGCGGTACGAATTTGCATATGACGACCACAGCTTGGGCAGTCGATATCCGTTGGCACCGGCTGATTGGGGCGCATGCCATCTTCGCTCTCAGCCTTGGCCAGCTCTTCACGGAATTCTTCGTAGAAGGCATCCAGCAGCGCCTGCCAGTTGCGTTCGCCTTCGGCGACCTCATCCAGACTATCTTCCATGCGGGCAGTGAACGAGAAGTCCATCAAATCAGGGAAGGACTCTTTCAACCGCTCGGTGACGATATCGCCCAGCTTTTCGGCATAGAAACGACGGTTTTCCAGCTTCACATAGCCGCGATCCTGGATCGTTGAGATGATTGAAGCGTAGGTTGACGGTCGGCCAATGCCCTGCTTTTCAAGCTCTTTGACCAGGCTTGCTTCGGTGTAGCGTGGTGCTGGCTTGGTAAAGTGCTGCTGAGGATCGAGCGCTTCCAGTGCCATAGGCGTACCTTTTGGCAAGTCCGGTAAGCTCTGATCTTCATTTTTACCACTAGGCTTCATCACCCGGGTATAACCATCAAACTTCAGTACACGTCCTTTGGCACGTAGCTCGTAGCCATCGACTTCAACACTCAGCGTGCTTGAAAGGTACTCTGCAGGGGTCATTTGGCAGGCCACAAATTGACGCCAGATCAGCTCGTAGAGACGCTCGGCATCCCGCTCCATTCCGGCCAGATCGGAAGCCTTACGCTCGACACTGGAAGGGCGAATCGCCTCATGGGCCTCTTGAGCACTCTCTTTGCTGCTATAACGATTAGGTGCTTCGGGCAGGTAGCGTTCGCCGAACTCTTCACCGATATAGCTACGCACACCCTCAACCGCATCTTTCGATAAGTTGGTGGAGTCGGTACGCATATAGGTGATGTAACCCGCCTCATAGAGGCGCTGAGCCATGGTCATGGTTTTCTTCACAGAAAAACCTAACCGGCCACTCGCCGCTTGCTGCAGCGTAGAGGTAATAAAGGGTGCCGTGGGCTTTGAACTGGTGGGTTTGTCTTCCCGTGAGGTAATCGCCAGCTTGGCTTTTCTAAGCTGCTCAATACGCGCAAGGGTGTCTTTTTCGGAGGTAGGCTTAAAGGCCTTGCCATCCTGACGAACCAGGGCAAAACGCACCAGTTCACCCTCAGGAGAGGCCAAATCCGCGTGCACATCCCAAAACTCTTCAGGAATAAAGGCACGGATTTCGCGCTCGCGCTCAACAATTAGACGTACCGCGACTGACTGTACGCGGCCAGCCGACAGCCCGCGCGCTACTTTCGCCCACAGTAGAGGCGAAAGCATAAAGCCCACAACGCGATCCAGGAAACGCCTTGCCTGCTGCGCCTCTACCCGGGGGATATTGAGCGCGCCAGGCGCCTTGAAAGCGTCTTGAATCGCGTTTTTGGTGATTTCGTTGAACACCACGCGTTTGTAACGGCTGTCATCGCCACCGATGGTCTCGCGCAGGTGCCAAGCAATGGCTTCCCCTTCGCGATCCAAATCCGTTGCGAGGTAGACAGCGTCAGCCTTCTCAGCCAGCTTCTTTAGCTCGGCAACGACTTTCTCTTTTCCAGGCAGCACCTCATAGCGGGCTTCCCAGCCGTTGTTGGGGTCAATCCCCATCCGCCGAATCAGCTGATCTTGGCTTTTACGTTTTTTATATTCTTCTTTCTCTTCCGCCGACATCTTGCGTGTCGCTGCGGCCTGGCGCGCGCGCTCCTTGGGGTCGGAGGCTGCCTTACCTGAGCCGCTGGTCGGCAGGTCACGAATGTGGCCCACGCTCGACTTCACGATGAAATCGTTGCCGAGATATTTGTTAATCGTCTTCGCTTTCGCTGGCGACTCGACGATGACCAGTGACTTGCCCATAGTGCTCCACTTTCCTAATGCACGGACTGTCTAGCGCGTGCTCTGAATTCGGTGCCGTATCGACGGGCTGAAACTGCCCGTTAAAAAAGATACGGATGAAAAAATGCGCCTACCCTACCCCAGCCCTTAGCTAAGCGCCAGTGGCAACCAAGCCGTAGGGAGAATCCATAGACTTTAGACAACCAGGGTTATATTTCAGACAAATAGTAGCTAGACACTAGACTGCCACCGACATTACAGCAACCCAAAAGGTAATCAGGCAAACAAAGCGCCCCCACCAAATAGGCGGGGGCGCAATGAGCTAATGTACTGATTTAGCGTTTAGGCGGCGTCTTTTTACGTCTGGTAGTGCTGGTGGGTTTAGCCGCCGGCTCACTGGCCGACTCGCTAGTCGCAGCAGATTTAGACGATGACTCCTTAACCACAGACTCCTCATTCACCACGGGCTGCTCCTTGGCCACTGGCGCAGACGAAGTCGTTTGCGTTTCGGCCAGCTTAGCAGTAGCAGCTTTGGGCTTAGCGGCAGGCTTAGTTGTCGCAGCCGCTTTGCTGGCCGTCGGCTTGCTCGCAGCCGGCTTATTCGCTACCGATTTGCGGGGTCTTGCCTTATCAAACAACACTTTAATTTGAGCAAAGCGCTCAGCAGCATGCTCTGAAAGATCGCCGCTGGCGGCAAACACATGCTCAAGGTGGCTAATATAGCCATCGACATCATCGTTGCTGCTACCTGCTAGCAAAGTAGGCAGCGAATTCAACGCCTGCTCACGATCCAGCTTCAAGATAAAGAACTGCTCGCGCACCAAGTTTTTAAAATCACTCAGTTCGATACCAGGCTCAAGCTCCGCACGGGAGGCGCGTAGCCGCTTAAAGTTACGCTCATCTGTAGCTGGGGCGCCACCGAGCACATAGATAAGCGAGCGCATAACCGCTTCATGGGCACTGCCCTTAGCAATTTTCTCTCGCAGTTCTTCCTGACGCTGTTCAATAAAGCGACGGTGCTCGGGCTCTGCCCCTGGACGGCGACGGTGTACATGGGCATCGCCATACAGACCGACAGCAGCCTGCAATAGCGGCTGGCCGTAGATATCCATAAACATTTTTTCGGTGCTGCTATCCCGCAAATCGCGCATCGCATTGAGGCTGGCGACCAGTTGATCAGACCCCATGGTTTCAAGCGTTTTGAACAGATTATCTTTTGATACTGGGTGACGATTTTTGCGCACTGCTTCCGCCATTACCGGTAGCGGCACCGAAAGTGGATTACGATCAGAAAGCAGTTTGTAGCCCAAACGAATAGGGTGCATACGACGGATCAAGCGGGCAGCCTCCGGTGTCATGATGGCTTTTAGCCACGGCTGCAAAAAGAGCCGATACATCCCCAAATTGATTTCTGAGATCCGCGCCACGGTGGCAAAACGACGATCATCCTCTGGCTTGTGCATTACTGCCTGGTCTAACTCTTCAAAGTTACGCGGCATAAATTCGAGCAGATAATCCCGCTCGAACAGCTCAGCGTCTTCACCCTTCTCTGCCGGAGATATGGAGGTTTCGTACAGCCCAGGCGGCAGTACGTCGATGTAATCCATATTGGCGGTGAATTCGGTATGCTCTTTGCGCGATACGCTGCCCGAAACAAATATACCTAGATGGCCGGTCGTATCATGCTGGCAATAGACGATGGTTTGCTCATTGGCAATGATGTCATCGGTGTTTGCATATAAATCACGAATCCACCCCAATGCTTGAGGCGGCGGAGTAATGTCATCCCCACGCGAACAGAACACAACCACCGGCGAACGCACATTACGCAGGTCGATTCGGCGGCCATCATGGGTGACCAGCTGCGCGGTAGAGAGCCGATTACCGACAAATAGATTATCGACGATATACTGAATCTCTTCACCGCCTAATACGACGTGACCACCCCACCAACGCTCAAAATCGAGGTATCGGCCCGCTTCGGTATCGATATTGTCGTAAAGGTGATACTGCTTTTTCCAGTAGGTATTAGCCGGGTTGAGGCGCTCGAAGTTCTGCACCAGCCACGCCCCGTCAAACAGGCCGTCGCCAATATCACTGGTGAGTGCCGTAATCCAGCTGCCTCCCGCCATCCCGCCGGTATAGCGCATGGGGGCTTTGCCGTGTTCACCAGCCCAGTAGGAGAGTGGCGCGCCAGCAATCAGGATAGGGCCAAAAACGTCAGGCTCCAAGGCAGCCGCCATCATGATCTGCCAGCCCGCCTGGCAATTGCCCACCACCATCGGTTTTTCAGTCGTTTCGGGATGCAGCTCAATCACATGGCGCAAAAAAGCGATCTCCGACTCGACCACATCCTCAACGGTTTGGCCTGGCTCAGGAAACGGTAAAAAACCAATAAAGTAGCAGGGGTGCCCCGCTTTAAGCGCCACGCCCAACTCACTGTCCGGCTTAAACCCTCCAATCCCTGGCCCATGCCCCGCACGTGGGTCAACCACTACAAACGGGCGCTTTTGCAGATCAATTTCTGTCCCTTCGTGGGGCAACACACGCAACAGTTCGTAGTTGGTTGGCCGCGGCAGCGTCCGACCATCCATCAGCACTTCGGTATCGAACCCCAACACATTGGGCTTGGTTTGCTCCATATGCTCGAGGTACTGATTACCGCGTTCGCGCATAACGTCCAGATAGAGAACGCTGCGCTCCATGCTATCGCGCCAGTAACCAAAGGCTGCACGCCCAAACCCGAAAGGATCGAATAATGAAGCGATCGCCTCACTTCCAGGTATGGCTGTGGAATCATTTTGTTGCTTCAACCATGCGCTAGTGAAAGCGTTAGCAGGAAACATAGTCTTGGCGAGTGGGTTAGCAAGAAAGTTCATAGGGTCTCCCGTTGGGTTGATGCACAGGCATCAGACCCGAAAGCAATGATGCTGCAATGCAATATAGTCTAGGCCACTATGCGCACGGCGTCGATCTTTAACCCTGGCAATTACGCCTTATGTGACTAATGAAGTCCTGTTTAGGCAGTCTAAAAGATTCAGTGTTAGCATGCTTTGCCCTGGCGATGAAGCCTGATTTTGATATTAGTTAAAGGGTGCTCACTACGAGGTTTTTATGTCATCCCCCAATCTGCTCAATCGCCTAACATTTCGGCAACTCCAGGTCTTCCAGGCGGTGCATCGGCAGCGCTCCTACTCTCGTGCAGCTGAGCAACTGGGACTGACCCAGCCAGCAGTCAGCGCGCAAATACGGCAGCTTGAGTTGGCACTGGGTCAGCCTCTGTTTAATTATGCGGGTAAAACGCTTCACACGCTTCCCGCCGCCGATACCCTCGCCCACTCAGCGCGCGAAATTTTTGGCCAACTGTCACGGCTGGAAATGAACCTATCGGATATTAACGGCAAAATAAGCGGCGAACTCAACATCGCAGCGGTTTCCTCAGCCCAATATGTGGTGCCTTATTTACTTGCCCGCTTCCGTGCTCACTATCCCGAAGTACATGTCCGCTTAAAGGTATGCAATCGCTGCCAGGCACTCGATCGATTGGCTGAGCAGCAGGACGACTTGGTTATCATGGCCATGGTGCCTGAAGACGATCGCTTGGTAGTGATGCCGATTATTGATAACGAACTGATCGCCGTCGTCTGGCCCGAGCATCCGCTACTTTCGATGCCGCAACCCTCCTTAGCAGACTTTGCGCGCCATTACGTGCTAATGCGCGAACCCGGTTCCGGCGTACGCAACGCTTTTGAGCAGATGGCGGCCAGTCAGCAGGTCGCCCTTCCCCACTGTATTGAGTTAGGTACCAATGAAGCGATTAAAGGGGGCGTCATGGCTCACTTAGGTGTTGCCGTGCTGCCGCGTTTGGCGGTGCAGCTGGAGCTTGAGCAGGGGTTACTGTTTGAGCTGGGGTTGCCCGACTTTCCCATCCACCGCTCTTGGTGCACGGTCTATACGCGGGAGCGCTTACCCACTCCGGTCGCCGAGCTATTTTTGAGTTTCATCCGTGAACACTTACCCGACTATCGCCGTCACTTTCAGGCGCCCGCCAGCCCCTTACCCAGCCATGGGGTAGCCTGTTTGCCGATACTTCCCTCCTGAAGGCGAGTGATGGCTTACGGTGTCTTGTTGGCAGCGAGATATGTTACATTAGCCATCATTAGCACGATAAAATATTGAGCAAACTTCGTATTAACCAGGTATCAATAGGCAGGCTTGGAACAGGGTTAAACCTTTTTTACGCCTTCGGCCTACCGCACAGAAGAGAGGCTCTGTCACTATGAGCAATAACCCCTCGCAGCGCGTGTCCAGCGGTGAAAAATACCGTAATGAACATGGCATGTCGGTGATCAAGGATGGCATGAAGCAGCGCAAAGCGCAGCCAGAGGCCCCTTCTGTTGAGCTTGAGCGCAAACCCAAGTGGCTGCGAGCACAGATTCCAGGTGGCGAGCGTTTTGAAGCGGTCAAGAAAAACGTCGCGACCCATCGATTAAGCACTGTTTGCGCTGAATCCCACTGCCCCAATATGGGCGAGTGCTGGAGCAACGGCACGGCCACTATCATGCTGATGGGCTCGGTATGTACCCGCGCCTGTCGGTTCTGCGCAGTAGACACCGGCAACCCCCAGGGCTGGCTTGACCACGAAGAGCCTGAAAACACGGCCAAATCTGTAGAGCTCATGGGGCTGCGTTATATCGTACTGACTTCAGTTGACCGTGACGACCTCGACGATGGCGGCGCAACCCACTACGCCAACTGCATTCGCGCGATCAAAGCGCGCACACCCGAGGTGGTAGTCGAAGCCTTGACGCCCGACTTTGATGGTGACCTTGCCGCTATCGAACGCGTCGTCGATTCAGGCCTACAGGTATTTGCCCAAAATGTGGAGACCGTGGAACGCCTGACAGGCCGAGTGCGTGACCGGCGGGCAGGTTACCGCAAAACCCTCGATGTCCTTGCTCATGCCAAGCGCTACCGCCCAGATATCATCACCAAAACCAGCCTGATGCTGGGCTTGGGTGAAACCGACGAAGAGATTTTGCAAACGTTTGATGATTTACGTGAGATCGGCGTCGATATTGTCACGCTTGGCCAGTACCTTCGCCCGACCAAAAATCACCTGTCGGTTGAGCGCTGGGTAACGCCTGAAGAGTTTGATCGCTACCGCGTGATTGGCCTGGAAAAAGGCTTTATGGAAGTGCCCTCTGGCCCGCTGGTACGTTCAAGCTACCGCGCTGATCGCGTGTTTGAGAAAAACAATCTGGGGCTCGCCTCACCTGCCGCGATTCCCGGTCAGGAGCAAGAAGCAAACCCCAATATTATTCCAGCGCTCAACGTAGGATAGGCTTAAATTAAGCGTTCTACGGGGCTTGCTAATATGTATGGAGCGGGTTTTAAGACCCGCTTTATAAGCCTCGTTTTTTTGAACCGTTTTTTTAATAAAGGTGACCCAATTTTTACAGTGGCGTGTTCTCGACACTGACCAATTCGCGGTTTAGCCGTTTAGCTAGCGCCTCGGCCAGCTGCTCACCCACCCGATGATCCCCTGGCAACGAGACGAGGTCAGCCAACTTCGCCATGGGCATACCTGCATAGCCGCAGGGGTTAATGCGCAAAAAAGGCGTCAGGTCACCGTTTACATTCAGCGCCACGCCGTGAAAGCTCGCCCCCCGCCGAATACGCAGACCCAGTGAGGCAATCTTCGCCTCACCCGCTTCTGTCATCACATAAACCCCTGGAGCATCGGGCCAAGCTCGGGCGCTCACGCCATAGTGGCTCAAGACGTCAATCACGGCATTCTCCAATGCAGTGACTAAATCGCGCACGCCAATTTTTCCCCGCCGTACATCCAGCAGCGGGTACAGCACCACCTGCCCTGGCCCGTGATAAGTGACTTGCCCCCCCCGATCAACGTGCACCACCGGAATATCGCCGGGCAGCAGCAGGTGTTCGGGCTTGCCAGCCTGGCCTTGGGTAAACACCGGGTCATGCTCGACCAACCAGAACTGATCAGGGGTTTGCGCATCCCGTGTATCGGTTAGCGTGCGCATAGCTTCCCACACTGGCAGGTAGGCTTGGTGACCCAAATCGTGCAACTCAATCGGCACGGTGTTTTCCACGGTTACACCACCATATGCACACGGCCAGTAGCCTTGAGGTCGTCGAACAACTCTTTAATATGCTGCTCTCCGGTCGCTCTAATCACCACACGTACCGATTGAAAACGGCCATTGCGGCTATCGACCACCTGCATTGCCGTTGCATCGAAGTCAGGGTCATGGCGCACAATCACCTGGCACACACAGGCAGGAAAATCTTCGGCCGCATCGCCGACAACTTTTAACGAGTAATCACATGGGAAAGTGATTTTAGGCGGCTCCTGAGCCGCCGGTTGGCGCAAATCACGAAGTCCCGGAGCACCTTTTTTCATAACAAACCTATTTCGTAAAGACTGATTTTCACAAAGACTGGGTTCATCACAGATATACGCTAGAACCCATCAACCTACCGGCTGTAAGTCTATAATCAATCCGTAAAATTACTAATCAGATTACTAAAGAAGCGCTGCACCTGATCGAACAAGCGCTTAAAGAGACCACCCTCTTCGATGTTTTCCAGCGCCACTAAGCGGCGCTCACCGACCACTTCATCACCTAAATGCACTTCCAGCGTACCAACCTCGTCGCCAATGGCAATCGGTGCCTGTAGGTCTGGATTGAGGTTTAGGCGCGCACGCAGCTCTTCGTTGCGGTTGCGTGGCAGGGTCATAAAGACTTCTTCATCGACACCAACACGCAGCTCATTGATATCGCCGCCCCAAACCCGCGGCGTTGCCAATACGGCACCGCGCTCATAGAGCTTCATGGTTTCGAAAAAGCGGAAACCGTAGCTGAGCAGCTTTTGGGTTTCTTGAGCGCGTGCTTCATCAGAGTTGGTGCCCATCACTACGGAAATCAAGCGCATATCGTCACGCTTAGCTGAAGACACCAGACAGAACCCCGCCTCCGTTGTCCAGCCGGTTTTCAGGCCATCCACCGAAGGGTCACGCCACAGCAAACGGTTGCGGTTGGGCTGATCAATACCGCCATAGGAAAACGTACGATGGGAGTAGATTTCGTAGTGATCAGGGTAATCATTAATAATGTGCTGGGATAAACGCGCCAAGTCATGGGCCGTTGAGTAGTGATTGTCGGCGGGCAAGCCAGTGGCGTTCTGGAAGTTGGTGTTATTCATGCCCAACCGCGTGGCATGCTGATTCATCAGATCGGCAAAGGGCACCTCACCACCCGCCAAATGCTCTGCCATGGCGACACTGGCATCGTTGCCCGACACAATTATGATACCGTGGAGTAAATCATCCACCGAAACCTGATCACCCACCTCAATAAACATTTTCGAGCCGCCGGTGCGCCAGGCATTCTCGCTAATATTAACCATATCAGTGAGCTTAATGGTGCCACGATTGAGCTCACGCTCTACCAAATAGGCGGTCATCAGCTTGGTTAAACTTGCTGGTGGCAAACGTTCATCGGAATTATGCTCGGCCAAGATACGGCCACTGTTAGCATCCATCAGAATCCACGAACTTGCCGCTAACTGAGGGGCTGAAGGGATAATGGTTTGCGGCTGCGGAATTACCGGCTGAGGCGTTGGCTGGGCACTGGCAGGCACAGCAACCGTCGCCATGGCAGCGAAGAGGCACAGGCGTGCAGAGCGACCAATGGATGTAAACACGTTCATAACGTCAGTCTCACTTACTTGAAAGCTTACTTGAAAAGCTTATTTTAAAAAACGGCGGCGCGTAAGGCGCGCCACCGGAAATAAACAGGGGGTGAATTATCGCACAACAAAGACCTGGGGGAACCCTGCTTGGCGCAGTGTTTCTCGCGCTTGAGGTTCTTGGCTCGGAGCGATGGGCCCCACTTGAACACGATAAACGTCAGCGTCGTTCATAATACGCACCGCATGGGGCTGCTCACCTTGTAAACGCTGCTGCAACTGCTGAGCGCCTTCCGGATTACCCAGTGCCGCGATCTGCAGATACACTGCGTCGCCAGCTTCCCCTTCGTTTGGCGGCTGCGCTGTTTGTGTCTGTGGTGAAGGATCAGCCGCAGATGCAGCAGACGCCGCCGGCGGAACGGGCATAGAAGAAGCATTTGCAGCAACCCGCTGTGCCTCGGCTACGCGAGGCTGGGGGGAAGCGCCGCCACCGCCCTTGCCGTGCTCGGCTAGCCACTGCTCAGGGTTGATCGCTTCCACTTTCACGGAACCGGTACCATTGTCGAGGAAGCCTAGCCGGGCGGCTGCCGCGTAGGAGAGATCGATCTCACGGTCACTGTGGAAGGGGCCACGGTCGTTCACTCGCACAATGACCGATCGCCCATTATCCAGGTTTGTGACTCGCGCAAAGGTGGGTAGAGGCAGCGAACGGTGTGCCGCCGACATCTTATACATGTCGTAGATTTCACCGTTTGAGGTCGCGTAGCCATGGAATTTTTCGCCATACCAGGAGGCCGTACCACGTTTCTCATAACCCGTTGCATCAGGCAGCACTTGATAGGTTTTCCCCCACACTTCATAGCTAGAGCGGTTGCCCGCTCTGGAAGGCTGCTCGATGCGGGGCTCTGCATCAGGCACCTTGGTAACATCCGGCGGCTCGAGCGGATAGGCATCACCACTCATGGCATAGCGGCCACCACTAGTGTTGGCCGCCGTTGAAGCCGGAGCCGCCGTTTGATTCGCGGAACCGGAGGCATCTACCCGCTGAGTGTCATTGCTGGCACAGCCGCTGACCAGCGCCAGTAAGGCAATCGCGCCAACCGCCCGCTGGCTAATCCTCAATTTGCTCTTCATCCCTCATCCTCGTGCAGCTCAGCAATCGCTTCTGCCAACTCGGCTACGGCCATGGCATAGAGGTGACTATGGTTGTAGCGGGTAATCACGTAAAAATTATACTCGCCAAACCGGTAACGGGTCTCTCCATTGGCGAACTCAAGCGCCAACGGCACCACTGGCAAATTATCATCAAGTGGCTCGCTGGGCTCAATCCCATGAGTGGCCAACTGAGCAATGCTCACCGCAGGAGGTGAGGTTTGGTTAAATGAGAGTTCCTGGAGTAACTCTACGGGCATTACGTCTGGCCCAGTGGCCTGGTGGTAGATATCAGCTCCCGGCTTCCAGTTATGCTCGGCAAAGTAATTCGCGACGCTGCCAATCGCATCAACCGGGTTCTCCCAAAGATCACGTCGTCCATCGCCATCAAAATCCACGGCATAGGCTTGATAACTGGTGGGAATAAACTGCGGGTAACCCATCGCACCGGCATAGGAACCGCGCAACTCGGTAGGGTCGACCTGCTGTTCGTAGGCAATACGTAAAAAGGCCGCTAGCTCACCGCGAAAAAAAGCCCCCCTTGCCGGATGATGAAACGCCAGTGTGGCTAGCGAATCCAGCACGCGATGCTGGCCTTTATGGCGACCATAGTAAGTTTCAACGCCAATAATAGCGGTAATGATTTCAGCGGGCACACCATAGGTGCTTTCCGCGCGCGCCAAGGCGTCGGCATGAGCATCGATGAACTCCACGCCCTCTTCAATGCGCTGCTGGGTCAGAAAAATAGCACGATATTCGTACCACTTCAGACGCCGCTCAGCAGCTCCTTCCATGGCATCTAATACGCTTTGGGTATAGCTCGCCTGACCCAGCGCTTCTGCCAACCAGTCTTGCGGCAACCCTTGCTCGACCAGCTCTTCCACCAGCGCTTGGCTGTCAGCATTTTGCTGGGGAGCAAAGTGGTGAGGAGTCTCAAACTGAGCCTGCGGTGAAGGCTGATCAGCAAACGCCATGGGGGTCACCCAGCACATCAGCGCGGCCAACACATAGCTGCTCGTCTTCCCTTGAACCTTGTTCATTGGCTCTCCACTCCTGAGCTATTCAATCCTGAATTATCCATTACCGAGCAACATTAGCGTCTGAAGCAGACAGCATCGCTAGCGCGACAGTAACCGACGATGCGCATGTATCGACATGAGAATACCGAAACCCGCTAACAAGGTCACGCTAGAGGTGCCGCCATAACTAACCAATGGCAGCGGCACCCCCACCACGGGCAAAATGCCACTCACCATGCCCATATTGACGAACACGTAGATAAAAAAAGTTAAAATGATGCTGCCTGCCACCAAACGCCCAAAGGTATCCTGCGCGGAGCTAGCCATCCACAAACCTCGGCTGACAATCAATAGATATAGGAACAGCAGCACAAGCATACCCACCAAACCAAACTCCTCGCCCAGGACGGCAATGATGAAATCGGTGTGTCGCTCAGGTAAAAACTCTAGTTGGGACTGGGTACCCTGCAGCCACCCCTTGCCCCATAGCCCTCCACTACCTATGGCCGTGGTCGACTGAATAATATTCCAGCCTGCCCCCAACGGATCGCTTTCAGGGTTGAGAAACGTCAATACCCGCTGACGCTGGTAGTTATGCATATTCATCCAGAGCAGCGGCACTGCGGCAGCCCCCAGCGCGGTAATAAATCCAATCAAACGCCACGACAAGCCCGCCAGTAGCACGACAATCAGGGCCGCGCTAGATACCAGCAGCGAAGTACCCAAATCGGGTTGGATCGCGGTTAGTACCACAGGCACGCCAATAATGACCCCACACACGACAATATCGCGCAGGCGGGGCGGTAGTTCGCAGCGATTTAGATAGGCAGCAACCATTAACGGGGCAGCTAACTTCATCATTTCCGATGGCTGAAAACGTATCACACCAGGAATCACTAGCCAGCGCTTCGCCCCCATGCCCACATCACCCACTACATCAACGGCAATCAGCATGGCTACGCCAACACAATAGGCCAATGGAGCAAAGCGCAAAAAGGTTGAGGGCGAGAACTGGGCAATAATTACCATGCCTACCAGCGCGATAAGAAAACGCACGCCTTGGCCAATCACTGCATCAATAGATTGTCCGGAAGCGCTGTAAAGAACGATTAAACCGCTCCCCATCAGCAGCAATAGCAAACCTAGCAGCCAAGGGTCGAGATGGATTCGCTCCCAGATACTTTTCCGCCGGGCGATACCACTCTCAGGCGGGCGAACAGGATGGCCACGCATCGAACGGGCTATATAATGCCAAGGCATGGCTTAGTTTCCCTCCACATTGGCATCATCTTCTTCCAACACTTCACGCACTTCCTCTACGTCGGGGGCCTCATCCTCAAGTAACCAGGCATCGGTCATTGCACGGGCCAGATGCGCTGCGTGGGTACTGCCACCACCGGCATTCTCAACAATAACCGAGACGGCAATCTGGGGGTCATCCAACGGCGCAAAGGCCACAAACAGAGCGTGGTCGCGCAGTCGTTCGGCCAGCTCATCGGCGTTGTAGCGCTGATCCTGCCCCAGCGAAAATACTTGTGCGGTGCCTGATTTGCCGCCCATGCGGTACTCAAGGCCCACACCGGTTCGCCGGGCAGTGCCTTCCGTGCCACTAACCACCTTTTCCATGCCGCTGAATACACGATCCCACCAGCTATCATTGGCGAGCACAATATCATCTAACGTATCCGGCAGATCACGCGGCACAGGGGTATCACCAATCTGTCGGGCCAGCCTTGGTTTCACCCAATGGCCCCGATTGGCCAGCGTTGCCGTAGCACTGGCTAGCTGGAGAGGTGTTACCTGCCAATAGCCTTGTCCAATCCCCACCGAGAGGGTTTCCCCGGGATACCAGGGCTGGTTAAAGCGGCCACGCTTCCAATCTCGCGAAGGCATCAAAGCACCACTCTCTCCCTGAACGTCATGGGCTACACGCCGGCCAAAGCCAAAATTACTCATTTGATCATGTAAGTCATCAATGCCTAAATCGTGCGCAAGGGTATAAAAATAGGTGTTATTAGATACCGCTAAAGCTCGTTCTAAATCGACCCGCCCGTGCCCCCAACGCAGCCAGTTGCGATAGCGTCGGGAATCATTAGGCAATTGGTAGTAACCAGGGTCGTTTATGGTGCTGTCTGGAGTGATTACCCCTTCCACCAAACCCGCGAGCGCTAGAAAGGGCTTAATCGTAGAGCCGGGAGGATAGTGACCGCGAGTCGCGCGGTTAAACAGAGGGAGATCAAGGTCTTGCTGCAAAGCGCGATAAGACGCAACATCAATACCGGTGACAAACTGGTTACTGTCAAAACCCGGTGTCGATACCATGGCGAGGATCTCACCAGTGCCCGGCACGATAGCCACAATGGAGCCACGACGACCATCCAGCAATTCGTAAGCCAGTGTTTGCAGCGACTTATCCAGGGTTAGGGTTAGGTTCTTACCAGGCACCGGATCGGTTCGCCCAAGCTCCCGCAAGACTCGCCCGCGAGCGTTTGTCTCAACTTTGCGCAAGCCTGCCTGACCGTGCAGCTCCTCTTCGTAAAAACGCTCAACCCCCGTCTTACCGATAAAATGAGTCCCTGCGTAGCGACCCGCGTCCAGGGTTTCCATCTCTTCGGCGTTAATCCGCCCAACGTAGCCCAGTGTGTGTGCCATGATTTCGGCATCGGGATAGTAGCGCAGCGGCTGAGCCTCTATTTCGACTCCAGGCAGACGATGACGATTAACCGCCAAACGGGCAATTTGTGCTTCGCTTAAGTCACTGGTAAGGAGGGCTGGCTGGAAAGGACGCTGGCGTTGGCGTGAACGCACATTGAACGCCTCGATCTCCTCTTCAGGCAGTTCAAGCAGGTCGACCAATAGTGCTAGGGTTTCATCTAGGTTATCGACACGCTCGCGAACCAGCGTGAGGTTGTAGGTGGGACGGTTTTCAGCCAGCAGCACCCCGTTACGGTCATAGATCAAACCGCGGTTCGGCGGCAGCGGCTCGACGCGAACCCGGTTGTTTTCGGAGCGCGTGCTGTACATATCATGCTGGACGATCTGCAAATAAACCAAGCGACTCGTTAGCAAGCCTGCAAGCGTAAAAACTACTAACACCGCGAGTAGCGCTCTAACACGAAAAATACGCAGTTCTTGCTCGGAGTTTTTTAGCGTGTTGGGGCGCTTGAGCATGGTAACGATGACTCTCAAATCAAACAATCAAATCAAACAAAAGGCGCAGCAGTCCATAACAGTGATCGCTCACCATCTCAGTTAGCCGTCAGCGGTGATAAGGGTGACCTACCAGTAGTGTCCAGGCACGGTAGAGCTGCTCGGCCAGCATAATCCGCACCAGCGGGTGAGGCAGCGTCAGCGGGGAGATCGACCAGGTTTTGTCAGCCGTCGCAGAGAGCGAGGGCTCGAGACCGTCTGGCCCCCCCACAAGCAGGACAATATCTCGCCCGGCCATGCGCCAGGCATCGGCTTCTTGCGCTAACTGTTCGGTGGTCCAAGGCTTACCTTTGACTTCCAGCGCGACTAGATACTCGTCGCCACGCAACTTGTCGCGAATTCGCTGCGCCTCTTGGGCACGCGCCTTCGCGATATCTGCATTTTTGCCACGCTGACCGAGGGCAATTTCTTCTATCTCGAGATTAAAATCTCTCGGTAGCCGCTTGCGGTAAGTATTGACGCCCTCTTCTACCCAGCCAGGCATTTTGCTTCCTACCGCTAACAGCCGGATCTTCATGACATGCCGGCTCGCTCTTGGAAGCGCTCAAGAGAGTCGCCAATGGCACCCGAGTCGCTGGGCAGATCGGCCCACAGCCGCTCTAAGTCATACAGGGTGCGTGCCTCGGGCATCATCACGTGGACAACGACATCCCCCAGGTCGACCAGTACCCAATCGGCGTTATCGCCACCTTCAACGCCCAGCGGGCCAAGCCCTGCAGCCTTGGCTTTTTCCACGACGTTTTGCGCCAGGGCAGCCACATGGCGGGTCGAAGTGCCACTGGCAATCAGCATGAGGTCGGTAACCTCGGTTAATTTGGCAACATCCAACTGTGTAATGTCACGTGCTTTCAGTTCTTCTAGCGCGTCAACCGCTAGATTTTTCAATGTATCGATGTGCATGACTCCTAAAGACAACCTTATTGGTTAATCGGTCAATAAAGCCGGCCATTGTAACGGCTTCTTTGATGACTGCCAGCGCTATTCGCGTTGTCGATAAAGTCCGTCCTGCGTAATGGCCAATTCAACGGCTTCTGGCAGTAAATAGCGCACGCTTTTCCCGGCCTCCAAACGCTCGCGGATATACGTCGCCGAGATCGCCATCAGTGATGGCAGTTCCAATGGCAGATAGCCGCCGCAAGGCCGCTGCATCAATGCGTCTACGCTATCGACTCTGCGATGCGCTACCAGTTCCATTAATGATGCCGGTAACGGATCGTCATAGCCCGGTCTGGCAATCACCACTAGATGAGCAAACTCAAACAAGCGCTCCGGCTGGTGCCACTGGGCGAGCCGCAAAAAGGCATCAAAACCAATCGCCATCACCAGACGGGCCTGTTCGCCAACTTCCCCACGCAGCTCAGCCAGTGTATCGACGCTATAAGAGGGGCCGTCACGGCGCAGCTCGCGGTCATCGGCGATCAGCCCAGGCGTCGCACCGATACCCGCTTCTAATAACGCCAATCTCTGTTTCGCCGAGACTTGGGGTCGCCCACGTAGCGGTGGCTGTTGAGCCGGTATCATATGTAGCCGATCAAGCGACAGCGCCTCATGCAACTCTACCGCGCTGCGCAAATGCCCCAGATGAACAGGGTCAAAGGTGCCGCCCAACATGCCGATACGCTGCTCCGTTTGACTCATGCCACCACCCTATTCACGCACCTGGCCATCGCCAAATACGACGTATTTCTGAGTGGTTAGCCCTTCCAAACCGACAGGCCCACGGGCGTGAAGCTTATCGGTTGAAATTCCGATCTCAGCGCCAAGCCCGTACTCAAAACCATCGGCAAACCGGGTAGAGGCATTCACAATCACCGAACTGGAGTCGACTTCCGCCATAAAGCGGCGTGCGAGTGAATAATCCTGGGTGACAATCGCATCAGTGTGGTGAGAGCCGTACTGTTCAATATGGGCAATCGCTTCATCGATACCATCGACCACTTTGATTGCCAGCACGGGGGCCAAATACTCGGCATACCAATCGGCTTCTTCAGCAGCTGCCGCCTGTGGCAACAATGCCTGCGTACGCTGGCAGCCACGCAGTTCAACTTCATGTTCGGCATAAGCGCGGGCCAGTTCCGGCAGCAGCAGGTCAGCAATCGGCGCATCAACCAGCAACGTTTCCATGGTGTTACAGGTGCCGTAGCGATGAGTTTTCGCATTGACGGCGATGGCTAGCGCTTTGGCGGGATCAGCGGTGGTATCGATATACACATGACAAACACCGTCGAGATGTTTGATAACCGGTACGCGGGCATCACGGCTGATACGCTCAATCAACGACTTTCCACCGCGGGGGATAATCACGTCGACATATTCCGGCATGCTAATCATTTCACCCACCGCCGCGCGATCAGTGGTGGCGACTACCTGCACACTACCCGCTGGCAGGCCTACATCAGCTAACCCCGTTTGGATACAGGCGCTAATGGCGGCATTTGACTGGCTGGCTTCCGACCCGCCGCGCAAAATACAGGCGTTGCCCGACTTCAAACATAGGCTGGCGGCTTCCAGGGTTACATTTGGGCGCGACTCGTAAATAATTCCGATGACGCCCAGCGGGACGCGCATTTTGCCCACTTGGATGCCGCTAGGCCGATAACGCATATCGCCAATTTCGCCCACCGGGTCAGGCAAGCCCGCTACCTGCTGTAGCCCTTCAATCATGGCGTCGATACGCGCGTCGTTCAGAGCTAAGCGATCCAGCAGCGCGCTTTCCAAACCGTTCTCGCGGCCACGCTGTAAATCCTCGGTGTTGGCATCCAGTATTTTGGCTCGCGCCTCGGTCAAGCGCTGCGCCATAGCCATTAGCGCACGGTTTTTCAACCCGGTATCCGCCCGCCGCAGTTCACTGGCGGCACGGCGCGCCGCTTGCCCCAAGGCCTGCATGTAGGCGGGCACATTCCCGGCAATTAAGTGCTGATGGGCCTCGTCTTGGAACGGTGTTGAAGCGCTCATAGTGTCTCCGTACGGAAGGATACTTTAATTTTTTAATTAACCATGTATCGCGTTTTACATGTTTTGCTTATGTTACGTCATTTCATCGTTATACTGGGGACGATTAAGGCACTAATATGTCTCGCGTACATTTATTATCCTACAATTACTTTACTTGATGAGATACATCTGGTCATTCAGGACGAATAGTAAGTCACCATGCAAAGCAAGTACAAAATCCGCCTGCTACGTGCCAATCTTTTAGCTGCTGCCGTCGCTTTGGCACTATGGACACCCGCTACACCCCCTGCTGCTGCCCTAGTGCTGTGGCTATCAGTCGGCTGGTTACTCATCACCGCACTGATGCTTGATTTTAGCCACCGTCGTTCGCGAGGATTGCCATGGCAAATTGTACCGGGTGCACTGCTATTGGGTTTAATTGCCACTGCTCCAGAACGACACGGCATTTTAATCTGGGCGTGGGCCGCAATGCTGATGCTGCCCCAAAACAATGGGGTCGCCGCTTTTAACCTCAGCGCTGCACTGATTAGCGCTGTAATGGTAGCACCTCAATTGGAGGCGTCAGCGCTTGTGCTGCTGATTTGTTCACTGCTGGTGCTTGGTCTGCTGGCCTTATCCAGAGCACAGCAGCTTATTGATATGAACGGCTCCATTCGCCAACGCCTGCGACTGATTCCCGGCCTTAACCTTTGGGCCGGTGAGCAGTTGCTGCGCGATATCGCCCGTGAACAAACGCGCTGCGAGCGTGAAGGCGTTCATGCGGAACTGTTTATTCTGCACGTAAAACGCCACCAACTGTGGCCAATGGCGCAAAAGCTGTGCGAATTAACCTATGATTTTGAAAACGTTTACCGCTTAAGCAGCACAACGCTGGTGACACTCATTCTTGCCCGCTCACCTAGAGAAGCCGCTCAACGACGCAGCCTACTACTCGCCGACTTACCCGACAATATTACCAGTGAACACCTTGAATTAATCGATATCGAACCGGCAACGCTTTCGGTGTTTGAGATCAGCAAACTTCCGGCTGAGCGGGTGCGGGAGACGGTATGATCGAGCACCTCCCCAAACGATTAATGACCCTGGCTTATACTTCCAGTATCGCGTTGATGGTGGGCTACGCGCTATGGCTGTATGCCATGGGTGACTACCGCGACCTGCTGATTCCCACCTTTATGACCCTGCTGCTAATGGCCGCCCTGCTAATGCATATAGGGCAGGGCGTGAAAAGCTACCTGCCGCGCATTATTTTACTCTGCAGTACCTACTCGGTAGTGCTCGGCGCTTTCTATTTTCAGCCGCAGGTATCACCTCTATGGTTAGGCCTGCCGATTACCGCCGCGTTTTTACTGCTACCGCTATGGGCCGCAATGCTGATTAATATTGCCATTGGGCCATTGTGGTGGCTGCTTCCTTCGGTCGCCTCTGCGCCACCGGCGATTATCGTGGGCTATGCTGCTTTAACACTGTTACTTGCCCTCCCCCGCTGGGAGCATGCTCGTCGCCGTGCACTCTTAAGAGCTACCGACCCCAACGACAGCGACTGTGAAGCTTTCCACATGGACACGCTAAAAGAGCGCTTACACAGCGAGTTCCAGCGCGCTGCCATGCTCAATCAGCAACTGGCAGTGCTGGTACTGCATTTACCGCAGTTGGATATGGCAGCAGAGCAGTTTGGCCATCGTGCGCAAACGGCGCTGCTGGGAGCGCTATGCGGTGAAGTGAATAGCCGTTGTCGCGATCATGATGTGCTGGGGCGCGCGGACAGCGCCACTTTTTGGCTGGTTCTACCTGACACTAGTGAAAGCGGCGCTCTGTTGGTACGCGAGCGTTTACAAAGAGCTCTTTCACAGCGTGTACTGGTAGAAACCGGTCAACTGGAAGCGCGCATTGCCGCCTGCTTACCCAGTCGCACCGAGCACTTTGCACACTATGTAAAGCGCCTGGAAACCCGCGGCGCCGCCCTCGCCAACCTCTAGTCTGCCTTTTCAATGTCTCTTATCTGACGCTGGAGTACTCTCCTTGCCGCTAGCCGATCTGCTCCACTCATTAACGCCATCGCCTGCGTTGATCGTCTGTCTGGTGCTGGCGATTTCATTAGTAGAATCACTTGCCTTGATCGGGCTGCTGGTGCCGGGCGTGGTGTTAATCACTACCGCAGCCTCCCTGGCGGGACATCAGGATCTTGGCTTGGCATGGTTAATCGGTGCTGCCTTCATAGGCGCTATTTTAGGCGACGGCGTCAGTTTTTCGCTGGGCTTTAAACATCACGAGCAGGTCACTCAGAGATGGCCCCTTTCCCTGCATCCCGAATGGTTGGGCCGCGGGGCACGGTTCTTTGAGCGCTATGGCATTTGGTCAGTGTTTATCGGCCGCTTTGTCGGTCCAGTGCGACCGATTATTCCCTTGGTAGCAGGCATGATGCGTATGCCACCACGCACCTTTATTTGGGCTAACGTCACTTCTGCAGCACTGTGGGCGCCTGCCTATATACTGCCCGGCTATTTGTTGGGGCGTACCTGGCAGCACCATTTGAATCTACCGCCAGGCATAGAGGCTGCGCTGCTTATCCTCGCAGCGATCATTGTCGTGCTAGCGGTGATTTTCTCCTGGGGTCGGCATCAAGCGACACGGCATGGGCGACTTTACCGGGCTATTGCTGTCAGCGTTCGCCGTATGCCGCTACTACGCAGGCCATGGCTGGCCATGAGTCAAACCGGCGATGTCCCCTTGGCTTCACTACTGTTACTGGTCATAGCGCTAGGCAGTCTGTCTGGCTGGACACTGCTGGTCATCGCCCACCATGAACCGCTTGAGATTGATCTGTTCATTCAGCAACTGTTCTCCTGGCTGCAAAGCGATGTTTTGTACCGAGCGGGGAATGTTTTTGCACGCATTGGCGACACCCTAGGCATTATCGCTTTAACACTGCCTTGGGCAGCATGGATGCTGGTGAGCAAGAGATGGGAGGCTTTACTGCACTGGAGTGGCGCCTTTGCCAGCGTCGCCTTGCTAAACACAGTAGGCAAAGGGCTGTTTGGTCGTGCTCGCCCAGAGACACCGGACTACTTAATGGGCTCGTTCTCCTACCCCAGCGCCCACACTTCCACCGCCGTGGTGCTCGTTGGCCTTACAGCGGCGTTCGTTGCGGCCGAGATACCCCGTCAAAAACGCTTTTGGGTGTACTGGATAGCACTAGCGCTTGCGCTGCCCATGGCGCTATCAAGACTGGTGGTGGGCGTGCACTGGTTCAGTGATCTGGTGGGAGGCGCGCTACTCGGCTTGGTCGTTTGCGCACTCACGCTACTTCATTGGCAGCAGCAGTCGCGCCCGTCGATGCGCCCCTGCCCGTGGCTTCTGCTCAGCCTGGCATCGCTAGTGCTTATCAGCGCTCGCGTCGGCTTATTCCCACCGGTTTAGCTTTAAATCGACACCGCTTTACCCCAAGGCAAGCCACAGGCCTACCCCAATCATCAGTGTTCCGGCGATGCGATTCAGGAGCCGGACATTGCCGCTTTTACCGAGCACATTGCGTAGCGTTTTGCCGCCGGTGGCATAGACCAGCATGCTGACAAACTCAATGGTCAAAATGACCGCTATCAGCAGGCTGAGCTGCCCCGGCAGTGGGCGACTACTATCCAAAAAAGGCGGCAGCAGCACCATAAAAAATGCCCACCCTTTCGGGTTTGCCACCGCGGTAACAAACCCTTGCATGGCTAACTGCAGGGGGCTAGCGGGTGGACCCGCATCCAGCTCGCTGGGAATCGCCATGCGCCCACGGGAACGCCACATCATAATACCCAAATAACCCAGGTAAGCGCCGCCCACCCACTTAAACAGCACAAACAGCTCTGGCTGACGCAGCATCAACGCAGCTACCCCCGCGCCTGCGGCGGCAGCCACTAAGCCAACGCCCAGCAACTCGCCCACCATCATCCACAGCGTGCGTTTGACGCCTTGGGTCATGCCCAGCACCATGGCGAGGGTCATGCACATACCTGGGGTTAGCGAGACAAACAGAAACGTTGGCACAAAAACCGACAGCGTGGCCCACGACATCATAGATCACTCATCCTTATCTCCGACCTCTCCCCAGCGAGGCACCAGCGAATGCTCGATTCCCAACTGGTTGAGAATACGCGCGACAATAAAATCAACCAGATCATCAATGCTTTGCGGGCAGTGATAAAACCCAGGAGCCGCCGGCAAAATGACCACTCCCAAGCGACTCAATGCCAACATGTGCTCCAAGTGAATCGGTGAAAATGGGCTTTCCCGCGGCACCAGCACCAGCGTTCGGCGCTCTTTAATCGCCACGTCCGCCGCCCGCTCAATCAGGTTATTGCTAGCCCCCGTTGCGACGGCAGAAAGCGTGCCGGTAGAGCACGGGCACACCACCATGGCGGAGGGCGCGCCAGAGCCTGATGCCACCGGCGCCATCCAGTCTTCGCGGCCAAAGCAGCGGATCTGACCAAGCTGTGCCCCACTGCGCTCACTCAGCGCCTCGGCTAAACGCTGGGGCTGTGCGGGCAGTTCAATATCTGTTTCCGTGGCGATGACCAAGTGCGCAGCTTTCGAAATCATGACCCACACTTCATGACCTGCGGCGACTAATACATCGATCAGGCGTAACCCGTATTGAGCTCCCGATGCGCCGGTGAGTGCCACGGTAATTGGCTTTTTGAACGATGCGTCGGCTCTATCTGTCACGCTTTCCCCTCCTTGGCTGCGGCTAATGCGGCGAGCAAGCGTTCATGCACCCCTTCAAAGCCACCGTTGGACATCACCACAATGCGATCCAACGGTGACGCTTGAGTGACCACTGCCGCCACCAGCGTATCAATATCGCTAAACAGCTGAGCGTGCTCCCCTTGCGTGGCAACCAGCTCGTCCATCGACCAGTCAAGCCCGGCAGGCTGGAACCAAAACACGCCATCAGCGTCAGCCACGCTCTCAATTAACCGCTCGCGCAGCGCGCCTAAGCGCATGGTGTTGGAGCGCGGCTCAATGACCGCCAGCAGACGCCCTTTAGTGGTTGCCGCTCGTAGCCCTTTGAGCGTCGCGGCTATCGCCGTGGGATGGTGAGCGAAATCATCGATTACCTGAATGCCATTGATTTCACCACGCACTTCCTGACGCCTCCTGGGCGTTTCAAAACGCGCCAGCGCCGCACAGCCACGGGCTAGATCAACCCCACACAAATGCGCCGCTGCCAGCGCTGCCAGCGCATTGCGTGCGTTGTGCTCGCCGGTAAGCGCCCACTCAACGACTCCGTCTTCATCCAGGCCGGGCTCGCCACCGCTATAAATCACCTGGAAGCGACTGGCGTCGGCGCGCTCTAGTTTAAGCTGCCATTCGCTCGCGGCCTGATCGCCAAAATGCGCTACCGGCGTCCAGGTGCCCTGGCTCAGCACACGTTCAAGGGCAGGCTGCTCATCAGCAACTAATAAGTGGCCACGACTAGGCACGGTGCGCACCAGGTGATGGAACTGGCGCTCGATGGCTGCCAAGTCGGGGAAGATATCGGCGTGGTCAAACTCAAGATTGTTGAGGATGGCGATATGCGGACGATAATGAACAAACTTGGAACGCTTATCGAAGAAAGCCGTGTCGTACTCATCAGCTTCCACCACGAACGGCGCCTGCGGATCACCCAAACGCGCCGATACGCCAAAATTACGTGGCACGCCACCGATTAAAAACCCCGGCGCTAAGCCGGCACTCTCTAAAAGCCAGGCTAATACGCTGGCGGTGGTGGTTTTACCATGGGTACCTGCCACGGCAATGACGCGTCGGCCGGGCAGCACGTGCTCCGCCAACCACTGCGCCCCCGAGGTATACGGCAGGCCGCTATTGAGTAACGCTTCAACCTCTTCATTGCCCCGTGACAAGGCATTGCCCACCACGACAAGATCCGGCGCTGGTGACAGATGCTCGGCGTGGTAGCCCTCCATTAAGGTGATGCCCGCATCAACCAACTGGGTGCTCATGGGTGGGTAAACATTCTGATCGGAGCCACTCACCTGGTGCCCCATTTCACGCGCCAGCAGTGCCAGGCTACCCATAAAGGTGCCGCAGATACCCATAATATGCAGATGCATGGCTCTCGCCCCGTTAATCGCCCGTAAACCAATTTACTAAAAGCCAAAAAATGGCGTAAAAATAGCCACCGGTTTAAAAACCGGTTTAAAAAATAGCTAAGCAGCCTAGCATGTTGAGGCTATTTGCTCATCTATTCATCGCCATAAACGCTGACAAAGCACCACTCAAGTGACAAATCCCTTTAGTTGTTGCAGGATGCGGCCACTGTTTACTAATGATGACGATCCCTTTCTTCCCATTTGTCACGCTGATGTAAGCCAACATCTCAGCACAGGAGCCTTTTTCGATGCGCATTTTAATTCGCTATTTCTTTCGTGGTCTTCGCTTGGTGCTCGCCCCGGTCATGCTGATTTCCGAGAAGCTTTCCACGCCTAAGTCAGTAGAGCGTACGCCTGAAGAGCAAGCCAAGGTGGATCAAGCGTGCCAGAACCTTGCGCTGTACCAATTTCGCACCTGCCCTTTCTGCATCAAGGTGCGCAAAGAGATAGCGCGGCTGGGTTTAAACATTGAGGTACGTGATGCTCAACTTGATCCTGCCCATAAGCAGGCGCTCTTGGAAGGGGGTGGCAAAGTCAAAGTGCCCTGCTTGAGAATCACCCACGACGATGGGCGTGAAGAGTGGATGTACGAATCTGACACTATTAATGCCTGGCTGCACCAGCAGTTCGGTTAAGCGCTTTTGATGGACATGGATAGCCACTGAGGTCTTGTCACCAGGTCGGCAAACGTCGACCTAGGCATTAGAACTCTACTTTTTGCGCCTCTACATCGAACACCACGTCGATCTCAATGCCCTCTTCCTGGCTTGGCGGTTCACCTAGCTCGACTTGCAGTCCCAGCGCCCCCTCAATTTTCCCAGCTACGCGAACCGTTTGGCTGGTACGGTCATAGTGAGTCAGTGTTACTACTACTTCCCCCCCTTCAGAGGTGAACAGCGGCGGGGCAATAGAAGCCCCAATGGAATAAATAACCACTGCATTGATCAACTGCCCTTCGTTCACGGTCAGGCTAATAGAGAGCGCCTCCTCGCCGTCCCACTTCTCATCGTCAACAGAGCCAGCGATATCAATATTGATATCGTCGCCTAGCTCTACGAATGAGGCATTTGAGTCATTACCATGGTGTAAAATAAACCACTCCCGCAACTCATCATCCAACGACCCTGCTATTTCAGGCGCCGCGCGCTCAGAGCCACCTTGAGGAGGACTTTGCCCCACAGGCTCAGTGGCAAAACCAGTGATAGGTAGCCAACCCCCCATCAACGCTATCCCAATTTTTTTCCACATAAGATTTTCCGCCCTATTATGTGTCGCTTTTCGCTTACTACTTTCGTCTTAAAACAAGCCTTCAGCATGCCGCTATTAGCCCCATCATTCAGTAGACGAATGATGCCTGTCATTATTTCGATTGTATGACGCGATAGGCACTCTCTATGTTGTAAGCCTAGGTTGTGCGCTTGTGTTGTAAATAGGCTTAACAACTGACCGTGTCTGTTTTGCTGACGCTTTCCTGGCGGGAAGGGTGCTTCTAGCCAAGAAAACGGCGGTAAAACGAAAAATAAACAATGATTTAAGGGAACGATGATGACGCTCAAGAAAACCTTACTGGCTTCCGTTATTGGTGCAGTGGTTGCGGGTACGACGTTACTACCGATGACCGCAAGTGCTGAAACGCTGCGTATTGGCTACTCCGCCGACCCTGAAACCCTCGATATCCACGAGCAGCTTTCTGGCGGCGTCTTGCGCTTTTCTCATATGGCATTTGATCCGCTGGTGCGCTGGACAAAAGATTTTGAGTTTGAGCCGCGCTTAGCCACCGAGTGGGAGCAGGTCGACGAAACCACCATGCGCATGACCTTGCGTGAAGGCGTTACCTTCCACTCAGGTAACGAATTCACCGCCAAAGACGTGGTATGGACCATTGAGCGTCTGAAAGAGAGCCCTGACTATCGCGCTATTTTTGAGCCGGTTGCCAGCGCCGAAGCCGTTGATGACTACACCGTTGAAATTGTCACCACCGAACCTTACCCGCTGCTACTCAACCTGGCTACCTACATCTTCCCGATGGATAGCGAGTTCTATAGCGGTGAAACCGAGGGCGGCAACGACAAAGGTGAGATCGTTAAAGCTGGCAACTCCTTTGCTTCGCGCAATGTTTCCGGTACTGGTCCGTTCATGGTGACTGACCGCCGTCAGGGTGTACGGGTAGATTTTGAGCGCTTCGAAGACTACTGGGATACCGAAAGCGAAGGCAATGTCTCTAATATCGTGCTGACACCCATCGCTGAGAACGCCTCACGGGTTGCCGCCCTGCTCTCTGGCGGTGTCGACTTTATTGATGCCGTGCCTCCCAACGATTTGGATCGCGTACGCGAGGCCGACGGCGTTAATCTGGTTGAGGTTGACGGTACGCGTATCATTGGCTTCCAAATGAACGAAGACCGCGTTGAAGCCTTCCAGGATGCCCGCGTTCGCCAAGCGGTTGATCTGGCTATTAACCAGGAAGGCATTGCCGACCGCTTAATGCGCGGCTTCGCGACGCCCGCCGGACAGATATCACCCAAAGGTTACTCCGGTCACAACCCAGACTTAACGCCACGCTACGATATTGAACGCGCCAAAGAGCTAATGGCCGAAGCGGGCTACGCAGACGGCTTCAGCGTTGAAATGATTGCCCCCAACAATCGCTACGTAAACGATGCCCAGATCGCCCAAGCGGTCGCCAATATGCTGGCACAAATCAATATTGACGTTGACCTGCGTACCATGCCCCTGGCGCAGTACTGGCCTGAGTACGATACCCGCCAATCGGATATGGCGATGATCGGCTGGCACGCGGATACCGAAGATACCGCTAACTTCTTCCAGTATCTAACCTTCTGCTTCGATGAAGAGACCGGTGCTGGCCAATACAACTACGGTGGCTACTGCAACGAAGAGATCGACGCACTCGTCACCGAAGCCGATAGTGAAACCGATTTGGAAAAACGCAACGAAATGCTGCGCGAAGCCGAAGCCATGCTCTATGAAGACGTCGGCTATATCACACTGCACTGGCAGAACCTTGCTTACGCGGCCGCTGAAGGGGTTGAGATTGAGCCTGTAGTCAACGCCCTTGACTTCCCCTACCTGGGTGACTTGGTCATTAATCGCAGCGACGATTAAGCGCTCACAGCGCTGATTGATTAAATGCCTAGAAAAGAGTCACTACAGCGTTAACAGCCAACAAGTAAACCGCAAGGATGCTTCGCTCCCTAAGCGTTTAGGGGGCGAAGCCTTTTAGCTGGCAGTTCGCGTCTGTGAGAACTCTGCATAACATGCCCCTACTCCCTTTGATGAACCCCTCATATAGGTGGCGTACGCCATGATTGCCTTTTTAATCAAGCGGCTGATGCACGCGATTTTGGTGATGTTTGTCATCAGCGTGCTGGCCTTCGCCATTCAGGATAACCTGGGTGACCCCATACAGCAGATGGTTGGCCAGTCAGTGCCGGAGAGCGAGCGTGAAGAGATTCGCGAGCGCTTTGGCCTCAATGACCCCTTCCTGGTGCAGTACGCTCGTTTTGCTAAAAACGCCGTTCAAGGCGATTTTGGCTACTCGTACTTTTATCGCGAACCGGCGTTAGAAGTAATTGCTCGCCACTTACCCGCCACCCTGGAGCTGGTATTTGCCGCGACGCTGATTATTGTGCTGCTTTCGGTACCCATTGGGGTATATAGCGCCATCAAACCGCGCTCACCGATTTCACGCCTGTTTATGGGTATATCGATTATCGGTATCTCGATTCCAGTGTTCTTGACCGCGATCGTACTGATTCAAATCTTCGCCATCGGCGTCACCGTCACACTGTTCCCCGAAAGTACCGGCTGGGGCGCATGGCTGAATGACTTCTTCTCCACCGAAGGCAATATGCCCTCCTTCGGCCGTGGTTATGATCTCGTTAACGTGGTGGGCAACTGGGACACCAACCTGGCAACTTGGAACGGTTTACAGCATCTAGTGCTACCGGCGGTTTCACTGGCCTCCATTATGCTACCGCTGTTTATCCGTCTGATTCGCGCCGAAATGATGGAAGTCCTGCAGTCGGAGTACGTCAAGTATGCCCGCGCAAAAGGCATCTCTATGCGCCGGGTCTATTTCGTTCACGCCCTTAAAAACACCATGCTACCAGTGATTACCGTGGGCGGCGTACAGATCGGCACCATGGTGGCCTACACCATTTTGACCGAGACCGTTTTCCAATGGCCCGGCATGGGTTTGATGTTTTTGGATGCGATCAACCGCGCCGATATACCGCTGATTGTGACCTACCTGATGATCGTCGGCGTGATCTTTGTCGTCACTAACACCATCGTGGATCTCATCTACGGCATGGTGAACCCCACCGTTAAACTGACTGGGAAGCCCGCATGAGCACCACCAACAATTCCTCCCCAGCGAGCGCCTCACCCAGCCGCTGGGAACGCCTGCGCGACTCCTATATATGGTACAGCTTCAAGCGTGACCGCACCGCCCAGCTCTGCCTGGCTATGTTTATCTGCATGGTTATCGCCGCCTTTGCCTCACCGCTGCTGGCGCCCACGAACCCTTACGACCTATCCCAGATAGACATTATGTCATCTGAACTGCCGCCCTTCTGGATTGACGGTGCAGATGAGCGTTACGCGCTAGGTACCGATGCCCAGGGGCGCGACTTATGGTCGATTGTGCTATATGGCACCCGCGTATCGCTGCTGATTGGTTTCGGTGCGGTTATTTTGCAGGCGCTGCTAGGGGTCACCTTCGGCCTAATGGCGGGCTACCTGGGCGGTCGTGTCGATACGATTTTGATGCGCCTGGCAGACATTCAGCTGTCATTCTCGACACTTATGGTCGCTATCGTGGTGGGCGCTTTGGTCAAAGCGACCATGGGTAGCGCCTTCTATAGCCAGTACGCGGTGATGATGCTGATCCTGATTATCGGCCTGGCCGAATGGCCCCAGTATGCCCGTACCGTGCGCGCCTCAGTGTTGGCAGAGAAAAACAAAGAGTACGTTGATGCCGCCCGCGTGATGGGCCTACGCAGCAAACGGATTATGTTCCGCCACGTGCTGCCCAACACCATGTCACCGATATTCGTTATCTCTACCGTGCAGATTGCCAACGCGATTATCTCTGAAGCGGCGCTTTCGTTTCTGGGACTGGGGATGCCAGAGACCCACCCCTCGCTTGGCTCACTGATCAAATCGGGCTTTGACTACATCCAGTCCGGCTCCTGGTGGATCACCTTGATCCCGGGTGCAGTTCTGGTGGTACTGGTGCTGTCGATCAATCTACTCGGCGATTGGCTGCGTGATGTCATGAACCCACGACTCTACAAAGGCTGAGGACACCATGGCACTACTTGAAGTCAACAACCTCGATGTACGCTTTGCGCTGCGCCAGGGTGAAGTGCACGCCCTGCGCGATATCTGTTTCAGCCTTGAGCGCGGTGAGCGCCTGGGTATTGTCGGTGAGTCCGGCGCAGGCAAATCGGTTGCCGCGTTTTCGCTGCTCAACTTGATCGCCAAACCGGGCTTTATCGCCGGCGGTACGGTGACGTTTGACGGTCAGGTGCTTAACCGCATGTCTGAGCGTGGCCTGCGTAAAGTACGCGGCAACCGCGTTTCGATGATCTTCCAAGACCCAATGATGACGCTTAATCCGGTGCTCTCCATTGGCGAGCAGATGGTCGAGTGCTTAAAAGCCCACCGGCGCATCTCTTCCAAAGAAGCCCGTGCGATCGCCCTGGACAAACTCCAACAGGTGCAAATCCCTTCGCCGGAAACGCGCCTGGATCAGTACCCTCACGAGCTTTCAGGCGGTATGCGTCAGCGGATTATTATTGCCATTGCGCTGCTCCTCGACCCGGACATTATCATTGCCGACGAGCCCACCACGGCACTTGATGTGACCATTCAAGCCGAGATCATGGCGCTGCTACTTGATCTCTGCGAGCAGCACAATGTGGGGCTTATTCTGATCACCCACGACCTGGGCGTGGTCAGCCAGGTCACCCAGCGCATGCTGGTCATGTACGCTGGCCGAGTCATTGAGCAAGGGCCAACACGGGAGATTATCAACGACCCGCAGCACCCTTACACCCAGGGGTTAATCAACGCCCTGCCTCAGATGGCAACGCCGGGTGAAAAGCTCAATCAGATTCGCGGCAGCATGCCGTCACTCTCTAACCTGCCCAGCGGCTGCGCGTTTCATCCGCGCTGCGATTTTATCAATCGTGCCGATGGCCAGCCCCGCCCCGCCTGCACCCAGCAGGTGCCTGAATTTGTCGAATCCGGCAATTGCCGTGTGGCGTGTCATATGGTCGCTGAAATGCTCGAAGATCGCCGTTTGAAAGAGGAAACCTCATGAGTGCGCACGCTGAGGCTATAACGGACAGCCATAATCCTACTCCACGTCAGAACGAACAGAGCGCTGATTCGCTACTGCAGATTCGCGATCTAAAAAAGCGCTTCTCGCTCTCTGGGGATTTTCTCGATCAGCTGCGCTTTAAGGGCGGTAAGCTGGTTCGCCACCAAGAGCACGTTCACGCCATTAATGGTGTGAATCTGGATATCAAACGCGGTGAAGCGCTGTGCGTGGTCGGTGAGTCGGGCTGCGGTAAGTCCACCGTGGCGCGTACCGTCATGGGGCTGCTGACCCCAACAGAGGGTGAGATTCGCTACGACGGCAACCGCATCGATAACTTAAGCTCGCGCCAACTGCTGCCCTATCGCAAGCGGATGCAGATGATCTTCCAGAACCCTTATGCGTCGCTCAACCCGCGCATGACTATTCAGCAAACCCTGGAAGAACCGCTACGCCTGCACCACCCTGATTGGAAGCGGCCGCAAATTCTCGACAAGGTAGAGGAAGTGATGCGCTCAGTGGGCATCGACCCGGACTGGGGCAAACGCTTTGGCCACGAGTTCTCCGGCGGCCAGCGGCAGCGTATTGCCATTGCCCGCGCCCTGGCCGTTGACCCTGAGTTCATCGTTGCCGACGAGCCTATCTCCGCACTGGACGTCTCGATTCAAGCCCAGGTGCTCAACCTGCTGATGGAAGCCCAGCAAGAGCGCAATCTGACCTACCTGTTCATTACTCACGACCTAGCCGTCGTGGAGCACTTTGGCACCCGCGTGGCGGTGATGTACTTAGGCACGGTGTGTGAAGTTGCCACCACCGCGACACTGTTCGATAAGCCGCGCCACCCCTATACCCAGGCGCTGCTCTCGGCCATTCCACGCTTGAAGGATGACCGGCCCCAGCATATTCGTCTCACCGGCGAAGTGCCGACCCCAGTTAACCTGCCTAGCGGCTGCGTGTTTCATGGCCGCTGCCCCCATGCCAATGCGCGCTGTAAGCAAGAGATCCCCTTGCTGCAAACACAGGATGACGGAACCCGAGTGGCGTGCCACGCTGTTGAGGAGGGACGCCTATGAAGCGGGCGTCGTATTCTATACAGCGACCCCAGGCGCTGAGAGGTAGAGCATGGAAATTCGCTGGCTAGAAGATTTTATCGCCCTGGCCAGAACGCGGCACTTCTCACGCGCAGCAGATGATCAAAACGTTACGCAACCCACCTTCTCCCGGCGGATTAAACTGCTTGAGGAGGAGATGGGCGTAACGCTGATTAATCGTCAAACGCTACCGCTCTCACTCACCCCGGCCGGGGAGGAGTTTTTGACCCTGTGCGAACAGGTGACCGACCGGGTGCGGCTGACCCGTGACCGGGTGCGCGAAATTAACGCTGGCCAGCAGCGGCGCATTATGGTCGCAGCACCGCAGAGCCTATTGCCGCATTTTTTACCGGAATGGTTGGCGTCTACGGGGTGGCAAGATCGCGTACAGCCGTATTTGCGGGCGACCGGCTGGGTGGCCAATGACTACTTTCAAGCCTTAGCGCGTGCCGAGTGCGACCTGGCTATCTGTTACTGGCCAATTGGGCGCTGCGACCTGGAGATCGACACCAGCGCCTGCAATTATCGTGTGATTGGGCATGAACGACTGATTCCAGTGACTGGGTTAAACCCAGAGGGAGAACCGAACGCACTGCTGCCTGGCTCGCGCCATCAACCGCTGCCTTGGCTTGCCTACCCCAAGCGTGGGTTGTTGGGGTCTGCGGTTAAAGCACACCTAGCCAGGCTCCCCCAAACCACCTATTTAACTGCACAGAGTGAAAATCTCTACGCGGCGGGTATTAAAGAGCTGGTGCTACTTGGCTACGGCATGAGTTGGCTGCCAGAACGCAACGTCGCGGCAGAGCTTGCTCAAGGCACGCTGGTAAGAGCAGGCGATAGTCGCTGGGATGTGCCTATGGAGCTACGGCTATACCGTCATCAAAATCATCGCCACGCGGAGCTGGATAGCCTGTGGAGCGAACTTGCGCCGCCCCGTGTATGACCCCATTTGAGAAAGCTTACTTAAGAGAGGGCACAGCTTTGTATGTCAACCACCCTATTTAACCTGCAACGCGAGCATATAGCGCACCTACAGCGCGCTTATTCGGATATTTTGACCGACCACGGGCTCGATAACCTGGCAATTTACAGTGGCCATGCCAACGACCATTTTGCAGATGACCACGCCCCTCCTTTTCAGGCGTACGGGCACTTCATGCACTGGGTGGGTTTAGCCGATGTGCAGCATAGCTGGCTGATTATTCAGCCAGGAAAGCGCCCCCAGCTCTACTTGTATGCGCCCGCCGACTTTTGGCACCAGCCCACTCAGCTACCCGATGAGCCCTGGGTAGAGGCGTTTGATATCCACTTATGCAGCGAGAAAATCTCCCCACCGCTTTCGGGAAATGCCGCCGTTATTGGCGATATCGAGCGTCTTCCCATCAGCACCCAGCAGGCGCTAAAAGCTGAGCATCACCCTGAGCGCATAGTGTATGCCCTTGATGAATTACGGCTGTTTAAGACGCCCTATGAGATCGCCTGTATCCGTGAAGCCAACCGTTTAGCGATAGCGGGCCATCAGGCATCCCAGGCCGCCTTTATCGGCGCCGCCGGTGAGCTGGATATTCAGCTGGCGTACTTAGCAGCGAGTCGCCAGCGCGAGTCAAACGTGCCCTACCAAAATATTATTGGTTTAAATGAGCATGCTGGCGTGCTGCATTATCAACACTACGACCTTAACGCGCCTAAACAGCGCTATAGCCTGCTAGTGGATGCGGGTCGCCGCTTTCGGGGTTACTGCGCCGATATTACCCGCACATACGCTGGCCCCGATGCCCCCGTCGCGTTTGGCGAACTGGTCACCGCCATGCATGGGCTGAAAGATGAGTTAGTCAAAGGCGTAGCCCCAGGCATTAACTTTTTAGCACTGCACGAGCAGATGCATCACCACCTGGGTGAAATATTGGTGGCTAATGATCTGTTTAAAGGCACCGTAGAACAAGCGGTTGCCGAGGGCGTTACGCGGGTATTCTGCCCTCATGGACTGGGCCACTCGCTGGGCCTTCAAGTGCATGATGTGGCCGGATTACGCCACCCGGATGGCACGCCCGCCCCTGCGCCAGAGCAGCACCCAGCGCTACGGCTGACGCGCACGCTGCGCCCTGGCATGGTCGTTACCATTGAACCCGGGCTCTATTTTATCGCCATGCTGCTCGACCCGCTGCGCAACACCTCACTGCCCATTAACTGGCCGTTGGTCGACCAACTCTCATCCTGTGGCGGTATTCGTATCGAAGATAACGTAGCAGTGACAGAGAGCGGCTTTGATAACTTAACGCCATAAGCCCTCTGTAACGTCTTGCTAATCGGCACTCTACAACGCACTACGCCCGGCTCAAGGCCGGGCGTAGTGATATTTCAGAAGACTTAGCAAAACTAAAACCCAGGCAAAGCTAAAATCCAGTAAAGCTAATGTCTAGTAAAACTTAGAAGCGGTAAGTAACACCACCGCCAATGGTGACGGGTTCGATGTCAACTTCACCACCGACGTTGATATCTGCGTTCACGTCAGCGTAGCTTGCGTAACCGTTGAGCATAATATTATCAGTCACGGCCAGATCAACCCCTACTTGGCCGATCGCGCCGTAGCTTTCATCAACATTCACACCACTCGGCTCACCAGAGAAGCGTGTGTAGTTAAGGCCAGCACCAACGTAAGGCTGTACACGTGAATCCAGGCCACCCATCGGGTAGTAATTCACGAGTAGATTAACAGGTAGACGATCAACACTACCCACATCGCCTAAGGCAGAGGTGTTCAGATCGTGCTCGAACTTCTCAGAGCTGTTGAGTTCAACGCCAACCTTATCAGTAAACAGATAACCAGCACCAAAGGTGAAGCCGCGAGCGCTCTGCACGTTCAGTGAATCACCATTCAGATTGCCATTACCTGACCCCGTATCCGTTTGGGCAACACCACCACGAACGAATACATCGCCAGCGTTATAAGCGAGAGCCGCCTGGCTTGCCAGTGCGAAACCGGCAGTGATTACAGCAGCAGAAATCAGTTTCATATTACTCATAAGGGTCATCCTCTATGCAGCGCGCAGTTCCTTGCGCTTGGGGATTGCGGTACTTGCTATCCAACTTACCTGTACAGAGTATAGTATACGAACACTGTTTCCAAATTGCTTGTAAAATATTGTTATAAGAAACTGCACCCTGATAGTTTTTCCTATGCGTAAAGTTCTGGCATAAAACTCTTGCATAAACTCAGGCATAAAATCCGGGCACAAAAAAAAGTCCCCCGAAGGGGACCAGGTGGAGCACGCCAGCTCACTCGGTTTGTTGCTACCAGCCGGTAGCAACGTGGATGAAGAAGGAAAAGAAGCCAGATAGTTAATTACGCCTCTCTATTCACTCATCCTTTGCCATATACATTGCGATCTGCGTGCCACTTTTTTAAATATCATTAAAAATCAAATAGTTAATAAAAAACCACTTCACTAGCATCAACCTCCGACGCACTGCAGCAAACAAAATGCACCAGCATTGCGCGCTTTGAGGTCTTTTTGCATCACAAAGCATCATATGCGTTTGTTTACGCTTCGGAATCCTCAGATTAGTGGTTGGGTGTCACGATGATTTTCACTTGAGCTTTGTCGTTTAGCAGTGCCTCAAAGCCCTCCTCCACGATATCCGCCAGTGGAATGCGCTGGGTCACCATGTCCTCGGCGCGGAAGTAGCCCCGCTGCATCAGTGCCATTACCGCTGGGTAAACATGGCGATAGGCAATAATGCCCTTCATGGTGCGCTCTTTGATGACTAGGTCGTTAGGCTGGAAGCTGGCCTCTCCTTCCCAGATACTCACCACCACCACTTCGCCCCCTTCGTGGGTGCTGTGCAACGCCTGATTCAGCACGTCAGGAATGCCGGTGACTTCAAACGCCACGTCTACCCCGCCACCACTCAAGGCTTGTAGCTTCGTAACCGCATCCTCCTGCTGTGGGTCAACCACAATGGCCCCTAACGCTTCGGCTTTGGCTTTCCGTGAAGGCGCGACCTCAACGGCATATATTTGAGCAGCGCCTGCGGCTTTTAGCGCTTCAATGGTCATCAAGCCAATTGGCCCCGCGCCAAAAACTACCGCGCTATCCCCGGCTTTCAGGCAGCTTTGGCGCACCGCATGCAGCGCTACCGCCGCGGGCTCTACCAGTGCACCCTGCTCGAAGCTGAGGTCATCCGGCAGCTTGTGCACCATGTGTTCCCCCATCACGGTGAACTCGGAAAAGCCGCCGCCACCGCCCGAAAGGCCGTGAAAGCCCAGCAAGGGCGTGAGGTTGTAGCGCTCCATCTGATAAGCGCCATCCTTGTTGGGGGAAAGGATCGGCTCAATCGCCACGCGGTCGCCTACCTTCACCCGCGTGACTTTCTCGCCGACCTCTACCACTTCCCCAGCGAACTCATGGCCCATAATGATCGGCGCCTGTTCGCCGCTAATGGGGTGCGGCTTGCCCACCGGAATAAAAATCGGCCCGGCAGCATACTCGTGTAAGTCACTGCCGCAAATACCACAGGCAGCCACTTTCACTTTCACTTCATGGGGGCCGCTGATAGTGGGAACCGAAACTTGCTCAACGCGTAAATCTTTTGCTGCGTACCAAACCGCTGCCTGCATGCTTGACTGACTCATGGGTTACCCTTCCTGTTAAGACGTATGATGAACCGGCTGCAGCCCATAGACAGACGTTTCCAGTCCCTCCATGCGTGCCTTTAACTGCAGCGCTAAATAGTGTGAGTAGTGCCGCGACTGGTGCAGGTTGCCGCCGTGGAACCACAGCGCCTCTTGCTGGGTGGGTTTCCACATATTACGCAGCTCGCCCTCCCAAGGGCCGGGGTCTTTGGTGGTGTCAGAGCCCAGGCCCCAGCACTTGCCGACTTTATCCGCCACTTCCTGAGAGATAAGCCGCGCCGCCCAGCCATTCATGGAGCCATAACCGGTGGCGTAGACGATCAAATCTGCCTCTAGCTCACTGCCATCGGTAAGTGTGATGGAGTGGGGGTTAATGCGCTCAATGCCCACACCGCTTCGCAACTTGATATCGCCGTTAGCCACCAAGTCGCAGGCGCCTACGTCGATGTAATAACCTGAGCCCCGGCGCAGGTACTTCAAGAACAGCCCGGAGTCATCGTCACCGAAATCGAGCAGAAAGCCCGCGTCTTCCAGCTTCTGATAAAACTCGGCGTCGCGCTGTTTGATTGCCTCAAACGCCGGGCGCTGAAAATTCGGAAGCACCTTGTAGGGGATCGAGGCAAAAATCAGATCAGCCTTGTCGTGGGTTAAGCCATTGGCCACCGCCTCTTCGGAGTAGAGCGGCCCCAGCACTTCCTCCATCAAAGAGTCCGACTTCACAATATGGGTGGATGAACGCTGCAGCATGGTCACATCGGCATCGTGCTCCCAAAGTGCCGCGGCAATATCGTGAGCAGAGTTATTCGAGCCCACAATCACGCACTTCTTACCCGCATAAGCATCTGGCCCAGGGTGTTGGCTGGAGTGCTGCTGCTCGCCTGCGAAGCTCTCTGCGCCGGGAAATGTCGGCACATTGGGCATACCCGACATCCCGGTGGCCATCACCAGCTGCTTCGGGCGTAACGTGATCTCTTCGCCATTGCGCTTAACGTTAACCACCCACTCGCCTGCGGCTTCGTCATAGTGTGCATTCTGACACTCAGTGGAGGTCCAATAATTGAGCTCCATCACCTTTGTGTACATTTCCAGCCAATCGCCCACCTTGTCTTTAGGCGCAAACACCGGCCAGTTTTCTGGGAAAGGAATATAGGGAAGGTGGTCGTACCAAACCGGGTCGTGCAGGCAGAGGGATTTATAGCGCTTGCGCCAGGAGTCCCCAGCGCGCTCGTTGCGCTCTATGATGATAGTCGGCACGCCCATCTGCTTCAGCCGCGCCCCAAGGCCAATCCCACCTTGGCCTCCGCCGATGATTACGCAGTAAGGCTGTTGGGTATAGCCAAGCTCTGCCTCTTCGCGCTCCCGTGACTCTAACCAGGTTTCACGCTGTTTATTGGCCCCGTGCTCAGCTCCTTTTGGGCGGTTGTGGTTACGCGGTTCGGGGTAGTCATGAAGCGACTGCATAGTGGTTAGTAGCGTCCAGCATTTGCCGTCTTTTAGACGCAGGTAACCTTTGCCGCTGGCGACCGCGGTCTCAAAGGTAAACCACGCCTCACTGATATCGCCGTTTTGGGTAGCTTCGCCTTCTAGCTGCCAGTTCGAAGGACGTGTGTTCTCCAGGGTGGCATTGAGCAAGGCCTGAATAGCATCTTTTCCCTCACAGGTTTTTAAATTCCAGGTAAAGGTTACAAAGTCGCGCCAGTAGCACTCCTCATTAAATAGCGACAAAACACGCTGAATATCCTGGGCTTGCAGCGCTTTATCAAAATCACTCAGCCACCCTTGGACAGTCGCCGTGGCGGTTTGATGTGTTTGTGTCGGTGTCTGTGACATAGCGAGAACTCCATCGTTTGTTATTGTTGAATTGCTTGTGAGACACCCAACTCCAAGCATCCGCCGTGCCAAAACACACAAAGCCACTACAACCAACTGAAAGATAACGTTATTTAATAAAACGAAGCGGCGATAAGACGTAGTGAGGAGGTGGACACCTGTCACACTGTTTACAGCTAGGTGTTACAGGTGTAACGCACGACTAACGGCGTAATAGCACTGCGTTGACACCCACGCCAGAGCGCATAGGCTGGAAGGACAATAACAATCCCTACGGTGAACTACGCCATGCCTACTCAATCGCCTCTGCCTGCACGGCTGCAATCCGTCCAGCGCCAGCATATTGAGCATATTTTCCAGCTCGGCGAAGGCCTGGAAGTTCCGCAGCTACCGGCCCAGCAAACCATTCGGCGTTCCTGGCTGCGCTGCCTAAACGAGTACCAGCTCGATCCCACCCAGCCACGCCCAGCCCGGGTAGTGCCCCAGCAAATCCTGATTGAGCACCGGGAATCCGTGGATGAACTCCTGCATGTGGCAAGAGCCGGGGTTGACCAGCTTTATCAGCAAATTGCGCAACTCGGCTACGTGCTACTGCTCACCGACCACCGCGGGATAACCGTTGAGTTTCGTGGCGATCCCAACCAAGACCAGCAACTGCGCAAAGCAGGCCTTTATCTCGGTGCTGACTGGGACGAACGCTTTGCGGGCACCTGTGCCGTAGGCACCTGCCTGCATGATCGCCAGGCGATTATCTGCCACCGCCAGGAGCACTTCGACGCCTCGCATATTTCGCTTACCTGTACTGCCGCCCCCATCGCCGACCCACAAGGCAACGTCATGGCCGTGCTGGATATCTCCGCGCTGCAATCGCCTACCCAGCATGAGAGTCAAAATTTCAGCCTCTCGCTGGTAACGCTCTACGCACGCATGATTGAGGACGCCTATTTTCTCCAGCGCTACCGTGACTGCCTGATGGTGCGGCTGGATACCTCGCGAGAGTTCGTGCATGTAAACGGGCGCGGACTCATCGCCATTGAAGAGAACGGGCAAGTGATTGCTGCCAACGCAGTGGGTCGTGATCTGATAAGTGAACACCAGCGCCGTTGGCCACCCTGGTCAGCCCATCACACCCCAATGCTGGGGGAGCTATTCGAGTGCGAGATCGCCGATGTACTCAGCATTAATAGCGCCACCGACGATCAACTGCGTGCTTTTCGCGCCAGGGTCGATAACACGATCTACTTTATTAGCCTGCTGGAGCCACGCCGCCCGCGCCCTGCTCAGCAAGCACAACCTCTCGCCTCCAGCCTGCCGGAACCACTGGTACGCCTCGGCGCCGACGACCCCGCCATGCGCAAAGTGCAGAAACTGGCTGAACGGTTGCGCAACGAAGCCAGCGTCAATGTGCTGATTAGCGGAGAAACCGGCACCGGCAAAGAGGTCGTTGCCCGTGCTCTGCATGACAGCGGCAACCGATCTAAAGGCCCCTTTATCGCAGTAAACTGTGCCGCCATTCCCGAAGCGCTGATCGAAAGCGAGCTGTTTGGTTACGAGCCCGGCGCCTTTACCGGCGGGCGCGCCAAAGGCATGCGCGGGCTGATTCCCCAAGCCCACGGCGGCACACTGTTTTTAGATGAAATCGGCGATATGCCGCTGGCCCTGCAAACCCGCCTACTGCGCGTACTGGCCGAGCGAGAAGTGATGCCTCTTGGGGCCAATAAGCCTGAAAAGGTTGATATTCGGGTGATTACCGCCACTCATCGCAATATCGATTCGATGATCCAGCAGGGTGAGTTCCGCGAAGACCTCTATTACCGCCTTAACGGGGCTCAACTGCGCCTGCCCGCGCTACGCGACCGCGCCGATAAGCTCTACGTTATCCGCCGCGTATTTGATGACATCATCCAGGAGCGAGCCTCCAGCCAATCACCGCGCCTGCGGGCCGATGCCATTAGCGCCCTACTAGCTTACGCCTGGCCCGGTAATATCCGTCAGCTAAAGAATGCGCTGGCCTTTGCACTGGCCACCTCAGAAAACGAAGAAATCACCGTTCATGACTTACCTGAGCAGTGCCTAAGCCAACGCATCACTCGGCAAGCAACTCCCCTGCCTGCAGACGCTGGTAGCGACAGCGATCACACATTGCTGGAAATGCTCAAGGAGCAGCACTGGAACATTAGCGCCGTGGCTCGCGCTCTCGGGGTTTCAAGGCCCACGATATACCGGCAAATGCAGCGCCAAGACATAGTGCCGCCGAATTGGCAGGGGTGATAAAAAGCTACTTCAAAGCTTTTGATTGGGAAATAACTGCAACATATCTTGAGAACACGGTGCGAGGGCAGGTTGAAGCGAGGGTCTTTCGCCATGGATGGCGAAAGTAGCGCCCACGGATGGGTTAACAGCGCCCTCGCGGAAACCTGCACTCGGCACAGTGTTGTGCAGAATGCCAGCCAGCTACCACTACCTCTTGGCCTTGAGGGTGACCCTCACGTACACTTGTTTGAATCCGTTTATCCTTTTATAAACCCGCTTTCGACAAGCCGAGGCCCTCCCATGGCGTTTGACTCCACTTCTTCCTATATCGCAACCGATGCGCTTAAGCAGGCGGTGAATGCTGCCGTGGTGCTCGAGCGGCCGCTGTTGATCAAAGGCGAGCCGGGTACCGGCAAAACCCTGCTGGCTGAAGAGCTGGCTGAATCTCTCGATACTCAGTTGATTACCTGGCATATCAAATCCAGCACCAAGGCGGCCCAGGGCTTATACGAGTACGATGCAGTCAGCCGCCTGCGGGATTCTCAGCTAGGCGTTGAAGGCGTGGAAAACGTCGCCAACTACATCAAACCCGGCAAGCTGTGGGAAGCCTTTACCGCCAATCAACGGGTGGTGCTACTGATCGACGAGATCGACAAGGCCGATATCGAATTCCCCAACGACCTCCTTCAAGAGCTGGATCGTATGGAATTCCACGTTTACGAAACCGGCGAAACCATTCGCGCCGAACAGCGCCCGATTATTGTTATTACCTCGAATAATGAAAAAGAGCTGCCAGACGCGTTCCTACGCCGCTGCTTTTTCCACTACATTGAGTTCCCTGACCGCGAGACCATGCAGGCGATTGTCGATGTGCACTTCCCGGATATCGCCCCCAAGCTGGTCAGCGAAGCCTTAGAGGTATTTTTCGAGCTACGTAAAGCGCCAGGCCTCAAGAAAAAGCCTTCCACATCTGAACTAGTCGACTGGCTCAAGCTACTGATGGCTGACAATATTGCTCAAGAGGCGCTCTACAACCGCGATCCGTCCAAAGCACTTCCACCCATGGCCGGCGCCTTGGTCAAAAACGAGCAGGACACCCAACTGCTGGAACGCCTGGCGTTTATGATCCGTCGCCAAAAAGGCACAGGCCGCTAAGCCATGTTTATTGGCCTATTCGAAACACTAAAGCGTGCGGGCGTTCCGGTATCGCTACGTGAGCTGCTGGATCTTCACGCCGTGGTGGAACGCGGTGTGGTGTTCGCCGATATGGAAGCCTTCTATCAGGTGGCCCGCACGGTGATGGTCAAAGACGAACGCCACTTTGACCGCTTTGATCGTGCCTTCGCCGCCTGGTTTAAAGGCCTTGAGGATATGGACGCCGCCATTGAAGCGCTGATCCCCGATGACTGGCTACGCCGGGAGTTTGAGAAGCAGCTTACCGACGAAGAGAAAGCCAAGATCGAATCCCTGGGCGGCCTCGAAGAACTCATTGAGACGTTCAAAAAACGCCTGGAGGAGCAAAAAGAGCGCCACGCGGGCGGCAATAAATGGATCGGCACCGGCGGCACCAGCCCCTTTGGCGCCTACGGCTACAACCCGGAAGGCATTCGCATTGGTCAGGATGGCTCCCGCCACCGCCGCGCCACCAAGGTCTGGGACGAGCGACGCTTCCGCGATTACGATGATTCTCTGGAATTAGGCACGCGCAATATCAAAATGGCGCTGCGTCGCCTGCGCAAGTTTGCCCGCCAAGGGGCGCTAGATGAGTTTGACGTGGATAGCACTATTCGCGAAACTGCCAAGGACGCCGGGCTACTCAACGTTCAGATGCGCCCGGAGCGCCATAACGCCGTTAAAGTGCTGCTATTTTTGGATGTGGGCGGCTCGATGGATGATCATATTCGCGTCTGCGAAGAACTGTTCTCTGCCGCCCGTTCAGAGTTCAAGCATCTTGAGCACTACTACTTTCATAACTGCCTTTACGAAGGGGTTTGGCGAAACAATATGCGTCGGGGTAACGAGCGGATCCCGACCATGGATGTTTTGCACACCTACGGTGCGGATTACCAGGTCGTGATTGTCGGTGACGCGGCCATGTCGCCCTATGAGGTCACCCACCCCGGCGGTAGCGTAGAGCACTTTAACGACGAAGCGGGCGGCGTGTGGCTGAAGCGTTTATGCGAAACGTTTCCCCGCCTGGCGTGGCTTAACCCGATGCCACCCCGGGCATGGGAGTACACCTACTCTACTCAACTAATCCGCGAGATCATTGATGACCGCATGTACCCCATGACCATGGAGGGTTTGGAAACCGCCATGCGCGAGCTAGCAAAGAAGTAGTCTGATTATCTGGCCATGCGCGTCAGCACGTCGTGGTGAGTCAGCTTGCGATGCAAAATGGCCATCACGATGTGCCCTACGATCAACGCTAACAATGTCCAGCCTAGCTCACCGTGGAGCAAACCGCCCAGATCTGTCATCCAGGTGATTTCCTCGCCTTCAAAACCTGACATCAGCGTAAAGCCAAACACCTCAAGCGAGCGGCCCGAACCGTACTGGCGAATAAGCGCAATCGTCGGAATCACCATCATCAAGCCGTAGAGAACAAGATGGCCCAACTTTGCCATAACGCTCACCGATGGCGGACGGCGCGATGCATTGGCCAACGCCCATATCGCTCTCAGTACGACTAAGGTCAGTAGCAATACACCCACTGGGTAATGGGTTCCCCAGAAGAACTCTTCAAAGGGTGTGTCCGGAAAAAGCCAGTGCGCCGTGGCACTCGTAAACTGCCAAGCAAACAGTAGCGCCATCCCCCAATGCAACAAGCGGCTAATCGCACCGTAACGTTGACTGTTATCCATTATCGGTAATGCCATGCAGCTTCTCCCTTCTTTTAATAAGCTAGTCGTGATGCTTATTTTATCGGGGCAACACGTAAATAACATGGCAACAACGTGCAACTTGGTTGCACAAACTGGAACGCAGCGTTTCCTAAGGGCTATTAAAGCGACTGCGGGAAATCGTTTAAGCCCTTCAAAAATGCCTGTTTGGCCGTTTCAAACGCCTTAGGGTCATGTTTAAAGCGGCGCAGGATAAGCGCTTCATCCAACACTAGGGTAGGCGCTAATTCGCGAATACTCTTGGCAGGGTGGCGAGCGCCCAAGCCAATACGCTTTCCATCCACCCCGCCGAACCAGCGCTTAATGCCACTTTTTTGATAGAACGCTTCTCGTTCGGCGTTATCCACTTCGACCCGTAGCGGCGCTTTCAGAGTAAGCTCGCTGATCAAACGCTGCTGGGCATCTGTCTGGTCAAGTGCGCAGGCGTGGGTCACGGTCATACCCTCGCCTTCTTCGTCCAGCACTAGCAGCGCTAGCGCTTGGGGTTTACCCTGGCCGTCAACGGCAGCAAACAGTCGCGCGGCTTCCTGAGGAAATAACACACTGCAGGTGCCGGTGAACACGACCAGCGGCGTTAGACCAGCCTGTTGCCCGTATACCTCAGCGCATAGTCGCGCCAGACAGGCGTTGCGCTGGGCCTCTGCGTTAACGTGTACGACCTTCATATGAATCATCCTCAGCGACTAAAAAGCCGCAAGCCTAGAGTAATTATCGCCGTTTTGACAGCGCGACATGCCTCACGCGTCCTCTATTCATTTTTACTGATACTGAACACTACTGTTAACAATCTGTCGAAGATAACTGTAAGCGTGAACATCACTTAGAAGGAGCTAGCATGCCCACCTTTATGAATGACCCTACCATGCCCACACCAAGCTTCCCCGGTAGCCACATGGTAGTCGATGATCACTATGTGTTTATTTCAGGACTGACCGTTGGCGATCTCTCTAACGGCCACGCAGTCAAAGGCGACGTTAAAGAAGAGACTCGCCTTGTGATGCGCGCACTATCGCGCATGCTTGAAATGGAAGGCGGCAGCTTAGCGGATATAGTGCGGGTGGATATCCACCTCACGGATCTACACGCTATCCAAGACATGGACACTGTTTACGCGGAGTACTTTGAACCTGGCCGCTACCCTGCCCGCACCTGCACCGAATCCCCTAACCTCTACGGCGGAAGCAGTATTGAAATCACTGTGATGGCGAAGCGCCCGCATCAATCAGCGCAATAACCGCCTCAATATCGATATGGGCTTCCAGCATATCGGCTAAACGGTCAAGCTCACGTTCTCGGTGAGCTTGATAATCGCTCTGCTCTCCATTAACGAGTCCCAACTGCTTCAGTAGGGCTTGGCAGGCCTCCGGGTGGTCAAATAACCCGTGCAGGTAAGTACCGATTATTTGGCCATCCTCACTGACGGCGCCTTCTGGTCGGCCTTCTATGTCAAATAATGGCGCGTTAAGCGCCTGCCCTTCACTTACGCCATTATGAATTTCATATCCGGTGACGGTTACCCCTTCAGCAACGGTCACGCCGCGAACATTGCGTAGCTGTTTGCCTGCCACCATTCGGGTGGTCAGCGGCAACAAGCCCAAGCCCGCCACTTTTACTGGCTTACCCTCCAGACCATCAGGGTCATCCACCCATTCGCCCAGCATTTGAAAGCCACCGCAAATACCTAACACCTTGCCGCCGTAGCGCAGGTGGCGCTGAATGGCGTTATCCCAGCCCTGTTGCTTTAACCACGCCAAATCGCTCGCGGTACTTTTACTACCGGGCAGAATGACCACATCGGCGGCGGGTATCGGCTGGCCGGGCCCCACAAAGGTCAGCGATACCTGTGGGTGCAACCGCAGCGGATCGAAGTCAGTATGGTTACTGATGCGCGGTAGCGCCGGAACGATCACGTTAAGTGTCTGGCTAGCCTTTTCGGCGTGGGTTAAACCAATGCTATCTTCAGCATCGAGTACTAGCCCCTGCAGATAAGGCAGTGTTCCGAATACGGGTTTTCCCGTACGCTCCTCCAACCATTCAAGCCCCGGCTTAAGCAGCGCTATATCACCTCGAAAGCGGTTGATAATAAAGCCTTTGGTACGCGCCTGTTCGCTCTCGCTCAACAGCGCCAACGTACCTACCAATTGGGCGAATACCCCACCGCGGTCAATATCGCCCACCAGTATCACTGGACAGTCAGCCGCTTCGGCAAAGCCCATATTGGCGATATCCCCCTCGCGTAGGTTGATCTCAGCAGGGCTGCCCGCCCCTTCGGCAATAATGACATCAAAGCGGTTTTCCAACGCCTGCCATGCCGCCATCACGCTCTCTTTCGCGGTGCGTTTATAGGCGTGGTAATCCAGCGCATCCATATGGCCATGCACTTTGCCGCGTAAAATCACCTGGGCGCCACGATCGGTTTCCGGCTTTAACAGTACCGGGTTCATATCACTGTGGGACGCTAAATAGCAGGCTTGCGCCTGTAACGCCGTGGAACGGCCAATCTCGCCGCCGTCCTCAGTCACGGCGCTATTCAATGCCATATTCTGGGGTTTAAATGGCGCCACCGATACTCCACGCCTTGCCAGCGCGCGGCAAAGGGCAGCCACCACAGTGCTTTTACCCGCATCCGAGGTGGTGCCTTGAATCATCAGTGTAGCCATAAAGAAGTCTCGTCCAGGTGAACAAGAGCGAGACTTTAGCGGGAGGGGCTAAGCGGTGCAATGTGTTCAATCTCCGCTTAAGCACGCTGCTGCCCTTAATAATCAAAAATACTTTTTATTGCCATCAATTCGTCATACGCCATCTCTAGGCTGACACCTAATAAATGAGATCGATCTCATTGCATTCATAACAGGTATTTCCATGGCAGATTTACTTAGTGTGGCCAAACTCGCAGGAGTCTCTCGGGCAACCGCGGCGCGGGCTTTTTCAAACCCCGACTTGGTACGCCCCGCTACCCGTGAAAAAGTGTTTAACGCTGCCCAGCAGTTAGCGTTTAGGCCAAATAAAATCGCCCAACAGCTGCGCTCTCAAGCGACACAGATGATTGGCGTGATGGTGCCCAGTCTCGATAACCCCGTATTCGCCGAGCAGCTACAAGCCATGGAAGTGGCCGCCCGCGCGTCTGGCTACTCACTGATCGTTACCACCAGCGAATACTCGCCCAGCCGCGAGGGTGACATTGTTGAGGAGATGCTGCGCCAGCGCGTGGACGGCTTGGTGCTGACCGTGGCTGAAGCGGATAACAGTGCCGTGCTGAACACGCTGCGCTTGGAAACCACCCCGTGCTTACTAGTTTACAACCCGCCAGGGAAAAGTGGTTTTCCCTCTATTGGCGTCGATAACCGCGCTGCCAGCGCTGATGCCACCCGCCATTTAATCACCCTGGGTCATGAGCGCATTGGCATGGTCGCTGGCCCGCTGCTGCAATCAGACCGCGCCCGGCAGCGCTTTGACGGTTACTGCCACGCTATCCGCGAGGCAGGCCTGATCGCACGCCCGTTGGTTGAGATGACCCGCCATACCCAAGCTGACCTGAAAAGCCTAACACCTGCACTGCAAGGGCCAGAGGCTCTCAGCGCGGTGATCTGTACCAATGATCTGCTCGCCATCAGCCTGATGGGCGAATTACAACGCGCAGGTTTTAACGTGCCTGGCGACCTTTCTGTGATGGGCTTTGATGGCATTGCCTTAGGCAAGCACCTCTACCCATCGCTATGCACCATTGAGCAGCCTCGCGCCGACATTGGGCGCACCGCGGTTCACACCTTGTTAGCCATGATTCGGGGAGAAAAATGCACGCCCGCTCCCCTGCCCCACGCATTGCGTAAGGGCGAAAGTGTCGGAATCCCGGCATCCCGCAAGTCCACGTTAAGCACTTTATAGAGGAACTTGGTATGAGTCTTAAACGCATGAACCTTAAGCATCTTTATCAAGCGTTACTGGCCACGGCGGTTATCAGTGCGTCAGGGGTCGCCACTGCCCAGTCAAGCGACAACGCTATCTGCTACAACTGCCCGCCTGAGTGGGCGGACTGGGGCACTCAGTTGCGTTTGATCGAACAGGAGACCGGCATTCGCGTGCCGCAAGACAACAAGAACTCCGGCCAATCCTTAGCCCAATTGGTTGCCGAAGCCAGTAGCCCGGTGGCCGATGTCGTTTACTACGGGGTGACCTTCGGCATTCAAGCCATGGAAGAGGACGTAGTGGCGCCCTACCAGCCCGAACACTGGGATGAGATTCCTGAAGGTCTAAAAGACCCCGAAGGCAACTGGTTTGCCATTCACTCTGGTACCCTCGGTTTTATGGTCAACGTTGACGCCTTGGATGGCGCGCCGGTGCCCACTTCCTGGGAAGATCTGCTCAAGCCCGAGTATCGCGGCATGGTGGGTTACCTTGACCCGGCCAGCGCCTTTGTTGGCTACGTCGGGGCCGTGGCGGTCAACCTAGCCATGGGTGGCGATCTTAATGACTTCACTCCGGCGATCGACTACTTCAATCAGCTCGCCGAAAACAACCCGATTGTGCCCAAGCAAACCAGCTATGCGCGAGTACTTTCTGGTGAGATCCCGATTCTCCTCGATTATGACTTCAACGCTTACCGCGCACGCCATAGCGATGGTGGCAATGTAGAGTTTGTGATTCCCGAAGAGGGCAGCGTGGTAGTGCCCTATGTTATGAGCCTGGTAAAAGATGGCCCTAACCCCGAAAACGGTCAGCAAGTGCTTGATTTCGTGCTGTCTGATCAAGGCCAAGCGGTATGGGCAGATGCTTACCTACGTCCCGTGCGCGCCAGCGCCATTTCCCCCGAAGCACGCGAAGTCTTTCTGCCCGATAGCGAGTATGCCCGCGCCGAGGCACTTGACTACCCCGCTATGGCGGCTGCTCAACGTAGCTTCTCTGAGCGGTATCTGTCGGAGGTTCGTTAATCATGACAGCGGCATCCAAGCAGCCCTCCGGGGCTGCTTCTTACCTAAGTCGACCATCGACGATGGTAGGCCCAGCCCGGCGTAAACGCCTTATCGCGTTGTTCGCCTTACTGCCTGCCCTGGTGATTTTCTGCGCCTTTTGGCTACTGCCTTTTTCGCGTCTGATCATGATGGGCGCCGAGGCTGATCCAAGCAGCGGTATTAGCGCTTACCTGACTATTCTTACCCATCGTCAGTACTTAATCAGCCTGGCGACCACCGTTGGTCTTTCGCTGGTAGTGTCACTGGTAGCGGTTGCTATTGCGGGCGTTGCCGGATTTTTTCTCGCCCGCCAGCGTTTTTTTGGCAAGTCCATACTAGTGGCTATCCTCACCTTTCCGCTGGCTTTCCCAGGCGTGGTGGTGGGCTTTTTGGTCATCATGCTGGGAGGGCGTCAAGGTGCCTTGGCGCAGACCAGCCTGTGGCTGTTTGGCGAGCGCTGGATGTTCGCCTACTCACTGGCCGGGCTATTTATTGGTTACCTTTACTTCTCCATTCCTCGCGTTATCACCACTGTGATGGCTGCCTGCGACAACCTGGATAGAAGCCTTGAAGAGGCAGCTCGCTCGTTAGGTGCTAACACCTGGCAGGTCACCAAAGACGTCATCGTACCCGGCATTGCTCCCGCGCTGCTCTCAACCGGTGCCATCTGCTTTGCCACCAGCATGGGCGCCTTTGGTACGGCGTTTACCCTGGGCACGCGATTGAGCATTCTGCCACTCAATATCTACGGCGAATTCACCAACTACGCTAACTTCGCCATGGCAGCCGCGCTTTCAGTGGTATTGGGCGTGATCACCTGGATGGCATTGAGTCTTGCCCGCAGGCTGGCTGGCGGCAACTTGGGAGCCTCGGTATGAAATCTCGCCTACGCTTCACGCTGCAATTGGGCTTCACCCTGCTGGTGTGCCTGTTCATGATCGTGCCCGTCGCCATGTCGGTCATGGCGGGGCTGACCGAAAACTACTTTGTCGGCCTTGAGAGTGGCCTGACCCTGCGCTGGGTGGATGAGGTGTGGCAGCTCTACGCCGATACCATCTGGCTCTCAATTAAACTGGCGCTGGCCTGCTTATTGATCACTATCCTGATTGGCGTACCCGCCGCCTATGGCCTGCTGCGCAGCCGTCGCCGCTGGGCCAATGCGCTTGAAGAACTCCTACTGCTACCAGTTGCCGTGCCTGGGCTGGCCACCGCGCTTGCCCTACTGCTTGCCTATGGCAGCTACCGTGAATTTCGTGGCAGCTGGCTATTTATTCTTGTTGGCCATGTGCTGTTTACCTTGCCCTTTATGGTGCGCGCGGTGCTCTCCGTGATGCAAACCGCCAAGCTTCCCCAACTGGAAGAAGCCGCCGCCAGCTTAGGCGCCAGTTTTCGGCAACGCTTTTTCGGGGTGGTCATCCCCAACTGTATGAGCGGTATTTTGGCGGGGGCGCTGATGGTGGTCACCCTATCGATCGGTGAATTCAACATTACCTGGATGCTGCATACCCCATTAACCAAAACGCTACCGGTCGGCTTAGCCGACAGCTATGCCTCGATGCGCCTTGAAATCGGCTCAGCCTACACGCTGATATTTCTGGTGATGGTGGTGCCCTTGCTAGTGGCGATTCAGTGGGCAGGCCGACTCACCGAGCAGCGCCGCTAAGTTTTATTATTTGAGAATCCGTTATGAGTTCATCTGTCAGCATTACGCTACACCAATGCAGCCGCACCTTCGCTGGCGGCAACACAGCGCTCCAGCCGCTTGATTTGCAGGTTAATGCGGGCGAAACCCTGGTACTGCTGGGCCCTTCCGGCTGCGGCAAAACCACCACCCTGCGCATTATTAGCGGCCTGGAAAGCCCCGACAAAGGCGGGCAAGTAATGTTTGGCGAGCGTGATGTCACCGCTCTGCCGATTGAGCAGCGCGACGTGGGAATGGTGTTTCAAAACTACGCGCTATTTCCCAATATGAGCGTTGCCGACAATATTGCCTACGGCTTGAAAATACAGCGTTTGCCACGTGTCGAGATCGCCCATCGGCTTGACGAAGTCATGCATATGGTCGACTTACAAGGCTTTGGTGACCGGCGCATCGACGCCCTCTCCGGTGGCCAAAAACAGCGTGTGGCTCTTGCCCGCGCAATTGCCGTTCGCCCCAAGGTGCTGCTGTTTGATGAGCCGTTGGCAGCGCTAGACGCCAAACTGCGCGACCGCTTACGCATCGAGATTGGCCAGCTTCTACGGGAGCTAGGCACCACGGCGGTCTACGTCACCCACGATCAAGATGAGGCGATGGCCTTGGGTGACCGCATCGCGGTAATGCAAGCCGGACGCATTGCGCAGTTGGGCACTCCCCAAGAGATTTATCATCAGCCGGCCAACGCCTTTGTGGCCGATTTTATTGGTGCGGTTAACTGCCTGGACGTGATCAGCACACGCGCCGATGGAGGATTGGTCGTCCATGGAGGTGAACTCATCGCTGCCCATTTGCAGGGAGTATCCACTGTCTACTGCCGTCCAGAAGACATTCAGGTGGTTTCCGTTGACCAAGCCGATGTAACAGGCAAGGTGGTGCAGAACATTTTCCTGGGCCAGTCCCAACGCCTGATGGTGGACACCGGCGGCGCTTCACCGCTCCAGATTGAGGCACCCTCCCGCCAGCGCTGGCCAAACGGCACCGCGATCGGTTTGGCACTTCCCTCCAGCGTGCTTTTTCATCCAGATAAGCCCACTGCCCCTGTTAATGCCAAGGAGATGGCCAATGGCTGATCAAGGTTTAAACATTCAGAAAGACCCTCATGCCCAGCAATGCCTTATCGCCCAGATTAGCGATCCGCATATCAAGGCGGGCGGGAAACTCTCTTACCGCCAGGTAGATACCGCCAATGCGCTGCGCCAAGCAATTAGCACGCTCAATCAGCTAGCGCCGCGGCCCGACCTGGTGCTAATTAGCGGTGACTTGGTTGATTTTGGCCACCCTGACGAGTACGCCACCTTTAAGCAGATCCTGGCTGAATTAACGCTGCCCGTGTACTTGATCCCTGGCAATCATGATGACCGCGAGCATCTACGCGCCGCCTTTCCCGAGCACCGTTATCTGTTTCAGCACCGCGACTATTTACACTGGGTCGTGGATGACTATCCGGTACGCATTGTAGGGCTCGACTCATCGGTGCCCGGCAAACCCCATGGCGAGTTAAGCGATGAAAGCCTGCAGTGGCTAGACACTATGCTGGCAGAGCATCCCGAAAAACCGACTCTCGTCATGGTGCATCATCACCCTTTTGTTAGTGGCATCGACCATATGGATCGCCAGCCGCTGAAGCGACCAGACGCGCTAGCCGACGTCATTGGCAGACATGCCCAGGTCGAGCGCGTGCTTTGCGGGCATCTGCACCGTTCGATCCAGGCCCGCTTTGCTAACACTTTAGCGATTAGCTGCCCTGGGGTTTCCCACCAGGTGAGTTTGGATCTCACCCCAGACGGCCCCTCCAGCTTTCAGCTAGAGCCTCCCGGTTACCTGCTACACCAGTGGTCGGCAACTAACGGTATGGTGACTCACCAAGGGTTTATCCAGCGCTATCCTGGCCCCTTCCCGTTTTTTGATGCGAACGGGCTGATTGATTAGGTCGTTAAACTGGGGGCGTGCGCTGTGTGAGCCAGCGCCAGCTCCCAGGCTTGTACCATCTGTTTCTTCTCTAATCCCCAGCGGTAACCACCGAGTGCGCCACTTTGTTGAATCACCCGGTGGCAGGGGATCCATAACGCGATGGGGTTAGCGCCCACTGCATTGCCCACTGCTCGGGACGATTTAGGTGATCCCAGCGCCTTAGCAATATGGGAATAGCTGGCAAATTGCCCCTCGGGAATCGTTAACAGCGCTCGCCAAACCGCTATTTGGAAGTTGGTGCCAGTGACGTGTAGCGAGACAGCGGTAGCCCCCTCTTCAGGCTGAGTAAACAGCCTTTCCACCGCATAGCGAGTGGACTCAGTGTTATGTTGAAAGGTGCTGCGCGGCCACTCCTTGGCCAACCTTGCCAGTAACTCCTCTGAATTAGTCATATCGACAAACCCCATTCGGCAGATACCCCGGGGCGTTACCGCGACGAATAGGCGACCTAAAGGTGTTTCGTGAACGCCATAAGCGATCTCCACTCCTTCACCCTGGCGCTTATACTCGCCGGGCGTGACCGCCTCTAACTGAACAAAGTGGTCGTAAAGCCGCGAGCCACCGCTCAGCCCAAGGGTATGGGCGATATCCAGCAAAGAAGTGGACGAATGCATCAACTGCTTACCGCGCTCTAAGGTGAGTGCCTGCAAAAAGCGTTTGGGACTAATCCCCGCATAACGACAAAACAGTCGCTGGAAGTGGAAGGCACTCAAATGAACATGAGCAGCCACCGTTTCCAGATTGGGCTGTTCCGCCGCATGAGCCACCATATAGGCCATGGCTTTTTCGATACGCTCATAGTCATTCATTGTCTTATCTCTCTGACCGTCGGAGCTGCTTAGGCTTTGTACGAAAACTGACTGCGCTCGACAATACTGCGTTAAAAATCGCCTCGAAACGCTCATTTACACCCCGTAAACTCCGCTTTCTCGTTGATTTTTGCCTTGTCTAGTCTTCGCTCGCCGACTTTTCGTACAAAGCCTAGTTCCTTTCAGCCTAAGCCTTCACGGGCGAGTTGCCGACCCGAATCTTGCGCACTGGCAGGTGATCAGACAGTTTATGTTTAAAAGAGGCGTTATGTTTAACAGACATTTCCACCAGTTTTCGCTAGGGTAATGCCCCGCCTCAATTGACGGTACACGATACGCCCATGCAAGACTTGATCAATGACATTGCAGCCGCCATGGCGAAGGCAGAAGAGCGTGGCAAGGTCGCCGACTATATTCCCGAGCTGGGCCATGTTGACCCACAGCAGTTTGCCATTTCGCTCGCCACGGTGGATGGCAAAGTGTACTCGGCAGGTTGTGCTACCACGCCCTTCTCGATTCAAAGTATCTCTAAAGTATTTACGCTGACCATTGCACTTGGGCAAGTGGGTGATTCTCTGTGGTCAAAAGTAGGCCGCGAGCCCTCAGGGGATCCCTTCAACTCCATCGTGCAACTAGAGCATGAAAGCGGCAAACCGCGTAACCCGTTTATCAATGCCGGGGCCATTGCGGTGGTCGATGCGATCATGATGGGCCACGAGCCCAAAGAGACGCTGGGCGAGATTCTTAGCTTTGTGCGCTATATCGCCAACGACGACAGCATTTACTTCGACCACGCGGTGGCCGCTTCAGAAATGGCCCACCGCGACCGCAACGCCTCGTTGGCTCACTTTATGAAAGCCTTTGGCCGCCTACGCCATGATGTCGATAAGGTGCTAGGCACCTATTTTCACCAGTGCGCCATCGCCATGAGCTGTGAGCAGTTGGCCCATGCCGGGCTGTTTTTGGCCTCGGATGGTATCAACAAACCCAGTGGCATTCGCGTGGTAGCCCCCCAGCGCGCACGGCGTATCAATTCACTAATGATGATGTGCGGGCACTACGACGCCTCGGGAGAGTTCGCATTTCGCGTCGGCCTGCCTGGCAAAAGTGGCGTGGGCGGTGGCATCTTGGCGATTGCTCCAGGCCACGGTTCTATTGCCGTCTGGTCGCCGGGATTAGATAGTTACGGCAATAGCTTATTAGGCACCCAGGCGCTCGAAATGTTTGTGCAGCGCACCGGCTGGTCGGTTTTTGGGCATTAGCAGGGCAACGCTTTAAGCAACGATCTCAATTTTGTTCAATACCGCCCACAAGCGCTACTGCATTCTCCTTGCATTATCTGAGGAGAATGACAATGAGCGCTTCACCCCTGCTATCTTTGCTGCTACCCATGTCCGCCTTTGCCCTCGCAGCGTCTATTTCGCCGGGGCCGGTCAACATCGTTTGTTTGAGTAGCGGTACGCACTACCCTATTGCTAAAGGGCTTGTTTTTGTAACCGGCGCCACGCTCGGGTTTATCGCGCTATTTTTAGCCATCGGCGCGGGGCTTTACTCCCTGCTGAATGTGCTGCCGCTGCTGGAAGAGTTTTTGCGCTGGGCAGGCATTCTGTTTTTACTCTATCTCAGCTATCAACTTTTACAGCACGATGGGCGCTTGCAGGAGCGAGGCGGCGTCAAAGCGCCAGGGTTTATGACAGGTGCCATGATGCAGTGGCTAAACCCCAAGGCGTGGCTGGCGTCTGCCGCTGGCATTGGCGCCTACACCACTGCTAATGAGCCCCATCTGCTATGGCTGTTCGCCGGCCTCTATCTGCCTATTTGCTGGCTATCGCTGGCCAGTTGGGTATATGCAGGCGCTTTTCTGAAACGCTATGTTCATCGTCCGATTGTCTTACTGACGATTAACCGCGCACTCGCTATCTGCCTGGCGGCTAGCGCTATTGTCTTACTGGTTGAGTAGCGGGTAGCGGTACTGGTTGGGTGTCGCTGCTACCAGCCGCTTGAACGTCCTTTGAAAGTGGGGCTGGTCATTAAAGCCAGCGTTCAAAGCCGCCTCAACGATAGGTTGCCCTTGTTTTAACGCTTGCTGCCCCAGCTGAATGCGCTGATTAATCAGGTAAGCATGGGGTGTTAGTCCGAAGTGCTGTTTAAAGGCGCGAATCAGGTGCCCAGCACTATAGCCGGACTGCTCACATAGGCGTTCTAGCGATATATCAGCGCTACAATTGGCACGCAAATAGGCCGCGACCTGTTCTAGCGCACTGGGCGCTTGGGGCAATACCGCGGGGGATTCCTGAGCAAGCACTTGCATCATGATGGACAAGTATTCGACTAGCGCCGTTTGCTTATCGCTAATCTCGCGATGTTCATCCAGCAAACAAGCAGCCATATCGCAGTACCCGGCATAAAGCGCTGGCTGGGTAATGACGGCGGTGGCGATATCTTGCCAATACGGCGTATTCAACAGGCCCAATTGGTAACGCAATTCACTCAGCCACTCGGTATCGACGTAGAGCATCATGTACGCCCAGGGCTGGTTCTCGATGGGGTTGCAGGCATGCACCCAGTAGGGGTTCATCATAACGATGTCACCCGCACTAATCTGATGCGTCGCATCGCGATAGCAAAAAGTGCTTTTACCTGCGGTAATGGCCCCCAGCGACCAATGCGTATGGCTGTGCGGCGCATAGCAAACTTGTCGCGCGTCGCTAATCTTGCGCAGCTCCACATAGGGCATACGCGCATCGCGCCAGAAAATAGGTGACGAAATTGTACTCATGTTCTGCTCGTGTTTTTCAAAAAAAGCCTTTCACACTTCGGCTTGGCCTAGGCTGGACAATAGCACAGCACAAGGCCAGTATGGGCCGCGGATAAGCGCTATATGAACTAGATTGCATAGGGATGCGCAACGCCTAATATGTCAGGAGGACACCATGGCCAATAGTGTGAATAACCCCGACCACCGTGATGCGATTACCCTTTTCGCCCGCATGGGTTACGCCTCTCGGGGCATTGTGTATGTATTAGTCGGCGGCCTTGCAGCGCTGGCAGCCTTTGGACAAGGCGGCCAAACAGAAGGCAGTCGGGGCGCCTTAGAACGCGTGCTCACCGCTCCTTTCGGAAAAGTCTTGTTAGCCCTTATGGCCATCGGCTTGGTGGGCTACGCGATGTGGCGGACTATCCAAGCAGTTAAAGACACCGACCATCACGGCAACGGCGCCAAGGGGCTGGCAATTCGTGCGGGCTTATTGGCGAGCGCCTTTACCCACACGTTGTTGGCTTTTTTTGCCGCCACGCTCATCTTTCAATTGGCGGGCTCTTCGGGTGATTCAGGTGGTGGTTCACAAGGTGTCGCGGGCTGGCTGATGCAGCAGCCTTTCGGGCGCTGGCTGGTCGCTGGGGTTGGCCTAATCATGATAGGGGTAGGTATGGCCCACGCGCTTAAAGGCTACAAGGCCAAATTCGACAAACACTTCGCTATGCCACCACAAACGCAACAATGGGCCTACCCTATTTGCCGTTTCGGCTTAGTGATTCGTGGTGCTGTGTTTGTGATCGTGGGTAGCTTTTTTATCATCGCCGCTTATCAAATCAATCCCAATCAAGCAGGCGGTATGAGCGAGGTGTTTAGCACCCTGCGAAGCCAGCCCTTCGGTCAGTGGTTGCTTGGTTTTGTCGCGCTGGGACTTTTTGCGTTTGGCCTTTACAGCCTATTAGCGGCTGTCTATCGCCGCATTAATCCCGAAGTGTAGAGACCTGCATGGCCATAACATCCAAATGCACTAAGTAGTGGTTTGAGCGCATTAACCGCTCGAAGAATATGCTGTGTCTACTCGCCACCCTCTCCTTTCTGGAGACTATTCTTCTGCCCATTCCTATTGAACTGGTATTGATACCCTTGTTGCTGTTGCTGGTGGTGTAAGCCGTGAATCGGTGGCAACCAGCTAAATACCGTAATCTCGCTCGACTTTGGCGATACGGGTTTTGAAGTGCTGGTACCACTGCTGATGGCCTAGCCGCTGAGCTTCTTGATGCTCAGCATGGGCTTTCCACGCTTTAATAGATGCCAAATCGGCCCAGTAAGAAACTGTTACACCCACCTCATTACGGGCAGACTCCACCCCTAAAAACCCCGGCTGCTGTGCTGCAAGCTCAACCATTCTTGCGGCCATTGCGTCATAGCCGTTATCGACCTCGGTGCGTAGTGAAGTGAAAATAACGGCGTAGTAAGGCGGTTCAGGGGTAGTGGCAATCAGGGACATGGCATCACCGGGATCCTTGGATCAGAGGCTTCGAAGCATATCCCATGAAACAAAAAATGTATTCAGGGAGCCCACTGCCAGTTGCTGCCAAACCGTACCACAGGCAGTGGGAAGAGCTGTGAGCCTAGGCGTCATCCTGCGCCTTACCAGGCGTCGCTGCCGTATGCTTGGCTTTCATATCCTTGAACGCTTCCATGATGTCCATGGGCAGCGGGAAAACGATTGTCGAGGCATTCTTGTTGCTCATGTCGCTCATGGTTTGCAGGTAGCGCAGTTGCAGCGCAGCAGAGTTTTCCTGCATGACATTGGCCGCCTCGACCAGTTTCTTGGATGCTTGCAGTTCCCCTTCAGCGTGAATCACCTTAGCGCGACGCTCACGCTCCGCCTCTGCCTGGCGCGCAATGGCGCGAATCATACTCTCATCCAAATCTACATGCTTAATTTCAACATTGGCGACCTTGATACCCCACGCTTCGGTTTGGGTATCGATGATTTCCTGGATATCGTCGTTGAGCTTATCGCGCTCGGAAAGCATCTCATCCAGATCATGCTTACCCAGCACGGAACGCAAAGTGGTCTGTGCTAGTTGACTGGTCGCCTGGGTAAAATTCTCGACTTGAATGATCGCCTTTTCTGGATCGACGACGCGGAAATAAAGCACCGCATTAACTTTAACGGTGACGTTATCCTGAGAGATTACGTCCTGTTCCGGCACATCCATGGTAATGACGCGCAGATCCACCACCTCCATCTTCTGAATGGCGGGGATCACAATGACTAGCCCAGGCCCTTTCACTATCTGATAACGCCCCAGAAAGAACACTACGCCGCGTTTATATTCTGGCAGTATGCGAATAGAGGCAGCGATCAACATCACCACCAGCACGACAGGAACTAAATACGAAATAATCATTGGACACCTCGTTTAGCTGTGGGTCGGTTATGTCAGAAAGTGGGCACTAGCGGGGCGTCACATATACCGTCAAGCCATCAAGGCGCACCACCACAAGCTTCTCACCTCGTTTGACTGGCACATCGCTTACTGCGTTCCAGCGCTCGCCATGCAGCCTTACATGGCCGCTGGTCTCAAAATCATCCAGTGCAACCGCATCTGCGCCGATTAACTGCTCCGCGCCAGTGTGTGCCGGACGACGGCGCAGCGTTGCAAAGCGTGTTAACGTCCATAGCATTAGCCCCCCGGACATCAATGCCACACCACCGATTAGAGGTAGCGAAATGGCAAGATGCTCCGCGTCCATCAGCATTACCGAGCCAAGCACAAAGGCAATGATGCCGCCAACCCCCAGCACGCCGAAGCTAGGCATAAATGCCTCACCCACCATCAACGCCAGCCCGACCACCATCAGCGCAAGCCCGGCGTAGTTAATCGGCAGCACCTGAAACGCAAACAGGGCGAGCAGCAAGCAAATCAAGCCAATGGTGCCGGGGAACAGACTGCCGGGATTGGCCAGCTCGAAAACCAGCCCGTAAAAGCCGATGACCATCAAGAAGAAGGCTATGTTGGGATTAGTGATCAGCGATAGCACCTGGGTGCGCCAATCAGGGTCGAAGCGCTCAATGGTGAGGCCTGCGGTCTCAAGCGTGGCATCACCGCTTTCCATGACCACGCTCATGCCGTCAATCTGCTCAAGGAGATCGTCAAGATCGCGCGCCACCACATTGATGACGTTCTGCTCCAGCGCCTCGCTGGCAGTGAGATTGACCGCATTGCGCACGGCCTCTTCAGCCCAATCGGCATTGCGATCATGGCGTTCCGCTAGGCTGCGGATAAAGCTCACCGCATCTTCCATCACCTTGCGTTCCATGGCGCTGCCCTCGGACTCCTCAGCCGAATTATCTTCTTCGTCTTCATCGCTGCCGAGCAGCCCACCGCCCATCTGTACCGGCGTGGCCGAGCCGAGATGCGTCGAGGGGGCCATGGCAGCCACGTGGCTACCGTAAAGTAGATAGGTGCCCGCGCTTGCCGCTCGCGCACCACTGGGGAAAACGTACATCACCACGGGAATGTCAGCGTTGAGCATCTCGCGAATCATGTCGCGGGTGGTGTCGACCAACCCGCCGGGGGTATCGAGCTCGACGATCACCACCTCACTGCCCTGCTCGCGGGCTTTATCCAGCCCACGCTCAAAGTAGTCCTTGGTAGCCGGGCCGATGGCGCCTTCAATATTAAGCACCAGAACGCTTGGTGAAGCGCTTTGTGCCATGGCCTGCCATGTAAACGACATAGTAGCCATTAGCAAACCGGCAACCATCAACCAGAGCCAGTGCGGTTTGAGAGAAAGGGTTTGCATACCCACTCCTCGCATTCAACGCCTTGAACATTCCCGTCTGAATCTGCAGCCTATCCATAGCAACATACACAAGGCTATCTACTCAACGTAGCAGCCAAATTGAGCTTCGTCATGAACAACGTGATGGCAGGATTCGAGGGGAAAAGGAGCCTGAACCAAGGCGATGCTGCAAACCAGAGGTGGTTGCAATATTTTTGAGGAGTCGGTTAGTTCAAGTAATAACCACTAACTTTCCACGTGCCCTCTTCCAAGTGAGGAGTGATGGTTTCCGTAATCTGCGATGATCTGTTTTCAAAACGTGTTTGGAACGTCAAAACCGCGTAGTCATCTCTTGGAGCCCCAGGCATAGAGGTTTCGCGGACAACGCTTACTCGCCGACGCGACTGAACCGCACCAAAGTCACGACGCGCTGCACCAATCGTCCGTTCTAACATGTGCGGTGAAAGCGGCTTTTTTAGTAGTGAAGATGACGATTCCCATGCCTGCTCATACTGACCACTATCGATGGCTTCTAGCCACGCCAACGCCGCCGCCTCTGCCGCACTCGAGTTTGCCTGCGCTTGGTTAGACAGAATGAGAAGCAAGGTGATGATAAAGATCAGCATTTTCGGCATAACGGGCACTCTCGGCATTTAGCAACGACCAGAGAAATCTCGATGGTCTTAGGTATATATCGGTCATCGTCAGAGTTTCTTTAGGGCTGCAAGATGTATTTGCGTAATCGTTAAACTCCAAGCTGTGCCTGCTTCTCAAACCCTACTCGCTCGTTTACTATGCGCCACCCACCCTATTTCAGTAGCCACTATTAGGTCACTATGTCCGTCAATGCCCTCTATACCGACCTTTCTGGCTACTACGATTTGATGTGCGTGGATATCGACTATCAAGCGCAAAGCCACGCCATTCGCAGGCTGCATCAGATTTTCGGTAACGGCGGAACGACACACCTAGATTTAGCCTGTGGCACCGGCCCACACGTGCGCCATTTTATTGATTTTGGATACGCCAGTAGCGGGCTTGATATTAATCAACCCATGCTGGATATTGCCACCACGCGTTGCTCAGAAGCACACTTCACGTTGCAAGATATGAGTGACTTCAAGGCCAACGAGCCTCAAGACTTAATCACCTGCTTTTTATACTCAATCCACTACAACGATGGGATTGAAAAGCTAAAAGCGTGTATATCCAGTGCTCATTGTGCCCTCAAGTCTGGTGGTATTTTCTGTTTTAACGCAGTCGATAAAGACAAAATCGATAACGCTTTATCTGTTAAACACAGCGCCCAACAAGAAAGCGATTTATTCACGTTCCGCTCGGGATGGCACTACAGTGGCCAAGGTGAAAAGCAGTCGCTTAGGCTCAGCATTGAAAAAGCCAACGCTGAAGGAACACAGCTATGGAACGACGAACACCCCATGGTAGCCGTCAGCTTTGCGGAGTTAAGCGCACTCTTAGCGCCTCACTTTGAGGTTCATGTGTTTGAGCACAACTATGAAAAAATCATCCCCTGGGATAACGCCTCTGGAAACGCTATTTTTGTCTGTGTGAAGGTTTAGTCGTCTTCGACTAGCGGTTCTCCACTTTCTCAAGAAATATCACTGATAACCCCGCTGCAATGAACATTGCTCCAGCGCCCATATTCAGGCCTTGAATTACGCGCGGACGACTCTCCAACCAGCGCGCAAACATAGATGAAAAGAGACCCAGCACGGCGAATATAGCGAATGCCATAAAAGCAAACCAAGCACCTAGCAATAGCGTTTGCAACGCAATCGATCCCTGCGCCGGCGATACAAATTGAGGAATAAATGCCAAGATAAATAGCGCGGGCTTCGGATTAAGCACGTTGGTTAGAAACCCAGTGGTTAAAACCTCGCGGTAAGACAAACGACGATGCGATGAAAATGCAATCAAGTCTCTGGAACGTAATGCTTTAATACCTAACCAAATCAAATACCCGGCCCCAATCAATTTAACGGCGCTAAAGGCAACGGCAGAGGTCTGGATAAGAGCCGCCAAACCAAGAAAAGCGACAACCACATGCACCATCAGCCCCATTCCAGCTCCTACGCTGGAGACACAAGCCGCTAGACGCCCCTGGCTAAGTCCACGACTAACGGCGAGTATATTATCAGGCCCCGGCACTAGAATTATTAAAACGCATGCGGCAGTGAAAGCCATCCATGTTTCGATTGGTATCATGTCTCTCTCCTATCCCAAAACTTACGCTTACCCGTATTAATGGCAAAACCGTGCGTGCGCATCGGATGGGGCGTTATGCATTGAACCCTACCTGATACCTCTGCTTGCTTGGGCTGAATCCTGAAGACTCGTAGAACCTGTGTCGCGGGGTCTTTAGACCTCGTCATAAGCGCCGCTTTATAACAGCCAGCTTGCTGGGCAAAGTCTATAGCACACCTAAGATTGGCCTTACCGATACGTTGCTTGCGGTGATCCTTGGAAACAATCACATTTTCAATGATTGCATACGGTCGACCAGACCAACTCAAATTAGCACACATATTTACGGTACAGGTACCCATCATGCCATTATCAGTGAAGGTACTAACGATGCATCCCCCCTTTATGATATTGAACCAAAGACCCGCGGCAATTCCTCATCCACTACTGAAGTTGCCTCATCCCTGCAAATAAAAATTAATTCACTGCGTCTGTGACCAATAGTCATTTCTCTTTGAATCTAGGAGCCAGTATATGAACGTTCTGATTCAGAAAGGCTTTAACCTTGAGAAGGCTGGGCCTGTCGCTAAGCTATATGAAGAAGCTTTCGGCGCTAAATTCGCGAGCGCAATACCTGACAAGGCTAAGCGCATTCAATTACTCTCCGACTGTTTTGTCCCTGAATTTTCCTTTACTGCCATCTTTGAAGATGAGGTCATTGGGCTAGCAGGGTTTCAGCAGCCCAATGGTTCGCTAACGAGCGGAATCGGGATGAAACAGCTGATAGGCAAGCTTGGAACATTGAAAGGGCTCTGGGCATGTCTGGTGTTCAGCTTATTCGAGCGCAAGCCAAAATCTCAAGAATTGGTGATGGATGGGATTGCTGTCGATAGCCGATTCCGAGGGCGAGGCATAGGTTCCAGACTCTTGGATAGCATTATTGCACATGCCGTGGATAATGGTTTCGAGACGATCCGCTTAGACGTTATCGATAGCAACCCGAGAGCAAGGAGGCTGTACGAGTCCAAGGGATTTATCGCCGTAAACGAAGAGCATTTTCCCTACTTGAAATGGTTAATCGGCTTTTCTGGGTCAACAACCATGGTGTTGAAGGTAGCAAGTTTAACTTAGCAGACAATGCTCGCCCTCTCGAAAGCATATCCCTTCAGAGGTGAGAGCCTGGCGCCTAGATGTTCATTCATAATCGCCATTGTCAGATATTACCCTTCGGCCACACATGGCCGAAATTGCCTCCTTTGTGACCGCTTAACGCATCGTTGGCAGAATGCGTAACAGCTAATCTGTAACCTCACTTCAACACGATGAGATTAGCCATGACCCAGCCTAAAACCGCATTACTATTAATTGATGTTCAAGCCTCGTTCCCTGCCCGCGATTACTGGGTAGAATCACTGGCTCAGGCGTGGCGTCCCAAGCAGCGTGCGGTGCTGAACGCAGCCCAGACCAACGATATACCGGTTGTGCGCATTCTGCATGAGGCACCTGGCAGCCAAGGGGCTTTCGACCCTGACGGTGGCCTTATTCGTCCGCTTGATGACTTTAACGATGAAGTGGCGGTAACCTTTCATAAACGTGCGCATAACGCGTTCAGCGATACCTCACTAGAAAGCTGGTTACGGGAGCGAGGCATTGAACGGCTGGCGATTAGCGGTATTCGTACCGAGCAATGCTGCGAAACCACCGCACGGGTGGCGTCGGATTTAGGGTTTAGCGTCGACTTTATCAGCGATGCTACCCTAACGTTCCCCATGACACGCCACGGCATCACCTGGTCAGCAGATGATATTAAGGCGCGCACCGAACTGGTACTTGAAGACCGCTTTGCGCGTATTATCAGCACACAAGACATGATCAACGAATGGCAAAACCCCCGTGAGTGAAGAGCAACACAATAGCCAACCGCCATCCACAAGAGCCACCACCTTGCGGGTGGCGGTACTGATGATGCCCGGCCAAGTGCCACTTGATTTGGTTGGCCCACTTCAGGTCTTACAGTGTGCTGACCGGCTTTCGATAGACATTCAGGTGCGCTATCTCGGCCCCAAAGCGGCCATGCAGTGGCTAGGGCCGCTGACCCTTAGCGGCATCGATCCCTTGCCTGAACAGCTTCCTACTCAAGATTTACTGCTTATTCCTGGGCAGTACCGCAATAGCCTTGAGCCATTAGCGCAGCAAGAGTGTGTTGCTTGGCTCAAAGCGAATGCCCACTATGCAGATACGCTGATGACCGTTTGCTCAGGCACGCTATTACTGGCAGACGCGGGCCTGTTAAAGGGAAGACGCTGTACCACCCACCACGCGCTAATCGAGCAGTTACAAGCCAAAGCCCCACAAGCAAAGGTACAAAGTGATTGTATCTTTACCGAGGACGGGCGCTATTTAACCAGCGCGGGGATTTCGACCGGCATTGATACCATGCTGTACTGGCTTACCCGTGCTTGTGGCCATTCACTGGCCTTGGCGGTAGCGCGAGAGATGGTGCTGTATCTTCGTCGCAGTGGTCAGGAGCCTCAATTGGGTGCATGGCTTGAGGGCCGCAATCATGTGGATGAACGGCTGCATCGCGTTCAAGATGCAATATGTGCCGCCCCTTCGCAAACCTGGCGTATCGAGACATTGGCGGCTCAGGCAGCCATGAGCGAGCGTCATTTTCGGCGCCAATTCAAAAGCCTCACCGGCATGCTGGTGGGCGACTACATTATGGGGTTGCGCCTGCAGCGAGCCAAAGCGTTAATGACCGAAACGACATGGACGCTAGCGCGTATCGCCGAAGCATCCGGATTCGGGGATGAGCGGCAGCTAAGGCGCAACTGGGCTCGCCAGGAAAAAGCGCCGCCTAGTGTATGGCGCCGGGCCAGCTCCCAGACGCTGCGTGATTGAGTTAATGTGAGCCATCATTAAAAAAACATACCATTGGTTAACGCCATGACCGAGTTCATCTTGCCAAGCAACGCTAACGATCTAAATTTTCGGCATCGCCTGCCTGATAAACGCTTAGCCCCGTGGGTTCAGTGCCTTTGGTCAATGGGGCGCCCAGGGCATCTCACTGAATCAAGAACCGAAAAGTTCTACCCTGATGCCGATGCTAGCCTCAGCATCAAGCTCACCAGCCCCCACCCCATTATCACGCTCTGTTTCAACAAAACCACGTTGATAGAGACACTCGACACCACCGCACCCTGTCTGGGCATTCGTTTTAAGGCAGCCGGCACCCACTGCTTGCTGGGTTTGCTACCCGAAGCATTCACAGATACACACTACCGCTTGGATAACGAGCTTGAACCATTAGGATTGCAAGGATTAATACCTGTGGTAGAGCGCCTCTACCAGTCGGACTCGCAACAGGGTTTACGCCTGCTGGAAACATGGTTGTTACATCGACTAGAAAGCCAGCCACCCGCCAATAGCCGTATCACTAAGATTGTTCAAGCCATTGGAGCACTTCAGCTTCCGCCCCAACAGTTAGGCGCCACGCTAGGGTTTACTCGACGTACCCTGGAGCGCAAATTAAAACGCGAGGTGGGCGTTACCCCAGGCCAATTAGTGGCCTATGCCCGGCTGAACCGAGCCCGCCATGGACTGCTTGCAACCACGCTGCCCCTAACGGAAATAGCCCTGCAATGCGGCTACTATGACCAAGCTCACTTCACCCATGCCTTCCAATCACTCGCCTATGAAACGCCCGCCGCCTATCGCAAGCGCAAACTGTCGCAAATTTACAAGGCGTAAAAAAACCTCGACGTTAAGCTGAGCTCTCAACTTACTCACCGAGGTCACCCACATGTCTACTCGTATCTCTCAACAGTCTGTATATCGCCTTTGCCCCCGCCTAGCTAAGCACCTGACGGCACTAGGCGACGTTGCCCCAGACTCAACGGTTGATCGCTCGATAATCCACTTGGTCAACCTACGTGTTTCGCAAATTAATCACTGCTGCTTTTGTCAGCACATGCATTCGCAAGAGGCCAGAGACGATGGCGAACACCAGGTTCGCTTAGACGTATTGCCTGCTTGGCGTGAAGCCCCCTGCTTCAGCACACAAGAGCGCGCCGCACTCGCCTGGGCCGAAGCACTAACACTGGTCAGCCAGCAAGCGGTGAGTGACAACGACTATCAAAACGCCCTAGCTGCGTTTGGTGAGCAGGGGCTAATTGACCTCACCGCCATTATTGTCCAAATCAACAGTTGGAATCGGGTATCGGTGGGCTTTCAGTTTGCACCGGACATCAGTATTTAAGCACTGTGAGGCTCTTGAAAGTAATAGTTCAGATAAGGAAATAAAATGAACGGTGAGATAGCGCAGCATCAACAGCTACCCAACCTACTCGGTCTCTTATCAAGCTTATTTTTCTTCTTTGGCAGTCTTTTGTTTCTTCCCGCTTTTGCGAGCTACGCAACCGTAGGCGTATGGTGTTTTGTAATGGGCTCACTGATCATGTTCATTATTTACGTGATGAGTATGAGAGATACTGGTAAGAAGCGCGGCTAATAGAGCACACATACGAAAGTAAGAAACGTCGGTTATAGCCGCTGGGTTAGCTACCCAGCGGATTGCTGACTGTAATGCCTTTCAATATTGGCTGAAACCTTACCGCAGGCGGAGGATTTCACTCTAGCTTGATGTCGCCCAAAAGAGTCTCGGTCAATGAACTCTTCATACACATCAAATCGATAGGGGTTAATAGTGCCTTGAACAACCTCAAAAACGAGGCAGCCGGGCTCAGACAGGGTTAACCGCTTATGGTTGATGAGCTCTGCTTTAACAGCGTTCAGATCCGGCTCGGGGACGATGATAAATCCTTTCAGTATGACCTTTGGCATTGAGCCTCCTCAGCGCATTACCATCAAACACCTATCGTGCCCACGGCATTGTTTTGTAATGCATGCCATTGCTGCAACGTTAACCGGTACAGCCTCACTGGACGGCCATGAAACTCAAGGATGTCGAACTCAGAAAACCCAGCTTTCTCTGCGACCTTAAGTGATGCACCATTTTCAGGCTCAATAATAGCCACCACCGACGATAGCTGCTTTTGATTAAGTGCATTATGGAGTACCGCTTGCACTGACTCAGACGCCAGCCCCTGCCCCCAGTACCGTTTGGCTAGCCGATAGCCTAGCCCCATCTCCTCAACACCATTGACCTCTTCGGGGCTGATACCGCAAAAGCCAACAAGATTTCCAGAATCCTTCTCTACTAAGGCCCACGGCCCGATGCTGTGAGCTGCATAGCTCTCCAAACACCACTCGATAAACCGCCGAGTCGCCGTTTCATCGCAAACGCCTCGAATCGAATATTTCATCACCTCAGGGTCGCTAAGGATATTGGCCAACTCGGGAACATCGTCTAAGGATAATGTCCGTATACATAGTCGTTCCGTTTCACAAATTTGCACCATTTCCTCCTTGTTGATGATGCTCTCGGAAAGCGCTAGCTCCGAACCCAATTGATTGTCGGCAGGAGTGTGCCTTTACTGAGCCTAAGCCCTCAACGTTTGGTAAAACAGCTACCAAAAGCGGGGACAGCTCAAGGAAGAGGTTAAGCGTGACGATGGTGTGGCGAAGAGTCTGAAAACTCAACGATGGCTTCAATTTCCACAGCAAACCCCTTCGGCAATGAGCCAACCCCAATGGCAGAGCGTGCATGCTCACCGCGCTCACCAAGAACAGTAACAAACAGGTCGGAACAACCGTTGATGACTTCAGTGTGAGAAGTAAAGTTAGGATCAGCATTGACCATACCAAACACCTTCACGACACGCTGAACCCGATCAAAGTCACCCAGCGCTTCTTTAATGAGCGCAAGGAGATACAGGCCAACCTCTTGAGCGTACATCCGAGCCTGCTCAACAGTGACTTCCTGCCCAACTTTTGGGACAACAACTCCCTCTTCTCGCAACGGAGCACCCTTACCTGACAGATAGAGCATGTTGTCCGAAATGGCATAGGAACGAAAGCTGCCCCTTGGCGTGGTAACGACGGGTAGTTCCAATCCCAACGAACGAATACGCTCTTCCACGGTTGATTTCATTACAGGCTCCACGTATATGCTGTTAAGGTTTTAATGACAACGCGCACTGGTGCTGGTTTATTAAAGATCTAGACGATAAACATTCCACTTCTTGATCTCACTGAAACCAAAGCTACTTATAAGATCATACCCAATATTGAACTCTTTAAGAACACGCATCTCAGCTCTACAGCAATTCTCAGACTGTGACTCATTTACAGCATGCTGTAGTAAAATACTTTTATTTTCATCGCCATCAAAACCATCGATCAAGTACAGATCCTCAATATAAAGAACGCGGGATCCAACGTAACTCGCAAACTTAAAATTATATATATAGAAGCCAATGGGCTGGTTGTCTTGATAAGCCAACAATCCAAAACAAGCAGGCGTAGAGGCCAAAAAAGCGTCGGCGTAACTTGTTCTATCAGCAGTAAACAGGTGCTTTTGATTTTCAGACTCAGCAAGCTTGACATTCAAGTCATAAAGATCGTTGATATTTTCATCATTTACTCTAGCAAGTTCCATAGCTTCATTTCCTATTAATTTTCAACCAATTTTCACGGTAAAGAAAATAGTTGATCTCGGTGCAGTGCTAAGCCCTGCCGATACAACAATCATCTATAAGACCTTTACCACCAACCTTGGCCAGGTTTGTAGCCATCGCTTAGCGCATATTCGGGCATCAAAATCTGTTCGCTTTGGTCGTTTGGGATTTAAGGTAATGGTATAGTCAAACAGAGGCTTAACACCAAAGGGAGCTACAAGAATAACGTCTCCATCATCATCCAAAGCAGCGCCTACAGCAGTTTCTACTTCTACCCAGAAACTCATGGCATCTTCAGTGGACGTATACGGACAGTCATTATTTCTCTCGTGCATTCTTGCCTGGTTCTTTACCGACCAGGGAAACGTTGAGACTTTCCTTAATCCTTGCTCGATCTCATGATCGCGGGAATCGCTTATGTCGTCAGGATCGAAGTAAATTAAATCGATGTCGTTAAGGGCCGTATTCTTCGAAAAATTATGCAGCTTGTCCCACACCAAGTTTCTAACGAATCCAGCAGCGAGACACCACCCCGGCAGCTTCCGCGCAGCCGCTATTGTCAGCGCCTCCATACGTGCCTGATCACTCATCAGCCATTTTTTGACCAGCGCTTCATGCTCCATCTCAATACCTTACTACCAATGCGCCTATTTTGAATTGCTGGGTGGTGCTGAACCATCCAACGCTGGACACGTTATAGTCTCCCTATCCCTGCTGCTACAGATCAGATTCATGGTTGATACCGTCGCTAACCGGTACACCATCCAAATCACAGGGGTTAACGCCTTCCAGGCACCCGACATTGAATCCATACACAGTGGGGTTCGAGCGCGTTTGGTGGTGGGTGTAGATGCCGCATTTTGAACAGAAGTAATGCTTTGCGACACCTGAATTGAATTGATATAGCTTTAGATGCTCAGCACCGCGAAGAATGTGAAGACCACTCAATGGTACATAGGCCATAACAGCACCTTTGCGCCTACAAATAGAGCAGTTACACCTTTTCGGGTCAACAAGACCATCAGGCAGATCGAGTTCGAGCTCCACCATGCCGCAGTGGCATGCAGCCCTGTGCCTAGGTTGAATGTTAACTCCGCCCACTTGCTTGACCACAGCTTTCCCCCGTATCTATCGCTGGCGAGGCGTTTTATAAGTTAGCATCAACTTCCTTCAGCCCTAGAAGCAGCGCTGCGCCAATCAAAAACGACCCAGATACCTTACCTAAGTACTGGCGTGCTGATGACTTTAGTTTCGTGCTAACCCATTCAGCTGATTTACCGTAGGAAAACAAGAAAACCGCATCCATGATGAGATACGTGGCACTCAGTATCGCAAACTGATGCAGAAGGGGCTCAGATGGGTTAATGAACTGTGGAAAAAGAGCAGCGAAAAAAACAACGGCTTTAGGGTTTGCGGCTGAAGTGATAAAACCTTGCCAAAACAAGCTTTTTTTCGACCGCCCCTGATTCGCCACACCTACATGGCTCCCGCTCTTTGAGAAGATCAACCGTAGGCCCAAGTACGATAAATATGCCACCCCCGCCCACTTCACGACGATAAAGAAATCACTGGATTGCTGAACAATGCTCACCAAACCTATCGAGGCGACAATCATTTGTAAAAAATTGGCTGACAAATCGCCTGCAGCGGTAAATAGCGACCGTTGGAAGCCATTGCTGACGCTATTGGAAAGCATCAAAAGCTGGCTAGGGCCCGGTGTACTCATCAAAATGAATACGGTGCTGACATACAGAAGCCAAATTTCCGTTCCCATAGCTCCTCACTTTGCAAAATTGAAGTGTGCTACGCCCACAGGCTCGACGAATTAAGGCTGCACCTCAAAAGGAGAAATAGCCGTACCTTGGTTGTAAACCATTTTCCATTCGCTCCCCTCTTTCCGCCATATTGACGTTCGCCGAGAATAGCTTGTACCTAAGCCGTTTTGACGACTGATAGCAACCCTATAAAAGAGCTGAATAAGATCAGAGCTCAATCTCCGGTGCTCAAAGTCCTGAGATATAGCCGACCATGCGGATTCCTGCGGCAAACAATCAAGGACACTATCTATCTAACCCGACAAAATCGCCTGATGCGCCGATCTCCAGGAAATCCGAGGATAGTAAAGACCACAGCTTCGCCGGTGACCTGCGCACCTCGAAGCTAAGCAAGGCTCTCTCCTTTTCTATCAGATCCGCTTCGATTTCCATAGCTGATTACCCTAACGTATGAACTCGACAACCTTCGTGGCTCCTTGGTTAGAGCCTATAGAATCAATGGTTAGCTCCCCTGTTCCTCGAGCAAGTCGACATAAGCGCCTTCAATGAACTGGGATGACTCGATACCGAGCTGATCCAATTTTCAGTGGCTTGTTCGCTGCAAACCCTTGAAATCTGCTGGCTGGTCTATCAAGAGTCAATGCCCAGTGGGCAAGCAAAACTACAACACTGCCTTTAACAGTTTATAAAACTCATCCAACTCTTTCTTATCAAGTGGTTCGAGCAATGCGGCAGAAGCGTGTTTAAACGAAACTTGCGCATCTTCATAAATTTTTGTCCCAGCAGTGGTAAGTGCCACCAGGCTGACTCTGGCATCACGAGGGTTTTCCTGCTTCTTAACCAGCCCTATTTTCTCCATAGGATTTAAAAGGCGAGTAACCCCTGATGGGCTCAACCCAACCTGTTCAGCAAGATCGCTACGGCGTACTTTTTGATTGGGTGCGGTGTATAGCTGATTGAGAACCAGATAATCGGACAGGCCAATACCATGCGCGGAAAGCGCACTGCCAATCCGTTTTTGGATTTTACTTTGCAGGTTGATGACACTTAACACCAATCCTGCCTCTATATTTTCCGACATAGTCATTACTCTTGCGCGATGGTTGATCCCACAAATATATACTCAAATGATTGCGCAGTCAAACATATTGCAAGCAAATGGTCGTTAGCGGTTATTGATGACCGAGTGAAATGCCAGGTTAGCTGCTCTCATGCATGTATGCACGAGGCTGACTCTCCTAATTCATGACAAAGAGAATTAGAATCCGTCCTTCATCTTCAGGATAAAATGCGACACGAAGGCACCACTGCTTCCCATTTCGAGAAAGGCACTAGACTTTGTACGAAAAGTCGGCGAGCGAAGGTCAGGCAAGGCAAAAAACGGCGAAAAAGCGGAGTTTACGAAGTGTAAATGAGCATTTTGAGCCGTTTTTTAACGCAGCATGGCCGAGCACAGGCAGTTTTCGTACAAAGCCTAACGCTAAAGCCTACCTTCACCGATGCTTATATAGCGCAATTTTGCTGCCTTCATTCCCTAAAAATTGAATTAATTGTTTTCTAGGCTTTGAAGTTGGGTGGAGTGTCCCAAAGCTGCACCTCGATATAGAGCTCAAAATCTGTTTCCCAATAGCGCTCGTAAGGAATCTCGTGATCATTGGCAGGGATTCCGAAGCGTGTAACGAGCCTACTCACCTCATTAAGCAGAAACACTTGATTGTAGTAAGGCTTGTCGTCTCGGGTTAGCGCAATAAAGCTATCCGGGTAAGTTAAAGACGTTACTTCGGGATCGAGCTCAGAGAGAGGGATTCTAAGCTCACCTTGGTTTGCGTTCAGGTCACGAAACCAAGGGGATTCTCCAAGCACTAGATAGAAGGGATGATCGCGGCGCGGTTTACCTCCACGCGCAACGAAGAGCTCACGCAGCCGAGCCTCCACCTCACGTCGGACTCCTATGTAATTCCTACCGTAGCGCCGCCGGTAACCGGGATCACGCTGATGACGAGTTAGGATATCTTGAAATACAGGATCTTCCGAGCCAGCAGGAAGCTCTGAGAGACTCCGAAACGGGCCTGTCTCTCGCAAATAATAGTGGGTAGCGAAATCGGGTAGCCTGATCACTGTTTCATGCCTTCGGCCAAGCTAATAGCCATCAAACGCCCCGTTGAGCGACATATCAAAGCAACTTATTGACACGCCCTAGCCTGGCTAATGAAATCCTCTAAAAGAGCATTCGCTCGCTCGATATCCCGCTCGTAAATAAACAAGTGATCGAATACGGCACCACACTGCGGGCCAGCTTTAATGCCGTGTTCATTTAACACTCGCAGAACAGGGCCGAGAAAACCAATCACATCGAAGGGAAGCTCGCCATCCGTTGATATAACTTGAAACGGGCCGAAGCTATCTCTTATAGAGACCTCAGTTTTTAAGCGTTCAACGGCTGCCTCGTCGACTATCGCGGATACACCTGCCTGATCGCGAATTAAACAGCTGTACCGAGCATCGCTTGCCACGAACACGTTAGCCACATCTTGAGCGGACGTGTCACTAAGATCGAGCATCCAGTAGCGTTCAGGCCAGATTTTCAATGTCATATTCGCCCATACCGCCATTGGATCTATAGACATTACACTCTCCTGTTAGACCGCCAATAACCGCTCGGTTCGACAGCTGTTAAAACGTCACATCGAAGCCGCAGCTGGGTAAGCGCTCCAATAACCCCATCTAGGCAGTCATTGCCTAGACCGGTAAGGTCTCTTTCCACTGCCAGGGCAGTAGCGTGTTGAGGTCATCGTCGTTGAGAGAGGGTAGCGTCTCAAAGACGTGCTGTAAGTAGTCGTAGGGCGAGAGGCCATTGGCTTTGGCGGTTTCGATCAGGCTGTAGATCGCCGCACTGGCCTGAGCGCCGCTCGGTGTGTGACTGAACAGCCAGTTTTTACGCCCCACCACGAACGGACGGATGGCGTTCTCGGCCAGATTGTTATCCAACGGTATCACGCCATCGTCCAGGAACCGAGTCAGGCGTGGCCACTGGTTGTTCAGGTAGTGCAGGGCTTTCCCCAGAGCACTTTTGGGCAGTACCTGGGCCAGTGACTTATCGAGCCAGGTGCGCAGTTGATCGATTAATAGTCGGCTCTTCTGCTCACGCAGTGCATGACGCGCTTCGGGCTCAAGGCCCTTCGCCTGTTTTTCCACGCCGTACAGCTTACGGATCTGGTTCAGCGCCCAGTCTGCCTTGCCGGTTTTACCTTTAGGCTGCACTTTTTGCGCCTCGACGAACTTACGCCGTGCATGCGCCCAACAGCCCACATGGGTGATCCCATTGCGGCGCACCACCTCAGCGTAGCCTTCATAGCCATCGGTGACCAAACAACCCGCATAGTCGCCCAGCAAGCGCACGGGCACTCGTCCGGCGCGGCTGGCATCATAATCGAACAAGACCACCTGTTGGCCCGGCGGCCCGCCGCGTTGTACCCACATGTACGAGGGGGCGCTGGCTTTACGGTCGGCTTCTTGATTGACCTGGAGCGTTGTTTCATCCATGTGAACCAAGGGGGCGCTGAGCAGGTGCCTGCGTAATGTATCGATCAGCGGAGCGACACGCTCGCCTGCTTGCACCATCCAGCGGGCCAAGGTGTTGCGGGGAATCGCCGCGCCATGGCGGGCAAAAATCTGGCTCTGCCGATACAGTGGCAAGGCATCTTGGTACTTGGCGGTGGCGACATAGGCCAGCAGCGTGGCGCTGGCATTGCTTTTAGGCAGTAACTTGGCGGGTGCCGGGGCGATCTTGACGCCGTCTTCGCAGGTTCGGCACGCATACTTGCGTCGCACATGACGGATCACCTCGACCCGGGCGGGTACCACGTGAAGTTCTTCGCTGACCTCTTCGCCGATCATCGTGAGTGCGGTGCCATCGTCCTGGCAGTGGCGGGCCTCTTCAGGTAGTTCATGCACCACCTCAACCCGTGGGAGTTCAGGGGGCAATGCGACCCGGCCACCCCGTTTACTGCGTTTCGGCGGTGCAGCGGATTCAGCTTCATCATTGCCTGCTGTGCCTGTATCGCCGTCTTCTTCGTCAACCGCCACTTCGGCTTCATTGATCAGTAGGTCGCGCTGATCGACGCGGTACTTCTCGGTGGAGGGGCCGAACGTGCGCTCCAGGGCCAGCCGGAACTGCTCATACAGTGATTGTTTGGTGGCTGCCCACTGGGCTTCCTTTTTCTCCATCAGGCGGTGAAGCTGCGCGATCTCTTCCTGCTGCGCCTGTACTTGGCGTTGCAGTTGAGAGACGGCATTTGAGGAAGCAGCAGCGTTTTTCATGCCGCCTATTTTACCAAAAACGCCGACAGAATAGGAGTAAGAAAGTTAACCAACCTGCTGAAAGTCCAACGCTTTGTGGGGCTGCATGGCCTTTAAGTTAACGCCATCCAGCAGCCAGTTAAGTTCCTGGCCAGTTAACGTGACGGTGTCGCCTTCCAGGTGGGTTGGCCACTTAAATCGCTCGCGCTCCAGACGCTTGTACCACACCACAAAGCCGTTACGTTCCCAGAACAGTAACTTCACCTTGTCGCGTTGACGGTTACCGAACACAAACAGCGCCTTATCGAACGGATTTAGCGCCATGGCTTCTTGAACCAGCAAGGCCAATCCATCGATTTGCTTACGCATATCCACGGGTTCGCGGCATAAGTACACCTTCAGGTCAGCACTCGGGCGGATCATGTCGCCACCTCCACTGTCACAAACCGCGCGGGACGACAACGCGGTGGTACCGGCACCCCTTGTACACTTAGCCGCCTCTCCCATGCCAGCAGGTCAGCGAGGCTTAACGCCTGGGAAGCGGCGTAGTCACTTAACGGCATGTTCTGCGCTGAGGCACAGTAAAGATGACCCAGCCAAAAGGCGCGGGTAGGGTTGAGTTCACAGGTCATGGTGATCTCCAAAACCAACAAGAGATCATTAGTGTGAAGAGGCGTAATTAGCTTGAGTAGATGGGTTTGGTGGCTCGCTTACGCAGCTGGCCTATACCTTATGATACAAAGTGCTGCAGTATTATATGAATTCAGGCCATGAAGCTCAGGACTCAGAGCTTGGAGCCTCCTGGTTTGGCCGCAACTGAAGCTGGATGCCGAGTAAGAAATTTCGCAGCACCTGATCTTTACACTCTCGATAATTCTTATGGCTGGGCTTGCGGAAAAACGCGCTTAATTCATGGTTACTTAGATTGAAGCCAGCCAGTTCAAAAGCAGCCAAAATATCATCAGCCTTTAAATTCAGCGCAATGCGCAGCTTCTGAAACACCATATTGTTGTTCAACTGCGACTCTGGCACGGGCTGTGGCCCTTCGCGCTTACCACGCTTGAAGCTGATTAACCCATTCAAAAACGCCGCCAGTTCCTTATTCTTCATGGTGACAAAGGCGTCGTCGTCATCCTTTTTCAGCCAAGCCGTTACCTGCTCTTGAGCCACGCTGACCTCTGCCAAGGCGAAGATATCCACGATGGTGCTGTCTTTTAAATCAAAGGTGTAACGTATGCGGCGAAAAATATCGTTATTGGTCAAAATAGTGTCCCTAGTCTTAGGCAAACCCAGCACAATCAGGCTTTATGTGCATCTACATGATTAAAACCAGCAGCTCAAAGAAACTAACCTGTGGTCAGTTTCCCAAGCAGCTCGTCAATTTCGTCTTTAAGCTCGCCATCTTCAATTTTATTGGCGGTGGCTTGGGCATTTTTAAGATTACTGATAGCCGCGTCGGTTTGGCCCAGTTCGACTTGCAACTTCGCCATGGAGAACGCGATAGATGACATGTGATCCTTCGAGTTAATGGCGACGGCCTTTTCAAAGGCTTTTTCGTAGACTGCCAGCGCCTCATCCAGCTCTTCGGTGAAGTCAGCCAATGTTTCCCACTGCTCTGGATGATCTTTATCGGTGCTCTCATTCTCGGTGCAAATAGCTTCCAGCTCCGCATAGAGCGCATCAAAAGCCTCTCTATCCTCTTTATCGGCAGCCTTCATGAGCTTTTCAGCGAGTTCGTAAACCGCCTTGTATATTTTGGTGTTAATCATGAACGACTACCTTTTCTCTATTTAAAAATAGTAACAAGTAAACAAACCTGCTGAAAATTAACGCATGTAACGAAGCCAACCCACCGTTAACAGTGACATTATACCCTTTGGGGATGGCTCTACGGTCGATCATTTTACGGTTTTTGTGCTGGGGTGTTGGTATTTGAGTGGTCGTCCTAGCTGCTCGCGCCATCAGACCACTCCTTAGAGGCATTGGAGGACATTTCAGCTACCAATGGCAAAGATTCGACCTGCATTCAACGACTTGGCTTCTGCAATGCCTGGTTAAGCGATTCCAAACTATCGGGGCCACCATCCAAACGAACACAGCCATCTGATTCTGAAGCCCAAGAAGCCGACGAAGAAAGGTGAAGATGGATAGATATTTGCGACGCAGTCACATCATTTAGCAAACCAGCGGGAATCCATACCAACCCCGTGTCTCTCAGTTGGTTGGGTACCAGACTGCCGCAGACCGAACAAAAATCATTCCGGTAACCGGTTGGCTTCTGAAAAGTACTGATTTTGGATTGGCCGGAATGCCAACGGAAGCTATCCGTTTTTACAAAAGTGGCCGTATTTGACGCAGATCCTGTCGCTTTGCGACACAGAGAGCAGTGACATTGATAAAAGTTCGGCAGCTCCCCTTCAATTTCGAACTTAATTTCCCCACACAGACATTCACCGTTCACCGAAATATTCCTTAATGCTTTACACCATCGATTACAAACAGCAGCTAATAGCTACACGCTGTTAACAGTAGTGCTCCATGATGAATTCAGGATGGCCAGTTTGTTCGTCAATCTGCTCACTTAATGCAATGAAGCCATGTTTTTGATAAAAACTGATGCTGGAAGCGTTCTGCCTATAGACACTTAGCTGTAAACACGCCCTTCTGCTCTTAGCATCTTCAATCAACGCTGACCCTATACCATTTCCCTGCAGGCTTGGTAGCACAAAAACTGCTGCTAACGTATTGCCATAGAGGCAATAAAACCCTGTAATCTGCTCATCAGCCTCAAATACAAAGGTCTCTGATGCAGGGATGTATATATCCCGCATATCGCTAACTTTTGACTGCCAAAATTCAGAACCAACAAAGGAGTGGGCTTTAATCGAAGCTGAAAGCCAGATATCCAAAATTTGTTCAATATCCGCCTCACGGTATTTACGAATCATCTAAATGTTCCTAACGATGGTCAATGGCGCCAAAGGCGGTACTGAAAAGCTGCCTAGCCCTGGATAAGGTTGCACCTGAACCAGCGCTAGGCAGCTTCATAAATTTAGGCCGGTATGCTTTGTCTTACTTAGGGTCAATCCGTTCCTTACATAGGAGTAATTAGCTCTCATCACTTCCTGAAAGCCTTTTTGCTTCCAAGTCCCACTGAAAGATCCAGGAATTTTAACAGGTTATTCTAAAGATATTTCATGGTGCATCAAAGCTAAATCTATTACGGTTCAGCACCCCGGAAGGTGCTGAACTGCTTGCTTATTAAGTGGCATCTTGATTTAAATTCCGCTCGGCCGGGATATCGCTTAGCGCCAAGTAATGTTCGTCGTCACCAAAAGTGCACCCATTTACGCGATTTACCATACCACTCGCCATGGCCTTCAATTCACTGCCTCCGCTGCCAGAAGGCCTCCTGACTGAACCGCCTTGGCCCCTGGTAGCTGGCCTTGAGATGCCAGAGATAACGCTGGCTGACTGCTTGCATCTCCTGCTGGTAGGCACCGAGTGATTGGTGCAAGCCAGATTCGATGGCCTTGGCCGCGCTGGTTGCCGAGGCCAGGGAATGAAAGAGCCCTTGTGAAGCCAATGGGTCGAAGGCCAGCAGGGCATCGCCGATAGCCAGAAATCCCGGCCCCGCCTTCGGCAACTGCCCTACTTCCAACAGGGAAGTACCCGCCGGTCGGCCGCGTATACGGGCGGGAGCCAGTCCCTCCAGCACCTCTGCCAATAGGGCATGCTCCCTGGCTCGGGCCAGAAAGGCATCGGGGTGACGCAACAACTGACGGCATAGCGGATCATCGACGTCCATATGGTAGGCCAACACCCGTTGCCCTTGAGGCAGGGGTACCGTATACCACCAGCCACGGGCATCCGCCTGAATGCGCATAGTAGCGTCCTGGCTCTCGGCCGCTTGGTCCAGGAAACTGTAGAGGCACAGCAAAGGATCATCAGCATCGCGCCGTAATCCCAATTGACGCCCCAAATACCCACTACGGCCCGTGGCGTCAATCATCACAGGCGCCCTAAACGATCCCAGTGTCGTGTCCAAGTACCACTGGCCCTGACGGTGGCGGATATCCACTTGCTTGCAGCCCTCCCCCAGCGTCACCCCGACATCCTGGGCTCGAAGACGCAGCATCTGCTCAAATTCCCGCCGATCTAGATACCACCCAGGTCCGGCCGGATCCTGGATGGCATCCCGCCAGACCGGCTTATCATCGTCCCACACCGATACTGCAGCGCCCCGCTCCCGGTGTCCCGCGTCCTGAAAAGCCGCCATCAAGTTAAGGCGCTGCAGCAGCACAGCTGCTGCTCCCGGCAGGGACTCACCAATGGGGGGCGTCCTAGCCAGGGAAGCCCGGCGCTCCAGCACCAGCACCCGCTGCTCCGGCCGCAGCAAAGTGCCGAGCGCCAGCCCAGCAGGTCCGGCACCGACAATCACTACGTCGAAGGGGCGATAGTCGGCCATTAGCGGCCGCGTCGTTGTTCGATCAACAGCTTCCGCATGCCTTTGTCTGTGTCGTGCCGCTCCTCAGGCGTCAAGTCACGGCCGCCTCTATCTTCGACCTGCATCTGCGGCGGGAAGTCGGGATCCCCGTTGAGCCCTGGCTGCACCTCTACGATCCCCATCTGATCAAAATCAGTCACCATTCTCGCCAACTGTTTATTGTGGCCAGCGCCCAGGGTGCGATCCCAGTCGGCACGCTGATGGTAGGCAGCCAAGCGCTCTTCTCTCGGCAGCGCGTCGTTCATCACCGTGTCATAGTTCTCCTTGCTCAGTACCTGATTAGGTACCCGAGCAGGCCAGAAGGTGGGTAGATAGGGATCGTATTCGGTGTCGTAGCCAGAGCGGCAACTCGCAGTGTCAGTTTGCCAGGGAATAGCCATCCAACGGGTAATAGAGCCGGGGTATTGGCCGTATAGGGGGCCGTTATAGGACTTCGCCATGGCTGGCGTCAGCGTTGTGCCATAGTCCGGCTCCGGATCTTCGGGGCTGCGGTGGCGCCAGCGGTAGGGTTCCATATACATGGTGCTATGGCGTACCGGCCAGGTCATCTCACACCCCGGATGGAAAGCGTCGGCGATGCAGAACTCCATCGCTGCTCTGTCCAGCATAGCGGGCTGCTGCTCCAACGGAACCTTGTCGATACTCTCAGGTGATTGCCGATGTGGATCGTAGTCCGCTTCAAAATCCCCTTCTGCCCACTTGTCCAGAAGTGCCAGTTGGGTGGTGGTCAGGGTGTTCATAGCGTCGGGCACATTTGGCATGGGAACATTCATGGCATCGCCATAGATCCAGGGCCAAGGCTTCATGGAGATATCGCCGTCCTGGGGATTGCGGAAGCTATTGGCCACGGTGCGCCTAAGTTCGGCGTAGGTTTCACCCGGCTCGGCCAGTTGCGACAGGTAGCGGGGCTCCAGGAAGTACTGGGGCATGCCATAGCCGAAGCCAGCGGCAAAGCCCGCATTCATCCATTGTAGATCGCACATGGCTTTGAGGATGGGCAGTATGTCGTCGGTAAAGGAAGGCCTGGTGGGTGCCGGTAACTGGCCAGCCTGGATAGCCACATCCGTCATCAGCGCGTACATGGTACGCACTGCTTTCTGCTGTGGGCCGTAATTGGGCGGAGCCACCACCACCCAGGCTGGCGTCACGGTAATCGGACGGCCATCCACCAATACTGTGGCCGTCACGGGCCCGTCACTGGTGTCATCATACCAGCCGTCATTATTGGCGAAGGTAGTGGGTGGCTTTTCCTGATAGGAAGCGGAGCGCCCATGGCCACCGAATACCTGCAGGCGACCAACAGTGTCGGTGCGTAACTCCCCCAGTGGCACCTCTATTCCCATGAACGTGCCGCCCTTAAACTGAGCCACGCCGGAACAGGTATTGATGCTACGCGCGCCTGGGGTGATGGACAGATTATGCCGATCCAACGCCACCTCGGCGTTACGACGCGTGGAAGGCGCTGCCGTCTCAGCTTCGGGGATATCCAACGCGAGCTCGAAGTTGTACCAAGCCGCTTTATGGTTAGCTACCTCCACCGTCCAGGTAATCTCGGTGGTAGGATCCATGGTCAGTTCCCGCACTACCCTACCGTTGCCGTCGTAAGCGTAGATGCGGAACTCGGCGACCTCGCGTTTCAAGGCACCAGTGGCGTCCCGATAGGCCCCCGGTTCCCTGGGCAGGGGCTCGGTGACCTGGGGGCCGATGTAAAAACCGTCGCTTTGCTTGGAATTGCCCACCCTGGCGATACCAATGGCCGGGTGAATTTTGGCGTAAGCGATCTCAGACATCTGTCACTCCCTTTTTGTATGGGACGACACCATGAAGCGAAGGTGTTCTGGCGCCGCATAGGCTCATGAATCTCTGAACTGTAACTGAAGAAATAGTAAAGCTGGATCAGCGGTACACTGCTGCTTACCAAGATAGAACAAGACAGCCACTTATTCACTGCAAAAGGTGAAATTTAATTTGGGTCTCATCTATTCAAATTGTGCTGCTACCTTTTACAAGGTAACTGGCCTCCCCCGCTTAAGCGTTTATTAAACACAACCCAACCATTATCCCCTACGATTCCCAAAATCAGCCGGTGTAAACTTATAGCTAATCTCTAAACACAGGAAGGCAGCTATACAGCCTGGATTTATAAGAGCTCCTTGCAAAACCCTTGAAATAGCTCACCTACGTGCCTAGCTTAGCTATTATGGCTAAGAAAAAAGCCCTGATGAACTGTGGGGAATTGTTGAGCCGCTCTTGCCACTGGATTCACCCAAGCATGATGGTGGTGGGCCACGTGTTTCCAACCGTGCCGCCTTGACCGACATCCTGTTTGTTCTTAAGTCAGGCATCCCGTGGGAAGTGTTACCTCAAGAAATGGGATGGGGTTCCGGCGTCACTTGCAACACGATAAGAGCGGCGTACTGATCTCCACCATGCGTTCACTTTGCTGGGCGGGCTGCTTACTGATTGGCTTTAAACAGCTCACTCGATAGTTTTGAAAGATGCTCAACGGAGCGCTCAACAACAAGCACTCGTCAACAGAGGCGGTATTGCTGTGGCCCTAAGTTTCCGATCTTTCAACCGTTAAGCCGATTTCCTGTCCATACGAAATTTCTAAAACATGTCCATCAGGATCATTTATGAATGCCCAATAGCCTACCGGATAGCCGCTATCAGTCGCCTCCCGGGACAATATTCCTTCGCGCCTAGCTTGGTCACATAAATCATCTACTTCACTCTTGCTTTTACAACCAACACCCAGGTGGGCAAAAGGCCCTAATATAGGAACCAGATTACTGCTTTGTACTAACACTAATACAAATGGCCGTGATTTATCTGACAACCAAACGACTCGCTTGTCAATTTCCTTATCTGTTCGCTCATGAATGACAGACATGTGGGCGTAGCGCTGATAAAAATCAATACTCTGATCTAAGTTACTTGCTGATAACGCAATGTGTGTAAAGCCGACATCTATTTTCATTGTCAATCCAAAATTTCTAGTTTTAAAAAAGAGACTTTCTGGCTCGTTATTGCTTACATACCCCTGCTTATCAAGAGCATGCTTGACTACAAACACCGCTAATTGTCTATCTCTCCTACGTTGCTGCTTGCTGAGCATCGCGGTTTAAATTCCGCTCGGCCGGGATATCGCTCAGGTATTCGACAAACTCCACCTCAAAACCGGCCGGATCGACAAAATAGACATTTTTCCGAAACGGCTCAACAGCCCCGGGTTTGGCAATCGCATAACCCGCGTTATTCAATCTGGCCACAACGGCATCAAGGTTATCGGTCACATAGGCAAAATGGGCCAAGCCAACGCTGTGGCCTTTCAGATCGCGATTCGCCCCTTTGCCGTGATCGCTTAACGCCAGGTAATGTTCGTCGTCACCAAAGTGCACCCATTTACGCGGTTTGCCATACCACTCGCCACGGCCTTCATCGCGTACCCGCCAATGCGGGAATACCGCGCGGTAAAAATCCAGCATGGCATCCATATCATCAACGACCAGATTAACGTGTTCCAAGTACATAAGTGTCTCCTTGCATTAAGTGAAATGGCAGGATAAAACCTCAACTTCACTTGAGGTAAAGCTGTTTTTGGAAAAAAATGGCAAAAAAGATCCAGGAGCGCGTGATGGCAGAGGCAATTTGGAGTGTTGGTAAGGTCGCGAAGCGTTGCGGCATTAAAGTCAGTACCTTGCACTTTTACGAGCAGCAAGGCCTGATCCATAGCTGGCGTAATGCAGGCAATCAGCGCCGTTATAAACCGGAAGTGCTAAGGCGAATTTCGGTGATTAAAGCCGCGCAGAAAGTCGGCGTCAGCCTGGAAGAGATCAAGCGAGCTTTTGAATCACTGCCCAATAACCGGACACCGACGGTTGAAGACTGGCAACAGCTTTCAAAAAACTGGCAGCAGATGCTCGATGGCCGGATTGCTTATCTGCAAAAGCTGCGTAATAACCTGGCAGGCTGTATCGGCTGTGGTTGCCTAAGCATGACCAATTGCCCGCTCTATAACCCGGACGACAAGCTGGCGGAATCAGGTAGCGGCCCAGTCCTGTTGGATCAGGCAGAGCAGAAAGCGAGAGCCCAGCAAGAACCAAGCGCTAGCTCATAGCGCTTATGAGCAGCCCTCATGCATTAATCTATACGAATGAACCACTTGGGTTTGATGCGCCCAAAGTCGCGACGGGTGTTTGTTTTCAGGGCTTTCTTGGAATCCAGCACCACGGTTTTCCGCTCGCTTCTAGCAAACACCACCCAATGCCAGAAAGGTCTGCCCTGCTCCATGCGCCATTTGATCGCCAAAAGCGCCTTATCTGGCAGGCTTTCCCAAGTATCGAATGGTGTCTCTGTAGATGCAGCCGTTATACCCAACGCACGTAATAGCTTACGGACATACTCAGTGTCTGACCAAAGTGCTGTGTCCTCGGCATAAATACCCAAGGCGTTGGCTGTATCTTTGGCCTGCGCATAGGTAATGCCCGCAAGAGCAGCGCATGCTGCGATGCCACAGCCGGATATTTCTTCTTGAATGACGGGGTTCATTTGCATATTGATTAACGTTTGCTATAAATGATGCGAGGAACAAGCGTGCAACGACCTAAATGAGTGAATTTAATTGCATTTCTATTTAGCTCACTCACGATCTAATTTTAATCACCCTGAGACTCCACTTTCGCCAACTTCTTCTCTAGCTTAATAACTTTAGAAAATGAAATGATGCCAAAAACAAACCCCAAAATGCCCATCGACATTCCCATAATTCCAAAAATTAATCCTATATCGCCCATATTATCTCTCCGATTTTAAGGCTAATTCTGACCATTATTAGCGTATTATAAAGCATCACTTACAATTCATATAATGAATGCCTTTAATTTCATCACAGAAGTCGCAATTCAGCACTATGAAACGAATTGCACTACTCGAGCAACGAACGGCTGCTTTTACGCTATACTGCATCATTTTTCATTTTCGTAAAACCTTACGACAATCTGCCAGGGCTCCTTATGCCATTTTCAAAACTAGGGTTATCCAATCCTCTTGTTCAAGCGATTACCGAACTAGGTTACAAAACGCCAACGCCCATCCAGGAACAAGCGATTCCTGCCATTCTTTCGGGTAACGACTTAATCGCCACCGCACAAACGGGTACAGGCAAAACCGCTGCCTTTGTTCTGCCTCTGCTAGAACGATTCAGCAACGCGGGAACGTTACGCGGCAAACGCATACGTGCGCTGATCCTCGTGCCGACCCGCGAGCTAGCGGTTCAGGTCGAAGCCAATGTGGCTCAATACGCTAAACACACACACCTAACCTCGATGGCCGTGTATGGCGGTGTGGATACCGAAGCTCAAAAAGAACGCCTGATAAAAGGAGTGGATATTCTGGTCGCCACGCCGGGCAGACTGCTTGATTTGGCACATCAGCGTGCACTGCACTTTGATGAACTTAAAGTCATGGTATTGGACGAAGCGGACAGAATGGTCGACATGGGTTTTGTCGACGATATCCATAAAATCATCGAACGCCTGCCTGAAGACCGTCAGAACCTACTGTTTTCGGCCACAATGACAGACGACGTTCGCGCCCTCGCTTACGATTTTTCAGATAGCAAGATGACCGATCTTGCGGCTGAAATATCCATTTCTCCCAACATCCGCGCCGCCGCTAATGTCCAACAATGGCTAATCACCGTCGATAAAGACACGAAATCCGCCTTGTTGAGCCACTTGATCAACGAACAAAAGTGGGATCAGGCGCTTATTTTTACCGAGAAAAAACACAATGCAGCCAAGCTTGTTGCTCAACTGGAAAAACGCGGCATCACAGCGGATTCCATTCATGGCGATAGAAGCCAAGCGATGCGCGAAAAGATTCTGGCTCAGTTCAAAACCGGCGAATTAAAGTACTTGGTCGCCACGGGGGTTGCCGCGCGAGGTTTGGATATTGGTGAACTGAGCCGTGTGGTGAATTATGATTTACCCTTTAAGCCAGAAGAGTACATCCACCGCATTGGCCGAACCGGCCGCGCGGGCGCCTCAGGTGAAGCCATCTCTTTAGTCGACATGAGTGACTTTAAAAATCTTTGCGCTATTGAAAGACGCTTAAAAAGCATTATTGAGCGCAAAGAGATTGCAGGGTTCCCGGTTCGAAAAGCAGTACCTGAATCAAACTTGAATTACAGAAAATAAAGTAATCGTTAAAACTTACCCAAGAAGCTCACCTTTTAAAAGGGTGGGCTTCTTTATTATCGATATTTCACGAATCCGGTAAAAATGCATCTAACAGTTCGGCATTAGTGGGATATTTATCCAATAACGCAAGCAGCTTCTGCGCGCCTTCTACTGGCTTAAGCGCTGTCAAACCTCTACGTAATGTCCTTACCTTTTCAATATCTTTTGCATCAATCAAAAGCTCCTCTCGGCGGGTACTGCTTTTAGCAATATCGATCGCCGGAAAAATCCGTTGATTGGCCACATCCCGGGATAACACGAGCTCCATATTGCCCGTGCCCTTGAACTCCTCGAAAATCACCTGATCCATGCGGCTTCCCGTATCTACCAGCACGGTGGCCAGAATAGTGAGCGATCCGCCGTTTTCGATCTTTCTCGCGGCGCCAAACAGTTTTCGCGGTATCTCCATCGCGCGAGAATCCAGTCCACCCGACATAGTGCGACCATTGCCTCGCTGCTCGGCATTATGAACGCGCGAGAGTCTGGTAAGAGAATCGATCACAATCATCACATTATGACCCTCGCCCGCTTGCTTACGCGCCGTCTCAAGCAGCTTATCGGCCATACTTACATGGTGTGTGTAGCTCTCGTCTGAAGATGAAGCATGTACTTCTGCCGACACACTGCGCTTAAAATCGGTCACTTCTTCAGGGCGCTCATCAATCAGCAAAGCATATAGCTTTATGTCAGGATGAGCTTCTGCCACGGCCTGACAGATATGTTTTAACATCGTCGTTTTGCCAGAGCCTGGTGGCGCTACAATCAACCCTCGTTGACCCATCCCAATGGGCGTAATCAAATCCATCGCTCGCACAGTACGCTCTTGAGAGCCAGGCTCTAAATAAATGCGTGGGGAAGGATGAATAGCGACGCCATTTAAAAAACGTTTTTCGGGATCATTAGGGAATTGATCTTCCAATTCATCGGCGGGCTTGGCATCTATCTCTTTTTTCGCCTTCAAACCTAGTGTTTTTCTCGTCATAATATTGATGGGTCGCCTTGAATAATTTGAATTTATAGAGTCCTGAATTTATAAAATAGCTACATCATAGACAGCCGAGCAGTCGCATCGTTGCGGTACCTAGCATGGGAAACGGGTAAGTCTAACTTGTGCGCAAAGGGATCGGGTTGGAGCTGATCTTAGTAGTTGGTCTTCATCATGGCGTTCTGATCGTGATTGTAGTGCTTGAAGCGCGGCATGCTGACCGCTCCTCGTCTGTTTGCTCGATCCTACCAAAACTTAGGTGTCAGCGTGGTTTTTCTATAGGCTCAACGACTTGTGCGCCCACGAAGTGGATATAAAGCCGAAATGTAATGGGCATCGGCTAATCTGCACTGGTTAGAAACCTTTTGCACGGACTCTAGCTTTACTACTTGTACACGATCCAGTTCCGATAGGATTCAGGCTTGATCTCCTCAACTTCAACTGGCTCCACGGCAACCCTGGATAACCACTGCTCTGAATCAATCTTTTCAAAGGTTTCGGATCTCACCTTGTGCACATATCCCACCTGATCCCAATCGACATCGGTATCTTTTAGCACAATACGATGAGGACGTTCCGAAGTTTCAACAGAAAAAACCGCCCCGTCGCCGAGACCTCGGTATGAAAGCGCAAAAGGGATTGCCAATTCCCGCTCTGAAACAGCATAAATGCCGTACTCGTTATCCGCCATGCCATATCCAACGCCCTGCGACGGATTCAGCAAATCGAGCTTTTTTCGAGCACCGTGGTAGAGATATTCGGGTTTATTCATAGTTCGACTCGTTTCTAACGTTGACATGAGGGACATTACTCGGTGTGCCGGGGCATGTCCTCTCGATAGAAGGGTTAAGCGTCTCTGCTACAGACGATTAGCGTACGCATTCAGATGCCACAGCTCTCGATTGCCAGTCGCCCGAACCAACGTGTTGTAACGCTTTACGTCTTTCATCAACTCGCTGCGAGCCTGAAACTCAGAACTGGCACCCCACCTTTCAAGCTGCTTCGGCTCACCAATGACTTCTCGAAACGTGTTGCCGATAGTTCGTAAGCGATATTCTTCCAGCCCTTCGTTCCTTATCTTCTGCGAGGTAGGCATCGCGTCTTCTGGCGCAGGAGTGTCAGTGCGTATTTCGAGCAACAAACGTGGCGAGAGAGCGACCATCACGCTCGTTGGTTGCACGAGTACCGGTGAATCACAGAGCGGGAGACAGTGCTCAGCGGATGTGTAGAGGATCCATTTTGACGATACCAATGGATGAACGAGCCGGAAGAGGAAGCGAGGATCGCTCAGCATCCATTTAAGTGTCACCAGGTGCTCAAACTTCTCGCATCCAATCTCTTCGTGCCAGTCAATCATCGCGTTCATCATCGAGTGACTGCGAAGGTTTTGGATCACTACGAACGACGCGAGGTAGGACTTCTCAATCAGGTTGCCGACAGTTTGAGTTGTTGCGACCTTGAGCAAGGTTTGGTACGCGGATGTCGCCTCAATACCTGAAAGGACGCTCTCGAAGTCGATGTAAATCGGGTAGGAAGCCGTCGCACTCTCGGCGGCAAACCGTTCGTACTGATCTGGGTGGTGGCGCTGCACAAAGTCTTCCGCTGCCTGCTTGGTTATCTCGGCGACCCCCAAGTTTTTATCGTAGTGCACACGCTCGGCGGCCACTGGATAAATCTTCAGCGATTTAGCGTTGAGTGTGTGAAGGACCTGCTTGCGCGCCAACTCATTAGAAGCAAGACCTGCTACAGCCTTCTCGTAGTAAGAAACGTTCCAGAGAGCAGTCCAGAAGCAGGGGTTGTAGTGATTGCGCTTCGTAAGCTTCATAGCGTGACCGAGGTGACTAACGCTGCGTTAACCGACTTGTCCGATGCAACAAATTGTTAAATGATTGCTGGACTACTTCTTGGCTACCTTCGTCATACTCCCATATTTCAACGTCTGCGGGTATCAGATGGCCGTATGTTCGGACATAATACTCAGCCAATGTCTCTCCCCGCCTCTCGCTTACGTCTCTGAGTACAAACAGAATCTTTCTATATCCTTGAGGTGCGACCAAGAAGTAATACATTGCTTCGTTCCACACAGTCAGCTTTGCACTTGGAACGTTGTCGTTCGGAGCGGTCCACTTATGGCACTTACATTCGACAATGATCTTTTGATCTTCACAGCCCAGATCGAAAGCATGCAATTTCTTATTTTTGACCACACCGACCGGAAGCTTCAGATCACTGTGAAGATCGATACCTTTTGCTGCAAATACATCCAGAGCAACTGCCTCAAAATCTCTTCCTACGTGTGCGTTTGATATAGACCCAACGCGCTGGTATGGCTTATTCAAGTGCTTATTTTCCATTTAACGAGAAGTTAAGGCACCTGCGCGGCTTTTCGCGCAGGTCGCCTCGAATGCAGGGTTATCACTCATATTGGAGGCCTACCCGTCCAAGAATGTAATGAAGTGGTTATAGTTTCCCGGACACACAGACGCAGATAATATTATCTGCCCATCAAGGTGTGTGCCATGAGTCAGAAAAAAAGCAATTCGTATACAGCCGAGTTTAAAGAAGCCGCCGTCAAACTAGCGGTGGAATCCGATCAACCGATCGCCCAGTCGGCGCGCGAGTTGGGCGTTAACGTCAACACGCTGCATACTTGGATCGATAAATTCCATGGCAAGCAGACGAGTGATTCGAGTAGTGCGGTTGACGACAAGCACCTATATGAAGAGTTGAAGCAACTCCGGCGTGAGAATGCTCGGCTGAAGGAAGAGCGGGAACTGTTAAAAAAGGCGGCGGCCTTCTTCGCCAAAGAATCGAACTGAGGTACGGCTTCATCGAGGAGCATCGGGGCACGTTCAGCACTGCCCTGATGTGCCGAGTGTTTGAAGTCTCTCGCAGTGGCTATTACGAGTGGCGAACTAGACCGTCCAGCCAGCGAGTCCGGGATGATCAGGCGTTGAAGGCCAGTATTCGTGAACATCATAAAAAAAGCCGCTCAACCTATGGAACACGGCGTATTCAAAAGCAACTGGCTGAAGACGGAGAAACCGTCAGCCGCCGTCGAATCGGTCGATTGATGGGTGAAGAGGGCCTTGAGTGCAAGATGCGGCGCAAGTTCAAAGCGACGACCAATTCAAAGCATAACAAGCCGGTAGCCGCGAACCTGCTGAATCGTAACTTCACGGCATCAGAGCCTGATCAGGCTTATGTCGGTGATATCACCTATATCCCGACACGGGAGGGCTGGCTGTACCTAGCCGTCTTCATTGACCTTTGCTCACGAGCGGTCGTCGGATGGTCCATGGATAGCCGGATGCCGGCAGCGTTGGTGAACGACGCGCTGACCATGGCGATCTTTAAGCGTCGGCCAGCAGCCGGTCTGCTGGTTCACAGTGACCGTGGCAGCCAGTATGCCTCGGATAGTTTCCAGGGCTTGCTCAAGCAGCATGAGTTCAAGTGCAGCATGAGCCGCAAGGGTAACTGTTGGGACAACGCCCCGTCAGAAAGCTTCTTTCATACTCTAAAGACCGAGTTGGTGTATCACGAGGACTTTAAGACGCGAGAGGAAGCGAGGCAGGCGATCTTCGAGTATATCGAGGTATTTTATAATCGGGTGCGGCTGCACTCCAGCAACGACTATATGAGTCCAGCGGACTATGAATCGAGGCTACGTGCAGCCGCTTAAAAAAGTGTCCGGAAAACTGTTGCCAGATCAGTAATGCGTGTGGCAAGTCTTCGGATGAGATACCTCTCAGCTTGAACACCTCACATAGAAATCCCTCGGCGGTATTGAGTGCCTCAATCGCCGACTTCGCAGAAAGCGAATGGTAGGCGCTTGTATCCGCCATGCCATGAATTGCGATGCCAGGAATGGACAAGGTTTCGTGGGTGCTTGTGAAATGCATCAGCTTGTGCCGGATATTTTTCAGCGTTATGAACTGTTGCCCAGCACCTTCACCGAGAGGAAGCTTCTGTCCGAATACAAGAAGTGGCCACTCTTTGATCTTTCTGTCGAGACCGCACTGAGTGCTAGTTAGGTCGGCAGAAATCTTTTCGGCAGCGTGCGCATATGCTGGCTCGGTGATGAGAACCCTAAAGTACACATTGAAGAAAACCTCCACACATTGCACCGCGAGGATGACGCAAAGTGCAGCATCTTGCCGCAGCGCTGAGTCATCCTGCGCGACGTGAGATTCCGCGACGCGAACACAGAGCCGTCGAAGAGCCTGAAACAGTTCCCATACCATGTGATTCGGCGATGACAAAATGCGATCAGTGAGCATGAGGACTAACGCCAGGCTCTTGGGCTGCATGAAGCGTAGCGTAATGCAGCCCCTAGCAGCCGCTTATTAGACACTTCTGGACACCTAGAAAAAGCTATTGATAGCATACCCACACGCCCTCAACTCTCTCGCGACTTCGGTTTTCCAAGCCCCAGGCTGATCCAGGGGCACATAGACAACGCCACTAATGTCATTGGGCGTCTCTACATCGCCTTTGACCAAGGAGCATACGTTTTCTCTGCCAAGCTTTGCCATGAGATAGCCATGCTCGAAGACTACATTTTGACGAGCTCTATTTCTCGGGTGTTGATTCGACTCATGAACTCCACGACCATGGTCACATGCCGTATACAAGACAATCGCAAAGTCGGCATCGCTCGAATAGTGTTCAATTTTTTCAATGATTGTTCTCCCCGCGCTAGCTTGCTCATGGAGAATGATGGCCTCTAACCCAATCTTTTCAATGAACCGACTGACCTCTTGCTTTGCCTCGTTATCTCTCCCGTGTACGATGAATACCTTTCGCTTATTCCGCGCAACAGTATTGCGTGGGGCCGAAGACACTGCCGGGGCATTTAGCGATGCGGTCTTCTCACCATCAAGGCCAAATTCCAGGGCATCAAGAGCTGGGGTAAACTCTTCGGATATAAATGTTCTTCGTTCAGCATAGGTGCCAAATTTATGTTTGATGAAACCCCAGAACGTATCAAGACTACGATGCTGCTTTAACCATCGAGGGAGAAGATTTGAAATACTTGAATTGCTCAAAATGAAGTGGTTATAGTTTCCCGGACACACAGACGCAGATAATATTATCTGCCCATCAAGGTGTGTGCCATGAGTCAGAAAAAAAGCAATTCGTATACAGCCGAGTTTAAAGAAGCCGCCGTCAAACTAGCGGTGGAATCCGATCAACCGATCGCCCAGTCGGCGCGCGAGTTGGGCGTTAACGTCAACACGCTGCATACTTGGATCGATAAATTCCATGGCAAGCAGACGAGTGATTCGAGTAGTGCGGTTGACGACAAGCACCTATATGAAGAGTTGAAGCAACTCCGGCGTGAGAATGCTCGGCTGAAGGAAGAGCGGGAACTGTTAAAAAAGGCGGCGGCCTTCTTCGCCAAAGAATCGAACTGAGGTACGGCTTCATCGAGGAGCATCGGGGCACGTTCAGCACTGCCCTGATGTGCCGAGTGTTTGAAGTCTCTCGCAGTGGCTATTACGAGTGGCGAACTAGACCGTCCAGCCAGCGAGTCCGGGATGATCAGGCGTTGAAGGCCAGTATTCGTGAACATCATAAAAAAAGCCGCTCAACCTATGGAACACGGCGTATTCAAAAGCAACTGGCTGAAGACGGAGAAACCGTCAGCCGCCGTCGAATCGGTCGATTGATGGGTGAAGAGGGCCTTGAGTGCAAGATGCGGCGCAAGTTCAAAGCGACGACCAATTCAAAGCATAACAAGCCGGTAGCCGCGAACCTGCTGAATCGTAACTTCACGGCATCAGAGCCTGATCAGGCTTATGTCGGTGATATCACCTATATCCCGACACGGGAGGGCTGGCTGTACCTAGCCGTCTTCATTGACCTTTGCTCACGAGCGGTCGTCGGATGGTCCATGGATAGCCGGATGCCGGCAGCGTTGGTGAACGACGCGCTGACCATGGCGATCTTTAAGCGTCGGCCAGCAGCCGGTCTGCTGGTTCACAGTGACCGTGGCAGCCAGTATGCCTCGGATAGTTTCCAGGGCTTGCTCAAGCAGCATGAGTTCAAGTGCAGCATGAGCCGCAAGGGTAACTGTTGGGACAACGCCCCGTCAGAAAGCTTCTTTCATACTCTAAAGACCGAGTTGGTGTATCACGAGGACTTTAAGACGCGAGAGGAAGCGAGGCAGGCGATCTTCGAGTATATCGAGGTATTTTATAATCGGGTGCGGCTGCACTCCAGCAACGACTATATGAGTCCAGCGGACTATGAATCGAGGCTACGTGCAGCCGCTTAAAAAAGTGTCCGGAAAACTGTTGCCAGATCAAAAGATCGTGACGTAGGATCTCGTACTCCCGCTGATCAGCGGATAAGCCTGTAGCCCGAGATGTAAGAAGATTGGCCAAATAGCTTAGCTTATCGAAGTCGCTTTTTAAAAACTCTATACTCAAGTTTGAAATCCTATCCTGGTTCTATTGCCTAACGAGGCTGTAGAAAAAACCGATTTCGAGCCGTTTCCACCGCCTGTTGTCCTTATTTATTTACCCAGCCGGTCATCTGGCTGAGTAATCTTAATATCGGCATTTAGCCACTTTAGCGCCCAACTAAAGCTTGTTGAAGACGGCCTTTTGCTCTTAAAAAGCAACTTACTCCGCTCTAAGCCCTTCATGACGCGGCCATGTGGCCGTAATTCGCCAACTTTTCAATATTGTGCACTAAGCAGTAGAGCTGCCACTGACTTTGCACCTTTTTCTTACCCCGAAGGCTGAAGCGGTTCAACCTTTTCGTCGTGCCAATGTTACCGAATACAGGCTCTACGACTGACATGCGATGGCTGTAAATCTCTTTGCCCTTCGGGCTATCAACCCGATGCTTCATCCAGTCCGTATAATTGGGTAAGCGTTTGTTCTCGATAATAAAAGACACTTGTCGCCCTGCGCCGTTGCGATGGTCGGCCGAACTCGGGTTCTGCATGCATCGGTATTTCTTTGGGCAATGCCGACATTGCAGCAAACGCCCTTCAAAGTGTACCCGGATCTTGCCATTGTCTGTTTCTCGTTGCCCGCGATAGGACAGCTTTTCACCGGTGGGGCAGATACACGTTAGGTTTACAGGATCAAACTGGAACGCGCTGGCGGGCGTCGTCTCTCGCCAGCCTTTGTCCGGGAGGTTCTGGTGGCGCTTGCCGTATTTGTCTTTCTGGTCGGCGAACTTCGGATCTCGGCTGCGGAACTGGTTATCGGGGATGTAGCCGTTGATCTGCTGTTCGTACAGATACTTCATGTTAGCTTCATTGGCAAAGCCAGTGTCAGCGGTCACGACGGTGCCTTTCTGGTAGATGTTCTCGGCGATGCCCAGCTTCTTAAAACGCGCTTCTACCTGCTCCAGAACTGGCTTCAGGGTATGATGCTCCTGGCCTTCGCCGAAGGCCTGAGCATCAATGACGATCTGGTGCTTTTTATCCACCGTGGCTACGCCGTTATAGCCCTGGATCGTGCCCTTGCTGGTGGTCATTTTGGCACTTTCGTTATCGGTCAGATTGCTCTTCACTTCCTTGATTCGCTTCCCCTGGCCCATCCTTGGGCTGTGCATCTTTAGGAAACGATCCACTTTATTCATGGCGGCATCTAGCGAGAGAATCGTCTTGGCTCGGCGAATGTCCCGATCCAGGTCGGCTTCCGTTTCGGCTTCATCACGCGCGTAGTGCTCCAATAAATGATGCCGAATCAGTCCTCTTAGTTTCTCCCGCTTCTCGCCCAATTCTTTGAACGTACCCGACCACTCCTTAGAGGCATCGGAGGACCTCTTGCAGCCGTCAATGGCAAAGAGTTCGTTGCCCAGTAAGCCTTGTTCGTGGCACACCAGCAGCACTTGTTCGAACAGCGCTTCAATCTCATCGGCATGCCGACTGACGAAGCTTGCCAGTGTGGTGAAGTGGGGAACGGTATCGCAGGAAAGAGCTTTAAAAATAATATTGGTCTCGCAGCACCACTGCATTTCACGACTGGAGGTGATGCCTTTTGAGTAAGCAAACAGGATAATCTTAAGCAGGATGGCCGGATCGTAGGCCAGCCGACCAGTCGCATCGTTGCGGTACTTGGGATGGAAAACGGATAAGTCGAGCTTGTGCTCGATCAGGTAGTGCACCGCGTGTTCAAAGGTGCCTGGCTGGAGCTGATCCTGGTAGTTGATCACCACCATGGCGTTCTGATCGTAGTTATAAGCCTTGAAGCGCGGCATGCTGACCACTCCTCGTCTGTTTTCCCGATCCTACCAAAACTTAGCCGTCAGCGGAGTTTTTCTACAGGCTCAACGCCCACCATCACCGGTGACAAAGCCGCAGCGAAGCGGAGGGTTTGGCATCCGGTGCATGGCTTGGCTAGGTGAACGATTACCCATAGACTTTCTTTACCTTTGGCCTACGCCCAGCGATGTGGAGTCGAATGTAAATGCGCCGCCCCTTCATCGCCTTCCACCCCCAATCAAAGTGGTCTATCCCGCTAAAGTTGATAGTCTTGCTCGAATGCCCTTCAATTCTTACATCGTGTGCATCTGGCCCCGGGGAATCGATATGAGAATCCTTACGAAGCGGCCACCAGTTTGAACGATAGAACAACTCCCAGTAACCAAGAATTATTGGCTTTCCGGCTAAGTTACGAATGTGGATGTCATTGCCCATCCCTGGGTCACCCGTGAATCCATACCCAATATCAATCCGAAACCGGTCTCGCCAGAGCTCCCACAACTTTACGAACGCAAGCAGTGTGGAAAGACCTGCTCCCCACCAAGCGATATAGTCGATATTTACTTCTCCCACTAAGGTTTCCTTACGCCTAACGCTTTGGGTAAGCTGCCGGGACGGAGTGCAGCGTAGTACCGGTCAGCTTCACCCACTTGTTACATTGTGGCTACTTAATCCCAAAGGCCGCAACAATAAGGGCAACTGCTACACCGATGACAATGAGCCCCCACCATGTCTCATGCCACGCGGGGTCGTTGTTGGTTGCGTTGCTGATAACAACATCGACAGTCGCATTCTCCGCAACGGTTTCCAAACCAGCCTCTTTGCGCATTTCTCGTAAGTTAATCTCTTTTTCGATTTCAGATTTTAGCTCATAAAATTTAGCTCTTAACGTTCTATGGTCTGAAATAAACAGAGCGCAAATGCCGATCACGACCATTGGAGGAACGATGACCTTATAAAATTCCAAGATGCTCCTGCCTTCGAAAGGTACTGCGGGTATCGATTGCCAGAGACTACTGAGCGGAAATATCCATGTCGTATTTATTACCCAGCTCATTGCAGAATGAATACTTAGAGTGATACTGACGTTACTTCCCTCTGTCCAAAGGTAAAGACCTTTGACAATAGTCATCAAAAAATAGACAACTGCTAAAAAAATGACCAAATAGGATAGGAGTGATCTCCTTCTCGTCTTCTTCAGTTTTTCCTTCAGTTTCAACTCATACTCCTAGATTCGACAGAAAATGTAACAGCGATTAGACTGCACGTTTTGGTATTGAATGAACGCGCTGCGCTGTTCAACATTCTTATCGCGCGCGCCGAAGCAGTCCTAATCATCTGATATTTAAGTTAATTAATAATAGCTTGGCAGTATATCCAAAATTCGCGTACGCATCGTTTTGCTGATCTGATCATAATGTATTCATAAAATGGGCTTAGGTCACGGGACTCTGAAGAAAAATTGAGCTGGAGCATGTTTTGGGCAGCTGGCGCTGCCTTCGCGGGTGCCTTTTGGCTCGTTCCTCGCCAAGCGTTACGCCGCGCTACAAGTGTGCAATCGTTTGATTTTAAGGGGTTTGTAGTGCGTGGTAAGCGAAGTACATTCGCAATAGTGGCCTAGCACTATATTGGGCTGGATTGTTTATGGCGCGGGGGGGTCGCGCGCTGAAGCGCCCTCCCACAACGCCGGTTCAACACCACTAATGTGCAGTGGCAAGGTTTGTGGGAGGCGCCTTGGGTTTACGCTTTGAGAACGTAACGCAGAGTTTCAACCACTTGATCGGTGGTGGTGCACCAGGCGTTCGCGCCGGCATCGACTTCTTTCAGCGGGTGGACGATGTCTTCGCTGTGTAGAGTGATGTAGGGCTTGGCGAGGGCGGCGCAGTAGCCTGCGTCGAAGGCGGCGTTCCACTGTTTGTACTGGTCGCCGAAGCGTACAACGACCAGATCAGCCTGCTCGATCATGGTGCGGGTACGGATGGCGTTGACCTTGGAGGACTGGTGGTCGCGCCAGAAGCCATTTTCCGGCTTGCCCAGGTGGTCGCCGGCGGCGTCAGAGGCGGCGTGGTCGGTGACCGGAGCGGTAAACACGATATCCAGGCCCGCTGCCTCGGCGCCGCGCTGGATTTCTTCGCGCCAGTCGGTGTGAATCTCACCGGATAGATAAACGTAAAAGCTCATGGGGTGCTCCTGGAGTGTAAGCGAATGAAAAATTTTCTGCTTCCTAGACAGTTTTGAGTCCAATAGTTCTGCGCCTAGGGTAATTTAGTAACTGCTGAGTTACCCAGCTTTATCGTCATGGCGCCTTGCCGTGTCGACTCGTTCAACCAATTCTTCGAAAAGCCGATTCTCGCGTCTGAAAGTTTTGAACGATATATCGCCTGTATTCCAATTGGTTCTGGTCGGAAGGAAAGCAACCTCGCGGGTAGAGGTTTTCTCAGCGCCGGATCTTCGTAGCGTCAGTGTCACTTTATCGGGTGACACCATGGACTGATAGTTAACGTTCATCACATCCTTTAAATACACTATCTCTCGCTCTTTTCCGTACACAAACGTCAAGCTGTCACCATTGTCATACACACAGTTGGCTACACCTGCATAAGCCTTTTTAAACGAATGAGCCATAAAAACAATCATGCCAAGGGGGATAAATACGGCTATTGTAAAGCCACCTGCATGGTACAAAAATGACAAAGTCATCAAGCTGGTAAAGATTAACCATACGGCAGGAAAAATCCTGCGGCTAAAAACAGCTGAACGAGAGATAATACGCGCATCTTGTTGCATCGGCATAATTCCTTTAAGCACACATAAAGCCTATCAGCTCTCCAGATTATTTATAATTACTGTACGAGATGCCGCCCTCTACTCAGGCTTATAAGAGCGGCTCGCGCGCCATCAAATAACAGTCCATTATCCAGCCATAACTTTCGCGCAATTCGGCGCGCCGCTCGATAATCTCGTCGCTGACCTCATTAAGCCAGCCTTTGATTAGGCACTGTTTCTCCATGCCCAGGTAAGCGCCCCACCAGATGTAGATGTCGTCTTGCGGGAGCGAGGTAAAGGCCCCGCCGCTATCCAGCATTACCGCGACGGTGGCGGCATCGCTTGGCCAGCCACGCTCGCGCAGGCGACGGCCGGTGGTGATTTGTATCGGCTCGGCGAGGGCGTTGAGGGGGATTTTATGTTCGGCGGTGAGCACTTGCAGGCTGGTGATGCCTGGCACCACCTCTACATCAACCTGCTTACCCGCAGTGCTTAGGCGCTGGGTAATACGCAGGCTGCTGTCGTAAAGCGAGGGGTCGCCCCACACCAGCATCCCTACCCGCCCGCCGTTGGGAAGATGTTCATCGATTAGCTGCGCCCAGACGCTGGCGATGGCAGCGTGCCAGTCGTCTACCGCGACCAGGTAGTCATTGCGGCCATCGCGGCTGGGGAGGTCGAACTCGACGATTTTGGTGGTCACCGGCGCTTCCAGCAGCCGTTCGCAGAGCAAGCGGCGCAGGTCGATCAAATCTGACTTGGCCTCGCCTTTGCGGGGCAGCAGGATCAGGTCGGCGTTATTGAGAGCGCGCACGGCGGCCAGAGTGACGTGATCAAGGTTGCCGGTGCCGATGCCTATTAGCGACAGCGTGATCATGGTTCGCTCTCTTGGTCTTGGCTTGCCGTGGCAAAAGGCGAATCCGCCGATTGGGGACGAAAGCGTCGGTCGTAGCCCACAGCGTAGAGGCTGCTCTCCTGGAAGTCGTCGCTCTCCAGCACCGGCCCCACCAGAATTAGCGCGGTGCGCTGCATGGTGTCATCGATCAGCGCTTCTATGGTGGCTAGCCGCCCACGCACCACCCGCTCATCGGGCCAGCTTGCCCGCCATACAATTGCTACCGGGCACTGCTCGCCGTAGTAAGGCGTCAGGCTCTCGACCACCTGGGAAAGATTATGGATGGAGAGGTGAATGGCCAGCGTGGCACCGGTGCGGGCGAAATTGGCAAGTGTCTCGTCGCTAGGCATGGCGCTGGCCCGCCCCGGCGTGCGGGTGAGCACTACCGACTGGGCGACACCGGGCAGCGTTAGCTCCTGGCCCAAGGTTGCCGAGGCTGCCGCGAAGGCTGGCACACCGGGGGTAATGCTGTAGGGGATATCCAGCTCACGCAGGCGGCGCAGTTGCTCGCCCATGGCCGACCACAACGATAGATCCCCCGAATGCAGTCGGGCGACATCCTGGTCTTTGGCGTGGGCGCGGCTGATCTCCTGCATGATGTCATCCAGCGAGAGCGGCGCGGTATTGATCACCCGCGCCCCAGCTGGGCAGTGCTCGAGGATTTGCTCCGGCACTAATGAGCCCGCGTACAGGCACACCGGGCAGGCGGCGATCAGGTCGCGCCCGCGCAGGGTAAGCAGATCCGGTGCGCCGGGGCCTGCGCCGATAAAGTGTACTGTCATTGTTTATTTCCTTCTGCTAACGCCAACGCGGCGGTGGCCTTACGATCCGCTGAAATTATCCGTGGCCCTAGCAGCGTTGCCCCTGGGCCTGCCGCTAATAGCGCCACGGCCTCAGCCACGCTGCCCGTACCGCGCGCCTGCATACTCTGTGTTGAATGAGTAAGCGTTGTCACCGTCGGTAGCTCGGCGTCCGCCACGGCGATAACCTTGATGCCTCGCAGTCGTCCCAATTCTTCGACTAACGGCAGCATGGAATGAGCCGCCGCCAACTTATCGATAGCCCCGTAGTGCTCGGTAAGTTGATCCAACGCCTGGGCGAGCGACTCAAGCGGGGCTTCACTGCGAAAACCAAACCCTGCTATTTTCAACGCCGATTGCTTCATCGAACGCCCCGCCACTGAACAATCGGGTAGCTGGCCTTCCAGCCCCGCCGGGCGCCGATGGGGGCGGCGTTGGCAAGTTCCAGCCGCAGCAGTTCGCCACCTACCTTGTGCTGCCAGTGCGCCAGCAGCGCTTCGGATTCCAGGGTGACGGCATTGGCGACGACGCGCACGCCTTCGGGCAGGCGCTGCCATAAGTCGTCTAACAGCGCTTGGGATAACCCGCCGCCGATAAATACCGCATCGGGAAGCGGCGTATCGTTTAGCACTTCCGGCGCGCTGCCCTCTTTTACTTCCAACCAATCGACGCCCAGGTTCTCTGCATTGCTCCCCGCTCGCGCTGCCCGTTCTGCGTTTTGCTCGAAGCCTACCGCCTGATTATCAGGGTGAGCGAGCAGCCACTCAATGGCGACCGACCCCGACCCGGTGCCGATATCCCATAGCCGCTCGCCGGGCATGGGGGCCAGCGCCGCCAGGGTGATGGCGCGAATGGTCTGTTTGGTGATCTGGCCGTCGTGGTCAAAAAAGTGATCCGGCAGGCCGGGCGTCAGCGGCAAGGCGGGGCCGTTACCAGCTACTTCCAACGCTAACGCGACCGGGTGGGCGATATCCTGGGGCAAGCTGGCGTCGACACGACAATGGCGAATGCGCTCGTTATCGCCGCCCAGGGCTTCCTGTATCGTTAGCTGGGAATCCCCAAAGCCGAATCGGCTAACCAGGGAGGCAAGTTCAGCCACCGCTTCGCCGTCTCTTACCAGCACCAGCAAACGCCTACCGGCATGCAGGTAAGGTCGAATGCGCGTCAGCGGTTTGGCGTGCAGGCCCAGGCAGGTGCAGCGCTCCAGCGGCCAACCCAGGCGGGAAGCCGCCAGGCTAAAGGTGGAAGGCGCTGGCAATGCCAGCCACTCGTCAGCGCTGAGATGCTGCGCCAGGGTGCTGCCCGCCCCAAACCAGAACGGGTCGTTCGAGACCAGCATGACCACCCGACGGCCGCGCTGATTAAGCAGCTCTGGAATGCCATCAGCAAAGGGCACCGGCCACTCAATCACCTCGGCATTTAGTGGCGGCAAAAGGCGCAGATGGCGGCGTGCGCCGAACACTACCTCGGCACTTTCCAGTGCGGCGCGGCTTGCCGCCGTTAGCGCCTGTGTGCCACTCTCCCCCCAGCCTAAAAGGGTCAGCCAGGGAGCCTGACCCACTGGAGCATGAGAAATTTCAACCATGATCAAGATCCTAATTCTCGGGGGAACCTCGGAGGCCAGCGCCCTGGCCAGTGCGGTTGCCAAGCGCGGGCTTCCCGCCATTTTCAGCTATGCAGGTCGTGTTGCCACGCCTAAACCCCAGCCGCTGCCGACTCGCATTGGTGGGTTTGGCGGCGTTAGCGGCCTTGCCGCCTTTGTGGCACAGGAGCGCATTACCCATATCGTTGATGCCACCCACCCCTTTGCCGCGCAGATGAGCACGAACGTAGTCGCCGCCGCGGCCCAGTGCGGCGTAAAGGCCATTGCCCTTACCCGGCCTGCCTGGCGACCCGTTGAAGGTGACCAGTGGCAAAGCGTGGCAAGTATCGATGAAGCCGTCAGCGCCCTGACGGGCCCGCCCCAGCGAGTGCTGCTCGCCATTGGCCGAATGCACCTTGCAGCCTTTGCCGCCCAGCCCCAGCACCATTACGTGCTGCGCTTGGTTGACCAGCCTACCAGCCCGCCGCCGCTGCCGGATGTCAGCACCGTGATTGATCGAGGCCCGTTTACGCTGGAAGGCGATCTCGCCCTGTTGGAAAATCAGCGCATCCAGCGCATCGTGTGTAAAAACGCCGGCGGCGAAGGGGCCGCGTCCAAACTCACCGCGGCAAGAACCCTCGGCCTGCCCATTGTGATGATCGAACGGCCAGCACTGCCACCCCGCCACGAAGTTCATTGCATCGATGACGTGTTTAGCTGGCTCAGCGACCACGTTTAATCAGCCGAGCGCGGCGTATAAACCAGCGGCGATCCACTGCGGTCAATCAGTCGTGTCTGCTGTGAGCCGACGATCACCAGCGTGCGCATATCGGCCATGTCCGGCGTTGCCTCGCCTAGCGTGGTGACGCGAATCGACTCTTCCGGCGTGGAAACCGCCCGGGCGAAAATGATCAGCCTATCCGGCCCGCAGACTTCCCGCAGTACGTCCAGCGTGCGCTCGAAGCCCGCTGGGCGTGCCTTGGAGCGGGGATTGTAAAACGCCATGGCGAAGTCGGCCTCAGCGGCCAGGCGCAGGCGCTTTTCAATCAGTGCCCAGGGCTTCAAATTGTCGGATAGATTAATGCAGCAGAAGTCGTGCCCCAGCGGCGCGCCGACGCTTGCGCTGGCGGCCAGCATGGCGGAAATACCCGGCAGTACCTGAATATCCAGCGTGCGCATCTGGGCATCGCCCGCTTCCAGCGCCTCGAACACCGCAGCGGCCATGGCAAAGACGCCGGGGTCGCCGGAAGACACCACCACCACCCGGTGGCCCTCAAGCGCCAGCTGTAGCGCCTGCTCTGCCCGGCGGATCTCTTCGCGGTTATCCGAGCCGTGGCGGACTAATCCAGCACGCGGCGCGACCCGATTAACGTAGGGCACATAGCCCACCACGTCGGTGGCTTCCTCCAGCGCAGCAGTTACCTCGGGGGTGACCATGGCCTCTGAGCCCGGCCCCAGGCCGACGATTTTCAGCCAGCCGCTCATGGTCGCCTCCCGTGGCCATGGATCAGCACAATCGAGAAGTACGGCACGCTCTCGCCCACGTCCGCCAGCGGCAATACGCGTTGTTGCGACATGGCGGCGTACTCGATCAGCCAGGCTTCGCCTTCGCGACCAGCGTGAACCAGGGCCCGGCGTAGCTTGGCCAGGTTACGGCCTATCTTCATCACTACCAGCGCGTCGGTTTGGGCGATGCGCTCGGCCAACGCGTCTTCGGGTAGCGTGGCCATCAGCACGGTCAGGATGTCATCGCCCCAGGTAATGGGCTGGTCGGTGGCCGTCCACGCCGCCGACATGCCGGTAATCCCCGGCACTACCGAGACTGGCACGCGGTTCAACAGTCTCGTGTAGAGGTGCATGAAGGAGCCGTAGAAGAACGGGTCGCCTTCACACAGCACCACCACATCGCACCCGGCTTCTGCCATCTCGATAAGCTGGGCCACGCTGCGTTCGTAGAAAGCTGCCAGTAGCTCATTGTAGCGCGGGTCGTCAAAGGGAATTTCCGTGGTGACCGGGTATTCCATGGGCAGCTCGATCGCGCCGGGCGGGATCATGCCCTCCACGATGGTGCGCGCATGGCCGCAGCGGCCCTTTTTACGGAAATACGCCACGTGGGTCGCCCCGCGTATCAGGCGGTCAGCGCGCACGCTCATCAAGTCTTGGCTGCCTGGCCCCAGGCCAACGCCGTATACAGTTCCCTGGGTCATTCGATGCGATCCGCCATGGCGTTGATGGCCGCCACCGTGACGGCGCTGCCGCCCAGACGCCCGCGGACGATACAGCTGGGCAGTGCCGGGTTAGCCAACAGCGCTTCCTTGGATTCCGCCGTGCCGACAAAGCCGACCGGGCAGCCGATAATCGCCGCCGGGCGCGGGCACGCCGGGTCTTCGAGCATATTGAGCAGGTGAAACAGCGCGGTGGGCGCGTTGCCAATGGCGACCACGGCGCCTTCCAGGTGGGGCCGCCAGAGTTCCAGCGCCGCCGCCGAGCGGGTGTTGGCCATTTCCTGGGCAAGGCCGGGCGTGCGCTCATCGTTGAGGGTGCAGATGATCTCGTTGTCAGCGGGCAGCCGTTTGCGGGTGATGCCTTCCGAGACCATTCGAGCATCACAGAGGATCGGTGCGCCCTGCTCTAACGCGGCACGGGCCTTATTGACCACGTCGTTTTGAAAATGAATATGCGCGGCCAATTCCACCAGCCCGGCGGCGTGAATCATGCGCACCGCCACGGTCTCTTCTTCCACTGAAAAGCGGCCAAGCTCGGCTTCACTGCGAATAATCGCAAACGACTCCCGGTAAATCGCCGGGCCACTGGTTTCATACTTATAGGGCACCCAAACTCTCCAAATAAACTAATTCGCAGTTACTGGTCTGCAAGGCATCCGTGCCAGGGCAGGTTTCCCCGAGGGCGCTGTGAACTCATCCGTGGGCGCTACTTTCGACATCTGACCGCCATGGATGGCGGAAATGCCGGAGATGTCGGGAACATTTTCCGGCCTGTCGAAAGACCCTCGCTACAACCTGCCCTGGCACTCAGCTATCCAGCATATAAGCCACTATTTTTTTAATATCGCTAAACCTAACGGCTTTCGCTGAGCTTTTTAATAACATCCAACGCCTCATTCTCAGTGAGGCCTGACTTAACCGGTGCGCTATCGGCGCGGCCATTGATTATCACGTCAAAGCGACCATCGCGGCCGGTAAGACACAGCGCTGCCGGTCGTTGGCGGGCGCAGCCTTTAGCGCAGCCGGATATATGCACGGTTCCTTCCACCCAGCCGTTTAGCTTCTCGGCAAGCGGCTGGGTGGCGACACTCGCCTGTTCGCAATAGGGCGCGCCGGGGCAGGCGTTCATCGCTAGCCGCGGGTCACTATTATGACGGATCAAGCCATCAATCGCGGGTAGTGTATCGCAATCCTGCAACAACAGGCGCCGCCAGGGGGTAACCTGCACAGCACTGATATTTACTAACGAGGCACTTGTTAGAGAGCCACTTACCGGGGAGACCGCCTCGCGCAGTGTATCAGCCGCTACCCGGCCAAAAGGCAGGCCAACCACCATGCCCTCGCGATGTTCGCCCAGCGCCAGCTTCTCACCGGGGGGTGCAGGGGCGGTATCAGCCGGCGCCCAATCGGGCAGCGGTGCTGTGTGACGACGCATACGCCCGGCATCCCAGCCGCCGGTAGCCACGAACCAGTGGGTCAGGCGTATCAGCTGCTCGACGGCGGCATCGGTATCGCTCACCGCCGTGCCTAGCGCGTAGCCATCGGCGCGTACCAGCAGGTCGCCTTCTGTTGAGCGCTCGATACGAAAATCGGCGGCGCTGTCGACAAGCACCGGAGCGTTTCCCGCATCGATGGCGATGCCGACCTTGCCGGGCATGGTGGCTAATTCGCTACCCCGCGTCTGCAACAGGCGGGCAATGGTATGGGTGTCATCGCCCTTTTGCCAGGCGGGCACCAGCATCAGCTGCGGCTGACGTTCTGCTTCCGGGTCGTCGCTCACCAACTGATGTTCGACCAGAAACGCCATCAGCGGTGGCCAGCTTGCGTCGGTCACACCACGCAGCTGCAGGTTGGCCCGGCTGGTCAGCTCGATTAAACCGCTGCCGAAGGTCTCGGCGGCGTCGCACAGTGCCACTACCTGTTGGCTCGATAGCTGGCTCAGCGACGGGCGCACACGCACCAGCAGGCCATCGCCGGTGGCCATGGGTCGCCACGCGCCGGGGCACCAGCCTTTAATGCGCGGGCTGGGCAACATGACCACTGGTCTCTTTGGCTTCGTCCATTTCCAGCAGCAGATCCTGAAGCGCCTGGCCGTGCTCGCCTGGGTCTTGCCACATGCCCCGCTGGGCGGCTTCGAGTAAGCGCTCGGCCATCTCTTCCAGGGCGGCTGGGTTGTGCTCGCGCAGGAACTGCTGATTGGCGGCGTCGAGCACCAGGGCGTCGCTCACCTGGGCGTACTGGTAGTCGGCAATCAGATCGGTGGTGGCGTCGTAGGCAAACAGGTAGTCCACCGTGGCGGCCATCTCAAAGGCGCCTTTGTAGCCGTGCTCGCGCATGGCGTTGATCCATTTGGGGTTCAGCACCCGCGAGCGAATCACCTTCGCCAGTTCCTCTTTCAGGGTGCGAATCTTGGGCATCGCGGGGTTGGCGTGGTCGGCGTGGTAAATCTCCGGCGCCTTTCCACTCAGCGAGCGCGTGGCGTTGGCCATGCCGCCCTGGAAGGCGTAATAGCTGTTGGAATCGAGGATATCGTGCTCGCGGTTATCCTGGTTTTGCATCACCGCATCCAGCCCCTGGAGCTGCTGCTCGAACGCCGACCGCGCAGCGGTGCCGGAGGCCTTGAACTGGCCGTAGGCGTAGGCGCCTGTCTCCATGTAGGCCTCGGCCAGATCGTCGGCGCTGTCCCAGGCGCGGTTTTCAATCAGCCGGTTGAGGCCCGCGCCGTATTCGCCGGGCTTGCTGCCAAAGATGCGGTAGCTCGCCTCCTGAGCGGCCATCTCGGGGCTTAGTCCCTGGTCTTCCAGTTCTCGCTGGCGGGAAAGCACCGCCTCGCGGATGGTATTGCTATTACCTGGTTCCTCGTACGCAGCCACCGCCTGCACCGCGGCATCAAACAGCCTAATCACGTTGGGGAATGCATCACGGAAGAACCCGGATACCCGCAGCGTGACGTCTACCCGTGGGCGATTGAGCAGCATCGAGGGGATGACCTCAAAGTCGCTCACCCGCTGGGAACCCAGCGACCAGATGGGCCGCACGCCCATCAGCGCGAAGGCCTGGGCGATGTCATCGCCGCCGGTACGCATGGTGGCGGTGCCCCAGATGGATAGCCCCAGCCGCCGCGGGTAGTCGCCGTGATCCTGCAGGTAGCGTTCGACAAACGCCTGGGCGGATTTTTCGCCCAGCGTCCAGGCGGCGGGCGATGGAATCGAGCGGTTATCGACGCTGAAAAAGTTGCGCCCGGTGGGTAGCGTATCCAGCCGCCCCCGGCTGGGCGCACCGCTGGGCCCGGCGGGCACGAAGATGCCCTCGAGGCCGTCGAGCAGGGACTGAATTTCCATTTTTACGCCGCGCTGCATGGTGACCCATAGCTGGTCGCGGGCGTAGCGCAGCTGCGCTGCCGTATCGGGGTAATCTCGGGCCAGGTCATCCAGGCAGCCGTCTGCCAAGACGTAGTCGGCCACCCAGCGCTCGGCCAGCAGTTCCAGCCGCTCGCGAGCATCTGCCCCGGTACGCCAGGGGGTATCGAGCTGCCGGCTTAGAATGGCCGGCTTAGGCCCCTGCCAGGGCTCGTTGCCCGCGGCTAGCGGATCAAAATCCAAGCCTAGATCGCTTGCTAGGTTATGCAGCAAGCCGCGGCTTGCCACCGCTTCGCCACGGGGTAGTCGCAACAGCGCCACCAAGGTGCCCGCCCGCTTCTCTTCCGGCGGCAGCGTGCCGAATATGTGCAAGCCGTGACGGATCTGTGATTCCTTGATGTCGCACAGAAAGGTATCCAGCGCGTTGAGAATCTCGGCCTCACATTCACCGCTTGCCACGTGGGACAGTTCCTGATCAATGCCGGTATCACGCAGGTGGGCGAGAATCTGGCTGCGTATTAGCGCTTCCCGGCGGGGATCCATATCCAGCGCTTGATAATATTCGTCGGTGAGCGCTTCAAGCTCGGCCATAGCGCCGTAGAGTTCAGCCCTGGCCAGCGGCGGCATCAGGTGGTCGATGATCACCGCATGGCTGCGGCGCTTGGCCTGGGCGCCCTCGCCGGGGTCGTTGACGATAAACGGATAAAAGTGCGGCAGCGGCCCCAGGGCAATATCCGGCCAGCAGTCGGCGCTCAGGGCGATGCTTTTACCCGGCAGCCACTCCAGGTTGCCGTGCTTGCCCACGTGGATGACCGCATCGACCTGGTAGTGCGCGCGCAGCCAAAAATAAAACGCCAGGTAGCTGTGGGGCGGCGCCAGCTCCATATCGTGATAGGACTGGGTGAGATCGTCGATAAAATCGCGTTCCGGCTGGATACCCACGAAGGTCTCACCCAAACGAATACCCGCAATCATCAAGCGCCCCTGGCGGCATTTGGGGTCTTCGTGAGGCGCGCCCCAGCGCGTCCATACGGTTTCCTGAAGCTCAGTGGGCAGGGTTTGAAACCAGGCCAGATAGTCGTCAACGCTGATGCTCTGCCAGCAGGCGCGCTGGTCGAGGCTGCCGTGATCGTTGGTCACCGCGCCCTGAAGCTGGCGGATCAATTCATCGCCGTTTTCCGGCAGATCGCTGAGCGGGTACCCCGCCTCTTTCAGGGCGCTGAGAATCTGCAGCGTCGACGCGGGGGTATCCAGCCCGACCCCGTTACCGATCCGGCCATCGCGATTGGGATAGTTGGCCATGATCAGCGCAACACGCTTCTGGCCGTTGGGGGTCAGCCGCAGCGAACAAATGCGCCGCGCCAGCTCGGCCACAAAAGCGGCCCGCTCCGGGTGGATCACGTGGTGGGTCACCGCCAGCTGGCAGCGCGGGTTGTAGTGGGCCTCGGCTTTAAAGCCCACCGCCCGCGTGATGACGCGGCCATCCATCTCGGGAAGCACTACCTGCATGGCCACATCGCGGCTATGCAGCCCGGCGGCCATGCCCTGCCAGTCTTCCGACGTGCTGCTGGCAAGAATCGCCTGGAGCACTACGGGTCGGCCTACAAAGAGGTTGTCGGGTAATTCCTCTCCCAGGGCATCCAGCCCGTCGGCGTTGCGGTTGACCGCAAAGCTGGTGGTATTGATCACCAGCATGGCGCCGGTCTGCTCAATCAGGTGATTGATAAAATCAATGCACGGCCCCTCTTTCAGGGACGCCACGGCCACCGCCAACGGCTCCAGCCCCTGGTCTTTAAGTGCTGCCAGCAAGCCGTCGGGTACGGCGGTGTTCGCCCCCTGCAAATGGCTGCGATAAAACAGCAGCAGGCACACCGGCCGCCCGGGCACCTGGTGATCGCGCCACTCGCTGAGGCTGGTCGCCTGCTGCTCCTGCGACGCATAAATCACCGCTGGCGGGATGACCTTGGGCTCCTGCCAGTCGCCCATGTGCTTATCCATGTATTCATTGGCGACAAAGCGCAGCAGTTGCTCGGCGTTATCAGTGCCACCCTCACGCAGGTAGCGCCACACGCGATACGCGTCATCAAAGGCGATGGTGGAATCTTCCAGCAGGGCGTCATCGGGGGCATCGCAGCCCGGCACCATTATCAGCTGGCGCTCGGGTTTCGCCGCCGCCCAGGCGAGCAGGCGTTCGTGGCCATACTGCCAGTAGGCCTTGCCGCCCAGCAGCGAGACGATGACCAACTGAGCCTTTTCCAGCACCCGATCTTCGTAGAGATCATAGGCGGCCGGTTTTACCAGGTTCATCCAGTTGGCCAGCCGCACCGAGGGGTACGCCTCGCCCAGACGATCCACCGCCTGGGCCAGCGCCGACAGATTGCTATCGGCGGCGGAGAGTATCACGACCTCGGCGGGGCTCTGTTGCAGATCGATGATGCCTTCATCATCGACAAAACCTCCGGGCTTGGCGGCAAATAAGTGCATTAGCTAGCCGTATGCGACTGTTCAGGGTTCATTTCAGCCGCGGTAAGCTCGTTTTGCAGCAGTTGGCTATCCAGCGATTTGCCGATGATCACCAGCTGGGTCTGGCGCGTCTCGTCCTGGCTCCACAGCCGGTCGAAGTAGCCTTCCAGGCGCTCGCCCACCGCCTGGATGACCCGACGCATGGGCTTGCCGGGGATCGCCGCGAAGCCCTTGGCGCGGTAGATCTCGTGGCTTTTCAGAAGCTGTTGCAGCTTGTCGGCCAGGATGTCGCCATCGACTTCGCCCAGGGTGATCACGCAGGAATCAAAGTTATCGTGGGCGTGGTCGTGGTGAGCGCCTTCGGCGTGGTGCTTATCGTGGTGATTGGTAATGCTATCGATGTTTTTTTCGCTGGCCGCACCAATGCCCATCAGCGCTTCCAGCTGGGTGGTGTCGGCGGTCTGGGTCTGATCGATAAATAGCGTTTTCACCGAGGCACTCACCCGCGCCTGAATCACTGCTTCCACCTTTGTGCGCTCTTCCGGGCTGAGCAGGTCGGCCTTGCTGACCAGCACCAGATCCGCCGCGCTGAGCTGGTCATCGAGCAGCTCGCGCAGACTGGGGTCGTGATCCAGGCTCTCGTCGGCGAGGCGCTGGGCTGCCACCTTATCCACGTCGCTAGCATAGCGCCCGGCGGCCACGGCGGGGCCGTCGATCACGGTAATAATCGCATCCACGGTGCAGTGCTGGCGGACGTCGGGCCAGTTGAACGCCTGCACCAGCGGCTTGGGCAGCGCCAGGCCGCTGGTTTCGATCAGGATGTGGTCGATATCGTCACGGCGGGCGACCAGCTTTTTCATGACCGGCAGAAACTCTTCTTCCACCGTGCAGCAGATACAGCCGTTGGCCAGTTCATAGATACTGCCGTCTTCACCGGCTAGCTGCCCGCCTTCGCTACCCTCTTCACACCCCAGCGCACAGCTGCGCAGCAGGCTCGAGTCGATATCCTGCTCGCCGAACTCATTGACGATCACGGCGATCCGCTTGCCGGTCACCTGACGCAGAATATTGGCCAGCAGCGTGGTTTTGCCGCTGCCGAGAAAACCGGTGACGACCGTGGCAGGAATCTTATTCAGCTGTACGTTATTGGGCTGCATGGGTAAATGCCTCGCTGTGTTGCGGTTCGCAGTACGCCGGGCTGGCAGAAAAGAGCCTTGCCACAGCGTCAGGATTATTGGGGAAAAACAGATGTAAATAAGTCGCCGTCAGGCGCTTTTGACGGTAAATCGCCTCCCCCGGTGCGGGGTGCCGCTGGCGTCGCCCGTGGCCAATCGGCTCGGGGGTGCCTTCCGCCATGGAGCGGTGGTGCGCGTGACCGCGAACCGGGCCTTCCGGCAGCTCGGCGGTTTGCATTCCCTGGCAGCCGCGGCGCCCGCGCATGGCCCCCTGCCCAGGCAGCAGGCCCAGCATGGTATGGGTGATATCGTCGTAGTCGGTCAGGCTTTCCAGGCAGTACAGCAGCCCGCCACACTCGGCCAGAATGGGCATGTCGGCGCGGTAGAAAGCCTCAATGGCCGAACGCATGGCGCCGTTATCCGCAAGCGTTTGAGCGTGAAGCTCCGGGTAGCCACCGGGCAACCAGAGGGCGTCGCATTCCGGCAGGTGGCTATCCGTCAGCGGTGAAAAGAAGCGCAGCGTGGCGCCCATCTGCTCCAGCAGATCAAGGTTGGCCTGATAGACAAAGCTGAAGGCGGCATCGCGGGCCACGCCAATGGTGTGGCCTTTGAGCAACGGCTTAACGGCCGCAAGTTGTTCCTGGGGCGCGGTAAAGGTCACGGGTGAAAGCGCCGAGAGCGCGTCCAGCAGCCCGGCCGCTTCCAGCGCTTTGGCGCCCGCCTCGAAGCGGGCTTCCAGATCCTCGCGAATCTCCGCCGCCTGGACGAGGCCCAGGTGGCGCTCGGGGAGCGACAGCTCGGGGTCGCGGGGCATGGCGGCCAGTAGAGGAATCGTCGGCGGCAGCGCCCCTTCGATCAGCTCGCGGTGGCGCTGCGACCCGCAGGCGTTGGCGATCAGCCCGGCGATATGAATGTCGTCGCGAAAGCCGACCAATCCCGAGACCAGCGCGGCGGCGGTCTGGGCCATGCCTTTTACATCCATGACGATCGCCATGGGAATATTAAACAAGGCCGCCAGATCGGCGCTGGAGGGCTCGCCGTCGAACAGTCCCATGGCACCTTCGACTAAGATTAAATCCGCTTCACGGGCGGCATCATAAAAGCGCTGGCGGCAGTAGGCTTCGCCTGCCATCCATAGATCCAGTTGATCCACCGGCTGACCGGAGGCCTGGGCGAGTATCTGCGGATCCAGGTAGTCCGGGCCGGTCTTGAACACCCGCACCACCTTGCCCTGGTTGCGCAGCAGGCGCGCCAGGCCCGCCGTGACGGTGGTTTTGCCCTGGCCTGAGGCCGGGGCAGCGATAAACAGCGCGGGGCAGCGAGCGGTTGGCGTCGTCATCAGTATTCGATCCCTGCCTGGGCTTTGACGCCGCCGCGAAAGGCGTGGCGCTCATCCTGAACGACGCTGATGGTATCGGCGATTTCCTGCAGCGGCGTGGCCATGGTGCGCCCGGTAATGATGACGCTCTGGTGCGCCGGGCGGCGCTTAAGCGCTTCCACTACCGGCTCGGGGTCGAGATAGCCGTACTTGAACATATAGCTCATCTCGTCCAGCACGATCATATGATAGGCGGGGTTCTCCAGCAGCCCTTTGGCGACGGCCCAAGCGGCCTCGGCGGCTTTGATATCCCGCTCGCGGTTCTGGGTTTCCCAGGTAAAGCCGTGGCCCATGATGTGCCAATCGAGCTTGGGATGATCGCGAAAGAACAGGTACTCGCCGGTTTCGCGGCGGCCTTTGATGAACTGGATCACCGCGCACTGCTGGGCGTGCCCCAGTGAGCGCGCCATGGTGCCGAAAGCGGAGCTGCTTTTACCCTTGCCGTTGCCTTTGAGCAGAATCAGCACGCCGCGTTCTTCCGTCGCCTTGCTGATGCGCTCGTCGACCACGTCTTTCTTGCGCTGCATGCGATTGAGGTGGCTTGCGTCGCTCATGAGGAATTCCCAGGTTGATGTGCAGAGAAAGAAGGCGCCATAGAGGGTTTGTCAAACGAGGCCGGCCAGTAACGCGCACCCAGCTGCTGGGCGATGCGCGCGCCCTGCCCGCGTTTGACTTTCGACTGTTCGGTATCGATCAGCAGACAGTCCTCCAGCGGGGCGAGATCGTCAACGGCTTCCCGGGTGCGGCCATCGGTAATCAGATAGGTGCGCACCTTCAGGCCGGGCTCGCGGCGCTGCCACTGGCGGATCAGCCGCTTGGCTTCAATAATCGCTTCCCGCAGCGGGGTACCGCCACCGCCTTTGGCACTATCCAGAGTGCTCCGCGCGTTTTTGGGCGCTCGGCGGCGAGAGAGTATCGACACCACGCCACCATTACCAAACCCAAGCACCGCCACCTGCTCCCGCGCGGCGTAGGCTTGGCTGACCAGCGATTCGACCAGCCCCTTTGCCTGGCCCAGCAGGCGCTGACCCAGGGTGGAACCGGAGGTGTCCAGCAGCACCAGGTGCGCTGTCGCCTGCCCAGAGCGGGTCTTGCGTATCTTTAGCTGCTGCCAAGGCCACTGACCGCGATTGGCGATAACGGTCGCAAACCCATCCAGCCGGGAAGTCGTCACTTGGGATCGCCCCTGGCCCAACGCACCACCTTTTCCAGCGCTAGCGTTGGTATCGGTGCGGTTGGCCAGCTTAAAAAGATCTTCGCTATCGGGCAATTTCACCGCTGGTTGGATAATCGCTTCCTGGGCTATGGGAGGCATTGCGCCCCACTGGCCCTGTTCAGCGCTCTGTTGGGATGAACCAGCGGTCGATGCGTTATTGCCCGACGACGAACCGCTCTCGTCTTTCGAAGGTGTTCCATTAGGTGGAGATGATGGCGGGCTCTGCTCAGGCGGTTGGGTACGCCGATGAGCCAACACCCAGGGTTCAACGGTGTCGATATCCTGCTGCTCCACGCTAGCCACACCACGCCAGGCCGCATGGGCCTGGGCGGCGCGGTGCCAGGTAACGTCTGCCCGCAGACCTTCAACGCCCGCGGCTTCACAGCAGTTGGCAATCGTTCGATACACCCAGGTGTCGGTGGTGATCTCTTTGAGCAAGCACTGCGCTTTAGCAATGCGCCCGGCCAGAGCGGCCTGGGCATCCTCAACGCGTTCGAGCGTGCCAGTGGGGTCGCGGTCAAAGGCTTCCCGTTGCTGCACAATGGCAATGCGCTCGTCGATGCTTATGGTTCCAGCCTGTTCAAGGCAGAGGCCAAAGCGGTCAAGCAACTGAGGGCGCAGCTCGCCTTCGTCCGGGTTCATGGTGCCGATCAGGCTAAAGCGCGCCGGGTGGGAGTGGCTAATGCCATCGCGCTCAACAATATTGGTACCGCTGGCGGCCACGTCTAGCAGCAAATCAACCAGGGTATCCGGTAGCAGATTGACTTCATCCACATAGAGCACCCCGCCGTCGGCTTTAGCCAGCAGCCCGGCATGAAAGGTAGCTTCGCCATTGGCCAGTACCTTTTGCAGATCCAGACTGCCAACCAGCCGGTCTTCGCTGGCACCCAGCGGCAGAGTGACAAAAGGGGCATGTTTTCCTTCGCTATCGCTGGGCAGAATGGCGGCCAGCGCCCGAGCTAAGGTGGATTTAGCGCTGCCCCTTGGCCCACTAATCAATACCCCGCCGATGCGCGGGTTAATGGCGTTAAGGAGCAGCGCGGTCTTCAGCGACTCCTGGCCGACCACCGCCGCAAAGGGGAACTCACTCACCGGCACCTCCCGTGCTGGCCAAGCCCGCTAACCGATCACTACTAGCCAACTGATCTGGGGAGCATGGAACTTGAATATGATTCATGGCATCTAGCCAAATGTTAATAAAATCATTCATAAAGAAGTGGGAACAGAAAAGGTGTTCAGTATAGAGGAAGGGGTGGCGGCGAGGCCAATTTGTTGCAAGCTATTAACTTTGCGAGGGCATATATCACTTACGCTAAGGATACAGTTGGATTTTTACGCTCCTACATAATACAATGTTATAACATATCATTTTAAACAAGAACTCATAAGATCCTTAGGCTTTCTGTTGTTCGCTATCCATCTGCAACCTAGAATGGCCAGTGTCGGTGTTCCCAACGGAACTTAATAGAGAATCCGCCGCGGCTTGCCGCGAACCGGAACTGCCCCCGCAACTGTAGGCGGCGAGCGATGCTCTTTAATGCCACTGGACACAGCGTCTGGGAAGGCGAGCTAGCCATGACCCGTCAGTCAGGAGAACTGCCGATATATTACTTACATCGAGCGAAGTGGCTCGGTCAGTATTTTCTGCCCGAATGCGGAGCTCATCATGCACGGGAGTGTACATGATGTTGAGATTGACCATGGCCATCGCCGCGAGCGCTGTTGGCCTTGCACAGGCGGCTTACGCCTCCACCGACTACCCCCTTACGCTAACCAATTGCGGCGTTGACTTCAGTGTGACGTCCCCCCCGGAGCGAACGGTGACGGTTGGCCAGTCAGCTACGGAGATTCTCTATTCGCTGGGGCTCGCTGATCGAGTGAATGGCACTTCGGTTTGGTTTAATCCGGTTCTTCCCCAGTTTGCTGATGCCAATGAAGCGATCGAGCGGATCGCCAACGACGACCCGAGCTTCGAGGCCGTGGTCAATAAACGGCCTGATCTGGTGGCGGTGCAGTATGAGTGGCACGTGGGCCCCACCGGCAGTGTCGCCACCCGTGAGCAGTTTCATGAGCTGGGTATTAATACCTATATTATGCCCGCCGATTGCGACACCAAGGATAACTCTACCGGCGGCGATGGCACCCGCACCGCCGCCTTCTCGACTGACTCCATCTATAAAGGGATCACCGAGTTAGCCGAGATCTACGATGTTCAGGACGCTGGCGAGGCGCTGATAGCCGACCTTACCGCCCGCGAACAGCGCGCTATCGACTTGGCGAGCAGCCTTGATTTACCGGAAGACTTGTCGGCGGCATTCTGGTTTTCATCGACAGATCTGGGGGTTAGCCCTTTCGTGGCGGGGCAACTGGGGGCACCAGGGTATATGATGGAAAAACTCGGCATTCGTAATGTCATCGAGTCTGACGAAGAGTGGCCCACGGTGGGCTGGGAAAGCATCGCCAGAGCCGACCCCGATGTGCTTGTTATCGCCAGTATGGATCGCCGCCGCTTCCCTGCCGATGACATTGAAGCAAAACGTGAGTTTTTACATAGTGACCCGGTCACCCGCGAGATGAACGCGGTTAAAAATAATCGTATCGTCGAGATGGACGCCCACGCCATGAGCGCCACTATGCGCACTATTTACGGCCTTGAATCACTTGCCGAGGCACTATCCAATATGTCGTTTAACGAATGAGCATAGCGCTAACGAGGGTTTCCTCCGCACACTTCGGGTTGCGCTGGCTATGGATAACGCCGCTCGTGCTTGTGACGGCACTGGTCGCGGGCACCGCCATCGGCGAGACGCCGATTCCCGTGGATACCATTGTCAAAGTGCTCGCCAACCAGCTGATAGGAACGGATTACCCGGTTGACCGAATCGACGCGGGCATTATTTGGAACTATCGTCTCAGTCGCGCCGTGGTTGCCGCCTGTTGCGGCACCAGCTTGGCCCTGGCCGGGGTCGTACTGCAGGCGCTGCTGCGCAACCCCCTGGCCGACCCCTACTTGATGGGTATTTCCGCTGGGGCTTCTACCGGAGCAGTCGCGGTGGCAGTCGCCGGACTGGGCGCTGGAGCGCTTTCACTCTCCCTAGGCGCCTTTATCGGCGCCCTGCTCTCCTTTGGTATTGTGGTGATGCTCGCCCATGCGGCCAATAGCGGTGTGGGTGGCGGCCGCGGTGTTCAGGCCGCGGGGGCGATTATTTTGGCGGGCATCGCAGGCTCGCAGCTGTTCAATGCGCTGACCGCTTTTATCATCACCAAGTCAGCAAGCGCCGAGCAGGCCCGGGGCATCATGTTTTGGCTGATGGGCAATCTATCCGGGGTACGCTGGGCCGATGTATCCTTGGCGGTGCCTGCTGCGCTGTTCGGGCTGCTGGTTTGCCTGTGGCACCGGCGCTCCCTGGATGCGTTTACCTTCGGCGCCGACAGCGCCGCCTCCATGGGCATAGCGGTGCGCCCGGTGCGTGGAATGCTGATTATCGCCATGGCACTGGTCACGGCGGTGATGGTGTCTATCGTGGGGGCCATCGGGTTTGTTGGCCTGGTGATCCCTCACGCGATGCGTTTTATCGTGGGGAGCCGCCATACCCGACTGGTACCAGCAACCGCCCTGGCAGGCGCCGTGTTCTTGATCGGCTCGGATATTCTTTCCCGGGTGCTGATCTCCGGCCAAGTACTTCCCATCGGGGTAATTACCTCACTGATCGGCGCGCCCGCGTTTGCGCTGATCCTGGTTCGCGGCAAGAGGTCCTGATGCGCTTATCGGCTGAACAGCTTGCGTGGTCAGTGCACGGCACGCCATTGCTTGCTGACGTCAATCTTACCGTCGAGCCCGGCCAGACCTTTGGCCTGGTGGGGCCGAACGGCTCGGGGAAAACCTCCCTGCTGCGTCTGTTGGCGGGATTGAACAAGCCCAAGGCAGGACGGGTGTTGATGGATAGCCAGCCCCTGCACACGCTCAAGCAACGGGCTATCGCACAATCCGTTGCCTTGGTGGAACAGCAGGCGGACACTACCGACCGCATTACCGTACACCAAGTGGTATCACTGGGTCGTACACCTTTCCTTTCCGCGTTGCGTCCCTGGTCAACGGAAGATGATGCCATCGTGGCGCAGGCGCTGGCAGATGTAGATATGGCGCACATGGCCGATCGCCTTTGGCATACCCTCTCTGGCGGTGAGCGCCAGCGAGTGCATATTGCCCGAGCGCTGGCACAACAGCCTAAAATTCTGCTGTTGGATGAACCCACCAATCATCTGGATATTCGCCACCAGCTTTCGATTCTTGAATTGGTCAGGCGACTACCGATCACGGTGGTTATCTCACTGCATGATCTTAACCAAGCCATGGAGTGTGACCGCATCGGCGTCATGGATGGCGGCCGCCTGATCGATAGCGGCCTCCCCCAAGACATACTCACGCCTAACAGGCTACAACAGACCTTTGGGGTATATGCCCATGTGATCGATGATCCTGTCGATGGCAAGCAAGTCATGCGTTTTCATAGTGCGATTTAGCTAGATCCTAGTCTGCAAGGAAAAACGCCCGGTTACCGACAGCGCAAACTTTCGTGCCCCTGGCGCTACAATGCTCATTCACCGAAAAAAATGCCAAACCACGCTGTGGTCCGTGCCCATACTCCACAGAAGTACAACGACGACAAGCAGCGCCTCCAGCACCAAAACACCGATACCCAGCGTCGTGGTCGACAGAATAAACCCCTGCTTATGACTGATTCCCAGAAAGCTGGGCGTTCCTTTGTAGAGCAGATAGGTGCTATAGAGCAGGCCGATCACCATCCCTAGCACACACAACCAGAAAACCGGATATAGCGCAAAAACGCCGCTGAGGAACATCGGGGTCGCAATATAACCTGCGAAGATAATACAGTCGCGGCGGCTAGGTCGATTCTCAATACGGCGGGCCATCCAATGGATCACACTCCCCACCACCCCCACAGCCATTAGCATCAGCGCATAAAAAGCCACGCCTAAGGCAATACCGTTGGCAAGGGAGACTTTATAGGTTGCCGAACCACCATAAGTCCAGCCTACCTGGGTGGTGCCTATCAGGGCACAGACAACAGGAACGGCAGCGAGTAACAGGACATGGTGAGCATAGAGATGACTGACAGACTCATGCTCCTCACTGATCTTATACCACTCCCGTTCAGGATGATGGAGAAGCCCCCAAACATGATTGACCATAACGACCTCCCGTTTTTGTGGACACGCTATTGTTAGGATCAGACGATGATCGATCGGATCAACAAGGTTCCGAATCATTTTTAGTGTAGAACACAAAATCATTTTCGGAGGTGAGGATTTTTCTTTGCTAAGGTGGAGGAGCTCATTCTATTAATTGGTGGAGTTCATATGCGTATTCTGTTCACCGGCGGCAGTGGCAAAGCGGGCCGTCATGCAACTGCCTACCTGCGCGATCAAGGCCACCGCGTCACCAATTTGGACTGGGTGGCGTCTGATGTGCCCGGTATTACTACCCTGAAAACCGATCTGACCGATGCTGGGCAAGTGTTTAATGCTTGCCAAGCCTACGCTGGGTTCGATGAGCTGGAACCCGGCTCCGGCGTGCCGCGTTACGATGCGATTGTTCACTTCGCGGCCATACCAGCCATCCTGCATCGGCCGGACAACGAGACCTACCGCATCAATACGCTAAGTACCTACAACATTCTTGATGCTGCCACCAAGTTAGGTATTCCCAAGGTCATCTTCGCCTCTAGCGAGACCACCTACGGTGTCTGCTTCGCTGATGGCGAGCAAAAACCCGACTACTTGCCCGTCGATGAAGAGCACCCCACCGTGCCTCAAGATAGCTACGCCATGAGCAAGGTGGTAAACGAAGTAACGGCACGCTCCTTCCAGGCACGCTCAGGCATCGACATCTACGGCCTGCGCATCAACAACGTTATTGAGCCCCACGAATACCGCCAAAATTTCCCAGCCTACATGGACGACCCTGCCCTGCGCCGCCGCAATATATTCGCCTACATCGACGCCCGCGACCTGGGCCAGATGGTCGATTGCTGCCTGAAAACGGATGGCCTTGGCTACCAGGTATTTAACGTCGCCAATAACGAACTGTCAGTGGGCCTGACCAATGCACAAGTGATAGAGCGCTTCTACTCCGGCGTACCCATCAAGCGCGAAATGGGCGAATTCGAAACCTTCTACTGCATCGAAAAGGCCCGTCGTCTGGTCGGCTTTGAACCACGCCACTCCTGGCGGGAAGAGCTGGAGCAGTAAGTATCACCCCTTTATCGGCACAAACACCGGTGCACCATCCACCTCTACTACCGCTAGCTTTTGGCGGTAGAGGTCTTCCAGCGCACTGGGCTCCAGCATGCTATCCCGCGGGCCCCAGCACGCCTCACCATTGGGATAAAGCAACAGCACATGGTCGCACCAGCGGGCAGCAAGGTTTAGGTCGTGTAAACACATGATGACCGCCTGCCCCTGAATGGCCTGTTCTGCCATTAGCGCCATCACGGCACTCTGGTGATGAAGATCCAGATGGTTGGTGGGTTCATCCGCTAGCCACACATTGGGCGCTTGCGTCAGCACCGTGGCAATCGCCACCCGCTGGCGCTCGCCACCGGAAAGAGTGCTTACCAGACGGTCACGCAGGTGCGCAACATCCAGGCGCTCAAGGGCGGCTTCCGCGCGGGCGTAGTCTTCAGCCCCCTCCATCTGCCAAGGCGATAGATAAGGGTGACGGCCAATCAGCGCGGTTTCCAACACGGTTGCTGGAAACCCATCCTGGCGATCTTGAAACACTAACCCCAAGCACTGAGCAACATGGCGGCGGCGCAGTTGGCCAAGCGCTGAATCGTTGAGCTGAACACTGCCTGAACGTGGCGCTTGCAGGCCAGCTAAGGTGTGTAATAGCGTCGTTTTTCCCGCACCGTTAGGCCCTAACACACCCCACACCTGCCCTGGTTCGATGGTTATATTAAGCTGCGTACCGCCTTCGCGGCCAGGCACATCGATGATGAGATTACGGGTAGCCAGTACGCTCATCAGCGGCTCCGGTAGAGCAGAAACAGGAAGGTAGGCACACCTAATAGCGCGGTGATTACTCCTACGGGCAACTGTTCCGGGGCGATCATGGTGCGCGCCAGGGTATCGGCCAGCACCAACAGCGTGCCACCCGCCAGTGCGCAGGCGGGCAGTATCAGCCGTTGATCATTGCCTAGCAGTAAACGCAGCATATGAGGTACCACTAGACCGACAAAACCAATGCTGCCTGCGGTAGTAACGGCAGCAGCAGTCAGCAGACTGGCGGCAATATAGATACACCACTCAAGCGGTCTGACCGCAACGCCCAGCGCGGCGGCTTGCTGCGGGCCACGGGCCAGCACATTCAGGCTCCGCCCGAGCGGAATCAGCACCACGCAGGTAGCCAGTAACAGCAGTAGCGGCGGCCAAGGCGTACGCGCATAGGAGAGATCACCCATGAGCCAGTAAAGCATACCCGGCAGGCGTTCGGCGGGGCTCAACGCCAGCATTAGTGTAATTACTGCGCCCCACCCCGCTGCGACCACCACGCCGGTGAGCAGCAGCCGCGAAGGCGTCCAGCCGCCGCTGCCATGGGCCAAACCAAAGACTAAAAACGTCGAGAGCAGTGCGCCGCCAAATGCCGAGCCTGAAATCGCCAGTCCGCCAAGTCCTCCTAGCATGGCCGCCAGTGCGCCAATCGAGGCGCCACCGGAAAGACCAAGCACGTAAGGGTCTGCCAGGGGGTTACGCAGCAACACCTGCATCAACGCCCCCGCTACCGCCAACAAACCGCCCACGGCAAAAGCCGAGAGCGCTCTGGGCAAGCGCAGCTCGATCACCATGGTACGCGCCAAGGCATCGCCCTGGCCTTGCACACTGTCACCCATCAACACCTGCCAAATTTGCGCAGGAGAGATTTGCGCACTGCCGACACCCATGGCGATGACCAGCGAAGCCAAGGCCGCTAGTAATAGCAGACTAAGCGGGAGGCCCAGGCGTGCGAGCATTAACTGCGCTCACGTTTTTGGCGGGCGATGTCGAGCTTCTCACAGAGGATCTGGGTGCCCTCCATCAGTCGCGGTGTGGGCCGTTGAATCAGTGAAGGCGGCACAAAAAAGAGGTTATCTTCCGCAACCGCCGTCAAGTTGGGATACTGCTCCCAGTGCGTCAGCCAGTGGCGATTCTCTTCCCCCATGCCACCGGCAACAATCGCTTCAGGATTCGCTGCCAGCACGGCTTCGTCATCGATACGCGGTACCAGGCGTGCCTGTTCGCCAAACACATTCTCACCGCCACAAATCTCAACCACTTGGCCGATCAGGTGCTGGTCGTTAACGCTCATTAGCGGCTCATCCCACACTTGGTAAAACGTGGGTACCGGCTCCCGGTCTCGATAGCGCTCTTCAAGGGCGTTCATGGTATTGCGGAAATTGTCGGCCACTGCTTGCCCCACTGTTTCTGTGCCTGCCAACCTTGCCAAGCGCTCAATGGTGCTGGCCACGCCTTCTACATCGCGGGGCTCGATATAGAACACTGGCATGCCCAGGGCTTCAAGGGTTTCAAGCTGTTCGGCGGGGTTACCCGTCACCCAACCAATCACTATATCGGGTGCCAGCCCCACCAGCTTTTCTAAATCAATTCGGGTATGGCTGCCCACTGACGCCACTTGTTTGGCTTCCGGGGGATAGTCGCTATACGAGACGACGGCGACCACTTGATCCCCTGCGCCAGCCGCGTAGGTCAGCTCGGTTGCGCCAGGGGAGAGCGTGGCTATTCGCTGAGCAGCATTATACAGACAGACCTCACGGTCACGATCATCCACTGCGCAGCGCGAGTGCTCGTGTGCCGGGGCAGCGGACGCCATCAGCAGTAGTGCGAGGCCCAGGGCCCCGCGCGCAAAACCACTTTTTCTATTGGCCAAAGTGAACACTCAAGAACCCTGCTCGGCCAGCGTTGATGTAATCACGGGTGGTTGAATACTCTTTATCAAAGGCATTTTCTAGCGTAACACGAGCGCTCCAGAGTGGCGCAAACTGCCAGCCAGCGCGCAGGTTAACCAGCCCATAGCCTCCTAAACGCTGGGTATTGGTGGTGTTATCGTAACGGTAACTCTGCGCTACAAGTGAGCCGCCCAACGACCAATCGCCAAGTTCCCGATCTGCATCCAATCGCACACTTTGAGTGGCCCGGCGGGCTAATCGATTGCCGGTTGCCCGGTCTTCCGGATCCAGGTAGGTGAAGGCAGCTTGGAGTGTCCAGTCGTTGACCTCTACGCCGCTTGACAGCTCAGCCCCGCGTATACGCGCGCTGTTAACGTTTTGCGGCGCCCATAAGCCACTCGACGTTGGCGCCCAGGCAATCATGTCGTCGTAGTCGTTTTGAAAGGCGGCCAAGTCCCAGAACCACTGGCTGTATTGGCCGCGAACGCCCACCTCGACGGTTTCAGAGGTTTCCGGATTGAGATCAGGGTTACCCGAATCCGGCCAATAAAGGTCATTGAAGCTCGGTGCTTTAAACGCAGTACCTACACTGGCACGCAGCGTGTGGTAGTTATCCAGATCGTAGCCCAGCGCCAAGCTGCCGGTGACTTCATCACCATAGGCTTCGTTATCGTCATAACGCAGGCTTGCTTGAATGGCGAACGGCGAAAAGTCGAGTAACCCTTGGGTAAACACTGCTTTGTTATCACGGCTGGTAACGTCAAAATCGTTGGTGCTTGAAACGCGGTCTTCGCTAATTTCAGCGCCAGCGATCAACTCATGGGCACCAAACTGAATGTTGTTCTGCCAACGGGCGGTTTGCGTGCGGGTATCAATGACTGAGTCGCCGAAATTATCCAACGTGTCCAGCTCATCGCGGGCTTCGCTAAGGGTCAGTCGGCTCTGCCACGTATCAGTTACCGGCAACTCAGCGTAGACGCCTGCTACCTGCTGGACGAAGTCATTCTCCCCACCGTCATACTCGTTGTTACCGCGAGCGCGCAGTGCCAGCACGCCAACTTCAGCGCCACTCTCAAAGGTATGCGCAACGCGGGCTAGCGCTGAGGTATTGTCGTAGCCTTTGTCCTCACCACCCCGACGAATGGGCTGGCCATCGGTATTGAAATGGCTAGCGGCAAAGCTGTAACGCGTGCCCCCCTCGCGCCCTGAAACGCCTGCGCTTAACCGCTGGGTATTGAATGAACCACCGCCGACTGAAATTCTCGGTTGCGGCCCCTCTTCGTCACCATCAAGGGTAAAAAGCTGTATCACGCCGCCGACGGCATCCGCTCCGTAAAGACTACCGCGGGGGCCGCGCACGATTTCCGCACGATCAAACATACGCGGATCTAAATACTGAAATGCAGCACCGCCCGCCGTGGCGGATCGTAGCCGGATACAGTCAATCATTAGCACGGAGGCATCGCTGGGCGCACCGCGTAGATAAACGCTGCTACTTTTGCCAAAGCTGCCGTTACTCGTGACATCAACGCCCGGCTGGCCGCGCAGAAGATCCGTCAGGCTGGTGGGGTCTTGGCGGCGGAAAGTGGCTTCATCCAGCACGCTAACGGAAGAGAGGCTTTCATTAGCAGTGCGGGGCGCTAACGCAGCGGTAACGACGACAGGATCAAGCGTGGCCAAATCGGTCGTTGTTTCGGCGTATTGGGCTTCGGCTTGGATGTGAAAGGCTAGCGGTAAAGCAGCCATACTAAACGCCGCCCGTTTGGCGGTGGTGTGGAAACGGTGGTTCATGTGAGACCCCTTGCTCGTGTGCTCACCCGCACAGCGCATTTTTTTGACCGAACGGAGGATCAAACAAGGGAGTCTCGGTCGCGCGGCATGATCGCATCGCACCACCGTTAATCGCCCTGAGAGCGCCCACCGCACCTCGGCATATATCGGTTCAGGTTGAACCATTACTCTCGGGCCGGTCTCCGGGCTGACGAGCGAAAGACGTCTTCATTCTTTCCGAACGACCACCTTCCCGTGCGTTAGCACAGTGGCGTCTTAGCCGTTCTTATCTCGATCACCGTTGCGGGGGCAGCGTTGGAATCACGCAAGGCGTTCACCAACTTCCCGTTTCACTAGCGGCTTTAATCCACCGCCAGCACCTGAGAGTGGGCGTAAGCTAGCAACTTGCCCAAGAGAGGTCAATTCATGATGAGCTGCTAGAGTAAAGGCAGTGCACGGAACAGGAGACGGCCATGATCGATTTCTCGGCAGCCGGTGTGCCACGCTGGTTAAAGCTGGCTTTTACACTGTGGGTCCTGGTCTGGGCACCAAGCTACGTAGTGCTGCTGGGAGCGCAGAACTTCTTTTGGCTGTGTAACGTGGCGAGTTTTCTGCTATTGGTGGCACTGTGGAGCGAGCATCGCACTCTGATGTCGATGCAATGGCTAGCGGTGGCACTGGTCGGCAGTTTATGGAGCCTGGACGTCGCCACGGCTGCGCTCACTGGCGTGCATCCTATCGGCGGCACCGAGTATATGTTTGACCCGGAGCATCCCCCCATGGCGCGAGCCATGTCGCTCTACCACGTGGTACTGCCGCTGGTGGCTGGCATTGGCGTCGCCAAGCTGGGCTATGCGCGCCGCGCCCTACTGTGGCAGACCCTGCTGACCTGGATTGTGGTGCCATTGACCTATCTGCTGACCGAAGCCGAGCGCAATATCAATTGGGTGCATGGGCCCTTCGGCCAACCCCAGGACAGCCTCGACCCGTTGCTCTATCTGTTTCTACTCTCGCTACTCTGGCCCGTAATAGTCTACCTGCCAGTGCATTTGCTGATGATTGGCTGGCAGCGCTGGCGGAGCCAAGCTTAGCTAACTACTTAACCGCCATCACCAACCCATGCCGGACATACCACACCTGTTCAGCCTGGGCAGTGGCATCCTGAACAAACCAGCCATTGAGGTCACGCAGACGGCGCTGTTCGGGCTGCATGGGCACAATTCCACGGCCAACTTCGTTGGCAATGATGATTAACGGTGCGTTTAGCTCTTCGGCGCGCTGGCAGAGTGCTGCCATATCGCTCTGCCACTGCTGTCGCAGGGCATCGTTATCGTCACGCTCAAGTGCAACGCTAAGCCATTCAAGCACACCTGTGATAACAAGCGGCATGTCGGCTACGAGCGCTTGCTGGCTATCGCTGAAGGGCTTAGCAGCATCAAGCCGCCACCCGTTTGCGGTGGGAAAGCGTGCGGTTACAGCGTCACGTTTGCCAGCGCAGGCACCGCCGATGAAGAGCTGCATTGCCATTCCCCTTTTCCATGGTCGTCTTGCTGATAAATAAGCTGCCAGCGCCTGCCTTGGGCTTGGAGCACGGTACCGTCCCAGAAATGAATCGTTTCAAAGCGGCGGCGCAGCTCACGAATCACGCCACCATGGGTGACGGCCAGAATCTTTTTATGGCCGTCGACGCGGCCATTCGTAGCCAGAGCCAGATCATGCAACCAAGCGCCTAAACGCTCACGCAGTTGGGCCGCCGATTCTCCGCCGGGAATTTGCAGCTCGCCCACGCTATCAATCCAGGCACGGTAATGGGGCAAGTCTTTCAGCTCATCGTAAACTTTGCCTTCGTACTCGCCAAAATCAAGCTCACGCAGGCGTTGCTCAAGTACAAGCGGCACGCCATCCTTGGTGACGTCAGCCCACTCCAGGGTTTGCTGGCAGCGGCTAAGATCGCTTGAATAGATAGCATCGAACCGCTCATGCGCCAGTGCGTCACGCAGTGCCAGCAACCCATCTTCAGCCTCGGGAAACAGCAGCGGAATATCCTGCTGGCCTTGATAACGGCGCTCTAAATTCCAAGCGGTGATACCGTGGCGAACAGCCACCAGCTCCACAGTAAGATCAGTAGCCAAAGCTCTCCTCCTTCGATGGTAGCGCCTACCATATCGCCGTTAATGCCGTTAAACAGTCGCAACATTAGCCAGCGGATTAGTAACACGAAAACAGTAACCGTTAGCATCATCAACACTATCGCGGGCGCTAACAGGGCTATCAACACAATCGGCACCAGCGCTAGTGCCACATCCTGGCCGCTAAGCGATTGCTGCCAGCTCCACGCCAAGCCCTTCTGCTGGGCGCAGGGTGTTAGCACCAGTAATGCAACGCCAGCCCAGCGACCTAGTGCAGGTAACATCAACAGCCACCACAAGGGAGCCTGATAGGCCAGCAACGCCCATAGCAGAACGCCCTTCCAGGCGAGCAAAAACACTAGCGCCAGCATTCCAAAGCTGCCGATTTGCGGATCTTTCATGATCTCCCAGCGGCGCGCCATGGGCTGATTACTGCCCAGGGCATCGGCGATGTCCATGACGCCGTCCAAATGCAGCCCACCCGAGAGCGTCACCCAGAGGCTTAGCACCGTCAACGCGGTGACCGGCGCAGGAACGTTCTGCATCCCCAGCGCTACTAGCGCCAGCAAGCCCCCTATCATCAACCCCACTAATGGATAGGCGCGCACTGCCCAGCGACGGGTATTGGGCGTCCAGGGAACGGCTATAGGAATCGGGACTCGGGTCAGAAACTGCAGCGCCAGCAGCACACCGAACAAGGCATTTTTCAAACGTTTACCTCCTTCTCATGCTTCCATTCCTGATGCTTCCACTTAATGGCACAGCCTGCGACTGCTTCGAGCACGGAATCGGCCTCTGCCGCTATCCAGCAGTGAGCCCGCTGTAGAAACGCCAGATAGCGCCAGGTTTCAGCATCCGTAGGCGGCAGCGCTTCGTTGATATCATTGGAGACAATCACTAGATAAAGGCTGCGCGCGCGGGCATCAGCCAGTGCGTTTGCTAGCAACGCGAAGCCTTCTTCTTCGCTTAGTTTACTGGCGTACAGGACTTGGCTGGCCCATAGCGTTAAGCAGTCCAGCAGCACGGCGCCACCATCAGGCACCTTGGCAATCGATTGATCAATATGCAGCGGTGCCTCTAGCGTTTTCCATTGAACGGTGTGCCACTGCCCTTGCCTGGATTGACGATGACGCGCCACCCGCTCAGCCATCTCGTCGTCGTATATGTCTGCGGTGGCTAAGTAGTAACAGGGCGAACTGCCTGCTGCACTAACTGCTAGCTGCTCGGCGATATCACTTTTGCCGGAACGCGCCCCGCCGCTAACGAAGACAATCATGCAGTTCCTTTTTCCAAAACATTTTCTAAAACATGTTTCAACACGCTTATCAGCCGTCGATTAGCAGGGGCATCGCGCAGCGCTACCCGCAGCCATTCACCATTGAGCCCGGCAAAATTATGGGTATGACGCACTAAAATCCCCCGGCGCAGCAGCTGCTCAAATAACGCATCGCTGGTGATTGCCTGCGCGGCACTGGGCCGGATAAGAAAAAAACACGCCTGGCTGGGTACGACTTCCAGCCCTAGTTGAGCAAGCGCCTCCGCCATGCGCGAGCGCTCGCTGGCCAACCACCGCTGGGTGCGCCGGGCAAAGGCATCATCTGCCAATAGTGGCGCCACCAGTTCAGCCGCGAGGTGGTTGACACTCCAAGGTGGCTGGTGATCCTGTGCCGCTTGAACCGTGTTCGTATCCGCCAGCAGGTAGCCCAGCCGGAGCCCCGGCAGGGTATAAAACTTGGTCATTGAGTGGAGCAGCATCAGATGCGGGTAGCGCGCCAGTAGCGGTGCCAACGACGCCTCTTGTGACGTCTCGCCCAGCGTCTCACCCACCATGTCGATAAAGGCTTCGTCGACCACAACGCGGCAACCCATCGCAGCGGTGTAATTCAACAGGTCTTCCATTGCTGAAATATCGATAAGCGTAGCGGTCGGATTATTGGGGCGGCATAGAAACAGCACATCAATGTCGTTAAGCCCTGCCAATAGCGAATCAACGTCCAGCGTGAAGTGCGGCGCGGGCAGCGCGATCTCACTGATTGAAAGCCGATGGGCGCGACAAGCGCGGGCATACTCGCCAAAGCTCGGGGTAATAATCGCCGCTCGCTTACCCGCATGCAGCGCGGCGGCGAGGAAAATTGCCTCAGCGCCACCGTTGGTGAGCAGTACCTGTTCGGGCTGAAGCTGGTGATGGGTGGCGATGGCCTGACGTGCAGCGGCGTAATCCGGCGCGGGGTAGCGTTCAAGACCTGCCAGTTGCTTAGCCAGCCAATCGCTAACCCACGCCGGAGGCCCCAAGGGGTTAAGGTTGGCACTAAAGTCGTCCAGGCGGTGATCGGCGGGCAAGCCGAAATGGGCCAGCAGTGTCTCGGCCTGGCCGCCATGGCTGGGCCATGGAGAGCTGGGCCATGGAGCGTTGGGCAATAGAGGAGTACTCATAGCGATCCTCGCAGCATAAACATCAATCCAGCTATTACCCCAGCAAGCAGCAACATAAACAGTATCCAGGCGCCGTACATTAAACAAAGTGTGGTGCTGATATGGGCAACACGCAGTTGCTCAAGCGGCTCGCCCAAGGTCGCACGGTGTGAGGCCTCGCCTGCATAGAAATTGGTGCCGCCCAGCTGCACGCCGAGCAAACGGGCCACTATGGCTTCTGGCCAACCGGCGTTGGGGCTGGGGTGGCGCGGTGCATCGCGGAAGGTGCCCCACAGTGCGCCTTGCCAGCGCAATCGTACAACACCTGAAAGGCTTAATAGCAAGCCTGCGAGCCATAGACACAGCGCGGTTAAGCGTGCCGGTACCCAATTAGCTAGATCGTCCAGCTTGGCAGAGGCAAAGCCAAAATTGGCATAGCGCTGGTTTTTGTAGCCTACCATCGAATCAAGAGTATTGACTGCCTTGTACGCCAGCGCTAGCGGCGCCCCGCCGATCAGCGCGAAAAATAGCGGCGCAGTAATGCCGTCAACGGTATTTTCCGCCACTGTTTCCACCGTGCCCCGGGTAATCTCCGCTTCGTCTAGATTTTGCGTATCGCGGCCAACAATCATCCCCAGCGCCTTGCGGGCGGCAGGCAAATCGCCTTGAGAAAGCGGTTGGATCACGGCGCGGGCCGCATCGCCCAAGCCTTTGATCGCCAGCGTAGTAGAGAGCAGCCAAAGCTCGGCGATCAGCGCTAGCCCTGGGTGCAAGCGTTCCAGCAGCGTCAGCGTTAGCCAGCTAATACCCCATACGCCGCCGACGACAATAATGGTTAGCAGAAAGCCACTAACTTTGCGCTGCTGCGCCGTGCCACGATTCCACAGCCGCTCAAAAGCGCTGATAAAGCGCCCGATCAGCACCACCGGGTGTGGCAATGAGCGCGGATCGCCAACCACTAAATCAATGGCGATCGCGAAGATGATCAGAACAATACCGCCAAAAGTGGCGCCTGGGATCATGGTGATGCCTTATCGCTAACACCGGAATCGGTAAAGGTAGCCATTTCCGCCACCATCGCTGTCGCCGCTTGCAGCAATGGATACGCCAGCGCAGCACCACTGCCTTCGCCTAGTCGCATGCCCATATCGAGCAGCGGCTTGGCCTCCAACGCTTTTAATGCCACATCATGGCCTGACTCCTGGGAGCGATGGCCAAAAATCAGATAGTCACGAACGGCGGGGCATAGACGGCAAGCGGTTAGCGCTGCGACGGTGGCAATAAAGCCATCCACAATGGCCGGTAAACGCTGGGCTGCTGCTGCCAGATAAGCACCGGTCATAGCGGCTATTTCCAGACCACCCAACTTGGCCAGCACCTCTAAAGGCACCTGAGGGTCAGCGCTGCGCGCAGCAATAGCGCGTTCAATCACCGCCACTTTGTACGCCTGCTGCTGAGGGTTAATCCCGGTTCCGGCGCCCACCACGCTTGCCACTGACTCACCCGTCAGCACCGCCAACATTGCGCTGCTGGCAGTGGTATTGGCGATGCCCATTTCACCCACCATAATGCACTTTGCACCTGCCCTTTTTGCTCGATTAACGGCCGCAATACCCACATCAATCGCGGCTATGGCTTGATCACATTGCATCGCGTCTTCTAACACCATATTGGCGGTGCCATAGCGCACCTTGGCGGAGGTCACCCCAGGCAGTGTTAAAGGCGAAGCAACGCCCACATCCACAATCTCGACCTGCGCGCCTATCTGACGGGCGAAGACATTAATCGCCGCCCCACCGTTGGCAAAGTTGGCCACCATCTGAGCGGTCACTGCTTGGGGGAAAGCTGACACCCCCTCATCAGCAACTCCGTGATCGGCGGCAAACACAACCACCGCAGGCGGCGTCACGCTGGGCTTGAGTTCACCGGTTATGGCGCTCAGTTGAATAGCCAGCTCTTCCAAGGCACCCAAACTACCTGGCGGCTTGGTCAACGTATCCAAGTAACGATGCGTTTCTTCACCGGCATTAAGATCAACTGACTGAATGTGGTCAACAATGGCGTGCATGCAGGCTCCAGCCCACTAGGGGTCATCAAACATTCAAAGGCAAAGCGCAAAATGGTAGCAAAAGCCTGAGTGCTATACTTGCTATTTCATTAGCGGGTCTTCCACCCTGCCAGGATGTTAAGGCTTTATTTAGATATTTGGCGTGGCGTACTTGCCACCTCACATTCGAGTAATAAAACTACAAATGTGGTTTTTATTGCCGTAAAGTCTCTTATTTCGACGCCAAAAAATGTAAAATAACTACAAGCTTCACTCACCGTCTCTATCATGCAGAGGTCCCTATGCCGAGCTCAACACCTGCTACGTTAAACCCCACCGTTGCTGAGGTTACCCAGCGCATTCGTGAGCGTTCTGCTGAGCGTCGCGCCCTCTACGAGCGGCGCATGGCTGACCAGCACAAACGTGGCGTGCACCGTGCTGAGCTAAGCTGCGGCAACCTGGCTCACGGTTTCGCGGCCTGTAACCCGCGTGATAAAAACGAACTCAAGCTAATGAATAGCGCCAACCTGGGCATTATCTCGTCCTATAACGATATGCTCTCGGCGCACCAGCCGTTTGAGACGTTTCCTGAAACGATTAAAGCAGCCGCCAGTGCCATGGGTTCTACCGCCCAGTTTGCCGGTGGCGTTCCGGCCATGTGTGACGGTGTCACCCAGGGCCAGCCGGGCATGGAGCTATCGCTGTTTTCCCGGGATGTGATTGCCATGGCCACCGCCGTAGGTCTCTCGCATAATATGTTTGATGCCGCGCTGTATCTGGGCGTGTGCGACAAGATCGTGCCGGGTCTGTTTATTGGCGCGGCGCGTTTTGGCCATCTGCCCGCCATGTTTGTACCCGCGGGCCCCATGCCCAGCGGCTTACCCAATAAAGAGAAGGCGCGCATTCGCCAGCTCTATGCCGAGGGCAAGGTCGGCCGTGCTGAGCTGCTCGAAGCCGAGTCTGACTCTTACCACAGCCCCGGCACCTGTACGTTCTACGGCACCGCCAACTCCAACCAGCTAATGATGGAGATGATGGGCCTACACCTGCCCGGCACTTCTTTTGTAAACCCAGGCACCGAAATGCGCGAAGCGTTGACGCGCTATGCCACCGAGCAGGCGATCCGCAACACCGAACCCGGTGGCGACTACCGCCCGTTCTATAAGCAGATTGATGAGCGCGCGATTGTTAACGCCGTGGTGGGCTTGCTGGCTTCCGGTGGTTCAACCAACCACACGATGCACCTGATCGCCATGGCCGCCGCTGCGGGCATTACCCTCAACTGGGACGACTTCACCGACCTTTCGGCGGTCACCCCCAGTCTGATGCGGGTTTACCCCAACGGCCAGGCAGATATCAACCACTTCCAAGCAGCGGGCGGCATGAGTTACCTGTTCCGCGAACTGCTGGGCGCGGGCTTGATTCACGGCGATATTCCCACCGTATTCGGCACCGACCTAACCGCCTACACCCAAGAGCCGTTCCTTGAAGATGGCAAAATCGTTTGGCACGAAGGCCCCGAAAAAAGCCTTGATGAAGACGTGCTCAGCCCGGTAGCGACACCGTTCGCGCCGACGGGTGGCTTGACGGTCATGAAAGGCAATCTGGGTCGCGGTGTGATCAAAGTCTCCGCAGTGACGGAAGAGCATCGCGTGGTAGAAGCGCCGGTGAAGATCTTCGAAGATCAAAACGAAATGAAAGCCTCCTTCGAATCCGGCGACTTGGATCGCGACGTGATTGTGGTGGTTCGCTTCCAGGGACCCAAAGCCAACGGCATGCCCGAGCTGCATAAGCTAACCCCCTTCCTGGGCGTACTGCAGGATCGTGGCTTTAAAGTGGCACTGGTCACCGATGGCCGCATGTCGGGTGCATCAGGCAAAGTACCCGCCTCCATTCACATGAGCCCCGAAGCCCTGGACGGCGGCCCGCTGGCCAAACTGCGTGATGGCGATATTGTACGTTTGGATGCCAACGCCGGTACGCTCGAAGCCAAAGTCGACCCCGCCACCTGGGCTAAACGGGAACTGGCTATTGGCAACCTGGATCACTACCACGTGGGCTTGGGTCGCGAGCTGTTTGGAGGCTTCCGCCACCTGGCCATGCGCGGTGAAGAAGGCGCTGGTGTATTCGGTGGCTTTGAAGCCGATGATCTCGCCCGTCAGCAGGGGCAAATCTCAGAAGAGGATGCCTGATGCGACCGGCACTCATCGGCGATATCGGGGGAACCAACGCACGCTTGGCGCTGGTCTCTCCCGGTGAAATAACCCCACACGATATCTTGAACCTACCCTGCGCCGACTACCCCGGCGTCGTGGAAGCGGTGCAGGATTATCTGGGGCGCGTGGGCGCCACGGGTGACAACGCGCCCCAAGAGGCGTGTTTAGCCTTCGCCTGCCCCGTTCACGCTGAACGGGTCAAAATGACCAATAACCATTGGGATTTTTTGAAAAGCGATGTTCAGCAACAGTTGAATCTATCGCTATTCAAGGTCATCAACGACTTTACCGCCCAGGCGCTGGGCGTCCCCCATGTGGCATCCAATGATTTGGTCGAAGTTCAGCCGGGGCAAACCCAGGCACACTCCACACGCTTAATTATCGGCCCAGGCACTGGGCTGGGCGTTGCCGGGGTATTTCCTGGGCAACACGCCTGGATTCCGCTGCCCACCGAAGGCGGTCACGTCACCTTTGCCCCCACGGATAGTACCGAGCAGGCACTGCTGGATGTATTTCTGCAGCGCCACAAACGGGTGAGCGTAGAACGCATCTTATGCGGTCAGGGTTTATTGGAGCTTTACCAAGCCTACTGCACCCTTGAAGGAATTGAGCCGCACTTAACTAGCCCAGCCGAGGTGACCACAGCGGCCAATGAAGGCGATAGCCTCGCCACTACTGCCCTGCTGCGCTTTCTAAAAATTCTTGGCGATGTGTGCGGCGACGCCACCTTGACCATGGGCGCAAGGGGTGGGGTTTATCTATGCGGTGGTATTCTCCCGCGCTTGCTTGAGTGGCTGCCAAAAAGCGAGCTGCGCGCCGCCTTTGTCAATAAAGGCCGTATGGGCGCTTATAACGCTGACATTCCCGTGTGGGTGGTGACTGCGCCCTGGACGGGCCTGTTAGGTGCCGCCGAAGCACTGCATAACGAAGAGGTTTTCTGATCACAACTTCTAACAACATCAATACGGAACCTGCTATGCCCGCCGCCACCTTTGATGTGCCGCTTTTACTCGGCATGATGCGTCTGCACGAAACACCCGCCATGCACGAACCCGAGCGATTAGCAGAATGGATCGAAGCGCGCCTGGAGCAGGGCCTTAACTGGTTTGACCATGCGGACATTTACGGCAGCGGCCAAGGGGAGACGCTTTTTGGCGCCGCGCTACGGGCGCGCCCTACCCTGGCTCAGCGGGTCAATGTCGTCACTAAAGCGAGCATCGCTAACGACAACCCCGCCCCCGGTTCGGGTAAGGTAAAGCACTACAACGCTAGCCCTGCTTATCTTAATAGTGCCATTGATGCCTCACTTGTGCGTTTGAATGTCGAACGCCTCGACCATTTCCTGATTCATCGTCCCGATCTGCTGATGAACGCAGAAGCGACCGGCCGCGCGCTGGACGACGCCATTGAAGCCGGCAAAATTGGCGCTGCGGGGATTTCCAACCACCTGCCCAGCCAGTGGCGGCGCTTGCAGGGCGCCATGCATCACCGCTTATCAGCCAACCAAATCGAGCTCTCGATTACCCACACAACGCCGCTGTTTGACGGCAGCTTTGATGATCTATGTGCCGATGGCCACGCCCCCATGGCGTGGTCGCCTCTGGCAGGCGGGCAACTGATGCAAGACGCCGTTGGCGAATGTTTGGCTAAGTGGGCGGCAAAGCTTGATAGCTCCCCCAGCGCTTTAGCGCTGGCATGGCTGCGTAGTCTTCCTAACTCGCCAGTACCGGTGATTGGCAGCATTAAACCTGACCGAATCAGCGACATGCTAAAGGGCCCTGCCACGCTACCCCGAGAAGTGTGGTATGAATTGCTGGAAGCCGCCCGCGGCCACTGCGTGGCATAAACCCGTCTTTGCAAACAATTACACCAAGGAGCCAATAATGACGCCAGTTATCGCGTTTGGGGAAGCGCTGGTTGATATGCTCTCCAGCCGTTTAGGGGCGGCTACAGATGCCCAGGAAACCTTTACACCCTACGCCGGTGGTGCTCCCGCTAACGTGGCGGTCGCCTGCGCCCGCTTGGGCGTTCCTAGCCAATTTTTAGGCATGACGGGCGACGATACGTTCGGGCATTTTTTGGTGCGTGAACTCAAAAGCCACGGTGTCGACACCAGCGGCGTGGTATTTACCCAAGAAGCCCGCACGGCGCTGGCGTTCGTTTCCCGGGATGACGTGGGCGAACGCACTTTTGATTTCTATCGCCCGCCCGCTGCTGACTTGCTTTATCGCCTTGAGCATTTACCCCATGGCGTCTTCGAGAACCCTGCCATTCTGCACTTGTGTAGTAACAGCCTGACCGACCCAGAGATCGCCGACGTTACCCTCGCGATGGCCACCATGGCCAAGCGCGCAGGCTGCCTGGTCAGTGTAGATGCCAACCTACGCCACAACCTGTGGCCCGGCGGCGAAGCGGATGCCAGTTTAGTCACGCAACTGCTAGACGGCGCTGAGCTGCTCAAGCTCTCCCAGGAAGAGCTCGACTACTTGCGCGCTGATCATCCTGCAGAATCGTGGCTTTCAGAGCGGCTTGCGGCAGGGGTAAAAGTTATTTTGATTACCGACGGCCCCAATGATGTCGTAATCAAAGGCGTCGGCATCGACCAGCGCATTGCGCCACCCAAAGTGGAAGCGGTCGACACCACCGCCGGGGGCGACGCCTTTATTGGCGGGCTGTTGGCGGAGCTCTCGGCCCACGGCATCAATGAACACTGGCAGAGCGATACGGATTTTCTACTCAGCGCAGTGAATACCGCCTGCCGCTGTGGCGCCCATGCGGTCACCCGGCCAGGCGCTTACGCAGCGCTGCCAACGCGAGCGGATATTGGCTAAGCAAGTAAAGCTATAACCCATTAACAAATGGCGCGTCCCACACAGGCGCGCTTTTTTTATGCTTCCTAGGGGGCGACTCGTCGCCAATCTAATTCGGACTTTTGTCTAAAGCGGCTCGCTTGTGGAAATGTCAGACATTTACTAGACTAGGGTTTATCCAATAAAGAACAAGAGATGACCGATGACGCTGGACGCTCTACCGCCCCACCAGGGTGGCGCTGAACAGTTAGCCCGTTTACTCGCCCAAGCACTGCTGGCAGGCCATTGGCAGCCAGGTGATGTTTTCCCCCGTGAGCTGGATATCGGTAAACACTTTGCCGTTAGCCGTAACCAAGTGCGTAACGCACTCACCAGCCTCACCGCTGCGGGTTTATTAGAGCGCACCGCGGGCCGTGGCACGCTGGTTCGCGAAATCGGCGACTGGCATCTACTCGACCCACTGATGAGCGAATGGATGACCGGGCTGGTCAACCTTGACCCACAGTTGGTCAGAGCCATCTACGCCTTTCGTTTTTCTGCTGAACCGGTGGTCGCAGGACTCGCTGCTCAGGCAGCCCAGGCTGAAGACATAGAACGTCTGGAGAGCGCCTATGCAGGCATGGAGAGCAGCGCAGGCAGTGTTGAAGCGCGTGCTGAGCATGCCGAGTACGATGTCGCCTTTCACGACGCCACCTACCGGGCCAGCCACAATTTAGTCTGGCGGCAAATGGGCCATTTATTGCGCCCTTCGATCATGGCGCTAATACATCGCTCGCAACACCGCACGGACACCCTGGACGACAGTCTCGCGCGCCACCGCCAGGTACTTGACGCTATCCGCAGCCACGATGCCAGCGCCGCAGAAACCGCCGCGAGAGAAGTGCTGCGCCGCACGGCCATCGACCTTGGCATCGTCAACTGACAATTACTCAATGAATACTTTCTATTCAGAAGGATGACCGAACATGAAAATTACCAAACTCAAGACCTGGCAAGTCCCCCCGCGCTGGCTGTTTCTCAAGATCGAAACCGATGAAGGCTGCTACGGCTGGGGCGAACCGGTGGTTGAAGGCCGTGCCGCTACCGTTGAAGCCGCCGTACACGAGCTTTCCGACTACCTGATCGGTCAGGATCCGCACCGCATTGAGCATCTTTGGAACATCATGTACCGCGCCGGTTTTTACCGCGGCGGGCCGATTCTGATGAGTGCAATTGCCGGTATTGATCAGGCACTGTGGGATCTTAAAGGTCGCGACCTGGGTGTGCCCGTTCACCAGCTGTTAGGCGGTGCCGTGCGCGACAAAATGCGCATGTATGCCTGGACGGGCGGCGACCGCCCAAGCGACGTAGGCGCTGGTGCCAAAGCGCTGGTCGAAAAAGGCTTCACGGCTTTTAAAATGAACGGCACCCCCGAGCTGCAAATCGTCGACTCACACCGCAAGGTCGATGAAGCCGTTGCCCGAGTGGCAGAAGCCCGCAACTCCGTTGGGCCAGATGTAGGCATCGGCATCGACTTTCATGGCCGCGTGCACCGCCCTATGGCCAAAGCACTGCTGCGCGAGCTAGAACCCTTTCACCCCATGTTTGTGGAAGAGCCGGTCGCCCCTGAACATCTGCCCTGCTTGAAAGATATTGCCGGTGGTTTGGGCTACCCATTGGCAACTGGCGAGCGGCTGCATACCCGCTTCCAGTTCCGGGATTTGCTGGCCGACGGCATGATCGACATTATCCAGCCGGATATTTCCCACTGTGGCGGCATTAGCGAAGGTCTCAAAATCGCCGCCCTGGCCTCCGCTTATGACGTCGCCTTAGCGCCCCACTGCCCGCTCGGCCCGTTAACCCTGGCCGCCTCTTTACAGCTGGATGCGATCAGCCACAACGCCTTTATCCAAGAGCAGAGCATGGGCATTCACTACAACCAGGGCAACGACGTACTCGATTACCTGGTCGATAAATCCGCCCTCGCCATTGAAGACGGATTCTGCGCCATTCCCCAAGGCCCAGGCCTGGGTGTCGAGATCAACGAAGAGTTCGTTGAGGAGCGCGCCAAGGTGGGCCACCGCTGGAGGAACCCGGTCTGGACTCATGAAGATGGCTCGATTGCGGAGTGGTAAACCATGGGATCAACCGTGATGAGTGAAACGCCTGAAATAGCACATCAGCTGACCTGGATTGCCGTGGACTGGGGCTCCAGCAATCTGCGTGCCTGGGGGCTGGATCAGCACGACCAAGTGATTGCCCAAGCCAGTAGCGACAAAGGCATGCTGGCGCTGAAGGCCGACGAGTACGAGGCCGAGCTGCTGCGACTGGTGGGCGATTGGCTACCCGCCACCGGCACGACTAAGGCGATGGTGTGCGGTATGGCAGGCGCTCGCCAGGGATGGTTGGAAGCCGCCTATTTACCGGTACCCACGCGGCTTGACCAGCTTAGCCAAGGCGCAGTGACGCCAACGCTTACGGGTGACCAGCTAGGTGTTTACCTGCTGCCTGGTTTAAGCCAAACCCGCGGTACCGCAATTCACTTTGATGTAATGCGTGGCGAAGAGACCCAGTTAGCAGGCCTCGTCGCTGACACACCTGACTTTACGGGTCTCGCCTGTTTGCCGGGTACCCACGCCAAATGGGCAACCCTGGAAGCGGGCGCGGTGAGCGGGTTTTCGACCTACCTGACCGGCGAGCTTTACCAACTGCTCGCCAACCAGTCGGTGCTGAAGCATTCCGTTTTATCACCTTCAGCGGCTAGGGATGATCTTAACGATGCAGCTTGCCGTGAAGCTTTTATTTCGGCCGTCAGCGAGATTCATCAAGCCCCCGAAACCTTTAGTAGCCGCCTGTTCGGCCTGCGCGCGCAAGATTTACTCGATGGCCGGCTACCTGCTGGCGACACGCGCGGGGCCGTTCTTGCGGCCAGGCTCTCTGGGCTCGCCATTGGCCTTGAGCTTGCTGGCGCCTGCCGTGAATGCCCCAGCGATAAGCCAATCACGCTGATTGGCAACCAAACGCTGAGCCAGCGCTACACGTTGGCACTCAATGCGATCGGCTATCAGACACAACATGTGGATGGCGACACCGCCGTCTTAGCGGGCCTGCGCCTCGCCCATCGCGCGTTAAAATAAATTAAGCATGGAGAAATTGGCTATGTCGCTGCCACTGATTGGAATTTTACGCGGTGTAACGCCTGATGAGGCCGTGGATGTCGCGGAAGCGGTGCTGGCCGCGGGTATCACCCAGATTGAGGTACCGCTTAACTCACCCAACCCGCTGGAAAGCATTCGCCGCTTGGTCGACGCATTTGGTGAGCGTGCGGTCATTGGTGCGGGTACGGTGCTCACTCCGGCTCAGGTGCGTGAAGTTCACGCTGCTGGTGGGCGCTTAATCGTTTCTCCCAACTGTCGGCCAGCGGTGATTGAAGAAACCCATAAGCTCGGCATGGCCAGCTGGCCGGGTATTGTGACGCCTTCTGAGGCCTTCGATGCGCTGGATGCAGGCGCCACCGGGCTTAAACTCTTCCCCGCGGTGCAGGTAGGCTTAGAAGGAATGAAAGCAGTACGCGCCGTGCTACCGGCAGGCACGCTTTTGTATGCCGTCGGCGGCGCTGGAGTCGATAACTTCGCCGAATGGCGCGCAGCGGGTGTCGATGGTGCAGGTCTGGGCAGCGCATTATACAAACCTGGCCAAAGCGCCTCTCAGGTGGGGAAACAAGCTCAAGCCCTCGTCGATGCCTGGTTAGCAGGAGAACAATAAGGAGAACCAACAATAATGAATACCGATATGAGTGTTTCAACGTGGCAAGCCGAGTTAGCGGTCGATTGCCGCTGCACCCTGGGTGAAGGCCCGCAGTGGGACGCCAAAAATCAGCGCCTTTATTGGTGCGACATTCTTGAAAAACAGCTGCACTGGCTATCCCCCGCCACCGGGGAAAGCGGCCACTATCAGCTCGATCATCGGGTGTCTCTGGCAGCGCCCCTTGCTGAAGGTGGCCTGTTGTTAGTCGGTGAAGACCGTTTAAGCCGCTTCGACCCAAGCAGCGGCAGTATCGAAAAGCTGAGTGATTTCGAGGCCGATAACCCTATCACCCGCAGCAATGACGCCCGCATTGATCGCCACGGCAGCCTGTGGCTCTCCAGCATGGGTAAAAGCGCTGAAAGAGGCGCTGGAAGCCTTTACCGCCTGCATCGCGGCGAGCTCTCGCGGCTGCGTTCAGGCCTAACGATTCCCAATGCCATCTGCTTCTCCGCAGATGGTGAGTTTGCGTGGTTTACCGATACCGTGACGGGTGTAGTGATGCGCTGGGCGCTGGATAGCGACGGCTGGCCGCAAGGCGAGCCGCAGCCTTGGGCAGACTTTTTCTCCAGCCAAGGTAATCCAGATGGCGCGGTAATGGATAGCGAAGGCTGCCTATGGCTTGCGCTATGGGGGGCTGGGCAGGTCGTTCGTCTGGATCCTAACGGTGAAATAATAGGCCGCGTCGAGCTGCCGGTCAGCCAACCCTCCTGCCCGGCGTTTGCAGGCCCTGATCTGAAAACGCTGTATATCACCACGGCGCAAGAGGGATTCAGTGCTGAGCAGCTGGCCCAAGAGCCCACCGCAGGCTCGCTCTATGTGGTCGAAACCGGCATCAAAGGCCTAGCCGAACCGCCGCTACGTCTGGCATAACTCTCCCACGAACCTCCCAGCAAAAGGCCCCACTAGCGGATACTAGCGGGGCCTTTCTGTTACGGCTTCACCTATTACCTACAAGGCGGGCAATCAGCCAGCAAAGCTAATATACATAACGATCACTAACACGACCAAAACGATACCGGCGGGTACCGCCCCTTTCCAGGGTGTTAGATCCACATCGCCGCTGTGCTCCTGAATCCAGTCGGTTTCCCTTGGGCGCACCTTGCCGATAATCAGCATCACCGCCACCAGTAATACAAAGACCAGCGCCACGAAGTGGAACTCGTGCATGATCTGCGGCAGCAATGTAAACGGTGGCACAAAGTAACCGGCGGCGATCAATAAGCAGCCGCCGATCAGGGCGATTTTGGCCGCCATTGGCGGAACACGTTTGGTTAGCAGCCCGACCAGCACCACGGCAAGAATCGGAATAAAGTAAATCGCGTTCATCTTCTGCAGGTAGCCAAACAGGCTCTCCTGACCTGCCAGCAGTGGCGCAATGATCATGGTGAGAATGGCCATGATCCAGCCAAACACTTTACCCGATTTAACCACCTGCTCTTCCGTGGCCTCTTTATTCAGCACACCTTTATAGATGCCCAGGCTGAAAATCGTGGTGGTGCTGTTAAGCGCTGAGTTAAACGACGACAGGATCGCACCGACCATCACCGCAGCGAAAAACCCGGTGAGGTACGGCGGCAGTACGTTAAAAACCAAATGACCGTAGGCTTCATCGGCACGCACGCCCTGATCGGCATAAAGGTGATAAGCAATGATGCCGGGCAGTACTAGGTAGAGCGGTCCCAGCAGCTTGAAGAGACCGGTCAGCAGCACGCCCTTCTGACCTTCGGCAAGGTTTTTGGCTGCAAAGGTACGCTGAATAATCTGCTGGTTGGTGCTCCAGTAGAACAGGTTAATCAGGAAAACGCCGGTAAACAGGGTAAAGAACGGCACCTGCTGATCAGCACCACCAATCGAATTCAGCTTATCCGGGTCGCTCTCTTTGAGGATGTTCCAACCCTCCATGATGCCGCTGCCGTCACTCACGGCCTGCAGGCCGAAATAGACGATCACGAAACCGCCGATCAACAGCCCGACGCCGTTGAGCGTGTCGGAAACTGCAACCGTGCGCAGGCCACCAAACAGGGCATACACCGAACCGATAATGCCGACGATCCACACCGTTAGCCAAAGCAGCGTCGTAGACGACTCAATGCCGGTTAACCCCTGTAGGTCGAGCATGCCCTGCAGGCCGATGGCACCTGAATAGAGAATGATCGGTAGCAGAATCACCGCGTACGCAATCAAGAAGATGATATTGGTGATTAGCTGAGTCGTTTTATCGAAACGAATTTCGAGAAGCTGCGGCAGCGTAGCAATACCACTTTTCAAAAACCGCGGAAGGAAGAATAGCGCCAACGCCACTAGGGCGATAACCGCGACCACTTCCCAGGCCATTACGCTTAAACCATCAGAAAAGGCCGCCCCATTGAGCCCCACCATTTGCTCGGTGGAGAGGTTGGTCATCAATAGAGAGCCGGCAATCAGCGGGAAGGTTAGCGTACGTCCGGCAAGAAAGTAGCCGCTGGTGCTTGAGTGGTCATCTCGGCGGGTGATCCGCCAAGTGATAAAGGCGACAAGCCCTGTAAAAAACAGGAAGGACGCCAAGGTCAACGCGTGCATTTTGACTCACCTCATCATCATTGTAAGTGGCACGCACCTTTATGTATGCGCGAATAGCGAAATGTCAGACAAATCTTGCCGTCATTTTAATTGAGCTGAATATAGCCCGTTATACGTCTTTGGTCGTACGCAGGCGGTTACGATACGCGAATGACAAAACTTCACTATAAAAAAACCCTAGTAATGGTTAAAACCATAACTAGGGTATGCATTTATGCGGCCCGCGACGGGTTGCTAGTGGATGCCTATTTAGTGATGAAAGCGCTCCGCGGACTGGCGGGCCAGCTCACGGATGCCATCCCAATCTTCCGCTTCCACCATTGCTTTGGGTGTTAGCCAGGAGCCACCTACGCACATCACATTGGGCAGCGATAGATAATCATCGGCGTTGTCGACGGTGATACCGCCAGTGGGACAGAAGCGGGCTTCAGGTATCGGCGCGCCAAACGCTTTGATAGCTTTGGCTCCACCGCTGGATTCCGCCGGGAAGAACTTGAACCGACGGTAACCGTACTGCCAGCCGGTCATTAGCTCAGAAACTGTCGAGACCCCCGGCAGCATGGGCACCGGGCTTTCAACGCCGTAACGATAGAGGGCTTCCGTGGCGCCTGGCGTTACTACAAAGTCAGCGCCAACCTGCTCGGCCTGGCGGTACTGGGCGGGCGTCAGCACCGTGCCCACGCCAATGCTGGCACCGGGCAACGCTTCACGCATACGCTTCACTGCTTCAAGCGCGCAGTCAGTGCGCAGGGTAATTTCCAATACGGTTAAGCCACCCTCTACCAGGGCGCGGCCTAGCGGTACCGCATCTTCCAAACGCTCGATAGTGATGACCGGAATCACCTCGGCTTTCAAGCAGATGCTATCCAGCTCTGCAGTGCGTGTAGAAGGTAACTGTTTGTCGATAGTCATTAGTGAGTCTCCAAGCAACTTATTATTGGCTAAGGCAGTTAGCGCTCAAGGCGCCCAATAAATGGCCAGTGGGCAGGTTAAAAAGGCACGAATAGGCAGTTGACGAACATCGTCGCCACTTAGTGCCTTGGCCAATACGGCGCGTTTATCATCGCCGGTGATATGCAGAATATGCCGCCGTGCCTGATGCAGGCGATCGGCCGAAAAAGTAATCCGGGGTTGCGGCTGACTAGGCGTTCTGACCGCCACTAACAGCTCCTCCGTGGCAAGTGCCAGGGTCAATTCAGGGCTGTCGGGAAACAGTGACGCCGTATGACCATCACCGCCCATGCCTAGAATCACCACGCTGGCAGGCCACGCTAGCGTTTCTGCTTGCTTGGCAACTTCATCGACGCCCTCTTCAGGTGTAGCCGCGCTGCAAGTTAACGGTATAAAAGTGGCCGCCGATGCCTCGCCCTGGAGCAGATGCTCACGCACCAGCTTGGCGTTGCTATCGCTGCTCTGCTCGTCTACCCAACGCTCATCGGCCAGCGTTACATCTACCCGCTCCCAGGGCAGCGATTTGGCCGCCAGCGCCTTAAAAAAAGGCACTGGCGTAGAGCCACCAGAAACCACCAGCAGGACACGCTCCTGGTGGTTTAAATCGTCTTGCAGACCCTGAAACACGGCTTCGGCAAGCTGCTCGGCCAACTGTTGGCGTGCTTGACTCATATTAATAATCCTCGTACCAGCTGCGGCCATCCTGGGTAATCATGGCGATGGAAGCGACTGGCCCCCAAGAGCCTGCGGGATAACGACGCGGCGGCATGTCGCGTTTTTTCCAGCCATCGATGAGCTGGTCGCACCAACGCCAGGCGTGTTCAATTTCATCGCGACGCACGAACAGGTACTGCTGGCCTTTCATGACTTCGAGCAGCAGGCGTTCGTAAGCATCGGGTATCCGCGATTTGGGAAATGCGCTGTTGAAGTCCAAATGCAGCGGACCCGGGCGCAGGCGCATGCCTTTATCCAAACCACTATCTTTGGTCAATACTTGCAGGGCAATACCCTCCTCCGGCTGCAGGCGAATAATCAACTTATTAGAGGCGATGCCGCGCTGATCCGGGTCGAAGATATAGTGGGGCTGCTGACGGAAGTGAATAACGATCTGCGAGAGCTTCTCCGGCATCCGTTTACCGGTGCGCAAGTAGAACGGCACACCTGCCCAGCGCCAGTTAGCCACTTCAGTTTTCATGGCCACAAAGGTTTCGGTCTGGCTCTGGGTGTTGGCGCCCTCTTCTTCCAGGTAACCCGGCACCGACTGGCCATCGCTAGTGCCCGCGATATATTGACCTCGTACTACATCGCGACCAAGCGCCTCGCCCACAAACGGTTTAAGTGCTTTAAGCACCTTGACCTTTTCATCACGGATGGCGTCGGCATCCAGGTTAGAGGGCGGATCCATGGCGATTAAGCACAGCAGCTGCAGCAGGTGGTTTTGCACCATATCGCGTAGCTGACCCGCCTCATCGAAATAGCCCCAGCGCCCTTCGATACCGACCTTTTCGGCAACGGTAATTTCCACATGGGAGATATTGTTCTGGTTCCACTGGGTGCCAAACAGCGGGTTGGCAAAACGCAGGGCAATCAGGTTCTGTACGGTCTCTTTGCCCAAATAGTGGTCGATGCGGTAAATCCGCGACTCGGGGAACACTTCACCGATAGCGTCGTTAATTTCAACCGAGGAGTGCAGGTCGTAACCGATGGGTTTCTCAACCACCACGCGGGACTCATCGTCCAGGCTTTTACTGGCCTGCAGGTGACGGCAGATATCGCCATAAATAGGTGCCCCAACGGAAAGATAGACCACCATTGGGCGCGGTGAGCCCTTTCGCCACTGGCGAATGGCGTCGTAACCTTCAACGCTGGAAAAATCGAGTTTTAAATAATCTAGGCGGGCGAGAAAACGCTCGAGGCTCTGCTTATCCTGCTCGCTGCTTTTTAGCCGTTTCTGCAGCGCGTCGTTAACCATTTTTCGGAACGATGCAGCGTCGTGCTCATGGCGAGCCAGTCCCATAATGCGCGTGCTTTCAGGCATCAAGCCTTCGCGATCAAGATGGTATAAGGCAGGAAATAGCTTGCGCATGGCAAGATCACCCAGCGCTCCAAACAGCGCTAAATCAATAGCGTGATTCGGATCGCCCAGCGGTGCACCTTGGGAAGCAGTGGACTGGCTCATCGTCACTCCTGTTTATAATTAGGCATCTAATGTAGTTAGATTACCTAAAATCTACCGTAAAGGGGGCATTATACGCAATAATTCGTGTAATTTTACTACAAAATAACCACGGTTTCTGCTCTATCAACGCACTCAGCACTTCATATCAATCCTTCTCCTTCCACTTTTACTCTACGCCCTTGATATACGCCACTGCTACGCCCCCTAAGGAGGAGGTGACCTTGCGCATAATTGGCCACTCTGCGGAAGTTGATAAATAAATGACCACAACAACAATGAGGTTATTACTCGATGGCAACGCTACGCTACTTTATCAGACCGCTACTCACAGCCACTTTGGCTGCCAGCGCTACCCTGCCAGCCTTCGCGTTCGAAGATGACCGCCTAACGATCTGGATGGGCGACAACAAAGGCCAGCAAGGCATTCAACTGCTGGCTGAGCAGTTTCTTGAAGAGACGGGCATAGAAGTTGAGGTGGTCTTTCCGGATAACCTGACCGACCGTTTTCAACAGGCGGCGGGCAGTGGCCAAGGGCCGGACATCGTGATCTGGGCCCACGACCGGATGGGCGAGTGGGCACAAAGTGGCTTACTAAAACAGGTAGCGCCTAGTGACAGCTTTCGCGAGTCTTTTTACGACTTCACCTGGGAAGCCGCCCTGTGGAATGGCGAAACCTACGGCTACCCCATTTCAGTGGAATCACTCGGTCTTATTTATAATAAGGCCCTGGTGGACACCCCACCGGAGAGCTTTGCCGAGCTAATGCAGCTGGACAAGACGCTTTCCCAAGAGGGTAAAAAAGCCATCCTGTTCGACTACAGCGAACCCTACTACGGTTGGACACTGCTAGCCGCTAACGGTGGCTACCCGTTTAAACGAACCGACGCAGGCTACGACGTTACCGATATTGGCGTTAACAACGAAGGCGCCGTGCAAGGTGCAGAACTGCTAGTCGAGCTGATCGAAAGCGACGTGATACCGCGGGGAACCGACTACAGCATCATGGATAACCGCTTTAACAAGGGCGAAGTAGCGACCATGATCAGCGGCCCCTGGGCCTGGCCAAACCTTGAACGCAGTGGCATTGATTACGGCGTCGCCTTGCTGCCCAAGGTGGGCGACGAACGTGCCAAGCCCATGTTTGGCGTTATGACGGCAATGATCAACTCCGCGTCGCCCAATGATTTTCTGGCCGTCGAGTTCCTGGAAAACTACCTGCTTAGCGAGGAGGGTATGCGCACCTTCAACAGCGATGGGTCGCTGGGGGCCGTGGCCCACATCGACTATCAAGCGGAACTGGCCGACAACCCCAATATTGCCGCCACGCTTGAAAACGCCGAAGTTGGCATGCCGATGCCGAACATTCCCGAAATGGGCGCCTTTTGGGCAGCCATGGAGCCCGCGCTGCAAAACATCGGCAGCGGGCGTCAATCACCCCAGGAAGCGCTGGATGCCGCCGCGCGGCGTATGCGTCAGTAGCCACTCGCCTTTCCTTCACTGCCCGGCCATGGCACTCCGTTGGCAAGGCTGGGCAGTTTCGCAGGACATCTTTCATGTTTACCACGAATGCTTCGCGGGGCTTGCCCCGCCACCGCTCTCGCCATCTGGCCGAACGCTATTCCCGCTGGGCAATGCGCAGCTTGATTGGGCTGATGGTGCTGGCCCTGCTTTGGCTGGTGATGGCCTTTTACATGCACGGCCAGTGGGTATTTGCGCTGCTTTTTTTGGTGCTTGGCACGTCGCTGGGCGTGGTGTTCAGCCGACGTTCGCTGATGAGCCACCGGTATATTTTCCCTGCCGTGGCCGGTCTTGGCGTGTTTGTCATTTTTCCGCTGGTGTATACCGTTGGCATCAGCTTCAGCAACTACAGCTCGGACAATCTGCTTAGCCAGGAACGTGTACGCGCACAACTGACCAATCAAACCTACCAGGCTGAAGGCGCTGCCTTTTCCTATTCGCTTTACCAGGAAGGCGAGCTGGTGCGCCTTTACCTGGAAAGCGACACCCCTGCGGGCGACAACGACCGGCTACTATCCGCCGCGCTCAACCTAACTAACAGCGAAGTTCGTCGCGTTCCAACCCAAGCCGTAGACACCCCGCCCGAAGGTGAGCCGCTTCCCATGCGCGCAGCCATCCAGGCCCGCGACGCCCTCCAGGCGCTACGCCTGCAAACGCCCGGGGGCACCGAGCTGCGTATGGCGGGTCTGCGCCAGTTCGCGCCAATGATCGACCGCTATGAGATGCGTGACAACGGCAGCCTCTATGATCGGCAAGAGGATCAGGTGCTGACGCCGGACAACGATATCGGCTTTTTCGTCACCGAAAACGGAGAACGCATCACCCCCGGGTGGCCGGTGAACGTGGGCTTCACCAACTACACCAAGATTTTCACCGACCCGGATATACGCGGGCCGTTTATGCAGATTTTTGTCTGGACCTTCGTGTTTGCCGGGCTCACCGTACTGTTCACCCTGGCCGTGGGGTTTGTCCTCGCCTCGCTGCTGCAGTGGGATCAGCTCAAGGGCAAGGCGGTCTATCGGACGCTGCTGATACTGCCCTACGCGGTTCCAGCGTTTATTTCGATTCTGATTTTCAAAGGCATGTTCAATCAGCATTTTGGTGAGGTGAACATGATTCTGGAGGCACTGTTCGGCATTTCGCCGGAGTGGTTTACCGACCCCTGGCTAGCCCGAACCATGCTGCTGATCGTCAATACCTGGCTGGGTTACCCCTACATGCTGCTGCTGTGCATGGGGCTGATTCAGTCGATCCCCGGCGATCTTTACGAGGCCTCGGCGGTAGACGGCGGCGGGCCGATCACCAACCTGATGAAGATCACCCTGCCGCTGATCATCAAACCGCTCACACCGCTGTTAATCGCCGCCTTTGCTTTTAACTTCAATAATTTCGTGTTGATTGCGCTGCTCACCGGGGGCAGCCCGGACATTCTGGGTGCCAGCACGCCCGCGGGCACCACCGACCTGCTGGTGAGCTACACCTACCGAATCGCCTTCCAGGATGCTGGCCAAAACTTCGGCCTGGCGGCGGCGATTGCCACGCTGATCTTTCTGCTGGTGGTGGGCATGTCGGTCATCAATCTGCGGCTTTCCAAGGTTAAGGTTTAGGAGGTTTACGATGGCGATGGTTCAACCCCGCTCCATTCGCTCACGGCGATGGGGCGCCCATTTGGCGCTGATCGGCTTTGTTTCACTGATCGTGTTTCCGCTGCTTTTGGTGATTTCAATTTCGTTTCGTGAGGGCAACTTTGCCTCGGGGAGCTTGATCCCCGAGCGTTTCTCTCTTGAACACTGGTCGCTGGCCTTGGGTATTCCCTGGGAGCGCGCCGACGGCAGCGTGATCCAGCCGCCCTTCCCCGTGCTGCTGTGGCTATGGAACTCGATCAAAGTCGCCGTGGTGTCCTCGTTGCTGATTTTGATGCTTGCCACCACCAGTGCCTACGCCTTTGCTCGCATGCGCTTTAAGGGCAAGGAGCCGCTATTGAAAGGCATGCTGATTTTCCAAATGTTCCCAGCAGTATTGTCGCTGGTGGCACTCTACGCGCTGTTCGACCGGCTGGGTCAGTTCGTCGGCTGGCTAGGGATAAACACCCACGGCGCGCTGATTGTCGCTTCCCTGGGCGCAGTGGCGCTGCATATATGGACGATCAAGGGCTACTTCGAATCCATCGACGGGTCGCTCGAAGAAGCCGCCATGGTGGACGGGGCAAGCACTTGGCAGGCGTTTCGCTACATCCTGCTGCCGCTGTCGGTGCCGATTCTGATGGTGGTGTTCATCCTGGCGTTTGTGATGAGCATCATGGAGTACCCCATGGCCTCGGTGCTGCTGGTGGATGAGCATAAGCTCACCCTGGCGGTGGGCGCCCAGCAGTACCTGGCCGACCATAATCAGCGCTGGGGCGACTTCGCCGCCGCTGCCGTGCTCTCGGGGCTGCCAATCACCGTGGCCTTTCTGATCTGCCAGCGTTGGATTATTGGTGGATTAACAGCTGGGGGTGTTAAAGGTTAAAAATATTAAAACTCACGAAGGTGTTTAACTAGCTTGCCCAAACCCAGCAGAGTGCTGGGTTTTTTTGTTTTTTTACAGACTTTTTATGGAAGGTCATGGTGTCATAGCAAATATTAAGAATACTAAACGGCGAGCTGGGCATATGACTCCATTCACACCATGGTTTTACCGTAGCAGGAATGCGTATCGGCACTGGGCACCTGTTTTTAAAATCATCTCGATTCTCTGGGTTGTGCTAGCGCTGTTCATGATGGTGCCTTTCGTCGTACTGCTAATTGAGAGAGACCCTGATGCACCCGCCTTCGGTGTTTCCATTCTGATTGTACTTGGCGCCGCAGCACTTACTTGGTTGCTCACCTACCGCACAGCCTTAGAGTTGAAGCCATGGCAGATGTTTATTCTTACCGCCGCCAGTTGGGTCACCATTAGCGGTTTTGCCAGCCTGCCGCTGGTGCTGGGCGCCCCACAGTTAACCTTCACCAATGCGGTGTTTGAGTCGGTATCAGCGATAACTACGACGGGATCCACGGTTCTGGTCGGTATTGAGCACTTTTCCGATGGATTGAAGCTATGGCGAGGGCTCATGCAATGGATGGGCGGCATCGGCATTATCGTCATGGGTATTGCGATTTTGCCGTTTCTTAAAGTAGGTGGTATGCGGTTGTTTCACACCGAGTCGTCCGACTGGTCGGATAAAGTGATGCCACGCACTGGCGGTATTGCCAAAGCGACGCTAACGATCTATGTCAGCCTAACCCTGGTCGCGATTGGTAGTTATTGGTTCGGCGGGATGACGCTCTTAGACGCCACCGTACATGGTATGACATCGCTTTCTACCGGCGGCTTTGCCAATTCCGACGCTTCCTTCGGCGCCTATAGCGAACAGCCATGGCTGCTGTGGATGGCCAGTTTTTTCATGCTGAGCGGTGCGCTTCCCTTTGTACTGTATATCCGTTTTATACGCGGGTCGCGCAGTGCCCTATGGAATGATCAGCAGGTACTTGGGCTGTTAAAGCTCTTGATGGCCGCGATTTTGCTACTCAGTGTCTGGCGCATCACCCAGGGCGATAACTGGTTTGAATCGCTCACCCACGTTACCTTTAACATTATTTCAGTGGTAACCACCACCGGCTATGCATCGGATGATTACAGCCAGTGGGGGGCGCTGCCGGTGGTCGCTTTTTTCTACCTGACCTTTGTGGGCGGCTGCAGCGGCTCTACTAGCGGCGGAATGAAAATCTTCCGGTTTCAGATTGCTTCTTTAATGCTGCTTAACCAGTTGCGTTACCTCATCCATGCCAATGGTGTGTTTACCACTCGCTATAACCATCAGCCGGTCACCAGTGATATCTCGCGCAGCGTAGTGGCCTTCTCGTTCTTCTTTTTTATCACCATAGCGGCACTGGCGTTGAGCCTCTCTGCCCTGGGGTTGGATTTAGTCACCGCTCTTTCCGGTGCCGCCACCGCAGTCACCAATGTGGGCCCTGGGCTAGGCGATATCATCGGTCCCGCAGGTAATTTTGCCCCCCTCCCCGACGCAGCGAAATGGCTGCTATGTATTGGCATGCTGATGGGGCGATTAGAAATACTCACCGTTGTGGTGTTGCTGACTCCAATGTTCTGGCGACGCTAGCCGGATATCTTGAAGGACGTTCGTGAAGGACAATCGTGTCATGACGTTTAGAAAACCGATGTTCAAACCCTTTGGGCAGATTGCGAACCAGTTGCGCTTGCCAATGCCGTCAGAAATCCTGATTGCACTGGCGAGCACGCTAATTGCTCTGCTAATCGCCTGGGGGCTATATACCTGGCTAGCCTTGGCTAATCTTTCGCTGATTTTTCTTACCGCGGTTCTCGCCAGTGCGGTGTTAGCAGGAAGCTACGCAGCTCTGCTATGTGCCGTACTGGGGTTTCTGACGTTTAATTTTTGCTTCACCATTCCGCACTTTTCGTTAGCGGTGGAAGAGCAAGAGCAACTGCTAACGCTGCTGTTCTTTCTATTAGTCGCACTGGTAGTCGGCAAGCTCGCCGGAGACAGCCGCCAGCGCCTGCTGGAGCTTAGCGCCGCTCGCTTGGCTGAAGAGCAGGAGAGGTTGCGTTCAGCGCTGCTATCGTCGGTTTCCCACGACCTGCGCACTCCGCTAGCGTCGATTATTGGCGCGGCCAGCTCGCTTCGCACTCTTGATGCACAGCTCAGTCAACAGGATCGCTTTGCGTTACTAGATGGCGTATTAAGCGAAAGTGAACGCCTTAACCGCTATATACAGAATTTGTTGGACATGACCCGACTAGGGCATGGCGATATGAAAATCGAGCGCGATTGGGTGGCGTTTGATGATTTAGTCGCTTCAGCGCGGAAGCGACTGGGCAGTGCCCTTGAAGGTTTCCAAGTCGAGCAGCACTGGTCAAAAGAGCTACCACTACTTTACGTTCACCCCGCCCTGATTGAGCAAGCGCTGGTCAACGTGCTTGAAAATGCGGCGCGCTTCTCACCACCTAATGGCCATATCACTATCGAAGCCCAATGTCGTGATGATAAAAGGGCTGGAGACCCGTCCATCTTATTGTTTTCGGTTACCGACCAAGGCCCTGGCATACCCGAAGCACTACGCGAGCGCGTGTTCGATATGTTTGTCACCGGTAACGACGGCGATCGCAGCCTGCACGGTAGCGGCCTGGGGCTGGCGATTTGTCGGGGAATGCTTGGCGCCCACGCGGGTCAAATCCACGCAAGCCCTGGGCCTGACAATGTTGGCACCAGGATTACCATGACGCTGCCCCTATCGGCACCCAGCAAGGACGCCGAGAATGAGCACTGATCAAGCGCGCGTATTAGTCATTGATGACGAGCCGCACATTCGTCACTTTTTGCGTATCAGCCTCACTTCTCAAGGGTTTCAGGTGATTGAGGCCTCCAGTGGTCGCGAGGGGTTGGAAAAACTCAATGCTGATGCCCTCACCGCTAATGCAGACATCGTTTTACTGGATCTTGGTCTGCCAGACATGGATGGACAGCAAGTGCTCGATTCTATCCGCAAGCATAGCGAGGTGCCCGTGATCATTGTTTCGGTGCGCGGCCATGAGGCTGAAAAAGTGCGCGCCCTGGATAACGGGGCGAGCGACTACGTTACCAAACCCTTCGGCATTCAAGAGCTGTTGGCACGTATTCGAGCCTTATTAAGGCGACGCGCCAGCCCAAGCGCTCAGCGTTTCCAGCATGGCGGTTTGATAGTTGACCTGGCCGCTCACCAAGTAAGCTTGCACGGCGAGGCCGTTCATCTAACACCTAAAGAGTTCGCCGTGCTGGCCCAGCTTATTGCTTCAGCTGGGCGAGTGGTCACGCAGACCCAGCTATTACGACAGGTATGGGGCCCAACTCACCAGGAAGATACGCATTACTTGCGCATAGTGGTGAGCAAGTTGCGTCAAAAGCTAGGTGATGACCCCCAGTCCCCCACCCTACTGCAAACTGAACCCGGCATTGGTTACCGACTCTCCCTTGAGCCTGACCGTGAGGACAAGACCGTATGAAAATTATTATTCTCGGCGCCGGCCAGGTCGGCGGCACACTGGCAGAACACCTCGCCCGCGAGGAAAACGACATCACCGTCGTTGACACTGACGCCAAAAAACTGCGCGAGCTGCACACCAAAATCGATATCCGCACGGTCACCGGGGCAGGTTCCTACCCGATTGTGTTGCGCCAGGCAGGCTGTGAAGACGCCGATATGTTGATCGCTGTCACCAACAGCGACGAGATCAATATGATCGCCTGCCAGGTCGCCCATACGCTGTTTCGCACGCCGACTAAAATTGCCCGGGTGCGCGCCACCGCGTATTTGACCCGTAAAGGCCTTTTTGCCCACGAAGCGATCCCCATTGATGTACTGATCAGCCCCGAGCAGGTGGTCACCGACCACGTACGCCGCCTGATCGAGCACCCCGGTGCCCTGCAGGTGCTGGAGTTTGCCGGTGGCCTGGTACAGCTGGTGGCGGTGAAAGCGTTCTACGGTGGCCCGCTGGTGGGTCAGGACTTGGCCTTTTTGCGCCGCCATATGCCCAACGTGGATACCCGCGTAGCCGCCATTTACCGTCGTAACCGACCAATTATCCCCCGTGGCGATACGGTCATCGAGGCTGACGACGAGGTGTTCTTCCTTGCCGCCCGTCGGGATATTCGCGCGGTAATGAGCGAGCTGCGCCGGGTCGAGCGGGACTTCCGCCGGGTAGTGATCGCCGGGGGTGGCAATATCGGCGAGCGGCTGGCCGAACACCTGGAGCATAGCCACCAGGTCAAGATCATCGAGCACAGCCTGGAGCGCTGCACTACCCTCTCCGAGCGACTGGATCGCACCGTGGTGCTCCACGGCAGTGCCACCAGCAAGCGCTTGCTGGAAGAGGAGAATATCGAAGAGTGCGATATCTTCTGCGCGCTGACCAACGACGACGAGGTCAATATCATGTCGTCGCTACTCGCCAAGCGTTTGGGGGCGAAGAAGGTGCTGACGCTGATCAACAACGCCGCCTATGTGGACTTGGTGCAGGGGGGCGAGATCGATATCGCTATTTCTCCCCAGCAGGCCACCATTGGCAGCCTGCTCACCCACGTGCGTCGGGGTGATATCGTCAACGTTCACTCGCTGCGCCGAGGCGCCGCCGAGGCCATTGAAGCCATCGCCCACGGCGACAAGCAGTCATCAAAAGTGGTAGGCCGTACCATCCGCGATATCGCACTGCCCGACGGCACCACCATCGGTGCGATTGTGCGCGGCAAGGAAGTCATCATCGCCCACGGCGATGTGATGGTTGAGAGCGGTGACCACGTGATTCTATTCGTGATCGACAAGCGCCGCATTCGCGACGTGGAGCGCCTGTTCCAGGTCGGCTTGACGTTCTTTTAACTGGCGCTTTTGAGTGGCTAAATCTCGACCGCGCGGCCAATAAACTCAATCGGCCCGGTGGGCAGGCCGGTTGGTGAGCCGGTTTCGTCTTCCAGCGTTAGCTCAAATAGCTGGTTATCCTCAAGAGGCGGCAGTTCATCCAAGCGCAAACGGATCGGCTGCCCTGGCTCCACTAAACCCAGCGATACCGGGGCCTGCCACTCATCTGCTTTGGTCCAAAACTCAAGCGCTTTACCTTCAGGTACTGCGAAAGTACCCAATGGGATCAGCTCGATTTCCTGGCGTGATGAGGCCTGCACTACCCAACCCGCTGACTGCGTTTGCGGAGCAAGCAGAACCACCATGTACTCGGGGGTCGTCGGTTCAGTTACTTCATTGGCCAGCATCACGCCCAATACTAACGCCGCCGCTAAGCCAAACCCGGCAGCGCCGCGCCAAAGCGGCAGGCTGTGCAGCATGCGGCGAGGTCTTGGCGGCACGACAGAGGCAGGTCGAGCACGCTTAGCAAGCGCTTCCCGTGACGCTAAGCTGCGCTCAATACGCGGCCATAAATTGTCAGAAGGCGTTACCGGGTCGGTGATAGCGGTATAGGGCAAGAAACGCTCTTCCCAAGCCATCACGGCTTGTTGCAATTCAGGCTCGTTAGGTAGCCGGGCCTCTAGCGCCTTACGCTGCTCTAACGAAAGCGTACCCAGCACGTATTCACCCGCTAAAGTATGGTCGTCTTGGTGTTCGTGCTGACTGGGGCGGCTCATGCCATACACTCCCGTAGGCGCAGCAAACTGCGTTTGATCCAGGCTTTTACGGTTCCCAGCGGCGCGCCGGTATGCGCCGCAATTTCCGCATGACTAAGGCCGTCAACATAGGCATGGAGTACGCAGTTACGCCGCTCCGGCTCAAGCGCTTCCAAACAGCTATCCATCCGCTGGCCGGTTTGCCAATCGAAAGCTTCATCGGCAACGGAGGCGTGCTGAAAATGTTCATCGAGATCTAATTCGGTGGGATCGTGATTATCAAAAGTGACTTCACGGTCGCGATAACGGATAGCGTTCAGTGCCAGGTGACGCGCCACGCTAAATATCCACGTCCGCGCGGATCCTTTGGCGGGATCAAAACTATCGGCATGCTGCCAAATATTAAGACAGGCATCGTGGACAATATCCTCGGCCATACCACGATCCTTGACGATTCTTATGACGACGCCTAATAGTCGGGCACCTTCATGAACATAGAGTTGGTGCAAGGCGTCATGCTCGCCACGGGCACAGTTGGCTAATGCCGCAGCATGATCAAATTCTGAAGACACGTCAGTCAAACCCTAGCTCCCTGGTGACGGCACCGACGCCAGTCGTCGTTCTCGCAGACAGCATAGCCGCTGGGGACTCGACAGACGAGCCCCCAGCGGAATTAACATTCCAGCCGACTTATTCCGCAGCCCAGAAGATATAGTCCGCCTGGTAGGTCACTACCGCGGTGGCTCCGTCGTGATCCATATCGCAGGTGACGTCCGGGGCAACGCCACCCTGGGTGTTCAGGCGCTGAATATAACTAACACCGCTCATAGCGCCTTCACCTTCAGCCGGATTGGCTTCCACCAGTTGAAGCGGGATGTTGCCATCACCATTGGCAGCCGTGGCTAGCTGAGTGCCGGTAATTTTTGAGCCATCCAACGCTTCCCAGGTGGCTGGCGGGCCGTAGTAGCTTCCTACTTGTGTGCCTTCGCTGTCGTTAAGCGCCGCGTGGGGGCCTTTGAATACCCAGCCCATGTTGCCGTCGTCTTTGGCTTCGCACATGTAGGTAATAGCGCCAACGCCAACGGTTTCGAGGGCGACAGCATTACCGTCCGGCACCTGAACTTCCGCGGGCGTCATGTCTGCCAGCGCGACGTGACTGAAGGATGCAATCAAGGTAGCGGCAAGTGCTGCACGCGTAAGAGGTTGGATGGTCATTTTCAGTCTCCTAAAAGGTTTTTTATCAGCCGCCTTAAATAGCGCCTGTATAGGGATTACCCGCGAGGAGACGTATTGGATGCACTTTTATTGAAAAAAATAAGATGGGCGATTATTGGCTTACCCCATCTACCACCACCTGCCGCGGGCAGGCACTCCCCTGTAGATCAAAAAGATGGCAATGCTGGCCCGCTAAACCCAAGTCGATCGTTTGGCCTTCGGTTAGTTGCGTTAAGCCATCCAAACGCTGGGTTAAGGTAGCGTCTATACCGTCTACCTGCAGATGCGCCAGGGTTTCGTAACCCAGCTTTTCCGCCACCATTAATCTCGCTGTCAGCCGAGCCTCCGCCTGTTCGGGCGATACAAAATCTTCTGCCCGCAATCCCAAAGTGGCGCCATCACCGGAATGGAGGTGCTTGCCATTGACCGCCACCGTCAGTGTCTCCCCGTTAGGCAGACGCACCACCGTTTGGCGCTCACCTGAGTCGACTACCGTGACCGGGAAGGTATTGATGCGCGGCGAACCGATAAACTCCGCTACCTCTAAGGTTTTGGGAAAGTGATAAAGCGAGAGCGGCGCGCCTACCTGGGCGATTCTTCCCCGGGAAAGCAGCACGATACGATCCGCCAGCGTCATGGCTTCCACCTGATCGTGGGTCACGTAGATCATGGTCGCTTGCAGACGCTTGTGCAGCTCTGCGATTTGTACACGCATATCCACCCGCAGCGCGGCATCCAGGTTAGAGAGCGGCTCGTCGAACAGAAACACGGCAGGCTCTTTGACCAGCGTGCGGCCAATGGCTACCCGCTGGCGCTGACCGCCGGAGAGGTCTTTGGGCTTACGCTCCAATAGCTCGGTGAGGTGCAGCATTTCGGCGGCGTGCTGGACGCGGCTGCGTATCTCTGCCTTATCAGTGCGGGCCAGCTTCAGGCCAAAGGCCATGTTCTCGGCCACACTCATATGCGGGTAGAGGGCGTAGGATTGGAACACCATGCCGATGTCCCGCTCCTGGGGCGGAATCTCGTTGATCCGCTGGCCATCTAGCTGCATATCCCCTTCGCTGATGTCTTCAAGCCCGGCAATCATACGCAGCAGCGTGGACTTTCCGCAGCCGGAGGGGCCAACGAACACCACGAACTCGCCGTCTTCGATGTTGAGATCGATATCCCGGGAGATTTCCACTCCGTCAAAGGATTTACCGATGCCGCTTAGGGTTAAACGTCCCATGGCGCGTCCTCCTGGGATTGCGGGCAACGGGCAATCGCCACGCCATAGGGCGGAAGCGACAGTTGGCTGCCCTGCCACTCACCGGTTAGCCACGCGGGGGCACCGGCAATGGCTTCAGCGCCTTCAGGCGCCGAACGGGTGACCGTTCGACCGCTAAAATTCAGAGCAATTAGTAACCGTGTTTGCTGGTAGGTGCGCTCAAGACAGAGCACATCGTCACGCACAGCGTGATAGCGCACATCGCCCTTCACCAACGCAGGCTGAGTACGACGGAAGGCTAAAAAATCGCGGTAGGCATTGAGCAATGAATCAGTGTCGTTATCTTGCTGATCAACAGCGAGATTAGCATGAGTATTAGGCACCGGCAGCCAGGGTGTGGCGCTGCTAAAGCCCGCATGATGGGCATCGGCCTGCCAGGGGTGCGGTGTTCGGCAGCCATCGCGGCCTTTATAAGCGGGCCAGAAGGTAATTCCCGCAGGGTCAACCAACTGTTCAAACGTTAGCTGAGCTTCGGGCAGACCCAGCTCTTCACCTTGATAAAGGCATACGCTACCGCGCTGAGTGAGTAGAAACACCATATAAAGGCGCAGCTTATCCAGCTGCCCTTCTGCCTGCCAGCGAGTTGCCAGCCGCGTCACGTCGTGGTTGCCCAGCGCCCAGCAGGGCCAGCCATCGCCAATGCGTGCTTCCATTTCGGTTAGCGTTTCGTGCAAGTAGCCGGGGTCAGATTTATCGGTGAGCAGGTTGAACGAATAACACATGTGTAGCCGCTTGCCGCCCTGGGAGTACTCCGCCATCACGCCCAAGGCGTCGTCATCGCCTACCTCGCCCACGCTGGTGGTACCGGGGTACTCATCCAACAGAGCGCGCAGCCGCTCCAGAAACACCAGGTTTTCGGGCTGGGTTTTATCGTACTGGTGAAGCTGGTAGCCGTAGGGATTGTCGGGGCGAACGCCTAGAAAACTTTCGGTAATCTCCTGGCGCGGCGGGTTATCTTTTAGCTCGCCGTGGGTGCAGAAGTTCACCGCATCCAGCCGGAAGCCATCCACGCCCCGCTCTAGCCAGAAGCGCACTTCCTCCAGCATGGCATCGACCACCACAGGTGTGCGGAAATTTAAATCCGGCTGACTAGCCAGGAAGTTATGCAGATAGTACTGGCAGCGGCGGGTGTCCCACTGCCAGGCGCTGCCGCCAAACACGGATTGCCAGTTAGTGGGCGGCGCGCCATCGGGCTTAGGGTCAGCCCAAACGTACCAGTCGGCTTTGGGATTATCACGACTTTGGCGACTCTCTTCGAACCAGGCATGCTGATCGGCAGTGTGCGACATGACTTGATCGATGGTGACTTTTAGCCCCCTGGCATGGGCACCCTCGACTAAACGGTCGAAATCCTCCAGGGTGCCAAACATCGGATCAACATCGCGATAGTTGCTGATGTCGTAGCCGAAGTCTTTCATCGGTGAGGTAAAGAATGGCGACAGCCAAATCGCATCGACGTTAAGCGAGGCGATGTAATCGAGCTTGTCGATCACGCCTTTTAAGTCGCCAATGCCGTCGCCGTTGCTGTCCATAAAGCTGCGCGGGTAGATTTGATAAATCACGGCGCCGCGCCACCAGTCGGCCCCTTGGCTGCCAACGTAGTGGGAAGTAGAGGTTGTCTGCATCATTGTTTTGTCCTTGCCATGGTTCTTGTCACAGTTCTTGACATAGTTCTTGCTGGTTACTTGGCATGATGCAGGGTTGCTCACAAGATAAAATCCTCCCCCCAGGGTGACTCTGGGCGTAGGCGTTAGGAGTAGCCCGTCTGTCGACTTATTCCCCCTGAATATGCGCCAGCAACTGTCCCGCCAGGGCAATCGCTTCGTCGCGCCGTCGAATATTCTGCTTTTGATAGAGGCTGCGGATATGGGTTTTGATGGTGGTAGGCGCCACCGACAGCTGCTCGGCGATCTGCTCATTGGAAAGCCCGGCATGAATCAGCCCCAGGATTTGCCACTCCCGGCGAGTGAGCGGCGAAGTGCGGATCAGCTCGGGGACATCTGGCCGGGCGACAATATCAGCGATCACCGTTTCATCCAGCATTAAGCGTCGGGCGCTGCCAAAATCCTTCTGGCGCCCCGCAAGCGCCAGCAACCGCTCTGCCCTCGCCTGCTCTAAGGCATCCAAGGTGCCGCTGTCGAGCAACCGATTGAGCAACTCCCCAAGGGGTTTGCCCAGTCGCAGAAAGCTGCCCACCAGGGCGGTGCGGGAAGCCAAGCTCAGCGCTTGATGCATATGCTGGCAGGCATGCTCTTCTCTTCCTGCATACCACGCCGCTGCCGCGAGACAGATCTGGTTGCGGTTGGCATCCGTGACCAGCCCCAAGCGCTGAGTGTGCACTTCAAGGGCCTCTAATAGCATGCAGGCTTCATCAAAGCGTCCCAGTAGCGTGAGCGCCCGGGCGTGGTTGCGCACATTGCACTGGGAAAAGTGGTTGGTGGCCCCTTCAGTAATGGGGGACGGCGCTTCCTGGCGCCAGCGCTCTACCGCATCAAGATCCTGGGTGGAGTGCCACCAGGCCAACAGGGTAGCGTGAGCATTCGCCACCCAGTCAATATGGTAATCCCCTTCTGCGAGAATTTTGCGCAGCCGCCGAATATGGTCAGCGCACTGGGCTTGGTCGCCACGGCTTTGGGCGATTTTGGCCAGTTGGATATGACACTGAAGTGTCCAGCGCTCCCCCTGGTTATCCAGCACGGCGATGCCTTTCAGCGCGGCCTGCTCGGCTTCGTCCAGCCGGTGCCACTCCCAGAGTACCTGACTGCGAATGCGGTAGAGAAACTCCGCCACGGGCAGATGCTCGAGCTCGGCCCGCTCCAAGTGCGCAAAGGCGCGCTCCTGAATATCGTAGGCGGCCTGTAGTCGTCCTTGGGCCACCAGCGTCTCCGACTGATGGCAAAACGACCAGAGCAGCAGTTGATGATCATCACGCTGGCGGGCCTGGCGCTCTACCTCGCGCACCCGCTGCAGCGACTCTTCCAAATAGCCCAGCACAAAGCGCGCCTCACTCAAGATGGCGGTGGCAGTCAGCGGCGTGGAGGCTAAATAGCGGGCGGGTACGGCTAGCGCTTGCTCGGCCAGCGGTGCGGCGCGCTCGGCATCGCCTTGATTAATCGCCAACTGGGCGCGCAGCGTAGCGAATTCAGCGCTGAGCAGCTGCCACTCTGGCGCTTGCAACTGTGCTTCAATCCAGCCAATCACGCGTGCGGTAATATCAAACTGAAACTGAGCATGGGAGACCCAGCCATAAAGCAGCGTATGTTCCGGACGGGTAGAGAGCCGCGGCTCACCGAGCAGGGCGAAGCCCTTGGCCAACAGCGCATAGGCGCCGCTTGCCAGCAAGGCAGGCCCTTGGGAGGTCAGTAGGCTTGCCACGTCATCAGGGGCCTCGGCGAGTATCGCCTGGCGCAGAGCCATCACCGGATCGTTCAAGGCTAACCACGCCTGGCTTGCGCGCTGGTGCAGCACGCGCTGGGTGGCCAAACTAAGCTCATGACGGCGATGACGGAGGTACTCGCCAAACAGTCGTTGAAAGCGGTACCACTGAGCATGCGGGTCTGGGCGTTCAATAAATAGCCCCGCTTGTTCAAAGGCCTCCAGGCGCTGGGTCAAGCGCTCCCCTTCCAGTAGTCGGGCCATAAGCTCGGGGGAAAAGCGCTCCAGTACCCCCAGTTGCAGCATTAGCTCTCGCTCTTCCAATGGCAGTGCAGCGGAGAGCAGTTCGTCAAACCAAGCGGCAAAGTCTGGGTGGGCACCACTTAACCGGTCAACCAGGGCGTCAAACCCTGCCCGCGTGGTGGTGCGCTCTACCAGCCAGCTCAACGCCATTACCCAGCCACCGCTTCTGCGCAGTGCACGCTCCAGGCTGACTCGCGTGGGGGGAAAGCTCAACTGTTCGGCACACAGGGTTTGCGCCTCCTCGCTGTCAAAGGCCAACGCGTGAAGGTCGATCTCTTCGAGTTCACCTCTTAGCCGCAGGCTTGCCAAACCCAATGCTGGCCTTGAGCGGCTGGCCAGCGTTAACGTTAGCCACGGCGGCTGATGACGCAGCCAGTGGGCGATCCCAGCTAAGATATCCGGGTGGCTAAGGTGCTCAAAATTATCCACTACCAAACGACACGGCGAGCGCTGCTCAGGCAATTCGCCAAGCCAGCGCTCTAACTGCTCCACGCAGTCTCCATCGTCTGCCACGGGTGAAAGCCGTGTGTGCTCGATTAACAGTCCATCGAGCGCTGCCTGCCAGTAGGCTAAAAACCGCGCGGGTTGGTTGTCGCGCTGATCCAAGCCTAGCCAAGTGGCCTCTTGCTCCAGCGCGGTCAGCCGCTCAGCCAGCAGCGTGGTTTTGCCATAGCCTGGAGGCGCCTGCACCATCAGTAAGCGGACACGTTCATCTAACCCGAAACGGTCATTAAGGCGCGGCCGGGCCACTACACCAAGCGGTAGTGGCGGCGCTTTTAATTTCTCTTGCAGTAGTGACATAAACGCTCCTGAGCAACCCTGCTATCCCTCCATAAATACTATTCACAAATTCTTTTAAAGCTATAAAAAAGCCCGCGACATGTCGCGGGCAAAGAGCATTGGAGAAGAAACAGTTAAACGCTAACCAACTTACATCGATTTAGAACCATACCTCGGTCTGAACGCCGAAAGTCCACTGACCACCGGTAAAGCCTTCGTTGCCCAGTGAGCTGGCGCCGTAGTTGTTAAGGTCATCATCCCAATCACTGAAGGTAGTGAACAGACGAATCTCAGGACGCTGCCAGAAGCCGCCGACTTCAGGCTTGAAGGTGGGGGCAATCGTGAATTTACTGAAACCACCATCCACGGCGTTACGACCGCTGTAACCCTGAGGATCCAGATCCATCCACTGATAGCCAGCTTCGTACTGCATTTCGAAGTTCTGGGTTAACTCGTTGGCCAGACGCACGTTGAGTCCTGCCCAGTTGTACTTATCGCCCTGGGCATAACGATCTTCGCTGGTTTCAGCCAAAATGGAGGGAGCAACGCGCCACTGCGGAGCAATATAAGTGGTGCCATAGAGCGCTAGACGTGTAGCGGTAGCGTCGTCGGTGAGATCACCCCGTGAACCAAGACTTTTGGTCTCGGCGCCTAACCCCTGGCCATGCAACACGGCCGCTTTGAAACTACCCTCACCCATACCGAAGAAGCTGTCGCCATGATAAGCAATCATGGTGTGGAAACCGGTATCGGCAGCGGTTTGGCCGACATCAATGTCGCGCTCGTCGTTGTCTGCAGCGGACATACCGTTGATCATCCACTGCCAGTTGCCGAAGTAGTTGTTGGAGGTCAGGATCAGGTTGTCGGTGTCGCCTTCAAGGCCGGGGTTCTCGCGGTTAATGATCGGATAATCAGAAAAGCTACGACCATAAATCGAGAGGTTAGACTTCCAGTTGTCTGCCAACTGCATGTCGTATATACCGCCACCGGTACCGGCCAGGAAAATCACATCACTGTCGAGCCAGTGGATATCGAAGTTATCGCGGTCAAAGCGCTTACCGGCCCAGATAGAGGCGTTTTCAAATGCGCCGGTAAAGCTGGGAAGGTCGCTGAATTCAGCAAATACTTGGCGCACATTGAGGTCGGACTCGCCGCCAGTCCAGTCATTGCTGGAGGTCGTGCCGTCTGCAATCATGGTGCGATAAAGCGCTTTGGCGCCGTTATCGAACTGCATGCGGTAGTTGAAAATCGCTTCAGCGTAGGTGTCCGGCTCATTGCCTAAACGGCCAACGGCGCCGCCCTCTCCACCCGCGGGTGTCAGGTAAGGGCCAGCATTCTCGCTTTTACCATCTTCGCCAATCAACAAGCCTGAACGCGCATAAACGTTGAACGAGAAACCCTCTTCGCCATCGGCGTAACGCTCTACCCGGGCCAGACGCTCTTCGATCTCCGCGTCGCTCTCTGTCGCCACTGCGGTCGACTGTGATTGCTCGGCAATCTCGGCACGGCGCTCGGCGGCATCAGCGCGCTGTTCCGCGGCTTCAATGCGGGCTTCAAGCTCGGCAAAGCGTTGTTCCATGGTCATTTGTGCCGAAGCAACACCGCTCATTCCCAAGCTGGCGGTGGCAATCGCAATGGCTAACGGCGTTTTAAATGTCATTTTATGCATTGTTTTGAGTACCCTATTGTTATTGGCAAGCGGTTGTTTATTAGCGCCTGTTTTTAAGCGTCTGCCTGTAAGCGCTTTTGCCTAAATCGATTAAGATCGAATCGATAACACTTCCCTTACACGGTTCACCCAGGGGGTAGTGGCTTTGCTGCTAAACGCCACGGCGCTTAAGGAAAGGTAGCCAAAACTTAATCGATTAAGTCTCTTTTTACCAACGGCTAGTTGCTAATTAGCGACTAATGTCTAAGGAACGATTTTATTTAGTGAAAACTGAATAATGTCGTTAGACAAAAGTCGCTATTGAACTTCCTCGATCAAAGCGGCTAACTGAGCAGCACAATCTTAATCGATTAAGATAAAGATTAAGAGAGCCATTGAACAAACGTTGAGTTTGTGAATTAACGCTAATTTAGAAGCCACACCATCCACAACAATAAACGTCGAGGTACGCCGTTATGAAAAAGACTTTAATCACTACCGCCATCGCAGTAGCCAGCACGCTGAGTGCAACAAGCCAAGCTCAGGCTGAAGAACTCACCATTTCCTGTGGCGCAGTCGGCGCAGAGCTGACGCTGTGCCAGGAAGGCGTACGCGCCTGGGAAGAGAAAACCGGCCATAGCGTCGATGTGGTTTCAACGCCCAACTCCTCCACCGAGCGCCTTTCGCTCTACCAGCAGATCCTTTCGGCTAACTCCAGCGATATCGATGTGATGCAGATTGACGTGGTGTGGCCCGGCCTACTCGCCAATCACCTACTCGACCTCAAAGAAGTGCTTGGCGATGACGCCGCTGCCGGGCACTTTGACACCATTGTCACCAACAACACCATCGATGACCGTTTAGTCGCCATGCCGTGGTTCACCGATGCGGGCGTGCTCTACTACCGCGAAGACTTGCTGGAAAAGTATGGTCATGACGTGCCAAAAACCTGGCAAGAACTCACCGAAATTGCCCGCGAGATCAAAGACGCCGAGCGCGCTGAGGGCCAAGACGGTATGCAGGGCTATGTCTTCCAGGGGCGCTCCTATGAAGGTTTGACCGTTAACGCCCTTGAGTGGGTAGCCAGCTTTGGCGGCGGCACAGTGGTGGAAGCCGATGGCGAAATTAGCATTAACAACGAACACGCCGCAGAAGCACTCGACCTAGCCGCATCGTGGATTGGTGATATTTCGCCTAACGGTGTGCTCAATTACACCGAAGAGGAAGCGCGCGGCGTCTTCCAAAGCGGCGGTGCCGTGTTTATGCGCAATTGGCCCTACGCCTGGGCACTGGCCCAAAGCGAAGACAGTGACGTTCGCGGCAAAGTAGGTGTTACCCAACTGCCCGCAGGTGGCGAAAACGGCCAAAGTGCCGCTGGCCTGGGCGGCTGGAACCTGGCGGTATCGCGCTACAGCGAACACCCCGAGCTGGCCGCCGACCTGGTCGCCTTCCTGACCGGTGAAGAGGAACAGAAGCGTCGCGCCATACAGGCCTCTTACAACCCCACTATCGACGCCCTCTACCAGGATGACGAAGTGCTTGAAGCCGTGCCCTTCTTTGGCACCCTTTACGACACCTTCGTCAATGCGGTCGCTCGCCCCTCTGCCCCCACCGGTGATGCTTATGGCCGGGTGAGTAACGCCTTCTTCAGCACCTCCCATGACGTGCTTTCCGGCACTAAAGATGGCACTCAAGCGGTCGCTGATCTTGAAGACGAATTGGCTCGCCTGAAGCGTCGCAACTGGTAACCCTGGAGCCTTTCCATGTCGACCTCCATCAAGCATGATGACGCGCCCGCCGGGGCGCGTTCTTTCACTACCAAGCCGCGCCGGGGCACTAAGGTTCGCCGTCAGCGGGTTAAAGCCGCCTGGCTCTTTTTAGCCCCCATGCTGATTGCGTTAACCCTGGTCGCTGGCTGGCCACTGGTGCGCACCTTTTTTCTCAGCTTCACCGATGCATCACTGTCAGATTTAGGCGCTGCCAATCTGATTGGCTTTGAGAATTATCTCGTCTATGACGATGGCCGCTGGTATGGGGTACTGGCCGACTCGGTGTGGTGGCAGTCGGTATGGAACACCGTCTACTTCTCGGTGGTGTCGGTATCCCTGGAAGTGGTTTTCGGGGTCATTGTGGCGCTGATTTTGAACGCCGAGTTCAAGGGGCGTGTAATTGTGCGCGCTGCGGTGCTGATTCCCTGGGCAATCCCAACCATTGTTTCCGCGCAAATGTGGGCATGGATGCTCAACGACCAGTTCGGCATCATCAACCATATGCTGATGGGCCTGGGTGTGATTGACGCTCCCATCGCCTGGACGGCTAACGCCACCTACTCCATGTGGGCGGTAATTATGGTCGATGTATGGAAAACCATTCCCTTCGTGGCGCTGCTGGTGCTTGCGGCTCTGCAGATGCTGCCCAAGGATTGCTATGAGGCCGCCGAGGTAGACGGCATTCACCCGCTGCGGGTGTTCTTCAAAGTTACCCTACCGTTGATTACCCCGGCGTTAATGGTCGCGGTGATCTTCCGCCTGCTGGATGCGCTGCGTGTCTTCGATGTTATCTACGTACTCACCTCCAACTCCACCAGCACCATGTCGATGTCGGTCTATGCCCGCCAACAGCTGGTCGAGTTCCAGGATGTCGGTTACGGCAGCGCCGCTTCTACCCTGCTGTTCTTGATCATTGCCCTGGCTACCGTGGCTTACCTCTACCTTGGGCGTAAACAAATCCAATTGGGAGGCGACTAATGAATACGCGTCAGTTGGCCAAAATAGCCAAGCGCATCGGGTTTTGGGCGTTGATTGTGCTGATTATGGTGTACGCCGTTTTCCCGTTTTACTACGCGGTCATCACCTCGTTAAAACCGTCGAGCGACCTGTTCCGCGTTGAGCTTTGGCCTTCGAACTGGAACTTCGATAACTACATCAGCATTTTTAGCCAGACCAGCTTTCTGCGCGCTATTTTCAACTCCATCGTGGTGGCGTTTAGCGTGGTGTTTATTGCCCTGCTACTCGGCATTACCGCCTCTTACGCCCTGGGCCGGGTGCGCTTTCGGGGCCGCTCCACGGTGCTGCTGGTAATTCTCGGGGTGTCGATGTTCCCCCAGGTAGCGGTGCTTTCCGGGCTGTTTGAAGTGATTCGTGCGCTCAACCTTTACAACAACCCCGCCGGGCTGATTTTAAGCTACACCATCTTCACCCTGCCCTTCACCGTATGGGTATTGACCACCTTTATGAAGCAGTTGCCCATGGAGCTGGAAGAGGCCGCCATCATGGACGGCGCCACGCCCTGGATAACCATCACGAAAGTATTTCTGCCGCTGATGTGGCCCGCCATGGCAACCACCGGCCTGTTGGCATTTATCGCCGCGTGGAACGAGTTTCTGTTTGCCCTCACCTTCACGCTGACCGACGCCCAGCGCACGGTGCCCGTCGCTATTGCGCTGCTGTCAGGCGGCAGTGCCTACGAACTGCCCTGGGGGCCGATTATGGCCGCTTCTGTGGTGGTCACGGTGCCACTGGTCGTATTAGTGATTATCTTCCAGCGCCGCATTGTGTCAGGCCTTACCGCAGGCGCCGTTAAAGGATAAGGAATTTTTATGTCAACGTTGGACTCTACGATGCAAGACAACACACTCTGGTGGCGCGGCGGGGTTATCTACCAGATCTACCCGCGCAGCTTTATGGATAGCCGCGGTGACGGTATTGGCGACCTTAACGGTATTACCGAAAAACTCGATTACGTTGCCTCCCTCAATGTGGACGGCATTTGGTTATCGCCATTTTTCACCTCGCCGATGCTCGATTTTGGCTACGATATTAGCGATTATTGCGACGTCGACCCCATGTTCGGCACCCTGGAAGACTTTAAAGCGCTGCTGGCAAAAGCCCACTCGCTGGGCCTGAAGGTGATGATCGACCAGGTGATTAGCCACACCTCGGATCAACACGCCTGGTTTCAGGAGAGTCGCCAAAACCGCAACAATCCTAAAGCCGACTGGTTTGTATGGGCCGACCCCAAACCGGATGGCACGCCACCCAACAACTGGCTATCGATTTTCGGCGGCCCGGCGTGGACGTTTGATTCCCGCCGCCAGCAGTACTATATGCATAACTTCCTGACCAGCCAGCCGGACGTTAACTTCCATAACCCGGAAGCACGTCAGGCGCAGTTGGACAATATGCGTTTCTGGCTGGATCTGGGCGTAGACGGTTTCCGCTTGGATACCGTCAATTTCTACTTCCACGACACCGAGCTGCGCGACAATCCGCCGGTCCCCAAAGGCGAAGCTAAAACCCTGGGTGCACCGGATAGCAATCCCTACACTTGGCAGCGCCACGTTTACGACCTGAGCCGCCCCGAAAACCTCGAATTCTTGAAAGATCTGCGGGCGCTGATGAACGAATACCCCGGCACCACGACCGTGGGCGAAATTGGCGACGATAACCCGCTGGAGCGCATGGCCGAGTACACCGCCGGTGGCGACAAGCTACATATGGCCTACACCTTCGACTTGCTCAACACGCCCCACTCTGCGCGCTATATTCATGAAGTGCTGGAGCGCTTTCAGCGTCTGGCGGGCGACGCCTGGCCCTGCTGGGCAACCTCCAATCATGACGTCGTACGCAGTGCCACCCGCTGGGGTGCTGGCGAAGACCCCACCGCCTACCCTAAAGTGGCGCTGGCCATGCTCTGCTCGCTGCGCGGTAGCGTCTGCCTGTACCAAGGCGAAGAGCTCGGCCTGCCAGAAGCCGACGTGCCCTTTGAGCGCATCCAAGACCCCTACGGCAAAGTGCTCTGGCCGGAATTCAAAGGTCGCGACGGTTGCCGCACGCCAATGCCCTGGAACGGTAGCGAACATGGCGGTTTTTCCAGCGTTGAACCCTGGCTCCCCATAGAGGCCAGCCATCGGGATATGGCGGTCAGCCGCCAACAGGATGATGCCAACTCCACCTTGAATGCGCTGCGCAACATGCTGGCCTTCCGGCGTCAGCACCCCGCACTGTTCGATGGTGACTTAACGCTGGTCGATGTAGGCGAAACGCTGCTCGGTTTTAGCCGACAAAAAGGGGATGAAACTCTGCTGTGTGTTTTCAACCTCACCGCCGAAGCGCAGACGGTTAATCTGCCACTAGCGATTGAATGCGATTTGCAGGGCCACGGCTTTACCCCCCAGCGCGACGGTGACAGCCTGACGCTACCGGGGTATCAAGCGGCCTTTATGCGCGTCGTCTCATAAGCTCTAAACAACAACAGGCCGACCCAGAAGACATAAGCATTGAGGTCGGCAAGGAGTCACCTATGGCAAGTGTTACGCTTAGTAAGATCAACAAAGTGTTTGGCAGCGATCACATTATTAACGATGTGGACCTACATATTGGCGACGGCGAATTTGTGGTTTTCGTTGGCCCCTCCGGCTGCGGCAAGTCGACCCTTTTGCGCCTGATCGCCGGTTTGGAATCGATTAGCGATGGCGACCTGAGCATGGATGACACCGTGGTCAATGACTTGCCACCGCGGGAACGCGGTGTGGGCATGGTGTTTCAATCCTATGCGCTCTACCCGCATATGACCGTTTACGACAATATGGCGTTTGGCCTGAAACTGGCCAAGACCGCCAAAGAGACCGTGCACGAACGGGTCATGAGCACGGCAAAGATTTTGCAGCTTGAAGAGCTTCTGCACCGTAAGCCAAAAGCCCTTTCCGGGGGCCAACGCCAGCGGGTGGCTATGGGCCGTGCCATGGCGCGTGAACCGCGTATTCTGCTGTTTGACGAGCCACTCTCCAACCTGGATGCCTCGCTGCGGGTACAAATGCGTAACGAGATCGCACGGCTGCATAACCGCCTTGGTTCCACCATGATTTACGTGACCCACGACCAGGTGGAGGCCATGACCCTGGCCGACAAAATTGTGGTGCTCAATGGCGGACACGTTGAGCAGGTAGGCAGCCCCCACGAGTTGTACCAGCGCCCGGCGACGAAATTCGTTGCCGGGTTTATCGGCTCGCCCACCATGAACTTCATGCCCGCAGAGTTACTCGCTGGTGACGCCAACGGCTGTCGTGTGCGAGCCGTAGGAGTTGGCGAGCTCGCCCTGCCCCAGAATGCCCAGCAGCGGCAAAGCGGCGAAGCATTGACCCTCGGCATTCGCCCAGAGCACCTATGCTTAGCGGCACCCACTGATGACAACTGCTTCGATATCGTCAATGTCGAGTATTTAGGTAACGAAGTTTACGTCTACCTTGAGCCCAAACAGGGCGACACGCTGTTGATTCATCGCAGCGAAGCGCCCAGCCAGTGGCAGGAGGGCCAGCAGGTATCACTGGCAGCGGACTGGGAAAAAGTACACCTGTTTGATGAGAGCGGTGCAGCACTGATGTTATCCACTCAACAAGCAGCGGCTTAAGCACAAGAGTCAACCAAGATACCCGCTTTAACGACCCTCTGTGTGTGCCTAACCTTCCCTTCGCTTATCATGGGGAGTGGCAGCACACAGCGGGTCGATTTTATTATGCACATCCTTTGAATAGCTAATCTTCAATTATTAAAAAAGCCTGTATAAGGAAGTACCGTGACTGATCAGCGTCGTATGACACTCAAGGATCTTGCGCAGGAACTCAACGTCTCCACTGCCACGATTTCCAATGCCTTTAACCGGCCGGATCAGCTTTCTCCAGCCCTGCGCGAACGCATACTCAAAGAGGCGAAAAGGCTGGGGTACAGCGGCCCTGACGCCAAAGCGCGCAGCCTGCGCACCGGCCGCTCGCGGATTATTGCGGTGATTCTTGCGGAAAGCCTGACCTACAGTTTGAACGATGCCGTGGCCAGCGAGTTTTTATCAGGGGTTGCCGAAGTTCTTGATGCCCACGGCCACACGCTGCTGTTATTGCCGGGTCGCGGCCATGCCTCACAGCCGCCGGGCTCCGCCAATATCGCCGATGGCTTTATCGTTTATGGATTAATGCCCAACAATAAGCTGCTCGATGAACTGCCCGCCCAACGCACCCTGGTGGCCGTCGATTTTGATATTGAAGGCTGCCCGACGGTGCATATCGATGATACAGCTGCTAGCTATAAAATCGCCCAGCATGCGCTTAACCAGTTGCCCAAACGCCCGGCGATTATCAACCTGCGCTTAACCAAAGAGGTCTGCAACGGCCGCGTGACGGCCGAGCACACGCTGCTGCCCAACACCAGCACCATTAGCCGTGCCCGCCTTGAGGGCTTTCATAACGCGCTGAGTGAGCAAGGTGTGGATGTGGCGCAAGTGCCGCTCTGGAATATCGAGGAGAATACCTTTGAGGTGTGCTCGCCGGTGATTGCCGAGATTCTCGACCAGCCACTAGAACAACGGCCAGACCTGCTGCTGTGCATGTCTGACCGTATTGCACTCACGGCGCTAACGCTGGCCGAGCAGCGCGGTATACGGGTGCCGGAAGAGTTACGCATTACCGGGTTCGATGGCATTGCTGAAGGACAGTACCGCGCACCGCGTTTAACCACGGTGCGCCAGGATAGCGTGGGCAAAGGGCGAGTCGCAGCGCAGATGATTCTTGGCCGCATCCCCCTCGCCCAGCAGTTGCTGCAAACTGAGCTGCTGCTGGGCGACACCTGCCCTTAGCCCTTAGGAGGGTATTACTTAGCAGTCGCCTGCATGGCAAGCGCAGTATCCAGCATACGGTTGGAGAAGCCCCACTCGTTGTCGTACCACGCCATGATTTTAACCAGACGGCCATTCACGCGGGTGTGATTAGCATCGAAGGTCGATGAGTTGGCATCATGATTGAAATCAATAGAGACCAGCGGTTCAGCGTTAACAGCCAATACCGGAGAGTTAGCCGCGGCCTTCTCAACGATGGCATTAATCTCTTCTTTAGTGGTATCGCGACTGGCAGTAAAGGTCAGATCCACCAGCGAGACGTTGATCACCGGTACGCGAACGGCTAGGCCATCAAATTTACCCGCCAGCTCTGGTAGCACCAAGCCCACCGCTGCGGCAGCACCGGTTTTGGTCGGGATCATGGAGTGCGTTGCACTGCGCGCCCGGTAGGGGTCAGAGTGGTAAACATCCGAGAGGTTCTGATCATTGGTGTAAGCGTGCACCGTGGTCATCAAACCGTTTTCGATACCGACTGCGTCGTTCAACGCTTTCGCGACCGGCGCTAGGCAGTTGGTGGTGCAGGAAGCATTAGAGACAACCGTGTGCTCAGCGGTCAACACTTGGTCATTAACGCCATACACAATCGTCGCATCAGCGTCGGGGCTGGGTGCGGAAATCAGCACGCGCTTGGCACCCGCTTCGATATGCTTGGCCGCCGCCTCGCGCTTGGTAAACAACCCGGTGCACTCCATCACCAGATCGATATTCATCGATGCCCACGGCAACTCCGCTGGATCGCGCTCTGAGGAGATGGCGATACGATCGCCATCCACCGTGATGCTCTCGGCGTCGTGTTCTACCTTAAAGGGGAAGTGGCCATGCACGGTATCGTGACGCAGCAGGTGGGAATTTAGCGAGGGGTCGCCGAGATCGTTAATGGCGACGACCTGTACGCGGTCACGGTAGCTGTTTTCGTAAAGGGCACGCAGTACATTGCGGCCAATACGGCCAAATCCGTTAATCGCAACTCTTATTGTCATGATAGCTCCTCAATTGACCAATAGTAACAATCTGCACCTTTAGTAAAAAAATTACTAAAAATACGTATTTAAGCGTCATGAGGCCGATAAACAGCGTTTCAACCGCCCCAAAAGGCTAGTAAATATCCAATATGTAGTAAAATTACTATATAAACGCTATCGTAGTCCAATACTAAATTGCCCACAATCCCTTTACTCAAGGAGAGCGCCCATGACGAATGCGACCTCGAATACAGCAACACCGGCGTCTACCAACCCTCATTCCCATACGCCTTTAAGGCGCACCAAAATTGTTGCCACACTCGGCCCCGCCAGTGATCGCCCCGGCGTGCTGGAAGCGATGCTAAAAGCCGGTGTGGATGTGGTGCGGCTTAACTTCTCCCACGGCTCGGCAGACGACCACCGCCGTCGCTTAAGCGAAGTCCGCGAGATCGCCGAACGCCTTGGCCGCAGCGTTGCTGCGCTGGGTGACCTGCAAGGGCCGAAAATTCGTATTGCGCGTTTTGTCGAAGGCGCCGTCAACCTCGATGTCGGCCAGGCATTTGTCTTGGACATGGCGCTGGACGCCAATAGCGGCACTGCAGAACGCGTCGGCTGCGACTATCAAACACTGGCCGATGATGTCATTGAGGGCGACCGCCTACTGCTCGACGATGGCCGTTTGGTACTCGATGTCACCCGTGTAATTGGACAAGAAGTGCATACCCGCGTTCACGTAGGTGGCAAGCTCTCCAACAATAAGGGCATTAACAAGCAGGGAGGAGGACTCTCAGCGCCCGCCCTTACTGAGAAAGATAAGGCCGATCTAAAAACCGCTATTGAGATTGGCGTTGACTACTTAGCCGTCTCCTTCCCGCGCAGCGCCGCAGATATGCAAGAAGCCCGCGAGCTGCTTGGCGAAGCCGGGAAAGAGATCGGCCTGGTGGCTAAGCTTGAACGCGCCGAAGCGGTTGCCGACGATGCTACGCTGGATGGCATCATTGAAGCCTCTGAGGCGGTCATGGTGGCCAGGGGCGACCTGGGCGTTGAGATTGGCGACGCCGCGCTGATTGGTACTCAGAAGCGCATTATCAAGCACGCACGCACACTCAACCGCGCCGTCATTACCGCCACCCAAATGATGGAATCGATGATCGAGTCGCCGCTGCCCACCCGCGCCGAGGTCTTCGACGTGGCTAATGCGGTGCTCGACGCCACCGATGCAGTGATGCTCTCTGCGGAAACCGCCGCAGGTGATTACCCGGTGGAAACCATCGAAGCGATGAACCGTGTGTGTCTGGGTGCCGAGCGTGAGCGTCTCGCTCAGGAGTCAGGCCACCGTATTCATGAGGGCTTTGAGCGCATCGATGAAACCATCGCGCTATCGGCGATGTATGCTGCGAATCACTTATCCGGCGTCAGCGCCATCGCTTGCATGACCTCCACAGGCTATACACCGCTGATTGCATCGCGCATTCGTTCCGGCCTGCCTATCGTAGGGTTGGCTCACAGCCCTATCGCCCAGCGGCGTATGGCGCTCTATCGTGGCGTGGTTTCAATTCCTTTCGACACCACCGAGATGGATCCGGCCAACCTTAACCAAGAAGCATTGAAATGCTTGCAGGCACAGGGATTTATCCACCCTGGCGAGCATGTCATTCTCACTCGCGGCGACCATATGAATGCCCATGGGGGCACTAATACGATGAAAATCCTTGCCTTTGATAGTGAGTAACGGTCTAACCTCTGTAGCGAGCTTTTAGCTTTTGCGACCTTTAAAAAGAAAAGCCACTCGGCCATAAGACCGAAAGGCAATAGAACCATGAGGGAAGTGACGAAATGAGTGACGCGCAACCGCCCCGCCAAGCCATCCGTACGCTGCAAGCGCGCAAGCGTATTGCGCTAATTGCCCACGATGGCAAGAAGAGCGAAATGCTTGAGTGGGCAACTCGCTGGAAGGATACGCTGAGCCAGCACGAATTGATTGGCACGGGAACAACGTCTAAGCGGCTTAAAACCGCGTTAGGGTTAGAAGTCGAGGGTCTAATGAGCGGCCCTCTGGGCGGTGACCAGCAGATTGGCGCACGGATTGCGGAGCAGCGGCTGGATGTACTGATCTTCTTTTGGGATCCCTTCTCACCCCAGCCCCACGACCCGGATGTCAAAGCGTTGCTGCGTTTAGCGGCGCTGTGGAATGTCCCCGTTGCCTGCAATGCGGCGAGCGCCGACTTCGTGCTCTCCTCGCCCTACTTGAGCGAGAGTTACGATATGTCGATACCAGATGCAGCAGCTTGGGCCCAGGCGCGCACGGTTTAACGCCGGTGCAGATGACGCGCCACCACCTGCAGCCCGCTCTCATAGTGGCCGTTCATAGCAGCTAGGGCACAGCGCAATGTTAACTCGGCAATACGGTCATAATCCTGTAGCGCCGAGTTCACTGGCTGAGGAAGGAAATCCAGCAGCCGGTGATCACCAAAGGTGGCCAGGCGAATATTCTCCGGCAGACCGCCGCGCTCCAAGAACACATCAAACACCCCTTCCATCAGTGTATAGGACGCCGTCACCAGTGCGTCGGCACCGCCCTGTTCATCCAGCAGTTGAATCGCTAAACGCACCCCTTCGCTACGCTCATAGTGCGATCCGGTAAGATAAAGCGGTTCAATCATGCTGCCTTCAAGGGCCGCCTGAAAACCCACCCGCCGCTCACAGCTAACCGACAGCTCCGGCATCGCTTCCAACCAAGCAATACGCTTGGTCGCCGCGCCGATCACCGAACGGGTCAACGTCTTAGCCGCCTCCTGATCGTTACTCACGACACTGGCAAAGCGCGTCGGGTTGAGGCCACGGTCCATCCCCACCACGCACCATCCCTCGTCTACCAGGTCGGCATAAAAAGTATCGTCGCTAGGCAAGCAACTGGCGGTTATCAACACCTCACAGCGTTGCGCACGCAGCGCCAACGCGAGTGTCCGTTCACTCTCTGCACAGTCATCTGAGCTTACGATCAACAGCTGATAACCCTGCTCCCGTGCACCCCGCTCCAGGCGTTTGGCTAGGCGAGCATAACTAATGTTCTCCAAATCCGGCACGATAAGCCCCAGCAAGCGGCTTGCGCCCCGGCGCAGCGCAGCCGCCTGAGGGTCAATGTGATAGCGGTGTTGCCGCACCACCGCCATCACTTTTTCAATTGTCGCTGAGCTAATGCGGCGCTGCTCGGCCTGACCATTAATGACGTAGCTAGCAGTTGTGCGCGAGACGCCGGCTAGCCGGGCAATATCGGCAAGTGTCATGCGGTTTCCCCCTGGTGTGACCGGGCAGTTTATCAGCAAGTTAGCGCCTACCAGACCAAAGTCTAAAAGCTCAAACCTTGTGTCATTCAGTGAATCGATTCAGCATAGCACTATGTGCAGATTTAATAGCACCATACCCAGATTTAATGGCAAGGATAAACCGACTGAAACGGCACGGTTCATCTCATTGGCATCAACGCCATTACCATGATCATTTAACGACGATCACTTTATGTACACGACGCTGCGTCGACGCTGCCCCATTAAAATGCCGACAGTGCGCGTTTACAGGAGAATACTATGTTGACACTCGGCCCCGATGACATCTTGCTAGGCCGCCACGCCGACAGCTGGCAAACCGCGCTGGACAGTGCCGCTGAGGCGCTGGTTGAGGCCGGATTGGTTGAGGCCGAGTACCGCGACGGCCTACACGCCCGCGAGGCACAATCATCAACGTTTCTAGGAAACGCCATCGCAATACCCCACGGTACACCGGAAAGCCGTCAGTATGTGAAGCAGACAGGCGTGCGCGTGTTGCAGTTTCCACAAGGGATCGAGTGGCACGACGGCCAGCAGGTGCACGTACTGGTAACGATTGCCGCCCAGAATGATGAGCACCTGGATATTCTGCGCCAGCTCACCCATGTGCTGGATCGCGAAGGCGTTTCCGAGCAACTGGCAAACGCCACCTCCGCGGCAGATGTAGCGCGGCTGCTTTCGAAACCAGCATTAGAACCGCGCCTGGATGCCGACACCCTATGCGTCAACTTTCCGGCACGCGACCCACAAGAACTCGCTCTGGCTGCAGCCGCCCGCTTACGCCAAAGCGGCTGTGTCGATAACAGCTTTATTTCCGCCGTCGCCGCGGCACAGCCGACCTGGTTAGGTAAAGGACTGTGGCTGGCTAGCAGCGCCCAGGGCGTTAATCAGCCCGCGCTTGGGGTGGCCACACCTGCTGAACAAAGCCTGGAAAACACTGGTCATCCGGTGCATGCGTTGTTCTGCCTGGCCGCCCATGGCGATGCCCACCGCCCCCTGCTAGAGCAACTGATGGCGGTGTTGGAAAACAGCGAAAGCCAAAGCCTGGTGGGCAAAACCAGCGATCAGCTGTTAGCCACCCTGGCGGGCGAAACCGCAAATACCCAAACCCGTCGGGTACGGGTGCTCAACCCCCATGGGTTGCACGCTCGCCCCGCCAAACAGTTGGTACAGATAGCGCGCGCCCAGGCCATGCCGATTCAGGCACGTTTGGAAGAAGGCAGCGCCACCCCGGTTTCCGCCGCCAGTCTAACCAAAGTGATTGGCCTGGGCGCACGCCGCGGCCAGTGGCTGGTGCTGTCAGCCGAGGGTGAGCAGGCAAGCGCGGCGCTAGAGGCCGTCGCCGAGGCTGTTGAATCGGGCCTGGGAGAAAAAGTAACGCCCTTTGACGGCGGCTTTGATAGCACGCAGGAAACGAGCACCGCTACACCGGCCGTTGAGCCCCTCGCTGCCGATACGCCCCACACCGGCGTGGCCGCCTCGCCGGGCTTGGCCATTGCACCAGTATTTGTCATTCGCCCGATGCAGTTCGAGTACGCCGAGCACGCAAGCGACGCTGAACACGAAATCAGCCGTTTAAATAGCGCGCTGAAAGAGGGCGCCGCCCAGCTGCAGACATTGGTGCATAACGCCCCCGGTGGCGAAGTCGCCGATATTCTTTCAATGCACGAAGAGATGCTCGATGACCCGGAGCTCCATCACGCGGCGACGGATGCCATTCGTGAAGGGCGCTCGGCGGAAGCGGGCTGGTGGGAAGCGATTGAAACCGCGGCCCACGCCCAGGAGATGCTCGCTGACCGCCTGCTGGCCGAACGCGCTGCCGACCTGCGCGACGTAGGTCGCCGGGTGTTGGGCGTACTCTGCGATGTGACGCTCCCCGAACCGCCGGATCACCCTTATATTCTGGTGATGGACGATATCGGCCCTTCCGATGTGGCCCGGCTGGATACTTCCCGTGTGCGCGGCCTGCTTACCGTTCGCGGTGGCGCCACGGCGCACAGCGCTATTCTGGCCCGTGCACTGGGCATTCCCGCCGTGGTGGGCGCGGGTCAAGCGGTGATGGCGCTTAACAACGCCAGTATGATGATTCTGGATGGCGAGCGTGGCCGAGTGACGTCGCAACCTTCCGAAGAGCGCCTACAGCGTGCCGAGCAGCAGTTACTAGACCTCCAGCAGCGCGAAGCCGATGCCTGGGAAAGCCGCTTCGAGGTCGCCCAAACTCGCGATGGGCACCGTGTCGAAGTCGCCGCCAACCTGGGCAACACTGCCCACGCCGCTGATGCAGTGGAGCGCGGTGCTGAGGCCGTTGGCCTGCTGCGTACTGAATTCCTGTTCATGGCCCACGCCAGCGCACCAGACTTAGCCACTCAGATTAGCGAGTACCGTCAGGCAATTGATGCCCTGGATGGCCGCCCGCTGGTAGCGCGCACATTAGATGTCGGCGGTGATAAGCCACTGCCCTACTGGCCGGTACCCCAAGAAGACAACCCCTTCCTGGGTCTGCGCGGTATTCGCTTAGCGCTGACACAGCCCGATGTGCTCGAGACCCAATTGCGTGCGTTATTGATGGCAGGCAAGGATAGTCCCCTGCGGATTATGCTGCCGATGGTCAAAGATATCGCTGAGTTCCGCGCTGTAAAAGCCATCTACGATCGCCTACTCAAAGAGATCCCTACTTCCCAGCGCGCCACCGATGTGCAGTTGGGGGTGATGATTGAAATACCCTCTAGCGCGCTGCTGGCACCCAGCCTCGCCGCCGAGGTGGATTTTTTCTCAGTAGGCACTAATGACTTAACCCAGTACACCCTGGCTATCGACCGCGGCCACCCGGAACTCTCTGCCCAAGCCGATGGTTTGCACCCTGCTGTGCTGCGTTTGATTCAAATGACCGTGGCGGCTGCCCATACCCAAGGCAAATGGGTCGGCGTGTGCGGCGAATTGGCCTCAGATGCCGTAGCCATTCCGGTGCTGGTAGGCCTGGGCGTGGACGAGCTTTCCGTCAGCGCGCGGCAGATCCCGCTGGTTAAAGCCCGCCTGCGCGAGTTTGACTTCGCTGATGCCCAAGCCAGCGCTCAGTTAGCGCTGAATCAGGCGACTAGCGATGAAGTGCGCGATGCACTGGAGGCGCGCTAATGGCCCGCGTGCTATGCATTACCCTGAACCCGGCACTGGATTTGGCGTTTACTCTTGACGCCTTGGTGCTAGGCAGCGTCAACCGTCCCACCAGCGCGCAGTTAGAAGCGGCAGGCAAAGGCGTTAACGTTGCCCGCGTATTGGCAGGCCTTGGCCACGACGTCACCGTCAGCGGCTTTTTAGGTGCCGATAACGACGCTCCCTTTCAATTGGCATTTACCCAGTACTCCCTGACCGACGCCTTTGTGCGCGTGCCGGGAGAAACCCGTATTAATGCCAAAATTGCGGAACAAAGCGGCCGCGTTACCGATATTAATGGCCCCGGCATGCCCATTGACGCCACGCATTTGCAGGCGCTGATCGACACGCTAAATACCGAGCTTTCCAGCGCGACGCCCCCCCAGGCGGTCGTTGTGGCGGGCAGCCTGCCCCCCGGGCTGTCACTGGTCGATTTCAGCGCGCTGTTAAACCACTTAAACGCCAGCGGCGTACCGCTCTGGGTAGATACCAGTGGCCCGGCACTCAATGCGGCCATAGCGACTCACCCCGCCGGTGTTAAGCCTAATGAAAACGAACTGGCAGAGTGGGCGAGCGAAGATATGACCTCTTCTGATGCTCGCTTGAATGCGGCTAAACGGCTGCATAAAAGCGGCATCGCTCATGCACTGATTTCAGCGGGTGCCGAAGGGGTGCTGTGGGTTAACGCTCAAGGTGCCTGGCACGCTACACCCCCTAAGGTCACCGCGACGAATACCGTTTGCGCCGGCGATACCTTCGTCGCGGGCATGCTCCACGGCCTGCTGACTCATCAGAACGGCCAGCAAGACGCTGAACAGACGCTGCGCTTTGCCACCGCGCTCTCGGCCGAGGCCGTGCGCCACGTTGGCGTGGGCAACCCCCACGCTGCCGATTTCGATTCACTCCAACAACACACCCGGATACGGCGTCTTGACGACACCATCACCGAGGGAGCCACGCTATGAATATTATTCTGATTACCGCCTGCCCCAGCGGCATGGCGACCACCTTCCTCGCGGCTAAGCGCCTGGAACAAGCCGCCCAGCGCCAAGGCTGGTCGGCGCATGTGGAAATGCACGGCGAAGTCGCGCCGCTCCAGGCCGCTACTGCCGAGCAGATCGCCAATGCCGATTTGATCGTGGTCGCCGCCGATCACGTGCCTGCCCCAGAGCGCTTTGAAGGCAAGCGGCTATTCCAAGCACCGATTGCCAGCGCACTCCCCGATCCCAGCGCTTTTCTAGCCCAGGCTAAGCGTGAAGCGCCGATTTATAGCGCACCTGCCGCCTCTACTACTAGCGCATCTACCGCTGCAAACAGCGCGGGTGGCAAGAAAATCGTTGCTGTCACTGCCTGCCCCACCGGCGTGGCGCATACCTTTATGGCCGCCGAAGCACTCGCAGAGGCGGGCAAAGCCATGGGCCACGCCATTCGCGTGGAAACCCAAGGCTCGGTGGGCGCACAAGATAAATTGACCGAAGAAGAGATCGCCGACGCCGACATAGTCGTATTGGCCTGCGATATCGACGTTGATCCGTCGCGGTTCGCTGGTAAGCGCATCTACCGCACTTCTACTGGCAACGCGCTAAAAAAACCGCGCCCCACGCTTGAAGCTGCGCTCAGCGAGGCCGCCATAGAGAACGGCAGCAGCAATGCGGGCACAGCAAATAAGAGCGTCAAAGAGAAAGGCGTTTATAAGCACCTGCTCACCGGCGTTTCCTTTATGCTGCCAATGGTGGTGGCGGGCGGCCTACTGATTGCACTCTCCTTTGTGTTCGGTATTGAGGCCTTTGAGCAGGAAGGCACTCTGGCCGCCGCGCTGATGCAGATCGGCGGTGGCACCGCCTTTGCACTGATGATTCCAGTGCTGGCAGGTTATATTGCCTACTCCATCGCCGACCGCCCCGGCATCGCACCGGGTATGATTGGTGGCATGCTGGCGGCCAATATCGGCTCCGGCTTTATCGGCGGTATTTTGGCGGGTTTCCTGGCGGGCTACGTGGCGCTGGCGGTTACTCGCTACGTCAAACTGCCCTCTAGCGTTGAATCCCTGAAGCCAATTCTGATCATTCCGCTAGTCGCCAGTTTGGTCACCGGCCTGACCATGATTTACGTAATTGGCGAACCGGTCGCGGCACTGCTTAATGCACTGACCAGTTTCCTGGAATCCATGGGCTCCACTAATGCGGTGCTGCTGGGTATTCTGCTCGGCGCGATGATGTGTTTCGATCTGGGTGGCCCGGTCAACAAAGCGGCTTACACCTTTGGCGTAGGCCTGCTAGCCTCTGAAACTTACGGCCCCATGGCGGCGATTATGGCGGCTGGGATGGTACCTGCCATTGGTATGGGGATTGCCAGCTTTGTAGCGCGCAACAAGTTCTCGGCACCGGAGCGGGAAGCGGGCAAAGCCTCTTTTGTACTGGGTCTCTGTTTTATCAGCGAAGGCGCGATTCCCTTTGCGGCGAAAGATCCCCTACGCGTTATCCCCGCTTGCATGGTGGGCGGCGCACTCACAGGCGCACTCTCGATGCTGGTAGGCGCGCAACTCATGGCTCCTCACGGTGGTATCTTCGTACTGCTGATTCCCAACGCCATTACCCCGGTACTGCTCTACCTTGGCGCTATTGTGGCTGGCTCGTTGGTGACGGGTTTAAGCTATGCGTTTATCAAACGTGATGCGGCCCAGGTAGCACTCGCCACCTAACCGCTGTTACCAAAAAATGAGGGCAGGCGAACATGCCTGCCCTTTTAAATACGTCTAAATACGTCGCTTTACGCATTTAATACCTCTTCACGCCACTTATACCCTCTACTCTTTGTCATTTTTTATGTAGTATTTTTACATAACCTACTTTTTGATCACCAATTCACCTATAACAAACGGATCATCCTATGTTTCAGCTCACTCGCAGTGTTACCTGGCAGGCACTTGAACGCTTGCGCGACAAAACCGCAAACGACCGCATTCGTGACTACTTCACCAATGACCCGCAGCGCTTTGAGAAAATGAGTTTACGGGTGGGCGGTCTGTTTCTCGACTACTCCAAGCACCATGTCTCCGATGAAGTGTTTACCAAGCTGATTGAGCTAGCCGACCACTCCGCACTGGTACAGCGCCGGGCACAGATGTTCTCCGGGGATATTATCAACGTTACGGAAAACCGCCCGGTACTGCATACGGCTCTGCGTCACTTAGGCGATGAGCCGGTATATGTGGACAGCGAAGACGTTATGCCGGAGATAACCCGCACCCGCGAGCAGATCAAGCTGTTCTCGGAAGCGGTGCGCAGCGGTGAATGGAAAGGCTACAACGGCAAACGCATTAAAGACGTGGTCAATATCGGCATTGGTGGCTCGGATCTTGGGCCCAATATGGCGGTTCGCGCGCTGCTCAAATACCGCCACCCGGAGCTGCACTTCCACTTCGTTTCCAATGTGGACGGCACCCATATTCAGAAGGTACTTTCGCGCCTCGACCCCGCCACCACGCTGTTTATCGTCTCCACCAAGACCTTCTCTACCCAGGAGACCCTGCTTAACGCCAAAACCGCGCGGCGCTGGTTCCTGGAGAACGCTGGCGAAGACGCCGACGTAGGCGCGCACTTTATTGCCGCCTCCACCAACCGCAAAGCGGCCATGGAGTTCGGCATTCGCGAAGAGAACGTGTTCGAATTCTGGGCTTGGGTGGGCGGCCGTTACTCCATGTGGTCGTCCATCGGGCTGCCGATTGCGCTGTCGATCGGTTTCGAAGGCTTTATCGAACTGCTGGAAGGCGCTCATGAGATGGATAACCATTTCATCAACGCGCCCTTCTCGCAAAACATGCCCGTGCTAATGGCGCTGATTGGTATTTGGTACATCAACTTTATTGGCGCCGAAACTCAAGCCATAGTGCCCTACGACCAGGCGCTGAACCAACTACCCTCTTTCCTGCAGCAGCTGGATATGGAGTCTAACGGTAAATCGGTGGATATTTTCGGTCACCCGGTGAATTACAAAACCGGCCCGATTGTCTGGGGCCAGACCGGCTCCAACGGCCAGCACGCTTTCTTCCAGTTGCTGCACCAGGGCACGCGCTACGTACCTATCGACTTTATTGCCTCACTCAAGCCCGAGCCCGGCGTTGAAGACCACCACTTCGCACTGCTGACTAATATGCTCGCCCAGGCCAACGCCTTTATGGAAGGCAGCCAAGGGGACAGCAAAGAGCTCAGTCAACACGACCCCTACAGCTGCCCCGGCAACCGTCCTTCCAGCACCCTACTGCTGGATGAGCTAACGCCAAAAAACCTGGGGGCACTGATCGCGCTCTACGAGCACAAGGTGTTCGTGCAAGGGGTCATCTGGAACATCAACTCCTTTGACCAGTGGGGCGTGCAGCTTGGCAAGCGCATCGCCGGTGAAATCAGCGAACGCATCGACACCAACGCTGCTGACTTCGACACCTCAACTCAAGGTCTGCTGGAACTGGTTCGCGCTCACTTCCCCAATGGTGGTAGCGGCGAAAAGGAAAGCGCACCGGCCAGTGCCGATAAGAAGCCATCACGGAAGAAGCGTTGAATGGATAGGGTAAATCGATAGAAAACAACGCCGTGGCTTTCACAAGCCACGGCGCTTCGCAACCCTGGAACCTTCGGTTTGTAATAAATGACTAATTCCAGTAACTCGGTTCCCGTTGTCTAAGCTTTCCCCTTAAGACTCATCCGGAATTAGATTCAACAAATCGGTGACACCAATATCCACACCGGCTTGGGAGAACAAAGTAGATGCCTGCCCGCGGTGGTGGGTTTGGTGATTGAAGAAGTGAACGATCAGGCTTGAGTAGCGCCGTTTTGAGGCCACTCCTTTTATGTTGTGATAACTCAGCGTGGTACTCAAATCGTCGTCTGTCAGCGCCGATACCCAGTTAATAATCACGGTATCGAGCCATTGGCGATGCGCTTTCAATCCCTTCAAGTCATCAAAGAGAATCTGATCAAGACGCTCTGGCGTAGGTAGTGCCACCATTACTTCAAGCGTCCTTGCGGAAGAAGAGGCGTGTGTTGCAAACCGTTTGAGCCAAATCGTGTCGGCTACCGCGATGTGGTTCAGTGTGCCAAAAATCGAGCTGAAGAACGCGCCACGCTCTTCAGCTAGTTCAGAGGCGCTCAGCTTACCGGCGGCATCATAGAGGTTAGTGTTCATCCACTGGTTATAAGTGGCTAACTGTTCGAAGTGTTGTTGAAGTGTCATGAGTTAAGACCCAAAAGCAGCATCTATTTAGAACGTTTGAAATATGGGGGAAGAACAGCATCACCGCCCGCCTGCTACATCAATGAATGACCCCGTTACATAAGAGGCTTCGTCCGAGAGCAACCAAGCGATGGTATTAGCCACTTCTTCAGCGCTACCGCCACGCTGCATAGGAATCTGGGGAGCTAAACGATCAACCCGCCCTGGTTCTCCACCATCGGCATGCATATCAGTGTAGATAAAACCGGGGCGAACGGCGTTAACACGAATCCCCGAGCCAGCAACTTCGCGAGACAACCCCTTGGTTAGGGTATCCATGGCACCTTTCGATGCAGCGTAGTCAACATATTCAAAGGGCGAGCCTGTTTGCGAGGCAAGCGATGAGACATTGACGATTGCACTACCTGCTGGGAAGCGCCTGACGGCTTCTCTGGAGCACAGAAAACAGCTGACCACATTGCTATTAAGCACTTGGTTGAAGCGCTCAAGGTCGATATCGACCAGCTTGGATTGAGTAAACAGAATGCCTGCATTGTTAACCAAATGTGTCACCTTGCCAAAGCGCTCTTCTGCTGCATCAAACAGGCGGATAACGTCAGCTTCACTGCTAACATCCGCTTGACAGGCAAACGCTCGACCACCCGCTCGAATAATGCAATCAGCCACATCATCTGCCAGCTCCCTATTAGCAAGATAGTTCACGCACACTGCATAGCCTTTTGCGCCTAGCAATTTTGCGGTGGCCGCTCCGATACCTCGGCTTCCCCCTGTCACGATGACCACTTTCGACATAACGTTTCCTCGCTGGCTCTTTAGTCACAAACCCACCTTGCACATTAAACCCACGATAGTTCTTTGGGTAGCGCCCTTTTAGCTACTGCAAGTTAATTAATTGACTGGCTATTGATTTCTTGCCACCTCACAACTACTGTATATAAAACCATATCAAAAGAGGTGAACCATGACATCTCTTGGAACACCAAGCTCCTATAAGGGTCGCGGGGCAACGTACGATCCGCACAATCGTTTTGCGCCTACCCGCAGCGAGGAGGAAGATGACGGCTGGTGGCGGGAAGAGGCCTCTACGACTATCGCTACCGAAGTGCGTAAGGAGGTGAGCAAAAGTGCTTTGTCGTGGAATCGCTCACCAGATTTACCTTTTGATCGCTCGCTGAACCCATATCGCGGTTGTGAGCACGGCTGCGTTTACTGCTATGCCCGTCCTTCTCACGCCTACTGGGACTTATCCCCAGGGCTGGATTTTGAAACCAAGCTGATTGCCCGCAGCGGCTTGGTAGAGCGGTTATCCGAAGAGCTGTGCCACCCTAATTACGTGTGTCGCCCGATCAACCTTTCCGGCAACACCGACTGTTATCAACCGTTAGAAGCTACCTACAAAACCACTCGCCGCCTGCTGGAGCTGCTACTGGAGTGTCGCCATCCGGTAACGCTGGTGACTAAAAGCACCTTAGTGCTGCGCGATTTGGAACTCCTGGCGGAGATGGCCGAACACCGGCTGGTGCGCGTGTTTGTCAGTTTGACCAGCCTGGATGCCAACTTGAAACGCACATTAGAACCACGGGCGGCATCACCTCAGGCGCGCTTGCGGGCCATTCGTGAACTGAATACCGCAGGTGTTCCAGTTGGTGCGCTCATTTCGCCGGTTATTCCGGGGCTAACCGATCATGAAATCGAAAAGCTCTTGGAAGCCGCCAGCCGTGCAGGGGCGAGAACCGCCGCCTGGATGCTGCTACGTTTACCCTATGAAGTGGCACCGCTGTTTGAAGCGTGGTTAGAAGCGCACTACCCTGAGCGCGCCGCAAAAGTGATGAGCCTAATGCGTCAGTGCCGTGGCGGTAAAGCGTACGATGCCAAGTTTGGTAAGCGCTTTCGCGGTGAAGGGGTATTTGCCGATTTAATTGCACAACGCTTTGCCCGCGCCAGCCGTCAGTGGAACATGCAGGATCGCACCGAGCAGGGCTTGAACACCCGGGATTTTCGCCCACCACGAGCGCAGCAGGATTTATTCATTTAAGCTAAGCAGCACGCGCATAAATCAGCTGCAAAGGAAGCCGAATGCCTGCTCTAAGCAAAACCAAATCGAGTTTTTACCGCCGCTTATACGTCGCCCATTTGATCGAACAAGGTGTCGCCAGTGTGCCGACGTTGATCGAGGCCACCGGTATGCCCCGGCGCACCGCACAGGATACGATTGCATCTCTTGCCGAGCTGGATATCGAGTGCGTATTTACGAAAGATGAGGGCGAGCGTCACAACATCGGCCGCTACCAGATACGTGATTGGGGGGCGATAGATCCACGTTGGGTGGCCACACACGCTGAGCGGCTAAAACAGGCGCTTGGCTATGCTAGTTAGTGTCATTTTCATCCGGTTCTGCCCAGGCCAGTCGTGCAGCGTTGAGGGTAACCGTCAGCGAACTTGCCGCCATGGCGAGTACCGCTACTAGCGGGGGGATCGCCATCAGCACCACCAGCCAGAGTGCCAAGGTATTGTAGAGCGCTGAAAAGAACAGATTCTGAACCATGATGCGTCGCGTACGTTTAGCAATACTAAGCAGTTTGACTACCCCACCCATCCCCGGCGTCATTAGCTGTGCGGAAGCCCCTTCGCGGGCGGCTTCGCTGGCATTTAATGGAGCGATGCCAACATCTGCCGCGGCTAGGCTCAAGGTATCGTTTAAGCCATCACCCACGTAGAGCGTTGGCGATGGCAACCCCTGCAAAAGCCGCGCTTTGGCTTCAGGCGAGCGCTGGGCATAGCAAGCTTCTCTTCCAAGCCCCACCCGTTCACCTAACCAACTAACCGCCCCCTGCCGATCACCGCTGATCATTGCCACCACATACCCTGCATCTAGCAGGTGTTTCACGCTTTTTTCAGCATTTTCCACTGGCTGATCAGTAAGATAGAGCGTGACTAGCCAGCCTGCACCATCAGCTACCATCACTTGAGTAGCAAAGGCCAGCGCTGTGTCCTCCTCGTGGTCTGGCAGCGCTATCTGATGGCGAGAAAGCCAACCGGCGCTGCCTACCATCAGCCATTCACCGTTGCTCAAGCGCACATGGCGCCCTTCCCCAGGCGCTTCGTTTACGTCCACGCATTGCTCGTGATGTTGATCATGTTGGCTGCCCGACCAGCACGCTAACGCTTGTGCCAAGGGGTGTTCGCTGCCAGCAACAGCGGCTCTGAGCTTGCGCTGCAAAGTGTGCTTATCAATGCCCTCCCGGGCCTGCCAGTGCAGCACCGAGTGGCTGCCAGTGGTTAAGGTGCCGGTTTTATCCAGCGCTACCGAGCGAATGTGAGCCAAGGTTTCGAGCGCTGCCGGGTCGCGTAGCGCAACACCCTGCTGCATGGCCTGGCCACTACCGGCAAGACTTGCCAGCGGCACTGCAAGCCCCACGGCACAGGGGCAAGCAACCACTAACACCGACAGTGCGCGCACAAAGGCATCCTCCCAGCCCAACCCAAGTAGCAGCGCAGTGGGCAGCGTTAGCATCGCTAGCACTAGCGCTAGTGGGCTTAGCCATGCGGCAAAACGGTCAGCGAGTTTCTGCAATTCGCCTTTTTTGGCCTGATAGCGGCGCATTTCGTCACACAGCCGATCCAGTCGCCGCTTGCCTACCCCAGCACTCACCTGCATTACCAGCGGCGTTGTCCCCAGGTAGCGGCAGCCCGCGTAGACCTTCTGTCCTGCATTAAAGTAGCGAGGCAGGCTTTCGCCAGTAAGCGAGGCAGTATCGATCCAACCTGGGGCTTCCAGGATCCCATCAAGGGCTATCAACTCACCGGGCGCTAGCTCGACACGCGTTCCCTTTGTCACTTCATCTACAGGAACCGACCCCCAGCGCTCGTTCTGCCAAACCGTTATGTCATCATTAGGAAGCGCCAGGGCATCGAGCGCTTTTAGCCCACGGTGACGGCACAGCGTTTCCACCAGCCGACCAACCAGTAAAAGCACAATAAGCATCACCGCCGTGTCGAAATAGACCTCGTTAGAGCCGCGCCCTAGTAGCCAAACCGAGACCACCACCGCGCCGATAACACCCAGGCTAACTAAAACATCCATGCCGGGGCGCTTGGCGAGCAGCGTGCGCCACCCGGCCCGGTAAAACGGCACGCCTGCGAACAGCACGACAGGTAAGGAGAATGCCCCCGATACCCACGCCACCACCAGTTCAATCCGCTCCGAAGGCAATGCACCCGCATATATCAATAGTGAAGCGAGCATCGTCCACATGCCGAACAGCGAACCGACCATTAACCTCAGCGTCAGGTAGCGGCTCTCCTCTTCTAAACGTCCATGGGCATCTGCCACCGGCTCAAGTTCCGTAAGCCGATAGCCCAAACGTTTAACCTTTGGGGCGAGCGTTGGGAGCTGGACAGCGGCGGGTGTACCGCTGATGCAGAGGGCTGCACTTGGGTAGTGGACGCTAACCTCATGCACGCCTTCGAGCCTCTTAAGCGAGCCCTCCACGGCCAGGGCACAGCTGGTGCACCACATACCGTGGAGGGTATAGAGCTGCTCTTCCTCTTTGTTAAGCGCATCGCTTACAGGCAAGGCGGAATACCAATAATCGGCATTGCAGCAAACACAACGCTTAAGGTAGAGAAAAGATACAGCCCGGCGGAAACAGTGGCATTAAAGCGCAGCCGCCCTTCATGGCGCCTAGCCATGCGGCAACAACCCACTGTTAGCACCGCCAGTAACGCAATCGCCGCGATACTAACCACCAGCAGCATAGCGTTTACCAGGGTGAATACGCCCTGCTCGGGAGCAGGCGGCGCAACTGAGCAGGCTATTGCGTGCCCGCCGTAAACGGCTACGAACCAGATACACCATAGCGTTAAGCCAATGACGAAATGTAAGGGATGGGTAAGATGTAACCGCTGCATCGTGATGGACATTAACTTAGCTCCCTATCACACGCGGCAACACGGCAAGCGCGCCCACGAGTATCCAGAACGTCACCAGGTTATAGCGCCACCACTGGGCAACCACGGCAGGCTCGAAAGGCGCATGGGCACCCACATAGCCATAACCTACCCGCAGGCCCTGAAGCAGGGTCAGCACCGCGCCTAAACCGCCGTGTAGCAGCGCATAGGCCAGCCCGACCATAATGATCGCATCATGGGAGGTTTCGGTCACCGCCAAGTCTGCACTCAACAGCACCCAAAGCGTTATCGCAACCTGAACAAAGCCTAGGGCACTGATGCAATACATGCCCACAGCCAGCCCCGCATCCTTACCCTGGCGCAAACCGCGCACCAGTTTTTCGAGAATTCCCACGCCAGCAGTTAGCGCCACCCCGGCAAGGATCAGCCCCACCAAGGAGAGCGGTGAGGTCTCAGGCATCCGCCACTCAGGGGACACCGTCCATAGATAGAACCAGCCAAACAGGTAAGAGAGAAAGAACGAACCATTGGCCAGCAGCGTGATCGACATGGCCCATAAGCCTGGACCATCCATGGTGCGCGAGTGCAGCGGTGGATCACCGGGGGCTACCTCTGCATCTGGCGCCGCTTTTGGATGCGCACCATTCTCCCAAGACCAGCGCAGTAGAAATAGTCCGGCCACGACAACGGCTATACCCGCCAGCGGATATAGCCGCGTCAGCAGGCTTAAACACACCACGGCCAATGCCATTGCGGCGAACAGCGGCCACCAGGAGTTACCCGGCAGGTGAATGATTTCACGCACTTTGCCCGTTAATGGGTCGGTGCCCCACATCTCCCGCCGGCCATGGGTAGCCACCGCCAAGCTATGTTGCCCTTCTGCCATGGTGCGCGGTAGATCCGGGTCATCCCATAGTGGGTGGCGCGTATCGATCTTTGGCAGGCTGACAAAGTTATAGGCGCTGGGTGGCATACTGTTGGCCCACTCCAGGGTATCCGCGTTCCAGGGATTATGCTTAGCGGGTTTGCCAAAACGGAAGTGCAGCGCAAAATCCAGCAGCACCATGGCAATCCCCGCCGACATAATAAAGCTACTCATGGATGACAGCAGGTTGAAAATATCCCAGCCCATGCCCGTTTCATAAGAGTAGACCCGCCGCGGCATCCCCAAAAGGCCAGTCCAGTGCATGATCAAGAAAGTGCCATTAAAGCCCAAAAAGGTGAGCCAAAAGCCCCATTTGCCCAGGGTTTCAGAAGGCATTCGCCCTGAAAACAGCGGCAGCCAGTAGTAGAGTCCGGCAATCAGCGGAAAGAACATGCCCCCCACCAACACATAGTGCATATGCGCCACCACAAAGTGGGTATCGTGCACCTGCCAGTTAAAGGGCACCAGCGCCAGCATTACTCCAGTCAAACCTCCACACACGAAGATAATCAGGAAGCCCATGATCCATAGCATTGGAAGCTTCATTTTGGGCTTACCCAGCCATAGCGTAGCCAGCCAGACAAACACCTGAATCGCGGTAGGTACCGCCACCAGCATACTGGCCGCGGAGAAGAATGCTTGAGCCAGTTGCGGAATCCCCACGGTAAACATGTGGTGAACCCATAGTCCGAAACTGATAAAGCCTGTCACGGTAATGGCGAAGACCACCCAGCCGTAACCAACGATCGGACGGCCAGCAAACACTGGTATCAGCGTGGAGACAATGCCCGCCGCAGGCAGGAAAATGATGTAAACCTCGGGATGGCCGAACAGCCAAAATAGGTGCTGCCATAGAATCGGATCACCGCCACCGGTCACTTCAAAAAAGGGCATCCCCACTGCGCGCTCAAGCTCCAGTAGAATACTGCCCAGAATCAGCGGCGGGAAACCGACCACGATCATCAGCGCCATGGCAAGGATATACCAGGCAAACAGCGGCATTTTGTGCAGCGCCATGCCCTGAGTGCGTGTACGCAGTATCGAGACCACCAATTCGACCCCGGCAGAGAGCGCGGAGATCTCAACGAAGGTGATCCCTAACAGCCAGAAATCTGAGCCCAAACCCGGTGAATACTCGCTGCCACTAAGCGGGGTATACATAAACCAGCCGCTATTAGGCGCCATCTCCAGAATCAAACTAAACGATAGGATGATACCGCCAAACAGATAGCACCAGTAACCCAGGGATGTTAGCCGTGGGCAGACCAGATCTCGGGCGCCGATCATCTTGGGAATCATATAAATCGCCAACCCTTCCAGCATGGGGATGGCGAACAGAAACATCATCACCGTGCCATGCATGGTGGTGACTTGGCTATAGATATCCGGCGACATAAAGTCTTGATCAGGGAGCGCCAGCTGGGTTCGCACCAGCATGGCTAACAGCCCGCCGAGCAAGAAGAACGCCATCCCGGTCACCATAAAGCGCAGGCCGAGAGTGGTGTGATTCACAATGGTGAGGGCTTTTAAGCCACGCGGATTGCCCCAGATATCGTGCAAGTCACTGTGCAACTGGTTGGGGCCTGCGATGTTATCGCCTTCTGGGGTCGCTTCACGGTTAATGGTGGTCATGGGGTTAGCGTCTCCAGCCAAGCCCCCAGGGACGCCAAAGTGGCCGTCTCAATATCATTGTGGGGCGGCATTTTGTTGCCCGGTTTTAAGCGTTGGTGGTGCTTAAGCCAGTGGGTAACTGCGCCCTCCTTCATGGCTATTATCCCTGCCCCTAGGCTAGTCCGACTGCCAAGATCAGAAAGATCCGGCCCCTCCTCCCCAGAGGATAGTCCCGCTACCCGGTGGCAGCTCGCGCAATGGGTCATAAATGCCTCCCTGGCAGGCTCATGCTGCTGATCGTTTGCAGCTAGCGACGATAATGCTTCCGTTTGACGGGCGGCCAACCAAGCGTCGTACTCGTCACGCCCGACGGCTTCCACATAGAGTTGCATCTGGGCATGTTGGGCGCCGCAGAACTCTGCGCACTGAGCACCAAATACCGCCGGTTCGTCCGCTTCCAAGCGTATTTTGTTCACTCGCCCTGGGATCATATCGATCTTGCCGCCCAGGCGAGGCACCCAGAAAGCGTGAATAACGTCCGCACCAGTAACGTGAAAATCAACTGGCTCACCAGCGGGCATGATGAGCTGATTTGAAGTCACCACCTCTCCCCCTTCTGCGCCGGGGTAGCGCACTTCCCACCACCACTGGTGGCCAATCACTTCAATTACCTCCGGCGGTTCTGCCAGGGGCAACGGTAAAAGCCGCTGGCCGGTGGGCACACCAAAGGCCAGTAGTGCGGTAATGCTGGCCACCGGCAGCACAATGCCACCGCCAATAACCCAGCGACGCGCTATTTTTCGCTCCTCGGCAGGCGTACGTACAACCTCCTTGCGCTTGAAGGTATACAGCCAAAAAGCAGTCACCAGCACCAATACCACAGTGCCAAAACTCAGCATTACCCACCAAATCATCGCCACGTCTCGCGCGGCTTGGCCTGCCGGGTCTAGAATAGACTTATCCCCCGCGCAACCGGCTAATAGCAGGCCGACTAACAGCGCTAGCGGTGTGCCAAGTGAGTTGACCCGCTGCTTGGTTAAGCGTTGAATAATCAGCCTCATCCCTTGAATTCCTTTTTCTGCCCACAGGAAGTGATCATGGCAAAGCCTCGCCAGCGCTCGATTAAAAGCCACGCATCTCTCGCCGGCCATCCGCTTCATCCCGTGATGATTCACTTTCCCGTCGCGGCCCTGATGGCGCTGGTGGCAAGCGATATCGGTTTCCTGCTTAGCGGCGACCCATTCTGGTTGCGCGCCAGCTTGTGGCTGGCCGGTGTCGGCGCATTTGGCGGTTGGATTGCCAGCACGGCAGGCATTATTGACCTGGTCACTGTGCCGCGCATTCGCCGCCTGATTACCGGCTGGAGCCACGCTATCGTCGCGGTGGTGATGCTCTCGTTGGCGTCGCTGAACTGGCTGCTGCGCTTCAACGACCCGAGCGCGATTTTGCCTTGGGGGCTGGCCGTATCGTTGCTCACCGCCGCGTTGATCGCTTTGGCAGGCTGGCTGGGTGGGCAGTTGGTGTATGAGCACGCCGTGGGGGTCGACGTTGAGGATTAAAACTAAGCTGTTAAAAGACACGGCGTTAGCTCCAATCCAGTGGCTTAGCTAACACAAGCCCCAGCACACCTATAATGCCCGCTAACGCAACACATAGCGCCGTCCAGTTGGCGGGTTTTACCCAGCGGTAGTGGCCCATCTCAAGGCGCAAGATTAACCAGCCAAAGCTGCCATGAGCGGCGACCATGGCCACTACGGCACCCAGCTTTAAGATCAGCCAGCCGCCCAACACACCATGGATGAGAAATAGCAGCGTGCCCGAGGCAATAGCCACTAAAGCGGCCGGGGTAGCGACTGAGTTATAAAAAAACCGCGGCATGGGCGGTGTGCCCTGAGCGAAGCCCGCGTCTTTGCGAAGCTGCAGTGCTTGGCTAAGCAAGGCGGGCAGATAAAGCAGTGAGCCGCACCAGATCACTAGCGCGGCAATGTGAAGCAGTTTAAGCCAAGGCATCGGGGCTTCCTTGCGTTGCGTAAGGCGGGGGCAGATCACCCCTAACCTTAGTCAAAGCACCCCTTTATGGCTAGCCGTTCAACTTACCTGGATCTCATAACCAGTGAATTTGCGGATATTAATGACCCCACTATCAAGGATCAAATACTGCCCTTTGACGCCTTGCAGCACGCCTTCTACCAGCGGCTGTTTATCAAAGTTATGCGACACCACTTTTTTGGGAAAAACGCTGACGGGGTAGTGAAAATGTTGCGCTGGCTGTTCCAACAAGCGAATGGCGTCCGCACCATGGGTTTCGCGCAGTTGGTGCAACCCATCGGCTAGCAGGGTTAGCAAACGGTCACGCTCGGCACTTAAATCCATGGTTTCGACGTCGCCCTTGAGCATCGCACGCCAATTGGTGCGGTCGGCCACCTGCTCTTTAAACAGCATTTCGACAAAACCGGACTGCTGACGAGTATCCACTTCAAGAATCGGCAGCGCCTGGATCGCGCCTTGATCCAGCCAGCGGGTAGGCATTTGGGTTTTGCGAGTGATGCCGACTTTAAGCCCCGACGAGTTAGCCAAATAGACGATATGGGGCTGGAAGCAGTGCCGCTCGCCCCACTCCGGCTCACGGCAAGTGCCTTGGAAAAAGTGGCAGGTTTCCGGCTTCATAATGCAGGTATCGCACTGGGCTAGCCGCTTGAAGCAGGGGTAACAGTGGCCTTGGGCAAAGCTCTTCTTGGTTGCTCGCCCGCAGTGGGTACAGGCAATTGCTCCCGTCCACCGCAAACTAAGCGGCTCGCCAATACGCTCGTTAAGCGGAACACGGTGCTCACCCGCGCGTAAGTGGTAAACCACCGGTTGGTCTTGGCGGCCAGGTAGCGCTGCCGCCATTTTGCTTAAACAGCCCTGTACTGAAAAGCCCGGTACTGCCGCTTCAATCACGCGTGGCATCCCGTGCCAAACCCGCCATTTCAGGCGTTACGCCAGCACCGCTAGCCGCTGCACCGCAGGTACGCTGCTCTAAATACCCTACGCGACTCTCTTCCGGCACGTTGTTCTCCACCTCAAAGCGCATGACGGCTTCCAAGCAGAGTTCGGTCTGTTCCGGCGTTAAGCGGCGACCGTCGGGCCATTTGCGCAGCGATACCGCCTGTTTAAGGCTTTCATAAATCGCTGGGGTCATCTGGTTGATCATTTTTTCGAACGTCATTTCGCTCATTGCAGGCCTCTTAACGGTTTTTCAAACGGCGGGATGAATAATACCAGCCTGTGACAAGCCCCACGAGTAGACCGCCCAAATGTGCTTCATTAGCGACATTGCCAAAACCAACGCTGCCCGCCATATCAGTCATGGTGAACACCATCCAGCCGAGCATAAAGACCACCAGCATTTGCGGTACAAAGAAACCACTTTTGGGAACCCGGCGTGACATCAACCACACGTGAGCCAGTAAGGCATATACCACCCCGGACATGCCGCCGAATAGCACGGTGCCGGTCGCGTACTGCGCCACATTCGCGCCAACGCCCGCCACAATCAGCAGCAGTAACATGGTACGGCTGCCTTGGAGTGCTTCAATCTGACGTCCGAAGTACCACACCCACATCAGGTTAAATATTAAATGCATCCAGCCAAAGTGCAGAAAAGCAGGCGATAAAAAGCGCCATACTTGTCCTGACGTAAGCGTTTGAGACAGATTACCGAAGACCAGCTCACCCCCTGAAATACCTATCGGCACGATGGTTAGAGTGACAATCAACTGGTCACCAAAAACACCAATCAGGGCAAATACCACCAGACTAATGACAATCATCAGCGCCGTTACCGGCACTTGCTTTAACGATGCCAAGAAGTTGGTCATGGTGCGCGGGCGCTGAGCAGCCTGATGAAGCACCAGGGGTTCGCCCCGCTGCCAGCGCTCTAGCAGTGCTTTAAGTTCGCCAAGCTGGCGTGGGTCGGCTATCCATAGCAGTTGGCCGTCCGCTTCATCGGTAATGCGGTGACCAATGCGGTGGCGCCAGAGTGCTTGGCGAAGTTCACTGGTATCCGCGTGATCGGGCAGAAGCATCACTGGATGCATGACATCCCTCTAATCAAAGCGCTTGCGGCATGCTGACCGCAGCGGGTAGCTATTGAAGACAACTACTGAATGAACCACACGGTTGCCAACAAACAGGCAAAAAAAACCGGCGGTGGGAACCGCCGGAGAATAAAAGCAAGGGATCATTCAAGGGAACACTTACTCAGATGGCCGGCGGCAGGGTTAGTTCAGCCGTTTTGAAAAAAATATGTAATTTTATGTAATAAAATGAAACAACTGTTAATCAAAGTCGATTTCCCAGGGTTTGGGCAGCGCCCTTTCCTCTTTTGGTACCTTAATCCACACAAAATGGTCGGCATTTAATACTCTCTCACCACTCCAGCGATAAGCCACTAAACGCCCATATTTCACGGCACTGTAATCTAGGCAGGCAATATTATGTGTCGGCAGTGCCGGTATGCCTTCACACCAGTAGTGGCCGATAAACAGCGGCGGCTGCTCTGGCCCGTAGTAGCTAAGTTTCTGGCGCTCTTCGTGGGTCAATGCGCGCGTTTCAAGGTCGCCGGGCAAGTTATCCGGTTGAAAGACGACATCACCCCACTGCTGAGGTGCCTGGGCCCAAAAGTGGGCGCGAAAGCTTTGTCTTGTAAAGCCATCGCCAGAGTGTATCGCAATACCTTTGGGTAGTGAGACATGAGGGCCCCGGGTGAGGCGGTCTAAAATTCGAAACGCCTGGGTTTTGGAGTTGGTGGACTCAATCAGAAACTGTGTGTCCATGCAGTAATCAGGGCGGCGCTGTTTCAGCTCTTCAATCAGCGCCTCATCCCAGCAGGCATGCACCACGCGGATACCATCGATTTCCAAGCACAAAGGGATGGTTTTAAACCACGCCAGGGTGTCTTCCCACTCGTTGGTGTAGTCGCGATACTGCTCTAGGGTGTCCTGAATAATACGATTATGCCGCGGCGTATGTTCGCGCAACCAGCGTTTGTGGCTACCTGCAGGCCCAGGATGGGTATACGCCAGGGCGTTATACTCGTGATTACCCATGACGATATACGCTTCGCCCTGCTCGACCATTCGCCGGGCAATGGTCACTGCCAGGCGAATTCTCGGGCCACGATCAATCAAATCACCGAGGAAAATCACTTTGCGACGCGGGTGGCGATAGACGCCGTTGCGCTGGTGGTAACCCAATTTTTCCAGTAGTGAGGCCAGCGTAGCACCGCAGCCGTGGACATCGCCAATGAGGTCGTATCCCTCCATACTCAATCCCCCAACCGATGGCTCCAGCCTAATTTGCTGCGCAGCACTTCGTAAAAATTATGCCCGATGGGGTGCACCAGCTGGATACGCTCAGGCTTGCGGGTAATCACCAGCACATCGTTGGGCTTGGCTACCGCGCGAGTTTGTCCATCGCAGCTGATATGCGGGTAGGACTGGTTGGTTTCGCCAATGTGAATACGTATTTCACTAGCGGCATCGATCACAATGGGGCGACTCGACAGCGTATGCGGGAACATCGGCACCAGCGTCACAACATCCAGTTTGGGGTGCATGATCGGCCCGCCGCCAGAGAGCGCATAGGCCGTAGAACCGGTGGGAGTGGCAACGATCAAGCCATCGCTGCGCTGGCTATACACAAACTGACCATCGATAAACAGCTCAAACTCTATCATGCGCACCGCTTTACCGGGGTGCAGCACGACTTCGTTCAAGGCATCGCCATTACCTACGGCAACGCCATTACGGTAGAGCACAGTATCGAGCAAAAAACGCTGTTCAACCTCAAACTCCCCCGCCAGCACTTCACTGACGCGGGTTTCCAACTCATCTGGGGAGATATCGGTAAGAAACCCCAAGCGGCCCCGATTAACGCCTAAAATCAGCGTACCGCTGCGGCATAGCGCACGCGCCGCGCCCAATAGACTGCCATCGCCCCCTACCACAATCACCAAGTCACACAGCTCGCCCAGCATGCGGCGGCTGGCTTCCGGCTGACCATGGTGCGGTATGACAGTAGCGGTGCGATCTTCCACTAATACCGAGTAGTCATGGGCGACTAGGTAGGTTACCAACCGCTGAAGGGAGTCGACCACTTTGTCACTCCCCAGCCGACCAATCAGCCCAATAGTTTTAAAGGTTCTGCTTGATGGATCGCTGGAGGGCGCTGACTTAGCGTCTGCTGATAAGGTGTTGCTCATGGGCCGACTCTCGCTAACATAAGTCGCCATTATGGGGACACCTCAGCTATCGGGCAAATAGGCTTAGCTAACGGCTACCTGACGACGCTGGCACCACCAGTGATTGAGCCATAGGGAGGCGGCCATGATAAGTGCCCCCAACAGCAAACGCGGAATATCCGCATCGCGGTTCCAAATCACTAGATTGACGATTAGCCCCGCCGGCACCAGCGCATTATTCATAATCGCTAAAGTGCCTGCATCTACTTTGGTGGCGCCCTGGTTCCAGGCAAAATAGCCCACGCCAGAAGCCACTAGCCCCAACCATGCGAGCACGCCCCACTGTAGTGACGTGGTAGGCAGTGCTGCGCTGTTACCAAAGAGTAAATAAGCAGGCAGGGCCACGACCATCGCGCCAATAAAGAACCAACCAAACACGTTGTGCCACGCCAGGGTAGGTGGCAAATCAGCGGCTAAACGGCGATAGCCTACCTGACCAAGCGCGAAACAGAGGTTGGCCCCCTGCACAACTAAAAAGCCTGCCCAGAAACCGCTATCAACGCCGTCATAGCGAATCACCCCCGCCCCAACGACGGCGAGCAGTGCAGTCACGATATAAATCGGCGTAAAACGCCCAAACAGCAGATCATCCAGTAGCGCGATATAAATAGGCGTGAAGATAGTAAACAGCAGCACTTCAGGTACCGACAGCAGCAGAAAGGATTGATAGAAGAAGGTGTACATTACTCCCAGCTGTATAGCACCTAAGCCCATAAGCGCCAGCCGGTGCTTACCCCGCAGAAGGCTGGGTCTTAAAAAAGGCAGGAAGACCAGGGTAGCAAGCGTTACCCGCAAAAGTACTGCAAAGTAGCTGTCGACCTGGCCCGCCAAGTAGACGCCTATCAGCGAAAATGAGAACGCCCATAGCGCCGTGACGCCTATCAAATAACCCATCGTAAACCCCGACTTGTAAATTAGTTTACCGGGATTATACGCACCTAGATCAGGCTGCCAAGTAGTTAACGTCTGCAAGGGTCTTTAGTTAACGCTGCTGCAACCACCAAAAAGCATACACGACACCGGGCAGCCAGCCCGCTAGGGTTAGCAACACAGCTACCCCTACTCGCTTACGACCACCATCAGTTAGCCCTACCGCCAGCGGCGGCAATAGTAACGCAAGAGCATAGTAGGCGAATTTTAACGCTCCAGGCTCCGGGACAGTTTGTTCCGCTTGCTCTAAGGGCGTCGCTTTAGGCGGCGTGGCTTTGGCAGACGCGGCTTCAGGCGTCGGAGTGAAGTGCTCCACTGAGCTGGAGGCTGGTTCAGCCGCGGCCTTAGCTGCCCGCTCCTGGGCAAGTCGGTGGGCTTCTTTATCAATTTTTTGCTCTAGGGTTTCAGCCCCTTCTGCCAGGTCATCGTGATAACGCTCCCAATCCTCCCAGTCGTGAGGCGTCCCCGATTTTGGCCGCTGGTGACCGGAACCCCGCGCACGCTCCCAGGCCTTCTCTTCCAAGGTATTTGGCCGGTCAGGGTCGCGGTCGAGCCCTACCCCTTTGCGGTTTAAGTACTCACGTGCATCCATGAGTAGCTCCTTATTTCGTTAACTTGCAGGTCATTTGAGCAGTTAGAAAATTAACAGCTTAGAAAATTCAGTACTTATAGCGTTGAAAAAACACGGCTTGCAGTTAGAACACAGCGGCTTAAATCGCCTACAGTGAAAGTGTTGAAGCTACTTTAGCACTTAGCGACGACTTATCAGTTCGCATAATTTGCGATACCCGATTTGCCATAGCGCTGAATACGATGAGCGAGGAGCGCCCACCATGAATAGAGCAACCCCTAGCATCGTCCGCGATATCATGTCCCGTGATTGCTACCGCGTTTCACCCAACGCCTCGATAACAACCTTGGCCAAGGGGCTGGCACTGCATCGCCTGCCTGGCGCACCGGTTGTGGATGAGAGTGATCGTTTAATCGGCTTTATTTCGGAGCAGGATGTCATGGGACGTGTGCTGGACAGCATTTATCATGACGATGAAGCGCCCCTGGTGAAAGAGATGATGCGCCACGAAGTGCTCAGCGTCTCTCCCAATAAAAGCATTACCGACCTAGCCCAGGAGATGCTAGGCCCTAAACCCAAAGTCTACCCAGTAGTGGAACAGCAGCGTCTAATAGGAATTGTGACACGACGTGATATCCTGGTAGCGCTGCTGGCTATACGTCGCCACTAGCAGAGTGCTTAACGGTTTCAAATCAGGTGTCGAAGAACAGTTGAGCTTTAGACAAAAAAAAGCCGCTACTCAAGAAGTAGCGGAAGCAAGGGATCAAAACAAAGAGCCAGGACAACAACTTTAGCGACTGCTATCGTGATGCTGCCTGTACATACTCAGACACGCTATGAAGTAAAAGTTCGCAAAAAAGTAAAATTTTCGACCCTAGCGGCGCCAAGCGTATAATAACGTAGCTATTTATTAACGGACGACGCCCAGGAGCAGAGCGAATGGCGCTGTATTTATTAGTGTTTGGAGTCTGCTTACTCGTGATTGGTGCGGTAATGCTGGTGCTGATGACGTCAAGCACTCCACGCTACCGCACGGAGCCCAAAGATTTACTGGCGCTGTTTGATAAAGCGCTCAGCAGCCAAGTGAGCGAAACCGAGTGGAACGCGATAATCGGTTACCCTATTCGGCACAACGAGTACTTGGACGGCATCAGACGCCGTGCCGCACACCTGATGGAACAGCACGGCCGCCGTTGGATGGTTGCCCAGGGCAAGCCGTTGCTCAATCAAGAGGGACAGGCAGAGCTTCAGGCCCTTCGCGACCATTTATCCGCCCACACTGCCCTTCGCCAGCAGTAGCTGTTGTGTTTTGAAGGCGTATTGCGGTTCAGGAGACCTAATGCAATTCAGGAGAACTGCATGCCCAGTACCATTCGACAAATACCGCTAGCTAGCGCTACACATCACCACACACATGATTTTCATCAGATTGTGATTACGCTATGCGGCTCTTCAGAATTTGAAATTGAAGGCTTGGGTGGGCGAGTAAATGCATTCTCGGGCTGTATCGTGCCCGCTAACCACGAGCACTACTACTCAGGTTACGGCCATAACCGGCAGTTAATTTTCGATCTTCCCGAAGACGCCCCTGCGCTAACCGGTGAGAACCGCGAACTGGTAGCACTATTCGATGCCCCACGCTTTTTTGGCCTGGATAACGCACTACGCCACTACCTAGCGTTTATGCAGAGCGAACTTGCTCAAGGGTTGGATACATCGACAAACTCCTTTCAGCAAGACCGTTTAGCCGCCACGCTTTTGGGTTCACTAAAAGCGCGCCTAGGTACTACCGCCAACAGTACGCAGCAGCGCTTGGATTTGACGCGTATTAACCGCTTTATTCGTCAACATCTCGCCGAAGACCTGCGCGTCGCCGATTTAGCGCGGCTAGCTTGTCTAAGCGAAGCGCATTTTTCCGACTGCTTCCGCGCTCAAACGGGGCTTTCGCCCTGGCAGTACGTCAAGCGCCAACGTCTACATGCGGCCCGTCAACTGATCCTGCAAAGCCGCTTGCCCCTCACCGATATTGCGATTCAAACCGGCTTTGCCAACCAAAGCGCGCTCTCTCATGCATTTCGCCGCAGTTACGGATTATCGCCGCGGAAATTACGCCAGACAGATGTACCACCGATCTCGATTAACCCATCAAACGCTGCTTTAGGGTCAGTAGCAGGCCAGTAAAAACTCTACTAAAGTCGTATAAAGGCTACTCTTGCCGCGGAATTGACACGTTTTGCCCTGAAATCAACATACACCAAAGGTAGCTGCACTCTACATTCGCTTATTTGCTTGGGCGAAATGCCCTGTTACCCATTTGTTCTGTTCAGACTTTCGGGGGCTTCAATGCTCAATGCCAACCACATGCGTGACCCTGCCATCTGGCAAACCGATCTCGACACCCTCATGGCGCGCGTTAGCGACCACTACCTAGTGGACGAAAATAGTTACGTCAGTGAACTGATCGAGGTGCTGAATGCCAACCGCGAAGATTTCGCCCGCATTGAAGCCAATACCGCTGCGCTGGTTGAGGACGTCCGTAAGATGGACACGGCTGTCGATACCATCGACGAACTGTTACAGCAGTACAGCCTGGATACCCATGAAGGCCTGATGCTGATGTGCCTTGCGGAAGCTATGCTGCGCATCCCCGATAAAGCCACCGCCGACGCCTTGATCGAGGACAAACTCGGCCCCGCCGATTGGCAGTCTCACCTAGGTAAGAGCGAATCCTGGATGGTCAATGCCTCTACCTGGGGCTTATTGATGACTGGACGTGTGCTGAAAATGGATCACCCTAAGGAGGGTCAGCCCGCCAGCTTTATTAATCGCATGGTCAATCGCATGGGCGAGCCGGTTATTCGCCGCGCCATGTACGAAGCGATGAAGATCATGGGCAAGCAGTTTGTGCTGGGCCGCGATATCAATGAAGCCCTCAAGCGCTCCAAGCCACTGTTCAATAAAGGCTACACCTACTCTTACGATATGCTGGGTGAAGCTGCGCGCACCCAGGACGACGCGCAGCGCTATTTTGACGACTACGCACGCGCGATCGAACAAGTGGGAAAAACCTGCAAAACCTTAAGCGATAAGACCCCGGCGCCGTCGGTCTCCATCAAGCTCTCTGCGCTCCACCCCCGTTATGAGTTTGGCCGCCGCGAGCAGGTGCTAGCCGAGCTGGTCGACACCGTTATCAAGCTAGTGAGCAAGGCGCGCGAGCTGGATGTGGCCGTTACGATTGACGCTGAAGAGGTTGATCGCCTTGAGATTTCCCTAGAGGTCTTCCGCGCGGTTTACGAAAGCGCAGCCGCCAAAGGCTGGGGGCACTTTGGCTTGGTCGTCCAGGCTTACTCCAAGCGCGCCCTGCCGGTGCTGCACTACATCAATCGTTTGGCCGACCAGCAGGGGGATGAGATTCCGCTACGCTTGGTCAAAGGCGCCTATTGGGATACTGAAATCAAAGAGTCCCAGCAGCTCGGGGTTGACGGCTACCCAGTGTTTACCCGTAAAGCGGGCACCGATGTTGCCTACCTCGCCTGTGCACAGTTCCTGCTTTCTAACGATACCCGTGGGCGTATTTTCCCGCAGTTCGCGACCCACAACGCTCACACGGTGACGACGATTCTGGAGTTCGCCAACCGCGACAGCCGTCCGTTCGAATTTCAACGCCTACACGGCATGGGTGAAGCCCTTTATGACGCCGCGCTTGAGCGCGCACCGAAAGGCACCTACTGCCGCATTTATGCCCCGGTGGGAGCACATAAAGACCTACTGCCCTACCTGGTTCGTCGCCTGCTTGAGAACGGTGCCAACTCATCGTTTGTTCACCAGTTGGTCGACCCGGATGTACCGGTCAAGTCACTGTGTCAGCACCCGATTGAGACCCTGCGCCAGCAGAAAAACCTGGCCAATGCGAACATTCCACTGCCCAAGGATATTTACGGCCCTAAACGACGCAACTCTCGCGGGGTCAACCTGAACATTCGCAGCCACTACTACCCGCTGATGGAGAAGATGGCCGCGTTTATGGACAAGCAGTACCCGGCCAAGCCGCTGCTGGCCTTTGAAGTCGCCGACGACGCCGCTAACACCCATAACGTCACCAGCCCTTATGACCGCCGCAAAACCGTGGGCAACGTGCAGTGGACCAGCAAAGAGCAGGCAACCCAGGCCCTGGATGCTGCCTGGGCCGCCTTCCCACGCTGGGATGCCACGCCCGTGGCCGAACGCGCCGCTATCGTGCGTCGCCTGGGCGATTTGATGGAAGAGCATATGGCGGAATTGATGGCGCTCTGCTCCCGGGAAGGCGGCAAATTACTGACCGATGGCGTCGATGAGATCAGAGAAGCCGTCGACTTCTGCCGCTTCTATGCCATGCGCGCAGAAGAGGACTTTGGCGAAGCGATTGTGCTGCCCGGCCCCACCGGCGAATCCAACCGCTTGATGATGGGCGGCAAAGGCGTATTCGCGGCGATTAGCCCCTGGAACTTTCCAGTGGCAATTTTCTGTGGCCAGGTAGTGGCCGCGGCAGTGGCGGGTAACACCGTACTGGCCAAACCGGCGGAGCAGACCTCCATTATTGCCCACCGGGTCATAGAGCTGCTCTACGAAGCCGGTATGCCCCGGGATGTGGTTCAGCTACTGCCCGGCGATGGCCCGACGGTAGGCAGCGTGTTGACCTCCGACTCGCGGATTACCGGCGTGGTCTTTACGGGTGGCACTGACACCGCACAAATTATCAACCGCGCCCTGGCGGCAAGGGAGAACGCCCCGCTGCCCACGTTAATCGCCGAAACCGGCGGCATGAACGCCATGATTGTCGACTCCACTGCCCTGCCCGAGCAGGTCGTGGTGGATGTGGTTCAGTCAGCCTTCCAGAGCGCCGGCCAGCGCTGTTCGGCACTGCGCGTACTGTATCTGCAAGACGATGTTGCCGACCGAGTGATCGAGATTCTCAAAGGCGCCATGAACGAGCTACACATTGGCGACCCCCGCGAACTGGGAACCGATGTTGGTCCTGTCATCGACGAAGACGCCCGCAAAGGCCTGCTGGAGCATATCGAAAAACTTAAGGCTGAAAATCGCCTTGTCGCTGAAACGCCAATGGCCGCTGAGCATACCCAGGAGGGTACTTTCGTAGCCCCCGTCGCTTTCACTATCGACAGCATCGATGCGCTGACCCGCGAGCAGTTCGGGCCAGTCCTGCATATCGTGCGCTACAAATCTAGCCAGCTTGATAAGGTCATCAACGACATCAACGGTCGCAACTACGGCCTGACGTTTGGCGTGCACAGCCGCAACGAATCGTTTGCCGCTGAAGTCGCCCAAAAAATGCGCGTGGGTAACGTGTACATCAACCGTAATATCATCGGTGCCGTGGTGGGCGTGCAGCCGTTTGGTGGTCAAGGCCTTTCAGGCACTGGCCCAAAAGCCGGTGGCCCTCACTATCTGCAGCGCTTTGTCACCGAGAAAACGATTACGAATAACACCGCCGCCTTAGGCGGGAATGCGTCGCTGTTGGCGCTAGGCGATGAGTGAGCTACTCATCAACATCACTAACCTGAACTCCTGAACAGGAAACTATCTCATGGTCGAAAATAATATAGGGATCGTTACATACAAAGGCACCACAGACCTTTCTGTCTTCATCTATAGCGGGCTCACCAGGGCCAATAACATGGATATGAAAAGGGGCTAACAACAACAAGACTGCGCCACTACCGTACTCTTCTCGGTATGCGCACTAACCTGTCGGAGCTAGCTCCGTCCTGAATAATTGGAGAAGTTACATGGCTATAGGTGTTTGGATCAGTCTCATTGCGTACTTTGCGCTAATGGTTGCCATCGGTATTTATGCGATGCGCAAATCCACCTCTTCCTCTGAAGATTACATGCTGGGTGGTCGTACCCTCAGCCCAAAAGTAGCGGCCCTGTCGGCCGGTGCGTCAGATATGAGCGGCTGGTTGCTGCTGGGCTTGCCCGGTGCAATGTTCGTCTCGGGTTTAGGCTCGGCGTGGATCGGTATTGGTTTGCTCGTGGGGGCGTTATTCAACTGGATTCTAGTCGCCCCTCGTCTACGTGAACAGACGGTTCACTACGGCAACGCGATCACCATTCCGGCTTTCCTGGCAAACCGCTTCCCAACGCGGTCAATGTCACTGCGGACAGTCTCCGCTGTCGTCATCGTGATCTTTTTCGCAGTCTATACCGCGTCAGGCCTAGTGGCAGGCGGCAAGCTGTTTGAAAGCGCGTTTACTGGCATTTACAACTTCGGCGATATGAGCAACTACGCCATGGGGGTCATGATCACCCTGGGCGTGGTGCTTATTTATACGGTTGTCGGCGGCTTCCTGGCAGTGAGCATGACGGACTTCGTGCAAGGCTGCATCATGATGCTAGCGTTGGTGATCATGCCAGCGGTGGTGCTGTTTGGCGAAGGTGGCGGCGGCTTATCGCAGGCAACACAGACCCTGAATGAAGTCGATCCCACCCTGCTTTCCTGGACGTCGGGGCTGACCTTCATCGGGTGGCTGTCGGCTGTGACCTGGGGCCTGGGTTATTTCGGCCAGCCGCACATCATTGTGCGCTTCATGGCGATCCGTACACTCAAGGATGTGCCCATTGCCCGCAACATTGGCATGGGCTGGATGCTTATCTCGCTGATTGGTGCCGTTTCTTTGGGCATCTTCGGCCGGGCCTATGCGATCCGCAACGGTATTGATGTCCAAGATCCGGAAACGATCTTTATCATCCTGGCAGATCTACTGTTCCATCCGCTGATTACCGGCTTCCTCTATGCGGCACTGCTTGCAGCGGTTATGAGCACCGTTTCAAGCCAGCTTCTGGTGGCCTCTTCGTCACTAACCGAAGACTTCTATCGCCTGTTCCTGCACAAGAACGCAACGGAAGCGCAGTGTGTCGCCGTAGGCCGTGTCTGTGTAGTACTTGTGGGCATTGTGGCAGCGGTTATTGCCTCTGACGAAAACTCCCAGGTTCTGGGGCTGGTCAGTAACGCTTGGGCAGGCTTCGGCGCCGCGTTTGGCCCGTTGATTATCTTGTCGTTGATGTGGTCACGCACCAATGGCAATGGCGCCATCGCAGGCATGGTCGTGGGTGCTCTCACCGTTATGATCTGGATCTCACTGGGCTGGAACGGTGAATTCCTGGGTGGTCCTGGCGTGTACGAGATTATTCCTGGCTTCATCGCGTCCTTCATCGCCATCATCGTAGTCAGCAATGCGACTGACGATGCCGGTGAATATCAGCATATCGAACGCAAGTAAGCGCTCAGCCACATTGAGCGTATCAAGAGGGCTCCCGCGGGAGCCCTCTTTAGGTTAGTTATTTTGTGTTGACTGCAAAAAGTATGACTACACCCTAACCGACGCAGCAACGCCTTAGTGTCGGCTAGCAAGGAGAGACCCTGTATGAACGACCATCTGCATAGCGACGTGAGTGATCTACGCTCACGCATTCGCACCAACTACGACGCCAACGAGGCAGATGTGCTGCACGGGCTGGTCGAGCGTATCAAGCTGTCGGAGGATGACCGCAAGAAGGTCGCCGCCGTTGGCGCCAACTACGTGGAGCGTGTGCGCAAGGAAAGGTCGCCCTCGATGATGGAGGCGTTCCTTGCCGAGTACGGGCTCTCGACCACTGAGGGCGTTGGCCTGATGTGTCTGGCAGAAGCGCTACTGCGCGTGCCCGATGCAGAAACCATCGACGACCTGATCCACGACAAGATCGAGCCCTCCGACTGGGGCGCCCACCTGGGTAAGTCCTCGTCATCAATGGTCAATGCCTCTACCTGGGCACTGCTGCTGACCGGTAAGGTGCTGGAAGAAGACCCCAAGGGCCCGACCCGAGCGCTGCGCGGCCTGGTGCGCCGGATGGGCGAGCCGGTGGTACGCAAGGCGGTTGGCCAGTCGATGAAGATTCTCGGCCGCCAGTTCGTGCTTGGCCAGACCATCGAAGAAGGCATGAAGAATGCCCGCGAACTGGAGAAACAGGGCTATACCTACTCCTACGACATGCTAGGCGAAGCAGCGCGCACCGATGAAGATGCCGTCCGCTATCACCAGGCTTATGCCAAGGCGATCTCCGCCATCGCCGAGCAGGCCAAGGGCGATGTACGCGGTAGCCCCGGCATTTCGGTGAAGCTCTCGGCGCTACATCCGCGTTATGAGTACACACACCGTGACACGGTGATGACAGAGCTAGTGCCACGCGCCAAGGAGTTGGTGCAGCAGGCGGCCAAGGCCAATATCGGTTTCAATATCGACGCCGAAGAGCAGGATCGGTTGGATCTCTCCCTCGACGTGATCGAGGCCCTAATGGCCGACCCCAGCCTGGACGGATGGGACGGCTTTGGGGTCGTCGTGCAAGCCTACGGGCGCCGCGCCGCGCCGATGATCGAGACACTCTACGAGCTGGCCGAGCGGTTTGACCGCAAAATCATGGTGCGGCTGGTTAAGGGCGCCTACTGGGATACCGAGATCAAGCTCTCCCAGGAGATGGGGGTCAAGACCTTCCCGGTCTTCACCCGCAAGGTCAACACCGATGTCAGCTACATGGCCTGCGCGCAAATGCTTCTCGACCGACGCGACCGCATCTACCCGCAGTTCGCGACCCACAACGCCCACACCTGCGCCGCCGTTGTAGAAATGGCGGGCGACGATAAGGACAGCTACGAGTTCCAGCGCCTGCATGGCATGGGCGAATCGCTGCACCACATCGTTAAAGAGTCAGAGGGCACGCACTGTCGCATCTACGCCCCGGTCGGCGCGCACCGCGACCTGCTGGCCTATCTGGTACGCCGCCTGCTGGAGAACGGCGCAAACTCCTCGTTCGTCAACCAGGTGGTGGATAGCTCGATTCCGCCCAGCGAGGTCTCAAAAGATCCCATTGAAGGGTTTAAGCAACTCGGCAACGACGTTTCAAGCCCGTTGATCCGCCAGCCCAGCGAGCTGTTCGAGCCCGACCGCAAGAATTCCAAGGGCTACCGCATCAACGAACCCGCTTCGATTTTGCCGCTGCTCAATGCCCGCGAAGCATTTGCCGACGCCACCTGGACCGCAGGCCCCATGCTGGTGGGCAGCCCCGCTCCCCAGGGCCCGGCGCGCGATGCCGTCTCCCCCGCCGACGGCTCTCGGGTGATCGGCAAGGTGCATGAAGCCACCCCGGAAGAGGTCGCCACTGCCCTCGACGCCGCCGAGCAAGGCTTCAAAGGGTGGTCGGCGCGCCCGGCAGCCGAACGCGCCGCGGTACTCCGACGCACCGCCGACCTCTACGAGGAACACATTGCCGAGCTGACCGTGATCGCCACCCGCGAAGCGGGCAAGATGATGTTCGATGGTATTGCCGAAGTGCGCGAAGCGGTGGATTTCCTGCGTTATTACGCCAACGAGGGCGAGCGGCTGGAAGCGGAAGAGCCCGGCAGCGCCCGCGGCATCTTCGTCTGCATCAGCCCGTGGAACTTTCCCCTGGCCATCACCACCGGACAGATCGCTGCAGCGTTAGTCGCTGGCAACGCGGTCATCGCCAAGCCCGCCGAGCAGACACCACTAATCGCCGCCCGCGCCGTCGAGCTGATGCGTGAGGCTGGCCTACCGGAAGCGGCACTACAGTTGCTTCCTGGCGACGGCCCAACGGTGGGCGGCCCGCTAACCAGCGATCCACGTATCGCTGGCGTCTGCTTCACCGGCTCGACCCCGGTGGCACAGATCATCCACAAGGCTCTGGCGGACAACGCAGGTCCCGACGCCGTACTGATCGCCGAGACCGGTGGTCTGAACTCCATGATCGTGGACTCCACAGCGCTGACCGAGCAAGCGGTGCGCGATATCCTGATCTCCTCCTTCCAGTCGGCTGGCCAGCGCTGTTCAGCGCTGCGCATGCTGTATGTTCAGGAAGAGGCCCGCGACCGGTTGCTCAACATGCTTTATGGCGCCATGGACGCGCTCACCATTGGCGACCCTTGGAATACCGATACCGACGTCTCGCCAGTGATCGACGTCGATGCACAACAAGAAATCAGCGACTACGTGGCCTCGAATGAGAAAGCTGGCAAAGTACTGAAGAAGCTGTCTGCGCCGTACACCGGTACCTTTGTGACCCCGGCGGTGATCGAGGTTGGAGGCATTGAAGATCTCGAACGTGAAATCTTCGGCCCGGTGCTGCACGTGGCCACCTTCAAGGCGCGAGATATCGACAAGGTCGTCGACGACATCAATGGCAAGGGCTACGGGCTGACCTTCGGCCTGCACACCCGCATCGACGACCGCGTGCAGCAGATCGTCGAGCGCATCCATGTCGGCAACGTCTACGTCAATCGTAATCAGATCGGCGCTATCGTTGGCTCTCAGCCGTTCGGCGGTGAAGGCCTCTCAGGTACCGGGCCTAAGGCTGGCGGCCCGCTCTACGTCAATCGCTTCCGCCGCACCGCTGAAGCCGAGTGCCACGAGACGCCGGAGGGAAAAGCCGTATCACTCGGCGACCTCCAATCGGCCATAGACGGGCTGGATGCGCGTAACTGGGCGGTACGACCCAATCGCATCGAGGTACTGCGCAAGGCGCTCTCCGGCAAAGGCGGCGTGATCCGCAAGGCACTTGCCGAAACGGCAGCGTTAGATATGACACCGCAGACCCTCCCAGGGCCGACAGGGGAAAGCAACCGCCTGGCAATGTACCCCAAGGGAGTGGTTCTGTGCCTAGGGCCGACGCTGGATATCGCCATTGCTCAAGCAGCACAGGCCCTAGGCGCGGGCTGTGCCGCTGTCGTAGTCGCATCAGGTGCCGAGCAAGCCGTGAAGCCACTGACCGATGCCGGCGCACCGGTGGCTGGGCTTGATGGAAGCGTTTCAGCCGAGACACTGAGCGAAGTCAAAGGCATTGCAGCGGTCGCCGCCGCTGGCGCCAGCGACTGGACTCGTGAACTGCGGATGGCGCTGGCCAAGCGCGACGGTGCCATCGTATCGCTCGAGACCCAGACCATCTCGCCGGATCGCTACGTGGTGGAACGCCATCTGTGCATAGACACAACCGCGGCGGGTGGCAACGCCAGCCTGCTGGCAACGGCTGAATAGGTCGGCGCTAAATGGTAGGCGCTTAGGGATCGGTGCTTAGGAGGCGAGCGACTCATTGAGCTCGCTCGCCCTCCTCCCAGACTGTCTCAGTAATCAATAGTTAGCCACTACTCGTTAGTGGTTTTTTTTATCTAACGAACGGTTTTTTTGGCAATAGCGGCTGGTGATGCATTATTCGTAGTGGCTCCAGAGCCGAAGAACTTTTACCACTCGCTCGTCCTCAAGCACTTGGTAGACTAGGCGATGCTGGATATTGATCCGGCGTGAGTAGGCGCCAGCAAGATCACCAATGAGCTTCTCAAACGGAGGCGGCTTACGGTAGGGGTCTTCTGCAATCAGTACCAGTAAATCCTGGGCTTTTGGCTTGAGGCCGCTGGAGGCCAGTTTCTTCGCATCTTTTTGGGCTTGTTTGGTGTAAACCAACTTCCATGTCACCAGTCCAGCTCCTCACCGCATTCATCTAGGGGGGTATTCATCCCCTCACGAATAGACTCCCGCATACCTGGCACGGAGAGCAGGTAAAGTGTTTCCTGAATCGCCGACCAGTCTTCCTCGGATACCAAGACAGCTTTGTTCCGCTTGCCCATGATGACGATGGGCTGGTGAGACTCGGCAGTTTCGTCGATCAACCGATAAAGATTGCTGCGCGCCTCAGTTGCTGTGATTCCGGTCATGACGCCCTCTTGCTCATTCAATTTTCTAACAATGTACGCCTTTGGGTACGTACGTCAAGACGAACGTTGTGCATAACATCGTCAGAATACGTCTTTCGCGTGTATGGCCCTGATACTCATTGAGCCTTTTCTCCCGGTTTCGTGGTAGCGGCCTTGTAACATGTTGCCCCAAATAAGGCCTCATAGACCTCATCGATAGAACTGAAATTTTTAAACCAACCTTTTGGCAAAACCCTTATATTAGGGCGTTCGGCTTTAAATCCGCCCTGGTCGCCCTTGGTATGTTTTGCAACCTTAAGCCCGTCAAGGCTAGGCAATTTCTCGCCTGGAAGAGAGCCAAAGAAGAGGAATGGCCCCAGCTCCAAGGTATCTTCGTTGAAATAAATCCAAATAACACACCCAGAGGGCTTTTCAGAAAGCCTCGTATGAACTTTCTGGCTGGCTGTTTTGCCGCCAACGTATGAAGCTTTAAGCTGTATATGCCTCACGACCCCATTATCTTCCGCTATTAGATCATAGCCAGCGTTATCAACTTCTGGACTCGCCACCTCTAGCGTGCAGCCAAATTCCTTCCAGGAAAGCTTTAGCAGTTCGCCAATGAAAAGATGCTCAACGAGCTTTTCTCTAAAAGACGAGTGTTCGCTATGGTTCAACGCCTTCTCTCCACGTAACGCCGTAATCCCAAGCTTGTTGCGTACATTGCTTTAGCCTCTTGCTTCTGACAAGTAGCCTTTTGCAAGCTCGCCTACGAAACGACGCCCAGGATTAGAGCCGTTTATCCAATCATCAGGCGCAAATAGTTCAAACAGTCCTACCTTGATCAGTGTCGGCACCGCCAGCTCAAGCTCTTTCTCTACTTGCCCGCGCTCGCCTGAATTGTATAGATTAATGTTGTGGAGCATGGTTGCGACAGTGCCCGTCTGTACCTTGCTACCATCTTTAAGTCGAACAGAAGGAAGAACCTGACCTTCTGAAACAATTTTTTGGTTGGCCTCAGCCAACTGGTCTGAGTTTTCAATACTGTTGCTCATTGCAATTATTCCTCTTTAAAGCAGCTCAAGACAGTCATCAGCGTGGGCAAACGCAGCGAAGGGGTTGGCATCCGGTGCACGGCCTAAATGGGCTGTTTCAGGCGGCAACAAGCTTCTTAGCGTTTGCGCTAGAGTCCATCAGTTCAAAATGAACGAGCAACTGACTCTGCTCGGCTACAGTTTTGATGATGGTGCTCTTGTCCTTGAACTGATGGTCTTGGGCTCACACGAAAATTTCTACCACGATCTCAAACGGTAGCAATGACGTTATAACTCCCGGTACAAGCTGCGCTTTGGAGCAGCGGAAAAGCGCTCACCGTGATGCCGCTTGTTATGGTTTCTGCTCACTAAGCTCAACCTTTCTGCCATCAGGATCTTGGACGACATAAACATGCTTTCCGCCAAACTTATACTGGTCCACTAATTCTAAGTCAGGGATGATATTGCCCAGACCTTCCACTGAAAATCCTAGTCGCGTGTTGTCTACTGATTCGCTGCTAACCAATGGATACAACTCGAATACAAACCCCGCATTTTCTGACGAGTAATGCACTGGCCCACAGCCATGCTGCTCTTCCACGAAGCTGAAACCGAGCTGCTCATAGAACTGCTTGCTGGCCCGCAAATCGCTGCACCGTAGTACGAACAAATCAAGTTTCATAATTCACCAAAATGACATAACGCTGCAACGTGCGCGGCTTTGTAATAAAGGCGCAGCCGCAACGTACAAGCAGTCGCTGTACCTGCGGCTATTATCCATTTGCCGAAATTACAGTTATGTTAAACCCTTCATCAGGTGTGGGCGCAACAAAGTACTTTGTAACCTGCTCAAACATCTCTTCAGTATCCGTTGTCGCTCTCTGCGGTTGTTCTGCACGCCTTTTGGCTATCTGCTCTAAGCAGGTATCATTTGGCTGGTCAATGTAAATTAGCTCATGGGGAGCCTGAATCTCTGAAAAGACACTTCTAAGCCATTTTCGTTGCGGAATCGTATTTGCAGGAAAGTCCATTACCACATTAGTGCCTGACGCCAAGATCGACTGAGCCAGCTTCTTCATTTGAGGCTTGAGCCGTCCAGCATATTTTACGTAATCTTCCAGTGTCTTAATGCTATCGGGATAAACCGACGCAAGCCACTCGTCTTCTGAAAGCAGTACGGCGTTTCGTTCTTGGGAAACTTCAAGAGACTTTGTAGTTTTCCCTGCCCCCATTTTCCCGCAGAAAAATGTCAACACTCCTTTCTTCATTTCTTGCCTCGTATTGCATAGCAGTTTATTTCTGCGCATACGTATTTTCCTAGAAAGCGTAACACCATAAAAAAACTCCAATGTGTTAATAGTAATGGGCAAATTACCAACTCCCATTCAAATGCTCGCTAGAAAAATGCGCATGCTCATTCCTGACCATCTTTTCGCATTGCCTATAGACACGAGCAGATGTTTTACAACTCGCTGTTTTAATTTATTTTTATAAACAATATTCTGGCAATATTTGATCATACCTCTTGCTGAGCGTATCAGAAAAACACGTATTACAGACTAAAAATACTTCATATCACTGCGCATGCATCCATACAAATGGGCAAGCCAAATGGTTAGCAGCCCGCTTCTGAATTAGGTCTCTCCAGCCGCCCCTCCCCCTAACCCCCCATGTCTAATAACTCTTGCCCTGGATCAATAATCCACTCCCTGGGTCTCGTTACACTGGTTTCATCGTTAAGCGGCTATCGAAAAGCCGTCTAATCTTACTATCTGCGTTAACACCTGGAGTGATCCCATGCGTAAAGCCGCCCTGCCTACATTATTCGTCACCACTGTTGCCGCTGCGGCAATGATGACCAGCAGCCAGGCATTCGCCTACGGCGCTGGCGATTTCTTCACCCGCGTGGGTGTGGCCAAAGTCGCCCCCACCAGCGACAACGGCTCACTGGCCAACGGTGCGCTATCAGTGGATGTACAGGATAAAACCGATTTCGCGTTCACCTTGGGCTATCGCTTCCACGATAAAGTCGGCGTGGAACTACTGGCGGCGCTGCCGTTTGAACACGACATCCATTTAAACGGCGATAACATTGCCTCAACCAAGCACCTGCCGCCGACCCTAACACTGCAGTACTACCCGCTGGGCGGCACTCAGTCACGCGTACAGCCCTATGTCGGCGCCGGTATTAACTACACCTTTTTCTCCGATGAGGAGCTGACGATTGGTGATTTAGACCTGGATGACTCCTGGGGAGCGGCAGGCCAGGTAGGTGTTGATCTATTAATTGATGACCATTGGGCGCTGAACGCCGCTGCTTGGTACATCGATATCGATACCGATGCGAGCGTTAACGGTGCGGCGGCAGGTACCGTTGAGATCGATCCTCTCGTGGTCATGGCAGGCCTCAGTTACCGCTTCTAAGCCACTTGCAAAACCGCTAGCGGATGTTATCCACAAAGCCTGCCTCACGGTGGGCTTTGTGCGTTTAGTAGCATGCCGCTTTAAGCGCTTTCAGTGACGATCTGGTCGACCTTCTCTACCGCCCGCACGATGAGCAGCTGGTGGTGGGCGGGTGTTTTCTCCTGCTGTAAATAGGCCGCCACGGCGGGAGCCACCTCGCACTTTGCGGGCATGGCTGCACGGGCATCCATCAAAGCGTTCAAGCGGGCAATAAACACAAAGCGTACCCATTGAGGCAGCGACATCGTGTCGATGCAAAATGGCTGCTGGCTGGCAAACGCCTCTGCATCGGGTGTTGGCATGCGCCATAGATCGGCGGCTTTCATCGACGCCTCAAGCTCTAGAAGTGCTGTCTGCAGCGGTTGATAAGTACTCATAAAGACGTGTGTCACTACCTCGGAAAATGAAAAGTGTGTCGTCTGCCCATTATCCCCACTCAGCGAGTGCCTTGCCACCTATCAACGCTTGCGGGAAGTTATCCATAGACTCACAGAAAACCTGCACGAGCCTGTGGATAAACTATGGAAAGGTGTCGCAACGCTTGCTCTCATGGGGCTTTCGCACAGTTGATTAATTTTTAACCGCATTGTCATTAATGCTAATGCCTTAAGGCACTGTCATTAACACCATGTTTTATCAGTCTCTGCGGCTGACAGTGTCACATCAGCAAGGTAGAGTGCAGGCTTGCAACGCGGAAGGATGTCATGCAACCAATTCAAACCCTTGATGAGTTTTTTACCCGCAGCGGTGGCGAGGTTTCCCTTTACCATATGGGGCGCCATGTCGCCCCCTGCCCGCGGGAGTCACTTGCCGCCTTTGAAGGTGGCGAAATGGCCTGGCCAGAACCCTGGCAAGGCCAAGCGCGCTTAGCCATTGTGTTTCGCCTTGGCGATATGCCCGAACCGGCTATTTGGTTCTTAGCCTTGCCACTGGACGAGCAGGGAATGATTGCCCCCGCCCAGCGCGATGCGTTTTTAAACCGGCTGCTGGAAACACTGGGGCGCGCGGTTTCTAACGTGGGTCGTGAAGAAACAGCGGACGTGGATCACTTAATGAAGGATAATCCCCTCGCCTTCACGCCTAACGTCACCTTCCAAGCCATGCTCAATGCACGCGCCACCCATGCGCGTGGGCTACCCGCCAGCCAGCATTTTGAGCCGGTTGATGCCTACTTGAGCGGCCAGCAAGCGATCGATTGGCAGGCATTGGGGTTACAAGGGATTGCCGATTACGTCGTGAGAATGGAAACACTTGACGCTGAATCGCTCGCGCAGCGGTTGCCTGAACTGCCTACCGCCGTTATCCACTCCTTGTGCTACTGTTTAGAGCACCAGCCATTGCCACAGGCGTTAGTCGCGGCACTGCAGCGTCGTGGCGAAGCCGCTGCACAAGCGGGCGACATCGAAACGCTGTGTGCCTGCCTGCGCGCAGTGGGCAATACGGATGCATCAGAGGTGGGTAATTGGTACACGGCCTTACTTAACGACTCAGCGGCCTGTGGGCCGGATGTGCTCGCGGCAATAGCCGGGCGCGGCTGGGGCTATCTTGAAGACGCGCAGCGCCTGCCACTTTTTCTGCAACGCTTAGCAGAAGATGAGCGTAGCGATTTTGCCGCCGTAGTGCGTGATATTGCGTTAATACCACGACTACGCTTACCGGTCATGATGGCACTGCGGGATGCGCCTGCTGGCTCCGCAACTCAACGCCGTTTGACACTGATGATGTCACAGAGGAACGCTTGATCCGATGTCACTTTTAATTGCAAGGAGTGAGCCGTGAAGGAATTACCCTATCAGGCCAAAGCGGTCATTGGCCGCCGCGAGATGGTGACGCTACCTGAACTAGGGCTTCACCTATGCTGTAAAGCTGACACTGGCGCGCGAACATCTGCTCTGCATGCAGAAGAGATAGAGACCGATGAAGATGACCATGGTCAACTGTGGGTTAGCTTTATCACCCATAGCGGAGGGCCAGACACGCCAGCGCATCGCTTCCGATTGCACCTGCATGATCGACGCCGGGTCACCAGTTCCAACGGTCATAGCGAGTGGCGCTATGTTATACGTACCCCGATGCAGATGGGCGACTTGAATTTCCCCATTGAACTGACCCTTACTGACCGCAGCAATATGCGCCACCCGATGCTACTAGGCCGTAGCGCCATGCGCCGCCTCCTGGTGGCCCCCGGTGCCGCATTCTTGCACGGTGAGCCTTAACCCCTTATTAGTCGCTTCAATCTCAGCTCGGAGTCTCCTACATGCATATCGCTCTGCTGTCACGCAATCGCAATTTGTACTCTACCCGCCGCCTGGTTGAAGCCGCAGAGCAGCGTGGGCATACCGCCCGCGTGGTGGACACGCTGCGTTGCTATATGAGCATTACCTCGCACCACCCTTCGATCCACTATAAAGGCCAAGAGATTGAGCCTTTCGATGCGGTGATCCCGCGCATTGGTTCATCGGTCACCTTTTACGGCTGTGCGGTGCTGCGCCAGTTTGAAATGATGGGCACCTACGTTATCAACGATAACGTTTCGATTACCCGTTCGCGGGATAAATTGCGCTCACTGCAACTGCTGTCGCGTAAAGGGTTGGGGCTACCGATTACCGGCTTTGCCCACTCCCCCGATGACATTCCCGACCTAATCACCATGGTCAAAGGTGCGCCGCTGGTCATCAAGCTGCTTGAAGGCACCCAGGGGATTGGTGTGGTATTGGCGGAAACCAACCAGGCCGCTGAATCCGTCATTCAAGCGTTCATGGGCATGAAAGCCAATATCATGGTGCAGGAGTACATCAAAGAGGCGCGTGGCGCCGATATTCGCTGCTTCGTGATTGGCGATAAAGTGGTGGCTTCAATGAAGCGCCAGGCGGCGGACGGTGAGTTTCGCTCGAATCTACACCGCGGCGGCACCGCCACCGTGATCCGCATCACCCCTGAAGAGCGTTCAACGGCGATCCGTGCAGCCAAGGCCATGGGTCTGCGCGTTGCCGGTGTCGATTTGCTACGCTCCAATCACGGCCCGGTGATTATGGAGGTTAACTCTTCGCCTGGTTTGCAGGGCATTGAGAACGCCACCGGCAAAGATATTGCGGGAATGATCATTGAGCACATTGAAAGAAACGCTTCACCAGCCCGTAAAGCACCGCCCAAGCCTAAAGGCTAAGGCAAAATATTAAAATAATCCGTTTCGGGGGTGGCAAATAGTCGCTGTCACCCCCACAATCTGCGTCACCGAAGGAGGTAGACGCTCATGTTTCTCGATAATCGCCAAGTGGCGATGGACAGCGTATTGGAAGCGCTGGCCGATAGCATTGATTATTTCCAAGACAATATTGAACGCCTGCGCCCGTCGCTGCGTGACGCTTTAAAGCCGCATTATGCTGCGCGGCTCAAGCAAATGCGCCAGCTGCAGGATCTGGCCCGTGCGCATTTAAAAATGCTGCCCCGGGATGCAGACGTTGAGCGCGATGATTTTTTATGGCTGTGGAGCCGTCTAAAAAGCTTTGTCGGCAACGATAGCCAAGTACTCATCAATGAGCTATTGGAGCAAGAGCGTGTATTAATGCAGGCGCTCTCCTCACTGTATACCCACCCGTTACCCGATCCAATTGAACCGGTGGTAGAAGAGTGCATGCAGGGATGCCGTAAGCTTATCCGCGAGCTGTATGCGCTGCAAAAGCGCAAAACCCACCGTTAACGCCCTATAGGCACGCTGCTAGGGGCTTTAAGCTATCTATGCTCAGGACCTCTATGCTCAAGGGCCTGGTCAAAGGGCTATGGAGGGCTAAAGCGCTCGTTTAGTGATGGCAGAATAAGGTCTATGGGCGTCCGCCTGGGTAATTCGATGGGCTCAGGCGTACCGAGAAAATAGGGCTCCCTCCCCCATACATAGAGATCGCCCAGGGTGGCTACGCGCGCTGCCCACTCGCGCAGCTTTAAACGCCACCCCACTGCTACGGTAGGGTCATCCGCCACACAGCCAGTGACATCGATACCTAGCGCACGGCCAATAAATACCGCGCGGGGAAGATGCCAGCTCTGGGTGATCAGCAGGGCTTTATCCAGCTGAAAAACGTCCCGGGCACGCGCTAGCGTGTCGTAGGTGCTAAAACCAGCAAAATCCATGGTCAGCTGTTCAGGCGCGACACCGCGTCGGTACAGCTCGCGCCACATTGCGCGCGGCTCGTTATACGCCTGGGTACGATTATCCCCAGAGAGCAAAAGATGCTCGACCTGAGCCTGCTCAATTAAAGTAGCAGCGGTTCGCATGCGCGCATGGAAGTGCGGGTTTCGCACCCCGCTACGCGTCCAGTGAGACGTGCCGAAGACAATCCCCACTTCTGCTGGATGACACTGCTGCGGCTGACGCTCAATGTATGCAGCGGTAGTCGCGAGCACCCAAAAATTGCCGCCTATAAACAGCAATGTCGCCAGCAGCAACAGTGCTCCTAGCGACATTAAAAAACGCTTCGACCACGTTAATAACACGTTATGCATCCAGCTCCCCAGCCGGGGTTAGAACATGCCGAGTTCAAGCTTGGCCTCGTCACTCATCATGTCACGGCTCCAGGGCGGGCTGAAAACTATTTCGGTGTGAACCTTGCTGATCTGCGGCGCACCGAGGATCTTATTGCGCGCATCCGCCGCGATCACATCGCCCATCCCACATCCAGGGGCGGTCAGCGTCATGCGGATAGTTACCATACGCTCACCACTGATAAGGCGCTCGATGCGGCAACCATAGACAAGCCCCAAGTCAACGATATTGACCGGTATCTCCGGGTCAAAGCAGGTGCGCAGTTGATCCCACACGAACTGCTCGATCTCCTCCTCGGTCGCCGTTTCGGGCAGCGTAGGACGCGGTAGCGACTCAAGCCCCAGGGCATCCAGGTTTTGCCCCTCAATCAAATAGAGGCGCCCCTCAAAACCGACGCTTACCGTACTGCCTTTCGCCTGCATAACGCTAACAACGCTATCTTCAGCCAGTGTTTCCGTACTGCCAAACGGAATGGCAATGGCTTCCACATCGCGCTGGAGCGGTAACTGTTGGCCACGTTCCAGACTGGCAACTTGCTCAAGATCCATAACTGTCCTTAAATGACGATTCTTAAAGAACCGACCTTAACGCACCATACCAATGACACGTTGGAGTGCTTCTACAAAGCGATCCACTTCTTCGAGGGTATTATACGCAGCAAATGAAGCGCGGCACGTCGCGTCGACCCCAAAATGATGCAACAAGGGCTGCGCGCAGTGGTGACCGGTACGAATAGCGACGCCAAGCTGATCGATCAGCAAGCCAATATCTTGCGAATGCGCCCCTTCCACAATAAAGGAAAGAACGGCCGCTTTATCCGGCGCAGTGCCTAAAATACGTAGACCATCGATTTGACCGACCGCCTGGGTAGCGTGATCGAGCAGTTGGCCTTCCCAGGCGCCGATGGCATCTATGCCAATGCTCTCCATCCACTCAAGCGCTCGACCCAGGGCAATGACCTCCGCAATAGCGGGCGTGCCCGCTTCAAACTTATGCGGAATAGCGGCAAAAGTGGTACCCGCATCAAAGGAGACCGTACTGATCATCTCCCCGCCCCCCTGCCAGGGCGGCATCGCTTCAAGCAGCGCCTGCTTGCCGTAGAGCACACCAACGCCTGTCGGCCCATACACTTTGTGGCCAGAGAAGGCATAGAAGTCAGCATCGATTGCCTGCACATCGACCACTTGGTGAGGTGCTGCCTGAGCACCATCAATCAGAATCAGCGCACCCTGCAGATGGGCAAGCGTTGCCATCTCTTGCACCGGGTTGATGGTTCCCAGAGCATTAGAGACATGGTTCACCGCCACCAGCTTAGTGCGCTCACTCAGCAGCGAGCGATAGGCAGCCATATCCAGCGCGCCGTTGGCCTCAACGGGAATCACCTTAATAGTAAAGCCAATCTCGGCGGCCAACAGCTGCCAGGGAACAATATTGGAGTGATGCTCCAACATCGAAATCAACACCTCATCGCCAGGTGCAAGATTTGCACGCCCCCAGCTATGCACGACCAGATTAATCGCTTCCGTGGTGCCGCGGGTAAAGATGATCTGACGCGCATCTTCCGCATTAAGGAACGCCTTAACCCGGTGGCGCGTGCCTTCAAACGCCGCCGTCGCCTCATCGGCGAGAGTATGCAGCCCGCGGTGAATATTGGCGTTATAGCGCGAGTAGTAATCGCTAAACACGTCAATCACCTGCTGAGGTGTTTGGCTAGTGGCCGCATTATCTAAATAGATCAGCGGCTTGCCGTGCACCTCACGGGCCAGCACCGGAAAGTCCTGGCGCAGGCGCATAACATCAAAGGTCGCTTGCGCAGGGCTTGTTTGCAAAGAACTCGATTGCAAAGGGCTGTGCGTTGGCTCAATAACGGAATGTGGCATCAGACGCTCCTGATTGGGTAGTGGCGCTAGTCGTTAAGTGAAACCGCCGCTTCGACAAGCCCGGCAAGGTTGAAGCGCTCTGGCAGCTTACCGGCGACCGCTAACTCAACGCGCTCGGCAATCGCATCCAGGGTGACTTTGTCCAACACCTCGCCAGCGAAAGCGAGCGTTAGCAGACCGCGAGCGGTGGCTCCATCGATACCGCGGGTACGCAGCGCATAAATCGCCTCTTCGTCTAGCTGGCCCGTAGTCGTGCCGTGTGAGCACTTAACGTCATCGGCGTAAATCTCAAGCTCAGGCTTGGCATCAATGTGGGCGCGATCCGATAGCAGTAGGTTTTGATTACTCTGAAAACCTTCGATCTTCTGGCTATCGCGCTTGACGTAGACCTTGCCGTTAAACACCCCGTGGGCGCGATCATCCAGAATGCCCTTGTAGTTCTCATTGGAGAACGTCAGCGGCGCATTGTGGTTGACCTTGGTATGGTTGTCGACGTGTTGGCGACCCTGACCAAAGAACAGACCCAGGAAGTTGGTTTCAGCGCCCTGGCCGTTCAAGTCACTGATCAGATCGTTGCGCACCAGCGCACCGCCCAGGCTCAGGTTATAGGAGGTATAGCGCGTATCGCGGCCCTGCTCTACGTGAATGCTCGCCACGTGCAAATCACCCAACGGCGCTTCTTGCAGCTTGTAGTGGGCCAGTATCGCGCCCCGGTCTAGCATCAGCTCGCCAACTACGTTGGTGAAGTTCGTCGCTTCGCTTTCACCTGTGTAGTGCTCAATCAGCGTCGCCTCGCTGCGGCCTCCTGCCTCCACCAGCACCCGCGGGTGACACATCACCGGCTGGCCTGCGCGGGACAGAAACTGCAGCAGGATGGGCTTCTCAACCACTGTTCCCGGTGCAATGCGAACCACTGCCCCCTCTTCCATAAACGCCGTGTTTAGCGCGGCGAAGGGCGAAAAATCCACCCCGGTTAGGCGCCCAAGCGGGCCACCCACGGCTTCGTGGTTCTCTGCTAGCGCCTTGGAAAGCGGTAATACCTGAACGCTTGACGGCAGTGAATCCAAATCAGAGAGCGCCGATGAGAAAACGCCATCCACGAAGGTCAGCCGGTAGGCATCAATCGGCAGCGTTAGCGCCGCGGCGGTGGCCGGAGAGAACTCAGCGTTGTCGGCTATTGCAAAGTTGCCCTGGGCAATCGAACGTACGTCGGTGTACTTCCACTCTTCATCGCGACGCGTAGGAAAACCCAGCGCCTCAAAACGTGCAGCACCCGCCTGGCGACGAGCAGCAATCCAGGTCGGTTCCGCTGTGTAGTTCGAGCTGCGCGCCTTCAGCGTGTCTAAAAAGGTTTGCGTATCGCTCATGCCACAGACTCCTCGATACCTTCGTACCCATTGGCTTCCAGCTGTTTGGCCAGCTCGGCGTCACCGGTTTTGACAATACGGCCATCGACCAGTACATGAACTTGGTCTGGCACGATGTAATCCAGCAGACGCTGGTAGTGGGTGACCAGCAGAATGGCGCGGTCTTCAGCGCGCAGGCTGTTGACACCATCGGCGACCACTTTCATGGCGTCGATATCCAGGCCGGAGTCGATCTCATCGAGCATGGCAAGCTTCGGCTGAAGCACCAGCATTTGCAGGATCTCGTTGCGCTTTTTCTCGCCGCCTGAGAAACCTTCGTTAACGGCGCGCTGTAGGAAGCTAGCGTCCATTTTCATGTAACCAAGCTTCTCTTTCACCAGCTTCATAAACTCCGGCGCTGGCATTTCGCCTTCGCCGCGGGCTACGCGCTGGGCATTAAGCGCAGACTTCAGCAGGTAAATGTTTTTAACCCCTGGAATCTCGACCGGGTACTGGAAACCCAACAGCAAGCCAGCCTGGGCGCGCTCTTCAATTTCCATTTCGAGCACGTCTTTGCCTTCAAAGGTAATCGTGCCCTGGGTAACTTCGTAGCCATCTTTACCGGCAATCACCGCGGATAGCGTCGATTTACCCGCGCCGTTCGGCCCCATAATGGCGTGCACTTCACCCGCCTTGATGGTCAGGGTCAAGCCTTTGAGGATTTCATTACCTTCGACGGAGACGTGTAAATCATTCACTTGCAACATATTGATTACCTTCTGATTCTGGCGAGTCGCCACGGCGACACTAATATAATTAATTGGAATAAATGGGCAGCGGTTAGCCGACCGCGCCTTCCAGGGTCACATTGAGCAGCGCTTCGGCTTCAACGGCAAACTCCATGGGCAACTCTTGGAAGACATCCTTACAGAAGCCGTTAACAATCATGCTGACCGCATCCTCTTCAGAGATACCGCGGCTCTGGCAGTAGAACAGCTGGTCTTCACCGATTTTCGAGGTCGTCGCTTCGTGCTCAATGGTCGCCGTGCTATTGCCAATTTCCTGATAAGGGAAAGTATGCGCACCGCACTTATCACCTATCAACAGCGAGTCACACTGGGTGAAGTTACGCGCCCCTTTGGCCCGCGGGCCAATTTTCACCAGGCCGCGATAGGATTGGTCACTCCTGCCCGCTGAGATACCTTTAGCGACGATATACGAACGCGTGCCTTCGCCAATATGAATCATCTTGGTGCCGGTATCGGCCTGCTGGCGACCATTGGTAACGGCGACGGAGTAGAACTCGCCGATACTGTCTTTGCCGCGCAGTACGCAGGAGGGGTACTTCCAGGTAATCGCCGAGCCGGTTTCTACCTGCGTCCAGCTAATCCGTGAACGGTCACCACGGCAATCACCGCGCTTGGTGACGAAGTTATAGATACCGCCTACGCCATTTTCATCACCGGGGTACCAGTTCTGCACGGTGGAGTATTTGATATAGGCGTCGTCCAGGGCGACAAGCTCGACCACCGCGGCGTGAAGCTGGTTCTCATCGCGCATTGGAGCCGTACAGCCTTCCAGGTAAGAGACCTGGGCACGGCTTTCGCAAATAATCAGCGTGCGCTCAAACTGGCCAGTGTTGGCCGCGTTAATGCGGAAGTACGTAGACAGCTCCATCGGGCAAGTCACGCCTTCTGGCACAAACACAAAGGAGCCATCGGTAAACACCGCTGAGTTCAGCGCGGCAAAGTAGTTGTCCGCCACGGGAACGACCGTGCCCAAGTACTGTTTGATCAGTTCCGGGTAGTCGCGAATGGCTTCAGAAATGGAGCAGAAGATAACCCCTGCTTCGCCAAGCTGCTTTTTGAAGGTAGTGGCGACCGAAACGGAGTCAAACACCGCATCGACGGCAACACCTGCCAGCGCGGCGCGTTCGTGCAACGGAATACCCAGTTTCTCATAGGTTTCCAGCAGTTTGGGATCCACTTCATCCAGGCTTTGCGGGCGGTCTTCCGGGCGTTTCGGCGCACTGAAATAGGAGATCGATTGGTAATCAATCGGCGGATAGTCGAGATGCGCCCAGGAAGGAGCTTCCATCTTCAACCACTGGCGGTAGGCATCCAGACGCCACTCCAGCATCCACTCCGGCTCGCCCTTCTTTTTGGAGATAAAGGCGATGGTGTTTTCATCCAGGCCAGGTGGCAGGGTGTCGCTCTCAATATCGGTTACAAAGCCATCTTTGTATTCGCGACGAACCAACTGTTCCATTTCTTCGCTTGCCATGGTGATACCCTCCGGGCAGTTGGGTGGCGAGGTCATCGCCTTTAATAATAAATTAGGCCTGCTGTACTCGCGCCGCCGTTAGGCCGACGCCGCCGACAGGCTGATCGTTTGAATAGGCAGTTGTACTGGCAGCTTAATCGGCGCTGTATCAGCCAGATGCGCCAGGGTCACGCTCTCTAGCAGAGTACGCATGGCCAAGGAGACCCGCTGCCAGTTGTCTGCCACACCGCAGGTAGCCACAAGCTCACAATCGCCTTCTGCTTGGCTGCACTCGGTCATGGCGACGGGGCCTTCAATCGCCGCAATAATATCGGCGGCAGTAATCTGCGATGCGGGCCGGGCCAGGCGGTAACCGCCTTGGGCGCCACGCTGAGAAACCAGCAGCCCTGCCCGCACTAGCATTTTGAGCGTTTTACTCACCGTCGGATGGGGCAACTGCACGGCCTCTGCTAACTCTGCCGCTGCATGCGACGCCTGGGAATGGCGGGCAATTTGCGCCATGACCACCGCGGCATAGTCTGTCAGCCGAGAAAGCTTAAGCATGTCGACTCCCTTTATGTCATCAGTACGCAGCAAATCAAATGGTCGCCACGTCAATTGAGTACCATTTTAGTCCTGTATAAATTTGATGTGAAGCCCCTGAGCAAAATGGATAGCAATTTACGCAAAATATCGGCACGTTCGGCGCTGATAGCATCAAAAACAACAATCATTATCATTTAGGAAAGCTATTACTTCTGTATCTGCTGCTTTGCATTGAGTAGCCGACTCTGATAGCGTCAGAACGTATTAGATGCCCCTACTGTATGAGGCATCCCGATATTTGGAGGAGGCAGACTATGGATGTAGCAGCTAACAACATGGTAAATGCAACGCTGGATATGAGGCAGGCGCAAGCGATCCAACAGGCTCAGTTCGGGGTTTTTAAAGAGGCATTAGACGGCCAGGCAGCGCAAATCACCGCCCTGATGGATAGCGTTGCTTTAGATCCACAGCTGGCTACCAGCGGCAGCGTAGGTACGCAGATTAATACGACTGCGTAATAAACGTTAGGCTAGATAAATCAATAGCCCCCTGGTCAATGCCAGGGGGCTATTTTTTTAACGATCTGCTTTAGCGCTAGGCTTTCTTAACAAACTCGGATTTAAGCTTCATCGGGCCGATACCGTCAATTTTACAGTCGATATCGTGGTCGCCTTCAACTAAGCGAATGCTTTTCACTTTGGTGCCCACTTTAACCACCAGTGAACTTCCCTTAACCTTCAAGTCCTTGATCACCGTTACGCTATCACCGTCGGCGAGCATATTACCGTTGGCATCACGCACGCCTGAAACCTCATCAGCGCCCTCTTCTTCTGCGACTTTTGACCACTCATGGCCGCACTCTGGGCAGACATATTGAAGGCCATCATCGTAGCTAAACTCAGAGGCACAGGCAGGACAGTTAGGCAGGTCACTCATCAGACGGCTCCATCACCACGGTTAGAAAGCGATGGAGCCTACACGGGTTACGCAAAATGTCCAGCCAGAGGCTAGATCAATCGCGCTGGTAAGTACCCACCAAACGGTTCATTCCTAGCAGGTTCGGCTCTACTTCTTTGAGCAGCTCAGCCAGCGTGAGCCCTTCAGGGAGGGAGGTTTGATGATCCAGCGCCAGCACCCAGAAATAATAAAGATGCTTGCCGTGCCCTTCTGGCGGCATCGGGCCACAATAGCCAGTACCACCTTTATCATTTGCGCCGACGGTGCCCGCCGCCGTCTTTTCAGTTAATTCCTGAATATCGCCGGGTAAGTTATAGAGCACCCAGTGGACAAAGCCATAGCTACCGTCTTTGACCAACGGCGCGTCCGGGTCGTGGCAGATCACTGCAAACCCTTGGGTTCCCTCGGGAGCGTCTTGCCAAGCAAGTGCCGGCGAAACATCCTCACCTTCCCCGGTGTGCTTGGCAGGGATCGCCTGATGGTCAGCAAACGCCGAGCTGGTAACCTGCATCGATGAAAGTGCAAATGCCATGTTTTATCTCCTTGGTCTATCTAATGTGTCTTTCACTCCCAGTCTAACAACTCCACCGGCCTTGTTTCTTCAGGCGGCGCTTAACCCAGACATCGTAAAGCGCCCGCAAGCCCGATTTAATGCCCGGTAGACCAATGATCCAGGCAGCCGGCACCAATAAGGGAATACGCTTCATTAATAAACGGTAAGCATCGATCCCCTCCACCAATTGCCCTGATTCCGTTTCGATATGCAGGGAACGCAGCGCTATCTCGGGATCGACGCCCTTTTGCTGTAGCACCTGGTGATGTTCACTCACGTCAAGCCAAGCGATATCAGCGGCATGCTGCCCCGACCAGCGCTCATAGCGGCGGCGCTCTTTACGACACAGCGGGCACTGCGCATCGTAAAAGACATTGATAGAGGTATTATTGGGCATATAGCCTCTTTAATTAACGACACTGAAGCAGTGTGGCATTTTCAGTACTAGTCGCAAACCTTTACATATTCACTGCTTATTTAGGCTACGGCTATGACATCTGAGTTCAAAAAACAGCTATTAATTGTTGCCCATGCCCCTTCGGCGAATACCCGCTTATTGCGTGATGCGGCTTTCCAGGGCGCGAGTCATTCCGACCTTGAGCAGGTGCACTGTGTGGTAAAAGCGCCCTTGGAAGCTGGACCAGACGACGTGCTTGCTTGCGATGCGATTCTGCTCGGCACCACAGAAAACCTGGGTTATATGAGCGGCGCCCTCAAGGATTTTTTTGATCGCAGCTACTATTCTGTCATTGAAAAGAAACAGGGATTACCCTGCGCGCTCTATATTCGCGCGGGGCACGATGGCACGGGCACCCAACGCGCAGTAGAAAGCATCGTCACTGGCTTACGCTGGCGATGGGTACAGCCACCGCTCATTTTGCGCGGCGAGTGGCAGCCCTCATTTGCAGATCAGGTAGAAGAGCTCAGCATGACCCTAGCGTTTAGTGTTGAGAGTGGCATTGTTTGAAAGTGACATGGTTTGAGAGTGATATTGTATAACCTCGCCTAGCCTGCCTTACTGTAGATAAGCATTTCGTGCCCATTGTGCGATTAAAGGGCGGCAGTACTTGCTTGAATTTACTGCTGTTACTTAACGCACGTACATTAGGTAGCCATTATGCATAAAGTCATTGCTTTCTATGATGATCGGGTGCTCGCTCACGAGCCCAATATTGACGCCGACTTTCTACCTCAACGGATCGATAAGCGCATTCGACATCTGCTTGCAGGGCTCCCTGTGCCGTGGAAATACCCCGAGCACCCCGGCCGCTTGAAAGCCATTCAGCACCTGCTTGAGAAAGCGCCCATTGCGGGCCTGCACATTGAAGGTGGCAAAGCAGCCACCCATGAACAACTCGCCAGGGTGCATACCACTTCCTATCTAAGCGATATTTTTAGCCTGCGCGGGAAAAATGCCTGGTTGGATGTGGATACCACAGCGGTCTCACCGGGTAGCGTCGATGCCGCCGAAGTCGCCGCGGGAACGGCCATTGCCGCAGTAGAAGCGGTCATGGAGAAGCGCGCTAAAAGTGCCTTTGCACTTGTGCGCCCGCCAGGGCACCACGCAGAGCCCGTTCGCGCCCGCGGCTTTTGTTTATTCAACAATGTAGCGGTCGCCGCAGCCCATGCGCGCAGCGCGCTGGGTTGCGAAAGAGTGCTGATTGTTGATTGGGATGCCCATCACGGCAACGGCACCCAGGATATTTTTTGGGCAGAGCCGGACGTAATGTTTTTCGATATTCACCGCGCAGCACCCTTCTATCCCGGCTCAGGCCATCTGGAAGAAGTGGGCGCCGGTTTAGCTGAAGGCACCACCATCAATGTTCCGTTACCGGCTGGCGCTGGCGACGAAGCGTTTCTCAAGGCATTTCGTGACATTCTTGCTCCGGCCGCAGCGTGGTTTAAGCCCGACATTATTTTAGTTTCGGCAGGGTTTGACCCCCACTGGCACGATTTGGCCTTAAACGTTTCCTATGAGGGTTTTGGCGCACTGACCGGTTTCTTGCAACAACTGGCCGAACAACACTGCGATGGCCGCTTAGTGTTCGTATTAGAGGGCGGCTACAACCTGGAGTCACTGTCCAACGGCACTAGAGCCGTACTTGCCGTATTGGCGGGCAACACCGTGCCTGTGCCCGATACCTGCGGCATTGCGGAAGTCCAAGCCGCGGCGGATTTCCACCGCACGGCTTTTCAATCGGAATAATTTCGCTGCTCATAAAAACGGCACCTCGTGAACTGACCCCATAAACTTGGACAGTGAAAAACTAAGCAGCCAAGGCCTGATTTCGGTACTGCACCGGACTCAGGCCTTTTAATTTGGTCTTAATCCGCTCGTGATTGTAGTAATGGATATAGTGCCGAATGCCCGCCTGTAATTGCTCAATGGTGTCAAAGCGGTTCAGGTAAAAATATTCTGACTTCAGCGTACCAAAGAAGCTCTCCATTGCGGCATTATCCAGGCAATTGCCTTTACGTGACATGCTCTGAATCACGCCATGCTCGCTGAGCTTACGCCGGTAAGCTGACATCTGATATTGCCAGCCTTGATCAGAATGCAGTAAAGGCGCGTCTTGGTCGGCCAACTTAGCCAAGGCTTTCTTGAGCATCCCCCCTACCAGCGAGTACTGCGGCTGTTTCTGCATTGAGTAGGACACGATTTCCCCGTTGTAGAGATCCATCACAGGCGACAAGTACAGCTTTTCGCCTCGGATATTAAACTCCGTGACGTCGGTTACCCACTTTTGGTTGGGTCGTTCAGCATGAAACTGGCGGGCAAGAAGATTGGGAACACTGGCCTGTTGTCCACGATAGGAGCGGTATTTCTTCGGGCGTACCAGCGACTTCAAGCCTAGATGCTGCATTAGGCGCTGGACTGTCTTATGGTTGACCTGCTCGCCCGACTGACGCAACGCTGCTGTGATTCGGCGATAACCGTAGCGGCCTTTGTGATGCTCGTAGAGGACGTGAATGCGTCGCTTCAGACCAGCATGCCGATCTTCCAACTGCTGAGCCCTTGCCTGATAATAGAACGTACTACGCGACAATTCTGCTACTTTTAGCAGCACCGCCAAAGGGTGGCCTTGCTTCAGCTCAAGGACTATCTGCGCTTTTTCTGCGCGGCTTGTTCTTTTGCCTGACGCAAGGCCCTCAACTTTTTTAGGTAGGCCACCTCAGCACGCAAGTACTCATTCTCTTGGAGCAGCTGCTCCAGCGAGCTCTTATCCGTCAGTGGAAGTGGGGGCTTTGGGGGCTCTGTTGTAGGCATCTTCGTCGGACGTCCTCGGGCTTTAGGCTCCAACGCTTGGAAGCCTCCTTCATGATACTGGCTTTCCCACTGTCGTACGACGCTCGTACCACCTCGAATATCGAACAGAGTCGTCGCTTGTAAGGCTGATAGCTCCTCTTGCCTCATCTGTTGCAACACCGCTAATTTGAACTCAGCGCTGTAGTGGGTGAACTTTTTCTGCAAGCCACTTAGACCATGCTGTTCAAAGTGTTTAACCCAACGCCTGACGGTTGTAGGGCCAAGACCGTACTGTCTGGCCAGACTCTTGTAACCCTGCTGTCCTTCTGCGTAGCGTTGCACTACTAGTAACTTGAACGCTTCATTATGTTTCGTCATGAAAAACACCCCAATCGTTGGATGAGCGTCCAACTTTTGGGGTGCAGTTCATCGCGGTGCCGTTTTGCAATGCCGATTGCCGATTTAAAGCAATAAAAAGCTAGGTGATTATTTCAAGCGTTCAAACACCGTCGCTACACCTTGCCCCATACCAATACACATGGTTGCCAAGCCCAGGGTGGTATCGCGCTGCTGCATAACGTTCAACAGCGTGGTGCAGATACGCGAGCCCGAACAACCTAACGGGTGCCCTAACGCAATAGCGCCACCGTGCAAGTTAACTTTGTCATCTAGCGAATCCAAGAAGCCTAAATCTTTCAATACCGGAATCCCCTGAGCGGCGAAGGCTTCATTAAGCTCAACAGTTTGAATATCCGCCGCGGAAAGGCCAGCGATTTTCAACGCTTTCTTAGATGCAGGTACCGGGCCATAGCCCATGATCGACGCATCACAACCCGCGACGCCTGTAGAGAGCACCTTCGCAATAGGCTCTAAGCCCAGCGCTTGAGCTCGCTCGTAGCTCATCACTGCCATTGCCGAGGCACCCACGGAGAGCGCCGAGGAGGTACCCGCCGTGACCGTACCGTTGCGCGGGTCAAACACCGGCTTCAGATTCGCCATAGACTCCAGGCTAGCGTCACCGCGAATCACTTCATCACGCTGAACCATGACTCTAAAGCCGCGTTGATCGTGGCCTTCGACGCCGATAATTTCGTTATCGAAGTAGCCCTTCTCCATGGCCGCCTGGGCGCGCTGGTGAGAGCGTACGCCGAATTTATCCTGATCTTCCCGAGAAACGCCGTGCATTTTACCCAGCAGCTCCGCGGTTAGGCCCATCATCATCGCCGCTTTAGCAGCGTATTTGCTGGCGGCGGGGTTAACGTCAACGCCGTGAGCCATGGGTACGTGCTCCATGTGCTCAACGCCGCCAATGATAAAGAAGTCGCCCATACCCGCTTTGATATTGGCGGCGGCGATATGCAGCGCCGTCATTGAAGAGCCACACAAACGGTTAACGGTTTGCGCGGGCACCGAGCGCGGAATACCGGTCATAATCGCCGCATTACGAGCAATGTTCATCGACTGCTCGAGTGTCTGGTTCACACAGCCCCAGATCACATCATCCACTTCAGAAGGATCTAGATTAGGATTGCGGGTAAACAGCGCCTGCATAGCTGCAGCAGAGAGATTCTCTGCGCGAACATTACGAAAAGCACCATTTTTGGCTTTCGCCATGGCGGTACGAACACCGTCTACCACCACAATGTCTCTCGGATTCAAACTCATCTTATATCTCCTGTGCGTGGTGGTTAGGCCTGGGTGGCAGAGTTGTCACTGGAATAGAATTGCTCATTGTTCTGAGCCATCTGACGCAGCTTGTCGGTGGGCGCGTATAGCGGGCCCAACTCCTCAGCTAGCCCTTCCGCCAGCTTGACGAACTCTGCAACGCCCATGGCGTCGATGTAGCGCAGCGCACCACCACGGAAAGGCGGGAAGCCGATGCCATAGATCAACGCCATATCGGCTTCGGCTGGCGTGGCCACAATGCCATCTTCCAGGCAGCGCACGGTTTCCAAGCAGAGTGGTACCATCATGCGAGCGATAATATCCTCGTCGGAAAACTCTTTATGCTCTTTCACCACCTCTTTAACTAAAGCGTAAGCCGCTTCGTCGGTGACTTTCTTCGGCTTACCCTTCTTGTCCTCTTCGTAGGCGTAAAAACCCTTGTCGTTCTTCTGGCCTAAACGGTCGTTGTCGTACATGACCTGAATGGCGGTTTTACCGTCGCGAGCCATACGATCAGGGAAGCCTTCCGCCATTACTTCATTGGCGTGAACGGCGGTATCCAGGCCGACCACGTCCAGCAGGTAGGCCGGACCCATGGGCCAGCCGAACTTCTCCATCACCTTATCAACGTGCTGGAAGTCAGCACCCTGCTCAACCAGGAAGCTAAAGCCGCCAAAGTAGGGGAAAAGCACCCGGTTGACCAAGAAGCCTGGGCAGTCGTTAACCACAATCGGCGTTTTGCCCATTGCCCTGGCGTAGGCCACGGTGGCAGCAACGGCGGCATCCGAGGTCTTCTCACCACGGATGACTTCTACCAGCGGCATGCGGTGCACGGGGTTGAAGAAGTGCATGCCGCAGAAGTTTTCAGGCCGCTTTAGGTTTTGCGCCAAGCGGTTGATGGAAATCGTCGATGTGTTCGAGGTGAGAATGGTATTTTCGCTCACCATACCTTCCACTTCGGTAAGCACGGCGTCTTTGACTTTGGGATTTTCAACCACCGCTTCGACGACGAGATCGACGTTGCCAAAATCTCCGTAGGAGAGCGTCGGGCGAATATTAGTCAGCTTCTCCGCCATCTGCTCGGTGGTCAGCTTTTTGCGCTCCACCTGTTTGGCAAATAGCTTACGGGCTTCTTTCAGGCCCAGTTCAATGGCGTCATCCTTGATATCTTTCATCAGAATCGGCGTGCCTTTAGAGGCACTCTGATAAGCGATACCACCACCCATGATACCCGCACCCAGCACGGCCGTTTGCTTCACCGGCTGCGCCTGCTTCTCATACTTGCTGGCTTTTTTCTTGACCACTTGGTCGTTCAAGAACAGACCCACCAAGTTGAACGCCACGCTGCTGAGTGCCAGCTTGGCGAAGGCTTTGGCTTCAATCGCCTGGGCACGGCCACGCTCTTCGCCAGCGCCTTTCTGAATCACTTTGATCGCTTCTACCGGCGCCGGATAATGAGGCCCCGCTTTACCGGCGACATAGCCTTTCGCCGTTTCAAACGCCATCATCTGCTCAATCGGGTTGAGCTTCAGCGGGCTGGTCTTTTCAGCACGACGGGCCTGGTAATCCAGCTCACCGGCATTGGCACGGTCAAGAATATCCAGCGCGGCCTCTTCCAGCTGTTCGTCCGTCACCACCGCGTCGACGGCGCCCACTTTTAGCGCGGCATCGGCACGGTTTTCGGTACCACCGGCAATCCACTCGATGGCATTATCGGCGCCAATAATGCGCGGCAGGCGTACACAGCCGCCCCAACCGGGCAGAATGCCGAGCTTGGTTTCTGGCAGGCCGATCTTGGCTTTCTCGCCCATCACGCGAAAATCAGTGGTCAGCAATACTTCGCAGCCGCCACCCAGCGCCAGACCATTGATCGCTGTTACGGTAGGGAACGGCAGATCTTCAATAGCGTTAAAAATATCGTGAACCTTGAGATTCATCTCCTCAAGGTAGGCTTCGCCTTTATCAAATAGACTGTGAAACTCGGTGATATCGGCGCCCACGATAAACACATCTTTCCCGCTCGCAATAAGTAAACCTTTTAAGCTATTTTCAGCTTGAATGGCTTTTACTGCTTCGCTCAGCTCTGCGACCACCGCGCTGGAAAGCTTGTTGACGGACTCATCTTTCAGATCGAAAGTGAGCATTGCGATATCATTGCCACTCGGGGTGTCACGACGTGTCACCGTGATGGCGTTGCCTTGATAGATCATCCGCGCTCTCTCCACATTTTCGGGCTGGCTCTGAAAAGAGAACCCGCCACATTTCTCATACGGCTTCCACACGACTTTCATACGGTCGTTTGATTGCCTTAGCTTGGTTGAGTTGCCTGATAACGTCAAGCCCAGACTTTTGGCTAATTTACTCATTTAGTGAGACCAGCGCTCTCCGGCATCCGTTCATAGAGCGCCGTCTGAGTGAATGTAACCGATCCCGCCAGAAGCATGGATTTGCAGTAGATCAGCGTTAAGCCTGACAGCCTGTTAGAATCGCGCTTCCTTTTACTTTGCAGGTTATCTTGTTATGAGCGCACTGCTCACGCCTTCACGTATTGAAGCCATTCAGCAGCGAATTGAACGCATTGTCGAACGCCTCAAGCCCTGGAGCTGGCTTTGGCCACCAATGGCCTTTGCTGCCGGGCTAAGCAGCTTCTTTTTAGTTGATCGCCAGCAGTGGTTAGGCGCAGCGCTGGCGCTGGGATTACTGTTTGCCTGGACGCTACTGCTTTCGGAAGGCTTGATCAGCCGCTGGTTGTCGCGCCGGGGTCACCCCACGCCACCTCGGGGCGTAACCACTTTTATTGCCCAGATGATTCACCAGGAGACACTTTTCTTCACCCTGCCGTTTATCTTAGTCACCACGGTGTGGAATAGCGGGCAAACGCTGTTTGCGCTGCTGGTGGGCGGCATGGCAATACTGTCGATTATCGATCCGCTCTACTTCAAAGTCGCGGAGCGCTGGCGCAGTCTCTATTTCGTCTTTCATGCCCAGTGTGTCTTCCTGGTACTACTGGTCACACTCCCCATCATGGTGCACCTTACCACCGGCCAGAGCCTGCTACTGGCCCTGGGGATCACCATTTTGGTGGCCTTGCCAAGTTTTTGGCACTTGCTTAAGCAGCGCTCGCTCAAACGCTGGTGCGCTTTTTTTGTGTTGACGCTGCTACTCGCCTATGGAGCTTGGCTGGGACGTATATGGGTACCGCCTGCCAGTCTCTGGATGACCAGTAGCGCGCTCTCTCCTGGTTTTAATGTTGAGCAGCGCCTGCCTCAAGGCTCGATGGCGTTAACGCCACAAGCCATCAGCGAAAATGGCCTTTATGTTTACACCGCTATTCGGGCACCGCGGGGATTAAGTGAAACTATTACCCATGCCTGGCATCACAATGGTGTGCCAATGGATGTTGTGGAGCTTAATATCGACGGTGGACGCGAGCAGGGTTACCGCGCATGGAGCCACAAGCAAAACTTTCCCGAAGACCCTACTGGCGATTGGCGCATTGATATCATGACAGGTACGGGCCAGCGCTTGGGATTAATACGTTTTGAGGTCTCAGACGATGCTCAGCAAGCCACGCTGGCAGATGGAGAGATACGCGCCAGTGGTCTAAGTGGATTAAACTTACGGCGGTTTGTGCCGGGTAGCCCTAACGATGAAGAGGCGCGACCGGAAGATTGAAGGGTTAAGCGCCTTGCATTCAGCGGCGTAGCTTATGACAATTCGACTACTCACATTTATTGGCAGCTAGTTACCTATGGCTTCAACGATTGGATTTCGCATCGCACGCTTGCCCCACTTATGGCGCTCCATCTTGGATCGCCGCTTGGCGCCGCTGGGATTAACCCAAACACGCTGGGTGACGCTATATCACCTGTGGCGTCTTGGCGAAGGCCATCCGCAGTGCGATCTCGCCCGTGTGATTGGTGTTGAGGCGCCCTCTCTTGTGCGCACCCTGGGCCAGCTCGAAGAACAAGGCCTAGTTGAACGCCGAGCCTGCGACAACGACCGTCGCAGCAAGCGGATTTATCTTACCCCTGCCGCTATGCCGCTGCTGGAGCAGATCGACAGCGTTGCGCAACAAGCGCGCAAAGAGATGTTCGCTGGCTTAAGCGAGGAGAACCTCGAACAACTCAACGAATGGTTGGCAGTGATCGAGGCAAACGGCTTGGCGATACAAGCACGGGATCAGGATAATCCGGCATCTTGATCGCTGACTGTGGATGACGCCTGCTCAGTGCCCTTTAACGGCTGGCTGAAAGGCTGGTCGGCACGGCCACGCAACGCCTCCTGCAGTTGCTGAAATTCGGGTAGATAGGTCGCGAATCGCTCCGCGGTTTGCGACTCCCACCACCAAAGCGTCAATGCATAGGGCGTTGACTGCACCACCAAGGCGTCTTGCGGCAAGCGTTCAAGTAGTGTTTTTAACGCTGCTGTAGCGGAATCGGGTAAAGGCCGCAAGGGGGCAATCCGCCAGCGCCAGCCAGCATGAAATGGCGTTAAGGCTTCACTGGCATTGCTGTCTCTTACCAATAGAAAATCAGGGCCCGGTCCTTCCTGGGGATAGTGCCAGCGATAAGCCGGCATGGTACCTCTAAAATGGTGTAGTGGCGGCTTTTCCAGCTTGATACTGACGCCCTGTTTGGCGATTTGAGTGCGCAGCGCCTGCTGGCGTTTTTGACGCGGGCTAGGCTTTAGCCACATCACCGGCGCAATTACAAACAGCATAATAAACACGATAATCAACCATTCCATCTCTACATTTCCTCCCACATAAGCCACACTGTATAAACTAATCTAAAAACCATGACTCAGGTCGCTGTTTTGACCCAAGTCATTGTTAAAACGCTTGCTATTGTTAAAACAGGACACGCCATCTAAAGTAACGGTTATTGAACAAAGAGCCTCTTTGTTACCTACTGCCAAGGAGATACGCCATGAGCTATCACCACATTTTAGTTGCCGTTGACTTAACCAAAGACTCCCACAAGATTCTGGAACGTGCCGTTGCGATCGCAGAACGCAACGACCAAGCCAAAATCTCCATTATGCATACCCTGGAACCGCTTGGGTTTGCCTACGGTGGCGATATCCCCATGGACTTGACCAGCATCCAGGATCAATTGGATGAACACGCCAAAAAACGCTTAGCCGAAATCGCCGCCCCGCATATTGCCGAGGCTGACCAACACGTTGTGGTGGGTATGCCCGACACCGAAATTCACCGTTTTGCTGAAGAGCACGATGTAGATCTAATCGTAGTGGGCTCCCATGGCCGCCACGGTTTTGCTCTACTGCTCGGCTCAACCTCTACCGGCGTATTGCACGGTGCCCAATGCGATGTGCTAGCCGTTCGCGTCGGTAAAAAAGGCGAAGAAAGCGACGAGTAACCTAAGGCACGATAACGTTTATAAAAAAGGCGCCCATACGGCGCCTTTTAACGTTTTCAAGCTACTCACCGGCAGCCATCGCTTCCAGTTCCATCCAGCGCTCCATGGCAACTTCTAACGCTTTCTGCACTTTTTCAAGCGTTTGCAGCTTAGCCGTAACGGCGTCGGCATCCTGCTGATAAAACGCTGGGTCACCGATTTCACTCTCCAGCGTCTCTACTTGCCCCTCAAGACGTTCGATTTCGGCGGGCAGTGCATCTAACTCGCGTTGCAAATTATACGAGAGTTTGACGCTTTTCTTGACCGTTGCGGCAGGTGCTTCAGCCACTTTCTTGGGCGCTTCTGAGGTGGGTTCGGTACGCTGACGCGCCGCCCCTTCCCAAGGTGCTGGCGGCAGCTTGCCCCCCTGGCGAATCCAGTCGGTATAGCCCCCCACGTATTCACGTACAACGCCATCGCCCTCAAAGGCGAGCATGCTGGTCACCACGTTGTCCATAAAGGTTCGGTCGTGGGAGACCAGTAGCAGCGTGCCATCGAAATCGAGCAGCAGCTCTTCGAGCAGCTCCAGGGTTTCCATGTCGAGGTCGTTGGTCGGCTCATCGAGCACTAACACGTTAGCTGGCTGAGTGAACAACTTGGCCAGCAGCAGGCGGTTGGACTCGCCACCGGAGAGCGCTTTCACCGGCTGGCGCACCCGCTCGGGGGTGAAAAGAAAGTCCTGTAGATAGCTCATCACATGGCGATCTTTACCGCCCACACTGACACGATCACTGCCTTGGGCAACGTTGTCGTAAACGGTTTTTTCCAGTTCAAGCCCGGCGCGCAGTTGGTCGAAATAAGCCACTTTCAGATTGGTGCCCATCTGCACCTTGCCTTCAGTGGGTTCCAACTCGCCCAGCAGGATTTTCAGCAGGGTTGTCTTGCCCGCACCGTTGCGCCCCAGGAAGCCAATACGGTCACCGCGCAGTACCTCAAGATTGATATCGCGCAGTACCACCTCATCGCCAAACCGTTGGGTGACACCTTGCAGCTCTACAACGCGCTTGCCGGTACGCTCACCGCGATCCACCGTCAGGTTGGCATTGCCTTGACGCTCGCGGCGCTGGCTACGCTCGTTACGCATTGCCTCGAGCGCTCGAACCCGGCCTTCGTTGCGGGTACGCCGTGCTTTAACGCCCTGACGAATCCAGGCTTCTTCCTGGGCAAGTTTTTTATCAAATTCGGCGTTCTCCCGCGCCTCTACTTCAAGCTCGTGCTGCTTACGAGCCTGATACTCTTCGTACTTGCCGGGGTAGCGCCCTAGCTGGCCACGGTCTAGCTCCAGAATATTGGTGGCCAGCTTGGAAAGAAACGCCCTATCGTGAGTAATCAGCAGTACCGCGCCGTTAAACGCCAGCAGTTGCTCTTCCAACCAGGCAATGGTGTCTAAGTCCAAGTGGTTGGTAGGCTCATCAAGCAACAGTAGATCAGGCTCGGCGACCAAGGCACGCGCCAGCGCCACCCGGCGGCGCCAGCCACCGGAGAGCGAGCTCATCTCAGCCGCGGGGGGCAGGCCTAAGCGGGTCAGCACGGTGTCGATACGCTGGTGGAACGACCAGCCATCAATGGCTTCCAGGCGCGTTTGCAGGGTCGCCATGCGATCCATATCGGGGTCGGGATCATTGATCAGATGATCGTACTCGGAGAGTAGCTCCCCGGCTTCCGGCAGCCCTTGGGCGACCATGTCAAAAATGGTCAGGCCGGATGACTCGGGTAACTCCTGAGCCAGCACACCGATCTTGAGGCCAGGTGCCCGCCAAATTGAGCCATCATCGGGCAGGATATCCCCCGCTACCAGCTTCAGCAGAGTGGATTTGCCGGTGCCGTTGCGCCCGACCAGCGCCAGCCGCTCGCCTTTTTCAACCGTCAGGTCGGCGCGATTGAGTAGTACATGGGTGCCGTAGGCGAGTTGCAGCTGTTCGAGTCGTAACAGGGTCACGCGGTGTCCTCCTAAATCGTGAGGCGCACAGTGTAACGCATGAGCGGCCCAGGAGGGGGAACCATATAGAGGGGAATCGTAGAGCGGAAACCACCAGCGTGATACCGTTTTGCTAGCAACTACAATATCTCAACCAAAAAACGACTTTTAAAGGCGGGCTGACAGTGACGGTGACCGTCTCGATGCATTTTGTAAATGAGCTGTTTAAAGGCTTACCCAACAGCTCAACATCGCCCACACGCTACCTGGAACGGGCGGGCATTTCGCCCTTTTTACTTTCGGCCCCCCATGGCCGCGTCACGGTTGAGCAGTTTGCCGAACTGTATCGTGGGTTGGTGAACGAACTGGACGACGAAACGCCCGGCTTTTTTTCCCGCCCGCTGCGGGGTGGCACCCTGAAGCTGCTGTGTTTAAGCATGCTGGATGCGCCCAATTTGCAAGTTGCACTGCACCGCTATACGCAGTTTTTCCGTATTCTTCTCGACGACTTTGGCTATGCGTTTACCCTTGAAGGAGACTTCGCTCGTATGGCGCTGGTGGAGCATACTCCACTTGTGGGCAGTCGCACTCTGATTCATGAGCTGATGCTGAAGCTGTTTCACGGCATCGCGTCGTGGATGATAGCGCGTAAAATACCACCCATTTTAATGGAGTGCGCTTACCCCCAGCCGCCGCACAGCGCTGATTATCTCTACTTTTATCCTGGTACAGTACGCTTTGGGCAGCCGCAAACCGCGATCTATATAGATCGCGGTTTTCTTGATCATCCTATCCGCCAGACCAAGAGACACCTGGGCGCTTTTTTAAAGCGCGCCCCCGCAGACTGGTTCTATGTGTCGTTTGCAGATCGCCTGCTCACCCACCGGGTGCGCGAACACCTCTCACGTCATCTGACTACGTCTGGCACCGTGCATAGCGTAGCCGATGCGCTGCATATGTCTGCTCGCACGCTGGCGCGGCATCTCAAAAGGGAGGGCACCCACTTTCAAGCGGTCAAGGATGAGTACCGCCGCGATGTAGCTATTCAGGCACTCACCTGTAGTGAGAAGCCCCTGATTAGCATCGCGGAGGCGTTAAGCTTTGAGGATCTAGCCTGCTTTAGTCGTGCCTTTAAAACCTGGACAGGCAATTCGCCCGCCGCGTATCGCAAAGCGCGCACGGCGGGCAACGTTCGCTGATCGTGCAAAGCTATAGCAGTTACCTGCATGAAGGCATCAGTGCCGCGGGCAGGTTTCCGCGAGGGCGCTGTGAATCCATCCGTGGACGCTACTTTTTCCATCTGACCGCCATGGATGGCGGAAATGCCGAAATTGTTGGGAACATATTTCGGCCATGGAAAAAGACCCTCGCTCCAACCTGCCCTCGCACCCTGAGGATGAGCAGTTTTGAAGGAGTAATCCCTAAGAGTATCTAAATTTCGGTGCGGATACGTTTCTTATCCAGCTTGCCCACGCTGGTTTTGGGTATCTCATCGACGAAGCGAATCATGCTGGGAATCCCCCAGCGGTTGAGTTTTCCCTGGGCGACAAACTGCTCTAAAAACGCCTGCACGGCTTCAGTGGTGGGCGGGTTGTTCAGGTCGGCGGGGACAGCTAACGCCGCTGGACGCTCTCCCCATTTATCGTCCGTCACCCCGATCACCGCCACTTCGGCAATGCCTGGACACTGGCTGATATAGCTCTCCAGTTCTAACGACGAGAGCCACTCGCCGCCGGTTTTAATCACATCTTTAATGCGGTCGCTAATGGTCAGAAAGCCCCGCTCATCGAGGGAGCCAACATCCCCGGTATGCAGCCAGCCGTCGCGCCATAGCTCCGCACTGCGTTTCTCCTCTTTGTAGTAGGCCTGGGTCAGCCAGGGCGCTTGAACACGCACTTCGCCAACGCTTTTACCATCATTGGGTAGCGGCTCGCCGTCCGCATCGACCACTTGAAGTTTAACCAATGGTATCGGCAGGCCCGCTTTACAGCGCCAGGGTAGCTGGGTCTCAAAATCAGCGTCGCCGATATCCTGCGGCAGAATATCGGCGGTGAGTAGCGGACAGGTTTCCGACATTCCATAAGCACTGCGGGTATCAATCCCCAACGCCCATGCTTTGCTTGCTAGCGACTCGGTTAACGCACTGCCGCCGACCAATACTTTCCAACCGGCGAGGTCGACCTGTTTTGAGGTAATCGCCTCGGCGCTGACCACCATGTTGAGCAGGGTCGGTACGCAGTGGGAGAAGTCGACCTTCTCGCTGACCAGCAGCTTGACCAGCATTTCCGGCTCGTAGCGGCCAGGGTAGACCTGGGTAGCCCCCATCAGCGTGGCGGTATATGGCACACCCCAGGCGTGAACGTGAAACATGGGGGTAATAGGCATGTAGACCTTGTCGCGGTTGAGCAGCTCAAAACCGGGCGCCTGGAAAGCGCTAGACTCGTTCAAGGTATGCAGCACCAACTGGCGGTGGGTAAAGAAAACCCCTTTGGGGTTACCCGTGGTACCGGTGGTGTAGAACAGTGTGGCGACGGCGTTTTCATCAAAGGTGGGAAAATCGTAGTGAGTAGGCTGCTGGCTTAATAGCGATTCAAACTCGCCCACCAGCGGCAGAGTGGTATCGACTGTTTGCGGGGTCTCCTGACACAGCAGATAGCCACGTACTTGGGGTAGCTTATCGGCCAGCGGCTCAAGCAGTGGCACAAACTCTTCGTGCACGATGACGAAAACGTCTTCGGCGTGATCCATGGTGTAGAGGATTTGCTCCGGAGCCAGGCGCACATTCACCGTGTGGAGTACCGCGCCGATCATCGGAATGGCAAAAAAACACTCCAGGTAGCGGTGGCTATCCCAATCCAACACCGCCACCACATCGCCTGCTTGTACGCCCTGAGACGTCAGCGTATGGGCCAGTTGGTGCACCCGCTCACGAAAACGCTCATAGCTGTGGCGGCTCTGATCCCGGTAGACAATCTGATTGTCGCCCGCCATGCGCACGCCCGCCTCCAGCAGGTCGCCAATCATCAAGGCAGGGTTTGTCGCAGAGGCCGCGGCGGGTAAAATTTTCGGGGTAACTGAAGGCATAAAAACTCCTATAACTTTTTTCTTATAACACTGTTCTTGTAGCAATCGATTCGGATCAGCCGCGCTCGATAAGCAGGGCGATGCCCTGCCCTCCACCAATACATAGCGTTATCAATCCGTAGCGGCCATTAATGCACTCCAACTCGTGTAGCGCTTTGAGAATCAGAATAGCCCCCGTGGCCCCCACCGGATGCCCCAAGGCAACCGCGCCGCCGTTGGGGTTTAGCTTCGCTAACGGGAACCCGAGCGTTTCCGCCACCGCCATGGCCTGGGCAGCAAAGGCTTCGTTGGACTCAATCACATCAATATCATTAATGCTTAGCCCCGCCTGTTGGAGGCAGCGTTGCACCGCAGGAATCGGACCAAGGCCCATTAGCGTTGGCTCAACGCCTGCTGTTGTGGCAACACGAAGATGTGCCCTAGGCGCTAAGCCCCGCTGTGAGGCTTCATCGGCATGGGCCAGCACTAACGTGGCTGCACCATCGTTGATACCCGAGGCATTGCCTGCGGTCACCATGCCATCTTTTTGGAAGGCGGGCTTGAGCCGCGCCAAATCGCTAAGTTGGACGACATCGCGCACGTGTTCATCGCGGGAGAAAAGTACCGTTTGCTTACCGCGACTGACCTCCACTGCTACGATTTGATCGTCAAAGCGGCCTTCCGCGATGGCACGCGCCGCTTTTTGATGGCTCTCAAGGGCAAACTGATCCAACTGCTCACGGCTTAGGCCATACTGTTTAGCGATGTTCTCGGCAGTGCAGCCCATATGGCCGCTGCCAAAGGGGTCGCTCAAAATGCCTAGGGTTAAATCCTCAACGTTCACATCCCCCATACGCACGCCGTTGCGCGCTTGAGGAGGCAGCAGATAAGCCCCGCGCGACATCGACTCAGCGCCACCTGCCAGCGCTAAGCGGCTGTCGCCCATAGCAATCTGCTGGGCGGCTGAGACCACCGCCTGTACACCTGAACCACACAGCCGGTTGACGTTGAAGGCCCCCGCTTCTTTCGGCACGCCTGCTTCCAGTGCAATATGACGCGCCAGATAGGCATCCTGGGGGCCGGTGGTAATAATGTGGCCGTATACCGAGTGATCGATATCTCCGCCCTCAACGCCAGCACGGCGCAACGCCTCTTTGGCGGTTATCGCCCCCAACTCAAACGGCGCCTTGGTTGAGAGCGACCCGCCAAAACTCCCGATCGCGGTTCGTGCACCGCCTAAAATCACTACATCATCCAACCGCATGGCTCTCTCCTGTGTTCAAACTCACCGTCTTGCTACGCCACTTTGCCCAGCAGCGAGCGGGCGACAACTTCTTTCATGATCTCTGAGCTGCCGGCATAGATCGTTTGTACTCGGGCATCCAGATAAAAGCGTGAAATGGGATATTCGTGGGTGTAGCCGTAACCGCCAAATAGCTGCAGGCAGCGATCCACCGCTTGACACTGCAGCTCGCTGAGCTGCAGTTTTAAAATCGCTGCATCCGTGCTGCTCATGGTGCCCTGGCGGTACTTTTCGACGCAGTGCTCAAAGTAGGCACGGGCCACGTCCTGCTGGGCTTTTATCTCCGCCAAGGTAAAGCGGGTATTTTGAAAATCCGCCACCCGCTGTCCAAACGCTTGGCGCTGCTGTACGTACTCCAACGTCAACGCCAGCGCTCCCTCCACGGCGCCCAGCGCCTGTGCACCAACGCCCAGGCGTTCACGGGGCAGCTCCTGCATTAGGTAGCGGAACCCGGCGCCCTCCTCTCCCAACAGCGCATCATGGGGCAACTGCATTTGATCAAAGGCAAGCTCGGCGGTATCGCTGGCGTGCTGGCCGATCTTTTTAATCGGTTTCCCCCGCGAAAAGCCGGGTAAGCGGGTGTCGACCAAAAAAAGTGACACGCCCTTTGACCCGGCGGAAGGGTCGGTTTTGGCACACACGATCACCAGGTCGGCAAACTGGCCATTGGTGATAAAGATTTTGCTACCGCTTAACTCCCAGCCATCGTTAGTGCGCTTCGCCCTAGTTCTCATTGACGCAAGATCACTACCCGCATGGGGTTCGGTCATGGCAATGGCCCCAAGCGCATCGCCACGGGCCATGGCAGGTAGCCAACGCTCACATTGAGCCGCTGTCCCCAGATTCTGCAGGTAGGGCATAACGATATTGGCGTGGATATTATAGGCACTGGCAAGGCCACCAAACCCCTGGCGGGAGAGCTCTTCCAGCGCCAGCTGGGTGATGGCGATATCGGCTCCTGAACCACCGTGCTGTTCGTCAAGGTCAATGCCGAGCAGCCCCGCAGCGCCCAATGAATGCCATAGTGAACGGGGTATTTCACCCGCTGCCTCCCACTCATCGTAGTACGGGGCAACCTCCTGGCTTAGGCAGCGTTTGATCATGGCGTGAAACAGGTCGGTCGTTTGCTCGTCCATGCTCACCCCTTGAGGTCTTGACGTAGATGGCGCTTGAGAATTTTGCCTGCGGTACTCTTGGGTAGCGCATCGGCAAAGAGGATGCGCTTAGGTACTTTATAAGGCGCCATCAACGTTTTTGCATGATGGATCAGTTCCTCCTCGCTTGCCTCTTGACCCTCTTTCAGTACCACCACTGCCGTAATGGCTTCGATCCACTTCTCATCCGGCTGGCCGATCACCGCCACTTCGGATACCGCCGGGTGCTTGAATAGCCCCTCCTCTACTTCACGGCTAGCCACCAGCACGCCGCCGGTATTGATCACATCCTTGATACGGTCAACAACGTATAAATAGCCCGCTTCATCGAAGTAGCCCACGTCCCCGGAGTGGAACCAACCACCCTGGAAGGCTTCTTCAGTCATCGCCGGTTTATCCCAGTACCCGTTCATAAGCTGAGGTGAGCGGTGGACGATTTCGCCATGCTCGCCGGGTGGGACGTCATTCATATCGAGATCGACGATGCGGGTTTCCACCGTCAGAATCGGCCGCCCAGCGGACGCTGGGCGCTCGGCGTGCTCTTCAGGGCGCAGCACGGTCGCCAAGGGAGCAATTTCGCTCTGTCCATAACAGTTATAGAGCCTTACGCCCGGTATACGCTGCTGGAGCTCCTCCAGTACCGGCACCGGCATAATCGAGGCACCGTAATAGGCTTTGTGGAGGGCGCCAAGGTCAAAGCGATCAAATTCAGCGTGGCGCAGTAGGCTGATCCAGACCGTGGGCGGGGCAAAAAATGACGCGATCTGGTGATTAGCTATGGCGCTTAAGCACAGCTCGGGAAGCGGCGCCTCTAGCAAATAGACAGGCGCACCGAGCAACAGCGCTGGCATCAGAAAGACGTGCATTTGTGCTGAGTGGTAAAGCGGCAGCGCGGCGAGCATGGCGTCGCTGCCTTTGATATCCAGTTCAACCATGCACATCAGCGCCTGATGGGTCATCATCGCGGCCTTCGGCGCGGCGGTGGTGCCCGAGGTATAGAGCAACTGAGCAAGGCTGGCACCGTCGACCGTCACATTGGGCTCTTCACTATTGGATCCTGACGTAGCATGAGCGAGTACATCAAAGCTTGCTGCATCCTGCCCCTGATCCGCGTGCAGGGTTCCCATCAGGGCTAGATCCAAGCCTTCGGTCGCGACACTCACTTTGTCGGCGAGGCTGATATCGCTGAGCAAACCCGTTGTCCCAGACTGGTCAAGGATATAGCGCAGCTCATCGCTGCTTAAGGCAAAATTGATCGGCACATGTACCAAACCCGCTTTAGCAGCGGCTAGCCAGGCGATGACATAGGTATCGGAGTTTTTGCCATATACCGCCAGCCGGTCACCTGGCGAAAGCCCAGCTGCCAGCAAGCCATTGGCTACGCGGTTGGCTGCCTGGTTGAGCGCTTGATAGCGCCATTGGCGCTCGCCAAATACCAGCGCCAGCTGGTGTGAGTATTTTCGAGCGCTGCGGTTTAAAGCAGCCCCGATACTGTTTTGCTGAATAACCGACGTTTCCGGCATGCCAAATCCTCTGAGTTGTTATTAGCAGAGACTTAAGGAGCCTCTGATTAGCGTAATGAGCGAAGGCCAGACAAGGCAAAAATCAACGAAAAAGCGGAGTTTACGGGTTGTAAATGAGCATTTTGAGACGATTTTTAACGCCGTATGGCCGAGCGCAATAGTTAATCAGAGGTTTCTTAACTGTTTACCAACGGGCAGACACTCTCTGAAAGCGGACGGAAGGCCTCTTCTGCAGGGATGGTGCGAATAACATGAAAGAGATCATCCTCATCTTGCGACTCTTCAGGTGTTTTCACTTCTACTAAATACATATCGTGAACCATGCGGCCATCCTCACGGATGTAGCCACCGGTGGCGAAAATGTCGTTGATGGGGGTATCGGCCATTTGCTGACGAACGGTTTGAGTGTCATCAGTACCGGTGGCTTCAATCGCTTCAAGGTAGTGGCGAGTACTGGAGTAGAGACCCGCATGTACCATGGTGGGCATGCTGCCGGTACGCTCACGGAAGCGCTCCGCCCATGCGCGGGTTTCATCGTTTAAATCGTAGTACCATGCTTTGGTGAACTGCAGCCCCTGAGCGTTCTCTAAGCCAATGCTGCGTATCTCGGTACTAAACAGCACCATTCCCGCCAGAATCTGCCCTGCCTGGGTAATGCCGAATTCCCCTGCTGTCTGCACCGCGTTGATTGTATCGCCACCAGCGTTATTCAGCGCGATGACATCAGCGCCAGAGGCTTGCGCCTGAAGCATAAAGGAGGAGAAGTCACTACTGGGGAAAGGGTGGCGAGCGCTGCCTACGATAGTGCCGCCATTTTCAGTCACTACGCGCGTGACGTCGGCCTCCAGTGCGTGACCAAAAGAGTAGTCAGCGCTTAACAGATACCAATTTTTGTGGCCCTCATCAGTAATCGCCTTTGCCGTACCGTTGGACATCGCCCAGGTGTCATAAACCCAGTGAATATGATTGGGCGAACAGTGCTCGTTGGTAATGCTTGAAGAGACAGCGCCATTGACCAGCCCAAGTTTATCCGCCTCTTCCAGCAGGCTCACCGCCGCCAGAGTGACAGAAGATGCCACCAGCCCGGTGACCATATCGACGTTGCGCTCATCGATCCACTCACGCACGACGCTTGAGCCTACATCCGGGCTATTACGGTCATCGGCGCTAAACACCACAATATTGGCCCCATTGACACTGCCGCCCATATCTTCAATCGCCATATGGATAGCGTCTTCGCCCAACGGGCCAATGGGGTCGCGATAAACGCCGGACATATCGGCTAAATAGCCAATACGGATTTCGTTATCAGAGATACCCTCAGCAGCGACGGTAGTTGGCACATAGCAGGCCACCAGAATGGCAGCGGCGAGAGTGGAAGTAGCAAAGCGGTAAGATGCACGATGAGATGAACGATAAGATTGTTGCATAATTATGTGACTCTCTTTTGTTGTTATTAAAGGGTGTTATTGAATCAATCGTAGTGACGTAGCACGTAATAGCTTGCGTTCATCTTAGGCGGTAATAAGCCCTAGCTGTTTACCTATCGAGCCAGATTTTTTGCAATTCGTGCCATTTCCTTGCGCTCACCTTCTTCAATACACCATTAGTCGATGCTCGCGCATGCCGTTACAATGAATGGTGCCTTTGTATAATTGAACGGGAGAGACCTTTGGCCACTGCTGATGCCGATGACTTTTTACCCGAAGCACTACAGTTTCGGCCTAGCGCTCCTTTGGTGGATATCGGCGCTAACTTGACCCATGAAAGCTTCGAGCGTGATCTTGAGGCGGTTATCCAGCGCGCCCAGGCGGCGCAGGTAACGACCATGATCGTTACTGGCACCGACCTTACCCACGCCAAGCAAGCGGTTGCCCTGGCCAAGCAGTATCCTGGCCTCTACGCCACGGCGGGAGTGCACCCCCATGATGCCAGTCGCTGGGATAAGAACCTTGAACATGCCATGGCGGCCCTGCATGCCATGCCGGAAGTGGTCGCCGTAGGCGAGTGTGGTTTGGATTTTAATCGCAACTTTTCGACGCCCAAGGAGCAGGAGCGTGCCCTTGAAGCGCAGCTGGCTCTCGCAGTAGAAAGCGGTTTGCCGCTGTTTTTACATGAACGAGATGCTGGCCAGCGTATGCGCGAAATCCTGCATGCGTGGCGAGACGACATCAGCCACGCGGTGGTGCACTGTTTTACCGCTGACCGCGATACGCTGTTTGGTTATCTCGACCTAGACTTACATATAGGGTTGACGGGTTGGATTTGCGACGAGCGGCGCGGTCATCACCTGCGCCCATTGGTAAGCGATATACCCTTAGAGCGCTTGATGGTAGAAACCGACTGCCCTTATCTGTTACCCCGTAACCTACCGGCGAAATTAAAGGGTCGCCGACACGAACCGGCGTTGCTACCGTGGATTGTCCGCGAGATCGCCCAGTGGCATGGTATTAGCGAAACAGAGCTAGGTGCGGCAACCACACAGACCGCCCAGCGTTTTTTCCGTCTTCCCACGGAATCTTAAAAGGAGTATTAGCGTGGCCGATTATCCAGGGTTTATAGCCATTGAAACAGGCGAAGACGATGGGCTCCCGCTAGCCATTGCCTGGTCGCTCCCCGATGGCCGGGTGAAGCAAACATTGATTCAGCCGGACGATAGCTGGATCAAAGAGGATACCAATGCCATGGGCGCTTACAGCATGGAAGAGCTGGAGAGCTTAGGGGTTAGTCCGCTTGAGGTAATTCGCGAGCTTGAGAACGACCACTTCTCCGCCACGCTGTATACCAGCGACAATGGCGACGACGAAGCGGCACTAGCGCGCCTTTTTGACACCTACGGGCTTGATCCTTTTGTTGAGCTAGCCCCAGCGTCGGTGCTCTACCCTTCACTTACCCCAGGCGAATGGCACCGCCAACGGCGCGAAACGTTCAGCGAGCTGGGTTTAGAGCCGATGCGCCCAGAGCATGAGCTGGAAGTGATGCTATCGATGCATCAGCGCCTGACCGAAGAGGATTAAGCCGGCAGCGCTTTATCCATTTTATCCAACGTGGCATGCGCCTGTGCCACGGCTTCCGCTAGCGTCGCCTGGTCAGAGTAGAAGCGTTTAAGCGCCACCTGGAAGGCGTTTGCGCGGGCTGGAAAGCCCTCCTTCAAGTAGCGCTGGGCGCGGGCCTCCACTCGCGCTGCAAATGCCTCTATATCTACCTCTATATCGCCGCCTAGATTGTCCACGCTGACATGAAACACGCGACCACAGGCACGGGTGAAGATAGACTCCAACGCCTGTGGCGCAATCTCAGCCTGCTCAAACGCTTTTTGCTGTTCAGCATCGCGCCCATCAGGGCAGTACCAGTAGCCGTAATCCTCTTGTTGGCGCCGCTGTGCTCCCGCAATACACCAATGGCTGATTTCGTGCAGCGCACTGGCATAGTAACCCCGCGCAAAGATAACCTGATGATAAGGGGTTTCACTGTTAGCGGGCCGATAGAGAGGCTCATCCCCGCCCCGAATCAACCGGGTTTGATACCGCTCAGCAAAAATCCCGTCAAAAAGCGCGGTAATATCCTCGAGCGTCCATCGCTCCTGCCTGTCACTCACATTGACCTCGTTTGATACTGGTTTTGGGGCATTATACCCACACGATTAATACAAGCTAACGGCTAACCCCAAAAGTGAGTCGCTCCTGCTAATATAGCGGCCTTTCACAGCAACTTTTCCCCTTCAGGAGCCAACAAGTGGGCGGCTTTACTCAGCAAATTAAATCGGTTTACTGGCCAGAAACACGAATGTTAATGCACTTGGCACTGCCTATTTGCGGTGCTCAGTTGGCTCAGGCAGGGATGAGTGTCGTCGACGTTATGATGACCGGTCGGCATGACGCCACCTCACTTGCCGCTGTATCGGTGGGCTCGAGCCTGTGGATGCCACTCATGCTATTTATGACGGGCACTTTAATGGGGCTTACCCCAATTGTGGCGCATTTGCTGGGTGGGAAGCGCAATGAGGCTATTCGTCCAGCCGTTCATCAGGCGCTTTGGGTCGCGCTGCTACTAGGCGCTATCGCGGCTGTGCTGCTTTGGTCGGCTATCATGCCGATATTTGAATTAATGAGTGTACCCCCAGCGGTCGCCAGCCAGTCTGCCGCCTATCTGTCAGCCGTCGCCTTTGGCATGCCGGGGATCGCCCTATTTCAGGCGCTTAGAGCGTTTTCAGATGGTATGAATCATACCCGCCCGGCGCTATGGATCAGCTTGGTCGGTTTAAGCGTGAACATTCCTGCCAACTACCTCTTGATCTACGGCGGCGATGGTTTAGTTGATCTATTTGGCGCCTGGGTTCCCACTAGTCTGCAACAGTTACCTGCCTTGGGCGCTTTTGGCTGCGGCATTGCGACGGCGCTCTCCATGTGGACGATGGCACTCGCGATGGCCTACTACACGCGCAGGGGAAGTACTTATAAAAGCGTTGCGATTTGGCAAAAACTGACACCGCCCCAGTGGCTAGGTATACGTGAATTAGTGGTGGTGGGCGTTCCCATTGGCGTAGCCATTTTTGTTGAAGTGACTCTGTTCACACTCATTGCGCTCTTCATTGCCAGCTTTGGTGAAGTCACGGTGGGAGCTCACCAAATAGCGCTAAGTTTCACCTCCATTCTGTTTATGCTGCCCCTGTCGCTGAGTATGGCACTGACCGTACGAGTGGGTAATACGCTGGGTCAGCAGCGCTTAGCACTAGCCCGTAAAGTCGCTTGGAATGGAATTGTCATCAGCGTCATCATTGCCGCTATTAACAGCCTCGTACTGTGGGTTAGCGCCGAGCCGGTAATCGCACTTTACACCTCCAATAGTGAGATACAGGCGCTAGCGCTCTCGATCATTGCTTTAGCCGTTATTTTTCAGCTCTCAGACTCGTTACAGGTCAATTTAGCGGGTGCTTTACGCGGCTATAAAGATACCCGCATTGTGATGGTGATTACGGTGCTCTCCTACTGGATTGTAGGCTTGGGTGGCGGCCACTGGCTGGGCTCCTATGGAGTGGGCGAGGTCGCCCCGCTAGGTGTTCATGGCTACTGGATTGGGTTGATTGCGGGCTTGAGCACCGCAGCACTGCTACTTGGCTGGCGTTTACAGCGTATTAGCATTCGGGAGTAAACATGGCTCGATGGAGAAACTTTTCTCTAGCTATCATCCTAAGCGCCCTCCTGTCTGGCTGTGGGGACAACCCCGCTGAGCAGCAGTGGCAGCGTTATCATCAGCAACTCGCCAATGACCTTGCACTATCAAACATTCAAAGAGCTGACCCGGGTAATATTGGCGACTTCCCTGAGCGCCCCGATCGAATTATAGATATCCCCGAAACCCGGGACAGCCTGTTGAATGTATACGCGCTACGCGAATGCCAAATCACGTCGCTAGTCGCTGCACGTAACAATCAACTGGGGCGTGTAGCACCGCCTAGCCAACAGTGGCTATATGAGCGCACTCTATGGCAGCGGCTAAGCACCTGCTTAAATAGCGAAGTTCCCGAGCAGTTAAGCGATGAAGATAGAACGCGCCTAAACCGATTAACCACGACTAAAACGACACAGTTACCCGCGGTAAGCTGGAACGCTATTTTTGATTCCAGCGAGTGGGTTAAAAGCTTCTCACGAGCAAGCCAGCCTTTATCTAACATCGATGAAACTACTATTGCTGGCCAGCTTGAAGCGATCGATTACTTGCAGCAAATGACGGATCACCAGTTTGACCTCGACTGGCAGCAGGACTCTTCAACCCTTGAAAACCATTTGAAAACCCTGCAAGAGCGGCCATTGACCGCTGAGGTGTTGCGCGCCCTGCTACTCGCCACTCAACGCTTAACAGAAGCGGATGCATTGTTAGCTCGGCAGAGTGATACCACACGTTGCTTAAGCCGTTGGGAATCGCCGTCGCTTGAGCGCTTGGAGAACGCTGCCCAGCAATGGCTAACAGCGATCAATCGCTTAATTGACGCACAGCAGGTAGGCAAGCCAATAGCGATTCAACGCTACCAGGAACGCTGGCTTTCGCTGGATAATGCCCAAGCGCCCTGGGGCCAGTTTCAGCAAGCGCTCTCTGAGCATCAAGCGCTGCGAGCTCGCTTTCCAACTTGTTCAGATAATTAAAAAGCGCAGAACCCTTAACCTTATGAGCAAGTTGTGCTATTTGTGGATATGAGAGGCAAATGAATCAGCTTTGCCAATCTGATGACCACGCAGCATAAGGAGGGACACAATGGGCGCATCCTTGTCACCCCGCTCTGCCCAGGTCATCGACCTGGAAACTGTGCGCCAGCGTCAGCAGGCGCAAAAGTGCCTTGTCCGTTTAGCCCCTGAGCTAGATGGCTTAGAGATGGTGTACCAGCTCGCTGCGAGTCCCGACGCCTACTATGGCTTACCTATTTTGGCCTGGGGGTTAAGAGAGGACGGTAGCGTCATCGGTTTGGTGCCGTGGATGGAAAGCCTGGCAGCCTGCCATGATCTGAACAGCCAGGAAAATGGCTACTTCGTAGGTTATCGCGATCCTGAAACGGAAGAAATTTTTGATACGCCACCGGATCACAAATACCACGAGCTAGTTGCGGCGGCTGAATACTTTGATTATGAGGCTTCTGGCGAAGTCACCCTTATTCAGCAAATCCCCGACACTCTGGGCACCCACGCGCTGTGCATGAATCACCCCGATTCACCCTGGCATATGAAGCCCGTTTACGGTTGGCGTCTCTACAGCGACGGTAGCCTTGACGCGCTCCTTGCCGACGAGAACAAAGCGGCTATGACACCGATTTTGTTAGGGGATGAATGCCTGTACAGCGCTCACGCCCGCCATCAGACCGTTTACTTTTTCCAGCGTCATATCGCCAACCGTATCCTGGAAGAAGATCCAGCGACGCTTGATGCGCTAGCCATGATGGTTGTGGCCAGTGATTAATCGAGTGCCTTAATGTCGCTTTGTGAGCGAGGCCAACATCAACGATTTTGATTTGAGCCTCGCATGGCTTTTCGGGCTATTTCGAAGGGCTATTTCGAAGGGCTATCTCAAAAGGTTATGCTAAACGAATAAAGTAGAGGTAGTTGCTCTCAGAGACGGTGTGCTGCTCTAGCAGCTCGTGCCCTAAAAACTGACAAAACTTGGGCACATCTCGCGTGGTGGCTGGATCTGTGGCAATCACTTTGAGCACTTGGCCTGGGGTCATGTCGCGCACTTTGTTATGCATCAGCATAATCGGCTCTGGGCAGTAGAGTCCTGTGGTGTCCAATACCGCATCAACGTTGGGTAACGTACCCGTATTATCAGCCATCAATATCCTCGATGTAGGAAACAGAAAGTATGATTAAAGTTATCATCGAACGGCGAATTATGCCCGGTCTTGAAGAAGAATTTGAGCAAGCAGCGCGAGAGGCAATGCGCGTTTCTCTAGGCGTAAGGGGCTTTATCAGTGGTGAAACATTGGTAGAACTGGGTCATACCGATCGCCGACTGATGATTACCAAATGGCGTGACCTCCGCGCTTGGAAGGAGTGGCACTCAAGCGAAGCGCGGGCAATGGCCATGCAGCGTATTTTACCGCTGTTAACCGAAGATGAAACTATCCGGATTTACGAGCCAAGCTATTAAACATGGGTTTCACTAGCATTAATCCCTAAGCCTTACATGCACCGTTACCTCTTCCCTATCGTGATAGAGGTGACGGCATGATACGTTGGCATGCACACCCGCTTTTTCCAGCGACTCTTCCAACGCCGTTAGACAACGAGTTACCTCATCCCAGCGCTTTTTCATGGGCAACTTGAGGTTAAAGATCGCCTCTTTGCACCATTTACGAATCAGCCACCGCTCCACCATGGCTAGCACTCTCACTGGTTTATCAACAATGTCGCAGACCAGCCAGTCTAAGCGCTGTGGTGGCTCCCAGGTAAAGCCATCCTCTTTGAGATGATCAATCTGCCCAGTCTTCATCAACTGTGATTCCATCGGGCCATTATCGATGGCATACACGTACATGCCGCGCTGAACCAACTGCCACGTCCAACCTCCTGGAGCGGCCCCTAAGTCAGCTGCCTGCATATGCGGTGCTAGCCGCACATCCCATTCATCCCTAGGAATAAACTCGTGCCACGCCTCTTCCAACTTCAGCGTTGAGCGGCTGGGCGCACGGGAGGGGAAGCGCAGCCGCCGAATACCATTAATCAAATCACTACGATTGCCTGGGAAGCTCATCGCCAACTGCACTTGATCACCGTCAGTCCAGAAAATATGTAAACGTCGTGCGCCCGCGCTGCGCCTTAACGCACCACGTTTTTTCAACATACTTTCCAGCGGCTTGGTAAGCGCCTTAATCAGCCCGGCCAGTGCTTTGCCATCGTTGGTATCCGGCGTTTCATGCCAAATCTCTTCAAAGCTCCAACGGCTGGCTTTGACCTGTTCCAAGATAGCGGTAAGACGGTCGTCACGTGAAAGAGTGAGCGCAGGTAAAGCCGCTAAGCTCTGGCGCGCGAAAATCAGATTTTTAAACGCTGCCTGGCGGTGTAAATCATTTACCGCTTCACCATCAACACGCGTTAAGCTTACCCACCCCTCACCATAAGATGACTCACAGGCGATGCCCTGTAATGCTGCGTGATGCTGTAGCTCTGCCAACGCATCACTCTCAAACCCAGGACGGCAGTAAACTAACCATGACGTAGGTACCGTTTCACTCACCACTTCACCTCGATTCCGCCCATCACAAACGGTGATGGCTGGCTAATTAATTGGGGCGCATCATAGCATTTATCTAGCTGAGGCGTGAGGCGTGAGGCGTGAGGCGTGAGGCGTGAGGCGTGAGGCGTGAGGCGTGAGGCGTGAGGCGTGAGGCGTGAGGCGTGAGGCGTGAGGCGTGAGGCGTGAGGCGGAACAGGATATTGGGGAGACCCCCATTCACCAACGTTTTCTACTCACGATTCACGACTTACCCTTCACCCAACACAAAAAAAATCCCCCAAGGCATCAGCCCTGGGGGATTTTTCAAATAAGTGCCTGACGATGACCTACTCTCGCATGGGGAGACCCCACACTACCATCGGCGCTAAGCGGTTTCACTTCTGAGTTCGGCAAGGGATCAGGTGGTTCACGCATGCTATGGTCGTCAGGCGTAACTGTTAATGTACATCATGCTGACTAGCGTTTTTGCTATCTTGTGATCGTCTCATCGCCTGCCGCCCTGGCGTTATGTCGCTTGGGCCACACGCTGCGTATCCGGTTTTCATTGACGTCATCATTACGACCAGACCCCTTGGGTGTTATAGGGTCAAGCCTCACGGGCCATTAGTACACGTTAGCTCAACGCCTTGCAGCGCTTCCACACCGTGCCTATCAACCAGCTGGTCTCGCTGGGCCCTTCAGGAGGCTCTAGGCCTCAGGGATGTCTCATCTTGAAGGGGGCTTCCCGCTTAGATGCTTTCAGCGGTTATCCCGTCCGACCATAGCTACCCGGCAATGCCACTGGCGTGACAACCGGAACACCAGAGGGTCGTCCACTCCGGTCCTCTCGTACTAGGAGCAGCCCTTCTCAAACATCCAACGCCCACGGCAGATAGGGACCGAACTGTCTCACGACGTTCTAAACCCAGCTCGCGTACCACTTTAAATGGCGAACAGCCATACCCTTGGGACCGACTTCAGCCCCAGGATGTGATGAGCCGACATCGAGGTGCCAAACACCGCCGTCGATGTGAACTCTTGGGCGGTATCAGCCTGTTATCCCCGGAGTACCTTTTATCCGTTGAGCGATGGCCCTTCCATACAGAACCACCGGATCACTAGAACCTGCTTTCGCACCTGCTCGACGTGTCTGTCTCGCAGTCAAGCACCCTTATGCTCTTGCACTCAATGCACGATGTCCGACCGTGCTGAGGGTACCTTCGTGCTCCTCCGTTACTCTTTAGGAGGAGACCGCCCCAGTCAAACTACCCACCACACACTGTCCTCGATCCGGATAACGGACCTGAGTGAGAACGCCAATGATGCCAGGCTGGTATTTCAAGGTTGGCTCCCTCCGAACTGGCGTCCAGAGTTCTAAGCCTCCCAGCTATCCTACACAGGCAACATCAGCGTCCAGTGTGAAGCTATAGTAAAGGTTCACGGGGTCTTTCCGTCTAGCCGCGGGTACACCGCATCTTCACGGCGATTTCAATTTCACTGAGTCTCGGGTGGAGACAGCGTGGCCATCATTACGCCATTCGTGCAGGTCGGAACTTACCCGACAAGGAATTTCGCTACCTTAGGACCGTTATAGTTACGGCCGCCGTTTACCGGGGCTTCAATCAAGAGCTTCGCCTTGCGGCTAACACCATCATTTAACCTTCCGGCACCGGGCAGGCGTCACACCCTATACGTCCGCTTGCGCGTTAGCAGAGTGCTGTGTTTTTAATAAACAGTTGCAGCCACCTGGTATCTTCGACCGGTTCGGGCTAGGAGAGCAAGTCTCTTCACCCTATGCCGGCGTGCCTTCTCCCGAAGTTACGGCACCATTTTGCCTAGTTCCTTCACCCGAGTTCTCTCAAGCGCCTTGGGATTCTCACCCTGACCACCTGTGTCGGTTTGGGGTACGGTCGCACATGATCTGAAGCTTAGAGGCTTTTCCTGGAAGCGTGGCATCAGTGACTTCCTGACCGTGGTCAGTTCGTCTCGTGTCTCGGCTTTAAGACCCCGGATTTACCTAAGGTCTCGGCCTACTCACTTTCACCAGGACTACCAACGCCTGGCTCACCTAGCCTTCTTCGTCCCCCCATCGCAACCATGTCCGGTACGGGAATATTGACCCGTTTCCCATCGACTACGCCTTTCGGCCTCGCCTTAGGGGCCGACTCACTCTGCTCCGATTAGCGTCGAACAGAAACCCTTGGTCTTCCGGCGAGGGCGTTTTTCACGCCCTTTATCGTTACTCATGTCAGCATTCGCACTCGTGATACCTCCAGCGAACTTCTCAATTCACCTTCATTGGCTTACACGACGCTCCTCTACCGCTCATCCTAATGGATGAACCCGTAGCTTCGGTACCTGGTTTAGCCCCGTTACATCTTCCGCGCAGGCCGACTCGACTAGTGAGCTATTACGCTTTCTTTAAAGGATGGCTGCTTCTAAGCCAACCTCCTAGCTGTCTGAGCCTTCCCACATCGTTTCCCACTTAACCAGGATTTCGGGACCTTAGCTGACGGTCTGGGTTGTTTCCCTTTTCACGACGGACGTTAGCACCCGCCGTGTGTCTCCCACGCGCTACTCACCGGTATTCGGAGTTTGCCTCGGGTTGGTAAGTCGGGATGACCCCCTAGCCGAAACAGTGCTCTACCCCCGGCGGTACTACGTGAGGCGCTACCTAAATAGCTTTCGAGGAGAACCAGCTATCTCCGAGCTTGATTAGCCTTTCACTCCGATCCACAAGTCATCCAAATCTTTTTCAACAGATCCTGGTTCGGGCCTCCAATTGATGTTACTCAATCTTCACCCTGCTCATGGATAGATCGCTCGGTTTCGGGTCTATATCCAGCGACTGTGTCGCCCAGTTAAGACTCGGTTTCCCTACGGCTCCCCTATACGGTTAACCTCGCCACTGAATATAAGTCGCTGACCCATTATACAAAAGGTACGCCGTCACCCAACAAGTGGGCTCCGACTGCTTGTACGCACACGGTTTCAGGATCTATTTCACTCCCCTCTCCGGGGTTCTTTTCGCCTTTCCCTCACGGTACTGGTTCACTATCGGTCAGCCAGGAGTATTTAGCCTTGGAGGATGGTCCCCCCGTCTTCAGTCAAGGTTTCTCGTGCCCCGACCTACTCGATTTCACATGATCAGATTTTCGACTACGGGGCTATCACCCGCTACGGCCACGCTTCCCAGCGTGTTCGCCTAATCAGTCTCATGCTTAAGGGCTGGTCCCCGTTCGCTCGCCGCTACTAGGGGAATCTCGGTTGATTTCTTTTCCTCAGGGTACTTAGATGTTTCAGTTCCCCTGGTTCGCCTCGTACACCTATGTATTCAGTGCACGATACTCATCTTGTGATGAGTGGGTTTCCCCATTCAGAGATGTCCGGGTCACAGGTTGTTGCCACCTCACCGAACCTTATCGCAGGCTACCACGTCTTTCATCGCCTCTGGCTGCCTAGGCATCCACCGTGTGCGCTTCATTGCTTAACCCTATAACCCGAAGGAGTCTGGCATCTCGCAATGATCACGTTTCATTTTGCCGGATACGCTTGAGACGTATCACAATTTAAGACCACTTCTTGCGAAGTGTTCTTGTCAGCATGATATACATTGTTAAAGAGCGACTGCTATAAGCAGTGATAAGCGTTCTTTCATATTAAAAAAGAAAAAGATCTTTAAGACCTTAAAAGCTATTTTTTCTTTTTAACGTGAAAAAAACAGAGCCACTTATCACTGCGTATCAACAGTATTCTGATCAGGTAATTCATTGTGGACGCTTACTAACTGTGACGCATCGTTTAAGGAGGTGATCCAGCCGCAGGTTCCCCTACGGCTACCTTGTTACGACTTCACCCCAGTCATGAACCACACCGTGGTGATCGCCCTCTTGCGTTAGGCTAACCACTTCTGGTGCAGTCCACTCCCATGGTGTGACGGGCGGTGTGTACAAGGCCCGGGAACGTATTCACCGTGACATTCTGATTCACGATTACTAGCGATTCCGACTTCACGGAGTCGAGTTGCAGACTCCGATCCGGACTGAGACCGGCTTTAAGGGATTCGCTGACTCTCGCGAGCTCGCAGCCCTTTGTACCGGCCATTGTAGCACGTGTGTAGCCCTACCCGTAAGGGCCATGATGACTTGACGTCGTCCCCACCTTCCTCCGGTTTGTCACCGGCAGTCTCCTTAGAGTTCCCGACATTACTCGCTGGCAAATAAGGACAAGGGTTGCGCTCGTTACGGGACTTAACCCAACATTTCACAACACGAGCTGACGACAGCCATGCAGCACCTGTCTTACAGTTCCCGAAGGCACACCAGAATCTCTTCCGGCTTCTGTAGATGTCAAGGGTAGGTAAGGTTCTTCGCGTTGCATCGAATTAAACCACATGCTCCACCGCTTGTGCGGGCCCCCGTCAATTCATTTGAGTTTTAACCTTGCGGCCGTACTCCCCAGGCGGTCGACTTATCGCGTTAACTTCGCCACAAAGTGCTCTAGGCACCCAACGGCTGGTCGACATCGTTTACGGCGTGGACTACCAGGGTATCTAATCCTGTTTGCTACCCACGCTTTCGCACCTCAGTGTCAGTGTCAGTCCAGAAGGCCGCCTTCGCCACTGGTATTCCTCCCGATCTCTACGCATTTCACCGCTACACCGGGAATTCTACCTTCCTCTCCTGCACTCTAGCCTGACAGTTCCGGATGCCGTTCCCAGGTTGAGCCCGGGGCTTTCACAACCGGCTTATCAAGCCACCTACGCGCGCTTTACGCCCAGTAATTCCGATTAACGCTTGCACCCTCCGTATTACCGCGGCTGCTGGCACGGAGTTAGCCGGTGCTTCTTCTGCGAGTGATGTCTTTCCTACCGGGTATTAACCGATAGGCGTTCTTCCTCGCTGAAAGTGCTTTACAACCCGAGGGCCTTCTTCACACACGCGGCATGGCTGGATCAGGGTTGCCCCCATTGTCCAATATTCCCCACTGCTGCCTCCCGTAGGAGTTCGGGCCGTGTCTCAGTCCCGATGTGGCTGATCATCCTCTCAGACCAGCTACGGATCGTTGCCTTGGTAAGCCATTACCTTACCAACTAGCTAATCCGACATAGGCTCATCCAATAGCGGGAGCCGGAGCCCCCTTTCTCCCGTAGGACGTATGCGGTATTAGCCTGGGTTTCCCCAGGTTATCCCCCACTATCGGGCAGATTCCTATGCATTACTCACCCGTCCGCCGCTCGTCAGCGGGTAGCAAGCTACCCCTGTTACCGCTCGACTTGCATGTGTTAGGCCTGCCGCCAGCGTTCAATCTGAGCCATGATCAAACTCTTCAGTTTAAGATCTATGTGATCCTTACATGTCACCCGAGGGCAACAAAAGCGGATCAAACTTGGCTCAAGGTTCAAACGAATTCATTCAAAACAGATCTCAAAGGACGAATCCTTTAAAACCTTAATTGCTTGAGTCGCTTGCCTTGATATTCGGTGATTTGTCACCAACATCAGCAAGCGCCCACATGAATTACCTGATCAAATTGTTAAAGAGCTGTTTCGCTGTGGTGGCTAGCTAATAAACCAACTGGTCCACACGGCTTGCCGTTGAACTGGCTTGCCTCAGCGAGGAAGGCGTATTCTACGCATTTCCTGGTGGTTGTCAAGGGCGTTGTTTTCGATGTAAAACTAACCACACCTAAAACCGCTAACTCATTGACAAACCGAAGCTTTTACACTTCATTCACCGCTGGTAACGCTTGGCGTCCCCGGCAGCGGATGCGTACTTTAAGGCCTGACTAATAAGATAGCAAGTAAAAGAAGTTATTGCGTATAAAAAAGCGGCAGAAGGCTACCCTTCTGCCGCAAACCACCGATCAGAACGCCTGATCAGAGAGTGCTCTTTTCACATTTTAGCCGTTAATTAAATTTCAAATCCCAGACCAAAATCTTCGCTGGAGATGGCCATCAGGCTTGCAGCACCTGCTTGTATCATCTGCGCATGGGCCTTGGTACGCGGCAATAGACGCTGATAATAGAAGCGAGCAGTATTCAATTTTGCAGCGTAGAAGGCCTTATCGTCACCTTCTAAAGAAATAGACGCCTGTTTGGCCGCGCGTGCAAATAGGTACGCCAGGGTGACATAGCCTGAATACATTAGGTAATCAACACTCGCCGCACCTACTTCCTCGCGGTCTTGCATTGCCTTCATCCCCACGCCCATGGTCAGTTCGCCCCACTCTGCATTCAGCTTGGCGAGCGGCCCAACAAACTCTTTGAGTGCAGGGTTGTCGGCTTCAGCTTTACAGAACTTATGGATCTCTTTGGTGAATACCTTCAGCGATTCACCCTGACTCATTAGTACTTTACGGCCTAGCAGATCAAGCGCCTGGATACCGGTAGTACCTTCATAGAGTCGAGTAATGCGAGCATCGCGCACCAATTGCTCCATGCCCCACTCTTTAATGAAGCCATGACCACCGTAGATCTGTACGCCCTCGTTAGTGCTTTCAAAACCAACTTCGGTCAGGAAGGCTTTAACAATAGGCGTTAGCAAGCCAAGTAGGGTTTCAGCGTGATCTCGCTCTTCACCCGGCTCACCATGCTCCACCAAATCGAGCATTTGCGCGGTATAAAGCACCAACATACGCCCGCCTTCGGCGAAGGCTTTCTGGGTCAGCAGCATGCGGCGCACATCAGGGTGGACGATAATCGGATCAGCGGGCTTTTCAGGAGCCTGTTTGCCCGATAAGCCGCGCATCTGTAACCGGTCACGGGCATAGCTCAATGAATTCTGGAAACTGGCTTCAATCAACCCCAGCCCTTGAATCCCCACCCCAAGACGCGCAGCGTTCATCATGGTGAACATGCACGCCAGCCCTTTATTGGGCGGCCCTACCAAGTAGCCGGTTGCGTCGTCGAAGTTCATCACACAGGTGGCATTACCATGAATGCCCATTTTGTGCTCGAGCGAACCGCAGGTGACGCCATTACGCTCACCCACATTACCTTGGGCATCGGGCAAGAACTTAGGCACTACAAATAGCGAAATACCTTTAGAACCTTCCGGTGCGCCAGGCAGTTTTGCCAATACCAGGTGGACAATGTTTTCAGCCAGATTATGCTCACCGGCCGAGATAAAGATTTTGGTGCCAGTAATCGCATAGGCATCGCCATCAGCGGGCACTGCTCGCGTCTTGATCAATCCTAGGTCAGTGCCGCAGTGCGGTTCAGTTAGGCACATAGTGCCCGTCCATACCCCTTCTACCAGCTTGGTGAGATACGTCGCCTTCTGCTCATCGGTGCCATGATGGCGAAGTGCGTCTGCCGCACCATGAGAGAGCCCTGGGTACATGCCCCACGCCAAGTTAGTGGCGCAGATCATTTCCGACAACAGCATCGCCAATGAAGGCGGCAGCCCTTGACCACCATGAGCAGGATCGGCGGCCAGACTCGGCCACCCCCCCTCTACGTACTGCTGGTAGGCCTCTTTGAAACCGTTAGGCGCTTTGACCTCGCCCCCTTCCAGTAGGCACCCTTCTTCATCGCCACTCTGATTGATCGGCAGCAGTACATCGCGGGCGAAGCGTGCCCCCTCTTCCAAAATAGCGCTGACAACATCTGGCGATGCATCGTCACCGCTTGGCAGGCGCGCGTAGTGAGCGGGGTAGTCAAGCATCTCGTCCATAACGAAACGCATATCACGAATAGGGGCCTGATAGCTGGGCATCACACTTCTCCTAAGAAAGGGGGGGGGTTGAAAGCCAAGCAACTCTTAATAGCAGAGAGCTTTCAAACACATGTTTGAAAATTAGCGCGGGCGCCCCTCAGAGTCAAGCGAGCGTTTGAATTTAGCCCAAAAACACTCTAGAACTTTGGTCGCCCAACCAGTAAACCCCTGGTGCAAATAATAAAAAAACTCGCCAACCAAAAGCCGACGAGTCGTTTTATTTTTCTTTTACCTACTGGCCATCTAGTTACTGCATGCGAATGCCACCGTCTAAGCGGATCAGTTCGCCATTGAGCATGGGGTTGGTAATAATCTGCTCGGCTAATTGAGCAAACTCATCTGGCTTACCTAAACGCTTAGGAAAAGGTACCGCCGCCGCTAGTGCCTGGGCCGCCTCGTCAGGAATTTCACTCATCATCGGCGTTTCAAATACGCCAGGGGCGATGGCCATCACCCGAATAGCATGGCGCGACAATTCCCGCGCCGCTGGCAAGCTCATACCCACAACACCCGCTTTAGAGGCACTATAAGCACACTGGCCTACCTGCCCATCAAAAGCAGCAATGGACGCAGTATTAATAATCACCCCGCGCTCACCACTCTCATTCGGCGCGTTTTTAGCCATGGCGGCAGCCGCAAGGCGCATGACGTTAAAAGTGCCGACCAGATTGATATTGATCGTTTTCATATAGCTTTCTAAATCAGCCGGGTTGCCTTCACGATCAACCAGCTTGGCCACGCTAACCACACCCGCGCAGTGAACTACGCCTGAAAGCCCGTGCTCGCCACCCAGCGCTACCGCCGCATCTACGGCCTGCTGCATCTGTTCGCCTGACGTAATATCCGCCAGAATGGCGCGTGCGCTTGCCCCCAGCTGCTGGGCATGGGCATTGACACTGTCGTTTAAGTCGCATAACACGACGCGAGCGCCTGCAGCGACTAAGCGCTCAGCGGTAGCCGCCCCAAGACCAGAGGCAGCCCCGGTAATTAAAAAGGTACTCTCCTTAACCTGCATTTCCGTATCCCTTTGGTCGTTATGTATGGTTGCTATATATCGTGGTGGGTTTATTCACTCGCTTTTTTATTCATTTGATTTGGCTACTCACTTGATGGGCTATTGACTTGCTTTGGCTTCTTCTACTGCCTGGGCACGTAATTTAAAGCGCTGAATCTTGCCGCTGGGGGTTTTAGGCAATTCATCGACAAACTCAATAATGCGCGGAAAAGCGTGGGTCGAAAGCCGCTCACGCACTCGCTGTTTGATTTCATCAGCCAGCTCGTCACTGGCTTCATAGCCTTCGCGGAGCACGATATACGACTTGATCACCTCGCCGCGGATCTCATCAGGCTGCCCCACTGCCGCCGATTCGGCGACTGCAGGATGCGTCATCACACTATTTTCAACGTCCGTTGGCCCCACCCGATAACCCGCGGTGGTAATAATATCGTCATCACGCCCGGCAAATTGAAAGGTACCGTCTTCATTGCGGATAACCACATCGCCCGTCAGGTAATAGCCTTCCACAAAGGGATTCTTCTCTTGCCAGGTGTAGCCCTGGAAGAAGTGTGCCGGGGAGTTCTTGATATCGACGGCGAGGACACCAGGCTCCCCGGCAGGCAGCTCTTTATACTCCACGTCCAAAATTGCCAGTCGATAACCCGGCATCGGCACGCCCATTGCGCCCACATGCTTGAGATGGTCAAGGGCATGGTGGTTATTGCACGTCATGCCGGTTTCGGTCTGGCCGTAGTGATCCATAACCGGGCATCCCAACGACTTCTCAACCCAGGTCACTACTTCAGTATTTAGAGGTTCGCCCGCCGAGCTAGCCGCACGCAGCTCAAGCGTTTCATGGGCGTCATCAAATAGCCCTGACGCTTTCATTAGGCGGTAAGCGGTCGGCGCGGCAGCAAAATTGGTAATGTGGTGGCGCTTCATAAACGCCAGCGCCCCCTCGGCGCTAAATCCTGCCTCACAAAAATGCGTCGTCACACCAAGCAGTAAAGGCCCGGCAATCGCATAGTAGAGACCATAAGCCCAACCGGGATCGGCCATATTCCAGAAGCGGTCATCGTCACGCAGATCAATGGCCAGCTCCATATAGATCGCAAAAGCGGTCATCCCTGCCAGTGGAACGGCAACGCCTTTCGGCTTGCCCACGGTGCCAGAGGTAAACATTTGCAGAAATGGTGCTTCAGGCGCAAGCCTCGGCGGCTTGTCGCTCATTGACGTATGCGTCAACGCCGCCTGCCAGTCGTGATCATCGGCATGCTCACTGGTCGCCCCGCCCACCGCCAGTACCGGAGGGCATTGGCTAAGGCCATCGAATTTATAGCGGTTAGCGTGATCAGTAATCACCAACTTGGTGCCTGCACGCCCTAGCCGATAGTCCACCGCATCGGGGCCAAAGGCGGTAAACAGCGGCTGGTAGACCGCCCCAATACGCCAAGTGGCGAGCACTGCAATCAATAGCTGTGGTGACCGCGGCAGCATGCAGGCAATGCGGTCGCCTATACCCAACCCCTGGGATTTAAACCACCCTGCCAACTTTGCGCTTTGCTCGTCTAGCTCGGCGTAGCTCAAGGTATGCATATCACCTTGAGAGTCCTCTTGAACCAGCGCCAGCACATCGCCGCGGCCAGCGCGCACATGACGACCACAGCAGGCCTCAAAGGCATTTAGCAGGCCGTCCCGGTGGTCATCCAGACGGGCAAGAACGCGATCAACGGAAAAGTTATCGAGGTAGTGGTAATAGTCGGGCAGTGATTGTGATGTCGCTGTCATGATGGCTCTCTTGTGTTATTGGAAATGAGCTCGTAGTGAGAATAACCGCAAGCAGTGTTGTTATATTTATCCGTTGACGTTAACGTAAGCTAAAAGATAATAGCAACGCTAAAAGCAAACGACTCAGAGAGCAAGCACTGATATAAGCTGTAGCGTTAGACGTTGGTCGAGGCTGTTGTCAGAGTATTAAGCAGAGGTGGGCATAATCATGGCAACCAGCTCGTCAGCGAGGTCATCAGGCGAGCGTGGCCCGCTGGGGTCGTACCAGCGCACTGTCCAGTTCAGCGCCCCCAAAACAAAACGCGAGACAAGAAAGCGGTCGCCATGGATCAAGCCAGCTTCCAACGCATCGTCGATAACAGCGACCCACAGCGCCTCGTAAGCGTCACGCAAGTGGCTCAAATGAGCACTGGCCGCTGGGTCGAGTCGGCGCCACTCAAAGAGTGCCACCACATGGGCATTGCGATCGGTAAAGAGGGTTTCAAGATGGGCACGTGCCATAGCGCGCAGCCGAACTTCAGGCTCTGCAGCGCACTCGTCCAGCGCTTTTCGCGCAATCATCAAGGCATTTTGAGTGCCTTCTTCAATGACCGCAGCGAGGATTTCCTGCTTATCTTTAAAATGATGAAACAAGCTACCGGACTTAATACCCATTTCCTGCGCCAGCATTCGCACGGTCGTGCGATCAAAGCCCTCTTGGACGAATAGCTGAGCAGCGAGGCGCGTCAGTTCCTTGCGGCGAGGGGATGCATTCATTACATTCATGTCATTTACACTAGCGCTTGCTTGGTTACTCTGGAGAGAACCACAGCACCGCCTACGGGTCAACGTATCACCCACTACTCGTTATGATAATCATAATAAACTGAAGGAGATTGGCCATGAGCAACCCCACCGATGTTGTATTTCTCGCCGCCAAACGCACGCCGATGGGCGGCATGATGGGCAGCCTTGCAAGCATGACAGCGCCACAGCTTGGCGCAGTCGCCATCAAAGCGGCCATTGAAGAGGCGGGAATTGACCCAGCCCTGATCACCGAAGGCATTATGGGCTGTGTACTGCCCGCTGGTGTTAAGCAGGGCCCTGCGCGGCAAGCAATGCGCCAAGCGGGCATTCCTGATGCCAATGGCGCCACCACTATTAACAAGCTGTGCGGCTCGGGGATGAAAGCCACCATGCTTGCCCACGATTTAATCAAAGCGGGCAGTGGCGATATTTTGCTGGCTGGCGGCATGGAGTCCATGTCTAACGCCCCCCACGTGCTTACCAAGGCGCGGGGCGGCTATCGGCTGGGGCACGGCGAGCTTAAAGACCATATGTTTTTGGATGGGCTGGAAGACGCCGAAACGGGCAAACTAATGGGCGTGTTTGCCCAGGATGTGGCTACTGAGCGAGGCTACACGCGGGAGCGCCTGGATGATTTTGCTATTGCGTCCCTTGAGCGCGCCATGGCCGCCACCAACTCAGGCCACCTAAGCGCAGAGATCGCACCGGTGATGGTCACCTCTCGCCAGGGCGAAACCCTTGTCGAACACGATGAGCAGCCCTTCCAAGCTAAGCTCGACAAAATCCGCCAGTTGCGCCCCGCTTTTGCCAAAGACGGTACGATTACTGCCGCCAACGCCAGCTCAATTTCCGACGGCGCTTCGGCACTTATCTTGGCGAGTCAGGAAGCTGCAGATCAACAAGGTATTAAGCCGCTAGCGCGTATGCTAGGCCACACGACTCACTCGCGACACCCTAGTGAGTTCACCATCGCGCCAGTGGGTGCGATTGAAAAGCTGATGAAAAAGCTCGATTGGGGCGTGAATGACGTAGACCTATTCGAGATTAACGAAGCCTTTGCGGTGGTGACACTGATGGCCATGGATGACTTGGGCCTGCCCCACGACAAAGTCAATGTGTTTGGCGGCGCCTGCGCCCAAGGCCACCCGATTGGCTCTACCGGCTCACGCATCATCGCTACGCTAATTCATGCCCTACGTACCAAAGGCGGCAAACGCGGTATTGCCAGCTTATGCATTGGCGGTGGCGAAGCAACGGCTGTCGCCGTCGAGCTAGTTGATTAAGCTGCGCTATTACAAAATATAGCCTTTTGTGAAGCGCCCTGACCCTATTACCGCGCCAGGGCGCTGAGCCATACGGCGGCAAACAACCACCCCAGCCCCAACATGGGGAGCGACCAGCAATGAAACTCCTTCCAAATCCCAGGCTGGCGTGCCAAACGTAGCGCGATTAAATTCGCCATTGAGCCTACCGCCAAACCAAAGCCACCCACGCTAACGCCCCAAGCCAGCGGCTGCCACTCACTCTGCTGGGCAAGCAGTAGGGTCGCTGGCACGTTGGATACGACCTGTGAAAGGAGTACGCCAGCACTAACATCGCCACCCGGCCACTGGCGCATTGAATGTATAAACTGCTGAACAACGCTCAGCTCACCGATGACACTTAGATTTACGAACATCAATACAAACACTATCAGCAGTAGCCAATCAATACTGAATACCGCCCGTCGAGCCACCCATAGCATCGAAAGCAAAACGCCAGCCAGCGCCGATAGCACCCACCCCATGTCTACCGCGACCAGAAAAAGTGGATAGCCAATAAGCGCCGCCCATAACGGCGCCTTTCGGCGCTCAGCCGTCATCGCAGAAACTGCTTCCAAGTGTATTGACGCTTTCGGAAATGCCAAGGGAACAAAAAGTAAGAGCAACAGCATCAAGCCCACCCCAAGCGGCAACATTACCCATAAAAAGTCGCCGAAGCGAATGCCTGAAAGCTGCCATAAATAGAGATTTTGCGGATTACCAATCGGGCTCAGCGATGAGCCTGCATTCACAGCCAGCGCCTCAAACACAATCAAGCGTTCAATCGGCAGTGTTGCCATTCCCGCCAGACTAAGCGTCAGTGGTACCACAATAAACAGCGCCACATCGTTAGTGACTATCGCCGAGAGAAGCCCCGAAAACAGAATCAAACCGACCGCAAGTCGGCGCTCACCACGCAGTAGAGCTAATAACTGACGACCCCAGAGCGTTAAATAACCACTCAGTTCTAACGCGCGACTGAGCAGCATTAGGCCGGTTAATACTACAAGGGTTGTCCAGTGAACCCGGTCAGCCATTTCACTCAGTGGTTGAGGCTCCAGCCAACACAAAACGACCCATAGGGTACTCATTGAGAGCAGCATAGGGTCGTTCAGAAAACGCTGAAAAAACAAGCTAAAGGGTGTCACTAACCACTTTGTTGCTAACACGCTACATGACGCTCAGAGAAAATCGCATGATAGCGTTGTAAGCTCAGGAGTAAAGCTAAATTCCTTCATCCAGAATGCTAAGCCGAAGCCAATAATCCCGCCTGACGACGGGCTTGCTCATGGTCATCCGGTAAGGCGCCCTCTTGATGACTGAGCTGCTCCCATTCGGGATAGTCAGTTTGATTTTTATCAATACCAGACAAGCCTGGTTCAATGGCACTCTCCAACACACTAAATTGACCGGCATATTCACGCATCTGCAAAGCTTCTTGGGACAGCACCTCCGCGCTCTGGGCCGCCTGATTGACTAAGCGCATGGTGTCTTGGGTAGTGGTATCGATCTGAGCAACCGCGTGGTTGACCTCCTCAATGCCTCGCCGCTGCTCTTCAGAGGCATGGGTGATTTGCGTCATCAGCGTGTCCACATTCCTCGCTGCTTGCATGATCGCCCGTGTATGTTCACCAGCCTGCTGAGACAATATGCTGCCTTGCTGGACGCTCGCACTCGACGCTTCAATGCGTGAGCGAATATCACTGGCGGCACTGGCACTGCGCGTTGCCAGTGCACGCACCTCATTGGCGACCACCGCAAACCCACGCCCGTGCTCACCGGCACGCGCGGCTTCAACCGAGGCATTGAGCGCTAAAATATTGGTTTGGAAAGCAATACTTTCAATCATGCGAATAATGCTTTGAATCTCTTCGGAGTGACTATTTATCGCCTCCATGGTGGCGATAAACTGGGTAATCACCTCATCACCCTGCTGCGCTTTTTGAGACACATCTGCCGTTGACTGGTTAACATGCGCCGCACTTTCAGCATTCTGATTCACCGTGGCGGTTAGCTGTTCCAAGCTCGCTGCCATTTGCTGCAAAGCTGACACTTGAGTGTCGGTTTGGCTCGCCAAAAGCTGGTTCTGCTCAGTCATCTCCTGACTATTGCTATATACCTGCTGGCTGCTCGTATTAAGACGATTAACCGTGGCCGTCAGCGAGTGCTGCATCTTATCCAGCTCACTAAATAGCTGACCAATTTCGTTACTTGAGTGCGCCGTTACTGGCGCCGACAGGTCACCGTTAGCAATGCGCTGGAAGTGCCCAGTGATTTTCTTCAATGGGCGAAGCACATTTTTACGCACGCCCCATACCACTACCGTCACTACCAACAGCGCAGCGCCAAGCGCTGTAATCACTCCCCAAAAAAGTAGCGATGAAACCTGCTCAAAGCGCATAAGCAAGGTGTTACCCCGCTGAGTGGAAGCGCCAATAAAAGCCTCAGCGCTTGCCACAAAGTGCTCGCTACTATCATCCACTCGCGACTCACCCGAGAAAAAGCCTGATATGTCGCGCTCTTCAAGCATCATCATCTGAAGATTGAGATTATTGTTAACAAATGATTGAAAGTTCGAAGCTAACTGTTCGACAAACGACTGCTGATCCTGATCAAAATCACTCGCTGTAAATTGAGTGAAGTTCTCGGACGCCTCATCAAGCAACCGCTGGGCTTCTTCTATCAGAGGGTCAGGTCGATCAAACGAAGGGGTACGAATTAACTCCGCTGCACGGTTCATCTGAATACGCGCACGCAACAGCTGGGTATAGGCGCTATTGAGCTGACTAATTTGTGCCATGTCCCGTTCATGAAGCGACGTAAATGCCTCACGGCCAAAATGGTTGGCGAACAAACCCAGTGCGCCAATGACGACGACCAGGCCGCTAAAGGCCACTAATACAAGCGTCCAACTTGCCTTGACGCTTAAGTTATTAATCCATTTCATCTCGACCCGCCCCTTTCAGTAAGGTTAATCAGATGTGTGGAGAGGCAGCCAGAGCTGTAGGCGCCGACGAATCTCTAATAATGCCTGCTCATAAGCATCTGACTTGCCGATCAAGCGAGGGTCACGAATATCCCAGGATAGAACTTCGCCCGCCTCCCCTTGCCAATCGCGGCAGGCTTGCTGGGATTTGTCGCACAGCACAATGACAAAATCGAAGGTCTTGCTTTCAAACTCATCCAACGACTTACTGCGCAGGCCCTCGGTGGGGAGCCCGTGTTTACGCAACGCTTCAAGTGTCAATGCATGGGGCTCATCCGGTTCAGAACCGGCACTAAACGCTTCAAAACGATCATCTGCCAAATGGCGAAGCAACGCCTCCCCCATCAGAGACCGTGCAGAGTTAGCATTGCAGAGGAACAACACGCGGCGCTTCGTCATAAATAAACAGCCTCTTATGTAGTTAGTGGCTGTCACTCTACGCCGGGTTCATGACGGCAATATTGCAGGCACACAGTTGCCCTAGAAATATACGAAAAAACATATATGATGGAATCATCAAGCTATTAAGACCCAATCCGAGTAAACCGCGATGACCTCACTGACTGATTTTTCCGACCTGAATGATCTGCCTAATATAGACGCTGAACTCTTTGAACCGCCCAGCAGCGAACGGCTGAGGATTCCACATAGCACTGAACACGCACCTAAAATATTGCTGCTATACGGCTCTCTGCGTGAGCGCTCTTTCAGCCGGTTAGCGGTTGAGGAAGCCGCACATTTACTCAATGCCATGGGCGCAGAAACAAGAATCTTTGACCCCAGGGGGCTGCCGTTACCGGATGCAGAAGATGCCAGCCACCCCAAAGTCGATGAGCTACGCCAATTGGCCCAATGGGCAGAAGGGATGGTGTGGTGCTCCCCCGAACGTCACGGCGCAATGACCGGCATTATGAAGGCGCAAATAGATTGGATCCCCCTTGCCCTGGGTGGCGTCCGCCCTACTCAGGGCAAAACCTTGGCAGTAATGCAGGTCTGCGGCGGTTCGCAGTCCTTCAATACGGTCAATCAGCTACGCATCTTGGGGCGTTGGATGCGTATGCTGACGATTCCCAATCAGTCCTCGATACCCAAAGCCTTTATGGAGTTTGATGATAAAGACCGGATGAAGCCTTCACCGTTTTATGACCGTATCGTGGATGTCATGGAAGAGCTGGTGAAATTCACTCTACTAGTGCGTGATCGCAGTGACGTGCTGACGGATCGTTATTCGGAGCGCAAAGAGAGCGCCGAAGAAGTCTCAAAGCGGGTTAATCAACGCGCCATCTAATCAGGAGCTTCACATGCCAGCACTGCAAGACAACGCCTCACCCTCTACCGCCGAAGGCATGGGAATTTTTGAGCGCTACCTCACGCTATGGGTAGCACTCGCCATTGTGGTAGGCATCTTAGTTGGGCAATTGATCCCAGCAGTACCGGAAACGCTGTCACGTTTTGAAGTGGCGCAGGTATCGATTCCGGTGGCGGTACTCATTTGGGCGATGATATTCCCCATGATGGCGCAAATTGACTTCACCTCGCTACTGGGTGTGCGTCGTCAGCCAAAAGGTTTGATCATCACTACATCAGTGAACTGGTTGATCAAACCTTTCACTATGTTCGCCATCTCCTGGCTATTTCTGATGGTGATCTTTCGACCGTTTATTCCCGCCGAGCTAGCCAGCCAGTATTTAGCCGGTGCAATTCTGCTTGGGGCTGCGCCGTGTACCGCCATGGTGTTTGTGTGGAGCTACCTAACCCGCGGCGATGCCGCCTACACTCTGGTACAAGTGGCGCTTAATGATCTAATTATGCTGTTCGCGTTTGCCCCTATCGTGGTCTTCCTACTGGGCATCTCCAATATTCAGGTGCCCTGGGACACGGTCGCCCTGTCAATCGTACTGTACATTGTGATTCCCCTGGCGGCGGGCTATATCACACGGCAAAGTTTGATTAAAAAGCGTGGCGCCGAGTGGTACGACAACGTGTTTATGAAGCGGGTTGGCCCTATCACCCCGATTGGCTTGATCATTACCCTAGTGCTGCTATTCGCCTTCCAGGGTGAGGTCATTCTCAATAATCCGCTGCATATCGTATTGATCGCGATACCGCTGATTATTCAAACGTTCCTGATCTTCTTTATCGCCTATGGCTGGGCTAAAACCTGGCGATTGCCACATAACATTGCCGCACCGGGGGCGATGATCGGCGCCAGCAACTTCTTTGAACTGGCGGTGGCAGCGGCTATCGCACTGTTTGGCTTACAGTCGGGCGCTGCGCTAGCCACTGTTGTCGGCGTATTGGTCGAAGTACCGCTGATGCTCGCGCTGGTAAGAATTGCAAACAAGACCCGCCATCATTTTCCGGCTACTGTTAATCATTAAATTTTGAGCTAGGTCACCAGGTCATCATGCCTGTAGCCATCCCAAGCATTGGGCTCAATAACGATTGGATAGGCCATGGGTAATGTGATTGATATAGATAGCAAAGCACTAGACTTTATCAAGCAGCGAGGCGGCATCCTTACCGTACGCCTTTCCCCAAGACATGGCTGCTGCGGTGGGCTTGCCAAGGTCGCCATTGCCGAGGCAAACCCACCCGCAGACTCTTCGCTTTACCAATGCCATCGCTACCAAAATATAACGCTGTTCATTGACCCGGCGCTTATAGGGCAAGGGTTAAGCTTAAACGTTGAGGGATGGTGGAAGCTTCGCCACCTGTATATGGAGGGTTCACCCTTGTTACAGCCTTAGCTAAGAAGACGGTAACAAGGGTTAATGGTACGCGCGGCTTTACGTACATGAGCATTTACGCGTGAGCGCTATCAATGGATTGCTGCAAATCGGCCAGCAGATCGTCGGCCTTTTCAATCCCGACCGACAAGCGCAGCAAATCCAGCGGAACTGGCGAGTCAGAACCTTCAATACTGGCACGGTGCTCAATCAAACTTTCTACACCGCCTAACGAAGTAGCCCGACACCAGAGCTGCGTTTTAGCGGCAACTGCAATAGCGGCTTTTTCTCCACCGGCTAAACGAATAGACAACATACCGCCGAAACCACTGCTCATTTGCTTTTGAGCCACGTCGTGGCCGGAAAAACTTTTTAAACCGGGGTATAACACCTCAATTACATGCGGATGCTGCTCCAGCTGTCCAGCAATATATAACGCACTTTGACAGCTTTCCCGCACCCGTAAAAACAAGGTTCGCATTCCACGTAGTAATTGAGCTGCATCAGTTGGGCCAGGAACTGCACCAGATTGGGCGCGAATGGCAACCAGACGCTGCCAGAAGGCGTTATCTTCCCGTGCAGCCAATACTCCGGAAATAACATCAGAGTGGCCGTTGAGGTATTTGGTGGCTGAATGCATCACGATATCAGCACCAAGGTTCAACGGTTTTGTTAGCAATGGTGTAGCAACAGTAGAGTCAACAGCAAGCAGGGCTCCGCAGTCTTTTGCTAAATCAGCTACTGCAGCAATATCGGTAACGGTCCAGAGCGGATTGCCAGGCGTTTCAAGCCAAATAAGTGTGGGTGCTTTTTCATCAATGGCAAGGCGTAATTCGTCCAGATTTGTAGTGTCCACAAAACGAACATTCAGCCCGCTATCGACACCAAAGGTCTGCAGCCATTTACGCAACGCCCAGTACATCACTTTAGGAGCGATGACTGAATCGCCGGGCTTTAACGCCTGAAAAACAGTTGTTGCCGCTGCCATACCCGAGGCGAATAAACGGGCATCAACCGCATTTTCCAGCTCTGCCAAGAGTATTTCTGCAGGTCGGTACGTTGGGTTGTCAGCTCTGGAATACACTCGACCGCTGCGATATTGATTATCGCTGTCTCGAAGGTAAGTCGTTGATGTATATACTGGCGGGATGATTACTCCATATTCGTGCTCAAGGTGACTACCGCCCTGAGCAAGGAGTGATTGAGACGAAAAAGGATGGTCTGTCATATAAATTCTCGCTTAAGTAAGCTCAATGCAAGATATATCACATATACCATAAACCAATCCAATTCATACAGCGTCGCCTTTATATAGACGCCTCGCCCTTACAGTCGAAGCACACGAATACACAGAAGCTCAAATCCCGCTCGCGGGCCATGGGCACCACAAGGATAGCGGTCAAGTAATAGCTGGAGGCCCAGGCAAGAGTTTGTGCACTGCCTAAAGTGAGCGTTAAACCGCCTAGGCGAAAAGCGAATCATGCGACTTGTTTAGGCAGTGCTAACGCCATCAATGCACTGGCAGCCACTAAGGCCGCTGACACCCACAAGCAGGCACTCAGCCCGGAAGCCATATACAGCCAGCCCGACAGTAGTGTGCCCACTAAACGCCCCATGGCATTGGCCATATAATAGAAACCGACATCCATGGAGACGCCGTCAGCGCGAGCATAGTGCACAATCAAATAGCTGTGCCAGCTGGAGTTAATTGCAAACAGCACCCCAAAGGCGAGTAGCCCGACCACTAACCAACCTACTTGTGCCAAGGGCAGCATCGCCAGCAAAATTGCCAACACCGCCAGTGCCGCCGCCCAGCCGGCGGTAAGTGCCCGCGCATCGCCTTTGATCAACCGGGTTAATTTGGGTGCCTGGGTTTGCACCCCGCCATAACCGATCACCCATACCGCTAACAGCCCACCCACTGTCCAGTGTGTCCAACCGTGTTGATCGTATAAAAACACCGGCAGTGCTACCACAAACCACACATCCCGTGCCGAAAATAGGCAAAAGCGCGCCGCGGAGAGCACGTTAATCGCACGTGATTTTGAGAAGATTTCGGAGAACTTGGGCTTTACTTTTTGGCGGCCTAAATCCGCCTTAAGCCTCAACAGTGAAAGCAGTAACACGCCGCCAAGCATTACCGCCATCACCAACACTGCGGCCTGGAAGCCAATCAACGTTAGCAGCAACCCGCCAACAAAAAAGCCTAGCCCCTTTAACGCGTTTTTAGAGCCGGTCAGCATCGCCACCCACCGGTAGAGTGAACTATTGGCGTTAGCACTCTCTTTTGGCACCAGCACTTTAACGGCGCTTTTAGCGCTCATTTTGTTGAGGTCTTTAGCGATCCCCGACAGCGCCTGAGCAGCCATCACCCAAGCAACTGTCAGCAGGCTAGCGGGCACCATCAGCATAGCAAGCGCAATAATTTGCAGCCCAAGCCCCACATTCATGGTGCGGTTGAGACCCAACCGCGCGCCCAACCAGCCACCTACCAGGTTAGTCACCACACCAAAAGCTTCGTAAAACAGAAACAGCATGGCGATTTCTAACGGCGAGTAACCCAGTTGATGGAAGTGCATGACCACCAGCATACGCAGCGCGCCGTCGGTTACCGTGAACGCCCAGTAGTTGCCGGTAATCAGCATATATTGGCGCACCTCGAAAGGTAGCGCCTTTACCCGCTTTAACAACGATAAATCAGCCACGGCCCACCTGCTCACCGCCTACCTGCCCACTACCTACCATCAGGGCCAACTCGGCCGTGCGGTTGGCGTAGCCCCACTCGTTGTCGTACCAGGCATAGAGTTTTAGCTGGGTGCCATTGATCACCATGGTGGAGAGCGCATCAATGATCGAGCTGCGCGGGTCGGTGCGGTAATCAATCGACACTAGCGGGCGCTCTTCATAGCCCAAAATACCGGCAAGCTCGCCATCAGCCGCGGCTTTTAGCGCCTGATTGATCTCTTCGACGGTCACTTCGCGCTCAAGCTCGAACACCATATCGGTAAGCGAAGCGTTAGCCAGCGGCACACGAATCGCGTGACCGTTTAGCTTGCCTTCCAGTTCGGGGAAAATAGCAGTGATGGCTTTGGCCGAGCCGGTGGTGGTGGGGATTAAGCTCATGCCGCAAGCCCGGGCGCGGCGCAGGTCTTTATGCGGGGCATCTAAAATGGTTTGAGTGTTGGTGATGTCGTGCACCGTGGTCATCGAGCCATGGCGGATACCAAAGGTTTCCTGAATGACTTTGACCACCGGTGCCAGGCAGTTGGTGGTGCAACTGGCAGCGGTAACGATCTTATGTTGAGCAGGATCGTAAAGGTGGTCGTTCACCCCCACCACCACATTAAGCACGTTCGCCTCTTTCATAGGCGCACTCACCACCACACGACCGACGCCTTGATCAATGTACGCCTGCAGTTTATCAGTGGTTTTCATTACGCCCGAGCACTCGATCACGATATCGCAGTTCGACCAATCGCTATCGGCAATTGCTTTATTAGCGCTAAAGACGACAGTTTTTCCATCGAGAACGATAGCGTCATCGGTTGCCAAGATACCCTTCCCTGGTGTCCAGCGCCCGTGAACTGAATCAAACTCCAGCAGGTGGGCAAAGGTTGCCGCATCGCCGCCCGGGTCGTTAATGCGTGTTATTGCTACCGCGCCAGCGTCTACCTGCCCCCACAAACTGCGCAATGCCAAACGCCCAATCCGCCCAAAGCCGTTAATGCCAATACGTAGTGCCATGAGTGCCTCCTAAGCTAACGGTTACACAATCTATTAAGAGAAAGCATAACGGCTATATACGTTAAAACATATATAACCACTTAAAAAAACGCCTACTAACAAACAGGCCCACCACCGTGTAGTAGGCCTGCGTAGTAAGTATTAATTAGCAAGCATTAATTAACCATAACGACCAGAGATATAGTCCTCGGTCTTCTTCTGTGCCGGGGTTGAGAACATCACTTTGGTGTCGTTGTACTCAATGATTTCCCCCAGGTGGAAGAACGCCGTGTAGTCCGCCACCCGCGCCGCCTGCTGCATATTATGCGTCACGGTAATGATGGTGAATTTCTCTTTCAGCTTGTCCATCAGGTCTTCGATGGTGGCGGTGGAAATAGGATCAAGCGCTGAGGTTGGCTCATCCATCAAAATCACATCAGGCTGAACCGCAATAGCGCGGGCAATACACAACCGCTGTTGCTGACCACCGGACAGAGAGGTGCCTGGCTCATGCAGCTTGTCTTTCACCTCGTTCCACAACCCAGCGTCACGCAGCGCTTTTTCAACCAATTCTTCCTGCTCGGCTTTACGGCTGACCAAGTCGTGCATGCGTGGTGCGTAAGCGATATTTTCAAAGATCGACTTAGGAAACGGATTAGGCTTTTGGAAAACCATGCCCACCCGGCGACGGAGCGCCACTTCATCCATTTTAGGTGCGTTAACGTCCAACCCGTCCATCTCGACCAGGCCTTCGGTGCGTACGCTAGGAATCAGGTCGTTCATACGATTCAAACAGCGTAAGAACGTCGACTTACCACACCCCGAAGGGCCAATCAGCGCCGTCACATTTTTCTGAAAAAGATCAATATTTAGATTCTTCAGCGCTTGGTTTTTGCCATACCACAGATTCAAATCGCGAACCCGGAAACTCAGGTCGTGGCACGCAGCTTCATTTCGTGTATAGGGTTGCCCAACCGCAGGTGTCTGCTGGCCGTTCATTACAGTTGCATGGCTATTCATAGAAATGTCCTCTATAACGCACTGGCCTACCAGCGACGCTCAAATTTCTTACGCATCACAACGGCAAAAGCGTTGAGTGAGATGAGTATGGTGAGTAGCACCAAAATACCGCCAGCAGTTTTTTCCACAAACGCCTGCTCAGGTTCACCAGCCCAGGTGAATATTTGCGCAGGCATCACTGTTGCCGCGTTGGTAAAGGAAACGCCCACATCGGGGATAAAGGCCACCATCCCTACAATAATCAGCGGCGCCGTTTCACCCATCGCTTGCGCCAGGCCGATAATAGAACCTGTCATAATACCCGGCATTGCTAAGGGTAGAACGTGATCCCGCACTACCTGCCAGCGTGAACAGCCCACCCCAAAGCCTGCGTGACGGATGGATTCAGGCACGCTACGCAGTGCGGTACGTGTCGAAATAATGATCACTGGCAGCGTCATCAATGCCAGCGTCATACCGCCCACTAATGGAGACGACCGCGGCACCCCGAAAAAGTTAATAAAGATCGCAAGACCCAGCAGACCAAATAGAATCGACGGGATCGCCGCTAGGTTATTGATGTTAATTTCAATAATCTGGGTTAAGCGGTTATCCGGCGCAAACTCTTCAAGATAAATAGCTGTCATCACGCCGATCGGGAAAGATATCGCCAGGGTGACGATCATGGTCATAATGGTGCCGACCACTGCCGATAAAATGCCCGCGTTCTCGGCAATTTTTGAATCACCCGAACCAAAGAAAGTGGTATTAAAGCGTAGATCCACCTGTCCAGATTCGACTCGGGCATCAAGGGCTTCCTGCTCCTCGTCACTCAAGCGATGCCGGTGTCCCTTCAAGTATTGATCGACATCACTATTTGCTAATACCCACTCCGCTTTACTGGTGCCGATCATGTCAGGATTGTTGCGCAACTCTAATGGAATTGTACGCACCGCCGTACGGCTAATTAACGGCAACAGCTCTTCATCAAACGCCCGCCGCCCATCGGTTTCGGCTTCTTGTGTGTAGCTAATCTCGGTTTGTATATAGGCCTGCTGGAAAGCGGGTAGACCTTTACTCAGCATATCGGCAAAAAACAGCACCAGAAAAAGGCCCGCGAGACCTAACGATCCCATGGTTATCCATTTAAGGCGGGTAGACTTTCGGTGACGCCGCTTAAGCTGCTGGCTGATTTCGTCAAAAGAGTGGCTCATCGAAACAGTTCCTCGGCGTTACAGGTTATTCACGCGGTATTTTTCACGGAAACGACGGATCATCAATACTGACACCAAGTTGAGTGCGAGTGTGATCACGAAGAGCACGAGTCCAAGGGCAAAAGCTGATAATGTTTCGGCACTTTCAAACTCTTGGTCGCCGGTGAGCGCCGCCACGATACGCACAGTCACCGTGGTCATATCTTCCAGCGGATTAGCGGTTAAATTAGGCCGCATACCCGCCGCCATAACCACGATCATGGTTTCACCCATGGCACGAGACATACCCAAGAGCGACGCTGAGATAATCCCCGGCATGGCAGCGGGCACTACCACATCACGAATCGTTTCCCCTTTGGTCATACCGAGTGCCAGCGACCCCTGGCGCATGCTATCGGGCACCGAATTGATCACATCATCAGATAGCGATGAGATAAACGGAATGATCATAATGCCCATCACAATGCCGGGTGCCAGCGCATTGTTATAAGACGCATCGAGCCCCAGAAAACCGGCAATATTGACAATGATCGGCGCCACGGTGATGGCGGCAAAAAAGCCATAAACGACGGTAGGAATACCTGCCAATACTTCTAACACCGGCTTGGCGACGGTACGCACTTTGCGCGGTGCAAATTCAGACATATAAATCGCTGAAAGCAAACCGATAGGCACCGCCACCAGCATAGCGATGGCGGTAATCATAAAGGTGCCAGCAAACAGCGGTACCGAGCCAAACTCAGCGCCGCTACCATCACCGCGACCCGCGGATGCTAAAAAGCTCGCGCCTGGATTCCAAGTGGTGCCGGTGATGAACTCCCAGAAGCTGTGCATTTGGAAAAAGCGCAGCGCCTCGGAAATAATCGAAATTAAAATACCAAAGGTCGTCAAAATGGAGATTAACGCTGCCCCAGCCAGGGTCATGCGAATGACCCGCTCAATGGCTTGACGGGCATGAAAATCGGGTTTTACTTGATTAAGACTCACCAGTAGCCCGATGGCTGCTATCACTAAGCTCGCCGCCAGCAGATAAAGCGTAGGAATGTCGGCGCCCATTAGAAGCAAAACGAAAGCGCCCAAGGCACTCACTACCACGGCTGGCCCGGCGGTGGAGAGTACTGTAAACCAAGCGTATTGGTCAGGCTGGGCGAACATCGCCGTACCCGCGCTACGTAACCGAGTGGCTTTTGAACGGCCAGCAAAAAAAGCCAGCAGCCCCAGCAGCAATAATGCACTGCAAAAAATCAGAAGAAGCTGGTTGGTCTGCATCGCATCTCTCTCACGTGGTCACCGGTTAAGAAACCTATCAACAATAACGGGTCGGCAGCTTGCGCTGCCGACCACTTTTAATCTGACCTACCAACTTACTTAAGAACGTCTGCTGTCATTGAAGTGCGATCTGCAACAGCCTGGCGCCACTCTTCGCGCTCTCCTTCTGGCAGAACGATCAAGCCGATATCACGCAAGTAGCCATCATCGCCAATCATCATTTCGCTCATAAACATATCGACGTAATCGTACATCGGCGGGACGTCTTCAGCGTGCTGGTTCTTCACGTAGAACCACAGTGAACGCGCGATAGGATAGTCACCGGAGCTGATCGCCTCAGCCTCAGGATCGACGCCATCAATGCTGGCGGCGCTGATCGTGTCAGTATTCTCTTCAAGGAAAGAGTAGCCGAAGATACCAAAGGCACCGGTGTCTTCTGAAAGGCGCTGAACGATCAGGTTGTCGTTTTCACCGGCATCGATGTAAACACCGTCAGAACGAATATCGGTGTAGCCTTCATCGCCGTAAACATCCATACCCTCAGACGCAGATTCCATTACCAGCTCTTCAAAAGCATCGCGGGTACCCGAAGTTGTCGGCGGCCCATAAATGGAGATTTCACGGTCTGGCAGCGAAGAATCGATCTCGCTCCAGTTGGTGTAGGGGTTTTCAACTAACTCGCCATCAACCGGCACCATGGCAGCTACCGCCATGAAGATCTGTTCGCGGGTTAAAGCAATGTCATCGTTTTCGCTTGATTGACCCAATACGATGCCGTCAGAACCGATTTTAGCCTCGGTGATATCGGTAACGCCGTTCTCTTCACAACGCTCAAACTCAGACACTTTCATGCGACGAGAAGCGTTAGTAATGTCGGGTGTGCCTTCACCAACACCATTACAGAACAGACGCAAACCGCCGCCCGAACCAGTCGATTCAATAACAGGCGTCGGGTTACCAGTAGTCGCACCGAACTCTTCCGTTACGTAGCTGGCAAACGGGTAAACGGTACTGGAACCAACGATTCGGATTTGATCACGGGCTTGAGCAACACCGGCAACGCTCATTACAGCAGCCGCGATAACGGTGGTTTTGAGAATACGGTTCATGCGAAATACTCCTGTTCATGTAGGGATCTGGCCTTCGCAAGGCATACCTTGCACTGGTTCCATGACAACTTCATGACAGCGAGCAAAACGTAGAAAATTTTTCGTTACATAGAGGCAACCCGACCTTACATCACCACAAAAGTCCTAGCGCCGCGAGGGTGCATAACGCCAGCGAGGCACCTTGCAGCATGCGTCGGTCTAAACGGTGGGCTACGGTATCTGCCAAGGCGTTACCTATTAATACTGCAGGTAGGAAGGTAAGCGCGACCTGGAAATGCCAAAGCTGAATCTGGTCAGCCAAGGCAAGGGTGATTAAGGTCAATAGAGAGGTCAAAATGAAAAAGGCGGCTAGATTGCCGCGCACACGATCAGTGGGTAAGCCGTGCATCAGCAGCACGATGGGTGGGCCACCAATAGCCGCAACGGTGCCAAAAATGCCAGAGAGCACCCCAGCGCCAAACAGCGTTATTCGGTTTACCGGCAACTGAAAGCGGCACAAGGTGACGAGTACCGCAAACAGGACGATGACCGCAATCAGCTTTTCTAACACAAACATGGGGGCGGCGAGTAGCAGCCAAATACCCAGCGCATTGCCGGGAAGGCGCCCCACTAGCGCCATGCCAATGGAATCCAGGCGCACCTCGTGCCAGTAATGACGCACCATCATCAGGGAGACGGTAAATCCGAACAGTACCAGAGTGACCGGCACCAGACGAGGCTCTAGCATCAACAGTAGCGGTGCGCCAATAATGGCCAAACCAAAGCCGGTAGCGCGCTGCACAAAAGCACCCATTAACAGTACGGCGGAGCAAGCTAACCAAGTGCTCATCGGCATATTGACCCAAGCCAGCATGCTATCCATTCAACTTACCCATTCAAACTATCCATATGCTCTATCCATACGCCCTGTCCACACGCCCTATCTATTTGAAAACTATTCATCCGCAGCAGGTGCTTTAGTCAGTTTGCGCACACCGATATTGCCTAGCAACGCAGCGCCCAGCATGGTGAGTACCATGGGCCAAAGATGCTCTACCTCGAACAGCCCTACCATCACTCCCGCGAGGGCGCCGCAGGTAAACTGGATCCCGCCCAGCAGCGCCGTTGCCGTGGCGCTGATATGGCCAAAATGATCCAGTAACGACGAGATCGCGTTGGGCGTGATCAGCCCGATCATTCCGGTAAACAGCATAATCAACGGCACCACGATCACTAGCGACGCGATGTCCAGGGCGGTCACCGCTACCAACCCAAGCGCGGCCACCAGCTGTATAAGCAACCCTAAACGCAAATTCTGCTGAGGAGTTCGCTTGCGGAGCAGATGAATATTGACCCGATTAGAGAGCGCAATAACGACAACGTTGACCCCAAACACTAGCGGATAAGTGCCGGGCGAGAGGCCAAAATAGTCGAGATAGAGAAACGGCGAAGCGGTCACGAAGGCAAACAGGCCCGCAAAGGAAGCCGCTACCGCACAGATATAGCCCATGCCTTCACGATGCTTAAGCACGCTGGCGTAGTTGCGTATTACTTGCCGTGGTGAAGCTGCAGGCAGCGACATATCGCGGGTTTCAGGTAACCGCGTTCCTAGCAGCCAGAGCAAAAAGCCTGCGTAAACGGCTAAGAACACAAAAATCAGCCACCAGCCAGCCACGTGCAGTAGCAAGCTGCCCACTGCAGGTGCCACCAGCGGCGCCAGCATCATAATCATCGCCATGGTGGACATCACTTTGGCGGCCTCGCGCCCGCTAAAGCAGTCGCGCACAATCGCCGCCGAATTGACCACGCAGGCCCCGCCTCCCAACGCTTGAATAAACCGCCAAGCCAGCAGCGTGGGCAAACTGTCCGCCATCGTAATAGCAAGACTTGCCAGCATAAACACCACCAGTCCGCCCAGCAGCACAGGCTTTCTACCCATCCGATCCGAAAGCGGCCCAAAGCATAGCTGGCCCAATGCAAAGCCGAACAGGAATACGCTGATGGAGAGTTCAGTACGGTGAATACTGGCGCCGATGCTTTCAGCAATGATACCCATGGCAGGCAAATAAGCGTCGATAGCAAAGGGCGCCAGCGCCGTATTGGCAGCAACCAACAGTGCTACCCGGCGAGGATTAAGATCCATGGGTCTCCTTAAGGCGATAATGTACGCACTGAAATAGATAGGCCGCTAATCATAGCTGATTTTAAGGCCTTTGTCGGGATTGGAGACTATCGGTAGATAGCCCTTGGAAGAGGCCAGGGGCTTATCAAGGAGAGGGGAGCTTAGTGATGTGTAGTGGCGTCTTGCGACTCAAGCATGTCAACCAGTGGCTGAAACTGCTCACGGTTATGCTCGTTCATATGCATTAAAATACGGTGGGCTTCCAGGATACGATCGCGCAGTCCCTCTTCGTCTGCCGGCTCTTGGGGCAGCTCTTCAAGCTCATTGTTGAGCGTACTCGTCTGTTGTAGCGGCGCTTCCATCAGCGTGAAGAAACGCGCAAAGCCCATCACGTCCAACATCTGCCGTACATCAGGATTATCGACAATAATCGTCGGCGGCTGCTCCAGGCGCCCTTTCACCGCCATCGCGACCTTGGCCAAAAAACCAAGCGCCGTCGAATCGACATTGGTGGCTTCACGCAGGTCAATCAATACGGCACGCAACCCCGGCGTCTCGGCAAGACGCTGGGCTTGAGTATCCAGCGTGGCGCAGAGCGTCAAACGCACATCACCACACAGTTTTAGAATAAAAACACCAGAATCGAACGCCGCTTTAATGCGGCCCTCTTCAATCAGCATGACCAAATCCGCTCACCATCATGATTGTTAGATCATCGGGTAAAGCATCGCGCTCTTGGTTGGCATCAAACTCTGCATCCCCTTCGGCAAGGAGTGCATTCGTTTCTGCTAGCCGGTCGCGCAACTGCTCAAGCGTTACACTCTCGCTTACTAATTGCTCAAGCTCCTTGAGCCGCGTGTCGAGCGTTTTACCCGGCAAGCATTCCAATACTCCATCTGAGCAGAGCCATAGACGAAATTTATTCGGCAATGCACAACTCAGCGAAGGATACTCCACATCGGGGAAAAGGCCTACCGGCATTCCCTCGCCTTCTAAACGGCGTAGCTCTCCTTCTGCTGCCAACAGGGGCATGGGAAGCTGCGCGCCGAGCGAATAGTGAAGAGTATGCGCCTCGTGGTCAATAACACCGACAAATAAGGTGGCATGTTTACCAATATCGGTGCCCTGCAGCTCGCGGTTCATCGCCTTTAACCAATCAGGCGGCAGATTTTCCGGATGCTGGCCATCCCACTCACTCAGCCAGCGGTTGCATAAATATTTGAGCAGCACGGTAACAAATGCCGACGAGGCACCATGCCCCGATACATCGGCGAAATAGAAGGCACTGTAGCGCTCGTTATAGCGTTGGTAATCGAGAAAATCACCAGACAAATAGAGCGAAGGAGCAAATACGTAGTCGTAATACACCCCGTTAATCACCTTGGGCCGCAGCGGTAACAAACGCCGCTGGATATGCCCTCCACTCTGCTGATCCATCCGCAGCAGCGCGAGATGGGTCTCTAGGCTCTCGTTTAACTCCGCCAGCCGCGCATGGTCACGCTCGCGCTCCAGCGCCAAATCGTTGAGCTTAATGGCCTTACGGATCATTCGTCGCAACAGCTCGGCGTGTCGCAGCGGATGGACAATATAGTCCACCAGCCCCACATCAATCGCTTTGATCAAGTCGGCGTCCTGACGCGAGTCACTGACTACCAGTGTCGGTAGGCGTCGCGTTAGGTGTGTCCATTGCTGCCGCGGAACTGCCCGAGCATGGGCAACAATGAGCGCCGTGTCAGCAGGCAAATGCGCGATATCCTCAGCGGCAAACACCCACATGCCATCGCAGGTAATCGCTTCAGCCAGCGCATCACGTTCACGACCAGGTTCGTCGATCACCGCGATCAACTGCTTAGAATGATCCATCATAAGCCTCAATCGGTGACTTCGTTGTCACCAAAGTCACTATCATCCTGACCGCTGTCATCAAAATCGCTGTCATCAAAGTCGAAGGTTTCGCTGGCAAAGGGGTCATCACCCAATTCTCCATCGCTCACCTCAAATTGGCGGTTCTGCAAGTAAGCGTCACGAATAAAACGGTAGCGATCACCACGAATTAATTCTTCCTGGTCAAGCAAACCCGCTCGAATATCGATCGCTTTGAGTGCGGTAAGGCCTACTCGAACAATATCGTCTTCTGCATAATTAACGGGGTTCGTTGCCATGTTCGCGGGCATACCGGTGGTATCCCGCAGCGTGCTGGGGCCAAAGAAAGGCAGCACCAGATAACGCGAATCTTCCCACCCCCACACCGCTAACGTTTGGCCAAAATCTTCTTCATCCGCAGTAATTTCCATTAGGGTGGCATAATCTAACAGTCCGCCAATGCCTACCGTGGAGTTAATTAAAAAACGTGACGTGGCGAGGCCCGCGTTTGACGGTTTGCCCTGCAGCACGCTGTTAAGCGCAGTACGCACTTCACCTAAGTTGGAGAAAAAATTACCTACGCCCGTTTCTACCGGGTCGGGGGTAATAGCACGATAGCCTGTTGCCACCGGCTTGAGCGCGTAGCGATCCAACACATCGTTAAACGCAAACACTTTGCGGTTAAAGCCTTCCCAAGGGTCTTCGGGAGCAGTATTTTCCGCCATTTGCGTACTGGCACAGCCTCCGGTTGCGAGTAACGTCACCAGTAGTAGTGGCAACCCTTTGCTACGCAGCGAAAGCGCAGGCTGCGCGTTATTAAACCACTGCCACATGACATTTTCCTTTTTCAATTCCCTTGCACCTTATACAGACATCTACAAACGACGAATAACCACACTGCCCGCGCTATAACCTGCTCCAAAGGAGCAAATCACGCCAATATCGCCCTCCACAAGCGCCTCGCGATGGAGGTGAAAGGCGATGATAGAACCCGCTGAACTGGTGTTGGCGTAACGATCCAAAATAATCGGCGCCTGTGTTTCACTCGGGTCATAGCCCAATACTTTGCGGGCAATCAAATCGTTCATATGCCGGTTAGCCTGGTGTAGCCACATGCGCTTCAGATCGCCACCGGCCAACTCTAAGGAGGCCAAATGATCGGTGATCAATTTAGCCACCATCGGGCAAACTTCTCTAAACACCCGACGCCCTTCCTGCACAAACAGCTTATCCAAGGCGAGTGGGTCACTGTCCGTTACGCGGTTAAGGAACCCTGCATTATTACGGATCGCGTTGGAAAACTGGGTAACCAGACGCGTGCCAAGAATTTCAAACTGCTCATCGGCCACCGCAATAGCGCTATTTTCTAGTACCACAGCGGTACAAGCATCGCCGAAAATGAAGTGGCTGTCACGGTCTCGAAAGTTGAGGTGCGCCGAGCAAATTTCCGGATTGACCACCAGGGCACGCTTCACACTGCCGGAGGCTATGGCGTTGGCAGCCGTTTCCAAAGCAAACGTCGCTGAACTACAGGCCACATTCATATCGAACCCGTAGCCACTTGTGCCCAAGGCCTGCTGCACCTCGACCGCCATAGCGGGGTAGGCACGCTCCAGGTTTGAGCAGGCCACGATCACCAGCTCGATGTCAGCAGCTTCTACCTTGGCAGCGGCCAGCGCCTGCCGCGCGGCAGCGGTCGCCATCTCGCACTGAATAGAGGGTTCGTCATTGCCCCGCTGCGGAAGTTTAGGCCGCATACGCTGTGGGTCAAGGATCCCAGCTGCATCGAGCACATAGCGGCTCTTAATACCGGAGGCTTTTTCGATAAATTCGCTGCTTGAATGTGCCAGCGGTTCGCGCTCGCCGCGCGCAATGGCTCCGGCATGCTGTTCATTCTCGCTGTCTACCCAAGCATTAAATGCCGCCACCAGGGCCGCATTATCAATGGCGTGTTCCGGTGTATAGAGACCTGTACCGGTAATCACCACATGTGTCATGCCAATCTCCTCTAAGCGGCTTGCCGACGTGACCGGCCATCAATGTAGCGTGCGACTTACGGCGAACCCATCACGTTACTGTGTGCGTAAAATAGCGGTTTTTCCAGCAACTTTTTTCAACCCCTAGCTAAACGCTAGTGATCTCTTGCCAGCGTTTTTCCAATCGTTTTACCGACACCACCATGTTAGTCCCCAACTGCTGTGCAAATAGCGATACTCTAAGCTCCTGCAGCCACCAGCCAAAAGCGACCAATTCAGGATCTTCCACCCTTCCGCGTCGCTCGCTTTCGCGGCGGGCATCAAAGCGGGCCTCTAATGCCTGGACATCTTGCATCATCATTTGATCGCGACCGCGCTCACGGGCGGCTTTTTCAAGCCGAATGAGCGCCGCCTCGGTGTAGCGCGGGTATTCGTCCAGCCAAGCGCCCGCATCGCGAATAAAGCCTGGATAGACCAGACGCTGCATCTGCGCGCTAACATCGCTATACACCAGCGCCAGAGCAAAATTAAGCTTCCCTTTGAGCACCTTACTGACCGCCAGATGCCCTTTTAGCGCGGCCTCTACGCGTACCAGCAGTGCTTTCGCTTCGTCTACAAGCTGACCCTGAGTAGCGTTTAGTCGCTGGCTAAACTCGCCTTCCGAGCGCGGCAGGGGGTGCTGAGCAATCACCTGGGTAAACACCGCAAGCAGCAGATCGTCGATCAAAGCTTGTTTACTACCCACTTTGGCGAACAGTAGCGCGCACTTCTCAACACCCGGCAGTTGTTTAATCGCTTTAACCTGTTCAGGTAGCTTGGCAATTGCCAGCCGAGCGATGCCCTCCTGGTGGGCAGCGTCAGCTTTTGCAGGGTGATCAAACAACGCCACCTTGAACTCGCTGGCGTCAAGACCGCTGGTTTTCGCAATCCTGCTTTCAGCGACCAGGGCAGGATACGCCTCTACGCGAATACCTGCCTGGGTGGTAACGCGCGAAGCGGGCAGCGGCGTCTTGGGTAGCCCGGCCACAGCGGGCTCTTGGCTAACCTGTTCAGCCAGTGCCTGGGCGCCTGCGCTGGCTGCCGCTTCAAAGCGCTGCTCTAAAGCACGCAGATCGCGCCCCTGCCCTAAGGTTTCGCCCGCGTGATCGACCACGCGAATATTCATGATCAGATGCGGTTCGAGCACGTCGAGGCGCCAGTCGTCGGGATGCACCCGCGTCGATGTACGGCGGCGAATGAACTCCCCCAAGGCCTCGGTTAACGGGCGCTGATCGGGCACCAGGGTTTCCAGCGCCGCATCCACCCAATCAGGAATCGGCACCACCTGGCGGCGGATGCTTTTCGGCAGTGACTTCAGAAGCGCAATACACTTTTCACGCAGCAGCCCAGGTACCAACCACTCCAGAGCATGCACCGGCACCTGGGGCAACATTGCAGCGGGAACGGTCAGGGTAACACCGTCATCCTCGGCTTCGGGGTCAAAGTGGTAGCTTACCGGATACGCGACGCCCGCCAGAATCAAATGATCAGGATACTGCGCCTGGGTAACGTCCTCCGCGTCGCGCGCTTTAAGTGAATCAATATCGAAATGCAGTAATTGTGGCTCTTGCTGCTCGGCCTGCTTGCGCCAGTGCTCAAAGCCCTTGCCGTTGACTATCTCCGCCGGGATCCGCTGGTCGTAAAAGTCATAGAGCGTGTCTTCATCGACCAGAATATCTCGCCGCCGAGCGCGATCTTCCAGCGCTTCGACTTCGTCGATCAACGCGCGGTTATGAGCAAAGAAGGCACCTTTGGTGTGAAATTCCCCTTCCACCAGCGCACGGCGAATAAACAGCTCCCGGGACTCCTGGGGCGCGATTGGCCCGTAATGTACCTTGCGCCGCGCCACAATCGGCAGACCAAACAGCGTGACCTGTTCAAAGGCCACTACCTGGGCGCGCTTCATTTCCCAATGCGGTTCGCTGTAGCTGCGTTTAACCAGGTGCTGCGCCTGGGGTTCAATCCACTGGGGATCGATTTTGGCCACGGTGCGGGCAAACAGCTTGGAGGTTTCCACCATCTCGAACGCCATGATCCACTTGGGCGACTTCTTGGCCAACCCTGAGCCTGGATGAATCATAAACTTGCGATTGCGGGCGCCGAGATACTCGCGGTTCTCCACCAACGTCCCCAGATTAGAGAGCAGCCCCGAGAGTAGCGCCTGATGCACCTTGCCCGACGTTTTACGCCGCGTTTGACGCGCCTGTTCTTCGCTCTCGTCTTCATTACGGGGCGGCGGCGCGGGCACGTCGATATCCATATCGCGCAGCAGTTGGCGCAGTTGGCGGAAGGTGTCGTGCCATTCGCGCATGCGCAGGTAGTTGATGTAGTGCTCGCGGCACCAGCGGCGCAGCTGATTACCTGAAAGCGCCTCACGGGCATTCTCAATGCCGTGCCAAAGGTTCAGCAAGGCGACAAAATCGGAATCCGGATCATGCCAGCGCTGGTGAGCTTGGTCGGCCGCCTGGCGCTTATCCGTCGGTCGGTCGCGGGGGTCTTGGATGGCTAGCGCCGAGACGACGATCAGCACATCGCGAAGGCTGCCGAATTCGGCACCCGCCAACACCATTCGCGCCAAGCGCGGGTCAATCGGCAGCCGCGCCAGCTTACGCCCAAGCGGAGAAAGGCGCTGCTTGTCGTCCACCGCCCCCAGCTCGAACAGCAGTCGAAAGCCGTCTTTAACAAAGCGGCTATCCGGTGGATCAACAAACGGAAAGGCCTCGATATCGCCGAGCTTGAGCCCCAGCATCGAGAGAATCACCGAGGCAAGGTTGGTGCGCTGGATTTCCGGGTCGGTAAAGCCGGGCCGGGATAGGAAATCCTCTTCGCTGTAGAGGCGAATGCACACGCCTTCGGCAATCCGCCCACAGCGCCCTTTACGCTGGTTGGCGCTGGCCTGGCTAACCGCTTCTACCGGCAGTCGCTGGATCTTGGAACGGTAGCTATAGCGGCTTATACGTACGAGGCCAGGGTCGATCACGTAGCGAATCCCAGGCACGGTCAGCGACGTTTCCGCGACGTTGGTGGCGAGTACAATGCGCCTGCCACGGTGCGGCGCAAACACGCGGTTCTGCTCTTCGTTGGAGAGCCTCGCGTAGAGCGGCAGAATTTCAGTGCCTTTCAGCTCGGCGCGGCGCAGGGTATCGGCGGTTTCACGAATTTCGCGCTCACCAGGTAAAAACACCAGCACATCGCGAGGGCCATGCAACCAGCCTTTTTCACGCTCAACGGCTTCAATCTCTTCCACCGCGTGCAGAATGCCCTCTTGCAGCGTGCGGTCTTCTTCATCGTCCTCATCGCGCACCAGCGGCCGGTAGTGTACTTCAACGGGGTAGGTGCGCCCGGTTACTTCCACCACCGGTGCAGGCGTCTTGGCGGTGCCGAAGTGTTTGGCAAAGCGCTCCACGTCGATAGTCGCCGAGGTAATGATGACTTTTAGATCGGGCCGCTTGGGGAGCAAACGTTTGAGGTAGCCGAGTAGAAAGTCGATATTCAGGCTGCGCTCGTGGGCTTCATCAATAATGATGGTGTCGTAACGCAGCAGCAGCGGATCATGCTGGGTCTCGGCCAGCAAAATCCCGTCGGTCATCAGTTTGACCAGGGTCGTCGGGCTGCTCTGGTCGGTGAAGCGCACCTGATAGCCCACCTGCTCGCCCAGAGAGACTTCCAGCTCTTCCGCCAGGCGACTGGCGACACTGCGGGCAGCCAAGCGACGCGGTTGGGTGTGGCCAATTAAGCCACGGCGGCCTCGGCCCAGTTCCAAACACATTTTAGGCAGCTGGGTGGTTTTGCCTGAGCCGGTCTCCCCCGCCACCACCACGACCTGATGATCGCGGATGGCGTTGACAATATCCTCCCGGCGTTCGACCACCGGCAATTCTGGCGGGTAATTGAAGGCGACCTTTTGGCTTTCGCGCTGACTGAGCTGCTGCTGGGCACGACCAAGCTCGCGCTGCACCTCGTCCAAGCCACGGCTAATCGGTTTGCTATCACGTAGGCGACGGTTTAAACCAGCCAGCCGGCGCTCCAGCCGCTCTGCATCGCGCAGCATCACATCGCCCGCGGCCTGTTTCAGCGACGCAAGACGTTGACTATCGGTGGGGGCTGGGGATGTGTCGGTGGTCACGATTGAGTCGGCTTCCATTCGCTTGGGCATTTAACAAGAGATATTAATAACAGATATAAAAAATCAACCCGCTCAATTGAGCGGGTCGTATAGTGTAACGCTTTCAGCTCCGCGACGCCTAACCACAGTGCCGAGTCATCATCTACAGTTACGTTTTTGAGGGCTCTTCGTCGCGCAGCTGGCGGCGGAGCACTTTGCCCACGTTGGTTTTGGGCAGCTCATCGCGAAACTCTATGAATTTCGGCACTTTGTAGCCAGTGAGCTCTTTTTTGCACCAGTCGCGTAGTGTTTTTTCATCTAGCTGGTCATTTTTACTTACCACAAACAGCTTGATGGCTTCGCCAGCATTTTCATCTGGCACACCGACCGCGGCAGACTCAAGCACATCCGGGTGGGCTGCCACCACATCTTCAACTTCGTTGGGATAAACATTAAAGCCAGAGACCAGGATCATATCTTTTTTGCGATCAACGATGCGGATATAGCCATCATCCTGCAGCACAGCGATGTCGCCGGTGCGAAACCAGCCATCCTCATCGATGGCGTCACGGGTTTCATCTTCACGCTGCCAGTAGCCTTTCATCACCTGTGGCCCTTGCACGCACAGTTCTCCCGGCTCGCCCAATGCCACGTCGTTGCCATCGGCGTCGACGACTTTTACCGCGGTGCCCGCCACGGGCTTACCGATAGTGCCCAGTTGGATCGAATCGGTCGGGTTGAAGCTAACAATGGGAGAAGTCTCGGTCAGACCATACCCCTCGGCAATTGGGCAACCGGTGGTTTTTTCCCAACGCTGCGCCGCTGCTTTGGTCAGCGCCATGCCGCCGGAGATCGTCAGCTTCAATTTGGAAAAATCGAGCTGCTTGAAATCGTCGCGATTACATAGCGCATTAAACAGCGTATTGAGGCCGATAAAAGCGCTAAAGGGCAGCCCCTTGAGCTCTTTGATAAAACCATCCAGGTCGCGAGGGTTAGTGATCAGCAAAGAGTGGTTACCGGTTTCCATTAGGAACAGGCAGTTAACCGTAAAGGTATAGATGTGATAAACCGGTAGCGGTGCGATAACCAGCTCTTCGCCATCGGTCAGATGAGTACCAATCGCTTCCCGCGCTTGCAGCATATTGGCGATGAGATTGCGATGGGTCAGCATTGCGCCTTTTGGCATACCCGTGGTGCCACCGGTATATTGAAGCGCGGCTAAATCGTCGGGGCTCCTCTTGACCTCGGTATGACTTAGCGAGGCACCTTTTTTTAGCGCATCACGGAAGCCAACCGCACTGGGCAGTGAATAAGCAGGCACCATTTTCTTAACGTGCTTGACCACTGCATTGATTAACCAGCGCTTGGGCACATCGTGCAAGTCAGCTAGCTGGGTGACGAGCACATGCTTGATATCTGTTTTATCGAGCACTTTCTCCAGCTTGTCCGCCATATTGGCCAAAATCACAATGGCTTTAGCGTTGGAGTCCTTGAACTGGTTGGCCATTTCCCGCCCGGTATATAGCGGGTTGGTGTTGACCACTACCAAGCCTGCGCGCAGTGCACCGAATACCGCCACAGGAAACTGCAGTACGTTGGGCAACTGGATGGCGATACGATCACCGGGAACGAGGTCGGTTTCATGCTGTAGCCATGCAGCAAAGTCTGCAGAGAGGCGGTCAAGATCAGCGAAAGAGAGCGTTTTTCCCATACAGGAAAAAGCTGGCTTGTCCTTAAAGCGTGTTACTGCGTTATGAAAAACATCCGTGACTGAATCGTACTGATCCAACCCTTCAAGCGCTGGGCCACGTAAAACGGCGGCGTTGGCGTGTTCGCTCATGGGCAATCTCCGCTATTGGCGTCGGCGTAAGTCACCGACCTTGTTGTTGTCGCTAGGCTCTATCTGAAAAAATAGTTTAAGAAGCCCAACGATATACGACCTCTAACAGGCTGTAAAACGATCGATTGAAACTAACGTTTCAACTTTAGCCCATAGTCGGGCTCACTTGATTTTCTGCTGCGTCCCTCATTCCAATTTAGTAGATCGTTTCTTTATGGACAGTAACGCGCCTGAATTTCTCCATCGCGCCAGACCAATAGCTCACCCGGCACCATGCGCTGCCAGGCTTCATTGTGCGTGAGCGGTTCAGTGGCAATCACTGAAACGATGTCGTCAGGCGTGGTATGTTCGGCAAAATTCACCGTCATCTCGGCGTCGGAGAGTTCCGCCTCGCCGAAGGGCGCGCAGCGGGTAATATGTGCAAGCTTCGTGGCGCAAAATGTATATAAATAGCCGCCATCGGAGAGCAGCATATTGAACACGCCCAGCGCTCTTAGCTGCTCACATAGCTGGTGCAAGCGCTCCCACAGCGTTGTGGGATCTGCTGGCGGGCAAGGAAATTCACGGCGAATCTCCCCCATTAACCAGCAGTAGGCGTACTCGCTATCGGTGCTGCCAACCGGGGTGTAGTTTCCTAACGCTAAACGCTCCCAGCCACTTAATTGCCCATTGTGAGCATAACACCAGGGTCGCCCCCACATTTCGCGCGTGAAAGGGTGGGTATTGGCAAGCTTTACGCCCCCCACGTTGGCCTGGCGAATGTGACTGATCACCACATTGGACTTAATCGGGTAATCGCAAATTAGCCGGGCGATAGGGGAATCGACGGAGGGATGGGGGTCGCGAAAATCGCGGTAACCGCCCTCTTCGTAGAAGGCAATTCCCCAACCATCGCGATGAGGGCCGGTGCCCCCACCGCGATGCAAAAAGCCCGAAAAGCTAAAACAGATATCGGTGGGCACATTGGCGCTCATACCCAGCAGTTCACACATACGCTTTACCAATACATAGACACCCGGCGCTCTCTGCAAAAGCATGGAACCTAAACACAGCCATTAACCAATCACCGGTTCGCGACGGCGTGGTGATTCGCTTTCATCGGCACTCTCTTCTTCCTGGGCGACATACTCATCGTCCCCAGGACGGCGCCACCACCACAGAGCAACGCCAATCAGCGCGCCTAATGCCATCCCCAACACCAGCCACATTAGCCCGCCACGAAGTGCTGCGCCGTTGTTTTCTAAAAACCCAACCGCCGCCACCATCGCCGAAGGTGCCCAACCGGTATAGAATTCACCCTCTTCTATTAACGGCAGCCGGAAAGTGGCGGGTGCCCATATTGCCCCTGCCACTATCCAGGTCAGCACAAGACGTGGCAAGCGAGGCAGAAAAGTGAACGCAAAATAGACCGCGACAATCACTAACAGCGACAGCCCGTAATAACTCAACCACAGTAGTGGCGTTGAATTTGCAAACAGCATAATACCCCTCATATGGGTGAACTCACCCGACGTTGATTTCCCGTTATGGTACCTATCAATTTATGAAAGCACAGCAAGGCATACCTTCAGGCTTACCCGCTGCACACTATTATCGCGCTAATGACCCGCAATGGCACTGGTTAGAAGAGCGCGACGACCCACAGGTCAGTGCCTTTTTAGAGGCCGCCAACCAGCAACAAGCCGATTGGTTTGCCCCACTTTCCCCGCTAGAGGAAGCGTTATACCAGAGTCACCTGGCGCGCCGCGAATTAGCCGTGACCAGCCTTAAGACAACGCTTGACCACTTCACGTTCTGGAACGAAACCAGTGCCGAAGATGATTACCCCTGCTGGTGGCGCCACCCCAATCGCCAGCCTGAACAACAGGAATGCTTTTTCGACGTTAGAGCCCGTGCCGCCGAGCAAGACTTTTACGACATGGGCGATATGGCGCTGTCACCCGATGAGCAGTGGTTGGCCTGGACAGAAGATACTCAAGGCGACGAGCGTTTTACTCTGTGGTTGAAAGCGCTGCCTAACGGGACGCCCGTGCAACTATTAAGCGATATTGGTGCGGGGCTTTGCTGGGCAGAAGATCAAACTGCCACTACAGCGACGCTGCTGTTCACGCGGTTTGACGACACTCAGCGCCCAGACAGCGTTTGGCGGCTTGCGCTTTCGCTGATGGAGCCTGACGCTTCAAATGAGCCAGTATTGGTGCTACGGGAAGAGGATCCTGAGTTTTGGCTCGGTATTGGCAAAACGCGCTCGCGGTCGTGGCTGCTGCTAGAAAGCGGCTCAAAAGACACCAGTGAAATTCACCTATTGGCCGCTCACTCTCCTGATTCAGCCCCGCTGTGTATTCAGCAGCGCCAGGCGGGGGTTGAGTACAGCATTGATCACCGACCAGGCAGCTTTTACCGCCTGCATAACCAGGCAGGTGCTCACTTCCAGCTCGACTTTCTGCCCGAAAGTCAGCTTGGTCAGCCCCAATTGAATTGGCAAACGTTAATCGCCCACCGTGAAGAAGCCACCCTGGAAGGCGTTGATGCGTTCTCTTGGGGGCTGATGCTGGCTGAGCGCGACCATGCCCAGGCGCAAGTGCGTTTGCGGCGTTTACTTTTCGATGCCCAGCATAGCTGCACCCTGGATGAGACCCTGGCACTGCCTGAACAACCCTGTTCGCAGATGCTTGAAGATGCCCCGCACTTCGATACCCAGGTAGTGCGCCTTCGCGAAGAGTCGTTTACCCAGCCGCCCAGCTGGTTTTCACTCGATCTAACCAGTGGCGAACGGACGCTACTGAAGCGGGTACCTGTTTACGGCAACTTACAGCCTGAACAGCTAGTCAGCCGCCGCCTTTGGGCAACCAGCAGCGATGGCGAGCAAGTGCCCGTATCGGTGGTGATGCGCGCCGACCTGGCGGATCAGCCCTTACCCACGCTGCTGTATGGCTACGGCGCTTACGGTGAGGCTCTCGACCCCTGGTTCTCGATCGCCCGGCTGGAACTGCTCGAGCGCGGTGCGGCCTTTGCCGTTGCTCATGTGCGTGGCGGCGGCGAGCGCGGCGAACCCTGGTATTTAAACGGCAAGATGGCCCACAAGGAGAACAGCTTTAACGATTTCCTGGCCGCCCGGGAAGCGCTTGTGGAGCAGGGTGTCAGTGATTCACAGCGCATAGCGGCCTATGGCGCCAGCGCTGGAGGGCTGCTGGTCGGCACCTGCATTAATCGTGCCCCGGAAAAGTTTTGCGCCGCTCTGCTAGACGTGCCCTTCTTAGACGTGCTGCGCACGATGCAGAACCCGGAGCTGCCTCTGACGACCGCGGAGTACAGCGAGTGGGGCAACCCTGAAGAACCAGAGGTCGCCGAGCGAATAGCCGCTTACTCGCCTATCGATAATATTAAAGCGCGGTCATACCCCGCCCTGTGGATTGAGGGCAGTTGGTTCGATACCCGGGTCAGCTACTGGGAGCCCGCCAAATTTTATGCCCAGGTGGCACAACAGCAGCTGGGGTCAGCGCCGATTCTGATGCGTACCGATATGAGCAGTGGCCACGGCGGCGCATCCGGTCGGTTCAAAGCCTGGCGCGATACCGCCCGCCAAGACGCGTTTATCCTCTGGGCGCTGGGACTGCACTCGCCAGCACCTTCAACTGCTGAGTAAAGTGCTAGAAGGGAACTACATCGGCAGCACGGCAATAATATGCGACTCCAATTGCTGCTCGGGCACCTCATCTTGGGACACCGCAAAGCTGCGTACGCTGACGCCTTTGCGGTGAACCCGCTCGGCATCATTGCTTAACAGCGGATGCCAACCCGCCAACTTGCGCCCTTCAGCCACCCGCCGGTAACCACAGCTCTGCGGCAGCCAGGTAAACTCTTTAACCAAGGCAGGCGTCAGTTGGGTACAGTCGGGAACGGTTTCAAAGCGGTTCGCATAATCGCTGCACTGGCAGCTGTGAATATCCAGCAAGCGACAAGCCACGTTCAGTACTGCTAACTCCTGAGTATCCTCGTCGTGCAACTTTAGCAGGCAGCACTGTCCACAGCCATCGCATAACGCTTCCCACTCCAGGGGCGTCAACTCTTCGAGGGTAAAGCGCTCCCAAAAACGTTCGCGCATTGCGGTCTCCATCGTCTCCTGGCTCATTATTACGAAAAACTCATTATGATGGGGGTGTATCTTGGTGGCTTAATTCAGCCAATAGTTCGGGCCATAGGGTCTGGAAATCGGCCTCTAACGCTTGATAATCGTCGTACAGCCAAGGCACTAAAGCAGCCAACTGATTGGGGCCAGACAAACGCCGCCCAATCCCGGCAACGGCCCGGCAGGTAAACGCAAAATCAGCATAGCCTCTTAGCCAGTCCTGCTCGACGAGAATCGGCATCATACCGGCCAGCCGGTTCGGCGCGGTACGAGCGGAGAGCAGTCGATAACAGCGCTCAACAATTGCTTCTTGATCCGCCTGCCCTGCCGTATCACGGGCCAGGAAATGATCCCACACCATATCCAGGGCTATCCCTGCATAGCGCCGCTGCCCCGTTGGCGCACGCCGCCGTGCATTAACAACGCTAGGGTGGTTATCTACCCAGGCATCCACCCGACGGTGATGGCGAATGCCCAGTGCAGTAGCAGCAGGCCAATCGGCCAAATTGCGCCCCTTAACGCCATCGGCAATTAAATTGCCGTAGAGGAAATCATCGCTACCAGCGCTCACCAACCACGCATGGGCAAGAAAATTCATAGCCGGATGGCGCTACTGTTCGTCAGAACGGGCATCAGAGCGCGAAGCCACATGGGCACGATGCACGTCGAGCAAATAGGCCTCTTTCGGCGGCGGCATTTGCAGGTAGAACCCTTTGTCTTTAATCCCTTCCACCACGTCTGCCGCATTAACCCGTGACAATTTTTTGTCAGCGGTCAACAGCATGGTAAACACCGGTACAGGCTTGCCGAAGGTTTCAAGTAATTGCGCAGGGACGTCTGCAAATCCTTGACGCTTATCGACATATAAATACATTTCATCTTTACGCGAGCTTTTAAAAACCTCGCAAATCAGCTTGTCGCTCATTATGCTCGCTCCTCAAGGGCCTGGGCCAACGCGCCATTCAGACATTCGCCACGCCAACCGGTCGGCCAGGTGAGAGGTCCCCCTGCCAAGTCCTGCATCACCAGTGTTTCAATATCACGGCGGCGCATGAGCATTTCCGGTGCCACACCCAAGTCATTAGCTTTAGCGGTTACCGCCTTCTTGAGTGCTTTAAAGCGTGATTTGAACGTCGGGTGCATGGGGTCTGGCCAACGCTTGGGCAGCGCCTCTTCATCACAGTGCTGGGCCTGTTTGACCATTGCCAGCAGTGCGTCACCCTCTTTTTTGATCAGCATCGGTTTAACGCCTTCCACCTCAGCGAGCTCGAAGCGATTACTGGGCATCTTTTCGGCGATCGCAAATAGCAGCTTGTCGCTAATCAACCAGTTGCGCGGCAAGTCACGACGGCGTGTCTCGCCTTCACGCCAGGTGGTCATCAGCCGATACGCTTCCATTTGCCGGGGCGTCAAGCGCCACAATTGGCGTTGACGGGTATACCACTGCTGGTCGTTATCGACGCTGCGGCCCGCCTGTTCAATTAAGCTAGCACACTCAGCGTCTACCCATTCACGCCGCCCCAACATGGCGAGTTTTTCAGCCTGGAGCGTCCAGACTTTTAACAAATAGATCACATCCAGAGCAGCGTACTGGCACTGCGCAGGCGACAGCGGGCGTAATAGCCAGTTTGAGCGGGTCTCTTCCTTAGGCAGGGTTTCGCCGACCCAAAATTCGACCAGCTTTTGATACCCCATTCCAGGATTTTCGCCTAAAAATCCTTGTACTACCTGAGTATCGATTAACGGTTCCGGCAATACACCTGCCCAGTGCTGGAAGACTTCTAGATCTTCGCTGCAGGCGTGCAGTAACTTGATAGCACTATTTTGCAGCAGGGCTCGGAATTTATCAGTACACGGGACGGCTACCGGATCAATCAGATAAGCCTCTTCCCCCGCGGTGAATTGAACCAACGCCGGCACTGGAAAGAACGTGTTCTCTCGGAAAAACTCGGTATCCAGAGCAATTACAGAAGCATCGGCTACTTGCTCACACGCTGCATCGAGCGCCTCTGGAGTATCAAGCCATTGATAAGAGGGGGTCAGAGAGGACAAAAGCATTCTTCCAGGTTGGCGCAAATACTAAAGCATTTGCGTTTTAGGTAGGCTTATTCACTGGCAAACGGCAAGCGACCATTAAATGCACGGCTCAAAGTGCCGCCATCTACGTACTCCAGCTCTCCACCCATGGGAACGCCATAGGCAAGCCGCGAGAGTTTGACACCGTGTTCTGCTAGTAGCGAAGCAATATAATGGGCGGTCGCTTCACCTTCGATGGTGGGGTTAGTCGCCAACACCACCTCTTCGATGAGCCCTTCTGCAACACGCGCTTCCAGTAAGTCTAAACCGATCGACTCAGGCCCCACGCCATCTAGCGGCGAAAGGTGCCCGTGGAGCACAAAATAGCGCCCCTTAAAACCACCGGCTTCTTCAATCGCCAATTGATCGGCAGGCGACTCCACCACGCAAAGTAGTGCATCATCGCGCCGCGGGCTTTCACACAGCATGCAGATCTCTGCTTCAGTGAGCGTGCGGCAGCGCTGGCAGTATCCAACTTCATCGATCGCTTGTTGAATAACCGCCGCCAGACGCTGCCCTCCAGGACGCTCACGCTCAAGCAAATGCATCGCCATGCGCTGAGCTGTTTTGGGCCCAACGCCTGGCAATACGCGAAACGCATCCATTAACTGCTCAACGAGAGGAGAAAAACGCATTGCTTAGAACGGCATCTTAAAGCCGGGCGGAAGGTTCAAACCTGCCGTCGCTTCTTCCATTTTCTGTTTAGAACTGACCTCCAATTTGCGCACTGCGTCATTGACCGCCGCGGCTAGCAAATCTTCCAGCAACTCTTTGTCCTCTTCCATGACGCTGGGGTCAATGGTCACGTTTGAAACGTCATGGCGACCGTTCATGGTGACCTTGACCATACCGGCACCCGCCTCACCCTGGACTTCGGCTTTGGCGACCTCTTCCTGGGCTTGCTGCATTTTTTCCTGCATCTCTTGGGCTTGCTTCATTAAGTTGCCCATTCCACCTTTAAGCATGGTCTGATCTCCAACATACGTAGTTAAAAGGTATAGCTAAAACGAGTGTTTCTATCACGCGTCTAGAAAATGAGCTTAGCGCATAGCGTTGGCAGGCTTTACGCTGGATTCTATCAGCTTTGCCCCAAACGCCTGCTGTAACTTTTGTACATGGGGGTCGTGATTGAGTAGATCAACCGCCTGGGCATGACGCTCTTTATTAAGACGCTCTTCGCGCTGCCGTGGCGTCTCAAGGCTATTAGACAACTCGGCAACGTAAAACGCTATTCGCCTTGGCATGCCCTGCTCTTTTAGCGCCCGCTCAATGCGGGTTTGATGTACTTCCGCCTGCATGGCCTCTTGGCTGGGGTCGAGGCGCAGCGTCAGCAGCGTACCGTCGTCACTCTCGACCAGGCAGTTGCCCGCCAAGTTACGGGTTAAGCCGCCCAAGCCAAGAGAATCAAAGCACTGCAACCACTGCGCATTATCCAGCTTGCCAGACTGAATGTCCGGCCGGCTTTCTGGAAAGGCTTCTGGCGCTAACACCGTTGAGGGCTCCACCGTTTGGGGCTCGGAATCGGGTGCAGGCGCTGAGGCTGGCTCTGGCTCAGTAACAGGCTTGGGCTCAGTAACGAGTTCTGATTCAGACATAGCCTCTGGCTCAGAGGCTTGCTGGGGAGCTTCCACCTCAGACGCTTGCGTATCCGCTTCGACTGCCCAAGGCGGTGGCTCTTGCAGCGGCGGCTCCTCTTCAGCGGCAGACGCTGTCTGCTCAGGGCTTGGCTCTAATGGCGTTTCAGGCTGAGCGCCTGGTGTGGAATGGACTTCTGGCTTTGCATCAGCTGCTGGCGAGGGCTGCGGCGCCGGTGATGGCGTCTCTGCTACTTGGGCACTCGTTTCGGTCGCTGCCGATTGAGAAGGCTCGCGGCGAAGCGGTAGCGGGGTACGCGGCGGTTTCGGTACACCCTGAGGGCGAAATGCCAACATACGCAGCAACGTCATCTCTAACGCGCTGCGCAAATCAGGAGCGTGCACCATGTCCCCACGCCCCTGAATACCAATCTGGTAATAGAGCTGAATGTCTTCAGCAGTGAAGCGGCTTGCCAGCTGCAGGATAGCATCACGATCACCGTGGCTGTTATCCACTGCATCCGGCACCATCTGCGCCACTGCCAAGCGGTGCAGTATGCTCGATAGCTCATCCAACACCGCGGCAAAGTCCGGGCCTTGCTCGGCTAATTCGGCCACTTCGGAGAGCAGGCGCTGTACATCCACATCGGCCAGAGATTCTGCCAGCCCAAGAATATGGCGATGATCCAGGGTGCCCAGCATGGCGGCCACATCCGCATGACGAACGGCCCCCTGGCCAAACGCAATAGCCTGATCGGTGAGGCTCATGGCATCGCGCATTGAGCCTTCCGCCGCCTTACCCAATAGCCACAAGGCGCTTTCATCAAAAGCGACGCCCTCTTCACCCAACACATAGGTGAGATGCTCCACCACGCGCTCTGGTGGCATATGTTTGAGGGTAAATTGAAGACAGCGTGAAAGTACCGTCGGCGGCAGTTTTTGCGGATCGGTGGTCGCCAACAGAAATTTAACGTGAGGGGGAGGCTCTTCCAGCGTTTTCAGCAGCGCATTGAAACTGCTGGTGGAAAGCATGTGCACCTCATCGATCAGGTACACCTTATAACGCCCTTGGGTAGGCGCATACTGGACATTGTCCAGCAGTTCCCGGGTATCTTCTACTTTGGTTCTTGACGCCGCATCGACCTCAATAAGATCAACAAAGCGCCCTTCATCAATTGCCTGACAGCTATCGCACTGCCCACACGGTGTAGAGGTAATGCCTTCATCACCACGCCCGTTAGCCGTGCAGTTCAAACACTTGGCAAGAATACGCGCCAAGGTGGTTTTGCCCACACCACGAGTACCCGTAAACAGGTAAGCATGGTGCAGACGGCCCTGATCCAGGGCATTGACCAAGGCGCGTTGAACATGGGCCTGGCCCACGAGTTCGTGGAATGTGCGAGGCCGCCACTTACGGGCCAGAACCTGATAGCTCATGAAGCTGTACTTCCTTCGGCGGGCAGACTTGCCCCACGCTGTAGCCAGCGCGGGGCAAAGGCCACGATGCATAACAAAGACGATGCGAGAACAAACGCCATTCTAACGGTTGCACCGCAGCCCGCCAACCGCCTGAATAAAGCGGACTTTAGACAACGCCTAGGCGTTATCACCACCTTCCGCCGCACCAGCACGCTCAGCAGCGGCTTTTACTAACTTTTCCAGCTCGCCACTTTGATGCATCTCAACCACGATGTCGCAACCACCCACCAGCTCGCCTTCTACCCACAGTTGCGGGAAGGTCGGCCAGTTAGCAATCTTGGGTAGCTCGGCGCGAATATCCGGATTATCCAGAACGTTAACGAACGCAAAACGCTCGCCACAGCTCATAAGCGCTTGGACGGTCTGGGCAGAAAACCCACACTGAGGCAGTTGGGGCGAACCTTTCATGTAAATCAGGATCGGATTTTCGCTAATTTGACGCTGAATGTTTTCGGCAGTTGTGCTCATACTATTTCCTCGCTTATTGATGACCGATGCCCTCTCACTCATCTACTAGGCTTAGCCCTTGAACCAGATTCTAAAACCTAGCCCTTGTAATGGGTACTTGAGACTAGTACTTAAGAAATCGTACTTAGAATAGTACCTGAGTAGAGCGCTCGGCTTTAACGTGTATATGGCATTCTACGCATGCCGTTCGCGTTGCGCATCCCCTGCAGCATAGCTAGGATAGTGTTTTTGCGCGGAGAGAAGCCCTTATGGCGACACGCCATTTCCTGACCTTGCTAGATTTGACCCCAGATGAGCTGGACTATTTGATCCAGCGTGCCATTACGATCAAAACTAATCTAAAAGCTCAAGGTCCTGTTTACACACCCTTCCCCAACCGTACCCTGGCGATGATCTTTGAAAAATCATCGACGCGTACACGGGTTTCGTTTGAAACGGGAATGGCACAGTTTGGCGGCCATGCACTCTTTCTCTCCCCCCGCGATACTCAGCTGGGTCGTGGCGAACCAATTGAAGACACCGCTCGCGTACTGTCTGAAATGGTCGATGCGGTGATGATTCGCACCTTCTCCCACGCTGGGCTGAAAACCTACGCCAGCGCCAGCAGCGTACCGGTGATTAACGCCTTAAGCGATGACTACCACCCCTGCCAGCTACTTGCCGACGTGATGACCTGGACTGAGCTACGCGGCAGCGTAAAGGGACGCACAGCAGTGTGGATTGGTGATGGTAACAACATGTGCCACTCCTGGATCAATGCCGCTCGCCAATTCGGTTTCCATCTGCGCATTTGCTGCCCGAAAGGCTACGAGCCCCGAGCCGATATTATGGCGGCCGCTGGCGATCAAGTAACGCTGATGCACGACCCTCAGGAAGCGGTAAAGCACGTCGACCTGATCACTACCGACGTTTGGGCCTCCATGGGCCAAGAGGAGGAGCAGGCGAAACGTGAAGCCGACTTCGCAGGTTTCCAAGTTACTGAAGCCATGCTCGATCAGGCAGACCAAGACGTCCTCTTCCTGCACTGCCTGCCTGCCCATCGCGGAGAAGAGATCAGCCACACGCTGCTCGACGACCCACGTGCCGTGGTTTGGCAGGAAGCAGGCAACCGCCTGCATGCACAAAAAGCGTTGATCGAATTTTTGCTTCTGGGTAAGGTCACTGAATAAACGATTTACTGCAAACAAAAAAAGCCTCGTTTAAACAACGAGGCTTTTTTCTAATATTGGGTGAAATTTTTGTTGGTGGAGCCTAGCGGGATCGAACCGCTGACCTCAACACTGCCAGTGTTGCGCTCTCCCAGCTGAGCTAAGGCCCCACGTGCTGTCTTTCCAACAGCGAGGCGGATACTACGGTGAACATTTACCGCGGTCAAGTTTTTACATCAGCAGCGGACAACTAATTCTCCTTTGTCGTTAGCTGTGGCACTCTATATGCACATATAGTTAACAAGATAGAGTAGTGTCCAAGGCCAACGCCTGAGTCCATGATGTTTCCAAGCAGGAGCCTGTCCATTGATCAGTGTACTTATCGCCGATGATCATCACCTAGTAAGAACTAGCATTGCTCACCTGCTAAATGAAGAGTGTGACATTAAAATTGTGGGCGAGGTCGACGATGGCGAAAGTGCAGTAACACAGTGTCGCCATTTAAAACCCGACATCGTGTTGATGGATATTCGCATGCCGGGCATAGGCGGGCTCGAAGCCACTCGACGCATTCACCGCAACATGGAAGACGTGAAGGTCTTGATCTTGACCGCGCATATGGAAGACAGCGTGCTGCGCCGCATGCTTGAAGCAGGTGCTTCAGGCTTTTTAAGCAAAGGTGCAGATGCGATAGAAATGACCGATGCCATTCGCCAAGTGTTTCATGGCCGCCGCTATGTCAGTCAGGAAATTGCCCAACGCCTGGCGCTTTCGCACTTCACCGAGGAAGATAATCCGTTTAGCCACCTCTCCCACCGTGAGCTACAGATTGCCCTGATGATCGTTAACTGCCAGCGAGTGCAAGATATCTCCGATCGCCTGCACTTAAGCCCTAAAACGGTAAACACCTATCGTTACCGACTCTTTGATAAACTACAGGTTGCCACCGACGTCGAGCTTACTCACTTAGCGCTCCGTCACGGGCTGGTCGAGGGGTTTGACGCCACCCAAATATAACCCCTATCTTCCCTGCTGTTATCGGGTACCGACACGCTAATATGACCTTTGATTCAAAACAGTTCTTGAGCTCGGTAAGCTCCTCGCCAGGGGTTTACCGCATGCTTGATGAGCAAAGCAATACGCTCTATGTGGGCAAAGCCAAGCGCTTAAAGGCACGCCTAGCCAGCTATTTCCGTGGTCAACTGAATACCAAAACCCAGGCCATGGTGGGGCGTATCGCCGACGTTCAGGTCACCGTCACCCGCACGGAAACTGAAGCCCTTCTGCTCGAACAGACGCTGATCAAACAATTGCGTCCGCCTTATAACATTTTACTGCGCGACGATAAGTCCTACCCGTTTGTCTTTGTCACCGACCGCCATCCTTACCCGGCACTTGAGTATAAGCGCGCCCGTCAGCGCAGCGACGATGGTCGCTACCTAGGCCCCTACCCTAGCAGCGGAGCCGTGCGTGAAAGCTTGGCGCTGATGCAAAAGATATTTCATATTCGCAACTGCGAGGACAGCGTCTTTGCCCATCGCTCACGCCCCTGCTTGCAGTATCAGATTCATCGCTGTAGCGCTCCCTGCGTCGACTATATCTCCGCCGAAGACTACCGCCGCGACCTCGAACACGCAGTGATGTGCCTGGAAGGCAAAAGTGAGAGTGTTACTCAAGAACTGATGGAGGCGATGGAAAAGGCCAGCCAGGCACTCAACTTCGAGGAGGCCGCCCGTCTTCGCGACCAGGTTCAGCAACTGCGCCAGCTTCAGCAACGCCAGTTTGTCGACACCGGCGGCGGTGATGCGGATATTTTCGCCCTCGCCCAGCGCCCCGGTGCACTGGGCGTTTCGGTGTTGAGCGTGCGCGATGGTCGCCTGCTGGGGGCGCGTCATCACACGCCGAAAAACGATCTGGATCTACCGCTTGAAACGCTGCTCACCGAAGTAGTCAGCCAATACTATTTCGGTCAACCGCACAACGTGCCCAGCGAAGTGATTACCAGCCACCCGTTAGACGACAGCGAGCTGATTGCCGAAGCGCTGACCCAACAGGCGGGCAAGCGCATTCGCGTTACCAGCCAAGTGCGCGGCCACCGCGCCCAGTGGCAACAGCTCGCCATTACCAACGCTGAGCAGCAGCTAGCCTCTCAACTGGCCAACCAAACCCAGCTCACTCAACGCTTTACCGCCCTGCAGAAAGCGCTGGGCTTAGCGGACACACCGCAACGCCTGGAGTGTTTCGACATCAGCCATAGCCACGGCGAGGCGACCGTTGCCTCCTGCGTGGTGTTTGATCATCAAGGCCCACGCAAAAGCGATTACCGCCATTTCCGCATTGAAGGGGTAGCCGCCGGTGATGACTACGCTGCCATGCAGCAGGCCCTAACCCGACGCCTTAAGCGCGTGAAAAGCGGTGAAGCAGTCGCCCCTGACATCCTGATCGTCGACGGTGGCAAGGGCCAGCTCAATATGGCCCGCGAGGTGTTTAAAGAACTCGACATCGTCAACATCATTCTATTGGGTGTCGCCAAAGGCACCACGCGTAAGGCGGGGCTTGAAAGCCTGTTTGTGGAAACAGCGGACAATCCGCTAGATTTGGACCCTGCCTCCCCCGCCCTACACTTGATCCAGCATATTCGTGATGAATCACACCGTTTTGCCATTGCTGGCCACCGCGCTCAGCGCGATAAAGCGCGACGCACTTCAACCCTACAAGATATCCCCGGCATTGGCCCCAAACGTCGACGGGAATTACTGCGCTTTTTCGGCGGCCTGCAGGGCGTGCAAAAGGCCAGCCGCGATGAACTCGCTCGCGTACCGGGCATTAATGCGTCGTTAGCCGAGAGTATTTACCGAGCACTCAACGGATAAACGCCCGTTTGGCATGGATGCCATCGGCCAAGGGGGATAGAATGAGGCCAGACACTTCGAATCCTCTGATTTTCCGGCAAGGATCGCTCTCTGCGATGAATATACCCAACATACTGACACTGGCGAGAATCGCCTTTATTCCGCTGCTAGTGGTGCTGTTTTATCTACCCTTCAGTTGGAGCATGCCCGTGGCGGCCGGTCTATTTGGTCTGGCCTCCATTACCGACTGGCTGGATGGCTATTTAGCGCGACGCTGGAATCAGTCAACGCCTTTTGGCGCTTTTTTAGACCCAGTGGCTGACAAACTCATGGTGGTCGTCGCCCTAGCGCTATTGATCGAGCGTTACGACACCCTGGTGCTGACGCTCCCTGCGCTGGTGATTATCGGGCGGGAAATTGTCATTTCGGCGCTGCGTGAGTGGATGGCTGAAATGGGCAAACGCGGCATGGTGGCGGTTTCTTGGATAGGCAAGCTTAAAACCACTCTGCAAATGGTGTCACTGCTGATCTTGCTGGCGCTTCCACCGACGCACGAATTTACGCTGTTAGGCGTTGTAGTACTATATACCGCCGCTATCCTAACGCTGTGGTCGATGATTCAGTACCTAAAAGCCGCCTGGCCGCATCTTAGCCGCTCCATGTAAGCTGCTGATAAGTAAATAAGGAACACACGCTAATTCATTGATTGACAACACGGTGGCGATCCGTATAATTCGCCCTCGAGTCGAGCGGGAATAGCTCAGTGGTAGAGCATCGCCTTGCCAAGGCGAGGGTCGGGAGTTCGAATCTCCTTTCCCGCTCCATTTTGGATGTGTGGTATTGAAGGCTAGGGTCGTGAGCTGGTGCGCCAGTCCGATCGAATCTCCTTTCCCGCTCCAACGACTTTTGAGGCTGGATGGCAGAGTGGTTATGCAGCGGACTGCAACTCCGTGTACGCCGGTTCGATTCCGACTCCAGCCTCCATCTTTGTGTAGCAGTGGTGTTTTAAGCAGAACGAAACAGCATTGCGATGTGATTTTTTGTGATGTATAGCCCGGATGGCGAAATCGGTAGACGCAAGAGACTTAAAATCTCTCGGGGGCAACCCCGTGCCGGTTCAAGTCCGGCTCCGGGCACCACTTCTGTTGTTTTACTTCCCCTCCAGCTTTTCTTCTTCAGTCATTTATTTCCTGTATCGGCTTTCTTTACGAAGCCTTTTACTGCGCCTATTCGCGTACTTGAACATCGCGCAATTGTCTCCCCGAATATCACTCATTTCTTAAGCCAAAGCATCGCTAAACGCTAATCGCCGCGCTATGATGCCTGCCTTCTAACTTTTCGCGCGCGACGAAGCTAGTGACGTTTAGGGTTTGCAATATTTCGATCAGTATCAAGAGGGAGCGGGCACCATGAGCACGCCAACATCCGATGTACTTATCATTGGCGGCGGCGTCGCTGGGCTCACCCTTGCCTTGGAAGTGGCTGACCACAGGTCCGTGACGCTGGTTCGCCCTGCACAAGATGATCAAGGCGCCAGCCGCTGGGCTCAAGGCGGCATTGCCGCCGTGCTCTCGCCGGATGACGACCTCGACGCGCATATCAATGACACCTTGGTGGCTGGCGATGGTCTATGCGATATCGAGGCCGTTCGCTTTACCGTTACCCATGGGCCCGCTGCTATTCAGTGGTTGATTGATCAGGGCGTTCCCTTTACCCCCGAGAACGACCCTGCAGCACGTTACCCATATCATTTAACCCGAGAAGGCGGCCACAACGCACGTCGGATTATCCACGCGGATGATGCCACCGGCCGCGCCGTGGTGGATACGCTTGTAGCCAAAGTAGCACAGCACCCCAATATCACCCAGCGCAACGACCTAACGGTGGTTGGTCTGCTACAAGATTCCCAAGGTGCCTGCCGCGGCGCCTATGGCAGCGATGCCAACCACCAGTGGCACTCGCTCACTGCGCGCCAAACCGTATTGGCAACCGGCGGCGCAAGCGGCCTTTACCGCCACACCACTACGCCCGCTCCCAGTAGCGGCGAAGGCATGATGATGGCTGCAGAGCTGGGTGCTCGGTTAATGAATCTAGAGTTTCAACAGTTTCATCCAACCTGCCTGTTTGACCCCGAAGGCCCGGCGTTTTTGATAAGTGAGGCGGTTCGTGGTGAAGGCGGGCATCTGCTCAATGAGGCGGGAGAGCGTTTCATGTTGGCGCTGGATAAGCGTGCGGAGCTAGCCCCGCGGGATGTCGTCGCCCGCGCCATTGATGCCGAAATACAGTGCAGCGCTCTGGGCCACGTGTGGTTGGATATTCGCCATTTAGGTGAAAAGGCAATTCGCCACCACTTCCCCACTATTCTGGCGCACTGTGCCTGCCGGGGGATTGATATCACCCAGCAGGCTATCCCCGTGGTGCCTGCCGCCCATTATAGCTGCGGCGGTGTCGCCACCAACTTGCAAGGCGCCACGAGCGTTGCCAACCTCTATGCCATCGGTGAAACCGCCTGCACGGGGCTTCATGGCGCCAACCGTATGGCCAGCAACTCGCTGTTAGAGTGCTTGGTATTTGCCCGCAGCTGTGCACAAGCGCTGTTAGCCGACGTGGAACAGCACGGCCAAACGACCAGCGGTAGCGGATTTCAGCCCCCGGCGCAGGCTGCGGCGACTGTCTTACCCAAGGCAGTGCTCAGCGATATACGCCAACAAATGCGCACCACCATGAGCCAGCATGTCTCCATTGTGCGCAGCGCCACCGGGCTAAGTACTGCCCTGACGCACTTGAAGTCACTGCTAAACAGCGTGGAAGAGATTCAGGGAGCCCTAACAGCCCCGGAAGGCAAACGCCTGCACCAGACCCTACAGCTAGCACTATTGACTGTTCTCGCCGCTCAGCAGCGGCATGAGTCACGCGGACTGCATTACTCCACCGACTGGCCTAGCCGGCAGCCTGAAGCCGTTGCTTCTTCGCTTGCGATGAACGACTTAACAGACGCGTTAGCAACAAACCGCTAGCGGCCCGGACGATGAAAGAGCTTGCGCACCTCACGCAAGCTTTGTTGAGGCGCGCTATCAGGCCAGAGCCAAACCCGCTGCTTACCCACATAAAGCCCTATTAACCAGGGCCCTAGATAGTCACAGCGTACTCGATCCGTATCGCCCAGAGCCTCATTTCGCGTGAGAGCCCCCTCTTCAGACTGCGACTCGCGCAGCCAACGACCTTGAACTTGTGGCGCCGTCGACGTAAGCGAGAGCACGCCTTTGGGTTGACGAAGATAGCCGCGCCATCCAAGGACAACGCCTAACACCGTTATCGCCACCGCCGCTGGCATGCCCCCTACCCAATAGCTCAGCGCCACAATGCCGATCAACAATCCACATTGGGCTAGTAGCCAATACTTAGAGGGTACGATAGGCAGAATTATCGGTGGTTTCAGCATGTTCAACGATCATTTGTACGATACGCCGCTGGCTAGGCTCCTCGGGCCACTCTCGGTGCATCAGCCAGACAAAAAGATCCTGATCCTCGCCTTCAATGAGCTGCTGGTAGGCCAGTTGATCCGCTTCGCTAAGATGGTCAAAACGCTGTTCAAGAAATGGAATAAGCAGCAGGTCAAGCTCCCACATACCGCGCCGGGAGTGCCAGTAAAGCCGTTTGCGCAAAATGGCTGCTGGGGAATTATCGTCGTTCAACGTCAGCCGCTCCAGTTATATAAATGAAAGGCCAGTATACCTAAGCTGTGGGGTCGCGCCAGCGCCCTCCATCGCCTATGCTATTAAAGAGTGTAGAACCTTGTTTTATCTGAATTGTTTTATACTGAATTGCGCAGTATGCTGAATTTGATGTTAGCGAGGTCGAGAGCGCGTCACGGCCTTCAATGTTCGCAGGGAGCCAACCGATGACTAAATCTGAATTAATCGAACAAATTGCGATGCGTCAGCCGGAGTTATCCGCCAAAGATGTTGAAACGGCGGTGCGTATTATCCTGGACGACATGACGGATTCTCTAGCTAGCGGCGGTCGCGTTGAAATTCGTGGTTTCGGCAGTTTTTCACTGCACTATCGGGAGCCGCGGGTAGGGCGCAATCCAAAAACAGGCGATGCAGTCGATCTGGAAGGTAAGTATGTGCCGCACTTCAAGCCTGGCAAGGAGCTACGCGAGCAGGTAGACGCTAGTCGAGCACTAGGCTACTAAAACGCGACTATTAATTTCTGTGGGATGACGTCGCCGCTTGAGTCGTACACAATAGCGCTACCGTGAACGTCACAGACTAGGAAACTCACATGCGTTGGATCAAAGGGCTGATTTTAGCCGTTATTTTGCTGATAGTAGTGCTGGTAGGCATTCTGTTTGCCGTTAATAATCAGCAAACCATTGCCTTAAACCTTATCTGGCTGGAGCTGCCAGCGGTATCACTCTCGGTTTGGCTACTCGCTACCCTGGTGTTTGGCGTCATACTCGGCATGCTCGCCATGCTAGGTGTCTACGTGCGGCTAAAAGCCACCCTGGCCCGCAGCCAGCGCCAGAATAAGCAGCAGCGTAAAGAGCTCGATAGCCTACGCACTCAGGAGTTTAAGGAACTGGCATAAATGCTGGATGTCGCGCTGCTAAGCGTACTGTTGGTCGCCATTGCCATTGGTTACGGGTTAGGTTATCGCCAAGCCTTACGCCGCCGACATCGCACCCATCCGCCTGCGGCCTCGTCTCAAGGCCTCTCCCGGGACTACTTCGTCGGGCTGAATTACCTGCTTAATGAGCAGCCCGACGAAGCGATCAATACTTTTATCAACGTGCTAGCGGTCAACAGTGACACGGTTCACACCCATATCGCCCTCGGCAAGCTGTTTCGCGCCCGCGGCGAGGCCGACAAAGCCGTTAGCATTCACCAAAACCTATTGGCTCGCCCCGCCCTTTCGCAGCACACTAACGAACAGATCCAGCTTGAACTTGCTCGGGATTTTATGGCGCTTGGTGTTCATGACCGCGCCCAGCGGCTACTCAATACCCTGCTGGAGCATAGCGGTGATGATGATCACCGCTATGCTGCCAAACAGCTGCTCGTCGACTTATTAGAGCGTGAAAAAGCGTGGCAGCAAGCCCTTGACGTTATTCAGCCGCTGCTTAAACAGTATCCTAAGATGCGTCGCCCCGCGGCGCACTGGCTATGCGAGCTGGCACTGGAAGAAATTAGTGAAGCCAGTCGACCTCTGGCGAAAAAGCATCTCAAAAAAGCCCTGCAGCTGGATGAGAAATGCGTTCGCGCCACCCTGATGCTGGCCGAACTAGAGATGGACAACGGGCACTATGCCCGCGCTATTGAGCGATTAGACAACATCCCCGGCCAGGAGATAGCGCATATCCCCACCATGCTGCCTGCCCTTAAGCACGCCTATATGCGCAATAATGATGACACCGGCTACGAAGCGCACCTCTATCGCCTGCTTGAGCTAGCGCCTTACACCAGTACCATTATTGCCCTAGGTCAGCTCGTTCATCAGCGTGACGGCGTCGACAAAGCGATTGAGTTGATTGGTGAGCGATTGCGCGCCGTGCCGAGTTTAGGCGGGCTGGATTATTTGATCGATCTGTATATTGAAAGCCAGCGCCTTAGTGGAAAACCTTCCCCGGATACGCGCCTACTGTTACTAAAACATCATACCGATGCGCTGCTGCTTAACCGCACGCGTCATCGCTGCCAGCGCTGCGGCTTTGCTAGCGACGCGTTACAGTGGCAGTGCCCCAGTTGCCGCTTCTGGGGCACGATTAAGCCGGTCATTGGCGTGGAGGGCGAATAGTGTTCACAAAGCTAAGGTATGCAGAAATATTTAGTGCCCCTCTAGCTCCGCCTCAATCGCCTCAAGCGCTACCATGGGGTCGTCAGCCTGAGTAACGGGGCGACCAATGACCAGGTGGCTGCTTCCCGCTGCCATAGCCTCATTGGGGCCCATCGTCCGCTGTTGGTCATTAGCGACTGCAAAACTTGGCCGAATACCAGGGGTCACTTTCAAGAACGACTCACCGCATAGCGTTTTGATTCGCGCAGACTCCTGGGCCGAGCAGACCACCCCTTGCAAACCACTCTGCTTGGCCAGGAGCGCTAAGTGCTCCACGTGTTCTGCCAGTGGCGTTTTGATCCCCAGCTCTGCCAAATCATCGGTCTGCATACTGGTCAATACGGTAACGGCGATTAGATGGGTCGTTAAGGCGTTCTGATCCAGGCGTTGCATGGCCGCCTCCATCATCCGCCGCCCACCGCTGGCATGTACGTTGACCATCCACACGCCCTGCTCCGCCGCCGCCTGTACAGCGCTGGCAACGGTATTGGGAATATCGTGGAATTTAAGATCCAAAAACACCTCAAATCCGCGCCCATGCAGCGCCTCAAGCACTGCCGGGCCGCTACGGGTGAACAGTTCTTTACCCACTTTCACACGGCATCGGGTGGGATCCAACTGATCAGCCATGCACAGCGCGGCGTCTAGCGACGGGTAATCAAGGGCAATAATAATCGGGGAATCGGTGGCCACAACGTTACTCCAAGTACGTTTTTGACCATTATATCAGCCTCTCCCTACTCCTCGCGCCCTCATCATGTAAGCCATTTGCCATATATCCATAGCTAAAATCTTACAACTGCTGTCATATATCGCTGACATAAACACGCTTTAAATAAGGCTAAGTTAACAAGTGCAGCGGCGTTTATCTTGCCCACTGATAACGCGGGCACAGGTAGAAACCTCTACACGACGTCGCATGTGTAAACACAAAAAACCAACGCTATTAAAAGGATCATTGCATATGAAAATGACACTTAAAGGAATGCTGGCCGCACTACTGTTTAGCATTAGCTTAGGGCTTTCCAGTGGCGTGCTGGCACAAGATGTAGCCCCGATTAACGTCAATACTGCCGATGCTGAACTGCTGGCCGAACTACCAGGGATCGGCCCCAGCCGAGCCGACGCGATCATTGAAGAGCGCGAAACCAACGGCGTCTTTGAAAGCGCTGCAGATCTTGAGCGCGTCAGCGGCATTGGGCCTGCCACCATTGACCGCATGCGCGATCAAGTGACATTTGAATAGCCTCATTGGAGAGCATGTCGCTCGTTAACGCTACAGTGCCCGGTGTGCATAAGCACCGGGCACTGTGAAAAGCGCATGTTAAATCATCCACATATCCATAAATTTGTGTACAGGCATCGCTTCAAGCGTTGTTTGATGACTGCACAGCTCGGCGATTTTTTGGCAACGACTTGTCGGAAAGCGAGTTGCCAGATTGCGCTCAAACTTTTCAACCAATAGCGGCATCCCCTCTTCCCGACGACGTCGGTGGCCGACCGGATACTCCACTGTCACTTTATCGGTCGCACTCCCATCGCTAAAAAACACCTGCACTGCATTAGCGATAGAGCGCTTCTCAGGGTCGTGGTAATCCGCCGAATACTCGGCGTTTTCTTCTACCACCATTTTATTACGCAGCTCATCTATTAGCGGATGAGCTGCATGAAAGCTGTCTTCATAGTGCTCGGCGGTAAGCGCACCAAAGATAAGCGGCACCGCTGTCATGTATTGCAGGCAGTGGTCACGATCCGCCGGATTGGCGAGTGCGCCGGTTTTGGAAATAATCCGAATAGCCGAATCGTGGGTGGTGAGCACGATTTTCTCGATATCGGCCAAGCGGTCTTTCACCTGCGGATGGAGCGTCACGGCGGCTTCACAGGCGGTTTGAGCGTGAAACTCAGCGGGGAAGGAGATCTTAAACAGAATGTTCTCCATCACGTAGCTGCCAAACTCCCGCTGAAAGCGTAGGCGGCGGTCAGCTTCCGGTTTGAGGCTCAAATCTTTGTTGGCATGACTGAACAGCACATCGTAGAAGCCCCATTGGGGCGCCGAGAGCGCGCTGGGAATACCCATTTCACCGCGCAGGGCGATATCCGCTAAGCGCACGCCCCGTGAGGTGGCGTCCCCTGCGGCCCAGCTTTTACGTGAACCAGCATTTGGCGCATGACGATAGGTGCGCAGGCTCTGACCATCCACCCAGGCGTGTGAAAGCGCCGAGAGCAACTGTTCACGATTGGCGCCCAACAGCTTGGCGGCCACCGCCGTAGAGGCGACCTTCACCAGCACCACGTGATCGAGGCCAACCCGATTGAAGCTATTCTCCAGCGCCAGCACGCCCTGAATCTCATGGGCCATGATCATGGCGTTGAGCACATCGCGCATCGCAAGCGCAGCGTCGCCTTGTGCAACCCGCTGCTGGGAAAGGTGGTCAGCAACGGCGAGTATCGCGCCAAGATTGTCGGAAGGGTGCCCCCACTCGGCGGCAAGCCAAGTGTCGTTATAATCCAACCAGCGAATGATACAGCCGATATCCCACGCCGCCTTAACCGGGTCAAGGCGAAGCGAGGTGCCCGGTATCCGCGACCCAAACGGTACTACCGTGCCCTCCACTATCGGGCCTAAGTGCTTTGTGCACTCTGGAAAACGCAGCGCCAACAGCCCGCAGCCAAGCGTATCCATTAAGCAGTAGCGGGCGGTTTCCAATGCCTCATCGGACGCCACCTGATAATTGAGTACGTAATCGGCAATAGCCTGTAGCTCGGGGTCGTAATCGGGCCGCTCATTGGCTTCGGATGTGGCAGACATGGATCTATCTCCTACTGTTGAATCACCTACTCAGTATGGCCCAAGGAATGCGTCCTAAAAGCTGTCACCAGGAATTCTCACAAATCCTTCCATCAACACCCGCGCGCTGCGGCTCATCAGTGCCTGTTCGATATGCCAACGCCCTTCCACCAGGCTTGCCTCAGCTCCCACCCGCAGGCTGCCGGAAGGATGCCCGAAGGTGACCTCGTTTCGTTTACCGCCACCGGCGGCCAGGTTCACTAATGTGCCTTCAATGGCCGCCGCCGCAGCAATGGCAACGGCGGCGGTGCCCATCATGGCGTGGTGTAGTTTGCCCATGGAGAGCGCTCGCACCAGCAGATCGATATCCGCCGCCAGTACGTTTTTACCGCTCGATGATACGTAATCCGCCGGCGGCGCTACGAAAGCCACTTTGGGCGTGTGCTGTCGTTTACCCGCTTCGCTGACATCACTGATTAGCCCCATGCGCACAGCACCATGGGCACGGATAGTTTCAAACATCTCAAGCGCCCGGCTGTCACCATTGATGGCATCCTGCAGCTCGGCGCCGGTATAGCCAATGTCGGCGGCGTTAATAAACACGGTGGGAATACCGGCATTAATCAGGGTTGCTTTCAATATCCCCACGCCTGGCACATCAAGCTGATCAATGAGATTACCGGTGGGAAAAATGGCTCCCTCACCATCGGCCGGATCCATAAAGGCCACCGGAATCTCGGCAGCAGGAAAGGTCACGCCATCCAGCTCAAAATCGCCAGTTTCCTGCACTTCGCCATTGACGATAGGAACCCGTGAGACGATGGTTTTCTGTATATTCACCTGCCAAATGCGTACCTCGGCCACCCCGTTTTCAGGAATACGTGCAGGGTCAACAAGACCATTGCTAATCGCAAAAGGGCCGACCGCCGCGGAGAGGTTGCCGCAGTTACCGCTCCAATCCACATAGGGCTTGTCGATGGAGACCTGACCGAACAGGTAATCCACATCGTGTTCTGCCGATTCACTTTCAGACAGAATCACCGTCTTGCTGGTACTTGAAGTGGCGCCCCCCATACCATCAATCTGCTTTTCGTAAGGGTCAGGGCTACCGATGACACGCAGTAGCAACTGATCCCGCGCCACGCCTGGCTGCTGGGCCGCTTCGGGTAGGTCGCTTAGTTTAAAAAACACGCCCTTACTGGTGCCGCCGCGCATATAGGTGGCTGGAATTTTTATCTGCGGCACACGGTTGTTTTGAACTGACTCGCTCATCATTACCACTCCTAAAAATAACCCGGTGCTCCAAGCTTTATCTGAAAAGCTAAAGGCACCGGGTTCACTTGGTCAGCTAGGCCGTTTCAATTAAGCCGCCGTGGACTCAAGAAAGTCCTGGGCAAAACGCTGCAGTACACCACCAGCAGTGTAAATAGACACCTCCTCGGCGGTGTCCAAACGGCACTTCACCGTAACCCGCTCGCTTTCACCGTTTTGGCGGTGGATCACTAGGGTGAGCATCGCCCCTGGCGAAACGGCGCCTTCGACATCAAAGGTTTCAGTGCCGTCCAGGCCCAGTGTCATACGCGTAGTCCCGGGCTCAAACTCCAGCGGCATCACCCCCATCCCGATCAGGTTGGTGCGGTGAATACGCTCAAAGCCTTCGGCGGCGATCGCTTCCACGCCCGCCAGCGCCACGCCTTTAGCCGCCCAGTCCCGTGAGGAGCCCTGACCGTAATCCGCCCCGGCAATAATGATCAGCGGCTGCTTGCGGGCCATGTAGGTTTCAATCGCCTCCCACATGCGGGTGACTTGGCCTTCCGGCTCTACCCGCGCCAGCGAGCCCTGTTTAACGTTGCCGTCGGCATCGCGCACCATCTCGTTGAACAACTTCGGGTTGGCGAAGGTAGCGCGCTGGGCAGTCAGGTGGTCACCGCGGTGGGTGGCGTAGGAGTTGAAGTCTTCCTCCGGCAGGCCCATTTTGGCCAAGTACTCCCCTGCCGCGCTGTTCAACTGAATCGCGTTGGAGGGTGAGAGATGATCGGTGGTGATATTGTCCGGCAAAATTGCCAGCGGCCGCATGCCTTTCAGGGTGCGCACTTTAGCCATATTGCCCTCCCAGTAAGGCGGGCGACGGATATAGGTGCTCTGGGGCCGCCAGTCATATAGCGGGCTGACCTGAGCGCGGGCACTCTTATCCAGATCGAACATGGGAATATAGGTCTGGCGGAACTGCTCCGGCTTCACCGACGATTTAACAATCGCATCGATCTCTTCATCCGCTGGCCAGATATCCTTCAAAGTGACAGGATTTCCCGCCTGATCCACGCCCAGGACGTCTTTTTCGATATCAAAGCGAATCGTGCCCGCGATGGCATAGGCAACTACCAGAGGCGGTGACGCCAGAAAGGCTTGTTGGGCATGGGGGTGGATACGGCCGTCGAAGTTACGGTTGCCGGAAAGCACGGCGGTCGCATAGAGATCACGCTCAATAATCTCCTGCTGGATTTTTGGATCCAGCGCTCCAGACATGCCGTTACAGGTGGTGCAGGCATAGGCCACCACCCCAAAGCCGAGGCTTTCCAGCTCGCTCATCAACCCAGCTTCTTCCAGGTACATCTTGACGGTTTTCGAGCCCGGCGCCAGCGACGACTTCACCCATGGTTTACGCAGCAAACCCAACCGGTTGGCGTTACGGGCGATTAGCCCGGCGGCGACCATATTGCGAGGGTTAGAAGTATTGGTGCAGCTGGTAATGGCGGCGATGATAACCGCGCCATCGGGCATTTTGCCCGCTTTCTCTTCCGCCTGTGCCGCCTCAAGCCCAACAGCAATACCACGTTGGGCAAGCTCTGAAGTTGGCAAATGGGCGTGGGGGTTGGAGGGCCCCGCCAGGGTGCGGGTTACCGACGAGAGGTTAAAGGTCAGTACCCGCTCGTACTCAACCTCGGTCAAGCTATCCGCCCACAGGCCGGTGTGCTTGGCGTAGGTTTCGACCAGCGCCACCTGTTCATCTTCACGGCCGGTAATTTTCAGGTAGTCGATAGTTTGGCCATCGATGTAGAACATCGCCGCGGTCGCGCCGTATTCGGGGGTCATATTGGAGATAGTGGCGCGATCGCCGACCGTTAGCGCGTCGGCACCTTCACCGTAGAACTCCAGGTAAGCGCCCACTACCCGCTCTTTACGCAGGAACTCGGTAATCGCCAGTACCATATCGGTGCCGGTAATGCCGGGCTGCAGCTTGCCGGTCAGCTCCACGCCGACGATATCCGGCAGGCGCATCATGGAGGCACGGCCCAGCATGACGCTTTCAGCCTCCAGACCACCCACACCTACGGATATAACGCCAAGGGCATCGACCATGGGCGTATGGCTATCGGTACCCACACAGGTATCCGGATAGGCAATGCCGTCGCGGTTCTGCACCACCGGCGACATCTTCTCCAGATTAATCTGGTGCATGATGCCGTTGCCGGGGGGAATCACATCGACGTTCTCAAATGCCGTCTTAGTCCAGTTGATAAAGTGGAAGCGATCATCGTTGCGGCGATCTTCAATGGCGCGGTTTTTCTCGAAGGCGCCCTCTTCCGACCCTGCGTGCTCCACCGCCAGCGAGTGGTCAACGATTAGCTGGGTGGGCACTACCGGGTTGACCTTGGCGGGGTCGCCGCCCTTCTCAGCAATGGCGTCACGCAGCCCGGCCAAATCGACCAGCGCAGTCTGGCCTAGGATATCGTGGCAGACGACACGCGCGGGATACCAAGGAAAATCCAGGTCACTCTTGCGCTCAATCAACTGTTTTAGCGCATCGGTAAGCAATTCAGGATCACAGCGACGCACCAGCTGCTCCGCCAGCACACGAGAGGTATAGGGCAGATGTGCATAGGCACCGGGCTGGATATCTTCCACCGCCTCGCGAGCATCAAAAAACTCAAGCTCTGTGCCAGGCAGCGGTTTACGGTATTGGGTATTCATAGCAGGCAGACTCACAAGAAGGGGGCTGAAAAAAGCCCGGTGTCCAAGTCACCGGGCAGCAAGCGGTTCAGTCTCGCGCTTCTATCGGCACCCACTCGCTCTTCTCGGGGCCAGTGTAATCGGCGCTAGGGCGAATAATGCGGTTATTGGCGCGCTGCTCAAATACGTGCGCCGCCCAGCCGGTCAGCCGAGAGCAGACGAAAATCGGCGTAAACAGCTTGGTGGGTATATCCATGAAGTGGTATGCGCTGGCGTGGAAGAAGTCTGCGTTACAGAACAGCTTCTTCTCACGCCACATGACCTCTTCGACCCGCTCAGAAACCGGGTAAAGCACCTTATCACCCACATCGTCAGAGAGCTTCTTGGACCAGTGCTTGATAATCGCGTTGCGCGGGTCGGACTCGCGATAAATCGCATGCCCGAAGCCCATAATTTTATCCTTACGCTCCAGCATGCCCATGATCTTGCTTTCTGCTTCTTCCGGCGACTGCCAATCCTCGATCATCGCCATGGCCGCTTCGTTGGCGCCGCCATGCAGTGGGCCGCGCAGCGACCCAATCGCACCGGTCACGCAGGAGTGCATATCGGAAAGCGTCGAGGCGCATACTCTTGCGGTAAAGGTAGAGGCGTTAAACTCGTGCTCGGCGTAAAGAATCAGCGATACGTTCATGACCCGCGCATGCAGTTCAGAGGCGGGCTCGCCGCGCAGCATATTAAGGAAATGCCCGCCTACTGAGTCATCATCCGTTTCGGTATCGATGCGCACACCGTCGTGGGAGAAGCGGTACCAGTAACAAATAATCGAGGGCAGCACCGCCAGCAGCCGATCAGCAACGTCTTGCTGCTGATCAAAATTCTCCTCGGTTTCTAGATTGCCCAGCATTGAAGTGCCGGTGCGCATTACGTCCATCGGGTGAGCGTCTTTGGGGATCTGCTCAAGTACCGTTTTTAATGCATCGGGCAAGCCGCGCAGGCTTTTGAGCTTGCTGATGTAGTGGTCTAGCTCACCCTGATTAGGCAGCTTGCCTTTTAACAGCAGGTAAGCGACCTCTTCAAATTTGGCTTTTTCAGCCAGTTCTTTGATATCGAAACCACGGTAGGTCAGGCCTGAGCCGGTTTTGCCTACTGTACATAGCGCGGTGGAACCGGCGCTCTGGCCACGCAGTCCTGCACCTGTTGCGGGTTTATCAGCCATGGTGTGTCTCCTATTACTGCTTTTATTTTTACTATCGATTTATGAATAAGGTCGTTCATTAAACTTTCGGCAAAGCTATCTTGGTGAGAGGACAGGTTTCCGCGAGGGCGCTGTGAACCCCTCCCTGGGCGCTACTTTTGTCATCCATGACAAAAGACCCTCGCTTCAACCTGTCCTCTCACCAGTTTGCAGAAGAAATCATTTCCAACTGCGCTTCATCTTAACTGGCGGTTTATTGGTCATCGCCTTTCTCGGCAAACAGCGCGTCCAGCTTCTGCTCAAAGTCGTGGTAATTGAGAAAATCGTAGAGTTCGTCGCGGGTTTGCATCAGCGGCACCACGTCTTTTTGGTGGCCGTTGTCGAGGATGCTTTGATAGACTTGCAGTGCCGCAGCGTTCATGGCGCGGAAGGCCGAGAGCGGGTAAAGCACCATGCGGCAGCCAACCTCGCCAAGCTCCGTTTGAGTAAACAGCGGAGTAGCACCGAACTCGGTGATGTTAGCCAAAATGGGTGCATTGACCCGTTCACAGAAGGCTTTGTAATCATCCAGGGTATGAACCGCTTCAGCGAAGATGGCATCTGCACCGGCTTCAACGCAGGCGTTGGCACGCTCAATGGCAGCATCAAGCCCCTCTTTTTGAAACGCATCGGTGCGAGCAATCAAATAGAAGTCGGGGTCGATCTTGGCATCGGCGGCAGCTTTAATGCGGTCGACCATCTCCTGCTGAGAGACAATTGCTTTATTGGGGCGGTGTCCACAGCGCTTTTGAGCCACCTGGTCTTCCATATGTACCGCGGCCACGCCAGCGCGCTGCATTTCTTTTACCGTGCGTGCAATATTGAAGGCACCGCCCCAACCGGTATCGATATCCACCAGCAGGGGTAGCTCGGTAGCGCCGCAGATACGGTGGGCATCTTCCACCACATCATTCATGGTCGTCATGCCCAGATCCGGCAAGCCGAACGAGGCGTTAGCTACACCGCCACCAGAGAGGTAAATGGCTTGATGGCCAACCTTGTCGGCCATTAGCGCTGTATAGGCATTAATGGTGCCTAAGATCGGCAGCGGACGGTTAGCCTCAAGCGCGGCTCGAAACCGGGCGCCGGGAGTCATCTGGGACATGGGGTGTTTCTCCTATTGCTAATTTCTAGTTATGTTTTAGCTGCGTGATTAAGAGCTTTGCGATTTAGATGCTGACTGTTCGAGGGTCGCTGCATAGCGATCCGCCACATTGGCGCGGGAGGCGCTGACATGGCGGCGCATGAGCAGCTCGGCCAGCTCCGCATCGCCAGCTTCAATGGCATCCACAATGCGATGGTGTTCCACAAAGGCGCGCTGCGGTCGCGTGCCGCTAGCACTGAACTGAGTGCGATAAAGGCGCACAAGGTAGTAAAGGTCATCACAGAGCAGGTTCATTAGCATTTTGTTGTGGCTGCCCTGAACGATGCAGTAGTGAAAATCGAGATCGCCTTCGCGCTGGTAGTAAGCTTCGCCACGCTTTAAATCCGCCTGACCTTCGTGCAGCGCCAGCACATCCCGCAAACCCTGAACCTCTGCCGGTGACATATGCTCAGCCGCCAAGCGCGCCGCCATACTTTCCAGGGCTTCACGCAGGTCAAACAGCTCTAAAAGCTCTTTCATTGAGAGCTTAACCACCTTTGCGCCCACATGGGGAACCCGCTCGATGAGGCGGTGTGCTTCCAGGCGGCGCATCGCCTCGCGCAGCGGCCCACGTGAAATACCGTAGGTTTTAGACAATCCCGGCTCGGTGATCTTACTGCCGGGAGCAAGCTCGCCGCGTACGATGGCATCCTGCAACTGATGAAATACCCGCTCGGCGAGCGTGCGTACTTCAGGGGTTGCCATTTCATGCGGCGAGGAATCGGAATAAGAAGAAGAAACAGGTAAGCTCATGGCGAATTGTCGACAATTAGAAACATAGCGAAACTTTAGCCCCGCGAACCACCGCCGTCAACCTGCTTATAAAGCGACTTTATACATCTTTCGTTGTAGGCAAAAAGTCTAGCTGCAAAAACAGTGTCAACAATCCTCTTCCAAGCGTGAGAAATGCGTCAATCGTGCGACTGGTGCCGATCTTCAACGACCTCTAACATATGCAGCCCTTTTACCGGCCAGGCGTTTGCTTAATGAACCAGGCGTTGACGATAACTGCCCTGCCCTATTCACCCGACCCATTGGGTATATTCGCCTGCCTACGTGCCAGGCCCGGCGCGGTGCTGCTCGATAGTGGCCGCCCTATCGCCACCGGTCGCTTTGATATTATCAGCAGCGACCCACTTGCTACGCTGGAAGTTACTCATCATGGCGAAGCGAGTATTGCGTCAGATCAGCTTAGCCCACCGGCGCACTTGGCTAACGATGCGTTTGCCCTTCAGCAGTGGCTACTGGATCAACTGGATATCCCTGATGAAACCAGTGAACTCCCTTTTCTAGGCGGGCTAATAGGCTACTGGGGCTACGATTTAGGGCGTAAAACCTTATCGGTTCAGAGTGCTCAGGCAAGCCCGGTCACCTTACCGCAAGCCCGTTTGGGGCTTTACGACTGGTGTATCACCCTGGATCACATGGCCCAGCAGGCGTGGCTAATCGCCACTCCGCAGCGTCGTGAGCAGGTGGAAAACTGGCTTACCAAGACGCCAGAGCCAACTAGCGCGTTTACATTAACGAATACCTTTAAAGCAGAACTTAGCCACACCCAATATGTCGCACGCTTTAACGCCGTGCAGCGCTATATTCGCGCGGGTGACTGCTATCAGATCAACCTGGCTCAACGCTTTTATGCCGACTACCAAGGGGATGAGTGGCAGGCGTACCTGCAGTTACGCAAAGCGACCCCCACACCCTATTCAGGTTTTATGGCCTGGGGCGATAAGGCCGTACTGTCACTTTCACCCGAGCGGTTTATTCAGTGCAGCAACGGCGAGGTCGAAACACGGCCGATTAAAGGTACCCGCCCGCGAGGGGCCACACATGAAGAGGATCAGGCGCTGGCGGCACAGCTATTGAGCAGCACTAAAGATCGCGCTGAAAATGTGATGATCGTTGACCTGCTGCGCAATGACCTGGGTCGCGTTTGCCAGCCAGGCTCCATTCGCGTTCCGCAGCTATGTCGCTTAGAGAGCTACCCTAACGTGCACCACCTAGTTAGCGTGGTGCTGGGAACGCTGGCCGGTAATTACACCCCGCTGGCACTGCTTAAGGCGGCCTTTCCTGGCGGCTCAATTACCGGTGCACCTAAAATTCGCGCGATGCAGATCATTGATGAACTAGAACCCTGCCAACGCAGTGTTTATTGCGGCAGCCTTGGCTATGTCGATGTACGTGGCAGCATGGATACCTCCATCGCTATTCGCACTATGGTTGCCGAGGCGGGAAGACTGCATGTATGGGGCGGAGGGGGCTTAGTAGCAGACTCTCAAGCGGACGAAGAGTACACCGAGACTCTGGATAAAATTCGCCACCTTATTGGCGCTTTGGAATAAGCAGCGCGAGCTCTATATCAAAAAGGAATATAAAAGCCAAACTAAACGGTATTGGGGTTCGCTGCCTCCTGTTTGGTAGCCTAGTCAGTATTATTTAATTTCCGATTAGGAGGCAGTATGTCCTCAGAGCTTGAAGCGATTAACAGAGATTTCGCAAATAATCCTCAAGGGTTAGTTGAGTGGGCGCTGGCCCAGGGTGCACGACCTATTTGCACCACCAACTTTCGCCCTTTTGAGGCGGTGATTCTGCATATGGTGACCCAGGTGCGCCCGGATATACCCATTGTGTGGATGGACAGCGGCTACAACACCGAAGCGACCTATCAATTCGCTGACGAAGTGATTCAACAACTCAACCTGAACATCGTGAGCTTTGTACCCCGGCGCACGCGCGCCCACCGTGAAGCGCTGGAAGGCCCCATGCCGGGTATCGACGACCCACGCCACGCAGCCTTTACTCAGGAAGTTAAAATCGAGCCCTTCGAGCGTGCGCTGCGTGAAATGCAGCCCGACGTATGGTTCACCGCACTGCGCGCTGAGGACACCCCCGAGCGCGCAAAAATGCAGCCGGTTAGTCGCAACAGCGATGGCCTATTGAAAGTTGCCCCGTTGCTGCAGTGGAGCGCCAAAGATATGTACCAGTATCTACAGGCGCATAATCTGCCCAATAACTTCGATTACTTCGACCCTACCAAGGTGGAAGAGAAACGCGAGTGCGGGCTACATTTGCAGCACTAACTCCACACTGCGGGTTAATACTCCGGCAGGTCCAGGTCGTCAAACAACGACTGCTCATGGCGCGGGCCTGCCGTTAATGCTTCATCAACCCGGTCGCGGGTTAAATGAGGCGCAAAGCGCTCCAAAAAATCATACATGTAACCGCGCATAAAGGTGCCACGACGGATACCAATTTTTGTCGTAGAGCTGGCAAACAGGTGGCTTGCATCCAGTGCCACCAAGTCATCATCAAGCGCCTCGTCCACAGCCATATGCGCCACAATGCCAACCCCCATGCCCAGCCGCACGTAGGTCTTGATCACGTCGGCATCGGCGGCGGTTAGCACCACATTGGGCGTTAACCCTTTCGCTTTGAAGGCGTCGTCTAACTGCGAGCGGCCGGTAAACCCAAACACGTAGGTGACCAGCGGATGTTCACCGAGCGCCTCCAGGGTCAACGGGCCCTGATGAGTGGCTAGCGGGTGCCCTTTAGGCACCAGTACGCAGCGGTTCCAACGATAGCAGGGCAGTAGCACTAAATCGGTAAATAGCTCCAGCGACTCGGTCGCGATGGCGAAATCGGCCTGGCCTTCACTGACCATCTGTGCAATCTGCTTGGGCGTACCCTGCTGCATATGCAGCGCCACATCAGGATATTTAAGGGTGAATTCGCTGATAATGGGCGGTAGCGCATAACGGGCCTGGGTATGGGTCGTAGCAATGGCGAGGCTACCGCGGCGCTCATCGCTATGCTCCTGAGCCACCTGCTTGATGTTTTCGGTGAGACGCAGTACCTGCCCGGCCAGGTCAATAATTGACTGCCCGGCAGGCGTCACACGTGTCAAGTGCTTACCACTGCGCGCAAAAATCTCGACGCCAAGCTCATCTTCTAACAAACGTATCTGTTTAGAGATCCCCGGCTGTGAGGTAAATAGACTTTGCGCTGTGGCCGAGACGTTCAGGTTATGTCGATTGACTTCCCAGATATAGCGGAGCTGTTGTAGCTTCATATCCTCACCTTATTTATTCTCTATACAGATCTATGTAGACCGTATCTTGATGTAGGCCGAATCTTTAAGCACACACAGGCGCTGATGCCACATCACGTCTGACGGATCGTGTCGTCACACTCGGCACTCTACAGCACCATATAGAATAAAAAACACCAAAATAATACTTTTATATTATAAAAAAAACGCCCTACCAGCACCCTTTAATTTCTGCTATTTAGTTAACTCACTGTGCAGGAAATTTGCCAGCAACCTTCGCGCCCGCTAACATCTGCCCACACTTGTCGCGATAGACACGAGGCGCACTGAAAGAGCACCAATGGATCGCGTAATGACCGTTGCTCCATTTGAGGCAACGAAACAGTAAGAGCAACGCAAACGGGAGAAGCAAATGGCTAATAATGTTGATGTCACCAACGCCAATTTTGAGCAAGAAGTCCTCAACGCTGAACAGCCTGTGCTAATGAAGTTCTGGGCGCCCTGGTGTGGCCCATGCAAGGTCATGGCCCCGGTCGTTGATGAAGTAGCTGCAGAACGTCAGGAAAGCCTGAAAGTTGTTAGTGTCAATGTAGACGACGCACCAGAAATTGCTGCCGAGCAAGGCGTCCGCGGTGTACCTACCGTCATGCTGTTTAAATCCGGCACCAAAGTCGCTTCACTGGTTGGCGCGCAATCTAAGTCACAACTGACGCAATTCATCGAACAAAACGCCTGATGAATGTGTAGCACTTGTAATAGCCGCCGACTCTGTCGGCGGTAACACGCCTTCGCTAACTTTCCTTCCTAATTTTTGCGTTTCCACGGCGGCAGACTCGCATCGCTTACCCGAATATCTTTTACACGACGCCTTCCAGGCCCTAACAGCCTAGCGATCCACCGTGTTTGTGGGTGACTATCAAGTGCGATCTTCAACGTCATCGTTAGTACCACCGAAAGTAGCATCCCCGCCGCACCAAAGATCCACCCCCATACCACCAGCGATAAAAACGCCACAAATGTAGAAAGCCCCAACGCCTGCCCCATTACCCGCGGTTCAATCAGATTGCCGAGCACAAAGTTGATGACCAAATAAGCAGAGGCTAGCAGTAACGCCTGAAAAGCGCCGCCGTCTTGGGCGACCAACAGCAACAACACGGGGGGGATCGCCGCCAGCGCGGAGCCAATATTGGGAATAAAGTTGAGTGCAAAGGCCAACACGCCCCACAACAGCGGAAAATCCACGCCTACAATCATGCAAGAGAGCCATACCAGCGCCCCAGTGGCCAGGCTAATCATGGTTTTTACGGCTAGATAGCGCTTCAGCGTTAAGCTGAACTCACTAAAACGCTTCAAGCTAGGCGCCGGATTTTCCAGTGCGCGGGAAATTTTATCGCGCACGTTCAACGTCTCGAACAGCATGAATATAACCAGCAGTCCAACAATGATGCCCTGCATAAAGAGGTTGCCTAGCTGACCCAGTAAGGCAGGCATCCAAGAGCCCTCATCCTCCATTTCAAACAGCGAGTTAATCTGGTCGGGATTAATTGCTAGCCCGCGTGAAGAGAGCGCATTAAGTAAATTCCAATACTGTTCATAAAGCCGCGACTCAATTTCCGGCAACGCTGCCACGAAGGTACTGAAGCTATTGACCACCAGCAGGCCAATCAGCGATATAAACGCCAGCAATACCATCAATGTTAGAAATGCCGACATTCGCATGCTTAAGCCACAGCGATGCAGCCACTGCACCGGTGAAGTACACACTACTGCGATAAATATCGCGAGCAGCAACGGCACTAACAAATCAGCACCTGCTTTCATTCCAGCGATGATCACTACCAACGCAGCGAGTGCCAAGGTGGCATTGAGGGGAATACTGCGGTAATCCTCGTCCGACAAGTTCGACATAATCCATCCCTAGCTTGTTGTCCATATATGATGGCTGCATTCGGCGTATTGCACAAACCGTGCAAATAATAAGCAACTGTTTTGCGTCCACTCTTCCGTACTGAACTTTCTTTTCTACTTCGCTTCAAAGCTGCGTCTACTTGAATGATTTATACCCGGTTTTAACTTGGCGGCGCCACTGCCCGCTCACTAAGGAAAACATTTATGCAAGCCATACCAGCTAACCTTCAAAAACCAGGCTCTAAACGTTTACGCAATGGCCTACTAGGCGGCGCTCTATTGGCACTCCTTAGCGCTCCTTTTGCACACGCTTCACCGTCAACACCGCCCCAGCCAAGCTTGCATGTTCAAGCGCAGTCTTGGGTTGAGGTAGAACCCGACAAGGCCACCCTGAATGCACGATTGTGGGAAAACACACCCGCCCTTTCCACCTTGGAAGAGAGCGATAGTAGCGCACTTAGCGATGCCCGCGAGCGCTTAGAGACCCGCGCCAGCGAATTAATCGAACAAATGGAAGCCACCGGCCTTGAACGCAATGCCATCAATGCAGGCTCGCTAAATGTCTATCCTGAGCATATTCAAGGGCCACGCAATGAAGATGGCGAGCATGAGACCCTGCAGCGCACACGTCTTGAGCGCCCGATCACCGTCGAACTCACCGACCTTGGTCAGTTAAGCGAGGTGTTAGACGCGCTAATAGCCGCTGGTGTTAACTCATTGGATGGCGTGCAGTTTGACCTACAAGACCGCGACGCTGCCACTGACGAAGCGCTGGTCAAAGCGCTGGAGAAAGCGCAACACAAAGCAAACCTGATGGCCGACAGCTTAGATGCTGAGCTTGGTCATGTGCAGCGCATTGAAGAGACGCAATCGCCTATCTTCCAGCCGCGCATGATGGCAATGCGGGCAGAAAGCGATGCCGCTGGCGCCAGTCAATCCGGTGCCGCCAGTGATTACAGCCCCGGCACCATCCGCATTGATGCCGGGGTTAGCGTTGAGTGGGCGCTTAAAGGGCCAGACGCTCCACGCCGCCCAGATAGCGACGTAGCGGCTCAGGAATAATCACCGAGCCATCCGCCTGCTGGTGGTTTTCAAGCACCGCCAGCAGGCAACGACCAACCGCCAGCCCTGAACCGTTCAGCGTATGTAGCAACTGCGGCTTTTTGGAATCCGGATGGCGATACCGCGCTTGCATACGCCGGGCCTGGAAATCCTCGCAGTTAGAGACAGACGAGATCTCCCGGTAAGTCTCCTGGCTGGGCAGCCACACTTCCAAGTCGTAGGTCTTCGTGGCCCCAAAGCCCATATCCCCAGTGCATAGCGTCACTACGCGATACGGCAACGCCAGTGCCTGCAGGATCGCCTCTGCATGACCACGCATCTCTTCCAACGCTTCGTAGCTCTTCTCCGGCTCCACAATCTGCACCATCTCGACTTTATCGAACTGATGCTGGCGGATCATTCCGCGGGTATCGCGCCCGTGCGAGCCCGCCTCGGAGCGGAAACAGGGCGTATGTGCGGTAAGCTTCATCGGCAGCGCTGCCTGCTCGACAATTTCATCGCGTACAAAGTTGGTCAGCGGTACTTCTGAAGTGGGAATCAGGTGGTACTCGCGCTCATCGTCCAACTTGAACAAATCTTCGCCAAACTTCGGCAGTTGGCCGGTGCCCATCAGCGAATCGCGGTTGACCATATACGGCACGTAGCACTCTTCGTAGCCGTGCTGTTCGGTTTGGGTATCCAGCATAAACTGCGCCAACGCCCGGTGCAGGCGCGCTATCGGCCCGCGCATGACCGCAAAGCGAGCGCCAGTGATTTTAGCCGCCAGCTCAAAATCGAGATAACCCGACTGCTTACCCAGATCAACGTGATCGAGCACCTCGAAATCAAACTCCCGCGGCGTGCCCCAGCGGTGCAGCTCGACATTCTCGTCTTCGCTTTTGCCTTCCGGCACGCTTTCATGGGGCAGGTTGGGAATACCGCTGATAGCGTCGTCCCACTCTTCCTGGACGTCGGCTAGCTCGCGCTTGGCTTTATCCAGGCGATCGCCTAAATCGCTGACTTCATCCAGCAGCGGCTGAATATCTTCACCGTTGGCTTTGGCTTTACCAATCGCTTTGGAGCGCATATTGCGCTCATTTTGCAGCTGCTCGGTTTGCGTTTGCAGCTCGCGGCGACGCGACTCCAGCGCCTGCAATCCCGCTTTATCAAGCACAAAGCCCCGCCGGGCCAGTTGTTGAGCAACCGTGTCAAGATCACCGCGCAGCAGTTTCGGATCGAGCATGAATCCTGTCCCTTGGCCTGAAAACAATAAAAGCACCGCGCCAATGCGCGTGCATAAAGGGGTCTATTGTAGGCAAAAGCGCGGCGAGGAGCTATGGCCGGTATCACCAGACGCACGTTTAGCTACGCTAAAAGGCTCCAGCACCAGAGAAGTCAGCACTAGCTAACGCCACACTCCAGTAGCGCGTGGTAAGCCTACGGCGCACCCGCGAATGCAGCGCATAGCGCTGCTAGAAGGTAGCGGCACGTAATAAGTTTGCACTATCGCTAAGCAAGGTTCAGTTATCGAATCGACTGTATGTGCTATGACCACTCGGCATATCCATCCCAGCCCGTTAGCCAAAAGTGATAGAGTGCCCGCCGATTCGTCTAACGAATCGATAAATAATAGGTTTTAACACTTTTGACAGGAGAAGCGCAGTGCAGGAGACAGCACAGCAAGGAAAGTTTGCCTGGTGGCGACGAATTGCCCTATGGAAGAAGATTCTCGCCGGCTTGGCGTTGGGTATTTTGGCAGGCGCGCTATTAGGTGAGACCGCCAGCGTGTTTAAACCGCTGGGCGATATTTTTATTAACGCCATTATGATGCTGATTGTGCCACTAGTGTTTTCCACTCTGGTGGTGGGTATTACCTCAATGCGCGACCCCCAGAAAATGGGTCGTATTGGCGCGCGTACCATTACGCTCTATTTGGTCACCACCGCCTTTGCTATCTCCATTGGTCTGGTACTTTCCACCCTGCTGCAGCCGGGCGTGGGCGTTGATTTAAGTTTTGACTCTGAAGTGGCCGCTAACGAAGCGCCATCGCTGGTCTCTATTCTGGTTAACTTAGTGCCGCGTAACCCGTTGGACGCCCTGGCCAACGGCAACATTATGCAGATCATTGTGTTTGCCATTGGTTTAGGTATTTCGCTGACGTTGATCGGCGATAAAGGCGAGCCGGTCATGAAGGTCTTCGATAGCTTTGCCGAGGCAATGTACAAGCTCACTGGCATTGTGATGGCGTTTGCGCCCTTCGGCGTATTTGGCTTAATCGCCCACGTCTCCGGACAGTACGGTTTAGAGATATTGCTGCCGCTGGCCAAGTTGATTGGCGTGGCGTACCTGGCCAGCATTCTTCACGTGCTGGTGATCTACTCGGGTTTGATCTCGCTACTGGGGCGGCTAAACCCCATGCGCTATTTGCAGGGCAGTCTGGACGCTATTGTTGTGGCGTTCTCGTCCGCTTCTTCTGCGGGCACCCTGCCGGTCTCTATACGTTGCGCGCAGAAGAACCTGGGCGTTTCCGAAGGGGTTTCAGGGTTTGTGTTACCGGTAGGCGCCACCATCAATATGGATGGCACCGCGCTTTACCAGGGCGTGGTCGTGCTATTCATCGCCCAAATGACTGGCACTGATTTGAGCATGATGGATTACGGCATGATTGTCGCCACCGGCACGCTGGCCTCCATTGGTACCGCAGGCGTACCAGGCGCTGGCCTGATTATGCTCTCGATTGTGATGGCCCAGGTTGGTCTGCCGCTGGAAGCTATCGCCGTGGTCGCGGGGATTGATAGGATCCTTGATATGGCACGCACCAGCGTCAACGTCGCGGGCGATTTAATGGTCACCACGCTGGTAGGTAAAAGCGAGGGTGAGCTCAACGAAGAAATCTACAACCGTCGCTAACTTTAACGCTAGCATTTATAGCGTATGAAAAGGCGTCCGCTGTGCTTAGCAGCGGGCGCTGCGCTTTACCGCCTTTCATAACCTCCCCTCCCATACAGCAGTTGTGATTCGCACGGTTTCTCGGCAACCTATTAGCATCATTTTTAGCCGAGCAACGCTGCTATGCCTACCGCTTTTGATCAAACGCTCATCGCCATCGATGCCCTGCATGCCGAAGACCCGCGCTCCACGACGCTTGCCGATGGCACACCCATGCCCCAGGAACTGGCTTATGCCCAGCGCATGAGCGACTGGCTAGACCGCGTGCATGACGCTCCAGATGAGGTGCTGCGCTTAGCCGTACGCGCCCAGCACTTACAGCGCTGGTTAGTGCCGCGTGAGGAGTACCCCGAAGGGCGCGTAGGCTACTTAACCTGGCGACGCGACCAGGGCAAGCGCGCAGGCGATACCACCGCCCAGCTAATGCGCGACGCAGGCTATGCAGACGAAGATGCCGCCAGAGCCGCAACGATTATCGGCAAGAAAGGCCTGGGCCGCGACCCCGATGTACAAGCGCTGGAAGATTGCGCCTGCCTGGTGTTTCTAGAGAACTACTTTGCCGATTTCTCGCGCAAGATCGAGCACGACCATATGGTGCGCATTGTGCAGATGACCTGGCGTAAAATGTCACCCCGCGCCCATGCACTAGCCTTGAAGCTACCGATGTCGGATGCCTCATTAGCGCTGGTAAAAGAGGCCCTGGGAGCAGAGTAAAGCGCTACAGTGAGATGCAGCGAGGCAGCCGCTGCGGTAAAGTAGCGGTCTTCTTTTATTGCGCCCCCGGCACTGACGGCTTGATCAACTATGATTGCATCCTTGGACACCCGTACCGCCCCGTTCGCACGCTTGGGCAATGAGTATGTACGTTTTTTACAGGCTCTTAAAACGCGCGGTTTTGAAGGCGAAATTGCTCCCGATTACGCCAACCGCACGGTGCTGGCGACGGATAACTCAATTTACCAGCGCCTGCCCCAGGCGGCGGTCTACCCCAAGCATGCCGAAGACCTAGAGCGCCTTACCCGGTTGGCCGCGCAAACCACTCACCGCAGCATTGTATTAACGCCCAGAGGCGGCGGCACCGGCACCAACGGTCAGTCGCTCACCGATGGCATTGTGGTGGATGTCTCCCGCCATATGAATCAGATCCTAGAGATCGATGTGGAAGCACGGCGGGTGCGCGTTCAGGCGGGCGTGGTGAAGGATCAATTAAACGCCGCGCTCAAACCCCATGGGCTGTTTTTCGCCCCGGAGCTTTCGACCTCCAACCGCGCCACTATAGGCGGCATGATCTCTACCGATGCCAGCGGCCAGGGCAGCTGCGAATACGGAAAAACCCGTGATCATGTGCTGGAGCTCGATACCATTTTGATCGGTGGAAAGCACCTGCACAGCCGCGCTTTAACATCGGACGAAGAGCAGGCTGAGTGCCAGCAGGAAGGTATTCTGGGCCGCGTACATGCCACCGCCGCCAATATTATCGACCAACAGCGCGAATTGATTGCAGCCAAGTTCCCGCCGCTCAACCGTTGCTTGACCGGCTACGACTTGGCCCACCTGCGCGACGACAAGGGGCAGCTCAACCTCAACAGCCTGCTGTGCGGCTCGGAAGGCTCGCTGGGCTTTTTGAACGAGGCGGTGTTGAATGTGCTGCCGATTCCCAAGCACTCCACTCTGGTCAATGTGCGCTACACCAGTTTTATGGATGCACTGCGGGATGCCAAAGCGCTGATGGCCGCTAGCACCTCTTCACAACCTCAGCCGCAGGCGCTACAACCCCAGCCGCAGGCGCTGCGCCCTACTTCCATAGAGACCATCGACGACACCGTGCTGCAGTTGGCCATGGAGGACTTCGTCTGGGACAGCGTGGCGGAGTTCTTCCCGGCGATCGCTAACACGGCGATTCGCGGCATTAACCTGATCGAGTTTAATGACGACGATGAGAGCGCCCTCGCCAAGCGGGTTCGCGCCTTCACCGACCACCTAAGCCAAGACACCACCGTTGAGCGCCTAGGCTACACCTTGGCCGAGGGGCGTGGGCAGATCCAGAAAGTCTACGCCATGCGCAAGCGCTCGGTGGGTTTGCTCGGCAATGTGCAGGGCGAGAAGCGGCCGATTCCGTTTGTGGAAGATACCGCCGTGCCGCCGGAGCACTTGGCGGACTTTATCACCGAGTTCCGCGCCGCGCTGGATGCCCGAGACCTCGCCTACGGGATGTTTGGCCATGTCGACGCCGGTGTACTTCACGTGCGTCCCGCCATCGATATGAAGGATCCCGAACAGGAAACACTGATTCGCGCGGTGTCCGATGAAGTGGCGGCGCTGACCCAGAAATATGGCGGCCTGCTGTGGGGCGAACACGGTAAGGGCGTGCGCTCGGAGTACTCACCTAAATTCTTTGGTGAGCTCTACCCCAGCCTACAGCGGGTAAAAGCCGCCTTTGACCCCTATAACCAGCTAAACCCTGGCAAGATCGCCTCACCTCTCTCTAACCCGCCCGGGGCCGCGGGCATTTCCACCTCGCCCGACGCTGCGAGTAAGCCTCAAAGCAACGAGCTAATTGCCAGGGATAGCGACCCTGATCTGTTGACGGTGGATGGCGTGCCCATGCGCGGTCAGTTTGATCGCACCATCGACGAGCGCGCCTGGCAAGCCTATGACGCCGCGGTGTACTGCAACGGCAACGGCGCCTGCTACAACTACGACCTTGACGATCCCATGTGCCCTTCCTGGAAGGCGACGCGGGATCGTCGTCACTCGCCCAAAGGCCGCGCCAGCCTGATCCGCGAGTGGCTGCGCCTGCAGACCCAGGCGGGAATCGATGTTGTTGAGGAGTCGCGCAAGAAAAAAGCCGAAGGCGGCTGGGGCTTTATTAAACGCTTTCCGCTGCGGGTGGCGAATACTCTAAGCCGCAAGCAGCACCACGACTACTCCCATGAAGTTTATGACGCCATGGCGGGTTGCCTGGCGTGTAAGTCCTGCGCGAGTCAGTGCCCGATCAAGGTCAACGTTCCCCAGTTCCGCTCGCAGTTCTTGGAGGTCTACCACGGCCGTTACCTGCGCCCGCTGCGCGACTACGTGATTGGCGGCACCGAGTTTATGCTGCCTACCCTGGCCAAAGCCGCACCGCTGTATAACGCCGTGATTGGCCAGCGCTGGGTAGAGCAACTGATGCGCCGTACGCTGGGCATGAGCGACTCCCCGGCGCTTTCACGGGCCAGTGTTAAAAAGCAGCTGAACGCCTGGGGCGTCGCCGAGGCAACACCGCTCTCACTGGCCCTGTTAACCGAACAGCAGCGTGCCAATAGCGTGATTATTGTCCAGGATGCCTTCACCACCCACTTTGAAGCCAAGCTGGTGATGGACGTGGTGGAACTGCTCTCGCGCCTCAATCTACGCGTGTTTGTGATGCCCTATTCGGCGAACGGCAAACCACTCCAGGTGCAGGGCTTCTTGGGCGCCTTCGAACGTACCGCCGCCAAGCAGGCCGAGCGGCTACGCACCTTGGCCCGCTTTGATATCCCCCTGGTGGGCATCGACCCGGCGATGACGCTCACCTACCGCCAGGAGTACGTCAAAGCGCTAGGTAATGAGGCGGTGCCGGAGGTGCTGATGCTGCAGGAGTGGCTCACGACCCGCATCAATACGCTAGCGCCCAACCAACTTAAGCTAACCGACCCCGGCTTTAAGCTGCTCTCCCACTGCACCGAGAAAACCAATGCACCGGGTAGCCCTAAAGCATGGCAGCAGGTATTTGCGGCCTTTGGGTTAGAGCTTGAGCTGATGGACACCGGCTGCTGCGGTATGTCTGGCACCTATGGCCACGAAACCCGCAATGCCGCTACGTCCAAAACTATCTACGCCCAGTCGTGGCAGCCCCAGGTGGAGGCCGAAGAAAACACAGGCAAGCTATTGGCCACCGGCTATTCCTGCCGTAGCCAAGTGAAGCGTTACTCGGAACAATCATTACCGCACCCGCTTCAGGCACTGCTTGTGTGCCTAAAGCAAGCAGGTTAAAAGAACAGCCTTTTCAGCGCCAAGCCTGGATCACTTTCGCGCATAAAGGCTTCGCCAACCAGAAAGCCGTTAACATTGTGGTCACGCATTAGCTCAACGTCATCGCGGGTATGAATACCCGATTCGGTAATCACCGTGACGCCCTCAGGAATGCGCGGCAACAGATCCAGGGTGGTATTCAGGCTGGTTTCAAAGGTATGCAGGTTGCGGTTGTTGATGCCGACCAGCTTTAGATCCAGTGCCAGGGCACGCTCAAGCTCGTTGGCATCGTGCACCTCGACCAGCACATCCATACCCAACTGATTGGCCTGCTGATGCAGGTCGCGCAGTTGAGCATCATCCAGGGCGGCAACGATCAGCAGAATACAGTCCGAACCAATCGCCCGCGCTTCACAAACCTGATAGCCATGGGTGATAAAGTCCTTGCGAATCACCGGCAGCGTGCAGACGTCCCGAGCGGCAATTAGATAGTCTTCATGGCCCTGGAAAAAGTCGGCGTCGGTAAGCACAGAGAGACAGGCAGCACCGCCCTGGGCGTAGCTTTTGGCGATATCCGAGGGGTGAAATTCTTCGCGAATAACGCCTTTTGACGGTGAGGCTTTTTTCACCTCGGCGATAATCGCCGGATCACCCGTTGCGATGCGCGTATTAAGCGCCTCAATAAAGCCACGCGGGGTGCTCTGCTGCTCTCCTAACGCGAGCAAATCCGCCTCTGAAACGGCCTGACGGCGCTCAGCCACTTCTTGGTCTTTGCGAGCAAGAATGCGCGTTAAAATAGTCGGCGTTGCCTGTTGAGTCATGGTGGTCTCTTACTGTTTAAAAACGCTGGTGAAGTGCGAAAGCTCTCTAAGCTTCTCAAGCGGCAGTTTAGAAGCTTGCGCGTCCTGGGCTACCATCACACCCTCTTTTAACGTATCCGCAACGCCCGAACAGTAGAGCGCGGCCCCTGCATTTAGCGCGACCATATCGGCAGCGGCACCTTCACCGGAAAGCGCGGCCTTAACCAAGCGCAGGCTGTCTTCGGCGCTGGCGGCTTTCAGCGTTGCCAAGCTTTGGCGCTCAATACCCAGCTCTTCGGGTGTAATGGTGTACTGGGTAATCTCACCCGCTTTAAGCTCGGCTACCAAGGTGGGGCTGGCCAGAGATATCTCATCCAGGCCGTCCTCGGAGTGAACGACCATCACGTGGCGGCTACCCAAGGTTTGCAACACTTCCGCCATCAGCGGCACCAGCTCCGGCGCGTAAACACCCAGTACCTGATTGGGAGCACCAGCAGGATTGGTCAACGGGCCCAAAATATTAAACAGCGTGCGCACGCCCATTTCACGGCGGGGGCCAATGGCATAGCGCATGGCCGGATGATGATTAGGCGCAAACATAAAGCCTACACCCACCTGCTCGATACAGCGCGCTACCTGGTCAGGCTTGAGATCCAGGTAGATGCCCGCCACATCGAACAGATCCGCACTACCCGATGAAGACGAAACGCTTCGGTTGCCATGTTTGGCCACATGGGCACCAGCGGCAGCGGCGACAAAACTGGCGGCGGTGGAAACGTTAAACAGGTTGGCACCATCGCCACCGGTGCCGACAATGTCCACAACGTTTTCAGCACTCAGTTCAACGCGCTTCATCAACTCGCGCATTACTTGAGCAGCGGCGCTAATTTCCGCGGCACTTTCACCTTTCATGGCGAGGCCTACTAACAGGCCACCAATTTGTGCATCGCTTGCATCGCCGGTCATGATCTGACGCATCAAAGCGTGCATGGCATCGAAAGAGAGGTCTTCGCGGCGCATCACCGCATTAATCGCATCTCGCATTTGCATGAGCAGAGGGGCCCCTAAAAGCGTGTGAAACCGGCTATCAGCCGCGTTTTAAAAAGTTGGCCAACAGCTCATGGCCTTGGCGGGTAAGAATCGACTCGGGGTGAAACTGCACCCCTTCAATATCCAACTCGCGGTGACGAAACCCCATGACTAAACCGGGGGTTACGTCGTCATCACCTGTCCAGGCAGTGATTTGTAAACAGTCGGGCAGGCTCGCTTTATCGACCACCAGGGAGTGATAGCGGGTAACCTCAACCGGGTTATCCAGCCCTTCAAACACGCCTTGGTTAGCATGCAGCACAGCGGAGGTTTTACCATGCATCACCTGTGGCGCGTGCACGACCTTGCCACCATACACTTGGCCAATCGCCTGATGGCCCAGGCAAACGCCTAAAATAGGCAGCTTGCCTGCAAAGTGTTTGATGGCGGTCATGGATATGCCCGCCTCGTTGGGCGTGCAGGGCCCAGGCGATACCACCAGGTGTGTCGGCGCCAGCATTTCGATCTGCTCAATGGTGATTTCGTCATTGAGGTGAGTGATGACTTCGGCACCAAGCTCACCCAGGTACTGGACAATGTTGAACGTGAAACTGTCATAATTGTCCAGCATCACCACTTTTTGCGCTGACTGTTCCTGTGATGGCTGTTTATGCACCGACTGAGCTTGCGCCATTGCCCCACTTACTCCGTTGTGTCATTTCGACCACAGATTAAACCGTTAATGGAGTGATGATACCGCAACCGAGCACTCCCTTGCAGGGGTTAAGTGTCAACCAGCCCCCTCCCCTTTAGACCACCAGCGCTATGGGCGATAAATCACAGCTTTGGGGATGCCACACCGATGCCGCGAATAAGAAACCGTTCAGCCAGTCATAAGGCACGCTATGCTTAGGAGTGTAATACTATTCAGCATAGTGGCACTTTTCACTTGAGGGAATCCTCCCTTGGGTAATACTTCTTGCGGCCTCGCATTGCAGTGGAACTGGCAACGGGCCACCGCAGTCTTTATTATCTGCCGTCTTTTTCGATAGTTTTTTTAGCCAGTTAGGAGCGTGGGATGTCAAAGTGGTTTACCTGGGTGTGGGCGCTCTTATTCGTCGCGCTGATAAGCGCTGCGCCAGCTTATGCCAACACAACGCTGCGCGTAATTGCCTCCTTTTCAGTCATGGAGGAGCTGGTCAAACGAGTGGCGGGTGACACTGTCAGCGTCAATGTCATTGTGCCACGGGGAGAAGATGTTCACCGCTGGGAGCTAACCCCACCCAACGTACTGGCGTTAGAAGAGACGCATATTGTGTTTTATAACGGGCTTGGACTAGAGCCTTGGATACGCCATGTTGAGGCGATGTCTGACGACCAGCTAACGCTAGTGGAAGTGGCTAAAAAGGCCGACTATACGCCACTGACGATTTCCACCGGACAGTATAAAGGCGAGCCAGACCCGCATATGTGGATGGATCCAGAGGGCGCTGCAGCCTACATCGATGTCATTGCTGAGACCCTGGCCGAGCATCTACCCGAGCAAGCCGATGCGTTTTATGCCCGCGCTGACGAGGCACGCAGGGCGCTGAACAATCTTAACCAAGCGGTAAAAGAGCGGCTTGAAGGTATCCCACAAACTAACCGCACATTACTAACCAGTGAGGCAGGTTTTGGTTATTTTGCCCGCGCCTACGCCTTTGATGCCCAAGGGGTGTGGGGGGTTAACCATGAGACTCAAGGCAGCGCCCAGGCAATGGCCAAGATCAGCGAACAGCTTGCCGAGAAACGCCCCCCTGCGCTGTTTTTTGAAAGCACTACACCTAGTATCCATATGGACGCCCTGTCCCGGGAGGCTTCACTGCCCCTAGCAGGTCCGCTGTATGTCGACTCGCTGAGCGGTGAAGATGGCCCCGCTGCCAACTACGCGGACATGCTGCGCCATAACGCTGAAGTGATGCATACCGCGCTAGGGGGCGCCACGGCCGAGTAAGTAAGCGACCGACCAAGCCTAGTCAATGCCCTTTGTGGGTCGAGGTGCTTTCAACAGCAATTCAGTTAACGAACTGAGCACTAGGTCGGGATGGCTATTCTCTATCGGCTCCCCATGGTTATAACCATAGGGCAGCGCCAGAGTAGTAAAGCCTGCCGCCTTTCCAGCCGCCATATCGTGACGTGAATCGCCGACCATCACACAGTCAGCTGGCGGTATTTGGCAATGGTGCGCAGCGTGAAGTAGCGGCAATGGGTGGGGCTTCTTTTCGGCCAAAGAATCACCGCCGAGCCATAGGGTAAAATAGTTCAGCAGCTCGAAGTGATTTAACAGCGGCTCAATGAAGCGTTCGGGTTTATTGGTAATCAGCACCAGGGTCAAACCTTGCTGGTGCAGCGCCTCTAGGGCTGGCTTTACTCCCGGGTAGAGCGTTGTCAGGGTATTGGGTGCAGCGCCGTAGTGCGCCATAAACACATCATAACCGCGCTCAAGAAGCGCTGGCTCAGGCGCCGCTTTTAACGCCCAGGTCAGGGCTCTTTCCACTAATACCGGCGCGCCATTGCCCACCCAATCCCGCACCTTTGTCTCATTCGGCTCGGGTAAATCCAGCTCGCTTAACGTGCGTGCCACGGCAGCGGCCAGGTCGGGCACTGAATCGATCAGCGTTCCGTCCAAGTCGAAGGCAATTAGCCGTTTTCCCTGTAGCACTGGGTGTCGTTCTGAGTAGTGGCTTGGATGTATTTTCAATGCGCTCTGCCCCATTTTGATTTAAAAACCATTTTACCTGCTCAAAGCAAACGTTCGCATTAGTCAGACGCATCAGAACCTTCTATGCTGGGGCTAATTTAGTTAAGGAGGTAGTGATATGCCCACTCCCAGAATCGTGATTGTCGGCGCCGGTGCTGGCGGCTTAGCCCTTGCCACACGATTAGGCCGCACCTTGGGTAAGCGCAAACGCGCAGAAATTGTGCTGCTGGATCGCAATACCACCCACGTATGGAAACCGCTGCTCCACGAACTGGCCACCGGCGTACTGAACTCCAGTATGGACGAGGTGGATCTTCGCGGGCATTCATCGGCTCACTTCTACCGTTATCAGCGCGGTTCGCTAACCGGCATTAATCGCGAGCAACAGACGCTGCAATTAGCGCCGATTCATGATGAAGATGGGCAAGAGGTACTACCCGCCCGCGAGCTTGCCTATGACTATCTGGTCATGGCCATAGGCAGCGTTTCCAACGATTTCGGCACGCCCGGCGTGGCGGAGCACTGCCACTTTATTGATTCGCCCGAGCAGGCCAAGGCGTTCCAGCGCGATATGATCAACACCTTTCTGCGCTATACCGACCCCAACCTACGCCAACATACTCAGTTAACCATTGGTATCGTCGGCGGCGGTGCAACAGGGGTAGAGCTTGCGGCCGAATTATTTGACGCTTCGCGCATGCTCAATGCCTATGGGGTGACGTCCGTTGATCACCAGCAAATCAGCGTACACCTACTGGAAGCGGCGCCGCGCTTGCTTCCAGGGCTTTCCGAGCGGGTCAGCCAAACTGTCAAAACAGAGCTTGAGAGCATGGGCGTAACCGTCCATACCGATACCGCCGTTAAAGAAGCTCAGGCGCATCAGTTGATCACCGGTGACGATGAAGTGATCAAGACCGATATCAACGTGTGGGCAGCAGGTATCAAAGCGCCGCCGTTTTTGGCGGAGCTAGGCCTGACAACGAATAAGAAAAACCAAATTGAAGTAAAAAGCACCCTACAAAGCGTCGATGATGAGAAAATTTTTGCTCTAGGCGACTGCGCCAGTTGCCCGATGGGTGAAAGCGGCACGGTGCCTCCTCGCGCCCAGGCGGCTCACCAGCAGGCTAAGCTGCTCGCCAAAAATCTGGTCAATAAACTGGAAGGCAAACCGCTAGCCGATTTCCGCTATCGCGATCACGGCTCACTGGTATCGCTGGCCCGCTACGATGCGGTAGGTAATTTGATGCGAAGCTCCGCCTCCCGCGGCCTGTTTTTAGAGGGCTGGCTGGCTCGCCAAGCCTATGCATCGCTCTACCGCATGCACCAGCTCTCTATTCATGGGGCGCCGAAAACGGGGCTGGCCTGGCTGGTCGATAAGCTTAATCGTTACTTAAAACCGCGCATGAAATTGCACTAAACGACACTCGACACTGACTTTTTACTTGGCCAGCGCCGCTCGCATCTGCTTGATCACCGCGTCATAGCCGTGCGGGTCGCTGGCTTGGTAGGCGCTGAAAATGGCGGATCCCGCCACAAAGGTATCGGCGCCTGCTGCGGCGATCTCGGCGATGTTATCCACTTTCACCCCACCGTCGATTTCCAAGCGCATATCAAATTTTGAGGCATCAATGCGCGCCCGTGCTTCGCGCAGCTTGTCCAGCGTGCCGGGGATAAAGGATTGCCCACCAAAACCTGGGTTGACGCTCATCAGCAGCACCATATCGACTTTATCCATCACATAGTCGAGATAGGAGAGCGGCGTGGCCGGATTAAATACCAGGCCGGCTTTACAGCCACCATCACGGATCAGCTGCAGCGAGCGATCAACGTGCTCAGACGCTTCCGGGTGAAAGGTGATATAGCTGGCGCCCGCCTCAATAAAGTCGCTGATCATGCGGTCTACCGGTTTAACCATTAGATGCACGTCGATGGGCGCCGTGACGCCATGCTTACGCAGCGCCTTACACACCATGGGCCCAATGGTCAGGTTGGGCACATAGTGATTATCCATGACGTCGAAGTGCACCACATCCGCGCCTGCAGCCAGCACGTTATCCACCTCCTCACCCAGCCTGGCAAAGTCAGCCGATAAAATAGAGGGGGCAATCAAGAAATCCTGCGCAGCGGTCATATTCCATTCCTGCTTATCAATCAGTAGACGAAGTGTAGACACTCGATATACCCGCGAGTGTGCAGGCAAGAGAGCAAAGCCAGGCTGCTATCTTATCAGAGCCGCTTAACAGAACCACGTATCCGCGTCGCGCATCTCATCACACACATATTCTTAAATAGAATATAAAGCATGATTGTAATTCCACATTGATAGATTTAACCTTGCCAATATCGCGATACTAAGCGCTTACTGTTTTTAAGGAGTTTCTCTATGGCACTGCCAACAATTTTCCGCCGCAGCCTGATTGCCATTGCATTAGGCGTTACGGTAAGTGGAACCGCCGCCGCCCAAGAGCGTGAACTACTCAACTCGTCTTACGATATCGCTCGCGAGCTGTTTGCTGCGATCAACCCTGAGTTTCAAGCTTGGTGGCAGGAGGAACACGGTGAAGAGATTGCCATTAGCCAGTCTCACGGCGGCTCTTCCGCACAAGCCCGTGCCATCCTTCAGGGTTTACGTGCCGATGTGGTGACCTTTAACCAGGTGACCGACGTGCAGGTACTTGCCGATGCTGGGCTGGTGGCCGAAGATTGGCAGGATGCGTTTGAGAACAATGCCTCTCCCTACTACTCCACCACCGCCTTCCTAGTGCGTAAAGGCAACCCTAAAGGAATTGAGAGCTGGGACGACTTAGTCAAAGAAGATGTACAGATGGTCTTCCCCAACCCGAAAACCTCGGGTAACGGTCGTTATACTTACTTAGCCGCCTGGGGCTTTGCCGAGAACGAGTTCGATGGCGATGAAGAGCAAATCGAAGAGTTCATGCGCACCTTCTTAGCCAACGTAGCGGTGTTTGATACCGGCGGTCGTGGCGCAACCACCAGCTTTATCGAGCGTGAAATTGGCGATGTACTGATTAGTTTCGAGTCTGAAGTCAACAACATTCGCAAAGAGTATGGCAGTGACGACTACGAAGTAATCGTGCCACCCGTTAGCATTCTGGCAGAGTTCCCCGTTGCCGTTGTTGGTGAAAACGCAGAGCGCAACGGTAACAGCGATTTGGCCCAGAGCTATCTTGAGTACCTCTACACAGAAGAAACTCAACGCCTACTGGCAGGCTTCAACTACCGAGTGCATAACGAAGCCGTGGTCGAAGAGTTCGCCGACCAGTTCCCGGAAACCGAACTGCTTGAAGTAGATGAAGTGTTTGGTAGCTGGGATGAAGCCATGGAGACCCACTTTGAGGGTGGTGGCCTTCTCGACCAGTTGCAGCGCCGCTAATATTCACTCATGAGCCAGCCTGAACTATGAGTCAACTTGCCTCCTGGCGAACCGGCAGTACTCGTGTGCTGCCGGGTTTTGGCCTTTCTATGGGTATCAGCGTGCTGTTTATCTCGCTGGTGCTACTACTCCCTATTACGGGCCTGTTCGGTCAGTTAGCGGAGCTTAGTTTTGCCCAATACTGGGCGATCATCACCGAAGGACGCGTGGTTGCCAGCTATATGGTCACCATTGGCGCGGCAGCCGTTGCAGCGATTATCAACGCCATATTTGGCTTATTGCTGGCGTGGGTGTTAGTTCGCTACGAGTTCCCTGGCAAGCGCTTACTCGATGCCTTAATGGACCTCCCCTTCGCGCTACCCACCGCAGTGGCAGGCATTACGTTGGCAACCCTTTATGCCAGTAGCGGCTGGATGGGTGGATTGCTGGAGCCGCTAGGGTTTCAAGTCGCTTATACCTGGGTGGGCATCGCCCTGGCCATGGCCTTTACCAGCATCCCGTTTGTGGTGCGCACGGTGCAGCCGGTGCTGGAAGATATGCCAGTGGAAGTCGATGAAGCCGCTATGTCATTGGGTGCTACCGACGGCGTGGCCTTTCGCCGCGTGATCTTGCCGCATATCTGGCCTGCCTTGGTGACCGGCACGGGGCTGGCGTTTGTTCGTTCGCTAGGCGAGTTCGGAGCGATCATTTTTATCGCCGGTAATATGCCTTATGAAACGGAAATCACCGCACTGATGATTTTCGTCAAGCTGCAAGAGTATGACTATGCAGGGGCCTCGGCGATTGCTTCAGTGGTGCTGTTTGTCTCGTTGGCGCTGCTACTGGCAATTAATATTTGGCAGGGCCGCTTTGTGCGCCGTCTGCATGGAGGTAAGGGGTAATGCGTCGAATTGGTGATGCGCCACTTATCCGGCGCCTGCTGATAGGTGCCGCTCTGGTGCTGTCAGCACTGTTTTTACTGCTGCCGCTGGTGGCCATTTTTGCTCAGGCATTCTCCCAGGGCGTTATGGTTTTCTGGTCGAATGTCAGTAACACCTTCACCCTGCACGCGATTGGTCTGACGCTGATGATTGCGCTACTAACCATTCCCGTGTGCCTGGTATTTGGCGTTGCCCTGGCGTGGCTGGTCACGCGGTTCAGCTTTCCTGGGCGGCGCATTCTGCAAACGTTGATCGATATCCCCTTTGCGGTCTCTCCCGTTGTCGCGGGTCTGATTTACTTGCTGCTGTATGGCCGCAACGGCTGGATCGGCACTTGGCTGGACGGCCATGATATTCAGCTGATGTTTTCTTGGCCGGGCATCCTCATGGTGACTATTTTTGTTACCTGCCCCTTTGTGGCCCGGGAACTGATCCCGTTGATGCAGGCCCAAGGCTCCCGTGAAGAAGAAGCAGCCGTGACGCTTGGCGCTACCGGCTGGACGACCTTCCGTCGTGTCACACTGCCCAACATCCGCTGGGCACTGCTGTACGGCGTTATCCTTACCAACGCCCGTGCGGTGGGGGAATTTGGGGCTGTTTCAGTGGTTTCCGGCGCTATACGCGGCAAGACCAATACGCTACCACTGCACCTTGAGCAGCTTTATCAGGATTATAATGCCGTAGGGGCGTTTGCCTGCGCGGCGCTACTCGCCTTTATTGCCCTACTAACGCTCGCCGCCAAGGCCGGGCTGGAATGGCGCGCAGCGCGCCGGGAGGCATTTGCATGAGCATTCACTTACACAACATCGCTAAGCACTTCGGCACTACCCAGGCGTTAGAGCCGATCAACCTGGATATTCACGCAGGCGAGCTGGTCGGCCTGCTTGGCCCTTCGGGCTCGGGCAAAACGACGCTGCTGCGGATTATTGCCGGCTTGGAAAATGCCGACCGCACCGCACAACCCAGCAAGATTTTGTTTGGCGACCGCGACGTGACCAATGTACATGTGCGCGACCGGCGAATTGGCTTTGTTTTCCAGCACTACGCGCTGTTTCGCCATATGAGCGTCTACGACAACGTGGCCTTTGGCCTGACCGTGTTGTCGCGTAAACGCCGCCCCAGCAGCGGTGAGATTCGCGCCCGGGTGTTTAGGCTACTTGAAATGGTCAAGCTGGAGCACCTCGCCAACCGCTACCCTGCTCAGCTTTCCGGCGGCCAGCAGCAGCGAGTATCGCTAGCCCGCGCCTTGGCAGTGGAACCGGAAGTACTGCTGTTGGACGAGCCTTTTGGCGCACTTGATGCCAAAGTGCGCCAAGAGTTACGCCGCTGGCTGCGCCACCTGCATGACGAGTTCAATTTCACCAGCGTCTTTGTCACCCACGACCAGGAAGAGGCGCTGGAGCTTTCCGACCGCGTCGTAGTCATGAGTAACGGCCGTATTGAGCAAATTGATACTCCCGATGAGCTCTACCGGGAGCCCAAAAACCGCTTTGTGTTTGAGTTTTTAGGCGATGTAAACCACCTGGAAGGCAAAGTGACCAACGGCGTACTCACCTGTGGCGACGCCTATTGGCACGTGGATCTACCCGATGGCCATGAAGAGCTGCTGCTACGCCCCCATGAAGTGCGGCTAACCGAGCAACCCACCTCTGAGAGCCATCTACCGGTCACTATCACGGCGATCTCACCGGTGGGCGCAGAAGTGCGCGTGGAGCTAGAGGCGGATTGGCTCGCCCAGCCTTGGCTTGCTACCGTGCGCCATACTGACTTTGAGCACTTGGCGCTACGCCGCGGGCAACGCTTATTCGCCCACCCCCGCCACTGGCGACGCTTCCCCAAAGCAGAGTCGAAAGCGACGGAGCAAAGCCGCGTGGCATAACGCTGCGGAAGCGCTAGCTGCCCTAAATGGAGCAGCTAGCGTTGACGTTTCATCGCATTAGCTCAAAAACGCATTTGCCTAAAGGTCAGGCTCACCCGCGGCTCAACATCTTTCTTGGTTTTAGGCAGACTATGTAGCCAGTTTTGTTGTGTAGTACCTTTCATAATTAACAGACTGCCGTGCTCTAAATTAAGCGACACGCTCTCCCCTGTTGGCTTATGCTTAAACGAGAATTTCCTTGCGCCGCCTAGGCTCAACGCCCCGATTGATCCACTCTCAACAAGGTCTTTTTCGGCGTCACTGTGCCAGCTCATGCCTTCATCGCCTGAGCTATAAAAATTACCCAGACACGAATTAAACATCTCCCCGCAGTGGCTCTCCACCACCTGCTTAATCTCTCGTAAAAAATCAGGCCATACTAACGCCATCTTTGCATATCCTGAGTATGTATAGGAAACCGGCTTATCCGCATACCAGGCTATTTTCCTCTTTGTAACGATCTCTTTGCCGTAAATAAACGCACGATCATGCTCCCAGGTTAATTCGCTTAGGCACTTATCCAGATACATATCGGCGGTAACTGTATCCAAGACTTTACCGTGGTAGTAAACCTCACCATCCCTTGGAAGCAGATTAATCAACTTCATATCGTCGTTTTCAAACAGATCCATTTTCACCCCTCTAATGCCCGAAGCCGCGGAAAGCGGCGCCAGCCGCCCCGTGGCACGAAGCCAACCCCGACGCCTCAAACCATAAGCCTTCACATTCCGGTTTAAAAACACGTAACAAGAGCAAGAAACGGGTTTTTTCGATGCTATCAAAAGCCAATACTGCATTGCCATGGAGTAAAAAACCAAGAAACACCCTGACCACTCCAGATAAAAAACTTAAAAAAGCCAACCATCACTTAGCGGCTTGAGGCTAAGAGAAAATCTTGAAAAGGGACATAAAATGAGAGCAATAGACTATATACGACTGCTGTCGCTAGCCGCTATCTGGGGAGCAAGCTTCCTTTTTATGAGAATCGCCTCACCGGCGATAGGCCCAATCAACACAGCATTTTTTAGAGTCTTTTTTGGCCTCATTGGTTTGGCTTTTATCATCGTTATCATACGTAAAAGCCTGGCGTTCAGAGGCAAACTAGGCAAAATTTTGATTTTGGGTGCTATAAATTCAGGCATCCCATTTCTTATGTACAGCATAGCAGCAACACTACTACCTACTGGCTATTCAGCGATTCTAAATGCGACAACGCCTTTAACAGGTGCCATGATTGGCTTTTTTATCTTTAGCGAGAGTTTAACTATAAAAAAATGGCTGGGCGTAACGCTAGGAATTGTTGGCATCACTGTTATCACCACTGTGGGTGACTCAAGTATCGTTGGCAACATCTATATTGGCGTGGCTGCCTGCATGATAGCCACTATTGGTTACGGCTTTGCTGGCTTTCTTACCCGCAAGTGGATAACCCAACAGGGTGGCCTGGATTCAACGCTGGTTGCGTTTGGCAGTCAAATAGGCGCTACCGCTTTTCTCAGCCCTTTTTTGCTTTGGAATATTTCATCTGGCCCCAGTATCGACTGGCTTCAAGGTGATGTGTGGATCAGCCTGTTCGCAGTCGGCTTTTTATGCACCTCCCTCGCTTATATCCTTTATTTTAGATTGATTGCCGACATTGGGCCGTTACGGTCGCTCACCGTTACATTCTTGGTGCCACCCTTCGCTGTGTTATGGGGCTTTTTAATCCTTGATGAAACGATTTCCAGCGGATTCTTACTTGGCTCTTTGATCGTTTTACTTTCCGTTTGGCTAATCGTGAGTCCCGATCCTCAAAAAAACAGCCTAACGAGCTAGCTTGTTTCACTGCTTTCGCATTCACAACGGTGTGCAAAGGCAATATACAGTGAGACATCAGAAGTGATTGAGCAAAGCCACATCGCCAGAACATACCGCCAACGCGCTACCCGCGTTATACTGGCATTTTAGCCATAGCGGAGGAAGACCATGCTTCGGCGTCACTTTTTACGGATTTCGGGTGTACTACTTGCCAGTGCATGGCTTGCTGGTTGCGCAAGCCCCCAATACTTACAGCTCAGCCCTGAACGCAGTACCCAGGTGCCGCAAGTTGGCTCAGGCCAGCAGGTAACTGTGATTGCCCAGGATGGACGCGAGAGCGACATTATTGGCAATCGAGCAGGTGGTGGTATGTCGACGGCGCACATTACCGTGAGCAGCCACGAGTTAATTCCCCGTCTCCAAGAAGAAGCTGAGCGCGCGGTACGCGATATGGGCTTTAGCCCCACCACCGAGCAGGCCGAAGGCCGCCCGAGCTTAACCCTGGAACTTGCCAGCCTGCACTACGCCCGTGGCGACAGCGGCCAGCCACTGGTAGATGAAGCACGTCTTGAAGGCGTTTTCCGCGCTATTGCTAAAAACAAGGGCACTACCTATACGGGCACCTACACCTCGCGCCGTACCCAGGGCTACGCCCTTAAGCCCGATGCCGACAGCAACGCACGGATGCTTAGCGACCTACTTAGCGATGGCATGAACCGCGCCTTTAGCGATCCAGAACTGGCCAATTTACTCGCACGCTAAGATTACCCTTTATAGAAACACCTCTGACTCGGGCTGCGCCTCTTTACTCCTAGAGCCGCGGCCCGCGTCGTTCAAGTGCCCATACGCTTTCCGTTCGGCCACGCTCATCGGGGCTGCCCTGTTCCAGAAACGTCAGTATGAAGTTGGGGGTGAACAGGCTTTCGATTTCGCTGTTGGGCACGCTATAAGGCGGCCCAGCACTGCCCTCAGGATGCGACAAACTAATCAGCAACCCCTTGGCACCAGGCGGCACCAACTGAGCAAGGTGAAACGCATAGCGCTGCCTTGTTGCAGGTGGCAACGCTATCAGCGAGGCGCGATCATAAAACGCCCCGATCTCGGCGGCTTGCTGGATATGCAGGTGAAAAAAGTCCCCGCACCATAGCTCCACGCTGCCTTGGCGGGAAATCGTAAAATCTGCCTGACGGTAGCGGGATACCGATGTGCTGCGCTGAGCCAAAAACTGCTCAATGGCTTCCGGGGCAAACTCAATTCCCAGAACGGGATAACCCTCGTCTGCCAACCAGCGCATATCAAGGCTTTTACCGCACAGCGGCACCAATACCTTGGTGCCTTTAGCAACGCCGAGCGACGCCCAATGACGCAGCAACGCCGGGTGTGCCTGCTGCAGGTGAAAGCCTATACGCCCTTCTTGCCAGCGCTTGCGCCATTGATCGCTCATTATTTGGCCACCGTGAAGTCGATTGCACTATCGAAGAGGAGGCTTATCGCACCGTTAAAACCAGCGGTCACGCTTTTTACGCCGCCGCGGTAGGTGCGGCACAATCAGGCCCACCAACAAACCTGCGCCAGCCACACCGCCGCCATACATGAAGTAACGCATCAGCAGGTCTTCTTCCTGGGTTTCCAGCCGCGCTTGGAGCGCCCTAACTTGCCGGCGGGACTGCTCCGCTTGCGCATCCAGCTCTTGGTTGCTGGCCTCAAGCTCGGCAATGCGACTCTCACGCAACTCTAGAGTCTCAGTCATTGAGGCCGTACGCTGTTCCCAGGTTTCATTGATACCCTCAAGCTCGGCGGTAAGTTCCTCTACCTGGGCTTCTAACGCAGGTAGCTGTTCAACCGCACTGGGTGTTTCTTGAAGCTCATTGCTCAACACCCAGACCGCATTGCCATCACTGTTGCGCACTCGGGTGTAGTCACCGCTGGTTTCCAGCACCTCTACCTGCTCGCCTGCGTTGAGCGTGCCAATAATGCGGTAACCATCAGTTGGGCCGCTGCGCACATAGGTGCTCAGTTCATCGGTCACCCAGGCTTGGTTAGCAGATTGGGCAGTGGCATTGAGGCTGGTAACACTGAGTAAAATGCCAGCCGCAGCGGCGTAATTTCGATAACGAGTTCTATTTACTAGCATGACATCATGTCCTGATTAAAAACGCTGCAAGGCGGACGAAGCCAACAGCGCTTATCGCCTAACTTAGCGGTGCGCTTGTCTCATACGCTTACCCTTCTCCGCGCGGGGGCAACGGAAAGGGACGGGGGAACTCCGCTACCCGAGTATCGGTTTTGACCGCTTTCAATGGTCCTTCGCGCTCTACTTCATCAATACGCACAATCGCATTTAACGGTAGGTAGCTACGCTTGACGCCATCGAAGGTTCGTTGCAATTTTTCAGTTGCAGGGTCAACCACTACCCGTGAAGCATCGTCAAAGACAAACTCCTCGACTTCAATAAAGCCCCAGAGTTCGCTTTGAAAGATTTCTCGGACGTATAAATCCCAAATTTCACCCTGCTGGTGGACCACCACACGGTAGATCGGCTTGGCCGCCATCTTGGCCTAATCCTCTTGCCATTCGTACATTAAAAGTTGAACCGCCTAGCTTACCATATTCCCATCGCCGCGCCTTTAGGCTTAACCCTTAGCAAGCTTAGCGTTAATACGACGGACAAAGCGCTCATTAGCCGGGCATGCGCCTCTCATGTATGGTAGCTAGCGTGGTTTAGCAATAATATTTTTTCACCAAGTAGGAGTCATCAACATGCAGAAGGATCCAAATAAGGGCTATATCGCTCTGTTAGGCTGGAGCCTCAATGCGATTGAAGCGGCCGAAAATTTTGACCGTCGCTACATTGTCGTTGCACCTGATTGGGCGGAAGAGTATTGCCAAAAACACGACATTCCCTACGTGCCTTGGAATTTCGAGCGACTCAATGACCGCTCGATGGAAATTGCCGAGACGCTTAAAGAGAAAGGCGTCGATGTCGCCATTCCGCTCTACGAAGAGACCGTTGAATGGGCCGGGGCCATCAACTCTGTGCTACTGGATAACCCGCGCCTTTACGGTCAGTCGTTGCTGCTACGCGATAAAGCGTTGATGAAGCGTCGCGCCCAACTCGGCGGCATCCGTGTGGGTATTTTTGAAGAAGCCCACGATAAAGAAGATGTCGTGCGCTTCCTAAAGCGCGTTAACCAGACACTGCTTAAGCTGGACGGCGACCCCAACGACCCGATTCACCTTAAAGCGTTTGATAAAGCAGGCTGTCTTGGTCATCGCGTTATTCGTACCCCAGATGAAGTCGATACCATCCCGGAAGAAGAGTTCCCGGTACTGATGGAATCGCACCTGGATGGCTGGGAATTTGCCGTTGAAGCATGGGTTCACGATGGCAAAATCGCTTTCTTGAACATCTCAGAGTACGTGACGCTGGGTTACTCAGTGTTTGTGCCCGCATCGCCTGAACTTGAGATTTACCGCGAGCAGATCACCCAACAGATCGAGAAGTTAATTAAAGCGTTCGACATTGAGTTTGGCTTGATCCATCCGGAATACTTTGTCACCAGCGATGGTGAGATGTACTTTGGCGAAGTAGCTTACCGTCCGCCCGGCTTCAAGGTATTCGAGCTGCTAGAGCGTGTTTACGGCTTCAATGCTTACCAGGCTTCCATGCTGGTGTTCGACCCGAAAACCACGAAAGAAGAAGTGGCCACGTTCTTTCCGAAAGAAGTGGTCGATGCCGATGGCTTTGCCGGTTGCTTTGGCGTTTACCCCCGCCGTCGTGTGGTCAGCCGCTTGGAAATTCCCGAAGAGACCGAAGATCACCCCTACTTCGAGTCTCATGAGCTAACCTCACCAGTAGAAGAAACCGTTACTAAACGCACCGCGTTTGGTACCCATTGGGGTCTGGTCTACTTCAAAGGCGAGGATGCGCATACGATTCGCGATCTGCTAAAACGCCAAGAAGACCTCGACTTCTATGTATAATCCCCGCTAACGCTGGGATAAGGAGTCACCGTGGAGACAGATCAAGTGACGTCTTCTCAAGAAGATAGCAAGCTCAATGGATTGTTGAGCAAATTTGATGACGCCGTTCGCCTGCTTACCCAGGCGCCCGCCTTCTCAAAACCCGCCAAGCTGCCGCGTGTGATGGACACTGCGCGTCGAGTACTGCTTCAGGACGGCGGTTGTGCAGCACTGGAGACCCGCGCGCAAGCGTTTGAGGACTCCGGTGTATTTTTGGGCTCCGATTGGGAAACACCCCAATATTTGGTGCCGACTCTGACAACCTTCTCGCTGAAAAGCGCGGATGCCAATGTTGTCGTCATTGAGGCGCTAAGCGAGCTTCGGCTCCTAGCTGTGGCTAAAGGCAATTTTGAGCATCCACTGGTGTCCGCAGAGCATGCTCACCATTACCTGACTCAGGTAATGGCGATCAATTTGTGGCTACTGTTTTTACCGCCCAGCGAAGCGGAGCGGGAAACCCAGGGGCGCCTGGCCACTATTCCCCGCCAGCTTTTCCAGCATTTAGCCGAGCGCATCGGCTACGAGCACATTGTTGATCGCCTGATCGATGAGATTTGGCGCATTTTAAAACAGCGCCCTATTCAGGTTGATTCGATCAAACAGATGATCACCCAAATTGCGCTGTGTCAGGCCAACCCGGAAATTGATCTTGGCGCCAGCGGCCAGGGCGCCGACCGCCTGGTGAGTTCGCTTTATGGCCCAACTCAAGCCTGTCGTGAAGACCCTGGGGTCGACGTTTACCGTGATCGGTTAGAACGTATGGATCAGGCTGCTTTGCAGGCTGAATCCACCGGTTTCGCCCGGGCGATGCACGACACCGGCCTGGTATCGCCATATCACGCCGTATTACTGCGTCATCTACTCGAAGAGGGGGATCACTTACTCTCCGAAGCACTGGGCCTTTCATCTACCGGCCGCGACTGCCTGCTCTGCTACCGCGAGCTTGTTCAAGCGCTAATTCGTGGCGGCGTTTACCCTGCTACCGCTCAAGCGGTTTACGGCCTGGCGCTGATGCTTGAACGCGGCATTCTCTATCAGCCGCCGGTAGCACCGGCAATGTGGCGTCAGCTTAATCTACCGCTATCAGAGTGGGCACAGTCGCGACTCTCCATGGCCTATGGCGACACTGTTTCTCCCCGGGCACGCTTGATAGAGGGCGTACTCTGCATGCTGGGATTACCGCTAGGCGTTGGTCAGGGCAACAACCCTACCTGCCAGTCGGCACGGGCACTCTCCATGTGGGCCTATAACGACCCAGATTACCTGCTGCAGATGGTGGCCTGGGCTGCCCGGGATGACGAAATCATTATGCATTTTGAAGGACAAGCCATTTCATCAATGGCGAGTCTCTCAGGTGTGGCGACCCAGTTACCCATCGATCTCGACCCGGTTTCGCTGATTGTCGTGCCGCACTTGGATCGAATTTATGCCGAAATGGGCCGGCGCTGCATTGGCCGTGAAGGTGACCCTCACCGCTGGGTGAACCCTGAATTTCACGGCTGGTGGTCTGGCCGCGGCTTTCGCATCAATGTCGACGTTGCCACCGGTCAACTAAGCGATGTGGACGACTTTATACGCCACTTCTTCGCTTACTATCACCCTTATTACAATGGCAACCAGCCGCTGATTCACCCTCAGCCAGCGGGCATTGCGGTCACCGATAGCGCGGCGCGTTTTATCGGCTGGCACGCGATTACTATTTTGCGGGCCTCTCTCGACCCCTCTGATGTTATGCGGGTTTACTTCTATAATCCCAACAATGATAGCGGGCAGGATTGGGGCGATGGCGTCATTGTGAGTACATCGGGCAATGGTGAACGTTTTGGCGAAGCCTCGCTGCCTTTTGAGCGCTTTGCATCGCGGCTGTATATTTACCACTATGATCCCCTGGAGCGCGTTGACATCGCCGACGTCACCAGCGAAGAGGTGGAAAATGTCAGACACTTCCTGCATCGGAGCTGGGGAGCCTCGCGCCTTCCACCTACCGAGCTACAGGCGGATCAAGGCTCCAACTCAACCCTCCCCCATTCACCGCTACCCGAAACGCCTCGCGACGAAGGGTAACAAGTACGCTTAGCGACACTTTCAATCACTATGATGCGACTCGATCAATTGTTGGTCATCCAGGGGCTGGCCAACTCGCGTACCCGCGCCCAAAGGCTTATTCGGCACGGGCGGATACGGCTTGCCGAGAACGGTAAGCCGTTAACCAAAGCATCCGAAAAATGGCCCGACGATACCCGGTTTGAAGTAGAGGACGATCCCGAAGAGCGCTATGTGTCCCGAGCAGGGTTGAAATTAGAGGCGGTGCTCACAGCGCTTGAGCTGCGTTTTGATGACGCTGTTGTGCTCGACATTGGTCAATCAACCGGCGGCTTCAGCGACTGTGCGCTGCACTTTGGCGCCCACCATGTGATTGGTGTAGAGGTTGGCCACGGACAGCTTGCACCTGAGTTGCGCAACGACCCACGCGTCACCTGTCTAGAGGGGATAAATGCGCGCTCGATGAGTAGTAGCGAAGCCCTCAATAGCGCGCTTGCTGCTTTCCCCATTGATAGCGCCATCATGGATGTGTCGTTTATATCGCAAACGCTGATTCTGCCCGAGATTGCTGCCCTGCTGCCAGCGGGCGGTCAGTTGATTTCGCTGGTGAAACCGCAGTTTGAGCTAAGCCCTGGCGCCCTGGATAAACGTGGCGTGGTACGCGACGCTAAACGCTTTGCAGAAGTGGAGGTCAACATTCGTCGCAGTTGCGACGCCTGCGGACTTACCATTCAACATTGGCAGGAGAGCCCGATCACCGGTGGCGACGGCAACCGAGAATTTCTCCTGCATGCAGTAAAAGAGCCTTAAAAAAGAGAGCTTAAAGTGCATTACGTAGACGCAGGGGGCAACTGATTCGCCGACTGCACTTTAACCTCCTCGCCTTGCTCAGGGTGTAGCCACACATCCATCTGCTCAAACGCCACGCGTATACCCGCTTCGCGAAACAGCGCATCTATACGGCAGTTGATTTCATCGGCAGCAAACAGCCGGTCGAGCAGATCATTGACGAAAATACGCAGTTCAAAATTGAGGCTGTGCTGTCCATAGCTTAAACAGAAAACCTGAGGTTCTGGGTCGGTTAGCACGCGGGGGTTTTCGTCCGCCACCTTACGTAATAGCTGGTGCACCTTGGCCATATCGGAGCCGTGGGCCACACCGTAGGTGAGCACAACACGGGTGATATTATCCGACAATGACCAGTTGATCAGTTGGTCAGTCACAAAGGTTTTATTGGGGATAATAATCTCTTTACGGTCGAAATCGGTGACAGTGGTCGCACGGATACGGATACGGCTGACGGTGCCGTGCAAATTTCCCAGGGTAATCGTATCGCCAATCCTAATCGGGCGCTCAAACAGGATGATCAAGCCCGATATAAAGTTGGCAAAAATTTCCTGCAAGCCAAACCCCAACCCCACACTCAAGGCGGCCACCAGCCACTGCAGCTTGTCCCAGGAAACGCCCAGGGTCGACAGCCCCATGACAACCCCCGTACCCACAATGGTGTAGGAGAGCAGCGAGCTAATGGCATAGGCGCTGCCCTGTTTCAATGACAGCCGGGATAGCACCATCACTTCTAACAGGCCGGGTAGATTGCCTGCCATGATAAAGGTAATAGCGACAATCAGCAGTGCAGCAAAGACGTCGGATATCGATAGAGCGTTATCGACCAGATCCCCTTCTTGCGCCTCCCACAATGACACATTGTCCAAATAGCCGAGCACCGAGAGCAAGTCTGACCAGACCAAATAAAGCAGCGCACTGAAGCCGATCAAGACAATCAACTTGGAAAGCCGCAGCGACTGGCTATTGATCTGCTCCATATCCAGCGGCGGCTCTTCCACGACTTCGAGACCACCTTCCGCCCCTTCCTGCACCTGAGCACGACGGCGCGCCAGAGCACGGCGATAGGCAAGCCGCCTTGCAGCCACCGCAAGGCTTCTTACCAAGGTCGCCTCCACCACAACCCATAACCCCAGCAAGTAAAGCGTGATCGCGAATCGCCCCACTAGGTGCAACGCGGTGTATTCGTAGCCCCAGACTACCAATCCCAACAGCATCAGCGGCACCGAGGCCATCGCAAGCCCCAACAGCAAGCGAAACAGGCGCACGCCAAAAATAGGGATATGCGCCAGTATCAACTGCGCCAGCCACCAGCTCATCGCCAACAACCCAAGCGACAGCAACCCCAACGCAACGGGACGCAGTGCCAGCGGGGTTTCCATCTCTCCAGACATCGCCGCAATGGCTATGACAGGCACCAAGGAAATGCCTAACCCACCTAACAGCTGGCGTAACCGAGCGTTGTAGTGCGCAGACCAGGTAAAGTGGCGCTCGGCCACGCCATCGGCGACCAATAGCCTGCGGCCCCAGGCGACCACCGCCCAACTTAACGCCAACTGAAGCAGCGCAGGGGCAACGCTATTAGCCAATGGCCCAGTTGCCCCCAAGAGCCCAACCCCAACCCCCGCCAAGGCCAGCGGGCCGGAGAGCGCTAGCAGCGCATTCAGCAGCACCGCTTTGGGGGTATGCAGCTGGGTATCGCTTTTTAACCGACCAATCTGCGAGTGCAGTTTGTCCAATCGGGCTTTAATCTGGCGTCGTGACCCGATTAATACTAGGCTTAATACCATCAGGGGCGCCCCTCTGAGCACCTCCCAAGAGAGCCCTTTCCAGCGAGTGGGTAAAATGGCTCGCCACTCCCCTTCCTGCCACTCCAGCTGGAGGTTGCGGGGCAATTGACGCAGCCAATTGATATCCAAAGGGCGACTATTAGCAACCCAAAACAGCTGCTCATCAATGGTTTTACGCAGCTCACTGGTCGTTGTGACCAGCTGCTGCTGGTTGAGCTGAAGCTCAATCGCCGCACTTAATAAGCTGCCGTAAGACTGTTCCAACTGCTCGACCAGCTCACGGCGGGATTGATAAAGCTGCGAAAGGGAATCGATCAGTCCCGGCGTCGCCTCTATGCCCTCCTCGGACAGCCGCGTAGCAGCATACTGTTCGCTTTGGCGTAGCTGATCGCGCTGGCGGACTAAATCAAACTGCTTTAAGCGCAGGTCGGCAATTTCGTCCTGCAAATCCCGGGGCGCAGACAACGGAGGCAGCGACTTGCGCTGTTCGCGCAGAATTCGCGACAGCAGTTGACTGCCGCGAATAGCCTCGATTTGCTCATTAAGGCTACGCTGTAGCTGACGCACGTTCTCCAACTGCCGCTGGGCTTCAATATTGTCACGCACAACAGTGTTAGCACGGTCGGTTGCCCGTAGCAGCTCCAGGCTTAGGGTCTGGTTGGTTTGCTGCGCTTGCACCACCACCGGATGTCCCGCGGCGATCAGCGGGTTATCCCTGGCAGCGTCGGCAATGGCTTGTTCAGAGGCCAACCGACGCTGCCGATCAATCACCCCTTGTAACATCGTTAGCTGCTGCTCTTGATAATCGACCTGCAGCATCAGCACATCGCGCCGCTCCTGAGCTAATTCGCGCAGGCGGCTGTTAGCGCTTAGCTCGCGCTGATAAAAGCTTACTTCGCGTTCGGCCAGCGCCCGTTCAAGGCGTAATTGGATCAGTTGCGCATCGCTAAGGGCAGAAAGTTGACGATCCGCCAGCAAAGCCTCGCGCTCATCGTGCTGTCGGCGTAAACTTTCCGCGCGCTGAAGGGTTTCCGCAATGGATTGCTGGGCCCGCTCAGGGAGTGTTTGAGCGGCTAACAGTTGCGAGTTCACTTCCGCCAATTGGCTTTGCAACTGCTGCAGCTCGACCACGGCGTTAGTTTGCAACGTTTCCAGCTCGTCGAGGGGGCGGTCGCTCAAGTCGGCAACCGTTAGCTGCTGCGAAGCTTCTTCCGCTTCGCTCAACTCGCGCTGCAGGCGTGCTAACATTTCAGGGGCTTGTTCTACCCGGGTATCTAGCGCGGCAAGACGCTCGTCAACAGAAGCCAGCCGCTCATAAGCTTCGAGGGCCGCTTCCAGGGCCTCTTTATCGTTGGCCTGCTGGGCGGTCAAGGGTTCTTCAAGGGCTTCTAACTGAGCAAGCCTTGATGCCAATTCAGCCTGCTCGGGCACCCGCTCCAGCATATTGGTCTGAAGCGCAGCGTAGGCTGGATTAATAGCGACACTGCTCATGACAAGCAGCAGCAACAAACAGGTTATACTCCACTTACAGGCGCATCTCACCACGTTACGTATCAACACGTTACTTAGAGCCTCGCTGACATCAAATGCTCCGCAGAGACGGAGAATGAGGTTATTGTCAGGCGTTCTGATGGTCAGCGCAATCAGAGGTGTTGACTTCCACAGGCGGCGTGATAGAAACAAGCTTGGCGTTTACTTATTCCTTCATTTTGCGAGTCACCTTGATGGTCACCCGAAAATTGCCGTTGACGAAACTTATTGTTCTGCTGAGCCTTGCTACGTTTAGTGTGAATGCCGTTGCCGAGTCTCAGCAAGAGATTGAGGCGCGTATCCGTGCCCTCAATGCTGAACTGTATGATCTGCATCAACAGTTGCAGCAGATAGAAAACCCCGAAGACGCCGCGCTAGACATACCGTTTGAACAGTTGCCTGAAGAGGCTGCAAGGGAAGATTTAAGCGATCGCCGTGAACTTGAGCAGGAATCAACCCGGAATCCGTTTTCAATCACCACCCACCGCACCAACTATCTGTTCCCTGTTAGTTACAATGCTAACCAAAATCGTGAAAGTTTCCGCACGGTGGCTAACGGCACCCCCGCAGATCGCGTGGAGTTAAAATTCCAGTTCAGTGCCAAGGTTAATCTGGCTGAACAGGTATTCGGTAACTACGGCGACGTCTACTTTGGCTACACCCAGCGCAGTTGGTGGCAGGCTTATAATACCGACGCCTCATCACCCTTTAGGGAAACCAACTACGAGCCGGAAGTGTTTATCGACTTTGACAATGCCTGGGAAGCGCTTGGCTGGGTGAATACCCGCAACCGAGTATCTCTCAATCACCAGTCTAATGGTCGCTCAGATCCTCTCTCGCGCAGTTGGAACCGGGTATACCTTGAAAGCACCTTCCAGCGCGGCGACTGGGCGTTCACCCTGGCACCCCACTGGCGGGTACCGGAATCCTCAGAGGATGACGACAACCCGGATATCGAACGCTACATGGGATACGGCGATATTCGCCTCGCCAAGCGTCTCAATAATAACCATGAAGTGAGCGGTCAGTTACGCGGCAATCCCAGCGCTGGCAATATCGGCACCCAGATTGATTACAGCTGGCCCGCTTTCAACAGCTTGCGAGCGCATGTACAGTACTACTACGGATATGGTGAAAGCATGATCGATTATGATCATCGCGTGCACCGCTTGAGCCTTGGGTTTAGTTTAAATCCCTTATTTAGTGCGACAGGGCTGAACCGATAGACGCATTTGCTTGTCTGTTACTAGCTGACTGCTATGCTTGTAGTCAGCAGCAAAAATACAGTAACTAATAGTTAGTAGCCCAATCATTCACTCGTCAAAGGAAGACTCCATGGCTAAACGTCAACCCACCTACTCTACTCAAGCCGATCAACTCAAAGATGATCTGCGCCACTTGAGTGAAACCGTTGAAGAGCTGGTCAATGCGACCGCTAAAGATGCCAGCGGAGAGATGAACGATCTACGTACTCGCGCCGAACGTCGTTTGAAAGACACTCGTGCACGTCTTGAAGCGCGTGGCGAGCGTATTTATGACGAAACCCGCGACTCGCTGACTCATCAGGCCGATGCGTGTGATCGCTACGTCCATGAAAACCCCTGGACAAGTATTGGCATTGGTGCCGCAGTAGGTATGGTTGTGGGTATGCTGCTCGGTCGTCGCTAATGGCTTTGGGCCCCACCCAACGCGTCTTCTCTGCCGCCAAACGCTTGCTGAAATCGCTGATTGCGAATAGCGAAACCCGCCTGCGTTTGGCGGTGTTTGAGTTAGAAGAGGAGCGTGCTCGCTTACTGGTTCTACTTCTTCTGGCAGGAGCTAGCTTACTGCTGCTCTTGTTGGGTATTGCCACTTTGACGGCACTGGTAGTGGTTATATTCTGGGATACCTATCGCTTAACCGCCATTGCCATCAGTGCAGGTGTGCTGATCGGCGCCAGTTTGCTACTCGCGGTTATTGCGATTCGCCAGTCCAAGCAACACTCTCTGTTAAAAGAAACACTCAGACAGCTTGCTGCTGATCGAGCACTGCTTGAGGAGCCAAGTGATGAAACCATCCGCAGACACCGCTAAGCCACCAACCAAACCGCTCAGCCGCGCTGAACGCAAAGCGCTTTTGTTAGCCGAGCTAGAGCAGCAGCGCGTGGATATTTTGGTCGATAGCGAATTTTTACAGCAAGCCGCCTCACCACTGGATAGAAACTGGCAAAGCTTCAAGCTGCCGCTTTACGCCATTGGCGGCTTTGCTGCATTCAAGCTGATGCGCCACCCAGGTGGAGCAATGGCGGCAGGCAGAAAAGTCCTTGCGGGCTATATGCTACTCAAAAAACTTAAATTATTAGCCAAAGTGGCTAGTTAATTTGGACGGCTGTGCGGCTCGCTGACTGTACCTTAGAAGCCAGCGAGCGGAGATTAGCCAAACATCGTTTAAGGCGGCCACTCAGTGAAAAATTCTGGCCTGTCGGCCAACTTAATTTGATCACTTTCGTTAAATAGCTCGCTATTCGCTTATACCCGACACATTTGGCCCGAAAGCTGAGCTTCTTGTGTGATTATCGGTATTTAGCGACTAACTGCTGAAAGATGCCGAAACATCAGGCGCCTGAGCACGCTTAACCAGAACTGCTGGTGCGGTCTCTTTGAGCCCCAAAGCCAGGACTCCAGCAATCACACAAATAGCGCTCATTAACCACAACGGTGCGGATTGGCCAACACTATCTGCCGCAGCGCCTGCTAGCGCCGGTAGAACCCCACCTCCCAATATCTCACCAATACCCATTACAAAACCCAGGGCTGTTGCAATATGGCGCGAATCGACGGTTTCAGAGGGAACGGTGGCCATAAAAAGCGGAAAGATGCCGTTCAATGCCCAACCAAAGAAAAACAACACTGCCAGAATAATAGCCGAGCCATCAAAATACATGGCGCTTAAGGTGAGGATGAGCCCCATAAATGGGGTAATTACCATTACTGGCTTACGACCAATTTTGTCAGAGATACCGCTGACGACGAAGCTTCCGACCGCTGCCGAGATGCCTAAAGTTCCCATCAGCCACCCCATGGCTTCAGCAGAATAACCACGTACACTGGTTAGGTAAATTGGCATGAAAGACCAGCAAGTTACTAAGTATCCAATCAATAACACCGCAATAAGCGAACATAGCAGCATATTTCGATGAGCGAAGACCTCTTTGAGACTTGGGCGCTGACAGGACTGATTCACACCCGTTGCGATAGGTACTGAAGATGCTGTCGGTTCACGCATTAACCACCAGAGGAGTCCAGCGGCTAGAAGACCTGGAAGCCCTGCAAGGAAAAACGCCTCTCGCCAGCCAAAAGCAGAAGCAACAGCCACAAGAACAACCGGCGCAGCAAAAGAACCCAATAAATTTGACCCGAAGTTCTGCATGACCCCCATAGCAATACCCCGCCTTTCAGGAGTAACTTCTATTGCCGTTACTGATTGCGATATAGGCAGGATAGGGCCTTCTGCAACACCCATAAGCAATCTAGCACCGAGAAGCAATAAGAATGAGGTGGCAAGACCTGATAAAAAAGAGCAGAGAGAGAACACAATCGTCGCCATGATCAAAAATATCTTTCTTCGGCCACTTCGATCAGACATTGCACCAAATATTAAACCAGATATTGCCCAGGTGACTGATAACGCAGAGGCTGTTAGGCCTATCTGTAGGTTTGTCAAGGCCAACTCCGGCTGAACAAATGGCATCAGGAAGTTAAGTGCATTCCTGTCAAAAAATACAATGCCAAAGTTAAGGCTCAATAGAGTAACTAAAAGGATTTGATAACGAGTGTTATTGGGCGTGTTAGGCAGGGTAGCTGTATTATTGTTAGTCATGGCTTATTAACACCTTGCATTGATGGGTGCGCTTTTTTAACGCTTCAAATGCGGTTGGCACATTGTTAAGTGGCACGGTCTCGGTGATTAAATGGCGAGGCTCTACAACGCCAGAATCGAGAATATCCAACGCACTTTCGTATTCACGTCGTGAGAAGAAAACGGCAGTTTGAAGGCGTATTTCCTTTGATAAAGCACTAAAGGGTATAAAGCTGTCAGACTTAGTGCATAAACCAAGAAGCAGAATCGTACCGTGCGTGCGAACCTGCTCAATGGCTTGCGCAATGAGACCAGGAACGCCCGCACACTCGAATACTATGTCTGCTGAACCTCCAAGTGACCGCTCTGCAGCTTTAATGGGTTGATATGGATCACAAACAAAACCGGTCGCCCCCATGTCATAGGCACGTTGTTCTTGGTATCGGGTAATATCCTGTATGACAACCGTCTGAGCGCCAAAGCGGCGCGCCCAAAAAGCGACAGCTAACCCGATAGGCCCAGCACCAAGGATGAGGACACGGTCACCAGGTTTCATGCCGGATAGCTGGAGACCATGGAGAGCAACGGCTAAAGGCTCTACAATTGCACCGTCGTCCATGCTTGCATTGAGAGGAAGAGGTACGCACTGGCGCGCAGCGGTGACGGCATATTCACCATATCCCCCTCCCTCCAACGCCATATCTAGACACCAAGCAGGATTCCCAGAACGGCATGCAGCGCAATAACCGCAACTTCGGAAAGGTATAACGGATACAAGATCTCCTATAGATACATCACTGACTTTTCGACCTAAAGCGACTATCTCGCCTGCATATTCGTGACCCAGCACATCGCCAGGACAAATGCCGAAAATGGGATCCTCAGTCATATGGAGATCGGAGCCACAAATTCCACATCGTTTCACCTGGATGACAACCTCATCGTCTCCTGGTGTAGGGTCTGGAAGTTCGCAAACATCTAAAGGCTGGTGTAACCCCTGAAAGACGGCAGCACGCATCAGCCCACCCTCCCAAGAGAAGTGCCTCCGTCAATAACCAATTGAGCACCGGTCATATAGGAAGAGGCGTCAGAGGCTAGGTATAGCGCCAGTGCCTTGATCTGTTCAGGATCAGCGATTTCCCCTAGAGGTACCTTGGCGTTCCAGGCCTGGCGAACTGCTTCGTCTTTCAACCAGCCACCACCAATGTTGGTTACGAAACCGCCGGGCGCGATAGTGTTGACCCGGATCCGGAACTCTGCCAACTCTAAGGCAACTTGACGTACTAAATGGGACACTCCCGCTTTTGCAGGCATGTAAGCAAGCCCGACCACAGGCTCTGTAATAAAGGCAGCATTGGAGGACGTGACAACAATTGATCCTCGACGCCGTGGCTTCATGTATTTAGCTGCCACTCGCAGAGTATTAAAGACCCCCGTCAGATTAATAGAAATTGTTCTATCCCAGCGGGCTGGATCTAAAACGTCAATCTGACCATCTCTATTTCGCCCTCCTGAAGGGTTCCAAAACCCTGCCCCAGGATCGATCCCCGCATTAGCAAAAACAATATCCAAGTTGCCAAACTGGCGGACATGTTCTTCGAAGGCTCGACTGGTCTGCATTCGATCAGCGACATCTAGCTGGACAGCATGAACCTTGCAGCCTTCGTCACGGAGTCTTTGTGCCTCACATTCGGCTGCGTCGATGTTTATATCCGCTAGTGTCACGTTAGCTCCGTTTTCTGCCAACGCTTCGGCATAGGCAAGTCCTAAACCTGAGGCTCCCCCCGTGATCAGGGCTGAACGCCCTTCTACGCTGAATTGCTCTAATACACGCATATCCCACCTCATAGAAATAACTGTTCATTGATGGGGATATTGTGTTCTTCACAATAAGTGACGTAGTGATTGATGAACCAGAAAACATCCAGCGTTTCTGCCCACTCCCCCTTCTCATCGAAGAACTCGTTAGCTCCCTGCATCCAAAATAGAGCTTTCATTCCATTAGCATCGTCGGTCACTAACGTGTGAGCCTGTCCGGGCATTTCCGTTATAAACTCACCAGGCCCGCAAACCCAGTCGTATTCCAAATATCGGAAAGATCCCTCCATTCCTACAGCCCATACCATTCCTCGGTGCTTATGGGTACCAATCACACCAGGGCTTTTAATCCATAAAATATTGCAATAAACATTATTCCTTACATCAAAGGCCAGATGCCGTATAGCTGCATTATCACCAAAAGGAACCCATGGGCTTTCTACCTCAGAGAGCCCTACATAGCTTCCCTCACGCCCAAATCGGTCTTGCATTGCCTTCATTGGTTCAGGAACTTCTACGATACGATAAGCATTACTAGCGGGTGCATTAGCCATTATTGTTCTCACTTTATTTATGGAAACGATGTATTACAGAGAACTATTCAGCAATTGCTATGCCAACTACTCAAAACCTAGACCTTAGTATAAAAAATAAAGTAAAATTCTTATTATGCAAAGGAAGTTAAGAGACTAGACACGACTAAAGTACAACTGAAGGATTGAACAAGACTCGCCAGTATTTAATTAATTTAATATTTTTAATAAAAAAATGAGAAAGACATGACAAAAAAAATGACGCTTTCGAAAATGACAACGCAACCCAATCAAGCGAGCTCTTGTGAGATAGGCCTTGATGATGGAGACCCACCCACTTTACGTGATTTGACAGAGAGGCTGCGCCTTACCCCTAACGATGGAAAAATTTGGTTCGATGATCGCCGCATGGTGCTACTTGGGGCTAATGCATTTGGTGTGTTGCGCAGAGAAATCATTGAATCACTAGGCTTTTCTAGAGCATGCAGCTTGCTGATGCGCGTAGGTTTTTCAGCTGGATCTGCCGACGCAGCTTTTGTACGAAAACATTGGCCACTAAACGATGAAGCTGGTGCGTTGACCGCGGGAGAGCGGTTACATGCGGTCATGGGGATGGTTAAAGTCGAAACGGTACGACGCGACCACGACATCCCGAACGGTATTTTCAATGCCGAGTTCCTTTGGCATGGTTCAATCGAAGCCGCCGAACATATAAATGCGTACGGCCTATCACGTGAACCGGTTTGCTGGATGCAGCTAGGTTATGCCAGCGGCTACGCCAGTGCTTTCTACGGTAAGCGAGTGATATATCGTGAGTTGGAGTGTGCTGGCTGCGGCGGCTCTTTCTGCCGAATCGTAGGTGAGATGACAAATCAAGAAATAGGCAGTACCCATGACCTTAGCTGGCTCACTCCAGGAGAATACCTTGCGCCTGAAGCGCGTAAGTCGTCTCGACAGGCTAACGTGGAAACCACTGGCGTGACGACAGCGTCATCTCCTGCCTCTATCCATGAGAAAATAGATACCCAAAAGATCGTGGGTATTTCAGCAGCAGTCAGTATTGCTTTGCAGAAGATCGAAAGAGTCGCGCCAACGCCAGCCACGGTACTGTTCAATGGAGAATCAGGTGTTGGGAAAGACTTGTTTGCTAACGAGCTTCACCGCAAAAGCAACTTGGCAAACGGCCCCTTTGTCGCCCTTAACTGTGCTGCAATCCCTGACACATTGGTTGAGGCAGAGCTGTTTGGCGTAGAAAAAGGTGCGTTTACAGGTGCAGAAAAAAGTCGACCGGGTCGGTTCGAACGAGCCAATGGGGGCACACTATTTCTTGATGAAATTCCATCATTAAGTTATGAGGCACAAGGTAAGCTTCTTCGCACCCTGCAGAATGGTGAGATAGAAAGAGTCGGTGGTGCACACCCTATTCAAGTTAACGTCAGGGTTGTTGCCGCCTCAAATAAAGATCTTTTCAAGGAAGTGCAGAATGGACTATTCAGAGAGGATCTTTATTACCGCTTAAATGTTTTTCCTATTCGCCTTCCCCCTCTTAGAGAACGCCAGGATGATATCCCCTTATTGATCGAACATTTTTTATACCGCTACTCAAACGTTTATAAAAAAAATATTCCAGGACTCACCCGAAAGGCCAGTGAAGCACTTTTAGACTATAGTTATCCTGGAAATATTCGCGAGCTTCAGAATTTAATAGAACGTGGCGTGATTAACGCGCTAGATTCTGAGCCGCTCAATGTGTTTCATATGTTTGACGACGTTGGCTTTGCCACAAAACTCAATCCCCCTTCAGGCCTCAATATTGATCCCACAGGAGAGCTGGAGGCTGGCACAAGTGGGCCTGATCTATTTGGCCGGGGTAAGCTTGACGATACGCAGAAGAGCGCTAAATATCACAGGAGAAGTGAAGCAGAAATTTTGTCAAATGCACTTTATAAAACAGATGGCAACGTGTCTAAGGCCGCCAGAGAACTAGGCGTAACGAGAGCTAAGCTAGCCTATCGAATTCAAAAAGCTGGATTAGATCCTAGTCTGTTTCGGCACTTGTAAGGAAGCACCTGATCGACCTACCAGCCGACCTCTTGGCAGCATTGCCCTAGGCTCTGTTGACTTTTCAGCGCTGCCATAAGCGAAACGTCAACAGCCCCTAAACTTGAACCCATCGCCAAAACACAAGAGGCTTAATACAGCCAGTGTATCGGTTTACGGCACTTGCAAATCTTTGATCAGCTTATTAAACAGCCTGCCCGCAGGCTACGCCACTCGCCCACGCCCACTGAAAGTTATACCCACCTAGCTCTCCCGTTACATCTAATACTTCTCCGATAAAACGCAACTGTGGTAAGCCTTTAACCTCAAAGGTTTTGGACGAAATCGCGTCGGTATTGACCCCGCCCATGGTTACCTCTGCGGTACGCCAACCTTCTGTTCCAGCTGGTTTCAGTTGCCAAGCGTTGAGTCTTTGCGCCCACTCATCCAATGCGGCATTAGCATACTGGGCCAGGGGCCGCGCCAAATCATGGTCGGGGTACCACTCCAGCAGTGCTTGCGCAAAGCGTTTCGGAAAGCGTTCGCCAAGCCAAGTCGAGAGCTGACGCTTAGGCGTCTCTTGGCGTGCATGGCGCAGGGATTCCGCCACGTTTTCATTAGGCAGCAGATCGATACTAATGCTCTCCCCTGGCTGCCAAACGCTGGATATTTGCAGCATCGCTGGCCCAGACAAGCCGCGGTGGGTAAACAGCATGGGTTCCACAAAGCGGCGACTGCCAGCACTAACAGCCACTGGCACGCTCAAACCAGAGAGCTCAGCTGCGCGCGCTTTCCAGGTATCGCTTAAGGTAAACGGCACCAGCCCGGGTCGCGTAGCGAATACCTCCAAACCAAATTGACGGGCTATGTCGTAGCCAAATCCTGTCGCGCCCATGCTCGGAATGGAAAGCCCACCGCTCGCGATGACGACCACCCCGGCATCGATTTTACCTATCGAAGTCGTTAGACGCATGGCACTGCCCTGTTGCTCCACGCGGGTAACCTGGGTGCTGAGCCTGATTTCAGCCCCAGCCCACTCACACTCGGTTAGTAACGTATGGACAATATCTTTAGCCGAGGTTGCACAAAATAGTTGCCCCGGCGTTTTCTCAACATGTTCAACGCCATGGCGCTCGACCAGCTCAACAAAGTGCTCAGGTCGGTAACGTTTGAGCGCCGAAATACAAAAGTAAGGGTTTGAAGAGTAAAAGTGCTGTGGCGTTGTGCCAAGATTGGTAAAGTTGCAGCGGCCCCCTCCGGACATGAGAATCTTCTTGCCCGCTTTGTTAGCATGATCAAGCACTAAGACCCGCTTTCCGGCATAGCCCGCTTGCGCTGCGCACATTAAGCCTGCGGCGCCAGCACCGATGATGACAACGTCATAGATCATAATGGACAGCTCATATTGAGAGCGACTCCCGTCGTAAAAGGCAGGTATTCTAACAGGGTCGCACTTAAAAATTATTATGCGGATACAATTACCATATACAATAACTGTATAAATATTATCTAACGCTGAGAACACTATGCTTTTGCCCTTTCATCGACGACGGCTGTTGCAACTCGCACTCGTGCCTCTCACTCTTCTGCTTTCCAGCGTAGCGCTCGCCCAATCGGCGCCGTCAGTCATAGGCACCCGGGCGATCATGACGACCTGGTCGGATCCAATAGAAGCCTTGGGCACCCTCCGTGCCGATGAGAGCGTCACACTATCGGCTACCGTCACGGATATCGTTGCCGAGATCAATTTCCGTGACGGCGAGCAGGTCGAAGAAGGCCAGTTGCTTATTCGTCTGGAGGATGCCGAGGAGCAGGCGCAGCTGAGGGCGTCCCAGGCACTTCGCGAAGAGCGGCGTAATGCGTCAAATCGCGCTTCCCAGTTGCAAGAGCGCAACCTGGCGGCTCGGGCCGATGTAGAAGATAGCCAATCACGGCTGCGCCAGGCAGATGCCGATATTCAAGCGATTGAAGCGGAGTTGGCCAATTACCAGATAAAAGCCCCCTTTAGTGGCCGTGTCGGCTTTCGCAATATCAGTGTTGGCGCCCTGGTCACTCCAGGCATGGATCTGGTGACGCTCGATAAATTGGATGTTATGCAGTTAGATTTCAGCGTCCCCGAAGTATTTCTCGACCGCCTCTCACCAGGCTTGATGCTCAATGCCACAACTGCCGCCTACCCTGACGCCCTCTTTAGCGGTGAAATTGCCACCATCGGCACACGGGTGGATCCAGTCACGCGCAGCGTAAGCATCCGCGCTGATCTCGAGAATACCGATGGCCGCTTGCGGCCTGGCATGCTGATGGAAGTGATCGTTCAACAGCACGTACGCGATACGGTTGTTATCCCTGAGGCGGCCATTGAGCCTAGCGGTGACCGTCACTTCGTGATGTTAATTGAACAGAGTGAAGGCAGCACACGCTTGGCACGGCGTGAAGTGGTGATCGGCGAGCGCCGCAATGGCGAGGTGGAAATTCTCGAGGGACTCGCCGCCAACGATTTAATTGTCTTTCATGGCCTACAGCTGGCCCGTGACGGGCAAGAAGCCAGGTTAATCGGGATCGCCGATGACGAGACCGGTATACGAGCGCTGTTGGAGGCCGACCGCTAATGCGTTTATCGGATATCTCTGTTCAGCGGCCGGTATTGGCGATGGTAATCGCGGCGCTGATTATTGCCTTTGGCCTGCTGGCACTCAATCGTCTGCCGCTGCAAGAGTACCCCACCATCGACCCGCCAGTGGTCACCATCGATACCCGCTACCCCGGAGCCTCGGCCAGCGTCGTCGAAACACGGATTACCCAAGTATTAGAAGACCGCATTGCTGGCGTTGAAGGCATTGAGCTGATTACCTCGCAAAGCGAGGATGGACGCTCTCAGATCGAGATCGAATTTGGCATTGATATGGATATCAATGCCGCCGCCAATGATATTCGCGACCGCATCTCCGGCGCGCTGCGCAACCTACCCGACGACGCTGACAACCCAGAGGTCACCAAAGCCGATAGCAGCGAAGAAGTGGTGGTTTGGTTAAGCCTTTCCGGAAACGACTATTCCATTACTGAGCTAACCGACTACGCTAACCGCTTTTTGGTCGACAGCCTCTCCGTTCAGCCAGGGGTAGCACGGGTGCGTGTCGGCGGCGGCAGTGACTACGCCATGCGCGTGTGGCTGGATCGCAATGCCTTGGCCGCACGGGGACTCACCGTTAGCGATATCGAAGACGCACTGCGGGCAGAGAACGTAGAGCTACCGGCAGGCTCGCTTGAATCCAAGGATCGGCAGTTTATTGTCCGCCTCCCCCGTAGTTTTGCCAGTGCCGAAGATTTTCAGCGCCTCGCCCTCAGCTCTCCTCAAAACCAGGAGGAAAACGGCTATCTGGTGCGCCTTGCTGACGTAGCAAGAGTAGAGGTCGGCGCGGTGGAGGATCGTTCTGTCTTCCGCTCTAACGGCATCCCCATGGTCGGCCTGGGTATGATCATGCAGTCGACGGCCAATGTGATAGAGCTCTCTGAAGCCGTTCAGGTCGAACTTGAACGCCTACAAGGTACCCTGCCTGAAGGGATGTCACTGAGCCTGAACTACGACGCCTCGCTGTTCGTCTCCGGGGCGATTGAGCAGGTCGTTATGACGCTGTTTATCGCCATGGGCTTGGTGGTGGTGGTGATCTTTATGTTTTTGGGCAATTTGCGCACCACCCTGGTACCCGCGGTGACCGTTCCGATTGCCGTTATTGGCGCCTTTACTGCTCTGGCAGCGATGAATTTCTCAATTAACCTGCTAACTCTGCTGGCGCTGGTGCTGGCGATCGGTCTGATTGTCGATGATGCCATCGTCGTGCTTGAAAATATTAACCGGCGTATGCACGACTACGGCGAGACGCCGCTAGTCGCCGCCTTTCGAGGTACCCGGCAAATCGCCTTTGCAGTCATCGCCACCACCCTAGTGTTGGTGGCGGTTTTCTTGCCACTCAGTATGTTGCAAGGCGATATTGGCCGACTATTTTCCGAGTTCGCGCTAACCATGGCCGCTGCGGTAGTGGTCTCTACTCTGCTAGCACTGACGCTTACGCCGATGATGGCGTCTAAAATTCTTAAGCCGGGCATGCACGAAAGCCGGATTGGCAAGGCTGTGCAGTGGCTGCTCAGCGGCACACAGCGCCGCTATCAGGCCACGTTAGAGTGGATGCTCAAAATGCGCTGGCTGGTGGTCGCGGCGTTTGTATTATTGATTGGCGCCACCGCCTGGCTGGCCACGGTACTGCCCAACGAATACACGCCTCAAGAGGATCGCGGTAACTTTATCGTATTAGTGAATGGCCCTGAAGGCGCCACCTTCGACTACATGATGGACTACATGGATGAGATCGAAGCGCGGATGACGCCACTGGTGGAGAGCGGTGAGTTGGAGCGCGTAGTCGTTCGCGCCCCTCGTGGCTACGGCAACATAGAGAATTTCAATAGCGGCTTTATTATCGTCAATATGGCCGACTGGGGCAGCCGACGCAGTGCCTGGGAGATCATGGGCGAAGTACGCGAAAAGCTGCGTACGTTGCCGGGGGTACAAGCCTTCCCGGTGATGCGCCAGGGGTTTGGGCAGCGTACCCAAAAGCCGGTGCAGTTTGTACTGGGCGGTGGGACTTACGAAGAGCTTGCCCGCTGGCGCGATACGCTGATCGATCATGTGCGCGAAAACAACCCGCGCTTGATGGCACTAGAGAGCAACTACAACGAAACCCAGCCACAGCTAAGAGTCGATATTGACTACGAGCGTGCCGCTTCGTTGGGCGTTACGGTTACCGAGATCGGCAGAACGCTTGAAGTGCTGTTAGGTGGCCGTAACGTCACTCGCTATGTTGATGATGGTGAAGAGTACGACGTCATTTTGGAAGGTGACCGCGGCAGTCAAAACAGCCCGAGGGCGTTGGATAACATTCAGGTTCGATCCGCTCGCACAGGTGAACTAATCCCCCTGGCCAGTTTGGTCACCCTCTCCGACTTTGCTGGCGCCAGCACTTTGAACCGCTTTGACCGTATACGGGCGATTACCATTGAAGCCAACCTGGCGGATAGCTACCCCCTTGGCGAAGCTTTGACCTATTTAGAGCAGAGCGCCGCGGAGCTACTGCCGGAAGAGGCGCAAACCAATGTGGCAGGCGCATCACGGGACTTCCAGCAGGCCAGTGGCGCCACCGCGTTCTTGTTAATACTGGGCGCGCTTGTGGTCTTTTTGGTGTTAGCAGCGCAGTTCGAAAGCCTGATTCACCCCTTTGTGATAATGCTTACGGTGCCGCTCGCGATGAGCGGTGCGCTACTCGCCCTGCTACTAAGCGGTCAATCGCTTAATATCTATAGCCAAGTAGGCTTGGTGCTGTTGATTGGACTAGCGGCGAAAAACGGCATCTTAATTGTCGAGTTTGCCAACCAGTTGCGCGATGAGGGTAAAGCCTTCCGTGCGGCGTTGATTGAAGCCTCTGTGACGCGTTTAAGACCCATCTTAATGACCGCTGTGACCACCATGGCCGGCGCCATTCCGCTGATTGTCTCGACAGGGCCGGGGTCTGAGTCTCGCCTGGTTATCGGCACCGTGATTATGGCGGGGCTCGGCTCGGCAACGCTGTTTACGCTGTTTGTAGTGCCTGTGGCTTACGACTTGCTGGCGCGCCACACCGGTTCGCCTGGGGCAGTGAAAAGGCGGTTAGAGGAGGAAATTGCTAATGCACCATCTGACTGATGTCATTGCCAACGCAGCGAAGCAATCTGGTTTTTAGAGGCCACCGCACGCTTGAGATTGCCGCGTCGCTGCGCTCCTCGCAATGACGACCTCAATGAAAAAGGGTGCCTGTTGGCACCCTTTGAAAAGAGAGCTAGCGATTACTCACACTCGCCAAGATACTCGCCTTCAATCACGGTATTCATGCTCAGCTCACCCATGGGGGACTGGGTAAGGATATCGACGCTGCCTTCGATACGATCGCCCATAAAACGCATTTCGCCATCGATGGTGGCTTCGCCACCCTCAGCGCGACACACCATGCTGTAGCTGAGACCGTCCGCATTCAGCTCCTGGTCGAGCAGCTCGCAGCCTTCTTCTTCCTCGATGAAGCCAAATTCAGCTCCCTCAAGCTCTTCCTGACTAATACACTGGCGCTCGGTTTCCGTTTGATCCGGAATTTCCATTTCGCCGGTGACGCTGGTTTTGCTCACAAACTCCCACTCACCAGCGGTGACATTGGGGGTTTCAGCCAACGCGACCATCGGAAAGGCCACTAGGGCCGCTACTGCCATGTTACGTAACATCATCGCTACTCTCGCTGCGTTGCTTTGGGAACTTAAATCCTGGGATATCCTACCTGATTCAATCCTACGATGCCCTACCCGACGACCACACTGCTACACTCATTGGGTAAGAAACTGATTTAGCGCATCCGCTATACAAGGTAGCCAACAATGCAAGACGACGCCCTGGTCAATTATGACTTCCACTGCCCCTACTGCGATTCGCCGCTGACCTTTCTGATTGATACGTCACAGGGCAGCCATGATACCTGGGAGGATTGCCATCAATGCTGCGCGCCCATCCAGCTACAGATCATCGTCTCACCGGTGACCGGAGAACTCGATAGCGTCGTCGCCGGGCGCGACGACGACGTTCTATAGTTTGATTTAAACTTCTCGTAGAGCAGCCTTCCGCCGGGTCTCATTACGTCGCATAAGAAACCACGCCAACAGTGTCGCCAGCGATACCGTTAGGATGATCAATGTAGCAAGCGCATTGATCTTCGGCGACACCCCCATACGCACCGAAGAAAACACCACCATCGGCAGCGTATTGGCCCCTGGCCCGGAAACAAAGCTGGCGATCACCAGGTCATCCAGGGAGAGGGTAAACGCCAGCAGCCAGCCTGCAGCCAGCGCGGGGGTAATGATCGGCAGCGTGATAGAAAAGAAGGTTTTCACTGGAGGTGAGCCCAAATCCATGGCGGCCTCTTCAATGGAGTGATCCACTTCCCGCAGCCGCGCAGCCACCACGACAGCCACATAGGCACTGCAAAAGGTGGTGTGAGCAATCCAAATGGTTGCCATGCCCCGATCGGCTGGCCAGCCGGTAATCTGCGCCATCTGCACAAATAGTAGCAGCAGCGAAAGACCGGTGATGACTTCGGGCATTACCAGCGGCGCCGTGACCATGCTCGACAGCGCCGTTTTACCACGGAAGTGGCCATAGCGTGTCATTACAAAGGCTGCCACGGTGCCCAGGCAAACCGCCATGCTGGCCGCGAAAAACGCGATGCGCAGGCTCGTCCATACCGCCGACAAAATCTGCTGATCACGAAACAGCTCGCCGTACCACTGGGTGGAGAACCCCGCCCACACCGTGACCAGTTTCGAGGCGTTAAACGAATACACCACCAGCACAAACATTGGCAGGTAAAGAAACAGCAGGCCAAGCACCAGCATGACCGTTGAGAAGCTCGGCCGTCGCATGCTCATTATTCAAGCTCCTTGGACTGGTAACGATGAAACCAGACTATCGGCACCAGTAACAGCAGTAGCATCACCATGGCCAGCGCCGACGCCACGGGCCAGTCGCGGTTGAGAAAGAACTCCTCCCACAGCACTTTGCCGATCATTAGCGTATCAGGGCCGCCCAGCAGTTCAGGAATCACAAACTCCCCTACCGCAGGTATGAACACCAGCATCGAACCGGCCACAATGCCGCCCGTAGAGAGCGGCAAGGTGACTTTGATAAAGGTATTGAACTTGCGCGAGCCAAGATCTGCAGCGGCCTCTAACAACGAGTTATCCATGCGCGTTAAGTGGGCATATAGCGGCAGCACCATGAACGGCAAGTAGGCATAAACAATGCCAATAGTTACTGAAAACTGGGTATTCATCATGCGCAGCGGCGAATCAATCAGGCCCATCCCTATCAACAGGTTATTGATTAACCCACTGTTGCTTAGAATTCCCATCCAGGCATAGACACGAATCAAAAACGACGTCCATGACGGCAACATGACCAGCAGCAGTAACAACAGTTGCCAGCGGGCCGGGGCTCGGGCCATGGCATACGCCATCGGATAACCGAGCAACAAACAGGCCAGCGTGGCAATAAACGCCGTTTTCACTGAGCCCCAATAGGCGGCGATATACAACGAATCTGAGAGCAGAAAGAGATAATTGCCCAGATTAAGAAAGACATGCAGCGTCTGATCGGCGTACTCAAGCAGCGGGCCATAGGGCGGAATCGCAATCGCCGCTTCGGAGAGGCTGATTTTGAGCACCAGCGCAAAGGGCAGTAAAAAAAACAGCATCAGCCACACGAGCGGAAACGCGATCACTGCTCGGCGCCCCAGCTGCAAGCGTTTGAGCAGTGCTGAAGAACGAGATAACTTCATTAAAGGCAGTCTCCTCGCGGTAAGGAATGCGCCACTATCGCAATTCAAAACGTTAGCAGCTCAAGACGCTAGCGGTTCAAAACAATCGTACTGTGATCTTCCCAGTAGACATACACACTGTCTTCCCAGGTGGGTCGATCACCGCGACGCTCGGTATTGGCCATACTGACTTTAATGATCTGGCCCGACTGGGTGCGCACGTAGTAGAGCGAGAAACCGCCTAAATAGGCAATATCATCCACCTTGCCTTCTGCCCAGTTATATTCTGTTGTGGGTTTCTCGCGGGTTAGCCAGATTTTTTCAGGGCGCAGCGCGACCCAAACCCGCCGATTCGACGCCTGGGTGGTAATACCGTGGTCAATATAAATGGGCCGCTCGAGCGCGGGAGCGACGATGCGGCAGTGGTCAGCAGCATCTTCGCTAATCTCTCCTTCAAACAGATTCACCGTACCGACAAATTCCGCCACCATGCGGCTCACCGGGCTTTCATAAATATCGATCGGCGAGCCTATTTGTTCGATCCAGCCATCGGCCATGATCGCCACGCGGTCGGCCATGGTCATGGCCTCTTCCTGGTCGTGAGTGACCATAATGCAGGTAACACCCACCTGCTCGATGATCTCCACTACCTCTAGCTGCATTTCAGTGCGCAGTTTTTTATCCAGTGCGCCCATGGGCTCGTCTAACAGTAACAGTTTGGGCCGCTTGGCCAGCGAACGCGCCAGTGCTACACGCTGGCGCTGACCGCCAGAAAGTTGATGCGGTTTGCGCTTGGCAAAGCGCTCCATATGCACCAGCTTCAACATTTGCGCGACGCGAGCGTCGATATCCGCTTTGGGGAGCTTATCCTGCTTTAAACCAAAGGCAATATTCTGCGCCACCGTCATATGCGGAAATAGCGCATAGGACTGGAACATCATATTGATAGGCCGCTTGTGCGGAGGCATAGCGGTGATATTTTCACCGTCTAATAAAATACGGCCCTCAGAAGGAGTTTCAAACCCCGCCAACATCCTCAGCAGGGTTGATTTACCTGACCCGGAACCACCCAATAGCGCGAAAATTTCTCCGCGCTTAACCTGCAAATTGACATCATCCACCGCCAGCGCATCATCAAACCGCTTGCTTAAGCGTTTTACTTCCAGCACCACATCTTCAGCAAACCGCGGGGTTTTACCCTGGGGGCGCGACGAAGAAGGAGTGATTGGCGAAGCAGATGAAGGCTCGTTCGACAGGGGCGTAGTGACCATTCGCCACTCCCATCAAAAGGCCCGGCAATCCGGGCATTAAAAAAGACGAGCAGCGAGCCATAGAGAATTAACTCCAGGCTCGCCGTCGGATAAATGTCGGTTTAACGACCAGACTTTACGCGGTTCCAAATGCGCGTACGGGCACGCAGCACATCTTGAGGCTTTTCAGCCTGCACGTATAGGTTTTGCATGACCTCGGTTTCTGGGTAAATAGCCGGGTCATTGATGATTTCATCAGAGAGGTACTCATCGGCCGCCGCGTTAGGATTGGCATAACGCACGTACTCGGTAATTTCAGCAGCGATTTCCGGGTCAAGAATAAAGTTGATAAAGGCGTGAGCGTTTTCAGTATTAGGCGCATCGGCGGGTACTGCCATCATGTCGAACCAGAGCGCGGCGCCTTCTTTAGGAATGCTATAGGCGATGGTGAAATCTCGCCCTGCTTCTTCAGCACGATCGGCGGCCTGGAAAACATCACCCGAGTAACCAGCGGCCACGCAGATATCGCCATTCGCCAGATCGGACACATAGCGGGAAGAGTGAAAATAAGTCATGTCGTCGCGAACGTCGGCGATCAGTTCGCCAGCCGCTTCAATATCGTCCAGATTTTCACTCAGGGGATCAAACCCCAGGTACGCCATGGCGGGCGAGAGCATTTCATCGGCAGAGTCCAGCATCGACAAGCCGCAGCCCGCTTCGCTCAATGCAGCGGTTATTTCAGGATCAAACAGCAGTGCCCAACTATCTACCGGCGCGTCATCACCCAGAATTTCTTTTACCCGGTCAACGTTATAGCCGATCCCATTGGTGCCCCACATATAGGGAACCGAGTATTCGCTACCGGCGTCGATAGTTTCCAGGTTGGCCATCAGCTCGGGGTTGAGATTGTCTAAATTGGTTAGTAACTCATGGTTGAGCTGCTGAAAAACACCGGCTTTCACTTGGCGGGTAAAATAGTAGGTAGAAGGTACCACCACATCGTAGCCGGAACGCCCGGCGAGCAGTGCGGCATCCAAAATTTCATTGCTGTCATAAACGTCATAAGTCACTTCAATGCCGGTACGCTCGGTGAATTTTTCCAGCGTTTCCGGGGCAATGTAGTCTGACCAGTTAAATACCCGCACCTCTTCAGCGTGGGCAGCGCTAGCCGCTGCGGCGAATGAGATAGCCGCAACGGCCGCGGAAAGTTTGTGGATGTTCCCCATTATCACTGCTCCTGTTGTCTCAACTAGTCATTAAACAATTCAGCATTCACTAAACAATTCAGCCAAATATTTTGCCAAGTGTCTTCATACCAAGTGCGCCCTGCTGCTGCCGGCAACAGCCCTCAGCGGCTAACAATAGCGTAGGCCATATTACTGACCGTGCGAATTTTGCGGTGCAGTGACGCCTACCGCAAGCCAATGTGAAAAATTCTTGTATTTTGCCCTACCGACCCCATTAAGTAGCTAGTAAAACAGGATCTTGTGGTACGCCAATAGGGCAATGCTATTGGCTAGATGGCTTTTTTTAATTTTAGACATTAGTCGCTAGCCGTTAGCATTAGCACTACTTTATAAACCCTTCGCTCATGACAACTGGAGATTATCTGAATGTCCTTGATCAACACTGAAGTAAAACCGTTTAAAGCCACTGCTTACCTGAATGGCGAATTCGTCGACGTAAGTGAAGCTGATCTGCAAGGCCAGTGGTCTATTTTCTTCTTCTACCCGGCCGACTTTACCTTTGTTTGCCCCACTGAGCTGGGCGATTTGGCCGATCACTATGCCGAGTTCAAGAAGCTGGGCGTTGAGATCTACAGCGTTTCGACCGATACCCACTTCACTCACAAAGCATGGCACGACAGCTCAGAGACCATCGGCAAGCTGCAGTACCCAATGATCGCCGATCCGACGCTACGGATTTCACGTAACTTCGAAGTCTTGATTGAAGACGCGGGTCTTGCTGAGCGCGGCACATTCGTTGTCGACCCAGACGGTAAAATCCAAATTGTCGAAATCAACGCTGGCAATATCGGCCGTAACGCCGAAGAGCTGCTGCGTAAAGTGAAAGCCGCTCAATACGTTCGTGCCAACCCGAACGAAGTGTGCCCGGCTAAATGGAAAGAAGGCGAAGAAACGCTGGCACCTTCACTGGATCTTGTAGGCAAAATCTAAACCGCCTACGGCTTTCACGCGCTTGCTCTTATTTGCGTGGCGCAAGAGCGTGCAGGTTCAACGCCCGGGTTTCGCCCGGGCGTTCTGTTTTAAAACAGTTTTAAATTATTAATGATTAGCGCCGTCACACGCGTGTATTTAATACGTCTGTTACTTGCGAGGAAGCTACTGTCATGCTGGACGCCAATTTAAAATCCCAGTTAAAAGCGTATCTGGAAAAAGTGACTCAGCCGTTCGAGATCGTTGCCTCCCTCGATGACGGTGCCAAGTCACAAGAACTACTCGGCCTGCTTGAGGACATCAGCAGCCTGAGCGATCAGATTACCCTACACAGCGATGGCCAGGACGACCGCACGCCATCGTTTGCGATTAACCGCCCGGGTGAAGAAACTGGCGTGGTGTTTGCCGGTATCCCCATGGGCCACGAGTTCACGTCGCTGGTGTTGGCACTGCTGCAAGTCGGCGGTCATCCGCCTAAAACGTCTGCTGAGCTACTCGACCAAATCAAAGCCCTCGACGGCGAGATGCTTTTCGAGACTTACTACTCGCTCTCGTGCCAGAACTGCCCTGACGTGGTTCAAGCGCTTAACCTCATGGCTATCTTCAACCCGAACGTTCGTCACGTCGCTATTGACGGGGCACTGTTTCAGGACGAAGTTGAGTCGCGGGAAATCATGTCGGTGCCAAGCATCTATCTGAACGGTAAGCCGTTCGATCAAGGCCGCATGACGCTTGAACAGATTCTGGCCAAGGTAGATACCGGTGCTGCCGAACGCGACGCCAAAAAGCTCAACGAGAAAGCCGCTTTCGATACGCTCGTCATTGGTGGTGGCCCGGCAGGCGCGGCGGCCGCCATTTACTCAGCACGCAAAGGCATTAACACCGGCATTGCCGCTGAGCGTTTCGGTGGTCAGGTGGCTGACACCATGGGAATTGAAAACTTTATCTCCGTTTCCCATACCGAAGGCCCCAAGCTAGTTAGCGCGCTTGAAGAGCACGTAAAAGATTACGAAGTCGATGTCATGAACCTGCAGCTTGCCACGGCGTTTAAAGCAGCCGAGGCGGAAGGTGGGCTGCACGAAGTCACCTTTGAGTCGGGTGCGACGCTTAAGAGCAAAACCCTGGTACTGGCGACGGGCGCCCGCTGGCGCGAAATGAATGTGCCCGGCGAACAGCAGTACCGCAACAAAGGGGTGGCTTACTGCCCTCACTGTGACGGTCCGCTGTTCAAAGGTAAGCGGGTAGCGGTGATTGGTGGCGGTAACTCTGGCGTTGAAGCGGCGATCGATCTGGCGGGTATTGTCGGCCATGTCACGCTCGTAGAGTTTATGGGTGAGATGCGTGCCGACGCGGTGCTGCAGAAAAAGCTCAAGAGTCTGCCTAACGTCGATATTATCCTCAACGCACAAACCACCGAAGTAACGGGCGATGGCAGCCGTGTGAATGGCTTGAACTATAAAGACCGCACGTCCGACGAGAGCAAATCCATCGCGCTGGAAGGCATTTTTGTTCAGATTGGTCTGGTGCCTAACACCGAGTGGTTGAAAGGCTCTCCGATTGAAATGACGCCCCGCGGTGAGATCATCGTCGATGCTCACGGTATGACATCCGTGCCCGGCGTCTTCGCCGCAGGCGATGTAACTACCGTGCCCTACAAGCAGATCATCATCGCCATGGGCGAAGGCGCCAAGGCATCGCTGGGTGCTTTCGACTATCTCATTCGAAACTGACAGTGGCGAAGAAAAGCCCGCTGACAAAAATGTCAGCGGGCTTTTTAGTGGGAGGGAGCTGCAGCTCGCGAAACCTTAGGCTATTCGCCTATGCCAATTACGAAGAAGACGGGATTTCCCCCAACACTTCAGGGATTGTCATCTTCACGTAGCGGCCCGGCGCAGGCTCAATAATGTTGAGTTCACCGTCCCCTGGTTGGCGCACGGGCACCATTTTTTCGCTATTGGCATAGCCATTGTCGGTCATCCATGCCTGCCAGTGAGGCCACCAGGAGCCTTCCTGAGCCGTAGCACTTGCAAGCCACTCCTCATGGCTTTCGGGCAGTGTGTCGTTAGTCCAGTAGCTATACTTGTTCTTATGGGGTGGGTTGACGATACCTGCGATATGCCCCGAGCCGCCTAGCACAAAGGTCACTGGCCCCTTGGGTAGCAACGCCCCATAGTAGGTGCTGTTCCATTTGGCGATGTGGTCTTCTTTGGTGGAGATAAAATAGCTGGGCGCCGACACCTTGCGCAGATCAATTTTCACGCCATCCAGCTCAATGCCACCTGGCTCAACCAAGCGGTTCTCTAAATACATATGGCGTAAATACCAGGCATGGGTACCTGCAGTTAAATTGGTACCATCAGTATTCCAGTAGAGTAGATCAAAGGCGGCAGGCGTCTCGCCCTTCAAATAGTTATTAATGTAGAACGACCAAAACAGATCATTCTCACGCAGCAAGTTGAAGGTGTAAGCCATTGAGCGGCCATCAAGGTAGCCCTTCGCCTCAAGAGTTTGCTCAATGCCTTCAACCACCCGCTCATTGAGAAATACGCCGATATCGCCAGGATCACGAAAATCCTGCAGCGTGGCCATATAGGTCACCGACTTTACTTTGCGCCCACGGCGGGTGCTGGTGAGGTACGCTACCGTAGATGCCGTTAACGTGCCGCCGACACAGTAGCTGAGAAGATTAACCGACTTCTCGCCGCAGGCCTGCTCGATAGCTTCTATCGCGCTGATCGGCCCCATCTGCATATAGTCGGCCCAGGTAACATCGCGCTGCTCCGGGCCAGGATTACGCCAGGAGATCAGGAACACCGTATGGCCCTGATCCACCAGCCACTTCACCATTGAGTTATCTTCGCGCAGATCGAGAATGTAGTACTTATTGATCCACGGCGGCACCATTAGCAACGGCGTTTTAAAGGTCTTTTCCGTCGTTGGCGTGTATTGGATCAACTGAATCAGTTCGTTTTCATACACCACTGAACCGGGCGTTACCGCTATGTTTTCGCCTACGCCAAAGGCGGCGCGGTCTGTCATGCGGACATTAATGCCCTCACCAGAGTTACCTAAATCTTCACGTAGACGGGCCAGACCATCCACTAGGTTTTGACCACGGGTTTCAATAGTGCGGCGCATGACCTCTGGATTGGTAGTTATAAAGTTAGTGGGCGCCATCGCGTTGACCAACTGGCGCGCGTAAAACATCAAGTTACGCTTCTGGGTTTCATCCAACCCACTTAAGTTTTCAACCAGCTCTTCCACCATCTGCGAGAACAGTAAGTACTGCTGCATAATGGCCATATAGTGGGGGTTTTGAGTCCAGGCTTCATCTTTGAAGCGACGGTCACTTTTAGCCGGGGTAATCAGCGGCGTTATTTGCTCGCCAGCCATGCCACGCAGGGCCTGCTGCCACAATAGCCACTGGTCTTGAAGCAAACGGTTCTGGGTTTCCCACAGCAGCGTAGGGTTTTGCATTAATGACTGCGCACCCGCTTCAAAGCTTTCACGCATATCACTGTAAATTGAGTCGGCGGCTTCACTGGGCGCAATACGGGAAAGCAGATCCTGCATCAATCCTTGGTACTGTTCGCTAATCTCTTTAAGCTGGTTATTCCAGGCTTCAATTTCCTCTGGGGATAACCCTTCAGGCAGTCCTTGAGAAAGCCCTTCAGACAGGCTGTCAGATAGCCCTTGTGATATTGCCTGGAACGGATTGTGCCACGCTGACTGCATACTCATTCTCCCTACGCCTATCATCGGGCGCACCGACCACTTTGGCTATGTAAGCATATATAAATTAAAGCTTATAAATGCATCGCGGCGCCCTTGGGCGCCGCGATGAGGTCACTAATCAGCTTTTGCGCGATGACTGACTAGAGGCTTTGGCAGGTTGCTCGCTTTTTGTAGCCGCCTTGGCTTGCTCGGACATTTGCTGACCGGCTTCGCTGAACATTTTTTCCATTTCAGACTTAAACTGCAGGCTCATTTCGCTCATGACGCGCGCGTCTTCCTGCATCTGCTGGGAAAGCTCGTTCATCATTTCAGCTTGCTTGGTGCCGAAATCACGCAGGCTTTCTGCGTCTTGAATTTCAGTGGCGCTACGAATGCGCTCTGTACCCATCTGGCTGTAGCGCTTCATGGCTTCCAGCTGATACTGGGTCATTTTTTCCATGTTGTTGAGCATCAGCGAATTAATTTTACGCATGGGCTCAAACATTTGCTTAGTTTGGGCGTTGAAGGCGTCCATCATATTGTCTTGCATAGTGTCTGCTCCTGTTTAGTTCCTTGGCATGAGCCTTGGAGTGACTCATCGTGATGTAGCTTGTCTTGCCTTGATTTGCTGCACTGCAAAAAGAGTAGTCCCTGACATGCTGCATTGCAACAGCGACACTGTTTTAAGTAGCTGCATTCAGTAACGCTACAAAACGTCTCCGCACTGCCTCTCTCACATCGCCATTAGCAATCTTTCAATCCACTTCCCCACAATCTATTTTTGCCAGTCTATCGTTACTGATTTATGAATCACTGCGCTTGGATGTTGAACGTGTGCTTGAGCCGGAACGGGAGCGCGACGACGCTGTTGACTTGGCCTTACCACCACTACTGGTACTTTTATTGGCACTACTATTATTAGTACTGCTCGCCCTGGAACTCGCCGCACTGCTTTTAGAGCTGGTGTTACCACCCTGTTCAGCCGCACTGCCGTTAGACGAGGACGCACTAGTGGCATTAGTGCTGGCGCTGCCCGCTTGGCGCAACATATCCAGCATCATTTGCTGATAAGTGCCGAAGTTGGCTAGCCCTTGAGACAGTCCTTCAGATAGTCCCTGCGAGAGCCCTTGCTGCATCATCGGCTGCTGGAGAAAGGGCCTCATAAGACTCATGGGGTCGTAGCCCTCTACCCCAGACTCCATTTGCCGCTGGATATTTTCCAGCAGGTTTTTCTGGAAAGCTTCGACATCCGGCAGACCCAGAGATTGGCGAAATTCGTCCGGGGTAAGATCAAATTCAACGTTAATCTTCATAGGCGGCTCCTGCACTGTTTTGTTTGAGTGTAGCAGTGAACTGCAAACCTCACCGTATTGCGCTAGCGCTGGGTTAAACGCGGCGTATCAACGCTCACCTCACCATTTTGGCCGCGATGACGCAGCCAGTGATCCAGCAACGTAATCGCCATCATCGCCTCAGCGATGGGCGTTGCGCGAATACCCACACAGGGGTCGTGACGCCCTTTGGTAATCACTTCGACGGCCTGTCCATGGATATCGATAGAGCGGCCAGGCGTGGTAATGCTGGACGTCGGTTTTAGCGCCAAACGAGCCACAATGGGTTGGCCGCTGGAAATACCGCCCAGCACGCCACCAGCATGATTGGAGAGAAAGCCTTCAGGCGTCATCTCGTCACGGTGTTCACTGCCCCGCTGAGCGACACAACCAAACCCTGCGCCTATCTCCACACCTTTTACCGCATTAATACTCATCAAACCATGCGCTAGGTCAGCATCCAGGCGGTCAAACACCGGTTCGCCTAGCCCTACCGGCACCCCTTCGGCAATCACGGTGATCTCAGCACCTACCGAATCCTGATCGCGGCGCAGCTGATCCATGTAGGCTTCCAGTTCTGCTACGCGCTCCGGGTCAGGGCAGAAAAAGGCATTTTGACCCACCGCTTCCCACTGTTTGAAATCAATCTTGATGGGGCCTAGCTGGCTCATATAACCGCGAATCTGAACACCTTGGGCGGCCAAATATTTCTTGGCAATCGCCCCTGCCGCCACTCGCATAGCGGTTTCACGGGCGCTGGAGCGCCCGCCGCCGCGGTAGTCACGGTGGCCATATTTATGGTGGTAGGTGTAATCCGCATGCGCTGGCCGAAACTGCTCTTTGATTTTTGAGTAGTCGTTAGAGCGCTGGTCGGTATTTTCGATTAACAGGCCAATAGAGGTGCCGGTGGTCTTGCCTTCAAACACCCCTGACAGGATGCGCACCTGATCAGGTTCTTTGCGCTGGGTAGTATGCCGCGAACTGCCCGGCCGACGGCGATCCAGATCATGCTGTAAATCTGCTTCGCTTAACGGTAACCCAGGCGGGCAGCCATCAACGATCGCGCCGAGCGCTGGGCCGTGACTCTCACCAAAGGTAGTGACGGTAAATAGTTTGCCAAACGTATTGCCAGACATGGCGATTAGTTCCTCACTGGAAAGACGCCACATGGGCGTCGAGTTCAGCGGCGCTCAAGGCAAATACGCCCTGGCCGCCACGCTCGAATTCAAGCCATAGGAAAGGCACGTCGGGAAACGCCGCTTCCACATGGCGATCAGAGTTGCCGACTTCTACGATCAGCCAACCCTCATCGGTTAGGTGTTCCCGCGCTTCACGGAGTATGCGCCGCACGATATCCAAGCCATCGCTGCCTGCCCCCAGTGCCAAGGAGGGTTCATGGCGGAACTCAGCAGGCATGGTGGCCAAGTCGCGGGCATCAACATAGGGCGGGTTGGAGACGATGAGATCAAAACGTCGACCTTCCAAGCCGCTGAATACATCCGATTCCACCGCTCGCACCCGGTCTCCCACATCATGGCGGGTAATATTTTGCCGTGCCACGGCCAGGGCATCCTGGCTGATATCTGCAAGCGCCACTTCACAAGTGGGCAAATAGAGTGCCGTAGCAATGCCGATACAACCGGAGCCAGTGCATAGATCCAGCACGCTAGCAGGCGGCTCTTCGGGAAACCAGGCGGCAAAGCCGTCTTCAATCAACTCGGCAATCGGCGAGCGCGGAATCAGCACGCGCTCGTCAACGCTAAACGGGTGACCGGCAAAGAAGCTCTCGCCGAGCAGATAAGGCAGCGGGCGGCGGGTGGTAACACGCTCCCGCGCCAAGGCAATAATCCGCTGACGCTCCACGGGCAGAAGCCGCGCTTCTAACACACTGGGGTCAATATTCCACGGCAGATGCAGCGCGCCCAAGCAGAGTGCCACCGCCTCATCCCAGGCAGAATCGGTACCATGGCCATAGTGCAGGCCCGCCAGATAAAACTCGCTGGAGACCCAGCGCAGGTAGTCGCGCAGCGTAAAGAGCTGGCTCACCAGCAACGACTCCGACAGGGAAAGGGTTGAGTGAGAATGCTCAACATTTAGATGCGTGGTCACAGCGGCTCCTGGTTAACGATAATCATGACTGCAGGCAATAGAACCTGAGCCATATGACGAATAAAAGATTGTACCTTTCACGCCGCCCGGTTCACAGCAACGCTCAGCCCGCTATACTGTGCTTCTTTAACTGATTCACCCGTGCTACCCCCATTTTTCTACCACCCGAGCCTGACATGACGCGACACCGCCACCTGCCGAATGATGACGATATCAGTGCCTTCCGCGACGCCTTGAAGGCGGCGGGGGTACGCCCTATCGCCACCAATCAGGCCGACCCAGGCAAACCCAAGCGCGACGTTAAGGCCCATGAAGCACGGCGCAACGCGGCGGTTGAGAGCAGCGCCCCTCAATCCAGCGGGCGCACTTCGGATGGCCGGGTGGAAGCCGTGCGCCCCTCAGAGTACCTCGAGTTCAGCGTGCCCGACTTACCATGGCGCACGTTTAGCCAGCTAAAGCGCGGCCAAACCGCATGGCAGGCGGGGCTTGATCTGCATGGCTATACGCTGGAGGAGGCCCGCACGGAGTTGGAGAGTTTTCTGCGTGATTCAGCGGGGCAAGGTCTGCGCTGTGTGCTGGTGGTGCATGGCAAAGCGTGGGGCACCACCTCTGATTTTCCTGTACTCAAAAGCCATACCAATACCTGGCTACGGGAGTGGCCGGGGGTGTTGGCGTTCTGCTCGGCCATCGATCTCGATGGTGGCACAGGGGCAGTGTACATCCTACTGCGCAAGCGGGGTCAGTAGCCGTTACTCGGTAGCATCGGAAGCGATACTGGGCATCCGGCGTTCCAGCGCTTCATCTGCCAAGTGGCGACCAAGGCGAATCAAATCTCGGCCCCGGTAAAATTCGTAAGTACTACACACCGTTTTGGGGATTTCGATCAGCACATCGGGTGGATACCCTGCCACTTTGTACTTGGCCAACGCCGCCTGGGTAATATCGAATGACTCCAAAATCATATCGAGCTTGCTCCACTCGCGCTTGCCGCGCGCTTCAGTGGTTTCTTCTAGCTCTTTGTCGTCGCTCTCCCCGTTTGCGCCATCACCATTGGCACCCAGCCCTGCCCACAGTTTTTGGGTAGCTGCGCGTACATCGCCTATCCAACTGCTCATGCGTTGATCGCGGTCGATCTCGCTTTGGGTGCGGCTATCGGCTTTTTCCTCCTCTTTAGGCAGTAACTCATCCAAGGTCACCGGCAACGGGCTATGGGCAGTCACATTAACCGCTACCACAAAGTCTGCTTGGTGCGCGGCTACCATAGGCATAATCGGCAACGGGTTGAGCAGCCCGCCATCCACCAGCACCTGCTCGCCCAGATGAACAGGGGTTATAACACCCGGCACGGCCATTGAGGCACGAATCGCCTGCAGCAAAGGGCCACTTTGAAACCACACTTCCCGTTGCCGCACCAGGTCTGTCGCTACCGTGGTGACAGGGATCGCTAGGTCTTCAATCAGAATATCGCCGACCAGTGCTTCCAGTTTGCTCATGACCTTGCTAGCACGCATCGCCCCCATCGAGCTCCAGGTCACGTCCACCAGTTTGAGCACATCAAGGTAGTCGAGTTGACACACCCAGTCACGGTATTCAGGCAGCTTACCCGCGGCATAAATACCGCCAATCACTGCGCCCATTGAACACCCCGATACGGCAATAATTTCGAACCCCCGCGCCTCCAGCGCTTCGATCACGCCGATATGCGCGTAGCCACGGGCGCCACCGCTGCCCAATACCAGAGCGACTTTATTGCCACTGCTCACGTGAGCCAATTCATTCATGCTGCTTTCCCTCCCTTAAACGGCACCGGTGTTACCCCAGTGAGCGCCGATAACCGAGGCAACTTGCGCCACTGCTCTAGGCTCCAAGTGTAAATGATGGCCTCCCTTGAGCACCTTGCGGGTTAATCCTTTGACCGCTTGCCGTGCCTCTTGAGCCCATTGGCGCTCGCCTAAAATTCCCTGCTCGCCTTCTATCAATAGCAGCGGAACGTTAATTTCCGCCAGTAGCGATAGCACTTGCTGAGGGGTAAAGCGCACCAGGGACGGCTTCAGTAACCGGCTGTCGGTGCGCATTTGCACATGACCATCAGCAGTAGGCTGGGTGTTACGCTCTACTAGCGGCGTTGCCGTGATGCTATCCAGCGGCGTGACCCCGCCTGCAACACGCGCAGCAACGGCACTCTCGATATCGGGGTAACGCGGCGCTCGTGACAGCGGCCGACGGTAGGCTGTAAGCCCCTTACGCAGCTGGTTGGCGGTCTCTTCAATGGGCGTATTGAGCGCTCCAAGTCCATCAATCAGCGTTAGCCGCTCGACGCGTTCGGGTAACGAAGCGGCGAGCAAGCAGGCCACTGCCGCCCCCATGGAATGGGCCAGTAAGCTGGTTTGCTCCAGCCCCAAGGACTCCATGGCATCCAACACGTCATGGCAATAGTCCCAAAGGGCATAGTCGCATAAGGCATAGTCACCGCCCTGTGGCGCGTGTGCCGAATGACCATGGCCGCGAAAATCCAGCGCCACAATACGAATATCCAACGCCTCTACCAACAGCGGGGCTAATCGGGTAAAGCTGGCCGCATTATCCAACCAGCCGTGTAAGGCTAACCAGGTTGGGGCGTCAGCACGCCCCCAGCTCAGCGCCGCTAAGCGACCTTGGGCAAGCGAAAGCGGCTTTGGCGCAACAGAGAGCGCTGCCGGGGTGATTTGGGGCATAAAGTAACAGTCCTGAGTAAACAGCTAAGGAGCCTCTGATTAACGTAATGAGCGAAGGCCAGACAAGGCAAAAATCAACGAAAAAGCGGAGTTTACGGGTTGTAAATGAGCATTTTGAGGCGATTTTTAACGCCGTATGGTCGAGCGCAATAGTTAATCAGAGGTTTCCTAATAATCCTAAACAAACGGCCGCGTCACAGGGTCAGCAAGATGACGGCGTAGGCGACAAACGTTACCATGCTAGGAATATTTTACTTCAACATTGTACTTAACATAGTACTTAACACTGCATTGGTGCCGTTATGAAACCACGTCGTGATACCCGCGCCCGTAATCTGGTCTTTTTTGTTGCTGTCATCAGCGCCAACGTCGTCGGTTTTTGGCTGGCCCGCTGATTCATGAGTCGTCAAATCCTCACCGGATTAAGCTTCACCCAGTAGGCCGAGGCTGGCTGCCGGCGCTTGGCGACGCAACCCCCGCGAAAGCGCATGCCCAATGACACCGATCAATAGCGCCCCGCCAACGGGAAGGAAAACCCATAGTCCCAGATGCAAACGCGGGGTGAGATCCAGCAGGTAAATATACAGTACGGCCGAGGTTAGCTCCGCAAGTATTGCGCCCATCAAACCACTGGCAAAACCCAACAGCGCGTACTCGGCCCCCTGTACCCGTGAAATCATTCTGCTGCCTGCGCCAAATACGCGCAGTAGGCCGCTTTCATGGGCACGCACCGGGCGGCTTGCGGTCAGCGCGGCATACAGCACGCTAATCCCTGCCAGTAGCACCAAGGCGAGCACCAACTCCACTGCCCGGGTGACCTGGGCAAGCACATCCCGCACCTGACCTAAAATCGCGTCCACATTAAGCAACGAGACGCCAGGGAAGTCGGTGATCAGCTCACGAATCAGTCCCTGTTCCGCGTCTGGCAGGTGAAAAGCGGTGATGTAACTATGGCCAAACTGCTCCAGCACGCCCGGCGGGAAAATAACGAAGAAATTAGGCTGGAAGCTATCCCAATTCAGACTGCGCAGGCTGGTAATTTGGGTAGTGATCTCGTCGCTACCCACCGAGAAGGTCATCTCATCACCAATGCTTAGCCCAAGCCTTTCGGCGAGCCCATCCTCCATTGAAATGGGCACAGGCCCCGACTGTGGTGTTGCCTCCACGGCACTCATCCAGCCTTGGCTTTCATCGCTGCTCTCACTGCCTGAGTTGCTACCCAGCTGCGCTGGCGTGAACCACTCACCAGCCACCACTTGGTTGCCTTCTGGCACTTCAGATTGCCAAGTAAGGTTGAGCTCACGGCGCAGTGAGTTGTCGCCACGGGCATCCGGCGGCACGGCCTCTCTGGGTGGCTGATCATTGATCGCTATCACTCGCCCACGCACCATCGGGTAGAGGGTGCTTTGGGTTTCCACCCGTGGTGAAACCGCCGCTTCAAAAGGGTCACGCTCGGAAGGCTGAATATTGATGGCAAAGTAGTTAGGCGTATTTTCAGGCAGTTGATCCTGCCAGGTGCTTAGCAAATCGCCACGCACCAAGACAATCATCGCCATGGCAAAGAAGGTCACCGAGAAGGCCAGCAACTGACCTAGGCCCGCTTGGCGACGCCGTGCCAATTGACGGCCGCCTAAGCGAAGTGCCTGTGACCACTCACTGCGCCCTGAGAACCGCTGCACAACACGCAGTAAGCCGCTAAGTAATAAGGCACTAATTATCCAAAGCACACCAAGCAGCAGCGCACCACCGATCAATAATCCAATCGCCAGTGGCAGGCTACCCGAGTAGAGCCAAAGCAACCCACCAAACACGATGCTCGCTACGCCAACGACCAGCCAGGCCGATGGCGGCAGTGGATCTAGCTCACGACGCAGTACTTTTAGTGCGCTGACTTGCTTGATACGCAACAGCGTTGGCCCGGCAAACCCAACCAGCACGGCAAGCGCGGTGAAGACCCCCAACCCTAGTGGCATCAGCCCCGGTGGCGGAAGTGTCATGGGTAGAAAACTCACCAATAGCCAAATCAGCACCGCTTGGCCAAGAAGGCCAAGCAGCGCTCCAATGACTGCCGCGACCAGTGCCAAACCGAGTAACTGAAGGGTGAAAATCGTCACTAACTGACGCTGGCTGGCACCAAAACAGCGCAGTAGCGCAGCGGTATCCAAATGGCGCTCGACATAACGCCGGGTAGACATTGCCACGGCCACACCCGCCAGCAATACCCCCGCTAACCCGGCTAGCCCCAGGTAGCTTTCTGCCCGCTGTAACGCATTGCCAAGCTGGGGACGGTCAACGCGAACATCCCGCACCTCTACCCCATTGCGGCGTAGCTCAGCAAGTAAGCCTTGTACTTGATCGAGCGCCTCCGGCGGGCCTGCGGCTAGAATTTCAAACTCAATCCGTGAGCCCTCTTGAACCAGGCCCGTTGCCTCGACATCTGCCGTATTGAGCATCAAGCGCGGGTTAAAACTACCAAAACCACCGGACTGATCCGCTTCGCGCTCGATGATCCCCGTTACGGCCAGTTCAGTTTGCCCCACCTGTACTCGATCACCCAGCTCGATTTCGACCAGTTCCATCAAGCGTGGATCCGCCCACGCCTCCCCTGGCGGCGGACCAGAAGCAGTTTGCTCGGTGCCATTGCCAAAGTCCACGTAGGAGACACCGTAGTGAGGGTAGACTTCATCCACGGCTTTTAAGCTGGCAGGCTGAAAGCGCCCCTCGCGGCTAATCATCGACACCAAGTCCACTTGGTCGCTAAGCACAAAACCAGCGTTTTCCAAGCGCTCTCTCAGCTCCTCGGAAAAAGGATCACGCTGCTCTAGCACCAGGTCACCGCCCAGCATCTGCCCTGCCTGGCGCTCCAGACCGCGCTCTAACCGATCAAGAAAAAACGCAATCATGGTGGAGGCCGCGACAGCCAATACCAGGGCAATAAATAGCGCACGCACATCAGCTGCGCGCAGATCCCGCTTGAGGCTGCGCATCGCCAAACGCCAATTCACATCACTCATTGCGCGCCCTCATCAATCGAAGCGGCAGTTGGTACGATGTTTTCAAGTACGGCTTCTAACTTGCCATGATCTAACCGCAAGCAGCGATCGCAGCGCCGCGCCAAAGCGTGGTCGTGAGTAACCAGAATAAGCGTAGTGCCCGCCTCATGGTTGAGCTGGAAGAGCAGATCTATGACTTGCCCACCGGTATCCGGATCCAGGTTGCCGGTGGGCTCATCAGCAAATACCAGCTCGGGGTCGGTCACGAAAGCACGCGCCACGGCAACGCGCTGCTGCTCGCCGCCGGAAAGCTGTTTGGGTAAGTGGTTCACTCGCTCACCAAGCCCAACACGCTCCAACCACTGAGCAGCGGTTTGCGTCTCTCCGGCGCGGGGCGATAATTCAAGGGGCAACATGACGTTTTCAAGCGCGCTCAAAGTGGGCAGCAATTGAAAGTTCTGGAACACAAAGCCTACTCGTCCGGCACGCAGCGCTGCTCGACCATCTTCATCCAAACGGCTTAATGCGTGTCCAAACAGCGTTAGTTCACCGTCGCTTGGCGTATCAAGACCCGCTAATAGCCCCAAAAGCGTTGATTTACCCGCACCGCTCTTACCCAGAATCGCTACGCTCTCTCCCGCCGCTACGCTCAGCGACAGGTCGTGTAAGATGGTGAGCGAGCGTTCACCGCTGGTGACTTTTTTAGAAAGCTTGTCAGCGTGCAGCACGGCTTGCCTAACAGTGCCGCGGGGAACATCGGCTACCGCTTGGTTGTCGGTAGTAGCTTGGCGCTCACCTTGGGATGCCTCGCTCGACATGGATATATCCGTAGCAGCATTGGCAGCTTTATCTGAGGAGCTTGAACTTGAAGAGTTTGAACTTGAGGAATAAGACATGAAGCGTGGCATCCCTATGGCATGGCATGGACTGAACCGCATGGTAACCGGATGGCTGGTGCTGCTGATAGTCACCTTTGCCTCATCGTCTATCAACGCAGAGCCTGTCAACGCAGACACAAACCCGGGCCCCATCCTGCTGGTGATGGGTGATAGCTTAAGCGCCGCTTACGGCATAGAGCGTGATGAGGGCTGGGTGAACCTACTGGAAGAACGCTTGGGAGATGATGCCCAAGTCATTAACGCCAGCATTAGTGGTGAAACGACGTCTGGAGGATTACAGAGATTCACTGACCTTCTCGGACAGCGGGAGCCGGATATTGTTCTCATTGAGCTGGGCGGCAACGATGGTCTACGCGGCTTATCACCCAATCAAATGCAGGCAAACCTAGCCAGTATGATTGAGCAGAGCCAAGACGCTGGTGCTCAGGTGCTGCTACTGGGGATCGATATCCCGCCTAACTATGGCCAAGCGTACCGAGACGCCTTCACCGGGGTTTTCCACTCGCTGGCGGAAGAGTATGACGTTTCCCTAGTGCCTTTTTTATTGGAGGATATCGCCCTGAACGAGGCGTTAATGCAGAGCGATGGCATTCACCCTACCGCCGATGCTCAGCCGATTATCCTCGACAATGTATGGCCCGAACTTGAGCCGCTAATTGAACCCCTATTAGAAACCACGCATCAGGCAGCGGTTCAATAACCTCAGCCTTTTGACTGAGAGGTGTAGCACTTCCACTCGTCAGCTTGTAATCTTAAGCCCTATTTGGCGGTTACTAACGGCGACTCATGCCTGCATCCTCGCATCACACTCCTACATTCTCGCGTCGACAGTTCTTAGCAACAGTCGGCGCGCTTTGGTTAGGCGCAGGTCTTGGCATTCATCCAACGCCTGCCGCAGCGTTTGATCCACAACGCCTACGCCAAAGCATGCAGCAACAGTATGGGCAGGCTGGTTTGTCCGTATTAGAGGAGTGGTTTAACCTGCTTCAACAGCTACAAAACCAAGACGTTCAAGCCAAGCTGCGTGGGGTTAATGACTTCTTTAATCGCCGCATCCGGTGGATTGACGATATCCAGGTGTGGGGGCAAGAGGATTATTGGGCTACGCCTTTGGAAGCAATGGGTAAAGGCCAGGGAGATTGCGAGGATTACTCCATTGCCAAGTACATTACCCTTAAACAATTAGGCATTACTAGTCAGTACCTACGCATGATTTATGTCCGTGCGCGCATTGGGCGTAGTCAAATTACCCAAGCCCACATGGTGCTAGGCTATTACTCGACCCCAGATGCAGAACCGTTGGTGCTAGACAATATTGTACCGTCTATCACCCCTGCCTCTCAGCGTACTGATCTCGACCCACTGTTTAGTTTTAATAGCGATGGACTTTGGGCAGGTGGTTCTTCTGAATCCCGCGCAGACCCATTGGCTCGGCTATCACGCTGGCGCAGCGTCATTGAACGTATGCAAACCCAGGGTTTCATTTAAGAGGAATTGGCACGATGTCACTTATCAAACAACTTTGGATTGCCATTATCGCCCTGCTGCTGCTGTCGTTCATTGGTAGTCTTGCCATTAGTATTACCACTAGCCGCGATTATATCGAACAGGAAGTGCGCATTAAGAACGCTGACAATGCTACCGCTCTGGCGCTTTCAATGAGCCAGCTCGATAAAGACCTTGTCACCCTCGAACTGTTAATCGCAGCTCAATTTGACACCGGCTACTACCGCCGAATCACCCTGCGCGATACGGACGATAGCGTACTTATTGAACGCTCCGCCGAAGAGTATAGTGGCGATGTGCCCGCCTGGTTTCGTCAGCTTATTGAGTTTGATGTGCCCAACGGCACCGCGACGATTCAAGATGGCTGGCGACAGTACGGTACGTTGGAGCTTGAGAGCCAACACAGTTTTGCCTACGCTTCTTTATGGCGCAGCATGCTGGAACTCGCTGCTTGGTTTTTACTTGCCGGAGTAATTAGTTTAGCGATTGCTACCGTGATCGTTCGTGGTATTAAGCACCCCCTTTCCCGCGTCGTCACTCAGGCGCAAGATATCAGTGCGCGGCGATTTACCACTATTAAGGAGCCACGCACGCTGGAGTTACGCCAAGTCACTCAAGCAATGAACGTGCTTTCTGCCAATGTCCATCAGATGCTCAGTCATGAAAGCCATAAGCTGGACGAGTTACGCCGCCATTTACAGCATGACCGAGTCACCGGTGCGCTGAATCGCGACGTGTTTATGGGTAAGCTTTCGTCTCAATTGGGCAGTGAAGATGCCCGCGCGACGGGCATGTTGATCATGGTTCGCGTACAGGCATTAGAGTCACTCAATGAGCAGCTCGGCTACGCTGCCACAGACCAACTATTAAATACGCTGGTTACCCAGTTGGGGCAATTGGACAGCGCGTCGGCAGAACCAATGGTAGGCCGCCTTAACGGCAGCGATTTTATCTTTATGCTGCCGCTTATGGATGATGTAGAGGAGCTTCGAATTCAGGTGATGGCAGCGTTAGCCGAGGTAGCCGCCACGCAGCCCGACGTGGAGATTTATCTACCAACGGCGATTGTTCCTTATGCTCCACATGATGATCGCGGCACACTGTTAGCCACCCTGGATGACGCTTTGGCACAAGCCGAAAGCCTAACGTCCTTTGAACAGGTAGTCGTGCGTCAGCGCAAGCGTATTTCACTCTACAGCAGCCATGCCGAATGGCGAAATGCACTGGAAGCAGCAATCCTGGTTGGCCCTGAGTTAGCGTACTTCCCGGTAGTAGACGCTCACGGAGACATCATCCATTACGAATGCCCGGCTCGCTTACTGCTAGGTGGGGAGTGGCAAACCGCCGGAGTCTTTATTCCCTGGATCACCCGCTTTGAGATGGAGCCTGCACTTGATTTAGCCGTGGTCAAAAAAGCGCTCGCTAATCTAGAAGATGATCTAAAGCCGGTAGGCATTAACCTCTCTGCGGCATCGATCACTAATACACAGTTCGTTAACGAGCTACGGACTCTGTTGGCAGCGCACCCACTATTGGCCAAGCAGCTCTGCTTTGAAGTGCCCGCCACGCTTAGCACGCACGCGATTGGTAGCTTACGGGGGCTTTGTACCGCCTTACGGCCCCTTGGTTGCACGTTTGGTATAGAGCATGTGGGGGCAGAATTCACCAAACTTGCAGATTTACACGATGTGGGTCTTGCTTACTTAAAAATGGATAGCAGTCTTATTCACCAACTGCATGCTTCAAATGAGCAGCAAACCATTGTCCGCGGCATGGCTACGCTCTGCCATTCATTGGGCATTCAGGTGATAGGGGAAGGCGTTGCAGACGATGAGGAAATAGCCTGCCTGTTCCGCGTGGGTGTCGATGGAGCCACCGGACCAGGCGTACGCCTTTAACGCATAAACGCAATCGACGACGACTAGATAGTGTCGTCGTCGCTTAGCAAACCTACATCATTTTTAACACGCAAGGACTTACGCTCCATCACTTTCGCCTGTGCAGCTTCCGGAAGGTCAGTGAAAGTGATGACTCCCTTGTTTAGTAACACCTCAAGAATATCTTCTACCACCCTCACAAACGCTAAGTCAGACGCTATAAAGTGTGCTGAGGATCCTGGCTGATCAGCAAGGAAAGCCAGTACCTCAGGTGAATCAGGATCAATCGTTTCGTTGCACTCTGACGTTGGCTCTTTGCTGAGCATCAGGATCTCGCCGGATGTATTACGTTTGGTGTAGAGCATAGATCACTCCCATGCAGGTTCACTGGCTACTAATGAGAATAGGTTCGATTCTTTATTTTTTCGCTAAACGAGCATTTTTTTCAGTTGCTAGATTTTTAAGATAGCCCTCATAGGTTTCATTATGGGTAATCTTTCTTACTTCTTTTCCCACTTGGCATGCCCATTTATTTCCACCACATATCAAAGCAGCTTGCGTAATTAGATCTACATAGGAGGAGCGCAGTATAAATGCTATGCTCGTTTCGTAGTCTCCCCCCTCCCTTTCCAACTGGGTTGCAACTTGCCAGTTAGAGATAGCATTCATCAACACTGAATTCATGTGTTCAAAATTCTTACGATAAAAAGTATTCCTTGGAAGTTTAATCAATATATCAAAAAAAAGCTTATTAATATCGTCGTCGCTAAGCACTTTATCCTTATCAATCAAGTCATCCCATTTATGAGCAACATCACAAATAATTTCTATATATTCAACGGCTAATTTATCACCTTTCATCCAACGTAAAAGCTGTATCTCATCAAAATACATATTCCCCCCTCACAATTGAAAAAAGCCCCACACATAGCGTGCGGGGCATTTTTTATTGCCAAACAGTACTAATTACTGATCGATTTTAAGTTGACCATCATCCAGCATGCTTTGGATAAAGTCGGAAGAGCTACCACCCTGCGGAATTTCCACGCCCTTCAAGACGATACGTTGATCAGCATTACTGCCATCTGATGCTAAGCCTCCATCAGATTTAACATGCAATACCGCATCATCTCCCTGCTGTTCAGCCATTATATACTGATCTAGGTTATCTGCATTTTCTCCCTGCAGAAGGTCTGCGATGTCCAAGCGATCAGACTCTGAATCGGCTCCAAATTTACCCATATTAAACCCGGTTATCTGGTCTATAGCAGGAGCTTGCTCTGCATCCTGGTTTTGATCCCCAGACTCCCACATAAATGTATTGGCACCGGTACCACCATACATCATATCGTCACCAGACCCCCCAATCAGAGTATCATTGCCACCTTGTCCAAATAGAATGTCATCGCCATCACCGCCGATGAGGATATCATTACCGCTTGTCTCCATAGAGTTATTAAACTCTTCATGATTGTCAGTGATGTACTGATGAATTTGCTCGGCAGAAACTTGGTTAGGATCTGCGATACCCAACTGCCCGGCAATGTAAGACTTTATGGATGGTAAGCCATTACCTTCAATACCTGCAAAGGTCACCTGATCTCCAAACAGGATATCATTGCCCTCACCCCCGGATACTGTGTCGTCGCCGGACAGCAATTGGACATTTTCGCCAAGAATAGCATCAGCAAGTTGTTCAGGGTCGATATTCGATTGGACAATGCCATCGGAGTCATAAGCCTGGAGGCTGCTTTCATTCAAGCTGCTGCCCAAGCCAATTGAATTAACCGACGACATACCGTCTAATAGTTCAAACGCTTCCGACGAGTTCTGGACAACCGTATTCGTGGTGCTTCTACCATCACCAGCAAGCGCAGAAATCTCGTATGCGCCATCTCCATCGGGCCTTATTTGACCGATAACACTGCTACTCCAACTTCCTCCGCCACAGCCAGAGCTATGAGTCCACTGATTTACGTTTCCGCTTGAGTCAATAACTTCACGAACATGTCCATCAATATTCATCGAGTAGGCTTGACCTGGGACATAGTCAATATCGTCGACTGTAAGATTCCAGCGGCTACCTCCTTTGGAGCCTATAACTACACTCTCCTGTTCATTGCCCTGATAATACGTTGGCAAACCGTCGGTAATAAAGTAAGTCAGGTTAGTACCAGAATTGGCTTGGACAGAATCTGTATTGAACCAGTTGGCCGTCGTCTTAAAAACGTCTTCGTAGTTGGTACCGCCACCTTTCTGGAATCCATCTAACACTGTCTGCAGTTTCGACAGCGCTTGTGGATCCGACAGATCAACACTGACATTGCTGCCTGCCTGAGTATCAAACTCTACCAAGAAGATATTTACAGTGCCGGCATTATCCTCACCTACACTCTCTTTAAGAGTATTGAACACCTCGGTCAGAGATGCCTTAGCATTGGCAATATCGGCATTCGACATACTGCCCGATGTATCCATCATGAATGCCAGGTTATAGTTTTCACCTGGCACCAACTGGAGACCAGCAACATCACCAATAATGATGTCATTCGCACTGCTACCTCCAATAGAGTCTCCGCCGGGTGAACCCACCACGATATTATATTGCTCCACTGCGGTGGTATCAGTGCTTGTTTCACTATCTATGACTTGCTGGTCTCCAGCGGCATCTTCGTATATCTCGCTAGAAGTTACCGTAGCCGTGATATCAAACGCTCCGGCACTCACAGGCACTTTCATCGTCAACATCAACTGTTCGATGCTATCCCCTGTAGGATTAGTCACCAGCCAACTGCCATCCGACTGGCTAACTACGCCCTCACCAGTCAGCTCCACGCCTGCGGGGATGTTCGTCAAAACAATATCTGAAAGTACCTCGCTACCGTCCTCATCCGCTAATAGCGTAGAGAGCTCGACTTCGATAATGTCATAGCCGGTTTGGGTAATAGTGGTAGTCGCATCAGAGGGCAACATAGTTGAGCCATCGCCATATATGACCCCACGAATGTTATTAACACTAATAGTCACGCCCGTTGCCAAATCGGTGATAGTACCGTCATAGCCTGAGTTTTGATGCTGCTCGCCCAGATTAACGGCATAGCTTGTCAATGGCTTGTTTAAGTAGACATAGTCTTTGTCATCACCATTGATCGAATTGACTGCCTGGCTGCCATTCACCAGCTTATCGAAGTCACCGGTAAGCGCAATGACATCCACACCGCTAGTATTATTGGCACTACCAGGATTTAGATTGCCGTCACTAAACGGTGGTTTGATAACCTCACCACTGATTCCTTCAGCACTGATGTCAGAGCCCTCAATAGTGATAGTAGAGCCGTTATGCTCAACCGTAATGACTGAGGCACGTACAGACTCTAGTGTGTCACCCAGCGACACTGAGATAGCGGGCGCATCGGCCACCGGCCTGATGTCAATTGTGAGGGTAGCTTCAGCCCCTTCATTGAGGGCATCAGTGGGCAGGAACTGCAACTGAGCATAGTCAGCTTCCTGGTTCCCTACCCCTTCACCGCCATAACTGTCGAAGCCCGACTCATTAGTGTCTGGCATAAAGCGCAGTTGCCCAGCATCTATTTCTGCTCTGGAGAAACTTGCATCTTCAGCCACAATCTGCCACTGCCCATCGGTATCTTGGAACTCCAATGTTCCAGAGGCTGGCAAATTGGTAATCACAATTCCCTGTTCATCAGCAGGTGAATCGTCAGTGATATTAAAGTCACTCCATTTCAATATTAAAGCAGTGTCTTCCTCACCTGTTACTTGTCCATCCGCAGTCTCTGGGGCTGCATCTATCGCATACTCACGGTCGGCCTCGGCACTGTAGCCATTGCCCGCGGCGTCTTCGCCGGTCACTTCGGCGCTGATGCTGTCGTTCTCGGCCAGCACACTGCCCGGGACGTCGATGGCGTAGTTGCCGTCGGCGTCCACTTGGCCGCTGTAGCTCTCGTCGCCCACGCTCAGGGTGACGGTGTCGCCGGCTTGGGCGTCGCCGCCCACGCTGCCGGTGACGCTGATGGTCTGGGTGGCTTCTTCGCCGTTGATCACGTCGTCACCGGCGATGGTGTCGATGGTGATGGTGGCGGAGGCGTCGGTGTCTACGCCGTAGTCACGCGCAGTGTCGGCACTGTAGCCATTGCCCGCGGCGTCTTCGCCGGTCACTTCGGCGCTGATGCTGTCGTTCTCGGCCAGCACACTGCCCGGGACGTCGATGGCGTAGTTGCCGTCGGCGTCCACTTGGCCGCTGTAGCTCTCGTCGCCCACGCTCAGGGTGACGGTGTCGCCGGCTTGGGCGTCGCCGCCCACGCTGCCGGTGACGCTGATGGTCTGGGTGGCTTCTTCGCCGTTGATCACGTCGTCACCGGCGATGGTGTCGATGGTGATGGTGGCGGAGGCGTCGGTGTCCACGCCGTAGTCACGCGCAGTGTCGGCGCTGTAGGTGTTGCCTGCGGCGTCTTCGCCGGTCACTTCGGCGCTGATGCTGTCGTTCTCGGCCAGCACACTGCCCGGGACGTCGATGGCGTAGTTGCCGTCGGCGTCCACTTGGCCGCTGTAGCTCTCGTCGCCCACGCTCAGGGTGACGGTGTCGCCGGCTTGGGCGTCGCCGCCCACGCTGCCGGTGACGCTGATGGTCTGGGTGGCTTCTTCGCCGTTGATCACGTCGTCACCGGCGATGGTGTCGATGGTGATGGTGGCGGAGGCGTCGGTGTCTACGCCGTAGTCACGCGCAGTGTCGGCACTGTAGCCATTGCCCGCGGCGTCTTCGCCGGTCACTTCGGCGCTGATGCTGTCGTTCTCGGCCAGCACACTGCCCGGGACGTCGATGGCGTAGGTGCCGTCGGCGTCCACTTGGCCGCTGTAGCTCTCGTCGCCCACGCTCAGGGTGACGGTGTCGCCTTCGCTGGCGTCGCCGCCCACGCTGCCGGTGACGCTGATGGTCTGGGTGGCTTCTTCGCCGTTGATCACGTCGTCACCGGCGATGGTGTCGATGGTGATGGTGGCGGAGGCGTCGGTGTCCACGCCGTAGTCACGCGCAGTGTCGGCGCTGTAGGTGTTGCCTGCGGCGTCTTCGCCGGTCACTTCGGCGCTGATGCTGTCGTTCTCGGCCAGCACACTGCCCGGGACGTCGATGGCGTAGTTGCCGTCGGCGTCCACTTGGCCGCTGTAGCTCTCGTCGCCCACGCTCAGGGTGACGGTGTCGCCGGCTTGGGCGTCGCCGCCCACGCTGCCGGTGACGCTGATGGTCTGGGTGGCTTCTTCGCCGTTGATCACGTCGTCACCGGCGATGGTGTCGATGGTGATGGTGGCGGAGGCGTCGGTGTCTACGCCGTAGTCACGCGCAGTGTCGGCACTGTAGCCATTGCCCGCGGCGTCTTCGCCGGTCACTTCGGCGCTGATGCTGTCGTTCTCGGCCAGCACACTGCCCGGGACGTCGATGGCGTAGGTGCCGTCGGCGTCCACTTGGCCGCTGTAGCTCTCGTCGCCCACGCTCAGGGTGACGGTGTCGCCTTCGCTGGCGTCGCCGCCCACGCTGCCGGTGACGCTGATGGTCTGGGTGGCTTCTTCGCCGTTGATCACGTCGTCACCGGCGATGGTGTCGATGGTGATGGTGGCGGAGGCGTCGGTGTCTACGCCGTAGTCACGCGCAGTGTCGGCACTGTAGCCATTGCCTGCGGCGTCTTCGCCGGTCACTTCGGCGCTGATGCTGTCGTTCTCGGCCAGCACACTGCCCGGGACGTCGATGGCGTAGGTGCCGTCGGCATCCACTTGGCCGCTGTAGCTCTCGTCGCCCACGCTCAGGGTGACGGTGTCGCCTTCGCTGGCGTCGCCGCCCACGCTGCCGGTGACGCTGATGGTCTGGGTGGCTTCTTCGCCGTTGATCACGTCGTCACCGGCGATGGTGTCGATGGTGATGGTGGCGGAGGCGTCGGTGTCCACGCCGTAGTCACGCGCAGTGTCGGCGCTGTAGGTGTTGCCTGCGGCGTCTTCGCCGGTCACTTCGGCGCTGATGCTGTCGTTCTCGGCCAGCACACTGCCCGGGACGTCGATGGCGTAGGTGCCGTCGGCGTCCACTTGGCCGCTGTAGCTCTCGTCGCCCACGCTCAGGGTGACGGTGTCGCCTTCGCTGGCGTCGCCGCCCACGCTGCCGGTGACGCTGATGGTCTGGGTGGCTTCTTCGCCGTTGATCACGTCGTCACCGGCGATGGTGTCGATGGTGATGGTGGCGGAGGCGTCGGTGTCTACGCCGTAGTCACGCGCAGTGTCGGCACTGTAGCCATTGCCTGCGGCGTCTTCGCCGGTCACTTCGGCGCTGATGCTGTCGTTCTCGGCCAGCACACTGCCCGGGACGTCGATGGCGTAGTTGCCGTCGGCATCCACTTGGCCGCTGTAGCTCTCGTCGCCCACGCTCAGGGTGACGGTGTCGCCTTCGCTGGCGTCGCCGCCCACGCTGCCGGTGACGCTGATGGTCTGGGTGGCTTCTTCGCCGTTGATCACGTCGTCACCGGCGATGGTGTCGATGGTGATGGTGGCGGAGGCGTCGGTGTCTACGCCGTAGTCACGCGCAGTGTCGGCACTGTAGCCATTGCCCGCGGCGTCTTCGCCGGTCACTTCGGCGCTGATGCTGTCGTTCTCGGCCAGCACACTGCCCGGGACGTCGATGGCGTAGTTGCCGTCGGCGTCCACTTGGCCGCTGTAGCTCTCGTCGCCCACGCTCAGGGTGACGGTGTCGCCTTCGCTGGCGTCGCCGCCCACGCTGCCGGTGACGCTGATGGTCTGGGTGGCTTCTTCGCCGTTGATCACGTCGTCACCGGCGATGGTGTCGATGGTGATGGTGGCGGAGGCGTCGGTGTCTACGCCGTAGTCACGCGCAGTGTCGGCACTGTAGCCATTGCCCGCGGCGTCTTCGCCGGTCACTTCGGCGCTGATGCTGTCGTTCTCGGCCAGCACACTGCCCGGGACGTCGATGGCGTAGTTGCCGTCGGCGTCCACTTGGCCGCTGTAGCTCTCGTCGCCCACGCTCAGGGTGACGGTGTCGCCGGCTTGGGCGTCGCCGCCCACGCTGCCGGTGACGCTGATGGTCTGGGTGGCTTCTTCGCCGTTGATCACGTCGTCACCGGCGATGGTGTCGATGGTGATGGTGGCGGAGGCGTCGGTGTCTACGCCGTAGTCACGCGCAGTGTCGGCACTGTAGCCATTGCCCGCGGCGTCTTCGCCGGTCACTTCGGCGCTGATGCTGTCGTTCTCGGCCAGCACACTGCCCGGGACGTCGATGGCGTAGTTGCCGTCGGCGTCCACTTGGCCGCTGTAGCTCTCGTCGCCCACGCTCAGGGTGACGGTGTCGCCGGCTTGGGCGTCGCCGCCCACGCTGCCGGTGACGCTGATGGTCTGGGTGGCTTCTTCGCCGTTGATCACGTCGTCACCGGCGATGGTGTCGATGGTGATGGTGGCGGAGGCGTCGGTGTCCACGCCGTAGTCACGCGCAGTGTCGGCGCTGTAGGTGTTGCCTGCGGCGTCTTCGCCGGTCACTTCGGCGCTGATGCTGTCGTTCTCGGCCAGCACACTGCCCGGGACGTCGATGGCGTAGTTGCCGTCGGCGTCCACTTGGCCGCTGTAGCTCTCGTCGCCCACGCTCAGGGTGACGGTGTCGCCGGCTTGGGCGTCGCCGCCCACGCTGCCGGTGACGCTGATGGTCTGGGTGGCTTCTTCGCCGTTGATCACGTCGTCACCGGCGATGGTGTCGATGGTGATGGTGGCGGAGGCGTCGGTGTCTACGCCGTAGTCACGCGCAGTGTCGGCACTGTAGCCATTGCCCGCGGCGTCTTCGCCGGTCACTTCGGCGCTGATGCTGTCGTTCTCGGCCAGCACACTGCCCGGGACGTCGATGGCGTAGTTGCCGTCGGCGTCCACTTGGCCGCTGTAGCTCTCGTCGCCCACGCTCAGGGTGACGGTGTCGCCGGCTTGGGCGTCGCCGCCCACGCTGCCGGTGACGCTGATGGTCTGGGTGGCTTCTTCGCCGTTGATCACGTCGTCACCGGCGATGGTGTCGATGGTGATGGTGGCGGAGGCGTCGGTGTCCACGCCGTAGTCACGCGCAGTGTCGGCGCTGTAGGTGTTGCCTGCGGCGTCTTCGCCGGTCACTTCGGCGCTGATGCTGTCGTTCTCGGCCAGCACACTGCCCGGGACGTCGATGGCGTAGTTGCCGTCGGCGTCCACTTGGCCGCTGTAGCTCTCGTCGCCCACGCTCAGGGTGACGGTGTCGCCGGCTTGGGCGTCGCCGCCCACGCTGCCGGTGACGCTGATGGTCTGGGTGGCTTCTTCGCCGTTGATCACGTCGTCACCGGCGATGGTGTCGATGGTGATGGTGGCGGAGGCGTCGGTGTCTACGCCGTAGTCACGCGCAGTGTCGGCACTGTAGCCATTGCCCGCGGCGTCTTCGCCGGTCACTTCGGCGCTGATGCTGTCGTTCTCGGCCAGCACACTGCCCGGGACGTCGATGGCGTAGGTGCCGTCGGCGTCCACTTGGCCGCTGTAGCTCTCGTCGCCCACGCTCAGGGTGACGGTGTCGCCTTCGCTGGCGTCGCCGCCCACGCTGCCGGTGACGCTGATGGTCTGGGTGGCTTCTTCGCCGTTGATCACGTCGTCACCGGCGATGGTGTCGATGGTGATGGTGGCGGAGGCGTCGGTGTCTACGCCGTAGTCACGCGCAGTGTCGGCACTGTAGCCATTGCCTGCGGCGTCTTCGCCGGTCACTTCGGCGCTGATGCTGTCGTTCTCGGCCAGCACACTGCCCGGGACGTCGATGGCGTAGGTGCCGTCGGCATCCACTTGGCCGCTGTAGCTCTCGTCGCCCACGCTCAGGGTGACGGTGTCGCCTTCGCTGGCGTCGCCGCCCACGCTGCCGGTGACGCTGATGGTCTGGGTGGCTTCTTCGCCGTTGATCACGTCGTCACCGGCGATGGTGTCGATGGTGATGGTGGCGGAGGCGTCGGTGTCTACGCCGTAGTCACGCGCAGTGTCGGCACTGTAGCCATTGCCCGCGGCGTCTTCGCCGGTCACTTCGGCGCTGATGCTGTCGTTCTCGGCCAGCACACTGCCCGGGACGTCGATGGCGTAGGTGCCGTCGGCGTCCACTTGGCCGCTGTAGCTCTCGTCGCCCACGCTCAGGGTGACGGTGTCGCCTTCGCTGGCGTCGCCGCCCACGCTGCCGGTGACGCTGATGGTCTGGGTGGCTTCTTCGCCGTTGATCACGTCGTCACCGGCGATGGTGTCGATGGTGATGGTGGCGGAGGCGTCGGTGTCTACGCCGTAGTCACGCGCAGTGTCGGCACTGTAGCCATTGCCTGCGGCGTCTTCGCCGGTCACTTCGGCGCTGATGCTGTCGTTCTCGGCCAGCACACTGCCCGGGACGTCGATGGCGTAGTTGCCGTCGGCATCCACTTGGCCGCTGTAGCTCTCGTCGCCCACGCTCAGGGTGACGGTGTCGCCTTCGCTGGCGTCGCCGCCCACGCTGCCGGTGACGCTGATGGTCTGGGTGGCTTCTTCGCCGTTGATCACGTCGTCACCGGCGATGGTGTCGATGGTGATGGTGGCGGAGGCGTCGGTGTCTACGCCGTAGTCACGCACAGTGTCGGCACTGTAGCCATTGCCTGCGGCGTCTTCGCCGGTCACTTCGGCGCTGATGCTGTCGTTCTCGGCCAGCACACTGCCCGGGACGTCGATGGCGTAGTTGCCGTCGGCATCCACTTGGCCGCTGTAGCTCTCGTCGCCCACGCTCAGGGTGACGGTGTCGCCTTCGCTGGCGTCGCCGCCCACGCTGCCGGTGACGCTGATGGTCTGGGTGGCTTCTTCGCCGTTGATCACGTCGTCACCGGCGATGGTGTCGATAGTGATGGTGGCGGAGGCGTCGGTGTTGACCGTGATGTCACGTGTTTCGGTCGCGGTCTGGCTGTTACCCGCCGCGTCGGTGGCGGTCACGCTTGCTTCCACACTGCTGTCGGCGATCAGGTCGGCGGTTGCCACGGTAGTGCTGTAGCTCAGGTTGCCCGCACCGTCGTCGACCACGCTAGTAGTGTAGTTGTTGCCATTTACACTCAACGTGACTTGATCACCCGCTACCACGTCACCGCTCACCGTGCCGCTGACAGCTGTGAAGTTTTGCTCAGCCTCGGCAGCGTTGATCATGTCGTCACCGGCGATGGTGTCGATAGTGATACCCGCGGCAATCTCGGTGTCGGCCGTGATGTCACGCGTGGCGGTGGCGGTCTCGCTGTTACCCGCCTCGTCGGTAGCGGTCACGCTCGCTTCCACACTGTTGTCAGCGATTAGGTCGGCTGTGAGCACGTCGATGCTGTAGCCCAGGTTGCCTGCGCCATCGTCAACCACGTCGCCGGTGTAGCTGTTGCCGTTCACGCTCAGCGTGACTTGGTCACCCGCTACTACGTCACCGCTCACCGTGCCAGTGATGGCGGTGTTGGTTTCAGCGGCTTCTTCGGCGTTGATCACGTCGTCACCGGCGATGGTGTCGATGGTGATGCCCGCGGCGATCTCGGTGTCGGCCGTGATGTCACGCGTGGCGGTGGCGGTCTCGCTGTTACCCGCCGCGTCGGTGGCGGTCACGCTCGCTTCCACGCTGTTGTCAGCGATCAGGTCAGCGGTTGCCACGGTAGTGCTGTAGCTCAGATTGCCTGCACCGTCATCGACCACGTTAGTGGTGTAGCTGTTGCCATTAACACTCAACGTAACCTGGTCACCCGCCGCCACGTCACCGCTCACCGTGCCAGTGATGGTGGTGTTGGTTTCAGCGGCTTCTTCGCCGTTGATCACATCGTCATCGGCAATGGTGTCGATGGTGATGCCCGCGGCGATCTCGGTGTCAACCGTGATGTCACGTGTTTCGGTCGCGGTCTGGCTGTTACCCGCCGCGTCGGTAGCGGTCACGCTCGCTTCCACACTGTTGTCGGCAATCAGGTCAGCGGTTGCCACGGTAGTGCTGTAGCCTAGGTTGCCCGCACCGTCGTCGACCACGCTAGTGGTGTAGCTGTTGCCATTTACACTCAACGTGACTTGATCACCCGCTACCACGTCACCGCTCACCGTGCCGCTGACAGCTGTGAAGTTCTGCTCAGCCTCGGCAGCGTTGATCACGTCGTCACCGGCGATGGTGTCGATGGTGATAGTGGCTTCTAAATCCGCATCCGCATCCGCGTCTGCATCAGCGTCGGCATCTGCATCCGCATCCGCATCCGCATCCGCATCCGCGTCAGCGTCAGCGTCAGCATCGGCATCAGCGTCTGCGTCAGCATCCGCGTCAGCATCTGCATCTGCATCTGCATCTGCATCTGCATCAGCGTCTGCATCGGCGTCGGCATCAGCGTCTGCATCGGCGTCTGCATCGGCGTCTGCATCGGCGTCTGCATCGGCGTCTGCATCGGCGTCTGCATCCGCATCTGCGTCCGCATCGGCATCTGCGTCAGCATCGGCATCCGCGTCAGCGTCGGCATCTGCATCTGCATCTGCATCTGCATCAGCGTCGGCATCCGCGTCAGCGTCTGCATCAGCGTCGGCATCTGCATCAGCGTCGGCGTCGGCGTCGGCGTCGGCGTCGGCGTCGGCGTCGGCGTCGGCGTCGGCGTCGGCGTCGGCATCAGCGTCTGCATCGGCGTCTGCATCCGCATCAGCGTCCGCATCGGCATCCGCGTCAGCGTCGGCATCTGCATCTGCATCAGCGTCGGCATCTGCGTCTGCATCAGCGTCGGCATCCGCGTCAGCGTCAGCATCCGCGTCTGCATCAGCGTCTGCATCCGCGTCAGCATCTGCATCCGCGTCAGCATCTGCGTCTGCATCGGCGTCTGCATCGGCGTCTGCATCCGCATCCGCATCCGCGTCCGCGTCAGCATCCGCATCAGCGTCTGCGTCAGCATCCGCATCTGCGTCTGCATCGGCATCAGCGTCCGCATCAGCGTCCGCATCAGCGTCCGCATCGGCGTCAGCATCCGCATCCGCATCGGCATCAGCGTCGGCGTCTGCATCCGCATCGGCATCGGCATCGGCGTCAGCATCAGCGTCGGAGTCAGCATCCGCATCAGCGTCTGCGTCTGCGTCTGCATCGGCATCCGCATCAGCGTCCGCATCGGCGTCAGCATCCGCATCGGCATCGGCATCAGCGTCGGCGTCTGCATCCGCGTCCGCATCGGCGTCAGCGTCAGCATCAGCATCAGCATCAGCATCAGCGTCGGAGTCAGCATCCGCATCGGCGTCTGCATCCGCATCAGCATCGGCATCCGCGTCTGCATCAGCGTCGGCATCTGCATCCGCGTCAGCATCGGCATCGGCATCGGCATCGGCATCAGCGTCGGCATCGGCATCGGCATCAGCGTCGGCATCGGCATCTGCGTCGGCATCCGCATCAGCGTCGGCGTCGGCGTCTGCATCCGCATCGGCATCGGCATCGGCGTCAGCATCAGCATCAGCATCCGCGTCAGCATCTGCATCAGCGTCGGCGTCTGCATCCGCATCCGCATCGGCGTCAGCATCAGCATCCGCGTCTGCATCGGCATCCGCGTCTGCATCTGCGTCGGCAGCCAACGCAACATCATCAAATTCAACAAGCTCAGCGGAGTCTAAACCGCCTTCAGCAGCCTCGAAACTTAATGGGTCGGTTTCTTCAGCAATACGTGCAACGCGAACGAAATCGCTACCGCCACCACCGCCGCCGGCGCCACCACCGGCAGCAGTCGCGTCAAGAAGATCGAGGAGATCTCCTTCTTCATCGTCAAGAGCGGCAAGTAGCGCTTCAAGATCGTCGTCTTGGGCGCTGGCATCTGTGGCTACAATTGCGTCAACATCAAGCTCGGGCGTAACAGCAACTTCTTGGCCACCCTCGACAACGTTAGCGCCTGTTCCGTCGGCAAAGTCTAGCTCCACACGACCATCCTCAGATGTGATGAGCGTTTCGCCCTCCTGAAGAACGTCGCCAATGCGCAGTTCGCGCAAGTTGCCGTCTTCGTCACGTGCCCATGCCTGACCTGAAATCGCTGTAACCGTCGCCGTTGCCATGCGCTGTTCTCCACCCACCGTTTAATTAAAGAGGTCGCCGCTTTGCCAAGCCCTGTGAAAAATAGCTATTAGCGGCATTTTGGAACAAGGCTAGTCTTGATTAAGACAGTTGCATATTGTACCGGTGGACAATACGGGCAAAATAATAGGAAGAGTGTGTTGGTGAGGTTCGCAACTGTCGTGTCAGGGGGCACTTACAGCCAATTCACCGAACAAAAGAACAGAAATCGCTAACGCTAGCTGATCAAAGAAGCTGATACAGGAGCTACCCTTTCTCCTAATTTACACTATGGTGCAAGCTGGCAATATCACGCCGCAGGGTAGAGAAAGAATGGCTATGATTGACTGCCTCATAAGCTTTAATAAGACCAGCCATCATATTGAGTGCACCAGAATCGTTATTAGCATGACAACGCTGACAAAATTCGTGCGCGCGTGCAGCCAATGCAACGTAGTTCGCAGCAGTGACCGGGGTATCAAATTCAAACCAGCGTGGCTGAGTATTTGAACCCTCCCACTGGTTGCCAATCACTTCAAGCACTTCGGCATGCAGTTTTGCAGATAATGGCCAGAATGCCCCAACCGTGTCGTATACCCAACCAAACCAGTCCATCAGAAGCATATGACCATCTATATTCGCCATGCGTGCACTACTCGGATTTTGCACCGTCAGGCTCTTGGGAATCCTTTCCACCTCAGCCACCATAAGGGGCCATAACCGCATAAAATGATCAATTTGAAAGCTTTCTTTATCCTCTTGCGTCAAATACCCAAAATGCGAAGCGTCTATTTTCTTCATGCGCTCGGGTAAAGAGGCAAAAGTTGCTGTGTATTGCGCAATAAGCCGGTTAGGCAAAGGCACATGAAGCAGACATTGACGCAGCTCACTCATCCAGGGTTTTCGTTCTTCTGAGTTTTTCCACTGAGGAAGTTGGCCACCTATCTCCAACAATACAAAAGAGCACCACGGCAACCTACCACTCTCCAACAAGATAGGCACAGCGGGAATGACACCATGGTAATGGCCATTTACTTCGTTCAGCAGCGCGGTTTCATGCAGAGCTTCATTTTCTCGCGCTGAGACATAACACTTGAGCAATTTATAACATGGGACACCGCTGGCATCAGTATCACGAATCAATACCTGTGCTATAGCTCGCCCATGAATCAGGCGGCACTGTAAAACATCAATGTCGCTGTTGCAGTGCTTACGCTCAACCAGCCACGGTAACAGCCACTGTTTGAGAGCCCTTTGTTCAAAACGTTGAACAAAATCCGTGGTTGAAAAGAGAGATATCTGTTGAGAGCGCGGCAAAAGCAACATGTTAATCTGCTGAAAACGCTTGATGATGCTCAAAAAGCTTACTAGCCCATTGACACTCGCCGCCATTAATTGGCGTACCCCCAGCAGCAGTATGAATAGCGTCAACAGTGGCCGCATAGTGCCATTAAGATAATCCAGCACAATGATCAGAAAACCCAGTACAAAACTGATATTGATCACTGTGAGAACATTGCCTTGAAGCGTATCCTGGATTTTTTGCACCCTTTCAAAGCGGTAGTAAAAGCCCACCACCATCACCAACCCGAGCACACATAAAACAGCCAATAGTGCTAGAAGAGGATGTAGAAGAGCGATCATCAGACAGAACAGTATGGCAATCACTGCTGATGATAAGGCGCCTAACACAACACCCAGTACACGTTTACCAAGTAATCGATGGTTGGCAACTAGCCGAGTTTTATTCAAGTGCTGCAGTATTGAAGCTGAAAGGCTGGCAATGGCTTTTTTAACTAGCCATTTAAGCAAGGCATAGGCGCAAAAACAGAGTACTGCCAATGCGATCAGAACCGCTATTTTTTCACTGTTGGCATCCGTCCAGAAAACCCATCCGTCGATGCGGCTACGGCCAGTTATCAACATTTGGAGCAGTTGCCAGGGGAGTACCAGGCTTGCCAACAGCATTACTTGAGTTGCGATCTGCATCAACAGGATAGTGGCCACGCGCCAGCGAAATGGCCACAGCACCTCGCGAGCCAGCGCCATCATTAAGTCACGAACCTGATCGCCATGGATCTCATTCGTCTCAGTCACCAGATTGCTCATCAATCAGTGATTGGCTTAATAAGTTGCATGAATACACGTAACTCTTCCGGCTGATCTGCTACCGACATATACGTTGAAACTGCATGATGCACTGCAGATAGGATGGCCTCATTGTGGCGCAGACTGCGCTGCTGTGCCTCTGCCCAGCTGTACACTGGCCATTGTTCTTGGGTCGCAAGGGCCTTCCCGGCCTCGTTTAGTGAAGAGAATAGCAGCGGCAGAAACGCGCTCCCATAAAGCTCGGTCACCGCCACTACTTGGCTGCCATCGTGATAGCGTATATCTCGAAGCGCATCAGGAATGGATATATCCCCTTGGGGGTCAAGCAGGTAAAACAACCGCTGCCAAAATGGCGCTGCGCCGTAGCTCTCTTGCATCACCCTCTCAAGCGCCTCGATATTAGCGGGCAGGGAATCCCCCTGTTGTACATCCCCTCTCAACAGCGATTCCGACCAGCGAGCCAACCCTTCATGCACCCAACCTTGCTTGAACATCATGTGTGCGTTTTGGTATAGATGAAACAGTTCATGTGCAGGCGTTAAGCTCCGTGCTGCATTCACATGCCCACCCAGAGCCATGCGAATATGACAATCTGGCGAGGCAGCGCTGTGTACAACTTCGTCATAAGCCTGCCCGCTACGTGTTTGATCAGTACGTAAAACCACCATAATGAAGTGCGCACGCTGATAGCGTGGCATGAGCAAAGGTGGTGTGAGCCCCAGAACGTCGCGATAAAGCGCATCGGCAGCCGCCAACTGAAGCTCCAAGTCTTCAAGTTGCGTTGCGTTTAGCGCCGCACTCTGGTCAGGGCTCTCGACAAAGAAGTGAATGTCATCAAAACCCTTCGCAGGATTCGGCTCATTTGCCAACTCCTCGAGCGATCCATCACCCTGCAGGTAGTAGCATTCACCGGCTTCATGCTGCGGCTGAGCAACAGCAGGCGCTAGCTTGCCTATCGCACAAAGCAATAGCAGAGCGCCCCACCAGCGCCGGCTTGACGATAAGTATTTATCCACGGGTCAGGTGTGAAAAAAGCGCGTGTAACCCAATACCATGGGATGCCTTAACAAGTACGCTATCTTGCGACATCATGTGGTTAGGCAATGCTGCTTCAAGTGCTTTGACATCCGAGAAATGAAACACTCCGGCGGCCTCCCCTCCCAGTAGTGGCGCTAACGCTTGGCAATGTTGACCGCACAGCAGTATTTGCCTGGCCGATAACGCGTTAAGTATGGGAACAAGCTCCAGGTGCAGCACCTCTGATTCTGAGCCAAGCTCCAGCATATCGCCAATAATCAATAGCTTGTGATCCGCATCGACAGGTAGTGCGGAGAAAGCTTCCAGTGCCATACGCATCGATAACGGATTGGCATTATAAGCTTCATCGTACACAGTGATCGCCACTCCGTGGCAATCAATGGCCCGCACCTCCCCCCTCCCTGCCACAGCCTGAAAAGAGGCTAGGCGAGCCATAACGGTGTCTAAAGGAAGGTTATCGTGCCTGGCCACTGCCAGCACTGCCATAGCGTTAAGCAGCATATGACGCCCAGCGGCGCTCATGCATAGTTCATACGAAGCGCCATCGAACGTAATGCGCCCGCTATTGCCTGAAAACTCAAGCATGCGTATGTCAGCGTCAGCATGCTCGCCAAAGCTGACTACTTTTAGGTGGTAGCTCCTTGCCTGCTCAGCAAGATAGGCATACTGCGGCATATCACGATAGAGAATTGCGACCCCATTGGCTGGCATACCCTGAAAAATAAGCGCTTTCTTACGAGCAATTTCGTCCAACGAGTGGTGATATTCCAGGTGCGACGCAGCGATATTCGTAACAATGGCGATATCAGGGCGAGCAATATCCGTATTGTGGGCCATGGAGCCGATGGCCATTTCAACAACCCAGTATGGCGCCTCTGAAGGCATTGAAGCGATGTTCCAGGCAATACCAATCGGCAGGTTGGCACTGCCTTGCGTTTGCCCTACTGAACTGTTGTAGCTCAGCACATGGGCTAGCATCGCCACTGCCGTTGTTTTGCCTGCGCTTCCGGTAATACCAACGACACGACCTGCGTAGCAGCGCCGTTGCCACTGCCCTATGGCCAGTGTTGCTGCGCGAATATCGTCTACCTGTAACACGGGCACACCGATATCACGATATGCCTCGCCATCATCACAAAGCACTGAGGAAGCACCTTTAGTGACCAGTGATTTCACCGCCGCGAATGGCAAAAAACCTTTGCTCATCTCCTTGCCCCGAGCGACAACCACCTGCCCAGGTTGAAAGGATTTCGGCCAGCAGCATACTCCACTTGCCAACCATTTATCAGGAGGAGATGTTATCCATTCTCCCCCCGTTGCCGAGGCCATAGCCTCTGCATCAAGCTTATTTTCTAACGGTGGCTTGATACTGGCATATTTTCCCTTACACAGCAGTTGCTGATAGGCCACCAGCCCTGAAAGGTAGTGCTCTACATCGTCAATCCTTACGCGAAAACCGTGATGGCGAATAAAAAAACCATCCAGGATAGTAGCGGGTGACTTAAAGTACATCGCTACTTCCGGCCAGAAAAAACCATTCAGAAGATAGTTCGCTCTGGCGTGCAGTGCCCGATAAAACGCATTGATATCAAAACCGTTCAGCACATCGATTAAATCAGGGCGTGTCTCCAGCTTGAGCAGCGTCTTGTGAAACGCCATTGACAGCTCAAGCAGTGTTGGAAAAGTGGTCACCCGCTCGCGAATAAAATCGACATAACCTTCTATGTTGCGCACCGCAAACGCAAAATATTGTCGCTCTGGACAATGCGCCACCAATTCATTTGCGCAATAAGCAAGCCAATGGTCATGTGCCTTTTCGTGCCCGTTAGCGATAAAGTAGTCAAACGCTTTGACAACGCAGTCCAGCCAACGACTATTGCGGGTATGATCGTAAAGTCGCATCAGAGCAAAAGCGGCTTCACCATCGTAATAAATTATCCGGGTCTTTTCCTTAACCGATAAATCCGCAGCATTGAGTACGTGCACAAAGCTACCGTCGGCTTCCTGCATTCTTGAAATCCCTAGCGCCAGTGCATCCACCAAATCAGCATAACGATCATCTCCCATGACTTGGTGATACTTCACCAACGCAAGAATGGCGACCGCATTGGCTCCCAACTTGATGATATCGCCCCTATCCACCACATAGGCCGCCCCTTGGCGATGAACGACAAACTCGGAACATAAGCCCGAAAGCGCCCAAGATATCTGTTGGCGTACCAGCCCAAGCTGCTCATCACTTAAAAGCAGTTGATCAGAGCAAGCCTCATACCCCTCCAACAAAGCATAAGTACTGCTGGCGTGACGTAATACATTGTAAGTATTAATGAGGCGATCAAAACAAGGAAAATAGCCATATATGTATCGACCATCCTGGCCAACCTGTTTGCCTAAAAAGCGGGTCGAGCGGGCTATCAGTTCCCCTGTGGAAGCCACTGTCAGCGGTGGCATCTCCCGCCTACTCCAGCGCCTTGGTCGGGTTTCCAGTGCATGCACACTTGTTGTCTCACCGCTAACATCCACAAATATGCCGGTAGTGGAAAAACTCCACACCGTCATGTTGTCGGCAAAGTCCGGCATCTGGCTTGAGCCGTGACGCGCTTTCATGTAGCGCTCAAGGTGATGTTGGTTGACTTCAGCATGCTCAACATGCCCTCCTGCGTACAAACAGGCATTGGCGTTTAGCTCCATCTCAGTCAACAAAAGTCGCGGGAGCCTCTTACCAACAAAGGCTAGGCCGCTGCGAAAATAGCTGCGCTTATAGCGCTTCATCTCCTGTTTTAGCGCCTGCCACTGCCACTCTCGTACGGCAAAAGGCCATTCCAACCGACACCACACCAAAGGATGGGAGAACTTTCGCTCCAGTCTTGTCACCGCTTGCTTCAAAGTGGGTAATAACGCCGCCCAGTTGCATGCCTGCAAGCTGCTCAAATCAAGTTGCACAGACGTGACTTGTGCACGCTCATAGCCATCGCTTACTGAAATCAACATTACCTGCGAAAATTCCGCAAACTCTGTGTGTCTGTCCAACCACATAGGCATCACGGTGTCGCCCATGCTATCCAACACATGCGAAATTTCCGCCGCTCGGGAGGAGTGTTCAGCACTCGACTTACTTAATGGAAGCGAGCAATACAGTGAAGAATCTTTAATACCCGGCATTAAGTTGCTCAATAATAGAGGCTAATGTGAGGGACAGAAATGTATTGAATAAGCGCTGCAACATATAGAGGCGCTGCTCGCGCTAAGTTATAAACATTAAAAGCGTTCTGGAATGCGTTCCACTACCGGTGCTAGCTTCAAAATAAGCTGTAAGCGGTCTCGAACAGCCAGCTTTTTGAAAATAGCGCTAAGATGCGCTTTTACTGTACGCTCCGTAATATCTAACTGACGCGCGACTTCCTTATTTGTAGCGCCGCGCACCACAGCAAGTGCAACGCCCCGTTCACGGTCGGTTAAATCTCCAAGCTGCTCTGTATTGAAAGAACTGCCACCTTCAGCCCTTTGCTGCAACGCTTTAAAAGAGCCTCCAAGCACTTTAGCAAGCAACTCTTGACCAACCCACACGCCTTGGTTAGTGACCACCAACGCCACTTGCTTAAGTACCTCGGGCGCAGCAAGCGTATGAACATATCCCCGCGCCCCCAGATCCAGTGACCTTAACGCCTCACGGTCATCCGGCGAGTAACTTAGTACAACGACAACAGCTCCCTTGGCAGTTACGGTACCGATAAGCTCTGACCACCCTTCAACAGTCGTAGACAGCCAAACCACATCATTAGGCTGTGTTTTATTAATAAACACATCTGGTTTGGAGGCTACCATCTCGGGAAACGCTTTTTTCCAACGCGCTTTTAAGTTTCCATCCGTCGTAATGAACCAATGCTTCATCAGCGTTCCCCCATGGAATCACGCCACGCTCTTAAGACAGGTTTCAGCATAAACTGCATCACTGTGCGCTTGCCCGTTACTATGTCCACTTGCGCCGTCATGCCGGGAATTACTTGTAGTTTATCGGCGACATTTTCGTTTTCTAAACTGCGCACCCGCACTTGATAGAAGGTATTACCGTCATCATCAGTAATGGTATCGGCGCTAATACGCTCAAGCTCGGCCTGTAAGCCACCATAAATGGCATAGTCATAGGCCGTCAGTTTGATAGTCGCAGGCTGCCCTGGATGCAAAAAGGCGATATCTTGCGGGGCGATGCGCGCCTCAACCAGCAGTTGGTCGTCAGTAGGCACGATTTCAACAACCTCTTCCCCTGGCTGAGCAACACCACCTATGGTGTTGATGTGTATGCGCTGAACAATACCATCAACCGGCGAGCGAATTTCGGTCAGTCGTACCCTATCCTGCAAACCAGTTCCCGATTGTTGCAATGCATTTAGGTCGCCCAACGTTTGAGCCAGATCATTCCGCCACTCACTCCGGCGTTCGGCACCCAGCTCCAGCAATTGCCCTTCTGCTTCTTCCACCCCGGCCTCTAAACGTGAAACAGCGGCATCCGCTTGGTTACGCTCCCCTGTGGCACTAGATACATCTCTCTCTAGGCGCAGCACTTCTACCTCAGACACAGCCCCCGAAGCCAACAGCGGGCGTGTCAAGTTAAGCTCCTGACTGGCCATATTGACCTCACGTTGAGCTGTATCGCGGCGAGCTTGTGCCTCTCGCAGCTCTTCCCGACGCTGACGAATACGGTCATTAAGCACATTTTCCTGTTCGCGCAACTCTTCGCGGCGGCTCTCATAGACCTCGCGCTCCTGGGCCACAATATCCGGCACTTCTTGGCGCAGCTCTTCGGAAGGTTCAAACGCAGTGCCTGTTGCCAATGCTCGCAGCCTTTCAGCACGCGCCTGAAGCGCATAACGCTGGGCACGGTTTTCACGAAAATCAGAAACAAAGCGCGTAGGGTCGATCTGCATCAGCACTTGACCTGCCTCGACGATCTGCCCTTCGCGAATAAAGATCTGTTCAACAACGCCACCATCAAAAGACTGGATACGCTGTAGTTGGCTTGCAGGGATCACTCGCCCTGCCCCACGGGTTACTTCATCGATAGAAGCAAAATACGCCCACACTAACAACGCAACCACAGTGAGCAGGACGGTATAGAGGAATAACCGTGCACGAATGGGCTCTTGCTGCATACGCGCCCAGTCGGTATCGCTTGCCCAATCGCGGTTTAGGTGGGCAGAGGTCACACGCTTGGCAAACAACCGATCCATAAAAGGGCGAAATGGTTTTTGGCCTTTTTCTGAAAAACGGCCAATGGCGTCAAAACCTTTTTGCTCGGTCGTGGAAGAGGGTTTACGCGCCATTACGATGCCCTCCCGATCTGGCCTTTACGCAATGCCTCTACCACTGTATCCCGCGGGCCATCCGCTACGACCTTGCCGGCATCCATGACAATAATTCGGTCGACCAATGAGAGGAGCGAGGTACGGTGCGTGACCACTAGGATGGTTTTGCCAGCAGCGACGTTTTTAAGGTTGGCTTTAAACGCTTCTTCGCTAGCATTATCCATAGAGCTTGTCGGTTCATCCAACAGCAGGATAGGCGGATCCTGCACTAGCGCACGGGCAATGGCGACAGACTGTTTTTGCCCGCCGGAAAGTGCTTGGCCGCGTTCACCTACTTGCAAATCCACGCCATGTGGGTGGTTGTTGACGAGTGACTCTAGGCCGGCCAAGTCAATCGCTCTAAGCAATGCCTCATCCTCAACGCGGTCGCTACCGCCACCCGCCACAATATTGTCCCGCAGAGATCCTGAAAACAGGCTAACGTCTTGAGGAACATAGCCAATATGACGGCGCAGCTGCAGTGGGTCTAACTGGCGAATATCCACGTTATCAACCAGCACGGCCCCCGAGGTTGGCTGATAAAACCCTAGCACTAGCTTGTTTAATGAAGATTTGCCGCAACCAATGCGGCCAAGTAACGCAACTTTCTCACCGGCTTTGACAGTTATCGATACATCCTTCAGCGCCTCGCGCTCTTCATTGGGGTAACGAAGAGTGACTTTCTCAAGGCGTATATTGCCGGCGAAGCTGGGCTTTTCTACATAAGCCTTGCCTTCATGGCGCTCAACCTTCTTATCCATTACCGCATTGAGTGACTCAAGCGCCGTGGAGGATTGATGATATTGCGCCAGCAGCGCTGCAGCCTGACTTATAGGTGCCATCGCCCGGGAAGAGAGCATATAAGCGGCAATCAACCCACCCTGGGTGAGGTTACCTTCGATGATTTGATATACACCGACGATAATGACGCACACCGCCACACTGTGCTGCGCCCACTGGGCCACGCTGGAGACTGAGGTGCTCACCATCTTAAGCTGCGCGCCAGTACGGGAAAGGAAGGCAGATGATTTTTCCCAGTGGCGCTGGATACGGCTTTCAGCCCGCAGGGCCTTAACATTTTCTAATTGGGAAATAGACTCTACCAACAGTGAGTTGCGCTGTGCGCCGACTTCCCAGGTAGTTTGAGAAAGTTCATGAAGCTTACCCTGAGCAGCCAGCGCGTAGAGCAGCACAAATACGATGCCCACCAATACCGGCAGCACTAGCCAGGGATTAATCAGCGCGATAATCGCCGCAAACATCAGTACGAACGGAAGATCGACAATCCCCAGAATGGTCGCAGAACCAATAAACGCGCGTACTGACTCAAAAGACTGGAGCGTCGAAGTGAACGAGCCGGTTGATGCGGGGCGCTCTTCTAAACGAAGGCCCAATGCTTTAGCCATGATTGAGGAAGAGAGCTTCACATCCGCACGGCTAGCGGCTAAGTCGACAAAGCTGCTGCGCATTAGCCTGAGTACCAAATCAAAGCACAGCACTATAAAGATGCCTATTGCCAGCACCCATAGCGTTTCCGTTGCCTGATTGGGCACTACTCGGTCATAGACGTTAAGCACGAACAGCGGCATGGCGATGGCAAACACATTGATCGCCACCGACCCCAACACGATATCGCGGTAGAGAGATCTATTTTCGCGAATGACGCCCCAAAACCAGTGCTGATCGCGGCGTTTCTTGACGCCTGGTTCCGAGGCGTTATCCGCTAAAAACTTAGGGCGAACGTAAATAGCTTCGCCGCTATAGCCTGCATACAGCTCTTCCAGGGGCAGTTCAACGTTTGATTCAGATAGTTCAGGAAAAATGACGTTCGCTTTTTGCTGTTTGAGATCTATCCCCAACAGTACGCACGCCCTACCTGGTTCCAGCAATAGAATAGCGGGAAAGAGAGCGGGGTTAAGCGCCGACAGCTTACTTTTTACAATTCGCGCCGTCAGTCCAGCACGGGAGGCAGCCCTACCAAATACGGAAGGCGTTAGCTTGCCCTGCTCCAAGGGCAAGCCAGCTCTAAGGGCCTCTGATGACACCTCATGCTGATGAAATGAGGCAACCGCTTTCAAACATTCGAGTAACTCATCGCCTACTGGCTGCTCGCTAGCATTTGCAGCGATCGGCCTTTCCAGCTTGGTTTGTGTCACAGAAACCTCATTCCCCTAATGCCTATTTAGACATCTATTTCCCCTATGATTAGCGGAAGCCGCTAATCCTTCGCCGCCAGACGACGAACAACCCTGTTTTTTATACAGCAACATCCAGACACGTTAGCCGTTAGTGACAAACGTATCCTCGTGACTCAATTGTAGATTTTGAGAAGTAATGACTGGCTCCTCATTGGCGGAATAAGACAAAGCTATCATATCTACTTGAGTGGGTAGCGAAGAAATACCGCGCGTAAAGTCTTCTAAATTAAAGCCACGAGGCCCTTCCGTTCCACAGGCCATCTCAGCGCTAAGTGTGGCGTCGTCGTACCCCAATTCGTCAAGAGTGGGGATATCGTCACGCACCACTTCAAGGGTGTGCATAAGCTGCCCCATTGCTGCTAGCGTACGCGCTTGAGCCAAAGTTAAGTCAAACTCTGCATTCGCGTAGGCTCGGCTGGCTTCGAAGTACTCGTTTTCACTATCAAGCACGTCCAACAAAGTACGTTGGCCAATATCAAACTGCTGCTGGTAAGCCCCACGAACCCGGTTAATCGATTGGCGATGATCATTCAAATAGTTCAATTGCTCACCCAAACGCTGGGTATCGTTATAAGCAATTTGCGTGGTTTGACGTACGTTTGTACAAGCCGTTTCGCGCTGGTTGACGGCTTGTTCAATACGCGTGGCCGCCGCATCAAAAGCTGCACTATCAGAACCACCGCGATAGAGGTTCATGCTGGCGACCAGTTGAATACTGTGCTCATCACTGCGCCCAGCTATCGAGTCGTCTTGATTATTGGTGCCCGTACGTCCCTGTATATCCAGGCGGGGCATAAAGGCGGCCTTTGCAGCCTCTTGTTCCGCACGTTGCACAGCAATATTTTCAATCGCGGCATGGAACTCAGGGTTCCCCTCAAATGCCATTTCGATCGCTTGGTTGACACCAGCGGGTAGTTCATCGGCCAAGCTAGGTGCAGGCGACATATTCTGAGGAGGAAGTTCACCTACGATACGCTGATAGCGAGCCGTTACATCGTGCAGGTTCGACGCCTCGGTCATCAAGTTGGATTCGGCTAATGCCAAACGGCCGCTAATTTGCTCTAGGTCAACGCCACGGCCCGCCCCGGAAAGCGCACGCTCTTCAATTTGCGAGAACACACGTTGGTGTTCGCGGTAATTATCTTGAGCTAAACGCACCATCTCGCGGTAGCGAAGCACATCAAGGTAGGTGCGAAAAGCTTCAAGCGTCACCTCTTCACTTGCACCCAGCAGCTCAAAATAGGCAATCAGCCGAGTGCGATCCAAACGCTCTACTTCGCTACGGGTGGCAAACCCATCAAACACCATTTGGGTGAGCGTGAGCTCAGCAAAGTCACTGCTATAGCTTCCGCGCCCATCATTTTGCTGGTCTTGCCGACCCACGCCCGCAGAGATATCAATCGAAGGCAAATAATTACCCTTTGCGACTCTGACATCGCTCCCAGAAGCGCTAAAGTTCGCCCATGCAGCGTTTACATCGGGATTAGTAATGATCGTTTGTTGAATAGTACTGGGGAGATCAGTGGCACCTGGCGCGTAGAGGCTAGCGGGTAGCGACTGCGCTAATGCCGTAAGCGGGACACACGCTAACGTGGTCATTGTCAGCGGCTTAAAAACATGGTGACAGAAGGTTTTTTTTAGTCTCGATACGGCATTTTTTTTCATCGTCAGCGTTCCCTATGATGTGGCACTCATTGCACGCAGCTCATTATTCGTGTGACCCATTGAGCTATGCTGCACTATTGCTTCAAGCGTAAGCCCGCGAAGTCTCATCCCGAAGTGAGCCTGTGTCCCTCTACGAGCGCCCAATTTTTGAAGTAAACACATGGTAGATAAAACTTAATTAGCTGAGCTTAGCCTAATTTAGTTAATTTCCTACTCATCCTGAGGCTATAAAACCAAATGTCACAAAAAATTACAATAAGAACACCATTAAAACACAAAAAAATATTCAGAATTATTCGTTTTTCTGTGCTTGTTGCAGCCCGAGACCCAGCAGTATCAGCACTAGCCCAATCAACGTTGAAGGCAAAATAGGCTCTCCCACTACCAGGAAAAGTAACAGCAGTGATACAGGAGGTGAGAGAAAAATCAGGTTGGAGACTTTGGCCGTGCGCGACACTTTATGCACTGCCAACTGCCACAGAATGAAGGCCACCCCCATTTCAAATAGCCCCACATACACACCAGCACCAAAGGCAGGCCAACCGTGCCACTGGTAACCGGGGCCCAGTAATAGCAATAGGGTCAACACAGGTAGGCCAACGCTAAAGTTTTGCCACTGGCCAACAAGGGGTGGTCGGCTATCCCGCGCATTAAGCAGCCAATACAGCGCCCAAAGAAGAGTCGAAGCGAGTGCCAGCACGACCCCTAGCGGGTCGGCAAAAGAGACATTTAAAACCGCGCCTCGTGTTGCTATCACCCATACGCCTGCGTAGGCGACCAGCCCAGCAACAATATCCATACGCGTTAAGCGCTGCCCGAGCAAAGGCACGGCCAAAAACGCCATCGCTAAGGCCCAGGTGTAATTTAGTGCCATCGCCTCTTGCCCTGGGAGACGGTCATAGGCGGCGAAGAGCACCAAATAATAAGCCACTGGGTTCATAAGCCCTGCCCACGCTGCTGTCTTCCAACCGGTGCGCAACGCTGTGGCGATATTTCCCTGCTTGATGACCAGCGCCCCCATCAGTGCCCAAGAAACAAGCGCTGCGAGCCACATCAGCTCTAGAGGGCTCATCCAAGCGAGTGCCACTTTGAAGGCCGTTGCCACCGTCGACCATAATGCGACGGCCCCTAAGCCAAACAGGATTGCTTGCCTATCCTGATTCATCGGTCGATATGCCCTAAATCTCGACCCGGCTCCAACTGGTCGCGTACATGCTGTTTAAGAAGCTTGATATCTGGGAAACCGCCATCGCGCTTGCGCTCCCATAACAGCAGATCATCACACCAGATCTCGAACGTACCGCCATGGGAAGGGGCTAATGAGACCTCGCTTAAACCTTCACCAAAGGTTGAGAGCAATTCCTGTGCATACCAACCACTGCGCAGCAGCCATTGGCATTGCGTGCAATAACGGATTTGAATACGTGACATCCCTGATCTCCCAGGCAAGTTAATGTGGCATTCTAAAAGGATATTCTGTCATTTTGAGATGGCTTGAGATAGCTCTCTTGAGATAGCTCTCTTGAGATAGCTCTCTTGAGATAGCTCTCTTGAAATAGCTCTCTTGAGACAGGTCGCTTGAGATAGGTCGATTAAGAAGGAGTCCCAATGGCCGAACATAACGTTTCACAAACTCGCCTGTATGAGTGGCTAACGGGCGATGACGACAGCCGCATGTGCGACGACATACCTGAAAGCGCCTGCGACGAACAACCGCGTAATTTTTTTCTACATATATGGGCCTCTTTGGGCAATAAACTGGCTGACGAGCTGTCGAGTGCGCGTTTAGTCTTACCCTGGCTGATGGGCATTATTGGCGCTCCCATCTGGATGGTAGGTCTGCTGGTCCCCATCCGAGAATCGGGTGCCCTGCTGCCGCAAATCTTCGTAGCGGGGTTTATTCGCTTAAAACCTAAGCGCAAATGGGTGTGGGTGGTCGGCGCGCTGACCCAAGCCTTCGCTGCCTTAACGCTTGCCGTACTGGCGTTGTTCGCCACCGGCACCTTGGGCGGAGCGTTAGTGCTCACAGCATTAGTTCTGCTCTCACTGGCACGTGGCTTATCCTCAATTGCCACAAAAGATGTGCTGGGCAAAACCATTGCCAAGCGCCGCCGCGGTACGCTAATGGGCTGGAGCGGCAGCATTGCTGGTGGTGCAACGCTGGTCGCTGGGACACTGCTAATGTTGTTTGAGAGCCGACCCGGCCATTTAGTGGTGGCGATACTGCTGGCCATAGCTGCCTGCGGGTGGCTAATCAATGCCATCGCCGCCGCACGCATCAAAGAAGCCCCTGGGGCAGTAGAAGGCGGCGAAAACGGCTGGGACAGTATTAAACAGGGACTGTCGCGGTTAAAAGATGACCGTACTTTTTTACACTTCAACCTTGCCAGGGCGCTGCTGCTCTCAAGTGCACTCGCCCTACCCTACATCGCCCTGCTAGGGCAAAACCAAAGCGGCACCGACCTGGGAGGCCTGGGCATACTGATTGTGGTGTCGGGGCTGGCCGCGATGGTAGCTAGCCCGGTATGGGGGAAACGGGCGGATCAGTCGAGCCGTGGCGTGATGCGCGATGCGGCGATCGGTACCGCCATTTGCTGCATAATGGGCGCTAGTTTAGCTTGGTTACCCGGCGAGTGGACACACAGTGTATGGCCCTATGCGGCAGTTTATGCACTACTCGTGATTGTTCACCACGGCGTACGCTTAGGGCGTAAAACCTACCTCGTCGATATGGCCAACCAAGATAATCGTGCGCTTTACGTGGCGCTCTCGAATACCTTAACCGGCGTCTTAATGTTGATTGTAGGTGGCCTTATTGGCGCCTTTGCCCAGTGGTTTGGTAGCGGCACATTACTCCTCGTGCTAGCGGCTACCGCCGTGGGGGCCATACTTAGCGCCCATCAATTACCTGAAGTCGAGTGACGCGCCACCGGTAACCACATGTATTCAAGCGTGCTATCGAGAGCTCTACCTACATTAGCGTAACGTTCGCGATTGCAATGCGTGACAACGCTCGCCATGATAGGGCCGAATAGCAGTGATGTAGTGGCGCCTTTGCTATGCTGCCTATAATAAGTGATTGGAAATTCCGTTAGCTCATGGGCGAAAGCGACTGTGAACGACGGAAAGGATTGGAGCTGCAACAGGAACCCCTTGATGAAACGATCTCCATTGATCAGTCCAGAATTGCTCGAACGTATTGTTGACGCATCGGAAGACGGCATTGTCGTTGCCGAACAGGAAGGGGATGAAAATATCCTCATCTACGTCAACAAAGGCTTTGAGCGCTTGACGGGCTATAGTGCTGATGAAATTCTGTATCGCGATTGCCGCTTTTTACAGAACGAAGACCGCGACCAGGACGCGCTTGTCGCCATTCGAGATGCGCTAAACGAGGGCCGACCTTCTCGAGAAGTACTGCGTAATTATCGCAAAGACGGCACCATGTTTTGGAATGAACTTTCCATTACGCCGGTCTATGACGAAGCAGACAAGCTGATGTATTACATTGGAGTGCAAAAAGATGTAACGGAGCGTGTAGAAACACAGCTTGCGCTAGCGGAGTTACAAAAGCAGCGAGAAAACAGCTAATCATTAACTTTCTCACTAAAAAAAACTATAAAGCTTGAACTTCATCCCAACTGGCGTTATATAGCGGCAAGGCGCTTGAATTGCGCTAGGCGCTTCACTTTGCAGTTGGCATGTGTTTAATAAACTGCACATGTACTCGCGTGAAGCCGTTGTTACGCCGGCACGCCGGCTGGGTTGGAGGACATCACATGAGCCGTGATCCCCTAAGTCGTGAGACCCTAAGTCATGAAACCTTAGGCAACGAAACACTCGACTCAGATGAGTTCGAAAGCTTAGACGCCGTCAATGACGACCACTACAACAGAAGCAAACCGAGCAAAGCTGACAGCTTACGCGCGCGGCGCCAAGTCGAGGCGTGGTTGGAAGAGCGACGACTTCAGCGCGCCATCGAAGATGACTGGGACGAAGAAGAGTAATCCTTGAGCAGCTTGGCCTTCTCAGCAAATGAGCGGGCCTGGCTAGCCAACACCTCAAGTAGCCTAGCCTTTCCTGGTGCAGACCACTATCATCACGCTTCAGCCAGCAATAAGAGCCAGCAGCCTGCTGCTGTCGCTTTCTTCTTTTCAACAACTTAACGGATCTCCATGGCGCAATACGTTTTCACCATGAACCGGGTTGGCAAAGTAGTGCCGCCCAAAAAGCAAATTCTCAAGGATATTTCGCTCTCGTTTTTCCCTGGCGCCAAAATCGGCGTTCTGGGGCTTAACGGTTCGGGCAAATCCACACTGCTGCGCATTATGGCCGGTGTCGATAAAGAGTTTGAAGGTGAAGCTCGTCCGATGCCTGGCATCAATGTTGGCTACCTTCCACAGGAGCCGCAGCTAGATGACGAGAAAAACGTCCGCGACACCGTCGAAGAAGCACTGGGGGCGATCAAAGATGCCCAGGAGAAGTTGGATGGGGTGTATGCGGCCTACGCAGAGCCCGACGCCGACTTTGATGCGCTAGCCAGCGAGCAGGCCCGGCTTGAAAATATTATCGAAGCTGCTGATGCGCATAACCTGGAACGCAAACTTGACGTTGCTGCCGAAGCACTGCGACTCCCCCCCTGGGATGCCAAAGTGGGTAACCTCTCAGGTGGTGAGCGCCGTCGTGTAGCACTCTGCCGCTTACTGCTCTCCAGCCCCGATATGCTGCTGCTTGACGAGCCTACCAACCACCTGGATGCAGAATCGGTGGCTTGGCTTGAACGCTTCCTTCACGACTATAACGGTACAGTAGTGGCGATCACCCACGACCGCTACTTCCTGGACAACGTGGCGGGTTGGATTTTGGAGCTTGATCGTGGCCAAGGCATACCCTTCGAGGGTAACTACTCCCAGTGGCTGGAGCAGAAAGATCAGCGTTTGAACCAGGAAGCCAAGCAGGAAGCCTCGCGTCAGAAAGCCATCAAGCAAGAGCTTGAGTGGGTGCGCAGTAACGCCAAAGGCCGCCAGGCAAAGAGCAAAGCACGCCTCAACCGCTTTGAAGAGATGCAGTCTGGCGACTTCCAAAAGCGTAATGAGACCAATGAAATTTATATTCCGCCTGGCCCGCGCCTGGGCGATAACGTCATTGAGTTTCGTGATGTGGCTAAACGCTTCGATGACAAGCTGCTCTACCAGAACCTCTCCTTCACCATTCCCCAGGGTGCGATCGTTGGTATCGTCGGTGGTAACGGTGCGGGTAAATCGACGCTCTTTAAACTGATTACCGGTAAAGAGCAGCCGGACGAAGGCGAAGTCCTGGTGGGTGAAACGGTCGATATCGCTTACGTCGAACAGCTACGCGACGGCTTAGATGACAAGCAGAGCGTGTGGGAAGCCGTTTCGGATGGTCAGGATATCCTTAATATTAACGGCTACGAAGTCTCCTCGCGTGCCTATGTGGGTCGCTTCAACTTTAAGGGTAACGACCAGCAGAAGCGTTTGTCGGAGCTTTCCGGTGGTGAGCGCGGTCGCTTACAGCTTGCCCAAACGCTCAAGCAAGGCGCTAACGTGCTGCTGCTCGATGAGCCCTCCAACGACCTGGATATTGAAACCCTGCGGGCACTGGAGGACGCGCTTCTAGCCTTCCCGGGCTGCGCTATGGTGATCTCTCACGATCGTTGGTTCCTTGACCGTATCGCCACGCACATTATGGCCTTTGAAGGTGACTCTGAAGTGGTCTTATTTGAAGGCAACTACGCGGAGTACGAAGAGGATCATAGAAAGCGGGTCGGAAACGATACGCCTAAGCGCATGAAGTATAAGCGTATTGATGCTTAATCATTAGCATCACGCTGGCAGTCAATGCTGACAGCAAAAGGCCCCGCAGAGCGGGGCCTTTTAGTTTGTGTTTGCACTGACGCTAGCGCAAAGCCCTAACGTCTGCGGCCGGTAAAAAATGACACAAGAAACAAAATAAGAAACAGCACAAACAAAATTTGCGCAATGGTGGACGCCGCCCCGGCAATGCCAGAAAAACCGACCGCCCCAGCGATGATCGCAATAATTAAAAACAGCACTGCATTGCCTAGCATCTTCTTGCTCCTCTCCTTGGTAACGACTTCCCTACACCGCCACTTAACCCATTATGCAACGTGAATATGTCTCAGAGATGATAGGCGCTTTTAGTCATTACCTTAGAGGCCAGCCGTATGCCCCACTTCACCGGTGCCGGAAAGCGAACGCCCCCCGCTTCTAAGGCAAGCTGAGCATGGTGAGCTTCATCAACTGCCATCTGGCGCAGTATGGCGCGGGAGCGGTTGTCACCACGGGGTAGCGACTGTTGGTGTGAATCAAGATGCTTACCTACCTGCTCTTCGGTCGCGGCAACCAATCCCAAACTAATACGATCACTGACCGCCCCAGTGGCCGCGCCAATGCCAAAGGAAGCGGCATAAAACAACGGGTTTAAGCAGCTTGTTCGGCTCTGCAACTGCTCTAGACGCTCATCACACCAGGCAAGATGATCGATCTCCTCTAGCGCCGACTGCTCCATCTGGTGACGCACATGAGGAAGTTTAGCGGTCACGCCCTGCCCCTGATACAGCGCTTGAACACACACCTCACCAGAATGGTTGATACGCATCAAACCTGCTGCATGGCGGCGTTCTTGATCGTCGAACGTTCCCTCAGCCACACCTTCAGCGGGGCTGGTGCGCTGTGGTGAAGCAGCGTGTGGCATAAGCGTTCGTAAAACGGTATCGAACTGATGTATCAGGCGATCTGAACGACTCTGTTGACGATCCATGGCAACACTCCGTTGACTTGCGATAGCGATCTGCCGAACTCAACCGGCAGGCCATGTGAATGCACGCCCACCGAGTAGATGCATATGAATATGGTAGACCGTTTGTCCGCCCATTTCGTTGCAGTTCATCACCACGCGGTAGCCATCTTCAGCAAACCCCTGCTCGCGGGCAAGCTTGGCGGCGGTAAACTGAAGCCGCCCTACTGTGGCAATATCAGCCTCATCGATATCATTGAGCGTGGCGATATGCTTTTTAGGAATGATTAGCTGATGAGTAGGCGCCTGGGGGCCAATATCATTGAATGCCAACACGTGGTCATCTTCATAAACGATATCAGCGGGAATTTCACGGTTAATGATTTTACAAAACAGACAATCCATACAGCTCTCCTTTATTAACTACTTGCCACTTAAGTGTCGAATTATCTCTGCCAGTCTGATGATTGCACCGATGAATTGCACCGGTGAGAGGTAGCTTCAAGCCCACGACCTTTTAACGAAATCGTCTCTGGGAAAGAAGATGCCTAACCAAGGGGGCAAGAATCAACTCCATCGCCAGCGACATCCGCGCCCCCGGCACCACCAACGTGTGCGGACGGGTCATAAACGAGTCCTTAATCATCGCCAGCAGCCAAGGGAAATCAACGGTGGAGGGATCACGAAAACGGATGACCACGAACGACTCAGCGTCGGTGGGAATATCCTGCACTTCAAAGGGGTTAGAGGTATCGACGGTGGGCACACGTTGAAAATTGATGTGAGTACGCGAAAACTGCGGTTGGATGTAGCGCACATAGTCATCCATCCGGCCCAGGATAGTGTCAATGACCGCTTCTTGTGAGTAGCCCCGCAGCTTGGTATCACGGTCGATCTTTTGAATCCATTCAAGATTCATGGTCGGCGCCACACCAACCAACAGATCCACATGGCGGGCAATGTCATACTCTTCAGTGACCAGCCCACCATGCAAGCCTTCATAAAACAGCAGGTCGGTACCACAGGGCAGCGACTGCCACTCGGTGAAAGTACCTACCCGGCAGCCTGCTTCAATTTTCTGCTTATCTTCAGCATGAATATAGTGCCGAAAAGTCCCCGAACCGTGTTCGCCATACTCACTAAACAACCCTTCCAGACGATCCAGCAAATTCGCCTCTACGGCAAAATGCGAAAGTTCGTCTTTGCGTTCTGGCTCTTCTCGGAAGATGCGGTGCAGGTCATCACGGGTATAGCGGTGAAAGGCATCGCCATCGACCATTGCTGCATGCACATCTTCGCGCAGAAACATGCGCTCAAAGCTGCGCTTCACGGTGGTGGTACCCGCCCCTGAGGAACCGGTTACCGCGATAATCGGATACTCCCGAGACATCAGCCATACCTCGCGTGGGAAAGCGCTTGTTTAACCTGCTCAGGTACTTCGACAGGACGCCCAGTAGCACGATCAATCAGTAGCTGATTGATCCGTGCGGTAGCAACTACCTGCTGAGAATCTGCCTGGTAGATGCGCTGATAGATCGTCAACGCTTTGCCTTGGGGCTCGGGTACAGCGGTGGCAATCGTTAGGCCATCGGGCCAGCGCGCTTCACTTTGATACTGAACGGCGAGATCAGCGACCACCGAAGGGTATCCCTGCATATCCCACTCAGGCAGATCCAGTGCAGCAAAGGCTTGAATGCGCGCTTCGTGGAGCAGTGATACCAGCGCATCATGCCCCAAGTGACGGCCGTAGTTCATATCGGTTACCCTCACGGTCAAGGGGTGACGATGTATGACCGCCTCAGCGGGAAAGTCCAGCTTGACACGCTCCATGCCCTGTTTCCTCGTCAGTATTAGCTTAGCGTAAGGCGTGCTTACTCCTCTCGGGCAATCGCCCTGAAGGCGATATCACGGCGACACTCGACGCCGTCCCAGTGAATAGCATTAACGCCTTGGTACGCTTGCTGCTGCGCCGCTGAGACGCTATTGCCCAATGCCGTTACACACAGCACACGGCCACCTGCCGTAATAATCTCGCCCTGGGAATCCTGCGCGGTACCGGCGTGGAACACTTTGCAGCCCGTTTCTTCAGCCGCAGCTAAACCGTGAATCACGTCACCCTTGCGGTAGCTGCCAGGGTAGCCTCCGGCCGCCAGCACCACGCCCACCGCTGCACGGGAATCCCATTCGCAGCGTTGCCCATCCAGCTTGCCCTGGGCACCCGCTAAGCAAAGCTCAGCGAAGTCAGAGGTTAAGCGCAGCATGATTGGCTGAGTTTCAGGATCACCAAAGCGGCAGTTGTACTCAATAACCTTGGGGTTACCCGCCGCGTCTATCATCAGGCCTGCATATAAGAACCCTGTATAAGCATTGCCTTCTGCAGCCATGCCCCTCACGGTGGGCAGAATGACCTGCTCCATGATACGTGCATCAACCTCGGGCGTGACCACAGGTGCTGGTGAATAGGCGCCCATACCGCCGGTATTAGGGCCGGTATCACCATCATAAGCGCGTTTGTGGTCTTGGCTGGTGGCCATGGGTACCACATGCTCGCCGTCCACCATGACAATAAAGCTCGCCTCTTCGCCCTCCAGAAACTCTTCGATAACCACGCGAGCGCCTGCACCGCCGAAGGTATTGGCCTCCAGCATATCGCGAATAGCAGCCTCAGCTTCGGCTTCACTCAGCGCCACGATGACGCCTTTGCCCGCTGCTAGGCCATCCGCCTTAATCACAATGGGTGCGCCCATTTTGCTTAAATAGGCAAGCGCAGAGTCTACGTCAGTAAACGTTTGGTAGTCAGCCGAAGGAATATCATGACGGGCCAGGAAGTCCTTGGTAAATGATTTTGAGCCTTCCAACTGAGCAGCCGCCTGAGTAGGGCCAAAGATAGTCAGACCGGCCGCTTGGAACCGGTCAACAACACCTTCAACCAAGGGAGCCTCCGGCCCCACCACGGTCAAGCCAATCTGCTCATCACGGGCAAAAGCGACCAGGCTGTCGAGATCCGTTGCGGCAATCGCTACGTTGGTCAGCTTCGCTTCCGCCGCGGTGCCGGCATTGCCGGGGGCGACAAAGACCTGCTCAACCTGGGTAGATTGCGCCAATTTCCAAGCCAGGGCGTGCTCGCGACCACCGCCGCCTATCATCAAAACCTTCATGTGCATCCTTCTCAAACGGGAGAGCGTATATCGGCGGCATTATGCCACAGCGCAGCACCAAGTGGGGTCAGGAGGAGGGTTTGTTATCTTTGCTGGTATCGTTGCTATCGCTCTCAGGCTGCTCAGCATCACTCGACTCATCGGCTTGACCCGGCTGATTCAAGGTATTTTGCCAAAAGCGCATGTTTTCTTCGGCAAGCTCACGCATAAATTCTAACGGCGTGTTGCGCATTGCCTGTTTCCACTGGCTCTGCAAACGTTTCTGCTGCTCCAACATCAGTTGCGTACCCTGTTCGAGGTAACGCGACAGCGGCAACGGTGAGGTCATATCGTAAACCCGGATAAGCTGCGCTAGAAGATCGTTTGAAAACACTTCCGCTTCGCTATCCGCTTGCTCCTGCTCAATAATGATAGAGAGCAGAATAGTCCGCGTCAGGTCTTCTCCGCTTTTCGCATCTTCCACCCTGAACGGCTCTTCTTCGATGATTAAACGACGCAGGTCTTCCAGCGTCACATAACGACTCTGCTGAGTATCGTACAACCTGCGGTTTGCATATTTGCGAATTACGCGCACGGCGCATCTCCTTAAACGCGATAGGGACTTTTTTATTCCCGTTACTGGTTCCGTTGCTGATATTGTGCCTGCACCACGCGCCTATGCAAGCCACCTTAATAGTTTAGCAAGGCGTACCGTGCCTGCTTTGTGACCAATAGACCATCATTATGAATTTGATTCTGCTCAATCCCAACGATCTCACCAATGACGGCCACGTCTGCATCACCGATCCACGCCGACTAAAACACCTTCGTGATGTCCATCGATCGGCACCTGGCGACCGGCTCACCGTGGGTGTGCAAGGCGGCGCCATGGGCAAAGCGATGCTAAAAGAGCTCAACGCTGAGCGCGCGTATTTCCAATTAGAAAACCTTGATGAACCACCGCCGCCACCGTTACCCGTACATTTGGCATTGGCTCTGCCCCGTCCCCGTATGTTGGCGCGTACGTTAGAGCATGTGACGGCACTAGGCGTCAAAGAGATCACCCTGCTACATACTAAACGGGTTGAGAAGAGCTACTGGCAATCCCCTGAGTTACGCCCGGAGAAAATCCACCAGCACTTGGTACTCGGCTTAGAACAAGCCCGCGACACCCAGCTACCATCGGTCACCCTGAGCAAAGGCTTTCGTCCTTTTTTGGAGCAGCAACTGCCTGGCTTACTCAGCGAACGCCGCGGACTCGTAGCCCATCCTGGCATGCCCAACGCTTGCCCAAGAGACATAAGTGAACCTACCCTGCTATTGGTAGGCCCTGAGGGCGGTTTTATTGCTTGGGAGGTAGAGCAACTAATGCTAGCAGGTTGCGAGGGTATGCATCTAGGCCCGCGCATTTTACGCGTTGAAACAGCCGTGACCGCGCTTCTATCACGGCTGTTTTAAGCATTTATCGATAGGTAAGTTAGGACTGTTCATCTTCTGGGTCGTGGGGCACAACGGTAGAGTTTTCCCCACACTCGGGCTCCTGCAAGAAGGTTTCACGCACATCCAGCAAGCCAAGGTGGCTAATGGTACGACGACCGAGCAGCAGCGGATAGTTCATTTCTTCACGGTCACGTAGACTAAACTGCTCTTCGTAAATGGTGTCGCCCATACAAACTTCCAACAACACCACGGGACGCTCGTCGCGGCCGCCTGCTCCGCGAACAGCCAATTCTCGATAAAGCGGCCGCTCAATTTGGTCGCTGAATACGTCTCCGCTTGCTTGATCTTCAAGCTTCAAACGAAAGCGCACCCACTCCTCGTCACCCTGCTCGAACATCTCTATATCGCGAGCGTCTAATGAAGAGGTTAATGCTCCGCTATCGAGCTTGGCTTTTACCTCGATATCCCAGGGTTGCAGGGTGGCTTTTTCAACCCAGCCGAATACCTGGTCATCATCTGCCATCGCCATGGAAGCAGACAGACCAGAACCTAACAACACGGCACCTAACATCACTCTGTTAAAAAACATCTTATCTATCAACTGCATAACATCATCCTTGGAAATTAGAAGCACCCTTTTAACACTGCTTACTGCGAACGCTGGCGTAGCTGTTCAAGTAACTCCTGGGTCGCAAACCCATCCGGTATTAACCCTTGATCACGCTGAAAGTTCCGCAAACCTTGCCGGGTGTTGGGCCCCATAATGCCGTCCGCGCCGCCTACAGAGTATCCTACCCGGTTCAACGCGCGCTGAAGTTCTTGAACATCGTCACGAGTAAGTGGCGCTTGATCCCGGGGCCAGCTGTGCTGAATGCCCTCGCGTCCAGCGATCGCATCGCCTAAAGTCGCAACGGCCAGTGCATAACTGGTGGCATTGTTATAGCGTAAAATCGCACGGAAATTAGCACCTACCAAAAATGCAGGGCCATTAGCGCCAGCGGGTACCACGATAGCGGCGCTATCGAAGTTCGGCAATTCGCCCTGCTGCGCCTGTACGCCTTGGTTGCGCCACTCGGCACTGCTGCGGCGTTCGGTCTGGGCGTAATCAAACCCTTCGGGCAGGCGTACCTCAATACCCCAGGGTTGACCGGTTTGCCATCCGGCTCGGTCAAGATAGTTGGCCGTTGATGCCATGACATCGGGGATGCTGTCCCAAATATCGCGCCGACCGTCACCGTCGCCATCGACGGCATAGGCTTCGAAGCTACTGGGAATAAACTGAGTATGTCCCATCGCCCCAGCCCAGGAGCCCTTCATGTCTTCAGCAGCGATATCACCTTGATCAATAATCCGTAACGCCGCGAGCAGCTCACCTCGAGCAAAGTCACGGCGTCGACCATCGTAAGCCAGCGTGGCCAGAGACTCCAACGTCGAAAAATCGCCAAAATTACTGCCATAGTTACTTTCGATGCCCCAAATGGCGACGATTATTTCTGCTGGCACCCCATAGCGCTGCTCCATTTGCTGAGCAGTGTCACGGTGATCAGCCAGCTTTTCTTGACCGTTAGTAATACGCGTGGATGAAACCGCGGTATCCAGATACTCCCAAATAGGGCGAACAAATTCGGGCTGGTAGCCGTCGAGTTCAATCACACGCTCACGATAACGAACGCCATCCAGGGCGTTGCTTAATGTGGCTTCGCTGATCCCTTGGCCTGCAGCGTACTGGCGAAAATCTCGAAGCCACTGCTGAAAATTAGCGTAGCTAACCTCAGAAGCAGCCTGAGTATCGACTTCTGACATTAGCTGAGGGTTAGCGACCGCTACGCTTGACGCGAAAGGAGCGCTTAGCGCTGCGACTATGGAAACACACAAAAGAGGGCTGCAGCGCCGCCCAATAGAGAAATTACCAGACATTATATCGATCCTTAGGCAGTCCTTGGCATATCTGGAATGATGGCCTAGAAAAGAGGTAGATACTAGGGTCTGGCCGAAGGTGATAATTACTTTATAACGCTCTCCACGGCGGACGACTCAGCTAAAGTGCCTACTTCACAGCGAGGAATTAGCCATCGCTCCCACTGCTCGGGCACAACGCAGGGAGCATCAAACCTCAAGGGGTCTGCACGCCACGGCTGATGGCGCTCAAGGCCATTGGGAAGTGTTTCGAGCTGCTCCAGCCAGTGAGCAACATAGAGCCCCTGGGGATCGTAATGGCCCGCCTGTTTGAGCACATTAAAGTAACGATCTTGGCGAGGATCGCGACCAACACCAGCAATATAGCGCCAATTGCCCCAGTTGCTGGCCACGTCATAATCAATCAGGCAGTGCTCGAACCATAACGCCCCCAAACGCCAATCTACCTTTAAGTCTTTAACTAAAAAGCTAGCCACGTTTTGCCGGGCACGATTGGATAGCCAGCCAGTGTGGAGTAGTTCCCGCATAGCGGCATCCACAAACGGCAACCCCGTGGTACCGTTACGCCAGGCATCGAAAGCGGCACACGGCTGGTCAGTCTGGCGTGAGCCAAACATTTTCGCCCCTTCCAACTGAGCGGTACGGATAAAATACTCCCGCCAGAGCAGTTCGAAGCCAATCCAGTAGCTTGACTCATTACTGCCGTTTTCCGCTTCCCACGCTTTCACAGCCTCATAGACTTGACGAGCTGACAGGCAACCTCGCGCCAGCCAGGGTGAAATGCGGGTTGAAAAATTAGCCCCCAATAGCCCGTTGCGGGTTTTCTTGTAGGTTTCACCGCCCTGTTGACGCCACAAGTAATCCTTCAGACGCCCATGAGCCGCTGACTCTCCTCCCCTATAAGCGTAACCTTGGCGAGGATCGGGCTGCCAGGTAGCGCTCTGCTCACAGACGGCTTTTAGCGGCGGAAATCCCCTTGCCGCCTCGGGCCAAGGGGGCAACGTTATTGGAGCGCAGCGGCTGGCAGGCACAGCACATTCGCTCTCCACACTGCGCCTAAAGGCAGAAAAACTCCCAGGCAGCGCTTCCCTCTCAAAAGGCAGCGCCTTTCGATCAATGAGTCGCCCACTCTCTATGCAATTGAGGGCCGTTTGACTAGGCAGGCCTTGCTCAACCGCCTGAATATGCGCGAATTCCTCAACCCCTGCATGGTCAGCAACACGCACCTCTCGTGCGTTTAACTTTGACGCCAGCTCAATCACCACATCACTGGGCTTGCCAATGCGCACCAGCAGATCGCTGCCACGCTGTAGGAGCTCACCACGCAACTCCATTAAGCTTTGCCATAAAAAGCGCAACCGCGCAGGCCCAATACGCGGCGTAGATTCGACGTCAAATAATGGCAAGAACCATCGCTCATCTAACACGTAGATACACATCAGATAACTAGGAGGAGAGGCAAAGTGTAAAAGAGGATTATCAGCAATACGCAGGTCGTCTTGCAGCCAGACAATATCAATCGTGCTGTACATGTTTGTGCCTCCTAGGGGTACATTCCTGCCCAGAACTTGGTGTTATCACCGTGGTTTGCTTGGCTACTTGGCACTACGACGGCACCGCTCGCTGCAGTAGCGCACCTCGTCCCAGCAGCGCGCCCATTTTTTCCGCCAAGTAAACGGTCGCTGGCATTGAGCACAGTCTTTTTGTGGCAGGTGTTGTTTGCGTCGCATGGTCACGTTTAATCACATTTCTGCGGGGCATGGGGTAAAACATGAACGCATTATCTTATACAGTATAATTATTGTACATGATTTTATTGTACATTATTTGTTAAGGGCGAACTAATTACTCGTGTCTTAATACACCCCATCTCCAGACGCAAAAAAACCACCCGAAGGTGGCTTAGCAGCGGTTATTCAATGGCTACTACGCTGTGGTTTGCTCTAGTCAAACCTAGTCAGGGTCAGTCTCGCGGGGTTGGCGCTTGGCGTTCTCCTGGGTTTCCAGGCCGCTTTTAAGCTCATGGGTTAAGGGATCATAGTTCGGGCGCAACTCATCCTTTACGGTACCGCTCCACAGCTTCGAGCCAACAAAGTACCCGGCACGGCCAATCACGTGGGCCGCCACGGGGGCGGTCATCAGGATAAACACGATGATGGCAAATGAGCGGGCCACGATCCCCACTTCAGCAAAGTGCATGGCCGCTGCCAACATAATTAAGATAACGCCTAACGCCGCAGCCTTGGTAGTGGCATGCATGCGGGTTAACAAATCGGGCAACCGCAGCAATCCGACTGAGGCAAGCAGTATAAATAGTGCACCACCAATGATTAACGCGCCCTTTATGAAATCAATCATCCCTTGGGCCTCCCCTTTCCAAAAAGCGCGCAAACGCAATTGCCGCTAAGAACCCCATTAATGCGATCACAATGGCGGCATCCAGAAAGCTAGCCACGTCAGACTTGATGGCATAAACCCCGACCAATCCCACCACGGTGGTAGAAAAAAGCTCTAACGCCACCACCCGATCAGGCAAACTCGGCCCGCGCACTACACGCACAAAAGTAAAGATAAGCGCCAGGCTCATGATGACTTGGCTTATTAAAATGACGGTATCCATTAGCGAAATAGCTCCAAAGCCCGGTGCTCCATCTCTTTTAAGTTGCGCCGTAGCTCCTCTTCATTGTCTAAAAACATCGCGTGGATATACAAGACTTTACGGTCATCTGATACATCCAGGCTCAACGTTCCTGGTGTCAATGAAATCAGATTGGCTACCAGAGTAATTTCCATTTCGGTACGCGCGGAAAGCGGCATCGCAATGACCCCAGGCTTCATATGCCAAGGGGGGGTGACAATATCAAAAGCGACACGCAAGTTGGCTTGAACAAGTTCTTTTAGAAAAAAACCAATAAAGCCGATAAAACGCGGTACTCGCGCAGGATAGCCTTTTAGGGAATCAAGCTGAGGTTCGATGAGTATCAGCGTAATGTAGCCAAATATTAGCCCGACAAGGAGGTTTAAGCCGCTAAAATCACCGCTTAACAGTACCCAAGCAAGGCCTAGCAGTAGGTTCCAAATGGCTCCGGTCATTGCGCTGCCTCCCCAGCATCCGCCTCAGGTTGATCTTCTGCCGCCCCCGTTGGCTGCAGCAGAACATCGTCTGCACTGGCTGAAGCACCCAATACGGCTTCGATATATCCCGAAGGTTCAAACAGTTGATCACCAATACCCATCATCACCCACATAATAGGTTCTGCAAGCACACCAATGAGCAGAGAAAATAACGCCAACACCATAACGGGCGAATACATCATCCACAGGCTAGGCTTTAACAGCCGACCGTCGTCACCAGTGGGCGTGGCAGTCGCAGGCACGTCGTTATCTTCGGGTAACGACTTCCAAAACACTTCATTCCAAATTTTCACCATGGAATAAAGCGTCATTAATCCCACCGCCAGTGCAATACCGGTCACCACATAGGCTTCAACTTCCAGGCCCGCACGCACAATTACAAATTTGGCAAAAAAGCCTGACAGCGGCGGTATCCCCGCCAGCGAGAAGGCAGAAAGAAAGAACGCCACGGCAAGCCAAGGGCGATCTCGGTACAGCCCGCCCATTTTTTTAAGCTGGTAGGTTCCCTGCAAACGGTGGGTGATACCACTGATCAAGAAGAGATTGGTCTTCACCACCATGTTATGCACGATGGCAAACACGCCACCGGCGATCGCCAAAGGTGTGTAAAGAGCTAAGCCTAAGATCATATAGCCAATCTGGCTGACGATATGAAACGACAAGATTCGCCTAAACTCATGCTGGGCGGCGGCACCGAGCACGCCTGTTACCATGGTGAAGGCAGCACCCCAGAGCATAATCTCCTGGAGATAGCCCATGGTTTGATCGAACATCAGGGTGAAGACACGGAACATCGCATACACCCCCACCTTGGTGAGCAACCCGGCAAACAGCGCCGAAACAGCGACAGGCGGGGTGTGATACGAGGCTGGCAGCCAGAAAAATAGCGGAAAGGCGGCGGCTTTGATGCCGAAGGCCACCATAAACATGACCGCAAGCACTTCCACCATACCGGTGTGCTCTGCCTCATCCATGCGCAACGCAATGTCGGCCATGTTGAGTGTACCCACCATGCCATAGAGTAGCCCCACCGCGGTCAGGAAGATGACCGATGCCAACAGGTTCAAGGTGACGTACTTAATCGCCCCTTCCATCTGCGCGCGTTCTCCCCCCAGAATCAGCAGCGCAAAAGAGGCCACCAGCATTACCTCAAACCATACATAGAGGTTAAAGATATCGCCGGTTAAAAAGGCCCCCATCACCCCGGCGAGCAGCAGGTGCATTAACGGATAGTAGCCAAATTTTTCGTGGCCGCGGCCAGTGGTGGCCAGCGAGTAAACACCCATTGCCAAACCGATAAGAGCGGTCATTAACACCATCACCGCACTTAACAGATCGGCTATTAAGGTAATCCCGAAGGGAGCTGGCCAGCTACCCATTTGCATGGTGACATAGCCATCTGACAACGTAGATACAAACAGCCACAGGCTAACCATGAGTAGCGCAACATTACCTGCCACCGCCAAAAAGCGCTGCATGGGGCGCGCGCGCCAAAACAACAAGGAAACTGCCCCGGTTAGCAGGGGCAAGAGGACGGGAAGAGCAACTTCAGGCCTCACGTATCAGTATCCTTCATCTTATCGAGATCATCAGCCTTAACGACTTCGTAGGCGCGTCGAATCAATACCACGGCAAAGGCAAGCACCCCAAAGGCAATCACAATGGCCGTCAGCACAACCGCTTGGGGTAAGGGGTCGGCTACCCCGCTGGGCGGCAGCATCATCCCCTCAGGGATAAGCGGAGGTGCTCCACGGGTCATGCCCGCCGTGGTAAAAATCAGTAAATTGGCGGCATTAGAGAGCAGCATCAGACCAATCACCAGTTTGACGATAGAACGACGCAACATCATAAAAATAGCCGTCGCATACAGCAGGCCAATCGCCACTGCCATTAATGGTTCCATGCTGTGCCTCCTGTTAACTCAAGGTTCATCCTTGTCGACCTCCATAAGCGTCATCACCATGCCGGTGACCGAACCCAGCACAGCAAAATAGACGCCTACATCGAAAATCAGCGGCGTGGAAGCTTTAAAGTCGATAACCGGGATAGTCCACCACTGGGCTGTCAGAAATGGCTGCCCCATAAACCAGGCAGGCACTACCGAGATCATTCCCAGCAATAGCCCAACCCCAATCAGGTCTCGGGGGTCGACCATGCGCAGCACTTCTTTGGTGGCACTTACACCAAAGGCAAACAGATACAGCGTAAACGCCCCTGCCGCTACCAAGCCGGCAATAAATCCTCCGCCCGGCTCGTCATGCCCTCGCAGCAATAGGAAAATAGAAAACATCAGTTGCAGCGGCATTAAAAACCGTGCGGCGGTATTAAGAATAATCGTGCCTGACTTAACCATCGTAAGGCTCCTTGGCAGCTACTTTACTGCTGTCGGTGGTTTTGGTGTTATTGCGTAGCTTTAACATGGCGATCACGCCGATGGCGGCAAGCGCTAACACGAACATCTCACCTAAGGTATCCAGGGCACGGTAGTCGACCAAAATGACGTTAACGATGTTGCGGCCATACGCCAAAGGCGCGCTGTTCTCAATCATGTAGGTCGAAATGGGCTCAAACTGTTGAATGCTCCAGGAGGTCATAATCAGTAGGCAGATCAAGATACCCACCATAGCGGCCACCACGCCGTCGCGTATGCGCTCCAAGCTGGTGGAAAGATTCGAGAAGCGTGGCAGGCGAAACAGCACCAGTACCAGCAAAATAACCGTTAAGGTCTCTACCAGCAGTTGGGTAATCGCTAAATCTGGCGCACTGAACAGAACAAAAATCAATGCAATGGAAAAACCCATGATGCCCACGGAAACCACTGCCCCCAGCCGCGATCGAGAAATGGTCGCAAACAGTGCCCCCATCACCATAGTGCCAGCCACGACTACCTCGTGAAAACGCACATCCAGGTCAACGGCAAACACAGGCGAATGGCGTAATAGAATTGAATTACCGATCAGTGCAATAAGCGTCGCTAACATCACTAAAATGTAGTTACGCATATAGCCGTTTTGGAGCAGCCGAGTTTGCCACTCTGAGAAGTGCACAATGCCATTCATCATGCTTTCATACCCAGCCTCGGGGCCATGGCGCATCACCGGTGCCAATACAGAGAGCTTGCCACGCACGCTGTCCCAACGCCTAAACAGCAAAAAGCCTAAACCAAGGCTAACGATCGACATTATCAACGCGACGTTAATGCCATACCAAAGCGACAGCGCCACTTCTACTGTTTGCCCGGATATAGCAGTGGCGGTTGCCGTTAACAACGCATCAGCACCCAGCACAGCGGGCATCAAGCCTAACAGTAGCGACCCTAGTGCGAGCAACGCGGGCCCAAGCAGCATACCAGGCGGGGCTTCATGTGGTTCAAGCGGGGTTTGGTGACGCTTACCGTAAAAAGGACGTAGCGCCACAATGAAAGCAACGGCGATAGTTAAAATAGATGCCAGAAAGGCGAACAGCACCAGTAGTGTTCGGAAGCTATCGGCACCGAGAACTGATTCAAGCATCAGTTCTTTACCGATAAAACCGAGTAGCGGCGGCACACCGGCAAGCGAAAGCGCAGCCACCAACGCAATGGTGGCAGTCAGCGGCATCACTGAGCGTAACCCGCCCATCTGGGTGACATCTTTCGTGCCGGTCTCATGATCGAGAATACCGGCGACCATAAACAGCGCCCCTTTATACAGCGAGTGCGCGAGCAGGAAGGTAACAAACGCGGTCATCGCGTACTCGGTGCCGATGCCCAATAGCATCGTCAGCGTGCCCAGCGCCATAATGGTCGAGTAAGCGAGCAGCTTTTTGATATTGGTGTGATGAATCGCTAAAAACGCACCCACCAGCATAGTGGTTGCGCCGACCACGGAAAGAACGCCAACCCACATCGCAGTGCCACCCAGCTCCGGGTGTAAGCGCGCCAGCAGATAAATACCCGCTTTCACCATGGTGGCCGAGTGCAGGTAAGCCGAAACCGGAGTCGGCGCGGCCATGGCGTTGGGTAACCAAAAGTGAAACGGAAACTGCGCCGATTTGGTGAAGGCACCCAGTAGCAAACAGATCAGCATAGGCGTGTAGAGTGCATGTTCACGCAGGTCAGCCTCCTGATCGAGAATCTCCGCCAGCGACCAGCTACCGCTGGCAATCCCTAGCAGCACCAGCCCAGCCATTAATGCTAACCCACCCGCCACGGTAACGAATAAGCCCTGCCGCGCTGATTTACGTGCATTGATATCAGCGTGGTTAAAACCAATCAGCAAATAGGAGGTAATGCTGGTCAATTCCCAAAAAACGAATAGCGTTAATAGGCCGTCAGCTAGTACCAGCCCCAGCATCGACACCATGAAGGCGACCAAGGCGATGTGAAATCGGGCAAGATCAGGGTGATCTTTAAGGTAGCCGCCGGCATATACCAGCACGCAGGCCCCCATAACGGTAATCAATAACCCAAAGAGTAACGATAGACCGTCCAACAGGAAGGTAAGGCTGATTCCCAGAGAAGGCACCCACTGCCACTCTAAAAGCAGGCTACCGTTCTCAATGACCTCAGGGGCTTGAAGTGCCAACCACGCCGCCAATCCGGCAGGAAATAGAGCCAATACTAGGCTGGCACGCTGGCCGAACCAGTGGTTTAACATTGGCGATAGCGCCGCCAGTACGAACCCCATTAAAACGGCAAATTGTATCAAGCGAAACCTCCTGAAAAACGAAAGGCTCACCACCAAGACAGCCGCTAGCGGTTAGACACCTTACCTTGCCAATAATATGCCAGCGTTGAATAATAGTGATTCTAAAGTTGTACACCATATAACAGGCAGTTTTGACTGACCAGTCAAACGCTTAAACGCAAACAGCCGCACAGCGATTAATTTCGCAGGGCGGCTGCTATTAGCTTTCAGTTATGACGAGTAGCTAGCTAAACGCTAGGGTTTGGGGCCGATAGCCATCCTGCTAATTCATTGTTGATGACTGCTAACAGTGCCTCAATATGGTCATCGCGATCATTCAGGCAAGGTATATAGCTGAACGTTTCGCCACCCGCTTCCATAAAGCTATCGCGAATCTCCTCTTCGATCTCTTCCAAGGTTTCAACACAGTCGGAAGAGAAGGCAGGCGACATAATCGCAATGTGCTTATGCCCCTGCTCGGCGAGTTCTGCCACATGCTTAACGGTTTGTGGGCCGACCCATTTTTCAGGGCCAAACTGCGACTGGAAAGCGGTATCCACTTCCTCTTTGCTAAAACCAAGCTTCTCACGGAGCAGGCGCGTCGTTTTCTGGCACTGACAGTGGTAAGGATCACCCTCCATCAGGTAGCGCTCGGGAACGCCATGGTAGCTGGCCACCAGCTTGGTCGGCCGGGTCGAGAAACCGTCGTAGGCTTCTTGTACCGAGTTGGCCAACGCCTGAACGTAGGCAGGATGTTCAAAATAAGCGGGCACCGTACGTATATAAGGCTGCCACTTCATCTTCATCAGGGTGCGAAACGCCTGATCATTCGCCGTCGCCGTGGTGGGCGAACCGTACTGAGGGTATAGCGGAAAAAACACGATTCGCTCGCAGCCCTTCTCTTTTAATCGCGTCAGCACGCTTTCCGTCGAGGGATTACCGTAGCGCATGCAGAAATCGACCTCGACATCGTCACCATAAAGCGCCTTTAACCGTGCGGTCATCTTCTCGGTCTGGGCGCGCGTCGTTGTTAGCAGCGGGCTTTCGTTTTTCTCGTTATTCCAGATTCCCCGGTAGGCCTTGCCCGATGAGAACGGACGCTTGGTCAAAATAATCAGCTGTAGCAACGGCTGCCATTTCCAACCGGCATAGTCGACCACACGCTTATCAGAAAGAAACTCATTAAGGTAACGACGCATTGACCAGTAGTCGGTGGCATCCGGGGTTCCCAGGTTTGCCAGCACAACACCCACCTTGGCGCGCGCTACCGGCGGATGCTCGCTGGGTGCATGGGCCAAGCGGCCCTCGCCCGGCTGATCCTTGACGACATTCTCGGTCATTACTCATGCTCCTGAAAAATAACGATGGTGCTCAGTACATCTATCAATTAATTAAATCTTATCACTTTTCGGCAAAGTGGCGGCATAAAGTTATACTATCGGCATTATTTGTATAACTACAGGCCAATTTATGTCCAAGCCTTTGCTTTTAGTGCTCGGCGACCAGCTCTCGTTTTCACTCACAACGCTGCGAGACGCGCCCGCCAATGCCGTGGTTGCCCTATGCGAAGTTGGCGAAGAGGCGCGCTATGTGCCCCATCATATCCATAAAATTGGCCTCTTTTTGGCCGCCATGCGTCACTTTGCCCAGGCACTGCGCGAAAAAGGCTTTCAAGTGCACTACAGCGCGCTGGATGATGCAGATAATTGCCACTCCCTTATTGAGGAAGCCGAACGCATCGCGCAACAGTACGGCTGCAATGAGATACGCGTTGCCCGACCTGGCGAATGGCAGCTATGGGAGACGATGCAGCAGCGCGAAAACGCAACGATTCCGTGGCGACTACTTGAGGATGAGCGCTTTTTCACCACACCCGATGACTTTAGCCAATGGGCAAGCGGACGCAAACAGCTGCGCCTTGAGTACTTTTACCGGGAACAGCGCAAGCGCACCGGGTACTTGATGGAGGGCGACGAACCCGTTGGCGGCAAATGGAATTTTGACCACGACAATCGCCAGCCTATCAAAGCCGCACTGGATTTCCCTGAGCTACCTCAACATCGCCAGGATGCACTGACAAAAGCCGCTCTGGCTGATGCCGAGCGCCACTTTAGCGATCATATGGGCACATTGGCGAACTTTAACCTTCCGGTGACACGGCGGCAGGCATTAGTGGATCTAAAGCATTTTATAGACCATGGACTGGCTGATTTTGGCCGCTATCAGGATGCGATTAGCGATTCAGCGCCCTATCTATATCACTCGCGGCTCTCAGCCGCGATGAACATCGGCTTGCTGTCGCCTCATGAAGTCTGCGAAGCCGCCGAGCAGCGCTACTATGACGGCGACGTGCCGATCAACGCCGTCGAAGGGTTTATTCGCCAAATACTTGGCTGGCGCGAGTACGTGCGAGGGCTCTACTGGACACAGATGCCCAGCTACAAAAGCGCTAATCAGCTAGGTTTTGAGCGCGATCTGCCCGCGTTTTACTGGGACGCGGATACCGATATGCGCTGCCTACAGCGCGCTATTCAGATGACCATCGACAATAGCTACGCCCACCATATTCAACGACTGATGGTGACAGGCAATTTCGCCTTACTATGCGGAGTTAAACCTGAGGCGCTATGCGACTGGTACTTGGCGGTTTATGCCGATGCCAGTGAGTGGGTAGAGTTGCCTAATACGCTGGGGATGGTGCTCCATGCCGACGGCGGCTTAATGGGCTCGAAGCCCTACTGTGCGTCGGGCAAGTATATCGACAAAATGTCCGACCATTGTCAGCACTGCCGTTACTCACCCAAGCAGGTCACGGGGCCAAAAGCCTGCCCTTTCAACAGCCTTTACTGGCACTTTCTCGAAACCAACGCTGAGCGCCTGAGTAAGAACCCTCGTATGAAGCTGATTTACGGCTCCCTCAACCGCATGGCCGATGAGAAGCGCGAGGCTATCCGCCAACAGGCTGAGCACTTTTTGGATCAATTGGAAACATCGCCTGGCTACGGGCAGCCCTACCACACAGCAGGTTATTCGGCCAATACCAACCAGGAGTCACCATGAGCCGCTACACGCCACTACATGCTGCACCGCCAGTTATGCTATTTCACGATGGTCACTGCCCCTTTTGCCAACAGGAAGTCGCGTGGCTGGAAAAGCATCGCCATCGGGAACACATCGCGCTGGTAGATATCCAGGCACGTGATTTTAACGCTCAGGCGTATGGGCAGGACTTTAACGCCATGATGGGCCAGTTGCACCTGCGTGATAGCCAAGGGAAATGGTATATCGGCATGGATGCCAGCCGTGCCCTCTATGCAGTGTTGGGCTATCGGCGGCTGGTGAGGTTTTCATGCTTTCCGGGAGTACACGGCATAATGAATGCCGGCTACCGGTTTTTTGCCCGTCGCCGAATTCGGCTTGGGCAGTGGTGGGAAAAGCGTCAGGCTAAACGTTGATGGGTGAGAGCAGCGTTAAAAAACAAGCGGCATACGCGATGTGAGCGGCTCACTATAGTGCGCGTCGCGGCCTATCACTTCATCGTGGGGCACATGCTGTACCAGGTAAGCGCGATGAATCCCGGCGCGCTTGAGATCCATATAGGCATCATCTAGCGAGCGAAACAGCATTGGCTTGGTACGCTGCGTCAGCATATGACGCTCGCCTTCAACGTCTTCCAGCTCAACCTGATAAAAACGGCTGCCCGAATGGGTAATCACGCGAATTTCAAAATTGTCGTGATTGGCGACAAATTGCTTAAGATCCTTAAGTTCCATGGTTCCCTCCTATTATTTGGCTATTTCATACGTTATGTCATCAGGGCACAGCATGACTGCGCCCCATGACACTTCTATTGCCCTGTCATTGCAATGTAATGACAATAAGCAATAACTAGACATTAATAGCTAGGAGGTCAATATCGCAAGAGAGTTCCTGACCGGCAGGTCAAGATATCAATCGATCATTGATATTCAGAGGGGTCGATCGCTTTGCCAAGCGAATTGCGGTCAATCCAGTTGCCGCCTTTAGTCTCTTTGTAGCGGAACACGACCTTATCTCCCACCGTCACAGGCAGCTCACCATCTTCAGTCTGGTAACTATACTTCTCGCCTGCGACCACTAAATGGTAGCGATAAAGATCCGGCATACCTAGCCACTCTTTAAAAGGGCCTTCGCGCTCTATCGCCTCTAGCTCACCGCGACCTTCTAACTTAGGAAGACGCTGCCGGTTACCGCGCCGAAATCCACCTGCCATTTGCTGCTCCCGTTTTTACATATCGTGGGTGAGGCATTATACGAACTCGCCCCCCATCCTCAAGCTACTTATCACTAGCCTGTCATCACAAACCAGTCATCATTAACTTAGTCGCCGAACGCTTGGCCGTAACTATCCGGGGCCAAATCCTCAAAGCGGGTATATTTGCCGATAAAGGCCATATGCACCGTGCCAATAGGACCATTACGCTGCTTACCGATAATTAACTCAGCAATCCCCTGATTGTCGGGATTATCTGGATTATAGACCTCATCGCGATAAACGAAGGCAATGACGTCGGCATCCTGCTCGATCGCACCAGATTCCCTCAGATCCGACATAACCGGGCGTTTGTTGGGGCGCTGCTCCAAGGAGCGGTTCAACTGAGAAAGAGCTACCACAGGGCAGTTAAACTCTTTCGCCAACCCCTTCAAGGAGCGCGAAATCTCGGAAATCTCACCGGTGCGGTTTTCGCTAAAGCCAGGGATCTGCATCAACTGAAGATAATCGATCATGACCAGTGCGATATTGCCATGTTCACGCACCACACGGCGCAACCTTGAGCGCATTTCGTTAGGCGACAAGGCCGCGGTGTCGTCGATAAACAGCTGTTTGTCTTTGAGCAGATTAACCGCTGAGGTTAAACGCGGCCAATCCTCGTCCTCCAGTTGCCCGGTACGCACACGGGTTTGATCGATTCGGCCCAGGGAAGACAGCATCCTCAGCATGAGCGACTCTGCGGGCATCTCCATGGAGAACACCATGACTGGCTTGTCGCTGGAAATCACCGCATGTTCAACCAGGTTCATAGCGAAGGTCGTTTTACCCATCGAGGGTCGACCGGCGATGACCACCATATCGGATGGCTGCAACCCGGTGGTCATTTCATCCAGATCACGAAAACCAGTGGAAAGCCCGGTCATTTCACCTTTCAGATTAAACAGCTCATCAATACGATCCACCGCCTTGGTCAATAGATCGCTCATGCCAATGGGGCCGCCCGTTTTGGGGCGCTCCTCGGCAATCTGGAACACTAACCGCTCGGCTTCGTTAAGCAATTCATCAGCCGGGCGCCCCTGGGGAGTAAAGGCACTATCGGCAATTTGATTAGCCGCACGGATCAGCTTGCGCAGCGTTGCCCGCTCACGCACGATATCAGCATAGGCGCGAATATTACTGGCAGAGGGCGTGTTACGAGCAAGCTCTGCCAAAAACGCCAGGCCGCCTACGGTATCCAAGTGATCACGCGCTTCCAGCGCTTCAGAAAGCGTCACCACATCCAGCGGCTGACCGGCTTCAGCCAGATGAATCATCACGTTGAACACCAAACGGTGCTCATAGCGGTAGAAGTCATCAGCGACCAACCGCTCTGAAACGTTATCCCAGGCCTGGTTGTCTAGCATGAGCCCGCCTAGTACCGACTGCTCCGCCTCTAATGAATGCGGCGGCAGTTTTAGCGCTGCCGTTTCTGTATCAGCAGAAGGCTGGTCCTGCATAGCGAGCTCCTTTAAACACTACTGCGTAGCCGGTGAAGATGCTTATCTTAGCCGCATGCGGTGCGACTACCAACATGATCAAGGCGTTGTCTTAAAATACCCAGCGGGAGATGGGCTGGATAGTTTTGGCAACGCCCAAAAAATAGCGAATATCCAGAACTAGCGGATACCCGGAAAAACAAAAGGCGCGGGAGAAACCCCGCGCCTTTTGAGGCAGCTGTATTAGCTGCCGTTAGTAACGACTTTACGTCGTTACTAACTTAACTACTCGCTCAATTACTCTGCAACTACCACTACGCGTACAACGGCATCCACTTCAGCGTGCAAGTGAAGAGTGATGTCGTATTCGCCAGTTTGACGAATTGGGCCATTTGGCATGCGGACTTCGCTTTTGGCAATATCGATGCCAGCAGAGGAAATCGCGTCGGCCAGGTCACGCGGACCAATAGAACCAAACAGCTTGCCTTCATCGCCTGCTTTGGAAACCAAAGACAGTTCGATATCGTTTAGCTGCTCAGCGCGCGCTTCGGCTTCTGCCTTACGCTCAGCGGCTTGCGCTTCGAGCTCAGCACGCTGTGCTTCAAACGCTTCGATGTTGTCTTTGGTGGCCGGTACGGCTAAGCCGTAAGGCACCAAGTAGTTACGACCATAACCAGGCTTCACGGTGACCTTGTCACCCAGGCCGCCCAGCTTACCAATGTTGTCGAGCAGAATGACTTCCATCTCGTAAACCTCTTGTCAGTTGCTGCGGGCAAGGCGTGCGCGAACGTTCGCGAATGTATCAATCAGCCCCAACAGCAGCACAATGAGAATCGTGGGCCAGGTCGTGATCAGTAGCACATAAAATGCTACCAGCCACAGCCCGTTCATCCCCTTTATTCCAATAAACCCGTGCACTAACGCAACGCCAGCTACCAACAGCGGAATCCAACCAAGCATCGCCAGCGCATGAGCGCCTAGCAGCATACCTATCACCCCAATGACGACCAGCACGGCTAGCTCTTTAGGGGTCAAGCGCAGTGCGTGAAACTCTTCGCGAAAGCCACCTGGGTTGTACAACCCAGCTTGCCAACTCCGCGCAAGTGCCAAGCACACTATGGCTGCCAACAGCACCACAAGCCCGGTTACTCCACCCACCACCAGTGCGGCAATGGTTTGAGTATCGTAGCCTTGATTGGCAAATTCCGTGAGCATGCGATCCACTTCTTCTGAACCTTCTCGCAACTGCTCAAGCATTAGCTCAGTGCCACCTGGCGGACTGAAGATGCCGAGTTGAACCATGACAGAGGCGACCAACGTCCCCACAATCAAGGTTTCCCCCCAACGCATCCTCTCGCGCAGGATAACGGCCATCAGCGTAACCAGCAGTAAGCTGGCAAGCGGAATCACATCACCCTGAGCCCACCACCAACCGGCTGGTAGTGCTGCGGCGATGATGACCGGTAGCGCAGGGGCAAAACCTCTGCGCAGCGTCATCAACGCAGCGATGGCTGCTCCTAACCAGAACAGCCAAGGCACTAGCGTTGCCAAGGCCGCCCCGCCTGCAGCGTAAGGCGTGCCCCGCATTAGCCATCGGGCTAGTGCCAGCATCACGTTAAACGCTTACTGGTGGCTATCGGAGTAGGGCAGCAGTGCCAGATAACGCGAACGCTTGATAGCGGTCGCCAACTGACGCTGATAGCGTGCTTTGGTGCCGGTAATACGGCTTGGAACGATCTTGCCGGTTTCGGTGATGTAAGCCTTCAGCGTGTCCAGATCTTTGTAATCGATCTGCTTGATGCCTTCAGCGGTGAAGCGGCAAAACTTACGGCGACGGAAAAAACGTGCCATGGACTAGCTCCTTAAAACGTGCAGTGAATAAAATCAGGCAGTTTCTTCTTCTTCAGCGCGCGGTTTTTCTTCGCGACGCGGACGTTTTTCTTCTGCCGGTTTCATCATCGGGGAAGCTTCAGTAACAGCTTCTTTGCAGCGAACAACCAGGCTGCGGATAATGGCGTCGTTGTAACGGAAGATGTTCTCGATCTCGTCGAGAGTCTCGCCGCTACATTCAACGTTCATCAGCACGTAGTGGGCTTTGTGGATCTTGTTGATTGGGTAAGCCAAGTGACGACGGCCCCAATCTTCTAGACGATGCACAGTGCCGCTGTTTTCGGTAACGATGCTGGTGTAGCGCTCGACCATTGCCGGCACCTGCTCGCTTTGATCCGGGTGGACCATAAACACGATTTCGTAATGACGCATGGGATCTCCTTGCGGTTTGACAGCTTCCTTTGTGTGCCATTGCTTAACGCAATAAACGACGACAGGGAAGCAAGGAGTTAACTGAAGTGCTCCGCCACCGCGCTAGGCGGCCACAGGGGCATCAAACAGAACTTTTCATTTCAGCAAAAGCTAATACTTCAACGACAGCTAACACCCGCTTGCAGACAAACGGGCGCGTGTATCTTAGTAGCACGGCGGTTAACTTGCAAGCTGGCGCTGACGGACAGCCTCGAACAGGCAAATACCAGTAGCCACCGAGACATTAAGGCTAGAGACCTCCCCCGCCATGGGAAGCTTGGCAAGATTATCGCAGGCTTCGCGAGTCAAGCGCCGCATGCCCTTGCCTTCCGCCCCCATCACCAGCGCGGTGGGGCCGGTCATATCAATGTCAAAAACGCTGGCCTCAGCTTCACCAGCCGTACCGGTTATCCAGACACCGGCATCTTTTAGCTTGGCCAGGGTGCGAGCCAAGTTAGTCACTTGATAAACCGGCACCACTTCGGCGGCGCCACAAGCGACTTTACGCACCGTTGCATTGAGCGGTGCGGCTTTATCTTTCGCCACAATCACGCCGTGGGCACCGGCGGCATCCGCGCTACGCAGGCAGGCACCAAAGTTATGCACATCTGTCACGCCATCCAAAATCAGCAACAGCGGTGGTGTATTCGAGGGCCAGGCGCGTAGCTTAAGCCAGAGCGACTCTTCACCTTCAGGAGTTAACGGCGGACAAAACGCCACCACTCCCTGATGAGCCGCCCCCTGGGTTAGCTGATCAAGCAAATCCCGGGGCTGCTCTTTTACTCGAGCACCATGCGCCTGGGCCTGGGTAATCAGCTCTTTTAAGCGGCTCCCTGCCCCCTGCTGCACCCAAAGCTCTCGGGGCGCTTCGCCTCTGTCTAACAGGCTTTGCAATGCATGAACGCCATATACCTGATCCAAACCATCAGGGGTCTTGGGGCCCCGCCGTGAAGACGCCGACTTCATACTCAGCCCTTATTCGGTGATGGTTTGCGTGGGCCATTTCGCGTACGGCGTGGGCCGCGACGCGTAGCAGGCTTCTCGCTATTGGATGGTTTGTTACCAGATGCCTTAGCACCACCACCTTTAGCACCAGCGCCCCCTTCCCCACCGCGGCTCTTACGCGGCTGGCGGCGTGGGCGCGGCTTTTCATCACCCAGCCCAAAGTCAATCTTACGATCGTCCATATCGACACGCGCCACTTGGACGGTAAGACCATCACCCAAACGGTAGGTCGTGCCGGTGCGCTCACCTTTAAGACGGTGCTTCTCAGCTTCGTAGTGGTAATAATCCGAAGGCAGCGACGTCACGTGAACCAAGCCTTCCACGTAGAACTCATCCAGACGCACAAACAGACCGAACTGAGTGACGGAGGCGATGGTACCTTCGAACATTTCGCCGAGCTTGTCGGACATAAACTCGCACTTCAGCCAGCTCTCTACATCACGAGTGGCCTCGTCGGCACGGCGCTCAGTCATTGAGCAGTGTTCACCCAGTTCAAGCATCTGCTCGAAGGTATACGGACACCACTTGCTGGGCGGCTCAACCGGCGCACCTTCTACGCGCAACACCGTGTTGGTCTGGCGCGGACCGCGGATCACCGAACGAATAGCGCGGTGTACCAGCAGGTCGGGATAGCGGCGAATCGGCGAGGTAAAGTGGGCGTAGGCTTGGTAGGCCAAGCCAAAGTGGCCTTCGTTTTGCGGTGAGTAGACCGCCTGATTCATTGAGCGCAGCATGACCGTCTGAATGATATCGAAGTCAGGGCGGTCGGCAATCGTTTCACGTAGTGCCTGGTAGTCCTGCGGAGTGGGCATATCACCGCCGCCGACAGCAAGACCTAACTCATTCAAGAACAGGCGCAGCTTATCAAGCCGCTCCGGCGTCGGGCGCTCATGGATACGGTAAAGCGCTGGCAAATCATGCTTATCCAGGAAGCGCGCAGTCGCCACGTTGGCCGCCAGCATGCACTCTTCAATTAACTTGTGAGCATTGTTACGGCTACGTGGAACGATTTTTTCGATTTTGCGCTCATCGTTAAAGATGATTGCTGTTTCAGTGGTGTCAAAATCGATCGCACCACGCTCGGCACGCGCTTCGCGCAACAAGTAGTAAAGCTCTTCCAGATTTTTCAGCGGCTTAACTAGCTCACTGTGCTCTGCCCTTAGCGCCTCACCGTCTTCGCTCTTATCGTCGAGAATCGCGGCCACCTTGTTATAGGTCAGGCGAGCGTGGGAGTTCATGACGGCTTCGTAGAAGCGGTAGCGGCTAATCGCACCGGTTTGCGAAATATTCATCTCGCACACCAGCACCAGCCGATCCACGTGTGGGTTCAGCGAACAGAGCCCGTTGGACAGCAGTTCCGGTAGCATGGGAACCACTTGACCAGGGAAGTAGACCGAGTTGCCCCGTGTGCGGCCTTCGTCGTCCAACGGCGTGCCTGGGCGTACATAGTGGGAAACGTCCGCGATGGCGACGAGCAGTTTCCAACTACCGGATTTGGTTTTCCAAGCACACACAGCATCATCGAAGTCTTTGGCAGACTCATCGTCAATGGTAACCAGCGGCACGTCACGCAGGTCAACGCGGTGCTGCTTATCCTCTTCCAACACTTCAGCTGAAATGCCGGCGATCTGGTCGAGCACTTCAGGCGGGAATTCTGCAGGAATATCGTAACTGCGAATCGCAATATCAATTTCCATACCGGGATCCATACGCTCACCCAGCACTTCGATTACCTCACCTACCGGCTGTACACGGGTGGCCGGCTGCTGAACGATTTTGGCCGAGATCACCTGGCCATCTTTCGCGCCACCGCAGGCGCTATGAGGAATAATCACTTCCTGAGTGATACGCGGATTTTCCGGTATTAGAATGCCAAACTCAGGCGTATTACTACGGTAAACGCCGACGATAGTTTGCGTGTTGCGTGCAATCACATCGGCAATGGTCGCCTCATCACGACCACGGCGATCGCGTCCGCTAATGCGCGCCAGCACGTGGTCACCGTGAAAAACACGGCGCATTTGGCGCGGGGGCAATACCAGGTCTGGCTTTTTGCCATCATCGCGCAGCAGAAAACCAAAGCCGTCTCGGTGCCCCAGCACCTTGCCTTTGACCAGATCGAGCTTGTCGATCAGCGCATAGGCGCCTCGCCGGTCACGCAGCACCTGACCGTCGCGTTCCATCGCCGCCAAGCGGCGCCTGACGGCTTCTATAAGTTCTTCGTCTTCCAGCCCCAGCATGCGGCTCATATTTTCGTGAGTGATCGGCTTGCCATAGCTTTCTAAGGCTGCAAGCAAATACTCCCGGCTTGGCGCTGGGTTGCCATATTTATGCGCCTCGCGCTCGGCGTGCGGATCATCACTTAACGTCCAATACTTCATGCGATCAACATCCTTGATGGCGTCATTTGCGAGAGGCATAAAAAAGGCGCAAACGCGTTGCGTTGCGGGCTGGATATTTCAACGCTTGATAGGCTGAAATGAATAGGGTTTTGTTTAGTCATAGGCGCAGTATAGCGCTGCACGTTCAATCACCCAACCGTCTTAGACGTTGTTTATACAATTTGCGTTATAAAAAGCACGTTAGGGGTCTTGCATTTAACCATCACCCCGGTATTATACGCGCCACTTGCCCAGATGGCGGAATTGGTAGACGCGCTAGCTTCAGGTGCTAGTGTCCGTATGGACGTGGAGGTTCAAGTCCTCTTCTGGGCACCAAACTGCTTTTATGCTATCTATTGGTATGAGCAGTACGGTGTTAAGCAAGGCAAGGTTTGTGTTCGCCCAGGTGGCGGAATTGGTAGACGCGCTAGCTTCAGGTGCTAGTGTCTGTATGGACGTGGAGGTTCAAGTCCTCTCCTGGGCACCATACGAACACAAACAGTAAGTAGTTAATCCAAGCGTTAGATGATGCGCCCAGGTGGCGGAATTGGTAGACGCGCTAGCTTCAGGTGCTAGTGTCCGTATGGACGTGGAGGTTCAAGTCCTCTCCTGGGCACCATGACTTACATGGGCCAGTCCGCATCATCATAGTATCTTCAGATTTTCTGCCACTCTCACTACCCCCCTTTTTTATCTCCTATACATCCCTTTATCTCCACCGGATTTAAGTCGCCTCAAATCCTGGCTTCCTGATCGCGCATATCTTAGATTTTAACTCCAAGCGTTTGCTGTCTTTAATGACCTGCTAATCCATCGGCGGCCCATGCATTCAGCGCATACCCCCATTCCGAGTCTTCGCTTTATATCAGGATTGGAATGACGTTAGGTTGTTATGCCATGAAGTTCATGCATAGCAATAACGATAAAGGGAAAACGGTATGCCGATGAAATCGCTGCGACCGTTGGTCTTCTGGCCAACATTTCTTGTTCTATTTGCTGCAGTCATTGCCAGCTATATCAATTTAGAGGCCTTTCTAGCCGTTGCGAGTGGACTAAATGAAGCAATCCTGAATAATTTTTCATGGCTGTTCAGTCTAGGTAGCCTTTACCTTCTCATTATGGCGGTTATCGTTTATTTCTCTCCAATCGGCCATGTTCGTATTGGGGGTTCTTCCGCAAAGCCTCTTTTATCACCTTTACGCTGGTTCTCAATCACCCTTTGCACCACCTTGGCCGTCGGCGTTTTATTTTGGACCACCGCCGAACCGCTTTATCATTTCATGAGCCCTCCCAGTTCAAGTGGGCTGGAAGCTGGTTCAAGCGATGCCATGGTGTTTGCGATGTCGACCATGTTTTTACATTGGACGTTCACGCCTTACGCTATTTATGCCGTACCTGCATTGATCTTTGCCCTAGCGTTTTACAACCTGCGTCTTCGCTTCTCTATTTCCAGCATGTTGGAGCCACTTTTCGGCCCAGGAATCAGACGCTTTGCAGGACTTATTGATGCGGTTTCTCTCTACGCCCTGGTAGCCGGCATGGCTTCTTCGCTGGGCACCGGCGCCCTGACACTTGCGGGTGGCGTAGGCCAATACATGGGTGGCGAAACCAGCCCTCTACGGCTTGGCGTTATCGTTGCCATTATCGTGACCACGTTCGTTCTTTCCGCCGCCAGCGGGCTGCAAAAAGGCATTGCTCGATTTTCATCACTTAATGCTGTCCTGCTGCTTATTCTGGGTGTGTTCGCTTTCATCGCAGGCCCCACCATTTTCAGCCTGGCTCTCGGGGTCGAGTCGTTTGGTGTATTCATCGATAACTTTTTCACTAAGAGTCTGTTTACCGGCACGGCGGGGGAAGATCAGTGGCCACAATGGTGGTCAATATTTTATTGGGCCGTTTGGTTCTCCTGGGCTCCCGTCGCCGCCCTGTTTCTCGGTAAGATATCCTGCGGCTACACCGTGCGAGAGTTTCTTCGCGTCAACCTACTCTACCCCGCACTATTCGCCAGCGTCTGGATTCTAATCTTTTCTGGAACTGCGCTTTACTATCAAGCCCACACCGGGGTCGATCTTTACACCATCCTCAATGACCGCGGGGTGGAAAACGTTCTTTATGAGCTGTTCCAGCAGCTACCCCTTTCAGGGCTATGGATACCAGTACTGCTGTTCATTGCGTATATCTCTTATGTGACGGCTGCCGACTCTCAAACCGATGCCATTGGCAATCTCTGCACCCGTGGGCTGACAGCTGATTCAGACCTCAATGCAGGTATTACCATGAAAGTAACCTGGGGGGTGATTGTCGGTATCGTCGCCTGGGTGATGGTGAGTTTTGTCGGCATTGATGGCGTCAAGATGCTGTCTAACCTGGGCGGACTTCCTGCACTTTTCATCGTTCTGATAGCAACCGGTTCGCTTTGGGTCTGGCTAAAAAACCCGGACCAACTTAGTCGTGTTCCAACACTCACCAGCAGCAAGCGTGACTCATGATTATAAAGCAGGATTTTCCGCATCGCACCCGCGAAATAGACAACATTTGGATCCCACTGGCTGACGGTACCCGCTTAGCTGCACGCATCTGGTTACCGGTTGACGCTGAATCACACCCCGTTCCAGCCATCCTGGAATATCTCCCTTACCGAAAACGCGATGGCACCGCAATTCGCGATGAACTAACCCATCCCTACTTCGCTGGTCACGGCTATGCCTGCGTTCGAGTAGACATGCGTGGAAACGGCGAATCAGATGGCTTGATGGAAGATGAGTACGCCCCTCAAGAGCAGGCAGATGCCCTTGAAGTGATCGAATGGATTGCCAGCCAGCCTTGGTGTAACGGCCAGCTCGGCATGATGGGAATATCCTGGGGTGGTTTTAACAGCCTGCAAGTAGCCGCCCTGCGCCCCGAATCGCTCAAAGCCATCATCACGCTCTGCTCAACCGATGACCGCTACGCTGATGATATTCATTACAAGGGCGGCAATATGTTGCTGGAGAATCTAGGCTGGGCGGCCACTATGCTAAGTTTTTCTGCGGCGGTGCCAGACCCCGCACTGGTTGGCGACAAATGGCGCGATATGTGGATGTCTCGCCTCGATAATATGCCGCTGCTAGCTGAAACTTGGCTCTCTCACCAGCATCGCGATGAGTATTGGAAGCATGGCTCTATCTGCGAGGAGTATGCCGACATCGAAGCGGCCGTTTACATGATAAGCGGCTGGGGCGACTCCTATATCAATACGATCCCTAGAATGATGGAGCATCTTCAATGCCCGAAAAAAGCGCTACTGGGCCCTTGGATGCACAAGTATCCACACTTTGCACTGCCTGATCCAGCGATTGGCTTTCTGCAAGAAGCGCTGCGCTGGTGGGATTACTGGCTCAAAGGTATTGAGACCGGCGTAATGGACGAACCTACCTGCACCTTTTACCTTCAGGATGGCGTTCCGCCCGCTCCAAAGTATAAGGAGCGGCCGGGACAGTGGGTTCGCACTCATGGCTGGCCAGCCCCGGGCGACGAGAGTGAATCCATTACCCTAACCATGGGTGACCATGGCCTTTTACCCAGCACCCGCCTCAGCCAGGACCAACTGATTGCATCGCCGCTTACTACTGGCGCACTGCAGGGAGAGTACATTCCGCTCTGGTTTGGAGCCGACTTCCCACCCGACCAGCGCCGAGACGATGCGCTGTCACTGACATTTGACTCCGAACCTTATGCACATGGGCTCGATATCCTGGGGCAGCCTTGCGTTTCACTGACGCTGGCAAGTAGCGAGGCGTGCGGCCAACTGCACGCACGCCTATGCGACGTATCGCCTAGCGGTGAAAGTGCCTTGATCACCTACGGGACACTTAACCTAAACTTGCGCGACGACGCGGGCACAGTTACCCCTCCCATACCTGGTGAACCCATGCAGGTAAGGCTTGCCATGGACCTTATTGGCTATCGGTTGCCCAAAGGCCACCGTTTGAGGGTTGCTCTCTCCAGCGCCAGCTTCCCATTAGTGTGGTCGCCTAAAAAGCGCGCAGATCTGACCCTCAAGGCAGGTACGCCTAGCCTGGAGCTACCGCTATCCAAAGCGCCCTATATTTCCATGCCTTTCGAGCCGCCAGAAAGCGCCCCTCCCTGCCCTGTGAAGAAACTGCGTACCGGCCATCCCAAGCGCACGATCAGCGAAGATGTGGGCAGCGGCGAAGTCAGCGTCATCATTGAAGATGACATGGGAGATATTCAGTTTCTTGAACACGGCTTGCAGGTTGAGCAGTACGCCAAGGAGACTTATACCAGTCATCCTGACGATGCTACCCGGACACGTGCAGATATCGAGTGGGTGTACCGCGCTCGCCGTGAAGGAGAAAAAAACAGCTTTGCCGTCACCGTATTTAGCCGCTATCACCTGCGCTGTGATGAACACATGTTTTACCTGAATGCCGAGCAGCACGCTTATGAAGACGATAAGCTGGTGAGCGATAAATCGTGGCAGCGAGAGATTCCTCGTACGGCCGTCTAGCCTCTGCAACCCGGCCGGGCAGCAGCCGCCGCTCGGCAGTGGTATGCTTGAAATCACTGACTCCCTGTTTTAAGGCTTGATCCATGCGTGATGCTTTACCGCCGCTATCTTGCCTGCGCGCCTTTGAGGTTGCCGCACGATACTGTAGCTTCACGCAAGCTGGAAACGAGCTAAATCTCTCGCAAAGCGCGATTAGTCGGCAAATCAAACGTCTTGAGCATGACCTAGGGCGCCTACTTTTCGAGCGTCATCATGAAGGACTGCGACTCACCCCAACCGGAGAGCACTACTTTCGAGTCGTGCAACGCCTTCTTCGCGATTTAGGCGATGAAACTGCCCGTCTCAGGCGACGTGGAGACGACAGACAATTAACCCTCGCCTCAAGCCCGACCATTGCGTCGATCTGGCTGGCGCGCCAATTGCCCGACTTTCAGCGCGCGTACCCTAACATCGAAATTCGCATCTTGACGGTAGAAGACCCACATCGCCTTGACCTGGCGGAGTTCGACCTGGGTATTTATTACCATGTGCCCAATGAAGTTGATCCACCGGGCCTTGTAGCTGACGCCATTTTTGAACATGAAAGGGTAGCAGCCGTTTGTAGCCCCATTTACCTGGAACGCCATGGCAATAGCATTGAGCCTGCGCATCTGCTGGTGAATCACACACTTATGGTGGTGGAAGATCATTACCACGACTGGCTAAGCTGGGAAATATGGTTCCGTGAACTAGGCCTGAAATGGCAGCCTCCCCTGCATACGCTGCGCGCCAACAGCTTCCAACTGCTGATGAATGCTACGTTGGCCGGCCAGGGAGTGACCCTAGGCTGGATGCGGCTTTTAGATGCCGAGCTTCGACAAGGCAACCTTGTTCAAGCACTGCCACTCACCATACCCAGCCGAGGAAAACTATCGCTTTTGACGCCACAGCACCGACACCTGACAGAGCCCATGCGCGCCTTCCGCCATTGGGTGCTGGATACAAGCTAAACCCCAGGCATGCCAGCCACTAAGTACTTAAACGGCTATTGATACCGCCCCGGGCGCCTTGCCACTTCGTCAAGTGCCCACCCCTGTGTACGTAATTCTCCTTCCAATACAGACTCTACTTCCGTTGCTAACTCTGGAAAGAAGTTAAGCCCTGTGCGTGCCTCAATCTCATCAATGGTCACCAAATAGTCATCCAGCGGCTCATTGCCCCGAACGTCTTGTGGCATGATGAACGCCAACGCCAATGGTGCCTCGCTGTGGGGCGCCACTATGATCTTGTAAAAAGCCGAAGGCACTTCGACCAGCCCCACCCGGTTGAACACGTTATCCATAAAGTGTTCTGGGTAAATGGGGCCGGTAATCACCTGCAACCTGTCAAAGCGTGGCGCAAAGTGATCCATCACCGCTTCTTCTAACCGCTGCCAGAGCTGTCGGTTCAGATTGGGCCGTTGCGGAGACATATTGCTCATTAGGAAGGTATCGACCTGAGCGCTGCGCCCATGCACCGCCGCAATGGCGTAGTTTGGTGCTAAATGGCCCCGGTCGTAGCCACTACCTGCGTAGCTGTCGGTGCCTATCGGCCATAGCGTGCGCCAATCGGCTTGAAAATTTGGCCTTGGGCCGATGCTCGAGTCGTCTACTGCTTCAACCTGATAACTTACCCATAGCGGATTGACCCGCACATCGGACCAGCCTACCAAGTAGCCATCATTGCGCAGCACTCGGTGCATCGTAGTGGGGCGAAACTCCTCCCACGTTGGCACCCCCATCCAGGTGTAAGCATCTTTATGCTGGCGCTCCTGAAACTCCCACAGCCCTGTGCCAACTACCACAAAAAGCACAGCAATGCCCAGGCGTCGCCCCTGTCGACGCCAGCTCAAAAGCGATGTTCCCAACAGACTTTCCCCTTGTTAAATGCTTACATTAGCGCTTTTTCATTTTCACTGCGTTCGTGAACGCTTTGCGTGTAACCAAATAATAAAGGGCTACCAACCCAAAGAGAACATGGTTTCAAGATCGTGGCGGGAGTGAACCTGCATGGCATTCAGGGTTTCTGTATCGCTGATACCTTCTACGGCGTTCAGGCGCTCAGTCACCAATTCAGCCAAGCTTTCAAAATCACGGGTGCGAGCAATGGCCACTAAGTCGTAGCGGCCGCAGGTGGAGTACACCTCGCTAATGCCCTCTACATCGGCCAGGCGCTCGGCCACGGCCTTGACCTGGCCTTTATCGGTATTGATTAAAATGACTGCGTTTTGCATGGCGCGCCCCTTAAGAGAAAATGGTCATAAAAGTAGTGTCAAAGCTGGGCAGAGTATAGCAGCGACGAGGAAGCGAGCGCAGCACCCGGCGACAGCGTGACCAATTGTCGCTATTCCAGCAGCACTATTCGCACAACCCTTATACATCCGCTAGCATGTAGTTTAAGAATAGGGTTGAAAACGGCTGGCCTAAATTGTAGTAGGTTGAAAAAAATAGTAGGTCGAAAATACAACTGATTGAAAGATGTAGCAGAGAGCTCCGGCTTATAAGACTACGCGGAGCACAAAGAGGTGGATAACCACCCAACAACGTGACCAAACGTCAGACCGTGACGATAAGGAGAAATCATGGCTAATAAGAGCCGTCGTGACTTTATGCGCAACAGCATGTTGGGTCTTGCAGCCCTTCCACTGGGAGCTGGCATTCTTTCTAAAACTGCTTTCGCCCAAGAGCTGCCGCGCCTTGATCCTTCCGCAAGCAACGCCCAAGCGCTTAACTATGTAGAAGACGCCAGTGAAGCCAGCGATCATCCCGCTTATGAAGAGGGCGAACGCTGCGATAACTGCATGTTCTTTAATGCAGACACTGAGGGTTGCCAGCTATTTCCAGAGAATAGCGTAGCACCCGCTGGCTGGTGCCAATCCTGGACTGCCCAAGCTTAAGCATTTAAAACTTGATAGCCGTATAAGCACCTCTACCCCGCCATTTGGGCGGGGTAGTTTTGTTTAAGACACGCTAGCAGCTAAGAAGCCGGGCTTTCATCCTCTACCGGCCAATGAAAACGCCGCGTTACCCGTCCTTCTTCCAAAGAGACAAGATGAACAGGGAAGCCCCATAGCTGCTGTAGATGGCGAATCACCGGATAAACACTGCGGCCTAATGGGCGGCGACTATCCTGCACGTGATGGAGTGTTAGCGAGCGATCCCCACGAATGGCCGCTTCAACCACTTGAATATTGGGTTCGCGGACAGAGAGCGCGTACTGAGTGGCAAGCGCTTCCCGAACCTGGCGGTAGCCCTGTTCGTTATGAATCGCTGCGACTTCAAGGGTCTCCACCTGATCGTCATCCACCACCAAAAACAGTTTATGGTCACGCATCACCTTCGGTGATAAAAACTGCTGAATAAACGACTCATCCTTGAAGTTGCGCATCGCAAACTCCAGCGTTTCCCGCCACGGAGTGCCTGCAATATCAGGGAACCACTCGCGATCCTCATCGGTGGGTGCGTCGCAGATCCGCTTAATATCCATAAAGATTGCGAAGCCAAGAGCATAGGGGTTAATCCCACTGAAGTGAGGATGATCAAACGCTGGCTGGTTAATGACCGCCGCATGAGACTGTAGAAACTCCAGCATTAATCCCTCATCGACATTGCCATCATCGTAGAGCCGGTTCATCAGCGTGTAGTGCCAAAAGCACGCCCAGCCCTCATTCATTACCTGGGTCTGCCGCTGAGGATAAAAATACTGCGCCAACTTGCGCACAATCCGCACGATCTCACGCTGCCAAGGCGCCAGCAGCGGCGCATTTTTTTCAATAAAGTAGAGCAGGTTCTCTTGAGGTTCCGGAGGATAGTGGCCGCCGCTGTGCAAGCCCAATGGGTCATCGTCAGCATGCAGGCCCCCCGTTGACAGCGGTGAATCGCTGATAGGTGCCTCAGGAATGGTACGCCAGAGCATATTCACCTGGGTTTGCAGGTAGCTTTCACGCTCCTCCTGGCGCTTCGCTTCTTCCTCGGCAGAGATCGGCGAGGGCCGCTTGTAACGGTCGACCCCATAGTTTTGTAGCGCATGGCAAGCATCCAGTAACTGCTCAACGGCCTGCACGCCGTGGCGTTCTTCACACTTGGCGATATATTTACGCGCAAACACCAGGTAATCAACAATTGAAGAGGCATCGGTCCAGGTGCGAAACAGGTAGTTACCCTTAAAAAAGGAGTTGTGGCCGTAGCAGGCGTGAGCCATCACCAACACCTGCATCATCAGCGTATTCTCCTCCATTAAATAAGCGATGCAGGGGTCGGAATTGATCACCAGTTCATAGGCTAAACCCATCTGGCCACGCTTGTACGCCTGTTCGACGGCTAGAAACTGCTTGCCGAACGACCAGTGGTGATAGCCCACCGGCATGCCTACACTCGCATAGGCATCCATCATCTGCTCGGTAGTGATGACTTCTATCTGATTAGGATAGGTATCTAGCCGATACTCATCAGCGAGCCTGGCCAGCTCCGCATCAAAACGCTCCAGTACACTGAAGTTCCAATCGGAGCCGGTGGCAATCGGCTTACGCTTGCGGGTCGCACTCATAGCCCCCTCCTCTACACGCGGTCACTAACCTCTATACAAGGTCACTAGGACTGGCTTAAGCGGCGCTTAAACAGTTCACGAAAGACCGGATAAATATCGCCCGCCTCCACAATTTGGCGCATGGCAAAGCGCTCGGGGAACTCTTTCACCACACTTTCGTACTCATGCCACAGTGACTGATGGTCATGGGGCGTGATCTCAACGTAGGCGTAGTATTGCAGCTGCGGCATCAACTGTTTGACCAGTAAGTCGCGGCAAATATTCGAGTCATCATCCCAGTTATCACCATCGGACGCCTGGGCCACATACAGATTCCATTGGCCAACGGGATAGCGCTTTTCGATGATTTTATTCACCAGGTTCAGCGCACTGGAAACAATCGTACCGCCGGTTTCCCGCGAGTAGAAAAACTCCTCTTCACTGACTTCCCGAGCAGCCGTATGGTGGCGCACAAAAACCAACTCGACCTTCTCGTAGTGCTTCTCCAAGAACAGATAGAGCAGCAGGAAAAACCGCTTGGCGATGTCTTTGTGGTTTTGGGTCATCGAGCCGGAGACATCCATGACGCAAAACATCACCGCTTGATTGGAAGGCTGAGGCTGTGCGCTTAGTTGGTGGTAGCGCAGGTCGTAGGTGTCAATAAACGGTACGCCCGCGATGCGCTTCTCCAGGCGCTCAATTTCGGCTTTCAGCTCGGCAATGCGGGTGGGATTACGCAGCACCGTGTCCTTGCGTTCTTCGGCCTCCAGGGCATCAATCGCCTCTCTTAACGCCCGTTTAATCGGTGCGCGCATAGCAATGCGCCGAGCATAGGCTTCGCGCATAGAGCGGGTAATGCTAATCCGCGACGGCACACCGTCCCGGGAGAGCCCCGCCCGCACCATTTTGACCTCTTCAAGCGATTTCAACGGTTTGCGCTGCAAATGGGGCAGCTCTAAACCGTCAAAAACAAACTCCAAAAACTCTTCGCGGCTCAGCGTAAAAGCGAACTCATCGACGCCTTCACCCTGATTAGAGGGGCCGCCCTCGCCTGCGCCACCACCGCCCCCCTGCCCACTGGGGCGGCGGATTTTATCACCGGCGACAAACTCTTTATTACCGGGTGAAACGATATTACGCGCCCCACCCGGGCCATGCTGGAAGACCGGTTCGGAGATATCCTTTGCCGGAATCGAAACGTTCTCACCACGCTCCATATCCGTAATCGAGCGGCGGTTAACGGCCTCTTCAACCGAGCGCTTGATATGCTTACGGTAGCGCTCCAAAAAGCGCTGCCGGTTCACCGCGCTTTTATGTTTCGCGTTCGGCCTTCGATCAATAAAGTAGGTCATACGACCTCCTTAAACGCTCATCTTAAGCACACCATCCATTACTGGGACTTGCGCACGCGCAGATACCACTCGGATAGCAACCGCACCTGTTTTTCGGTGTAGCCGCGATCGACCATCCGCGCCACAAAGTCTTCGTGCTTTTTCTGATCCGAGCGAGAAGCCTTGGCATTGAACGAAATCACCGGCAATAGCTCTTCGGTATTGGCGAACATTTTGTGCTCGATAACGCCCTTGAGCTTTTCATAGGACTGCCAGCTCGGGTTCATACCGTTGTTTTGCGCCCGCGCCCGCAGCACAAAATTGACCACCTCGTGGCGGAAGTCTTTGGGATTCGAGATACCCGCGGGTTTTTCGATTTTCTCCAGCTCTTCGTTGAGCGCCTGGCGGTCTAGCAACTCACCGGTCTCATGATCACGATACTCTTGATCCTGAATCCAGAAATCTGCGTAGGTCACATAGCGGTCAAAGATATTCTGGCCATACTCGCTGTAGGATTCGAGGTAAGCGGTCTGGATCTCCTTACCAATAAAGTCCACGTAACGAGGCGCCATATATTCTTTGATAAAGCCCAAGTAGCGCTCAAACACTTCCGATGGCAGCTGCTCACGCTCCAACGCCTGCTCAAGCACATAAAGTAAATGGACTGGGTTAGCGGCCACCTCGGTGCTGTCGAAGTTAAATACCTTAGAAAGAATCTTGAATGCAAAGCGGGTGGAGAGACCCTGCATACCCTCGTCAACGCCTGCGGCGTCGCGGTACTCCTGAATCGACTTGGCGCGAGGGTCGGTGTCTTTCAGATTCTCACCGTCGTAAACGCGCATTTTCGAGTAAATATTGGAGTTTTCCGGCGCTTTTAGCCGTGACAGTACCGAGAACTGGGCCAGCATGCGCAGCGTGTCCGGTGCGCAGGGCGCGGCGTTAAGCGAGGAGTCTTCGAGCAGTTTTTGATAGATCTTGATCTCTTCGGTAACCCGCAAACAATAAGGCACCTTGACGATATAAACCCGGTCAAGGAACGCTTCGTTATTGCGGTTATTGCGAAACGCCTGCCATTCCGACTCGTTGGAGTGGGCCAGGATCACGCCATCAAAGGGAATCGCCCCCATGCCTTCGGTGGGGTTGTAATTACCCTCTTGCGTCGCGGTAAGCAGTGGATGCAGCACCTTGATCGGCGCTTTGAACATCTCCACAAACTCCATCAGCCCCTGGTTAGCACGGCATAAACCGCCGGAGAAGCTGTAGGCATCCGGATCATCCTGGGAGTAAAGCTCCAATTGGCGAATATCGACTTTACCCACCAGCGACGAGATATCCTGGTTGTTCTCATCCCCTGGCTCGGTTTTGGAAATAGCGATCTGGTTAAGCCGTGATGGGTACAAACGCACTACCCGGAACTGGGAGATATCGCCGCCGTACTCATTCAGCCGTTTTGCCGCCCAGGGCGACATTACGCTGCGCAAATAGCGCTGTGGGATACCGTACTCTTTCTCGAGCAGTTCGCCGTCCTCTTCGGGTGAGAACAAGCCAAGCGGCGACTCGTAGACCGGCGAGCCTTTAATGGCATAGAACGGAATCCGCTCCATCAGCAGCTTAAGACGCTCTGCCAGCGACGACTTACCGCCGCCCACAGGGCCAAGCAGATAGAGAATCTGTTTGCGCTCTTCAAGCCCTTGAGCCGCATGGCGGAAGTAGGAGACGATTTGCTCAATGGCCTCCTCCATACCGTGAAACTCGGCAAAGGCTGGATAGCGACGAATCACTTTATTGGAAAAAATACGTGATAGACGCGGGTCTTTCGCCGTGTCGATCACTTCAGGCTCGCCTACGGCTTCCAGCATGCGCTCGGCGGCGCTGGCATAAACCTTCGGATCACGGCGACAAAGCGCCAGGTACTCCTCCAGACTCATGTCCTCTTGCTGAACGCGGGAAAAACGGTCTTGAACGTGATCAAAGATGCTCATGAAACTCTCCTGTGGCCCATCCCCAGGCAGTCACCGTCAAGCCAAATGTTACGCAACGGCGTGCCAAACGAGGTGTCGCTTTTTTAGCGTAGTCAGCATTAGCAAAAAGTGATGACTAAAACCTTCAACGCAGCAGCGATATAGATAAGAGAATTATTCAGACGAATAGTTGCGTTAGTCCAAGCATCTCAAATAAACGCAAAGCGCTAAAGCAGTGATGTCGCTGCTTTAGGCAGCGACATCACTAGGTCAAAAGCGCCCAACAGCGACAAAAAAGAGAGTAACTGACGGCTTTAACGCTCAAGTACCGCGCGAATATCGGCCAATAGACCATCCAGCAATTCAACGGTGGTGTTCCACGCACATACAAAACGCGCGCCACCTGCGCCAATAAAGGTATAGAAGGTCCAGCCTTTAGCTTTCAACGCTTCAATAGCGTGGGGCGGCAATTCAACGAACACGCTATTGGCTTGGGTAGGGAACATTAGCGATACGCCGGGTAGCGCTTGCAGCCCTTCCGATAGGTAGCGCGCCATCTCGTTGGCGTGCTGTGCGTTGGTTAACCAGGCACCACTTTCTAGTAGCCCTAACCACGGCGCTGAGACAAAGCGCATCTTGGAAGCCAACTGCCCTGCCTGCTTGCAGCGGTAGGAAAAGTCTTCGGCTAATTCGCGGTTAAAAAACAGAATCGCTTCGCCAAACGCTAAGCCGTTTTTGGTACCCGAAAAACACAGCGCATCCACTCCCACCTGCCAGGTAATTTCTGCCGGAGTGGCATTTAGGCTGGCGCAAGCGTTGGCAAAGCGGGCGCCGTCCATGTGCAAGCGCAAGTCATGTTTATCGGCAATGGCACGAATCGCCATGAGCTCTTCCCGGGAGTAGAGCGTGCCCACTTCGGTGGCTTGCGTGAGCGATACCACTTTAGGTTTTGGGTAGTGAATATCGCTGCGCTTGGTGACCAGCGCCTCAATGCCTTCCGGCGTCAGCTTGCCATTGGCCCCCGGAGAGGTCAGCAGCTTCGCTCCGTTAGAGAAGAACTCCGGACCGCCGCACTCGTCGGTTTCGATATGCGCAAGCTCGTGGCAAATAACGCTGTGGTAGCTGCGTCCCATTGCAGAGAGTGCCAGGGAGTTGGCGGCGGTGCCGTTGAAAACGAAGAAGACATCGCAGTCGTAGTCAAACATCTCGCGAAAGCGATCCGCGGCACGGGCGGTCCAGAGATCGTTGCCGTAAGCCAAATCATCGCAACGGTTGGCTTCAAGCAGGTATTCCATCGCCTCCGGGCAGATACCGGAGGTGTTATCACTGGCTAAAAAACGCGGGCTACACTCCGAGGTCATGACGACAGTCCTTTTATCTGGCGATCGAACGGCGCGAGCTGGGTGCCACTCGCGCCTTTAATATCTAGCTATTCTTAATAACTAGATTAGTCATTTAGTCTATCGCCATTTATGGGCTAACGTCACCCGCTCAACTCACCTACACAGAACTATCTCGGGACACGTCGGTGGCCGAGGGCAGGTTTCCGCGAGGGCGCTGTGAATCCGTCCATGGACGCTACTTTCGCCATCTGACCGCCATGGATGGCGGAAATGCCGGCATTGTCGGGAACATTATTCCGGCCATGGCGAAAGACCCTCGCTTCAACCTGCCCTCGAACATGGTGAATGGGGATTTATGAAATTTACTCTATCCAGCCTATAGGCTAGCGGCCAATCGAGTGCCCTGCTCAATTGCCCGCTTGGCATCCAGCTCGCTGGCTTCATCCGCGCCGCCGATTATATGTACCACCGCCCGTGCGCGCTCCAACGGCGCCAGCAGATCACGCACTGACTCCTGTCCGGCGCACACCACCACACTATCCACGGCAAGTACTTGGTCAACGCCATCGCGGCGAATATGCAGCCCCTCGTCGTCCATTTTAAGGTATTCGCAGCCGGTGAGAGTTTTCACTCCCCGCTGCTTAAGCGATGCGCGGTGAACCCAACCGGTGGTTTTCCCCAGATACTTGCCAGGCTTGGAAGTTTTACGCTGGAGCATGACAATTTCGCGGGGAACCATGGGCGCTGTCGGCGCTTTTAAACCGCCCCGCTTGCCGACTGCCAAATCAACGCCCCACTCGTCGCACCAGTCGGCAATGTCCAAGGCTGGGTGGCCTTGGTGGGCCAGCAGTTCGGACACATCAAAACCAATACCTCCCGCGCCAATCACCGCTACTTTACGCCCAACACGCTCGGGAGATTCAATCGCTTCGGCGTAGCTCAACACCTTGCCGTGGTCGTGACCTGGAAGATTGAGTTCCCGGGGCTTAACGCCGGTGGCCATGACCACCTCATCGAAATCGGCGAGGGTTTCTGCGCTTGCCGTAGTGTTTAGACGTACTTCTACCGCATATTTCTCCAGCATCACCCGGTAGTAGCGCAGGGTTTCGTTAAACTCCTCTTTGCCAGGAATCTTACGCGCGTAGTTAAACTGCCCGCCCAGCTCACTGCGCTGTTCGAACAGCACCACGCTATGGCCGCGGCTAGCGGCTGTCACGGCCGTTGCCAGGCCCGCTGGCCCACCGCCCACCACTGCAACGCGTTTAGGGGTTTGCGCGGGCTCTATCAAAAGCTCGGTTTCATGACAGGCACGGGGGTTAACTAGGCATGAGGTCAGCTTTCCGGCAAAGGTGTGATCCAGGCAGGCTTGGTTACAGGCGATACAGGTATTGATCTCTTCCGCCAGGCCCTCTTCGGCTTTGCGTACCCAGGCGGGATCTGCCAGGAAAGGCCGCGCCATGGAGACCATATCCGCGTGGCCCGCCGCCAGTACGCGCTCGGCTACCTCAGGCATATTGATACGGTTGGTGGTAATCAACGGAATCGATAGTGCTGATTTGATCCGCCGGGTCACCTCGGTAAAGGCAGCGCGGGGCACGCTGGTTACAATGGTGGGCACCCGCGCTTCGTGCCAACCGATACCGGTGTTGATCACGTTCGCCCCGGCGGCTTCGATCGCCTGGCCCAGCGTGACGACCTCTTCCCAGGTGCTGCCCTCTTCGACCAAATCAATCATCGAGAGGCGGAAGATAATCACAAATCGTTCACCCACCGCTTCGCGAACACGGCGCACGATCTCAACGGCAAAACGCATCCGGTTTTCAAACGCCCCGCCCCACTCATCGTCACGCTGGTTGGTACGCTGGCAGATAAACTGATTGATCAGATAACCTTCTGACCCCATGATCTCAACGCCATCGTAGCCCGCCTGTTTGGCTAAGCTTGCGCAGCGAACGTAGTCAGCAATTTGTTGCTCAACCTCATCGCTAGAAAGTGCTCTAGGCATAAAGGGATTGATCGGCGCCTGGATAGCCGAAGGTGCTACCAAATCCGGCGAGTAGGCGTAGCGCCCGGCATGAAGAATCTGCATGCACAGATGACCGCCCTCAGCATGCACCGCGTCTGCCACCTGGCGGTGTTCTGGCAACTGCGCCTCATCAACGAGCGCGTGGGCGCCCTGGAATACGGCGCCTTCCGCATTAGGGGCAATACCGCCGGTGACGATCAGGCTAACCCCCTCCCGCGCACGCTCGGCATAAAATGCCGCTAAGCGTTCAAAGCCATTGGGCGCCTCTTCCAAATTGGTATGCATAGAGCCCATCAAAACGCGATTGGGCAACGTTAAATAGCCAATGGTCAGCGGGCGGAAAAGGTGCGGATAGGCGGGCGCACGGGTCATCACGGTACTCCTTGGTATTATTAGTAACAGTGTTAAAACGCATTCAAACAAGCGTATGACATACTCGCCGCAACGTACAGACCTTTACCTATCTGAATATTGCCAGGTTTGCCGTTCTCCTCCCCCTTGCCCAGCGTGCAAATTCGCGTCACATTACCCGGCTAACGATAAGGAACCGTTGCTATGCCCTTGATGTATTTTTTGCCGCCACTCGCCACCGTGCTTATCTGGTCGGGCAATATGACCATTAATCAGCTTAGCGTAGGCGCCATCGCGCCAAGCAGTATCGCTTTTTTACGCTGGCTGCTTGCCCTTGCGGTGATGACCCCGTTTGTACTCCCCGCAGCGTTACGCCACCGCGACGAAATTCGCCGCCAGTGGCCCAAGCTAGCGCTGCTTGGACTACTCGGCATGGGCCTATGGCAAGGGCTGGCCTATGTGGCGGCAGAAACGACGACCGCTACCAACATGGGGATTCTCGCCGCCATGGTGCCGTTGTTAACGGTACTGCTGAGCGCGCTGATTCTTCGCGAGCCGCCGACCCTGGGTGGCATCGTGGGCGGCGTGCTGGCCTTCGTGGGGGTTACCGTTCTGCTAGGGCGTGGTAATCCGCTCTCGCTGCTACAGCTAGAGGTTGCCCTTGGTGATGCGCTGATGGTGGTAGCAGCCACTTGCTACGCGCTATATGGGGTGATGCTCAAACGCTGGTCGATGAATTTACCGCCCTGGGTGATGCTTTACGCCCAAGTCTGTTTTGCGGTGCTGTTCTTGTTACCGCCTTATTTGATGGGGCCAATGACACCTATTGATAGTCAGAATATCGGCCTGATTGTCTACGCGGGCATTCCTGCCTCGATCATCACCACCTTTTTGTGGATGCGCGCAGTTCGCCAGATCGGTGCCAATCAATCAAGTATTTTCATCAACCTAATGCCACTGTTTAGCGCACTGATTGCGATGGCCTTCTTGGGTGAACAAGTGGCAGGGTTCCACTTTACCGGTGGGCTGCTGATTCTGGCGGGTGTCATCATGGCGCAAACGCTGACACGCCCGTTAGCACGTGGTTTAACCTCGGATAAGCCGAGCAGCGCCCGATAATGCTAGAATGGCCGTCGATTTCTAACGCTGGGAAGCCCTGATATGTCCCTGGAAGAACTGCATCTTAATCTGCGCAACCTAATGAGCGATGACTACGATCAGCTCAAGGCATTGATGGACGCCGTCTATCACGATATCGGCGGGTCATGGCCGAAGCACACCATCGACAAATTAATTCAGGAATTCCCCGACGGCCAAATCGCCATTGAAGACGATGGCCTTCTGGTGGGCGTAGCACTCACCGTTCAGGTGGATTACGACGAATTTTCCAACCCGCATAAGTACGATGACCTGATTGGCCATCGCGAGATCATCCTCAATGACGAGGATGGCGACGCCATGTACGGGCTGGATGTGCTGATTCACCCAGATTACCGCGGTTATCGCCTGGGCCGCCGCCTTTACGAAGCGCGTAAAGAGCTATGTCGCTCAATGAACCTACGGGCGATTTTAGCCGGTGGGCGTATTCCTGAGTATCACCAGCACGCCGATGAACTCACGCCTGCCCAATACATCGATAAAGTCTCGCGCAAAGAGATCTACGACCCGATTCTCTCTTTCCAGCAGGCCAACGATTTTCAGGTAAAGCGCCTACTGCGCAAATACCTGCCTGAAGATGAGCAGTCTCGCGGTTACGCCACCCTGTTGGAGTGGAACAACATTTTGTTTGAGCCCGCTGCCAGTGTGCTCGACAACAAACCGACCCAAGTACGGGTGGGTGCGGTGCAGTGGCAGATGCGTGAGTTTTCATCGGTGGAAGCCGCGCTTCAGCAGATCGAGTACTTCGTAGACGCGCTCTCCGACTATCAAAGTGACTTTGCCGTTTTCCCTGAGCTATTCAACGCGCCGTTGATGGGCCTCCAAGACCGCGCCGCCCAGCAGGATCAAATGGGCGCGATTCGCTTTTTGGCCGGTTTCACCGAACGCTTTAAGTCTGAACTGTCGCGGATGGCGGTCTCTTACAATATCAATATTGTCGGCGGCTCGATGATTGAAGTGGGTGACGATGACCGACTCTACAACATCGCCTACCTCTTCCATCGTGACGGCACCGTTGAGCGCCAGGCCAAGCTGCATATTACGCCTCAAGAGCGTCGCGACTGGGTGATCGAGGGCGGCGATGAGCTACAGGTGTTCGATACCGACGCTGGCCGCGTGGGCATCCTGATCTGCTACGACGTGGAGTTTCCGGAACTGGGCCGACTGCTGGCCGACCAGGATATGGACATTCTGTTTGTGCCCTTCTGGACCGACACCAAAAACGGTTACCTGCGCGTGCGCCATTGCAGTCAAGCGCGGGCGATCGAAAATGAGTGCTACGTGGTGCTCTGCGGCAGCGTCGGCAACCTGCCTTCGATTGAAAACCTGGATATCCAGTACGCCCAATCAGCGGTGTTCTCGCCGTCTGACTTCGCGTTTCCCCACGATGCAGTGCTGGCGGAAACCACACCCAATACCGAGATGATCTTCTTCTCGGACTTGGATCTCACTCGCCTAACGGTGGTACGTGCCGAGGGTTCGGTGACCAACCTTAAAGACCGCCGCAAGGATCTGTTTGACCTACGCTGGCGCGACTGGTCGTGGAAATCGGGTGCTAATTTGGAGGATTGAATGGTGAATGGTGAATGGTGAATGGTGAATGGTGAATCGCGAATGGTGAATCGCGAGAAGGCTCACCAACGCAATTCATAAATACAACCACGCCGCCCAAATTGGGCGGCGTGGTTGTGTTCGCGTCAGATTCCGCTAATGTCATTGCGAACGCACCCTCACATGTCATTGCGAGCGAAGCGAAGCAATCTCGGGGTTATGGCCACATCTGCCTAGATTGCTTCGTCGCAAGCTCCTCGCAATGACAGCAGCTTAATCAGGCCAGACGAGGTGCGCGGGCACTCGGCCTTTGGCATCAAACAACACCCCTTCATCGCGTAGCTTACGATGCTGGCGTTCGGCGCCACCGTGATCGGCAAGCTTCAAAGACGATGCGATCACGCGATGCCAAGGCAACTGGTGGCCATCCGGCAGGTGGCGCATTGCCGAACCTACCATGCGTGGGGTAGCACCTTCGGTCATGGCGGCAATGCGGCCATAGGTCGTCACCCGGCCCGGCGGAATTTGATCGACAATAGTGTAAATCTGTTCGAGTAATTCCGGCCGAGCCATGTGACTATCCTTTTATTTCTTGAGGGCACTTCTGAATGTGCTTAAAGCCCCTCAACCAGTTGATCGATCGCTTGGAAAGCTTCTTTTATTGCAGCTTCGCGCTGCTGCTCACCCAAATTCAGCCCTTCAGCATAGACCACGTCAACCTCTTTAATTCCCATCAGCCCCAGCATGGCTTTCAGGTGTGGTGTTTGGCTGTCAAATTCCGTACCCGCGTACTGACCACCCCGCGCTGCCAGAATAATCGCTCGCTTGCCTTCTACCAACCCTTGCGGGCCGTTTTCGGTATAGCGGAACGTTTCACCGGCACGCAGAACACGGTCAAACCACGCCTTCAGCTGTGAAGGAATACCCAGGTTGTACATCGGTACCGCAATGACCAGCACATCATTGGTGCGCAGCTCAGTCAGCAGTTCGTCCGAGCGCGCGGCTAACGCCTGCTGCTCAGCGGTACGCTCTGCGGCCGCCACCTGCCAAGCCCCCAGTTCGCTAATATCCAGGTGAGGGAGCGAGGTTTTCACCACGTCACGCTGAGTAACGTTTACATCGTTGCGGGCGCTCGCCTGCTCGATAAAGCGATTAGCCAACGCAATGGATTGGCCGTTTTCAGCCAGAATAGAAGAGGTAATTACCAGGGCACGAGTCGTCATTGAAAGCTCCAAAATGTACACGGAAGGATTGGAAGCTATTCTACGGCGCTTTCTAATAAGCAAAAGCGCAACGTTTTCCGACTTATATTCGATTAAATCGAATCATGCGACGGCCAATAAAATAAAAAGCCCCGCGACGCAAAATGCGAAGCGGGGCACAGCCAGTGGATTAGATGACTATAGCTCGTTTTCTTAAGCTTGATTACTTCTTGGGCCAGGCCTTGGGATCGACTTTATTAACCAGCTTGGGAAAAAGGCTGGGATCAAACACAGGCTCTTTGCCCGCTTTCAACTGCGCTTCGTAGTCGCGGAAGAGTGCGAAAGCTACTGGCGAGAGAAGCAGAATAGCGACCAGGTTAATAATAGCCATCATACCCATAGAGAGGTCGGCGAAGTTCCAAATCGCCCCCAGGCTTGCCACCGAACCAATCATAATCATCGCCAGCACCGCTAAGCGGTAAATAAACACGGCAACCGGGGCGCGGCGCCCGGCCAGGTACTCAATGTTTGACTCGCCGTAGGAGTAGTTGGCAATCACCGAGGTAAACGCAAACAGCAGAATCGCCACCGCGATAAACATACCACCCCAATCGCCCACATGGCTGGAAAGCGCCATTTGGGTCAACTGAATGCCGTTGTTCTCATCGCCCGCCATCAGCTCCGGCCCCGCCATAATGATGATCGCCGCCGTGGCCGTACAGATCACTAGGGTATCCAGAAACACCCCGAGCATCTGAATAAAGCCCTGGGCAGCAGGATGATCTGGCCGCGTAGAGGCCGTGGCCGCGGCATTGGGCGCTGAGCCCATCCCCGCTTCATTGGAAAACAGCCCGCGCTGAATGCCGTTCATAATCGCCTGGGATACCGCGTAGCCTACTGCCCCACCGGCCGCCTGCTCAAAGCCAAATGCACTGCGCACAATGGTCATGATCGCTGCGGGCAAGTCACTGATATTCAACCCGACTACCACCAGCGCCAGAATTAAGTAGAGCAGCGCCATAAGCGGAACCACCAGTTCAGCCACCTTGGCAATCGACTTCAAACCGCCGAAGATGATCGGCGCCACAACAGCCATCAAAACTAACCCCATGGCCCAGGTGGGAATGGCGAACGCCTGTTCCATGGCCTGGGCGATAGAGTTGGCCTGAACGCTGTTGAACGCTAACCCAAAGGCAATGATCAAACAGATAGAGAACAGCACAGCCAGCCAGCGCAAGCCCAAACCACGCTCAATATAACGCGCAGGGCCGCCACGGAAGGTGTTGTCGCCGTGGTCTGTTTTGTACGCCTGAGCCAGGGTGGACTCCACAAAACTGGTCGCCATCCCAACCATTGCGGTCATCCACATCCAGAAAATGGCCCCAGGGCCACCAAAATAAATAGCCACCGCGACACCCGCCAGGTTACCGGTACCGACTCGGGCCGCCAGACTGGTTGAGAGCGCTTGAAACGAAGAGATACCGCCGTTTGATTGTCGGGAGCTGCCCAGCAGCTTAAACATATGGCCGAAATAGCGCAGCTGAATACCGCGTGTCATCACAGTAAAATAGAGACCCGCGCCAATCAGCAGATAAATCAGCACGCTGCCCCAGAGCAAGCCGTTGCCGCGATCCACCAGCGATGTCAGCAACGGAGGGAGAGTAAAGTCCATGAAGATCACGCCTTTTTAAACAATGAAAGCGCATCATTTTTCACGGCTGCACCAAAATGGCAAGGAAATTGGTGAAAAGACTTTAAAACAGCAATAACCACTTATCACATTGAATCGCAAAGCCCCCGCCATACCAGCTCGGATTCGTCGCTAACGTGGCGCCGGCTAGGGCGAACCAACCAGAAGCGCTCATCGCTGGGCACACTGAGCTCAAAAGGCGCCACCAAATCGCTACGCTGCTCCATTAAGCGTCGGTGAGTTAACGCAACGCCACCGCCCTGGCTAGCAAGCGCCAGTGTCATCACCTGGTTATCGCAAGTGAGCGACCAGCACTGCGCTTCCAGGTGAGCAACCCCCGCTTCCTGCAGCCACCCCGGCCACCCCACCCCAAAACCGACAGCGTGCAGCAGCGTATGCCCAGCCAGATCGCTCGGCGCAGTAAGCGTGTCCGCTAACGCCTGCGAGCAAACGGGCAGCAGTTGCTCTTCGCCTAGCGGCTGCATTTCAACGCCCGTCCACTCCCCTTTGCCATAGCGAATCTCGATATCCGCCCCTTCGGGGCCAAAGTCATCGGGCCAGATAGCACTTACTACACGAATCGACACCTGGGGATGAGCCCGGTGGAAGGCAATTAAACGCGGCGCCAGCCACGACTGCTGAATAACCGGCGTGGCACGCAGCGTCACTGGCTGCTCAGAGGTGCTGCCAAAGACCTCCAGGGTGCCCTCACTAATACGCACAAACGCATCGTGAATGCTGGGCAGCCACGCCTGCCCAGCGGGGGTAAGCGTTAAGCTGCGTGCATGACGAACAAAGAGCTTTTGCCCCACCCGGTCTTCCAGCAGCCTGACGCGCTGGCTGATGGCCGCTTGGGTAACCCCAAGCTCATTGCCTGCAGCGGTAAAGCTTAAGGTACGCGCCGCAGATTCAAAGGCTTGTAGCCATAACAATGGCGGTAATTGGCTCATGAAAAAGAGACCTATAAATTAAATGATGTCTTAGGGGTCAGATTAATCGTTTGTCACTGCTGCGGCTACTCCGCATCCTGGTTGGCACAAACGCACACCCCTACGTAATGCCACAGAGGGAGCGAATCGGAGTTTTAATGAACAGCACAGCAGAGACCACCTTAACGCCCCCCCATGCAAACACCCCTGAGATGGGCGAATTAAGTCCTTATCAAGCGGGCCCGGTACTCACTCAAGCGACGCTTGCCCACAATGGCATTGCCCTTGAGTGGCTAGATGGTCAAAAAACCACTCTGCCCCTGCTCTGGCTGCGCGACCACTGCGCCTGCCCGGCCTGCCGGCATCCGCAGACCCGGGAAAGGCTCTACCTGCCGCTTGAACCCATCACTGAGCCACCCAGCGTTGCTCTGCTAGATGGGCACTTACACCTGCAATGGCAAGATGGTCATGTCAGTGCCTTTCATAGCGGCTGGCTTTACCAGCGCCGCCCGGAAGCCGAGCTGACTTCTGCGGTACCCAACGCTAAGCCTTGGGTCGATAACTTCACTCCCGAGCACATCAGCCATAGCGATTTTTTAACCCCTCTAGGCGAGAAAGCCTGGCTAACCGCCATGCTACGCGACGGGCTGGCACTAATTACCGACGGCCCATTGGTAGAAGAGGAAGTAAGCCGCTTAGCTGAACGTATTGGCCCCCTGCGCGCCACCAACTTTGGCGCCCGCTTTGATGTGCGCTCCAAACCCAATCCCAACAACGCGGCTTATACCGCGGTAGGGTTGCCATTGCATATCGATTTACCCAACTGGCGCCAACCGCCAGACATTCAGTTGCTCTACTGCCTGCAAAACGGTGCCAGCGGCGGCGAATCGTTATTTGCTGATGGCGCTCGGGTCGTAGAAGCGCTGCGCCAGGAGTCTCCAGAAGCGCTGACGATTCTTAGCGAAACACCGATTGATTTTCGCTTTCAGGATGAAACCCACGATATTTCAATGCGGGCACCGGTGATCACTCTGGATAGCGCAGGCAACCTGGTTGAGATGCGCCTGAATAACTGGATTCGCGATGCCCTTCACCTACCAGTAGAGCAGATGGACGCCTGGTACAGCGCCTACGCTCTATTGTGGAAGCTGTTCCACAGCGAAGCACACCAGCTAGAGTTCACCCTTCGCCCTGGTCAAATGGTCGCTTTTGATAATCGTCGCGTACTCCACGGACGGCGCGAGTTCGACCCTAACAGCGGCGCACGCCATTTACAGGGCACCTATTTAGACCGCGACATGCTGGCTTCACGCCTCCGCGTGCTGGCCCGTAACGTTTAGCGGTATTCAATAATCACTGTTTAACAACAACACCTATCAGACAAAAACCTAGCAAGGAGATCCTATGACACACCTCAAGCCTCTCGCCTCAGGCATTGCCCTCGCCACTACCGCGCTATTTGCCTCGGCTGCTCACGCCGACGACCAAACCCTCGATTTCGGTGTGCCCGCCTGGCCCGGCATTACAGTAAAAACGGCTATCGCCGAACAGCTATTAAACCCACTCGGCTACGAAACCAGCACCCAGGAAATCGGCCTACAGGTGATTTACCAGGGTATCGAAAGCGGCGATATCGACGCCTTTCTAGGGGCTTGGCTGCCCGCCCAGCGTGAGATGTTCAATCCCCGCAAGGAGTCGGGTGTACTGATTGACGTGGCGAATAACGTCGATGGTGCGCAAATGACCCTGGCGGTGCCGGAATATCTGTATGAGAGTGGCATTCAGAGCTTTGCTGATCTAGACGAAAATCGCGAGCAGTTCGAGGGTGAAATCTATGGCTTCGGCGCAGGCTCTGCTGCCAGTGAGATTCTTCACAACGCCATTGACAACGACACCTGGGGTCTAGGTGACTGGCAGGTCGTCGATACCAGTGAAGTGGGCATGCTTTCCGCTGCACGTGACGCCATCTCCCGTGAGGAACCGATTGTCTGGGTAGGCTGGACGCCCCACTGGATGAACCTTGAGCTGCCCATGCGCTACCTGGAAGATCCTGAAGACCTGTTCGGTGAGAACAACGGTGAAAGCGATGTGTTGACGCTGCTGCGCAGTGACTACGCTGAAGCCACCCCTAACGTAGTGACCTTCTTTGAGCAGTTTACCTTTTCGGCTGAAGAGCAGAGCTGGATGATTCAGGCGTTTGGCCAGGAAGAGCAGGATCTTACCGACGTCGCCGAACAGTGGATCAACGACCACCCAGAACGCATTGAAGCAATGTTGGCAGACGTCACCACCACTGATGGCGATCCTGCTTGGCCGGTCATTGAAGCCCAGCTCAACAACTAAGAAACCGCTGATTAACGACTGCGCTTAATGGAAAAGCGCCTTCATCCCATTGGATGGCTAGCGTATGCTAGCGCTTTTTTAGCCGATGGGAGTGGGCATGTCGCGGACATTGGGTAAGGGCGTAGGCCTGCTGGTAGTCGTCGTGCTGCTGGGCGTCATGTGGCAGGTACTGCAGCGCTACGACCTACTCACCCAGGCGCGCCTTAGCGAGTTTATCGCTTACATTCGCCAGTGGCGTACCGCGCCCTGGATGTTTGCTGCGGTAATGGCCACTTATGCCAGCGCCTTGCTGGTGATGTTTCCACTTAGCCTACTGGTGGTGGTGACTGGCTTACTGTTTGGCCCGATATGGGGGCTGGTGTACGCCACGCTAGGCACATTGACCTCCTCGATTGTGTCTTACTGGGTAGGCCACTGGTTAGGCCGTGAGGCGCTTATGCGTTATGGCGGGCGTCATCTGCGCGGCCTATCGGGTTACTTATCCAAACGCGGCATTCGCACCATGACGGTGATTAACCTGCTGCCACTCGCCCCGTTCACGCTCACCAATATGCTGGCGGGCGCTTTTCACCTTAAGTTTCGCGACTATATGATCGGCTCCACCCTGGGCATCGTACCGGGGCTGGCAGCGGTGATTTTATTGGGCAGCCAGCTAGGCGCACTGTTCACCGCGGCCTCGACCAAAGAAATTATCTTAGCAACTGTCGGACTAGCGGCCGGCGTGGGCCTGTTAATAGGCCTTAAACGCTATGCTAACCGGCGCCAAGCGGCAAAAAAACAGCCTCACCGCGAAGGCGAGTGATATTTGGCCAGCACTTCGGCGTAAAAGCCCGCCACCGCTGAGGCAAAGTTGGCAATATCAAACTCCTCAGCAAAGTGGCTGGCCTGCTTACCCAACTCCCGGCGTCGCTCAGCGTTATCTTTTAACTCAACCACCCTTTGCCCCCAGGCCTGACGATTTTGCGGTGTTTTGAACCCATTGACCCCTTGGCGCACCACATCATCGATACCGCTGGAGCGCACCGCCACGACGGGCAACCCCGCCGACATTGCTTCAAGAATCACCATGCCCTGGGTTTCTGAGGTCGAAGCAAATACAAATATATCGCCTAGATGGTAATAAAGCGCCATGCGCTCCGGCGGCACCGCACCGACCAGGGTGACCTGCGAGGTCAGTTTCAAAGTATCGATTTGGTTTTGAATCGCCTCCCGGTCTGGCCCATCACCAATCAGTAGCAGATGAAGATCATCATGCCCCTGTGACTGAAGTTCGGCGAGGGCCTCCAGCATAAAGCCAATGTTTTTCTCCTTACTAATCCGCGAGACGCTGATCAATATTTTACTTGCAGGGTCGATAGTTAATTGCTCGCGCAGCGCTTCCAACTCACTCTCCTCAACGTGAGAAAAGCGTGCCACATCAATGCCTGTGGGCTGCACCAGCGAAGGTGTTTTCACTCCAATCATGCGCAGATACTCCTCGGCGGAGTAAGTCGGCACAATCACTCCTTGGCAGCGATTAGAAAAGCGCTTAATCAGGGTATGGGAAATCAAATTACGAAACAGCGCACCGGGCAGCGGCACGAAGTGGGCATAGTGCTCCAGGCGGGTGTGATAGGTGTAGATCACTGGCACCTTGAGCCGACGCCCCATAAACAGGCCCATGGAGCCGAGCCAAAAGGGATGATGAACGTGAATAACATCCGGCTTAAACCCACGCAGGCAGCGGCGGAAACGCGCACTGAACGGATTGGTTAACCGGAACTCACCCTTCTGCCCAAATGCCATTAGCGTGGGGATGCGTTTTATTGAACTGTCGTCCTGCCACGTTTCTCGGTAGCGCGGCACTAACAGTTGGATGGTGTGGCCTAGATCGCATAAGCCATTGCGCAGGCGATCCACCGAGACCGATACCCCCGATACAAAAGGAAAGTAGTTATTAGAGATCATCGCTACGCGCAGAGATTTACCCAGGAAAGGCGTTGGGTCGATATCAAAATCAGGATAGTAGTCGCGATCTTCGAAAATTAGCCGATATAAGCGCAGTGCGAGCAGCGTCAACATACCCACAATCAGCAAAAACCGCGTATAGCTAACGTAGAAAAATGCATACACCGTGGAAGCCACACTACTCACCATCCGCCACCAGCCAGGGCTATCCACATTTAACCGCACCGGCGCAATAGCGACATTCTCACCCTCTACATTGACGATGACGTAGTGGTGAAAGCTGCTATCGGCATCGATGAGGATGCCTCCCGCGCCTCCGGTGGTCACGTAATCCACGCCATTAATCGTCTGCTGGGAAAAGAGCGTTAAGTTGGCGGAAAATACGGTGTCAACGTCATGTTCCTCTGCCAGCGCCATAATGCCATCGGCTAAGCGAGAATCATTGAGATAATTGTCCGCTTCAAACAGCGGCGCGTCGCTCACTACGTTGTGCAGCGGCAAACCAACAAATAGAAACCGATGCTGTGTTTCTGAGGCCGTAAGCTCACGCTCCAACCAATCAAGCTGCCAGGAGGTAGAGGACTTGCCGGTACCGTCAAGAAAGATAAAGTGGCTATTGCCCGCTACAAACGAGTAAAAGTGCGGCCCAAAATATTCGTAAAACAGATAGCTACCGAAATCGCTATCTTCATTTTCACCGTAGGTGAGTAAGTAAGGGACATTGAGCTGCTCCAGACTCCGATAAATCGCCTGATAGCTCTCCTGCTGCCCACTATTGACGGCATTCCCAGCGGAAATCAGGAAGTCGATGCCGCTCTGATTGATGAGCGGCACAATCTCCTTTTGAAACACGCTCACCGAGTTATTGATATTGCCCACCACCGCAAAGCGATAGTCGGTTCGCTCCTTCAACACCTCGCGAATATTCGCCACCTCAAGGGTATGCACCGACTCAAATTTGGGTTCTGCTACATACAACCAAATTTGGTGAGCAATTAGCCCAGTCACCAGAGCAAGATTAAGAAAAAAGAACAGCCGCAACCTGCGCTGTCGGGAAAGGCGAAGAAAGGAGCGTCGTGGCATTTAAAAGCGCTTTTTCAAAGATAATATGAGGTTATTAACCACTATACAGCAACGCTGAGTCGAGGTGGCGCGCCAAGCTAGCGCGCTTCACACCCGTTTAGGGTGGCCAGTAATCGACGTGGCCCAGCCTGATTGCGGTGTTCTCCCAGCCATATGCCCTGCCAGGTACCTAAAGCCAGGCGTCCATCGCGCACCGCCAGAGTTAGCTGTGTACCCAGCAGGCTGGCGGCTACATGGGCGGGCATATCATCAGGCCCTTCCAGGGTGTGGCGGAAATAGGGTAAATCTTCGGGCACCAGTCGACGCAGAAAAGCATCTAAATCGTGGCGCACATCCGGATCAGTGTTCTCATTGAGCGTTAACGAGGCAGAAGTGTGCATCAGCTGTAAATGCAGCATGCCAGCTTGGCAGTCACTTAAACAAGGCAGTGCGCGGGCCACATCATCCGTAATCAAATGAAAGCCGCGCGCCATTTCGGGCAAATGAATCTCTTGTTGGCACCACATACACACTCCTTTATTTGTTATGTACTCCATCACCGCCTTCTCCTGCTGTATGGCAAAATAGCAACAGATAGCACTAACCATAGTCGATCACCCGCGAATCATCGCCAAGGAGCGCGTTAATGAAAACCCTGCTAGGAAGCAGCATCGTTAGTATGACCCTACTCACCGGCTGCACTGGCATTCCGGATGGCACGCAGCCAGTAGCAGACTTTGAGCTAGACCGCTACCTGGGTCAGTGGTTCGAAATTGCCCGCCTGGATCACTCCTTTGAACGCGGTCTTGATTGCGTGACCGCTACTTACAGCCTGCGCGATGATGGCGGTGTTCGAGTAATCAACCGTGGTTACAACCTTGAAGAGCAAGAGTGGGATGAGGCTGAAGGCCGCGCCTACTTTATTGACGATGAAAGCGTTGGGCGCTTAAAGGTAAGCTTCTTTGGCCCCTTTTACGGCGGCTATAACGTCCTTGAGCTGGATGAGGAGTACCAATGGGCGTTGGTGGCAGGCCCTAACCGCGACTACCTGTGGATACTTTCACGCACAGAGGAAATGGATAGTGCGACAGAAGGACGCCTGCGTCAGCGGGCAGCCGAGCTGGATTTCGCTACTGAAGAGCTGATTGATGTTATCCAAGGCGAGGCTTGCCCTAGCCGATAAGTAGCTTCTGATTAGTTCCCTTCCGGCAATCTCGGCACTCGCCCCGCTATCTCACGCTGAACAGAGTCAATAAAAGCGCGCAGCCGGGCGGGCACATGGCGGCGTTGCTCAAACACCGCATAAAAATCTGCCCGCACCCCCTGCCAGCCTGGCAACAGCGCTACCAATGCGCCACTGGCAAGGTGCTCGTTAACGTCCCACCAGGAGCGCAGCATGACACCGTGGCCGTCCAAGGCCAGGCGGGTAATGACCTCGCCATCGTTGCTGGCTAATCGACCGCTGACCTTTATCGACTGTGTCTGCCCAGGCAGTCCTTTTGCAGACTGAGCGACTTGTTCAAAGCGCCAGAGGGGGAAATCACTGTCATTCTCGCGAATCACCAAACAAGCGTGCTGCTGTAAATCTGCCGGTACTTGCAAAGACGGTGCCTGGGCAATGTAAGCAGGCGACGCGCAGAGCACCCGCCGATTGGCCAGAATACGCCGGGCGACCAAGCGCGACTCCGGTGGCTCGCCCACGCGAATACCAATATCAAAGCCGTGATCGCTCAAATTAAGCGGAAAATTGGTTAACTCCAACCACCCTTCCACCTCGGGGTGATCGGCACAAAAGCGTGACAGCAGTGGCGCAATATGGCGGCGCCCAAAGCCAAAAGTGGCGTTTACCCGCAAACGTCCGCTAAGCGCCTGATCGACCCCCTCACCCAGTGAATTTTCCAACTCATCCAACTCATCTAAAATCAGCGCGCCACGGGCCAAGTAGCGCTCACCCTCTGCGGTCAGCGTCAACCGCCGCGTAGTGCGAGCAGCTAGCTCTACCCCCAGGCGCGCCTCCAATTGTTTTAGCCGCTTGCTTACTGCCGAGAGCGATAGCCCCAGCTCGCGAGCAGTCCCCGTCAGGCTTCCCGCCCGCGCCAAGTGCTGAAAAAACGCCAAATCATCCAGGTGCACCATATCGCTCCTCAGTCATTCTGCACTTTCACGCAACAATAACTTGAATAGTAGCCTGATTATCTCCACCAAAATAGCCGCTACACTCTATTTACTATTCACGACTCACGACTCACGACTCACAAGCATAAAAAGTAACTAACAAGGTAAGGAACCACTATGACCCACCGTATTGCCATTATCGCCGGTGACGGCATCGGCACCGAAGTCATGCCTGAAGGCATCCGCGCCCTTGAAGCGACCGCCAAGCGCTTTAATCTTGATCTTGAGTTCACCACCTTTGAGTTTGGCAGCTGCGACTACTACCTGGAACACGGCAAAATGCTGCCGGATGATTGGTTTGAGCAGTTAAAAGGTTTTGATGCGCTGTTTTATGGCGCGGTGGGCTGGCCCGACAAAGTACCCGACCATATTTCCCTGTGGGGCTCACTGCTGCAATTCCGGCGCCGCTTTGATCAGTACATCAACCTGCGCCCCTGCAAGCTCATGCCCGGCATTAAAAGCCCGCTAGCAGGCCGTAAACCCGGCGATATCGACTTTTACGTGGTGCGTGAGAACACTGAAGGCGAGTACTCCAGCGTTGGTGGCAAAATGTTTGAAGGCACCGACCGTGAAGTGGTCATTCAAGACACGGTCATGACCCGCACCGGCGTAGACCGCGTATTGAAATACGCTTTTGAACTGGCCCAAACTCGCCCGCGTAAAAAGCTCACCTCTGCGACCAAGTCCAACGGCATCTCAATCACTATGCCGTATTGGGATGAACGTGTGGTCGAAATGGCGAAGGGCTACCCTGAAATCGCGGTGGATAAATTTCATATCGATATTCTTACCGCCAACTTCGTTCTCCACCCGGATTGGTTTGATGTCGTCGTGGGCAGCAATCTGTTTGGCGATATTCTTTCTGATCTCGGCCCCGCCTGCACCGGCACGATAGGCATTGCCCCTTCAGCCAACATCAACCCAGAAGGCAACTTTCCGAGCTTGTTCGAGCCAGTACACGGCAGCGCGCCGGATATCGCCGGTAAGGGTATTGCCAACCCTATCGGTCAAATTTGGTCAGGCGCCATGATGCTGGAGCACCTCGGTTACAAAGAAGCCGGTGACGCAATAGTCACGGCCATTGAGGAAGTATTGAGCGAAGGGGATGCCACAGTACTTACCCGCGATGTGGGTGGAGAAGGCACCACTGCAAGCCTAGGCAAGGCGATTGCCAACGCTATTTCGCACTGACACACATATGGCATAAAGATTGGCTGTCTGGTTGAATCCAACCGGGCAGCCAATGTATGTTTTTTAATCGCTTATGTTCTACATTTGTCCTGAGGGTGGAAGAAACATCAGTTTCACTTCGCTCATAACAACATCAACAAACAACCATCAGGACAATGCTATGAAACTTGGACGCCGTCAGTTCCTTTCGGCATCGGCCGCCCTGGCCGCTGTTGGCACATCACCCCAGCTTTTTGCTTTGCAGAGCTCACAAGGTTCCACCCCGGAACGATACCCAATCGATGCCTGGAAAGTCGAAGATTCCCGCTTTAGTGATTACATGATTTTTAACAGTCCTCTAGAACGCCACTGGAGTGGAGGTCTGTGGACAGAGGGGCCAGCATGGAACGCCGTAGGTCGTTATGTTGTTTTCAGCGACATACCTCGTGCCAAGCAGATGCGCTGGGACGAATCCACTGGCCAAGTCAGCGTATTGAGAGACCATGTCGGCCACTCTAACGGTAATACCTTCGATCATCAGGGGCGGCTAATTGCTTGCGAACACTACCCTTCACGCGTTTTGCGTTACGAGTGGGACGGCAGCACAACGGTGCTCGCCGAGCGCTATCAGGGCAAACCGCTCAATGCCCCTAATGACGTGGTGGCACTGCCCTCGGGTGGAGTGATCTTCACTGATCCAGGCTATGGTGCTCACTTCGACTACGAGGGCAAAAAACGAGACCTGGAGCTAGAAACGGCCATCTATTACGTCGATGACAGCCTGGATGAGCCCATCATGCTGACCGACGATATTTATAAGCCAAACGGTATTGTATTAACGCCGGATGGCGAAGGGTTCTACGCCAGTGACAGTGCCCCCACCCATTTCGACGAACCCGCGCGAATTATTCGCTGGTCGCTGGGTGAAGATGGTCGCAGTGTCAGTAACCGGCAAGTTATCGTGACCAGCGAAGACACGATTTTCGACGGCATGACCTGCGACGTGGATGGCAATATCTGGTCAAGTGCCAATGGTGGTGAAGGTATCGACGGAGTAGTGGTTTTCTCACCGGAAGGCACCTTGCTGGGCCGAGTATTGCTACCTGAAGTCTGCTCGAACGTGTGTTTTGCGGGCAAGAGCCGCAATCGACTATTTATGACGGCCAGCCAATCCGTCTACACAATTTACACGGCGGCACGTGGAGCGTAGTAAGACTATAATCCCAGCCAATATCCCAGCCCAAAAAAGCCTCGCCGGATATATCCAGCGAGGCTTTTACATGGCTGACTCGTATATGTCTTGGCTAGTGAACTAATTAACTGGCCAGTTTAGCCGCCGTTTTCGCGACCAACTCGCCCTGGAAACGGGCGATTTTCAGCTCACGCTCGTCAGGTTGGCGTGAGCCATCACCACCAGCAATGGTTGCGGCGCCGTAAGGCGTACCGCCGCTGACTTTGGAAATATCAAATTGCTCTTCGAGACCGTAACCAATCGGCACGATGATCATGCCGTGGTGGGCCAGCGTGGTCCAAGTAGAGGTGATGGTCATCTCATCACCGCCGCCAGTACCGGTAGAAGTGAACACGCTAGCGACTTTGCCACGCAGAGCACCGTTCGCCCACAGGCCACCGGTCTGATCCAGGAAGGTACGCATTTGACCGGCCATATTCCCAAAGCGGGTGGGCGTACCGAAAATGATCGCATCGTAATCGGCAAGCTCTTGAGGCGTCGCTTCCGGCGTGTCGTAATCCTGCTTACCGCCTGCATTCTTGAACGCCTCTTCAGGCATGGTTTCAGGAACGCGTTTCACCGCCACCTCAACACCGCTCACACCCTTTGCGCCTTCTGCCACGGCCTGAGCCAGCGTATCAATATGGCCATACATGGAATAATAAAGTACCAGTACCTTTGTCATTACTATCTCCTTCACTTATGAATAGTGCAGTTATGAATAGTGCAGTTATGAGTAGTGCAGTGAGCGTCGCCTAAAGTGGGCGTCGCCTAATAAGTAGTAAACACAACATAGCGCACTCAAGCATAGAAAAAAGCGAATGTTTTCGTCCGTGGGCGTCGATTTCATCGACGAACGCCATCTTGCACTTTACGCCAACCACCACTAGCTTTTGACTTGCCTACATCAAACGTATCCAAGGAGTCTGGAATGACGATTTTTGAAGCCCTGCGCAAGGATCACGATATTCAGCGCGACCTGCTCGCCCGCTTAGTTGAAACACATGGAGACAGCGATGAGCGAGATAAACTGTATCAGCAGGTACGGGCAGAGCTGCATTATCACGCCGCTGCCGAAGAGCGGGCGCTCTATATCCCAATGATGTCAATCGACCTGACTCAGGAAAAAGCCCGCCATAGCGTTGCCGAACATCATGAAATTGATGAGCTTTTAGAACTGCTTGATGAAACTGACTACAGTGCCACCCACTGGTTAACCCACGCCAAACAGCTCCAGGATTTAGTCACTCACCACCTGGATGAAGAAGAGCAAGAGGTTTTCCAGCTGGCGGGCCGTGGCCTGCAAGATAAACAAAAGACATCGCTTGCTAGCGAGTACCAGGAAGAAATGCAGCGCCAGCGTTCAGCGTAACGTGATGAACAAATTGAAAAACGCTCATGCACCCCATGGGCGTTTTTTGCTGTTAGCGATTAAATAAAGCCACTTTGTCAGCTTCCGCGTGTTTCATGAAGACGCTTTTTCACGAATACGCTAGGGTTTTACACGCGAACGACCTGCGGGCTTGTGGCATACGCCCAGCGTGGTAAACCTAGGCTCGCTTTTATACTGACAACGATACTCAAAACAGTTAACTGAGGAGCGACAATGCTAGGCCAATGGCTCGACTGGTCGCTTGATGGGCAACTCCCCACCGCCAGCCAAGGCGTCTTCGCCAGCGGCACTTATCATTTGCATGCGCCTGGTATTTTGGAGCTCACCCCTAACACGGTAAGCCAAAGCGCCCACACGTGCATTTTTTCAGCGGCGATCCATGGCAATGAAACCGCACCGGTTGAACTGGTGGGTGAATGGTTAAGCGGCGTAGAAGCGGGCAGCATATCGCTCGGCGCTCCTGTGCTGGTGATTTTAGGCAACCTGCCCGCGCTTAAGGCGCAGCAGCGTTTCCTTACCACCAATTTAAACCGGCTGTTTAGCCGCGAACTAGCCGCCAAGGGCGAGGAGCCAGATCGCGCCAGGCAATTAATGGCCGCGGTGGATAGTTTTTATGCCCGCCATGCCGGGCGCCCCAAACTGCACTACGACCTACATACTGCAATTCGGGATAGCCGCTACCCCCGTTTTGTAGTGGAGCCTTTTGCCGAATCCTCCACCGATGCTGAGCAGTGGGGCTGGCTGGCGGCGGCGGGTATGCAGGCGGTGCTGCACCAACATCAGCACAGCTGGACATTCTCCCACTACAGCAAGCACTATCACGCCGCTCAGGCATTTACCTTTGAGCTAGGGCGGGTAGCGCCTTTTGGCCACAACGATATGGCATCATTACAACCGATGCGTACACTACTCACCGCGCTTAGTGAAGGACATACGCCACCCAATCAGCCCGCCACGCAAATGCAGTTTTTCCAGGTTCAACACGAATTAATGCGTCACTCGGAGGACTTTACACTCTGTTTTGCCGAGGACACAGCCAACTTCAGCCGCTTTGAGCCCGGCACTCTGCTGGCCCAAGACGGTAAGTCGGGTGAGTTTCGGGTAGGCGATACGCCCCTTCATGTGGTGTTTCCTAACGCACAAGTAGAGGTGGGCGCCCGTGCCGCGCTGTTGGTGGCGCCTATCGTTTAACCCCCCAAGCAGGATCTACTTTAGCCAAGACAATAACAATGGTGAGGCGACAACAGGACCCTCGACGTCGATACGACTATCGTCGAGTGCATAATGTTAGAAGGAAAGCGCGCATAATGCGCCCAGCCTGATAGAATCGCCCCTTTTTCGCGCCAGCCGCATCAAACAAACCCACTTGTTGCTGCGGCAACTCTGTACTGGAGCCAATGATATGGCCGCTACGCCTACTCCCCTTGAAGTGCGTAATATTAAAAAACGCTTTGACGATACGGAAGTTCTGAAAGGTCTTTCATTACAAGCCCAAAAGGGCGATGTGATTACCCTGATTGGTGCCTCTGGATCGGGTAAAAGTACTTTTTTGCGCTGCATGAACTTGCTTGAACAGCCCGACGATGGCGACCTCATTGTCCATGGCGAACCCATTCGCTTTAAGACCACGAAGCACGGCCGCGAACCTGAAGATTGGAAGCAGGTGGTACAAATGCGCGCCAAGCTCTCCATGGTGTTCCAGAGCTTTAACCTGTGGGCCCACATGACGCTGCTCGAAAACATCATCGAAGCGCCGATTCATGTGCTGAAAAAACCCAAAAAAGAAGCCTTGGAGCACGCCCATGCACTGCTCGATCGGGTTGGCTTAACGGCCCGCGCCAACGCCTACCCAGCACAGATGTCCGGCGGCCAACAGCAGCGCGGCGCTATTGCCCGCGCACTGGCGATGGATCCAGAAGTGATGCTGTTTGACGAACCCACCTCCGCCCTTGACCCGGAATTGGTCGGTGACGTATTGAAAGTCATGCACGACCTCGCTGAAGAGGGGCGCACCATGGTCGTGGTGACTCACGAGATGGGGTTTGCCCGTGATGTCTCTAGCCAAGTGATTTACCTTCACCAGGGCCTGGTGGAAGAGGCTGGCCCGCCCGATCAAGTGTTAGGCAACCCGCAATCACCGCGCCTGCAGCAATTCCTGGCACCTAATTACTGATCCGCGAGGCTGACCATGATTGATTTACAAGGGTATGGCCCCCGGCTGATCGAAGGGGCTGGCGTCACCATCCAATTAGCGGTGTTGTCGCTGATTTTAGCGATTATTTTAGGGCTCCTGACCGCCAGCGCGAAGATGTCGCGCAACTGGTTAGCTCATCGTCTTGCCACGCTTTACACCACACTTATTCGCGGTGTGCCCGACCTCGTGTTGATGATGCTGTTTTTTTTCGGCGGCCAAATTGGCGTCAACATGATCACCGACTGGATTTACTACTCGTTCGATATCGATATTTTTATCAATATTAATGCCTTCGTCGCGGGCGTTGTCACCATTGGGCTAATCTTCGGGGCCTATATGGGGGAAACCTTTCGCGGCGCTTTTATGGCGGTGGATAATGGGCAAATCGAAGCAGGTAAAGCCTATGGCATGAGCGATGGGCTGGTTTTTCGTCGCGTCCGTTTTCCGCAGATGATGCGCCATGCGCTGCCTGGCCTTTCCAACAACTGGATGGTATTGCTCAAAACCACAGCACTGGTCTCGGTAATCGGGCTTTCTGATATGGTGCGTGTCGCCTCAGAAGCCTCTAAAGCGACGCGCGAACCTTTCACTTTCATGATTATTGTCGCGCTTATCTATCTACTCATCGCCAGCGTTTCGGAATGGATCTTTGCTCGTCTGCAAAAACGCTACAACATTGGCTATGGGGAGGCAGACTAATGACCGCTTTCATGACATGGCTCGAAAATCAGCTTGCCGAGAACAGTATTTTCACGCTGCAAACGCTTTCCTACTATGGCGATGGGCTGACCACCACGGTGCAACTGGTCTTTTTATCGCTGGTCATTGGCTTAATCGCTGCGGTACCCCTTGCCATTGGGCGTGGTTCAAAACACGCCTGGATTAAGTGGCCTATTTTTGCTTACACCTATGTTTTTCGTGGCACACCGCTACTCATCCAACTCTACCTGATTTATTACGGCGTGGTGTTTGTGGACGGAATCCAAGAAAGCTGGCTATGGGTGATACTTGAAGAACCGTTCGTTCCCGCACTCATTGCATTTACCCTCAACACCGCCGCCTATACGACCGAGATTTTTCGCGGCGCGATTAAGTCTACATCGAAAGGTGAAATTGAAGCGGCTCGTGCCTATGGCATGTCACCTCAGCAGACCATGCGGCGCATTATTATCCCCAGCGCTTTTCGTCGCGCACTGCCGGCCTACGGCAACGAAGTCATTTTCATGCTACATGCCAGCGCTATTGCCAGCGTAGTGACGATTATGGACCTGACCGGCGCGGCGCGCTTTGTCTATGCGCGTTTTTATGCACCTTTTGACGCATTCTTGTTTGTGGCAGCGATATACCTGTGTTTAACCTTCACCATCCTGTATCTCTTTCGTTATCTAGAGAAAAAGCTGCTCGCACATCTACAGCCACAGAACTCCTAGTGTGAAACAAACGTTGGTTTACGAATCATCAAGCGCTTTTCGTCAACGCCGAGTTAGGATAAGTTATCAATGATCATCACAACGCAACCTGTGACTAACGTGGTCAACGCCCTATAGGCAACGCCATCATTAGGCAGTGGTTGCTTAGATGAACTCTGCTTCCAAGGAGATACATAATGAAAAAACTGCTGTCTGTCTCACTGCTAGGCTTAGCCGTTGCAGCAAGCGCCGCCCAGGCGCAAGAAGACCAACTACGTATCGGGGTTGATGTGCCTTACGAGCCGATGGAATATCGCACGCCGGATGGCGAGCTGACCGGCTTTGATATCGACCTGGGCAACGCCCTCTGCGAGCGTATCGGCGTTGAATGTGAATGGGTTGTACAGGGCTGGGACGGCATTATCCCGGGTCTCATGGCACGTAAATACGACGCTATTATGTCCTCCATGACGATCAATGATGACCGTCGCGAGCAAGTGCTGTTCTCTGACCCCTACATCACCCCACCGTCCGCCTGGTTTGCTCCTGAAGGCACCGACCTTGATGCAACCAATGAAGAGTCGCTCGCCGGCATGACTATCGGCGTTCAGCGCGGCACTCTGCAGGACAATTACGTCACCGACATGTATGGCGATGTCGCCGACATCAACCGCTATTCTACCGCCGATGACATGGTGCTGGACATGGAGTCCGAGCGTTTGGACATATTGTTCCTCGACTACCCAGTCGGTAAGTCCACGTTACTGGATAGCGAAGAAGGCAACTACGTTGTTGTCGGCGAGATGCTCACCGAACCTAAAGAGTATTTTGGTGATGGCTTTGGTATCGCGTTCCGTCAACGCGACGAAGCACTCGCTGAGCAGTTCAACGAAGCCCTGGCTGAAGTGAAAGAAGACGGCACTTACGACGAGATCTACAACCGTTATTTCGGTGGGCAAGAGTAAGCATCACAGCAAGCCCTAGGGCCTGTTGACGTTTCACTCGCGGCCGCGCTGGAGCCCGTTTTTATTCGCGGCAAGGCAGGAGGAGAGAAGTTTGGTGGTTCCAAATGAACGACGACTAACGCCGCCGCGGATAAAAACGGGCCCAGCCCTTCGGGTTGCCCCGCAAAGCGCGCCATACGGCGTTGCAAAACTTGAAAAGGGAACCACCCTTCCCAGCGTTTTGCGCCTTGTCTGACGCGCTTTGTGGGGCAACGCGGTTCGCGATGAAACGTCAACAGGCCCTAGTGTCCATCACCCCGGCAACCGCCGGGGTGATGCGTTTCTACCTAACGCTGAAAATTCAGTGAACTAGGTAAAGCTGCCTCTGTCTGTGTATCATCGAGCATGTTCAACACGGAGGTTTTATGGCTCACCCGACTAGCCCACATGCAGGCACGCTACCTCGCCTCTCTTCTCACTGGACCGGCTGGGGGCAGTGGCTGGCCCTGATCACCATGACCGTGGATCACCTCACTCGCTATGTGCTGCCCGGCGATTGGGATCTAAGCTGGGCCGGGTCTTCCATTGGCCGTATCGCCTTCCCGCTGTTTGCCGCCATGGTGGCCTGGCACGGCCTGTTTAATACCCGCAACCCACTGCGCTACTCGCGCCGAATTCTAATTATCGGCTTGGTTGCCCAACTCCCCTACATGATGATGCCACGCGCATCAGACGCATTTATCCTCAACGTCTGCTTTACCCTGGCCAGTGGTTTAACCTTAGGTGCGCTAGTGCGCCAAGGCTGGCAGCACTACCAGCAGCAAACGTTAGGTTTGCCCTGGTTGTTAGCCGGTGCAGCGGTAGGTGTGACCGTGTGGTATCTGCTCGGTTTTTGGGTGGAGTACGGGCACAACGGGCTGCTGCTGATTCCGCTATTAATGTTCGCGATGCACGCCTTGAGCCAAACTGAGAGCCATTTCCAAGCGCGCCTATGGGCAGGCCTAGCGGCATTTCCAGCACTCTGGATTGCCGGGCAAATGAATGCCTCTGACATGGCCAAATCGTTTACTGTAGGTACGTGCCTCATCGTGCTGGTACTTGCTGCAGGTGCAGCGCAACGAATCCCCCCCGTCTACTTAGTGATGCCGCGACGTTTATGGTTAGCGTGGTACCCCGGCCACTTTGCGTTAATCGCTTTATGGGTGCTGCTAATCGGTCAATTGGCTTAAGCGTTCGGATCACTGCATTTTATCGCGCATCCAGGGCTGGTAGCGGCAAAGCTGCGCCCGGCCTTCTGTTTTTGCACGATACATCGCAATATCCGCTTGTTTAAGTACTTCTTCGTAATCGCAAGCGACGGTTGTGAAGCAGGTATAGCCTATGCTGGGCGTTACGTTGGTATCGTTACTTGCCAGTCGGTAAGGCTGAGAGAGAGCCTGCTGAACCTTAAGCATATAAGTCTCAGCACGCGCCTCCAGGGTCTCATCTGCCCCCTTGCCAAGCAGGGCCATTAGCACAAACTCATCCCCGCTGAGACGAGCAGCCATATCCTCCCCGTTCAAGCAGCTTTCAAGGCGGCGAGCCACTTGCACTAGTAGATTATCGCCCGCTGCATGTCCCAAAGTGTCATTAATCAACTTAAAGCGATCCATATCCAAAAACATCAGTAACCCGCTCTGAGGCTCTGTTTGTTTCTCATCGCAAAGAGTTGCCAAACGCTCGATAAACAGCCGCCGATTGGGTAGATCGGTGAGAGAGTCATAAAAAGCCTGACGGTAAATGATCGCCTCAGCACGCTTACGCTCGGTGAAATCTTCAATAATGGCTACGCCGCCGACCATCTCATTACTGGCACTATGCACACCGTTGAAGAATGCCCGTAGCGGGGTGCCTGCGCTCGCTTTGGGCAAATAGTAAGTTCCCTCATAATAGCCAGTTCCTTTAGCGAGGGCATTGCGCACGGCCTTGGCAACCTCTGGATTCGCCGAGCTGGATAGCATCTTATAGCCGAGCAACTGAGCGCGGTTAACGTCCAGTATCTCCAACAGCTTACTATTACAATCAGTGATGAAACCCTGGCTATCAAAATGCAGCACTCCCAACGGCGAGCGTTGAAAGATAGAGCGGTAGCGATTTTCGCTCTCTTGCAACTGCGCCTCCCGGGCCGACATATTCACCCGCAGGGCAATGTTATCGTGAATAATTCTGCTTAAACGTCGACTAGTGGTAACAATCAGGCCAAGAAACAGGCTAAGCATGGCACCAATTAAAACTGCCAGCGGTGAACCTAATAGTAAAAACTGCACTAGCAGGGGAAGCAAAATCGGCAGCACAAAACCGAGTGCCACCCACCAAACGGCCGAAAGCGTTGTGACACCACCGGCAGCAATGCCCGCCAATACAATCGAAAGCGCAGCCACCTGACCGTGATTTTCGCCAGTAAACAGAACGACCCCGCCGACTCCCCAGACACAGCCAGCTAAAACTGCCCCGGCGCTAAACCGGTATAGCCAGCGGCGGCGCTGCTGTTGCTGTGCCGGTAAGCGGCGAAAATAGTAGGCCAAGGCAAGGCGAGCGAACGAAACAAAGGTCAATACTGCGAGCCAGGTGAGCAGTACCCAGCTTGCGACCACTGGCCACATGGCTGCGACTAGCAGCATGCCTGCCAACACGCTGCTTAGCACCGGTTGCCAAAGGTTGTCGTACAGCAGACGTACTTTTTCGCTATGCAGGCGCTTTACAGTGACATGGTGGTCGCGATGGAAACCACTGCGCAGCCCAGGGGCAGACCCAGTAGTTGAAGAGTGAGGCATACTAACTATCCGCCTAAAAGTCGCTATTAAGATCAGCATAATTAGCTGATTTTTTGTTGTGGCTCCTTTTTAGCGCATTTAGTCACTTTTAGCGATAAAAGTTGCATGATTGGACAACATTGGTAGAAAAAAGCCGCCTGAGCTAAGCAGGCGGCTGTAGAAACTACTGTTTGATGGAAAAGCTTAGCTGTGGCGGCGGCGCCTCCGGCAGTAACGCACTACAGACGTTAACTTTTTCCAGTAGTTCGGCATGGTTAGGTGCCAGAATATTGATGTGGGCAAGCTTGCGACCAGCGCGCTCAGCTTTGTCGTAGCGATGCAGGTGCGTATTGGCAAGCGCTAGAATCTCTGCGTTATCACCTTCACGACCAATCACGTTAATCATGCAGGTGGGGGCAATCGCCTGGGTATCGCCTAAGGGCAAGCCCTGTATCGCGCGCAGGTGGTTTTCGAACTGGCTGGTCACCGCGCCATCCATCGTCCAGTGGCCGGAGTTATGCACCCGGGGCGCCATTTCGTTGGCGAGCAGGCTGCCATCGCGGGTTTGAAACAGCTCTAGCGCCAGCACGCCCACATAATCCAGCTCATCGAGCAGCGCACGAATATAGCCATCAGCGGTTTGCTGAACGCTTGCATCCAGATCCGGCAGTGGCGCCACGGAGTAGCGCAGGATGCCATCCACATGCTGGTTTTCGGCCATGGGGTAGAACACCACCTCACCATCACGACCGCGCACGGCAATCATCGAGACTTCCCGCACGAAGTCGACGAAGGCCTCAACGACCAACTGCGAATGGCCAATTGCGCTCCACGCCTCGCCAGCCTGCTCGGGCTGTTTCAAGACGGCCTGGCCTTTACCGTCGTAGCCTTCAGTGACCGATTTTGCCACCACCGGGCAACCCAACTCACGGGCGGCGGCTTCAAGCTGCTCGGCGCTCTGCACTACCCGGTAAGCAGGGGTCGGAATGCCTAGACGATCAAACAGTGTCTTCTCTTCGACCCGGTTCTGGCACACTTCAATGGCACGACTGCTGGGATAAACCGGCTTGTGCTGCTCAATTTCGCGCAACAGTTGAACGGGCAGGTGTTCGAACTCGTAGGTCACTACATCAACCTTGGCCAAAAACTCAGCCAGGTGCTGGTTATTAGGATCGACAATTACATCGCCAATTCCAGCACTGGGATTACCCGTAGTATCTAAAAAAGTGAAACGATTACCCAGCGGATAACCCGCTAGCGCCAACATGCGGCCTAATTGACCTGCACCCAGTACGCCAATGTTTTTTGCAATACCAGAGTTCATAGCCAGACTCCTTATTCCGCTTCCGGCTCGGGGCGCGGGTCAGGGTTGTCGAGAACTTTCTGAGTCTGCTCGGCGCGAAACGCTTCAACCGCGCTGCGTACGGTCGCATCTTGCAGGCCAACGATCTGCGCTGCTAACAACCCTGCGTTGGTCGCGCCCGCTTTACCAATCGCCAAGGTGCCCACTGCGATGCCGCCGGGCATCTGGGCAATGGAGAGCAGCGAATCCAAACCTTTTAGCGCTTTCGACTCCACCGGCACACCCAGTACCGGTAGTGGCGTTTGCGAGGCCACCATACCTGGCAAGTGAGCAGCACCACCCGCACCCGCCACAATTACCTGCAAACCGCGTTCAGCAGCGCTCTTGGCATAGTCAAACAGCAGGTCAGGTGTACGGTGTGCTGACACCACGCGAGTTTCATAAGCCACGCCCAAACGCTCCAGCATGGAAACAGCGTGCTCCATGACTGGCCAGTCGGACTTGGATCCCATGATCACGCCCACCTTGGGTGCGCTGTTCGACGACATGCAAAACTCCTCGGCCCAACGGCCTATAAAAAGCGAAACTAAATTAAAAAACAGCGTGCGCCGGGTCAGGCACACATCAAAATAGGAAGGCGAATAGTCTACCAGAGCTAGCCCGTTTGCGGGCGTTGCCGAGGTCGCGAAATTTTCATCAAAATAGGCATTGAAATGCGCACCGGTTGGCGGCATTGTGTGTTTGTCATTTCAGACTGATGGAGCCACATGAGCACGGCACGCGCAACTGCCACTGCGGAACAGCTTGATCCTCCGCGAAGCAGCCCTGACCTCGACGTCAGGGAACTTGAAAAACGTACGCGATTAATGCGTATTATCACGCGTCTGATCGCCGTATCAGACTTAGGAAGCCGAGAAATTGCCCGCCGGGCTGGGCTTCCCGTTCAGAAAATCAGCGACCTGCTCGCCGGAAGGCTTGAGCATCTGGGAGTGGATGAACTTCACGCCCTGCGTCGCACCTTAGAGCTGGAGGCGCCATAGCAGACACTTTTTCTGCTGTTCCCACTTCTCCACTCCACGCAGGCCGCCTCCCGGCGGTCTGCCAAGAAAGCTTTTTTTCACGCCTACCCCAATCCCGAGATTACTTCACTTCGTTCGTAATGACGGCTCATGGCGCAATCGCAATACCCCCAAACGCTACAACAACCACCACTACCCAAGCGGGCAGCTTCCATACGGTTAATAGCAAGAAACCGGTTAACGCCAGGGCAAACTCCTCTGCACCAATGATCGCACTCGTCCACACCGGCTGATAAAGCGCTGCGCCTAAAATGCCTACCACCGCCGCATTGGCACCGCGCATTAGCGCCTGGGCACTGCCCCACTGACGAAATTGATTCCAAAACGGTAGCACGCCCACTAACAGCAAAAAGCCGGGGATAAAGATTGCCAGCAGCGCCAGCAAAGCACCGACTAAACCATTGATACCGGGCAGCAGCGCGCCTAAGTAAGCCGCAAACGTAAACAGCGGCCCCGGTACCGCCTGGGCGGCACCGTAACCAGCCAAAAACTCATCCGACGTAAGCCAACCCGACTGCACCACTTCCGCTTCCAACAGCGGAAGCACTACGTGCCCGCCACCAAACACTAATGCGCCTGAACGGTAAAACGCATCGGCGATATCCAGCCAAACTGCCATCCCCGCCAATAACGGCAGCAGAATCAACAGCCCTGCGAATACCCCCAGCGCCACCATGCCTGCCTTACGCGTCACCGGAAAATGCAGCGACTCACTTGCCGTAGCGACAGCGCTATCGCGACACAGTGTTAGCCCGGCTAAGCCCCCCAACACAATCGCCGACACCTGACCCAGTGGGCCACTGACCAGCACCACCGTCAATACCGCCGCAAGCGCGATTCCCGTGCGGGTTTTATCCGGGCAGAGATTACGCGCCATGCCCCACACCGCGTGGGCAACAATCGCCACCGCCACCACTTTTAAGCCATGGATAATGCCACTGCCAATAGGGCCATCCAGCACCGCCGCGCCAAACGCAAACAGCACCAGGATAATCGCCGAGGGCAGTGTAAACGCCAGCCACGCCATGGCAGCCCCCCAAGGCCCCGCGCGCAATAGGCCAAGAGCAAAGCCCACCTGGCTGCTAGCGGGCCCCGGTAAGAACTGACACAGCGCCACTAGATCAGCGTAGGCCTGCTCAGAGAGCCACTGGCGCCGTTCCACAAAGGCCGTGCGAAAATACCCCAGGTGCGCTACCGGGCCGCCAAAGGACGTTAAGCCGAGTGCTAAAAATACCCAAAACACCTCACCTATGCGCCCACGTGCCTGCGTTTGCTCCACCATTTCGGCCACCTGTTATTCCAATAAAAAAGCGCAAGGCTTTTATACTAAGCCTTGCGCTTTAACTCTTTATGACAGCGTGCTCATGAGGATACGCTCATAACGGCAACGCAGATTACTCCTGGTCGGTCACCGCGCCGGTGCTGGCCGAGCTAACCAAACGCGCATACTTAGCCAGCACACCGCGTGTATAGCGGGGTTCTGGCTGCTGCCAGGCGGCGCGGCGGCGCATCAGCTCTTCATCGGAGAGGTCAACATCGATAGTATCCGCTTCAGCATCGATGGTGATGGTATCGCCATCTTTCACCAGCGCCAACGGGCCGCCGTCAAAAGCTTCCGGTGACACATGGCCGACCACAAAACCGTGGCTGCCACCGGAGAAGCGCCCATCGGTAATGAGCGCCACGTCGTTACCCAAACCACGACCCATAATCGCCGAGGTCGGTGTGAGCATTTCGCGCATACCGGGGCCACCTTTCGGCCCTTCATAGCGAATCACCACCACATCGCCGGCAACGACGGTGCCATCGTTAATACGCGCCTGGGCTTCTTCTTCCGAGCCAAATACCCGCGCTGAACCAGAGAAGCGAGTGCCCTCCTTCCCGGTAATCTTCGCTACCGCGCCTTCCGGTGCCAGGTTGCCGTAGAGCATGCGCAGATGGCTTTCCGTTTTAATCGGATTACCCAGCGATGCAATAATCGGCGGCTCAGCAGGGTAAGGCTCAACCTCAGCAAGGTTCTCTTCCAACGTTTTGCCGGTGACGGTCAAGCAGTTGCCGTTGAGCAAGCCCGCATCCAACAGCATTCTCATCAGCGGCTGAATACCGCCAATCGCCACCAGCTCACTCATCATGTAGTGGCCGCTGGGGCGCAGGTCGGCAAGCACCGGTACGCGCTTACCTATTTCAGTGAAATCGGACAGCGACAGTTCAACGCCGATAGTGCGCGCCATGGCGATAAGGTGCAGCACCGCATTGGTAGAGCCACCCAAAGCAATGACGACAGTTATCGCGTTCTCGAACGCCTCGCGGGTCATAATATCGGAGGGTTTGATATCGTCGGCTAACAGCGCCAGCACCGCCTCGCCCGCCGCTTTGCAGTCGTCGCGCTTCTCTTGGGAGATGGCGTTTTGCGCCGAGCTACCCGGCAGGCTCATGCCCAAGGCTTCAATCGCCGACGCCATGGTGTTGGCGGTGTACATCCCCCCACAGGAGCCAGGGCCAGGGATCGCCGTTTCTTCGATGTTCTTAAGCTCGATCAGGTCGATATCACCACGGGAGTGCGCGCCCATGGCCTCGAAGACCGAAACAATATCGGTATGCCCCTTGCCAGGCATAATGGTGCCGCCATAAACAAACACGCTGGGGCGGTTCAGGCGCGCCAGGCCCATCAGACAGCCCGGCATGTTCTTATCACAGCCGCCAATGGCCACGAGGCCATCAAAGCCTTCACAACCGGCGACGGTTTCGATGGAGTCGGCGATCACCTCCCGCGACACCAACGAGTACTTCATCCCTTCGGTGCCGTTGGCAATACCATCGGAAATGGTAATAGTATTGAAAATAACACCTTTACCACCGCCTGCATCGGCACCGTCACGGGCAAACTCAGCCAGCTCGTTAATATGACTGTTGCAGGGCGTCACCATGCTCCAGGTAGAGGCAATACCCACCTGAGGCTTCTTGAAATCGGCATCCGTAAAGCCCACGGCGCGCAGCATGGCACGGCTAGCGGCTTTGCCTGGGCCATCGACTACTTGGGAAGAGTGGCGGCGGGAGTTTTGCGATGAATCAGACATTAGAAATCTCTCTTAGCGTTGTTCACGGTATCCGCATAGCTTGGCGATATATATCGCATCCCGCAAGATGATTAACTCCTGACACCATAGCGTTCCCCCCATCGTTTCTTTGCTTTTGATTAGACGTCAACCAAAGTTGACACTCTCAGAACTGCCAACTATAGTTATCACCATGATCGAGTTGATTAAAACCGATGTTTTCGATAGATGGCTACGCGAGCTTCGCGATATCCGTGCCCGCGCCAAGGTTGAAGCCCGCATCCGACGTTTGAGTCTGGGCAACCCTGGAGATGTGAAGCCGGTCGGTAAAGGCGTTTCTGAACTGCGAATTCCTTATGGGCCAGGCTACCGCGTCTATTATATTACCAAAGGGCCAGTAATCGTGGTTCTGCTGTGCGGTGGTGATAAAGCCACCCAATCCCACGATATCGAACTAGCCAAAGCCATTGCCGCGCAATGGAAGGAGTAACACCATGACCGTTCCTAATGTCACTTTCAGTCACTACGATACTGCTGATTATCTTCAAACTGAGGAGGATATTGCGGCCTATCTTGATGCAGTAATGGAAGAAAATGATCCTGCTCTTCTTGCCGCCGCACTTGGTGATATCGCCCGTGCTCGCAACATGAGCCAACTCGCCAAAGACGTTGGAATGAGCCGGGAAGGGCTTTACAAAGCCCTATCGGGGGAAGGAAACCCGGCTTTTGCGACCATTAGCAAAGTAGCCAACTCCTTGGGGTTGCGCCTATCTATTAAACCGCTATCGCGGCCAGAAGCGGGCAGCTAGAGCGCTTATCGCCCATTCCTTGCTTTTAGCAACACCTCTGACCAGTGAGTTCGGCTGATCTTGCCGGTGCCTCATTCCCAAACGTCAACATATCCTAGTCATCCCGCCCCTGCCGTAAAGGAATGATTAACTAAGGAACATAGTGCATGTCTGCAAACTCGCTGCTCTCGCAAACGCCGTTAACGCCGGGCTTTATGGTGGTACATGCCAATCGCCTGGAAGATTTGCGCGGTTTGGCGGTGGAGTGGATGCGCCGACATCCGCTCTCGCCGCTAGAGAACGAGACCATTCTGGTACAGAGCAACGGCATTGGGCAGTGGCTAAAGCTGGCGCTAGCAGAAGACCCGGCCCAAGGCGGTGCAGGCATAGCAGCAGCATTGAACGTCACCCTGCCTGCGCGTTTTCTATGGCAGGCCTACCGCACGGTGCTGACTCACTTAACGCACGACGAGCACGCAGTGCCCGAAACCTCGCCGTTTGATAAATCGCGGTTGATATGGCGCTTATTGCGCCTGCTGCCCAGCCTTGCCGAGCAGGAAGCTTTTGCGCCGCTGGCACGCTTTTTAGAAGTGGATCGCGACCAGCGCAAGCACTACCAACTGGCCGAGCGGCTGGCGGATCTGTTCGACCAGTATCAGGTGTATCGCGCCGACTGGCTGGACGCCTGGGCCAAGGGCAACGATGTGCTGATCACCGCCCGGGGCGAAGCCCGCCCGCTGGAAGCGCACCAACTATGGCAGCCAGAGCTATGGCGCGCACTGCGCGACGATGTGGCTAATAACCTAGGCCAAGCGGGCCTTAACAGCAGCCGTGCCCAGGTGCACAGCCGCTTTCTGGAAGCCGCCGTTCAGCTTGAAGGCCAAGCGTGCCCACCCGGCCTGCCCCGACGATTGATTATTTTCGGCATCTCATCGCTGCCGCAACAGACATTAGAAGCACTGGCGGCGCTGTCGCGCTGCTGCCAGATCGTGCTCTGCGTGCACAACCCCTGCCAGTACTACTGGGCGGATATCATCGAGCACAAAGACCTGCTGCGCGCCAGCCGCTACCGCCAGCGACGCAAGGCCGGCATGCCCGACGCCCTGGACGTACTCGGCACCGGTGATGCCGACGACGCCCTGCATCTACACGCCCAACCGCTGCTGGCCGCCTGGGGCAAGCAGGGCCGCGACTACCTGCGCCTGCTCGACGAACACGACGATTCAGGCAACTACCAAACCCTATTCGAGCAGCAGGCGCTGCGCATCGACATGTTCGAGCCCTTCAGCGGCGAAGAGCGCAACTGCCTGCTCAGCCAGCTACAGGACGATATCCGCGAGCTGCGCCCAGTAGCGGAAACCCAAACCCACTGGCCCGCGCTAGACCCAGCCAGCGACGACTCCATTGTGTTCCATATCGCCCACGGCCCCCAGCGGGAAGTGGAGATTCTTCACGACCAGTTGCTGGCGGCCTTCAGCGCCGACCCGGATCTGCGCCCGCGAGATATCATCGTCATGGTGCCGGATATTGACCGCTACGCGCCGCATATTGAAGCCGTGTTCGGCCAGTACCGCTCCGCTTTCGGTAGCTATAACGCGAACGCTAGACCCGACGACCCGCGCTACATTCCGTATACCCTTTCGGATCAGGCCAGCCGCCACCGCCTGCCGATGATGATTGCGCTGGAAAAACTGCTGCGCTTACCGGAGCTGCGCCTCTCGGTAAGCGATCTGCTCGATTTGCTGGAAGTGCCCGCGCTGCGCGCACGCTTTGGCATCGATGAACACGACCTGCCGACCCTGAGCCGCTGGATCGAGGGTGCAGGTATCCGCTGGGGGCTCAATGCCGAACAGCGCACCCGGCTGGATCTACCCGAAGGGCTAACCCAAAACACCTGGGCCTTTGGCCTGCGCCGGTTGCTACTGGGGTATACGGTGGGAAGTGCAGAGGCGTGGCAAGGTATCGAGCCATTCGACGATATTGGCGGGCTGGAAGCTTCCCTGGCAGGCCCGCTGGCAAATCTGCTGGAAAAACTGGAAAGCACCTGGGAAACCTTCTGCCAGCCCACCGACGCCGCCAGCTGGGTGGCCCGGCTGCGAGAACTGCTGGAAACCTACTTTTTGACCGACGACGCCCAGGAAAGCGTCATGCTCACCAAGTTGGAGACCGCGCTACAGCAGCTGTTGGACAGCACCGAAGAGGCCGAACTTTTTGACCCGCTGCCGCTCTCCATGGTGCGTGAACACTGGCTGGGGCAAATCGACGAGCATAGTCTTTCCCAGCGTTTCCTGGCGGGCGCGGTCAACTTCGCCACCCTCATGCCGATGCGCGCCATTCCGTTTAAGCGGGTGTGTTTATTGGGCATGAACGACGGCGAGTACCCCCGTTCCCAGCCGCCGCTGGACTTTGACTTGATGGGCAGCGACTACCGCCCCGGCGACCGCTCGCGGCGGGAAGACGACCGCTACCTGTTTCTGGAAGCGCTGCTCTCTGCCCGCCAACAGCTCTATATTAGCTGGGTAGGCCGCAGCCAGATCGACAACAACCCCATGCCGCCCTCGGTGTTGGTCGGCCAGTTGCGCGACCACCTGGAAGCGGGCTGGCACACGCAAAACGGCGAGCCGCTGCTGGAAGCGTTAACCACCGAGCACCCGCTGCAACCGTTCAGCCGCCGCTATTTCTCTGCCCAGGCCAGCGACTCCCCCGCTCAAGCACGACTGTTCACATACGCTCACGAGTGGCACGCCCTGCACGCACCGCGAAGCGAAAGCCAATCAGGCGAGAGACCAGCGACGCTTAAACCAGACAGCGAACAACAAGGCACGTTAACCCTGAACCAGCTAGGCAGCTTTCTACGCGAACCCGCTAAGGCGTTTTTCAACACCCGTCTGGGGGTCTACTTCGAGCAAGAAGAGCTTACCCAACTGGATGTAGAGCCCTTCACTTTGGACGGGCTACAGAACTGGCAACTACAGGATCAGTTAATCGCCGCCCAGCGCCACGCCGTGGATAACGGCCAGCCGCGAGTGGAAGCACTGCACACAGCACTGGAACGCTTCAAGGGCCAGGGTGTGCTAGCTGTGGGTGCCTTTGGCGAGAGGATGCGCGAAGCGCTGGCAGAACCAATGGACGCCCTGTTTGGCGCCTACGAAGAAGCGTTGCAAGAGTGGCCCCAAGTAGTGGCGGTGCCCCAGGCGGTGCATGTTGTTGAAAGCGCTGAGGGGCAGGTAACGCTGGAAGATTGGCTGGGAGAACTTCGCCAGGATGACGCAGGCAATCGCTGCCGTCTGCTACTGCTCAGCAGTAGTTTAATCAGCCAGGGGCGTGGCCGCGGTCAATATCGCTGGCAGCACCTGCTACGCCCTTGGGTCGCCCACTTGGCGGGCAATATTGAGCGCCCGATGACTACCCAGCTACTTTCCAAAGCAGGCCATGTACGCCTGGAGCCTTTAGATGCCGAGAATGCCCGCTTCCAGCTAGATTCCCTACTCAGCGCCTGGTGCGATGGCATGCAGGCCCCGCTACCGCTAGCTCCGCAAGCCGCTTTCGCCTGGCTGGCCAAACAAGGCACGCCGGAATTGGAAGCCGATAGCGCAAGGGAGAGCGACGCCTACGCCGCCGCCGAAACCGCCTACGAAGGCGGCCGCTTTCAAACCGGCGAAGTTGCCCAAAGCGCCTACCTCTCCCACCAATGGCCGAGCTTTGAAAAGCTATTCAACGAGCGTGCCCTTGGCCACAGCTTCGCCACGCTGACCGATGCGCTCTATGCGCCACTGCATCGCTCGGTCAAGGGATGACGAAATGTTGCCGGGCTGGGGCCTAAACGATCAGCGAGAGCAACGAGCCTCAGGCTAAATACTATTCCCATTCAGCGACAAGATGCGCTTCGCCAGCGAGATCATCTCCGGGTCGCCGGTGTTCTTTTCCACCACGTCGGAAAGCTTGATCACCGGCAGCCAGCCCTGCCCTTCCGGGCGCGCCTCGACCATCTTGATCACCATGTTCATCGGCTCAACACCGACATCATTAGTGAAGTTGGTGCCAATACCAAACGCCATGCCGATGCGACCTTTGCAGAAGGTATGTATCCGCTCGACCTTCTCCGGTGTTAGCGCGTCGGAGAAGATAATCGTCTTACTTAGCGGGTTGATGCCCAAGCGCTCGTAATGGTCGATGGTCTGGGAAGCAAACTCGATAGGGTCGCCGCTATCGTGGCGAACGCCATCGAACAGTTTGGCGAACTTCTTATCGAAGCTGTCGTAAAAGGCCTTAGAGGTAAAGGTATCAGTTAAGGCGATCCCCAGATCACCGCGATACACATCCACCCAATGCTCCAGCGCCAGACTATTGGCCATTTTGAAACCGAAGCGAGCACCGTGGAACATAAACCACTCGTGAGCGTGGGTGCCGATCGGCTTAACACCGTGGTGCATGGCCATCAGCACATTGCTGGTGCCACTGAAGGCCTCACCGCCGTGGTGACTAAGTGCACCAACCACCCGGTCGTGAACGTCAGAAGAGAAGCGCCGCCGGGTGCCAAACTCAGCGATTTTCAGACCCAAACGGCGGTAGAGTTCGATCTTCTCCTGGGCGCGCTGTTCAATCATCGCATCAGCGTCAGGAGTGATCGTCACACCACGCAGCCGATACCACAGCTCGCTGATCAACGCCATCAGCGGCACTTCCCAGAGAATGGTGCGGTACCAGGGCCCTTCAATGATCACCGAAAGATCACTCCCCTGCTGCTCTACACTCACCTCGCTGGGGTTGTAATGAAACCCGGCAAGGAAATCGAGATACGTAGGGTCGAGATAAGGGCACGTTATTTCGAGATAGCGCTTCTCCTCATCGCTCAACCGTAGCGATGCCATCTTATCGACTTCGCGGCGAAGTTCGGCGCCAAAACCATCAGGAAACGCGTGCTCGCCACGATTGATAAAGGCGTAGCGCGCATGGGCATAAGGAAAGCGTTTGATCACGGCGTTCTGCATCGTGATCTTATAGAAGTCATTATCCAGCAGCGATGTCAGCATGAGATCCCATCGTTAGAGTGAACCGAAGCCGCCGGTAGCGTAAACTAAAATGCACCTAAAGTGGCTCGGCGATAAGATTATCAGGTGGCGGGGCTGTCATACAGTTAAGGAGCTGACTTCATGCGTATTACCCAAACACATCGCGCAATCATTCTTTCTGGTGTGAGCGAGTTTATTGGTGATTCGGTGGAAACTCATGTGTTTGGTTCAAGGCTAGATGATTCAAAGCGAGGCGGCGGCGTTGATCTACTGTTGATCTCCCAGACAGCGATACCGCCGCAGCCTTGCGCTGAACTCAAGCAAATACTCGAAGAATACCTCAAACTGCCGGTGGAAATTGTCACCTATGTATCGACTGATGAGCCAAGCCCCACCCAAGCGAGAGTCTTAGCCGAAGCGCGCCCGATTGGCTAGGAAGCGTAAACTGAATATTCCAAGAGTGACTTAACGTTAGGTTATTAGGTGGCGGGGCTGTCATATAGTCAGTGCTAGACTTTAACAAGCAAGGAGCTGTCTTCATGCGTCTTACTCAAGCACAGCGCACCGCCATTCTTTCAGGCGTGCACGAATTCATGGGCACAGATGTCAACGTTCATGTGTTTGGCTCGCGTCTTGATGATACAAAGCGAGGCGGCGATGTGGATCTACTGTTGATCTCCCAGACAACGATTCCGCTGCTTGCTTGTGCCGAACTCAAAATGGCACTCGAACAACGCCTCCAACTGCCTGTAGATATCGTGACCTATGTCTCGACAGCTGAACCCACACCCTTCCAAGCAATAGCCTTGGCACAGTCGAGCCCGATTGAAAATGAGGAAGCGGCATGAGTCAGTTGTTCACCGCTAGGCAAGATTTTTCCGCTGAAATTGACAGTATCTTCTTATGAGCCAGCCCGCCCCCCTCAATCCATTGAGCCTCCCGCTTCACGGCAGCCGACTGATAGAGGCCAGCGCCGGCACCGGCAAAACCTTCACCATCGCCCTGCTCTACGTGCGGTTGGTACTCGGCGGCCACAGCGTTGACGACGACACAGCGTTTATCCGCCCGCTCACGCCACCAGAAATCCTGGTCGTCACCTTCACCAACGCCGCTACTCAGGAGCTACGCGAACGCATCCGCAACCGGCTGGTAGAAGCAGCAGAAGTATTTCGTGCTGAGGACGTAGAAGGAGGGGCGCCGGGGGCAAGCCGTAGTGGAGGTCATTCAACAGGGATGTTGAATGTAGCGCCCACGGATGGGTTCACAGCGCCTCCACGTAGGCTTGCCGCCGGGGAAGCCCCGGTTGCACTAGATCCGTTGCTCCTAGAACTCCGCGACCAATACGACCCTGCCACCTGGCCCGCCTGTTCGCGGCGCCTGGCGCTGGCCGCCGAATGGATGGACGAAGCCGCGGTTTCCACCATTCACAGCTGGTGCTACCGGATGCTGCGCGAACACGCCTTCGACAGCGGCAGCCTGTTCTCGCTCAATTTAGAGAACGACCAGCGCGAACTCGAACAGGAAGTAGTGCGCGACTACTGGCGCAGCTTCTACTACCCGCTGGACAGCGATGCCCTCGGCATTGTCACTCGCTACTGGAAATCACCCGACGACCTGCACGCCCCGCTGCAACGGCTACTGCCCGAAAGCGAAGCTCTGGGCGACGAAAAGCCCGAGCCCAGCGAGACCCTGGCCGCCACCCAGGCCGAACGAGCCGCCCAGCTCAGCGAGCTCAAAGTCCCCTGGCCCGCCTGGCTGGACGAACTGGTGCCCGCCCTGGAAGAGGCCGCCACACGCAAAGCCTTCAAAGGCCAGAGCTTCAACGCCAAAAGCCGCTCCAACTGGCTAGGCGCACTACGCGAGTGGTGCGAAACGGAGGCCGACCGCCCCGCGCTCACCGACGCCGCCTGGAAACGCATGACCCCCGACGGCATGGCCGATATCTGGAAAGAGGGCGCACCGCCCTGCCCGCAAGCCTGGGAAGCGCTGGTACAACTACCGAAAGCGCTGGATGCCCTACCCGAGCCGCGCAACGACCTGCTGATTCACGCCGTACAGTGGTGCCGCGCCCGGCTGGAGCGCGAACAGGAACGCCGCGCCGAGATGGGCCCCAACGACCTGCTCACCCATCTGGATCGCGCCCTGAAAGGCCCCAACAAAGAGGCCCTGGCCGCGCAGATTCAGCGCCAGTTCCCCGTGGCGCTGATCGACGAGTTCCAGGATACCGACCCGATCCAGTACCGCATCTTCAACGCCGTGTATGACGTTGCAACGCCCCGCCGTGACAGCGCCATCCTGCTGATTGGCGACCCCAAACAGGCGATCTACGCCTTCCGCGGTGCGGATATCTTCACCTACCTGCAGGCACGCCAAGACACCGATGGCCGACACGTCACGCTGGGCACCAACTTCCGTTCAAGCCACGCCATGGTAGCAGCGGTCAACCACTGCTTCAGTTACGCCGACCAGCATGATGCCGGCGCCTTCCTGTTCCGTGCCGATGGCGGCGACAACCCGCTGCCGTTCAACCCCGTCAATGCCAAAGGCACCAAGGAGACGCTGGTACACAACGGCAAACCGCTACCCGCGATGACCTTGTGGCCACTGGAAAGCGAAGAACCGCTCTCCAAAACCGCCTACCAAACCGAGATGGCCGAGCGCTGCGCCTCGCACATGGCCATGCTTTTGGAAGCAGGCCGCCAACAGCAAGCGGGCTTTGCGAAGGGCTATGCGAAAGCCGCCGATTACAGCAACGATAACGGAGAGCAATCACTCACTCCGCTGGCCCCCTCGGACATGGCCGTGCTGGTCAACGGCCTGCAGGAAGCGCGGGCGATTCGCCTAGCGCTGGCCAGCCGGGGCATCAAGAGCGTCTACCTTTCCGATCACGACAAGGTGTTCAGCTCTCCCATTGCCCCGCAGCTAGCCATTTGGCTGCGCGCCTGCGCCGAACCCCAGGCCAACTCCCGCCAGGCGGAAGACAAGCTTCGCGCCGCCCTGGCAACCTCAGTACTAGGGCTGAGCCTTGAAGAACTCGACCACCTCAACCAGAGCGAGCTGGCCTGGGAAGCGCGGGTCGAGCAGTTCAGCGACTACCACCGCCTATGGCAGCGCCAAGGCGTGCTGCCGCTGGTGCGCCGTTTGATGGTCGATTTCGATATCGCCGCACGGCTGCTGGGCGAGTTCGCCGAGGGTGAGCGTTTGCTAACCGACTTGCTCCACCTGGGGGAAATGCTGCAGCATGCCAGCCAGGAACTGGATGGCGAACACGCGCTGATTCGCTTTCTGGCCGAGGCCATTGCCGACCCGGACAGCCACGGCGACAGCCACAAGCTGCGCCTGGAGAGCGACGCCGATCTGGTCAAAGTAGTGACCATTCACAAATCCAAGGGGCTGGAGTACCCGCTGGTGTTCCTGCCGTTTATAGCCAACCATCGCCCGGTCAGCGACACCGACCTGCCGCTGCGCTGGCACGATAGCGACGGCACGCTGCAACTCAGCCTGAGCGCAGATGAAGCCACGCTGGCCACCGCCGACCGCGAACGCCTCGGCGAAGACCTGCGCAAGCTCTACGTAGCGCTCACCCGCGCCCGCCACGCCACCTGGCTAGGGCTGGCGCCGCTGAAAGGTAGCGAGAACAGCGCCATCGGCCACCTGATCAACGGTGGCAAGGCCATCGCCCCCAGCGCGTTTACCCAGGCGATAGGCGAGTTGGTGAAAGGCAGCGATATCGCGCTAAGTGCCGCCCCGGAACCCACTGCGCTGCGCTTCACACCAGCGCCGGAGCAGCAGGCACTGGGCCACGCCCGCACGCCTCTGCGCCCTGCTCGGGAACAGTGGTGGATCGCCAGCTACTCAGCGCTGCGTACTTCTGGGGCGGTCTCTGGATCTAGCACCATCCCGCTGACAACGCCCGCGCCGGAACCCACCACGCCACAGGAAGCCACCACTCTGGAAGTGCTGGACGAGCCCCACGACAACGCCATCAACACCGAAGCGTTTCACCTGCACCGGTTTCCGCGAGGGCCTGGCCCCGGCACTTTCCTGCATGGATTGCTGGAGTGGGCGGGCCAGCTAGGCTTCAACAAAGCGCTACAAGACCCCGCCGCCCGGGAAGACATGCTGCGGCGGCGCGTGCAGCTGCGCGGCTGGCAGGCATGGCACGACACCCTGGCGGGCTGGCTGGAAGAACTGCTCGCCACGCCGCTTCCCCTGCCTCTATCTCCTTCACTGGCCCCGGCACAGCCCAGCGAAGGCAGCCAGGTGGCGCTATGTGAACTCGGAAGTTATCAGGTGGAACTGGAGTTCTGGTTTGCCGCGCACCAGGTACAAACGCGCAAGCTGGATGAGCTTGTCAGTGACCACTTACTGCCAGGGGTATCACGCCCCGTATTGGATGCCGACACCCTCAACGGCATGCTCAAAGGCTTTATCGACCTCGCCTTTGAGCATGAAGGCCGCTTCTATGTGCTCGACTGGAAATCCAACTACCTGGGCAGCGACGACAGTGCCTACACCACTGACGCCCTGCGCAACGCCATGCTCGAAAAGCGCTACGACCTGCAAGCGGCGCTGTATATGCTCGCCCTCCACCGCCTGCTAAAAGCACGCCTGCCCGACTACGACCCGCACCAACACCTGGGCGGCTCGATGACGGTATTTCTGCGTGGCAGCCGCACCACCGCCCGCGGCGTACACGCCGTGCCCGCCCCGGTCGCGCTGATCGAAGCGCTGGATGCACTCTTTACAGGCACAGCGGCAGACACCGCAGTAACAAACCAGGAAGCGGTAGTATGAGTAAGCGTGACTTAGCCTCCAAGAACGGGGGCTCCATGAACCTTGACCTGTTCGCCGATGACGCGCCGCCCGCTGCACCTGATTCAACCGCATCGGTAACGCCACCGACAGAATCAGCCGCCAGTGCCACCCAGCCGCACCCCGCGCTAAGCGATACCGCCGCGCTATTCCTACTGTGTGAACGCTGGGTTTCCCGTGGCTGGCTGCGGGATCTGGATCTGGCCCTGGTGCGCTTTCTCGACCGTGAAACCCAAAACGCCCCGCCGCTGCTACTGCTGGGCGCAGCGCTGGCCAGCCACCAGCTTGGCCGTGGCCATGTATGCCTGGATATAGCCACCACCCTGGAAGCGCCGGATTTTGCGCTTTCGCTGCCGCCGGAAGGCGACGACCTCAACGACCCGCCGCCGCTGCCCAGCCATGTGCTGGCTACGCTAACGCTGCCCGAGTGGCAGGCCGCGCTCCACCACCCCACGTTGATCAGCGACGGCCCCGGCAATACGCCCCTGGTACGCAGCGATGGTCAGAACACTACACGTCTCTACCTGCGCCGCTACTGGCAATTCGAGCAAACCCTGCACCAGGAAATCGCTGCTCGGCTTAGCGCGGATAGCCCGGTACATAGCTCAGAGCCATCGCCGCTACTTAAAAGCGCTCTGGATACACTATTCCCGGCAACCGACACCCTGGATTGGCAAAAAACCGCCTGCGCCCTCGCCGCTCGCAGCCCGTTCGCGATCATCACCGGCGGCCCCGGCACCGGCAAAACCACCACGGTGGTACGCCTACTGGCCTTGCTGCAAACCTTGCAACTGAGCCAACTCAACGCCCACCCGCTACGCATCCGCCTGGCCGCCCCCACCGGCAAAGCCGCCGCACGGCTAAATGAATCCATTGCCGGGCAAGTCGCTAAGCTCCCCGTCAGTGACTTAGTCAACTTGTGGGAGGGAGCTTCAGCTTTGGTTCGACACTTCGACGAAGATTCAAGCACCCAGCAACTACAAGCAGCCATCCCGACAGAAGTCACCACACTCCACCGCTTATTAGGCGCAAGAGCAGACACCCGCCACTTCCGCCACAACGCCGCCAACCCGCTGGCGCTGGATGTGCTGGTGGTGGATGAAGCCTCGATGGTGGATATCGAAATGATGACGGCGCTGCTCAGCGCCCTACCCGCCAGCGCCAAGCTGGTGCTGCTAGGGGATAAAGACCAGTTGGCATCAGTGGAAGCGGGCGCCGTGCTGGGCGACCTATGCCGCCGCGCCGACGCCGCCCACTACACTCCCGCCACGGCGCAGTGGCTGGCCGAACTCACCGACCACCCGCTGCCGAATGAATTAATCGACCCGGACGGCCAACCGCTAGACCAAGCCATTACCATGCTGCGGGTAAGCCACCGCTTTACTGAAACAAGCGGCATCGGCCAGCTCGCCCAGGCGATTAACCAGCCGCTAAGTGAGACATTGCGGGAACGGGATAAACACCAAGCCGTGCATGGCGTACTGAATAACGGCTACGCCGACCTGCACCACCTGGTGTTAAAGCCAGACGCACAAAATGAAGACAGCGCCCTGGAGCGCCTGGTAATCACCGGCAGCCCGCAACGCTTTCCCAACGCAGGCGAAGGCCGCACCACCTTCAAAGGCGAACCGATTGCACCGCCCACCGGCTACCAGTACTACCTGAATACCCTATCGAGTGAACGGCCTGATACGACACTGGCGTTTGAAGAGAACGGCGACGCTTACGATGCCTGGGCGAAGCAAGTACTCAACGCCTACAGTCGCTTTCAGCTATTGTGCGCACTGCGCAAAGGCCCCTGGGGAGTAGAAGGCTTAAACCTCCGCATCGCCAAAACATTGCGCCGCGAAAAGCTGCTGTTCGGCAACGACCACACACTTGAAAAAGGCTGGTTCGAAGGCCGCCCGGTGCTGGTCACCCAAAACGACTACGGCCTGAAACTGATGAACGGCGATATTGGCATCACAATGTCGGTGCCTGACCCCCGCTCTTCATCAGGAGCGCCAGGAAGATCACTCTTAAGAGTCGCCTTTCCGACCAGCGACCCGGACAACCCGATTCACTGGGTGTTGCCTTCCCGCCTGCACGCGGTAGAAACCGTGTTCGCGATGACGGTACACAAATCCCAAGGTTCGGAGTTTCAGCACACTGCCCTGTTGCTACCGCAAACACCTAACCCAATTCTCACCCGCGAGCTGGTCTACACCGGCATCACCCGCGCCCGCGACTGGCTCACGCTGATCGAAGCCAAACGCGGGATATTGAATGATGCGGTGGCGAGGGAGGTTATGCGGGTTAGTGGGATGGGGAGGTTGTAACAAAATTGGAATTACCTTTGATGGTAGTGTCGGTTCTCAGCCACAAGCAGTCCTTCAGCTTATCCTGATATAGTCTGCCATGCACCATAAGCAGAATCCGATTGAAAAAGTAGTTATCGGTAGCGAGCAGTTCCTATTCACTCCCACCAGTAGCAGTTCTGTTCGTGTGCTTAACTCATCTATTGAAATACAAAAAACGCCGCCAACACATTGCCGACGGCGTAAAAATTAATATTAAACACACGTTAGCGTATGTCGAAAACCTTAAGCGTTATTGAGAATCACGAGACTATCTGCCATCAACTCCATGCTTTCAAGAAGGTCTGTTTCCATGTCACCCGTGACGCTGACCAAGTCACCTTCGTCAATCTGCTGATAGCCAACGTCATCCATTGGGTTATACAACAGGCTAGTCGTATCAATCGTCACTTGCTGAAGATCTGTGTCGACAGTGAACTCATGGTCACTTGTGCTAGTGACGGTACCAACGACTTCAGTGAAGCCTGCCACAATCGGTGTAACAACGCTTAGACGTAAAGACTCCTCATCCGCACTGTCGGAGTAGAAATAGGTACCAAGTGATTCTACGTAAACACTGCTGACTTCGATTTTGCTCATCTCTGCAAGATCGTCATCCACTTCGCCGTAGACAGTTACTCGGTCGCCTTCGATCAGGCCTACGCCCTCTTGGTCGTACCAGATCCAGTCATCCATTTCGACGGTTACAGTATTTGACCATAGTCGAGAACAAAGCTATCGGGGCTTGTCTCAACAGCTGTGCCGCTTAAACTAATTCATGTTCCATCAGGTTTTGAGTACGGGGTCTCTGCAGCAAAGGCCGCCAAAGGCAGGCCTGCCAGCGCGGCAGTAGTAGCGGTAATAGTTAATACTGCGGGGATTTTACGAGTCAGTACCTGCATGGATACCTCCTTGCATGACTGAGTTCATGTCTAACTATCTTACTCGTCGTTCAAGGTAGAAGTAGTTAAAAACGATTTCAAATTTGGGTTGAACAATTATTTTTAATCGCTCACATACCCCTAATAAGCAAGAGCCTCCGTTTACCTCAAACGTTAGATATCAAAGATACGGAGGACTATTCATTAAATGAGTGAGTAAAAGGGACTGCTAGTGATTATTTACGCGTCGTTTTGCTTGCTTGCGGTTCCTTGCTGGAGGAGTGGTCAATCCCTACCGCGCTTCTCAAATGCCTCACCATAGCGCCGCCAATGGCAACTATGAAAAGTGGTGGCACGCAAGTGTAAATAAGCGCCCTTAACAACAGGCACCGCAAAAAAACCTTCATTCCAGACCTGACTGACATGCACAAAGGTTTGGGCATAGGAATTTCTCGGCAGCCGCCCGGTCAAAGGCAGTCTTGGTATAAGAGCCAAGCGACGCTGAGTAAAATGGCACTTTATTCAAGGAGAATAACCAGAAATGAAATTTTTATCATCAGTATCCTATGCCAGCATGTTGCTTGTCGCCGGGGGGCTGACAGGCTTCGCCAAGGCATCAGAAAAGCCAATCTATGGCTGGGTAGAAACGGCCACGCTCGAACCCTGGGGAGCCGAGGTCAAGGTGAAGCTGGACACTGGCGCCCTTACCTCCTCAATGCAGGCTGAAGAGATCGAGACATTCGAACGTAACGGCGAAGACTGGGTTAGCTTCCTCGTCGAGGTCGAAGACGAAGAGACTGATGAGGTAGTATCTCGCACCTTTGAACGTGCGGTGTTTCGTAACCTGTTAGTCACCGGTGCTGGTGGGGAAGATCATCGGCCCGTAGTGCTGATGACGATCTGCATGGGCCAGACCCTTCATGAGGAGCAGTTCAGCTTAGAGGATCGCGATGATATGAATTATCCGGTACTACTCGGGCGTCGCACTATTCAGAGTCTGGGAGAAGTCGATGTCACCCAAACCTTCAGGCATGACCCCGACTGTGATGAGGATAGCCAGTTGATTCGGCATTCTGAACATGACTATGACGAAGACATCGGCATCTAATGAGCCTGATGCTAAGACACACATACGCCTCTCAAAAGGAAACCAGAAGGTTTGCATGAAGAAGTGGATCATGATGGCAGCCGTAAATTGGCTGCGTAAACCAGAAAATCAACAGAAAGCCAAATCCGCCTGGAGCAAGTTTCGTAATCGCAATTCTAGCAAGCGGACACCACAACAAACACAGGACACTTCTAGCAACACGACAGAGCAGCGGCCTGGAGAAAACCGTGATGATCGACTTTAAACGCTCAGGCAGTAAGCTTTATTTACGGCTAAAGCGCGATCAACTTGCAGTTTACTAAGTCATAAACCCCCACCGGGTGATGATGACTGGCAAGGCTTTCTGATGTTTGACCGTTTTAGCAGGGCTTAAGCCGATAGCACGGTATTGGCCAGCCAACCGTTGTAGGCCACCAACCCCACCAGTAATACGCTGGCCTCGATGCGATTGATGCGGCCCTGACGGCCGCGAAAGCCGTAGCCCATGACGAATAGCGCCACGATCATGGCCATCATCACCGGCCAGTCCCGCAACATGATGTCCGCTGAAAGCGTTTCCATCGGCGCTATGACACCGGCGATGCCTACTACCGCTAGCAAGTTGAACATACAGGAACCCACGACGTTACCGATGGCGATGTCGTGTTCACCCTTGCGTACTGCGGCAATTGATGACGCCAGCTCGGGCAGTGAGGTGCCGAGGGCCACGATGGTTAGCCCTATGATAAGGTCGCTTACGCCCAGAGCACTCGCCACGGAAACAGCGCCCCAGACCAGCATCCGCGAGCTCACCAGCAGCAGTGCCAGGCCAACGACGAGCCAGAGGATGGCCCGCCCCAGTGTCATGGCATGCGAGACGAGCTCCTGTTCGGTCTCCGCGGCCAACGGATCATTCTTGCCCCGCAGCGCCTTCCAGATCGTCCAGCCCATCAAGCCAAAGAAGCCCGCCAGTAGAAGCAGCGATTCGAGTTGACTGAGTACGCCATTCCACAACAGCACGCCGGCTAACATGCCAAACAAAATAAGTAGCGGAAGTTCACGGCGGATGATCGCAGAATGTACCGCTATCGGCACGATCAGAGCCGAAACCCCGATAATAAGGCCAACGTTGTAGATATTGGATCCCAATGCGTTGCCGAGAGCTAGATCAGGGTTGCCATCCAAGGCCGCCATTATAGAGACGAGTATTTCCGGTGCCGAGGTGCCGAAGCCAACAATCACCATGCCAATGACCAGTGACGGCAGCCCGAGATGCACGGCCACCGCCGCAGCTCCGTCAATGAAGCGGTCGGCGCTCCATAGGAGCAAAACGATCCCCAGGATGATGGCGAGAATAGGTAAGAACAAAGCGTTTCCTCAGTGATTAAAAATGGTGTTATTCATGGCCCATCAGCTGCCAATGTCTTCGCCCTGACCATAATCAGAGTATCAGGAAGGAAACAACAACGTTGCTCTCAGCGCAAAACGCTGAGTCGGTTGCACAGTCCCTTTCCGTTTAGGGTATAACTTCGTGGTTACGAGCCGGGTCAGGAAACGTGAAGCAGAGTATAGGGCGCTTCACAGGCATGTCGTTCATCTCGTTCGTCGATGCTACCTAGCCCAAGATGACGGTCGTTGTCATAAGCAACAAAAAGACGCTCATGGTCGAGTACGGCGAGACCCTCAGCCTTGTGTTCGAACTCAATCGCGTCGCCCTCGGGTGAGGTCACTAGCGTGGGGCCTCTCCCGGCACGCAGATCCTCAAGACTGATCACCCACAAATAACCGCCGATACGTGGAGCGCCCTGCTGCTCGGATTCGAAGCTGGTCACCAGATAAAGTCGGCCATGATAGGGATCATATTCCAAGCTCGAAAGGCCACATTCAAAGCGCACACTCTCGTTATCGCTTGGATCGAAAGTGTAGATGTCACGCATCTCGTCGACCAATACTAGGTTGCCCGTATCACTAATTTCGTAGTGAGCCCCCACTAGTCGGCTGACGTATTCAAAATCATTATGAGCTTGCCCCTGTTCACGGATCCCGAATAGCAACAGACCATCGCCGCGTTCACCCGGAATCGTCGCAAGACCTTCAATTTTATAGTACGGAAAACCGATGGCGTGATTAAGTTTGTTACGTAGTTCCAAAGACCCCTCAACGCCGTCCCTAGGATCGGGATCAACGACCTTAACCTTGTCAGGCTCCCCCAGCGGCCAAATCAGCAGGTGATTGTAGTCGTTGAGGTCGTGGCTGGCATCGTCGATACGGTCAAAGCCGGTGGTGGCCAGTACATAGCGTGCATCTGTGGTGAGAGCGAAGTCCTCATACTTGACAGCTTGTTTGATGAGCGGCGCCGTGAAGTATTCTAAGGAACTGTCATCGGGGCCCTTTGACGTCATGGGCAGAGCAAAAACCGCCGAGCGATCCTCGCCGGGGATTGGCTTGTCACTGGCCAAAATGAGCCGCTTGCCATCATAGAGTACGGCAGAAACTTCCGCATTAACCAGTTTGCCTCTCTCATCGCGCAAGCCCGCAGGAAAGCAGTGGATGGTGCCTTCATAAAGGATGGTTGCGTGGGTCATGGAGGATTCACTCCCTTTGGTAGAGCCGACAATGTACATTGATCAGTACGCATAACGGCTGAAATGGATGATTAAATATAGTGCCAACATCTTGCGCAGTTTTGACAGCGTTTCGCAACGGGAATGGGGTAGACCTCGACACTCCTGCTTGGGCTAAACATTATGTCATTGAAGCAACTGGTTTTTAACGGTACAGGTTTCAACATCAGGAGGCTGGTGGCAGGCTAGGCACCCAGTCAAGTACTCCGAACGTCTCAGCGCCAATCCAGACAAGAAAAGCTACATAGAGCACTAGCAGAGCGACGCACTCCCGACGCGACAGGATCATTCGCGTTCGCATCATCAGGAATAGCACCACCGTGGCGGGGTGTTAGCGCAATGAACTGCCATGGTGGCGTGAGAGACACGGTATTAGCTAACTCGCTTGGCGGTTTCAGCCTGCCGTTAGCGCTCACGCGCTTTTCGCCGGGAGTAATGGCGAAGTGCGAATACAAGCAAGAGGCCAATCCCTAGACCGGCCAGTGCCAGCAGGACATCGCGGCGGTCACTGGCGGTGGCAAGTGCGCCAAGCTGGCTGCCCAGCAGCGTGACCGCTGCCAGCCCCGGCACGATACCCAGTGTCGAACCGATCATATAATCGCGAAACTTGATGTGAAAGGCGCCCGCCATCATGTTGGTCAGCGTAAAGGGCGCCAACGGGAGAAGGTTAATCACTGTCATTGCCCGGATGCCGCGCCGGGAGAGGTAGCGCGAAAGCCCGTTCATGTGTTTACCGCCGTAGTTTATCAACGCCTCGCGACCCAGGCGGTGTCCTACGCCATACGACACTACTGATGATGCCAGCGTCCCGAGCGATGCATAAACGAACCCCCACACCGGGCCGAACATCAACCCGGTGACCGCCACCAGGATACTCAGCGGAAACATCACCAAAAGTGCGGCCACATAAACACCCATCACCCACACAAACGCCCAAGGCGAATCCCGCCACTGGGGTGACGATGCGACCCACGCACGGATATTATCAACCGTCACCAGGTCATTGACCGTCAGCCACTGCCATAGCCCACCAAGTACTAGCAGCACCGCTAAAACACTTAAGGCTATTGCCATGGAACGCGCCATCCGCCCTGCCTCCTGTTTACGCCACATTTCGATTACCCAACGTGGCGAATAAAAATAGTGTTGTCGACGTTCGTATCCGTTTGTGGCAGCTTATCGCCCTATTGCCAAACCCCTGCCCAGGAGACACGCCGAGTGCCCCGCCAGCGACTCATTTCGTGGTTTTTTTATCTCAACCTTGTCCTCATTGCCGCGCTGTTGGGTTACAAAGCCTACCTGAATTTTTTTGAACAAGATTTTGCCAGCGCTCACGCCGCCCAGGTCAACGCCATCGAGACGATGCTGGCCGAGCGTGAGGCGTATCGTTTTGCCGTGCTGGGCAACATTAATAACTCGGTAGGCATTTTTGAGCGCAAAATTATCCCGCGCCTCAATCGCGAGGGCTATGACTTTATTGTCTCAGCAGGTAATGCCGTCGCCAGCGGCGGCGAGGATAAATACCGCGCGCTATTTGGTACCCTGAATCACTTGGAAATGCCGTTCCTTTTAACTTTCGGTCCCCAGGAGGAGAGCCGCCTCGGTGGCTTTCGCTTTTATGACCATTTCGGCCCCTATCACTTTAGTTTTGCCGCAGGAAAAAGCCGCTTCACCTTTCTTGACAGCACCGGCACCACCGATTTCGGCTGGCAAACGCGCTGGCTTAAGGAAGTGCTCGCTGCAGGGCGCGAGCCGAATCAATTTCTGTTTAGCGCCCACCCACTTTACCCGGTGGATCACTCTGGCCTTTTCGGACTAGAAGATGACGACGACTACCATCTTGAGAATGCCGCACGCCAAGCGTTCACTCGCCAGATTGAGCAGGCCGGTGTGGATGCGGTTTTCTCCTCCCAGGTACCGCTCTTTGATCGACAGCGCCATGGCGACACCGACTATATCGTTACCGGCGGCGCCGGCGGGCTTGTGCTCAATGATAATGAAAGCTATCACCATTTTGTCTCGGTCACTGTCGATGGCGAGGAGGTTCATATCAGCGAACAGCGCTTGGATATTGGCCAGCACCCAGTTTGGCGCACGCTGGAGAGTTTATGGTTTTTTATCTACTCGTTGTTTTATGTAGGCTACCTGAACTTCATCTTGATCGTTTCCACGTTCATTGCTATCGCGCTCTGGCTACACAACCGGATTTTTACCGAGCAGGATTATTACCCCGATTTTGATATTGACCCCGACGCTGGCACTGGCACGCCACTTCGGGTGGCTATGTTCACCAATAACTATCTGCCCTTTATTGGCGGCGTGCCGATCTCCATTGAGCGCTTAAAACTCGGCCTGACCGAGCTTAATAATGGCGTTCTGGTAGTCGCCCCACGCTACCCCCAGCCATCGACCACCGAGGAAGCCGATGTGCTGCGTCTGGCCCCGCTTTTGCCGCTGGGCCGCCACAACGAGTTTCGCCTAGCGAACATTTTCTCTTGGCGCCTACTTAAGCGCGTGCGCGCCTTTGCCCCGCAGGTGATTCACGTGCACCACCCATTCTGGATCGGTCGCGCCGGTCAGCTTTTGGGCCGGTTATTACGGGTGCCAGTGGTTTACACCTACCACACGCGTTTGGAGCACTACGCCCATTATGTGCCATTGCCAGGGCCGCTGTTTCGCAATTTGATCTCCCACGCGCTGGTCAAGCGATTTGCCAATGGCTGCGACGCAGTCATTGTGCCCACCAGTTCTGCAGAAGAGTACCTACGTATCATCGGGGTAAAACAACCGGTTTTTGTCCAACCAACCGGCATTGATTACGCACGGTTTGCCGCCGCTGACAGTGCTGCGCTCGATACCCTACGTCACCGCTATCGGCTTGAGGGCAAGCGCGTACTGGTATCGGTTTCACGGCTGAGCAAAGAGAAAAACATCGATTTTATGCTTGATGGATTGGTGCTATTGCGTGATAACAGCGCGCATAATTTTCACTTACTACTGCTTGGTGAGGGCAACGAATTCAACCGACTACAGGCGCGCATCGAAGCGTTAGGGCTTAGCGAGCATGTCACGCTGGTCGGCGCAGTCCCGCCCGAAGAGGTAGCATTGTACTGCCACCTGGCCGAGATTTTTGTTTTCGCCTCACGCTCTGAAACCCAGGGCATGGTCGTGCTAGAAGCCATGGCGGCGGGGCTTCCGGTGGTGGTGATTCGCTCCAGCGGCATCGAGGATATCGTCCAGCACGGCGTTAATGGCTACAAAACCGCACCTGACCCCCAATCTTGGAGTCAGCGTATCGACACCCTACTCAGCGATGACGCGCTTAAAGCACGCATGAGCGGCCAAGCCTCAGGCTCAGCCGCGGAGCAGCGCATCGAGAAGTTTGCTGCAGAGGTACTCCGCGTGTACCGCTACGTGATCGAGGTACGGCGTAAGAAGCGCGATGAATGATCGTGCCGAGGCATCCAAAAACGCAACGCGTAGAGCGCTGCACAAACAACCGCTTTCAATGTCACGTTACTACAGAATCATCAGGTAGCTGTAGCAGTTGCTCATTTAGCTGTTCAGAACTCTTCATAGATTGCTTATCTAAGCTCACTAAGGCATCACCAGGGCGAAAAAATTACGTTTTGGTCTTGTTGCCACCTATTTATTTCTTGGTGCAAATTAGCACTTCTAATTAGGTGACCAAATTCACTATGCCACTACAAAGACAAACACTGAAATAAAAGCCGAGCGGTGGATCCGCTCCAAACCGGTGACTCTCCCTGCACTGCTTGGCTTGCAAATGCCAAAGTTACCTCGCTCATGAGCGCGGCTCCACGCTAGGAACAGCGATCAGCGGCCAGTTCGCCGCCATCTCATCCGCTGTTGAGACACGTACTGCACGCAGGTCACGCGGATAGTCCACGTTCTCGGCTTCCATCGCCCTGGTGGCATGAAACTGCCCGTTCGCGGCACGCAGTATCCAGCCACTTTCGGCGCATTCCGAAGATGCAAGATACGCCACGCCTGGCGCGACATCGGTAGGACGCAGTTCATCTGGTTCACCCTCTATTCCCCACATGCGTGTCTTGGCAACGGGCGAAACTGCATTGACGATAATCCCATCCTTTTTGCCTTCAGCAGCAAGCACATTCATGATTCCCACCACCGCCATCTTTGCAGCCGCGTAGGAAGCAAGCCCGTTCTGAACATACTGTGGGAAGAGCGCTCGACAAGAAGTGGTCATGACGATGCGGCCATAGCCCGCTGCTTTCATCGCAGGCCAAGCCGCCTGTGCGAGCCAAAGAGGTGCCTTGGCGGCGATGGCCATCATTTGGTCAAAGGCGCTTTCCTCTATAGCGTCAATGTTTTCATAGGCTACCCACCCTGCATTATGAATCAGAGCATCCAACCGTCCGTTGATTGTCAGAGCACTGCGTACTAGTGCATGGCAGCCTTCACGCGTTCCAATATCTGCTGATACTGCTCTTGCATCCAGACCTTCCAACCCAAGTTGCTCTGCTGCAAGCTGCGCAACCTGAGGATCCGCGCCATTACCATCGGAACCGGCACCGTTATCCTGGATCAGAACTGTTGCACCGAGTCGTGCAACGCATTGGGCATACGAAAAACCAAGCCCGCGACCTGATCCAGTGATAAGTACCACCTGCCCTTTAAAATTCACCATTTCACACTCCGTGCTTTCTGAGAACACGAGTGAAAGTATGAAACTGGCAATACAATACATAAAATACTATTAATATAGTTATTTGATATATTTTAAATATCATAAGAGTATTGAATTACTAATGGCATATTCGGAGTTGCCGCATGACGTCAGACACCAAAGCTCGTATCACCTTGCGTGCAATGGAGCAATTTGTGGCTGTGGCGGAAGAATTACACTTTCACCGTGCTGCTGCGCGTTTGAATATATCGCAGCCCCCTCTTACCAGTGCGATCCGCAAGCTGGAGGGCGATATCAATGTCACCCTGATTGAGCGTGGCAACCGTGTTCTTGGCTTAACCCCTGCGGGAAAGAGATTCCTTGATGAAGCATACGAAACCCTTCAAAGAGCCGAACAGGCCATCACCGCAACGCAAGATGTCGCGGCAGGCAGATCAGGTTTAGTGCGCCTAGGCTATGTGGGAAGTTCGCTTTATGGGCAACTACCTGATGTCATTCGTGAATTTCGGACAAGCCATCCTGAGGTTCGTCTTGAGCTACGTGAGGCAACGACTGCTGCACAGATTGACGCGTTACGCGACGAAACACTGGACGTGAGCGTTTTGATCCCACCGCTTGTGAATGCTGAAGATATCGAGCAAACACACTTCGATAGTGACCGCTTGTGCATGGCCATCCCGAAAGATCATCCTCTCTGTAGGCGGCCAACATTAACGCTTGCCGACCTCTCTGACGAACCTTTCATTCTATGGCCGATGGTGGAGGGGCGTGGTTTTCACCTGCAGGTTATCCACCTTTGCGCCAATGCAGGCTTTGTACCCAGGGTGGCGCAAGAGGCACACGGGATGCATGCCGTGCTGTCTCTGGTAGCCGTCGGAGGCGGTGTTGCTATTGTTCCCGAAAGCATGAGTGGCTTTCAGGGAAACCGAATCAGCTATCGCTCGTTACCGGGTTCTGCAGCTCAATTCAATCTCACATTAGGTTACCGTCATTTATCTCCTTCAGTTAAAGCCTTTATTCGTTCGGCTGAGTAAAGGCACTCAACGAAATGCAACGTTAAATTGAGCAGGATGGGCGAAGCTCAGTGCCAATAGTTGCTTGTCTGTACACCGCTATTTATTCTTAGAAATGCTGTTTTTTGCGATGCTATCCCGCTAACACATTGAACAAGGAGCGCGCATGGCGGACACCGTCCACAATCACCACGATACCGGCTACAAAGAGCTGTTTAGCTACCCCGAGTTCGTGCAACAGTTGATCGAAGGCTTTACGCCCGCAGAGATCGCCAAGCTAATGGATTTCTCCACGCTGAAGAGCCATAGCGGCAACTACATTACGCCGCTGTTTGAGGAGAAGATTGAGGATGTGGTGTGGTCGGTTGAAGTCACCTGGGAAGGCGTCACCCAAGAGGTGTACCTTTACATCTTGTTGGAGTTTCAGTCCTCGGTGGATCGCACCATGCCTATTCGGCTGCTGCACTATGCTGCTTGTTTCTATAGCGAGCTACTCAAGCAGAAGGTCATCACGCCCGGCCAAGGCTTGCCACCCGTGTTTCCGGTGGTGTTGTATAACGGCTCGGAGCGCTGGACGACTCCGTTAGACATCTTCGAGATGATCACCCCGGAACCGCCCGACTTTCTACAGATTTATCAGCCCCACCTACGCTATTACCTGGTCGATGAAGGGCGCTATACTGATAAACAGCTAGGCTTGGTTCAGACACCGTTAAGCGGCGTGTTCAGCGTTGAAAACGCAGGGGAGAGTTGGGAAACCTTGCAGCGAGCCGTTGATCGTATTGTGGCCATCATTCAAGCGGATCCGAACAAAGAGCGCATTGATAAGGTTATTACACGTTGGATCAAGCGTCACCTGCAACGGCTTGGGGCAGAGGTGAATCTGGAGCAGCTCAACAGTTTGGTGGAGGATAAAGATATGTTGGCAGAGAATTTAGAAAATCTGGTGCAAAAAGAGCGTCGGGCAGGCGAGCAGTTGGGTATTAAAAAGGGACGCCAAGAAGCTGAGCAGCGCGCTTTGGAAAGCAAACAAAACGCGGCCCGTAAGCTGATCGCTCGCACCGAAATGGATGATCAGATGATCGCGGATATCGAAGAGCTGCCCGTCGAAGAGGTGGAGAAGTTACGGGCTGAGACTCAGTATTAAGGCCTAAACAATCTGGCGCGACCGGCGCCACTGGGCCAGCGCTTGAATATCCTCCGGCGTCGTCCGGCAGCAACCGCCAATGCCTGACGCGCCAGCCACCAACCATTGCTCCACCCCGTGTGCCAGCCCGGAAATATTCGCAGCGGTATGAGCGCATTGGGCCGAGTGCCAGGTTTTGGTCGCTGCGTCGTAAACTTCCCCTGAGTTGGGGTAGACCAATATAGGCAGATCGCATTGACGCCGGATCGCCTGGATCAGCGATTCAATGTGGGCCAAGGCCGTGCAGTTCACACCGATCGCCGCTACGCCTGGGCAGTTGGCCAGGGCCCTCACACATTCTGCGATCGGCGTGCCATCGCTGATATGTTGGCCATCCTTCGCCGAGAAGGTTATCCAGGCCTGAGCGCCTGGGTGCTCAGCTAGCAAATCGGTGATCGCCAGCGCTTCCTCCAGTGAGGGCAAAGTTTCAGCGGCCAGTAGATCCGCCCCCGCCGCCAGCAAGAGTTCAAAACGCTCGCGGTGAAATTCAACCAGCCCGGCACGATCCAGGTCATAGCCGCCTCGGTACTCACTGCCATCTGCTAGATAAGCGCCATAAGGGCCTACGGATGCGGCCACCAGTGGTTTGGGACGGTCGGTTTGACCGGGCTGCCAGACCGCATCCCGCGCTTGCTGCGCCAGCGTGACCGATAACTGAATCAACGCCCGCGCCTCTTCTGCCGGCATCCCCGCCTGCATAAAACCCGGCACGGTAGCCTGATAACTGGCGGTAATCGCACAATCTGCACCTGCTTCAAAATACGCCTGATGCACTTGGCGAATCTTCTCCGGGGCCTGCGCCAACAAGCGCGCCGACCAGAGGGCGTCATTGAGGTCGCAGCCTAGCGCTTCCAGCTCAGTGGCCAAGGCACCGTCGATGACCATAAAGGGCACATCGGCCAACAGGGCTTTGATCGGATTTAACTCATTCATACGGCGTTTTCCTCAACGGCGTTGGGCGAATGTTCAGAACGTTGGGAGGCCGAACGGTGGCGCACAAAGTGCATCAGGTAGCACAGGCCAATGAAAGGCACGCCGAAATAGAGCGCCACGCGTTGTTGCGGGTCAAAGGCGATACCAATGCACGCTGCCAGGCAGGCCGCAAACGCTATCAGGGGTACCCAGGGATAGCAGGGTGTGCGATAAACCAGATCCTTCAGCCGCCCTCCTTCGCGCAGGTATTGGCGCCGGAAGTTGAGCTGGCTAAGCGCAATCGCCATCCAGACCACGACCACGGCCAGACCGGAAATCGAAACCAGCACCAGATAGACAGTTTCAGGGGCATAAACGCTGGAAAACAGAGCGCCCAGGCCGCCGACCATGCTGAGTAATAGCGCATTCATCGGAATGCCACGCTTGTTAAGTCGGCCCAGCGACGGGGGCAAGGTGCCTTGATCCCCCAGCGTCCACAGCATGCGCGACGAGGCATAAAGCCCTGAATTCGCCGCCGACAGCAGCGCGGTAATGATCACAAAATTCATGATATCGGCTGCGCCTGGCACGCCAAGGCGTTGGAATACGGCCACAAAGGGACTTTGACTGAGCCCGGCTTGGTCTTGAGGTAACAGCGCCGCAATTACGACGATGGTGCCGACGAAAAACAGGATCAATCGCCACAAGGTCGCTCGAATCGCCTTGGGCACATTGCGGGCCGGATCCACCGTTTCTCCGGCGGCAATCCCAATCAACTCAGTACCGGAAAACGCAAACATCACTGCCAGTAAGGCGGTACCAATGGCCATCAGATTGGGCGGCATGGCGCCCTCTCCCCACAGTGCCGATAGCCCCGGTGAGGCGACCTCAGCGCCAGCGGCATCATGCAGCGGTACCCAGCCAATAATCGCCACGGCACCCACCAGCACAAACACCACCACCGCAATCACTTTGATCAGTGAAAGCCAGAACTCAGACTCGGCGAAGAAGCGCGAGGTAAACGCATTCACGCCAAAGACAATCGCCGCAAACAAGCCACTCCAGTACCAGCCGGGGATATCGGGAAACCAGCGCCCCATAAAGACCGCCGCCGCGGTGAACTCTGACCCTAGCGCCACTGTCCAGGTGAGCCAGTACATCCAAGCCACCATATAGCCGGTTCCCGGGCCGATATAGCGGCTGGCATGCGCACTGAAGGCACCTGAATCCGGCATATGCACCGCCAGCTCGCCCAGGCACATCATTACCAGCCAGGCAACGATGCCACCCACCAGATAGGCCAACACCGCCCCGATAGGCCCGGCCTGCTGCACGGTATAACCGGAACTCAAAAACAACCCGGTGCCAATCACGCCTCCCAGCGAGAGCATCACCAAATGGCGCGTCTGCATACTGCGCTTAAAGTGCGCCCCCTCTTGATCACTTGCTGGCTCACTCATGGTGACATCCCTATCTTTGGCCTAACACGGCGGCAAGCGCCCAGCGGCCTGGCTCAGAAAGGGCACCATTTTAGTGCATCCTTAATTTCCTAAAAAGCATAAAAGGATTATTTAATATTCTTATTTTGAATATGCAGTCTGGCATGGGTGATAAGGGCTGGATATATCAAATGCAGGCAGTGTCTAACGCCAACCCGACAACAGTTGCTTGCCAAGCCCCCGCTATTTATTCTTAGGTATATTGTTTTTTGCGATGCACTCGCTTAGGCACATTGAATAAGGAGCACTCATGGTGGGCACCATTCACAAACATCATGATACCGGCTACAAGGAGCTGTTTAGCTACCCCGAATTCGTGCAACAGTTGATCGAAGGCTTTACGCCTGCTGAGATTGCTAAGCTGATGGATTTCTCCACCCTGAAGAGCCACAGCGGCAACTACATTACGCCGCTTTTTGAAGAGAAGATTGAAGATGTGGTGTGGTCGGTTGAAGTGAAATGGAAAGGCCTCACCCAACGAGTATTTCTGTATATTCTGCTGGAGTTTCAGTCCTCGGTGGATCGCACTATGCCCATTCGACTACTGCACTACGTCGCCTGTTTCTATAGCGAACTATTCAAACAGAAGATCATCACGCCCAGCCAAGGGTTGCCGCCCGTGCTCCCTGTCGTGTTGTATAACGGCTCAGAGCGATGGACGGCACCGCTAGACATCTTCGAGATGATCACCCCAGAACCGCCCGACTTTCTTCAGATTTATCAGCCCCACCTACGCTATTACCTAGTCGATGAAGGGCGCTATACTGATGAACAGCTAGGCTTAGTTCAGACACCATTAAGCGGTGTGTTCAGCGTCGAAAACGCCGGTGAGAGTTGGGAAGCCCTGCAACTAGCCGTTGATCGTATTGTGGCCATTATCAAAGCGGATCCGAACAAAGAACGCATTGATAAGGTCATCACGCGCTGGATTAAACGTCATCTGCAGTGGCTTGGTGCAGAAGTTAATCTAGAGCGGCTCAACAGTTTGGTGGAGGATAAAGACATGTTGGCAGAAAACTTAGAAAATCTGGTGCAAAAAGAGCGTCAGGAAGGGCGTCTGGAAGGGCGTCAGGAAGCCGAGCAACGTGCCTTGGAAGGCAAACGCAACGCGGCCCGAAAGCTGATCGCTCGCACCGAAATGGATGATCAAATGATCGCAGATATTGAAGAACTGCCGGTTGAAGAAGTGGAAAAGTTGCGGGCTGAGATCCAGCACTGAGCTCGCTTCCTCCCCCACTTCTCCTAATAGAAAGTCCTAACAGAAAGCCGTCTGCTGAAAGCTCTCTCGCGCAGTAACGCTAGCGTGCCATGCCAGAAGCTGCGGGTAGTCTTTTTTCCAGCTCACCTCTGGCAGCCTAAAGGCGAGATAATCCAGCGCCACTGCGGTGGCGATGTGACCCAGATTGATAGTTGAGGTCTGTTGTATTTCGCCAAGCTCACCGTCCAGCTGCTTTAATAGCCGCTGAATGGCCCGCGAACGCCTCTGCCCCAGCTCGCTATCATCAATCCCCTTGCCGTAATGCTTTCTGGCAATCACGGTATTGAACGCGGCATCCATCAGGTTTTGGCCCAGCCCCGCCAGGTGCAGCACATCCCCTAGTTTGGCTGCTGGTAGCATTGGCTTGTTGGGGCTAACGCTATCCAGGTAAACGGCAATCAGCATTGATTCGCTAAGCGTGGTGCCCTCCTCCGTTACCAGCACGGGAATACGCCCGGCGGGGTTGGCTTTTAACAGATCTACATCATCTGCCCAGGGGTCGCACCACTTTAGCGTCACGGCGTCCGCCAAGTCTTTTTCCAGTAACACGATGCGCACCAGGCGCGCATAGGGCGAGGTTGCGTTTAGGTAGAGTTCCATTATTGCTTCCCGTGGTGTGTAAAGTGCTTTGAAGAGTGCTGTGTAGCGTGCTTTGTAAGTTGTTGGGCAGAAAGATGCGAGTGGCGCTGCTGTATGCCACGGCTAAGCAGCACCAGCAAAAAGCCAGCGACGAGGATGAGGCCGCTGATGGCAAACAGTGGCGTGTAGCTGCCCCAAGCGCCATAAAGCGCGGACATGGCATAGCCCGCCACTGCCTGGGCGGCTGCAAAGGCGGCGGTGGCTTGCCCCCAGAGCTTCTTGTGGGCGGTTGGCCCTACCAACTCAGCAAGGCGGCCAGAAGTGAGTGCCACAATACCGGGGATCATTGCCCCTACCATGAAGGAGGAAACCGACTGGCTGAGCAGTGCAAGCGAGAACACCGGCAGCAAGACAGCGGCGGCCTTCGCCGCAAAGGCGATCATCAAGCCACCCTGCCAGCCCACTCGATGCGCCAGTACGCCCACCATGAACGGCCCACACAAGGCGCCTAACCCGAAGATACCCCACTGCAATGAAGCCGCTTGATTGCCCAGGGCGTTTTCCCTGGCGAGATAGTCCACCCAGAACACGGTATGGGGCACAAAGCCAATCGCATCCAGGGCATAAGCACCAATGACAAGCAGCACAACGACCTTTACACCCGCATACCCTGTGGAGCTATTACCCACCGAGCTAGCCGTTATGGGTGAGGTTAAGTGCGCCACTCCCCAGTCGCACAAAAGGCCAGCGGCAATACAGAGCAGCCCCAGCGTGCCCCAGGTGACTGTCAGGCTTAACCCAAGAAGTAACGGTACGATGAAGGCCGAAAGCAGTGCCCCAAAGCCAATACCGGTAAACACCATGGCACCAACACGCGTTCGCCTTTCAGGTGGTGTGGCCGCCAACGCCAGCGAGGGGCCAACGACCATTAAGATGGCCCCGGCAATGCCCGACACCAACCGCCAGAAGAAGAACCAGAGGAAACCACCTGCCCCGGCGCAGAGCACAAAGCTTAGCGCGATACCCGCAAAGCTTGCGGCCATCACCAAGCGAGGAGAAAAGCGCTCACTCAGCGAGTGAGCTACGAGTGCACCGATAAAATACCCCAGCAGGTTGGCGGCCCCCAGGTAGGCGCCTTGGCTCGCGGTAAACCAACCCTCTTGAATAATCGCAGGCAATAGCGGCGTATAGGCGAAGCGCGCAATGCCAATCCCCGCCAGGGTCGCCATTATCCCTGTCATCAGGGCGGGCAGGTCGTGGCTAGTGAGTGTTCGAGTCATCATGTGGTGTCCTTTTCGTGCCGCCTTTCGGGCAAGGTGGGCAGCGCGTTAGTACACAACCAGACTACGCGTGAGGAGCTATTTCTAGAAACGATTAGTTTTGATCGCTATTATCTTGTTTAAAGATAGCCTGACAGGGAGACGGCGTGTGCAATTGAAATCACTTCGACTATTCATGGCCGTAGCCGAAACCGGCAGCTTCGTGACGGCGGCTAAGCAGCTGCACACGGTGCAATCCAATGTGACGGCCCACATCAAGAAACTTGAGGAAGAGTTAGGCGTACAGCTGATTCACCGTGCAGGACGCGTTCGCCCTACCAGTGCCGGATCGGCGCTGGTGGAGTACGCCGAGCGCATGCTGACAGCCCACGACGAAGCGGTATCGCTGTTCAAAGGCCAAGAGAAGGCGTGTGGGCGGCTGCGTATAGGCGCCATGGAGACCACGACGGCGTTGCGCCTTCCGCCGATACTGGCGGCGTACCACGCAGCGCAGCCTGACGTTGATATCCAGATAAAGACCGGGCCCACGGCTGAGCTGGTCGAGTTGTTGCTTAACGGGCAGGTGGACTGTGTCTTCGTGGCCGGGCGACTCGAGCATGGCCGCTACCACTTGCTCAAAGCATTTAGCGAGCAGCTTGTCTTAGTCGGCTCAACACCTATGACGAGAATGCCCTCTTCACAAGAACTGCTGACGTCTGCTTTCTTGGCGTTTCGCCAGGGGTGCAGCTACCGCCAGCGTATTGAGCTGTTGCTGGCTTCCTACGGCGTCAATGCAGGCCGGATTTTTGAGTTCGGCTCCCTGGACGCGATGCTTGGCTGCGTTGCTGCCGGGATGGGTTACACGGTGCTACCCCGTGGGACGGTTGAAGCCCACCAGCACCGGTTCGGGATTCATACGCTGGAACTGCCCACGTCCATCGCCAATGTCGATACCTATTTTGTCGCCCCCGAACCAGAGTCCTGGACACCCGCCCTGGCAAGCTTCGCTGAAACGTTGCGTGACGCGGTGGTGGTGGATGAGCCTCAGCTTACAGCGTCGTGAGGTGGGTGGCTGCCTGATCAATGAAGTTGATCAAAGACTTCCGGGCGTTGTTCAGCAATACGCAAAAGAGCAATGGCCGGGCCCTGTGGCTCTCTACGGCCTTGTTCCCAGTCCTGAAGGGTACGTATGCTTACTCCCAGAAGCCCTGCGAAGGCCGATTGAGATAGGTTCAGTTTCAACCGAATCATTTTGGGTGGCGAGGGCTCTGCTAACTCGTTAGTGCGCAGCGCTCCCCTACCTTTCTTGAAATGTTTTATCTCATTAATGCCGTCGAGTATCTCTGCTCCAAGATTTCTTTTAACCATTTTTGATTGCCTCCGCTATCTGCTTGAGCATGTGCCCAGGGATACTGGCGCGCTCCGTTTTACTATACAGCGTGAGCATCCATATCTCGTGGTCAGATTTCTTCCAATAATAGATAGCTCGGATACCGCCACTCTTTCCCGAACCTGTTGATGACCAACGAACTTTACGAACACCACCCGACCCTTTAATAAGGTCGCCCGCATCTGGTTTCTGCAACAAATACGTTTGCAGCCCACGGTACTCCTCATCCGTAAGATAACTCGGTAATAGCTTGGTGAACGTAGACGTTTCGATGAATAGCATTGCTTAAATATACGGCTTTGCCGTATAAAAAACAAGACTGGATCGGCTCCAGATATCTACCTTGTACGGCTTCTAGAAAACGCTGTGTCAGCACTAGATTTTCCAAAAATAGTGCTGGACTGCTCCATCTTATTGGCTAACACCGGCTTACCGTTGTAGCAGGCCTCAAACTCCTCGGTCACTTTAAAACCATATTGCTGATAGAGCGCTTTTGCCGCCACGTTGCTTCTTGCGACGCAGAGCGTAACGGGTCTTCCGATCCAGGCAATCATATGACCAAACAGTTGATTACCGACGCCTTGGCGGCGAAAAAGCGGGTGAACAAGCAGCGTGCGAATCTCATTTTCGTAAACTGCCCCGTACCCACGAATGCCCTTATCAGCATAAACAAATATCACTGATTCCATCAGCCCTCGTAGGCGCTCCTCGTCTTGCCGAAGCGGTATCAGCTCAAACGGGCCTCGCTCAAACCGGAACTCATCTAGCTTGGCGAGGGTGTAAATTTCCTCTATGGCTTCAAAATCCTGGTCTTCAAATACTCTTATCATCGTTTTGGTAAAAAAATCAGGTAAGTAGCACGTCTAATAATTGCTGTAGAAGCCTTCATGCTGACAGCAGAGGATTAACTCCTATAGCTCATTCGATCATACAAACACCTGGAGTTGCCTAAGGCTGTTGGATGAACTACAGCTCACTGCGTCGTGCATGGGGTAGCTGGCTGATCAGTGAAGTTGATCAAAGACCTCCCGGGGTTGTTTGCGGCCTGCTGCCATATTTATTAACTTAAGGCCAAGGAACAGGTACAGTCCCAGCTAACGCATCCTCCAACTCCTCATGAAATTGTGGGTCATCAAGCACTTCCTTCGCTAATGTAGAAATTTCGGCTGCTTCTACTTCGCGGTCATTAACCACAAGAACTGCAACTAATGTCGCTGCTTTATTGCGAAATGAATTAATATAGAAATCGGATCTAGAAGTATTAGAATCTGAGTTGTTAGCGCTTAGCATGCCGCTTTCAAAGCTATGCTTCATACGTAGAAAGTCATGCTGTGGATTGACGTATTTCACATACAGTTCATATTCTTTACCCTTGATCAACGCCGGTTGCGCGAAATTGAAAGCTCTATTGGCAGCCTCTGGTTGCTCCGAGTCGAGGAGTTTAAAGATTTCCGTTGTCTTTGAATCCTCATTGAGAACTGCATTTATTGATACAAGATCGCGAAATGCATTTCGATCATACTCTTCATTGATCAACTTAGTGATCAGGCCTCCTCTCACCTGAAGAAGTTCATCCATGGCCGGTGGATATTCTTGTCCGAGCCTCACCCAGTCATAAAGTGCAAATGATGTTCTGACTGCAGAGATACTTTCATCTATTTGCTCTGCATTCTCGTGAAACCAAATATGCTTTTCCAGCGCAGACTCGTACCGCTTGGCCTGCATATCCAGTCGCGCCTCATGTAAGATCTGAAGCAAATCAGGATTATCAGGTGGAGTCCAATCAGTTGCTACCGCTTGAGCCGATATGAAAAAAAACAACATGATGGCGACAAAAAATCGAGCTAACTGCATTTTGCATTCCTTGCGATAAAAAGATGTTACTAGACGCGCAGTGTTCGCGCGTCTGCTCGCTCTACCATTAAATAAAGCCTGGGGATAAGCTCACTGCTCAAACACTCAATACCTATAGCTGCCACTATCTCAACAAATGCTATCCAGCCCTAACGGCATGTATTGTTGGCTCACTCTATTAGACTCTCGCTCAACGCGACGAGGTCTTCAGCCACAAAATCCCATGCTTCTTCTGCTTCTAAATCTTTGCTCTGTTGGGGGCCATATTCTGTACGACGGGATATAAACGCTGTTTTCATTCCTAATGCACGGGCAGCACGCAGGTCAGCATTATGCGCCGCACACAGCATTACCTCTTCAGGCGGTAGGCGTAGCAGACGGCAAGCGCCTAAATAAACCTCCGAATCAGGCTTGTAGTGCTCGAATAACTCGGCGCAAAAAATCATATCCCAGGGTAGCTTGGCGTGACGGGCAACATCGACCATTAATGAGACATTACCGTTGGTCAGTGTTGCGATGATGGTGTGCTCTTTCAAGCGCTGTAGGCCATGTGGGACATCGGACCAGGGCTCTAATTGGTGCCAAAAGTAATTGACGCGATCAATGGTCGCTTCGTCTAGCGCAATCCCATGTTGATTGAGTAGTTTGACTAAGCTTTCTCGATGCAGATCATCTAATACCGTCCAGGGGATTTCCCCTCTGCGTACCCTGTCCATGGAAGGCGCATAAAGCTGACGCCATTGATCAGCCAGCACTTCACTAGGCAGCTCAATCCCCAGATCTTTCTCTAGCTCATTGAACTGATGAATCAAACTGGAGCGCCAATCAACAATAGTGCCAAATACGTCAAACACGATCGCTTTCATTAATTTCTCCTTGCCGCTGGATGGTCATTAATAGCCCCAATAACGTCATGGCGATCAGCAGACTCCAGCCGAGCATAAAACTGTCACTTATATCTAACAGCCACCCAAGGAGTGGTGGTATCGATACAATCGCCAGTTGGTTAATCGCCATAGCCAATCCCAGTACAAAACCGGTTTTATCAGCAGGTGCAGACTCAGCCACATAAGCTACCCAAGGGCCGTACCAACCAAAACCAAAAAAGCCCAGCCAGGCCATCAAACCGCTCAGCATGAGCGTTGAGTGTAGCGGCAGCCAAACCAATACCAGCAGCCCTACTATTACCGCCACCATGCACACCATTACCGGAAAATAGCGCGAGCGACAGCGGTCGCTCCAGGCCGCCAACAAAATACGCCCGGCTATCCCAGCCCCCTGGGCTACGAATAGCAAAGTCGCCGCCTGCAGTACCTCCATCTGCAAACGACTATGCAGATAGAGCACGGTAAAAATCAAAATGCCGTACTGAACCGAGATCAAACTAATACCGGACGCCATGATCTGTTTCATGGCCGGCTCACGAATCATCGCCAGTCGCGATAAGACGACTTTTTTTACGCTACCTTCAGAGGCTCTTGCAACCGGCACCACGCCACCCGGGGCACGGTAAAAGAGCATAAAGACCAACGCCCCGAAGATCGCAATCAGCCCACCCACCAGAAAAGAGGCGCGCCACCCCCAGGTGATCGCAACTGTTGGCAGTATAATCGCCGCCAGCGCACCACCCAGCGGCAATCCCGCCTGACGAATCCCCATGGCAAAGCCGCGCTGGGATTTATCAAACCAAGCGGCTACCGATTTGCTACCGCCGGGTTGGGCGGTACTGTAGCCTGCCCCTACGATGACCAAAAACAGCAGCATGGCCCAGTAACTCTCCGCCAGCACGGCAGCGCTAAGCGCAATGCCCACAACGAGGGTTCCCACCCCTACCACCAAACGCTCACTGAATCTGTCTAGCAACTCTCCGGCAACCAACAGCCCAACCAACGGCACCAGCTGAGCCGCCGAGACCAGCGTCCCAATCTGAAATGCAGAGAGCGCCATATCTGCCTGTATATAAACGCTGATGGCGCCGATGCCTTGAACGAAAAAGCATGCCGCTGCTTGAGCCAGGGTGGCTATCAGCAAAATGATCCAGCGGTAATGTCGGCTAGCAGTCATCGGCGGCACGGTTGTCATGTAAGTTCAGATTTTAGTCAGGCCTTCTTCACAAAATGGGCGGTCACCATCATGTCGCCGACGCCGTCGACCTTGCAGTCCAGTTGGTGATCCTTGCTATCCAAGAGCCGCTTGATAACGGCTTTGGTGCCCACCTTGAGTACCAGTGAGCTGCCTTTGACCTTGAGGTCTTTGATCATCGTTACCTTATCGCCTTCCGCTAACAGCGTGCCATGGGCATCTTTTACCGTCACGGTGTCTTCCACCTCAGTCTCAGAAGGGTTCCATTCGTGGGCGCACTCGGGGCAGATGAACAGGCTTTGATCCTGATAGACAAATTCGGATTGGCAATGGGGGCAAGGTGGGCACGACATGAATGATGACTTCTGTGGTTTGGTTTAGGCTGCTTATGATACTGAGCCTGTATACCCTTGGCGAATGCCTTCACGCCTAACCAGGAAAGGAGAACCAAGATGAACAAACGTGACCTGGAAGCAACCTACCGTGATTACATCACCTGCCTCAATAATCAGGATTGGACGAACCTTGACCAGTTCGTGCATAACGATGTCCACCACAACAGCAGGCGCCTAGGCGTTGATGGCTATCGCGCCATGCTGGAAGCCGATTATGAACAGATACCAGATCTTCACTTCAACATTGAGCTTTTGACCGTTGATCCACCCTATGTCGCGTGCAGGTTGCGATTCGATGTCACACCCAAAGGTAGCTTCCTCGGCCTTGCGGTGGACGGCAAAAAAGTGACGTTTTGCGAGAACGCGTTCTACCTCTTCCGTGATAATAAGATTCAGGAAGTCTGGTCGGTGATCGACAAGACAGCAATAGAAGCTCAGCTGGATTGAGGCTCCAAATGCCACCCTTGTTCGGTTGCCAGCAGGCGGTCTGTCAGGGCGAGGTTTTCCAGAAACGCATCATCATGGGATACCACTACTAACGCGCCTTGGTAACTGCGCAACAGCGTTTCCAGCGCTTGTGCCGATGGCAGGTCGAGGTGGTTATTTGGCTCATCCAGCAGCAATAGTTGCGGTGGCGAGTCGGCGTAGAGGAGGCAGGCCAGTGCTCCTTTCAGACGTTCACCTCCGCTTAATAGTCCGCTGGGTGTGGTGATCTTCTGCGCGTCCAGGCCTAGTTGGGCCAGTAGCATACGCAACTCGCCTTCCGTCGTTGAGCGGTTAGCCATTTGCAACTGTTCGAGCACAGTTTTATCCGGCTCAAGATTCGCTAGTCGCTGGTCGAGATAGACGCTTTTAGAGGTTACTTTGCAGGTTCCGGATAATGGCTCAATTTGACCTGCAAGCACACGAAGCAGCGTGGATTTACCGCAGCCGTTGGGGCCGACAACCCCTATGCGCTGTTGCCCTCTCAGCTGTAGGCGAATGTGACGAGTGGCTCCCATGACGAACGGTAGCTCTACCCTCTCCAATTCTGCCAAACTGCGCTTTGTGGCCTGATTAACGGGTATCCCATGCAGGGTGATGTGCGCTTCGTTTTCAACCTGCTTTGCCGCTTCCCGCACGCGCTGGTTAAGCTGATCACGGCTGGCTGCCTGCTTTTGGCGCAATGCGCCGGTGGAGTTCTCGCTGCGCTCTTTCTGACCATCCAGCAGTATCTTGGCCTGGTTGGCTTCCTTGCCCTGCCGATTTCCGCGGGCCTGCCGTTTCTCCTGGCGTTCACGCTGCTTACGCATCGCCCTTTCTTGGCGTTGGCGCTCTAGCTTGTGTCTATTGAGTTGGTCAATCGCATTTTGCTGCTCGTGTGCTTTCGCCTCTGCATAGAAGGTGTAGTTGCCGCCATAACTGTGCAGCCCTGAGGGGGTCAGTTCTACGATACGCTCCATGGCTTCCAGCAATTGCCGGTCATGGCTGATCACAATCAGCCCACGCGGCCAGCGTTGCAGTTGTTCAATGAGTGCTTGGCGGTTTGGTCGGTCGAGATGGTTGCTTGGCTCATCAAGAATCAGGAAATCAGCATTCGAGAGCATGGCGCCCATTAAGGCAACCCGCATGGCTTCCCCACCGCTCAGTGTGTTGGCCGGTGTTGTGACTTCAAGATAGCCCAAACCGTTGCGTTCAAGTTCATGGCGAAACCGCTGGGGCATATCCCAGCGGTCATCGACTGCTTCAAAATCCTCTGGTGCGGTGCTGCCAGCTTCAATGCGCGCCAATGCGTCCAGGGTTGTTCGAATGCCTGCGAGATCGGCGACAGAAGCCCCCTTCGACTGGGCCACTTGCTGGGCAAGGTAATGCACGCTATTGGGGCAGTGACAATAGCCAGCGGTTGGTTGCAACAAACCCGCGAGAATTTGGGCTAAAACTGTTTTACCCACACCATTGCGACCCACCAGCCCCGTGGGGCGTGTGTCGAACTGCTCGTGAAGGTCGGTGAAAAGCGGTCTGCCATCCTGCAAAACGTAGGAGACACCTTTTAAGGTGAGATGGGTAGTGGTCATAGTTGATTCCAGCGATGCCAAGTACTCCCCCTGCTTTAGGGGCTAATGGAGACTGGCCGTTATTGCAACGGCGGGCATCAATGGCTCATTGGACAACTACCTCTGCTTAACGTGGAAAGACGTACCATCATACAAATAATGACGGCGAACCAACAAGGTTATGACAGTCCTGGTCTAGATATTTGAATTATCCCCATTAACAAACGAGTAAAGAAAATATCAGATCGGTAGGCTCAGAATTTTCTTGCGGAGGCTTTCGGCTCACAAAAAAGCGCCCTGGCTGGGCGCTTCATGGTTGCTTCAGGCGTTTAGAAAGATGCCCATTCTTCGGTCTCTTTTTTACTACCGAGAACATGAGTCGGCAAGCCTTTACTAGCCCGAGGCTGGCTGTCGCGCGGTCTTGGCGTAGCGGGTAGCGCGCGTTGGTTTTGGCCATTGGTCGCTCCTCTAAAGAACGACACCTCGTTCAACAACGCCTCTGCTTGGCTTTGCAGTGAACGCCCCGCCGAGCTGGACTCTTCCACCAGACTCGCGTTCTGCTGGGTGACACTGTCCATTTGCGAGACGGCGGTGTTGACCTGATCGATACCCTGGGCCTGCTCGCGGCTGGCGGTGGCAATCTCACCCATCAACACCGAGACACGCTTAACGCCATGAACGATACCTTCAAGCGACTTACCTGCTTGGTTGACCAGGTTTGAGCCGGTGTCCACTTGGCCGATACTCTCTTCGACGAGCTTTTTGATGTCTTTGGCGGCGTCAGCACTGCGCCCTGCTAGGTTGCGCACTTCGTTGGCCACCACCGCAAAGCCGCGCCCTTGCTCGCCCGCACGGGCGGCTTCTACCGAGGCGTTCAGCGCCAGCAAATTGGTCTGGAAGGCAATTTGATCGATCAACCCGACGATACCGGAGATCTTACGGCTTGAGATGTTGATGTCTTCCATCGCTTTGACGGCTTGCTCGGCGATCTCCCCCCCGGCGTTGGCTTGCTGGCTGACGTCATATACGAGTTTATCGGCTTCGGCAGCATTGTCTGCGTTCTGACGCACGGTCGAGGTAATTTCATCCATCGAGGCCGCGGTCTCTTCGATGTTTGAGGCCTGCTCCTGAGTACGGCGGCTAAGATCGTCGGTGCCTAGCACGATTTCGTCAGCGGCCACATTCACAGACTCGGCGTTATGACGAACGGACATGACCACCTGCGAGAACTTGCTTTCCATGCTCTTTAACGCCCGAAGCATCACACCAAACTCATCTTTGCATGTGACGTCAATCTCGTTATCAAGCCTTCCTTCAGCCATGGCGTTGGCGAGTGCTTGTGCCTTGCCCAGCGGCGTCATGATGCCGCGGATCAACCATATAGCGAGCAGAATTCCGAAGATGACAGCCGCCGCCATCACCCCAATAACGAAATTGCGCGTCCAAACATAATCACTTGAGGATTGTTGGTTATTTGCAGCGGCTTGAGTGCTGTTACGGTCGATGAGCCCCTGGATCGCCGTTAGCACCTTTGGATATTCTGCGCGTAGCGTGGTGGTGGCAATCTCTCTTGCAGCATCGAAATCATTGCCGATCATTGCCGCGTTAATGTCATCAATACCGGCGCGAAGACTGGTCAGCGACGCAATAAACTCATTAGCGATGGCACGTTCTTGATCATCGGAGACACGATCAGGAAAGTAATCATTCCAGGCAGCATCGATAATAGCGTCGTTCTCAGCGACCTCCTGCTTCGTGGTAATGGCAGATGCTGGATTCCGATCACGCTGTTCGGCCGTTACTTTCACCCGGTTGCCGAGCAGGGCTTGGTTGATCTGAGTAAGGTTACCCAAGGTGAGCACGTTCCCCTCATAGGTTCTATTGAGGGCATCGTTGGTGTTGCTGAGGCTGTAGAGACCGATAGTACCGACGACGATTAACATCAGGATGCACGCGCCTAAACTCACGGCAAGCCGCAGTTTGACGCTTCGATTCAGAAGTAGCATGGAAAGATCTCGTAGAAGCCCGCAGCACTTTTCTTTGGGCAGGTGGAAGCCATCTCGGTAACTGCAAGTGTTCATACAGAACGTATCCTGCTAGTCACCGTTTAGCATTATCGGCTCACGTTCAGAAACATTGAGTATTTATCTTAAAAATCGCCAATACCTTGTGCGACCCCATGCCAACCGACCCGGTGTAGTCTCACGTGCGTCAACCCAACCCCATAACGTATAAAGCGCTACTAAAACTAAACGTTATGGTTATCTCCATTCACGAACGAATAGAGCAAAATATCAGATCGGTAGGCCCAGCCTTGATGAGCCCAGAACTTCTGGGCGGCTTCGTTCTCGGGAAGAATCATCAAGTGCGATTTCAGGATGCCTTCGCTCTCCAGCGCTTCCAGGCAGAGGTTTACCAGCCGTGTGGCGATACCTAACCGACGGTGAGAATTCGCTACCGATAAGTGCTGAACATAGCCGCGCTTGCCATCGTGGCCCGCCATGATCGTGCCCACCAGTTCCCCTTCCACTTCTGCCACAAAGCTCAGGCCAGGATTGCGCAGCAGGTATTTTTCGATGCCTGCCCGTGAATCGGCATCGCGCAGCCGCACGCCTTCACTTTCGCTCCACAGAGCAATGGCGGCTTCATAGTCGTTGATGGTCATGGTGCGGTAGTGCATCAGGCGGTTCTCATTGGGTGGCGGCATCATTTTGTTCGTTCTGCTCGTCAGGGTTGTTGAAGTGATCCTTCTGCTCTGCCCATTTCAATAAGGCATCCAGCGCCGGGCAGAGCGTTTGCCCCCATTCGGTAAGGCGGTATTCCACTTTCGGCGGCACCTGGGGATAGACCTTTCGGGCCACAATGCCATCCGCTTCCAGTTGGCGCAGCTGTTGGGCGAGCATTTTCTGGGAGATGTCAGGGATGAGTTTTCCGAAATCGGAGTAGCGCTGCACTTTTCCATCGAACAGATGAAAGAGAATAATGAGCTTCCAGCGCCCTTCCAGCATTTTTAATACATTTTCCACATCGCTTGCGGCGGTAGTGGGCGTATAAATCTTTCTCATTGGTAAGCCACTTACCTTTTTGTGCGTTCTTGATAACGCGTCAGTCTAGGCAGAATATTCTCTCACATTAACTTACGAGAGATGACCATCATGAGCTTGTCACTGCCAGACGCGATCACTACTTACTTCAGCATCAGCAACGGTGCGGAGGCCTCCCACATTGCGGATTGCTTCACTCAAGATGCCTGTGTGTTTGACGAAGGAGAGACGCATCGCGGGCGCACCGCTATTCAAGCTTGGATGCGCGCCACCCGTGACAAGATTGAGTATAGCGTCGAGCCGGTCAGTGTTTCCCAACAAGGCAACACGATGGTGGTTACCGCGACCGTGACCGGCAACTTCCCCGGCAGCCCGGTTCAACTTGACCACGCTTTCCAGCTTGCCGATACGCAAATCCAGTCATTGGAGATCCACTAATGAACCTGAACTTGAACGGGCGACGCGTATTGATCACCGGCGGTAGCAAAGGGGTTGGCGCGGCCGCGGTGGCACTCTTTCGCGAGGAAGGCGCGCAAGTGCTAACAACCGCCCGTACTCGCCCCGCCGACCTGCCCGATGAGCTGTTTGTAACCGCTGACCTGACGACGACCGAAGGCTGTGCCACGGTAGCCGATGCGGTCAACGAACGCTTGGGTGGCGTGGATATTATCGTTCATGTGCTGGACGGTTCATCAGCGCCCGGCGGCGGCTTCGCAGCCCTTGGGGAGGAGGAGTGGCAGCGAGAGCTCGACATCAACCTGTTTCCCGCCGTGCGGCTGGATCGCGCCCTGCTGCCCGGCATGCTGGCCCAAGGCGATGGGGTGATTATCCACGTGACCTCCATTCAGCGTGAACTCCCCCTGCCCGAATCAACCACGGCTTACGCGGCGGCTAAAGCAGCGCTCTCCACCTATAGCAAGAGCTTGTCCAAGGAAGTGTCACCCAAAGGGGTGCGTGTGGTTCGGGTGTCGCCGGGCTGGATCGAGACGGAAGCCGCCGTTGCGCTGGCCGAGCGAATCGCCCAACAGGCCGGCACCGATTACGCAGGCGGCAAGCAGATCATCATGGAATCGCTGGGTGGCATCCCGATCGGCCGCCCCTCGAAGCCTGCGGAAGTAGCCAACCTGATTGGGTTTCTGGCATCACCGCTGGCAGCCACTATCACGGGAACGGAGTACGTGATTGATGGCGGCACCGTGCCCGTCGCTTGAGAATGGCGGTGAAATGGCGCTTGCCTATCTTATGGCGCGAATATCGTCGATATCGACGGGTCTTGAGAGCACGGTCTTATAGCGAATCAAGTCTTCCTTCAACATCAAGGGAAGCTCCAGGCCCAGTACACTGGCAGTTTCATAGCGGTCAAACTCTATATTAAGTGGCACCCAGACTTGGCTGGCTGCATCAAAAATTTGCGCGCCGTCGGCGTTGCCAACCTCCACCTTGATGCCTTCATACTTGAACTGGACATAGGTTAAATCCCAGCCCTCCTCGCAGTAGTGCGTAGCGGGCTTGGATATGTTCGCTTGGCCAGCCTGCACCACCGTCAAAAAGTGCTCGCCGGGTACGAACAGGTCAATATCGTTCAACGCTCGTTCAGAGCCATACCCCTTTGCTGCGAGCCCTCCGCAGATTTGAAAAGGGATATTTTTGTCTCTCAGTAATTCCACTATCCATTGAGCCGCTAACTGATGCACGTCTTCTCCTTCTTTTTACATATAGCACCAAGGTTATCACGCCGGTTTTGCACAACCGCAAAGGCTCGCGAGGTTAGCTCCCCCCATCATAATCTACCTGGTCACTAACCTGACACTGAGCGCTTATTCTCACAGCCGATTAGCAATTATGTACAAGCATTGAGAGGTAGCGATGGCATAAGCTAGGTGGCGTGACTAATCAGGAGGGAGCGGCATGAATAACGCAAGCCGGTTTCAATTCATCAAGAGCCAGCACTAACGGTGCTATTTGCGTTGGGAGCGCAACTCATTAGCCTGCGCATGGCGGCGTTGTGACTAAACTCAAGTCAACCTCAATGCGACGAGACGTAATCCGACTTGGTGAAAGCAGGCGGTAGCGCGAAGTTCTCCCGCATTCGCTTCGTTTCGGCAGCTGGCGTCAATCCGAAAAGCCGTTTGAACTCCCGATTGAATTGCGAAGCACTCAGGTAGCCGACGGCGTGGCAAGCGGCCTCTGCCGTCATGCTCTGACGAACCATCAGCAGTCGTGCTTGATGCAGTCGCGTGGATTTAACGTACTGCATGGGTGAAGTGTGCGTAATGGCTTTGAAGTGATTAAGAAACGTCGGAACGCTCATACCAGCCTCGCTAGCCAGTTGCGACAGGTTAAGCGGCTGAGCGTAGGTCGCGTGGATGTGGCGTAACGCCTTGCCGATTTTCCCGAACTGCCCCTGCATTGCCAGCGCCGCACGCATGGCATTGCCCTGCGCACCGGTGAGCACGCGAAAATACAGTTCTCTCACCAGCGCGGGGCCGAGAATCTCCGCCTCAAGCGGCTGACTCATCGTTTCGAGAAAACGTGTCACGGACACCCGCAACGCAGCATCCATGGGACTGGACATTAGGCTTTGGGCCACGTTTTTCTGGGTAGGAGACTGATGGCGGTCGATCTGGATCATCAGCTCCGCGGCGAGCTGAAAGTCCAGATGCATATATATGGCTAGCAGTGGGTGTTCTGGCGTCGCCTCGGTTTCCATCGTGAAGGGTACCGGCACCGCGACCGCCAGATAGTGCTGCTCGTCGTAAAGATAAACCTGATGGCCGAAATACCCCCGCTTTCGCCCCTGGCAAACAATCACGATACCGGGGTCGTACAGCACGGGGGTACGAGACAAGGGACGATCCGAACGCAGAATGCGTACGTCGGGCAGAGCCGTGAGGTTGTATCCTTCTTCCGGCGCCAGCGCCTGAAGCAGCGTCACCATGTGCCGCTGTTCAGCCGTCTGCAGAGTGGAAAATGTCTTTTTCACGCGGTACCGACTGGAATTATCAGAATAGGCAATAATATAAGAATTTTATGCCTGAAAGCAGGCAATACAAAGGGGTAATGTGCATCCTCCACTGATACACAGGAGCTATTTGCATGTCTACCAGCAAACTTATACTCATCACGGGCGTCAGTAGCGGCTTTGGCCGGGCGCTGGCTCAGGAAGCACTTGCTACCGGCCATCAGGTGGTCGGCACGGTACGCAGCGAACGGGCCAGGCAGGCATTTGAGGCACTCAATCCGGAGAAAGCGGTGGGCCGTGTGCTCGATGTGACCGACTTCGATGCCATCGACGGGGTCGTGGCCGAGATAGAGGCAAACGTCGGAGAGATCGATGTTCTCGTCAACAACGCCGGTTACGGCCATGAAGGTATCCTGGAGGAGTCCTCATTGGCCGAAATGCGTCGGCAGTTTGACGTGAACGTATTCGGAGCTGTTGCCGTCACAAAGGCTGTGTTGCCATACATGCGCTCACGTCGGCGCGGACATATCCTCAACATCACATCTATGGGTGGTTTCATCACGATGCCAGGCATCGCTTATTACTGTGGTAGTAAATTTGCACTGGAAGGTATTTCGGAGGTGCTTGGCAAGGAAGTGAAATCGTTCAATGTTCATGTCACTGCCGTGGCACCCGGCTCGTTTCGTACCGACTGGGCTGGTCGCTCGATGTCCCGCTCGCCGCGCTCGATCTCCGACTACGACGCGCTATTTGATCCGATTCGTAATGCCCGCGTCGAGAAAAGCGGTCAGCAACTTGGCGATCCGGCAAAGGCAGCTCGCGCAATGCTGGACGCAATAGCCAGCGACACGCCGCCGGAGCATCTGCTGCTGGGAAGCGATGCACTAGCGCTGGTGCGCGGCAAATTGTCGGCGCTTGCCGACGAAATCAGTGAATGGGAGACACTCACGCGCTCGACCGATGGCTGAAGGTTCAACTGCTAAATCCCTTCGCATGGCTACCTTTCGATAGCGCAATAGATGCCAATGCATCGTTGTCGGTTATCTCGCCTCCTTCCCCCGCAGCCGATTAGCAATTATGTACAAGCATCCGGGTGCGGGGTTGGCATAAGCTAGGTGGTGTGACTAATCAGGAGGGGGCGGCATGAGTAACGCAAGCCGGTTTCAATTCATCAAGAGCCAGCACGTGCCAACGCTGACGGTACTTCACGCTGCTATTGAGGATTTCAGCTACGACCGCCATGCCCACGAGGAGTATGCATTCGGCGTTACGCTGGCGGGACGTCAGGATTTCTTCAGCGGCGGGCAGTTTCATCGTAGCCCACCGGGCAACGTAATTTTGTTCAACCCTGAGGAAGTTCACGACGGCCAACCGGGCGGAGATCGCTCACTGGATTACCTGATGGTATATGCGCATCCCGAGCAGGTTAATGCCCTGTTTGCTGATGCTCTAGGCCACGAGCGCACGGCGGACTTTCGCTCAAATAACACTCTTGTTCAGGACATTCGGCTACGCAATGCCATTTTGGAACTGGCGCGCTTAGTCACTTCTCACTCTGGTAGCTGTATCGATCAGGAGAATGCGCTTTATCAGGTAATCGAGCGTACTGTGCAACTCGGCGGGATTTCTCAGCCCAACCAGGTGCTCACCCGCCCCGATGCGCTGCTGGGCCTGGCGAAAGATTATATTCACGCCCACTTGGATACGGATATCTCCCTGGATGACATCAGCCAAGCGGCGCATATCTCCAAGTACCACTTCTTACGCCTGTTTCGTCAGCATTACGGCATTACGCCGCATCAGTATGTGATTAATTGCCGAATCAATGCGGCCCGTTCGGCGCTAGACCTAGGCGCTTCTCTAACAGAGGTCGCTTTGCGCTATGGGTTTGCCGATCTCAGCCATTTCAATCGCCGCTTTAAGCGAATTTATGGCATGACGCCCCATCAGTACCAGCGTGATATCGCACGCTAGGCTCTGCACGAAAACTGCCTGCGCTCGCCGACTTTTCGTACAGGCTCTTACACCTAAATACCAGCATAGAGGTTTAACCATGTTAGGAATTGTCGCCTATGCCCTAGGCGCTATGTATTCGCCTGGGCCTGTGAATCTGCTTGGCTTGAATATTGGCATCAATGGGCAAGCCAGGCAGTCGGTTGGGTTTTGCCTTGGCGTGGGTACTGCGATGCTGGCGTACTTATTAGTATTGGGTTGGGCGGGTGCTGCATGGATCGATGATGAAGCACTCATCGTGGTGAGTGCCTTGGGCTGCGGCTATATTGTTTATCTCGCGAGCAAGATTGCCCGTTCAAGTGTTGATATAAGCGAGCCAGACAACGCCCCACGGCTAGTCAGTTATCGTGATGGGCTGGTCATGCAGTTGCTTAATCCCAAAGCCATTTTGGCCACCCTGCCCATTGCCACACTGCAGTTTCCTGCCGCTGACATTCATGGGCTTAGCTTAGTGTTTTGGGCATTCGGGCTGGCGATGTTAGCCGCGGGCGCACCCGGTAGCTATATCGTGATTGGCAGCGCCGTAGGCAGCCGTATTAAAAGCCCTGCTATCGTTAAGGGCTTTAATTGGCTGATGGCAGCTTTGCTGGTGGCCGTGGCGCTTTCGATTGGTGTTGAGCATGTGTGGGTACCACTTACTGCCCGAAATTGATCCCCAGTCGCAGGGCTTGTAAGCCGTCGAATTCGACACTTACTTCATCAGAGAATAACGGATGGCCCTGCACTATCAAATCCAGCGTTGCCTGAGAGCCGCGATAAGTGACGGTCACTTCAATATTCGCGGTCGTGTTAATGGGCGCCAGCACACCATACTCAATGTTATCCACGCTAACTGCGGTGAGGCCACGGTCATCCAACTGCTGCTGAACTTCCCGTTCAACGACAACGCCGTAATAGAAGTAAATACCGGCATAGCCAAGCGCTAACAATACAACCAGTGAAAAGAGCTTTCCCATGATTTCTCTCAGTTTTATAGAATCTTAGAGGGTTACAGCGGCTTGTCGGGCTGAAACCGGTGGCGTGCTCTGCGGTGCGAGCATTGCCCACAGCAACTTCTCCCCTTGGGCGCTGAAGACGATAACGCGAGAGTTTTTTTCTCGCCTCGCCCAGCCAAGCGCCTGAATTCGGGTAAGCAGTGCACTGCCGAGCGCGCCCGCTAGATGATGCCTGCGCTCGCTCCAATCGAGACACTCCCTACAAAATGAGCGTTTTGAAGAAGCAAGCGCGTCTGTATCGATGCCAAATTGATTAAACCACACCCTTCCCTGCTCAGTGAGCTGTAGCCCTCCTGGGTGCTGATGAAGGATATCCGTTCGCAGCATCTGTTCATACACTGAAACACCCAACTCCCCGGCAAGGTGGTCGTAACAGATACGGGCCTTGCGCAGGGCGGGATCGCGTGGCCCTGTAACAAGGCGGTTCCCCTCACTGCGGTAAGCGAGGCCCATCAGCGACTCCAGGAGACTGGCCACCTCCGGACCCATCAGCCGGAAATAGCGGTGACGGCCCTGCTGCTCCACCGTGATCAGCCCTGCATCCAGTAGCTTGCCAAGATGAAAACTGATGGTTTGCTTGGTAACACCGGCCGTGTCCGCCAGTTCGGTCGCCGTCAGCGCACGACCAGACATCAGGGCGGAGAGAACCTCCGCCCGAGCGTTATCGCCGATAAGTGCTGCAACGCGCACAATGTTAGGGCCTTCACTCATGGTTCGATTCTAGTCGAACCACCAGGGGCCGACAACGCGGTATCGTCCTAGCTACCGTTCAAAGGAGATACCCCTATGAGCATTACCTGCTTTATCCGCTACGAGATCGATCCCTTCCAACGCGACACCTTCAAGGCGTACGCCGAGAACTGGGGAAAAATCATACCCCGGTGCGGTGGCCACCTTATCGGTTATTTTCTTCCCTACGAGGGCACTAACAATGTTGCCTGGGGGCTAGTCGCATTCGATAGCCTGGCTACCTATGAGGCCTACCGCGCCCGGCTGAAGTCTGACGAAGGCGGGCACGCGAACTTCACCATGGCTCAAGAGAAGAAGTTTATTCTCAAGGAGGAGCGCAGCTTCGTCGAGGTAGTGGACGGCACACTGGGCGTTGAATCTGTCTATCCGTGGAGTGTTTTATGATCGCCGTGATATTTGAAGTGCTACCGCATTCGGAGCGGAAACAGGACTACCTGGACGCTGCCAGCGGACTGAGCCAACACCTGGAAGGCATCGACGGTTTTATCTCGATTGAGCGCTTCGAGAGCCTCACACATCCTGGAAAGATCCTGTCGCTCTCCTTCTGGCGGGACGAAGAAGCCGTGAAGCAGTGGCGCACGTTCGAACCTCACCGTTCCGTCCAGAAAGCGGGCCGGCAGGATATCTTTGCCGACTACCGGCTCCGCGTCGCTTCCGTCATCCGGGACTACGGAATGAATGACCGCCGCGAGGCACCGAGGGATTCGCTTGACGTGCACCCATCATAGAGCGGGCGGGCTAGCCCAATGGGCAGCTGTCTTCGATAGGTAAATTGGTCACTAGCGAGGCGCCGAGTGCGCCTCCGTTTATAGCGCAAATCACAATGCAGGCTTCAGTGCCGTCAGCCGTGATCGCGAGTTCACCATCCACATTCCAAGCGCCGCTTTTACCGCAGGTTTGCCAGCCACCTGTGTTGGAAATGTGGTTAGCAAGTAGCACCGGGAACTGGTGGCGTTTCGCCATGGCAGCTAGTAGCTGCGCATCGACCTCGTACCCTGCTTCAGATATCAGCGCGCTGGCAATATATACCTCCGCTTGCTGGGCGGATGCCGCTTCTGCATGGGAGGGATTGGCGAAGTCTGCACAAATGGCCAAGGCTATTCGAGTACCGTTAACCGTACATAGATAACTTTCGTTACCAGTCGAACAGTAAACCGCTTCCCCTTCGTGCAGGTACTGCTTTGCGTAGAATGCTCGCTCGCCGCTCGGGAAGCAGATAACTGCCCCTATCTGCGGCTTTCTGCCTTCACTAATGAGCGGACAGCCTGCTATCACGACGATATTATGGGCAACAGCGGCTGTGGAAAGTGTGCCGAACACCTCTGAATCTTTCGGCAACGCTAGCTGTTCTAGTAGTTCAAGCTCGTAGCCGGTCAGTGAAAGCTCAGGGAACACTACTAGATCAGCCCCTCGCACGGCAGCTTGCTGAATATAGGTAAGGTGCGTTTCAAGATTTTCGGCCACTGCGCCTTTTACAACAGGCAACTGAGCGAGTGCGATAGTGGTACCGCTTGTGCTTCTGAATTTCATTTCAACACGCCTCGCCTTTAAATATTTTGTTCACTTCAGCCACAAAATATTCAGTTAGCGGCAAAAGGTGTTTTTTAAATCTGAAGTTGCGAATTTAGTAACCTAGCTTATAGCCGATTTTTCCAGTAATTTGGCTCACGATGTAAATGCATGACAGCGAGAACAAAAATATCTTCATTCTCAAAAGCATAAAGAACACCGAAAGGAAAGCGGCGTACCAACGAACGACGTATATCTCCCTCTAATACTGTCCATGCTGCTGGGTGACTGTTTGCACGCTCGATGGCTGAGTGCACCTCTAGTGCAAAGTCCCATCCCAGGCCAGGTTCAATGGCTTCATAGTATTCTGTGCTTTCAGCTAGCTCTGCTTCCGCATCTGGGTGAAAGCGAACATTCATCTTTCAAGCCTTGCGCGCAGACTAGCGAACACTTGCTCACTTGAAACTGTAACCACCCTACCCGCCCGGATATCGTCTAAACGACTTTGGGCAGCTTCGACCCACTGCTTGTCGATACTTGATTCTGGAGCATTGAGGCTACGCAGCAGCGCATCAACTACTCTTGCGCGCTCTTCAACGGGTAATGACTCTGCTTCACTAACAATCTCTTGAATGTTCATAGCGCTACCTTATTAATGCATCAAGTTGAAGGTATATCACCTATTATCTTTTCGCTATCCCAACGTCTATAGACAGCCTGGGAAGGTCGCGAGCTAAAGCTGCCTCCCACTGCTGCTGTTTTTATAGCCCTTGCTGGGCTCTCGCAATGGCGGCAGCAATGGCTGACTTCGATTGCGGGCTATTTTTCCAGCAAGTCGTGTGCAGCATAGATGCAACCAAATCGGCTATTTCATCGATCTGGCGGGTGGCAAGTTCGCTAAATGAATCAATACCGATCTGTTCAAAACGCTTAATGACGGTAGGGCCAACGCCCTTCACTCTCAACAGAGCGTCTCTTTCTGGATCCGAAAAGGCCACTTGTTTCTACCTCACTACTTAGTTAATCAGTTTCGTCATCTGCTGAGAGTTTTCTCTTAAAACCTCGGTGAGAACCCCCGATCTTCGCAGGCATCCCGAGGTTTATGCACCACTAAGGCGCGTTCAGAAAAGCTACGCCACGGGATCTCCATGCCAAACACATCAAACGTCATCATACCCGAGCGGCAATTGATCAGAACGTCTACCACATAACCGCGATGAACCATGCCCACTGTCGTGGTATCAAGCTCTTGCCAGCGTATCGGCTGGCCGGTGAAGTCAGTGTAAGGGGGTTCGTAACCGCCCTGGGTCTGATCGAAGGATCGAAAATCCATGATGAAGCCAATACATAGGAGCAGTACGCTTATGAACCCGATCAGCGCAAAAACCGCCGTCATCATCTTTATTATCAACCTTGTAGTCATTCCTTTCCCTTAGCATTAGATAATCATCTGCGTTGAGCCAGTGCCCATGGTTAACGGCTTGGTTCAATGCGTGTCTCCCATGTTAGAGCTTGCTCATTCTTTCTTAGCCAATAGCAGCCCTACTCCTGCGCTGGCCAATAAGCCTGCGCAGCCGCGGTTGAATAAACGACGCATGGCGGGGCGTGAAAACCAGTGGCTTAAAAAGCTGCCTGCATAGGCGTAACCGGCAATCGCTACCCATTCCAGCAGCAAAAACAGCGCACCTAGCACTATAAACTGCTGCCCTACATGGCCGCTGGGCTCCACAAACTGCGGTAGGAATGCGGTAAAAATCAGGATGGCTTTTGGGTTACCGGCGGCAAGCAGGAACTCTTGTCGCGCCAGCTCAAATAGGCTCTTGGGCTGGGTGTCTCCGTCAACACTTTCAGTGCTGTCGGCACCCCATAATTGATACGCCAGCCATAACAGATAGAGGCCACCAACTACCTTGATGACCAGGAAAATCTTTTCAGAGGTGTAAAGCAGCGTAGCCAAGCCGGTTGCAGCAAGCGTAATCATGCCAACAAAGGCTGCCAGCCGCCCAATACCTGCAAGACAAGCTGCCCTAACGCCATAGCGCTTGGCATTTGCCAGTGACAGCAGATTGTTAGGCCCTGGCGCCATATTGAGGGCGAAGCAGGCAGGAATAAACAACAGCAGCGTGGTTAGATTCATGAAAATCGCCTCTCTAGGCTCGCAGCAAAGTACTTCATTAGCATTAGACTATATGCCCAAGTGCTTAGATTAGCTGCTCACGAAGGCTTGGCTCAATCTTTGATACCAAACAGAGGCGATACATTTCCCAACAACAGCGTTAATCGGTGAGGGACGAAGCCCATGTGCCCATATCAGCAAACTTGCGGCTCAATCACCTCCCGGCACGCCCTGACGCTTTCCGCCAGTTCACTTACCAGACCATGCACACGCTCAACGGCTTCATCAGGCGTGTTGGCATTTTCGATACAGTCAACCAGTGCTGAGCCGACGACGACTGCATCGCTGAAGCGGCCAATGGTGGCGGCTTGTTCGGCGGTACGGATGCCAAAACCAACGGCGATGGGCAGCTCCGTATGTTCACGAAGCCCGGCTACTGCGCCTTCCAACCGTTCTGGCGTGGGTGCACTTCCACCAGTGACACCGGCAACGGAAACGTAGTAGATAAACCCGGAGGCATTCGCCAGCACCTTGGGCAGGCGTTTGGCATCGGTGGTCGGCGTGGCCAGGCGAATAAAATCGATGTTGTGTTGCGCCGCTGGCTGGCAAAGTTCCTCATCGTGCTCGGGCGGCAGATCTACCACGATCAGGCCATCGACCCCGGCCTTGGCGGCATCAGTCAAGAAACGCTCGACGCCGTAACAGTAAATGGGGTTGTAGTAGCCCATCAGCACAATGGGCGTGGTGCTGTCTTCTTCACGGAAGCGGCGCACCATTTCCAGCGTTTTGGCTTGTGTCTGGCCGTTATTCAAGGCGCGCAGCGCGGCTTTCTGGATGGCGGGGCCATCGGCCATCGGGTCACTGAACGGCATGCCGAGTTCGATGATATCCACCCCCGCTTTTGGCAACCCGTGCAACAGGCGGCGGGAGGTCTCGGCATCCGGATCGCCAGCGGTGAGATAGCTGACCAGCGCCGGGCGGTTTTGCTGCTTGAGAGCGGCAAAGCAGTGTTCAAGACGAGAGGTATGGGTCATGACGTTCTCCTGTGTTGCGCTCATAGCTGTTTAACCCCGAATTTTTCACCAAGATGATGGGCCACGCTCATCATGTCCTTGTCACCACGGCCGCTGAGGTTGACCACCATTAAGTGCTCGCGGGGCAGGCCGGGGGCGCGCTTGGCCACTTCGGCCAGGGCATGGGCGGTCTCCAGGGCTGGAATAATGCCCTCCTGGCGGCAGCAGACCTGGAAGGCTTCCAACGCTTCGTCGTCCGTGGCAGAGACGTACTCGACCCGCCCCTGCTCGTGCAACCATGCGTGCTCCGGCCCGATACCGGGGTAATCCAGCCCGGCGGAAATCGAGTGAGCGTCGATAATCTGGCCATCTTCGTTTTGCAGCAAGTAAGTGCGGTTGCCGTGCAGCACGCCGGGGGTGCCGCCGTTCAGGCTGGCTGCATGCAGGCCGCTTTTAACGCCCTTGCCACCCGCTTCTACGCCAATCATCTTCACATCAAGGTCATCGAGGAACGGGTGAAACATCCCCATGGCGTTTGAACCGCCGCCAATGCAGGCCACTAGCGAATCCGGCAGGCGCCCTTTCTTTTCCAGCATTTGCGCACGGGTTTCATGACCGATCACGGCCTGAAAATCACGTACCATGGCCGGGTATGGGTGTGGCCCCGCTACGGTGCCAATGATGTAGAAGGTGTCGTCGACATTCGTTACCCAGTCGCGCAACGCTTCGTTCATGGCATCTTTTAGCGTGCCTGTGCCCGAGGTAACGGGGATGACTTCCGCGCCCAGCAGCTTCATGCGGAATACGTTGGGCTGCTGACGTTCGATATCGGTTGCGCCCATGTAAATGACACAAGGCAAGCCAAAGCGCGCCGCAACGGTAGCGGTGGCAACGCCGTGCATGCCTGCACCGGTTTCCGCGATGATGCGCTTTTTGCCCATCTGCTTGGCCAACAATACCTGACCGATGCAGTTGTTGATCTTGTGCGCGCCGGTGTGATTCAGCTCTTCGCGCTTCAAGTAAATACTCGCCCCGCCAAAGTACTCGGTCAGCCGCTCGGCAAAGTAGAGCGGGCTTGGCCGCCCCACATAATCACCCTGAAAATAAGCCAACTGGCGCTGGAATTCGGGGTCGTTCTTAGCGATGGTGTACTCGTCTTGCAGCTCTAGAATCAGTGGCATCAGCGTTTCGGCGACAAAGCGGCCACCGAAGCTGCCAAATAGCCCGTTGGCATCGGGCAGGCTCTGGGATACGTCTACAGGTTGATTCATCACGACCTCTGAATGCGTTATCAAACAATGCAATGAAAGTAGCGCAAGCAGGCCGGGATAAAAATCGATAAGATGTCACCAACATGTGAGCTGGAGTCACGTATTAATGCAAAACAGCATGCCACCGCTTAGCGCCCTGCGCGCCTTTGAAGCCACTGCCCGATTGGGTAGCGTGACTGCCGCTGCCGATGAGCTAAGCGTTACCCACGGTGCTGTCAGCCGCCAGCTCAAGAGCCTGGATGACCATTTTGGAGTAGCACTTTTTGCCAAAGCGGGCCGAGGTATTGTACTGACCTCGCACGGGGAGCGACTGCAGAGTGGTGTTGGTGAAGCGTTTTCACGCTTGAAGGATAGTTGCGCAGCGCTCAAGCGTGATGTTGAAGAGGCTCCTTTCACCCTGGCCTGCCCTGGCAGCCTTTTGGCCCGCTGGCTGATTCCCCGCCTGGATCGTCTGCACCACGAGCTGCCCCAGCTGAAATTGCAGGTGGTAGTGAGTGAAAGCGAGCAGCCGGGTACACAAACGGATGCTAGCGCCACCCTGGCGTTTGCCGAGCCGCCCTGGCCCGCAGGTGTTGAGGTATTCGAGCTGATGGAAGAGCAGATATGTGCGGTGGCAAGCCCGCAGCTGGCGGCCCAGTGCGATGCAACCAAGCCCGAATCGCTGCTTGCCAATAAGCTCTTATATACATCTTCCCGCCCCCAGGCATGGCCGCAGTGGGCCACTACCAAAGGGCTGGAGCTAGCACAGCTTGAAGCGACGCTAAGCAGAGGCCAGGGGTTCGATCACCTTTACTACTTGATGGAAGCGGCAGTGGCGGGCCTGGGTATCGCCATCGCGCCGAGGCTATTGGTGGAAGACGACCTGAGGAGCGGGCGGCTAATTGCGCCCTGGGGAAGTATCGAAACCCCCGCCCGGCTGTGCCTGTGGTTGCCCAGCCAAGCCGATAGCCACCGAAGCGAGCCACTGGCAGAGTGGCTCAAGCGGGAGTTGGGGCTGGACGCTGCTAATATGACGGCTTGATCAACGTTTATTTCGCGCAAAGGATACGTGCTATTTGCTCACGCACCCAACGATGCGCACTATGACCATGATTGCGCTCATGCCACACCATACCGACTTTGAATCCCAGTGATTTAATGGGGGATTCAACAATTTTAAGGTCGGAACGCTGGGCAACTAAACGCCGCGGCACCAGTGCTACAAAACGTGAGTAAGCAACAATCTCAAGGACGAACAGGAATGAAGATGTCGACAGAACAACATTGCGTCTATAGCCCAATGTTTGTAAGACCTGATCCACCTGAGTGGAAAAATCGCCTCCGCTGAGCGAAACGATTACATGCTCGAGCTGGACATACTCTTCAATCGTCATTTCCTCACTTAGCTGTGAGTGATTCCAGCATCCAACCAGCACATAGTTCTCATCATACAGCGGCCTGATTCGTAAAACCTTGGGCGCCTCTTCGGGTGTCATGAGTGCAAGATCCACTTCACCCCGTGCCATTTGAGCTTCCAGCCTGGGTGGCTCCAGACTACGTATGGCGATTCTAATGCCAGGTGCTTGACGCCTTAATTCGTTCATGACCGCCAAACCAATGACCGCTTGAAGGTAATCGGTGCATGCAATCGTAATGGTCAGCGACGCTTGGGCAGGTTCAAAGTGCTGGTGCGTTATCAGCGTCTCTCGCACCTGATCCAGTGCAATACGTAGTGGGGTAAGTAACTCCAACGCTTTGGTGGTAGGCATCATCCCGCGGTGAGCCGGAATGAGCAGCGGGTCGTTGAACATATCCCTAAGGCGGCTCAGCTGAGCGCTGACGGCAGGCTGACTAAGATGCAGGCGTGCGGCGGCTCTCGTGACATTTTGCTCTTCAAGCAAAGCCTCTAAGGTCGCCAACAAATTAAGATCCAGCCTTTTATTATCCATATTTTATATAGTAGATCATAAAACTATTAATTTCATTGATAGCTTATTCTTGCCCACAATCTCTAGCGTATCCACCAAGTAAATTCGCCTGTAGGAGCATTAGAGTGTCCAAGACCATATTGATTGTGTATGCGCACCCAGAACCCACATCATTGACCCGCCGGTTCGTAACTGAAACGGTACAAATACTGGAGCGACAAGGCCAAACCGTGCTGCAGTCAGACCTATATGGCATGGGTTGGAAAGCGACGTTTGATGAGCACGATTTCCCCAACCGTATAAATAATGACCGGCTAGGCTTTATTCAAGAGTCGCAGCACGCCTATGCCACTCACCAGCAGACGCAGGATGTCGCCGCAGAGCAGGACAAGCTGCTTGCCGCCGACGCCGTCATATTCCACTTTCCCTTGTGGTGGTTTGGTATGCCCGCCATTCTCAAAGGCTGGATAGACCGGGTGTACGCCTATGGATTTGCTTACGGATACAAAGATGAAGGCAATCGTTATCGCTATGGAGACGGTATTCTCAAAGGCAAACGGGCATTACTGTCGGTAATGGTGGGTGGCCCAGCGGAGGACTATTCACCCCGAGGTATTAATGGCCCCTTGGAGGAATTGCTATTCCCCATCACCCACGGCGCCCTGTTTTTCCCAGGTATGGATGTACTGCCAACCCATGCCGTGTATGGCACCGGCAAACTTTCGAAAGTCAGCGTAGCGAAGGAGCTAGCCGCTTGGCGTCTACGCCTCGAAAATCTTTTTAATGAATCCTCTATTCCATTCCGGCGGCAAAATGGTGGGGAGTATCAGCAAAATATACTCGCTGACCATATTGCTATGGGGAAAGAGGGACTGACCATTCACATCGACCATTAGCAGATTTTTAGACAGCAACATCATGCAGACAAAGTATTATTAGCTGCACAATATTACCAGCACGTGCAACTATGAATTCAGGAAATCTAGGCCAAGCGCAGCGATAAAGCTATCGCTGCGCTTGGCCTTGTCGGAGCTAGTGAGATATAGTTGTACGGAATTTCCGTACATTATGGTGACGTTATGGATATTATCAGTGTTAACAAATTCAGAGACAACCTGAAAAGCGTAGTAGAACAAGTGATTAGCCAGCACGAACCCTTAAAGGTAACCCGTCGTGCCGGAGAGGCGTTTGTGGTGATTAGCGCTGAGGACTGGGAAAGAGAGCAAGAAACACTGCATGTGCTTCAGAACCGAGACCTCATGCAACAAATTGCGGCTTCTCTAGATACCCATAGTCGTGGTCAAGGATACCAACCTGATAATGAGCAGATGAATGAGATCACTGGTATTTGAGGGCCGTACGTGGGAAGCCTATGAAAAAATGCGTGAAACAGATAAGAAGCTGCATAAAGCGCTCTGCAAACTCTTAAAAGAAATGCTCCGCTCTGACGATCCAACGGCTGGTATCGGAAAACCCGAGCCACTCAGACACAATCTTTCTGGCTTGTGGTCAAGGCGCATTTCACAAAGAGATCGGCTGATCTACCGGTTCGATGACAAAGCTATTTATATTTTTGCCATCGGCGGACATTACGATCAGTCCTGATAATAGTTAATTGATGAAAAGCACGACGCTACCTTTTCTGCACTATCAAATAAGTATGCAACTCCGGGTGCTGATCGTACTCCAGATGTCTGCACACCGCGCCTAACTTCATCAATAAGGATACGAAGCCGTTTGTGCCAAGCGTAGAGTAGTAGACCTCGGGCCCCATAAAACTATCGGTATGCTCACCAGGTTCGTCGGTACCGCCGAAAGAGAAGATCAGTACCCCACCCTTATTCAGGCTTCCGATAAGTTTGGTCATCACACTTTCCTGCTGCACTAGCGGAATATGCCAAATGCTGTCCCAGGCGGTGATAAAGTCGTATTTTTCCAGCGGCTGCCACTGGCAAATATCCTGGTGGTGAAAGGTCACGTCAGGGTGCTTCTGCTTAGCGAGGCGCAGCATTTCATCGGAAATATCCACGCCTTCAGGCGTAAAGCCTTCTTGTTGCAAGAAGTCGATAAAGCGGCCGGTACACCCACAACCGATATCGAGTGCCTTTCCTCGGCCCTTCACAAACGAAAGCGCCCTTTTGTGCGCCTCTATCCCGTTAGCGAGATTGAATTTGTCGCTTTGCCAGAGGTGGGTGATCTGATCGTAGGCGCTGCCAATATCAGTGGGTGTCATGGATGGCCTGTCGGATAAAAAGTGAAGACTTAGTGACTATATCACCCACTCAAGCGCTTGCGGTTACTGGCCACCAGCTCAGTCAGAAAGTCCGCCACGGCCCGGGTACGGCCTGATTGGGTGAGATCCGTCTGAATAACGAGATAGATGGGCTGATCCACGCCAATATCCGCAGCGACACACACCAGTCCAGCCTCCAACGCCAGAAAATGCGGCAACACCGCTATCCCCAGCCCCGCTTTCGCCGCCGCTAGCTGGGTCGCCAGCGAGGTGGTGGTTAACGCCGGTTCCTGCCCTTGCAGAACCCGCTCAACCCATTGGGCGGCAGGCAGGTGCGCTTGCATTTCTCCCCAGGTAATAAAGGCGTCGCTGTCGTAATTGCCCGCGTCATGATGAACCTCACGCTGGGCCACATAACCGGGGCTAGCATAAAGCCCAAACCCCAGCGAGCCGAGTCGGCGAAGGGTGACATTACCCCGCTCGGGCTTGACCATTCTGAGCGCCAAATCAGCGTCGCGACGGTGCAGATTGACGGTGGTGATATCGGTCACCAGCTCAAGTGTGATGCCGGGGTACTGAGCATAAAATTGTGGCAATGCGGGCAGAATCAACGACGTGGCCAGGTTTTCAGCGGTGGCCAAGCGCACCCTGCCGCTCAGCTGCGTAGCGAGTGCGCCCTCGCTAGAGAAGGCCGCTGCGGCGGCTTCCAGCGCTTCGGCTTTTTCGATTAGCCCGGCCCCTTCTTCAGTAAGCTGATAGCCCGACTGCTGACGAACAAACAACGGCAGCTTCAAGGCTTTTTCCAGCCGCTCGATACGCCGGGAGAGCGTCGCGATACCCAGGTGGAGTTCCGCTGCCGCGCCGCTCAAAGTGCCTTGGCGGGCCACCGCCAGAAAGGCGCGTGTGTCATCCCAGACCCACCCGCGGGGCATCTGGTTTTCATAACTGGAAAATGGTTTACCGAACTCGTTCATTTTTTTCATTATTGGATAGTGCCACGCTGTTATTGCGCGTTTCAACAAGCGCTCGAAAACGGCTCACGCTCTCTTGATGGGCAATAGTTTCGTAAGTCATTACAGGAGATATAGCATGCAAAAACGTACACTCGGCACCGACCTGACCCTCTCTGCCATTGGCTTAGGCTGCATGGGAATGAGCGAGTTCTACGGCCCCCGAGACGATAGCGAGTCGCTTCGGGTGTTGGCTCAGGCGGTGGAGCTGGGAATCGACTTTTTTGACACGGCGGATATGTACGGGCCACACCATAACGAGGAGCTGATTGGCCGTTTTCTTGCCAGCCATAAGCCAAACGTACGTATCGCCACCAAATTCGGCATTGTTCGCAACCCTGGTGAGTATCAGCGTAGCCTGGATAGCAGCGCCCATTATGCCCGCCAAGCTTGCGAGGCGTCGCTAAAGCGGCTGGGCATCGAACAGATCGATCTCTACTACGTTCACCGCGTTAACCCGGAAACCCCTATCGAAGAGACCATGGAGGGCTTGGCACAACTGGTTAAAGAGGGAAAAATTGCCCACATTGGCCTCTGCGAGGTTAGCGACGAGACCCTGCGCCGCGCACACGCCGTGCACCCGGTGACGGCGGTTCAAACCGAATACTCGCTCTGGACACGGGACGTGGAGCAAGCGGTACTGCCCACCTGCAAGGAGCTCGGCATCGGCTTCGTGCCCTACTCTCCTCTCGGCCGAGGTTTTTTAACGGGAAGGTTTCAAGAAAACGCTGATTTCGGCGAAGACGATTTTCGTTCTAACCTGCCGCGCTTCTCTGAACAGGCCATGGACTCTAACCGCCGAATCGCGGAGGTGATTGGTGACATGGCAGCACTCAAAGGCTGCACCCCTGCGCAGCTCTCGCTGGCCTGGCTGCTATCCAAAGGCGACAACATCGTACCGATTCCGGGCACCAAACGGTTGCGCTACCTTGAAGAGAATGCAGCAGCGGCGTCCATCACCCTGACCACTGATGAGCAGCAACAACTTGAGGCGGCCACTGCTCGCCTTCCTGTCATCGGCGAGCGCTATACACCGGAGGGCATGAAGGGGGTGAATTCATGAGTTAAGGGCCTGTTGTCCGCCATGCCCTAGCAATATGTTGCTAGGGTCTGTTGACGTCTTGACGTGGGTCAGGTCACAGTCGGCGAGCGTGGACTTGGGGTGTATAGCCAAACTCTGCTTTGAAGGCAGCCACAAAACTGCTGGTGCTTTTATAACCTACCGTATAGGCCACAGCGGTTGAACTTTCGCCTCTATCCAAGGCTTCGAGCGCGTTCATCAGCTTGAAACGGGTGCGCCACTGACGAAAGGTCAACCCGGTTTCGGACTTGAATAACCGCTCCAAGGTGCGCACGCTAGCCCCAGCTAAGCTGGCCAGCTCGCCCAATATATGCCGGGTGTCTGGGTGGCTAACCATGTGGCTAATAATGCGCCGCAACCGCGGGTCAGTACCAGCAGGTAGCGACAAGTCCGCGGCGGATAGGCTATTGAGCTCATCAATAGCGACTAAGCCTAGGCGAGCGGTACTGGCATCGCCGCTACACTTCGGAGAATCGTTTAGCCTGAGCACAATCTCGCGCATCAACGCGGTCATCGCCACCATCACCACCTGGGTGTCCTGATCGCGTACCGGGTAAGTAGGGTCAATGTAGAGATTGCGGGTTTCCACCAGCGTTTCGCAGCTCACTTGGTGGTTGCAGTTACCGGGTATCCATACACCGTGGGTAGAGGGTACAACCCACACCGCCTGTTCACTAGTAACGCGCAGCACACCCTGCTTGGCCCACAGCAATTGCCCGCGTGGGTGGGCGTGAGGCAAGACACCGGTTTCCGCCTGCATACTGCGAGCATGGGTCAATACAGGACGAGCAGGGTCAAGGATGAACGCTATATCACTGGGCAGCGACATTGTCGCATTATCGCTATTTATTGTCACATCTTACCCTTAACACGTCAGCATACAGAAACTATTGTAGGCCCAGCTGCGCGCACCGCGCAATTGGCTCACCACAGCTAGGGTCTCGCCATGCTTCGCTCGCTTAGTTTCTCTCATGCCATGGTGGCAACGGCCTTGCTGGCCGCTTTGCTACTGACACTTTTTCCCATAGCGCCCCATCCCACAGCATTTTCTTACGCCGCTAGTGTGGTAGTAATTACGCTGGTTCTATGGAGTACCGGCGTGCTGCCTCCCTTCCTAACCGGTTTGCTATTTTTCGCGCTGGTTAGCGTATTCGGCTTGCTCCCGCCGGAGCAACTATTCGCTGGGTTTGGCTCGACAGCCGTGTGGATGGTTATCTCAGGATTTGTCATTGGCTCAGCCATTACATCTAGCAAGCTTGGCGATCGGCTAGCAGCAGTGCTGTCGCCGCTCCTCACCGCAAGCTACCCGAAGTTGATTGGCGGGTTAGTGTTTACCGCTATGGCATTGGGGTTTGTGATGCCTTCTTCCGGGGGGCGAGCAGTGGTATTGATCCCTATCGGCTTAGCGCTAGCCGAACGAGTGGGCTTTGAGCCGGGTAGTGCTGGACGCCTGGGCGTAGCCACCGCTCTTGCTGCCGCTTGTAACATGCCAAGTTTTGCGGTGCTTCCATCCAACCTCCCTAATATGATTTTGGCAGGGTCGAGTGAAAGTCTGTATGGCATTCATCTTGGCTATGCGGAGTATCTACTACTGCATTTTCCCATTCTGGGAATGCTGAAATCGATCTTAATCGTGGTACTGGTACTCGTGGTATTTCCCGCTCGCATCGCACCACAATGCCAACTGCCCATCGAGACGATCAAAACAACCAGTGCTGCTACACAGCAAAAAAAGGTAGCTGTAGTCATGGGCATTACCCTGCTCCTCTGGGTAACAGATACACTACACGGCGCAAACCCGGCGTGGGTGGGACTCGTAGCGGCGGTAGTGCTAATGATGCCAAAGGCTGGTGCCGTAGACCCGAAGTCATTCAACACAGTGGTAGATTTTGGCACTGTGATATTTGTGGCCGCGGCACTGGGATTGGGTACACTCGTCAACGTTTCAGGCATTGGCAGTGCTGTGGGCCAAGGCTTTACCCAACTGATGGAAACCGACAATGGCGGCAGTTTTGGGGACTTTATATCGCTGTCACTGATGGCCACCCTGACGGGAGTAGTGGCCACCACCCCCAGTGTTCCTACCGTACTTTCCCCCATGGCAGCAGAACTCGCTGGCGCCTCAGGGCTCTCTCTACCCGCCGTATTGATGACTCAGGTCGTCGGCTTTTCTACGGTAATCTTTCCTTATCAGGTGGCGCCGCTGATTATGGCAATGCAGCTATCTAAAGAGCCCCTTAGCCAATTATTGAAGATTATCATCCCGTTAGCGCTGATAACGATCTTTCTATTGATGCCATTAGACTACCTTTGGTGGCGATTGTTGGGGTGGGTGAATTAAGCCGCCAGATAACTTCCGTGCAAGACGCTACTACTGAATAATCTCACCAATCGAGCGTTTGCCATCCAGCAGCAGATACTCCTGATTGACCAAATCGGGCTTTTGCACAGCGTGAAGTAACGCATGGGCCACGTTGGCTCGTGAGATTTGGTTGTCGCCTGCTTCATCCAGTGAACTGGCAAACTGCTGGCTGGCGGTTTCGTCGGTCAAACGCCCTGGTTTGAGAATAACGTAGGGCATACCGCTGTTGCGAAGGTGGGCATCGGCGGCAAATTTAGCAGCCATATAGGGGCGCAGCTTTTCGGGCGCTTCCATAGGGTTTTCTGCCCGCATAGCGCTGATCATGATGTAGCGGGAGAGACCTTTTTGCTTGGCGATATCGGCGGTACGAATGGCACCAAAAAGGTCAATCATCAAGGTTTTATCCGGCCCGGTGTGGGGCCCTGACCCCGCAGTGAAGACCACTTGGTCACAACCGTCAAAGGCGTGCTCAAACTCACCTTCTAAATCGGCTATCACTGTATCGATACCGTGCTCTTTGAACCAGGCTGCCTGCTCTTCACTGCGAATCATCGCCTTGATGGGCGTGCCCGCTTTTTGGGCCAGTTCGCAAAACTGCTTGCCAATCTGTCCATTCGCGCCAATCACTAACGTTGTCATAACGACTCCTTGTGAATTGCTTATCCTTCTATCAATGCAGGCACTTAGGCGAAATTCAACCCGTACTGATCACTTACCCACAGTGAGCCCCTGCCACCCGAACTCTTCCACCAACGCTTTTAAGCCTGAATTCATAGAATAACTGCAGCACTTTGGATCATACGGTAGAGGCAGGAGGGCCAGCAGCGGTACCCTCTCCGCCTTACCGACCAAAGTGAAGCAGAGTATGGGATACCGACAACTGACCCAGGCACAACGATATCAAATTTTTGCCCATAGGGATGTAGGATTGAGCCAACGTCAGATTGCTCAACAGCTTGGCATTCACAGCAGTACCGTGAGCCGTGAGCTGAGACGTAATTCGGGTGCCAAGGGATATGAACCCGCACAAGCGCAGCGTTACAGCGATCAGAGACGCCGCTCCGCCTGGAAGTGGACAAAGCAACTCCCTAGCCTGATCAATGCCGTAGCTGACAGGCTTAGAGAAGAGTGGAGTCCAGAGCAGATTAGCGGTTTTATGGCGCCGTTGACGGGGATAGGAGTTAGTCATCAATGGGTCTATTCGCTGATCTGGGACGATAAGGCCAAGGGTGGCGATTTGTGGCGACACCTCCGCCAGCCCAAGCGTCGCAGTAAACATCGTGCCCATGCCAAAAGTGCAGGACTAGGCAAGATTCCTAAGCGTGTGGGGATAGAGCATCGGCCACCTGCTATCGAAAAACGCCTCACCATCGGTCACTGGGAAGGCGACACGGTGCTTTATGGGCACAAGCAAGCGGGGATAGTGACGTTGGTAGAGCGACGAAGTGGCTACTTGTTGGCGGCACGTCTGCCAAAGGTAACGGCAGAACTAACGCAGAGAGCCATGGTCCGTTTACTTAAGCCTCGTCGGGGCGCGGTGAAGACGATCACGCTCGACAATGGCTCGGAGTTTGCAGACCACGAGACGGTCGCAAAAGCGGTTAGCGCCTCCGTGTATTTCTGTGATCCTTACTGTTCAGGCCAGCGTGGGACAAACGAGAACACCAACGGCCTGATCAGGCAGTATTTTCCGAAAGGTACAGACTTCCGGAAGGTGACTAATGCAGAGCTGCGACGCGTTGTTCACAAGCTGAACGATAGACCCAGAAAGCGGCTGGGATATCGAACCCCAGCCCAGGTGTTTTTAGGAGAATATTCAGGAGCACTAGAAACCGCAGGTGCTGCACTTATTAGTTGAATTCAGGAAGTAGAGAGGCCGGTAGTTAGCGTCGCGCTCATAGCGGGCTTTTACGCTGGGGTGAATTATCATCAGGGTGTCATCAAGCACGAGTGGTCTATCTAACGGTTTTTTAAAGCGATAGACATGCTTGCGGGAGTTGTGAACCTGGCCTTTCGCACCGTCGGTTAGGTTGTCGCGAATATATGACTCGGTGATTGAACCGGCGGAGCAAGCCGATGGCCCCGCAGCGAGCCGCTGGCAGAATGGCTTAAGCGTAAAACTTGAGATGGTAAAGCTATAATGAATCAGTGAGCGCTTTGCGCCTAGTCGTTACCAGGAGGGGCTCTATGACCGAGGCAGAACGCAGTGTCGGTGTTGATGCGAATAACGATGCTCATACCCGAGCACGTTATATATCGCAAATTCAGCGTATTTCTTCGACGGCTAAAGCAGACATCTCAGCAGGCAGAATCAGTTATCTTGAGGCAGCAGAGTACTGTCATGCGATGCGCAACCAAGTCATGGATGAGTATAGGAAACTGACAAGTGTGCAGGGGCTGGCGAGAGCAGAGCAAATAAAAAAAACACCACCTAGCCTTGCTGCTCTTTTCGAGCGATACGCTCAGCAACTATTTGGTTGTTCGTACGAAAACCTCTCAGTTGAGCAGCAGCAACGCATACACCATGAGATTATTGAGGCTTCTGGCCGCAGCAATGCTGCAGTCTGACCTAAGAACTTCAACGTCGATAATTGCCAGAGATACGCGAGCTGGATGTTGGTGGTGCATCTAAAAGCTTCTCGCTGAAATCCAGCTTTTCGACAAGAACACTACATTCAGCGCTCACGCACTCAAGCCACAACCCCAAACACACGCCCTATGGCAGAAGTTAACGCCATTGCAAGCGCGCCCCAGAACATCACTCTTGCTGCAGCTTTCAAGATAGGTGCACCGCCCACTCGAGCCGCAAGAGCACCCAACAAAGCCAGGAAGAGCAGTGAAAACAGCGCTACCAGAGGAGTCAATAATGATGATGGTGCCCACCAGGCGACCAACAGCGGCAACAGCGCGCCCGTGGTAAAGGTCGCTGCTGATGAGAGGGCTGCTTGAAGCGGGCGCGCTTGACCAGTATCAGTGATGCCAATTTCATCCCGTGCATGGGCACCCAGGGCATCGTTGCTCATCAGCTGTTCGGCGACTTGCCGCGCCAGCTCGGGCGTCAAGCCGCGCGTTTCATAGATAGCGGCAAGCTCTTCCTGCTCTAGTTCATAGTGCTCCGCCAATGCTTTGCGTTCGATATCGAGATCAGCATTTTCAGTGTCCGACTGAGAGCTTACCGAAACATACTCCCCCGCTGCCATCGACATTGCGCCAGCCACCAGGCCCGCAATACCCGCCAGCATAATACCGCTTTGAGTGGTATTGGCTGCGGCTACCCCCAGTATTAAACTGCTAGTAGAAACGATGCCATCGTTGGCGCCCATCACAGCGGCACGCAGCCAGCCGGAACGGTGAGATCGATGGTGCTCTGAATGGATCATGGGCTTTCCTTTCTGTGAGGCGCATCCAAGCCAACAATAGCATCTACGGTCATGAACTATTTTGCTGGCACTACTCGAAGTAGCCTGCCCTCGGAGCTGTCGGTAAGTAGGTACACTTCACCTTCTGGGCCTTACCCGCACATCTCTTATACGCTCGTCTAGCTCACCAAACAGGCCTTCTACATCGCTGGCTTCGCGGCCATTGTTAGATAAACGTACCCGGCGCACCTCTTATTTACCAGCGCTCCTATCAGTATATCGCCCTGCCACTGCGGGAACAGCTCGCCGCTGTAAAGCGCTATCCCCGAGGGGCAATAGAGGGCGTCCATTCTAAAAGTGGTGGTACGGTACCAGGGTACTCATTGACGCCGTATGGTGCGCTTGCTGCCTCTTTGAGCACTTATTAAAATGTCGCGCCACCTAAAGAGAACTCCCATGAAAATTAATGTGGTTGGTACGAGTGGCAGTGGCAAAAGTACCCTTGCAAAGCAGCTCGCAGATGCCTTGAACGCCCCATGCGTCCAGCTTGATCAATTATTCTGGCGCGCTAACTGGCAAGGAGCACCGGACGATGAGTTCTTCGCCGAGCTGGAAGAGGCTTTAGCAGCCTCACCTCAAGAGTGGATACTGGACGGTAATTTTGACCGTACTCGGCATATAAAGTGGCGCGAAGTGGATATGGTGGTGTGGATCGACTACCCCTTTTGGCGAGTATTTAGCCAAGCCCTCACCCGTGCTGTTAAACGCATCATCAGCCAAGAGGAGCTTTGGCCCGGTACAGGTAATCACGAAAGCTTCCGCAAAACATTTCTAAGCCGTGATTCGGTTCTGCTATGGTCACTAAAAACGTGGCGGCAAAACCGTAAACGCTACTTTGCCGATATGGTGAATCCACGCTATGCGCCTATTCAATTTATACGTTTGACCTCTATAAAAGAAGCGCAAGCGTTGGTGAAGAGTCTCAACGTGGGTACCTAGCCCTTAGGTGACTATATAGCCCCACTGCGTATTCGCTTGATGGCTGCTCTCTTCGGCTCTCGATGAATCACCGAACAGTTCTCGTCACTTGGCTTTAACGCTCCAGGCCATGTACGCTTATTGAACGAACATTCAATTAAGGTGCTTTAATGCAACGTCATTCGCTATTCGCCGCAATGTCACTGGGGCTTTTTGCTGGTGCTGCCACAACCACCGCGCTGGCGGAGTCCACACCGTTGGAGGAGCAGCTCAAAGAGCTTGAGTCATTCCAAGTGATCGCCCACCGCGGGGCCAGCGGCCACGCGCCGGAAAGCACCATGGCGGCCTATGAATTGGCCCATGAGTGGAATGTCGACTACTTAGAGCTGGACGCCCAAATCACCGCCGATGGTGAAGTCGTGGTATTTCATGATGACGCCATTGACCGCACCAGCGATGGTGAAGGCAAGATTAACGACTACACCATGGAAGAGCTGAAAGCGCTGGATACCGGCTCTTGGTTCAATGAAGCCAATGCTGATAAAGCAGACGCGGACTTTGCAGGGGCACAGATCCTCACGCTGGATGAGCTTTTCGAGCGTTTCGGTCACGATGCTCGCTACTACATTGAAACCAAGTCACCGCAGCTAAACCCAGGCTTGGAAGAAGCCCTGGTAAAAACGCTGGAAGAGTACGACATGGTCGAGAGTGGCCGAGTATTAGTGCAGTCTTTCGAGCAGGAGAGCCTGTTAAAAGTGCAGGAACTAAACGATGACATTCCGCTAATCCAGCTCGTTTGGTACTACCCCAGTGAAGAGGACGAATCGCGTTTAGTGGAGTGGACTGGTGTGACACCGGGCCCAGCAGAGATTAATGATGAAGACTTCCAGGCGGTAGCGGAATACGCGTCAGGAATCGGAACTAACTATATCTACGAAGGCCAAGAAGTCATCGATGCCGACTTTATTCGTCAAGCAAATGAAAATGGCCTGCCGGTGCACGTTTACACCGTCAATGAAACCGATGAGATGGAGCGTTTGATGGAAATGGGCGCAAACGGCCTGTTCACAAATTATCCAGATCGCTTGCTTAAGCTCGTTGAGTAACCATCGTTTAATGGCATATTACGCCCGGCCTTGGCCGGGCGTTTTTATAATAAGGTTTTACTCAAGCCCAAGCTGCCCCAGTACCTGCTCTACTCTTTTACGATCGCCCGCTTGCAGCGTTTTAAGCGGCTGGGGCAAGCAGGGCTGACTCACCTTCCCGGTGATTTCTGCAATGGTAGCCGCCACTCGCAGGCTACCGCCGTATTCACGGTAGAGTGCCCACAGCGGCTCAAGGCCGTCTGAAAGCGCCTTGGCCTGTTGAACATCCCCCGCCTGAGCAGCTCGGGTTATCGCCAGCGCTGCTCTAGGGTATAACCCGCCGATAACGGAATACCAGGCATCACATCCTGCATTTAGACCGGTGGCTGCTGCCGCGTCGCCGCTGATGCCGATAGTGACATCAGCGGGGATCAGCTTGCGCAACCCAGTCACTCGCTCCTTTGCAGAGTCAATATCATTGTTCACCGGCGGAATTTTGATAGAGCGAACCTGGGGCAGTTGGGCGATTCGCCCATGCAGCTCATCGCTAAATTCAAAATGGGTTGTGCCAGGGTTATCGTACACGCAGAGCGGCACACTCAGCGATTGGCAAACCGTGGCGTATAGATCGAAGACCTCGTCGTCGGTGAGCTTTTGGTAGGAGACCGGCGCTAGCAGCACGCCGCTGGCACCTGCCTGCTGAGCGCGTTCTGCATTAGCCAGCACATCACGAGTACGTAGCGCCCCAATGCCTGCAATGACAGGCGCGCCAACTGCATTTTCAACGCTAAGCTGAATAACACGGGCGCGCTCATCACGGTTTAAATAGGCGTAGCTGCCGGTCGAGCCCAGCACGCCAATGGAATCCACCGCTGCCTCAGCTAAATAAGCAACTAAACGGACAAACTCATACTCATTAATGCCCTGCTCGTTCATGGGGGTTAGCGGGAATGCACTTAGGCCGGTGAACATGGTGGATGATCCTTTTAAGATGGATGGCATTCGCAGTGTCGCACAGACGATTAGCTATTATGTACAAGCATACGGTAATGGAATAGCCACAGCTTATCCTCGTTATTCGTTGACATAACTTTCTGTTATTTTTCTTGAATTGATGTAGTGTTTGCGTATACGCCGTATCGATACGGCACAGTTGCTTGAGATGTGTATCTTTCAGTCATACCATCATGACTGAATATAAAAACAGTCTCGTTAGTGCTGCGAGGGAGAACACGTCATCAATACATACACATTTTCAGCGCAGAGCAGAACGGCACCGCGGGTGAACCTGGCGTTCATCAATCAACCAGTAAGCCACTACCAATGCCATTACCCATTATAAGCGGCTCTCTAATGCGATTGGCCTTACTGGCAGCGACCACTTTTATTGTGTTGGTGGGGCTCGCTTTCGCAACAACGAATGCCATCGCTCGAGAAGCGCCGCTTTTTTTAGTGGCTCACCCTGACGTCACTACCCACTGGCTGAACCGTGATACTACCCGCGCGATTTTCGCCATGCGCCAACGCACCTGGCCGGATGGTCAAGCGGTTAGGGTTTTCGTTTTAAGTAACAACAACCCAGTACATGCTCGCTTTACCAAAGAGCAGTTGGCGGTTTACCCGCACCAACTTCAATTAGCCTGGGATCGCATGGTTTTTTCAGGTACCGGTCAAGCCCCCGACCGAGTAAATGACCAGGAAGAGATGCGCGAGCGCGTCGCCTCAACGCCGGGTGCCATTGGGTATCTTGAAAGGGAGTATCTGGATGATAGAGTCCAAGTCATTTCGATGGAATGAATGCAGAGCCCTTGCCGCTTTGCTAGGCACCGTTGTAATGGGTTTATCTGCTCCTGCCCAAAGCGACGAACACGCTCTGGATACTTTACAGGTACATGGCTTTCTTAGTCAGGCGCTGGTCGTGACTGACAATAACAACTTTTTTGGTCAGAGCAGCCAGGATGAAGGCAGCATAGAATTTACCGAAATTGGCCTCAACGTCTCCTTACGCCCTCATCAGGATGTACTCGTTGCTGCTCAGGTGCTAAGTCGTCGAGCTGGAGGCAATAGCAGCGACGCAGAACCTAAACTGGATTACGGTCTCATTGATTACCAAATGATTTCTGACCAAGGGCGTACGTTTGGTGTTCAGCTTGGTCGGATTAAAAACCCTTTTGGATTTTATAATCAAACCCGCGATGTGGCATTTACCCGTCCCAGCATCTTACTGCCTCAGTCTATCTATTTTGACCGAACACGCTCAATGGCTCTCACAGGTGACGGCCTAACGTTCTATTTGGAACAGAGATTAAGCAACGGAGTACTACGAGGACAGTTTGGCTTAGGAAAGCCTCAGGCTGGTGACGATTTAAGCGATACGCTTCAACTTCAGCGTATATCAGGCACCTTCGATCCTCAGCAGTCTACGATTGCCCAAGTTCGTTATGAACATGATGGAGGTCGTGTCGTTGCAGCGATTAGCAATGCCAACGTGAGATCCCAAATAGAGTCACATCAATCAGGTGTCAGCGACGGAGATTTTTATTTTACACCCTGGGTATTTTCACTCCAATACAATCAAGAACTCTGGAGTGTAACGACTGAATACGCCCTGCGCCGTTCAGGGTTAAAAAACTTCAATCAGTCTTCTGTAAACTTCGACACGACAGGGGAAAGTTGGTATATCCAATACGCTCGGCGTTTTGCAAATGACTGGCAGTGGTTAATGCGTTATGACAGCCTTACCAGCAACCGCGCAGACCGCAACGGTAAATCTTTCGAGGCGAGTACAGGGGGAAGCGTTCCAGCCCATACCCAATTCGCAGATGACCTAACCGTTGGCCTGCAGTGGACGCCGCACCCTCAAGTCATGCTGGCAGGTGAATACCACCATGTCGATGGCACGGGTTGGCTGCCTATTCAGGATAATCCAGATTCATCAGCGACCAGCAGAAGATGGAGCATGTGGTTGTTTCAATTATCGCTGCGCTTCTGACGTTTACCTCGATCCTGGCTAGGACGCTACCGCGATGAAACCATTTACCCTTTTCCGAACGCCCCAACGCCTTAGCCTGACATGGCGGGTCATCGCGTTAAGTAGCCTGCTGCTGCTGGCGCTGGTAACGCTCTTTACCTGGCTAGGCCACGACAATCTTACCCGTCAGTTTCAAGAAAGCCGAAGCCAGCACTATGAACGCCAACAGCGAGAAATTCGTTTAGCGCTAGTTCGCTCATCGGAAAATTTACGTCAGTTGGCAGGGTTAACCGCGGCCTCGGCAAGCTTAGGCTCGCCCTTGCAAGCAGGTAATACCGCCGCAGTTGAGCAAGCACTAGACTCCCAGTGGCCCGCTCTACAGCTTGAGGCGGGTATCGATGAAATATTAATTATTAATACCCAGGGGCAAGTCTTGGGTAATTGGGGCACCGGCAATACACAAACGCAGCTTCCCATTCTGAGTTGGATCAGGCGGGTGATGCACACCGAGCAGCCACTCACTACATTGCGTTGTTCAGCTAGCTGCCAACAGTTCGCTGCCGTGCCGGTGCTAGTGGCGGGAGAAAGCGTTGGTATGGTCGTACTGACCCGCTCGCTAGCCGATGTCACTCGGCAGGCCAAGGAGGTATCTGGCAGTGAAGTCGCACTACTTGTCACCGGGCCCACTGAAGATAGCGGGATGACGGCAACTCGAGAGCTAAAATCATGGAATGGTCAACTGCTAGCCCTCACAAGCGAAGAGCAAACCCTAGCACCTTTGCAGCGAGCGTCAGATACAGCTCCTGTTCGCCGTTTAATGGAAACACCATTAAATCTTGAACATGATGGCAGACATTTAGAACTCAGCGCAGTACGCATGGAAGAGGATAATGAACGTAGCAATGGATACTTGCTGCTGATATCAGACATTACCGAGCAAATTAAGGCAATTAACCAGGATACTCGCACACTCTTGTTCGTAGGCGTACTCGGCTGGATTGCCGCTGAACTACTGCTATTGGTCATACTGCTGGGCCCAATGGCTCGACTGCGTAGAGTCGCTGGATTGCTTCCTGCCCTAGCTGACGGAAAATTTAGCGATATACACGCCGCCATTCCCAACCACCGCCGCCGCATTCCCGACGAGATCGATGTACTTGAGAGCACTACCCTTGAGCTTTCACGCCAACTTGAATTGTTAGAGAGTGAAGTACAAGAGCGCGGTGACCAACTAGCCGAGCGCATTGGAGAGCTAGCCAAAGAGCGAGATTTCGTTAATGGCCTGCTGGATACGGCCCAGGTGTTTATCATTGCCCAGAATGGCACTGGACGAATTAGCTTGGTCAATGAGTATACCCAGTTGATGCTAGGACTTAATGAAGCTTCGCTACTCGGGCGTCATTTTGTTGATGTATTCGAGGCAGGTGCCCCTACCAAGGTGAATACGTTTTCCCATCCCCAGCAAGAGGAGAAAACACTCCGTACGCCCGATCACAGGACTCATACTATCGCTTGGTACCATGCACCGTTACAAACGGGTAATGACGGCAAGGTGTCACGTATATCGGTTGGTCTGGATATTACCGAACGTAAGGCGGCCGAAGCTCGGCTAACGTGGCTGGCCGAACGTGACCCGCTAACGGAACTTTACAATCGGCGCTTCTTCCAACATGCACTGCAAACCGCCCTTGAACGCCCATCGAAGACAAAAGGGGCAGTACTGCTACTTGATTTGAATCAGTTCAAGGAGGTTAACGAGCTGAGTGGTCACCATGTAGGCGACAAATTGCTTCGTGAAGTGGCTGACACCCTCTTCCGCAACCTTGGCCCCCGCGGCGTTATTGCACGCCTAGGTGGCGACGAATACTCCCTCCTATTAGAAGATACCAACGCCGATCAAGCCGTCAGTGTCGCGCAATATATTGTCCAACTATTAGACGGTATCGGCTTCGTTGTGGGTGAGCGGCGGCATCGAGTAACGGCCAGTATTGGTATTGCCCTGTTTCCAACCCATGGCAATACGCCTGCTGACCTAATGGCTAGCGCTGATGTGGCAATGTACAAAGCGAAGGAGAGTGGCCTTCAGCACTGGCATTTACTTTCCAAGTCGGAGAATGCCAAAGACGAACTGCAAGCACGAGTCTACTGGGTTGAACGCATACACAATGCGCTTGAGGAGGATAGCTTCGAGTTGATGGTGCAGCCCATCATGCGTTTGGAAGATCAGGACGTAAAACACCACGAGGTGTTGCTAAGAATGCGCGACGCAGACGGGAGCCTAATTTCTCCCGCGCACTTTATTCCTATTGCCGAACAAAGCGGGCAGATTATTTTAATCGACCGTTGGGTATTGCGACACAGTTTAAAAGCACTTAGCCAATTGCAGGATCGAGGTATCACTCTGGCAGTTAACCTTTCGGGTCAGTCTCTTCACGACGGAGGGTTGAAGCAATACTTGGCAGACGAGCTGACGGCTAGCGGCGCTGATCCTCACCACCTTATATTGGAAGTAACGGAAACTGCCGCGGTAACCGATTTTTCTACCGCCCGTGGCGTACTACAAGCAGTACGTGACCTGGGTTGCCGTACCGCACTGGACGACTTTGGAGTAGGCTTCAGTAGTTTTCACTACCTTGGGCAGTTACCCGTCGACTATATTAAAATAGATGGTTCCTTTATTCGCAGCCTGCTGATTAGCCCTGACAGCCGCGTCATTGTTCGTGCTATTGCCGACATCGCTAAAGGTTTTGGCAAGCAAACCATTGCTGAATTCGTTGATCAAGAAGCGCTATTGCCAATACTAAAGGCCTATGGGATAACTTATGGTCAGGGGTTTCATTTAGGCAGGCCTATAAAAATCATCGAAGCATTTAGTGGAATTAGTGCTCAATAATGGATACCGTTTATACTTAACTCTGGATTTAAATAGGGATAGTACATGAGCTCTTTACCACTGCAAGTGAAGAACAAGGATGCGTCAGCGGTATTTATTACAAGATTCATACAAGAGTTCAAATTCAAACTCTGCATAACTGAGCATGAGAAACAACTGGCTTATCGTTTAAGACATGATGTTTACTGCGAAGAACTTGAGTACGAAGAAGCCAGCGACCCCATAAAAAAACTCGAATTTGATATCCATGACCAAAACTCTATTCATTGTTTGATAGAACACCGCAGAACAGGACTAGTGGCAGGCTGCGTGCGGGTGGTTATGCCTCAGGCCTCCAGACCTCATCCACTTAACCAGCTTCCATTACAATCTTATGGCAGCCAAAGCCTTACACACGCAGAGCTGCATCCCGACAAACTTGCCCAAGGCAGTTACTATGAAATCTCACGACTGGCTGTGAATCGCCTTTTCAGAATAAAACTTAAAGATAGCTCTACTTCTTTAGAAAGCTCGACTACCAATCACAATGTTACTTTTTTTTCTACTGAAGAGAGGCAGCTCTTCCCACTACTAGCCACAGGCCTATTTGTCACCGGCTATGCTTTAGGGAGGCAGCTAGGTAAAATTCAAGTTTTTGCAATGATGGAACCTAGCTTGCCCCGACTTCTTGCTCTGACAGGCTTTCACTTCACCAAAGTCGGCGAAACAATCAACTTCCATGGAAGAAGAAGTGCTTACTACATCAATAAGCAGCAAGCAGAGAGTGGATTAAAGAAATCATTGCTCCCCCTCTACTTGCACATACAGCAAACGCTGGCCCTCCAGCTAGAAGAAATGCTAGCTCAAGATGTCAATACCTCACTAATAACTTGAATATTTTATCTATACCGTGGCCGCGGCGCTTTCTCGATCATCCAACGAAGCAGAACGTCTAAAATCATCAACCGTTACGCTGGTGAATTTCTCTAAGAAAAACACGAGCGTTTCAGGATATTGGAAACGCTCCTCGAAGCGCTCTTGGCCCTCTTGCGAACGCCGTGTCACGCTTGCTCTATAGCCGCCATTAGATTTAGTCACTTTTACGCTATTTTCGCGGCTTCCATCACGTTTAATGGCCGTTAATGGAGAGCTATCGCTTAATAAAACGTCTAGCTGTCGAGCGGCAGTGCGCTCTTCATCAGATGCCCAGAGAGGTTGATCTCGGTCACCATAACGGTAGAGCATAATCACCAGCATGACCGAAAAAATACTGCTGGTCAGCATCCAGGTTAATAAAACGCTCGAAAGCGCCGTTGTCAGCATGATGAACATTTGAACCACAATACCCACCGCCAGCACCCCGGCCAGAGGCCTCCACATACGCGGGTTCATAAACCCGCGCTTGAGGATATACCCCCACAGCCCAATCACCGACAATGCCCCCAACATCAAATGAATGGGGGCAAGTAGTGTTCCTCCTCCAGCCAATATAGCAATTACCCCAATAATCACTATTAAACTGTAGAAAGCAGCTAACAGGTAGTAAGCGCGATCAAGGGTCATATGCAGTCTCCATGCGGGTTAACCGATGGCCTGCGTCGCCATCGATCTTATTGTTAGTTGTTATCGGTTATCTACTTGCGAATAAATCCTTGAAGCTCAGTATAGATGGTCACGGCAATTCTTCACTATTGCCGTGTCAACCTTTGCTACTGGTTATAAACCCTGCGCGCCGCGGCGTAGCCAATCATGAACAAACGCCAGCTTACGGCGTGCCGTCTCTGAGAGCACAAAGGGGTAAAGATCCGGCAATCCCATTGAGCGGTTAACGTGGTTGACCCCGACGGTCAGCGCTGCAGCCACGTATATTAAACGCTCGGCATCTGGCTCTGCATAAGGATCCCACTGCGGGCTAGGCAGCTCCGGCGAAGTGAGATCTGATGCCGCAAAGCTATCGGCAATATCGGTTAAATGCAGCAGATGTGCAGCAGTTTCGGCCCAATCTTCATGGGGGTGCGCAGAGGCATAAGTGGTTAAATAGCGCTCTTTCCAATCAGGCGGCGGCCCATTTTGGTAGTGGTGCTGAAGCGCGGCCTGATAATCCTGACGCTCATCACCAAACATCTCACGAAAGGCACTCAGAAAATCCTCACGTAAGCTAAGCCGCCACCAGAGCATGTGCGAAATCTCGTGGCGCATATGACCAATCATCGTACGGTAAGGCTCTTCAAGCGCTTCACGACGCGTCGTAACTAACACGGGGTCTACTTCGGCCACACTAATGGTCACCACCCCTTCAATGTGCCCCATCGGCACAGGCGTGGGGCCTTCGGCGAGTAGATGGAAAACCGGCGGCGCGCCTGGGTCTTCCGGACGAAACCAGTGCCAACGCCCCAGGTTATCCAAAACCCAGCGTTTAGCCGCTTCCGTTTGTGCCCAGTTCGGAATAGCGTTGGGAAGGCTGGGATCTGGCGCCAGTGCTGTCATCGCACAAGCGCGGCAAAAAGCCCCCTCTTTAGGGGCAATCCAGTTGCAGCCAATAACGTCACGATTGATGCAAAAAGGCGGCATTGGCACAAAGGCCCGGGCCTGAGGGTCGTAGGCAACGGGGGTACCATCTGCGGTTGCGAGATTATCGAACCATAGAGAGCCGGAACCGACGGGATTTGAAAATACGCGCATACGGTAAAGCTCCTGAAAGCGAGGAAAAGAGAACCTCAACCGATTGACTGAGCGTTCTCTTTTCCAAAAATCCTATTAAAATAGTGTGCAGTGCCCTTTATTTCATTTCAAAACCGCGCTTGATTAAAAAATCGCGCATATGAGGGCGCAGCTTATTATCGAACAAAGGCTTGAGATTGCGAGACCAGTCGGTGTCTTTATTACTGCTACTGCGAGCCCGGTAGTAAGCCTGCATGGTCGTATCGAAGGACTCTACCTGTTCGCCGTCTTCAGTGTAGTAGTCTTCTTTCAGAACCGCCTCCACAGGTAAGCGCGGCTTCACTTCAGGCTCTTGATCCGGATAGCCGAGGCACATACCAAACACTGGGTACACGTGCTTGGGGAGGCGTAGCAGGTCGCTAACCTCCTGGGGATTATTGCGGATACCACCAATATAACAGATCCCCAACCCTTCGGACTCAGCCGCCACTGCCACATTTTGCGCCATCAACGCCGTATCCACTGTTGCTACCAACAGTTGCTCGGTCATGCCCCGCACAACGTTTGCACCGGTGCGCTCTGAAGCCTCCGTGGGACGCTTCATATCGGCACAGAAAACTAGAAAGTCTGCACAGGTGGCAATATAACCTTGCCCACCGGCCAGTTCTGCTATCTGCTCACGGTTCGCCTGGTCTTTTACATGGATAACCGTATACGCCTGAACGTGGCTGGAGGTCGCTGCCCCCTGCCCGGCTTGGATAAGCTCCAGCAGCAATTCTTTCGGGATCGGCCGGTCGCTAAATTTACGGATCGAACGGTGGGATTTCAGCAGCTTAATAACGTCGTTCATGGAACCTCGCTTATCTTGATAACGCTTATTTAAAACAGCTAACTAACAGGGTAACAGATTTGTACAACATGACAGGATTGCGGATGGCGTTAACATGGCTATAGCAAATGCATGATCGCGCCCCGTACGCCATATTGATCTATCCATAATTTGCCTAGGGTAATCGGCAGTTTGAATCGCCGCTTTCCCGCCGCACCTGGGTTGAAAAGCAGCATTCCCTCCTGGTATTCATTGCGGGGCTTATGGGAGTGGCCATGCAGAAGTGCATCGCAAGCCAACCTCGGGTCGTAATCCTCTAAGCGGTGCACAAGGCGCAGGTGCTTCTCGTTCACAATGATGTCCTGATGTGTCGGTAAACTCGTCGCCCACGCCGCCGTATCGATATTGCCCTTAACGCAATGCACCGGCGCCAGTGTCTCCAAACGCTGCAAAATCGTTTTATCTGCCTCTTTGCTACCTACATCCCCCAAGTGAAGAATGAGCTCGCACCCCTGCAGCAGACAAAGTGCCTCATCACGCAGCAAACCGTGGGTATCGGCAATCACTCCAACGGGAGAATTAACTCTATAGCAAGGCATAGATGGGCTCATTAACAACCTCTTCCAGCGGCTAAATGGTGTCATTCTAGCTTTTTTTACTAGACCACTATTAAAAGTTGCTTATCAAGGCCGATATCTAAGTTATCAAATAGATAGTGCTGGCGAGTCATTTATTATGATTTTCATTGGCTATCTAATAAGTTAGGCACCAGCAAGCTATACTGATATGGCTATACGTTGATAACTGAATTTTGACGGAATAATAACGACGCCAGGAAGCCGATATGACCCATACCCCTCAAAATGCACCCGGGCAAGAGTGGAATGCCAGCGACTACGCCCAGAATGCTAATTTTGTACCTAAGCTAGGCAGCGAAGTGGTCAAGCTGTTAGCGCCTCAACCCGGCGAACGTATTTTGGATCTTGGCTGCGGCGACGGCTCTTTGACAGAGCGCCTTGTGCAACTGGGCGCTGACGTTCTCGGTGTTGACGCTTCAGAAGAGATGGTAAATGCCGCCCGCCAACGGGGCATTACCGCTCGCGTTGTTGATGGCCACCAACTGCCCTTCGACCATGAGTTTGATGCGGTATTTAGCAATGCGGCGCTGCACTGGATGCTTGACCCTCAGTCGGTACTCGCAGGCGTTAAGCGTGCATTGAAGCCGGGAGGCCGGTTTGTGGCTGAGTTCGGTGGTCATGGCAATGTCGCCGCTATTTGCACCGCGCTGATTGCCGCTCTCCAGTTTCGGGGCATTAGCGCCCGCGGCCGTCATCCGTGGTATTTCCCGACCACCCATGAATATGGCCATCTGCTGGAAACCGTCGGTTTCAAAGTAGAAAGCATTGAGCTGATCCCACGCCCGACTCCGCTGCCCACCGGCATGATTGGATGGCTTGAGACGTTTGCCAGCCCGTTCTTACATGGGCTCGACGAGGATGTGCGCGATGCCGTGCTTGAGAATACCATGACGCTGCTGGGCCACAGCCTACGCGATGAGCAAGGAAACTGGACGGCAGATTATGTGCGTCTGCGTGTTTCTGCTCGCGCGTAAGCGATAGCTGCCTCTGAGGTGTGCTGAGATGTAAAAAAGCTGCCGATGATAAGTGCGCTTGTCACCGGCAGCTTGTAGTTAATTCAGACCTAGAACTCATCCCATTCATCGACGGCCTCTTTTTTACTTTGCGTCGCCTGCTGGCGTGGCGCTGGCTCAATGTGGCCGTCAACTTGTTGCTGCCGAGTAGCGCCCTTATGCGTCAGCGCAACAGCGCTTGCAGCACTCTCATCAATGCGGAAGGTAGCCATCAAGTCGGCCAGCTCGCGGGCCTGCCCCTCTAGAGCGCTAGCCGCCGAGCTGGTTTGTTGCACCAGCGCAGCGTTTTGCTGGGTGACCGAATCCATTTCAGTAAGAGCAGCGTTAATCTGCTCAATGCCACTATTCTGCTCCCGCGTCGCGGTCGAAATTTCGCCCATCAGAGTGGTGACTTGACGAATCGCATCCACTGTTTGGTAAATCGTCTGTCCACTGCGCTCCGCTTGTTCAGCGCCGCCGTTAATTTTCGTGGTGGTCTGCTCGATCAGGCTACGAATCTCTTTGGCCGAGTCAGCACTTCGCGTCGCTAGTGAGCGAACTTCACTGGCCACCACGGCAAAGCCACGACCTTGTTCGCCTGCACGCGCGGCTTCAACCGATGCATTGAGCGCTAAGATATTGGTTTGGAAGGCAATAGAGTCAATCACGCCGATAATATCGTTTACCTGGCTCGCACTGGCCGCAATCTCACGCATGAGTTGCACCGTGCGCTCCACCTCTTCACCACCTGTCTCCGCCGACTGTGACGCCGCCACCGAGAGCTGATCCGCTTCTTCGGCCGTTTCAGCATTTTTACTTACCGTCGTCGACATCTCCTCCATGCTGGAAGCGGTTTGCTGAAGCGCGGAGGCCTGCTGCTCGGTTCGTGAAGAGAGATCCTGGCTTCCTGCAGAGATATCACCCGCCCCGCTGAAAACCTGCTCGCTACTGCCTCTCAACGCTATCACCAGCTGTTTTAACTTCTCCTGCATAGCCGCTAGGCCACCGAACAACTGACCAATTTCATTACGGCCCCGATCTTCAATTTGACCTGTCAGATCGCCATCGGCAATCCGTGCAAAGTGCTCACTGGCACGCCGAAGGGGCCTTACAACGCTACGCATCATTGCCCACCGAATGACCACCACGGCCACCAGTGAAATCACTAAAAGGGTAATCGCAATGACGCCAATAGTCGTCGCCAAGCGATTGACCTGCTGAAGGACGCTAGCGCCACGCTCTTCGGTATAAGCAATAAAACCGCTCATGGCCAGATCCAGCTCGGCGCTTAATACTCCCAGTTCCTCCTGCCTGCGCTGGATTTGGAAAGGGGCAGCCTCGAGCAGTGGCGAAATGCCCTCTGTCACAAAGGCATTGTAAGCGCTGATAATCGCATCACGGTGGGGTGCAAGTGTGCCTTCAGGATTGATTGGCACAGCACGAAACTCATTAAAACGTGCCTCTGCCTCAGCTACCGCCTCTGCAGCCATGGCAAGGCTCTCCTGCCCCTTTTCTGGATTACCCTGAGTGCTAAAACTTGCCGAGCGGTCTAAAAACGTTTGTGCTCTGAGTGCATTGACTTGCGTGCGGTTGGCTAAATTCGTCAGCCGCACGTTGGTAGCCGTCAGTTCTTCAAGCGCCTGAGAGCTATTGTGATTAGCAAAAAAACCAAGACCACTGATCAACCCAATCATAAGCACCAGCAGGGCTAACGCAGCAGTCAGGCTCCATTTAATAGAGAGGTGCTTCATCCCGTTGATCCCTTTTTCGTTTATAAGTCATTTAATTAGGTATCGGCCAGGTTAAAACCAACTGAAGCACTGCAGAGCGAATCTAGACGTTGGTATAATAAATAGCGTGACAGATGTAGCAGCTAGCGGTTAAGACACCATGGCAATTTTGTGTAGGTTGACCTTCTTAGCCACATCCACCTGGAGCCAAGCTCCCGCCATGCACTCTAGGCTAGGCGCCTCGACTATCCCCTGAATACGCGCCCGAGACAGCAGTGTGGCTTTAGTGTTGGCTTTAAGCGTACCGACCATTTTTCCGTCAATATCGACACTGTTGCCTTCAAGATACGATGCGACGTGGCCAGAGGCAGTCACAGAGACAGGATGATTAGGCGCAATAAGAGTCCCCTCCAAACGGCCCTTAATGAGCACAGGCTCATCGGCGATCACTTTGCCTAAAATATGAGTGGCTGACCCAATTCGGCTGCCACCTGGCATGCACTGGATGGCGGGAGACGTCACAGCGGAGGCTTCTTCAGGTGGCGACATTGCTTCAAAGGGGTGTTCTGAGATGGAAGCGGAATCCACTGCAGGCGCTTTGTGTGGTCTCCCTGCGGCGCTTAAAGCGCGCTGTTTTAGCTTACGGCGCTTGCCATCCCATACGATCAGCGTCATTACGCCAACGCCCAGCACAATAAACCATACTTGAATGCCCATACCGCTTCCTGCCGCTTTAGATGTGGTTGCCCCAGCTAACGTTATACTCGCTCTTTTATATTGCGGCGGCGTGAATAAGCCCACTCACTTGGCTTAACTCCAGGCTTTGAGACAGTAACAAGCCGATTAAGGTATTCAATGCTCAATACCACGCACCCCAAAGGCGCTCTGGCGTCATTCACTAGGAGCCACCCTATGTTTAACAAAGCCAAGAATGCCCCACCTGAGAATAAGGCTGCGGCGCTAACGCCACCTGATACACGCTCATCAGCAACACTAGGCACGCCAACCAGCAGTGCACGACCAAGCCTCTCCGTTATTGGGGGTCATACGCAAGTGGAGGGAGACATTAATAGCGATGAGGATTTGACGGTAGAGGGACGCGTAAGCGGCATTATCACATGTAAACAACACACCGTGACGCTAGGTGCCAATGGCTATATCAACGGCGATGTATTTGCTCACACACTGCATATATCAGGCGAGGTAACCGGAAACCTGGTGGCACACCACCGCGCAACCATTCATAAGGGAGCCCAGGTTTCAGGCACTATTGTTGCCCCCTGCCTGGTACTTGAAGATGGCAGCGTTTTCCACGGCAGTATCGATATGAACCCCGACAACGATGTGCTGAAAAGTGCCTTTAGCGACGCTATCGGCAGCATGACTAAAACCTCGCCAAAAGCAACCGTTGAAAAGCATTCAACCACGAGTGCGAACGCCGCAGAGCATGACACCACAGAAGCAAAAGCTAACGATTAAGCCGCTTTCAGCACATCAGAGGCGCTGAGCGCACACTGGGCAAGCGGGATCGCGAGGCACTAGGAAGTGCCGCCATTGGCCGCTTAAACCATCAAAGGTAGAGAGGCCTTGGTGGGCAGAACCTGCGCCACTAAGCAGCTTAAAGGCTTCAACCGCCTGAAAGCAGCCGATCAAGCCCACCAGTGGCGCCATGACGCCACTTTCTGAGCAGCTTAGCGCTTCATCGCCACTTTCGTCGGGCGGATAGAGGCAGGCGTAGCAGGGACACTCGGCATTGCGTGGGTCAAAGACTGCCAACTGACCTGAAAAGCGAATTGCCGCACCCGATACCAGCGGCACACCTGCTTTTTGGGACGCCGCATTCACCGCATAGCGGCTTGAGAAACGGTCGGTACAGTCGAGCACCACATCCGCCGAAGCGACTAACCGCTCAAGCGATTCGCCTTCAACATGTTGGTCTAACGCAACCACTTGGCAGTGGGGATTGAGTGCGCACATGCTGGCCTGGGCAGAGTGCGCTTTATTTAAACCAATACTGGACTGCTGATGGGCAATTTGCCGTTGAAGATTGGAAAGCTCGACATGATCGGCATCGGCAATGGTGATGCGCCCGACCCCAGCAGCAGCTAAATAGAGCGCTGCCGGAGAGCCCAAACCGCCGGCCCCAATAATCACTACATGGGCAGATTGCAGGCGCTCTTGGCCCTCGAAATCCACCTCGGGCAGCATGATCTGACGGCTATAGCGCAGCAGCGCCTGGTCATCCATCATCGGCTTACTTATCCTCAAATTCCTCAAAGGCAGGAATGTGTAAATTGAAGCTCTCTTTGACCTCTTCCATCACCACGTAGCTTTTCGACTCTTTCACGCCCGGTAGCGTTAACACCACATCGCCCAATAGCTGGCGATAAGCGGCCATTTCGGGAATGCGGCACTTCAAGATGTAGTCGAACTGCCCCGAGACAAGGTGGCACTCCTGAATCTGCGGTAACTTCTCCACAGCACGGCGAAACTCATCAAAGACCGCTGGCGACTGCGTTTCTAAGCTGATCTCGACAAAAACTAATAAATTGGCCTTCAAAGCCCGCGGATCAAGAATGGCTTGGTAACCACGAATAATACCCGCTTTCTCCAAACGCTTAACGCGTTCAAGGCAAGGGGTTGTGGATAAACCCACTTCCGAAGCTAAATCGACGTAAGAAATACGCGCATTTTCCTGCAAGCAGCGCAGGATTTTAAGGTCGATACGGTCCAGCGTTCTATTTTTTGGTTTCATGGCAGGATCCAATACTGATGAATCAGGCAGTTATTAAAGGTGCCCCAGGGTAACCCGTTCATGCCCCCCCAGGTCACGAGCACTTTCAACGTTTTTATAGCCAGCGCGCTCAAGCGCCTCACGCACCATTTCGGCCTGTTTATAGCCGTGCTCTAGCAGCAACCAACCAGAAGCCGCTAGATAGCGCTGCGCGGAGTTTACCAAATGCAGCAAATCCGCCATGCCGCAGGCGTTAGCAACCAGCGCTGAGCGTGGCTCAAAACGCACATCGCCTTCGGCTAGATGAGGATCATCGGCGGCAATATACGGGGGATTACTGACGATAATATCGAACTGCTTATCTGCATCCGCACACGTTTCCAAAGCAGCAAACCAATCACTCTGTAAAAACCTAGCATTGGATATGCCTAACGAGCGCGCGTTACGGGTTGCCAACGCGACCGCCTCAAAGCGCAGATCCACCCCCACTACCTGCCAGTGAGGTTGTTCGCTGGCAAATGCCAGGGCAATGGCACCCGTTCCCGTGCCAAGATCGAGCAGCCGGCCTGAGGGGAGCGTCGCCCGCTTTAGGGCAAGCTCAACCAGGGTTTCAGTATCAGGCCTGGGTATCAACGTATCAGGTGAGGTGGCTAAGCGCAGCCCCCAAAATTCGCGTTCCCCGGTAAGGTAGGCAACCGGAGTGCCCTGGGAACGTGCAGCGATGAGCGCATCGAAACGGGCCTGCTCCCATAAGGAGCATATTTTATCGCCCCAGGTGTAGAGCCAAGTGCGATCACGCCCGAGCACGTGGCATAACAGCACTTCAGCGTCGATACGCGGCGAGCTGGAACCCGCCGCCTGCAAACGTTGGGCAGCCTGTTTCAACAGCGCATCAAGGGTCATTAGACATCCTGAAGGGCTGAGAGCTGTTCCGCTTGATACTCGTGAATCAGCGGGCTAATCACGTCATCCAACTGCTCGCCGCTGACCACTTCATTGAGTTTATAAAGCGTCAAATTAATGCGATGGTCGGTAATCCGCCCCTGAGGGAAATTATAGGTGCGGATACGCTCACTGCGATCCCCCGAACCCACTAGAGAACGGCGTGCATCTGCTTGCGTCTGACGCTGGCTATCGACGGCGTTACGCTTCAACTTCGCGGCCAGTAGCGACATCGCTTTGGCACGGTTTTTATGCTGACTGCGCTCTTCCTGACACTCCACCACCACGCCGGTAGGCAGGTGAGTAATGCGGATCGCAGAGTCCGTGGTGTTAACGTGCTGACCACCGGCGCCGCTGGAGCGGTAGGTATCCACGCGCAGATCCGAAGGATTGATATCGATATCGCCCACGTCATCGACTTCAGGCATCACTGCGACGGTGCAAGCAGAGGTGTGAATGCGGCCCTGGGACTCGGTCGCAGGGACGCGCTGTACGCGGTGGGCGCCGGATTCAAATTTCAGCTGGGCGTAAACACCATCGCCTTTGACGCGGGAAATGATCTCTTTGTAGCCGCCCTGCTCGCCATGACTGGCGCTCACCACCTCGACCCGCCAACCACGTTTTTCAGCGTAGCGGGAGTACATGCGAAACAGGTCACCGGCAAAAATTGCCGCTTCGTCGCCGCCGGTACCAGCACGCACTTCCAGAAACACCCCACGGCCATCATCAGGGTCTTTAGGCACCAGCAGGCGCTTCAGCTCGATATCCAGCTCGGCTAACCGCTCCCGCCCTTCGCTTAGCTCCATCTCCGCCAACTCGCGCATGTCCGCGTCGCTATCGCGGCTAAGCTGCTCGGCTTCGTGCATATTGGTTTCAATATCACGATAGCGCTGCCAGGCCGCCACCAGCTCCTCTAACTCAGCATACTCACGCGAATAATCGCGAAAGCGTTGCTGGTTATTGATCACGTCGGGATCCGACAGCAGCATCGCCAGCTCTTCAAAGCGTTCGGTAAAGCTGTCTAAGCGTTGGCGCAGAGTCTCTTTCATGCGGGCGTATCATCCTTCTGGCGGTTAACCGGGGGCGCTGGTGTAGTCTCAAAAGCAGGCTTAGTGGGCAACAGCAGGCGCGGAGCGGCGTTGAGCAAATCGTGGTGCTCTTCAGACGCAGCATCGCGTATGGCCTGGGTGGGCTGGTGGAGCAAACGGTTAGTCAATTGATGCGCCAAGCGCTCAATGACTTTAGCCGGATCTTCACCTCGTGCCAGCCGCTCCAACGCTTGGTCGCGGGAAAGATCGCGCAGCGCTTCACCATGCTGGCGGTAGTCGCGGATCAGTTCACCACCATTACGAATACGCTGCTCATGCTGCCAACTACCCACCCCGTGTTCGATCAGCGACTCGGCTTGGTCAGCGGCAACCTGGCGGTGACGGCGATTTTCCTGGATGACCTCTTCCAAGTCATCCACGGTGTAAAGAAACACATCCGCTAATTCGCCCACTTCAGGCTCAATATCCCGAGGCACCGCGATATCGACCATAAATACCGGCCGATGGCGACGTTTTTTGAGCGCGCGCTCAACCATGCCTTTACCAAGTATAGGCAGCGGGGACGCGGTGGAAGAGATCACAATATCGGCGTTCTCGAGAGCGTCAGGAATCTCTTGCAGGGTGATCGCCGTTCCTCCCAGAGGGCCGGCGACCAACTCAGCGCGTTCTCGGGTGCGGTTAGCAACCGTAAGCTCTCGAACACCCGCCTCATTTAGATGGCGCGCAACTAATTCAATAGTTTCACCAGCGCCGATGAGCAGCGCCCGAGAACGGCTAAAGTCATCGAAAATGCGGCTGGCCATGCTGACGGCAGCGTAAGCCACTGAAACGGGGTTTTTACCGATGCCGGTTTCGGTGCGCACCTGCTTGGCCACCGCGAAGGTGTGCTGGAATAAGCGTTCAAGCTCGCCACCCAAGCCCTTGGATTGGCGCGCCTGCTGATAGGCATCCTTCAACTGCCCCAGAATCTGCGGCTCGCCCAGCACCATGGAATCCAGGCCAACCGCTACGCGCATTAAATGGCGCGCTGCATCGTTGTCTAGATAGTGGTAGGCACAGCGCATCAGCTCATCGACGCGTAAGTTATGAAAGCGTCCGAGCCAATTGAGTACTGCCTGCTCGCCAGCCGCATCCGTGACACAGTAAAGCTCCGTGCGGTTGCAGGTAGAGAGCACCGCCGCTTCACTGATTTGTGGCAGGTTACGCAATTCAGCCAATGCGGTTTCAAGCTGCGTTGGCGTAAAAGCCACCTGCTCACGCACGGCCACGCTGGCGGTACGATGATTTATTCCCAGGGCAAGAAGCGTCATGCGTTATGCGTCTTCGCTAGTGTGTCGGACTTTTTGGCAGCCGTCGTGATGATAAGCGGCTGCACCGTCAATTAGGGCTTGCTAAAACAAGTCTTTAGCGTGGTTCGGCGCTGCCTACAAATATCTGTAAGCTGCCTACAATGGTCTTTAATAAGTAGGCATAAAGTTTGCTGACCACTTTTTCAAGGAGGAACATTCTATCACAGCAGGCTATCATCTGGCCCACACCACTTTGCCGCAGGCAGGCAAGCCGCTATGCTGGGCATCTGGCCACTTAATCGAGAGACGCATGCGACCTCGCTTTTCTTTATTGGGCCCTGGTTTAAAGGGCTCTACCTGTTCGGGCTTCTCACTAGTGAGCGCTATGTTCCGGCATTCGATGCGATTACCTTTGGCCGCTTCTGCTGCTCTGCTGCTGAGCGCCTGCCAATCTACGCCCAGCCCTCAGGATAGCCACCTCGGCACCTGGGCCGATGACCCAATGCGCAATGCGCCGCCAATAACCCGCGGGCTGGATGCCGCGGGGCTCAGTACGCTGCTGGGCGCTGAGCTTGCTGGCCAGCGTGGCGACTATCGCTACGCGAGCCAGGGCTACCTGGAAGCGGCTAAGCGCTATCGCGAGCCAGCGCTTGCTGAACGCGCCACCTTCGCGGCCCGCTTTGGCGATGAAGCTTCATTAGTCGAAGCCTCGGCACTTCGCTGGCGAGAGCTTGCCCCCCAGGCAGAAGCACCCAATCGTCTGCTGGCGGCCTTTTCACTGCAGCGTGGTGATTGGCTCGACAGCCTTGAACAGCGCATTGCGATTGCTGAAGCTGGCGGCCATGGCGATATCACCGCCTTTGCAGAGATCGCGGTGGCTGAAGAGGCACCATTAACGTTGATCGCCCAGCAGCTGCGTGAGCATTTAGCCCGCCCAAACACTGACCAACTGCCCCATCACAGCGATGTACTGTTGGGCACGGCACTGATTGAGGCTGCCCTGGGTGATACAACGCTTGCCCAGCGGCGGCTTGATCAAGTCGAGTTGCTCGACCCCGAATCTGCTGCGTTATGGTTGGTGAAAGCTCGCTTGGCACTGGAGGTTGAGGATTACCCGGCCGCTCAACGCGCTGCCCAACAGGGCCTTGAACTCGCCCCTGACGATGTGCGGTTTATCCTGCTACTGGCTCAAGCAGAAATCCGCCTTAACAATATTAGCGCGGCTGAAGTGCAAACCAACGCTCTGCTAGAGAGCCATGCAGGCAATGAAGATCTGCGCTTATCGCTAGCCCAGCTTTATCTGGAAGAGGGGCACCCCGAACCCGCGCAACGCTTGCTGCAGCCGCTGATTGGCCAACCTAACGTGCCAGATTTAGCCTATTACCTACTTGGCGCCATCACCCAAGAGCAAGGCGATATCGATAATGCGCTGCTCTATTATCGCCAAGTCAGCGAGGGCAGTGAATTTTTGCCCGCTCGCGCGGCGGCCGCGCAAATGCTGATTGAGGAAGATCGTCTGCTGGATGCTCGCGCCTTCCTACGCATTGAACGGATGCGCTTTGATAATTACTTTACTGAATTGGTGATGCTCGAAGTCCAGTTGCTGGACGAAATAAATCAACCTGCGGACGCTGATGCGCTATTAGACCGCGAAATTAGCCGTACACCTGATGACGCATCGCTGCTTTATATGCGTGCCATGCGGCGTTGGGAAGCAGGCGACATCGCGGGCATGGAGCAGGATTTGCGTCAGATACTGCGCACCGACCCAGACAATGCCGAAGCGCTCAATGCGCTGGGCTACACACTGGCCGACCTTAACTTGCCAGGGCGCTTGCAAGAGGCGTTTGAGCTGATTGAGCGTGCCTACGAGGCTGATCCGGACAACCCTGCCGTGCTCGATAGCATGGGCTGGGTCTACTTCCGCCTTGGCGAACCTGAAGAAGCGCTGCCCTGGCTTGAAAGCGCCTATATGCAGCTACCTGACCAGGAGGTCGCTGCGCATCTGGCCGAAGTGCTAAATGCACTGGGGCGTGATGAAGAAGCGCGCCAGTTGATCCAGCAAATCATGCAGCGGACGAACCAACACCCACTGATCGACGGGCTACTCGAGCGTTATCCTGAGCTAAGCCCTGAGCTCAGTCCTTAAATAAGTCCTGAACTAACGCCGCCAGAGGCACCCTAACCCTGCGAACCCCATTTTAAGCGCCCCCATCATGTTACCCTTGCGCTATAACCACCTGACATGGAGCCTGTTTATGTTGACACTGACGTCCCCCTCGCCCCGCTGGCCATTGACACGTCACACTTCGCGCCTCTGGCTTGCCGGCTTCGCGCTTCTCTTGCTCGCCGGCTGTGCCTCCCAGGCTCCCATAGATGAAAGTGGCCGCCAGGCAGGTCAGTGGGAACGCCAGCAGGCCGATGTAGAAGCATTCGATACCTGGACGCTGGTCGGCAAGGCAGGATTGCGCACCCCAGAAGAGAACGTCAGCGCCAACCTGGACTGGAATCAAACCCCCTACTATTTCCGTATGCTGATCAGCGGGCCCTTTGGCGGCGGACGCAACGTGCTTGAGGGGCGCGAGGGACGTTTCTCCCTCTCCAATAGCGACGGCCGCTTTGAGGCAGAAACCCCAGAAGCGCTTATGGAAGAGCAGTTGGGCTGGTCACTCCCCGTCACCGCTATGCCCAACTGGGTGCGCGGCCTGCCCGGTGATCCTGATAATGACAATACCGGCAGTTATCAGCTAGAAACCGACGAACTGGGCTTTCCTAGCCATCTTACCCAAGACGGCTGGGAAATCGACTACCGCGACTGGGAGAAAGTCGACGATTTATGGCTGCCACGGCGCATGGTCATGCACTACGATGATGTGCGTATTACGCTGGTCGTCAACCAGTGGCAAGCTAGCGAAGAGTAAAGGTAACCGTTTCAATGAACGCGCCATTAACGCTTCCCGCGCCGGCCAAGCTTAACCGCATGCTGCATATAGTGGGCCGTCGTGAAGACGGCTACCACGCACTGCAAACGCTATTTCAGTTTATCGACCTGTGCGACCACCTTACGTTGGCCCCCCGCGATGACGGGGAAATTCAGTTAACCAGTGAGGTTAGCGGCGTTAGCCACGATGACAATTTGATCGTACGCGCCGCACGGTTATTGCAACAGCATAGCGGCACTGCACTAGGCGCTACGCTTACGATCGATAAGCAGTTGCCGATGGGAGGCGGTTTAGGGGGTGGCAGTTCCAACGCAGCCACCGCATTAGTGGGGCTCAACCACCTCTGGCAGCTCAATCTACCGTTAGTCGAACTAGCTCGCCTGGGGCTTCAGCTGGGGGCCGATGTGCCGGTATTCGTACATGGCCATAGCGCCTGGGGCGAAGGCGTTGGCGAACGGCTTACCCCGGTGACGCTTGATACCCCTTGGTTTGTGATTATTCACCCGGGTATTAGTGTGTCTACGTCAGGCGTCTTCCAAGACCCGCAATTGACACGTGACAGCCGCCCCATTACTATGGCGCGCGCACTGCAGGGGGGAGCGCCGGAGTGGCGCAATGACTGTGAGGCCGTGGTAAAGGAACGCTATCCGCCAATTGCGGAAGCCCTGAACTGGCTTGCACAGCACGCACCTAGTCGGTTGACCGGCACGGGGGCTTGTCTATTTGCTGCTTTCGATACACAGCAATCGGCACAAGCAATCGCGCAATTAGCGGGACAACATTGGCCGGCATGGGTAGCACGCGGACTCAACACCTCTCCCCTACATGATGCTCTGGGCTATTTATAGTTCCGCTCTGGGCAGCTAAAAGCGCCCGGTCAGTGCGTTAGGTTATTGCTGGGGTATCGCCAAGTGGTAAGGCACCGGTTTTTGGTATCGGCATTCCCAGGTTCGAATCCTGGTACCCCAGCCAACCCAACAATGGCCTGCGTTTTTTCCCCTGATCCCCAACACTGCAAAGGTGGCTGCGCGTGTCAAAATTGATGGTTTTCGCCGGGAACGCCAATCCCGCACTCGCTCAAAAAATTGCCGAGAGCTTAGACAGCCGTATGGGTAACGCTACGGTGGGTCAATTCAGCGACGGCGAAATCGCAGTCGAGATCAATGAGAACGTGCGCGGTAAGGATGTCTTCATTCTACAATCCACCTGTGCACCGACAAACGACAATCTGATGGAGTTGATCCTGATGGTCGACGCACTGCGTCGCGCCTCGGCAACTCGCATCACGGCAGTACTTCCCTACTTTGGTTATGCTCGCCAGGATCGCCGCGTGCGCTCCGCACGGGTACCGATTTCCGCCAAAGTAGTGGCGGACATGATGGTTAAAGCAGGCGTTGACCGCGTGATGACCATGGATCTACATGCTGATCAGATCCAGGGCTTCTTTGATGTTCCTGTCGACAACGTCTACGGCTCTCCCATTCTGCTGGATGATATCGAGCGTCAGAATTACAGCGACCTCGTCGTTGTTTCCCCTGACGTGGGCGGCGTTGTTCGCGCCCGTGCCATCGCCAAACAGCTGAATGCCGATCTCGCCATTATCGATAAGCGTCGCCCTCAGGCCAACCAGGCCCAGGTGATGCATATCATCGGCGAGATTGAGGGCCGCACCTGTGTCGTAGTCGACGACATGATCGACACCGCAGGCACGCTGTGTAAAGCCGGTGAAGCGTTAAAAGATCACGGCGCCAAGCGCGTGGTGGCCTATGCGACACACCCGATCCTGTCCGGCCCTGCGGTCGATAATATTACCAACTCCGTACTGGATGAAGTGGTGGTGACCGACACCATCCCGCTATCTGACGTTGCCCGTCGTAGCGGAAAAATTCGCCAGTTGAGCGTTGCTGGACTGATCGCAGAAGCGATTCGCCGGGTCAGCAACGAAGAATCTGTCAGCGCGATGTTCCACTAATCCGCTGACGATACAGCCCCCTTTTGGGGCCACGGAAACGTCGTCGTCTGGTCGCGGTCGGCGGCGTCTTCCTTACTTAAACTAAGAGGCAATTCCATGTCTGATTTTATCCTGAAAGCCAGCGTTCGTAACGACCTGGGGAAAGGTGCGAGCCGCCGCCTGCGTCGTGCGAACCAGCAAGTGCCGGCCGTTGTATACGGTGGCGAAAAAGGTGCGCAGTCCATCGCTGTTGAAAAAACCGCTTTCTACAAAGCGATTGAAGATGAGTCTTTCTTCTCTTCCGTCATCAAACTGATGATCGAAGGTAAAGAAGAGCAAGTCGTTGTTCGTGACCTGCAGCGTCACCCTTTCAAGCCGCTGCTGACCCACGCCGACTTCCTGCGCGTTGATGCGACTCACGAAATCACCATCAACGTGCCACTGCACGTGACGGGCGAAGAGAAGTGTGTCGGTATCAAAGACCAAGGCGGCGAACTGCACGTACTGGCCAACGAAGTGGCGATCAGCTGCTTGCCGAAAGACCTGCCTGACTTTATCGAAGTCGACATCGCTGCCGTTGAGCTTGGCACGACACTGCACCTGTCTGACCTTACCCTACCGGCCGGCGTCACCTCAGTTGACCTGTCCCACGGTGAAGAGCACGACAATGCAGTACTCAGCATCACGAAAGTAAAAGTGCGTGCTGATGCAGAAGATGAAGATGGTGAAAGCGAAGGCGAAGAAGACAGCAGCGCCGAGTAAGTATCCCGTTAAGCATCTTATGGGGGCCATGCCTGCATGGCCCTTGTGATGCTGACACGATGTTAGAATCAAGCGCCTCGGCGCTTGATTTTTTTTAGGGCCGTCGCTGGCGCGGCGTCAACCATGTTTTCTGGATTGTTTTAGTCTTCTGGATAGTTTTGGTCTTCTGAATATTTTGTGCGAGGTGGGAAGATGAGCCAGGTAACAGCCATTATTGGATTAGGCAACCCCGGAGCGGAATATGAAGCCACGCGCCATAACGCCGGTTTCTGGCTGGTAGAGGCTATTGCGCAGAGCGCCCATGCAGAGCTACGACCGGAAAAGAAATTTTTCGGCCACTACGCCAAGGTACGCCTAGGCGACCATGAACTGCACCTGCTCAACCCTGCCACCTTTATGAATCGCAGTGGCGCCGCGGTGGCAGCCTTGTGCCAGTTTTTCAAACTTGCCCCTGAAAACCTACTGGTCGCCCACGACGAGCTCGACCTCCCCCCCGGCCAAGCACGCTACAAAACCGGTGGCGGGCATGGAGGCCACAATGGCCTGCGCGATATTATTAGCGCACTAGGCGGCCAGAAGCAGTTTCACCGGGTACGAATTGGCATTGGTCACCCCGGCGAGGCGCGCCAAGTCACTAATTATGTACTGGGGCGTCCCGGCAAGGCCGAACACGAGGCCATTGTTCGCGCCATGGACGAGTGTGTCACCACCCTACCGCTAGCACTCGCGGGAGACTGGGCCAAAGCCATGAACCAGCTGCACAGCCTCAAGCCAGCATAGACGCCGCCAAAAGCTGTTAAGTTACGCCGGTAGCTGATGGCTAGCGCATCTCGTAGAATGGCGATTACTTTTACGCCCTACCACCTTATTCTCAGGAACATTTTATGGGTTTCAATTGCGGCATCGTCGGCCTGCCTAACGTCGGCAAGTCCACACTATTCAATGCACTGACCAAATCAGGCATCGATGCAGAAAACTTCCCCTTCTGTACCATTGAGCCGAACGTGGGTATCGTGCCGATGCCGGATCCGCGCCTTGATAAGCTCGCCGAGATCGTCAAGCCGCAAAAAGTACTGCCGACCACCATGGAGTTCGTCGACATTGCTGGCTTGGTCGCCGGGGCCTCCAAAGGTGAGGGCTTAGGCAACAAGTTTCTGGCTAACATTCGTGAAACCCAGGCGATTGCCCATGTGGTGCGCTGCTTCGATAACGACAACGTTATCCACGTAGCCAACCAGGTCGACCCGCGCGCCGATATCGAAACGATCAATTTAGAGCTGGCGCTGGCCGACCTGGATACTGTCGAAAAAGCCAGCCAGCGTCTGGTTCGTTCGGTGAAAGGCGGTGATAAAGAGGCCATTGCCACTAAGACGATTCTTGATCGTATTCAGCCCCACGTTGCGGAAGGCTTACCGCTACGCAGCTTTGGCTTAAGCGAGGAAGAGCAGCGCCAGGTGAAGAGCTTCGGCTTTTTGACTCTGAAACCGACCATGTACATCGCCAACGTCAATGAAGATGGTTTTGAGAACAATCCTTACCTGGATATTGTTAACGAAATCGCCGCTGAAGAAGGCGCTCTTGTGGTGCCTGTTTGCAATCAGCTGGAAGCCGAAATTGCCGAGCTGGATGATGAAGAGCGCTCGATGTTCTTAAGTGAGATGGGCATGGATGAACCAGGCCTTGATCGTGTCATTCGCGCGGGCTACTCACTGCTGGGTCTGCAAACCTACTTCACTGCCGGTGTTAAAGAAGTGCGCGCCTGGACAGTGAAAGAAGGCGCAACAGCCCCCGAAGCCGCTGGCGTGATTCACACCGACTTCCAGAAAGGCTTTATCCGTGCAGAAGTAGTTGCCTATGAGGACTTCGTATCGTTAGGCGGCGAGCAGGCAGCCAAAGACGCCGGAAAATGGCGCCTGGAAGGCAAAGAGTACATTGTCAAAGATGGCGATGTGGTGCACTTCCGCTTTAATGTGTAAGCGGCAACACCCATACGACCAGCAATAAAACATTGACTGAAGGCGGGGTTATCAGTATCATTCGCCCCCGTTGAAAGGCTACGTAGCTCAGCTGGTTAGAGCACATCACTCATAATGATGGGGTCCCCTGTTCAAATCAGGGCGTAGCCACCAAGCATATTAAAGGCCCGCTAATTTTATTAGCGGGCCTTTTTGTGTTGCCAATTTGTGTTGCCAAGCCGTTATTGCTAAGCAAAACTCAGCTATTTACTTGGACTAGCTTAACGCAGGACGGTTTAGAAATAGCGTTAGGGCGCGGGTTAGATACTCGACATCTTTAGTACCCGCGGTTTCCCGAATCGAATGCATCGCCCATTGAGGCACCCCCACATCAATAGTGGGCACACCCAGCTCGGTGGCGGTAATCGGGCCAATCGTACTGCCACAGCCCATATCCGCCCGGGTAACAAACGACTGCACGGGTACGTCAGCCTCACGACAGACATCGCGAAACAGCGCACCAGTGACACTATTGGTGGCGTAACGCTGGCTGGAGTTCACCTTGATGACCGGGCCACCATTAATCGCTGGACCATGGCGCTCATCGTGCTTGTCGCGAAAGTTAGGATGCAGTGCGTGGGCATTATCGCAAGAAATCATCAGCGACGACTGAATCAGTTGAATCAGCGACTCGTCGTCTCCCTTGCCCACCTGGCCATTAATGCGCTTTAGCACATCCGCCAAGAATGGGCCTTGGGCACCACAGGCACTGGCACTGCCGACTTCCTCGTGATCGTTGGCCACCAACAAAGCGCCTTGACTGCCATCGCAAGCCAAGAGTGCCTCTAAACCGATGAAGCAGGAGAGCAAGTTATCCAACCGGGCGCTGGCCACCAGTTCTTGCTTAACACCGACCAGGGACGGTGGCTGAACATCGTAAAAGCCTAATTCAAAGTCCACTACTTCCACTGCACGCAGGCCGTGCTGCTCTTCTAACCACTGCGCCACTAGCTCGCCTAGCGTAGCCGTATCGCTCTGCATCAATACTGGCGCCATTTGCGTCTGCGGGTTAATCGGCCGTCCTGCGTTGACATCACGATCCAGGTGAATCGCCAGGCTCGGCACCATGGCAATTGCCTGATCGACATTAAGCAATACGCTTTCCAAGCGACCATCGGCATGGCGCACATGCACACGCCCTGCCAGCCCCAGGTCACGGTCAAACCACGGCGCCAACAAAACACCGCCATACACCTGCACTCCCAACTGTAGCCAGCCTGCAGAGCACTGCGTGGCGTTAGGCTTTAGATGCAGCCCAGGGCTATCGGTGTGGGCACCGATCATACGCAGCGCCGTCACTTCAGACTCAGGCAACTGAAAAGCAATAATCGCCGAATCATTACGGGTGACATAGTAGCGCTTGCCCGGGGTTAGCTGCCAATTGGCCTTCTCTTCCAGCCGCTGAAAACCAGCTTGCTCCAATCGCTCAGCCATATTGCCTGCAGCGTGCCACGGGGTCGGTGATTGGCGCAGAAAATCGCATAACCGCGTTAAACGATCAGCGTTGAAAGTCTCGGACATGGAAATCCTCATAACAGTAATGATTGAGTCTCATCGCGCAGGCGACCTGCTACAATACCCCTTCGACCTACGCAACTCATGGGTCATATGCGAGTCTAGGGAAGAATGAGTGTACACAAATCCGGGAGAGCTTGACTGATGAGCTTGTTTGCAACGCTTTCGCGTTCGGTCGCCCTGGCTGTCATGCTGGTTGTTACCAGCCCAGCCGCCTTGGCGCAACTTGAGCCGACCGACGAACAACGCCAGGCGGCAGTGGAAATTGCGGACTCGCTCCGCTACGGCCATTATGCTGATATTACATTTGATGAAGCGTGGTCGCAGGATGCTTTCCAACGCTATTTGGATATTCTGGACGGCCAGCGCGCCTACCTGCTGCGCAGTGATATCGAGCCCTATCGTCACTTAGAGACGGGCATGGCAGACGCTCTTTTCAATGGTGAGCTGGATGATGCGTTTGATCTCTATAACACCTTTAGTGATCGGCAACGGTCGCGCCTTGAGTCTTTGTTGGCAAAGCTGGACGAAGGCCTTGATTTCGATTTTGAAAGCAACGAGCGTTTAGAAATTGATCGTGAAGAGGCGCCCTGGGCATCCCGGCAAAGCGAGCTTGACGAGCTATGGCGCAAGCGGCTTAAAAACGACGCCTTAACGCTCGCCCTGACCGATCAGGATAGCGAACAGATTGAAGACAACCTGCGCCAGCGCTATGAAGGCCAACTAACGCGGCTGGAGCAAACCGAGTCTGAAGATGTATTTGGCGTACTGATGGCAGCCGTTACTAGCAGTATCGACCCACATACTGGCTACCTCTCCCCTCGCCAGGGCGAATCCTTCGATATTCAGATGAGCCTCTCCCTTGAGGGCATTGGCGCCCTACTTCAGTCCGATGGTGAATATGTCAAAGTTTCCAGCCTTGTGCCCGGCGGCCCAGCGGAGCGCGCCGGCGTACTTGAGCCAGCGGATCGTATCATCGCCGTAGGCCAGGAAGAGGGTGAGATGGTCAATGTGGTCGGCATGCGCCTGGACAACGTGGTGGATCTGATTCGTGGCCCCAAAGGCTCCGTTGTTCGCTTGGACGTGGTACCTGCCCAAGCGGTGGATATGACCCGCTCGCAAACCGTTGAGATTACCCGTGACACCGTTAGCCTTGAAGACCAAGCCGCCCATGGCGAAGTGATTGAAGTCGAGCGTGATGGAGAACCTCACCGCTTAGGGGTGATTAACATCCCGACGTTCTACGTCGATTTTGACGCCTGGCAAGCGGGTGAAGAGGAGTATCGCAGCACTACTCGCGATGTTGCCAAAGAAGTCGAACGCCTTAAAGAAGAGGGCGTGGAAGGTATCGTGCTTGACCTACGCAACAACGGCGGCGGTGCGCTCCAGGAAGCCAACTCGCTTATTGGCCTGTTTATCGACCGCGGCCCCACCGTACAAGTGCGCGATGCCCAGGGGCGCATTCAACTGTATGGCGACAGCGAAGCAGGGACACTTTATGACGGCCCGCTAGGGGTGCTGGTGAATCGCCTCTCCGCCTCTGCCTCTGAGATTTTTGCCGGTGCGATTCAGGATTATGGTCGCGGTTTAGTATTGGGCACGCCGACGTTTGGCAAAGGCACCGTGCAGACGCTCAACGAGCTGAGCCATGGTCAGATCAAACTGACTCGCGCCAAGTTCTACCGCATTTCTGGCGACAGCACCCAGAACCGCGGCGTTGAGCCGGACATCGACTTCCCCAGCCTGATTGACCCCGAGCGGATTGGTGAGAGCAGCCTGGATAATGCCCTGGCCTGGGACACCGTTCAGAACGTCCAGTATCGCCGCTATGGCGAACCTGAAACCATGCTGGATAAACTGATAGCCCAGCACGACGCACGCGCCCAGGACAACGCCAACTTCCGCTATTTAGAGCGTCAGTCCACGCTGGCCCGCCAGTTACGCGAGCAGCATACCAGCGTGAGCCTAAATCGCGAGCAGCGTAAGCGTGAAATGGAAGCCCAGGAAGCCGAGCAGCTTTCGCTGGAAAACCAACGCCGCCGAGCACTGGGCCTTGAAGAACTGGATGAGTGGATGGATGCTCGTACGGATGCCACCGAAAGCGTCACAGAAGGAATTGAGGACGCAGAGGCAACCCAAGACAGTGAAGGGGAAAGCGACGAAGATGACGCACTGGCTGTTGATCGCGCCTATGTGCTCGAATCGGCTGAAATCCTGCTCGACTACGCCCGCCTGCAAGACACTCAGCGGTTAGCCGCAAAGCGCTAAGTACGCCGAGTTAAAATAAGCTAGTTAAAAAAACGCCGCCCCTTCGCAAGGGGCGGCGTTTTGGTTTTAACGTTTTGGCTTTAACCCTGGTTTCAACAGAGCGCCGCCAGGCGGGCTGGCCGGTCACCCATTTTGGTTAAGCGCCGAGTCAGCGCAGCTAACTGGGCGGCACTGCCCTGGCCACCCGCGCGAATCACCTCATGAGCCCAGGCAGGCAACTGGGGGGCAAGCCGGTAATAGACCCACTGCCCCTCACGCTGATCACTCAGCAACCCACACTGACGCAGCTGAGCCAAATGACGCGATACTTTAGGCTGGGACTCCTGCAGCGCATAAGTCATTTCGCACACGCAAAGCTCCTGCTCTTGAGCCACCAGCAGCACCAGCATCAAACGCGTCTCATCGCTTAAACATTTAAACACCTGCAAGGCTTGCGGTGTATTCACTTTGCCCACCATAAACTTCCCAGACTGATTGACTATGTGTAGTTTACGCCACAAGAACCGTTAGCAGTAAGCACCACGCGAATGCGCGGCATTCAGGCACAGAAAAACACCCAGATGCCATTAAGCAGCGGGTATTAAAGAAACAGTGAGACTTAGACTAACAGGGGGATTAAATGGCTCCTCGAGCAGGACTCGAACCTGCGACCCAATGATTAACAGTCATTTGCTCTACCAACTGAGCTATCGAGGAACAGTGCACTACCTGTTATATGAAGATATCCCCGTATCAGCATATCTTAAACAGCTAGCTAATGCGCAGTACCTGTGAAGTACTGATGTGATAACTTGGCTCCTCGAGCAGGACTCGAACCTGCGACCCAATGATTAACAGTCATTTGCTCTACCAACTGAGCTATCGAGGAACATCTTAAGCTATTTTTTCATAAGCGCTGTCTTTTCAAACGCTATCGTGTTTAAAGCGAAACCAAAATTGCTAATAACTTCCAGCAATTGATTGGCTCCTCGAGCAGGACTCGAACCTGCGACCCAATGATTAACAGTCATTTGCTCTACCAACTGAGCTATCGAGGAACTGCTCAAACACGGTGCGTAGTATACCCATAGAATCGTGAGGGTCAAGTATCGATTATGGATGAACGCTAGCCGCTGGTTTCTTGTATCCGTATAATGCGCCAACTAACGATAGCGGTTCGGGCACCATCATTGCCGACCGCACGACGACACTCCATTCATCCTCGTCCCCCGACGACTCATAGATGACAGGTACCGATGGCGAAGAAGCTCTTCATCAAAACGCACGGCTGCCAAATGAACGAGTACGACTCCTCCCGCATGGCGGATCTACTCGGCGAATCTCACCAGCTCGAACTCACTGATAATGAGCGTGAAGCCGATGTCATTCTGTTAAACACCTGCTCGATTCGCGAAAAAGCGCAGGAAAAAGTTTTTCATCAGCTGGGACGCTGGAAAAAACTTAAAGACGCCAATCCCAACCTGGTGATTGGCGTGGGCGGCTGCGTGGCAAGCCAGGAAGGCGAAGCCATTCGCAAGCGCGCGCCTCACGTGGACATGGTGTTCGGGCCGCAAACCCTGCACCGCGTACCCTCAATGCTGGATGCCCGTGGCAATAATCAGATTGCGGCGGTAGATGTCACCTTTCCAGAGATCGAAAAATTCGACCACCTGCCCAAGCCCTCTTCTGATGGCGCAACGGCGTTTGTGTCGATCATGGAAGGTTGCTCAAAGTACTGCACCTTCTGCGTGGTGCCCTACACCCGCGGTGAAGAAGTCTCGCGCCCCTTTGAGGCGGTAATGGATGAAGTCATTCACCTTTCCGACCAGGGCGTGCGCGAGATCAACCTGTTGGGCCAGAACGTCAATGCCTACCGCGGTGAAAACCAGCTTGGCGATGAAATCGACCTGGCCGAACTGATTGCCTGCGTTGCGGCGGTTGAGGGCATTGACCGCATCCGCTTTACCACCTCACACCCGGTGGAGTTTACCGACAGCCTAGTTGACGCCTTTGCCGATATCCCTGAGCTGGTGAGCCACCTTCACCTGCCGGTACAGTCGGGTTCAGACCGTATTCTTACTGCCATGAAGCGCGGGCATACGGCGGCCGAATACATTGAAAAGATGGAGCGCATCCGCGCCAACCGCCCGGACATCAGCTTCTCTTCTGACTTCATCATCGGCTTCCCTGGCGAAACAGAAGAAGATTTTGAAGCGACGATGAATTTAATTCATCAAATCGGCTTCGATCATTCGTTCAGCTTCGTTTACTCCGCACGCCCCGGCACACCTGCTTCTGGCCTGCCGGATGAAACACCGGAGAGTGTCAAAAAGCAGCGTCTGGCGATTCTGCAGGAGCGGATCATTCAGCAAACCGCGCAAATTAGCCGCCGCATGGTCGGCAGCACACAGCGTGTACTGGTTAACGGCTTTTCGCCCCGCGACCCCGGCCAGCTCTCAGGGCGTACCGAGAATAACCGAGTGGTTAACTTCCGCGCTGCCAACCCCACCGAACTAATCGGCTACTTTGTCGATGTAGAGATCACCGAGGCATTTCCCAATTCGCTACGCGGTGAGCTTGCCTCACCCGAGCGCTATTGATCGTTCACTTATCACAGATCATTGCCCCGCTTCTGGCGGGGCAGTAAGCTGAACGATACACACACTAACGAGGGGTTTCCCACTCTTGAGCCAGCCAACACCTCAGGCCAATCGCATCATCACCTTAAGCCTTGAACCCAATGATCCGCAGCGCCTTGCTAGCCTTTGCGGCCAGCAGGACGAGCATTTGAAGCTGATTGAAAGCCGCCTAGATGTGACGCTGCGCAACCGGGGCAATGTGTTCCAACTGGCGGGCCCAGCCAACCGCATCAAAGCAGCGGCGAACGTGTTGGAACACCTCTATCGCGAAACAGCGGCGAGCGAACTTGAGGCCGACACTGTGCACCTGTTCCTGCAAGAGTCTGGGCTTGAAGCGCTGGAAGAGGAAGCTGACGGCGTCGGCAGCAGCGATGAAGTGATCATGCGCACCCCACGCACCATGATCAAACCGCGCGGGCTCAACCAGCAGCGCTACGTATCCAGTATCCGCGAACACGATATCAATTTCGGCATTGGCCCTGCGGGTACCGGTAAAACCTACCTCGCTGTTGCCGCCGCGGTTGAGGCACTCAACCAACAGGAAGTACGCCGCATCCTGCTCGTGCGCCCGGCGGTGGAAGCGGGTGAAAAACTTGGCTTCTTGCCCGGCGACCTGGCCCAGAAAATCGATCCCTACCTGCGGCCCCTTTACGATGCCCTGTATGAAATGATTGGCTTCGAGCAGGTGGCAAAACTGATTGAGCGTCAGGTGATTGAGATTGCCCCGCTGGCCTATATGCGTGGCCGCACACTCAATAACTCCTACATCATTCTGGATGAGAGCCAGAACACCACCCCGGAGCAGATGAAAATGTTCCTGACCCGGATTGGCTTTGGCTCCACCGCCGTGATTACCGGCGACGTGACCCAGGTCGATCTCCCCAAAGGCCAGCGTTCAGGGCTGATTCAGGTGCTCGACGTGTTGAAAGACACTCAAGGCATCGGCGTCACCCACTTTGCCGCCAAGGATGTGGTACGCCACCCGCTGGTACAGCGCATTATCGAAGCCTACGATATGTTCGAATCCCAGCAGGAAGTGGAAGAGCGTGCTCGCCGCGAGGCACGCCAGCAAGAGCGTGACGCACGTATGCAGGCACGCGAAGACGCATGGGATAGTTCGCGATGAGCGAGGCCATTGAAGTCATCGTTGATCGTCAGGCGGCGATTGACGAACCACTGCTACCCAGCCTGCCACAGCTCACCCAATGGGTGGGCTGTGTGTTTGCCCACCACCCTGACGATCAGCGTCTTGAAGTGACTATTCGCTTTGTGGATGAGCTTGAAAGCCAAACGCTCAACCGTGATTACCGCGGCAAAGACAAAACCACCAACGTGCTGTCATTCCCTTTTGAGAGCCCGCCAGGTGTGGATTTACCGTTACTCGGCGACCTGGTGATTTGCCATGCCGTGGTGGCCAAAGAAGCCAACGAGCAAAACAAGTCGATCGAGCACCACTACGCCCATATGGTCGTGCATGGCATCTTGCATTTAATGGGCTACGATCATATTGATGATCACGAGGCCGAGGAAATGGAGCAGTTTGAGCGCGAGCTGTTAGCCGAGCTAAGCATTCCTGATCCGTATGCTGACAGCCCCCCCGCTCAATAGGGAACACGCTTAGCCCCTTACCTCTTTATTATTTAGCGGTGAGTGCGTTAAATCACGTAACAACTAATCTGGTACTATCCCCCGTTTCAGTGATAAAACAGCTACCTGACGACATGGTTTATATAACGATGTCGTCAACGAGATAGCAACTGTCTGCCCGCAAACGAGAGAATTGACGCATGAGCGAAGACCGATCGAGCAACCCCAATCAAAAATCCTGGCTCGAGAAACTCTTTGGCGCCCTTTCCGGAGACAATGACGAACCCAGCTCACGCGATGAGCTGATGACGTTTTTACGCCATACCGCAGGGAAATTAAAGCTGGATCAAGACGCCATTATGATCATCGAAGGGGCGCTTGATATCAGCGATCAGCAGGTTCGTGAAGTGCTAATACCTCGCTCCCAGGTCTCAGCCATCGCTCTGGATCAAACCAGCGACGGCTACCTACCACTGATTCAGGAAACCGGCCACTCCCGCTACCCGGTGATTGGCGAAAATCTGGACGATGTAAAAGGCATTCTGCTGGTAAAAGATTTACTCCCCCTGCTCTCCCAGACACAGGCCCAGCGTGATGCGTTCAAGTTAGATGACATTTTGCGCCCCGCGATGTTTATCCCTGAATCAAAACGGCTAAACAGCCTACTCAAAGAGTTTCGGGATACCCACAATCACATGGCAGTGGTGGTGGATGAATACGGCGGCACCGCGGGCATTATCACCATCGAAGATATTCTTGAGCAGATCGTTGGCGACATCGAAGATGAGCACGATACCGATGAAGAGGACGATATCCGCGAAATAGAGAATGGCCGCTACGCCATTCGCGCACTGACCCCCATCGAAGATTTCAACGAACGCTTTGACACCGAGTTCTCTGACGATGAGTTCGATACCGTTGGCGGCCTGGTAATGCAGCAGTTTGGCCATCTACCGCGGCGCGGTGAACACACCATTCTGGGCGGCTGGCGGTTTGTGATTCTCAATGCCGACACCCGACGCATCCGTCTACTCGAAGCCTATCGCGACACCCGCCGCGATGACGAAGAGGATGATGACCAGGAGAACAAGCCAGCCTAGGCGCTTGTTGTCGCGCTGTTTTCTCTCCACTCCCTCGCACTTTACCGTAGATAGGTTATCGCTATGGGTTTACCCCCCGCGTTTTTGTTACAGCTGCTTGCCGCCCTGGTGGCGGGCGGTTTCACCACCCTAACGGCTTCCCCTTTTGAGCTTTGGTGGCTTGGCCCGGTGGCCATTGGCTTACTCTATGTGGGCCTGCACACTTTAACCCCCGCCCAGGCGGCCCTGAAGGGCTGGTTATACGGTGTGGCACTGTTCGCCAGCGGCACCTCTTGGGTGTATGTCTCTATCCACGACTATGGCTACACCGGTGTACCGCTAGCTGTTTTCCTAACAGCGCTGTTTGTGACGATTCTGGCGCTGTTTTTTGCCGGCACTTTCTGGCTCTACCGGCGCTTCACCTCCGCCCGGCTTGCGTTTATCAGCTTTGCTGGCGCCTGGGTACTGGGCGAGGTGCTACGCACCTACTTGTTTACCGGCTTTCCCTGGCTGTTGCTGGGCTCTGGCTACGTCGACTCGCCGCTGGCTGCCTGGGCACCCGTTGGCGGCGTCTACCTGCTCTCGCTGCTGGTCGCACTTAGCGGTGCGCTTGGCGCTGAACTACTGCTGCGCCGTCAGTGGTGGACACTTGCGCCACTGGCGGCTATTTGGCTAATTCCCTTGGCACTCCCCCATCAGTGGACCACGCCTGTGGACGAGCCCACGCGCGTGGCACTGCTACAGGGCAACCTGCCGCAGTTGCTGAAGTGGACGCCCGAAGGGCAGCGCACGGCGGCGAATACCTATAGCAACCTCACCCGCGAAGTCGCCGATGAGGTTGACCTGATCATCTGGCCAGAAACCGCGCTGCCAATGATGGAGACCCAGGCTCGCCCGGTGCTGGAGCGGGTGCAAGCGAACCTACCGCCCGACGTCGCTCTGCTCACCGGCATCGTTCAGCGCGACGAGCAGGAGCGTTACTTCAATAGCGTGATTGGCGTCGGCGACGTAGAGGGCAGCTACCAGAAAGAACACCTGGTGCCTTTTGGTGAGTACCTGCCGCTGGAGAGTGTACTCCGCGGGGCGATTGATTTTTTTGACCTGCCCATGTCGACCTTTACCAAAGGTGAGCATGAGCAAACACCGATGCAGGCCACCGGGATTCATATTGGTAACGCTATTTGCTATGAGATCATCTACCCACAGCTAGTCGCCCGCCGAGCCCAAGACAGCGGTGTCATCATGACGGTGTCTAACGACACCTGGTTTGGCGCCTCAATTGGCCCCCACCAGCATCTGCAGATGGCACGCCTACGCGCGCTAGAGAATGGACGCTATGTGATCCGCGCCACCAGCAATGGCATTACCGCTATTATCGATTCCAGTGGGCGCATTGTTGAACGCGCGCCGCAGTTTGAGACAACCACGCTCACCGGTGAGTTTTACGCCATGGAGGGTCTAACGCCTTTCACCCGCTTGGGTAGCTGGCCAGCTTGGCTGTTAGCAGGCTTGATGCTCTTGCCCGGCGTGGTGGCAGCAAGAGTCACACGCCAACCACGAAGTTGAAACGCCTCAGGCGCTAAAGTGGCTAGCTAGAAAAACGGCCCGAGTCCTCTGCAGGACTCGGGCCGTTTTGTTTTGCTCCAGCTAGCTACCTACCTGAGTGGATAGATAGGCAGCTAGACAATCCGTTATTTAGGCTGCACTGTTTTTTAGCGTGGCCATATCAATCACGAAACGATAGCGCACATCGCCTTTTTCCATGCGCTCAAAACCTTCGTTAATGTTATTGATATCGAGCATCTCGATATCACAGGTAATGCCCTGATCGGCGCACAGCTTGAGCAGCTCTTCAGTCTCCGCAATGCCACCAATTAGTGAACCGGCAACCACACGACGCTTAAAGACCAAATTGAACGCTTCAATAGCAGGCTCAATAGGCTCTAACAAGCCGACAATGATATGGGTACCGTCATACTTCAACGACGTTAGGTAGGGGTTTAGATCGTGTTGGACAGGTACAGTGTCGAGCATGAAATCAAAGGTTTCAGCCACGGCATCCATTTGTGCCTGGTCGCTGGAAACCACCACGTGGTCTGCACCGTTACGCTTCGCTTCTTCAACCTTGGCGTCGGAACGGGTGAACACCGTGACTTCAGCGCCCAACGCTTTGGCCAATTTAACGCCCATGTGGCCTAAGCCACCCATACCGATCACACCGACTTTATGGCCTTTGCCCACGCCGTGATGCTTGAGCGGTGAGTAAGTCGTTACACCGGCGCATAGAATCGGCGCCGCTGAGGCCAGATCAATACCATCAGGCATCTGTAGCACGAAGTGCTCGCTCACCACGATGGAATCGGAGTAGCCACCCTGGGTTAGGGTGCCATCCTGGCGGTCTTCGCTGCCGTAGGTCATGGTGAAGCCTTCCAGGCAGTACTGCTCTACGCCGTCCTTACAGGCAGCACAGGTACGGCATGAATCGACCATGCAACCGACACCCACCAGGTCACCGGCTTTAAAACGCGATACTTTATCGCCCACAGAGGTCACGCGTCCGACAATCTCATGGCCAGGTACAACGGGATACTGGCTCATGCCCCAGTCATTGCGAGCAAAATGCAGATCGCTGTGGCAGACACCACAGTAGAGAATTTCGATGGCGACGTCATCGGGGCGCGGCTGGCGACGATCAAAAGTAAACGGTGCTAAGGGCTTATCGGCAGCGAATGCGGCGTAGGATAATGCTTGGCTCATCGGTGAAACTCCTTATCAGCAAAAGACTGCCATATAAATCAGCAGACATTTCCCCGCATGCGAGGTATGCCGATAGTATTCGCCTAATCAGTGATGATAGCGATGAACGAAGCTACGTCATTTTTGCCAAATACTCCGATAACACGTAATAAAATAACAAAAAATTGGCATAAATCATTATGATTATGCAAATTCCACTAGAAACCTAAGAGAAATCCTCATGACCTCCACCGCTCAGGCTGGCAATACGCTGGCTGCCGTTATCGCACCACTGGTTAAAAGCGACGGAATCAATAGCACATCACTGCCCGGCGTGTCGTTACTCTGTTTAAGCCGCCACCAGATTCGCACACCGCTGATCTATGAGCCAAGCCTGACCATCATTGCCCAGGGGCGTAAAATGGGTTATCTGGGTGATCGCGAAATCTATTACGACCCCGGCCACTACTTAGTCCAAACGTTGCCACTGCCCTTTGAGTGCGAAACCTACGGCTCGCCGGAAGCCCCTTTGCTGGGTATATCGGTGCGCCTGGATCCGGCACTATTAAGCGAGATGGTGACAGCTATGGGCGATACCGGTCATCACGCCCAGGCACCGCTGCCAATGGCCTCGGTGGCCATGACAGAGGGCATGCAGGACGCCGTATTGCGCTTGGCGCGCACGCTAAACGTAGCGGTAGAGTGCAGCGCCATGGGCAACGCCCGCATTCGTGACGTGGTGTTTGAAGCGCTGAAGGGAGAACAGGGGCCTGCTTTACGGGCGTTGGTATTAGGGCACGGTAATTACTCACGTATTGTGCAGGTGCTGTCTAAGCTCCACACCCATTTTGCCGACGACTTTAGCGTGGAGCAGTTGGCAGCACAGGCCCATATGAGCCCCTCGACTTTTCACCAGCACTTTAAGCAAATTACCCGCTCATCACCGGCTCAGTACTTAAAGCGGTTGCGCCTAATCAAAGCGCAGCAGTTGCTGCTGCAGGATAATCACAACGTTAATCAGGCCGCTGCGGCGGTGGGTTACCGCAGCGTGCCTCAGTTTAGCCGTGACTATAAGCGCTACTTTGGCGAGCCCCCGCTTCAGCATCGCCGCCAGGAGCAAGCGTTACGCGCTTAAAACGAGATTTAATGCAGGGCTTATTTAGCAAACACCTGACTCATATCTTTAAACGCCTTGAACTCCAGGGCATTTCCGCAGGGGTCGAGCAGAAACATGGTGGCCTGCTCACCTACTTCGCCTTTAAAGCGAATATACGGCTCGATCACAAACTGCGTATCGCGCGATTTCAAGCGCTCGGCCAGGGCTTCCCACTCGTCCCACGCTAATATTACGCCAAAGTGCGGCACCGGGACGTTGTGCCCATCTACCGGATTAGTGTGGGCGCTCTCTTGCCCCGGCGTTTTGGGCTGCTCATGAATGACCAGTTGGTGGCCAAAGAAATTAAAGTCGACCCACTGCTCGCTGGAACGCCCCTCTTCCAGGCCAAACACATCATTATAAAACGCTCGCGCCAGCGCCACATCGTAAACGGGAATCGCCAGATGGAAGGGTGAAAGGCTCATGGTCATTCTCCACATTATTGGGTTTTATGAGGGTTAGCGGGCACTTTATGCAGCCCCGCTGTATTAATCCTAGGGCCGCTCATGGGAAAATAAAATCAATAACTATTTAGCTGATTCACAAAAAGGATTGATCAATGATCCGTGAGCTAAAAACGCTGATTGCGGTAGCACAGGAAGGCACCTTTGCCGCAGCGGGCAATAAAATTGGCCTGACTCAAGCGGCGGTAAGCGCACAAATGAAACGCCTCGAGGAAGAGTTGGGTATCCCACTGTTTGAGCGTAAAGGGCGTGCCGCCATCTTGACGCAGCGTGGGCAGGAAACGTTAAAGCAAGCTCATGCACTGCTCACCCTCTACAGCACGCTGGGTGCGACGACTGCAGGCCAAGCCACCACTCAACGGGTCAACATTGGGGCCATCGCGTCCATACAGCGCTCGCTACTGCCCGATGCGCTGGCGCGCTTTCATCACGCCTATAGCGAATGCCGCACCCGCGTGGTGCCTGGGCTCTCCATGGAGCTGGTGAATCAAGTCGACGCTGGGGAACTGGATATGGCGGTGATTATTCGCCCGCCCTTTTCACTGCACAGCGATTTACGCTGGACGCCCCTTGCCCACGAGCCATTTCGTTTAATCGTGCCGCGCCATATTGAGGGCGATCACTGGCAGGAGCTGATCGCCCGCCAGCCGTTTGTCCGCTACGACCGTGCTTCCTTTGGGGGACGGCAGGTCGAACGCTTTCTACGCGACAATCACTGCAATGTACGTGAAGTATGCGAAGTGGATGAACTGGAGGCCATCGTTAAACTGGTCGCCAAAGGGGTAGGCGTTGCTCTGGTGCCCCAAGCGATTGCGCAGCAACGCTGGCCAGCGGAAGTGCGTGCGATTGATTTAGGTGAACGCACCTTTCACCGTGATGTCGGGCTAATTCACCCCAGTAGCGGCCATTTGAGCGAACCCGCCCGGGCGCTGGCCCAACTGATTGGCGAAATCGCCCAGCGGCCTGATAATGGCGCCTAAAACGTTTCGTTACATATCAAAGGAGTAAATGCATGAAACCAGAGGATCTGGAAAAGCTAGTGACGCGTACCATGCCCTTTGGCAAGTATGAGGGTCGGCTTATCGCTGACCTTCCCGGCCCTTATTTAAACTGGTTCGCTCGGGAGGGGTTTCCCTCCGGGGAAATTGGCCAACTGCTGCATCTGATGCACGAAATTGATCATAATGGGCTTGGCCCGTTGCTTGACCCACTGCGAAAAACGCCTAGCCAGCGTGGCGAAACTTAAGGCTGAGCGTTTTTATCTGCGTTCTCACGCTCGTCAAGGGCACCCTGAAACTCAGCGCGATAAGCGGCCTCGTGCTGTGCGGTATCCGCAGGAAAGCGGCCTAAGGTGACGGCTAGTTCAAAAAAGCCAGCCGCAGGTAAACCACCGCCTCGCCGGCTGACCACCAGTGCTGCGATGAAAGGCTTCTGCTGTGCGGCATCTTCGCGCATTAACTGCTCTAACGCCTGAGTGACTTGAGCGATAGTCCGCGGCGGTGTGAGCGCTAGCGCGCTAGCCACCTGCTGATATGTCATTGGCAGGGCGTCACGTGGTGCGCTGAGCAATAGCTGGCGAAGAGCGGCTACGTTATCGGTCATATATATCCTATCGTCAGGGTTTAACACGTTCACATTGCCCATTGACCCAGTGTTTGTGCTAAGAAGTCTCTGTGTTAAGAAGCATCCATGCTAAGAATAGCGAAATACGCTGTGATAAGGAGAGAACATGGTAACGCGACTAACAACGGTACGCCCTCGTGGAGGCCGTTGGCCAAACGTGCTGGCTGGCTTAGCCATTTTGCTGCTAGCGGTGGCGGCCCTAATGATGGCGGGTTCCGGGCCTGCTTATCGGGGCGAATTTATCAGCCTAGGCGAGGCGTTCAACTTACTCCGTAACGGCGTTTATGCCGCTGGAGGAGCAGTCGCGGTCAGTATTGTCACGCTACTGTTTAGTCTGCTGGCTCGTCGCTCTAGGCCCGCCTTAATAGCCACGCTGGTTATCGTCGCCGCTGCTGTACTGCTTTACGTACCCTGGCAGCATTGGCAACGCGCTCAACAAGTGCCCGCGATTCACGACATCACCACCGATACGCAGAACCCTCCTGTCTTTGAAGCGTTAGCTGACGCACGAGAAGCGGCGCCTAACGCGGTTGACTACCCGGGCGATGCCACCGCTCAGCAGCAGCAAGCAGCCTACCCTTATATCAAGCCGCTGGTCTTGGACGAGGCCCCACAAATGGTACTCGCTGCCGCACAAGCTGAGGCCGAAGAGGCTGGCTGGCGGATCGCACGAATTACCGACAACCACATAGAAGCCACCGCGACCACGCGCTGGTTTGGCTTTGAGGATGATGTGGTCATTCGCCTAACCGAGCTTGAGAACGGAGTACAGGTGGATATGCGCTCGGCATCACGTCTGGGTGCCAGCGACGTGGGCACCAACGCAGCGCGTATTGAAAAATTTTTAACGGCGCTGGAAGCGCGACTTGAGTGACCGCTTCAATAACGCCTTACTCACTCCCGTCAATGCAATGGATCACGTCTATTGCCGCCCTCGCGAGCTAAAATTTGCTCAGCATCCAGGGTGGCGATAGGCACTTGATGCTGGGTAGGAATATCACCCGTCAATTGAAGCGCCTGATAACGCAGAGCGCAAACGCGTAAAAACGAGGTAAAGTTACCCAAATCGTGCCCGGCATCGATAGATTCATGATAAAGCCGAGTAATCATTTGGGCCGTGTTCATTCCATCACGCTGGGCAATCTCTTCGAGAATGTGCCAGAAGTAATTTTCCATTCGCACGCTGGTAACCATGCCATCGATACGCAGCGAGTGTGTCGCACTGCGCCACAGCTCTGGGTCGGCTTGAATAAACAGTTTACACATAGGCTGTCTCTCGGGGTGTTCGTAACCACACGCATTATCAGGAATCCTCTGATTAGAGCATAGCGGCAATTATTGGCACAGCAAACAAGAGCGCCCAGCGGGTGCTGGGCGCAAATTTCGTTAGGTTAGTGGGCCAAGCTCACTTATTCAGTAGCGCCATAAACTGCGCCAGCCAGGCTGGGTGGGCAGGCCATGCGGGGGCGGTGACCAGGTTGCCATCGGTTACCGCATCGGTCACTTCCAGGTTGGCAAAGTGGCCACCCGCAAGCTCTACTTCCGGCTGGCAGGCCGGGTAAGCGGAGCACTGCTTCCCTTCCAGTACTTTTGCAGCGGCTAATAGCTGAGCGCCGTGGCAAATCGCCGCCACGGGTTTATTGGTCTCAAAAAAGTGCTGAACCATGGTTAGCACCTCTTTGTTCAAACGAAGATATTCAGGTGCACGTCCACCAGGCACTACCAAGGCATCGTAATCGGCGGGATTAATGCTGGCAAAATCGGCATTCAGGGCAAAACGGTGGCCGGGCTTTTCGGAATAGGTTTGATCGCCTTCGAAGTCATGAATCGCCGTCGCCACAGTATCGCCCGAGGCTTTCCCGGGGCAAACTGCATCGACACGATGGCCGACTGCCATAAGTGCCTGAAATGGCACCATGGTTTCATAATCTTCAGTGAAATCGCCGGTGATCATTAAAATGCGCTTGCTGCTCATCTCAGTGCTCCTCTTGGTTATCTTATGGTTATTGATCGAGTGTTTGAGCACACGCAGGGCGTGTTAGATGAGACTAGCAAGCGCTTTCCGACAATAGGTAGTAATTGCTTACTACTGAGTCACTTTCTCCTGCTGCGGAAGCGCTAGATGCCGTTGCCCTGCCGCGTCGCCGACCCGAAAGCGCCCTACCAGTGAATGCATATCACCGGCACGATCATCCAGCGTATGGCTGGCAGTCGTCGCTTCTTGCACCAAGCGGGCGTTCTGGTGTGTCACCTGATCCAGCTGCGAAATTGCCTGGTTGATCTGATCAATACCAGCAGATTGCTCATGGGTCGCCCCAGCAATCTCGGTAACATAGCGCGTCACCTCTCCCAGGCTATCAATGATTTCCTGCAGGTGTTTGCTTGAGGCGTTTACCAGTTGCTCACCCTCGCTTACCTTGGCGACACTGTCGTCTACCAAATGACGAATTTGGGCCGCTTCATCGGCGCTACGTCCCGCTAATTTGCGCACTTCTTGGGCCACTACGGCAAACCCACGGCCCTGCTCACCCGCTCGCGCCGCTTCAACAGAAGCGTTGAGCGCCAGCAAGTTGGTTTGAAAAGCGATATCGTCAATGGCTTTGATGATCGAGGTAATCTTTTCGCTCGCCTCGCGGATATCACCCATTGCCGCCGTGGTGCGCGTTGATACCTCACCAGCGGCACGGGCGCGCTGATCAACATTACCGCTAGCGTCTTTGGCTTGGTCAGCGTAATCAGCGGTCTGTTTCACCGTGGCCGTGATCTGTTCGAGGCTTGAAGCCGTTTCCGCCAACGATGCTGCCTGCTGGTCAGTACGCTGGGAGAGGTTTTCATTACCGGCGGCAATTTGGCGGCTGCTGGCCGCGATGGCTTCGGCACTTTCACGAATTTGTGCCACCATGCCTTCAAAAGTATTCATCATGTTGTTAAACGCTTGGGCAGTTTGGCCCACTTCATCATTGCGCTTAAGCTCTAGTCGCTTAGAAAGGTCAGCGTTTTCCCCTGCGGCTCCGCTGATGTTTTCCATTTGCTGGCGCATCGCCACTAGCGGGCCCAATACACGCACCATGGTACGCCAGCCAAAGATGGCAAGCAGCGCGATGACCGCCAGAGTAACCATAATCAGCAGTGAACGCCCGGCGTTGGCTAATGCTTCGGCCTGGGTCGCGGCGCTGTCCGCCTGAGCCACGGTAAATGCCTCCACGTCGCTCAGCGCCGTGCGCATCTGCGCCATGGCTTGGGCAACATTAGTGAGCGCCGCTTGCACCTGGGCGTTTAACTCTAACTGCTGTAAACGCAGCTCATAGACAGCGTTGTCATCGGATACCATCAACCCATCCAGCTCTACGATGACATCGTCTAGATCACTGATTTGCGCGCGCTGGTCTACTTCGGTGCTAGGCGCGTCGGCGATCGCCGCCAGTGATTGGCGAGCTAGACCCACCTGCTGGGCAATTTCATTGTGACGCAAATTGACCAGCGCATCGACGCTAGTCGTTTGCATCATCTGGCGGCCAAGATCTGACAGCTGCGCTAATGCCATGCGCGCATTGCCGCTCAGGCGTCCGATGTCCGCTTGCGCGGTAAACATATTGTCGAGCAATTGGGTCGGTAACGTGGTCATGCCATCTTCGCGCCAGGCTTCCACTAACTCGCGCTGTTCACGGTCACTGCGAACCTGTGCTAGCGCCGTCCGCCCGGCAATATCTTCGGCACTTAGTATTACTTGAGAAATAAGCGCTTGCATTGCACTGATGCGCTCAGCCATCTGGGTTTGTAGGCTCAGCTCTTCGCGGCGTACGGCTTCCAGCGCCGTATCTCCTTCCAGCAATGCTTGATAGTGGCTATCCAGCTCACTCAACCCTTGCGCTTGATCAACCCCATGGAGGCCTTGCCGTGCATCATTAAAACGCTCATCCAGTGCCGCTTGAGAGGTGGTCTCATCTAGATCAGTCACGCTTTCTGCGGCAAGCAAATCCGCATGGCGTTGACCAAATGCCCCCATGGTAAGCACCATGCCCATGCTGGCATCCTGAAGCGGCAATACTTCATTGGTAATATAACGCTGTGAGTCGATTAGCCGTTGGTTGGTCGTCCAACCGGTTGCCGCCAGCACCACAGCGCCTAGCACTGCGGCTAAGAACAGGCTGATCAACATCGCTCGAATACTTAAGGTTTTTTTCATTATCTGTTTTCACTTGTGTCAGGGGACAGACAGGTAACGTAAGCTTTAGGGCAACAGGCTTGCCCATTCCACCGACTCGAAACGGCCGTTTTTAATAATGGTTGGCCATACCGCATCACTGGCTTGATGGTCATTTGGCCCCAAGCTCAACGGCTCTTCCAAACCAATATCAACCGAGCCCAACCCAAGCAGACCATCCACAATCGCCTCACGGTCAGGGTTAGCACCGGCCGCTCTTACGCCCTCAACAAAGAGTTTTGCCGCCAAATAACCTTCCAGGGAAATAAAGTCAGGTTCACTACCACGGGCATGGGTTTCCAACGCTTTGCGGTAGGCCTCAACGGCGGGCAGGTCGGCATTTAGCGGGGGGACGACTTGGGTAATAATGACACCTTCCGCCAGATCGCCAAGTTCATCCATAAGTGCTTGGCTGCCCACAAAAGAAACGTTCAGAAATAGCGTATCAGGTAGGTCATTTTTCGCTTCGCGAATGAAGTCCGCTGCAGGGCCGTAAGTACCGACGATGATAACGGCGCGTGGTGTTACCGGCGCTTCCAGAATGGTCGCTAAGCCCTGGTGAATATTACGTGTACCGCGAGTAAAGCGGCCATGAGCCAGTGCCGCGATATTGTCGACGCCATGGGCAGTTAATGCCTGGGTGGCGCCATTGTATCCTGCATCGCCAAAGCTATCGTTCTGCGTAAAGAAGGCGATCTCCTCGGGCAAAACACCTGCCTCCAACAGCCCGTCCACCATGGCGGCGGTTTCTTGTACATAGCTTGCCCGGTAGTTAATCACGTAGCGGTCAGGCGGCGTCTTGCGCAGCACACCCGCGCCAGTAAAAGCGCCATACAGCAGCGTTTCATATTCGTTAAAGATGGGAATAGTAACGGTGGCCGTCGGAGTGCCGACATTTCCGATCGCCGCGAGCACTTCATCCTCTTGAATCAACTGTCGGGTATTACTGGCGGCCTGCAGCGGTTTGTACTGATCATCCCGGGCAATTAACGCCAGGGTTTCACCATTAACCCCGCCTGCCTCGTTGACTTCGGCAAAGTAGGTCTCGATACCTTTTTGCATACCCAATCCTAGCGGTGCGGCCCCACCGCTGGAAGGAGCAACAATACCGAAACTCAGTTCTGCCTGCGCAAGAAGTGGAACAAACATTCCCACTGCTAATGCTATATTCAATAAGTATTTTCTTAATAAGACCTTTTGTGACAAGGCTTTTATTAACAACCCGATTCCCAATCGTTGCATTGATCTGCTCCTTGCTGGCTAGATCACTTCCCCACTACATAAATGGCAATATCGAATACGTGCAATGGTTAACACCGCACGCGTTCGAAATCACCAACCAGTTCTTATCTCTATCGGCGGGAGGATATACGACTAAAGATTAATTATCGTCGGTTGCTAAGTAACAAATATTACTTAGATTGTAACAGTTGATATCACACCCGCCATTAGCGCAAAATTATGCTTTTAAGCAGGTCTTTCGATGGCGAAACGGTCACTGATACGGATGTAATCACTGCCTGCAAGCCGACCAACAGGTTTGAGTCGATCCATATCTACATGGCGACCATCCCACAGCGAATCGTCAATATGGATGGAGACAACCTGAGCCAGCACCAAAGTACCTGCTAGCGGCTGGTCACCAAAGCTAATCATATCGAATAGTTTGCAACCAAACGCCACGGGAGCGTTGGCAATGCGTGGCACGCTGACCCCAGGCATCTCAGCTTTTTCAAGGTCGGCCAGCGCAAACTCATCCTCTCCTGGCGGCAAGCTGGCGCTAGTGGTATTGAGCGCTTCTATCAACCCTTCACTACCCACATGTACGACACATTCAGGTACTTCTTTTAAATTGCGCACGGTATCTTTAAGTTCGCCGCTACCATTCAGCAGTGGAGAAAACGCCAGCACCGGTGGATTCACGCTGACCACGTTAAAAAAGGAAAATGGCGCCAAATTGGTATTTCCTTGCTTATTCTGGGTAGACACCCAGGCAATAGGCCGGGGGCAAACAGTGCCCGACAGCAACCGATAAATAACCCCTGGGCTTAGTGGGGAATCATCCAATAGGTAGTTGCTCATTTTTGACTCCTGAGTAATGGGTTTAGGCGTATTATCAACCTATAACAGCTATCACTTTACAACAGCATTGCCAGCATAGACGCGTTTTACAAACATATGCTGCCCAACAAGGAACCGATTCAATGAAAATTGTCATTGCTGATGATTATCAGGACTGTGTGCGCAGTTTAGACGCTTTCAAGCAGCTAGAAGGCCAAGAGGTAACGGTTTATCACGATACGCTTACTGACCTGGATGCATTGAGCGCGCGCTTTCAGGATGCCGAGGCGTTGGTACTCATCCGTGAACGCACGCCTATCACGGCCGCCCTGCTTGAACGCTTGCCCAACCTGAAAGTCATTAGCCAAACGGGTGGCGGTGCAGCGCACGTGGATATGGAGGCTTGCCGCCGTCATGGCATCACTGTCATGACGGGAACTGGCTCGCCCTATGCTGCGGCAGAACTAACCTGGGGCTTGGTGCTTGCCGCGATGCGCCATATACCCGCAGAGGTCGAGAACCTGAAAGCGGGCCGTTGGCAGCGTACCTTAGGCACGGGCCTTAAAGGCCGCACCCTAGGCATTTTTGGCTATGGCAAAATCGGCAGCTTAGTCGCGCGCTATGGCCAGGCATTTGAAATGAACGTTTTGGTGTGGGGAAGAGAAGGTACCCGCCAGCGCGCTTCAGATGCTGGACTAGAGGTAGCCAAAAATCAGGCCGATTTGTTCCAGCGTGCGGATGTACTCAGCCTACACCTTCGGTTAAACGACGATACTCGCGGTATCGTCAACGCTGAAACCCTCGACCAGATGAAGCCCACATCTCTGTTGGTGAATACCAGCCGTTCTCAGCTAGTGGCACCTGGGGCGCTGGAAAGAGCACTAAAAGCCGGGCGACCCGGTCAAGCTGCGGTAGACGTATTCGATGCAGAACCTGTATTCGAAAACTCACTGCTGGGACTGTCCAATCTGGTCGCCACACCACACCTTGGCTATGTGGAAAAGGATAGCTACGAGCTCTACTTTGGCGATGCGTTTAGTAACCTGCTGGCCTACATTAATGGTCAGCCAGTCAACAATCTAGCTGGCTAACCGGGCGCGCTAAAACGTGGGCTAAACATCAGGGCTGCAAGCGCCCCATAGTCTCATCAGGCTGGTAGCCCACACATTCGCGAGCTGAAACTCTCTCCCACAAGTGCTGAAAGCCCTCCTTCGTCTCAGGTGTGTCAATTGTGCTAGCCTTATGGGTTCACGAGTAACACAGGGGCCATTAATGCTCACCATTTCTAGCAATGTTACCCTGGCTGATTGGGAGATTGATATTAGCCAGATTCGCGCCCAAGGCGCGGGCGGCCAGAACGTCAATAAAGTCGCTTCAGCGGTACATCTGCGCTTCGATATTCTTAGCTCAACACTGCCACCGCTGTACAAAGAGCGCTTAATGGCGCTGTCCGATCAGCGCATCAGTAAAGAGGGCGTGGTGATTATTAAAGCCCAGAGCCATCGTAAGCTTGAGCTGAATAAAGAGGATGCGTTGGCACGCTTAAAAGAACTGATACAGAGTGCCACCAAGCAGCAAAAAGCACGCCGTGCCACTAAGCCCACCAAAGGTTCACAGCGACGCCGCGTCGATCACAAAACCCGTAAGGGCAAAATTAAATCGCTGCGCGGTAAGGTCTCGGCATCTTAATGACTAAAGACGCCGCACCTCCTGCTCAGCGCCCCCTTTCGCCCTGCATACAAATCTGTCAGATTGAACCAACAACATCGGTGTGCGAAGGGTGTGGTCGCACGCTGGATGAAATTGCGGTTTGGGGCAGCATGACCGAGGCCGAAAAGACCCCGGTATGGGAACGCTTAATAGCCGAAGGCTATGTTTCTAACGGCTATGTTTCTAAAGGCAGGGCTTCCGGCGAGTGACGGTCGCGCAAGATATGGTGTAGCTCGCCACACGCGACCATCGGGTCATCACAGTTAATCACAATATCCGAGTGGGCCAATACATAGCTGCGGCCAGTAATGGTATTTTCCACTACCTGGTAAGCCCCTTCCTGATGGGTGCCAATGAAGGTGCCGATAAACCCCGTCTCACGCAGTGACACCGTCTCTAGCTTATCACCTACATTCAAACGCCCTTCGTAGTTCATTAGCGCTAGACGTGCCGAGGTGCCGGTGCCCGTTGTGCTGCGGCAAATAACGCCTGGATGAACGTAGGTCGTTGACCGTGAACGTGTATACCCCTCCCCTATCTCCTCTTCAGGCCCCATAAAGTGCAAAAATGGCAGAGGCCCCACATCGCCCAGAGTGTAGTGAGAAAAGCCCCGCTGCGCTTTTATTGCCTCAACAATTTTGTAGGCACACTCTGAAAGTGCGCGCTCCTCATCACGCACCAACTTAAAGCCCAGCTCGGTTGCATCGACCAAGGCGTAAAAGCCACCGCTATAGGCGATCGAATAGGTGACTTCGCCAATCCCCGGCACTTGAATCGTATCGCGATAGGTATCGATATAGCTGGGAAGGCCGCCACAAGTAACCGACTCCACCACACCGTTATGTACCTTCGCTTCGATTTGCACTAGCCCCGCCGGCGCTTCAAGCTTAAAGCGCTGTATGCCTTCCTGCTTGGGCACAATGCCGCTCTCCAGCACGGCCGTGGCGGTACACAGCGTGTTGGAGCCAGAGTAAATAGGGTACCCCATCACTTCCATAATGATGTAACCCGCCACCGCCTCAGGGTGAGTGGCCGGCACCAACAAGTCGACCGACATTTCCGGAATGCCGTAGGGCTCTTCGAGCAGCAGGCGGCGCAAACCGTCGGCGTCATCACGCAGGTACTCCATCTGCTCGCGAACGGTGGCGCCAGGCAGAATATCAATCCCCCCTGTGACGATACGGCTAACGTCACCACCGGCATGAGTGTCCATTAGCTGGATGGTATGAAGGTTATGCACTAGCGGCGCTCCTAAACGGCAGAAGAAGGATTTTCAAGGGCGAACGGCGCACCGTGAGATGCCCACTGAGCATCAGGAACAAGCACAATTTTGCCCAGATAATTGCTGCCCCGGTTAACAAAATAGCGCTCGGCGGCATGCAGGTCAGAAAGCTTAAAAGCGGCGTGAAGTACCGGCTTTAATTCCCCACTGCGAATCCACGCCACCAGCTGTTCGGCCTCTTCGCGGGTGCCATGGGAAACGCCAAATATCTGTACTTGGTAAAGGTACACGCGGGTCCACATCATTTCGCTAAGGTTGCCACCGCTGGCACCAGCAATGGAGAGACGGGGGTAGCTCTTACGCCCCTGCATATCGACAATCATGGTGTCAATAAACAGGTTGGTCATCTCACCGCCGACTAAGTCCATCACCGCATCGATTGGTTTGCCGCCAGTGGTTTCCAGCACCCGGTCAACAAACGTCGGTAGGTCGCCACGATCAATGACCGCTTCTGCGCCTAGTGCTTTGAGCGCCTCGGCTTTATCTAACTGGCTAACGGCATACGGAACCGCTCCCACAATACGGCAGAGCTGAATGAGCGCGGTGCCCACACCGCCACTAGCACCACTGACCAGCACACGCTCGCCAGCACTCACCTTGGCGGCAGTCATCATGTGGTAAGCCGTTTGATAAGAGCACATGCCCATTGAGGCCAATTCAGCGTCGTGAAGCTCGGGGTTGGGCACGTGATAAAACTGATCAGCAGGCACAGCGATATACTCAGCAAAGCCGCCGTCGGCTCCATGGCCATAGTAATCCGGGGTTAGATTAATATCACGGCGTTCATCGGCGTAAATATTAAAATCCAGCAAACCTCGCTGACCAATGCGCTCAGCGTCAACGCCCTCTCCCACCGCCACTATGCGGCCAGCGACGTCGGCGCCTTGAATACGCGGGAAAGTTAAGGTTGGCGTACCTCCCATGGCAAAGGACGTGACATCGCCTTTGTCCTTGGTAGGGTACAGCCCTTCACGCGCTTTGCGATCAGTGTTGTTCTTCGCCGTGGCGGTCACCTGCACCAGCACTTCGCCCGCCTTGGGCTGCGGCGTGGCGACATCCTGATGGTATTCCAGCTTTTCGATACCGCCATGTCCGATCAAAAGCATAGCAGCCATTGTGGTGGGCACCGTGTGTGTTGTCTCGGCCATGGAGTGACTCCTAGGTTGGGCTAACGTCAAACTGCTAAAAATAGATTAGCTAAAAACAGGGACGCCAATCAGTACTGTGTGCAAGTAAAAGGCAAACACCACATACGCTACCAAGCCGACGAGTACGGTAACAATGGTGGCCATTTTATGGGTGCTGACGGGCGCGGGCGGTGCAAGACGGCCACGTTTTTTGGCGGCTTTGAACGCCAGGATAGCCCAGATAAGAAAGGCAGCAAAAAAGATAATATCACCCAAGCGACCGTTGGCCAGCAGGTGAGCAAAAGCCCAGACTTTCACCGCCAGCATCATCGGATGGCCAAGTTTGGCCTTAATCGCGTTATGCGGAATGTATGCCGCCACCAGCATAATAAAGGCCGGCACCATCAGCAGCGCCACCGCATGGCGCATTCCCATTGGCGGGTACCAGATATAGATGGGATCAAGGCGCATCTGGCCAAAACCGTATATAGCAATGGCCAGGCCAACGATGGATACCGCCGAATAGGCGACTTTCCAAGTGGTTTCGCCATGTTTCGCAATCTGCTGCTGACGCCAGTTTTCAGCAAAGATACGTACAGAGTGGCTGCCTAAAAAAATCAGCAGCCCGATAATCATAATCGTCATGGAACAACTCCCAGTGAAAACGCTAGTCGACGGCTTTATGCCTTATAGTCTTGGTCGCTGGAGAGGATGCCACACTCAGCCACCGACCACCTATGCATGGGTCAACTTTTTGTTTCCTGGAGTCGTTCTATGGGGAGACTAAACCCCGTCCTTAAAACCTGTCCTTAAAACCTGTCCTTAAAACCAATGCTTGCGCTTAAATAGCCAAATCATGACACCCGCAATACCCAACATGGCTCCCCAGACAAAAAAGTAGCCATACTGATAACGCAGCTCGGGCATATTTTCGAAGTTCATACCGTAAATCCCGGCAATAAACGTGAGCGGCACAAAAATCGCGGTAATCACCGTGAGCACCCGCATGGTGATATTTAGCTGGTGGGAGGAAATAGAGATATAGCCATCGATTAGGTCACCGCAAATGTCGTAGTACATTTGGGTCAATGTGTAGAGGCGTTCGAAGCGATCCGCTACATCGTTGATGGCGTGCAGGGTTTCGCTCTCTTCCCGCGGTAAATGCTCATAGTCATAAGCGGTGAGTTCTTGGGTAATCCCCTGGTGGTAGCTAAAGATGCGGCGCATTTTAACCAGCCGGGAACGGTAAGTGATGATCTTGCGCATTAGCACATCATTACCATTTTCCAGCAGTTCGTCTTCCAGATCGCTTAACGCCGTTTCGAACTCAAGCAGGCTATCGATATAAAAGCCCGCAGAAATATACATCACCCGCAGCGCGACATGTTCCGGCGAATGGGCCAGCAAGGCTTTACCGTGCTCGTTGAATAGCCGTTCTATGGAGAGCGCTTGGCCGGGATGGAGGGTGACCAGAAATCGCTCCCCCACAAAGAAACAGACCTGTTGAGGCAGATAGTTTAGTTCGGCATCAAAGGAGGAGATGCCACGATAAATAATCAAGGTGTGATTATCAAACTCTTCAATTTTTGGCGGATGGCGCTCTTTGTGGGCATCTTGAATCGCCATGGGGTGAAACTCAAACGCCTCTAAAATCGCCCGCTCGCTTTGTTGGGACTCGCCCTGCATATCGATCCAGATATGGCTGCCAGGCGTCGCCTGCCAGACAGCCAACAGGCTTTCATCCCCCTCGTGGGTCTCACCTTCAGGGGTAGTCAGAAGAGTTCGAATCATGGATGTCCTTGCGAATAGCTAGCGTTAAGTAGGCTAACAGCACACTCACCAGCGTTGAGGCGATTAACGCCCCGACGAATGGCCCCAAGGTAGGGACACTGCCCGGAAAACTGGCGGCCACCATCCCGGCGACCAAGCTTCCTTGGCTTAACCACCCTGGGAGAATGGCACCCAGCAGCCCCGCGATGCCACCTACAATGGCGGCCAGTGGCGTCATTCGTTGCCACAGGCCCAACAGCACAGGTACCACAATGGCAGCACACAGCAGGTCGGCAATCAAAAACAGACGCAGTACTGACAACCCCTGCAAGGCAATTAATACCACCGGTACCATTACTACCACTGTCACCCAGCGGGCAGCCACCAGTGATACGCCCTGCTGCTCGCTGCGCGCGACCACCAACGAGGCAATACCATTTTGCAGCGTATCAACACTGGAGGCCACCAAGGTCACCGCTAATACCAAGGCGGGTAGCGTCAGCCAAACAGGAGCATCACTTAACAGGGCAAAAAATGGCATCGGCGGCTCGCCTAATGGCACACCACTTATCGCGGCCAATACACCCAGACCACCAATCACCATGACGACGACTACCGTCATTGCGCCACCTAACCATGCCCCGCGCCCCAGGCTTTGATCGTCTTGAGCGGCCCACACGCGCTGCCAATAGCCTTGATGGAAGAGATTGGCCGCGGTAACCGCGATCACTAGCGTTAACGCTACGCTGAGCGCACTGGTGATGGGAATGGCAGGAAGCGCAGCCTCGTTGGGAATAGTGGGAAGCCGCCATAGGGCCATGCCACCGACCACACACAGCAGTACCAGTAACAACCACGCCTGCCAACGGTCAGTGGCAAGGCTGGCCCGTAGACCACCTGCCGCAGTATAGATGAGCGTGGTAAGCGCCACGCCAATAATCACCAGTGCGGGGGGCACATCGGAAAGCAGCGCGGTAATGGCGCCAATAGCGGTTAGCTCGGCAGCTAAAAAGCACGCCATATAGGCGATTGATACCAGCGTTACCCAGCGCCTTACACCAGGGCCATAGCACGCTTCGGCAAACTCGGCGATGCTGCGCCCCTCGGGCAGCGCCCGGCGAATCTTCGGCCCATACAGCCCCAAGACGATAAACGGCAGCGCAGAGCCTAATGCATAGCCTGCCAGGGCCAGCGGGCCAACAAAGGCGCCGATTTCAGGAGGAGCAAAGAGAATCCATGCGCCCATGCCGGAGGCAAGGAAGGAGAGCCCCAGGGTAGATGCCGTTTGCGAGTTACGGGCGGTGACATAGTCATCAAGTGGGCCATTCACCCAGCGAGCCCGGAGGCCTAAGTAAGCAAAGCAGCACAGCGCCGCACCAAGCACGGCTAACGTTAGGTAAAGCATGTCGCACTTCCTCCGCCGGTACGAACCGGATCAGGTTCCAGGGTCTGCGTAGCCGCATCTCAGCCCTTTTATGCAGGGCTCCCCTGGCGACAGTGAATGTAGGTGTTTTGCTAAGCGCTTTTTCTAAGTACGTTTTTGGGTACTGTTCGAAGCGCTGTCTCAAGAACTATTCTCAATCAAAATCATAGCTTAGTAAAGTTAAGGTGCGCTGGTCGCCTCTTAGCGAGGCACTCGCCCCATCAGGTAGAACTCCTCATTGGGTGGCGTACCTGCCAGGGTAACCAACCGATTCGACAAGCCAAAAAACGCCGCGATCGCGCCTATATCCCAGCAATCCTCTTGACTAAAGCCTACTTCCAGCAGGCGGGCAAGCCATTCATCAGTCATTTCACCCACATCGATGGCACAGTGCATGGCGAAATCGAGCATCACCCGGTGGCGCTCGCTAATCGGCGCCACCCGATGGTTGATCGCCACTTGGTCAGCGAGTAGCGGGTCTTTACTGTAAATGCGCACCAGTGCCCCGTGAGCAACCACACAATATAGGCAGCGATTACGTGCGCTGGTAGCCACTACAATCATCTCTTTTTCGGCTTTGGTGAGGGTATCTGATTCGCGCTCCATCAACGCATCGTGATAGGCAAAAAAAGCACGAAATTCAGCAGGGCGATGGGCCAACATCAGAAAGACATTGGGCACAAAACCCGCTTTACCCTGAACGGTCAAAATGGTATTGCGAATATCGTCAGGCAGGTCATCCAATGTTTCAGGCACGTTAAAACGACTTAATGATGAAGACATGCTCACCTCTTTCTTGTTAAGTTTAGCCATCTCATAAAAACGGCTTAGCGGTTGTGTAACAAAAAGCTGAATTAAGAGGCTTTTATTCAGCCGCCCTACTCGCCATACTGAAGATTCGTTCTGTGACAAAAAAACATGCGCTACTCTTAATAAACAGTTCGTTCAAAGGGACACTGTCATGAGCCATAACGAAGCCAAGGAACATACCCCCGGTCGTCTAAACGAGCTGTTTACTGACCCTTACCGAGCATTTGAAAATGATACCGATGAGCGTCAGCTGCACATTCGTATAATGCTACATATGCTGCTTGCCCGCCCAATGACACGGGGTCAAATGACACTTCGCGTCATTCATGGCTGGGAAAATGGCGGCTGTGAGCCCGAAGACCTCCAGCATGTCGACTATACTCTTGATGGCGTTCCTGACTTTAAGCGCGCTGTACAAGATTTTGAACACGCTTCTAAGCACAACACACCGTTACCTGCCGACAACAGCGCCATTCTTGCCGCCCCGCTTGCCAATGCAATTGCAGACGCCGAAGCCGAAGGGCAAGACCTTACCAACGATATTCGCGAGACCCCTGCGCGCTGGCCAGCCTTTGAGGGTGGTTTGGCACTATATACGCTGTTTAAAATGTACCATCGGCTGATTTATGGCGAAGATGACACCTACCGCTGCACGCAGTGTGTAACTCCGCTGGGAATGCGCGAAATACATGAGTTTCACCTTGAAGAGGGTGAGTTTGCTCTGCTCGTCCCCCCTGCTGAACACTTTATGGGTAAGGAGTCGCTGTTAGTATTGCATGAAAGCCAGCTCGGCCCCATTGAACAGCTGCTTGAAGAGAGCCTTCCGCTGTTTGACAACTTTTAAGCCAGCCACCTGGCTTGATCTGCCAAGCGGTTAACCGACCTCGTTAGCAACTGGCCCCGCTTAAGCGGAGCCAGTTAGCGCCACTTTTTTAACCCAGCGAAATCGTGCTATTAATACCGCTGGAAACATTCTCGGGTTCAAACCAACGTGCCGTTACGGTTTTTGTTTGTGTCCAGAATGCAATCGCCTGCTTACCATTGGGCCCTAAATCGCCCAGCTTTGAAGCCCTTGACCCGGTGAAACTAAAGTAAGCGACCGGTACGGGGATTGGCACGTTAATACCAATTTGTCCAACATCGATATCGGTTTCAAACCGGCGCGCTACCCAGCCTGAGTTAGTAAAGATGGAGGTACCGTTGCCGTTGGGATTGGCATTGATAAAGGCAATCGCCTCATCCAGGGTTTCAACACTGACCACACACAGCACGGGGCCAAAAATCTCTTCGCGATAAATGGTCATATCGGCGGTTACATCGGCAAACAGGGTCGGCCCCACGAAGTTACCGTTGGGGTAACCCTCTACCTGAACCTTGCGACCATCAACCATCAGTTTGGCGCCCTCTTTCTCCCCTGCATCGATTAAACGTAGTACACGATCACGGGCAGCAGGTGACACCAGCGGGCCCAAGTCCGCATCAAGCTGAGTGCCTGGGCCTACTTTCATTGCTCGCGCCGCATCTACTATATCGCTTAGCCACTCGCGTGCCTCGCCGACAAGCACCACTACCGAGTTCGCCATGCAGCGTTGGCCCGCAGCGCCAAAAGCTGAGCCCAGCAGGTTGTTGATCGCTTGACTACGGTTAGCATCAGGCATAACCACACAGTGATTCTTGGCGCCCATCATCGCCTGCATGCGCTTGCCCGCCGCTGCTGCACGGTTATACAGCAGCGACCCCACATGGGTAGAGCCGATGAACGAGAGCGCTTTGATATCCTGATGATCGGCAATTTGATTGGCCACGTCCGGGCCACCGTGCACTACGTTGAGCACGCCCGCTGGGATACCCGCTTCATGGGCTAGCTCCACTAAGCGCATGGTGGAGCTGGGATCCTGTTCGGAGGGCTTAAGCACAAAGGTATTTCCGGTGGCAATCGCCAGCGGGAACATAAAGCAGGGCAACATAATCGGGAAGTTAAAGGCGGTAATCCCAGCCCCCACCCCCAGCGGCTGGTGCATGGTGTAAACGTCTACCTCGTTGGCAGCGTTTTCGGCTAATTCACCCAACTGCAACGAAGTAATCGAACAAGCGTGCTCTACCACTTCCAGACCACGACCCACTTCGCCTTCCGCATCGGGCAGGGTTTTACCATGCTCCTCGGTGATAAGTGCCGCCAGTTCAGCGGTATTGTCGCGAATCAGCGCCTGCAGCTTGAGCATGATGCGCATGCGTTTCCCCAGCGGCACTTTACGCCACTCCTTGAACGCCTCTTTGGCACTACTGATAGCGCGTTCTACTTCGTCAGCGGTACAGAACGGCACTCGAGCCACTACTTCTTGCGTCGCGGGGTTGACCACGTCGCGCCACTCCTGGCTCTGTGACTGCACGGGCTGGCCATCGATATACATGGGAATTTCGCGAACGGACATAGCGTTGCTCCTATTTATGGTTGTGGTTGTTATGGGTGCGAGTATTAAAAAAGCTGTTTTTAAAACGCATCGCGGTAAGGCAAGTACACAGGGTATAGCAGCAAGTTGACGTTAACGTCAACCAAGTATCTCATGAGTAAACAAAATCTACGCCAGGACGTCAATTAGCCTTTCCATTGTGGCACCACGCTGGCTATGCTTCGGCTAATCAGTGTGCCGCAGGCTTGCGGATCGCCCACGGCGAAAGCGCGTGTTTAAACACAGGGAATTATCTATGCAGACCTTTCACTGCCGCTGTGGCAATCCGCTGTTCTACGAAAACACCCACTGCCTTGCCTGTCAGTCAGAAGTAGGCTGGTGCCCTGCTTGTAGCAATATCGTGGCCATTGAGCCCTTGGATAACGGCGGCTATCGCTGTACCCACCCGGGTTGCGATACAGCGCTAATGAAGTGCCACAACTACGCTGTTGAAAACGTATGTAATCGGCTGGTGGTGATGGAACACGGCCAAGCGGACACGCTCTGCGACTGCTGTCGTTACAACGAAGTAATACCCGACCTCAATATTGCAGGCCACCGTGAGCGTTGGGCGGCACTAGAGGCTGCTAAACGGCGCCTTTTTCATACTCTGGATCTACTTAAACTTCCCCACGGTACCAAAGACGACGACATTGCTGTGCCGTTAAGCTTCTCATTTATGGCTGATGCCCTCCCCGACCAGGGCTTATGGCGTTCCACCGCCAAGCCAGAGAAGGTGTATACCGGCCATGCAGCAGGGCATATCACCATCAACATCAAAGAAGCCGACGACGTTGAACGCGAGCGTTTGCGGGTCGACATGAACGAATCCCATCGCACATTAATTGGTCATTTCCGCCATGAAATCGGCCACTACTATTGGGATGTATTGGTTAAGGATCGCGATGAAGAAAATTGCCGTGCGGTATTTGGCAATCACCACCGGCCAACCTATGCCGAAGCGTTAGAGCGCTACTACCAGCAGGGGGCGCCCAGCGACTGGCCTAATCGCTTCATCTCTGCTTACGCCACCATGCACCCCTGGGAAGATTTTGCTGAAACATTTGCCTACTACTTGGATATAGTCGCCGTGCTGGATACCGCACTGCACATGGGCATTACCCCCGTTGAGTACGACGGCAGTCTGGAGAGCATGCTGATTGCCTTTCATCAGGTAGGGATGGCAGTGAATGAGCTCAACCGGGATATGGGCCTGCTCGATTTGGCCCCAGGAGTGCTTGCCCCAGCGGTGCGCGAGAAGCTGGCGTACCTGCATCGAATCGTGCAGGCCGCCAGCCCGCTAGAGCGCGACTCCCCCACTGGTTAGTCGTTATCGTTATCCCCTGCGTGGCTTTGACTCTGGCTCTGACTCTGGTTTTGGGTGACGCGGGGCACGCTGTCGTCATTCACAAAGTAGGTTGCGCTAAGAGTATCGTGGATAGCGGCAAAGCCGATCTGCAGTTCGTCGATAAACAGGTGCAGCTTGCTGGGTGAGTGGGCCAGCGCTTGAATATCGGCATCCACCACATCGGCGCGCACCAGTGAAACGGTCGCTGCCGGTCGATCCTGTCTTGGCAGTAGCGTCAGCTCATGGCCCAGCGTCTCCAAGCTGCAGGCAATGGAGCGTGGCAGATTAGGATCTTGCAGCAAAAAGCGCAGCACATCCGGGCCCCGAACGCGTAAGCGTACCTGCTGACGGTACATTTGGTAGGCGGTGAGCGATTTGAGTACGCTCATCCACTGCAGGTTTTCAAACGGCAGTAGCTCTTCAGGGTTTTGCGGCAGCAGGCTGGCAGAGCGCACATCCACGATGCGAGTAGTCATATCGGCCCGCTCTAACTGACGCCCCAGCTCAATAAAGGTACGCGCAGGGCCATGGCTTAACGTGCCTTCAATCAGGCCCGTCAACGCCTGGCAGCTACGGATGACGCTTTTGAGAAAGCTATCGCGACGGCGTGGACTAACACCGTTTTCGGCATGATCAGCCACGCTCAGATAGAGCTGGTTAACCTCTTCCCAAATCTCCCGGGGCACCACATCCCGAGTGGTTCTGAGGTTCTCACGGGCACTGGCAAGCGCAGAGATAATCGAAATATCATTGTCAGTATCAGCGCATAAAAAGTGCACCACATTGCGTTCATCAAAGTCTTTATGGCGTGCGGTAAAGGCTTCCAGACTGCCGGTCATTTCGATAAGGGGTGCCCAACCGAGCGGTAAGCGACCCGGCAAATCGAGCATAAGGTGGCTATTGACACTCAGCAAACGGGCAGTGTCTTCCGCACGTTCAATATAGCGCGCCATCCAGTAGAGGTTCTCTGCAACGCGTGACAGCATGGCGTTAGGCTCCTTTCACCGCGGCCGCTGCCGCCTTATCGTCGGTTTCTACAATCCAGGTGTCTTTACTGCCGCCACCTTGAGAAGAGTTCACCACCAACGAACCCTCTATCAATGCCACGCGGGTTAGTCCACCGGTGGTGACATGGATTTCTGGCCCCGAAAGAATGAAGGGGCGCAAATCCACATGGCGCGGCTGCGGTAATCCATTCGCCAGCGTAGGCGTGGTCGACAGTGCCAGGGTCGGTTGAGCCATATAGTTGCGCGGGTTCGCCTTAATCAAGCGGGCAAACTCTTCGCGGGTCTCTTTGGTTGAGCGTGGGCCAATGAGCATGCCGTAGCCCCCCGACTCATTGGCCGGTTTCACTACCAATTCATCCAGGTGGTCGAGTACATAGCGGCGATCGTCCTCGAACATACACAGGTAGCTGGGCACGTTGGGGATCAGCGGCTCTTGATCGAGGTAGTAGCGAATCAACGCGGGAACAAAGGCGTAAACGACCTTATCGTCCGCCACGCCGGCCCCCGGAGCATTGGCAAGTGCTACTTTCCCCGCCCGCCAGGCGCGCATTAGGCCCGCCACCCCCAGCATGGATTCCGGGTTAAATGCTTCCGGGTCGAGAAACTCATCGTCTACACGGCGGTAAATAACATCGACCCGGCGTAGCCCTTCCACGGTGCGCATGTACACCACATCATCGTCATCAACGAGTAGATCACTTCCCTGCACCAGCTCGACGCCCATTTGCTGGGCAAGATAGGCGTGCTCAAAATAGGCAGAGTTGTAGATCCCGGGGGTCAGTACCACTACCTGGGGGTCATCACCTGGCCTTGGCGACATCGCCGCCAGCATGTCGTAAAGCTGAGCCACATAGTCATCAACGGGCAAAATCTTGCCTGAGGCGAACAGCTCCGGCAGTACCCGCTTGGTGACATTGCGGTTTTCCAGCATGTAGGAGACACCGGAAGGAATGCGTAAGTTATCCTCCAGCACGTAGAGCGTCCCGTCGCCATCGCGCACCAGGTCAGAGCCACATACATGAGCCCATACACCGTGAGGAGGGTTAATGCCAACACACTGGGGGCGGAAATTAACCGATTGTGCCAGCACCTCGGCGGGCAGTACTTTGTCCTTAATGACTTTTTGATCATGGTAAAGGTCATCGATAAATAGATTCAGTGCCTGCACGCGCTGCTTAAGGCCTGCCTCGGTTTTATGGCGGGAATGATTCGCGGCACAATATCAAAGGGCCAGGCACGGTCAATCATCGCGCCTTCAGAGTAGACGGTGAAGGTAATCCCCATGGTACGAATAGCGATCTCCGCTGCGGTTTTTCGCTCCGCTAACTCCTCGGCACTAAACCTTGCCAACATGTTGCACAATTCACCCGCTGACTCCCGTGGCTGACCGGGTGCGGCCATCAGCTCATCGTAGTAATCACGACACGCATAGTTATTCCAATTCACTTGGCTCATGGGCGCTCTCCTGGCGCGGGGGTGGAAGCGGCAACTTCCTCAATGCTCAGTGTAGGCCTGCCGCGTGCAAAACAATCAAACAAATGAGAGCAAAATGCGTACCATCTTTTGCGATATTTCAACGTTCACTTACTTAAACGCCGCTTGACAGAGAGCACGAGGAAATTAAAACGCCTTTACGCCCTATCTTGGTGCGCGCAAGTGGCATCAAGTTGGTGCATAACGCGATTTCCACTTTAGTTAAACGTCTTAGTTAAGATAGCGGCTGCAAAAAAGTAAAAGTGGAACGATACTTGCGAAACGTTCGGTTATTCCTTAACCCAACCGACCAGCCGGTTAATAACGGTTCTTTTGAGGGTGGCTCATGACCATTCGCGTTGCCTTGTATCATCGTACGACTTACCACTTTGACCGCCCGGTGCGTCTTTCGCCCCATGTTATTCGGCTGCGCCCGGCGCCCCATTGCCGCACTCACATTGAGTCGTACTCGCTCAAACTCTCCGGCGATGACCACTTTTTAAACTGGCAACAGGATCCGTTTGGCAACTTCAATGCCCGTGTGGTGTTCCCTGAACCGCGCCAAGAGTTAACCATTGCCGTCGAGCTAATCGCTCCGATGACGGTGATCAACCCGTTCGATTTCTTTTTGGACGATATTGCGCAAACGATTCCCTTTGCTTACCCGGAAGCGCTGCGCCAAGAACTAAGCCCTTATCTTGAAATAACCGAGTCAGGGCCGCGGCTGATGGAGTGGCTCAAAGCCGTTCCCCGCGAACCGACTACCACCGTCGATTTTCTGGTTGCGCTTAATCAGCGACTACAGGATGAAATCGGCTACCTAGTACGCCTGGAGCCCGGTGTTCAGAGCTGCGAAGAGACGCTGACACTCGCCAGCGGCTCCTGCCGCGACAGTGCCTGGCTGCTGGTGCAAATTTTCCGCCATCTGGGCCTCGCCGCTCGTTTTGTGTCCGGTTACCTCATTCAGCTTAAACCCGATGTCAAAGCGTTGGATGGACCCAGCGGCAGCGAGGTGGACTTCACTGACCTGCACGCCTGGACAGAAGTTTTCCTGCCCGGCGCTGGCTGGGTAGGCCTTGACCCCACCTCAGGCCTGTTCGCTGGCGAAGGACACATTCCGCTCGCCGCCACTCCGACGACGGGTAGCGCTGCGGCCATCACCGGGTTCTCGGATAAGTGCGAAGTCACCTTTGATGTGACCATGGAGGTCGAGCGCATCCATGAAGACCCAAGGGTCACCAAACCCTATAGCGATGAACAGTGGCGGCGTATCTGCGCGTTGGGCGACCAAGTGGACGCTGAACTCTTGCAGCAGGACGTACGCCTTACTATGGGGGGCGAACCAACGTTTGTATCCGTCGATGATATGGAGAGCCCTCAGTGGAATACCGAAGCGTTAGGTGAGCACAAGCGCGAGCGCGCCGAGGCACTGCTAACCCGGCTGCAAGCCGCCTATGCGCCCGGCAGCGCTATTCAGCAACAGCAGGGCAAATGGTACCCCGGTGAACCGTTACCGCGCTGGGCGCTGGCCTGCTATTGGCGGAAAGATGGCGTGCCGCTATGGCGAGATCCAAAATGGTTAGCTTGTATGGAAGGCGCACCCAAGGTAGACGTTGATGATGCCATGGCGCGACGCTTCACCAAGGCCCTTAGCGAACGCTTGGGTGTGGCCGAACGCTACTGGATTCCGGCGTTTGAGGATGCCTACTACTACCTTTGGAAAGAGCAGTCGCTGCCGGTCAATGTGGATCCCCGGGAAGCCAATCTCAAAGATGACGCCGAACGCCACCGTTTAGCTCGTTTATTGGAGCAGGGGTTAGACGAAGTCGTGGGCTACGCCCTGCCGCTGCGCCACTCGATCAGCCAAGCCCACCGCTGGGAGAGCGGCCGCTGGCCGCTCAAGCGCGACCACTTATTTCTGGTGCCCGGCGATTCGCCCATGGGCCTACGCTTACCCCTTTCAACGCTTCCCTGGGCTGACCCAGAGGAGCAGCCGCAGCCTGAATCGCTGTTCGCTCCTCGGCCTGAACTGGGTGATATTCACGGTGAAGTTGCCCGCCGCAACGCCGAACAGCTGCATATCAGTGATGCCGAACGCTTGGGGCGCTCAAGCCACCCGAGCCCATCACACCCCGAGGGCGAATCCGTTCAACAGCAGCCCCAGGCAAACAGCGATAGGGAAAGTAATGTTATTCACACCAGCCTATGTGTGGAGCCACGGGATGGTCGCCTACATATTTTCCTGCCCCCGCTGACCGGCTTAGAGCACTACCTGGATCTACTTAGCACCGTTGAGGAGTGCGCCAAGGAACTCGCTTGCCCGGTCATGATAGAGGGCTACTCGCCCCCTCGGGATCCGCGTCTGGAAAATTTTATGATCACCCCCGACCCAGGCGTGATCGAAGTGAATATTATGCCTGCGGCCAGTTGGCAAACCTTGGTTGCACAAACCGAACGGCTGTATGCGGAAGCCCGTGAAACCCGCCTGGGCACTGAAAAGTTTATGCTCGATGGCCGCCACACCGGTACCGGCGGTGGCAACCATGTCACCCTGGGCGGGTTGACGCCTGACGATTCACCGTTTTTGCGTCGTCCGGATCTGCTCGCCAGTTTAGTCACCTACTGGCAGCACCACCCGAGTCTCTCTTACCTGTTTTCGGGCCTGTTTATTGGCCCCACCAGCCAGGCGCCGCGGGTGGATGAAGCTCGCCATGAAGCCCTCTATGAGCTGGAGATCGCCCTACAGCAAATGCCCGAAGGCGAAGTGGTGCAGCCCTGGCTGGTCGATCGCTTATTGCGCCACCTGCTCACCGACTTAACCGGCAATACCCATCGCGCCGAATTCTGTATCGACAAACTCTATTCGCCGGATAGCGACAGCGGTCGCCTTGGTTTACTGGAACTCCGCGGCTTTGAGATGCCGCCCCATGCCCGTATGGGGCTGATGCAGATGCTGCTGATTCGCGCCTTGGTAGCACGCTGCTGGAAAACGCCCTACCGGGCCAAACCGGTGCGCTGGGGCAGCGCCTTGCAGGATCGCTGGATGCTTCCCCACTACCTCTGGAGCGACCTTGACGACGTGCTGGGTGACTTGCGCCACCACGGCTTCGATTTTGATCTAGAGTGGTTCGCCCCCTTTCTGGAGTTCCGCTTCCCGCTGCACGGTCGCTTGCACACCCCCATGCTGGATATCGAGCTGCGCCAAGCCATCGAACCCTGGCATGTGCTAGGCGAAGAGGCCTCCGCTGGCGGCACTGCCCGCTACGTAGACTCTTCGGTGGAGCGTTTGGAAGTCAAAGTCAGCGGCATGAGTGGTGACCGCTATGTGGTAACCTGCAACGGCCGCCGGGTACCCCTTTCAGCTACCGGCAGAAACGGCGAAGCTGTGGCCGGGGTGCGTTACCGCGCCTGGCAGCCGCCCTCGGCGCTGCATCCGCAGATTCCCATCCACGCGCCGCTGGTGTTTGATGTGATCGACACTTGGAACCAGCGCTCAGTGGCGGGCTGCACTTACTACGTAGTACACCCCACAGGGCGTAATTTCGATACCTTCCCGGTCAATGCGTTTGAAGCCGAAGCGCGAAGACTGGGGCGTTTTAGTGACAGCGGCCATAGTCATGGCCATCAGGTTCCCAAGCTGGAAACCCCCAGCCTGGAACTGCCGCAGACCCTCGACCTGCGCTGGACGCCTAGCTAATGCTTTTCTCTTAGCGACTAGTGCAGGATAATCCGTCTCCTACTGCTTAGGATTACAAGGATAATGACGGCCCCTGTCTCTCCCTCACTTCTCGCGCCCGTGGCTAACGGGCTCGTTGAGGATTACTTACACCAGCTAGGCAAGGGACAGCCCGGCACGTTCGACGCCATGCTCGATGGCCAGGGGCAGTTACGCCCTGGCTGGCAGAGCTTACTCGGCTCATTGGAGGGCCTGGGCCCGACGGGTCGTCACCAGCAGCATGACGAGATTCAGCGCCTACTGGCTGAAAACGGCGTAATTTTCAATATGCATGATGAAACCCAGGGACGTTCGTGGCGGCTCGACCCGCTACCCTGGGTGATTGATGAACCACAGTGGCAAGCATTAGAAGCGGGGCTAATCCAGCGCAGTCGTCTGCTGAGCGCCCTCTACGACGATATCTATGGGCCCAAAACGCTCTTTGAGGCTGGACTACTCCCCACCCAAGAGCTGCTTGCCTCAGCGCATTTATTACTGCCCTGCCACCAGTCGCTGCCCAATGACCGCGCGCCGGTTATTTTCCACGGTGTGGATGTGATTCAGGATACTCAGGGCCAGTGGCGGGTGATGGCAGACCGCCTACAGGCGCCATCCGGTACTGGGCTTGCGCTCGAAAACCGTATACTGATGGCCCGCGCCCTGCCGGATATGTATCGCAATGCGCCCTTAAAGCGGCTAGCGGGGTTTCTTGACCTACACCACCGCACGCTGATCGCCATGGCCTATCAGCATCGCGATAACCCCACGCTTATCTTATTAACGCCGGGGCCGGGGAGCCCACGCTATTTTGAGCACGCCTATTTAGCCAATTACCTCAATATTGCACTGGTAGAAGGCCAGGATTTAGTCGTACGCGATACCCAAGTATGGCTGCGCACCCTGGGCGGTCTACAGCCAGTCGATGTGGTACTGCGCCACTGCGACGACGCTTACTGCGACCCGCTGGAACTGCGCGGCGATTCGCAGCTGGGCGTACCCGGGCTACTCCAGGCCATGCGCTCAGGCGGCGTGGCGCTATCTAACGCCTTGGGGGTGGGCATTTTGGAAGCCCCGGTGTTAGCAGACTACTTACCGATGCTGTGTGAGCACCTGCTCGATGAGCCCCTGCTATTGCCTAACGTCGATGCCACTACGCAGCCAGCCACCGCACCGGTTTTCGATAGCCACCTACAGCGTCTGGAACCCACCACGCTCAACCTACGCTGCTTTGTAACACGCACCCCCAATGCCACTGCCAAAAGCAGCACTGCTGCTAAAAATAGTGCGGCTGGCGAGTACCAAGTAATGCCCGGTGGTTTAGCCTGGGTCGGCGAGCCTGGCTTGCCGTCCTTAAGCAGCACCATCGTTAAAGATGTCTGGGTTACGGCGGCCTCTCCCCAGCCCCATGTCAGCCAGCTCCGCCAGGCCCGCGGCCCGGTGGTGGCCACCCGTGACGGCACCGACCTACCCAGCCGAGTAGCCGAAAGCCTGTTTTGGTTAGGCCGCTACGGCGAGCGCTTAGACACCCGCGCGCGACTGCTGCGTGAAGCGCTGATGAGGCTAATGGAGTACGACCAGGATGAGATCGCCGATCAGTTGCTCGATGAACTTCTGTTGGCACTGGATATCACTACGCTAAACGAAGAGGACCAACAGCGTCTACAGGCACCGCTGATTGGCTTTGATCTAAAGCGCACTGCGCTGCTGGCCCAGTTTGATGACGTAGACCCTCAGGCCTTACAGCCCCTTTTTGCACAGCTAATGCGCAACGCACGCAGCGTGCGCGACCATTTAGGCGACGACTCCTGGCGGGTGGTGCACCAGCTGCGTCAGCGCATGGCCACCTTCAACCCAAGCTTGGGGGCCAGCGCGGCACGGCGCGCTTGCGAGGGGCTGTCTGCTCAGCTAGCCGCCTTCTTCGGGCTGTGTAACGAAACCATGCCCCATCACTACGGCTGGCGGTTTATGGATATTGGTCGCTTCCTGGATCGCGTACTGGGACTGCTCTCGCTGCTCAAGCTCACCCTCAATGCGCCGCACTCGCCGGGGCTGGCGTTGTGGGAAGTCGTGCTCGCCACCACCGATAACTTTACCGCCTATCGCCGCCGCTACCGCAGTGAGCTTCACCCTGCGGCGATTCTCGATCTACTGCTGTTCGATGAAACCAATCCTCGCTCGGTGGGCTATATGCTCAAGCGTATTGAACGACAGATGGATCGCCTGCCGGGCAGCTCATCGCCCTACCGTAACGCCGAACGGCGGCTATTAATTCAGGCCAATGCGGCACTGCACCTGGCCGACATTGATCGCTTAAGTCATCTAGCCGATACACCGGAGGCACAGGATGCCTTAGAGCAACTGCTGGATGCTTTAATTGAACCCTTAAGCGCGCTTTCTGAAGCCATCAGTCAGAGTCATTTCAGCCACGTGGAGCGGCCACGCCAGTTAGTCAGCATGGAGCCTGATGCATGAACTACACGCTGCGCCATACCACCCGCTACCACTACAGCGCCCCCGTGACGCTGTGCCATAGTGAAGCTCGGGTGCTACCACGTAAAACGCCGCATCAGCACTGTGGTGCCTCAGAACTGCAGATCAGCCCCACGCCGCAGGTACAGATGGAGCGCCGCGATGTATTCGGCAATCGAGTGCTCTATTTCGCCATGGAGGAAGTTCATCAAACCTTGGATGTCACGGTGGTAACGCAGTTGAGTACACACCCCTTAGCAGCGCTACCCACCACCTCAACGACGTGGGAACAAGTCGCTCAGCAGCTTAGCCAGAACAACAGTTTTGACATTCAACTTTACCGCCTCGACTCACCGTTTATTCGCCGTAATGATGAGCTGGCCACCTTTGCCCACAGCTGCTTTACCCCAGGCAGGCCAATAGTCGAGGCGACTCTCGCGCTCAATGAACTGATTCATCAAACCTTCGAGTACGACCCCAGCTTTACCACACTCGCAACGCCGCTAAGCGAAGTACTCGCCAACCGGCGTGGTGTCTGCCAGGATTTTGCTCATCTCGCGATTGGTGCATTGCGTTCGGTAGGTCTTGCTGCGCGCTATGTCAGTGGCTATTTGGAAACCCAGCCCCCGCCCGGGCAGCCACGCCTGATCGGCGCAGATGCTTCCCATGCATGGTTGGCGACCTGGATTCCCGAATGGGGGTGGCTGGCGCTTGACCCCACCAATGGCACCGTGGCCAGTGAACAGCACCCTGTACTGGCCTGGGGGCGAGATTACGCCGACGTAGCCCCGCTAAAAGGCGTCATGAACGGGGGCGGCGAACACCGCCTGGAAGTCGAAGTGGATGTCATGCCACTGGTGGGCTGATGCAAACCAACCCCACCTAAGGTATAACAGATACATAGCTGGCTTGTTCAAGGAAGACCCGATGCAGCAAAGGGATGGTGATGGTAAAAACGTCGGGCATGCGCCTCTCTGGGCATCCCAGATCCTGCTTTTGGGCTGTTTTCTGGTCTTGCTATCGGGTGCCGTCGAACAGTTTTACAAGCCACATTTCACCGAGCTGCAACAGACCGATGAAAGCCTGAAAAGTCTTTCGAGTCACTACGCTTTCGCGCCACTCCCCACCAAGCTACGAATAAGAAACGCTGCCACCAAGCGGCAGGTAGATAAAGAGCTTTTGAAGGCCATCGAATGGTCAGCCGACGATCCCCCTCCCGTTAGCTTTTTCGCCTCGCTGCATTCAGCTATCTCCCACCAGGCAATTCTTGGCCGTGTCGTTTCAAACGACACCAGCGGCTGTGCCCTCCTTCTTCCTCCTGGTCGGGCACCGCCTATCCTCGCAAAGAGCTAACTACGTAGTTGTTCAGTTATTCATTAGTGGCACCGCTTTAGAGACACGCTGCCACTCAAACTATCAGCACCTTTTTAGAAGGGTTCTCCGTTTATGTTTCCCGTTGACAAGCTCATTTTACTTGCTGCGATTTTGATATTGGTGGGCATTGTATCGAGCAAATTATCTGCCCGCCTTGGCTTACCTGTCCTGGTTCTGTTCTTGGTCATTGGCATGCTGGCCGGTGAGAGTGGTATTGGAGGGATCGCCTTCGACAACCCAGCGGGGGCACATGCCCTAGGCACGCTGGCGCTGGCAATGATCCTCTTTGACGGCGGGCTTCAAACGCCTACCTCATCGATTCGAAAAGTCTGGAAACCCGCCTCCCTGCTCGCCACTTTCGGGGTGTTGATCACGGCTCTAATCACCGGCGTGGCAGCCGCCTACATTCTCGACTTACCGCTGCTGGAAGGCCTGCTACTAGGGGCTATCGTGGGCTCCACAGATGCCGCAGCGGTATTTTCGCTGTTAAGAAACGCCGGCATACATATCAATAAAAAACTGAAATCCACGCTAGAGATCGAAAGCGCCTCAAACGACCCGATGGCTATTTTCCTTACCGTCGGGTTGCTGGAAGTGCTGGTCAATGGCATGAAACCAGGCACGGGGCTGCTTGAGCTTTTCGTCATGCAGATGGGCGTAGGGGGCCTGGTAGGGCTTGGCGTAGGATGGGCATCGGTCAAGATCATTAACCGCATCCATCTGGTGGCCTCGGGCCTTTACCCGGTAATGGTGGCCGCGTGTGGCTTCCTTTCCTTTGGTATCTCAGCCAACGCAGGGGGGAGCGGATTCCTGGCCATTTTCCTGACCGGGGTGTTCATTGGCAACCACCGTATCGCCTTTCAGCGCAGCACATTCCTGTTTCATGATGGGCTCGCCTGGCTAAGCCAGATCGTGATGTTCGTGGTATTGGGGCTGCTGATAAACCCGGTGTCTCTGCTGGATGTATGGCTGGAAGGGCTGGTGATTGCTGCGGTACTGATTTTGGTTGCCCGGCCAATCGCCGTGTTGCCGGTCATGAAACTGTTCGGCTTCAATGCCCGTGAAGCCAGTTTAGTGGCCTGGGTAGGTCTACGTGGCTCCGTCCCTATTATCCTGGCTATTTTTCCGCTGATGTTTGGGCTGGAGGGTGCAGAATTAATCTTCAATGTGGTGTTTTTCGTGGTGCTGATCTCGGCAACCATCCAGGGCACCACTCTGCCAGTGGTGGCCCGCAAGCTGGGATTGACTGAAAAACCGCCAGCGGTACCGGCAGCTAGCCTTGAGATTACCGCACTGGAAGAGGTAGATGCCGATATCGTGGAGTATACCCTGAGCGACCATCCACGCGCCGCGGGTCGGCGGCTTTCACAAATGGCACTACCCGATACGACGGTCGTCGCAATGATTACCCGGGGTAAGGACGTAATTCCCCCGCGAGGCTCGACAGAGCTAATGGCTGGCGATCACCTGTTCGTGGTGCTGCGTCCCGAGACGAGGCCGTTTATCGACTGTGTCTTTTCAGATGCGGTGGGCGTGGTCAGTGACGAGCTGCCCGATCAGGAGCTGAAGCTCAAGGGCAGTACCAGGATAGACGATTTACGCCACTCGTATGGCGTGTTGATCGACGGAGAGGATGGCCAGACGACTCTTGATGCGCTGCTGCGCAATACACTCTCCAGCCAACCGGAGATAGGCGACTCACTTCAGCTCGATGGCATCATGCTGACTGTACTGGCAACACTCGGTGGCCGTATTACCACGGTTGGCTTGACGGTGCAGGATAAGCCTGACCAATAAGCAACCTATCCGTACTTAGCCTCGCAAGAGGCTAAGTACCAGTGTTCAAGTCGAGGCCGTCTCGTAAGCGGCCTTGAGACGATAGAACTCTTCTACAATAGCGGCCATTTCATCGGCGTCATAGTCACAAAGGCCGCTCACTACGAGCTTTTTGGACCCCACCCCTACGGCCTCCCCGGCGGACTCAATAGAGAACTCCAGCAGTGCATCGGCGCGTTTACCGTGCACCTCCAGCGAAGAGTGGTTCAGCGTCAAGCCCGGTGCAAAACCATCCAAGCGCTCGAGTGAAAACCCCATGCTATCGTAGATCACCAGTGGACGTTTGGGGTTAAACATGACCCCGTGCTCTTCCATCAGCGGTTTGAGATAGTGCGGAAAGTTTTTGCCTGAAAACGCGACATAGCAACGCGCAAAGGCTTCCACCACCGCAGGATCGTGGGTAATGTCACCACTACGCACCACCTGTAAGTAACATTTGCCGCTCTTATCGCAGACGTGAAGTGCACCGTTGTCTGCTTCGCTAAACTTAAGCGGTGTATCAGCGCCCACCATGTTGGTGAAGCGAAATTCCATTTGCCGCGACAACCCAAACTTTGTGAGTATCAGTACAAACAGTAGATCACCGGGCACACAAAAACGGCGTGCATCCGGGTTATGAATAGGGTTGTAGTCACCCGCCACGCCTTTGGCGAAGCGACTGGCCTGCTCTGCGGAGATCACTACATACTCTCCGCGCTGCGCGTAAAAATCCTTGAACATGGCGTTTGTTGCCTGCCTAGCGTTGAAATCGAAAACCCGTCACTGCCCAACGCCGCGCATAATGCCATAAAACACGCCCCAACAGGAGTTATCTGCTAGGGAAGCCACTATGTCAGACGCGAACACTCGTAAAAATCGCCTACCTCGCCTGCTGCGAAGGGCGTTGGTTGGCCTACTGTTTATCCTCTTTACCTGGGTGGCGGGCAGCTATTGGCTGCTTAACAGCCAGTGGCTGCCCGAGCGCATTTCACAATTCGAGGGCATCGACATCCGCTGGGAGCAAGGCGTTAGCCGCCACCCAGGCCGCTGGGAAGTAGAGGGACTCTATCTCGCTCGTGAAGATGAAGCACTGCCCATCTCAATTGAAGCCGAACGCGCCACCCTTTCGCTCTCGCTAATGGCTCTATTACGCGGCGAACTGCATATCGACACACTCGATGCCGAGGGTATTCGCCGCCTGACCGTTGGTGACATCGCGCTTGAAGCTGACGGCCAGCTGCAGGTAACGGAGACCACGCTAAGTCGCGACACCCTAGCGATTCCTAACGTTTCCCTCGCCATTACCAATGGTCGTTTAGTTCGCTTGAGTGATCAAGAGACCTTAGTGCGTGATATTAACCTTAACGCTGATGCAACGCTCAATTCGATAACTCCTGTCGACGCTACCAGCGGCGAGCTGAACCCCAACCTACTAGCAGCGCTCTCAGCGCAGCTTCAGTTGGATGCCCAGGCGGATGCCTGGAATGTCTTTATGCCCTACCTAGGCACCCTGCCCTGGCTAACCATTGAAGGGCGCGGGGCGCTAACTGGAGCACTGGAGCTCACCGCAGGAGAATTACAGCCCGGCAGCAAGCTTATACTGAACGCGCCCCTGCTACGCTTAGCGATTGATGTGCAACGTTTACATGCGCCGACTGACTCGCCGCGCTGGATACTGGCGGATACCCCTCCGCCTCGCCACACGGCTACGGGCGAGGGCCAAGTGCGCTTGTCGGTTGAGAACGATCAACTGCATTTTTCAACGCAGCTGGCCGATGTTGAGCTAGCCGACACGCACCCTTACGCAGAGCATACCGAGCTACGCCTTGCGACCCAAATTCCTAATCAGCGACTGGATCAGCTCGACCTTCCCACCTCAGCGACACTCGCCTTGCAAGGCGATATCACCCGCCTGGATATGCTGGATCGATATCTTTCGCCCGGTATAGGAGAACGGGGTTCTGAAGGAGAGAGTTCTGAACAAGAGAACTCTGAACTGGAAGGCATCAGCCTTTCCGGCCATGGGCAAATTGAGGCCTCTGCCAACATTCGCCAATCGCGCCTTTTTGATGCCCAACTAAGTATTCAAGCAACTGAGTTGATGGCAGATACGCGTGGTTTCATTGCCCGAGGTGGCGGCTCACTAGATGCCCAGCTAACGCCACAAGAAATTATCGAAGCAACGCTTTACTTTGCCAACGCCACGCTGCACCACCAGGAGCGTCTGCTGCTTGACGATGCCGCTATCAACGTCTCGGCATCGAGCCCAGCTGATCCAGAAAAGGCCCGCGAAGAAGCATCCGCGACATTGAGCTGGCAATCCGCGCAACTGCCTAATATCAGCGTTTTACAAACCTACTTAGGCGCCATTTTACCTGACCCCGCGCCACTGCAGTTGCTTAGCGGGAAAGCCGCAAGCCACGGCCAGCTCACCATGGCGTCAAAACAGCTCAGCGGAGAGGTACATTTAGCCGGAAACGGGCTTACCACACGCTGGCAACATGGCGAACAAGTCGGCACGTTAACCAGTGATATGCAGCTTTTCCTGCCTATTCAGCAGGCAGCAATGGATGGCTCAACGCTGAACATCAGCGGCACCCGGTTGAGCTGGCAAGTGGCCGATATCGACCAACCGAGCGAACGCTTAGAGAGCATATTGGTGCTAAATGATGGTCGCTTTCAACGCAGAGGTGACGTACCAAGCGGGCAATTTTCACTCGAGGGAAGCGTGCAACGGCTAGGCTTTTTAAATGCGTTTTTGCCTGACGCCCACGGTTTAGCCATCGCGGGTGAAGGACAACTCTTTGCTCAGGGCGCCTTTCGCGATAACCGCTTGCTGGCACCCACTCGGCTGCGGGTCAACGCCGACCAGTTAGAAGTCACGTTTTTAGATTATCTCGCCACCGGACGGGGCGAGCTCACCGCCCAGTTGGATAGCACCGAGCGGGCCCAGCTCTCGCTTGGCATCCCCCGCTTTGCCTTGAGTCGCCAAGGCGATGATAGCCCGCACCTGGAAGGACGCCACTTTGCTCTCACCACGCAAACCGAGCGCTTTAGCGATGTGCTTGAATCTCCACAGCCCGAGCACTTCACCACGCGCATCGCGCTGCCGATTACCGAGGTGCCCGACTTCACCCGTTACAACCGCTACCTGCCCGAAGGCGCGGGTGTTAGGTTGCTGGATGGGCAAGCCAGCCTGGAAAGCGAGTGGCTGTTGGAAGGATTAAATGCACAGGGCGAACTAACCCTGCGCGCCTTCGGCGCAGAGTTAGTGCTGTTGGATCAGCAGCTTCGCGGCGACGTTCATCTCGACTTACACCTAACCGACGGCGACCTGGAAACGCGTCGTTTTAACGCAGATGACTCATTCTTACGCTTGGAGAACGTTAGCCGACAAAGTGAAAATGGCTCTGCCGATGCCGGTTGGTGGGTAACGCTTTCCATGTTGGATGCGCAATTGGCGTGGGAAGATCCTATTCGTCTCGTCAGCCAGCTCCGCCTTGAGATGCGCGATACCGGTTTACTCGCCCGGCTATTTCTCGCCCGCGCAAGGGATAGCGACTGGTTAGGGCGACTGCTAAATGTGCACGATATCGAGGGCACGGCGCAGCTAGAGATCAGCGGCAAGCAGATCAGCCTTAGCGACTTGACGCTCGCTGGTGGCCCGCTGCTGCTGCTTTCCGATCTCGCTCTGGCAGACCGCAGCGCAAACGGCGCGCTCTATGCCCACCTTGGCGTGATTGGATTAGGGGTTGAACTTGAGGACAGCGAACCAACCTTGCACGTTATTCAACCCCGCCGCTGGTTTGACCGCTGGCGGGAGACGAACCGCTCCCTTAATCATTAGTCTCTAATGATTAGCGTTTTTTGCGCTCACGGCGAATCATCCTCACCCGCTCTTTAGCCTTTTGCGGTGTCGAGAGCGGTGCTGCCGCCTCATCATGGGTTTTCGGCGGCACCGTGACCCAGGCAAACACCGGCAGCGCCAAGTGCCAATGGATCGCCGCCAAACGCAGCCCGAGGGTAACGCTTAGTGAGGCGCCAATAGCCATGGTTAGCGGCGCCTCCAGGGCATGCAGCGCCACGTAAACAACCCCACCCGCCATCGCTGCCGTCGCATAAACTTCTTCGCGAAGCACCATGGGCACTCGCTGGGCCAATACATCACGTATCATGCCGCCTGCTACGCCGGTCATCATGCCCATCAAGACAGCTACCGTTCCAGACGTGCCCAGCAGCAGTGCTTTATGAGTCCCAATCACAGTAAACAGTGCTAAGCCAAACGCATCGGCGATCGGTAAAAAGCCCCGCGACAGGCGGTGGATATAGTGGAAGCCCATCAACGACACACCCACGGTGGCTAAAATCACCCACAGGTAGGTTGGATCCGTCACCCAGAACACCGGCCTTACACCGAGCACTAAATCACGCAGCGTGCCTCCACCAATGCCGGTCACCGCTGCCAGCACCAGCATACCTATAGGATCCATGCGCGACCGGCACGCCAAAATCACGCCTGAAAGCGCGAACACGATGACACCCGCCATATCCAGCCAATAGACCACACCCGACAACACGCCCTTCTCCTTTATGCTCGCTATCTTTAAAGGCAGGCAGGATAGCACCCTTCAGAGGATATGCTCGCACCCAAAAACACGCTTGCGACCTAAGCAAGATAAGTTCACATAATTAGGTTACGCTGACCTAATTGTCATTAACACTTGCATTCACGACGGAGTAACACTGCTATGGACTGGAGCCCGGCTTATAGCTGGTTGGTACTCGCCTTACTATTAAGTTTGGCAGAGCTGACTTCTGGCGCGATGGTGCTGCTAGCGCTGGGTATTGCCGCTGCGCTAACAGCGGCCGTTACAGCGCTAGGGTTAACGCTTCCTTGGCAACTGCTTGGCATGGCTATTTTTACCGGGGTACTGCTGCCAATATGCATTATGGTCATTCGCCCGCGCTTCTCCCCCCGCGGTGTTGCTTATGGCACAACAGGCACAGGTGTGGAAAAAGGTAATCGCTACACTACTCTACGCCGGGATTTTGATGATGCCACGGGCATTAAAGTCAACGGCGATTTCTACCGCCTGCGCGTACTTGAAAGCGGTGAAACCGAGCTACCCAGCGGTACGCTGGTCATATTTAAACGATTTGAAGGCACCACTGCGCTAGTCGCATTACATCAGCCTGAAGACACAGCCTTTCAAGATGACAATTCCCAACGCAAGGAGCCTTAACCATGGATCTACCTATAAGCCCCGGCTTATTAATAAGCCTCATTATTGTCGTGATCGCAGTACTGATCATCTCTAAAGGTCTGATTATTATTCGCCAATCGGAAGTGATGGTGGTTGAGCGCCTAGGTTCGTTTCACCGCGTTTTAGAAAGCGGCATTAACATCATCATTCCATTTATCGAACAACCCCGCGCGATCACCATGCTGCGCTATCGCAAAATGGGTGAGGACTATAACGCTATCACCACCGACGAAACCCGCATTGACCGCCGCGAAACGGTGATGGATTTCCCCGGTCAGCCGGTCGTCACCACTGATAACGTCACCGTTCGTATCAATGGCGCGCTCTACTACCAAATCATCGACCCCAAGCGGGCCGTCTATGAGGTAGAGAATATGAGCCAGGCCGTCGAAGTACTAGCCAAAACCACGCTACGTTCAGTGGTTGGTAAAATGGAACTGGATAAACTCTTTGAATCCCGTGCGGAAGTGAATAATGAGATTCAGGCCGCGATGGAAGAGCCTGCTTCCAAGTGGGGGGTCAAAATCTCCCGTGTCGAAGTACAGGATATTGCCATGCCGGAAGAGGTGGAAACCGCTATGCGCCTGCAAATGGCCGCCGAGCGTAAGCGCCGTGCCACCGTCACCGAGGCCGAGGGGGAGAAATCAGCGGCGATTGCCATGGCCCAGGGCCAACGTGAATCCTCGATCCTCAACGCTCAAGGTGACAAAGAGTCGGCCATTCTACGTGCCCAGGGTGAGCAGGAGTCTATTAAACTGGTGCTTAGTGCCATTGGCGATAGTGAAGAGAATAAGCGCACCGTAGTGGGCTACCTGCTGGGCCAGAGCTATATCAAGGTACTACCCAATATGGCGAAGAATGGTGAGCGAGTATTCGTACCCTACGAGTCCTCTGCTCTGCTTGGCTCCATGGGCATGTTCCGCGAAATGGCCGGCTCACCAGAAGATACTGTCGCAAACCACCTTAAAAGCCGTAATCACGGTGACAGTGATTTTCGCAGTGGGCTGGTAGGCGGAGCCGCTAGCGGTAACTAAAAGCGTACTTGAGTATTTATATGCTTTGCAAAGCCTGGCCCGAGTAGCCAGGCTTTTGGGTTAAGTTCAGGAAGCTAACCGCTAGCAAGCGTTGAAGAAAACATCACCTAATTAAGGCTCATATTCGTTAGACTCTACGCTTAATGCTCAACCTCACTTTTATTGTGCACGTAGCGTCGTTAGTGATGGCCCCTATGTAGCACTTATTAATAGCAAGATCGCGACCAAGAGATTAGGACGTTCACCATGCCGCCTAGTGGGTTCGCCATTCGCCGAAGCACTCTACTGCTCTTAACGCTTGCGTTACTGTTGGCATATTCAGGCTACCTACTAGCTGCTACCTCTCCCAAACCGCTCCATAATTGGGAGTATCGCTGGGGCGACTCTCCTTACGATGCCGATAGCCATCCTCAATGGCTGCAAAGCGACTCGACAGAGTGGCAGTCGATTGACTCTCCTTCGAACCCACCTGGCCGCAACGGGCACGAACACCTCTGGTTACGCACGACAGTGCCCGCCGGTGACTGGAACGATCCAGTACTTTTTATCACCAGTATCAATTTGATTGGGCAAGTTTATCTAGGCGATGAACTGATCTATCAATATGGTGAATTTGACGAACAGGGAAAAGGCGATTTTGCGGGCTGGCCCTGGCACATGATTGACCTACCAGAAAATGCCGCCGGTCAGACGCTCACCTTTCGCTTTTACTCTTACTACACCAGTATTGGCTTATGGGGCCAAGTCCAGGTAATGGAACGCATTGAGGTTTTAAAGCAAATTATCCATGAATCTGCTCAGGATCTCGGTGTGAGTGCTTTGGTATTGGTGCTCGCTATCCTGGCCACCATTTTCGCGTTAATAGGCCCCGAACGCCGGGGTTTCGGGTCTATTGCGTTGTTTGCCTATGCTTCAGGGCTAATGCTGCTTGCGGAGACCCCAGCCCGTCAACTCATTGCCGATGGGCCATTGGCCTGGGACACACTCCGAGCAGCCAGCTACTACACCCTACCGGTGGCACTGGGGTTGTTACTCAGCTATTGGTTGGAGGGCACCGCTAAGCTCTGGATAACTCTCCTTTGGGTTATTCACTTGGTGTATCTGGTGCTGGCGATTGGTTTGGTTCAATTGGGCGTGCTTAGCCTGTCATTAACCTTCCCCATCTTTGATGTCATGCTGGCCTTAACGCTCCCCGTAATGCTGGCGCTTGCGCTCATGCGCTTTCAAAAACTCACCCTGGAACAACGTCTCCTGGTAGTGAGTTTTACTTTTTTTGCCCCACTGCTACTCGCCGATATGGTGGTCGCCCACGGCTTTGTGAGCTGGCGCATCGTGCCCTTGAGCTACGGCACACTGGCTTTTTCTTTAGCGAACGCGGCTATTTTTCTGTGGCACTACCGGCATACACAGCAACAGCTTGCCATGGCCAATGAGACTCTAGAGCAGCAGGTGGCGGCGCGAACCGCCGACCTCGACCGGTTAGTTCAAGAACTGGAAGGGCTCTCACGCAAAGACCCATTAACAGGCTTGCACAACCGTCGCCATTTCGACACGGCATTCGAGCACCATTGCCAGCGAGCTAAGCAGCATGACAGTCAACTCTCCGTGCTAATGCTGGATGTGGATCACTTCAAACAGATTAACGATGATTTTGGTCATGACGCAGGAGATGCCGTGCTGGTCGAAATCGCCCTGTTATTGCGGCACCACTTAAGAGATTTGGATGTGATCTGTCGCTTTGGGGGCGAAGAATTTGTTGCCTTGCTACCTGCTACCTCCCGAATCGCTGCCGAGACGCGCGCAAAGGCGCTGTTAACATCCATTGCTCATCAGGCATTTATTCATCAAGGCTCTTCTCTGCGGAAAATCACGCTTTCCTGCGGTGTCGCAACATATCCTGATCACACTCAAGACCCTAAGAAATTGCTGCGCCTTGCCGATGAAGCGCTTTATCAAGCCAAGCACAGCGGCCGTAACCGCTGTGTAGTATGGGAAGTGACACTTGAAGAGCAGGGATTTATGCTCGGTAGGCAACAGCCGCAATAACCACTCATGGTATTGGTTAATTAAGCAGCCCCCGACGCCAGGAAGTGATCAATAAACACAGCGTAATCCTGCTCTGTGCAGTCGGCGTAAGCCACCGCCAGTGTTGTAACCACCTCAATAAACAGGTCTTCACGCCCTTTTAATCGTTGGCAAACGGCCTTGGCAAAGCGTGTTGAGTCACCCTGGTTAAGCGCCTGGGCACCGCGCAGGTGTTCACGGGCGAGAATTTCTCCCCACTGCTTTGCCAGTTTTCGATATGACTTACCGCCAGAAAGCTTATGGGTCGGAAAGTCTTTCTTGAACGGCGAGCGCTCACGCACCGAAAACACCTTTCCGTTCATGGTTAGCCAGCCGAGATAGGCATCTGGGTGCTCAGCAATGGCGTGGAAGGCAGCTGCATGACGGATGGCTTCGTTAGGAAACAGCTTACGCCACGCCTGCTGCTGTTTTTTATCCATTAATCGAAATGCTTCTGGAGGTACCTGCTCTTTAACATCCAGGATGATGTCATCGTGCTCGTGCTCGACACCGCCTTCAATCAAGACGTAATAGCGTTCGACACCCAACGAACCGGTGCCTGCATCCAAACGCCGTGCCGTATCTTTGACGCGAAAATGTTGGGGATCACTCTCTTTAATAGCGTGTTGGAGCGTTTGCTGATACTCCTGCTCAATTAAGCGGCGTAGTTGGCTGGCCACATCCGCAGGCAGGTTAGCGAGCTTGCCAGGCCGTTCGGCGAACTGGCGGCCTTTCTGCTCATCTAGGGTCGTCCACTTTTCGAGCATCCGCGCACGGCTCTGCTTATCGGCGACTTTACTCATAAAGGGCTTAAGCAGGCCCTTTGCACTATCAAGGGTCACGGCGTGCACGGGCTGACTATCAACGTGATCGACCAGCGTTTGGTAATAGCCCTCTATTAACTTTTTAAGCGCTTTATCAATCGTTTTTGGATCCAGCTCCGCATTTTCACGAGCATCTAATACGACGCTGATAGCCAGCCGCCACAGGTCATATTGGTAGTCGCCAATCAGCGCATCATCGAAGTCATCCATGCCGTAGCGCACTTGGTCATCGTGGTGACCATAAGCGCCAAAGTTATAGACGTGGGCGTCGCCCTGCAACCAGGTTTGGGTCTCCGGCCAGCCGCCAAACAGGGCGAACCGCCAATCGTGCCATACATCATTCCAGTACAAATGATTACTGCCGCGATAAAAGCGGTAGGGCGACGCAGCCATTTTGGCGTACTTAGCTTGGCGGGTAGCCGTTGGTAAGGCGCTATTCGCCTGGTGGGTAGCCTCAATCACCTGCTGAGGGCGGTTATGTCCAGTCAATGCATGACTCATCGAATTACCTTTGTTGATGCAAAAAACACTTTAGTACAAAGGTAGTCGATAACCATGAATAGATTAAGTCAGCACTCACACCGCAGCTCGACGTCCCCGTTGGGTAAAACCTCGTGGAGCGGCAATACGAAAGAAGCGCTCCACCACCTCAGCGTGGGTAGCAGGCGTAATCAAAGAGACGGCGACAAATACCGGCAGGTTGAGCATCAGCCCCCAGAAGCCCGCGTGAATACCCATTGGGTGTGGCCAAAGAGTAGTAAACGCCACGGTAATCAGAAAGCCCGCTACGATACCCGCCATTACACCCAAGCGAGAAGCCCGCGGCCAGAAGAACATGCCGATAAAGGCAGGCAGCACCTGGGAGGCAAACCCGAGCCCCACTAACAGAATCATTACCAAACTGCCGGGCTCGGCAATGGCGAGCGGCGCGACCACTAAAAACATAATGGGCAGAATCAGCAGCCGCGCAAGTTTTCCAGTAACGCCATCCGAGAGTTTTAACACCGGCTGAAGCACATCTTTGCTGAGTGACAGCGATACCGAATGAATAAACGGCTCGCTGGAAGACATTGAGGCTGCCAGGGTTCCCGCACCAAGCAATCCTACTAATACCACCGGCAAGTGCTGCATGGCGTACTCAAGTACCACGGTATCGGCCCGAGCCAGCTCAGGCAGCGAAAAAATGCCGATGAAGCCTACAACAACCATAGGCAGAATAACCACGTAATACGTGGGTAGCCACGTTGCGCTGCGACGGATAGTACGTGCCGAGGAGGCGCTCATCCACTGCGTCCACACCGGCGGCATAAACGAGAACATGGAAACGATGATCGAAGTTGTCCAGAAACTAAAGCTCATATCGCCACCTGCGCCTGGCAGAGTGAGAAACTCACTATGCTCGGCCTGAATGCGCTCGAATACGCCAGCAAAACTCAATCCACCGGTTGCACTATGCACTGCCCACAAACCAACCGCCCAGGCGACTATCAGCATCAACACGCCTTGAAAGGCATTGGTGCGACCAATCGCCCGCTGACCGCTGGCGTAGAGATAGACGGCAATGCAGGCCAGCACCAGCACGACCCCCAACCAAATCGGAATCAAACCACCGCTCATCACGAACAGAATATAAGCCGAACCTATGGTCTGCAGCACCGCATAAGCAATGGAGCCAATCGCCATGACAATTGCCGCCAGTGCGCCCAGTGCGGGGCTCTGGTAGCGGTCAGCAATGGCGCTTGCCTGAGTTACGTGACCAAACTGCTCACCGAACTGCCACACTTTAGGGCCGAAATACCAAGCGACCAGGGCCAAATACGACAGGTAAACCGCTACATAAAACACCGCCACCCCTTTGGAATAAGCCCATCCGGGCGCTCCCATAAAGGTGTAAGCACTCACACTACCGGCGGCAATAAGCAAGTAAAGCGTCACCGGCCCCATGCTGCGGCCCGCCACGCCCCACTCCTCCAAGCTATTCATGGAACGCCCTGCTCTGGCGCGTAGGCCAATCACCATGGCAATAGCGACATAGGTCAAGGTAATCAATAGTGGCCAAGGGCTATTCATGGTCGTCTCGCTCCACAATACGATTGCCGATCAGCATCACCACTACGCAGGCAAAAATCACCAGGTAGCTCCACACCACTAACAGAGGCAAGCCCATCACTAAGGTGGCTCTGTTTACCCAACCAATCACCGGCCACGTTCCCGCCAGCACCAGCACCACAAACGCAATTAACAGCCCCCAGCCCGCCCGGGAGGTAGGCAGTACCAATAAACGTTCCATGAGTATTCCTCTTATTTAACTGCAGAGTTAATCACTGGCAGCATCGGCCAGCGCATGGGCAACGCCAAACGCGTTTCTAGCTGCCGCGCCAGTTTCAGCACAAAGTGATCTCCAAAACGCGGGCCAACCAACTGCACCCCTATCGGCATATTGACGGAACTAGGGGAACAGCTAAACCCAGCATTAAGCGAGATCGCAGGCTGCTCGCCCATATTCCACGGCACGGTGTAAGCAATGTGCTCAAAGGGCTGACGCGGATCATTGGTAGGCGATGGCCACTCGGCTGGGAAGGCGATATTGGGTGTGGTGGGTGAAATAACCGCATCGACCTCATCAAATACGGCTTCGGTGGCGCGTCGCATCGCCATGGTTTGCTGAAAACCGTGCACCGCGTCAACGCCACTTAAGTGTGCACCACCATCGGCCCAGGCTAAAATGGCAGGCAACACTTGCTCACGCTCGTTAGCCGAGAGCTTTAACAGCTCGCCCCACTGACGGGCCTGCCAGAAGTGATCCAGTCCATCTAACATTTCGCGGGACAGCACTGGCGCCATTGGCACCAGCGTTGCCCCAGCGGCTTCCAACTGCTTTGCGGCCTGTTCCACGTGGTGGCGAATCTCATCATCCAAAGGTAACCCGCAGCCCGCCTTCATCATCACACCCACTCGCAAACCTTTAACGTCGAGCTCCAGATCCATCCAGTCAATCGTTTCCGGCGGCAGACGCATCGCATCGCGTCGATCTGTGCGGGCAAGCGCCGTCATCATCAGCGCGGCATCCGCTACGCTTCGGGTCATTGGCCCGGCACAGCGGCCTACATAATAAGGGTCTATCGGTACCCGGCCCAAAGTGGGCTTAAAGCCGACGACGCCGCACCACGCCGCAGGAAGGCGTATCGAGCCACCAATATCGGTGCCCACATGCAGTGGCCCAAGCCCAGCAGCGGCGGCAGCGCCCGCGCCCGCACTTGAACCGCCGGTATTACAAGCTAAATCCCATGGATTGCGGGTCAAACCATGAAACGACGAGAGCCCGGATGAGAGCATGCCAAAGTCGGGGCAGGTAGTTTTCGCCAGCAGTAGAGCGCTATCTTCCGCTAAACGAGCAGCGGGGGGAGCGTCTTCGGTGGCAACGGGCTGCTCGCCAAGCCCGGTTCCCCCCGGCACTGGCATCCCTTTCGTTGCAATCAGCTCTTTAAGGGTTATTGGCACGCCATCCAGCGCGCCGCTAGGTTGCCCCCTAGCCCAACGCTGGGTGGAGGCTTCGGCTGCTTTAATGAACGCATCAGGTTGATAGGCATACAGCGCATTGATGTGCGGCTCCCAGGCGTCGATATGCTCAACCAAGGCGCTGGCTACTTCAGTTGGCGAGAACCTATAAGCTCGGTAGCCATCTATTAATTGGGTGGCGGTGAGTTGGTGTAGTTCAGGCATCACATTACCTTTTGCTGTTGTTATCAGGCTGACGTTATCAACAGGCTCAGCATGAACCCACACCGTGTCTTCTGCTATTTCAATCTTGACCGCAGCGTGTCCACTTTTTGTGTGCACTCTATTCTTTCAGGTTCTTCTTTCAATATCTTTCAAGATGACGGAGATTGCAGTGTTTGTAGGGCACTTGCCAGCAGCGAAAGGCACGCCTCGGTGGCAAAGCTACGCTGGCGATGGCGATAAACGCAGAGATCTACCCGCGCTGCTTCAAGCTCTGAAGAAGCCAAGGGAATGCTAACGAGTTGACCTAATTGGCACTCCCGAGCTACCGCCATCGGTGGCAATACCAGAACACCTGCACCGTTAAGGGCGAGTGCTTTTTGAGTTTCCAGTGAAGCGGTTCTAAAGGTGGGGGCCAGAACTATCCCGGCCTGATGAGCGGCGCGCTCCAGCGCTTGGCGCACGCCATAAGATTCATCAGGCAGGATCAGCCGGTGCGTTGCCAGGGAGTGAAGACTCACCTCAGAAGCTGCGGTCAATGGATGGCTTGGAGCCATCACTGCATGGTGGTGCAACTCGGCGCTAGCAAAGGGCACAATGTCATCATGGCGGGGCATAAAGAAGGACAAGCCAATATCGGCATCGCCTCGGCGCAGCGCCTCCACCATTTGGCTAGCGCTGACGATCCCGATATCAAAACTCAAATGGGGATAGCGCTGCCCCATCTTGGCTAACGTAGGCGCTAGCAAGCCAGCGACAACGCCTTCCGCCACCTGCAAACTGACCCGCCCAGTTCGCAAGCCCTTCAAATCGGCAATATGTTCCTGCACCCGCTCTAGGTCACGGAGGGTACGCTGCGCCTGGGCAGCCAACAACTCCCCCGCCGCCGTCAGGCTAATGCCGTTGGGGCCACGCTCGATGAGTGGTGCGCCAAGCTGGTGTTCCAGTAAATCGATCTGGCGGCTAATCGCTGTGGGGGCAATATGCAGTTGGGCGGCAGCTTGGCGCAGCGAACGACACCGGGCCACAGTATCGAAATAGCGTAATGCGCGGCCACTGATCATAAGCGCCCCTTAAAGCCCCAGCTGCCGCGATTAGGGGCGTCGGGTCTTAGCCACTGGAGGGTGATATCGCTTTGCATGAATGGCGCCCTATCTTATTTAGCACAGGCGAATACAGTAGCGATATATGGGTAGGCTGGCCAGCGCCGATACCTTCCGCACACGCCGCTAGCCAGAGGCTTTACCGCTATTATCTGTAGCAAAAACTGCAACCAGATAGGGTTCATCTACCTTGAAAGCAATTGCCAACTTAATACAAAAGCGGCAATGCAATTAAGCCATCAGACGGACAAAGGCTTCATTTTCTTAGCCAGTTCATCGTCCAACTCATTGGCCCGCTTGGCTGCTGGCCTGCTTTCCATACGCTCTATGTAATGCTTAAACACCTCTTTTGGTGGGATATTCTCCTGCATTGTTTCCCACCAGAGATAACTGCTAACCAATATATCTGCGGCAGTAAACTGATCGCCGCAAATATAAGCGTTTTCACTGAGTACTTTTTCAAGCGTATTGATACTGTCTTCCACTTGGCCACAACCAACGGCCTGTACGTTGCTGCTGTCGATTTTCCAATTGTAGGCCTTTGCACTAGTAGCCATTTCAAACGGACCCGCCATAAAAAACAGCCAGCGATAATAAACTCCACGTTCGGGAGATTGCGGGGGTGGTGAAAGCTTTTTATCCGGAACCTGATCCGCCAGGTACGCGCAGATAGCCGCCACTTCCGTCACAACAGTGTTGCCATGTTTGATGGCAGGCACCTTGCCCATGGGGTTTATGGCCAAGTAGTCCTCAGATTTCATCTCTGAATCGAACTCCATCGCCTTTACCGAGTAGTCTATGCCTACTTCTTCCAACATCCAGCGCACAACGCGCCCGCGGGACATAGGGTGGGTGTAAAACGTTAGTTCTGACATATTAGGCTCCTTTTTCATTCAATCTTCAGGTGACATAAGGTACTGCCAGGTCAGATTAGTTTGTTAATAGGTGAGAATCCGCCCTAAATAAAAGCAACAATGCATATTTCTGCAAGACTTTAACGATGGCTTCAGTAGGGAGGCAGTAATGGCAGGCCCCACAACACGCGTACTTGCGGTGCTTGAGTTGCTGCAAGCTAATGGCCAAATGGGCGGCGCTGAATTGGCCGAACGCCTGGGCGTGGATCGGCGCACTATACGGCGATACATTACGGCGCTGGAAGATATAGGCGTGCCGATAGTGACCGAGCAAGGGCGCTACGGTGGCTACCGATTGGTGGCTGGCTTCAAGCTGCCACCCATGATGTTTACCGACGAAGAGACATTCGCCGTTTCGTTAGGCTTATTGGCCGCTAGCCAACTGGGGTTAACAAACGCAACGCCCGCCATTGCCAGCGTACAAGCGAAGCTCGAGCGAGTGATGCCAGCTAATTTAAAAAGCCGTGTTCGCGGCATCAGTGAGACCACTCAGGTGATCTTACCCCGGCGCGAACCCAGCCGTGATGACCGCGCCCTTGAGACGCTGACTAAAGCCACAGAGGCCATGCGAACCGTGGGGCTTACCTACCACTCCCCGCAGCATGATCCGATTGAGCGTCAGATCGACCCCTACGGGCTAGTTTTCCAACAAGGTAGGTGGTATGCCGTCGGTTTTTGCCATCTACGGGGAGCCATGCGCTCATTTCGGTTAGATCGTATCAGCGGCGTGCACCTACTCTCAGGTACCTTCATACGCCCCACCCGCTTTGATGCAGCCGATTTTTTGAGCGAAAGCCTCATGTCCTGGGGCCCCACTCATGAAGTATCACTGGTGCTACACATTGATCATGCCGCGTCCGCTGACTTTGAGAACCAATTTTTCTGTACAGGTCAGTTCGAACAGGTTGAAGGTGGACTACTGCTCCATACACGCACGGATAATTTCGAGTGGTTTGCCTATTGGCTGGCACAGCTCCCATTTCAATTTACCATCCTAGAACCAGACGGCCTCAAAGAGGCGCTTCGCAAACACGCAAACCGTTTACTAACAAGTTGCGAGTGCGCTTTATCAAATCCAGTAGATGTGCCCTGACACTGTCTAAAACCTAAGAGCAAGTAAGGCTCTATTCGCCTGACTTGAGGATAAGGCTTCTTAACCTCTTAGATGCTAGCCTGTTACTCAAACAACTCAGAATACAGACTCACGAATGCAATCTTCTTTGAGACGCATACACCGTCTTGCATTGGCGACAATTGCCCCGCGAATTTTTGCCTTTTGCCATACCTTCGGACTCACCGTATGGATCGCCGTGGTAGAAGGCAGCGGCTGGACACTTATTCTGCCCGGGATTTTGCTGCTGCTATGGCCCGGCATTGCCTATGCGCTTGCTGTAAGCGCCCAGAACTCCAAGCGTGCCGAGTTCAGAAATCTTCTCTATGACAGCCTGCTATTTGGTTTTTGGTGCAGCGTGCTGGATTTTTACGCTTTAGGCACCATCACCATTGGGCTTGCCTGTTTGATGAACAATTTAGTGGTCGGCGGGGTACGGAAGATGCTTATTTCAGCCGTACTTTTCACAACCGCAGCCTTAATTGGAAGCGCCTTAACGGGATTCAAGTTTCGCCCCTATGTGAGCAACAATTTAGACATCTACCAATGGACGGGGGCAATCGTCTATTTTCTAACCATAGGCCGCATAACGTACAGTCAGAATCGTCAGATCGGCCGCAGCATTGGCGAGATTCAGTTTCAGAACCGAGTCTTTCACGCGCTGCTTGATCTCGGGACGGTGGCAAATCGTGCGACCAATATCCATACCCTGCTGGATGACTCCTTAAACCACCTACACTCCCATTTCCCCGACTACGGTTTTGCTGTTTTTGTACAAGAACGACAACGTTGTGAAGTAACACGCTACGCGGCTGTTGCGGGACTAAGCCCAAAGGATGAACAGCGTCTAAAGCATCTATTGGCCAGCGTTCATAGGCAAAGAGTACAGCCGGGCACACTGCCACAAACAGACGAAGGCGAGAACCTATATGTCATGTCCATGGAAGGCCGTCTAAGCTTGTACGAAGGCTGGCTGATCATGAAAGCTCCCAGCCGAGAAGACGGCTTAGAGCAAATACTTTCCCTCTTTGCCGACCAACTGGCGGCCGCTACCGAAAATAAATTGCTACATTTGGAATTGAAGAAAACGGCTGAGCGTGACGGACTCACCGGCCTTTATAACCGCGGTTTCTTGGAAGCCGCGCTGCAAATGAGCATTCAAGGCAAGGCGCAGACGCCGAGCCTGGATTTTGCTGTATTGATGATGGACGTCGACAAGCTTAAGGAAGTGAACGACCATTATGGTCATGTTGCAGGCGATCAACTGATTTCCAGCGTTGCCAAGTACCTGCAACTTCACTGCAGGGACAGCGACATACTTGCACGCTGCGGTGGCGATGAATTCGTCATTCTATTTCCTTCTGCCGACTTGACGGCAGCCAAGCGTATGGCCAACTTGATCAGAGACAATTTGCCTGAACAGCGTTGCATTATCGACACCGCTAGCGGTGAACGTGAAGAACTGACGCTTCATTTGAGCTTGGGATTCGCCAGCTCCAGCGAAGTGCCTGCCATACAGGTATTTGCTCTGGCAGACCAGCGCATGTACGAAGACAAGAACCAGCGCCGCAAGCAAAGAGTAGATGACTTGGGCACAGCGAGCTGGCCCCCCTTATAAAAACTTCCTCACAAACCACTGGCAAGCGGCTGCCCCCACTGATCACCATGTACTAGTTCACTTAATGGCAAGCGAGAGCGCCAGCCTTTAGCTTCAAGCTCTGGTTGGTCTAAAAACTCGCTAACATAGCCAAGGCAGAGATACGCCAAGGGGTAAACGTGGTCAGGCAGATTCAGCGCCTTGCTCAGCTGCTCTTGGTCGAGAATGCTCACCCAACCAACGCCAATACCTTCTACCCGCGCAGCCAACCAGAGATTCTGTACAGCGAGACAAGTGCTGAAAAGATCGGTATCCACCATACTATTGCGCCCCAGCACGTGAGGGCCGCCCCGGCTTCGGTCACAGGTAATACAGAGATTAAGCGGGCTCTCCATAATACCTTGCAGCTTAAGGCTGTGATAATGCGCTTGACGCTCGCCTTCAAAGCGTTCGGCGGCCTTCTGATTCTCCTGCTCGAACATCGCCAGCACTGCTTCTCTGACGCTGCGACTTTCAATCACGATGAAATCCCAGGGCTGCATAAATCCCACTGAAGGCGCATGATGCGCGGCCTCCAAAAGGCGGGCCAGTACATCAGGAGGTATTCTGTCGGGCAGAAATTGCGAGCGCACATCGCGCCGCTCGTGTATGGCGCGGTAGAGCCCACGGCGCTCAGCATCGGAAAAACGGTGGTTCGAGGTGGTCATGGCGCTGATTGGGCCTTTTGCTGATCTGTTTTATAGACAGTAAGAGTCTACACGAGCTCAGCCTAGCCGCCATCTCAACGGGTTTGTTTGGCGTAAAACGCCATCTTCGTCCCAGTCATCCCATCCGGTAAAGGGGATGGGCAGTTCGCTGTCCAAGTTTCTCAGACGATCTACCCAAGCCGCTTTGCAGACCTCTAGGTGACCAATGATGTCAGCTTCCTCTTGGTAACGAATACCGCCGCCCTGAATGCCGTAGCTCACCTGAGGCGCCAGCACGTCAAAGCCAACGTAGTACAACGATGCGTGTATGGGCCACAGCCAGTGCACCATATTGCCAGCTCGGCCAAAAGGCTGAAATGCTTTCTCCGGTGAGCCCGTGGTGACTGATAGCATCGCCTTCCTACCGCGATAGTAGCCTCTGTCGTAACGCATGCGGCTGGTATAGCGCCCGCCATACACCAACACCCGATCAAACCAGCCTTTCAAAATGGCAGGCTGGGCGTGCCACCATAAGGGAAACTGGAAGATCACCAAGTCAGCCCACTCCAACCGCGCCAACTCCCGCTGGACATCCTGCGGTAATGTGTTTTTCTCGTAGTGAGCCCGCTGCTCATTGAGGGGATAGAAGTAGTCCGACGCCACGGCGCTATGCGGATATTGCTCAGGGCGCTCCACCGGATCAAACTGCTCAGCATAGAGATCATCCACTTCCACTGTATGCCCCTCGCCCACCAGCTGTTCTACCGCCTCATCCACTAGGCCGCCATTAAACGACTTGCGTTCAGGATGAGCCAAGACGATCAACACATTCATTCTTCGCTTCCCCTATTGATTGGTTCAACGACAGACTAGCCTGTTCAAATACGCTCAAACATTCGCGAAAAATGACAACTCAGTTTGCATGAATGAACTGCAAATAAGGTGGGACGATCTAGCGATTGCAGAGGTGGGGTCGCTATCCGGCGCCAGCCAAGCGCTGCGTATCAGCCATGCCAACGTCTTCAGGTGTTTAAGCGAGATGGAACAGAGTCTAGGCGTGACTCTTCTCAATAGTGGCTAAGTTGCCGCTATGCCAAGCATCACTCCTGCTCCAATCCCGCCAAGAACTGTTTAAGCAGCTCATCGAGTTGCGCTCGTTGCTCTTCAGTCAAGCCGCTTACCAGCTGCGCCTGGGTTTCCACATGAGCAGCAACAGCTTCATCGATTAACTCGAATCCACGCTGGGAAAGAGAGATGAGAAAACCACGACCATCGTCGGGGTTTTTGACCCGCTTGATCAAACCCGCCTTTTCCAGTTGATTGATGCGGTGAGTCATGGTGCCTGAAGTCACCATGGTGGATGCCATCAAATTCCCCGGCGATAGCGCGTAGGGCGCTCCCTCACGGCGAAGAGTTGCCAGAACGTCAAAGCTCGCGTCAGTCAGACCGTATTTCGCCCAGGTCTTCTCCATTACGCGTATTAAAGCGTGGTTAAGCCGTTTGACCCGCCCGATGGTAGCCATCGGCGCTACATCGAGGTCAGGCCGCTCCTGCCGCCACTGTTTGAGAATGTTGTCTACATGATCCATGAGCGTATTTTGCGCTTAATTATCTTGACGTCAAGATTAATCACACATATCTTGATATCAAGACACTTCGAAACGGTACCAATGAGAACTACGCGAATGACATCATTAAGCACTACTCGCACACACTCACGCAAAAGAGCTTGGCTTGCCCCACTGGTGTATCTGTTATCCGGCGGCGCCTTGCTGGGTCTATCGACTAATTTGGCAAAACTTGCCGGTGACATTCAGCTACCGGCGCTCGCTTTTCTGTTTTGGTCAATTTCAGGAGCGGCGCTTATTCTATTGGTTCTCGCGGCCTTCCGCGGCAATCTGCCGCCGGTTAACGTTCGCACCGTTGAGTATTACGCTATTTCAGGTCTGCTGGGCGTAGCGGGTGCCAACCTGCTTTTTTTCTCAGCTATCCCCCATGTGGGTGCGGGGTTCGTGGCATTAATCATCACTCTGCCACCGCTACTCACCTACATCGGCGCATTAGCGTTAAAAATGGAGCGGTTTCAGGTGTTGCGTGCGGCGGGGGTTATATCAGCCCTTGCGGGGGCCGTCACCCTCGCCTTTCATAAGTTTTCCGCCCCGGATGCTGATTACCTCTGGATTCTCCTCGCTTTAATTGGCCCCGTCCTGCTGGCTATCGGCAACCTCTACCGAACCTTACGCTGGCCAGAAGGTGTATCCAGCGATGCGTTGGCGCCGGGGATGCTTATCGCAGCGGCCATCATTCTCCTCAGCGTGGGGTTTCTGCCTGGCTTCTCACTGAACGTTCCAACAGAACGCTCCCTGCCGTTCTTGCTGATTGCACTCCAGGCGATGGTCTTCGCAGGCCAGTTCTTACTGCTCTTCCTGCTACAGAAAAGCGGCGGCCCGGTGTTTCTGAGCCTATTGGGTTCCGTCGGCGCCGTGGTGGGCGTTCCGGTCGCCATATTGTTGCAAGGAGAAACCGCTCCCGAAGGCTTACTGCTTGGCACCCTATTAATTGGAGCCGGAATTACCCTGCTCAACATTGGCAAAGCCAAACAACTTAACTAATGAGCCCAAGAGAGATATATCATGAAAATTGCAATATTTGGTGCCGCTGGCGACGTTGGCAAACGCATTATGAATGAAGCATTAGCACGTGGTCATAACGTAACCGGCGTGGTGAGAACAGAGAGTCAGCTTAACAAACTGCCCGCTAAAGCAAGCCGCTGTGTCACGGATATAGCAGACTCACACCAGCTAGCTCATGTTATTCAAGGACAAGACGTGTTGATCAGCGCCGTTCGCCCACCCGATGGAAAAGAAGCGACGTTGGTCGCGCTAACCCGTTCTCTAATGGCGAGTGCCCTTCCGGGTCAGCGAGTGCTCTTGGTAGGCGGAGCCGCGCGATTGCTAATCCCCGGGCGCGCCGGTGATACGGTCTTAACAGCCCCCGATTTCCTTCCTGCCTCTGCGCTAGAAATTGCCAAGGCATGCCAAGCTCAGTATGAACTCTGCTTGGGTGAAACCAGCACAGCGTGGACTTATTTCTCCCCTGCCGCCATGCTCATGCCTGGAGAGCGTACGGGACGATATCGTCTTGGCACCGATACCCTCGTCGTGGACAATAACGGAGAATCTCGCATTTCAATGGAGGATTTCGCGGTAGCGATGCTTGATGAAGCCGAGACGCCCCAGCATATTCAGAAAGCCTTTACGGTAGGTTATTAATACAAAAATCGGCAAACTACCCCGTCATCCAACCTAAAAAAGTAAAGCGAGCGTCGGTAGGTTCCAGCAGCACCGGCGCAATCTCTTGTAGTACTTAACAGTAAAGCCCCATTAATTTAACGGGTTAGAGTATGCTCCGCTCCATATAGTGAGTCCCGCCCTCTGTTTTACGCACGCGAAACCCCATACGCTCGTATAGCGCTATTGCTGGGTTGATACAAAACACACGCAGCCGAAGTAAGCGGATGCCCGACTGTTGGGCGATTTCCTTCGTGTGGCGGATTGCCGCTGTACCTAAGCCTTGGCGCTGCCACTTCTGATCAATTTGTAGCTCTCGAATATAGTAAGCGGCTTCATCGTGATTTATGCATAACAACCCAACTGGACTAGCGTTAATAACTAATTCGTAACTGTCTAACTCCTCCCATTGTTTATCAAACAGGGCTGTATTCCAGCGCATATCCAACTGTTCGTAGTAAGCAGACATATTTTGGCGAATTAATTTTTCCGCGAACGCCTTGTCGTTAGTAGACCGAATAATAGGCGTCATATCTCGAATCCTAGTACTGCTTTCACGAACTTGTAGCAAGAAGTGCAGTGTTAGCTCGGGCTATTTCATACTGACTAAACACGTGCACACCATGTTCCCGGAGCAGTGCGGCTGTTACTCCCATACCCGGTACTTTTTTACCAGAGAAACTGCCGTCATAAATAGCGGTGCTTCCACATGAAGGACTGAACTCAGCAAGCACTGCGATATCGATAGCGAATTTACGGCACAGGTTCAAAGCGATAGAGGCACCTGCTAAAAATTCATTGGTCACCTTGCCTCCATCGTCTTCGATAACATCGACCTCACCGTTTAAAACACCCTTACCACTGCCTTGGAAAATCTCCGCGGGCGGCCTGGGAATACTCATCCCCGCCTCAACTTCGGGGCAAACAGAAACGATTCGGCCTTCAGAACGCCACTGCTCAACGATCTGATCATCCACGGAAAGGGCGCCACCATCATAGCGAACCTTTTTACCCAAGAGACAGGCGCTCATTAATACTTTTCTCAAATCACCAATCTCCAATACGGTGATGAACTCAAGAGTGACGCGTTCACTGAATCGACCCAACTAGCCCGGATTTCTCACAGGGTATAAAAGAAAGCGGCTGAAAGTGTTAACGTTTCAGGGCCTTACACCAAAAACCAACACCAACAGCCGCTTCCAAAATGGTACCTGAAAAGCTGACCTTCTCGCCACTCTCTCGCCGCCAAATTGAAGCCGACTTCTCCGGGGGCCACATTACGTCGGACGCCGGATTACTCCTGCTTCGTGAAGTCGATAAACAGCATCGCCTAACACGCCGCTTGGCCGCCGTGCTTCATGATCCCCGCTCACCGGAACAGGTTCGTCATAAGCTCGACACGTTGGTTCGTCAGCGGGTGTTCGGTGTCGCCGCTGGCTATGAAGATTTCAACGACCATGAGGCCCTGCGCTATGATCAGGCCCTTCAGACAGCGCTCGGTGAAGAGGATACGCTGGCAGGCAAGTCGACGCTGTGCCGGGTGGAGCAGAACGCCGATCGGCAAGCAATAGTGAAGGCCCATGAGTTGCTGTGGCATCACTTCATTGAACAGCATGACGAACCACCCAAGGAGATCGTGCTGGACTTTGATGGCACCGACATCCCCGTGCATGGCGAGCAACCCGGCAAGTTCTTTAACCGTTATTACGATCACCACTGCTACTTCCCACTGTATGTCTTCTGTGGGCGCCACTTACTGGTGAGCTATCTGCGCACCAGTGACCGCAGCGACAGCCGCCATAGCTGGGCGATCCTCGCCTTACTGGTACGCTTTATCCGTCAATACTGGCCCGATACGCGCATCGTGTTACGAGGTGATAGCCACTTTTGTCGTCCCCGGATGCTGAACTGGTGTGATCGGCATCACGTCGACTACATCGTGGGAATCGCAAAGAACAGCCGGCTGCTCAAGGAAGTGGACGTCCCCATGATGCTGGTGCGCAAGACCCAATGGCAGGTGGGAGGGAAAGTAGCGGGGACGTTCCGCTTCCAGTATCAAGCCCGCTCCTGGAAATACCCACGCTGGGTGGTGGCCCGCCTAGAAGAAGGTGAGTTAGGCTCTAATCCCCGGTTTATCATCAGCTCTCGTTACGATGACGGCTTCAAGCTTTACTACGAGCAGTACTGTGCCCGGGGTGACATGGAGAACCGGATCAAGGATCAACAACTGAGCCTGTTTGCTGACCGGACCTCCAGCACGCACTGGTGGGCCAATCAGTGGCGGCTGATCTTGTCGGGCTTCGCTTATACGCTGTTCGAGCGGTTACGGACTTACCTGAAGCACACGCCCTTCGCGCGCATGAGTCCAAGCAACCTGAGGCTCAAGCTCATCAAAGTAGGCGCGGTCATCCTCCGCAATACGCGCCGCATCCGGGTGTTGATGAGTGACAGCTACCCCTATAAAACGGCGCTATCCGATCTGGTCAGGCGGTTGGTGCCGAACTGACTGCTCGGGCGCCCCCGGCCCGACGCAATGGGGGAAAGGGGGAAGTGTGTCTGAAGGACGGAAAGTGGTTAAAAAGTAGCCGATGTAAGTCGAGCCAGTAGGTGTTTAGCGGTGTTACAGCCTGAGTGCGGTACTGGCTGAGGTACTATGAGAAATCCAGGCTAGGAAAGCTCTTCTTGTCAGCCATTTAACTTTAGCTGCTTTCGGAAATACACTCGATTAAACCCCGCTTCATGCCGACACTCGACCCTGACGTATCCCAGTTTGGGGTACATGGCGAGATTTTCTATCATGGCTTCATTCGTATAAAGTTCCACGGCTTCGTACCCCTTTTCCTCGGCTGAACATTCCACGTGATCGATCAATCGCTTCCCAATGCCGAGGCCACCATACTCGGGTAGTATGGCAACGTTTTCGAGGTGAAAATGATCGCCTTCGGGGTAGAACACAACATAGCCCACAAAATGTGAATCAAGGATGGCAACATCTATGTAGCCGTAGTCGATTAGGCTTGCGAAGTCTGCATGCATGGGCGCGGGTTCACGACCAATGCGACTGATATACTTTGAATAGGCCAGTCGTGCGCAGGATTGAATGTCCGGAACATCAGTTTCGAGTGCAGCACGGATGTCGATTAAGGGCATATTGACGTAATCCTAGTGCTAGGTGTGAGAACCATAAGTGTTTCCACCATCCCATACACATGAGGTTTTCGCTCTTATAACGCTTGAAGCCAATGGTAAGCTGTCTTGATGCCCTCTTTGTTCACAACAAGGCTCAGATGCGATGCATTAGGCACCGTGACGATATCAGCGTGTGGAACGATGGGCCGCAAAGTGGGCTCGAAGCGCTCCGCAAAAAATGCTTCGTCATCAGATCCAGTAATAAGAAGGACTGGAGCCGCCATAGAACTGAGATCGTTCTGCCAATTGGCGGGAGCAAAGCCCTTCATAAGCCGGTACGAATACGCTAGCGTTTCTGAGCCCTGGCGGTATTCGGGCGGCAAATTAAAGTGCAGCACCGGTAGCTTATTGAAGTGGGTAATACCGAGTTCATTCAAAATGGATATAGCAATGATCCTGGTCACTTTGGGGTCTGCCCACCCGCCCGAGCTTTTCCGAACAGTAGGTGCGTCGTATCCTAGGTAAGGCGCTAGCAGCAGATAGGCGTTGGCACGGTGCCCATGCGTGCCACCAGCAAAACGTATTGCTAACCCGCCACCTGACGAATGCCCACCGACGACGATACGCGTTAATTGAGGATTGACCACTTCGATGTGGGCAATAAGATCGGCAAGATCATCCTCAAGCTGCTTGATATAGTCGATATCGCCGCGCCGAACGGGAGATGGCCCATGCCCTCGAATATCCGGGGTGTAAACAGCGGCGGCGCCTGAAGCTGCCAATCCGCGAGCAAAGGTTGCCAGATATCGACTGTCGGTCCCTGAGCCGTGCACGAGCACCAGCGCCGTGTCGGATTCACTTGGATAATGCTGATATGAAAGTGTGGTGCCATCCCTTGCTTCAAACGGCTGAAGTGCTGGCAGTGGGCCTGCTGCGCCTTGCTCAGACACTAACGCTTCGAAATCCAAGCCGTTCGCATTAGTGCCTGTCGACATTATTAAAAATACTCCTATCACCAAGGCCAGCATATATTGTCGCACTGCTCCCTCCTAATCGCATACGCCGGGCAAAGCGACGGCTAAGCTTTCGCTGCAAACTTTAAACCAAAACGCCAAGGCACTGCCATGGCGTTTATTATTTTCCCTCACTACATCACACCCTACCCCAGTTGAAAGGGATAAACCGGGCCGATTTTCAGCAGTTGAGTGAGTTCATCCAGTGCTGCAAGCGACTCTTCCGCCAGCTGTGGATCGGCCAAATCGTCCGGGGCGAGGCGATCGCGGTAGTGGCGTTCCACCCACGCGGTCAGGTCAGTGTACAGTGCATTGGTGAGCAGCACGCGGCCAGAGAGCGCTGCACGTTCGGCCTCCGTTAGCACCACGCGCAGGCGCAGGCAAGCGGGGCCGCCGCCGTTGCGCATGCTTTGTTTGACGTCTTTAACGACCACTTCACTGATCGGATTATTGCCCGCCAGCAGATAATCCTGAATGGTGCGCCATACCGCCTCGCGCTCCTGGCATTCGCCGGGCACTACCAGTGTCATGGTGCCATCCGGATTGGAGAGCAACTGCGAATTAAATAGATACGAGGCTACCGCATCCTCCATGCTTACCGCTTCCAAGGGCACGCGCACGGGAATCAGCGGGCTGGCCATTTTGGCGCGCAGCTCATCGAGCGTGCCTTCTTCATCCAGAAAGGCCATTTCGTGGTAGAGCAGCACAGGGCCGTTACCCACCGCAATGACGTCGTTATGGAAAACACCCGCGTCGATGGCATCCGGGTGCTGCTGGGAAAATACCGTTTGCGCTTCCGTTAGCCCATGCTGGCGAGCTACCGCCTGGCTGGCTTCCAGCGTTTGCCGGGCGGGGTAGCGCTTGGGTTCGCGCTCGCCGCTACGCACGTCACCAAACGCCTGGCGACCATATACAAATAGGTGAACACCGGGTTCGCCGTGCTCACCGCATAGACGGGTGTGATTGGCCGCACCCTCATCGGAAAAGGCTGGAGTAGCGGGCAGCACCGGGTGGTGGCAGAAGTGCTGTTCGTCACGAAAGATCGCTTTCAGCACACGTCCCGTGGTTTGCGGCTCCAGGTAGCGGTGAAAGCTGGACTGTAGATTCGCTGGTGTGAAGTGTACCCGACTATCGGGTGCATCAATGCTGGGAGTAATAGTGCCCGCGTTAGCCGTCCACATACTGGACGCCGAGCACACCGCCCGAAGCAGTTGCGGCGCTTCTTTAGAAGCACGAGCCAGCACCTCACCATTACTACCGCTAAAACCTAAATCGCGCAGTGCGCCAATATCGGGGCGCTGTTGGGGTGGCAGAACGCCCTGGGCATAGCCCGCGTCCATCAGCGACTTCATCTTAAGCAGCCCCTGCAGCGCGCCCTCCTTGGGATTGGAGACTAAGCCGCCGTGACTCATGGACGCGACATTGCCCACGGCCAACCCAGAGTAGTTATGGGTTGGGCCGACTAGGCCGTCAAAATTGACTTCCCTAACGCTGCTGATGTCGGCGGCACTCACAGGCTCACTCCCGGCGGCAGGGTCTCGGGCATCTCCAGGCTGTCAGCTTCCATGGAGGCGACTGGGTAGGCGCAGTAGTCCGCCGCGTAAAACGCGCTGGGACGGTGGTTGCCGCTGTCACCCACGCCGCCGAAAGGTGCATCGCCGGAGGCACCGGTAGTTTGGCGGTTCCAGTTGACGATTCCGGCACGAATACGCAGCAAGAAGTCATCCCAATCGGCTCGATCGCCGCCAATTAAACCGGCGGAGAGCCCGTAGCGGGTGTTATTGGCAAGCTGTAGCGCTTCATCCCAATCACGATAGCGGTGGATTTTCAGCAGCGGGCCGAAGTGCTCCTCGTCCGGCACGTCAAGACCGGTCACATCAATTAGCGCGGGACTTAACAGGCTGGTGTTCTCTTTCTGGCGCTTCATACGATTGATCACCGTACCGCCCATGGCCTCCAGCTCCTCTTGGGCCTTGAGCAGGCCGTCCGCCGCCGCTACGCTGACCAAACCGCCATAGAACGGCGCAGGATTTTCTTCGAACTGGCCCGCCACGTGTAACTTGGCGATCGCCTCAGAAAGCGCATCGATCAATCGATCGCCTACTGCACCCTCCGGCACCATTAAGCGCCGCGCGCAGGTGCAGCGCTGGCCGCCGGAGAGGTACGCCGACTGCAGAATGGTCAATACCGCGGCACGCTCGTCGTCGACATCCTTCACTACCAGGGGGTTATTGCCGCCTAGTTCCAGCGCCAGAATTTTATCCAGTTGTCCGGCAAACTGCTGGTGCAGCATACCGCCCACTTTGGCGCTACCGGTAAACAGCAGGCCATCAATATCTGGGTTACCTGCCAGTGCCTGGCCTACCGGCACACCGCCCTGCACCAGGTTAATGACGCCTGCCGGAAGCCCGGCCTCTAGCCAGCACTGTAGGGTCAAATCCGCAGTAAGCGGGGTTTGGTCGCTGGGCTTGAAGACCACACAGTTACCCGCCAATAGCGCAGGCACCATATGGCCGTTGGGCAGGTGGCCAGGGAAATTGTAAGGGCCAAACACCGCCATCACACCATGAGGACGATGGCGCAGCACAGCGCTTGCACTACCCACCGCTTTTTCCCGTTCACCGGTGCGCTCGTTATACGCCTTAACCGACAGCGCCACCTTGCCCACCATGGCTCCCGCTTCGGTGCGCGCCTCCCAGAGCGGCTTACCGGTTTCAGAGGCAATCGCCACGGCCAGGTCTTCACCACGTGTTTTTAGCACCTCGGCAAATCGCTCGACAAGCGCCTGGCGCTCGGCAAAAGGTGTGCGCGCCCAGCCGGGGAAGGCACCGCGGGCGGCCTCTACAGCGGCTGCGACCTGCTTAGTACTGGCCGTCGCTGCTTGCCATAACGGCTGTCCGGAAACGGGATCGTGCTTGCTCAACGGCTCGGCGTCGCCTGCGACCCAGGCGCCATTGATCAGTTGCTGCTGTTGGGCGTGCATAAAACTCTCCTGTAAACGTCGCCTAGGTCTCGAGTAGCCTTAGGGTATCACCGGTGGCAACGCCTAAGCGCTTCGCTTCTTGTTCGCTAAGCACGATGGTGTTGTCATCAGCAGGCGCGCGGCCTACCCAACTGGCGGTAAAGTGCAGCATCTGGGTGGTGGCGGCCAGCCAGCGGCTGACACTCTCTTCGCTGGCAGCGGCAGAAACTTCCACTTGGCAGAGCCGTGAGTTGCGAATGGCACGCACGTCATCAATGTACGCCTCCACCGTCGGGCCACCGTCAAAAATATCGATATAGCCTTCCCAGCGCAGCCCCTCTTTCTTAAGCATCTCCAGCGCCGGGCGGGTGTGGCGATGCACCTGACCAATACAGGCCCGTGCCTCTTCGGCCATAAAAGTCGTGTAAATGGGAAACTTAGGCATCAGCTCGCCAATAAAGCTCTTCTGCCCCAGGCCGGTTAGGCGGTCAGCTTCGCTGAAATCCATAGGGAAGAAGTGTTTGCCCAGGCTCTCCCAGAAAGGACTGGTGTTGTTTTCATCGAACACACCGCGCATTTCGGCTAATACTTTGTCGGGGAAACGGTCACGAAACTGGGCAATAAATAGCCAGCGTGCTTTGGAGAGCAGCGCACCGTTGCGCAAATGTTTGTTGGCTTCGCCGCGGTATTCCGGGCGTAGAAACAACGAGCACACTTCGGCGTCACCGGTATGGTCGGAGCTTAAAAACAGCGTATCGATGGTGCGGTGCAGATCCAGCTGAACCGAGGAGTGGGCCAAAGTGCCCAGCCGGTAGTTGTAGAACGGCACTTCGCGGCCAACCTGCCCCTCAATGGCGCAGCAGCCCGCCAACTCGCCGCTTACTTCATCCTCTAGCACAAAGAAATAAAGCCGGTCATCCACCGGGGTGCGCTCTTCAAAGGCGCTGGCAGCCGCTTCAATCTTACCGGCTAGAAACTCGCGGTTATCCGGCAGCGAGGTAAAACCAACCCCTGCCTGCTGCGCAAGCGCCTGAAGCCCATCCAGATCATCACGGGCAATGGGTCGAATGCGCATTACATTTCTCCTTCATCGAGCGCGTCTACCACGGTGGGGAGCGCTAGCGGTGCGGCGAGCACCGCACGCCCTTCCGTGACGCCCAACCGCTCGGCATGTTCTGCAGAGAGCATCAACTGGCCTGTGGGTGACAGCGCGTAGCGAGCGACGATGCAGCGAAACTCGCCAAGCTTTTGATTGGCAACCAGCGCGGGTTCAGCATCCGGTAAAGCGTGTTCAGGGCGAATGCGTACCGGGTGCCAGGCAGCACTGCAGAAGGTTTCCAACCGTTCGCGCTCGGCTTTGACGATCGGCCCGGCGTCGAAAATATCCACATGGCGAGAGCGCACAAAGCCCTCCGCCAGCATCTCTTCCAGCGCCTCTTCGTGGGCCGGGTGTTCCCTGCCAATCGCCGCCCGCGCTTGAGGCGTTAGCAGCGGCAAATAGAGCGGAAACTGGGGCATTACTTCAGCAATAAAACTTTTCGAGCGTACCCCGGCAATATGATTCATATCCTGGAAGCTGCGGGCGAAAAAGTGCCGCCCTACGCTCTCCCAGAACGGCGACTCATTGCGGGCATCCAGGTAGCCGGGGAACGCCACCGCCAGAATGCGCGAAAAGCGCTCGGGGTACTGGGCGATAAACATCAGCCGCGCCCGGCGCAGCAGGCTCTCCGCGCTAGTGCCTTTATAGCGCGGGTTAAGCGAAAAAGCGCACAGCAGGGTAGCGTCCGAAACTTCATGGGAGAGCGCTAGCGTCTGCACCTCGCGACGTACGTTCAACTGCTGCGAGGCGTGAATCAGCGTTTCCTGGCGGTAGGTGTAGTAGGCCTCATTGGCACCCGCCTGGGCGCGAATAGTGGCGGTACCGAGCACTTCCTCGCGTGAATCGTCAGCCAGCACAAACGTATAGTGCTCGTTTTCTGGAAACTCGACGTCGCCGTTAAAGGCGTCTTGAGAGCGCGCAATGCGCTCCTGAAGCCGCTCACGGTTAGCAGGCAAGTTGGTCAACTTAGGTACTGCATGCTCGGCTAATTGCTCAAGCGCCGTGAGATCAGACGCTTTAACGGGTCGAACTACCAGCATCTTCGACGCCCTCTCTTCAGTTAACACGACTGACGCAGCCTGTTGCTCACTCATGCTTCCGCAACTAACCGCTCAATCGCACGCTCTAAGCGCGCCATGCCCTCGGCGATATCGGCTTCAGGAATGACCAGAGAAGGTGCCATACGCAGCACGTTCGGCCCGGCAATAAGCGCCATCAAGCCCTCTTCAATAGCCAGCGGCAGAATGTCTTTGGCGCGGCCTTCATAGGCATCCGACATTTGCGCACCGATCAATAAGCCCATACCGCGAATCTCTTTAAACACGCCGTGCTTGCGGTTAATGGTTTCTAAGTGTTCGCGGAACAGATCGTGGCGATGCTTAACACCTTCGAGTACCTCGGGGGTATCGATAAACTTAACGGCCGCCAGGGCAACGGCTGATGCCAGCGCATTGCCGCCGTAAGTAGAACCATGAGTGCCAACAACCAGCGATTTAGCCACCGAGTCGATTGCCAGCATGGCGCCAATGGGGAAACCGCCGCCCAGTGATTTGGCACTGGTAAGAATATCCGGCGTAATGCCGTAGTTCTTATAAGCGTAGAGTTCGCCGCTACGACCAACGCCGGTTTGTACTTCGTCAAAAATCAGCAGCGCATTGTGCTCGTCGCATAGATCGCGCAGCCCTTGGAGGAATTCTTGGGTGCCGGGCACGATACCGCCCTCGCCCTGCATGGGTTCCACCATAATCGCGCAGGTGTCGTCGCCCACCAGCTCGCGAACGCTATCCAGGTCATTGTAATTAGCGTGCAGAATTCCGCCCGGCACCGGCCCAAAGCCCTGGGAGTATTTGGGCTGGCCACCCACGCTGACGGTAAAGAAGGTGCGGCCATGAAAAGATTGGTAGAACGAGATGATTTTATCTTTGTGCTCACCGTGATTATCCACCGCCCAGCGGCGCGCCAGCTTAAGCGCAGCTTCGTTAGCTTCACCGCCGGAGGAGCATAAGAACACCTTATCGGCGAAGGTGCGCTCGACCAGCGTCTTGGCCAGGTTCAGCGCTGGCTCGTTGGTATATACGTTGGAGAGGTGCCACAGCTTCTCGCCCTGCTCTTTGAGCGCATTGACCAGTACTGGATGGCAATGACCAAGGGAGTTAACCGCGATGCCCCCGGCAAAGTCGATATATTCACGGCCCTGTTGATCCCACAAGCGGCTACCTTCACCACGCACGGGAATGACCTGCTGTGGTGAGTAGTTGGGCGTCATGTAGTGGTCGTAATCTTGAGGGCTTGGGGTATGGCTCATGGGTCGCTAGCTCCAGTGGAGGAAAGTAGTAACAACAGTATAAGGTGGTAAAGAGTCCAAGCGCTTTCAGCAATGGGACGGCAAATTATGAATAGCGGCGTCTCGGCGTATCACTGAACCGCCTTGAAGAACTCTAAAAGAGCCCCATACTTATTAGCAAGCTATGCGGTTATTCGCTGAGCTGCGTTGCATAGTGATGAGCACCGACACTCAGGATGAGAGGAGACCAGCGTATGCAGATTGATCTAAGCGGCAAACACGCCATTATCACGGGTTCTACAGCGGGCATCGGTTTTGCAATTGCTCAAGGGCTCGCCAAGGCAGGCGCTGACGTGGTTATAACAGGGCGTACCCAAGCACGTGTTGATGGTGCCATCAGCGCACTTAAAAAAGACACTCCCAATGCCAAGGTAGAAGGCGTGGCGGCTGATCTCGGCACCGCTGAAGGTTGCCAAACGCTTATTAAACAGCAGCCCAGCGCGGATATCCTGATCAATAACGTAGGCATTTTCGCCCCGCAGGACTTTTTCGATGTAGATGACGCTACGTGGCAGCAATTTTTCGATATTAATATCATGAGCGCGGTGAGGCTTTCCCGTCACTACGCCCAGGGCATGCGCGAGCGCGACTGGGGCCGCATACAGTTTATCTCCAGCGAGTCGGGGATCAACATCCCTAGTGAAATGGTGCATTACGGCATGACCAAATCGGCGCTGCTCTCCGTCTCTCGCGGGCTGGCCAAAGTGCTCAGCGGCACCCAGGTCACCGTGAATGCCATTCTACCTGGGCCGACCCGTTCAGAAGGCGTGATCAAGATGATGGGGGAAATGGCGGAAAAAGAGGGCATCTCTCAGCAAGAGATGGAAGAACGCTTTGTTAAAGAGAACCGCCCCTCTTCAATTATCCAGCGCTTAGCAACACCCGAAGAAGTCGCGAGTATGAGCGTCTACGCCGCTTCTCCCCAAGCCAGTGCAACCAGCGGGGCGGCACTGCGTGTGGAAGGTGGCATTGTGGATACATTAACCTGAATCTTTCTAACCCAGGCGCTCTTCTCTCGGCGTCATGCCGAAATGGTGACGGTAGGCGGTAGAAAAGTGCGCGCCTGAGGAAAATCCCGTGGCAAACGCAATATCGCCTACCGGCCGGTCACTATCGCGAAGCTGTTTGCGCGCCTCTTGTAAGCGTAAATCCAGGTAGTAGCGACTAGGGACCGCCTGCAGATACTTCTTAAATAGCCGCTCCAACTGACGCCGAGAGATACCCAGATGTTCGGCCAGTTCCAGGGTCGAGAGCGGCTCCTCAATATTGGCTTCCATCAGCGTGACAGCCTCCACCAGACTTTGCGGCGCATGCCCCAGGCGGCTACGCAGCGGCACATGCTGGCGCTCATCTGCCAAGCGGATGCGGTCGCAGACAAACTGCTCAGACACCTGCTCCGCCAAGCGCGCACCGTGATGCTGGCCAATCAGCGTGAGCATCAAATCCATGGCCGCGGTTCCCCCCGCGCAGGTCAGCCTGTCGCGATCAATTTCAAACAGCTGTTGAGAAAGCGTCACTTGCGGATAGGCTTGAGCAAAGGCCTCAAAACGCTGCCAGGGCAGCGTCGCACGATAGCCTTCAAGCAGCCCACAGCGCGCCAACACTTCCGTGCCCCCTGCCAACCCACCCAGTGCCACACCGCGCCCCTGGTGCCCACGCAGCCACTCATTCAACTTTGCGGGTAACGTATAGGGCAGCGGTGTTGGTGCGCATATCAACAGCAGGTCAAGCGGGCCTAATGCAGTACTTAAGGCGTGCTGAGCAATGAGCGAAAGCTGAGCACCGCTGCGCACGGGCTCGTCATTGAGACTTAATGTGACGGTGTGGTAAAGCATCTGCCCACTCAGCTGGTTAGCCATTTGTAGCGGCTCCAGCGCGCTGGCGTGGGTCAATAACGAAAAACCTGGTAGCAGCAGAAAGGCCACCCGCCGACGCGGTAGCGCTGCCTGTGAGGCTAACGGGTTGGGCTGCATGATAACTGATTGAGTTGCATGAAAAGATGCATGAAAGACCGCCATCGACATAGATAAACGATCATCTTACCCAATTGCGTAGAGGATGGCAGCGTTATGACCACTGCAACAAAAACGTGACGCATGAATGCAAATTGCCGGGCGCAAGGCCCGGCAAAAAAGAGAGAATGGTTAAGTACTAATTACCGCGGTTAATAATGCCTAACACGACGATACTAACCACAATCACGCCGACAATGATCACCACTATCGGGAGTAACTTATACAGCCCGCCTGGCCGCTTCTTGGCTTCAGGCTGTAGATGCGGTTTTGAGGTTTCATAATCCTCAGGTATTCGCTCATTGATAATATGCTGCTTCTCTTCTTCCGGGGTTTTGCTTTCCCTAGTGTCCATAAACACCTCCAGCGTTCCGGTCGAATTGGGCGGCGCTACCGCCTCTGTGAATGGCTTACAGATTCACGACATCAAACGTAACCTCTGGATTGACGTCGGCATCGTAATCGACATCGTCACGCTCAAAGCCAAACAGCTTCAAGAATTCGTGCTTATAACCAGCATAGTCGGTAATCTCGAATAAGTTTTCGGTCGTCACTTCCGGCCACAGATCCTGGCACGCTTGCTGAACGTCATCGCGCAACTCCCAGTCATCCAAACGCAGGCGCCCTACCTCATCAGTTACCATTTCACCGCGCTTGCCTTGGGCTGAGTAGAGCTGCTCACCGAATAGACGGTTCAATTGATCGATTGTGCCTTCGTGCAGACCCTGCTCTTTCATGATGCGGTAGACCATGGCGATATAAAGCGGCATTACCGGAATGGCCGCGCTCGCCTGGGTGACCACCGACTTGAGTACCGCCACATTGGCACCGCCACCGCTCTCTTTCAGCTTGGCGTCGATAGCCGCTGCAGCGCGGTCAAGGTCTTCCTTGGCTTTACCCAGCGCACCGTGCCAGTAGATCGGCCAAGTGATTTCAGTACCGATATAGCTAAACGCCACGCTACGCGCACCTTTTGCCAGCACACCAGCTTGGTCAAGCGCTTCCATCCACAGTTCCCAATCTTCGCCCCCCATTACCGTAATGGTGTCGTCGATTTCCTGCTGGGTGGCTGGCTCTACTTCTGCTTCGATAATCGCGTCTTTATTGGTATCGATAGCAGTGGCGCGGTAGGTTTCGCCAATTGGCTTTAGGCTCGAGCGCTTAAGTTCGCCGCTATCAGGCAGCTTGCGAACGGGTGATGCCAGCGAGTACACCACCAGATCGATCTCGCCCATGTCCTGCTTGATCAGTTCAATGGCTTTTTCCCGCGCTTCATGGGAGAACGCATCGCCGTTAATCGATTTGCTGTACAGCCCTTCCTGCTTGGCAAACTTATCGAAGGCGGCACTGTTGTACCAGCCTGCGGTGCCGGGTTTCTTATCGGTGGCAGGCTTTTCAAAGAAAACGCCCAAGGTGTCGGCGCCGTAGCCAAAAGCTGCGGTAATACGGGCTGCCAACCCATAGCCACTTGAAGCCCCAATGACGAGTACTTTTTTTGGGCCAGCCTGCTTATCCAAACCGCGAGCACGGGTCGCTTCAATCTGTTCGCGAACGTTCTGCTCGCAGCCGATGGGATGAGTAGTGGTACAAATAAAGCCGCGTACTTTGGGTTTAATAATCACAGAGAACCTCTTTATCGGATTGATTTAGCTTTTAATATCGTAACTGGCAACATCATAACTAGCGACACCGTTTTGCCATAGCTTTTGGCATAGTTTGTGGCATAGCTTTTGGCATAGCAGTGTCATGACTCATAGAGGCTATTCTAGCTGTCTCCGTGCGCTCTGTCCGCTCCTGAGCTATCGTCCTCCCATGAGCGACTCTCCATCCTTGAGCTCCTGCCCGCCCTTGAGCTCGGGGCGCATTAGCGTCACGATAGCTGCCAAAGTACTTATATCAGCAACGACTTCCCACGAGGCGATCATGAATGCACAGCAGCTAGTAGATGAACGCGGCGATCTATGGCTAGCGCTAGCCCCGCTGTGGCTGGACCGTGAACCCAGTGAACGCGATTACGCGCGTATGATCGAGGTCATAGAGCGCTATGATATGACGCTTAACGAGCTCGAATGGATGTTTCGCCTGGAAATGGCACCGGTGATGTCTCGCCATCAGCTTTCAATCGCCAGCGAATGGCGACAATTTGACGACTATAAGCTGATGAAGCAGTTGGTCAATCACAATATGCGCTTGAAGGGCTGGCGACGCAAAAGCTGGGCGCTATTTTCAGGCTTAACGACCATGATGGTGCGCCACCGCTGGAACGCACTCATGAATCGTGTAGCAGTCGCGCGGGGCGAGCAGGTATAGAGGGATAGTGCCCTGTGGGGCTATGGGTATGTTTGATCCAAGGCTTCTTCTAATGCCAGACGTAGCGGGCGCCCGTGATAGCGCGGCCCAAATCGGGCTATCACCTTGCCATCACGGCCCACCAGGAACTTGGTAAAATTCCATTTGACCAGCTGTGTGCCTAGGACTCCAGGCGCCTCGCGCTTGAGCAGCACAAACAGTGGATGGGCATCACTCCCATTGACATTGACCTTTTCCAGTAGCGGAAAACTGACTCCAAACTGCTGCTCGCCAAACTGGCAAAACGCTTGAGCACTTTCCGGCGACTGGCGGCCAAACTGATTACACGGGAAACCGAGCACGGTGAAACCACGATCCCGATAACGCTGAAAAAGGGTTTCGAGTTCGCTTAGCTGCGGGGTAAAGCCACACTGGCTGGCAACGTTAACCACCAGCAGCACTTGGCCGCGTAGCGCACGTAAATTGAACGGCAGCCCTTGGTGGGTATAGCAGTCTTGGTCGTATATTTGCATCAATCAGCCCCACAAAACCCCAAACGGCATGGGTATCACCATGCCACGGCTATGCTTTTTACACCAGCGATCCGGCGACCACTCGTAGCGCCAGCGCGATTAACAGTACGCCCGTGATGCGGTTAATCCAATGGGCACGCCGCTGTAGCCAGGGCAAAATCTGCGAGTGGGAAAGCACCACCGCCACCAACACGTACCAACCGCCATCAATAATCATCGCCGTTAACACAATGATAGCTTTAGCTACCCCACTCATTTCCGGGGTCACAAACTGGCTCAGTAACGCAACAAAAAACAGAATCAGCTTCGGGTTGCCTAATGCCACCAGCACGCCCTCTTTGGCCGCCTGCCCTCGGCTAGTGACAATCGCATTAGGCTCTAAGGCACCGGCTTTCCCGGCACGCAGCGCTTTAACCCCTAGCCACGCCAAATAAGCCGCGCCGAACCAGGTAATCAGCTGGAACAGCAGCGGAAAACCGGCGATTATCGCGCCTAGCCCCCAAACGGTAAGGAGCGCATAAAAGCCTACACCAAAGGCATGGAAAACTGCCGCGGTCACTCCAGTAAAACGCCCGCCGCCTAACGTATGGCGCAGCACCAGTGCCAAGCTCGGCCCCGGCGACATAGCGCCCATGGCACAAATCGCGGCGAGCGATAGCCAGAGTGTTAACGGCATGTCTTTTCCTCCTTGAGGGGTCAAAATCAAAATATGAGCAATGATGGCCAGTATACGCCAAGCCAAGCAACACTTCGGTAAGCGTCTTAAATAACGCTGTTAGCATGGTACGCTGTTGGGTAAAATTTAATCTTTTTGCTCTATGCGATTTATTCGCTCTTTTGAAAACATCCGCCCCGCCGCTCATTGCGCGGGGCATATAGCAAACATAGGTCTAGAAAACATAGGACGGCAACATGGGTAGGGCTTTTCAGAACCGTAAGGAATCCATGGCCAAAACGGCCGATGCAAAGACCAAGGTCTACAGCAAATACGGACGCGAGATTTACGTTTGCGCTAAAGCGGGCGGCACCGACCCTAATGGCAATCTGGCGCTGCGCGGCTTAATGGAGCGGGCCAAAAAAGATCAGGTGCCCTCTCACGTTATTGATAAAGCGCTCGACAAAGCCAGCGGTGCCGGTGGCGAGGATTTCTCGCCCGCACGCTACGAAGGCTTCGGCCCTGGCAATGTGATGGTGATTGTCGACTGCCTTACCGACAACCCCAACCGCACCTTTGGCGATGTGCGCGGCTGCTTCACCAAAACCAAGAGCAAAATCGGCACTCCCGGTAGCGTCAGCCATATGTTTGACCACTGCGCTATCTTCTCCTTCGCCGGAAGCGATGAAGAAGCCGTGCTTGAAGCGCTGATGGAAGCCGATGTAGATGTCACCGACATTGAGCAAGAGGGCGATCGCATCACTGTTTTCGCCCCGCACACCGACTATGCCAAAGCCAAGCAGGCGCTACTGGACGCGTTCGGTGAGATTGACTTTGAGGCTGACGAGATCCAGTTTCTACCGCAAACCACCACTCCGGTTGAAGGTGACGACGTGGCAATGTTCGAAAAGTTTCTGGGCATGCTCAACGAGCTGGATGATGTACAAAACGTCTATCACAGCGGTGAATTAACCGAAGAGAGTGATAGCTAATCACCACCTCTTGAGTAAGCTGACCCCACCGCGTTGCGGGTATCCAAGGCCGCATCCGGTGGCAACATTGCTGACTGCACGCCCGCGGCACTCAGCACTTTCTTACCGCGCAAGGTGAGATCGGTAATAAACAGAAACTGCTGACGGGGATCCACCGGATAGGCGCGTATGCGGTAGTGGGTGCCCCAGGGTTTCTCCTCAGCCACCACAATGATCGGCTGGTCGAATTTCAGGTAGGCACTGGTCAGCGCTACATCACGCAGCGCTTTCCGTACCCAACCTGCCTCGTGCTCAGGGTGAAGATAAAAGCTCGCCACGCACTGCAGGCTGGTACCGCCGTTGTTGGCATTATAGACGGCGTGATCCCACAGCTTTAAATGCGGTACATAGACCAAATCATCGTCAGGGGTTTGGATATCTACGGTGCGTAAGCCAACGTGTTTGACCTCGCCGTAGGTATCTTCAATTTGAACCCAGTCGCCTGGCCGATAAGGCAGCTCTATCGCTGAAACAACGCCTGCTATCAAGCTGCTCACGTAATCTTTCATGGCAAAGCCAATGGCTAAGCCCAGTGCACCCAACAGGGTCACCATATTGCGCAGCGACGGCTCAATAATAATCGGTACGATGATGGCGAGTGCAGTAATCAATATCAGTAAGCGCGTCATCGGCACCAGAGCAAAAATACGAAAGCGAACTTGACCATGCATTCGGTTGCCGATCCAGTTCAGCCCCCGTTGGCTGAAAATAATCAGCACAATGGTTGATAGCAGCACTACGCCCAACGTAATCAGCGCTTGGCTATCGATATCGTTAAAAAGCCGCGCATACTTCTGTTGCTCTTCCATGGGTTGCCCTCCGCGGGCCTGTCGCTGATACCGGTGCTACTTACAGAGGATCGACCAGATAATTACGCGACTCTAGTAACTGGCGAACGCTCGCGTAGCTTAACGGTGCGATCTGCCAACGTCCTTCGCAGCTTGAAACAATGCCTTTGCGCTGCAGGGCTAAACGGGCATTGAGTGCTTCATGGTGAGAGAACGGCAGCACTTCCCCCAAAGAGTCGTCATCCAGACCGCCATGAACCAATAACGCATGCATCACCAGCGTGGCGATATCGCCGGTATCAACGGCAAGCTCCGCCTCTGCTAGGGCATCGACCAGCCAGAGGGCCTCTTCATTGTCTGCTTTTGGCTCACGTAACCGCTCGCGCCAGTAGTGCCATGCAAGACCTATATGACCGCGGCAGTGAGCCGCTAAGCGCTGCAGTTCTTTATTAGGCGCTTTACTCTTTTGCTCAGATGCTGAGTCGAACAATACCTGCTTACCGGTTCGCGTGCTGTAAACAGGCGGCGGCTGCCCCGAATGGGCCGCAATTTGTGCAAAATAGCGTGCCAGTTGCTCGCCCTCCATGGATTGAAGGGTAAACACCGGTGCCCCATCGATACCGATCACCCGATGAAGGAAAGCGTAAGTCCAGCTGTCGCAACCAATCACACCTTTACCCAAACGGCCACTTAAAGCACGCTCAAGAAACTCTCGAACGCCCTGAATACCCTGAGTGTGGCGTAAAAAATAACGTTCCAGAGCGGGAATGGCCCATTCTCGTTGATTGACACACTGCTCTATCCACTGAGTGCTACCCTCGGCTATTTCGCTAAGCGTGGGCGGCGCTAAGCAGGCAACATGATGCTTTTCAGCCCAATGAGTTACCACCGAAGCATGACCACTGTAGGGCGTGGTAATAAAGAACGTTACAGGCGCATCCTGGCCTTCTAGCTGTTGCCCCAACGCTCTCGCCGCGGGAGCCCAATCAATAGACGGCACTAAATGTGCTAGCCTAACCCCGGGTAGCGCACGTAGCTCGCTTTCGTCTTTTACCTGCTGCTCAGCATCGTTTTTGCCCCCCAGCCACGACGAGATCGAACGGAACGAACGTCGCCATTGGCTTGCCTGGGTCTGCTCAGGGGTACGAAACTGATCGAGCTCGACGACCGCCCACAGCGGCGTGTCGGCTGATGTTGAATGCTCCCCCATGACCTTGTCCCTATGGTTAGCAATAAGCGTTCACTTTAGCACGGTGCGCGCAGCTTCTAACCTCATAGACGAACTTATGGTCTAAAATAAAGTCTTTATAGACAGTCGTTAGCGCACATAACGGATTATTATTTTATTGCGAGAGCAATGGCAAAAGCTAAAGGAGAAAGCAATGAGTGTTGTCCACGTTAGCGAAACAGAACTCCACGCCAAGCTCGAGAAGTGTATTGCCGGTGAGCGGCTACTGATTGAGCATGAGGGCAATCGCTTTAGCGCCAGAATCCAGCACGTTGGGCTAATGGGCGTAAAGGTGATACCTGAAACCGAGATTAAGAACAGCCATCGCACACCGGGTGACGTTGAAGGCGTGATGGTGCCCTACGATGAGATATTGGAGCTTGAAGTAAAAGGCGTGGTCTACAGCCGCTTGCCAGATTAGTCTGCACTTGCACGCCCGGCAAGTGCGCAAGGCGTGCAAACTGTTTATCTATGACTCACTTCCTCGAAAGTAAGCCAACTGTTTTAAAACGTCAGGCAGATCTTGCCGAAGTGCTGGCCAGATTCCTGGTGACGGAAAGCGTCGGCGATCTCGGCAAGCGGGAATTCGCGGTCAATGATCGGGTGCATATCGAATGTTTCCAGCGCACGAATCATCTCGATCTGGTGGCGACGACTGCCCACAATCAAGCCTTTCAAACTCGCCTGCTTGGCCATTAATTTAGCCGTCGGTATTTCACCCTCACGCCCAGTGAGGATACCAATCAAAGCGATATGCCCACCGATTTTGATCGCATCAAAGGATTGCGGCAGCGTACCTGGCCCGCCCACTTCGACGATATGATCAACGCCTTCGCCGTTGGTCAGCTCTTTCACGCGCTTACCCCAATCAGGCGTCTCTTTATAGTTGATGGTGTGCTCGGCGCCCATCTCACGCAGCCGCGCCAGCTTTTCGTTAGATGATGAGGTAGCAATTACCCGCGCGCCCATCAATCGGGCAAACTGCAGGGCAAAAATGGATACCCCGCCCGTGCCCATCACCAGCACGCTATCCCCCGCTTTAATGCCACCATCGACGACCAGCGCCCGCCAAGCGGTCAAGCCAGCGGTGGTTAAGGTAGCGGATTCCGCATGGCTATAGCCCTTGGGCTGATGGGTAAACCACTCAGCCGGGCGTACAACCTGCTCACGAGCGTAGCCATCCACGCCGTCACCTGGCGTGGTGCGAAAATCACCGACACGCGCCGGGCCTTCCAACCAGTGGGGAAAGAAGGTCGATACCACGTGGTCGCCCACCGCGAACTCACTGACACCATCTCCCACGGCTTCGACAACGCCTGCGCCGTCTGACATGGGAATACGCCCATCGTCGGTGGGAATCATCCCAGCGACCACGGCGTAGTCGTGAAAATTCAGAGAGCTGGCGTGTAGACGTACTCGGATTTCACCAGGGCCCGGCTCCCCAGGCGCTTCCATGTCGACAACGTCCAGCTTGTCCAAACCGCCGGGCTGATTCAGCTTGATCGCTTTCATCGTTACCTCAGTATGTACAGTTCGAGTATGTACATTGATGTATGTATCTACTGTTGGTTGGGGCCGTTGCCGTCGATATCAAGGCCCAGGAAGCCACCTGACTGGCGCTGCCAAAGGCTGGCATAAATGCCGTTGCGTGCAAGCAGCTCCTGATGCGTGCCACTTTCCACCATGCGCCCTTCATCCACCACAATTAACCGATCAAGCATTGCAATGGTCGACAGCCGATGCGCGATGGCAATCACCGTTTTGCCTTCCATCAGCGTATCCAGCTGCTCTTGAATGGCAGCCTCCACTTCCGAGTCCAGCGCCGAGGTGGCCTCGTCCAGAACCAGAATAGGGGCATTTTTGAGCAGCACCCGGGCGATAGCGATCCGCTGGCGCTGCCCGCCGGAAAGCTTCACACCGCGCTCGCCCACATGGGCATCCAGGCCGCGACGCCCTTTCGGGTCGACCAGATCATTGATAAAGGTATCCGCATGGGCGCGGCACACCGCGTTCCAAACGTCTTCGTCACTGGCGTGGGGACTGCCGTAACGGATGTTGTCACGCAGCGAGCGGTGCAGCAGCGAGGTGTCTTGGGTGACCATGCCAATCTGGTGGCGCAAAGAGGTTTGAGTCACCTCGGCAATGTTTTGCCCATCGATCAATATCTGCCCACCTTGCAAGTCATAAAAACGCAGCAGCAGATTGGCCAGGGTGGATTTACCCGCCCCGGAACGGCCGATCAGGCCGATTTTCTCGCCGGGCTTGATGGTCAGGCTGAGTCCATCAAAGACGTTTTTACTCTCCCCTTTCGCCTGGGCGTATTGAAAGCGCAGCGCATCAAACACAATTTCACCATGGGGAACCTGAAGCGCTTTAGCATTGGGCGCATCGTTGATCGTGGGCTTCTGAGCGATGGTGTTCATGCCATCTTGAACCGTGCCGATATTTTCAAACAACCCGGCGACTTCCCACAATATCCAGTCAGACATAAAACGGATACGCATGACCAGCGCGATGGCAATCGCCAAAACGCCCAGGGAAATCGCCTCCGTGTACCAGGCGCTGATCGCCATGGCCGCAGTGCCCACCAACAGCGCCGTGTTGAGCAGCGTTAAACCCACGCTCATGATCGTCACCAAGCGCATCTGGCGGTGAACGGTGACCATAAAGCCTTCCATAGCATCTTTGGCGTAGCGCTGCTCGCGCTCGGTGTCGGCAAACAGCTTGATGGTCTGGATATTGCTGTAGCTGTCCACCACGCGGCCGGTCATTTGGGCACGGGCGTCCGCCTGTGCCATGGAGACATCGCGCAGGCGCGGTACGAAGTAGCGCATGATCGACAGGTAGCCCACCAGCCACAGTCCCAGTGGGATCAGCAGCAAAAGATCCGCCCGGCCCAGCAGGTAGGCCGCGCCAGTGAAATAGACGATGGCGTAGACCAATAAATCCATCACCTTGGTGACGGTCTCGCGGATCGCCAGCGCCGTTTGCATCACCTTTTGCGACACCCGCCCGGCAAATTCGTCCTGATAAAATGCCAGGCTCTGGCTAAGCATATGGCGGTGGGATAGCCAGCGGCCGATCATCGGGTAGTTACCGAAAATACTCTGATGGGTGACCAATGACTGCATCAGCACCAACAGCGGCAAACCGATCAGCAGCAATAGCCCCAGGCCAGCAAGCCACAGGCCGTTTTCAGCCCAAAAGCCTGCACGTTCAACGTTGCCCAGCCAATCGACCAGTTGCCCCATGTAGCTAAAGAAAACCACTTCAGCCGCCGAGACCAGCGCCGTGAACAGCGTCATTAGCAGCAACAGCGGCAGCATCGGACGGGAAAAGTGCACAATAAACGGCATTAAGCCCTTAGGCGGCGTTTTAACCTCGCCTTCCGGATAAGGGTTTACCCGCGTTTCGAAGTAACGAAATAGCGGCTGTAAAACACGCGATAGCATGAGGCTTCCTTACGTGACTGGCATTGGTGTGTCTGGAATTGGTGTGTCTGAAATTGATGTGACAGACGTTAACTTATTTATGTAACAGTTTGATTGTTTAAGATTTAAGAAGTGGCGTGGCGCAGCAGCCAACGCGCCCAAAAAGGCGCAATGATCATCAGCGTGACCATGCGCAGCAGGTGGTGAAAGGCAACAAACACCGGGTCGATATTGAGCGCGACGGCCAAAATAGCCATTTCGCCAATGCCCCCCGGCGCCAGCGCCAACAGCGCCACATCGCGCCCTACCCCTAACAGTTGGTGAATCAGCTCAGCAAAGAGTGCCAGTACCAGCAACGCTAACAGCGTCGCCACACCAGACTGCCATAAATAGCGGCCAAAAAGCTTTCGCGTCATGCCCTGAAAGCGCGAACCAATGGCACTGCCCAGCACCCACAGCATCAGGTTCATCCCCCATTCCGGGAGAGCGAAACTGGCAATATCAACACCGGATAATAGAGCAGCGGCTAGCAGTGGTGCCAGCAGTGCAGGGCTGGGAATTCGCAGCCAGCGTCCTAGCGGCAACAGCAGCGGGATCATCAGTAGCATCCAGCCGTGTTCAAAACTGCTATGAACAGGGCCGATGCCCTCGCCTCCGCCCTCATAGGCCCAAAATAGCGGCGGCAAAAAAAGAATCACTAAAATGATGCGCAGCGACTGCGCGACTGCAATACGCTGGGGGTCGCCACCGCACTTTTCGCCCAACAGAATCATCGCCGTCATCGCGCCGGGCGAGGCACCAAACCAGGCACTGACGGGGTCGAAACCACAGCGCCGGTACCAGGCAGCGGCTACGGCAGTGGAGGCGGCTACTCCCAGCAGCAAGAGAGCAGCAGAAACCGGCCAATCCAGTACGCGATGAGCCAGCTGCGGCGTCACCTGGCTACCCAACACCAACCCCATGACGGCTAGAAATACGTTACGCAGTGGCTCAGGCACTTCGACCTTCACGCCTTGTGAAGAGACCACGAGGTTGGCAATAAGAGGGCCAAGCATCCATGCAAGGGGCAAACCGGACAGTTGAAACAGCGTACCGCCAACGGCGCCAACGGTTAGTGATATTGCCAGCGCTTTTGCGCTCCCTGCATTCAACATGACGCCCTTCACATCGACTCCCTAAATCTTAAAATCTGTCCCTATTGACGCAATAATTAACCTGCTAATGATATCCAGTAGTCTAGCACTTCACCAGTGGTTTGGGCTTCAATGATGGCGAAGAGGTACGCCTTTGGTTGCTAAGCTCACCTTTCAAGACGTCATCCATCATCTTAATTTTTTGGTCATGCTATCTGTATCTGTCGGCCAGCCAGCGTATAATGTCTTCCGCCAGTAATGGCGAACTTTCTCAGGGCGGGGTGTAAGTCCCCACCGGTGGTGATGCCATATCTTTATTGATGCGGATAAGCCCACGAGCGCTCAACCAGAGGTGTCACCTAACGGTTGAGGACAGCAGATTCGGTGAGATTCCGAAGCCGACGGTAATAGTCCGGATAAAAGAGAAGGTTTCCTAGTGATATTACCCGTAGCGTTCCAACGCATGCGGGTGCTGTGCTATTGGATGCCTCATGCCCTGGTTCTGGTAACCAATCCCCTTAGGATGACCATGAATCAGACCCAACTTTCTTCATTCCCTCGCGTTGCCTTTATCGAAGCGTCTTGGCATCACGATATTGTTGCCCAAGCCAGAGAAGCATTTATTGCTCAACTTGCCAGCGAGCATGGCTTTTCCGCTGATCAAATAGAAATATTCCAAGTTGCGGGGGCTTATGAAGTGCCTCTTCAAGCTAAGTTGCTAGCCAAAACAGGTCGTTACAGCGCCATTGTGGGTGCGGGCTTTGTTATTGATGGAGGCATCTATCGCCACGACTTCGTGGCTCAAGCAGTGGTTGAAGGCATGATGCAGGTGCAACTGGAAACAGAAATTCCCATACTTTCTGTCGTGCTGACGCCGCATCATTTCCATGAACACAGCACGCATCATGATTTTTTCTATGACCATTTCCGTGCCAAAGGCCAGGAAGCGGCTGCAGCGTTGGTAATGACTTTGGAAAACCATCGACGGATTCAAGGACTAAGATAAACCACTGCCAAAGTTGTGGAGATGCTTAGGTAGCGGGCAATCTGAATGTAAGCTCGCTACCTGAGTCAATTCATAGACGTTTGACGCTTAAATAGCCGTTTAGGCTCTTTGCTGCAAAGTAACTCAAGCCTTTTCAACTCATGAGGCTGATCCAAAGTGACGCCCTAACGCTGATAACGTGGGCAATCATGGGTGTAGGTAGGTTGGGTAGCTCAGGATCGGATCGATAGGCGTCCATTTAAGGACGTTCGGTTACCATCACCGCTATGTTCGCCGTAGCGGAGGTCAGGTGAGTGCAAAGTTCATGCTGCCGGCCCGGTACTCGCCCGCACCACCAGCTCGGGCGGTATTACCTTCCGAACCGGCGGAAATTGCTCCCCCGCCATACGAGAAAGCAGCAACTCACTGGCACACTGGCCAATTAGGTCAGTGCGCACCCGCACACTGGTCAATGCTGGTGCCGAGTAGGCGGCCGCAGCCATATCATCGAAACCGGTGACAGAAATATCCACACCTGGGCGCACCTCATGCCGGTAGCACGCCGCCAGCACACCAAAGGCGATAATGTCCGAAAAACACATAATTGCGGTCGGTGGTTCCGGCATCGCAAGCAGCCGCTTTAGCATGGCGTCACCGAATTCCAGTGTCGTTGGCCCGTGGTGAACCGAATCACTGGTGACAGGCAAACCGGCAGCATCCATCTGCTGCCGGAAGGAGCATTCTCGATCACGGGCAGTGGACGTATCACCGCCACCACCCAACCAAGCAAAGCGCCTATGCCCTGCTTCATATAAGTGTTCAAATAAAAGACGGATGCCTAGCACATCGTCGTTGATGACTCGATCGAAACTTGTATCAGCGACATCCCGGGAAATCAGCACCAGCGGAAAATCCTGTAGATGCCTTACCTGCGGCCCATCAAGATCTTCTCGGGTGGTACCGGCGACAGGCACTAAAATCAGACCCGCGGCACCATGCTCGGCCATCTGACGAATGAAGCGCGCCTGGATCGATGGTGTTTCATGGGCATGGCAGAACAGCATCATGCGATCCGCCTCGCGGAAGCGCGCTTCCATATGCCCAAGGAATTCGGTGAAAAAGGGGTTGCTCAGATCATTAAGGCATACCGCTACAGTGCCGCTATCGCCTCTCCGCAACCCCGCCGCATGCCGGTTATAGACGTAACCCAGCTCCTTCGCAGCCTGTTGGATACGCTCCCGCGTCGCTTGGGAAATTCGCAGATCATTACGCAGGGCTAATGATACTGCGGAAACGGTGACGCCTACCTGATCGGCGATAGTTTTAAGTGTCGGACGACTTGCCATATAAAAAACTCAACTCCCATGATTTATAGGCGACGGAACGCGATCTAGTACGCCAGCCTCCTTTTGGAATTATGAGCAACATACTCTCATAGCGGCTTTTTTAGTGATATCGCAAGCCTCGTAAACACGGAATTCCAATTCTATAACGACCAAAGTTGTATTTATTCAATCGATTGAACTAGGTAAAAAATGACAATGAAGGCATCCCAACAACTATCAAAAAACGCCGTCAATATCCCTCGCCACTGCCAGGAGCACACAGCATGACACGCACAAACTCGACAACAATAATGACTATCTCACTGCCCCTATGGGCCTCGTTGGCAGCCACTTCCGCCTCAGCCGATAACACTGAAACCTGTCACTGGCAGCCCGAACGAGCCGTTACCTTCATCGTTCCCTGGGGTACTGGTGGCGGCACCGACGCCAATGCACGTCGGTTGGCCAGCCTGCTTGAGGAACAAATGGGTGTGCCCTTCAACGTCATCAACCGTACCGGTGGAAACGGCGTTGTAGGCCACACCTCGCTCGCGCGTGGCAGACCTGACGGCTATACCATTGGTGCCGCCACTGTCGAGATCGACACCATGCACTGGCTCGGCCTAACGCCGCTGACTTACCAGGACATCACGCCCATCGCATTGATTAACCGCAGCTCGCCTGGGGTAGTGGTACAAAATAATTCGCCCTACGAAACGCTTGAGGATCTACTCGACGAGGCACGCCAGACCCCCGGAGAATTGACCGCATCGGGAACTGCCCAGGGCGGCATCTGGCATCTCGCCCTAGCCGGTATGCTCAAGGCCGAAGGACTGGCTCCCGACGCCATTCGCTGGATCCCCAGCCAAGGTGCTGGGCCTGCACTCAAGGAACTGATGGCAGGGGGCATTGATGTTGCGACACCTTCACTCGCTGAGGCCCGCAACCTGATCGAACAGGGGGAACTAAAGGCGCTGGGCTACATGAGCGATACTCCGATGGAACAGATGCCTGAAGTCCCTTTGACAGCTGACACACTGGAGAGTGGATGGACACTAAGTGCCTTTGTGACGGTCAGCGGCCCTGACGGTCTACCGGACGAGATCGCCTGCACCTACGAGCAAGCAATCGAGACAGCTATCAACAGTGAAGCCTGGGCCGAGTTCAAGCGCAGCAGTGGCACTCAGGTAGTGTTCGAAAATCGTCACGAGACCGCTCAACTCCTCGCTGAGGCTGATCGTCAATTGGGCGAAGTGGTCGAAGCGATCGGCCTCGCCAAATAAGCGAGGCCGATTGATAAGCAGGAGGTGTTCATGTGCAATGATCGATTGTCGGGGAGCCTACTGGTTCTCTTCGGCGCACTGGTGCTCTGGCGCGCCTCAACCTTCCCGTCCCTGGGCGGGCTGGAGTACGGCCCCGGCCTGTTTCCCTCTATCGCGGCGATTGGCCTGATAGTTTGCGGAGCGCTAATCGGCTTTGGGTCGCGGGGGCGGCGGAAGGCGCCGAGCACTTCGACGATGCCGCCTCGGCAAACAGGCTGGCGGATGGCGGCACGCCCCCTGGCCCTGCTGATCGTGATACTCGGCTATGGCCTATTGCTCGCCCCCCTGGGCTTTCATATTGCTTCCTTAATGGCAGTCTCCGCCACAGCCCTGATCTTCGGGATGCGTGCTGGGGGCGCAGTGCTGCTAGCGCTACCCCTGGTGATCAGCGTGCATCTGCTGTTCTATTCACTGCTGCGCGTCCCGCTCCCCTGGGGCCTGCTGACACCAATGGCATGGTGACGCTATGAGCGCCTCGACCCTTACTGCCCTATTCAGTCCAGCGTCTCTAGCGGTCATCGCCGCCTGTACGCTCTATGGCACTTTCATCGGCGCCATGCCGGGCCTAACCGCTACCATGGCGGTGGCCCTTCTGGTGCCCTTTACCTACTTCATGGATCCGTTGATCGCCATCAGCGCCATTGTCGCCACAACTACCACAGCGATTTTCGCTGGCGACGTACCCGGCACCTTGATGCGTATCCCCGGCACGCCCGCCTCCGCGGCCTACGTCGAGGACGCTTACCGCCTGTCACGCGCAGGACGCTCCCGCTCGACGCTGATGGTGTCATTGTTCGCCGCCTGCATTGGAGGCCTGGTGGGTGTCGCCCTTCTAGCGCTCATTGCCCCTCAGTTGGCCCGTGTCGCAGTGCAGTTTTCCAGCTTCGAAACCTTCTGGCTGGCCTGCCTAGGACTGAGTTGCGCGGTACTAACTAGTAACGGTAGCGTCGCCAAGAGCTTTTCCAGCCTCTTCCTCGGCCTATTTATCGCCACTATCGGCATCGATGTCGCCGTCGGCCATCCACGCTTCACCTTCGGCAATTACGAACTGTTCGATGGCATTAGCTTTATTCCCGCCATCATCGGCCTGTTTGCGCTCAGCGAGATTCTGCGCAGTGCACAGATAGGACATCGCGACCAACCTGCCAATGCAGTACAAGAGTCATTTTCCAAAGCGCTGCATGAGGCAGCGCTCGTACTGCGCCGCTTCAAGCGCAACATCGCCCGCTCCAGCGTACTTGGCACCCTGATCGGCGCGCTGCCCGGCGCCGGGGCAGATATCGCCGCTTGGATCTGTTATGCGATTTCACGGCGCTTCTCGCGCCATCCCGAACGCTACGGTACGGGGTACATTGAGGGCGTAACCGATGGAGGCTCCGCCAACAATGCCGCTATCGGTGGCGCCTGGACGCCAGCATTGGTGTTCGGTATCCCCGGCGATAGCGTCACGGCTATTGCCATCGGCATCCTGCTACTCAACGGGATGTCACCTGGGCCGCAGATATTTACCGAGTCACCAGAACTGGTACATACCCTTTACGGCGCCTTCGCACTAAGCAATCTCGCGATGATCCCTGCTGGCCTGTTGGTGATCATGGCTTCCAGTCAGGTGGTACGTATCCCGCGTCGGGTCCTCATGCCCTGTGTACTACTGTTCTCGTTGGTGGGAGCTTACGCCATTACCAACTCGGTCATTGCCATCTGGACAGTATTGGCGCTGGGTGTCCTGGGTTACGCCATGGAGGCCAATGGCTTTCCTCTGGCGCCCGCCATACTGGGTATCGTTCTCGGCACAATCGTCGAGGAAAACTTCATGACATCGATGATGAAGGCCCAAGGCGACTTGCTGGCCTTCTTCGATCGCCCCTGGGCGGCGGCGCTAGGCACACTCACCCTGCTGCTCTGGGCGTTGCTGCTGACTCGCGGTATCTATGAGAGTGTTCAGCGTCGTCGCCACCCTAGCCCCTCTTCGGAAACGGAAACCTATCCATGAACCATCGCAACCGTACCAAACTTGCCCTTAAGCAGGGTCGAGCCATTAGCGCCCTGTGGTTGGAAAGCGCCAGCCCCGAACTAGCCGAAATTGCCGTTTGGGCAGGTTGGAAAACCATTCTGATCGACAACGAGCACGGTGTCTCCAGCCTCGAGCATACCGCGCATCTAGTTCGCGCCATCGAAGCAGCAGGTGGTGAAGCGGTTTTACGCATTCCCGCCAACGACCCCACCTACCTGAAGAAAATCCTGGATATGGGGGTACGCTCAATCATGGTGCCGATGGTCAATAGCGCTGCACAGGCTCAAGCTATCGTCGATGCCTGCCGCTACCCTCCTCATGGACAGCGTGGCTATGCGGCTCCTATCGTACGCGCCTCAGGCTACGGCGCTTTCAGTGATTACGCCAGTCAAGCCAACGATGACCTGCTGTTGATCACCCAGATCGAGCATACTGAAGGGGCAGATAACGTCGAGGCGATCGCCGAGGTCGATGGCATAGACATGCTGTTCATCGGCCCCAACGACCTGGCGGGCTCTATGGACTTGCTCGAACGTCTCGAGGCACCCGAGGTACGCCGTCTGATTGAGGATCTTGAGCGCCGCATCGCCAGTAGCGGGCGCTGGATGGGCACCATCACCGGGCCCGGTCGCGATGTTACCACTCTTACCAATAGTGGCTACCGCTTCGTGGCCGGCCCCAACGACATCGCACTGCTCGCCAGCACCCTACGCCACGAGGCGGCACTATGGCGTGAGCAATCCGCTGATTTCGGAGGATCCTGATTCGGATATGGTCCTTAGTGGCCGGGGCGTCACTGCCACCGGCCTTCTGAAGACGTTAAGATAAAGTGACCAAGATAATGCTGAAAACAAACCACTGCCGCACTCTATAGCGCTTCTTGTTGACACATCAATCTATCAACCTCTTCCGCCATTGGAATACTACTGGCAGCGCCGCGTTTTTGAACCGCCAGGGCAGCCGCCGCTGTTGCCCTTTGCAAACACTGTGAAGGCTTTAGGCCAGCTTGCCTAGCGGCAAGGAAGTAACCCACAAAGGTATCGCCTGCGGCCGTTGTGTCGATGGCCTTTACCTTTAAAGCCGATTGAAAAAGAGTCTCACTGCTGCGCTGATACCAAGCCCCCTCGCTACCTAGGGTAAGAACCACCTCGACATCGCCAAGCGATTCTTTACAACGCCTTAGCAAATCTGCGGCGCTCGACTCTACCGGCATCTCTAATAAAGCGGCGGCCTCTGTACGGTTAAAAAAAAGCAGTTCACATTGGTCTAGAGGGAGTGATGATACCTTCGAGGTCATTGGTGCTGGGTTAAATATCACCTTGCAGCCGTGGCTCACTGCTAATGGAATAAGCTGATCAAGCCCGTTACATTCGTTCTGAATAAGTATTGTGTCGCCAGGAGCGGTTTGCGCAATAAGAGCCGTCATTTTCTCCTGCGTAAAACCATAATTGGCGCCAGAGAACAAAAGAATAGCGTTTTCACCCAGTGCGTCAATTTGAATAATGGCATGCCCACTTGGCTCTGAGGTCAATTCGACATCTTTCACACCAACACCCGCAGACTCAAGCTCACTGGTCACCCAGGCATCTATCGATGAAACTCGCCCCCAGTGACTCACCCTTCCTTTGGCACGCGCTATTGCCAGTGACTGATTGACGCCTTTTCCACCTAACCCAATATTATAATCACCGCTTTCCAAGGTTTCGCCAGGGCGGACAAAATAGGGTACACGGTAAGTATAATCGATATTGATGGAACCAAAATTAAAGATCATTGACACCCCCTCTTATTCAAAAAGCCAGCCAGCTTTAAAGCTGACTGGCCTCTAGGCAAGTTCCTCTAACACCTACTCTTCTAACGCTTACTCTTCTAAAACCTATTATTCCAACACAAAGGGAGAGGTATAGCTATCGACATTATCTTGAGTAATAAGGAAACAGTCATAAAGCTGTTTTTCACTATCCAACCCTGTTTCTCCGGTATTAATGTAATGATCAGCAATTTTTACTGCATGTTCTGCAAATACGGCCACCGGCTGTAGAACGGTATAGGCCAGTTCACCCGAGCGAACCGCATCAACAGCATCTGGTGAACCGTCAAAACCACCTACTATTACATCGTCTAGCCGCCCCTCCTGCTTTAGAGCCACAATGGCGCCTAAAGCCATTTCGTCGTTACCACTAATGACGCCTCGAATATCAGGATGAGAACGGAGCATACTCTGCATTTTATTGCGCCCTTCCGTCCGATCCCAGTTAGCGATGTCAGACGCAGCAAGGCTAAGATCGGGGTATTGGCTAAGCACCGTCTCATAGCCATTGGATCTTGTCGCAGCATTATTATCAGAAGGGGGTCCCTTTAACTCTATATAGGATCCCTCGCCATCTAGTTGCATTGCCCACTGTTGCGCTCCTAACGCGGCTCCTTGCGCATTATTGGAAACCAGTTGCGCTTTGGCCAATCCCTGCTGGTTAATCTCAGCGTTAATAATAAATACCGGAATTCCCGCCTCGATTGCTCTTCGCACAGCGCCAATGGAACCGTCCGCATTAGCAGGGTCGAGAATGATTGCTTTAGCCCCATTGGTAATTGCCGTATCGACCTGATTGCTTTCAGTGTTGGTGTCACCCACATGGGAACTTACATTTGCATCATAGCCCAATTCTTCTGCTGTACGCTCAGCAATTGTTCCTTCCGTTTGCCAATAGGGGTTTGACATATCATTGACAATAATTGAGATCAGTCCCTTGTCCTGAGCAACTATAGAGCTACTAAAGAGCATCGAGACACTGGCGAGAGCTGTAAAAAGCACTTTTTTACTTTTTGGAAGCATGATTATTACCTCATAGTTATGATTGTTGGTCTTTGAATCGGTAGACCTGAGCAGGCCACACTTCTAAGCAATGCTACGTTAAGTAGCACTTGCTCTAGAACCTTCACGCTTACTTTCTGTCGTTTTCTCGGCTTGTTGCGAGGACTTGTGTTTAGCACTGTATTGGACATTATTTAACATGACAGCGAAGACAATCACGCTACCCGTGAAGACCATTTGCCAATAAGCAGACACACCGATGATGACCAGACCGTCGGCGAGAAAGCCAATTACAAATGCGCCCAATAAAGTATTTCGAACCGTGCCACGTCCCCCCATCAGTGAGGCGCCGCCGATAACGACAGCAGCAATCGCTGTCAGCTCATAGGTAGTACCTGCCGTAGGCCCAGCAGAGGTCAACTGTGAGGCAAGCACAATCCCAGCCAGGGCTGCGCACACGCCGGAAATAATGTAGACGGAGAGCTTAACGCGATTGACGGGCACCCCTGATAGCTCTGCAGCACGCGCATTGCCACCGGTAGAGTAAATCCACCGGCCAAACGGCGTACGACTGAGCGCCAACATGCAAATAACCGCAGCACAAAAGAGAATCAAAACACCTACAGGAATACCGAATAGTTTATTAAACCCAAGCCATTCAAACCCAGTATTACCTAATGTAGGGTCACCACTTAAACTATTGAACGTTAATCCATCGGTTAGCAGCAGTGCGGCTCCGCGCGCGACATACAACATGCCCAGTGTGGCCACGAAAGCAGGCACTTTGAAGTAGGCAACTAATACGCCATTTATAGCCCCCACGAGGCCGCCCAGTAAGCAAGTAAGTACCACGACGACCCACACTGAAGGATAGAAAGCCAAATTAAACGCTTCAATCTCCACCCCTTCTAACAACATACCCGCGAACACTCCGCAAAGTGCCAACGTAGAGCCAACCGATAAATCGATACCGCCAGTCAGAATGACAAACAGCATGCCGATGCCTAGCAAACCAAAAACAGCCACATGCGAAGACATGGTTAAAAAATTACCCGTTGAAAAATAAACAGGCGAGAGCATGGAAAAGACAATAATGATCACGATTAATGCAAAAAAAGCCCTACCTTCCAGCAAAATCTTGACGATATCGATACTGCCTTTTTCATCTTGTAACGCGTTATTGTTGTGATGAGACATAGTCATTACCTATCCGATTGAATAATCATGCAGCAACTGATTCGCCCGAAGCAGCCATAATTTCATCTTTCGTTACACCCGGTTTGAATTCAGCGGAGATCCGTCCTTTGCTCATCACCAGCACTCTGTGTGGAATACTCAAGCACTCGCTTACTTCAGATGTTGTAAAGACAACCGCCAACCCCCGCCGAGCCCCTTGGCTCAATAACTTGAACACTTCGGCCTTGGCGCCCACGTCGATACCACGGCTTGGCTCATCAAGTATGATGACGTCTGGATGGGTAGCCAACATCTTACCGATCACCACTTTTTGCTGGTTACCGCCAGACAATGAACCAATGGAAGCCTCCCCGCCGTCTGTTTTAATGTGCACCTTATCGATAGCTGAATTAATCATTTCTGCCTCCAAGCTGGAAGAAGTAAGCCCCTTGCGAGTAAACGCATGAATACTGGCTAGCGACAGATTTCTACCGACTGACAGGGTGGGTACTAACCCATCACGCTGGCGATCCTCAGGCACTAACACCAACCCTCTCTCGATTCGCTGTGCAATGTTGTAATGGGATACGTCAGTTGAGTTGAGCAAGATATCTCCCTTGGACTGCCGGGTTCGCCCTGCCACACACTCCAATAACTCAGTTCTTCCAGCGCCCATTAGCCCATAAATGCAGACAATCTCGCCTGCGCGCACATCAAGAGAAAGATCCTCAACAACATAGCGACCTGCCACTTTATCGTCGCTTATGTAAAGGTTCTGAATAGAGAGCGCGGTGGAGCCCTGCTCATACCCTGTGGGCGGTGAGCCAAGGTCGAAACTCTCTCCTACCATATGCCTGACGATCCACTGCAGGTCGATATCACTACGTGGGGCATAAGCAGTCATGACCCCATCACGGAGAACAACGGCATGATCGGTAATCTGCAGCGCCTCCTCCAAATGGTGAGAAATATAAACAATCGACACACCCTTGTTTTTGAGATCCTGGACGACTTTGAATAACGTCTCGACTTCCGTGGCACTCAATGCGGAAGTCGGTTCATCCATAATCAAAATGCGAGAGTTCTTGGACAGCGCTCTCGCGATTTCAACGATTTGTTGCTGCCCCACCCGTAGATCTTCGACCAGGGTAAGAGGGTGGATCGGTTCATCCAGCTCCTCCATTAACAATTCAGCCTGACGTGCCTCTTCTTTATAGTCGACGCTGCCTCTTCCTTTAGTCAGCTCACGCCCCATAAAAATGTTGTCACGCACATTCAGGTTAGGGGCCAAGCTCAACTCCTGATGAATAATGGTAATCCCCAGCGCTTCAGCATCCGACGGTGAAGAAAAGCTGACGCTCTCTCCTTCCAATACAATCTCCCCAGCCGTCTGAGCAATGACACCAGACAAAATTTTCATCAGCGTAGATTTACCCGCTCCATTTTCGCCAAAGAGCGTTGTCACCTGTCCTCGATATATATCGAAGTTCACTTCTTTGAGGGCTTGCACGGCACCGAAACGCTTTTCGATATTGCGTGCAGAAAGAATCACCTCGGGTGGAGCCACTTCCACTGTTGATCTATCGATATTCATAGCCGCCCCTCACTCAATGGTCACTATACTCACAGGAGTAATTAGCCAGTTTTTGGGATTTATCATGGTAAAGGAGCCGACTACTTCTAACGTTTTTCCGGTTAACTCTTGCCCGGAAATATCCGCAAGCACTTGACGCTTCATTTCATCATTGAGCGCTGCGCCGACATCTTGGTACTCAATCTGATTGGTAAAGTCGCCAAATTGAATATTGCCGGTTGTATCTCTCAGCGTAGTGCCATTAATGGCTGGGCCTGTTTGCACACGAATAACGATATCTGAAGGCACATCGGCAACCTCTAGGGTGTAAACGCCCCCCCGGCTTTCTACAGCAACTCCGGATAAAGAGACCGGCACAATATGGCCAATGCCGGCAGCGACGCCGTATTTCTCACCTGCCGCTCCGGCATCCTGGAGAACCTCTGGCGCCAATACCGATGCATTTACAGCGTTATTCTCGACATACGCTTGGATCTCTGGAAATGTTTCCTGAGCAAATTGCTGGGGTGAAAACCCCACCGCGCTCTCAAGTTCAGTAAGACTAATGACTTTGGTATCAAACGCCATGAGTGCAACCAGCGCTAAAGCAAAAGCAGCTGCCACATAGGCCCTTATACGCTTATCACCGGGCACCGAATTTAATGTCGCCGACATAATCACTCCGGTTATCATTGTAGTTATAAAAAAGTTATAAATAAGAAACTTTCACTACCTACTTCCCGTCAGGTATAAGCACAACCTTTAATGCGTTAGGGTCATTGCGCATTAGATCTAGCCCTTGATGAAATTCGGCTAACGGCAGCTTATGGGTCACCACATGATCCGTTGGGAAATCACCATTACCAATGCCCTCAATGACAGGTGGGTAACAATAAGGGCCTAGATGCGCACCCAGCACATCCAGCTCTTTACGATCGCTAATAATGCTCCAATCAACAGTCACTGGCTCTTTGAATACACTAAATTCGACAAAGCGACCCAATTTACGGATCATATAAAGACCTTGCTCTACCGACTGTACCGCACCGCTCGCCTCAATATAGATATCGCAACCATAGCCTTCCGTTATGCCTTTAACGTAGTCAATAACATCGACTTCAGCGGGATTCAGGACAATGTCAGCACCAAACTGTTTAGCAAGTTCTAAGCGCTTGTTATTGAGATCCAGTACGACCAGCTTGGAAGGCCCGGACTTTTTGATCGCACCGATCATTCCTAGCCCTAGGGTGCCTGCCCCGGAGAGGACAACCACATCTCCCAGTTCAATCTGCGCACGCTTAACGGCATGTAACGAACAAGCATAGGGTTCAATAAGAACCGCTTTCTCCATCGGAATCTCATCTGGCAACTTGTGATTAATGGCTTCTTTGGGAAAGACCATATATTCAGCCATACCGCCATTTACGTTGTGCTGAAATCCATACACATCGTGCTTTTCGCACATCCAGTACTGCCCACGGTTACAGAAACGGCACTCCCAGCAAGGCACGATTTGCTCGGAAATAACGCGATCACCGACCTCAAGGTTTTTAACGCCCTCTCCTAAAGCCATCACATGACCAATAAACTCATGGCCTGGAATCATCGGTGCTTTGATATAAGCGGGCTGGGTTTCGTCTCCCCAAAAGCTGGGGGCGCCTTCATAGGCTTTGAGATCGCCTGCGCAGATTCCGCACGCTTCAACCTTTATCAGGACTTCACCCTCTCCCACCTTCGGCACGCCCACCTCTTCAAGACGATAATCACCAGGCGCGTAGGCTACGACGGCTTGCATGGTCAGAGGCAGTTCGGTGTGATTGTTGTTATCGGCGTTATGCATTACTCACTCCTAATATATCTTGTATTGCTTGGCTAGCGGCGCACGCTTTACAAAAGATCTTGCTGTGTACATATGAATTAACTGCTTTAAGCATAGCTGAGTCAATCCATAATGGAATTTTCTAATCTTATACTTTAGACCAATAACATAATTATTTGTTTTTTATATTTAAATTTTAAAAATGGAAACTATTTATTATTACGGCCATGCGAAAGCATCACTTAAAGCCATGCTATATGTTCCAGCATCGTACAAATGTACAAGCACCCGTCAAATATCACTGACATCGGAGCGAGGGACAAGGGGGAAACCAAGCATGCCAAAGAGTGCCCACATGCCCAAGAAAAGCCAATAAATGCAACAGAGAAAGTTGGGCCGACCTAAGCGTAAGATGCCGAGAAACCTTAGGTTTTGAATACAAATCAAGCGCGCACTTACCCGGTAGTCGCTTCATCGAGACGCAGAATGGTGTGCGCGTTAGTGACACTAGTCGCCAAGGTATCGATAACCCCGGTACGCAGCGCCCCCAGTATCCCAACCGCTTTAGTATTTTCACTGGCGATAGCAATAACGTCTGGAATACGCGTGAGATCCTGTATATTAAGTCCCACCACACGCCCCTGCATCTGCGTTGCGGAAGGCTTCCCATGGATATCGATAAAGTCATAGCCCATCATATCGCCCACGGTTCCAGAGAGCCGTGCTTCAGCAATCTCCTGGGCGGAAAACCACCCCATACGCACCATATTACTGTCTTCACTTACGTCACCCACGCCAATCAAAGCGGTATCCGCGCGTCGAGCCCGGTCTAGCGTCTGACGCACGGTGGAGTTTTCATACAATGCATCCCTAAGTTCACCGCTCTGTACCAGCGCAGGGGCATAAAGCGTCTCACTATCACCGCCAAACCTACTCGCCAAACGTCGACAAATATGATCGGGATTCATATGCTCGCCTGCGCGCAGCGAGCCACCAATTGCGCACACAAATGAAACCTTCAACGACTCCGCCAGGAAAACGTTATCCGCCACGGCGGCCACGTTACGACCCATGCCAACGGCTACGATCTGGCCATCGGTCAAACTACGCGACAGATGGTCTGCCACTAGGCTAGCGACTGACGAGCGCTGCACATCCGGGTCGGCATTATCCAGAGCAATCAACGCTCGCTTCAGGCCAAAGCGCCGCTTGAGCTCCTGCTCAATCTCAACACTAACGGCGGGATGCAGGCGCACTCGGACATCGACAATTCCTTCTGCCTGGGCACGCTTGAGCAGCCGCCCTATTCGCACACGCGAATGCCCGAGCCTATTTGCGATCGCTTCCTGCGTCTCCCCCTGCACATAGTAGAGCGTTGAAATCTCTGTCATTAAGTCTATATCTGCAGCGTCTTGACCATTCATCCTCGGCATCCAGGGGTTATTGAAGGGCATGTATCATGTCAGCTTGCTTGACACTTTTTCAACACAGGAATCAGCGCCTGAATAATCAGCGCCAATGAAACAGAACCGGCATCAGGCGTACCCACGCTTTTTTCAGCCAATGGTCGTGCGCGGCCAACACGGGGAATTAATTGCCTGGTAGCCTCAGCAGCCTCACTCGCTATGCGTGCAGCGGATTCCCAGCAAGCCAAAGCTCCCTGGCCTTTCTCAGCCTCCCACGACAGGGCATCGGCAAAAGGCACTAGCACGTCGACAAGCGTTTTATCGCCCAATTCAGCCTTACCAAATGCCATGACTTGCTGACGGGCATTGACCACGCCAGCAGCAAGACGCTGTCCTGATAACGGCTTCTCATTGCCAAGCGACTCCCCCATCGCTTTTAAGATAACCCGCCAGATAGCACCAGAGGTACCGCCCGCTTCGTCTGACCAGCGCTGCCCAGCCCACTGCAGCACTGTCTCCGCGCCCGCGCCGCCATCAAGAGCCTCTTTGGCCGCTTCAAGCGCAGCCCTGCTGCCCCGCTGCATACCAATACCGTGATCACCATCCCCAGCAACCGCATCAATCTGGCCCAGCATCTCGCAGTTTTCATTGACCGTATTTGCGAGCACTTCGAGCGCCTCAACGACGCCGCACGCTAATTTTCGCGAGGCATCGCTAGCCTCGGGAATCTCATCTTGCGTAACCACCTCTACCTCGGCAGGATCCAGCGCCTGCGCTGGCGTCACGCTGCCTTTTCGATAGCCCGGCGCATCCGCAGCGGCGGTCCACAGCGGCTCCATGTCTTTATCAAGCCAGAACAACGTCAGCGAAACCCCGGCCATATCAAGACTGGTCACCAGCTCGCCCACATCGGGCTCCACAATGCTTAATCCAGCTTCCTGCAGCAACTCGTCAACCTTGCGATAAATAACGAACAGCTCTTCATACTTAATAGTACCCAGGCCATTGAGTATCGGTGCCACCCGAGCTCCTTGGAGTCTGATACCGTCAGGAACTTCTTCCAATAATCGGGCAACGAGGATTTCTGCCAAGCCATCTGCGGAAGGAATATCCGTCTCACTAATACCCGGCTCGCCGTGAATCCCCAGCCCTATGGCCATCCTGCCTTCGGGCACATGAAAGAGCGAATCGGCTGCACCCGGTAACGTGCATCCCTCAAACGCCACTCCAAAAGAGCGCGTGCAGCGATTTGCCTCTTTCGCCACTTGAACTACTTCTTCCAGTGATAATCCCTTTTCTGCTGCAGCGGCGGCGGCCTTGAAAACGGTTAGATCACCTGCGATGCCCCGGCGCTTATCAATCTCCGCCAAGGGTGCACTGGCGACATCATCAGTGACCAGCACGATTTCACAGGGAATACCGTCCGCAATCAAACGCTCGCGCGCCTCACCAAAATGCAGCACGTCCCCCGCATAATTCCCAAAAGAGAGCAGCACACCACCGCCGTTGTTGGCGGCTTTGGCGACGGAATAAACTTGCTGTGCAGAAGGCGAGCAAAACAGATTTCCCATGACCGCCCCATGGGCCAACCCTTGCCCGACCAACCCCGCAAAGGTGGGGTAATGGCCACTACCACCGCCAACCACGACCGCAACACTATCTGGCTGGCTGCGCGTACTGCGTACGACACCTCCCGGCACAGCCATCAACTTATCGCGATGAGCAGCTACTAAACCTAAACGAGCTTCTTCAGGGAAATCATTTGGATCATTAAATAGGCGTGTCATTATTATATCCTCTGGAGTGAGGCCAAACTGCGTGATCACAGCTTGCATGCTGTTGTTATTAATCAGCGTCGACGAATATGAGCGATACCACGGTTACGGAGTATTCAATCGAGACTCATATTCGTCAATCTTTGCTATTTTTAATTCGGAATTTCCACCCGAAAAGTTGCTGCCCAAAAAGGTTGCCACTATTGATTTAGCCAACTCTGGCCCAATCACTCTGGATCCCAGCGTGACAATCTGTGCATTATTACTGGTGCGCGCCTTTGCTGCTGAGTAAGTATCGTGTGCCTGCGCAGCGCGGATACCGGGCACCTTATTGGCAGAAATAGCCACTCCGATTCCCGTGCCACATACCAGTACTGCACGATCGAAGCGCCCCTCCTTAATCGCCGTAGCCACCTCAAAGGCAACATCGGGGTACAGCACCGGCTGGGCATTAAAAGTGCCAAAATCTTCAACCTCGTAGCCTAACTCTCGGATATAACCAATGAGAATCTCTTTCAAGTCGTAAGCGGCCTCATCACCGCCAATGGCGACTCTGAGAGAAGACGTCGCACTAGACATTCATGCTCTCCCTTTCTAGGAAATAGAAACGCGGACGACTAACAACGATGAAAACCACCACGCAGTTGCCAGCCGTCTACTGACGCTATTCAATCTATCACTAACCGAGCATTTGTAAACACACCGATCATAAGATCTAGTTGTATTTTTTTGGAGGATTCAGGATAAAAACCAAGAAACAATCAATAATATATTGATAATAAAAGAATTATATGAATATAAAGCATTATCTACCAAGCACTATACTTTTGTTCAATGACCTTAAAATCGATTTCAGTGGCACGCTGATTTGACTAAATCGGTCTAAATGGACAATCATTTGAACACAGCATGTTCATTTTTAAGGAGAGTAGGCAATGTCGCTTCTGGATGGATTACGCGAACACTCACTGGTCGTGGCCGACACGGGCGACTTGGATGCCATAAAGCGCTATCAACCGCAGGACGCTACCACTAACCCCTCATTGATTCTCAAGGCCTTCGAACTGCCTCGTTATCAAGAGTTGATCGACAAGGTGCTTGCTGAATCATGTAGTGATGAGAGCGACCTGAGCCGAATAGTTGACCAACTTTCGGTTGCGATTGGCGGGCAAATTGCCAATGTGGTACCTGGACGAATATCGACAGAAGTGTCCGCACACCTCTCTTTTAATACCCAAGCCAGTATTCACAAGGCCTACGAACTGATTGAGCGCTACGAAAAAATGGGCATTAACCGCAGCCGTGTGCTGATCAAGCTCGCGTCTACCTGGGAAGGGATCCGTGCGGCTCAGCAATTAGAGCGTGAAGGCATCAACTGCAACTTAACGCTCTTGTTCAGCGATGCTCAGGCACAGGCCTGCTTTGATGCTGGGGTGTACCTGATATCGCCCTTCGTTGGCCGCGTTAGCGATTGGTATCAAAAGACAACAGGTGAACAGTTCACACCAGAAGAAGACCCTGGCGTGCTATTTGTAAAGGGGATTTGCGAGAGGGCTGCCACTGGTCATTATGACACTGTCGTCATGGGGGCAAGTTTTCGTACCACCGATCAAGTATTAGCGTTGGCGGGCTGCCATCGCCTGACCATCTCTCCCGCACTGCTAGAACAGCTTGATAGCATGGAAGGAGAGGTGGCCTCAAAAATCCAACAGAAAACCGTCGCTCGTAAAGCATTCACACCGCTATCAGAAGCTGACTTTCGTTGGCAGCACAACCAAGATGCAATGGCCAACGAGATGCTGGCTGACGGGATCCGACGCTTCGCCAGCGACCAACAAACATTAGAGTCGCTGATTGCTCAACGCTTGACTGCTCGCGCCTAAAGACACGCTACTCAATATAACAACTAAGGTATCACTGCTATGAATAACCGTTTTGAGCTGGCCAATGCCATTCGCGCCCTGTCCATGGATGCCGTTCAGAAGGCCAAATCCGGCCACCCGGGCGCCCCCATGGGTATGGCTGATATCGCCGAGGTGCTATGGAATGACTACCTCAAGCACAATCCCGAAGACCCCAAGTGGGCCGATCGCGACCGCTTTGTGCTCTCCAATGGCCACGGCTCCATGCTGCTTTACTCGCTGCTCCACCTCAGCGGCTACGAGCTGAGCCTGGAACAGCTGCAGAATTTCCGCCAGTTGCACTCGCCTACTGCCGGACACCCGGAATTCGGCTACGCGCCGGGCATTGAGACCACCACTGGCCCGCTGGGTCAGGGCTTTGCTAACGCCGTGGGTTTTGCCATCGCGGAAAAAACCCTGGCGGCGCAATTTAACCGCCCCGGCCACACCATCGTCGATCACCACACATGGTGCTTTGTAGGTGACGGCTGCTTAATGGAAGGTATCTCCCACGAAGCGGCCTCTCTGGCCGGTACCCAGCAGTTGGGTAAGCTGATCACTGTATACGACGATAACGGCATCTCCATTGATGGCGAAGTGGAAGGCTGGTTTACCGACGATACCGCCAAGCGTTTTGAAGCTTACGGCTGGCACGTGGTGCCCAATGTGGATGGTCATAAGCCTGAAGAGGTGAAAGCCGCTATTGAGCTGGCCAAGAGCCACGACGATAAGCCGAGCCTGATTATCTGCAAGACCATCATTGGCTTTGGTGCCCCCAACAAGCAGGGCAAGGAAGACGCCCACGGCGCCCCCTTAGGCGACGACGAAGTGGCCCTGGCACGCACTCAGCTCGACTGGCCCCATGCGCCCTTCCATATTCCCGAGCCGATCTACTCCGCCTGGGATGCCCGTGAAGCGGGCAAAGCGGCTCAGCAGGCGTGGGACGCGCGGTTTGCCCGCTATGCGGAAGCCTTCCCCACGGAAGCGCGGGAGTTCACCCGCCGGATGAAGCGCCAGTTACCCGCGGAACTGCCCACCGAAGCCTTGATCGAGCAGGCCCAAGAGCGTGGCGAGACCATTGCGTCACGCAAAGCCTCGTTCGAAGCACTCAATGTGATTGGCCCACAAATGCCGGAACTGCTGGGTGGCAGTGCCGACCTGGCGCCGTCTAACCTGACCTTCTGGAAAGGCGCCAAAGCGATCACCCCGGAAGACGCCAGCGGCAACTACCTGCACTACGGTGTGCGTGAGTTCGGCATGGGGGCGGTCATGAACGGCATCGCCCTGCACGGCGGTCTGGTACCTTACGGTGCAACCTTCCTGATCTTTATGGAGTACATGCGTAACTCGATTCGCATGGCGTCGCTGATGGGCCAGCAGGTGATTTACGTGTTTACCCACGACTCCATCGGCCTGGGTGAAGATGGCCCGACTCACCAGCCCATTGAGCAGCTCACCAGCCTGCGTACCACGCCGAATCTAAACACCTGGCGCCCCTGTGATGCGGTGGAAACCGCCGCCGCCTGGGATGCGGCCATCAAGCGTCACTCTGGCCCCACGGCGCTGGTGCTGTCACGCCAGAACCTGCCCCACCAGCAGCGCACTAAAGCGCAGTTGGCAGCGATTCAAAACGGGGCTTATGTTCTTAAAGACCCGGTGTTGAAAGACAGCGAAGGCACGCCAGAAACACCCGAGCTGATTCTGATTGCCACCGGTTCAGAAGTCGGCCTGGCGATGGATGCCGCCGCTGAACTCGAGCAGCAGGGCAAAGCGGTGCGTGTGGTCTCCATGCCATCGGCCTATCGCTTCAACGGTCAGGATGCCGAGTACCGTGAAAGCGTACTGCCCAAAGCGGTGACCAAGCGTATCGCTATCGAAGCGGCTCACGCCGACTACTGGTACAAGTACGTAGGTCTGGACGGCCGTGTGATCGGCATGACCACTTACGGCGAATCCGCCCCGGCAGGTGATCTGTTCAAACACTTCGGTTTTACCGTCGACAATGTGGTCAAGCAAGCAAATGAACTGCTGGGTTAAATCTTAAAAGCAGGCAAAAGCTCGAACCAGGCTCCTCACTTTGCTATCAAACGAGAGGAGCCTGATTTATTGAGGCTGTTCAATAAGGCTGCGGAATCTCGCCGTCGTCGTCATCATCGCGCATACGCGCTTGGCGTTCCGCCTCTTCCTCTTTGGCATCGTCAATAACTTCCATCAACTCATCGACGTTAGCGATATGGGTGTCGGCATCGAAGTGGCCGGTGAGCTTGCTATCCGGATGTAGTTCACCGGTTTCATACAGCGCCCACATCTCTCTGCCATATTCGGTGCTCAAAAGCGCGGGAGCGAACTGGCCGAAGTAGTTGCGCATGTTATCCACATCGCGATACAGCATCGCGGCCGCGCTGTTATTACCGGCAGCGTCAACGGCCTGGGGCAGATCGATAATCACCGGGCCAGAGGCATCGACCAGCACGTTAAATTCCGACAAATCGCCGTGAATCAGGCCCGCGCACAGCATCTTAACCACGTCTTGAATAACCTTGGCGTAGTAGGTCTCGGCCTGCTCTGGGGTAAGCGTGACTTCGTCCAAGCGAGGCGCGACGTTACCTTCGGCATCGCTGATCATCTCCATCAACAGTACGCCGTCCACAAAGCCATGAGGCTCAGGTACCCGCACACCCGCCGAGGCAAGACGGTAGAGCGCGTCGACTTCGGCATTCAGCCACGCCTGCTCCTGCTCTTTCTGGCCGTAACGGGTTTTTTTGGCCATCGCCCGTGAACGGCGACTATTGCGCTCTTTACGCCCCTCTTGATATTGAACGGCCTGTTTAAAGCTACGCTGTTTGGCCTCCTTAAATACCTTGGCACAGCGCACTTCTTCACCGCAGCGCACCACGTAGACCTGCGCTTCCTTGCCACTCATTAACTGCACCAACACCTCGTCGATCATTCCATCATCGACCAGGGGTTGTAATCGCTTAGGGATTTTCATGGTTAGCTGCGTCGGCTCCTCTTTGGTACGCGTTCAATAACGGATACGGCGAACACGGAAAGCCCGCCCTTTTAATTTATCACGCTCGAGTTTGGCCTGAGCCTGCTGAATCACATCGCGCTCAACGGCCACATAGGCGCTGCGGGCGAGCACTTTAATTTTACCCACTTGATCGCCGCGCAAGCCGCCTTCACTGGTCAGTGCGCCAAGAATATCGCCGGGGCGCAGCTTGTCTTTTTTGCCACCGGCTAACTGCAATGTCGCCATTAGCGGCTCGAACGGCACCGAGTGCTTCGGTTTAGGCAAGGGCTCAGTTTTAATCGCCTGCTCCAGCAACCCTTCCAGTCGCTCCAGCCGGTAACTCTCTTTAGGGGTTACCAGCGTACAGGCAATGCCACTGGCCCCGGCACGACCGGTGCGACCTACCCGGTGCACGTGAACATCAAGCTCGCGGGCAATTTGGTAGTTAAACACGGCGTCCAGCTGGGCAATATCAAGGCCGCGGGCGGCAACGTCCGTGGCCACCAGAATAGACGCGCTCTGGTTAGAGAACAGAATCAGAATGCGATCACGATCCTTCTGCTCTAAATCGCCATTGAGCGCCACGGCGCTAAAACCAGCATCGGTCAGTTGCTCAGCCACTGCCTGGGTTTCGCGTTTAGTGTTGCAGAATACCACGCTGGTCGCGGGCCGATAGACCAGCAGCAGTTGGCGCAGGGCGTCAAATCGCGCCTCTTCATTGGCGACACTGTAAAAGTGCTGTTGAATCGTCGTGGCGTCGTGCACCTCGGCGATTTTCACCATCACCGGTTCACGCATGACGCCGCGGGTCATCTCGGTTAAACCGCCCGATGACTGCTCGTCTGGGAAGGTTGCGCTGAACAGCAGCGTTTGGCGGTCAGTTGGGGTCTCGGCAATGATGTCATCAATGGTTGCCTGGAAGCCCATATCCAGCATGCGATCCGCTTCATCTAACACCAGCATGGCGAGAGATTCCAAAGTGAGCGAGCCTTTGCGCAAGTGCTCGTCAATACGCCCTGGTGTGCCTACGACAATGTGTGCCCCGTGCTCCAAAGAGCCGAGCTGCGGGCCAAAGGGCGCACCGCCGCAGAGGGTCAGTATTTTTACATTGGCCATGCCGCGGGCTAAACGGCGCAGCTCTTCAGCCACCTGGTCAGCGAGTTCCCGGGTAGGACACAGCACCAGGCCTTGCACCGCAAAGCTCTCGACTCTCAATTTAGCCAGCAGTGCCAAACCAAACGCTGCCGTTTTGCCTGAACCGGTTTTCGCCTGCGCCAGCACATCGCGCCCGGCCAGCATCGGTGGCAGGCTCTCTGCCTGCACCGGCGACATTTCGTGGTAGCCAAGGGACGCAAGGTTGCTCAGCAGAGCTTTTGGCAACGCTAACGAGGAGAAAGAGGAGTCAGACACGATATTACCTTGCTTGGGCCACAGGTAGATGGCCATCGGAAAACAGCGCACGCAGCCTAAAAGACAAACGACACGCGCAAATATTACCGCACCATACCAGAAAGTGCCCGGGGCTGCGCCGCCATCACAGTGACATCAGGTTGCCAGGGGCACAAAGGTAGCCTGACTCAGCGTGGCTAAATCCCCCGGGGCCAGCTCGATTTCAAGTCCACGACGCCCGGCGCTTACATAGATACTGGCAAAGCTTTCGGCAGAATGATCAATAAAGGTGGCCAAGCGCTTTTTCTGACCCAGCGGGCTAACACCGCCCAGCACATAACCGGTTGTGCGCTCGACTTCCGACGGTTCCGCCATGGTCGCTTTCTTTGCGCCGGCGGCTTTAGCGATCTGCTTTAACCCTAGTTGGCCATTCACCGGCACAATACCTACCGCCAGCTGTTTACCATCCAGCTTTACCACTAAGGTTTTAAAAACCTGCTCCACCGCGACGCCCAGTTTTTCCGCCGCCTCCAATCCATAGGAGTGCGCGGTGGCGTCGTGATCGTACTCATGGATTTGAAAGGCAATGCCTGCGTGTTTTGCACTATTGATAGCCGGTGTCATGGCGTTCTCTTCATTAATAGCGTTGATACGATGACTTTACTGAATGGCACACTTCGCCCGATAGGTTAATAGCGCGACAGGCAAATGGAAGTCAACCGGTGGCTGAGCATGAATGTTAGCACGCTATAAATGGAAAGCTGAGCGTGTAAATGAGCATTTCGATCGGACTCGCGCACGAGGCGATTTTTAACGCAGTATTGTCGAGCGCAGTCAGTTTTCGTACAAAGCCTAGTACGCTATGAATGGAAAGCTGAGCACCAGTGACTATGCTTAAAAATGCAATGCTCAATAGTGCATAGGTAAACGGAAGCTAAATGAAAGGAGTTCAACAATGCCAGCAACCTCCAAAGCGCAACAGAAAGCGGCGGGCGCGGCACTATCCGCTAAGCGCGGAGAAACCAAGCCCAGTGAGCTTTATGGTTCGTCTAAAGAGATGTATGACTCCATGAGCGAGGAGGAGCTAGAAGATTTTGCGAGTACAAAGTGCAAAGGCAAACCGGAAAAGAAACAGGATTAACTATCCTTTTTGATATAAAACCGCCAGCTTAGCGAAGCTGGCGGTTTTGGCTTTACTAACGACTACTGCTTGCAAGGCACCACTTTACGCAGGGTGTCTTTTGCCCATAACGTTTGGCCATCCGGCGTACGGCCATGCTCATTCCAACGTTCGGCGGTTTCCAGGCAGAACGATCCGGCGCTTTCAACGCTCGCATCGCGGTTAGCCGGGCGCTCACCGCCAATCCGCATAACGTCAGGATTGTCGGTAGTATAACTTGGCGCAATGGTAGAGCTTGCACAGCCAGCGACCAGTGTGGTCAGTAGCAGTACGGGTAAACAGCGGCGCAGTGGCATGTTTTTACAACCCTCAACGTAGCACTATTAAGCCGACACCTATTGTCGGTAGCGCTAAATAGCACTGCCTGTAACAGAACGTCAATCTTTTTTCACCCTTCTCAGCCAGCGACTAAGGTAAGACTGGTAATAGGGCGCAGGTTTAGCCGTTTACAGCGCTTCTCTACACTCTCCACTATCTCTTGAGCGTCGTCGAACTGCTGCTTGTCGAGCTGGATATCGACCATTAAAAAGCTGCCCACCTGGGCCAGACGCACATCGTCGGCAGTGACATCAAAGTCAGCTATATCCTCCACCACATCACGTCGCACGCTGCTGCATGAACCGCCAAACATCAGCTCACGCAGTGCTCCCTTCACCATGCGAACCGGCATGGGCAAGAAGTAGCCTGCAATGATCAGCACCATCACCGGGTCGGCAAAGCGCGCGTAGCTGGCCCATGGCGACTGGGTTAACAGCCAGGTAAGCCCAAACCCCAACATGACAGCGGCACTTAGCCAGGTATCCATCTGCCACTGACGTAGCTCGGCGGTCAACAGCGAAGAGCGCGCTACACCGGCGTAGCGCGCCAGCCACCACCAAGTTAATAAACAACCCGTGACGTTGACCACGCCAAACATCAGCGCCAAATCCAGCGTGACCAACCGCCCACCATCGAGCAGGCTCCATAGCGCGGAGACCAATGACACGATACACACCATCACGATCACTACGCCTTTGAGCAGCACTGCAAGCGGCTCTACCGTCAGCCGCCCAAAGGGGTAGTGTTCATCCGCAGGTTTACGCGCCTGCTGAAGTGCAAACAGAGACAACGATGCCAGCACAAGGCTCAGCAGCGAGTAGCCGCTGTCAAAAAGAATCGTTATAGAACCGCTGGTTAGCCCTAGCGTAAGCCCGGTAAACGCAAATAGGCTGGCTGAAATGGCTGAAAATCTTAGCGCACGGCGCTCGGCAACAAAGGGGGTCACGCGGATAACTCCATCACTTTAAGCGAATTATGCGCCATAATAGAGAAGAGTTATGACAATCACGAATCGCTCAGCGCCAAGTTAACTGGCGCTCAAAGCGTTAAACGAGGCGACTATGCGTGCAGAACAGGTACAGGCCTTTATTGATGTCACCGAGCATGGCTCCTTTGCCGCAGCAGCAAGACATACCGGCCTTAAACGGAGCACACTGAGTGCCGCCGTCAATGCGCTTGAGGATAGCCTGGGCGTGGCGCTATTTGAGCGTTCGGGCAATAGCCTAACGCTCACCGCCGTGGGCGATAGCGTGCTTCCTGACTGCTACCGCCTGCTGACCAGCGCAAGCCGAATCAAAAAACACTGCCACCAGCATTTGCAGGGCGTTGAAAGCCAACTCGGCATCGCCCGTGATGACGCCCTGCCCGAGGTGTTTTGGCGTCAGGTAATGCATGATTTAAAACAGCAGTTTCCGCTAACCGCGATTTCAGTGTACCTAGTGCCACCCCAGGAACACACCCAGTTTGTGCAGCGCCAAACGGTGGATATTGCCTTCGGTCTGTATACCGCTGAAGGCATTGATACCAACGCGGCCAACCTTGCTCCCGTCAGCATGCGTTTAGTGGCAGCGCCCCATCATCCTTTGAGTCGCCTCCCTAGCGTTAACCGCGACGACTTAGCCCAATACACCCAAGTGTGTTTGACCCACGTACAGGATGACAAGCTGATCAGCGAAGCGCTGTTTTCAGGTAATTATCTGGGTTTAACCATGTTTGAGGTGATCCGCGATGCCGTCATCAACGCGACCGGCTGGGCGCTGCTGCCTTACCCGCTGGTTAAAGGCGCCCTAGAGGCAGGCACGCTCTGCATGCTAAATCACGATCTAGTGCTAGACAGCCACTATTACCGCTATGTGGAGAGCGATAACCGCGGCGTGGTGGCCACCGCCTTGTTAAACAAAGTGGCGCACTTCTTAGCTTCCCAGAACTGAGCCCCGGGCGAATACCAGGCTAACACTCAGGACTTGCTGACATATCGTTGAAATCTTTTTATGGAAAAAAATACCAAAGCCTTCCACGCTATTACAAAGAGCTAAATAAGGAGCCGCCAGGACACACCACGTGAGGAACACTGGTAAGTGTCATCTGGGCGTAATACGCACCTGCCAGTGTCGATGTTGCCGTCAACCAAGGAGTGATTCCAACGATGGTACGACTCGATAAGAAAGCCACTCGGCTGTATGTGTTGGACACCAATGTCCTCATTCATGACCCCACCGCGCTCTACCACTTCGATGAGCACGACGTTGTTATCCCCATGACCGTCCTGGAGGAACTTGATAAGCACAAAAATGGTGTACGTGAAATTGCCCGCACGGCTCGCCAAATCAGCCGTACGCTCTCCGACCTTACCAGCCAAGTCACCTTTGATGAGATCCAACGCGGTATTCCGATTCCCCGTATCAGCGGCGACACAGGACGCCTGCACTTTTTATGCTACAACGATTTAAAGCTCTTTGACGCCCTCGACGATAGCCCCGATAACCGCATACTGGCGGAGACCTGCCGCCTTCGCGAAGAACGCCCCGACGCCTCGGTCATCCTGATTACCAAAGATATCAACCTCCGCGTTAAAGCCGCCGCGCTGAAAGTGCCCGTTGAGGATTACCTCAACGATCGCGCCTTCTCCGACAGCGACGCCATGATTGAGGGCGCCCAGGTCTACGCCTCCGCTGGCCAGCATGGCGCTTCACTGTGGGAAGCGTTGAATGTTGATGTCACAGTGGAACGACTCGATCACCACACTTTCTACCAACTCACCGGCACTATGCCCCGCCACTGGCACGTGGGCATGCTGGTCTCGGATAGCGAAAACGGGGCGGAGTTCGAAGCAATCGTTCGTGAACTGGGGCCCTCTTCGGCGCGCCTGCAATTGCTGACGAACTATCGCCACCACGCGGGCGTTTGGGGCGTTCACGCCCACGACAGTCGGCAAAACTTCACATTAAATCTACTCATGGATCCCGATATTGATCTGGTTACCATTGCGGGTAATGCCGGTACGGGTAAAACTTTTATGACCCTGGCCGCCGCCTTTCAGCAAACCCTGGATGCCAAGCTGTTTGAGCGTATTGTGTTTACCCGCGCGCCGATCCCCATGGGGGAAGACATTGGCTTTCTACCCGGCACCGAGGAGGAGAAGATGTCACCGTGGATGGGTGCCTTCCACGACAATATGGATAACCTGCTGCGCAACGAGGAGGGAGAAACCAGTTGGGATAACGGCGCCACGCGGCAGTTGATTGGTTCACGGGTACAAATCCGCTCGCCGAGCTTTATGCGCGGTCGTACCCTAAACGACACCTTTTTAATCATTGATGAGGCGCAAAACTTCACCCCCAAACAGCTTAAATCGCTAGTAACACGGGCGGGGCGCAATACCAAAATCGTCTGCCTGGGCAATGTCGGGCAGATTGACACCCCCTACCTTACCGCAAACACCTGCGGCATGGCCGCAGTGGTGGAGCGCTTCCGTGATTGGCCCCATGCCGGGCATATTACGCTGAAAAGTGTTGAACGCTCGCGCCTGGCCCTGGCGGCGGAAGAACTGCTTTAAGCTTTCTTCTTTAAACCTGCTTTTTTTAAAACCAACTGCCTCCCACCGCTGGTGGGAGGTGCTTCTCCACACCCTCAGGTATCGTTACTCTCCTCAATGTCCTTCCACGGCCGGGGGGCACCAATGGTATCCGCGGCAAACGCCTCGCGTTCACCTAACGGGCGCGCCTCGCCAATGGTGGTGTCAGTGAAGGTTTGCCGCTCCATCTCACAGTTGACTTCCGCACCAAACAGCACCACAAAGGCAGAGAGCCAAAACCATAGCATTAGCGCCACCACTGCCCCCAGTGAGCCATAAAGCTCGCTAAAGGTAGAGAAATAGCGCACGTAGAGCGAAAGCCCACCGGAACCTAACAGCCACATCCCCGTTGCCAGCAGCGTCCCATAACTTAACCAACTCCACTGGGCCGAGCGCCGATAAGGGGCGTAGCGGTAGAGCAGCGCAATCAGCATGCTCATCACCACTAACAGTGCAGGCCAGCGTAGCCATTGCAGGATTTGATCCAACGGAGGATTAATCGCCAAGGAGTTGACCAGCACCGGTACGATGGCAATAAACGCTAGCGAGATCAGCGTCATAAAAATCAAACCAAAAGTCAGCGCGACCAATACCGTACTACGGTGTAACAGGCTGCGTTTTTCAGTTTCGCCGTACACCACGTTAAGGCCAATAACCAACACCGCCACCCCTTTGGAAGCGATAAACATCGCAATCAGCAGCCCGGCTAATGCGCCCAGAAAATTACCCGATTCCGCACTCTCCACGACCTTTTGAGCCTGCTGATCAATCAGTTTGGCAGCATCCGGCGGCATGAACCGGCTTATTTCATACAACTGCTGACCGGCTTCATAAGGGTCAAACAGTAACCCCCAGAGGGAAATGACCGCGGCGATAGTGGGAAACAGCGCCAGCAAGGCGTAAAAAGCCACACCGGCGGCCAGCATGGTCAGGCGGTTACGACGAGCGGCGCGCACTACCCGCCAAGTAATATCGTGCCAACCCCGCTGGGGAATATCACCGGGTACCTGCGCCCGGCGACCGCGCGGGAGCTTACCCATAGCAGGCTCCTGACAAGTACAGTCCACACAGTCGTCTCATCGCTGACCTTCCCACATCATTAGCGCCGCAAGCAGCACGGCAAGCAACATCATCAGCCCACTGACATGGTGACGCAACCAGGACTCCGTCGACAACAGGCGAGTTAAATGGCCCATTAATATCTCTTCAGTTTTTTGTGCGCTTGCCACACTCGTCGCTTTAAGCTTGGCGCAGTAGTGCCCAAGCCGCCGTATTGGCACCAATGCAGCGCCGACCATCCCCGCATAGAGCCACCATAGATCTCCCGCGGGGAGGGATTTACCCTTAAGCGGGCGTGTTAATAGCCAGCCCACCGCAGCGAAAAGTACCCCCACCGGGAATGGCCACATAATCCCCAACCACTCTTTAAGCGGCGGCATCTCGATACTCCCCGCAGGGAGGGGAAGCCAAAATGGCGTTAACAGCGCTGCCGCTATGGCAACTAACCAGGCACCCCACTGCTCTCGGTTACTGCCTCCTTTATGGTGCTGCTGCCACTGACGCCATAAAGCAACGCTTACCAGAGCCGCCGTGCCAACAGCCGCCCAGCTGAGCAGTTTGATTAACGATTCATGATGCATTTCGTAGAGTGGACTCTTCACCCCCCACTTGCTGATCATGCCCGCCCCAATGGCACCCGCCAGCGAGATACCCGGCAGTGCCAGCAAACCCCAGACCAACGGCAGCGGCCACCGGGGTAGATGCTCACTGATACTGGTGCCCATAAACAGTGAGCCTTTGGCCAGCGCGTGGTGGGCAGCAAACAGCACCAAGCCTGGCCACAGCAACGGCCACACCTCTGGCGCGACTAATCCCATGGCCACCAAAGCAGTCATCATGCCCATCTGGCTGATACTGGAGTAGGCTAAAACAGCTTTAGGATGACGCTGAAAAACGCCATACAGCGCGGCGCCAAACGCTGCCGCCAGCCCTGCCATTAACATGATGTTGCCAAACTGGGCTAAGGAAGCTGAAATCTGCTCATCACCTAACGGCAGCACACTGATCCAGCCCAGCAGCCCTGCTTTAATCATCGCGCCGCTAAGCACCGCGCTGGCAGGGGCCGGTGCCACCGGGTGAGCTAACGGTAGCCATACGTGTAAGCCAATAACCCCTGCTTTCACGCCAAAGCCCAAGCACAACAAGGCGGCCATCCATGCGCCTTGCTCTGCGACTAAAATGCCTTCACGCAGGCCTTGCAACGTTAATGTGTCAGCTTCACCGGCTGCCCATAGAAAGCCGCCTATAATAAGCCCTTCACCCACCACGGCTAACATCAAATAGGCCTTGGCCCCCAGCCGGGCCTCTGCGGTACCGCTATGCACTACCAGTGCGTAGGCGGCGAAGGTCATCAGCGCAAAGCCTAGATAAAAACTGGCGATATCCTGGGCAATAATCAGTAGTACGTTGCCCAGCAGTGTCAGCGGCCAAAGCAGCGCTAAGCGCAACAGGCGTCGCTGAGAATCCTGATCACCCTCCTGGGCCTTCGCCTGTTCCGTCGCAAAATAGCCCCTCGCGTGGATGGCTGCCAACCCCCAGAGCAGCGCGGTAAACGCAAGCCAGGGGCGGCTTAGCGAGTTAAGCGCCCATTCGCCGCCTAGCATCCAGGCATCCATCGTCCACTGCGCTTCACCGCCATAGGCTAGCAGCAGCGCTGGCCAAGCGGCGCTTAGCCATAGTGCTGAAAAATAGCTCTGATAAGCAGCCGGAGCGCGGTAGGCGCTCCATAGCGTCCAGCCGATGACGACCAGCGGCCAAAGTAGCGCCAGGGCAAGCAGCATGGTCATCATGGCAGATACTCCCCGTTGGCTACCCGAGCCGCCCAATCCAAGGGGCTAAAGGGGAGCCCGGCAAACAGCCCGGCCCCCAAACTCACCAAGGCGGTAAACACCATCGGTAACAGCAGCCAACTATGGGTTTCAAAACGGCCTAGACGCTGCTCTTTGGGCCAACTGCCTTTGCCATGGGCAGGCCCTGAACGGAACCATAAGCGGTGCACAATGGGCAAAAAGTACATGGCATTGAGGGTACTGCTCGCCACTAGCACGGCGACGACCCAGTACATCTCGGCCTGAATCGCGCCAACGCCGAGGTACCACTTGGTAATAAACCCCGCAACGGGCGGAAGGCCAATCATGCCAAACGCGCCGATAGTAAACGCGATGCTGGTCAACGGCATACGTTTACCGGCGCCATCCATTTCATCAATACGATGGATCCCCAGCTCTTCGGCATAGTTGCCCGCACAGAAGAATAGCGTGACCTTCATTAAGCCCTGATGCAGCAAGTGCGCTAAAGCACCGACGGTGCCGAAAGGGCCAAACAGGCCTATACCGAGAATGACATAGGAGACCTGACTGACGGTGGAGAACGCTAGGCGGGGCTTGAGCTCCTCTTGGGCAATAGCCCTTAATGAACCATAAATAATCGTAAATGAGGCAGCTACCGCCAGCGTGGTAATAACACCAAGCTCCACGCTCAGCTCAATGCCAAACAGGTCGTAAACTACCCGCAGAATCCCGAAAGCCCCCGCCTTCACCACCGCTACCGCGTGTAGCAGCGCACTCACCGGCGCGGGGGCGACCATCGCCCTGGGTAGCCACCCATGCAGAGGTACCATGGCCGTTTTTACCGCCAACCCACCCACTAGCAGGGCAAATATTAGCGTTAGCAGACCGCGATGATCGTTTAAATAGTCGCCCAACCCCTCTTCTGAGGAGAATGACTGATCCCCGGTCAGGCTATATAGCAACACGGTGCCAAGCAGCAGTACCACTCCAGCGCTTAAGGTGTAGCGCAAATAGACACGCCCTGCATCGAGTGCTTGCTGGGTACCGTTGTGAACCACCAAGGGGTAGGTGGAGAGCGTCAACATTTCGTAGAAAATCAGGAAGGTAAACAGGTTATCAGCCAGCGCAATGCCGATCGTGCTCGCAACGCAGAGGCTAAAAAAGCCAAAAAAGCGCTTCCGGTTAGCTGAACCTTCCAAGTAGCCAATGGCGTAGATGGTGGTGCATAGCCACAACAGTGACGATAGTCCAGCAAACATCACCCCCAGTGCATCGCTGCGCAGTACAAAATCAACGCCACCGATCACTTGAAAGCTAAAAATATCCTCATGCCCCGCGGCGACCCGCCTGACCATAAGAGTAACCAGAATAATCTTAACCACTGCCGCCGCTAGGTTAATCGTCGTGCGCAGCCGCCGGGCGTCTTCCGGCAGCGCAAAGATAATCACCACCACCAATAGCGAAGTGGCCAGAGCCGTTAGCGGTAACCAGGCGGCGTTCATGGGCTACCTCCATGCATCAATTCCAGCGGAAAATGCGCCAATAACCCTAGAGCGAACGCAATCAGAGCAAGCGTTAGTGCGATCAGATCCATGCCCGGCGCCAAGGGTTGATAACGATGCCGTGGGGCCGTCTCATCAAAGCAGTAGCGAAACATGCGAAATATATAGGCAGCAGTGAGTAGCGTACCGGTTAAAAGCGCGGCCACCGCCCACCACTGCTGGGATATCACCATCGCCTGTAGCAGCATCCACTTGGCGGTAAACCCCGAGCTGGGCGGCAGCCCCATCAAAGTAATGGAGGCAATACCAAACACTAATAGCGAAAGCGGCAAGCGGCGGCTGGTACCGGCCAGGCCTTTGAGCGTGCTCTCCCCGGTGGCCAATATCAGGTTACCTGCAGCCATGAACATGGCGGCTTTAGCAAAGGCATGGCCCATTAGCTGCAGCCAGAACCCTTCCCAAGCCAAAGCGCGGGTTAGCGGGGCAATATCCGGCCCCAGTAGTAGCGGAAAAGCCACCATCAGGTAACCCAGCTGACCTACGGTAGAAGAAGCGACCAGGGTTTTAAGTGAATCGGTACGCCACGCCAGTAACCCGCCCCATACAATCGCCAGCAGGCCTAACCAAGCGATAACACGCGGGGCGTAGAAAGTATCGGGGAGCAGAATGCTCCACAGCTGCAGCAATATAAACAGCGACGCCTTGATCACCAGCGCCGCATGCAGCGCGCTCACCGGTGTCCAGGCATTCTCGTGGACAGGAGTCAGCCAGGCATGCAGTGGAAACAGCGCGGCTTTCAAGGCCAGCCCGGCGCCTATCAATGCGGCGGCAAACCACGCCACCGGCCCAGGCTCGACGACCTCAGCCAAGCCCTGCAAATCCAACCGCCCCCAGTGGCCCAAAATCAGCGCGACCCCGAGTAAATAGGTTAACGAGCCCATCAGGGCCAAGAGCAAATAGCGCATTCCCGCCACCAACGCGGCTACCTTGCCCGATAGCATCAGCATGCCGACCGCCGCAAGGCCCAACAGCTCCAGCCCGGCATAGAGGGTCAACAGGTCAGTGGCCAACCAAATTAACGAAAGCGCACTCAGCACTACGCCCATCAGCGGCCACAGCCAGCGTGCCAACGGCCCGGTTTCGCTTAAGCGCAGATACCCTGGCGTATAGATCGCTGCCGCAACGCCAATCATCTGAGTCATTAATAGCAACAGCGCGCTCAGCCCGTTTAAGCGCAGCGACAGCTGAACGCCTGCTATGTCCCAATGCCAGCGCAGTAGTCCCGCTTGATCGTAAGCAGATAGCAGCATTAGCCCAGAAGCCAACACCGGAACACTCGCCAGCACCACGGGCCATGCCCGCTTAGGGGGGAATAGTGCCGCCAGCATGCCCAGCAGCAGGGGTAAGCCAAGCGCAACTAACAGCGCCCAGTGGGTAGGGAGAAGGGGTTCAAAGGTGCTATCGAAAAGGCCAAAGCGCCAAATCATGTGGCGCCCTCTTCAGTTCGACCGTCACGCCCCAAAGCCTCGACCCCTTCGATATGCAAAAGCTGCCGAATCAACAGCGCACCCAGCATTGACCCCAGCCAGGCGACTAGCAGCCCTACACTAATTAACGCCTGAGCAGTCGCCGAGGTGCCTGCCACGCCAGCCAGTAGTATAAATACCGCCGAGCCGAGCAGATTAAACGCCAGCAGCCGACGCAGCAGATGACGGTGTAGCGCAAACGCCCCTAAGGCGGTAGCGGCAATCACTACTCCAGCAACAAGCAGCGGATGCTCTGACGGTGCATACGCCATATCGGCGACGACATAGCGAATCGCGGCGCCGACCATGACAAACCAAGCCAGTGCCAACAACACCCGCATCGCCACCCGCGACCAAGGCTCGCTGAATTTATCGCGCTCTAAAGGTGAGGAAGCGCCGGGTAAGACATGGCCCAGGGCATAAAAAAAGCAGGGCCCGGTTAACCCTACCCCTAGCACCAGCTCGACAGCCGCCAGCCAGGGGGCACCGAGCTGCCACCAGGCCGCAGTCATTGCGGCCGTAAAAGCCACAAAAAAGTAGCAGGCGCGCACCAGGTGGCGGTCAAACAGGCATACTAGCGCTGATGCCGTGAGGAACAGCGCCAGCAGCACTTCTATTGCGTCAAAAGATTCTATTGCATCTAAGGAGGCTGTCATTCGTTTTCGCTACATCCTTGCATCGGTCACGAATAGGCGCTTAGTGTAGGCGAGAACTCAGCCACTTGCCGATATCATTCACCTGCTGGGGGCAGAGCGCATGGGCCATGGGGTATTGACGGTAGTTGACCGCGTAACCCATCTCTTTCAAGCGGTCGGCTCCGCTACGACCCAGGCTTTCAGGCACAATGGGGTCAAAGTTACCGTGCTGCACTTCTATAGGGATTTGACGATTGGCTTCCGCCAGGTCGATATTGTCCGCGGTCGCGAAGTAGGTCGACATGGCCAATAAGCCCCCTAGCGGCGCTGGGAAAGTCAGCGCGGCGTGGTAGGCAACAGCACCACCCTGCGAAAAGCCCGCCACAATAATACGTTGGCTATCGATGCCCTGGTCGATCTGCTCTTGAATCAGCACTTGGATTCGCTCAGCAGATTTCTTGAGCTGGATCTCATCGACCCGACGCCCCAAATCCATGGCCAAAATATCGTACCAAGCGGGCATCACCATACCGCCATTAATCGTCACCGGCAGCCGTGGCGCATGGGGCATGATAAAGCGTACGTGGGAATCTTTAGGCAGCGCTAACGCGGGCACCAAGGGTTCAAAATCGTGCCCATCCGCGCCTAAGCCGTGAATAATAAACACACAGGCATCGGCGGGTTGACCATCTTTCGGCTCAATAATCAGTTCGCCAGGAGCAGTCATGACATCGTATTCCTTATTCAAAAAGGGCCACCCTAGCGCAAACCCGCGTTAACAGCGAGCCATGGCATGCTTAAAAAGGCCACGCCACGTTTAAAAGGGCCACACGAAGGGAATCAAAACGAGCGCTATGGCACCCGTCAGTATATTTAATCCACCGCCCAAACGTAGAAAATCGCTCACCCGGTAACCACCTGGGCCATACACCATCAGGTTGGTTTGATAGCCGATGGGGGTTAAAAAGCTCGCTGAGGCGGCAAACATTACCGCCACCACATAGGGCATCGGGTTCACGCCCAAGCTTTCGGCCGCGCTCATCACCACCGGAAAAATAATCACTGCCGCTGCATTGTTGGTCACCAGCTCGGTGAGCAGCGCCACCACACAGTAAGTGCCCACTAACAGTAGCAAAGGGTTCCCGGCCACTAAGGTGAGCACCCCGCCGGCCATTACCTCGGCAGCACCAGAGCTTTGCAGCGCGGCCCCCACCCCAAACGACGCGGCAATGGTAAGCAACACCTGGGTATCCAAGCCACGCTTAGCGGCGCCCACCGAACAGCAGCCCGAGAGTAGCGCCAATGCCGCCCCCAACATGGCAGCGTTGAGCATGCTCAGCACACCGAAGGCGGCGAGCAGCACGGCGCCTAACAGCACTCCCCACGCTAGCGGCGCCTTCTCATGGATCGGCCGCGCCGCGCCATTCAACTCACTAATCAGCAGGAAATCCCGCGACTGACGGTGCCGCTCAATAAAAGGAGGACGCGCCTCCAGCAACAGCACATCGGCAGGCTGCAGCCGCACTTGGCCAAGATTACCCTTAACCCGTTCACCGCCACGGCAGATCGCCAGCACTGCTGCCCCATAAAGGGTTCTAAAGTGACCATCGCGAATACGCTGGCCAATAAACTGGCACTGATTTGAGACCACCGCCTCGACCAAGCGACGCTCTTTAAACTCTTTCTCCAAACTGGAAGTACCATCCCGGGAAGGGATTAAGCCACGAATTTGCTGCAACTCCACCGCCGCATCAGAGGTACCTGCAAACACCAGCCGATCGCCACCTTTTAGCTGCTCGCCAGGACCAACAACGCTAACCACGTTGCCTGCGCGCTCAATCTCAACCAGAAACAACTCCTGCAGGTGGCGTAGTCCCGCCTCTTCGACAGTGCGATCCACCAACACGCCTGACGGGTCGACTTCCATTTCGATAGTGAATTCGCGTGGGTTGGCAAACGCATTGGCCAGCCCTTCCCTGGCAGGCAACAACCGCGGCCCGAGCAAAATAAGATAGCCAAGCCCTACGACGGCGACGGGAACACCGACCCAGGCCAAATCCAACAGGCCCATACCGAGTTCTGGGTAACGCTCCAGCAATAGCCCGTGCACCACCAAGTTCGTGCTGGTACCAAAGAGCGTGATGGTGCCGCCGAGGATAGAGGCGAAACTGAGCGGCATCAGCAGCCGCTGGGGAGACAAGCGCAGCCGACGGCTCCAGCTCATGACCGCGGGAATATAGGTAGCAACGACGGGGGTATTATTGACAAAACCGCTAAGCGTGGCCACGGGGAGCAGCAGGCGAACCAACGCGCCTCGCTCGCTTTTTGGCCGTTTGAGCACATAGCGAATGATCAGGTCGATGCCGCCGGTTTCGCGAATGCTGGCCACCAGCACATACATAAACGCCACGGTAAACAGGCCGCTATTGGAGAAGCCCCCCAGCGCCTGCTGTGGGTCAATCACCCCCAGCGTCATTAGCAAAATCACCGCGCCCAGCAAAATAATATCCGGCCCCAGGCGTGAAAAGGCCATCAACGGGAAGATGGTGAGCACCACCCCGACCGCTATCCAAGCATCCAGCGACATAACCACGACATCCTTAACAAATAAGCATGGCGGTATTGTGAAGCCAATCGCATATTCTAAAAAGTTATTTTTAGAAACATTTAAAGATCAAAATGGAATATTAGGTGTGAGGTGTGAGGTGTGAGGTGTGAGGAAAGCATAAGGATTGCCTTAATTATACAGAATCGAGTAGGAAGGGGAGTCGCCTCCCCTGTCCTCTCACACCACCGGGCATACGGTTCCGTACCACGGCGGTTCATGCAGAACGTTTAAGCCATCTTACCGTATCCAGTACCGAGATCAGTCCCTGGTCATAAAACCATTTCCTCGGCAGGGCCTGATTCATGTGCGAAGCCCCGGCATTCCACCAGGGGCCTCGACCGTTCCCCGCCGATTTCCAGGCGCGGTGCCCGTCTAGGCCTAGCCCTCGCAGCTTCCGACGCCGAGTCGATGGGCGTTTCCATTGTCGCCAGATCAGGCCGCGTAAGCGCCGCCGTATCCATTGATCCAGTGCTTCCAAGGGGCGTTTCACATCAACAAGATTGAAGTAGTTAGCCCATCCTCGTAGGACTGGCCTCAACCCTTCGATTACCCGTTGGATGTTACGCCCCCTGCCACGTTTCAGGATCTCACGGACACGCTGCATCATGCGTGTCAGGCTTGTCTTGGCGAGCGTCAGTTTCGACTGCTTGTGCCGAGTGAGGCTGTAGCCCAGATATCCGCGTAGCCATGGCCGATCCACCGCACTTTTACGGCGATTGACCGTCAGCCGAAGTGAGCTCTCGAGATACTCACTCAAGCTGCCCATGACCCGCTCGCCTGCTCGTCGGCTCCGTACATAGATTTGTACATCGTCGGCGTAGCGGCAGAAGCGGTGGCCTCGGCGTTCCAACGCCTTGTCCATGTCGTCCAGCAGGATGTTCGCCAGTAGCGGGCTGAGGGGCCCGCCTTGGGGTGTCCCCCGCCGCCTCGGCGTGGGCAAGCCATGCTGGAACATACCCGCCTCCAGATAGCGACGGATCAGACGCAGTACACGCTTGTCGTCAACGCGCCGCGCGACCCGTGCCATCAGCAGGTCGTGATTCACTCGGTCGAAGAAGGCTTCCAGGTCAAGATCGACCACCCAGCGGTGACCGGCGGTGACGTGGGCCTTCATGGCCGAGACGGCCTGCTTGGCGCTCCGCTTGGGGCGGTAGCCGTAACTCGACTCGGAGAAGCCCGGGTCGAAGATCGGCATCAGTACCTGGGACAGCGCTTGCTGGATTAGGCGGTCGGTAACCGTGGGAATACCGAGCTGCCGCGTCCCACCCTTGGGCTTAGGGATCGTGGTTGCTCGGATCGGGCTGGGGTGGTACTGATCGGCCAACAGCCGCTCGCGCAGCGTTGGCCAGTACTGCTTCAGGTGGTCAGCCAGTTGATGCACCGTCATGCCATCGACACCCGGTGCGCCTTTGTTGGCCACCACCCGACGGTAAGCTCGCTCCATGTTTTCCGGGTCAACGACCCGTTCCATGAGCGAGGTTGGCTCCGCTTTCGTCCACGATAACGACGCCGGGCTGGTCTCGACGCTCACCGGCTGGGACTCGGGGTACTGCCCCTGCCCCTCTGGGTGAGTGACGGTATTAGCGTCATGGTCTGTCTTCATGATCGATCCTCGAGACGTTATCGCCTACTCGCGGTTCTTCATGTTCGGCCCTTGGTGCCGTGGTGAACCGGCACTTACTATGGCCTCGGCTGACGTCTGGTGATCCCTCCCGTCGCCTCTCGACGACGGTAGCACCGTGGCAGACCACCAGACCTCCCAGGGTAAGACGCGCGACCTTCCCGCTTATGCCTGTCGGATTTACATCATGGCGTTCCGTGCAAGTATCGGGCTTTGGTGAGTGTAGCCACCTTACCCCGCCATGACGCCTCGTATCCGCTTCCTGTTCGTCAGGCCAGCGTTTTGCCTCGGGCTGCCTTCAGATTCCCCCTCGCGAGGGACACCCTTGCCGTCGGCTAGCACTTCCCCTTGCCGGGCGTGCAGGGGACTTTCACCCCCAAGTCATCCTGAAGCACCACCCCCAGGAACAGCGCCGGTCAAGGCGCTGCGCGCCATGCCTGGCGCACTACAAAAAACCCCGCGCTCGGCGGGGTTTTCTGGTCAATCAACGCTAGGCGGTGATTGTTAACACCTTAGTAAAGGAATTAACCTTCTACTTTGATGTTAGAAGCCTGAAGGCCTTTTTTACCCTGGGTGACGTCGAAGGAAACCTTCTGGCCGTCTTGCAGGGATTTGAAGCCTTCTGCCTGAATTTCTGAGAAATGCGCGAACAGATCGTCGCCATTGTCGTCAGGAGAAATGAAGCCGAAACCTTTAGTGTCGTTGAACCACTTAACGGTACCAGTTGCCATGATCGAAATCCTCAATGTTGCTAATTAAACCGGGAAATACCCGAATTGCAGTGGGTATAACAAGAGACTTTCACCAGATTTAACGCTAGAGGCGCTTCTATACTGCTGACAACGTTCGACTTGCTAACCAACTGTAACTATTCTGCGCTCAACCACCCTCCTGCGTCAACACCCCCATAAAACGCTGCTTAGTAGATTTTGTCGCTAGTAAACCTCACGCCTCTCAGCCAGTATCCAACCGGCGGCCTTCTCGGCAATCATCAGCGTCGGAGAATTGGTGTTGCCACTGGTGATGGTCGGCATAACGCTGGCGTCAGCCACTCTTAGCCCGCTAATACCGCGCACTCTCAGCCGTGCATCGACCACTGCCATCGCATCATCTTCCTGGCCCATACGTGCGGTGCCCACCGGGTGGAAAATAGTCGTGCCGATATCACCAGCCAGCCGGGCTAGTTCATCGTCGCTTTGGTACTCAAGGCCGGGCTTCACCTCTTCCGGCGCGTATTTGGCAAACGCAGGCTGCTCGGCGATACGCCTCGTCACCCGCAGAGAATCCGCCGCCACTTTGCGATCTTCAGGGGTGCTCAAGTAATTGGGAGAAATCGCCGGTGCCTGGCGCGGGTCGCTGCTTTTAAGTCGCACGGTGCCCCGGCTGGTAGGGTTCAAATTGCATACGCTGGCGGTAATCGCTGGGTAGGGATGCAGCGGCTGACCAAAGGCTTCCAGGCTTAGCGGCTGCACGTGGTACTCAATATTGGGGTGCGGCTGATCCTTCGTGCTGCGGGTAAAAGCCCCCAGCTGCGAAGGTGCCATGCTCATCGGCCCAGAGCGCTTAAACAGGTACTCAAGGCCAATTCCCGCTTTACCCCACAGCGTGCTGGCTATGGCATTGAGGGTTTTGCCATTAGTAATTCGATATATCGAACGAATCTGCAGGTGATCCTGCAAGTTCTCGCCGACGCCCGGCAGCTCATGCACTACCTCAACGCCATGCTTACGCAACGACTCTGCGGGCCCCACACCGGAAAGCTGCAGCAGATGCGGCGTACCAATCGCGCCTGCGCAGAGCACTACTTCCCTGTTCGCCATGACGCGAAGCGGGCTGCCCTCACGCTCCACCTCCACCCCTGTGCATCGCAGCATGTTGGCACTTTTTTCGAACAGCAGCCGATTGACTTGAGTGGAGTGCCATAGTGTGAGGTTTTTGCGCTTAAGCGCGGGGCGCAAAAACGCTTTGGCGGTATTCCAGCGCCAGCCCGAGCGCTGATTGACCTCAAAGTAGGCCACGCCTTCGTTAGAGCCACGGTTAAAATCGTCGGTACGCGGGATGCCCGCCTGCACGGCAGCTTCGGCGAAATCATCCAGCACCTGCCACTTGAGGCGCTGCTTTTCGATCCTCCACTCCCCACCGTGGCCGTGAAAATCCCGGTGCTGGGCGTCTGCATCTCCGCCCTCGTCCAGACGGTAGTGGTCTTCATGTTTGATAAAGTCGGGTAGGCAGTTCTCCCAGCGCCAGGCATCGTCGCCGGTGACTTCCGCCCAGTGGTCGTAGTCACGCGCTTGGCCGCGCATATAGATCATGCCGTTGATGCTAGAGCAGCCGCCCAGGGTTTTCCCCCGTGGGTAGATCAGCGAACGGCCATTGAGGCCTTTATCGGGCTCGGTGCGAAACAGCCAGTCGGTACGTGGATTATTAATGCAGTAGAGGTAGCCCACCGGAATATGAATCCAGTGGTAGTTATCGCGACCGCCCGCCTCTATCAGCAGTACCTTATTATTGGGATTGGCACTCAAACGATTAGCCATCAGGCACCCCGCGGTGCCTGCGCCGATCACGATATAGTCGAAGTAACTGATATGGTCGATATTGTTATGGGTAGATTCTGACATTGGTTGGCTCCGGTAACGTTTAGTCGCTACTTCGCCGTGGGCATTACAAATTCAGCCCCGGCATCAATCGAATCCGACCAACGCTGCATAATCGATTTCTGCTTGGTGTAGAAACGCACGCCTTCTTCCCCATAGGCGTGGGTGTCACCAAACAGCGAGCGCTTCCAGCCACCAAAGCCGTGCCATGCCATAGGTACCGGAATGGGCACATTGATACCCACCATGCCGACCTGAATACGGCGGCCAAACTCCCGCGCCACCGTACCGCTTTCGGTAAAGCAGCTAACGCCGTTGCCAAACTCATGGTCGTTAATCAACTGGATTGCAGTGGCGATATCCGGCACCCGCACGCAAACCAGCACCGGGCCAAAAATTTCTTCTTTATAGATCGTCATCTCGGGAGTGACATTGTCAAAAAGCGTGCCGCCCATCCAGAACCCGTCGGCGCAGTCCTCGCCTGCCGATGAAGCATTAAAGTTGCGTCCATCAACCACCAGTTCAGCACCTTCAGCCACGCCTTTTTCGATATACCCAGTAATCCGCTGGTGGGCTTGACGAGTCACAATGGGGCCCATTTCCGCATCCAGCTGCATACCATCTTTTACTTTCAGCGCTTTAGCCTGCTCAGCCAATGCTGGCACGATTTTATCCGCCACATCACCTACCAACACCGCCACGCTAATCGCCATGCAGCGCTCGCCGGCGGAGCCATAGGCGGCGCCAATCAGTGCGTCGACGGCTTTATCCAAATGTGCATCCGGCATCACTACCATATGGTTTTTGGCCCCGCCCAAGGCTTGAATGCGCTTGCCGTTGCGCGCGCCGCGCTCGTAGATCAGGTTGGCAATTGGCGTTGAGCCTACAAACGACAGCGCCTTAACATGCGGATGGTCGATCAGCGCTTCCACAGAGTCTTTATCACCCTGCACAACGTTAAACACGCCGTCGGGCAGGCCAGCTTGCTTAAGCAAGTCAGCCATCAGCAGCGAAGCACTGGGATCGAGCGGGCTTGGTTTCAAAATAAATGTATTACCCGCCGCAATTGCCAGCGGGAACATCCACATCGGCACCATGGCAGGGAAATTAAATGGCGTTATACCTGCAACGACGCCCAGCGGCTGGCGCATCGTCCAGTTATCGATCCCGGTACTCACCTGCTCGGTGTAGTCACCCTTTAACAACTGCGGGATACCACAGGCAAATTCAACAATATCGATACCACGGGCCACTTCACCCTGGGCGTCGGTGAACACCTTGCCGTGCTCTTTGGTAATTGCTTCGGCTAGCTCATCTTTATGAGCGTTTAACAGCTCTAAAAACTTGAACATCACCCGGGCGCGGCGGATCGGAGGGGTATCGGCCCAGGCAGGAAAAGCGGCTTGTGCGGCCTCTACCGCCGTATTGACGTCCGCCGGGGAAGCGAGCGACACACGACCGGTAACTCGGCCAGTGGCAGGGTTAAAGACGTCCTGGGATTGAGCAGACTCACCCGCGGTGACCTGACCATTAATAAAGTGCTGAATCGCTGTTGTTGTCATGGGAGTACCTAGTTAAGAACGCATGTTTAAAGCGTGTGCAAAAAGCTTACTTTCAGCCTAGCCTACTGGGCCTAGTGAACGGATCAATTGAGTTATTTAAAAGCCAGTTATAAGCTTTACTAATATCACGACGAGTATTTGAGGCTAATCATGCAAGAGTACGCCACCCTGCGCGCCTTCGTGGCCGTTGCACGAACAGGCAGCGTGTCACGCGCCGCAGAACAGCTGCACCTGACTCAGCCGGCCATTAGCCTAAAGTTGAAGCAACTGCAGTCGAATTTAGGCCTCACGCTGTTTAGCCGCCGTCCTCAAGGCCTTGCTCTGACGCCCGACGGCCATGCACTGCTGCCTGCCGCTGAAAAGGCGCTGGCCAGCGCCCTGTCGTTTGAGCAAACCGCCGGGACATTACACAGCACGCTGCGCGGCAAGCTCTCAATTGGCACCATTGTCGACCCCGAATTTCTCCGTCTAGGCGCCTTTTTGAGCCGCTTGATGGCCCGTGCACCGCAGTTAGAAACCGAACTTCACCATGGGATGAGCGGTAGCGTGCTTAATCGCATTGAACAAGGCGACTTAGACGTTGGTTTTTACCTGGCGCCACCCGCTCAAGGCCCTGGAAAAGGCCATGAGACGCTTGCTTGGCGTGAGCTAACCCATTTTGATTATCACGTAATTGCCCCAGCAGGCTGGGAAAATCGACTCATTGATACTCGTTGGGAGCACTTAGCCACGCTGCCCTGGATTGTTACGCCACAGGATTCCGCCCACCACCGGCTGTTAAAACAGGCGTTGGCACCGAGCGGCGCAGTTCCCAATCGGGTGGCCCAGGTGGATCAGGAGGCCTGCATGCTTGACCTGGTGCGCGCAGGCGTTGGCTTAAGCCTGGCCCGGGACGCCCTGGCGATGACCGAACGCCAGGAGAGCGGCCTGGCAGTGGCGGAGAATATTCGCCTGCCCTGCGCGTTAAGCTTTATCTGGCGTCATGAAAGCACCAACGAATCGACTGTCAACGCTGCGCTCAGTACGCTGGATGAGGTATGGTCCCATCGTCTAGGCTAGGTAGTGATAAAGGGACTGTAAGGAAAAGGAACACCAAGCGACTAATCAGCTCACTAATTAAGCAGTAACTCGCCCCCACCACCGGAGTGCTTGCAATGATCCGTCTGTCCCCTCTTCGTCCATTTACGCTTGGCGTATTGGCGACCGCTGGCCTAGCCAGCCCTTCGCTTCAAGCTCAGAGCAGTGCAGAAGCGACTTTTGCCGGTGGCTGCTTCTGGTGTATGGAACCGCCGTACGATAACCAACCCGGCGTCACTTCCACCATTTCCGGCTATATCGGCGGCGAGCTAGAGAACCCCACCTACGAAGAAATCTCCCAGGGCGGTACTGGCCATGCTGAAGTCGTGCAAATCGAATACGACTCCGAACAGATCAGTTACGAGCAGCTATTAGAAATCTTCTGGCGCAACGTCGACCCCTTTGCGGTCGACCGTCAGTTCTGTGATGTAGGCGATCAATACCGCTCGGCGATCTTCTATCATGACGAAGCCCAGCGTGAACTGGCCGAAGCGTCCAAAGCCGAAATGGAAGCACGCTTCGACCGGGAGATCGCCACCCAGATAGTACCAGCCACCAAGTTCTGGCCTGCTGAGGAGTACCACCAGGACTATTATCAAAAGAACCCCGTGCGCTATAAGTTCTACCGCTACAGCTGTGGTCGCGACGGGCGCCTGGAAGAAGTGTGGGGCGAAGAAGCCGGAGGGCCTTCGTTTGAGTAACAAGCGGTACACCATGAACACATTGATTGAAGTAATGGGTTGAACTGTTTGCTTTAACCACTGCCGGAAAGGTAACGCCAATGTTATGCATGGTCGTTCTTTTTGTACTACAGTGACCGTGCACCAGTAATAGACTGGTCGATTAGGCGCCCTGGAGCTAGGCGCTTTGACCCCACGTTGATCTATAGATAGGAGATCTTATGAGCAACAGTATCAAGACGATCAATCCCACCAATGGTGAAACCCTCGAATCCTATACGCTAATGAGCAGCGCGGAAGCCAAGCAGATAGTGGACGCCTGCTACGAGGCGTTTCTCGATTGGCGCCTAGAATCGCTGGAAAGCCGCGCTAAAACGGTCAAAGCCATTGGCCAAGCGCTGCAAAAGCATAAAGAAGAGCTTGCCGACCTGATGGTCAATGAGATGGGTAAACTGCCTTCTCAGGCCCGCCAGGAAGTCGATCTTTGCACCGGCATCTGTGATTACACCGCTGAACATGGCCCCAAAAAGCTAGCCGACGAAGAGCGTCAGCCTGGCAATGGTAAACGCGGTTTCGTGACCTACTCACCGATGGGTGTGATCTACGGCATTCAGCCCTGGAACTTCCCCGCGTATCAGGTTGTACGTTACTCCATCGCCAATATCATGGCGGGTAACGGCGTGCTACTAAAACACGCTGAAAACGTGACCGGTAGCGGCTTGCTGTTGGAAAAAATCTACCGCGAAGCGGGTCTTCCGGAAAACGTCTTCCGTACGCTGGTGATCTCTCACGATGTTTCTGATGAGGTGATTGCTCATTCTGCGGTACGTGGCGTAACGCTAACGGGTAGCGATGGCGCAGGCCGCAAAGTCGCCGGTAAAGCGGCTGAGCATCTTAAAAAGACCGTGCTTGAGCTGGGCTCTAACGACGCCTACCTGGTGCTCGATGACGCCGATATGGATGTCGCCATCAATACCTGCGTCCAGGGGCGTGTCTACAATGGCGGTCAAACCTGCGTTGCAGCCAAGCGTTTTGTGGTCACTGAAAAGAACTACGAGACGTTTAAAAAGCGCTATGTAGAACGTATGCAGTCGCTTAAAGCGGGTGACCCGACCCAAGAAGACAGCGATCTGGGCCCCATGGCTCGCGTGGATCTCCGCGATGGTCTCCACGACCAAGTGGAAGAGAGCGTGCGCAAAGGCGCGAAAATTCTCTGCGGTGGCGAAAAGCCATCCGGTAAGGGCGCGTTTTACCCAGTCACCGTGCTGGACAACGTCACCCCCGGCCAGCCCGCTTACGACGATGAGCTATTTGGCCCTGTCGCTGCGCTGATTCGTGCCAAAGACGACGAAGATGCCATGCGCATTGCCAACGATAGCCGTTACGGCCTGGGCGGCGGAATCATCTCTAAAGATGTGAAACGCGCTACCGAGCTTGCCAGCAAGTACTTTGATACCGGCATGGTGTTTATCAATGGCTTTGGTGTTGCGACACCGGAAATGCCTTTCGGTGGCGTTAAAAACTCCGGTTACGGTCGCGAACACGGCGGTTTCGGCATGCACGAGTTCGTCAATGCCAAGTCGGTGATTGTCGTTCAAGAGTAAGCCTGTAAGCGCTCAAAATCATGAGCGATAAGATAGAGCGCCGCTAGCTTTTTATTAAGCTAGCGGCGCTTTTTTCGTTGCGTGTTCTATTACGAGTTTAACTGTTGCCCAGAGGTTCGACGCTGCCAAAGCTTGAGCCCAATAGCAATCACCACCCAGGTCACCAACGCCGCGATAACATCATCCAAAACAATGCCAAAACCGCCATGAACATACTCTGCCAGATGAATCGGCGGCGGCTTCAGCGCATCGAAAAAGCGGTAGACAACGAATGCCAACGCCATAACCAGCGGGTGACGCGCAGCTTGCAACCCGATGACCGCCAGCGGGAACGCAAAGTACTCATCAGCGACGATGCTGCCATGATCCAAACCGTCATAGTGCCAGGCGGCGATGTGGCAAACCGGTATCGCAAGTAGCAGCAGAGCTGCCATGATAGCGCCTTGTTGACCTAGCGGGCGGCTTAACAGCCACCACGCCAGGGGGATGCCCAGCAGCGAGCCGAAGGTACCCGGCGCCATCGGCGCTAGCCCCAGGCCAAAGCCGGTAGCTAGCCAAAAATTAACCGTATCCAGCATTAACCCGCCTGCTGCGCTTGACGCTCAAGTTCGTCAGTCATCTCTTTGGGTAAGTTAAGTGCATTGCCCAACTGATCAAGCCAGGCACGCTCCATGGGGTTTTGATCATCGGTCACGGCCACGCTGATCAGGTACATTTCACGGGCCGCTTGAGGGGAGTCCGCTTCGCGGGCCAGTTCCTGGGCATCCAGCGGTGCTTTTAGCTGCTGCTCCACCCAGTTATGCATCTCTTGATCAGCACCTAGGGCGTCAATCTGTTCAGTAATCAGCGCCTGCTCCTGCTCATCAATATGGCCATCGGCCCGGGCGGCCATAATCATCGCCTGCAGCAGTTCCAGGCTGCGACGCTCTTGGTACTCGCCACTAAGCGCTTCTACCCGCTCGCCCTCTGTCGCATTCTGGGTCGTATTTTGCTGCGCATTGCCATTTTTCGCCGCCTGAGAACTCTGCCACGCTTTCCATGCCAGCACGCCCACCCCAGCAATCGCGCCGTATTTTAGTGCTTTGCCTCCCATACTACGGCCACGTTTGGAACCCACCAGTAAACCCATGGCACCGCCACCAAGCAGGCTTTTCATATCAAAGCTACTGGAGGAGCCGCCACCTTGACCGCTGCTACTGCCATCGCCTAGCTGCTTAGAAAGCCCGCTCAGCATGCCTTTAACATCGACACCACTGCTACTGCCGCCCTTCTGGCTTCCGCCAGCTTGCTGCATCAGCTGCTGTAAAATTTTGCTTGCGTTCATCCTTGTACTCCTAAGTAGATAGTATCTTTAGGGCTCGTTTGACGATTCATTTACTTTATAAAACATTCTATATGAACCCAGCATGAACCAGGCCTTGTAAGAAAACTGCTTGCACTCGGCCATGCGGCGTTAGAGAAGTACGCCCTTTACTTCCACCGTGCTCCCGTGGCGGCTGGCACTTACGTCTATACGAACTGGCATTTGCTCTTTGAGTTCGCTGACATGGGAGATCACTCCAATCATGCGCCCGCCCATTTGCAGTTCGCTGAGCATGGCAATCGCTTGATCCAGCGCATCCTGATCCAGGCTGCCAAACCCCTCATCAATGAATAGCGTATCCAGTTGAATACCGCCAGCGTAAGCCTGCACTACATCCGAGAGCCCTAGCGCCAGCGAGAGCGCGGCCATAAAAGACTCCCCGCCGGAGAGTGTCGCTACCGAACGGTTCTTGCCGGTGTAGGTGTCGGCCACATCAAGCTCCAGACCCGACGCTCTGTTACCTTTGGAGGGATCTTCCCGACGCACCAACTGATAACGCCCGCGGCTCATGCGCACCAAACGCTCCGAAGCTTGAATCAATACGTCATCCAGCAGCACACCCAGCACAAAGCGCTGCAGGCTAATACGGTGCCCCGTACGACCATTAGCGACCTCGCTGAGCGTGCCCCACAGCTGATACTGGGCTTCGAGCTCTGCCTGCGCCCTGTGGGCAGTCGCAAGCTTTTGACGAATACCGCGCAGCGTGGTCAGCCTCCCATCCAGCCCCCGCCACGCCTCTAGCTGGGTGTTCTCTTCGACCTGGGCCGCCTCGGTTAGGCTGGTCAACGCGGCCATATTCGGCGGCGTTTTTTCCGCAAGCTGAGTTTGGTAGTTCTCCAGCGCGCCTTCAAGCTCAGCCAGGCGGCGTTGGTACGCCTCTACTTGGCGAGTCAACTCTTGCCGCTGGGTATCATCCAACTGCGCAGCCTGAAACGCTGCTTCATCTTCAAAGGGGCTGGCCTGCAGGGCGGCTTGCCACTCAGCTTGCACCTGCTGAAGCGTCTGCTCGCTACGTTCGATTCGCTCGTTCGCACCGCGTAGCTGCTCTTCCGCCCGCGCCAGTTGGGTTTGGCTGGTCGAGAGCATCTGCTGGGCGCTCTCCCAGGCTTTTTCGAGCTGTGCGATCTGGTGTTCAAGCTCAGTGAGGGTTCGGCGCATTGCCTCAGGGTCGCGGGCATCTTCCGGCAGCGATTGGCTCAGTTGATCGCGCTGACTCTCTAGGCGCAACGCGTCCTCTTTTGCCTTCTCCACCGCGGGCCGTTGGGTTTTAAGCTGCTTATCCAGCGCGCCCCACTCGCGGCGCAGCGCTTCGCGAGCAACGGTTTGCTGGCTAATCTCACGTTCAACGCTTTCCCGGCGCTGCACTTGGCGGCGCAAGCCTTCGCAGGCAGTTTGCAGCTCAGCCAGCGGTTGGCTAGCCCACTCGCCCAGCTGTTGGGTAAGCCGCTGGGCCTGCTCTGTATTGTAGTTAATCTGCTGAGTGAGCTGGTGGTGGTGACGCTCGGCGCTCTGTTGTGCTTGACGAGCCTGCTCTTGCGCCGCCCTGGCTTCTTCAACCTGCGCTTGGCTAACCACGTCGGCACTGTTAACCGCTGGGGCTGGATGCTCCAGGCTGCCGCACACCGGGCAAGGGACATCCTGTTCAAGGGTGAGCGCTAACAGCGCGGCCTGCCCCTGGTGCCAGCGCATCTCCTGCTCAGTGGCGTGGCGTTGCGCTCGTTCTGCTTCGCTTTGCTGGCGGTTGAGTGCCTCCGTCGCCTGCTGCTGTTGCCTGGTTAACTCATGCGCTTGCCGGGTGAGTTCATCCAGCTCTTGGCGCTGGGTCAGCAGGTCGTTATGTCGGCTGAGCTCAGCGGGGGCACTGGCCAGTTGCTGAAACTCTGTCTGTAAGCGTTCCAGGTTAACGCTAATCGCTTCGCCCTGCTGGCGAATGTTATCTAGCTGCGCCTCATCACGCTTGAGCGCACTATCGGCTTGTTGCCAGGAGTCCTGCGCCGTTTTAAAACGCGCCTGCAACTCGCTTAACTGCTGGCTTTTATGAATAAATTCGCCCAATTGGCGGTGGCGCTCCCGGAGCGCGGGGAGCTCTGCCTGACGCTGGCGTGCCACTTCTAACGCCTGCTGCGCCTGTTCGGCGTTACTACGTTGAGTGGCTAATGCGGCTTGCGCCTGTCGCTGATCGGCCTGGGCGGTGATCAGCGTCTGCTGCGCTTGGTCTAAGGCAGCTCTCTGTGGGCGCAGCGCCTGGGCGTGGGTGCTTTGCGCTAAGCGCTCCTTAGTGCTTTCTATCTGTGTGTGCTGCTCAAGATGACGGGCTTTATCCGCCGCCAGCCGATCGCGGGCCTCAAATTGACGCTGCAGCGCCAACGCCTCATCGCGCTGCTTTTCGGCGCTACGGCGCTGCTGCTGCGCGGTTTCAAAACGTTGCCGCGCTTGATCTACCTGGGGTGTTAGCTCTTCAAGCTCTTGCGCTAACGCGTCTTCGCTCTCAAGCTCACCCCCAGCGAGGATGCCGCTGATATGCTGGCGATGATCACTCACTGCCCGCTCGATTTGGTTGGCCTGGGTGCGCAGACGCTCTTCGATTCGCTGAAAAATCTGGGTTTGAAACAGCTGGGAAAAAATTACTTCGCGCTCTTTGGAGCCTGCCAGCAGCAGTTCACGAAACTTGCCCTGGGGTAGCACCATCACCTGACGAAACTGGTTGGCATCCAGGCCGATCAGGGTTTGCAGCTCCGCGGTGGCATCGTTAACTTTGCGCGCTACCAGGCAAGTCTCTACATCGCCATCTGCCTTTAATCGCCACAGCTGGGCTTCAGCATTATGGGTAGTCGTGCCTTCGCCTCGCGCCTTGGGACGCTCCTGCTGGGGCACGCGGCGAACCCGGTAATCCACACCGCGCAGACGAAAATCCAGCGTCACTTCCGTTAGCAGCGAAGCGTCAGCCTGGTCGCAACGCATCTGCGCCGGATCGCGTTCATTGCCCGTGGTTTGGCCGTAAAGCGCAAAACAGATGGCATCAAGAATCGAGCTTTTACCGGCGCCGGTAGGGCCATTAATCAGGAACAGTGGGCTTCTTCCCAGCGCGGTGAAGTCGATGGTCTCACTGCCCGCAAAGGGCCCAAACGCTTGCATGGTGAGGATTAACGGTGTCATCCCTGAGCCTCTTCGTCACGACTAAGCTCGCCTATCAGTTCGCTTATCGCCTCAGTTTGTTGGTCGGTCATGGGCTCACCGCTGGTTTGGGCGAAAAAGTCACTGAACATATCCAGTGCGCTGAACTTCAGCCGCTCACGGTCAAGCTGCTGATTACCCTGGGCATCCAGCATGCCGGGCTTCTCGAGATGCAGCACATTGGGATATACCTCACGCAACTTGCCCATGGGGTCGAGAATGGCGTGGCGGTCGGTTAACCGCACCAGCAGATAGTCGTCGGCATTGGCATCCGTTCGCCCCTGGGCAATCAACGCATCGATCTCGCCCTCTAATACACGAACTTCACGACTGGGAATAAGGGGTATCTGCTCGATCTTGGTGACGCCGCTCGCATCAAGATCCACCAGCGTCACGCCTTTACGCTGGCTGGCTTCGGAAAAGCTATATTTGAGCAGCGAGCCGCTGTAACGAATATGCTCGCCGCCGCGGTACTGGGGGCCGTGAAGGTGGCCAAGCGCCACATAGTCAAAGCCTTGCATAGGCTCCCAGGCGACGCTTTCGGCACCGCCCAGGGTCAGCGGGCGTTCAGAGTCCGAGGCGCTGCCGCCATCCACAAAGCAGTGGCTCATCAATATGCACGGGCGTGTCGGGTGACGCTGCTCTTCGATGCGCTCAACCAAATAGCGGTGGGAGCCGTCAAAATCGCGCACCTCCACGTTAAACTGGCTGCGAACATGTTCGGGGTCGGCGTAGGGAATGCCGAACACATCCATCTCAGCGCCCTTAATCGTCAGCGTTACAGGTGTGTCAAAATCAACTAAGTCGGAAAGAATATGCAGACCGGCCTGACGCAGGTGGCGCGCGCCGAAACGAAGCCGCTCAGCACCATCGTGGTTACCTGAAATCATGATCACCGGCAGCTTGCGCTCCTCGCAGAGCGCGTGGAGCACCTCATCCAGCAGCGTTACCGCCGCCGCAGGCGGCACCGAACGGTCGTAGATATCGCCCGCAATCAGCACCGCATCGACGTTTTCCCGGTCGACAATCTCGATAAGCTGGTCGAGCACATAGCGCTGATCATCTAGCAACGACAGGTTGTGGAACAGCCGCCCCAGGTGCCAATCGGCGGTGTGAAGTAGACGCATAACAGGCTCAGCAAAAAATAGTGTAGCGGCATGATAACAACCCGATACTCAATCTACCCACAAAACTCCTCTCCTACATAAACGACCGACAAAAAGCCCCGCTCAATGGCGGGGCTAATCGTTTCTCTAAAGGCTCTAGGCTCAACCAGCGCTAGCGACGGAAGGCGTCTGGATAGCTGGTGAGATCAACTCCCCACATGACCGGCAGTAGGAAGTAAACCGCCGCCACAATCAGCAGCATGGCGATGATGTTGATCCAGAATCCGGTGCGCACCATCTCGATAATTTTCAGTTTGCCAGTGGCGAAGATGATGGCGTTGGGCGGCGTACCAACAGGTAGCATAAAGGCACAGTTGGCAGCCATGGCGGCGGGCACCATCAGCACGAAGGGGTGGATATCCAGCGCCAGCGCCAGCGACGCCAACACCGGCAGAATCATGGTGGCCGTGGCGGTATTCGAGGTGATTTCGGTCAAGAACAGCACCATGCCGGTCGCCAGCAGGATGACCAGCAAGAAGTTGGCGCCTTCCAGCACGCTCATTTGCCCACCGATCCACTCCGCCAGGCCGGAAGAGCCGAAGCCTGCGGCAATCGCCAAACCGCCCCCGAACAACAGCAGAATGCCCCAGGGTACGTCTTTCGCCACGTCCCAACCCAGCAGGCAGCCACCTTTGTTTTTTGAGGGAATCAAAAACAGCAGCAGCGCAGCGACAATCGCGATCATGGTGTCATTGATGCCGGGGATATTGATGATCTGCCCCTGCCACAAGAACGAGCGGGTGATCCACATAAAGGCAGCGAACAAAAACACCACTAGCACCGCTTTCTCTTCGAAGCTGGTGTTACCCAGCGCCGCTTTTTCTTTGTTAATCAGCTCTCGGCCACCTGGTAGGTGACTAAAGTCAATGCGGAAAAACACCCGCGTAAGTAGCAGCCAAGTGATAAAAAGCAGTACACACACAATGGGAAATGCAAACATGAGCCAACCGGCAAAGGAGATCTCGATGCCAAACAGCTGATTTACAATTGCGGCGAGTATGATATTCGGTGGGGTTCCAATGAGCGTGCCCAGCCCCCCAATGGTACCGCCATAACCGATACCAAAAATCAGCGCTTTGCTGAACTTATCGATTTCGGCACTGTGGTCGCCGTCACTTTTCGCCAGCTCTTGGCTCACCTGATACACGATAGCGGTACCGATCGGCAGCATCATCATGACCGACGCGGTGTTGGAGACCCACATTGACAAAAAGCCCGTCGCGGCCATAAAACCAAACACGATGCTATTAATACTGGTGCCCAACACGGCAATAATCGACAGCGCGATACGCTTGTGAAGATCCCATCGCTCCATTGCCAGCGCGATCATAAAACCGCCCAGAAACAGGAAAATTATTGGGTTACCGTAGGCGGCCGTAACGGTATTACCATCCAACGCGCCGGTAATCGGTAAAAGCACAATGGGTAGCAACGAGGTCGCGGGAATAGGAATAGCTTCGGTGATCCACCATACGGCCACCCACAGAGTGGTAGCGAGCACCATGCGCCCTTCAAAGCTTAAGTCTTCAGGGTGAAAGAACATCACCACACAAGCGAACAGCAGCGGGCCAAGCAACAGGCCAATCTTCTGCGGCGTGGTGTAGGCAGGCGGCTTAGGTTGAGGGGAAGGGTTACGCTTGGTATTCGAAGCCGCGGCGTTGGCGGCCCCGCCCGTAGGTAGCGCGCACATCAATAGGTTTTTGGCTTGGTAGTGGGAGTGCCATAGCTGATCCCATACCGTCATCAGGGCAGTTTTATGCATACAATTTGCGCCACTTACGGTCAGAGTGAAAAGAACAAATCGAGGATCAACATTCCGATATATATGCCGCACGATGGGCGACACGGAACCTCCTTTGGCGCCCTTTATTAACTGCAATAGGCAATTAGTCCAGTGATTTGCCATTAATTACAACCAAAGTCTAACAACTTTAGTTTAACTATGCGCAAATGCTAACGATGACATAAGCGTACGAACTAGGTAGGTTGTCGGTATTATTAACCTAGACTTTCCCATACCTGTTGAGGAGAACCGCGTGCTTGACCGCTGGACAATGCCGCTTACCCAGCCAGAACGCCCTCGCCGCTGCGCTGCTGCTGAGGTCGTGGCGGCCTGACCTAAAGGGCTAAGGCAACCAGCATTATCTATTAATGTCCCTGCCCGCTTACGCGGCAGGGGCATTTTTATTGAATCAACTCAGCGTCTAATCGCTGGATCTTAAATATAGTCATCTCATCGGCTAAACAAAGATCAGCGTAACGAAGGCAGGCCGTAGCTGATAGAATACCGCCCCTTTCAGGCGCGTTAGCGGCTAAATGCCGATACGCCACCCACCTTTTACTACCTGAGAGTTGCGCAATGATCGCCACCGCCCGCACCGTTTTCCGGCCACTTATTCGGCTGGGCCTTATCCCACAGATTTTAATCGGTATCGTTGCCGGGGTAGTGCTCGCCCTGTTTGCGCCAAACATTGCAAGCGACGTGGCCCTACTTGGCCAGCTCTTTATCGCCGCATTGCAGGCGGTGGCGCCCATTTTGGTGTTTGTACTGGTAGCCGCTGCGATCTCTGCTCATCAAAAAGGTCAACCCACCCATATTCGCCCCGTGCTGGTGCTCTATGTGGTGGGCACGCTGATCGCCGCCCTGATTGCGGTGGCAGCCAGCTTCCTGTTTCCCACGGAGCTTACGTTAGATTTGGGCCAAGTTGACGGCAACCCGCCCGGGGATATTTTTAGCGTTCTACGCGACCTGCTGCTAAACGCGGTTGCCAACCCGGTTAGTGCGCTAATGGAGGCTAACTTTATCGCTATTTTGGCCTGGGCTATCGGCCTGGGTTTAATGCTGCGCCAAGCCAGCGATACCACCCGCCAAGCATTGAGCGATTTATCCGCAGCGATCACCCGCATTGTGACACTGGTGATTCGTTTAGCGCCGCTGGGTATCTTTGGTTTAGTGGCAGGCACGCTGGCAGAATCCGGCGTTGAGTCGCTGCTCAACTACGCCCAACTGCTGGGTGTGATCGTGGGCTGTATGCTGTTTGTCGCGCTGGTTAGCAACCCGCTGCTTGTTTACTTCACCACCCGGCAAAACCCTTATCCCCTGGTGTTTACGTGCCTGCGCGGTAGTGCGATTACTGCCTTTTTCACCCGCAGTTCGGCCGCGAATATCCCCGTGAACCTGGAGCTTTGCCGCCGCCTAAAGCTCGACCCTGACACCTACTCCATTTCCATTCCGTTGGGTGCAACGATCAATATGTGTGGCGCAGCCATCACCATTACTGTCATCACTCTGGCGACCACTCATACGCTAGGCATTAGCGTCGACTTTCCCACGGCGCTGCTACTTTGCGTGGTTTCAGCGCTGGCGGCCTGCGGCGTTTCAGGCGTGGCGGGCGGTTCACTGATGCTGATTCCCATGGCCGCCAACCTGTTCGGTATTCCCACGGAAGTGGCCATGCAGGCGGTGGCGATTGGCTTTGTGATCAGCGTGGTACAGGACTCCACCGAAACTGCGCTCAACTCCTCTACCGATGTGCTGTTTACTGCAGCGACCTGCCGCTCCAAGGAAGCGAACAACTAGCACTGCCTGGGGCATAGTGCCCCATTAGGCATACTCCCAGCGCGCCGCCGCTAGAGGGTGCCACTTCCGAATAAGGCTATTGTTGCCGAGCGAGGCCATTGACAGACGAACGTTCCTTATATAGAACGTTCTATATAAAGAACAGCGGACAGCCTTATGGATAAGCTCTCACGCAACACGTTGGGCCAGCACCTTCAAGCACTTCGCCTGGAGCGGGGCTGGTCACTGTCGCAGTTAGCCAATGAGGCGGGGATTGCCAAATCCAACCTGTGTCGCCTTGAACAAGGCAACGGCAATCCGACCCTGGATACCATTTGGCGGCTGGCGGTGCAGCTCAATGTGCCTTTCGGCACTCTGGTAGCGCCAATCAGCGTGCCGCTGGGTGAAGATGGCGTACAGGTGCGTTTAATCGATCAAGGCAAGGATTCCCCTCAGGTGGACGCCTACTGGATGCGCTGCGCACCGCATACATTGCGTCATGCTGAAGCCCATACACCCGGCACCCGTGAATCACTCACGCTGATCAGCGGCTGGCTGGAAGCGGGGCCCGAAGGGGCAACCACGGTACTGACACCGGGAGAGGCCATCACCTTCGCCGCCGATCAACCGCACCTTTACCGTACCCACGAAGCGGAGGCCACGTTGATGATGACCATCACCTATGGTTTGGAAGGCCAAACATCATGAGCCAAGCTGCCAGCCACTCTCCTGTTCGTAGCGCGCTGCAGGGCGTGCGAGAAGCCATCCCACTATTGGGCGGCTACATTCCCGTGGCGCTGTCATTTGGCTTAGTCGCCACCCAGGCCGGCTTTAGCACGCTGGAGGCCACGGCTATTTCAGCGCTGATTTACGCCGGTGCTTCGCAATTTCTATTTGTCGGTATGATCGCTACAGGCGCCCCGCTGTGGCTGGTGGTAGCGATGACGCTGCTGATTAACGTGCGCCATGTGGTGTACGGCCCTAACCTGGCGGGACTACTGCCGCGCAGCCGCCACTGGCCCTGGTTAATGCACGGCCTCACCGACCAGGTGTTTGCACTGGCCCTAACCCGACTGCCCCAACTGCCTGAGGTAAAGCGTTTTAGTTGGTTTTTGGGCGCATCACTGCTGGCCTGGGGCGCCTGGATAATTGGCACCGCGGTGGGGGCTACCGCCGGTGAGGCCTTTACCGCCCGCTGGCCGCTGCTGGGTGAGATTATGCCCTTCGCGCTGCCCGCGCTGTTTTTGACCATGGTGGCGCCGCGCTTTACCGACAAGCGTTGGGCAGTCGCCATGGGCTGCACCATTTTAGCGGCGCTGTGTTTGACCCTGGTCGGCTGGGGCAACGTGGCGATTCCCTTAGCCGCCGCCTGCGGCGCGCTGTGCTTCTACTCCATGCAGTTCTATACGGTGAAATTCACCACCAGCAGGAGGCGTGAATCATGAGCACTGCACTTTGGCTAGCGGTCGCGATTTCCGCCATCGGCACGTTGTTGATGCGGGTAGTGCCGTTTTTATGGATGCAGCGCCGCCTCAACAGCGAAAGTGGCCTTAATAACATGCCCCAGTGGCTGGGTATTCTTGGCCCACTGATGATTGCCGCCGTGCTGGGGGTATCCATTGTACCGGTTAACCCAAGCGCTGTTTCCTGGATCGCCACCGCCATCGGGCTTTCTGTCACGCTGCTGGTGTGGTCGCGGGTACGCTCACTTGGCTGGCCGGTCGCGGCCGGCGTCGCGGTATTTGGGATAGTTGAGGTCGCGGCCTTCATTTGGTAATGCTTTGCATTAGCTTTTACGTCATGCCATCATCCTGGCTCTTAAGTCCGAGCCAATCGTAAAGTGACATTAATGTTAAAAGCACACACCCATCGCAAGAAGGTTTTTATGAGTGTGTTGCTGTTAACGCAGGCGGCGCTAATGCCCTTTATGGCAGCCGCTGACACGCCGAGCAGCCCCCCGGAACCGCCACGCATTGTGACGCTTTACCAGGGGGCTACCGACAGCGCCGTAGCCCTTGGACTGACGCCTATTGGCGTAGTCGATTCCTGGCTGGAAAAGCCCATGTACCGCTATCTGCGCGATGCGCTTGATAGCGTCGAGCATGTGGGGCTGGAAACCCAACCGAACCTGGAAAAGATTGCCTGGCTGAATCCAGACCTGGTCATTGCCAGCGACTTTCGCCATGCGCGCATAGCGCCGCTACTGGAGGCCATCGCCCCCACTGTATCTGCCCCGACAGTGTTTAACTTCAAGACCACGCTGAACATGGTGGCCAATGCTACTGGCCGCGAAGCGCAGGCAAATGAGCTCCTTGAGCAATGGGATGATCGTGTCGCAGACTTTCGTCAGCAGATTGCCACCAGGCTGGGCAGCGAATGGCCGCAAAAAGTGGCCGTGGTGCGTTTTAAAAGCGACCACGTGCGTATCTATACCAGCGGCTTTGCGGGTTCGATCCTTGATGAGCTGGGTTTTGAGCAACCCGATACACTGCAAAGCCAGAGCTGGGGGATGAAGCTTTCCAGTACTGAAAACATTCCGGTGCTGGATGCCGATGCCCTCTTTATTCTGCTTGAGCCCGATGACCCCGCTATTGCAGATAATTACCAGCACTGGGCCTCCCACCCACTCTGGCAACAGCTGTCAGCGGTACAAAGCGGGCGCGTATTTGAAGTTGAGCCGGTGAGTTGGATGATGGGTGGCGGCATACTGGCGGCCAACGCCATGCTGGATGATCTGTATAGTCACTACGGGCTGTTGCAACCCGAAGCGGCGCCGCATCAGGCTTGCCTGCCTCACGCCAGTGGCCGTGGGGAGCCTGCTTCATGCTAAACAGTACTACCGCAAAAAGTATTGGCCTGCTACTCGGCGTGCTGGTGGCACTAGGCGCCTTTTTCGCCAGCGTGATGTTAGGCACAACGGAGATCTCCCTTTCCTCTCTGTATGGCTCGCTCGCCCATTACGATCCTACCAACATCGTCCACATCATTCTTTTAACTGAGCGCTTACCCCGAGCGGTGATTGCCGCTCTAGTGGGCGCCAGCTTAGCCATTGCCGGGGCGCTGATGCAGACCATGACGCGCAACCCGCTGGCGTCGCCGGGCATTCTAGGCATTAACGCCGGCGCGATGTTTTTTGTGGTGGTGGCAGTTTCGCTATTGCCGCTGCACACGCCCGCTCACTACGTATGGGCCGCGCTATTAGGGGCACTCGTTGCGGCCATACTGGTGGTGGTGCTTAGCCGCGGCCGCCACGGTGAGCTCTCCCCTCTGCGGGTCGTGCTGGCAGGTGTAGCAGTGACAGCAATGTTTGTGTCGTTCAGCCAAGGGCTGTTGGTGATTGATCAGCAAAGTTTTGAAAGCGTGCTTTACTGGCTGGCGGGCTCAGTGTCGAGGCGCGACCTCTCATTGGTAGCGCCCTTACTGCCGCTCTTCGGCGGAGCACTGCTGCTCAGCGCACTGCTGGTACGTCACGCCAATGCACTGTTACTGGGCGATGACATGGTCACCGGGCTGGGCATGCAGGCCACCACCATCAAGCTGCTGCTCGGGCTGATTGTGATTGTGCTGGCGGGCAGCGCCGTAGCGCTGGCGGGCATGATCGGGTTTGTGGGCCTGATTGTGCCCCATATGGCGCGGGGGTTATTTGGCATCGACCATCGCTGGCTGCTGCCAGCCTGCGCGCTATTGGGTGCCTGTTTGCTGCTGCTGGCCGATCTTGGCTCGCGCTTTTTAATGCCACCCCAGGAGATCCCGGTGGGTGTAATGACCGCGCTGATCGGCACGCCCTTCTTTATTTATCTGGCACGACGCAAGATGGCTGGCCAATGAGAGCAGACGCCACGTTAAACCTTAACAGCGAAGCAAAAAGCGACAGTAATCGCTTACGCTTACTACGTCGCCTGCTGATGCTAAGCCTTTTATTGCTAGCAAGCGCCGGGCTGTCGCTCTGTTTAGGCAGTTTTCCCACACCACCGCTGCAGGTGCTAAATGCACTAGCAGCCCCGCTAAGTAGTGATATTACCTTTATTATTTGGGAGCTGCGCCTTCCGCGCATCGCTCTAGCGGTATTGGTCGGCGCCGCCCTGGCAATCGCGGGGGCGATTCTGCAAAGCATTGTGCGTAACCCGCTGGCCTCCCCGGATGTCATCGGCATTACCAGCGGTGCGGCGCTGGCGGCGGTGGTGTTCTTATCCCTATTGAGTTCGACCCTTAGCATTCACTGGCTGCCCGTTGCTGCCATGCTGGGAGCACTGGTTTCTGCACTGCTGGTGGTGAGCTTGGCCTGGAAAAACGGTGTTAGCCCATCGCGCATGGTACTGGTCGGCATTGGCCTGGCCGCGGCCATGGGCGCTGGCACCACCCTGTTAATCGTGATCAGCGATGACTCTGCCGCCATGACCGCCTATGTATGGCTAACCGGCAGCCTTTACGCGGCGCAATGGGACGATGTGTGGAGCCTATTGCCGTGGTTAGTCGTCGCGGTGCCTATCAGCCTACTCTTCGCCCGCCATGCGGATGCCATGGCCCTGGGTGATAGCGTTGCCGAAGGGCTTGGGGTGGCGATTCTGCGCAGCAGATTGGTATTGCTGGCCTGCAGCGTGGCGCTGGCAGGTGCCGCTGTGGCTTTTGCCGGTGGCTTAAACTTTGTGGGATTAATTGCCCCCCACCTGGCCGCTAGGCTGGTGGGGCGGAACATGGCACGCCTGGTGCCTACATCAGCGTTGGTCGGCGCCTTGATAGTGCTTTACGCCGACCTGCTGGGCCGGGTAGCGTTTTTGCCCAAAGATTTACCTGCGGGCATCTTTGTTGCCGGGATAGGCGCGCCCTTCTTCGTTTATTTACTGCATAGATCGCGAGCTCGCTTTTAGCGCGAATTGACGAAAAAAAAGCGGCGCCCCAAAGGCGCCGCCAAACAGTATCGAGCACAAAACATAGAAAATAGAAAGCGGCTGACTAGAAATCCAGCTGGTACCCCAGAGTGAAAGTGCGGCCCCGCCCAGTGAAGTAGTACTCATCGCTGATGCGTGCGGCTTGAGAGTAGTAAGTGAGGTAATCCTCATCGGTGAGGTTTTCGATACCTACTGACACCCTGCCGGTGGGCAGGCGATAAGCTAGAGAAGCATCCACTAAGCCGTAGCCGTCAAAATCAAGTTCAGGATTATCGACGCTTCGATCGAAGTAGTAACTACCCTGCAAGCGCGTGGAAACGCGGTCGTTCCAGGTAGCGCTCCAGCCCAGTTTGAGCGTATCCGGGGCGATATTGATACCGGTGAGTTTGGTATCCACACTGCCATCGCCATCCTGATCCGACTTGCCCTCAGTGTGGGCATAGGAGAGCGATAGATCGTGCTTGTCCGCCACCTGCATGTCGCCGGTAATCTCAACGCCCTGGATTTCGGTCTTCTCACGGCTGCCTACCCAGGTGCCATTCTGCTCGGTAAGCCGCTGGCCGTAATCCGAATTGGACTCATAGTAGCTAATCTCTAGCCCGTAGCCATCCCAGTCAAAACGCGCGCCGATTTCCCGGTTATCGGTAACAATAGGCTGAAGTTGCAGCAGGGTATCCACATCCTGGCCCGCCGTGCCAATACCGCGCAGCACTCGGCCCACGTCGGGCATGCCGAAACCTTCCGAATAGTTGGCATACAGCTGAGCCCAATCAGTGGCTTGATAGGTTACGCCGACATTGTAAAGCGTCTCATCGAAGCTGGGATTGCCGCCATCAACGGTAACGTTGTCTTGAGTGACATTGCTGCGATCAATTGTTTGGAAGGTATCCACATCAAGTTCAGCATACTCGTGACGCACCCCGGCGTGCAGCGTGAGCGGATCCGCGAGCTTAAACTGGCCCTGCAGAAAAGGAGCCAAATTACGATAACGGCTTTCCGGCACGTAGGTACGCCCGGTATGCACCAGCATCTGGCTTGTTTCGTCTTCCAGCACATCCAAACCAACCGTCACACCCAAACGGTCGTCCAGCATGCCGTCACGGTTCAAGGTGAATTTGGCGCCTGTTTTATCAGATTCATTTCGCGTTTGGTCGTATTGGGTATCCCCCGCACTATCCACATAGGGGAAAAACGGCGTGGTGGCAAAGCGTGCACGAAAGCGCTGGTGATAGACCTGGGCATCCAGCTCGTTGCCAAACCAATCCGCGTGGGAATAGGAAAGCCGAGCGGAGGTCACTTCATTAAATCCAGGCTCGCCGTCACGACGGCCTTTGCGTGCCGTGGTGGGAACACCTGCGGAGCGGTCTCCTGTTACCGGTACGTAGTCGTTGCCCTCTTCCAAATCGAAGTGGTTCAGCGAGAACTCAATATTCTGATTGTCGTCGATCCAGTAGCCCAGCTTGCCGAAAAGGTCGTAGCTTTCCGAGTTTTGCAGCTCGCCTGGGTAGGCGATACCGACCACCTCATCGTTGCCATCGTAAAAAACCCCGCGCTCCTGACGCGTCGCCGCGGCAACGAAATCCCAGTCGCCTTGCTGACCGCTAATGCGGTAGTCCAGCTTGTGGCCTAGCCCACCCGATTGAAAATCATCGTCCGTGGTCAGGCTAATGCCTGCGTGCTGGCTAATGCCTCCGCCTTCGGCACGCCGGGTCACCAGGTTGATCAAGCCCCCCGTAGCGCCTAAACCATGCTCGGCGCTGGCGCCATGGATCACTTCAATACGCTCTACCATGGAAAGGTCAATGGTATAGCTATCCCGCGAGCTGTCGCGCAGGGGGTTGGACTGCGGCACTCCGTCAATCAGGAACAGGGCATCACGGCCGCGGAATGTCTCGCCCGCGTTGGAGAGCTTTTGGCGGCTGGGGGAGTAAGAGGGAATAAGATTACTGAGCACCTGGCCCGGATCATCAGTAATCGCTAGCTGCTGCTCGATCTGTTCACGGGTAATGATCGTTACCCGCTGCGGCGTTTGGCCCGCTTCGCTATGGCTGCGGGTGGCCGTCACCACCATGGTCGAGTCGGCATCACTGGCGCCGCTTTGCGATCCTGTGGCAGCAGACTCCTGTCCATAAGCGTGGCTGGCAGCTACCAAACCGGCAAGAGTTACCGTAGGCCAAAATACCTGGCGTTTCTTAGTGTACATCTAGTTTTTATCCCCCTGCTTTTGAGTGAACCCTACTCTGAAAACGTAATCTACATCTAAATAATAATGATTATTTTATGCATATAAGTCACAAAGGTCTACTCAAGCGGAACGAACCGTTCAGGATAACGACACTATTTCTCCCCTTTCTTACCCCCTCTTTCCTCTACGGCCGACGTTTAAAGCAGTGAGCAATTGCTTGCTGAGCAATGGCAAGTATTGAAAATGAGAATATTTTGGCTTACGGTTCTGGCTGCTTAAACAACCCCAATGAGCACATTCATGACCCAGCCTTCTCATCAGCCACCTCGCTTGACGGGCGAAGCCCTGCACGCGGGCTATGACACTCGGCGTGTACTGGATGGTGTCGACATTTCGATTGAGGAAGGCAAGCTTACGGTGCTTTTGGGGCCGAATGGAAGTGGCAAGTCGACGCTGCTAAAAACTCTTGCCCGCACGCTTACGCCTAGTGGCGGGCATGTGTATTTGGACGGCAAGGATATCCATCGCAGCAAAACGCGGGAGGTCGCCAAGCGCCTGGGAATTCTGCCCCAAGGCCCGGTAGCGCCCGAGGGGCTGAGCGTAAAGCAGTTAGTGGGGATGGGCCGTTTTCCACATCAGGGGTTATGGCAGAAAAATGCTCAGCAAGACGCCGCTGCTATTCGTGAAGCCATGGCTTATACCCACGTGACTGAGTTTGCCGAGCGCAATGTCGATGCGCTCTCCGGCGGCCAGCGCCAGCGCTGCTGGATTGCCATGGTGCTGGCTCAACAAACCGATCTGATTCTGCTTGATGAGCCCACTACTTTTCTGGATCTGAAGGTACAGGTGGATTTGCTGGAACTGCTTTCGCGCCTGGCCCATGAGAAAGGCCGCACCCTGCTACTGGTGCTCCACGATCTAAACCTGGCCGCCGCCTACGCTGATCATTTAGTAATGATGTGCGATGGCCGTATCGTTACCAGCGGCGCACCCAGCAAGGTCTTTACCGCCACCAACCTTAAGCGCGTGTTCGACCTGGATGCCCATGTGATCCACGACCCCGAAAGCGGCAGCCCGATTTGCGTGCCACGGAAACGCAGCCAATCCATTGCGAAAACGGAGACAGTTGTGCAATAACGCTGCGGATCATAAAAGTATAAGCCACCTTACGCAGGAGGAGGCGATAGCTAGTTGACACGTTTTGGCAACGCTAATTCCAGCCCGCCCTCAGTGGCAAAACGCTGATGAATACGACTTCCCAACCCACCCTTTTGCGGCTTTACTAGCGTATTGCGAAGAATATCTTCTTCCATAGAGAGTCCCTGGCTCGCCGCCTGAATGCGGAGCTGCGCTTTGAGGTCACCCTCTAAATTATGCACCGTAATAGTCACCATCATTTAATTACCCCACAAAGAAAAACTGGCAACTCTAGCCTACGGTGCATTCTCCAACAAATACTCAGCCACTGCTTGATAAGCTGGGAGCGAGGAGGGGTCGTTAGCAGCATTGCCTGCCACCGGGTGAGAGGCAAAGCGCACTATTACCATCTCCGCGGTGGGGTCGATATATATCGTTTGCCCATGCACGCCGCGGGCAGCGAAAGCACCATGATCATTATGCAGTGACCACCACATGCCACGGTAGCTGCCGCCGGGTAAAGTGCGGTAGCCTGCAGCGGAAAACGCTTGCCTGTTGCCCCCTTGACGAATGCGCTTTACCGCGGCAGCGGGAAAGAGCCGTTCGCCATTTATAACGCCTTCATTCAGCACCAACTGCCCTACTCTAGACATATCTCTTAGGCCTGCACTTAAGCCACCACCAGCAAAGGGTGTTCCGATGGAGTCAACGGTAAAGTAGCCATCCTGCTCGGCGCCTATACGTTGCCAAATTCGCGACGACAGTAACGACGTCACCGACTCGCCCGTGGTGCGCGCAATTACCCAACCGAGCGCATCGGTATTGATTGTTTTGTAGCCAAACACCTGACCATGCTCACCTTCCGGCTGCACGGTGGCTAAATACTCATAGTAAGTGCGTGGCCCAGAGTAGCCTTCTGGCTTAGGAAGTGGGCTTGCCGCTGCGTTGTACGCCCATATTTCCGCACTGGGGTCGCTGTAATCTTCGCTATAGGCAAGGCCTGTGGTCATTTCTAACAGCTGCTGCACGGTGGCATTGCCAAAAGCGCTATTGGCCAGCTCTGGCAATATATCGCCGACGAGCGCCTCTTCATCCAACGCTCCTTCCGCTACCAGTATTTCCCCCAACAGGCCGGTCATCGACTTAGTCACCGACATTGCCCCATGCTGGCCCGCCTCATCTAAACAGCCTGCATAGTACTCATACACCACTTTCCCCTGATGCAGAATCAGCAAGCCATCGGTGTAATTCTCGTTCAAGGATGCCTGCCAAGACATGGGTTCACTGCCGTCAAGCGGGGTAAACATCACATCATTGATAGCGTCATCCAGCGCGTAGGTAAGCGGCGAAGGTGATCCTAACCCACGGCTTACCTGTTTAGTGGGCAGCAATTCGCGGAAGTGGCACACCGTCCAGCGCATTTTAGGAAAGCTAAAGTAATTGGAGTCAGGTTGGCCAATTACCCGTTCAGAAACAGGCGGAAATCCCTGCATCCAGCCCAACCGGTTAGGGTCTGATTCCTCGGCGCTTAACACGTCACTATTAAATGCCTGCGCGAAGGCTGGTGCTGCCCAACCAACAAATATGGTGGACATCGCAAGCGGTAGAACGCTGATGAATCTACGGGTTAAACGCGGCATGATCAACTCCTAAATTAGGCTGTCCTGCACATAAAGCGGACAGGCAGCGTCCTCAGTATAGATAGAAATGCACGATACCGTACCTAGATATACCTCAAGCCCTTAAGACATAACCCAGATGCGCAAACGCCCGACCTATATGGCCGGGCGCTGTGGTTTGCAATGGGCTTTACCAACTATATTTCACGCTGCCAATCACACTGCGGGATTCACCGTAGTAGCACCAATACTCGCAGCTGGCCACGTACTCTTTATCGGTGAGGTTGTTGACGTTGACCTGGGCCTGCCAACCATCAGCAAACTCATAGCCCACCATGGCATCAACCAGAGTGTAGCTATCCACGGCTGTGTTGTCGGCGACGCTAGTATCAACGGTGCTGCCCACATAGCGCACACCACCACCCAGCGTCACGCCATTTAACGCGCCGCCAGTGAAAGCGTAATCCAACCATGTAGAAGCCTGGTGGCGCGGGATTAACGGCGCACGCTCATCGCCTTCCAGGCGAGCATCGGTGTAGGTGTAGGCCGCGGTGACTTTTAACGCATCGGTAATATAACCAACACCTTCCAGCTCAAAGCCTTGAGAGGTACGCTTGCCCTCTTGTACCTGGAAGCCTGCTGGAGAGGTCACTAGAGTATTGGTCTCTTCCAGATCAAAAACTGCCGCCGTTACATAGCCATCCCAGTCGAACGGCGCCAACTTAGCGCCTATTTCCCACTGACGACCTTCGCGGGGATCATACAGGTCGCCCGCATCATCGACTCTACCCACGGGGTCAAATGACTCAGTGTAGCTAACGTAAGGATTAACGCCGTTTTCACTCAGGTACATCGCGCCACCTGACCAAGACACTTGGTCGTCATCTGAGCGCTGAGTGGTGCCTGCGGTTTGATTACGATTATCCGTTTCCGCTTGGTCGTAGCGTACGCCACCCAGTAGCACCCAACGGTCATCGATACGCAGCTGGTTTTGGGCATACAGGCCGGTCTGCTCTTTATCGATTTCCCGAGTCAGCAGATCTTCTTCCGCAATCGGCGTGAAGTTACCATAGGTTGGGTTAAAAATATCAATCGGCTCGCCGAACGCATAGTTATCCCCTTCCTGGCCGCGCAAGCTCAAGTTTTGATAATCAACCCCCAGCAGCAGCGTATTCTCGGTGCGATCACCGTACCAAGTACCCACCATGCGGTTATCAATCGTCCAGCTATCAATAGAGCCATCGCGATAAACCAATCCACGGGATGCGCGTCGATCATCTACCATGGAAAGTGCATAGGTGCTACGTAGCTCTAAGTCCAGTTCGCTATAGCGCAGATCTTGCTCAAACGACCAGGTGTCGTTAATAGCATGGCGCAGCTCATAACCAAGCCCCCACTGAGTGCGTTTATCCTGGTCGTAACCAGGCTCGCTCAAGTTGGTCTGCGGGTCGATGTGGCCAAAAGGAGTGTTTTCTACAGTGCCATAGGGCAGCTTAAAGCCGTTAACGGGAACGCCGTCATCTTTTTGCACACTGGCTAAAAAGGTAACGGTAGTGTCTTCACTAAGATCAACCGCCAGGCTCGGAGCAAAGTAGTAGCGCTCGTTATCGGTGGCGTTTAAATCGCCGTCACGCTCTTTATATAACCCCACCAAACGATAGCGCACATCGTCTGACTCTCCCAGCGGCCCGCTGGTATCAATGCCGACTTGGCGGTGGTTGCGGTTGCCGAGCTGTAAATTAACCTCCCCTTGAGGAGTCTCAGTCGGACGCTTACTGACCGCATTGATCAAGCCCCCAGGAGGTGCCTCACCGTATAGAATCGATGAAGGCCCTTTAAATACCTCGATACGCTCCAACCCATAAGGCTCGGGTAGCCACTGATAAAACCCTTCGCGGTAGATTCGCAGACCATCTTGGTAAGTCGATTGATCAAAACCGCGCACCTTGAGCCAATCGGTATTGTTATCGCTACCGTAATGGCCCGACAACACGCCCGCACGATAGCGGAACGTTTCATCTAGCTGTTGGACGTTACGGGCTTCCAGTTCTTCACGGTCAACGCTTGAGACCGGACGTGGCGTCTCTACTAGCGGGGTATCGACTTTCAGCGCCGTGGCGGTAACCACCACAGTATCGTTGGAAGTGGTTTCTTCCTGAGCATAGGCAGATGCACAAAAGAGCGCCGCAGTGACGGGGATCAGTGCGGAAATTGAGCGCGCCAAAGGATGACGGGCAAACGGCAGACGAGGCATGATAGAGTCTCAGTTGGAATTAGGAGCAAAGAGGAAGCAGAGAAATAAGAATCATGATAATCGTTGTTATTAGCATTCATGATAGCGCTTTTGAATAGTTGCTTTCAATGGCCTAATGCGGGGATTTTCAACGCTGACTGAGGGCGATACCAACATACGTACTCTGCTCGTTCCCGCTGCCAATTAACTGCTTGTTGGGCTGCCGGAAGTCGAGCGAAATGCCTTTAGGGCTGCCTGCGATACCATTAGAGCTTGGCTTTGGCGAAGTACTGCTACAGCCCACAGAGGCGTTTACCCACATCTACTTTCCCATCGATAGCTTCATGTCACTGATTGTCGTCATCGATACTGCAAGCGGCTGGAAATCGCGATGGCTGCTGATGACTCAGGATCGCGCTGGAACTGATCAGTTGCATCTAAATCGAGGCACTCCTGCGAGTGCTATAACGATGATTGCGCGTTATACGCCAAAATGTTACCGGTGATATAAAGAAAGGAAGCGTAACGCTTGATCAAGCATTTAATAAGCCCCCTTCCTCTGTAACGCCAACGGGCTAGGTAAAGAGGCCATTGGCTGGCCTCTTCATTACGCAGCGTTTTATTAAGCAGCATTAAGCCTGACTACAGAACATTTTTGTAAGCTACTCCCCCTTTCATAATTAGCATGAGCTGCTCATCGGGCTGAGTAAGAACATTAATATCGTCCAAAGGATTGTCTTTAAGCACGATTACGTCTCCCCTTGCGCCTGGGATAATCTCGCCAAAATCACCTGTGTGGCCATAGGCATCGGCAGCGTGGCTAGTCGCTGCCCGAATCAGTTCATCGGTGGGCACAACGTCTTTACGCAAATTAAACTCATTAAGCTGGTGGCGCTGCATCCGGCCCAGCAAATCGGAACCGTATAACATCTTAACGCCGAAACGTTGGGCCATTTCTAATGCCTTACCACCAGCATCCAAGACATCATAAACCTTGCGTTGTAGGTGCTCGGCCATGCCCGCTTCAACGCCCTCCTTCGCTAAGGCATCGTAAGTGCAGAGAGTTGGCGTTAGGTAAGCGTCATACTCAAGGAATAGCCGACAGCTCTCCTCGTCCATAAGGTTGCCATGCTCAATGGTCTTGACGCCTCTGGGGATAAGCCGGTTGATAGCGCGCGCCGTATAGGCATGTGCCATGGTGTGAATATTGGCGGCAGTGGCTTCTTCCACAATGGCGTCAATTTCCTCAAGCGAAAACTGAGTGCTGTCGATACGGTCGGTCGGTGAAGAGACGCCGCCAGACGCCATAATCTTAATCTGGGTGGCCCCCTTTCTGATCTCATCCCGGGCGGCCCGGCGTACTTCACTAACACCGTCACAAACACGACCTAGACCCGCGCAGCAGAAGCAGCCTTCAAAGGTTTGCTGACCTGGGCCACGCATATCGGCATGGCCACCTGTCTGAGAGAGTGCATTCCCTGCGTACATGATGCGCGGGCCGACCAGAGCGCCTTCATCGACAGCCTTGGCGAGCCCGTAATCTGCACCGCCAGCATCGCGCACGGTCGTGAATCCGCGCATCAACATAGCTTCCAGCAGCTCGCTTGATTTGGCACCGACATAGAAAGGCGAAAGCGTCTCAAGCAGAGCAAAATTGGGTGTAATTGCCGTGACGTGTACATGCGAATCAACCAGACCGGGCATCAGGAAGTGGCCTTGAATATCGATGACGTGATCATCACTGCCCTCTAGCGGCGAATCGCTCACATCGACGATACGGCCATCCTGAATACGCACCTGCTGGTTGGCGAGTATCTTTCCGTTGCGCGTGTCGATGACGTTGGCATTAATAAAGCGTGTCGTTGTCATGAGTATTCCTTGTGAGTATTCCTTGTGAGTGTTCTTGTGAGAGTTCTTGTGAGAGTGGCGTTAAAACATCTTTTGCGGAAGGTAAAGCGAAAGCGCTGGAATCAGCACGATTAGCAATAGGGCAACAATATCCATAACGATGAACCAGGCGACGCCCTTAAAGACTTCAGACAGTGTGACGCTATTGCCCAAGGCACCTTTGATGACATACACATTGAGCCCGATAGGCGGAGTGACCAACCCCACTTCAAGCAGCTTTACGACGATGATGCCGAACCAGATCAAGTTGAGGTCTGCGCCTTCCACTAAGGGCAGAATTAACGGCAGAGTGAGGAGCAGTAAGCCTATGGAGTCGATAAACATACCCAGCACAAGATAGATCACTGCCACCGCGAGAATGATCCACCAGGTCTCGGTACTGACGCCGAGGATTATTTCGGAGAAAGCAGCGGGCACGCCACTCATGGCTAGAAAGCGGGTGAAAAACAGCGACCCGATGAGAATAATAAAGATGCTTGCCGTGCTCACCGCCGTGCGAATCAGCGCTTCCCGAATGGCTGAAAAGGTTAGCGTGCGACGTGCCAAGGCAATCAGAGCGGCAATGGAGGTACCCACCGCCCCCGCTTCGGTAGGTGAGAAAACACCCAGAAAAATCCCGCCAAGGACTGAGCCGATCAGCAACGGCAACGGCCAGATATGCTTAAAGGCATCCCACTTCTCGTCCCAGCTAGAGCGTACATCGGTGTTGCCCGCCAGGCTGGGGTTAAGCTTGGTTCGCACCATAATCATGGCGATATAAAGCAGCGCCGAAAGCACACCGGGGATGAATCCCGCCATAAACAGTTGACCCACCGACACCTGGGCATAAACGCCATAGAGCACCAGCAGCACGCTTGGGGGAATCAGCGAGCCAAGTGTTCCAGAGGCGGCGACGGTACCGGTGGCCAGCCCCTTGTCGTAGTTATGCTTGAGCATTTCGGGCACAGCAATACGCGACATCGCCGCCGATGTTGCGACGCTAGAGCCGGAGGCTGCAGCAAAGAAGGCAGAGGCCATAACACTGGAAACAGCCAGACCGCCAGGCAGGCGCGCCAGATAAAGGCGCATGGCATGAAACAGACCTTGGGTCATATTGGTGCTGGTACACAAATAGCCCATAAACAGGAACATAGGTGCCGCGGTCAGTTCCCAGGTGCCTGCAAAGTCGAACGGAGTGGCCGAAATCATCCCCCAGGCCACACGCATGCTGGTCATTTCGCCAATGCCGATAATCGACACTAACCCCAGTGCCACGCCGATTGGTACGCGCAGGGCGATAAGGGCCAAGGCGATGGCAATGCCTGCCACACCTATCTCGATATTACTCATTAGGAAACTCCTACAGGGCTTGGCGTTGTTTCAGCGCCTTAATCATGTTGGCGAGGATGGCCAGGCACATAGCTGCAAAGCCAACCGGTAACGCCCAGCGGCTGGGCCATAAATAGAAGGTAAAATTAGCCATGGCCGTTTCCATTCGAACCGTAGCGCGTACGGCATCTAGATAGCTCTGGTAGCAGAGCATGCCGAAATAGAGGAGCCCAAGGGTGCTGGCAAATAGGTAAAGCGTCAGTTGGGCTACCGGCGGGAGCCTTCCCACCAACACATCCACGCTGATGTGTTCCCGCTGAAGCTCGACATAAGCGAGCGGCAGAAAGACGACGGCGACCATGTAGTAAAAAGACACAAACTCCAAGGTGCCGGTAAACGACTTTCCGAATAAGTAGCGCAGCCCAACATCGAGTGAGACATGCAGTGCCATAAGCACCAGAAAGAGGGCCGCCAGCACCATGGCACTTTTGGCAACCCACTGGCTCAGTGATTCGACGTGTTTGGCCATCATGCGGGCTCACTCCTCTGCGCATCCGGGGCAGAAAAGCCCAGTTCTAACAGGGTCTCTTTCCAGAACAGCAGCATGTCGCGGTAGAGTTCGGGGTCATCTCGCCAGATGCTTTGTGCCCCCATACCCCGCATCATGCACAAAGTGGCATTCAGGGCGACGCGATTCTGATGTGACGTGTGCTTGGCGCTGGCAACCAGTTGCTCCCAAATCTGCTCCAAAGAGTCATTGAAATTGGCTGCCAGCGGCACTAACACTTTCATTATGTCGGGGTCGGTACGCGCGTTAGTGAGGTATTCGAGGGTCACCATATAAAGGTCACCCTTGAAGTGCTCATGCAATGCTTTCAGTAAGTTGTCAAAGTTAAGCTCGCCTGCTTTAACCTTCACGGCCATCTCTCTTACGCTTTCGACTTCGCGACTCAGCAAGTCCTCAAGCGCCGCCTGCATCAATAATGTCTTAGAAGGATAGTGGTGAACTAAAGCGCCACGGGAAACGCCCGCCAGACGTGCGACATCCACAGTTGAAGTGGCACGAATGCCCTTCTCGAGAATGCACTCGATAGTCGCTTGCGTCACCCGAGCCTGGGTTTGGCGTGAGCGTTCTTCTTGATTCTGTCGCTTCGTCATAGCGAACCCTTATTTGGCCTAGGCCGCCTCAATGCGGCGGCCTCAGTGTTGCAGCGTTAATAGATTCCGTAGTCAGCAGGAAGCTTGTTGTAGATCTCTTCCATGGCCAGTTCGGCCAGAGCCTCTTCGTCTTCGCGATCAACCTCGCTGATTAAGGCATCCCACTTTTCGTAGGTCGCGATAAAATCATCAATCAACGCCTCTGGATCTTCAACGCCGTACTCATCGCGGGCCTTATCGTAGACATTGGCCAAGGCCTCATCGCGGAAAGCCTCCACGGAAGCCATCAAATCCTCTTCGGGCTCGTAGATGTTGTTGCCGTGGGAGGCGGCTTCTTCCAGTGCGGCTTCAGAAGCGCCCAGATACTGGACAATCATGCGTGTCATTGCCTTGGCAGTCGCTTCTTTGAAGACATCACGCTCCTCATCGCTGAGGCTAGCCCAAAAACCCGAATTGAAGCCCCACTGAGGGCCAGACCAATACATGCCGGTAGGCAGCAGGGTGGTGTGTTCGGCAACCTCCCACAGTGAGCGGTCAATCAAGTCGTTAGCCGCATTTGAGGCGCAGTCCAACGAGCCACGGTCAAGGCCGCTATACATCTCACTGGAAGGCACATTGACAGGTGTTCCCCCGGCTTGCTCGACCCAGGCAGAAACAGTCGAGCCAGCCGTACGAATACGCTTACCGCGTAGCTCTTCAAGATTGCGGACTGGCTCGCGGCAGAACAGCACATAGGAAGGCGTGTTATAGGCGCCCAGGTAGACAATATCCAGCTCCTCCCACTCGGCTAGCTGAGTGGGATTATTAAGGCTGAAGTCTGTCACCGCCAGTATGCCTATCAGTGGGTCATCATAGTTAAACCCTAACTCCTGAACAGCATTCGCAACCGGCATTTCAGAAGGCGTATAAATAGCCGCATGGTGAGCAACCTGAACCACGTTATCCTGGATACCCTGCAGGTTAGCCCGCGGTGCCAGCAGTACGGTGCCGGTATAAACCTCGGGTTGCAGTTCACCGTTCGAGAGCTCCTTGACCATTTCGGCCCACTCTATGTAACCGTAGCGGGAATGGGGGTGTTGTTGGTCGTAGAACGAATTGGCAATAAAGGATGTTGCGGCATGGGCTGAAGAAGCAACGACAGGTAAAACCAGCGCTCCAACGGCGAGTGTCAGCGTATTACGAGTGAAGTTCATATAGTTTCCCGGGCCGATTTAATCGGCTGTTTTATCTGTTGTATTGTTTCATCTTGTTGACACGTCACCAGCTGTGGCGCGTGTTCATAATTCAATCTAGACTTCAAATAATAAAAAAACAAGCAGGTCTGTTTGTTTTTGATATGGCCTGTTTCACTTAGAACGGTTAAGCAATGAAAATAAAAGAAAATCCTACTCGGCTGGATATCACGGGCACCTGGCGAGGGATTCGCATGATGCTGCCTTTGGCGGTTTTTACCATCGCTTTTGGATTGGCGTTTGGCGTAGCCGCTGTGCACCAGGGGTTGGCTGGTTGGGAGGCGATGCTAATGAGCCTGTTTGTCTTCGCGGCTCCATCGCAATTTGCTGCCCTAGAGATGTGGCATTCGCCTCTGCCACTGCTTGCTCTGGCGGCGGTCACACTCGCGATTCATACCCGGCATATGCTAATGAGTGCGGCGCTCTACCCCTGGCTCAAGGCGTTACCTCAACGCCAGCAATTCGCTATGGTGATACTGCTAACCGACTCCAACTGGGCAATGGCGCTGGGCGAGTATCAGCGCGGTGAGCGAAACCTGGGCATTCTTCTAGGTGGCGGGATCGCGCTATGGGGCGCCTGGGTCGTCGGCACGGCGGTAGGGCTAGCCTTTGGCGGAGGCATTACCCAGCCCGAACGCTTCGGCCTTGATGTGATCATGCTGTGCTTTTTGTTAATGATCGTTGTCGGTGGGAACCCAAGAGCGGCAATGGCCCTACCCTGGCTGGCAGCAGCGGCGAGTGCATTAATGGCGTACTGGTGGCTGCCGCCTTACCTACATGTGATGGTGGGTGCCATTACCGGTGGTGTGGTAGCCGTGCTATTGCCTGGACGCTGGTTCAGGGAAAGCGCCTTATGAGTTCATCATCAGTGTGGCAGTCGTTGATAGCCATCATGCTAATGGTAGTCATTGCTTATGGCTCCAGAGTGCTGGGGCTACTGGTCATGTCGCATGTACCGCTAGGGCCCCGCGTGCGGCAATTCGTCGATGCCATGTCTAGCTCAGTCCTGATTGCCGTTATTACGCCCATCATCGTGCATGGTGACGGCGGCGTTCGGCTCGCAGCCATTGCGGCGGGTACGGTGGCGGTAGTGATGAGGAATCCGTTGGTATCGATTGCGATGGGTATGCTTTGTGCTGCGGGTTGGCGGTGGTGGGTTGGGTAATATTGGGGGACTTGAAAGTTTTAGACGTGCGCAGGGCGTAACTAGAATCAGATATACCGCAGCTCCAGGGACTAATTACTCCCTGCTTTTGAAAAAGGTAAATATAGAAATGGTGGGCCCAGTAGGACTTGAACCTACGACCAAGGGATTATGAGTCCCCTGCTCTAACCAACTGAGCTATAGGCCCGAAAAGCGTACATATCATAGCGAATGTGGCCGAGAGAGGCTAGCCCCTTTGCGCTATCTTGATGTCATTACGGCACTTTATGTGGATTGGGCAGTCTGGTGAGTAGTTCTTTATACGGAGACGCGCTGTGAAAGCATTGATTGCTCTATTCCCCTTATTGTTGGCGCTGCCCGTGCACGCTGATTGGCAGCTTGATCCTGGACAGTCGCGGGTGCAGGCATCGATTACTCAGTTGAACGGCGAAGCACCGCAAACTCATCACCATCAAGTGCGCGATCTGCAGGGTGATATCTCCAGCGATGGCACCCTGCGCTTGCCGTTAAAGCTCAGCCAAACGGATGTGCTGGAACGCTTTGGCGAGCTGCCACCTTGGATAGGTTTGCTGGCGAACACCACCTTGGTGACGCTAGAAGCGCAAATGCCGCCAGAACGCTTGGACGGTTTGGATATTGGCGAATCACTGATGGAGACGCTGACCTTTAGCGTTCAATCAGACATGGTTAACCAACAGGAATCCGTGCCGCTGCGGTTTACCCGCGAAGGCCTAAATGAGATACGCGTCACCCACGCGGAGCCCATGGCGATGGATGGCCGAGCACTGATGGCCAACACCACGGTGCGCACCGTGATGTCGTTACTAGGCTACCAGGAGATTGAAGAGCATGTGCCCGTCACCCTCAATGCGCTCCTGGTTAATAGGTAATAGTTAATCAGTAGTCGTTAAAGGTTACTGAGTGCTTCCACATCCCCCGCCTGGGCTTCGCCGGTTTGTACCCGCCACTGGGCGGCGTAGTGGCCGTTAGCTGCCAATAGGCTGGAATGGGTGCCCCGCTCGGCCACTTGGCCTTTCTCAATCACCACGATCTCATCAGCATGCACAATGGTCGAAAGCCGATGAGCAATCATAATCACCGTGCGGCCATGGGCGATGCGCTTTAGCGATCGCTGAATGGCCGCTTCGGTTTCGTTGTCCACTGCGCTGGTGGCTTCATCCAGCACCAAAATAGGCGGGTCTTTAAGTAGCGCCCGCGCTAAAGAAAGCCGCTGGCGTTGGCCGCCGGAAAGCCGCACGCCCCGCTCCCCTACCGGCGTATCCAATCCTTGGGGCAGCGTTTCGATAAAGCTCCACGCCTCGGCGGTTTTTGCCGCATCGATAATCGCGGCTTCGTCGGCATCGGGCTTGCCGTAAGCGATATTGTCGCGAATGCTGCCTTCAAACAGGTAAACATCCTGGCTGACCAGGCCGATCGACTGGCGTAGCGAGTTCATGCTGACCTCGGTAATCGGCTGGCCATCGATGAGTACCCGCCCGTTTTCCGGGTCGTAAAAGCGCAGCAGCAGCTTGATGAGGGTCGATTTACCCGAGCCGGTCGCGCCTACTAATGCCAGAGTGTTGCCTGCCGGTGCGTGTAAATGAATGTTTTCCACGCCAACACCACTGGTAGCGTAGTGAAAGCTCACATTGTCGATGGTCACTTCACCGCGCACCGGCTGAACGAGCGGGGTGGTGCTATCGTCCTTAACGGTAATCGGCACTTCAAGTAGATCAAGAATCCGTCGCGTGCTGGCCATGGCGCGTTCGAACAGGTCGATCACCTGAGCCAGGCCAGTGAGCGGCCAGAGCAGACGCTGGGTCAGGAATACCAACACACCGTAAGCACCCACATTGAGTGAACCGTTGAGCGCCATCATGCCGCCCACAGTAAAGGTGGCCAGAAAGCCCGCCAAAATCGCCATGCGGATCACAGGAATAAACGCGGAGCTAACCTTGATCGCCCTTCTGTTGGCTTCTACGTAGGCTTCGCTGGCCTCGCGCAGGCGTTCCGCTTCGCGCTCTTCACTGGTAAAGCTTTTAATCGTCGCGATGCCGCTTAGGTTGTTGGATAAACGGCTGGCTAAATCACCCACCTTTTCACGCACGTCGCTGTAGAGCGGCCCGGCTTTGCGCTGGAAGAAGAACGCCCCCCAAATGATCAACGGAATAGGTGTAAACGCCAGCAGCGCAATCAACGGCGAAAGCACAAAGAATACCGCGCCAATCACCACCACCGTCACCACTACCTGAACCATCGCGTTGGCGCCACCGTCCAGAAAGCGCTCAAGCTGATTAACGTCGTCGTTCATGGTGGCCACTAGCTGGCCGGAGCTTCTTGATTCAAAGAACGCCATATCCAGCCGTTGAGCGTGCTCGTAGGTATCTTGGCGCATATCCGCCTGCAAACGTTGGGCTAAGTTACGCCAGAGAATTTGGAACAAGTACTCAAACAGCGATTCCCCCGCCCAGATAACAAACGTCAGCACCGCCAGCATGGTGATCTGCTGTTGGGGCGTCTCGAAGCCGAGGCTGGCCACAAAACTCTGCTCCTGATTGACCACCACATCAATGGCGACACCAATCAGAATCTCTGGGGCAATATCAAACAGCTTGTTGATAATCGAACAGGCGGTGGCGGCAATGATGCGCCGACGATAGCCTTTGGCGTAGCGCAGTAGCCGCAGCAACGCTTGAAAACTGTGTGCAGGAGAGGACACGAGTGTTCCTTACTGAGGTTGTTATAGCTGAAATAGGTTTAGAAGCGATAGAGTAATGAAATCGCCCCGCTATCTCTAGCAGGGCATCAACTTAATGCATCTTTAGCAATGCGGCGAAAGGCTGGAGACTGCCTAGTAAGCAGGTGCCGGGGAGCGGTGCACATTGGCCAGCAAGGGGCTGCCGGTATCAGGGTCGGTGAGTAACGTGCACTCCACTTGATAGAGCGTTCGCACCAGGTCAGGCGTAACCACCGTAGCCGGAGCCCCTGCCGCGATAATCTGACCTTCGCGCATGGCGATGAGATGGTCAGCGTAGCGGCAGGCGCTGGCGAGATCGTGCAGCACCATCACCACGGTACGGCCGTGGTGGGCAAGATGTTTCACCAGCTCGAACACTTCAATCTGGTGGCCAAGATCCAGCGCGGAGGTGGGTTCATCCAGCAGCAGCAGCGGGGTTTGCTGGGCGATGGTCATGGCGATCCAGGCGCGTTGGCGCTGTCCACCGGAAAGCGCATCAATTGGCCTGTCAGCGAGTTGTTCAAGCCCTGCCGCCGCTAGCGCGTGCTGCACCACGCGCTGGTCTTCTGCTGACCACTGGCGCAGCCAGCCTTGGTGGGGCTGGCGACCAAAACGAATCAGTTCGGTCACGGTTAGCCCCTCCGGTGCGACGGCCTCCTGGGGCAGTAGCGCCAGCTGAGTGGCCAATTGGCGCGTGGGCAAGCGCTGAATATCGGCGCCATCGAGCAATACAGCACCGCTATCGGGTTTGTGTAAACGAGCAAGCCCGGCCAACAACGTCGATTTTCCGCAGCCGTTGGGGCCCACAATGGCGGTGACTTTGCCGCTGGGCAGGGTGATATCCAAGCCATCGATCACCTGCCGGGTGCCATAACTCATGCCGAGCGACTGCGTGGCAAGAGATGGCATAGTGGGTGTTGGAGATTGGCTCATGTGAAGCTCCGTTGCGGGCGCATTAATATCCAAAGTAACCAGGGCCCGCCGACCACGGCGGTAACGATACCGACGGGAATCTCGATAGGCGCCAGCAGCGTACGCCCGGCTAGGTCGGCGAGTACCATCACCAACGCCCCCGCCAGGGTTGCCGCCAAAATAGGCACGCTGCGTGAACTGGACAGCGACCGGGCAATCTCGGGGCCAATCAGCCCCACCATGCCCACCGGGCCTGCCACAGCCACCGCCAAACCCGTCAAGGCGACAGACAGCAGCAGCACTTCCAACCGGCGCCGCTTGACGTTCACGCCTAACCCGCTGGCGGTGGCATCCTTGAAACGCAGTAGCGTTAGCGAACGGGCTAATGCCATGGCAGCGGCCAGCCCTAACGCCAACCCGAGCATGAGTAATTGCAGTGCGCCGCTGGGGCGGGCATTGAGCGAACCCACCGTCCATGGGTAAGCGGCATTGGCGGTATCAATGGCAACTCGCGCCAGCATCAATTGCGTTATCGCTCCAAACACTGCGCCCACGCCAATCCCCGCCACGATAAAGCGATAGCCCTGGGTGCCGTTGCCCGCGGCGAGCCCGAAGGTGAGTACCGCTGCGGTGGTTGCCCCGGCTAACGCCATGGCAGGCGGCGCGATGGAAACGCCAAGGCCTACGATGGAGGCCACTGCAAACGCTGTCGCGCCATTATCAATGCCGATAATACCCGGCGTCGCCAAGCGATTGCGGGCCAGGGTTTGCATCAAAATGCCCGCTAACGCGAAGGCCGCCCCGGTACTAGCGGCGGCGGCCAAACGCGGCAAGCGTAGCTCCTGCACTACAAAGCTCGCCATCATATCTGCATTGCCAAACAGCGCCTGCAGCACTGCCATAGGAGCGACCTTAACGCTGCCCAGGCTTAGGTAAATAACGCTGGCAAGCAGTAACGCGCCAAACAGCCCCAGGTTAACGGCTACCGCACGCTGCTCAAACAATAGGCTGTTCGCACCGTTCCCGCTTCGCCAAGCGAATCGCCAGTAACCTTGCGGAGGCGGTACGTTGTTATTGCCGTCCGCGCGGAACTGGTCTTCCGAAGTGAAAGGCGTAGACGAGCTTTTTATCGGCGTGGTTTTCATTAGCGAATTCATAGCATCGGTAGGCGGCGCGCACGTACGACCGCTATTAGTACGGGGGCGCCGCACAGCGCGGTGAGTACGCCCAGCGGTAGTTCCGAAGGAGCGACCACCACCCGAGAGATGATATCGGCAGCGAGGACGATCAGCGGCCCGATGGGCAGACAAAACCATAGCGTGCGACGAATATCAGGCCCGGCAAAGGCCCGTGCGACAAACGGCACCACCAACCCAACAAAGGCAATGGGCCCGGCGATGGCGGTGGCAGCACCCACCAATAGCGCCACGCAGGCGATGACCAACCAACGAATCAGGGTGGGGTGGTGGCCCAAACCAGAGGCAACCCGCTCGCCTAGCGCCAGGGCGGCTAACGGCCGAGCAATCAGCGCAACCATCACTGACGCGACCAGCATACTGGGCAGCACGGCCAGCAGGTCGTCTATGCGGCGGCCTGCCAGGCTGCCAATCACCCAGAAACGAATTTCATCAGCGGCACGCTGGTCGTAAAGCAGTATCAATGAGGTTAAAGATGCCAGCAGACCCGAAAACGCGGCACCAGCGAGCACGAGCCGGATTGGGTCGTTACCCACACCGCGAAAACGCGCCACGCTCAACACGCACACGCAACCCACCAGCGCACCTAACTGCGCGACTGAAATGCGTAAAGTGGCGGCGCTGGCACCCAGCACTAAGGCCAGCGCCACGGAAAACGCCGCCCCCGCGCTAACCCCTAAAAGCCCCGGTTCGGCCAGCGGATTGCGGGCCACCGCTTGTAATAAGGCCCCCGCCACACCCAATGCCATGCCCACCGCAATGCCTATCAAGGTGCGCGGTGCACGCAGTTCCCAGACAATAAAGTGCGCCTCACTGTCCTGAGCACCGCTGAGTAGCGCCAGGACTCTGCCGGGGCCAACGCTACCCGCGCCGATTAATAGACTAACGAGACTCACCGCCACAAGGGCGGTGAGTAGTAGCATCATTAGCGTACGGGGAGCGGCACGCCTAACACTAGGCGTTGCAAAACGTGGAACCGTCACGGCAACAGCGCTGCCTCTATATCGTCAAGAATCGCCTGGGCGGCCAGGGGGCCATTGGCGCTTGTCCATAGCTGGCCATCCACCGGCACTACGTGGTCTTGCTGTACCACGTTTAGGCGCGTAAAGGCGCTGCTTTGCTTGGCTGCGTCCACCGCCGCTTGACCATCTTCGTTGAGCGTTGCCAGGAATAGCCAGTCGCCGTCCACTTGGGAAAGGTTTTCCAGGCTCAGCACATCGCTATGTACGCCGCGCTCGCCGACCAGGCCAGCATCCTGAACCTTCAGGCCCGCTTGGGCTAACAAACCTGCAGAAAAAAGGTTTTCCGACATCACCATGGGGCCACCGGGCATCCAGCGCACCAAGAAGGCGCTACCACCGACACCGGCCTCTTCTACTGCCTTGGCGACCTCGGCGGCACGTTGTTCAACGGCCTCAATCGCTTCTGCAATAGCGGCCTGGCGATTAAGCGCTTCGCCGTAAAGGCGGGCTTCAGCTTTCCAGTTATCCGGCGCCAGCGGCTGGGTCGGTGGCACCACCGTAGGTGCAATACGTGACAGCAGTTGATACTGCTCATCAGAAAGCTGAGCAGGCGCCAAAATTAGATCCGGCTGCTGCGCCAGCACGGCCTCGATATTGATCTCGCGCACCACGCCCATAATCGCCGGCGGGCTCTCACCAAGATGCGCTTCAATGTAGCTTGCCACGTTGTCACCACCGCGCGTCGTCACAGCGCCTAGCGGGTTCACGCCTGCCGCTACGGCAGCGTCCAAAGCGCCTTCGTAGAGTGTTACTACGCGCTCTGGGGTTCCCTCAACGTCTACGTCGCCAAAGGCGGTTTCCAGAGTGCGCGCTTGCGCAGTGCCTGCCACAAAAATACTTAGCAATATGCCGACCATACCTAAACGCCCACTCTTGGCGAGGGTGGCGGCCATTGATGTCGTTTTTACCAACATAAGTTTCTCTCGATACGGTACTTTGACAAGGATAATAACGATTCTCAAAAGCACTTGCACTACTATTCCTGGGAATAGCGTGTTCCATTTCACGCAACCCTGTTTCCGCCCAGGCGTTTCACTTTACGCAACGTAACGTTCCTTGATCATTCCCTCGCGTTTGGGAACTTTTCTTTTTAGACTCTCTAACTCATTTGATAATACGTATCATTAGCTAATAATTATCGTCGCCAAGGGGAATGACATGCCACGCTTTACTCGCTCTGTTCTGGCTAGCGCCGTCACGCTCGCCGTCACTGCTGCAGGCGCCCAGGCCCAGGAAAATACGCAGCTCAATAATATGGTGGTGACAGCGGCTGGCTATGAGCAATCGCTAAATAATGCGCCAGCTAGTATTTCGGTAATCTCTCGCGAGGAACTTGAGCAGAAGCAGTTTTCCAACATCGCGGATGCCATTGCCGATGTGCCAGGTGTTGATGTGCGTTCTGGCACGGGTAAAACAGGTGGCCTCAATATCTCTATTCGGGGCATGCCGAGCGAATACACGCTTATTTTGATCGACGGACGCCGTCAAAATACCTCTGGCAGTGTCACGCCCAATGGTTTCGGTGAAACATCGACAGGCTTTATGCCGCCACTGTCTGCTATTGAGCGTATTGAGGTGATTCGTGGTCCCATGTCGACCCTCTACGGCTCTGACGCTATGGGTGGGGTCATCAATATTATTACCCGCCGTATAGGTGAAGACTGGGCGGGCTCTGTCACGGTTGAGAACAATTTTCAGGAAGATAGCAACGCGGGCAACAGCTCGGCCATTAACCTCTACACGGCAGGCCCGCTGGTAGAAGATACCTTGGGATTACAACTGCGTGGTCGTCTGTTTGATCGCGACAGCTCTGAGCGCATGATTGCAGATAGTTCAGGTCGCGATCCACGCCCAGTGGAGGCGCGTATTTATTCTATCGGTGGGCGCTTGAACCTGTCCCCGGATGAGTCAAATGAATTATGGCTAGATGCCGAACGCTCACGTCAGACCTACTCCAACGACGATAACCGGCTGGGAACTCAAGACGGCACGAACCGCAGCGGCGCTCCCTCCCCCGGTACCTTTAATGGCTATAAAGACGAATTGCGTTTTAACCGCGACCAAATTGCGGTTGGCCATACCGGTCACTACGCACCAGGCACCTGGGAAAGCAGCGTTACCCATAGCACGACGGAATCCTTAGGCCGCACCCTGCCCGCAGGCAGCGCACCTGACTACGGCTATGAAGCTCAGGGCGGCGAAGACCGGATTCTTGAAAACCGTGACATTGTCGTTGACACCAAATTTGTGGCACCAGTTGGCGACCATATAGCCACTATCGGTGGACAGTACGTTGATGCCGAGTTAGAAGATGCCATTGCAGGTAGTGAAAAGTTTCAGCAAAACAGCTGGGCACTGTTTGCTGAGGATGAGTGGCTACTAAATGACGGTTTAGCCCTAACGCTCGGCGGTCGTTATGAGCATCACGATGCGTTTGGTGGGCACTTCAGTCCACGTGGTTACCTAGTATGGAACACAACCCCTGAGTGGACGTTGAAAGGGGGCGTTAGCCGAGGATATAAAACACCTTCGTTAAATGATCTTCATGATGGTATTAACGGTTTTACAGGCCAAGGCACCACGGTCACTATTGGTTCGCCTGATCTTGAGCCGGAAAAAAGTACCAACTACGAAATCGGCGCCATTTACGACAACCAAGATAGCTTTTCAGCCGGGGCAACGCTTTTCTACAACCGCTTTTCTGATCGTATTGCTAGCGCCGCTGACTTACCCAACTGCCAGTTTGTGGACAGCAATGGCGACACCCCCAATGCGGGGCTGGGTAACTGCTTGAGCATAGGCAACTTTACTCAGCAGGAAAGCTTTGGACAACTGACCAATATCGACAAAGCTGAAACCCGCGGCGTTGAGCTAACAGCCAGTTATCAAATCGCACCGGCCTGGCGCGTTAGCGGCGGTTACACCTTCACTGACTCTGAAATCACCTCCGGCGAAAACGAAGGCATGGTGTTAACTAACACGCCTGACCACAAACTAACTGCCGACCTAACCTGGGCGATTAATGAGCGCTGGAGCACTACCCTAGAAGGCGAGTACTACTCTTCTCGCGAGCGTTTTTCCGCTGGCTTGCCTACCTCGGGCGAATCGCTTTCTCTTTATGAGCAGTTGGGTAACAAGCTGAATGGTTACGAGCTGTTTAACTTGCGTAGCTCCTACCGCTTCTCCGACAACGTGCGGTTAACCGGCTCTATTTACAACCTATTTGATAAAGACTTCACCAGCTCCGATACCTTTGAGCATAACGGCGAAACGCTGCGTGCCTACAACTTTACACAGTCAGGTCGTTCTACCGATGGGGTAGCGTTGGATGGGCGCAGCTTCTGGGTATCTGCAACCTATGAGTTTTAATCAGTTCTAACACTTAAGGTTCCACTTTCTGTTTCGATGCTCTCCTTCCGCCCCGGCCATACGCCGGGGCTTTTTTTGTTGACTACCCTGTCCTTTCCTAACAGATCGAGTAGGAAGGGGAGTCGCCTCCCCTGTCCTCTCACACCACCGGGCGTACGGTTCCGTACCACGGCGGTTCATGCAGAACGGTTAAGCCATCTTACCGTATCCAGTACCGAGATCAGTCCCTGGTCATAAAACCATTTCCTCGGCAGGGCCTGGTTCATGTGCGAAGCCCCGGCATTCCACCAGGGACCTCGACCATTACCCACCGATTTCCAAGCACGACGCGCGTCCAGGCCCAGTGTCATAAGTTTGCAACACCGGGTCTTTGGGCGCTTCCATTGCCGCCAGATCAGACCGCGTAAGCGGCGACGTATCCATTGATCCAGCGCTTCCAAGGGGCGTTTCACGTCAACGAGACTGAAGTAGTGGGCCCATCCTCGCAGGATGGGCCTCAGCTCTTCGATTATCCGTTGGATGTTACGCCCCCTACCACGTTTCAGGATCTCACGGACACGCTGCATCATGCGTGTCAGGCTTGTCTTGGCGAGCGTCAGTTTCGACTGCTTGTGCCGAGTGAGGCTGTAGCCCAGGTATCCGCGTCGCCATGGCCGATCCACCGCACTTTTACGGCGATTGACCGTCAGCCGAAGTGAGCTCTCGAGATACTCACTCAAGCTGCCCATGACCCGCTCGCCTGCTCGTCGGCTCCGTACATAGATTTGTATATCGTCGGCGTAGCGGCAGAAGCGGTGGCCTCGGCGTTCCAACGCCTTGTCCATGTCGTCCAGCAGGATGTTCGCCAGTAGCGGGCTGAGGGGCCCGCCTTGGGGTGTCCCCCGCCGCCTCGGCGTGGGCAAGCCATGCTGGAACATACCCGCCTCCAGATAGCGACGGATCAGACGCAGTACACGCTTGTCGTCAACGCGCCGCGCGACCCGTGCCATCAGCAGGTCGTGATTCACTCGGTCGAAGAAGGCTTCCAGGTCAAGATCGACCACCCAGCGGTGACCGGCGGTGACGTGGGCCTTCATGGCCGAGACGGCCTGCTTGGCGCTCCGCTTGGGGCGGTAGCCGTAACTCGACTCGGAGAAGCCCGGGTCGAAGATCGGCATCAGTACCTGGGACAGCGCTTGCTGGATTAGGCGGTCGGTAACCGTGGGAATACCGAGCTGCCGCGTCCCACCCTTGGGCTTAGGGATCGTGGTTGCTCGGATCGGGCTGGGGTGGTACTGATCGGCCAGCAGCCGCTCGCGCAGCGTTGGCCAGTACGTCTTTAGGTGGTCGGCTAGCTGATACACCGTCATGCCATCGACACCCGGTGCGCCTTTGTTGGCAACCACCCGACGGTAAGCTCGCTCCATGTTTTCCGGGTCAACGACCCGTTCCATGAGCGAGGTTGGCTCCGCTTTCGTCCACGATAACGACGCCGGGCTCGTCTCGACGCTCACCGGCTGGGACTCGGAGTACTGCCCCTGCCCCTCTGGGTGAGTGACGGTATTAGCGTCAGCTTCTGTCTTCATGATCGATCCTCGAGACGTTATCGCCTACTCGCGGTTCTTCATGTTCGGCCCTTGGTGCCGCGGTGAACCGGCACTTACTATGGCCTCGGCTGGCGTCTGGTGGTCCCTCCCGTCGCCTCTCGACGCCGGTAGCACCGTGGCAGATCACCAGACCTCCCAGGGTAAGACGCGCGACCTTCCCGCTTATGCCTGTCGGATCTACGTCATGGCGTTCCGTGCAAGTACTGGGCTTTGATGATTGTGGCCATCTCACCCCGCCATGACGCCTCGTATCCGCTTCCTGTTCGTCAGGCCAGCGTTTTGCCTTGGGCTTCCTTCAGATTCCCCCTCGCGAGGGACACCCTTGCCGTCGGCTAGCACTTCCCCTTGCCGGGCGTGCAGGGGACTTTCACCCCCAAGTCATCCTGAGGCACCACCCTCAGGAACAGCGCCAGTCAAGGCGCTGCGCGCCATGCCTGGCGCACCACAAAAAAAGCGGCCATCGCTGGATAGCCGCTGCAGTACTGCGTTTATAACGGGAACCTAGCGTTTAGAAGGCGACGTTGAGACCTAACCAAACCCGGCGGCCATCTTCCACATAGCCGTACTCATCGTAGTCAATCGCTTCGTCGAACAGGTTGTAGATACCCGCGTTCAGTTGAGTCGATTCATTTAGCTGGTAGCCAATACCTGCATCTACAAAGGTGTAGGAAGGAGCCACAATGGCACTGCTCGAAGGGCCAGTAGTCGGTTGGCTCTCTTCGCCGCGGTAAGTGACTTTTGTCCATTGACTCAACTTGGCAGAGACTTGCCAATCTAACGAGGCGGATACCTGGTGCTTAGGCAGCTGTGTTAACGGCTCGCCTGCATACTCACCGCTTTTTTGCTCGCTATCGGTATAGGTGTAGCTGGCCGTTAACTCAACGGTATCGGTTAAAGGCGCAGCCACACTCGCCTCTACGCCCTGGGTCACCGCTTCATCAACGTTAACGCGATAAGTCGGGTCGCTGCCAAACTGGTTAGCGCCATCCGTACAGATATCGATGGGGCAAGCTATTCGGGTAATTTTATCGTCAAAGTCGTTATGGAATAGCGTGACGCTGCCGCTCAGGCCAGAGTCGTTGGCATAAAGCAGGGCCAGCTCTTTATTGAGCGAGGTCTCTGGCTCAAGGTCAGGATTACCGTAAATATTGCCACCACGACTGACCTGCCCCCAGTCGGGGGTGATCTCGCGCAGGTTGGGCGCTCGATAACCGGTTGAAACGCCGCCTTTCAACGTCCAGTCAGGCGTCATATTCCACACGCTATAAAGACGCGGGCTTAAATGACTACCGTAGTTGTCGTCATCATCAACACGTAAACCGCCGGTCAATGCCCAGGAATCGGTAAGCATCCATTCATCTTCAACAAAAATTGCCCATTGGCTATTCTCAATCTCACTACGATCAGAGTCAGGCAGTCTGTTCGTTGTACTATCTTCAAGCGACTCTTCCTCGTAGTTAGCGCCTAGCGTCACCATATGCATGCCTAGCGGAATGACCGCGCTGGTTTTGGCGGTAGTGTTGGTGATTTCAATATCCCGCGATTTATTTTCGCTGCGCTCACGTTGCAGGTAAGTTTCGCTGGTACCCCAATCGAAGCGGCCACTGTGGGTTAACGCAACGTGCTGATGGGTATAGTTGTTGTAGCTATCCTCACAACCACCGCGACAGCCCTCCGATGGCGCCGAGTTGCCCATCAGCGATTCGCGCTCCTGCTCCGTGATACCGGCCTCAAAAGTGAAGTCGTGGTTTTTTGATGCGGCAAGACTAAATCGAGCGGTGAGGCTTTGCAGGCTTTTATCTTCGTAGCCGTTAAGGATATTGTCTTCATCGCGCTGAGAGGCACGGCCATAGAGCTGGAGCCCTAAACGCTCCCCTACCAGCGGGCCACTCAGATAAAAATTGGCTTGGCGGCTATCGCCGGAGTCGCTGTCTTCCTGAAGCACGGTGTCGAGTTGCACATTACCGTGCCACTCCTGCGCAACCTTGCGGGTAATCACGTTAATGACCCCGCCGATGGCATCGGAGCCGTAGAGCGTCGACATTGGCCCACGCACTACTTCAATACGCTCAATAGCCTGTAACGGCGGCAGCCAGTCTTGCTCAAAACCTGCATCGCCATTAGGGCGAGACTCGCGGGAATTCTGCGGGCGCCCATCGACCAATATCAGGGTGTACTGGGAGGGCATGCCGCGAATAGAGATATCCTGGCCGTTATCCCCTCTCCCACCGCCGGTGACAATCACACCGGGCACATCGCGCAGCGCATCGGTAACACTCTGATAGTGGCCTTGTTCCAACTCTTCGCGGGAAACCACGCTGATAGACGCGGGGGCATTGGTAATCTGCTGTTCAAAACCTGACGCAGTTACCACCATATCGTCTAAGCGGGGCGCGTCTTGTGCCCAAAGAGCACTACTGGCAAGCGAAGAGATAGCGCTGGCCAGCAGCGTACGGCGCAAACAGGGAGACATAACTTCGTCCTTTATAGTGTGTGAGCAATGTGGGTAAGCATTTGCTCTATTAAATGCGAATTATTAGCATTAATATTTTTACACACTCTTTGCACACTGGGGTGAGACGGTACGTTCAGCATACCGGAACACAAATGCCTATTATTTTCATTCGCACCGAAAAATGGCACAATTAGCGCTCACCCTTTTCCGTGGGCCTGACCATGTATGACTTTGACGAACTTACCGCCTTTGCCGATGTGATGACCACGGGCAGTTTGACTCGCAGCGCTCAAAAGCTCGGATTAGCCAAATCGACCCTTAGCCGCCGTATCAGCCAGCTCGAAACCCGGCTTAACCAGCCACTGCTGCGCCGTCAGGCCAACCGCTTGATTCCTACCGAGGCGGGGTTACTGTTTCACAACTACTGCACCGAGCTTTTGGCAATGGCGGCTCATAGCCAGGAGGCGCTGGCAGAGCTGCGTGAGGAGATTAGCGGAGAAATTACCCTTGAAGTGCACGGTGCCCTGGCCCGCAGCTGGTTAGCCAGTGCCATTGATGCCTTCTTAAACCGCCACCCCAAGGTAGAGTTAACGCTACACACCAGGGAAACACCGCCCACTAAAATGCACAGCAATAGCGTGCATGTCTGGCTTGGGCCGACTCATGAGTGCGGGCTAAACCAGGAGCGCTTGGGGCATTTAACCCGCGGGCTTTATGCCAGCCCACACTATTTAGAGGCGGCTGGCACGCCTCAACACCCCGACGAACTGAACCAGCACGCCTGGATAGACCTGCTGGGCACGGCTTCTGACGGGCTACTGCTCACTCATCCAGAGCATGGCGAATACACCTTTAACCCGCCCCGTTCACGGCTGCGGGTAGATCTCACTACCCTGCATATAGATGCCATTGCGCGCAGCCAGGGTATCGGCTTGCTCTCACACTGGTTAACCGCAAAACGCGAACAGCATCATCCAGGCGAGCTGATTAACTGCCTGTCCGGCTGGGAGCCGGTGCCACTTCCTATCACACTGCTTTATGCTTACGGTCACCAGACCCGCCGTACCCACGCGCTGTTAGAGTTTTTACGCAGCCAGGTGCCCGCCCCGTGGCGCACGTCAGCCGCCGCCGTCTAGGTTAATTCGAGTGTTTGCCTTGCCAGTTAGCCCGCTTATTAACGACAATGGGCGGCTAACGATTGCCAAGGACAGCCAATGCTTGCCGAACTTTTTGCCGTCATGGCGCCCGTGCTGGCGGGTGCAGGGCTCGGCTACCTGTGGGTACGCCTAGGCCATCCCTACCCGGTCGACTTCATTACCCGGCTAGTGTTTAACATTGGCACACCCTCACTGGTATTAGCATCCCTGGCGGGTGCCGATATCGATGCCACCACCTTTGGCCAGACGATGCTGGCCGCCGCGCTGGTGATTATCACCATGGGGGCGGCGACCTTTGGCGTGGCAAAACTGCTGCGCCGCAGTTGGCGGGTACTGCTTGCGCCCATGATGTACCCCAACACCGGCAACATGGGCTTACCCGTGGTGCTTTACGCCTTTGGTAGTGCCGGGTTTGCCTACGGCATCACCGTGATGGTGACCGTCTCGCTTTTTCAGTTCACCCTAGGCGCTGTGCTTAATAGCCAAGGCAACCCGCTTAAAACCCTTGCCAAAACGCCTACGGTGTATGCCATTGCGATTTCCATGGCGCTACTGCTAACGGGCACTTCCCTGCCCCCCTGGCTGGCGAATACGGTGGACTTAATGTCGGGGTTCACGGTACCGCTCATGCTCATTACTCTGGGCGTATCGCTAGCCAGCATTCAGGTGAAGAACCTGCGTTCAGGGCTCGGATTTAGTCTGGTGCGCGTGCCCCTCGCTGCCGTGGTCGCCTGGTTGATTGCTGGCTGGGTGGGCCTTCCGCCACTGGCCCAAAGCATTTTAGTGGTGCAGATGTGCATGCCAGTGGCGGTCTTCAACTATCTCTTTGCTCAGCGCGCCCAGCGCGAACCCGTCTATGTAGCCAGTTTGGTCTTCTGCTCGACGTTGTTAGCGCTGTTTTACCTGCCCGTGCTACTCGCCCTGCTCATGTAATAGTGGAACCCACACGTGACTAAAAGGTCACTGCTAGACTACTGGCAAGGATGCCAATGATTAACGTCACCAGAGGGCACGCTATGCTTCACATGAACAACCATACCCAACGCCCACTGCCCCCTGGGGCTTGGGCAAGGATCAGTGGACTAGTGCTGGCGGGCGCTATTAACACGGCAAATGCGGAAATCGTCCAGGAATCGCTGGAAACCGACCATTTAAACCTTTCCATTGAGAGTATCGCCGATGGTTTTGAGCATCCTTGGGCGGTGACGTTTTTACCCGATGGCCGCTACTTGGTGAGCGAACGCAGCGGGCAACTGAAACTTGTCGATCCCGAAAGCGGTGAAGCCAGTACGTTGGAAGGCATGCCCGAAGTGAGTACTCAGGGCCAGGGCGGTTTGCTAGACATAGCGTTACATCCTGATTTTGAAGGCGGAAATAGCGAGGGTGATAACGATTGGATCTATTTCACCTGGAGCAAGCCCGAGGGCAATAACAGCCGTTCAGCATTATCGCGAATAAAATGGCACAATGGCCAGCTAGGAGAGGTCGAACACTTGTTTGAACAAGATCGCGCCTCTGGGCCGGGCCGCCATTACGGCTCGCGGTTGGCGTGGCTGCCCGACGGTACCCTGCTAATGAGTATTGGGGATCGCGGCAGTGAACCGCCCCGCGCCCAGGCAAGCGATGACCACGCGGGCTCTACCCTGCGTCTTACCGCTACTGGCGGCGTTCCCGATGACAACCCTTTCGTTGGTGATGACACCACCCTGGATGAAATTTACTCCATGGGTAATCGCAATATTCAAGGCATGGTCGTGCTCAGTAACGGCGAAGCCTGGGCGTCAGAGCATGGCCCCCGCACCGGCGACGAGCTGAATCATATCGAAGCGGGCAATAATTATGGCTGGCCAAAGGTCAGCCAGGGCAATGACTATGCAACCAACGAGCCGATTGGCGAAGATTCGCTCCCCGGCATGGTTGACCCAGTGTATGTATTTGAAGGCCGCTTCGCCCCCGCCGGGCTTGCCGAAGTGACTAGTGACGCCTTTGGTGAGTGGCAAGGCAACTTATTAGCCGGTGGGCTAGGTAGCGAGAGGCTGTTGCGCCTGCGCTTGGAAGAGGGCCGTGTCGCCGAGGAAGAGCTGATTTTACAAGGCGAAGTGGGTCGCATTCGCGATGTTCGCCAAGGCCCTGATGATGCCATTTACTTACTCACTGACGCCCCCCAGGGCGGCTTGTACCGCCTAGCGCCAACGAACCAGTAGCGCTTCATTCACTGGCTGATATTAAAACGTATTAAAACCACCATGGATGCCCCATGCGACTACGCAATTTGATTATTTTGACTGTGATTGTGCCGCTGTTTGTCATCCTGGTGGTTTTTAGCTTAGTGGCAATCAAGTCGCTCGAAGATAACGTACGCTCAAAGCTACAAACGGAAGTTGAGATTATTACCCGTACGCTGAGCTCGTCGCTCAGCTACGCGGTTACGCCAGATAGCAATACGCCGCTTGAAGAAGCGTTACAGTCGGCGTTCTCCTTCCATCGAATTTACGGTGCCTATGTATTCGATACCCAGGGTCGCGATATTTACGGGCTGGGCCTAGGCAAAGATATTTTCAGCCGTGAAGAGATTCAACAAATCATTGAGCGCGATGACTTATATAGCAACTATCGCCAACACGATGGATGGAATTACTACTCTGCATTGACACCCTTGCGCTCACAAGATGGCACTGTATATGGGGTACTGCAGGTTAATCGGCTAAATACCGGTATTGAGAACTACACGGGTTTTATCAGTATTGTGGCCGTGTTGGTGTTTGTGATTGGCGCCGCCGGAATCGTGTTTAGTATTTGGTGGGGGTTTCGCCGCCATATCGAGCGCCCGCTTAACCGGCTGCTGCACGTAATGCAGTTAGTAGAAAAAGGTGACCGCAGCCAACGCGCCACCGAAGACGGCCCTATCGAATATCGCCACCTTGCCTCCGGTTTGAATGGCATGCTGGATGCGATGGCCGAAAAAGACCAAGAGATCGAAAATCGCCAACGGCGCGAAATTGAGCTTGAAAAGCGCCTGCGCAAATCGAAAAAGCTGGCTGAACTGGGCGTACTGGCAGCCGGCGTTGCCCATGAGATAGGTGCGCCGTTAACGGTGATCAATGGCCAGGCCCAGCGTTTGGCTCGCCGCGATGTGATTGGCGATGACGAACGCGCACGACTAGGGCGTATTCGTGGCGAAGTCGAGCGCATCGTTGAAATTGTGCGCCAGTTGATGGAATTAGGCCGCCAACATAACGTAGAGAAAGGCGAACTGGCGCTTGATCAGCTTATTATGAATGCCAGCGATTTGGTTGAAGACGAGCTGGAGCCACGCAATATTCGTTTAGACATTGAATTACCGTCGCCGACACCCAACTTACTCGCCAACGGCCAACAAATTGTGCAGGTGCTGACCAATTTGCTGCGCAATGCAGCGCAAGCCCCCGAAGTGAACAGAATTCGAGTGCGCGCCCAGCAGCAAGAGCACGAATTAATACTGTGGGTGGAAGATGATGGCCCAGGGATACCCAGTGCCCATCATCACAAAGTGTTCGACCCATTTTTCACCACCAAACCGGTCGGTCAAGGCAGCGGTTTGGGACTCTCTATGGTACATCGCATTATTAACGACCACGGCGGTACGATCGGCGTGTTTGACAGCGCCCTTGGCGGCGCTGGATTTGAAATCACACTACCTATTAGTGAAACCGCATCCGCGTGAGGACAACGTTTGTGACCCAACAGGATCCCCTTTTACCTTTGTTGGTGGTTGAAGATGACGCCGCTATACGTGAGTTATTAGAAGAAGAACTGCAGGATGCAGGCTACACGACGCTCGGCGTACCTAGCGCTGAAGAGGCGATCGCCTTACTAAGCCACACCACCGTCTCACTGGTAATTACCGACGTGCGACTGCCGGGTATGACCGGCATTCAGCTACTCCAGCAGCTCCGCCAAGCAGGCAGTGAGCTGGGCATTATTGTGATTACCGCTTTCGGTACCATCGATCAGGCGGTTGAGGCACTTAAGCTAGGGGCTGACGACTTTTTAACCAAGCCGTTAGACCTTGATGCCATCCGCGATGCCGTATTTCGTGTGCTGGAACGCCAACGCCTGGCGGTTTTCCACGACACGGATATCAGCCATTTCCACGGCATTGTGGGTAAAAGCCAGGTCATGCAGACACTGTTTCATGACGCCTCCCGCCTTGCCAAAAGCGATGCCCCCATTTTGATCTTAGGGGAAAGCGGTACCGGCAAAGAGTTACTCGCCCGCGCCATTCACCAGGAAAGCCCTCGCAATGACCAACCCTTTGTGCCGGTTAACTGTGCGAGCATTCCCGCAGATTTGATGGAGAGTGAGTTCTTTGGTCATGTAAAAGGCGCCTTTACCGGGGCTAATGAGGCGCGCAAAGGGCTCTTTCAAAGCGCTCAGGGCGGCAGCCTGTTTTTAGATGAGATTGGTGAAATGCCCATCAATCTGCAGGCTAAACTACTGCGGGCCTTGCAGGAGAAAACCGTGCGCCCAGTGGGCGGCGAGCGCGAAGAGCCAGTAGATGTCCGCATCATCGCTGCGACTCACCGCAACCTGGAGAAGGAAATCGAGCAGGAGAATTTCCGCAGCGACTTGTTCTACCGTTTGGAAACGTTCTCGCTGCGCATTCCTCCGCTACGCGAGCGCGGTACCGATATTGAGCACCTTGTTTTTGCCCTTATCGACAAGCACTCCGAGGCCCAGGGCAAGCAGATCGAGCAAATCGAGCCAGAAGCGCTCAACAACCTGCTCAACTATGCCTATCCCGGTAACGTTCGCGAACTGGAAAACGCCATCATGCGGGCAGTTACCCTGAGCGAAGATGGCTCGCTCAGCCATAAAGATCTGCCCGAACGGCTGCGCGAACAATCAACGGTGGAAAGCGGTACCCCACTGGTGCCTACCGTCAGTGGCGAAGTGCTGGCAGGGAGCCAGGTGCCCTCGGCAACGCCAATCCGCTGGCCTAGCCTAGAAGAAGTTGAAAAGCGCTATATTAACAAGGTATTAGAAGCAACGGGTGGCAACAAGCGACGCACCGCAGAAGTGCTGGGCATTGCTCGTCGGACACTCTATCGTCGCCTGGAAGACAGTGAAGAGTAACTACCAGGATACTGATAAGGCGGGATGCGCTAGCTAGAAAACAGACAAAAAAACCCCCGCGGGCGCGGGGGCGGAAAGGATGGCAAATCGTGTGGAGCAGCCGCAGGGAACAAACAGCTGAGGCGATTTACCATCGTAGGGAGCGGTACACTTGCTAAAGACTAGTTACTGGTCGAATTTTCATCCTCTTCCTCAGCGCCAGGCATAGGTTCGGTTCCTTCACCAAAGCCAGGCTCGTCGTCAGGGTTCATAGTGCCCTCTGCGGGCTCGTCCATGGTGTCATCCGGCATGGACTCTTCTGACATAGGATCTTCTGACATCGTTTCTTCAGATTGCGTCATGCTGTTTTCTGCTGCTGGCTCTTCACTTAAGCCTGGATCCTGCTCCATCGCTGACTCTTCACTCATACCCGGTTCCGGCTGAGTGGTGGCATCCTGCTCTAATGGTGAAGGCTCTTCAGCAGGTGGCGCTGTTTCTTCGTTATCACCGCAACCAGCTAACACAATTACACTTGCCGCTGTCGCCATCATGCACAGCGTTAACCAGCGTGGGCGATTGGAAATTTGCTTGCTCTCAATGTGGTCGTGTTGCTTATCCATAATACCCACCTCCATTACTTACGCTGCTTGTTTCTAAACATTTCACTGGAAAAATCGACAGTCAGCTTTCCGTACACGTATACAAGTTATTCACAACACTCTACTTAAACTACAATCACTTTACGTGCCAAAAACATAAAAAACCAATATAAACAATTAATAATCAATGCCTTATAAAACATTAGCAATGCCATTATGTACTTATAGGCAGCCCGCGCGAGTGGGTAAAAAATGACACATGTAGCGTTAATTGCCCCGTTGAGCGAGCCGTTGTGACACACAGGCCCCACCTATGTATAATAATTTTTAATAAATTATCCGACTCAAGCTCTTATTTCTTTATGAATGGCGCAATAACGACACACGCCCATTCAGCTCAACAAAAAGGCATCGCCGATGGACGAGACACGACCCGTCAAAATTAAAGTGCGCGGATTAAGCAAAGTCTTTGGTAAGCACCCACAAAAAGCCATTGAGCTACGTGATCAAGGAATGAAGCGCCCCGAAATTCTGGAGAAATCCGGCCAGACGCTGGGGCTATCCAATATTTCGTTTGATGTCTATGAAGGCGAACTGCTGGTCATCATGGGACTCTCGGGGTCAGGCAAATCGACCTTGATCCGTTGTCTTAACCGTCTAATTGAGACCACCGAAGGTGAGATCATTATCGACGGCGAAAACATCCCGACGCTAAAAGAGAAAGCGTTACTGGAGTGCCGCCGCCGTCACTTCTCTATGGTATTTCAAAATTTCGCGCTATTTCCCCACCGCACTGTGCAGCAAAATGCCGAGTTCGGTTTGGAAATTCGCGGCGTAGAGAAAACAGAGCGCCATAAAATTGCCCATGATGCGCTTAAGCAAGTGGGCCTGGAGGGCTGGGAAGACGCCTACCCGAATCAACTTTCCGGCGGTATGCAGCAGCGCGTTGGCCTCGCCCGTGCTCTGGCAAACGATGCCACCGTACTGTTAATGGATGAAGCTTTCTCAGCACTTGACCCGCTAATTCGCAAAGACATGCAGCAAGAGCTTTTGCAGCTGCAATCCAAAATGCAAAAAACCACGGTCTTCATCACCCACGATCTGGATGAGGCGCTCAACATTGGCGACCGTATCGTGTTGCTGAAAGATGGCGAAGTGGTGCAGATCGGCACGCCGGAAGAGATTCTGACCAAGCCTGCGGATGACTACGTGCGTCGCTTTATCGAAGGCGTTGACCGGGCACGTATCTTGACCGCCGAGAGCGCCATGCGGCCACTGCGCTCCACCGCTCGGGAAAGCGATGGCCCACGCACGGCGCTACACCGCATGCGCGACCATGCTATCGACTCTATTTATGTGGTTGATCGCAACCGCCGCCTTATCGGGCTACTCGAGGCCGATGCCGCCAGCCGGGCCATTGAAGAGGGTGCCGATTCGATTATTCCCTACTTAACCCAGGATTTCCGCAAAGTCCCCATGGATGAGCCACTGCATAACCTGTTTGCCATGTTTAGTGAAAAGAGTTTCCCTATCGCCGTTATTGATAAGCAAGAGCAACTGCTAGGCGTGGTGGTTAAAGGCGCAGTACTCGACGAACTGGCACGAGCAGGAGAGCAATAATGGATATCCCACGCATCCCGCTAGGTGATTGGATTGAAGGCGGCCTGACTTGGTTGACCAGCGAATACTCTTTGGTTACCCGCGGCATCTCTCGTTTCACTCAAACCGGTATCGATGTTTTAAATGACGGCTTGATGTGGTTACCCGAGTGGGCGCTGCTTGGCTTGATCGCCCTGCTCTGCTGGAAGCTGGCGGGCACTCGCCTAGCCATAGGCGCTGCTGCGGGCTTGGCACTGATCTGGAACCTGGGGCTCTGGAACCCGATGATTGAAACGCTCACGCTGGTAGTGTTCGCTACCATGGTGGCAGTCGTCATCGCGTTACCTGTGGGTATTGCCGCGGCGCTGTCTAACCGGCTTTACCGGGTCATTATGCCAATTCTCGACTTTATGCAGACCATGCCAGCGTTCGTCTATTTGATCCCGGCTATTCCATTTTTCGGTATTGGCTCGGTGTCGGCGATTTTTGCCACGGTGATCTTCTCGATGCCTCCGGCCATTCGCTTTACCACCCTGGGTATTCGTCAAGTACCGGTGGAGCTGATTGAGGCCGCCGATGCCTACGGCGCTACCCGTGGTCAAAAGCTATTCAAAGTGCAGCTACCGCTGTCACTGCCCACAGTAATGGCAGGTATCAACCAAACGATAATGCTCGCTCTCTCCATGGTAGTGATCGCCGCCATGATTGGCGCAGATGGTTTGGGCAGCGAAGTGTGGCGCGCAATTCAACGCTTGCGCCCTGGCGACGGCTTTGAAGCAGGCATCGCGGTGGTCATCCTGGCCATGCTGCTTGACCGCCTGACGCAATCGCTTAGAAAAACCCGGCAATAGCGAAAACGCGCGATAGAGTAAAACAGCAGAAGCGGCTGCGTTGAGCCATTAGCTTGCTAAGTCGCTCTTTGCTTACCATGCTGTGTTTTGCAGCAACCGTGCTCGTTAAGCATCATGCACGTTAATAAACAGTACATTTATATTTTAATACACAAGGGAGAAAGTGAATGAAACATCGCACATTGAACCTCCGTATCCGTCTTGCTTCGCTGGCACTGCTAGCAGGTGCTGGTGTGACCGTCAGCAGCGCGGCGCAGGCTGAAGAAGAGAAAGGCATGGTTAACCTGGCCTACGTAGAGTGGTCTTCCGAAGTCGCTTCAACTAACGTGGTCGCTGCAGTACTTGAGCAAGCGGGCTATGACGTCGAGCTAACCTCACTCTCAGCGGCGGCTATGTTCCAGGCGCTCTCCACTGGCGATGCGGATGCCATCGTCGCTGCTTGGTTGCCAACCACTCACGCCGATTACATGGAACGCCTGGGCGATAGTATTGAAGACCTTGGCCCCAACCTGGACGGCACCAAACTGGGCCTTGTGGTTCCAGAGTATACTGACGTCGATTCGATTGCAGACCTTAACGATAACGCCGACAGCTTTAACGGCGAGATCATCGGTATTGACCCCGGTGCAGGTTTAATGAGCCTCACCGAAGAGGTTGTGGATACCTATGACCTTGAGCTGAATCTGCGTAGTGGCAGCGGTGCCACCATGACAGCGGCACTGTCGAGTGCAATTAATAACGAGGAAGATGTCGTTGTTACTGGCTGGACGCCCCACTGGATGTTTGCCCGCTTTGATCTCAAATATCTAGAAGACCCTGAAAACGTCTATGGCGGTGCAGAGCAGATTCACACCGCAGTTCGCCAAGGCCTGGAAGACGACATGCCAGAAGCCTATGCCATTCTCGACGCTTTCGAGTGGACGCCTGAGCAGATGGGCGAAGTCATGCTGATGAACCAGGAAGATGGCAGCGATCCCTATGAGAACGCGAAGCAGTGGGTTGAAGATAACCAAGACGTAGTCACAGAGTGGCTCGATAGCTAAACGAGCCAAGCAGTTACGGTAGCAGGGGGCGGGTGGCCCTCTGTTGTCGTTTTAAGAACTGTTTTAAGCCCTGCTATTAAGTACTGTTTAAGCGCCAAGGTTCACATTACGTTGAATACTCTCATAATAGATTTGCTACTGTGAGCACCTAAGCGCGCACCATGCAATGTGGGTTGATGACCACATTTTGGTTTCTGTTCACCCTTTTGATCGACACTTCTTGATCGAAATAGAGAGGTTCCTGTGGATAACCACGACGATAAACGCCCCCCTAAAGAGCCCGCCTCTGAGGGCATACCCGCCCCAGACGGTCCGGCTAACCTGATCGATACCGATTATGTCATCGGCCAAGACAACATCACTACTAACACCATGGGTCTCAATCTTGACCTGCACGGCAAGGTGTTTAGCATTTCGGCAATCATCGTGCTGCTGTTTGTGGTGCTAACCCTGGCGCTGCAAGATACGATTGCGCCTATTTATGATGCTATTTTTGGTTTTTTGACCGGCAACCTTGCGTGGTTCTTTATTTTAGCGGCGAATATATTCGTCATCTTGTGTATTGGTCTGATCTTCTCTCCTCTAGGTAAAATCCGCATTGGTGGCGCCGATGCCAAGCCTGATTTTACCTATATGGGTTGGTTTTCAATGCTGTTCGCCGCGGGCATGGGCATTGGCCTAATGTTCTTCGGTGTTAACGAACCGCTGACACACTTTGGCACTTCATTTGACGGTGGCAGTTGGGCGCCGCTTGCGGGTGCGGAAGGCAATGCTGCCGGTGCTGAAGCGTTAGCTATGGCCGCAACCATCTTCCACTGGGGCCTGCACCCCTGGGCGATTTACGCGGTGGTCGCGCTTTCCCTGGCGCTGTTCTCTTTCAATAAGGGCCTACCGCTATCTATGCGTTCAGTGTTCTACCCCCTTTTGGGTGAGCGCGTATGGGGCTGGCCAGGCCACGTGATTGATATTTTGGCAGTGTTTGCCACTTTATTTGGTTTGGCTACGTCCCTTGGTTTAGGGGCAACCCAAGCAGCAGCAGGCCTCACTTACCTGTTTGGTGCGCCGGAAAGTGATATCACCATGATCCTGTTGATCATCGGTATTACGATGATCGCCATCGGCTCAATCGTGGCAGGCGTTGATAAGGGCGTACAGCTGCTCTCCAAAATCAATATTATTCTTGCGGCAATGCTACTTTTCTTTGTGATTGCTGTTGGCCCTACCCTGATGATTGCCACGGGCTTCTTTGAAAACCTTTGGAACTATGCGGTTCATCTACCTGCGTTATCGAATCCTTTTGGTCGTGAAGATGCCGACTTCAGCCAGGGCTGGACAGCCTTCTACTGGGCCTGGTGGATCTCCTGGTCTCCGTATGTCGGTATGTTTATTGCGCGGGTATCCCGCGGTCGTACAGTGCGTGAATTTCTGGTCTCGGTGATGCTGGTGCCGTCCACTGTATCAGTACTATGGATGACCACGTTTGGTGGCACAGCCATTGATCAGTACGTCAGCCAAGGCATTGAGGCCGTTCGCGATGCAGGCGTTGATCTGCAGCTATTCATAATGCTCGAGCAGCTGCCGTTATCACAAATCACCTCATTCGTAGCCATTGTGCTAGTCATCGTGTTCTTCGTGACGTCGTCTGACTCTGGCTCGTTGGTGATTGACTCCATCACCGCTGGCGGTAAGGTCGATGCACCGACGCCACAGCGCGTTTTCTGGGCGATCATCGAAGGCGCGATTGCCATTGCGCTACTGCTAGGCGGTGGCCTGACAGCGCTGCAAACCATGGCTGTTTCTACCGGCTTCCCGTTCACCATCATTCTGCTAGTGGCCTGCTATGCCATTATCAAGGGGTTGATGAGCGAACCTAAAGCCGTCTAGCGATGCTTTGAACCGACCATGGTTTTAAACCAATCATAAGTTTAAAGCTTGCTGGTACTGTTCAAATTTAGCTAGTAAACGGGCAACCCAATGAACTGACCCCATAAACTTGGACAGTGAAAAACTAAGCAGCCAAGGCCTGATTTCGGTACTGCACCGGACTCAGGCCTTTTAATTTGGTCTTAATCCGCTCGTGATTGTAGTAATGGATATAGTGCCGAATGCCCGCCTGTAATTGCTCAATGGTGTCAAAGCGGTTCAGGTAAAAATATTCTGACTTCAGCGTACCAAAGAAGCTCTCCATTGCGGCATTATCCAGGCAATTGCCTTTACGTGACATGCTCTGAATCACGCCATGCTCGCTGAGCTTACGCCGGTAAGCTGACATCTGATATTGCCAGCCTTGATCAGAATGCAGTAAAGGCGCGTCTTGGTCGGCCAACTTAGCCAAGGCTTTCTTGAGCATCCCCCCTACCAGCGAGTACTGCGGCTGTTTCTGCATTGAGTAGGACACGATTTCCCCGTTGTAGAGATCCATCACAGGCGACAAGTACAGCTTTTCGCCTCGGATATTAAACTCCGTGACGTCGGTTACCCACTTTTGGTTGGGTCGTTCAGCATGAAACTGGCGGGCAAGAAGATTGGGAACACTGGCCTGTTGTCCACGATAGGAGCGGTATTTCTTCGGGCGTACCAGCGACTTCAAGCCTAGATGCTGCATTAGGCGCTGGACTGTCTTATGGTTGACCTGCTCGCCCGACTGACGCAACGCTGCTGTGATTCGGCGATAACCGTAGCGGCCTTTGTGATGCTCGTAGAGGACGTGAATGCGTCGCTTCAGACCAGCATGCCGATCTTCCAACTGCTGAGCCCTTGCCTGATAATAGAACGTACTACGCGACAATTCTGCTACTTTTAGCAGCACCGCCAAAGGGTGGCCTTGCTTCAGCTCAAGGACTATCTGCGCTTTTTCTGCGCGGCTTGTTCTTTTGCCTGACGCAAGGCCCTCAACTTTTTTAGGTAGGCCACCTCAGCACGCAAGTACTCATTCTCTTGGAGCAGCTGCTCCAGCGAGCTCTTATCCGTCAGTGGAAGTGGGGGCTTTGGGGGCTCTGTTGTAGGCATCTTCGTCGGACGTCCTCGGGCTTTAGGCTCCAACGCTTGGAAGCCTCCTTCATGATACTGGCTTTCCCACTGTCGTACGACGCTCGTACCACCTCGAATATCGAACAGAGTCGTCGCTTGTAAGGCTGATAGCTCCTCTTGCCTCATCTGTTGCAACACCGCTAATTTGAACTCAGCGCTGTAGTGGGTGAACTTTTTCTGCAAGCCACTTAGACCATGCTGTTCAAAGTGTTTAACCCAACGCCTGACGGTTGTAGGGCCAAGACCGTACTGTCTGGCCAGACTCTTGTAACCCTGCTGTCCTTCTGCGTAGCGTTGCACTACTAGTAACTTGAACGCTTCATTATGTTTCGTCATGAAAAACACCCCAATCGTTGGATGAGCGTCCAACTTTTGGGGTGCAGTTCACAATGGGTTGCCCGTTTTTGCTGGTATGTCGACAGCTAAGCATCAACACCAAATATCTTTCAATGGCGTTTCAGGTCGATAATGGGTGGCTATTTGCGCCTGCAATAGCTCTGCGGTGGCCAATGCATCCACTAGGGCATGATGTCCTTGATAAGGGGGCAAGCCATAGCGCTCACGACTCGCATGCATACGGATGGAAACCGGTGGGCGACCCAGCCAGCGGCGGAACCGCGCCCATAGGGTTTGGCGGTGCATCCGCGCTTCCAGCGACATGGTATCAATCATCGGAAACAGCACCCCTTCCCCACGTCGGGCTTTGACAGCTGCATTCAAAAAGGGCCGTTCAATATTGCGAAAATGAACGACCACTAGGCGACCTGCTAGCTGGGCCAGCAGTTCGTCCAGTATCGCATCTAAGTCCGGCGCCTGGGCGATCTCTGAATGGGTAATGTGGTGGTAGGTAATTGAGGCTTCTGCTAGCGGCCGCGAAGGGTTCACTACCCAATAGCGCCGCTCAGCCAATTTGATACGATTTAACGTGAAGGGCACGAGGCCAATACTAACAATCGCATGGCGCCTCTCATCCAGCCCAGTGGTTTCCATATCCAGCGCCACCATGGGCACCTCAGAAATGGGCGTTTCAGGATCAGGCAACGGCGTACCAAAGAATTGCTGAAGGGCAGGATTTTTCGCTTGTTGCGCTCGTTGGGCCATATAGCCCTTCCAATCGGCCTGGACGATTTTTTGACGTGGACGTATACCGCGCATCTTAGCGCCCCTGCCGTTGTGCAGGCATGGGATAGCGGAACTTGAGGAATTTTTGCGCGTTGCTAAGCACCTGGAAGGCGTCTTTCAGGGTGTGGCGTTCGCTGTCCGCCACGTTTTCGGGCTCGATATTGTTATCCGGCAGGCGATCCTCTTGTAGGTCAATCATTTGATGGCGAATCCGCGACATGCATAAAAACTCAAACGCATAACTTAGCTTGTCGCTCATGCCGGTCGCCAATAGTTGGGTCTTACTGATGTCATTCAAGCGCTGAAAGGAGTTCTGCGCTTTGGAACCGCAGGCCAAAGCGTGAATACGCACCAAATCCACCATCGGCGCAGTTCCCCGGCGCTTCAAGTTGATCGAGTTGTTGTGCTTGCCATCTTGCTCCATCACAAAGGTACGGAAAAACCCTAGCGGTGGCGTACGGTTTAAGGCATTGCGCGCCATGGCAGCTAAAAACAGCGGTGATTTTGGCGCTGTCTCGGCAATCAAATCTTGCAGCGTTTCCACATAAAGGTCTTCGCCATAGCAACTATCCAGGTCAAAGAAAATCGAGCTGTGCAGCAGCCGTTCAGGCGTGGGATTGGCCATCCAATCCTGAAAATACCCCTTCCAAACGCTGAGCGGCTGACGCCACTGAACGTTGGTCGCCATAACGTCACCTTTGCAGTAGGTGTAACCGCAGGCATCTAAGCCATCGCTGACAATTTTTGCCAGGGCGTAAAAGTAGTCGTCATGCTCTTCGGGATTAAACTCGTCGGAGAGGATCAGCGCATTATCCTGGTCAGTGACGATGCTCTGCTCATTGCGGGCCATTGAGCCATTCACCATAAAACAATAAGGCACCGGCGGGGGGCCAAGTTCAGCTTCAGCCATTTCCAGCAACCGTCGAGTAAAGCTGCGTCCGATCGTGGAAAGGGCGCTACCCACCATCTGCGAGTTAGCGCCCTCTTGCACCATACGCACAAACGCCGCGCTCACATCCGGCGCCAAGCGTGCCAGCCCCTGGGCGCTGGACTGATTAAAAATATTGCTGACCAGATAGAGACCACTGTGGGTCTCGTAGCGAATAATGTCGGAGAGATGCACTACGCCCACAGGGCGCTGACGATAGAGCACAGGCAGGTGATGCACGTTACTGCGCAACATCGTCAGCATCGCTTCATAAACAGAGGCGTCAGACTGGATAGTAATTAGCCGCGAGGAAATCACTTCACCGACGGAGGTTTGTGGCGATAACCCCTCGGCCACAATGCGGGTACGAAAATCACTATCGGTTAAAATACCGCACATCTGCCAAGTTTGGCCTTCGCTATCTTTAAAACTGTAGCGAGGGTTATCGCTCCCCTCTTTTATTACCAGCAGGGCGGAGGCTTGAGCCTCGCTCATTTGCTGCGCGGCGTGCTGAACGCTGGTAGACGTTTCCACCATTACTGGATAGCGGGTTAGCAGCTTGCGTATCCGCGTCACCATCATGTCGTTGGACTTCTTTTGCTGCTCGGCAGCGCTCTCAAGCCGCGGTCGCTCCAATTCGACAAAATCCGCAAAATGGTCATCCTCCTCGCACAATCGCAGGAAGACCGCCTTGGGAATAAAATAGATCAGGGTATCTTCGATCGCCTGGGCTGGGAAACGAACCTTATGGTTACGCAAGAGGCTGAAGTGACCGAAAATATCGCCTTCGCCCAGGCGGTTATACAGCTCGCCCTGACTACGATAAACCTCCACAGCGCCACTGCGGATATAGCAAAGATCATTGAGCATCTCGTTAAGCGTTAATATGCTGCTACCTGTTTTGAAGTAGCTCACTTCCACCTGCTCAGCAATGGCATCAAGGAGATCATCCGACAGCCCATCAAAAGGGGGAAACCGTCCCATATGTTGGCGTATTTCTAACAGTTCGACATCCATACGGACTCCTTGGTGTTGCCGGTCAATAGGCTGGATAATCAACGCATAATCTAAAGTGTGGCGGGAAGGCTAAGTTAGGTAAACCCCACTAAGGATAATAAAATTAACCGTAGGCCAATCGGCTCACAAAAAAAGCCCGGTGCAGTTATGCACCGGGCTTTGGTGGCCGAAACCATACTAATATTAACGTTGCTAAATAAAGGTTGCTATATTAGCCAGACCCAATTAGCAAAAACACATCAGCCACTTTTAGCAGTATGACTTATGACTGGTTAGCCATTTCCTGCACACGCTGCATCATTTCCGGATCTTGCTGAATGGATTGACCAATAGCGTTGAAAGTATCAACATCTAGGCCGCTGTCTTCGACCACTTCGATCATGCGGTCGTTAGCTTCGGTACGCACTTCCTGTTGCGCTGATTCATCTTCCGCTTCCTGCAGACGCTGGGTATATTCCTGAGAAATAACCGCAATTTCTTGAGAAGCATCGGCAAACTGCTGGAGCTGGTCGTCAGAAAAATCCTGGGCAGGAGCTTGCTGGGTTGCCATTGGATCTTGTGCAGCGCCTTGTTGCTCTTCCTGGGCGTGGGCGGTGGCCGTCATCAAACCGGTCGCGAGCAGGGCAGCGGAGAACAGAGCAGTCATACGTTGCATAGAAGAAACCTCAATATTGCGTTGTGTATGTGCCCTCTGTGACGCGCCATGCTCAAGCAGGTTCAATCTTTTATGTAAAAGTTAGTAACAAAAAGAACCAAACGTATCTAAAAGACGAATTAAACACGCCACCTCGGAAATAGTATGTCTAGCATATTCAGAAAGTTACATAAAAACGACTTATCTTCAGCAGGGCTTGCTGCCATGCCCGCACTTTTTGTTCTGCTTTGGAGCACTGGCTTTATTGGTGCGAAGTTCGGCCTGCCTTACGCAGAACCTTTTACGTTTCTGTTTATTCGCTTTGTACTCACGCTACTGCTACTGACTCCGCTGGTCGTCGTGATGCGGATACCTTGGCCCTCATCACCCAGGCTATGGACACATATCGCCATATCAGGCTTTCTAGTCCATGGTGCTTACTTAGGTGGCGTCTTCTATGGCATTTACCTGGGCATGCCCGCCGGTTTAGCGGCCTTACTGGTGGGGCTGCAGCCACTTCTGACCGCCGCCTTCGCTGGCCCACTGCTGGGTGAGCAGCTCTCTTGGCGCCAATGGACAGGGCTAGCGCTGGGCCTGATAGGTATCAGTTTAGTCCTCGGCAGTAAGCTTGAGCTGGGTGAGTCGCTGTTTGACGGCTTCGGGATTAGTGCTCTGCTGTGTGTCACCGCCGCGTTAATGGGGATTTCGCTGGGTACGCTCTATCAGAAAAGATACTGCACCAGCATGCCGCTGCTTTCCGGGGCGGTTATTCAGTATTTGGCAGCAGGCGCTCTGCTAGGCGTTGGTGCCCTGCTTTTTGAGACGCGCCAAGTGGAGTGGAGCAGCACCTTTGTGCTGACCCTGGGCTGGTTGGTGTTGATTCTCTCAATTGCCGCTATTCTGTTACTCATGGCCTTGATTAAAAAGGGGGAAGCCTCGCGTGTAGCGAGTCTTTTTTATCTTGTGCCGCCAGTCACGGCGCTTCAGGCGTGGTGGCTCTTTGACGAACGCCTTCCCTTGTTAGGGCTTGTGGGTATGTTGGTGGCCATCACTGGGGTAGTGATGGTGATACGGAAACCCGGCCCTAAGGCGAGTAGGCGATGACCCGATTTTTATAATGGTCGATAATTTTATTCTAGGGCTTGGCTAAACATGTCAGCACAACACCACTGTGCCAGGGTGAACGGACACTGTAACCGTTGCAATTCTCCGGTACCTTTTGCATTCACGATGGTGTTTCAACCGATCATCAATTGGGGGGCGATAACGACAAGTGCTACCAAGCCATACTGCATAGCCTGGTGGCACTAGCAAAAACCTTGGGCACTCAGCTAATTGCTGAAGGTGTTGAAACCCGTGAGGAATCACGCGGCCTGCTGCCCTTGGGTCTTCCCATGTAGCAGGGCTATTACTTCTCCTATCCCAATCTGGAAGCACTCGCGGAAATTGACGACGCTAAATACGAATAGCGTGGCTAAAAATAGCTATATAAAAATAGCTATAGATGTTGCAAATAATCAGCCCCACCTAAGTTACGCATCTGCTGGCGAATCCACTGACTTCGCCGCTCAACCTGGGCATCGGGGCGTGCGGCGCTGCGCGTCAGCGGGCTGGGTAAGATAGCCGCGAGAAGACTTGCCTGGCGCTCAGTTAACGAAGCTGAAGAGACGCCAAAATAGTGCTGAGCAGCGGCTTCTAGGCCAAACACACCGCGATCCCACTCGGCGACATTGAGATAGACCTCTAAAATACGCTGCTTGCTCCAGAGTATCTCGATCAGTAGCGTAAACCACGCTTCTAGCCCCTTCCGCGTCCAGCTGCGACCTGTCCACAGAAAAACGTTTTTAGCCGTTTGTTGGCTCAAGGTACTGGCACCGCGCAGTCGTCCGCCGTCCCGACTAGCCTGCAATGCGCGGCGCAGTTCGACCAGATCAAACCCGCCGTGGTGTGGAAAGCGCTGATCCTCCGCGGCAATCACTGCCAGCTTAGCGTTCACCGAGAGCGAGTCCCAGCCTCGCCACTCGCGCTGTATACGAATCGGATCGCTGTGGATCCAGCTCTGAATTTTGCGCTCGACCATCACCATCGACCCCGGTGGTGGAACGACTCGAAACAGCAAGACCAGCGCGACGGACAACAGTACAAACGCTAAAACGCCGCGCCATACAATCCGCCATAGCAGACGCATAAAACGGCGCAGCAAGCGATTGAGCATCCCGTTATCCTTAACGCTTCATGAGGTGATCTGCATGATAGCGCAGATGATCCTCAATGAACGAGGCAATGAAGAAGTAACTGTGATCGTAGCCCGGCTGGCGGCGCAGCGTTAACGGATGATCATGCTCTTCGCAAACGGCTTCTAAACGCTCTGGCTTAAGCTGCTCCTCCAGGAATTGATCCGCTTCGCCCTGGTCGATAAACAGCCTCTGGCGTGATGCGCCGTTGGCCACCAGCTCACAGGCATCGTACTGACGCCAGCGGGACTGATCGTCCCCCAAGTAGGCGTTAAACGCCTGCTGCCCCCAAGGGCAGTTCATCGGGTTCACCACCGGTGAGAAGGCCGACACAGAGCGGAAACGACCTGGATGACGCAGCGCCAGGATCAATGCTCCGTGCCCACCCATCGAGTGTCCGCTAATCGATTCGCGCCCATTGACCGGGAAGTGCTGACGCACTACAGAAGGCAACTCCTCAATCACATAGTCGTACATGCGATAGTGGGGCTTCCAGGGTGACTCGGTGGCATTGACGTAAAACCCAGCCCCAGAGCCTAAATCATAGCTTTCATGCTCGCCGGGCAAGTCGGTGCCCCGTGGGCTGGTATCAGGGCAAACAATCGCCACGCCCAGCTCAGCGGCAATACGGTGAGCGCCCGCTTTCTGCATGAAATTTTCGTCATTACAGGTCAGCCCCGAGAGCCACCACAGCAGCGGTACGCGCTCGTTTTCCGCCTGGGGTGGCAAGTAAACGGCGAAGATCATGTCGCAGTCCAGCGCACGGGAATAGTGGCGGTAGCGCTTATGCCAGCCCCCGAAACTACGGTTGGCAGACACCAGTTCTAGAGTTTCACTCATGCTCATGGGCAGGTTCCTTTAAATACAGCAAACGCGGCAGGTCTACCCTACCGCGTTTTAGCGTTTCAAACGTGCTTTCTATACTACTTAATAATGCTAGGCCTAGTAATGCAGCACGGTACGAATGCTCTTACCCGCATGCAGTAATTCAAACGCTTCGTTGATCTTCTCGAACGGCATATCGTGGGTAATGAAATCGTCTATATTGATTTCACCGTTCATATAACGATCAACGTAGCCCGGCAGCTCGCTGCGTCCTTTTACGCCACCAAAGGCGGAGCCTTTCCAGACCCGCCCGGTGACCAACTGGAATGGCCGTGTGGAGATCTCTTCACCAGCTCCAGCAACACCAATGATGATCGATTCACCCCAGCCTTTGTGGCAGCACTCCAGCGCTGAGCGCATCACATTGACGTTGCCGATACACTCAAAGGAGTAGTCAACGCCACCATCGGTCAAATCGACAATGACCTGCTGGATTGGATCTGAATACTCTTTAGGGTTCACAAAATCAGTGGCCCCAAATTGCTTGGCCAGCTCGAATTTATCAGCGTTGACGTCGATAGCAATAATACGCCCCGCCTTGGCCATTACCGCGCCTTGAATGACGGCCAAACCGATAGCTCCGAGACCAAACACCGCCACCGTGGCGCCCGGCTCTACTTTTGCGGTATTCAGCACTGCACCAATGCCGGTGGTCACGCCGCAGCCCAGTAGGCAGATTTTATCCATGGGTGCTTCTTTAGAAACCACCGCCAGGGAGACTTCAGGCAACACGGTGTACTCGCTGAACGTGGAGGTGCCCATATAGTGATGAAGCATTTTGCCCTCGAGTGAAAAACGCGAGGTACCGTCAGGCATTACCCCTTTACCTTGGGTAGCACGCACGCTGCCACACAGGTTGGTTTTGCCCGACAAACAGAATTTACACTTTCCACACTCAGCGGTGTAAAGCGGAATAACATGGTCGCCTGGCTTAAGGCTGGTAACGCCCTCGCCGACTTCCTGTACAACGCCTGCACCTTCATGGCCCAACACGGCAGGGAAGTTACCTTCGGGATCAGCACCGGAGAGCGTGTAAGCATCGGTATGGCAAACGCTTGTCGCGGCCATTTTAACCAGCACTTCCCCCGCCTTCGGGCCTTCAACATCGATCTCAACCAGTTCAAGCGGCTTACCCGCTTCCAGTGCAACAGCTGCGCGTGATTTCATTTTGACTCCTAAATGTTCATTACTTCAAAAACAAAAACTAAGGCGTTACTCGTCAGTAGCCACTGGGCCAAATTCAATCGGCAGCCAGCGATAGCCTTCTTCATCTTTTACGATATGACCAATGCCGGGAAATGGCATGTGGGCACCGGCGACCCAGTGCTTAACTTCAACCGCGCTTTCGAGCACTTCTTCTCGAGTGCGAATGGCTTGCTCGGGGTCTGAGTCAAACTCGATAGCGACAGTGGGATCAGCAAATTGAACGCCGTAGCTGTGTACTACGTCCCCCCATACCAGCATGGCGTCATCATCGCTATTGAGCATAAAGCTTGAGTGTCCGGCGGTGTGGCCATGTGTATCTTGGGCAACAATGCCCATCAGAACTTCATCACCAGCCGTGAAGGGGTTGAAACGATCAGCTTCCTGATAAGGCGCTACCGCATCCTGGGCCATGGTAAAGAAGGGCTGGGCAGATTCGGGAGCCTGTGCTGCACGCTCCTCATCCAGCCAAAAATCGGCATCCGCTTGGCTGGCACGCAGTTCAGCATTGGGATAAACCGCTTCACCCTCCTCATTGGCCAAACCACACACGTGGTCAGGATGAAGATGAGTCATCAGCACCGTGTCGACATCCTCCGGCGAGTAGCCAGAAGCGCGCAGGTTACTCTCCACCTGGCCTAATGAGGGGCCAAAGCAGGCAGCTGAGCCGGCATCAACCAGCACAAGGTTCTCGCCAGTGTGAATAAGAAAGGCATTGACCGCGGTTTGCATGCCACTCTCTGCATCGATAAATAGCGCATCCAAGTGGCGGAGAATCTCTTCTTGCTCCATGCCTTTTAACAAGGAGGTATCAATAGCAGTATGGCCATCGTATAGCGCGGTTACCTCATACTCCCCAACCATCATGCGAAACCAACCTGGCGCCTGCTCCTGCTGCTGGGTGGGTAGCTCTGCCTGGGCACTGACTGCCCAACCAGCGCTCACAGCCACTGCTAGCGCCCCGTAAGACCACTGAGATAAAGATATAGACATAAGTAAAAGGCTCCATTGATAGGCTAGCTATGCTAGCAGTGTAGGCCAGCTAGGCGCTCTTGATAAACCGGGATACACTCATAAGATTATTGCCACATAGCAACAATCGCTATCAACCCAGGGAGATAGTATGCAGCACTGGAGCCGTATCGAAGCCTTTGTTGAGGTGGTGCGTTTAGGCACGTTCTCTGCTGCGGCCCGCCACCTAAAGGTATCGACCTCGCATATCAGCCGTTTGGTCAGCCAGCTCGAAAATCAGCTAGGTGTTCAGTTGCTATATCGCACCACCCGTCAAATTCGCTTAACCGACGCGGGGACTACCTACGTGGAACACTGCCGCCATCTATTTGATGGGCTGCGGGATGCCGAGCAGGCGCTTAGCGAACTCCAGGCCAAGCCTAGCGGGCTACTTAAACTGACCTCGGCCACGACCTTTGGCGAGCGCTTTATCGCCCCACTGGTGAATGACTTTCAGTGTTTGCATCCGCAGCTGGATGTTCACATGCACTTCACTAACCGACCAGTAGAACTCATTGAAGAGGGCTACGATATTGCCATTCGGATGGGAGTATTAAAGGATTCCAGCCTGATCGCCAGACGGTTATGCGACCGCCGCGAGTATATCGTCGGCTCACACAGCTACTTTCGCCAAGCGCCACGCCCGCATACGTTGAGCGAGCTTAGCCAGCACCGCTGCTTGATTGGCTCACGGCCCAACTGGCTGTTTGAAGTCAACGGTCAACGACGCGAGGTGCGCGTAGAAGGGCGCTGGAGCGGTAATTCTGGCCCTGCTTTATTAGATGCCGCACTTAAAGGGCTCGGCCTTGCACAACTGCCCGACTATTACGTAGCGCCCTACTTGGCCAACGGTGAGCTGGTGGCCGTGCTTGAGCCTTTTCAGCACCACGATACCGCTGTCTGGGCGGTATACCCTCGCCACCGTCACCTGTCGCCCAAAATCCGCCAGCTGGTCGACTACCTAGTCACCAATATTGACAGCTTACTGCCTCCTAATCCGCTGGCCTAGCACTTGATGACCTAGCACTCAATGGCATTGACGGCGAGCCCGCCCTTGGATGTCTCTTTATACTTATCCTGCATGTCACGGCCAGTATCGCGCATGGTGCGGATCACTTTATCCAGCGATATAAAGTGTTCTCCATCGCCGTGCAGCGCCATTCTTGCAGCGTTTATAGCTTTGACGGAGGCGATCGCATTGCGCTCGATGCAGGGCACTTGGACAAGCCCGCCGACCGGGTCGCAGGTCAAACCAAGGTTATGTTCCAAGCCGATCTCAGCGGCATTTTCCACCTGCCCAGGTGAGCCGCCTAGCACTTCGGCAAGCCCTGCGGCTGCCATAGCACAAGCGGAGCCAACTTCGCCCTGACAGCCCACTTCAGCACCAGAAATGGAGGCGTTCTTTTTGCATAAAATGCCTACGGCCCCGGCGGTAAGCAGAAAATCCACCACATCAGCTTCGCTAGCGTCGGGTTCAAACTTCAAGTAGTACGCTAATACGGCGGGCACGATGCCTGCTGCGCCGTTGGTCGGCGCAGTGACCATCCGCCGCCCGGCGGCGTTCTCTTCATTTACTGCCAACGCAAACACGTTAACCCAATCCATTACGGTAAAACTCGACACGATCAGACGCTGATTTTCCGGTGGATGAAGCAACTGCTGGTGGAGCAGTTGCGCACGGCGGCGCACATTTAATCCACCGGGCAAATGGCCTGTCGCGCGTAGGCCATTCTCAATGCTATCGCTCATAGCGTGCCAGATGGTCAGCAGCTCTTCACGGATGGCCGATTCGCTACGCCAGGCTTTCTCGTTTTCTAACATAAGCTGGCTAATACGCAGTTGATGCTGCCGGCATAGTGCGAGTAGTTCGGCCGCCGTATTGAAGGGGTAAGTCAGTTCAGTAGCATCTTCACCGACCTCGCCTTGATCAGCCTTCGCTTGATCGACATAAAAACCGCCGCCGAGGGAGTAAAACGTATTGGTCGCCACTAGCGCGTCATCACAATAGGCGCTCAGCACCATGGCATTGGGATGGAACGGCAAACAGGCCTCATCCCATTCGACATCGTTATGAGCGTCAAAAGCGATCTGTTGGCCATTGGCCAACAACAGCGGCTCGCCTTCGGCAAGTTGTTTTAACCGCGACGTAATCGTGTCTGGATCGATACTTTCTGGTGCTTCGCCCATCAGTCCCATGATGACGGCTTGATCGGTACCGTGGCCCACCCCGGTGGCGGCAAGTGACCCATGAAGCCTTACCACCAGTCGGGTAACGCGGGTATCGCCAAGCGCCAAGGCAAAATCTCGCGACGCGCGCATCGGGCCCACAGTATGGGAACTCGATGGCCCGATGCCAATTCGAAAAAGATCAAACACACTAATAGCCATGTCTATTACGCCTCACAACACTGTTATTACCTGCCTATGGGACACTTTGCAGCGCCGATGACCAAACGTCGAGTGATTAACCGCAATATCGACGTGCCAACACATAACTGTGACGATATAATGAACATTCAACCCTGCATGTTTTTATATGCACATGTCATTGCAAAATTGTGTAGTAGCTACGCTGCTTACCCACAAAGGATGTCGGTATGTCTCCCCCCCCTGCCTGGCCTATCGGATTTCAAACCATTTTAGTACGTGCAGTACTGTACGTACTGTTTATCGGTGCGATTACCCAAGGTGCCTATTTAGAAGCGCTCTATCTCCCCTCAGTACGCTTTTCTGAGCTGGGTTTTACCGAATTTACCCAAACGCTGGTGCTAGCCACCTGCTGTGCAATGCTGATTTACATTCGTCATGTACTTAAAGTGTGGCCCACCGTTACACTGCTGCTGCTAGCATTTGTGGCCGCCTCCCTGGTACGCGAACAGGATCACTTTTTAGATAACTATGTGGCTGATAACACCTGGAAGGTACTCGTTGCACTGATTATTCTCCCATCGCTTTTTTGGGTGGTGAAGCAGCGCCAACGTTTTCTTGCAGAGTTCGCTCATTACAGCAACACCTTCGCCTTTGGTTTGTTTACGGCAGGCGTGCTGACCACTTATATATTTTCGCGCCTGTATGGGCGGCAAGAGTTCTGGCAAGCCGTTCTTGAAGACAGCTATTCAGGAACCTTTAAGAGTGTTGCTGAAGAAGTCGTCGAACTACTCGGTTATAGCCTGATTCTGATCGCCACCCTGGAATTGCTACTACTGGCTCGCCGCATTTATAAAGCCCGGCAGATACCCAATTAAGCGCGGCACACATCGTCTTCAACAATAGTCCCCATAAAAAAGCCCGCCGTTCAGAGAACGGCGGGCTTTTGGGTCTTAGCGGCGACTACTTTCTATTCACCACTCACCACTTACGACATTCACTCGTCGAGGAACGAACGCAGCGGCTCAGAGCGGCTGGGGTGACGCAGCTTACGCAGCGCTTTGGCTTCAATCTGACGAATTCGCTCACGGGTTACGTCAAACTGCTTGCCCACCTCTTCCAGGGTATGGTCGGTGTTCATATCGATACCGAAACGCATGCGCAGTACCTTCGCTTCGCGGGCGGTCAAGCCGCCTAACACGTTGCGCGTTGCTTCGATAAGACCTTCACCGGTAGCCATGTCAATGGGCAGCAGCATGGTGCCGTCTTCGATAAAGTCACCCAGGTGTGAATCATCGTCGTCACCAATCGGCGTCTCCATGGAGATCGGCTCTTTGGCGATTTTGAGCACTTTGCGTACTTTATCTTCCGGCATTTCCAAACGCTCGCCGAGTTCTTCCGGCGTTGGCTCACGGCCCATTTCCTGCAACATCTGGCGCGAGACGCGATTGAGCTTGTTGATCGTCTCAATCATATGTACCGGGATACGGATGGTGCGTGCCTGGTCGGCAATCGAGCGGGTAATTGCCTGACGAATCCACCAGGTGGCGTAAGTCGAGAACTTATAACCACGGCGGTATTCGAACTTATCGACCGCTTTCATCAAGCCGATGTTGCCTTCCTGGATGAGATCCAAGAACTGCAAACCACGGTTGGTATACTTCTTGGCGATCGAAATCACCAAGCGCAGGTTAGCCTCAACCATCTCTTTCTTGGCACGGCGAGCTTTCGCCTCACCAATCGAGAGCTTGCGATTCACCTCTTTAAGGTCGGCAACCGAGAGCTGCACCATATCCTCTTCGAAGGCGATCTTGCGCTGAGCACGAGCAATATCGGCGCGCAACGGCTCAAGGCGGTCTGCGTACTTGCTCTGCGCTGCCTGGAATTCATCCAGCCATGTTTTGCTCGACTCATTACCAGGAAACGACTTGATAAACGTCTTACGCGGCACCTTGGCTTTTTTCACGCACAGCTGCATGACCGCTTTCTCTTGGGCACGCACCTGCTCAACACTGATACGCACTTGACCGACCAAGCGCTCGAAGTGCTTAGGCACCAGCTTGATAGGCGAGAAAAGCACCGCCAAGCGGGCTTGCTCGGCCTTTAACTCAGCACTGCCGCGGCCATGCTTGGCAAACGCCTCTTCCACCAAGGCGTTCTGCTCGCGAATCTGCTCGAAACGTGCACGCGCCTCTTCGGGATCTGGGCCGCCCTCGCTGGCCGTAGAATCCTCGTCCTCATCGTCGCCGTCGCTCTCAACGTCGTCGTCAATCTCGGCTTCAGGCTCCGGTTCGGGCACCTCTGCTTCGGCAACGCCGGGGATACCCTCATCGGGATCGATGAAACCAGAAAACAGATCCGAAAGACGCCCCGGCGCTTCTTCATCCTGGGTAGCGTCATAGGCGTCCAAAATAGACGCGACGGCACCCGGCAAATAGGCCAGAGACGACATCACTTCACGGGTACCCTCTTCGATCCGTTTGGCGATTTCGATTTCGCCTTCACGGGTCAAAAGCTCAACCGTGCCCATTTCACGCATATACATGCGTACGGGGTCAGTGGTGCGGCCTACATCGCTTTCCACGGCGGCAAGGGCCGCTACGGCCTCTTCCGCAGCGGACTCGTCCGTGGATTGATCCGACATCATCAAAGTGTCTTCATCTGGCGCTTCTTCAGCGACACTTATACCCATGTCGTTGATCATGCCAATGATGTCTTCCACTTGATCCGGGTCGGCGATATCCTCAGGTAGATGGTCGTTGACCTCGGCATAGGTCAGGTAACCCTGTTCCTTGCCTCGAGCGATCAACTCCTTCAGACGCGACTGCTGCTGCGCATTTCCAGCCATAGAAACCCTATCTCGACGAAGAAGAATGAAACACCTGGAGCGCTGAATCGATTAAACTCAACAAGCCGTACAGTATAGCGTAAAAAGCAAGAAATTTTCCAGCTCGACGTATTTGCGCGGTAATTCAGGTGTGTTAGTTTGTTCGGTTAGGCCAACGCTCGGTGGCTGACCCTATATCTGGTGCTGAAACGCTAGGAATTCAACCCCCATCGCCCAAGACACCGCCTCATTGGCGCTGAGCAAGCTCCATTACCAAGCTTGCCAAACGCTGGCGCTGCTCCTTATCCAACTTTTGCCCGGCGCGCTCCTGCGCCAGCAACGCCGTGTACTCCTCTTGAGGAGAACGCTGGCGCTGAACGTACTGCAAGTGTTCCACCAATCCCTTCAGCTCTGCTTCCCGATCTGCCTTGGGAATCAACAGCTCGCGCTTGGCGAAAGCCGCCAAGGCATGCCCCTGCTGGCTGCCTTGAAAATGCGCCAACACCACTTGTGGGCTGCGGTAGCGCCCTGCCTTGAGCAGTTCAATCAGCTCGCGGCATAGCGGCGCATCGCCATCTTCCGGCAACCACTCCAAATGATCAGGGAGCGTGACCACCAGATTGGGCTCATGCAATAACAGCTGCACGATACGCCCAACCGGGGAGAGCGCCTGAGAACGTGAGCGCGATGAGCGGGCTGGCGCTGCCAAAACAGCGCCGTTCATGGCGGATGAGGCCGATTCGGACTCCAACTGCTCTGCCGGCTCCTGCGAAACATCACCTTGGGTGACGGATCGCTGCGACGCCTGGGAACGCTTTTCGAGCAGCACTTTCAACTGCTCTTGCGCCAGCCCACTACGCTTTGCCAATGACTCCAGCAGTAGCGATTTGAGCATGCCTTCAGGCACTTTGTTCAATGCTTCGAGCACCTGACTGGCAAACCGCTCGCGCCCTTCCACGGTATTCAAGTCGCGCCCTTGGGCCGCCTGTTCGAATAGAAACTCCGACAGAGGCATGGCACAGGTCACGCGATCCTGAAATGCCTGGGTGCCTTCACGGCGCACCAGGGTGTCCGGGTCATCACCTTCGGGCAGAAACAGAAAGCGCGCTTCACGGCCATCAATCATTTGCGGCAGTGCGGTTTCCAATGCCCGGCTAGCCGCCTGCCTCCCGGCACGATCACCGTCGAAACAGAACACTACGCGACTCACCAGTCGAAACAGGCGGGTCAAATGGTCTTCTGTGGTGGCGGTACCCAGCGTCGCCACAGCATTATGAATACCGTATTGCGCCAGTGCCACCACATCCATATAGCCTTCGACCATGACCAGTTGCTCAAGCTTGTTCGAGGCTTGGCGCGCCTCATACAAGCCGTAAAGCTCACGACCTTTATGGAATACGGGTGTTTCCGGAGAGTTGAGATATTTGGGCTGGTCATCGCCCATCACTCGACCACCAAAGGCAATCGTACGACCGCGCAAATCGCGAATGGGGAACATTACCCGATCACGAAAACGGTCGTAGGTACGCCCGGTATCCTCACGGTGAATCAGCAGGCCGTACTCCACCTGCACTGGCTCACCAATACCGCGCTCGCTGAGGTGCTGTTTTAGCGCCTCCCAACCCGCCGGGGCATAGCCAATGCCGTAGGTCTTGATCACCTCGTCCGAGAGCCCACGACCCGACAAATAGCGTTGGGCAGGCTGGCCCTCCTGCATCTTTAATCGCTCGCGATAAAAACTGGCGGCGAGTTCGAGCAGGTTAACACCCTCTTTGCGCTTCTTTTCACGCTGCTGGGCACGCGGGTCATCAGCGCCTTCACGCGGCACTTCAATACCCAGGCGACCGGCCAACTGCTCTACCGCCTCAGGAAACGGTAGTTTGTCGTACTCCATCAAGAAGCGTAGTGCATTACCATTAGCTCCGCAGCCAAAGCAGTGATAAAACTGCTTATCAGCACTGACGGTAAACGATGGGGTTTTCTCTTGATGGAAGGGACACAGCCCAGAGTAGTTACGACCAGCCTTTTTAAGCTGCACGCGCTCACCAACCACCTCGACCACGTCAACGCGGCCTAACAGATCATCAATGAAACGCTGTGGAATTTGGCCTGCCATGAACTACGGGCATCCTCGCGCAAAGCGCTAACTTTCGAGACTGTTTTTAAAAGCCCTGTTTTTTAAAACCAGTTTTCAAAACCAGTTTTTTAAAACACTGCCTAAGGTCATCAGACCCATTGCCAGATCAGATCATCATAAACAGCGACGGCCTTTAGCAACGACAGCTTTGAAGAACAACAGTCAAAAACAAACGGCCACCTAGTGGCGGCCGCTTGGCATCCCTCTTGAGACGACCAGCTAACTGCTCCGGCCCCCTCGGGTACGGATCAATAGAGCCGTTCGAAACGCTTTTGCTCACGCTGAACTTTCTTAGCGTGGCGTTTTACGGCAGCTGCCGCTTTGCGTTTACGCTCAGCAGTCGGCTTCTCATAGTGCTCGCGGCGGCGTACTTCAGAAAGAACACCGGCTTTTTCGCAAGAACGCTTGAAGCGACGCAGGGCGACGTCAAACGGCTCGTTATCACGTACTTTTACAGAAGGCATTAAGCACTCACCTACCTTAAGGAGTCTTGAGTTCGGATAGTACGTACACTGCGATATTACATTTTAGAACACGGTGTACGACCCAGTTTTACAGCGCACAGTAGTTTAGTCGCCGTTGACCATCTTTGCAAATGCTTACGCTGATCCACGGCGATAATGCTAGACTAGCGCCCTTCTGTTTTCACCTTTACATCTTTTGAATAGCCTTTGAGAGTCCCTTTTTATGCGAGTTCTGGGCATTGAAACATCCTGCGACGAAACGGGTGTCGCGCTTTACGACACCTCGTTAACCGGCGGCCAGGGGCTGCTTGCCGATGCGCTGTATAGCCAAATCGCCATGCATGCAGAATTTGGCGGCGTAGTGCCCGAACTCGCCTCTCGCGATCACACCCGCAAACTGCTGCCGCTGATCGAGCAAGTGCTCGGCGACGCCAAGCTAACGCGCCGCGACCTGGATGGCATCACTTACACCGCAGGCCCCGGCTTAGTCGGCGCATTAATGGTGGGTGCCAGTACCGCCCATGGCATGGCTCGGGCCTTGAACATCCCCGTGCTCGGCGTACACCATATGGAAGGCCATTTACTGGCACCGATGCTGGAAGACGAGCCACCCGAGTTCCCTTTCGTGGCGCTGCTGGTCTCCGGCGGCCATACCCAGCTCGTCGAAGTTCAGGGGCTGGGTCGCTATCAACTGCTCGGCGAATCGGTGGATGACGCGGCTGGTGAAGCGTTTGATAAAGCTGCCAAGATGCTCGGACTGGCCTACCCAGGCGGCCCTCAGGTCGCCAAGCTGGCGGAACAGGGTGACCCCAAGCGCTTTCGCTTCCCGCGCCCCATGACCGACCGGCCAGGGCTAGACTTCAGTTTTTCGGGCCTAAAAACCCACACCATGACGGCCATTCGCCAGTTGGAAACAGCCGACGAATTCGACGCCCAGGCCCGCGCCGACGTTGCCCGCGCCTTTGAAGAGGCCGTTGTCGATACGCTGGTGATTAAGTGCCGTCGAGCGCTGGATCAAACCGGCTTGAAGCGCTTAGTGGTGGCGGGCGGAGTCAGCGCCAACCATCGCCTGCGCGAACGACTGCAGACTGAGTGCGAAAAACGCCAAGCCCGCGCCTACTACCCGCGCGGGCGATTCTGTACCGACAACGGCGCCATGATTGCCTATGTGGGTGCTCAACGCCTGGCAGCGGGAGAGTGCGACACTTCTGGCATGATGCAGGCGACGCCCCGCTGGCCTCTCGATCAGTTGACACCGCCTGTCTCACCCTAAGAACCACGAAACGGTGGCTCCTCACCGCGTCGCAGTCGGCGAATATTAAGCCCGTGACGTGCCAGCACCAGCAGGCTGAATCCACCCACCACCATGACGTACTCCGGTGCCAGCCAGCCGCAGGCCAGCGGCGCCACGAGAGCACTCACTAGCGACGCCAGCGCAGCTGTTTTTAATCGCCACGCTAGCAGCGCCCATATCGATGCACTCAGTAACGCCACCTGAGGCACTAATACCAACAACACACCAAAGGCACTGGCGACCGCTTTACCGCCACGAAAGCCATGCCACAGTGGAAAGCTGTGGCCTAGCAATACTGCCAATCCCACAAGCCCCTGCAGCCAGACCGGATAGCCCATCAGCTTGGCACCCAAAACAGCAGGCATGGCTTTTAAGGCGTCTAACAGCAGGGTGGCTGCCGCTAAGCGGGGGCCATATAGGCGCAGTACGTTGGAAAAGCCGGGATTAAATGAACCGTGTTGACGGGGGTCGCCCACACCCGCCAGGCGGCAAACGCTCAGCGCTGCCAGCCAACTGCCACTTAAATAACCCACCACTATCCATACCATGGCGCCATGCTCGCTTTGTGGCCCGATATACTGTCGTTTAGCCCCATCCTAACGTACAATCGCCCGCTTGTTACCGTAGGGGGAAGCTGGATGGATCGCATTTTGATTGAAGCGTTAAGCGTCGATACCGTGATTGGTGTCTACGACTGGGAGCGCTCGATTCAACAGTCGCTAAGCTTAGACTTGGTGTTGGCGACCGACATTCGCTCGGCGGCAGCCACTGACGATCTGCGCCTTACCCTGGATTACGCTGCTATCTGCCAGCGCATTCAGCAGTTTGCCGATGCCCATCAGTTCGCCCTGGTAGAGACCTTTGCCGAACGGCTCGCTGAATGCCTGCGTACAGATTTCCCCATCACTTGGCTGCGCTTAACGGTACGTAAACCGGGCGCGGTTGCCAACGCCGTTAGCGTCGGCCTGGAAATCACCCGCGGCAACCTGCCGGAGGCAACCCAGGAGATCAGCGCATGAACCTGGTGACCGTCAGCTTAGGCAGCAATATTCACCCTACTCGGCATATTCGCTGCTGCCTGGATGCGCTTGCTGATACCTTCGGCCCCCTGCAGATCTCCCGTGTGTTTGAAAGCGAGCCGGTCGGTTTCGCTGACAGCCGCAATTTCTATAACCTGGTGGTGGCGTTTCACAGCGCTTGGACACCCGGCGAACTTCAGGCGTGGGGGAAGCAGCTGGAAATAGAGCATGGCCGCCTGCCTGGTCTTGCCAAATTTAGCCCCCGCGCGCTGGATATCGACTTGCTCACCGTGGGCAGCCTTTGCGGCACGGTTGACGAAATCGCCTTACCGCGTAGCGAAATTACCCATAATGCGTTCGTGCTACAGCCGCTTGCTGAGCTGCTCCCCAATCAGTGCCACCCCCGCTGCGGCACGTCCTATGCCGCGCTATGGAGCGCCTTCGAGCTAGGCAGCCAGCGCCTTTGGGCGGTGGATTTCAGCTGGCGCGGCCGCTGGATCTCCCAAGCGGATGAACAGCCCCTGCTGGCGGCGGCACGCCGGTAAGTTACTTGGTTAGCGCCGCCTCCACGGCCTGCCCGCGGCGCGCTCGCAAGGCCTCGCCCAGCGCTGCGCCTTGATATCCCTCAGCTATCAGTGCCTGGGGGCTTACCTCCCGAGCAGCCTGCCAGGCGTTTTCGAGCGGGCCAACCTGCTCAGGCGCCAACACTTTGACTAACGCCAGCTGTCCCTCGACCTGCTCAGGCTTACGCCAACCATCCAAACGTTCCAGCCAACGTAGCACGCTGGGGCCCTCTAATGCGTCGGAAGGCAGCGCATGGTTTTTTAGCGAATGGTTTATTAAAGAATAGGTAAGCGCGGTATGGCGAGCCAATTGGGCAACGGCATTGGGCAGTTTGAGTCGTTCCGACAAGGCATCGCGCTGCTCAGCGCTTAGCGGCGATACCAACTGCGCATGGCGCCAATGAGCCAATGGGAACATATCGCTATCAGGTACCTCAGCCATCGCTGCCAAGCCCTTCACTAACGCTTCGCCCGCCAATTCTGGCCACCAGACGTTGAGCGCGTCGCAACGTTCAAGGGTGGTGAAATAGACCTCTGGGCTTGGCTCACCCAGCGCTTTTTCCGTTTCGACCCACACCCGCTCGGCGGCCAGGTGCTCAAGTTCGCCGCTGTGGCTCACCTTACGCATTAGTGCCTGGGTTTCAGGGGCAATGGTGAAGCCCAGTGACGCATAGCGGGCCAGAAAACGTGCGGTACGCAGCACTCGCAGCGGGTCTTCGCTAAACGCCGCGGAGATATGCCGCAACACGCGCCGTTCGATATCGCCTTGACCATTAAACGGATCGGTTAATTCGCCCTCAGTACTCTGGGCAATGGCATTAATGGTTAAATCACGCCGCAATAGATCCTCTTCCAGGCTGACATCGGGGCTGGCATGCACTTCAAACCCGCCATAGCCGTGGCCAGACTTGCGTTCGGTGCGGGCCAGGGCGTATTCCTCAGCGGTTTCGGGATGCAGAAAAACTGGAAAGTCGCGCCCCACGGGCTTAAATCCGCGCTTGCGCATGGCATCTGGCGTAGTGCCCACCACGACCCAGTCATTGTCATATACCGGCCAGCCGAGTAACTCATCGCGCACGGCGCCGCCTACCCGATACACGTTCAAGCCTGCTAAGCGGGGATCACTGTTTGTTTCTTTCACTGTCGTTTTTCCTGCTGAAGGCTAGCTACACTGGTTCGCTCGCCGCTGTCCAGATTGAGCGCGGTTAGACGTCCGCGCCACACGCAGCCCGTATCCAACGCCTCAACGGGTACCCGCGCCTGGGGGGTATTCCCCTCCAGCGCCGCCCAGTGGCCGAAGAGTAGGCGGGTGTCATCGTCACGCGGGTATTGAAACCAGGGCAGAAAGCCCTCTGGGGCACTGTCCAATCCCTCTTTGGCCGCAAAGTCCAAACGGCCCTGGGCATCAATAAAGCGCATCCGAGTCAGCACATTGACAGTCAGGCGCAGCCGATCCATGCCGTCTAAATCATCGTGCCAGCTATCCGGCTGGTTACCAAACAGTTGGGTTAAAAACTCACCGGATGCCTCACTGCCTAGCGCCATCTGCACTTCGCGCCCTAAAGATTCGGTCTGGGCTACGCTCCATTGGGGAAGCAGCCCCGCGTGGGTCATTAACGTACTGTTTTCAAACACGCTAAGCGGTTGGCTCTGCAGCCAATCCAGCAGCGCTTCGCGATCAGGCGCGCCAAGAATATCGCTCAAGGTATCGTTTTTTTTCAGCTTGCCGCCCCCGCGCGCTACGACCAGCAAATGAAAATCGTGGTTGCCCAATACGCTGCGTGCCGAGCTACCCAGTGCGCGCACTTCTCGCAGACACTCCAATGAACCAGGCCCACGATTAATCAAATCGCCCACCAGCCATAGCGTATCCCGCGCGGGGTTGAAGCTAAGCTTTTCAAGAAGGGCTACAAATTCGGCGTGACAGCCGTGCAGATCGCCGATCGCATAGGTGCTCATGCACGAGGCCTTTTTAATAAAATGAGTAGGCTAAATACTACCACTTCACCGACATCCTATGCCTGTCGCTGGTGGCTTATGTTGATGATTAGCACTGGTGAAAAGTACAAACCTGGATCACTATAAAAAGTACGCTTTGGCGCTCTTGAGCTTCTCGCTAGCTTAACCACTCAATCGAGTAGCCACCTCGCAACAACTGTTAAGGAAAACGGTACGCTTATGACAATGGATTACTCTCGACGCGGGCTATTGCGAGCGGCAACGCTGGCAGGTCTTGGCGCACTTATACTCCCCGGCACAACGCTTCTTCCAGCCGCACGAGCCACCACTCCCAAGCTTGACCCACCGCCCGCTGCGGTGACGGTTAATGGTTGGCTCCTGCGCAGCAGTGACCGCTGATGTATATCGCTTTTGAGGACATTAGCGAACACAGCCATGCAGTGGATGTCTGCATTATCGGCGCGGGTGCGGCGGGCATTTCCATGGCCGTTACCCTGGCGGAGCGGGGCCACCGCGTACTGCTCTGCGAAGGTGGCGATGCGGACTGCAGCGAACGCTCCCAGGAGTGCTACCGGGGCGAAGTCGTCGGCGACCCTTATATTCCCCTTTATGGCGCTCGCCTGCGCTATTTGGGCGGGTCGACCAACCACTGGGGTGGCATCTGCCGACCACTCGATCGCTATGACTTTACCGCCAAAAGTGCTGCCAGTGAGACGGCCTGGCCTATTGGCCGGGATGCGTTATCGCCCTACTACCGCGCCGCGGCCAGCGTGCTCGACTTGGCGCCTACGCCTGCTGATCAGCCGATCACGGATTCTGGGCTCAAGCGCATCTATTTCTCACTGGGCCACCCGACGCGTCTGAAGGAGAAATATGCCACCACGCTAAGCGAATCGAACACGTTGGAGTGCTGCCTAACGGCCAACTTGGTGGCGCTGGAAAGCCAGAATGGCAAAGTCACCGGCGCTATCTTCAAAAACTACCAAGGCGATTACCGAAAGGTTCAGGCGCGCTACTTTGTGCTGGCCTGTGGCGGCATCGAAAACTCGCGCTTGCTGCTGTGGTGCAACCAACAGTTAAATGGCCAGCTTATACCTCAAGCCGACACCCTAGGGCATTACTGGATGGAGCACCCCCACGCCACGGTGGGTCAGGCGCTAATTTTTGAGCCAGCGGCACTGGGGCTGGACGAGGATTACAACGTGTTCCTCTCCCCCACCGCTCAATCCATCAGCTCACGCCAAATACTGAATTGTGGGCTGCGCTTGCACCGCATGAACGCTGAAGCCACCCAGGAACTGATTGACGAGCTCGCGGATCAGGCCCCCACGCTGGCGGGACGACTGCGTGTCTGGCAGGCCCAGGGACGGGTGATACACGGCGCGGTACTCAGAGCCGCCTGGGAGCAAGAGCCGCGCTTTGACAATCGCATAGAGTTAAGCGAAGAGCTGGATGATCTGGACGTACCCCGCAGCCGATTGGTGTGGCAGCAGTCCGAGCTGGATCGCCATACGATCCGCGAGAGCATGCTGCTATTAGGGGAGTATCTGCGCGACCACGAGGTGGGAAGGCTGCAAATGGCTGACTGGCTGGCCGATACGCCGGTACAACTGCCTACCGAGGGCGAGTTGGCTGGCCGTCACCATATGGGCGGCACGCGTATGAGTCTTAATGCCGAGGAAGGCATTGTTAACCCCGACTGCCGACTGTTTGCCCAGGATAACTTCTATGTGGCGGGTTCCAGCGTTTTTGCCAGCGCCGGGCACGCCAACCCGACGTTAACGCTAGTACAGCTGGCCCTGCGGCTTTGCGATCACCTGGAGAGCAGGCTAACCCAAACTGTCTAATGGAGCTGAAGCGGTACGGCTAACCTAAAAGGAGTAATGGCTACCTCAAAAACACGCTGAGTAGAGGTATCCAACAGCGTATAGGCACCCTCCATCACCCCCACCGGGGTTTGCAGAATGGCGCGACTGGTGTAACGAAAACTCTGGCCGGGGCCAATTAGCGGCTGTTGGCCGACGACGCCTTTGCCGCGGACTTCCTGGCAGTCGCCGCTGCCCTGGGTGATTTTCCAGTAGCGCGCCATCAGCTGAACGCTATGGGGGCTCTGATTGTGGACAGTCACGGTGTAGCTAAACACATAGCGCGACTCTCCATCGTTAGACTCATCAGCGCGATAGCTAGGGACGACGCTCACTTTGATTGCTAGGCCACTCACGTTTGGCTGCCCCGCTCACCGCTTGCCTGCTCATCGGCGGCGACACGGTTGGCAATCGCCACGTACTCCGCCACGGTCAACGTTTGCGGACGGCGGATGGGGTCAATGCCCAGATCTTCCAGGGTGTCTGCACTCACCCGCCCTTTGAAGTTATTGCGCAGCGTTTTGCGCCGCTGACCAAAGGCGAGCTTCACCAGCTCAAACAGCATCGCTGGGTCATCCGCCGTATGGGGCAGCGTTTCATGGGGGGTTAAGCGCACAATGGCGGAGTCGACTTTGGGTCGTGGCACAAAGGCTTCGGGCGGTACAATAAACAGCTGTTCGACCTGGCAGTAGTACTGGGCCATCACCGACAGACGCCCCCAATCAGCGCCACCGGGCTCCGCGGCTAAGCGTTCAACCACCTCTTTTTGCAGCATAAAGTGCATATCTTCTATGGCACTTCCTGCCGCCAGCAGATGAATGATCAACGGCGTGGAGATGTTATAGGGCAAGTTGCCCACCACGCGCAGCGCGGGCCCATCGCCTTTCAACGCGGCAAAATCAAACTTCAGCGCATCGCCTTCATGAATCACAAACTCGGGGTAGTTGAAGAACTGCACCCGCAGGCCGGGAATCAGGTCGCGGTCGAGCTCGATCACTTCCAAGTGCCCCGCGGCTTCCAGCAGCGGCTCGGTCAGCGCTCCCTGGCCTGGGCCAATTTCGACCAGGCGATCCGTCGAACGCGGGCCAACGGCGCGAACGATCCGCGAAATAATGCCAAGGTCGCGTAAAAAATTCTGACCAAAGCGTTTACGAGCGCGGTGTTGGGGCACAGTAGACATCAAACGGTGTTCCTTGGAGTGCGGATTCAATCGGAAGTAGGTAGTAGGTAGCAGCCAGCACTGTTGCAACGGGTTGTCTGCTCGCATCAGTACCAGGGTAGGTTTCCGCGAGGGCGCTGTGAACCCGTCCTTGGGCGCTACTTTTTCCATCCCTGGAAAAAGACCCTCGCTGCAACCTACCCTGGCGCCGGATTAAATTTCAGTAGCAGACAGCCGCTGCGCGGCTAGACGGCGCGCAAGGGTGATAGCGACGTTTAGGCTGCCGGGGCCTGCCACGCCTTTGCCTGCCAGATCCAGTGCGGTGCCATGGTCGACCGAAGTGCGTACAAATGGCAAGCCCAGAGTAATGTTAGCGGCCTGACCAAAGCCAGCGTATTTTAACACTGCCAAGCCCTGGTCGTGGTACATCGCCAGCACTGCATCGACACCCGCCAAATGCCTGGGTGTAAACAGCGTATCGGCAGGCAGCGGGCCAAGGATATCCACTCCCTCAGCGCGTAGCGCATCAAGGGCGGGAATAATCACATCCAGCTCTTCGCGCCCCAGGTGACCATCTTCACCAGCATGAGGATTTAAGCCGCACACCGCAATGCGTGGCTGGGCAATCCCAAACTGGCGCTGCAAATCGGCCGCCAGCAAGCGGCTGATACGAGTTACACGCTCAAAGGTGATAGCGTCGGCGACGTTGCGCAATGGCAAGTGAGTGGTCACCAGCGCCACACGCAGGTCGCCACCCCCTTGCCAGCTTGGTGACGCCGCATGCAGCGCCATGTCGGTGGCGAGCATCATCACCACCTCCTCGACACCGCAAGCATCGCGCAACCACTCGGTGTGTCCGGTAAAGCTTGGATGGCCGCCGTCGATGATCACGCCTTTATGGAGTGGCGCCGTCACCATGGCGGCCGCCTGCCCTTTTTGGCAGGCATCCACCGCCAGCGCCAAGGTCGCCAACACATAGTCAGCATTGGCCGGATTAAGAACACCCGGCGTGGCCGGTTCGTTCAACGCAACCGGCCAGACCGGCAAACCATGGGTGCCACTTGGGTACTCACCGGGCGAACACTCTACCACCGTGACCTTGAGCCTCAGCGCGGCTGCACGCTGGCGCAGCATATCCGGGTCGCCAATCGCCACTGTATGCGCGGGAAGGCTACCCTGGGCCGCCAGCATCAGCATTAGCTCAGGGCCAATACCCGCTGGCTCGCCGGTGGTCACTACCACGGGCAGCTCGCTATCGGAAGGTAGAGTCATCGCTACCATTAGAGTCGAATATCAACAAAGGCCTGAGAGCGCACCTCTTGCTGCCAGGTCTCTAACTCTTCGTTAGCGCGACGCTGGAAGATCGCTTGACGCACCTGCTCGCGCTGGCTCTCTTGGGTAACGTTTTGACGACGACGCTCCTCTACTTCAATCACGTGATAGCCAAACTGAGAACGTACCGGCTGGGATATCTGGTTAACGTCCAGCCCACGCATCGCCTCTTCAAAGGCGGGAACGGTCTGCCCTGGGCGCACCCAGCCCAGTTCGCCGCCATTGAGGGCCGTTCCGCTGTCGTCACTCATCTCACGGGCTACTGAGGCAAAATCCTCGCCCTGCGCCAAACGCTGACGCACCTCTTCCGCGCGTGCGCGGGCCTGGTTTTCATCGCGATTAGGGGTCAGGGCAATCAGCACGTGGCGGGCACGCGCCTCTTCAATAAAGTTCTGCTCGCTGGACTGTCCGGGCTGCTGATTTAGAAAGCGCTCGACGTCACGGTCACTGACCGATACGCGGTTACTGATTTGACGCTGCTGCACTTGGCGCATCAACATTTCGCGGCGAATGTCTTCACGCACGCTGGCCAGCGTCATGCCGTCGGCTTCCACGGCATCGGCAAACTCATCCAGCGTCATGCCGTTGGATTCAGCAATCGAGCGAACCTGTCTGTTTAGCTCGGTGTCATCAATGCTCAAATTGGCATCTTTCGCCATCTGCAGTTGAATCTCTTCCATTACCATGCGCTCAAGCACCTGCCGCTCCAACTGGGAGCGCGGCGGAAGGTTGCCGCCCTGGGCTTGCGCCTGCTGCTCAATTTGCGCCATACGGTCATTAAGCTCGCTGCGCATAATCACATTGTTGTTAACCACCGCCACCACACTGTCTAACGCCTGGCGCTGGGTGGATTGGAAGTTTTGCGCCTGCAGTGCAAGCGGGGCCAGCGCAAGGCCTGCACCTACACACAGAGCGAGCAGGCTACCCGCAGAGAGCTGTTTCATACGGCCTAGCAGGGGCTTTCTCATTTTCATAACAAACGTCTCTTTAATTAGCTTCATTAGCCATTCGATGGAAGTCATTTACAGAGCAGTCGGACGATAGCCAGGAATGGTCTGTTCAAAATAGCTATCCGCATCCTGGCCAACGCCGCCTAAGCCACGGAATACGAAGCGTAAAAATAGCCCGCGATCATTAAAGTCATCATTAATGGGTGCGGTGTCATTGTCATCTACCCATTCGCGCCACACCAACTGCAGACCGTAACAGCAGTTGTTCCACTGCACGCCTGCCAATTGCTCCAGTGAGCGTTCATTGGTTTGATCGTGCAGGTAGCGGCCAATCAAATCAATGTTGGTGCTGGCTTTCCAGGCAAATGAGAGATCCCACTCTTCGCGGTCATAGTCGCGAAAGCCGTTATCGCCCGGCAATACGCCTGGATCGAACCCTTCGATCTCCCAACGGTAGCCAAGGTTCACTACGTGCCCTTCGGGATGCCGGTAACTAACATCAACACTTGATCGTTCGGTGCGTTCCCGGTGGTCATCGTAGAGCCATTCTGCTCCGCTGCTCCAGCGATCATTAATCTGCCAGTCAAGGCGGGTGACCAAAGGCGAACGATCCCGCGTAGCCTGATAGCGGCTTTCCGGATTGACGCTTGGGTTGTCTTCCGGCCGATCCGGCAGCGTATCGGCGTCGCCCTCGCTATCGATACGGCGGTCATCAAAGTAAACGCTCTGACCTACCCCGAACGAGAGCCGGTCACGACCGGAGGCATCTTCCAATAAGCGTGACTGCACGCCGTAAGAAAGCCGGTTGAGATCGCCAACGCGGTCAGTGCCGGAAAAGCGCTGGGCTGACCAAAGCTGATCCCAGGAGAAAGCGCGTTCGCGACTGTCAAAGTCAGGCAGTTCGCTCTGATCGGTACGCGGCACATAAGCGTAGTTAAGACGTGGCTCCAGGGTTTGGCGGTAGTCCCGCCCCCCCAGGGCGAGTTCACGCTCAAAGACGAGCCCACTGTCGATGGAGGTCAGCGCAACACTGCGGCTGGGTGAGTCGCTACGCTGTGTGTCGCGCTCGCCGTAATCCAGCTCGTAAGCAGTGTTCCATAGCTCGGTACGCGGCTCCAGATAGCCCCAAGGGCGCTCGAAACGCCAGCCAACCGCAGGCATTAGGTGCAAACGGCTACCGGTGGCCGCTTCGCGCTCCGGCACGCGGCGCTCATCCACGTCGCGCCAAAAATAGGTCGCGTTTGATCGCCACTGGGTATATAGCCCGTTGTCGAACTGCCAGTTGGCATTCGCGCTCAGGCTCGGCAGTTGATAAAAAGGTTTATCGCTATCGCTAAGCGGGTCTTCCAAGCGCTGGAAACCCTGGGCGCGGGCATCCAACTGCCAGCGCTGGCCGCGGTAATCGACCTGGGCCAAACGCTCCATACTGGCGCGCTCGCTCTCGCCAAACTCACCGCCGAAGTCATCGAAATAGCGACCGTCGCTGGCGGCCCCGTAGCGCAGCCGATAATTACTGCGCTCATTTACCCGCCCCGCATGGCGGGCATCCACATACCAGCGATCATCACCCTCAAAGCGATTTTCTCCGCCGCCAGAGCCACCGTTATCACTGTTTAAATAGCCGCCTTCAACGATGCCCGAGCTCTCCTCAAACAGGTAGCGGTATTCACCGTTCATCAACAGCCCGCGGTCACTCATCCAGCGCGGCGTGATCGTCGCATCGTGGTTTGCGGCAATATTCCAATAAAACGGCTGGGCGTAGTCAAAACCGTCCGTTGAAAAGCCAATCGACGGAGACAGCAAGCCTGTATGGCGGCGATCGTCGATGGGAAAGCGCAGCCATGGCCAGTAAAATACCGGCACATCTTTCACTTCCAGGCGCGCATGACGCGCTGTGCCAAAGCCTTCGGCTTGGTTCAAACGAATATCGCTGCTGACCAGTTGCCAGCTATTGGCGCCTGGATCACAGGTGGTGAAGCTTGCGTCTTGCAGGCGGTACTCGCCCTCCCCAGTCTGCTCTAGCTGACTAGCCTGACCGCGCAGATGCTGCTCGTAGAGCACATAGTGGCTGTCACCCAGGGTGGCCCGATCTTCGTTTAGCCGGAGCATCGCCTGTTCGCCACGCACCAAAGCGCGCCCATCGCGGATGGCGATATTACCTTCTGCGTCGACCTGCTGACGGTCAGCGGGTAAAAAGATACGCTCCGCTTCCACTTCTTCATTGCCGCGGCGCAGTACCACATCGCCGCGTAGCAATGCTTCGCCATCGGCAGCGTAATCGACTTCCCGGGCCTCCAACGAGACGGTTTCCGGGTTATCTTCCGCTGGCAAGCGGTAGCTGGGCATTACATAGCGGCCCCGGCACAGTTGGTTAGCCGCTTCCTCTTCCCCCCAGGGTTGCCAATCCAACGCTTCAGCGGACATGGTTTGACCCTGAGCCACCGCTGTAAACGAGGCGCCAGCAAGCAAACTGCCCATCAGCGTATGCGCAACCGGCAACGTGCGCGAAAATCGCTTGCCCATGTTCGTTATCCTTGGCATCCAGAATCGGTATTATACAGCCCGCATGATGCCCGACCAGCAAGGAGCTTGCATGTCCTCATATCGGATTAACGCCCTCACCATGTGGGCCGCCCAACAAAACGGTCTCTCTGAGACCGATATTTCGCTTTCATCCGCCGTGGGCGATGCGAGTTTTCGGCGCTATTTTCGCCTAACACTACCCGACGGCACCACCCAGGTGGTCATGGATGCCCCGCCTGAGCAAGAGGACTCCCAGCCGTTTGTAACCATTGCCAAGCGCTGGCGAAGCGCCGGACTGCCGGTACCCAAGGTGCACGCCACCAACCTGGCGGACGGCTTTCTGCTGCTTGAAGACTTGGGTAACACCCCCCTACAGTGTTTGTTTAGCGACGACGCTAGCATACAGGCTTACCATCAGCAGGCTCTCACGCTGATCGCCGAGCTGCAAAATCGCGCAGGCCCTGACTCGCTGCCCGTGTATGATACGGCGTTGTTGGGCCGCGAACTCGACCTGTTTCCCGAGTGGTGTCTCAGCGCTTGGTTAACGCTGCCATCGCCAGAGAGCTGGCACGTTGTTCGTGAACAGCTTATCCAGCATGCCTTAGCGCAGCCGGTAGTGACTGTGCACCGTGATTTTGATGCCATGAACCTGATGCTGCACGATCAGCGTCTGTTTATGATCGACTTTCAGGACGCCGTGGCTGGCCCGCTCAGCTACGATGTGATCTCGCTGTTACGGGGGCGATACTGCCGCTTTAGCAATGAGCAGTTCGCTGGCTTTGTCGAGGCTTTTTATCACCAGGCCCGCCATGATGGTCGACTGCCCAGCAGTGTCGATTTTGCCACTTTTCTGCTCCAGTGCCACGCGATGGCTGCCCAGCGCTCACTAAAAGTGCTGGGGATTTTCTGCCGCTTAACCCTGCGCGATCAAAAAAGTGGCTATCTCGAGCGCTTACCCCACTTTCTGGATCATCTGGAAGATAGCTTTTCGTTTCTGACCGAACAGGCTGAGTTCGCTGAGTGGCTCCAACTCACCTTAAGACCTGCCATTATGAAACGACTAGCGGAAATACCGTCATGAAAGCGATGATTTTAGCCGCAGGCCTAGGCAAGCGAATGCGTCCGCTCACCGACCACTGCCCCAAGCCGCTGCTGCCCGTGGCGGGCAAGCCGCTAATCGTGCACCACCTGGCTCGTCTTCGCCAGGCAGGTATTCATGAGGTCGTCATCAATGTCAGCTACCGTGCAGAGCAGATTATCGCAGCGCTCGGCGATGGTGACGCCTATGGACTGCACATTCACTGGAGTCGCGAAACCGAACCGTTGGAAACCGGAGGCGGTATTCAGCAAGCGCTGCCGATGCTTGGCGAGGCGCCGTTTCTGTTGATTAACGGCGATGTTTGGTGCGCAGCGCTCCCCACCCAGCACGCGCTGCAAGGCAATGATCTGGCTCACCTGATGCTGGTGGAAAACCCTTCTCATCACGCCAGTGGGGATTTTGGACTAGCAGGAGGGCGCGTGAATCAAACCAGCACTGAGCGTTTGACCTACTCAGGTATCAGCGTGATTCACCCTGGGCTGCTCGCCGGGCACCCCCAGGGCGCTTTTGCCTTGGCGCCACTGCTGAGAACTGCTATCGATAACAACCAGGTAAGCGGCGAGCACTATAAGGGGCATTGGGTCGACGTTGGAACCCCTGAACGACTGGCGGCGCTGGAACGCCAGCTACAGAGCGAAAGGGGTTAGCCTATGCATCCGCACCACTTACGTGAGGCAATCGCCAACACTCCACGGGTAGCGGTCTACGGCACGCTCAAGCAAGGTTTCAACAATGCCCACTGGCTAAACGGAGCCACTCTGCTCGGGAGCGACGTTACTAAAGCGCTCACGCTTTACGATATTGGCCCCTACCCCGGTGCCAAATGGCAGCTGTCAAAAGGGGTGACGATTGAAGTCTATCAGATCAGTATTGACCATCTGGCCCAGCTAGACTGGCTAGAGGACTACCGCATCGATGCGCCGTCAGAGGGTGAGTATGACCGCCAGCAGATAACCACCTGTTTTGGTCTCGCCTGGGTGTATCTTTACAATCCGAGTGTGACAGGTAAAACAGCTATTTATGAGAGTGGCTGGCGCATGCCGAACATTAGCAATGTTCAACAGCGGCGCTGAGAAGAGGCGCGCAGGCCAAGAAATGTTATGCTGCGCGACTTACCTTTCGTCGCCTAGATGAGGAGAGCAACGTGAAAGCACGGGTAAAATGGACAGAAGGCCGCCAATTCGTGGCGGAATCCGGTAGCGGGCACAGCGTTGTGATCGACGGCCCGCCCGACCACGGTGGTCGCAACACAGGGCCTCGCCCAATGGAAATGCTGCTAATGGGCATGGGCAGCTGCACCGCTTTTGATATCTTGAATATTCTTGATAAAGCGCGTGCCAATGTGACCGACTGCGTTGCTGAGCTAGACGCCGAACGCGCCGATGAAGTGCCCGCCGTTTTTACCAAGATCCACGTCCATTTCGTGGTGACCGGTCGCGCGCTGAAAGAGAAGCAGGTGGCCCGCGCGGTTGAGCTCTCCGCTGAAAAATACTGCAGTGCCTCGATCATGCTCGTTAACGGCGGCGTTGAGATCACCCATTCCTTTGAGATTATGGAGGAGGCTCGGACGTGACAGACAATCTCCGACTCCACGGGTTTAACAACCTGACCAGCTCGCTGAGCTTCAACATTTACGATATCTGTTATGCCAAAACCGAAGAGCAGACGGCGGCTTACATCGACTATATCGATGAGCTGTATAACGCCGAACGTTTGACGCAGATTCTTAAAGACGTCACCAATATCATCGGCGCCCATGTGCTCAATATCGCCCGCCAGGACTACGAGCCCCACGGCGCGAGCGTGACGATTTTGATTGCCGAACATGAGCTTGATGAGGCGGCGCCTGAGCAAATTGAGCCAGGTCCCGGCCCGCTACCGGAGACGGTGGTTGGCCACCTGGATAAAAGCCACGTGACGGTGCACAGCTACCCCGAGTCGCACCCCGACAACGGTATTAGCACCTTCCGCCTGGATATTGATGTCTCCACCTGTGGTCATATCAGCCCATTAAAAGCGCTGAACTACCTGATCCACAGCTTCGACTCCGATATCGTCACCATGGATTACCGGGTGCGTGGCTTTACTCGCGATGTGGATGGCAAAAAACTGTTTATCGATCACGGTATTACTTCCATTCAAGACTACCTCGCTGAAGACACCAAGAATGCGTATCAGATGATGGACGTCAACGTGTATCAGGAGAACATGTTCCACACCAAGATGCTGCTCAAAGACTTCGAACTGGATAACTACCTGTTCGGCACGTCGCGTCGCGATATTACCTTTGAAGAAGCCCGGGATATCGAGGGCCGTTTGCGTAAAGAGATGCTGGAAATTTTCTACTCCCGCAATCTGGATTAAGCCCCCAAACTGGACTCAACGCAGCACCAGAACACCAAAAAGCCAGCGAACGCTGGCTTTTTTTCATATCAACTAAATATACTAGCTTATATGTCATTGCGAGGAGCCTGCGACGAAGCAATCTCTACCTACGGTGGGCACTCAAGCCGAGATCGCCGCGCTTCGCTCGCGATGACAGGAAGGGCATTAGGAGCCTGACTTATGTGTCATTGCGAGGAGCCTGCGACGAAGCAATCTCTACCCACGGTGGGCACTCAAGCCGAGATCGCCGCGCTTCGCTCGCGATGACAGGAAGGGCATTAGGAGCCTGGCTTATATGTCATTGCGAGGAGCCTGCGACGAAGCAATCTCTACCCGCGGTGGCACTCAAGTCGAGATCGCCGCGCTTCGCTCGCGATGACAGGAAGGGCATTAGGAGCCTGGCTTATCTGTCATTGCGAGGAGCCTGCGACGAAGCAATCTCTACCTACGGTGGGCACTCAAGCCGAGATCGCCGCGCTTCGCTCGCGATGACAGGAAGGGCATTAGGAGCCTGGCTTATCTGTCATTGCGAGGAGCCTGCGACGAAGCAATCTCTACCTACGGTGGGCACTCAAGTCGAGATCGCCGCGCTTCGCTCGCGATGACAGGAAGGGCATTAGGAGCCTGGCTTATCTGTCATTGCGAGGAGCCTGCGACGAAGCAATCTCTACCTACGGTGGGCACTCAAGTCGAGATCGCCGCGCTTCGCTCGCGATGACAGGAAGGGCATTAGGAGCCTGGCTTATCTGTCATTGCGAGGAGCCTGCGACGAAGCAATCTCTACCTACGGTGGGCACTCAAGTCGAGATCGCCGCGCTTCGCTCGCGATGACAGGAAGGGCATTAGGAGCCTGGCTTATCTGTCATTGCGAGGAGCCTGCGACGAAGCAATCTCTACCTACGGTGGGCACTCAAGTCGAGATCGCCGCGCTTCGCTCGCGATGACAGGAAGGGCATTAGGAGCCTGGCTTATCTGTCATTGCGAGGAGCCTGCGACGAAGCAATCTCTACCTACGGTGGGCACTCAAGTCGAGATCGCCGCGCTTCGCTCGCGATGACAGGAAGAGCTATCGCCGTTTAATAAACGCTTGGCTCGCCTTCAGGGCGAGTCTTAAAACGTCGGTGTAGCCAGAGGTACTGCTCGGGATGCTTGCGAATGGCCAGTTCAATAAACTGGTTGATTCGTGTGGCATCGGCAACTTCATCGCCGCTGGGAAAACCTTCCAGGGCAGGCAGGCTTTCAATGGTATAGGTGGCGTTATCCGGGTTGCGGTGAAACATCATCGGCACCACTGACGCGCCGGTCATACGCGCAAGCTTGGCCGTTAAGCGAATAGTCGCGGCCTGCTGACCAAATAGCGGCGCAAATACGCTCACATCGCGGCCAAAATCCTGATCCGGTGAGTACCACACCATACGTCCATCCTTGAGCTGACGCACCGCGCCACGCAAGTCATAACGGTCGAGGGCAACACCAAAATTGCGCCCGCGGGCGCGGGTCATAAAACGCTCAAACAGCGGGTTATTATGCGGTCGATAGACCGCATCGGCAGAGAAAAACAGCGCGTGCAGGGCACCCCCTAAATCGAGGGAAGAGAAGTGAACCCCCACAATGATCACGCCTTTACGCCGGGCCTCGGCGCGGGCCATATGCTCTTCGCCGATGTAAGCGACCCGGTGGCGTAGGCTTTCGCCATCGCGACACCAGCCGGTTGCGGTTTCAATCAGACCAATGCCATTGGCAATAAAGGTATCTTTAACGAGCTGATACTGTTGCTGGGGACTCTTTTCGGGAAAACAGAGCGCTATATTGGTTGCGGTAATATGGCGCCGCCGTTTGGCAAAGCGCCAGGCGAGCAGTCCAAGCCCTTTGCCAATGGCCATTTTTAGTCGCCAAGGCAACCAGGCAGCGATATACATGGCACCAATAGCCAGCCATGTGGGCCAGTAACGCGGGTGGGCGAATGAGCGCGGGTAACGTGATTTCGACATGCAAACAACCGTTTAAGCAGAACGCCCATGATAACGCCGCGGCGCCCGAGGCAGTACCCCTGTTAGCAGCGTATAGCTGATGGTATCGCAGTAGCGGGCCACTTCATCCACCGACAGCACCTCGCCGTTGCTGGCCCTGCCCCACAATACAACGTCGCTGCCAATCGCGGCGTCGGGTACGTCCGTCACATCAACGGTCAACATATCCATGGAGACTTTTCCGGCAATCGCACAGCGCTGGCCGTTGACCAGTACCGGCGTGCCATCGCGGGCATGACGGTCATAGCCATCACCGTAGCCGCAGGCGACCACGGCAATGCGTGAACGCCGCGGTGCGCGCCAGCGCCCGCTATAGCCCACGGGCTCGCCCTCTTCCAGCTCCCTCAGGGCAATTATTTCCGAGCGTAGGGTCATCACCGGCTGCAGTTGCTGAGTGATTTCGTTGGCAACTTCCAAGGGGTCGCTGCCGTAGAGCATCACACCTGGCCGGTTCCAGTCACCATGGGCCACCGGCCACGCCAGGGTAGCCGGTGAGTTGGCCAGGCACAGCGGCGCTTCTAGCTCGCTAGCAAGACCTTGCAGCCGGGTCATTTGCTGGTTGAAATAGCGGTTATCGCGGGAATCGGCGCTGGCAAAATGACTCATAAGGTGGAGCGAGGCCACGCTTGGCGCGGCACTTAGCTGACGCCAGATAGCGGCGGCCTCGTCGATGGCAAAGCCCAGGCGGTGCATGCCGGAGTCAACTTTCAACCAGACAGGAATTGGCTTTTTAGGTGAAGCGGCTAACAAAGCATCAACCTGCCATTGGCTGTGTACCGCAATCCAGAAGCCGTGGGAATCCACCAGCTCCAGCTCGTCGGCGCTGAAGATACCTTCCAACAGGATGATGGGTTGGGTAATGCCGCCCTGGCGCAGGGTAAGCGCCTCTTCGATACAGGCAACGGCAAACGCGGGAGCCTGGCCTTCCAGCGCCTGAGCGCAGGCCAGCGCGCCATGCCCATACCCATCGGCTTTGATAACTGCCACTGAGCGGCTTTGCGGCGCGCAGCGGCACGCCAATTGATAGTTGTGACGCAGCGCGTCCAGATCAATATCGGCCACAAGGGGGCGCATGAGGTGACTCACTTACAAAGTTTATAGAGGAAAAACATCAAATAGGTGCCTAGCTAAGCCAGGATTATAGTAGGTAGCATCGGTGCTCAGGGGAGGTTTCCGCGAGGGCGCTGTGAACCCTTCCCTGGGCGCTACTTTTGTCATCCATGACAAAAGACCCTCGCTTCAACCTCCCCTTCGCCCGGATACTAGGCGGTTTAACCAGCCGTCATTTTCCAGACCTGTTCGTCACTCAGGTTTCAAACAGCGCCTCTAAAGAAAGGCCCTGTTTTTCCAATGCACGGCGTAGTTTCTTGAGCGCTTCGACCTGGATCTGGCGCACCCGCTCACGGGTTAAGCCAATTTCAGCGCCCACTTCTTCCAGGGTGGCCGACTCGTGGCCTCGCAAGCCAAAACGGCGCACCACTACCTCGCGCTGTTTTTCGCTCAGCTCGTCTAACCACAAATCCACATGCTCCTTGACGTCACCATCCACCAAGCGTGCTTCAGGGCCCTGAACTTCATCGTCCGCCAGCGTATCGATCAGCGGCTTATCGCTCTCGCCCCCCATGGGGTAATCGACCGACGACACTCGCTCATTAAGGCCAAGCATCTTTTTGACCACATCAACCGGTTTATCAAGGTGATCGGCGATCTCTTCGGCAGTGGCTTCGTGGTCGAACTTCTGGGTTAATTCCCGCGCCGCCCGCAGGTAAATATTGAGCTCTTTGACCACATGAATGGGCAGGCGTATCGTCCGCGTCTGATTCATTAGCGCCCGCTCGATGGTCTGACGAATCCACCAAGTGGCGTAGGTCGAGAAACGGAAGCCACGCTCCGGGTCAAACTTCTCCACAGCACGAATCAGGCCCAAATTGCCCTCTTCGATCAAATCCAGCAGCGTCAAGCCACGGTTAAGGTAGCGGCGGGCAATCTTCACCACAAGCCGCAGGTTGGACTCAATCATCCGCGAGCGCCCTAGAGGGTCACCCTTACGCGCCAGGCGGCCGTAGTAAACTTCTTCTTCTGGTGTTAGCAGTGGCGAAAAGCCGATTTCGTTGAGGTAGATTTGCGTCGCATCCAAGCTTTGGGTCGATTGACGATCCTCGCGCCCTAGTGCTTTCTCGAAAGCGTCTTCTTCTACCGTGACATCATCAGTATCATCAAGCGCCTCCTCAGCAGCATCCAGGTCAACCTCCTGTAGATCTTTCTCCAACATACTCATGGCTTTACCCCTCGTTTGTCGCCTACCCGCCATTTAGAAAGTCAAAGGGGTGCGCTCTAGGACGCACACCATATTGTTATGTGACGCTCGAATGCAGCGATTCGGGCAACGTCCATGTTAAATGCTGACGGCTCACTCTCCCGGTGGGTGCCTTAGCGGGAGGGCAGAAAGTCCATGGGATCTTGCGGCTGCCCGTCACGGCGAACCTCAAAGTGTAATCTGACGTTTTCTGCATCGCTATCCCCCATTGTGGCAATGACCTCACCGGCCTCGACCACGTCATTTTCCTTGACCCGCAAGCTGTCGTTATGGGCATACGCACTTAGGAATTGATCGTTGTGCTTGAGAAGGATGAGGTTGCCGTAACCCCTGACGCCGCTGCCCGCATAGACCACGATGCCGGGGCCTGCCGCTTTAACAGGTTGCCCCTTTTCACCGGCGATATCAATCCCGGCAGTGATGCTATCACCCTGTCCAAATGCACCAACCACATTGCCATCTGCAGGCCACTGCCAAGCAATGGTTTCGGCGGGCGTATAGGTACGCGATGAGCGGTCTACGCTGGCACTTTGTGTGGCAGGAGCGGCTTCAGGCTGTGGTTCGGGTTCAGCTTCGGGCTCCGGTGCCGGCGCTTGTTCGGGCTCAGTTTGTTCGGGTTCTGATGATGGCTGAGGTTCAGGCTGCTCGGCGGGCTCAGGATCAGCCGCCGCGACCACTTCAGGCTGAGGTGTTGAGGACAGTTCATCAGCTTCTTGCTCTGCGGCATTGCGTTCTGCCGTGAGGCGCTGATTACGCTGAATCGCGGATTCATCGGGCAGCAACCAATCCAACTCCTGGTCATCACTCGCTACGGAAGCCGTCTGCGGGCTCAACCCGGTCGCCACGGCGCCACTTGAGGTATTCGTCGTGGGCTGGTTACTGGCCGTTGATGCCGACCCAGCGCCTTCACGCAGGGCAATCGTTTGCCCTGGCCGAATTTGGTAGGGCGGATCAATGTTATTGATTGCCGCGAGCTGGCGATAATCCAAATTGTGCTGCCAAGCAATGCCATACAGAGTATCACCCGCTTTCACCGTGTACTGGGGCGAGTTTTCCACCGCCTGGCGTGCTTGGCTTAAATCGCGCACCTGGGGGCTTCCGCCTTGCTGGCTGGCACAGCCAGCAATGGCTAATGCCAGCGCCGACATCATGAGTACTTTAGGTATATGACCTTTACGCATTCAAACCTACTCCTTTTCAGCGCCAAGCTGGGTATCGATTGGCCGACGATCTGCATGTCGGTTGAGTAACACGACAATGAGGGCACCCACGGCCATTAGCGCAACAACACCGGCCACTTGTGCCGAAGCGCCGGTCAATACGGCATAGTCAGCGGGCAATAAATAGCGGTACTCCAGAGGAATCATTTGCCCTTCTGGCCCGATTTGGTAGCGTAACAGCTCGCGCCATGGCCAGAGAACCGGCAGCGAACCGGCAATAAACCCCAATAGCAGTTGCATCGTTGGGGTATGGTGACGCCGTAACAGCCAGGACAGAAGTCGTGAAAACAGCGCTAAGCCCACCATACAGCCCATGCCAAACAACACAATAATGCCCAGATCCAAACTGCGAATTGCACCCATAATGGTGCCGTAGAGGCCCATAGTCAGCAATAGAAAGCTACCTGACACGCCCGGTAACAGCATGGCGCTAATCGCGATGCAGCCTGCCACCATGACTACCAGCGCTTCATTACCAATTAATAACACCAGCGGCATCATGCCCGGTAACGCCTGGGCGAGCACTAGCCCCACCAGTAGCGGCAATAGATACCAAAGCTTCCAGCCGCTACTCGCCTGCCCGACCACCAGAGCAGAGGCTGCCACCAGGCCAAAAAAGAAGCCATCCAGCAGCAACGGGTGCGCTTCCATCAACCAGAGCGCTAAATGCGCTACGCTAAACAGGCTAACCGCAACCCCCGCCAATAGCGGCACCAGAAAGGCGAGATTCAAATGGTTGCTAAGAGCCCGCCAGCCACCGCGGTGCCAAGCGCCGATGGCACCGGGGCCAAACTGTTTGATCGTATTGATCAGCTCTTCATAGATACCGCTAATAAATGCAATCGTTCCTCCCGACACGCCAGGCACTGCGTCGGCGGCGCCCATCCCTGCGCCTCGTAAAAATATTCCCAAGGGTTGCCGCTTCAATCCACTACTCCTTGCAGTAAGGGTACAAAACGCACGGGCTCAAGCCGACGTTTTTCAAAGGCACTGCCAATGCGCTTTACCTGAGTAAGCCACTGGTTGCCATCGGGCTCTTCCAACGGAGCAATCAGCACCCCGTCGTGGCTCAATTGCTCTAGTAGCGGTGTGGGTAGCGTCTGGGCACAGGCGGTTAGCAAAATAACGTCAAACGGCGCAACGTCTGGCCAACCATAGCCGCCGTCCGCCACCGCCAGTCTGACAGGTGCTGCTAGCCGTCTTAACCTCTCCGCCGCACGCTCGTGTAGCGCACTGATGCGCTCAATGGAGTAGAGCCCTTCGACCAAGCGCGACAGTATTAACGTCTGATAGCCAGACCCTGTCCCCAGTTCCAATACCCTGCGCGGCTCGGCGCGCAACACAAGCTCCGTCATGCGCGCCACGATGAACGGCTGCGACAGCGTTTGGCTAAAGCCAATCGGTAGCGCGGTATCTTCGTAAGCGCGATGGGCCAGCGCTTCATCAACAAATAGATGACGCGGCTCTCTGGCCATGACTTCCAGCACCCGGGCATCGCTGATGCCCTGCTGCATGAGGCGCTCGACCATGCGGTCACGAGTACGCTGGGAGGTCATGCCGCGACCGCGCAGCTCTCCTGGAGAGATATCAGGCAAAAACATCCAACCATTCCTGCACATCGTTAAGCGCGGGGTGCCGCGTTAGGTCTGTTTGTAAGGGAGTAATCGACACATAGCCCGCCTCGACGGCAGCAAAATCGGTATCATCACCGTCATCGGCATTGGCCGCTACCGGCGCAATCCAGTAGCGCGTACGCCCCCGCGGGTCTTTTACCGCTAACGGTTTCTCGGCTGGCCCACGATAGCCTAAGCGAGTCACTTTTACGCCTTTAACCTCCTCCCAGGGCACATCGGGCACATTGACATTCAGCAGCGTTCTCGGCGGCAGAGAGAGCTGATCAGCAGCACCAATCAAGGTGGCAGCGACCCTGGCAGCGGTGGCGAAATGACGCTCGCCACACAGCGACATGGCAATCGCCGTCATACCTAAATTACGCCCCTCCATCGCCGCCGCGACAGTGCCTGAATAGAGCACGTCATCGCCCAGATTACTGCCGTGATTGATGCCGGAGATGACTAAATCGGGTTTTTCATCCCATACGCCGTGAACGCCCAAATAAACGCAGTCCGCGGGAGTACCATCGACGCTATAAAAGCCGTTATCCAGAGGCGTCAACGAGAGAGGCCGTGACAGAGTAAGCGAGTTGCTAGCACCACTGCGGTCTCGATCAGGCGCCACTACGCGAATATTGGCATGGGCCAACAGCGCATCGTGCAGCGCACGCAGTCCGGGCGCGTACACACCATCATCATTGGAAAGCAGCAGTCGCCGCATAGTGGGTCTCCCTGTTCTTAACCACAAAAGTTATAAGCACAAGAGTCGTAAGCCAAGAGTGATAGCCACAAGAGACGTGAGCGCAAAAGCATATGCACGAAACGCGGCCGCTCATGTCCCTCTCTTTTACTAACTTTTCTGTATGCTAATCTCAAATCTAATAGCTAAATCAGTTCGCTAACATCAGCTCACCCAGCACAGCGGTGGCAAAGCTGCCCCGCGGCAGCGAAAACGAAAGCCGGACAGCACCTGACTCCCAAGCATACTGGGGTTCCAGCAGCCGCATACGAAGTGCACGGCGTGCCTGCTTTACTCCGCTGCGTTGTAAGCCACTGCATAGCCCAGGGTAGTGCTCCAGCAAACGGGCTTCATAGCCAGCGGCGTCGCCCTGGTCAGCTTCACCAACGCCCCAAAGCACCCCAGTGGGATGCACATCCAGTTCAGCGGCGCGGGCCTGAAGCGTATGGTCGGAGGCGTCGATACGAAACACACTTTGGGTGCCGTCCAGAATCAACGTGTCTCCCGCCAGCGGCTGCGACCAGGTGCCATCCGCAATGCGCGCGCTGAGCAGTTCGTTAAACAAAAAACTGCGCGCAGTGGAGAGCATCATACCCTGGCGATCGTCGCGTTTTCGCCAACCTCGGTTAAGTAATGCTTCGGCACGCTGAAGATTACGTCCTTCGGGCCCAAAGCGCTGGGGGCCAAAATAGTTAGGCACGCCATGCTGACAAAGGGCTTCCCAGCGGCTGACAAAATCTTCGCTTTCAATGGCCTCACCGCTAAGGCGCAATACAAAACGGTTAGTGCGGTGAACGCCACGCTTCAGCTTACGTGGGTGGCGCGCCTGCTCAACGACAGTGATCCCCAGCGCATTAAGCGACTGCTCAAGCTCCGTGGGCGCGTCGCGGCCGGGCAGATGCACGCTCAGCCACTGGCGCGTGACGGCAATGCGGTCTTTCATGCCGGAGTAACCAATATCACGGGGCGTTACGCCACAAAGCCGACTTAATGTATTGACGACATCTAACGTGGTTTGATTGCGCTTTTCAACTCGCAGCCACAAATGTTCCCCGTGTGCTTCAGGGCTGAAATCCAGCTGCTCATCGACCCAAAAATCTTCCGGCTGGGCACGGTACTGGCCCGGTTTGGGAGAGCCAAATTGAGCATCGAGACAGCGCTGCCACTCAGGCATATTAATCATTAAGCGCCTCAGCACGGTTAAGCAGTACCACCGCCTCCGCGGCGATACCTTCACCGCGCCCGGTGAAACCTAATCGTTCGGTGGTGGTGGCTTTAACGTTGACTTGACCAAGCGCGACGCCTAGATCGGCAGCAATGACTTCTCGCATTGCCTCGATATGCGGTGCCATTTTAGGTGCTTGAGCCATTAGCGTGGCGTCGATATTGACCACCCCATAGCCTTGACCTTGAGTCAGCGTGACTACATGACGCAGCAGCTCGCGACTATCAGCCCCCGCCCACGCCGGGTCAGTATCGGGGAAGTGGCGGCCAATATCGCCCAGCGCACAGGCGCCCAACAGTGCATCACTAATCGCGTGAAGCAGCACATCGCCGTCGGAGTGGGCCACAAAGCCGTGTTCAAACGGCAGCTTAACGCCGCCGATCATCAAATGATCGCCGGGGCCGAAGCGGTGTACATCGAATCCGTGGCCGATACGCATTATAAGCTCCTAGTGATTAAAGCCTGTCAGGCGTGTTAGCGGTTTGTGCCGCCATAATCGCGGCTGCCAGCGCTAAGTCATCCGGGTGGGTAATTTTCAGGTTGTCGCGCCGCCCGCTTACCAACTGTGGGCATTCGCCCAAGGCTTCAACCGCCGAGGCTTCATCGGTTACCAGGGTTCGCTGCTGGCGGGCGGTTTCTAAGGCTCGCCGCAGTAGCGCATAGCGAAACCCTTGGGGCGTTAGCGCGTGCCACAAGTCATCCCGCGGTTCGGTTCGCGCGCTTTGGCACTGATCATCGGCACGCTTCATGGTATCCGCCACCGGCATCGCCAAAAGCGCGCCTGCGGGGTGGGTCGCGGCGGCTTGGTACAGCGCCTGGAGATCGCTCACGGTAATACAGGGGCGGGCCACATCATGCACCATCACTACGTCATTATCATCGGCGGCCATCGCGTGCAGGGCATTTAAGACGCTGTCCATTCGCTCATCGCCCCCGGTCACGCGCTGCCAGTCAGTAAAAGGCACCCAGCGGGGCGAGAACCAGCGGTCGTCGGCATCTAAACAGAGCACCAAGCGAGCGCTAGGAAAGGCGCTATGAAGGCGTGCCAAAGTATGCGCCAACACCGGCTGCTCATCGGCCAAGGTTAAGTACTGTTTGGGCTTATCGGCCCCCATACGGCGCCCTTGACCCGCCGCGGGCACAATTAACCAGGTTTGGCTCACTGTGGCGGCTCCTGGGGAGCGACCAGACCTGCATTAATACCGATAAGCTCCTTCTCAATCGCTACACCAGGCACCCAGAAGAACTGCTCGTCGGTGCGCACCATGCCCATATCGCTACGTGCCCGCTCCTCAATGGCGTCTAAACCGTTTTTTAAATCCGTCACTTCGGCCGCCAGCCGCGCATTGCGCTCGCGCATGGGCACATTGGCCGCCTCTTGCACCGCGACCCGCTGCTCCACTTGCTGCAAATCGTGCCAGCCACCGTTGCCTAACCACAGCTCGTACTGAAGCAGCGCCAAGACAGCGAGCAATGTCATCACTAACCATTTACGCATCACGGCACTCCTTGGAAATATCGACTGGATTTTATTCAAAGCCCTGGTTTGATCAAAAGCGGCGTTGATACACTAAAGAGTGCTTATCGGCGCGCATTATGCCATTAAGGGGCAGCACCAGCGAGCCGCACGTCGTTATAATGACAGCTTAAATAACTACTTAAATGGCAGCGCTTGATGGGCCGCATCGCGGTAGGCGCTGACATGCTCGCCTTCTTCATGACAAAACTGGGCAACACCTGCGGCAAGCCCAGGGTGGCTAATATAGTGCAGCGAGCGCACACGCTGGGGCTCAAACCCGCGTACCAGCTTGTGCTCGCCCTGGGTGCCCGGATCAAACAGCGTTAAGCCGCGCTGCAAACAGTACTCGATACCCTGGTAGTAACATGCCTCAAAATGCAGGCAATCGGCGACGACTTCACTCCCCCAGTAGCGCCCATAGAGCGTGCTACTGCCACGAAAATAGAGCGCTGCTGCCACCGGGCGCCCTTCAACGTAAGCCTGCACCAGCACCAGCGCCTCTGGCATGGTTTGGCGCAGGCGCTCAAAAAAGTCATAGTTTAAGTAAGGCGGCCTGCCGCGCTCATGGTAGGTAATTGCATAGCAGCGATAGAAATGCACCATGTCCGCTAATGTAATTGCATCACCCTCAAGGTGCGCTACCTGTAGCCCCTGCTCGGCGACCAAGCGACGCTCGCGCTTGATCATCTTGCGCCGTTTCGATGTCATGCTGGCTAGAAAGCCCTCAAAATCGCCGAAGCCGCGATCACGCCACTGAAACTGTACGCCTTCACGCGTAATAAGCTCAGGACACTGTGCCTGCCAGGCGGTGACATCGGCCTCGTCGGCAAATAGCAAGTGCCAGCTAGACAGACCGAGACTTTCACACTGCTCGCGCCAGGCGCCGGCCAGCAGCCCACGGACGGCGCGGGCATCGACATTCTTGGCGATTAACGTGCGCGCGCCAGGCACTGGCGTAAACGGTACCGCACTGAGGGCTTTTGGATAGTAGCGACCACCGGCACGCTCTAGCGCTTCCGCCCAACCCCAATCAAACACATACTCACCGTAAGAGTGGTGCTTGCGGTACATCGGCAGCGCCGCTACCAACTGCTCGCCTTGCCATACACTCAGATGGCACGGTTCCCAGCCCGTGGCCTCACTGACCGAGCCGCTTGCCTCCAGGGCGTGTAAAAACGCGTGACGCAAAAAGGGTTGATCATTATCGACCAGTGAATCCCACTGGCTTGCCGTAATGGCCTCAATGGTGGGTAGAATGGTGATCGATAGTGGGGGTAACGGCATAGCACCTTCCCGAACGTGTGGGGGCTAAAAGGTCACTTTACACTAACTGTTTATATAAACCGTTTACACTAACCATCTACACCGATGTCTAAATCAACTGGCTAAATCAACGAGCTATGCCATCGGGCTATGCCAACGAAAGCAGATACGGCTATTGAACTGCAGTATTTAACGTTAACGCCACGCCGGTAACGGCATATGAGGAGAGTCCATGACGCGCGATATGACGGGTGACTTTCAAACGCAGCGCCACGCTGTCGATCAAATGCCCTACCCGACGCTAACGGTGCGTCGTGACCGGCTGGCCCGCCTCGCGCGTATGACCAAGCATCACCAGCTTGAGATTATCCGCGCGATTCAAACGGATTTTGGTCAGCGCAGCGAGGTGGAAATACGCATGGCTGAAATCAGCGCGGTGCTCCACGCCATTCGCCATGCCAGACTGCATCTATGGCGCTGGATGCGCCCTTGGTCGGTCAGCATGCCGTGGCGATTGATGCCTGCCCGGGCACGCATCGCGCCGCAGCCGCTGGGCGTTGTCGGCGTGATGTCACCCTGGAATTACCCCTGGAGTTTGGCGCTAATGCCGATAGTGGATGCATTTGCTGCGGGCAATGTGGTGATGCTTAAACCCAGCGAGCACTCCCCCGCTACCAGCGCCCTACTGCAGCGACTGGTGCCGCAATACTTCACCCCTGAAGAACTCAAGGTAGTAGAAGGCGATGTAGAGGTGGCGCGTCGTTTTAGCAGTTTGCCGTTCGATCACCTAGTGTTCACCGGCTCCAGCGCGGTAGGTCGGCAAGTGGCCCAAGCAGCCGCGGCGAATTTGACCCCAACGACGCTTGAACTGGGCGGCAAGTCGCCCGCCATCGTGGCAGGCGATGCGGATTTCGACAAAGCGGCAGCAGATATTATTTTTGGAAAAGGCATGAACGGCGGGCAAACCTGTATCGCCCCCGACTACGTGCTGGTTGAGAGCCGCCATATTAATGCCTTGGTTAAAGCGTTGAGCGAGGCTATTCAACGGCAGCGCCCCGACGATCATGCGGCCACCCACGCGATTAACGCGGCCCACCAGCAGCGGCTAGATGCCATGCTGCAAGAAGCCCAAGACCACGGCTGCAGAGTCATCGATCACGGCACTCATGCCCCAGCGCTGATTATCGACCCCCACCAGGGGCTACAGGTGATGCGCGAAGAGATTTTTGGCCGCTGCCTACCGGTAATTGGCATTAGCGATATGTCGGCCGCAATACGTTATGTGAATGCCCGCCCTCACCCGCTGGCACTGTATGCCTTCACACATGATAAGGGCTTACAGCAGCAGTTGCTGCAAACGACACGCTCTGGCGCACTGGTGTTTAATGCCACGCTTCTTCATCACGCCGTTCCTTCACTGCCCTTTGGCGGCGTCGGCGAGAGTGGCATGGGCGCCTACCATGGCCGTCACGGCTTTGAGCGTTTTAGCCACTTACGCAGCGTTTTTTATCAATCAAAACGCACCTCGAGCCACTTGCTTTATCCACCTTATCGGCGCTGGTTAATGAAATTGTTAGGAGTCGGTTAAAGCTTAAGAACTGATGATCGTTTGCTAATAACAAATTTTCACAATGCCCTTATGATATATTTCACATACGCTCTACGTTGGAATTATCTACAAAGCCCACGTAAGCACAGCAGAAACTGCCCTGAGCATTTGCAACAGCTTACTGAAACTCGTGGGAAAACTTTTGTAAGCATAGGAAATTTGCTGCTTTCCATACACGACACGGAGACCGTTAATGGCTCATGACTTACTTGACCGCTTACGCGAACGTTTAGAAGAACTCAACCGATCGGAGCGTAAAGTCGCCAATGTAATTCTTGAAGACCCAACGGTCGCCACCAGCCTAAGCATTGCCAGCTTGGCCCAGGCAGCTAGCGTCAGCGAACCCACGGTTAACCGGTTTTGCCGTAACTTTGGCGCCAAGGGGTATCCCGATTTTAAAATCAAATTGGCCCAGAGCTTAGCTGGCGGCACACCCTATGTGACCCGTGCAGTGGAGCCTGGCGACTCCGCCACCCAGTACACCCACAAAATCTTTGGCGCCACCATCGCCGCCCTCGATGAAGCCCAGCGCGACATCGATATGGGTGCTGTCGAGCGCATGGTCGACTACCTTACCCAGGCCAAGCAGATCCATATTTTTGGCTTGGGTGCCTCTGGCGCGGTGGCCCAGGATGCCCAGCACAAGTTCTTCCGCTTCAACCTGCCGGTGATGGCCTACATTGATGTGCTGATGCAGCGTATGGTCGCCGCCGCTTGCCATACGGGGGATGTGGTGGTGATTATCTCCTACACCGGGCGCACCCGGGAGCTGGTGGATATCGCCCGTTTGGCGAGGGATGCAGGGGCCGTCGTTCTTGGTATAACCGCGCCAAACTCGCCACTGGCCAACGAATGCACCGCCACCCTGGATGTCGCTACCCCCGAAGACACCGACCACTACATGCCGATGACCTCGCGGGTAATTCAATTAACGCTGATTGATGCGCTGGCCACTGGGGTAACCTTGAGGCGTGGTGAAGACTTCTTACCCCACCTCAAGAAAATCAAAGACAGCCTGCGCGACACCCGCTTTCCGGTAGAAAAGCCCGGTAAGTGAATGATAAATAGCAAGTGAATGGAAAATAGTGAAGGGTGAATGGTGAGTAGCGAATAGAAAGCAGTTAGCTCACTGCGGCAGTCACCGTAATTTCCACTTTAAGCTCATCGGCGGGCATGGGCGCGCAGACGCAGGTGCGCGCCGGTGCGTAGCCTGCGGGCATCCAGGCATCCCATACCCCGTTCATAGCGGCAAAGTCACTGCCCTCTTTCAGGTAGATCGTCGCGCTAAGCAGCTGCTCACGGCTTGAACCAATCTCTTTCAGTAGCGCATCCACCCGCGCCAGCATGCTTTCCGTTTGGGCAGTAATGTCGCCCTCGCGGGCCTCCGGGCCAGCCACTTGGCCGCACAAATAGGCCACGCCCTGGTGAATCACCGCACGGCTCATGCGGGCTTTTGTATCGTGGCGTTGAATGGTCATAGGGAAAACTCCTAGTGGGTTTAAGAAAAGCAGTCTAAACCGCTTGGCTTACCCTTGACTATGCCTTCTTATCAAAGCCGATCCGTAGGTACCGGCCGATGCTCAAAGACCCGCCGCAGCACAAAGCTGGTATGCGCGCCGGTAACACCCTTGATGCGGTTAATCACATGCAACAGCAGGTGTTGGTAGTCATCCATGTCCCGCACCAGGATTTTGAGCTGAAAATCCGCCGCCTGACCGGTAATGATCAGGCACTCGATAACGTTGGGTATCTCACGAATATGGCGCTCAAAATTATCGAAGCGCTCCGGCGTATGCTGATCCATGGAGATATGCAGCAGCGCCATTAACTGATAGCCCAGTTGGCGAGAATCGACCTCCGCGCGGTAGCCCAGTATTAGGCCGTGCTCCTCCAGGGCTCGCACCCGGCGCAAACAGGGCGAAGGCGAAAGTCCGATTCGATCAGCCAACTCCTGATTACTGATACGCCCCTCCTGCTGCACAATATCCAGGATATGACGATCAAATCGATCAAGCGACAGCGGCATTACGGCCATAGAAAGCAGCTCCTACCAATAAAATCGAATTATGCGATATTTAATGTCAATTATTGGCGATAACACTACATTTTCGCAATAACCTTTCGTCGCTCTCCGCATACACTATGTCAAGTACGAGATAGCTAGTAAAAGATAGTCCAGTAAGAGATAGCTCAGTACCACAAGAGTCATTGCCACAAGCAGCCCCTTAAAGTGCCTCACCCTGGCACTGCAGCAATGCGGCATACGCCACAAGCGGCCGCTTTTAACAACTCACCGCCTTTAGGAAACTCACCATGTCTGCTTTTGATCATCGCAAATATCGCCCTGCGCCCCGCGTACCTGCCTTCAATCGCCAATGGCCAGATCGTGACCTGGATCATGCCCCGATATGGGTGAGCGAAGACCTACGCGACGGCAATCAGGCGCTGCTTGAGCCGATGACCGTTGAGCAAAAGCAACGCTTCTGGCAGCAGATCGTTAAAGTGGGCATTAAAGAAGTCATGGTAGGCTTTCCTTCGGCCAGCCAGCCCGACTACGACTTCGTGCGTTGGCTGATCGAAGAGAATCAAATTCCCGATGACGTCACTATAGCGGTACTAGTGCAGTGCCGTGAACACCTGATTGAGAAGACCTTTGCCTCGCTGGTGGGTGCCAAGCGCGCCATTGTTCACCTATATAATTCCACCTCCACCATTCAGCGCGAGCGGGTGTTTGAGATGGATCGTGCCGGGATTGTCGATATTGCGGTACAAGGGGCTACCTGGGTCAAAACCTACGCCGACCAATACCCCGAGATTGAGTGGTGTTTCGAGTACACCCCGGAAAGTTTCTCCAGCACCGAGATCGATTTTTCGCTGGAAATCTGCGAAGCGGTGATGGATGTGTGGCAGCCGACGCCAGAGAATAAATGTATTCTCAACCTGCCCACCACGGTGGAAGTGGCCGGGCCGCACCATCACGCCGATCAGATTGAGTACTTTTGCCAGCACATTAGCCGCCGCGACAGCGTGATTATCTCGGTGCACACCCACAATGACCGCGGTGGTGCGGTAGCCTCTGCTGAACTCGCCCTGCTGGCCGGCGCCGAGCGGGTAGAAGGCACCCTGCTGGGCAATGGCGAGCGCACGGGCAATATGGATATCGTCACCCTGGCGATGAATCTCTACAGCCAGGGCATCGATCCTGAACTGGATCTATCCAACCCTGATGAAATCATTCAGGTGGTCAACGAGTGCACCGGTATCGCTATACACCCGCGTCACCCCTGGGTGGGCGAGATGGTCTACACCGCTTTCTCGGGCAGCCACCAGGATGCGATTCGTAAATCCCTCAAGCATCAAAAGCCCGACGAGCCTTGGCAAGTGGCTTATCTGCCCATCGACCCCCACGATATCGGCCGCGACTATCAGGCGGTGATTCGCGTCAATAGTCAGTCCGGCAAGGGCGGCATGGCTTTCCTGCTTGAGCGGGATTACGGCATTAACCTGCCGCGCTGGATGATGCTGGCCTTGGCGCCTTACGTGCAGCAAGAGAGCGAAAAACGCGCCAGCGAACTCTCCAGCGAAATGATTCGCCAGGTGATGTTCAATAATTTCACTCAGGAATCGCCGCTAACGCTTATCGATTACCAGCTCTCCAAAGGCCAGCAGGAAGGCATTGAGCTGACGCTGAAACAGGGTGGCGAAACGCTGCGCCTTTCTGGCAAGGGCAACGGCGCGATGTCGGCGTTTACCGATGCGTGGCAACGCCACTCCGGCAGTAGTGTAGGGATTATCGATTACAGCGAGCATTCGCTGGGTGCCAGCAGTGAAGCCAATGCCATCGCCTTCGTTCAGCTCAATATCGATGGCCAGCGGCTTTGCGCAGTGGCCGAAGATAGCGACACCGTGAGTGCATCGCTCAAGGCACTGTTGTCAGGTATTAACGCAACGATTAATCCTGGTCAGACAACTGAGCAGCAGCCAGAAGCTGCCGCCGAAGCGTAAACGGCTTGGCTCTAAGGAGCAGGGTCTAATCAGCACACTCAATACACTTCAGCACTAATGGGCCCCAGGTGAGGCGTTTGGCCCCAATCCATTCGCCGCACTCTATACACTCACCAAAGCTTTCACTCTCAATGCGTTGCAGGGCAGCGGCAATCTGCTTCAACTTTAGCTGACGTCGCTGCTCGCCTGCTTTGGCCATCGCTTGCCCTTGCATTGCATCCATACGCGACAGCCGACCTACCGACGTTTGATCCAGCATCACCGTATCCCGGGACTCTTCACTGCTGGCGCTCTCCTCGCGGAGCGTGGCGTCAAGAGCAAGTAATTTCTCACGAATAACGACTATATCCACCTCAGGGTGATTCATCTGCACCTCCCACTAGCCTACAATCATTTACCAACAATCGTTAACCTACTAATTATTTGATCGCGAAGGGAACGTTACGATGGGCTATCGCACCCTGCTGCGCGATCACCGCAGCGTACTCAGTATCGCTTTTCTAGCGATGTTTAGCTCAAGCCTTGGGCAGAGCTACTTTATTGGTCTTTTTCAAGCGCCCCTTTCAGACTACCTGGGTCTTAGCGTCGGCCAGTTTGGCACCGCCTATGCCGTGGTTACCCTGATAGCGGGTTTCTGCATGCTGCGCTTTGGGCCCTCCATCGACTGGATTAACCCACAGCGCTTTGCGGCAATCGTCTTGTCACTGCTGTTAACCGGCGTTGTACTGCTTACCTTATCGCCCTGGTGGTGGCTGGGGATAGTCGGCCTTGGCATAGTGCGGCTATGCGGCCAGGGCATGTTGACCCATTTGGGTAACACCCTCGCTGCCCGAGAGTTTTCCACCATGCGCGGCCGTGCCATTGGCCTGGCTAACCTAGGGATACCGCTGGGAGAAGCGCTGCTGCCCCCGTTAGTGGCGGCTGCGCTTATCTGGAGCAGTTGGCAAACCTTCTGGTGGCTACTGTGTGGCGTCATCGCCTTGCCTTGGCTGTGGCTACTGTTAAAAGCACCTTGGCCCGACGCACCGGGCGTTAAACCAACCAGGCAGACGCCCCATGGCCCTCGTCCCTTTCGCGAAAAACGCTTTTGGCTGCTAATGCTACTATTAATGGCCCTCCCCATCACCATGACGGGGCTGTTTATCTATCAAGCGCAATTAACGGAGTCTCTGGAGAGCTCCCTGGCGGTTTACGCCCTGGCGCTGACCGGCATGGGAATCGCCAAACTGCCGGGGGCCTTATTAGGAGGCCGCTGGGTGGATAAACTGGGCCCCAAGCTAGCCCGCCTTTACCTACTCCCCTACGCCTTTGCCATGGTGATGGCACTCACCATTGGCGGGCATATCAGCATTTGGGCATTGATGGTAGGGGGCGGCTTGGCCATGGGCGCGCAAGAGCTAATAGCATCGGGTCTGCTGATCAAGCTATGGGGAGTTGAGCACCTAGGGAGGGTTCGCTCCGCTCTTAGCGCTGCCATGGTGTTCTCCACCGGCGTCGCGCCCGCCGTACTGGGGTTAGCCCTTAGCGCAGGCGCTCCGTTCCATGCGCTTCTGTTGGGCATGCTGGTGTTTATCATTGCCGGTTGGCTACTGGCTCAGCGTGTACTGCGGGAAACCTCCACTATCCCGGCTGAGCCATAAAAGTGCAGAAATCAGCGCAAAATCAGCACCGGCAACTGGGCATTACGCAACATTGTGGTGGTAGTACTACCGACCAGCAGGTGACGGATCCGCGAGTGGCCGTAGGCGCCCATCACCAGCATGTCGATATCATGCTCTTGCTTATAGGTACGCAGCGTCTCTTCCACCTCGCCCGCGCGTATCGCCCCTTCGGCGGTGTGCCTGGCCTCGCGTAAGGTTTCCAGCGCCCAGCTCAGCTGCGAGCGGTTTTCAGCGGTTTCCGCGCCCACAATCACCACGTGGCAGGTAGCACCCTCAAACAGCGGGCTTTTGGCCAGCATTTCCACGCCTTTACGAGCCGTTTTACTACCGTCAAACGCCATCATCACATTGTGCGGTTGAGTAAACTCTTTCGGCACTATGAGAATCGGGCGATGCATTTCCCGCACCACGCGCTCTAGGTTGGAACCTAAATGACCACTGGCTTGGTGCGCCGTCTCGCCCCGCTTGCCTACCACTAACAGCCTTACATCTTTTTCATTCTCGACCAGGGTTTCCACCAGAGTACCGTTGCGCTGCAAACACTGCGGGTCGGCAATACCGGCGTTGGCCGCGCGCTCCTTGGCGGCGTCGAGTAGCAGGCGCCCGCGCTCACGGGAGACTTTGGCATGTTGCTCTTCAATGCCAGACAGCTTTTCCAGCAGGTGCTCTCGGGTACCTAATCCTAAGTTACCGGTTAAATCAGGCTCAGCTACTTGGGCATGGTTATCCACGGTATGAATAAAACTGAGCGGAGCATCCAGGGCTTGGGCGGCCCAAGCCGCATAATCACACACGCCTTCTGAAAACTGAGAACTATCAATAGCTGCCAACACGCGATCTGACATGAGGTACTTCTCCTTGAGCATCAACATTATTTTTATATTCTCACCCTTTTCTACACGAACTCATTACCCCACGACACCCTAAAACGTTCTTGCGTGCTTCGGACGCTATAAAACGCACATGCTAAACTTAGCGGCCTATTGAAGTTGGCGACTCGGAGGAAAGCATGGGGCATGGCTTAACAAGCGTACTGTTAGTCGCACTAGGAGGCGCGCTGGGCGGGATGGGACGATTTGCGGTTTCCAATCTACTCGCCCGCTATCTCGGCAAGGCCTTCCCCTGGGGAACCCTGGCGGTTAACGCCAGCGGAGCCTTTCTAGCGGGCTGGCTGCTCGGCAGCCTAGGTATCGCCAGCACCCCCTCTTCTGTATGGCTGTTCACCGTCGGAGGTGTGTTAGGTGGCTACACCACTGTCTCCTCTTTTAGCTTGCAGACCATTGAGCTATGGCAGGGCGGCCAGCAACTCCGCGCAGGCATTAATGTGGGCACCACGCTGCTGCTTGGTTTAGCCATGGTCACCCTGGGCTGGTTGTTATCAGGGGCTTCTCTGTCAGGAGCGACCTTATGAGCGCCTGGAAGGCTTACCTTGCGGTAGGTGTCGGTAGCGGCGTGGGCAGCGCGCTGCGCTACGGCGTTTCGCTATTATCCCAGGCAGCACTAGGGGGCTATTTCCCCTGGGGAACACTCATTGTTAACGTACTGGGTTCGTGCTTAATCGGTTGGTTGGCCGCCACCCTCTCGCGCTCCCCCCACAGCCAGCTAGCGCGTTTTCAGCCATTATTGGTGGCCGGTTTTTGCGGCGGTTTTACCACCTTTTCGCTATTTAGCTTAGAGACGCTACATCTGGTGCAGTTAGGCCGCCCGGGGATTGCGCTGGTTTACATTGTGGTTAGCCTTCCCCTTTGGCTGGGCGCTGCCGTGGTGGGTGAGCGCATGGCGCTTTTTCGTTAGCAAAACAACCCCGATTGCAAAACCGTTAGCGACAGGATGTGCCAGCATGCGCGATCAGATGGAAAAGCATCAGTCTTGGCTCTACCTGATTTTCATTGGCTTAGGCCTAACGTTAGGCATCAGAGCACCGCAATTCGCTGAGCCGCTAGCGCATTTTTTATGGCCGCTGTTAGCGGTGCTGCTTTACGCCACCTTTACGCAAATTCCTTTGCTACATATTGCCCGTAGCTTCACTGACACACGCTTTATGGCCGCGTTGATGGTCGGTAACTTTATTGCCATTCCAGCCTTTTTAGCCCTTACCGTTATTTGGCTACCACTCTCCCCCGCCGTGCTGGCAGGCGTTTTACTGGTACTGCTGGTGCCCTGCACCGATTGGTTTATCACCTTCACGCATTTAGGCAAGGGCGATAGCGCTCGGGCCGTTGCCGCCGCCCCACTACTGCTGCTGGTGCAGTTAGTCGCGTTACCCGTTTATTTGTGGTTGTTCCTGGGCAGTGAGTGGTTTCAGCTAACGCTCTCTAAAGAACTATTGAGCGCTTTTGCAGGGCTTATTCTCACGCCTTTAGCACTCGCCTGGTTAACCGAGTACATAGCCCAGCGTCACAAGGCAGTTAAACGCACCGTGTATTACCTGGGAATACTGCCAGTGCCCTTACTGGCCTTAGTGGTGTTTATGATCGCCGCTTCCCAGGTCAACACTGTGTTCGGCCTTAGCCAAGTGTTGGTTCAGGTGGTGTTTATTTTTATTGGTTTTTTACTCTTTGCAGCTCTATTGGGTAAGGGGCTTGGCAAGTTGTTTAAGCTACCCACCGCCAGCGCTAGAACGCTAGCGTTTAGCTTTGGTACACGTAACTCTTTTATGATGTTGCCCATCGCCCTGACGCTACCCAGCGCTTGGCAGGCGGCGGTTGTGGTGGTGGTGTTTCAATCACTGGTAGAGCTATTTGGTATGGTGGCACTCTTACGCTGGGTGCCCAATAAGCTACTGCCAGATCCCTAGCTTGTGTTAGATAGCGATTAGCTAACGCGGGAATAACCGCCCAGTACCCCCTGCTTACTCATCACCAGTTGCCAAAGATGAATTTCTCTGGCTCGGAAAGCACCGGCGCAACTCAGCAGGTAGTAGCGCCACATGCGATAGAAACGCTCGCCATACTGGCTTTCGAATGTGGGCCAGTGCCTCTCGAAATTATTGTGCCATGCCATCAGAGTACGGTCGTAATCAGCCCCAAAGTTATGCACATCCTCCACCACAAACAGTGCTTCGGCGGCATCAGCTATTTGCCCCAAGGTGGGCAGTTCGCCATTGGGGAAAATATATTTATCAATCCAGGGGTCAGTCACCGTGTTGCTTAAGTTTTTGCCGATGGTATGTAGCAAAAACAGGCCGTCATCCTTTAAGCAGCGGTTAACCACGTTCATATACTCGCGATAATTTTTATGCCCCACATGCTCAAACATGCCGATGCTGACAATACGGTCAAACTGCTCGCTTTCATTGCGGTAATCCTGCAGTCGAAACTCTACCGGCAAGCCCTTTTTGATCAATCGTTGCCCAAACTCCGCTTGCTCTTTGGAGATAGTCAGGCCCACGCACTCAACACCATAGTGCTCAGCCGCGTAGGCCATGAAGCTTCCCCAGCCGCAGCCAATATCCAGCACGCGCATGCCTGGCTTTAATTGCAATTTACGGCAGACGAGATCGAGCTTGGCTTCCTGGGCCTCGTCCAGGGTTTTGGCATCTTTCCAGTAGCCGCAGGTGTAGGTCATGCGCTGATCGAGCATGGCCGCGTAGAAGTCATTACCCAGATCGTAATGCTTTTCGCCCACTTCCCAGGCACGCTTCGCTGTTTGACGATTCAGCAGGCGCGAACGCAGAGAGTGATAAATCAATTGAGTGGGCTTGATACGCTGCCCGAGCTGGGCACGCATTAAGCGGTAAAACAACTCATCAAGCCGATCGGCGTCCCAGTCCCCCTTCATGTAGCTTTCGCCAAACCCAAGATTGCCTCGCGCGAGAGCGCTATCAATAACGCCGTGGGCATTCAATTGGATATCCCAGGGGCGGTGCCCGTCGAAATGAATATCGGCTTGGGCCAGTAGCTCAGCAACAAAACGGTGGGAAGTAGAGGCTTCGTCGAAGCCAACAGGCTTTTTTTCCAACATAGGCATGTTCACAGCAGGCTCCTTACGCTATTCCAGTGGGTGAATAGGTTACAACCTGACTACTAGCATAGAAGCGCATGGCAACATTAGCATCATTTGATGGAGATAATTTATGCACTGCAGAGACTAAAAAGCCGGCTCGCTCAAGAAAGAGGGCCGGCTGGGAAGGTAATACGCAAAGCGAGCTAAACGGTTATGCACTACTGCTTTTTTTGAGTTTTAGCGCAAAATCAGCACCGGGATGCGGCTACCACGTAGCATAGCCGTTGTGGTGCTGCCAACCAGCAGGTGGCGAATACGCGAATGGCCGTAGGCGCCCATCACCAGCAGGTCAATGCTGTTCTCTGTTTCGTAGGCTTGTAGGGCTTCATCTACCTCGCCTGCACGAATAGCGCCTTCGGCTTGGTGGCCCGCTTCACGCAATGTGCCTAACGCCCACTCAAGCTCAGAACGGCGTTCAGCCGTTTCCGCACCCACGATCAGCACATGGCACTCAGTGCCAGCAAAAAGCGGCGAACGAGCCAGCATCTCGACGCCTTTACGGGCGGTTTTGCTGCCGTCAAAGGCCATCAATATCTTTTCAGGTCGCTTGAAGGTTTTCGGCACCATCAGGATCGGACGATGCAATTCACGCGCCACCCGTTCAAGGTTAGAGCCAAGGTGGCCACTGGCCTGGTGGGCGGTTTCACCGCGCTTACCCACCACCAGCAACCGTATGTCTTCCTCAAGCTCTAACAAGCTCTCCACCAGGGTGCCATTGCGTTGGCGTGTGGTGGGGTTGCTGACCCCATCATCGATAGCGCGCTCTTTAGCTACTTCCAGCATCAGCTTGCCATGCTCAAGATTCACTTTAGCGCGCTGCTCATCAAGCTCGGAAAGCTCTTTCATCAGCCTTTCGCGGGCACCGAAACGCAGGTTGCCGGAAAGGTTCTGCTCTTCGGGTACTGCTGAGTGGTTGTCGACCACATGCACAAAGGTTAACGGTGCATCCATAGCCAAGCTTGCCCAGGCAGCATAATCGCAGACGCCTTCAGAAAACTGGGAGCCGTCAATAGCGGCTAATACTTGATCTGTCATGTCGCTCTCCTTGCGTTGGTTAGTGGCCGCCCATCAGCTTTTCAACCGCTTCGGGGTCGTTGTGTACCGCATAGCGATCCACGACCGTCGCACTGGCCTCGCTCAAGCCCACAAGCTCTACCTCGGTACCTTCACGGCGGAATTTAATCACCACGCGATCCAGCGCCTGCACGGCCGTCACATCCCAAAAATGCGCACGAGAAAGATCAATCGTCACTTTCTCGATACTTTCCTTAAGATCAAAAGCGGCCGTGAAACGCTCAGAAGAGGCGAAGAACACTTGGCCGACCACCTGATATTCACGCTGCTTACCGACTTCCACTTCTTTTGAACCAACGTAGAGAATGTTGCCCACTTTATTAGCAAAGAATAGCGCTGCTAGCAGCACGCCTACAAAAACACCAATCGCTAAGTTATGTGTACTGACGGTAACTGCAACTGTTGCCAGCATGACAATATTGGTGCTTATCGGATGCTTTTTAAGATCACGAATCGACTCCCAGCTAAAGGTACCGATCGACACCATAATCATTACCGCCACCAGCGCCGCCATAGGGATCTGCGAGACCAAGTCTGCTAAAAAAACCACCAACATTAATAGCACCACGCCAGCAATCAGCGCCGATAACCGCGTACGACCACCGGACTTAATGTTAATCACCGATTGGCCGATCATGGCGCAGCCCGCCATGCCACCCAGTAGTCCAGAGCCAATATTGGCAATTCCCTGCCCTTTGCACTCGCGGTTTTTATTACTTGGCGTATCGGTCAGATCATCGACAATGGTGGCAGTCATCATAGACTCAAGCAGACCGACCACGGTTAGCATCATCGCGTAAGGTAGAATGATCCATAGCGTTTCCAGGTTCAGCGGCACACTTGGCCACAGGAATACAGGCAGCGTATCAGGCAGTTCCCCCATATCACCGACGCTGCGGATATCCATACCGCTGATCATATAGACCGCGGTAAGCACCACAATACAGACCAGAGGTGAGGGGATGGACTTACCGATGACAGGTAAATAGGGGAACAGGTAGATAATGCCCAATCCGGCCAACGTCATGGCATAGACATGCCAAGTCACATCGGTCAACTCCGGTAGCTGTGCCATGAAAATCAAAATCGCCAGCGCATTAACGAACCCCGTCACCACTGAGCGTGACACGAAGCGCATCAAATCCGCGAGTTTCAGGTAACCCGCAATAATCTGGAATACACCAGTCAACAGCGTGGCGGCCAGCAGGTATTCAAGCCCATGCTCTCTCACCAGCGTCACCATCAGTAACGCCATAGCCCCCGTCGCCGCCGAAATCATGCCAGGGCGCCCCCCCGTGAACGCAATGACCACCGCGATACAGAAGGAAGCGTAAAGACCAACTTTAGGGTCAACGCCTGCAATGATTGAAAAAGCAATCGCTTCGGGAATCAGTGCAAGGGCGACAACGATTCCCGAAAGCGTGTCGCCTTTAATGTTGGAAAACCACTCTTGCTTGGTATAGAGAGACATTCAGGGAGTCCATGGCTGGAGGTTAAGATTTTACAAACTCTCGACGCGGCGCATCAGCACACACAAGACGTGCGGCGTCAAACCAATGAGTCAGTGCTGGAGCAATCTAGGGTGCGGCCGACAGTAGCATGCTGCAACGCCATGACAACGCAATTAACGAGGCCAGACGTTTTCTTGAGGAGGGGGAAAACCTAGGGCGGAGTCATCAGCCCTGAAATAGGTAGTTTCTGAAATAAACGTGAAAAGATCATTACCGTTATGCCTTGCTGTAAGAAGAACGCAAAGTTAAAGCGTGGCGCTATAAGCCGCGACATTCTAGCAGCAATTAGCGCTCTTTGCACCCGTGCTACACCCTTTGCAGGGTGCCCTCCAGACTCAATTTGGCGTACCATTACGCTCGAAAATGATGTCTTATCAAGTCCCAACTATTTACGTTGAAGCGGCATACGCAACACACTTGTCGCTCAAAGAGGAGCAGCACATGAGCCAATCTATTGCAGTCATCAAGGGCGACGGTATCGGTCCCGAAATTATGGAGGCCACGCTGCGAGTACTCGACGCCTTAGATTGTGGCTTAACCTACCAGCACATCGATGCTGGCTTAGGTGCCCTTGAAAAGCATGGCACGCTGATTCCCCAGGAGTCGTTGGATGCCATCGAGAAATACGGCATTGCGCTGAAGGGCCCGCTAACCACGCCGATTGGCAAAGGCTTCTCCTCGATTAACGTGCAGCTACGTCGTCACTTTGACCTTTATGCCAATGTGCGCCCGGCGATTAGCTTCCCCGGTACCCGCTCGCGCTACGACGATATTGATATGATCACCGTGCGCGAAAACACCGAAGGCGCGTATCTTTCCGACGGCCAGGAGATGATAGACGACGGCGATACTGGCATTTCGGTGATCAAAGTGACTCGCAAAGGCTCCGAGCGCATTGTGCGCTACGCCTTTGAGCTGGCCAAAAACAACGGTCGCAAAAAAGTCACCGCGGTACACAAAGCCAACATTATCAAAACCAGCTCGGGTTTGTTCCTGGACGTAGCGCGGGAGATTGCCAAAGAGTACCCCGAGATCGAATTCCAAGAGATGATCGTCGATAACGCCTGCATGCAGCTGGTAATGAACCCACATCAGTTTGATGTGGTGGTCACTACCAACCTGTTTGGCGATATTCTCTCTGACCTTTGTGCGGGCTTAGTCGGCGGTTTGGGTTTGGCTCCAGGGGCGAACATCGGCGAAAAAGCAGCGATTTTTGAAGCGGTGCATGGCTCAGCGCCGGATATCGAAGGCAAAAACATCGCTAACCCCTGCGCCTTGCTGCTCGCCGCAGCACAAATGCTTGATCACCTGGGCATGACAGAGAAAGGCACCGCCATCCGCCAGGGTATCCGTACCGTGCTGGAAACCCGCCGCGATATGGTCACCCCCGATATGGGCGGCACTGGCTCTACCGACTCCTTCGCCCAGGCGTTGGTTGAGTACGTACAGAGCCACTAGTCGACTCTTTCTAGCTGATCGCTTTCTAGCCAATTTCATTAAAGCGGTAACGCAATAAGTACAATGCATTGAGGGTGACCAGCACGGTCGCCCCAGTGTCAGCCATTACCGCGACCCACATCCCTGTAATCCCCAGCACCGTAGAGACCAAAAACAGCGCCTTGAAGCCAAGCGCCAAGGCCACGTTGGTTTTTACATTGCGCATGGTCGCCCGGGAAAGTGCGATCATCTCGGCTATCCCACCTACGCGGTTTTTAAGCAGCGCGGCGTCGGCGGTTTCAAGCGCCACATCGGTACCGCTACCCATGGCAATACCCACTTCTGCCGCTGCGAGTGCCGGTGCATCGTTAATACCATCGCCCACTTTACCCACTGGCCCAAGCCCTTGCGCCTGCCACTCGCGCACGCGCTGGGCTTTATCTTCCGGCATCAGCTCGCCTTCTGCTTCAATGCCCAACTGTTCACCAATGGCCGCCACGGTGCGGGCATTATCACCGCTGAGCATCACGGCTTGCACACCTAGGCGCTCTAACGCTTGAAGACCTTCGCGAGCATCTTCACGGGGTTCATCACGCAGAGCGATTAGTCCTAATAGGCGCTCACTTTCTATCCCGTCCTCTCCTTCTATCCCTCTTTCTATCCCTCTTTCTAGCAATATGGCCAAGCTTTTGCCCTGCGCTTCCAACGCCGCAATACGGGCTTTTATCTCACCGGTGTGCTGGGTGAAAGATTGTAAATAGCGCGGGCTCACCAGCATTAACTCACGTCCTTCGACATGTCCGGCAACGCCCTGCCCTGCTAGCGCACGAGCACCTTGCACAGTAGGTACCGAAGCCCCCTCCTGCCGGTCATAATAGTCACTGATCGCCACAGCGAGGGGGTGGCTCGAGCCCTGCTCCAGAGCGGCAGCAAGACGCACTATCTCAGCGCAACGGCTTTTATCAAGACGGCTACCCGCTTCAAGGCTCTCTACATCCGTCACGGTGGGTTTGCCCGCGGTTAGCGTGCCGGTTTTATCCAGCGCGACCCGCTTGAGTTTGCCTAACTGCTCTAATACCGCACCGCCTTTCATCAGCAGACCGTTGCGAGCGCCCACCGATAACCCGGCTGCAATGGCCGCGGGCGTCGAAATCACCAGCGCACAGGGGCAAGCAATAAGCAGTAGCGCTAGGGCGCGATAGATGGATTCCGACCACAGCATCGTCGATACCAGCGGCGGTACGATAGCGACCAGCAGCGCCACCCCGACGACCGCAGGCATATAGTAAAACGCAAAGCGGTCAATAAAACGCGCCACTGGTGCTTTGGCCGCCTGAGCCTCCTCCACGAGCTTAATCACTCGGGCGATGGTGTTGTTTTCAGCGCTGCGGGTTACCTCAACTTCAAGCACGCCATCCAGATTGACGGTGCCAGCAAATACTGACTCGCCTTCGCTACGCTCCCGTGGCACCGACTCACCATTCACAGGCGATTCATCAATCGAAGAGTGACCGGCAATAATTTGCCCGTCACAGGGCAGACGGTCGCCAGGGCGTACCTGCACTCGTTGCCCCGGCACCAGAGACGCGGCAGCAACTTCCCGAGCTTCGCCCTGCTCCATCAACCGCGCAGTAGAGGGAGTCAGCTTGGAAAGCGCCGAAATACTGCGGCGCGCCTGAGCGGCGGCAACGCCTTCCAGCATCTCCCCCACTGCAAATAGAAACACCACCACTGCCGCTTCAGCGGCGGCGTTTATCGCCAGTGCCCCTAGGGCTGCGATGCTCATCAGCATTTCAATGGTGAAAGGGTTACCCATCTTAAGCGCCTGCCAAGCACGCTGAATAACCGGCACAAGACCAACGACCGTTGCGGCGATGAACGGCCAACTGCCCAGGGTGGGCCAGGCGAATTTAAGCCCCCAGGCAAGCGCCAGCAATACACCACTGACAATCACCAAACGCCCTTTAGGCGACTGCCACCATGAGGACGACTTTTCCGATTCAGTTGTGTTCACCGACTCATCGATTACCTGGTAGCCCAGAGCCGTGATCGTTGACTCAATATCGGAATGTGGCAGGGTCTTACCGGGCGGTGCGGTTAATCGCACCGAGCCGGTGACAGAACTCGCGGAAACATGTTCAACATGGTTTAAACGATTTAGCGCCGCCTCAACTTTACGTTCGCAGCCACCGCAGTCCATACCTTGCACGCGCAGGGTGGTCGGCGACGGAGAAACTGCAGAGGTTTTAGCCGGTGTGGTCGTACTCATCGCTCTTTGCTCCAAGTTAGTCTATCTTAGGAGCAGCGTAATACCTGTAGTCACTAGAGGTTCAAGTAATGAAAGATCAAACCCCTGAGCCAACTGCCACTGAACGTTATATCGGCATTGGTGAGCTGGCACGCGAGTCCGGCTGCAAGCCAGAAACGGTGCGCTACTACGAACAGATTGGGCTACTGCCTTCAGCACCGCGCAACGAAGGCAATCAGCGGCGCTACACTACTGCTGCTATCCGCCGTTTGACGTTTATTCGCCATGCGCGGGATTTTGGCTTTTCGGTGGAGGCAGTCCGGGAGCTGTTACAAATGGCGGATTACCCCACTATGCCCTGCGAAGAGGTAGACACGCTAGCGAAGCGTCACCTAGCCGAGGTCGAGGCACGACTTGCACGACTCACCTCGGTACGCGATGAGCTCAAACGCATGATCAATCAATGTGCGGGGGGCAATGTTGGCCAGTGCCATATTATTGACGTACTCAGCGACCACCGGTTGTGCCATCAAACGGGGCCTCACGGTGGCGCGGATGTCATAGGTTAACGCGCAATTAACCCAGCCACACATCCAAGAACAGCATAATCACCAGCCCCATCGCCAAGCCAAAGGTGGCTTTTTTCTGGTGCCCGCAGCGGTGGGTTTCGGGGATGATTTCGTGGCTGATCACGTACAGCATCGCGCCGGCGGCAAAGGCCAGGCCCCAGGGCAGCAGTATTTGGGAAACGCTGACAATACTGGCACCAAATAGCCCGCCAACGGGCTCGATTAGGCCGGTTAGCGCAGCAATCGACCAGGAGCGCCACTTTGAGTAGCCCTCGCCCATTAAGGCGACCGCAACGGCGAGTCCTTCTGGCATGTTCTGTAAGCCAATACCGATCGCCAGGGGCATACCGCCCTCTAACCCATTGGCCCCAAAGCCAACGCCCACTGCCATGCCTTCCGGCAGGTTGTGGATAGTAATCGCAAACACAAACAGCCACACCCGGCGAAGCGATGCAGCCTCCGGCCCTTCACGGCCCTGGGCAAAATGCTCATGGGGCAGATGCTCGTTAAGCAGCGCAATCGCGCCCATTCCTAACAAAATAGCCGCACAAACAATCGCGGCAGGCACGGGGCCACCGGGATAATAGATTTCCGCAGCGTCAAGCGCTGGAATAATCAGCGAAAAGAATGACGCTGCCAGCATTACCCCCGCCGCAAAACCTAACGCCAAATCACGAAAGCCACGGCTAGGCGTTTTACCTAGCAGCACCGGTAGCGCACCTACCGCCGTCAACAATCCAGCAATTAAGCTGCCCAAAAACCCTAATAACAACGTATTTTCCATGGACAGCATAAACTCGGTTGGCATTCAGAAAGGCATCAAAGAGAACGACACGTTGTTGTCTAACGTGGTATCAACACGTACTTTAACGCATTAATGCCTAATGAATAAATAACGATGGTTTTCTATTAGCGCGATGTCAGTAGTGCGCCTTGGGAACATTAAAAGGGGATTCTCGTGCCTCATTCCGCTACGTTCGCCGCCGCCCACTTTACCCAGCTACGACCCCGCTTAGTGGCCTTTGCGCGCTTGCAGTTACGCGACTCTACCGCCGCTGAAGATGCTGTACAGGAGACCCTGCTCACCGCCTTTGAGAAAAGCGCCACCTTTGAAGGGCGCTCCGAGTTCGAGACCTGGGTATTTGGCATATTAAAATACAAAATTCTGGATCAACTGCGTCAACAGCGCCGTCAAGGTACTTGGCAACCGTTAGGCCTGGACTTAGATGACGACACCCTTGACCGTCTATTTCAACAGGATGGTCACTGGCAAAGCGCTGCCCGCCCCAGCCACTGGGGAGAGCCTGAGCAGGTGTTAGAAAACCAGCGTTTTTGGCAAGTATTTGATGCCTGCTTGATAGCCTTACCGGAGAATATCGCACGCGTATTTACCTTGCGTGAACTCATGGGGCTCTCCACCACAGAGATCTGTAAGGAAACCGGCATTACTGAAACCAACTGCTGGGTCATCTTACACCGTGCGCGTTTACGGCTAAGAGAGTGCTTGGATCATGGTTGGTTAAATTAGCTGAGGGGAACCTGATATGCTTATGTGCCGCGAAGCCACGAGGTTGATGTCTTTAAAACAGGACAAAATATTAACATTGCGTGAAAAGATGGCTCTTCGTCTTCACCTGTCGATGTGCCGGGATTGCCGTCACTGCGCCCGCCAATTCGATCTGTTGCACAACATTAGCGACCACCACCCCGCCTCGCGAATCTCTTCCCGCAAAACGCTAGACGATTAGCTTTTTCGGCTAAGTGCTGCAAACCACTACTCTCTCCTGCTTCGCTTCTCCGTCAGCGAACTCCTACGTACGCCCGACAAAAACATTGTATAGAGTCCACTTGATGGCCCATGCAAAAGCCAGCGCATAGGCGCTGGCTTTTCGCTTTTTACACTATTCTACTAACGCAATTAACGCAGTGGCGTCTTACGCAGGTAAGGCAGAACCGTTTCATACTCGCCATACTTCTGCTTGGCATCGGCGTCAGAAACGCTAGGCGGAATAATCACGTCCTGACCTATCGTCCAATCAGCTGGGGTGGCAACGCCGTGTTTCGTCGTGGTTTGCAATGCATCCAGGGCGCGTAGGATTTCCGCAAAGTTACGCCCTACGGTCATTGGATAGGTCATGGAAAGCTTCAACTGCTTATCCGGCCCGATAATAAACACCGAGCGCACCGTTGCGCTGTCTGCTGGCGTGCGGCCATCGGGCAGGTAGGCATCTTCCGGCAGCATGTCATACAGCTTTGACACCGTAAGACCGTCGTCGGCGATGATCGGAAAATCGACTTCGCTGCCGCTGACGGTTTGGATGTCATTGCCCCAGCGTTTGTGGTCTTCAACACCATCCACGGAAACACCGATTACTTTGGTGCCACGTTTCTTCCACTCTGCGCTCAGCTGCGCGACGGCACCGAATTCTGTCGTGCAAACCGGGGTAAAGTCTTTAGGATGCGAAAACAGGATCGCCCAGCTGTCGCCAATCCAGTCATGAAAACGAATCGGCCCTTGGCTCGTCTCCGCTTCGAAATCGGGCACGACTGCATTAATACGTAATGACATGCTTTCCTCCTTAATGGGCGTTAGACGCCCTAATAGCTTATTTGACTTTCAACACCTTCACTATAGATCATTTAGCGCTAAGACAGCGAGTCGTAGTACAACGTTCCCTCGCTCTGCCAAGCGTAGTCTAACGGCGTAAAAGCCTGAATATAAATGCCTGTAAAAGCAGAACGGCGCCCCAAGGCGCCGCTTTAAATCAACAACAGAGAGCACCTTCTTTGGGATTACTCGGCTGCTTTGGCAGCTTTATCTTCCCGTTTAACCCGCTTGATCCACTGCTGTTTAGCATAGTGGCGTAGATTGGCCACATTGTCGGTCTCATCGACAATATCTTGCCCCAGAATGGTTTCGATAATGTCTTCTAACGTGATTAAACCTACAAAAGTGCCATGCTCGTCGTAGACAACCCGCATGTGCAGGTGATCTTTTAGCATAGAGGTGAATACCTGCTCGATGTTATGTGAGACGTCCACGCTGCCAATCGGATGCATCAACTCGCGCATCGTTTTGGCATCGTCAGCGTGGTACATATCTGCTTTATGCACATAACCAAAGGCCTGCTCACCGTTGTCCATCACTGGGAAGCGCGTAAACGGTGCTTTGCCATACTGCTCATCGAACGTTTTCACGGTCATGTCAGGCAAAACGGTTTCACACACCGTGCGCGGCGTCATCGCTTTGCTGACGACGATATCGTGCAAGTTGAGCATATTGATAATGGTGCGCGACTCGTCCTCGTCCAGAACCTTCTCTTCCAGGCCGACGCGGGCAAGTACTTTAATTTCATCACGCAGATCGACATCATGCTCTGACTTACCTAGCCGGCGGGTGATCTGCTCCGACATCCAGATAAAAGGCAGCAAGCCAATGATCATCGGGTTTAACAGGCGTGGCAAATACGGTGACAAGCCGCGCCAGTACGTCGCGCCTATGGTTTTAGGAATAATTTCCGACAGTATTAAAATCGCCATTGTCATTACTGCCGAAACGATGGCAATAGAGGCTTCGCCAAACACGACCGCCGCTTGAGCCCCCACAGCAGTTGCACCAACAGTATGGGCAATCGTATTGAGCGTCAAAATAGCGGCTAGGGGCCGGTCGATATTAGCCTTCAGGCGCGTAAGCGAGGCGTGCAGCTTGGGGTTGTCTTCTTTCTGCTTAGCAATATAGCTGGGTGTAATTGAAAGAAGCGCCGCTTCAAGGATGGAACATAAAAACGAGAACGCGATTGAAAGGGTAGCAATCGTGATTAGGAGGAACATGAGGGCCTAGAGTGATGGGTTGTACCCAGTTTATAGGGGCATCATAAGCGGAAGTCAATGGTTCTCTATCGTGCGCTCGCCACCACGCAAAGCCGCATTCATGGGCGCAGCGGCAACGCAGCCCCGATGGCAACGAAGATGCCGCCGCAAGTGCGATTGAAGCCGCGGCCAACACGCTTCAGCCAGTGGCGAATGCGGTTAGCCATATTGGCGAGCAGGCCTTCAACCATACATTCAATAGCCACAAAGGTGCCTGTCAGCACGAAATATTGCAGCATCAAACTGCGCTGTGGGTCGATAAACTGAGGTAGAAAAGCACTAAAAAATAACAGTACCTTGGGGTTGGTAACCGATGCCAGCACCCCCTGGCGGTACAGATGCCACCCGCTCGCTTGGCTTGCGCTCACATCCACCTCGCCCGTAATCGGCGGCGAGCGCCATACCTGGATACCCAGCCAAATAAGATACCCCCCACCGACCCATTTCAGCACTGTTAACCACACCACCGACGACTTAAGCAGCGCACCAATGCCAAACATGCACAGGGCAATAATCAGCATAAATCCTGTGGCGCCGCCTACGATGGTAAACAGGGTTCTACGGCTGCCATGTAGCGCGCCGTGGGTCAGCGCCAGCAGGCCGTTTGGCCCAGGCGAAAGCGAAAGGCCAAGGCAGGCGATTAGGTATAAAAGCCACGTGTCCAACAGCATAGTAACGCTTCCCCCATGAAAAAATGCTTTCAATGCGCCAGCATGTCACTGTTGGTCGGCGTTTTCCATTCGTTAAAGCACGCTCAATAAAAACGCCTCCCCCTTTGCTATATGTAACAAGGGGGAGGCGCCGTCTAACGACCTTTTGCTGCCACATAGCGCTTAGGCGAACACTTCAGTCCACTCACTACGCTTGGCCAGTAGGCCTTTGGCCAATTCTTTAGCGCCTTCCAGGCTGTGGCTGGCGGCCCAGCCGCACTGCATCTCGTTGCAGGCAGGCACTTCGGTGGCTTCTAGCACATCGTTCAGGGTTTGTTCGATGATAGTGATCACACCGTCGTAGTCGTCGTGGTTAATCATTGCGATGTAGAAGCCGGTTTGGCAGCCCATGGGGCTGATATCGACCACTTTATCGGTGTGATTGCGCGACAACTCAGCCATCAAGTGCTCAAGGGAGTGCAGTGCCGGCATCTCCATATGCTCTTTATTGGGCTGGCAGATACGCAAGTCATATTTATGAATACGGTCGCCGTTCTGGCCTTCTTTAATATCGGCTAACCGAACGTACGGGGCTTTTACCTTGGTGTGATCCAGGTTAAAGCTCTCGACGTTCATCTTTTTATCGGTCATGTTGGCTCCTTTTTCACTAAACCTTGATTCGCTTAAACCTTGGGCGCGTCAAAATTCCATGGTTCGTCGGTATAAACACACACGTTGGCATCTTCGATATCGCCATCCGGCGCTTCAACGTGCTTGGCAAAGAAGTCTTGAATCTCTTTGCGCTGACAATGGGCTTCAAACTCTTCGCGACTGGCCCAGATTTCATGAAAAACAATCGGATAACTGGTGCCCTGGGCGAAGGGGTTATCAATCTGCCGGGTTACGGTGTAGTGAATGCACGCATCTTCCCGGTGGGTGTTCGGCTCTAACGACTGAAGCGCTTTGAATACCGCTTCTTCTTTGCCAGGTTTGGGCTTAAAACCGGCAACACAGTAAATTTTTTCTGACATGGTCATCTCCTAAGTCGTTAAGCGTACGTCATTATGCGGCTTGTCGACGTAGGTTAACAACCTAGCGGATTATGCGCTCGGCCAATGCTTCTAGATCGGTAACCGTCATATCCGGCTCGACACCCCAAGGGTCGAAAGGGGCGTCGGAACTGCGCCGTATCCAGGCACTGCGTAGGCCTGCATGGGTGGCGCCAATCACATCAAAAGGGTTACTGGAAACCAACCATGTGTGCTCGGGGCGTGTCTCTAAGCGGCTACGCAAATGCGCGTACACTGCTGGGTCTGGCTTAAAGCGTTTTACCTCATCGGCGCTGATTACATCGTCCATATGGCTCTCAACGCCTGCTCGAGTGAGTAACTTGGACACGGCATCTGCTGTGCCGTTCGAAAACGCCACGCAGCGTATGCCCGCTTCGCGAAGCTGATCGAGCGCAGGCACTACATCGTCAAACGCGGGCAGCTCAGCATACACCGCCATCAGATGATCTTGGTCATTATCCGAAAGCCCGGTTTGCAGTGCGCGGTCAATAAAAACCAGCGCTTCGCGGGTGCACTCCGAGAACGGCACGTAAGCCCCCATCAGGCCGTGGCGAAAGCTGTACTCAAGCTGCTTATCGCGCCAGCGGCGAGCAAATTCGCCAGCTTTGGAAGCATCCGTTAGGCGATGTTCGAGCTCAACAGTAACGCCTTGGGTATCGATCAGCGTACCGTATACATCGAAGGCTAAGACCGGTTGCATCGTTGGCTACTCCTTAACTTTCAATTGATTGTGACCTGAGTTCAGCTTATATCTTTAGCATAGACGACACCTTCAATAACAAAAGCGCCGCTGCACAGGCAGCGGCGCTCAGAAGACTACGACACTCGGTCAGACCGTAAACGCGGCCTCTTTTTCACCGCTTTTCAGGTCGCCAGAGCGCGTAAGCTCATCGGTAACCCGGTCAATGGCGCGCTTGGCGCGGCCAATCATCTCGTCCACTTCACCACGATTAATGGTCAGCGGCGGCGCAAAGCCGAGAATATCGCCTTGCGGCATGGCCCGGGCAATCAGGTTCTCTTCCATGGCGGCAGCCGCCACGCGAGGGCCGACTTTAAGCGCTGGGTCGAAGTGCAGGCGCTGCTTGGCATCCGGAGAGAACTCCAGTGCCGCCATCAGGCCTACACCACGAACGTCGCCCAGCAGCGGATGACCTTCGAAATTGGCTTTTAGCTGCTGCTGGAAGTAAGCACCGGTTTCCGACGCGTTACCCACCAGGTTTTCACGCTCGATGATATCCAGGTTGGCAAGCCCTGCCGCACAGCCCAGAGCGTGGCCAGAGTAGGTCCAGCCGTGGCCGATGGGGCCATACTCACCGGTGCCCTGCTCCAGCACCTGCCACACCTTCTCGCCAACAATCACGCCGGAGAGCGGCTGGTAGGCGCTAGTTAAGCCCTTGGCGATGGTGACCAGGTCAGGCTTCATATTGTAGTGGTGGCTACCGAAGTCAGAGCCGGTACGGCCAAAGCCACAGACCACTTCATCGGCAATCAACAGCACGTCATACTTCGCCAGCACGCTTTGAATGGCATCCCAGTAGCCTTCCGGCGGCGGTACGATACCGCCAGTACCCAGTACCGGCTCACCGATAAAGGCGGCCACGGTATCCGGGCCTTCTTCCAGAATCATCGCTTCCAGTTTCTCAGCGCAATACGCAGAGAACTCCAGCTCGGTCATGCCGTGCTGTTCGGCGGCACGCAGGTAGTAATGCGGCGCTTCGGTATGGCGAATGGTATCGATGGGCAGATCGAAGTGGTCGTGGAATGCTTTCAGGCCGGTCAGCGAGCCCGAGGCAATGCCCGAACCATGGTAACCACGCATACGTGAGATAACCTTTTTCTTCTGCGGGCGGCCCAGCACGTTGTTGTAGTAGCGTACGATCTTGAGCTGGGTTTCGTTGGCATCAGAACCCGACATGCCGTAGTAAACCTTGGACATATTCATCCCGGCGATTTTTAGAATACGCTCGGAAAGCTCGATCTGCGGCTCGTTGGAGTGACCTACGTAGGTATGGTAGTAAGAGAGTTCAAGTGCCTGCTTATAGATCGCCTCGGCGACTTCGGTGCGCCCGTAGCCGATGTTGACGCAGTAAAGCCCGGCAAAGCCGTCGATAAATTCGCGGCCGTCCTTATCCACGATATTGATGCCTTTGCCGCCGGTAATCACGCGGCCCGGCGCATCGCCATGGGCGAAATCGCGCAAGTGGGTAGAGGCGTGGAAAGTGACTTTACGGTCGCGTTCGATCAAATCCTGATGCAAGCTCATAGTGTTCTCTCTGTACGGTAAACCTCCCCAGTCAGCGGGGAGGTGCTTTATTCATTAATGATGAACTTATTTTTGGGCACCTAACGGTGCCTTCGCCCGGCCGAGCCGGCCTCCCACAAGGCCAACTCAAGTTCCCGGACTTAACTACCCGACACCGAACCCAGCGCGCCCAGGCAGTAATACTTCGTTTCCAGGTATTCATCGATACCCGTGGCACCGCCTTCACGGCCAAGGCCAGACTGCTTCACGCCACCAAAGGGAACCGGCGGGCCGGTCATCTTAACCGAGTTAACGCTGACCATGCCGTACTCCAGGGCGCGCATCAGCTTCCAGATGCGGCGAATATCGTGGGTATAGATATACGCCGCCAGGCCGTACTCGGTGTCGTTGGCCATTTCAATCACTTCGTCGTCGGTGCTGTAGGCGGTGATCCCGGCCACAGGCGCGAAGTTCTCTTCCCGCCACACTTTCATCTGCGCCGTCACGCCGGTCAGCATCACCGGCATAAAGAAGTTTTCCCCCGGTGCTTGGCTTTGATCACCCCCCACCATCTTGGCGCCTTTGGAAATGGCGTCATCGACAATCGCGGCCGCCTTTTCTACCGCCTGACGGTGAATCAACGGGCCAAGGTCTATCTCACTGTGGAGGCCATTGCCCACGGTAAGCGCCGCCATACGCTCGCTGAAATGCTCTACGAATTCATCATGGATAGATTCGTGCACCAGGATGCGATTAGCAGCCAAGCAGTCCTGCCCAGCGGTTTGGAACTTGGCGTCAATGGCTGCAAAGGCCGCCTCTTTGGGATCCATATCGGGCCCAACGATAAACGGTGCATTGCCCCCCAACTCCAGGGAGAGCCGCTTGACGGTATTAGCGCTCTGCTCAATCAGCAGACGGCCCACGCGGGTGGAACCGGTGAACGACAACGCCCGAATACGCGATTCGGCGCAGAGAATCTTTGAGACTTCCGCAGGATCGCCCAGCACCACATTGAAAATCCCCGCGGGAATCCCAGCACGCTCGGCCAGCTCCGCCAGCGCCAACGCCGAGAAGGGCGTTTCATTGGCGGGTTTGACGATCACCGGGCAGCCCGCTGCCAGCGCCGCCGCAGCTTTGCGGGTAATCATCGCCAACGGAAAGTTCCATGGAGTAATCATCGCCGCGATTCCCACCGGCTCTTTAATGGTACCAAGTGATGCGTTGGGAATATGGCTGGGGATGGTTTCGCCATAGGTACGCTTACCCTCTTCGGCGAACCAGCGCACGAAACTGGCACCGTACTGCACCTCCCCACGGGCATCGGGCAGCGGCTTACCCTGCTCCAGCGTCATGATGGTCGCAAGGTCTTCACGGTTAGCTTGAATCAGGTCATACCAGGCCAGCAGGCGCTCGCAGCGCTCATCGGCGCGTAGCGCCCGCCACTGTACAAAAGCGGCTTCAGCGGCATCTACAGCGGCGGTTATCTGCTCGGCTTCCAGCAACGGGATATGACCAATGGCTTCATTGGTAGCGGGGTCATAGACAGCCTCTTCGCGACCGCCTTCCCCGTGAGTCCACTTACCGTTCACGTAGGCGTACTGCCGGAACAGACGCGGATCTTCCAGGCGCTTGGCGAGCGTGGTCGATAGTGTGGTCATGGGAACCTCCCCCTCAAATGCAGTCTGGCTAACCGAGCGCTGCAGTCACTGTGTGGCATTGTCAGCAAGTGCTGATTAGCCTTGCCGTCGAATGCCCACAGGTTAACGGAGAGGAGCCACGAAGTGTTTTTGAAAACCGAGACTTATCACGCGACTTTTTTTGTCAGAGAGCGTTTGGCAGTGCTTTTTTTTGGTGGGCTTACGATAGGGGGCCAAAACTACATTAAAGAATGTCGTCGGTATCAATGCCTATAGGAACGCGCTTGACGGTTTTGGTCACGATATAGGTGAAGTAGCGCTCGATACCGGCTTCAGAGACCAGCCACTTATCCATCAAACGCTGGTAGCTATCGATGGTGCGCGCTTCAAACTTCACTAAGTAATCCACCCCACCGCCCACCGCCACACACTCGGTAACTTCCGGGGTTTGCATCACTAGCGCTTCAAAACGAGTGAAGCTTTCGGCGTTGTGCTGCTTGAGCTCAATCTGCACCCAGACAGGATTGCGCGGCACCAACACGTCCGCGTTGATGCGCGCGGTATACCCTTCAATGATGCCAGCCTTTTCCAGGCGCTTTACCCGCTCCCAGCAGGGGCTGACCGAGAGATTGATCGCCTCGGCTAGCTTCGACTTGGTGATTCGCCCATCGCGGGAGAGGATATCGAGAATTTTCAGATCGTAACGGTCAAGTTTCATCATGCCGAGGATTACGCCTCCAGGCGTTCAACAACATCGGCAATCACCGCCAGGGTATCCCCCATATTGATCAGTGAGGGGGCACGGCGAGCCATTAGAATGCCGTCGCGCTCTGCTTTATAGGCAACCGGATCGGTGCCGCTGCGGGTCATGTCGTACACGTAGGCGATGGTTTGGCCTTTTTTCACTTCATCACCCAGGGCCACCAATAGCTCTAACACGCCGGAGTGCTGGCTCTGCACGTAGCAACTGGCGTCGGGCATATCGAGATACAGTTGCCCACCTGTGGGCATTTCCACTTCGCCTTCTACAAGGCCGTAGTGAATCAGGAAATTGCGCACGCCGCGCTCGGCAATGGCAATGCTTTGTGGGGTGGAAGTACCGCCGCCGCCAAGCTCGGTGGCCACAAAGACTTTGCCCTGGCGCTCGCAGGCAGTGTCGAAGAGTTTTTCCGCATCCAACTCAAACATCACCATGGCATAGGGGGCGCCGAACGCTTTGGCACCTTCCAGAGCGGCCTGCTGCTGCTCTTTATTATCCAGCACGTGAGACGCGCCGAAGGGCAGAATATCCAGCGTGCGGCCGCCCGAGTGAAGGTCGAGCACCACGTCCGCCATGGGTACCAACACACGGGTGAAGTAGTCGGCAATTTGCGGTGTGACGCTGCCATTGGGGTCGCCGGGAAAGCTGCGATTGAGGTTGCCCTTGTCCATCGGAGAGGTACGCTTGCCTGCCATAACCGCTGGAGTATTCATGCACGGCACGATAATCACCCGCCCTGTCACGTCCTCTGCCTTCAGCGTTGAAGAGAGTTTCAGTAGCGAGGTGATGCCCTCATATTCATCGCCGTGGTTGCCGCCGGTCAGCAGTGCCGTGGGGCCTTCGCCGTTTTTTACCACGGTCACAGGAATCATCACCGCGCCCCAGGCAGACTCATCGGTAGAGATCGGTAGCTTTAAAAAGCCGTGCTGCACGCCATCGGCATCAAAATCAACGGTGGCGGAAATGGGACTTGGTCGCATCGTCGTCATGAAAAAATTCCTTTATGTTACGGGCAGCTATATCAGCACTACTTCACAAACAGCTGGCGCGGGAAATTGGCCAGCGTCTCACAGCCATCGTCGGTAATCAGAATGCTTTCGGTAATTTCCAGACCCCAGTCATCGACCCATAGCCCAGGCATGAAGTGGAACGTCATGCCTGGCTGGAGAATGGTTTCATCCGAGGGGCGCAGACTCATGGTGCGCTCGCCCCAGTCGGGCGGATAGGAGATACCGATAGGGTAACCACAGCGGGCGCCGCCACGGTCAAAACCGTATTTATCCATCGCCGCACCCAGTGCCATGGCGATATCCGCCGTACGGTTACCAGGTTTGGCCACTGCCAAACCATTTTCGATGCCTTCTAGCAGAGCTGATTCCGCGCGAATAAAATCCGTCGGCGGTGTGCCCAGAAATACGGTGCGCGACATCGGCGCATGATAGCGTTTAAACACCCCGGCAATCTCAAAGAAAGTACCTTCACCTTTGCGGAACGGCGTGTCGTCCCAGGTTAGGTGTGGCGCGGCGGCGTCTTTACCAGTAGGCAGCATGGGCACGATGGCGGGATAGTCGCCGCCAAATACTTTGCCGTTCTCATCCACAAAACCTTCGATGCCAACGCGGTAAATCTCTGACACCAGCTTGCTCTTGGGCAAGCCAGGCTCAATCACTTCAAGAATACGCGTATGCATGCCTTCCACAATCTTGGCGGCAATGCGCATATAGGCCACTTCTTGCGGCGATTTGATCGCCCGGCACCAGTTAACCAGCGCATTGGCATCCATAAAACGCGCATGGGGGAGTTCGCGCAGTAGGCTTAGATAGGCCTTGGCGGAGAAGTAGTAGTTATCCATCTCCATACCCACCACCCCCAGATGCCAGCCGCGATCCGGCATGATCGACTGAGCCAGATACTCCATCGGGTGCATGTCCGGATTCTGTACGTAGTAATCCGGATAGTAGGTAATGTTTTCGGGATCGATCCAACAGGTGAGCAGAGCACCGTTGGCATCCATACGCCGCCCGAACCATACCGGCTCGCCTTCAAGGCCCACCAGCACACACTGATGCACATAAAACGACCAACCGTCGTAGCCGGTCAGCCAAGCCATATTGGAAGGGTCACTGACGATCAGTACGTCAATACCACGACTGGCCATTTCAGCACGCACTTTCCACAGGCGGTTAGCGTACTCTTCGCGCGTGAAAGGCAGGGAAACCTGAGTCATCGGGCAACTCGCCATTAAAGATCACCAAGAACCAGCGCACTGCCTACTATAGGCACGCAACGCTGGGCCACAGGATCGACCTGGCCACCACCGATCAGGCGTCGGGGTTGCATCTGCCGCGCTTGCAGCAGGCCCGCCAATGTCGTCTTAAGCCGATACTAGCACCGACCCTTGGTTAGCGGTCAAAGGCTTTATGACAAAAAGTGCATACGGCATCGTTATTTGCACTATGCGAGCTTGCAACGGCACCTATCGCTCACCATGATAACCTGCATTGGAAACACGTTTAGCGAGAGGAAACGAAATGAAAATTGTTGTGCATATTGATGAGGCGGCACAGTGGCAAGCGGCGCTTGCGGAAGCGTTGCCCCAAGCCACCGTACTCACCAGCGAGGCACCAGCGGATGAGCGTAAAGACGCTGACTATCTCGCCATCTGGAAAGCCCCCGCCCATTTACTGCAAGAGCAGACCCAGCTCAAAGGCATCATCAATTTAGGCGCAGGGGTGGATTATTTGCTGAAAACCCCAGGCCTGCCCAGCGACGTGCCAATTGTAAAATTGCGCGATGCGGGCATGGGCGAGCTGATGGCCGATTACGCCTTCTATGGCGTACTGCACTTTTACCGCAGCATGGATCGTTACTCAGAGCAGCAGCAAAACGCCACTTGGAAGCCGCAAGAGGTGGTGGAAAAATCCCAGTGGCCGGTGGGTGTATTAGGCCTGGGCGCTATTGGCAGCTTTGTGGCCAGCGCCTTGGAGCAAGCAGGTTTCCCTGTACTGGGCTGGAGCCGCTCCCCCAAGCAGATCCGTGGCGTGCACTGCTTTCATGGCGATGATGGATTAAGCGAACTGCTCGGCCAAGTGCAGAGCCTGATCACCATTTTGCCCGATACGGCCGCCACTCAACATATTCTCAACGCCGAGCGGCTGGCCCAGCTGCCCCAAGGGGCTAGTGTGATTAATCCTGGCCGGGGTAGCTTGATTGATGAGCAGGCGCTATTGGAAGCACTGGGTAGCGGTAACCAGCCGGGGCACCTGCGGGGTGCGCTATTGGATGTCTTCCAGGAAGAGCCACTGCCCACTGACAACCCGCTCTGGCAGCATCCTAAGGTAATCGTCACACCCCATATGGCGGCGCCTACTCCGCTGAATGATGCCATCGACCAAGTGATCGCTTACTTGCATGCCTTTGAATCGGGTGAAAAACTCTCCACCATCAACCCGGAAGCAGGTTACTGACGCCACCCCTCACCCAGGCTATACTGGCGCGCTGGGAACCAAGCAGTGGCTAAAGGCTCTTAGGAAGATACCCTTTATGGAGGAAAGGCCCTTGGTCAATGTTTTCGCACGACTACCTGGCCGCGCGCTCAGGTGTGTGGGGTTGGGTTTTGCTATTTCCTGCTCAAGTGGCATGGCATTAGCAACTGAGACGTTCAAAGAGCCGCAGCCCTTTGAAGCCCCCCAACCCTTTGAAGCACAGTACCGGCTTGAGGTTCGCGGTTGGCCTGGGGCTACCATTACCCATCGCCTCTCTAACGAAGGGAATCACTGGTTAAGCGATATGCGCTTTTCAATCACCGTGGCGCGCGGCCAGGAGTTCAGCCGTTTTTCGCTCAATGGCAATGACACCAACGCTCTGCTCTTTAGCAGCAGCTATTCGGTGCTGGGCGTGGGTGATAGCTATCAACTGAACGAAGGTGAGATCCCCACTTTAGATCGCCAAGCGGCGCTATTTGATCTCTCCCGTCGGGCGGGACACGAAAACTGTACACAGAGTACGCCCTGCGCGATTGAGTTTGTCGATCAAAAAGGCCGCGATGAGCACTTTCAATATTATGTTACCGCCCCAGGCAGCATTGAGGTTCCCGCAGGAGAGTTTGAAGCACTGAACGTATCGCTCATCGATATCGAGAAGCCCGACCGCCTGCTAACCATTAGCTTTCACCCTGACTGGCCCGGGCTGATTCTTTCTGCGGTGTATCGAAAAGAGGGTCGCCGCGAAACGCAGCTGACATTAACTAACTTCAACCCAAACGGTGGCGCGACGCCCTAAATGTTTTCCGGTTTATTGATTGTTCTACTACCGCTTTTTCTTGGCTATCTGGTTCGCGTCCGTTCCATACAGTTACAGAATCTGATCAACCGAGCGGTTAATGGCTCGGTTTACCTGATTCTGCTCTTCATGGGCATAAGCCTTGCCGGGCTTGAAAACCTGACTAGCCAGCTTTCGCGCCTGGGTGGCAACGCCTTGCTGTTATTTAGCATTACCACGCTGTTTAACTTAGCAGCACTATGGTGGCTATCGCGCCGTTTAACGCTTAAGGCCGGTAGCTCACCGGTGGTGAAAAATGCTCCGACCAGTAAGCTGGCGGCCATGCAGGGTTCGCTGTTATTGGTCGCCGTGGTGGCAGGGGGCGTTATCGCTGGCCTGCTGCTGGGGCCACTCCTGGGTGATAGGCTTTTCAACAGCGCAGATTTACTGGCCGAATGGGTACTCTACCTGCTGCTGGCACTGATTGGCTGCCAGCTGCGTAACTCCGGCATGCCACTCAGGCAGATCTTACTTAACCGCATGGGGCTGGCGATTGCGGTGACGCTAGCAATAAGTTCGCTGCTGGCAGGCTTGGCTGCCGCCCCGCTGCTCTCATTAAGCTGGAACGAAGGCCTGGCGATGGCGTCAGGCTTTGGCTGGTACTCTCTTTCGGCCATCTTGATCGGCGACCAGCTAGGCCCACTGATGGGCGGTGTGGCGTTCTTCAACGACCTGACCCGGGAGCTGCTGGCGTTTATATTGATTCCACTGGTGATTCACCGCCATACCGCACTGGCGATTGGTTACGGCGGCGCCACCTCCATGGATTTCACCCTGCCCGTCATTCAGCAGCACGGCGGTGTGGCCTGCGTACCCATTGCCGTGGTCAGCGGTTTTATCCTTTCACTGCTCTCCCCGCCGCTGATTCTGTTCTTTCTTTCGCTGTCGGGTTAGCGGTGACGGGCGCTCATTGGTTAGGATAAGTGGCATTGCTGGAGATATAAAAACTCTTACCCCCCAGGATGCCCACTCCCCATGCTCAACGGAATTTGGTTAAGCTTCTTTATCGCTGCCTTCGCGGCCTCACTCTGGCAGTGGTTGGTTGGCGGCGATAGCGAGGTATTTGCCCGCTTGGTGCAGTCACTGTTCGACATGGCGGAAGTGAGCGTTGATATTATCCTGGTGCTGCTGGGCACCATGACGCTGTGGCTGGGGTTTCTTTCGATTGCCGAAAAGGCAGGCTTGATTCGCCTGCTTGGACGGGTGCTCGACCCGCTGTTCTGCCGCTTGATGCCAGAGGTTCCTCGCGGCCACCCTGCTATGGGGCTGATCAGCATGAACTTCGCGGCGAATATCCTGGGTCTGGATAACGCCGCCACACCGATTGGCATCAAGGCGATGCACTCGCTGCAGAGCCTTAACCCCAGCAGTGAGACCGCCAGCAACGCACAAATTCTGTTTCTGGTGCTCAATACCTCTTCTCTCACGCTATTGCCGGTAACGATTTTTATGTATCGCGCCCAGCAAGGCGCCGCCGACCCCACTCTGGTCTTTTTACCTATTTTACTAGCGACAACCGCCTCCAGCCTGGCAGGGCTTTTGGCGGTGGCACTGATGCAGCGCTTAAAACTCTGGCAGCCCGTGGTGCTAGCCTATTTAGCGATTGCTGCACTTGCGTTGGGGCTACTGATAACCACGCTGGCAGGCATGTCCGCCCAGGCGCTAGCCGCGGCCTCTACGCTAGTCGGTAACCTGACGCTATTTAGCATCGTGATGATGTTTTTAATGGTCGGGGCGTTACGTGGGGTGAGGGTGTACGACGCCTTTATTGAAGGTGCAAAAGAGGGGCTGAGCTTTACCATCACGTTGCTGCCTTACTTGATCGCCATGCTGGTGGCAGTCGGCGTACTGCGCGCCAGCGGCGTTTTAGACGCTGGCTTAGGCGGTATCCGCTGGATAGTAGAAGGCTTTGGCTGGGACACCCGCTTTGTCGATGCTCTCCCCACCGCCTTTGTGAAACCGCTTTCTGGCAGCGGCGCCCGCGCCATGATGATCGAAACCATGGATACTTTCGGCGTAGACAGCTTCGCCGGGCTACTCGCGGCCACTATGCAAGGTAGCACTGAAACCACCTTCTATGTGCTGGCTGTCTACTTTGGCGCCGTGGGTATCACTCGCATTCGCCACGGGTTGGGCTGTGCGTTGGTCGCCGATGTGGCGGGAGTAACCACTGCGATTGCGGTGTGTTACTGGTTTTTTGGATAGCTGGTGTTAGCTGGCTTTCGTTCACTGGGCTCAGCGTCTACCTTTCAGGGGAGCCGCATTAAGGTCTACAGGCAGTAGATCAGGAGCCATCGCTAAGCAGTAGAAATGCGTTTAAACATTCGTTGCTCCCGAGTGTTTACCGCTCAAGGACGATAGGTGAAATATGGCAGGCGCAAGCAGTTTATTGATAGCGCTGGCGGCCTTCTGCTGGGGGATATCTGGGGGAATCGCAGGCATTTTGTTAGACGACGGCTGGGATGCAGCCGTCGTGTCATTTTATCGAGGGTTTATAGGGCTTCTCTTCGCACTTGGGTGGCTGCTGCTTCAACGTCGGCATAGCGGCCTAAACAGCAAGCGGCTTTGGTTCTGGTCAGTGGTTGCAGGCCTGGGCGTCGCTGGCAATTTTACGTTCTATTTTCTTAGTATTGAGTATGGCAACGTTGCGGTCGCTGCCACCCTGATGTACTGCGCCCCTGTTTTTGTCTACCTCGTCTCATTTTCCCTCAAACTAGAGCGCCCCACCGCTGCCAAGTGGCTGGCCATTGCGCTGGTCATGGTGGGTATTGTGCTGTTAACCAAGCTGTATGCCATCAGCGCCAGTGGTCTCTCGTTAATTGGCGTAGGCACCGGGCTGCTTGCCGGGCTCTCTTATGCAGCGTTCATTTTTGGTTTCAAGTATGCCGCGCCCCATGGCAGTCCTCAGGCAATTCTTTCGGTCGCCTTCACCGTGCTAGCCATCGCACTGCTGTTTCCAACGGACATTAACCAGGCTGTCAGCGTTATCAGCGCTCCGGAGCTGCCGCTGTTTGTGGCGCTGGGCATTCTCGGCGCTGGACTATCTTTTCTGCTGTACGTGGTAGGTATCAAGCATGCGGCACCTGCGCTAGCCTCCATGGTTGCCATGGTCGAGCCGATTACCGCCACCCTGTTTGGTGTAGCGGTGTTAAACGAAAGCCTGGGCGTTATTCAAATGGTCGGTATGGGGATCATCTTGCTAACCGTCACCGCGCTGAGCGTTTCTTCCCGCTGATAAGCTTAACGGCTACACTCACCGCGCATGGGGGCACTCAATGCCTTGCTCAGCATTGACCCCACCAGCCCTTGCCCAATGAGTACGGTTAGTTTCGCGATAGCTGCTTCCAGGGTAATATCACTTCCGGCAATCACGCCCGCTTGATTGAGTGCGGCACCGGTGGCGTAGGCGCCCTGCACTACCTCGCCTTGGGCACACTGGGTGACGTTAAGCAGCGCTACGCCTCTCTCGCTGGCCGCCTTCAAGGCGTCAAGCAGCTCGCCTTCAAAGCTAAGCGGGTTGCCAACCCCGTAGCTATAAAGCACCAGCCCTTTTAGCGTTTTATCCGCCAGCAACGCCTTTGCGCGGCGCAGCGACATTCCTGGATGCAGCGGCAGTACCGCCACCGCCTCGTCGTCCACCTCAATAGGTGCAAAATTCGGTTTACCGCTTAGCAGCGCCGAGGGCTGAGGGAAGTTTATACCAATGCCAAGCTCGGCAAGCCAGGGGAAGTTGGGTGAGTCGAAGGCATCCAAGCCTTGAGTGCGCACCTTGCGGGCTCGGTTACCGCGCAACAGCCGGTCGTGAAACACCAGGCTTACTTCACAAGGTGTTGCGGGGTGAACCGCAAGCTGCAGCGCGCCGAACACATTATTCAGCGCATCGCTTCTTGGCTCACCCAGGGGAATTTGGGAGCCGGTGAAGATCACCGGCTTATTCAACGCACCGAGCATAAACGAAAGCGCCGCAGCGCTGTACGCCATGGTATCGGTGCCATGGAGTATCACAAACGCTTCATAGCACGACCAGTGGATTTCCAGCTGTGCCACCAAACGGTTCCAGGCCTCTGGCATTAGCTCGGCGCTATCAATCAACGGCTGCATTTCCAGCACATCAAACGCTGGCAGCCGGTAAAGATCGTCCAATGCCAAATGCGCCGCTAGGCGTTCGGCCAGCCCCGCGCAAGGTATATAACCCTGTGACGATGGCTGCATACCAATAGTCCCACCGGTATAGAGCATCAGTACGCGGGGCATGGCCACTCCTTTCCTAATCAGTACAGTCGTCTAAATAAATACTTACTTCGCAGGCACGCCTTCCAGGCGCTGCTTTAACGCTTCGGCCTCTTCAGGCTCTAGCTCCCAGGCTTTTGGATCCAGGTCAAGATCTGGGTGCTGGTTAGCGTCAAAAATCGGCTGTTTGATGCCCTGCCGACGCTGACCATCGAAGTCCTTCAAAATGCGCAGGCCGCACTTGAACAGCATGATCAGCGCAATCAGGTTGACCACGGCGAGCAGCCCCATGGTGACATCAGCAAAGCCGAACACGGTGCCCAAATCAGTGGTCGCGCCCCAGCAAACCAACAGCACGATGGCAACGCGGAAGGCGTTAAACAGGTTCTGGTTGTCGCGGCTAAAGAAGTTGAGGCTGTTCTCACCCAAGTAGTAGTTGTAGAGAATGGTGCTAAACGCAAACAGCAACAGTGCCAAACTGACAAAAGTGCGGCCCCATTCGCCCACATGGCCGGCCAGCGCTGCCTGGGTCAGGGCAATGCCTTCAACACCAGCACCTACGGTCGGGTCATAAGCACCGCTGAGCAGAATCACAAACGCCGTGGCGGAACAGATAATCACGGTATCGATAAATACCGAAAACGCCTGCACGATGCCCTGGTTGGCAGGGTGCGGCACATAGGCCACCGCCGCGACGTTTGGCGCACTACCCAAGCCCGCTTCATTAGAGAACAGGCCACGCTTCAGGCCCATCATAATTGCCGCGCCAATACCGCCACCAATCAGTGGTTCAAGGCCGAAAGCGCTCTTTACAATCAGCACAATCACGCCAGGTATTTCCGTAATATTCATGGCGATGACCAGCAGTGCAATGGCGATATAGCTCACCGCCATAAAGGGCACCAAAACCTCGGAAATACGTGCAATACGCTTAATACCGCCGAAAATAATCAGCCCTACCAACATCGCCAGAGCAATGCCGCTATACAACACCGGTACGCCAAAAGCATCGCCGAAAGAGGTTGCCACCGCATAGGATTGCAGTGCGGTAAAGGCAAATCCGAAGGTCAACAGCAGCAGTACCGAGTAGAACGCTGCCAGCCAGCGCCACTGCTTACCCAGCCCTTTAACAATGTAGTACGCGGGGCCGCCGCGATAGGTGCCGTCACCTTCGGCTTCTTATAGGTCTGTGCCAGGGTGCATTCCAAAAAGCTGGTGGCCATACCCATTAAACCCACCAACCACATCCAAAAAATCGCCCCTGGGCCACCCAAGGTAATCGCAACCGCTACGCCGGCGATGTTGCCACCACCAACGCGCCCAGCCACTGAGAGCACCAGCGCCTGAAACGAGCTTAAATGGCCGTGTTTATTGCGCTTAAAGGCTTGGCCGGAACCGAGGATGCGAAACATCTCACCGAAATAACGAAACTGCACAAAGCGGGACGCAACGGTAAAACCGATGCCAACGCCCACCAGCAGCACTAGTAGAACCTTCCCCCACAGGAGGTCATTGAGCATATCGAGCATGTGATTCTCTCCGCGTTTTTGTATTAGCGTTATGTTTGAATTCGCGTCGTTTGTTATCGCGCTTGTGGAATTCGCGCCGCGGAGAACGTTTTACCAAGTGTGGGGCAGGATTAAATTTGGCGCAGCGGTGCAGTTGTGTGCACTCGCTGCATCAGTGGGTGCACCATAGTGCATCAGGCAAGCCGTCAGACCTTCTCGGCAATGCGGTGGGCTAACTTATGGATAAAGGGGCCGCTGATAAACGCAATGATCCCAGCGGCTGGCCAGGCAAGAAACCAAGCGTGCATCCAGATGCCAACAAAATCAGCATGCATGCCGATATTCACGTAGGTCACCCAGGCAGACATAATTAGCGATAGCGTAAACGACATGAGAATAGCGAAGATAATTCTATGTTTCATGAGAGTACCTAAGGATGATGTATAAGTGCAGGTAGATTAACAAACATCTATAACGGTAATATATGCCAATATATGAGAATCAATTTTACAAAATTGCAAAATGCGAAAACCCTCGTTAGATGACCTAAATATCTTTATCGTGGCCGCTAATCAACGCAGTCTCACGGCTGCGGCGGCATCGTTGAAGATGACTATTGCCACCGTGTCGAGGCGTATAAGCGCATTAGAAGCCACGCTAGGCGTTGAGTTGCTCTATCGCTCAACCAAGGGGTTGACGTTGACGCCTCACGGCGAATCCTACTACCGCGAATGTGAGGAATTGGTGCTCGCACTAGATCAGCGCATTTTGGATCTGGATCAAACGCTGCATAGCCTAAGCGGGCCGTTGAAAATTATGGCGCCGGTCAATTTGGGCAGCGGGCCGCTAGATGCATTTTGGCGTCACTTTATCCATCGCTACCCTGAGATTTCGCTGACCATCGAGCTGGACAACAACGTAGCCGACATTCGCGGCCAACAAGCGGATATTGCACTACGCTCTGGGCCACAAAAAGACGATACGCTGATCCAGAAATACCTGGGCTATATAGAGCTCATATTGGTGGCATCACCCACCATGATGCATCCTCTTCCCAGTAAGATTGATGAGTTAGAAGCGTGCCCCAGCGTGGCCGCCAAAATGTTTAGCGACTGGCATCTCACGCACAGGGAAGGCAGTCAGTACACTTGCCGCAAAAGCCATTTTCACATCAGTAACGACATGAGTATTGTGCTGAATCTCACCCAATCGGGCGCCGGCGTTTCCTTGATGCCTACCAGCATGGTGGCCAACAGCCTACAAACGGGGGAGTTAATCCGAGTACTGCCTGAGTGGCAGGGGCTCAACAGGGAAATTTTCCTGGTATGGCCCTACCGGCGAAGCCTTTCAGCGCGGGCCAAGCTGTTTCGCAGCGAGTTAATCGAATTCCTCAGTCACCAATCCTGGTTCCACTCTGCTGATTAGACCGACTGTACGGAGCAAACTGGCTTCTCTACTGGCGCCATAACGCCAGCAGTTAACGACCATCATTTTTGGATAATGCTTAGATGCCCGCTTTTGCCGCCCGAGCAGCGTGGAGCTTTTTATAGCTTTCAATCAAGCGCTGGTGGCGCTCTAGGCCTTCTAACTGCATGTTAGTGGGCGTTAGGCCGTGGAAGCGCACTTCCCCATTCACCGAGCCAACAACAGCCACCATGGTGGCTTCACCGAACATGCGCTGGAAGTTGTACAGATAGTCTTCGAGCGCCAGCTCATCATCCAGCACTATTTCCAGCACCGCGTTCACTGCCTGGTAAAACAAGCCGCGCTCGACGGTGTTGTCGTTGTACTGCAGGAACATCTGCCCACAGTCCAGCGCTTCTTCGTGACGGCCAAGCGCCAGGTAGACCAGCAATTTCAGTTCTAGAATGGTCAGTTGGCCCCACTCGGTGTTTTCATCAAACTCGATACCAATCAGGGTGATGATATCGGCGTGGTCATCCATCTGGCTCTCTTCCAGCCGTTCGACAAGGTCGGTGAGCTGATCGTCGTCGAGGCGGTGCAGGTTGAGAATATCTTCGCGGTAATCCAGCGCCTTATTGGTGTTATCCCAGATCAGATCTTCGATGGGGTAAACTTCGGAGTAGCCCGGCACAAGGATACGGCACACCGGTGCTCCCAGGTCTTCGTGTACCGCCATATACACTTCGGCACCCAGCTCTTCAAAGATACCGAACAGCGTCTCGGCTTCTTCCTCGTTGCTGCCGGAGAAGTCCCACTCGCTGAACTCAAAATCAGACTTGGCGCTAAAGAAGCGCCATGAGACCACGCCCACCGAGTCGATAAAGTGCTCAACGAAGTTGTTCGGCTCGGCAACCGTTTGCGAATTAAAGGTGGGTAGCGGCAGATCATTCAAGCCCTCGAAGCTGCGGCCTTGGAGCAGCTCGGTCAAGCTGCGCTCCAGCGCTACTTCAAAGCTTGGGTGGGCGCCAAAGGAAGCAAACACGCCGCCGGTGCGCGGGTTCATCAAGGTCACGCACATGACCGGGAACTGCCCGCCCATGGAGGCATCTTTCACCAACACCGGAAAGCCTTGAGCTTCCAAAGCGTTAATACCTTCGACAATGCTGGGGTATTTCGCCAGCACCTCCTGCGGCACATCCGGCAGAGCCAACTCCTGCTCGAGGATTTCCCGTTTTACCGCCCGCTCAAAGATTTCCGAGAGGCACTGTACCTGAGCTTCTACTAGGGTATTGCCCGCGCTCATGCCGTTACTCAGGAACAGGTTTTCGATCAGGTTGGAAGGAAAGTAAACCGTTTCGCCATCGGATTGACGCACATAAGGCAGCGAGACAATGCCCCGGTCTTCGCGACCCGAGTTGGTATCGATCAGGTTTGAGCCGCACAGCTCGCCTTCCGGGTTATAGATCGCCAAGCAGTGCTCGTCGAGGATTTCCGCAGGCAGTTCATCGTTCGGGCCCGGCTTGAACCACTTCTCATTGGGGTAGTGAACAAAGGCGCTGCCCGCCATCTCTTCGCCAAAGAACTGGTCGTTATAGAAGAAGTTGCAGCTCAGACGTTCGATAAACTCGCCCAACGCCGAACACAGCGCACTCTCTTTGGTCGCGCCTTTGCCGTTGGTAAAGCACATGGGGGAGGCCGCATCGCGAATATGCAGTGACCAAACATGAGGCACGATATTACGCCAGGAGGCGATTTCGATCTTCATGCCCAGGTCAGCAAGGATCGCGCTCATATTGGCAATGGTCTGCTCCAGCGGCAGGTCTTTACCTTCGATGTAGGTACTGCCGCCTTCCGGCGCGCCCATCAGCAGCGCCTGGGCGTCCTCATCGATGTTTTCTACCGTCTCGATTTGGAAATCAGGGCCAGTTTGCACCACTTTCTTGACCGTGCAGCGGTCAATGGAGCGCAGAATGCCCTGACGGTCTTTTTCAGAAATATCTTCAGGCAGCTCGACCTGGATTTTGAAAATCTGCTTATAGCGATCTTCCGGATCGACGATATTATTCTGGGAAAGACGAATATTTTCGGTAGGAATATCGCGGGCGTTGCAGTACACCTTTACAAAGTAGGCCGCACACATGGCAGACGATGCCAGGAAGTAGTCAAACGGCCCCGGTGCCGAGCCGTCACCTTTATAGCGAATCGGCTGGTCGGAGGTAACCGTAAAATCGTCGAACTTGGCCTCCAGGCGGAGGTTGTCGAGATAGTTAACTTTGATTTCCATGAGCGGGCATCCGGAGCAATGAGTTTGCCTAGCAGTGGGCAGTAGGCGAATTGCGGCCCATTATCCAGTTTTTTACCCGCTTCGTCTTGGTCAGTCTCCCAAATCATCTACCACATGTCGTGCAAAAAAGGTTGTTCTTACTACAGCAGCAACTCGGGGTTCTCTTCACGCACTATTGAGCTTGCATCATACGCTCCGCCTCAGCTTCGCTGACCCCGAGCATCAGCAAAATCTGGCGTTGTGTGGCTACCAACACCTGCTTTCGCTCCACCTCCCCCGGCAAACTTTTGGCAATGGCGACGGCCCCTACCAAGGAGGCCAATATGACCCGGGATTTATCAGCAATCGCCTTGCGGTCATCGGCAAAGGGGAGTTTTTTCAGCTTACTCAGCGCTATCAATCGCGTTTCAAGCATCTTTTTCATACTCATATATGACGCTTCAAACAGGGTGCGGATTTCTGCTTTTTCACTGCCTATTTCGTTGAACAGTACCGCTTCAGGCCCCGGCTTATGCTTAGCTTCCAGCTCCTGGAGATTGCAGTAGTTGGCGACTAATTCGGTCAGGTGTTGTAACGAAAGCGGCCCTTTTACCAGCCTAGCCGCCCGGCTGTTATCAATGGTCAGGCGAACAGACTCATTGTAAAGGGCCTCTTTGGAAGCGAAATGTGCATAAAAAGCGCCATGCGTCATCTTGGCTAGCTTCATGATCTGGCCAATCGATACCTTTTGAAACCCATTGCGGCTGAATAGCTCCGTCGCCGAAGCCAAAATGCGCTCTTTGGTTTTCGATTTATGGCTCTTGGGATAAGGCATATCTACCTCGTCATACGTCAGCTAGGGTTTGTACGAAAAGTCGGCGAGCGAAGACTAGACAAGGCAAAAATCAACGAGAAAGCAGAGTTTACGGGGTGTAAATGAGCATTTCGAGGCGATTTTTAACGCAGTATTGTCGAGCGCAGGCAGTTTTCGTACAAAGCCTAAATATTATCTTGATCATATATTGCCCATTGCTAGGGTGACCATATCAATAACTCAGGAGTCACTATGCACTCACCTATCGTGATTACTGGCATGGGTATGGTCAGCCCGCTAGGCAACAGCGTCAAACACAAGTTGGCAGCGACTGGTTGACGGCCAGTCTGGCATCAGCACCATTGACCGCTTTGACACCAGCAATATCCCGATCAAAATTGCTGGGGTGGTGCCTAGCATTAACCAAGACCCCAGCGGCGGTATTGACCTGGATGAGATAGCCGATCCCAAAGAGCAGCGCAAAATGGACTTGTTCAGCCTCTACGCATTGGCGGCAGCCAAAGAGGCACTGTCACAGGCCAACTGGTTTCCCGTTGAGCAGGCTCAGAAACGCAGAACGGCCACCATTATTGGTTCCGGCATTGGCGGCTTCCCTACCATTACTCAAGCCCAAAAAACCCTTGCCGAGCGAGGCTATCGCAAACTTTCCCCCTTCACGGTGCCCGCCTTTCTAGCCAATTTGGCTGCGGGCAATCTGTCCATTCGCTATGGTTTTCAAGGCCCACTGGGGTGCCCAGTAACGGCTTGCGCGGCAGGTCTACAGGCGATTGGCGACGGTATGCGCATCATACGCAATGGAGAAGCCGATGTAGCCCTCGTCGGCGGCGCCGAGGCATGTATTGACCCGCTTTCACTGGCCAGCTTTAACGCTCTAAAGGCCGTTTCCACAGAAGCAGACAACCCTGAACGCGCGTCCAGACCCTTTGATAAAGCCCGTAACGGTTTTGTGATGGGAGAAGGCGCTGGCGTTATGGTGATCGAAACGCTTGAGCATGCAGTCGCGCGGGGTGCAACGCCGTTAGCGGTGATTAGCGGCTACGGCACCAGCGCAGATGCCTATCATCTAACGGCAGGCCCAAAAGATGGGGCTGGCGCAGCAGCAGCGATTCAAGCGGCGCTAGGCATGGCGAACCTATCTACTGATGCTATTGACCACATCAATGCCCACGCCACCTCGACACCCGTTGGCGACCGGGCTGAAATTGCCTCATTGCGTAATGTATTCGGTGAGCGCTTGCCCGCCATTCCTATTTCGGCAACGAAAGCCGCCACAGGCCATCTCTTAGGCGCAGCAGGGGGCATAGAGAGTATTTTCTCTGTATTGGCAGCCAATACGCAGCAACTTCCGCCCACCATCAATCTTGAGCACTGCGATGATGATATGCAGGATTTAACCTTCGTCACGGCGACTCATCATAAGCACATCACTAAGCATGTATTGTGCAACGGATTCGGTTTTGGTGGCGTCAATGCGGCGCTTATTGTTAGCAGTATCGAGCGTTAAAGACGGAAATAAATAAACCGATCTGCCGCCAGGCTATGATCGGTTTATCTAAACACTATTGTCATCCTTTCTTGCATAGAAACGACAGCGCTTCCTCAAGCAGCATTTTGGGAACTTCCTCAGCGATGTAGTGGCCGCAAGGCAGCGCTTTGCCGTCTACATCGGTGGCGACTTTTTGCCACTCGCTTAAAGCATCGAAGCAGGCTTCAATAGCGCCTTCAGCGCCCCACATCACTTTTATCGGGCAGGTGAGTTTTACACCCGCGTCGATATCTGCCTGATCGTGCGCTAAATCAATCGTGGCGCTGGCGCGGTAGTCGCCGCAAATGCCGGTGGCGGTACCGGGGAGCGACAAGCAGCGCTCATATTCGGCCAGGGCTTCTGAGGAGAAAGGCTCCATACCGGCACTGCGGGCACCCATTACGCTTTTCAGATATTGGGCGGGATCGCTCTGGATCAGCATTTCCGGCAGCGGCTGAGGCCGAATCAAGAAGAACCAGTGCCAGTAACTGCGTGCAAAGGCCTCGTTGGTGCCGCGATACATGGCAAGCGTCGGGGCGATATCCAATAGCACCATGCGCTCTACGCGTTCAGCGTGGTCAACACCTAAACGGTGGGCGACCCGCGCGCCGCGATCATGGGCCAGCACTTTAAAACGCACGAAACCCAGCGCGCTCATTAGCTCAGCCATATCCTGCGCCATAGCGCGCTTGGAGTAATTTAGATGCTCAGGATCATCGTCGGGTTTACTGCTGTCACCGTATCCGCGCAGATCCGCGGCGATAACGGTGAAATGTTGGGCAAGTTCTTCTGCTACTTTGTGCCAAATCACGTGGGTCTGAGGGTGGCCATGAAGCAGTAGCAGTGCCGGGCCTCTGCCACCCATTCGAAAAGCGATCTCGACGCCATTAACGTGGCGCGTTTGTTTTTCAAACCCATGAAACATGGTGTTCTCCTGGTCTGCTGGCAATGTAACTAACACAACGTAATCGCGTAACCCTTTTATAAACGCCTATATCAGTGATTCGCAATACAAGTTGATGTTAAACCCTGACCTCAGTCGCTAGCGGCTGTAACCTTTTAACTGCTGAATAAGAAAGTCTTTTAACGCTATCACGGCAGGCGTCAATGAAAGGCGATGAGGGCACACAAGGTAAAGCGGCGTTGGCTCGCAGGGAAACTCCTCCAGCATTGCCACTAGGCGACCATTGCGAAGATCTTCTTCAACGTCTAGCCGTGACTTGTAAGCAATGCCCTCGCCAGCCAATGCCCAGCGCCGCACACAATCGGCATCGTCGCTCACCCGATTGCCTTTTACGTTGATGTTGTCACTCCCAAACTTCCACTGGTTATGAACACGTTCGCCAAGCACGAAACACAGACAGTTGTGCTGGTGTAAATCGTCGGGGTAAGCAGGACTGCCATGACGCGTAATATAGTCTGGAGAGGCACATACCACGCGATAGTTATCGCTTTTAAGCGGCAATGCGACGAGGCTGGAGTCTTCTGGAACGCCGTATCGCAGGGCGATTTCTACGGGTTGGCGGAACAGGTCACTCACGCGGTCACTTACTCGCAGGCGTAAATGCAACTGCGGGTGCTGGGCCATAAAGGTGTCCAACCAGCCCAGCAGCACATTGCGACCCAGGTCGGAAGGCATGGCAAGACTGAGCTCTCCAGCGATCTCTTGGCGCTCGCGGTGAAGTTCTTTCTCGCCTTGGTTGAGAGCATTGAGCGCCGCTTTAGCGTGCACAAGGTAGTGTGCGCCCGCGGTGGTTAGCCGCAAACTGCGGGTAGAGCGCACCAATAGCCGTGTGCCTAGCGCGTCTTCCAAACGTTTGATGGCCACACTGGCCACCGCTGGAGTAATCGCTAACTCCCGCGCAGCGGCAGAAAGGCTGCCGTACTCGGCGGCATAGGTCAGCACTTTTAGATCATCGACACGCATTAGACCCCCTGGCGCCTGCTATCTTCAAAATTTATTAGAAACTGTTAGCAAGATTACCCCTCTTTTTAGCAAAACAACATCCAGGCATGATGGCGCAACGACAACTCACGAGACTCCCCATTATGAAAGCGATTGCCTTTACCCAAAGTCTGCCTATTGATCATCCTGATGCACTTCAAGAGATTGAGTTACCGATCCCAACACCAGAAGCCCACGATATTCGTGTTGCGGTTAGCGCCATTTCCGTAAACCCCGTTGATGCCAAAGTGCGCAACAGCGCCTTGCCGAAAACCGGCGAGCCGCGCGTACTTGGGTACGATGCTGTGGGCATTGTGGATGCCGTTGGCAGCGCCGTTACGCGTTTTCAGCCAGGTGACCGGGTGTGGTATGCGGGTAACGTTGCTCGCCAAGGCTCTAACGCCGAGTTTCAACTGGTCGATGAGCGCATCGCCAGCCTAGCGCCAAAAAGCCTTTCTGACACTGAAGCCGCTGCGCTTCCATTAACCGCCATTACCGCTTGGGAACTGCTGTTTGACCGGCTAGAGCTGGGCATGCGCGATACCCAAGGCAAAAGCCTGTTGGTGATTGGCGCAGCGGGGGGCGTGGGCTCAATCCTTGTGCAACTTGCCAAACAGCTCACCGATATTACTGTTATTGGTACGGCGTCTCGGCCCGAAAGCCAATCCTGGGTGAAGTCGCTAGGCGCGGACGCAGTGATTGACCACCACCAACCACTTGATCAGGCGCTTAAAGTGGCAGGCTTTGACGGGGTGGATATGGTGATCAGCCTTAACCAAACCGATCACCACTTTGAGGCCATTGTTGAAGCCCTTAAGCCTCAGGGCAAATTGGCACTGATTGATGACCCGGAACTGATCGATGTGCGGAAGCTCAAAGTGAAAAGCCTTTCGCTGCATTGGGAGCTGATGTTTACCCGCCCGTTATTCACCACCGACGATCTTGCCAAGCAGCACGATCTGCTCACAGAAGTGGCAGCCATGGTCGATGATGGAAGGCTAACAACCACCTTAGGCGAGGTGTTAGGCCCCATTAATGCTGAGAATCTAAAACGCGCGCACGCACTTATTGAGAGCAACCGCACGATCGGCAAACTGGTCTTGGAAGGTTTTTAAACAAAAAATTGCTTAATGGGCGCGACGGCCCTGGCACAAGGCCGTTGCACTCTGAGGCGTGAACCATCACATTAGGCAGCCACGACACCAAGAGAATCGAGTCACCCCATGCATGACGATTTTGTGGCCAACCTGCGCCTGCTCTGCAGCTACTACCCGTCTATTGCAGAGGTTTGTCGGCGTTTAACGATCAACCGTGCTCAGTTTAACCGCTACCTGAGTGGGCGCTACCGCCCCAGCCACGCCGCTCTTCAGCGCATTTGCCACTTTTTCGGCGTCACCACTGAGGATATCGCGCTACCCCATCATGATTTTCGTGCTCTGGTACAAACCGGCCAGCTCAATAGAGAAGCAACCCCAGCAACGCTGCCTTGGCCTAACGCGCTGGTTCAGCGCGGCAGCGAAGGCATGGAGCGCTATATTGGCCGTTACTTTGAGCTTTATCACTCAATGTCGCGACCGGGGCAGTTAATGCGAACTTTGGTGTGCCTGGAAGCACGGGAAGGTGGCGTGGTCTATCAGCGCACCGAGCGGATGCAGACCACGCCCGGCTCCCGCCCGTGTCACAATCGTTATGTAGGTACCGCGGTTAAGCTTGCTGATCGACTCTTTTTGGTCGACCACGAAACCCTTAACGGCCATGAAATCACTCAGACGATTCTGTTTCCGAGTTTTCAGAGCCAAGTAACGCGTTTGACCGGCTTAAAAATAGGCGTGGCGGATAACAGTGAACGCATGCCCTGCTGTGTGCGGGTGGTGTATCAACGCCTGGATGAACAGGTCAGCCTGCGCGAAGCGCTGGCACAGTGCGGTTTAATAACACTGGACGACCCTTCACTTGATGACGCTCTAATAGCCGCCACTCGAAACGATGTGGCCGCTGATGAGCATCACTTCAGAGCTCGTCACTAGAGCACGGATGTTTAAGTAGGTAAGCGTTAAGAGGAAGGCACCAGCACTTGCTGGAACAGAATCTTTTCAAAGTGTTCCATGGGCTCGACGGATTTCAACGTCTTGGCGCGTAGAATAGCGCCTTCCCAGCCGGTAAGAATAAAGCTGGCTAGCGCTTCTGGGGGCGAATGGGTGGCAATATCTCCCCGCGCCTGGGCATCTTCCAGGCAGCGCACAAAACGCTGCTCCCAGCGCTGAAAGACTAGATTTAGCGCATCGCGGAAGGTATCGCTCTGCCCCGAAAGCTCTTGGCCAAGGTTGCCAATCAAACAGCCCGTGGCGTGGTCGCACTCGTGCATATGCTCACGGCCAGCCGCGAAGTAACGTTTTAGACGCTCAAGCGGCGGCGTGTCATTATCTTCCAGCAGCGCCATCAACGTTTCATCATAGCTGGCGGCAAAACGCTCGATCACCGCCAACCCGAAATCTTCTTTGCTGGAAAAGTAGTGATAGAAAGAGCCTTTAGGCACACCGCAGGTTTTTAAAACGGCATTAATGCCCGTTGCGTTGTAGCCTTGCTGACTAATCAGCTGGGCGCCGCTATCGATTAATTTGTCGCGCGTTGCAGTATTTTTCATATGCCTAAAGTAGACCAGTCAGTCTATTGCTTTCAAGTGAGAGAAAGCCAAGTGAATGAAAGCCAATTTGTAAGAGAACCCAATTGTAAGAAAATCTAGCTGTAAGAAAGCCTGGTTAAGTGGCAATTGCATGTTATTTGCACATTTTTTGACTAATGGCTGCTTAACAATGCGCGATGCTGGGCTTTGTACGAAAACTGCCTGCGCTCGCCAATACGGCGTTAAAAATCAACTCGTGCCCGAGTCCGATCAAAATGTTCATTTACACCCGTAAATTCGCACGCGAATCCGATCCTTTTTTCGTTGATTTTTGCCTTATCTAGCCTTCGCTCGGCGACTTTTCGTACAAACCCTAGCATCATACGCTTATTTTTCTGGAATTTTCGCTCCCAATGGATGACGCGCGGTAATGACTCTTTCTCGCTATTACGCTACGAATCAACATGGCCGCATTCGTTTGGGTGCTGTGGTCGCATTATTGATTCTTATTACCACATTGGCCCTTGCTTGGTGGATCATTACTCAACCACCGCGTATAGAGCGTACCCCACCGCCAGAGCCTCTGCCTAGTGTGGTAGACGTTGTCACGGTGAATGCCAGTTCCCAGGCACCCAACCTGTACGCTTTTGGGCGTGTTGAAGCAGAGCAGGAGACGATGCTGGCCAGCCGAGTAGCGGGCCAATTGGAGCGTTTTGCTGATAACGTTGTGCCCGGTCAGGTGGTCGAGCAGCAGGCCCCTGTAGCCTATATAGACCAAGCCGACTTGGCCCTGAGCCTTGAAGATGCTGAGGCGCAGTTGTCCAATGCTCAAGCGCAGCTGGCGCTAGAGCAGGCGGAGCAGCAACGCGCCCGCAGCGAGTACGAATCTTTTGGTCGTCAGCTCTCAGCAGAGCGGCGGTCACTGGTACTACGCGAACCGCAGCTGCGCCAAGCACAGGCCCAAGTCACCCAAGCACGAGTGGCCCGCGACCAAGCGGCGCTGAATGTGGAACGCGCCACTCTCACTGCTCCCTGGCGGGCCATGGTACAAGAGCGCCTGGTCGGCGCCGGCAGCCTGCTCAGCCAGGGTACAGAAGTAGTCCACTTGGTGGGCGTTGAGCAGTTTTGGGTGCGCGCTTCGCTTCCCAGCGAGTGGACGGAGTGGCTGGAATCGGGCAGCAGCGTTACGTTAACCAGCCGCGGCTGGCCCGAAGGCGCCACACGCGAAGGACTCCTGGTCTCAATGCTACCCAGCCTTGAAGAGAATGGCCTGCAGGCACAGCTGTTGATTGCGGTTAACGACCCGCTCGCCCTAGAGACCGACGGCCCTGCCCTGCGCCTGGGCGATGTCCTGCGCGCCTCTTTTCAACCGGCTATTCAGGAGCAGCTTATTTCACTACCTTCTGCGGCTCTCCGCCCGGGTGACGTAGCGTGGCGGGTAGATGAAGAGAATCGTTTACGCCGAACGCCGGTCACCCTGGCTTATCGCGGGGAAGATGATGCTTTGATTCGTGGCGGCTTGGAAACCGGCCAGCAGGTCGTCACCGCGGGCTTGGCCCAGCCCAGAGAAGGCCAGCTAGTGCGCATTCGTCACCCCAACGACACCCCGGCTCAAGCAGGAGATGGACCGGGAGATGAATCATGAAGGTACCACGCGGCCCATTGGCTTGGATGGTAGATCACGGGGTAGCCCCCAACTTATTGATGGTGCTGTTTATCGTCGGCGGCCTAATGGCGTCGCTAGCGATTAAGAAGGAAGTGTTCCCTGAATTCGACATCGAAGTTGTGCAAGTCACTATCAGCTACCCTGGCGCCACACCAGAGGATGTGGAACAGAGCCTGCTGCTACCGGTGGAAGCCGCGATTGCCGATGTAGAGGGCATCGACGAGCTGACCGCGACGGCCAGTGAAGGCAGCGCCAGCGTCTACGCAACGCTGATTGATGGTGTGGATGTGATGCGCGCCTATCAGGATATCCAGCAGGCGGTGAACGCCATCACAACCCTACCCAGCGCTGCCGATCCACCCCGCTTTACCCTCGCGGGGCGCTCCCGCAGCGTGTTGAGCCTACAGGTTTACGGCCAAGTCGGTCTGGAAGCACTGCACAACGCGGCCGAAGATGTACGCGGTGAACTGCAAGCCACTTCCGGCATCTCCCGTGCGGAGCTATCCGGCAACCGCGAGCGAGAGATTCAAGTCCACTTGGACGAAGAGGCCATCGAGCGCTATGGCCTTGATCACCAGGAACTTGCCAACCGCATTGCCGAAGAAGCCCTTGATCTTGCTAGTGGCCAGCTCACTACGGAAGAAGGTGAATGGCTGATTCGCTATCAGGGACGGCGTAACAGTGCCGAGGCCTTTGCCGAGCTGCCGATTCTGACCAGCACCCAGGGGGCGCCGATTACCCTGGGCGAGATCGCCAGAGTCAGCGATGGCTTTGCCGAAACCGACCGAGAGGAGTTTTATAACGGCCAGCCCGGTCTCTCTGTGGATGTTTACCAGATTGGTGATCAAACCCCGACCAGTATTTCGGAAGCGGTCAACGGTGAGCTTGAGCGCCTACGCGCAGGTATGCCAGAAGGCGTCAGCCTGGATATTTCCCGCGACAGCTCAGAAGTTTACGAAGATCGTCTTAGCCTGCTGTTAAAAAACGCCTGGATGGGGCTAGCGCTGGTATTGGTACTCATGGCGCTATTTTTGGAAGCGCGGTTGGCGTTCTGGGTCACCCTGGGCATTCCAACGGCGTTCCTGGGTGCCATGCTGTTTCTGCCCTGGATCGGCGTCTCGCTCAATATGATGTCGATGTTCGCCTTTATTATCGCCCTGGGGATCGTGGTAGATGACGCCATTATCGTTGGTGAGAATATCTACAGCTACCGGGAAGAGGGTTACTCACTGCGCGATGCGGCGGTCAAAGGTGCCAGCGAAATTGCCACGCCGCTAACCTTTGCGATTCTGTCCAATATCGTCGCCTTCCTGCCGCTGCTATTTTTACCCGGCTTTTTGGGACTGATTTTTGCCACCGTGCCGGTAGTGGTGGTGACGGTATTCTTGATTTCCTGGCTGGAAGCCTTGGTGATTCTACCCGCTCACCTGGCGCATAGTCGCAAACCGCGCCAAACCCCGGCGTGGCAGCGTCCCCTTGAAGCACTGCGCCAGCGCCTTCAGGGGGGCCTGCACCACTTTACTTATCACCAGTTCGAACCGTTCCTGCAACGCGCCCTCAATCAGCGCCTGCTGAGTATTTCGCTGGGCATCGCGATTCTGTTGATCGCGCTCTCCTGGGCGATGAGTGGGCGTTTGGGCTTTTCCCTGATGCCACGGGTCGAATCGGATCAGGTGCAGGCCACGGTCACCCTGCCCATTGGTAGCAATATCAACGTTAGCCGCGAGCTTAGCCAACAGTTGCTCGACGCCGCCGATGCCCTCAGCGAGCGCGAAGAGACACTTAGCTTCAGCAGCTCACGCAGCCGCTTAGATGGCGAAAGTTTGGAAGTGCGTTTGGATATTGCCAGCGAGAGCCTGGAAGCGTGGCCACCCTCGCGTATCGCCCGGGAGTGGCGTGATCTCACCGGCGATTTACTCGGCGCCCAGTCGGTTCGTTTTGAAGCCGATGTCGGCGGGCCCGGTAGCGGCGCGGCACTCAGCCTACGTCTTTCGCACCCGGATACTCAGGTGCTGGAAGCCGCCGCCGAACGCTTAGCGGAAACGCTGGGCGGCTATGGCCTCACAGATATCGACAGCGGCCTTGGTGACGGTAAACCGCAGTTAGAAATGCGTCTTTCTGCCGAAGGCCGCGCCTTGGGGCTCACGGGTAATAATCTAGCCCAAGCCCTGCGCGGGCCACTCCAGGGCGCCACCGCGCTTGAACAGTACGTGGGGCGCAGCGAAATCAGCGTTGAGGTACGTTTACCCACCGACAACCGCGACAGTTTGAATGAGCTCTACCGCATGCCGGTGCGCACACCTGATGGGCTGAGTGTACCGCTATCGCGAGTGGCCGACATTACCATCAGCCAAGCCTCTAGCAGCCTTGAACGCATTAACGGGCGGCGGATTATTACCGTTACCGCTGACTCGGAAAGCGATGTGGCCATCAATCAAGTGCTCGCCACGCTCCAGGAAGAGGAGTTTCCCAGTCTGGAAGCGACCTGGCCGGGGTTGGAAGTCAGCATGGGTGGCCGTCAGCAGGATACCGCCGACAATTTAGCCACGCTAAGAACTTCCATGTGGTTAATGATTGCCGCGCTCTATGCACTGCTGGCGATCCCGTTTAGAAGCTACCTACAACCACTGCTGGTGCTGGCCGCGATCCCCTTTGGCATTGTTGGTGCCGTCGCTGGACATATGATCATGGGCTTCGGGCTATCCATCATTAGCCTGCTGGGTATGCTGGCGCTCTCAGGCGTGGTCATTAACGACGCCTTGGTGCTGATTGATTACGCCAATCGCAAACGCCGTGAGGGCATGGCCGCCCGGGAAGCCATTGTGGCAGCAGCCACCCGCCGCTTACGCCCGATAATGATGACCACGCTGACGACCTTTCTAGGTCTGGCACCGATGATCTTGGAAACGTCCAGACAAGCGCGCTTTATGATCCCCATGGCGATCTCGCTCGGCTTCGGTATGCTTTTCGCCACAGTGATACTGCTGATCCTGGTGCCCTGCCTCTATTTAGGCATGGAGAATGTTCGCGAGCGGCTCAGCGCGCCACGCCAACCGACACTAGATAAAAACCCTAGCCAAGAAGAAGGAGCCCACTGATGGCCTTGCTCACAGCCATACGTCAATGGCGCCCCTCTCGGCTGGGGCTCAAGCTGTTCGTGATTATTCTCAGCGTCAATGTAGCGATCTCAGCGAGTATGTTTCTTGCTGTCTCGTACAGTATTGACCGCGGCTTTCTCGACTACCTCAACCAGGCCCAGGAACGCCGTGCCACACTGCTGGCTGACGGCCTCGTGACTCGCTGGGAAACCCAGCAGAGCTGGGGATGGCTGGAGCAGTCACCGGAACGCTGGCCGTATATTGTCCGCTTTGAACTGGGTCAGGAGCATAGTGACCGCCCTTCGCCACTCGGTGAGGCGCGGGACTTCACCCTGCGCGCAGCGGATGGCCGTTTTGTGGTGCTCCCCAGGAGCGGGCGCGAAGGTTCGGGCAGTTGGCATTGGCTAACCCTTCGCAGCGGCGATACCGATATCGGCTCGCTGGGTTTTCGGCCGCCCCGAGAAATGATGGAGCGTATGGAGAGCCGCTTCCTTGAGCGCCAACAGCGTAACTTGGTGCTTATCGTGATATCACTCTGCGTTGCCTCACTGCTACTGGCAGGCGGGCTCTCCTGGTGGCTGGGGCGACGCACTCGGGCACTGGCGGGCGCCACGCTGCGGCTTACCGAGGGCGACTATCGCACTCGACTGCCTGAACGCGGTCGCGATGAGCTATCGCGCCTGGCACGCGACTTCAACGTATTGGCGGCAACGCTGGAGGCCAGCCGCGATGCCCGCGCCCGCTGGGTTTCTGATACCGCCCACGAGCTGCGCACGCCGCTGGCGGTGCTGCGCGGCGAAATCGAAGCCATGCAGGATGGGATTCGTCCATTGAATCAGGAGAACCTTAGCTCCCTCGCCCAGGAAGTGGGGCAGCTAGAGCGTTTAGTGGCGGATTTACGCTTGCTATCGCAAAGCGATGCTGGCGCGCTGGATATTCAGCTGGCGCCGATGGATCTTAGCGACTGCCTTGCCAGCCGCCTGTCCGACGCCGACCGCTGGTTAGTCGAAAGCGGTTTAACGCTGACCGAACAGATCGAGCCTGGCATTATGATTCGTGGCGATGCCCAACGCCTGCGCCAGCTGTGGAACAACCTGTTGGATAACAGCTGCGCCTATACCCAGCCGCCGGGAGAGCTACGCGTCACGCTTACCGCTCAGCAGGGAATGGCCGTAGTCATCTGGGAAGACAGTACGCCAGGCGTGCCGGAAGGTGAATTAGCCCGTTTGACCGAGCGGCTCTATCGCGTTGAAGGCTCGCGCAGCCGTGCCAGTGGTGGCAGCGGTTTAGGACTTTCAATTGCCAGCGCCCTGGTTAATGCCCACGGCGCAACGCTGACGCCCTCTAGCTCAACGCTAGGTGGGCTACGCTGGACGCTACGTTTTCCGCTGTTGGCTGCTGATTAATATTTCCGGGATTAGTATCACCAAAACTGATAGTACAAGAACCGTTACGCCCTGCTTTCACGTTCACTGTTAAGCGAGTCTACCTTTATGTCTCATGCTGCCTCTTTACTGATTGTTGAGGATGAACCGAAGATTGCCCGCCTAATGACGGACTACTTAACCACCCACGGTTTTGAGGTAACCACCCTGGGCCATGGCGATGAGGTGATACCGTGGCTGGAGCAGCACTCCCCTGCGTTGGTACTCCTCGATATCATGCTGCCAGGCAAAGATGGCCTCACCCTCAGCCGGGAAATACGTCAGCAGTGGCCTGCCATTGCCATCATCATGGTCACCGCCAAGGTAGAAGAGGTCGACCGCTTGCTAGGGCTGGAACTAGGTGCCGACGACTATATTTGCAAGCCGTTTAGCCCCCGGGAAGTCGTCGCACGGGTCAAAGCGGTACTACGCCGCAGCCAAGCGGCGGCCGATGCCCCAGCCGAGGTGCAAAACGCACCGGTGGTATTAAACGAAGATGGCTGGCAGGCGCTCGCCCATGGGCAGGATTTAGGCCTAACGGCGGTGGAGTTCCAACTATTGCGGGTAATGATGCAGGCGCCGGGCCGGATTTTCAGCCGCGAGCAGCTGATGGATCACATGTATCGCGACAACCGCATCGTCTCGGAGCGCACCGTGGACAGCCACATCAAAAAGCTGCGCAAGAAGATCCACGAAGCGCTTCCAGAGCTGGAGATCATCCGTTCTGTCTATGGCGTAGGGTATAAGTACCAGCCGGAGGGATAACAACAGGACTGCTTATGAAGGCGCTTGTAGTAGAAGACAACGTTAATTTAGCCAACTCTATTGCAGCCACACTTAGCGAGGCTGCCTTTAGCATTGATGTCGCCGACGATGGCAGAAAAGCACTCCATATGCTTGAACAGGGCGGATACGACCTGTTGGTGTTGGATCTTGGCCTGCCTGAATTGGATGGCATCTCCTTACTACGCACATTACGCCACCAGCAGGATACGATCCCTGTCTTGATTATTTCGGCACGCGACAGCCTGGATCAGCGCATACATGGTCTTGAAGTGGGCGCAGACGACTATCTATGCAAGCCTTTTTCGTTGGAAGAAGTTACTGCACGTGCCCGTGCGTTAGTGCGGCGTGCCAAGCACTTTGGCGGAGAAACGCTGCAGTGTGGGCGCTTAGAGTTTTTACCTGATGCCATGGAGCTTCGGCTTGATGGCAAACCCTTGCTGTTGCATCGCCGCGAGTTAGAAGTCATGGAGTACCTGCTGATAAACCAAAATCGCCTCGTTAATAAGGATCAAATTATCGACCGACTATCTACCTCCGATGAGTCGGTCAGCTACGCCGCAGTGGAAACTTACATCTCCCGGATTCGTAAAAAAATTGGCTACGATTTCGGCTTAAAAACGGTACGCGGCCTGGGCTATTACCTGGAATCTAAAGACTACGAACCTAAAGACGTGAAAGCCCCTGGCTATGAATAAACGCCAATCGATCCGCAGTCGGCTGCTTTTATGGATTGGACTGCCTTTCACCGCCCTCGCGATCTTGGCATTGATCTCTAGTCACCTGCTGCTGTCTCGCCAAATTAATGCCACCTTTGATGACCTGCTACTTAATGCAGCTCAGAGACTGGAGCGTCGAATTTACACAGCGGATGGTGAGCTACGCATCAATATGCACTATTTCAGCATCAGTACACTTGGCAGCAGAGGTGAAGGAAAAATTTTCTATCGCATTAAAGAAAATGACGGAGACATAATCGCAGGCTTTAGCGGTTTGACAGATCCACCCCAAACGTCGCACGAGCCAATTTTTTATGATGTAGATTATGCGGGCAATGCTTTAAGAGCTGTTGCGCTCACCCTTCCGTTCCGGCGCGGAGGCGAACCGGTAGACATTGAAGTCGTCGTCGCCGAATCAAAGGAAGCCCGCCACACCCTTACCAACGACTTCATGATAACGCTCACAGGATTAATGGTCGTTACAGGATTACTAGCAATTTCAATTGCACTTTTAGCCATTCACCTTGGGTTAGCACCTCTTAACGCGGTTAGCCAAGCCTTGCGACAACGTTCACCGAATGACTTGCATGCATTGGATGATGCAGCCCCAAAAGAGATCCTGCCGCTAATCCAGAGTATTAATCATTTAATGCAGCGTATGCGGCGCAGTATTGAAAGCACTCAGCAGCTCAATGCCGATGTCTCGCATCAACTTAGAACACCTGTCTCAGAAATTCGCGCTTTAACGGAAATGTCGCTTAAAGACCCCTCGCACTCACCCGCTCATACTAGCCTGCGAGAGATTCAACGCATCGCTGAACATGCCAGCCATACCGTTAAGCAACTGCTTAAATACGCCAAAACACGCAGTGAATTAGTCGATACGTCTCATCTCGAAAGTGTCGATTTAATCGCCATTTGCCATGATGCCTGTGCCCAGACTGCCCCTAATATTTATAAACAGAACCAAGAACTCGCCTTTGATCAACATAAAGCAATACCTAACATTTTGGGCGACCCCATTATGCTGCGCTGGTTGGTGACCAATCTCATCGAAAATGCCAGCGTGCATGCGGGTGGCAGCATGGCCTATAGAGGCGTTATAACCGTTGCACTAACGGCTGACACGCGCCAAGTAACGTTAACGGTTAGCGATGAGGGTACCGGCGTGGAGGAAGCGCAGCTTTCCAAATTGACGGAACGCTTTTTCCGCCACAACAAACATACGCCTGGAAGCGGATTAGGGCTGGCCATTGTGGAACAAATTGCCACGACGCACTCTGCCCGACTGGCGTTAACGAATCGGCCCCAGGGCGGCTTTGAGGTCTCGGTGACTTTCCCCGCTATTTAAGCGGCTGATTGACTATTCGCAGCATTAGCGGGGTCATAAAGATCAATAGCAGTAGGCGCAGTATGTGGTGAGAAACAACATAGACTGGGTCGATACCCATCACCATGGCGATCACCGCCATTTCTCCTACTCCACCAGGAATTAACGCAAGCAGGACAGCAACGAAGGCTAGTTGGGTAAAACTTGAAACCAACCACGCCATGAGCGCCGCTAACACCAACGCAAATAGGGCAAAAGTAATCCCATAGCGCCCCATGCTGACTACCTGCGACCACTGAGTCCCTGAAAAACGCGAGCCTACAGAAGCCCCCAGCACCAGAAAGGCTGCAAGCACTACCCCGGTCGGCAGGGAGTAATCAAATCCAAGATTAGCAATAATGGCCCCTGCGGCCATGGGCCCTAAAAACTCAGGCAGAGGAATTCTTAATAAGCGCGCTAACCACCAACACAGTGGTGCCAATAACAGAGGCAAAATATCGACTAAGGCTAGCGCTGATGGTGAACTGGCAAGCGCTACATCATCAACAAAAAAACTCGCCACGAAAGCCGCACCCGAGACCACGGTGACTAAGCGTAGTGAGTGAGAGATGGCGATCCAACGTAAATCTCCATTTGCACGTTCAGCCAGCACCAGCGCTGAATTCATACTCCCTGGATACGAGCAAAAAATAGCATTCATCCGCCCTACTCTTGCTCGGTTAAAAATCCAGAACCCGCCGATCAGCATTAGTCCCATATAAACCAGCATTGCCAGCACACTGGGGTACCACAAAACCAATCCTACGAGCTCATCTGCTTGGATTCGACTCCCGATAAATAGCCCTAGCAGTGCGATGGCGGTGCGGTGTACGCGCTTATCGACACCTGTTTTCACCCCCACCAGTGATAAGCCCATCACCATAAACAGAGAACCAAGCATCCAAGCCAAGGGCAATGAAAAAAGGGTGGCAAACCAGCCACCCACAAAACCCAAGCCAACGGTAATGACAGTTTTTTTCAACATTTCAAATTCTGAATTCAGGAATCATAGTTGAGCAGCCTCTTGACGCGCTTTAAGGCGCTTCATTAGTGGCTGGCTAAATAGTGAGATAAGCAGTAAGGCAAAAATAGCCAGCGTTACTGGGCGCTCAAAAACGTACGTGATGTCGCCACCACTGATTTGGTAGGAGTGAAGTAGCGATTTTTCAGCCAGCGAGCCCAGTAGCATGCCGATCACGGCAGCGGGTACGGAGTAGCCATAGTGGCGAAATATCCAACCGATCACCGCAAACACCAGCACCGTAGCGGGCCCAGTCATATTGCCGGTTAGCCCGAATGACCCCATTACCGCCAGCACCAACACAGAAGGTATCAAGTAGCGCATGGGCACTTTGACGATATTGGCCAAGAGAGGAATAAACAGTAAGCCGATGATCACCAGTAGAAACACCTGGGCAAAGTTAGCGAAGATAATCGCGTAAACCACATCCGTTTGTTGGCGAATAAACTGCGGGCCGCCAGTGATGTTATGCATAGCAAACGCCGCTAACATTACCGCTGTAGCGCCACCGCCGGGAATCCCTAGTGCCAGCAGTGTTGCCATCGAGCCCCCTTCGGAGCTGCTGTTAGCCGCCTCAGAGGCCACGACCCCTTTCGGATTGCCTTTCCCAAATGAATCGGGATCCCGATCACGGCGCTTAGTTTCTATGTAAGAGAGCAGGTTAGACACGGATGAGCCCACACCAGGAACCGCCCCGACCAACACCCCGATCAAACCACCCCGAATCATCACAACAGGGTAACGCATCGCCATTCTGCAGCCTTCGAAGATCTCACTCACCTTGACCTTACGAGCATCGGCGGATTCAACGATGAAGCCCTTGTTGGCCAGCTTAAATAGCTCAGAGGCCGCAAACATACCCATCATGGCCGGAATGACGGGGACGCCGTCCAACAGGTAAGTCTGCCCCATCGTACCGCGTGCCAAGCCGATTTCGCTAAACCCAATCGTCCCGACTAACAGGCCAACAAACCCTGCAATCAAGCCTTTAAGCACCTGTTCGCCTTTTAAGCTCGCAATCAGCGTCATCCCCCAGAGAATCACTACAAACATCTCTGCTGGCCCCAATCTCAGCACCATGTAGGAAAGCGGCTGTATCATAAAGAACAGCACCACGTAGCCCATCAGCGCGCCAATCACCGAGGAGGCTAACGCGACGCCTAACGCCTGGTTATGCTGCCCCTTTCGCGCCATGGGGTAACCATCAAACGCGGTAGCGATTGCCGAAGAGGTTCCCGGAATATTCATCAGAATGGCTGGGATACCGGCACCAAATGAGCCGCCAGTAAAAATAGCGGTAAGGAACAACATGGCTTGAATAAAGTCCATATACATGGTCATTGGCAGGAAAATGGCCATAGCCATTGATATCTGCAGGCCTGGCGTTGCGCCAAAAATAAGCCCCAGCACGATACCCGGCACTACCACCAACCAAGGGCCAAAATTAGAAAAAAGCAGATCAAAACTCTGCCCTACTGCGCCAAAATCAATCATGGTATCTCCTCAGCTTGGAAGCAGCAGCAGTGTCATAGGGTACGGCAGCATCTGCGAGAAAAAGAACGCGACACTCAGCCCAAAAGCGACGCTATAGCCACCTACCAACAACCAATTGCGCTCCCCCTTAAGGATCAGGAAAAGCGCCAGAAACGCTACGGTGGCAATATCAAAGCCTATCGCTTCAAGCGACAGCACATAAACGGCGAAGAGACCCACAACAGGTAATGTTTTATGCAGCGGTTCTTCTTCAGAGGAGCGAAACAGCGAGCCGTGTTTAATACGCAGGATCAACTCGAGTGCAATAATCGCTAACACGATAACGGCAAGTGGCAATATAAGCAGCAGGTTTTGCGGTGTGGCGGATACGCGAATGGCGTCTAATAAATACCATAGTGTAAAGCCAGCCAGACCCATGAGAACGATAAAGTCCCCATAGTCACGTTTACATTCAGACATGGTAAAACCCCATACTGGCCCCTCATTAATGTGAGGGGCCAGCTATCATGGAAGGATTAGTTCGGAAAAACTGCTCGGAAAAACTTGGTCGTGAAAAACCTGTTCGTGAAAATTAGTTAAGCAGGTGAGCGTACTTTTCAAACACCTGATAGTTTTCGCGCATCAGCTCGTTGGAGCGCTCTGGGCCTACCCAAACGCCGCCCATTTCGTTGCGCTCAAGCTGCTCTTGAACATCCTTGCGGGCAAGCGCACTTTGAATAGCCGAGGAGATCTTCTCAAAACGCTCAGGATGCTGACGCTCCATTTCACTGGTCACTGCAAAGCCGCGCATTGAGCCCTGAAGAACGGGCACCTCAAGATTCATCGGCGCCAGCGCTTCATTGATCGGGAGTGCATCCCACTGTTCAATGCGCTCATCACTTACGATCGCCAACGGGGTTAAGAACTCACGGATTCCCTCACTACCCTGGGCACTAATAGAGACGAAATCCACCTGCCCACCCGCTACCGCTGAACGGGCTTCACCGCCGCTGTTATAGGTCACCAAGTTGAGGTTATCTTGGGGAATACCTGCCTCATCAAGCAGCAAACGCACCATTAAGTGACCAGCAGAACCTTGAACCACCGCACCGCGTACTTGACCCTCTTCTTCGCGGATCGCTTCAAGCAGGCTTGGCAGGTCTTCATAACCGCTGTCTTTATTTGCAGCGATTAGATCCAAATCAAACCACTGGAAGTTGATATAAGAAAAGTCGTCGACACTAAACTCTGCATCACCAGTAAGGATCGAGTTGGTTAAGTAAGGAGCAAATGTCGAGGCATAGACGGTATAACCATCGTCAGGCACGTTAAGAACGTAATTAGAAGCAACCTGAGTGCCCGCACCGGGGCGATTAGTTACTTGTACTGGTACACCTAGCTCTTCGGAAATAGGCCCTGACATCATGCGGGCCATACGATCCGCACTTCCGCCGGTGCCAAAACCTACCACCATGTTGAGCGGCCGAGAAGGAAAGTCGTCAGCTACAGCAGGAAGCGCCATTGATAGAGAGGCAATGGCGGCCGTTGCCCCTACCAATATCGATTTGATATTAAACGATAAGGAAGCACTGGAAGTGTTAAGCATAGCGTGGCTCTCTTTTTATAAGTTTGCTTGGTTTTCGACACAGATCTTACCTTGTGTGCTTAAGACGCTACCCCACGAAACTGTCACCAACCTTGCATAAAGTAAGAACGCAACTAAAGTCTAACCCCTGCTAACTACCTGCCAATTAAGAAACGTGATGCCTGCATCAATGGCCATGCAGCAATGATGGCTATCCCTATTGCACTGACTTCCAGGTCACCTAGGTATTCCTTAGCGTAAGCTAAAGTATTGTCTCGGGCTGTCGATAACACTATTAGCCTGCTTTGAACCTATTTATCTAAGCAAGCCTGTGTAGCCGCGGTCGCGCCTGCTTAAAATAGCCCTTAACACTAACGAGAGATTGCCATGACCATCTCTTTACCTACCGGGAGTGCTTCTTTAGACGCACATTCTTTACGTAGTGAGCCGTTAAATGCCGAGAAGGTAACAACTACACCGGTCACTTCTAACGCCGCCCAGGAAGAAGCCAACACCAGCATTCATTTGGATCTTTCGCCCGTGGCTAGAGGCATCGCCTCAGCTTCAGAAAAGGCTGGTAACACACAGGAAGCGAAGAACACCAAAATCGATGAAAGCGATCTCCCGCAGGAGATTAAAGAACTACTAAAGCGAATTGTTGAATATAGAGAAAAGTTAAAGGAGAAACAGCAGGAACTTGAAGATGTTATGCGCGACAAGTCCCTAAACGATGAACAACGCCAAGCAAAACTCGACGCCCTGCAACAGGAAATCAGTAGCCTCAATAATTCGCTTCAAGAGGCTATGAGCCAACTAAGCAAACTCGTCACTCAGATGGATCTTGATGATGGCGCTGTTATCGGAATGATGTCATTGGCCATGTCTTGATGACGTATAACCGTTAAGGATTGACCTGCCGATTAAGAAACGCAATGCCTGCATCAATGGCGCCGCCACGGAATAGAAAGCTGGCGAAGTGGCCGCGCCAGCGCTGCAGATACAGCTCGCTCTCGATGTTATTTTCCTGCAGGGCTTGATAGAAGTCCGTGGCGTGATCCACCGGCACCAGTTGATCCCACTTGCCGTGGAACAGAAAAAATGGCGGCGTCTGCGGAGTAATTTGCCGTGCGGGAGAGGCTAGGCGATACGCTTCGTTTTCTTCAGCGCGGGTACCGCCGATAAAGTCGACGTCTAAGCGTCCATCGTCAAACTTAAGCAAATCACTAGGTAGCCCTCCTGCCAATACTGCAGCCAAACGGCTCTGCTCACCGCCGTAAGGTTCAGCCAGCGGCCCCTCTACTCCCGCCACTGCCAGCAAACTCACTAAATGCGCCCCCGATGAAAACCCCACCCCGACAATACGGCTCGTATCCACCTGCCACCTATCGGCATTGGCGTGAATCCAGGCCATCGCCTGTTGCAAGTCGTGCAGTTGGCTGGGGAAGCGATACTCCGGCGCAAAGCGGTGTTCAATATTAACCGCCACATAGCCTTGCCCTGCTAAGCTCTCAGCGATGCTCTGCATATCTTCCGGTGTGCGATTACGCCAGCCGCCTCCATGCACAACTAAGGCAGCAGGTCGCAACCCACCGAGCGAGTCGTCGGGTAGATAAACATCAGCTGTTAACGCCTGGGGCCACTCTTCGGGCGTATAAGTGGCAGGTGACAAGCGCGTAAAAGGCTGGGGTTCGCGCAGCGCATTGCTCTCAATCGCAGGCTCACCCTGGCTAACGTGTTGGGCAGCGCTACAAGCACTCAGCATTAAGGCAATGGCCCCCAGGCCAGTCACGCGGCGGAGAGAGGTAAACGCGCAACGCTGCTGCCATACGCGAAGTTGCTCGGTTCGCGACATGATGCTTCTCCTTGAAAAGTAGGTGACCCCTCACCTAGCGACTACGACCTGCAACAAGCCAATAAGATCATGATTGTTGCACACTATCTGCAAACGGTTTGCACGTCGCCTAGCGATACTGTCATCGTCAACTCATCAGGAGAGTACTTATGAACGTTTCAAGTGCTAGGAAAATGTCAATTCGCCAACTGTTAGCCCCCGCCCTGCTGGCTATCGCCATTGCTCCATTAGCGTTTACCGCTCAAGCAAATAGCCACGGTGACCATGAAGGGCAAGGCCCTGATCGCGAACGCATGGAAGAGCGCATGGAGGAGCGTCGCCAGGAAGTGTACGAGCGTGCAGATATCTCAGCAGAGAAACAGGCAGAGCTTAACGAAGCACACGCTGAACATCGCGAAGCCATGCAGGCACTGCGTGAAGAGCATCACGAACGGGTAGCTGAAATTCTCACAGAAGAAGAGCAGCAAGCACTGCGCAACGCCATGCAAGAAGCCCATGAAGAGTATCGTGGCAAGCACGGCAAACGTGGCCATCACGATGGTAATAGTGACGAAAACGCCGACAGCGAATAAACGCAGGCCAAGCCTCAAACCTTGATCCAACGCCCGGTTTTCCGGGCGTTTTTGTGTCTGCGCTTTCATCAGCACGCTGATAACTCCACGCTAATTCAACCCAAATAGGAAGGTTAACTTGAAGGGGGACACTTAATCGCGTATTTTATTTGAACGTTCATTCAAAATAAAAATTCATCTTTCAACAACAGGAGTCCGCCTGCATGGCGAAAGACAACCCCATCCTCCCCTCCCGCGACCGCCTCAATCCCGTGGTTTTCCACGGCAGTGTGGCGGGTATCGTTATCTTTTTAGTACTCACCATGCTGTTCACCGAGCAAGCCGGTGCTTTTTTTGATGCCGGGCTTGCCTGGGTCAGCAAAACCTTTGGCTGGTACTACATGCTGGCGATTGTTGCCTACCTGGTCTTTGTGGTTGCTATTGGCATGTCACGCTTTGGCAGTATTCGCCTAGGGCCCGACCACTCCCGACCCGAGTTTTCGCTACTCTCCTGGTCAGCCATGCTGTTTGCCGCGGGTATCGGTATCGACCTGCTGTTTTTCAGCGTTGCCGAGCCAGTGGCCCACTATTTGGCACCGCCGGATTTAACCCCGGAGAGCCAGGCCGCAATGCGTAACGCCGTCGTCCAAACCTATCTGCACTGGGGGCTCTCCGGCTGGGGGCTGTACGTGTTGATGGGTATGGCGCTGGCCTACTTTAGCTACCGCCATCGCCTGCCGCTAGCGATCCGCAGCGCGCTCTACCCAATTCTAGGGAAGCGTATCCACGGCCCCATTGGTAACGCGGTGGACATTACCGCGGTTATTTCTACCGTGTTCGGCATTGCTACCAGCCTGGGTATCGGGGTGATGCAGCTCAACTACGGCCTCACCTATATGTTCGGCGTACCGGAAACGCTCACCGTGCAGGTGATTTTGATTGTCTTGGTGGTCGTACTGGCGACGATTTCCGTGGTAACCGGCGTTGAGAAAGGCATTCGTCGCCTCTCTGAGTTCAACATGCTGTTGGCATTGGCGCTGATGCTGTTTGTGCTCTTTTCAGGCGACACCCTGGTACTGCTGGATAAGGTGGTCAATAACGCCGGTGATTATCTATCCGGTTTTGTCGGTGCAAGCTTTGACACCTACGCCTTTGCCGATGAAGGCGCCCAAGAGTGGAAGATGTGGTGGACGATCTTCTTCTGGGGCTGGTGGATTGCCTGGACACCGTTTGTGGGTCTGTTCCTGGCACGTATCTCCCGCGGCCGCACCATTCGTGAATTTGTCGCAGGCGCCTTGTTTATTCCGCTGGCCTTTATGATGGTGTGGATGTCGGTATTTGGTAACAGCGGCATTGAGCTGGTGGCCAACCAGGGCGTTGTCGAACTGGGTGAACAGGCTCTTAACACCCCACAAACAACGCTCTACACGCTGCTTGAGTACTACCCCTATGTCGGCCTAACTGCGGCGGTTGTCACCGTGCTGGGTATCGTGTTCTTTATTACCTCAGCGGACTCCGGTGCACTGGTACTGGCCAACTTCACCTCTATTTTGAGCGACGTGAACCACGATGCGCCGGTGAAACTGCGTATTTTCTGGTCTGCGACGATAGGGTTGATCACCATTGCTCTGCTGATGGCCGGAGGCTTGAACGCACTACAGAGTGCCGTCGTTATAACCGCACTGCCCTTCTCAGTGGTGATTTTCGCGGTAATGGTGGGCATGTATAAAGCGCTGAAACTTGAAGGTAGCAAAGCCGATGCACGCCGCATGATTGCTGGTGGTGCCCCCGGTGGTGACTGGCGAGAGCGCCTGGATCGCGCCCTGGATACCTCTAATCGTGCGGGTGCCGCTGCGACGATCGAGCACTCCATTCGCCCAGCGATGACCCAGTTTGCTCAGGAGCTTGAAAGCCGTGGTCAAACCGCCAATGTGACCGAAGAGCATGTCGAGGGCGAGTCGCTACCGAACCTGACGCTCCAGGTCGACTTCGGTGACGCCACCAGCTTTGTCTACCAAGTGTGTCCGCACCGTATGCGCACACCAAGCTTCATCCCTGCCGATGATGACTTCTATGTACGTCTGGATGTCTACCTGGCGGAAGGTGGACAAGATAAAGACCTTAACGGTTATACCCGTGGTCAGGTGATTGGTGATTTGGTGGCTGAGTATGAGCGCCACTTACACTTCCTCACCTTGGCCGGTGAGCAGATGGGTCATGTTCAGGCAATGCCTGGCACCATCGGCGAACCGCCTGAAGACTCGCAGATATAAGTAAGCATCTGCGCTTAGCCTAAAAAAATCCCAGCCAAGCGGCTGGGATTTTTTGTGCGCGAACGACTCCGCGACTAACGACTTGTTGTGCAAGTTTCACCGCAGGCGTAGCGTAATGGCTTGTTTTCCCTATTTTTAGGAGTCTGACTCTATGTCCCGTGTCCATCAATCTTCGGGATACGTTTTCCCGATGCCTGGCCGCGCGTTAGTAAACGCCTGGCGTGAAGGGTATACGCTGGCCAAATTCAAGCGGGATGTAATGGCGGGTCTGACGATTGGTGTGGTGGCGGTACCGCTCTCCATGGCGCTGGCCATCGCTACTGGCGTGCCACCTCAGCACGGGCTATACACTGCCATCGTGGCAGGCGCGGTGATCGCCTTGACCGGCGGTTCGCGGTTTAATATCTCTGGCCCTACCGCCGCCTTTGTGGTGATCCTATTCCCCATTGTGGCCAATCATGGTTTGGGCGGGCTGCTGATTGCTACCTTTATGGCAGGCGCCATTTTGGTCGCGCTGGGGCTGTCGCGGCTGGGCAGTCTGATTCAGTACGTCCCCTACCCGGTCATTCTTGGCTTCACAGCGGGCATTGGCGTCGTCATTGCGCTGCTGCAACTGCCCGATTTTCTCGGTTTGGCCGGGGTCGAGCTCGGCGATAGTACTCTGCGTAACCTCATGCTGATTGGTCGAGCACTGCCCACTCTGTCACTGGCTGAAATCAGCGTCGGGCTTGTGACCTTGGCAACGCTGTTAATCTGGCCCCGCCTGAATACGCCAGTTCCTGCCCCGCTGGTTGGCTTGGCGGTGGGTACCCTGGTTGCCGCCCTGCTGCTGGTGGGTGGTGTCGAGGTCGATACTATCGCCTCGCGCTTTAGCTGGGAGTATCAGGGCGAAAGCGGCAGTGGCATTCCTCCCTTCGCGCCTGGCTTTATCGCACCGTGGCATTTCCCTGGTGCCGATGGCACGCCGCTTGAGATCGACTTTGCGCTGATTCAGGCTCTGCTTGGCCCGGCACTGGCGATTGCACTGCTGGCGGCCATTGAGTCGCTACTGTGTGCCGTGGTAGCAGATGGCTTAACTCGCACCCGCCATGATCCTAATGCCGAGCTAATTGGCCAGGGGCTGGGCAATATGGTGGTGCCCTTCTTCGGCGGCATTACCGCCACGGCGGCCCTTGCCCGCACCGCGACCAATATCAAAAGCGGTGCCTTTTCACCTATCGCTGCAGTGGTGCACTCAGTCGTAGTGCTACTTGCCGTGGTCGTGCTCGCGGGAGTACTGGGATATGTACCCATGGCCGCTCTGGCTGCCCTGCTCTTCATCATCGCCTGGAACATGAGCGAGGCGCACCACTTTATGCATACGCTGAAAAGCGCCCCCGCCAGCGATGTTTGGGTGTTGGTGATCTGTTTCGTACTCACGGTTGTTTTTGACATGGTGGTTGCCGTGGCCGTGGGTATTGGCCTAGCCGCCGCGCTGTTTATTCGCCGAATGGCACAGCTGACTCATACCCAACGCTTGGCGGCACCCAACACCAGCGAACACTTCCCGCCGGAAGTAGCCCTTTATAAGATAAGCGGACCGCTGTTTTTTGGCGCAGCAGAAAAGGCCATTGCCACACTCAGAGTGATTGACCACAGCGTAAAAATCGTCGTTCTGGATATGCGCGATGTACCCAGCCTGGATACCACCGCCATGGTGGCGCTGGATACGCTGCGACGCGAGCTGGGCGAGCATGGGGTGGGGGTAATATTTGTAGGGTTGTCACCGCGCATAGCGCTGAAACTCAAACGCGCGGGCATTAAGCGCGAAGCAGGTCAGTTAGCGGTTGTCAGTAACCTTGCCCACGCAGAGCGAATGGCGCGCCGTTGGTTGGGCCAACAGGGGAACGGCGGGGATTAAATCGTGCCTGAGCAGTGACACTGCCGAAGTTAAAAAGGGGAGTTGCCTCCCCCTGAGATACGACACTAGAACGATGTCAGCTCGCCATATCCAACACGATACGACCCTCGATTTTGCCGTCGATCATGCGCTGGAAGACATCGTTGATATTGTCCAGCGTATCGGTTGCGACCGTGGCCTTAACCTTGCCTTCGGCAGCGAAATCCAGCGCTTCCTGCAGATCGCTGCGCGTACCAACGATAGAGCCACGTATGGTAATGCCATTGAGCACTGTGCTAAAGATTGGCAGCGGGAAGTCGCCGGGTGGTAGGCCATTGAGCACCAGTGTTCCGCCGCGGCGTAGCATATTCTGCGCTTGATCAAACGCCTTCGGCGACACCGCTGTCACCAAGGCCCCGTGAGCACCACCAGTGGTTTTCTTCAGGTAGGCCGCTGGGTCGGTTTTCATGGCGTTAACGGTTACCGTGGCGCCTAAACGCTCAGCCAGGGCTAGCTTACCGTCATCGATATCAACAGCCGCCACGTTCAGCCCCATCGCTTTGGCGTACTGCACCGCCATATGGCCAAGCCCACCTATCCCCGAAATCACCACCCACTGACCGGGGCGGGTATCGGTCATTTTCAAGCCTTTATAAACCGTTACCCCTGCACACAACACCGGGGCTATTTCAATAAAATCAACGGCATCCGGTAATCGCCCTACATAGCCTGCATCCGCTAAGGTGTAGTCCGCGAACCCGCCGTTAACGCTGTAGCCGGTATTCTGCTGGGACTCGCACAGCGTCTCCCAACCGCCTAAACAGTGCTCACAGTAGCCGCAGGCCGAGTAGAGCCAGGGCACACCAATACGATCACCCTCTTTGACGTGGGAAACACCTTCACCCACCGCCACAATATGTCCAACGCCTTCGTGCCCTGGAATAAACGGCGGCGAGGGTTTTACCGGCCAATCGCCGTGGGCGGCGTGTAAATCGGTATGGCAAACCCCAGAGGCCGCCACTTTCATCAACACTTCGCCCTGCTTAGGGCGAGGTACGTCAACTTCTTCTATGACCAACGGCTGGCCAAACTCACGAACGACCGCCGCGCGCATTGTGCTATCCATGATGCAACTCCTAATAGTTTTCGATACGGCAGTTTAAGCACTGCTCTTATCGGTAGAGTCAGCGTCAGGGGACTGACAATTACCGCCCGGCTGATGCCGGGCGGTGTGGGCTAGCTATACATAGAAAAACGTGGCGGGTTAGAAGAAGCCCAGCGGATTGATGTCGTAGCTGACCAGCAGGTTTTTGGTTTGCTGGTAATGTTCGAGGGCGACTTTGTGAGTTTCGCGGCCAACGCCAGATTTCTTGTAGCCACCAAAAGCTGCGTGGGCGGGATACTGGTGGTAGCAGTTGGTCCATACACGTCCGGCTTGAATGCCTCGGCCCATGCGGAAGGCGACGTTGATATCGCGGCTCCACACGCCTGCGCCCAAACCAAACTCGGTGTCGTTGGCAATCGCCAACGCTTCTTCTTCATCCTTGAAGGTAGTGACTGCCACCACCGGGCCAAAGATTTCTTCCTGGAAGACGCGCATCTGATTGTTACCCTTCAGCAGCGTGGGCTGGATGTAGTAACCATCGTTGATGCTGTCGTCCATGGTCTCTTTATTACCGCCGGTGAGGAATTCCGCGCCTTCATCTCGGGCGATATCCATATAGGACATGATTTTATCGAACTGCTCTTGAGAGGCCTGAGCCCCCACCTGCACGTCGGTATCCAGAGGATTGCCGCGTTTGATGGTTTTGGTACGCTCGATGACCTTGGCCATGAACTCCTCGTACATGCTCTCTTGGATCAGCGCACGTGACGGGCAAGTACACACTTCACCCTGGTTAAAGAACGCCAGCACCAAGCCTTCGACTGCTTTATCAATAAAGGTCGGTTCGGCGTTCATGATGTCGGCAAAGTAGATGTTGGGGGATTTGCCGCCTAGCTCCACGGTAGAGGGAATGATGTTTTCCGCCGCGCATTTCAAGATATGCGAGCCAACAGGGGTAGAGCCGGTAAAGGCGATCTTGGCAATGCGCTTGCTGCTTGCCAACGCCTGCCCTGCCTCAGCGCCAAAGCCGTTGACGATATTGAGCACGCCAGGCGGCAGCAGATCACCGATCACTTCCATCACCTTCAGAATCGAGGCAGGCGTTTGCTCTGCAGGCTTCAAGACCACGCAGTTACCCGCCGCCAGTGCAGGTGCCAGCTTCCAGGCAGCCATAAGTATTGGGAAGTTCCAAGGAATAATCTGCCCCACCACGCCCAGCGGCTCGTGAAAATGGTAGGAGACAGTATTGGCGTCAATATCTGCCGCGGTGCCCTCTTGGGAGCGTAAACAGCCCGCAAAGTAGCGGAAGTGGTCAACGGCCAGCGGTATATCCGCATTGAGAGTTTCGCGTACGGCTTTACCGTTATCCCAGGTTTCAGCCACCGCGAGGGCTTCAAGGTTTTGCTCAATACGATCGGCGATTTTCAGCAGGATATTACTGCGCTCTTGGGCGGATGTTTTCCCCCAGGCAGGTGCCGCTTTGTGGGCCGCATCCAGCGCTTTATCGATATCCTCTGCCGTTGAGCGGGGGATTTCGCAGAAGACATGGCCATTGACGGGGCTAATATTATCGAAGTATTGGCCTTTCACCGGGTCAACAAATTCGCCGCCGATATAGTTGCCATAGCGTTTTTCAAATGACACCACAGAACCGGTATCACCAGGGTTGGCGTAGATCATTGTATTGCTCCTGAGTATTATGATTATTAAAGGTGCATTGACAGTGTTGTTCACTAAAGCAAATGGCGATATAGCCCGATGGCAGGATTAGCCCTCATCCCTTGGTAGGAGACGCCATGTATTCCCTGTTGGTGGCGGATGACCATCCGCTATTCCGAGACGCGCTACAAACCGTGATTAGCGGGGGCTTGGCAGGCAGCCTGCTATTGGAAGCAGAGAGCCTTGCTGATGCAATAACGCTGATTGAAGCGCAAACAGAGCTAGATCTATTGCTGCTGGATTTAAGCCTTCCGGATGCGGAAGGCTTAGAGGGGCTGACAGCACTGCGAGAGGCATTTCCCTGGTTGCCGGTGGCGATTGTTTCTGCACATCAAGAGCGCCAGCTGGTACTCGATGCCATTACCCTCGGCGCGGTGGGCTATATTCCCAAATCCACACCCCGGGAAGCGCTGCTGGCGGCGTTAACGCAGATTCTTGAAGGCCAGCTCTACCTGCCGCCCGATATCATGCGTCGCCCAGCACCGCGCACTTCTGCGGTGCCACCCATTGCAAATGCTTCATCGACCAGCGAGCGGTTGGCGCGTTTAACCGATAAGCAGTTAGAGGTGTTGGCGTGCATGACGACAGGCATGTCGAACAAGCATATTGCCCGGGAGTTGTTGATTGCCGAAACGACCGTCAAAACCCATGTCTCGGCGATTCTGCGCAAGCTGAATGCCACGAGTCGGGTTCACGCCATTGTTATCGCAGGCGAGGAAGATCTAAGCTTTCACCGGGCCAACCGCACGCGTTAGGCTTTATTGAGCAGTGTGGCTAGCAGCATGCGCAGCCGCAGGGGCTTTAACGGTTTGAGCAGGCAGTACATGCCCGCTTCGCGGGTTGCACGCTTAATCTCCGCCTCGTGATTGGCAGTAATCACCACCGCTGCCAAGCCTGGATAACGGCGCTGCAGTCGCGCGGCCAACTCAATGCCGGTTTCGCGGTGATCGCCCAAATGATAATCCACCAGCAATACTGACGGTCGCTCACCGTCGCTGGCAGCCTCCAACGCACTCACCGTGGCGGCGGCGCGCACTCGGCACCCCCAACTGCCCAGCAGCGCCTGCATACCTTCTATAATCGCCAGGTCATCATCAATCACCCAAATGACACAGCCGCTTAGCGGATCCTCTGCAACGTCAGGCAGCGGCGTATAATGAGTGCTCGCCACTGCAGGCGGCGCGGCCGTCGCGTAGGGTACGGTGATCGAAAATAGCGCACCCGCGCCAGGGCTAGAGGCGAGCGAGATCGGTTGTCCCAGCATGGCGCTGATCCGGTCAACGATGGCTAGACCCAACCCCAAACCGCGGCTGTGGGAGCTATTGGGCTGATTAGCGCGGCGAAACTCCAGAAAGATCGCTTCCCGCTGCTGCTCAGGGATCCCGGGGCCGGTATCGCCCACCATAATTTCCAGGCCATCTCGTCTCCGCCGACAGCCCAGCAGCACGCGCCCCTGCTCGGTATAGCGCACCGCGTTGCTTAAGAAGTTGCGGATCACTCGCGCCAGCAACGCTAGATCCGACTCGACCACCGCACTGGAAGGCACGTAGTGCAGTGTCAGCCCCCGCACCCCGGCCACTTGGCGATACTCCTCTGCCAGCGCATCTAGCAGCGTGCTCACCGCGAAGGGCGCTTTATCGGCGTGGAGTACGCCTGCGTCCAAACGCGAGATATCCACTAGCGTTCCTATCAAGCCTTCAACATCTTTCAGCGAACGGCCAATATGGCCGACCAGAGCTTGTGAGGTATCAGGAAGCGAGTGGGTTTCTAACGCACTGGCAAACAGCCGGGCGGCATTGAGTGGCTGAAGCAAATCGTGACTGACCGCCGCCAGAAATTTCGTTTTGGAGAGGTTAGCGGCTTCGGCTTCGGCCTTCGCGGCCAGTAGGCGCGTATTGACCTGGCTCAGTTCGTCTAAGGTGCGGTGCAGCGCATCAGTGCGCTCACGCACCTGTTCGGCAAGTAACACTGAGCGTTCAAACGCGGCATAGGGCGCGGGGTCGGCACCGCTTCCCGTTTCCACCCGCTCCATCAGCGCTTGGCACACTTTACGCAAGCGACGGTTCTCTTCCCGCAGCGCCGCGACATCCGCCGCGTCAGTGTTTGTGGTTAGTTGGAAGAGATCCAAACGCCACCCCCGTAAACGTTTGATTCACATGCATACCATGATGCTGTTCACCGTACGTATTGAACCCCACTACGCCTGCCTGGCGCAGCAACTGCGATGCCTGATCCAACTGTTGTAACGCCTCGAGCTCCATCCTGCGTAGAAAACAGTCGCAGCCAATAATCATGCTCGGCGCGCCTAGGCGGGCACCTACTCCAGCAAGCATCACGCTGAGATTATCCAGTAGCGGCGTAGGCTGCATGGCGGTCAGTACAATGCCGTTTTCCACCGCGCAGTAAAAGCTCAAACTACTGTCGCTATTAACACGCTGAATAGAGCGCACGTAGTGCTGGCCGCCGATGCGTACGGCTAATGGATGACGGGCAAAAATGCCAGCGTTGAGCTGCGCAGGCGCACTACCTACCAGTTCGGCATATACCTGGGCGGCAGGCAACCCGTTGAGTTCTATCACCCGCCGCTGTTCGCGGTCAGCCTCGGTCACTACGAGTTTGTGGGCCAATGGTATTAAGTGGTGGGTTGAAAATACTTCAAAAGGCAGCCGAGTGTTGATCATCACCACCACTGCTGCACGGGTATAAAAGCGCCCAGCGGTATACACATGGGTATGGCTAAGGTGATTGTCGTCACCCGCCGAGCCGCCAAAACTGGGGATACGGCCTAGGGCGGCATCTAAGGTAGCGAGCACCTGCTCTTCACGGCTGGATAAGCCATCCAATAGCGTCAGCGCAAAGCTGTGTTCGTTAATCGGCGCGATGGTTTGTTGGCGGCACTGCTCCAACAGCGTATCGACCAGCGGTTGAGCGTTGGCTAGTTCAAAATGCTCCAGGTCGTCGATCAGCGCCGTTTCAATGGCAAACAGTCGGCGATCAAACCCAATCGCCACGATGGAACCGCGGTCATAGCCTCCAGGGGTTATTTCCCCAGCCGTCGTACAGCCACTTAGCGGCGTGGTGGGAAAACTACTTTCCAGCGCGTCTGCTAGGGCAGCTAAATCATACTCCGCGCTGCAGAAGAACAGCACGAACCCCAAGTGTTCGTGCTGTAAAGCGTCGGCTAACTCCGCCGCTGCCTGGCAAGCATTAGCCTGCTGACTGGCCGCAGTAAGAATACCCTGCTCAACCTGATAAGTGGTCACGGCACCACCTCTCTAGTGCGGCATATGTATGCGCCGCTGCAAGTCTTAACGCGCAGAACGCATCATCAAGCTGCTTAGATGTCGCATGTTGCGTTTCAGCTAATTTTTCAAGCTGCTTCGCCAATTCGGCAAGCTGGTCGGCGCCCATACTCAATGACTCGCCGCGCAGTTGGTGGGCAAGCCGCTCAACCTGCTGTGTCTGCTCTGACGTTAGGGGAGTAGCGGCCAAACACGCAGCCAACTGAGCGGAGTAATCGCTTACTTGCTGATGATATAGCATGATCAGTTGTGTAACGCTCGCCTCCCCTAGCGTCGTTTTCAGCATGCCAAGGGTATCGCTGTTAAGGAGTGATTGCTGCTTGGTTAACGGAGGAGAGACCGCTAATGCCTGTAAAGGCGTTGCGTCTGGGGTTGCAAAAAGTTGTAATGCCAACACGTTACTTAACGCCGCAAGCGACAGTGGCTTAGTGATGTAATCATCCATGCCCGCCGCCAGGCAGCGTTTACGGTCATCTTCAGCCCCCCCGGCCGTCATGGCAACAATCGGCACACTGGCCAGCCAGCCACCCTGTTCCCGCAAACGCTGGGTGACTGCCAGGCCATCCATATCGGGCAGTTGAATATCCATAAAGATCAAATGCACTTGTTGGGATTCGGCCATGGCCAAGGCATCATGGCCGTTCTCGGCCCAGACGACATCGCAACCTAAGCGCGCCAACAAGCCCATCGCGACTTTGCGATTAACGGCATTGTCCTCTACCAGCAGCAGTGTTGTGCCGGTAAAGTCCCGTTTGGGGGATGGGGGCAGCGTACTGGATACGGGGTCGGCGGCGATCAAGGGCAACTCACACCAGAAAGTGCTACCTTGGCCTAATTGGCTTTTTACCCCTAATCGCCCTTGCATGGCTTCGCTTAACCGTTTGCAAATTGCCAGCCCTAGCCCGGTACCCCCAAATCGACGTGCCACCGATTCATCCGCTTGCTGAAAAGGCTCAAATAGACGCTGCTGTTGCTGTTCGCTTAGACCACAGCCCGTATCACTGACCTCAAACAGTAACTGCTCCACCGTCGAAGAGACTCGTACGCTGACATCACCGTGATCAGTGAATTTAATCGCATTGGCAATTAGGTTAAGCAAAATTTGCCTCAGCCGACCTGCATCGACAAGCACCCAGGCAGGCACCAGTGCATCGACATTGACCGATAGCGTTAACCCTTTCATTTTTGCTCGGGGCGCAAATAGCACGACAACACTATCGACCAGCGGCTTGAGTTCCGTAGGCGATGTTTCAAGGGTTAAGTGCCCTGCTTCGATTTTTGAGAAATCGAGAATTTCATTGATCATCGCCAGCAATTGGTTGGCGCTGTCGTGGATCGTATGAGCGTAATCTTCTACCTGAGCGGGGCTGGCGGATTCACGCAGCAGCTCACTCATGCCGATAACACCGTTCAGCGGCGTGCGAATTTCATGGCTGACCATGGCTAAAAAGTCTGACTTTGCCTGATTCGCCGCCTGAGCCTGTTTGGCGGTGACTTCCAACTGCCGACCAAGCTGCTCCTGGCTCCGCCTTATCGCCGCACTCTCACGCATTTCACGCACCAAAAAAGCAATCACCAGAAACGCCGCTAAGCTCATGCCAATAATCAGGCTCATCAGCAACTTGTAAAGCAGGCTGAGCTGGGCACGCTCCTCCGTCGCCGATTCGGCTAAATAGCCGTTAATAGCAATAACCAGGCGTTCAGTCAGTTGCGTTAGTACCTGTAGCTCATCTTCCAGCGCTGCTATCGGCAGTTGATCAAACACGCCGTAGGGTTCGAATATGATATCCAGCACATCAAGCTGCTGCTGAATTTCTTCCAGTAGCTCACGGGCGGTATCGATCTGCTGCAACAAGTTGCTGACTTCGCCGTCGTTAAGCAGCGTTATACGGCTATAAAGTAGCTCAAAGCGAAGATTTAGCTCCTCGTGAGCCGTCGGAGTTATCGGCTCGCGGGTTGCCGCCAATAAATGATTAAGTAGCTGTACCGCATCACGATCCAGCTTATAAACAACCCAGGCGGTATCTTCCCTCAGGCTTTGGGTTAGATTTTCCTGCCGCCAAGCGGCCAAGGTAGCGACGACCAACGCCGCAGCGAACAGTAACACCGCGACAATGGCAACGAGCTTAAAACGGCGAGGATAACGCAGTAGGTTGGAAGCCTGCGCACTAGGAGCGCTAGAGAACATTAATATGCATAACCTGCCATACCGCTCTAAAGCGGATTTTTTCGCTTAACAGCACTTCATCTTGATCAAAGGGGTAGAGCACCCACAAAGGGCCATATTCGCGAATCGGAATCGCCTCACCGTTTTTTTCGATGGCTAAGATGACATCGTGCTCAATAAAATCACTGACCGGTATTTCGGCTTCGTAACCGTTCAGCGCGGAAACGTGAACCGCATCACTGTCGGAGCTTAATAGCGCCAAAAGATCACGCATTAAAGGGCCACTATAGTGGCTTCGGCCCTCTGTCCACGGCGTGCTGGTATCAAATTCATACTGTGGTAAAGCCGCTAACATGGCCCGGTCAAACTGCGCTTCACTCCCCACATTGGTAAGGTCTATGTTACCACTGACGGTCAAAATAACGGGCCCGTTAGGCACGTCTAGTTCATCGACTGAATCAGCAAGCCCCACCAGGGGAGCGCTGAACATCAGCACGGCCCACCCCATTAACCACGCTTTCACAGTAAACACCTCACGCAAGGTTGCCCGCTGGTTATAGCTCCCAGGAACAATAAAAGAAGACAGCGTAAAGGTTACGCCATCTCCTTAAGCAGGTCAGGGCAAATACTGTTTTTTTCGTCACTGAAACGTTATTTACTGTTCACACTAGGGTTACGATTTGATTTTCTCGAAGGGTTCAAAGCGCACCAAATCTTCGTAGGCGTGCCAACTGGCATGTCCTAGCACAGGCAAAATAAGTGCAAGACCAATGTAAAACGTCATAACGCCAACCAGAACGCACAGGGTAAGAATCACCGCCCATAACAGCATCACGCGAAAGTTACGCGCGACACAGCGTACGCTAGCTTCTATCCCCTCCATAAAGGTTAGGTCTTGATCCATCAAGGTAGGAATCGCTACAACGCTTATGGCGAAGGCGCCAAAGGCTAAAATCCCGCCTGCAACTGTGCCCACTGCCAACATGCCCAGGCCCTCTGAGGTGGTCAGCAGCGCAGTATAGAGCGACGCGGGACTAGGCACTTCAAAACCGAAAAATAGTGCGAACAGCAGCGTGGCCAAACGAATCCAAGCGAGGAAGAAGATCATCATCATGACGCCCATCATCGCCAGCTGACCAGCATGGGGCTTCCAGCTTCCAAACGCATCACCTAGGTTAGGTACTTGTCCACGTTCCAACGCTCGGCTAATACCATAAGAGCCTACTGCCACCAGCGGGCCAATAAACATAAACCCGGCAATCATGGGCAGCAGCCAGTACCAGTAGCCCATGGTGAAGGCGCCAAGAGTAATGGCAATACTCAACCCCACCCAAAACATGCCATAAGAGAGGCTCACTACCGTTGCCCGACGAAAATCCTCTACGCCAGCAGCCAACCACGCCCTGGGTCGATCCAATCCAACCTTGTTAATAGTGATTTTAACGCTGGGTTGATCCGCATGGTGGTTTGTTTTTGTTGTAGCCGCATTCATGGCATCACTCCTGTTGTTCCTGATATAGACCCTGGATTCAGGATTTACCTCTAAGGCATCAACACTCATTACCCGTTGACGGTATTAACACTAAATTAATGGCTTAACATTATTTGTTAATACCCTCTTAATGTAGCTGACCAACGCTGTTTGGGGTGACGCTTTGAGATGCGCGTACAAAAAATCCACGAAACAGCTGTCAACCGCCAATTAAATTGCTGCGTTAGTAAAAACCGATATAGTCAAGACGCGCGACGGACGGCCATAAAAAACTCCGAGCAACTGCCCGGAGTTTTGGGTTTTCCGTACGTGACGCTCTGAATGTCTAGCGCACAATCATTACCGACATTTTGGCATGGTGCACAACGTGCTCTGCATTGGGGCCGAGCACATAATCGACAAACTTACGCTTATTGTGGGAAGCCATGACGATTAGATCGACGTCCAGTTTCTTACCGGCTTTAATAATGGCCTCCCAAGGTGAGCCATCCACAATGACACTTTGTACCTGAATGTCGTCGGGCACATTCGTCTTGATAAAGTCATGGAGCGCATCGGTGATCGCTGTATGCGCTTTTTTGGAGAAGTCCTTGGGGAAGTAGGAGCCCACCATGGGCATACGATAGTCCGGCAGTACCGTCACCACATGAAGCGAGGCGCCAAAAGTTCGACATAGCGTCAGGGCTGTGGGCAGCGCCTTCGACCAGGAAGACTCCTCGTTCAAATCCACCGGCAACATGATCTTGCTATACATGGCACTCTCCTTCATGCGGTGGCGGCAGCTTGCGTGTTATCGCGACGCCGACGCTGCATCAATACGATCAACCCAAAGACCAAGAAGGCAGGAATCCACATTAGCTCCTTAGTCCAGCGGTCGACGGGGGCCAGAACTTCGATGATTTCTTGATCGAAGTCGAAACCGAGCTCTGCCGCTTGGCTGCCGTAGGTCACCATATCAACGGTTGCCGTGCCATCCTCAATAAAGAGCTCCATGCCCAGGTTATTGAGCCGCTCCTGACCTGTTTCGCCTTCAGGTACCGGTAATGTCATGTAAGTGGTCATGGGATCGCCATAATCATCAAGACCCGCAATCTGCAAACGCAAAGTGGAGTCTTCATCCACATCACCCAGCGCTTCGACGAATTGCGCGGGCGGGATGGATTCGTAGGGATCATGAATCATGTCCATCCAGAAACCAGGCCGGAACAGCGTGAACGCAATCAGCAGCAGCACGATAGACTCATACCAGCGGTTGCGCGTAATCATAAAGCCCTGGGTCGCGGCAGCGAAGATCAACATGGCGATGGTCGACACCACAAAGATCAACACCCCCTGAAGGAAGGTCACATCGATGAGTAGCAGATCTGTATTGAAGATAAACAGAAACGGCAGCGCCGCGGTACGAAGGCTGTAATAGAACGCCTGGAAACCGGTTCGAATGGGATCGCCACCGGATACTGCCGCCGCCGCAAAGGAGGCCAGCCCCACCGGTGGGGTAACGTCGGCCATGATGCCGAAGTAGAACACGAACAGGTGTACCGCAATCAATGGTACCAGCAAGCCATTTTGAGCGCCCAGGTTGACGATGACCGGTGCCAGTAGTGCCGATACGACGATGTAGTTTGCTGTCGTAGGCAGCCCCATGCCGAGGATCAAGCTAAGCACAGCGGTAAGCAGCAAGATTAGCATCAAGTTGCCCATGGCCAGCGTTTCCACCACTTCGGCTAGCACCAGACCCACCCCGGTCTGGGAGACGGCACCGACGATGATACCGGCGGTGGCCGTGGCAATGCCAATGCCGATCATGTTGCGGGCACCAGTGACCAGGCCATTCCAAAGATCCATCGCGCCTTCACGCAGATCCGCCCTCATATCGCTGCGTCCGCGAAAGATTGACGTAATGGGGCGCTGGGTCAGAATAATGAAAATCATGAAAACGGTGGCCCAGAAAGCCGACAGTCCTGGCGATAAACGTTCCACCATCAGACACCACACCAGCACAATAACCGGCAGGATGTACTGCAAGCCAACCAGCACCGTCGGTTTGGTCTGGGGCAGTGTAAAGATCGGTTGGTTAGGGTCATCGAGCTCGAGCTCTGGGTAACCGGCCGCCAGTTTGAGCAGGGCAATATAAATGACCGTAAGTCCAACGGCTACCACCCAGGGGGTCGCATCCCCCAGTACCGGCTTGAGCCAGCCAAGGCCGTAATAAACAGCCAGGGCGGTGCCCATCATCAGTAGCAAACCACCGAGAAAGCCAATCACTTTATTGACCAGCGGCTTAGGTGGGTTACTGCTTTGCAGCCCCTTCATGTTGGCCTTGAGGGCCTCAAGGTGAACGATGTAGACCAGCGCAATATAGGAGATCAGCGCGGGAAGGAAGGCATGCTTGATCACCTCGACATAAGAGATGCCCACATACTCGACCATCAAGAAAGCGGCCGCCCCCATTACCGGAGGCATAATCTGTCCATTAACCGATGACGCCACTTCAACAGCGCCCGCCTTTTCCGCGGAAAATCCGACACGTTTCATCATCGGCACGGTAAAGGTGCCGGTGGTCACCACATTGGCAATCGAGGAGCCGGAAATCAGACCGGTCATGGCCGAGGCCACCACGGCAGCTTTCGCTGGTCCGCCGCGATAGTGGCCCAATAGTGAGAACGCCACCTTGATAAAGTAATTGCCAGCACCCGCCTTATCGAGCAGAGCACCGAATAACACAAACAGAAACACGAAGCTGGTTGATACCCCCAGAGCGATACCGAAGACCCCCTGCGTAGTCAACCACTGGTGATTAATCAAGCCAAAGAGGCTCACCCCACCATGGGAAAGAATACCCGGCATCCAAGGGCCAGCCAGGCTATAGAGAAGAAAAACCGACGCTACAATCATTAACGGCGGGCCAAGCGCTCGACGTGTCGCCTCGAGCAGCAGCAGTATCCCTGCGATGCCAATAATAACGTCCTGCAGTATCGGTGCGCCGGGGCGCTGGGATAACTGCTCGTAAAACATAAACATGTAAGCGCCACAGAAGGCCGCCGCCGCTGCAAGCACCCAATCCTGAATCGGAACACGGTCGCGCGGGGAGCGCTTGAGTGCCGGATAAGCCATATACGCCAAAAAAAGCGCAAAGGCCAAGTGAATAGAACGCGCCTCAGTGGCACTAAATACACCAAACCCAAGGACGAAGGGCACTGGCGAAGCGATCCACAATTGAAAAAGAGACCACACTGCCGCAATGCTTACCAAAAGCTTTCCGGGCATGCCGGCTGGCTTGCGGGCTCCTGTGTCGCTAGAGGCGACCATATCCTCCAAGTCTACTCCGGCTCCCGAAGGCCTGTTCTTATCGTCTGTCATCTGCCTGCCCCGCTCCGAGTCGATTGACGCATCATTGCCATATCGAAATGCCCTATCAACATTTTAAACGCCCTATCAACATTCTAAACCAAAATGCGCGGCACCCTGAGGTAACCGCGCATTTCTTACTAAGGTAGTATCACCTTAGGCGTCTGGATTACTCAATCCAGCCTTGTTCACGGTAGTAACGCGCTGCCCCATCGTGCAACGGTGCGGAAAGCCCTTCACTCACCATCTCTTCTGGATCAAGATTTTCGAAGGCCGGATGCAGACGCTTGAAACGATCGAAGTTGTCAAAAACCGCCTTGACGGTCTGATAGATCACTTCTTCGTCAGCCTCAGCGGTGGTGACAAAGGTCGCTGCCACGCCGAAGGTTTCGACATCTTCGTCATTGCCGCGATACAGACCACCCGGAATTACCGATGCGGCGTAGTAAGGATATTCATCGACGATGCCTTGAATGTCTTCGTCGTTCAACGGAATCAGACGAGCATCAACGGTGGTGGTGGCTTCCTGGATGGAGCCATTGGGGTGGCCAACCACGTATACCATGGCATCGACGTTATTATCAGCGAGTGCCGCCGCTTGCTCGGCAGCATCAAGCTGAGATGCCAACGAGAAGGTGTCTTCAGTCCAGCCCTTGGCTTCCATCACCACTTCCATGGTGTTGCGCTGGCCCGAACCTGGATTACCAATGTTGACACGCTTGCCTTCCAAGTCATCGAGCGTCTCGATGCCAGAATCAGCCCGCGCAAGCAGCGTCAACGGCTCACCGTGGACACGGAACACCGCACGCAGCTCTTCGTAGGGCTCGCCTTCGAAATTCCCAGTGCCGTTGTAGGCTTGATACTGAACATCGGATTGAGCGACACCCATGTCCAATTCGCCGGACTTGATGCCATTGATATTGGCGACAGAACCACCGGTGGAAGGTGCATTACACTTAATATCGGCGTCTTCGAGACGATTAACCAAACGACAGATCGACTGACCCACGACGTAGTAAACGCCGGTTTGGCCACCGGTGCCAATGGTGATGAATTGCTCGTCATCCTGTGCCATTGCCGGTGAGGCGAAAGCAGCGGCGGCAAGTAGCGCACCGGAGAAAGCAGTAGTGGAAAATACATGGCGTTTCATGAACACACCTCTTTGTATTGATGTTGTGAGCGTATTTGATGTTACGAGCATCGCACGCTTTGGTCTCACCTGATGAACCGTTCCCTCAGGTGCCCTTGTTCCAAAACGTTTTCAAGACATTCTATTTTCTAGACAAACGGTTACAGGCGACCCATAAGCTGCCTGCTAGCATTACTTTAGCGAAAAAAACCTAATTAGCGAAATGTAATACGCTAAATAATGAATTTCGCTGTCGTCTAATACTCAGTGTAGCGGTCTTCATCGTTTAGGGAACGTTAACTGCTATACCGCCTTTGCATAAGGTACGCAAAAGGGTCAGCAAAATTAATCAACGTTATAGCCCAAAACGCGCGGCAGCCATAGCGCGATAGCGGGGAAGATTGCCACTAGCGCTAGCGCACAGCCCATTGCAACGACAAACAGCAGCGCCCATCCGATGGTCTGCTCCAAGCGAATTTTGGCCACTTCGGTGGTCACCATCAAATTCACCGCCACCGGCGGGGTAAATTGGCCAATGGCAATATTCATCGCCAACAGAATCCCAAACCACACCGGGTTCCACTCAAAATGCTGCATCACGGGGATCAAAATCGGCATCATGATCAAATAAATCGAGATCGCATCCAACAGCATCCCAGCGACCAACACTGCTAACATCACCAGGATTAGCAGCAAAACGCCGTTATCGGTCAGGCTAATAATCCATTCCGCCAAGTGGCGGAAGGTGCCCAGCATGGTGCCTGCCCAGGCAAAAATCCCCGCCAGAGCGATAATCAGCATCACCACGCCGGAAATAATCGCCGCCTCACCCAATAGCTCCCATAAATCACGCAGCGACAGCTCGCGGGTTAGAAACAAACCGACAATCGCACCATAAGCAACGGCTACCACGGCCGCTTCGGTGGGTGTAAACAGCCCTGAACGCAACCCCCCCAAAATCAGCACCGGGGCAAACAGCGCCGGTATCGCCTGTTTAAAAGTGGAGCGCACACTTAGCCTTTCAGCCCCCTCTATGGGTGTGCCGCCCTCCCAACCGTAGCGTTTGGAAACGAGCATAGCGGGCACCAGTAGCGCCAGCCCCGCCAGAATACCGGGAAATAAACCTGCTGCGAAAAGTGCGCGTAAATCGACGCCCGGCACCACGATCGAGTAAAGAATCAGCGCCACTGAAGGGGGAATGAGAATCGCCGTCGAGGCAGAGGCGGCAATCAGCGTGGCGGAAAACGGCTTGGGGTAGCCCGCTTTGGTCATACTCGGCAGCATCACCATCGCAACCGCCGCGGCATCAGCAGGGCCTGAGCCACTCATTCCGCCCATAATCATACACACCAGCACCGCCACCAAGGCTAAGCCACCGTGGCGCGGGCCAATCAAAGCCTGGGCAAAACGCACTAAACGCAGCGCTACACCGGAACGTTCAAAAATAAGCCCGGTTAAGATAAACAGCGGAATCGCAATCAAAGGGTACTTGGCAATACTGTTATAGGTATTGGTACCCATCGTTGCGAGCATGTCCGGCGACAAACCCAGCACGATGCCAACGGCCCCGGAGAGCGCCAGCGAAAACGCTACCGGCACCCCCGCTATCAGCAGCCCCGCAAACGCCAGTATCATCCACACATCAGGGCTCATCGGTGAGCCTCCCCGTTAAACGGTCGGCGGTTTGCTGGCATAAGCGCCACACCATGGCCGCAGAAAGCACGGGCAGCCAGACTAAATACCACCACTGAGGCAAGCCAAGCCCTGGTGACAGCGACTCCCACTGATACTCTTGCCAGGCCATCTTGCCGCCATACCAAGTGATCAAACCCAGCACGGTGGCACCGCCAAGCGCTTGAAAAAGGATCAGTGCACGACGGTACTTGAGCGGCAATGCCCGTTCCAAAAAGCCAATACGAATATGGCGGTTACGCCGCAGCGCCACCGAGGCACCGGCAAAGGTCAGGACTACCAACAAAAACACAGAAAACTCTTCGGTAAATGAAAAAGAGCCGCCGGTTAAGTAGCGAGTAATCACATTACCAAGACTAATCAATGAGATAATGATTAATGCCAGCGCGCCCAGCCAACGTTCAGGGCGCGCATCAGGAAAGCCTTTCATGGCAGCCTCACAGCAAAAAACTCCCAGCCTTCAAGGCCGGGAGTTTGAACATCAAAAGTAATTAACGCGCGTCGATAGCGGCTTGTGCGGCCTCTACCACCTCTTCACCAATCCGCGGCGCCCATTTTTCGTAAACGGACTGGGTGGCATCGACAAACGCCTGGTACTGCTCATCGGAAAGCTCGGTTACTGTGACGCCGCGCTCTTGAATCGCCGCAAGCCGCTCGCCCTCTTCTTCACGGGTCATGGTGATTTCCCACTCACCCGCTTCTACCGCGGTTTCGCGCAGCAGGGTTTGCTGCTCTTCGCTCAATGTTTGCCATACCTGCTGATTGACCGCAAAAATCAGTGGGTCATTCATGTAGTTCCAGAGTGTCAAATGCTCCTGGCCGACTTGATCAATGCGCGCGACGTCAAACACAGAGAGTGGGTTTTCCTGGCCATCAACGGCGCCGGTGGTCAGCGCAGGCTGAGCGTCTGTCCAGCTCATTTGGGTGGGGTCGGCGCCCAATGCCGAGAAGGTATCCTGGAACAGCGGCGAGCCAACAACGCGGATTTTCAGGCCGTCCAAGTCGTCTGGCTGGCTAATCGGCCCGCGAGAATTGGAAACCTGGCGGAAACCGTTTTCACCCCAGGCTAACGGGATAACGCCACGAGATTCGATTGCTTCAAAAACCAACTCCCCTGCTTCACCACCGGTAACCGCATCAACGGCGGCTTCATCGGGAATGAAGAACGGTAAAGAGAATAGATTAAGTTCCGGCACCTGGGGCGACCAGTTGATGGTCGAGCCCACAGCGGCATCAATCAACCCGGAGCGCATTGCGGAGAATTCGCGGGTTTGGTCACCGGAAACCAGTTGAGAGTTGGGGTAAACGCGCAGCGTTAACTCGCCGTCGCTACGCTCCTCAACTAGTTCGGCCCACTTCTCAGCCGCCTGCCCCCAGGGGAAAGCGTCAGACAAAACCGTAGAAACCGAGAGTTCGCGTGCTTGTGCAGAAAGGGAGGCGGTCAGCAGAGCCGCACCGGCCAAGCCAGCGGTTAAACGAGCCATTGGGCGTGTCAGCGTCATGGTAGATCCTTTTTTAGCTATTTTTATGATGTGCGTTTAGTGGTGTGCGTGGACAGCAGTTGTGAAGCTTTTCGAGAAAGCCCCACTTATTGTATGCACTTAGGGCGCGAAAGGAAGTCGCCTAAGGTCGGCATGTTGCAGTACTGGCCCTTGAGACCAGGGTATATGGCAACACCAAATTGTCTACTTGCCTTCCTTCCAGCACCTCGATCAACATCGCAACAGCTTCGCGTCCGAAGGCTTCCGCCGGTTGGGCAATCGTCGTCAACGGCGGGTCGCTGTAAGAAGCAAACGCAATATCATCAAAGCCTGCCACCGAAATATCCTCCGGCACCCGCAGGCCCGCTTCTTTGATACGGCTTATAGCGCCTATGGCCATTTCATCGCTTTCACAAAAAATGGCGGAGGGGCGCTCCGCTAAAGCCATAAGCGTTTCAGCCGCCTGATAACCAGAACGTGGCGTGAAATCGCCAGGACAAAGCAGGCACTCATCTAACGGAATGCCCGCTGCGCTCAACGCATCCTGGTAGCCTTGTTGGCGATCACGGGTCAAGGGGCTGCGCCGAGGCCCTTTAATCATGCCAATTCGACGATGCCCCAGGGAGATCAAGTGCTCGGTGGCCTCCCGGGCTGCCGCTCGGTTATCGAGTTTGACGGTGGGACAGGGCGCATCGTCCAGCACCTCGCAGGCATTGATCATGGGCAATACCGCCCCAGCAGGAAACGCCTTTTCAGAAAAAGGGTTAAAAGCACGCAGTTGAATTACGCCATCCGCCTGGCGGGTACTGACTAAACTGGCGTATTGGGTTTCCATCGCCTCATTACCAAGCGTATTACACAGCAGAACGCCGTAGCCGCGTTCTTGGGCAGCTTCCTGAATACCGCTGATTACCCGCGCAAAAAAGGTGTTTGCGATCGTGGGTACCAATACCACTAAGTTATAAGTACGTTGAGAGCGAAACTGAACCGCCATCAAATTAGGCTTGTAGCCCGCTTGATCAACGGCCTTCAGCACTTTTTCCCGGGTGGCCGGTGAGACGATATCCGGCGACTTTAACGCGCGTGATACGGTCGCTACCGATACCCCCGCCAACTCGGCGACCTTACGTATATTGGTCATGGCCTCCCTTATCACTAGGTAATCGCCGTAAGCAGATGGTTGCGCGGCATTATTCATCTCAGCTTAACGTATCCCAGCGTTAAACTCAGCGCGCGATTTCCCAACCCTTCGCGCGCACCGATAGACCTTTGTCGCATTGACGCTTATAGCGTGAAGCCCTAATTTCAAGCCAAATGTAACCGGTTACATTGCCGACTATACTCGCACAGCCTGACCAAGCGCCACCTGAAAAATCAAACGCTTTATTAAAGCAGGAGCCTCTCTATGCCGCGACCCAATCAACCCCGCATCCGCTTAGGCATGATCGGCGGCGGACAAGGGGCGTTTATCGGCCAAGTTCACCGCTTAGCTGCTCGCCTCGACGATACCTGCGAGCTGGTATGTGGAGCCTTTAGCCGCTCGGCGGATAACAACCAACTGACTGGCGAAGCGTGCCACCTCCCCGACGAGCGTATTTACGCTGACTGGCAGCAATTACTGGAAGGCGAGCAGCAACTTCCCGCCGAACAACGCATGCAGTTATTGGTGATCGTAACGCCTAATCATCTTCACGTGCCGATCGCGGAAGCGGCCATGCAGGCAGGCTTTCATGTGTTCTGCGAAAAACCGGCGGCAGTATCACTCCAAGAAGCTCAGCGCTTAGCAGCAAGCTGGCATGCCAGCGGCTGCCTGTATGGCTTGGCGCATACCTACTTAGGCTACCCCATGGTATGGCAAGCCCGAGAAATGGTGAGCGAGGGCCAAATAGGTAGCATTCGCAAAATTCATGTGGAGTATCCTCAGGGCTGGCTAGGCGAGCGTTTAGAACAGCAGGGTAATAAACAAGCCGCGTGGCGCACCGACCCTTCGCTCGCAGGTATCAGCGGCTGCATGGCCGACATTGGCACCCATGCTTTCGGCCTCGCCGAGTTTATTTCCGGACATCGTGTTAGCGCTCTCTGCGCCTCGCTTGCCAGCCACGCCGATGGCCGCCAATTAGACGATGATGGCGATGTACTGCTGCGCACTGAACAAGGTGCCAGCGGAACCCTCATTGCCAGCCAGATCTGCAGCGGGGAAGAAAACGCACTTAAAATACGTATTTACGGCGACCAAGGGGCGTTGGAGTGGCACCAAATGGAGCCCAACAGCCTGTTCTACCGCCCGCTTCAAGCACCGATGCGCACCCTCCGTGCGGGCATCGACCAACCCGACCTTTTCCCCAGCGCGATGCAACGCTTGCGCCTACCCGGCGGCCACCCAGAGGGGTATCTGGAAGCACTCGGCAACCTTTACCGCGACTTTGCCCACGCCATTCATCAAGGCAAGCAAGGCGACGTTGAGGGCGTTCCCGGTATGGCCTCCGGGCTACGTGGCATGGCGTTTATCGAGGCCGTCACCACCAGCGCCAAAAGCGAACAGAAATGGACGCCACTGCCTGCCACTCAACTAACGGGAGCCTAATCATGCCCAACACCCATCAAGGCATCCGCGGGCCCGCCATTTTCCTGGCCCAGTTTATCGGCGACGAAGCGCCTTTCGATAGCCTCGACGGTATCGCTCGTTGGGCGGCCGAACACGGCTATCAAGCCATTCAGCTACCCACTGCCACTGCAGACAGTCGTTTTATCGACCTGCACAAGGCCGCTGAAAGCCAAAGTTACTGTGATGAGTTAAACGCCCGCTGTGAAAAAGCCGGCGTTGTGATCAGTGAACTCTCTACCCACTTACAGGGCCAACTGGTCGCCGTGCATCCCGCTTGCGACGACTTATTCGATGATTTTGCGCCTGTTGAGCTACACGGCAAGCCGCAGGAGCGTACCGAGTGGGCCATTGAGCAGCTAAAGCTGGCTGCCAAAGCCAGCCAACGGCTTGGTTTAACGGCTCACGCGACGTTTTCCGGGGCGCTGCTATGGCCCTTTGTTTACCCCTGGCCCCAACGTCCTGAGGGGCTAGTCGAAGAAGGGTTCAACGAGCTGGCCCGGCGGTGGCGGCCAATTCTGGATGCCTTTGATGAGGCAGGTGTTGATCTGTGCTTTGAGATTCACCCTGGCGAGGATCTTCACGACGGTGCGTCTTTCGAGCGGTTCCTGGCGGCAGTGGACAACCATCCACGGGCGAAAATTCTTTATGACCCCAGTCACTTACTGCTGCAGCAGTTGGATTATCTCGAGTTTATCGACCGCTACCACGAGCGTATCGGCATGTTCCACGTTAAAGACTCTGAATTTAACCCCAATGGCCGCAGCGGCGTTTATGGCGGTTACCAGGGTTGGGTAGAGCGCCCTGGACGCTTCCGTTCATTAGGCGATGGGCAGATCGATTTCAGCGGGATTTTTAGCCGCCTGACGCAGTACGGATTTGATGGCTGGGCGGTGCTTGAGTGGGAGTGCTGCATTAAAGACGCCGCCCAAGGCGCTGCAGAGGGTGCACCTTTTATCGAAGCCCATCTGATTCAACCCGCCGATCGCGCTTTTGATGATTTTGCCGGTGTCACTACCAGTGTTTCGCGCAACCGTCGAATTCTTGGTCTTCCTTCACACCGTTAATTGACTGTTTTTTTAATCACAACCACAACAAAGGATCACGTCATGGCTATGATACGCACACGACTCAGCATCATGATGTTTTTGCAGTTCTTTATCTGGGGCGGCTGGTTTGTCACCCTGGGCACCTTCCTGGCCAATAATCTCAACGCTAGCGGTGGCCAGATTGGCATGGCCTTCTCCACCCAATCCTGGGGAGCGATTATTGCCCCTTTCATTATTGGCTTGATCGCTGACCGTTATTTCAACGCCGAGCGTATTCTCGGTGTTCTGCACTTGGCGGGCGCTGCTTTAATGTACGGCCTGTATGTCGCCAGCGATTTCAGTACGTTTTACCCGTTGGTGTTGATGTATATGATTATCTATATGCCGACACTGGCGCTGGTTAACTCGGTCTCCTTCCGCCAAATGAGCGACCCAAGCCAGGAGTTCGCTAAAATCCGCGTGTGGGGAACCATTGGCTGGATTATCGCGGGCTTGGGTATCAGTTACTTATTCGCCTGGGACTCTTCGCAAGGCATCGCCGACGGCATGCTGCGTAACACCTTTTTGATGTGCGCTATCGCATCATTAGCCCTAGGCCTATACAGCTTTAGCCTGCCCGCCACGCCGCCTAAAGCAAACGGCCCGGTTGGCTTAAAAGAAGTACTAGGGCTAGATGCACTGGCCCTGCTAAAAGACCGCAACTACGCCATCTTCTTTATCGCCTCTATTCTGATTTGTATTCCGCTGGCATTTTATTACCAAAACGCCAACCCTTTTCTGGCAGAGATCGGCGTGACCAATCCAACCGGCAAAATGACCCTGGGCCAGGTATCGGAAGTGCTGTTTATGCTGTTGCTACCGGTCTTTATTCATCGCTTTGGTATCAAGAAAACCTTGCTGATCGGTATGCTGGCGTGGGCGCTACGCTATGCGCTGTTTGCGTTCGGTAACGCCGATGAGATGGTGTTTATGCTCTTGATTGGTATTGCACTGCATGGCGTGTGCTACGACTTCTTCTTCGTGACCGGCCAAATCTACACCGATGCCCGCGCAGGGGAGAAGTTTAAAAGCTCTGCCCAGGGCATGATCACGCTGGCCACTTACGGGGTAGGCATGCTAATAGGCTTCTGGGTAGCCGGTCAGATTACCGACCATTTCTCCACCAACGGCGCGCACGACTGGCAAGGCATCTGGATGTTCCCAGCGGTATTTGCTATCGCGGTGCTGGTGTTGTTCTACCTCACCTTTAAAAACGACAAAAGCGTAACGGTTAAGCCTAACGTGTAAGGGGATAGAGCATAATAACAGCCGGGTGTATTGGCGGCACCCGGCTTACTAAGCTTTGTACGAAAACTGTCCTAACAGATACAGAGCCAACACAATCAACGCAAGCAAACCCACTACTGCACACAAAGCGCCGTCGGCTCGACTCCTATGCTCATCGAGATATATCACTTTAAAAGCCGAAGGATATTTTCCCAAAGTAACTAGTTTACAGATTGGCCAACCAACCCAGTAACAAATTGTTCTAAAGAATACCTCTGCCAGTATGTAACCTATTCCCCTAAAAACCCCCCTGCCTATCTCTTCAAAAAAGCCGTCCATAAAACTCCCTTTCGGTTAAACGTAAATACATAACCAAATCCGCTTTCTTTTCACTTCTATTTTGCCATAGCCGGGAATCGCAGCTGGCTTAATGGCTAACGCTCACCTTCCAGTTCGTGCCATACGCGCAGAATAATGATGACGCTCGGATGTACTGAATAGCGGATAACGTACTTACCAAAGACCATGTCACGAACAGAATCCGGTGCCATTTCAACCGGCGTTCCCATTTTAGGGAAGTCTGGCAGTAAGTCGATTTTGCCGACCAGCTCAGCTGCTATCCGGCCTGCTGCTGATGGATTATGGATGGCGATGAACTCTCTAAGGCGCTGCAAATCTTCAATGGCTTCATTCGTGTAAACCAGTTTCACCTATCCGACCTCGGCGCATCCTGCTCATTTTCCGTTCCCCAGCTATTGAGCCAACGATGAACCTCGCTGCTATCAACCACCTTCCCCTGTGCGGCAGACTCCATTGCCTCCAGCGTTTGCCTCCAGCGCTCTTGCTCAAGCTGTTGCTTCTCGATGTATTCCGACAACGCCTGGTTGATCACCCAGCCTTTGCTCCGGTGGAGCCTGCTCGCGATAGCTTCCAGATGCTGTTCAACGTCTGTCTGAAGACGAACTGTAGTGACACCCATATCTATATCCTCACCCCAACGACTACAATGTATTACAGCATAGTCAATGAGGGCGATACAAAAAAGCCCAGTCCCCGATATATCTAGCATCAGAAGACTGGGCTTGCTCGCTGAGGGTGCTTAAAAGCGCCTGACTATAACTCTCTCACCCAAACGTTTCGAAAGCTAACGTCCGCATCGTGATCCTGCAGGTAAATGGGTGCGCAGCCGTGGGCTTCTTCGTAATTGGGTTCGCCAATCCACTCGGTGGTGCCTTGCACTTCAGCATGGTGCTGAACCACTACACCGTTATGCAGAACGGTGATGTAGGCAGGCGATTCAAGGGCGCCTTCATCATCAAAACGTGGCGCGGTGTAGAGGATGTTATAGCTCTGCCACTCACCAGGCGGGCGGGATGCGTTGACTAACGGAATATGCTGTTTGTAGATAGATGCCGCCTGGCCGTTGGGATAGGTCGGGTTGTCATAGGAGTCCAGCACTTGCACTTCATAACGCTCTTGCAGGAAGACGCCGCTATTGCCACGATCTTGACCCTCCATGCCATCGATATCGGCCGGTGCTCGCCACTCCAGGTAGAGCTGCACGTCGCAGAAATCCTGGCGTGTGCGTATTCCTCCCGCGCCCCGATTCACCGTCATCACGTCCTCTTCCACGTGCCACTCGGCTGGCCCGCCCTCTTCAGATTCCCATGCGTCTAAATCGGCGCCATCGAATAGCACGATGGCATCGGAGGGAACGCCCGTCTCAGGCACTGAAACCAAAGGAGGCACAGGCTCCCACACTTCGGTTTTGGTAGATTGCTGCTCGGGTGTCAGCGCCTCTTTCGAGGCGTCTTCTTGTGCCGCGCTGTCGAATGCCAACAAACTGCCGCAGACCAGTAAGCAAAGCGCTGGGGCATAGGCGCGACTTTGTAAATCGTAGGTTTGCTGATTTTTCATCAATGCTCTCCGCTCCATTAAGTAGCCCAAGCAGGCTCGCCGTTATAAGGCGCGCAGCCCTCGTAGCGGCCTGGCACCGCTTCGTAGCGCAAGACTTCAGTCGCGCCAACTTCTGAGGTGAAGAAGCCGAACAGCGTTAGCTGCTTCATCATAGTGAAGTAGTGTGGAAGCGCTTCCTCGCTATCCGCGTGCTCCTGGGATGACTGGGTTTCCGCCGTTTGATTTTGCGCAGTCTGGGTCTCTGCGGTCAGTTCCTCAGCAGGGGTTGGCTGCTCTCTACGAGCCTGTTGCTGGGCGTGCGCCATCGCTTCGCGATCCAACTCGGTTATGAGCTCTAACCGCTGCTCGCCACTCAGCGCTATAAAATCACGTTCGTAAGCCGCTCGGCTACGCGCCTCAAGCTGCGCTAAACCAAAATAGAACACCTCTCTTTCTGAGGGCGTATAGCAGTCGCTGACGAACAGGGCCATAAACTCCCCGACGCCAGCGTCTTTAGCACCTGGGGTATCGGTTCTAGGCAGAATGGTTTCGGCAAGCTCGTCCAGTCGCTCTACATCGCGGCTGCTAAAGGGGTGGTCTGACTGGCCTGCATCGCTAAAGGCAAATAGGGATTTACCTCCAATCATCGCGGTACCGGTCGTCAGGGCGATCATTTTGAGTAATTCGCGACGATTCATGACAGGTTCCCCCGTTTCAGCTCTTCCACCGCATAGTCCACCGCCCGAGCGGTAAGCGCCATATAGGTTAGAGAAGGATTTACACAAGAGGATGACGTCATACAGGCGCCATCCGTGACAAACACATTGGGCGCATCCCATACTTGGTTGTGGCTATTGAGCACTGAGGTTTTCGGGTCACGGCCCATACGCGCGGTGCCCATCTCATGGATCCCCATGCCTGGCGCGTAATCGCCTACGTCGCCTTTGACGTTCTTCACGCCCGCGGCCTCAAGTAAGTCGACCGCATCTTGAACCATGTCCCGACGCATATCGCGCTCGTTTTGCTTGAGTTCCACGTTGATCGACAACACCGGCAGCCCCCATTTATCGCGAACGCTGTGGTCAAGGGAGATGCGGTTATCGTGATCGGGCAGCATTTCGCCGAAGCCTGTCATACCGATCGTCCAGCCGCCTGGCTGGCTAAGTGCTTGCTTTAAATCAGCGCCGATATTGAGCTCAGCAATTTCGCGATCCCAGCCCTCGCGGCTCGCCGCGCCTTGATAACCAAACCCGCGCACGTAGTTTCGCTGCTCATCGCCTACGTTGCGAAAGCGCGGAATGTAAAAGCCCGCAGGACGGCGTCCGAAGTAGTATTTGTCGAGATAGCCTTCCACTTCGCCACTGGCACCGCAGCGGAAGTGGTGATCCATCACGTTGTGACCCAGTTCGCCGCTGCTACTGCCCAAGCCCCCTTCCCAGACATCGGTGGCGGAGTTCATCAAAATCCAGGTAGTGTTGAACGTAGACGCATTGAGGAAGATGACATCAGCGGTGTACTCATGGACTTCATGGGTCTCAGCGTCAATCACCTCAACGCCCCGCGCCCGCTGACGGTCTTTGTCGTACAGCACCTGGCTGACAATCGAGAATGGCCGTAACGTTAGATTACCTGTGGCCACCGCCGCGGGAAGCGTGGCGGACTGGGTGCTGAAATAGGCACCATAAGGGCAACCCAGCCAACATTTATTGCGGTATTGGCAGTTGACGCGATTTTGTTCCGGCTTTGGCTGGGTAATATTGGCGACTCGGCTGTGGATAAGATGGCGCTGCCCACCAAAGGCCTCTTTAATACGCTTGGCGGCATCTTTTTCCACGCAGTTAAGCGGTATTGGCGGCAGAAACTCGCCATCGGGAAGAATATCTAGCCCTTCCTGAGTACCTGCAATACCGGCAAAGCGTTCCACATAGTCATACCACGGGGCGATATCTTCATAGCGAATCGGCCAATCAATGGCGATACCTTCACGCTGGTTGGCCTCGAAGTCCATAGGGCTGAGCCGATAGCTTTGCCGCCCCCAAAGCAGTGAGCGCCCCCCTACGTGATAGCCGCGAAACCAGTCAAAGCGCTTCTCTTCCACGTAGGGATTGGCCTGTTCATCCGCCCACATGCCCATGGTGGCTTCGTTAAGGGGGTAGTCGCGCCTGAGCACGGGGTGTTTAGCGATCATTTCCTGGGTCGGCTCATTGCGGTGGGGATAATCCCACGCCTCTTTGTCGGCGTTGTGGTAATCCTTTACGTGCTCAATATTGCGCCCACGCTCGAGCAGTAAAACCTTTAGCCCCTTCTCGGTTAGCTCTTTAGCAGCCCAGCCGCCGCTAATGCCTGAGCCAACCACGATGGCATCGTAGTGATTATCTGGCATGATTATCTTCCTTACTGTGTTGTTTTTAGAGTCGCATCACACGTCGCAGAGCTGAATAGCCGCCTGCAGTGATGCTATTTTTGCCTGTTGGCTAGTCCGGTCAGGGAGAAATTCCTGGGCGATATAACCCTTAAAGCCGGTATCTCTTATAGCGCGACAGATCGCAGGGTAGTTGAGCTCTTGGGTGTCATCTATTTCATGCCGCCCCGGCACACCGGCCGTATGGTAATGGCCGAAAAACGGATGGTTTTCACGGATGGTGCGAATGACATCGCCTTCACTAATCTGCATGTGATAGATGTCGTAGAGCAGTTTGAAGTTGGGTGAATCGAGGCGGCGGCAAAGCTCAATCCCCCAGGTAGAGTTATCGCAAAGGTAGTCGGGGTGGTCGATTTTGCTGTTGAACAGCTCCATCTGTAGCACCACGCTTTTTGCCTCTGCCTGGGCAAGAATCTCCTTCAGCCCCATTTCGGCATTTTGCAAACCCTGTTCAGGGCTCATACCCCGGGCATTGCCGCTAAAACAAATGAGATTGGTGTAGCCCGCTTGGCTGACCAAATCGATATGATGGAGGTATCGCTCAATCAGCTCTGAGTGAAAGCGGGTATCGCCCCAGCCATCCTCAAGGCTCAACTCAGCGCCATTACACATGGAAGAGTCGAGCCCATACCGCTGAAGCACAGGCCACTCTTCTGGCCCCACCAGATCAATCGCCGTAATGCCCAACTCAGTTGAAAGCTGGCAAAGCTCTTCCAAAGATAGAAAATCGAATGTCCAACGAGCGACTGAATGATGGATATTGCCTTTTAGCGCCCGCTGAGAAGGCATATCGTCAGCCAGGGTTCGAGAGCCAATCTGAGGTAGCGCCGCCAGACCAATAGCACCGGTAACGCTGTGGCGCAGCAAGCTACGCCGATCAATAAGGTAGCGCTTCATAAAGCATCCTCGCGTTCGTCATCTAAATGAGATGGCCTAAGCGTGCATTACTCTTCTCGAAGCGCTGTCAGTTTTTCCTGTAAGAAGCTGTTGCCCTCGGTAATCACCGCTTCTGCGTCTAGTGGTATATCGTGTTCGATGATGTACCACTCAACATCAGCGGCCTCGATGGCGGGCAAGATTGCATCCCAATCCAGTACACCTTCCCCGAGTGTGGCGAAACCGCCCTCTTCTTCGGCGGTGCCTTCTGGAGCATTATCTTTGGCGTGTACAGCAAACAGTTGGCCATCGAAACGCGAGACATACTCAACCGGGTCAAACCCGCCACGTGCCACCCAGGCGATATCCAATTCCGCCAGCAGATCAGATCCAGCCGCATCAAACAGATGCTCTAACGCGGTTTTACCGTCATACACTTCCATCTCGAAATCATGGTTGTGGTACGCCAAGCGGAAACCTTCGGCATCTAGCTCAGCGGCAATATCACCTAGCTCTTTACCCAGCGCCTGCCAGCCTTCGGCATCGCTAGGGCGTGCGTCCTCGGCTAGATAAGGCATTGTTAAGGTGTCGTTACTCACCGCCTGATTGAAAGCCACCGTTTCGTCCAAGCGATTGCGCAGGTCATCTAGTTGCACATGGCTTGAGATCACCTCAAGCGCGTGCTCTTCTAACAAAGCGTTGAGTTCTTCGGCTGTCACGTCCTGGGTGCCCACCGTCTCAATGGCAGAGATTCCCGCCCGATTTACGGCGGCTAACTGCTCCTCCAAATTGCCAAAATCACGCAGCGTATACATTTGAACAGCAATGGGTAATTCTGCTGTGCTACTTTGTTGAGCCTGAACAACGCCAGGTACACTCAGCACCGACAGCGCCACTGCACTAGCAGCCAGCAGAGCCTGTGAACTCAAACGCTTTGGGCGTAGCGGGGTATCCATATCCACCTCATTGTTGTTGGATTGTTATATATTGTGAAAGCGCCGACGCAAAAATGTAATCGGTTACATTTTTTTAGAACATCTCAGTAAAATGTGCAAGTCAGCCGCTTTGTTTACCGCTTTTAAGGGGACAAAAAGGACTTAATACTCACACAAGTCAATTCATAACCAATTTATTATCAACAACATATAGACTATTAAAGAAAATCCTAATACTTTGGTATCAAGCAGTAGCGGCGCTTACCAACGGCTCATTTCACTATTATTTTTGCCGTCTCCCAAGCTGATACAATGGCTATCGTTTCCATCCACCAACGGACATCAACGTGCCACTACGCGACCTGCTGCTCGGCCTCTTTGTTATCGCCATTTGGGCGCTGAATATCATTGTTATCAAGGTCGGTGTAGCGGAGCTACCGCCGCTATTGATGACCACCCTACGTTTTATGCTGGTCGCAGTTCTGCTGGTGCCCTTCTACCCGGTGGCGCGAGTGCAATTGCCGTTTTTGCTACTGTTATCCATCACCTTCGGCAGCCTCCACTTCGCTCTTCTGTTTATTGGTTTGGAGCATGCAGAAGCAGGTACCGGCGCGCTTTTAGTACAGATGGGCACGCCCTTTGCCACATTGCTAGCGGTCATCTTTCTAAAAGAGAAGCTAGGCCCCAAACGGATTGTCGGGCTGCTACTCTCTTTTGCTGGGGTAGTCGTACTGGCCGGTGGGCCAACGCTGCCCTCTCCTTTACCACTGGCGATTCTGTTGTGCAGTGCCATGGGCTGGGCGGTGTCGCAGCTGTTGATCAAGCGTGGCCCGCCCATTGCGCCGATGGCGTTGGCAGGCTGGGTGGCGCTGTTCGCGGTGCCTCAGGTAGGGTTGGGGTCATGGCTATTTGAGAGCGGTCAGTGGCAGGCGATGCAGCAAGCAACTTGGTTAGGCTGGGGGGCGATGATTTACACCGCCGTAATGTCGTCGATTGTCGCTTACGGGATTTGGTATGCGCTTTTACGCCGTCACCCGGTTAATCGCGTGGTACCCATGACGCTACTCGTACCGGTATTGGCAGTCGGCCTAGGCGCGCTGTTAATGGGCGACAGCCTAGGCGTGCATAAACTAGTGGGCGGCGGCTTAGTGGTCGCGGGTATAGCCCTGATTGTGATCAGATTTCGCCGCCGCCGATAAAGGTCATATCGAGGGAAATCAGCGTAGCGACATCGGCAGCAGCGCCGTCATCGAAACGTCACATATCCACTCAGGCCAATCAGTTAGACTGAACAGTCACCAAGCCGGGAGTTCCCTATGCAGATGCTGGCGCTTTACAGTATCAAGGGGGGCGTGGGCAAGACCGCCTCCGCCGTCAACCTCGCCGCCGAAGCGGCACGCGACGGCAGGCGAGTATTGCTGTGGGATCTCGATCCGCAGGCCGCCACCACCTTCTATCTACGCAGCAAACCCAAAGTGCGTGGTGGCGTCGGCAAACTGGTCAAGGGCAAGGCCGATCTCGACCGGGCGATCCGCGAGACCGACATCGAAGGGCTCGACCTGCTGCCAGCGGCGCTGGGCTCGCGTGACCTGGAAGCGTCGATGGAAACCCGCAAACCCAGCCGGCTGCGTAAGATCCTCAAGCCGGTGATGAGCAGTTACGACCTAGTGATACTCGACTGCCCGCCGAGCCTGTCGGCACTCGCCGAGCAGATCTTTTCCAGCGTCGATGCCCTGCTAGTGCCGATGGTACCGACCACCCTGTCGTTGCGCACTCTTGAGCAACTGGACGGTCATCTCGACGCGGTCGACCATGCCTGCCCGATCTGGCCATTCGTGACCCTCGCCGACCGTCGCAAGACCCTGCACCGCCAGGTGATGGAGAGTCTCAGCGAACGCTGGCCGAGGCGCCTATCGACGACCGTGCCCAACGCCAGTGAGGTCGAGCGTATGGGTATCGAACGCGCTCCGGTCGGGCATTTCGCCCGCAGCAGTCGGGGCAGTCGCGCCTACACCGCGCTGTGGCGAGAGATCGCGCAGCGTATGCAATGACCTTCTGAGCTTCGCTCTGCTGTTAATTGGCTTGCAGCAGGCGGAAGAGGTACCGGCGCGCTGTTAAGGGACGACAGCCTAGGCGTGCATAAACGAGTCGGTGGCGGCTTAGTGGTCGAGGGTATAGCCCTGATTGTGGTCAGGTTTCGCCGCCGCCCAGTTTAATCTCCAGGCTGGCAGAAACCGGCTTCTTCAGGAATAGAAACACAGTCCCCTACTTTGATACCGCGCTCAGCAAAGTAGCCGCCATTAACCTCTAGCGCTGAATGATAAGCCGCACCTGCTGGATAAGAGGGGCAGTCGCTCGGCGACGAGGATTCACAGGGCTGCATGGTATTAATCGCCACAATCCGCCCATCGCTATCGATAAAGGCAATATCCAGAGGGATTAGCGTGCGATACATCCAAAAGGCATTGTTGGCCGACTGCTCGTTCTCAAAGCGAAACAGCATGCCACTTTTTTCGGGCAAGCTCTCACGCCCCATTAACCCGCGCTGACGCTGCGAAGCCGTTTCCGCCACTTCAACCTCTAGACGATGTGGGCCGCCCTCGCTGTGAATAGCCAGCGCCAGCGTCTGCATCTTTTGCGCAGATGCCTGCCCCCAAGCAAACGAGCTGAGTAGCGACATCGGCAGCAGTGCCGCCATCGGTAACAGTAAAGACGCCTTAAGCAGCGTGCGACGCGTGGGATCCATGCTTACTTCCTTTTGTCATGCGCATCTGCGCGAACTCGGTGGCCTGGCAAAAGGTAAATGCCTGCTGCCAGCAGCGAAACCTTCACCACGGCGCCGCTGGTTAACTGATTACGCCGGGCGGCATGGGTAGCAATATCAAAACGTAACATATCGCCGTGATCGACGCTTAGCGAAACTGAAGTGATGCCGCCCAGTACGACCAGTTCGCTAACGGTGGCAACGACCGGGTTCTCCCGCTCGCCGTGTGAAGGACGGCCGCGACGGTGAAGCACAATATCGGAGGGCGGCAAGTACCAGGTGACTGTTTCACCCAGCGTCAGATTATCTAACCCCTCGGCTACCTCTAGATAATTTTCGCCCCACCGCAGCCGACGCTTGCCGCCCTCATCCACCACTACCCCTTCAAACAGATTATGGCGGTCTAACAAGCGCGCCACCAGCGGCGACAACGGCCGACGAAAAAGCACATCAGGAGCATCTTGCTGCAGGCTGACGCCGTTATGCAACACGCAGATTTGGTCGGCCAGCGCGGCGGCTTCTTCCAGGTCGTGGGTCACCAGTACAATAGGGATGTCGATCTGCTGACGCAACAGCGCCAGCTCGCGCTGCAACCGCCGCCGGGTCACTTGATCCACCGCCGAAAACGGCTCATCGAGTAACAGCACTTTGGGGTCACGGGCCAAGGCACGGGCCAGCGCCACACGTTGGCGCTGCCCCCCCGAAAGCGCGTTGGGGTAGCGCTTGCCCAGCCCGTCTAAACGCACCTTGGCTAGCCACTGCTCGGCCTGTTCACGGCGTTGCGGTTGGGGCAGGTGTCGCAGAGGAAGTTGAATATTTTGCGAGGCGGTTAGGTGCGGAAATAGCGCATAGTCCTGAAACACTATGCCGACCTGTCTACGCTGGGGCGAGAGTGAATGCTTACGTTCGGCGTCAAACCAAACCTCTCCAGCGCACTCCACTCGCCCGCCCTGGGGTCGATAAAGCCCGGCAATGATGCGCAACAGCGTGGTTTTGCCGCTGCCCGATGGCCCTACCAGCGCCAGCAGTTCACCGGGTTGGCAAACAAACTCGGCGGCCAGTGGAATCGGCCCCGTTTGATTGACCGCCACGCTCAACCCTGCAATCGGCCCAGAGACTGGCTCTGTGATGCGCGAATCAGCCACGTACCCACCGCCTGCGCCCGGCCAGACCATAGACGAGCCCCAAGGTAATAAACGATACCAACAGCAACAGCGCCGACATCTGTGCAGCGCCCTGTTCATCGAAGGCCTGGACGCGATCATAGATGGCAATGGCGAGAGTGCGGGTTTCACCATCAATGGCGCCACCCACCATCAAGATGACGCCAAATTCGCCCAGCGTATGGGCAAAGGTAAGCGCTGCCGCTGACATAATGCCTGGCCACACCAAGGGCAGCTCGATGCGCAGCAGCGTCTGCCAAGGGCTTAGCCCACTGCACCAAGCCGCTTCACGCAGGTTGTGGGGCACATGTTCAAAGGCACGCTGAATGGGCTGCACGGCAAACGGCAAATTGGCGATCAGGGAGGCCAATAGTATGCCAGTGAAAGTGAAATTCAGCCCGCTACCGGTCATTGCTGCCCAAAACGAGCCCACTGGCGCGTCGCGGCCAAAGCTCAACAGCAGATAAAAGCCCAGTACGGTAGGCGGCAATACCAGCGGTAATGCGATCAGCGCTTCACATAGCCCTTTGCCGCGGAAACGCGCATAGGCCAGAGAGCGACCTAGCCAAATAGCGATGGGCAGTAAGATGAGACAGGTAAATGCCGCGAGACGTAACGAGACCGAAAGCGCCGACCAATCCATTATGCTCCTTCCATTATTCGGCGTTAAAACCATAGGTACGCAAAATGGATTGTCCCTCGTCCTCTTGCAACCACTGATAGAAGGCCGTGGCAATATCTCCAGCCTGATTGGTCAGTACCATTCGCTGGCGTAGTGGGCTATGCCACTTTTCAGGGATAAGTACGTACTCACTTCGCTCACCTAGTGTGGGAGCCAGCGCCAAGGAGTAAGCCACCAGCCCACCGCGCGCATCGTCGGAGAGCGCAAACTGCGCCGCCTGGGAGACATTTTCGCCCAGTATCCGCAGCGGCTCTGTTTGCTCCCAAAACCCGGCGTACTCAAGCGCCTGCCGCGCCGCCACGCCATAGGGGGCGTGTTCAGGGTTGGCCAGGGCGATGCGCTCAGTAGTCCCCGCCTCTAACGCGGTTTTAACCGCTTCAAGTGGCGTCTCCTCGTTAGGTAAATCACCACGCCCTGCGCGCTGCAGCCACACTAAACGACCAATGGCGTAAATCACGCCCTCATCTTGTGTGTAGCCCTCCTCATAAAGCGCTTGAACGTAGCGCTCGTCAGCAGAGAGATAGAGCTCAAAGGGCGCGCCCTGGGCAATTTGACGCCGGAAGTTGCCTGACGAGCCAAAGTTTAGCCGTAGGGCGTGGCCGGTTTCCTGCTGAAACTGCTCGGCGGCTTCTGTCAGCGCAAACTGTAGATCAGAGGCCGCCGCCACGATAGGCGCCTCCGCCTGCGCAGGGGAACCTATCAGAAGCAAGCAGGCGAGCAGCAACCCATGCGCTAATTTAGCTTTTAGCATGCTCGTCAGTAATCTCCATTACCTTCATGGTATTGGTGCCGCCATGGGCGTTCATATGGTCGCCGCGAGTTAGGATTACATGGTCGCCAGGTTTGGAGATACCGGTCTTAACCAGCATCTCGAGGGCCCGGTCGTTTAGCTCGGTGGCGCTCATTGCGGAGGTATCGAACGGTAGCGAAACAACACCGCGGTAGAGCGCCATGCGGCGTTGGGCAATGGGATTATGCGCCAAGCCAACAATCGGCAGGCCCGAACGAATGCGCGAAGCGATCAGAGGTGTATAGCCCGATGAGGTCATACAGGCAATCGCGGTAATGCCGGTCATATGGTTGGCCGCGTACATGGCGGAGAGCGCAATGGTCTCGTCAGGGCGGGAAAAGCCTTCATGAATACGGTGACCGGACTCCTGGGCGGTTTTTTCCCGCTCAGCTCCCAGGCAAACACGTGACATGGCTTCTACGGTTTCCAGCGGGTAGTCGCCCGCCGCGGTTTCCGCCGAGAGCATGACCGCATCGCTGCCATCCAGCACCGCGTTGGCCACGTCAAACACCTCAGCGCGGGTGGGAAGAGGCGCTGAAATCATGCTCTCCATCATTTGCGTGGCGGTAATGACCGCACGGTTGAGCGAACGCGCTCGTTTGATCATGCGCTTTTGCACGCCGACCAACTTGGCATCGCCAATTTCTACGCCTAGATCACCTCGCGCCACCATGACCGCCTCAGAAGCTTCGATAATGCCATCCAGGGTGGCATCATCCGCTACGGCTTCGGCACGTTCGACTTTGGCCACCAGGCCAATCTCTTTACCCGCCTCACCTAATAAGCGGCGTGCTTCGAGCATATCTTCAGCATGGCGGGGGAAAGAAATGGCCAGGTAATCGACGCCAATCTCAACGGCGGTCTTAAGGTCTTCTTTATCTTTTTCAGTCAATGCCGGAGCGGAGAGCCCACCGCCCTGCTTGTTGATACCTTTATGGTTAGAGAGCTTGCCTCCCACGACCACGGTGGTATGCACCTGTTGGCCGTCAACACGGGCCACATCCAGCACTAAGCGCCCGTCATCTAACAGCAGGCGGTCACCGGCGGTAACGTCTTGGGACAAGGTCTTATAGTCGCAGCCGACTTGATGCACATCGCCCGCATCGCCATCCAGCGCCATATCGAGAATAAACGGCTGGCCCTCTTTAAGCACCACAGCCCCATCTCTAAACCGTGCAATACGAATTTTGGGCCCCTGCAGATCACCCAACACCGCGACGCTGCGGCCTAGCTTGGCGGCGATTTCACGTACCTCGGTTAGTCGGCGGCGGTGATCATCCGCTGTGCCATGGGAGAAGTTAAGACGCACCACATCGACACCCGCCTTGAGCATGGCTTCCAATACGCCTTCCCGGTCGCTGGCAGGCCCAAGGGTGGCGACAATTTTGGTACGACGGATCGAGGAGAAGTGCAGTGCGTTCATAATGTTCCAACCATGCAATTTAGCGTGTAGTGACTTTTATTAAGTAACTCTATCCAGTAACCCTAGCTTACCAGTTTAACGCGCTCTATATGACAGCAGTGCAACGCAGAGGGTTGGTTTAAGTCAACGTCACGGTGATCGTGAGAGGAAACTCATCGCAATTATTGCCATCACCGCCGCGATCCACTACCAAAAACTCGCCTTCGCGCTCCAGCACCGATTGAATGGCGTGCCAAGTGCCAGCGCGGTAATTCACCCCTTGGCGGCCATCGGTGACAAACGCTCGCACGTCTGCAGGGTTAATATGTTCCCCCGGTGGGGCTACCACCACAATAAAGCGCTCCTGGTGCAGCGGCATAAACGCCTGACTGCCCTGGGGGTGACGCTCTAAAAACGTTAGCTCCAACGGCAGTGTAATCGGCTGGCTCACGAAGATATTAATCAGCGTGTGAGCGTTTTCGCCTAGAGTTTCCACCTTGGCAAGATCATGGTGGCGCTGAGTGCGCCCGGCGTTGATGGGAAACGACGCGGAGGTGCGCGCATCAATCACATCGCCAAAAGGGGCGAAGGCCTCTGCGGTCAACGGCTCGGCTTTTAGCTCTAGCATTGTTGTGTCCTTCTAAAGTTCTTTGTTACTCAGCGTGGCATGGCCACTGCCAGCCTGATAAATGCACTAGTGGGAGGCAGCTTTAGCTCGCGCGACCCTTTAAAGCTGCCTGCTTGAAAAGCTAGCGCAACCAGTTTTAACGAGCCCCCAGACGAAGAGCAGGATGACGATTAACATCTTTATACAACAGATACCGGAATGGCCCGGGGCCAGCGGCGTAGCAGGCCTGGGGGCAGAAAGCGCGTAGCCACATGAAGTCCCCGGCTTCTACTTCTACCCAGTTTTGATTCAGGTGATAAACCGCTTTGCCTTCGAGCACGTAAAGGCCGTGTTCCATGACATGGGTTTCATCGAAAGGAATTACGCCGCCGGGCTGAAAGGTAACGATATTGACATGCATATCGTGGCGAACGTCCGCAGGGTCGACAAAGCGTGTGGTGGCCCAGCGTCCTTCGGTGCCCGGCATTTCGATAGGCGCAATGTCCTGCTCGTTGGTGACAAACGCCGTTGGCACCTCGAGCCCTTCCACAAACTCATAGGCCTTGCGTACCCAGTGGAAACGTACCGGCGCGTTAGATTCGTTGCGCACTTGCCACGAACTGCCCGGGGGAATAAACGCATAACCGCCGGGCTGCAGGGTGTGGCGCTCGCCTGACAAAGTAAGCGTTAACTCACCTTCCACAATAAACAACACGCCTTCCGCCTGAGGATCAGGCTCGGGCTTATCGCTGCCGCCCTGGGGCTGGACTTCCATAATGTACTGGGAGAACGTCTCGGCGAACCCCGACAGCGGCCGCGCCAGCACCCACAGACGAGTGCCTTCCCAAAAGGGGAGATTGCTGGTGACGATATCGCGCATCACGCCTTTGGGGATCAGCGCATACGCTTCAGTGAACACGGCGCGATCAGCGGTGATTTGCGTTTGCGGCGGGTGCCCGCCGGTGGGAGCGTAGTAAGTAGCTGGCATTTTTAAACCTATTTGACTTAGTAAAAACACAAGTTATTCATCTTGTATACAAGATTAGCTAACCACAATAAAGCAATCTTTAACAAAGCTCTTGTGAAACACTCCTCCCAATAGTAACTTCTTTAGAAACTTTTGTTTCATAATTCTAAGATCATACGAGCATGTCCAAAAACAGCAACCTCGGCGCGGCGTGACGCCCGCTAACCGCTGCTCAGGTCAGCTACTTATAACAAACGCGAGGCATAGCATGTCCCAACACACCCCCTCTTCGTCTTCCTCAGATCGCCCCACGCCCAAGAAAAGCTGGTGCCGGATCCCTGACATTTACGCGGTTCTGTTCATATTTATCGCCCTGGCCGCGATAGCAACGCACTTTGTGCCGGCCGGGCAGTTCGAGCGTGTTCCTGGCCCGAATGGGCGCATCACTATCGACCCGAACTCTTATGAGCAGATCGCTTCGTCACCAGTTGGCATCGTCGACTTTATGCTGGCGATCCCGAATGGCTTAATGAGTGCCGGTGAAGTTGTCTTTTTCACCTTCATGATCGGCGGTATGTTCATGGTGCTAAGGCGCACCGGCATTATTGAAATAGGTGTGGACAAGCTAACGCGCCGCTTTGCGCGACAGAACCTGCTCACTATCCCCGTGTTGATGACGGTTTTTGCCCTCATAGCGACGGTTATCGGTACCCAAGAGTTGGCGCTGGTCTATGTGCCGGTCATCTTGCCGCTGATGATTGCCTTGCGCTTTGATTCAGTCACAGCCGCGGCGGTGGCACTTTGCGCTACCACGGTCGGTTTCACGACGGGTGTGCTCAACCCCATCAATACCGGCCTTGGGCAGCAACTCTCAGACCTTCCTCTCTACTCCGGCTATGGCTTGCGCGTTGTGTCGTTTGTGGTGATGTTAGCCGCGGCCATTTTCTTCGTTATGCGTTACGCCCGTATGGTGCACCAAACACCTTCGCTTAGCCTGCTGAGCAGTGACACTAGCGAATCCGAAAAACGCTCGCTTTATCAACATGCTGACAATAGCCCTGCCTTAATCGCCACCGCTCGCCAGAAGCTCGCGGCCATCGCCACCTTCGCCTTCTTCGCGGTACTCGTCTATGGCGTACTGCAGCAAGGCTGGTTCATGATGGAAATGGCAGGCCTGTTTATCATTATGGGCATCGTAGTGGGCCTTATTGCGGGTCTCGATACCGATGAAATATGCGCAGGCTTCAACCAGGGCTTCCGAGACGTGCTGGTCGGCGCCATGATCGCCGGCGTCGCACGCGGTGTTGCCGTGATGCTGGAAGATGGTCAAATCATGGACACGCTGGTGTTTGGGCTTGGCAACCTCGTCGGTGGCCTGCCCACCCTGCTTTCGGCGATTGGCATGTTCTTCGCCCAGCTAGGCTTCAATTTCATCGTCCCCTCCGGTAGCGGCCAGGCCCTGGTCACCATGCCGCTGATGGCACCGCTCTCCGACATCATTGGCGTCACCCGCCAAACGGCAGTGCTGGCCTTCCAACTGGGTGACGGTATCGGCAATATTTTATACCCGACCTCAGGCTACTTTATGGCGACCCTGGCGCTGGCGGGTGTGCCGTGGCAAAAGTGGGTCAAATTCTTCTTCCCACTTTTTTGCGTCTGGATAGTGATTGCTCTGGGCTTTCTTATTTTCGCCCAGGCAACCCAGTGGACCGGCTAGAAGTGGATCGACTAGAGCACGGCAGAGATAAACTGCTTTAGCTCCGGCGTTTGTGGGTTGCTGAATAGCTCGCTGGGGGCGCCCTCTTCATGGATGCGCCCCTGGTGCATAAACACCACGCGGTCGGCCACATCACGTGCAAAGCTCATTTCATGGGTGACCAGAATCAGCGTCATGCCCTCGGCCGCCAACGCTTCCAATACGCGCAGCACTTCCCCGACCAGCTCAGGGTCAAGTGCTGAAGTCACCTCATCGCAGAGCATCACTTTGGGGCGCATGGCCAGCGCCCGAGCGATGGCGACCCGCTGCTGCTGCCCACCGGAAAGCTGCGCCGGGTAGGCATCGTATTTGTCGGAGAGCCCCACTTTCTCAAGCACTTCGCGGGCGACTTTCTCGACCTCGGCTTTCTCCTCGCCACGCACCACCAGCGGCGCCAAACAGACGTTCTCACCCACGGTTTTATGAGGAAACAGGTTGAAGCTTTGAAATACCATGCCGACGTTTTCACTCAGCTCTTTGGGCGACATTGACGCCGCATCGAGCTGCTTATCGGCAATGGTGATCTCGCCGCTGTCATGTTTTTCCAGCTGATTCAGGCAGCGCAGCAGGGTACTTTTACCCGAGCCACTGCGGCCAATAATCGCCACCACTTCGCCTTGCGCAACTGAAAGGTTGATACCTTTAAGCACTTCCAGGTCGCCAAAGGCTTTATGAACGTTATCAACGTAAACCAGCGTCATAGAGCTTTTTCTCCAGATAGCGCGCGTAGCAGGAAAGTGGGTAGCACAGCGCGAAGTAAAGCAGAGCCACAAGGGCAAAAATGGTGAAGGGTTCGAAGGTGGCGTTATTGAGCATGGTGCCCGCCTTGGTCAGCTCGACAAAGCCGATGATGGAGGCCAGCGCCGTGCCTTTGATGACCTGTACCGAGAAACCCACCGTGGGCGGAATCGAAAGCCGCAGCGCCTGGGGTAGAATCACATGGCGCATGGTCTGGAAGTAGTTCATGCCCAGCACCCGCGCCGCGTGCCACTGCCCTTTGGCAACCGCCTCTAAACAGCCGCGCCAGATGTCACATAGAAAAGCACTGGTGAATAGTGTCAGTGCGATGGAAGCCGCCAACCAGGCAGAGATCGGATGCCCCATGGCAGCAGCGCCAAAGAAGATCAAAAACAGTTGCATCAACAGCGGCGTACCTTGGAACAGGTCAACATAAAGAGACGTTAAGCGCTGCAGCCAGCGGTTGCTGGAGAGGCGCATAAAGGTCAGTAGCAGTCCCACCGTCGCACCGCCCACAAAGGCAATCAACGACAGCACAATGGTCCAGCGGGTTGCCAGCAGCAGGTTGCGCAGAATGTCCCAGAAGGTGAACTCAATCATCGTTGTTCTCCTTGCTGATAGGCGAATACCCGCTTGCCAACCAGCATAAAGCTGCGCCGCATGCCGAAGGCGAGGAGCAAATAGACCAGCGTGATCAGCAGGTAGACTTCAAAGCTGCGAAAGTTGCGCGATTGGATAAAGTTAGCGGCATAGGTCAGGTCAAATACCGATATTTGCGACACCACCGCCGAACCCAGCATCACAATGATCGACTGACTGATCAGCGCGGGGTATACCCTGGCAAACGCGGGCACCAGCACGATATGGCGATAGCTTTGCAGTGTGGTCATGCCCAGTGCACGCCCAGCTTCTAACTGCCCTTTCGCCGTGGCGCTAATACCGGCGCGTAGAATCTCGGCGCTGTAAGCGGCCAGGTTGAGCGTCATGGCAATAAACGCCGCGGTAATGGCATCAATTTTAATGCCGAGCCCCGGCAGTCCAAAGAAGATAAAGAACAGTTGCACAATGAAGGGCGTATTGCGGGTTACTTCGACGTAGCCGCCTAGCCCCCAGCGCACCCATGGCTGCGCGTTGACACGTAAATACGCCACTGCCACCGCCAGCGCTAGCCCCGTCAAGGTGGTCACCACGGTCAAAACGACCGTGGTGGTAAGACCTTTGAGGAGCTCACTGGCGTAGGGCAACAGGGTAAGAAAATCGAGTGTTGGCCCCATGCTAAACCTCAGCTACCGAAGTTTTCAGGCAGGTCGGCACTGAACCAGCGCTGAGATAGCTCATTCAGGGTGCCATCTTCCAGGCCTTGTGCGATCAGGCGATTCACTTCTTCCATTAACGCTGGCTCGTTTTTATTCATGCCCACGTAGCAGGGTGAATCTTTGAGCTGATAAATCAGCGAGGGCGCACGGTCGCTGTTTCGTTCGGCGATTTCGGCGGCGACTACGTTACCGGTGGCTACGTAATCGACCTGACCGGAAAGAAACGCAGAAATGGTGGTGGCGTTATCTTCAAAGCGCTGCACCGTCGTGGAGTCCGGGGCAATATTGGAAAGCTCCATATCTTCCACGGCGCCACGGGTTACCCCGATGGTTTTATCGGCCAGGCCTTCTGGGCCTTCCACGCTTTCATCTTCATCAGCGCTGAACACGCCTAGAAAGAACGGCGCGTAGGCGTCAGAGAAATCAATTGCCGCTTCTCGCTCCGGGTTCTTACCCAGGCTAGAGATCACCAGGTCCGCCTGGCCGGTCTGTAAGTAAGGGATACGGTTAGCGCTAGTCACGGTAATCAGTTCTAGCTGAACGCCCATTTCGTCAGCGAGGTATTGGGCCATATCAATATCGTAGCCGCGCGGCTGTAGGTCGGTACCTACTGAACCAAACGGTGGGAAATCTTGCGGGACAGCGACCCGGATAGTGCCGCGTGATTCGATATCTTCTAGCGCATCCGCCTGAACGTTTGGGCTAGTGGTAATAGCACCAAGGGCAACGACGGCACTCAGCCCTGTGGCTAAAACACCGGACTGTAGGCGTTTGAATTGGTTAGAGAAAGAGTGATTGAAGCGGTGCGATAGCGATTTCATGGTGTTCTCCTAACAAGGGCAGCCTGGCAAGGGCATGTTGGTCAGTGAATAGCCGTAATGGAATTAGCAAGGGATGCAGAGCGAGTGAAAGCTTTGTTGCATAAAATCTTACAAAGAAACTTTCGTTTCACTTGACCACCTAATAGCAACAGAGATACCAGAAGTGGCTAACGTTTTTTAGAACAGCAACTTAGCGGGCACGCGAAGCCACAACGCAGCGACTGCCGCATTAAGAAGAGGATTTAAAAGGAGGGAAGTGCAATGTATTGGTGCAGTTTTCATCCATCAATAGGACGAGATGCACCATGAAAGGAAGCCCAGCCTACTGGGAGCTCCAATCCACGCTCATGGTAGGCGCTTCCAGCTCACTAAGATCAGCGTAAACATCGCTGATCGCGCTGATTCGCTCTCGACCTTCTGCAAGGCGACGGTGCAGCACGCCGTTGGCAATCAGGCAGATCAGGCTATTGGCGGCAGCGTAGCTATCGAAGGCGGAGAGGCTTTCCAGCGGCGTTTCAAAAAACCACGTTACTTGTGAGGCGAAATTGACCGCGGTGGGGTCAGCCAGTAAGGCTACCTTGGCAGGTGAGCTCTCAAGTGCGTCAATTAGCGAAGCAAATGCCGCTGGGCGGCGGCGAAAACCAAACAGCACCACCATGTCCTGGTCGGTGAGATCGACGATCTCTTCCGCTAACGACTGGTTTGGGTGAGGAACCACTCGCACCTGGGTGCGCGCCTGAATCAGCTGCTGACGAAAATGCAGCGCTAGCGGGTAGCTGTTACGAAAACCGATCACGACCACATGACGCGCGCTATCCAGCCGCTCTACCAGTGCAGCAAATTGATCCGCCGCAATGCCGTTTAAGCAGCGCTGCAGATTATCCTGCTCCCGCTGCAGATGGCGCTGGAACGGCGCCCCGGCCTCTTCCTGCATGGCGTTGGGGTCGATCACCAAAGGCACGCCCAGGTTCCGTAGCTGGCGGGCGTGGTCTTTAACGGTGCGGTAGCTTTCAAACCCCAGCCGCTTGAATAGGCGGCTAACCGTCGATTTGGATACCCCGGTCAAACGCGCCAAATCAGCGGCGCTATACACCGCAAGATCATCAAAGTGATCGAGGATAAAGCTCGCCACCCGCTGCTCCTGGGCAGTTAGAGTGTCAAACTGGGCGGTAATTCGCTGTCCGATATGCGGCGTCATAGCATCCTATTAAACTGCTTAATTAACGAGTTGCAGGGTGGTGCTCTGCCCAGTGACGGGCAATATCAACCCGCCGGGCCACCCACACACGGTCGTGAGTTTCGATGTAATCCAAAAAGCGCTGCAGGGCGCGAAAGCGCCCAGGGCGACCCAATAAACGGCAATGCATGCCCACCGAGAGCATTTTGGGCGCCTCCTCCCCTTCTGCGTAAAGTACATCAAAGGCATCGCGCAGGTAGGTAAAGAAGTGATCCGCCGTATTGAAACCTTGCGGCGCGGCAAAACGCATATCGTTGCTGTCCAGCGTGTAGGGCACAATCAGATGGTTGTGGTCACCGCCCTGACTATCGGTCACCTGCGTCCAGAAAGGCAAGTCGTCGCCGTAGTAGTCGCTATCGTAAAGGAAACCGCCTTCGTCTAGCACTAAGCGCCGGGTATTGGGACTATCGCGACCGGTGTACCAGCCTTGGGGTTTTTCGCCATAGAGGCGTTGAAAAATCTCCATGGCCTGCTGTAGATGCTCGCGCTCAACGTGCTCGGGCACTTCCTGATAGTGAATCCAGCGATAGCCATGGCAAGCAATCTCGTGGCCCAGCTCTTTAAATGCCAGGGCGACATCCGGGTTGCGCTCCAGCGCCATGGCAACGCCAAACACCGTGAGCGGCAAATCGCGTTTTCCAAACTCGCGCAGAATGCGCCATACCCCGGCGCGGGAGCCGTACTCGTAGATCGACTCCATGCTCAAGTGGCGATCCGGATAAGCCGGTGCGCCGATAATTTCCGATAGGAACTGCTCGGAGCCTGAGTCGCCGTGCAACACGCAGTTTTCGCCGCCCTCCTCGTAGTTGAGCACAAACTGAACGGCAATTTTGGCCTTGTTTGGCCAGTTGGCGTGGGGCGGGTTGCGTCCATAACCGATCAAATCGCGGGGATAGTGGCCCTTAGGTGACGACGACATAGCTAGCTCCTTGATTCATACAAACCATTCATACAAGCCCTGGCAGATCACTGGCAAATAGCCGCCCAGCAATACAGAAAAATATTTGTATACAAAATAGCGACATTCATAACCAACCGCAACGCGGTCAACCGCTAATCCCCTGACGCTAATAGCGTTTCTTAGTTTAAAAGGCGTTAAGCCATTGAATCCTGAACAAATGGTCAAGTTTTATCAGCTGCTTTTTTATTGCCGATTGCTCATTAGTCCCTTGCGCCACGTAGAAAACCGCCCTATTTTTGTATACAAGAAATGCCATATTGTTTACACACGGAATAGCTATCGTGCATATACGCATTATTAACCCCAACACAACGTCCTCCATGACCGCTGCTATTCATCAGGCAGCGCAGCAGCAGGCGGGCACTGGCACCACGGTGAGCGCTTCACAGCCGGACGCTGGCCCGGTTTCTATCGAGAGCCATTTCGACGAAGTGATCAGTGCGGTAGGAGTGGCCGAAGAAGTTCTAAAAGGCGAATGCGAAGGCGGCATCGATGCCTATGTGGTGGCCTGTTTTGGTGACCCAGGCCTGCTCGCAGCGCGGGAGCTAACCCGTGCGCCGGTAATCGGCATCGCCGAAGCAGCGTTTCATCTCGCCACACTGGTGAGTACACGCTTTTCAATTGTCACCACCCTGGGCCGCACCGGCATTATCGCCGAGCACCTGCTTCAGCAGTACGGCTTTAGCCACCACTGCCGTCGTATACGTGCCGCTGAAATTCCGGTGTTGGATCTTGAGCACCATCCTGAAGTGGCGTTTACCCGCATCGTCGAAGAGTGCTGCCGCGCCAGGGATGAGGACGGTATCGGCGCCATCGTTTTAGGCTGTGGCGGCATGGCGAATTTGACCCAGGAGATCAGCCGCGAAGTGGGCCTGCCGGTAGTAGAAGGTGTTACCGCCGCGCTGAAACTGGCGGAATCGCTGGTCAGTTTAGGGCTGCATACCAGCAAACACGGCGATCTTGCCTACCCACGGCCAAAGATCTTTACCGGTAAGTTTTCTGAGCTTTCTGATCTTGCGCTACCGCTTAAGTCATAACAGTTCCAAAAAATAATAGTGACTCAACAACATCTAATAACAATAGCTTAAATAGAGTTTTAAAAAGTACGTCCATTAGCACGCCACGCCGCAAGCGTTTCCCGATACCTAATCGGGGATTAATAAAAACCGACAATCTTGCGAGGACGACAACATGAGCGCTTCAACCTCGGCTCTTGCGTCAGAAGAACGATCCGCTGCTGGATCAAAAGCACTGGGGGCAGAAAGCCTGGCCCCTCAACACACCCGAATCATGGGGCGCAGCTCCTACTTCCTGGCTTGGTTCGGTGGCTGCGTTTCCATTGGCACCTTTGCCATGGGCTCAAGCGTAGTCGGCACCCTGAACCTGTTACAAGCCACCCTGGCGATTGCCATCGGCTGCTTTGTGATCGGTATTGCCCTGGCCATTAACGGGGCCGCGGGCTACAAGTATGGCATTCCGTTTATGGTGCAGGCGCGCAGCGCGTTCGGCTTTACGGGCACGCGCTTACCGGGCTTGGTACGCGCAGTGCCAGCGGTAGTGTGGTACGGCTTTCAAAGCTGGATTGGCGCCGGGGCACTCAATATGGTGTCGGCTACCCTGTTCGGCTTCGACAACCTTATCTTCTACTTCATTACCTTCCAGTTTCTGCAAATTGGTCTTTCGGTAATGGGTTTCCAGGGCATCAAGTGGTTAGAGAATATCGGCAGCGCCTTTATCCTCGCCTCGCTGGTGTATATGTTCTACGCCACGGTGCAGCGCTATGGCGATGAGCTTTCCGCCAGCCTGCTGACCATGGAAGGCTCCTGGGGCATGCCGTTCTGGGGCGCGACCATGCTCTTCCTGGGCATCTACAGCACCATGATGCTCAACGTCAGCGACTACTCCCGCGAGCACAAAAAGGGCACGGCTCAAAGCCTGCTGACCACTATCTACGCCATGTCGATTCTACCCTGCACGCTGTTTATGGGCTTGATCGGCTATATGGTCTCCCAGGCCACCGGCACCGCCGACCCTATTCAGGTGTTTGCCAACGCCGTCGACAACACCCCGCTGCTGATGACTACCCTTCTATTCATCGCCTTCGCCCAGGTCACCACCAACGTACTCAACAACGTGGTACCGCCCACCTACGTGCTGATGGACGTATTCAAGATCAAGTTCTCGGTCGCTACGGTGATCGTTGGCTTGCTGGCTTTCGCCACCTTCCCCTGGAAACTGGTTCAGCCGGGCTCCGCTGCGGGCCTGCAGCTATTTGTGCAAACCTACTCTGCCTTCCTAGGCCCGATCTTCGCCATTCTGGTGGTCGATTATTATGTGATTCGCCGCCGCACGCTGGATATCAACAAGCTGTATGACGTTAACGGGCCTTACCAGGGTATTAACTTAGCCGCTTTCATCGCCACGGCAGTGGGCATTGTGGCGGCGCTCTCTTTCTCGGCGATCTCGTGGTACGCCAGCCTGATACCCGCAGGTGTTACCTACTACCTGCTTATGAAGTACTGGGCTCCCTGCCAGCGCTTTAGCCAGTAACTCCCTTTGCCAACCGAAGAGCGAATAAGATGAAAGAGAGTAACGACGTTAGTGACCTGGATATTAAGCATATAGATCCCACGCTCTATAACGAGGATCTCGCCCCGCTTAAGCCCCAGGATCGTAACTGGGGCGCCTTTGAGATATTTAACGTTTGGTCTAACGATATCCAGAGCCTGTTTGGTTACACCCTCGCCGCCTCGCTGTTTTTAACCTACGGCCTGAACGGCTGGGCGGTGATGGCGGCGATTATTCTGGCGGGCGTTATCGTGATGTTTCTGGTCAACCTCACCGGTAAGCCCAGCGTTAAATACGGCATCCCTTTCCCAGTGATGGTACGCGCCAGCATGGGGGTACGCGGCGCAAACCTACCCGCGATGCTGCGCGCCATCGTGGGAATTTTCTGGTATGGCGTGCAGACCTACTTCGCCTCCACCGCCGTCACCCTGCTGATTACGGCCTTTTTTGGCGCAGGCAGCGGCAGCACCTTCCTGGGGCTTTCCGGCGTGGCCTGGGTGTCGTTCGTCATTGTGTGGCTGTTTCAAATCGCGATTTTCTGGCAAGGCATTGAGCGCATTAAGCACTTCCTCAACTGGGCGGGCCCGTTGGTCTACGTGGTGATGTTGGTGCTGATGATCATTGTTTGGTATCAAGCGGGAAGTGAGCTGATTCCTGCCATTGGCACCATTTTCAGCGGTGGCAGTGAAACCAGCGGCAGCTCAATCGCCGCCTTTATGGCGATTGTCGGCACCATGGTGGCGTATTTCGCAGCGGTGGTGATCAACTTCGGCGACTTCACCCGCTTTGTGAAAACCGAACGCCAGATGAAGCTCGGCAACCTGTTGGGCTTGCCGCTCAACGTGGCGTTTTTCTCGTTTATCGCACTGATTATTACCGCTGGCACTCTAGTGCTGTTTGGCGAGGCGCTGACCAACCCCGCCGATATCGTCGAGCGTGTAGATTCGCTGCCGCTGACGATTATCGCCGCACTAACCTTCTTTGCCGCCACGGTAGGTATCAACCTGGTCGCCAACTTCATTCCCCCCGCCTACGACCTTGCCAACCTGTTTCCCAGCAAAATCAGCTTCAAGATGGGCGGCCTGATTACCGCAGTGATTGCGTTCTTTGTCGGCGCGCTATGGCTTTCGGTCATCAGCCAGATTGGCGTTCCCGGCTTTGTAAATGCGCTAGGGGCCATCGTCGCGCCCTTCTACGGCATTATCGTAGTCGATTACTACCTGATTAAGCGTCAGCACCTGAACATGCAGGAGCTCTTCTCATCAGCGCCGGGTAGCGCTTACTACTATGTGAACGGCTGGAACACTCGTGCGCTTATCGCCTTTGGCGGGGCGGCGCTGTTCTCGCTTTCTACCGTGTTGGTACCCGCGCTATCGAGCCTAGGTGGTTACGGCTGGCTGATTGGTGCAGGCTTGGGTGGGCTGTTCTACTATGGGTTGATGAGGCAGTTTAAGGCTGAGCCTGTATTGGCTCAACAGTAGACAAACGGGTCGTAACTAGCTGATTAGAAACTCATACAAGCGCCATCGGTTTTGCCGATGGCGCTTTTTGATATTTCATGAAACACGTTATGTGGGCATAGCATCACAACCTACCCAAGTCGGAATTAACCGCTAACCATGTCTCTGACTTTGCGCAGGCCCTCGTGGGTTAACTTGTACTTCTTTCTGGCTTGCTGAGAGCTGCCAGACTTCCTAGTTTGCATTGCACAAGCCGGTTTTCTTCCAATCAAACTTGTCATGGCAGTTGTTATATTACCTACTCCGTGCCCAAGGTGCTTAAGCTCTTTGTTCACACGGCCTGCGTCAAAATCGTTCTGACCTTGCACCGATTGAAACCAGTAGCCGACAACGAGTGCTTTTTCCGGGTCATTAGTCGGTCTAGCCGCAGCGTACAGGTCCGATATTTCGTTGAACTCCAATGGCTCGTCTTTCTCGTCAGTTTCGTCCTCAACAATGCCCGACTCGCCCGTTTTTTCGTAGTTGGAGTCACCAAGGCTGGTTGCCTTCACCTCTACTCCGAACCTGTCGGCAGCCCAACGCAAGACCCGGCCACATGATGCCTCGTCCAAAGGAGTCAAGGCCTCGGCGAGGCTTCTCATAGCTTCAATTTCGAGAAGTGGGTCGGTCGTGTTGTCATTCATGACGTTGAGACTCCAATATTTTGACATTTATTATGCAGTTTAAACATGAGCTCATGTATGTCAACATGCACCTAACAACATCATGTCTTATTTAGTTTGCAGGGGAAAAACGTTGCTCAATAAGATCGCATTGAAAGAAATCGTGGCTAACCCTGAAATAGATAAGAAAGACAAAGCGCTAGCATGCCTTGCCTACGATGCACATGCTCCCAAACAAGTGAAAGCTGTTAAGGAAATTGCCGCCTCGGTTGGACTAAAGGGGGCAAAAAAAATAAATTTTTCATCAATATTAGCCCGCCATACTGGAAAAACTATCCGTAGCCCTGAGGGTTGGGAACTAACATCCGATGGCCGTGCGTACGTAAAGCAATTAGGTGGCGGCCCTACCGTGCAATTATCCAGCAGTTTAAGAACTCTGGCTTCCAAAATTAGCTCAAAAAATACTCAAGCGTTCGTCGAAGAAGCTATCGAGTGCTTTGAGGCACATAACTATAGAGCAGCGGTCGTGCTTTCATGGGTCGGAGCGGTATCGGTGCTATATGACCATGTAGTTAGCAATTATTTGTCTGAATTCAATGCTGCCGCGTTGAAACAGGATCCGAAGTGGAAGCCTGCTAAAACTAAAGATGACCTGGCAAGAATGAAGGAAGCTAATTTCTTGGTGATATGTGAATCCGCTTCAATTATTGGCAAAAGCGTAAAGCAAGAGTTAGAGGGTTGCTTAACCTTCAGGAATGGCTGCGGGCACCCAAACAGCCTGAGAATCGGAGAAAATCGCGTATCCGGCCACATCGAGACTCTAGTTTTTAATGTGTACTCTGTATTTTGAAACAGCGAACATATGAACTCGCGGCAATTCACGGCTGATGGCCGCCAGCCACTCTCTCCATTGCCGCTTCTATACCATTCCCCAACCACACTTGCCTTGTGGCGTTTACATTTCCGTCCTCTCTTCACCTCTTGACCACTATAATCCAATGGATTACTCTTAAGTCTATGCAGACCATTGTCGAACTCCCTGAATTTATCAAGCGAGCGTCAAGCCTCCTCAAGGATGAGGAGAAGATGAGTATTGTTAACTACTTAGCTTTTCATCCTCAGGCCGGGGACATCGTGCAAGGCACAGGAGGTATTAGGAAGCTTCGCTGGTCGGCGCAAGGTAAGGGCAAAAGTGGTGGGGTAAGGGTTATCTACTACTATCACAATGGAAGCGTACCGCTGTTCCTTTTGACCGTTTTCGGCAAGGGCGAGAAAGCGAATATCTCAAAGTCTGAACGTAATGAACTGAGCAAGCTTACCAACCTGTTGCTTGAAAGATATGGTGATTAATATGAGTAGCGCATTTACAAGTATCAAGCAGGGCCTGGATGAGGCAATTGAATACTCCAACGGTCGGGTTGAAAAAGCGATCGTGCATGAATTCGGGCCAGTAGAGGTCAAGAAGATACGTTCCAAGTTGGGGATGTCCCAGAATGAGTTTGCCTCAGCCTTTGGAATCAGCGTTAGTACACTGCGCCATTGGGAGCGTGGTGACCGAGCGCCTCACGGCCCCGCTCTAGTGCTATTGAACGTCGTATCTAAAGAGCCTCAAGCCGTATTGAAGGCTCTTAGCGCGTGAGATAAAAATGCTAACGAGGCTGTAGAAAAACCCGATTTCGAGCCGTTTCCACCGCCTGTTGTCCTTATTTATTTACCCAGCCGGTCATCTGGCTGAGTAATCTTAATATCGGCATTTAGCCACTTTAGCGCCCAACTAAAGCTTGTTGAAGACGGCCTTTTGCTCTTAAAAAGCAACTTACTCCGCTCTAAGCCCTTCATGACGCGGCCATGTGGCCGTAATTCGCCAACTTTTCAATATTGTGCACTAAGCAGTAGAGCTGCCACTGACTTTGCACCTTTTTCTTACCCCGAAGGCTGAAGCGGTTCAACCTTTTCGTCGTGCCAATGTTACCGAATACAGGCTCTACGACTGACATGCGATGGCTGTAAATCTCTTTGCCCTTCGGGCTATCAACCCGATGCTTCATCCAGTCCGTATAATTGGGTAAGCGTTTGTTCTCGATAATAAAAGACACTTGTCGCCCTGCGCCGTTGCGATGGTCGGCCGAACTCGGGTTCTGCATGCATCGGTATTTCTTTGGGCAATGCCGACATTGCAGCAAACGCCCTTCAAAGTGTACCCGGATCTTGCCATTGTCTGTTTCTCGTTGCCCGCGATAGGACAGCTTTTCACCGGTGGGGCAGATACACGTTAGGTTTACAGGATCAAACTGGAACGCGCTGGCGGGCATCGTCTCTCGCCAGCCTTTGTCCAGCAGGTTCTGATGGCGCTTGCCATATTTGTCTTTCTGGTCGGCGAACTTCGGATCTCGGCTGCGGAACTGGTTATCGGGGATGTAGCCGTTGATCTGCTGTTCGTACAGATACTTCATGTTAGCTTCATTGGCAAAGCCAGTGTCAGCGGTCACGACGGTGCCTTTCTGGTAGATGTTCTCGGCGATGCCCAGCTTCTTAAAACGCGCTTCTACCTGCTCCAGAACTGGCTTCAGGGTATGATGCTCCTGGCCTTCGCCGAAGGCCTGAGCATCAATGACGATCTGGTGCTTTTTATCCACCGTGGCTACGCCGTTATAGCCCTGGATCGTGCCCTTGCTGGTGGTCATTTTGGCACTTTCGTTATCGGTCAGATTGCTCTTCACTTCCTTGATTCGCTTCCCCTGGCCCATCCTTGGGCTGTGCATCTTTAGGAAACGATCCACTTTATTCATGGCGGCATCTAGCGAGAGAATCGTCTTGGCTCGGCGAATGTCCCGATCCAGGTCGGCTTCCGTTTCGGCTTCATCACGCGCGTAGTGCTCCAATAAATGATGCCGAATCAGTCCTCTTAGTTTCTCCCGCTTCTCGCCCAATTCTTTGAACGTACCCGACCACTCCTTAGAGGCATCGGAGGACATCTTGCAGCCGTCAATGGCAAAGAGTTCGTTACCCAGCAAGCCTTGTTCATGGCACACCAGCAGCACTTGTTCGAATAGCGCTTCAATCTCATCAGCATGGCGACTGACGAAGCTGGCCAGTGTGGTGAAGTGGGGAACGGTATCGCAAGAAAGGGCTTTGAAAATAATATTGGTCTCGCAGCACCACTGCATCTCACGGCTGGAGGTGATGCCTTTGGAGTAAGCAAACAGGATAATCTTAAGCAGGATGGCCGGATCATAGGCCAGCCGGCCGGTCGCATCGTTGCGGTACTTGGGGTGGAAAACGGACAAGTCGAGTTTATGCTCGATCAGGTAATGCACTGCGTGCTCAAAGGTACCGGGTTGGAGTTGATCTTGGTAGTTGATCACCACCATGGCATTTTGATCGTGGTTATAAGGCTTGAAGCGCGGCATGCTGACCACTCCTCGTCTGTTTTCTCGATCCTACCAAAACTTAGCCGTCAGCGGGTTTTTTCTACAGGCTCAACGCTGCGCGCAACGGCGGCTGCGCCTCCATTGCAAGGGCACCGTTGTGCGCAGTGTTAAATTTTCGATCGAGCTTTAGTGATGAAAATTGAGACCGTAGAAAAAGCAGATCACCTTAAGCTGCTAGAAATCTGGGAAGCCTCGGTCAGAGCAACCCATGATTTTCTAGCTGAAGAAGATTTACAAGAGTTAAAGCCGTTAATCTTGGAGCAGTATTTTGACGCCATTGATTTAAGGTGCGCTAAAAATGGTCATGGTGAAATCCAAGGGTTCTGCGGCGTTCATGACGGTAATATTGAGATGTTGTTCATTGCACCAGATGCGCGCGGAAAAGGCGTTGGTGCCATGTTAGCTGCCAATGCTATCGATGAGCAGGGAGCGTCAAAGGTCGACGTCAATGAACAGAATGTTCAGGCGCTTGGTTTTTACCAGTATATTGGCTTTAAAGTGACAGGTCGCTCACCGGTCGATGGGCAGGGTAAAGCCTATCCACTGTTGCATATGGCGCTATAAAAAATTTTACAAGTCCAGCCACGGCGACGTCTTGTTCGTTGCGGCTTCGCCTTCACTACAAAGTAGCGCGTGCTGGCCGCAATAAGAGGAGCATTGATTCAGGAGGTGGGTGAGTATGATAATATCACACCTCTCCCATGTTAGGAGTATCAGCCATGAGCATGCACCGGAAAACCATCACGCTGACTGAACAGCAAAACGGCTGGGTGAAAGCCCAGATTGAAAGCGGCCACTTTGGCAACGATAGTGAATACATCCGCGATCTTATTCGAAGGGATCAGCAGGCCAAACAACGTATTGCCATGCTGAGGCAAGCCCTCGTTGAGGGTGAGTCAAGCGGGAACCCGAAACCCCTGGATATATCGGCTATTAAGGCGGCTGGCCGTAAGCGGATCAAGGCGGTTGATTAGTGCTTGAATTGAATGTCACGCCAAAGGCGGAATCAGATCTCATCGGAATTTGGGTGTATACCTGTGAGGAATGGGGCGTTGATCAGGCGGATAATTACCTGAATCGGCTTGAGACCGGCATGAAACGGCTGATTGATCATCCATCACTTGGCGCGAACTACGACCATGTTTTTTCTGGGTATCGCAGATTACAGGTCGAGCACCACGCTGTTTTTTATCAACTGCATGAATCGAAAGTGCTCGTTGTTCGTGTACTTCACCAGGACATGGATGCACCGGAAAGGCTTCTGGAGTAGGGGGAGCTATATTTTCGGCGCAGCTTCAAGGTCTCCATCAAGCCCCGTTCCGTTGCCGCCCAACAAGCTGCAGCTTAAAGCCGCCACACTCAACCCCCAAATATCTGCTGCAAATCCGGCACGTTCTCTTCCTCTTCAACCATGGAGAGCGAGGCTTCGATGGCTTTTAGGTGGCGGCTCATAAAGGCTTTTGCCCGCTCGCCGTTACCTGTTTCCAGGTAGCCGATCAGATCATCGTGATCGTGGGATTCACAGCCTAAATGGCCGCGATGGCCGTAGACGGCGAGTATCAGTGAAGAACGCGAACAGAGGCGTTCAACAAACTCTGCCAGGGTGGCGTTGCCTGAGAGCTGCGCTAAACGCACATGGAAGTCTGCCGATAGGCGAATAGCCACGCTTTGTTGCCCGCTGCGCAGCGCTTGGCGCTCTTGACGGGCCATGTCGCGCAGCTCCGCTGCTTCTTTTTCGCCCATGCGCCGAGCTACGTCGGGCATTAATCCGCACTCGATTAACTGGCGGGCATCGAATACGTCTTTGGCTTCATCGGCGGTGGGCCGGGTAACGCTGGCGCCACGGCGCGGTGTTAGCGTGACTAACTGCTCCAGCGCCAGGCGCTGCAGAATTTTACGAATACCAGTGCGGCTAATGCCAAAGACTTCCGCCAGCGCATCTTCGCGTAGCCGTGCGCCGGGCTTTAAACGCTGCTCGACAATGGCATCGCTCACGGAGCGATAGATGGCGTCGTGGCGTTCATCGCCCTCTTTGCTATTTTTCGTTTCTTTAGCAGGAGCGCGCCGTTTTTCCGGCGCCTGCGCATCACTCATAGCTATCCTCTCAAGGCCTTAGGGTTTGTACGAAAAGTCGGCGAGCGAAGACTAGACAAGGCAAAAATCGACGAGAAAGCGGAGTTTACGGGGTGTAAATGAGCATTTCGAGGCGATTTTTATCGCAGTATTGTCGAGCGCAGGCAGTTTTCGTACAAAGCCTGATCATTCCTCCCAAGCGGCAATCATATCGCGCTCTTCATCGCTCATGTTGGTCATATTGCCTAACGGCATATAGCGGCTGGTCACTACCTGCTGAATTTGTGCCTTTTGCCCGAGGATTTCATCCCAGCTATCGAAAGCAATCCCCGCGGGCGGTGCTGAAAAACCAGCATGCTCAGGGTTGCGAGCATGACACTGAACACAGTGCTGCTCAATCAAACCGGTGATTTGCGCCTGATCCGGCCCTTGCGCGCCGTCATTACCACTAGGCGACGATGAACTTGGTGCGGCCACCCAAAACGCTAACAGAATAAGCCCTACCCCAACGGCGGGATACGCTGGCTGGGTTTTGCCTGCATGCATCAACACAAAGAATTGACGGATTAAAGCACCGGCAAAGATCAACAGCACCATCACCACCCAGGCAAGCTCGTGGGAGTAGATAAAGGAGTAGTGATTACTCACCATCAACAACACGACCGGTAGCGTGAAGTAGGTATTATGCACCGAGCGCTGCTTGCCGCGTTTGCCATCCAAAGGATTGGGGGCATCGCCCGCCTTCATGGCTTTTACCATGCGGCGCTGGCCGGGAATGATCCAGAAGAAGACATTGGCTGACATTGCCGTCGCCATCACCGCACCGGTGAGCAGGAAGGCGGCGCGACCGGTGAACATCTGCGTGCTGAGGTAGGCAACGACCACCATCATTACGGCAACAGCGACACTGAGCAGGCCGTCGCGATCCATATTGGGGCTGATGCGTTTACATAACTCATTATAAACCACCCAGCCGCCCAGCAAAAATGCCAGCGCCAGCACGTTGGCCTGCCAGCCCGTCATGTTGGCTGCCCACTCCCAGGGGCTATTGGGGTTTACCAGATAGAAGCCTGGATTGACCATGTAGAGAATCACAAACAGCGCAAAGCCGGAAAGCCAGGTGGTGTAAGCTTTCCAGAATGACCAGTGCAGATCATTGGGTAACTTGGCAGGCGCCGTGGCGTACTTTTGGTTGTGGTAAAAACCACCGCCATGCACCGACCACATTTCGCCAAACACGCCCTTCTGGCGGTCTTCCTCAGCCTTCGGTGTGCGCAGGCTATTATCCAGCATTACAAAATAGATCGACTCGCCGATCCAGGCGATGGCCGCAATCACATGCAGCCAGCGCAGTAGCAAATTAACAAAATCGATTAGATACGCTTGCATAACGGAAGTCCCTTATCAGCTACCGCGGTAAGTTGAGTAGCCATAGGGCGAGAGGAGTAGCGGCACATGGTAGTGCTGGCTGGCATCCGCAACGCCAAAGCGCAGTGGGATAACATCTAGAAAGCGCGGTTCGGCAGCTTCAACGCCTTGAGCACGCAGGTAGTCACCGGCATGGAACACCAGTTCGTACTCGCCTGGCGTGAGCGCATCACCTTCTAAAATGGGCGCATCGCAACGCCCGTCACTGTTGGTGATCACGGTACTCAGATGCTGGCGCTCACTGCCGGCAAGGCGAAACACTTCAATGGTAATGCCATGACCGGGCTGACCTTTGGCGGTATCCAGTACGTGGGTGGTTAAACGTCCCATAGCCGCTCCTTGTTGATTATTGATGACGTTGCTTGACCTATTGGTCAAAGAGTACCGTTACTGATATTTATTGTATACAGTAATTCCAACCCTGCACGTTTAGATCCACGTTTGCTTTGAATCACGTATGTTGTAAAAAATTACACCGTTTAGGAGAGTTCCAGTGCCCACACCGCAACCGTTACTGCTTTCACCCGCGCCTAGCAAGTGCAGCCTTGAAATGCTGACTCATCACTATGGGGATGTTTACGAGCACTCCCCCTGGGTGGCTGAAGCTGCCTGGCAGCACGGCCTGACTGAAGCCCATGATACACCCGACGCACTGGCCGAGCTGATGGGGCTTATGTTGCAGCAGGCGAGCAACGAACAGCAAATTAAGGTAATTCAGGCGCACCCTGACCTGGCAGGCAAAGCCGCTATGGCAGGTGAATTAACCCAAGACTCAACCAGCGAACAAGCAGGTGCGGGGCTTGACCAGTGCAGCCCTGAGGAGTTTGCGCGCTTTGAATACCTTAATGCGGCGTACAAGGAGAAGTTTGGCTTTCCGTTTGTGATTGCCGTTAAAGGACTGGATCGACATGCCATATTAGCAGCCTTCGAGGAGCGCCTGAACAACGATGCGGCTACCGAGCGCCAAACGGCGATTGAGCAAATTATTCGCATTGCGCGCTTTCGGTTAAGGGCGCGGGCCAAGCAATAAAACGAAGCGTTGAAGACTATTCGTTGATCGGACTATTGCATTTATTTCTTGTATACACTTTTATTGGTTAATGGATGCAAGAAGAAAACAATGTCACCCACAGCGAATAAAGGCTCTCTATGTCCACACCGCCCGATGCCAAAACGCGGCCTTCGCGTACCATTAATCAAAACCCCGATGCGATGCCGCCGTTATCAAAAGCGATCCCGCTAGGCCTCCAGCACATCATGGCCATGTTCGCTGGCAACGTGACACCGCCGATTATTATTGCTGGTGTGATCGGCGCTACCCCGGCGGAACAGATCTTTTTAATTCAGGTGGCATTGTTTGTTGCGGGGGTATCCACGCTGGTACAAACCATCGGCATCGGCCCGATAGGCGCACGCCTACCGATTGTGCAGGGCACTAGCTTTGGCTTCTTGCCGGTGGCGCTGCCACTGGCGAAAGCGTTTGGCCTGCCCGCCGTTCTGGGCGCTTCCTTTGTAGCAGGGCTGCTGCAAATTGTGCTCGGCGCGTTTTTAAAGAGGATTCGCCACTGGTTCTCTCCTGTAGTCACCGGCATTGTGGTGCTATTGATCGGGATTACATTGATGCCGGTCGGCCTCAATTACGCCGCGGGCGGTGTGGGGGCGGATGACTTTGCATCACCCAGCAACTTGTTGCTGGCGCTCTTTGTACTCAGCGTGACGATTGCCGTTCATCAATATGGGCGGGGCTTTATCAAAGCATCCTCTATTCTATTTGGCTTATTGGCTGGCTACATAGTGGCCATTGCCCTTGGAATAGTTGATTTTACGTCACTGAGTAACGCTGCCTGGTTTGCACTCCCCAAGCCGCTGGAATACGGCATGACGTTTTCGGGCACCGCAATCATTGGCATGACGCTGATAATGTTCGTGGTTGGGTTAGAAACGATTGGCAATATCTCTGCAATTACGACCACAGGGGCTGGCCGCCCGGCGCAGGGTCGCGAGCTTTCCGGCGGCGTGATGGCCGATGGTGTGGCCACTTCATTGGCAGCGGTTTTCAATACTCTACCCAACACCGCTTACGCTCAAAATGTTGGTTTGATTACCCTCACCGGCGTGGTGAGTCGCCATGTGGTTACCATCGGTGGGTTGCTATTAATTGCCATGGGGCTATTTCCCAAGTTGGGAGGGCTGGTGGCCGCCATGCCGCCTGCGGTTCTTGGCGGTGCGGGCGTCGTCATGTTCGGCATGATCGCATCGGCGGGTCTTAAAATTATCAAAGAGTGCGAGCTGGATCAGCGCAACATGCTGATAATTGCCGTCTCGCTAAGCCTGGGTATCGGTCTACCAGCCGTCGAGGCGATTTCAGAAACCATGCCGGGGCAGCTAGGGCTGCTGCTTAAGTCGGGCTTAGTGCCTGCCGCCCTCGCCGCTTTATTACTAGACGCCATTTTACCAGGCAAACCTGACAGGCGTGCCAAACTGGCCAAGGCCGAAGCGGAGTATCAAAACCGTTAATCATGCGCTGATGAGCGGGTGCAAATAAAAACGCCGCACCCTCGGGGCGCGGCGTTTTAAAGCGGTGGTACAGTTAAATTACTGCTTGGCGGTCTCTACCGCTTTCTTAGTGGTCTCTTCTGCCATTTTTTGGCTGTCTTGAGCGAAGCTTTGGCCGATGGAAGTTACTTTTTCCGTGTCGCCCTTCACTCGTTCCATAAATTCGCCAGCCGTTTTTTGCTGGGTTTCCATGGCTTTTTTGAAGCTGTCGGGGTCTTTGACATCAAGCCAAGTGCGCGCTTGCGCAATCGCCATGTCCGAGTAGGCACGGGCTGCATCTAACTGTGCACTCACCAGCTGATCATAGTAATCGAGCGCTGTCAGTGTGTAAGAACGCATCGGTGAAACAAAAACGGACTCAAACTGCTGCGTGGTTTTCTCAGTCGCTTTGTTCATAATAGTACCTCCAAGAGTGAGCTAGCACATAAACACGCCTTGATTAGGCGGTTCTTAGCCAGGCTTTTGCCTCTGCTGTCCTTAAAGCTAGCAGTGCTTTTTGTGCAGCGCAACATGATTTTTCCTCATGCTGCGCCTGCTCACTCACAAATAGTTAGAACGGCTGACAGCAGCCTGCTACTAGCGGTTACCGAACAAGTGCTTACGCGCCTGCTCATCCATTTCCACGCCGGCTTGGGGATTGACGTCTTCGACCAATGCATAAGCTCGACGTACGGCCGGGCGTGCTTTGATCATGTCAAACCAGCGCTCCAAGTCGGGAAACTCGTCCAGGGTTTGACGCTGTTTTTCCCAGGGAACAATCCAGGGATAGATCGCCATGTCAGCAATCGAGTAGTCATCGCCACCGACATAAGTGTGATGCGCCAGGCGTTGGTCTAGCACGCTATAAAGCCGATTGGTTTCGCGCACGTAGCGCTCAATGGCGTAATCGATCTTTTGCGGCGCATAGTGGCAAAAGTGATGGTTTTGGCCTGCCATGGGCCCTAGCCCACCCATTTGCCAGTGCAACCACTGCAATACGATATAGCGCTCGCGGCCTGCAGAGGGTAAGAAGAGGCCACTCTTATCGGCCAGATACTCGAGTATCGCACCCGACTCAAACATCGACAGCGGCTGGCCGCCATCCTGCGGGGAATGATCGACAATGGCAGGAATTCGGTTATTGGGGGCAATAGTGAGAAACTCAGGATCAAACTGCTCGCCGCGGCCAATGTTAATCGGCTTCACTCGGTACGCCAGATTGGCTTCTTCGAGCATAATGGAGATTTTATGGCCGTTAGGTGTTGTCCAATAATACAGGTCAATCATTGCCATCTCCTTGATGAAAACCTTGATTCACTCGCAATGAGCCACCAAGCTTTCAAAATTTATCGGGCGGCACCTTAGCGTACCGCCCTGTTAGCCATATCGCGCCGTTGGCGTTATATATCGCGAACGGTCAGAGCATTACTGGCAGCCCCATTGTGCACGTTGAGCATACGCTTGAACCACTCATCCACCGGGTCGCCAGGCTCTACTACCGCCTGTGTCGATACAACGTGAGCCCACATCATGCTGCCAAACAGCAGGTAATCTGAGCCGCTGGGTGCGTCGCCGTCTAAAAATGCGCTCTCCCGCAGCAGGTCACGTACCGGTGCCAGCGCCTGCCTGAGCTGCTGCTTACCCTGCTCGGGCTGATGGAACTCTTCCAGCGTGCAGCCAAACCGCGCTTCGCGTGTTTCGCGGAAATAGCTACGGTCGTCTGGGTGGACGGCTGCAAATAAATCCATGGCGATAATGCGGAATAGCGCAGGGTTTATGCTGCGCTCAACAAAGTATTTGAACAGTAATACCCGCTGATAGCTGACGCCCTCACCCAACACGGGTGCCTCGGGATACGCCTTATCCAGGTAGCGCATAATCTCGAAACTGTCGGTAACGACCTGATCACCGTCGCACAGCACCGGCACTTTGTCGTAGTCGGCAAACGCCAGCGCTTTCTTATCGAGGAATCTCCACGCTACGAAGGTGAATTCCAGCCCTTTGTGGGCGAGTGCCATACGTACGCGCCAGCAGTAAGGTGAGAAGCGGAGCCGTTCGTCCCGGCCGCACAGATCATAAAGAGTCATTGCCACTGCCATAACCTCCGTGTGGTTGATCATAGTGAGTACACAGCATTTCAGCCAATAACAATGAGCGTAAGCCAGCTACGACGCAACTAGCGAGTTCTGTACTCATCCTTTCGCTGGCAACTGTACTGTCTATTAGTCTAATGACTCAGCGCCTTTAGACTTACCCCCGACCACCAAAAAACCATTTAAAAACATATATATAAGAAAATAAAAGCCGTGCAACACCAGCTATCAAACAAGCACTTAAGTGGTAAGACCAATTTTCCAATGTAGTCATATGATTAGCCTAATCGTATCTTTCACCTACACCCGACTGGCGGTACGACTGCCAGACGGTTATTGCGGAGCATACCAAATCAATAACAAGGGGCAGTTCCTTCCATGAATGAAACGATACTTGCACTTCTGGCCTTCCTGCCGCTGTTGCTGGCCGGTATTTTGCTCATAGGGTTTAAAATACCTGCCAAGATAGCGATGCCGATTGTTTTCCTGACCGCGGCCATCATTGGCTTAACCGCTTGGGATATGTCCTTTAGCCGCGTGGCGGCGTCGACCATTCAAGGCCTGATTCAAACTGCGGGTCTCCTATGGATCATCTTTGGCGCCATACTGCTGCTTAATACGCTTAAGCACTCCGGCGGTATTACGGCTATCCGTAATGGTTTTTCAGGCATTAGCCCTGACCGCCGCGTACAGGCGTTGATTGTTGCCTGGCTGTTCGGCTGCTTTATCGAAGGGGCTTCGGGCTTCGGTACGCCCGCCGCGGTAGCTGCACCGCTAATGGTCGCTCTTGGCTTCCCGGCGCTTGCTGCTGTGGTCGTGGGTATGATGATTCAATCAACGCCGGTCTCGTTTGGCGCGGTGGGCACGCCTATTGTGGTCGGCGTGGGCAGCGGCCTGGATCGTGCAGGTATTAGCGCCGAACTCGACTCGGTAGGCTCCAGCTGGGATGTGTTCTTCCAGCTAGTCACCAGCGAAGTGGCGATTACTCACGGTATCGTGGGCATTTTGATGCCGCTAATTCTCGTCACGGTGATGGTGCGCTTCTTCGGTGCCAACCGCTCCTGGAAAGAGGGGCTATCGATTACTCCTTTCGCCATCTTTACCGGCGTTTGCTTCGTGGTACCTTACATGCTGGTAGGCGTACTACTGGGCCCAGAGTTCCCGTCAATGATCGGCGCCATGGTCGGCTTGGCGATTGTGGTACCTGCCGCCAAACGTGGTTTCCTGTTGCCTAAAGACACCTGGGACTTCCCCGAGTCTTCATCTTGGCCAGACGAGTGGATCGGCAACCTGCAGATCAAGCTTGACGACGTTGTCGGCAGAGCGCCGATGTCCACCTTTAAAGGCTGGGTACCCTATGTGCTGCTCGCACTGTTTTTGGTGGCCTCTCGCATTATTGAGCCCCTCAAAACAGCACTTACCTCTATTAACCTCAGTTGGAACAATATTCTTGGTGAAGCGGGCATCAGCGGTGGGGTTCAGCCGCTCTACTTGCCCGGCGGTATTATAATTGCCGTGGTCATCGTGACCTATTTCCTGCACCGCATGAATCCGCAAAAGATTAGCGCTGCGGTGTCTGAATCTACCAAAACGATTTTTGGGGCGGGTTTCGTTTTGATCTTTACCGTGCCGATGGTGCGCATCTTGATCAACTCCGGCGTTAACGGCGCAGACCTTGTTTCAATGCCGGTAATGATGGCTCAGGCAGTGGCCAGTAGCGTAGGCGGCATTTACCCCTTCTTTGCCCCAGCGGTAGGGGCGCTGGGCGCCTTTATTGCAGGTTCCAACACGGTATCCAATCTAATGCTGGCGGAGTTCCAGTTTAGTGTTGCTGAAACCCTGGGCCTCTCTACGGCCATGATGGTAGCGCTGCAGGCCGTGGGTGCGGCGGCAGGTAATATGATTGCCATCCATAACGTGGTTGCGGCGTCAGCAACGGTCGGGCTGTTAGGCCGTGAAGGCGCCACGCTGCGTAAGACGATTCTGCCCACCATCTACTACCTCATCTTTGCCGGTACCATCGCACTGATTGCGTTCTACGTTATTGGCGTCACGGACCCATTGATGTGATGTAGTGGTCGTATACGCTACGCTAGAAACACAAACCCCCAGGCCTAAACCTGGGGGTTTTGTCGTTTTGGTGAGATCAATCAAGCCAGCTAGCGTCAGTCTATTCGCTTTAGCTCCTGGCTGTGGCGTTTACCGCGCTCGACATAGCCCTGGGCATTCTTTTTCATACCCGCAACGGCCTCATCAGAAAGCTCCCGCACCACCCTGGCAGGCGAGCCAACGATTAACGAGTTAGGGGGAAACACCGCGCCCTCCTTAATAAAGGCACCGGCACCCACCAGGCTATTCTCACCAATCACCGCGCCATTGAGTACTACCGCCTGTATACCGATTAAGCAGCCATCGCCTACGGTGCAGCCATGCAGCATAGCCTGATGCCCGACCGTCACCCCTTTGCCTACTTTAAGCGGAAAGCCTGGGTCAGCATGGAGAACCGCACCATCCTGAATATTACTCTCTTCGCCTATTTCAAGATGATCGCTATCGCCGCGCAACACGGCCTGATACCAGACGCTTGAATGTGCTTTTAAGGTCACTTGGCCGATAACATCCGCCGTTTCCGCGATGTAGACCTCGTCCTGAATATCAGGCCGATACTCACCGTATTGATAAATGGCCACATTGATCTCCTGGGTTGTTGTTGATGTATTAATGATTGAACTACTGCCAATCTTCAAGTCGCATGGAGGAGCGTTCTAGCCGTTCGTGCTCCTCTTCTAAATCACGCAGCAGTTGGCTAATGCTGGAGAGGTGCTCTAGTGCCACCTGTTCTGCCTGCTCCGCCTCGCCGTTGACTACGGCCTCATGCAACTGCGCATGCTGCTGATTGATCATCGTCCTGGGGGCTGGCAAGTGATAAAGGTGCTTGACCGAGGCAAACACCGAGCTGAGCAGTAAATCGGTCAGGCTCTGCAGTGTATGCACCAACACCGGGTTGTGGGACGCCTGGGAGACCGCCAGGTGAAAGGCGTGATCAAGTCGCGCTAGACGCTCGACATCAATGCTTTCTGCACTTTCCGCGTAGTCGGCCATTTCGCGATAGCGTCGAGTGATCAGCACCCGATCGGCGGATGTGCCGCGGCTCGCGGCTAACCGCGCCGACTCCCCTTCCAGCAGGGCGCGCACTTCTAACAGATCAAACAGCGTGCGCGGGTGATCTTTAAACAGATGCATCAATGGGCTTTGGTTACCCACCGGCAACAGCGTCGCGACCGTCGAGCCGTGGCCCTGGCGGGTATCGATAATTCCTTTACTGCGCAGAATTCTCAACCCCTCACGCAGCGAAGCACGTGAGACGCCCAGCCGATCACACAGCCGCCTCTCAGAAGGAAGCAGTTGGCCGGGCCGAAAAACGCCATCAAGAATTAAACGCTCAAGCCGGGTAGCCACCTGATCCGGCATTCGCAGCCCGGGTGACAAGGCTTGATTCTCCTCTGGCATGTTAGCTCTCCTGATGGGCTTTATGTCCAGCTTGCCAGTACTTAACCCAGTACTAAACAAAGAAGACAACACAGTCGACTAATTACTGGTCAGACCAATGCACCACAGCCTAGACAGGCGGGTAAAAAAAGCCCAAATTGAGGCCATGTTATCTACAGACCGTTTTAGCATTTACCTTTAACGATAATAAGCATGGGATGTCTTAATGAATATCCTCTTTGATGAGCGCCTGGACGGTGCACTGGTTCGGCGCGATAAAAGCGAAGTCTTAACCGACCTGCAGCAAGCCGTTCCTGATATGACGCTGCTGCATCGCGAAGAAGACCTGCGCCCCTTTGAGTGCGATGGGCTGGCGGCCTATCGCGTGCTGCCGATGCTGGTGGCGCTGCCTGAAACCTTTGATCAGGTGAAAGAGCTGCTCAAGCGCTGCCATGCGCTTGGCGTGCCTGTGGTCACTCGCGGCGCGGGTACTGGACTTTCCGGCGGTGCACTGCCGCTGGAACAGGGCGTACTTTTAGTAATGTCGCGTTTTAACCAAATTCTCAAAGTCGACCCTGAAGCCCGCTTGGCGCGGGTTCAACCCGGCGTGCGCAATCTGGCGATTTCCGAAGCCGCTGCGCCTTATGGCCTTTACTACGCGCCGGATCCCTCCTCTCAAATTGCCTGCTCTATCGGTGGTAACGTGGCCGAAAACGCTGGCGGCGTACACTGCTTAAAATATGGCCTAACGGTGCATAACGTGATGCGCGTGGATGTGCTCACAATCGAGGGCGAGCACATGACGCTGGGCGCTGAATCTTTTGATGCGCCAGGCTTTGATCTGCTGGCATTGATGAACGGCTCTGAGGGCATGCTCGGCGTGGTCACCGAAATTACCGTCAAGCTACTGCCCAAGCCGGAAACCGCCAAAGTACTGATGGCCAGCTTCGACGATGTCGAGAAAGCCGGTCGCGCCGTCGGCGATATCATTGCCGCAGGCATTATTCCTGGTGGCCTGGAGATGATGGACAAACTCGCCATCAAAGCCGCCGAGGATTTTGTCAAAGCTGGCTACCCCCTCGATGCCGAGGCGATTCTACTCTGCGAACTGGATGGCGTTGAAGCCGACGTGGACGACGACTGCGACACCGTTCGCCGCGTACTGGAAGCCGCCGGGGCCACCAATATCCAACAGGCCCGAGATGAAGCCGAGCGCGCCAAGTTCTGGGCTGGGCGTAAGAATGCCTTCCCTGCAGTGGGCCGTATGTCACCGGATTACTACTGCATGGATGGCACCATCCCCCGCCGAGAGCTCCCCCGCGTGCTGAAAGGCATTGCCGCACTTTCAGAAGAGAGTGGCCTGGCGGTGGCCAACGTGTTCCACGCCGGCGATGGCAATATGCACCCGCTGATCCTGTTTGATGCCAATAAAGAAGGCCAGTTGGCGCTTGCCGAAGAGGTGGGCGGCAAGATTCTTGAGCTATGCGTGGCCGCGGGCGGTTCGATCACCGGCGAACATGGCGTTGGGCGCGAAAAGATCAATCAAATGTGCAGCCAATTCCAGGCGGATGAAACCAGTGTTTTTCATGCCTTGAAGGCTGCCTTTGATCCACAGCGACTGCTTAACCCCGGAAAGAATATTCCGACGCTGGCCCGCTGCGCCGAGTTTGGTGCTATGCATGTGCATAACAACGAACTACCGCATCCGGAGCTACCGCGCTTCTAGCAGCGAGACAAGCCGAAGCTAAGACAATAATTAGCCAAAACGAATAATGGAAAAGACCAATAGTGGGAAAGACCATGACCGAACGAGCGATTGCTGACCGCGATATCGCTGATGCCCTGTGTGAACAGGTACGCAGCGCCTATGACGCACGCACACCGCTTCGCATTGTAGGCGGAGATACCCGCGCCTTTTATGGCCGACCGGTGGAAGGCCAAGCACTGCAGATGACCGAACATAGTGGCATTGTGAGCTATGACCCAGTGGAACTGGTAGTGACCGTGCGCGCTGGCACTCGGCTTAGCGACCTGCAGGAAGTACTGGCAGAGAAACACCAAATGCTGGGCTTTGAGCCGCCCATGTTTGGTGAAGCGTCTACCATTGGTGGTGCCGTGGCCACCGGCCTCTCTGGCCCACGCCGTCCCTGGGCAGGCGCAGCCCGTGACTTTGTGCTGGGCACGCGAATAATCACCCAAGAGGGCAAACTCCTCCGCTTTGGCGGCGAAGTGATGAAAAATGTCGCCGGTTACGACCTGTCGCGCCTGATGGCAGGCGCCCAGGGCACGCTCGGCGTATTGACCGACATCTCCTTTAAAGTGCTGCCTATTCCCACCGCGACTCACAGCCTGCGCTTAACCATTGGGCTGGATGAGGCGCTTAAAAAACTCGCCGAGCTGGGCCGAAAACCGCTACCGATCACCGCCGCTGCTTGGCACCACGGTGAGCTGTTTTTGCGCTTGGAAGGCGGCAAAAGCTCTGTGGCCGCAACCCAGGCAAGTCTAGGTGGCGAGCCACTTGATGCCAGCTTCTGGCAAGAGCTACGCGACCATACTCACGCATTTTTCACCTGTAACGCCGACCAATCGCTGTGGCGGTTGTCACTACCGCCCAACACCCCACCGCTGGCGCTGGATATTCCCGAGGCCGATATTTTTTACGACTGGGCGGGCAGCCAGCGCTGGCTGAAAACCACCCTGGATGCCAGCACCCTGCGCGATGCCTGTCGCGCAGTAGGTGGCCACGCCACTTGCTACACACCTCAGCTCCAGGGCGGCGCCGCAGATCCATTCACACCGCTCAATGCAGTGGTGGAGAAATATCATCGCAATCTAAAGGCGGAGCTGGATGCCCATGGCATTTTTAACCCCGGTCGTCTTTATGCGGCGTTTTAATCAGGAGAGCTGACATGCAGACGCACTTTACCGATGCCGACCTTCAGAAGCCGCATATTCAAGAAGCAGATCGCATACTGCGCACCTGCGTGCACTGCGGTTTTTGTAACGCCACCTGCCCGACGTACCAGTTGTTAGGCGATGAGCGCGATGGCCCTCGTGGGCGTATCTATCTAATGAAAGAGCTGCTGGAGAGCCGCGACGATGACGATCAGGTAACCGATGAGACGCGCCTTCATCTTGATCGCTGCCTTACCTGTCTTAACTGTGAAACCACCTGCCCTTCCGGCGTGGAGTACCACAAGCTGCTCAACATTGGCCGTGCCGAAATTGAGCGGCGCGTTCCTCGCCCGGCAGGTGAGCGGGCCCAGCGCTATGCGCTGCGAAAAATGATGGTCGAGCCCAAACGTTTCCAAGCGCTGCTAAAGCTGGGGCAAACCTTTAAACCACTGGTGCCTAGCAAGCTGCGTAATAAAATGCCCGCAGCGCCGATAGATGCAGGCGCACGCCCGGATGCCAACCGCCATACCCGGCGGGTATTGATACTGGAAGGCTGCGTTCAGCCGGGGCTATCACCCAATACCAATGCTGCCACCACGCGGATTCTTGATCGGCTGGGCATTAGCGTAACGCCGGTGGCTGAAGCGGGCTGCTGTGGCGCCGTTGATTTCCACCTTAATGCCCAGGACGATGGCCGTGCACGCATGCGCGCCAATATTGATGCCTGGTGGCCGTACATTGAGCAAGGCACCGAAGCCATCGTTCAAACCGCCAGTGGCTGCGGCGCCTTTGTCAAAGAGTATGGTTACATGCTCAAGGATGACCCTGACTACGCCGTTAAAGCGCAAAAGGTGAGCACTCTAGCCAAAGATATCGTCGAAATCCTGCGCGATGAGCCGCTGGACGCCTTGAACGTTAACGCGTCACAACGACTGGCGTTCCACTGCCCCTGCACGCTACAGCACGCCCAGAAGCTTAACGGTGCAGTCGAAGGCGTGCTGAGCAAGCTTGGCTTCGCGCTAACCCCGGTGCAGGATGCGCATCTTTGCTGCGGCTCGGCAGGTACTTATTCGATCACTCAACCAGAGCTGGCCACCCAACTGCGCGACAATAAGCTCAATGCGCTGGAGGCCGGAGACCCAGAGATGATCGTGACGGCTAATATCGGTTGCCAAACCCACTTGGCGGGCGCCAATCGTACCCCGGTACGCCACTGGGTTGAGATCGTCGATGCAGCGCTCACTTAACGCTTCACCACTAACGCTTTACCCTTAAAAACCCCATGCCGCGCAGGCCTTTAACAGCGCGGCTATTTCACTCCCCCCCTTAATAAGGATTTAAACATGCAAACAAAAGCCATTCTCGCTCAGAGCGATGTGATCAACGTACTCGACGCTGCTCAGAAAGAGGCTGACAGCAACAGCTGGCCGGTGACCATCGCAGTAACCGACGACGGCGGCCACCTGTTGGCGCTGCGGCGTTTGGATGGCGCTGCCCCTTTCAGCGCCGAAGTCGCTACGCAAAAAGCGCGCAGTGCGGCGCTAGGTCGTAAAGAGACCCAGGTGTTTGAAGAGATGATTAATGGCGGCCGCACTGCGTTTGTCACCGCACCGCTGCAAGGCCTGCTTTCAGGTGGCGTGCCGATTACTGTTGACGGTCATGTGGTAGGTGCCGTGGGCATTTCCGGCGTAAAACCCGACCAGGATGTGCAGGTTGCCAAAGCAGGCGTTGCCGCGATAACGGGCTAACAGCTGCAACTTAAGATGCAGACAATCGAGTAGGAAGGGGAGTCGCCTCCCCTGTCCTCTCACACCACCGGGCATACGGTTCCGTACCACGGCGGTTCATGCAGAACGTTTAAGCCATCTTACCGTATCCAGTACCGAGATCAGTCCCTGGTCATAAAACCATTTCCTCGGCAGGGCCTGATTCATGTGCGAAGCCCCGGCATTCCACCAGGGGCCTCGACCGTTCCCCGCCGATTTCCAGGCGCGGTGCCCGTCTAGGCCTAGCCCTCGCAGCTTCCGACGCCGAGTCGATGGGCGTTTCCATTGTCGCCAGATCAGGCCGCGTAAGCGCCGCCGTATCCATTGATCCAGTGCTTCCAAGGGGCGTTTCACATCAACAAGATTGAAGTAGTTAGCCCATCCTCGTAGGACTGGCCTCAACCCTTCGATTACCCGTTGGATGTTACGCCCCCTGCCACGTTTCAGGATCTCACGGACACGCTGCATCATGCGTGTCAGGCTTGTCTTGGCGAGCGTCAGTTTCGACTGCTTGTGCCGAGTGAGGCTGTAGCCCAGATATCCGCGTAGCCATGGCCGATCCACCGCACTTTTACGGCGATTGACCGTCAGCCGAAGTGAGCTCTCGAGATACTCACTCAAGCTGCCCATGACCCGCTCGCCTGCTCGTCGGCTCCGTACATAGATTTGTACATCGTCGGCGTAGCGGCAGAAGCGGTGGCCTCGGCGTTCCAACGCCTTGTCCATGTCGTCCAGCAGGATGTTCGCCAGTAGCGGGCTGAGGGGCCCGCCTTGGGGTGTCCCCCGCCGCCTCGGCGTGGGCAAGCCATGCTGGAACATACCCGCCTCCAGATAGCGACGGATCAGACGCAGTACACGCTTGTCGTCAACGCGCCGCGCGACCCGTGCCATCAGCAGGTCGTGATTCACTCGGTCGAAGAAGGCTTCCAGGTCAAGATCGACCACCCAGCGGTGACCGGCGGTGACGTGGGCCTTCATGGCCGAGACGGCCTGCTTGGCGCTCCGCTTGGGGCGGTAGCCGTAACTCGACTCGGAGAAGCCCGGGTCGAAGATCGGCATCAGTACCTGGGACAGCGCTTGCTGGATTAGGCGGTCGGTAACCGTGGGAATACCGAGCTGCCGCGTCCCACCCTTGGGCTTAGGGATCGTGGTTGCTCGGATCGGGCTGGGGTGGTACTGATCGGCCAACAGCCGCTCGCGCAGCGTTGGCCAGTACTGCTTCAGGTGGTCAGCCAGTTGATGCACCGTCATGCCATCGACACCCGGTGCGCCTTTGTTGGCCACCACCCGACGGTAAGCTCGCTCCATGTTTTCCGGGTCAACGACCCGTTCCATGAGCGAGGTTGGCTCCGCTTTCGTCCACGATAACGACGCCGGGCTGGTCTCGACGCTCACCGGCTGGGACTCGGGGTACTGCCCCTGCCCCTCTGGGTGAGTGACGGTATTAGCGTCATGGTCTGTCTTCATGATCGATCCTCGAGACGTTATCGCCTACTCGCGGTTCTTCATGTTCGGCCCTTGGTGCCGTGGTGAACCGGCACTTACTATGGCCTCGGCTGACGTCTGGTGATCCCTCCCGTCGCCTCTCGACGACGGTAGCACCGTGGCAGACCACCAGACCTCCCAGGGTAAGACGCGCGACCTTCCCGCTTATGCCTGTCGGATTTACATCATGGCGTTCCGTGCAAGTATCGGGCTTTGGTGAGTGTAGCCACCTTACCCCGCCATGACGCCTCGTATCCGCTTCCTGTTCGTCAGGCCAGCGTTTTGCCTCGGGCTGCCTTCAGATTCCCCCTCGCGAGGGACACCCTTGCCGTCGGCTAGCACTTCCCCTTGCCGGGCGTGCAGGGGACTTTCACCCCCAAGTCATCCTGAAGCACCACCCCCAGGAACAGCGCCGGTCAAGGCGCTGCGCGCCATGCCTGGCGCACTACGAAAAAGCCCGGATCATTGATCCGGGCTTTTTTTGAATTCGTTCGGCCAATGCCGATACATTGCTAACAACTCAAATGCTTAATGGCGGACCGGACGAGACTCGAACTCGCGACCTCCGGCGTGACAGGCCGGCATTCTAACCGACTGAACTACCGGTCCACGTTAAAGCACTTTTAAAACAACCATCGAAGCTAACATTTATAAGCGGTTCAGAGGCGCTTCTAAAGGGTAGGCGATGGTGGGTGGTACTGGGTTCGAACCAGTGACCCCCAGCTTGTAAGGCTGGTGCTCTCCCAACTGAGCTAACCACCCAATCCATTGGTAAGTAATTGCTGTGCTTACCAACTTTTTCTTACCAGCTTAGCTTAGCAGTTATCGTGGCGGACCGGACGAGACTCGAACTCGCGACCTCCGGCGTGACAGGCCGGCATTCTAACCGACTGAACTACCGGTCCGAATTGCGATAACAACTATTAGCAGACGTTGATTTGATGATGGCGGACCGGACGAGACTCGAACTCGCGACCTCCGGCGTGACAGGCCGGCATTCTAACCGACTGAACTACCGGTCCGTTATGCACATCAAATTACAGGTCGTACTAGGTACTACTCTCACACTTCCAGACCATCTTTCAAAAACTTAAGATGGTGGGTGGTACTGGGTTCGAACCAGTGACCCCCAGCTTGTAAGGCTGGTGCTCTCCCAACTGAGCTAACCACCCGCTGGTCACGTGGCGCTGCATTCTACAGAAGGCTTACCGAATGTCAACATGCCGCGTTTAAAAATCGTATTCTAAACCAGCGCGTTACTCTCTTACGTAAGGCCTGTGCCATGAGCGCGGACGAAGGATGCCGCAACTTGGGTAGCCTCGTCAATCAAAACCGTTTGGGTCAGGCCAGAAAATCGCCGCGGCTTAAAGTCATGGTCGCCATCCGTCAGCCAAGCAAGCTGTGCGTTTGGCGGCAGTGTATAGCCGGCTACCTCGTCTCGAGTACCGAAAGGATCACGCTCACCCTGTAAAATCAGCATGGGGCAGGCAATCTTGGGCCAGTGATCCAGACGAAGCTTGTCAGGCGCTTTAGTAGGATGAAATGGGTAACCTGCTACCACTACACCCGGCACAGCGTCCTTGTATGGCTGTTCATTGGCTAGCTGTTCATTGGCTAGCTGTTCACTGGCAAATAGGGTCGCCACACGGCCACCCATCGATTTGCCTCCAATCCATAGCGGTTCGTCAAATAGGTCAGCAAGTAGCGCATACCATTGGGTAAACTGGTCAAGGGTCTGGGCGATAGGCGGCGGCGGTCGACGTTTGCCGGTTTCCTGCATCTGCTGCATATAGGGGAAATCAATACATAAAACCTGAATACCCTGAGCCGCCAGTGAGGTGACAAATTGACGCATGAAGGGAGACAGCTGACCAGCCCCTGCGCCATGGGCAAACAGCAACCGACCTAGCTTGGCGTGACCATGAACAGTTAACGGCCCCATGCCCTGCACCAGAAAGGCGCCATTTGGCTGGCGCTTAAGCGCCTCTTTTAACCCCTTGGGAGGCACCTCGATATACCCAGACAAAACGTAATGTGACACCTATCGCTCCTGATAATTCAGTCTTTAACCAATTGGTGTGTTCAGGTTAAGCCCTGGCTGCGCTAGAATCTTGGTCGGATCTTGACCTGCATCATCAAGCGGGTGGTCGCACCCGTGCAAAATGCCACGGGTTACCCCCTAACCGCGTTCGATGGGAACATGATATGAGCACAGCATTTGAACACCCGACCTACAACTACAAGGTGGTTCGGCAGTTCGCGATTATGACCGTTGTGTGGGGCATCGTAGGAATGACACTAGGCGTCATTCTCGCCTCGCAACTGGTTTGGCCGCAACTGAACCTTGGACTACCTTGGACTAGCTTTGGGCGCTTGCGTCCTCTTCATACCAATGCCGTTATCTTCGCCTTTGGCGGTTCGGCGCTCATTGCAACGTCGTACTACGTTGTTCAGCGCACCTGCCAGACACGGCTTTTCTCTGACAAGTTGGCGGCTTTTACGTTCTGGGGCTGGCAAGCAGTCATTATCTCAGCAGTCGTGACGCTACCTATGGGTCACACCACGACCAAAGAGTACGCTGAGCTGGAGTGGCCGATTAATATTTTGCTCGCGGTCGTATGGATCAGCTATGCCATCGTGTTCCTAATGACGATTAAAAAGCGCACCACGTCGCACATTTATGTGGCGAACTGGTTCTACGCCGCGTTTATTTTGACCATTGCGGTGCTGCACATCGTTAATAACGCGGCGATCCCCGTTACCCCGATGTACTCTATCTCGGTTTACGCCGGAGCAGTGGATGCGATGGTGCAGTGGTGGTACGGCCATAACGCGGTGGGTTTCCTCTTGACCGCTGGCTTCCTGGGCATGATGTACTACTTTGTGCCGAAACAGGCTGAACGCCCGATCTACTCCTACCGTCTCTCCATCGTCCACTTCTGGGCATTGATCATGATCTACATGTGGGTCGGCCCGCACCACCTGCACTACACAGCGCTGCCCGACTGGGTACAGTCGCTGGGTATGATTATGTCTATCATTCTGCTTGCACCTTCCTGGGGCGGTATGATCAACGGCATGATGACCCTGTCTGGCGCTTGGCATAAACTGCGCACCGATCCAACACTTCGCTTCTTGGTGGTGGCGCTGTCGTTCTACGGTATGTCGACGTTTGAAGGGCCAATGATGGCAATTAAGACCGTCAACGCGCTGTCACATTACACCGACTGGACCATTGGTCACGTGCACGCTGGTGCACTTGGCTGGGTAGCGATGATTACCATTGGCTCGTTGTACCATATGATCCCGCGGGTTTTTGGGCGTACCGAGATGTACTCTATCAAACTGATTGCAGTGCACTTCTGGCTCGCGACAATTGGCACCGTGCTGTATATCGCCTCTATGTGGGTTAACGGTATTATGCAAGGCTTGATGTGGCGGGCGATTAACCCTGATGGCACCTTGATGTACACCTTTATTGAAGCCGTTGAAGCTAGCGCACCAGGCTACTTTGTACGCTTGATCGGCGGCCTTTTCTGGGTTACGGGTATGCTAATTATGGCGCTCAACGTTTACTTGACCGTTAAGCGTCGTGAGACCCTTAGCCAGCCAACGCCGCAAGCCGCTTAACACGGGGAAGTTGAGACCAATGAAACACGAGATTATCGAAAAGAACGTTGGCCTACTTGCCATATTGATCCTTGTCGTGATCAGTTTCGCCGGCTTGGCTCAGATCGTTCCACTTTTCTTCCAAAAGAAGATCACCGAGCCGGTTGATGGCTTAGAGCCACTCTCTGCACTGGAGCTGGAAGGTCGCGGTATCTATCGCCGTGAAGGCTGCGTGGGCTGCCACTCCCAGATGGTTCGCCCCTTCAGGGCAGAAACCGAACGCTACGGTCACTATAACGTGGCCGGGGAGCTGGTCTATGAGCACAACTTCCTATGGGGGTCCAAGCGCACTGGGCCGGACCTTGCCCGCGTCGGTGGTCGTTATAGCGACGACTGGCATCGTGCCCACCTCTACAACCCCCGCGATGTAGTGCCCGAGTCGATTATGCCAGCCTACCCCTGGCTATTTGAAAACACCCTCGATGGTGACTCCACGCCTGACAAGATGCGCACGTTGCGTCAATTAGGTGTGCCGTATACCGACGAAGATATCGCCACTGCGACAGAAGACGTTCGCGGCACCCAGGAAATTACCGCACTGGTGGCCTACTTACAGCAGTTAGGCACCGTGCTTGAGGGCACTCGTTAAGCTATGGATATGGGAACATTTAGCGGCCTTATCACGCTGATACTAATTTTCGTTTTTATTGGCATTGGCCTGTGGGCATACTCCAAGCGACGCAAACCAGACTTCGATGAAGCTGCTAACCTGCCTTTCGCCGATGATGATAAGCAACCAACCCGTGACAAGCATGCTTCGTCTGAGCACGAAGTGGATTCCCGCCACGACAGGGGAGATAAAAATACATGAATAATTTATGGGGTGACTCCCTATCCAGCTTCTGGAGCGCCTGGATTATTGTCATCACGCTGGGCACCATCGCGCTAACCGTTTGGATATTATTTGCCAACCGCCGTACCGATAAAACGCCTGACGCGGACGGTAACGTTGAAACCACCGGCCACGCCGCCGATGGCATCGAAGAGTATGACAACCCATTGCCAAAGTGGTGGTTCCAGCTATTCGTCTTGACGGTGGTCTTTGCACTGGGCTATTTGGTACTTTACCCCGGTTTGGGCAACTACGCGGGGATATTGGGCTGGTCGCAGGAGGGCCAGTGGGAAGAGGAAGTGGCTCAAGCCGAAGAGCGCTTCACACCTATTTTTGCCCAGTACCAGGAAGTACCCATTCCTGAGCTTGCCGAAGACCCGGAGGCGATGCAGGTTGCCGAGCGTGTTTACCAGAACAACTGTGCGGTGTGTCACGGCTCCAACGCTCAGGGCGGTTATGGCTTTCCCAACCTGACCGACGACGATTGGCTATACGGCGGTGAGCCAGAAAATATTTTGACCACTCTCAATAATGGCCGTAACGGCCTAATGCCCTCCTGGCAGCAACTGGGGCAGGAGAATATTGAGAACCTGACACAATACGTACTTTCGCTGTCTAGTGAAGAGCATGACGAGGCGCAGGCTGAACAGGGCGAAAGCACCTTTATGGCTGTGTGTGCTGCCTGCCACGGCTCCAGCGGCACGGGTAACACGGCTCTCGGCGCACCCAACCTGACCGATAACACCTGGCTTTATTTGGCACCCGGCCAGGATGTCGGTGACTCTATTCGCCAAACGCTGCGTAACGGCCGTAATGGTCATATGCCTGCACAAGCGGCTTATATTGGTGAAGAGCGTGTTCATCTGGTCGCCGCCTACGTGTATAGCCTGCGCTTAGCGGACTGATTTACTGCAGACAGATAGCCATTACTGTCTGCAACGCTAGCCAAGCAAGGGTGCGGCCCCAAACCGCACCCTTGCTTTATACCTAACCCGATACAATATTAGCGAAACGCCTAGACCGCGACTAAGCATCACATTTAAAAAAGCACTTCGTTTAATTGAGCATTTCGTTTAGTTGAAGAAAGGTGCCACCTCTCCTGCCTTCTGAGCCGGGAATATCGCCATGGAAAAGATACCAAGCCAAGACGTCACGCCGAATCCGGTGGGGCGTCACGCCACCTCTGAAACGATTACCCAGGAAATATACGCCAAGCGGCGACACATTTACGTGCGCGAAATAAAAGGTGTTTTTCAAAAGTTACGGCGCAGCGCCAACTGGGCATTAATGCTGGCATTTTTTCTCTTACCCTGGATTAACATCGGAGGTCGGCCGTTAATCCTATTCGACCTGCCTAACCGTGAGTTCCATATTTTTAGTGCCACGTTTTATCCGCAAGAGTTTATCCTGCTGTCATGGCTGCTGATTATCTGCGCCTTTGGACTTTTTTTTATTACCGTTTTTGCGGGCCGGGTCTGGTGTGGTTACACCTGTCCGCAAAGCGTTTGGACGTTTCTATTTATTTGGCTTGAACACCGTATCGAGGGCTCGCGCAATCGGCGCATCAAACTCGATACCCAACCGATGACCGGCGAAAAAGCTTGGCGCAAGGGGGCTAAACACACAGCCTGGCTGCTCATAGCCCTCGCCACCGGCATTACCTTTGTGGGTTACTTCACGCCGATTCGTGATTTAGTGACAGAGCTCCCCACCCTTGAAGCTCACGGCTGGTCCTACTTCTGGGTTGGTTTTTTTCTGGTATTTACTTACCTCAACGCTGGTTGGCTGCGCGAACAGGTGTGCATCTACATGTGCCCCTATGCGCGTTTCCAATCAGTCATGTTTGACCGCGACACATTGATCGTCTCTTACGATGAATCACGTGGCGAACCCCGTGGCCATCGCAAAAAAAACCTAAGCCATTTAGAAGCCCGCGAGGCAGGCTATGGCGACTGTATCGATTGCGAACTGTGCGTACAGGTCTGCCCTACCGGCATTGATATCCGCGATGGCCTGCAGGTTGAGTGTATTACCTGCGCCGCCTGTATTGATGCCTGCGACAGTGTGATGGATAAAATGGGTTATCCACGAGGGTTGGTGCGCTACACCACCGAAAATGCCCTTGAGGGCAGAAAGAGCCATATCATGCGCCCGCGCCTGCTCGGCTACTTCGCCGCGCTGGTACTGATGATGGGCACCTTTGCCTGGGCCATTAACGACCGCATGCCGCTCAATTTTGACGCTGAACGCGAGCGTACCCAGCTTTACCAAGTGACCCGCGACGGGCAAATTAGCAATGTGTTTAGCTTGACTATCCGCAATCTGGATGATCAAGACCACACCTACCAGTTAAGCATTGCTGGATTGCCCAGCCTCACTTTAGACAGCAGTACGATAAGTGTACCCGCAGGGGAGTCGCGCTTCGAAGCCGTCACTGTGACCGCCGATCCCGACGATTTACAGCAACCCAGCCATCCCATTGCATTTACGCTGCAGGCTCAACAGGATGCGGATATTCGCCTTGAGCGCGAAACCAGTTTCCTGGGCAACATTAGGAGATAAGCAACTATGTCATCCCTACCCTCTGGCGATAAGGTGACGCCTTGGTATAAGCAGTTTTGGCCGTGGTTTTTGCTCGGCTTACTGTTTTCATCGATTATCGTCAGCACTGGCTTTGCCGTTATGTCGATCAAAAGCTTCGACGGCATGGTTGTCCAGGAAGATTATTATGAGCATGGCAAAGCCATTAACATGGTATTGGCCAAGCAGGAGCAGGCACGGGAACTGAACCTAAGCGCAAAGCTACGCCTCGATCCACTCACCAGCGACATTGTGGTTGATTTAAGTGGCGATGCGCACCCCGACACGCTCTATCTTGACCTTATTTTCCCCACTGAGAATGACCGCGACCAGTCATTTGTGCTTGAGCATGTCCGCGATGGACGCTATATCACCCAAGGCCCTGACAACCTGCGTTACCGCTGGTATCTGCAGATTCAGCCCGCGCTGGAAAATGCCGATTGGCGCCTTACCGGTGAGGCTACGTTCCCCGATGAAAACGGCGTCACACTACTGCCGGGAGGACGCAAAGCAAGCGAATGAGCGATGTAACGGATGTAACGACTGCCGCGCCCTGCTATCACTGTGGTAACCCGGTGCCCCCTGGGGCTCCCTGGTCGATTACCCTTGATGATCATGCCCATCCGCTCTGCTGCCCTGGCTGCGAGGCAGTGGCTCATGCCATCGTGGATGGGGGCCTTGAAAGCTACTACCGCTACCGCACCGAACTGCCCGAACGTCCGGATGAGCGCCAGGCGGCCAAGGTCGATACCTGGTCGGTGTTTGACGATCCCGGCCTGCAGGCGCAGTTTGTTCACCCCGACGGCGATGAAGGCAATGTCAAAGCAACCCTCACCATCGAAGGCATTACCTGTGCCGCCTGTGCCTGGCTGATCGAACACCGCCTGAATGCCTTAACGGGAATTGCCACCAGCGCAGTGAACTTAACTCACCACCGCCTGCGGGTGAGCTGGGATCCTCAGCAGCTGAAGCTTTCGCAACTGCTGGCCGAACTGGCCGCCATTGGCTACGAGGCCCAGCCCTACGAGCCCGATCAAGCCCAGGTGCGCCTGCAGCAGGAAGAGCGCATGAACGTGCGTCGGCTGATTATTGCGGCCGTCGGCATGATGCAGGTGATGATGTTCTCTATCCCGATCTATGTCTCCGGCCCCGGTGAAATCAGCGACGACTTCTATGCGCTGTTTCACTGGCTCTCCTTTGCCCTGGCCACGCCGGTGGTATTTTTCTCCGCGCAGCCGTTTTTCCGTAACGCCCTGCGCGACCTGCGCACCGGCGTACTGGGCATGGACGTACCGGTCTCGTTAGCCATTGGTGGCGCTTATCTTGCCAGCAGCTATGCCGTGCTGTTTAACGTGGGTGAGGTCTATTTTGACTCGGTGGCCATGTTCACCTTCTTTTTGCTGTTTGGCCGCTACGTGGAAGGCCGTGCCAGACGTCGCAGCGGCCATAGCGGCAATGCGCTGAGCGGCGTACTGCCGATTTCGGCCACACGGCTGGAAAGTGACGGCAGCGAGCGTATTCTGCCCGCCAGCGAACTCACTCCCGGCGATCGCGTATTGATCAAGCCCGGCCATGGCGTGCCTGCCGATGGCATCATCGAGGAGGGTGAATCGAGCCTGGACGAATCAATGCTGACCGGCGAATACCTACCAGTAACCCGCCGAGTGGGCGACCGCATTACCGGCGGTAGCCAAAACATGGAAAACCCGCTGGTGATAAGGGTTACCCACGCAGGGCGCGATGCCCGTGTAGCGGGTATCGTCGATCTGACCGACCGTGCCTTTGCCAGCCGCCCGCGGCTAGCCCAGATGGCTGCGCGTATGGCGCACCTATTCGTGCTGCGCCTGCTAGTAGTCACAGCCTGCGTGACTATCGCCTGGTGGTTTATCGACCCCTCGAGGATGCTCTGGGTGCTACTTTCGGTGCTGGTGGTGACCTGCCCCTGCGCGCTGGCGCTGGCCACTCCCGCGGCACTGGCAGCTGGTCATGGCCAACTGCGAAAGCGCGGCGTCTTGATCACCCGCGCCGATGCCATGGAGACGCTCTCTAACGTTACCCGGGTGATTTTTGATAAAACCGGCACCCTGACCCGTGGCGAAATGCACCTTACCCAAACCCAGCCCTTTGGTGAATTAACCGCCGAGCGTGCACGGGCCATTGCCGCCGCCCTTGAAGCCCACTCGGAACACCCTATCGCCCGCGCCTTTAGACCATTCCGCGATGCGACGCTGCAAGCCAAAGATATTCACAGCCACACCGGGCAAGGGCTCGAAGGGAGCCTAAACGGCGCTCGTTGGCGGTTGGGCAAGCCCGAATTTGCAATGGATAGCGCAATAAATGGCGCAATGGCTAGCTCAATAGATAGCGCCGTGGATAACGTCATGGCGGCGCCTGCCAAAGGCCAATGGCTGCTGCTTAGTGAAAACGGTGCACCCCGCGCCTGGTTTGGCCTGCACGATGGCGTTCGCGACGACGCTGCCGCCACGATCAAAGCCCTCCAGGCTCTGGGCTTAAGCGTGGAGCTGCTATCTGGTGACACCGAGGATGCAGTGGAAAGCCTGGCCGATCAGCTCAATATTGCCATCTGGCATGCGGGCACCAGCCCAGAAGGCAAGCTGGCCCGGATGAAAGAGCTTCAAGCCGCAGGCGAAACCGTGGCGATGATTGGTGACGGCATTAACGACGTGCCGGTGTTAGCCGGTGCCGATGTGGCGATTGCCATGAATGGCGCAACGGATCTAGCCCGCACCCGCGCCGACGCAGTGCTACTCAGCCCACGTCTGATGCGGATTTTTGAGGCCATCGAGATTTCCCGCGCCACCCGGCGTATCATGCGCCAGAACATGATTTGGTCAGTGTGCTACAACTTTTCGGCGCTGCCGCTGGCGGCAATGGGTCTGGTGCCGCCCTGGCTAGCCGCAATTGGAATGTCGCTTAGCTCGCTAGTAGTGGTGGGTAATGCCCTGCGACTGTCGCGCTGGCGACCTCAGCCCGCGCCAACGCTAGACACTTCAACACCGGTGGCCGCATGACGATTCTTTATCTGCTGATCCCGCTTTCCCTGATTTTGCTGGGCCTCGCCGTCTGGGCGTTTTTCTGGGCGGTGAAAAATGATCAGTTCGATGACCTAGAAGGCCCAGCGCACCGCATTCTATTTGATGAGGATGAAAACGATCTTAGCCCTGAGCAGCGCCGCCAGCATCAGCAGGCAAAGCAAAAATCTTCCGAACCATCAGCGGCAGACACACCCGACGACCAAGAGCCTCGGCCATGAATCCAACGGGGCTTGATCTGCCGCCGCTAATGGCGGCGTTTGTGTTTGGCTTGATGGGCGGCGCCCACTGCATTGGTATGTGTGGCGGCATTATGAGCGCGCTCACCTTTGCAGTTCCCCCCAGCATGCGTAATCCGGCGCGCATGGGAGGCCTGCTGCTCAGCTACAACACAGGCCGCATTGTTAGCTATATGAGCGCAGGCACGCTGGTGGCACTGCTAGGCACGCTGTTTTCCCTTTCTGCTACGGCACGCCTGCTGCTGCAGATATTTGCCGCGCTGATGCTGATCTTAATGGCACTGTATATCGCCAACTGGTGGAAAGGGCTGCTCAAAGTGGAGGCCGTTGGCCGGCGACTATGGCGCTTTATCGAACCCGTGGGGCGTCGCTTGATGCCCGTAGTGCATATTCCCCAAGCCTTCGCCCTGGGAGCGCTCTGGGGCTGGCTCCCCTGCGGGTTGGTCTACTCCATGTTGGCCTGGAGCTTAGCGATTGCCGACCCGCTTCAGGGCGCTCTACTCATGGGCGCCTTTGGGCTTGGCACCCTACCTGCGCTGCTTGCCACTGGCCTGGCTGCCCGCCAGCTCAGCCATTTGATACGTCACCCCGCGACCCGCAGCGTGGCAGCGCTGACAATTATCGCTTTTGCGCTGTGGCAACTGTGGACACTTTCGGTACACAACCTCTAATAGCATGACGTGGCTCAACATTTACCTCCTCACCACGGGTTAGGCTAGCGGCATATCCTAACGTCGGAGCGCCCCTTCATGCCCGTTCATACCCCTGCTGCCTTGCCTCTTGCACCCGCTGCTGCCGCAGCCCCTATGCAGCCGGTGTGGGACGAAGCGTTACTGCGTCGCTACGACACCAACGGCCCACGCTACACCTCCTACCCAACAGCGCTATCGTTTCACGACCAATTTACCCCTGGCGACCTGACCCAAGCGCTGGAGCGTAGCAATGCCAGTAAGCGTCCGCTCTCGCTGTACGTTCATGTGCCCTTCTGCCGCAAGATCTGCTTCTACTGCGCGTGTAATAAAATCGCTACCAAAAACACTGCCCTTGCCGAGCCCTATATAGCCCGGCTTGACCGCGAGATGGTGCTGACCGCACGCCATTTGGATACATCACGACCGGTGGAGCAGTTGCATTGGGGCGGCGGCACGCCAACCTTTCTCAGCTTGAATCAGATGGGTGACCTGATTGATCGCCTGGACGCCCGTTTTGGTCTTTCGTCGTCTGCTGATCGCGATTACGCGATTGAAATAGATCCTCGCGAAGCGGATGTGTTTACGCTGCGCCATCTCGAATCCCTCGGCTTTAATCGCATCAGCTTGGGCGTTCAGGATTTAAGTCCACTGGTGCAAAAAGCGATTAATCGTATCCAGCCTCGGGTACTTACCGAAACGCTGATGGAGGAGGCGCATCGCCTGGGCTTTCGCTCGCTCAATCTCGACCTAATTTATGGCTTGCCATTTCAGACTGAAAAGAGCTTTGCCAACACCCTACGCCAGGTGATCGAGCTCAACCCGGCGCGCCTTTCTGTGTTTAATTACGCGCATATGCCCGAGCGTTTTGCCCCGCAGCGGCGCATTAATGTCGATGACTTGCCAGGCGGAGAAGAGAAGCTAGCGATTCTGCGCACCACCATCGAAATGCTCACCGCAGCTGGCTATGTGCATATCGGTATGGATCACTTTGCCCGCCCTGACGATAGCCTGGCTATTGCCCAGCGCGAAGGCTCGCTGCAGCGCAACTTCCAGGGCTACTCCAGCCATGCTCAGTGCGACTTAATCGGGCTTGGCGTATCGGCGATTTCCCGTATTGATGACGTCTATGCGCAGAATCCTAGCGATCTGGCCCGCTACGAAGCGGCGCTGGATCAGGGGCAGCTTGCCACCGTGCGTGGCATACGCTTAAGTGATGACGACCTGATCCGCCGGGATGTGATTGAGCGGCTGATGTGCGATATGGGCATTGACCTGGCCGCCGTTAGTCAACGCTGGAACATCGATGCCCCCCGCTACTTTGCGCCAGCGCTCGAGCGCCTGCAGAGCGCCGAACAGGATGGCCTGCTGACCCGCAGCGGTGATCAGCTTAACGCCACGCCGATGGGGCGGCTGCTGATTCGCCATATAGCGATGGCGTTTGATACCCACCTTTCCGGGCAAACGGGACAACGGTATTCTAAGATTGTTTAATCACCTTATTGCAGGCATGCTAAAGCGACTATAATAAGTAAGGATTTTCTAATTGATAAGTGTGACCCACTCAAGGAGCAACGCATGTTGGAACCCATGAGCCGTCGTCGCTCACTACTCCACGAAACTCGCTGCCAAACCTGCAGCTTGAGTTCTCTGTGCTTGCCGCTTGCCCTTGAGCTGGACGATATGGGGCAGTTCGACGCTATTATTCGTCGCCGTGCACCACTCAAAAAAGGCGAGCCGCTGTTTCGTCAGGGCGACACCTTTACCAGCGTTTACGCAGTCCGTTCGGGCAGTTTGAAACAGGTCACCGCCGAAGGTAACGGCAGCGAGCAGCTAACCAATTTCTACCTGCCTAGTGAATTGGTGGGGTTGGATGGCATTGACGAAGAGCATTACCCCGGTAGCGTTATCGCCCTGGAAACGACCACGGTCTGCGAGATTCCTTTTGACCGCCTGGATTTGCTCTCAGAAGAGATCCCTGAGCTACGTGGCCAGCTGTATCGGAGCATGAGCAAAGAGTTACGCGATGACCGACGCATGATGCGCCTACTCTCGCGCAAAACCGCCGATCAACGGCTGGCCACCTTTTTGATTACCCTTTCGGACCGTTTTCGTCGCCGGGGCTACTCGCCCTACAGCTTTCGCCTCTCAATGCCGAGGGCCGATATTGGCAACTACCTGGGCTTAGCGGTGGAAACCGTCAGCCGCATTTTAAGCCGCTTTCAGCAACAAAGCGTGGTGGCGGTTTCCGGGCGAGAGGTCAACATTCTCGATATGCCGCGCTTGATTACCCTCGCCGAAGAGGAAGAACAAACAGCTAGCTGACGTTAAAGGCTTGGATACGCCCCGCCAGTAGCTCTGCTTGCTTGGCCTCAAGGCCTTCAAAATCGAACAGGCTGCGGTCAGCCAACTGGGAAGGGGAAATGTTGGTGACAGCCTTGAACATGCTCTCCAGGCGGCCGGGAAACTTTTTGTCCCACTCGGCGAGCATCTCTTTGACCACCTGACGCTGCATATTAGGCTGGGAGCCGCACAGGTTGCAGGGAATGATTGGGAACTCCATCAGCCGCGAAAACTCAGCAATATCCGCTTCTTTGCAGTAGGCCAACGGCCGAATAACGATATTCTTCCCATCATCGGATAGCAGCTTTGGCGGCATCGCTTTCAGGTTGCCGCCAAAGAACATATTGAGAAACAGCGTTTCGAGAATATCTTCCCGGTGATGGCCCAGGGCTATCTTATTGGCGCCAATCTCTTCGGCAAAGCCATACAACGAGCCGCGCCGCAGCCGTGAACAAAGCGCGCAGGTGGTTTTACCTTCCGGGGTTTTCTCTTTTACCACCGAGTAAGTATCGCGCTCGACAATGTGGTACTCCACGCCCTGCTTATCCAGATACGCAGGCAATACGTGCTCGGGAAAACCCGGCTGTTTTTGATCCAGATTGACCGCTACCAGAGAAAAATTGACCGGCGCATTGCGCTGCAAATTGCGCAAAATCTCCAGCATCGTGTAGCTGTCTTTTCCGCCGGAGAGGCAGACCATTACGCGATCACCTTCATTGATCATTTGGTAATCAATAATCGCATTGCCCACTTCTCGGCGCAGACGCTTTTGCAGCTTGTTAAATTCACGCTTCTGCTTCGCATCAGCCAGCTCAGGCTGGTCGTGCTCAGCGTCAGCTGGGGTGGCTCCAACCGTATCATGGTGAGCAGGATCAAAGTGATCAAGAGATTGCATGGTATAAGCACTGCCGAGGGTATGGTGAAGAGTAGAGGCGCTACAAATAAATAATTGGGCGCTATTCTAACAACACTCTTCGCCTTGACCCAACTACTCGTCGCTCCTCCCTAAGCAGCCTGCGCCATAATACGCTGCAGGCGCATATACAGCAGTGCGCTGGCGGTGGCCTCTCCAAGCACACTCTGCATGCCCATGACGGGTACTTGCCAGCATGCCAACGCCTGGGCGAAGCTGCTGGGCGCTTCGACCTCCGGGTGCAAACGGCGCAGTTGGCGCTGATGCAGTTTTGCCACATCGACCTGGGCGTTGGGCAGGGCAAAATTCAGCCGCTTACTGAGCAGTGCATTCAATGCTCCAATGCGCTTCTCTAACTGCCAGCCAACGATGGGCCGATTGCCGATAAATTCTACTAGCGCGCTCAAGTTATCACTGTTTGGTGGCAGTATCTCCCCCGCCTCGCACAGCAAGTGATGACGGCGCAGCGTTGCGCTCGCGGGCTGCTTCGCGCTGCCAAGGGTGATCACAAAAGCGCGGCTGGTATGCACCTGCTGATGGCTCAGCACCACTGCCGCCACGCTGATCACAGGTGATGATTGCGTGGGCGTTGCGGTGCAGGCGAGCGCCACCAGCTCTTCGCCCATATAGGGCTGAAACAGCCAGGCATAGGGGGAGTCTGCACAACGACGCCGGTCACTTTCACGCCTTAACAAGGTGCGCAGCGAGCCGCTAAATAGCGTCACATGTCGATCTAACAGCCGCATTCCGCTCACGAATACTCCAAATGGTAACGGTGGGAAAGCCGCTGCTTAAAGTCTTTGACAATATGCATCGCTTCGCGCAGTAGGTCGCGCTCCAGGGAAGAGAGGTTCTGCACCACGACACGGTTAGCGCGTCTGCTGCTTTGGGCGTTAGTTTCTTTCGCATCGGCAGAAGTTTTCAGCGTACTTAGCTGCTGCTTGAGGCGCAGCTCAGAAAAGAGCGCCAACGCTTCGCCCAGGTCATCGGCAAAACGGCGATCCAACCGGCCGTCAGTAACCAGGGCATCCAAGCGATCAAACGTCGAGGTGGCTTTGATGCGCCGCTCAAGCGCCATGGTGCGGACACCGTGCACGATAGGGAAAATACCGCCTTTCTTGATATCGATACCGTGCTGAGGCTTTTTCAGCGAACCAAACAGCGTCAGCGGCGTCGAAAAGCGCAGCGCCGTGCGGGCAAAATAGGAAAGCAGCAGCTCATCGCCCGAGCAGCGTTCAAACAGCTCATCGCGCACGCTCTCAAGCAAGCTCGGGTTGCCCGCCACGCCATGAGCATCGAGCATAATGGCCAGCTTCATCAGGCTATCGCCATCACGCTCCCTGGCCCACTTGGCAATATTACCTTTCCATTGGGATACCGTGGCCACCCACTCGGGGTTAGACACCATAATGTTGCCGGGGCACGGCGGGTAACCAAGCTGAATCAGGGTATCGGTGAGCGTTTGCATATGGCTGGCAAGATCAGGCCACTGGGTTTCATCGGCAAGAATCAAGCCGTTATCCTGATCCGTTTTTAGAATCTGCTCACCGCGCCCTTCGCTGCCCATCACCATCATGCAGCTCTGCTCGTGATAGCGCTTATCGACAGTGAACTCCCAGGCCTTGCTAATAATACGGCCGTTTAGTGCCGCAAGCAGATCCATCGCAAAGCGCAGCTTAACGCCCTGGGCCATCAGCGCTTTGACCAGCTCCGGGGTGCGCTGACTGGCAGCCGAAAGCGCCTCTAAGTTGGTCGCCTGCTCGACCTGCAGGCTCACCACATAGCTGCGGCTTGAGAAGTAGCTAAGCACGTCGGTGAGCTCTACAACGCCTTTCAAGACGTTTTGCTCCATCACTACCACCCGCGCCACTTTATGGCGGGTCATCAGCACCAATACTTCAAATAAGTACTGATCCGGTGCGACGGTCACCAAGTTAAAATGGGCGATCTTATCCACCGATGATGTTACCGCGCTGCCCTTTAGCACTAAGGCGTTGAGCAGATCGGTTTTGGTCACCATGCCGAGGGTGTCGTCCTGGGTCGACACCAGCAGGCTGTCGGCGTGACTTTCGTTGAGCTGTTTTACAGCGCTAGCGATATCGGTCGTCGCTGCCATCAGCAGTGGCGCACGCATGCACTCGCTTACCTTGGCCAGCATAAAGCCTGCCATGGTGACGCCACCTTCGGCGCGCTTTTCGGTCATCAGGCGCGCCTTATGGGTCAGCGATTGGCGAAAAAAACTGCTGAAATCAGGATAGTGGCGACACAGCTGCTGAAACAGTGCTTTAGGCATTAGGTAACACAGGCACTCCTGTTCAGCCTTAAAGCGGTAGCGGCTTTTACCGTTGAGAATACTGATCGCGCCAAACAGGTCCCCTGCCGTGTAGTGACCAATACGCGCGGTAGATGAGGGCAATGTAGGATCGATTTCCGCCACTTCGCCTTTATGGATCAGATAAACGAACTCACCCGCTTGGCCAGTCTCTAAAATGATTTCGTCACGATCAAAATAGGCCAGGTCAATGCCACGACGAATGTGGTCACGCCCCTCATCGTCAAGGAGCGTAAACGGCAGTTGGGATAGATCCACATCGACCATGGGGTATAACCTCATTAAACGGGCTGCGACTAACCGGGTTGTGTCTTAAGGCGCGCTAGCAGACATAAGCAAAAATAAATAAACGTCGTGACTCGATACTGGCCCACATAAATTGGCCCACACCAGCGCTTCAAAAAAAATGTTATCGATTATTATATGAAGGTGGCTGTACGGGTATAAAGGATTCACTTCCCAAGTAGCAAGTATAACCTTGTTATACCTTTAGCTATCACGCTAAAGTCGAAGCGACTTTTGATACACGACCAAAGTATCGACACTTACTAACCGTGCTTCCGGCAAAACCCAGGACATGTATTTAAAGTAGCCAATAACTGCTTTTATTTGCTCACTAGACTATCGTCCTATAGCTCTTCAAACGCCTACAAAATTCGCTTAAACAGCCTCTAAAAACTCGTATTTTCAATAACATGCATCTTACCAAAAGCCAATTCGTCGTTTATTGATACCAAAGTCTGGGATTTATTTTTTGACGTTTATTGCCCAGTATTAACAATGAGTCATGCAGGGTAATCGCACGTCACTAACTAACTCGACATTTCATATCGAATAATAAGGTGATGTGCTAACAGAAGCTGACTCACCACTCCTATCGATAGGGTGGCTTTAGACGTGCGATTGCCCTGATGGGTCACACGCTATTCCTCGTGAACTTTCCCAACCTTAAAAATCACAAGTGGAGAGCAACACAATGGCAGATGACAAAACCAACGCTGCTGAATACTGGAAAGCAAACGTCCGCTTAATTTTCGGATGCCTGGCTGTTTGGGCATTTGTTTCTTACGGATGCGCTATCCTTTTTCGCCCGCTGCTCGCCGGTATTCCGGTTGGCGGTACCGATCTTGGCTTCTGGTTTGCACAACAGGGCTCAATCCTAACGTTTATCGTGCTGATCTTCTTCTATGCCTGGAAGATGAACAAGCTCGATCAAAAATTTGGCCTTGGGGAGTAAGCCGGTATGAGCCAGTTTGCAATTAACTTACTGTTCGTCGGCGCCTCTTTTGCCTTGTATATAGGCATTGCGATTTGGGCGCGCGCCGGCTCAACGAAAGACTTCTATGTCGCTGGGGGCGGGGTTCACCCGATCACCAATGGCATGGCCACCGCAGCGGACTGGATGTCAGCTGCATCGTTCATTTCCATGGCGGGCCTGCTAGCCTCAGGCGGCTACGCCAACTCTACTTTCCTGATGGGCTGGACTGGCGGCTACGTTATCCTCGCGATGCTGCTAGCACCTTACCTGCGTAAGTTTGGTAAGTTCACCGTGCCTGACTTTATCGGCGACCGCTTCTACAGCAACACCGCTCGCTTAGTGGCTATCGTCTGCTTGATTGTGGCGTCGGTTACCTACGTTATCGGTCAAATGACCGGTGCGGGCGTAGCGTTCTCTCGCTTCCTTGAAGTCAGCAACACCTGGGGTATTTGGTTAGCCGCGCTGATCGTTTTCCTCTACGCCGTATTTGGTGGTATGAAAGGCATTACCTATACCCAGGTAGCCCAGTACATCGTGCTAATCATCGCTTACACCATTCCTGCGGTGTTTATTGCCTTCCAACTAACCGGCAACCCGATTCCGATGTTCGGTATGTTCAGCACGCATACTGAATCCGGCATTCCGCTGCTGGCTAAATTGGATGACGTGGTTAGCGCACTTGGCTTCCGCGACTACACCGCCGATGTGGACAACAAACTCAACATGGTGCTGTTTACCCTGTCGCTGATGGTCGGTACTGCCGGTCTACCCCACGTTATCATTCGCTTCTTCACCGTCCCGAAAGTAGCCGATGCTCGCTGGTCTGCTGGCTGGGCGCTGGTGTTCATTGCCCTGCTTTACCTCACGGCTCCTGCGGTCGGTTCAATGGCACGTCTGAATCTGGCGACCACCGTGTACCCAGAGATGGCGGGGCAGGTTGAAAACTACGAAGAGGCTGCGCAAAACCCGATTCTGTACGAAGAACGCCCTGATTGGGTTCGTACATGGGAAGAAACAGGCCTTATCACCTTCAACGATCTCAACAATGACGGCCGTATCCAAATGTATAATGATGCTGCCGACTACTCTGATCGTGGCTGGGAAGGCAACGAGCTAACCGTCAATAATGACATACTGGTACTCGCCAACCCGGAAATTGCCAATCTTCCCGGCTGGGTTATTGGTTTGATTGCAGCGGGTGGTATCGCCGCAGCACTCTCGACAGCTGCAGGCTTGCTGCTGGCGATCTCGTCGGCGATCAGCCACGACTTGATCAAGACCATGATCAATCCCAAGATCACCGAGAAAGGCGAGATGTTGGCAGCGCGAATCTCCATGGGTGGTGCCATCCTGTTGGCCACTTACCTGGGGCTTAATCCGCCGGGGTTTGCAGCACAAACGGTGGCATTAGCCTTTGGTATCGCCGGTGCATCACTGTTCCCCGCGCTGATGATGGGTATCTTCTCCACGCGGATGAACAGCTCAGGCGCGGTCGCCGGTATGCTGGCGGGCTTGATTTGCACCCTGCTTTACATCTTTACCTACCTGGGCTGGTTCTTCGTGCCGGATACCAATATGCTGGCAAACACGCCGGATAACTGGATCTTTGGCATCTCGCCGCTCTCCTTCGGTGCCGTAGGCGCGATGATCAACTTCGCCGTTGCCTTTGCGGTTTCCAAAGTGACAGCTGCACCGCCGCAGGAAATTCAGGATCTGGTGGAAAGCGTTCGCTATCCGAAAGGTGCTGGCATGGCGATAGACCACTAAGTCATACTCCTTCCTGATGCGTTATCGCCATACGGCGATAACGCTTTGGAATCGACCTCATCATCGGGCTTCCTTAGGGAGGCCCGATGGCTTTTATAGACGGCTTTTTGAAAGGATAAATTATGATTTGGCACTTGATCGCCGCCGTTTTTGCAGGCCTTGCGGCAGCCGGGATTGGCCTGATACTGCGCAATTTGAGCGGCAAACGTTTACCCAAATGGATAGTCCCGGTGTGTGGCGGACTGGGTATGCTGGGTTATCAAGTTCAGGTGGAGTACAGCTGGTTTGACCACAAGCAGGCACAACTGCCCGAGACCGCCACGGTCATTTCAACCGAAAGCAGCACGGCGGTATGGCGCCCATGGACTTTTGCCATTCCGATGATCACCAAATTCAGCATGGTGGATAGCGAGAACATCCGTATTACCGAGCAGGATGACACCCGTTTAGCGGAATTTATCCTTTATCAGTTTGAGCGCCATCACACCGATATTTTGATCACCCAGCCCTATCTACTCAACTGCGAGAGTCGTGAGCTAGTGCCCCTGGATAAAGACTCCCGCGACCCTATCCTCGAAGAGATACGCACGCTGCGCGAAACATCACCGCTACTCAACAACGTATGCGCCTAGACAAATAAACAGCCAGTGGTACAAACGGTCGTACACGACCCGTTGTTTCGCCTAGAATGAAGCCTTTTGACTGGCGCACGTTAAACACTCTGGCGGGGAGAAAGGCATGTTTCACGGCGGGCTACTGGTAGCGGTTTCGTTACTCTACATTGCCGTTCTATTTGGCATCGCTTGGTACGGTGATCGCCGCGCGCGTACCCACGGCGCCACCCGTCGGCGTCCGATCATCTATAGCTTGGCACTGGCCATTTACTGCACCTCGTGGACGTTTTACGGCGCGGTTGGCCAGGCAGCCACCGCGGGATGGTCGTTTGCGAGCATCTTCGTCGGACCGATTTTAACGTTTTTACTCTTCTGGCCGGTGCTGGCCAAAATGATCCGCGTTGCCAAACATCAAAACGTCACCTCGATTGCCGATTTTATTGCCTCCCGTTACGGCAAAACCCAGTCGCTGGCCGCCTTTGCCAGTCTGGTTGCCCTGGTCGGTACCCTGCCCTACATTGCCCTGCAGCTAAAAGCAGTTTCCACTACTTTTAGCGTTCTTACCGATGCCACCGATGTGACCCATACGCCGTTGTTTGGCGACACGGCCTTCTATGTGGCCATTGTGATGGCAATTTTCGCGATTCTATTCGGCACCCGCCACACCGATGCCACCGAACACCACGAAGGCTTAATCCACGCCGTGGCATTCGAATCGCTGGTCAAGCTGCTCGCCTTCGTGGTGCTTGGCGCCTTTGTTACCTGGGGTATGTTTGATGGCCTGGGTGAGCTGATGGGGCATGCCGAAAGCCAGCTCGAACTCCAGCGCCAGCTGGCCAACCAGGATTTTGGCCAAAGTTTCTGGGCCCAAACGCTGCTCGCGATGCTGGCGATTCTGTGTCTTCCCCGCCAGTTCCATGTGGCAGTGGTGGAAAACATTCACCCTGACGACGCCACGAAAGCGCGCTGGCTGTTTCCACTTTACCTGTTGGCCATTGCCTTTTTTGTGGTGCCCTTAGCCGCCGCTGGTCTGCTGCTGTTTTCCGAAAGCGGCGTAGAGCCCGATACCTACGTACTGGCTCTATCCATGGCCTCGGGCCACCAATGGTTAACGCTACTCACCTTTATCGGCGGTTTCTCGGCGGCCACGGGCATGGTAATTGTCGCCGCCGTGGCCGTGTCGATCATGATCTCCAACGAAATCGTTATCCCGGCGCTGTTCCGGCTGCGCTGGTTTGATACCAAGGCACGGGATTATGGGCGCTTGGTGCTACGTGCGCGGCGTTTAACCATTGTTGCCGTACTGGCCATGGCCTACGGCTTCTACCAGCTGATTGCCGAATTTACCTCGCTGGCCTCGATTGGCATGCTCTCGTTTGCCGCTGCCTCGCAATTTGCCCCAGCGCTGATTGGCGGCCTCTACTGGAAGCGCGGCAACCGGCTTGGGGTGATTGTCGGTATGAATGCGGGCTTCGCCATCTGGGCCTATAGCCTGCTTATGCCCGCGATGATCAATGCTGGTGTGCTGCCGACTGGCTGGCTTGACGGCGGCCCGTTGGGGCTCAATTGGCTATCGCCCACGACGCTATTCGGCCTCAACTTAGGTGACAGCTTTACCCACGGAGTGATGCTGTCACTCGGGGTAAACCTGTTCTGCTACATTTTCGTTTCCCAAGTTACCTCACAGCGAGTGGTCGAGCGTATTCAGGCCTCACTGTTCGTGGATAGCGTGGAAACACGCCAGACCTCGGTCAACCGCCCCTGGACCGGGGCGACCACCGTGGGCGATTTAAAAGTCCTTTGTGAACGTTTTCTAGGCGCGGGCCAGGTCGATCGCGCCTTTGAAGACTACGCCCGCCGGGTGGGTAAACCGCTGGACGACGGCACTCGCGCCTCAATCGATATTATTCAGTTCACTGAACGCTTTCTGGCTTCAGTGCTTGGCGCTTCATCGGCACGCATCGTGGTCAACTCGGCACTTCAGGGGCGCGGTATCGGCATCTCGGATGTGATTTCGATTGTCGATGAAGCCTCCCAAGTGCTGGAGTTCAACCGGGCGCTGCTCCAGGCCACCATTGAAAACATTAACCAGGGCATCAGCGTGGTCGATCAGAACCTTCGCCTGGTGGTGTGGAACCAGCGCTACCTTGAGCTTTTCCGCTTCCCTGACCACCTGATTCGCGTTGGCGCCCCCATAGACCGTATCTTTCGCTATAACGCCCACAACGGCGAGTATGGTCCGGGTGACCCGGAAGAGCACGTGCAGCTACTGCTTGACAATATTCGCGAAGGCCAACCCCACCGCTATGTGCGCTACCGCCAGGACGGCAGCGTGCTGGAAGTGCAGGGCAACCCAATGCCTGGCGGCGGTTTTGTGTATACCTACCAGGATATTACCCAGCAAAAGCGCATCGAAGAGGCGCTGATTCGCTCGGAAAACAATATCCGTATCTATACCGATAACGTGCCCGCGTTGATTGCCTACTTCGACAAAGAGTGCCGCTACCTATTTACCAACCGAGCCTACGAGCAGGCGTTCAATATTGACCGCAACGCAGTCATTGGTCGCCGCTTTGAAGACGTGCTGCCAATTAAGCAGGCGGAGGAGCGCGCGCCATGGGTCGCACGAGCCTTGAACGGCGAACGGGTCAGCTTTGAAGTCTCGCTGCGGGTGAATGAAGCCATGCGCTATATGCTGGTCACTTACACGCCGCACTTTGGTGACAGCCAGGCGATCCTGGGCTTCTTTGCGCTCTATCAGGATATTACCGAACGCCGTCAGGCTGAAATTGCCCTTAAAGAGACCAATGAAACCCTGGAAGAGCGCGTGCGTGAGCGTACCCAGGCGCTCTCTGAAGCCAACGCGGCGTTGCGCCAGGAGAACCGGGTACGCGCCGAGGCAGAGCTCGCCCTGCGCCAGGCTAAGCAGCTCGCAGAAGATGCCAACGCTTCCAAAACGCGCTTTTTGGCCGCGGCCAGCCACGACTTGCTGCAGCCGCTTAACGCGGCACGGCTATTTACCTCCGCGCTGATGCAGAACGTGACTACGACCGACACCCAGCGCATCGTTGGCCATATCGATAACTCGCTGCAGGCCGCGGAGGAACTGCTAAGCACCCTGCTGGATATCTCCAAGCTGGACGCAGGCGCCCTAACGCCCCGCCGCAGTCACTTTGCCCTAGCGGATATCTTCCGCCCGTTACGCGCCGAATTTGAGGTGATGGCGGATGATCGCGGGCTGGACTTAGAAGTCGTGCCTACCCAGCTTTGGGTCGACTCAGATCCTCAAATGCTGCGCCGTATCGTGCAAAACTTCTTATCCAATGCGATTCGCTACACTCAAGAGGGGCGCGTGCTGTTGGGCTGCCGTCGCCAAAATGGCTGGCTCTCTATTGAAGTGTGGGACAGCGGCCCCGGCATTCCCGAGTCTAAATTGAGCGAAATTTTTCAGGAATTCCGCCGATTGGATCAGGTCTCCCGCCACAAAGAGAGCGAGAAAGGGCTGGGGCTAGGGCTCTCCATTGCCGACCGTATGAGCCGGGTGCTGGATCATCCTATCAAGGTACGCTCGACGGTAGGCAAAGGCGCGGTTTTCTCGGTTAGCGTACCGATTGTCACCGCCCACGAGTCAACCAGCACCGAGCTTGAGCCGCATGCACGGCGCGGCAGCCATAAGCTGAGCGGTACGCGGATTGTATGCATCGACAACGAGACACTGATTCTGGAAGGCATGACCGCCATGCTTAGCGGCTGGGGCTGCGAGGTGTTTACCGCCACCAGTATCGGCGGGGCCAAATCGATCCTACGCAATATGGATGGCGACCCTGACGCTATTCTGGCGGACTACCACCTGGATAACGAAGTCACCGGCTTAATGGCGCTGGAAGCACTCAGCGAACGTTTTGAGGGGGCGGTACCAGGGATTGTGATTACCGCTGACCGTACCGAAGCGGTGGCTGAAGAGATCAAGCGGGCGGGTTATCAACTGCTGCTGAAGCCCGTTAAACCGGCGGCACTACGGGCACTATTGACGCGCACGTTGCAGGCCAATCGGGCGGCGCGCTAAGCGCGCCGCGGTTAACACAGTCGTTGCTTGCTACTTGCTTAGGAAACGACTTTCGGCGGCTCGACTTCAAGCTTCTGAGCCGCGATAACCGCCTGGGTACGTGAGTGTACGCCCAGCTTGCGTAGAATCGCGGTCACGTGGGCTTTGATCGTGGCTTCAGAGACGCTCAGTTCATAAGCAATCTGTTTATTCAGCAGGCCTTCGGTCAGCATATTCAAGACGCGGAATTGCTGGGGCGTTAGCGAAGCAATCGCCTCGGCAAAACGCGACTCTTCTTCGCTGGTCTCTTCCAGCACGTTGGCCAACGCCTCAGGTAACCACACCTCGCCCTGCAGAATTTCGCCGACGGCTTCAGCAATTAGTTGTAGAGACGATGATTTAGGGATAAAACCCGACGCGCCGTAGTCAATAGCACGACGAACCACGTAGGGTTCATCACTACCAGACACTACCGCAACGGGGATATCAGGCATTTGACCACGCAGTTGGATCAAACCAGAGAAGCCATGGGCTCCCGGCATATGCAGATCCAGCAGAATCAAATCGGCATCTGGGTGGCGATTCACCACGTCAGTGGTGGCTTCCATGGTGTCCGCTTCGACAATTTCCGCCTGGGGGGCCAACTGGCGTAACGCTTGGGTCAGCGCTGCACGAAACAGCGGGTGATCGTCAGCGACGATAAACTTATGAGCTACTGCCATGGATATTCCTCCGGTTCCTCGAGCAGCGGGGTTGTCTGCCGCCGCGACGCTAGGCTCTTACGGTTGTGAAGCATGGTACCCCATGGGCTTCATCATGCCCAAGCATCACATGCACAATTTATAATAGATCGTTCACACAAGCGAAACACGTGTCCATAAACGCTTATCTATAAACGCGCCTCTATAAACACAACCGTGCCGACCTACTCAGGTCGGCACGGCTTTGAGTCGGCACACAAGCTCTATTGGGCTAAACAGCCTATCGCGTTGTCGCCATTATTGGTTGGCGCGATGCTCAATCAGCTCATCGACCACCGACGGGTCGGCCAGCGTACTGGTATCACCCAAACCATCACACTCATTGGCGGCAATCTTGCGCAAAATGCGGCGCATGATTTTACCCGAGCGGGTTTTCGGCAAACCTGGCGCCCACTGGATGACATCCGGAGAAGCAATCGGGCCAATATCTTTGCGCACCCACTGGGTCAGCTCTTTTTTGAGTTCGTCTGTCGCCTCGATACCGTCACTCAGGGTGACATAGATATAGATGCCTTGTCCCTTAATATCGTGCGGGAAACCAACAACGGCTGCTTCTGCAACGGCGCTGTGCGCTACCAGAGAGGACTCAATCTCGGCGGTGCCCATGCGGTGACCCGACACGTTCAGCACGTCGTCCACACGCCCGGTGATCCAGTAGTAGCCATCCTCATCGCGGCGACAGCCGTCACCCGTGAAGTACATACCGTCGTAGGTCGAGAAGTAAGTCTGAACATAGCGCTCGTGGTCACCCCAAATAGAGCGCGCCTGACCCGGCCAGGCGTCAAGGATCACCAGGTTGCCTTCAGTGGCGCCTTCCAATTTATTGCCTTCGTTATCGACCAGCGCGGGCTTCACACCGAAGAACGGTACGGTCGCAGAGCCAGGTTTAAGCGGCGTAGCGCCCGGCAGCGGCGCAATCATGATGCCGCCGGTTTCGGTTTGCCACCAGGTATCCACAATCGGGCATTTTTCGTTGCCGATAACGCGGTAGAACCACTCCCAGGCTTCCGGGTTAATCGGTTCGCCCACGGAGCCCAACAGCCGCAGGCTATCGCGCTTGCTGGAGTCCATGACGTTTTCGCCATGGGCCATCAGAGCACGCACCGCGGTGGGCGCAGTATAGAGAATATTAACGTTGTGCTTATCAACGATATCACCCATACGGCCATGGGTGGGATAGCTGGGAACACCCTCAAACATCAGGGTAGTCGCACCGTTGGCCAAGGGGCCATAAACGATATAGCTGTGCCCGGTAACCCAGCCAACGTCCGCGGTGCACCAGTAGATTTCACCCTCTTGATAGTCAAACACGTACTGGTGGGTCATGGCGGCGTAGGTCAGGTAGCCGCCGGTGGTGTGCTTCAAGCCTTTAGGCGCACCGGTAGAACCCGAGGTGTAGAGAATGAATAGCGGGTCTTCGGCGCCCATGGCTTCCGGTTCACACTCGTTGGACTGCTTGTCGACCAGCTCGTCAAACCAGACATCGCGACCCTCTTTCCACTCGATCTCACCGCCGGTGCGCTTCACCACCAGGACGTTTTTGCACACATCAGTGCCGTCACGGGTCAGCGCGGCGTCCACGTTCTCTTTCAGCGGTACGTGCTTACCACCGCGCACCGACTCATCAGCGGTAATCACCAGCTTGGAGTCGGCGCCAATAACCCGCTGGGCAACGGCGTCCGGCGAGAAGCCACCAAAGACAACCGAGTGAACGGCCCCGATGCGCGAACAGGCCAGCATCGCCATGGCGGCTTCGGGAATCATCGGCATATACAGCGTAACGGTATCGCCTTTACCGATACCCAGCTCTTTCAGCGCGTTGGCTAGCTGGTTCGTGCGTGCATAGAGTTCGCGATAAGTAATGTGTTTGGACTCATCGGGGTTGTCGCCTTCCCAAATGATCGCTGTCTGGTCACCGCGCTTATCCAGATGGCGGTCAAGGCAGTTGGCGCTGACGTTAAGCAGGCCATCCTCAAACCAACGAATATCGACATTGTCACGCGCAAAGGAGGTGTTTTTAATTTTGCTGGGCGCTTTAATCCAGTCGAGGCGTTTGGCTTGCTCAGCCCAGAAGCCTTCCGGGTCGTCTATCGACTGCTGGTACATGGCCTCATATTTGGCTTTATCGGCCCAGGCATTGGCGGCGAAATCATCGCGCACCGGATAGACCTTCTGTTGATCGCTCATAAAATTGCCTCTGTCCGTGAAAATGCACTCTCTAAGAAACTGTAGTCGATACGATTATTTATGGGCTTATTGACCATTATCGGGCGTATCGGCTGCCATTAATGTTCCCCTAGCATAAACCTCCTCGCGCAGGCTTCCCTTTAGACATTGGTATTATCATTTTTTATTTAAAAAACAAACATTTATAAACAAATCACGAGACGACTTCCGGCCTGTAGACCAAGGTCTTAGCGCAGTGTCGGCAACGATAATGACGCCCGTTTACCACTAAAGCATGACGTCTTGGGGTAAATTGATGAAAGCGGCAATCGCATTGGTAACGATAAGGTGCGGACTGCGCCTGCTTAATATCAAACCGATGGGTAACACTGGGAACTAAACCAAAAAGGTCGCGCATGACCGTTTTCCACTCGCGGCCGTGGGGTTTTAAACGCGGGCCGTTGTCCAAATGAAACACCAGCCAGTGAGCCATTTCGTGGGGAATCACCTCATCAAAAAACGCCGTGCGGTTCTCTCTCAGTAACACCGGGTTCAAGCGTAACCCGCCGTGGCCAAGATGCGCCTGGCCGGCCGAAGCGCCGCGCAGGTTAAACCACACATTTGGGGCTGGCAGCGCTGGGCACACTTCACAGCAGCGCTGCCACGCTTGTTCGACGCGAACTCGCGCGGCCTGATGCAACTCTGTTTCCGACATAGCCGCCAATTCAGTGGCAGGCCAAGGAGGCAGTGGTGACGTCTTCATTAGTGATAAACTAGCCGTTATAGGTAACCATTGATGAACGTTTGTATTAACGAGGCTTTACTCATGGCAGAGCGCAGCGATACGCCTGAAACGAACACGCCACCGCAGCCACTGCTCGAGGATGAGCAGTTGGATAGATTGGACGACTTCCTTGACTCGGATCAAGTCGATGAAGACGCCCTGGATCTTATTTCCACCCATGGCTTTTTAGTGGCCCTTGCCGTGGCACCCAGCGAAGTACCGGCGACCCAGTGGCTGACTGAGCTGTTTCAGGGTGAGCCTCGCTACGCCGATGACGCCGAGCGTGATGAGATTATTACCCTGCTCACACTGTTACGCGACAACGCGGTGGCGGTACTCGAGCAAGGCGGCTTACCGGAACTGCCGTTTGAACTAACGTTGGGAGGAGAACCCGCCGAGGAAACCCCCATAGGCGACTGGTGTGCGGGCTTTATGGAAGGCGTCTTCAGCGACGAGAGCGCTTGGTTCCAGGACGATGAAGAGGCCGCAGCCGCCCTGCTGCTGCCGTTTATGCTGCTCTCCGGGCTGTTCGACGATGAGCCGGACTTGGCCGAGCTGGCTAAAGATCAAGAACGCCAGGAGTCGCTGGTAGTGCAGTTGCCGGAACTGGTTTTGGATCTTTACCTGCATTACCGCGTGCCACCGGAAACGCCCAAACCCAAACCGCGTAAAAAAACGCCTGCAAAAGGTAAAAAGCGCTAGGTGCTTAGGCTAAGTAGTTAGCGTAGACACTATTTAAGTCGCGTTACTCTTATTTAAGTCGCGTTACAACGGCATCCAGCACGCCATAGATCCACTCACGGGCGCGCTGCCTCCAGGGGCGCGCCGCCCAGGCCGCGGCGTCTACCTCCTGGCTGGCGGCAAAGTTTCGCTCGAACAGTTCGCGCACGTCCGCCGCGAGCTTCGGATCCATTGCTTCCTGGTTTGCCTCTAGGTTCCAGTGCAGATTCCAGTGGTCAAAGTTACACGAACCAATGCTCACCCACTCATCGGCGAGCACAAATTTGGCGTGGATAAAGGTCGGCTGAAACTCAAAAATGCGCACCCCAGCCTTGAGCATGGTGTGATAAAAGCGCTGACCGGCAAAGCGAACGCTGGGATGATCATGCTTTGCCCCCGGTAGCAGTAAGCGTACGTCTATCCCTCTGCGAGCCGCCCGAACCAAACGCCGACGCAGGGCAAAGGTGGGCACAAAATAGGGTGTGCATAACCAGAGTCGTTCATTTACCTGGCTGACCCGATAATGCAATGAGTGGCGAATCGCTTGATAACGATAGCCACGCGCCGACATCGCCCGCCCAGGCACGCCATTGGTAAGCGCCTGAGGCTCACGACGCTCTGGGAGAGCCGCCACGCGTCTATCGCCCTTCTCGACGCGGGTCAGCCGCGAATGCCATAGGCGCCGAAACAGCAGTTCCCAATCGGCCACCACCGGCCCTTCAATACGCAGGGCAATTTCGTACCAGGCATTCAAAAACTCATCCACCGCGCCAAAGCCACCGGTGAACGCCAGCTCGCCGTCAATAACCATTATTTTGCGATGGTCACGGCTCAGGTTCAGCGCTAAAGAGTGGAAACCGATGGGGTTAAAAAAGCGCAGCTGAACATCGCCCTGCTTCAGGCGCTGGCGATCACTCCCGGAGAGACCCATCGAGCCATAGCCATCCAGCAGTAAACAGACGCGAACACCGCGCTGCGCTGCATCAGTCAATACCTCAATGACTTGATCTGCAAGCTCCCCTGATTCCATCAAGTAGAGCTCTACCAGCACATAGTGCCGCGCATTATGCACCGCTTCAAACATAGCGGGCAGAAAGCGTGAGGCCTCCGGCAGCAGCGTAAATCGATTACCTTCTCGCCACGCGTTCTGCATGGGTGCTCCTTGCTTAGCCACTGATAAGTACACTAACGAGCTACCGTGCTAATGAGCGATGTACATACAGATCGTAGCGGCTGGTTTTACCCTCAAGGGTATGTTGCGGCACTGGCCCCGCAATAGGCGGCGCCTTACGGGGGCGCTTAACCACCACGCGATGAGTGGCCACATCCAACGCCGCTTCTAGTAATCGCGGGGCATCGTTATCATCACCAGCCAACTCGCGGAACAGACGCATCTCTTTTTTCACCAACGCTGATTTCTCACGATGGGGAAACATCGGATCCAGGTGTATCACCTGCGGTGAAAAGTGAGCACTGGCAACCAGTTCAGCCAGGGATTGAGCCGCATCCCCATGACGCAGTGTCATGCGGGCAACAATATCCACTGTATCGCTATGCCTGGAGGCACGTTTCAGGCCATCCTCCAGCAGCGCTGCAATCGCTGCAACCCGCTCAATTAACAACACCTGGGCACCTAGGCTGGCCAATACAAACGCATCCCGCCCCAACCCTGCCGTAGCATCAACGATGCAGGGCGTCACGCCCTTGGAAAGCCCACAGGCCTTTGCGACCAGCTGACCACGCCCACCACCAAAGCGGCGCCGATGGGCCGCTTTGCCCGCCACAAAATCAACGCTGAGCGGCTTGCCGTAGCGTTTTTCATCACCGACCAGCGCCAACCCCTCATCGCCCTGCACCAAGCGCAGGCCGTCAGGCAGAACGATGCTCTCAACATCGGCCTCAACATCGCTCATGCGGGCTTTTTCCAGGCAACGTCGTTGCGCAGATAAACCGGCTGAACCAAGTGCGCGGCCTGCCCCAACCCAGCGGCAAAATCACGCGCCGCCAGCCACGCCATCTCTTCGGCGCGGGGCTCTAAATCATCCAAATGCTGAGGCATGCTCAACTGCAAATCGACAGTGAAGCGCTCCCACAGCGTAAAGCCGCTGCCTACACCTACCCAGTCGGTTTCGTCGCCTGGCAGGCGAAGTGCTTCAGGGGCCTGCACCGCCTCGGCGCTCATCGGTGTGATGGTATCTTTAAGGCAGTGCCACGTCGCGGCGTATACCTCGCCCATGCGGGCATCTAAGGCAGTCACCACGTGGCGGAGGTGATAGCGGCGATGGGCCTGAAGGGCCAGCGCCTCCAAAGTAGACACCCCCAGCAACGGGCAGTCCAAACCAAACGCCAACCCCTGGGCTGCCCCCGCCGCGATACGCAGTCCGGTAAACGAACCCGGCCCTCGGCCAAACGCTACGGCATCAAGCTGGGAAGGGGTTACCTGCGCTTCGGCAAGCACTTCGTCCACCATAGGTAACAACCGACGGGTATGGGCGCGAGGCGTCATCTCGAAGCGCGCCAGGCACTCAGTGCCCGAATCGCCCTGGCGCAGTAAGGCTGCAGAACAAGCGCTTGAAGAGGCGTCCAGGGCAAGCAGATGTAACGGCATAGCAAGTAGCCACTCGAAAGAAAGGTTGCGGCATTATACCTTTGTCATGCTAATACGACGATGGCCCGCTTTAAGCGGGCCATCGGCAAAGGCGTAAAACGCTGTTGTTAGCTGAAGGCTCTATATCAGTTGAAGGTTCTTATCAACTAAGGGCTTCTTTAACCTGGCGGGTAATATCCGTCACGCTGCCAACGCCTTCAATACGGTGGTACTGGGGCGCGCTCTGGGGATCCTGCTTGGCCCACTGCTGATAGTAATCGACCAGCGGGGCCGTTTGATCGTGGTAAACGGATAGGCGATTACGCACCGTGGACTCTTGGTCGTCTTCACGCTGAATAAGCATTTCACCGGTCACATCATCCTTGCCTGGCTCTTTGGGCGGATTGTGCTCAACGTGATAAACCCGGCCCGATGCCTGATGCACACGGCGTCCCGCCAAACGACTGACGATCTCTTCATCGGGTACGGCAATTTCCACCACGTGATCCAGCTTAACGCCGCCCTCTTTCATGGCGTCGGCCTGGGGGATCGTGCGTGGGAAACCATCGAACAGAAAGCCGTTTTCGCAGTCGGGCTGGCTGATGCGCTCTTTGACCAGGTCAATAATGATATCGTCAGACACCAAGCCACCGCTGTTCATGATCTCTTTTACTTTCAGGCCCAGCTCAGTGCCATCTTTAATGGCCGTGCGCAGCATATCCCCGGTGGAAATCTGAGGAATCTTAAATTGCTCACAAATAAACTGAGCTTGAGTCCCCTTCCCCGCGCCGGGGGCACCCAACAGGATTAAACGCATGGCACTGCTCCTTGAAGTTCTTGGTATGAAAAAAGAGTTCGAAAAATGAGTATGTGAATTCTGTTAACTGACAATAACCGCGCCTCTCAAGCGACACAACTCCCCAAAAGCCTGAGAAACCCGCTTTTGTTTCAATTTTTTTAAATTAAAACAGCCAAATGCCCTAAATCTACCACTTTGGTCGCCCTGCGAGAGGTTTAGGCAGCATTTACGTTTAGTAAACACAAGCGGCGCCCCTAGGGGCGCCGCTTGTGAAAGCACATCGCTACCAATTACAGCAGTAAGCGACGAATGTCGGTGAGCACATCGGCCAGGAAGGCGGTAAAGCGTGCCGCATCGGCGCCGTTGATCGCACGGTGATCGTAGGAGAGCGACAGCGGCATCATCAGGCGCGGCTGGAAGGCGCTGCCATCCCAAACCGGCTTCATCTGTGCTTTGGACACGCCCAGAATGGCCACTTCCGGCGCGTTAACGATCGGTGTAAACGCCGTGCCACCAATCGAACCGAGGCTCGAAATGGTGAAGCAGCCACCGGTCATCTCGTCGCGCTTGAGCTTTTTGGTCTGGGCTTTCTTGCCTAGCTCCGCCATCTCCTTGGCAATCTCGATCAAGGATTTGTTATCGGCGTTGCGCACTACTGGCACCATCAGACCGTCAGGCGTATCCACGGCAATACCGATATGGACGTAGTTCTTCCATACCAGGGTTTCACCGTCACCCTTCAGACTGACATTGAACTGCGGGAATTTACGCAGCGCAAAGGCGCAGGCCTTGACCATAAACGGCAGCGGCGTCAGTTTGGCGCCCTGGGCTTCAGCCTCTGCTTTCATCGCCTTACGGAAAGCTTCCAGCTCGGTGATGTCCGCTTCATCGAACTGCGTGACATGGGGCACATTGAGCCAACTGCGGTGCAGGTTGGTCGCGCCCATCTTGAGCAGACGCCCCATCGGCTTCTCTTCCACTTCACCAAACTGGCTGAAGTCGACTTCCGGAATGGGCGGAATCCCCGCGCCGCCAGTAGCCGCGGCTGCCGCGCCGGGCTGGGCTTTACCCTGATTGGCAATCGCCTGCTTCACATAGGACTGTACGTCCTCTTTGAGCACGCGATCTTTCGGGCCGCTGGGTTTAACGAGTCCCAGGTCGACGCCTAGTTCACGAGCCAGCATGCGTACCGCAGGGCCGGCGTGCACCAGCTTGCCATCCCGGGGCTTATGGGCAGCCATCTGTGCTTCCGGGCTGGGGGTACCGGCCGGAGATTCAGACGGTTTAGCGCTGTCCTTGCCGTCACTGCTCTGCGAGGCTTTTTCTGGTGCGGCCTTTTTCGGTGCCGCTTTTTTGGCACCCGCCACTTCCATATAGCCGATCACATCGCCTTCAGAGACGGTGTCGCCCTCTTTAACGGTCAGCTCAAGAAGCTTGCCTTTGTAGGGGCTGGGCACGTCCATAGAGGCTTTATCAGACTCTAGGGTAATCAACGGGTCTTCTTCATTGACTTCGTCACCCGCCGCTACGCCGATCTCGATAATCGGCACGTCAGAGGAGCCAGAAAGATCCGGTACGCGAATCTCTTTGCGCTCCGGCTCGCCACTGGCGGCCTCTTCCTGATCATCTTCAGCCGTTTCTTCCGGCTCGCTACTGGCTTGGCTAGAGGACGGTTCTGGAGAAGAGCTCTCTTCCGATGCGTCTTCGCTGTCGCCGCCTTCGCCGACGATCTCCATCTGGCCGATCACATCGCCTTCAGACACCGTGTCGCCCTCTTTCACGGTAAAGCTGACGATCTTACCGCTGTGGGGGCTGGGCACGTCCATGGAGGCTTTGTCAGACTCCAACGTGATCAAGGTGTCTTCGGCCTCAACCTCATCGCCTTCGCTGACCGCGACTTCGATAATTTCGACGCTGTCCGAGCCGCCGAGATCGGGCACTTTGATATCCACCGTCTGCTTACCGCCGGCTGACTTTTTAGCCGCGGGCTTCTGCTCTTGAGACGGCTCTTTGGGTTTCTCTTGCTTCGCTGGGGCCTCTTCAGGCTGGCTGTCAGACGAGCTCTCTTGCTTCTTCTCTTGCTGCTCGTCGCCACCACCTTCGACTTCCAGCTCAACGATATCGTCCCCTTCCGAGACGCTATCGCCTTCTTTGACCAGCACTTTGAGTACCTTGCCGCCTTTCGGGGCCGGTACGTCCATGCTGGCTTTGTCGGATTCCAGCGTGATTAGGGTGTCTTCCGCTTCAATGACGTCGCCTTCTGACACCGCAATCTCGATGATTTCGACATCGGTATCGCCGCCGATATCGGGAACTTTGATGATTTCGCTACTCAAGGTCGCGCTCCTTCCAAATCGGATCGAGCCGGTGGGCCACCGCCCACCGGTCAGCGGTTTAGCTAGTCAGCGGGTTAGGCTTATGGGCATCAATGCCGTACTTCTTAAGCGCTTCACCAACCTGCTTGCGATCAATCTCGCCACGCTCAGCCAGCGCACGTAGCGCCGCCACGGTCACGAAGTAGCGATCTACTTCGAAGAAGTAGCGCAGCTTCTCGCGGGTGTCTGAACGGCCAAAGCCATCGGTACCCAGTACAGTGTAGTCACCCGGTACCCAGGCACGCACTTGATCGGCATACAGCTTCATGTAGTCGGTCGACGCGATCACCGGGCCGTCGCGCCCTTCCAGGCACTGTGTGACGTGAGGCTTGTTGGCCTCGGCGTCTGGGTTCAGGAAGGCTTCACGATCCAGCAGCAGCGCTTCACGACGCAGCTCGTTAAAGCTGGTCACGCTCCAGATGTCGGCGCCGATGCCCCAATCGTTCTCGAGCAACTCAGCAGCCGCTTCCACTTCGCGCAGAATAGTGCCGGAACCGAGCAGTTGAACGCGGCCCTTGTCACCTTTGGTTTCGCGCAGCAGGTACATGCCTTTGACGATATCGTCGGCGGGCACGTTTTCCAGCGCCGGGTGCTCGTAGTTCTCGTTCATCACCGTCAGGTAGTAGAAGCAGTTCTCCTTGTCGGTGAACATGCGCTTCAGGCCATCCTGCAGAATCACGGCGACTTCATGGGCATAGGTCGGGTCGTAGCTGCGGCAGTTGGGGATGGTAGACGCCTGAATCAGGCTGTGACCATCCTGGTGCTGCAGACCTTCGCCGTTAAGCGTGGTGCGCCCTGCGGTGCCGCCGACCATAAAGCCACGGGCTTGCAGGTCACCCGCCGCCCAGGCCAGATCGCCGATACGCTGGAAGCCAAACATCGAGTAGTAGATGTAGAACGGCAGCAGCGTGACGTTGTTGTTGCTGTAGGAGGTCGCCGCGGCGATCCAGGCCGACATGGCGCCCGCTTCGGTAATGCCCTCTTCGAGGATCTGACCTTTCTGATCCTCGCGGTAGAACATGATCTGGCCTTTATCCACTGGCTCGTACTTCTGACCTTCCGAGGTGTAGATACCCAACTGACGGAACATGCCTTCCATACCGAAGGTACGCGCTTCGTCAGGGATAATCGGCACCACCTTCTTGCCCAGCGTCTTATCTTTGACCAGGCCGTTAAGCACCCGCACAAACGCCATGGTGGTCGAGACTTCACGCCCTTTCGAGCCGCCCATTTGCGAGGCAAAGGTCTTGTCTTCGAGGCTGGGGATCTCCAGGGCTTCGAAGTCGCTTTGACGGCTGGGTAGGTAGCCGCCCAGACGCTCGCGCTGCAGGTGCATGTACTTGAGCTCGGGAGAGTCGTCTTCCGGCTTGTAGTACGGCACGTCTTTGAGCTGCTCGTCGGTTAACGGAATACCGAAGCGATCGCGGAAGGTCTTGAGCGCTTCATACTCCATGCTCTTGACCTGGTGCGCTTCGTTGGCCGCTTCGCCATCGCCGCTACCCATACCGTAACCTTTAACGGTGTGCGCCAGGATGACCGTGGGCTTGCCGTTGGAGGTGTTAACCGCCTCGTTATACGCCGCGTAAACCTTGAACGGATCGTGGCCACCGCGGTTGAGCTTCCAGATATCTTCGTCGGAGAGGTCTTTGACCATCGCCTCGGTTTCTGGATATTTGCCAAAGAAGTGCTCACGGGTGTAAGCGCCGCCGTTGGCTTTGTAGTTCTGGTACTCGCCGTCGACCGCTTCGTCCATGCGTTTCTGAAGGATGCCTTTCTTATCCTTCTCGAACAGCGGATCCCAGTGACGCCCCCAGACGACCTTGATCACGTTCCAGCCCGCGCCACGGAAGACGCCTTCGAATTCGTCCATCACCCGCGAGTTGCCGCGTACAGGGCCGTCAAGGCGCTGCAGGTTGCAGTTGATGACGAAGATCAGGTTGTCGAGGTTTTCGCGACCGGCCAGTGAAATGGCGCCCAGGGATTCCGGCTCGTCACACTCGCCGTCGCCCATGAAGCACCAGATCTTGCGGTCATACATATCCTTCAGCTCACGGTGATGCAGGTACTTCATCACGTGCGCTTGATAGATAGCCTGAATCGGGCCAAGCCCCATGGAGACCGTGGGGAACTGCCAGTAGTCCGGCATTAACCACGGGTGCGGGTAGGACGAGAGGCCATCGCCATCGACTTCCTGGCGGAACCTGTCCATCTGCTCTTCCGATAGACGCCCTTCCAAATAGGAACGTGCGTAGATGCCCGGTGCTACGTGGCCCTGAATATAAATCAGGTCACCGGCAAAATCGCCCTGAGGCGCGCGGAAGAAGTGGTTAAAGCCCACGTCATACAGGGTGGCCGAGGACATAAAACTGGCAATGTGGCCACCCAGGCCCGGCTTGGCGCGGTTATTACGAATCACCTGGGCAATGGCGTTGTAACGGATCAAGGAGCGGATACGGCGCTCCATGAACAGGTCGCCAGGCATCGGTGCTTCGCGGTGAACCGGGATCGTATTACGGTGCGGGGTCGTCACCGAGAAGGGCACCTTCATGCCGTCCCGGCGCAGGCGATCCGCCAGGCGGGTCATCAGGTAGCGGGCACGATCTTCGCCCTCACGATCCAATACCGATTCCAGGGAATCAATCCATTCCGTGGTTTCGATCGGATCGAGATCTTCTCTTGTCTCCAGACTCATAGAGGTCTCTCCGAATGACGATAAATGACAAAAATCCCCGCTACCCTGAAGGGCCTGGGGCGGCGGCGTGGCACTACACCACGCGCCAACATTCAGCCGGTGATTAAACGCCGGATAGGGGTTTTAGCTCTACATTCAACAAGCTACGTAACTATTGATGTAGTAAAGCTACACAATTCTGTTAGAAGTTAGCCTTTTGTATAGGCGAAGATACCTCAAAGTCGCCACGCTGCCAATTCCGTCGCAGCGGAAAAGCCTATCGAAAACAAACTATTGCACTGCAACATAAGCAATTCATAGAGCATTTGCCATTGCGACCAAATAGTCATCCGATGTAATTAAACTACCGTTTTATTGCGTTATTAGTGAAATACTTAGCACACAGGGAAAAACGTAATCGAACCGCTAACGCTCAACACGCGATGTCAGCAGTTGCTGGAAATACGCCCAATCAAACGCCGGACCAGGATCCGTTTTGCGCAGCGGCGCCACATGGGCATGGCTGGTAATACGACTGCTATCTAGCTGAGGGTTGCGCGCCATTAGCCACACCACTGCTTCCACCAGAGTGTCATACTGTGCTTTGCGATAGGGGGTAACGTCATCCCCTTCAAGTTCAATCCCCACCGAGAAATCGTTGAGCGCCTTTCGCCAGCTTAGCTGGCGAGCATCCCACCAGTTGGAGCGCCCAGCATGCCAAGCACGCTGATCTGTATCAACAAACTGCACGCACTCACCATCGCGACGGATAAGCAGGTGTGCGGAGACTCTTAAGTGGGCAATTTCGGCGAAAAATGGATGTTCGTCTACCGCCAATTGATTGGTAAATAGCGCTTCAATAGCATTACCACTAAACTGACCAGGCGGAAGACTGATCGCATGAATCACTAGCAACGACACCTCACCGGTGGGCCGAGGGTCACAGTTCGGTGAAACGACTTTACGCGCGCTTTCCCACCACCCGTCAAGGGGTTGTTTATTTTCCACTGGCAAGGGCTCCTTTACGTTAGCGCTTTCTTTCTCTGTTCTCTTTCACCTTCACCGCTGTTTTTCACTACAATGCACGTCATCGAAGACGACGTTCAGGGAATTCACGGCCATGCATTATCAATCCGCTCTTGCTGAAGAAATCCGCGCCAGCGCCGCCCGCTTGCTGTCAGAAGACGTTGGCCCAGGTGATATTACCGCGCAATTGATCCCTGAACACCAGTGGGCCTGCGCCGACGTAATTACCCGTGAAACCGCAGTGCTGTGTGGCGCACCCTGGGTAGATGAGCTGTTTCGCCGCCTGGATAGTCGGGTAAGCCTGACCTGGCACGCCGCTGACGGCGATAAGCTAGAGGCTGAACAGTGTTTCTTAACCCTGGAGGGCCCCGCCCGTGTCCTGCTTACCGGCGAGCGGGCGGCGCTTAACGTATTGCAAACGCTGTCTGCCACCGCCACCGCCACCCGCGCATATGTCGACCTGATTGAAGACACCGGCGTTCGCCTGCTTGATACGCGTAAAACGCTGCCCGGCATGCGCTTGGCGCAGAAATATGCGGTCACCTGCGGCGGCGGCCACAACCACCGCATTGGCCTATGGGACGCGTTTTTGATCAAAGAGAACCATATTGCCGCCTGTGGAGGCATTCAAGCGGCGGTTGCGCAAGCGCGCAAGTTAGCCAACGACCTGCCCGTGGAAGTCGAGGTAGAAACCTTTGAAGAGCTGGATCAGGCATTGGCCGCGGGTGCTGATATTGTCATGCTCGACAATTTCGCCATCGAAGACCTGCACGTTGCCGTGGAAATTAACGGCGGCCGAGCCACCCTGGAAGCTTCAGGCAATGTGGATGCTGCCACCCTGCGGGCAATTGCCGATACCGGTGTTGACTGTATATCGAGCGGCGCACTGACCAAGGACATCGCCTCGATCGATCTTTCCATGCGCATTACCCGCAGCTATAGCGTTTGATGATTAGGTTTCGACAGCATTAAGCGATTTGGAAAGTTTATAACGCAGCAGTCGCTCCCCGCTTCGCTCGACCCACTCCTCGCCGTGGTTTTTCCAACCACGGCGCAGCAGGCGCTCATAGAGCATTGAACTCGCCTCTATCTCGATTTGCCCCTTTCCCTGCTCAAGCAGCAGCCGTTCGGCATGTACCAGCAGCGTGGTACCGATACCGCGACCGGCTAATGAGGGCCATACGTAGAGTGTTTCAACCCGCCCAGCGACTAAATCCAACTCCAGGAACCCCACGCAGCGACCATCACAGGTAGCCACTAAGGTTGTGTAGAGCGCTTGGCGCACTCCCCATGCACTGCCTTCGCGGGGCAACGCATTGGCCCACGCACGCCGCTCATCCAGCGTGTAATGCGTGGCCGCTCCCTGCATAACAGCGTGATAAAACACTTCCGCTTGGTCGGCGGCATCCCGTGCTAGCGCCGCGCGATAGGTTATTCGCGTACTGGTTGGCGCTTGCTGCTCCTCGGTATTGGTCATGCGTCACCTCTGAGCTGTTCAGCTATCATTTGATCAAGACACATTCGATCACGCCCCATTTGGTCACGCTTAAGCCATTGGCCTGCTTTATACTACTTGGATCAATTCTACGCGAATCAACCCCAGCAGAAGGCAGTGTGATGGACGATGCCCCTAACAGCGAGCACTTTACGCTGACGCCCATTGGTCATGTGGTTAGCGACTACCCCGATAAATTCGGTATTCCCCGCCAGCCGGGGCTCGCCCCTGCGGCCGATGCCCGGCTTGTACTCACTGCGCCCTACAACGATCCACTCGCGGTGCGCGGTTTGGAAGACTTCAGCCACCTGTGGCTGAGCTTTATTTTTCATCAAAGCCCCGAGCGCTGGTCGCCGCTGGTAAGGCCGCCGCGCCTGGGGGGCAATAAAAAGGTGGGGGTTTTTGCCAGTCGCAGCACCCACCGCCCTAACCGCCTGGGGCTCTCACTGGTGAGATTAGTCGGTATCGACACCCAGCACGGCGTTACGCTGCAGCTCCAGGGCTGCGATTTAGTCAGCGGCACCCCAGTGATTGATATCAAACCCTACCTGCCCTGGGCCGAATCCGAGCCTAACGCACTGGCCGGTTTCGCCCCTGAAACACCGCCACTCATGGACGTCACCTTTCATCAAGCGGCACTGGATACGCTTGCTCAGCGCCACGACAGCGCCACACTGCTGGCATTAATTGAGCAGGTACTCAGCCAAGACCCCAGGCCCGCCTATAAACAAAAGGACAGGGATTCTGAGCGTCTTTACGGCGTACGTCTGCGCGACGTGGACGTTAAGTTTTGCCCTCGCCAAAATGGCGAAGCCACCACCTTGGAGGTGATGGCTATCGAACCTTACGCCGAGCAATAAATCTGACGCGCCGGCTTAAGCAGGAAAGGTAATGCCCAAACGGCGGCCAACTTCCTCATACGCCTCAATCACACCGCCCAACCCCTGACGGAAGCGGTCTTTATCGAGCTTCTCACGGGTGTTGGCGTCCCAAAGACGGCAACCATCCGGAGAGAACTCATCCCCCAGCACCACCTCGCCTTTGAATACACCAAACTCAAGTTTGTAATCCACCAGTAGCATATCGCCCTCAGCAAACAGCGCTTTGAGGATATGGTTAACCTTGAAGGTCAGCACCTTCATCTTGGCTAACTGCTCAGGCGTTGCCCAACCGAAAGTCTCCGCCAGCGACTCATTGATCATCGGGTCGCCCTTCTCGTCGTTCTTCAGAAACAACTCGAAGGTGGGTGGCGTCAGTGCAATCCCCTCTTCAACGCCGAGACGTTTTACCAACCCACCCGCAGCGATATTGCGCACCACACACTCCACCGGGATCATCTGCATCTTTTTGACCAGACTCTCAGTGTTGGAGAGCTGTTTTTCAAAGTGGGTGGGGATGCCCGCTTCCTGCAGCCGCTCCATAATGAAGGCGTTAAAGATGTTATTGACCATTCCCTTGCGGGCCAGCGACTCGACTTTTTTGCCATCGAAGGCGCTGGTGTCATCACGAAAATTGAGCACCAACAAATCCGGATCGTCGGTGGTGTACACAGATTTCGCCTTACCGGCGTAGAGTTCTTGGCGCTTTTCCATGGGGGCTCCGTAAGGGGTCAAGGATCAACAAATTAACGTAAATAGCCGGAGACACGCTCAAGCAGCTCGCGCTGATCATCGGCGCTGAATGCCCGCTCGCTGGCATTGATGGCACGCAGAATCGTCTGGTCGCCGTTAGGCTGCAGGGCAAGACGAATCTGCTGGGACATTTTGCGCACATCCGGGCTGAAGACGATTTGCAACGGGTTGCGGTTGCGCTCGGTTTCAGTCATGTACTCAACCATAAACTCATGACTGGCAGGGTCGACGGCCAGCAAATCACGCTGACCTTCCTGAGCAAAATCCAGCTCAAGATAGTGGTTCAACTCTGCCCATACCCGATCGACCGGCTGCGGGATCACCACTTCCCACTCGTCGTCCTGCTGGCGGATTTGCAGCGTTTGCTCACCGGTGAGGCGCTGAGCGGTCCAGGAAGAAGAGACACTGGCAGATGCACTGCGCGCGCTTAAATGGCTCTCTAACGCATCGAGGCAGCTCGCCATGGTTTGCCCGCCGCGTTCGCAGCGAACTTCGCTACTGCCTGCGCGTAGTGCACTTTGCAGGCGAATTTCCGCCTGGGGCGTGACGATAACGCCCTGAGAAGCACTGCTCTGCAGCACCTCCAACTGACGACTACGTACAAACTCTTCCAACTGCGGCCAGACCGTACCGGTGTCGGCGGCCACTACTAGCCAGGTTTGATCGCCCACTTCGCGACGCTCGACATACTCAGGTTCCATCCCACTGCCAATCGCCAATGACTGTGGCGGGCGAATCTCTGCTGCTTCGTCAAGCCGTGCACCTTGGGTGGCGGCTTGAGGAACCGGCAGCGCATCGCGATAGCGCTGGGTGTTGCGGGTCTCTGGCAGCACCAAAGGCGGCGCTGGAGCGGCCTCGGTGTAATCCAAATTACGGTCGTGGTAAAAACCATCCCGCGCACAACCAGAAAGCGCGACAGCCGCTGCGAGTGCCAGCGGAACCCATTTAAGCGCACGTATTTCAAGCACAGAGCTCATCAAGCCACCTTAAGTCAACAATTCGGGTACCCAGCTCAACGGTAAGCGAGCTGGGTAGCAAAGGGTATTGCGTCGGACTACTCCTCTACGACACCCGCCAACTGCAGCGCTTCGCTCACCGTGGCGTGGTACTTTTCCGACAGCCAGGTTAGCGGTAAGCGAATACCCGCATCCGCGTACCCCATACGGTTCAGCGCCCACTTCACTGGAATAGGGTTCGACTCTATACCCAGGTTGGTATGCAGCGGCATCAAAAGCGTATTAATCTGGTGCGCCTTATCGGAGTCGCCGGCCACCGCTGCCGAGCAAAGCTCATGCATCGCCCGGGGGGCAACGTTGGCGGTGACGGAGATATCCCCATGACCACCCATCAACATAAAGTCGCAGGCGGTCGCATCATCACCGGAGTAGAGCATAAAACCACTGCCCTTCAGGCGAGTGATTAGATCTTCCGCACGCTCCAGGTTCCCCGTGGCGTCTTTTAAACCGATAATATTATCGACTTCGGCCAGGCGTAACACGGTCTCGTTGTAGATATCCGAGCAGGTGCGACCGGGCACATTGTAAAGAATAACCGGCAGGTCGCTGGCCTCGGCTGTGGCCTTGAAGTGCTGAAACAGGCCTTCCTGAGTAGGCTTGTTGTAGTAGGGAGCCACCGTCAGACAGTAATCTGCACCCACCTCTTTCGCGTAGCGGGTCAACTCCACTGCTTCGGTGGTGTTGTTCGAGCCAGTACCGGCTATGACCGGTATACGGCCATTGACCTCTTCCACCACGCTGCGAATCACGTCAAAGTGCTCCGCAAACGACATGGTAGTCGGTTCGCCCGTGGTGCCAGCGGCGACAATGGCATCAGTGCCATTTTCGAGATGGAAGTTCACCAGACGACGAAGCGCCTCCCAGTCGATGTCGCCATTGACCTTCATAGGCGTCGCCAGGGCGACGATGCTGCCTGTGATCATCCGTTTATTCCTCACCAGCCAAATTGTGATATCAACTATCTGTGTTTTTGAATACGAGAGTTTTTTTCAAAACCGAGCGCGATCACGCTATTTTGCATCAAGCGCCGACACCGCACAGAGGCCAAATGGTACTCAGGCGATTCGAGCCTGTACAGCGTAAAGCGGTGTGAGTTTGTCGTCACCCTGTTTTGAGCTTTGACAACGGCCGCTGGCTTACGTGTAATCACGCGTAACAAGCAATATTAACACCCACCCTTAAAAGGATGCCTTATGCCTGTTGAAATTGGTCAACCCGTTGCTGACTTCTCCGCCACTGCCACGGGTGATACCACCGTGACACTGTCGGAAATGCGTGGCAAACAAGTGGTCATATACTTTTATCCCAAAGCCAGTACACCTGGCTGCACCACCGAGGGCGGTGACTTCCGTGACCGCAAACCCGCCTTCGATGCCGCTAATACGGTCATTCTTGGTGTTTCTCGAGATGGCTTGCGCGCCCAGGAGAATTTTAAGGCCAAACAGGATTTTAATTTCGACCTTATTTCAGATAAGGACGAAAACATCTGCACGCTATTTGATGTTATCAAGCTCAAGAAAATGTACGGCAAGGAGCACCTGGGCATCGAACGCAGCACCTTCCTGATTGATAAGGAGGGCAAGCTAGCCAACGAATGGCGCGGCGTTAAAGTACCTGGCCACGCGGAAGAAGTACTTGCTGCGGCTGAAAAGCTGAACGCTTCCAACTAACTCAACCGGAGCTCTATCTCAACCAGGGCTCTATTTCAGTTCAGCCCACTGCCCGTAGTGATCTCTTGCGCGGGCAGTGGGTGAGCGCTATTCGGCTTCCTGGCTAGCCGTGGTTGGTATACTCCGACGCTCCTCCCGCTCATGCATGCTACGTGGCCAGGCGTAAATCAATGCCTTGAGCAGTGTTGCCAAGGGAATCGCAAAGAAGATCCCCCAGAAGCCCCAAATCCCACCGAAGAACAGTACCGCCACAATAATCGAAACCGGATGAATATTATTGGTCTCAGAGAACAATACCGGTGCCAATACGTTGCCATCCAGGGCTTGAATCACGCCATAAGCCACCAGCACATAGACAAAATCTTCACTAAGACCAAAATAGAACCCCGCTACCGCGGCGACCGGTAGTGTAGCCACCGCAGCGCCGATATAAGGCACTAACACAGAAAGGCCGACCAACACCGCTAGCAGCGCTGTATACGGTAAGCCAAAGAACGCAAAGGTAAAGAACGCCACGGTGCCAACGATGATGATTTCAATAAATTTGCCGCGGATATAGTTGGCAATCTGATCGTCCATTTCGCGCCAAATACGCGATAGCAGCGTACGCTTTTGAGGCAGCAGCGAAAGCATAAAACCGACCAACACGTCGCGATCCTTGAGCATAAAGAACACCAGGATCGGCACCAGTACCAGGTAAATAATCAGCGACATAATATTGCCGAGCGAAGCCAGCGAAAGCGTTAAGGCGCGCTGGCCTAGCTGGCTAATCTCGCGGCTCGCCACGCCTATCCAGCTTTGCATCTGATCTGGCGTAATAATATTCGGGTAGCGCGCCTGCAGTTCATCCAACCAGCCCTGGCCACTGGCGAACATCCGCGGTGTCTCTTGCACCAGCCCCACTAGCTGATTCCAGATCAACGGCATCAGAATAAACGCCAGAGTGAGCAGCACGCTGATAAAGGCCAAAAAGACCAGGATGACCGCTAGTAGGTGCGGTACCCCTCGCCGGGTAAACGCACTCACTACGCCTTGCAAAAGAAACGCAATCACCAGTGCAGTAAAAAACGGCGCCAGCATGCGTCCAAACCAGATAATCGCGGCAAAGCCCGCCACCAGTACTATCAGCAGGATGAGCGCCTCCTCATCCGAGAAATAGCGTTCAACCCAGCTTTTTAAAATCGTGCGCAGGGTCATGAGTGCGCATCCCCAGCTTTTCTAATCCAATAAACATACACCTCGTCGCGCTGCTCACGACCTTCCAGCGTATGTGCACTTTGGTCGGTAAACGACGCCATATCACGCCACGAACCCGCATCGGTGGAACGCACTTCCAGTAACTGACCAGCCGCCAAACCTGCCAAGGCCTGCTTAGCCTTCAGCAAAGGCAGCGGGCAATGCAGCCCGCAAGCGTCAAGCACCGTGTCGGGTTGAAAGCCCTCGGATTGCTCAGACATATACACTCCCTCAAAATGACCTGCATACTCACGGCATTGTTACATAAACTATCTTTTTAGCGATTGATTTCACTAGGCAGTCGATTTAACGGCACTTCCCTGTGTTTATCAATGTCACACTCTTCACCAATGCCATACCCTGACCACTGTACTTATTCATTATTTATGAGGATGCCATGCCAACCCTTCGTATCGCTTACCCAGGCTGGATATGTGCGTTTGCTTGTGCCTGTGGCAGCCTACTGTTTAGCCCACCAAGCATTGCCTCCAGCGATTACGGCTTGCCGAGCTTAGGGGCGGCGTCTACCTCTGTCAGCAACGAAGAGTACCGCTTGGGCCGCGCCTGGTTGCGCCAGTTTCGTGCCCAAGCCCCCCAGTGGCAAGACCCCATAACCAATGATTATTTGCAAAGCCTGATTGCCCGGCTGGCCCCGCATAGTGATATTAACGGTCTGCGCACGATCACCGTCATGGTCGATAACGCTTCATTGAACGCCTTTGCCGTCCCTGGCGGCGTAGTAGGGATCAATTCAGGACTTTTCGCGTTTGCCGAAGATGAAGGCGCTTTTGTCTCGGTGCTAGCTCACGAACTGGGCCACCTCTCTCAACGCCACTATGCCCGAGGCAGTGCCCGCGCGGCTCAGACCCAACTGCCCGCCATGGCAGCCATGCTGGCGGGTATGCTGATTGCCGCCAGTGGCGGCGGCGACGCTGGAATGGCGGCCGCCATGGGCTCACAGGCGGCGCTGATCCAGGATCAGCTCAGCTACTCACGGCTGTTTGAACAGGAAGCCGATAACATCGGCCTTCAGGCCATGGCCGATGCAGGCTATGACCCCGAGGCAATGGTGCGCATGTTCTCAGCCATGCAGCGTATGGCGCGCCTTCAGGGCGATACCCCACCCGAGTTCCTGCTGACCCACCCGGTCACCGACAATCGTTTAAGCGCCGCACAAGCCCGCGCTGCCCAGCTCAATGTTGCCGATGCATATACCAGCGACACCCTCTACGACATGATGCGCGCCCGGGCGCTGCTAAGCATTTACACTAATACGCCGCAGCAAGCTGCTTCGCGCCTTGCTCAGGAAGGCGCCGAACAAGCCGCTCAGGACTACTTAGCGGCACTGATCGATGCTCGCAACGGCCAAACCGATAGCGCCCTGGAGCAACTGGATAGGCTTGCCAACGAGCATCCCGACTTTGCCATGCTGCCCGCCTCTTCGGCTAGCGTCGCCCTGGAAGCTGGCCGCTACGATCAGGCCATTCAGCGCAGTCAGCAATTGCTACGTTTTATGCCCAACTACCTACCTGCCCAACTGATCTTGGCCGAAGCACAGCTCCAGCGCGACCCGCAGGCGGCCTATGACCTGCTGCGCGACATCACTTCCCAAAACCTGGAAAACCCGCAGGTCTTTAACCTGCTGGCCGAAGCCGCCGGGCGCAGTGGGCATGATAGCTGGGGGCACTTAGCCCGCGCAGAGTATCTTCAACTGACCGGCCGCGTCGATCGCGGCATTCGCCAACTTTCTATCGCTCGGGATGCTGCTGAGCGGGAAAATGATCAGCAGGCGCTGGCAAGAATCGAGCAGCGCCGCGAGGACTTCATTGAGTATCGCGAAGCGCTGGATGATTTTAACTAAACCTGTGTCATTGCTAGGAGCGCAGCGACGCGGCAATCTCAGCCAGCGGTGGCAAGTAACCCCGAGATTACTTCACTTCGTTCGCAATGACACACCACATGTCATTGCGAGGAGCGCAGCGACGCGGCAATCTCAGCCAGCGGTGGCAGTACCCCCGAGATTGCTTCACTTCGTTCGCAATGACACACCACATGTCATTGCGAGGAGCGCAGCGACGCGGCAATCTTAACCAGCGGTGGCAGTCACCCTGAGATTGCTTCACTTTGTCCGCAATGACATTCGGTTAATCTTTTCTCGCTAAGCATTGAAGTTAAGCATGCGCTCAAGGGGCTTTAAAGCCTGCAGACGCAGCGCTTCATCCACCTGAATTTCTCCACTTCCCTCACGCAACGCACCGGCTAGATTATCCAGCGCGTTCATGGCCATCCAGGGGCAGTGTGCACAGCTACGACAAGTGGCGCCGTTGCCTGCCGTCGGCGCTTCAAACAGCGTTTTATCCGGCACTGCCTGCTGCATCTTGAAGAAGATGCCACGATCAGTTGCCACGATCAGCTTATCGTTGGGCAGCTCTTTCGCGGCCTTGATCAACTGCGAGGTGGAGCCCGCCACGTCCGCCAGCTTCACTACTGGCTCAGGCGATTCGGGATGCACCAGTACTGCGGCATCTGGATAGATGCGCTTCAGATCTTCAACACCCTTGGCCTTAAACTCTTCATGAACGATACAGGCGCCGTCCCACATCAGCATATCGGCGCCGGTTTTGTTCTGGATATAGCCGCCCAAATGCTTATCGGGCGCCCAGAGAATTTTCTCGCCTTTGGCCTGCAGGTGCTCAATCACCTCGACTGCAATCGACGAAGTCACCACCCAGTCTGCCCGCGCCTTAACGGCTGCAGAGGTGTTGGCATACACCACTACGGTGCGGTCAGGATGGGCATCACAGAAGGCGCTGAACTCATCGGCGGGGCAGCCAATATCCAGCGAGCAGGTGGCTTCCAAGGTGGGCATCAGCACGCGTTTTTCAGGCGAAAGGATCTTGGCGGTTTCGCCCATAAAGCGGACACCGGCGACGACCAGCGTGGTGGCTTCGTGGCGAGCACCAAAGCGTGCCATCTCCAGCGAGTCAGCGACACAGCCACCGGTCTCTTCCGCCAGTTGCTGAATGGCATCATCGGTGTAGTAGTGTGCGACCAAAACGGCGTTATGGGCCTTCAACAGTCGTTTGATCTCTTCAACCCGTGCCTGATCTTCCGCCGGAATGCGGGTCGGGCAGTAGGCTGTGGGTAGCGGGGCCTCAAGCTTCGCTTGAGTAGTCATAATAGTCATTGTGTCTACCACTGTGACGAACAGGGAATCCCCCTGTTAAACACTGGGCTACGGCGCAGTGCGTCTTGCACATGCACCGCTCGTTGGAGCGATGAGCCGCTGCGTCTCTCGCGATGGCCATCGCTTAAAATCTATTCTAGACAGATTTATTCTAAACCATTTTGGCGGGAAATAGCGTTTGACTGCAAACAGATTGTCACACATAGAGTTCTTTCTAGACACATAGCAAAACGCCCCTGGCAGCTAAACTGCCAGGGGCGTTGAATTTGGTGGGTCGTGCAGGATTCGAACCTGCGACCAATTGATTAAAAGTCAACTGCTCTACCAACTGAGCTAACGACCCAAACTTGCTGTGCTGATCACTTTCCAGCGTTACTACACATACTGTTACTACACATACTTTAAACGTTCACCACTGCATTCAAACTGACTTTATTCAAACTGATCAGTCGTTTGAATGGTGGGTCGTGCAGGATTCGAACCTGCGACCAATTGATTAAAAGTCAACTGCTCTACCAACTGAGCTAACGACCCGCCTGAACGGATGCATATCCTACGCTTACACCTTATTGATAGCAAGCGTTTTTTCGCTTTCACTCTACAATAATGAACCATTTGCGTGCCCGCTGGCGTCACTCAATGCTGACAGGCACGCTTATCAGCCTAACCGCTAACGACTGAGCACCAAGAGGTTCAACGGGCTCTGCAAGCCGCGCTTAGCGAGCCTTGCTTTTCGGTTTGCGCAGTGCCTGTACCGGCTTACGCTTGTGCTTATCGCGGTTCCAGCGATTCTTCTCATCCGGTGTCAACGCGGGCACTTTACGTGTTTCCAAGTTAGCCAGCGTGGCTAAGTCATCCACCTCATCCTGGGTAAGTTCGACCCATTCGCCGGCTTTCGCCCGCTTATCGAGGAAGATATTGCCGTAGCGCACGCGTTTAAGACGACTAACCGTCAGCGCCTGGGATTCCCAAAGACGACGCACTTCACGGTTGCGCCCTTCGAGAATCACCACGTGGAACCAGGTGTTGATGCCTTCGCCACCAAACTCCTGAACATCGGTAAAGCGCGCCGGGCCATCTTCAAGCATGACCCCATCGACCATGGCCAGGATATGCTCGCGCTTCACTTCACCCATCACGCGAACCGCGTACTCGCGCTCCACCTGGGTAGAGGGGTGCATCAAACGGTTGGCCAGCTCACCGTCGGTAGTGAACAGCAGCAAACCACTGGTGTTGATATCCAGGCGACCGATCGCAATCCAACGTTCGCCTTTCAGGCGCGGCAAGCGGTCAAACACCGTGCGGCGACCTTCTGGATCCTTACGGGTGCATAGCTCGCCTTCCGGCTTGTTATACATAATCACCCGGCGTGGCACTTCTTCTTCTGGGCGCAATGCCACCGGACGGTCATCAAAACTGACTTTATCCCGCGCTTCAACGCGGTCGCCCAGCTTAGCCACCTGGCTATTCACTTTAACACGGCCGGCGGAAATCGCCGTTTCCATCTCACGACGCGAGCCAAGGCCTGCACGGGCCAAGACTTTTTGCAGCTTTTCGCTGGTGGGGGGCGTGGTGTTATTACTCTGACTCATGGTCGTCTGACCTCACATCGGTAGTCTCCGTGCTTTCGCGCTCATCTTGTTGGCGCTTGGCACGTGCCGCGAGCCGAGCCTGTAGGTCGGCAAAACTCAGCGGCTGGGTTAACGCCGTCTCGGCGTGCGTGTCGGCTATCTCAGCCGAGGTTATCTGTTCTTTCTGAGGTGGCGCATCCTGCACCGTTTTGATCGTTTCGTCCAGTGCTTCATGGTCTGTACCGGGGCCATTTTCTTCCTGAATGTCAGTATCCATCGTCATCCCCGGTTCTTCAGATATCTCGTTTTCATCCCAGCTTGCCAGGGTGTGCATGGGCGGCAATGCATCGAGGGTTTTTAACCCAAAATCGTCTAAAAAGCTGCGTGTGGTGGCGTATACCGCTGGTCGGCCAGGCACATCACGATGACCGACCACCCGAATCCAGCCGCGCTCAGCCAAGGTGCGCATAATGGAACTACTCACGCTGACACCGCGCACTTCCTCAATGTCCCCACGAGTAACCGGCTGCCGATAGGCAATTAATGCCAGTGTCTCCAGCAGCGCCCGCGAGTAGCGCTGGGGGCGTTCATCCCATAACCGCGACACCCACTGGGAAAGCCGCGGACGAATGCGCAGTTGGTAGCCTGAGACCGTTTCCAGGAGCTCCAGTGCACCGCCAGAATGTCGCTGCTGCAAACGTTCCAGGACGTCACGAAGCTCTTTGCGCGGGGGGCATTCGCCCTCAAGAAAGAGTGTCTCCAACCGCTCAAGGGGCAAGGGTTCGCCAGCGGCCAGCAGTGCGGCTTCAACAATATCATCTAAAACAATGTCATCTAACGCGGTGACGGTGTTACTCATGGCGTCTCCTCGTCAGGTTCAAAAGCGGACTCGCCATAGGCATCATCTTCTATCTCGCCCTCATCAAAAGCGCTCTCCTCGCCGTCAGCAAGGGCAGCGCGTCGCGCGCGCACGTGAATTGGCGACAGAGGCGCATTTTGGACAATTTCAATCATGGCTTCTTTGGCCAGCTCAAGAATCGCCATAAACGTGACCACCACGCCTGCGCGCCCCTCCTCTAAAGTAAATAGCGCTTCAAAGGGGGTATAGCGCTGATGGGCGTCGTCGTAACTTAGCTGCTCCATGATCTTGAGCATGCGCTCGCGGGTAGAGAGAACCTCGCGGCTGATCTGGTGGGCCTGCACCAGCTCGGCACGCTTGAGGATATCGGAGAGCGCGCTGAGCAATTCATCCAATTCCACCTCGGGGTGAATCACACGGGATTCCAGTGGCGGTAAGCCCGCCTGCACGCTGAACCAGTCACGCCCCATACGCGGTAATGTGTCCAGCGTCTCTGCTGCCTCTTTAAGGCGTTCGTACTCTTGCAGACGGCGGATAAGCTCAGCGCGGGGATCCTCCTCGTCATCGCCCTCAGCCTTCGGCGGGCGGGGCAACAAGGTGCGCGACTTGATCTCAGCCAGCATAGCGGCCATCAACAGGTATTCCCCCGCCAGCTCGATCTCCATGGCCTTCATCAGCTCCACGTACTCGATGTACTGGTGGGTGATGGTCGCCACGTTGATGGTCAGAATATCCAGGTTTTGGCGGCGAATCAGATAGAGCAGCAGATCCAGCGGGCCTTCAAAGGTCTCTAAAAAGACACGCAGTGCTTCCGGGGGAATATACAAATCCTCCGGCATTTGCGTAATCGGCTCATTAAACAGACGCCCAAGCGAAGCTGCCACTGGCTCGGTGGGTTCGGAATCAGGGCTTGCTAAATCAACAGTAACGCTTGGCGTCTCGCTCACGCGGGTCGGCTCTCTTGGAAAATGGAAATCGGCACAAGCGAACAGTTTAGCAAAGTCGTTAGCATTCGCGTTGCTCTATTAGAGAGTAAGCACAAGCGTACTACCCCGCCTCCACCGCTTTGCGGTAGCGGCCAGTATAGTCAAACAGCTTGTCACGGATTTGGAAATGGCGCCCCACTTTGCGGCCTACGACAAAATCCGGGTGGCGTAGGCGGCGCTGTTCGGCGACGACGTCCTCGGCGCTTAGCGGCTGCCATTTACCTCCCGGTGCGCGCAGATGGTAGCGCAGAAAGGCGGCATAAAAAGCGCGCCGTTGAGCGGGGGTTTCCAGCGCGTACCACTCGGAAAGATGGGTGCCATCTTCGTCATGATAGGTGACTTTTAAGCGCGGCAGGCCACGGCCGTTAGTGGTCGCTTCCAGCTGCATACCGCTTACCCGCAATACCTTGGCGTCTTTCAGCTTTAGGGCGTCCTTGAGTTTATCATCCGCGTCCACCAGTAGTTTTTCGCAGCCGTGGCAGCGGCGGGCGGCAATATCATTCTCGGCGCCACACTCCTCGCAAACTTTAAAACGGAACCGAAACTCACACTGGCGCCGCTTTCCTTCATCATCTTCAATTAGCCCCTGACAGCGGCGGCCAAAGTGCTCAATCACTAAATCACCGTCGCGCTTACCCCAGTAAAGATTGGCATGACCGCAGTCGGGGCACTCTATCTGAACCGGTTCGCTGTCACTATCGGGCTTCGGCTCCCCCACTTCCGGCGCGAAGATATCCCAGGGGTTGCCGGCATAATCCAGAATCAGGCAGTCGCTCTTGCCCGGCGACAGGCGCAGCCCTCTGCCCACCATCTGCTGGTAGAGGCTCACCGATTCGGTAGGCCGCAAAATAGCGATCAAATCCACGTGGGGAGCATCGAAACCGGTGGTCAGCACCGCGACGTTCACCAGGTATTTTAGTTTCCGCGCTTTAAAAGCATCGATCAGCGCAGTGCGCTCTTGGGAAGGTGTTGCACCGGTAATTAAAGCCGCCTCTGCTCGAGGTAAATAACCGATAATTTCTTCAGCGTGGGCCACGGTGGCGGCAAAAATCATCACGCCCTGGCGATCAACCGCACGTTCGACGATTTGCCCGATAATGCCCGGCGTCGCTCGACTGCCCGCCACCACGCGATTCAGCTCTTCCTCTTGGAACAGACCGTTTGAAGAGGGTTTGAGTGCGGAGAAGTCATAGCCCTCAATCGCCATATCCAGGCGCTTGGGCGCAGCCAGATAGCCCTGCTTCACCATCAGACGCAGCGGCTGCTCGAAGACGCAGTCACGAAAAAAACTCTCTTCACTGCCCCGCACCATGCCGTGATGGTGGCGGTAATAAATAAACCCCTGCCCCAAACGGTACGGCGTCGCGGTGAGGCCGAGTATTTTAAGCTGTGGATTGTGCTGGCGCAGGTGCTCAATCACCTGACGATAGCTAGCGTCTTCGTTGAGTGATACACGATGGCTCTCGTCGATGACCAGCAAGGTAAAATTAGCGTCGTTAAAGCTCTCCAGGTTACGCACCACCGACTGCACCGAGCCAAATACCACTTGGCGACTCGCCTCTTTGCGCTTTAAACCGGCGCTAAAAATATCCGCCTCAAGCCCATAAGCCTGGTACTTGGCATGGTTCTGCTCCACCAGCTCACGCACATGGGCCAGCACCAATACCCGCCCACGGGCCAAGCGCGCTAGCTCAGCTATCACCAGGGATTTACCACTGCCCGTGGGCAGCACCACCAGCGCAGGCTCGCTTGAGGCTCGGAAATGGCCCACCACGCGCTTGACCGCTTCCTGCTGATAGGGGCGAAGCTGGGGCGTTGGTGAGTTAGCTAGTGAGGAGCTAGGTATCGACAAATTAATTAGCCCGCTATTGAACTATTACGACTTTCGTCGCGTCGTAGTAGTGATGGTTTAAATAATCCCAGAAATCGCAACGTTTATCAGCGAGAAGATACTAGTGAGGTGAGCAATGACAACCAACCATTTCAGCCCAGAGTGCCCGGAATGCGGCAGTCGTTTAAAACGCCTTCCCGCCACGCGGCGTGGTAAAGCCCATGTGTTCTGCATGGATTGCGGACATGATTTTGGGCGCTTCGAATACCTCGTTGAGCGCTACCGGTTAGAGCTTGAAACGCTGGAGGCCAAACTAGGATTGCCACCCGAAGGGGCTGATAAAACACCGGCTAGCGCTCCCGAGCGGCACTCTTAATAACTGTTGTCACGACTCGCGTAACTGTTAACGGCGGAAAAAAATCCGCCGTTAACATGGGCGCTATGCCCAACGCACTATCTGGAGCATTACTGGAATCAGTTGAGCCAAACCCGAGCGTTGCGGAATAGTCGCAGCCAGGCGCCATCTTCAGTCCACTCTGCCGGGCGCCAGGAGTTGGTAACCGCCCGAGCAACGCGCTCAGGGTGGGGCATCATAATGGTCACCCGGCCATCCGGCGTGGTCAGACCGGTAATGCCCGCCGGTGAGCCGTTGGGATTTGCCGGGTAGCGCGTGGTCGCCTGGCCGTAGTTATCGATATAGCGCAGAGCAATTTGGTTGCTCGATTGCATGCTGCGCAGATGAGCGCTGTCTCGGAACTCCGCCTGCCCTTCACCATGAGCAACGGCGATGGGCAGTTTTGAGCCCTCCATACCGGCGAGCAGAATCGAGGGGCTCTTTTCAACCCGCACCATGGAAACGCGGGCCTCAAATTGCTCGGACTCATTGCGCACAAAGGTCGGCCAGTTTTCAGCGCCAGGAATCAGCGATTTCAACTGCGAGAGCATTTGGCAACCGTTACATACGCCCAGCGAGAAACTATCGTCGCGGGCGAAGAACGCCGCAAACTGCTCCTGGGCGCGCTCATTAAACAGCACCGACTTGGCCCAGCCACCGCCAGCACCAAGCACGTCGCCGTAGGAGAAGCCACCGCAGGCCACAAGCCCTTTGAACTCTTCCAGCGAAACACGCCCCGCCAGGATGTCGCTCATATGCACATCCACCGCCTCAAACCCGGCCTTATCGAAAGCCCAGGCCATTTCTACCTGGCCATTGACGCCCTGTTCACGCAGCACCGCCATGGCAGGCTTAGCTGTGTTGACATAAGGCGCGCTGATATCTTCATTAATATCAAAGGTGGGCGTGGCAGATAGCCCCGGGTCGCGGCCATCGAGCAGATTGTCGTATTCGTTCTTGGCGCATTCGGGGTTGTCGCGCAGCGCCTGCATACGGTAACTGGTTTCTGTCCAGGTACGCTGGGTAAGCTGACGAGTGGTTTCCAGCAAAGGCTCTTCAAACAGCGTGACGCGCACCTGGTCATCGTAACGCGGGCGGGCGATGACGCCACAGGTTTCGATACCCGCCACGGCAAACTGCGCCAGCACTTCTTCAGTGTGTTCACGATTGACCTGAATCACGGCACCCAGCTCTTCCGAGAACAGCGCGTTCAACGCCTCCACTGGCTCGTCGATCATCCAGTCGAGCTTGATCTCAAGCCCGGCGTGGGCAGCAAAGGCCATTTCCAGCAGCGTGACCAGCAGGCCACCATCGCTACGATCGTGATACGCCAGCAGCTTGCCGTCGCGGTTCAGGCCTTGAATGACTTCGAAGAACGCTTTGATATCTTCCGGGTCGTCCACATCGGGGCAGTCATTGCCCACCTGGCCATACACCTGCGCCAAAGCGGAGCCGCCCAACCGATTCTGACCGTTGCCCAGGTCGACCAAAATCAAATCCGACTCGTCTTGATCCAGGTTGATCTGCGGCGTGAGCGTCGCCAGGGCGTTGGTCACCGGAGCAAAACCGGTCACCACTAGTGAAAGGGGCGACGTCACGCTCTTCTCTTCGTATTCGCCCTGCTCGTTCTCATCCTGCCAAGCGGTACGCATCGACATCGAATCTTTGCCCACCGGAATCGCAATGCCCAGCGCTGGACACATTTCCATACCTACCGCATAAACCGCATCGTAAAGCGCCTGATTTTCACCTGGGTGATCCGCCGCGCTCATCCAGTTAGCGGAGAGCTTGATATCGCTCAGTTTGGCAATCGGTGCTGCCGCCAAATTGGTAATCGCTTCGGCCACCGCTAAGCGAGCGCTAGCAGCAGGGTTGATCAAGGCTACCGGGGGACGTTCCCCCATGGCCATGGCTTCACCGGTGTGGGTATCAAAGCTTGCCGTGGTCACCGCTACATCGGCTACCGGCACTTGCCAGGGGCCAACCATTTGGTCGCGAGCCACCTGGCCGGTGATAGAGCGGTCACCAATGGTGATCAGGAAGCTTTTGGAGGCCACGGTAGGTAAGCGCAGTACGCGATCAAGTGCTTCGCGCAGGTCAAGATTATCCAGCATCATGCCGGAGAGCTCCGGATTGCGACGCTCAAATTCGCGCTGCATCTTGGGTGCTTTGCCGAATAGCACGCTCATCGGTAGGTCAACCGGCTTACTCTCAAAATGGCCGTCGCGCACTTCAAGATGGTGCTCTTCCAAGGCTTCGCCGACTACCGCATAGGGGCAGCGCTCGCGCTTGCACAGGGCATCAAATGTATCCAAATCCTCTGGTGCAACCGCAAGCACGTAACGCTCCTGGGCCTCATTACACCAAATCTCCAGCGGGCTCATACCCGGCTCGGCGTTGGGCACCGCGCGCAGATCAAAACGACCACCACGGTTGCCATCTTTTACTAGCTCGGGCAACGCATTGGAGAGCCCACCCGCGCCAACATCGTGGATAAAGCGAATCGGGTTGTGATCCCCCAGCGCCCAGCAGCGGTCGATCACCTCTTGAGCACGGCGCTCAATCTCAGGGTTTTCACGCTGCACCGAAGCGAAATCCAAATCGGCACTGGAAGTGCCGGAGGCCATGCTGGAGGCTGCACCGCCGCCCAGGCCAATCAACATCGCCGGGCCACCCATCACAATCAGCTTGCCGCCGACAGGGATATCACCCTTCTGAACATGGTGGGCACGGATATTGCCATAACCACCGGCGAGCATAATCGGCTTATGGAAACCGCGCCGCTCGATACCGCCGTCGTTAAGTGACTCCTGCTCGTAGGTGCGGAAATAGCCGGTTAGATTGGGGCGGCCAAATTCATTGTTGAACGCGGCGCCCCCAATGGGGCCCTCGAGCATAATATTGAGCGCCGACTCCATACGCCCTGGCTTGCCGTAATCAAAGGCTTCCCAGGGCTGTACGAATTCTGGAATGCGCAGGTTGGAAACCGTAAAACCTGAAAGACCCGCTTTGGGCTTGCCCCCAATGCCGGTAGCACCTTCGTCACGGATTTCTCCACCGGAGCCGGTCGCCGCGCCTGGGAAAGGGGCAATCGCTGTGGGGTGGTTATGGGTCTCTACCTTCATCAGGATATGAATGGGTTCCTGATGAGTGGCGTAGAGTGCGCGCTCGTCGTCAACGCCTGTCAGCGGCGTGGCAAAGAAGCGCCCAGCCTGACTGCCCTTGATCACAGCGGCATTGTCGCTGTAAGCCGAGAGAACATTGTCCGGCGACGACGCAAAGGTATTCTTGATCATCTTAAACAGCGAGTGGCTCTGCAGCTCGCCGTCGATCATCCAATCGGCGTTGAAGATTTTGTGACGGCAGTGCTCAGAGTTGGCCTGAGCAAACATCATCAGCTCAACGTCGCTGGGGTTACGCCCCAACTCATTGAAAGCATCGACAAGATAGTCGATTTCATCTTCTGCCAGCGCCAGCCCCAGCGCCTGGTTGGCCGTTGCCAACGCATCCCGGCCACCCTCAAGAATATCCACACTGCCCAGCGGTGCCGGGTCGTGTTGAGCAAACAGCTTAGCGGCGTCCGAGGCATCGGCTAGCACGGTTTCGGTCATACGGTCGTGTAGCAGTGCCGCCAGCGCGCTCAAACTCTCTTCGTCCGGCATCGCGGTGAAGCTGACCCGGTAATCGATGCCGCGCTCGATGCGGCTAATTTGGCGCAAGCCGCAGTTGTGGGCGATATCAGTCGCCTTGGATGACCAGGGCGACTGGGTGCCTAGGCGCGGCACCACCAAAAAGCGCTGGGCGCGCTCAGGAACCTCTACGCTCGAGTGAGTACCGTAATCAAGTAACTGCACCAAACGTTCGCGGGCAGCGTCATCCAGTTCCTCGCGGCGCTCATGGGAGTGAACATCGATAAAATGAACATAGTGGGCAGACAGCGCTTCCACCTCGGGAACACGTTCACGCAGCACCGTTAACAGCCGAGCATGACGGAAGGCAGAAAGGGCGGGCGCGCCTCGCAGTTCGAGCATATCCTGAAGCCTCTAGAGCAGGGAAATTCGAGCAGGGAAATCACCGGGCCGCTAGGCGGCCGTGCTTTTATGGTGCCGGAAAACACAGATAATGTGGTACCGGAAAACGCCTATGATACTGGAAACCAGCCGTCACACGAAATCAACAAGGTGACAGCCTGCCCCTGGCTGGGTATCGTGGCAGCTTGTTTCATGCCGACAAGACGCCATGCTGACGTTGATTTGCCGACATTTTGTAGCCCGTGCCAGCGCTTATTATGCGCTAATAGCGATTACGCTTCTGACTCTGGTGCCCACCCTCTCCCTGGTTCCTCCCGGCGAGCATCTGACTCAGATCACTGCAAAAGATTTTATTACCGTTCACACCCGTAATACACCCACCACTTATTACCAAGGTCGCCAGGGCCCTACCGGCTTTGAGTACGAGCTAATGCACCGCTTTGCCGACTATCTAGGGGTGAGTCTTAACCTTAACGCCCGCCATCACCCTGAAAGCGTGCTGCCGGCGGTACGTGAGAGCGGCGACCTGGGCGCGGCAGCGCTACCCCTGCTGCCTAATCCCTCTGGTGTTTACTACACCCGTCCGATTATCAAGATGCAGCCGCTAGTGGTATACCGGCGCGGGCTTAATGGTATTAGTGAACCAAGCGACCTTGTCGGCCTGGAGCTTGGTACGCTTAGCGAAGCGGGTACCAGCGAAGCACTGCGCGATCTCCAGAAACGCCACCCCACCCTAAGCTGGAAAGAGTCCCATGAGTTGGAGGTCGCCGAACTGCTGGCCCGGGTTGAAAACGGCACCCTGGACGCAGCGGTTATTTTTGAGCATCAATTTCGGTTAAACCGGCTGTTTTTCCCCAACGTTGAGCGTGGCTTTATCCTCGGCGACCCGCTCTCCATGGCATGGGCAGTGCCCAGCGGTCGCGGTTTGGGGTTACTCGAAGCTGCTAATCGCTTCCTCCAAGACCTGCAGGAGAGCGGCACGCTAGATCAGCTAGTCAGCCGCTACTTCGGTCATGACGACTACTTGGAGTATGTCGGTACCCGCACCTTTCTTGACCATCTGGATGCACGCCTGCCTCGCTATACTGGATTATTCCAGCAATCCGCCCAGGAAACAGGTTTTGATTGGAAGCTACTCGCGGCCGTGGGCTACCAGGAGTCGCACTGGGATCCAGATGCGGTCTCGCCGACCGGGGTGCGTGGTTTAATGATGCTAACCAACCCCACTGCCAGCGAGATGGGCATCAGCGACCGCACCGACCCGGCCCAAAGCATTGATGGCGGTGCCCGTTATTTGCGCAGCATCAAAGACCGCCTACCGGAAAGCATTACCGGTGATGACCGGCTTTTTATGGCCATGGCTGCCTATAATGTGGGGCTAGGGCATTTATACGACGCCCGTAAGATTGCCGAGATGCGAGGCGGTGACCCCGACAGCTGGACGGATGTACGCGCCGCACTGCCCCTGCTACAGCAGCGTGAATGGCACAGCCAAACGCGGCATGGCTACGCCCGTGGTGGCGAGCCAGTAATATACGTACGCAATATCCGTCGCTACTACGAAATGATTGAGTATGTTGAACGTAGCCGCCAGCAGTTTTTCCAACTAGAACAAACGTCAGTCAACGATGATCCACTGCTATTGTTCGAACTTGTGCCGCCGCTTGATTAACACTTCTTAACTATTTCTGGCTAAGTTGATCGCGTCGCGCGGTGAAAAAACGCTTCAGTAATTTTTGCGAGGGTGCTGCTAATACACCGCCAGTCACCGCGACCTGATGGTTGAACCACGGCTGCGCCAGTAGGTTAGCCTTTGATTCAACCATGCCAGCCCGAGGCTCAGCAGCACCGTAAACCAAACGGGCTAGGCGAGCATGTATCATCGCCCCTGCGCACATCATGCACGGCTCTAAGGTGACAAACAGCGTGCAGCCCTCAAGCCGATAGTTCCCCTGCTGCTGCCCCGCCTCGCGCAGCGCACGAACTTCCGCATGGCCGCTGGGGTCGCAACTGGCTACCGGGGCGTTGCAGCCAGCGCCTATGATCTCCCCCTGCGCATCGACGACAACCGCCCCCACGGGCACCTCACCTGCCGCAGCGGCCAAGTGTGCTTGGTCAAGCGCCCGGTGCATGTAAAATTCATCGCTGCGCATAAACGTAAACTCCGCTAAGGTAGCTAAACGATCGTATGAAAGGGTTGTCCCCTGCCGTAGCAACTCACTTTCATCGACAGCATTCGATTGAGACAGCCGCAAGGATACCGAGAATGACAGACGCGCTGAACAAACTGGTAGCGTTACTGGAGCTAGAAACGCTGGAAGAGACGCTATATCGTGGCCAGAGTCAGGATCTAGGCTTTCCTCAGCTCTATGGTGGTCAGGTACTCGGCCAAGCGCTTGCAGCCGCTGCGCGCACAGTGCCCATTGAGCGCCGCCCGCACTCTCAGCACGGCTACTTTCTGCGTCCTGGTGACCCACATCGCCCCGTTGTCTACCAAGTGGATACCATCCGCGATGGCGGCAGCTTCACGACCCGTCGTGTCACTGCCATTCAAAAAGGCCGGCCAATCTTCTTCTGCAGCGCCTCCTTTCAAAGCGCTGAGGCGAGCTTTAGCCATCAGCGCACCATGCCGGATGTGCCGACACCCGAAGCGTTAATCGAGAACGGCGAGGCCAAGCATGACCGCTTTCCCGGTCACCCGATTGAGTTTGTGCATCTACCCGGCAACCCCGACAACGGTACACCTGCTGGCCAATGCTTATGGTTTCGTCTTTCCGGCACGCTGCCAGACGACCCGGCGTTGCACCGCCACTTGCTCTCTTACGCCTCTGACTTCAATCTGCTGACCACCAGCCTGATTCCCCATGGCATTGAGTACCGAGACCCCAAGCTACGCATTGCCAGCCTTGACCATGCCCTGTGGCTCCACCAGGACACCCGCCTTGACGATTGGCTGTTATACGTCATCGACTCACCCTGGACAGGCGGCGCTCGCGGGCTGGCGCGGGGGCATATTTACAGCCGCGATGGCCGCTTAGTGGCCTCCACCGCTCAGGAAGGGTTAACACGCTATTCTCAAAGCTAAATAAATAATCTCTCAAAACATTTACGCCCGCTAAGCAGCGGGCGTAAATCGACTAACCAGGGCGCAGTGCCTTAGCCGCCATAAACATCATTAATTGACTGCAGCGGGTAGTGCGCCGGGAAAGGCTTACGGGCGACACCAGAATCAACCGCGGCTTGCGCCACCGCCGAGGAAACCCGCGCCAGCAGGCGAATATCGACCGGCGTGGGAATGATGTACTCGCGGCCAAAACTCATCTCGGTGCGCTCGTAGGCGTCCAGCACTTCCTGAGGAACCGGCTCGCGGGCCAAGTCTTTCAAGGCATGCACCGCGGCCAGCTTCATCTCTTCATTAATGCGCGTGGCGCGAACATCCAAAGCGCCGCGGAAGATAAACGGGAAGCCCAGCACGTTGTTGACCTGGTTCGGGAAGTCCGAACGGCCGGTGGCCATGATCACATCCGGGCGCGCTTCCCGGGCAACGTCAGGATGGATCTCCGGATCCGGATTGGTGCAGGCAAAAATCACCGGATCTGGCGCCATTTTCTTCACCTGATCAGCGGACAGCAGCCCCGGGCCTGACAGGCCGATAAAGACGTCAGCATTGTCGATGGCATCGTCCAAGGTGCGCATCTCGGTATCACGGGCGAATTCAGCCTTATATTCGTTGATACCTTCGCGATCAGTATGAATAACGCCACGCCGATCCAGCATTACCAAGTTCTCTTTACTCGCACCACAGGAGACCAGCAACCGCATGCAGGCAATCGCCGCCGCCCCTGCGCCCATGCAAACGATCTTGACGTTCTCAATTTTTTTGCCCGCGATATCCAAGGCATTAAGCATACCGGCCGCTGTCACAATTGCGGTGCCGTGCTGGTCATCGTGGAAGACCGGGATGCTGCAGCGCTCAACCAGTGCTTTCTCAATTTCAAAACACTCCGGCGCCTTGATGTCTTCAAGGTTAATCCCGCCCCAGGTATCGGCAATGCGCGCGACGGTATCGATAAACGCCTGGGGGCTTTCCGCATCCACTTCGATATCCACCGAATTGATGCCTGCAAAGCACTTAAACAGCACGCCCTTGCCTTCCATCACTGGCTTGCTCGCCAGCGGGCCCAGATTACCCAAACCCAGAATAGCGCTGCCATCGGTAATCACGGCGACCAGATTGCCCTTGCCGGTATAGCGGTAGGCATTTTCCGCATCCCGGGCAATTTCAAGTACTGGCTCAGCCACGCCTGGACTATACGCCAGTGCCAAATCCCGTGCTGTCGCGGTGGGTTTGGTCAACTCCACCGAAAGCTTACCGGGAATCGGTTTCGCGTGATAATCCAAAGCAGCCTGCTTATTTGCATCCGTCATGGTCAGAGTCCAGTTAACATAAAGTAGATAAGTCGTTTCAGAATATAGAAAAAACCATAGCGCCTCAAGCGCGCCGTCAACTTACGACAAAACGCTCGTTTAACCGAATTTTATCTTCACATTCGTCACTTTTAGCCACTATTTGCAGAAACTTATGCAAACAGGCTTTACTCATAATGCTTTACTTATTGCTGCATAACAGAATTTATGGAAATTTTTTTCACATAAAATTCATGCAGCAAGCATATCCAGCTCACAAAAAACCCACGCCGAGGCGTGGGTTTTGCGCGAGCATAGCCTTATAGGAATAGCCTGATATGAACAGGCATGCTGGCGATATGGCTATCCGACTGGGATTAGCCGCGCTTAACAGCAGCGCCGAAACGCTTGTTGAAACGCTCTACGCGGCCACCAGTGGTCGCTTGCTTCTGCTTACCAGTGTAGAACGGGTGGCAGTTAGAGCACACATCCAAGGAGAAGTCCTGACCAGAGGTCGTACCTACCTGGAAAGTGGCGCCGCAAGAACAGCTGGCGGTGACCGTGTTGTAATTCGGGTGAATACCTTGTCTCATTTCGAGCCTCACGAAGCTATATGCCGCCACCTGATCTCGTGCCAGGTACCGCATACGGGTTTGAAAAAACGACTAACCGGTTAGCCGCTCTGTCGTTACGATAGACCTTTACAATAGAGCGATAAAGATCGTTAAGATTCAGAGCGGTCGCATATTCTAGCAAAACTAACGCCGGAGGCCAATTGGCTGACTCTTTTTCTTCGCAGGCATACTCTCAAAGAGCGTCTCAAAGACCTTCCCAAGCACTCGATCAAGTGCTCAAGGTAGCTCTGCCTTCGCCGCTGCGCCGCCTGTTCGACTACCTGCCTTCCAGGGAAACGCCTCCCTGTGGCTGGCAGCCGGGGCTGCGAGTGCGAGTGCCCTTTGGGCGTCGCGAAGTCGTCGGCGTGGTCGTCGAATTGGCTGACCACAGCGACCTTCCGCGCAGCCAACTGCGTAGCATCAGCGAAGCGCTGGATGATGCCCCGTTGCCGGAGGATTGGCTATGGCTATGCCGCTTTGCCGCCCGTTATTATCAGCACAGCCTAGGCGACACCCTGCACCACGCCATGCCTGCACGGCTACGCCAGGGGCACCCCATGGCTGGGCGCACCCAGACTCTCTGGCTTGCCCAAGGCGAAGGCGCAGAAGAAATACTCAGCCGAGCGCCCAAGCAAGCCGAGCTGTATGCGCTGCTGCGCCAACACCCTCATGGGTTGCCTGGCCGTGCGGTTAGCGCCCACGGCTTTGCCCGCGACCAGCTATTAGCGCTGGAGAAGAAAGGCCTCGCATCCAGCCAGGAACACATCCTCACTGCCCCAACGCCACCCAGCGGCAACTTACTGGCAACACCGGCCCTGCCGCTTAACCGTGAACAGGCGACGGCGCTGGCCACACTGCATGAAAAACTCGATGGCTATCACCCCTGCTTACTCGAGGGTGTCACCGGCAGCGGCAAAACAGAAGTCTACCTGCAGCTTATTGAAGCCGTCGCCGCCAAGGGCAAGCAGTCGCTGGTACTGGTACCGGAAATTGGCTTAACCCCACAGACACTCGCCCGCTTTAGAAGCCGCTTCCGGGTGCCCGTGGTGGCGCTGCACTCAAGCCTCACCGACCCCGAACGGCTAGATGTGTGGGAAGCCGCCGCCAGCGGCCGGGCGCTCATTATCATCGGCACCCGCTCGGCGATTTTCACCCCGCTGACCAACCCCGGCGCGATTATTGTCGATGAAGAGCACGACGGCTCCTACAAACAGCACGACGGTTTGCGCTACCACGCCCGCGATTTAGCCGTGGCCCGGGCCCACTACCATAAAATCCCGCTACTGATGGGCAGTGCCACACCCTCCCTGGAGAGTCTGCACCAGGCGCTTAGCGGCGCTTACCGCCACCTACGCCTGACCCAGCGCCCCAGCCAGCACCCGCCAGCCAAGCTGGAGCTGATTGATCTACGCCACCAACGCCGCCAGGGCGGCCTGTTACCCGGTGCCATCAAAGCGATTAAAAGCACCTTGAGCACTGGCAAGCAGGTGCTGATTTTTATCAACCGGCGCGGCTTTGCACCGACACTTGCCTGCCACGCCTGCGGCTGGATGGCAGAGTGTGGCCAGTGCGACGCACGCATGACGCTACACCGCCAGCCTCCCCTACTGGCTTGCCACCACTGCGATAGCCGCCGCGCCCTACCGGACGCTTGCCCCGAGTGTGGCAGCGGCGATCTGCGCGCCTTGGGTAGTGGTACAGAACGCACTGAAGAAACGCTGCAAACGCTGTTCCCGAAAACCACTATCCACCGCATCGATCGCGACAGTACTAGGCGCAGGGACAGTTTTGAACAGGTACTCAAAGAGATTCAGCGCGGCGAACCCTGCGTGTTGGTCGGTACTCAAATGCTCGCCAAAGGGCACCACCTACCCCACGTCACACTTGTCGTGGTCGTCAATGCCGACGGCGGCCTCTACGCCGCCGATTTTCGCGCTCTGGAGCACAACGCCCAACTACTTGAACAGGTAGCGGGCCGTGCCGGTCGCGCCGCCCACCCAGGCCGAGTGCTGGTGCAAACCCTACACCCCGACGACCCTCGCTTGGGCCAATTGGCTGAACATGGCTACGGGGCCCTCGCGCGCAATATGCTGGAAGAAAGGCGCATTTCCCAGCTGCCCCCGTTCTGTTTTATGGCGCTGCTACGCATCGAAAGCCCCAAAGAGGAGGCCGCTTTGGCCATGGCGCAGCAGGCCGCCCAAGCCCTGCGCCAATGGTTAAAAGAGACCGGCGTAGCCACCCGCTGCCTGGGACCTGTGCCCGCACCGATGGAAAGACGCCAGAACCGCTACCATTTACACGTTATGCTGGCAGCCGATAAACGCAGCCAACTACACCTGGCCGTTAGCTGGCTGGTGCAGTGGCTTGAAGCCAATCGAGAGGCCCGCAAGGTACGCTGGTCGATTGATATCGACCCACAAACCCTCGCTTAGCGCTTATCTCTTGGCACTTGTTTAGCAACACGCCTTTGAAACTGCGGCTCAATTGCCGATAATAGCCGCTTTGCCGACGCACCTTTACTGCTGCGCGTTAGCACACGCCGCCACAGACGTAACCGGATACCCACATGAAAGATACGATAGTTTCTCTGCTCGAAGGCGCGATCACCGCGCTCAAGCACCAAGGCGTGCTGCCAAACGACCTTCAGCCCACCATCAAAGTGGATCCTACCAAAGACAAGGCCCACGGCGATTACGCCACCAACTTGGCGCTGATGCTGGCCAAACCGGCCGGCAAAAATCCGCGTGAATTAGCCAGCGCGCTGGTAGCAGCACTCCCCGAAAGCGACGCAATTCAAAAAACCGAAATTGCGGGCCCCGGCTTTATCAACTTTTTCGCCGCCGCCGACGCCGCCGCGCAAATTGTTGCCCAGGTACTCGACTGTGGCGACACCTTTGGCCGCAGCATGGTCGGCAAAGGCGAGAAGGTTCAGGTCGAGTTCGTTTCCGCTAACCCCACCGGCCCGCTTCACGTGGGGCACGGTCGAGGCGCGGCCATTGGCGACTGCCTCTGCCGCCTGCTCGAAGCCACCGGTTTTGATGTCACCCGCGAGTTCTACTACAACGACGCTGGCGCCCAGATCGCCAACTTGGCCCGCTCGGTACAAGCGCGGGTCAAAGGCCTGGGCCCTGACGACGATAGCTGGCCCGAAGACGGCTATCGCGGCGAGTATATCGTCGATGTAGCCACCGACTACCTGGCAGGCAAAACGGTCAGTGCCGATGACCGCGAAGTCACCGCCAAAACCGACCCTGACGATTTAGAGGCGATTCAAGAGTTCGCCGTAGCGTGGCTGCGCCGCGAGCAGGATCTGGACCTCAAAGCCTTTGGCGTCGAGTTTGACGTCTATTTCCTAGAGTCGTCGCTCTACGAAGATGGCAAGGTGGACGCCACTGTTGAAAAACTGGTGAGCGCAGGCCACACCTATGAAGAAGATGGTGCCATGTGGCTACGCACCACCGACTTCGGTGATGACAAAGACCGCGTGATGCGCAAACGCGAGGGTGGTTACACCTACTTCCTGCCCGATGTGGCCTACCACCTGGACAAGTGGCAGCGCGGTTTCAAAACCGTGATTAACGAGCAGGGCGCCGACCACCACTCCACCGTTACCCGTGTACGCGCCGGTTTGCAGGCGCTGGAAGTGGGCATTCCCAAAGGCTGGCCCGACTATGTGCTCCACCAGATGGTCATGGTCACCCGCTCCGGCGTTGAGGTAAAACTCTCCAAGCGCGCCGGTAGCTACGTCACCGTGCGCGACTTGATCGACGAAGTGGGCCGCGATGCCACGCGCTTCTTCCTCGCCGCCCGCCGCGCCGACTCGCAGCTCACCTTTGATATCGACCTGGCCCGCTCCCAGTCGAATGACAACCCGGTCTACTACATCCAGTACGCCCACGCCCGGGTCTGCAGCATGCTGCGCAAAGCCCAGGATGCCGACCAGCCGTTTGATCACGCCTTGGCACTGGCCAACCTAGCGCTGCTGGACAGCGACCAGGAGAAAGCCGTACTTAACCGGCTAGCGCGCTTCCCTGAAGTAGTGGAAACCGCCGCCAGAAACCGCGAGCCACAGCAGGTTGCCCAGTATTTGCTCGACCTTTCCGGCGATTTCCACACCTGCTACAACGCCGTCAAAGTAATGGTCGAAGACGACACCCTGCGCAATACGCGCCTGGCACTAGGCCTCGCCACCCGTCAAGTGCTCCGCAACGGGCTTGACTTAATGGGGGTTAGCGCCCCAGAGGAGATGTAAGCAATGGCTAGCCCGCGCAAAAAGCCCGCCCCCCGCCGCGGAGCCACATCGCAGCGCAAGTCCAAACGCAGCTCAGGCGGCGGCTTCCGCCTACCCGGCTGGCTGTGGGGCCTTGCCGGTATGGCGGCGGGCTTCTTTTTGGCTCAGCACCAGCACGGCACCGCCCCCTGGCAAGAGCAGAACGAAGCGCCTCAAGCCACGGTACTGCCCAAGCCCTCGGGTAGCGAAGAGCGCGCCGCCGCTCGGGAAACCGAGGAAGCCGCTGAACCGTCGATGCCGACGTTTGAATTTTATACCCTGCTGCCGGAAACCGAGGTCATTGCCCCCGGCGTCTCTCTGCCTTCAAGCGTTGTGCGCCCGGAGGCTCCCGAACCGACAGCCGATAGTGCTGCGGCCTCTGGCGCTGCAGGCGACGACCCCATCGCCCAGGTGATTGCCGCCAACACCCGACCTGAAGATCAGGTATCGGCGGCTCAGGAGAATGAAGCGGCCACCAATACCCCAGGGCGCTATATGCTTCAGGCGGCCTCGTTTCGTGAAGCCAGCGACGCCGAACAGCTGCGTGGCCGACTGCGCAATTTAAGCCTGCTGGCGGAAATCAGCGAAGTAAAGGCGGATGGCAATACCTGGCACCGGGTACAAGTGGGACCTTACGAGGACACCCGTGAGTTGAACCGGGCCCAGGATTTAATGAATACCCAAGGAATTGAGCCGCTGCTTATCCAACTGCAAAACTAATAATCCCTCCTGGATTACCCTGCGGGCGGTTGATTTTTTATCAGCCGCCCGCATTTTGTTGTGAACGCTTAAACAATGGTCGCTTATTGAGTGGCCTGCCAGTCATCGGGAGCTCGCCTCCCCCAAGGAGTTATCTCCATGACCACTATTGTCTCCGTTCGTCGTGGTAATCAGGTCGCCCTCGCTGGCGACGGCCAAGTATCGCTGGGCAATACCGTAATGAAAGGTAACGCCAGCAAAGTACGCCGCCTCTACCGCGGTAAGGTACTGGCCGGGTTTGCAGGTGGCACGGCGGATGCGTTCACGCTGTTTGAGCGCTTTGAAGCGCAGTTGGAAAAGTACCAGGGCCATTTGACCAAGGCAGCGGTTGAGCTTGCCAAAGATTGGCGCACTGACCGGGCACTGCGCCGCCTGGAAGCGCTGCTCGCCGTTGCGGACCACAGCGCCTCGCTGATCATTACCGGTAACGGTGATGTAGTCGAACCCGAGCGCGGCATTATTGCCATTGGCTCTGGCGGCAACTTCGCCCAAGCCAGCGCCCGGGCGCTACTGGAAAATACCGAGCTGTCGGCGCGTGAAATCACCGAGAAGTCGCTTTCGATCGCTGGTGATATCTGTGTATTCACCAACCACCACGTGACCCTCGAAGAGCTGTCGACTGACGATCGCTAATCAACTCACGCGATCCCCAAGCGCCGCTCACTGCACACTAAGGTTACTTATATGACTCAGATGACACCCCGCGAAATTGTTCACGCTCTAGACCAGTACATTATTGGCCAGCAGGATGCCAAACGCGCCGTGGCAATTGCTTTGCGTAACCGCTGGCGCCGTATGCAGCTCGATGACGACCTGCGCCCAGAAGTCACTCCTAAAAATATTTTGATGATCGGCCCCACCGGTGTGGGTAAAACCGAGATTGCCCGCCGCCTGGCCAAACTGGCTAAAGCGCCGTTTATTAAAGTCGAGGCGACCAAGTTTACTGAAGTTGGTTATGTAGGCCGTGATGTAGAGTCGATTATCCGCGACTTAATGGAAGCGGCGATCAAGATGGTGCGCGAACAGGCCAAAGAAGAAGTTAGCCACCGCGCCGAAGATGCTGCAGAAGACCGCGTGCTAGACGCCCTTCTGCCGCCGCCCCGTGGCCAGGAAGACAAGCCGCGGGAAGACAGCGGCACCCGCCAGACCTTCCGCAAGAAGCTTCGCGAAGGGCAGTTGGACGATAAAGAGATCGATATCGAAATCTCTTCCCAGGGCCAAGGCATCGATATCATGACGCCACCAGGTATGGAAGAGATGACCAGCCAGCTGCAGAGCATGTTCTCCAACATGGGCCAGCAGAAGCGTGAAAACCGCCGCGTAACAGTCAAAGAGGCGCTGGTACTGCTGCGCGATGAAGAAGCGGGCAAGCTGGTCAACGAGGAAGAGATCAAATCCCGCGCGGTCTACTCGGTCGAGCAACACGGCATCGTATTCCTGGATGAGATCGATAAAGTCGCCAAGGGTAGCGGCCAGTCCAGCGGTGGCGAAGTCTCCCGTGAGGGCGTCCAACGAGATCTGCTGCCGCTGATAGAGGGTTCCACCGTCTCGACCAAGTACGGCATGGTTAAAACCGATCACATCCTGTTTATCGCCTCCGGTGCTTTCCACCTGTCGCGCCCATCGGATCTGATCCCTGAACTACAGGGCCGCTTGCCGATCCGCGTTGAGCTTGACGCGCTAACGCCCAACGACTTTAAGCGCATTCTCACCGAGCCCTCCGCCTCGCTGACCAAGCAGTACCAAGCGCTGCTGGCCACCGAAGGGCTGGACGTAGAGTTTACTCCCGACGGTATCGAGCGCATCGCTCAGATCTCCTGGCAGGTCAACGAAGGCACTGAAAATATCGGCGCCCGCCGCCTACACACAGTGATGGAGCGGCTATTGGAAGAAGCCTCTTTCCGAGGCGGCGATATGGAGAGCCCGCTGGTAATTGACGGCGACTATGTCAATGCTCAGCTTGGCGAACTGGCGGTCGACGAAGACCTGTCGCGGTATATTTTGTAAGCTGCGTCTGCTGTTATTATCTGCATTGGTACCGTCAGCAACAGCAAGCCCGCTCTTTGCGGGCTTGCTGCTATGTTCATAAGCCATGGACACTTAGCGATGAGGTTTCATCATGAATGCGCCCACCCCCACTAGGGTTCACTACCATAAACAGGCCCGCGAGCTGGAGCTTGGCTACGCCAATGGGGAGAGTTTTCACCTCCCGGTTGAGTTTTTACGCGTCTATTCGCCTTCCGCCGAAGTGCGTGGCCACGGCGGCGACACCGCGGTACTGCAAGTGGGTAAAAAAGATGTCGGCCTGCAAAATATTACTCAGGCGGGCAACTATGCACTGAAACTGCACTTCGATGATGGCCATGACAGCGGGCTATTTAGCTGGAACTACCTGTATGACCTCGCGACCCACCAAGAAGCCTACTGGAACAACTACTTGCAGCGTTTAAAAGAGGCCGGTGCCTCGCGAGAGCCCGCCAGCATTCAATTCAAGCAACTGTGACTACCTGACTCATATCCTATACAAGAAGCCAGGCAGACAAGCCAGGGTGGACAAGGCTACAATGGCGTTAACTTTTAATCGCGTCGATCTCAGGGTCAAAAGACCTAAGGTCGATTTGCCATCGCCTCGAATTCGGGAGCTACTGCCCAATGAGCCCCACAGAAAAACGCACCACTGACTTTGGTTTTCAGGAAGTCCCAGTTGATGAAAAAGCTTCACGAGTGGCCGATGTTTTCCACTCCGTGGCTGCCCGCTACGATGTGATGAACGACCTGATGTCTATGGGCATCCACCGAGTCTGGAAGCGTCTTACCATTGAACGCGCAGGGGTGCGGCCTGGTCACCACGTGCTGGATATCGCGGGCGGCACAGGGGATTTAACGCTTAAGTTCTCCCGTTTGGTTGGCCCCCGGGGCAAAGTCGTACTTGCCGACATCAACGCCTCCATGCTCAAAGTGGGCCGCGACAAACTGATGGATAACGGTGTAGGCGGCAACGTCGAGTATGTTCAAGCCAATGCCGAAAGTCTGCCGTTTCCCGACAACAGCTTCGACTGCATCACCATTGCCTTTGGCCTACGTAACGTCACCGACAAAGACGCCGCGTTGCGCTCCATGGCCCGAGTGCTCAAGCCCGGTGGTCGCCTTTTGGTGCTGGAGTTCTCCAAGCCCAATAACCCGCTGCTCTCCAAGGCCTACGATGAGTACTCTTTCCGCCTGCTGCCCAAAATGGGTGAACTGGTGGCGGGGGACGGCGACAGCTACCGCTATCTGGCGGAGTCGATTCGCATGCACCCGGATCAGGAAACGCTTAAAGCCATGATGGAAGAGGCGGGACTTGAGCGGGTTGAGTACACCAACCTGACCGGCGGTATCGTTGCGCTGCACCGCGGCATTAAGTTATGACATTTCAAAGCAGTGCGACATTGCAAAACAGCATGACGTCCAAAAGCCAGACAACGTCCCTGCGGCCGATGACGCTATCTACCAAGAGGTCAGCATGCTGGTAACCCCGACCCTGCTGCTGGCCGGTTGTGAACGCACGCTCAACGCCCTGCTCTCCCGTGACCCCGCTGCTCCTGAACGGCTAGCGGCACTGGCGGGCAGCCGTCTACTGGTGCGCCTTGAGCAGCCCCACTTAGCACTGGTCATTCACTACCATCACGCCGGGCTCGACCTGATGCGCGGCGATGACGTTGATGAAACCGACGTAGACGCAGTGGTAGAGCTCACTCCGGAAACGTTTTCCGAGTGGATCAGCGGCGCCTCGATTGAACGCCTTATGTTTGACGGCAAGCTGGCGGTGCGCGGGCGTATCCATCTGCTTGAAGCCACTCGAGACCTGCTCTTCGACCTGGACATCGACTGGGAGAGCGAGCTGGCCCGCTGGCTGGGCGATATGCCCGCCCACTCCCTGGCCGAGGGGCTGCGCCGCGCTGCCCGCTGGGGGCTGCGTGCCAAAGACGAGCTGATGCAGGATGTTTCTGAATATGTCTTTGAAGAGGCACGCCTGCTGCCAGGGCGGCAGCAGCGTAGCCTACTGCGCGAGCATCTGACCGAGTTAGAGGTGGCGACCGATCGCCTGGAAGCGCGACTAAACCGCTTACAGCGACGTCTAGAACAGCTACAGCTTGCGCCACAGGAGTCGCGCCCATGAGCCTGCGTCTGCTGCGGATAAGCTGGGTGATCAGCCGCCACCGGCTTGACACACTGCTGCCGCTAGAGCGGCTGCCCTGGTGGCTCCGGGCGCTGCTATGGTTTTCTCCGCTACGTTTGATCCCCGTTGGCAAGCGCTCGCGGGGCGAACGTCTGCGCTTGTCGCTGGAAGCACTGGGGCCGATTTTTATTAAATTCGGCCAAATGCTCTCGACCCGTCGCGACCTGCTGCCAGCGGATATCGCCGATGAGCTGAAACGCCTGCAGGATCAGGTGCCGCCCTTTCCCGGTGATCAAGCCGCCGACCGGGTCGAGAAAGCGCTGGAAATGTCGCTGGAAGAGGCCTTTGCTGAGTTTGACCGAGTGCCATTGGCCTCGGCGTCGATTGCCCAGGTGCACGCGGCAAGACTGCACGGCGGTGAAGACGTGGTGGTGAAAATCATTCGCCCCGGCATTGATCGCGTGATGCGTCAGGATATGGCGCTGATGTACCAAGTCGCCAAGCTATTCTCCAAAATCCCCGAGGCGCGTCGCCTGCGTCCGGTGGAAGTCATTCGCGACTACGAAGCCACGCTGTTTGACGAGCTGGATCTCTACAAAGAGGCCGCCAACACCTCGCAGCTCAAGCGCAACTTCAAAGACTCACCGCTGCTGTTTGTGCCCACCATCTACTGGCCCTTCACCCGCCGCCATGTGATGGTGCAAGAGCGCATTCGCGGTATTCCGGTCGCCGATTTAGATACCCTGATTGCTCGTGGCACTAATTTGAAGAAGCTTGCAGAGCGCGGCGTCGAGCTGTTCTTTACTCAGGTATTCCGTGACAACTTCTTTCACGCGGATATGCACCCAGGCAATATTTTCGTCAACTGTGACAACCCCGAAGATCCCCAATACATTGCCATCGATTGCGGCATCGTCGGCAGCCTGACCCGGGAAGATCAGGACTACTTAGCGCGTAACCTACTGGCGTTTTTCCACCAGGACTATTATGAAGTCGCTGCGCTGCACATCGAATCCGGCTGGGTGGGCGAAAACACCCGCGCTAACGAATTCGCAGCGGCGATTCGCACCGTTTGTGAGCCCATTTTAGAGAAGCCGTTGAAAGATATCTCCTTCGGCCAGGTGCTATTGGGGCTGTTTCAAACCGCGCGGCGCTTTAATATGGAAGTACAGCCGCAGCTGGTACTGTTGCAGAAAACGCTGCTCAATATTGAAGGCCTGGGGCGCCAACTCTATCCGGATCTAGATCTGTGGAGTACCGCCAAGCCCTATTTAGAGCAGTGGATGAAAGAGCGTGCCGGGGTCAGCGGTTTATGGGAGTCGCTGAAGCGCCAGGCGCCGGAGCTTTCGCACCAGTTGCCCGAACTGCCCGTACTGGCTCACCAGGCGCTAAGCCGTATGGAGCACGAGCATCGCCAGCGCCACCAGCAAGTCGAATCGATCAACGACATGCGGGTGCAGATGGCGCGCCAGGGCAAACGCCTCTACCGCCTTCGGCTTGGCTTGATTCTGCTGGCGCTGGCACTGGCGTGGCAGCCATTAAGCGGTTGGATTGCACTTCAGGAGTGGCCGATACTAGCGGCCGCCGCCATTGGCCTACTGCTGCTGGTATGGCAATAGAGTGACGCACTAAACGTTTACGAGGATTCCCATGGACAGCAACGCATTATCGCCTAACAATTCGACTAGCCATACTGATGTGCTGGATACGCTCAATGAGGTGCTAAAGCAGCGACGCCATGCAGCGGCAGAAGAATCTTATGTTGCCTCCTTGCATCATAAGGGTTTGAACAAGATACTCGAAAAGGTAGGCGAGGAAGCAACAGAAACAGTGCTTGCGGCAAAAGATGCCGAGCATGGTAGCGAGGCTGAACGCCAAGCATTGATTTCTGAAACCGCCGACCTGTGGTTTCATAGCCTGGTGATGCTGTCACACCTGGGGATGGATCATCAGGCCGTTTTAGACGAACTGGCACGGCGTTTCGGCATTTCCGGACACGAGGAAAAAGCCGCCCGCCAGCCATAGTTGCCACATAGGGCTGTCGCATAGTGGTAACGCGCGTACTGTAGTACTGCTCCTAGCCATAGGGCTCGCATTCATTGGCTCAGTGGTAAAAGAGATAGCACTCAATCGATAGTTAACCTGCTCGCAAGAGGACACGCATATGTTAGGTGGTATTAGTATTTGGCAGTTGCTGATTGTGCTGGGCATCATCATTCTGGTTTTCGGCACCAAAAAACTGCGTAACGTGGGCACCGACCTAGGCGGGGCGGTCAAGGGCTTCAAGAAAGCCATGCACGACGAGGAGAAAAATAAAGAGGCGGACAAAGAGGACGCCGACCAACCCCATGCCAAAGTGAGCCATGAAGAGCCGGGCAACACTTACGACGTTCAAGCCGAAGAGAAACAAGCCGCCCACGACCGCAACGAAGAGCGCAAATAAACCATGCTGGATATCGGCTTTCTTGAACTGATGCTGATTGGCGTCGTCGGGCTGTTGGTGCTTGGCCCGGAGCGGCTGCCCCGCGCCGCCCGTACGACGGGCATGTGGATTGGTAAAATCAAGCGTACGGTATCCGGTATGCAGCGTGAAATCAGCGCCCAACTGGAAGCAGAAGAGCTGCGCCAAAAGCTCAATGAACAGCAAAAGAAGCTCGATGACAGCTTGAAGAAAGCGAAGCTGGACGTAGAGAGCATTGCCGATAGCCCGTCAGACGCTGCACCAGCGAAGCAGAGCGACACTGATAAGAGTGACACTGAGCAGCGCGTTGCCCAGGCCAGCTCTCGATTGGATGACGCCCTGCAAACGGTGCGAGAGGAAACGGTGCGTGAAGAAACACCTCCGTCATCATCTGCCTCGACTGCGCCCACCCGCGAGGCCGAACCTGAAACGCCTAACCCTGAGTCGGCTGCACTTAATAAGGATCGTAATCACCAATGAGCATGTCTGGCGATTCAAAGGAGCCGCGGGAAGAGCAGAGCCAAGCCCCCCTGATTGAGCACCTGATCGAGCTGCGCTCACGGCTAATGCGCGCCGTGATCGTTATCCTGGTGGTCTTTTTGGGCCTCTACTCCTTTGCCAATGATATCTACACCTTTGTTGCCGAGCCGTTGATGGCGCTGCTGCCCGAAGGCTCGCAGATGATCGCCACGGAAGTCGCTTCGCCATTCTTAGCGCCGTTCAAGCTCACCCTGGTGGTCGCGGTATTTATCGCTATTCCGTTTGTGCTACACCAAGCCTGGGCGTTTATCGCCCCAGGGCTTTACGACAATGAGAAAGCGCTGGCGATTCCTATTCTGGTTTCGAGCATTGCGCTTTTCTACAGCGGCGCGGCGTTTGCTTATTACGTTGTTTTTCCGCTGCTGTTTGAGTTTTTCACCCAAACCGGGCCGGAAAACGTCGCCGTGATGACCGACATTAACCAATATCTGAACTTCGTGCTCAAGCTGTTTTTTGCCTTCGGTGTAGCGTTTGAGATTCCTATTGCGACCTTTTTGCTTATCTTATCTGGCGCTACGTCGGTGGAAAGCCTGTCTAAAAAGCGCCCGTATATCCTACTAGGCTGCTTTGTTGTCGGCATGCTGCTAACGCCCCCGGATGTGATTTCACAGAGCCTACTGGCGGTACCGATGTATCTGCTTTATGAAGTCGGGCTGTTGTTTGGTCGCCTGGTGCGCAAGCGCAAAGAGGAGAAAGAGACTGCCGAAGAGCAAGAAGCAGACCTCTAAGCACTGGGATCAACGTCCAGATATTTAAAAGCCGCCGCCATGATCAATGGCGGCGGCTTTTGTATCAGCACAGTGGCGAGCTTAATCCATCATTTCTGCAATGCGATCCACCAGTTTAAAAATACCAGTTGCGGCTTCGCTGATCCGCGTTGCCAGCATATAAGCGGGTGTGGTGACCACCCGGTGCTCAAAATCCACCACGATATCTTCTACGCTACAGGTGCGGTGTAGCCCACCCATGGCGCTTATCGCCCCGGAAACCGCCGGGTCATTGCCCACCGTTACCGCAATGCCCTCATCCAATAGGCGTGGCACAAGTACGGGGGAAATACACATCAAACCAATCGGCTTGGCCTCTTGGTGAAAGCCCGTCAGCGCCTCTTTTAGCGCTTCTAACACCTGCATATTGTCGCTGACACTGGCAAAGTCCGAAAGATTCTTGGCAACGCCAAAACCACCGGGCACAATCACTGCGTCAAAATCATTAGCCACTAATTCACTCAGTGGGCTGATCTCCCCTCGCGCCAAGCGAGCGGACTCCAGCAACACGTTACGCTGCTCGCCCTCCACTACTTCTTGGGTGAGGTGGTTAACCACATGGTGCTGCTCAATATCGGGGGCAAAACAGCGGTATCCAATGCCCAACTGATCCAAGCGCAGCAGGGTGAGCGTGGTCTCATATATTTCCGAGCCATCATAAACGCCGCAGCCAGCTAAAATCACTGCCACCTGTTTGGTCATGCCTATCTCCTTATCCCAGGGTCTGCCGAACGCAATACAGCAAAGCTGTCGCTCACTTTAGTCAGTCTGCCGTGTCGCCACAAGACGGCTTTCGCCGCAGGGCATGGCTGATATACTGATTCCAGGCCTTCGGGCATGTTGATTTGCGATCCTTAATGTTCACGATCACTGATTTTTACGACCTCTAATGGAGAGCCCTCTTGAGTACACCCACTGCCCGCCACTTTCCCGCCACGCGCATGCGCCGTATGCGCCGCGACGATTTCTCACGCCGATTGATGCAGGAAAACAGCCTGAGTCCATCCGACCTGATTCTGCCCGTTTTTGTGTTGGAAGGTATCAATCAGCGCGAAGCCGTCGCCTCCATGCCCGGCGTTGAACGGCTGTCTATTGATCTGCTGATCGAGCAAGCTCGCGAAGCGTATGAACTGGGCATTCCAGCACTGGCACTCTTTCCTGTGGTTGGCCCCGAGCACAAGAGTGAGTTTGCTGAAGAGGCCTATAGCGCTAGCGGTTTAGTTCAGCGCAGCGTGCGTGCCCTTAAAGAAGCGCTGCCCGAATTAGGCATTATCACGGACGTGGCGCTGGATCCTTATACCAGCCACGGTCAAGACGGCATTCTTGACGAACACGGCTATGTCCAGAATGACCGCACAGTAGATACCCTGCTCAAGCAGGCGCTCTCCCATGCCGAAGCGGGGGCCGATGTGGTCGCCCCTTCCGATATGATGGATGGCCGGATTGGTGCGATTCGCCAGGTGTTGGAGCAGGAACATCTGCATAACGTGCGTATTATGGCCTACAGTGCCAAATACGCCTCGCACTACTACGGGCCTTTTCGCGATGCGGTCGGTTCGGCTGCTAACTTGGGCAAAGCGGACAAGCGCACCTATCAAATGGATCCCGCTAACAGCGATGAAGCGCTCCACGAAGTGGCCATGGATATCGCCGAGGGCGCCGACATGGTGATGGTCAAGCCCGGCATGCCCTACCTAGATATCGTGCGGCGGGTAAAAAGCGAACTACAGGTACCCACCTTCGCCTACCAAGTCAGCGGCGAGTACGCCATGCACCGCGCGGCCTTCGACAACGGCTGGTTAGAAGCGGAGCCGGTAATACTGGAGTCGTTGATGTGTTTCAAACGGGCAGGCGCGGATGGCATTCTGACCTACTTCGCCCTAGATGCAGCGCGGTTACTTCAGCAACGCTAAGATGACAACCTGGTGACACCTTTTTGTCATCTTCTCCCCGCATACTGCACTGATATACCAGTATCAGGCTATGATACCTTCGAGCTATCAACGCGGGGAGATCCACTATGGACGAGCAAGCTTCAGATTCCTTACCACTGTCGTCTACCGATCACACCAGCAGCGACGGCGATACGCCGCTACGGATTAACCGTACCCCGACCGGCGTCCAGGCACGTGAAGCACAGCCTGAAACCGACCTCGACGATACCCAGCTCTACTTCAACCGCGAGCTATCGCATCTACAGTTCAATATCCGCGTGTTGGAGCAGGCGTTAGATGACGCCCACCCACTGCTCAATCGGCTAATGTTCCTGCTGATTTTCTCCTCCAACATGGATGAGTTTTTCGAGATTCGAGTGGCGGGTTTGAAGCATCAAATTGCCCTGGGCGACGACACCACCGCCGCCGATGGCCGCCTGCCCAAAGCGGTGTTGGCGGAGATCTCGCAGCTTGCCCACGCGCAAATTGATCGCCAGTATCAGATACTCAACGACACCTTGTTACCCGCGCTGGAAACCCATGGGCTGCGTTTTCGTCGCCGCGATCAGTGGACTGATGAGCAGAAAGCCTGGGTTAAGGCGTTTTTCGATAATGAAATTATGCCGGTCATTAGCCCGATCGGCCTCGACCCCTCGCACCCTTTCCCGCGGTTGGTGAATAAAAGCCTCAATTTTATTGTTGAGTTGGAAGGCAAAGATGCGTTTGGTCGCGCCGGGGGGATGGCGATTCTTCCCGCGCCGCGCTCGCTACCGCGTCTGATGGCACTGCCCAAGGAGCTATGCGAGGAGGGATTCTCGGAATATGTTTTCCTCTCTTCGATGATTCATGCCCATGCCGAGGAGCTGTTTCCTGGCATGAGCGTACGCGGCTGCTATCAATTCCGGCTGACCCGCAACGCGGATATGAGCGTTGACCCAGAGGAGGTTTCGGATCTCGCCTCTGCGCTGCGCGGTGAGCTGCTGGCACGCCGCTACGGCAGCGGTGTGCGCCTGGAAGTTGCCGACAGTTGCCCTGATGACTTGACCAACTTTTTACTGCGCCAGTTTGAACTGGAAAGCGACGACTTATATCGCGTCAAAGGGCCGGTTAATTTAACCCGTATGATGTCGGTACTGGGGGACGTGGATCGCCCCGAACTACTCTATCGGCCGTTTACCCCCAGCATTCCCAAAGCGCTCAAAGCGGGTAGCCTGTTTGAAGCCATCGCCAAGAACGACATTCTACTCCATCACCCTTTCCAGTCGTTTACGCCGATTGAAGACCTGCTGCGCGAAGCCGCCCGGGATCCAAATGTACTGGCAGTGAAGCAGACCCTTTACCGTACCGGCGCAGACTCGGCCATTGTTAACGCACTGGTGGAAGCGGCCAGCCAAGGCAAAGAAGTCACTGTGGTCATTGAACTGCGCGCGCGCTTTGATGAGGCCGACAACCTACAGCTGGCTTCACGCTTGCAAGAAGCGGGGGCAATCGTTGTCTACGGCATTATGGCGTACAAAACCCACGCCAAAATGCTGCACATCGTTCGTCGCGAAAAAGGTGAACTTTGCTACTACGCGCACCTGGGCACCGGTAACTATCACTCTAAAACCGCCAAGCTATATACCGACTACAGCCTGCTGACTGCCAACAAAGCGTTGTGTGCCGATGTTCATAAAGTGTTCCAACAGTTGTCTGGAATGGGCCGCGCACGCAAAATCGACACGCTGTTGCACGCGCCATTTACGCTGCATGAACGGTTGGTGGTAATGATCGATCGGGAAGCGCAGATAGCGCGTAAGGGTAAGCGCGGGCACATCATTATTAAGTGCAACTCGTTAACCGAGCCCAAGCTTATCAAAGCGCTCTACCGGGCCTCACAGGCGGGGGTAGAGTGCGATTTGATTATTCGCGGTATGTGCTGTTTGAAGCCAGGAGTACCGGGCGTTTCCGACAACATTCGCGTGCGCTCGATTATTGGTCGTCTGCTGGAGCATACTCGGGTGTTCCACTTCCACAATGATGGCAAGTCGGAGACCTGGTGCTCAAGCGCGGACTTTATGGCGCGCAATATGTTCCACCGTGTGGAGACGTGCTTCCCGCTGCTGGATAAGAAGCTCGCCACCCGGGTACGCAAAGACCTGGAGACCTACCTGGTGGATAACTGCCAGAGCTGGCTGCTCCAGACCGACGGCAGCTACCTACTCCAGAATCCGGGCGACAGCGATGCCATTAGTGCCCAGGAAACCCTGCTCTACGCCTATGCATCGAAAAGCTAGGCATCAAAAAGCTAGGCATCGAAAAGTCAGCACTCCCCCGCTGCTTAGGGCAGCGGGAGGGATTCTGCCCTCTGCCCGTTTACGCATAGCGTTGGCGTAACACCTTAGCTGCTTCCACCATATTGGCCAGCGCTGGCTCTACTTCCGCCCAACCACGGGTTTTTAAGCCGCAGTCCGGGTTTACCCACAGCCGTTCGGCGGGGATTTTTTCCAGGGCTTTCTCCATCAAATCGACCATCCAGCTCACCTCGGGAATATTGGGGGTGTGGATATCGTAAACCCCTGGGCCGATTTCATTGGGATAAGCGAAGTCCTGGAAGGCATCCAGCAGGTGCATATCCGAACGCGACGTTTCGATGGTGATGACATCGGCATCAAGTGCTGCAATCGCGCCAATGATGTCGTTGAATTCCGAGTAGCACATATGGGTATGAATCTGGGTGGTGTTGGCCACACCTGCAGCGCTTAGCTGGAAGCTCTCTACCGCCCAATCAAGGTATGATTGCCACTCATCTTGGCGCAGCGGTAACCCTTCGCGTAGCGCTGGCTCATCGATTTGAATAATGTTGATCCCGGCTTTTTCCAGATCCAACACCTCATCGCGCAGTGCCAAAGCAATCTGGCGGCAGGTGGCTTTCCGCGGCTGGTCATCACGCACAAACGACCACTGTAGAATCGTCACCGGCCCTGTCAACATGCCCTTCATGGGCTTATCAGTCAGGGTTTGGGCGTACTCGCTCCAGCGCACCGTCATCGGGGCGGGGCGCGATACGTCACCGAAGATCACTGGCGGTTTCACGCAGCGTGAACCGTAACTTTGTACCCAGCCAAAACGGGTAAACGCAAAGCCTTCCAGCTGCTCGCCAAAGTACTCCACCATATCGTTACGTTCGGCTTCGCCATGCACTGGCACATCGATCCCCAGCGCCTGCTGGCGCACAACGGCGTAGGCAATTTCAACTTGCATACGGGCTTCGTAGTCGGCTAATGCCAATTCACCGGCCTTAAAAGCACGCCGGGCAGCACGAATCGCATCGGTTTGCGGGAAAGAACCAATCGTCGTGGTGGGGAATAGCGGCAGCTTAAGCGCGCGACGCTGAGCCTCAGAACGCACACCATAAGGCGCCCGGCGCTGGCTATCGGCGGGGCGAACCGCCGCCAAACGCTCACTGACCTCAGCTTGGTGAATACGCGTTGATTCACGCCGGGCATCCAGCGCCCGTGTGGCCTGATCCAGTCGCTGCTCATCGGCAGGCGTGGCGCGGTTATCGATCAAGCGCGCCAAGGTGACCACCTCGTCAAGTTTCTGCCGCGCGAAAGCCAGCCAGCTGATCAGCTCATCACCAAGCTCCGTCTCCTGGGCCAAATCCACCGGCACATGCAGCAGCGAGCAGCTGGGTGCCAACCAAAGCCGCTGCCCCAGGCGCACTTTCAACGGCAGCAGGCGTTCTCGCAAGGCAGCCAAATCGGCCCGCCAGATATTGCGACCATCGACAAACCCCACCGATAGCACCTGATGGGGGCCAAGGCGGTCAATCACACCCTCGACTTGCTGGGGGGCGCGCACGGCATCAATGTGCAACCCTGCCACGGGCAAACGGGTCGCCAATGATAGGTTATCGCCCAAGCCGCCGAAGTAAGTGGCTAGCAATAGTTTTAGCGGCGCAGACTGAAGGCGATGATAGGCACGCTCATAGGCCTGCTGCCATGCCAGCGGCAGATCCTGCACCAGCGCAGGCTCATCCAGTTGCACCCACTCAATGCCTTGGGTGGCAAGCCGCGCTAATATTTCGCTATACACGTCGAGTGCGCTGTCGAGCAGCGTCAGGCGGTCAAAATCACCGCCCTTGGTTTTGCCAAGCCATAGCCAAGTCAGCGGCCCCGTCAGCGTTACTTTCGGGGTAAAACCCGCACGTAACGCTTCATCCACTTCGTCAAACAGCCGGTTGGATGCCAGAGTAAAGGTTTGCCCTTCGTGCAGTTCGGGGACGAGGTAGTGGTAGTTGGTATCGAAGTATTTGGTCATTTCACAGGCTGCGGCGGGCTCACCGCTGGGGGCTCTACCGCGGGCCATACGAAAGGTGGTGTCGAGATCGATATCGCCACCTGCCACTTCATTATTGGCGTTAAAGCGGGCAGGCACCGCTCCCAGCGCCACTGAAACGTTCAACACTTGGTCGTAAAATGCGAAATCGCCCACGCTAACGAAATCCAAACCCACGTCCTGCTGCGCCTGCCAGTGACGTAAGCGCAACGCACGGCCGGTGCTTTCCAGCTCGCTACGCGTACACTCGCCTCTCCAGTATGCTTCAGTGGCTTTTTTTAGCTCGCGCTGAGCGCCGATGCGGGGATAGCCGAGAATATGAGAAACTGTCATGATGAACCCTACCAACGTGAAATAATTCACACAGTCTGGGCACCAGGCCTTGATGAATCAAACTAAAGTTTCTAATAGTAAAGATGAAAAACACTCACGATGATTGAGCCACTACATGATTGAGTTACGACACCTACGCACACTGCTGGCTCTGCGCGAAACCGGCTCCCTGGTCGATGCTGCCGATCGCGTGCATTTGACCCAATCGGCGCTTTCGCACCAGCTTAAAGATCTTGAGAGCCGCGTGGACAGCGCGCTTTTTGTGCGTAAAACCCGCCCGGTGGAATTCACCCGCGCGGGGCTGCGGCTGCTCGCCCTAGCCGACCAGGTACTGCCTGAAGTACGCAAGGCGGAGCGTGATTTGGCGCGCCTGGCAGGCACCGAGCAGGGGCGTTTGCATATGGCCATTGAGTGCCACAGCTGCTTTCAGTGGCTAATGCCCACAGTGGACTATTTTCGCGATCACTGGCCGGAAGTGGAAATCGACATTCCCAGTGGACACCACTTTGACCCGCTTCCGGCGCTTGCCCGAGAGCAGCTGGATCTGGTGATCACCGCTGACCCCCAGCCCCTTGAGGGCATTCACTACGCCCCGCTGTTTCGCTATGAAGGGTTACTGGCCGTCGCCCGCCAGCACCCTTTTGCTGGCCGGGGGTTTATAGAGCCCCAGGCACTGGCTGAGGAAACGTTGATTACCTACCCCGTTGAGCAGTCGCGATTGGATATTTTCACCCAGTTTTTGCAACCGGCGAACGTGCGTCCTCAGGAGATTCGTACCGCCGAATTGACGATTATGATGATGCAGCTGGTGGCCAGCGGGCGTGGCGTGTGTGCACTACCCAACTGGGCACTCACCGAGTATTTAGAGCGCGATTACGTTAGCGCGGTGAAGCTAGGCGAGCATGGGGTATGGAGCACGCTGTATGCGGCGATTCGCGAAGAGACCCGCGAAGCGCCATGGATGCAGGATTTTTTACGCACGGCACGGGAGACCTCCTTTGCAGTGCTATCCGGGATCAAGCCTGCGGATCGCGACGCGGAACCAGCAGTGTAAAGCGCGCGCCGCCCAAAGTGGGACTGGTATCGATGGTCACGCTACCACCGTGCCCGGCCATGATTTTCTGCACAATCGAAAGCCCTAACCCGTAGCCACCAGAGCTGCGAGCACGGCTATCGTCCAGACGGGCAAACGGCTTGAAAATATCCGCCCGCGCTTCCGGCGGAATGCCGGGGCCGTCGTCTTCAACGTCAATACGCACCAGATTGGGCTCATCCCAGAGGTGAATCATCACCTGGGACTTGGCATGGCGGCAGGCGTTGCCGACTAAATTCTGCACCGCACGCTGAAGATAGCGCGGCTCCGCCAGCAGCTCGATTTCAGGACCAGGCGCAAGCGCCAACGCTAAGCCCCTATGCAGCGGCGACAGCGTATCAATCACCCGTTCCGCCATGGCCCGACACTCTACCAGCGCCGTTTCAAGCTCAGCGCCATTAACCGTTTCTCCACCCAGTCGTGCATAGGTGAGAATTTCATCAACTAACTCATCGAGCTCGGCAATGTCCGCATCGATCCCCTGAAGCTGGCGGCGAATGGCGGGTTGATCGGTCATATCCTCGACCATCTGCACGGCAAAGCGAATACGCGCGACCGGGGTGCGCAGCTCGTGGGAAACCGCCCGAATCATCTCCTGTTGACCGCGCAGCAGGCTCTGCACCTGATTGGCCATGCCATTAAAAGCCATCCCCAAGCGGCCTAAAAAGTCGCCGCTCTCTACCTTTACCCGGGTTTCCAGGCGGCCACTGGCAATCCGCGTGGCAGCCAGCTCCAGCCGCGCCATGCGGGCTTCGATACTGCGCATAATCAAATAAATAATCAGGCTGAGAACGATCATCAGCCCCATCAAAAGGGGTAAGTGCAAATTCAGCGGTAAGGTGTCGCCGCGGGAAATAGGCCCCGCTTGCAGCCATTGTGACTCGCCTGGCAACTGATAGAGCAGCGTAATTGAAAGCTTATCAGAAACGAGTTGGGTGATGACGTTGCCCCTGGCCAGTTGAGCCTGCTGCGCCGCCGTTAGTCCCGCAGGCAACGAAGGCAAAAGCTGCAACGGCCAACTCCCTGGACGCAATTGGGCAATGCGGCCATCACGCTCTGCCGCGGACGCTGCCGCGAGCCACCCACCAAGCAACTCAATGCTGCCATGCCACTGGTGCTCACTCCAGTCATCGAGTCGTGCTTGCAGCAGCCAAGTGTCGCCGGGCAAACGCTGTTGCAGTAGCCAGGGGCTTTCAGCGACCAGTATTTTGCCCTGCTCCAGACGTGACCGTTCGAAAAATCCCAAATCCGCATCGCTGATAGGCTGCAGGGTCAGCTGTAAATCGAGCTGTTCCGAAAAACGCTCAAGCAGAGCATTTCGCTGTTCAACCGGTGCGTCGGCGAGCTGTTGCGTCATCAACGACATAGGCAGCGCGGCGAGCTGCTCTCGATAGTCTTCACGGCGCACCTGTTCGATAAAGGAGCGCCCCGCTAAGGCGATCACAAAAACCACTAATAGCGCGATGCCCAACAGCAAATAGAAGCGTAAAAACGAGCCGTTACTGAGCACCCGCCGCATGATGCCATCCCTCTGAATGATCAACTGTCTTTGACGAAAAGATAACCTTTGCTGCGCACGGTTTTGATCCGGTGAGGCTGATTCGGATCATCGCCAATTTTGGGTCGAATGCGCGATACGCGTACATCAATCGAGCGGTCTTGGCCGTCGTACTTAATGCCCCGTAAGTCGCTGAATATCTCTTCGCGGGTGAGTACTCGGCCAGCGTTACGGCCCAGCAACCAAAGTAGGTCAAACTCAGCGCTGGTTAAGTCAATTCGCTCGCCTGAAAGCCAGGCTTCACGAGTGGCGTTATCGATCTCCAGGTTTTCAAAACGCAGCCGCATTTCGCCGTCTGGTGCCGGCCCGTCGGCACGGCGCAGCAGCGCGCGCATACGCGCCAATAGCACCCGCGGTTGAACCGGCTTCGGCACGTAGTCGTCGGCGCCCATTTCGAGCCCCAAGACCTGATCAAGATCATCGGTGCGAGCGGTCAGCATCATGATCGGGCCGGCAAAATTGGGTCTAACACGACGACAAATCGCCAGGCCGTCCTCCCCCGGCAGCATTAAGTCTAAAATCACCAGATCGGGCTGTAGGGTTAAAATACGGTCGACCCCTTTCGCACCGTCAGCTTCCAGCGTTACTTGGAAGCCGTTCGCTTCCAAGTAATCACGGGTCAGCTCGGCTAAACGCTGGTCATCCTCAATGATCAGGACATGATCTTGATCAGGATAGTCAGGCATTACAGACTCTTGCGACTCAAGCGCCTGAAATTGCTGTTCCAAATGATCTACCATCCTCTTTATGCACTCCGCTTAGGCTGTTTATTTTTTCACCCGCTCACCCAATACCAACGCAGGCGCCCTATGATTGGCACTCAGGATAACTCAAAACTATCAAAACACCCGCTTCTGTCGTTACAATCATGCGCATTGATCGGTAGACAAGGCCCGATACTTGATTCTCGCACCTGCGGAAGCTACTGTTAAGGCGCGAACTGTCGACAATTTGACAGGAGGAACCTGCCATGGGAAGTAGCAAAACGAAAAGTGTCATTAAGCGTGTTTACGTTCCAGCCCAAGTGCGCGACCTGCCCAATGGGGAGAAGTTAAAAATCCCAGGGCATTACAAGGCGCCGCCAGGGGAAGAAAACGACACCATTGAGTAATGTTTGGTTAAGTATATCTATTGCTAAAGCATACTTAAAAAGGCAGACCACCAGTGGCCTGCCTTTTTTTACTTAGCTACTTTTTTACAACTACTTTTTTCGACTACACATTTTGACGCAATTGCACGAAGCGGGCTTTTCAACAGCTTTGCTTTTCAGCGGCTACCCTTTGGGCCCAAACAGAAACCATGCAATTAAGCCGACTAACGGGAAAAACAGCAGCACCAGGATCCATATCAGCTTAGCAAGACCACCCGCGCCGCTTTTGGCTACTTTCACAATGGCCCAGATCACAATGATGAGCCAAATTAGCCCTAATAAACCACCTACTTCAATGCCCATAGCAACTCCTTAGCATGTTGGCACTCGTATTAATTTAGACAATCATATCAGTGGCACATTCACAAGCCGAACTCACTGCTCGGGAAGGCTCAACACCATCTCACCCGACTGTATTTCAATCGACAATAAATTTAAAAAGCTCATGCCGAGTAGAACGGTGTCACGCTCCATGCCGGGGCTGATAGACCCCTGCACATTCTGCACTTTTAGACCGCCCAGAGAAACCTCATTGAGTTCGGTTAAAGTACCTTCAACTCGACCATTGGCGGTATTGAACCAAGCGCGGCGTCCCGGTTTTAGGCCTAACTCGCTAGCCAAATCGACCGGTATGGCGACATAGGTGGCGCCAGTATCGAGCAAAAAGGTCACCGGCGTGCCGTTGATGCGTCCCGGCGCTTCAAAGTGCCCTGCCCGGTTACGTTTTAAGGTAACCGGCTCACCTGCAGGTAGCGTATGCACAATATTCGCGTTCGGGCGCATCATCTCTTCGAGACCACCGTGAATCCACCAAGTGCCCACCGCCATTAACAGCACCCAAAACAGCAGCATCATAACGATACCACCGCGTTGCGCTGTTTGACCTGCCAGGTGCGTTGCCATGCTCCACCTCACTGAGGTAAGGATGCCTCGTTAGCGTTATTAGTGTTGCTATAGCTGTTGGCTTCCCAGGCAAGCGCCGCCTCCCGACCACGGCGCTCGTTGACCCTGGCGCAAATCAGCATCGCGATAACGAACAGGGCAACACATAATAGAATAGACGCTTGCAAACCAACCAGCGTCTGCAACACCCCCAGCATGACGATCCCCAACACCCCTGCCAACTTATTCGCCAGCCCCCAGAAGCCGAAGAACTCGGCTGATTTCTCCAAGGGTGAAAATAGCCCCACCAGAGCCCTGCTGGCAGATTGGCTGGAACCCAGGCTAAGCCCCGCCAGGCAGCCGACTATCAAAAATACGTACTGTGCCTGCCACTGCAGGTCAAACTGCCCGTTTACCCACTGCGTCATCTCCGGCGTTGCCCAGATAGCAATAATCGCCAGCACCCATAGCGCCAGGGTCATTTGGTACGTTCGCTTGGCACCTAGCTGATCCTGTATCCAGCCAAACCCCAGAGCCCCCGCTGCAGCGGTCACTTGGACAATAATAAACATGATATTGCGTACGCTTTCATCCCAACCGATCACTTGAGCGCCATAAATAAAGGCGAACGCGATGATGATGTAGACGCCAGCCATCGAGAACAGCAGTGAAATCAAAAACACCGTCAGATCTTTAAAATAGCGCAGCTCGTGAAGGGTGGTGGTGACGCGGTTCAGGGCAATATGCCGATAAGAGACGCCACGGGGCTGAGGGGTGCCACGCTCTTTTAGCCATAAAAACGTAGGAATAGCGGTAATCAGAAAAAAGCCGGCCGCAAAGGGCCCCACCCAGCGTATGCGCTCAAAGTTTTCCGCGCTGGCCTCGCCTAGCACCACCAGGGTAAAACCTGCCGCAAACAGTCCACCGATGTAGCCGAGCGCCCAGCCAAAGCCAGAAATTTTGCCCAGCGACTGCGGCGGCCCAAGTTCAGGTAAAAATGCAGCAATAAATGACTCCCCCATGGAGTACGCGTAGTTAGACAGCACGATCAATAACAAGCCGATAACGACATAGCCCGGCTCAACGAAGTAGAGCATACCCGTAGTGACCACGGTGGCGAGATAACTAATCAGCAGAAAGCGTTTTTTCTCCGCCCGGTAATCCATCACCGCTCCGCACAACGGCGCGGTAATCACCACCATTAGATAACTAATCGCCAGGGCCAGGCTCCACAAAAAGTTGGCCAACCGGAAATTATCGCCCCGATCCCCCACAATGACTGTGGTGAAAAGCTCGCCAAATACCACGGTAATAATCAAAAGCGTGTAGGCCTGGTTGGCAAAATCAAACATCGCCCAGCCGAAAATTTCTCGATGCGATGCGTAGCCATCCGTCGCCTTAGCAGTGTTAGCAGGCAGCATTAGTTTTCTCTCACAGGGGAAGCCGTAAGGCTAGCAGATAGAACCGCCAAGGCGCCACGGCTTGCGTTGGCAGATTAGAGATGACAGCCGACCAGCGTTGCTCTAAGTTTGATTGATTGATCAGTAATACGGATAGAACTGCGATGGGATTAGCCCAGCCATCTCTACGGCCAGTGTACCGACAACCCTTAACCAGGTTGATGGCCACGCTATGCCTCTGGCTGGCAATCGTCGCAAGCGGACAGGCTGATGAGCCCGACACCTTGGCGGCATTAACCTTTATTACTGAAGAGTACCCGCCCTATAACTATATCGATAATCAGCAATTAACCGGGATATCGATTGATTTGTTGGAGGCTATTTTTGCAGCGACAGAAACACCATTAAGCCGTAATGACGTCCGTCACTACCCTTGGATTCGCGGCTATGAGCTGGCGCGCAGCCAACCTAATACGGTGCTATTTTCCACTACGCGTACGCCCTCAAGAGAGGTCAATTTCCACTGGGTGGGGCCGATTGCTCAAGACCGGGTCGTACTGCTAGCCCACCGCGACGCACCGATTGTGGTTGATGCTTTGGCTCAAGCGATTGATCGCGGCCTGACCGTAGCGGTCATTCGGGAAGATATCGGTGCCCAGGCACTGTTGGAAGCTGGCTATCCTGAGCACTTACTCGTATCCGCTATTGATAACCGAAGCGCACTCAATATGCTAACCCGCGGGCGAGTTGACCTATGGGCTTACAGTCAGAATGTGGCTGGCTGGATAGCGGAGTCAGAAGGTTATCCTAAAGATATTTTAACCCCCACACACACCCTCAGCGAATCTTCGCTATACTTTGCCATCAACAAAGCCACGGATCCACGTCTGGTAGCGCTGATGCAGCAGGCCTTAAACAGGGTGCAAGCGGGACGAGTCGAGAGGTAGTTGACGATGGCTAACGACCTAACTCGCCGATGGCAATACTGCATGGGCGTTGCCCTGATCACCGTTATCGGTAGCTGCAGTCTGCCACTTCATGCGATGCCGCTGACGATCAATACCGAAGAGTATCCACCGTTCAATTATTCGGACGACCAAGGGCAAATAATCGGTAGTGCGACGCGACTGCTACGTGATGCGCTTCGCCAAGCTGACATAGAGGCTAATTTTCGGCTGCTGCCTTGGGCACGCGCTTACACCGAAGCACGCTTAAGGGAGAACCATTGCGTCTACTCCACCACCCGCACCCTTGAGCGTGAAGCGCTGTTTCACTGGGTGGGGCCACTGGTCGACAATGAATGGGCAGCGTTCAGTTTAGCCGAGCGTGGGCTCAATGTTGATTCACTTTCCGGGCTGAACGCTTGGCGAGTGGGCAGTTTTAGGGAAGATGCCATAGGCGATTACGTCGCTGATAGCGGCATTAATGTGCTACTTGCTCCTTCGGAGCGAGAAAATATCGCGCGTTTAAAGGCGGGGCTACTAGATGTGATTGTGACAGGCAAAGCAACCGGTGAATTTATGGCACATGAACAGGACATCGCGCTAGCGCATTTATTTACTTTTTATCGCGCACCGCTTTATCTCGCCTGCCACCTCAACGTTTCGAAAGCACTGCTGGAGCGACTGCAAGCCCAGCTGGATGCCCTGCAGGGGGAGAGCCAGTGATAAGTCCCCGCCCTCGCTTTCCTATGTTGACCACTGGCGTCGCGCCTAAAAAAGGCAGCCTGACCACTAAGCAAGCGCTACTCACCCTGCTCATTGCTATGCTGATTAGTGGTGTAGCAGGAAGTATTGAACTTCTCAGCCACGCTACCAATATGCGCCAGGAAACCGAGCAACGCATTACTCAACAGTTGGCGGTCGTTAACGGCGCCGCAGCAGAGGCCGCTTTCCAGCTTAACCCCGACCTCGCCCACCAAATCGCCTATGGGCTATTTAATGCTGACGAGGTCGCATGGGTGTCGATTCGTGACGATTTTGGGCGCGCTCTGGCTGAATTTGAGAGGCCAAAACAGGCTGATTCGACTTGGCTCAGCCAATATTTATTTGGCGATATACTGCACCACCAAACCGACCTCGCCTACTACATGGGCAGCGACATGCCGGAAGCGGTCGTCGGCGAGATTGAGCTGATGCTGGCAGAAGGCTACTTAACCCAGCAGTTCCTCGCGCGTATTTACACGGTGGTCGGGGTGAGTATTTTAGAGGCGTTTATTTTAAGCCTAGTGGTGATCGCTTTTTTTCATCTATTTATTACTCGCCCATTGCTCAAGGTACACGCAGCTATTGCCCAAACCGATCCCAATCGTCCCGGCCAGTGGCCCAAGCCAATGTTGCGAGGACATCAGCATGATGAGTTAGGGCATCTGGTGGATAGTTTGGATCATTTGTTAAACGCGTTTCAGCAAGGCTTGGAGCAGCGCGACCAGCTCCATCATCTCTCTAATATGGATGGCTTGACGGGCGTGGCGAACCGACGCCACTTCGATGAGTTTTATCAACAACACTGGCACTTGGCGCAGCAAACCCAGCAGCCGCTATCGGTGATTTTTATCGATATCGATAACTTTAAGGAGTTTAACGATCATTATGGGCACGCCATGGGCGACGACACCCTGCGCGCCGTAGCAAAAGCGCTCAATCAGTGCATTGCCCCCGCCAGGGATTTACTCGCCCGCTACGGCGGCGAAGAATTTGTCTGTGTACTGCCAGGTCAGGATCATGACGACGCTGTGGGCGTTGCCAACTGCTTGCGCGAAGCAGTGCTGTCACTGGCCATTCCTCATGCTTTTTCAAGCACCCATTCAGAGCTTACCGTTAGCATGGGTGTTGCCAGCATGTCGCCCGGCTTATCAATTAGTGCTGAAGCGCTGATTGAGCGTGCCGACCAGCACCTTTACCACGCCAAACGACTGGGTCGAAACCGGGTCGAAACACGCAAACGCCCGGCATAAAGCCGGGCGTTAAGCACACATATTGCACAGAGCTGGTACTTTAAAGCAGCCAGTGAGCGGCCACAGCAGCCAGACCAATGATCATCGCCGTTAGCACCGCTACTGTGACTACCCTATCTAGCCAGCGATCGAAAGCAACTCCTTTAGCCTGCCGTCGTGTCGCTCCATGGCGCCCTTGCCGCGCCATCAGCATTTTCGCTTCATGTGTCGCTGCTCCCCAACTACCTTGCCCCGCAATCAAAGGCTTGGTTACTTTTTATTAGTGCTGATGACTGATGCTAACTATTAATGCGCCGATTGACCACACTCGGTGCACGGCGCAAGCGCTCTTCTTCACCTAACAGCTCGGCTTCAAAGGCGTCCGCACCCACCGGCGTTTCGCCATGGCGGCGATAAAGCTGCGTTAGCATCGCCTTGCGGTCGGCGCGTAGTTCCTGAACTAATACGAACACCATCATATACAAGATAAAGGTGAACGGCAGTGCCGACAGCACCGAAGCCGATTGCAGCCCCGTTAAGCCACCTGAGGCAATTAACGTCAGGCAAATAGCGGCGATCAGCACACCCCAAATGACGCGCTTATAGAGCGGCGGATTGATCGAACCATTATCGGTCATTTGCGCCACGATATACGAGGCCGAGTCAGCGGAGGTGACCAGGAAAATAAAGATCAGCAGCATCGCAACGACCGACAGCACGCCGGTAAAGGGCATCAACTCAAACATCTCGAATAGTGCGACGGTTATATTATCCTGGGTTGCGGCAGCAAGACCGATATCGGTACCGTTCAACTCCATGTGCAGCGCCGCGCCACCGAATACGCCAATCCATAAACAGGCCAGCAGCGGCGGTACGAACAGCACCCCAAACACATACTCTTTGATGGTACGCCCCCGTGATACCCGGGCAATAAAGGTACCTACAAACGGCGACCAGGCAATCACCCAGGCCCAATAGAAAATCGTCCAGTTGCTTGCCCACTCATTATCACCATAGGGAGAAATGCGCAGGCTCATGCCGATAAAATTCTGCAGATAATCGCCAATCCCCACCGTGATGGTCTCTAATATCGCCACGGTGGGGCCAGTGAACAGCACATACAGCATCAACCCGATACATAAAATCATATTAAGGTTAGAGAGGCGTTTAATGCCTTTATCCAAACCCGACCAGGTGGAAGCCATATAGGCGCAGAACATCACGAAAAGAATCACAAACTGCCAGAAACCGTTCTCCGGCAGGCCAAACACAGCGTTTAAACCGCCATTCATCTGCAGCACGCCTAACCCTAACGAGGTAGCCACCCCCATTACGGTGGCGACCACGGCAAATACATCCAGCCAGGAAGCGTAAGGACGAATTTTAGGATTCTTAGCCGTTATCGATGACAGTACGGACGACACCAGTCCTGCCTGCCCTTTTCGGAACTGAAAATAGGCAATGATCAAACCGACAATCGAGAAAGCTGCCCACTGGTGTATCCCCCAGTTAAAGTAGCTGTATTGAATAGCGTAGCGGGCGGCCGCTTCGGTTTCGGCGGTTCTGTCGCCATAGGGCGGCTCAATGAAGTGAAACATGGGTTCCGCCATGCCATAGAAGACCAGTCCGACACCAAAGCCTGCGGCCAGCAGCATGCTGATCCACGAAAAGAATGTATAGTTGGGTCGACTGTCCTGGGGGCCTAAGCGCACCTTGCCATACTTGCTTAGCGCCAGACCAAACAGAAAAATGACAAAACCAAAAACCGAAAATAGATAAAACCACCCGAATAGCCCGGTAACAGTAGTCAGTGCGCCCTCTGCAACGTTTGCAAATCCTTCAGGAAATGACGCCCCAACAACTACCAAGCCAAAAATAATCACCACCGATGCGATGAATACCGACTTGCCTCCATGATTAGCCATATAACCGTCCTGTTAAATGAGCTCTGTTTAGGTAAGCACTGCGTATTAAGCGCATGCTTGTACAACTAAACTTGCCTTGTACAGCTTAATGGTAACAGTTGAAAAATCTAATCGCACTGTGGCCAAGCAGTGAACTTGCTAGAGCTACTGTGTTCCAATGGGTGCGAATAACCGATGGAGGCTCTCATGCCACAGATGAATCGCGACCAACGCAACGCTGCATGGCAAGCGGCTAACCAATGGCGCGCCCGTGCTGCGCAAACTCAACCCACCGGAGTGGCGGGCAGCTTGAAGCTGCTGCTCACGTGGCTGGCGTTTGGCGCGTTAATGATAGTCGGCGTGGTACTCGGCCTGTTTTTCTTGCTGATTGGCTGGGCAATGATGCCGTTTATGCGCCATAAAATGAAAAAGCGTATGGAGCAGATGCGCGCCCAGCAGGCACAGGATATAGGTGGGGGATATTCTCAAGGGCATTCTCACGGACATGCTTCCCCGCATACGTCTGCGCAAAACCGTCCTGGTCATCAGGATGTCTTGGAAGGCAGCTATGAAGTTAAAGATGATCGATGAAGTTAAAGATGATCGTTAACCCGTTAGTCACTTTTTCGCGCCACCTAGTGCCGTATACTTTGTTACAGCGGCGCGTAAACCCAGGTAAATGCCGCGGCCAAGGTCAGCGGCATAACGACCAGACTGCCCAGGTTACCAATCAGCACCAGCGAAGCCACTTTTTGTGGCGCCAGCTTATACTGCTCTGCGACCAAGTAATTCAACACCGCAGGCGGCAGTGCCGCAAATACCAGCAGCACCGCCGCCTGAAGCGCATTTAGTGGCAGTAGCCACATCAACGGCAAAGCAATTACTAATCCGGAAATCGGACACAGCACCGCCCCCAGTATCCCCATACGCCAATCGCTAAAGTCGATCTCCAAGAGCCGCACCCCTAACGCAAACAGCATTAGCGGAATACATACCCCGCCTAGCATATGCATCGCCTCCAGCAGCCAGCCAGGCAGCGGCAGGCCACTGATATTCACCGCTAAACCCGCCAGACTCGCGAGTACAATTGGCATGCGCAGCATTCGCCATAGCGAAGTGCGCGGGTTAAGCATGTAAAGCCCCACCGAAAAGTGCAGCAGCATTTCAACGATAAACACCACCACCGCCGCAGGAAGCGCCTCAGCACCAAATGCCAACACCAGCAGCGGTACGCCCATATTGCCCGCATTGTTGAACATCATCGGCGGAAGGAAGATTTTGCTATCCAGCTTTAGCCACTTTGCCAGCGGCCAAAGTACAAGCCCCGACCCCAGCACTACTGCTATCGCTGCCGTGGCCAGCCAGGCGTACTCAGCTAACGGCGCTTGCCGGTCAGCCAGCACGGCGAACACCAATAGCGGAACGAACAGCTCCATGTTGAGGGTATTGAGACTGCGAATATCCGGTGTACGGTAGCGCCCATAGGCTGCGCCACAGCCAGCGATTAAAAATACTGGCAATAGCGTGGCCAGAATATGTCCAATCATACGGACCGCCCAGCCCTATTCCTTGTTATCACTGTTGCGTCCTGGTTACCGTCTGACTAGCGGTTATCGGCGGTGGAAGGTTCAAGAAAGCGCTGCCAGAGCGCGGTGACTATATCGCGATGCGCACGGAATTCCTCACCATCGCTGAGTGCTTTCTGACCGGTGAGCGCCGCTCGGTGCGTAGCGCTGCGATAAGCCAGATAAGCCTCGCGAAGACGCTCTGCCTCTTCAGCTGGTAAGTGCCCACTCTCGGTCAGGCTCTCTAGAATGCGGATATTATCGCTGTAGGTAAGTAACGCAGGCGTTTGGTGAGCAAGCGCTAACACCGCGTATTGGCAGAGAAACTCGATATCCACCATACCGCCCGCATCGTGTTTGACGTTAAAGGTATTGCTGGTGGTTTTACTGCCCAGATGGTCGCGCATTTTCTGACGCATCTTGACCACCTCTTCGCGCAGTGCAGCTTTATCTCGCTCACCACCTAGAATATCGCCCCGTAACTGACTGAATTTCTCGGCCAGCGAATCGCTACCCGCCACCACCCGGGCGCGCACCAATGCCTGGTGCTCCCAGGTCCAGGCATTCTGACGCTGATACTCGGCAAAGGCTTTAAGCGATGTCACCAATAGTCCTGAATTACCCGAAGGCCGCAGGCGCATATCCACTTCATACAGCGTGCCGGTGGGCGTTACCGCGGTGAGCAGGTGAATAATACGCTGTCCCAGACGGGTAAAAAACACTGGCGTATCAATGGGTCGTGGACCATCAGTTGTGCCCTGACCATCGCTATCGTGAAGGAAAACAAGATCTAAATCGGAGCTGTAGCCCAGCTCAATGCCGCCCAGTTTGCCGTAACCAACGATCAGAAAAGCCGCTTCCCCGGCATTCAGCCCCTCAGGAACACCGTGCTTGCGGGTAATATGCTTCCACGCCATCGCCAACACGGCATCGAGAATGACTTCGGCGATATAGGTTAAGTAATCGCTTACTTTCATTAGATGCCGAGTACCCACGATATCCGACGCCGCTACGTGCAGGGTTTGAGCGTGTTTAAAAACGCGCAATGCCTCTAGCTGGGCCTCTTCATCATCCTCTGGCAAACGATTCAGCGTTTGGCGCAGCTCATCGGCAAGGCGCGCTTTATCGGCGGGGGTATACAGCGTTTCTGGCGTCAGCAGCTCGTCGAGCAGAATGGGATAACGCGACAGCTGTTCAGCTATCCAGGGGCTCGCGGCGCACAAGCGCATCAGGTGTTCGAGCGCCTGGGGGTTTTCGCGCAGCAGCGCAAGGTAAGCTGTACGCCGCAGTACGGCCTCAATCAGCGGCTGTACCCGTTCAAGCGCGGTATCCGGTGCTTCATTGCCCGCCACCGCATCCAACAGCAGCGGCATTAACGCATCCAAGCGCTCGAAGCCAATCCGCTGCATGCTTTGCACTTGCCGAGAATGATAAAGGCTATGCAGCCGCTTCAAGGCTTTTTCTGGCTCGTTAAAACCCGCCTCGGCCAGGTACGCGCTGGCCTCCTGCACTTCTAACTCGCCGCGCCAAATAAGCCGCCACTGAGCCAAGCCAAGCTGGCTATCATCGTTGGCCTCATCGACATCCTCTTCGGGGTCGGCAATCACGGCATCAAAGTGTTGGCGCACCCGCTCGCGCACTTCGTCAAGCTGGGCTATCAACCCCGGCCAATCTTCATGCCCCATGGCGAAGGCTACCCGTTCACGATCAGCATCATCGCTGGGCAAGGTCTGTGTCTGACGGTCTTCCAGTGCTTGGAGAGCGTGTTCGACATCGCGCAGAAAAGCATAATCAGGCAGCAGCTCATCGACCACTTCCTGCGGCAACAGGCCCAGCTCGGGCAAACGATTGAGCGCCGTTTTTAGCGATGTCACCTGCAGCTCCGTATCGCGGCCGCCGCGAATCAGTTGGAACGCCTGCACGACGAACTCAACCTCACGAATGCCGCCGGAGCCAAGTTTGATATTGCTCTGCATGCCTTTGCGCTTCACTTCGCGGTTGATCATCGCTTTCAGTTCACGCAGCGACTCAATGGCGCCAAAATCCAGGTATTTGCGATACACAAAGGGGCGCAGCCCGGCCAACAGCTCATCGCCCGCGTCCAGATCCCCCGCGACCGGGCGCGCCTTGAGCATGGCGTAACGCTCCCATTCGCGGCCTTGATCCTGGTAGTAGCTAGAGAGCATGGCAAAACAGCCCACCAGCGGCCCGCCGTCGCCCAAAGGCCGCAAGCGCATATCGACACGGAAGGCGAAGCCATCGGCGGTCATGGCATCCAGGGCGGCAATCAGCTTTTGCCCCAGCTTGGTAAAGTATTCCTGGTGCTCTAACGGTTTGCGCCCACCTTGCGTCTCACCTTTTTCAGGGAAGGCAAAGATCAGATCGATATCGGAAGAGAGGTTCAGCTCCCCAGCACCTAGTTTGCCCATACCCAGAATCACCAGACGCTGGGGCGTGCCGTCTTTACGTGGGGCAGGTAAGCCCCAACGCGGCGCGTAAAAACGTTCAAGCCAGGTTAATGCCGCTTCCAAGCATATTTCGGCAAGCTCAGACACCGCCGTGGCGGTACTCCACATGCTATGGCCAGAGGCACGGTTAAGGTCACGCCAGATAATCCCCAGCATACGCTTGCGACGAAAACGGCGGATTACCCGCTGCATCGCCTCTTCGTCTTCGGCACTCTCAAGTGACTCACTCAGCCAGCTAGCCAGCTCATCTCGACCTGGGTTTACGTCCAACTCACCGGCAATATCCAACTCGGCCAACCACTGGGGGTAGCGAACCAAGGTATCCAGCGCGAAGGTCGAGATGGTCAATACTTTAGCAAGCGCCTCGCGACGCTGCTCCGAAAGCCCTTGCCAATTACTGGAAGGCAATTCCTGCTTGGTCATCTCGGCGACATTATCGGCTTGAGCAAGCGCCTCGCGTAGCCGCTTCCAGGCGGATTGGGTGGCGGTATGTAACGACGCTGGCAGCGTCGACAACGGTAAGAAATCGTCGTTCACTTGCATAACTACCTCGCTGACAGCGCGTCAAAAACGTTCGCTTTCAATTACCTGCTTAGCTAAAGAATTTTTCCCAGCCCAATAGCCCCCAGGTAAGCCCGGCCATGATCAGCGACAGCATCACCGCCGCCGAACCAATATCCTTGGCCCGCCCTGAAAGCTCATGGTGCTCGGTACCAATCCGATCCACCACGTTCTCAATCGCACTATTAAGCAGCTCCACTATCAGTACAAAAAACAGACTACCCACTAGCAGTAGCCAACTGATAGGTCCTTCACCGATCCACCAGGCAAGCGGCAGCAGTACTACCGTAATGCCGACCTCTTGACGGAAAGCCGCCTCGTTTCTGAACGCCGCTTTCAGGCCTTTCCACGAATAGCGCGTGGAGTGAACCAAATGTGTTAAACCGGTATGCCCAGGTTTCATGCAGATCGCCTCACCTTGTGAGCGTAGAGTTTGTTCAATTCGCTAACATCATTGCTTCTAGATCCTGTGACAACGGATCCAGCACTTCAGTCCAGCTTAAATAAGGCGTACTGCCGTTACCATTGACCATGACACTAAACACCCCCCAGCGCCCTTGCGCAGTGCGAAAATAGCCCGCCGCGGCGCGTACTGCAAAAGGTTGGTTAAGCGTGCCGGTTTTGATCATGACATTGTTTTGAAACGTGGAGGAACCTCGCCGAATGAAGCGCATTACCCCGTTAGCGGGTGACTGAAAGGCCGCCACAAAGCTGGGAAACAGGCTACTTTGACGAAACATGTCCTCCAGCATTACGTTAACGCCCTGGGCCGATGTGCGGTTTTCAGTGGTCAGTCCGCTACCACTATACAATGTTAACGGCCCGTGCCCGGGCAGGCTGTGGGCGTAAGTTTCAATCGCCTGGCCCGCCTGGCGTAGCTGTGCCTGGGGTGTCTCGACGAGATCCAGCGCCAGCACATCGGCCATATAGTTATTGGAGTAGTTCATGATGCGCAGCAATAGCTCTTGCAGTGGCTGGCTGTCCACCGCCGCCAGACGCTGGGCGCTGCTAGGCGGCTGAGACGAGCTAACGCGCCACGCTTCGCGCACCTGTATACCCGCCTGGTTCAACATGCCCATTAGCACTTGCGCGGTTGTTTCGGCGGCATCCCCTGCGCCACGGTAGATATCGCGTGCAGTGGCATTGGTGGAGATCTGCCCCGTCAAGCGCATCACGTCGCCACGCTCATCGGTAATTCGTTCAGCGCTAATCTCAGTACCGCTATTGGCGGGGCGGGTGATTACTTGGTTATCAATGGTGATCAGCGACGTCTGGCTATCGCATAGCCCCACTTGGGCGGGCTCACCCGCGTTCGTCGCTGGTGCGACATTAACGCACCAGCTACCAAAGTTAACGCCAGCTGAGGAGAGCGGCGCGCTATAGGCATTGGCAACCCGAGTCAGGGCATTACAGCGGTCCGTGGTAATACAGTCCACTGACCCAAAGCGCCACTGGCTGACCACCAACGCCCCCTCTACCTCACGCACCCCGGCTAAGTGCAAACGCTGCACCAAGCGCCAAAGGTTCTCAGTGGTTAGGCCCGGGTCCCCGCCGCCCTCAAACACCAAGTCACCGCGTAACACCCCATTTTCAATGCTAGCGGAGCTGACCAGTTGGCTGGTAAAGCGGTGCTGGGGGCCAAAACGGTTTAGCGCCGCCGCCGACAAGTAGGCTTTAGTGACCGAAGCGGGCGACAGCTGTCGATCCGGGGTGATGCTGCCCAACAACGCATTGGCGCCTGCATCGGCATCCAAAAGGCGTGCTTCCGCGCTAATCGAAAAGCCTTTGCTCTGCAGTTGGCCCAGGCGATTGAAATCGGCGAACAGACTGGTGCTGGCACACAGCGCCAATGTGGCTACACCTGTCACCAGCGACCAGCGCTGCATGCGCTTAACAGCAAAAAAACACCCCATTACAGCTCCTCAATGCACATTCATTTTTGAAAACATTTGCAGCATGACCACGCCTGCTACTATCAAACTAATTCCTATCACCGCCGGCAAATCAGGCTTTTCACCGAATACCACTATGCCGACCAAGGTGACCAGCACAATACCCAGGCCTGCCCAAATCGCATAGGCAACCCCTACCGGCAGCGTGCGCAGCACCAGGCTGAGCAAATAAAAAGCTAACCCGTAACCCACTACCACCACCACGCTGGGTAGCGGGCGCGTGAAGCCCATGGAGGCTTTTAAGGCGCTCGTGGCGATCACTTCGGCCACAATCGCCAACACCAAATAGACAAACGTCATGTTCGCTCCAACTCAACGCATAAACGCCACAGAACCTGACCACTCTGAGCATACTTAGCTTCGAAAGGGGTTAAATAGTCCCCTTTAGGCGCAATTTCAGTCACCGCTGCCTGTTTGCCGGTTACCTGTGCCACTGCCAAAGCAAACTCTTCAACGTAGAGGAACCAGTTGGAGCGCAACTCAAGACACCCGCCAAGCGCCAACAGTGTGGGTAAAACCGCATGGCCATGCCAGCGCATTTTTAGGTGCCCCGCCTTGGGGTAAGGGTTCGGATAAAGGAGAAAGTGATACTCTGGCGCCCAGCCAGCCTGATAGGCCAAGCGCCAAAAGTCGACCAGATCCGCTCTTACCAGCAGCGCATTGTCAGGCAACTGGCCGTGATCGCGCCCCAAACGATCCTCGCTGCGATCCACGCCGATTACCGCATGGGCAGGGAACTGCACCGCCAGTTGGCGGGTCGATATCCCCACGCCACAGCCCGAATCGAGTATCAACGGTGCCTGACGGCCCACGAACCACTCTGCCGCCAGGGCGAAACTGCGCTGCGTGTGTTCGGCGATTGGTTTACGTAGCGGATGCGTTAACGCTCGGCTCACTCGTCGGGCGAGATCCTGATGTGGGCCTGGCTGATTAGAAACCACTGGTCGAGAAGTATGCTGCATGCCATTACTCGGCTGAAAAGCGTGATTCTATCAGTCTCGAACGCTTGCGGCATGACGCCGTTGCTCAGCCGGTGCTATGATCACGCATAACGTGCTTCTTAGCGTACTTATTAAGCGCATGGTACTAGGCATCATATACCGAGTACTTTTGCCGATAATTGTTATTACCACCACCGCACCACGAGGAACCCGGCTTGTCACACTTACCGGTGATTGTCGGCATGGGCGGCATCAATCCCGCTGGCAGAACCTCTGGCCATCAGGCCTTCCGCCGCACCGTGCTTGATGCCCTTCCTGCTGACCAGCAACGCCAGACACTGGAAGGCTTGGCCGCGCTTATGCGTCTAGTCGAGCACTCCGAAGAGGGGTGGCACGATAGTCAAGGTCAGCCCGTAGAGGCTCCAGCGCAGTCGCTGCGCGATCAGGTGCTGAACCACACCCTGATCCGACGCAACGAAGACCCTCGCTTTCTCGACCCTGGCATGCCGTCAAACCGGCAAGCCAGTATGCAGTTGGCCGAGCCGCTACGCTTTACCCTGCGCCGCCGCCAGTTACCCGAACACCTGCCGGAGGATTGGCAGGTGCGCGACATTGATGTCCGCGAGGTAGAGGTGAGCGTACCTGCAGGGGTGTTAGAGGTACTGCTTCCCGACGCGCAGTTACCCAAGGTACGCGCGGCGGCCCAGCTACCCAGCGGCTTTGACCCCGCAAACCTCTACCGCAGCGTGCACCACCCCCGCGGGCTATCGCTGGCGGTATTTGGTGCCAGCGACTGCCTGGGCGCCAGCGGTCTTTCTTGGGAGACGCTGCGCCAACAGTTAAATCCGGATCATATTGCCGTGTACGCCGGGAACTCCATTGGACAGCTAGACGATCAAGGCTGGGGCGGCTTACTGAAAAGCCTGGTGAGTGGTCAACGCGCCACCTCCAAGCAAATGCCTCTGGGCTATGGTCAGATGCCCGCCGACTTTTTGAATGCCTATGTACTGGGTAGCGTAGGTGGCACAGGCGCAGCGTTAGGCGCCTGTGCCAGCTTTCTCTATAACCTGCGCCTGGGTATTGATGACATTCGCGCCGGACGCCGTCGTGTGGTGATGGTGGGTACTGCAGACGCTCCCATCACCCCGGAAATCATCGAGGGTTTCCGGGCCATGGGTGCGCTAGCTGACGACGCTGGCCTGAAAGCCCTGGATGCTCTGGAGCTGCTCACCGACAGCGATTATCAGCGCGCCTGCCGTCCGTTTGCGCGCAACTGTGGCTTTACCATGGCGGAAGCCAGCCAGTTCGTGCTGCTGATGGACGATGCCCTAGCGTTGGAAGTCGGCGCGGATATTCTCGGAGCGGTGCCTGATGTGTTCGTTAATGCCGATGGCTACAAGCGCTCGATTTCGGCGCCGGGCATCGGCAACTACATCACCCTCGGCAAAGCGACTGCGTTGGTGCGCGATATGCTGGGAGAAAAATCCCTTAAAGAGCGCAGCTTTTTGCACGCTCACGGCACCAGCACACCCAAAAACCGCATTACCGAATCCCATGTGTTCGACGAAATTGCCCGCGCCAACGGCATTAGCGACTGGCCCGTAGTGGCGATTAAAGCCTTTATTGGCCACTCACAAGGCTCCGCGGCGGGCGACCAGTTGGCGAGCGCACTGGGTAGTTTTGCCCACGACTTGCTGCCGGGCATTCCCACGCTGGATACGGTGGCTGACGATGTCTATGCTGAGCGGCTGCGCTTTTCTCAAACGGCACAAACTTTTCGCGCGGACGCTGCTTTTATTAACGCCAAGGGCTTCGGCGGCAACAACGCCACCGGCGTGGTGCTTTCACCTGCGGTGACCGAACGCCTGCTGACGCAGCGCCACGGCGCGGCGGCGGTGAACGCCTGGAAAACCCGTCGCGAAACCACCCGCGAAGCGGCAGCGGCCTACTTGGCCCAGGCAGACCGTGGCCACTACGCTCCACGCTATCAGTTTGGTGAAGCGGTGCTGGAGGGCCCAGAGCTGGATATTCACGCTGACCGGATTCATATCCCCGGTTACGACCACGCCGTCTCCTTAACCAGCGATAACCCGTTTGGCTGCCTGGACGAGGAGAGCGAGGAATGACCACGCGCAAACTGAATATCGCCGTCTACCCCGGCACCTTCGACCCTATCACCAATGGCCATTTTGACCTGATCGAGCGCGGCGCACGGATGTTCGACAAAGTGGTCATCGCGGTGGCGGCAAGCCCTGGCAAAAGCCCCCACCTCGACTTGGAAACGCGCATGAGCTTAGTGAAAGCGGTCTGCGCGCCGCTGCCCAACGTTGAGGTGATCGGCTTCTCGACCCTGCTCACAACCATGATGCACGAACAGGGTGCGACAATCATTCTGCGCGGCCTGCGCGCGGTCTCTGACTTTGAGTACGAGCTGCAGTTGGCCAATATGAACCGCGCACAAAATCCGGAGCTGGAGAGCGTGTTTTTAACCCCCGCGGTAGAAAATTCGTATATCTCTTCAACCATCGTGCGCGAAATTGCCAAGCTTGGCGGCGATATTTCCCCCCTGGTGCATCCTCAGGTCGCCGAAGCGCTGCGTAACCACTACACTAGCTAACCAACGCCATTGTTGAGTAAAACACTCAGGTATTGCTATTGATACCTTAGGGGTTTGTACGAAAAGTCGCTGAGCGAAGGCCAGACTAGGCAAAAATCGGCGAAAAAACGGAGTTTACAGGGTGTAAATGAGTATTTTGAGCCGATTTTTAACAACGTATGGACGAGCGCAAGCAGTTTTCGTGCAAAGCCCGAGTGTTAATGCCATCTGCGAGGTATGCCCATGGCCCTGATGATTACCGACGAGTGCATTAACTGCGACGTCTGCGAGCCCGAATGCCCCAATGATGCGATCTCCCCCGGTGAGGAGATCTACGTCATTGACCCTAACCTATGCACCGAGTGCGTGGGTCACTATGACGAACCTCAATGCCAACAGGTCTGCCCGGTGGACTGCATTCCACTTGACCCTGAACGCCACGAAAGCCAAGAACAGTTGATGAAGAAGTACCGCATCATCACTGCCGCCTAAACCCAATGCGGATTTGGGCCCTTGCTTGGCCAATCATCCTCTCCAATATCACCGTCCCACTGCTCGGGTTGGTGGATACCGCTGTTGTCGGGCACTTGCCCGACTCCCGCTACTTAGCCGGCGTTACCCTCGGCGCCACACTGTTTAGCTTCCTCTATTGGGGGTTTGGCTTTTTGCGCATGGGTACTACGGGGCTAGTCGCCCAAGCCATGGGGCGCGAGAGCGATACAGACGTGCGCAACCTGCTGGGGCAGTCGCTGATCATGGCGCTGGTGATTGGTAGCCTGCTGATTGTGTTTGCCTCGCCGCTGATTACGCTCGGTTTATGGCTCTTAGATGGTAGTGAAGTAGCGACCGATTTAGCCCGCGAGTACGCCCATATACGCCTCTGGTCTGCACCGGCGGTGCTCGCCAACTACGCCATTCTGGGCTGGTTTTTGGGCCAACAGAACTCCCGCGTTACGCTAATGATTCTACTGCTCACCAACAGCGTTAATATCGTGCTGGATTTATGGTTTGTGGTGGGTCTGGGAATGACCAGCAACGGCGTGGCCTGGGCGAGCGTAATCGCTGACTACAGTGCCCTAGCGTTTGGCAGCTACCTGGTGCTTCGCCAGCTAACCCGACTGGATGGCCATTTTTTGCGCGAGCGTCTGCTGGCACTCGCAGCTTACACAGCCCTGTTTAACGTCAACGCCAACCTATTTGTGCGCACCCTCGGCCTGCTGTTTGCCATGGCGTTCTTTACCGCTCAAGGCGCTCGCCAGGGCGACACAGTGCTTGCTGCCAACGCTGTGCTGCTACAATTTATCATGCTCACCAGCTACGCCCTGGACGGCTTTGCCCACGCTGCCGAATCACTGATTGGGCGCGCCTATGGCCGTCAGGATTGGCAGGAATTTGCCGCCACTGTGCGCGCCGCCGCGCGATTTTCATTATGGACGGCTGGCGCTGCCGCCCTGCTGTTCGCGCTGGGCGGCAATGCGCTCATAGCGCTGCTCACCGGCCTTGAAGAGGTGCGTGCAACTGCGGCGCAGTACTTGCCCTGGATGGTCGTCATGCCGCTGATTGCGGTATGGAGCTACCTCCTTGATGGGGTGTTTATTGGCACCACTGCGGTACGTGAAATGCGTAACAGTATCTTTATTGGCCTAGCCGCCTACCTGCCCATTTGGTGGTTAACCCAGGGATTGGGCAATCATGGGCTCTGGCTGGCGTTTATGCTGTTCACGCTGGTGCGCTCGGCGGTGCTGATCGTCTACTACTATTTTCACTACCATCGCCCCTACCGGTTAAACCATTAGCGTTAAAACAGGCGCAATTAACCTCAACTACGCTAACGTAAGATTAAGCGGGCAGCTTCAACGTGAAAATTTCCGTACTCACCCGTATATTAGCTATGCCGTTACACTTCCAAGACCTTGCTTAGCCACTTCCTAATAATGAATAAAGAGAGCATCCCATGCTTAAAATGATCTCAAAACCGGCGGTAAAGCTGGTGGAGCGCTATCTCCCCGACCCGTATATTTTCGTACTATTGCTGACGTTAATTGCCTCGGCCGCCGCAATCGCCATTGAGCGGCAAACACCGCTGGCAGTACTGCGCTTCTGGGGTGATGGCTTCTGGGGCTTGCTGACGTTCTCTATGCAGATGCTGCTGGTGCTGGTCACCGGTTTTATGCTGGCAAGCTCACCGCCAGTAAAACGCATTCTGCAGAAAATAGCCGGTACTGCTAAATCCCCTGGCGGTGCAATCATCCTAGTGACGCTGGTCTCATTGGCGGCCAGCTGGATTAACTGGGGGTTTGGCCTTGTGGTCGGCGCGCTATTTGCCAAAGAGCTGGCTCGGCTGATCCGCGTTGACTATCGGCTATTAGTGGCCAGTGCTTACTCAGGCTTTGTGGTGTGGCACGGCGGTTTGGCAGGCTCAATACCGCTAACCATCGCTACCGAAGGGCATTTTTCCGCCGATCAAATTGGAGTGATTGGTACCGGCTCTACGATTTTCGCCTTCTTCAACCTCGCTATTGTGGCCTGCCTATTTATTGCCATCCCACTGGTAAACCGCATGATGCTGCCGGATGAGAAGGATAGTGTCTATGTCGACCCAAATGTTCTGAATGAAGAGCCCGAGCCGGTTGGCCGCATTACTCGTCCTGCTGAACGCCTGGAAAATAGCTTTACCCTCGCCCTGCTGGTCGGTGTGCCGGGGCTGCTGTTCTTGCTTGATCACTTCCTGCTAAGGGGTGGTGGCTTAAACCTTAACGTCGTTAACTTTATGTTTCTGTTCCTAGCCATTGTGTTGCACCGCACGCCGCGTAATCTGCTCAATAGCCTGCACGAAGCTATTAAAGGCGGCGCAGGGATTGTCATCCAATTCCCATTTTACGCTGGCATCATGGCCATTATGGTGCAGTCCGGGCTAGCAGAGAGCATGTCCGAGTGGCTGGTCTCCTTTGCCACCACCAATACACTGCCGTTCTGGTCGTTTATCAGCGCGGGTATTGTCAACCTATTCGTCCCTTCCGGCGGCGGCCAGTGGGCAGTTCAGGCACCGGTGATGCTACCGGCTGCTCAGGCCTTAGGAGCTGATATTCCGCGGGTTGCCATGGCGGTGGCTTGGGGCGATGCCTGGACTAACCTGCTACAGCCCTTCTGGGCACTCCCGGTGCTCGCCATTGCGGGCCTAAAGGCGAAGGATATTATGGGCTTCTGCCTGATTCAGCTTTTTATCACCGGCATTATTATTTCCGTCGGTCTGGTATGGTTTTAAACAACCTCCAATGACTGCCCGTCGCTCCGTTTGCCCAGCATATGAGTAACGGGCAGCCGTTATTGGTCTCACGTAGGAGCAGGAGCACCGAATGACAGACGCCGAAATCAGCGCTAACGCTGCCCTGCCTGGGCAGCATGAACTCTCCATGACCGTATTGATGACGCCCGATATGGCGAATTTCAGCGGCAAAGTGCATGGTGGTGCAATTCTTAAAAAGCTCGATGAAGTCGCTTTTGCTTGCGCCAGCCGCTATTCGGGCCACTATGTGGTGACGCTGTCAGTGGATCAGGTGTTGTTTAAGCAGCCGATTCATGTCGGTGAGCTGGTCACCTTTCTAGCCAGTGTTAATCATGTTGGTCGCTCGTCGATGGAAGTGGGCATCAAGGTCGTGGCTGAAGATATTCGTAATAAGCTGATCCGTCATACCAACAGTTGCTACCTCACCATGGTAGCAGTGGACGCTGATGGTAAACCCGCTAGCGTACCGCCGCTCAAGTTGGCCACACCGCTCCAGGAACTGCGTTTTGAAAAGGCGGCACTGCGCAAAAAATTACGCAAACAGGCAGAAAAAGAGGAACTGCTGACCCAGCAGCATTACCAGTCCCAGGCACATTAAAGACCCAACGACAAGGAGTTCGTATGCCCGCCAGGGAACGCTATCCACACCTGCCTAAAGCGGTTGAATACGCCCATATTGGTTGGGATTTTTTTATTCTGACGCTAGTGGTGATTAATCTATCGCTACTGCTGTTTGATTCGCTGTTTCTGCTTGACCCTATTAACCAGGGCATCGCCAACCTCGCCCCCGGTTTTCACACCTTCTACGATGACGTGATTCATAGCCGTTTTATCACCATCGACCTGGTATTTGTCAGCTTTTTTATCGCCGACGTACTGCTGGGCTGGTCAATCGCGATTGCCGAGCGGCGCTACCACCGCTGGTTTTTCTACCCCTTCGTGCACTGGTACGATGTGCTGGGCTGCATTCCCCTCGCGGGCTTCCGACTACTGCGTATTTTACGCGTTGTATCGTTAATCAATCGGCTGCATCGCCTCGGCCTTATTGATGTTACCCACTGGTACATCTATCAATTTGTGGCCAAGTATTACGACATTCTGCTTGAGGAGCTTTCCGACCGCATCGCCCTGCGTCTATTGGGCAATGTACAGCAGCAGATACGCGCCAGCGATTCGCTGACCGAGCGCGTCATTGAACGTGTGATCATGCCCCGCAAAGCTCAGCTGATTCATGAGATCGCTCAGCGGCTGGAGAGCACTATCGGCAAAGCCTACCAGCACAACCGCCAATCCATTATGGCGGCAATCAGTGATTTAGTTAGCCGCACGCTACGGGAAAGCCCCGAGATTCAGCGCCTTAATCGCCTGCCCATGGGGCAGCAGGCCACCAGCGCGATGGAAGCATCACTCAGCGGCGTTGCTCAACGGCTAGTCGATGAGCTGCTGCTAGGCATTCATTCGGATGAGTTTAGGCAGTTAGTGGAGCGCACCGCCGACAGCGGCTTCGACACCTGGCTGACGGTTGACGAAGGCAGCAATCGGGTCACCGAGCAGGTGCTGTACGACGTCCTCGAAATGCTTAAAGACCAGGTGCGCCACCAGGGCTGGAAAGACCGCTACGAGTAATTCACAAAGTGACAGGGGCTAATGGGCGCTCGGTTAAACAGGCGGCGACGATACTCAATGCCTGAATCAGTTCACTGCGATCCGCCGCGGCCCCAACACATAGCCGAATCGCTTGGGGCGCTGGCGTGCTCCCGACACAAAAGGGCTCTGCGCTGCTGACCTTAACGCCCCGCTGCAGTAGCCGTTCACACAGCTCTACGGCCCGGCTCCCCTCTGGCAGCGCAAGCCATACATTGCTGCTGTGCGAACGCCCGCTTAAGGAAAAATCTTTTAGCCATTCGGCAGCCAACTGCTGACGCTCCGCGAGCTCCTGAGTTTGCCAGGTAAGTAATTTTTCCGCCGCGGGCTGATTAATCCAATGGCAAACCACATCGACCATTAGCGGTGGCACCATCCAACTCTGAGCGCGAAGGCCTGTCGCTAACCGCTCGTGCAAGCTTTTAGGCGCACGCAGTACGCCAATTCGTAGCCCACCCGCCAGCACTTTAGCGGTACTAAACACAAACAGCGTGCGCTCCGGCGCAAGCCTGTAAAGGGGTGTACCGCGCTGCTCAGCGGGTAGATACTGCACGCCATCTTCAATCAGCCAGATATCGTAGCGCCGTGCCAACGTTACCAGTCGCTCGCGGCGCGATTCGCTTAAACACGCGCCGGTGGGGTTGTTCTGTTCCGGCGTTAGATAAATCGCTCTAGGTGGCTGCCAGGCACACTGCGCCTCAAGCAGATCCATGCGCATCCCTTCACTGTCTTGACCAATGCCTACCAACTTTAGATGCCCCTGCTGCGCAGCGCTGATGGCACCGGGATAGGTCAAGGCATCAGCGGCCAACAGCTCGCCCGGCCTTAGCAAGGTGCTGAGCGCCAAACTAAGGCCATGCTGCCCACCCTGGGTAATGAGCAGCTCATCGGCCATCAGCGGCATACCCAAAGTATTTAACCAGCGAGCGAGTACTTCACGATGCTCATGACGCCCCTGGGCCTGTTGGTAAGTTACACCACGCGCTAATGCTGCCCCGGATTGACTTAAAGCGACCAGCGCTTCGCTCAACAGCGTCTGCCGCAACGGGTGGGGCGGTGGCAGGCTAAGGCTTAAATCGATCACACCGGCCGTTTCGTCAGCGGGAAACGTCAGGCTAAAAGCATTGTTTTGGTCTTGGCTCTTCACATAGGTGCCGCTACCCACCCGTGCCGACACCCAGCCATTGCGTTCAGCCTCAGCGTATCCCCGGGTTACCGTGCCAATGGTCACACCTAGCGCATCCGCCAAGCGGCGCTGGGGCGGCAATCGCTCCCCTGGCAGTAGTGTTCCCGCCTGGATAGCGGCTTCAATGGCACTGGCAATAGCGCGGTAGCGTGAACCAGAAAATTCAGCTAGCGAAGGCACCCACATTGTCATGGTGACAATAAAACCTTTGACGTCAATTTAAACCCCATTATGCTAGCAAAAGCGGCAACAAAACAATCCTTATCACCAAATTGTATGGATACAATAAATGAATAGCGAATGGGTAATCCTCGGTCCGGCCGCGCTCTATATGATGTCGATGACGCTTACCCCAGGGCCGAATAACGTTATGCTTACCGCCTCTGGCGCTAACTTCGGCTTTAGGCGTACGCTGCCGCATATGTGGGGGATTTTAGGCGGCTGCTTTTTGTTGTTTGCAGGTATAGCACTGGGCTTGGGCGTGCTGTTTGAACGCTACCCGGCGATTCAAACAGCACTGCGCTGGATAGGCAGCGCGTATTTGCTCTATTTGGCTTGGAAAATTGCCAGCGCCCCGCCGCCCAATCTTAAGGCGCAGACCCATAGCGTACCCTTCACGTTTTGGCAGGCAGCGGCGTTTCAGTTCGCCAATCCAAAAGCGTGGGTAATGGGGCTGGCACTGATGGCGGGTTTTCTACCCGAAAGCGGCCAACCGGTATTTAATGCGCTGCTACTGGCAGGTTTTGCGGAGATGGTGGCTCTGCCCTGCATTGCCTTATGGGCGGCTTTTGGCACAGCTATTGGGCAGTGGATCAAAAGCGACGGCGCATGGCGGGGGTTCAATATCACCATGGGATTATTGACCGCCGCCTGCGTTGTGCTGATTTTACGGTGACAAAACGTTAGCCACAGCGCAGATCTTCAATCATATCCTGATCGTCAAGATGCACATTCAAACGATCCGGGCGGTGATCCATGGTGGCCATATCACCAGGGCGAAGTACACGCACTTGTCGCGCACCGCTATCGCTTTGTAACTGTGCAGCGTTAGCCTCATCGAAAGGCTCACCGATAGCCGATTGAATCGCGTCTAAATCACAGGTGGCGGCGTACTCATCACTGGCGCCATTCGCCCCTACCGTTGGCGGCGGTGGCGCTGCGTCTACGTCATCGTTGGCAGGGGAAATCGGCATTTGCGAATTAACACAGGCTGTTAACAGCAGCGCACAGGCGCTAACAGCGGCAAACTTAGCCAAAGAAGTACAGGATTTCATCCTTGAATCTCCAAAAAGTAAGTTATGGGGATAGGCTATAAAACCCCACGGGCCAGGCGTTAGCCTAGCCCGTGGGATGCTACCATCTTTCATGCAACCTTAGCTTGCTGCATCCTGGACAGCTTGACCACCCTCTTCAACATCCTGGCCAGCGCCAGCAATAGTATTGCAACCCGTTAGAACGCCCGCTGTTATCAGCAGCATAAAGCTCATGGCTAATAATTTTTTCATTTTCCGTTCTCCTTAACGAATCATTCAACATCGGGAAACTCCACTGGCAGCGTAATTTGCCACTTGGGAGTTTTTTTAGGGTAACAGCGTTTTGGCAATCGCGCTCGCTTTCCCTACGTCGCTTTGCGGCGACTATACTAGCAATTACCTAAACCCTTGCCCGGAGCCTATCCTTTGATCAAATTCGAGCTGGATGAACGCCTTGCCGCCGACACCTTCCCCATCGCAGACCTTCCGCTAAGCCGCGTGCTATTAATGAATGACGCACGCTATCCCTGGGTGATTCTAGTACCGCGCCACGCCTCTATTAGCGAAGTATTTGAGCTTCCTGCTGACGACCAGCAGCAGCTGTGGCGGGAAGCCACTCAGCTAGGTGAAGCAATGAAAACAGCGCTTGAGGGGGACAAAATCAATATTGCCTCGCTAGGCAATGTGGTTAGCCAACTGCATGTACACGTTGTGCTTAGACGGCACAGCGATGCGACCTGGCCGGCACCGGTATGGGGCAATGGCAGCCCCGAACCCTACGACCTGGATGGCCAGGCGCAGTTACGGGATCAGTTACTGGCACTTATCGACGGGCTTGATATATAGACGACTTTTACCCCGTTAATGGGTGGCCTTGACGAGCAGGTGGCTCATTGAGGAGCGGCCCACTGGCAGGCTGTGCGACGCCCGCAACACTAAGCGAAATCCCTATTACTACTATCAGCGCACCACCGGCCAAGGCCACCCAGCCGGTGGCTTTTTGTACGCTGCGCTGGCTGTATTGCTGCTTGGATAAGCGCCGCTGCGCCCAGCCACGGGCAAAAATGCTCGCCAGGGCAAGCGCTGATACGGTTATCCCAGTGCCGATCGACATGGCCACTACCGATGCTACCCCCACCTCAAACTGACCCAGCAAGCTGGCTGCCCCCAGCATTAATACCGCCCCACTACAGGGACGCATACCAATAGCGCCGACCGTCATCATCGCCGTACGCCAATCTAACGTCTGATGCGGTTCAATATGGTGAGCACCACCGCAACAGTGGCTGTGGTCATGACCATGGCTATGTTCGTGGTTTGGATTATGTTCATGGTCTTGATTATGTTCATGGCCTGGGCTGTGCGAATGAGCCGCTCGCTCCGGCTGATAGGCTCGCCGCAACTGCTTGACGGCCCGCCAGCATAGCCACGCCCCTAACGCCGCCACCAGCAGAAAACTAACCTGCTCGACCCAGGCAACGCTACCCATGGCCTGCCGGGTTATCCAGCCTAGGCCGTAAACCAGCACAACGACCAGCGCAATGGCGGTCACGCCTTGCAGTAAGGAGGCAGCAAAAGAGAGCCCCAAGGCGCGCTTTACCGCACCGCCGTGGGAGGCTAAGTAGGTCGCCAAGACGGCTTTACCGTGCCCCGGCCCGGCGGCATGAAAGACGCCATAAGCGAAGCTAATGCCTAGCAGGCTCACCCAGGTCGCCATGGTGGGGGTGCGCGACAGTTCGGTAATCGCCAGCGTTAGCGAACGGTGCAGATCACGCTGCCAACCAAGTAGCTGATAGCTCACGCTCTGAAACCCGCCTTGCCAAACGATGATGAGCACTGCTGCGGCTAGCAGCAGACCCAGCATTAACCCTAATTGACGTGTAAAGGGCCGTGTTAAAAACATTTAACCGCTCCACCGAAAAAGCTGTTATAAAGTAACAAGGCCATAAAATAGCACGGCTCTGCCTGTTTTCGAACAGCGCCTAGCGACAATCAACTTGACCGGTTTCGGCAAAATAGCGCCCCAAGCCGGGCTCACCACTCTCATCTTTATCGAGCAGCGCCGCTTGCATCACCAACTCAGGGTCGGGATCCGCGGGGAGAATAGACAACTCACAGACAGGCTCACCGTGAAGTATCAGTGCATCATCCCGTGGCTGGCCACCTTCCTCCTCGTGCACCACTTCGATGTAGTAGGTGGGGTCAAACACTTGGTAGCTAAGCATGGCATCTGTCAGCGGTTGGGGCGCTTCCAGCGGCAGGATAAACATAAAGGTAAGCCGCCCATCCCGCTCCATGGCGGTATATTCGCTTACCTCACCCAACGCCTGGTGTTCACCATTAATACTCACTTCGGTTAAATAGTGCTGCGCGGCGAGATTATCGCGAATCTCTTTGCCAAGCTGATCCAGCCCCTCCTCTAGACTGGCGTTTTCCACCTGCTGTAGTTCTTCAAAAACGACCAGGCTGTAGAAGGGATCCATCCGCCAGGTTTGATGCAGGCCACTCACCATGCCCTGATCATCGGTGATGACCCGCACACTCAGGTCGATCCAGCCGTGAGGGTGGGCACGGGCATCGGGGCTGACCACAAAGCCACTCATACCCAAGCAAACGGCTACTGCGGTACCCGCCCACTTCATGGCGCGATACCTAATTTATGTTGCAAGGCGACAAGCCAAGGGTCGAGCAAATAGGGCGGCAAGGGCTGACTTCCCTTCAGCGCCGACACACTAACGCGGCTGCCCCTGCCCTCTTCGCTTACCTGCAGTTGCAGGCGATACTCCGGCCAGCGGGCAAGGGATGCCTCGGCGCGCCCCAACGACAGATCCGCATGGCGTACCACATAGCCCTGCTCCACCATCAATTCCACGGCTTCGCGGAAGGTTTCCTCTGCAGAGGTAGCGTAAACCAGTTCACGGGGTTCCAAAGGCGTTGTCGTCGCGCAGCCAACCAATCCACCCAGTAGCCCGATTAACAACCAGTGGCGCATTCTCATAACGGCCTCCCGGTCGCAGGGACGGTTTGCGTAAAACTGGTTTGAAAGCGCTGACAGAAATCGTCGTTGCTGGCACTGTAGGATTCACGCAGATCACCCCAGTGATCGAAGCGGCGAATATCTCGGGATATACGTATATGCGTGTCGTCCACCAATAGCGATACACGCTCCACCTCCACCGGCTGCTGGCCCACGCCACCGCCATAACCAATCCCCCCGATGCCAAAACCGACACCGGAACCACCGCGGCCTATGCCCACACCACCAAACAGGCGCATTCCACGCCCATAGCTGTAGGCATCGTCGTAAGGATCATAATAGCCGTGCAGTGGCCGTTCGCGGCTGGCGCTGATCAAGCCCAGGGAAGTATCGGTAGAGTTCAGGGTAAACCCCCACTCGGTGAGCACCTCAACGCTGGTTTCCAGCGCCCGCTCATGGGTGGCGGGGAAATAGCACGAAGCCGCTGGCGCTGGTTCCGCTTGGGGCAGACGGTCAGGAACCACTTGGCAGCCAGCAAGTACCAGCAGACAGGTTAAGCTTATGGGTATCGACTTCATGTTAGTCCCTCTAAATGGGCGAGGCCGCTGGTTTGGCGCAGGCTAGCGCGCTAAGCTCGCCAAAGGTGGTCATACTTAACTGACATTGTAGGGTAATGAAGACACCGTATTGAAGACACCGTTTTGCGGAGATCGTGCTAATGAATGTTTTGCTTTGCCCCGACAGCTTCAAAGATGCACTAAGCGCCCAAGACGCCGCAACTGCCATGGCGCGAGGCGTGCAGCGCGCTGCACCTGAGGCGCACGTTCAAGTCTGCCCTTTAGCGGACGGCGGCGAAGGCAGTCTAGACGCACTCATCGCCGCTACTGGTGCCGAGCGGCGCCAGCTAAACGTTCAAGATGCCCTGGGCCGCCCTCGTCAAGCAGCCTGGGGATGGCTGAGCGACCAGCGTACCGCGTTTATTGAGCTGGCTGAAGCCAGCGGATTACAGCACTTAGCGGCCGACGAGCGTAATGCGCTACACACCTCTACCTTTGGGGTGGGTGAACTACTGCTGGCGGCACTGGATCAAGGTGCAGAAAAAGCGCTGCTGCTGCTTGGCGGCAGCGCCACCAATGACGGCGGCGCAGGCATGCTGCAGGCACTGGGCGCGCGCTTTTTAGATCAACACGGCGAACCGCTTCCCCCCGGCGGCGCGGCGCTTAACCAATTGGCTAGCTTAGAACTCGATGGGCTAGACCCGCGGTTAGCCAAGTTTAGCCTGGAAGCCGCCGTTGATGTGGACAACCCGCTGCTAGGCGAACGTGGTGCCAGCGCGGTATTTGGCCCGCAAAAAGGTGCATCACCTGAAGAAGTCGAGCAGTTGGATCGTGCGCTGGGTCACTTCGGCGATATCAGCGCTCATGCATTAGGCGATGATTATCGAACGCTGCCGGGTGCAGGGGCCGCGGGCGGCATGGGGTTTGCGGCCAAGGCTTTTTTAAATGCCACACTAAAGCCCGGCATTGAGATGATTATGCAGCAGGCCGACATGGCGATGCTCTTGGCCAAAGCAGATCTAGTGATTACCGGCGAAGGCCGTTTGGATGGGCAGAGCCTGGCGGGAAAAACGCCCATTGGCGTTTCCCGTGCCGCCAAACGTCTCCACAAACCCGTTATCGTGCTGGCGGGCAGCCTAGGCGATGGTTGGCAAGCCTGTTTTGATGAAGGCGTCACCGCCGCTTTCGCGTTAGCCGATGGCCCCATGACGTTAGCTGACGCACTACCGCGCACCGCTGAACTACTGGAAGCGCGCTGTGAAAGCCTGCTTCGGCTGTGGGCGCACAGACCTTGAAATGTATGTAGACCTTGAAAAAAGCGCTCAACGCCAGCATCTAATAAATCAGCAAAGGGTAACGGCAGTGGCTTAATGTCGAAGCATCAATGACAAAGCGCTAATTTCAAAGATCTAATGCCCAAGCTCTATGGCAGCGATGCAAAAAACTTGTTTTGCACCGCCCCAAAGACACCCTATTCTGGAAGCACGCATCAACCGCCGCCTACTGTGGCATAAAGAGGAAGCAGGATATGACTGACACCAACAGCATTGGCCTACACGAAGGTAGCGCTAGTCAACTCGCCGAAAAGCTAAACCACCTGCTGGCCAACTACCAAATTTTCTATATGAACGTGCGCGGCTACCACTGGAATGTTCGTGGTAACGATTTTTTTGAACTGCACGCCAAGTTTGAAGAGTTTTACACCGACCTGCTGACCAAAGTGGACGAGGTTGCCGAGCGCATCCTGACCCTGGGTCACAAGCCGGTACACGCCTACAGCGACTACGTAACGCTGTCGCGCATTCAGGAAGATAAAGACGTTCACGATGGCTCCACCTGCGTCAAAGGTGTGCTGAAAGGCTACCAGACCATCATTGAGCTTCAGCGTGAACTGCTGGCACTCGCCTCTGACGCCGACGATGAAGGCACCGCGGCGCAAGCCGGTGACTACATTCGCGAGCAGGAAAAAACCATCTGGATGCTCAATGCCTATTTAAGCAAGTAAGCGTCATCTTTTGATGTCAGAACGGCACCGTCTTGAACTGCACCCCAAAAGTTGGACGCTCATCCAACGATTGGGGTGTTTTTCATGACGAAACATAATGAAGCGTTCAAGTTACTAGTAGTGCAACGCTACGCAGAAGGACAGCAGGGTTACAAGAGTCTGGCCAGACAGTACGGTCTTGGCCCTACAACCGTCAGGCGTTGGGTTAAACACTTTGAACAGCATGGTCTAAGTGGCTTGCAGAAAAAGTTCACCCACTACAGCGCTGAGTTCAAATTAGCGGTGTTGCAACAGATGAGGCAAGAGGAGCTATCAGCCTTACAAGCGACGACTCTGTTCGATATTCGAGGTGGTACGAGCGTCGTACGACAGTGGGAAAGCCAGTATCATGAAGGAGGCTTCCAAGCGTTGGAGCCTAAAGCCCGAGGACGTCCGACGAAGATGCCTACAACAGAGCCCCCAAAGCCCCCACTTCCACTGACGGATAAGAGCTCGCTGGAGCAGCTGCTCCAAGAGAATGAGTACTTGCGTGCTGAGGTGGCCTACCTAAAAAAGTTGAGGGCCTTGCGTCAGGCAAAAGAACAAGCCGCGCAGAAAAAGCGCAGATAGTCCTTGAGCTGAAGCAAGGCCACCCTTTGGCGGTGCTGCTAAAAGTAGCAGAATTGTCGCGTAGTACGTTCTATTATCAGGCAAGGGCTCAGCAGTTGGAAGATCGGCATGCTGGTCTGAAGCGACGCATTCACGTCCTCTACGAGCATCACAAAGGCCGCTACGGTTATCGCCGAATCACAGCAGCGTTGCGTCAGTCGGGCGAGCAGGTCAACCATAAGACAGTCCAGCGCCTAATGCAGCATCTAGGCTTGAAGTCGCTGGTACGCCCGAAGAAATACCGCTCCTATCGTGGACAACAGGCCAGTGTTCCCAATCTTCTTGCCCGCCAGTTTCATGCTGAACGACCCAACCAAAAGTGGGTAACCGACGTCACGGAGTTTAATATCCGAGGCGAAAAGCTGTACTTGTCGCCTGTGATGGATCTCTACAACGGGGAAATCGTGTCCTACTCAATGCAGAAACAGCCGCAGTACTCGCTGGTAGGGGGGATGCTCAAGAAAGCCTTGGCTAAGTTGGCCGACCAAGACGCGCCTTTACTGCATTCTGATCAAGGCTGGCAATATCAGATGTCAGCTTACCGGCGTAAGCTCAGCGAGCATGGCGTGATTCAGAGCATGTCACGTAAAGGCAATTGCCTGGATAATGCCGCAATGGAGAGCTTCTTTGGTACGCTGAAGTCAGAATATTTTTACCTGAACCGCTTTGACACCATTGAGCAATTACAGGCGGGCATTCGGCACTATATCCATTACTACAATCACGAGCGGATTAAGACCAAATTAAAAGGCCTGAGTCCGGTGCAGTACCGAAATCAGGCCTTGGCTGCTTAGTTTTTCACTGTCCAAGTTTATGGGGTCAGTTCAGTCTAGGTGCCGTTTTTGTCTTCGCGTAGGAGAACTAGCGCTGCTCGGCAAGATCTTCAATCAGCGCACGCAGCATTGACCAAAACTCCTCCACAGAGGCGATCTCTACCCGCTCATCCGGCGAATGGGCGCCGCGAATCAGCGGGCCAAAAGAGATCATATCCAAATGCGGGTATTTGCCGCCAAGAATGCCGCACTCGAGCCCCGCGTGAATGACCTTCACCTCCGGCTCGCGGCCCAGCAGCGCCGCATGGCGGGCTTTAAAAGTCGCCAATAGCTCGCCATTCGGATTAGGCGCCCAGCCTGGGTAGCTGTTCTCAACTTTTACCCGTGCGCCAATCAATCCAAACAGCGCTTGAAAGCGATCCGCCATGGCCACCACAGCACTGTCGTGCAGTGAGCGTACCAGTGAGCAGAGATGTAACCGCCCATTCTCCAGGCTTAGCACGCCCAGGTTATTAGAGGTTTCCACTACGCCTGGTACGTCCGCACTCATTCGCTCGACACCGCAGGGGGCCGCGTGAAGCGCGGCCAGCAGCATAACGCTGGCGTCCAAGGTTAGCGGCTCCGCGTCGGGTATCTCAGTCAGACGTTGGGCGCTAATTTTAAGGCCGCTGTCGCCACTGCCTAACTCTCTTAACAGAATCGTTTCCAGCCCGGCGATAGACACCATGGCTGCATCCACTTCATCGGCGGGCAGTGCCACCTGGGCAAAGGCTTCCCGGGGAATCGCATTGCGCAAGGTGCCGCCTTGGTAGCTAATCAAGCGCGCATCAAACGCCTCAAGGGAGCGCAGCACTCTAACCAACAACCGGTTGGCGTTACCCAGCGGCTTATGGATATCCGCGCCGGAGTGGCCACCCTTCAGGCCGGTCAAGACGATTTCGATCACCCGTTCGTGGTCGCCAGCGGCGGCACTGGGCAGTTGGGCATCGACTTCAACGTCGGCCCCGCCCGCACAGCCAATATAGACCTGCCCCCGATCTTCGCTATCCAGGTTGAGTAGCAGCGAACCTTCGAGCCAATTTTCAGCCAGGTTCAGAGCGCCGCCCATGGAGGTCTCTTCTTCCAAGGTGAATAGCGCTTCCAACGGCCCGTGGCGTAAATCAGGGTCTTCCAGCACGGCGAGAATCGCCGCCACGCCCAATCCGTTGTCTGCGCCCAAAGTGGTGCCATCGGCGTGCAGCCAGCCGTCGGCCACATAGGTACTGACCGGGTCGCGGGTAAAGTCGTGAGCATGATCGCTGTTGGCCTGGGCCACCATGTCCAGGTGGCCCTGGAGTACCACGCCGGGCGCCTGTTCGCAGCCGGGAGAGGCTGGCTTAAGCAGGCGTAAATTACCGAAGGTATCCCGGTCGTGGGCGAGGCCTTGGGCATCGGCCCAGCTTTCGAGGGTAGCGACGAGTGCCGCCTCATGCCCAGAGGGGCGCGGCGTATTACAAAGCGTTCGAAAGTGGCGCCAAACCAAGGAGGGCTCAAGCGCGTCAAGATGTGCGTTCATAAAGACTCTTCGTTATCGGTAACCGATCTACTTTACCTCAATGAGGCTGTTGACAGCGAGGCGCAGGGATTTCACTGCGTCGTTATGAGCATCCGCCAGAGCGATATTTTGGAACGCCCAGGCAGATAATTGTTGATGTGCCTGCTGTTGTGTCTCAGTTAAAGCGCGGTGGCTGGCTACGCGGGCCAAGGCTTGCAGAGCCGAGCGGGCAAGAGCGGGGTCGCGATGGGCGGTCGCTACGTCCTCGATATCCTGCCACTCGCGGCCACTCAGTGGCATGCTTGGCATTTGAGCGAGCAGCACTACGAGCACTGCTGCGGGTAGCGCCTTGAGTTCAAAAGCCAGCAGAGCTGGGAGCGCCGTCTGGAAGCGCTCACTAAGATCAGCAAGCACCGCCTCGCCCTCTGAATTCAACGCTTTAGCCACCATGACAGCGAACTCCCCGGTGGATGTCTCCCGAGTAATCCCTAAGCGTACCGGCGTAAAACCCAGCGCCAGCCAAAAGCGCAGCAGTGACGCTTCAGCGCCGAAGGTCGCGCCATAAAGTGCGGCACCTTGCTGTTTGGCAGCGGCCATATCTTCACCTAGCAACGCTTGGCCCAAGCCCTGGCGCCGTCGCTCGGGGTGGGTAGCGATACGTACCACTCGACGCCAGCGGGCAGTCAATGCCTCACGGCTACCGGCATGGGTTGCCAACGATTGCGCCAACAAATGCCCCTGGGGACGTCGTTCACCGCGGGCGACCCGGTCGGCAAGAGTGGCCTCAAAGCCGCCCTCTTCACGGGTGACCAACACCGCTTGAGGTTCACCTGCCTGCTCAATCATGCGTAGCTGAGCACCCGGGCTGTCAAGCAGTTGGCGCAGGTCATTGGGAGAGGTGCGGTAGTGCGACTGTACCAGCAGCCCAAACAGCTTCTCCAACATAGCGTCTTGATGGGCGAGGCGAGCTCGATCAATCACCTTGGTTGCCACTGCGCTGCCATCCGTCTGAGCGCTGGGCAGCGGTGCTTTTAACAACAGCAGTTGATTGACCAGAGCTTCCAACGGGTCGCCGCTGCGCCAGCGGATCGGTGCGTTAAGCGTTAGCGCTTTCCACTGGGGCGTCAGGCGATCAAGGGTCGCGCGAAAGCGCAAGGCGAAGCCTCTTCCCGACCCCTCATAGCCGTGCACCGTGGTGGCAAAAGCAATACGCGGAAAGACCGCGAGCCACTGGCCCAACAGTGCAGCGGGAATCGCCGCCGCCTCATCGACCATTAGATGACTGCCATCACCGCCCTGCTGCTGAGCGTTAACCTGCTCGGTGAGCACATCCGGGGGTAAAAAAATCAGTTCGCTGCCCTCGGCCAACACAAAGTGGCCGGTAGCGACACGACGGCCGTCCGGGCAGAGTGCCGCTACCCGCTCGAACACGCTCTCCACCGCACTCAGCCGCGGCGCGGTGAGCACTACTCGTTGGGCTTTGTGGGTCAGCAGCCGAGCACAGGCAATGCCCAGCGCGGCGCTTTTGCCGCGCCCACGATCAGCGGTTATTACCAACGGGCGGCGGCGCTTTAAGCCAACCAGCTGTGTCACTGCGTAGGCTTGGTCTGAGGTCAGGCAGTCGCTATCGCCACTTGCGGCTTCATCTGCTTTGCGCACAGGCAGTCGAGGTAGATACAGCGTCTGGTCAGCTCGCCAGCGCACTACCTGAGGCGAGGCCTGCAACTGACGCGCCAAGCGCGCCAGGTAGTGGCAGCTCAGCTCTGACCAGTGCCAGGGATGATCAGCAAAACGTGCGTAGTCTGGATCTGGTGACTCTCCCCACGGCTGCGGGGTGAGCAATACCAGCAAACCACCGGCGGTGAGCGTTCCCGCCAGCGCCCCCAAGGCTTCGGGATCAAACCCGGTGCTGTGGGTGTCGAGCACTACCAATTGGTGCTCTGCGCCCAGGCGCGTGCGCGCCTTGCGTGGCGAAAGGTGTTCGCTCCCCACCCATAACGGCGCACTCCAGGGGTGGGCTTGCCATAAAGCCTGCGCAAGGGATTGGCACTGCTCGGCATCGCCGCTTAGCCACACAAGCTGGCGCCAGCGGCGGCGGGCCAAACGCTGCGCATGATGAACCAACGCCGCCACCATCCGCGCTTGCGGTTTATTTTCTAGCACATGGATATTTAACAAATGATTTCCTGCTCCAGCGCGACTGCTTCCCATCACGTTACCCTATTAAGTGTGTAAGTGTGCCGCTAAGCCTCTTATGGAGCACCTTATGCTTACAACTTTGGTTGAATAATTTAACTCCTTTCAACGTTCTTGAGCGACGCAACTACTCATCCCGACGCCGAAAAAACAACATAACTATTTGTTTTAATTAAACCAACAGGGTTTTCCCATAAAAACCAACGGCTGAAATCTCTTACATTACTGATATTGCACTGCAGCGGGGTTGTTGTGCTAATTTAGCTCTGCAGCGCTAAAACCCATGTTTACGTAAACGTAACCCAGCAGCGCTGCACTTTCCTGCATCCAGGTACCCAACACTAATAACGCCACGCGCCAAACCAGGAAATACATCATGAAAACAATGAACAAATTTGCCCTCACCGGCCTTGCCGCTGGTATTGCCTTCGCTGCCTTAACGACCACCGCCCAAGCACAAGAAGAGTGGACAATGACCAGCACCTGGCCGGAAAACCTTGACCTGATCAAGATTGACCAGCACTGGGTGGAACTGGTCAATCAATTGGCGGGAGAAGAGCTACAGATCAATTTCCGCGCAGGCGGTACGCTGATGCCCGGCACAGAAGTATTTGACGCCACCGAAACGGGCAGCATTGAAGCCGCAGGCGACTGGCCGGGCTATTGGGCCGGCTTGAACCCCGCTTTTTCACCACTGGCCACGACCACCAGCCTGTTTAATGGCGTTGATTACCTTAACTGGATCCAGCAGTGGGGCGGCCGCGAGCTGTACGAAGAGATCTACGGCCAGTTCAACATGGTTTATCTGCCTTACGGCATTACCAACAATGAGTCGGGCTTTATGGGCCGCACCCCGATTGAAAGCATTGCCGACCTGGAAGGCAAGCGTCTGCGCCTTTCGGGCCGCGACCAGGGCCGCGTACTCGAAGAGCTGGGCGGCTCGCAAGTCACTCTGGCGGGTGGTGAAGTCTACCAAGCCATTGAACGCGGCGTTATCGATGCGGGTGAATTCTCCACCCCTGGCGTTGATTTCAATGCCGGTTTTGCCGAAGTGGCGGACTACTGGGCAACCCCCGGTTGGCACCAGTCTGCCAGCGTATTTGGCGTAATGATCAATAAAGACGCCTGGGACGCCCTCTCAGAAGAGACCCAAGAGACTCTGCGTATTGCGGCGGATGCCACCATGGCATGGTCACTAGCCTGGTCTGAGCGCCAGTCGACCGAAGCCACACAGAAGTTCATCGACGCAGGCGTCACGATCAATCAGTTCTCTGAAGAAGATTTGGCGCGCATTCAGGAAGTCACCAACGAAGTGATTCTGCGCGGTGCTTGCGAATCTGCTGACCACGCTAAAGTCTACCAGTCGATGATTGCCTACCTTGAGCACTACGCAACCTGGCGCGATGTTTCCGCTCCTTTCAACATGAGTCGCGTGATGGATAACCTGCCCTCACTGGAAGAGATCGAAGCCTGCCTGTAAGGCGCTTCTGTGCCGCCTTGGTGTTTGCCAGGGCGGTTTTTTTGTGCTGACCGCGGAGATCTTCCATGAATGCGATTGCCAAGGCGATCGATGCCATCAATGAAGCTTTTGGGCGTGTCATCGCTCCATTGATTGCCATCATTACCCTGATTGTTCTTTATGACATTGCGTCACGTTTTCTGTTTGGGCGCCCTAGCGACTGGGCATTTGACGTGACCAAAATGCTGTTTGGCGCCCACTTTATGCTAATGGCGGCCTATGGGCTCAAACATCATGCCCACGTGGAAGTCGATATATTAAAACGTCTGCTGTCGCGCAAAAAGCAAGCGGTGCTTGAAGTGCTTGGTTACCTGATTTTCTTTGTCCCCTTTATCTGGATGCTGATCACCCTGGGCTGGAGCTTCTTTGAACGCGCCTGGAGCCGCGGTGAAACCACCTATGGCATGGTCTCAATCCCGGTCTACCCGATCAAAGGGGTGATTGTGGTCGCCGCTATCCTGATTCTGCTGCAGGCAATTGCCATTGTGCTGCGTGCCATCATGCAGCTTCGTGAGGAGGCATCAGCATGAACCTAAGTCCTGAAGTACTCACGCTGGTGATGTTTGGCGGCCTGATGGTGGGGCTGTTTATGGGCCACCCGTTGGCGTTTGTGCTAGGCGGTGTAGCCGTTATCGGTGCCTTTCTTGGCCCCGGCGAGCGCATTCTCGGCACCCTGATCAACAATATTTTCGGTAACGCCATGGATAACTATGTCCTGGTCGCGATACCGCTATTCATATTGATGGCGAGGTTCTTAAACGACTCTGGTGTTACTGAGAAGATGTTTGACGCCATGCGCCTATTGCTGGCCAACCTGCGCGGTGGCTTGGCGCTTACCGTGGTCATTGTGTCGGTGCTGCTAGCGGCTACCACCGGTATTGTTGGCGCTTCAATTGCGGTAATGGGCATGATTGCTCTGGTGCCGATGCTCAAGTATGGCTACAACAAAGAGCTGAGCGCAGGCGTTATTATGGCCAGCGGCTGCTTAGGCATCTTGATTCCGCCCAGCATCATGCTCATTCTGATGGCCAGCTACTCACCGGTTTCCGTGGGCGCACTGTTTGCTGGCGCGCTGATTCCCGGCCTGCTACTTGGGGTCATGTATGCACTCTACGTACTGATCATCTGCTACATCAAACCGCACTATGGCCCTAAGGTACCAGCCGAAGAACGCGCCGAAGTCAGCACTAAACAACTGTTGATCATGCTGGCGAAGTACGTGCTTCCCCCCATGTCGTTGATCCTGGGCGTGCTGGGTGCGCTGTTTACGGGTATCGCCACCGCCACTGAAGCATCCGCTATCGGCGTCTTTATCGCCTTTATCCTGTTTATGATCTTCGGCGACCGCAAAATCAGCACCTGCTTCTGGACGATGATAGAGGCGGGCAAGACCACCACCATGGTCATGCTGGTACTCGTCGGTGCTACTGCCTTTACCGGTGTGTTCTCGCGCGGTGGCGGCATGACCGTGATTAGCGACCTTGTGCTGGCAATGCCTGGCGGCACCATTGGGGCACTGATCCTGATGCTGTTCCTGGTATTTATCCTGGGCATGTTCCTGGATTGGACCGGCATCGTACTGCTGAGCTTCCCGATCATGCTACCCATCGTCGAAACCATGGGCGTGGATATGCTCTGGTTCGTGGTGATGGTGGCGGTAGTACTGCAGACATCGTTCCTGACCCCGCCCTTTGGCTATGCGCTGTTCTACTTAAAAGGCGTGGCACCACCTGGGGTCGAAATCGTCGATCTGTACAAAGCGGTCGTGCCTTTCGTCGCCTTGATTCTGCTGGCCTGTACGCTAATGGCGTTCTTCCCGTGGTTGATTACCGGCCTGCCTAGAATGCTGTTGGGCGGTTACTAGGCCCTCTGAACTTAAAGCTTAACGTCCAACCATTATGGCCCGCTTCGGCGGGCTTTTTTGCACCACCTACCCGCCTGCAAAGCTGCAGCAGCGCAGCGCCAGTGCTACTATTCACGCCCGTCACTATTTCGTATTGAGTTTCGCATTAAGTGTGCTGCGCTACTTTCCGGCTTTCTATTACTGCTTTTAGTCAAGGCAAGGAGTGTTCGCTTGCTCAGATCCAGCTATCGCGGGCTATTCGCCTTCTCCTCTTCACTTAGCCGTCGCGCTAGCCCCTGGTCGATTGCCCTGATAGCAGTGGCATTCGTAGTGGCGCTGCCTGTGCTGGTGGTATTTGCCCATATCGCAATGCCCACCGATGGCGTTTGGCAACACTTGGCCAGCACCGTACTTGGCCGTTATTTGAACAACACCTTCTGGCTCGTTGTGACCGTAGGACTCGGCACGCTTATCATCGGTACCGGGACGGCCTGGCTGGTGGTCATGTGCCGCTTTCCCGGCAAGCGGCTATTCGAGTGGGCGCTACTGCTGCCGTTAGCAGTACCCACCTACGTTATCGCCTACGCTTACACCGACTTTCTCCAATTTGCTGGGCCGTTACAAAGCCTACTACGCGAGACATTTGGCTGGGCGTATGGCGACTACTACTTTCCCAATATTCGCTCCCTTGGTGGCGCCGCGACGGTGATTACCCTGGTGCTTTACCCCTATGTCTACCTGCTGGCCCGCGCCTCGTTTTTAGAGCAGTCGGTCTGCGTGTTGGATGTGGGCCGCACTCTTGGCCGCGGCCCCTGGAAACTGTTTGCCAGTATCGCCGTACCGTTGGCACGCCCGGCGCTGGTGGGTGGGGTATCGCTGGTTCTGATGGAAACACTTAACGAGTTTGGGGCGGTTCAGTTCTTCGGCGTGGATACCTTTACCACCGGCATCTACCGCACCTGGTTTGGCATGGGTGAACAAGTAGCGGCGGCGCAGCTGGCGGCGTGCCTGCTCACCTTCGTGATTGTGCTAGTGCTGCTGGAACGCTGGTCACGGGGTAAGCGCCGCTACTTCCACACCACCAATCGCTATCAGCAGTTGCCCGAGTACGCGCTGCACGGCTGGCGCGCTGCTGCGGCGACACTAGCCTGCTTGGTGCCGGTGCTGGTGGGTTTTTTACTGCCCAGCGGCATTCTGCTCAATCTAGCCCTGCAAGGGGGCGATTCGCTCTGGGGCTCGCGATTTATTGGCTACGCCTGGAACAGTCTGGGGTTGGCAACAGTGGCTGCGCTAATCGCCGTGGGCTTGGCCGTTGTGCTGAGCTACGGCGTACGCATGCACGATACGACGTTTGCGCGGGTGGCTTCTCGCGTAGCCTCTATGGGCTACGCGATTCCCGGTTCAGTAGTCGCGGTGGGTATTCTGATTCCGTTTGCCTGGTTGGATAACGCCCTCAACACCTGGCTGAATAATCACTATGGCTACATCGTTGGCCTGGTCTTCAGTGGGTCGGCGTTTATTTTGCTATACGCCTACGTCGTGCGCTTTTTAGCTGTCTCGTTCAATGCCGTTGAGGCGAGCTTAGGCAAAGTGACCCCCAGCATGGATGCCGCCTCGCGCACCCTGGGTCAAACGGCGGGGGGCACGCTGCGCCATATTCATACACCAATGATGCGCAGCAGCCTGTTGGCGGCGGGAATTTTGGTCTTCGTTGACGTCATGAAGGAACTGCCCGCGACGATTATTCTGCGCCCCTTCAACTTCGACACCCTGGCCGTGCGGGCGCATAATCTCGCCTCTGACGAGCGATTGGCCGAAGCATCGACCTCGTCATTGGCAATTGTGGTAGTGGGCATCCTGCCGGTCATTCTGCTTAGCATGGCCATGCGCCGCTCACGTCCCGGCGCTCAGTCGTAAAAGCTAAATGCCAAGCACTAATTGCTAGGCCACAAGGGGAAAAACAAATACCTGTGAAAGGTCGAGGTGGATATCCACCGGCTGCCCCTCCGCGGGTAAAAACACCCCAGGTACGCGGGCGTGCAGGTGGGCCTCAAGGCCGTTTCCACCATGGGCACACAGGTGTAGCAGGCTGGTGCGCCCCAGCAGCTTCGCCATTACCACATGGCTATGGCGGTGCTCATCCGCAGGCAGTTCACGCTCAACAATACGCAGCGCCTCAGGGCGAATCATGACCTGGGCGTCGCTGCCTTCCGCTAGCCCACCGGCCGGCACCCGCCCCACGGGCGTGTTAACCGCGCCGTTATGCACCTTGCCCTGTAGTTCATTGACGTCGCCAAAAAAGGTCACGACAAAAGGGTCTTGAGGTGAGCAGTAAAGCTCTCGCGGCGTTCCCGTTTGCACGATCCGGCCATCCCGCATTAGCGCGATGCGATCGGCCATAAACATGGCCTCTTCGGGGTCATGGGTCACCAGCAACGTCGCCGCGCCGACTTTTTTAAGCACGTGCAGCGTATCGTCGCGGATTCGGTCTCGCAGCCGCGCATCAAGGCTTGAAAACGGTTCATCCAACAGCATTAAGCGCGGAGATGGCGCCAGCGCCCGTGCCAGGGCCACCCGCTGCTGCTGCCCCCCTGAAAGCATATGCGGGTAAACATCGATATACGCAGCCATACCCAACTGCTCAAGCAGTTTGGCCGCCCGCTCCCGACGCTCGCGAGAAGCTAAATGTTTAAGTCCAAAGGTGACATTTTCCAAAACGGTTAAGTGGGGGAAAAGTGCCGAGTCTTGAAACGCCAGCCCGACATTGCGTTTCTCCGGCGGCACGTGACGCTGGCCCGGGCCTGCAATATAAATATCCTCTAAGTAAACGTTGCCCTCTTGCAGCACTTCAAGGCCCGCAGCGATACGCAGCAGCGTTGTTTTGCCACAACCAGAGGGCCCCAATAGGCAGACCACCTCACCTGGAGCAACGCTTAAGTCCACCCCTTTGACGACCGTATGGCCATCATAAGCGTGGCGTACATTACGCAGGGTTAACGCCGAAGAGCCAGGCGCTGCTTCAGCAGCCCTTCTTTCAGTTACCTTTAGAGTTGCCGTCATAAATCACCGCTATTAATTAGCACTGTCTGAATAGCACTTTCCAGGTGAGCAAACCGCACCTCTAAAAGACTAAACGCGGATTCAGTACATTTGAAAGTTGTTTGCATTCTATTTTTAATTGCCCCGATATGCACGTACCACCTTTTGGGTAGGCATTTACTCTTGACTGAAGGCATACGAAACGCTTCAATAACAATGTTAATAATGTAACTTATTATCATTCAATAAATAAGGATGTGCTTGATGAAAACCGTACGCTTTGTTGCTCCGATGGCAGCGATGATGGTGGGCGCTACGTTTGCCGGTCAGGTCGCGGCAGACGAGCTCAACCTTTACTCCGCACGCCACTATGACTCTGACGAACGCCTCTACGATGCGTTCACCGAAGAGACAGGCATCGAAGTCAACATCCTTGAAGGCGACTCCGATCAACTGATCGAGCGCATTCAGCGCGAAGGCGTGGCCAGCCCTGCAGACATCATGCTCACCGTCGATGCTGGCCGCCTCTGGCGCGCTGAAGATGAAGGCATCTTCCAAAGCGTCGAGTCGGACGTTCTCAACGAGCGCCTGCCCGAGGCCATGCGCCACCCTGACGGCCTGTGGTTCGGCTTTAGTCAACGCGCCCGGGTTATTTTCTATAATCGCGAAAACTTCGATCCGAGCCAGATCACTAGCTACGAAGACCTTGCCAACCCGCAGTTTGAAGGCAAGGTGTGCATTCGCTCTTCCAACAACATTTACAACCAGTCGCTGCTGGCCGCAATGATCGAGCACCACGGTGAAGAGGGTGCTGAAGAGTGGGCCCAGGGCGTGGTCAATAACATGGCGCGGGATCCGGAAGGTGGTGATACCGACCAGATTCTGGGCGTGGCCAGCGGCGAGTGTGACATCGCTGTGGCTAACCACTACTACTATGTTCGCCTGCTAAAATCCGACGACGACGCCGAGCGTGAAGCGGCTCGCAAAGTGGGGATTATTTTTCCCAACCAGGGTGACCGCGGCACTCACGTGAACGTTGGCGGTGCCGGTGTGGTGGAAGGTGCGCCTAACCGCGAAAACGCCATTCGCTTCCTCGAATACCTGTCTTCCGACACTGCTCAGGAAATTTTCGCCTCCGGCAACAATGAGTTCCCGGTAGTTGACGGCATCAAGAAAGACCCGGTGCTGGAATCCTGGGGCAACTTCAAAACGGATGACGTGAACATCAGCGTACTGGGTGAGAACAACCCTGAAGCGATCCGCATTTTTGATCGCGTCGGCTGGCGTTAAGCCCCCCTGCCCGCATTGAAGGAAGAACCTCGCTAGGCAAAAATCACCTAAGTAGAGGCTAGAAACACCCGCAACTGCGGGTGTTTTGCGTTATAGCGCTTCTAAACATGCTGGCACTGGCGGAAAGCGCCGGGGACGACCATCTTCCTGCATATAGAGGGTACACACCTGACTTTCAGGCAGCTCTAATGGCACGTGGCTGGAAATAACCAGAATCCCATGCTGTGCGCGGCGCCCAAGGCTGGTGACTACATGACGCCGAGTTACCGCGTCAAGCCCGGCTAACGGCTCGTCGAGCAGCAGAATGGGCCGTCGCGCCAGCAGCACGCGTCCCAGGGCGATACGTCTCGCCTGACCTCCAGAGACGGCTGCTCCATACTCGCCCAAAGGTGTCTCAAGCCCCTGGGGCAACCCTCGCGCCCAGGTGCCTAGCGCCAAATCATCAAGAACGCTCCACAGCTCACTATCACCGGCATGACGGGCACCAAGGCGTAGATTTTCCGCCAGACTCATGTCAAACAAATCCCACTGTTGGGGCAGATAGCCGACGGCGTTGTGCATTGACCACTGCTCAATGGGATAACCATTAAGGCAACACTCCCCGGACAGCGGCAGCAACTCGCCGGCCAATACCTGCAACAAGGTCGATTTGCCACACCCCGAGGGGCCACGTAAACAGAGTATTTCACCGCTCTTCAACGCCAGGTTGATACGTTGCGGCCCCACCAATGCTCCAGGCAGGCGTGCTGTTAATTGGCTGACATTTAGCTGCCAGCTGGGCGGTGTGATTTCAACCTCCTCAATAGCGGCTTGCGCCCTCGGCGTCCCTTCCGACAGGGCATTGAGGCGATTCCGTGCGGCAAGGCTCGCGCCCAAGGCAAGAAAACTATGGGTCAGTGGTGCCAATATTTCCCCTAATGCCAGGATCGCCAAGACGGCGGCTAACAGCATTGGCACCGTCAAATGGCTGGCCGCTAACAGCGCTTCTGCCTGCCATAGCACACTAACGATGGCAGCTCCCAGCGCCACCTGCTGCAACGCGGTGGTCAGGCTGGCAAGCAGTTGCTGGCCCTCCTGATGCGCCAAGTAGTCGGCGTCCCATTTTTTCACTCGTTGGGCCATCTCTGGCCATCGCCCCCACAGCACTAATGAGGTAATGGCTGCCAAGGGCTCAATCAGTGCCACCCGACGACGCTCAGCAAGTTCGGCCCTCTGGCGTGCCTGATCAATACCACGCCATAACGCCAGTAACGGCAACCCCAGCCAGGCTAACAGCACTCCCGGCAAAGCAGCCCACATCAGGGTGCCACTCAGCCAGTAAAGTCCTGCCATGACAACCACCACCATTAGCCCGGCCCAGCCCCAGGGCAGGAGCGCCCGCAATACCACCTGATCAAGCTGGTCTATATCGGTCACAAGGCGATGCATAGCGTTGGCCGTACCGTGGTGAGAAGGACTGGAAGCCGCCTGCAATAATGGCTTTTTCCCCAATGCCATGAACAATCGACAACGCAGATCCTTCAGCAATCCTAGCGCGGCATCATGGGACGCTAGGCGTTCACCGTAGCGCCCGGCCGTGCGTACAATGGCGCACAGACGAATCAGCGCTGCGGGGCGAAAATAGTCGAAACCGAAGGCGGTCGCCGTCATCGTACCGGCAACCGCCGCCGCGGTAATAAACCAACCCGAGATAGCCAGCAAGCCAATCACAGCCAGCAGCGTGGCGGCGCCTAGCAAGAACGCCAGCGACCAGCCGCCACGCCGAAGCAACAGCAAATCACGCAGCCGGATAGTGGGAGGTTTTTCTACAGAGGGGGTCTTGTTTAATCGCAGCATGTCATGACCTCTTTCGATGACAGCTCAATTTGCCGATCGACCCACTCCAGCCCCGCCGACTCGTGACTGACGATAAGCACGCTACGCCCACGGCTAAGCTTTCCGATCAATGCATTGAGTTGCCAGGCGGCATCCGGATCAAGGTGGGCCGTGGGCTCATCGAATAGCCATAGCGCTGCATCGCGAAGCAGCAACTGCGCCAATCCCAAACGTTGCAGCTGGCCACCGGATAGCCCCTGTCCGCGCTCGCCCAGCTGCGTGGCAAGCCCATTACCGCGAAGCAGAATCGGCCACAGGCCAACCAGGGTCAGAACCTCAATAAGCTCTTGATCTGTTTTATCCGGGGCCGCCAAACGCAGGTTATCTGCAATGCTGCCGGACTGGATCGGTGGTTGCTGACTAAGGTAGCCAAGCTGGCGTTGCCAGGTGGCGCGGGACCACCGGGCAAGTTCGCAACCCTTCGCCTTCAGGCTGCCCTGGTAAGCGCTAAATCCCAACAACGCATGCAAAAGGCTCGACTTGCCCACTCCGCTTTCGCCCTGCACCAACACCCTTTCGCCCGCAGCCAGCGTGAGGTTAAGCGGCGCCAGACGAAGCCGACCGCCTTCACCCCGAACACTCAGCTCGCTACACTCCACGGTGAAAGACTCGACGTTTCTCGCTACCGGGGGTAGCGGTGCCTCTTGAGGCTGCCAAGTGTCAGCTTCCAGCAGAGGCATCAGCGCCTGCATGGCACCGATTGCTTCCGCCCGGGCATGATAGTCAGTGCCCAATTGGCGAAGCGGCGCATAGAACTCGGGCGCCAGCAGTAAAATAAACAGCGCCCCCTGATAGGGTACCGGCACCTCCGCTTTCGCCCAGGGCAAAAGGCCAAGCAGCCCTAAGCCGAGATAAAGCGCCACCAAGGCAATCGCCAGCGCGGCAAAAAACTCCAGCACCGCGCTGGATAGAAAGGCAAGTCTAAGCACCCGCATAGTACGTCCACGGTAGGCGTCACTCGCCTGGGCGACCTTGGTCTCTGCTTGGTCAGTTGCTCCCATGCGCTGTAGCGTCGCCATCCCACGAACCAGGTCGAGGAAGCGGCCCCCCATACGCGCCAGGGCGACGAACTGCTGCTGACTGGCACCCGCAGCCGCACGTCCCACCAGGATCATAAACAATGGCACCAACGGCGCGGTCATTAGCATCAATCCCGCGGCCAAGGGGCTGTGCAGCGCTACCACCGCCGCTATCAGGCAGGGCACTAGCACCGCCAGCAAGCTCTGTACCCGATAGCGGCTAACGTAGCCGTCCAAGGCATCCACCTGCTCCAGCACCTGAGTGGCCAAGGCGCCATCACTGCCAAATTGGCGCCTAACCGGCCCAAGGTGGCCAAGCTGCGTTAATAACTGGCTGCGTAAGGCGTCACGAGCACGCAGGCTGGCCTGACGAGACAGCCACTCCCGGCCAGCGTGGAGAAAAGGGCGTAGCACCATGCTAATGGCCAGCCCTGCTAGCCAAACCGTCGGATGGCCCGGCGACTCCCTACCCTGCCAAAGCAGTAACCAATGGTGAAAAATAGTGGCCAACAGCCAACTCTGGGCAATCAGCAATACCACGCCGATCATCGCTAGCAGCGTGGCGCCCCGCAACCACCAGCGTTGTTGGGCAAGGCAGCGGTTCAGCCGATGCCGCGGGTCATTGGCTTCAGTCGCTCCGCTCATGCTCGGATTCGCCTTCATAGCCATTCACTTCAAGCCACATGGCGTTAAGAATGCTGACGGCAGCCGCCAGCGTGACACCCAAAATCCAGGCGAAATACCACATACGACACCCTCCTCAGTAAAGCGCTTTGTCGTTATCACGAATAAATTGCTCGTTCAGGCGTCCGCGCATGACCCAGTAACTCCAGGCGGTATACAGCAGCACCAACGGCACGAAGATACACACCACCACAAACATGATCTTGAGCGTCAACTCGCTCGCCGTGGCATCCCACATGGTCAGGCTATGGTTGGGGTTCAGCGACGACGGCATCACGAAGGGAAACATCGTAACGCCCGTTGTGACCACCACCATGGCCATGGCGACAGCCGAACTGGTAAATGCCAGCGCATGGCGTCCCAGCTTCATGGTCAGCGCGCAGAGCACAAAACCTAAGACGCCCAGTACTGGCAGTAGCCACAACAGCGGGAAGCGGCTGTAGTTGGTCATCCAGCCGCCAGCACTGACCGCCACGATTTTACCGGTGGTATCGTTGTACCCCTGGGTGTCGATTACGCTAGTCACTTGGTAGCCATCAACGCCCAGGAGCAGCCACACCCCACCCAGTACGAACAGTGCCGCGCATATCAGTGCTGTCAGGCTGCCGATGGCCGCACTACGGCTGCGCAGTTCGCCCTCGGTTTTAAGCTGCAACCAAGCCGCTCCGTGGGTGACGAACATCATCAGGCTCAACAGCCCGGCCAATAGCGCAAAGGGGTTCAATAGGCCCAGCAAGCCGCCCTGATACTCCAGGCGCAGATAGTCATCGAACTGGAAGGGAACGCCTTGCAAGAGATTGCCAAAAGCGACACCAAAGATCAGCGCGGGAACGGCGGAGCCGATCGTCAAACCCCAATCCCAACGACGGCGCCATGTGGGATTTGCCAACTTGGAGCGATAATCGAACGCCAGGGGGCGAAGAAAAAGCGCGAACAGTGTCAGCATCAAGGCGAGATAGAAGCCGTTGAAGGCCGTTGCGTAAACTGGAGGCCAAGCGGCAAACAGTGCGCCCCCTGCGGTGACCAGCCAGACCTGATTACCGTCCCAATGAGGCGCCATGGAGTTGATCATCACCCGGCGCTCCTCATCGCCGCGCCCGACAACGTTGAGCAAGGCGGCAACGCCCATATCAAAACCATCGGTGACCGCGAAGCCCACCAATAGCACGCCGATCAGCACCCACCAGACAAACCTAAGGGTTTCGTAGTCCATCATCATGCCTCCCGTGCTGGGGTTGAAATTGGATAGTCAGACTCAGCGTCATCATCCAGATAACCGCTACCGGAGGGCCCTTTGCGGGCAAAGTGCTGCATCAGCCACATTTCGATGATGACGAAGATGGTGTAGAGGACGCCAATAGAAATCAGGGTAAACAGCACCTGCTCGGCCGTCAGGCTGGAAATGGCCAAGTGAACCGGCAGTATCTCGCCGATTGCCCACGGCTGACGCCCATATTCGGCCACGAACCAGCCCGCCTCACAGGCAATCCAAGGCAGCGGTAGGCTGAACAGCGCGAAGCGAAGTAGCCACCGGGACTTCTCTGGCTGACGACGTACGCTATGCCAGAAGGCCAGCGCAAACAGCAACAGCATGCTAAAGCCCGCGGCGACCATGGCCCGAAAAGACCAGAAAAGCGGCCAAACCTTGGGAATCGACGCTTCAACGGCTTGATCAATTTCGGCTGTGGTCGCATTGGCTACATCGTCGCTATAGGCACTGAGCAGTAGCCCATAACCAAGATCGCTGCGTACTTCCTCGAACCGAGCCATATCCCCTTCGCGCTCTTCATCACTGCGCAGGCGCTGCATGAGAGCGTAGGCCTCCTGGCCATTGACGATGCGTTCGCGGTGCTCTTCCTTAAGCTCTCGAATACCCATCACTTCGGTATTCAGCGAGCGCGTGGCGATCAAGCCCATCACACCAGGTATGCGGATGGCAAAGTCGGTGTGCTGTTCCGCCTCGTTGGGGAGCCCAAATAGCGTGAAAGCCGCAGGTGCGGGATGGGTTTGCCACTCTGCTTCGATGGCGGCCAGCTTGACCTTCTGCACGTCCCCCAGCTCATAGCCAGACTCATCGCCCAGTACAATGACCGATAGCGCGCTGGCCAACCCGAAGGCAGAAGCAATCGCAAAGCTGCGCCGCGCAAAGGCAATCTCACGCCCCTTGAGCAGGTACCAGCTTGAAATCGCCAACACGAAAATCGCCCCGGTGACGTACCCCGCTGACACGGTATGCACAAATTTGACTTGGGCGACGGGGTTGAGCAGTACCTCTGCAAAGCTGACCAACTCCATACGCATGGTGGCTAGGTTGAGCTCCGACCCTACGGGGTGCTGCATCCAGCCATTGGCTACCAGAATCCACAGGGCTGACATATTGGTCGCCAAGGCCATGAACCAGGTAACCGCCAGGTGCTTCTCTTTTGACAGGCGATCCCAGCCGAAGAAGAATAGCCCGACCAGCGTCGACTCAAGGAAGAACGCCATCAAGGCTTCTATCGCCAGGGGCGCTCCGAAAATATCGCCGACATAGTGAGAGTAGTACGACCAGTTAGTGCCGAACTGGAACTCCATGGCGATACCGGTCGTTACCCCTAACGCAAAGTTAATACCAAACAGCTTGCCCCAGAATTTGGTCATCTGACGATAAATGGTTTTACCGGTCATGACATAGACCGACTCCATGATCGCCAGAAGTATCGACAGCCCTAGCGTTAAGGGTACAAACAGGAAATGCACCATCGCCGTAAAGGCGAACTGCAACCTGGATAATTCAACAATGTCCATGAGTGACTCCCGATGGATAGCTTAAACACACCTTTCGCCCCACCGGGAAACCACAGACAGGTGCTAACCCAGGCAAAGCGATGTGTACAGGCTATTCCTCCACCCGAGCCAACAATTTGATCTTGATCAATTCCTTACTTAAGCATTGCACTGTTGCGACAATATGCCATCCACCCCCTTCCTCATTCAGAGGCGCAGGTGTAAACGAACGAGGCTTGCGGTGTTGGTAGTAGGCATTAGTGCGCTTCATCCCAATTGGCACCGCTCTCCGCTTCTACAATCAGCGGTACTTTCAGCTCAGCCGCGCCCTGCATGCGTTTTTGCACCTGCTCGATAAAGGCCTCGACCTGCTTCTCGGCGACTTCAAACACCAGTTCATCGTGCACCTGCATCACCATCAGCGCATCGAACTCGCCTTCCGCTAACCACGCATCCACATCGATCATCGCCTGCTTGATAATATCGGCGGCAGTGCCCTGCATCGGCGCGTTAATCGCGGTGCGCTCAGCGCCTTGGCGGCGGTTGCGGTTTTGCGACTGAATTTCCGGTAGGTAGAGCCGCCGACCCAGCACGGTTTCGACAAAGCCATCTTCAGCTGCCTGGGAGCGAATACGCTCCATATAACGGGCCACGCCAGGATAGCGGTCAAAGTAACGATCAATGTAGGTTTGCGCCTGGTTGCGCTCGATATGCAACTGACGCGACAACCCCCAGGCACTCATGCCGTAGATCAAGCCGAAGTTAATCGCTTTGGCGCTGCGGCGCTGATCGCCAGAGACCTTCTCAAGAGAGGTGCCGAAGACTTCTGCCGCCGTGGCGGTGTGAATATCACGCCCTTCGGCAAACGCTTCCAGCAGCCCTTTATCTTCAGATAAATGCGCCATAATGCGCAGCTCAATTTGCGAGTAATCGGCGGCAACAATACGGTAGCCAGGGCGGGCAATAAACGCCTGACGAATTTTGCGCCCCTCTTCGGTACGGATGGGAATGTTCTGTAAGTTGGGATCCGACGACGACAGCCGCCCGGTCGCAGTGACCGCCTGATGATAGCTGGTGTGTACCCGGCCAGTGGCTTTATTGAGCAAACGCGGTAGCTTATCGGTGTAGGTGGACTTCAGCTTGGCCAGCCCCCGGTGCTGCATAATCACCTTGGGCAGCGGGTAATCCAGCGCCAACTCTTCCAGCACACCTTCCGCGGTAGAAGGTGCGCCTTTAGGGGTTTTCTTGAGCACCGGAATTTTCTGCTCTTCAAACAGAATCTGCCCTAACTGCTTGGGTGAACCGAGATTAAATTCGCGCCCGGCCAGTTCAAACGCCTCGCGTTCTAATTCGCCAATGCGCTGCTCTAACTGTTGGCTCTGTTTGTGCAGTAGCTCAGCATCCACGGCGACACCGTTTCGCTCGATGCGCGAGAGCACTTTGATCAGCGGCAGCTCAATATTATCCAGCACCTCCGCCAGACGCCCTTCGCTCTCGACCTGGGGACGCAGCGCTTGCTGCAGCCGCAGGGTGATATCGACATCTTCGCAGGCGTATGGCGCCGCTTGCTCCAGGGCAATCTGGTTAAAGGTCAACTGCTTGGCGCCCTTACCGGCAATCTCTTCAAAGGAGATGGTCTTTTCACCCAAATACTTGAGCGCCAGCGAATCCATATCGTGCCGGGTGGCGGTGGAATTGAGCACATAGGAGGCCAGCATGGTGTCAGCAAAAGGGCCTGCCACGGAAATCGCATAGTTGGCCAACACGGAAATGTCGTACTTGAGGTTTTGGCCAATCTTGGTTTTTGTCGGGTCTTCCAGCAGCGGTTTTAGCGCCGCCAGCACCGTTTTACGGTCAAGCTGCTTAGGCGCATCCAGGTAGTCGTGGGCAAGCGGAATATAGGCCGCCTCACCCACTTCCAGCGACAAGCCAACGCCAACAATTTCCGCATCCATGTAATTAAGGCTGGTGGTTTCCAGATCGAAACAGAAGCGCTCGGCGTTTTGCAGCCGATCCAGCCAGCGCTCGAAGTCTGCCTGTTCGAGGATGACCTGATCTTCACGAACAGAGGCTTGCACAGAAGTGCTCGCCCCCTCGGACTCGCTACCACCTTCTTCAGCGCTTACGGGCGCAGGCTCGCCGCCTTTAACGTCATCCACGCCTTCGTCTTTGCCTTCCAGCAGCTCGCCCAGCCACTGGCGGAATTCCATCTCTTTATACAGGGTGACCAGCGCTTCGCGATCCGGATGAGCAATATCCAAATCATCCAAGCCCACCGGCAACTCGCAGTCGACTTTAATGGTGGCCAGCTGATAGGAGAGAAACGCCTGATCGCGATGCTCTTCAAGCTTCTTGGGCAGAGTTTTGGCGCCCCGGAAAGTGAGCGTTTTCACTCGTTCTAAGTCGCCATAAATGGTCTCCAGCCCGCCGCCCATGCCTTGCAGCAGGCCAATAGCGGTCTTCTCACCCACGCCGGGCACACCGGGAATGTTATCGACCTTGTCACCCATCAGAGCGAGAAAATCGATAATCAATGCGGGCGGCAGGCCGAATTTTTCTTCTACGCCCGCCTCATCCAGGGTTTCATCCTTCATGGTGTTCACCAGAGTGATATGGGCATTAACCAGTTGCGCCATATCCTTATCGCCGGTGGAGATCACTGCATCGCGGCCCGCCTGGGTGGCGTGATGGGCCAGGGTGCCAATCACATCGTCCGCCTCTACGCCGTCAACGCAAAGCAGCGGCAGGCCCAGCGCCTTCACGCAGGCGTGCAGCGGAGCGATCTGGCTGCGTAGGTCATCGGGCATCGGCGGGCGGTGCGCTTTATAGTCGCTGTACAGCTCATCGCGGAAGGTTTTGCCCGGCGCGTCAAACACCACCGCCATGGGGCTTTCGGGGTAATCCTTAATCAGCCGTTTGAGCATGTTTAACACGCCTTTCACCGCGCCCGTTGGCTGACCATTGGAGGTCGTTAGCGGCGGCAGCGCATGAAAGGCACGGTACAGATAGGAAGAGCCATCGACGAGGACGATCGGAGCGCGAGCCATAACCAAGTTCCATTGTTAGATAGGATTGCTTAAAAAGAATTGCCAATAAGAGTGCCTCACATGATACGCGTTGCACAGGCAGCCTGTAGAGCCAAACTCGACTCTCTTATCACAACAACGCTGCCAACTGAGCGACCAAGCCGCTACAATAATGGGCTTAGCAACCTGGGCGAGACTCTCATGGCTGTATTTACTCCGCTTAGCGACGCACAGGTCGCCGCGTTTTTAGAAAAATTTGATGTGGGCAGTTTTGTTTCCCTTAAGGGAGTCGCGAACGGCACCGAAAATTCGACTTTTTTTGTGACTACCGACCGCCGCGAACTGGTATTAACCCTGTTCGAACAGGGCGAACACGCAGAACTGCCGTTCTTTGTCGAACTGCTGGACTATTTGGACGAGCACCGCTTACCGGTGCCCGGCACCATTCATGACCGCGAAGGTATCGCGCTGCATAGCCTGGAGGGCAAGCCGGCGTTGCTATTCCCGCGCCTGCCTGGCCGCCATCCCGAGGCGCCCAATGTAGCCCAGTGCCATGCCTTAGGCGATACTTTGGGTCACCTGCACGTGGTGTCAAAGCGTTTCCCCGGCCACCGCCCCAACCCGCGGGATCTCAACTGGCTGCAGGTGATGCACCATAAAGTATTGAGTTACCTAAGCCCCGCGGATCAAACGTTGATGAAGGATGAAGTCGACGATTTCGAGAGCGCCTTTATGCGACACGGTGAGCTGCCCCAAGGCGCCCTGCACGGTGATCTGTTTCGTGACAACACCCTGTTTGAGGGTGACCAGCTTGGCGGTATTATCGACTTTTATAATGGCTGCACTGGGGATCTCCTGTTTGATCTGGCGATTGTGATCAACGACTGGGCCTCCAACGACGATGGCACTCTCAACGCTGAGCGCTACAATACGCTGTTGAGCGCCTACCTGGCGCGCCGGCCGTTAACGGCGGATGAACGGGAACTGTGGCCCACCATGCTGCGCATGACGGCGCTGCGCTACTGGCTGTCACGCCTGCTGGTGGTCTATGTTGATCCCCCGGCCCACGATTTGACGCCTCACGACCCCGAACGTTTTCGAACCATATTAACTGCGCGCATTGCCCACGGTGCATTGCCGCTACCTGAGGTTTCTGCATGAGTGTGATGGCGACGACTAGCCCTGCCCTTCGCGCACGGCGCACCTGGAATATCGATCAATGGGGTAGCGGTTACTTCGACGTGGATGATCAAGGTCAGGCCCTGGTGCGGCCGCTGGGTAGTGATGCGGAAGGCCCGGCGCTACCGCTGAGCGGCTTGGTTCGCCAGTTGCAGAGCGCTGGGCTGCGGCTGCCTGTGCTGGTACGCTTTAGCGATATTCTTCACGACCGGGTGGAGCAGCTGTGTGGCGCTTTTGATGCCGCCATGAGCGACTGCGACTACCAGGGCGGCTACACCGCCGTTTACCCGATTAAAGTGAACCAGCAGCGCAGAGTAGTCGAAGAGATTCTGGCCACCGCCGAGCGCGGCAACGGCCGTGTGGGGCTGGAAGCGGGCAGCAAGCCCGAGTTGCTGGCAGTGCTGGCTTTGTCTGATGGCGGCTCCTCGCTGATCGTCTGCAACGGTTACAAAGACCGCGAGTATGTGCGCTTGGCGCTGCTGGGTGAAAAACTCGGGCACAAGGTCTATTTGGTGGTCGAAAAGCTCTCCGAGCTGCAGTTGATTTTGGAAGAGGCGAGAGAACTGGATGTTACCCCGCGTATTGGCCTGCGCGCCCGCCTTGCCTCGGTGGGTAAGGGCAAATGGCAGAATACCGGCGGTGAAAAGTCTAAGTTCGGCCTCACCGCCAGCCAAATTCTCGAGGTGGTAGACACTCTGCGTCGCGAGGAGGCACTGAAAAGTCTGCAGCTCGTGCACTTCCACCTGGGTTCCCAGATCGCCAATATTCGCGATATTCAACGCGGTCTGCGTGAGTGCGCGCGCTTCTACCAGAACCTGATGCAGTTGGGCGCACCCATTGACACCGTCGATGTAGGTGGCGGCCTGGGTATCGATTACGAAGGCACTCGCTCGCGCAGCTTCTGCTCAGCTAACTATTCGATGCGTGAATACGCCCGCAACGTCGTCAGCGCCTTTGCCCAGCTCTGCCAAGAGGCGAACCTGCCACAGCCTCATCTCATTAGCGAATCCGGCCGTGCGCTAACTGCCCACCACGCGGTGCTGATCACTAACGTGATTGGCGAAGAGCGCATCGACGACACGCCGCCTGAACGGCATTCGGCAGGCGAGAGCCAAGAAGATGCCCAAGTAGAGCTGCTGTGGCGGGTGTTCGAGCAGTTAGCGACCGCCCAAGAGCCGCGCATGCTGGTGGAAGCGTGGCACGATCTGCTTCAAGCGGTTAGCGAACTGCAGGAACGTTTTGTGATGGGTTTGAGTAACATTACCGCCCGCGCTGAAGGTGAGCGGGTGTATATGGCTGCCTGCACACGGCTGCGCACTCAGTTGGATACTCGTAACCGTGCCCATCGCGAAATCATGGATGAACTGGCGGAGAAACTCGCCGATAAACTGTTCGTCAACTTCTCGCTATTCCAGTCGGTGCCTGATGTTTGGGGCATCGAGCAGATATTTCCGGTACTGCCCCTTAGCGGGCTGGATCAAGCGCCCACCCGGCGGGCAGTGATTCAGGATATCACCTGCGACTCCGACGGCCGCATCGACAGCTACGTCGACGGCCAGGGGGTCGAGAGCACCCTACCGCTTCCCGAGTGGGCTTCAGACGATGAACGCTGGCTAGGGTTCTTTCTAGTGGGCGCCTATCAGGAAATTCTTGGCGATCTACACAACCTGTTTGGCGACACCGACTCCGTTGATGCTGCGCTCAATGCCGACGGCGAGTGGACACTATCTAACCCGCTGGCCGGGGACTCAGTGGCCCAGGTACTTGCCTACGTCAACTTCAATGCCAATGTGCTCAAGCAGAAGCTCACCGACCAGCTAGCCGCCAGCGGCTTTACTGCCGACGAGCAAGCGCGCTTTGCGGCGAGCTTAAGCGAAGGTCTGGAAGGCTATACCTATCTTGAATAACCGATCTTGAAAACCAGTCTTGAATAGCCCGTACTGAATGGCACGTATTGGGTTACGCCAAACAGAAGCGCCCCCCTGATTTTGGGGTGGCGCTTCTTCACGATCCAACACTGTCCAGCAATTCTCTGCTTTTTTCGCTACTCGACTACGCTGGTTTCAACTACCAAACCACCGGTCAAGGTTAAACGCAGTGATGAACCGCGAACCAGCTCTCCAACGCCTGATGGCGTGCCGGTCAAAATCACATCGCCCGGCTCTAGAGTGAAGTGACGGCTCATTTCGGCTACCAAGGTTGGTATGGCGAAGATCATATCGGAGCCTTCACCGTGCTGGCGCTCTTCACCATCAATCTCAAGCGTGAAAGCCAGCGCGTTCCAGTTGGGAACACGGCTTAGCGGCAGAAACGACGAAAGCGGGCAAGCGCCATCAAAAGCTTTGGCGATTTCCCAGGGATGCCCTTTCTCTTTTAGCTTCGTCTGTACATCACGCAGCGTTAAATCCATCGCCAACCCGATACCGACAATCGCACGCTCGGCTTCATCCAGGGTGGCGTGGGTTAACGTTTCACCCACTAACAGCGCAAGCTCGGCTTCATAATGCACATCACCGCGTGAAAACGGCGGATCCAACGGTTTGGTTAGATCCACAACGCTGGTCGATGGCTTTATGAACAGCAGCGGCTCAGTGGGAACTGGATTATCCAGCTCTTTCGCATGGTCGGCATAATTACGGCCGATGCAGACAACCTTGCCCAGCGGGTGGGGAAACTCCTGGCCATCGGTAAACTGTGGAACAAAACGCATGGCGGGTATTCTCCTTCTCATTATGCGTGCCGCTTTCGCAACGACAGGCGCAACAGTTTACCCCACCTATACGAAGGTTCCACACCCTTCGGCCATGAATTTGTTTCCCCACTGCACGTTAGCGATATTGCTGGGCCTGTTGATCAGGGCTATGAGCCAGGAAATCAGGCCGTTGCTTAGCCGCGGCATAAGGCGCTTGGCAGCGATTATCCTGGCGGTTAAACACGCAGAACACGTTGCTACGCGGGTCAGGCGACAGGTTGGCGTTAGAAGCATGCAGCGTATTGCAATCGAACAGCAGCAAACCACCCGCCTTGCCTTTTGGCGCTTCAATACCGTGTTCCGCCACTAGCTCGGTAAGTGCCTCTGGGCTTGGCACGCCCACTTCCTGCGCTTTCAGCGAGCTTTTGTGGTTATCCTCCGGTGTTTCCCCCACGCACGGTACAAACTTTTTGTGCGAACCGGGGATCAGCATCAACGGACCATTGAACTCATGGTTGTCAGTTAAGATCAGCGATGCGCTAACCGCGTGCATCGCAGGCATGCCATCTTCCGCGTGCCACGTCTCAAAGTCGGAGTGCCAGTTAAAGCCCTTACCGGCAAATCCAGGCTTATAGTTAATACGCGACTGATGCACATAAGGGTCGTCGCCTATGATTTGACGAGCAGCGCCCGCGACACGCTCATCGCTGGCCAGCTTTCCCAACCGCTCAGAGAGGAAGTGCACCGCAAATAGCGAGCGGATTTCCTGGCTCTCTGGCTCAGTGACGCTGAAGTCTTGATTGAGGTACTTATCGTTACTCATCAACGCCTTCATTTCCTGACGCAGCCCCTCAAGCTCTGCGCCTTCAATGAGGTTAGGAATAAACAGAAACCCTTTACGTTCAAACTCATCAAGCTGCGCCTGGCTTAACGGGCCGGAAAGTTGACGGCCTTTGACAACCGCATCTTGGCGTGGCAGCCAGGTTTTCTCAGGAGGGGTGGTTAAGCGCGACGGGTAGGCATCCTGTACCTGTTGGCGCTGAACCTGAGTAGTGTGAACGTTAGGCGTATCGGCCATTTCGCTATATTGCTTATGGGCGGTTACAGCATTTAGTGGTGTGCTTTTGACTGTCATCTAATCCACTCCTTGTATGATTAGGTTTCAGATCGAACATATTGCACGTATAAAGATTAGCGTACATATAAATAAAACAGCACGATTCTAACATCGTGCAGGGAGTAGCCTAGACCACTAAAATTTCCTCGCAAGGCATGATTTCTGGTTTGATAACCTGAATTCAACTAATAAGTGCAGCACCTGCGGTTTCTAGTGCTCCTGAATATTCTCCTAAAAACACCTGGGCTGGGGTTCGATATCCCAGCCGCTTTCTGGGTCTATCGTTCAGCTTGTGAACAACGCGTCGCAGCTCTGCATTAGTCACCTTCCGGAAGTCTGTACCTTTCGGAAAATACTGCCTGATCAGGCCGTTGGTGTTCTCGTTTGTCCCACGCTGGCCTGAACAGTAAGGATCACAGAAATACACGGAGGCGCTAACCGCTTTTGCGACCGTCTCGTGGTCTGCAAACTCCGAGCCATTGTCGAGCGTGATCGTCTTCACCGCGCCCCGACGAGGCTTAAGTAAACGGACCATGGCTCTCTGCGTTAGTTCTGCCGTTACCTTTGGCAGACGTGCCGCCAACAAGTAGCCACTTCGTCGCTCTACCAACGTCACTATCCCCGCTTGCTTGTGCCCATAAAGCACCGTGTCGCCTTCCCAGTGACCGATGGTGAGGCGTTTTTCGATAGCAGGTGGCCGATGCTCTATCCCCACACGCTTAGGAATCTTGCCTAGTCCTGCACTTTTGGCATGGGCACGATGTTTACTGCGACGCTTGGGCTGGCGGAGGTGTCGCCACAAATCGCCACCCTTGGCCTTATCGTCCCAGATCAGCGAATAGACCCATTGATGACTAACTCCTATCCCCGTCAACGGCGCCATAAAACCGCTAATCTGCTCTGGACTCCACTCTTCTCTAAGCCTGTCAGCTACGGCATTGATCAGGCTAGGGAGTTGCTTTGTCCACTTCCAGGCGGAGCGGCGTCTCTGATCGCTGTAACGCTGCGCTTGTGCGGGTTCATATCCCTTGGCACCCGAATTACGTCTCAGCTCACGGCTCACGGTACTGCTGTGAATGCCAAGCTGTTGAGCAATCTGACGTTGGCTCAATCCTACATCCCTATGGGCAAAAATTTGATATCGTTGTGCCTGGGTCAGTTGTCGGTATCCCATACTCTGCTTCACTTTGGTCGGTAAGGCGGAGAGGGTACCGCTGCTGGCCCTCCTGCCTCTACCGTATGATCCAAAGTGCTGCAGTTATTCTATGAATTCAGGTAATGAAGTCAGCACAGACTGTGATGTGGTGCAGACAGTCGCCCGCCAACATTGATGAGCCGTGAGCTTGGGAGTTTCTTAGACCGGGAATACCCTTGAGCATCGCTTTACACCATTCGTTGTCTGGTGACGGGTTCTCAATGTGACGAAATCCGGCGTCAGAAACCCAACCATTAGTAAGCGCGACCCGGAGAAGTTTGCCTAGCATCATATGCTTTTCAGGCTTCACTTTGAGCTTGAGGGCGTACTCGATCAGGGTATAGATTTTCAAATGCACTTCTGGAGCCAGCGCATAGAAATAGTAGGTATAAAGCGCCATATTTTTTGCGACATTGAACTGCCCTTTAATCTCCTCAGGGACCGGGCGATTTAGACGCTCTTGCGATAAGAAATCGTGCATCTTTTCCAGGCTAGGAACACCACCACAAACCGCACCCATGAGACGGTGCTTTTCGTCCATTTCGGTTAGCTCATCGAGGCTCTTGAGTTCTTCCATGGTTTCCTATGCCTTACAGGTATTAGGTAGCACGCGCGTTTTCCCACTTGAACGAGCGTGCACGTTCAATGTTCTTATACCGCCACATCAAAACTTTGATTTTTTATAAAGTTCCCATTGATGCTGCGATATAACAGTGAAGCATTTATTCGCCGTGCGGAGCATGGCGAATAAATGCCTGTTGGACTAAGGCGCGTCCATCAGGCAGCTATTTAATAGGGGATTGTATTGATCAGCGTGCGGCCTGAGGTACCAAGCCGTGCATTGGCATGTCTGGGGTAACGCGCTCTGATCGTGAGTTTCGCCATCATTTCAGCACTTCCAAATCTAATTTAACCCAATGTAGCGCGCCTGATGGCTAAAATCCATCATCGGGACGAGCTTATCCATGACCCGCTAGCGAGCCGGTTAGCCAAGTCGGTTGTCGTCGTAGGGCGTTACATCATGCTCGATAGTGTTGATCCTTATGATTAGACGGTTGATCGTAGGTGTGGCGCTGGGGTGTGAGCGTCCCGATCATCCGCAATGTGGGTTGCTTGCAATGTGGACAGGTGTAGGCCAGCTCCGCATCGCTGGCAGCCATATCGGCACCCGGTGCTTGCTCAACCACCGCTAGTGCTCGACGAACCTGCATCAGACGTTGCCGACGGCAGCGATTGGCCAGAAAACCGTAGTGACGCACCCGCATCAGTCCTTTGGGCAGGACGTGAAGCAGGAAGCGGCGTACGAACTCCTCGCCATTGAGGATGAGCGACTTGTGTCGGTCATGGTCGCGATAGTCCTTGTAGCGTAGGGTCACCTGGTGCTCATCGACGGCCAGGATACGCGCGTTGCTGATGGCGATCTGGCGCGTGTAGCGCGCCAAGTAGCGAACTACCGTATGAGTGTGTTCAAGGCAGTCCTTGCTGTAAACCACCCAGTCAGTGGCCATCAGCGTGTTCAGTTGAGCATCGACATCTCCGGGCCGGTTTACCCGGTGGAGATCGCCTGCATTGGCGGCCTTGCGCAGAGCGCTCACCATGTGCCCGCGAAAGTGGCATGACAAGGCCCGCACCGGGAACAAGTAGTTGCTATGCGCCCCACGCCAGCGGCCATCGTCACCCAAGGCACCGCCTGGAATCAAACAGTGCAGATGCACATGTTGGCTCAGGTTCTGACCCCAAGTGTGAAGCACGGCGATCATCCCCATTTCGCCGCCAAGGCGTTTGGGGTCTCGTCCAAAAGTGCGCAGCGTTTGCCAAGCACTCTGGAACAGCAACCGGTGAATCACCTCGGGATGAAGCTGAACCCAGCCATTAAGACTGTGCGGCAGCGTGAACACGACGTGGTAATAGCGCACAGGCAAGATATTGGCCTGCTGACGTTCGGCCCATTGTTCTATGGCGCGGCCTTGGCACTGCGGGCAATGACGATCGCGGCAGCCAAAGTAGTGTGGCTGTACATGAGCGCAGTCGGAGCACTGCAAGACCATCCCGCCCATCGCCTCCGTTCGGCAGGCCAGCAGATGGGTACACACCCGTTGGCGCTGGCGATCAAGACCGGTTGGATCGAGAAAGCGGGTCAGCGCCTGTTGCAAGGTAGCGGCCTTAGTCATGGCTCACCTCCAAGGCGGCCACCAGGTCAATATGACACTGATCTCCCCCTTGCTGGCTCGGCAGCCAGTGCAGGTAGCGCATCGTCGACTGGAGGTGACGGTGGCCCAGTAGCCGCTGGAGCTGATGGACGGGAAGGCCTTGCTCCAGAACATGGGTAGCATAGGCATGGCGCAGACTATGGATGCCACCGACCCGCTCGATCCCGGCCAGGCGCTTGGCTTGGGTAAAGGCCTTCTGTGGCGCACTGGCGTGTAGGGCTTGATCGGGAAACAGAGCGCTCGGGAACAGCCATGTGACTGGCCGATAGGCGCGCCAGTAATCGCGCAAGCGATCAAGCAGGGTCACGGGTAGTAACACCATACGATCCTTGCCGCCCTTGCCCTGCGTCACACGGAGTTGGTAACGCTGGCTGTCGATGTCACTAACTCGCAGGTGGCAGACCTCGGTTACACGCAATCCGCAGCCGTAGCACAGTTCGAGCATCATGCGATGCTTGGCGTTTTGGCAGGCGGCCAGGATCCGCCGAACCTCGTCGCGGGTCAGCAGTTCTGGAATCCGCTGCGGTTTTTTGGGGACGGTGAGCGGCACATCAAACGAAGGCCACTGCAACACGTGCAAATACAGGAACCGCACGCCGTGCAGATAGACACGGCAACTGGCGGCGGACAAACCACGCTCCTGAACCAGGTGATTAAAGAAGTGTTGCAGGTCGTCGGTACTCAACGTGTCTGGCGGGCGGTGGAAATAACGTGCTAGTTCAGTGACCACCATCAGGTAGGTGTTGTGGGTACGTTGCGCAAAGCCACGCTGACGCATGGCCGCGATCATCTTCTGTCGCAAGGCAGTCATCGTCGTCACTCCTGTTGTATGACCCACGTGGGTCATACAACAGTGTGGCCCGATGAGGCAAAAAACGTGGTTCGTCGACAGCTACCGCGAAGCGGTTTAGTTCAACACCAATAAACACGCATGCCACCTTTGCCGGGAGGGCCGCTGTGGTCGAAACCGGAAGATCACCAATAGCTATCATTTTGGTCACTGCTTACCCCTTCCTCTTTAAATGGTGGGATCAGCAGTCTGTGCGACCTCCGATCCTGCAACAATCTCCAGTACTTGTCCCAAGTATTGCCTCGCCTCTTTAGGCTCTGTTGACTTCCGCAGGTACTCGGGTATTACCTCGACGAATTCGGACGTAGATACAGGTTCGAGCTCAACCAAAGCCTCTATCATCGCAGGTCGCAGCAGACACCTATCTTTAGGTGTATTTGGGAATTGCTTTGCGATAACAGTTTTGCTAAAAGCTTCAAGGCGATCACGTAAGCTAAATTCACTGCCTAATATTGATGACACTTCTTCATTATTCGTTTCTACCTCAACTTCGGCCTCCTCGAAACGATCAGCATCATGTTCGTAGAGATCCTCATCGACAGACATATCAGTTTTCAGACTATGCAATTCTCGAATAATCGGCTCAAGCTCACCTTTGGGATTACTAAACCAATCCGTTGACCAAATACGCCGAATCCGCCAGCCGAGCCGCTCTAAGACTTCTTGTCTCAAGCGATCACGATCCCTAGCTGATTTGGCAGAATGATATGTCGCCCCATCACATTCGATGCCCATCAAAAAACGACCGGGTTTACCCGGGTCCTTAACCGCTATATCTATAAAGAACCCTGCTACACCTACCTGAGCTTCACTTTCGAAACCGGCCTGGTGGAGCGCATCGATAACCGAGACCTCGAAGTCGCTGTCAGGAGATTTACCTGTATGGAGAGGCGTCCCATTCATACTGCCCTTCTCCGCATAGTCCAAGAAATCACGAAGGGCTATCACGCCACGCTTAGAGGTTTCTGAAATTAAAATATCGTCGGCACGCATGGAGCTAAAAATGTGCATCCGCTTTTTGGATCGAGTAAAAAGCACATTCAAACGCCGCCAACCTACATCAGAATTAATTGGGCCAAACCGCTGATAGACCCGCCCCCCAACCTCGCTTGGGCCATAAGTGCAAGAAATGAAGATCACGTCTCGTTCATCACCTTGAACATTTTCCAGGTTCTTAATGAACATGCCATCTTCCATATTCCTTAGACAATCTACGGCATCTGCGATTTTACTATCTGCTTTGCACTCTTCTTCTACTGCACGTTCAATCTGCTCCCGCTGCTTCGAGCTCATGGCAACGATGCCAAGCGACTCATTTGGATGATTGACGGCATGCTTCACAGCGGCCTTAGCTACAATACTTGCTTCTTCAACGTTGTATTGGTTTACAAAACGGCCACCTTTGACATAGTTGAACTTAACTCCATATTCCTGAGCCTTAGCGTGGGGCGATGGAAAAATCACAAGATCGTTGTCATAAAAGTTTCGATTCGAAAACGCGATCAAGCTTTCGTGCTGAGAGCGGTAGTGCCAACGCAGGCGACGCATTTTGAATAGAGGCAGGGAAGCATCAAGAATGCTATCTGTCTGCGTCATAGCAGCATTTTCCTCGTCATCATCATTCATATCCTGACGATCGAAGAAGCTTGTGGGTGGTAGTTGTTTTGGGTCTCCTACAACGACAAGTTGTGCACCACGAGCAATGACGCCTAGCGCATCCTCTGGTTTAACCTGCGAAGCCTCATCCATTACGACCAAATCAAATTGCAGGTGACCTGGTTTAAGATAATGAGCGGCGGACATGGGCCCCATCATGAAGCACGGCTTCAAAGCCAATAAGGCGTTGCTTGAACGATTAATTAGCTGACGAATTGGAATATGCTTTGTCTTTTTTCCAAGCTCATTTTTTATCAGAGCCATTTCTGTATATTCGGATTTTCTTCCCCCTGCATTGCCCCCAGGCACATGACGCTCCGCCAATACACTGGCAATTCTTTGACGCTGTAATGTCTTTAGTTTTTGGTCATATTCGCGAAAGGTAGTCTGAAGTGCTGCTTGATTCTTGCCAGATATTCGGCCTAGGTGTGGCCTTTGTGAGAGGATTTCTCTGGACAACTGATCAAATATCGCCAAATTCAAAGCTTTCCTTGCACTCTCGATACTGAGCCTGCCACTCGTCACCAGATGCCAAAGTGGCTCAAGCCCTTGTGCTTTCATCTCGTTTCGAATTCGGACGAAGTTGACCCAATCATTCAGCCACTCCGGCTTTCCAATCGCTAGTAGGTTTCTTTGCCTGATTTCATCTATATTCCAATCTTGATTAGTCAACCATTGCTCGGGCCTCAGCTCAGTCTTACTTTTAAACTGCTCGTATGCCTCTTCTTGATCGCTCCAATCCGAAATATAAGCATCTGCTTCATCCTTTAGCCGCTCATACTCACCATGCGTTTTAATCGCTAGGATTACCTTTCTGAGCGGTTCGAACCGCAGCTTGCGATGGACGTAGCTCGCGAAATCCAGTGTTTCCCGAATAGACTCTAGTGAAAGTTTGTTTTCTGCAGTTGGCCCAACTGACAACTCAGCCTCAGGAGCGAAGAGCTTATATAGCAGATCATTCTCTTCAAACGTTGAATGCTGCTTTTGTAAAGTTCTCAACTGTTCTATACAAGACTCAATTTCTTCAAGAGTAAACTCGTTGTTTTTAAACCATTGCTGAATCACATGCACGGCCGCTTTAAAGCGACGGTGTGCCGAAAGCAAAGAGCCTTGTTCGCCTGTAAGGTTTTGGTTCTGATGAAGCTCATGCCGGATGCCGGGCAGTACCGCCTGAATATCATCTAGTGAAGCGAGTATCTCCCTCAGTTCTTTTACGAACCCTTTCTGTTGAAGCTGCTGAATACCTTTGAATAGCTGAGCATCTAGTGAAAAAATGCCGTCTCCGATAGCCACCGTTTGACCAAAACCGATGCCATAAGTATTGCGAATTTGCTGATACCATTCACGAAGAAGTTTCAGCCCCTCTATATCCGTTTCCAGCCCTTCAAATGCAGGCCCTATTTGACGCTTGTACAACCGTGAATCGAATGTTTCCATTCCCGAGACATATTCTATTGCCTCAGATAGAACAGGATTGATCTGTTTTAATTTAATGTCAGGTTGTTTTGCAAACCCCTTAACCTGCTTGCGAGCTCGCCACCAATCCCCAGAGAACCATTTACTCATTCCCTCTCGCAATAGCTGTACTTGTAAAGCTTGTAATTCCTTTGAATCAGGTAATTTGTCAATATCAAAAACCTGCCTCACCCTTTCCCGCAGCGGCTTGAGGTGAAGAAGTTTTACGTCTAGAGCTTTCAGTGTGGCATCGAGGTCATCTTCATCAAAATGCTCCGAACGAAGGCTAATCATCCGGCTATCAAGCGCTCCAATCGCTTCAATCATTTTGATTGCAGCTTCGAGGCCCTCAACCGTCGGCTCTAAATTGGTATTTAATGGCGAAGGCAAAGCGACCTTCAATTCTTGCAGCTGTCGGTCAAGAGCCTTCAGTTCAGCTTCAACTTTCTCAAGTTTAATGGTTGCACGCACAATATTTGAGAAGAGTTCTTCTCGACATGCACCAGATAGGAGATGCAAGTCGGGGAATGCCGGCAAGGGCTCGTGATCTGGCAACAGTTTTCCGGACACTTTTTTAAGCGGCTGCACGTAGCCTCGATTCATAGTCCGCTGGACTCATATAGTCGTTGCTGGAGTGCAGCCGCACCCGATTATAAAATACCTCGATATACTCGAAGATCGCCTGCCTCGCTTCCTCTCGCGTCTTAAAGTCCTCGTGATACACCAACTCGGTCTTTAGAGTATGAAAGAAGCTTTCTGACGGGGCGTTGTCCCAACAGTTACCCTTGCGGCTCATGCTGCACTTGAACTCATGCTGCTTGAGCAAGCCCTGGAAACTATCCGAGGCATACTGGCTGCCACGGTCACTGTGAACCAGCAGACCGGCTGCTGGCCGACGCTTAAAGATCGCCATGGTCAGCGCGTCGTTCACCAACGCTGCCGGCATCCGGCTATCCATGGACCATCCGACGACCGCTCGTGAGCAAAGGTCAATGAAGACGGCTAGGTACAGCCAGCCCTCCCGTGTCGGGATATAGGTGATATCACCGACATAAGCCTGATCAGGCTCTGATGCCGTGAAGTTACGATTCAGCAGGTTCGCGGCTACCGGCTTGTTATGCTTTGAATTGGTCGTCGCTTTGAACTTGCGCCGCATCTTGCACTCAAGGCCCTCTTCACCCATCAATCGACCGATTCGACGGCGGCTGACGGTTTCTCCGTCTTCAGCCAGTTGCTTTTGAATACGCCGTGTTCCATAGGTTGAGCGGCTTTTTTTATGATGTTCACGAATACTGGCCTTCAACGCCTGATCATCCCGGACTCGCTGGCTGGACGGTCTAGTTCGCCACTCGTAATAGCCACTGCGAGAGACTTCAAACACTCGGCACATCAGGGCAGTGCTGAACGTGCCCCGATGCTCCTCGATGAAGCCGTACCTCAGTTCGATTCTTTGGCGAAGAAGGCCGCCGCCTTTTTTAACAGTTCCCGCTCTTCCTTCAGCCGAGCATTCTCACGCCGGAGTTGCTTCAACTCTTCATATAGGTGCTTGTCGTCAACCGCACTACTCGAATCACTCGTCTGCTTGCCATGGAATTTATCGATCCAAGTATGCAGCGTGTTGACGTTAACGCCCAACTCGCGCGCCGACTGGGCGATCGGTTGATCGGATTCCACCGCTAGTTTGACGGCGGCTTCTTTAAACTCGGCTGTATACGAATTGCTTTTTTTCTGACTCATGGCACACACCTTGATGGGCAGATAATATTATCTGCGTCTGTGTGTCCGGGAAACTATAACCACTTCATCGCCACGCGATAGTGCTGAAAGCTTTTCTGAAAGGATGTGCTGTGCTAATTTCCCAAATGTCTCTTGAATTCTTTGATGGAGACTCAGCAATTCCTCGACCTCAGACTGGGTCTTGAGATCAAGCCCATCAAGCGCCTTAAACAGCTCTTTACGAGAGAGTGCTGGTAGATCGTAGAGATCCAAAGCCAATGACTCGCATTTCTCCAACGTTAACAGCTCTGACACATCAATTTTGAGAGTATGTGCAGCTCCCTGGTTGCGCTCATGCAATTGATCAAGTGACTGTTGCCACTCCCGAAGAACAGATACAACCTGTTCTGAGTCAAAAAGCTGAATTGCCGTACTCTCTACCCCAGACCAAGGATGATCATGAAGTTGGGCACTTTGCCCGACCTGTTCTATCATTCCTCGATAAATCTGCTGGAACTCTTTAACTTGATCGACAAGCTGAAGCCGTTTCAATTCGGTGAGAGACGTCCCCGTCAGCCCAGCGATATGAATATCGGTTGGATTTATCTCTAACAGTTGACGATAACGAGCCGCACTACTAAATATCTCGTGGATTGTTTTATCTGTATTAGCCCATGTTTCGTTGATTTCTTGAGCATAGTGATTGAGTCGCTCTTTAAGCTCCTCATAACGCATTGTTTCTGCGTCAATATTTTGTGTTGAGCTCAAATGCTTCTGCTTCACTACACGAGCACTGATATCTTCAAGTACCTTGCGCTTTTGTGATTTATGGCTGTGTAGCTCAAGACAGAAATCACCTAATCCGGCCTTATCTAGCCTAGTTTTAACTACGTCAAGAGCGGCCATTTTCTCCGCTACGAATAGAACTTTCTTGCCGTTTAACATAGCAGCAGCAATCAAGTTAGTTATCGTTTGTGATTTACCAGTCCCTGGAGGCCCTTCAATAACAAGGTTCTGACCATTCACTGCATCAATAAGTGCACTATGCTGGGAGCTATCAGCATCATCGATTAGCGGGAACAAATCATGTATTTGTTCAACCTCATCGATGGAATACTCCACAGTATTGCCTTCCCCCTCATCCGAGCCATTTTCCGAACTTTTGAAAAAGCGCTGCACAATTGAATGCTTAATCAGGTTTCGCTCGTCGAGAGGCCATCTCTTTGGATCTAAATCCAAATACATCAGCATCTTGCCAAAATTCAGCAGAGCAAGAGCGCCGTAACGCCGGACGGTCCAATTTGGTTTTGTAATTCTAATTACTTCAGCAACATGATCGAGGTAGGTTTCAGGAGAGACATCTTCCTCAACTTCCGGTAACGCAAGACCGAAATCGACTGCTAGCTTTTCTTTTAGAGACAAGTTCGGGAGGATATCTTCGCCGGTGTAACTCAAGGTGTACTGATAGGTTCCACTATTGTGGTCTAGCTTCCCGCGGCTCAGATGTACCGGAACTGTAAAAAGCGGAGCCAATCTTGTTTTTGAGCCGCTGTCATTTTCTGCCCATTCCAGAAAACCAAGCGACAAATAGAGGATGCTTGAACCCATTTCCTCTATCGCGGTTTGAGCTTTGCTACGTATTGCACGTAATCTAGATTCCATTTCTGGTGGGTAGAGCAGAACCTGAATCGCATCATCCTGATGCTTTTCACCACCTTGAGCCTCATCATCTCTCGGCAACTCATAACTAATATCAAAACCGAGGACCTTTGCCCACTCCTTCGCATCAGGGTTAGCTTTTAACTGGCGGTCTTTGCCATTTTCTTCATCTACTTCAAGGTAACCATGCTCAATTAACTCCTCCCGGGTAGGAGGCGGAACAGACCTGAACGTAAGCTCACGCTCAGAAAGAAGCACTTCGCACAGTTGGTTTGGAACTTCATCTATAATCCGCAGGGCTGCAGCTTTCTGTTGAATAGGGAAATTCAACAACCTGTTTCGAGCCGTGAGATCTAATAGCTTTTTGCGCATCAGTTCCAGCGACTCAAGCACGAAAGGGTCTGACGAGTTTAGGAAGTTATCCGCAGCTTGCTGGTCTTGTTCATTAGACATAGTCCGGCTCGGTTCCTTTGCTTTGGAAGCCCCATAAGCCATTGTTTCTATTTGCTTATTCTTGACTTCTTGTATTTGAGGCGCTTCATGGGAATCGTCTAATTGCTGATCAGACAGCTCTAGCAGTTGTTCAACTCGGCGTTTGAGCTGTCTCGCTGCACTTGTTTTTCGAAAGTTCAGCTCGAAGAGGACTGCTTCTAACAGGTTTTTATCCTGCGTGTTGCCATTAACGATCTTGCTCAGCCGGCTGGTCTCTAACGCGAGGTAAGGTCGCCGTTCCATCGTCCCCATGCTCCTGCCCGGAATAATTAGCTAGTTTGCCACCGAAGTATCATTATTTACTACCGATTAGTAGAGACAAGACTATCAGAGGCAGTCGCCAACCTATCAAAAAGTTTGAGGGCGCAAACCTTGCTTCCTTTCGAATTCCATTCACAGCACCATGTTATGTACCAACGTCGTGTACCAAACCATAAAATCTCATTCGTGATTTAGTCCCAGCAGCATTAGACACGTACCTTTATTAATTCTCCCCACTGTGTGGCATAACGTGGCTTCCGACGCTCACCACGTAACATCCAGGCATTACCTTGGTGTGGCACGCCTCAAACATGGGGGGGTTATCGGCTTGAAATGAGTTTTGCTGGCTTTGAGATAAGCGTACTGGCCAAATCAATCCTGCTTTTTCAGCGTCAGTTCGCCCTCGACGCCGAAGACAATAGTTCAGCTGGGAAGCGCTTCACCACGTAGTGGTGTAAATCCAGTTCAATATACAGGAGATCATCAGCAGAACAGGGGAAACCAGTAAGCACTGCCTGCCATAAAGCGGTATTAGAAAGGAAGACGCGGCTACATCATTCAGCCCCAACACGGATGCGGCGAGTGACAGACTGGAGACATTTAAAATCTATAAAAAAGCACAAAGGAATCCGGAGTAGAACACAAGCTGTGGCGCTTGTATTAGCGAATGCCATAATTCGTGTAACTTGCGACGATGGCTTTAACGTAACGCTCAGCATCAGCCTGAGCCCGGTGTAGTACCGGCAAACTTTTGAGCATCTGTCGTAGCGATAGCATATGCTCATTACTCAGCATTTTATGCAGCTGATAAAAATCGGATACCCGAAAGGAAGGTTCTAACTTTGCAGCATCAAAGAGCCTGCTAATCCAGAAAAGATCTGAATCCAAAGCATCACAATACACCGTTTCGAAGCCGAGCATGTCATTCAGCTTTTTAGCGGCATCGACGACATGTAACCCTCGCTCGAACAATTCATCACGAGCGATCCCGTGTATAGACGCTGCAACAGGATCCCAGTGCGTCCAGTCGTCAAGCGGACGAACGAAAAATCCATCGCTATTGCCAAACGTGTCGGCCCATCCAAGCTCTATTGGATAGCTATCGGGGCCAAGGCCTGACGCCTCGATATCAATGAACGTTATCAGAGGAAGATCACTTTCGGCTAAAATATCCACTGGGCTGCTAAACTCCGTTTTCTGTTACGGACTGTTTTTTAACCGTTCCTAGCGACACAATCATAGCCCTCTTCCGGTGAGATAAGGCACTTAGCGCTTTAACCTGCTCTGAAAAGCATATTCAATCAAGCACTTCGTGCAAATAATTATCAAAAAAAAATTTAGCTCAAAATACTCATTAATTCACTGTCAGAGTCAGACTATAGGCTTTATCGAAGCCCAAGCCTAAAATCAACCTACAACAGTGAATAAAAATATTTAAGCTTTATTATTCACAATAAATCAATTTATCTGATCTTGGCTATATTAATATTACCTAAACGCATTACGTCAGTTATCTTTTTCTTTTTTTCGACACCGAATAACATACGCCGCTGTAATTAGCGTCCCGAACATAATGATCAAAATGGGTGAGACGCCAATTAAAAACTGTGTAAAATGACTCATAGCTTCCACCCCTTTAAGTTAACGGTTTAATAGGACTATAGTAAAAAATACCTTCCTTCACGAGTTCAGTAGAAGCTTTTCGGATCACTCATTCCTATGCTGTCGGGTTCAGACTGCCACATCGCGACTGTGCTAGACGATGTTGTGCCAAGTATGAATCTGATTTCTTGGCACAAAGCCTCTGGCGCCGTTTATGCAACGCTGGTTTCGAGGAGTGTTTTGGCTTCTTTAATCAGGTTTACCTGGTGATCTACCATCTGACCAATGATCGTCTGCCGCTTTTCCTCATCCATCAAGTCGAGAACCGACCCGGTGAATTTGTCGAAGTTAAGAATAATCGGCTCCTGACTGGGAGCTGGGTTGTGGTAGTAGCAAACTAGCCAATCCAGATCTTTATCAGCAACCGCATTACCATCGTTTAGCTTTTCCCTTAGTTGCTCTCGCACACCCTGCTGCGCAACCGGCAAGCCTGATTCGCTATCGACACGAAAGCCATAGTGGATGGCGTTATAGAGGTTCACGTATAGGCAGAGCTTTTTACCGCTCAAATCACCCACCGTGTGCTTGATACCTACATGCTTTCCACCCCGCTTAACATCAAAATAGCTGTGAGATATCTCACTCAGATTTTTCCCTCCATAAACAGTAGGTGTCACGCCCAACGCATCGGCCATTGCCTTCGATAATTCCTCCCAGAACCGGAGCATTACCGTTGCTTTCGCCTTGGGTAGCGCCTTTTCTACCGCCAGGGCCGTTTCCAGGTCATCACGGTTATTGGCCAGTTTGTCGGCGATAAGCGCTGTCATAGAGGTTCCGGCTCCGGTGAGGGTTTCGAGCAGACGCTTGTACTGGATAAGCGCGTAGGACAATTCCGGTTTGTGTTTGCTGAGGCTAGCGCAATTGTTGATCCACAGGCGGATATCTTCCGCGAAAGAAAGGCAATGAACATTCTCTTGCTCAAGGTCTTTAAGGCTCCCGGCAGAGGGAGCCTTGCCATCCAGGGTGAGATAAACCAGTACCGCCTTTTTCCGGTTGTTGGCTCGGTGTTTGAGTTCCGTGTAATAGTCGTGCAACTGCGCCTTCTGGTCACCGGCGTCAATTTTCACTTCAATGCCGATAATCAGCTCTGGCGACTCCACTACGATATCCACACGCCGTTGATCTGCGGTGGCTAGTTCTCTGGTGACATTGACACGCCCGCTTAGATCAAGGGGAAGGCCAAGAACATCGTTAACAAACGCATTTAGAAACCTGGCGCCTTCACCGTGCCGCCCGGCGGGGCTCAGCAACTCCGCGAGGTACCTTGAGTGGGTGCGATTTTCATCGCGTTGAAGGCCAAGGATGGCAAAAATATTGAAGCGCTCACCGTGACGGTTAGCTTTTTCTCGGCAAGTCTCGACCAGTTCAGCCAAGCGGTGAAATCTGTCCGTCAAGTCGATTTCGACTTGCGAGGCAGCTAGATTACTCATTCTATGTTTCCATTACGATTGTGATGTTTTCTGCAACAAACTCACCGCATGAACACATTACGCGGATGCCTGCTTGTGGGTTTTCTTTGCAGGTTTTTTCATTGCTGCCCGCTCAGCCTTGATCCGCTCCAGCAACGCCTCAGCACTGTTCTCCCCGCTGATCAGTGCCGGGTTGTCCTTGCGCCATTGCTGGGTAAGCTCACCGCGGAAAGCTTTGGCCAGGATGGACTGGGTGAGGTTATTGACGCAGGCCAGAGCGTTGTTGACCTGTTGTTCGATGCGGTCGGCGTGGGCGAAGAGTTGGTCTACTCGGCGGATGATTTCGGTTTGCTCCTCGAATGGCGCTAGTGGAAAGTCCATTGATTGTACTACTCGTTTATTCAGAGCTTTTTGGTTATTCCCACCGCCGATCCGTCGGGTTTCTTCATACTGCTGAGTAAGGTAGTAATAAAGATAATCAGAAATCACGAATTCTTTTGGTACGCGTAACGCGGCGGTGTTTTGATTGTGGCAAGCGGGTATATCCAATACGGCTACCTGCCCGCGAGTGCGTCCCTGACCGATCATCGCGAGCATGACCGTTCCCACTGGATGTATCGTCGTGGATGCGTTTGAAAACCCAGTTTCCGTGATAGCCTCTTTCGTTGACGTAATCCTGCAAAAGGCAACTTCTGAACTGCTCACCCAAGGAATGTCCCCGTTCCAATAGTCTTCACGAGTTCGGCTTGGTGTGGATCCTACGAAAACATTAAAAACCCGCCCAATACTTGTCATCACCCAACTATCTGGGAGCCTGTGCCCAGGGGAAGGAGTCACCGGTTCAGGTGCCAAGTATTTCTTGCCTGTGGCACGGCTTTGCTCTAGCCAATACTCTCGGATTTCAGCAAGGTCTGGATGCTGGGTATTGGGATTATTGTGCCGCCACTCCTCCGTCAACCGCCCACTTACCGCCGCAGCCAGCACGGACTGGCGGAAGCGTTTGAGGATTTGCGGAATGCGTTCGAGGCGGGCTTTGGTGTTTTCCACCTGGGCCAGCAGGGTGTCGAGTTTGTCGGCGATGACTTTTTGTTCGGCGAGAGGAGGTAGTGGAATTTCAAATTTTTCCAGCTTTTTTCGAGTAATGCGTTTTCGAGTAGTACCGGAGGCATTCTCCGAAATTAAACCTCTAAAGCTGGGGGAATTAATCCAGTATTTGAGCAAGTGGTTGGTTATAGCAGAGTTGAGCCCTGCCCTTATCAAACAAACGTCCACGACAGTGACCGCAGGTTGCCCAACTCCAGGAAAAAGGCATGCTCGACCCAAGGGGTCTGGCATCCGTGCAATCAATACGTCCCCTTCCTCTAAAAACGTGCAATTTAGTAGGGAAGCCTTTTCTTCCGACATGAAACGCTGTGATTTATTTCGGAAGTCTCCGTCGCCAATGTCAGCAAGCTGAACCAGGCGTATCGAGCCGTTTAGATCTTGATCTTTTGATTCAATCCAATCTCCATCTGATATTAGGCCATCAATAGAAATTAGATTCTGAATGGCTGATATAACCCACCCTTGAGAAAGTTGATGCTCTGGCATTACTTTTCCCCACCCATCACTTCCTGCAAAAGCAACCGAGCCCCGTCGGCCTCATCCTCAGCCCCCAATTCCCGCATTAACGCATCCATCTCGCCTAGCACCTGCACCAATTCACCCATTGCCTCTCCCGCCAACACACTCGGCACTGGCAGATTGGCCGCATCCACGCTGTCGCTATCTTTGAGCCAGATGATATCCAGCGAGTCGCCCTTGTGTTCGGCTATCCACTGGCGGCTAAAGCTGCGCCAGCGGCTGTGGGCCAAACGGGGATCGACACCTTCATTTTCATCACTGTACTCGGGCAGTTCGATCTTGTCGGAATGAAAGCTGTATTCGCCCTCCTCCCTCGGGTCCAAGCCGTTGGGGTCTTCGCCATACACGGTGTCAAACGGCTTCAGATGTGGCTCGCCAAAAGGCGTGCGTTTGCCGAAGCTGGGCATGTTGGTGCGCAGATCATAAACCCAGACATTTTCAGTGCAGCTTTCTTCCTGGTACTTATCCGTAGCACTGCCCTTGGTGAAGAACAGTACGTTGGTCTTGACGCCCTGAGCGTAGAAGATGCCAGTGGGCAGGCGCAGGATGGTGTGCAGGTTGCACTTGTTCATCAGGTCCCGGCGCACGTCGGTACCCACACCCGCTTCGAACAGCACGTTATCCGGCAGTACCACGGCGGCGCGGCCACCGGGTTTGAGGTTGCGGTAGATGTGCTGCAGAAAGGCCAGCTGTTTGTTGCTGGTTTTATAGGTCAGGTCGTCGCGGGTGATGCTGGCGTCACCGCCCTTGCTGGTGCCAAATGGCGGGTTGGCGAGGATCACATCGGCCTTTTCCAGCCCAGCGCCAGCCTGGCCCAAGGCGTTGCCCAGGTGTACCACGCCTTCATCGTCACCCTCCATGCCGTGGAGTAGACAATTCATTAACGCCAAGCGGCGGGTGCCGGGCACCAGCTCAATGCCCACGAAAGCACGGTTCGCCTGAAAGGCTTTTTCTTGGGCGGTCAGGTCGTAAAGATCGTCTGTCTGGCTTTTGATGTGTTCGTGGGCGGAAATCAGAAAGCCCGCGGTACCTGCGGCCGGGTCTTGTATGTGTTCACCGGCCTGTGGCTTCAGGCAGCGCACCATGGTGTTGATCAGGGCGCGGGGGGTGAAGTACTGGCCAGCGCCAGATTTAGTCTCGTTGGCATTCTTTTCCAGCAGGCCTTCATAAAGATCCCCCAGGCCGTCCTTCTGGGCGCTGAACCAGTCGATCTGGTCCAGGGTTTTGATCATCTGCTCCAGGTGGCGCGGCTCACGCAGGCGGGTCTGCGCATCGGCGTAGATGGCGCTGATCAACGGATCGTCGTGCACCAGGGTGCCGTCGCTATCGCGGCCAGTAGAGAGGCTGAGCAGAATGCGTTTGTAGTCGTTCAGCAGGTTGATGCCGGATTTACCGTTGATGTCGGACCAGCGGCAGCCTTCGGGCAGAGGGTGCTTCTTGAGAGTGCCCGCTTCGGTGTTCTCGTGAACCATTTTGATAAACAGCAGCAGCACCAGTTCGGTAACGTAGTCTGAATAGTTGATGCCGTCGTCGCGCAGCACGTCGCAAAGGTTCCAGAGCTTCTGGACGATGTCATTGTTGGTCATAAATGTTTCCAAATAGTATTAGGCGCGCTCTAGGAAGAGCGACATCAGCGGAGTATTGATATAGAAGTTGCTGCGGCCGACTTTGGTTTTGTCCAGCAGGCCGATATTGACCAGTTCATCCAGGTACTTGGTCGCGGTGATCCGGCTAACGGCCAGATCTTCCATCACGAATTCAATTTTCGTATACGGGTGGTTGAACAGGTTGTTTAGCAGTTCCTGCCGGTAGATCTTCGGACATTCGTCACGCATCCGGTGTTTGGTGTGTTGCATCAACTCGCGTATCTGGCCAATTAGATCAATGGTTTGCCGCGCGGTCTGGCTAACACCCTCCAGCATATAGAGCAGCCAGGGTTCCCAGTTGCCGGTCTCGCGCACCGCCTGTAATTCCCGATAGTAGCCAGCCTTGGTCTGAATCAAGTAACGGCTGAGATAAAGTACGGGCAGGTCGAGTAGGTCTTTGGCGACCAGGTAAAGCATGTTGATAATGCGCCCGGTTCGGCCATTGCCGTCATAGAACGGATGAATGCTCTCGAACTGGTGATGGATGATGGCCATTTTTACCAACGGGTCCGCATCGCACTGTTCGTCATCGTTGATATAGGCGACTAAGTTGCCCATTAACGCTTCGATTTCTGGGGCTGACTGGGGCGGCTCATACACCACCTCTCCGGTGGCCTGATTTTTAAGCGCCGTCCCGGGCAGCTTACGCAACCCTGCCCGGTTTTTCTCCAGGGTTTCCTGAATCAGTAGAACGTCGTGCAGGCGAATCAGCCGGGAGTGTCGGACGCTGCGGAATCCCGCCCTTAGTGCCGTTGCGTAGTCCTGAACCTCTTTGGTTTGTGGTGAGACACTGGCCTCGTCCGCCACGACTGCGCGATAGAGATCGTCCTGGGTAGTGATGATATTTTCGATTTCGGAGCTGTGCCGGGCTTCTTGCAAGGTCAGCGTGTTGATCAATATTTCTTCGTTAGGGATGGTCGCTGCCACACCTTTTAGCTCTGCCAAGTAACGATGTGCCTGTGCCGCTTTTTTCAGCACGGCCCGGGTTTCCCACTGTTCGATGTGTTCAAGGGGTAACGTTGGCAGCACGGAGCATCTCTTTTAGTTAATGTATAGAAAAACAAAAAATCTATACATATCGAAGCTCATATGCAAAGAAAAAAGCACTTTTCTTTGCATGTGACGCTGTCAATGTATAGATCGTGGCTACCTATAGATATTTGCTAGAGCTAGTTTGGCATGCATCATGTCGAAAGAACCGCAAAAAATCGACATATAGTAGATGTATGTCGATGCCATCAACATTCACCACTCACGCGCTCAGCTCTGGCCAAACCGCTTCGTTTAGCTCTTCTAGCACTGTATCAAGCTGCGCGCCCAATACCTTATCCATCTGCTTTGAGCCACCGTCATCTGAAAAGCGATTATTTACAAACTCGCGATCGATGATCACTTCGTGCACCAGCTGTTTGGCTAGGCGGTCTAGCCACTTGCGCTGGGCCGTTGACCAATCGTGCTGGGTATAGATGCGGTCCATGGCTTCAGCTACACGCTGTTCAAAAGGCTTGAGAGGCTCGCCCAGTGCTGCGCGGCGGATATGGCCGATGATGCTAGCCGCAATGTCTTTATTGGTCTGGTTGCGCACTGCGCTTTGCAGGTTGGCTTCCGAGTAGCCGTGGTTATCCAGCAGCACTTTCACTTCCTTGAGTTGCTGGCGCGTAAGGTCGCGAGGCTTGTTGACGACCACGGCCAGGGCCGTCGATTGGTTAACCTGCTCCTTGATAAACGCATTGAAACTGTCCAGATAGTCCTCTGGCCGTTGATGCACACCGTAGCTTTGGGTGGGCTCCTGGATGAGTTTGTCTTCATGATGCGAAATCACGGGCATTTTGTCGCTGCCAACCAGTGTTTTCACTTGGCTAAGCTGATTGATCAGGCCGCTATGCTGGCGGATAAATATCGACGCTTCGCGAGGACCCAGTTTCTGCAGATGTTGGTGCAGGTTTTTCGGCTCGACTCCCCACAGTTCATGCAGTTCGTCGAGCTTGTTTTTCAGTGCTGGGCGACTTTCGGCTTTATTGTCAGCCTTGCGCAGTACTCGCATGACTTTCTGGCTGAGCTGGCTAAGCACCACATCAGCCTGGCTTTCCCCTAACTGATCGCCCGGGCTATTTAGCGCCGCTTCTAGGTGGTTCTCGTCGGTCAGCTCATCGACCAGTTGCTCCAGGGTGATGTTGGGATCCCTCACCAGGGGCTTCATGGTATTGATCTCGGAAAGCGCAGCGTAGATATCGACCGGGTCATAAATGCGGAACACGGTTTTGCCGATCTCATCGCAACGCCTTGTGGCACGGCCAATCATTTGCTCGTACAGGATGCGCGAGCGTACCCGACGCATAAACACCAAGTGACTTATTTTGGGTACATCAATGCCAGTCGTCAGTAGGTCAACCGTAATGGCAATACTGGGATAACGCTCATTCTTATAACGACGAATCAGTTGATCGACCTTATCGCTCTTGCCGGTAATTTTGGCCACGGCGGCCTCGTTGTAGCTGCCGTTATAGAGCTCTTTAAAGGCATCATCCAATAACCGCTTGATCATATCCGCATGCAGATCGGTGGCACAGAAAATCAGGGCCTTTTCATCATCAAAGGGATCTAATTCCTTCGCCAGCTGTTCGCAGATGACCTGATTGAAGTTTTCATTGATCACCCGGCGATTAAACGCCTCCACCTCAAAACTCAGTTCATCTTCGAGTTCCGTAGTATCCACTTCTCCGGTCTGGGTGTTGATCACCTCTATTGGCTTACCTTTTTCAAACTGGATGCCGTTTTTGGTCAACAGAGTTTCATAGCGAAGCGGCGGCTCATGGTCAATCAGCCAATCGTCCGCCACGGCTTCGCGATAGGAGTAGGTGAAAACCGGTTTGCCGAAAATGTCGCTGGTGTGCCTGGCTGGGGTGGCCGTCAGGCCGATTTTGACAGCATCGAAGTAGTCCAGCACGCGCCGATAACTGGAGATGTATTGACTGGCATCCCGGGTAGCCAGCTCGCCATCGGTCATTTCCTGATCCAGTGTATAGCCCCGGTGGGCTTCGTCGATAATGATGCAATCAAACTGGTCAATGGGCGGTGGCTGATCGCTCATAAAGATACGTTTCACCATGGCCTGAACGGTAGCGACCTGCACGCGGGTCTCAGCCTCGGCCGCCATATCACCCAGTTCAGCAACATTGTAAATCTTGCTCAGGGTCTGGTTCTGCTCTAAAGGCGCTTCATTAAAGGCGTCGATGGCCTGCTGCCCAAGCGCGGTGCGGTCGACCAAAAACAGAATGCGGTGGTAACGTTCGGTTTTAAGAAAACGGTACATTAGGCCAATGATGGTGCGGGTTTTACCCGTGCCGGTGGCCATGGCAAGCAGCACTGAACGGACGTTTCGGGCCAGCGCACTTTCAGTCGCAGCGATAGCATTCTGTTGATAGTCGCGTAGTTTCAGATAACCGAAGGGTTCGTTCTTAAGCAGCTTTTCTGCGTTTTCTTTATCGCGTTCAAGTAAATCCAGCAAACCACCGGGCGTGTGGAATTGCGCCAGTGCCCGACGAAGATTACTGGGCTCCCGCACATCCCGAAACCAGGTACCTGATTGTTCGGCCAGTTGAGGGACGTAAGGCCGACCGTTACAGGAATAGACGAAAGGCACCTTATAGTGGCTTCCGTCATCTGCAGGCCAGGCAATAGTGCGACCGGTAAGTTCCCAGGCACCCACAAGAGGTGCCGCAACGTTGAGACCTTTACTGTAACGTTCTGCTTGGTCAATTTTACCGGATACGTTGGTGTTTTCTTTCTTGGCTTCTACCACCGCTATGGGTGCAAGGCCCACAAACAGCACATAGTCAGCCCTGCCTTTTTTGCCGTTGTGTTGCGTAGGCCATTCGGCGATCGCGCGGTAGGCTCCCTTTTCAGGCCGCGCACCCTTTTGATAAGTAATCTCCAGGCTATCGGCTTCCCAACCCGCCTCAGCCAGTTGCTGGTCAATTAGGATTCGGGTGAGCTCTTCGTTCAGTACCAGGGTATCGGTGGCGGCTTTGGTTTGCTTGGCAACTTGCTGGCGCTGCCGATTAACGGTTTGTTCGTCTTGCTCCGTGAGCTGCTTTTGCAGGGCTTTGATTTTGTTTTCATAGGCCGCTTGCTGTTGCGCCAGCGCTTCCTCATGCTGACGGGCTTGTTCTGCTAGCGCCCTAGCTTCTTCATCCATTGCCATTGCCAGGGCTTCGTATTCGGTCTTTTCTTTATCAATCAGTTGGCTGAGTTGCTGACTGCTGTTTAATTCGACATTCGCATTTTGCAGGTCATGACGGAGCTTTTCGATATCGGCTTGCAACTGGCGCAGCTGGGCACTGGGATCTTGTGGTGGCACGAAGGGACCGGGTTTGAATCCAGCGCCAGCGTTGCCAAACGAGCGATGGAACCATATCGCCAGTTCGCGGGCCAGTTTCAAGCCATCCATAGCCTCTTTGTGGCGAGTGCGAAACTGGTGAGCCGCTTTATTGCCTTCTATACGTAGAGTATGAAAAAGCTCTCGTACTTGAGACTCAAGCCGTATCTCGCGGTTTAGGCGATAAAGAAGATCGGATTGGCTCGTTTGGTCATCGAAATCAATCCCTGATAACGCCGCCACGTGCTGAGCAAGCGCCTCACTCAACTGGCGCAGCTTGATTAACGTGGTGTTGGGGTCGCTGGCGAATGCCCCTTCTGCCGCTGAACCCAACTGCACAAATAGCGCGTCATGCTCGGCTAGGAAGCCGAAGTTTGTTGATGGTTGATCGCTGACTCGCACAGATGGCTCCATTTCGTATGGCATTCATGACGGAAGGCTCAGCCCCCAGCATTGTTTTGCTAATCTACGGACTTTATCAGGGTAAGGTGAAATGAGCAGCCCTATTACGACTGAAGATGGAATTGATGAAGTGATGCGTTGCATTGAGCCACCAAAAGCAAAATTGGGCGTCAAAAGTACACACAGTGTACTTTTTAGTACCTCGTAGATCACCTGGCTTTATTTGATCTAAAAAAAGTGCGTGAAAAGTACACTGTGTGTACTTTTTAGTACCTCATAGGTCGTAACTATGTTTAGTTACGGCATTCTGTAACGAGCAAGGTTCGTTATAGAACTGTCGTTTCGACTATACCTTCGTAAAGCCTTTTGCCCCGGTGTGGTAACTTTTAGAATCAAGTGTTTAAGGGGACTCAAAAACCGCCAAAAGCTAACCCAACACACCACTTCGAGTGACTTGGCAACTACAAATTGTTTGCCAACATGGGTACTCCTAAAAATATACATACTGTAAGTAACCGCTTGGAAAACGGGGGTGAAACTAACAGTGTCCGTACGGTCTTTTAAGTTGAGGAACAGTGCTTGTATGCCATGACTCTACCGCTAGTAAACATGAAGTGTGCCCAAACGCCGCAACGAAGTTCATAAACGCGCGTGGTAACACAAGGGTACACTGGTGGGTTTGCCTGCCCTATTCGCACGAACTCAGATCATCGGCTAAACACCTAGAAATTGCGTTTACCCTGTTGGACATCGGTAAGAACGTTTCAGACAATATAAATGTATTGAGGCGCTGCCTCAGCTGCGTCTAGCTGGGACCATAAAACAAACAGCATTTAAAAAATCGGAACAACCGATCCGCTCAACAATGCCCCTAGCGGGCCCCTACCTACCGAGGTCCTCATGTTTTTTCAACTTAAACGCCAAGTTTGGCATCAGTAGCAATCAACATATCTCAGTTTTTCCTTTCTGGTTTTTAACCTTATCAAAATTGAGATGCATTAGGTTTGGATGGAGTTTGCAGCCTGCTATCAGGCATCTGGCAGCTCTTTCCAACGCCACGAGCAACGAAACCCCGAACGAAACCTATCGGGCCGGGCGGATTACCCCGTAATCAGCGGTGCGTCATCATCGCCACCACCCAATCTTTGCTCTCGCCCCACTGCCACCACTAAAAAAGGTGCCCATACCTCACGATTCATGCCGACTGCATGAAGCCCGCCCCGACCAAATGGTATCGCTGGTTCGTGAGGAAAAATCAATCGCGCATGCAGCAGCGCAAACGGAGGCTCGGCGCCATGATCTGGACATGGTTAAAACTGACTCAGCGTACGGGGACAGGGCCTACGCGTGTGGAAACCGAGTGGCCCTGCCCCCAGATGCTGAGGGGTTTGCCACACAACTATGCTGCACACACTGACAAAAGAGGTTTTATAGATTAGGAAACTGAGAAATGAAGAAACAGAAACGCTTTAACAGGAACTGGACGAAGCGGAATTTCGGCCTGGGACATAAGCCTGGGTATGCAGCGAAAGTAGCTCTTGCACAAGCTTACGGTGGGAGTGACCACTACTATACGCGCTTTACACATCATTCCAGATTTGAGCACTACCTTGATTGGCTGTCAGAACTCGATCCACCGATTCGGGACCTGCGAAAAATCACATTGGCGCATGCCATTGAATACTCAGAGGCTCTCGCAAACTCTGTGGCGTCAGGTGATATGAAGGTCAGCTATGCACAAAATCTCGTCTCGACGTTAAATACCGTAATGCGTGCGGTACGCCAGGACCAAGCAATTTGGCTTTCACCTGCAGATGTTGTCGGCAAACGTTCATACATCAGAACGAGCTTACCATTGGCAACATGGGACAAAGTAATCGAAGCCGTCCAGCTGGCAGAAGCCAAGGGCAATTTTCGGGGAGCATCGTTGGTTCTGCTATGGCGTGCCTTTGGTATGCGATTCCGGGAGGCCGCGCTTGCCGATCTTCCTCGATTGAAAGCTGAAGCTGACACTTACAATGCCGTCTGGATACTGGATGGTACCAAAGGCGGATTTAAATCTGAAAAGCGGCGAATCCAGATTGAAAGTGTCCAATGGCAATCCCTTGATTACGCACTACACACCATTTCCGATTCCGGCAGTTGTCTCATCGACGGCAACAACTCCCTTAAAGAATTTCTTAACCGGCACGCCAACCCCATGCGCCCGATTCTCAAACAGGTCGGAATTCAATGCCCTAAAGACTTACGGGCTGAAAATTTCATAGAGGTTTACGAGCGAACGTCCGGCCAGTTGGCTCCACTTAAGCAGTCCGGAGCGTTTGACAGGGAAGCGGATTCGGTAGGAAGAGAGGTCGTAGGGCATCAGGGCGGTCACAAACGCCCAACGGTCGCGTCATCCTATGTTGGCAAGCGAGATCGTACCAATCGCGATGTAGAGGTAGCCAAGCCATGAATCTTAACGATGTACATAAGCGCATCAAAGCCAAAGACGGCGCTGAAAGGACCCGAAGCCGGCACTTGAATCGTATCGAGAAGATGGCGTTGGCTGTCGAAAATCGGTTCCCTGAAGTTAAACACGCCCAACAGATTCGGCTGAAACATTGTTCATGGCTTCTAGAGCACTGGTGCAAACCATCAACGGTGAGAGATTACCGTAGCTCACTCCGCCTGTTGATTGAGGCTCTTGATCGGGACCAGGATTGGTTCAAACCACTGGGAATGGCGCAGGCCTCGTCTGGAGGACGTCCCAGGGACGTGTCTGTTGTCCGCTCGCGGTCATCAAAATACTGGATGGTTTAGCGCTCGTGCCGTTCGCCTAGTTTATCTATCAGTGCCGAGAGACTTTCGGCGTTGTTGTTAATCTCGCGCAGCAGGGTGAGTAGGGAGGTTCCGGTTGATTCATAAGAGCAAGCAACACTACTCAAAAAAATAACGCACTATCAGCCTTCCGCGACTGACAATGCGCCATGTTCATTCCTCAGAACCATTCATTTTTCTTAATCATACCGATCTTTTCTAATAGGTTATTGGGTTCCTCATTGTCTAACCCTTTAATATGCTCCAAAACTTCAATCTGCTCGTAAGGATTAGCAATATGCAACATATCGATAGCATCTGCCAGCTCACTAAGTACGTCTGTTACTTCATTGATCACTGAAAGATTACCGCTCTGCAACGCAGAAAATAGTTCACGAATTTTCATAGATTTCATCCTGTTTGAAATACCCACTTGGGCAAATCCAAACTATCAAAGAAACCGGATCCAGCAAGGCCCTACAAGGGCATTAAATTCTTTTTTAATGAGAAAAAAGTAGGCGAGAAACTTAGCCAGTGCTTCTTTACAGTTTGAACCAGACCGTAGAGAAATAAGGACTTATATTCTCGGCTATCGGCAGAGACGTCTCCCCCCGAAAGATTGACTATGCTATAGAAACCACAGCCCCATACTAAGCTATTGCAGGATCGCTACTTTGCTAGGAATCGACACTTCATCAACGTTTTTTTGATGCCAACTTCGTATGGAGGCTCGGCCCAAGTATGACCGAAGCGTTCAGCCAACCACCTTTTGTCGGCGATTCAAGGCATCGCGTCGTTGATGGTCTTGTCGATATACTTGATGAGATGAATTCGACCGGCGAACCGCGCTGGGTCTCACTGGAGGCACCATCCGGCTGGGGTAAGACCAGGGTCGTGCAAGAGTTCTATGCCAGACTGGCGGCACGCCAATCGAACCACTACTGGCCCGAAACAATCCTAGGAGCGAGCGACGTGCATGGCTTCGAGGTCGGCGATCGACGGAAGCGCGTGTTCCCTGATCCTCGCTATTTCGACCGAGAACCCCAATCGCTGCCGGAGTTCATGTGGCTGGGTATGGCATGTGATCTCCGCAACGGGCTCCCGTCGCAAACACTCCTCGAAGATCTACAACAGTTAAAGACACATGCGATTTACTTGGAAGCCGCCGCTGCGGCCCTGCAATCTGTGAGAAAGGGGCTTTTCCCAACTCTTGGCCAAGCTCGAACGGTTTTGTCAGAGGTAATTGAAGCAGCGATCGGGGAAGGCCTAGCGTTTATTGTTGAGGAGGTTGCGAAGGCTTCCGTACCCGCCATAGGGCTTGTCGTCAAGCTAGGCAGATGGGGGGTGGATCGTGTGGCTGAGTCTAACCGACGTGCCTCGGCGGTTGCCGCCAGCGGCGCAATACAAAAATTACAAGACGACGACCTGGTTGAAAGTGTAGTGGACATGCTTACCCGCCTTGCGCGGCCCGGCTTGCCGGTGATTGTCTTCGTCGAAGACCTTCATCGCGTTTCGGACATGTGCGAGGAATTGCTGGAGCGCCTTGTCCGGGCACGCTCGGCGGTTATGCTGATCACCACGACTTGGCCCGGAGAAGCGGCATCCAGAGATCGATTAGGTCCGCTCTTGTCCGAGGAGGGATTGCGTTCCCGGATTCTTCGTCTTCAACATGATGAAGACGCACCTACGGGCTTTCCCACTGGTGCCTCATTGGCCGCGCTGCCTAAGACTGCCCTCGCAGATATTGTCCTTTCTTACTATCCCAACGCCGAGCCACGAACGCTGGAACGCTTGGCCGCTCGCTATAACAACCCTCTGCCGTTGGAGCTGGTTTGCACGCTACCGAAATACCGGCGGCATTTCGCCGACGGTAGCCTGACCTTATCCGAGGAGGAGATCGAGGCACTGCCACGTCGCGTTGAGGATCTGTATCGGGAATTATGGGACGAACTGCCGTTGGCCGCACAACAGGTTATGGCCCTGGCTACTCTGGCTATTCCCGACAACGGGTCCGACTGGCATCACCCTATCACTCTGAGCGTGATTCAGACCTGCGATAAAATGATTGATGCGGCGCTCTTTGTTCACCCGCTCGATCAGGATTCCCTCCCTCACGGTTGGGTGCGAACCGTGGAGTCTTGGTCGCGTCGCTTCAATGAGCCAGATCAACTTGCAATTGCCAGGCAGTCGGTTGAGGAATACTTCTTTGAGATACAGATTGATGAGTTCCTGGCACAGCTCGCTGCAGCAGTCACAAAGCGTGATCTGGCGGAATTCAATGCGGAAGACCAACATTGCGCTTGGCTGATACTGGCACTATATAAAGAACGCAAAACCAATGATCTAGATGCTTTGCGAGCCATTCGCTGTCTACAGCAGTCACTGCGAGTTTTCCCACGAGAGCTACCGACGCTCATTGAGCTAGGGAAGTTCATTGAGTTATTTTCGATTAATCAAAATAACGTCGAATTGTTAATCGCGCGTCATGATTTTTTTTCAGCGCTTGCAGATTCGGGCCAGATATCTCTGGCTCTGGCAAAGTTCAATGTATTGTTGAAGGATCAGCAACTAGTGCTTGGACCAGATCATCCAGACGTGCTCGCCACCCGTAACAACATCGCTTATTTACTGGGTAAATCCGGACAAACTAAACAGGCTCTGTTATTTTTCGAGGCACTGCTGAAAGATCGCGAACGAGTGCTAGGACCTGACCATCCAGATGTACTAACTACCCGCAACAACATCGCTTCTTGGCTGGCTAAGTCTGGACAGATCTCACAATCGTTGAAACAGTTCGAAGCATTGATTAAGGACCAGGAAAGATTGCTGGGACCAGACCATTCATCTGTGATAACCACCCGCAATAACATAGCATTTTGGATGGCAGAATCCGGCCAGTTATCACAAAGCTTAATACAGTTCAAAGCGTTACTGATGGACCAGCAACGGATACTTGAGCCAGACCATCCTGGCTTGCTCGTCACACGCGGCAACATAGCGTTTCGTATGGCACAATCTGGACAGATTTCTCAGGCGCTTACGCAGTTCAAGTCGCTCCTAAAGGAACAACAACAGTTGCTGGGACCTGACCATCCAGAGGTGCTCGGTACTCGCAGCGCTATCGCTACCTGGCTGGGTGAATCCGGACAGATCTCGCAGGCCCTCAAAAAGTTTAAGGGTCTGCTGCAGGATCAGCGAAGGGTGTTGGGATCAGACCATCCTGACTTGCTCGCCACCCGCAACAACATAGCTGCTTTGCTGGGAGAGCAAGGGCATATCTCACAGGCATTGGAACTGTTAGAAACGTTGCTAGAAGCTCGGACGCTGGTTCTGGGACCCGATCATCCTGAAGTGCTCACTACCCGCAACAACATCGCTTCTTTGCTGGGAGAATCCGGACAGATCAAACAGGCTTTGATACGGTTAGAGGCACTACTGGATGACCAGCAAAGGGTGTTGGGCTCCCAACACCCAGACGTATTCCACACTCGTGGCAAGGTAGCTCAGTGCTTGGCTAAGTCCGGAAAAATCTCGCAGGCCCTAGTACAGTTAGAGACGCTGCTAGAGGAGCGGGAGCAGGTGCTTGGACCCGACCATACAGACGTGCTCACTACCCGCAACAACATTGCTTCTTTGCTGGGAGAATCCGGACAGATCAAACAGGCTTTGGTCCAGTTCGACGCGTTGCTAAAAGACCGCGAACGGGTGCTGGAACCCAACCATCCCCATGTGCTCATCACCCGCTGCAACATCGCGTACTGGCTGGGAGAGTCCAAACAAATCTCACAAGCCCTGAAAATCTCTGAGGGACTGTTGAAGTACCAGCAACAGATGTTGGGACTAGACCACCCAGACGTATTTCTCACCCGCAACAACATCGCACATTGGATGGCAGAATCCGGACAGATCTTACCAGCATTAACACAGCTCAAGGAGGTTCAGGAAGACCAAGAGCAGACACTGGGACTGGACCATCCAGGTGTGCTCGTCACCCGCAATAATATCGCTTCTTTATTAGGGGAGTCCGGGCAGATCGCTCAGGCGATGATAGAGTTCGAGGCGCTGCTGGGAGACCAGCAACAGATACTGGGGCTAGACCATCCAGATGCGTTCATCACCCGCAACAACATCGCTTTCTTGCTGGGAGAATCAGGACAGAGCACACAAGCCCTGATACGGTTCGAGGCGCTGCTGCAGGATCGACAGAGAGTAATGGGGCCAGACCATCTAGATGTATTCAACACCCGAAACAATATCGCTTCTTTGCTGGGGGAGTCCGGGCAGACCCCACAAGCCCTAACGCAATTCAAGGCGCTGTTAGACGACCAGCAACGGGTGCTGGGGCCAGAACACCCACACATACTCAATACCCACAACCAGATCGCTTCCCTGCTGGCGAGAACCGGGGAGATCTCACAGGCCCTGAAGCAGTTTGAGGTGCTGCTTGAGAAACAGCAACAGGTGCTGGGGCCTGATCATCCACTTGTGCTTGACACCAACAACCACATAGCTTCCCTGCTGGCGAGATCCGGGGAGACTCTACAGGCACTGACGCAGTTCGAGGTACTACTTGAGAACCAGCGACGGGTGCTGGGGCCTGAACATCCACACGTTCTCAACACCCACAACCACATAGCTTGCCTGCTGGCGATATCCGGTGACATCCCTAAGGCCTTGACACATTTCGATGTACTTCTTGAGTACCAGCAACGGGTGCTGGGGCCAGAACATGCAGATACCTATAAAACGAATGATCTAATCAACTTACTTCGCTCGCGAGACATCCCGAGTTAATTGCCTACTAGCGAGACGACGCTGGTTTATTGATTTGGGAGCAGGTCACCTACGCCATTTCATAAACTTCATCCTTTTTGAACTACCCCACGCGAGGCAAATCCAAACTATCAAAGAAACCGGATCCAGCAAGGCCTCTCCAGGCCACTAATTGTTGTTTTTTGAGGAACCGCTAGGCCGCCAGAATATATCCACCCTTTAGCGTCGGGATCGGACCGGAAAACCAAATATGGCTGCCAAGAATATGCCCTAAAAGGTCTAACCCCCGTATTCAAGGAATTAGACGCAACTGCTGCGCACCCGAATTTCCTAAAGTCACAGGTAAGCTTACTGTGACGTGGAGATACACATGCTTGCAAAATACCTGTCAGCTGCGGACCTGGCCTCTCGGTTTGGTGTTTCAAAGGCGACCATTTGGCGTTGGAAACGTGAAGGTCAGATCCCCTCACCAATCTATCTGGGTGCTCGCTGTACGCGGTGGCGCGAAGAAGATATCCAGACTTACGAAAGAGGGTTAATCGCCGACGCGGCGCTCGGCTAGGCATAACGGCGACCGAGAAAATATCTGCTGATAAGGGCTGCGCTGGCAGCCCTTTTTTTGTGTGTCACCCCGCCGAGCTCTCTCATGGACAACCTTTTTTGGCTACGCGGTCGGTATACTGAACAGAAGGCACGCATTGCGAGGCGGTCTTATCAGTGTGGGTTAGCAGGAGATATGGCACAACGGTCTAATGTGGGACTATAAACAACAAATAGGGATAACCTGGGATGAAACGGCGAGATTTAGCAAAATAAATTCAATCGGTTACGAGAACATCGCTATTATACAGAGCCAGCAGATCAGGCACCATTTGTGCCAAATACACCACAAAGAAGAAAACGCCGCTTTCTACCCGAAGCGGCGTTTTTTTGCGCAGGAATTGGCACTGCCTTACAACCACCCAGCAGCCCACACGGCGCGCCCTACAATCTCTAGCTCATGCAAACGGTCACGCGGCACTGTCACCTTGTCGTAGGCGCTGTTTGCGCTGATTACGCTCACACCGTCGAAGTTACGCTGCAGCCGCTTAGCGTATAAATGTCCATCCAGCCGCAATATATAGATACCTTCACCTTCAATCGTCGTCCTGGTGTGATCGATCAGCACCGTGTCGCCGCTGTGAAGCACTGGTTCCATCGAGTCCCCATCAATACGGATCGCTGAAAGGTGCTCCGGCGTTAGCCCCTGCTTGCGCAGCGAGTAGCGCGTGAATGAGATATGCGTCAGCACACGGCAGTTCTCGTTCCAGGCGCCCGCACCCGCGCTGCACTGGGCGTCATACAGCGGCACGAATGCGTAGTCTTCCATACCGACAACTTCATCAGGCTTCTGTTTTGCAGCCTGAGTGCCTGTGCCTGTCTCGCCTTTACCTGTTGCCAGCCAGTCCAATGAAACGCCCGCAGCTTCGGCAATAATGACCGCCTTTTCCAGCCCTGGCGCTGAAGCTCCTGATAAATACTTTCTGATCAAACTCTCCGAGAACCCGCACTTTTTGGCGAATCCGTAGGATGACTCGCCTTTTATGGCGATCTTCAAGCGCTCACTGAATCCGTCAAAGTTTGTCATATTAACTTTTGCGCTCTCTCTTAAATTAAAATCACACCGCAAAACTTCTATAACTCATTGATAAACAAGATATAAAAATCAACAAAAACCTTTTGGCTCACTATCGCAACTTTTGCCGATCAAATTTGGCTTGAAAGCAAAACTATTTGGCGATATGTTTATGGGGAAAGACAGGTTAGACACCCCAAAAAACGCCACCGAGGTGACGCCATGAATAACGAAATTCCTATCAATCCTTCCCAGCGCTGGGAGTGGTTGAAATACCAACTCCGCAGCCAGGGTTGCAGCCTGCGCAAACTAAGCGATGAGCTGGGCGTCACCGGCAACGCGGTGCAGTTGGTGAAATACACCCCTTACCCACGCATGGAACGCGCTATCGCCAAAAAGCTTGGGCTAACCCCACAAGTTATTTGGCCAGAGCGCTGGAACCCAAACGGCACACCATGTCGAGAGCGCCCTAATCGAGCAGAAAAGAGCGCATCAATATCAAGTATGCATGATAGCCGCTCTAACGCTAACGCGCATCGTCAAATGGCGCGGGAGGCATAGCCATGAAGCGCGTCAAAGATACCCAAACATTAGACATCTTTGAGGTGCCGGTGCCGGTCGTTCCTGCCCCAGGAAGCGGCAACTATGCCGCTCAAGTCAGCGAGCTAGTGGGTTTGGTGCTAAAGGATTGCCCCGTTGACCGCTACGAAGTAGCTGCACAAATGAGTCGTTTCTCTGGCGATGACGTTTCCAAGCACATGCTAGATGCGTGGTCTAGCCCTGCACGGAGCGACCACAACATCCCTTTCTATCGTATTCCGCTCCTTGAGGAAGTGTGCCAAAGCCACGCCTTTACCGACTGGATCGTTCACTTGCGTGGTGGGCGAGTGGCCTATGGCCGTGAAGCACTTGCCGCCGAGTACGGCAAACGCCAGCAGATGATGGAAAAGCTCAGAAGCGACATGAAAGAGCTGAAGCGCTTGATGGGGGATGACCAATGAACTGGTACACCGCCAAAGACTTAGCGGGCTTGCCCGGCATGCCCCAATCAATCAGTGGCGTTATCCGCAAGGCCACGACCCAAGGCTGGGAAGCACAGAAGCGCATGGGTCGCGGCGGTGGCTACGAATACGCCTTCGCCGTTCTACCCACTGAAACCCAAAACGCACTGCTTTTGGCACAGGCAGATAACGCCGCACCTACACCAGCCAGCACCATAGCGCCGCAGCCAGAAGAGCAGCGCCCAGGCCAGCAGCAGCTAACCGATGCCCAGCGCCAAGTGATGACCGCCCGTGTGGCGTTCGTTCGCGAGATCGAGCGTATGAGCAAGATGGTCAGCCAGCAACGCGCCATCGAGACGTTAGTTGCCCACGCCAAAGAGGACGATCTAACGCTGTACCTGAAAGAACGGGTGGTGTTGGCCAACGACCGCAAGACAGAGACGCGCAACCTAAGCGAACGCACCTTAAAGCGCTGGATCGCTGACTTCCGCAAGCACGGTGAACGTGGCCTAGCACCTAAGCGCCGCCAAGCGGACATGAGCATGCCGCCCTGGGCCGGTGATTTTCTCAAGCGCTACCAGAAGCCGCAGAAGCCGAGCGTTGAAGCTGCCTATCAGTTGCTGGTCGAACAGACCCAGCCACCGCACCCCTCTATACACCAGGTGCGGCGGTGGCTTGCCAAGCTATCACCAGAAGCGCGGGAACGTGGCCGCATGGGCGCCCATGAGCTGAAAGCACTCCAGCCCTTCAAGCGCCGCACCAGTGCTGAGCTATGGCCGAACGATGTGTGGGTCGCGGATGGCCACACCTTTGATGCCGAAGTGATTAACCCGCTGACGGGCCAAGCGTTTAGGCCAGAAGTCACGCTGATCATCGACTGGGCAACGCGCCGGATCGTTGGCTTCGCCCTCAACCTTGCCGAGTCGACCGTGGCCACGCTGGATGCACTGCGCGATGCCGTCAGCCGTGTGGGCATGTTCAACCTGTTTTACGTCGATAACGGCAGCGGCTTTGACAACGCCACTGTTTATGAAGTGGTCGACCGCCTGGGCGGCACCATTACCCACTCGCTGCCTTATAACTCGCAAGCACGCGGCGTCATTGAGCGCGCCCACCAAAGCACCTTGGTAAAGCTGGCTAAAACCATGGACAGCTATATCGGTGCGGATATGGATAAAGAAGCGTCTACCAAGGCGCACAAGTTAAGCCGCCGCGATATTAAAAAGGGGTTAAAGCCCGCGCTAATACCCACGTTTCAGGAGTTCTTTGATTCCTTAAACGAGGCGTTAAACGTCTATAACCATCGCCCGCATAAAGGGCTTTCCAAAGTGCGCGATTTAGACACCGGCAGGCTGCGCAATCAAAGCCCCATGGAAGCTTGGAAAAGTGCCGAGGCCGAAGGCTTTGAAGCGCTGACCGCGCCTTCCGATGTAGTCGCTTCTCTCATGCGCCCGCAGGAAGTGCGCAAAACCAACCGTGGCGAAGTACGCATCAACGGCGGCATCTACTTCCTGGATGCACTGCGCGACATGCACGGCGAAGAGATCCGCGTTGCCTGGGACTACCGCGACACCGGCAGCGTCGGCGTCTACACCCTGGAAGGCGAACACCTGGGCGACGCCATTCTCGACGGCAACGCCACCCCCGCCATGCCGCCAACCATGATCCAGCGCGCTGCCGAGAAACGCGAAAAAGGCCAGCTCAACCGTCTGGCGCAGAAGGCGAAAACCATCACCGGCACCGATGTCGAAATCCGCGCTATTACACCCGCCGCCAGCTATTCAGACGAAAAGCAGGCAGCCGCAGGCCGCGCCTACGCCAAGCAACTGGCGGATCAAGGCACACGCTTTCAGATACCCCAAAACAAGATGGAGCGTTATCGGCTCTGGAAAAAGCTGGATGCCCAACTTCAGCAAGAAGAGGAAGTGCCGGAAGCGGCACGCAACTGGCACGAACGTTACCAGCATCACAACGATTTTCGCGCTATCGCGAAAGTAATGGATGCGGACGGGCTGTCACCCGCCCGCAACCGACGGGCCGTCTAGACCACGGCCCACGACACCCCAACCTTGGATAAGGAAGCACTATGAGCGTCAACACCATTGTACCACTCACTAACGTCGGGCTACTCGCCGCTGCCGTTGAAAGCGCCGCCAACCGCCCGCCAGAACTGCCTGGCTTAGTGGTCATGTATGGCCCCAGCGGCTACGGCAAAAGCCTGGCAGCGGCCTATGCCGCCAACCTGCACCGCGCCTACTACGTCGAGTGCCGTGAAAGCTGGACGAAAAAAGCCTTTGTTGTCGCCGTGCTGCGCGAGATGGGCATTATCCCTATGAAAACGCTCAGCGAGATGGTCGACCAGATCGCTGAGCAGCTCTCACGCTCAGGCCGCCCGCTGATTGTCGATGACGTCCAGTACGTGATCGACAAAGCCGCCGCCAACGTTTTAACGGACATCTATAACGCCAGCCAAGGCACGCTAATTCTGATCGGTGAAGAGCGCGTGCCCGCCAGCATGGCCCGCTTGGAACGCCTGCATAACCGCGTACTGGAATGGGTGCCCGCCCAGGCCGCCAGCCTGGATGACGTGCGCGCCCTTGCTGACAAGAGCTACCCCGATATTAAGATTGACGACGACCTGCTTGAAGCCGTTAACGACCGTGTAAAAGGCTGCCTGCGCCGCGTTGCCGTCAACCTTTACCAGATCCACAGCGAGGCCACCGCCAACGGCTGGACGATGGTCGGCCTGCAGGAATGGGGCGAGCGTGAGATCCACACCGGCCAGCCACCGGCGCGGAGGGGCTAATCATGACAAAGACAGGCATGGCAAAACGTACCCCCCAACTCAACGCCCAGGGACCACGCATCGACCGCCAGGCTATTTGGGAAACCCTACGCGGTATGCACGCCAAGGGGCTTGCCATCACGACGGTTGAAGTCTCGCTACTTATGCCCGATGCGGTCAGACAAGGCCGCGTGCGTGACTACCTAAACGGCCTCGAAAAAGGCGGCTACCTCGCCCGTATTGATGTGCCCCGCAAAAGCGGCGAGCCGGTGCAGTACACCCTTATTAAAGACGTTGGCGTGGAAGCCCCGCGTGTGCGCAAAGACGGCTCCACGCCCACCGGTGGCCTTGGCCGTGAACAGATGTGGCGCACGCTCAAGATCGTCGGCGACTGCACCGCCCGTGAACTGGCCGACGCCGCCACCACGCCCAAGGTAGAGATCGCCGAAACCACCGCCAACGAATACCTGCGCTTTCTGGCGGCTGCCGAGTACGTCGCCATTATTCGCCCAGGGACGCCCGGTGTAATGACCCGTTACCGGCTGGTGTCGAGCCGCTGGACGGGGCCCCGTGCCCCCATGATCCAGCGCACCAAGCAGCTCTACGACCCCAATACCGGCGAAGTGGTGTATTGCCGCGTCACCAAAACCGAAGGGGGTGAGCCATGAGCGCCGTCATTCGTCGTACCCGTACCGTCGACATAACCAACTGGGGCGAAGAACCGCCCCGCTGGATCTTGCTGCTCGCCGATGAAGTGCGCGCCACCAATCGCAAGATGGCTGGTGAGCGTATTGGGGTCTCGCGCACAGCGGTCTCTTTGGCACTGGCCAACCGCTACCCCAGCCCCTCAACCGAGAGCATCGAAAAGAAGGTGCTGCTGGCTCTGGACGGTCTCCAATGCCCCGCGCAGCAACTCACCATCAGCGTTGAGCAGTGCCGCGACTACCGCGCACGCCCAGCGCCCACCCACAACCCCATGGCCATGCGCATGTGGCGTCACTGCCAATCATGCCCGCACAACCCCGACCGCCAGGGAGAAGACCAATGACCCTTAAAGCCACCTGCCCCGAGTGCGGTATGACCGGCGACATGGCCGCGTTCGTGACCCAGGGCGAACACAACCAGGCGCTGGCCGCTGCACTGGAAATGCCCGCTATGTTGAGCAGCCGAATCGTCCGCTACCTCGGCATGTTCCGACCTGCCTCACGGTCGTTAGCCAGCGCCAAAAGCGCCCGCCTGCTGACCGAGCTAAAGGAAGTGATAAACAGCGGCGTGATCGAGCGCAAAGGCGTCACGCGGGAAGCACCGCTGAAGGTGTGGGTCATGGCGCTGGATCAGCTGCTGGAGCGCCCACCCAGCAACCTACCGCTAAGCGGCCATGGGTACCTGTATGAAGTCGTCGCCAACTGTGCCGATCGCCACGCCGGTGAGGTTGAAAAGCAGCGCGAAGAACAGGCGCGCAGTGGTGCCAAACAGCCCGCAAATCGTGCCCCAGCAGCAGCGCTGCGCGAGCGCTCTACCGAAGACGTGTTAGCCGAGCATGCCCGTATGGGCAACCGTAAACCCACGGTGGCCAGCGGCAAAAAAAGCCAGCTTCAAACCGCCAAAGCCGTTGAGCAAGCCAACGCACCTAAGCGCCTATCGGAGCTGCTGAAAGGTGCCGCCAACCAGGGAGACCAGCAATGAGAACCTACAGCGACGCCCACATCGAGCACTACGCCGATCGCTTCATCGCCCTGCGCATGGCGCGCCATGGGGTAAACCTAGCCCAGTACCTGATCAACCCGCATCAGTTTGAGCGCCTAGCGCTGGAGCCAGAGCCACTGCTACCCGCGCAAGAAGCCGCCGTGCTGCGCATTTGGCAGCGCTGGGATACCGGCCTAGCGCCTGTGGCCGAAGGCACCACCGATAGCTGCGAGAACCAAGCCGCAGGCTGGGACTGGCGCGACCTGCTTGATCAGTGGCGTGACGAAGTGGCCCAGTCCGAGCGCGAAGTGTGCCAATTGAGCCAGCGCAATGGTGCCGCTTTTGAGCCGATGCGCCACCACCGACACAACCGTGGAATGAATCGCGGCACCTCCAATTTTGTACGCAAGCAAGCCCGTAAAGGAGCCTGAACATGAACACCCTAGTAACCGACCCACAACAGCCCACTATCCCCGACGGCTACCGGATGGACGCCAAGGGGCGTTTGATCCCAGAAGAAAGCATCAAGCCGATCGACCAAGCCCGCGATGAACTCGCCATTGAGCTGGTCACCAAGGCCATTGATCTGAACCGCCAGCTCCAGCAGTTCAAGGCCGCCGCCTTTGGCGACATCGAAACCTTTGTGCAGCTCTCCGCCGAGCAGTACGGCGTCAACGTGGGTGGCAAGAAAGGCAACGTCACGCTGCTGAGCTTCGATGGCCGCTACAAGATCCAGCGCCAAGTCGCCGATCACATCACCTTCGATGAGCGTTTAGAAGCGGCCAAAGCGCTGATTGATGACTGCTTGAAAGACTGGACAGACGGAGCGCGGAGCGAAGTTAAAACCATTGTTCAGGATGCCTTCCGCACCGATAAGCACGGCAACCTGCGCACCGGTGCTGTATTGGCCTTGCGCCGGTATGACTTCGACGACCCGCGCTGGTTAAAAGCCATGGACGCCATTGCCGACGCCGTTCAAGTAACAGGCTCCAAAAGCTATGTGCGGATCTATGAACGCATTGGCGAAACCGAGCGGTACCAGCCCATCAGCCTAAACATTGCGGAGGTGTAACCCATGCCCAGCAAATGCGCCTATTTCTACCAACTCCAGGAGCGCGGCATCAGTGCCGCGCAGGCCAAGCAGTGGCTAAAGCAGAACCCGCCACCGCGTAAGTGGAAGCACAGCGCCTGGCGTTGGGCGAGCGAGAACATGACCGATGAGGTGACCCAATGAGCACGGTGTTGAATGCCAGTTCAATCAGCGTTAGCCCTGCGATCGGTGGCTTTGTCGGCACCCTGCGCGGCAAGCGTGCAACGGGTACCACCCACCGCGACGCAGCCCTGAACGTAGCGCGCAAGGTGTACGGCCCAAAAGTGAACGTCGTTAACGACTATTTGCGCCACTCCGATGTAGCGGCGGGCATCCACTACCGCTACCACATCACCTACTGCGCTAACCGAGGTGCCCCATGAGCAAGGTCGAGATCAACAGCATGAATGTCGTGGTGGACAAAAAAGCCATTGGCCAAGCCTTCGTCACGCTGGCGGCTCCCATTATGGCCGCAAAAGCACTGGCTGATCGTTATGGCGAGGAAACCGCTAAACAAATGCTGGGCCTAGAGCCAAAAGAAGAACTCGACAAGGCAGGCGAAGTGGTGCTTGGCACCTACAACGGCCTGGTATGTCGCCTTGTGATTGAGCCTGAGAAAGGTAGTTGGATGGGCGGCAGCCTAACCCACGAGCCAATTAAAGGCATCTTCATTCAAAACATGGAAGTGAACGGCAAGAAGCTAAAGGTCGGAGCATAGCGAAACGCCCCCGCGTGGGGCGTCTGCTGGGCGTGGTGGCCTAGCACTGATGAGCAGCCAATGAGGGGAACCATGGATAAATGGAAAGATATCAAAGAGCGCTTATGGCACCTGGGCGGCTCCGTAAAGCTCCTGGCCGATGGCTACGAGCTGTCGCTGGTAAAGGCGCATGACGGCAAGAAGATCTTTGTGGTGGTGTACGTCAACGGCGCTGTGGAAGGCAAGTGGACTGAAACCAAGGATGAAAAGCCAGTGTATCCCGAAGGTCGTTTTTGGCGGCCAATGAAGCGGGCGCCACATCCCAAAAAGATGTATGCAAGTGCAAAGCGGGTGTTGGGCAAGAAAGAAGCCGATCGCATGGTCACGCCTCGGGTCGTTGGCGTAGTACCCACGTTTGGTACCGAAGGCGCGGCGGTGGCTCACCTCAAGCAGCATTTTCCTGATCTTGAGATCAAGGCTGACGGGGTAGCGTCATGATCAGTAAAGGAAAGCTGGCCCAGATCCACATCGCTAAAGCCCAACTGGGCCTAACCGATGAAGACTACCGCGCCATTCTCGCCCGCAAAGCGGGCGTGAGCAGTGCCAAAGAACTCACGAATAAGACCGTGGGGGGCGTGATGCATGAGTTTCGCCGCCTGGGGTTTGAGCCAAAGCCCACCAAAAAAGCAGGCCGGAAGGCACCGCGACCGCCGCGTTCACGCCAAGCGGAAATGAACAAGGTCGAAGCGTTGCTGGCGGAAGCGGGCCGCGCCTGGGCCTACGCTGACAGCATGGCAAAGCACATGTTCAAGGTCGACCGCGTGGACTTTCTCGACGATAACCAACTGCACAAGCTGCTCCAGGCGTTGATCATCGACGCCAAGCGGCAAGGACGGTACCCCGATGACCTCGCCTGACGATAACTTCGATTTAGGGTTTGATGAGATCCCCGCTGATGCACTGGAGCGACTACCCGACCCAGAGCTGGCCCGCCATTGGCCCCAGTCACTGGTCGATATGCTCCAGGTCATCGAAGCCGAATACGTCGATGTGGGCATCGCGCCGCGCATCGCCCAACGCCTGGCGTTTTCTACCCTAAGAATTCTGGCGTATTACCACGGCGGTCAAGTATTCTATCTAGCAAAAGGAGATCAGCTCGACCGCGCACTGCGCGACCACCAGATATGGTGCGAGTTCGACGGCAGCAACCACGCCGAGCTAGCCCGGCGCTACGATAAGGGCGTGATGCAGATCTACAAGATCCTGGCCGAGCAGCGGTCACTGCACCGCAATCGGGTACAGCCGGGGCTGTTTTGACTGTTGTGATAAGAAAGCAAGTAAAGGGGGAACAATATGAAAATGCTAGCAGGGTTAATGGCGTTACTAGCGGTTGGTACTGCTCACGCTTCCGAGGATTGCGCCGATATATCAAATGACCAGCGTCGCTTGGCTTGTTATGACGCAGAGTATCGTCCTGCAACTGAGCGGCAAATCGTCTCAGAGTGGAACGTTAACGAAACAACGTCCCCCATTGACGATAGCAAGACAGTTGTACTCCGCACAGAATCAATTGAGCCTGTTATTGGCCGCTTTGGAAGAAACAGCAGGCCGAGCCTGATTCTGCGTTGTCACGAAAATACGACGGTTATGTACATGAGTTTTGATGAGCACCATATGGCTGATATTCAGGGCTATGGGCGTGTAACGATGCGAGTCGATCAGCAGGATGCAGTGACGCGAGATATGTTGGCTTCTACTGACCACAAGGCACTAGGGTTATGGAATGGCGGCAGATCTATTCCTGCAATACGAAGCCTGTTTGATGCTGATGTTCTTACTGTTCGTGTCACCCCTTACAGCGAATCACCTATTACTGTTCAGTTTCCGATTGGCGGGCTGGAAGAGGCTATTTCGCCGCTGCGTGAAGCGTGCAATTGGTAACGGTCTCACCAGCTACCAATAGTAGAAGGGGAACATCATGAAAGCATTCGCAGGGATTACGATTATCATCACAGCGCTACTGGCCGGTTGCGAATCAGGAGACGTAAAAATAGCTAAAGAAGCCGTTGCCAACCAGCTTCGCGATCCTGAATCAGCGCAGTTCCGCAATATCAGCGAGACGACTAATAATTTGGGTATGGCGACTGTATGCGGTGAGGTAAATGGTAAAAACTCTTACGGAGGTTATGTGGGTTATCAGCGTTTCGTGAGCCAAGCAGATGGGGATACTGTCTACCTCGAAAATGCCTGGAACACATTCGATAGTGTTTGGTCACGACACTGCAGCAAAGCCTAAACTAAATCTCACTGTTCCCCAACAAACCCGCTTCGGCGGGTTGTTTGCTTTCTGGGGCATTTTTCTTTAATCCCCGCTAATCCCGGCGCCTCGCTCTACCCCCCTATCCTGAACCTCACTGCACTGTGCTTTTGCTCACCACGCACGCAATGAGGCTACCTCGTGAACCTACCATCACTTTTCCAGAAGCTGCTCAACAAACTCCACATTGGCCCCAAACTACTCGACAAACTTCGCATTGGCCCCTGGCTGATCCTTGCTCTCATTACCACTGTTGGCGTGGGCTTCTTATACCCGCACCAGTTGGGCGTGCTGCTCTGGTCGCTGACCAAATTATGTTGGGGCGCTTACCTGGGCTACTGGATCGACCGCACGATTTTCCCCTACGCCCGCCCTCACGCATTCGCACCATCTAACGATGATCCAGTAGCTGCTGATACGTCCTACGAAACTGATGATGCCCAAATAATTACCGGCTGCAGACTATTGCCGTTCTGGGAACTGCTTATGCTCCGCCGCGCCATCATTATCGCCGCCGCCATCCTAGCCCTTGGCCTAGGAGTCTGACATGGGCGCCGATACCGTCGCTGAACTGCTGGCAGAAGGTGAGCGCGTGAGGGCTGAGATCGACGCACTCGCCCCTGGCGCCCGCGTGCTGCCCTTATACCTGCGCCTGAAAGATGTGACGGAACGCGCCGAGCAGCTGCTGCAAGAGGAACGGTCATGATGAACGATCTAACAGCCTACCTGCGCGCCAACTGGATATGGATCGCCATGAGCCTGGTGCTAGCAGCACTGCTAGTACTGGAATCCTGCCAGCCCGCACACGCCCAGATCCCCAGCGCCGCGCAAGGCTACCAGCGGGAGCTAACGCGAGTGGTACAGCAGGAATGGGGCATGAATGGCCGCGTAGCCGTGCATGCCGCGCAGATCCACCAGGAGAGCGGCTGGCGGCCTAACGTCAACAGCCCGGTGGGTGCGCAGGGGCTCAGCCAGTTTATGCCCAGCACCAGTAAGTGGATCGCGGAGATCTACCCCGACCTGGGGCGCGCCGCCCCGTATTCCCCTGGCTGGGCCATGCGCGCCCAAGCGCGCTACAACAAATGGCACTGGCAGCGGCTAGCCACAGCGGCTGACGAATGCCAACGGTGGGCCTTCGCGCTTTCCGCATACAACGGCGGGCTGGGCTGGGTACAGCGAGACCAACGTTTAGCGCGTGCCGCCGGGGACAACCCCGGCGTTTGGTTTGGCAGTGTCGAGCGCTATACAGCCCGCGCAGGCTGGGCCCTGCGAGAAAACCGCCACTACGTTAGGCACATTTTGTTAACGCTCACCCCGCGCTATGAGCGTGCTGGGTGGCAAGGGGGTGCGCCATGTTCGAGCGTGTAATCGCCTATTTTTTTGTTGCGGCGTCCATCGGCTTCGCGTGGAAGTCATGGGAGGCAAACGACCTTGCCAACGAACTAGCCCTTGAACGCTCAGCGTTGCAGCAGATGATCGAAAAGCGTGACGACTGGAAACGTGAAGCGACTGAGGCAACCAACCAACTAGACGAAGCTGAGCGCCGCCGACGCCTTGCCGAAGCCGATATTAAAGCGCTTCAAGAAGAGTTGGCCGAGCAGGCCCAGGACTACCAAACACTTCGCCAACGCATCCAACGCTCACCGCCCAGCGATGACGGCCCAGTGGCCCCGGTGCTGCGTTCAACGCTGGAGGCGCTGCCATGACGTTAAGAATCATCGTAACCATCGCCGCCGGTGCCGCACTGGCCGCCTGCGAAAGCATGCCGACACAGCCGCCCCCGCCACCACCAGCGATCAACGTTTACAGATGTGCCACACCAACAGGCATGACCGAGCCAGAAGGCAAGCCGCTGGTGCCGGTGGGCGACTACACCCAAAAAGAGGTCGCGCTGTTCATCACGGCACTCGACCAATGGGGCACACGGGGCTGGCTCAAAGTAGCCCGCGCCCGCGAACACGCCGATAAGTGCGCAGAAAGCGAAAGCGCCGACGACGAAGAAACCGAGTAAGGGGACGTAATGGAAATCATCAACTGGTCAGCCGCCAAGGTGCTGTTTGACGTTATGCAGGCGTTGCTAACAGCTCTGATGGCGGCTTACGTGTACTGGCTGAACAAGCACCGCGCTAGCCAAGCGGCCATAAAGGGCACCAATGATCGTATTGATGGTGTCGAGCGTAAGGTCGTCAACTTGGAGCATAAAGTGGAACGCCTGCCCGATCACGAAGACATCAAAAACCTGCAAGACCAGATGGCCCGTACCAACGTACTGCTGGCAGAGATCAGCGCTAACCAAAAAAGCACGTCGGTACAGGTCAACCGAATCAATGATTATCTGATGAACCAGCCGCGTGGGGGTCACTGATGAGCCAGAGCTACCAAGACTTTGAAACCGAAGGCCGCCGACTCGGCATCCTGCGTATTCTCTCGCGCCGCAGCCAGTTTACGACCAATGAGTACTCGCTAAACGATGAGCTGAAAGGTGCGTATGCCCACCATATCAGCCGTGATCGCTTGCACTCAGACCTGGCGTGGTTGGATGAGCAAGGCCTAGTCATCACCCAGCAGCCCCGCGCCGGTTGGGTTATTACGCTAACAGGCCGTGGCTCCGACTGTGCTCAGGGCCTCGCTAACGTACCAGGCGTCGCTAAACCACGCCCAGGGGTTTGATCATGCCGCCTCGCAATAAGGTCTTTGACCTACCCCAAGAGGTACGCGAGCAGCTAAACGAGCGCCTGGTCAGCAGCGGCTTTCAAGGCTACGAAGCGTTAGCCGGGTGGCTCAGCGAGCGTGGTTATAACGTTTCCAAGTCGAGCGTGCACCGCTATGGACAGGATCTTCAAGAAGAGTTCGAAGAGGCCATGGGCAGCGTGCGCCGAACTACCGAAATGGCTAAAGCCATGGCGGATGCGGTGGAAGACGACGAAGGCAACCTGATCGACGCCACGGCGCGGATCGTTCAAGAGCAGTTGCTACGGGTATCGCTTGAGCTAAGGAAGGCGGAGTCAAACCCGGAAGACATTACTCATAACCTGGGCAAGATATCAAAAGCCCTGTCGAGCTTAGGGCGCGTCTCCATCGCCCAGAAGAAACACGCCAGGGAGATCCGTACCGAAGTGCTTCAAGAAGCGGCCAACCGCGTAGATGCGGCTGCCCAAGCTAAAGGCCTTAGCGCAGAAGATGCTAAGTTCTGGCGCGAGCAAGTGCTGATGGGGATGTAATCAATGACCATGCCAGCACCGCTCCAAGATACTCAACGGGTAGTCGATTGGGATGAGCTACCAGAGCGCGCCCGACAGATCCCTGCCAACTTTAATCCACTCGCTGAAGGTGTGCTTATGTCACATCAAAGCGACTGGATTCGCATGCAGCAAGGGCTAGATATCGCAGTATGTGAGAAAGGCCGACGCACAGGCATTACATTTGCTCAGGCGTTAACCGACACGATAACGGCTGCCTCTGCAAAAGAAGCGGGCGGCGACAATATTTTTTACATAGCCGATACCAGGGAAAAGGGTCTGGAATACATCGGCTATGCGGCTAAATTCGCAATGATCATTGCGCGTGGCCAAGTCACCATGATCGAGCAACACATCTTTGAAGACCAACTGCCCGATGGTGGCAGCCGACAAATACAGGCCTTTCGAGTACGTTTCGCCAGTGGCTTTCGCATCACCGTACTATCTTCACGGCCTGAGAATATCCACGGCTTACAAGGCAAGGTGAGAATCGACGAAGCGGCGCTACACAAAAATGTCTCTCACTTGCTTGAGTCCGCTACGGCGCTACTCATCTGGGGCGGCAGCATCGTCATTTGGTCAACGCATCGGGGTAAACGAAACCCGTTCTATCAGTTGGTGGAAGACGTCCGAGCAGGCCGCTACGGAAAGAACGCCAAGGCTACCCGCATCTCATTCGATGATGCCGTTACCAATGGACTCTATGAGCGTGTCTGCGTTATGCGTGGCATAGAGCCAACGCTAGAAGGAAAGCGAGACTGGTATGAGGCCATTCGCTCAGCCTATGGCCCACGTAAAGCCGCCATGCGCGAAGAGCTGGATGTTATCCCCCGCGATGGTGAAGGGTCGGCAATCCCATCGGTTTGGATTGAGCAGGCCATGCCTGAAGTGCGCCCCGTACTGCGTATCGTCTTTGATGATGACTTCCCAAAACGCAGTGAGCGCGACCGTGAGGCATGGTGCGAGAAGTGGATTGCCGCCAACCTGGCGCCGGTTCTGAGTGACGCTATGCACCGCTTCACCGGACGTTGGGCGATAGGCATGGACTTTGCGCGCCACCGTCACTTCTCGGTTATCAAGCCTGCAAAAGTGAGCCAAGAGCTGAGCCGACACATCCCTTTTGTGATCGAACTAGCCAACGCCCCCACCCGCCAGCAAGAGCAAATACTCTGGTTCATGCTGGACAAGCTTACCAACTGGACGTTTGCAGGCGACGCCACAGGGCCAGGCCAAACACTCATGGAGTACACCGGCGACCGATATGGCCGTGCCGAGCTTAATCCCGACAACGGCTCCTATTCCGGCGGCCCAGTGCATGAAGTTGTACTGTCACGCAAATGGTACGGCGAGTGGATGGGCAAATACATTTCGTTATTTGAAGACGGCTTTATCACCATGCCGAGGGATGCCTCGCTAGAGGATGACCATCGTGCTGTTGAGTATGTTGACGGCATACCGATGGTGCCTCGCATCGAACGTAAAGACCTGAAAGATGCGGATCTAATACGGCATGGCGATGGAGCTATCGCCGGTGCGCTCATGGGGTTTGCAGCAACCAACTCATCGGGCGGCCTTATCGAATTCACCCCCGCGCCCCTGCCTGGCGTTTCTAACCAGGACGACGACAGCGACGACATTGATATGCACGGTTTTGGAATAGGAGGCGGCGCATGGTAAGCCCCACTGCGAAGTATCGGCGCAACCTGGTCAAGGCCAGTGCGCCAGCATTGAAAGAACAGCAAACCAACGACGCCCGCATCGGTCAGCTCAAGCGGGAATTTGCAGAGCACCCGACCAAGGGGCTCACGCCTGCGCGCCTGTATCAGATCCTAGAGGCCGCCGAGCAAGGCGACCTGAAGGCGCAAAGCGAGCTGTTCGATGACATGGAAGAAAAGGATCCACAAATCGGCGCGGATCTGGGCAAGCGCCGCCAACTCGCTGCAGAGCTGGAGTGGCAGATCGTCCCTCCAGACGGTGCCAGCGCTCAGGAAAAGAAAGCCGCCGAGCAAGCGGCGGAAGTGTTCAGCGGCATTGAGGTTGAAGACCTTATTCTTGATCTCGGTACCGGCATCGGGCACGGGTGGGCCAATCTCGAATTAAGCTGGCAACGCGACGGCGCACTGCGCTATATCGAGCAGCCCACGCTGCGCCCGCATAGCTGGTTCCGGCTCCACCCAGACGACCAAAACTGCATCACCCTACGCGACCACACTGCTACAGGTGCCGAGCTATGGCCACTGGGCTGGGTGCAACACCGCCATCGCGCCAAGAGCGGCTACGTCGCCCGCATGGGGTTACACCGCATGTTGGCATGGCCTTACCTGTTCCAGAACTATGCCCTGGGGGATCTCGCCCAGCTGCTTGAAATCTACGGCCTGCCAGCCCGCATCGGTACGTACCCACGAAACGCCACCGAAAAAGAGAAAGCCACGCTGCTGCGTGCTGTGGTCACCCTCGGCCAAAACGCGGCGGGCATCATCCCCGAAGGCATGGGCATTGAGTTCAAGGAAGCCGCTGGCAGGGGAGCGTCTGCGGATCTCTACAAAACAATGATGGACTGGTGCGAGCGTGCCAAGGCGAAAGCGATTCTAGGGGGCACACTCACCAGCGGCACTGGCGAAGGCACAAACACTAACGCCCTCGGCAACGTGCACGAACGCGGGCAAACCAGCTTGATTCGCTCCGACGTGCGTCAGTATGCAGGCAGCATTGGCAAACAAATCCTTTGGCCCATGGCCGCGCTCAACTACGGCATTGATAAGCCCCAGCGAGCGCCGCGATTCTTTTTAGACACCGGCGAAACCGAGGATCTTGAACGGCTCTCGAAGTCATTGCCCACCTTTGTCGATATGGGCGCGAAGATCCCCAGTTGGTGGTTCCACGAGAAAAGCGGCATCCCCAAGGCCCAGGAAGGCGAAGAGGTGCTAATGCCAAAGGCAGCGCCAAGCCCCTTTGGCGCCCTGCGCCTACCCGCATCAAAACCACCGCTAGCCGCACTACGTCAGGCACCCACGCAACCCGGCCAGCCCAGCTACTACCGCGATGCCACCCTCGACCAGCTCGACAACCAAGCGCAGCCTATTGTTGATAGCTGGGTGGCGCAGGTGCAGCAGCTCGCCGAGCAAGCGGAAAGCCTAGAGCAGCTGCAAGAAATGATCGCCACGGCCTTTGATGACCTTGACGAATCGGAGCTTGCCAGCGTGATGGCCATCGCCTTTGAGGCAGCCGATCTGGCAGGCCGCGCAACGGTCGACGAGGAAACCGGCAATGCCGATTAGCGCCCAGTTCAACCGACCGTTCCCCGAGCAGGTCACGTTCTTCCGTAACAAGCTCAACCTGCCCACGACTCGCTCCGGCCAGATCACCCGCGATCAAAACGACGCGGCATTTGTTGTGGCGGGCGCTACCAAGGCGGATTTGTTAGCGGATCTTCGCGGCGCTGTCGACGACGCGATCAGCAACGGCCAAAGCCTTGGCGAGTTCCGTAGCCAGTTTAATGAGATCGTGTCAAAGCGTGGCTGGACAGGCTGGACAGGCGAAGACTCGAGAGCGGGCCGCGCCTGGCGCACCCGATTGATCTACAAAACCAACCTCGATACATCCTACGCCGCTGGGCGCTGGGCCCAGATGACCGACCCCGACGTTGTGCGCCTACGGCCCTATTGGCGGTACGTACACAACACGGTCGAGAACCCACGCCAGCAGCACAAACGCTGGCACAACCTGGTTCTGCGTCACGATCACCCGTGGTGGCAGACTCACTACGCGCCGAACGGCTGGGGCTGTAACTGCGGTGTTGAGACGTTAAACGAGCGGGGCTTAAAGCGCTTGGGCAAAGATGGGCCAGACGCAGCGCCCAACGACGGTACCTATGAGCACGTTGATAACACGACAGGTGAAGTGGTCACAGTGCCAACCGGTATACAGCCGGGCTGGGATTATGCTCCAGGGCAAACCGCCACAGAGCGTGCGATCGCTGCGCGCTTGAACCGGCTGGATAGCGTTGACGCCACCATCGCCCGTGAGAACGTAGCGCAGTTGGTCGAGGCGCCGCTGTTTAATCGTTTCTTTAACGGGGAGATGCGCGGGGAGTATCCGGCGGCCGTGGTGCCAGCGGTCGAGCGTGAAGTGCTCGGCGCTGAATCGCCCGTGGTGCTGCTCTCTCAAGAAAGCCTTACCGCGCACAAGGTCAGCCATCCCGAAGTGGGGCTGGAGGATTATCGGCGCATACAGCAGATATTGGATAGCGGCGAAGTCTACCAGCGCGACGGTGAGCCAGGGCGCATGGTCTATTTAAGTTTGGGGGAAAGGCTGTATCGAGCAGCGTTGAAGCGCACAGCAGATGGTAAGAAGAACTACTTCTTAACGCTGTTTGTGGTCACCGATGAAACGGCGGAGCGGAACGTAAGAGCCAAGATGCAGCGGCTGCGTTAGGCCAGGAAAGGATAAGCGCACAGCTGGTTCGTCATCCCCAGATACCTCATCTGCTTTCGCAGGGTACACCAGACGAATATTGGCCTCATGCGCTTACTAACAGTATAGGAGAGTTTCATGGGTACCATCAACGTTAGTTCTGAGGCCGTCGAGCGCGCCATTACCGAGCTGCTTAACAAAGGCGAAGACCTCACCGCACCGTGGGCGTCGATTGGCGAAGAGATGGTCAACCGCACTCAGCAGCGGTTCCGCGATAAAGAAGCACCAGACGGAACACCTTGGGCCGATAACTCCCCTGTCACAGAGAAGCGTAAAGGCCATGGCCGAGTTTTAGAGGGTGGAAGCAACGAACTGGCCAAACAGTTCAGCTACTCAGCCACTAGCGATAGCGTCGAATGGGGCAGCTTGATGGTCTACGCGCCCATGATGCATTGGGGCGGTACTAAGGCGGAGTTCTCTCATCTATGGGGCGACATACCAGGGCGGGAAATTATCGGGTTATCAGAAGACGACGAAGACGAGGTGTTGGCCATCCTCGCCGACCATTTGAGCCTCTAACTCCAACCGCCAACGCGGTCTTGTAAGCGCCGCTAGGGAGCTACCCGCTATGTCGGCCTGACTTTTTCCGGCAAGGCGCGTTAGACCCGCGTTAGATTTGCGAGAATCTACTTGAAAGAACTTCTAGTGAGCTACATGGTAAGCTTTTGAGCATAACAAAATCGCAAATGAGGATGCCGTGTCTAATTTACTAACTGAGCAAAAATGGGTTGGCGAGTTCTTTTTACCTGGTTCACATGACAGCCGCTTTAGCGGGGAGCTTCAGTACACACCAGAAGAGGGAATTGTACTTTCCTATTTGATTAGCCACGATGCGCATATGGAAAGTTCCGAGGTCTTACATGGCATTCTCTCTTCGGGAGAAAAATGTACTCTTATTGGAAATTTTGATCCTAGCAAGTCTGGTTTATCATTAAACAATGACTTAGCAACTAGGCCTGGTCAGGCATGGTTCCAATTTTTAATACATGGCGCTTTCATACCTACTAAAGGTCAGATCACAAACCTAGATTTCTCTTTGACTAATCTTCAAGATTTTTTTTACCCCAGTTATGCAAAAAACCGTGTCAAATACTCACCTATTCCAGACTATACTTTAAGCACTCATTTTGGGAATATTAAGGTAGGAACAAAGGCCACATTCAATCCATTAACAAACGACATAACCAATCAAATATACAGCCAGAATAAATCAGCATTGCAAGAGCTGCAGGATCAATATTTAAGGATTAGTAAGAAATATAGAGATTCAAGATTTATGCTTAAAAGCGAAATATCCTATAGCATTAATCTTGACTTATTAAGATCATCAACTGCACTTGAAGCTTTTAAAATAATTTTTGAAATTGCAGACTTATTTTCTCTGCTAACTTATAGCCCAGTGTATCCTGAGTACATTCAAATCTTAGATGAGAGCATCACAACTCCACATGGAAAAATCTTTCTTTACCCGAGCATGCTGGCAACTCAAAAAATAATTAAAATTGCAACTCGAGAACAGTCACATCGCAACATGCCAATCAGAAAAAACACTATACCTTTGGATCAAATTATCTCTAACTGGCTTTCTAACCAATATGATTTTTCGATCTTAATATCAAGCATCCAAAATGACTCAGAGATAGTTAATATACACGAAGCTCATGGAGAGACCACACTCTATGCAACTCAGCTAGAGTCGATTGGCTATCTCGCGAACAAAAGCAAATATGATCGATATGAATATCCTATTAAAACGTACGCAAACGATACCATAATCGATGGTTTAAGCAGGATTTTCTCGGTTGGCACAACATCAGACATTGCTATGTCAATTTCAGAACTACGAAATGAAATTGCTCATGTACAGAAACCCAAAGTTCTCCTTAAAAAATTACGACTCAAAGAAATGGTGAGAATCAACCAATACCTCCAGCTCACAATTATAGGTTACATACTCAATCAAATTGGTGTGCCGACTGACGTTATCAGCAACTATCAAGATCATCATGCGCCGCCACATAATTAAAACTCCTAAAATCCTTTAATCCGCGCTAAACGCCGCCCGCCACCCTAGCCCCCGATCATGGGGGCATGACTACACACAGCATTCACACCAAGCCCCGCGTTGCCGTTTGCGCCCTCAGCGTGCAAACCACCAACGACAAAACGCGCCTGATGCCGTCCGGTACGTTCCATGCTCCGCGTGGGGCTGCTGAAGGCACTGGCCCATGGCACCTCTCTGCCGAAGCGGCTCAAGCGATTATCCGCTTGGCTGCTGGGCGTAGCACTGATATTGCTCTCGACTACGAACACCAAACTCTTTATGCCGAGAAGAACGGCAAACCCGCGCCCGCTTCCGGCTGGCTAGACCCGCGCTCCCTTGAATGGCGGGAAGACGGCCTGTACGGCTCCATCACTTGGACTGCCGCCGCAAGCGCCGCGATTGATGCCAACGAATACCGCTACCTCTCCCCCGTTTTTCCGTATGACGCCAATGGTGTGCCACTCGACTTATTGCACCTGGCGTTAACCAACACCCCAGCCATCGACGAAGGTGCAGCGCAGCTTGCGGCTGCGCGTATGTCGGTAACGAATGACACCCCCGAGGAGACTGACACCGTGGATCGTGAACAACTAATTGCCGCTCTGGGCTTGGCTAAAGAAGCCACCGACGAACAGATCACCACCGCGATTGCTGCGCTAAAAGCCGCTAAAGCCGATGCCGATGCGTTCCGCACTGAACTAGGTGCCAACGCCGACGCGAAGCCAGCGGAAGCCGTCGCAGCCCTTAAAGCATCCAGCGGCAGCGCCCCGGCGGACATGAGCCAGTACGTGCCTAAAGAGGTTTATGAAGAAACCACTCAACAACTGGCCGCACTGAAAGCCAACAGCAATACCGCTGAGCTGGACGCCCTCATCAAGGAAGGTTTGGACGATGGGCGTATCCCCGGCCAAAAAACGGCGGATTGGCTACGCAAACAAGGCATTGCTGCCTGTAAAGCGCATTTAGACGGCGCGCCCAGCATCGCCGCACTGAGAACCACTCAGACCCAAGGCAAGCCGCCTGAAAACACCCAAGCGAAAGACGGCGAGCTAAACGAGGCAGAGCTGGCGGTGTGCAAGGCGATGGGCCTAACGGCAGAGCAATACCGCGCCGCTAACCCAGCCTAATCCGCAGAACTAAATAAACACGCAAGAGGATAACACCGTGGCACTTACCAAAAATCGTAATACGCCGCAGCGCCTTAACACCAGCCGGAGCCACGCGCTTGCCGCCGGTGCGGTGGTGTTTGCCGGTGGCATCGTCGCCATGGCTGCCAGTGGCTTTGTGGCAGCTGGCTCAACCGCTACCGGCTTAGTCGCCGTCGGCGTGGCCACGCACTACCAGGACAACACCACAGGCGATGCTGGCGATCAGCATGTAGACGTGAGGATCGGTTGTTTTGCCTTTGATAACTCTCTCGATGCCGACGAAATCACCGCCGCTGATGTTGGCAAGCCTTGCTACCTGGTGGACGACCACACCGTCGCCAAAACCGATGGCGAGGCGGCTCGCTCCCTCGCTGGAATCATCGACGGCGTAGACGACTTTGGTGTGTGGGTTGTGATCGACCCCACCTCCGGCGTCTACCTATAACGCCCCATTAACGGCCCGCTTGGCCCAAGAGGATAGCAACCATGGATTTAAATAACGCCAACCTGAAAGCGCTGTTCAAGGCCTACAAGGCCAACTTCCAGCAGGGCTTCAACTCTGTCGGCGACGCGGGCAGCGTGCATGAACAGTTCTGCACCATCGTGACCAGCACCACCGCCGTGGAAGTGTACCCATGGCTGAAAGCCTTGCCGCGCATGCGTGAATGGCTCGGCGACCGTGTTATTCACGGCCTGGAAGGTGCGGACTTCTCTATCAAGAACCGCAAGTTCGAGCTAACCGCGGGCGTTCCCCGCGATAGTATCGAGGACGACACCTACGGTCTCTATGCCCCGGTGTATCAGGAGTTTGGCCGCTCCAGCCGCGAGCACCCCAACGAAATCGCTGTTGAGGTGTTAGCCGCTAATCCCATCTGCTACGACGGCAAGCGCCTGTTTGCCAATGACCACCCGGTGTTGGACGCCAAGAACAAGGAAGTCGGCGTTTCCAACGACATGGGCGGCAATGGCGCTGCTTGGTATGTAATGGATCTCACCCGCGCCATCAAGCCAATGGTCTTCCAGAAGCGCCGTGACTATGACTTCCGCGCCCTGACCAACCTCGATGACTCCCAAGTCTTTATGACCGACAACTTCCTCATGGGCGTGGATGCCCGTGTGAATGCCGGTGCAGGTCTGTGGCAATTGGTCGTTCGCTCTAACCAACCCTTCAACGCAGAAAACTATGAGCTGGCGCGCAAGAAGCTCCAGGAGCTGAAAGGCGACCATGGCCGCCCATTGGCGTTGCGCCACAGCCACACGATGGTACCCAGCAACATGGAAGGCCCGGCACGCCGTGTACTCAACAACGCCATGAACGATGCAGGCGCTACCAACGAATGGGCCAACACCTCTCAGCTCATCATGAACCCCTGGCTGCCCAGCGCTGCGTAAGCCTAGCTAAAACGGAGAGTTAACCCATGCCGTATTGCACGCAAGCGGATCTCATCGAGCGCTTCGGTGAAAACGAGCTGCTCGCACTCGCACGCGATGAAACCGGCACGGCCATTGATACCGCTGTTGTTGAGCGTGCTTGTGACGACGCCAGCGGTGAGATCGACGGCTACGTGAGCGCTGCGGGCTACACCGTGCCGCTCGCGACGGTCACTCGCATCATCACCGCTTATGCGTGCGATATCGCCCGCTACCGGCTCTATGACGAACAGGCAAGTGAGCAGGTACAGAAGCGCTACGACGATGCGGTGAAGTTCCTTGTTCGTGTTGCCAACGGCACCGTCAAGCTCGGCATCTCGACCGGCTCAGCCGCAAGCAGCGTGGGTAACGTGCAGATGAACTCAGGCCGCCAGGTGTTCACCGGCGGCGGTTTTTAAGGAGATGGCCATGAGTGCCAAACAGACCACTAAAGCAGCGGCTGAGCAAAGTGCTGAGAAGAAGAAAACTCTGGTGCCGCGAAAAAGCGTACACGTGCGAGTGAAGACCAAAGCGACGGGTGCGAAGCGCAGTCTTTGCGGAGTGATTTTCACCAATGAGTGGAAGCCACTGTTCCTTGACAACAAAGGCAGCGCATACAAAGCCATTGATGCCGACCCCGCCTTGGTGATGGAGACCGCACCTGAGCCGGTAAAAGAACCCGAGCCAGAAGCGACTGAAACACCAATAGGCAAAGAGGCCAAGTAATGCTGCTCAGGCTCACTCAGTGGCAAGAGCGCCTAAACACTTTGGAAACGATTCCCAAGGTGCAGTTGGCGGCGAACGTGGAGGCCGTTCAGAACCACACCCACTTCCCGAGCATGATGCTCGTGCTAGGGCGTGAGACCGTCAGCCATGGCGCAATGAGTAACCAGTCACGCCACAAAGTAAAAACCGAAGTGCTATTGGTGACGGGCATTACCCGCCGTAACCAGCCCTTAGGGCCTGTGGCGAATGCCAGTGACGATGAGCTATCAGCACTGCGTGAGCCAGCGCTAAAACGCCTTATCAATTGGCTGCCGGAAGGCTGCGACATTCCCGTGAAATGGCAACGTGGCCAGCTGCTGGCCCTAAAAAGTAACGCCCTGTTTTGGGCCGATGTGTTCACCGTCGAAGTGTGGTGGCCACTTGCTGAGGAGAATTCCCCGTGACTATGAAAACGAACCGTCGGGCAATGCGATTCGCCCTGGAATCAGAATACAACGATGGTACCACCACGCCCGAAGCGGCCACGGACGCCATCTTGATGCGCGAGATTACCGTCACCCCGTTATCGGGCAGCAACATCGCTCGCGATTTTGTCCGCGCTTACTACGGCAACTCGCCGCAGGCCCCCGGCGAAAAGCATGTTGAAGCTGGCTTTGAAGTGGAATTAAACACCAGTGGCGAGCTGGGTACACCGCCGCCCTGGGGCAAGCTGCTACGCGCTTGCGGCTGGAGTGAAGTGATTGAGGTAGGCGAGCGCGTGATCTATTCGCCGGTCTCTGAAGACGAAGACTCTGGCGTTTTCTTCTGCAATGTAGACGGCAACCTGCACAAGGGTCGCGGTGCGCGGGGGACCCCTGCATTCACCCTTAACGCTGAAAACATGCCGGTGATCCGTTTCACCTTCCGCGCGTTGATCAGCCCCGTTACAGCTGAACAGTTGCCCAACGTCACACTGAGCCAGTGGCGTGCGGCGTTAGCCGTTAACACGCTAAACACTGAGCCGCTTGAATTCATGGGTGCCACTGTACCGTTTAATCAATTCTCGCTGGATATGTCAGGCCAGGTCATCCAAAACAAAATCGTTGGCTCAAATAACATTGAGATCACCGGTCGCTCACCTTCCGGCCAGTTGGTCATTGAAGATCCAGGTGTCGGTACGGTGAACTACTTCGAGATGTCACAAAACGCGAAGACCGGCCCACTCAGGCTCATTCATGGCAAAACGCCAGAAGAACGTATCGAGCTCATTCAGAAAAAAGTGGGCATCGAATCGCCGACCTATTCCGATCAGGACGGTATCCAGATGCTCAGCATCAACTACATGCCCGAGCCCACCAACGGCAACGACGAAGTGATGATCGTTGTGGGCAACGCTATTCCCGAAGAAGCCCCTTAACCACCGCCTAAACAGCCATTAGCCAGCATTTAACAAGCGATCAATTAGGAGAACTACCCGTGTTCAAACTCAATACCAGCCGCACCTTCAAGCAGCCCGTCAACCTCACGATTGTTGATGAAAACGGTAAAGATCAGAAAGGCTCCTTTACGGCCACCTTCAAAATTCTGCCACACAATGAATCCGCCGACATGCCGGATGACATCAAGCTGCTGGATCGCGTGCTAATGGGCGTGGAAGGCATCGAAGTGACCGGCGAAGACGGCCAACCGCTTGCAGGTGATGAGCTGCTGTCCGCGCTGAAAAATGATCCGTCTGCCACGGTGGCGATGGCGAGCGCTTATCAGAGGAGCATCGTAAAAAAGAACCTTCCTCGGAACTGATCCAGGCAGGCATCCACTGGGCTGAGGCCAGCACAGCTCAGCCCAACCTGGTCAAGGAAGACATCTCCGCCCTGGGTATCACCCTCGGCGGAGAGCTGGCAGAAGAAGCCGAGGCAGCGGCAGCAGAGCCCGATCATTTTGATGTAGTGCCCGAAAACTGGGACGCCCTTCAGGTATTCCTGCGCTGCTGCCGTCAGTGGCTATTCAGGGGCATGGAAGGCCAACGCGAGGCGCTGGATGTGCAAGCGGTGATCAGCGTCATCAGTCTCTACCAGCTTCCCACAGCAGAACAACTTGAGCGGCTGGATCAAGTACAGCTTATCGAGCGCGGCGCACTCAGCGTCATGAATCAACCCCGCAACTAACGTTAGAAGGAAAACCAGTGGCTCAAGATCTAACGCTAGGCGTCAAGCTAACGGGCGATGGAAGCCAGCTTTCGGGCACCCTAAAGGATGCCCGAAATGACGTGCGGGAGTTTGGTACCACTACCGAGCGAGAGGGTGACCGTTCAGAACGATCGCTCAGCGACTTCGGCAGTACAGCACAAAAAGAAGGCAGTAAGGCAGCGCGCGCACTTCGATCCACAGGGACAGAAGTGTCGTCGGTATCTAACCACTTGGGCAGTATGCAGCGCATAGCCACCGCTGCGCTGACTACCCTGGTGGGCTTTGTCGGTATCCGAGGCATCAGCAATGAGTGGTCGGAAATTCGACGTGAATCCGAGCTGTTGGAGCGTAACCTGTTTCGCCAGCAGCAGTTGATCGAGACAACCGGCAGAACCGCTGAGCGATCAGCACAACAGATGCTAGAGCAATCCAGAGCGCTAGCGTTGGGTACCCTTCAAAGCACTGAGGGGGTCATGCAAGCCCAGCAAACCCTGATGACCTTTAGGAATATTCGAGGAGAAGTGTTTGACCAAGCCATTGAGGGCGCCCTTGATCTAGCGTCCGCCATGGGCACTGATTTGAATAGCACCATTCTGCAGGTGGCCAAAGCGCTTGAAGATCCTGTCACTGGGATGACGGCCCTCACCCGATCGGGCACGGTGTTCACTGCTGCACAGCGCGATATGGTGCGCGGCATGGTGGAAACCAATCGTACCGCAGACGCACAGGCATTTATTCTCAGCGAGCTTGCAGCCCAGTACGGTGGCGTTGCGAAAGCGGAGGCAGCGGGTCTGGCAGGTGCTCAAGACACGATTGGCCAGGCTATGCAGGAAGCGCGTTTGGCAATCGGTGAGTACCTGCGTGTAGGAGAACGCCTATCCGACTTTTATAACAACACTGCAACGACCATTTTCCAGTTCAACGATGCGCTATCGTCCGGCGATTTAGATGGTCATATCCGTCTGATGACAACGACAGCGACAATAGTGGGTGCCGCCGCTGGGGCCTATGCAGCCTATCGATCCATTCTGGTCGCCGCGACCGTAGCGCAGTGGGCATTCAACACAGCCGTGCGTGCCAACCCCCTTGGCATCGCAATCACGCTGCTGGGCGCCGCTGCGGGCGCGCTCTATACCTATCGCGAGGAAGTCACCCTTGCCGGTAAAGAGTCGTTTCAAACCTCCATTGATGTAGATGGACTCACCAGCTCTTTTCACCTGCTCACTGAAGCGCAGCAGGAAAACAAGCGCGCCTCGCTCACCGCTGATCTCATCGAAATGCGTGTGGAAGCTGGGCGCTTGGGCAGCGAGTTGGTAGAGGTGTCGCGCAAGGTGCGTAACTCTGGCCAGCTCACCCCGGAAGGCGGTGCACTGCCTGTTGCCACGCCTGAAGACATTCAGAAAGGCCGTGAATTACGCCAAGAGTTAGGCATGCTGTTATCTGATATTGATAACGGCTCCCAGCTACTGAGTGAGTACGACCAAGCGATGGCAGCGCTGGGTGAAACCACTCGCGATACTGATACGCGCACTCGCACGCTTGCCGAAACGAATGCCGCCGCTTCCAAAGCAGCAGACGAGTTAGCTAAATCCACAGAAGCCCAGGCGGACGCCCTAGAAGACCTCTACGATCGCTTAATCCCAGGCCGCCGCGAAACAGTCCAGCTAGCACGCGACATACAAACGCTGAACCTGGCCATCGCCATGGGCACCGGTAACATCGGGCAAAACATTCAGGCGATGGGGCTGCTCCAGCAGCAGTTCATCGAAGCCCAGAACGACACTGACGACCTCGCTAAAAAGACGGTAGACGCCGCGTTCACAATGGAAGGCGCCTGGGACGAAGTGCGCCTGAATGGTTTGCGCCGCCTTGATGACGGCTTTGCGGACCTCTGGGAAGGCGCGATCGACGGCAGTTTGAACGCTGGCAAACTCATGAAGAAAGCGCTTGCGCAGACGCTGAGCGAAATGGGCCACATGGCCGTCACTCGGCCAATCACCGTGCAATTCGCCACCAGCATGGGATTCGGTGGTACCGGCGCTGGTGGCCAGCAGGATGGCGGCCTAGACCTTAGCTCCATGAGTTCGCTCAAAAACGGCTGGAGCGCCCTGAAAGGCGGCGTTAGTAACATTGCTTGGACGGGTGCGGGCAGCTCATACGGCGGCACCGGCTGGGCAAATGCTGCCACTCAGGGCACCGGGGCCACCGGCTTTATGGGCGGCTCTACCGCCAACTTTAGCGGCATGCAGGGTCTGGCGTCGGCGGGCGCAGGTTTTGCCGGTAGCTACGCTGGGCGCTCGGTATTCGGCGAAGGCCGCGACAACGCAACGCTCGAAACTGCCGGGGCACTTGTCGGCACTTACTTTGGCGGCCCGCTAGGCGCTGCCGCAGGTAGTTTTATTGGCTCGGCCCTCGCGAGCCTGGACAAAGAAACCAAATTTAGCGGGCGCTTTGGCACCACCAGCACTAACGATCCCAGTCAGTACTCCCGCAGCGGCAAGGATGGCGTTTTTGAACATCAAGACGATGGAACACAATTCTATGGCCAGAGCGCCCTTGGTTACACGGGCTTCCTCGACCGAGGCACGGAGCGTTTACAGCGCGCAGGCGTTGGAGAAGACAAAGGCTGGGCAGAAGAGCTAGCGCAAGGGGCTGTAGCACGGGACAACCTAGTTGCCAGCCTGGCCCGCAGTACAAAAGAAATTGAAGTGATGCAGGCGGCGGTCCAGGGGCTTGAATCGTCAAGCAGCAACGCCGGTGAGTTGATCGAGTTTGCCTTGAACGAACGCCCGAGAGCCGCGCTTGAAGCACTCGAAGGTACGTTCGGTGAGTTCGTTCGTAACCTGGAGGGCGGCATCGAGCAGGTCGTTGAGCAAGCGCAATTTGCCCAAGCAGCGCATGGGGTTCTATCCCAAGGCATGGCGCGCCTGAACCTACAGTTTGATGCAGCAAGCGCAGGATCGTTTGAAGCGGCGAGCAACCTCGCCCAGCTGGCCGGAGGCGTCGAGAACCTAGCCGCGATTCAACAAGGCTACTACGAAGCCACCTACAGCGAGACGGAACGCCTAAGCCGCTCGCAAGCCGAACTGCGCGCCTCACTGGCTGGCGTTACCGACCAGGTGCCCAATACCGTCGGCGAGCTGCGCGCCATGGTCGAAGCCCAGAACCTCAACGACGCCGCAGCGGGCGAACTGGCCGTGCGCTTGATGGAGCTAGCCCCGGCACTCAAGCAAACAAACGACGCCGTACGTGATGCGATCGAGCAGCAGTACCAGGAAAGCCTAGGCCGCGCCCCAGATGCGTCGGGCATGGACTACTGGTTTAACCAGGTAGCGACTGGCGGTGCAACGCTAGAGCGTGCCCTTTCAGCGATCGCCGCCAGCTCAGAAGCCGCTGCATTCGCTGCTGATGGTGCCGCTGGTAGCGTTGATAGCCTGGCTGATGCGCTGCGCGAGCGTGAGCAGCTTGAGCGTCAACTACTGACTTTAGAGGGGAATACCGCAGAATTACGCCGCCGTGATCTTGAAGCGACAGACGAAAGTAATCGCGCTCTGCAGCGGCGCATTTGGGCCGTACAAGACGAGCAAGAACGCCTGCGCAACCTGGATCGCCAGCAGCAAGAGCGCGTGCGCACGATCAGCCAAGAAGCCAGCGCAATGGCCCGCGCCCGCGATCAGCTAGCCAGCTTTGGCGTCACCATCACAAGCTACATTGATAACCTGCGCGGCACCGACGCCGGGCTGGCGTCGCCTGCTGACCAACTCGCCGCCAGTTCTCAAGCGTTTTACGAACAATACGACAAAGCCGCAGCGGGCGATCGTGATGCGATGAATAGCATCACGCAATATGCCGATCGCTTTATCGAAGCGCAAAAGGGTTGGTCAGCAAGCGGCAGTCAGACAACGGCAACGATCGACAAGGTCGCAGGCATGCTGGAACAACTGCCCGAAAAGCTTAGCGCCGAGCAATTCCTTGCCAATGAGTTTCGCGACATTATCGGCGGCCAGACATCCCAGCTAGGCGTAATGCTGGATCTGAACAGGGACGGCGTTGTTTCCGCAATCGAGCAATCAATCACGGCAAGCTGGAGCGGCGTAGAAGCGTTAAAAACAACACTTTATCAAGAGATGCAGCAGCTAGGAGCGCAGTCGTTAACGGAGCAGCAAGTGCGTTCGGTGCTGGCACCGCACGCGACTGATGCGGAAATAAACCGATTAATCCAGCGCGTAGACCACAACGGCGACGGGATCATTAGCCAAGAAGAAATTACCGGTTCCCGCATCGCGGGACTGAGTACGGGCATTGTGAGCGCGCTCGCCAGCAATTTCAGCAGCATCGACGTTAATGCTAGCGGCCTCATTGACTATGACGAGTTCTCTCAAGCCTTCAGCGGTATGGCAACAGACTCAACACTGGAAAAGCTCTTCAATCTCATCGATACAAACGGCGACGGACAAATCAGTTATCTGGAATCGATCGCTGCAAGCTCGCTTACCCTCGCTGAACTCGGCTTGGGGCGTCAGCCGGGGGACACGGATGATGTACTGGGCGGCAACCCGTCAGCGATCGATAACATCATCAACAAAAACCCTGTATCTGACCCGATCGCAAGCAAAGTCGATGCGGCCTATCACGACGTAATGGGAACAGCAGCAAAAGGATTTCAGGTAACAAGCTGGGCAAATTGGTTGAGCCAGAAAGATACCCGAGCAGGACAGCTTCACCAAGCTGTGGCATGGGCCAACCTGCCGTTAGGAGGGGAAGAATGGCTCAAAGAGCGAGGACTTTTTGCCGCAGGTATGCCCGAGTTCTACGCTGGCGGCTGGACAGGCCCAGGCGGCAAATACGACGAAGCGGGCATCGTGCATGCTGAAGAGTTCGTTGTGCGCAGTGAAGTCGTAAAGCAGCCTGGCGTCCGCGAAATGTTGGAAAAACTAAATCGTGGTGCCTCTGCTTACGCGTCAGACTTCCGCCCGCCTGTAGTATCAAAGCCAGCGAGCATGCCCAAGAGGGCTCCTTTTCCCCAGTCCCCGCCGCTGCTGGACTTCTCCGATGTTCTACAAGAGCTACGGGATATCAAACGCGAGCTTAAGCAGGCTCACGAAGAGAAGAAACGCTTAATGAAGACCATTGCAAAACGCACAGGCGAAGCGGGGCAAGCCGCGACGGAGTCAGCGCTCCGCGCCGAGCAGCAGCGTGGACAGCAAGTAGAAGAACTACAGGCGCTGAACCGCGCAGGTAAAACCAGGGGGCGCACGGTATGACAGACGGTCAATACCTCGCCTGGCTTGCCGATCTTAACGCCGAGCGCATTGTGCTGGCTGAGCTACACCATGCCCACGGTGTCCAATACGTTGCAACGGGGCCATATATGTCCCTGCCTGGTGACAGCGATCCTAACCGCCCCTACGACGATATTTTGAAATCGGCTGTTGATATCACCACGCGAATTGATGGATTGACGACATTCGGTGAGGTGGCTCTGATCGACGATGGCTCCATCACTGATTGGCTCAGTCACGCCTGGGAAGGGCATAAAATACGAGTCTTTATCGGTGCACCCGAATGGTCACGCGACGATTTCCGGCTGTTGGCCACTGGCCGCAACGGGGGAATTACTGAGGCCTGCCGAGGCAAGATTGTCTTTCGAATGAATGATGAAAGCTCAGTGTTGGATGAGCGCATCGATACCGGCGAGCTACCCGACGATGCGGGGCCAGTGCCATTGGCGCTTGGTAGTATCTTCAATGCCCCTGCATATCGCATCTCGACCGAGACGTTGACTTACCGAGCCTCCTTTCTCCCGGTTACGTCAATCAGAGCCAAGGATGCAGGCGCGCCGGTTAGTCACACCACCGATACCGCTAATGGCACGATAACCCTAGCAGCATCACTAGTAGATACCCTGACGGTAGACATTGAAGAACCGCATAACACCCCCTCAGCGGTCATCGAGTGGATTGCTAATTACTACGGCATCTCAATCGGAACGATTGAGATGCCGAGCTACCAGGTAGGCCTTTACTACAACAGCGACGTCACCGGCAGCCAGATACTGGATGATCTATGTGCCGGTCTAGGTGCGTATTGGTTTATCGATCAAGTCGGCGCTCTTGTGGTTCGCCAGCACTCACTGCCAACCGTTGCCGACGTCACCATCGTGGGTGATGACATTCGTTACGACCAGGTCAGCTTAAGCGAAACAGAACCACCCTGGCGTGGGTTAACTCTGCGCTGGGGGCACAACTACTCGCCACTTTCCACTATCGCGGGCGAAGTTGACCAGCAATCACCGGATGAAGCCACTCGCCTGCGTACCGAGTGGCGAGAAAGCCGCGCCACTCAATCGGTCGATGATTACCCGCTAGCTGAGCATGTTACCCGAGACAGCGTTATTCAAAATGCCGATGACGCGGCAATAGAACGGGATCGTCTGCTCGCCCTTCGCGTTACCCGTCGCGAGATATGGGATCTGGAGGCATCGCTCGCACCAGTAGAAGTAGGCCAGGCAGCGGATATTCAGCATCGAAGATTAGCCGGACGATTAGGCCGCCTCATTAGCGTTGGGCGCTCGCTGCCTCGCGAGAAAACCAACTTGGGGGTATGGGTGTGAGCACAATACGCATCATCATGGATAACCAGCATGACCTAGCAACGCTTACCGCAAGCAGCGCCCAGGCGCCTGTCGAGTACACACAGATCAAAGGCCGCAGTTATAGCTGGCGTGGCGGGTCTGCACGAAACGAGCAGGTCACCGCCATGCTCGAAAACCCCGATTTTATCTCAGCGGTGGTGGTGTATGGCCACAACTTGAGCAGCGTTGGCACCGTTCAGGTCGAGTACCTATTCGAGGGTGCGGTGGTCTACGACACCGGGCCAATTGTCGCCGCCGACGTCATTCCACTTGGCGTGTGGCGCGCGGGCATTGACCCTTGGGGCGGCCAGGATCTGAGCGCACTGCCCTCTATCCATTACAACGTATGGACGGAACCGACGCTGATCGATGGCTATCGCCTCACCTTCGATGACCCTGGCAACCCCGGTGGATACATTCAAGTCGGCCGTATTTTTTCAGGCATTCCATACTCGCCACCCAAAAAGATGAACGTTGAGTTTGGCGTAAAGCTCGCCTGGCAGTTTCGCGGTGAAAAGCAGCGCACCGAGTCGGGCTCACTTCGACACGTCGGCGGCGGCGTTTCCCGGCGTCTCTCTTTCGACCTGAACCATCTGAACGATGAAGAATACGCGATTTTGACACAGGAGCTGCTGAAAGCAGGTGTAAGCAAGGACGTGTATATCAACATATTCCCCGAAACGGGCGGTGTTAAAGAGGCGGCGCATGCCTTCGTCGCCATGCGCGACGGCGACTACGAGCATGTTCATGACCGCCACAACAACTGGCGCTCACCGCATGTGTACCTGGAGGTTTAAATGATTACCGCACCGACCGTGCCCGATTTTCAGGCAGACAACTTTAAAGTCAATGACAGGCGTCAAGCGGTGATTAAGGACAATAACCGCAACCGTAAGCTCGACCAGTTTGCGACTGAGCTACAGGAAATGGTGGATCTGGCCAACATCGAGTTTCAATTCGTCGCCGAGACCCGCACCGTCATTACCCAGAAAGCTGGGCAAGTGGCTAGCGACCGTCAGGCGGTAACAGAGGCCAAAAATGCTGTTAACGGAGATCGGCAGCACGTCGACGAACAAAAGCAACTGATTGATACCACCGCTGGCGAAGTCAGCGGGCACGCCCAGCAGGTGGCTAGCGATAAACAGGTCGTGGCACAGAATACGCAAACCGCCACCGAGGCGGCAGGCGCGGCCAACGGCTCAGCCGGTGACGCCTTGGCGGCTAAAAATGCGGCTGAAGAGTTGTATGGTGACTTGGACGCTGTGAAGTTAGCAAAAACGCAGTCACAGCAGGCGGCGTCTACTGCTACCCAGCAAGCTGGATTGGCGGATACGGCGAGGCAGGGCGCAGAGCAAGCGCTGGCCGATGCACTTAAGGCGGCAGCGGATGCCAATGTTGATATTAACGCGGCGCTGGCTGACTACGTGCCCCGCAGCGGCGCCGACCTGGGCAGTAACGATCTAAAAGCCCGGCTCACTCATAACAGTGGGTACATGTACATTGGTGCCTACAACAGCTCATACGGAACCGGTCAATTGCGTGTCTACTGGAATGACACGGATAAGCAGCTAAACATGGGAGGGGCTGAGCTTGTCAACGTCAGTTTAAATGCTTCGCTGCTAGATAAAGGAGCCATCCCCGCCGCCCGCATTGTATCAACTGCTAGCCGCACCTCGTCAGCAACAGGCACGATGTTGCAAGCCAAGGCCATGAATGATCACCGATCCAGCGGCGATCATGATGGACGTTATGCGAGACTAGCAGTTACCAATGTATTTGCCGCTGATCAGAAAATTGAGAAGGATAGGCCTTGGATAAATCTTAAAAGCCCCACTAGCGGTCTTAGCGGGGTTGAACAGGCGGGCGGCATAACCATTGGCGAGAGCGATAACGCTAGTATCAGCGTTACGTATACGGGGGATGGGCGTGGTCATATTGGCATGGGCTCCGTTGATGTTAATACCGGCATCCCTGCTAACGAAGCTATGGAGCTTTACTATCAGAACCGAAACGTAACTTTTTTTGGTGATATAAATTTGCCTGAAAGCGTTACGCTAAAAGGCGATGTGTCGGGACTTAAAGTAACTAACGCGACATATGGTGAAATAGTAATTGGCAATCGTAACGCTAACCACACCCACTATTCCAGCTCCACAGGCTCGCACTACTTCTACGGCGTTGTGCGTTCACAAGAGGGGTTTAACGGCGACGGTTCCAGTGTCACTAACGTTAATGCGGTACAGCTTAACGGCCAGTCTCGCAGTGTTAACGACGATGCTAATACGGTTGCGGGGCGGGACTCTGCAGGCGATATAAGGGCGAGGCTTTTCCGATCAACGTACACGTCCACAAACAGCAACATCGCTGTTATTTACACGGCTGCTAAGTCTGATGGCACTGATTTTATGCGCCCATCAACCCCCGCGCAGGTGCGCGCTGCGCTGGACGTTGATGTACCTACCGGCTCAAACAGCAATGGCCGTTACTATCTCTACCCCGACGGCCGGCTTGTTATGCATTGCGGCACAAAAACGTTTTCTCAGGATCCCTTAAGCAATCGACGCCTGCTTGCTTCAATAACTCTTCCCTACACACCGTTGGGCAGTGCTGAACATTACGTCACTGTTAACCCTTCTTCTGATGCAGGCGACTATACAAATGCATCATCGCCCTTTGATGTTAGTGGGTTGCTTGTAAAGCCTGGGCGTCAAAGTAGCGGCACTGTTGTGGAGGTTCGCTTGTTGGCTCAGGAGGGACGCACGTTTGCGTCCAGCGCTACCACAGTGGCGCCGGTGCTTATCGAATCCCGCTGGAAATAAAGGACTTCAAAATGAAATTACTGATAACGGATAAACCTATTCATCACGACTATGTAATCAGCGGTAGCGTGATTAATGGTATCGACCTGTCAGTGTTCCCAGCGGGGGCAATATTTAGGGGCAACGACAGCACTGACGCAGCTGGCATTTACAACGTCGAGCTTATCGACGGCGAGCTTTATGTGACGCTGGGCCAGCATGGACTGCCCTACGAATGCGAACCGGTTAACGGCTCTCACGATTGGTTTGGGACAGGCGAGTGGATCAATGCCGGTGATTTTGATCCTGAGTACTGCTACATCGTCGCCACGGCTGCGCCCGACGATGCTGAGTACGTAAAACGCGCCGAGGGCTGGACAGTAAAGGTACCCGTGGTCGAGCAAGAAGAACCAGACGCTAACGTAGAAACGATAGCGGAGGTGCAGGAATGAGCGCCCAAGAGTCATGGTTTGCCACACAAGAGCAGCAGACTGAGAATCGCATCACCCAATTGCAGGGAGCGTTAGAGGAAGATCGCAAAGCCGCAGAAGCGCTGGGCGTGACGATTAACGGCATACGCTACAGCGGCGACCCAAGCAACCGTGCTGCATTAATGGAGGTGGTGCAGTTCGCCCGAGAAGCCCAACTGACCGAGTTCACAGCATGGAAAGACAGCGATGGCCAGTTCCATGCAAACCACCCGCTATCAGACGTCGAGCAAGCACTGCACGCCATCGCCCAGCGCCGTGGTGCACTGATCGCCCTAGAGGGCCAGTACCAGGCACAGGTAGTCGCTGGTGAGATTGATAGCATAGAGGGGCTAAGCTGGGAGGCTTAGAAGAGGAGTGACCACCTAAGGTGCTGTAACACCGAAGGTGGTCACCAACAAGCAGAACACCCTGCAAGTCGGCCAAGACTCCCCTGCCTAGCTAGGCGTTAGAGAGTCTAAGCCAAACGTTAGAACGTTATAAGGCTTGACATGGTGTTAATTGAAATCCGTTGTACGCGGTGCAACCGCAAGCTGGCCAACGTCAGCGACTACCAGTTCATTGAAATAAAGTGCCCGCGTTGCAGGCACCTTAACCAGCAGAGAGCCACGAGCTCCAAACCACAAAAGGAGATGCCTCGTGGCTACCCCAATTATTCCCTGGATGGGCGGCAAACGCCGCCTTGCTGATCGTATTTTCCCGCTGATGCCGCCGCACCAGTGCTACGTAGAGCCCTTCGCAGGAGGGGCCGCGCTGTTCTTCCTGCGTCCATCGCCAGCCGATGTCGAGGTTCTTAACGATGTTAACGGCGACCTAGTGAACCTCTACCGTGTTGTGCAGAACCACCTTGAAGAGTTCGTAAGGCAGTTTAAGTGGGCACTCTCAAGCCGCCAGGTGTTTGAATGGCTGAAGATGACGCGGCCTGAAACGCTTACAGACATACAGCGTGCAGCTCGCTTCTATTACCTACAGCAGAACGCCTTTGGTGCACGCATCGAAGGCCAGACATTTGGCACTGCTACCACCACACCACCAGGCTTAAACCTGCTGCGCTTAGAGGAGACACTATCAGCGGCCCACTTGCGCCTCTCAAGCACCTTTATAGAACGTCTAAGCTGGCAGGACTGCATTGAACGCTATGACCGCCCGCACACACTCTTCTATATGGATCCGCCCTACTGGCAGACAGAGGGGTATGGTGTACCCTTTGGCATAGAGCAGTACGAGGAAATGGCGAGCATGTTGGCAAAGCTCAAGGGCAAGGCCATCATCAGCCTCAACGACCACCCAGACATCCGCAGGATCTTCGCGGACTACCACATCGAAACCACCGACATACGCTATACCGTCGGCGGCGGCAAAGGCTCAGAAGCCAAAGAGGTGCTGATCTTTAGTTGGGATGTGGAGGCGGAGCCAGCGGGGCTGTTTTGAAGGCATCATCACTATTGGTAGGAGTAGCAGATGTACGTGCAAAAGGACTTTGAGACAGCTCGCGAAATGATTGACTACCTATCACCTCTGGATACAACCAGATGGCCTAGGGCCAAGTATGTGTTCCGTGGCCAGCAATGTACCAGCTATGGTTTGGTCCCTGCTGCCTATCGCACAAAGAGCCCTCTGGCAGCCCATAGGGTGTTCAGTCGGCTTGCGCCCTTAGCTTCAAGGCAAGTCTATTACGAGCTTTCTCTTTTAGGACAGTTCATTGCAGCCTGTGACGCCTCTGGTACAAATCTTCCGGGTGACTCACTCGACGTTCGCGATATTTTGAAGGACGGTAATCGTTACCTTCATCATGAGCCAACAAGCTGGCCTCCTCGAGAACTTTATCCCCTTCTGGCGACAGCCCAACACCATGGAGCCCCGACGTGCTTGCTCGATTGGACATGGCGATCCTATGTAGCAGCATATTTTGCTGCATCAGGGGCTCTCCAGAATGAAACTCAGGATCGATTGGCTATTTGGGCCTTGAATGTTGAGCACCGTCATCTTTGGGAAGACCTCTCATTCATTGAGATGCCTGGCAGTACAAGTGCTAATTTAGCTGCCCAGTCTGGGATATTCACTGTATCAACAATCAGGGCAACCGAAGGCGAACGGTACGAATCAACTGCGCTGGAAAACCAAATCGATATATATCGTCACCAGACTGAAGAGCAGCCCGGTTTGATCAAAATGACACTACCAGTGCTTGAAGCGGGCCACCTTCTGCTGCTGTGTGCGGACTTGGGAGTTAAAGGATCAGTATTGTTCCCAGGGTACGAAGGGGCAGCAAGAGAGGTTAAAGACTTCGCATACTTAATGCTTCAGTAGAAGTAACCCAACCCAGTGCCAAATAGCCTGCTAAATCAGCACCAACAATTCCAGAAGTGCAGTGCCAAAGCTAGCGCTAGGATGTGCCAAAAATGCCGCGCGCTTACAATCAGCCCGCTCAGAAACGGTTTGCAGCAACGAAAAAAGCAGGCAGAATGGGTCTTGAGAGAAACGGTACGCACTACGGTACGCAGATGCAGAATTTGGGGAATGAAACAAAAAAGGCCACCGTTGAAGGTAGCCTTTTTAAGTCTCTAACATGTTGCTTTTAACCACTTTTCTAGTGGTGCCGACACCAGGAGTCGAACCCGGGACCTACTGATTACAAGTCAGTTGCTCTACCAACTGAGCTATGTCGGCGCTTCACGTTTCCTTGAGAACTTGATTGCTTCGCTGTTAGGCTCTGCAATCAACAAGAAATCTTGTTGGCAATGGCTGGGGTACCAGGATTCGAACCTGGGAATGCCGCTACCAAAAAGCGGTGCCTTACCACTTGGCGATACCCCAGCAGTGTGGTGGCCAGAGACGGAATCGAACCGCCGACACGGGGATTTTCAATCCCCTGCTCTACCAACTGAGCTATCTGGCCGCTGCCAACGGTGCGTATTAAACTAAAAACGCCGCTTTCCGTCAACACCTTTGTGAAACTTTCTTGCGATACCGATGCTTAGAGGTCTTTTTTCCTACGCCATCTCTGGCTCGGCCTTCGATACACCCATACCTAGAGCCACTAATTACAAGTCAGTTGCTCGATCAATCCACCTTGTACTCAAGAACGAACAACCGCTCTCTTCATGCCTGCTGCTCATAGCTGCTTAGGCGGCACATAGCCTTCGGCTTGGTCGGTTTCCTGGTTGTCCAGGAAGCGCTGCATCTGCTCCATTAGATACGCACGGGATTCGGGGTCGAGCATGTTGAGGTGCTTTTCATTGATCAGGCGGGTTTGCAACGCCTGCCACGCTTCCCAAGCGGGCTTGGAAACGGTGGCCTGAATCTCCTGCCCCTGCTTACCCGGCAAAGGTGGGAATGGCAGTGCTTCCAACTCTTTTTGGTACTTGCGGCAAAAAACGGTATTGCTCATAACGTGCTCCTGGTTCTGCGACTTCATTCAATGATCTCATCCAATCAGCTAGCAAACGCTTAAGCGTGCCCTGGTGTCGGATTGAGGCTAAAGGGCGTTAGCTGGCTGAGCAGCGCTTTAACGGGAGCAGCAAGGCCCAGTTCGGGCGGATGGTTAACGTCGTACCATACGCCGCTTTCGCGAACACCGCCCAGCCTATCGCAGCTCACCGGCTGCGGGGTAATCTCTAAGCGAAAATGACTGAAGGTGTGGTAAAAGCTAGGCGGCGTAGTTCCCCGCTTAGGGTTAACGGCGTTGTCTTCAAGCCAGTCATTGAGCTCGCTGTACTTCTCAAACTGCGGCAAACTCCATAACCCGCCCCACAGACCGCTGGGAGGGCGTTTCTCGAGCCATATCCGGCCTTCCGGGTCACGCAGCATCAGCATGATCGTTTGTCGTGTGGGCAGCGCCTTTTTGGGTTTGGATTCCGGGTAGCGCTTTGGCTCGCCTTGGGCGTAGGCCAAACAGACATCGTTAAATGGGCAGCTCAGACAGTCCGGTTTGCTGCGTTTACATAGCGTGGCGCCAAAATCCATCATCGCCTGGGTGTAATCCGCCAGGCGCTCTGTTGGGGTGTAGTACTCCGCCAGCGACCACAGCTTTCTCTCCACATTGGGCTTGCCCGGCCAGCCGGGCAGCGCATGCAAACGAGTGAGCGAGCGCTTTACATTGCCATCTAAAATAGCCGCACGCTGCCCCGTGCTTTGCGCAATGATAGCGCCAGCGGTGGAGCGGCCAATACCAGGCAAAGCGACTAATGCGTCGAGACTCTCCGTCGGCAGTTCGCCATTGTGCTCCGCTAACGCAACCTGGGCAGCTTTATGCAAGTTGCGCGCACGGGCATAGTAACCAAGGCCCGTCCAGAGGTGCAGCACTTCATCCTGCGGGGCCTTGGCGAGACTTTCCAGGGTAGGAAAGCGCGCCATAAAACGCTCAAAATAGCCGATAACGGTGGCAACCTGGGTTTGCTGCAGCATGATTTCCGACACCCACACGCGGTAGGCGCTACGCGGAAACTGCCACGGCAAGTCGTGACGGCCGTAGCGGTCAAACCAATCCAGTAGGCGTTGTTGGAATTCGCTTGCCGCTAGCCGCGGCGTGGGCATATCTGCCATGCACGCTCCTTAAACAGAAATGGGTATATGAAACAGCAATGGGCATACACCAGTGCCAATATAAAAAAGCGCCGGCGTTTAGGCCGGCGCAGCACTTACTGTTTCGATAAATGCGTCACTTTACATCCTGCGTCGATGCTCAGTTAAACAGACTGCGTAGGCCATCGCGAAGCTCTTGAGCAGCGCCTTCGCCAAGGCGTTCATCTAGCTCATCTAAAGAGTCGCCTAGACGCTCCTCCAGCTCTTCATTAACACGATCACCCGCCTCGTTACGCAGCAGGTCAACCACGGCGGTCTGGAACATCTCACGGTCGAACCGGCACCACTCGGTGCGTTCATCGCCAAGATTACCTTCACAGCGTACGGGCAGCGGCAGTTGTTCCAGGCGCGGGTTAACTTCACAGGCCGCGTCAGCGGTGTCGACCAAACGAGCATTAGCACGGGTATCAAAGTTCAAGCTGGCGAGATCCAGTTCACCTTCTCCACGCACATCGATGCCGGGCAGGGTAATCAGCAGGTCGTCACTCTCCACTAAGCCGTTACTGATTTGGAAGGTAGCATCAAAACGCTCAAAGCGCGTATCGGTGTGCCAATCCCGCAAAGTGCCCTGCCCCTCTAACTGGGCAACCAGTTCACACATCTGCTTGGAAATGTTGGTATTTAAAATGGCGCCTTCGTTTAGACGAGCATTAAGCGCGCCATTGAGGTTGCCGATAAGCGCTTCACGGGTATTGCCCTGACTGGTGACATCCCCGGTTAAATTAAAGCGACCGCGCAGTGGTGATGCTTCCTCTTTTTCACTGATCGCTTCAATCAACGGCGCCACCTGAACGTTGTTAATAGTCGGCGATAGCGCCCACTCAAGGATGGAATCCGTAGCATCAACCTGGCCGGTCGCGCGGAGTTCACCCTCGTAGAAGCCTGACTCAAACGCCGTTAGCCGATGAACGCCGTCGTCGCCACGCAGTTGCAAGCGTGGATTGTTGAAGGTCAGGCCCGCAAAAATAAGCGTATCGACACTCAGGTCGCCCTCTAGCGCCAACCCGCTGAGTAATGATTGCGGCACTAGTGTGTTGTTTTCCTGAGCAAAAGCTTTACGCAGTAAACCGCGACTCGCCTGTTTGGCGGTGGCCTCACCGGGTAGATAGCGATCAAGGTCTAGTTGGTCACCGGCTAAATCAAACGCCAGGCGTGAGCCATTCAGCGCCGCCGTCAGCTCGCCGGTAAAGGTGCTGTCGTCGACGACCAACGAGAGGCTAGGCAAAGAGAATTGCTCGGCATCACCTTCGATAGGACTGGTCATGGCTACATCGCTGAGCGCAGCCTCGCCCGCGGTGGTTAGGGTAACGCCAGCACGGGCAAGCCAGGGGCGTAGCGTAAAGGGGGCAGCGGTTAGCTGACCACGATAACGGGGAGCATCGCGCAACTGCTCAATATTAAGGTGGCCGCTCACCCTTAAGCCATCCGGCCCGGTAAGCTGCAAGTCTTTCAACTGCGCCGTTTGTGCCTGCCAGTCGCCCTCCAGGCCAAAGGCGAGCGCCAACGCCAAGCTGCCCTGCCAGTTATCCGCATTACGCAGGCCCGTTTCGAGCAGCCCCTCTTTAATGGTGAGCTGCTGCTCGCCCATACGGGCAACCAGTTCGGCGGCCTTCAAGCTTAGCTGCTGTGGCTCGCTCTCTGCCCCCTTGGTGGTTCGAGTGGTCAGTGCCATATTTTCCAGGGCGAAAAGCTTATCTGCCAACCCAAGCCGCACGCGTGTTTCAAGATTGATATCGCTGGTCAGATCAGGGGCACGCTCCAATACCTCGGCATCGAGCCGATTATGCTTGGTCAGTGTGAACATAGCCTTCAGCGGAAAGGCACGCAGCGGGTTAACGTTGCTACCCGAGATATTCAGTTGCTGCATACGCCACAGTGCTTGGGTTTGCGCATCGCGGAAGCGAATGTCGGCGTTTTTCACTTCAACGCTGGCAATACTCAACACCACGGCTAAGCTACCGGCGTCCGCATTGGGGCCAGCACTGGCGGGCGCCAGCACCGTTTCAGCCGCGCTTTCATTATGCTCAGAGAGGCGCTCTAACAAGGGCTCCCAGTTACCCTCACCCTGTTCATCGCGCTCTAAGTTAAGGCGCATACCGTCCAGAGTTAGGCCGTCAACGGCAATTTCCCCGCGCAGTAGCGGGCCGAATGCCACGCTCACCTCGGCGCGGTCAATAGCGGCAAAGGCGGCACTCTCTTCAGTCTGCTCGGGCAACCAGGCGCGGGCTTTCTCTACACTGACACCGATACGCGGGTAGAATGACCAGGTAATTGGGCCTTCCAACGCCAAGTTGAGTCCCGTTTGCTCTTCCACGACAGCAGTTAAACGGGGCTTGAAGTCTTCTGGATCCAGAAAGGTGGTCACATAGACCACGGCGGCGACCGCAACGATGGCGAGAATGCCGACCGCTGCCAGCAAGATACGTAATAGCTGTTTCATTACCCTTTCCCTTGTGGGTCTAACTCAACAAAATCGCTGGTAGCGGGCATACCCGCTGCCGGCGTTTCTGGATTGGCCATTGGCCGGTAACCTAGCTTGGAGAGCAGCACGCGGTCGGCCAGTGGTAAAGTGGACGTTTCGATGCGCAGGACACGGCCTTCCTGCTTGGCTTGCTCGCCAAGCAGCGCCATCAAGCGCGAACCGACACCACGGCGACGGGTGGTTTTGCGCACGCAGAGCTCAGATAGCCACCACGCCCGGTCTGCGCCCTCCTGAACGGCGACGGCCCCCAGCAGCCGATCGTTGAAGAGTGCGCAGGCAAAAAAGTGCTGGCCTGCAAAATGTTGCTCAATAAATGGCTCAACCGTTGGGGTGGGCATACGCTCTTGGGGCGCATCCTGATAGATGCGCATAAGATCAAGGCGCACCTGCTCATCGGCTTCCCAACGGGCCTGGTCGACATGGTGCAGTGTCACCGGCATGGTGAAATCCTCTTCGCCAAAGCAGCCTGGCTGCTATTTCTGCCGCAATTGATTGCGGCTACATTTCGCGCATTGTAGCGGATGAGGGCGCCGATTCACTATAATGGTCGCTTCGCCACAGGCCGATCAAATCAGTGGTAAGTTGATGATCGCCACCAGCCATCCCTCAGAGTGCGCTTCAGCGCAGGAGATGCAACATGTCAGCGCGTATTGCCACGGTTAGCCGTGACACCAACGAAACGCAGATCAAGGTCAGCGTCAATCTCGACGGCGAAGGCCATCTTAGCTGCCAAACCGGCGTTCCGTTCCTGGATCATATGCTTGATCAAGTTGCTCGCCACGGGATGATCGATCTCGACATCAATGCCACTGGCGACCTGCATATTGACGACCACCATACCGTAGAAGACCTGGGTATTACGCTAGGCCAAGCTTTTTTTGAAGCAATTGGCGATAAACGCGGCATTTACCGTTATGGTCACGCCTATGTTCCTCTTGATGAAGCACTCTCCCGGGTAGTGATCGACTTTTCCGGTCGGCCAGGTCTGTTTATGGATGTTGAATTCACCCGCGACACTATCGGTAGCCTGGACACTCAGTTGTTCTGGGAGTTTTTCCAGGGCTTTGTCAATCACGCCCGCGTGACGCTGCATATCGACAACATCAAAGGCTTTAATGCTCACCATCAGGCAGAAACGATCTTCAAGGCCTTTGGTAGAGCACTCCGCATGGCCGTGATGGAAGACCCGCGCATGGCAGGCCAAATGCCCTCCACCAAAGGGAGCTTATGATGCTGCGCTGTAGCCTGCGCGATGCCACGGGCTGTGCCGTTAGCCCTATTTTGTCCACTTCTCCAAGGAGCGCTTCATGACCATTGCTGTGATCGACTATGGAATGGGCAATCTTCATTCTGTAGCCAAAGCGCTGGAGCATGTGACCCATGAGAATGTCGTCATTACCCGCGACCCGCGCCGTATCCTCGGCGCAACACGTTTAGTGCTACCGGGCCAAGGGGCCATTCGTGACTGCGTTGGCGAACTTGAGCGCACCGAATTACGCGGGCTGGTGGAGGATATCTTAACCCGCCAGGCCAAACCGCTGCTGGGTATCTGCGTGGGCCAGCAGATGCTACTGGAGCGCAGCGAAGAGAATGGCGGCGTAGAGTGCCTGGGTTTCTTTAAAGGCAGTGTAGATCGTTTTCCTGGCGATATGCGCGACGCCCACGAGCAGCGTTTGAAAGTACCGCACATGGGCTGGAACGTGGTAGAGCAGCACCATGAACACCCACTCTGGGCAGGTATTGATAATCGCGAACACTTCTACTTCGTGCATAGCTACTACGTTAATGCCGATGACGATGCACAAGTATTTGGTACGACCCAATACGGCAAGGTAACCGCCCACGTAGCCATTGGCCGTGACGCGACCTTCGCGGTGCAGTTTCACCCCGAAAAAAGCTCCCGCGCGGGCCTTCGCCTGCTTGAAAACTTTGTCACCTGGACGCCCTGAGAGGATTTTGTATGTTGGTAATTCCCGCTATTGATCTCAAAGACGGCCAGTGTGTCCGATTGAAGCAGGGCCGCATGGAAGACGCGACGTCTTACGGCGATGACCCGGTGGCCATGGCGGCGCGCTGGGTAGAAGCAGGCGCCCGTCGCCTGCACCTAGTAGATTTGAACGGCGCCTTTGAAGGCAAACCGGTGAACGGTGACGCCGTGACGGCTATCGCCCGCGCTTACCCGGATCTGCCGATTCAAATTGGTGGCGGTATTCGCAGTGCGGAAACCATCGAGCACTACTTAAGCGCCGGTGTCTCTTATGTGATTATCGGCACCAAGGCAGTTAAAGAACCCGCTTTTGTGGGCGAGATGTGCCGCGCTTTTCCCGGCCATGTGATCGTTGGACTTGATGCCAAAGATGGCTATGTCGCCACCGACGGCTGGGCAGAGGTCTCCACGGTAAAAGCCACTGAGCTTGCCAAGCGTTTCGCCAACGACGGCGTCTCCAGCATTGTCTACACCGACATTGCCCGCGACGGCATGATGCAAGGCGTCAATGTGGAAGCCACCGCGGCGCTTGCTCGCGAAGGCGGTTTGCCGGTGATTGCCTCCGGTGGAGTGACCAACCTGGACGATATCAAAGCACTCTGCGAGGTTGCTGATAGCGGTATCCTGGGCGCTATTACCGGTCGGGCAATTTACGAAGGCAGCCTGGATGTTGCCGAAGCTCAGCGGCTGAGCGACCAACTGACGGGAGGCAGTTCATGAGCCTTACCAAACGCATTATCCCCTGCCTGGACGTAGACGCCGGGCGCGTGGTCAAAGGCGTTAATTTTGTCGGTATTCGCGATGCCGGTGATCCGGTGGAGATTGCCCAGCGCTATAACCAGCAGGGCGCCGATGAAATCACCTTTCTCGACATTACCGCTAGCCACGAAGACCGCGACACGACGGTGGAGATGGTTGAACGCATTGCTGGCGAAGTGTTTATTCCGCTAACCGTCGGCGGCGGCATTCGCAGCTGTGACGACATTCGCACTATGCTGAACGCCGGGGCAGACAAAGTCTCGATCAACACCGCGGCGGTCAACAACCCTGAGTTTGTGCGCGAAGCCGCCGAGCGTTTTGGTAGCCAGTGCATTGTGGTGGCCATTGACGCCAAGCGGGTCTCTGAAGAGGGTGAAACGCCCCGCTGGGAGATTTTCACTCACGGCGGCCGCCGCCCAACAGGCCTTGACGCCGTTGAATGGGCGAAGAAGATGGTTGAGTTCGGGGCGGGCGAACTACTGCTCACCAGCATGGATCGCGACGGCACCAAGATTGGCTTTGACCTGGGCGTGACCCACGCGATTTCCGAAGCGGTGAGCGTTCCGGTGATAGCCTCAGGCGGTGTGGGCAACCTGGATCACCTGGTGGATGGCGTACTCAAAGGTGGTGCCGATGCAGTGCTGGCCGCCAGTATTTTCCATTTTGGCGAATACACCATCCCTGAAGCTAAGCGCTATATGGCCGAACGCGGTATCGAAATGCGGCTTTAAAATGCCCTCTATCAACCAGGAGCTTCGAATGTTTCGCTCACATCCATGGATGGGATGGCTAGCAGGCTTGCTGTTTAGTATGCCTGCTACCGCATTCTCGCTACCTGATTGGCCACCGTCGTTGGAGTGGGATCACACCCTGGTGCAAACCAGCCTTTATACCCGCCACTTCAGCCCCGACCCGGAACACACTAACCAACAAGACCTGGTTAGCATTGAACTGCATAATCCGAATCACTGGTTAGCGGGCGGGGCTTGGTTCAAAAACTCCTTCGATCAGCCCTGTTGGTACTTCTATGCGGGGCGGGAGTTCCCTCTTTGGCAAACCGATCAGGGGATAAACGTGCGCGCCAAACTCACTGGCGGACTCCTGCGCGGCTATAAAGGCGAGTATCGCGACAAAATTCCGCTCAATCACTTGGAAATCGCCCCGGCCGCACTCCCCAGTATCGGTGTGCAATGGGGCCGGTTTGAATCAGACCTGATCATTTTCGGCACCGCAGGCATGATGATAACCGCAGGGGTGCGCTTTTAGTCGCTACTCCTCAACGTCGTCTAGCGATAAACCCAGATTGCTGATGCCACCATTGCGACCTAATTCACGCACCTCTTTCAGCGACGCCTTATCCAGCGGTTCGCTGACGGCTTCCAATACGGCATCCTGAAAATCGTTTTCGTCGTCCATCAACGGATGGTCGCGAATAATCAGCGCTAGCTTCTGCGCGTCAACCTCGCCTTCAGTAAGCTCTATAAAAGCGCGTACGCCCGCTCGGGATGTGCGGCTAACATCCAGCACGGCCTCTGGGGAGTCGCCTTGCAGGGTGTCCAGCAGCGCTGAGACCGACACTACTGCATCCAGGGCGCGCCGGGCACCAAAGCTGTCATCCTCTTCGGGCGGCTCACACTCGGCTAGCTTTTCCGCTTGGCGGGCAAAGTCGATACTGGCATTGGGCACATTAAGCCGCTCCCAGACCAAACTCAGCACGGTGCCTAGCGTATGGCTATCACCCTGGCCGGTGGTTTGCTGATAAAGCATATAGTTAGGCAGCAAACGCTCACACAACGCCGCCATGAAGGCTTGCTGGGCAGGTAGTGGGAGTTCTTGTAACCGTTGGTAAAAGCCCTGGGGTTTCGACACCATACTGATTTCCTGGATCGCTTGACGTGGGATATTGGTGAAAGTTAGCGGGTACGTTATCGTCTCTCTACGCTTGGGGCGATCCCCAGCGCTTTGATGATTGTACGGCCGGCGAGGAGATTACCATGCATATTCATCTGCTACAGCACGGCCCTGACCATGGCCCCGCCCGTTTAACCGATTGGCTAACCAGTATGGGCCATAGTTACACCGTTTTTCATCTCTACGCAGGCGAGCTAACGCCCCGCCCAAACGAGTCTGATGCACTGATTATACTTGATGGCCCAGAAGAGCTACTCAGCCATCCTCCGGCGTGGTTTAAAGCCGAAGATAAGCTCATCAACCGCTATTTGGATGGCCAAAAACCGCTGTTGGGTATTGGCGTAGGCGCCCACTGGATAGCCCAGGCACTGGGCTCGGTGGTAGCGCCTGGTACCTATACTGAAACAGGCTGGCATACAGTCACCCTAGCGCCGGAAAGCTTGCTGGATTTACCCGAAACATTCAGCGCTTTTATGTGGCATCGCTATGTCTTCAGTTTACCCGACGATGCGCTGCCCCTAGGCGGTAGCGAAGCTGCACCGCTGCAAGGGTTTGCATGGGACAGAGGTCGTGTCATCGGCCTGCTGTGCCACCTGGAAGCCACTGCGGCTAGCGTGAAACAGCTACTGGGCACAGCCGAGTGGCCTGGAGCATCACCTTCCACTACCCGCTATGTTCAGGATGCGGCCCAAATATTAGAAGACCCCAACCGCTTTATTCACCTCGCGCCACAGCTCGACCGACTGATGACCCAGTGGCTTAAAGCAGCGTAACAGTACAAGCTATAAGGCCGTCAGCGGTTCCACTGCCTGGCGGCCTCTAGGCAGCTATCCCAATCGCCCACATGAATCTCTGGCGGCGCAGCGTCGCGCTGCTTCTCTAAATGGTAGCGGTAGAGCGGGTCGTAGTACTCGGTGAGCAGCGGCGCAAGCCAGGCTTCATGGGCTTGGGGGTTGCCCTGGGCATGCTCTTTGAATGCCAGCGCCTGCAGCCGCTGTAAGCGCTGAAGGCGCGCGTTACCCAAGCGTTTTCCTAGTCGGATAAGGGAATTACTTAACTGCGCCTGCATTAATTGCCAGCCCTGGTAGGCCCCATGACGAGCGGCATAGGCCTGCTCCAGGTCAATAATATAGTCCTGCTGAATCTGAACAAGGCGCCAATCCAGCGGCATTTCGATACGCACCCGCGGCGCTTGCTGCTGCGCCCGCCAGAAGTTCAAGGGAATATTGGCGCTGCCAATCTGACGGGACTCATCTTCGATGACCAGCCCTTCCATCAGCCCGATTAGCCGCTTGGCCAGCGCATGCTCAAAGTTGATTTGAGTAGCAGGCTCTTCAGGTCTGCGTCCAAAAGCAGAACCTTTGTGGTGCGCATAAGCTTCCAGGTCGACGCCATTATCGAGCTGATTAATCAGCGCTGTTTTTGCACACCCGGTGAGCCCGGCAACAACCAGCATTGGCTGAAGCGCGGCCGTATCAATGCGCTCACAGAGCGCTTGGCGCATAGCCTTCCAGCCACCCTCCAGCCGTGGCCTGGAGATACCGGCCTCTTCCAGCCACTGCTGAGCAATTTGCGAGCGCAGTCCACCGCGAAAGCAGTAAATCAATGCATCTGGGTATTCGGCTAAGTACTTCTGCCACGCTGCGACCCGAGCCTGCTTGACCTCGCCGCTGACTAAACGCTCACCTAGCTCAATCGCCGCGGCTTGACCATGCTTCTTATAAGCGATGCCCACCTGATGACGCTCGTCATCGACCATTAAGGGCAGATTGACGGCACCGGGCAGCGCGCCCTGGGCAAACTCCACCGGGGCGCGCACATCTATTAGCGGTCGCTCTTCTCTAATTAAACCCAATACCGCCGGTGTGGTGGCTGGAGTTGTGGCCAGTGTCACCCGACCACCTCGATGGAGACTTTACCCTGGCGCGCCTTCATGACGCCGAATGACTGTAACGACAGGCCGAATTCGCGACCAATACGCTCAACGTCATCCTCCCAGGCGGGGTCAACGCTGAGCAGCAGGCCGCCGGAAGTCTGGGGGTCACACAACCACTGCCAGTGGGCTTCATCCATGGCCGGCAGGCTTTCCCCCAGCGCATCACGATTGCGCAGCGTACCACCGGGCACAGCGCCTTGGCGGCGGTAGGACTCTGCCTCGGCCAGACGAGGCAACTTACGGAAATCAATCTGGGCCATGACGTTACTGGCCTGGCACATTTCAGCAAGGTGGCCCGCCAATCCAAAACCGGTGACATCAGTCATGGCATTCACCCCTTTTACATTGGCAAGCTTCACACCAATACTATTGGGCTTGAGCATCGTTTCACGGGCAAGACCATGGTGGCCCATTTCCAGCAAGCCACGTTTCTCTGCTGTGGTTAGCATGCCCACGCCTAACGGCTTGGTTAAAAACAGTAGATCACCCGGCTTGGCGGTGCTGTTTAGCTTGAGCTTATCCAGGTCGACTAAGCCGTTTACCGCGAGTCCGAAAATCGGCTCGGGCGCATCAATGGAGTGACCGCCCGCCAGGGCAACGCCTAATTCGCGACATACCGCCTGGGCGCCGGCCATTACGTCACCAGCCACTTCAGCGCTTAGCTTATCCAGCGGCCAACCAAGAATACCCAATGCCATCACCGGCGTGCCGCCCATGGCGTAAACATCGCTGATGGCATTGGTCGCCGCGATACGGCCAAAATCGAAGGGATCATCGACAATGGGCATAAAGAAGTCCGTGGTGGCAATCATGCCCCGCCCATCGCCCAGATCGTAGACAGCCGCATCTTCGCGTCCCTGATTGCCGACGATAAGCCGCTTATGGCCCGCCGCTGGCCCCGCCTTGGCAAGAATGCCATCCAGCACGTCTGGGGCGATTTTGCAGCCACAGCCCGCGCCGTGGCTATATTGGGTCAAGCGAATCGAACTCATCGTGTCTCTCCTTGGCACTTGGGGAATATCATCAGTTTAACCCAGTATCGTCCAGGCTACAGGGCGTCCAGCGCATCGCTGAGTTTATCAACAGCGATCACTTCCATACCCTTAGGCGCCTGCTTGGGTGCGTTAGCGCGCGGTACAATGGCGCGGAGAAAACCGTGCTTGGCCGCTTCGGCAATGCGTTCTTGACCACTGGGCACCGGGCGTATCTCGCCCGATAGCCCAACCTCACCAAACACCACTAGCTCTTTGGGTAGCGCGCGATTTTGCAGGCTAGAAACCACGGCTAGCAACACCGCCAAGTCGGCGCTGGTTTCGAGCACTTTGACACCGCCGACGACATTCAAGAACACATCCTGGTCACCGGTAAACAATCCACCGTGGCGATTAAGTACTGCCAGCAGCATAGCCAGGCGGTTTTGATCAACGCCGACGGCGACACGGCGAGGGTTACCCAGCGCGGACTCATCCACCAGCGCCTGTACCTCCACCAGAATCGGCCGTGTGCCTTCCCAGACCACCATGACTAAACTACCTGGCGCCTGCTCCTCCTGGCGAGAAAGAAAGATTGCGCTGGGGTTTTTAACTTCTTTAAGGCCCTGTTCAAGCATGGCGAAAACACCTAGCTCGTTGACGGCGCCAAAGCGGTTTTTCTGCCCTCGCAGGGTACGAAAGCGTGAGTCGGCGCCCCCCTCTAATAGCAGCGAGGCATCAATCATATGCTCAAGCACTTTAGGGCCCGCCAGCGAACCGTCCTTAGTGACGTGGCCTACCAGTAGCAAAACCGTATTAGTCTTTTTGGCGAAGCGCGTTAGCGCCGCGGCTGACTCGCGCACCTGGGCAACGCCACCGGGTGCAGAACTGATATCTTCCAGATGCATGGTTTGGATGGAGTCAATCACCAGAATCTCTGGCTTCTCCCGCTCAGACACCGCCAAGATGGTTTCCACGCTGGTCTCGGCCAACATTTTCAAGCCATTGGTAGGCAACTGTAGGCGGTGCGCACGCATCGCTACCTGGGAGAGCGACTCCTCACCGGTTACATAGAGGATACGCCGCTGCTGGGCCAACTTGCAGGCCGTTTGCAATAGCAGGGTCGATTTACCCGCGCCAGGATTGCCACCCAAAAGCACCGCCGAGCCGGGCACAAGCCCACCGCCCAGCACGCGATCAAACTCTGCGAAAGTGGAGCTCATGCGGGGTACTTCGCTAAGATCCACATTGCCCAGGTCGATCACTTCGCGTGACAGATCACCCGCGTAACCAGATCGACCGGGGGCTGCGCCGCCGCCAGGGCGAGCGCTCGCCAAGTGCACTTCACTAAGCGTGTTCCACTCTTGGCAACTGCTACATTGCCCCTGCCACTTACGGTATTCGGCGCCGCACTCGGTACACACAAAGGCGCTTTTGGCTTTGGCCACTGCCATTACACTCCTACTGTTGCTGTCACTAAGTGGCAACTTACGCTTGGCTGCCGCTAGTATTCATCACTTACTGTCGCGTACTTTATATTCATGAGTGCCAGCAAACACAAAAGGCGGCCAGTGGCCGCCTTTTGTACTACTGGCTAACGTCTTATTGACGCTTTAGCTGCAGCATTTCACCATTTTCAAAGCGGCGACGCTCTGGGTCAATCAACTCCAACGTGCTCTCATCAATACGCATGAAGTAGTAGATTTGACCATCGCCATCTGGCGTCAGTTCGTAAACAGTGGCGTCCGGATCGGAAGGCGTACCGGTTAGCACTTCCCAGTTACCCGCGTAGTTTTCATCCGGCGGTGTTTGAGGGTGGTTACGGTAAGAAGCGTTCAGTGTGAAGGTACGCTCTTCAGCCGCGCTCATCTCTTCACCCACCATCGTGACATCCAGATCGATACCATCGCAATTGCGGCAAGGTAATGAACCTTGGTAATTTTGCTGTGCGGCAGCTGCCTCTTCTTGCTGCTGCTCCATGGGGCTGCTTGCACAGCCAGCCAGCAGTGCCAACATGGCCGAACCGGCCAGCAAACTCTTAAGTTGCATAGAGTGTCTCCTTAATCTCGTGTTGGACATCACATTTATTTACGCGCACTTATGACAGCATAACCGCTACAAGGTGCGACGCACACCCCTAGTGATGCGAATGCTTGCGCTTAGTTAGCCTTCAAGCGACCATGGTGTACCTTGCTAGGATAATCAGGTTACCCACATGAGCCAATACTGGAGTCCGGCCGTTCGCGAACTTACGCCTTACGTGCCCGGCGAGCAGCCACGCGAGCAGCTTGTAAAGCTCAATACCAATGAAAACCCTTACCCACCTGCGCCAGGTGTCGGTGAGGCACTGCGTGACTACGCGACCGATCATCTACGCCTCTACCCTGACCCAACCTCTGCAGCGCTGCGTGAAGCGTTAGCGGAGACGTTTCAGGTAGCGAGTGGCCAAGTGTTTGTCGGTAATGGTTCCGATGAGGTGCTGGCGTTTGCCTTTCAGGCATTTTTCCGCCATGGCGCACCACTAGACGTACCCACGATCACCTATAGTTTCTACCCCGTTTACGCCAACCTTTATGGCGTTGAGCTGCGAAAGCATCCGCTCAATAAGCAGTGGGAAGTCGATATTGATGCGCTTGGAGCGGATACTAGCCGCAGCGGCGTTATTTTCGCTAACCCCAACGCCCCTACTGGCCACGCGCATTCGCTTGCGACTATCGAGGCGCTGTTAAAGCGCGTCACTGATCGAGTAGTGCTTGTGGACGAGGCGTATGTCGATTTCGGCGCAGAGAGTGCTGTTGCGCTGATTGATCGCTACCCTAACCTTCTCGTCACCGGTACGTTTTCTAAATCACGCAGTTTGGCAGGCTTGCGGCTAGGCTATGCGGTGGGCTCAGAGGAGTTGATCGATGGCCTGTTGCGGGTAAAAGACTCCTTTAACTCTTTTCCAGTGGATAGTTTGGCAAGCTTAGTAGGCATCGCCGCACTCAAAGATGTCGAGCATTTTGAAGCCTGCCGCGAGCGTGTTATTACCACCCGTGAACGCACTCGCCGGCGCCTTGAAGCGTTGGGCTTTGAAGTGTTGCCCTCTAAGGCTAACTTTGTGCTCGCCCAGCACCCTAACCACGAAGGCGCGCAGCTATTTGCTGGCCTACGCGAGCGGGGCATTCTGGTGCGCCATTTTAATACCTCAGACCTTAACAACTTCCTCCGTATCACCATCGGCACCGATGATGAGATGGATAGCCTGATTGAAGCGTTAGAGATGCTTCTCTAGTAAAGGGTGAGGGGTGTAAGGAGTGAGGAGAGCCTTGCTGGCAGCTCACACCCTTTACTCCTTACTATTTACCCCTCACAACCTCCCCCTCACGCAAAAACATCCCCCAAGGCATCAGCCCTGGGGGATTTTTTCGTATAAGTGCCTGACGATGATCGGGCCGGCCATCCGGCGGCCAGCGCTCCGGGACTCTCCATGGGGAGACCCCTCGTTTTTTTCTTTCGCGCAAACAAAAAACCCAGCCGGTTGGCTGGGTTTTTTGCGAAATAAGTGCCTGACGATGACCTACTCTCGCATGGGGAGACCCCACACTACCATCGGCGCTAAGCGGTTTCACTTCTGAGTTCGGCAAGGGATCAGGTGGTTCACGCGTGCTATGGTCGTCAGGCGTAACTGTTAATGTACATCATGCTGACTAGCGTTTTTGCTATCTTGTGATCGTCTCATTGCCTGCCGCCCTGGCGTTATGTCGCTTGGGCCACACGCTGCGTATCCGGTTTTCATTGACGTCATCATCGCGACCAGACCCCTTGGGTGTTATAGGGTCAAGCCTCACGGGCCATTAGTACACGTTAGCTCAACGCCTTGCAGCGCTTCCACACCGTGCCTATCAACCAGCTGGTCTCGCTGGGCCCTTCAGGAGGCTCTAGGCCTCAGGGATGTCTCATCTTGAAGGGGGCTTCCCGCTTAGATGCTTTCAGCGGTTATCCCGTCCGACCATAGCTACCCGGCAATGCCACTGGCGTGACAACCGGAACACCAGAGGGTCGTCCACTCCGGTCCTCTCGTACTAGGAGCAGCCCTTCTCAAACATCCAACGCCCACGGCAGATAGGGACCGAACTGTCTCACGACGTTCTAAACCCAGCTCGCGTACCACTTTAAATGGCGAACAGCCATACCCTTGGGACCGACTTCAGCCCCAGGATGTGATGAGCCGACATCGAGGTGCCAAACACCGCCGTCGATGTGAACTCTTGGGCGGTATCAGCCTGTTATCCCCGGAGTACCTTTTATCCGTTGAGCGATGGCCCTTCCATACAGAACCACCGGATCACTAGAACCTGCTTTCGCACCTGCTCGACGTGTCTGTCTCGCAGTCAAGCACCCTTATGCTCTTGCACTCAATGCACGATGTCCGACCGTGCTGAGGGTACCTTCGTGCTCCTCCGTTACTCTTTAGGAGGAGACCGCCCCAGTCAAACTACCCACCACACACTGTCCTCGATCCGGATAACGGACCTGAGTGAGAACGCCAATGATGCCAGGCTGGTATTTCAAGGTTGGCTCCCTTCGAACTGGCGTCCAAAGTTCAAAGCCTCCCAGCTATCCTACACAGGCAACATCAGCGTCCAGTGTGAAGCTATAGTAAAGGTTCACGGGGTCTTTCCGTCTAGCCGCGGGTACACCGCATCTTCACGGCGATTTCAATTTCACTGAGTCTCGGGTGGAGACAGCGTGGCCATCATTACGCCATTCGTGCAGGTCGGAACTTACCCGACAAGGAATTTCGCTACCTTAGGACCGTTATAGTTACGGCCGCCGTTTACCGGGGCTTCAATCAAGAGCTTCGCCTTGCGGCTAACACCATCATTTAACCTTCCGGCACCGGGCAGGCGTCACACCCTATACGTCCGCTTGCGCGTTAGCAGAGTGCTGTGTTTTTAATAAACAGTTGCAGCCACCTGGTATCTTCGACCGGTTCGGGCTAGGAGAGCAAGTCTCTTCACCCTATGCCGGCGTGCCTTCTCCCGAAGTTACGGCACCATTTTGCCTAGTTCCTTCACCCGAGTTCTCTCAAGCGCCTTGGGATTCTCACCCTGACCACCTGTGTCGGTTTGGGGTACGGTCGCACATGATCTGAAGCTTAGAGGCTTTTCCTGGAAGCGTGGCATCAGTGACTTCCTGACCGTGGTCAGTTCGTCTCGTGTCTCGGCTTTAAGACCCCGGATTTACCTAAGGTCTCGGCCTACTCACTTTCACCAGGACTACCAACGCCTGGCTCACCTAGCCTTCTTCGTCCCCCCATCGCAACCATGTCCGGTACGGGAATATTGACCCGTTTCCCATCGACTACGCCTTTCGGCCTCGCCTTAGGGGCCGACTCACTCTGCTCCGATTAGCGTCGAACAGAAACCCTTGGTCTTCCGGCGAGGGCGTTTTTCACGCCCTTTATCGTTACTCATGTCAGCATTCGCACTCGTGATACCTCCAGCGAACTTCTCAATTCACCTTCATTGGCTTACACGACGCTCCTCTACCGCTCATCCTAATGGATGAACCCGTAGCTTCGGTACCTGGTTTAGCCCCGTTACATCTTCCGCGCAGGCCGACTCGACTAGTGAGCTATTACGCTTTCTTTAAAGGATGGCTGCTTCTAAGCCAACCTCCTAGCTGTCTGAGCCTTCCCACATCGTTTCCCACTTAACCAGGATTTCGGGACCTTAGCTGACGGTCTGGGTTGTTTCCCTTTTCACGACGGACGTTAGCACCCGCCGTGTGTCTCCCACGCGCTACTCACCGGTATTCGGAGTTTGCCTCGGGTTGGTAAGTCGGGATGACCCCCTAGCCGAAACAGTGCTCTACCCCCGGCGGTACTACGTGAGGCGCTACCTAAATAGCTTTCGAGGAGAACCAGCTATCTCCGAGCTTGATTAGCCTTTCACTCCGATCCACAAGTCATCCAAATCTTTTTCAACAGATCCTGGTTCGGGCCTCCAATTGATGTTACTCAATCTTCACCCTGCTCATGGATAGATCGCTCGGTTTCGGGTCTATATCCAGCGACTGTGTCGCCCAGTTAAGACTCGGTTTCCCTACGGCTCCCCTATACGGTTAACCTCGCCACTGAATATAAGTCGCTGACCCATTATACAAAAGGTACGCCGTCACCCAACAAGTGGGCTCCGACTGCTTGTACGCACACGGTTTCAGGATCTATTTCACTCCCCTCTCCGGGGTTCTTTTCGCCTTTCCCTCACGGTACTGGTTCACTATCGGTCAGCCAGGAGTATTTAGCCTTGGAGGATGGTCCCCCCGTCTTCAGTCAAGGTTTCTCGTGCCCCGACCTACTCGATTTCACATGATCAGATTTTCGACTACGGGGCTATCACCCGCTACGGCCACGCTTCCCAGCGTGTTCGCCTAATCAGTCTCATGCTTAAGGGCTGGTCCCCGTTCGCTCGCCGCTACTAGGGGAATCTCGGTTGATTTCTTTTCCTCAGGGTACTTAGATGTTTCAGTTCCCCTGGTTCGCCTCGTACACCTATGTATTCAGTGCACGATACTCATCTTGTGATGAGTGGGTTTCCCCATTCAGAGATGTCCGGGTCACAGGTTGTTGCCACCTCACCGAACCTTATCGCAGGCTACCACGTCTTTCATCGCCTCTGGCTGCCTAGGCATCCACCGTGTGCGCTTCATTGCTTAACCCTATAACCCGAAGGAGTCTGGCATCTCGCAATGATCACGTTTCATTTTGCCGGATACGCTTGAGACGTATCACAATTTAAGACCACTTCTTGCGAAGTGTTCTTGTCAGCATGATATACATTGTTAAAGAGCGACTGCTATAAGCAGTGATAAGCGTTCTTTCATATTAAAAAAGAAAAAGATCTTTAAGACCTTAAAAGCTATTTTTTCTTTTTAACGTGAAAAAAACAGAGCCACTTATCACTGCGTATCAACAGTATTCTGATCAGGTAATTCATTGTGGACGCTTACTAACTGTGACGCATCGTTTAAGGAGGTGATCCAGCCGCAGGTTCCCCTACGGCTACCTTGTTACGACTTCACCCCAGTCATGAACCACACCGTGGTGATCGCCCTCTTGCGTTAGGCTAACCACTTCTGGTGCAGTCCACTCCCATGGTGTGACGGGCGGTGTGTACAAGGCCCGGGAACGTATTCACCGTGACATTCTGATTCACGATTACTAGCGATTCCGACTTCACGGAGTCGAGTTGCAGACTCCGATCCGGACTGAGACCGGCTTTAAGGGATTCGCTGACTCTCGCGAGCTCGCAGCCCTTTGTACCGGCCATTGTAGCACGTGTGTAGCCCTACCCGTAAGGGCCATGATGACTTGACGTCGTCCCCACCTTCCTCCGGTTTGTCACCGGCAGTCTCCTTAGAGTTCCCGACATTACTCGCTGGCAAATAAGGACAAGGGTTGCGCTCGTTACGGGACTTAACCCAACATTTCACAACACGAGCTGACGACAGCCATGCAGCACCTGTCTTACAGTTCCCGAAGGCACACCAGAATCTCTTCCGGCTTCTGTAGATGTCAAGGGTAGGTAAGGTTCTTCGCGTTGCATCGAATTAAACCACATGCTCCACCGCTTGTGCGGGCCCCCGTCAATTCATTTGAGTTTTAACCTTGCGGCCGTACTCCCCAGGCGGTCGACTTATCGCGTTAACTTCGCCACAAAGTGCTCTAGGCACCCAACGGCTGGTCGACATCGTTTACGGCGTGGACTACCAGGGTATCTAATCCTGTTTGCTACCCACGCTTTCGCACCTCAGTGTCAGTGTCAGTCCAGAAGGCCGCCTTCGCCACTGGTATTCCTCCCGATCTCTACGCATTTCACCGCTACACCGGGAATTCTACCTTCCTCTCCTGCACTCTAGCCTGACAGTTCCGGATGCCGTTCCCAGGTTGAGCCCGGGGCTTTCACAACCGGCTTATCAAGCCACCTACGCGCGCTTTACGCCCAGTAATTCCGATTAACGCTTGCACCCTCCGTATTACCGCGGCTGCTGGCACGGAGTTAGCCGGTGCTTCTTCTGCGAGTGATGTCTTTCCTACCGGGTATTAACCGATAGGCGTTCTTCCTCGCTGAAAGTGCTTTACAACCCGAGGGCCTTCTTCACACACGCGGCATGGCTGGATCAGGGTTGCCCCCATTGTCCAATATCCCCCACTGCTGCCTCCCGTAGGAGTTCGGGCCGTGTCTCAGTCCCGATGTGGCTGATCATCCTCTCAGACCAGCTACGGATCGTTGCCTTGGTAAGCCATTACCTCACCAACTAGCTAATCCGACATAGGCTCATCCAATAGCGGGAGCCGGAGCCCCCTTTCTCCCGTAGGACGTATGCGGTATTAGCCTGGGTTTCCCCAGGTTATCCCCCACTATCGGGCAGATTCCTATGCATTACTCACCCGTCCGCCGCTCGTCAGCGGGTAGCAAGCTACCCCTGTTACCGCTCGACTTGCATGTGTTAGGCCTGCCGCCAGCGTTCAATCTGAGCCATGATCAAACTCTTCAGTTTAAGATCTATGTGATCCTTACATGTCACCCGAAGGCAACAAAAGCGGATCAAACTTGGCTCAAGGTTCAAACGAATTCATTCAAAACAGATCCCAAAGGACGAATCCTTTAAAACCTTATTGCTTGAGTCGCTTGCCTTGATATTGGGTGATTTGTCACCAACATCAGCAAGCGCCCACATGAATTACCTGATCAAATTGTTAAAGAGCTGTTTCGCTGTTAGGTTGCTGTGAAAGCAACCGGGCTGCCGTTGACTTGGCTTGCCTCAGCGAGGAAGGCGTATTCTACGCATTTCCTGGTGTTTGTCAATCGCTGTTTTTTTAGCGAGCGAGGCGAGCGATACAACCTGCTCTAACCTCCTGACAAACCGAAGGTTTTCACCTTCATTCACCGCTGGTAACGCTTGGCGTCCCCGGCAGCGGATGCGTACTTTACGGATTCGCTGACGGGTTGGCAAGGGCTGTTTTGAAATAACTGTCAAAAAAGTGGAGAAAAGTACTATCTACTCGTTTTAGCCTTACGCATAACGGCTAATACAGGGCCTGAAGCCACGTAGGTACCAAACAGCAATAACAGCATCACTGAAGGCTCGACCGAGATCAACACAAACGCCAGCACTATGGCTAGCAGCACAACAAAAGGTACCGGCTTTTTAAAATCGAGATCCTTGAAGCTGTAGTAACGGATATTACTCACCATCAACACACCCGCCGCAGCTACTACTACTAACATCAATAGTTTGAAACCAAAGGCATCAGCATCAAAGCTATGGAACGTCCATACACTAGCCGCCACTAGCGCGGCTGCAGAAGGGCTCGGCAAACCGATAAACCACTTTTTATCAACACTACCAATTTGTACGTTAAAGCGCGCAAGGCGAAGCGCCGCGCAGGCAACATAGAGAAAGGCCACTACCCACCCCGTCTTACCGATGTCCTGAAGAATCCAGGTAAAGGCAACTAAAGCGGGCGCCATACCAAAGGAGACCATGTCAGCCAAGCTGTCGTACTCAGCGCCGAATTCACTTTGCGTATTGGTCATACGGGCGACGCGGCCATCCAGGCCATCCAGTACCATGGCAATAAAGATCGCAACGGCAGCCGAGGTAAACTCACCATTAATGCCTGCCACTACTGCAAAAAAACCGGCAAAAAGCGCCGAAGTGGTAAATAGGTTGGGCAGCAAATAGATGCCTCGACGGCGAATCTTTTTACCGTCCTCTACGGCCTCTTCGACTACTTCGGTTTCACGCAAGAAGGCAGCCGCCAAATCTTCATTGTCGCCCACTTCTGACTGATGAGCACTGTCTGGCTGCTCAGCTTTATCAGACGGAGCCGAGTCTGGCTGGCCTGGGTTTGACTGATCAGAGTTTGAGTGCTTTTGGTCGCGAGCGTCCTGTGTCATAGTTTTCATCCATTAAAAGAGAAGTCACGGGAACCGTAGTCGCTTTCATTCTACACGGTGAGTGCCACTCAGCCAGCCAATTGCTGCATTGATACCCTGCGCGGTCTGCATCAGCGAGCGCTAACAGGTTAATAACTAAAAAGCGCCGCTCCGGGAAAGAAGCGACGCTTATGTTTACATTTAAGTGCTGACTGTAAAGGCTAAGTACTTTCGTGCTTAAAGCGACAACACCTTATCGCCCCGGGCAATACCCGAGACCCCAGTACGGGCGACCTCAAGAATACCCACCGGCGCCATGGCCTGAAGGAAAGCATCAAGCTTGCCCGCATCACCGGTGATCTGCACGGTATACAGGCTTGGCGTTACGTCGACGATCTGCGCGCGGAAGATATCCACCGTGCGCTTCACTTCATCGCGGGCCGCGCCTAGCGCTTTCACTTTAACCAACATCAGCTCGCGCTCGATATGGTTACCTTCGGTGAGATCCACCAGTTTAACCACATCGATCAGCTTATTGAGGTGCTTGGTGATCTGCTCGATGACCCGGTCATCGCCTATGGTGGTGACCGTTAAGCGCGACAGCGACGGGTCTTCAGTAGGCGCCACGTTAAGCGTTTCGATGTTGAAGTTACGCTGGGAGAACAACCCGACTACACGTGACAGCGCACCCGGTTCGTTTTCTAACAGAATCGAGATGATATGACGCATCAGGTACGCTCCGTTTTAGACAGCAGCATGTCGCGCATGGCACCTAACGGCACCTGCATCGGATAGACGTGCTCAAAAGGGTCGACCTTCACGTCAAGAAAGACCAGCTCGTGCTTATCAGCAAACGCACGCTCCAGTGCAGGCTCCAATTCATCAAGGGTATTGACGGTAATGGCGGTAAACCCATACGCCTCAATCAGCATATGGAAGTCCGGCAGCGACTCCATATAGGAGTGCGCGTGGCGTGACTTATAGTTCAAGTCCTGCCACTGACGTACCATACCCAACGACGCATTGTTAAGGTTGACGATCTTAACGCCCACCCCGTACTGCTTACAGGTGGAGAGCTCCTGCATCATCATCTGGAAGCTTCCTTCACCGGTGACGCACACTACGTCATCATCCGGGTAGTTCTGCTTGATACCCATGGCGGCGGGGAAACCAAAGCCCATGGTGCCCAAACCACCTGAGGTGATCAGTCGGTTGGGTTTATCAAACTTGTAGTACTGCGCTGCGAACATCTGGTGCTGACCAACATCGGTAGTCACGTAGGCTTCGCCTCGGGTTACCCGACAAAGCGCTTCAATAACTTCCTGTGGCTTAAGCGCTTCACCCACCTTGGAAGGCTCATAAAGCTTGCCTTCACGGTCGGCACGCCAGCCATCAATCTTTTCCCACCACTCAGTCAGTGCTTCAGGATGGGCAATTTTATGCCCCTGCACCAAACTGATCATCTCATTGATAACGCTGGAGGCCGGACCCACGATAGGTACATCGGCACGCACCGTTTTAGAGATCGAGCTCGGATCAACGTCGACGTGAATGATCTTTGCTGTGGGACAGAACTTCGATGTGCTGTTGGTCACGCGGTCGTCAAAGCGCGCCCCAATGGCAATGATCAGATCGGCGTGGTGCATGGCCATGTTCGACTCATAAGAGCCATGCATGCCCAGCCAACCCAAACACTGCCGGTCACTTTGCGGATACGCGCCAATGCCCATCAGCGTGGTGGTAATCGGGTAGCCCAACTGCTCGACCAGATCAGTCAAGCCTTCGCTGGCTTTGCCCGTGACCACGCCGCCACCGGTATAGAACACCGGGCGCTTGGCTTTGAGTATCATCTCAACGGCTTTTTTGATCTGCCCTGTGTGGCCACGCGTGACGGGGTTGTACGAGCGCATCTTGACCTTTTTCGGATAGATGTACTCATAACGCTCAGTGGGAGCCGTCATATCTTTTGGGATATCGACCACCACCGGGCCCGGACGCCCTGTAGCGGCTAAATAAAACGCCTTTTTGAGCACTTCCGGGATTTCAGACGGGTGACGAATCGAGAAGCTGTGCTTCACGATGGGCCGCGTCACGCCGACGATATCGGTTTCCTGGAAGGCGTCTTCACCGATCAGATGACTTGCCACCTGGCCACACAGCACTACCATGGGAATGGAGTCCATGTAGGCGGTGGCGATGCCGGTGACGGCGTTGGTGGCACCGGGGCCTGAGGTAACCAGTACGCAGCCGGGCTTGCCTGATGCACGGGCATAGCCATCGGCGGCGTGAGTAGCCGCTTGTTCGTGACGCACCAGAATGTGCTTCACTTTGTCCTGGCGGAAGAGTGCATCGTAAATATGCAGCGCTGCACCGCCGGGGTAACCATAAATGTATTCGATGCCCTCATCTTGCAAGAAGCGGGCGATCATATCTGCGCCGGAAAGCAGTTCCACTGTATTTCTCCCCTGGAGGTCTCGAGTGCGATCCGCAGGACATCCTGCGGTGTCGAGTGCGGCGGTATGCCGCTGCCGGCCCTTGCCGGCACCTGATGCCAAACCCTGGCAGATGGCCCGGTTAGGGCCTGCACTCTTGTCGGGAGAGGGTGCCTTATGTCGACATAAATCACCCGCTCCCTTACACGGCAGTTCGCCGTGTCGGGGCGTTGGCCAGGTTGGGCGGTTAGCCCAAGCCCGGAAGTCCTTCGGCGGGTAGAGGCTCTCGCCTACCCTTCGCGCGGGAATTAGGGGTTGCCCGTTGGATCCGCGCCCGCAAATCAGGAACTGACAAGATTCCATTAGCAGCCCCACCCTGTCAACCGCCATTACTCGCTGAATGCGCCCATGAGCCCCTTTTCGGCTCAGAGTTGCGGTAATCCAAATACGATTCTCGACGCACGAGACCAATGTCTAAGCCGAGAAATTCGCATATCGTCTGTGCGGCTGTGTAATATTTTAGGTGACACGATTCATCTAAAGTTTATTTCTGATACTCACAGCATTACCTGGAAGTGCAACTCCGAGGAAACATCGCCAGCATTTCCTTGCTTCTCATAGGCTTTCTAAATTCAGCCTATTTGGAGACGGTTAGCACTTATTAGGTGAATCGATTCATCAAACAACGAAGGGTCAGCCAACTGACCTACTACAGCAACAAGTAGCGCGAGGAAAAGCTCATGTCACGCATTGTGCAATGGTCCGTTACCGTGGCACTAGCCGGCTTCCTGTTCGGCTTTGATACGGCAGTAATTTCTGGGGCCGACAAGCCCATTCAAGCACTCTGGGGCCTCAGTGATCTGCAGCATGGTCTGTTGATCATGTCGATGGCTTTATGGGGCACTGTACTTGGCGCCATCTTCGGTAACTGGCCTACCGACCACCTTGGTCGACGCATGACTCTGCTGTTGATTGGTGTTCTGTACTTGGTATCGGCGATAGGATCCGCTGTGGCCACCGACCCCTGGGTCTTCGCCCTCTTCCGCCTCATCGGTGGCATTGGTGTGGGCGTCTCTTCAGTCGCCGCCCCGATTTATATTTCCGAGATTGCCCCACCTCGACATCGGGGTGTGCTGGTGGCCATGTACCAGTTCAATATCGTCTTCGGTATCCTCATGGCGTTCGTTTCCAACTATGTCATCGGCAGTATGATAGAGGGGGATATCGCCTGGCGCTGGATGCTCGGCATCGAGGCCATTCCGGCTCTGATTTATACTCTGATGATTACCCGTGTTCCGCGTAGCCCACGCTGGCTCATCCTCAAGTGCAATGACGTCAAAGAAGCAAGTCGCGTGCTGCGGATGATCGACCCAGACGTGGATGTTGATGCGGAAATTGCCACCATGCGAGCCGCCGAGAACGAGGAGCGCTCCGCTAATGCACGCTTCTTCTCTCGCCGCTATCGGCTGCCGATCCTACTTGCCTTTCTGATCGCCTTCTTCAATCAGTTATCGGGCATCAACTTCATCATCTACTACGCGCCACGCGTGCTTGAGGCCGCTCAGCTCGGCAGCCAAGCGGCACTGCTGTCCACCGCGGGCATTGGTTTAGTCAATCTGGTCTTCACCATGATCGGGATGTCGCTGATCGACCGGTTCGGACGGCGCACACTCCTGTTCATCGGTTCCGCAGGGTACCTGTTGTCATTAGTTCTGATCTCACGTGCCTTCTTTACCGATTCCCTGGGCGGTATCGAGGTGCCGCTGCTACTGGCCCTGTTTATTGCTGCCCATGCTATCAGTCAGGGGGCGGTGATCTGGGTCTTCATTGCAGAGGTGTTCCCCAACCATGTGCGTGCTCGCGGTCAATCCTTTGGCAGCTCAATCCACTGGGTCTTCGCAGCTTTGATTACCCTGGTCATGCCTTGGGTACTGGGCACTTTTAGTGGTGGCCCGGTGTTCGCCTTCTTCGCCATCATGATGTTGCTGCAATTAGTATTCGTGCTGATCCTGATGCCGGAAACACGTAATGTTTCTCTTGAAGAGCTGCAAAAACACTTGGTAGGTAACGACGTCAAACTACGCAGGGTTCATCTATCAGGCGCCCGAGTTAACGTCTGATAACCTCCCACTAAGAGAAGCCAAAAAAAGCCTCGCCAGCAAAGCTAGCGAGGCTTTTTACCTACTCAATTACCCGAAGTGACAGCTCAATTATGAGCTAAACACCAACTTACCTTCTTCTGCGCTGATATGGATGGTATCACCAGGGGCAAATTTGCCACCCAGCAGGTCTTGCGCCAGCGGGTTCTCGATACGGCTCTGTATAGCCCGCTTGAGTGGCCGCGCCCCGTACACAGGGTCGAAGCCCACCACCGCCAGTTGCGCCATGGCCTCTGGGCTGACCTCAAGCTTCAGGTCGTGCTCGGCAAGGCGCACTTTCAAGCGCTCAAGCTGAATACCGGCAATGGCTTGAATCTGCTCTTGGCCCAGGGCGTGGAACACTACCACTTCATCGATGCGGTTGATGAGCTCAGGCCGGAAGTGGTTACCCACCACCTCCATGACCATGTTTTTCATCGACTCATAGTCGCTGTCTTTATCAGCACTGACGTCACCACCCATGCGCTGGATAATGTCAGAGCCCATGTTCGAGGTCATCACGATCACGGTGTTGCGGAAATCTACCGTGCGGCCCTGGCCGTCGGTTAAGCGGCCATCTTCCAATACCTGCAGCAGGATGTTGAAGACATCCGGGTGGGCTTTCTCCACCTCATCCAGCAGAAGCACCGAATAAGGCTTGCGGCGCACGGCTTCGGTCAGGTAACCACCCTCTTCGTAGCCGACGTAGCCAGGAGGCGCACCGATCAAGCGGGCCACGGAGTGCTTCTCCATAAACTCCGACATATCGATACGCACCATCGCCTCTTCGGTATCGAAGAGGAAGTTCGCCAGCGACTTACACAGTTCGGTTTTACCCACCCCGGTGGGGCCGAGGAACAGAAACGAACCGTTGGGGCGGTTAGGGTCAGAAAGCCCGGCCCTGGAGCGGCGTACCGCATTGGCCACTGCCTCGACGGCCTCATCCTGGCCAATCACCCGCTGGTGCAACGCTTCTTCCATACGCAGGAGCTTATCGCGCTCGCCTTCCAGCATTTTGGAGACCGGAATGCCCGTCCAGCGGGAAACCACCTCGGCGATCTCTTCTTCAGTGACGTTAGAACGCAGCAACTGATGGCTTGAGGTGTCCGCTTCACCTTCCCCGCTTTCGGCAATCTTCTTCTCCAGTTCTGGAATCTTACCGTACTGAATTTCCGACATCCGACCTAAGTCGCCCTGACGACGGGCCTGTTCAAGGTCAATGCGTGCCTGCTCAAGCTCAGCTTTAAACTGAGCAGCCCCTTGAATACTGGCTTTCTCAGCTTTCCAGATTTCATCAAGATCCGCGTATTCGCGCTCTAGCTCGTGAATCTGGGTATTGAGTGCCTCCAGGCGTTTTTTGGTGGCCTCGTCGGTCTCTTTCTTAAGCGCCTCACGCTCCATTTTGAGCTGGATCAGACGGCGATCAAGGCGATCCATCGCCTCTGGCTTGGAGTCCAGCTCCATACGAATCCGCGAGGCGGCTTCGTCGATCAGGTCAATGGCCTTATCGGGCAACTGACGATCAGTGATATAGCGGGTCGAGAGCTTGGCCGCGGCAATAATCGCCGAGTCGGTAATATCCACGCCGTGGTGCACTTCGTAGCGCTCTTTCAAGCCGCGCAGGATCGCCACGGTGTCCTCTTCAGAAGGCTCATCAACCAGCACTTTCTGGAAGCGGCGCTCCAAGGCGGCGTCTTTCTCAATGTACTTGCGGTACTCATCAAGGGTGGTCGCACCCACGCAGTGCAGCTCGCCGCGGGCCAAGGCGGGCTTGAGCATATTGCCCGCGTCCATCGCACCTTCGGCTTTGCCTGCCCCGACCATGGTGTGCAGCTCGTCAATAAACAGGATCACCCGGCCTTCTTCCTGGGAAAGCTCCTTAAGTACCGCTTTCAAGCGCTCTTCAAACTCGCCACGGAATTTGGCACCCGCCAATAGCGAGCCCATATCCAGCGAGAGCACGCGCTTCTCTTTCAAGCCTTCCGGCACTTCGCCGTTAACGATGCGCTGGGCCAACCCCTCGACAATGGCGGTTTTACCCACCCCCGGCTCACCGATTAACACCGGGTTGTTCTTGGTACGCCGCTGCAGCACTTGAATCGTACGGCGAATTTCGTCGTCGCGGCCGATCACCGGGTCGAGCTTGCCGTCCAGCGCGCGCTGGGTAAGATCCATGGTGTATTTATTGAGCGCTTCGCGCTGATCTTCGGCGTTGGCATCGTCGACGGTAGCACCGCCACGCAGGCTATTAATGGCGGCTTCAAGAGATTTACGGTTAATCCCCGCGTCTTTAAGCAGCTTGGTAATCGCTGAATTCATTTCCAGCGCTGCCAATAGAACGAGTTCACTGGCGATAAACTGATCACCGCGCTTCTGCGCTTCGCGATCGGTTAAGTTAAAAAGCTTGATGAAGTCCCGCGATGGCTGCACTTCGCCGTCGAACTGCCCCACCTTGGGTAGGTTATCCAACTGCTGCACCAACCCATCGCGCAGACGCGAAGGATTGCCCTCGGCTTTTTCAATCAGGGCTTTAATACCGGTGTCTTTGGTGTCAAGCAGGGCCAGCAGCAAGTGCGCTGGGTCTAGCTGATTATGACCGCGGCCAACGGCCAGCGACTGCGCTTCGGCAATCGCACTTTGAAGCTTGGCGGTAAATTTATCAAAACGCATGGAATTCCTCCTGGGGTAGCCGTGCGTTTGGACGCACCGCGTGACCCGATAACGTGTCATTAGACGTGCTAAATCACTATTAGCTTGACAAGTTAAATGGCGTCAGTTCCATGCTTTTCAAGAGGTGGCAGTGTAAACCGCTGACTTATGGAAGCTTTAATTCACATTAATTGATCCAGATCACGCTTGCCATTCGCCCGGTTTTGCCACCATCACGACGGAAGGAGTAGAAGCGCGACTCGCAGGCAGTACAGAAGTGGCCGCCGCTTATGTGATTGACGCCCAGTGCCTCTAACCGAAAGCGCGCCAGCCGGTATAAGTCGGCCATATAATGCCCCAACCGGTAAGGGCTATGGTCAAAGGCGTCAGCGGTATCCGGGTGAACGGCAACAAAGGCGCCGTAAACCTCAGGGCCAACCTCAAATTGAGCGTTGGAGATAGCAGGCCCTAACCACACCAGAATATCGTCTGGGTCAGTGTTCATCGCGGCAATGGTTGCTTCCAGCACACCGCCCGCCAAACCGCGCCAACCGGCATGAGCAACCGCCACCTGGGTACCCGCTCGATTGCAGAACATCACCGGCAGGCAGTCTGCCGTCAGTACGACGCAGGCGTACTCATTGGAGGTCGCAAGGGCTGCATCCGCGTCGGCAGCCTCGGGCTGATAACACTGCTGCACACGGGCGCCGTGGGTCTGGTTCAGCCACAACAGAGGCCGCTCATCGCCAATTTCCTTTTGCAGCAAACGACGACACAACGCCACATGGTCAGCATTATCGCCGACATGGGAGGCGGTATTGAAAGCGGCAAAATCACCCTGGCTAGGCCCCGATTCACGGGTCGTCACAAAGGCACGCACGTTGGTCGGCGCTGGCCAGTCGGGCACTAAAAGCGTTGGCCGTAAATTAATGGCATCGCTCATCGCATAGTCTCATTATCTTCGCGCAGGTAATCCAACAACATTAACAAATCATCAGGGAGGTCTGCCTGAAACGTTAATGTTTCGCCGCTTACCGGATGTTTGAAAATCAACTTACGCGCGTGAAGGGCCTGACGAGGGAACTCACGCAGGATCTCTTTCAGCGGCTCAGCAGCCCCCGGTGGTAATTTGGCACGACCACCATACATGGGGTCACCAATTAACGGATAGCGAGCATGGGCCATGTGCACGCGAATTTGGTGGGTACGTCCCGTTTCCAACTTACAGCGCACATGAGTGTGAGCACGGAAGCGCTCAACCACGCGAAAATGGGTAATGGCAGGTTTACCCGAAGCCGTCACGGCCTGGCGTTTACGGTCTTTAGGGTGACGACCAATGGGTGCGTCAATGGTACTACCCGACACCGGCTTACCAATCACCACAGCATCGTACTGACGCGACACACTGCGCGCCTGCAACTGTTCAACCAGAGCCGTTTGGGCGGGCAGCGTTTTCGCTACCATCATCAAACCGGTCGTATCTTTATCCAAACGGTGAACAATGCCAGCCCGGGGCACTTCGGCAAGCGACGGCTGGTGATGCAGTAGTGCATTCAATAGTGTGCCATCCGGGTTGCCTGCGGCAGGATGCACCACCATACCGGCAGCTTTGTTGATGACCATCACCGTGTCGTCTTCGTAAACGATATCCAGCGCAATGTCCTGGGCTTCAAAGCGCGTATCGTCTTCGATGGTGGCCTGAAGCGCCAACACTTCATGGCCATGCAGCTTGGCTTTCGGCTTGGCTTGCGCGCCGTCCACCGTCAACTCACCAGCGTTAATCCACGCTTTTAAGCGTTCGCGGGAGTAATCGCTGAACAACTCAGCCGCCGCTTGGTCTAATCGCGCACCGGCCAACGTAGCGGGCACGCGCTGCGTGTCTTCAACTGTTCGAGACATGAAAAACCTCTTTTTAGACGCAAAAACCCCCAGCCCTGACATGGAAAAATAAGCTGTGACGACACCCGACGAAACGTCGCTAAGCCTGCGTTTTGAGCCGAGGTGTTTTATAGTGGGCGGACTGCGACCTATTCTACCATTTCTACTTATGGCCATCGTCGCTTTTTGGTGATCGAGGCTTGTTTGCAACGAGGATGATGATGCGCGTTATTTCAGCTGCCAACCGCTTTGGTGCTCTAGCCCTAAGCCTTGCCCTTCTAGCGGGCTGTGCGAGTAACGATACAAGTGAAGAAGAGGACGATGAATTTGCTGGGGTTCAGGAGCGTGAGCTCTATGAGCTGGCCCGCACAGCCCTCGACAGCAACCGCTACCCGATTGCGATAGAGCGTTTAGAAGCACTCGATACCCGCTACCCGTTTGGTGTCCATGCTGAGCAAGCACAGCTCGAGCTGATCTATGCCTACTATGAAAACAGCGATTGGGAAGAAGCCCGGGCAGCTGCTAGCCGCTTTATTCGCCTTCATCCTGACCATCCCCAGGTGGATTACGCGTACTACCTGCGTGGTCTTTCCGCCTGGCAAGCAGGCCGCTTCAGCCTGGAGCGCCTACGCCTGATTGATATTTCCAAGCGTGATTTGGGCGCTTCCCGTGATGCCTACAATGACTTCCGCGAGCTGATTCAGCGTTATCCGCAGAGTGAATACGCTGCTGATGCCCAGCAGCGTATCGTCTACTTACGTGAGTTGATGGCCCGCCATGAACTGCACGTTGCCGATTACTACCTGCGCCGCGGCGCTTATCTAGCAGCGGTTGAACGCGGCCGCTGGGTAATCGAAAACTACCCAGAGTCGAACGCTACCCGGGATGCCCTAGCCACCATGGTGGAAGGCTATCAAGGCCTAGACATGGATGACCGCGCCAATGAAGTCCTCGCAGTACTGCGCGAGAACGCGCCTGATCATGAGCAATTGCAGGGCAGCCGCTTTGTTCCCAAGCATTTAGGTCAAAATGATTAAACCATTGCGAGCTTTCAATCGCTAAAAGCTGTACAACACTTACCTACCAAACCACGCCTCGGCGTGGTTTTTTTTATTCAAAAAGAACAGTAAGCGAATAACTTTAAAGGGGAAAATAAAAACAGGATGGCAATATTATACAGATAACACTATTTTCTATACAAATATTGTACAACAGGGCATAATTAGCTCGTCTTACATGATAAAGCGTCTTAACGGCGCCTAAGGGAGCAATCAATGCCACTTCTTAACGCCGGTTCCAGCAACACCAAAATAAGCACGCGTTTAACGCTCGGTTTTTCTGCCTTACTCGGGCTGTTGGTTTTGCTAACAGCCGTAGGTATTTACCAAGTCAATCAAATTGATCGCGACTTAACGACCATTAATGATGTTAACGGTACCAAGCTTGGGTTTGCAGTAGATATGCGCGGCAGCGTGCATGATAGAGCCATTGCTCTGCGCGATGTGGTACTCACCCAAGACGATACTCGGTTAGATGCTTTACGCAGTGAAATGGAGCGCCTAAGCAGTGACTACGTGACGGCATCCGAAGGCGAACATCAAGTGTCTAGCGAGTACCCCAGCGGTCAAGAAGAGCGAAACATTCTAGACAGCATTGACGCCCAAGCCGCCACAACCCTGTCACTCACCCAGCAAGTCATGGAGTTTCGCCAAAAGGATCAATTTGCCGATGCACAGACACTGTTACTCGAAGAAGCGGGGCCTGCTTACGCCGAGTGGCTTAATCGCATTAATCAGTTTATCGAGCTTCAGCAAGCACTGAACGACACCACCACGGTAACAGCCCGCGATACCGCCTCCGGCTTCCAGATGCAGATGCTGGGGCTAACACTGTTCGCTTTACTGGTTGGCGGCTTGATTGCAGTGTTTTTATCCCGCCAGCTACTGCGTGAACTGGGCGCAGAGCCCCACGAAGTCAAAGCGTTTGCGGAAGCGATTGGCCGCGGCGAGCTAACCAGTCATGGGCAGCTTAAGAAGGGCGACACCCGCAGCATCATGGCGTCACAGGTCGCGATGGCGCATCAGCTACAAACCATTGTGACCCAGGTGCGCGCCTCAGCGGAGGCGGTGGCCAGCAACAGCGAGCAAATTGCTGAAGGCAATAACGACCTCTCTTCACGCACCGAGCAGCAGGCAAGTGCACTAGCGGAAACGGCCTCGGCAATGGAGCAACTCAACAGCACGGTAAAACTGAATGCTGATAATTCCGAGCAGGCCAGCCAACAGGCTACCAGCGCGTCCAGTACAGCCAAGCAAGGTGGTGAAGCGGTTAGTCAGGTCGTTGCTACCATGAATGACCTCAACAAAAGCTCACAGGAAATTGCCGGTATCATCTCCACTATCGATGCAATTGCTTTCCAAACCAACATTCTGGCGCTTAACGCCTCGGTCGAAGCCGCCCGTGCAGGCGAGCATGGCCGGGGGTTCGCAGTAGTCGCGGAAGAGGTACGCAGGCTCGCCCAGCGCAGTGCCGATGCGGCACGCGAAATTAACGCTCTGATTTCCAGCAACCTTGAGCGGGTAAACCACGGCAATGAGCGCGCTGAAGAAGCCAGTAAATCGACTGAAGAGATTGTCGCGGCTATCGAGCGGGTAACCAGTATCATGAAGGAGATTAGTTACGCCAGTGCTGAGCAGAGTACCGGTGTACAAGAAGTGGGCCGGGCGGTGACCGAGATGGATCAAGTCACTCAGCAGAACGCCGCACTCGTACAAGAGAGCGCCACCTCCGCCAATAACCTACGTCAGAATGCCCACTCTCTACTGCATGCCATGGAAGTCTTCAAGCTGCCGAAGACCCTTCAAAATGCACAGCCGCAGCACACTGCATTGGCACCTGCACCTGCACGCATTCCAGGCACTAACAAACCTACACTCGCGGCTGCGAAACCTCAGCCAAGCGAACCTAAGTGGGAAAACTTCTAAACTAATAACGATTTTGGCCGTTTATAGTGTAGAGAGAAATGGCTCCTAAGGGTTAGGAGCCGTTCTTTATTGCCTTGCCCGAGGTTGTAATGAAATCCACCCAAAGCCTTTTAATGGTTTTTTTGTTACCTATTTTAATGGTGGTACTACCTGCCCTGCTGATGCTGACAATCGCCATGAAGGTGCTGGAAGAACAGTCGCAGCAAAGCAACCTTTTACAGACCAATGATTTAGACACTTTGGTTCAAATGGCGACCTTTGATCGCCAGCTTAGCGACTTACACCAACGTATCACTGCTTTATTGATCGACACTGAAGTAACAAAGCTAAGTACTTCGCAACGCTATACGGCCTACAGTCAGATTGCGCAAGAGCTTAACCAGATCGGCCAAAGCGTGGACACCCTGGCGACCTCCCCCCTGCTTATCGACTTAAGCCAGGACAGTACCGCCGCCCTTCAAAGTGCGTTCCGGCAATATCAGCGTTTTGTCAGTATGGCCAATGAGTCAGCAGCACGAGAACTGGGCGACCCCGCCCTCTTCCTCAAAGAAGCGCAAAACCACTTCAACACCTTTACGCTATTCTCCCAGCAAATATTCGAAGCCTTAACCCTGCGTGCCAAGGAGCGTCATGACCTTTCATTTGATGCACTTACACGCTCTCATAGCACCACCATCTGGCTGGGCATTGCCATGATGGGTGTGCTTATCAGCGCAGCATTTTTTGCTTCCTGGCGCATCAATAAACGGTTGATGGTAGTGGGAGACGCTATTTTATCGCTTTCTAAGCGCCGACAGCCGTTGCCGGACTTCCACGCTATTGAGCAGATGAGACAGCAGCATAGCGGCCCCTTGAAGCGGATTGCCAGCGCTTTGATCGCGCTCAAGGATGCCGAGCAGCAGCGCCGTGAAGCCGAGCAAAAGATTCACCGGCTCGCCTATTACGACACGCTAACTAAACTACCTAACTGGCGCTTGATGAAAGAGCATCTACAGCATTCGTTGGATACCAACCAACAGGCCAGCACATTTGGCGCGCTAGTGTATCTGGGGATGGATAACTTCAAGCGCATCAACGATAGCAGCGGCCATCGCGTGGGCGATAACCTCCTCAAGCTTATTGCCCAGCGCCTTACCGACCTACAAGTCGAAGGCGCCACCATTGGCCGCCTTGGCGGCGATGAGTTCATGGTCATATTAGACGGCCTGGCTGGAGAACACCTAAAAGCGGCCGAAAAAGCCGAGGCATTGGCCGAACAGATACAGCACAAACTCAATCAGCCTTTCCAGCTAGAAGGGCAAGAACATTTTCTTAGTTTGAGCATGGGTATTGCATTGTTTAACGGGCCAGAGCACACGGTCGACAACTTGTTTCAATATACCAACGCTGCCGTTCACTTAGCCCAAAAATCAGGCCCCAATAACATTCGTTTTTACGACCCAAAGGTACAAGCCGATTTAGAAGCCCGCATTGAGTTAGAGCATGATATGCGGCTGGCTATTGAGCGAGATGAATTTATACTCGTCTATCAAATGCAGGTAGACAGCCTTGGGCGGGCGATTGGCGCAGAAGCATTGATCCGCTGGCAACACCCGCGTCATGGGTTTGTCTCGCCGGGTACTTTTATCCCCCTAGCTGAGGAAACGGGTCTAATCATGCCGATTGGCAACTGGGTACTCGAAACAGCCTGTGAACAGTTAGTCATCTGGGCAAATGACGAAAACACGCAGCATCTAACATTAGCAGTCAACGTCAGCGCCAAACAGTTTCAACAGCCCGACTTCGTGGACACCGTTTGCGGCGTGCTAACCAAAAGCGGTGCTCCGGCCCACCGGCTAAAGCTGGAGCTGACAGAAAGTACTATGATTGGCGAAATAGATGACATCATTGCCCGCATGCACCAGCTGAAAGCGCTGGGAGTTAGCTTTTCCTTGGACGATTTCGGCACTGGCTACTCGTCGCTGCAGTACCTCAAACGGCTCCCTTTAGATCAAATCAAAATCGATCAATCGTTTGTGCGCAACCTGCATAAAGACACGGACGATAAGGCCATCGTACAAACCATTATTGCCATGGGGCGTTCGCTCGGGTTGCAGGTTATCGCCGAAGGTGTCGAAAACCAAGAACACTGGCGCCACCTAAACGAACACCAGTGTCATGCCTTCCAAGGATATTATTTTTGCAAGCCGGTATCCGCTGCAGAGATGATACAGCGCAGTTTGGCTGCACCACCAATGCTCGCCTAATACGGAGGTAGTCCCCGTCATAAAGGCTTACTCACCGGGCTGCCAACCATTGACGATCGGATAGCGGCGGTCGCGACCAAAGCCCCGCGGCGTCACCCGGACACCAATGGGCGCCTGGCGGCGCTTATACTCGCAGCGGTCAACCAGCTTCACCACTTTATAGACGTCTTCAGCGTCAAAGCCACCAGCGATGATCGCTTCAGCGCTCATGTCGCCTTCGATATAGCTTAATAGGATAGCGTCGAGCACGTCGTAATCGGGTAAAGAGTCGCTATCCTGCTGATCCGGCGCCAGCTCCGCACTGGGTGGGCGCTCAATGACCCGCTCGGGGATCGCAGGTGATTGCGTATTGCGCCAGCGAGCCAAGCGATACACCCAGGTTTTATACACGTCTTTGATGGCATTAAAACCGCCCACCATATCGCCATACAGCGTGGCGTAGCCCACCGCCATTTCGCTCTTGTTACCAGTCGTCAGTACCATCAAGCCTTTTTTATTGGAGATCGCCATCAGCAGTACGCCGCGACAGCGGGACTGTAGGTTCTCTTCGGTGGTATCTCGCTCAGTTCCCGCGAAGCTCTCTGCCAGCGTGCCCATAAAGGCTTCTACCATGGGCTCGATCGGCATGATCTCATAGTGGACGCCGAGCATTTTGGCCTGTTCTGCAGCATCCTGCTTGGAGATATCCGCGGTGTAGTGGTACGGCATCATCACCGCCTGCACCCGTTGAGGGCCCAGTGCGTCAACCGCAATCGCCAGCGAAAGCGCTGAGTCGATACCGCCGGAAAGCCCCAACACAACGCCCTCAAAACCACTCTTGTTGACGTAATCGCGCAGCCCGGTAACTAACGCACAGTAAAGGCTCTCTTCCGGTTCTACCTCGGGGTCAACCTCTCCGGCTTGGGGTTCCCAGACCGTCGCGCTGGTTTGCAAAAACTGAACTGGCATCAGGCCCGCCTGCCAATACGGTGCCAGCACCTGCAGCTCACCGCTGGCGTCAACGCAGCAAGAGCCGCCATCAAAGACCAGTTCATCTTGGCCACCGATGGTGTTCACATACACAATTGGAAGCTGCGTATCCTGGGCGTGTTTCTCCAACAGGCGCAGCCGTTCCGCGGGCTTGTCCTGGTGATAGGGAGAGGCGTGCAAGGAAACCAGTACCTCAGCACCCGCTTGTGCAGCGGCCTTAACCGGCGCGCCATCCCATAGGTCTTCGCAGATCACGATGCCCAGTTTGGCGCCTTTATGCTCATACACCAGCGTTTCAGTGCCGGGCGTGAAATAGCGTTGCTCATCGAACACTTGGTAGTTAGGCAGCGCCTGCTTGGCGTACTCAGCTTCCCACTGGCCGTTGTAAAGCAGGCCCGCCAAGTTGTAACAGCGGCCTTCCCGCACGCCGGGATAGCCAATGATCACCAACACATCACTGGCGACCTTCGATGCCATTAGCGCACGAGCTTCACGCAGGCGGGTTTCCATTGAGGGGCGCAGCAGCAGATCTTCCGGTGGGTAGCCTGACAAAAAAAGCTCTGGAAAGACAACAATATCCGCCCCATGCTCAATCCGCGCTTCGCGCACTGCTTCAATCGCGCGTGCGGCATTGCCGGGAATATCCCCGACCAGAGGATCGAGTTGGGCCATTACCAGCGTTAAGTCTTGCATGGGCGTCAAAATCTCTTGAGAATCTTTAAAATAGGGTTACACCGACATAGTCGTATTGTCCCGCAAGGGCCGCCAACTGGCAAAGGCTGCGGGTCTATCCTAACGCCTTGTGCCTAGATTCCCACTTTGGGAGACACAAAAGGATGAACCTCTTGATCATTCGGCTGATTATCTTCGCCGTTATATTCTATGCCGGTTTAAAGCTATACGGCATATACCGGCAACGTAAGCTTGAGCATGAAGCGCAGCATAAAAAAGTCAACCGCCACGAGGGTGGCAAAATGGTGCGCTGCCGCTGGTGTGAGGTCCACGTTCCTGAAGACGAAGCACTGCGTGACCAGGAGCAATGGTTCTGCTCCAGCGCCCATCGCGACCGCTACCTGCAGGAGCAGCAGGATAAAGACGGCACACCTTAAGCCTGTATTAGCCGCTCTGGCGTAAGTTGGTAAGGCGCGGGGTCAATTAGTGGCTCGCGCCCCAGCAGTTGATCCACCAGTAAATGGGTCGAGGCAGGCGCCAGCACCAAACCGTTGCGATAGTGCCCGGCATTGACGAAGACGTTACTCCATTCAGGCAGCGCGCCGATAAAGGGAATGCCCGTTGGGGATCCAGGCCGCAGGCCGGCCCACTGGTGCGCTACCGGGCACGTTGCCAAAGCGGGCAGAATAGCTTCAGCACTCTGTTTTAGCGACGCCAATGCCGCCTCATCGGTGCGCTTGTCAAAACCCACCTCTTCCAGCGTAGAACCGACCAATAGCAAGCCATCTGCACGCGGAATAATATAGCGTCCATCTTTTAACACCACGCGCTGCACCAACCCTTTGGGTGCTTGGTAAGCGATCATCTGACCTTTAACGGGTCTTACCGGCAACTGCACATTCAACTGCGACAAGAGCTGCGCAGCCCAAGCGCCGCCGCAAACAATAATGCGTTCAGCCGTTATCAGCCCCTGAGACGTCACCACGCCTTCAACGATGCCCTCTACTTTGCCACCCTGTTGAATAAAACCACTGACCTCGCACTGCTCTTTCAGCGTTACCTGGGGCATCGCCGCTAACCGCGCCTTCAAAGCCTTGGCTAACCGTGGATTGCGCACGCTACCTAGTGTCGGCATCCACAGTGCGCTGTCGTTAGCCATTGCCACACCAGGCTCTTTTGCGTGAACAAAGTCTGCCCCTACCCGCTCTAGTGGTTTACCCAGCTGGCGCGCCCATTGCAGCGCTTTATCGTCATCGTCCACATTTAGGTAGAGCAGCCCTTTTTGGCGATATTCGGGGTCAATACCGGTTTCTTCCAATAAGCGCAGAGCCAAAGAGGGGTAAACCCCCTCAGACCAGCGGGAAAGTTGCGATACCACAGTATCGTATCGCCAGGGATAGAGCGGCGAAACGATACCACCGCCCGCCCAGGATGCCTCTTTACCGCACTCACCACGATCAACCAGTGTGACCTGGTGACCGGCATCGGCTAACTGCAGCGCTGTCATCATACCGATCACGCCGCCGCCAATAATTAAGAAATCGCTCACAAAATTGTCCGTTTTGGCTTACATAAAAAAAGCGTAGCGCCGCCTAGGATGACCTATTAACGACGATATGTTCGCTACTGGTAAAGGAGAGTGAGCATAGCGCGGGCGATAACAAGGTCAAGTGAGGAGAGGCGATGAGCAGTTTTTACGTCAAGACGCACACCACACCTGAAAGCGGGTTTACACTGCTCGAGCTATTGATCACCCTGCTGTTGGTTGGAATCATCGCCGCCTGGGGGCTACCCAATTTTCAAGCATTGGGGGAGCGTACCGCACAGACTAGCGAGGTCAATCGATTCCAGAGTGCGTTTTCGTTCGCGCGTAATACAGCGATTAGCCAACGCCGCCAGCTGACGCTTTGCCCAGCCTCGCAGAACCGTGAGGCTTGCGCTAATGACTGGGGTGGAGAGCTTATGATTGTGTGGGGCAATAAAACCGATAGCATCACTGAAGAAGACATTTTGCGCATTGTGCCCGCGCAACAAGGCACACAAGTGACCTACAACCGGGGCTGGTCGCGTATCCGTTACAGCCCGCTGGGCTATACCAGCGGTTATAACGGCAGTTTTGCTATTTGCTCAACCAGCGGCGCCGTGGGCTCTAAGGGTAAAAAGCTGGTACTTAGCCAATTAGGGCGGCTAAGGATTGATGAAGCGCCTATCGACTGTTAATCATTAGGCGCTTCAACTCATTCACGGCGTTGTGACAATGGTTTTAAGCAATACCGTCTAAATAGCGCTCGGCATCCAGCGCTGCCATGCAGCCGCTGCCAGCTGAAGTGATTGCTTGACGATAAATGTGATCCATCACGTCGCCGCAGGCAAATACGCCCGGTACGCTAGTCGCGGTTGCATTCCCTTCAAGGCCTGAATGCACTTTGATATAGCCGCCGTTCATGTCCAGCTGGCCTTCAAAGATCCCCGTGTTGGGGCTATGGCCAATGGCAATAAACAGCCCAGGCGCATGGATCTCTTTGCTTGAACCATCTTTAGTGGATTTCACCCGAACGCCTGTAACACCGGAGTTATCGCCGAGCACTTCTTCGACTTCCTGGAACCACTCAAGAACGATTTTGCCCGCCTCAGCTTTCTCGAACAGCTTATCTTGGAGGATTTTTTCCGCCCGCAACGTGTCACGGCGGTGTACCAGGGTCACTTTGGAAGCAATGTTAGAGAGATAGAGCGCCTCTTCCACGGCGGTATTGCCGCCGCCCACCACAATGACTTCCTGATTGCGGTAGAAAAAACCGTCGCAGGTAGCGCAGGCCGACACCCCTTGACCCATAAACTGCTGCTCAGTGGGCAGACCCAGGTAACGGGCACTGGCGCCGGTGGCCACGATCAACGCATCGCAAGTATAAATACCGCTATCGCCTTTTAAGGTAAACGGTTTTTCGCTTAAGCTAACCTCATTGATGTGATCAAACAGCACCTCTGTATTGAAACGTTCGGCGTGCTGCTTCATGCGCTCCATCAACTCCGGCCCCTGTACGCCTTGAGCGTCGCCGGGCCAGTTATCCACATCGGTTGTGGTGGTCAGTTGGCCACCCGCCTGAATACCGGTAATTAGCAGCGGCTTCAGGTTGGCCCGAGCAGCATAGACGGCAGCCGTATAGCCTGCGGGACCGGATCCAAGAATAATCAAACGCTCATGACGAGTTTCCATGACACCACCTTGTAAATATCTGACTGATAGCTTTGTCGCTAGCTGTGTTAATAGCTTTGAAAAAATTAGCCACAGAGTCTGCCTGAAATGGTGCCAAGTACAAGCTATTGCAAGGTTTCATCTACGCTATTAGGCGAAGAAACCTTGAAAGCCTCTGTGCAAAGACCCATGTGTTATTACTAAATCAACGCCATACTGGGGGGAAATCTATACTAAAGAAAGATCGTGACCGTCATGCTGAGCGCTGCGCTCAGCAACCAGAGGAGAGAGATATGAGCAAGATACCCGATACGCTAAACACCCTAGAGGTTGGTAGTAAAACCTATCACTACTACAGCCTGCCCCACGCGGCCGAGACCCTGGGCAGCATTGACCGGCTACCCAAGACGCTCAAGATTCTACTCGAAAACCAGCTGCGCTTCGCCGACGACGAAAGCGTAGATCAGGAAGATATGCAGGCCCTGGTCGACTGGCAGGCCGAGGGCAAATCCAGCCGCGAAATCGGCTACCGCCCGGCGCGGGTACTCATGCAGGACTTTACCGGCGTGCCCGGTGTGGTGGATTTAGCCTCCATGCGCGCCGCAGTAGAAAAGCTGGGCGAAGACCCGGCGAAGATCAACCCGCTTTCCCCCGTCGATCTCGTTATCGACCACTCGGTAATGGTCGATAAGTTCGGCAACCCGGCTGCATTTCAAGAGAACGTCGATATCGAAATGCAGCGCAACCGCGAGCGCTATGAGTTTCTGCGCTGGGGCCAGCAGGCGTTTGATAACTTTAGCGTCGTTCCCCCCGGTACCGGTATTTGTCACCAGGTCAACCTGGAGTACCTAGGCAGAACGGTATGGACGAAGGACGAAGACGGCAAGACCTTTGCCTACCCCGACACCCTCGTGGGCACTGACTCTCACACCACCATGATCAACGGCCTGGGCGTGCTTGGCTGGGGCGTGGGCGGTATTGAAGCCGAAGCGGCCATGCTCGGTCAGCCGGTGTCGATGCTGATCCCCGAAGTGATTGGCTTTAAATTAACCGGCAAGCTACGCGAAGGTATTACCGCCACTGACCTGGTACTCACCGTTACCGAGATGCTGCGTAAAAAAGGCGTGGTGGGTAAATTTGTCGAGTTCTACGGCGATGGTTTGAAAGACCTGCCGCTGGCGGATCGTGCCACGATCGCCAATATGGCCCCCGAGTATGGTGCTACCTGTGGTTTCTTCCCAGTGGATGAAGAAACCCTGAACTATATGCGCCTGACGGGGCGTGAAGATGAGCAAGTCGCCCTGGTGGAAGCCTATAGCAAGGCCCAAGGGCTGTGGCGTGAACCTAATGACGAGCCGATCTTCACCGACGCCCTAGCACTGGACATGACCAAGGTAGAGGCCAGCTTGGCCGGCCCCAAACGTCCGCAGGATCGCGTGGCGCTGAAAGACATGGCGGCGGCCTTTGACAAGTTCATGCAGGAAGACGTCAACGCGGATGCCAACGCAAAGGGGGAACTCTCTTCTGAAGGCGGCCAAACCGCCGTGGGGGTGAGGCGCAGCTTCGAGCATGACACCAGCCAGGCCGTTACGCTTGATGACCATGATTTCAGCCTTGACCCCGGGGCGGTGGTGATTGCGGCGATTACCTCGTGCACCAACACCTCCAACCCCAGCGTGATGATGGCCGCTGGGCTGCTGGCACGTAAAGCGCGTGAAAAGGGGTTAACCACGAAGCCCTGGGTGAAAACCTCCTTAGCACCAGGTTCCAAAGTGGTCACCGATTATCTGGAAGCCGCTGAATTAAACGATGACTTGGATGCACTGGGCTTCAACCTCGTCGGCTACGGCTGCACCACCTGTATCGGTAACTCCGGCCCGCTGCCTGATGAGATCGAAAAAGCGATCAACAGCGGCGATCTTGCCGTGGCCTCGGTGCTCTCCGGTAACCGTAACTTTGAGGGCCGTGTACACCCGTTGGTCAAAACCAACTGGCTGGCCTCGCCGCCCCTGGTGGTGGCTTACGCCCTGGCGGGTAATGTCCAGCTTGACCTTACCCAGGCGCCGTTGGGCAAAGATAGCAACGGCGACCCGGTCTACCTCAAAGATATCTGGCCCAGTCAGGCCGAGATTGCCAGCGCCGTCGAGCAGGTCAACACCGCCATGTTCCGTAAAGAGTACGGCGCGGTGTTTGAGGGTGACGATGTCTGGAAAGCCATCGACGTGTCAGAAAGCAAGGTCTATCAGTGGCCTGAATCCACCTACATTCAGCACCCGCCCTTCTTTGAAGGCATGGGCCGCGAGCCGGATGCCATCGAAGATGTGCACAGTGCCCGCGTGCTTGCCATGCTGGGTGATTCGGTGACCACCGACCATATCTCCCCTGCCGGTGCCATCAAGCCTGACAGCCCCGCCGGGCGCTATCTGCAAGAACACGGCGTCAGGCCGGTCGACTTCAACTCCTACGGCTCACGCCGGGGTAACCATGAAGTCATGATGCGCGGCACCTTCGCCAACGTGCGGATCAAAAACGAGATGCTCGACGGTGTGGTCGGCGGTGAAACACGCCACGTACCCAGCGGCGAGCAGATGGCCATTTACGATGCGGCCATGAAGTACAAAGAGGAAGGCAAACCGCTCGTCGTGATCGCCGGTAAAGAGTACGGCACCGGCTCCTCACGGGATTGGGCGGCCAAAGGCACCCGTTTGCTGGGCGTTCGCGCGGTGATTGCCGAATCCTTCGAACGTATTCACCGCTCTAACCTGATCGGCATGGGCGTTGTACCGCTGCAGTTTGCCGAAGGCGAAAGCCGTAAAACGTTGGGGTTAACCGGCGATGAAGAGATTTCGATTGCCGGATTAAGCGACCTGACGCCAGGTGGCACGGTCAAAATCGTGATCAAAAATGCCGACGGGGAACGTAGCGTTGATGCCAAGTGCCGAATTGATACGGTAAACGAGCTGGCTTACTACCGTCACGGTGGTATCCTTCACTACGTGTTGCGCAAGATGATCGGCGCAGCCTAAAAGGGTAAAACCTACCAATGCTTGCATGCCCCCACCTCGGTGGGGGCTTTTTTTAGCCGAGTGATTAAAAAGCGCGACGGCGATAGGTGCGATAATCTGGCGACCAGGACGCCTTTTCAATCAGTTCCCGTAGCGTCGTACCACTGGTTTTCAGTGCCACGCCATTCTGCTGTGCCTGGGCAGCCACTTCAAAAGCAATCGACTTGCTGATATCGCGAATACGCGATAGCGGCGGCAGTAAAGCACCCTTGCCCTCTTTAACCAGCGGCGCTTCACGGGCCAGCGCCCGCGAGGCGCTCATCAGCATCTCGTCGGTGACTCGATTGGCACTGGCAGCAATCACGCCCAACCCAATGCCTGGAAAGATATAGGCATTGTTGCACTGGGCAATCGGATAAGTGCGGCCGTTGTAAACCACCGGCGCAAAGGGGCTACCGGTGGCTACCAAGGCTTGGCCGTCGGTCCAGCGAATAACATCCTCTGGCACGGCCTCTGCCTGGGAAGTAGGGTTAGACAGAGGCATGATGACCGGGTGCTCACAACCCGCGTGCATGGTGCGCACCACCTGCTCGGTGAAGATACCGCGCTGGCCGCAGACACCGATCAGCACTGTTGGTTTGATCTGAGCAATCGTCTCTTCCAGACCTTGACCATTCCACTCGGCGACTAGCGAAGGGTCGTGGGCTAAACGGCGCTGGAAGTCGCGCTGCCACTCTTGATCGCTGGTCATCAAGCCTTCGCGATCGACAATATAAATGCGCGATCGGGCCTCGCTTTCGGTCAAGCCCTCCGCTTCCATCGCTACGACCACTTGCTCGGCGATTCCACACCCCGCCGATCCGCCACCCACAAACACCACACGCTGCTGGGCAATGGTCTCTTCCCGGGCCTGACAAGCCGCCATTAACGTACCCACTACCACAGAAGCAGTACCCTGCACATCGTCATTGAAGCAGCAAAGCTCGTTGCGGTAGCGCTCTAGCAGCGGCACCGCATTGGCCTGGGCAAAGTCTTCAAACTGCAGCAGTACGTTAGGCCAGCGGCGCTTCACAGCAGCGATAAATTCTGCCATGAAAGCATCGTACTCTTCCTGCCCTACTCGCTCGTGGCGCCAGCCCATGTACATGGGATCATCCAGCAGTGCTTTGTTGTTAGTGCCCACATCAATCATGATCGGCAGCGTGTAGGCGGGGCTAATGCCGCCACAGGCGGTATACAACGCCAGTTTACCAATCGGGATACCCATGCCCCCGATGCCCTGGTCGCCTAGGCCTAGAATGCGCTCACCATCCGTCACTACGATCACTTTGACGTTATCTTTGGTGGCGCTACGCAGGATATCATCCATATGTTCGCGGTCAGGATAGCTAATAAACAGGCCGCGGTGGTTACGGTAAATGTTGGAAAATTCCTGACACGCCTGCCCTACCGTGGGGGTGTAAATAATCGGCAGCATCTCTTCAAGATGCTGGGAAACCATACGGAAATAGAGTGTTTCGTTGTCGTCTTGAATGGCGCGCAGGTGGATGTGCTTTTCGAGGTCGCTATGGCATTGTTGGTACTGGCGGTAGACCCGCTCTAGCTGATCCTCAATAGTTTCTACCTTCTGCGGCAGCAAACCAATCAGGTTAAACGCCAAGCGCTCCTGCTGAGTAAACGCGCTGCCTTTGTTCAATAGCGGCATTTCGAGCAAAGAAGGACCGGCGTAAGGAAGGTATAGGGGGCGTCTACTCTCGGTAGTCATAAGCACTCTCTTTTTTATGTCAATCACTGCTGCAATGCAGCAACATCGGGCGTTTGCGGCGTTTGAGCGTAATGTAACATGCTCCTGCGACAAAGGTGGAAGAGAGCGACCATGTTGATAAAAAAACGCCTCGGTTTAGGAAGCCTAAACCGAGGCGTGATGGCGCGATTAACTAGTGATCTAACGATGCCCTAGCAAGTTTTAGCGGTGGGTTTGCGCCCCTCCACGCCAGCGAAGAAGAACGGCCGCAGCTTAACGCCAAACATGTTGCCCGCAAACGCCGCTACCAGCCATACCCAACCGTGAAGGCTGCCAGAGGCAATGCCGCTGAAGTAAGCACCAATATTGCAACCAAACGCCAAACGCGCGCCATAACCTAGCAAGATGCCGCCGATGACCGCGGCCAAGATAGATTTCAACGGGATTCTGAAGTTAGGTGCAAAGCGACCCGCCAAGCTGGCGGCAGCCAGCGCGCCCAGCATAATACCGACATTCATTACCGTAGTGATGTCGCTCCATACGCTGGCTTTAAGGGCCGCTGCGTTGCCAGGGGACTGCCAATAGCCCCACTGGCTGACATCGCCGCCCACCAGTTCAAAGCCTTTAGCACCCCACAGCGCAAACGCAGAGGTAATTCCCCAAGGGCGGCCTGCCAGTGCCAAGGTGGCAAAGTTGAGCAGCGCCAACGCCACCGCGCCCGCCACTAACGGCCAAGGCCCAGTCAACCAACGCTCATAGCCATGCTTATCGACCATGGGCGCCTGTTCTAACTGACCATGACGACGCTTCTCCATCACCCAGGTAAACGCCGCAATAGCCGCAAACAGCACCAGGCTAATGGCGATCCCCCCACTGACCCCGGCGACGTTAACCAGCGATACCGGTTGAAAAGCCGGTAAGCTCTGCCACCAGGCAAAATGCGCCGAGCCAATCACCGAGCCGACAATAAAGAACACCAGCGTAATCAACATACGAGCGTTACCGCCGCCCGCGGTAAACAGCGTGCCAGAGGCACAGCCGCCGCCTAACTGCATGCCCACACCGAACAGGAACGCCCCTACAAGCACGGAGATACCAATAGGCGCCACAAAGCCCGACACCTCGTTACCAAACAGCGTGCCCGCCCCCAGGGCAGGGAAAAACAGCACCACGGCAATGGCCAGCATCACCATTTGGGCACGCAGGCCACGCCCCCGCCGCTCAGTAATAAATACCCGCCACGCTGAGGTAAAACCAAAGGCAGCGTGATACAGCACCATGCCAAATAGCCCGCCGACAATCATCAACAGGCCAATGTTGGCGTCAAAGACAACCCCAATAAGCAACGCACCCAGCACAATCGCCGCTGTGGCTATCAGCGGCACGCGATAGCTCTGCGGCGCAGCAACCGTCGTTGTAGACATACATTCACCTTTAGCAGCACCAAAAGCGCCTGTTAACAAACAGGCGCTTTTGGTAGACATGGACAATAGTTATAAGCCTAACGATAGCTGTAGAGTGCGGGAAATTCTTTGTTGAGAGGTGCTTATGTCTTTATGGAATATATGGATGCTGGAGCCACACAGCAGCTTGGCACTATGTCCTACTCCACCTCTTAAACTGGTAAATCGGATGCCAGTGTGAGTTTTTTTGGCGCAAGCGGGTAAGACGGTGTATTGGACGCATGGTAGGTGCGCCCGCTGATCAGCGGCTGGCCCGGTTCAGCCTCCAAATGTGATATTATAACCTCATGATCAATCCTGTGGGTCGCCATGCTGCCATAGTCGCCGCTTAGGCAACCCTCACCCAGGGGCGTATCGAACGAAAAAAGAACTACTCGAAGTTTTCCCTCTTAGAATAAAGTGCTTAACAATTTGTAGAAATCTCCCTTGTTTAATCTATATCGACCTTCACCCCGGAGAACGGGATCTCCGGCGGGGCCATCTGGCGCAGGATGGTCAGATGGATATCTAGGTTCAGTTTGGCCAGGTTGTTAACGGACCATTCACCGCCTGCAACTAGGGCAGGCTCAAAGCCATAGACTTCGTCCGGCCTCAGCGGGCCCAGCTTCTTCAGGGCCTGGGTGAACAGCGGCTTTTCGCTCATGTCGGTGAGGATCATCAGTTCGTCACCACGCAAGTAGTCGGGGGCGATCAGATCCGCCGGGGCGCTGTGGTGAAAGCGATAGTCGAAGTCTTCGGGCCAGTAGGGCAAACGCTGGGTTTTCCAGTGGTTGTCGAAGGTGCCTTGATAACTGACCCGGGGCTCCCACAAGGGGGCGATGGGCCCAAAGCTTGCCGGGGCCGGACGGTCAAAGGGTGAGGTGACCAGCCAGTCCGGGTCTTCCAGTTGGGGTGCGGGTAGCCGTGTCACAGCGTTAAGGTCGGGTTTGAGGTACCGGATGACCTCGCTGGACACCCGCTTATAGTCAGCGCGTGATGGCAACCAGCCCCGCCCGGCGGGGTAGTAGAGCGTGTTAGCGAGGGCGTCCCCGTCGGGCAGGCTGTAGTGGCCGCCGAAGGCGTAGCGGTAGTCCAGCGGCACTTCGCTCACCGGTGAGGGGTCAGTGACCCGCCAGCCACCGAGCAGTTGCCAGCGGAACTCCCGTGGCCCACGCACGATCAGGCGTTTGTCCAACGGGCCTACCTGTACCCGCACCTGCCAGGTGCTGCGCGGTTGCCCGGTGGGCGAGCGCAGGGTGCCATGCACGTGCACTTCGGTGCTGAGTTTGCCGAGCAGCACGTCGCGGTCGTCGGTGATGACCTGGGCATACAGGTTGTCGTTGTCGCCCTCTAGAGTGGCCTGCCAGCGAATCGGCTGCTGGTGGCTGGCTTCGAACAGCGGCCAGTTGTCTTCGGTGAACTGGTAGGTGGCGCGTACCACCACCACATCATACTCTTGGTCGCCGGGGCCGAGCTTGCGATACAGCGCATGGGGGAACGACGTTGGATTAATCACTTGCGCCATGTACTACCACCCCGGCGACTTAGCGTCGCTTGGTTCAGGGCCATCGCTTTCCTCGGCACTTCCCGGTGCGGGCTGGGCCGTGCCGGTGTTGAGCAGGACGTCATCGGGGCCGTCGACATGCACCTTGGTGCCCGCCTTGACGTGGATCTCGCCGGCATCCAGGTAGATGGCGTCCTCTGTGAGCACTAGCCGACTATTGCCTACCTGCAGGGTGAGCTGCTTGCCGGCCTTGAGGGTGATGTTGCGCCCGACATTGAGCGAGTGGTTGAGCCCCACCTGGGTGCTCTTGCTGAGCCCGACCAGGGTGTTCATGATCGCCCCGACGTTGAGGCTGTAGCCCATGCCGACGTTCTGCAGGTACGCCTTGCCAACGGTTTCGGTTTTGTTCTTACCGACTTTGCTCGACCAGTTTTTACCGATGCGGTCGGTTTCGTTGCCATCCACCGTTTTGCGGCGGTTCTTGTGCACGGTAAAGGTTTGATTACCGTCCACGGTATGGGTCTCGTTGCCATGCACGGTGTGGACTTCATGGCGATGAACGGTGCGGGTTTCGTCGCGGTCGATGTCGGTGGTGCGGTCGCGAAAGACATGCAGGGTGCTGTCGCGTTTGATGTCCTCGGTGCGGTCGTTAAGGGTCAGCAGATCGAGGTCTTTTTGGGCGTGCACCCAGATTTGCTCTTCGCCCGCTTCGTCCTCAAAGCGCAGCTCGTTAAAGCCGTCCGCCTTGTGGCTCTGGGTACGGATGACCGTGCGGGTTTTGTAGGCCGGTAGCGGATAAGGCGGCCGGTTAACCGCGTGGTAGGTTCGCCCGGTGATCAGTGGCTGGTCCGGGTCAGCTTCCAAGTATGAGATTATTACCTCATGACCAATCCGCGGGATCGCCATGCTGCCGTAGCCGCCGCCCACCCAGCCTTGGGCGACGCGCACCCAGCAACTGGTGGTTTCGTTGGGAACAGCATAGAGGAGGTCTGATCAATAATATTGACTATTGCTAATAACAAGCAAAATCCACTGAAAATTTATAGAAGTGACAGCCTAGATAAATCGTATATATCTATTTGGTGCTGCTCAAATAAGTCTTCCAACGCATCGGTTCCTTTCTCTTCTGCATATTGCCTCTCATTTTCCGAGATAGGAACTGCTAACAGCCACGCTACAGTTTTGTTTTCATATTGAACTGTTTGCAAATCATCCCACAAAAAGGGAGAAACAAATATTAGATGCTGCATATCCAGAGACGACTCATACATAGCAACTGCATTCTGCAAAACCGCACCTGGGCAACAAAACCATTTTTCATTGATAATGTAGAAAGCCGCTGTTGTCAGTATATTAGGGAAAACAGTAGTCGAATTAGCTGACGCACCAACCAACTCCAAACGGGCAGAAAATTCGGTACCGTTTTGGATTAAAGGATGATCTGACAAACCAACTGTACCGTAAGATGTCACGCCCTCGCAGGGCTGATCTGCACACGTGACAAGGTCAACAAAAGAGTTTTCTGCTTCATCCCAATACCTATTTACGCTAGGTTTTCCTTCAAAAATTGCCGCAAGCCTTCTAGCAATTTGTTTATTCTCTTCAGATATATTTGCCATTTAAAGCCTCTCTCAGATCTAAAAGCCAAAATAGTCATCGGTGAGATTTTCACCTTTATGGCTACGGTTTGAACTTGGATGTTCGGGCCTGAAATGACCCGGCGTATTATGTTCATTCAAGAACTGACGCCTCGTTAAATCGCGTTCTGCTGCACTTTGTTGATGTTTTCGGAATTCGAAACCAGGTTTATGCCCCATATCCCAGGGGCGATTTGGATCCAGAGCCTCTTTAGTTATAGGATCATAGACATTACCATCTGGCGCTCTCGCATTTTCCCAAACTTGCTCCCTGACACCCTTGCGATAACCTGATGGCCGTTGGTAAAGCTTTCGTGCCTCTGGAGTTAAATTTCCAGACTCATCAAAATTAGAATTTGCCGTTCTTGAATTGCTTGTATCTCCTGCATCGCTATCCCTTCTAATCCTATCCGAAGGCGATTCTACATGCACCCCCTTGCTAGGTGGAGGCGGAGGAGGTGGCGTCTCGAGGTCGGGGATTTTAGTCGCCCCTCTGAGCACGCCGGTGCCCTTCCCACCTACTAATTCGCCAAGTAGTACCGCCGCGCTCATCTCCATGGCGCCGAAGGTGCCGTTACGCTCTTCGGCTTCTTGCCAGGCTTCTACCCCCGCGTCCCAGAGCCCGCCGTAGGCTTCTCCGGTGCGCTTCCATTCTTCTCCGAACCGTCCAGCGCGCTCTGCGTCACCAGTGACGTAGCCAACCCCACTGTCGAGTAGATCCAATAAGCCTGGCCCAGTAAGTACGTCCACCGCTTCATAGGTGTCTTTGGCGCCTTGCCACGCACGATCACGGGCGGCCCCGGTGGTAGCCTCGTCACCGGTAAACGGTAACATTTCCCAGGCGGTTTTGGCCGCTGACTTGACGCCTTCCCATTTGTCGTTAATGACACGGAGACCCTCTTCGCCAGGGTTATAACCGGGACCGCCCTCGCCTGATTGCTCGGGGGAGCTGTCGACTGACTGTTGCTGGGTGGTCAGATAGCCAGGGGTGCCGCCCATACCGGCTGCGTTGCAGTTGACCGTGCAGGGGCTGTCGTGGCGAGCCACCGGCAGGCCATTGACCTTGACGTTACGCTGGCCTTGGAGGATCAGCACACAGCCGCTACCTAAAGAGGTACCCGACACCACATGCCGGCCCGCATCGCCTTGAACACCTTGGAACAGGTCGCTCTCGCGATAAACCTCACGCCCGGCAGCGATCACGTTGGGGGAGTAGCGCACCGGGTTGTCCAGCGTGGCGCTGGAGTCGAAAGCCGTAATACTATTACCCACCCAGCAGAAGTCGGGGGCGCTGGCAATTGCTTTCCATACACCATCGGAATTCGCGATGTGCTGGCTGAGGCCGCTCAGCGGCTCTCCTTGGGATTCTGCTGGCGTGCTGCTGTTACCATCAGGAAGCTCGTCTTCGTTCTCGCTGGGGTCGTCGCTCTCAATAACAACCCGCAGGGTCGGTAATCTGATGTCTTCAGGTTCAGCCATTCGAGCCCCCACCGCAGATAGTCAAGGTGTTATCCAACATGGCGTGTTCCTCCGGTGGCAGGTAGCACGGCGGATGCCGTGCGCGGGGAACGCAGCCCAGTCGCGGCGACGACCATCCGGCGCAGCGGATCCTGGGGCGGAAACAGCGCCCGCCAGGTGAGCGTCAGTTCGTTGAGATCCAGGTCGATGCCTACGGTATCCAGCGCTAAGCGGGTCACCGTCTGTTTGCCACTCTGCTGTTCAGCCAGCGCTTTAATGGCAAGGCCGGGCAAACGGGTGCGATAGCTATAGAGGCTGACATTGCCCGACTGGAGACGTTGACTACCGGCCAAGCAGTTGGTGAGGATGACTAGCTCATCGCCGCGCAGGTAGTCGGGAGCCATCAGGTCGGGGTGGGCGCTATTGTAGAAGCGGGCGTCGAAGTCGTCCGGCCAATGGGGGTGGCGGTGGGCGAGCCACTCCTCATCGAGGGTGCCCTGGCGATTGATGCGTGGCTGCCACCACCGGGCGATAGGGCCAAAGCCCGCCGGGGGAAGGCGGTCAAAGGGGGAATGCACGGGCCAGTCGGGGTCTTCGAGCTGCGGCGCAGGCAGCCGCGTGACGGCGTTAAGGTCGGGTTTGAGGTACTTCGCCACCTCGCCTGGCGCCTGCTTATAGTCTGCGCGCTTCGGCAGCCAACCCCGCCCGACTGGGTTGTCGGGGTAGTAGAGAGTGCGAGCAGCGACGTCGAGGGTGTCATTGCCCACCTCGTGCGCTTCCGGCGTGTAGTGGCCACCGAAAGCATAGCGGTAGTCCAGCGGCACTTCGCTGACCGGTTCGGCTTGCGTCACCCGCCAGCCGCCAATCAACTGCCAACGGAACTCCCGTGGCCCGCGTACGATCAGGCGTTTGTCCACCGGGCCCACCTGAACTCTGACTTGCCAAGCGCTGCGCGGTTGGCCTGTGGGTGAGCGCAGGATCCCATGGACGTGTACATCCGTCGTGGGCTTGCCGATGATAAGGTCGCTGTCGTCTACGATGTAACGTGCCTGCCCGCCCTCTGGGCCAGCGGCATAGGTTTCTTGCCAGCGAATGGGCCGTTGGGTCTCGGCTAACGCCAAGCGGCGGTTGTTGCCGGTGAAACGAAAGGTGCCCCTAACCGCCAGTACTTGGTACTCGAGGCCGCCCGGGCCGAGCTTGCGATACAGCGCATGGGGGAACGACGTTGGATTAATCACTTGCGCCATGTACTACCACCCCGGCGACTTAGCGTCGCTTGGTTCAGGGCCATCGCTTTCCTCGGCACTTCCAGGTGCGGGTTGGGCCGTGCCGGTGTTGAGCAGGACGTCATCGGGGCCGTCGACATGCACCTTGGTGCCCGCCTTGACGTGGATCTCACCCGCATCCAGGTAGATGGCGTCCTCAGTGAGCACCAGCCGGCTGTTGCCTACCTGCAGGGTGATCTGGTTACCGGCCTTGAGGGTGATGTTGCGCCCGACATTGAGCGAGTGGTTGAGCCCCACCTGGGTGCTCTTGCTGAGCCCGACCAGGGTGTTCATGATCGCCCCGACGTTGAGGCTGTAGCCCAGGCCGACGTTTTCCATGCGGCCCATGCCGACGTTCTGCAGGTACGCCTTGCCAACGGTTTCGGTTTTGTTCTTACCCACTTTGCTCGACCAGTTTTTGCCGATGCGGTCGGTTTCGTTGCCATCCACCGTTTTGCGGCGGTTCTTGTGCACGGTAAAGGTTTCGTTACCGTCCACGGTATGGGTCTCGTTGCCATGCACGGTGTGGACTTCATGGCGGTGGACGGTGCGGGTTTCGTCGCGGTCGATGTCGGTGGTGCGATCACGAAAGACATGCAGGGTGCTGTCGCGCTTGATGTCCTCGGTGCGGTCGTTAAGGGTCAGCAGGTCGAGGTCTTTTTGGGCGTGGAGCCAGATTTGCTCTTCGCCCGCTTCGTCTTCAAAGCGCAGCTCGTTAAAGCCCTCCGCCTTGTGGCTTTGGGTGCGGATGACCGTGCGGGTTTTGTAGGCAGGGAGCGGATAAGGCGGCCGGTTCACAGCGTGGTAGGTTCGCCCGGTGATCAGTGGCTGATCGGGATCGCCCTCCAAGAACGACAAAATGACCTCATGCCCGATCCTGGGGATCGCCATGCTGCCGTAGCCGCCGCCCGCCCAGCCCTGGGCGACGCGCACCCAGCAACTGGCGGTTTCGTTAGAGGCGGAGTAGCGATCCCAGGGAAACTGCACTTTGACCCGGCCATATTTGTCGCAGTAGATCTCTTCGCCCGCTGGCCCGACTACAAAGGCCACCTGAGGGCCATCGACCCGGGGTTTGGGGTTGGGCACCGGTCGGAAGGTTTGATCCCGGGGCATGATCACCACCTCATTGTGGTAGCGGGTCATCAGCTCGCCTGCTTGCGCTGAGCTTGCCCCATTCCCACCCCGCGCCATGCCATCCTCTTCCAATGCCTGGGGTTGCTCGCCGTGGTGCACCACCGATACCACCTGCCAAGCACGGTTGAGGCTGTCGATATCGTGGTCGGTGAGGGTAAAGCAGGTGCCGGGGGCGAGTTCAGGTAGGTCGCTTTCCGCCTCAGCCGTGGTGGCGTCGGCACGCAGTGACTCTAAGCGGTGGCGGGTGAAGGGCTTTCCAGAGGCGTCCTTCTTATAGCGCCCTGGGTAGTCGTAGTGTTCGTAATCCTCTCGCTGAGCGTGCTCCCCTAGATTGGGCGCCTGGTGTTCGTGTAGCTGGGCGTAAGGCGGGTTCTTGAAGCTGTAATCCTTGAGTGTGGCCGAGGCGGGGCGTACCCGGCTGACCTGGCGTAACTTGCGCAAGTGACGTCGGGGCGGCGTGCCACCGGCGCGGCCGTGGTAGGTACGCTCGCCGATGTTAGGCAGTACCACCGTGGCATCGGCAAACACCAACTGATGGGCTCCGCCTTCGGCGTTCTCAAACTCATGGAAATAGAAGCAGCCCTCTTCGGCGGCCAGGCGCTCGATAAAGGCCAGATCGGTCTCGCGATATTGCACCAAGAACTCACGGTTGGGCGGAGTACGCGTAGTGGCAAACTCGATATCGGTGAGGCCGCGCTCGCTGGCTAACGTTTTGATTGCATCATGAGGGATGGTGTCTTGAAAGATACGCGAGTTATGCCGTAGCGATAGTCGCCACAGGGCGGGGCGAATTTCCACGCGGTAAAAGCTGCGCCGGTGCCCGCGATCGCCGCGATGCAGCTCAGCGATAATGCCATGCACCCGGCGCAGCGGCTCGCCATCCTGCCAAATGGTCAGCGTGGCATTTTGATCCAAACAGTCGCTGGGCGACAGGTCGTGGGTGCGGCTGGCGAACTCAACGGTGAGCGCAAACGTCTCCGACAGCGCTTCGCGGTGGGTAAAGCTCACCACCGCCGTGTCAGAAGCCCCGGGAAGGGTCAGGGTAAACTGAAGACCCGTATTATCAGCCATTGTAAGATCCCTCTCTGCTGCCACTGCTCGTTAAAAGATCACCGCAGACCGTTGCCTGATCGGTCAATACAACCGGCTTAGTGTCCCGGGTGATGATTAAGCGACTCTCCACTCCCCTATTTCGCCCCATTACTGTTCCTCCGCTGCTGTTTTATTCATCCCACTGCGCTGGCGCTTCGTAGCTCGCCACCTCAAAAGCATCGACGTACATGCGTTGAAACCCCGCCGCTTCCAGGCTTTGAATCGCCGTGTGGCACACCAGTGGTAGCCGCGTTTGTAGCGGTACACCGCTTAGACTCAGCCGGGCAGCGGTCAGCAGGCGTGCGCCATGGCCGCTGCCTTTCCACTCTTGGCTGATAAAGAAGAAGCGCAGTTGCCAGGCGGCTTCGTCATCGGGTCGGCACGCCAACACCATCCCCAGGGGCGGGCCATCCCCATGGCGCAGGGCGAGTAAACGCCCCTGCCAGTGCTCAACGTGCTCTTGCTCGCGCTGCAACCACACCCGGCGATGCAAGGTAAATTCCAGAGCACGGCGCAGCGTATCCAGGTAGGCCTTGTCACGCAGTACCCAGGGCGAATGCCCTTTTGCATCGGCACGCTGGACGGCTTCGATAAAACTATCGATATCCCCTTCGCGGGCGCTTTCAAGCGCGCGGGAAGATGCTTGGCCATTAACATCAGGGCCGCTATCCACATGACCACCTGGGTGGTCATGGGTCGTGCTAGCTGAGGGGGAGAGCCACTGCTTAAGTTTCGTCAGCATAGGGCCCTCGTTCTGCATAGAGTGCCGACGGTAACTGGAAGCCTGCGGCGGGCGAACGGGTAAAGGGGTTGGGGGCGCTATCGGTAAATAGGCGATAACGCATAGCGCCCCCGTCCACGTTGAAACGTAGCTCTAACTCACGCTCATTAACGCTGGTGATGTTTGCCTCTTCCAACAGCCGGAACCAAGCCCAGGCGCCATCGCGGGTTATACTCCGCGGCGAGTGATTTACCTGGCTGGGCACCATGGTGATGCGGCTATCCGTGCCGCCACGCAACGTATTTGGCCAAATCATGGAGACCCGACTACTGGCGCTGTGAGTGTAATCAATGAGCTGGCCATCGGCACTGATCACACTGCGCCGCTTGTCGGGGCTTAAGCTGATCGGCTCAAGAGCGAACTCGACGTCTAGCGCACCATCAGGGCCAAAATAGGCACGGCGAATTTGTTCCGCCTGTGACACGGCGGCAAACACGCTTTCACGCAGTAGCGAATTACCCTGGGTATCCACCAGTTGCTCAGGCGCACCTTCGATAAAGGGCTGCAAGTTATCCTGATAGAAGTTGTCGAGGATACCTTCAGGAGCAAAGAAGGCTTCAAAGTCGCTTAGCGAAGCATCCCGGCTTGCACTGGGCACCAGCGGATAGCGCCCGGCTAAACGCTCTTGATAGGGTGCCACTACCTCATCTATCCAGATATTTTCCAGGTGACTGATAGCGCTTGCCATGATGAGCTGCCAGCTTTGATCCGCCAGGCTTTTCAACATGCTTGCGACAGGCTCGGGCGAGCTGTCAGCAATACGCTGCAGGCGATAAATTGGGTCATCACCGCGCAGCGATAAGCGGTCACGCGCGCCGATGAAAGCGGCGCGCCCTGGGTCGCTGGCTTCTTCTATATCAAGCAGGTAATCGCGCAGCTCCGTTACCGCCGATTTGATCTCTTCCAGGGAGGAGGGATCCCCCTCTTGAGGATTGGAGAGCTTGTTAATCGCGGTAAACTGCTGCTCGATATCGTGAGCAAGCTGATAGCGCGGTGAGCGCTGTAGCGCTTCACGGGCTTCCTCGTCATCTTCAGGCAGTTCCGGATAGAGACGGGTATTCTGCTCGACCGCTGCTAACAGACGGTCTAACGGGCGCTCTGCGCTGACCAGCGCATCGGCGACCACCGCTGCCTGATGAATGTCCGGCAGGGGCACAAGCTGGGTGTTGCGCAGGGCATCACGCCAACTCACGCGATAGTCACTGACATAATAGTCACGCAGGGCGTTTTGCAGTTGCTGACGGTCAGCGTTGCTGAAGTTGATGTCTTCGCGCTGATCCAATACCCACAAGTCGATAAGCGCTAGCTCGGTTGCCCTATCAAGCTGTTGCAGGAAGTGATTTTCGAAGCCACCCCGGGTAACCAGATACGGCAGTTGCACATACGAGGGCTCATCGTTACGCGCCATAAACACCGTGTTGAACATCGACCCCACCTGACGGCGCAGGTCGAGAGGGTCTCCGCGACGGCTACTGTCAGCTTTCATGGTGGCGTAGACCCGCTCATCCATCGGCAGGCGTGATAGGTCGTCAATCGCGGCGACTAAGCTGCCGCGTAGTGGCGCCATGGCATATTCAGCGCGCCGATTACCAGCGGCAACCCGGCTTTCCAAATCGCTGTGCTGCAGGGCGTAATCTAAATGAGCCAGTAAGCGGTCTTGGATTTCACCACGCTGGGGGAAATCCGACTGCCAACGCTGCGCCATAAAGTCGTGTACGCGTTCGGGCTGGCGGCCACTGGCGTCAGACATCATGCGCAAAATGCGCAGCAGCGCCAGCTTGGCGTTACTGCCCTCTTCTTCGCGGTTCATGTCATCCATGATGCCCACCATCAACGCCGGCAGGAATTGGTACTCCAACATGGCGAGGTAAGCATTCTCTAACTGGCCACCAATAATGTGGCCTTGATAAAGCCCCATATCAGCAAGGAAAGGTGTGTGTGTACGGTAGCCCTCGAAGGTTTGCATCGCATCGCGTAGGCGATCCAACGGCGCCAGCATTTCGTAGCCCGTTGGGTCGTCGCTCTGAAACTCTTCGGGATGGGTGGCCAGGAAAGTTTCCGCCCGATGCTCGACGGTGGAAAGCGAGGTCGCGTTTTTCTGGTAGAAATGACTCCACCCACCGATCATTACCGCACTCACTAACATGCAACCGACGATGCACGCCTGGCGAGTGCGCTGGCGGCGGCGGGCTACTTTGGCGTTGTCACCGGCCAGGCCAGCTTCTGGATAAATAACTTTTTCAAACAGCTCTTCGGTGAAATACAGGGCGCTGCGCGTGGCACGGTGCGCTGGCTGAACACTTTCGGGCATGCCATAACGGCGGGCCGCGGCATCAACGAAAGGATCTTCAGGCACCCCCTGCTGATAAACCGAGGTGAAATAAGTGCCGCGTACAATCGCCGCGGTGGAAAAGCGGTCGCTGGAGAGCGCTTCGGTGAGGAAGCCGAGCAGCACATCGCGCAGCCCTGCTAGCTGGCGCACAAAGCGAAACACCGACTCCCGTTCTTCCCGGTCACGGCACTCTGCCAGCATGGTGGGCATTGCGCGGTTAAGGCGTTCCAGCATATTGTCGTAAGCGGCGGCGAACTCTTCTTCCCACTGTCCCGGTGTATCAATGGATTTAGCCGAGAAGGTAAAGCCTAACGGCGCCCGCCGTGCAGCACGGGAGTAATGGCGGAAGAAATCGTCAAAACCGTGCAGCAAATCCATTTTGCTGAAGGTGACGTAAACCGGTAGTCGGCTGCCGTGGCGCTCCATCAACTCGCGCAGGCGGCTACGTAACAGCGTCGCGTACGCTTTACGAACGGCTACCTGGGCGTGGCTAAGACGGGCAAGATCCAACACCAGCACAACGCCGTCCAGCGGGCGGCGTGGCCGGTTACGCTCTAGCCACTCGGTGAAGTGATCCCATAGGCGGCTATTCAGTTCGTCAGGCTCGCCCGTTTCCAGTGCGCCTTGGGTCAATAACTCACCATCAGGGTCGATGAGTATCGCTTTATCGCCAATCCACCAGTCAAAACCAAAGCGGTTTTTCTTGCTGCTGATGCCAGAGGCTTTCATGACATTGGACAACGCAAAATTTTGCCCCGAGCGATTGACCAAGCTGGTTTTGCCCGCGTTTTCGACCCCCATGACCAAATACCAGGGAAGGCGATAGCGGCTGCTGTCCCCACCGCCAACACTATCAATAATTTCGGATAGCACGCTGTTCAGCGAAGTTTCCTGCTGGTCGATACTCTCCTGTATGGGGTCTGACTGCTGCGACTCCATATCCTGCGCGAGCTCATCGGCTTCGCGCAGTCGACGGGAAAGCCGAACGCCCCAAATCACCGCCACTAACGTTACCAGCGCCAAGGTGGCCAGTAACCGATTGACCCAGGGGCCTAATGGGTAGCTGTCTCGCACTTCCCAACTAGGTCCTAACCACCAGATAGCCACTAATAGGAGCACGATTAATACGCCCCACATGGCCATGGAAAGCCGCCCTAACCCCTTGACTCTGTTAGCTTGCGCTTTGGCGCGATTGTGAGTGCTCTGTGCACGTGAAAAGCCGGGCACCCAGCGGCTCAGCTTTGATTTCAATGTTCCCCACATGAGCCTTTAATCCTCGTCCCTAGTGATAAAGTCGATCATCGTTGTCATGTCCTAAGCGATGCCTGAAGCCGCGAAACCAGCGCTGGTTCCCACTGCTCTAAATCAAGTTCATTAACAGTTTGGTGCAGCGTGCTGTAGTGCTGCTGGGCGAGCGTTTCTAGCCCCGCCTCCTGCAGCAAATCAGCGCTGGCCAAGCGCCAGTACGTGCTCTCGCGCAAGGAGCGTGCCGACGCTAACCCCTGGTCAAGCACCTGCAAGGCAGGTCCTAACCCTTCACTCCCCATATAGCTACGCGCTTCCTCTAACCCCGCGTGCCATGCTTCACCGCCACCGGCGCCGTCATTTGCGCCGCTGCCCGCGCCGCTATACAGCCACTGCTGCGTTTCTTTATCTAAAAAAGGCGAGCCATCGTTAAACGTTAACGACTCAATACCGGGGAGCCTTTCCACGAACCGCACCGACTCATCACGAATAGCCTCAGCGCAGCGCGGCCGCCCTAGGCGCTTGGCCAGCTCGGCACTCAAGCGGTGTCCTTCTAGCCAGTAGGGGCTGACCGCAACGCTTTTCTCTATGCGCTGCCAAAGCGCTTCGTCACCGCCCCGGGAAAGCGCCTCTCGATAATCCGCCACACGGTCAGCAGCCACAGGGGCTAACTCGGTACGCCCCCCTTCCCTTGCAGCAGGTAACGCCTGGATGGCGCTCCAGATGGCATAGCGACGCAAGCGGTATGCCAGCGGCTCGCCCGGGTTTTGCTCGTTTAGAAAATCGGCCATTTTGAGCAGAGACTGGCGGTTGGCGCGCTCATTGCCCGCCTCCAGACGCAGTTCGGGGACTTTTGCCCCACCGGGCTGCTCAACCTTTTCAGCCCCGCTGGAGGAAGAAGACGCGGCCGTCCGTGCATCGCCACCGGACGCGTTGCCGCCTTGAGAGTCCGATGCAGCACGGTTTTGATTAGGCTGTTTTTCATCCAGCAGGCGCATCAGCTCGTCAAGTGAGTCAGCGGGCAACTGCTTGTCCGCGGCTAACGTTTGCAGGTTTTCCAACGAGTGGCGGCAGGCCAGAAACTCATCCTCGGCATTATGAAAGTCGAGGCCCGCGGCAAGCTTCAGCGTGCGTTGGGTAAATTGCTGGAACAGCCTGGGCCGCAACTTAGCCCCACGTGCGCCATTGAAGGGGTATGCCAACGCCCACCAGGCTTCAAGACAACCGGCCAGCAGCCTTAGGGAAAGCGCGAAACGCACGCCATTGCCTTCATGCTGCAGGCAGTGCAGCAAGTGTCCCAACACCTTTAGGTCTTTGCCCTTATGGCTAAGCATAGTGATTGCTAATGCTTCTGCCGTATCCCAATCAACGTCTTGGTGCTGCAATGAGCCGACCTTCATCATTTCAGCCTCAAGGCGCAGGTAGTCGGCGCTGTCCTCCAGCACAACGCCGATCTCCTCGCCCTGCTCATTGGCAGGCAGAGGCGCTAGCAGGGGTTCAAGGTGACTATCCGCCGTTATACGCATCACGAACTCCTATACCCACTACCAGCGACAGGCGCTGCGAAGCGGTTGAATTTGCTGACGCAGTCCTGATACATCAAAACGCAGCCCGTCCAGAGCCGCTGCGTCGCTACTCAACACAAGCTCGTTGGCGCTCAATAATTGCCGCAGCGTTTCAATGGCGGGCAGGCCGCGCCCACCGCTTACCACGTGGCCGTCATCGCGCACTCGCCATTGTTGAGAGACATCACGTCCATCCGCGACGACCCGCAACGACACGCGGGGGGTATCCAAGGCATTGGGCAGGTGCACCTGGAAGCGGGTAATTAACTTCTCGCAGGCCAGTACTAATACGGGCCGCGGAGGCGTTGTGCCCCGCGCGGGCACCGTCATTAATACTTGGCTTCCCTCGGCGCTGACTATCAGGCCAAAGTCATCGGGATTGCGTTTCTCCTCTTGGCTGACAACTGCGTGCCAAAGTGGCGGCAATTCAGCGCTATCACTTGGCGTGCTCTGCTCGTCCAGGAACAGACTGTCGTAGCACCCCAGGCGATCCAAACGGGAGCTTTCTTGGCCACACTGATGCGCCTGTTCCAATACCGCCGCGCTATCCTCTGCTTGTAGTGCGCTGCTCATGCTTAGTAGCCAGAGGCAAATCAATAGCCTGTGCTGCCATCGGCAACTTACGAATGTCACTTTCATTTAGCATCCAGTTCTAGCAATTGGCATTTGTGGGAGAGCGTTCGCTTGGGTATTCCCAGGCTCTCTGCTGCAAGGGCACGATTCCCGCCGTAGTAAAGCAATCGCTGGCTAATCAATTGCGCTTCATAATCGCGAACCGCTTGGCGCAGATCATGGATCTTATTCAGCGTGCCGCTGGCTTCTGATGTCGCTGAATCAGCGCCACTGGCGGTATCGCTGGGCAGGAGCAAGGCTTCAATATCGCCACCGGCGGGGGTCATGGCGCAGGCATAATCGATCAAGTTTTTGAGCTCACGCACGTTGCCGGGGTAATCACGCTCTTTTAGCTGCCGCAACGCGGCGGGTGTGATGCCCATCTCACTGCGTTCTTCCCGTGCACAGAAATCAGCAACAAAGTGCTCGGCCAGAAAACCGATGTCTTCACGCCGTGCCGACAGCGATGGCAGCGAAAGCGGGAATTGGCCTAAGCGATAGTAGAGGTCAGCGCGAAACCGCTGCTGTTTGATCTGCTCGCGTAGCGGCTGATGGGTAGCCGCAATAAGACGTAGGTCTGCACAGCGTTCTTCATTCGACCCTAGGGGCCGATAGCGGCCGCTCTCCAGCACCCTGAGCAGTTTGGCTTGCAGCGCTAGCGGCATATCGCCGATTTCATCCAGAAACAGCGTACCGCCGTCGGCTTGGGCGATGAGCCCTTCCCTGGCCTGGTCAGCGCCTGAAAACGCCCCTTTGGAGTGGCCGAACAGCTCCGACTCCAGCAGCGATTCGGGGATCGCGGCACAGTTAATCGCCATGAACGGCGCCTTGGCGCGCGCCGAGAAACGGTGAATCGCTCTCGCCACGAGATCTTTGCCGGTACCGGTTTCGCCCTGGAGCAGCACCGCTAAATTGGTTTCGGCCGCACGAATCACCTGCTGCCGAAGCTCTTGCATGGCGATGGAGTTACCCAGCAAATCACTCGCAAGCTTGGCCGCTAACCCCTGGCGCCGGGTGTTGTCGTTGAGCTTGGCTAACGAGTCACGCAATACCGCTGATTTCTGACGCTCTCCCTGACTGCTTGCCAGGCGCGACCACAACCGACACAGCAGGGCCTCAAAAGCGACAAAATCGCTACACTCCATGAGGTTCGTCAAGGTTGCCGCTTCCGTGACGAAGGCCAGCACGCCTAGCCACTCCCGCGAACTGTCCTGGAGTCGTAACGGCCTCACGTGTAGCCGCAAGTCGCCACTGAGGGAGGCTATTTGGGCTTGAAAACCGGGATGATCAAGCCGGGTACGCGCTTCCCCCACGCCCAGTGTCACCGGTTTACCGCTGCGGATGGCATGGGCGTAGGGGTGACTAAACTCATCACAGTTGAAGCGCGCCTCACTATTATCACGGCCCACCCAGCGGCCGCTGCTGTCTAGATAGAGGCACTCCACCCACGCCAAGCCCAGGCTATTACCCAGCAGTTGCCGACTGCGTAAGCGCAGCTCCCGTGGTGTGGTACTTTCAACCAACGCAAGCGCCATGGGCATAGCCGCCAGCCCAGCTAAAGGCTGCGCTTCGCTAGCATTGCGCTGGTCAAGAGCCTTTACCTGCATGGCGCTATGCCACCTCCGCAGTAAAGACACCGCTGTCGGCATCCGTGCCCAACACTACCCGGCTAACGTTCTCGCGCCGTGCCATACGCTCAAGCAGGGCACGGGAAAGCGGCGGCAGCAGTTCACCGTCGATCACCGACTCCAGCATGCGTGCGCCGTTTTCACTCCGCGTCGCACGTTTACAAATTGCCTCGGCCAGGCTGTCATCCAGCACCACCTCGGCATGGCGATGGCGCTCACGGATGCGTGTTGCCAAGGTATCCAGCTTGGCCTTGACGATGTCACGCAGGGTATCGCCGTCCAGCGGCAAGTAAGGCACCACTTCCATACGCGCTAATAGCGCCGGTTTAAAGAACTCAGCCAGCACCGGGTAGAGCGCGGCATCCAGCGCTGCTGGGTCATCGCCATAGCTAACGATGGCTTCGTAGCCCAGGTTAGAGGTCAGGAAGAACAGCACGTTTTTGCAATCGATAACGCGCCCTTCCCCGTCGGCCAGTTCGCCTTTATCAAACGCCTGGTAGAAGAGGTTAAGCACATCGGGATGGGCTTTTTCGACTTCGTCCAGCAGCACCACCGAATAAGGGCGCTGACGGATCGCTTCGGTGAGTAGCCCGCCCTCGCCAAACCCGACATACCCCGGCGGCGAACCAATCAGACGTGAAACCGTGTGCTTCTCTTGGTATTCCGACATATTGATCGTGGTAAGAAACTGACGACCGCCATACAGCTGGTCGGCAATTTGCACCACGGTTTCGGTTTTACCCACGCCGCTGGGGCCTACCAGCAGAAATGCGCCCAATGGCCGCCCCGGGCGACGGAGATCCGCACGCGCGGTTAGCAAGTGGCGATGGATACGCTCAATCGCACTGCCCTGCCCCTGGATTAGCGCATCCAGATGGGTCGGCAGTTCGGTGAGGCGGGTTAGCTCGTCGCTGGTCATGCGTTCGACCGGTACGCCGGTCCAATCGCCAATCACCTGAGCAATTTGCGCCTCTTCAACGCTGGGATTAACCAGCGCAAACGCCTCTTGCAGTTGGGCCAGCTGCTGCTCCCGTTCGGCGAGTTCTTGATGCACGCCCTCGGGCAGTTGATCAACGGAATCATTATCCGTTGCCTCTAGCAGTTGGCGGTGTAGCGCCACAATGGCATCGACGCATTCGCGCTGCGCTTGCCAGGCAGTTTCCAGGCTTGCCAACTCCTCTTCCAGCTTGGCTAAGCGTTCGGTTAAGTCGTGGTGGCGTTCACTATCCGGTTCGCGCCCCAGCAGACGTTCACGCTCGACCTGATCGCGCTCACGTAGCGCGGCGATATGTTCACTCTGTAAGTGGCTTAGCTTGCGGGGCGGGGTATCCAGAGCCTGCGCCAATCGGGTACAGGCGGTATCCAGCACATCAATGGCTTTGTCAGGCAATTGCCGTCCGGCCAGGTAACGGGCAGAAAGCGCAGCGGCAGCACGCAGGCCGCTATCGCCGATCAGCACGCCGTGGGCGCGCTCATACACATCCCGCAAACCGCGCAGGATGACCAGCGCTTGCTCAACGCTTGGCTCGGAAAGCGCAATGGGCTGGAAGCGTCGCGACAGCGCCGGGTCTTTTTCAAAGTACTTTTTGTACTCACGCCAGGTAGTAGCGGCGATAGTACGCAACTCGCCCCGGGCCAGGGCGGGCTTGAGCAAGTTGGCCGCGTCACCGCCGCCTTCCTGGTTACCAGCACCGATCAGCGTGTGCGCTTCATCTATAAATAGCAGCGTGGGACGAGGGGCGTTTTTGACTTCGTCAATCACCGCTTTAAGGCGCTTTTCAAACTCGCCTTTCACCGCGGCACCGGCTTGTAGCGCACCTAGATCAAGGGTCAGCAACTCAACACCTGCCAGCGCAGCGGGTACTTGTCCCGCCACAATGCGTGCTGCTAAACCTTCTACCACAGCACTTTTACCCACCCCGGCATCGCCAATCACAATGGGGTTGTTTTTGCGCCGACGCCCCAGGATATCGAGCATTTGGTCGATTTCCGGGTCACGCCCCAGCACAGGGTCAAGCTCACCCTTGCGCGCCTGTTCGGTCAGCGAGGTAGCAAAACGGGCGAGTGCGCTGTCATCGCCAGCAGGATGAGCAGCCTGGCGTTGTTTAGCGTCGGCACCCTCCCGAGGTGCTTCGGCTGAATCGGCCGTAAGACGCTCCAAGTGGCGGCGTAGATTTTCGCGATTGATATCTTCCAGTAGCGCCGTGCTCTTCGGACCTAAATAGCGCGGGGCGTTGTGCAGTAGCGCCGTGAAAAGCACGCCGCTGCGAAGCGCTTGATGTCCATACTCGGTGGCTGCCAGTAACCACGCGTCCTGCAGCAGCTCTACCAATAACGGCGAAAAGCTGGGTGTCGACACCTCAAGATCACGAGGCGGACGGCTCTCCTCAGCCATTCGTGCGCGCAGCTCCTCGACATCAATATCAAGCGTTTCCAGCAGTAAGCGCACATCACATAGCGGCTGGTCGACCAGCGCCAGCAGCAGGTGCCCGGTGGTCACCTCCGGTGCTTGCTGCTCTGCGCACAGCACGGCGGCCTGCTCGAGGCCATGACGAGAAATTCCATTCAGTCGACTAATAAGCGCCGGTAGCTCTACCCTAAGCATGCTATCTCCTAACGATAAATCTGATCGAGTAAAGCTCTGACTTGCTCAGCCTGCTGATCCAGCGACCAAGAAAGCCCCAAATAAATACCCACCAACGTAACGCCGAATAGGGCAAAGATGGCCCACAGCGGTAACCCCTCGTGCATCCCTTTGCCACGCCCTTTCACCACATGCCTAAGTGGCTGGGTCAGCATCTCATCTGGCGGCTCATCAAGAGACGCCAGTTGATCGCCAAGCGCGCGTACAATTTGGTCGTACTCTTCACGACCATGGGTTTTCACCCGGTAGCGCCCCTCAAACCCAAGGCACAGGCACAAATAGATAAAGGCCAGCATGTCGCGATAGCGATGAGGCTCTTGCTGCAGCCGCGCGAGGATAGAGAAAACTTTTTCGCCACCCCAGGTCTCGTTATGAAACCTCGCTAGCAGCGAGTGCTCAGCCCACACGCTCTGGCGACCCCAGGGCATGCCCATCACGGTTTCATCGATAAACGAGCAGAGCACATAGCGGTAGGCGAGCAGTGTCGGGCGGTCATACCCCTGCTCGGTTAGCTCAATTTCGATGGAGGCAATTTCGTCCACCACCTGACGATATAAGCGCTCGAGATCATCAGCGCCGTCCACCTGTCGGACGCGCACCGCCATGCCCAGCAGGCTGCTCGATGCATCGACCAGCGGGTTTAAGTTGTGCCCGCGCAGTCGAAACCAGTAGTCCTCGTCAGCATTCAGGTGTTGGGCATGGCTATGCACCAACTGCTCAACGCCGCTGTCTTTTATGTGGTCTTCATGGCGAACCGGCTCACCCATCGGGTAGTCGTTTTTGGCGTCATCTTGATGCGTGGCAATATCTTGCATGGCTTAACTCCTGATCGCCCAAAACTGCATCTCCAACCCGGGAAATTCGCCCGCCACGTGGAAGGCAAAACCGCTTGCGCCATCCAGCATTCCCCAGGCTTCGCTTTGTCGGCTGAGTTGGAAGTAGGTATAGCCTGCGTGATAAGGCAGTTCGCGAGGGGCCACCGGTAACGGCTCCAAGGGCACACCCGGTAATTGCAGACTAATAAGGTCGCGAATACGCTCGACGCTGGCCACTTTGGTTTGCTGTAGAAACTGCTTACGCAGGCGCTCGCTAGGCATATCGGCGCGCACTGCCAAAATGAATTCGGCTGTTTCGAACAGGCTGGTATCTGAAAGCGGCGCCACCAGTAAGCCAAATTTCCGTGCCTGTATCTGAATGGCGATAGCGCGGGGTTCAAGCACGGTGGAGAGCGCTTGGCGCATCATCTGCATCAATGGCCGGAACCCACGTTCGGGATGCTCATGGTCATAAGCAGGGCACTCAGGCGGCAAACGCGACTCATCGGTAAACGTCACCAACTCACTAGCGATTTCATACATGGTGTCGTAGAGCCGCTCCGGGTGAACTTGCCCCAAGCGTGACAGATGCTGAAACCGTGGCTGGGCGCGGTTCAGTAGTTGTAACAGCATGAAATCGGTCACGTCGGCAACGCCTGCCTGATTAGGCGTCGACAGCCGCTGAGCAATATTGCGCGCCCGCTCTCGCATCAAACCGGCCATCTCACCCACAAACCGCTGCAGGCTTGGCGCTGCTTGCACGTTCATTAAGGTGGGAATAAATTGCTCATCCAGTACCAAGCTGCCGTCGGGGCGGCGCTCTAGAATGCGCGTAACGGCCAAGCAGGCATAACCACTGCGGTCTTCTTGCTCTAATAACAAGCGCGGTGAAACGCGCGCCACGTCCAGGTCGGCCATATCACCGTCGCGGGAGTGGAGGTCACGCACGCTGCGCGGCGAAAGGCGATAACGTGCAGGCAGTTCGTCATCGGGCCAGCGCACTTCCCCGACGCTATCCGTGGCTAGCGGCAAGCCTAAATACACCACCTGGTTAGTAATGCCCGCATCAACAACTTCCAGTGCAGAAGGCTCTAAATCATCCTCAGGCAATTGGAAAGCAACGCCATCGGGCATGACACCACTCGCCCGGCTAATCGCAATCCGGCCAAAGCTTAAAAACTCGTTGTTCAACTCCAGGGTCAAAAATCCGTACAGATAGTGACTAACCCCTTTAAGCCGCGTATCAATCAACCCTTCAAGGCTGCGCTGCTGCTGTTGAAAGTGCTGCGGCTTGATAAATAGCCCTTCACTCCATACCACGCGATTGCGACTGGCCATCACTCTTCCTTCCTTAGTTCTACTTCACTGTTGCGCAGATGAACCAGCAAGTGATAATTCTCTGAACTGGCCTTCACTTTGACGACTTTCTTCCACTCCGCCTCGTTTGGCTCAGCGTAGAACGCAATCAAACCGATATAGCGCGTGTCCTCTTCAATGGCGAAGGGTTCGTAGAATTTCCACTGGCCAGGTAGCAAGGTGAAGTCGTCATGGGTCAGATAGTTCGTGCCCAATGCCGCCTCCATATCCTCACTTAACTGATCCATGTCAGCCGCCATTAGCATGGAGTCATCTTTAAGCTGCAAAATTTGAAAGCGCAGCGGCGTCCCCTCGCCATCGATGTTTGGGTTCACATCGGGCTCTGCGACCATGCTTAAATCGACCAGCGTGGGCTGATCTTCTGGATAGCCAACCGGTATCGAGGGGTCTAGCATGACTTCCCAGGCTTTACCGGCTGCTTCACGGGTCGAGGCACAGCCCGTGATTGACAGCAGCACTAAAAGCACCCCAACAAGCCCGAGGCTCTTGGCCTTGCTCATGCGCCCTCCCGCTGCTGGCGACGAACAGACTGGTCATACGCCTGCTCGAAAACCTCCCAGAACAGTTTTTGGAAACCTAGCTGGCGGCCTGAGTTAAGCTCGTGGTAGTAGTGGCGGTACATTTCCCAGGCCCAGCTGTTTTCATCTTCAATGCGGGTGCCTGCCCCCCGATAAGCATGGAAACGTTTGAGCAGCGCTTCAGGTGAAAAGGCATCCAAAATAGCGGTTAGGGCGTACTCAATGGCTTCCTCAACTGCCGCTTGGTGATGGCCTTGATGACGCAGGCACTCCCCCACTGCTTCGGGCGCCGAAAGGTGAACCGGGCTGCGCTGGGCCGAAAACATCGTCTCGACAGTGGCCTCGTACGCCTGGCCAAGGCGCAGGGGATTATCTTCGATAGGCTGTAAACGACGATCCCGGAGGGGGTATTTGCTATCGTTTTGGGTTTGCTGCAGAGCACGTAAGCCATTAATAGCAGCCCGTAACGTATGGCCCGCTTCTTCAAGAAACGCCTGCTGCTCTTCGCTATCACGGAAGGGAATGTCGATATCCAACCCCCTTAATAGCGGGTCGGCCCCCACATGGCCAAGGGAACGGCCACTAGGCTTTTGCCAGCGATCCTCTAACTGCTCGCCAACGGAACGTTCGAGGTCATCTATTGCCCGCTCATCCATGCTACTGCTCCTCTCTGTCTGGTTGCCTGCTGTATAGCCGTTTGGCGAATGACTGCCTGGTGAATAACCGCTTGGTGAATGGCTGCCCGGTGAATGGCTGCCTGGCTTGCGTTTGATCGCGGGCATGCGAACAGCGCCTTCGCGCCGCTCTTGCTGGTCACGCCCCACACTTCCTTCAACGCGCCTCTCGGAACCCAGCAACTCAGGCATCTCTTCAATGGATTCGGAAAGCTGAGCATTGGCAGCACGAGGGTCGAGAGCGGCCATTGGGTCTTCGTGCCCCACTCCACGCGCTACCCCGCCAAGAGCCTCCATGGGATCTTCTTTTTTTGCGGCTTCCGCACGTAGCGGCTGGTCTTCTTGAACCAACGGGCGGCCATACGCATCTACCGCCTCCTGCTCTTCATTGACTAACGAGGCCAGAGGTTGAGCACCGGGTTGAGTACTCTGCCGATCACCCAAATGCACTTTAAGACGGTACTCGCCGACTAGCACTTCATCGCCCTCGCTCAAAGCGACCTTACGGTTTCGCCCAATCGGCAGGGTGGCGCGATTGATAAAGGTGTGCCCGCTGCTATCAATCAGGCAGAACTTGCCGTCAATTTTGCTCACTTGGGCATGCTGCGGGCGAATTCGGCCGGCGTGATCTTGCAATAACCAGTCATCATCGGTTGAGCAGCCTAAGGTGCCGCCGACTTCATGAAAGACATGACTACTTGTTGAACGGCCTTCTAGGCGCTCACTATTGGCAATGACCAGCGTTACAGCGGAAATTGGGTTGGCGTTCATTGTTTAACCTGTCATCTGAATACGCACTCGGCGGCGTTTTGAGGCGCTGCCGGACTCGGGATTAACAAAGGTGGTCCAGCCGAGCTGGCAGGTGCCAGCATCGCCTAACCGCATCGGTTTTACGGCGCTGGGTAACAGCTCTAACTCGAGGTCGTAGGCCAACGGCTCGCGCAGCACAAACTCAACCAAGGTGCGCAATGGAGCATGCTCCCTGCCATCGGGTAGGAAGTCGCGAAAACGCTCCAAAGTAAGACCAAATAAACCCAGCACAAATTTGCCGTTAACATCAGCAACGCGCTCACCGGCCACTACATCGCTGCCTAACGTCATTGCTGCCATACCGCTTCGGCTGCGTTGATCCATCGGAATCTGAACCCAGCGATGTACCCACTCTTCAATCTGCACATCATCAAGGTCAAAGCAGTGCCCTACGATGCTGCAGACGACCTCGGGTGAACGCGAACGGCCTGCCAGCAAACCGGCATAAGCCAGCATCTTGCTCCAGTTGATAGGCGTCTCAACGCGCAGGTCACTGTCCGCCAACCCCACCAAAGCAAAAATGGCCGCCGAGAACCCATCGCTAGCACCATCCTGATAGCGGATGTAGTGGCGATATTTACGCCAACTGCGGTGCACTAACGCCAGTAAGCGATTATTGAAAAAATCCAGGAAATCGCCTGCAACACCGTCGTGGTGGGCTGCCTCATGTGCCAATGTTTCAAGGTAATAGCTGGGCAGCGGCGACTGAGACCCCTGCAGACCCAAGAAGCTAACTTCCAGCTCATAATGGCCCTCAGGCTGAAAAGCCAGTGAGAGCACATCACTGCTGGGAAAGCCTAGTGACGCTGAAGCGCTATAGCGCACGCGCTCAAAAGCGGGCGCGCCTCGCTGAGCGCACTCTAGGTCATCGCCATGATGACGGTGCAGAAGCTCTACTAGCTGATAAAAATCGTAACGCCGCGCCTTTGCCATCAAAGGGGCAAGCGCTACATCAGAGGCTGTTGCCCCGACTGTAAGGTCCATTTGTAGCGCTCGTGATTTTGACGGTTAATAACATGCAGCTCATGAAACGAGTTGATGCTGGCGTACAAGGAGAAGAACCGCGCCAGCACACTGCCAAATAAATACAGACTCCCTTCGTCGCCAAAGGCATCTTGATCTAGCGTCATGACCGAACGCAGACCACGAATGGGCAGCCCTCTTTTCAGCCGATCAATGGGCTGGGTTTCAATGCTAACAATGCCTGCCAGCCGTTTTTGAGCCACTCGCTCGGCCTGCCTATCGACCAAGGCACGGAAATCGTAGGCACGCAGCACAGAACACAGCGCATCACGCTCCAGTAGCGATAAGTAGTTAAGCGATAGATTAGAAATCAGTGTCCATAGCAAGCTGCCATCCAGCGTGGGGCGCAACACTGGCGTGGGGCGGGTGATATTTTGAAACATGGCATACGAGGGGCTCTCTTCCGTTGAGTAGCAAATATCGCCTACCGTCAAACGCTCAGGCAGCTCTCGGTTACTACACGTCAATCCGAGCGAGACGGTTTCGGACATGCCGATGTAGCTGCGCTCATCACCACGCACAAAGGAGATGTCGTGATCAAACCCATCCCCGCGCAAGCTGTCGCGCACGCGAAGACGGTAATAGGAGGCATCGTTGCCACGGTCTCTCTTGACTTGGTGTTGAAAGCTTTCAAAAGGCACGTACTCACGCGGCGTACCGCGCCCTTTACCGGTCTCGTTCTCTAACCAGCCTTCCACCTTATCGACGCTAAAAATTTCATAGTGTCCGGGAGATCGACTATTGGGGTGAATGCGGTATTCACTGCGCTCCCCGCTAACATCAACAGGCTCTGCATCGTGAGAGAACAGGTTGATCGCCGGCGAGCAATACAAAGCGAAATGCTCGTCTCTCACCCGTGCGTCGGTCGGTAACGTACGCTCAAACTCTAGGCGCAAAATAATTTTGTCTGCGGGAATGGCCGGCAAGTGTTGGCTCAGGGCTGTTACATCAAAGAAATGGAAAGCCTCTGGAAAACACAAGTATTCCTGCAGTATCCGATACCCTTGATACACATTCCTCGGGTAGGGCAGTAGTGCATGATGGCGATCAAAACCAACCGGCTGCAGCAACTGCTTGGGCAGAGGCAGCCGTTTGCCATCAATTTCCAGCTCTACGCGCGCTAGGTAGTGGCTCATCCACAGGTAAAGCGTGCGCGCTGTATAAGCGTCTCCACCCAGGTGCAGACGCAATGTATCAATCCCCATCGCGCTGAGGGGCTGATCACTATGTACATCAAGCGCCAACTCAACAATGGAGGCATCACGTGTATGGCGTGCCTCAACCCCCGCATGCTCCAGCGGATAGAGCGTCACGTCATGACAAGTGCGGAACATGCAGGTAGTGCCATCCACTGGCTTACTGGCCAATTCCGTACCCCGCTCCAGGAGCTGATGGGTACTCAGCGCATGCCACGTAGGGGTAAATTGCACCACGGTCATGCTAGGCACCGGGCGCAAGTAGTTCGGCCATAGCATGCTGATCAGCGAATGGGTAAGTTCGGGGAACTCATCCTCCACTTTTTCGCGCATACGGCCAGTTAGAAAGGCAAAGCCTTCTAATAGACGTTCAACATCAGGATCGGTACTGCGCTCTGACAAGAAGCGACTCAGGCCGGGGTTGCCCTCCGCAAATTCTCGCCCTTGGCGCTTCAGAAAATTGAGCTCATCCCGGTAATAGCGATTTAGCATTCGGGCCTCGCAAGCCTATCAGTTAAGACACTGATAGCGCTTATTATTGAGCAATAAGTCGATCGTGGCGTGGGCGTTATCTCGCCCTAACGCTACGGTGGCATGTACTTGAAAATGCAGTTGTAAGGGATCGCCATTATTGGGTAATGACTCAACTTCAACGTGCTGAACCCGCGGCTCAAAGCGTTCGATGCATTGCCGAATGGCGCGCTGGATATTCAGTTCTAAATCCAGCACGCCGATCGTTGCATCATTGAAGTCCAGCAACCCCAACTCAGGCTCACAGGCGCTATTGCCCGGATGACTGTTGAGCAACTCCACTAAGTGTCGTTTGATCGACTCAACAGTTTCCGCCAGCCTCTCATCCTCCCCATGCGCTAACGGCTGTTCAGGCATCGCAAGACGCTCAAACAGACGGCTACCTAGCAGGCTGCCATGGTTAATAGCCATGATGGAGAGGTTCCCTTATTCCTTGTCGAGACGCCCGACTAACGACAGCTCAAAGTTGGCACCCATGTACTTAAAGTGCGGGCGCACCGACATAGACACCTGGTACCAACCCGGATCGCCTTCGACATCCGACACCTGAATAGAGGCGGCACGCAGCGGGCGGCGGCTGCGTACATCGGAGGGCGGGTTCTCTTGGTCGGCCACGTATTGGCGGATCCAGGTATTCAGCTCACGCTCAAGGTCTTGACGCTCTTTCCATGAACCGATCTGTTCACGCTGGAGCACTTTAATGTAGTGAGCCAGGCGGTTGATGATGAACATATACGGCAGTTGAGTACCCAGCTTGTAGTTGGTCTCAGCGTCTTTGCCTTCGGGCGTGTTCGGAAATACCTTGGGCTTTTGTACGGAGTTAGCCGAGAAGAAAGCAGCGTTATCGCTGCCCTTACGCATCGTTAACGAAATAAAGCCTTCTTCAGCCATTTCGAACTCGCGGCGATCCGTTACCAGCACCTCGGTGGGGATTTTAGCCTGCAACTGACCTAGCGCTTCGTAGGTGTGGACAGGCAAGTTTTCAACCGCACCGCCGCTTTGGGGGCCAATAATGTTCGGGCACCAGCGGTATTTTGCAAAGCTGTCGGTCAAGCGCTCGGCCAGCAGGTACGCCGTATTACCCCAAAGATAATGGTCGTGATCTTCGCTGACGGTTTCACGATAGTTAAATGTCTTGATGGGGTTTTCGACCGGGTCGTAGGGCATCCGCAGCAAGAAACGAGGCGCCGTCAGACCTAAATAGCGCGCGTCTTCTGACTCGCGCAGACTACGCCAGCGCGCGTACTTGGGCCCTTCAAAGATGGCTTTAAAATCTTTGATATTGGGCAGCTCTTCAAAGCTATCGATGCCGAAGAAGGAAGGCGCCACCGCTGACAGGAACGGCGCATGGGCCATCGCCCCTACAGCAGCCGTGTGCTGCAGTAGTTTCATATCAGGGGTCGAGGGGGTGAAATCATAATGCCCGATAATCCCTGCTACCGGCTCACCGCCAAACTGACCATACCCGCCAGCATAAACGTGTTGGTAGAGCCCGCTTTGGGTAATTTCCGGGGCAAACTCAAAGTCATCCAGCAATTCTTCTTTGGTGGCGTGAAGCACATCAAGCTTAATGTTTTCGCGGAAATCGGTGCGGTCGACCAACAGCTTCAAGCCACGCCACGCAGACTCCAGCTGCTGAAAGCTATTGTCGTGAAGAATCTCATCAACTTGCCGACTAATTTTCCGGTCAAGTTCAACGATCATGCTATCTACAACGGCTTTATTAACCTGCGGGGCAGCGTTCTCACCGCTTAACAGTTCGGAAATAAAAGCGGCAACGCCTTGCTTGGCAACGTCGTAGCCCTCATCCGCTGGCGCCATACGCGTCTGCGCCATCACTTGGTCAAGTAAAGAAACCTCTTCCTGGGCTTCCACCGTTTGGCTTTTCTTTTGCGCCGTATCACTCATAGAGATGCCTCGAATACAATCCGGTTACTGGACTAGCACGAAAATAAGAATGCTTAATCGTTACGATTAGGGTCAGAATCAAGCAGCTCTAGCTCCGCCAACAGCTGCTGACGCGTTTCGTCACTTTCGAGTAGCTTCTGCAAACGATCACGAAAAGCAGGTACGTTGCCCAGCGGCCCCTTCAATGCCACCAACGCCTCCCTTAATTCGACTAGCTTACGCAGCTCCGGCACCTGCCGAGCGATACTGTCGGGCGCAAAATCATGGAGTGATTTAAATTCCAAATTGACGGCCAAATCGCTTGCTTCACCCTCTTCTTGCAACCGATTGGGAACCGCAGCCTGCAAGCCAAGGTTCGCTTCGCGCATAACAGACTGGAAGTTATTCTTATCAACAGAAACAGCCTCACGCTCCTCAATGGAGGTATCTTCCTCGCCTCCCTTGAAGTCACCGACCACCAATAATTTCAACGGCAGTTCAGTCTCGGCCTGCTGATCACCTGTAGCGGGTACATACTTGATATTGATGCGCTCTTTCGGCGCGACCGTTCCTTGCTTAGCCATGGTTTTCGCCCGTAAAAATTAGAACATTTTCGATTCAAAGAAGAATGCTTATTAATTGCGGGAAAGTACCGGATTTACACCGAAAGTACCAAATGGCTCTAAGCAGGTACTGCGACAATCTGAGAGAAGAAGACTTTCAAGAAGACGTGTTTTACGACCTTTTTCGCGAATTTTAGCAGCACAATAAAAGAAGCTAATTAAAACTAATTCTTAAAAACCGCATTTGTAAGAGATCTCTTACAAAAACTGTCAGTGATTTCTTACAAAACGGAGAGCAAAATTCATACAAGAGAGGTGCTTAAATGGGCAGCGCCGTCATTTTTAGCGGCAAAAATATTGCTCCCATGGCCCTATTTCTGCTTAAAATTCCAAGAAAGGCTTTAGTCATAAAGCAAGGTAACGGTAGATGCAACCCAGCGTTACTAAGCGCTTGTAGATGTAACGAGCAAGCAAGCAAGTTCTTGCCCTGCCAGGCAATATCTTGCCCAGCACAGGCAACTTTTTGCCCCGCAGAAAGAAGCGCCCTACACAACAAACACATAACATATTGATATATAACAAATTTAAAAACCTGGTCCTGAAATTGCTCTATTGTCTGAGTCCACGTGACATTTCTTTAATTTTTCAGTCAAGGAGCAGACCATGCCAACACCATGTTATATCAGCATCGAAGGCCAAACTCAGGGCAACATCACAGCAGGCGCTTTTACCCCTGACTCCGTAGGCAACATCTACGTTGAGGGCCATGAAGACCAAATGCTGGTACAAGAATTTAAGCATGTTGTTACCGTACCCACTGATCCGCAGTCTGGTCAGCCATCCGGTCAGCGTGCACACAAGCCCTTTATCTTTACCGTTGCCCTGAACAAATCAGTACCGCTGATGTACAACGCACTAGCGTCTGGTGAAATGCTGCCCAACGTTGAGCTGAAGTGGTACCGCACCTCTGTTGAAGGTAAGCAGGAGCACTTCTTCACGACCACGCTGACCGATGCCACTATCGTTGACATCAACCTGCGTATGCCACACGCCCAAGACATCACCAAGTCTGAATTCACCCAGTTGATGGACGTGTCACTGGCTTACCGTAAAATTGATTGGGAACACACTGTTGCTGGCACCTCTGGTTCCGACGACTGGCGCGCCCCGATCGAAGGTTAAGCTGTTGCTAATAGCCTAGCCCTGGCCTGAAAAACAAGGCCTGAAACAAGCGAAGCCCCTTCCACTTGGAAGGGGCTTCGTCGTTTCTGCTCTATTGCTGCAGGTGTTTCGCTATTGGTATTGCGCCAAGGCTCTGGGATTAAACAAACCGCCCCAAACCTACCGTTGAACGGAGACGATCCATCGTTACAACAGCTTCTTCCCGCGCCCGTTCGGCGCCTTTTTGCAACACAGCCTCAATGTGGGCCGGGTCTTCCATCAGCGCATTATAGCGTTCACGCGGCGCGCTCAAGTGTGCATTCAAGTACTCAAACACTTGATCCTTAGCCGCGCCCCAGCCAATACCGTTCACGTACTGCTCACGTAGACTAGCGGTCTCTTCAGGTGTCGCAAAAGCGGAGTAGATTTGAAACAGCGTGCAGGTGTCTGGATCTTTCGGCTCACCGGGCTCCAGCGAGTTGGTCTTAATCTTACGTACCAGCTTCTGCAGTTTTTTCTCAGCGGAAAAGAGCGGGATCGTATTATCGTAGCTTTTGGACATCTTGCGCCCATCCAAGCCATTCAACAGCTGTACTTTGTCGTCTACCACGGCCTCAGGGAGGGTAAAGTGCTGCCCTTTATAAAGATGGTTAAAGCGCCCGGCGATATCGCGCGCCATTTCAATATGCTGAATCTGATCGCGCCCTACCGGCACCTTGTTGGCGTTAAACATTAAAATATCCGCCGCCATCAGCACAGGGTAACCAAAAAGGCCCATCGTAATGCCTTTATCAGGATCCTGGTTTTCCGCCTCTTCGTTTTCAGCCACCGCTGCTTTGTAAGCATGGGCGCGATTCATCAAACCTTTGGCACATACGCAGGAGAGCATCCACATCAGCTCGGGAATTTCGCCAATATCAGACTGGCGATAGAAAATGGCGTTATCGGTATCCAGCCCTAGCGCAAGCCAAGTCGCGGCAATCTCCAGGCGAGACTGCTGCACCCGCTTAGGGTCTTGGCACTTGATGAGGGAGTGATAGTCAGCCAGAAAATAGAACGACTGCACGTTGGGATCCTGGCTTGCCTCAATGGCGGGCTTGATCGCTCCAACATAGTTGCCCAAATGGGGCGTGCCGGTGGTGTTGATACCGGTGAGGACGCGGGTTTTTGCGGTCTGGCTCATGGTTTTTAGGCTCATCATTGAACGTACATTGTCGTATGATACTTGTATGAACCTGGGGATGCGACAGGCAGAATTTGGTTTTACAATATCCGCAGAGAGTGGTGAGGATTTACAAGAGCATTATGCCGTTATCATTCTGAAAGAAATGCTCAATCGATGAAAAGAAAATAGGGGTCACTAAAGGCAAGTGGCTCTTCCTGATCATCATATACAGCTCCAAACGCGACGAAGCACTTTTCTCCATCAACAAGCAAAGGAAAATAAAAACACAGGAAGGCCTCCCCCTCACACTGATCTACGACCTGCCCAAGCCCTTTGATACTCTCCCAATTCATCTTTTCAATATAATTTTGGTCATAAGACTCACTACCCCAGTTTATTGTTTCGAGATTCTCCTCAACCGCTTTTGCGTAAGCCGACTCTGCATTCATATTGGCTTGCGCCACTATCCGGTAGTTACCTGCCAAATGCTCATTTATGATTGCTGACTGCATGCCGGCAGTCCCCAGTAGCAGTGCCCCGGCTAGTAGCGCCATGACGATGACCAATGCAGCGCCTTTCTGACGATTTTGCAGAGTCATCAGTCGTCACCAAAATCGATATTTTCTGACAAACCCTCTAATGCTTGACGCATAGAGAACTCATAACCATATACTGACAGTAACTCCCAAACACTCAGGTCAGCATTAATACTATTGACATTATTGAATACAACAGAGCCATTGGAGATAACACTACCAACAAACTCAACTCCAGACATGCTTAAATTGACACTACCCGCTCCCCAGATAAGTCCTCGAAACAGTGCATTGGTATTATTGCCATTAAAATTAATTTCGCCACCAGCGACAATGGCGACATCAGTGACTGAGGAGTTATCATTCTGCTGTATTGAAATGTCTTGCTCTACTACGACCACCTTTCCACTAAGTTCAGTCACGTTTAACTTATTTATATTTCCATCGCAATAAAAGACCTTGCCCGATGAAAACATGATTTCGTTTTCGGTACAGGTAGCAATCACGCCGTCCAGATTTTTAATGTTATTGATATAGCCTGTATAGTAATCATGCGAGTCGCTTGATTGCGGAGAAGGGATAATCGATGGATCTAAATTTGAGTTAACCGTTGATTCACTTACCAGGATATTTTCCGCCCCGCTCACGGCACCTCCCGCAATCACTGCATCGCCCTTCCCCTTCTGACTGGTAGGAGTATCAAAGAAGCTGGCATATATGCCCTGTCGCTCCATGACATGAAATACAATCGCCTCACCATTGTTCTCTAAGGGCAGTTCCACCCGGTAAAGCGGCGCATCACCCGGCACAAGTTCGCCTAACACGTGCTCGTCCTCATTACACTGGCTTGGCGAATCATGATTCGGTACATCTTTCAGAAAACTTACCAGCGGCTGCCCATTCTCTTCCTGATCCGCCACCGTACAGCTACAGGCATCCTGATTCCGTTCACACCGTAACGTATAGCGACCCGGCCCACTTTGACGAATTTCACTGGTAAGCCTCTGGGCAATAAAAATCAGGTTCTCTTGCTTACGGCTTACCTTGTCAACATTTTGAAAGGTCTGAAAGGTCGTTAGAAACAGTTGGCCAGCCCCAAGGATAATGACCGTGCCGATCGCCAACGCCACCATCAACTCCACCAGTGTAAAGCCCTGCTGACGCTGCCTCATGGTGAGCTCTCGACCTTGGGAAGAAGAAAGAAGTAGCTAAATTGATCGTCATTGTTCTCGCCCAAGGCCACAGTCACGTCAATGCGACAATCACTTCCACTGTCATCTTTTGCAATATAGCTGTGGGAAGAAGAGGCTCCCCGTAGCGGTGTCGCATCACTATTTTGAAACCAATGTTCCTTCCATGCACTCTGCACGCCGGAGATGTAGACATCCTCGCAGGTCTGGCCTGTTTCGAGCGTGGCTAGCTGAGCCCAAAGCCGCTCCTGAGCATCCACAGCCGCAACACTTGCCACCGAACGCTGATAGCCTGCATTGGCACTTTGCAGTGCTTTAAGCTGCATGGCGGCAACGCCGATCAGGCCAATCGAGAGAACCACCAGTGCGATTAGCGCTTCCAATAAGCTAAAGCCGCGCTGAGAATTCATGATTCACTCTCCTTCCTGCGAAGGCTGTCCGATGTGCTAATCACCAGCGTTACAGAAGGAGCTGAAGCACTTTGATGGGTGGGGTTTAACGTCATTTCGCAGGGAGAGTCAGGACAGTTGGAAGTGGCAGCGTTGCCCACACTTTGAAAGCGTTGTCGCCTTAACTCACCAACAGGCATTGGGTAACCTTTCGCCACTCGAACTTAAGGTTATATCCTCTTCACAGCCATCATCTTGAACGGTGCTCGCAGTCAGTAGGTAGCCGTCACCGTTAATACTCTCAGCAATCTCATAATTTTTTTCGGGGGATAACTCGCTGATGGTGCAATCGCTATAGCTGTAAGAGCGCGTGTAACAGCGCTCAAGCTCTGAAGCGGCTTGCATAAGGCCTGCGTGGGCGTCGGTTCGCACTGATTTTTGCACGTAGCGGGTATAGCTGGGGTAGGCAATGGAGGCGACGATACCGATGATCACCAGCACAATCATCAATTCAATGAGGGTGAAGCCGCGCTGGCCATTCAGTAAAGAACGGCCAGTCGAAAGATGAGAGGTATAAGACACGCGGCTTCGCTCCTGTATTAGTGGGCTCATACCGTTTTAGTATGTCGCAAACCAATACGCATTGCATTGCGAGGCCTATGGTTAGCTGCTGGCGATCACCTTTTCACGCAACTCCTTTGGCATAGAGAAAGTAATGGTCTCCTCGCGGCCCTGTAGCTCTTCAGGTAATGCAGCCCCCATGGTCTGCAACTTGGCAATCACACCTTTCACCAATACTTCAGGGGCACTGGCGCCTGCGGTGACGCCTACACGCGCTACGTTCTCAAGCCACTTGGGGTCGATCTGGTCAGCGTTATCGATCAAGTAGGCGGGCGTGCCCATGCGCTCAGAAAGTTCTCGCAAGCGGTTAGAGTTGGAGCTATTGGGGCTGCCCACCACCAGCAATAGATCGCTCTGGGCCGCTAGCTCACGTACTGCATCCTGACGGTTCTGCGTGGCGTAGCAAATATCGTCATTGCGTGGCCCCTGAATCTCGGCAAACTTATCGCGCAGCGCGTCGATCACCTTAGCGGTATCATCCATCGACAGCGTAGTTTGAGTCACGAAGGCCAGCTTTGAGGGATCATTCACCTCCAGCTTAGCGACGTCTTCTTCATCCTCTACCAAGTAGATACGCCCACCGTGGGAGGTGTCATAACGCCCCATAGTGCCTTCAACTTCCGGATGGCCTTCATGACCAATGAGAATGCACTCTTGACCACGCTTGGCGTAGCGCAATACTTCCAAGTGCACTTTGGTGACCAGCGGGCAGGTGGCGTCGAATACCTTCAAGCCCCGCCGCTCAGCATCGGCTTGCACCGCACGGGAAACGCCATGGGCGGAGAAAATGACGATGACATCGTCCGGCACTTCATCCAGTTCTTCAACAAACACTGCCCCACGAGCGCGCAGCGTTTCGACCACAAAGCGGTTATGCACAACCTCATGGCGCACGTAAATCGGCGGGCCAAACACATCCAACGCGCGATTAACGATATCAATCGCGCGATCCACACCGGCACAAAAACCACGCGGATTGGCTAACTTGATCTGTATGGGCTGTGCTTGCGTCGTTTGCATAGTAGCGCCTTGATGCGTAAGCGGCATCGCTTAGTGAATTAATGCGTTGTCACCGGTTTGACGTCGAGCACTTCGACCTCAAAGGTGAGCGTGCGGCCTGCTAACGGGTGATTGAAATCCACCTCGATACGATCACCGTCAATGGTTTTGACCACACCTGGCAATTCCGTTCCCGCTTTATCGGCAAACGACATTACCATACCAATTTCCGGGGCTTCATCGCCAAAATCTGCCCGCTTCAGGGTTTGAATATTTTGCGGGTTGTGCTGGCCGAATGCATGCTCAGGGGTTATCTGAAAGGTACCCTCCTGCCCCGCAGCCAAGCCTTTAATCGGATGCTCAAAACCGGGCGGCAAATTTCCGTCGCCAAACTCGAAGGTAGCCGGTGCTTTGTCTTTGGTGGAGTCCACCAAAGTGCCATCTTCCAGCTTTAAGGTGAAGTGTAGCGTCACCTCCATGCCTTCATCGATCAGATAGTCGCTCATAGCAGTTCTCAATATACGTTGTTCTCAACGTTCAATTAATGGGAAGTCTTGGCCGCTTTTTTGCGCCGCCGCTCGCCCATAATGGATTCCCAGATTAAAGCGACCGCCCCCAGGGTAATCGCTATATCCGCCACGTTAAACGCCGGGTAGTACCACCCAGCGACGTGAAACGATAAAAAGTCGACCACATAGCCATGCACCAGGCGGTCGTAGAGATTCCCCAGCGCCCCGCCAATAATCAGCGGCAGCGCTATCGCCAGTAACTTTTCATCGTGTTTGATGCGTGAAAGCCACACCGTCAACGCCACGCTGGCTCCCACAGCAATCAACGCAAAGAACCAGCGCTGCCAGCCAGGATGCGTGGCTAAAAAGCTGAACGCTGCGCCAGTATTGTGCAGCAGCGTCAGGTTAAAGAACGGCAGTATTTCGACCGGCTGGGCATAGCCCAACTGACTACTGGCCACGTATTTGGTGACCAAATCCAAGGCAATTACTGCCACAGCTAGCCACAGCCAGCGCAGCGGCCGCTGCATTGGCGGCCGTGTGTCGACATCGTCAGACGGTGTTTTAGTTTCTTTAGCTATGTTTTTATCAAGCATAGTAACGAATCTCACCGCTACCTTCGGGAAGATTGCTGATACAGCGTCCACACAGATCCGGGTGGTCCGCATAGGTGCCTACATCGGGACGATGGTGCCAGCAACGTTCGCACTTGGTGTTGTCGCTGGCTTTAACCGCGACTTTCAAGCTATCCAGCTCGGTCGCTTCTGCATCACTCGCAGCAGACAAGGGCTTAAGCGTCACTTCACTGGTTAGCATCACAAAGCGCAGTTCATCACCCAGTTTAGCCAGAGTCGCCTGCAGGTCATCGCTGACATACAGCGTGACTTCAGCTGCCAAGCTGCCTTTAATGACTTTGGCATTACGGGCATCTTCAAGACACTTGTTGACCGAGTGCTTGACTTCCAGCACTTGCTCCCAGAAAGCACGACCCAGTTCAGCATTTTCTTCCAGGCTGCCAAGGTTAGTGTAGTAAGTCTCCAGCAGCACGCTGTCGCCTCGCTTACCGGGGATGTTTTCGTGAATCTCCTCAGCGGTAAAGGAGAGAATCGGCGCAATCCAACGACTCAGCGCTTCCACCACGTGATAGAGCGCGGTTTGTGCACTGCGCCGCGCCAGCGAATCGGTTTGCGTGGTGTACTGGCGGTCTTTAATCACATCCAGATAGAAGCCACCCAGTTCCCGGGCGCAGAAACCATGCACCTGCTGGTAAACATCCAGGAAGCGGTACTCTTCGTAGGCTTTTTCGATCCGCGCCTGCAATTGGTGCGCTCGATCCACCACCCACTGATCCAGTGCCAGCATATCGTCAAACGCTACCTGGTTTTTCTCTGGATCAAACCCGTTAAGGTTCGACAGCAGGAAGCGAGCGGTGTTACGAATCCGCCGATACACATCAGAGGTGCGTTTCAAAATTTCGTCAGAAACGGCCATTTCGCCAGAGTAGTCGGTGGAGGCGACCCACAGGCGCAGAATATCGCCGCCCAGCTTGTCCATCACTTCCTGGGGCGCGACCACATTGCCCAGCGACTTGGACTGCTTGCGGCCCTGGGAATCGACGGTAAAGCCGTGGGTCAGCAGCTGACGATACGGCGGATGGCCATCAATCGCTGAACCGGTGAGCAGCGATGAGTGGAACCAACCACGGTGCTGGTCGGAGCCTTCCAGGTAGAGGTCCGCCCGCGGGCCGCTTTCGTGGCCATGGGGGTGCGAGCCGCGAAGTACGTGGCGGTGGGTGGTGCCAGAGTCGAACCAGACATCCAGGGTATCGGTGACTTTATCGTAATCCGCCGCTTCAGCACCCAGCAGCTCTGCCGGGTCGAGTTTGAACCAGGCATCGATGCCTTCCAGCTCAACGCGCTTGGCCGCCTCTTCCATCAACCCAACGGTGCGCGGATGCAGCTCACCGGTTTGCTTGTGTAGGAAGAACGGGATCGGCACGCCCCAGTTACGCTGGCGCGAGATACACCAATCCGGGCGGTTGGCGATCATGCTGTGCAGGCGCGCCTGGCCCCAGGCAGGCGTAAACGCCGTGGCTTCAATACCTTCAAGGGCACGTTCACGCAGGGTTTTGCCATCTTTGCCTTTGATGTCCATTCCCACAAACCACTGCGCCGTGGCACGGTAGATCACCGGCGTTTTATGGCGCCAGCAATGCATGTAGCTATGCTTGATCGGGATATACGCCATTAGCGCACCCACTTCGCGCAGTTTTTCGACGATATGCGGGTTGGCCTTCCAAATCATCTGGCCGCCGAAGAACGGCAGGTCGTCAACGTAAACGCCATTTCCCTGCACCGGGTTGAGCATGTCATCAAACTCCATGCCATGCTCGCGGCAGGTGATAAAGTCATCCATACCGTAAGAGGGCGCGGAGTGAACGATACCGGTGCTACCCACCTCAGACTCGACGTACTCTGCCAGGTAGACTGGCGAGAGCCGATCGTAGAATGGGTGACGGAAATTGATCAGGTCGAGGTTTTTGCCCTGGGTCGTAGCAATTACCTCGCCTTGCAGGCCAAAGCGCTCCAGGCAGCTCTCCACCAACTCTTCCGCCAGCAGCAGCAAACGCTCGCCAGTATCGACCAGTGCATAGGTGAACTCAGGGTGAACGTTGAGCGCCTGGTTGGCCGGAATGGTCCACGGCGTGGTAGTCCAGATCACCACTGCCGCAGGCTTGGCCAGTTCGCTTAAGCCAAAGGCGGCGGCGAGCTTGTCGGCATCTTCTACCGGGAAAGCGACGTCGATGGCGTCGGATTTCTTATCAGCGTACTCGACTTCGGCTTCCGCCAGCGCCGAACCACAGTCAAAGCACCAGTTGACCGGCTTCAAACCTTTAAACACGTAACCCGCGTCGACCATCTCGGCCAAAGCACGAATCTCGCTCGCTTCGTTGGCGAAATCCATAGTGCGGTATGGGTGATCCCAATCGCCAATAATGCCCAAACGAACAAAGTCGGCCAGTTGTGTTTCAACTTGGGCGCCAGCGTATTCACGGCAAAGCTCACGGGCATGTTCCGGCGCCAGGTTCTTGCCGTGAGTGGTTTCTACTTTGTGCTCAATGGGCAAGCCGTGGCAGTCCCAGCCGGGCACATAAGGCGCATCAAAGCCGGCTAAATTCTTCGATTTAACGATAATATCTTTAAGGATCTTATTAACGGCGTGACCAATATGAATACTGCCGTTGGCGTAGGGAGGGCCATCGTGCAGCACAAACAGCGGCGCGCCCGCGCGCGCTTCCCGCAGGCGCTGGTAAATGTTCATATCCTGCCACTGGGAAACCCGCCCTGGTTCCTGCTTTGGCAGCATGCCGCGCATGGGGAAATCAGTTTCAGGCAAATTCAGCGTGTGCTTATAATCCATGGTCTGGTCAGCCGTTGTTAGCATCGGCGGCATCATCCGCCGAAGAAGAATCAGAAGGAATCGTGTTTGAAGACACCGCATTTGAAGACATTGCACTTGAAGACATGGCCTCACGCCCAAGCGGGGCCGAGGCCAGCGGAAGCGAATAGTCCTGTTCAGCGTTCTCTTGGTCAGCGCTGTTTTGCCCACCTATTGCCGCCGTTAAATAGTGGCGAGCGCGGGCCTGGTCACGTTCAATTTGCGCTTTAAGTGCCTCAAGGTTGTCAAACTTCACCTCGCCCCGCAGGCGCGCGCAGGGAAACACCGTCATGCGTTGGCCGTAGAGATCACCTTTAAAATCCAGCAGGTGCACCTCCAGCGTTGGCCGTTCCGAACCCACCGTAGGGCGGAAGCCCACATTCGCCACTGCTGGGTAGCGCTCGCCATTTTCAAGCTCAGCCACCACCGCATAAACCCCACGCAGCGTTAATGGCTGGGGCATCAGCGGCAAATTGGCAGTCGGTACACCAATGGTGCGCCCCAACTGCTGGTCGCGCACCACTCGGCCATGTAACGAATAGGCGCGGCCCAGCAAACGCGCAGCAGCAGAAAAATTGCCGCTGGCAAGCAGCGTACGCACCCGAGAACTGGAAACCCGCTCGTCATCCACGGTAAAAGTACGCGTGTGCTCTACGCCAAACCCCTGTTCGCTCCCGACCTCCGCCAGCAGAGCAAAATCACCGCGGCGGTCGCAGCCGAAGCGAAAATCATCGCCCACGACCAAGTGCTTAACGCCTAGCCCATCAATCAACACCTGATCGATAAACTCACGCCCGGTAAGGCTGCGCAGCGCATCGTTAAACGGCAAGCAGAGAACCTGTTCAGTGCCAAAATCGCGGAGCAGCCGTACTTTCTCGCGCAACCGGGTTAAACGCGGTGGAGCTTGATCACCAGCAAAAAATTCACGCGGCTGGGGCTCGAACACCACCACTGTTAACGGCACACTCCAGCGCGCCGCATGCTCTCGGCACTGCTGCAGGATGGCTTGATGACCGCGATGCACCCCATCGAAATTACCGATGGTGGCAACGCAGCCACGATGAGCCGCTCTCAAGTTGTGCAGACCTCGAATGACGCGCATGGCACCTCAGCCGTTGGAGGACATAAAGCCTCTGATTATAACGAACCCACACCCCAGGATGCAGTGTTATGAGTGCATTTTTAAATGACGAACGCGCAAACCCAGTGCCGCCAGCCACGCAAAGTACAGCGAGCCGCCCAGTATCACTAGCCCGGTGACCCAGCTTATCCGTTGCCAAAGGCCAAACGCGAGCCAAGCCTGCCAGTCGGGCGCAATAAAATAGAGGGCCGCGCACATTAGCCCGCTGCCACCTAGTAACTGCACCGAATAGCGCTTCCAGCCCGGCTGAAAGACCAACACTCCCTGCTTATGCAGTAAGTAACCCAGCAGGCCCGCGTTCAAGAACGCAGAAAGCGCGGTAGCTAACGCCAATCCGGCATGGGCCAGCGGCCAAATCAGCAGTAGGTTAAACACCATATTAGCGACCATGGCGATAATGCCTACCTTCACCGGGGTTTTGGTGTCTTGGCGAGCAAAAAATCCCGGTGCCAATACTTTGATCAGCATAAAGGCTACCAAGCCAAAGGCATAAGCACGCAGACTCATGGCCGCCATCTGGATGTCGTTGTCGGTCATCGCTCCGTAATGAAACAGCGTGATTAACAGCGGCTCGGCCAGCACCGCCAGCGCCAGTGCCGCAGGCAAGCCTAACAGCAATACAATGCGGATCGCCCAATCAAGCATCGCAGCAAAGTGCTCCTTGGACTGGTCAGCATGGCGTTTAGAAAGTGCCGGTAAAATCACGGTACCAATGGCCACCCCAAACACGCCCAGCGGCAGTTCCACTAAACGATCCGAGTAGTAAAGCCACGACACGCTGCCCGCCGCCAGCAATGACGCCAAAACGGTATCCAACAGCAGGTTAATTTGCGACACAGATACCCCAAACAGCGCAGGCCCCATGAGTTTCAGTATGCGTCGCACGCCCTCATGAGCAAAATTAGGCCAGGGAGTAGGCATCAATCCCAATCGCAGCAAAAACGGCACCTGAAAAACCAACTGGGCCGCTCCGGCGATCAACACGCCCCAGGCGAGCGCCATGGCGGGCTCTTCCATTAGCGGCATTAAAAACAGCGCCGCACCAATCAGCGAAAGGTTAAGCAGCACCGGGGTAAACGCGGGAACCGCAAAGCGGTTCCAGGTATTCAGTACGCTACCGGAAAACGCGGTGAGCGAAATCAGCAGTAAATAGGGAAACGTTAAGCGCAGCATATCCGCGGTCAGCGCCAGCTTGTCCGGCTCACTGCCAAACCCAGGGGCAAATACCCAAATCAGCCACGGCGCACAGAGCATCGCCACGGCGGTAATTAGCGCCAGCACCGCCGCTAAGCTACCGGCAGTGGCATTCAGCAGCGCGCGTATCTCCTCCCGACTACGCTGGGTGGAGTACTCTGAAAGCACGGGTACGAAAGCCTGGTTGAAAGCCCCTTCGGCAAACAGACGGCGCAGAAAGTTAGGGATCTTAAACGCCACGAAAAACGCATCAGCGCCATCCCCTGCCCCTAAGAAGGTAGCGATAACCACATCACGCGCCAGCCCCATCACTCTCGACAGCATGGTCATGGCACTGACTACAAGCCCCGAGCGCATTAGCCCGCGACGCACGACTGTGGTGCCTGGGGATGTGTTGGGTGCTTTCTTCGCTGTCATAAGCTATCCAGAAAAATCATCTAGAAAAATCATCCAGACACAAAAAAACCGGCCGCAGCCGGTTTTTTTATGGCGCCTGCCGGCTTACGCCGCCAGTGCCTTAATACGCTTGTTCAAACGGCTCTTCAGGCGAGCTGCTTTCTTCTTAGACAGCACGTCTTTGTCTGCAATACGGTCAACGACCGGTTGCATTGCCTTGAACTCTTCCATTGCCTTAGCGTGGTCGCCGGTGCCGATCGCTTTCACTACACGCTTGATGTAGGTGCGGACCATGCTGCGCTGGCTGGATTTCAGGACACGACGGTTCTCGGCCTGGCGGGCGCGCTTGCGAGCTTGCTTGCTGTTCGCCACAGGGTATCTCCTTGGAGAATAAGGGTTGCCGATAAAACGGCAACGAAATTAAATATGTGTTCGTCTGCTGTGCTGCCACAGCACGACGTTTCCGCAACAACCAATTGATTTGGCAGGCGTATCACCCTACCAAAGTGTGTAGCAGGCAGTCGAAATAAGCTGCCCGCTCACGGGACTTGTCTGAGAGGATGGCGTAGTCTATCACGCGCTTGGCGAGCTTGCTAGCTACGCCTTTACAAGTACAACGTATAACTTTAAAAGCAGGCTGCCCGGCGCAGACCTACTCAAAGGAAACATGTCAGTGTCATTGCGGCGTTTACACACTCGCTTACTACTAGCCATTTGCATACCGTTGATCCTCGTATCGACAACGTTGCTGCCTGTGCTCCATGTCCATATGGAGTCCCGACTAGATAGCCTGCATACCGAAGCAGATGCCTTATTGAAAGCTGGCCAGGAGGCACTAACCCGCGATATTAATGAAAGCCTAAATTACGCGCTGGCGATTGCCGAAATGCCTGCGTTAAGGCGGTACCTGGCAGCACAGGACAACTCGTCGATATCAGCCCAGCCTTATTCGCTTAGCGACTTATCGCAACTTTCAACCTTTCTAAACACGTTGATCAGCCACAACCCTCGCTATACCAAGCTGGTACTCATTGATAATCATGGCAGCGAAGTACTCCGTGCACCTAAAAGTATTCAAACGGGGCCCCGCGTGAATGCCAATTATCATGCCTATACCGACTATTTCAAAGGAGCCTCTTCACTGCAGCCACGCGATCTTTATATCTCGCCACCGGGCCGTAACCTCCACTTTGAGCTAATGGGTCGCGACGTGATTCCTGTGGTCAATGTATCTACCCCTGTTTTTGATGCAGCAGGGGAACGCCGCGGCGTGGTGCTTTTGAGCCTCAATTGGGATTACCTTACCAGCGCCCTACGTCAGGCCATGTTGCTTGACCAAGATGCCAATGCGATTTTAATCGACGCCCAAGGACGATGGCTGCTCGATGAAGGCTTCCCGCCATTAAATACGACGAGCTTTGGCAGCGACTTTGCCGCCCTTTCACCTCTCTATTGGCAAGCCATGCAGCAGCGCAACACAGGTCATGCCAAGGTCGATGGTCAGCTATTACGCTTTCAGACTGAAGATATACGCACTCAGCGCTACCGTAGCCTAGCGGGTACTGTTTTCAGCGAAAACGCTTACTACCCTTGGAAGCTGGGCGTGACATTACCACTACCTACTTGGCGATCCTTAATAGAAGAAGAGACCACCGTGCTCTGGTTTCTACTGTTGACCTACGGTGTCGCCGTCGCCTTTGGAATATTCTGGGCTCTCAGCAGCCAGCGTCAGCGCCAACTACGTAGGGCGGCTCAGCGCCACGCTCATGAAGTCAGCGATCTTTATGAAAACGCCCCCTGCGGCTACCACTCGCTCGATGCCACAGGGCGAGTGATCAAAATGAACCGCACCGAGCTCGCTTGGCTAGGCTACACCGACGAAGAAGTTATTGGTCACATCACTTATCGAGAATTGATCACGCCAGAAACCCGTGATCAGTTTGATAAAGCTTTCGCAAACGTAAAACAAAATCAACCCAGTAGCGCTGAATGCAGCCTGCTAACCCGAAACGGCGAGCAGCGTCACGTCATGATTCAAGCCTCAGCCTTCTGCCGCAATGGTCAGTTTGTGCATTCGCGCGCTACCGTCTTTGACCTTACCGAGCGCAAAGAGCTGGAAGAGAAACTACGCGCCCAAGCCATGACCGACCCCTTAACGGGGGTCTTCAATCGGCGCTATTTACAGGCCCAAGCAACGACTGAAATATCCCGGGCGCGAAGGCAAAATCTCCCAATCGCGTTCATCGCCATTGATATTGACCACTTTAAGCACATTAACGATACGTACGGACATGACGCAGGCGATGACGTACTGAAAAACTTCACCAAAATAGTAACCAAACTGCTTCGCCAGGAAGACTTGCTATGCCGAGTGGGCGGCGAAGAGTTTGCTATTTTGCTTCCCAATACCTCGCTTTCTCAAGCGGAACAGGTGGCCGAGCGAATACGCAGAACAACGGCAGTTACCCCCATTAACGTCACAGCTGAGCACGCCGAACAGGCACTTTGGCTGACTGCTTCACTAGGGGTAACGACTATTCTAGACAACGAAAAAGCACTTAAGCCTGCCCTAAAACGTGCTGATATAGGGTTATATCAGGCTAAAGAAAACGGCCGTAATCAAGTAGTCGTTAACGCGGCGTAGCAGGATTACGTGCTCGAAGGTACAGCTTACACAGCCAAAACACTGCTGTAATTGCCAATTATGGGTACTTCGATATAGTGCGCAGAATAAACATGACCACTAGCGCTTACTATCCAGTGCTTGAACTATAATATGATAGCAAGATACAAGCAACGAGGTGAGCCCATGGCGATTAAACATGATTAAGAACAACGACTTGCAGCCCAATCGACGCGTCACACGCGACGCGCTTATCAGGTCTCGTTGAGCAGCGGTCAACACATAGTGGAAATCATCGACGGTGAACTTGTTGAAACACGTCCCGATGGCAGCACGCAGGTTCTGAAGAAAGCGCCTGCTAAGCATAAAGCTCCCATAGGAATGAAGCTCAAGGTTACCTAATGGATGAGACATCCCCGCTTGCGGATGTTTGCTGGGCCCAATGGCCTGAACTCAACCAACAAGTGCAGCACGGGCGTGCCACCAGTCCAAAATCGCCAGCGCGTATTGCAAATCGACCCAGCATGTTCGTCGTCCAGAGTGCCTGATAGCAGCTCAAGCCCGGCTCGTAGATAGGCGCAACTCCACACCCAACCATTGACATCTACAATCAACCCTACTATATTTCATCTATGAAATAGGGAAGGAGCGTATGGATGATCAAGGGCTAGATACTTTATTAGCGCTCGATGGAACTCAGTACGGCATCCAAGGTGATTTTTGGGTCAAGTTTGAGGTGCGGCGAGTCGAGGCAACACCGAACATCCCCCATGGAATAAAATATAGCTTGACCTTGCATCATAAGAGCGGGACACGGCTACTTGGCTTTGACAACGCACATGCTCCAAAAATCAAACGCAGAAAGTTTGCGGGACGACGCGAAGAGTGGGATCACCGCCATTATCGCAGCGTTGTCAGTGATTACTTCTTTGATTCTGCGGCTCACTTGATTGAAGACTTTTGGAAGCATGTCGACGAAATACTCCGAGAGGAAGGAATATGACAACCGTCAAGATCGGCATCATGAACCGTGATGAATTCCGTGAGCGCACAATCTCAATTGCCAAAGGTTTCTATAAACCTGCTCCTGATGAGCCTAAGGTATGGTTTGATAGTGTCGAGTCCATGTCTCGTCTGTTAAACACGAAAAACCTTGAACTTCTCAAAACGATTCGGCGCTGCAAGCCGCAATCATTAGGGGAGCTTGCTGAGATAACCGGGCGTCGAAAAGAAAGTTTGAGTCGCACCATTAAAAAGATGGGCGATTATGGCTTAGTGGAAATCCAAGAAGGCCCACGACATGCCAAGACCCCTGTGGTTACTGCCGATAGCTTTGAAGTCACGTTAATGTAAAAAGTGCAAAACAGGCATTTTTCTTAGCGGTGCACCGCGGATAGTAACTGTATTCAGCATTTAAGGCACAGCCTGCCCCGTGGGCGCTAAAATTTTGCGCAAGAAATGGCGCGTTCGCTCATCTTTGGGTGCAGTGAACAACTCTTCAGGAGGCGCTTCCTCGACGATGCCGCCCTCGTCCATGAAGACAACCCGATCCGCTACTTCCCGGGCGAACTGCATCTCGTGGGTGACCACGATCATCGTCTGGCGCTCTACCGCTAACTGTTTCATCAGGCTCAATACTTCCTCTACCCATTGAGGGTCAAGTGAAGAGGTGGGCTCGTCAAAAAGAATCACGTCGGCGTTGGCGGCCATGGCACGACCAATACCCACTCGTTGCTGCTGGCCGCCGGAGAGCGAAGCGGGATAAGCATCTGCTTTGTCTGCCAGGCCGATGCGCTCAAGGATCTCTCTTGCCCGTGCATGGGCCTTCGCTTTCGGCAACTTATCCACCACGATCATCCCCTCGCTGATATTCTCCAGCGCGGTTTTGTTGGCGAACAGGCCGTAGTTCTGAAATACAAAGGCGGTACGCCGGCGCAATGCCAGGATATCTGCCCGGCTGGCACGCTGGGTATCAACGCTCAAATCACCCACCTGCAAACGGCCTGCATCAGGGCGTTCAAGAAAGTTGATACAGCGCAGCAACGTCGATTTACCTGTACCGGAAGGCCCAATGATCACAATGATCTCGCCCTGAGCAAGACTCAAGTCGATATCTTTAAACACCGTATGGCCACTAAAACGCTTGGTAATGCCTTGCAGCGAAATCATCGTTGGTAGGCCTTATTCAGATAAATTTCTAACCGGCGCTGCCCCCAAGAGAGCACTTCCACAATCGCCCAATAAATCAGCGCCACCAGCAGGAATGCTTCTAAATAGAGGAAGCTGCCCGCGGCCTCTTTTTGGGTAGCGCCCATCAACTCGGTCACCCCCAGCGTAAAGGCCAACGAGGTCGCTTTGATCATGTCGATGAAATAGTTCATCAGCGTCGGCGTTGCCACGCGGGTTGCCTGGGGCAGAATAATGCGCCGCATCAGTTGCGACTGGGTCATCCCGATGGAAAGCGCGGCTTCAGTCTGGCTGCGATCAATCCCGACAATCGCCGCACGAATGGATTCGGCCATATAGGCAGAGAAGTGCAGCGTCAGGCCTAGCACGGCGGCGGTAACGCCGGTAATCGAGATCAAGGCGCTAATCAGTTGTGGTAGGCCATAATAGAACAGGAACAGCTGAACCAGCAGCGGCGTACCCCGGAAAAACGAGATAAACAGCAGTGAGAAGCCATTTAAGAACGGCACTTTCGATACGCGAACTACCGCCAGCAGGCACGCCAGAATCAGCGCAAAGAACATGGCAATCGTTGCCATTTGAAGGGTGAGCGGCAAGTAGCGCAACAGAACCGGCAGCAGCCCCCACATGTATTCGAGGTTAAGCATGATAATTAAACATAGGCTAAATCGCTTATAAGCAAACGGCCGTGGCAATGCCACGGCCGCGTTGAACGGATCAGTTCAGCGTTTAGGGCTGGGTGATATCAGTATTGAACCACTTTTCCGATATCTCACGCAGCTCGCCATTCTCACGCAACTCACTCAGCGCTGCATCGACACGGTCGCGCTGCTCACGGCCCGCTTCATCATCACGGAACGGCAATGCGTTCTCAATGGTCGAGAACGGCTGCCCCGCCAGCTCTAACGGTAAGCCTTTCTCTTTAATGACCTGTGTAGCACTCACGCGGTCCATCACAAAGGCCTCTACCCGGCCCAGCGCCACATCCTGTTCGATATTGGACTCATAGGTGCGAATGTCGATTTCATCGGCATTGGGCTGCTCACGCAATAACTGCTCGTAGTTCGAGCCCAGGTTGACGGCCACGCTTTTGCCGGACAAATCTTCAACACCTTCAATGGTGTCACTGCCTGCCCGTACCACGACCTGCGCGCCGTCATACACGTAAGGCGAAGTGAACACGTACTTCGCTTCGCGCTCCGGGGTAATGGTGATCTGATTGGCAATGGTGTCGATACGACCAGATTCAAGCATCCCCGCCAAGCCCGAGAAGCTAGCCGTGACGAACTCGATATCATCACCGGTGATCTCACCCACGGCATTCATGACATCAACTTCAAAGCCTTTGAGCTCGTCTTGCTCAACGAAGGTAAAGGGGAAATAACCGCCGGACATGCCCACCCGGAGCGTATCGGCTTGGGCAGAAGCGGCGAAAAACCCATTGGCAACACTCAACGAAAGCGCCGCAAGGGTAGTAGTTAACTTAGCTGGTAGTGGCATGAGTCTGTTTCCTCGTTAGTCGATATCCCGACGATCCGAATAGCCACACAAATAATCATGAGGCATTGATGGCTGCTAGTTTACCTCTACGACAAAAGCATACAAAAGAATATTAAAGATAATTTTTATTCTTTTATTGAATATGCAGTCACACCGTGATGTATGGCTATTTGTGGCGAATGGCCTGAAACGTTTTAAGGGTAGCGGTTTGGCGATCGGCATCTAGCACGCCTCCACCCAGCGCTGCCAACTCCTGAGTAAACGTAACCAGTTTTTCCAACTGTACCTTATCAAACCCGCGCCTGCGCTTTGGCTTTTGGAGGATGACGCTTACACCACCGATCAAATGCTCTTCTTGCTGAAAGGCTTCTGGAGATGGCATCAATCCAGGCGGGTAGGCATTGGTAACCCGCAATGGGTTTTGCGGGGTAACGCCTGGCACGCTATAAACCTGAAAGGCATCATCGTAGTGGGCCTCCCACTTTTGCAGGCTCGAGAACAGCTTTTTGTTGAGTGCGATATCCGGTTGATCAAACATCACAAACAGTACATGAGTGCTCTCTTCTGCCTCTACAGGTGCCACCTCCTCTACGCTATCTTCATTCTCGGGTAACGTAGAGGAGGTATTCACCTGTTTAGCAACAGCAAGGGGCTCAGCGGGAATTTCATTGCTCTCATCGGCTGGCGCTGGCTGCCCAAGTCTTAGCCACTCTCCGCCACGCCACATTCCGCCTTCGAGTACGCCTCTACCGCTTAGTAAGAAATACATGCCAACGACCAGGCTGTTGAAACTCAACCAACCTGCAGCAATCGCTAAGGTTACCGCCAGTTTTTGCGGATCCATGGGGTGTTTTCCCGCCCAGTTAGGAACGTACAATTGGGGCACCCACAAGGTGGCGAGTGCCGAAGATGACTACTCATTATCGAGCAAATGCCAGGAAGATCAATTTTGAAGGCTAAGTAATTAGTGGCAGAGGTTTTAGAAGAAGCAAGCTGGTCGGTGAGGCACTTAGATACACTCAAGAAAAATATAGCGACTATGGAGCAACCGGCAATACACTATTTTTGGTGCGCTGTCGCTTTGAAAGACGTATTGAACGCCAGCTTCACTTATCGATAGAGGAGCGGACCCTTGCCGAAATCGCCCGCGAAGACGTTGCACGAGGCTGATTGAAACGAATCTATTTACAGATGCTCAAATCGCTAGCGCAACGGTTGAAACAGGAAATGCTATCAAAAACTCTAGCTGACGAAACATACAACAAAGCAGCATCACCAAGCTCCCAATACATTGCTACTGAAGATTGGGTGACGTCGGAGCGATAAGGTCGCGATTCGTTCGCTCCACTAAGTATCAGGCTATAGGTATCGTTGGTGACGGCATCCCTGCTAAATTTAATGCGAATCTAGCCATTACAGGCTTATGGCCAGACGGATAAACTTTCCACATAGTGAACGCCGTTTTGGAACTTTTCTTGCCGAAACGTTTCGATTACCCGAGAGGTCGCCACCCTCTATCTTCGTTTTCATGCCTGTCCAATGAAGAAGTCGGGATCATCATTTCCTTTTTCCTTGGCTAAAGCGCGTAATTTCGTACGGCTGGTGCATTGTATTTGCCGTTGGCCTATCAAGAATCATTCATGATTAGATTCCAATCCACAGCTGTCCCGGCCTTGACCACTTTGTTGACCTTCTTGCCGAGTAACAAATCGTAATACTTAGGTTTCAAACCAAATCCGGGCCGTACACTGCGAAGATTACTTTCAGTTAATGCCTCACCGGGCCTCATGTCTTTGGTAATGTAGAGTGACCGACGCCCTGGCAGATAACTTTTTTCAGGACTTGTTGGACCGTATTGGACTGCTCCAAGGGACAGCCATGCTCGGTGACACTCGGTAACTAATGCCTCCATTTCTTCTGGCTCAAGGCTGAAGTGGGCATCGGGTCCACCATCAGCACGCCGGAGGGTGAGGTGCTTTTCAATAACGGTTGCGCCCATAGCTGTCGCGGCAATAGCGGCCCCAATGCCCAGAGTGTGATCACTCAATCCCACCTTAAGATCAAAAAGCTCGGCCAAATGAGGAATGGTGCGCACATTTGAATTTTCAGGGCTAGAGGGATAAGAAGTGGTACATTTGAGCAGTACAGGCGCGACGCATCCCGCGTCCTGTGCAGTTTGTACGGCCTCTGCAATCTCTTCAATTGAAGCCATACCCGTTGACATAATAAGCGGCCGTCCAGTACGAGCGCATTTTCTGATCAGTGGCAAATCCACTAGCTCGGGTGAGGCAATTTTGTAACAGGCCGGACCCAATGTTTCCAGAAAGTCCACCGCGGTAAAATCGAATGGACTACTAAACCATGCAAGGCCATGGCTTTCTGCACGTTCGATTAAGGCAGCATGCCAGTCCCAGGGGGTGTGGGCTTCCTCGTAGAGCGAGTGTAATGTACGGCCATGCCAAGCACTTTCAGGGTTGTTGACTACAAACTCATCACGATTGATATCAAGGGTGATGGTATCAGCAGTATAAGTTTGCAGTTTAATTGCATCTACGCCACAGCGGGCCGCAGCATCAATCAATTCATAAGCGTGTTGGAGCGATTGGTTATGATTGCCGGAGAGTTCGGCAATAATCAATGGTGACTGCGAACTATTGCTTTGCATAGTTTTAACGAACTTTGTGTTAGTCATAAAAAACGCCTAAAGGTTTCTATCCTGAATGATCCATTCTTGCATCTTGTTTAAGGTTTCGCCTTCTACAGGACGAATACCACCGACTCCATCAGCTATTCCGAGAACAAAGCTGGGTTTCCGCCAGTCATCGACGACTATATCCCCTTGCCTACCAATGACCCCTCCCGCAACGATAGAGTGCCCGTTAGGTAGCTTACGGCTGCCTGCACCACTCTGAAATTGCTTATGGGTCGCGAGAATGCGTTCCACTTCAGCAACGAGTGCAGCACCACAGTCCAGACGCCTTATGATCACCCCCCGCTCGTGAGCGGTATTAAGTCCAGCCGATGATAGTGCGCCAGGACGTAGCACTAGAACCGCACCGCCATCGCGCACCCGGTCAATTACCTCAGACCCAGCGGGATGGGAGGGATCACATGCCACAATGGCATCAACTGGTTCAGTTACTTGACAGAGTCTGACATTCTTCTCAAGTTTGTGTATTCCAACAAGATCGCACCCTATCAAAGAGGCTTCTTTGATACCCAACATTTGCATCGTGTCGGCTAATGCCTGCGCGATGACGTCATCGTCATCATAAAGGTAGTGGTTAGAAGCTTTTGAATGCGGCAATAACCTGGCTAGTTTATTGTCTAGAAGCCAGAATTCAGCGACCTCGCCTAGGTGCGCTTTCACTTTGTTGTAAGTTTGGAGGCCACCCACTTCGATATGGGCCACAATGCTTCCAGCGTTCTTTCGCAACGGACCAAAACGGGGCTGTGTCAGGTCGGGTACGTAAGCAATGGTCATCACTCTGGGTTGAGGGAACTTTCCACGATCAACTCGCAGGCGTTCGGCAAGCTCTTCTAACGTTTTGGGCTGTGTACGCTCCAAACGCTCAAACGATGCCCCAGAGGCAGGGATTCTAGGAGACTGGCTTTCTAGCGACTTCCGGGCTGCGGACAAAGCGGCCTGAGATGAGACCGTTTTCCGCGAATTTTTAGGCAGATGAAGCAGTGTTTTATATAGCGAAGCTCCTGTTTCCTGAAGGGCAGCTTCTACCACGCCACTGAAACCGGAGTGAAAATAATTAAGGCCTGTGGCAATTTCCGCCGCTCTAGGCCGAACATGCCCAGGAGCACAGAGTTCCATGACAGAGTCTGCAAACTCGATTAGATACTGCCAGTCCACAGGACGCTCAAGCGCGTTATTTCTGCTTAGCAATACGGCCAGCAGCTCAGTGGCGGCATTGCCACCACTGCGCCCCAATCCTGCTAAACTGCCATCTACGTAGAGCCCCCCCGCTTCAATAAAGCGTAGACAATTGGCAACTGCCAGTGTGAGGTTATCATGGCCATGAAAAGCTAAAGGGGTTCGGGTTCTTGCTCGGGCTTCTAGTGTGTAGTTGGAGACATCGTCCGGTGTCATACCACCGGCGGAGTCCACCAGAGCAATGACATCGACACCGAAGTCTCCAACCTGTTCTGCAATCCGGCCAAATTCTTTAGGCGTCACAAGATAGGTTTTCATCATGTTACCCCAGACTTCCAGGCCCAGGGTTTTGGCCAGATCAACGTAAGGTTCAAGCTTCGCAAAGTCATCCACATCCATGCCAAGGCGGATGAACCCCAACCCAGCATCATGAGCAGCCCTGATATCATCCTCATGGCCTATGCCAGGGATAAAAAAGCTGCCTACTTTCGCTGCTCCTCTGGCTGCCTCGCAGGCTACACGAATGTATTCTTCATCCGATTCAGCAGCGGTACCTTTGCTGCGGCTGGCCCCCAGACCCAAACCATGCCCAACTTCGATGTGCCCGATCCCGGCCGTAGCCAGACCTTTCGCTACGATATAAGTGTCTTCTTTGGTGAACTGGAAATCTACCACGTAGCTGCCATCACGGATGGTGCAGTCGAGTATATGTGCTTTTTGGCGTTCAGGCATTGTCAACAATCTCAAAGATGTCGGGAGAGTACATCGTGAATAATATCGGTGGTCTGTTCAATGCGATATTTGGGAAGACCAGGGTTGACCCAGAGGTTGATAACATTAGCCCCGAGGTGGTCGGCATTGGGAAATAAACCCTGATTTTGCATCCGACCCGAGGCGTACCAATGATACAAGGGCGGGTACCAGTTGCTCACATCAATATCCGCCGCACGCAAGGCTTGTGTAATAGGCTTTTGTAGTCCGTTAGGAACGAGAAAGCTGTAACGCCAAGGTGCAGATTGCTCATCAAGATCCTGATGCTGCAGAGCAGGATGCTGCAGCGCAGTTCGATAGGCCTGGGCATTTGCCTGTCTTTCCGAGACGATATCATCCAACTGCTGCAAAGCCTCTAAAATTGATTGAGCCTTGTCTTCTTCAAAAGCAAATAAATACATTTCTCGAAAAATGTCAGGCAAAGGCAAAAAGAGGGCATTAAAGTCTGGGTTAACCTCTGTCAAAGCAATAAGAGAGTAATAAACTTGGCGCCATTCACTAAACAGTCTATTTATATGCAACGGCTGGGTAGGCAACAGGGCAGCTTCATGTCGTAACTGTGTGGCAAGCTCGTTGTCATCGGTTAATGCAGCCCCTCCCCATCCCACATCAAGCGTCTTGGTATGCCCAAAACTCACTACGGAAATATCACCCCAGGCCCCTACTGGCTTTCCCTGATAGCTGGCACCGAAAGCTTGCGCTGCGTCTTCGATGACCGGCAGTTTATATTCTTCTGCCAATACCAGGATTTCGTTTAGTGGCGCTGGATGGCCATAAAGGTGGACGGGCATAATCGCCACTGCATCGGGGTGGTCATTCAAAACTTGGCGTAACGAATGCGGACACATGTTGAAGTCCTGCAGACTGATATCGCAAAAAATGGGTTGATGCCCTGAGAATAGTGGGACACTGGCCGGGCTAACACAGGCAGTAGCAGGCACGATGACTTTTCCCGGTTTCAGTTGCAGAGCGCGAAGCGCAATGTGAATAGCGCTGGCTCCCCGTCCGGTCAAAATGCAATGCTTACGCTCCAAGCGTTCAGCAAGCACTTGTTCAAGGCGGCTTTTGGTGTCAGCACTCATGTGATACCTACCTCTGAATCATAGTATTCCTGGTTTACGTACAACCAACCAAAGCAAGCCTGCTTTCGGAGTAAAAGTGGCTTTACTTACGACAAATTATCGAAAGAGATGTCACGCAAAGTGATGAATCTAACCGGCCTGCCTTGCTTAGAACTCTCTTGAAGCAAGGCGCGGAGGTTGTCCGCAAATATCTCTTGGCTAAAAGAGAGCAAGCCATGAGGCTCATTCCCGGGAAGCACCGCCGAAGGATGAGTTACAGTGACTATGGTATCCGCACTCGCCACCAGCGCTGGAATGCCTCTATGGAGGGCGCGGGTATGGAAGCTCAGGTCAAGGTAACGCCGGCAAGGTGCTTGGTCGTAGTCTGCTAGGGTTTCCAACATACTCATTGGAATCTCCTTCAGGGGTCTTTCATGCTCTCCTGGCACACGATAATCTTTCTCTGAGGGAGAATAAGTATGTGTCGGTGTAGCGGCCCAGTTGAGGTTACGTTCTCCATCTTCGCGAACACGTCCCGGCATCGCGGTTGAGTCATAACGTATACCAGCTTCTTCAAGAGCACTCATTACGGCATTGGAACAGAACGCTTCTCCAATGCGCGAAACAACTGTGTGAAATCCAGCGCCTCTCATCGCCTCAATAGACCTGAAGATTTGCTCACGCAGCGTTATAGGGTCTTTATCTTGCCTCCACCTTCCGGCCTCCTGGCAGTAAAGATGCGGATGAAATGCAATTTCGTCTCCCTTTTCCTGATGCCGGGTCCAGATGTTCTGGTAACGCTTCAATAGATGGGCACTGCTACCAGTCATCCATTCAATCTGATCATCACAGCGCACAAACCAAGTGGCACAGGCGCGCTTACCCAGTGAGTCCCGGTGTTCAGCCAAAATGCTGTCAATCAGAGGAATACCCTGCTCAATGCCCCGCCACTCCAAAGTATCGGGGGCTGCGATACTCGTGTCGAAAGCGTCCATTTCTGCATCAAAAGTCAGAGCAATATTTAGGGTGCGTTCAATCATGTCTTCCAGCCGGAAAAATCCTTGTACAGTAGGATAGCGAATTCAAAAGCAGGGTAGTCATGCCGCAGAGAAACACGCTTAGTCAGCGTCTTTGCATAGCTAAAAATCGCTTCTGGCTGATAGTAATACAGGTGATCCTCTCGGAAATCGACATAGGACGTCATCATGTCAATCGCTACCGCCACGTCACAGGCCTCGTAACAAATCTGGAGTACATCCTTCATGACGTCGAAATTGTCATCGTGACTGAGGCGGTTATTGAATGTCTGCGAAGATACGATGTAGTCAAAACGTTCTGGAATCCCCTGCGTCTGGATGTCACGTACTTCAAACGACGCTTTCGGAAAACGCTTTACGGCAAAGTCAACCAACTCGGGGGTAATGTCATAGCCAGTATAGGAGACCTGAACACCTTGTTTTTGCAACCAGGCGTAAAAGTCTCCCAAACCACACCCTAAATCGAGTAACCGACATCCATTAAGATCACCTATTGAACTCAAAACGCTGAAACGGATGTCTCGTCGCTCCACGCTGCCTGAGGCTAGGGCTTGAATACCCGGGCCATACTCACCTAAGCGCTTCCTATAACGGGAAACAATAGTGCTTTTATCCTCGTCTCTCATGATTAACAGTGCCTTAGGGTAAACGTAAACAAGATCAACTAAAGGCCTCAACTTCAAGCCGGATTAAATCGAGCGCCTTTTGAGCCGTCTCCCGGCAAGTCACCGGATCCGTGTCATACACTACAATATGCCCAACTCGGTCACTGCCCGAGCGCAGTGTATTCAATGACTCTCCTGGGGTGACATAGATCTCTATTTCAGCCACGCCAGGTAAAGCCCGTGCGGTTTCAATACCATGTGCAGCCCTAAATAACCCCGGCTCAGGATCAATAAAGGCCAGCGTGGCAGCCGATAGGGACGGACTAAGCGTGAGGTCGGGACGCTTGCCAAGCGCGGTTTCGATACTTGCCTTAATTGTGGACAGGCCTGCCACGCGGGGCAACATTTCAGTGAAAACCTTGAACCCAGCTCCACGGGCTGAGAGCTCGACAATCATAGGCCCTTTTTCAGAGTCGATACATTCTAGATGCACCGGGCAGTTACGGAAGCCACAAGCTTGGATAGCTTTAACCGCATGATCAATCATCGCTTTGCGGCGCTCTTCTGTCAGAAAATCCGGAAAATGTACTTGGCGATCCAACATGTATGGTGGATCCGTGCGCACTTTTTCGGAGGTTGCCAGCACATGCACTTCGGTATCCACAACCCAAGCTTCAACGCTGTACTCCCTTCCCGGGATGAATGTCTCCAACAAAGCCTGTCCCGAAAGGGAGTTCTCAAATGCAAGTGCCATTGCAGTGGACACGGCCTGCTGTGAGTTAACAAAACTAACGCCCCGGCTCCCGGAGGCATCTACTGGTTTCACAATGCAAGCCTCATTCTGAAAGTCACCCCAGGCTTGCATGGCCTCATCGACCGTATTAACCAACCGAAAGCGGGGTGTTAAAAGGCCAGCGGTGCGAATTATTTCACGTTGACGTAACTTGTTGCGGGATACCTGCACTGCTTCTAGCGGGATACCGGAAATACCCAATTTTTTACACGCGATGGCAACGGCCTCCATCGCAGCTTCACAGGAGATACTGACAATGGCCTCTGAGCCGGTTTCCTTGAATACCTCTATGATTTTATCCGGATCAAGAATGTTAGCCACTCTATATTGATCTGCCTCAGCTAGACCTGACGCAACAGTGGAACCATCCATAGCCACCACATAATGGCCAGCAGAACGCGCGTCTCGTATGGCCGACGCCTGTGCTTGGCCTGCCGCAACGAACAGTAATCGTTCTTTCATAATTCGATAACCTACCTTTCTGACAGTAGTTTCAGGGCCATCTCTGCGATGCGTTCGACCCCATGGCTATCAACCCGGCGGTGTGCATTTGCTGCCAGGGCGTTTCGCAACGCTGGCTTGCTTAAAACCTGATGCAGGTCTGATTCCATAACGCAGGCGTTGGCTTGTACATGGAACCTTGCATGCTTGTCCTCGGCAGCTGTCTGAGGGAAAACAACGGTGGGTTTCGCCAAACACAGGCTTTCCAATAGGGTCCCACCGCCGCTACTGAGTACAACATCAGCGGTGGCAACAATAGCATCGTAATTGTCTGGGGCGCGCAGGACAGCAACATTTGGGGGAGCTTGAGCACGAACCTGCTTTTCGTAGGCTGAAGATGTCAATGGTCCGAGGATGATTGTGATGCCGGTGCTTGAAGATACAAGCTCTTTCAAATGCAGTAGCGCCTTCAGCGTGTTTCCTGCCGGATCTGCACCTCCGAAAGTCAGCACCAAGTGCTTAACTTCCGCTATAACTGGAGGGATAGGCGGTCGATGGGATTGGATGGAAGGCCGAATAATAGCGTATTCAGGCCCCTCCATATAACAGTCGCTTTGCTTTGCGGCACAATACGCAGCTTCCATCTCACCGCTATGATCAAACAAGTTGACTGTAACTGTTGGTAGCAGTTCAGGATTAAAATAGTCAAGGCACAGCTGGCTGACTTTTCCCTGTGTCCGACTCAGATGGCGGCGCGCACTATCAGGCTCAAGGTCAACAATTTCCACTCCTGAAAGTTGATCTGGGAGGGGTCCACAACACACATTCAGTTCTTTGAAGTGGATAGCGATTTCCTCTTCCAAGTGACTGGATTCGGAAACGACCCATATCTGAACCGGCACTGAACTGGCCAATTCACGGGCAAGGGTTATGCTACGGCGAATGTGTCCGAAACCGATCTCTGCATAGCCCTCGGTTATGAGGGTGATGCCACTAGTGATCAACGGGTTCATTCCTCGCCTGCATAAAGGCAAAGAGCTCCTCGGCATGTGCCCAATCTTCGGGAGTGTCTATATCCTGACAAAGCAGGCGAGGAATCCAGTGCGGTAAAGTATTGCCTGCCATACTTGTTGGATACTGTATGAAGGCATCCGCACGCCCCATCAAGAAGTGACCCGCGTCATGGTAGGCTTCATGTAAATCCTGACTTCGCATAGTGGAAAATTCAGGAAATAAAAACTTTAGGTAACCTTGGTGCTCCGCTATAAATGCGCGCTGGACAGGAGATGGGAAACGAGTAACTGCCAGTACATAATCTGTATCCGGATTCTTCTCAAATAGTGAAACACTGGCAGCCAGATCGACCGCCCTCAGAAATGGGGCTGTAGCGTAGGCACAAGCAACAATACTCGGAGAATCCCCTTGCCCTTGCAACCATTCAATAGCGTGGCGCATGACAGGTGTCAGACCTGTGTGATCATCACTAAGCTCTGCCGGACGTAAAAATGGTATTTCAGCGCCATAGGCCTTTCCCACCTGTGCTATTTCTTCATCATCAGTAGAGACAATGATGCGATCAAACATTCCGCTTTCCCGTGCTGCCTGAATCGACCAAGCAATCATCGGTTTGCCAAAAAATGGTTTCACATTTTTGCGAGGTATGCGTTTGCTGCCGCCGCGTGCAGGGATGATCGCCACTCGGTTCATAAAAAACCCTCAGTATTCAGAGCCGTTTCCAGCGCCTGCACTACGTCATCCTGCTGCTCATCTGCCAGCCCATGGTGCATTGGTAGGCTGATGGCTTCCCGGTAATACTGCATTGCTTGAGAGAAAGCCTCCTCCTCAAACCCCATTTCCTGATAATACGGTTGAGTATGAATGGGGATGTAGTGCAGGTTAACACCGATTCCCTGTTCTCTCAGACACTCAAACACTTGACGGTGTGTTTTGGTAATTGCGCCCAGCTGCAGGCGAATTACGTATAGATGCAGACCAGAGTAGCTATCTGGATGCTGCCAGGGTGTGGTTACGGGTAGGTCTTTTAATAGCTCGTCATAACGGATAGATAATTCGTGCCTGCGAGCAACAAACGCATCCACTCGGTTCATCTGGCTGATGCCCAACGCAGCCTGCAGTTCGGTCATGCGATAGTTGTATCCCAACTCCACCTGCTGGTAATACCAAGGGCCATCGGCTTCACGCGTCATTTGCGCAGGGTCACGGGTAATGCCGTGACTGCGCAGCATTGCCATCTTATGAGCTAATTCATCACTGTTAGTCACCGCCATGCCACCTTCGGCGGTAGTAATGATTTTTACAGGATGGAAGCTAAATACAGTGATATCGCTGTAACGTCCGCTGCCAATATAGTCGCCCTGGTATTTACCACCTATGGCGTGGGAAGCATCTTCGATAAGGCAAAAACCATAACGCTGACTGAGCGCGTTAATCGCCTGCATATCGCACGGCTGACCGCTTAGATGCACCGCAACAACCACCTTAGGTAAGCGCCCTGCTTTTTGTGCTTTTTCCAGCTTTGATCCTAGCGCTTTAGGGCAAAGGTTATAGGTGAGCGGATCTATATCCACAAAATCTACCTTTGCACCGCAGTACAGCCCACAGTTAGCTGAAGCAACAAAGGTGATCGGCGAGGTCCACAGCCAATCACCTTCACCAAGCCCTAGCGCTAGGCAAGCAAGATGTAGTGCTGAGGTAGCACTATTGACTGCCAAGGCATGCTTTGCACCTACATGTTCGGCTACTGACTGCTCAAAGCACGGTACTTGCGGCCCTTGGGTAAGGAAGTCGGACTCCAGCACCGAGACCACAGCATCGATATCCGCTTGAATAATCTCTTGGCGGCCGTAAGGGATCATTAAATAGCTCCCATTTTTTCGCGGTTTTGATTAATCCAGGCCCGCAAGTCAGAGTCTGTCATCCATTCAGTATTGTTATTACTCGAATAGACGAAACCGTCCGGCACAAGCTTACCGTCTTTGATACGGTTGGCGTCTTTATCCCAATTATTGATCTGTGGCAATATCTTAAAATGTTCAGGATATTCGTAAGTATAATAGGCATCTTCGGAGCTGATCATTTGCTCGTGTAGCTTTTCCCCAGGGCGAATACCGACTACCTTTTGCTTAGCATCGGGAGCGATAACTCGCGCCAAATCTGTTACTTTCATTGACGGAATTTTTTTGACGTAGATTTCCCCACCTTCCATATCCTCAAAAGCGTGCCAAACCAGTTCAACACCTTCTTCCAGTGAAATCATAAAGCGCGTCATGCGCTCGTCAGTAATCGGCAGCACGCCTTTTTCTTTAATTGACATAAAAAATGGAATCACCGAGCCACGTGATCCCATTACATTACCGTAACGAACCACAGAAAAACGAGTGGAACTATGACCAGCATAGTGATTGCCTGCAACGAATAACTTATCAGACGTTAACTTTGTTGCGCCATACAAATTAATTGGACTACTGGCTTTATCAGTTGAGAGTGCAACCAACTTTTTTACGCCTTTATCGATGCAGGCATCTACAAGGTTCATAGCTCCGATAACATTTGTCTTTATGCATTCAAAAGGGTTGTATTCAGCTGTAGGGACAATCTTCGTCGCCGCGGCATGAACAACATAGTCCACTCCGTCGAGTGCACGATAAAGGCGTTCGCGATCCCGCACGTCACCAATAAAAAAGCGCACACGGGAGTCCCCTTCAAACTTCTTAGCCATCTCCCATTGTTTCATTTCATCACGGGATAAAATAATAACTTTTTTAGGGTTATAGCGAGCCAACAGCATAGGAATAAATGTATGACCGAAGGAGCCTGTACCGCCAGTCACAAGAATACTTACATCATTAAACATAATTAATTCCTATATATTTATCTAATATTCATCACGGCAACTGCACGACGATGCCCCTTATTCTGTGGAAAGCCACGGTGGAATCCGCTTTGATCAGAAATCACAAGTGCCCCTTTTTTAGCCATAACAGGAATTATGTTTTCCTTTTCAACAAAGGGAGCTTCGGTTCTGTTCGGCAGAACACTTGAGATGCCCATATTGAAACGACGATACTTACTATCTTTGTGACTTCCTTTTACATACGCATAAGGCCCATCATCAAGTGAACTACAATCAGTTAAGTATATAAATGCTTTCAACTGAGGAGAATAAGAATCGGCATGAAACCCTCGAGTTTCGACAACACCCTCATTTAGATAAAAATTTAAATTTTTACAACTAGCGCGCTTGTCCCCACCAGAGACAACTCGAAGTATATTTGAACCTTCATAAATATTTCTTAACTTATTAAGGCTAGGGTATGCCAGGTCAACGTTAAATATATCAATCATACCTCTATCTTGCCCAACTTTACCCAGCCTCACCTGCGCAACTGCCTTATCATAGTTTGATAACTGGTCATAACCTGAAAGCTTAGCAACACCTTTCTGGATAAGCATTTCTTCAGATTCTTCCAAATTTTTACCTGAAGAGAAAAAAAACTGCATCCTTTCATGAAGATCATTAACCACTCTTTCTATATCACTTAAAATTTCTTCCGACACAAAACCAGGTACAATAACAATACCTGTCCTATCTAAACAAGCACTAACTTTTTCGACATCATCCAGGTTATCAAAAGTGATATCATCACACCTTTCCTTAATATCCAAAAGAGAGAGGCTTTTAACATAATCGACTGTCTCATCATTAATCTTAACAATATCAGTCATATCAATTTTTTTATTTTTTAACACCTCCCCCCACTTCCCTACATCTACTTTATGATCTGACACAAACTCTTTTTTCTGATTCAAAAGTGATTCAATACCAACACCCAACTTTTCCGCGCTACCAAAACTATAATCAACTCTTTTGCTCGGCGATGGAAACAGATCTTTCTTATTTATTTCATCCAATTTAAAAAGAAGCCCAGTGGAAAATTCTTTTTCAACATCGCCAATATAATGATGACAATAAACTGAAGGAATACCGAAATTCAATGCATCTAATGCGCATGTTGAAGAATAAGTTATATGGACACTCGATTGACTCAAAGAGTCGTTGATTGTAATTTTACTTGGATCTTCAATCTTAGATTTCACCCCCTCTTTTTTGAGTAAATTAAAAACATCTTTTGCCTCATCTACGTGCAATGGATGGGGCCTGATAACCACTTCCCTTTTTTTAATCTGAGCAATACGCTTAATTTCCTCAATGGGAACAGGAATTCCTTTCGATTGTGGTTGATGAGTATATAGGATTTTCTTCCCTTTCCCGTGAAGATGAGTAGAAAAGATAGGATTACCACCCTCAATAATGGAAGCTCCTGCAGCAATATGACTATCTTTTATTAGCATTTTTGTTGCCATATCACTCCATGTCCAAAAAACATCTGGAAGTAATGGGCTGCCAATCTCATTTTTCTTAAACCTTGAATAGCAAGGGTGCTTAAACCCATTAATCCCATGTTGGATATCAATAACTGTAATACCCAGCATTTTACAAGCGAGAATAATAGGGAAATAATACAGGCCATAATAAACTCGAAAAACCAAGGCATCAACGCCTGAATTCTTCAACAAATTATAGTAGTCAGCCACCATCCCATTCATTAAATAAAATCTATCTTTTAAGCTTGATCGAATACTGGTGCCAAAATACTCCTGAAGCATAGAGTCAAAAAAATCAATTTCCTCTTTCTGCTTATTACTTAATACCCTTTTAAATTGAGCAGGGAGAAGCTCTAGCTTTTCAACTTTCACCCCTTTACTCTCAAAACCTTTAATGACATTTTTCAAAAATTCTTCGTCAAAAAAATAACCAATTTTCTTGATATCCTTTTTTTCTGGGTAGTTGTTAGAGCTCACTCCTGAGAGCGTCACTCCTCCCTTAAAAGCAACCGCTCCCTTTCGATTAACTTCTTTAAGACAGAAATGAAAACTCTCTCTTATAAGTGGTGAATAAGTTAATGCATAGTCATCAGGGAGAATAGAAACGATTTCATCAAAAACAGAAAATTTTTCATCAGCAAACATAAAACCTGTTCCCTCTAAATAGATCAACTAAGCAATTCAAAAAGGTTATCATCCTGCCCCAAAAAAGCAGCTTTAGCTGAATTAATCTTTGGAGACAGTGCATTATTATCTTTTTCAACGGCAGGAGGAAGTAGCTTTTGAGCTTCAAGAAACTCCAGCGCTCTATCCTGGCTAACGTCTGCAACCAACTCAAAAGCCATGTCATGCGCTGCAAAAACTGCACTTAGAATAAAGGCAAGCTTCATTCTTTCTTTCTCACTCAGTTTAGCCATACGCTCGTGGCTTGGCAGGAATAGCACGTCGGCGCTTTCCTGTTCAGTGGCACAAGGTACACGGGCGTTTAACTCTTCAGGCAAATGGCTATATTGACTGATGTTATGGAAGCGGTAGAAACGAAAACCATGTCGGCAGGCCCAGTGCTGTAGCTCTGCAAGATTTGGTTGGCGTTGATGAGTAGGCTGGAAGACAACACGTGCCTGAAGCAGCAGTGTATTTATGAGCGATTTTTTGCCATATTCTAGCACGCTCATGGCATCGCTCAGTTCATCGAGAATCAACCAGTCGAGGTTACCTAGTCCTTCAATACTATCTAACGCCACGGTATTGATAGGCAGTTCAGCTAAAGGTTTTGCGCCTAGCTGGCGGCGTTTAGGGAGTTGTTCGGCCGACAGTGGCGTAAGAATACTGGTCATTTCAGGGGCTACACAAGCATGAAGCGTAGCCGCTTTTCCATCGCCTAGCAGGGCGTGCTGGAACAACTGAATATACTCACTGCCTTCGAATTGCTTGGCGTCCTTTACTTCGCTAGCAGGGTCAAAAGCGACAATGCCGAATGCTTTCGTCGCTGCCATCTGGTCAGCAAGACCACTTTTAATCAAACTGGCACGGTTGTCGAGTACGACAACTTTACCTTTGAACTGCCAAGCAAAGTCATCATTCAGCCAAAGCCGTGGCGCTTGTGACTCATCATCCAGCTTAGCTACCGACTTAGCGCCCACCAACTGTTGCAGAGAGTTATCGACCTTGAATTCAGGCTTGGTTGCCCGATAGGTTAGGCGCTGGCGGTGGCGCTTCTTCTGGGTAATGGCGAAATCTTTGTTGCCAGCACGTAGCCCTACAAGGGGCGTTAAAGCGTTAATTAGACGATCAGTGGCGCGGTCAAGGTGGTGTTTCTCTTTGCCTACCTGCCAGGCGCGAGCCACATAATCCAGATACAGCTCTTCGTCATCGAAGAGGCTGATGACTGCATCCACTAGCGGTTGAAGCTCATCGTCGCTAAGCAGATGTTGATAGGGCTCTTTATAGCACTCATCCGGGAAATCAAAAGCGATACCAGCGTCGCCGATCATTTCGGGCATACCGCCGCGGTTGGTAATGAGCGCCGGAATACCGTTAAGCATCGCTTCAGCCAGCATACGCCCAGAGCTTTCCCACCATAAGCTAGGCGCAACCACCACACGGGCTCGGCTATAAGGGCCACGCATATCTCTGGTGTTAGGCGTCACCATGACATTACTTAAAGAGCTACGCTGCTCTCCCATTCTGCTTGTGGTCTCCCGCAGTACAGCTGGCCAGTCGGCCCGGGCTTCTACCACTTCAAGCTTAATATCGGGCCTTTCTCGCTCCAGCTTTTCTGCCAGTTGCACAAACACGGTGGCACCTTTTTGCCAACTAGGATTAACAAACAGCAGCCGACTGCGCTCATGTTGTTCGGCAATGAAGCTTTCCGGGGCGATGAACTTGCCCACCGGTTTTGCGGTAAAACCCACCGTTTTGCGATACATATCCGCAGTGGCTTGGCTGTCGGTAAGAATCAAATCCACATCTCGACACCAGCGTGATGCCTGATAATTACCGTTGGCCAAGTAGAACGCAACAGGAATACCGCGGTCGCGCGCTTCATCGGCAATCAGCATTTCCAGAGTTAGTCCGCCGTAGAAACACACAACATCTGGCTTAAATGAATCAAGCATGTAGAGGTACTGGCTATGCCAAAGCCTTTCTTCATGAGAAGTAAAATGGTTACGGTTGTGGCTATAACTAACCACCAATTGATGGTTCAGCGGGCCGTCCTCGACTTCGATCACTTGATGCAGATGAGCGTTTAGGTCAGGGAATTGTTCCTTGAGTGGTCCCATTCCCTTGGGGTTATCAAAAATGGTTGCCCCCAACACTTGAATTTCATAGCCACGCGCCACCAGCTGTAGCAACATTTGCCGCACGGTCATGCTGGCACCGCTGGAGGTATCCAATAAGCAGGAAGGATTAGCCCAAAGCAGGCGGGGTTTGCGTTTTTGAATTGCGGTTGCAGCGGGGGTCTTAACCATGAAAGCGGCTCACAGAGAAAAATGGCAATTTACCCAGCTTACCGCGCTAGCGCTGTGAGTAAAGGCGCGAATGCGCCTGTATTTAAGTAGGTGTTCTCGCTATCAGTAAGCTCAAAGAATGTAACAAGCAAAAAACGGGGCCTATTGGCCCCGTCGATACTTTCTTTATAGCATTACTGGCTGAGATATTAGCCCAGCAGAGACAGTACAGACTGCGGCGTCTGGTTAGCCTGTGCCAGCATGGAAGTACCGGCCTGCTGGAGAATATTAGCGCGCGTCATGTTAGACACTTCTACGGCGTAGTCAGCATCTTCAATACGCGAACGAGCTTCAGAAAGGTTGGTAGACGTCGTCGCCAGGTTATCGATCACCGAGTCAAAACGGTTCAGCGTAGCACCCAAGGTCGCACGGTTGGTATCCAGTGACTCAGTTGCAGTATCAACAGAATCAACCAGGCTTTGGAACTCATCGTGTACAACACCTGCGGCACCACCTGAAGTAATTTCAAATTCAGAGGCAGTGACCGCAGCATTTGTATTTAAGCCCAGGCCTTCAACGGTAGCGTCAAGTGTAGTAACAGTAATAACGTCTTCATCTTCAGTATTGGAGCCAACCTGAATATTTAGAGTACCGCCACCGCTAACGTTCAGCAGGTTAGTGCCGTTAAAGTTGTTGCTGCCAGCTACACGATCAATCTCAGCCAGACGCTCGTTGATCTCAGTAACGATGGCATCACGGTCTTCTGTGGCATTGGTATCGTTGGCACCCTGTACCGCTAGCTCACGAATACGTTGCAGGTTGTCGTTGATTTGATCAAGACCGCCTTCCATGGTCTGTACTAGAGAGATACCGTCGCTAGCGTTACGGCTAGCTTGATCCATGCCTTTGATCTGAGCAGTCATTTTGTTGGCGATGGCTTGACCAGCAGCGTCATCAGAGGCGCTGTTAATGCGCAGGCCAGAAGACAAACGCTCTTGCGCTTTGGCCAGCATAGACTGGGAGTTGGACAGGTTGTTCTGGCCAATCAGGGCCGTAATGTTAGTGTTGATTACAGACATGTGAGTGCTCCTTGGATATTAACTGGCCTTGTGGCCTGCTTAGCGGCACTTGCGTTGCCGTTATTATAATTAACGGCAGCCCCACCCAATTCTTTAGAAAAAATCGCTCTTTTTTATGTAAAGTGCTGTAACTTATCTAGTTACTTTTCATAGTGCTAAACATGCACAGGCAGCCCCCTTCTCGCGTTACCGCATCGGTCGCACTCAGTACCTATATTTTGCTGTAGGGTCATGCTGGTGCCACCGGAGAGATCCAACTGTATGAAACAGGGGCTTAATCATAAACGGTACTCGATCTTATCATTTCAACAAAAGCTAGCCCTCCCCAATAACATCGAGATTAGCAAGCTTAAATACAAAAACGGGGCCTATTGGCCCCGTCGATACTTTCTTTATAGCATTACTGGCTGAGATATTAGCCCAGCAGAGACAGTACAGACTGCGGCGTCTGGTTAGCCTGTGCCAGCATGGAAGTACCGGCCTGCTGGAGAATATTAGCGCGCGTCATGTTAGACACTTCTACGGCGTAGTCAGCATCTTCAATACGCGAACGAGCTTCAGAAAGGTTGGTAGACGTCGTCGCCAGGTTATCGATCACCGAGTCAAAACGGTTCAGCGTAGCACCCAAGGTCGCACGGTTGGTATCCAGTGACTCAGTTGCAGTATCAACAGAATCAACCAGGCTTTGGAACTCATCGTGTACAACACCTGCGGCACCACCTGAAGTAATTTCAAATTCAGAGGCAGTGACCGCAGCATTTGTATTTAAGCCCAGGCCTTCAACGGTAGCGTCAAGTGTAGTAACAGTAATAACGTCTTCATCTTCAGTATTGGAGCCAACCTGAATATTTAGAGTACCGCCACCGCTAACGTTCAGCAGGTTAGTGCCGTTAAAGTTGTTGCTGCCAGCTACACGATCAATCTCAGCCAGACGCTCGTTGATCTCAGTAACGATGGCATCACGGTCTTCTGTGGCATTGGTATCGTTGGCACCCTGTACCGCTAGCTCACGAATACGTTGCAGGTTGTCGTTGATTTGATCAAGACCGCCTTCCATGGTCTGTACTAGAGAGATACCGTCGCTAGCGTTACGGCTAGCTTGATCCATGCCTTTGATCTGAGCAGTCATTTTGTTGGCGATGGCTTGACCAGCAGCGTCATCAGAGGCGCTGTTAATGCGCAGACCAGAGGACAAACGCTCTTGCGCTTTAGCCAGCATAGACTGGGAGTTGGACAGGTTGTTCTGGCCAATCAGGGCCGTAATGTTAGTGTTGATTACAGACATGTGAGTGCTCCTTGGATATTAACTGGCCTAGAGGCCTGCTTTGCGGCACTTGCGTTGCCGTTATTATAATTAACGGCAGCACCACCCAACTCTTTAGAAAAAATCACTCTTTTTTATGTAACGCACTGTAACTATCCCGACTGCTTTCTTAATTACTTTTCTGCATATTACCCAACATGCTGAACTGCTGGGAGAGATAGCTGCTCATGGAGTTCATTTGGGCGATCAAGCCATCCAATTGCCCAAACTGCTTACGATAACGCTCTGTGCTGCGCTCGATACTAGCCTCCATACGAAGCTTACGCTCGTCCAGGCTGTCAACCCGCTGCTCAGCACTAGTCACTGAGCTTTGAATGATGCCGTTTTCTGCCGTAATACCTTCAAGCGTGGCGTTTAAGCGCCCAGCAAAGCCGCCTTCTTCGGTTTCGCCCGCAAAGAAGGCAGATAGCCCCTCTGGGTTGTTGGCTACTGCATCGTCCAACTTATCCTCATCGACCTTTAATCGCCCCTTCTCATCAATGGCGATGCCCAGTTGTGAAAGGCGTGAAATATCGCCGGTGCCGAGGTTGTCAGTAATATCCCGGCGTAGGCGGTCTTCAATGGTACGCACGGTGCGGTCGCCCACTAGCTCGCCAGACGTTTCGCCTTCGCCGTTGTATGCGGTCATTCGACCAACGGTGGATTTCATTTCGTTATAGTTTTTAACGAACTCGTCAATGGCCCCTCTCAGCGACGCGTCATCACGCTCGATTACCAGCGTAACGGGGTCACCAGAAGCCGCCGTGAGATCCAGCGTTACGCCTTGAATTGCCTCTTCAACGCGATTGGTTTTGCTGGTGATAGCAATGCCATTAACGTTCAGCTCAGCGTCCTGACCTGAACGCTGGGTGGCTGCATCCATGGTCAGCGATGCCAAACCTGAGAAGCCCTCCAGTGAAGCTTCTTGGCCTGTCTCCTTTGAGCTCAGCGCTAAGCGGTATCCAGTGCCATCATTAACGATAGAAGCAGTGACACCAGACTCTTTATCCGCATTGATCTGGTCACGGACATCCGCCAGCGTACTGCCTGCTGAAATAGTCACGTCGTAGCTTGTTTGGGTACCGCCAGCACCAAAGTTAAGCGTTAGCGTCGCATCGGCTGCTGTTAGCTCTTGGTCTAGCGCTACGCTGTTGGAAGCAGCGCTGCCTGCGCGAGCCAATTGGGTAACGGTTACTTCATAGCGCCCGGCATTAGCGGTTTCGCCTGCGGTCGCCAATACGCCATCGCCCGTCACGGTGCTTTTTTGCTGCTTAAACGTAGAGGCCTCATTCAGCGCAGCAATAGAGGTTTGCACCCTATCCATTGCTGACTCAAGGCGCCCATAGGCAGAAATCTTGGTTTGCTGAGCACTTTTCTGCTCTAGAATAGGCACAAGCTTTTGCTGTTCGGCAACTTTAAGCTGTTCTACCAAACCTGAGAGATCCAATCCAGAACCTACACCGAGTGCTGTGATCGATGCCATGGGGCTCATTCCTTATAAGAAGTAGAGAAAGGTGTCTAGGTAATCTATCGGCTGCGGAGGAACAAACTTTAGAGGTAATGCCTTTTTTAAGCTGTTTTTAAAGCATTGCAAAGAAAAATGCCCAGCACATAGTGCAGGGCATCTTGTAAGCTATTAATTTAGCTAGTTTATCTGCTTAACCTTGGTTTTGCTGTCCCAACACGGCAAACTGCTGGGTCAAATAGGCACTGGTCTGATTCATTTGCGCCACCATACCGTCCATTGCTTGGAACTGCGTTCTATAACGGTCTACAGTTTGTTCGATACGGCTTTCAGTGGTCGTAAAACGTTCTTCTAACGAAGCATAGCGACGTTCAGATGAATCAACAGCATTTTCAAGACGCCCACCTGTTCCAACCAAGCTTTCAAGCGATGAGGCTATTTGCCCTGCCATGCCACCCTCTTCGCTATCGCCTGCAAAAAAATTGGCTAGCTGATCTGGCTGATTAGCAACAATGCTATCTAATTTATCTTCGTCAATCTCCAGCTTGCCGTCTACTTGAAGCGAAATTCCTACATCCGACAACACGCTAAAGCCATCACCGCCGACAACACTGCTAATTGTTTGACGAAGCTCTCGTTCAACCGCACGAGTCGTGGCATCGGCGTTCAACCCCGCCGCCTGCCCAGTCTCTTCGTCAAACGCCGTCAAGCTGGTAATGGTGTCCTTGAGCGTGTTGAAGTCATCAACAAAGGCCGTGACCTGCTCGCGGATAGCTTCACTATCTTGCTCAACGCTGACTGTGCTTGTTGCACCCGCCTCAGATAAGTTCAGGGTAATGCCTTGAATAGCGCCTTCCACTTGATTGGTAGGGCTGACAATGTCAATTCCATTGACGTTAAACTCTGCATCCTGACCCGCTTGAACTACCTGGGCATCAGTCGTTTGTACATCGCCAGCAAGAATGTCTGAAAAGTTTGTGCTTTCAATACTCGCGTCCGCACCCGTTTCCGTCGAATTTACTGCAAGACGATACCCTTCACCGTCGTTGATAATAGAGGCGCTTAAGCGGCCATCACTCTGTTGATTGATAGCATCACGCATATCTTCAAGGGAACTGCCATCGGCAATGGTAATGGGATCCATAGCTCCGTCAGCAAGAGTAAAGGTTAATGACTGCTCCCCAGTCACTATGCTTTCGTCTGCTGTTTCCAAACGCTCTGTTACTAGGCTACTGGCTGTAGCTAACTGGCCGACCTGTACTTCGTACTGACCTGGCTGGGCCTCATTGCTGCTAACAGCGCCAACAGCACTGCCTTCTACATTGGTTGTTAGGCTCTCGAATGACGCCCCATCATTGAGTGCTTCGGCTGAGCTTTGAAACTGCTCAAGCGCGCTTTGCAACTTACCATAGGCAGATATTTTCGTATCTTCAGACTGGAGCTGTTCCGCAATAGGCTCAAGCTTTGCTTGTTCTGCCGTTTTTAATTGCTCCAGCAAGCCATTCAGATCCAAACCAGAACCGATGCCTAGTGATGTAATAGCAGCCATAAACCAATGCCTTTTTTGAATACATGTAGCTACGATTCGCGTTCCTTCATTAAGCAATACGTAGCACTGTTTTTAATACGATTACCTTAAAACCTCGGCTAGGTGAAGAATAACTTAAATATTCTTCTTCTTTTTTCGTGTCAAGACGTTATTCAAAGTAATGAAACGTAACAGCCATCGCCAATTAATAAGAAAAATCAAAATAATAGATTCCCCTTTTAGCTGTTCTTCCGCCCAACCCCAATGTAACGCAACCCTGCCTCTTCAGCAGCACTTGGCGTATACAAATTACGCCCATCAATGACGACTTTTCCAGCCAACTGGTCGGCTAGCCAATCAAAATCGACACTGCGAAACTCTTTCCACTCGGTGCAGATAACCAAAGCATCGGCACCTTTCACTGCCTGAATTCGGTCGCCTGCTAGCATCAGGTCATCCCGATCCCCGTAAATGCGGCGGCATTCCGCAATGGCTTCGGGATCAAACGCCTGCACCTTAGCGCCCGCTTGCCAGAGTGCTTCCATTAACGTGCGGCTTGGGGCTTCACGCATATCATCCGTGTTGGGTTTAAAGGCCAAGCCCCATACTGCAATGGTCTTACCGCTTAGATTGCCTAAACTATCTTGCAGTTTTGTGAACAGGGTTTGCTTTTGGCGTAAATTCACTGACTCGACGGCGCTGAGCAGTTCCGGTGTATAGCCTAATTGACGCGCGGTGCGCTCTAACGCCTGGACATCTTTGGGGAAGCAGGAGCCGCCGTAGCCGCAGCCAGGGTATATAAAGTGGTAGCCAATGCGTGGGTCGCTGCCAATCCCTCGGCGCACGTCTTCAACGTCCACTTCGAGTCGTTCGGCAAGATTGGCGATCTCGTTCATAAAGCTGATTTTGGTGGCGAGCATGGCATTGGCGGCGTATTTGGTCAGCTCTGCGGCCCGCACGCTCATAAACATCAGCTTTTCGTGGTTGCGGTTATAGGGGGCATAGCACTCTTGCATATGCGCTTTTACTCGCTCGCTTTCCGTGCCAACGATAATCCGCGCGCCACGGGTAAAGTCTTCAATCGCCGCCCCCTCCTTCATAAACTCAGGGTTCGAACACACATCGAATTCGAGTGATGCACCGCGCTGTTCGAGCACATCGCTGATAACGGCGTGGACTTTTTCCGCGGTGCCCACCGGCACGGTAGATTTATCAATCACCAGCTTATAGCTATCCATATGCTGGCCGATCGTGCGCGCCACCTCTAGCACATAGCGCAAGTCGGCACTGCCATCTTCATCGGGCGGCGTTCCCACAGCGATAAACAGCAGTTCGCCATCGGCTACCGCCTGGGCAGCGTCGGTAGTAAAGCGTAAACGGCCAGCCGCCACGTTATGGGCAACGATAGTGCTTAGCCCTGGCTCGAAGATCGGCACCTCTCCGCCATTAAGCTGATCAATCCGATCAGCGTTAACATCCATACAGGTGACTTGATGACCAACATCGGCTAAACAAGCACCTGCAACAAGGCCGACATAACCGGTTCCGAATACACTGATATGCATGACTTATTAACTCGCTAAAGTACGTGGTAGCGAGCGTAGCACATTGACCTACCATTGATGAGTTCAATAGTGGGAGATCCTCTCTAAATTATAGACCTTGGTCTAACATCGACTTTGATTTATAATGCGCTGCAACAAGCCCGACTTGGTGCTGACCGCAGGAGAACATGCTATGACTCCGAGACTTATGACTTCAGAACCTACGCCTCCAGAACTGACGAAAGAACGCTCTACTCCATCGTCTTATGGGACATCGACCACCGCAAACGTTCAACGTAGCCTTCGCCAGTGCTTATCGATTGCCGCTGAGCTGCTCTACGATCATGGTCATGTGCTCGAAACCATTACCCTTCCCCAGCGCGGCTTAGCCCGCCGCGAGTTGTCGGCACTTAGTTCTGCCGCGCCCACCTGGGCAACCTGCCAACAGGTGATGGAAGACAGTGAGGCAGCAACCTTTAATGAGTATGGCCGTTTTGTATTAACCTGCCTTGGCCGCGAATTGATGTTTGATATGTTTGGCCAAGGGGCCGCTGACTGCGCCTAATCCCTCTGCCACCAAGCATTGCTGCCCTAAACAGCTGATCAAAAAAAACGCCCATAAGCGAAAGCTTTGGGCGTTTTTTGCTTGGTCTTATGTTCTTCAGGCTCGTTTTTAAAGCCTGACCCTATAAGACCTAGTTCTATGTAGCTTAGCGCAGGCCGAGCATTGACAGAATGAACAGCACAACCACGATAAGGCCAATAATGTAGATAATATTACGCATAGGGCACTCCTTGCTTATTGCGTTTTAGGGAAATCAAAGGCTTGCTTACCCATTAGCCAACACCTCCAGCCTAGCAGGCTTTTTCTGCTTTTGCGTAATGTCGCTGCATTTCCCTCTTAGAAAGTGGCTGTATTAGCGTGGCCGCATTGATAGCGTTATCCGAGACGCTGGCGGTTCTCGTCGAATGCTCGCTGAATCATTTTCTGCTGCTTGGCATCGATTTCTAATTCACGGCAAAGGGACGACCATTCGGAAAGAGCATCAAGGGTTTGCTCAATATAGAGATCCGGGTTTAAGTAGCTGAAGGAAGCACAAACCTGATTGAGCTTTTTACGGGTAGCCAGGCCTGCCCCACTGAAAGATGTTGTATGCTCATCTGCGTAGCCCCGGACAGGGGCATAAGTCAGGTCATAAGCTGGCGCTAGTGTCCATCGACCTTGGTCATACAAAAAAGCGAAGTTCTTAGCGTGGTCATCGTGATTGTGGGTAAGGGCGTTGAACACCATCAACCTCGCCATGCGTTCAACGTCTTCTGCGTGGCGGGTGAAAGCGTTGGTTGCTTTGAGTAGATCTGAATAGTCCAGCGATGGGGCGCTGTAATCGGCATAAAGAATGGCGCTAGCGGTCATCATATGGATTTTGCGATTACCGTTACGATCAAAACGCTGAGTAGAAAAGAATCGCTCGGTTTCCGCTGAGGAGTTGATCTCAATCAGCTTGCTCGCGGCCATTTTCACCCCAGCACGCTCTGCCAACATCGAGTAGGCGTATTCGATGGCGCCGGTGTCGCGATGCTCGGTTGGCGCACGGAATTTCACTAGCCAATGTTGATAACCCGCAGGAAGTTCCTGAAAAGATGTACTGCACTGCTTACCATCAGAAGATAATGCAACGATCACCTTGGGTCGGGCACCTGCCGGGGAACCTCCGGCTAGGCGCAGAGCATCAAGAGTGGCCACGGTTTCACCTTCGTAAACAGCGTTTGCTGCCTGATAGAGTTGGGCTAGGTCAATATTATCTTCGTCAGCGGTACGCTCAATAACGGGACGATACTCCAATGCCCCCATTCCCCTGTCGGCCATATAAGCCAGCCGATCAAGAGGAGAAATATCTCTCCGGTCTTTTCCATGCTCGGCAAGGAAATAGCGATCCATGAGCAGCATTCCCCAGCCATCAGGCAGCGAGTCAGCAAATGCTCCTGGTAGACCAGCAAAAAGGAGTGGATCCGGCGCCTTCTGTGGTTGGGTAGTAAAATCCATGTTCAGAGGCGACAAATTGAAGCCTTCCGCCACCCAATGGGGGTGGTAGGCAAAGTAGATGCCCTGCCGGCTAGCGACCAGTTCCCCCACAGGATTACCCGCTAACAGCACCTCTACGGTGTTGATACGCTTCATTTTCGCCCCCGGACACGCCCTACCTGCTTGATCTCTTCAAGTGAGATAGGGTGCTCATGCTTGAAGAGCTCGGCAATTTCGCGTGTGGCACCCAGCGCTGTGGCAATGAGCACTAGGCCATCGAGAGTTATTTGCCCACTGGATTCGAATCGTTTAATGGTGGACTCAGAAATACCCGCCATCTGCGCCAAGGTTTTACGGGAAAGGTTCTGCGCCAGTCGCGCTTCTCGTGCATTGGCACCGACCTGCTGGGACAGTTCACCAGGGGCAAGTAGAGAGTGAGTCAGGGCCATGGAAACCTCTAAATAATGGCTCATTTATAATCCATTATACACTAAAAATGGCTATAAAAGACCACATGTGATCTTTTAAGACACAGACACATAGTTCCAGGCTCAGAAAGTACTACCTGTCCTTACTTCTAGCGGTTATCTGCTGTGGAACCTCTGCTACTTCTAAACCTCGAACCGTTGCCACTTATACCGAAGGTGTTGCGATGCGCGCTACTGCTTTGCTTGTTTCGTTTGCTGTTACTTCGTTGTTACCCACCGCCTATGCAGCCGCTAATGAACCTTCTGCAAACACACTCCAGACGCTAGACCGGCAAACCCGCCAGCTAAACCGCGTGCACAGCGTGGTAGTGGCCTATGACGGTGAGATTATCCACGAGCTTCACCAAGGTGGGCCGGGGGTGGCGTCGCCTACCAATATTAAATCGCTGTCCAAAACGGTGCTGGCTGCCATTACGGGTGCAGCGATTGAAACGGACATCATTGAATCCGCTGAGCAACCTATGGTGGCGCTGTTTGGCGAGCATCTACCGCGCGGTATTGATCCGCAAGTTGGGGATATCACCGTGGCGCATCTGCTCGCCCAGCAGGCTGGGCTTGAGCGCACTTCTGGCAGCAACTATGGCGCCTGGGTGGCCAGCGCCAACTGGGTGAACGATGCGATGACGCGCCCATTCGTGGATGAGCCGGGTGGGCAGATGCTCTATTCCACCGGCACCAGCCATCTACTTTCCGCCGCACTCACCCACGCCAGCGGCGAGACGACCCATTCCCTTGCCCAGCGCCTATTGGGTGATCCGCTTAATATCACCATTCGCCCCTGGCTACGCGACCCCCAAGGGATCTACTTTGGCGGCAATGATATGCAGCTCTCGCCACGAGCACTCATTGAGGTAGGCGAGCTGTATCGTAATGATGGCGTCGTAGTGAATGAAGCAGGAGGCGAGCAGCGCATTCTGCCGGAGGGTTGGGTGGAAGAATCATGGCAGCCGCGCGGTACATCGCGCTGGACTGGCGACGGATACGGCTATGGTTGGTTTATTACGCAGTTGGCAGGCGAAGACGTGTACTACGGGCGTGGCTATGGCGGTCAGGCGCTTTACGTTATTCCAGAACGTGAGATGACTGTAGTGATCACCTCAGACCCTAACCCACCCTCGCCGGGCGGGCAGTTCCAGCAGCGGTTAAACAGGCTGGTAGAAGGTTTGTTAGCTGAAAATGACGAGTAGCACAGCCAGGTCGCGGGTGCGCTTACTCGCCTTTATGGCCTAGGCTCATCAAGTAGAGCGCGGCGGCCAGCGCCAGCACTGAAAGCGCTAAGTAGATGGCTTCCAGGGGCGTGGCAAAACGGATATCCACCACGGCGCGGAAAAACTCAATGATCACCGCTAGAATCACCACCCGGGCGATTTTATCTTTCAGTTGGTCTAATGAAGCGACGTTAAACGGGTGGCGCAGATTACTCGCTTCGGCTTGGTCAATACGGGAGACAAACAGTCGGTAAACACCTAAGCCGAAAATCAGCAATACGATGGCAATCAGATAGATGTCCACCGCAATGATGATATCGGGCACCAGGCTGTCGTGAATGTCCTGGGTGCCACCCAATAGGTAGTAACCCATCACGTCGGCGACTACCTTGAAAATATCCACGGTACCGACGATAAACAGCATCAATGAACCCAATAAGCTGGGCACGACCGCCAGCATGACCAAAAAGCGCGAATTCCACAGCGCTGTTTCAATGCGTCGCTCCCAGTGGCTCTGGCTCTCGGGGGGCTTAGGCGGCGTTGAAACCGGATCAGTCATGGCATACTCCTGTTGTTATATAAAAGTTGTTATATAACGCTGCTATATCAGACTCATCGTGATCAATACGCAGGTGGCGACGAACAGCACGAACCCCAGCAGTAGCACGATACCATCACGGGCAACCAAGCCTAACCCCAGCAGGGTAAGCGCAAGCCCCGCTCCGTTGGCCGAAAAGGGAATAAACTCCATCGGCGGCATGGCCAAGGCAATCAATAAGCACATCAAGGCAGTTACCCGGATACCGATGTAGCCCGTCAGCCAAGGTAATCGCACCCGCAATAGTCCATCTATCCAGCGGGCAGGCTTTTTCATCAGCTGAATGCCTTTATCAAACTTTTGACGGGAGAGAGAGCGTTTTAGCAACCAACGGGGCAGCCAAAACGCCTCACTTCCCGCTAGTAACTGTACGGAAACCAGCAATACCAATGCGGCCATTAAGGTCGGCATGCCGGGTATATCGCCAATGATCGGGGTGAGCGTAATCAGCCCGGCAACCAGCAGCAGCGGCCCAAACGAGCGCCGCCCAACGGCGTGAACAACATCGTCAACGCTGACCCGCGAAGCATCCTGCTCCATACGCTCAATCGAGCTGATTAGATCCATTAAATTCGAGTCTTCGTTGCGGTTATGCATCGGGTTTATTGCGCTCCTCTACGTGCAGTTTGGTACGGATAAAATCGCTATGGCTAACATACAGTAAATCCGCCAAGCGACGAATACGGTGCTCTTCAAGCGGGTCAACGCTGCCATCGGCCCAGGCCAGCTGCCACATTTGCGCGACCAGCTCACAGCGCTGGTCGTAGTTATAGTGCTCTTTGATCAGGCTAACAAACTGGTAATGATCGACGGCCTCATCCACTTCTGCTTGTGCCAACGCCATCAGCTCTTCCACATCGCTTGCGCTTAGCCGGTAGCGCTCGGTAAGCATAAGGCGCAGCGCGGCAAGCTCTTCATTGGTGGTGTCGTAATCGGCGCGGACGATTTCACACAGCAGTGCTGCGGTGGCCAGTTCCAGGGTAAGCGTTTGATTTTCGCGCTGCTCGGGTTGCGCCAGCGAGCGCTGGAAGAAATCACTAATGGCGTTCAGCATTCGTACTCTCCATTGATAATCATCGACTTCTGACCGCGCTTAATCCATGAAGTGCATTCATAAGTACTTTGTCGCTACTCCGTACGAGGTACAGAAGCGCTTAGGACATTCCCACAGAGGATCCCAGAGCAAAGAGCCATCACTAGATGAAAACACATAGGGCAGCCTCTGGGGCTGCCCTCTTTTGTGCGTGGCGTGTTGGATGATCAGCAGGTTAGCGCTTACCGAGCAAGGTTTCCAAGCTATCTGCCGTCAGGATCTGTACCACCCACTCGTCTAGCTGTGCGTCTGAAGCCAGTCTCAGGCACCGATCTGCCCAATCGGGCATCTCACCAAACTTCAAGGCAATTTGCTTACGCAACGTACCTTCCACTCCTTCATGACGTCCTTCCTGACGCCCTTCCTGACGCTCTTTCTCTCGCTCAAAGCGCTCAACAGTGTTGACATAAGGCATGTGTTTTTCCTCCTGTATGGCGTAAACCGCCTGGACAAACTCAGACTCCAGAGCTCTCGGCAGTTGGAGCATCCAGTCGATGATATTGAACAACCGCACAATCTGTTCACGGCTGTAGCCTCGTTCATACAGCAGCCGAATGAGAGCAATCTTGACATCCTTACGCGTTGCACCGTCCTTCAATCGCTTAGCGTAGATCTGGGCCATGACCACCAGCGCAAAGACGTTATCGCTTGCTTCTAGCTTAGTCCAGTTTGCTTCCCAATCCATCAGTTTAGCCGTGGGGAAGGTAAAGGTCAGCTCGCATCCCCACCGCTGATAGCGGAAAGTGGCGGGCCGGAAGCTATCGCGGATATCCGCCAGCACCGCCAAGCTCACCACATCCACCCCGTAGCGGTCACGTAGCCGATACTGATAGGTGTACATTCGCTCAGCAAAAGCCTCCTCCGGCTCCCCCTGCACCTCAACGTGGATCAGAACCCACGTCTCGCTGCCGTCCTGTGCATAGACCTTGATCAACTTGTCGGCGTAACGCCTGCCACTGTTGGCATCCGCTGTGATCTGCTGTAACTCCTTATCGAGAAAGCTAAAGCCTTTCGACCAATCCACTTGTTCATGAATGGCTGGGAACAACAGATCCAAAAATTCTTGGCAGTACCCATCAAGCGCCATTTTCCAAGGACTGTCGTGGTCAGCAGGCTGGGAGGTATCCGCTTCGCTCATGCAAACTCCTATTCCACTACTCAAATGCTAGCACAGTGGCGCCTAGCTAGCGCGATACCCCTTCATGCTATCTGCACATCAACAAAAAAAGAGCTCTACTGACTAGATGCCCTTACCTCAATCCTTCTTGGTAAGCTGCTCTCTTAACTGCTTGGGCACTTGCTTGATAATCAGGCGATCCTGAGTGGCGTCGTACTCGATACTTGAGCCCAACAGGTGCGAATCAAAGCTAATCGAAACGCCACCCGCTCGGCCGGTAAAGCGGCGGAACTGGCTCAAGGTGCGCTTATCGGGAGGGATCTCCGGCGAGAGCCCGTAATCGGCGTTGCGAATATGGTCGTAAAAGGCTTTCGGCTGCTGTTCGTCCACCAGCCCAGAAAGCTCTTCCAAGGTCATTGGCTCGCCACGGCGAAGCTGTTCATTGGCGTAATCCACCAGCGTGTCGGTTTTTTCTCGGCTCACCTCGTCGTCGTAATCCTCTTTCTCGACGTAGTCGCTAAACGCTTTTAGCAGCGTGCGGGTTTCGGCCGGAGCATCGACGCCCTCTTCCATACCCAGCAATGCGACCAAACCCTCAGCGAGTTTTTTACCGCCGCGATCTTTGAGGAACGAGACATACTGGGCATTCGGTGCCTCGCTCTGCCATTGGGTAAGATTGATACGCGCCGCCAGGGTAAGCTGGCTGGTGTTGAGCTGGGCAGCAGGCACCGCGTGGTGGTCATCATTAATGCCAATCCCTTCGCGCTGGTGCACCAATGCCATCAGCAGCGTTTCAGTATCACCTTGGCGCTGGTGGCTGAACACTAAGTAACCACTTACTGACAACTGCTCCTGAAGCTGCTTGGCGAGCCGTTCAGCCAGTGCAACAGAAAGCTCAGCAAAGCTTTTATCGCCAGCAAAATAGTCGCGCAGCCACATGGCAAGCGGCCCTGCCTGTTCGCCCTCTTCGACAAAGCGCCCCCAGCCTTTGGGCTTGGTGTTGTAGGTGTCATTGAGCGCACCCACTAGGCTCGCCATCACCGAATCGTCACTGGGCGCTGCCTGCTCTGATTGAGGCGCAGCGGTTAGGGTTAGGCGCTCACCGTCAAGCGTCGGATCGAGGCGGTGCACAATACTTTGCAGTAGTGGCATAAAGGTCTACTAGCTTCCAGGGTTTAAAAAAAGAGTCAGGGTTTGAGGCGGTAACCGGTACGGAAAATCCAGCCAATGGCGACCAGGCAGGCCGCGAGAAAGAGGGCAATCATGCCCACACTCGCGGCAAGGCTTACATCGCTGATACCGTAAAAGCTCCAGCGAAAGCCGCTCACCAGATACACCACGGGGTTTGCCAGGGTAATGGTTTGCCAGAACGGGGGCAGCATATCGATGGAGTAGAAGCTGCCGCCCAAAAAGGTCAGCGGGGTGATCACTAACAGCGGCACCAGCTGCAGGCGGTCAAAGCCATCGGCCCAAATGCCGATGATAAAACCCAGCAGGCTAAAGGTGACAGCCGTCAGCACCAGAAAGAACAACATCCAAAACGGGTGGGCGATTTCCAACGGTACAAACAAGCCCGAGGTCGCCAAAATAATCGCCCCCAGCAGAATCGATTTCGAGGCCGCCGCCCCCACGTAGCCGATCACAATCTCTAAATGCGAGATAGGCGCCGACAGCAGCTCGTAAATACTGCCGGAAAATTTCGGAAAGAAGATGCCGAAAGAGGCGTTTGAGACGCTTTGGGTCAACAGCATCAACATAATCAGACCCGGTACAATAAAAGCGCCGTAACTAACGCCGTTGACCTCGCTGATGCGTGAGCCGATCGCGGCACCAAACACCACAAAATAGAGCGACGTGGAGATGACCGGCGAGACGATGCTTTGCAGCAACGTGCGGCGCGTGCGGGCCATTTCCGCCATGTAGATAGCGCGAACAGGGTGAAGGTTCATGCACGCTCCTTTGGGTTAACCAGGTCGACAAAAATATCTTCAAGCGAGCTTTGCCGAGTATTCAGATCTTTAAAGGTGACACCCTCTCGCTCAAGTGCGGTCAATAGCTCCGAAATCGCGTGACCATCCTCTTCCTGGCTACCGTCGTAGGTATAGATCAGCTCATGCCCTTCAGCGGCCAGGCTTAGCTCAAAGCGCTGCAGGTTTGCAGGTATCTCTGCCAGCGGGCTGTGCAGGTTCAGGGTTAGCTGTTTGCTGCCCAGTTTGCTCATTAACGCCGCTTTTTCTTCCACCAGCACCAGCTCACCGCGATTGATAACGCCGATGCGGTCGGCCATCTCTTCGGCTTCTTCGATGTAGTGGGTCGTCAAAATAATCGTCACGCCGTTATCGCGTAGCTGGCGCACCACTTCCCACATATCCCGGCGCAGTTCAACGTCGACCCCTGCAGTGGGCTCATCCAAAAACAGTATGCGCGGCTCGTGGGAAAGTGCTTTGGCGATTAGCACACGGCGCTTCATGCCACCCGAGAGTGTCATCAAGCGGTTGTTGCGCTTATCCCAAAGTGCCAGCGATTTAAGCACTTTTTCGATATGCGCAGGATTTGGCGCTTTGCCAAACAGACCACGGCTGAAACTGACGGTGTTCCAGACGGTTTCAAACGCTTCGTTGGTCAGCTCTTGGGGCACTAGCCCAATGCGCTCGCGGGCTTGGCGGTAGTGGGTAATATTATCGAACCCGTCTACCAACACATGACCAGCGGTGGGGTTAACCAAGCCGCAGACCACGCTAATCAACGTGGTTTTACCTGCCCCATTGGGGCCAAGCAGGGCAAATATCTCGCCGCGCTGGATAGTTAAATCGATATGGGTTAACGCCTGAAAGCCACCCTCGTAGGTTTTGTTCAGGCCGTTAATAGTAATAATCGGGTCGTTCAAGGCGTACTCCTCACGTTGCGGTCGAATGACCGCAACGCTTGACGGCCTTTTAGGCGCAATTAAGAGCGTTTGGTTAGGAAAAGTTAAGTGCGTTCGGTAATTTCCAGTAGATGGTAACCAAACTGGGTTTTCACTGGGCCGTGTACTTGGCCTACTTCGTCGTTGAAAACAACCTTATCGAACTCGGGTACCATCTGGCCGGGGCCAAAACTACCGAGATCACCACCTTGACGACTAGAGGGGCAACTGGAGTGCTCTTTAGCGACTTCAGCAAAGTCGCGGCCATTTTGAATTTCTTCTTTCAGTGCTAGGCACTGCTCTTCACTGCTGACCAAAATGTGGCGGGCGCTGGCGCGTGTCATAGGTTACTCCTAACTAATGATGTTCTGAGGGGTCATTCGGGGCGGTAGTTTACCACGGCTTACCCAGGGCTCCGCTATAACGCAATGCTTCGCCCACACGGGCCAAGGCGTGTTCGTGATCGCTTACCGACTCTGGCCCGCGAGTACAGGTGACAATCACCCAGGGCCCTTGTGTTGCCGTATCCGCGTTAGTGCGCTCGGCTATACCGGCATCGCAGCTACGCCGCTGCTGAGTGCCGGTTTTATGAGCGAAGCTTATACCGCTTCCCATACCCGCCTTAAGACGCTGTTTGCCGGAACGGGTTCGCTGCATAAGCGCCAACAACGTTTGCCGCTGCTCGTCATTTAAATCATCCATGGCACTTCCTTGTTGAACAGAGTGCAGGCTGGCGAGCAGGTCGCCAAAGGCGCTTAGGGTGCCCACGTTTTCACCACTGGCTTCGTAAGCATCAAACGCATGGTCGTAATCAGGCTGGGTGAAGGACGCCGTACTAACGCCTAGCACGCGGGCTAACGCCTGCCCGCGCTGACTCACCGAGTGCTGACGCAGGGCGATAAAATCCATCCCGCCAAGCTCCCGAGCGTCAGGGTGGAGTTCACCGTAAACGCCTTGGCGTACGCCGACCAGTTTAGAGATAGGGCCTATCTCATCAGGGTTACCACCGCTTGCGGCAATCATCGCACGGGCGCGTGCGTTAACTACCGCCAGCCCCACGCGGTCAATCAGCATATCGGTGGCGGTGTTATCGCTGACGGTAATCATCTGCTCCATCAAGTAACGGATAGAGATAGGCGTGCCAGGGTCGTGCCAATTAGTGGGGCCCGCGCCATCGACAAAGTCACTACGCGCAAGCGTTAACCGATCATCCAACGTCAGCGTACCCATCTGGCGCTCTGCAAGCACCTGCGCTGCCACCGGTATTTTAATCAGCGAGGCTAAATACCAAGAGTCATCGGCGCGCCATGAAAACGCTTCACCACTGGCGAGGTTTTGTACATAAACACCCAGCCGTCCCTCAAAGATGTCTTCGATAGCCTTCAAGCGCGCGGTTAAATCGCCCTGCCAGGCGCTCTTTTTATCGACTTCATAGTACCAATGAGCATCGTACCAACTTGTATCGTACTCATCTGCATGAGCAGGGAGCGCTATAATCAGCGCTACTGCCACCAGCCCACGTTGTATCCAGTGTCGCAAATCATAACTCCAGCAGTTATTAATCGCTTTTAGCGGTGGTTAGCCATCCAACGGGTCAACCAAATCCACCCCGCAGCGCCAAGTATTAACAGCCCGCCTACGCCAAGCGCCTGTGGATAGGTGTACATTCCCTCGCCTTCCCACAAAAAGCGCAGCACTAAAAAGATCATCACAATATGGAAAATAAACGCTTTAAGGGCATCTGAACCGACCATCGTCAGCGGCAAAAGTGCCTTCGCGGCTTTGGCGCCACCGGCTAAAGCGAGGGCTAACAGCACTAGTGCACCACCCAAGCTAAACAGCATAAACTCAAGCCCTGGCGGGTGTTTGCCGACATTATTGGCCACCGCCAGCATCGCCGCATGCACATCGCCACTGATAAACGCCAACGCATAAAACCCCGCCACCATCATCGTACCCAGGCTCAACAGAGTGAGTACTAAGCGGCGCCGTTTGGCGGAGTCGAAGTAGCAGCGCAGCAACGCTTCGCCGATGAGTAGGCCCACCAAAATCAACGGCGCGCGACTGATCTGCCCCCAGGTGTAATGGTCTTCATGATCTACCAGCAGCGCCTTCAGAATATCGTTGCCGCCAAACGTAAGGCTTTGCAGCCAAATAGTCAGTGCTGTTAATGCGCCAATGGTGGCAAGCCGACTCCAGAGCGGCGCCCGCGCCCAGAGCGGCAGAATCAACGGTACCCAAAGCAGCGCTATGGCGTAGAAGCCTAAGATTTCGACCCAAATGGCAAATCGGCCATAGAGCAACGCATCGACGATCTCGCTGGGCGAGTAGAACGGCAACATCTCAATGACAAGGAGCGCTTTGTACCAGAACCACACTTCTACAGCGCGCAGCCATAGCTTTAACCGGCGCTTAGGCCAGTCATCGCTTTGAGTGTGGGAAAGAAACGCCACCGCCAGGGCAATGCCAAACACCACAATAAACAGCGAAGAGGAGAATTTAGTCAGAAAATGAACCGGCACCATCCCCCAATCGGGTACATTGCGAATGCCGACTAACCCACTGACTGAATGGCTAATAATCATCAAGCCGATGGCTATACCACGGGCTAGGTCAATCGCCGCTATGCGGCCCTCGGCCTTGGGCAGTTGGGGCTTGTCTGTCCATTTTAAGGGCGACCAGTTCAGGGGCATCGAGACATCCTTGTGGGTAGCGTTCTCAAATTGTTAAGCGCGCCGATGCTTAACACCTTAGCGCGAAATTATATCGTGCGCTTTGGTTGATACTGTTAACGGCCACATACAAAGATGCCCCGCAGTTGGCGGGGCATCCGTCGACTCATCCTTGAGCCCGAGAAAAGTTATTCCTTAAAGATTGCAATTACCAGCCGGAATCATCCTCCTCTTCATCGGTGGCGGGTACTTCTTGCTCCTCTTCCTCTTCTTCGTAAGTGAATTCTTGCTCTTCCTCTTCATACTCAGTGCCTACATCCGAACCTTTATCTTGCTCAGTGTCGTAGCTGTTGTAGGTACCTTGATCATCCTGCGTCGTTTCTTCTTGCGGGGTCGGTTCTTCGTACTCGTCACTGCTGTCCACTTGAGCAAACGCAAGTGGGCTGGCCATCAGGCCAAATGATACACCTAGGATGCCAAGTTTCTTGAGAGATTCCGTCTTCATCATGATACTGCTCCTATCAAACGTTGCTACTTAAACATCGGTGCGAGCATCGCACTGGGTTTAATGGGTAAGAGCGTCAGGTCGTCCTACCTGTTCCACTCTTACCTACTGCATTGCAGTGCCCGTGCCAGCCTGTGCCAATCGTTAACAAAAAGCATTGTTAAACAATTGCTTATATGTTTTAAACACACACCAACCCTTTGATTTTATTAATAAAAACTAGCCTTATACTGTTTAAAATAGACACATGATCCCCGGTTAATCATGCAATCGGGGCAACAAAGTGAAAGTGACTTACTCGTAAGCCATTTCTTCGAGCTCTTTCCCGCGCGTCTCTTTGACGAAGTAGATAACAAAGAAGACAGAGGCAACGGCACTGATCGCATAAAACCCATAAGCGCCAAACAGCCCGATAGACGCCAGCATGATAGGGAAGGTCATGGTGATACCGAAGTTGGCTAGCCATTGGAAAAGACCGGCAATCGCCAGCCCCGAGCCGCGCATTTGATTGGGGAACATTTCACCCAGCATGACCCACATCACCGGCCCCCACGAGGCGTTAAAAAACAGCACATAAAGGTTGGCGCACAGCAGCGCAAATACGCCCATATCACTCGATAACTGTAGGCTGCCATCCACCATCGTCGCTGTAGAAAACGCATAGGAGAGGCACGCCAGTGTCCCCGCCATGCCAACCGAACCACCCCAAAGCAGCGGTTTGCGGCCAATTTTGTCGATCAGCGCAATCGCCAGTAGGCAAGCGCCAATACTCACAGCGCCCGAAATCACGTTGATCAGCAGCGCATCGCCTTCGGAGAAACCCACTGACTGCCATAGCACTGCGCCATAGTAGAAAACGACGTTAATGCCCACCAACTGCTGGAAAACCGCCAAGCCAATACCCACCCAGACGATGCCATGTATCTTGCCCGTGGAACGGTTGATCACATCTTTCAACCGTGGCTTGTGATCTTGATCCAGAGTGGTATTAATTTCATCAATTTTGCTGCTGACATCACGCTCAGGCATTACTAACCCAAGCACACGGCGGGCTTCGCCCTGCTTACCGGTGCTGATCAGGTAGCGCGGGCTTTCAGGAATAAACAGCAATGCCACCAGGAAAACGGCAGCCGGTATCAGCTCAATCCAGAACATCCAGCGCCAGGTTGCAAAACCAAACCATAGCTCGGTGGTTGCAGAACCCGAGACATAAGCCAAGACATAGTTGCTCAGAAAGGCAAAAAACAAACCAGAGATGATCGCTATCTGCTGGATTGTAGCCAAACGCCCACGATAGGCCGATGGCGCGACCTCACTAATATAAGCCGGGGTCATCACGCTGGCGGCGCCGACGGCAAGGCCACCGAGAATGCGGTACACCACAAACTCCATCGAGCTACCGGCAATACCTGACCCCCAGGCACTAACTAGAAAGAACACCGCGGCCACGATCAGCAGCGTGCGGCGGCCAAAGCGATCCGCCAGACGACCGGCAAAGAAGGCCCCAATCGCGCAGCCCAGCAGCATGGAGGCGACATTGAACCCCGTGCCGGCGCTATCGGAGTTAAAAGTGGTCTGCAGGCCATCGACGGTACCGTTGATCACGCCACTGTCGAAACCAAACAGGAAACCGCCGATGGCGGCAATACAACAGATCACCAAGATATACGATGAGCGGCTTAACGTTCTTTGTGTTGTCATTATCTAGCTCCTTGGATTTGTTATTGAGCGTTGTTTTGCGTATTGGTAGTTGGAAAAATTGAAAATCGTCAGTGATATAGGGTGCTCTCGTGATTGCTTGAAGGCTGCTGCGATGCGCCATCAGGCAACCGCTTTCCATCGGCATCAAACGCGTGTAGCTGAGCCTGTTGGGGAGTGATAAAAAGCGTATCGCCATGGCTAAGATCGACATCGCCAGAGAGGCGGACAGTGAGCGGGCCGGTCTGCTCGCTATCTATATAGGCGAAAGCGTCAGCACCCAGCTTCTCGATGAATCGCACACGACCTTTCCACTCGCCCTGCTCGCGGCTCACCTCTAGATGCTCGGGCCGTATGCCTAGCGTGGTGGCACCGTAAGCCGCCGCCAGAGCACCTTCGATCAAATTCATTTTCGGCGAGCCAATAAAGCCAGCTACAAACAGCGTTTCGGGGCGTTGATAAAGCGCCATGGGCTTGCCCATTTGCTCAATCTTCCCGGCGTTCATCACCACAATGCAGTCGGCCAGGGTCATCGCCTCGACCTGATCATGGGTGACATACACCATGGTGGTATCGAGCCGTTGATGCAGTTCGGCCAACTCGACCCGCATGCGATTACGTAACGAAGCGTCCAGATTAGAGAGCGGCTCGTCGAACAGAAATACGCCGGGGCTGCGCACAATGGCACGGCCAATGGCCACTCGCTGGCGCTGCCCGCCGGAGAGCTCAGCAGGTTTACGCTCGAGCAGATCCTCAAGATTGAGCAAGCGCGCGGCCTCGGCCACTTTGGCTTCCCGTTCTTTGCTGGGCACTTTTGCCAACCGCATGCCGAAGTCGATATTGCGCGCAACCGTCATGTGCGGATACAGCGCGTAGGACTGAAAGACCATGGCAATATCCCGGTCGCTCGGCTCAGCAGTGGTAACGTCTTCCCCGCCGATAGTGATCGAGCCCTGGGTCACGGTCTCCAAGCCCGCAATCATGCGCAGTAAGGTGGATTTTCCGCAGCCAGAAGGCCCAACCAGCACGGTGAAAGAGCCATCTTCGATATGCAGATTTAAATCAGGGATTACCGTGGTTTTACCATGAAACGTCTTTTCGATGTCGCGTAGAGTTACTTCAGCCATGAGCTTATCTCGTCTCTGAAAGAGGGGCGCGGCGATAGCAAAACGCCTGGAAATCGGCGGGGGTGCCGCGGCCGCTAATGTCGTGGGCGGCCATGCCTAAGAAGTTGCCGGTGAAGTAGCCGTGGGCGCGACCGCTGCCTTCGTCGGAAAGCAGCCCAGCATCTAACGCGAGCCCAATCGGTTGCCAGGGCTGGTTCCCTTGGGCATAGCGAAAGCGCAGTTCCCGGGCATGGATATCCAGCCCGAGTCGAATTGTGGCATCAGGGGCAAGGTGCACGCTCGTATCAGCGATATCCAGATTCCCGTTAGGCCAGTCATCCAGGCAACTGATAACGCTGAGCACCTTGCTGCCGGTGTCATTCAGGGTCACCGCCAGGTAATGGAATTTGAAGCGGTTGTAGTAGGCAATCAGCCCGGCAAACTGCTGAATATCTTCAGGTTCAAATTTAAGGGTCGTTTCGGCACTACAGTGGATGTTGTCCTGGCGCCGGGCGACTAGTGCCTGCTCAAACCAGGAACCCACCGACTCACGGCCAAACAGGCGCAAGTAGCCGGGCCGCTCGGTAAGCGAAAAGAGCCGATCAGGATAAGGGGTACGCAGCCACTGAAAGGCGGCAGGCAGCGTGTCTGTTTCAAAATCGTAGTGCTCCTCCGGCGCAGGGGGCTTTTGCGTTACCCCGCTCAAGGCGACCTTTAACACCGGGGTATTGCCCCCATCTTCGAGCCGTAGCCAGCCATCTTCGCCCCACTCCACGCGCTGAATAGCGGTCTCGCGCCCCATCGGTGATAGCCGGGTGCCTGGCAGGGGTCTGCTGCATAAATGCACCAAGTAAGTATCACCTTCAGGGGTGTCGACCAGATCTGCATGGCCAGCCCTCTGTAGCGGGTTTTCAGGATCATCTTGACTCGTCAAAAGTGGATTGTTGGAATGTACCTCGTAAGGGCCTGTCAGCGTTTTTGAACGCGCCATGGTCACCGCATGCTGGTAGCCGGTGCCACCCTCGGCCACCAAGAGGTGGTACCAACCATCGCGCCGGTAGAGATGCGAACCCTCTGTGAGTTTCAGTTCGGTACCGGCGAAAATATTGGTGATGTCGCCCACCAAGCGGCGTTGCTCAGGATCGTACTCTTGCAGCACTATTCCGCCGAAACGATCCCGCCCTTCGCGCTGACGATAATCCCACTGCAGGTTGATCAACCACTTGCGGCCGTCGGTATCGTGAAACAGTGAAGGGTCAAAGCCACTTGAATTCAGGTAGATCGGATCGCTCCAGGGCCCCTCGATACGCGGCGCTGTCACCACGTAATTATGTCCATCCTTGAAGTTCCCCTCATAACGTTTCATGTCGGTATATACCAGCCAAAACAGGCCGTCGGCGTAGCTCAAGCATGGCGCCCAGATGCCACATGAGTCTGGATTACCGCGCATATCTAGTTGGCTGGCACGGTTCAAGGGCCGTGTGGCCAGCGTCCAGTTAGCCAAATCGCGGGAGTGATGAACCTGAACACCGGGATACCACTCAAAGGTCGAAGTAGCGAGATAGTAGTCATCGCCTACCCGGCAAATTGAGGGATCGGGGTTAAACCCGGCCAGAATCGGGTTGTGAATAACATCGTCCATTAGGGATCCTCCTTTATCCTTTAACAGAGCCGCCAGTCAGGCCAGCCACGATGTATTTCTGGGCGGCGAGAAAGAAGATAACCGCCGGAATGATGGTCAAGGTCACGAAGGCCAGAATCATGTTCCACTGAGTCAGATACTCCCCTTGGAACTGCATCATGCCCAACGGCCAGGTGTAGATAGAGCGGTCGTTGAGCACCACCAGCGGCAGCAGGAAGTTGTTCCAGCTCTGCACAAAGACGAACACGCCCACGGTGGCCAGAATGGGTGTCGAGAGCGGCAGCGTGAACGACCAGAAGAAGCGCAAGTAACTGCAGCCATCGACGTAGGCCGCTTCAAACAGCTCTTTAGGCAGTTGGTCGAAGAAGGCCTTGAAGAGCAGAATCGCCAGCGACAGACCAAACGCCGTCTGGGGCAGGATCACCGCCCAATAGGTATCCAGCAGGCCCAAATCGCGCACCTTGATAAACAGCGGCAAAATGGCCGCCGCGAAGGGAAACATCAGCCCCAGCAGCAGGTAGGAGAGGATCATCTTGGCGCCGAAGAAGCGGATCTGCGAAAACACATAAGCCGCGGCGGCCCCCACCACCAGGGTTAAGAACACCGTCATTAACGAGATGAAAAACGAGTTGCCCAAATAGCGCCAGAAGTTGCCATCCAGCAGGATGCCGATGTAATTGCCCGCATCCCAACTGTCGGGCAGCCACAGCGGATTGGTGCGCAGCTCAGAATTGCCCTTAAAGCCACCGAAAAATGCCGCCAGTAGCGGGCCAATAACAATGCTGGCCACCACAATCAGGATGATCACGCGCAGGGTGTTACGGGTCGTGATACTTTTCATGCCTTACTCCCCTTGGACGTGGTGCGTTGGTAGAAGAAGGCAATCCCGATAGCGAGCACAAACAGCACCACCGCAGTGGCGCTACCAAAGCCAATATTGAGCCGTGAGAGCCCGAAGCTATACAGGTAGGTAACGATGGTATGGGTCGAGTTGGAGGGGCCGCCGTTGGTCATCGGGATAATAATGTCGAAGATCTGAAGCGAGCCGATAATGGCAAAGAAACCACTGACGACGAGGGCGTGCTTAATCAGCGGAATTTGCACAAAGAGAGCAACCTGCCTGGGTTTGGCCCCTTCCAGCTTGGCGGCCTCGACTAGATCCTTGGGCACGCTCTGCAGGGCGGCAATATAGATCATCATATGGAAGCCAAAGTACTTCCAAACGATCACCGTCATAATCGCGGGGAACGCCCACTGATGGTCGGCCAGCACATACACCGACTCCTGGCCCATGGCATGCAGCAGCGAGCTGGTAATGCCGTAGTCGCCGTCAAAAACAAAGCTCCAGATAAGCCCAGCAGCCACTTCCGCCAGGATATAGGGCAGGAAAAACACCAGTCTAAACAGGGTATTGGTGGGCGTTTTACGGTACACCAAGAGCGCCAGCCCCAGCGCCAGGGGCATCTGGATCAGTAGTGAGACCAGAATAAGCTTGGCGGTATTCCACAGCGCAGTATGAAACACCGAGTGATCCAGCAGACGCTGATAATTTTGCGCGCCGACAAAGTCACTGGGCGCGCCATAGCCATTCCAGGAAAAGCCGCTGTAATAAACGGCATCCGCGAGCGGCAGAATGACAAAGAGCGAAAACAGGATTAACGCCGGTGGAAGCAGGATTAATAGCGCGGTGAATTTACCGCTTACCAAGCCTTTCTTTACCCGGTCGGCATTCCCTCTCCGCGGCACGGCGGTTCGGTCAAGCGTGGTCATGGCAAACTCCGAGGCAGAGCGTGGATGAGCACGGGCGGTCACGCGCGTGCTCTTTTAGCGGGCGGATCATCTAAACTGCCAGGCTTCTTCGACTTGCGCGGCGGCCTCTTCCGGAGTAATAACGCCTTGCGCCAAATCGCCGCTAATGTCGTTAATCGTCGCGCCTACGGACGTTCCCAGCGCTTGATCCAGGAACACTTGATGGAAATCAGATTGCTCAAGTATCTTCGCGACGCGGCGGGCATAGGGCGTTTCAAGGGCTTCCGCTGAGCCCTCAGCAACCGGCACAAAGATGCCTGTCGCGGCGGCTTTACGCTGGTTGTCGGCATTGAGCAGAAAACGCAGGAAGTCGACTGCTTCATCGGGCGCATCACGGGTGACAGCAAAACCATTCATGCCACCGAAGCTCTGTTCGTTTCCCTCGCCCCCGGCCACTGTCGGGAAAGGAACAAACCGCAAGTCCTCATCCGGGACGCCCTCACCACTGACTGAGCGCTGCTTGGAAGGCAGATAATCCCAGTCGCCCATCACGTGGAAGGCTGCCTCGCCATCGCCAAACATCCCGCTGGCACGCTCGTAGGAAGTGGCCATAAAACCGGACTGAAAAGGGTCAAGCTCAACAAGGGACTGCAGCATCTCGCCAGCGCGTACGAAGGATTCGCCTCCAAAGCCGCCGTTTTCACCATTTTTGGCCGCTTCAATGCCCTCCCCCCCGGCCAGGCGGGTGACTAACGAACCCCAATAGAAGTGCAGTGGCCAGCCATCCTGACCACCGACCACCAGCGGCGTTATACCCTCTTCCCGCAACGCCACCACGGCGTTTTCAAAATCCTCCCAGGTCTTGATCGCTGCTACATCGACCCCTGCCTGCTCTGTCAGCGCGGTGTTCGCCCAGATACCCACTACTGTGGCGTAGAGCGGCGCACCATAGACACGATCATCCAGGGTGAAGGCGCGTACCGCTGACGCTGGGTAGATATCCTGCCAGCCATCGCGCATCGGCTCGGTTAAGTCGCGTACAAACCCCGCATCCACCTGGTCACGTAGCCCTTCGCCGCCCCAGGTATAATAGATATCCGGGCGCTGGCTGGACTGCAGCATGGTGGGCAGGCGCGTTTTGTAGGCCTCGTTGGCAAGGTATTCGAACTCAACGTTAATATCGGGATGTTGCGACTCAAACTCGGCGACCACTTCATCGTAGTAGCGCTTTTCAGCGCTGCTGCTCTCAATCCTTAATACTGTTACCGTGGTGTCAGCCGCCGCGGCGACTGAACCCAAGGCAGCAGCAACCGCAACGGCGAGTACTAAGTGGCGCGGACGTGAACAGGGCACGTTGTCATTGTTAGCTACCTGCATAATGTTCTCCTAATATTACTTCAACGTTAGCGGACTCAAGCCCAGCCGGCATCCACCGCCAACTCCTGGCCGGTGATCGCTTGGCTTTCAGAACTGGCTAAAAAAAGCACGGCGGGGGCGATATGTTCGGCTTCCAGGCGCATCTTGAGGCACTGGCGCTGCTGAATGGCGACTTCATCCTCAGGGCTAATCCACTTTTCGAGCTGGCGCTCGGTTATCACCGAACCGGGCACCAGGGTATTAACGCGGATATTATGCTCACCCAGCTCCCGAGCCAGGCTGCGCGTCAGGCCGTGGGCCGCCGCTTTGGCGGTGACATAAGCGGGCAGTCCCCCTAGCGCCATCTGCACGCTGACAGAGCCAAAATTGATAATCGATCCCCCGCCCGCCTCAATCATCTGTTCAGCCGCCGCCTGGGCGGCAAAAAACATCGGCCGCAGATTGAGCGACATACGCTCATCCCAATAGGCCACATCCACCTCCCGCCAGGCATGGCGATCATCGTTGGCGGCATTGTTCACCAGGGTATGAATCGGCCCGATCTCCCGGCCGGTCTCGGCGATGACCTGCTGTAGGCTGCCCACATCACGAATATCGCAGTGGTGATAACGAGGTGCCTCGCCAGTCTCGGCGCGAAGTTCATCGACCAGCGCTTGGCTGGCAGCATCGTTGATATCGACAAACACCACCCGCGCGCCCTGATGATGAAAGGCTCGGGTGAGCGCGGCGCCAATGCCGCTGCCACCGCCGGTAATAAAGACCACACGCTGCTCAAGGCTTGTATAGCGCGCTGAGTGCTGATTCATATTGTTTCCCACCTCTCTCTTTTAGGCGTGCTTTAACCGCGTTTTAAATATCCATCCACTGCCCACCAGCAGCGGACGAGGCCAGCGCGCGGGTAATAAAGGTCAAGCCATCGACACCGTCGGCTACCCCCGGTGTTTGCATCGCCAGCGACTCAGCGGGTTCACCCCGTTGATGGGCATGAATTTGCACAGCGAAATCGCGATAGAGCTGGGCAAAGGCTTCGAGATAACCTTCCGGATGCCCCGGTGGGATTCGTGCAGCCGCCATGGCGGCTGCGCCCAGGCCAGGGCCGTTGCGGGTCAATATCCGTGGCGGCTCTCCCAGTGGCGAATGCACCAGTTGATTGGGCGTTTCCTGGCGCCAGGCAAGGCCACCCTTGCTGCCATAAACACGTAGCTGGAGACCGTTTTCGTTGCCCGGCGCGACCTGGCTTGACCACAGCATGCCCCGTGCGCCGCCCTTGAAACGCAGCATCATATGTACGTTGTCATCCAGCGCTCGGCCGTCAACAAAGGTGTGCATATCGGCGGCGAGTGATTCCAATTGCAACCCTGTGACATAACGCGCCAGGTGGTAGGCGTGAGTGCCGATATCGCCCAAACAACCCGCCGGGCCGCTGCGTTTGGGATCGGTGCGCCACTCAGCCTGCTTGACACCGCTCTCTTCCAAGCGGGTGGAGAGCCAATCTTGCGGGTACTCCACCTGGACGACGCGAAGCTCCCCCAGCTCGCCGTTGGCGACCATCTCTCGCGCCTGGCGTACCAGCGAGTAGCCGGAGTAGTTATGGGTCAAGCCGAAGAACAGCCCCGTGCGTTCCACCAGTTCGGCGAGGGTTTGCGCCTCCTCAAGGGTAATCGTCATCGGCTTATCGCAGATGACGTGAAAGCCCGCTTCTAAAAAGGTGCGCGCCACATCGAAGTGCACATGATTGGGGGTCACAATGGCGACCACATCGATACCATCCGGCCGCTGCTGCTCCGCTTCGGCCATGGTTTGGTAGTCGGGGTAAGCGCGATCAGCGGCGACGTGTAACTCTGCGGCGGCGGCCCGGCTGCGCTCAGGGTCAGAGGCAAAAGCCCCGGCAACCAGTTCGTAGTGGTCATCCAATCGTGCGGCGATGCGGTGCACCCCGCCGATAAACGCCCCCAGGCCACCGCCGACCATGCCCAGGCGCAGCCGACGCGGCGTGTCGTGTTGAGTGCTCATGTCGTATTGCCCTCCCCTTTGGTTAATTAAGACCCAAAATGCGGCGATTGGCGGCCTCGTCGGAGCCGCCGTCAGCAAAGTCGTCAAACGCGCGCTCTGTCACCTCGATAATGTGGTCGCGGATAAAGCTCGCGCCTTCACGGGCACCGACTTCCGGGTGCTTCATGCAGCACTCCCACTCCAGCACCGCCCAGCCGTGGTAGTCGTTAGCCGCCATCCAGGAGAAGATCGACTTGAAGTCGATTTGGCCATCGCCCAGGGAGCGGAAGCGGCCCGCGCGCTCTGTCCACGACTGATAGCCGGAGTAAACGCCCTGCTTGGGGCTGGGGTTAAACTCGGCGTCTTTAACGTGAAACATCTGAATATGGTCGCGATAGACGTCCAGAAAGCCGCGGTAGTCGAGCTGCTGCAGGATCAGGTGGCTAGGGTCGTAAAGGATATGGCAGCGCGGGTGGTTACCGACCCGCTCAAGGAACATCTCAAAGGTGATGCCGTCGTGCAGGTCTTCGCCGGGATGAATCTCGTAGCAGAGGTTCACGCCCGCTTCATCAAAGGCATCCAGAATCGGCCGCCAGCGATTCGCCAGCTCGTCGAACGCCGTCTCGACCAAGCCCGCCGGGCGTTGGGGCCAGGGGTAAATGAACGGCCACGCCAGCGACCCGGAAAAGGTACCGTGGTCGGTGAGGCCGAGGTTTTGCGATGCCTTGGCGGCCAGTTTGAGCTGATCAGCCGCCCAGGCCTGGCGCGCCTTGGGATTGCCACGTACTTCCGGCACTGCAAAACCATCGAACATCTCATCATAAGCCGGGTGCACCGCCACCAACTGGCCCTGCAAATGGGTGGAGAGTTCGGTGAGTGCTAAGCCGTGCTGGGCCAGAGTGCCTATAACCTCATCACAGTAAGTGGGGCTCTCGGCAGCGCGCTTTAAATCGAACAGGCGGGCATCCCAACTGGGAATCTGTACGCCCTGATAACCCAACCCCGCCGCCCAGGCAGCAATGCTGTCGAGGCTATTAAAGGGGGCTTCGTCACCGGCGAACTGGGCGAGAAAGAGCGCTGGCCCTTTGATTGTTTTCATAGGACTCTCTCAATATCATTTGGATTAGGTGCTTGGGTGGGCGCGGGAAGGAGTGATACTTGTTACCCGCGCCTATTAATCACTACGCAATCAATCCGTGATCAGAACGGTGAATCGGGGAAGTAGTACTGCTCGGCGTTCTCCTGGGTAATCAGCGGCGAGCCTAGAATGTACTCACCCAATACCGGCCCATTGGAGACAAAGTGCTGTACGGTCAGATCCATGGCGGTGGCGATCATGGCAGGTGGGTACAACACGTCTACCGGCACCAGTTCGTCACCGTCCATGACCCGCTTGATAATGTCCTTCATGCCCGCCCCGCCGACGATAAACAGCTCGTCTTCACGATCCGCTTGGCGCACTGCTTCAATGACCCCTAGCGCAATATCGTCATCCTGAGCCCAGACGGCGTCGATATTGTCGAAGCGCGATAGATAGTCCTGCATCACTTCAAACCCATCGTCGCGGTTCCAGTTGGCGTGCTGCATATCGAGGATATTGACCTCGGAGCCTTCGATCGCCTCTTGGAAGCCTTGCACCCGCTCATCGTCGATCACCGTGGGAATACCGCGTAGCACCACAATGTCGCCTTCGCCATCAAGGCGCTCGCGTATGTACTCGCCGGAAACACGGCCTAACTCATGGTTGTTGCCCGCCACATAGAGATCCTGAATCCCTTCTTCCGTCAGACCACGATCTACCACGGTCACGAACACCCCGGACTCTTTAACCCGGCGCACCGGATCGGTCAGTGGCCCAGATTCAAACGGCAACACCACCAGCGCGTCGATATTGCGCAGCGACACCAGGTCTTCTAGATCATTGGCCTGCTCGCCGGCCGTGCCTGCCGTCGAGATGGTGATCTCAATGTCAGGATAGAGCTCCTCAAGGCGTTTTTTAGCCTCTTCGGCATGGTAGTTAACGCCCCCCGTCCAACCATGGGTGGCGGCGGGAATGGAGACACCGATGGTGTACTCCTGGGCAACTGCGGCGCCGGAGAGCCCTATTGCTGAAGTGAGTGCTGCAGTAGTGACGCAGGCCTTCACTGCTGTCTTGATGGTTCGCATAGTGATGCTCCTTTCGTGTTTGTAATTGTTTTGCTTTTGGTACTTGCTGTCTTTACTTACTGTGTTGCGAGCTGCTAAGGGTTGATGTTGCGAACATTTTTCTGGTTTTTACATTTTTTCAGTGCCTTAAGGCGTTGCTTTTCTCCACGACGCACGCTGTAGGTAGACCGCTACAATGATGATGATCCCCTGCACCGTACCGTTGAGATAGTTGGAAATAGCATCGGTCAAATTGAGAATATTGCCGATCATGGTGAGCATGATGGCGCCCACCACCGTGCCCCATATGCGCCCATGCCCACCCTTGAGCATGGTGCCGCCGATGATCACCGCGGCAATCGCCTCCAGCTCCCAAAGCACCCCGGTAGCACCAGACGCCGAGCCCAGCCGGGGCACATAGATAATCGTCGCCAAGGCCACGCACACGCCCTGCAGCATGTAGGTCATGGTTTTGACGCGGTCGACATGGATAGCGCTGTATTCGGCGACTCTTTCATTGGAGCCAATAGCAAAGCAGTAGCGCCCGAATCGGGTGTAGTTGAGCAGGATGTAGCCAACGATCGCGACCGCCAGAAACACCCAGACCGGAATGGTGATGCCAAGGAAGCTGCCGTAATACACCGGCCGGTAGATATCGCGCACCGCCCAGTCCAGGGTGAGGGTGCCACCATCGGCGAGGTACGTTACCAGTGAGCGGTAAATCCCCATGGTGCCAAGGGTGACGATAAACGCCTCGATCTTGCCTTTGGTGGTCACCATGCCGTTGATAAAGCCTGCGCACAGCCCCAGCAGCAGCGAGGCGCCTACGCCAAACAAGATGGTGGTCAGCCCCGCGCCAAACTGCTCGACGAGGCTGTTCATCAGAATGATCATCACCCCGGCAATAAAGGCGGCCATCGACCCTACCGAAAGATCCAGCCCACCCGCCGTAATCACGAAGGTGGCGCCAATGGCGATAATGCCGATAAAGGCACTGCGGGTGAGCATGTTCGATAGATTATCCAGCCCCAGAAACGCCGGGTTGATCAACACGCCCAATAGCGCCAGCGCCACCAGTGCCACAAAAGGTCCCCAGGTTTTCAGGTCTATGGCGAAGCCATTCTGCTTGGTCATTTTGTTAGCTGCTTTGTCAGTTGTTTTATTATTAGCCATAACGCTGCTCATCGACCCCGACTCCCTTGATGCCCGATGCGTACTGCATGATTTCGTGTTCGTTAATTTGCTCGCCTTCCAGCACCCCGGTGAGTACACCGGCGCACATGACTGCCACCCGGTGGGAGAGGCCGATCAGCTCGCCCATTTCTGAGGAGATCAATATCACCGAGCAGCCCGCCTCGGTTAATTCGTGGATAAAGTGATAAATCTGGTGCTTGGTGCCCACGTCGATGCCCCGGGTCGGCTCGTTGATAATTACGATCTCAGGGTCGATGGACATCACCTTGGCGAGCAGCAGCTTCTGCTGGTTACCGCCGGAGAGCTCGGCCGCGGTGCGCGCCGCCGTGCGCAGGCGGATATCAAAACGCTGGATAGCCTGCTGAAAGGCCTGCTCTTCGCGGCGGCGGTCGATAAGCGGGTGGCAGTGAGCGCGTAAATTGAGCAGCGTAACGTTGGAGCGCAAGTCCATATTGAGCACCAGGCCTTTGCCCTTGCGATCTTCGGTGAGGTAGGCAATACGCTGGTGCACCGCATCGCGCAGGTGGCGCAGCACTACTGGCTGGCCATTGCGCAGCACCTGACCAGCGCTTTTACCGCGCAGACCCAGCACCGCTTCAAGCAGCGCGGTCCGGCCAGCGCCCACGATGCCCCCAAACCCCAACACTTCCCCCCGGCGCAGGGTAAAGCTGGCCTGTTTAACGGCGCCGGGCACCACCATATCCCGCGCTTCCAGCACCACCGGCGCATCGTCAGGAAGCCGCGTGCGCGGTGGGTACATGTCCGTGATTTCACGCCCCACCATCAGCCGAGCCAATTCCTCTTTGCTGCGCCCGGCCATGGAGCCGCTGTCCACCAAATGACCATCGCGCAGCACCGTCACCCGGTCGGCAATCTGCTCGATTTCACGCAGCTTATGGGAGATGTACAGAATCGCCACGCCCCGCTGGCGCAAACGGTCGATGAGTGCGAATAACACCTTTACTTCATTTTCCGTCAGGGTGGCGGTGGGTTCGTCCATAATCAGCACGCGCACATCGCGGGTGATCGCCTTGGCGATTTCCACCATCTGCTGATCAGAGGTGCTGAGGTCTTTCACTCGAGCGCGTGGATCAACGTCGGTTTCGAGTTCCAACAGTGCCGTCCGGCTGCGTTCCCGCATGGCTCGTCGATCCAGAAACACTCCGCGGCGCAGTTCGCGGCCCAAGAAGATGTTCTCCTCCACGCTAAGCTGCTCCGCCAGTGCCAACTCCTGGTGAATCATTACCACGCCATCGGCCTCTGCCTCACCGCTGGAGCGGTAGTGTCGTTGGCTGCCGTCCACCACCACCTCACCCGAGGTGGGCCGAAGGTAACCGGCCAGGATTTTTACCAGGGTTGATTTACCGGCGCCGTTCTCACCCAGCAGGGCGTGCACCTCGCCCGCCCGCAGATCAAGATCAACGTCGAATAAAACTTGGTTTTCGCCAAACGAGCGGCAGAGTTTGCGCGCTGATAACAGCATGAGGCCACCTGATGAAGTCTGTTGTTTTTGTGTTGGGGGCTTATCAACATCGATTGATTTAGATTGATGCTTGATTTACTTTAGGTTCTAAAATAAATATTTGCATATGCAACTTAGGTCGTATTTTGGCAATTGCGTTCACACCCCACGATGAGAGCGCTTAGCAATGTGCAGTAGCGCTTTTTTCAACACGAACTATAACGGCGACCCTATGGCCCTTCCGTCGACTGACACTAGCCGCCTCGACAACACCCTGGCGGTGATACGCACTCTGCGTGACCAAGGATCGGTGGCACGCATCGACCTGGGTGCACTCAATGGCATTAGCTCTGCCACCGTCACCTCGATCAGCGCCGAACTACTCCAGCAGGGGTTGATCACGGAACGGCCGCCCGAAACGCCCCGTCCCACCGGTCGTGGTCGACCAAAAACCTTGATTGAGCTCGCCCCTAATGCCGCCTGCGTGGTGTGCATCAAGCTATCGATCAATGAGATCCAGCTGGTAGTGGGCGATTTTTCGGGTCAGGTACGCCATAGCGAGCACCATGCGGTGCCCACCCTGACGTTGAGTGCCGACGACCTGGAAGCGCTGCTGGAAGAGAAGATCAGCACTGTTTGCGCGCAACAGCTAAAGGGATTTCAACGCTTGGCGGGGATCTGTTTGGCAGTGCAGGGGGTAGTCTCGTCGCAAAGCGGTACGATTATCTGGTCCCCCGCTTTAAGCTTTCGTAACGCACCGATATCGACACGATTAGCAGAGCGTTTTCACTGCAGCGTGCTGCTGGAAAACGATGCCAACTGCATCGCCAGCGTACTGGCGGCACAGCCCGCCTATGCAGACTGCCCTAATTTGGTGGTGATTATGCTGGGCTACGGTATCGGCATGTCGGTATTGATTAACGGCGTGCCCTTTCTGGGAGCCAATGGCTCAGCGGCGGAGTTTGGGCACAGCAAATACCAACCCGATGGCGCACTGTGCGCCTGCGGGCGACGGGGGTGCATTGAAGCTTACACTAGCGATTACGCGCTCTATCGCGCAGCCGCCGAGCATCTAGAACTTCCCGCCGGCGACAGCGCACACCCCTCCGAGCAGCAGATGCAGGCGCTAACCCAACTAGCGCTGCAAGGCGACCCCTTGGCTCAGCGCATCTATGCAGAGGCAGGCCGTGCACTGGGGGTTGGTATCGCCAATGTGCTGGCGCTTTTCAACCCCGATTTAGTGCTGATTACCGGTTCCGGCGTACGCGGCTTTGACGCCATGCAGGCCGCTATGCATAGTGCCATCGACGAAGCCCTAGTGGCCGAACTGATGGGCACCACCCGCATCGAAAGCTGCGCCTGGGATCGCGACATGACCTGTATGGGCGGCATCGCCATGGCGCTAAATGCCACCGATGGCGAGACGCTGTTAGATAGCCAGGCTAAGTCTGGATCAGCTACTTGCCTGTAGCCAAAAGGTCGATTAGCATGAAAATGTACAAGGGAGTATTTTATGTCTATTCATCAATTGACACAAAAAGTTAAGGCAGCTGGGCAGAACCGCACTCATGAGCAAAGAATGAAATTGCTTAAAGATGCGCACATCCTTGATTCACAAGGACGTCTTGATAAGCGTTTTTTCAGTCCATCTAAGTCTAAAGGCAACCATACGGCACACGTTAAGACCTAATGTATTCATCAAAACCGACAATTGTCTATGGTTTTCATGGGTTAGATAAAGATATTGCCATCAGTATCCTGAACCAAAAATCTGAATTCAAACACAGTAATAATAAGTATGATTGGCTGGGCAATGGCGTTTACTTTTGGGAAAATAATCTTGAAAGAGCGCATCAGTATGCCCTTCAAGATAGCCAGCGGGCTGCTTCTAATGTTAAAGATCCCTTTGTACTGGGCGCAGTAATTGAGCTCGGCAACTGTCTGGATTTGCTTGACCAAAAATATAATGATTTTCTTAAAGAAGCTTATCAGCAGCTAAAAGACGATTTAGAGGCAGAAGGTACACCACTGCCTGAGAATAGATCGTTTGGAAAAACAGATTTTGATTTTAAAACCCGTGAGCTTGACTGTGCTGTAATCCGTTATGCATGTGCATTAGCCAAGGAACAGGGTGAACCCTTTGACTCTGTTAGAGCCGCGTTTATCGAAGGCGATCCACTATACGATGGAGCCAAGTTTTTTCTGAAAACCATATTCAACTTGCCATCATTAATCCAGATTGTATAAAAGGAATATTTCTTCCAAGACAATCTACTCAAGAGATTGAGCTCGCTGAAGGAAAACTAAGCACTAACGTTTAAACCCGTGGATACAGCCTAAACTCTATTCACGCCACTAATATCCAGATATTCCTTGCAAGCACTCAACGACCATAACAACTGTCAGTCGTGATAAACCACGCTGCGGCCTCCGTCGATAGTCAGGCAACTGGCGTTGATAAAGGGGGCCTCATCTGAAGCCAGGAAGACCACCGTCATGGCGACTTCCTCGGGTTGCCCTAACCGCCCTGGTGGCAGCAAGGCTTCGATGCGTGCCTTAGCCGTGACGGGGTCATCGAAGGACTGCCAATGCGCCTCTACCGCCGAGGTGGCAATATAGCCCGGCGCGATGGCATTGACCCGCACGCCCCGCGGTGCGTATTCAATGCCGAGCGATCGGGTTAAGCCAATCAAGCCGTGCTTGGCTACCGAGTAGGGAAAACAACTGGGAATAATCGAGAAGCTGTGGGTGGAGGCGATGTTGATAATGGCACCGTCGCCCTGCGCCAACATGTCCGGCAACACCGCCCGGCTACAGAACCAGGCACCTTCCAGATCGACCGCTAGGCAAAGTTGCCAGACGTCATCCGGCATGGCGAGTGGATCATGGAAGACATTCATTCCGGCGTTATTAACCAAGGTGGTCAAGGGCCCGTTAATCTCCCGTGCCTTCGCCACGGCGGCGTCCACCATTGCGCAATCAGCAATATCTGCCACCAACGCCTGAGCATTGTGTCCTTCGCTGCGCAGTTGCGCTGCCAGCCTCTCGACGTTATCACCGTCTCTATCCAGCAAGGCGACCGTGGCACCCTCGCGGACGCAGGCCTCGGCAATGGCGCGGCCGATGCCGGTGGCAGCACCGGTTACCAGAATATGCTTGTCGGTCAACCTGGCGGTCATTGCGCGTCCTCTTTTTTAAGCTCTTCGTCACTCTGCGTGGAGCTATCTCTGCCAGGCTGATAATTGCCCCCGAGGGAGGTAGCTTTAGCTCGCGACCCTTTTGGCGCTACCTCAGGATCTTCGAATGACCATCAATGCGAGTGCCGCGGCACATCAGAACCCCGACAGCCGACCAGGAAGTCGAAGTCGCAGCCTTCGTCCGCCTGGAGCACCCGCTCGATATACAGCTGGCGGTAGCCGCCCTGGCTGGCAATCAGCGTTGAGGCGGCAGTGGGGTCACTTTCGGCCAGGCGCGAGGCCAGTTCTTCATCGCTGAGTTCCAGATGCAGCCGGCCGCTTGCGCAGTCGAGCTCGATCCAGTCACCGTTGCGTACCGCCGCTAGCGGGCCACCGGCAGCGGCTTCGGGCGCTACGTGCAGTACCACGGTGCCGTAGGCGGTGCCGCTCATGCGGGCGTCGGAGATGCGCACCATGTCGGTAATGCCCTGGGCGAGGATCTTGGGCGGCAGGCCCATATTGCCCACCTCCGCCATGCCGTGATAACCACGTGGGCCGCAGTGCTTCATGACCAGTATGTCGTTGGCTTCCACGTCCAAGTCCGGGTCGTTGATGCGCGCCTTGTAGTCGTCGAAGTCCTCGAACACCACCGCACGACCTCGGTGCTGCATGAGTTCGGCCGTGGCTGCCGAGGGCTTTAACACCGCGCCATTAGGGGCGAGGTTGCCGCGCACCACGCAGATGCCGCCATCCGCGGTGAGCGGATTATCCAGCGGGCGAATCACTTCGTCGTTGTACAGCGGGGCGTCCTGGACGTTTTCCCACAGGGTTTTGCCGTTGACGGTCAAGGCGTCTTTGAAGGGCAGCCGGTCGGCCTCACCCAGGCGTCTAAGCACCGCGGGCAGGCCACCGGCGTAGTAGAACTCCTCCATCAAGAACCGCCCCGAGGGCTGTAGATCGACCACCGTGGGCGTGCCGCGCCCCACTCGGCTCCAGTCGTCCAGGGTCAGATCCACACCAATCCGTCCGGCAATCGCCTTGAGGTGAATCACCGCATTGGTGGAGCCGCCAATGGCGGCGTTGGTACGGATGGCGTTGTCGAAAGCTTCCTTGGTAAGGATCTTGGAGAGCCGCAGGTCTTCGTTGACCATCTCGACAATCCGGTTACCCGAAAGGTGCGCCAGCACGTAGCGGCGGGAGTCCACCGCCGGAATCGCTGCATTGTGCGGCAGCGAGGTGCCCAGCGACTCGGCCATGCAGGCCATGGTGGAGGCGGTGCCCATGGTGTTGCAGGTACCGGCGGAGCGGGACATGCCGGCTTCCGCGGCCATAAAGTCGTGCAGCGAAATCTCACCCGCCTTGACCTGCTCGGAGAGCTTCCAGACCACGGTGCCGGAACCAATGTCCTTGCCCTTGTGCTTGCCGTTGAGCATTGGTCCGCCGGTGACCACGATGGTGGGAATATCGCAGCTCGCCGCACCCATCAGTAGCGCCGGGGTAGTTTTGTCGCAGCCCACCAGCAGCACCACCGCATCGATGGGGTTGCCGCGAATCGCTTCCTCCACGTCCATGCTGGCCAGGTTGCGGGTAAACATCGCCGTGGGGCGCAGGTTGGATTCGCCGTTGGAGAACACCGGGAACTCCACCGGGTAGCCCCCCGCCTCCAGCACGCCCTGCTTCACGTGCTCCGCCAACTTACGAAAGTGCGCATTGCAAGGAGTGAGCTCCGACCAGGTGTTGCAGATACCGATGATCGGCTTGCCCTGAAACTCATGGTCGGGAATGCCCTGGTTTTTCATCCAACTGCGGTACATAAAGCCGTTTTTATCGGCGGTGCCGAACCACTGGGCAGAGCGTAATGGGCGCTGACGATCAGACATAACAAAGCCTCCGTACAAACCGGAAAAAAGTGACCAACTAATAAAGGGGTAACGGTTTAAGCGTCAGGCCCGCTGACGACGGGTCTGTTTCCAGCGGTCAAACATCACCGCCAGCAGCAGAATCGCGCCACGCACCAGGTATTGGTAAAAAGTGGGAACGTTGAGCAGCCCCATGGCGTTCTGGACGCAGCCCATGATCAGCACACCGACCACCACACCGGTAATGGTGGCAACGCCGCCGGATAGCGCCACGCCGCCCAGCACACAGGCGGAAATCACCGCCAGTTCCAGGCCCATGGAGGTATTGGGGTCGCCCAGCCCCATGCGTGAAGCTAGCAGTACACCTACGACACCTGCCACTACACCCTGAAGGCCGAAAACAATAATCTTGAGGCGGCGAACATTAACCCCGGCAAGCGCGGCGGCTTCCGAGTTCCCCCCGGTGGCCAGCACATTGCGCCCGAAAGCGGTCATGTTGAGCACCACGCCAAAGATCACGAAACAGGCCAGCATGGTCCAGACCGGCAGGGTTAGGCCGAGGAACGAGGCGCTGCCCAGGTCAAAGAAGCCCGGCACGGTGATCATCACCGCGTCGCCGCCGGAGGTGATGTAGGCCAGACCACGCACAAACTCCATCGCTGCCAGAGTGGCTATCAAAGAGTTAATACCGAACTTGGCAATCACCAGGCCATTAAAGGCGCCCACCGCGCCCCCGGCGACAATGCCCCCGATGACGCCGATAAAGACGCTACCGGTACTGGAAGTCACCACCGCCGCGACCACACCCGCAAAGGCCACCGTAGAGGCCACCGAGAGATCCACCTCCCCCAGGGCCAGCACCAGCATCATGGTGGTGGCCAAACTGCCGATCAGGGTGATCGAAAGCAGTAGCCCGACCATGTTGCGGCCGGTCAGAAAATCAGGGATGAGTACCGCTAGAGCGATAAACAGGAGCAGAAAAATCGCGATCAATCCCGAGGTATCCAGCAGCGTGCGCAGCGGTTTGATCAGCCCCTGGCGCCCCGCTGGGCGGGCAGGTGTCGTCTCACCTTGGGTTGCGTTGTTCGTTGTCATGATGTTTGTCCTGAATTTGTTCTCTAAGAACGAAATATCTTGGAAACCTTAAAAAAGCTGACACTTAGGCGGGTAGCGCCAAGCCCAACAGACGTTCCGGCGTAGCCGATTCCCGCGGCACTACTTCCACCAGCTCACCATCGCGCATCACGGCGATGCGGTCGCAAATCGAGCTGACTTCCGCCAGGTCACTGGAGATCACCACCACGCTTTTGCCCTGTTCGGCCAGGTCGTAGAGCAGCGAGTAAATATCCCGCCGCGCGCCGACGTCGATGCCGCGGGTTGGCTCGTCCATCACAAATAGATCGATCTCCTCGGCGAGCCAGCGGGCCAGAATCACCTTCTGCTGGTTACCGCCGGAAAGTTTGCCGATCGGCGTACGTGGGCCCGGTGTCTTGACGCTGAGTTGCTGGATATACGACTCGGCATTGCGCCGTTCACGACCGGGGTGGCGGAACATACCCCAGCGTTTGAAAAAGCGCCGACAGCTGATATTGAGGTTGTCGGCCACACTCGCCACCGGAAAGATACCCTGGGACTTACGATCCTCCGGGCACATGGCGATACCAGCGCGAATGGCATCTTGCGGGCTTTTGAAACGTCGCGATTCGCCGTTGAACTGCACGCTGCCAGCCTTGGGAGACTCGACCCCACAGACCAGCCGCAGTAGTTCACTACGCCCGGCGCCCACCAGGCCGAACAACCCGAACACTTCACCGCGCTTGACGGAAAAGCTCACCGGCGCATTGAGACCGCGCCCCTGTATGTTCTCGACGTTTAGGATCAAATCGCCATGCTCGCGGGGTCGATAGCCATAAACATCGTCGATATCCCGGCCCACCATTTCACTCACTAACAGGTCGTGATTGAGCGCCGACATATCCTCATGGGTGCGTATATGCTGGCCATCGCGGAAGATGGTGACCGCATCGCACATCTCAAACACCTCCTCCATGCGATGCGTCACGTAGAGCACCACCCGCCCTTCATCACGCAGTCGTTGGACGATACGTTTTAGCTGGCGAATCTCCTGAATAGAGAGACTACTGGTGGGCTCATCGAACGCGATAACCTTGGCGTCTCGCAGCAGCGCACGGCCAATCTCGATCATCTGCTGCTGGCCGATGGAGAGCTCGCGCACCTTGGTCGAGGGGTGGATCTCCCCCTCGCCAAGATCAGCCAGTATCGCCAACGCTTTTTCCTTCAACCGGCGACGGTCAACAAACCCCTGCCGCGTGGGCAGTTGACCCAGCAGCAGGTTTTCGGCCACCGACATATTGGGTGAGAGCGTCAACTCCTGGTAAATAATCGCAATGCCTTCCCGCAGCGCCTCTCGGGCATTGTTGAATACATAGCGCTGGCCATCGATCCACAGTGCCCCTTCGGCCACCCGGTTAACGCCGCTTAGCACCTTGAGCAAGGTGGATTTACCCGCGCCGTTCTCGCCCATTAAGGCATGCACTTGACCGGCGTGGGCGGAGAAACTCACCCCATCCAGCGCGCGCACGCCAGGGAAAACGACACTAATCGCGTCGAACCGTAGATAAGCATCAGACATGCTTCATTACTCCCGCAGAGACTTACCGTTACAGACCAAGCGCGGCGCGCACTTCCTGCCAGTTTTCCCGCGTCATTAGCGTGCCGGAGGTTTCGGTATTGGCCGGTGGTTCTTGATCCTCGCTAATCCAGCGGTAGAGATCTTCAGCAGTCTGACGGCCGTGCATGGTGGAGCTCACCGCTACCGTACCGTGGAAACCGGTGGGGTTATCCCGGGAGAATTCCGCAAAGGCGGCGCCGGAGCCATTGATACCCACGCCGATCACATCTTCAGGCGCTAAGCCATACTGCTCGGTAGCCCTAACACCACCCAGCACGCTCTCTTCGTTAAGGGCATAGATCACCCAGTGCTCATAATCGCCGCGCTGGGAAAGCACCGGAGAGGCGGCAGAGAAAGCCCCACTGGTGTCGGTGCTCTGCTGAGGCGCGTCGAAAATATTATCTTCTGGGAATCCCGCGGCTATCAGCGCCTCGGTGGCGCCGTCGGTACGCTCAACGGCGGTCGGTAGTTCATTGTTGGTGATCCGCAGCGCGGCTACCTCTTCGGGGTTCCAGCCGCGCGCTTCCATTTCGGCATTAATGGCTTCGCCCACCTGACGCCCAATTTTGGTGCCCGACATACCCAGGTGCGGCACGCCCTCCATGGGCTCACCGCTTGAGTTAACAAACTGGTCATCCACAGTGACTACTTTCATGCCGTACTGGTTAGCACGGTTCATAATCGCTGGCCCCAAGCGTACGTCTGGCGGGCAGATTACGAACCCTTCAGCGCCTTGGGAGTAGAGGTTATCAATAGCGCTAAGCACCTCTTGGCCATCTTCGCCGCCAAGGCGTACCACTTCGAAGCCGAGCTCTTCGCCTACTTCAGTAGCCGCCTCCTGTTCGTTAATGAACCACGCCTGCTCCGGCTTTTTAACGATAAAGCCAATCTTCACCTCGTCTTCCTGGGCCTGTACTGACCCTAGTGAGGCCAGCATAATCGCGCTACCAAGTGCTAAACGGGTAAATGTTGTCGTCAATTTCATTGTTGTACTCCTGCTATTTTGAGAGTTGTTTTTATTGATATTTTTGATTACTAACCACTGACGGTTGGTAATAGTAATGATGAATCGAGATTACGAGCCCAGGTCTTGCTGCGCGGAAAAGCGATAGACCGTGCGTGAGCGATAAGTCTCGCCCGGCTCTAGGATCGTGCTGGGAAACGCCTCTTGATTGGGAGAGTCAGGGTAGTGCTGAGTTTCCAGCGCAAAGCCGGAGCGGTGCCCGTAGGCCTGGCCCTGCTTGCCGGTCAGGTCGCCGTTAAGGAAGTTGCCGGAATAGAATTGGATCGCGGGTTCGGTGGTGGTGATTTCCACCAGGCGTCCGCTTTGGGGCTCCCATACTTTGGCAGCCAAGACCAGCTCATCTGATGCAGCGTTATCGCGGGCAAGCACAAAGTTGTGGTCATAACCGCCACCAAAGGCAAGCTGCTCGTTCTCCTGCTCGATCCGTTCGCCAATGGGCGTCGCCTGGGTGAAGTCAAATGGCGTGCCCTCCACCGAGCGGATCTCACCGGTTGGAATCAAGGTGTCATTGACCGGGGTAAACTCAGGGGCATTGATCATCAGCTGATGATCGAGAATGGTGTCGCTACCCTCACCCTTTAGGTTGAAGTAGCTGTGCTGGGTTAGGTTAATCGGGGTGGCTTTATCGGTTACCGCCCGATAATCCACCATCAGCTCGTCATTATCGGTCAGCGTATAGGTAACTTCGCTCTCCAACTTACCGGGGTAGCCCTCTTCGCCATCCTCACTGGTATAGCGCAGTACCAATCCATTGCCTGCGTCACTCTCGAATGGTTCGGCCTGCCATAGCACTTTATCGAATCCCTGGTCGCCGCCATGCAGGTGGTTGCTGCCATCGTTGGTAGCCAATGAATAGGTTTCTCCATCGAGGGAGAATTGCCCACCCGCAATACGGTTGCCGTAACGACCAATAATGGCACCGAAGTAAGGATTGGCCTGACGGTACTCATCGGAGAGGTAGGCTTCCAAAGAGTCAAAGCCCAGCGCTATATCGTCAAACTTACCGTCCATATCAGGGGTTTTCAGCGACAGAATGATGCCACCGTAATTGGTCACCCGCAGCTCGATACCATTGGCGTTGGTAAGTTGATAGACATCCACCTGGCGACCATCGGGTAGATGACCAAACACCGACGTTTGGATACCACTGCCGACGCTGCTGCTCGCGTTGGCTTCAGAACTGCTCTGGGCTTGTGCAGTGTTTGCCAACAGCACCGCGGCAATTGCACCGAGCAGAAGAGGTGAACCATTTCTTAATCGTTGGCTGTACATGAGAGGCATGAGCTTCCTCCTGGAGGCATACTTTGTTGCTAAATTATTGTTGTTAGGCTTGGTCAGAAAACTCAGTGAGTTACCACAGTTCATCATGACCGATACAGACACTACAGTAGCCATGTCTGGCATAACCAACCAATATACAAATGCCTCACTATCGATATACTTCTAAGTATCAATAACAACACGAGGCTTATGCCATGGGCATTCTCGGCGAAAACTGGTTTTTAGACGTGCGACTAAAGTTGCGTCATTTTCAGCTATTTTTAGCCCTGGACGAGCAGCGCAACCTGCACCGCGCGGCGGCTCAGCTCAATATGAGCCAACCCGCCGCCTCAAAACTGCTCAGCGACCTGGAAGCCAACTTGGGTATTCGGCTGTTCGATCGCCACCCCCGTGGGCTAACGCCTAACTGGTATGGCGAAATTATGATTCGCCACGCCCACAGCATGCTCTCAGCGCTACGCCACACCGGTGAGGAGCTAAACGCTCTCGGCGAGGGCAGTGCCGGCACGGTAGCCGTCGGCACGGTAATGGCGCCAGCGGTTACGCTGCTCACCAGCGCCATCGAACGGGTGCACCGCGACCGGCCAGGGCTAAAAATCAGCGTAGATGTGGATGTCAGCAAAGTGCTGGTACCACGCCTACTGGAAGGCGAACTGGATTTCGCGATTACTCGCATACCCGCAGGCGTCGATGCCGAGCGCTTTGTCTTCGAGGAGATTGGCGAGGAGGAACTCTGCTTTGTGTGCCGCCAAGGGCATCCATTAGCCGATAAACAAACGCTGAGCCTTGCTGATATGGCGTGCTTCCCTTGGTCGCTGCAGCCCGCTGGCGCGTTGATGCGCCAGCGGGTGGATAGCCTATTTCTGCACCATCAGGTCGCGCCGCCCCGCCAGATCGTCGATACCGCTGACCTGCTGCTGTCGCTGGCCCTCGTCGACAAATCCGATACCATCACGGTGACTACACGGGAAGCCGCTGACCTGCTCTGCCCACCGCAGCGTTTTCATCTACTGCCATTTAGCGAGGCGCTAAGCGTTCAGCCCTATGGGCTGGTGAGCTTACGCCACCAGCGACTCTCCCCCGGTGCCGCCGCATTAATGAGCACTCTGCGGGAAGTGATTGCTCAGTCCAGTTAATGCGAGTGCCGCGGCACATCAGAACCCCGACAGCCGACCAGGAAGTCGAAGTCGCAGCCTTCGTCCGCCTGGAGCACCCGCTCGATATACAGCTGGCGGTAGCCGCCCTGGCTGGCAATCAGCGTTGAGGCGGCAGTGGGGTCACTTTCGGCCAGGCGCGAGGCCAGTCCTTCATCGCTGAGTTCCAGATGCAGCCGGCCGCTTGCGCAGTCGAGCTCGATCCAGTCACCGTTGCGTACCGCCGCTAGCGGGCCACCGGCAGCGGCTTCGGGCGCTACGTGCAGTACCACGGTGCCGTAGGCGGTGCCGCTCATGCGGGCGTCGGAGATGCGCACCATGTCGGTAATGCCCTGGGCGAGGATCTTGGGCGGCAGGCCCATATTGCCCACCTCCGCCATGCCGTGATAACCACGTGGGCCGCAGTGCTTCATGACCAGTATGTCGTTGGCTTCCACGTCCAAGTCCGGGTCGTTGATGCGCGCCTTGTAGTCGTCGAAGTCCTCGAACACCACCGCACGACCTCGGTGCTGCATGAGTTCGGCCGTGGCTGCCGAGGGCTTTAACACCGCGCCATTAGGGGCGAGGTTGCCGCGCACCACGCAGATGCCGCCATCCGCGGTGAGCGGATTATCCAGCGGGCGAATCACTTCGTCGTTGTACAGCGGGGCGTCCTGGACGTTTTCCCACAGGGTTTTGCCGTTGACGGTCAAGGCGTCTTTGAAGGGCAGCCGGTCGGCCTCACCCAGGCGTCTAAGCACCGCGGGCAGGCCACCGGCGTAGTAGAACTCCTCCATCAAGAACCGCCCCGAGGGCTGTAGATCGACCACCGTGGGCGTGCCGCGCCCCACTCGGCTCCAGTCGTCCAGGGTCAGATCCACACCAATCCGTCCGGCAATCGCCTTGAGGTGAATCACCGCATTGGTGGAGCCGCCAATGGCGGCGTTGGTACGGATGGCGTTGTCGAAAGCTTCCTTGGTAAGGATCTTGGAGAGCCGCAGGTCTTCGTTGACCATCTCGACAATCCGGTTACCCGAAAGGTGCGCCAGCACGTAGCGGCGGGAGTCCACCGCAGGGATGGCGGCATTATGGGGTAGCGAGGTGCCCAGCGACTCGGCCATGCAGGCCATGGTGGAGGCGGTGCCCATGGTGTTGCAGGTGCCCGCAGAACGGGACATGCCCGCCTCGGCGGCCATAAAGTCGTGAAGTGAAATCTCACCCGCCTTGACCTGCTCGGAGAGCTTCCAGACCACGGTGCCGGAGCCGATATCCTTACCTTTGTGCTTACCGTTGAGCATCGGCCCGCCAGTGACCACGATGGTGGGAATATCGCAGCTCGCCGCGCCCATCAGTAGCGCCGGGGTAGTTTTGTCGCAGCCCACCAGCAGCACCACCGCATCGATGGGGTTGCCGCGAATCGCTTCTTCCACGTCCATGCTGGCCAGGTTGCGGGTAAACATCGCCGTGGGGCGCAGGTTGGATTCGCCGTTGGAGAACACCGGGAACTCCACCGGGTAGCCCCCCGCTTCCAGCACGCCCTGCTTCACGTGCTCCGCCAACTTACGAAAGTGCGCATTGCAAGGTGTGAGCTCCGACCAGGTGTTGCAGATACCGATGATCGGTTTGCCCTGAAACTCATGGTCGGGAATGCCCTGGTTTTTCATCCAACTGCGGTACATAAAACCGTTCTTATCAGCCGTGCCAAACCATTCAGCACTGCGCAGCGGACGTTGACGTTGGCCCATGAGGTTAACTCCTTGTTTTAGTTCGGTGACGGCTGACGACCTGAGAGTTGGCGTCGAGAGTGGGTGCCGAATGCGCAAGACACTAAACTACCCCGTCAATCTAGTCGACCATACAAAAGTATATGTTGAACAATTGCTCTTAATGTTCAACATTACCCTCCCACGTGGGTCATTGGCCCGTTGCATTACAGCGTTAACCACCACGCTCTCCACAACAAAAAACTTGAGGAATAGTGCTATGCTCAAATCGAAATACAGCTCGCTACTCACTGGTTCCGTGCTACTGCTGGGCCTCTCTGCGGCCCAGGCAGCCGAGTACGAATGGAAATTTCAGGCGTCAGAAACCTCGGGCGAACCCAGCTTTAAGATCAAACAAGAGTGGGCCGAGCGCATTACGGCAATGACTGATGGCCGTGTTGAAATCGAGGTAATGCCGATTAATTCCGTGGTTGGCCCTACTGAGACATTGACCGCCGTTAGCTCAGGGATTCTGCAGGGTCATATGACCGACCCAAGCTACTTCTCTGGCCAGGATCCGGCTTTTGGTATGCTCGGCAACCTTGTCGGTGCCTGGCAGAACCCCTACGATTTCCTGGAGTACATGAAATACGGCGGCGGTGAAGAGCTTTACAACGAACTGGTCGAACCCTATGGCGCCCATTTGATCAGCGCAGCGACCTTTCCGCTGGAGTCGGTACCCTCCACGGTGCCCATCGAATCCATCGCCGACTTTGAAGGGTTAAAAATCCGTGCCCCTCAAGGCATGGTGTACAACATCTTCGAGCGCATTGGCGCCACGCCCGTCAACCTGCCGGGCTCTGAGGTGTATACCGGTCTGGAAAAAGGCGTGATCGACGCCGCGGACTCCACGGTGCTCTCGAATAACGACGCCATGGGTCTGCACGCTTTCGCCCCCTACCCGCTCTACCCTGGCTTTCACTCCATGCCCATGATCGCTGTGTCGATCAATAAAGACATCTGGGATGGCTTGCCCGAGGAGCTACAGACGACCCTCAATACCGCCTTTGATGGCATGGCCTACGACCTGATTGCCCGCCTCAAGGAGCAGGATATTGAGACCCTGCAGCGGCTTCAGGATGACCCAGACGTTCACCCCTTCAACTTGCCCGAAGAAGAGCGTCAGAAATTCCGCACCGCGGCTGAGCAGGAGTGGCAAGAGTGGGCGGGTGAAAATGAGATGACTCAGAAGATTTATGACTCGGCGACCGCCTTTTTGCGCTCGCGCAATCTGCTCTAACTCTGTGCTCTCAACTCTCTGCTCACAACCGGCCTCATTAATCTAACCAACGCAGCGCTCGGGCAAACACCCCGAGCGTTGCGCGTAGAGTCGCGCCATGTCCCAAAAAACGCCTGACAATCAAACCCCTGCGCCGAATACCCAGGATCTCCCCGAGATTCTCGAAACGGTGGAGGAGGTGTCTCCCGAACGTAATGCTTTAGACCGCTTAATTGCACGGGGCGGCCGTGCCGTTTCCTGGCTCGTGCTGGTCGCGATGGGCATCAGCGTCGTCGAAGTCTTTATGCGCTACGGTTTCAACAACCCCACCTCCTGGGTACACGAAACCGTCGTGTTTCTGATCGCCGTTATCTTTGTACTGGGCGGCCCAGCGGCCATGGCGCGCAATAGCCATATCCGCGTCAAGGTGCTTTACGACAGCGCCGGGCCCAGGTTGAAATGCTGGATGGATCGTTTCAACGACCTACTCACTCTGATTTTCTGCCTGACGATGAGCTATGCCGCCTTTCATATGTTCTGGGGAGCTTCGCATAACCCGCTCGGTGAGTGGTCGCTGGAGCGCTCCGGCACCTCTTGGAATCCGCCCTTTCCCGCTATGGTCAAGGGCATGATTCTGTTTGCTCTGGTGTTGATGACGCTACAGGCCTGCCTGCATCTGTGGGAATCGATTAAAGCGAAACCCGCTGCCAACATCGAGGAGGCGCGCTGATGGATATTTCAACCGCAACGATCCTCATGGTCGGGGCCATTTTCGCGCTACTGGTCACCGGTCTGCCGCTGGCGTTTATCACCGGCCTGGTAGCGATGGCGTTCACCTTCGGCTGGTTCGGCGAGGCGGCGCTACCCCTGGTCACCAGCCGCGTTTATGGGTTTATTACCGAGTATTCGCTGGTGGCGGTGCCCATGTTCGTGTTGATGGCATCACTGCTGGATCGCTCCGGAATCGCCAAAGACCTGTTCAACGCCATGCGCGTCTTCGCCGGCCGCCTGCCGGGTGGCGTGGCGGTGCAGACCATCGTGGTAGCGTTCTTCCTGGCCGCTCTTTCGGGCATTATCGGTGGTGAGATCGTGCTGCTTGGGATTCTGGCGCTGCCCCAAATGCTCCGCCTGGGCTACGACAAACACCTCTCTATTGGGGTGGTGTGTGCCGGGGGCGCCCTGGGCACCATGATGCCGCCCTCAATCGTGCTGATTATCTACGGTCTGATCGCCAGCGTATCGATTGCTGACCTGTTCGCCGCAGCCGTGACGCCAGCGGTGATTTTGATGGGTTGCTACATTGCCTATGTGCTGGTGCGCTGCCTGAGAAATCCCGCACTGGGCCCGCCGTTAGATAGAGATACCCAGGATAACCCTTTCGCCACTAAGCTGGACGCGGTCAAGGCCATTCTGTTACCAGGGCTGATCGCTTTTTTAGTGCTGGGCACTATCTACGGTGGTATCGCCTCGGTCACCGAAGCCGCGGCCATGGGTGTTTTCGGTGTACTGCTCGCCACTATTGTTCGCGGCGAATTCACCCCGGGTATGTTGCACCATAGCCTTGGGCAGACCATGAATACCTGCGGCATGATCATCTGGATCGGCATCGGCGCCGCCGCCCTGGTGGGCGTCTATAATTTAATGGGCGGCAACCGCTTTGTTTCGAGCTTGATCCTGGGACTCGATGTAGCGCCCATTGTGATCATTCTGGTGATGATGGCGATTATGCTCGTGCTGGGGCTATTCCTAGACTGGATCGGGATCGCCATGCTGGCTCTGCCGATCTTTCTACCCATCGTTATTCAGCTCGGTTTCGATCCGATCTGGTTCGGCATTCTATTCGCCGTGAATATGCAGGTATCGTTCCTGTCGCCACCCTTTGGGCCCGCCGCCTTCTACCTTAAAAGCGTGGCACCGCCGGATATCAGCCTCAAGGATATTTACCTGTCCGTACTACCCTTTATTGCCATTCAGCTGTGCGTACTCGCGGCGCTATTGATGTGGCCGCAACTGGCCATTTGGCCACTATGATGACCGCTACACTATTGACTGACTCTGCATAAGGAGACCGCCATGCGACTGATTCAGTGTGACCATCAGGGCCAGGTTCGCGCCGCCCTGGTCGAAAGCGAAGAGCAGGTCAGGCTGCTCGACTGCGATACCTACACCCTGGCCAATCGAGCCATTGCCGCCGGCAAGCCACTTAGCGACATGTTGACGGAAGCATTGACCGACACACGCCTGGATTATCAAGCGTTGGTCGACACTAAGCAGTTGCTACCCCCGCTGACCCATACCGACCCGGCCCACTGCCTGGTCACCGGCACCGGCCTTACCCACCTGGGCAGTGCCGACACCCGCTCGGCGATGCACGCTAAAGCCCAAGCTGCTGAAGAAGATATGACCGACTCCATGCGCATGTTCAAGCTGGGTGTGGAGGGCGGCAAACCCGATGCAGGCCAGGTAGGTGCACAGCCGGAGTGGTTCTACAAAGGCGATGGCCAGTGTGTGGTGGCGCCAGAAGCAGAGATTCCATCCCCCGCCTTCGCCGAAGATGCGGGCGAGGAGCCTGAGTTGGCGGGCCTCTATGTGATTGGTGATGACGGCCAGCCCTGGCGGGTCGGCTACGCTCTCGGCAACGAATTTTCTGATCACGTGACCGAGCGCTTCAACTACTTGTGGTTAGCTCACTCCAAGCTACGCGCCTGCAGCTTTGGTCCCGAACTGTTGATCGGCGAACTGCCTGCTCATCTGGAAGGCACCAGCGCTATTCATCGCAGTGGTGAAACAGTGTGGGAGAAGCCCTTTCTCACCGGCGAGGCCAACATGGCCCATAGCCTGGCCAACCTGGAGTATCACCACTTTAAATACCCGGGCTTCCGCCGCCCCGGCGATGTGCATGTGCACTTTTTCGGTACCGCGACACTGAGCTTCGCCGACGGCATCAAGGTGCGCGAGGGTGATCGCTTTGAAATCAAAATCAATGAGTTTGGTCGCGCCCTGCGCAACCCTCTACGGGTGGAAGCAGACGCACCGCCCATCAGCGTAAAGTCGCTTTAACGTACTCTAACCACCCCAGCAGGAGGAAGTATGACTCTGGAAGGTAAACTACTGATCGGTCAGCAGGCCATTAGCGGCCAACAGGCTGACATTCATGCGGTAAATCCCGCCACCGGCGAAACGCTGGCGCCCGCCTACCCCGGCGGCAGCAAGACCGAGGTCGAACAGGCCTGCACATTAGCCGAGGCGGCTTTCGATAGCTATCGCGAGACCTCCTTAGAGGCGCGGGCCAGCTTTCTTGAAGCCATTGCCGCAGAGATCGAAGGGATCGGCGATGAGCTGATCGAGCGTGCCATGGCCGAAACCGGCCTGCCCCGCCCGCGTTTAGAGGGCGAACGTGGTCGTACCTGCGGCCAGTTGCGGCTGTTCGCCTCGGTAGTGCGCGCAGGTGAATGGTTGGATGTACGTATCGATCCAGCCATGCCCGATCGTGAGCCGCTGCCCCGCGCCGACCTGCGTCAGCGCCATATCGGCCTGGGCCCGGTGGCGGTGTTTGGTGCCAGCAACTTCCCGCTCGCCTTTAGCGTTGCCGGTGGCGATACCGCCTCCGCACTGGCCGCCGGCTGCCCGGTAGTGGTCAAGGGCCACTCTGCCCACCCCGGCACTTCTGAGCTGGTGGGGCGCGCCATTCAACGCGCGGTTGCCAAGTGCGAACTCCCTGAGGGCGTTTTCTCGCTGCTGTTTGGCTCGGGCCGCGAAATCGGTCAGGCGCTGGTTGCCGACCCTCGCATCCAGGCAGTAGGCTTTACCGGTTCACGTAACGGCGGCACGGCGCTCATGGCTACCGCCCAGGCGCGGCCGCAGCCGATCCCGGTTTACGCCGAGATGAGCTCCATTAACCCGGTGTTTCTACTTCCGGAAGCCCTCAAGGCACGCGGTAAAGCGATTGCGGAGGGATTTGTCGGTTCACTCAACATGGGTGCCGGGCAGTTCTGCACCAACCCGGGGCTAGTCATTGCGGTTCAGGGCCCTGAACTGGACGCCTTTGTTGCGGCGGCCGGTGAAGCAGTTAAGGGCAGTGCTGCCCAGACCATGCTGACGCCGGGTATCCATGATGCCTACCAACAGGGCGTAGGCCGACTCGCCAGCCACGCCAAGGTGACCGAGGTGGCACGCGGCCAGGCAGGTGAGACAGCTCACCCCTGCCAGGCCGGGCTGTTCGTTACCCAAGCCGAGGCGTTTCTGAGTGACCCCGCGTTACAGGAAGAGGTGTTCGGTTCGACTTCATTGGTGATCGCCTGTGCTGACACCCAGGAAGTGGCACGCGTTGCGGCTCAGTTGGAAGGCCAGCTCACCATTACGCTGCAGATGGATGACGGTGACTTGGCGACTGCCAAGCAACTGCTGCCGACGCTGGAGCGCAAGGCTGGACGTATCCTGGCCAACGGCTGGCCAACGGGTGTAGAAGTGTGCCACGCCATGGTGCATGGCGGCCCTTATCCTGCCACCTCGGATTCACGCACGACCTCAGTAGGTAGCGCTGCGATTTTCCGCTTCCTGCGCCCAGTGTGCTATCAGGCACTGCCGGAAGGGCTACTGCCCGACGCTATTCGTGATGGCAATCCTGCAGGAGTATCGCGCCTAGTCGATGGCAAGCGTGAATAACGTAATAAAGCCAGCGATGGCTTCACGATAGTCTTATAAAACAGACTTACGAACTAGCGCAGCGAGGCCATATTTGCCTCGCTGCGCTTATTTCATAGTAACTGACAGACTAGGGCCTGTTGACGTTTCACTCGCGGCCGCGCTGGAGCCCGTTTTTATTCGCGGCAAGGCAGGAGGAGAGACGTTTGGTGGTTCCAAATGAACGACGACTAACGCCGCCGCGGATAAAAACGGGCCCAGCCCTTCGGGTTGCCCCACAAAGCGCGCCATACGGCGTTGCAAAACTTGAAAAGGGAACCACCCTTCCCAGCGTTTTGCGCCTTGTCTGACGCGCTTTGTGGGGCAACGCGGTTCGCGATGAAACGTCAACAGGCCCTAATATACACTTCCTGATTTATGCTGCTGATAGCGATAAGCTTTAATCAAAAGCGGTGAGCACCATAGTAGAATCACCGCAATGCCAAGCCCCGCGCTGATAGGTCTCGCAAAGAAACTCGTTAAGTCACCACCAGTACGCAACATTGCGCTCATGAAATTATTCTCAACAACGGAACCCAACACTAACCCAAGAATGGCTGGCGCCATTGGAAAGTCATTCACAGCCAATACATAAGCCACTAGCCCTACAATAAGCATTAACCAAATATCCACAACGCTATTATTGATAGCGAAAGCCCCCACAATGCAAAAGCATAATATTATGGGCATTAGTACCCGGCTGGGTGTTAGGATGAAAAACTTTGAAAGTCGGATAGCCATATAGCCAATAGGTAGCATCATCAAATTAGCTAAAATAAACACCATAAACAGCGCATAGATCAACCCACTCCCATCCATAAAAATAGTGGGCCCAGGATTCATCCCTTTCATGTATAAAACGCCAATGACGATGGCCGTAATAGAGTCACCTGGAATCCCAAAGACTAAAGCGGGCACCCATGCACCACTGATACCGGAATTATTAGCGGAGCTTGCATCCATGATGCCTTCTATATTACCGGTACCATATTTGGCACTTTCTTTTGACCTACCCTTTCCCACACCATACGAGATCCAGGCCGCAATATCTGCACCCGCGCCCGGCAGTGCACCAATCAACGTGCCGATTGAGCTACCACGTACCATGTTACGCCAGTAACGTTTAATATGCCCAGGCACATTGTGGAAGACACTATCGTTATCGACGATACTGATTGTTTTCTTCTCAGATTTTGAAGCGTAATAGCTCATCAGTTCATTTAGAGCAAACATACCAATCATAACGGGTATAAAGTTAATACCTGCCATAAGGTCGGGCACTCCAAATGTAAAACGTGGAGCACCACTCATCATATCAAGCCCTACGGTTGAAAGCAGAATGCCAAAAAGAAGTGAGAGGAATGCTTTTGTTCTAGAACCAACTGAAATAAAAATTGAACAGCTTAACCCAAGCACCGCAAGCCAAAAGTACTCAAATGCACTGAACTGCAGCGCTACCTCAGCAAGGGATTGAGCCACAACAATTAAAACGATGGTGCCAAAAATACCGCCAAAAACAGAACATACTAAGTTAATACCTAAGGCCTCTCTTGCCCTGCCTTTTTTCGCTAATGCGTAGGACTCCCCTACATAAGCAGCCGATGCAGGCGTGCCCGGTATATTTAGATAGGTACCCGGAATATCACCCGCAAAGATCGCCATCGCCGATGTCGTTACAATGGCAGCAATAGCCGGGATGGTATCCATGTAGAAAGTCAAAGGTACTAATAGCGCTACTGCCATTGTCGCAGTAAGGCCGGGGACTGCACCTACAAATATACCAAACAGTGAAGCCGCTAAAATAACCAGCAAGGTTTCAAAGTTTAAAACCAGCCCAACCCCATTCATTAAGATATCCATGGCAGGCTACCCCCTAATAGAAGACCTTGCGGCAATGGAACGAGCAAGTAGCGCGAGAAGATAAAATAAATAGCTGACGACACTGCCAGAGATGTTGCCAATGCTATGTAGGGTGATGTTTTTCTTAATAACATCAGCAAAAACATAATGATCATTATCGTCAACATTGCACCAAGGTAGTCGCTTGCCAGGATATAAAAGACAATCGATACTGGTGGCAACAACATTGCCCAATTCTTTTTCTCAGGCAATGAGCCAGCTAGGGATGGATTACCGTGTGCTTCTTGCGCGACAACTTTTTTTCTAAGCCATAATGCATTCAAGGCAAGTACAGCCCCGCCGAGGCAAAATCCCCCCCCTATGAGGGAGGGGAAAAGCGAAGGTCCATACTGCAGGCTTGGTAGGGTAGGAAACTGCTGGGCAGTAATGATCGTAACAATCCCAGCAATAACGAACGCTATTCCGGCGAAAAAATCCCGCATTGTCATTCCTCAGTTAGCTAAGCCAACTTGTTCAACAATTTCACCGAATACGCTATCCATATCTTCCATGAGTTGGCCAAACTCTTCCGCGTTACGCCACTCGGTACCAAAACCTTGCTGACTCATAAACCCTTGATAAGTATCACTGTTGTAAGCAGTCTCTAGTGCTGATTCAAGTGTTGCTACTACCTCTGGATCCATGCCTTTAGGCCCTGCAATTCCACGCCACTCGCCCACTTGATAGCTACTACCGATTAACTCATTAGTGGTGGGAACATCAGGGAAGCTGGGTATACGCTCTGGAGACATTACCGCAAAGCTCTTCACGCGACCGGCCTCGATCATTGAGCGGGCTTCAGGCACCGAGCTTGGTACGATATCAATCCCCCCAGACACCAGCTCAGTCATCGCTGGTGCTGCTCCTTCACTAGGAATCCAAATCACTTGGTCGGCGGGAATACCTTGATCCATCAAAAAGCCAGCAAAGGCTAGATGCCACACACCGCCTTGGCCAGTACCCGAAGCAGTAAACGTGCCTTTAGGTTCAGAGCGTATCGCTTCAAGGAGCTCTTCAAGGGTTCCATAAGGAGAGTCGGCTGCTACCTGTATGCCTGGAAAGTCATAGTTGATTTGAGCAATAGGCGTAAAATCTTCATACGTCAGGTTAGTTAAACCCAACCAATGCATCATGTTAACTTCGCCAGTAGCCAAGCCAATCGTATAACCATCCGGCTCAGCATTAATCATGGCGGTATGACCAACAACGCCACTGCCCCCTGTGCGGTTGACAACATTGACGTTCTGCCCCAGCTCTTCTTCCAGAGCACGGGCGATAGTTCGCGCCGTCGCATCAGTGCCACCCCCAGCAGCCCAAGGCACAATCAACGTAAGGGGGCGTTCGGGGTAATCCGCAAGGGCAGAGCCAGACGCAGTCATAACAGCTGCTGCTATACTTGAAGCAAAAATAGTTTTAAGGGAATGGTTTGTAATTATCATATTCATTTTCCTTTAGTAATGTATTGCTTACAATTGATTATCATTTTTGGAACTGCATGCTTTATTACTTTACGTTTTTCTTGTCAAAGACCTCCTCACGGACTATTAAGTGGACAGAACTCTATTTATCAGAAAGCCTCTTTGAGCATGTCATAAAAGTCTTCCTTAGAAGGCGCGCGCGGATTGGTCGCCGTGGAATGATCTTCCAATGCCCACTGAGCTAGTTGATCCAAGTGCTCTTCCATGACGCCCATTTCGCTCAAGCTAGCAGGCATCCCCAATTTCACATTGAGCTTTTCAAATGCTTCAGCTAAATCGTCGTTAGGATTGAGACCCATCGCGTCTTTGAGGCAAGCATATTTTTCCTCACAGCCGGGCTGGTTAAATCTAAGCACAGTCGGCATCAACACAGCATTGAGCGTGCCATGATGAAGTTTTAACTCGTGCAGACCGCCTAGCGCATGGGATAAGGAGTGCACTGCTCCCAGCCCTTTCTGAAAAGCCATAGCGCCTTCAAGGGCTGCCATCATCATTTCATTTCTAGCTGTTAAGTTTTCGCCGTTTTCAACTGCCTCTACTAGATATTTGCTAGCGCGCGTCAGTCCATCCAAAGCAATCGCTTCAGCCGGAGGATTCACTTTGGGGCTTAAAAAGGTTTCAACGCAGTGAGCAATCGCGTCCATCCCCGTGGCGGCGGTCAAAAAAGGTGGTAGACCTAGCGTCAAACGAGGATCACAAATAGCGACCGAAGGAATCAGATAAGGAGAAAGAAAACCAAGTTTGCGATTGTCTTTCATGGTAATCAATGAGGCTCTTCCCACCTCACTACCGGTTCCCGCCGTTGTCGGTATTGCTATTAATGGCAGCACATCGGCTTTAATTTTTGTCACGCCGCCTTCAATCGCAGCGTATTGGCGTAACGGCCCAGGATGATTAAAAAGTAAGGCGACCGCTTTAGCTAAATCAATGCTGGAACCACCGCCAATGGCAATAATGCCATCACATTTGCTTTCACGCAGGTAAGTAAGCGCTTGCTCTACCGCTACTTCCGTAGGGTTGGACGGCGTATCATCGAAAACACATGCGCCATCATCAAGCTGAGCAGACTCAATAACGTGTGTGATAAGAGGGGTAGCACTGAGCCCCTTATCAGTCACAAACAACGGTCGTTTTATCTTCAGCAATTGCAGCTCATTGGCTAATTCCGCAATAGCGCTTTCACCGAACTGAATTTTTGTTAAATAATTGATTATGTGGGGCATTGTCATTTCTCATTATTGTTTTGCTCGTGAACCCAGCAATCTCTTCACTCAAGGTGTCATATAGTATGACTGCATGACAACAGTCTAGTAATGTATTTTGCAACTGCCAAGGCCTTTACAAAAAACGCCTAGCAAAACGGTGAACGGCGGCTCAAATATGGGCATGTTCACGCTGCCCATCCACCAAGCGGATTACCTTCAGGGGATTGCTCTCCTTCAGCGCCTCCGGCAGCAAGACCATGGGGAGATCTTGGTAACACACAGGCCGTAAGAAGCGATGGATGGCCGCGCGGTATCCAAAGCACCATCATCCATCTGCGGCGTAATCGTGAGCTGGCCTTCCAACTGAGCCGCAATCGGCAATTAGCTTTGTGCGCCGCGTGTATGAAAGCAATCTAGACTAGATGACCATTGCGCTCAATGAACATTATATAGAACAATAGTCTAATCGACGTACGCGGCCGACTTGCTAGAGTGCATCCACAATGATCGCTTTTAAGCTTGCGTCTGGCCCTTGCAACAAAAGCCCAATAATCAGCTTGAGGTAAACGATGAATCTCATTAATTCCCCGTCAGTTATTATTCATCTCAATCCGCGGGATAACGTAGGCGTTGCCTCAAAAGCAGTTCCAAAAGATCTTCCCATTGATAAAAAGGGCACGCTTGCTCAAGAAAATATTGATGCGGGACATAAAGTTGCGCTCACGCATATCAAAAATGGTGAGGCCGTTTTTAAATATGGCCAACTGATTGGGCTGGCTGCACGGGATATTAATCCTGGTGAGCATGTGCACACCCACAACCTCACCATGATTGAACTCAGCTCTTCTTTAGAAGATTTTCAGCCTCATCAAAAAACCGTCACCGTTAGCCATTCACGGACGTTTCAGGGCTACCAACGGGCTGATGGTAGCGTGGGAACGCGTAACTATATTGGTATTCTCTCTACCGTGAACTGTTCTGCCACGGTGGCTAAAGCCGCTGCGGACGTGCTCAATCAGTCTGGGGAATTAAGCCAAATGGGGTTCGATGGTGTAGTGGCCATTACCCATGGTTCTGGTTGCGCCATGAATACTGACTCAGAAGGTTTTGCCTTTCTTGAGCGTGTTATCGCAGGATATGCCCAGCACCCCAACTTTGCCTTTGTACTCATCATTGGCCTGGGCTGTGAGACCAACCAGGTCAAAACATTAGTCAAAAGAAAGGGGTTGGAAGATGCCTCGCGGCTAGCTTACTTTAATATTCAAGACGCGGGAGGGACACGCACTAGTATCAAAACGGCCTGTGATCACATCATGCAAATGGCCACCCAACACGGCCAACAGCAGCGTGCACCTGCGCCCCTTGAGCACTTAGTGGTTGCATTGCAGTGTGGCGGGTCAGACGGCTACTCAGGTATTACCGCGAACCCAGCTTTGGGCCATGCCGCCGACCTTATCGTGCAACATGGTGGCAGCGTTATACTCGCCGAAACCCCCGAAATCTATGGCGCTGAAAACCTCCTGATAGACCGCTCCATTAATGAGAACGTCGCCCAGAAACTACTCGACCGGATTACCTGGTGGAAACATTACACTGAGATAAATGGTGCTGAGCTAAACAACAACCCTTCCCCAGGCAATAAAGCGGGTGGGCTATCAACTATCCTTGAGAAATCATTGGGCGCAGTAGCTAAAGGCGGAACGTCGAGCCTTAACGACGTGCTGCTGTATGCTGAGAAGATGACCACGCGCGGTTTTAACTTTATGGATAGCCCTGGCTATGACCCGATTTCGGTCACGGGTCAAATCGCCTCCGGTTCTAACGTAGTTTGCTTTACCACTGGACGAGGTTCAGTCTCAGGCTTCAAACCCGCCCCCTGCCTTAAGCTCGCAACGAATACCTCCATGTATGAGAAAATGCATGAAGACATGGATATAAACTGTGGCGTTATTGTTGATGGCACTGACAGTGTAGAAAGTGTTGGAAAGCAGATTTTTGAGCGCATTATTGCCATCGCTTCGGGCGATATGAGCGCCAGCGAATCACTGGGTTACGGTAATAATGAATTCGTTCCCTGGCTGGTAGGTGCCGTCACCTAAATTTCCATTAGAGAGCCATTAACTGACTATGACAAAAACGCTGCGCGACCAACTCTACACGGCTCTTAAGCAGAGTATTGTTGGGAAACGTCTTGAACCCGGTTTAGTACTGCTTGAGGGAAATATAGCGGAGCTGTTTGGTATTAGTCGCTCGCCCGTTCGGCAAACATTAAGCCGGTTGCACGAAGAGCAGTATATCTGCCGTTTCGAGGGGCGCGGCTATTTAGTAGGCTCATCGCCAGGTGAGGTAGTGCGACGTGCGCTCAGTGAGCATGATTTCAAACAACTTGGCCATGCCCCAAAAGTAGATCGTATCGTTTCTTGGCGGGCGCATATCGACAGCGTTGAACATGACATCGTTTTATGTTCGATTAAGGGTGCGTTTGAACTCAATGAGCTGCAGCTTTCCAAAACGCTCAATGTCAGCCGTACGGTCACTCACCAAATCTTGCTCTATTTACAGTCTATCGGTTTAGTCGAGAAGATTAAATATAATAGCTGGAGCGTGGTGCCCCTGAATGATCAGCGGTTACATAATCTTTATGAAGCACGTCGCCAATTAGAACCTTATATGATTGCGCGAGCTACAGAACATATGCCAGAAAGTGCCATTAAAGGCTATATAACCAAACTCAAACACGCTGCTGAGAGCTATCCTGATATAAAGGGGGAGCTACTGGATGAGTTAGAAAATGATCTCCATCATACCGCCGTTAGTTTAGGTGATAACCAGGAGGTCATGAATATGCTCCGGCGCACGCATCCTATCTTATTAGTCAGTAAACACCTGCTTGGACGAGTACTAAAGCTTCCCGATCAAGATCCTTTCTTCGATGAACATTTATGGATATTTGAAAAAATGCGCCTGCAACAACCTGCACAAGCAGGCAAAGCCTTGGCAACCCATTTAGAGCGTTCAGAATCCAAGGTGCTCGACCGGCTAATTAACTTCCGAGAATCAGGTGATATCGATATACCGCTTTACCTACGCTAATAATCAAATAACGAACGTGGATGCCCCATCTCTCAATTGAAGCAATGTATCGACCTGCTAAACAAGGATTACGGGAAGCCTTGACGGGCTCATCTAGATAGAGGAACGAATAATGACAACGTCACGTACTATCGGATTTATTGGCACGGGCATTATGGGTGCGCCGATGGCAGCACGCTTGGCACATGCAGGACACCAAGTGCTTGTCTGGAATCGAACAAAAAGCAAAGCCAACCGTTTAGAGTCGGTGGGTGCCACCATCGTAGAAAAGCCCGAAGAAGCCGTTGCCGAAAGCGATGTCGTTATCGTTATGCTTAGCTCTGGGCCTGTGTGTGATGAAATGCTGTTGGGCCCTAGCGGCCTACTCAATGCCATGCAGCGTGACGCCACACTTATTGTCATGAGTTCAATACCTGTCGAAACCGCTCGCCGTCAAGCAGAAGAAGCCGCCAAGAGCCAGATTAATTACCTTGATGCGCCGGTTTCCGGCGGTGAGCAGGGAGCGATCGACGGCACGCTGGCCATTATGGTGGGTGGCGATGCCGTAAGTTTTAAAGCAGTAGAACCCATTCTCTTATCTCTCGGCAGGCCCGTCCATGTTGGCCCTGCAGGTAGCGGGGAACTTGCTAAGCTCGCCAATCAAATGATTGTGGCCAACACCATTGCTACCGTGGCAGAAGCCATACTATTGGCAGAACAGGGCGGGGCAAACCCCGAGCGAATGCTCAGTGCGCTTGAAGGTGGGTTTGCTGACTCGACCATTTTGCGTATACACGGGCAGCGTATGATTCAGGAAAACTTTACCCCGGGTGGGCCAGCGAAATGGCAATTGAAAGATACTCAGACCGCGATGGCTTTTGCCGACACGCTACATCTTAAGCTACCGGTTTCGTCATTGGTCAACACACTTTTTGAAGAGCTCGTCGATCAAGGGGATGGCGAGTTAGACCATAGCGCCTTAATCAATCAACTCAGACGGCGTAATGATTAAGAGAGCCTGACAACAACAAATTTAGGAGAATAAATACAATGAGCCACCATTACGACGTTCAGGAAATGACTCAATTCAGCACCGCTTTACTTGTGGCAGCCGGGCTCGATGAAGAAAAGGCTCAAGCAGTTGCCGAGATACTCGTCGAAGGCGATTTGATGGGACACACGACTCACGGGCTTCAGCTACTATCCCCTTACCTTGGCGAGATTCAGTCTGGCCGGATGCCTGTGTCAGGTGAGTATGAGGTAATCTCCAAACGCGCTGCCGTGCAGACATGGGATGGTCGTTATCTTCCCGGCCCCTGGTTGATCATTAAAGCAATGGAAACCGCCGAATTGATGGCTCGCTCCTGCGGCACGGGGACAGTCGTGATTCGATGCTCAAATCATATCGCCTGCTTGGCGGCCTATCTGAAACGTGCCACTGATCAAGACCTCGTGGTGGTGATCGAATCATCCGATCCGGCGACTAAGTCGGTTGCCCCGTATGGCGGTTTGCAAGCGACCCATACTCCTAACCCTATCGCTGTGGGCTACCCGACGGCTTCAGGCCCGGTTCTGTTAGATGTCAGCACATCCATTACCACTAATGGCATGGTCGGCCGACTGCACAAACAAAACAGCCAACTGCCGTATCCGTGGCTCAAGGATCACCAGGGCAATGCGACCGATCAACCTAGCGTGCTGTTCGATGAGCCTAAGGGGAGCATCATGCCAATTGGTGGGCTTGACCACGGCCACAAGGGATATGCGCTGGGGCTAATGGTGGAAGCCTTAACGTCTGGGCTCGCTGGATTTGGCCGTGTGCAGGCGCCTGCACAATGGGGTGCCTCGGTCATGGTACAGATCATGGATCCCGAAGCCTTTGGTGGGCTTGACGCCTTCAAACGCGAAACTGGCGCTTTGGTGGATGCTTGCCGTAACAATCCTGTTGCGGAAGGTAGCCCTCCAGTACGGATTCCTGGCGAGCGCGGACTTGCCCTCCATAAGCGTTATGCGCAGGAGGGCGTGCCCCTTCCAGACGGTGTTCCCGAAGCTCTAGCCGATTGGTCGGAACGTCTGGGGGTTACTTTCCCTCGGGCGCTGCAATAACAGCCGCTCATGCATAGGTCTAGTGGGCGATATTCAGGTGTGGTGAACCAACTCATCAGAGGCGACTATGAAACAAGAACGCATCGGATTCATTGGGCTCGGCTTAATGGGCAAGGAAATGGCCAGATATATCGTACGTAACGGTTATCCGCTAACGGTGATGGCCCATAGGAATCGATCCCCCCTTGAAGCGCTATGCAAGGAAGGCGCGACGGAAGTTAGCACTCCCGCAGAGATGGCAAGAAATAGTGATATTGTTTTTATCTGCGTAAAGACATCCGAACAGGTCAACGAAATCGTCAGCGGGGCTGACGGTTTAATGGCCGGAAGCCACGAAGGGCTTATTATCGTCGACTGCTCTACGGCTCATCCCGAATCAACTGAGCGCCTTGCGAAAAACGTAGAACATCAAGGGGGGGTACTCGTTGACGCGCCTTTAGCACGAACACCTCGTGAAGCCAGAGATGGACGACTAAATGTCATGGTGGGTGGCGATGCCTCCACAGTGGCGCGTATTACGCCGATCATGGAAAGTTTCGCAGAAAACATCTTTCATGTGGGTAAGGTTGGTTCAGCGCATAAACTGAAACTGATTAATAATTTTCTCTCGTTAGGGGCTGCTGCCCTAGTCAGTGAGGCGGCCACTATGGCGGCTGGCATGGACGTTTCACAAGACAAACTTCTGGAAATTTGCTCACAAGGGGGAGCCAACAGCGCGATGCTAGCTCCCGTTATGGAGTGGGTACTGCAGAAGGAGTGCACAAAGTTACAGTTCAGTCTTGGTAATGCTGAAAAAGATATGCGCTACCTGACTGAAACGTTAAACGCCTATCAGCTAGCCCCCCATATGCTGCCACCGCTTTGCGAGTTTCTTACGTTAGCTCGAGACGACGTGGGGGAAGATAGCTTCGTTCCCCAAGCGTACGACAGCTGTATAAAACGCAATAAGATCGTATCCGATTAAGGCCACTAAGATAGCTTCTTGGCTACCTCATATTTCCAGATAAAGCCTTCACTCGATAAACGCTTCGGTAGGCTCACGATGGCCGTATAGAAACGCATCGGCGACCTGGCGCAGCGGGGCAACATCCACCTCGCTGCGCTTGTTTGCGATCAGCTCGGCAAAGCGCGCATATAAACCTTGATACTCGCGCTCCTCCTCTTCAATGATCAGTTCATCGTCGATGACCAATCGACAGCCGCCTTGGGTGAGACTCAAGCGGCTGCCATCGCTGTGGATATGCATATCCCAGGTGGGCGGGCCGCTCTGGCGAAAATCAAACGCCGCCTCAATGGACGCGCCTTGTGGGTCGGTAAAGGTGAGATCCGCTGCAATCGGAGTTTGCGCATTGCTCGGCACCAGCAGTCGCGCCTGTTGCAGAAAAAACGGCTGGGGCAAGATGGCGGTCGCAATCGACAGCGCATTAATACCGGGATCAAACACTCCCATGCCACCGGGCTGCCAGATCCACGCTTGGCCTGGGTGCCATACCCGCACGTCCTCTTTCCACTCGATCTCTACCCGCTGCACCTGCCGTTCGGCTAACCACTGCTGGGCCTGGGCAACGCCAGGGGCAAACCGCGAGTGCCAGGCGGCAAACAGGCTAACGCCCTGTTCTTTGGCACAGGCAATCAAGTCCTCCACTTCGCTTAACGTTGCCCCCGGTGGCTTCTCAAGCAGCACGTGCTTGCCACGCATCAGTGCGGCCCGCGCCTGGGAGTAGCGCAGATGGGTCGGCGTGCAGATTGAGACAGCGGTAATTTCAGGGTGGGCGTCGAGCATCGCTTCCAGGTTTTGATAGGCGGGTAGTTCCGGCAGCGAGGCGTGAGGATCCGCCGTAGCGACAAGATGGCAGTTTGGAGTAGCGGCGATTGCCGGTAGGTGCTGGTCGCGGACAATTTTACCCACGCCCACTAGGCCTAACTTAAAGCCAGAGCTAAAGCCAGAGTTGAAGTCAGACATACGCTTGCCTTTGTTTTTAACCATTGAAAATGGGTTCAGGGGGTGGTGTGGGGCAGCTCAACGCTGCGCCCTAATGAGCTAACGCTGTGCTCAAGCCCTAGCGCTGCGGCGGTACCTGCCAACACCGCTTGGGACGCTAAAAACGCCTCCCGGGGGCGGCGCAGCCGGATGCTCTCCATCAGTTGACGGTGACGCTCCAGGCTCTCTTCAGGATCTGGGGCGTTCTCGTTGGACATGGAGATCAGCATGTAGATGGAGGGTCGCAGGATATGTGATAGCTGCGCCCAGACAATATTGTGGGTCGCCTTGAAGATCGCCTCGTGAAAAGCGACATCACACTCACTGTGCAGCCGCCGCTCCTCTTCGCAGGTGGCATTGCGTAGATTCTGCCCTAGCCCTTCAAAGGCTTCTTCGATGGCGACTAAATCACGCGCCTTGGCCCGCTTGGCGGCGGTCATCGCCACATAGGGCTCAACGTCCAGACGGAAGGCAAGAATCTCGCGCTGAATATCCGGGTTGGGGGCAGCGTAGCGGGTCAGCCAGTCAGTCACCTGGGCATCAAGAATATGCCACTCTGAGTATTCGCGCACCTTGGAACCATGACCAGAAATCCGCTCAATAATCCCGGCATCGACCAGTTGGCGAAGATCGCTACGCACCGCTGAGCGATTGATCGCAAAGCGTTCGCATAGATCCATTTCCCGGGGTACCAGGTCACCAGGGTGATAGCGACCACCGAAGATCTCCTCGGCGAGATGTTCGGCGATACTGGGACGAACGGCTGACTTACTGAGAGATGACGTCACTGCGATAAGACCCTATTTCGATTCCTGCCAATCATAACGTACTTGACCGGTCCACTGTTACCGGTGGCGAAGGTTCGAGACCTGCCCGCACCCTCAGCTCTAACCGCCGTTCATAGAGGCCCTTAGCACTCAATGTGCCCAGCACCAGAACGCCGCCGACCATGGCCATCGGCGCGGGCTGTTCGGCCAGAATCCACCAGGCCAACAGCGTGCCTATCACCACTTCCAGCAGTATTAGCAGGCCCACTTCGGCGGAGGGCAGATAGAGCGGCCCACGCTGCAGTAGCGTCACGCCGCAAGGCACAATAATCAGGCAGAGCAGGATAACGACAGCAAGCTGGTTGGCTGCAGGCAGGGTTGGTTCGCTGCCCGCCAGCCAAAACAGCCCTGCAGTGCTACCCACAATAAGGCCGTTGAACACCAGCATCGGGCTCATATCCACCCCCGGCCGCGTACGGCAGAGGGTAAAGTTAATCGCCAGGGTCGTTGCCGCCATCAAAGCGAAAGCGTTTCCGACCCAAGAACCTGCGCCCGCGTCATCGAGGGCGATCATGGCGACACCCACCATGCACAGCAATATCGCTAACCAGGTACGCCTTGGCAGACGCTCCTTGAGGATGATCCAGGAGAGCACGGCAGCGATTAACGGCGAACTGGCCAGTATCATCAGTACGTTGCCCGCCTTGGTGTACTGGTTGCCCAGCACGAAACCGCAGGTGGTCAGGCTGAACAGCAGCGCCACGGCGATACCCGTCCAGCCGCAGCGACGGTAGGCTGCCAGCGTGCCACGTCCATAGCGCATCAGGGCGATCAGTAGAAAACCTAAGCCCGAAAGAAAGCCACGCCACATCAATATCTCGGCATCGGGCAGATCGGCCACTTTAATCAGCAGGGCATCCGGGGCCATGATCAGCGCCCCGCCAGCGGTTAATAGTAGTCCCTGCTGGCGATGCGATAAGGTACTCCAACGACTCATCTTTAGTATTCGCCTCTTCAGTGATTATCCCTGGGCGGATGCTGGCGAGCCACATCGCGGTACTTGGTGGCGGGTTCCAATGTCATACCGCGGTCCAGCGGTTCGACCATGCTGCGCTGGATCTCCTGCCAAGGCGTCTGGTGGCCAGGGTAGCGGTAACCGCCCTGCTGGGCTAAACGCTCCCGGCGGGCTTCCAGTTCACTGGGTTCGATCAGCAGTTGCACCTCACCGCGCTTGAGATCGACCCGCAGACGGTCGCCACTCTCCAGCAGCGCCAAGCCACCCCCGGTAGCGGCTTCCGGGGAAGCATTGAGAATCGACGGTGAGCCGGAAGTGCCCGACTGGCGGCCGTCGCCCAAGCAGGGCAGTGATTCGATGCCCTGCTTGATCAGCGCCTCCGGCGGCTGCATATTAACCACTTCGGCACCACCGGGATGCCCTACCGGCCCTGCACCGCGCATTACCAGAATGGTGCGTGCATCAATGTTGAGCGCTGGGTCATCAATACGGGCGTGATAATCCTCGGAGCCATCGAATACCACCACCTTGCCTTCAAAGGCTTCCGGGTCGCTGGGGTCATTCAGAAAGCGCTCGCGGAAATCCCGGGAAATCACGCTGGTTTTCATCAGTGCCGAATCAAAAAGATTGCCCTTGAGATTGAGGAAGCCCGCATGATCCACCAAGGGGTCGTTATAGCGACAGATCACATCGGGGTCTTGGGTTTCGCGGCCCTGCAGATTATCGCCGATGGAGCGGCCATTGACCGTCAGCGCATCGCCGTGCAGCTTACCCGCCGACTGTAGCTCGTGAAGGATCGCCGGAACGCCGCCGGCACGGTAGAACTCTTCGCATAGGAAAGCACCGGCAGGCATTACGTTGGCCAGCAGTGGAATTTCATGGCCCAGGCGCTGCCAGTCATCGTTATCCAGCTCGATGCCTGCATGGCGGGCAATCGCATTGATATGTACCGGCGCATTGGATGAACCGCCCAGTGCCGAGCATGCCACGATGGCGTTCTCAAACGCTTCCCGGGTCAGAATATCCAGCGGGCGCAGGTCTTCCCACACCATATCGACAATCCGCGTACCCGTGTCGTAGGCCACCATTGCGCGCTCTTTATAGGGCGCAGGAATCACCGCCGACCCCGGCAGGCTCATGCCCAGGACTTCCGCCATGGAATTCATGGTAGAGGCGGTGCCCATGGTGTTGCAGTGGCCTATCGAAGGCGCTGAATCGCTGGCGCGGGAAAGGAACTCTGCGTAGTCGATATCCCCAGCTGCCAGCCGCTTGCGAAGCTCCCAGATAATCGTGCCTGAGCCCACCCGCTCGGCACCGCGCCAGCCGTTTAGCATCGGACCACCGGAGAGCACAATGGCCGGAATATTCACCGTTGCTGCGGCCATCAGCGCAGCCGGGGTGGTTTTATCACAGCCGGTGGTCAATACCACGCCATCTAGCGGGTAGCCATGGAGCACTTCCACGATGCCCAAGTAAGCAAGGTTCCGATCCAGCGCAGCAGTGGGTCGGCGCACGTTCTCATGAATAGGATGCATGGGAAATTCAAACGGCACGCCACCTGCGGCGCGAATACCGTCTTTAACCCGCTTGACCAAGTCAATGTGGTGGCGGTTGCACGGGGTTAAATCAGAGCCCGACTGGCAAATACCAATGATCGGCTTACCGCTGGTCAGCTCATCCAGAGTAATACCGTAATTGAGGTAGCGCTCAATACATAGCGCCGTGGTTCCGGGGTGATCAGGGTTATCGAACCAGTAGCGTGAACGCAACTGCTCAGGAGTTATTCGCTGAAAATTGGCCATGGTTCCGCTCCACGCCTAAAGTAAATATACAAGTCGGCAGGCGCGCTTTAGGCACTCAAACTGCCCACCAACACTAACGATGAAGAAAGCTTCCTAAAATGTAGGGAAGAGTTGCCATGACGGTACGCGTTCTTACCCGCGGCGTCGATACATACAAAAGTATATGTTGAACATATACTAAAAACGTTAGACATTCACCTAAGGGAGCGGCACTTACACCTCTATAAGCGAGTGCCGCTTACACACAACAACAATCAACCACGCTGCAGCTCGCTAGGAATATCCCCTTAGCGTAGCGACCTGCAGCACGCCAGGAGAGTGACGACTATGCACCATCTTTGGAAACGCACCCTATTAATGACCGGCGCTACACTGCTCAGCTCAGGCATTGCCTACGCGCAAACGCCTGACCTTTCCGATCCGCCAGAGATAGAGGGTGGCACCGTGGGTGACCACGGCAGCGTCACTCTGCGCATGGGATTGGGCTTGGCGGAAAACTCGCCTCAATATATCTCTAGCCAATACTTTGCGGATATTCTCGACCAGCGCAGCGAAGGGCGTATCAGCGTTAATATCTTTCCCAACAGCCAGCTTGGCGATGACGTGCAGATGATGGAAATGCTGCAAACCGGTACGCTGGATATGACCTACCCTTCCTCTTCACCCGCCACAGGTTATGTCGAGGAGCTGGCAGTCTTTGACCTTCCTTTCCTACTGCCTACTCGGGAAGCGGCTATAAAGGCCATGCGTAGCGATGCTGCCCAGGAGATGCTTGATGCCTTCGATGGCACTGGTCTAAAAGCCCTGGCATTCTCTGAAAACGGCTTCCGCCAGCTCTCCAATAGTGCTCGTGAAGTCGCTTCACCAGAAGATGTGGCGGGCCTGGACGTTCGTGGCTTGTCTATTCGCACCATGGAGAACCCAGTGCACCTGGCTATTTGGGAAGCGCTGGGCGCCAACCCGACCCCGATGGCATTTGGTGAACTCTTCTCCGCCATGGAACAAGGCGTTGTCGATGGCCAGGAAAACCCTTGGAGCACCATCCTGACCTCCAACTTCTATGAGGTGCAGGATTACGGCTCCGAAACCCGTCACGTTTATACACCCTTCATCAAGATGATCTCTCAGCGTACCTGGGATCGCCTCGATCCAGAGTATCAGGAACTTGTTCAGGAAGCCGCGCTGCAAGCAGCGGATTACGAAATCCAGCTTTCCAGCGAGTACGACGACTGGGCACGAGATCAGCTTGAAGAGCGCGGCATGCAAATTACCCGTCTTAATGACGAGCAGATTGCCGCTTTCCAGGAAGCCGTGCAGCCGGTTTACGAAGAGTGGGCACCACGCATCGGCGAAGATCTCGTGACTGAATTCCAAGAGATTGCTGAATCGACAATGGCCGAGTGATCCCATCCCTGCCGCCGAATAAAAAAGGCGGCAGGATTAATTGGGTAGCATGAGAATTAAGAAGCGTCCGAGAGGCGCTTTTTAAGCTGCATATAGGTGCCGTAGTGACGGTCTAGGTGGCGCCGCATGGCTGCTTCGGCCGCATCTGGGTCACGAGACTCTATCGCTGCGATGATTTCGGTATGCGCAGCGGTAGCCGCTTTGTCTTCGTCCTTCTGTTGCAGTACCAGCGCGCGGCGATCGTCCAACCACTCAGAGAGCGCCACATGGATAGCATCGAAAATGGGGTTACGGCCAATGCTGGCCAACACGCCATGGAAGTCATTATCAGAGCGTTTAAAGCGTGCTTCATCACCTATTGCATCGCGATTATCCGCTAATGCATCGCGCAGCCTCGCTAGATCCTCTTCACTGGCATTACGCGCCGCGTAGCGAGCCAAAGATATCTCGAACATGGCCCGCGCTTCCTGGAAATACTGTTGACCATCGGGCTTAGAAAGTAGCTGTCGGGTTACCCCAGAAAGCCTGGCCATCACCGCCTCAGCGGTGGGACGAATTACCCTGGCACGGGTACCACTGTTGATGGCGATAAGTCCTAGCTGTTGCAGGTGGAACAATGCTTCACGCACCGCGGGTCTGCCAACACCAAACTGCTCCATCAACTCCCTCTCTGAAGGCAGTTGATCGTTTTCACTCAGCCGCCCCTCGAGAATCTCCGCCTCAAGCTGCTCAGCGACCTGTTCCGATAGCGTTTTACGCTCGATCCGGTATCTGCTCATAGGCAGTCACCCCTGGTTAACCTGGAATTTTCCGCCATTTTACTGCATTTCTCATCATTATCCTTCAAACCAGCCGAGAGAGCGGCGCTATTTGGTACTGCTCGGCGATCTCGGCATAGGCTACTTGATTGGCAGAATCGAGCGGAATGCCTTCGGCGTCGCGCTGGGCCTGGCAGCGCCATTCGCGATCCCCAGGTGCCATTACCTGGGTATTGGGTGCAGCAGGCTGGGCGCGTAGGTCGGCTAGATACTCGGCCATTCCTTGCGCAAAAGTGCCTGCATCCACAAACGCATCCGGTTGCATGACCAGGAAGAAGTGCCCTACCCCGCGTGGCGTCGCCATGTCTGGCCCACCCATGGGCAGCAGCTTAAAGCCATGCTGCATACCCGACAGCATCGAACTCAGAACCTCAACCATGCCACCCAACCCCGCGCCCTTGAAGCCGAAGCCGCTACCACCCAGCGGTAACAGTGCGGCCACTTCACCAGGAACGCGGCTTACCTGCCCGGCAGCATCCGCCGCGACCTGGTCAGGCAGTTCACGCCCAATAGCCCCGTACTGCTGCACGCGATTCCAGGGAATCGAGCTGGTCGCCATATCCAGCAGGTAAGGCGACTCGCCCGCCACCGGCGCCGCAAAGGCGATGGGGTTGGTACCGTGAAAGGGCTTGGCGCCCTCATGCAACAGCACGAAAGGATCCGAATTGCAGAACGCCATGCCGAGATAACCGCGCTCAGCCGCTGCCAACGCATAGCACCCCGCCGCACCGAAGTGCGACGAGTTGCCCACCGCAACGGCGCCCATCCCCACCGTCTCGGCCATCGCCATGGCGTGCTCCATGGCGGTATAACCCGCGAGGTGCCCCAACCCATCGTCGGCATCCAGAAAACCGGTCGCCGCCAGGCGCTGGTGGAACTGCATGTCGGGCGCGCCGTTGATCCGCCCCCCCTTGAGCGCCTGCAGATAGTGGGGCAGCAGACGCAGGCCATGGCTGTCGGTGCCCATACGTGAGGCGGTAATCAGCGCGCGAGTGACCGCGTTAGCTGATGCCTGATCAGCACCTGCCGCCTTCAGAACGGCTTGCGTGAAGCGGGCAAGGTCTTCGCGAGCGACGCGAAAATTTGACGACGTATCTCTCATTAATCGATAGCTCCTGGTTTCAGTCGGGCTACTGGCTGACCATTGGCCAGCCCCGGTAATGCTTAACGATAAATCAGTGTTGGCAGCCACAGCGAGATAGCTGGAATGAAGGTAACCAATAGCAATGCGATGACCAGCGGCACCAGGAACGGCAGCGTGCCACGCATGCATTTCTCGAAGGAAATTCCGGACACTCGCGACAGTACATACAGCACCATGCCTACCGGCGGCGTTAACAAGCCGATCATCAGGTTTAGCACCATGATCACGCCAAAGTGCACCGGATCGACACCCGCAGTAATGGCCACCGGCAACAATACCGGCACCAGGATAGTGATTGCCGCGATGGTCTCCATAAAGCAGCCCACCAGGATCAGCACCAGGTTGATGATGATCAGCGTGGCAATGGGGTTATCGGCAAATGGCCCAAGTAGGGTTACCACATGCTGAGTAACCTGGTTGCTGGTCAATATCCAGGCAAATATCGAGGCACCAGCGACGATCAGCAGGATCACGGCCGTGGTTTCGATAGTTTCCATGCTCACCTTGAGCAGGCGGCGCCAGGTCAGGCTACGATAAACCACTCCCCCCAGCACCAAGGCGTAGACCACCGCAGCAATCGCCGCTTCGGTAGGCGTGAAGGCCCCCGACATTATGCCGCCGACGATGATGACCGGTGTTAAGAGTGACAGGAAGGCGCGCTTGAACGTATGACCAAGCACCGGAAACGAGAACACCGCATCGCGGGTATAGCCGCGCCGCCGTGAAATGATCGTGATCATGGCCATGAGTACCAGCCCCATTAACAGGCCCGGTACCAGGCCGGCGACGAACAACTGGCCGACCGACACCGAGGCCATTACACCGTAGATAACCATCGGCAGACTCGGCGGAATAATCGGGCCAATGGTCGAAGATGCCGCGGTGATACCCACCGAGAACTCCTCGTCGTAACCGGCATCTTTCATGGCCTTGATTTCAATGGTACCTAGCCCCCCTGCATCGGCGACTGCGGCTCCTGACATGCCGGAAAAAACAATGCTGGCGCCTACATTGACGTGCCCCAGACCGCCACGCATCCAGCCCATCAATGCCTTGGCAAAGTCAAATATCCGCACGGTAATGCCACCATTGTTCATTAGGTTACCGGCGAGTATAAAAAACGGAATCGCCAACAGGGGAAAGCTGTCGACGCCGTTGATCATGCGATGCATCACGACAACATCGGGTACTCTGCCGGTCAGCAGCACATACAGCAGGCACGAGCCGGCAAGACTAATGGCGATCGGCACCCCTATCACCAGCAGGGTAAAGAGCGCCGCAAACAGGAACAGTAAATAGTGCTGGGTGGCGGCCAATGCGATACAGCCGAGTATCGCGACAGCCGCGACCAATGGCGGTACTATCGCACCGCCGCGCCTCACAGCCAGAATGTTGGGCATTGGGGTGATCTCCGAGAGAGTAGCGTGTTGGCGTGTTGTTATTGGGTATTGAGCAGTTCACTGGTGCCCGAGCGCCAGTGACGAATAGCCACCTCCACCCCTCTCACCAGCATGATGATAAAGCCCGCCATCACCAAGTAGTAAAGCCAGCTTTTAGGAATATCCACAGAGGTCATCATGGCACTGGTACGATCAGCCAGTTTGAAGGTGATCCAGGCCATGCTGGCGAAGAAGGCAATATTGATCAGGTCTACCAGCGTCGACATCACGCGCCCCAGCCACCCCGGCATGTAGCGATAGAAAAATTCCACTGCGATATGCGATCCCTTTCGCACGGCCATGGTGCTGCCCATAAAGCCCACCATAACCAATAGATAGCGCGCCATCTCCTCCGTCCAGGCGATGGAATTACCCAGCACATAGCGGCTGAAAAACTGCATAAAGACATCCAGTGCCAGTAGCCAGAAGATCCCAAGCGTCAGGAAATCCTCCAGGGCATAGTCGTGAATGTTGAAGGAATCATCGTCGAGACCTGCAAGGCTGGTCTCGTCAGTAGAGTCAGTTTGGCTCATGGAAGGCTCCCGCTTCGCCCCACCCGAGGCTTGGGCGGGGCGAGTCTTGGTCTACGAAAAAAACGATCCCGGAAACGTACGGATTCTGGAAAACTCAGGCCTCACGGCATTACCGTCCGATAGTCTGATTACTGGCCGATAGCCTGCAGACGATCATAGGTTTCCTGATCCCAAGTCGCCGCTTCACCGTTATGGGCAGGAATCGTGGCTTCGCGGAAGGGTTCTATATCGACTTCGTTGACGGTCACACCCTGCTCTTCGAACCAAGCCACCAGCTCTTCCTCGGATTTCAAGATATCTTGAGTGATGCGCTCGCCGGCTTCGGTGTAGACCTCACGGAAAACCTCACGATCCTCCTCGGAGAGGCGATTCCACAATGGGCCACCGGCGATGGTGATTAGCGAATCGGTGATATGCCCGGTCAGATTGATATAGTCCTGCACCTCATGAAACGCTTTGGCGCGAATGGTCGGCAGTGGGTTTTCTTGAGCATCCACCACACCTTGCTGCAGCGCCAGATAAACCTCGGAGAATGCGATCGGAGTGGGGTTGGCGCCCACCGCTTCGGGGAACATCATGTACATTGGCGCATTGGGCGTACGAATTTTCAGGTCTTGCATGTCCTCCGGCGTATTGATCGGTTTGTTGGAGGTTACATGGCGACGCCCGTAGTAGTTCATGGCCAGCGGTACGTTACCGGTTTCATCCTGGTAGCCCTGGGCGATTTCCTTGAACAGGTCGCTATCGGCATAGGCCTGCCAATGGTCAAAATCGCGGAACATATAGGGCGCGCCAGCGATACCCACCGGGCCATAGAAACGACCGGCAAATTGGTTGCCGGTGTAGATCAGATCAACCGTGCCAAGCTGTAGGCCTTCGTTGATGTCCGACTCCTTACCCAGTGACGACGCCGGGTGGACACTGATCGAATAACGGCCATCAGTACGCTCCTCAATTTCATCTGCCGCCCACAGTGCCCACTCGTGGTAGGGCTCGGATGTCTCATAGACGTGAGCAAAGGTGAGTTCTTCTTGCGCATGCACAGCACCGGTCACTGAGAGACCACCGGCGATAAGCGTAGCGGTCAGCAGGCGGGCCATCTTAAGCGAGTGTTGGCGTTTGTGACTCATCGTGTACTCCTCACAACCATTGGATTTGTTGTTGGATAGTGTGATTTGCTGCTATTTATTGTGATGTATTTGGTTATTTTTTAAGCGGCGGCAACCAACGTAACCGATCATAGTGCTATATACGTGTCATACCACCAGCTTCAAACTTAGTTGGCTGCCCGCAATCGCGCAACTATCCAGGTAACGATTTTAGTAGTGCCTATGATGATTCAAGCCGTGGAGCGAACTGATGGTATAAGCGCACCAGCAGTTGAGGATCGCCAAAGCCACCTGCTTTAGTCATCACTCGCTTTCGCCTATCGCCATCCATACTCCCTAGTGCCACCCCGGGTGACCACTCCGTCTCGACAGAGATATAACTCACCCCCAGTTGGGTCAATACGGCCATGGCGATATCCCCGCCGGTTAAAAATAGCAAACACGGATCATCGTCCCGCCAGGCAGACGCAATGTCGGCCACTTTGGAAGCCATCGACTCGGCGACTTGGTTTGCCGTGCGTTCCTCACTCTCTCCGGGCACGACCACATAGGCCCCTAAGGCCGGGCTACTATTACAGGGTGTAGCAGAGGGCTCGGTACACGCTTTAATCACGGCCAAACCGGGCACGTATTGTCGCAACTGTTGGAGCTGTTCGGCAGCACGAGGGCTTCTAGAACCGATGGCATAAAGCACTGCATTGACGCTATTCAACGCTCGAAACGGTGCATCAGGCCACCCGAAAAAGCGCTGGGCGATAGCCGTTGCCAGCCCCGCAGCCCCCGCCATCGCTCGACGGCAGCCAGCACTCGACACGAGCTGATAGAGCGCAGCAAGCTCCTCGTCGCTTTGGGCATCGGCGATACAGTCCCCGTTAGGGAGTTGAACGCCCTGACCAAAGCGATAGCGCTGCAGCGGTTGTCCGCTGACGGCAAATGCCTGATCAATGGGGCCGATCAGAGGCGTTGAGAGGGCATCCTGTTGGTAGGTGGTATCAGCCAGTGGAATGCCGTCCACCCACACTTCGGCATTACGCACTGTTCGCCCCTGGGCCGGTACCGCGGGAGCCAGCAGCAGGGGAAAGCCAAGCGCTTCCCGCAGTGCCGTGCACTCTGCGACTACTTGGCCACGCAGGGTTGAATCGACTTTCTTGAACCACTCCTGCGGCGCGACTCGCGTGAGCAAACGCACTGCTTCGCTTACCCGAAGCGCCGCCTCCTCAGATTGCAGGTGGCGGGACTGGGTATTCACGGCGATGACCTCTGGCCACTGACCTTGCCATGCCTCTAGCGTTGTCGCTAATGCCTCCAGGCTAACCACCACGCGGACATCTGCGCCTCGCGCGGCAAAGGGTGCTGAGGTGTCCAGCGCGCCCGAAAGATCATCGGCAATAATCGCCAATCGGCAGCCGCTCATATCTTGGCGCCACTGGCTAACCGTCGCGCATAGGCAATCGCTGATCCCATGTTGGTGGCATCGGCTTTGCCCTGCCAGGCAATATCAAAGGCAGTGCCGTGATCCACCGAGGTGCGCTGAAGCGGCAAGCCAAGGCTGACATTGACCGTGGTATCAAAAGCAATCAGTTTGACGGGGATATGGCCCTGGTCGTGATACTGGGCAATAACCAAATCGAACTCGCCTTTCGAAGCGCGGTAAAACACCGTATCCGCAGAGATCGGCCCGCTCACATCAAAACCCCGTTCCCGCAAGCGTTCCACCGCTGGGGCGATACAGCGACTATCTTCGTCGCCAAAAATCCCCCCTTCACCGCAGTGCGGATTAAGGCCTGCCACGGCAATGCGCGGAGCCTTCATGCCCAACGCGAGCAAGTGCGCGTGTCCTGCTTCAACGGTGGCAATGATGCGTTCAGGGGTCACCCGGTCGATCGCATCACGTAGCGACACGTGAGTGGAAACATGCAGCGTCGAAAGCGTCTCAGATGCCAGCAGCATAAACGACGAGGGCGCACCGGTCAGCGATGCCAGCATCCCGGTGTGGCCATCGTAATGGTGCCCAGCTTCATGCAACGCCGCCTTGTTCAGCGGGGCGGTGACAATCACCTGCGCCCGCCCCGCCTGCACCAATTCCACGGCTTTATGAACGCAGCGAAACGCCATATCACCCGCACCGGCGCTAATTTGACCATCAGCAATCTCAACGCCTTTCGGCACCTCGACCACACCGACCGCCACACAATCCTTATCGCTCTCTGCCTGCTCCAATGGCACGAACTCAAGCACAACACCAACACTTGCCGCCGCACGGCGATAAATAGCCGGGTCACCGATGACCATCGCCGTGGCACGTTCGGTGGCGGACATAGCACTCAGCGCGCGGCAAATAATCTCAGGGCCGATGCCAGCAGGGTCGCCCATGGTGATAGCAATTTCATAACAGCGTGGGGAGCTATTCATGGCATTAACTGCCCGCCGTTGACCTCGATGATTTGACCAGTGACATAGCCACTGAGCGTATCGGTCGCCAGAAAAACGTACGCGCCCACGCACTCTTCCGCCGTGCCCAAACGCCCCATGGGAATCGATGCCCGAGCTGCGTTTAGATGAGCATCGCTTGAGTGGCGCTCATGAAAATCGGTCGCAATCGTACCGGGGGCCACAGCATTCACGCGGATATTATCCCCGGCAAGCTCCTTGGCCATATTTCGCGTTATCGTGCTCACAAAACCTTTTGCTGAGGCGTATAGTCCAGCGCCTCCCCCGCCGCCATTACGTGCGGCAATCGAGGTAGTGTGAATAATATTGCCACCGCCTGCGTGGCGAAAATGCGGTAGCGCTGCGCGGCTGGCCATGATCACCGAGCGGACATTGAGATCCATGACCCGGTCATATTGGTCATCGTCCATCTCATCTAAGCCAACCCGGCCCAGCATGTCCCCCGCGTTATTGATCAACAGGTCTAAACCGCCCAGACGCTCGGCGGCATCGTCGACGAGTTTTTGGGTCTCGCTGGTGTGGCTGACGTCTGCTTTAACGGTAAAGGCGTCCCCACCCGCATCGCGAATCGCCTTGGCCACTGCCTCCGCGGGCGCTTCACTGCTGTGATAATGCACCGCTATGTGGGCTCCCAACGCCCCCAGCTGTTTCGCAACCGCCGCGCCAATGCCACGGCTGGCGCCGGTGATAAGTACTCGCTTACCGTTCCACTCGTCTAACATGAAATTCTCCTTAACACTTTTGCTTTTATTTTGAGAGCCACACTTAGCGAAACCGTCGTCCTCTAGATAGATTTAACTATCGACCCGAAATGGAGCGGTGCGCTAAAGTAAGCAATGAACTGGCATACCTATCATACAAAGCGACATCTATAACATGATAGGCGATGGCGTGTTTAGCGCCAGTCTCCTACCACTGCCAACGATTAAAACTAATTCTAAGAGCGAATGGAGAAGTACATGAATCCACTTTCATCGACGGACACACTTCCCGCCGACCTGGGTAACGCGCTGCTGGTTGGCCGCGTTTGGCTGGAGGGCAGTCATCCTGGCCCCGCGCTAGTGACCGTCAACAACGGTCAGGTGATCGACATTACCGCCTATGGGCCCACCATGGCTGACCTGCTGGAACGCGACGACCTACAAGCGGTAGTGCAGCGAGCGGAAGGCCCCAACCTAGGTAGTGTCGAGGCACTGCTGGAAAACTCTCAGTTACCCCTACCACAAGCGCCCTACCTGCTAGCCCCCTGCGATGTTCAGGCCGTTAAAGCCTGCGGCGTCACCTTCGCTGTGAGTTTGTTAGAGCGAGTGATCGAAGAGCAAGCGGGCGGCGACCCTGCACGAGCGGTGGAGCTGCGCAACGACCTGCAGGCACTGATCGGCACCGACCTTTCCAAGATTGCGCCGGGTTCTGAAGAGGCGATGTCGCTTAAAAAAGCGCTACAGGCCCGCGGCGGCTGGTCGCAATATATGGAAGTTGGCATCGGCCCCGACGCGGAGGTATTTACCAAAGCCCAGCCGCTCTCCTCGGTAGGTTTTGGCACCCCGGTAGGTTTACACCCATCATCTCAATGGAATAATCCCGAGCCGGAAATTGTCCTGGCAGTAGATAGCCGCGGCCAAGTGCGCGGCGCGACTCTGGGTAACGACGTTAATCTGCGCGATGTGGAAGGTCGCAGCGCTTTGCTGTTAGGTAAGGCAAAAGATAACAACGCCTCCTGCTCCATTGGCCCCTTCATTCGCCTGTTTGATGACCACTTCGATATCGACAGCGTGCGCAACTGCCAGGTATCGCTGCGTATTGAGGGTGAAGATGATGACTTTCTACTCCAGGGTGAGAGCGATATGCGCGAAATCAGCCGCGACCCGCTGGACTTGGTAAGCCAAACCATCGGCGACCACCACCAATATCCGGATGGTTTTATGCTGTTCCTCGGTACCATGTTTTCGCCCATTCAGGATCGCGACGGGGAAGGCCAGGGCTTTACCCATCACCTGGGTGATCGCGTCACCATCACCACCCCGGCCCTGGGCGCCCTGGTCAACCGGGTAGGCAGAAGCGATCAATTGCCGCCCTGGACCTACGGTATTCGCGAACTGATGCGCCACTTAGCGCGCCGCTGATTCTAACAATCAATACGCCACTCATATCACAGCCTAGGAGCGCACAATGACAACCATCACTCGCGTCGAGATCCAGGATATTCGTTTTCCCACCTCGCGTTCTCTGGATGGCTCGGATGCCATGAATGCCGCGCCGGACTACTCCGCCGCCTACGTCATCCTGCACACCGATGACAGCAGCCCCGAGGGGCACGGCTTAACTTTTACCATTGGCCGCGGCAACGAGATTGTGGTGACCGCTTTGCACTCCCTAGCGCCGCTGATCGAGGGACGAACGCTTGAGTCGATAACCGACAACATGGGCACGTTCTGGCGAGAAATTACTGGCGACAGCCAGCTGCGTTGGATCGGCCCCGATAAAGGCGCAATTCACCTAGCCACCGCCGCTATCGTTAACGCCGTGTGGGATATGTGGGCGAAAAACGAAGGTAAGCCGGTCTGGAAGTTGCTGGTGGACATGACGCCGGAACAGCTGGTTCGCTGTCTCGACTTCCGCTTTGTGGCTGATGCACTAACGCCGGAAGAAGCGATCTGCCTGCTACGCCGCCAAGCCCCCGGCAAGGCCGCACGGGAAGCCGAAATGCGCAGTGACGGCTACCCCGGCTACACCACATCAGCGGGCTGGCTGGGTTACAGCGACGAGAAAGTGCGCGGTCTGGCGCGTGAAGCGCTGGCCGAAGGCTGGACTCACTTCAAACAGAAGATTGGCGGCGACATCGAAGAGGATGCCCGCCGAGCGGCGCTGCTGCGCGAAGAGATCGGCTGGGACAACGTGCTGATGATGGACGCCAACCAGGTGTGGGAAGTCGACGAGACGATCACCAAGATGCGTCGGCTGGCCGAATTTGACCCGCTATGGATAGAAGAGCCCACTAGCCCTGACGACATTCTCGGCCACGCCGAAATCCGCCACCGGGTTGCGCCTATCGGCGTCGCCACTGGCGAGCACTGTCACAATAAAGTGATGTTCAAGCAGTTCTTCCAGGCGGATGCCATCGACTATTGCCAGCTCGATGCGGCACGTTTGGGCGGGCTTAACGAAGTGATTTTAGTAACGCTGATGGCCGCCAAGTTCGGCGTGCCAATTTGCCCCCACGGCGGTGGCGTCGGGCTGTGTGAGTACACCCAGCATATCTCCCTGTTCGACTATATCGCGGTATCCGGCAGCCTTGAAGGTCGCGTGCTTGAGTATGTTGATCACTTGCACGAGCACTTTATCGACCCGGTAGTCATCAACCGTGGCCGCTATCAAGTACCGGAGGCGCCGGGTTACAGTATCGCCATGCACACTGAATCCCAAGCCCAGCACCGCTTCCCCGAGGGTGCTGCCTGGCAGGAAGAGAGTTAATGACCGACACGACCACCTTTTTAGATGAACTCACCAGCCTGCTCGGCGAGCGCGGTCTGCTGCGCGAGCCGGAGGCCATGGCCCGCTATGTGAGCGACTGGGCAGGCGACACTTTGGGCATGCCGCTGGCGGTGGCCCGCCCGGCCAGTACCTTGGACGTCGCCGAAGTCGTTAAGCGCTGCTACGAGCAAGGCATCGCCATGACGCCCCAGGGTGGCCATAGCGGTTTGGTGGCAGGCGCCTTGCCCGCCGCAAACGGTCAAGAACTGGTGATCAGCCTGGAGCGCTTAAACTGCGTGCGCGCCATTGATCCGGTTAACTTCACCATCACGGTAGACGCGGGCTGTATTCTTGAGAACGTCAAGCTGGCGGCGTTTGAGTATGACTGTGACTTCCCGCTCTCGCTAGGTGCACAAGGCAGCTGTCAGATCGGCGGCAATATCGCCACCAACGCGGGAGGGCTTAACGTACTGCGCTACGGCATGATGCGCGAGCTGGTGCTGGGGCTTGAAGTGGTGCTGCCCGATGGGCGCGTCTGGGAGAGCCTGAACGCGTTGCATAAGGACAACCGCGGTTACGATCTTCAACAATTGTTTCTGGGTAGTGAAGGCACCCTGGGCATCGTCACTGGCGCGGTGCTCAAGCTCTCACCACGCCCGACCCAAAACCGCACCGCGCTGCTCGGCCTGCCCTCCGTTCAGGCGGTGATTGATCTCTACGGTTTGGCGCGCCGCGACTGCTGCGATCTGTTGACCGCTTTTGAGCTGATTCCTCGCCGCTGTATCGAGCTGGCGATTGAAGCAACGCCAGAGCTGCGTGACCCGCTTGAAGACGCGTACCCCTGGTACGTGCTGATGGAAGTCGCGGCCACGGGGCCAGTGGATCTGGGTTCGATGTTGGAAGCGCTGCTGGAAACCGGCATGGAGCGCGAGCTGGTGCTGGATGGCGCGCTGGCTTCCAGCGACACCCAATCCGCCCAGCTATGGCAGTTCCGTGAAAGCATGCTGGAAGGCCAGCGGCGACGCGGTGAGCACCTGCGCACCGATATCTCGGTGCCTATCTCGGCGATACCCGACTTCGTTACCCGGGCAAGCGAGGTGGTGATGGCGGCGTCGCCTGAGTGCGAAATTATTGCCTACGGGCATGTGGGCGACGGCAATCTGCACTTCAACATTCTACCGCCCACGGCAATGGCGGATAGCGATAAGAAAGCCCACCTGCACGACCTGGAAGAGCGGCTGTTTGAGGTACTTGACGGTTTCAACGGCAGCATCAGCGCCGAGCACGGCATTGGCCGCACCAAGCAGGCACCCTACCTGGCACGGCTATCGCCTGTTGAGCGGGAACTGGTCAGCGGCGTTAAGGCGCTGTTCGACCCCAAGGGGCTGATGAATCCAGGCAGGATCTTGCCTGCCGTGGAGTAACCCCGACGCTTTGTTCATTCGTGCCTGAACCGCTCCGCCAGACCGCGCAGGGCATTGGCATAGAGCAGGGCATCGATACCTACCCCAACAAAGGTGCAGCCCGCAGCAAGATAGCCGCGGGCTGCCTGCTCATCCACCGTCACGATACCTGCGGCCTTTCCTGCCGCACGTATTGTGGTGATAGCATCGCTAATCGCCGCGGTGACGTCAGGATGACTGGCGTTGCCCAGGTGCCCCATTGAGGCCGATAAATCCGCCGGGCCAATGAACACCCCATCGACACCTTCTACTGCGGCGATTGCCTCCAGATTGGCAAGTGCTTGGGGGCTCTCTACCTGCAGCATTAGGCAGATTTCGTCATCGGCGCGGGAGAGGTAGTCTTCTGCCTGCCCCCAGCGCGAGGCGCGTGCCAGCACATGACCAACGCCGCGACTACCGCGGGGTGGATAGCGTGTGGCCACCACCAGCTGGGCAGCCTGCTCAGCCGTTTCCACCATGGGGATTAACAGGTTCTGAACGCCAATATCCAGGTAGCGCTTGATCAGCACCGTATCCCCGGTGGGCGGGCGCACCACCGGGTGGCTGCCATAGGGGGCCAGTGCCTGTAGTTGGGCAAGCAGGCTCGATACATCGTTGGGAGCATGCTCGGCGTCAAGCAGCAGCCAGTCAAAGCCTGCCGTGGCGGCAATCTCCGCGGTGTAGGCGCTCGCCAAGCCGAGCCAAATCCCCGTTTGGGGCTGTCCAGCCAGCAGTTGCTGCTTAAACGTGTTGTGCGGCATTTTCATTCGCTTTCCTTTTACATCAATACCCCATAACGTCTGGCAGCCAAGTAGCCAGCCCCGGCACGGCGATGAGCAGTAGAATGGTGGCGATAATCGGCAGTAAGAACGGCATGATCGCCGTAACGACCTGGCCGTAACGCAATCGTGTGATGCCCACCATCAGGAACAGCACCGTGCCAAAGGGCGGGGTGATAACCCCTACTGAAAGCGTGATCACCATCACAATACCGAAATGAACGGGATCTAATCCGGCGCTTAGCGCTGCGGGAACCACAATCGGGGTGAAAATCAGGATGCTTTCAATCACCGACATAAAGCAGCCGATAAGCAGGAAGAACAGCGCAAAGCAGAGCAACAGCAGGATCGTTGGCATATCGATGCTGGCCACCTGCCCCGCCAACGCCTGAGGGATCCCCATACGCACCAGGATCCAGCCATAAAAGCTGGAGACCGCAATAATCAGCAGGATCACTGCACTGAACATCAGGGTACGGCGGAAAGCGTTATAGAGGTCTCGCCAGTTCAAGTCACGGTAGATCAGCCCGCCTAGAATTACCGCGTAGAGCGAGGCAATAGCACCCGCCTCGGTGGGTGTGAAGAAACCACCCCAAATACCACCGACGATAATCGCCGGCATCATTAATGGCAAGATGGCACGCCTACCGGTGCGGGCGACTTCGCAGGCATCAAAGGGTGTGGGCTTGGGCATCACCACCTTGCCACTGGCAGCCAGTAGCACGGTCATCCCCATCAGCAGCAGCGCCATCAAAATACCCGGCAGTAGCCCCGCCATAAACAGCCCGCCAATGCTCACATTGGCTAACCAGCCGTACACAACCAAGGCAATACTGGGCGGCAGAATCGGCCCAATAACGCTGGAAGCAGCGGTAACACCGGTGGAGTAATCCAGCGCATAGCCACGCTCTTTCATGGCTTTGATTTCAATGCTGCCAAGCCCTGCGGCATCGGCAACGGCAGTGCCTGACATAGTGGCAAAAATGGAGCTGGCCACCACATTAGCGTGACCCAGGCCGCCCTTGGTAAAGCCCACCAAGGCAGTGGCAAAGTCAAAAATTCGCGTGGTAGTGGAGCCGATATTCATAATATTGGCGGCCAGAATAAACAGCGGTATCGCCAGCAGAGTAAAGTTGTTGAGCGTTTGCACCATGCGCAGCGGCAGTAACTCAACGGGCAGCCCACCGGTACCAGTAGCCACCAGGGCGATAAAGGAGGTCACGCCAATGGCGACCACCACAGGCAAACCAATGGCCATCAGTACTAACAGGCCACCGACGAAAATCAGTAGTTCGGTCATGGTTGAGAAGCCTCCTCTTCATGGGACGTTTCCAACCACGCCACCGGGCCGCGAAAAGTTTGCCAAAGGGCAATCAGCGCCATGCCCACAAAGCTGAAAAAGATGCCGTAATAGAGATAGCTGAAGCTGATACTTAACGAGACCGTTTTATTGTTGGCGCTCATGTCCGACATAATCCATGCCCCCCAGGCAGCAAGGGCAAAAAAACCGCAGGAAATCAGTGCAGTAAACCGGTACTGAATATTTTTACCCAGGCCTGAAAGCTTGTGACTAAACAGATCGACTACCAGGTGTTCACTGCGCACCCACGCCGATAGCGAGCCAAAGCCAATCGCGTAGATGGCCAACATAGACGCTACTTCTTCGGTCCAGGGCATGCCCAGCCCCAACAAGTCGCGGGCAATGACCGCCGCCACGATCAATAGCAGGATGGCCGCCATTAACGCCACGCCTACCCCATCGCACAGGCGGGTGACGCCGCGCAGCGTATAGAAAGCGATTCGATCCGGCCCTTGGCTGGGCGCTACAGCGTCTTCCACAGCAGAACTCCTTACCCTGACGTCTTTTTTTTGGTTATGAAAACTTATTTGTCATGAAAAACTGGCTTGTCTTGTAAAACAGCGACGGCCCAATGGGCCGCCGCTGTTTTTGCCAAAGGTGTGTTACTCGCTCTGGTTACCCAGGGCATCTTCACGAACACCGTCGGCCATTTCGGCCATGACACGATCAATCGCCGGTAACGCGGCTTCGCGGAAAGCGGCAATATCAGGCTCAATAACCGTCATGCCTTCATCCTGCAGCGCTTCCAGGTAGTACTCATCGAGTTCGCGCTCACGCTCGGTACCGTGCTGACGCGCCACATGAATGGCCTCTTCGATCAGTTCCTGATCCTCGGCTTCAAGACCTTCCCACCAGCGCGCACTCGCCACCCAGTTCCACGGGAACTGCACATGGCTGGTCATAATGATGTGATCCTGCACTTCCCACAGGCGGCGGGTATAGGGCGATGAGAGCGAGTTCTCATGGCCGTCAACCTGACCGGTCTGCATGGCAAGGTAAATTTCGGGAGCGGGCACATTGACGACCTGGGCGCCGATCTCTTCCCACACTTCCATCCATACTGGCAGCGCAGGAAGGCGCATGCGGAAACCATCAAGATCTTCCGGGGTTTCGATGGCTTTATTGGCGGTCATGTGGCGCGGGCCGCGGTGCTGGGTGCCGAAGTATTTAAGGCCGCCCTGACTCTCCGCCTTTTCAATCAGTGCCTGGCCAGAGGGGCTCTCCATATAGGCATCGACTTCGTCCCAGGTTGAGAACACAAAGGGCACAGTAATGGCATCGTATTCAGGCGCGTACTGCTGGCGCCAGTTACCGCCAGTGATAGAGATCTGGGTTTGACCAAGGTTCAGTAGTTCCAAAACGGCATTTTCGCCGCCCAATGAACCCGCCAGGAAGGGACGAACATCGAAACGACCCGGTGCCTGTTCTTCTAAGTACTCAGCAAAGCGCTCCACCGCTGCGCTTTCCGAACCGCCCTCACTCATGGTGTTGTTAACTTGGATTTCGATAGGATTCGCCAAGACGAACGGCGCCGTCGTTAGCATGCCTAGGGTAGCCAGCGTGGCAAGCAGTTGTTTCCGCATGGGATAGACTCTCTACGGTTGTCGTTATTGGGTGTGGTTCTTGTAACTTTCAGGTAACGCTTACGTGATCTTGAAACATGCATCCCAAGGGCTCAAATCGACGTTCAAGAAGGCTGACTTCGTAAAACACGATGGCTAGAAACGCTGCTATAACGGGCTTTTAAATCCATTCCATCACGGCCGTACGACCAAAGATGAATACCGAGCTCCTTTAATCAACCACTGTTTAGCTTGCTTTAGGCCATTGAAAGGGTAGCTATTGGAGCTTTGCTTTCTCAAACCACGAAGCCATAAGGAGAATTTCTTGAGCTATTGCTCATCCTCTTTCTGGGTAAGGTGATCCACCAAATGCCGGGCAGTCACATGCAACGAGGCATAGCGACGCATGCCAATCACCAGTTCGCGCTGAGCCCATGGATCGCTAAGCGGGATACTTTTAAGCTGTAAGTCTCCCAGATCACGATAGATGGTTTGCTCAGGCAGTACGCCAACACCCATACCATGGTGGATCATGCGGCAAATGGCATCGAAGCTGCGTACCTGAATACGCATTCGCAGCGCTTTACCCGCTAGGTTAGCCTGCTCGTTCAACAGCGACTGCAGCGAGGCATCCTGCTGCAAGCCGATAAAATCGAAAGCTAGCGCTTCATTAAAGGCGATGCTTTCACGCCCAGCCAAAGGATGATCGATAGGAGTCATTAACACGAGTCGATCTTGTCGATAGGAGAGCTGTTGAAGGTCGGGCGCCGCGACATGTCCAGCAAAGATACCGATATCGGTCAGTCCGTCGCGAACGGCAGCGATAATTTCGCTGCTGACCCGCTCCTGAAGATCAATTTTGATTTCCGGGTAGAGGCGTGAGAAGGCGCTGAGATCCTGGGGAAGAAAGGCAATGATCGCCGAAGTATTGGAGTGGATACGCACATGGCCGCGGACGCCTTCGCCATACTCGCTGAGCTCGGCCTGCAGGCGTTCAATGTTATCCATAATACGTCGGGCATGATGCAAAAACGCCTGACCTGCGGGAGTCAGTTCTACACCTCTGGGGCGACGATAGAGCAGCGTGGTGCCGACCAACGTTTCCAGGTCACTTATGCGTTTGCTCACCGCGGCGAGAGCTAAGTGTTCACGCTCCGCCGCCGCCGTCAGTCGACCTTCATCCGCCACGGAGATAAACAGTTTAAGGGTGACAAAATCAAAGCGGCGCATCCTACGAACTCCTTGAAAGCAAGCTCCCTATGGTAGCCCACACCTTCGCCAGCCACGAACCCTTTGTTACCCATTGCCTAATTGTCGCCCCTGATTAGCTCACGCATGCTGGCTAATAGTGAACACTCAATGATAAGAGAGAGCCTTAATGAATGCTTCCGAAGCGCGCCAGCTTCCGCTACAGGGCTTAAAAGTACTTGAGCTTGGCCAACTGATTGCAGGGCCTTTCGCCACCAAACTGCTGGGCGAATTCGGTGCCGACGTGATTAAAATCGAGCCCCCCGGCACCGGCGACCCACTTCGCAAATGGCGAATGATTGAAGACGGCACCTCGCTGTGGTGGCACGTCCAAACCCGCAACAAGCGCTCGGTCGCGTTAGATTTACGCAGCGAAGAGGGGCAAGGCCTGGTGCGCCAGCTCGCAGCCGAGGCCGATGTAGTGGTGGAAAACTTCCGCCCCGGCACCTTAGACAACTGGGGGCTAGGCTGGGAAGCGCTCTCCCAACTCAACCCACGCTTAATCATGGTGCATATTTCCGGCTACGGGCAAACGGGGCCTTACCGCGATAAGCCCGGCTTTGGGGTGATTGGCGAAGCCATGGGCGGGCTGCGTTACCTCACCGGCCAGCCGGGAGAACCCTCGGTACGCGTGGGGGTGAGCATCGGCGACTCGCTTTCCGCGCTCTACGCGGTGATTGGCACGCTACTGGCGCTCCAGGAGCGCAACCGCAGCGGCCTGGGCCAAGAGATCGACGTCGCGCTATATGAGTCGGTATTTGCAATGATGGAGAGCCTACTGCCGGAGTTCGATGCCAGCGGCCAGGTTCGCGAACCCAGCGGCAGCGCCCTGCCCGGCATTACCCCCTCAAACGCCTACCGCTGCCAGGGCGGCGATTACGTGCTGATTGCTGGTAACGGCGACAGCATCTTCAAACGCTTAATGGGCGTGATTGGTCGTGATGATCTCGCCAACGACCCGGCACTGGCCCACAACGATGGGCGCAGCCAGCAAGCCGAGGTGATTGATACCGCGATTCAGTCCTGGACAGAAGAGCGCCCACGGGATGCCATTTTACAGGCGCTGGATGAAGCCCGTGTGCCCGCAGGCTACCCCTACACGGCGGAAGATATCGCCTTTGATCCCCACTATTTGGCGCGGGAGATGATTCAAACCTTTACTCGCCCCAACGGTAAACCGCTAAAAGTACCCGGCGTACTGCCCAAGCTAAGCGCTACCCCTGGGCGAATCGGCGACGGCGGCCCCACGCTTGGCCAGCATACCGACGACGTATTGGATGAGTTGGGCATTGACCATGAAACCCGAGCCAAACTGCGCCAAGCGGGCATAATCTAGGAAGTTTATTATGAGCCAGTTATCACCATGCCCCGCCAAGATAGAGATCAACGAAGTTGCTCCCCGGGACGGCCTGCAGATAGAGGCACGCTTTGTGCCCACAGAAGACAAAATCCGCTGGATCGACGCGCTCTCCGCCACCGGGCTACGACGTATTGAAGCAACGTCGTTCACTTCACCCAAAGCAATTCCCAACCTACGCGATGCCGCCGACGTAGTAACCGGCATTCAGCGTCGGGAGGGAGTTGATATCACCGTACTGGTGCCTAATGTAAAAGGCACCGAGCGAGCCCTTGCCTGCCAGGTGGATGAAATCAATCTGGTGATGTCCGCCAGCAACAGCCACGGGCTGGCCAATCTGCGCATGACGCCAGAGCAATCCCTTGAACAATTCGCGGCGATTTTGGAGGTCAGCAAAGTCAGCGGTGAGTTTATCAACGCCTCGCTCTCCACCGCCTTTGGCTGCCCGTTTGAGGGCGAAGTACCCGAAGCACGGGTGTTGGAACTGGTTGAGAAGCTTATCGACCTTGGCATTCAGGGCGTCACGCTCTGCGATACCACCGGCATGGCCAACCCTGCCCAGGTCAAACGCCTGTGCGCAGCCGTGCTTGAGCGCTGGCCGGAAACGCCGTTCACTCTGCACTTCCACAACACTCGCGGCATGGGGCTGGCTAACGCCCTGGCGGCGTGGCAAGCAGGTATTAGCCGCTTTGATGCCTCACTAGGTGGGCTGGGCGGCTGTCCCTTCGCCCCCGGCGCTAGCGGTAATGTATGCACCGAAGACCTGGTGCATATGTTTGAAGCCATGGGCGTCGATACCGGTGTCGATCTGGATGCACTGCTTGAAGTCGCCGCCACCCTTCCCGACCTTATCGGCCATGATGTGCCGGGGCAGGTGGTAAAAGCCGGGAAATCGACTCGGCGTTATGCGATGCCATAAGTTCATGCCTAAAGCTCACGCCTAAGCGTTAGGCAGGCCCAATCACATGCTTCACTTCCAGATAAGCACTTAGCCCCCAAGGGCCTAGTTCACGCCCAATGCCGCTGCGCTTGAAGCCGCCCCAGCCGGTTTCGGGGAGCACCAGCTGCTCGCTGTTGTACCAAATGCTGCCCGCTTTCAGTTGCCGCCCAATGCGTTTTGCCCGCTCGGGGTCGCCGCTAATCACCGTGGCTGCCAGACCAAAGACGCTGTCGTTGGCAAGCTGAACCGCCTCGGCTTCGCTTGCCACGCTGTGTCCGCAGAGCACCGGGCCAAAAATCTCTTCCTTCCACAAGCGGCTTTCCACCGGTACATCGCGATAAAGCGTGGGGGCCAGGAAGTAGCCTTGAGCGGGCAACGTGCGGTGTTGCGCATCGCACACGACCGTTAGCCCTTCCTGTTCGGCCAGATCCAGATAGCGCTGCACGGCGTCGCGCTGCTTGGCGCTGGTCAACGGTCCTAAATCCGTACCTTCGGCAAGCGGGTCGCCCAGCGTCAGCGCATCCATACGCTCGGCAAGGGCTGTGTAGAGTGCTTCGGCCACGTTTTCGTGCACCAATAAACGCGAGGTTGCCGAGCAGATCTGGCCAGCATTGAAGTAGATACCGGCCATTACCCAGTCGGCGGCCTGGGCGGGGTCGGCGTCTTCCATCACCAGAATCGGTGACTTTCCGCCTAGTTCCAGAGAAACGCTGGCGGTACGGGCGCTTGCCGCTTGCATCACCGCTTCACCGACGCGGTTGCTGCCGGTAAAGGAAATTTTATCCACATCCGGATGGTTGGTCAGCGGTACACCGATGCCCTCACCGTCGCCGTTTAGAAGGTTGAGCACCCCAGCAGGTAGGCCAATCTCTAGGGCTATTTCTGCCAGCACCCGTTCGGGGAGCGGCGTAATTTCGGACGGTTTAAGCACCGCGGCACAACCGGCCGCCAAGGCGGGCGCCAGCTTCCAGGCGCTGGTCACCAGCGGGAAATTCCACGGCGCGATCAGCCCCACGACGCCCACGGGGTCGTGATAAGTGCGCGCCTCAACGCCCTCCATTTCCACACTAACCAACTCGCCCTGGCGGGCATCCAGTGCCTTGGCCTGCCCGGCGTAGTAGCGATAGCAGGCAATGGCATCGTCTAGATCGATCTCCGCTTCTGCAAGCGGCTTGCCGTTGTTGGTCGCTGAAAGCGTGATAATCGAGTCTCGGCGCGTTGCCAGTGCATCGGCAAACCCCTCAAGGTATTTAGCCCGTGCGGTTCCGCCCAGCGCCTGCCAGGCGGGCTGCGCCAGCTTTGCAGCTTTGACGGCGGCGTCGACATCCGCGGCGTCACCTGCCGTAACCTGGGCAATCCGCTCTTCGCGGTAAGGATTCATCACGTCGAGCAGTCGGGTGCCCGCCGAGGGCACCCACTGGTTGTCGATGAATTGTTGATTGATAAGTTGCTGGCTGAGTGACTGCATGGAAATATCCTAGTCAGAAAATGCGCACGCACGCTGCCAGGCAGCAGCGTCAATTTCGATCAATAGAGGCCCGTTGGTTTCCCGGTTGGCGAGCGCCTTAGCAAACTCGGCGGGGCTTTCTACCAGCACGCCGGGGCAGCCAAAGCCTTCGGCCAGGGTGAGGAAGTTGGGCGCCTGAATATCCACGCCCAGGCGCGCAACACCATTGGCATCCATATAGCGACGAATCTCTTCGTAACCGGCGTTGTGCCAGAGCACAATCACCACGGGCAGGCGCTCTTCTACGGCGGTTGCCATTTCCGAGAGCGTAAACATCACCCCGCCATCACCCACCAGTGCCACCACCGGCAGATCCGCTCGCGCAAGCTGTGCGCCCAGCGCCGCCGGCAGCCCATAGCCCAATGTGCCGTAGCCCGTTGAGGCATTGAAGTAGCGCCTGGGCGCTGGCTGGCTGACCAGGTGGTTACCGGCATACACCGGCGCGGTGGAATCGCCTACCAGAATGGCCTCGGGTAGATGCTCGACAAGCGTTGCATACAGCGGCACAAAGTCGCTAAAGGCCGGGTCGTTGTGAAGGCTCAGCGCGCTCAATACGGCCGCGGTTCGCGCCTTGCCGTGGCGGTATAGCGGCTCAGGGAAGTAGCCAAGAAGAAGTTCAAGGCTACGCCCGGCATCGCCGACTAGCCCCAGCGTTACGCGCTGATTGCGCACCAGCTGCTCAGGGTCGAGGTCAATACGAATCAGCGTGCCGTTGAGATGAAAGCCGCCATCAAACACAACATCGTAGTCGGTCTCGCCAAGCTCGGTGCCCACCGCCAGAATCACATCGGCATTGGCGGCTAGTTCACGAACTGCGGGCAACGCGGCATTAGCGCCCAAATCCAGCGGATGGTCACGTCCTAGCAACCCTTTGGCGTTAATGGTCGTTACCGTGGGGGCATCAAGATTTTCTACTAATGCTCGCGCTGCTTCTGGGGCTGAAACGCAGCCACCGCCTAATAGCACCAGGGGCTGTTTCGCCGCATGTAACAAACGGGCGGCTTCGGTAAGCCCTTCTGGATCAGGCGCGGCCCGATAGAGCCTAGGCGCCTGCCAACTCACCGGCGCTTTCACCGGTGCATTGAACAGGTCGATGGGGATTTCGATGTGCACCGGTCCCGGTCGCGCGCCGTTGAACACGGCAAAGGCCTGGGCCAGCACCTCGGGTAGTGTATTGGCGTCCAACAGCGTGTGGCTGAATCGCGCCACGCCGCTGATCATCTGTTGCTGGCTGGGCAGCTCGTGCAATCGCCCTTGGCCCATGCCCAGCGTATCGCGACGGTTAACGCTTGAAATCACCAGCATGGGGATCGAATCCGCCAGGGCCTGGCCCATGGCGGTGGCCATATTGGTCATCCCCGGCCCGGTGATAATTAGGCACACCCCCGGCTGACCGCTGGCCCGGGCATAGCCGTCGGCCATAAACCCAGCGCCCTGTTCATGGCGTGGGGTTATATGCTGCACATCGCTGCCTTCCAGCCCGCGATAAAGCTCCACCGTGTGCACGCCTGGGATGCCGAACAGGGCCCGCACGCCGTAAGTATCGCGCAGCAGGCGGATCAGCAGTTCGGCACAGGTCATGGGGGCTTGCTGGCTCTGCGCTTTATTGGTCATCGTTTCGGCCCCTTAAAAGAAAAACGTATGGGCCATAAAGGCAATGATTGGCAGCGTAATGGCGGTACGCAGCAGGAAGATGGCAACCAGTTCCCAGAGCTTGATGGGAATTTTTGACTTGAGCAGCAGCGCGCCGATTTCCGACATGTAGATCAGTTGGGTGAGCGACAGGCAGGCAATCACAAAGCGGGTAAGCTCGCTTTCGATATTGGTCGCCAGCACCGCGGGCAGGAACATATCGGCAAAGCCCACCAGGGTGGCGGGCGCTGCCGCTTCTGCTTCAGGAATCCGCAGCAGCTCAAGCACCGGTACCATGGGGTAAGAGAGCCAGGTAAACAGCGGAGTAAATTCCGCCAGAATCAGCGCCACCGTGCCAATGGCAAACACCAAGGGAAGTAGACCAAGGAAAATATCCATCACGTTGAGGAGCGCCAAACGTGCCAGCTCACGGGGCCCGGGAGCTCCAGCGGCGCGATTGGTGGCCTGAATCAAGCTGTAACGGAACAGACCCACTTTTTCAGTGCGCTCTTCGCTCAACTGGCAGCCCACGGGCTCGTAATAGTCATTGGATTTGCGCGACAGCGGCGGCAGGCGCGGCACAATCACTGCAGCGATCAACCCGGAAACCACCACCGTAAAGTAGAACTGCACAAACAGGTGGTTGATATCGACAAAGCTGGTGACGAGCAGCGCAAACGCAATCGACACCACGGAGAAGTTGGTGGCAATGACCGAGGCTTCGCGGCGGTTATAGAAGCCCTGCTCGTACTGCTGAGTGGTGATCAGCACACCGACGGTGCCCGATCCCATCCATGAGGCGGTGGCATCAATAGCGCTGCGTCCCGGCAAATTAAAAATCACCCGAAACGGCTTACGTACCATACTGCCGATGAACTCCATAAAGCCAAACTCGACTAGAAACGGCAGCAGCAGCGCAGCAAAGAAGAAGAACGTTAATAGTACCGGCGCCAGATCATTGAGCATCACCCCACCGGTAAAGGACGCAGTGACGAACTCTGGCCCAAACTGAAAATAGGTCATCACAGCAAACAGCGCGCCTAAAACGCGCATCACTAACCACACTGGCCCGACATGAAACATTTCGTGCAGCATGCCTTTTTTGGCCCAGGCAGGGTTAGCTAGCTTGGCGTAAATCGTCGCTACCACCGACAGGCAGAGTACCACTACCGCAATAGCTGGCAGCGCCGAGCCTAGCAGGGTTTGCAGGCTATCGGCCATTAGGCCCATGCCGATGTTAATGGTATCGCCCACTTGAAAAGGGACGAGAAACAGCAGCACCCCAATTAGCGATGGAATGATAAATTTCAGTAAGTGCGCGCGGGGTATCGGTGCCGACGAGGTCGGCTGTTCCGATTTAACGTTGCTATACGACATAGGGGTCACCCATTGGAAGTGATTCTTGGAGGTGGCTGGCGGCGTAGCTAGGTCAGTACTTTTTTATTTAGTCGCTATTTCTTTGTTAGCTATTTGGTCGGCGTCACTCGCTGTGTTTAACGCCCGGCAGTACGCAAAGCATTTCATACAGCAGCGTGGCGCCCATCAGCGCGGTGTTGCCGCTGGGGTCATAAGGTGGTGACACTTCCACCAGGTCGCCGCCGACAATATTCAGCCCAGCGGCACCGCGAACCAGCTCCAATCCTTGGCTAGAGGTCAGCCCGCCCATTTCCACCGTGCCGGTGCCGGGGGCAACAGAAGGATCCAGGCCGTCGATGTCGAAACTGATGTACACCGGAATATCGCCCATCTGCTCACGCACCTCGGCCATCAAGGGCGCTAGCGAGCGATACCAGCACTCTTCGGCGGGCACGACACGAAAGCCCTGGTCGCGACACCAGTCAAAATCTTCAGCGGCATAGCCGGTACCGCGCAGGCCGATTTGCACTACCTTGCCATGGGCCAGCAACCCCTCCTCCTGGGCACGACGAAACGGCGTGCCGTGGGCAATTGGCTCGCCGAACATGTGCTCATTGACATCGGCATGAGCATCGATATGAATCAACCCCACCGGGCCGTGTTTTTTGGCCATGGCGCGAAGGATAGGCAGCGTTAGGGTGTGCTCACCGCCCAGGGTCAGCGGAATGCAGTCATGTTTCAGTACGCCATCGTAAAAGGCGGTGATGATGTCGACGCTTTTCGGCAGATGAAAGGTGTTGATAGGCACATCACCGATATCGGCCACTTGCAAGCTTTCAAAGGGCGCGGCGCGGGTCGCCATATTGTAAGGGCGCAGCATACGCGACTCATCGCGAATCTGGCGTGGTCCAAGCCGCGTGCCGGGGCGGTTTGAAGTGCCGATATCCATGGGAATGCCAATAAATGCCGCATCCAAACCCTCGGCTGTCTCTTGGGTGGGCAGGCGCATCATGGTGGCAGGGCCTGCAAAGCGCGGCATGGTGTTTCCGCCCAAGGGCTGATTAAACTCCGACATACACATCTCCTTATATTTTTGGCGGTGAGCACGGTGTAGGTATTGGCCTAGCTCTTTTCACTACTCTTCTAAAGTCATTGCACAGACCATGCCAAGTCGTAGATGCCTATAAAGTGGTGGGATTAGCGACCAAACGATGCAAAAATGAATCAACTAGAGGCTTTTTTAATTCATTTTTGTATCAAAGATTCATAAATGAATCACTCAGAGGAGTTGGCTGCGATGAGTGAAATAGACAGGCGTGTGCTGCGAACCATTGTGGAGACCGCAAACGACCACTTCTTTATCGTCAGTGGCGATGGGCAAATAGTGGATATTAGCCCAGGAGCAGAAGCGGTTTACGGGGTATCCAGAGAAGAGCTGCTCTCCAGCAGTGTGCAGCAACTGCAAGCGGCCGGGGTGCTCAAACCCTCCATCACCATGGAAGTGATGCGCACCCGCCGGCCTGCACAGCTTATGCAGGTCACCGGAACAGGCCGCCGGGTGATTGCCGAAGCCTATCCTGTATTCGTCGACGGCAAGCTGGAGCGCATTATCAGCCGCTCGCGGGATTTAACCGACTTGCAGTTACTGCAGGACGAATATGCGCTGCTGCAAAAACGCTTTAGCGAACACTTAAAGCGCAGTCAGGCAGCGCCAGACGCGGAAGAGCAGGCGTTGGATGACGCCCTGGACAATTTGCAGGTGCGTAGCAGCGTGATGCGTGAAATTGCGCTGCTGCTTAAGCGGGTCGCCCCTTCGGATGCCAATGTGCTGATGCTGGGTGAATCAGGTGTGGGTAAAACCGCCTTTGCCAAGCAGCTACACCGCTGGAGCCAGCGCTGTGACGGCCCCTTTATCGACGTTAACTGCGCGGCGATTCCAGAGAATCTGTTTGAGTCCGAGATGTTTGGCTACCAGCCCGGCGCTTTCAGCGGTGCCGCCCGCCAGGGCAAAGCCGGGCTGTTAGAGCAGGCCGAGGGCGGTACGCTGTTTTTGGATGAAATAGGCGAGCTGCCGCTGCTAATGCAAACCAAACTGCTCAAGGTGATTCAGGACGGTAGCTTGACCCGACTGGGTGACACCCGATCACGCAAAGTCAATTTTCGCTTGGTCGTGGCGACCAACCAGGATTTGGGCAAGCAAGTAGAAGCAGGACTTTTTCGTCTGGATCTTTACTACCGCCTCAATGTGATCCCGGTCACCCTGCCGCCACTTCGTGACCGCCGGGAGGATATCCCCGACCTGGTTGAAGCGTGTTTAAACCGGCTCAACCAGCGCTACGGGCGGCAAAAAATTCTTGATACCCGCGTTTGGTCGACACTGATGGGCAGCGAATGGCCGGGTAACGTCCGCGAGCTGGAGAACTGGCTAGAGAGAGCTTGGCTTTCCAGCCCCACCGATCAAATCGAAGAGCCTGCCGCACTCCCTCACGCCGAACAGTTCCCGGCCAACTTGCCGAGCGCCTCGCCAGCAAGGTCGGCAGTAGCACTCGAGCCCCAGGAAACCCTCAAGCAGTACCTAGCGCGGCTGGAGCGTGAAACGCTTGAAGAGCTGTGCAACACACTCCCCAGCACCTATGCCATTGCCGAGCGGCTGGGCATCAGCCAATCCAGTGTGGTGCGCAGGCTTCAGCGCTATGGCATTAAAGTGACCAAGTGAATTTTTATCTTGACACAGCGGGTGTCATCAACCATCCATGTAAGTGTCATGAAACGGCAACACCTTCAACACAAGCTGAACCAATAACAACCAACAGCCGGTGATGTGTGTGCTATGTCAAACCAATCGCGTATTCGCCTGGAGCGCGTCACTAAACGTTGGGGCGCGACCACTGCCGTCGATGAAATCTCCTTCGATGTCACGCCTGGGCAATTTGTCATTCTGCTCGGCCCTTCAGGCTGCGGTAAATCCACCACGCTACGCATGATCGCGGGCCTGGAAGAGGCCAGCAACGGACGTATACATATCGGCGAGCGCGACGTCACACACCTGCCGCCCGGCGACCGTGGGCTGAGCATGGTGTTTCAGTCCTACGCGCTGTTTCCGCATTTGAGTGTGGCTGACAATATCGTGTTTGGCCTGCGCAGCCGCAAGGTACCCAAAGCCGAGCAGCGCGAGCGGCTAGCCAAGGTGGCCGAACTGGTTGATTTAACCGATTATCTGAACCGCAAACCTGCCCAGCTTTCCGGCGGTCAACGCCAGCGGGTTGCTTTGGCGCGCTCGGTTATTTCCGAACACCCGATCTGCCTGATGGATGAACCGCTATCCAACCTGGACGCCCGGCTGCGCAGCGACATGCGCCGGGAAATCAAAGCATTACAAAGCCGCCTGAATATGACGGTTATCTACGTCACCCACGACCAGGTGGAAGCCATGAGCATGGGCGATCGTGTGATTCTGATGCAGCACGGCAAAATAGTTCAGGACGGCACCCCGGACGAGCTTTATAACCGCCCCGCTAGCGCTTTTGCCGCCAGTTTTATTGGCAGCCCCGCCATGAACCTGCTGCCCCTAGTGGCCGGTGAGAATGGCGCCGTTATCGAAGGCGAACCAAGTACCCCCGTAGCCCCCTTGGATGCCGCTGGTGGACACTTGGGCATCCGCCCGGAAGATATCGAACTGCGAATCGCACCCGCTTCCGGCGTACCCGCTAACGTATTAAGTGAAGAGTATCTTGGAGCGGACACCATTGCTTATGTCGCGGTGGGATCGCACACCCTACGCGTGCGGCTTAGCGGCAAGCAGGCACTGACAGGCCAGCCATGCAGCCTCTATTGGACTCCACAGAATACACACCTTTTCGATGCCGAAGGCCTGCGGCGGGATGACCTGACGCCGCCCCCATTTCCCAACTCATCTCGAAGCGTTCCTCGTCCACCGGCGGTGGGCTCTTTCCAACACTGACAGCAGTATTGACACTTGCGGAGTCTCTTATGTGTTTGCGTACCCCTTTTGCAATGACCGCCCTGGCAGCGGGCTTGTTAAGCGCCGCCCAGGTAAACGCGGATAGCGTCGATCTGACCATGTACTACCCGGTCGCGGTGGGCGGTGCACTCACCGACGTTGTTGATAATCTGGTGGAAGAGTTTGAGAGCGAATACCCCGATATCAATGTGGAAGCGATCTACGCCGGTAACTACGACGACACCCGCGTGCGCGCCATGTCGGCGATGGAAGCGGGTGATACACCGCAGCTGTCGGTCATGTTCTCCATCGATCTATACGAGCTGATTGAGCAGAATGCCATCGTCGCTTTTGACGACCTGATCGAAACCGATGAAGAGCGCGAATGGCTCGATGGCTTCTACCCAGGGCTGATGGAAAATGGCCAACTGGACGGTAAAACCTACGGCATCCCCTTCCAGCGCTCCACAATCGTACTGTTCTGGAACAAAGACGCCTTTGAAGCCGCTGGCCTAGACCCCGAAACACCCCCGGAAAACTGGGAAGAGATGGCCGAGATGGCGGCGACTGTGCGCGAAGCCTCCAACGGCGAGCAGTGGGGCGTGATGGTGCCGTCGACTGGCTACCCCTACTGGATGTTCCAAGCCTTCGCCTTTCAGAACGGCCATCGGTTAATGAGCGAAGATGGCACCGAGGTCTACTTTGACGATCCCGCAGCGGTTGAAGCGCTGGAGTACTGGGTATCGCTGGCCACCGAGCACAATGCCATGCCTGACGGCACCATTGAGTGGGGCACCCTGCGCCAGAACTTCCTGGAAGAGTCCACGGCAATGATGTGGCACACCACGGGCAACCTGACCGCCGTACGCAGCGAAGCCAATTTTGATTTTGGCGTCGCCATGCTGCCGATGAAAACCCAGCGCGGCAGCCCTACCGGCGGCGGCAACTTCTACATTTTTGAAGATGCCACTGAAGAAGAGCAGCGCGCGGCGATGACCTTTATTCGCTGGATGACCGCTCCCGAGAGAGCCGCTGCCTGGTCGATTGAAACCGGCTATATGGGCGTTAGCCCCGCCGCCTACGAAACCGACGCGCTGCAAAGCTATGTGAAAGAGTTCCCACCCGCCGCGGTTGCCCGCGACCAGCTTGAACATGGCACGGCGGAGCTTTCCACCTACCAGGGTGGCCGTATTCGCCGCGCCTTGGATAACGCCGTGCAGGCGGCACTCACCGGTCAAATGACGCCGCAAGAAGCGCTTAGCCAGGCGCAGCAGGAAGCCGACAGCGTGTTGCGCCGCTACGCCCGCTAATCGTTAGCCATTTGACTGTTCGCCGGGGCATGCCCCGGCTTTTCCAACGTGCGGTACGTCTCTATGTCATTCACTAACCACCGCAAAATGCAGCTCTATGGCGCGCTTCTGCTGCTGCCCGCTGCGGTACTGCTGACGACGTTTGCTTATTTACCAACCGTGACAACGGTCATTAACAGCCTTTTTTTACCCGGCTTTCGCGGTGCTCCCACTGAATTCGTAGGCCTTGAAAATTATCAGGTGTTGTTCGATGACCCGACGTTTTGGAAAGTAGCCCGTAACAACTTAATCTACGCCGTCGGTACGATTCCTACGTCTATCGCGCTGGCCTTGGGTATGGCGCTGTTCGTCAATGGCAAGCTTCGCGGGCGAGGCTTTGTGCGCATGGCTTACTTTACGCCGACGATTCTACCCATGATCGCCGCGGCCAATATCTGGATGTTTTTCTACGCGCCGCAGATTGGCCTATTCAATAAACTGCTCGGCATGTTGGGCTTTTCCGGGGTGAACTGGCTGGGCGATCCAAGCGTTGCGTTAAGCTCGGTGATCGTGATGTCGGTGTGGAAAGAAGCCGGCTTTTTTATGATTTTCTACCTGGCGGCGCTACAGAGCATGCCACCCGAGTTGAAAGAGGCGGCTGACTTAGAAGGCACTAGCCGCTGGAGCTTCTTTTGGCGTGTCACCTTTCCGCTACTCATGCCCACCACGCTGTTTGTGCTGATCAATGCGCTGATTAACTCGGTGCGGGTCGTGGATCACTTATTTATCTTGACCAAGGGCGGGCCCAACAACGCCACCAACCTGCTGCTTTATTACGTCTACGAGAATGCGTTCTCGTTCTTTGACCGCACCACGGCAGCCACCATTACGGTGGTTATTCTGCTGGTGCTCGCGGTAGTGGCCACGCTTAAGTTCACGATTTTAGATCGCAGGACGCACTATCAATGAAGTCGACTACTACCTATGCGCCCCGCTCCCGTTTCGTCTCAATTCCAGCACTGGAAACAGTGGCCGCGTGGCTACTGGCGATTATTTGGATTTTTCCGCTGCTGTATGCCTTTTGGGCCGCCTTTCACCCCAGCGAGTTTATGGTGAACTTTGAGTTCTTCGCCCCGCTGACGCTGGAGAACTTCACTAACGCCTGGTCTCAAGCGCCCTTTGCCCGCTACTACTTGAACACCTTTGCGCTGGTAACAGGGGTGGTGATCGGTCAGTTTGTGGTCTGTACCCTGGCAGCGTTTGCCTTTGCACGCTTCCCGATTCCAGGCAAAAACGTTCTGTTTATGCTGGTGCTGATTCAGCTCTTTGTGTTCCCCGAAGTGCTGATTGTCGAGAACTACCGCATCGCCAGTGAGCTGGGGCTGATCAACACCATCACCGGGATTGGCTTACCTTACGTGGCCAGCGCCTTGGGTATTTTTCTGCTCCGCCAAACCTTTAAAACTATCCCCCGAGAGTTGGAAGACGCCGCACGCATCGAAGGCTGCAACTGGCTGGAAATTTTGTGGAAGGTGTACGTACCGCTCGCCAAGCCCACCTACCTTGCTTACGGGCTGGTCTCAATTAGCCACCACTGGAACAACTTTATCTGGCCGCTAGTGGTGACCAACTCGGTAGAGAGTCGCCCGTTAACGGTAGGCTTAGGGGTATTTTCCGCGCCCGAAACCGGCGTTAACTGGGCCACCGTCAGTGCCGCGACGCTACTTAGCATCGCCCCTCTGTTAGTGGCTTTCCTGCTTTTCCAGCGCCAGTTCGTTCAGTCGTTTCTGCGTGCGGGGATTCGCTAGGCAAAATTCCTTGAGTTTTCGTGCGACAATTCTCTCTCAAGCACGAGACAAGGAGAGCATTGATGCACGGCGACCCTCACCCGGCAGCCCTCAAGGTACTGCAGGAAGTATTTGGCTACGACAGCTTTCGCGGTCCGCAGCAGGCTATCATTGAGCATGTGATCGCCGGAGGCGATGCGCTGGTGCTAATGCCCACCGGTGGAGGCAAGTCGCTGTGCTATCAAATCCCTGCACTGCTGCGCGAAGGCACCGCGATTGTGGTCTCGCCGCTGATTGCGCTGATGCAGGATCAAGTGGCGGCACTTCAGCAGAACGGGGTCAGGGCGGCTTATCTCAACTCCAGTCTCGATTATCACGAGGCGGTCGAGGTGGAGAACCGCTTGCGGGGAGGCGAGCTGGACCTTTTATATATCGCGCCCGAGCGGCTGGCCACGCCGCGTATGCAAATGCTGCTGGAGCAGACCCGAATTGCGCTGTTCGCCATTGATGAGGCCCACTGCGTCTCCCAGTGGGGCCACGATTTTCGCCCCGAGTATCGCCAGCTCTCCCAGCTTCATCAGCGCTTTCCCCAGGTGCCCCGCATCGCCCTCACTGCCACTGCCGATGTGCCCACCCGGGGCGATATCATGGAGCATCTGCAGCTCCAGGAGGCGGCGCTTTACAACAGCGGCTTTGACCGCCCCAACATTCGCTACCATATCGCCGAGAATCAGGGCAACGCCAAGGAACAGCTGCTGCGCTTTATTCGCGAGCACCACGACGGCGAGGCGGGTATCGTCTACTGCCTCTCCCGGCGCAAGGTGGAGGAGACCGCCGCCTGGCTGGAGCGCCAGGGGCTGACGGCACTGCCCTACCACGCGGGGCTTCCCCCCGAGCAGCGCCAGCACCACCAGACCCGCTTCCTGCGTGAAGATGGCGTGGTCGTCGTGGCCACCATCGCCTTCGGTATGGGCATCGACAAGCCGGACGTGCGCTTTGTGGCCCACCTCAACCTGCCCAAGAGTATCGAAGCCTACTACCAGGAGACCGGCCGCGCCGGGCGCGACGGCCTGCCCGCCGATGCCTGGATGGCCTATGGACTTCAGGACGTGATCACGCTGCGCCAGATGCAGCAGGACTCCAGCGCCGCCGACCATCAAAAGCGCATCGAACAGCAGAAGCTCGACGCCATGCTGGGGCTGTGTGAGATCATCAGTTGCCGCCGCCAGGCGCTGTTGCACTACTTTTGCGATCATCTGGACGCACCCTGCGGCAACTGCGACAACTGCCTGACCCCACCCGAGACCTGGGAGGCCACCGTGGCGGCGCAAAAGGCGCTCTCCTGTGTCTACCGCACCGAACAGCGCTTCGGCGTGACTTACCTAGTGGATGTGCTACTAGGCAAAAGCAACGAACGTATCACCCGCTTTGGCCACGACCGCCTCAGCACCTTCGGCATTGGTAAAGAGCTCGCGGCCAGCGAATGGAAAGCGCTCTTTCGCCAGCTGATTGCCAGCGGCTTTTTAAGCGTGGATATGGAGGGCCACGGCGGCATCAAGCTCACTGCCAATGCCAAGCCGGTGCTGCGCGGCGAGCAGAGCCTCACTCTGCGCAAGCCAAGCAACAAACCCAGCAAAGCCAAAACCGCTCGACGGAGAAGCAAAGGCGACTCTGCCCCGCAGGGCCACGGCCCGCTGTGGGAAGCCCTGCGACAGCACCGCCGGGAACTGGCCGAAGCCCAGGGCGTACCAGCCTATGTGATTTTTCACGACGCCACCCTGGCCGAACTGGTCGAGCAGAAACCCCAAAACCTAGCGGCACTAGGCGCGATCTCCGGCATCGGCGCACGCAAGCTGGCGGATTACGGCGAGGGCTTTCTGGACATCATTTTGGCGCATCAGGAAACCGAGTAAAACAGTTAAGCCCGCGTAATCGCGCCATGGAGTCCACCGACCTGCTTTTCCAGCGCCCGCTTGTGTAGTCATTTTTACGAACCGGACTTCATTAAGCTCAAATGGCCAATATTTTCAAAAATCGCTCACTTGGCGTAATCTATACATAAGTGAGGAGGAAAATAGATGGCTATTCAGCACAAAACCGCCGACAAGCGCCGCGAAATGGGGGCCGCTGCGATGCGCACCTACCCCAACATTTCACACGCATGGGGTTTGAAAGAGAACGAAGCCGCTCTGCTACTCGGGGTGCCTGATTCCACCTATCGGCGTTGGAAGCAAGCACCAGAAAGTGCCCGCCTGGATGCCAATCATCTGGAGCGGATGTCGTTGATTCTCGGCATCTACAAAGCACTGCATATACTGTTGCCCAATAAAGAAGCGGCTAACAGTTGGTTGCAGCGAGCCAACCGTAACCCTCTTTTTGCTGGCCACACACCAATGGAGCGTCTGTTAAATGGACAAGTCTCCGACCTTTACGTTGTTCGCCAGCATTTGGATGCCGCGCGTGGTGGGGGGCATGCGTGACATTCCCGTTGAGCAACGTTACGTGGCGGCCCAGTTACCGCGTTATTCCCTCGCGTTTCCCTCCCATTGATTTATTCGAAGGCGTCAACAGCAACGCTGATGACTGGGACTTACTCAACGAGCTGGAGGGTGAAACCTCCGCAAGGCTACGTGAGGAAGCGGGAGCTATTCACTTGGTTCGTGATGACGACCGTCGCTACGGCCCCGGCTGGACGCCCGTCATGGCGGCCTTCTGCCACTTCCCCGCGACCGGTTCGCGTTTTAGCGATGGCACCTTTGGCGCCTACTACTGCACACTCACCGAAGCCACCGCCATTGCCGAAACCGTTTACCACGCAGAGCGCTTTATGGGGGAGTCAAACGAACCGCCCATGATGCTTCAGCAGCGTGTTTATCTGTCGGATTTAACGGGCCAACTAATTGATTTACGCCGACAGGATGCGGCCCAAACGCTTCTCAGACCGGATAGCTGGGCAGCTGGGCAGCTGGGCAAACCTTGGGGAGAAAAGCCTGGGAGGAACACACGGACGGCATCGTTTACCCTAGCGTTCGAGACCCTGAAGGCGAGTGTGCCGCTGTGCTACGGCCGCCCGTGCTCTCCGCCACAAGGCAAGGACGGCATCTTGGCTATGACTGGGATGGTCAGCATATCCGCCATGTCTATGAGCTAACGCTATTGGGCTAGCGATTAACTTTCGCTCCTAATTTTCGCCGCGCCCCAGGCAGTGTTCGCCGCGTGCTATCGCGGCGGCATCAAATACGCCGGTATCCAACACCCAAGCCGTCACGAGCTTGGCGGGAGTGACGTCAAAGGCCGGGTTCCATACCGGTGCATTATCGGGTGCCCAGGTAACCTCACCAAAGGCACCAGCGACGCCTCGGATCTCGGCAGGGTCGCGCTGTTCAATAGGAATGTCCGCGCCAGTGGCACAAGCGGGATCAACAGTGGTGTAGGGAGCCACCACATAGAAAGGCACCTGGTGGTAGTGGGCGATCACCGCCAGCATGTAAGTACCCACTTTATTGGCGAAGTCACCGTTGGCGCAGATACGATCGGCGCCCACCATCACTTTATCTACCTTGCCCGCTGACATCAGGCTGGCAGCCATGCTATCGGTAATTAACTGGTAGGGAATGCCCAGGTCGGCCATCTCCCAAGCGGTTAAGCGGCCACCTTGCAGCAGCGGGCGGGTTTCATCCACAAACACATGCAGCTCTACACCGCGCTGCTTGGCCACTGCCAGCGCACCAATGGCCGTCCCCACCCCGGCGGTCGCCAGCGCGCCAGTATTGCAGTGGGTCAGCACACGGTCACCCGTTTTCAGCAAGTCAGCACCCCGCTCAGCCATGCGTTGGCACAGCGCGTGGTCTTCTGAAAACAGTTCAGCGGCACGTTCGGCCAGGGCGTTGGCACCTTGCTCAAAGCAGGCTTCCATGGCATCCAGGCAGTACATTAAGTTAACTGCAGTGGGACGCGTGGCGCGTAAGCGATCAATTACCAACTGCCAATCATTTTGTGGATGGCGAGCGGCGTATTGGGCCAGCACGAAAGCGGCGCTCAAACCAATCAATGGCGCGCCGCGAATCGCCAGGTTTTTCACCGCATGCTGCCACTCTTCTGGCGAGTCACAGCGCACCCACTGCTCCGCCTGGGGCAGTTGGGTTTGATCCAAATACTCAAGGTGGTCGGCATAGATCCGCAAACTGCGTGATTGAAGATGAGGCATCGATGGACTCCTTGAGCACTTGATCGGAACAGCTACACGGCTTATCAGCCGCGAAGCTTATCATATAGAATGGCTGCCACTAGAAGAGGCGACGCAGATCCTATGATGACGCTACAAACTGAACTGCTGGACGCCATTTCATGGGCGGCGCAGCAAGGCTGGACTCCAGCCACCGGCGGTAATTTTTCCGCCCGTACCGAGGCTGGCTATCTTGTCACCGCCTCTGGGCGGGATAAAACCCGCATTCAGGCCGATGACCTCTTGCTCTGCAACCTGGATGGCAAGGTGCTATCAGGTGATGGTAAGCCGAGCGCAGAAAGCGACTTGCATGCAGCTCTTTATCGCTATGAACCGAAGATTGCTTGTGTACTGCACGTGCATACGGTAGCCAGCACCGTACTGTCGCGGCGCTTTCCGGAAGGGATCGAATTGAGCGGCTTTGAAATGCAAAAAGCGCTGACAGGCAATGTGACCCACGAAGCTACTATTCGATTACCGGTCATACCTAACGAACAGGATATGGTGGAGCTAGCCAGGCATGTGCGCCTCGGCTGGCCGATGCCCTGGGGCTTTTTGGTCGCAGGGCACGGCATTTATGCCGTGGGCGATAGTATTGCCAGCTGTCGCCGCCACCTGGAAGCGATTGAGTTTTTACTTGCCTGTGTTCTTGAAGAGAGTCGCTGGTCTTAAATGAGTAGCCTTAAATGAGTAATTCAACTGTTCACGCCATTGTGACCGATATTGAAGGCACCACCACGGACATTAACTTCGTCCATAAGGTGCTTTTTCCCTACGCCCACGCCAAGTTGCCCGACTTTCTACGTGCGAATGCAGACACACCTGCAGTTGCCGAGCAAATTGATGCCGTACGCAGCGAAATGGGCTCCCCTAACGCCCCACTTGAGGCAGTGATCGACCAGTTGCTGCACTGGATCGAGACTGACCAAAAAGTTACTCCGCTGAAAGCACTGCAAGGTATGGTGTGGGCCGATGGCTACCAGCGCGGCGACTTTAAAGGCCATCTCTATAGCGATGTAGCCCCTGCCCTGCGCCAGTGGAAAGACTCGGGCAAGGCGCTGTACGTCTACTCGTCCGGCTCGGTGCAGGCGCAGAAGCTGCTGTTTGGCTATAGCGATGCGGGCGATCTAACCCCGCTATTTAGCGGCTACTTTGATACCCATATTGGCCATAAACGTGAGGCTGCCGCTTACCATCGCATTGTCGCCGAGCTTGACCTGCCGCCGGCAGCGGTGCTGTTCTTGTCTGACGTGGTCGAAGAACTGGATGCCGCCAAACAGGCAGGCATGCAAACCCTGCAGTTGGTGCGTGAAGGCACCCAGCCTGGCAACACCCATGCCTGCGTTACTCGCTTTGATGAAATTGCGCTTTAGGAGAACCGACGATGTCGCAACTGAAAGTATTTGCTGATCAGAACCCGAACGATGCCCTGATCAACACCACCGACGGCGAGCAGATTAGCGCTGAGCTAAACAAGGTGGGCGTGCTGTTTGAGCGGTGGGCAGCGCCGGGCGAAATTGCCGACGACGCCACCCAGGAAGATATTTTGGCGCTTTATCAAGACGACATCGACCGCGTCAAAGCCATAGGCGGCTATCAAACCGTTGATGTGTTGCATATGGTGCCCACGCACCCAGACAAAGACGCCATGCGGCAGAAGTTCCTAAACGAGCACCGCCATCATGAAGATGAAGTGCGTTTCTTCGTCAAAGGACAAGGGCTATTTTGTCTGCACATCGATGACAAGGTGTATCAGGTGCTGTGCACCCGCAATGACCTGATCAGCGTACCCACCAACACGCCCCATTGGTTCGATATGGGCCCTGCGCCAGAATTCACTGCGCTGCGCTTCTTCGATAATGTGGAAGGCTGGGTACCCCACTGGACCGAAAGCGATATCGCCGGGAAGTTCGATCGCCTGGATCAGCTTTAAATAGTTCTGCTGTAAGCCTAGGCAGGGCCGGAACAAACCTACGCGGGGGCGCTGTAAACCCATCCCTGGGCGCTACTTTCGCCATCTGACCGCCAGGGATGGCGGGAATGCCGGAATAGCATGGAGCCATTTCCGGCCATGGCGAAAGACCCCCGCTACGGTTTGTTCCGGCCCTACCTGCTCGTTCTAACTCCCCTGTAAACCGCTTACAGCACCTCTTGCTGGTTATACGCCCTGGCTAAATCCACCAGCGCGGTAAGGTCACTATAGGCTTCCGGCTCCATAATCAGCGTTTGGCCCATCAGCACATTGCGCGCTTCAAGCTTGGCGCGCAGCGCGGTGTCTTCAATCTCTTCGAAATCGGCGTTGTGGGCCAGTGATAAAACACGGCGATGCATTTCGATGCCGCAGTAGGCCAGCGCATCCAGGCGTATCTCTTCAAGCAGTGCATCACAGGCATCATCTGCGCTGTTGCCCTGCTCTTCAAATAGCGACTTGGGAAACAGAATGCCCGTCCGCTCGGTTTGCCACAGGTGGCGGAACTCGGCATCAAAGTGGCTAAAGCACGCATCGACCACATCAAGGATCCACGCCTGATACTCATCAAGCTCACCTTCTTGACGGTGAGCGGGCTGGCTGAAGTAGGCCATCAGGGAGTTGGCCACCGCCATTCCCAGGTCAAAAGCCATCGGCCCGTACTGGGAAAACTCGGGGTCAATGACCCGCACGTCGGTATCCGTGGCCATGATCGAGCCGGAGTGCAGATCACCGTGCAGCATGGTTTCGGTGTTCGCGGTGAACTTCATCAACAGCCGCTGTACTCTGGCCTTTAAACGCGCGTTACGACGCAATTCGTCCACCACCGGTGAAAGCTCCGGGGTGTGGTGATTCATTTCAGCGCCGTAATAAGGGTCGGTAAATACCAGTGATTCGGTAATGGCAGGAATCGCCACATTGCCGGAAAACAGCCCCACATCCGCCTTTTTCTCTGGGCTACTCAGCGAAAGCTCTGAGCCACGAAACGCCGTGCGGGCGCAAAACTTGCCGATGGTTTCGCCAAGTCGAGCGACTCGCTCACCGTTGATCAACTTACGGCGCAAGATAGTGTGGGGGTGCAGATACTCCATCACAAACAGCGCCTGGGGCTTGTCGAAGTAGTAGACTTCAGGGGCAATGCCCGGTGCACGCTTGGCCTGACGCACCAAGGCGTAGTACTCAAAGTGGGCACGATAGACCGGCAACGGCCAACTCTCGCCGACCATACGTACATAGGGAAGCGCCTGCTTAACCACTACACTGCCCGCGTCACCGGAGACGATAAACACTAGGTTGAGGTTGCCGTCACCCACCTCGCGAATGTCCCAGCTCGCGGGTTCTTCGCCCACGCGTCTAACCACCGCCTCAACATCACCAAGCCGCTGGGATAGAGTGTCAACGCTTAGCGCGCGGTAATGTTGATCAATCTCCACAGTTCTCTCCTCACAAACGTTTACGTGTTTGGCTAGCCGCCAGTTGGCCCGTTAATCTCCGCGACTAGGCTGATACGCTTAAGCCATCAATAGCATTATCGCCAGATGATGAATCAATCGCACTAGCCACCCATACACGGTTGCGGCCTTGCCGCTTGGCTTCATAAAGCGCGTCATCTGCCTGGGATAATAGTTCGGCTGGGGCAAGGCTAACTTTCGGGTAGAGTACTGCAACGCCAACGCTAACGGTAACAACGCTTTGCGCCGAGACACCGTGATTAGGAATTTCCAAGGCCTCCACGTTGCACCGAATGCGCTCGGCCGCCGGTTTTGCCGCCTCAGGCGATGCATTGGCTATTAGCACTACAAACTCTTCACCGCCAAAACGCACCACTAAATCGGCATCACGGCTATTGGCCTGCATGGCAGTAGCGACTTGGCGCAAGCACTCGTCACCCTGAGGATGCCCATAGTAGTCGTTGTAAGCTTTGAAATGATCGATATCGATCACCATCAGCCCTAAACAAAGGCCTTTATCGGTAGCCTCCTGCCAGCGCACAGGAAAAACCGTATCGAACTGGCGCCGGTTGGCAAGATTGGTTAAAGGATCAGTCACCGACATGCGCGACAGTTCCTGGTTATCTTTTAAGTAATAGCCAGCGCGGAGCTTTTCTTTCAATACATGCAAGTAGGAGGTTCGCTCGCTCTGCTCGAAACGATAGTTGGCCACTAACGTAAACAGCGTCTGAGCGATAATAGTAAATATTGCTAGCCGCTTCGCCTCTGGCGGCATGGGGTCATAAGATAGAACAAAAAGCAGTATTATAAATATACAAATGGCAGATGAGACGCAGGCATAGTTAAACCGCAGTGAGTAAACAATATTACCCACCAGCAAAATAAGGCCGAAAGAGAAAACATCCAGGTAAGAGTAAGGAACGGTGGATTCCACCAAGATCAAACATGAAATCACCGTAGCAACGATCACCGTACTCGCCATTAACGTTTCACGTTGGGCTGGAGACACACCACGGTAAACCCACCACAGAATTGGCATACCAAAAGGCAGCATTACCCCCACCCTTAACGCTAGCGCTGTGGCGAAAGTATCCGGTCGAAAGCTGTGGTCGTTGATCAAAAACAAGCAGTAGATGATCGCCGATATCAACCCTGCCATGACCATGCTACGGCTACGTTGGCGCTGAGTATCTTCTTCAAACCTTGCTTCCACTTCATCAGCAAAACGTAACCGCCAAGGCCCTCTACGCAACTCATTTTCCACCGCTGTCAGCAGCGTGTCATTGATCATTACTCGCCCTCAATGCCTCACCCGGTTACTTGTGGCTTTCATGTATCATCAATGAATATCAGAAGCCTAATACTACCTTTGAGTACGACGATAGTGTGCCACAATAGCGTTTAGTTAAAATGAATATTGGTACACATGTTAAACGAAACTCATCCCAATTTTCATTAATTGAACATTCAACCAGGAGACTAATGATGCAGCGCCAACAGGATCCGGTGACTAACGACTGGACTTTCATCATTGGGCATCGCGAACTCGTTGTGCACCAACGCTATGAGGTGCTTAGCATGATCAACGATTTTATGCTGGGCATTTGGTTTACGATCGGCAGTGTCTGCTTTTTTTACCAGGGTGCGGTTCAAACTGTCGGCGTGTGGCTGTTTGTGATAGGTAGCATCCAACTGCTGATTCGCCCAGCAATTCGCCTTCACCGCTATGTCTATTTTAAGCAGTTGCCGGACACCGACCAGGACGCTTAGACACAAGCCCGTTCAACGCAGTTGGCTATCTTTACTACCACGACGGTTGTAGCCACTATAGGCCGACTGCTTTTTGTCCAATTCACCCTGACACACCACACACAGTCTAACGCCCGGAATCGCTTTACGGCGCGGTTCAGGAATGGGATTGCCACACTCTTCGCAAACCTCAAGACTTTCGCCGCGGGGCAACTGGCTACGCGCACGCTGCACCGCATCCTCTAGCGTGCTTTCCATCTGCTCTTGTTCGGCGCCATCTTTTGCCCATCCACCTGCCATAATCGCACTCCTCGCTTCGGCACTAGCAATCTATCAGCATAGCAGTAACGAGAAGCGTGCACCGTTAGCCCAAAAACCGAACGCCTTGGGCAGCCAAGGGGCTGCGTAGTTTGTCTGGCAGCGGTACATCGGTCACTACGGCATCATAATCACCCAGTTGACCCGCGGCGCAGCGTAGTGGCAGGTCGAACTTGGTTTTATCCAGCACTAACACGCGATAACCGGCATGGGCCAACAGCGCCTCACGGGCCATCACTTCGTCGTCGTTGTAGTCATAAAGCTGGCCATGGCTATCCATTCCCCCCACCGACACAATCCCCACATCGGCACGGTAGCGTTGAAAAAAGCGCCAGGCATCGCCGCCAATCACATCCTGGTCGCGACGACGCACTCGCCCACCGGCTACTACTAACTCACACCTCAACTGGCACAGCTTAATCAGCGCATGCAGGTTATTGGTCATGATATGCAGGCCTTGCTTATCACTCAGCGCATCGGCCAACTGCTCAACCGTGGTGCCCGTGCCTAAGAACAGTGCTTGATGATCCTGTACCAAGCTCGCTGCCCGCGCCGCGATCTGCCGTTTACCCGCCACGTTAACGATCTGACGCTGGTCGTAGCCGATATTTTCCTGCTCGGGAAACGGCAGCACTTCCCCTTGGCGGCGCAGCACCAGGCCTTTATCAGCCAGGTGGCGAATATCCCCACGCAGGGTTTGCACAGAAACCCCAAACTCGCCTGCCAGGCTGTCTACCGACTGGCGCCCTTGTGAGTGGATTCGCTGTAACAGCTGTTGTCGACGTTCGAACTGGCGCATAACCCCTCTCGGCACAACGAAAGCAAAAAGTGCAGCAAACGAAAGCCACAAAATGTTGAACGAAAGCATAGTGTCACTTTGTTGTAAGCAGATGACAGTAGCTTAGGTGGGGTTCACTCACTGGAGGTTTACCCATGTTGAAGCGCCCCCTGTTATCTATTCCGACATCTGCCCTTACTACTGCCGTCGCGGTAGCCAGCTTTTCTCTTTCGGCTCAGGTAGCGGCGAACGAAACGCTAACGCTCTACACCAGCCAGCCCAATAGCGATGCACAGCAAACCGTTGACGCCTTTGAAGCAGCCTATCCCGATATTGAAGTGGAGTGGGTACGCGACGGTACCACGCGCTTGATGACACGGCTGCGCTCGGAGCTTTCGGCCGGGGTGAGCAACCCTGACGTGCTGCTGATTGCCGACAGCATGACCATGGAATCACTCAAGCAGGAGGGCCATTTACAGCCTTACCTAAGCGATGAGCGCCAGGCCTATGACGCCGACCTGTATGACCCGGAAGGCTACTACTACGGCACCAAGCTGATCACCACCGGGATTGTCTATAACACTGGCGCCGAACATCAGCCGCAAAGTTGGCAAGACCTGCTGGGGCCTGACTACGAAGGGTTGGTCACTATGCCCAGCCCGCTCTACTCCGGCGCGGCGCTGATACATATGGCGGCGATTAGTGCCAACCCAGAATTAGGCGCCGAATATTACGACGCCTTGCACGACAATCGCACCGAAGCACAAGGTGGCAATGGTGGCGTATTTAACGCCGTAGCCGCAGGCACCAAGCCCTACGGCATCGTGGTGGACTTCCTGCCGATTCGTGAAGCCGCCAAAGGCTCGCCGGTCAAATTCGTGTTTCCGGAAGAGGGCGTGAGCGCGGTAACCGAGCCGGTCGCTATTATGCAGGGCGCAGAGAATGTCGGTGCCGCGCAAAAGTTTGTTGATTTCGTGCTTTCCCAGCAGGGCCAGGAACTGGTCAGCCAGCAGGGTTACCTGCCTGCTCACAACGACGTTACCCCACCGGAAGGCTTCCCCGAGCGCAATAGCATTACCCTGATGCCGGTTGATGCCGAGCAGGCATTAGCGCAGGAAGAAGAGCTTAAACAGCGTTTTAGTGACCTCTTCGGCGGGTAATCATGACGTCCGCTCTCATCTTTGACAACAAGACCGGCAACGACAACAAGTACGGCAGCCAGCACCGCTGGCTGCTTTCAAGCCTGCTGATCGCCATTGTACTGCTGAGCCTGGCACCTAGCCTGCGTCTGCTGATGGAGGCGTTGAGCGATCTTGCTCAGGGCCGCCAGTCACCGCTGTGGCAGGTGCTCAGTAGTGCCAGCACTTGGCGAGCACTCTGGCATAGCCTGTATACCTCGGGGCTCGGCATGCTGATCGCTCTGGTGCTGGGCAGTCTATTCGCCTTTGCCATCACGCTCACCAATGTGCGCGGCAAAGCGTGGCTGGTGTTCTGCTTTATGCTGCCGATGATGATTCCGCCCCAGGTTACCGCCTTGAGCTGGCTGCAGCTCTTTGGCCCGGCCAGCCCGCTACTGAAAAGCATTGGCTTGGCGCCACCACTGGGCAGCCCGCAACCACTCTACTCCGCTGAAGGTATCGCCTTACTGCTGGGCATCCAGAGCGCACCGCTGGTGTTTTTAGCCCTGCGCACCAGTCTGCTTTCGCTACCCCGAGAGCTTATTGAAGCCGCTCGCATTAGCGGCGCCAAACAAACCCAAGTGTGGGGTCATATTATTCTACCCGTGACCCGTAGCGGCTTGATCGCCGGGGGCGCGATGGCGTTTATCTCTAGTCTCGGCAACTTCGGCATCCCCGCCATGCTGGGTATTCCCGCAGGCTATTACGTACTGCCCACACTGATCTACCAGCGTATGGCCAACTTTGGCACAGGGGTGTTGGCAGAGATGGCTGCGCTCTCCTTGCTGATTGGTTTACTGGCATTGGCCGGAGTGGCGTTGCAGCAGCAATTGATGAATCGCAGCCGCTTCGGGCTGGGCGGCCATAGTGGGCGCTCCCATGATTTCACCCTGGGAAGCTGGCGCTCGCTGATGACCGCCACGCTCGTCGGGATCTTACTGATTATTCTGGTCGCGCCGCTGCTTGCCCTGATCATCAGCTCGCTGGTACCCGCCATGGGCGTGCCATTAAACGCCGAGACCGCCACCCTGAACGCTTACGCCGAAGTGGTGGGTCGCCAAGGCGCCACATGGCGAGCGGTGAACAACAGTCTGTGGCTGGCGGGCAGCGCGGCTGTGGTGCTGATGCTGCTCAGTCTGCCATTGGCTTACCGGCTACAGCGCCTGCCGGAACGTTGGCGGGGTGTGGTACTCAGTGCCATTGAGATTCCCTATGCGCTTCCCGGCGTGGTATTGGCCATTGCCTGCATCCTGCTCTTTGTTCGCCCGCTGCCGATTATCAATGTGGCGCTCTACGGCACCCTGGGGCTGATTTTTATCGCTTACCTGGCGCGCTTTCTGGTGGTCTGCGTTAAGCCCGTCGCCGCCAGCCTGGCGCAGCTGGATCCTTCCCTTGAAGAGGCGGCACAGCTCGCGGGTGCAGGCCCCTGGCGGCGCCTGGGCAGCATTATTTTACCCCTGGTCGCACCCGCGCTGTTTGCAGGCGGCCTGCTGGTGTTTCTGCTGGCGGTCAACGAACTGACCGTGTCAGCCCTGCTATGGAGCGCCGGTAACGAAACCCTCGGCGTGCTGATTTTCAACCTCGACGAAGGCGGCGAAAGCGTGCTGGCCTCTGCGGTGTCAGTGCTGGTGGTGATCATGGTCGCCTCGCTGATGCTGACACTCAGTTTACTGGCGCCGCGTTTACCCAAAGGAGTCATTCCATGGCAGAGCTAGACACATCAGGGTTAAACACAGCAGGGCTAACGATCGACCGTGTCACCAAGCGCTTTGGCGAGCAGACGGCAGTTGATGCGCTGTCGCTGACGATCAATCCAGGCGAGTTTGTCGCTCTGCTCGGCCCCAGTGGCTGTGGCAAAACCACCATGCTACGCATGCTGGCAGGCTTTGAAACGATCAACGATGGTACGATTCAATTAGCCAATCGCACCCTGGCCAGCGCCGATACCCATGTGCCGCCTGAACAGCGCAATATGGCCATGGTGTTCCAATCCTATGCGCTATGGCCGCATATGAGCGTGGCTGACAACGTCGGCTACCCGGTCAAGCTACGCGGCCTGCGCGGGGCAGCGTACCACCACAGGGTGCAGCAGGCCCTGGCCCTGGTGGAGCTCGATGCCTACGCCGATCGCATGCCCCAGGCCCTCAGTGGAGGCCAGCGCCAACGCGTCGCTCTCGCGCGCTGCCTGGTCAGCGACCCTTCGGTGGTGCTGCTGGATGAGCCGCTGGCCAACCTTGACCGGCACCTGCGCGCCACCATGGAGCACAGCTTCCGCGATTTTCATCAGCGCACTGGCGCCACGCTGGTCTATGTCACCCACGACCAAACCGAAGCCATGGCGCTGGCAGACAAAATCGCCGTGATGAAAGCGGGCAAGCTGGTTCAATGGGGCGCCCCTGAAACCCTTTACAGGCAGCCGAGAACCGCCTGGGTAGCAGGCTTTATCGGCCAGGGCAGCCAATTAAAGGTCGCCGCCGGTCACCCTGGAAAGCGCCTTGAGAGCGCGGCCCTAATGCGCGGGCTCAACGCCATCGAGCCCGAGCGCACCCAAACGGTACTGGTTCGCCCGGAACATATTCAGATCAGCGCAGCCCCCCTTTCCACCGCGACTCCCACTCATAACCAGCTTGCCGCACAGGTGGAAAGCGTGATTTTCCGCGGCGAGCGCTATGAGCTCGCACTGCGCCTGCCCAGCGGGGAAACACTGCTGGCCTACCACCACACCGCGCCTGACCTGGGTAGCCAGGTTGTCGTCGACCTTCAGCAGGGTTGGTGCCTGGAGCCCGACCAATGAGTGTCAATATCGAGATTCTCAGTGGTTTAGGCGCCAAAGGGCCTGCTGCGATAGTGGTAGAAGCCCAGGGAAAACGCCTACTGCTAGATGCAGGCGGTGCACTCCACTCGGATGACACCATTACTTGGACGAACAACCTGGATGTGGATGCCGTACTGATCAGCCATGACCATATCGACCATATCGGCGGCGTGGCCGAGCTAGCGGAGAACGTGCCACTTTATTGCACACCACTGGTAGCCAATGCCTTGCCTCACAACCGCCCCTGGCACCCACTGCCCGAACGCGGCACGCTAGAGGTGGAAGGCATCATTGTTACCACCGGCCAAGCGGGGCACTCGCTAGGCGGTGTGTGGCTACATTTAGCGGTAGGGGGCGGTGTTTACTATAGCGGCGACGCCTGTTTTGAGTCGCGACTGTTTCCTTTTGATACTCCGCCGAAAGCGGTTATTGCGCTACTGGATGCCTCCTACGGCAGCTACGACCAACCCCAAGCACATTGTGTACAGGCCATTAGTGAGCATCTTTATCAGCCGCTGGCATTTCCGGTGCCGGAAACCGGCCGCGCTCTGGAGATGGCACTCTGGCTGGCGAAAGAGGCTGACCGGCGGCAGTTAACGCTCGCCATCGACCCGGTGATTCGCGACAACCTGGCCGCGCTCTTGGCACTGCCTGCAACACTGCGTCGGCCTGGGCTCGACCACTCGATTCGCTCACTTTTAGCGCGGCAGAACGCTTACTCGCCAACCCTTATGTTGATGTGCGATCGCAGTGATACGCCGGAACAGTGGCCCGACCACCACCTGCTCCACACCGGTTATCTGACCCCTGATCGCCGCGCCGAGCTAGCGGCAGACCAAATCAGCTGGCAGCGCTGGAATGTTCACCTACGCGCGTCGCACCTGGTGGCGCTTGCCGATCAGTTGGGCGCCACTCAAGTGGTGCCGCTATTTACCCAGCTGGCCAATAACGAATTGAATGCCTGGCATGGACTACTAGGCGAGCGCCTCTGCACTGCCCAGCGTTTATCTGCTCATTCACGTCTAGTCACCCTTTCCAGCTTAGGGAGTTTTGCATGACCGCAGTAATTGTTGATGTTGACGGCACCTTAGCCGAGTTTCACCCCCACCAGGTCAGTGACTGGGTGCTGGGCAGCCAAAAACAGTGGGAGCCCTTCTTTGCCCATATGGCCGAAGCGCCGGTGATCGAAGCGGTGGCCAAGCTGGTCAAGATACTGAAAGCCCAAGGCCAGCAGATCGTGATTTGTAGCGGTCGCCCCGACAGCCATCGTGAGCATACCCAACGCTGGCTAGAGCGCCACACTATCCCCTTTGATGCCATGTACCTGCGCCCTGAGGGCGATGACCATGTAGATGATGAAGAAGTAAAAGCCGCGCTACTCAATCAAATGCGCAGCGACGGCTTTACGCCTTGGCTGGTGCTGGATGACCGTGATGCCGTGGTCGCCCAGTGGCGCGCGCTCGGGCTTACTTGCCTGCAGTGCGCGCCGGGGGATTTTTAAGCGTTTGCCAGCTTGGTTCGGTGCTGCCACACCAGCACCGCCAAGGGCACCAGCGAGATAGGGATCAACACTAGGTTAAGTGTCGCCCAGCCTAAGCCGCTGACCAAGGGCCCAGCGAGCAACGCAGTAATCGCAGCGGTGCCAAAGACTAAAAACTCGTTGGCGGCCTGGGTGCGCGCTTTATCCACCGGGCGGTAGCTCTCAGTGAGCAGCCCGGTAGCGGGCAGAAAGGTAAAATTCCAGCCCAAGCCCAGCAAAATCAGCGCCACGTTGAAACCGGCTAAACCGATACCCAACTGAGCGACCAAGGCACTTGCCACCAGCAGCAGGCAGCCTGCCACAATGACTTGTTTGGCACCGAAGCGGGTGACCAAATGGCCAGTAAAGAACGAGGGTAAAAACATCGCTACCACGTGCCACTGAATGGTCATTGAAACATGGTTAAAGTGGTGTCCAGCCCCCGCCATGGCGAGCGGCGTGGCGGTCATAGCCAGATTCATCACGCCGTATCCGACCATCGCCGCGCTCACCGCCACAATAAATCCAGGCTGGCGGAGTATCTTACCCAGCGGCAGTGCATTGCCTTCGCCGTGGGTGCGGGAAGCAGGCGGTAGTTGCGTCAGCATCAGCACCACTAACGCCAGTGCGTAGAGCGCTGCCAAGCCCACAAAGCTGCCCAGAAACGGCACCTCACCCAGCTCACGGCTCACCCTGGCCAGCCATGGCCCGGCAAACGCGGCTAACACACCGCCACCCATCACCAAACCAATCGCCCGGTCACGCATCGGCGTGGGGGCGGCTTCCACCGCGGCAAAGCGATAGAGCTGGCCAAAGCCAATGCCGATTCCGATTAGCCAGGTCGACAGCAAGAACAGCCCAAAGCGCTCGCCAATCAGCGCCTGCACGGCAACCAGTGCGCCCACCAATCCCAAAATATTGCCCAGTATAAAGCCGCGCTTTCGGCCCAGTCTGGCCATAATTAACGAGGCGGGAATGGTGGCACACATCAGCCCCAGCCACTGGGTGGCGACCGGCGCGGTCGACCATGACGCACTTGGCGCCAAAGACGCCCCAATCAGCGGCGAGACGGCAATCAGCAAAACATTACCGGTAACCAGTAGCGCCTGGCAGAGCGACAATAGGGTGACGGTTAAAGGCATGAAACTCTCTCCTGAATAGAATCATCTGTATGGGTAGACGCAAAACGCTGGCGATATACCGAGGGTGATACGCCGTAGTAGCGCTGAAACTGGCGGCGCAGTTGCTCCGCGCCGCCCAGCCGCCAGCGTTGTGCCAGGCGCTCGAGGGATACGTTTTCGCGCCCGTTGAGCAGCGCCAAGCGCGCTTGCTCGAGGCGTAGTTGGGTTAGATAAGCAGCGGGGGTGGTATTTAAGTAGCGCCTAAATAACCGGGTTAAATGGCGCGGGGAGACCGCCATCAGATCGGCCATGCTCTCAAGCCCGTGATCTACGCTGGGGTCGGCGTGGAGCTGATCCAGCAGGCGGCGGAGCGGCCCCGCCTCTTGTTGGTGTCGCAGTATCTCGCTGAACTGCGACTGCCCACCAGGGCGCTGCAAAAACACCACTAGCTCACGGGCCACTCGACCGGCCAGATCAGCACCGTGATCGGCTTCTACCAGCGAAAGCGCCAAATCAATCCCCGCCGTTACACCGGCGCTGGTGTAGCGGCCGTTACTTTCGATATAGAGTGCATCGGGCTCGACGCTTAGTGCGGGGTACTCATCTGCCAGTTGAGGTGCATGGCGCCAATGAGTGGTGACGCGGCAGCCATCCAGCAACCCTGCAGCGGCTAACAAAAATGCCCCGGAGCAGATAGAGCCGAGCCTCCTCACCTCTGGGGCGACCTCACAAAGCACCCGCGTTACTGCGGCTATTTCACGCTGCTGCATCACGCCACTGCCGCCCGCCACCAACAGCGTATCCAGGGGCAGTAAATGAGTATGTTGATGGTAGGTGTGCGTAGCATGTACGGCTAGGCCGCCGTTGGTGACAACCGGGCCGACGGCATCGGCGACCAGGGTCAACTGATACAACGGCTGGGGGCTTAGCGCATTGGCGCTGGCGAACACCTGCCAGGGGCCGCTGACATCCAGCAGTTGGCAGTCGGGGTAGGCAAATAGAGCAACATGGCGAGTCACAGTCTCTCTCCGCTAACGGGGAATCGAAGCATTAGAGAGAGTGTCAGCGCTGCACCCAATGTCGGCAAGGACTATTACCCCACCGATATGGACATCTTTATAAAAGTCTATAAAAGCTGACGGATCCCCACGAACTCTGTGCTGTTCATCGCATAACGCCTGCTATCAGGCCTCTTCACTAAGACATGCTTGAAGAAAACTCCAAGATAGTCAGGGCACAGCGCCGGCCAGGTGACGTATTCAATAGCCCCAACCTTATAACTCAAAGGTTAACTAACAAGCTAACTATTCACCAACCTGAAAGTCCAAAGCCAAAAATCAATAACTTAATACCATGCAGATAAAATCCCATACCGAAAAAATATTAAGTTGTTGATTATCACGATCTTTCAATCACCAGCATGTTTCACTTATTATTAACAAAAACAAAATTCAAACAAAATCAACAGCATAGATGAAAAAACCAAATAAATAGTAAAAAATAATACTTTTTAATTGGATTGACGTTGACACTTTTCATCCCATGAACCAATACTTACTTAGACCACTAAAGTAGTGCGTCGCCTTGCATATAAATGATCTTTAACTTATGCCTATATTAGGGAGAAAATACCATGAGCGATACTCTGACAGCTGAACTGATGACAAGCGCGCCGCTGAAATTCAGCTATTCAATCACCCCAGAAGTATCTATCGACACCACCGTGAGCGGTGATTCCCGTCAGAACGCAACAGTATCGATTATTTATGGATCGATGACGCTATGGTCGGGCACCATGACTCAGTTTGCTCCAGAGATTACAACCCCTTTCGAAATTAAGGCAGGCTCTATCACCATCGAAGAAGGCGGCACCTTTACGCTGACGATACCAACATCAATGCAGAACGGGGCGGTAGCGGCAAACTTAAAGATCAAGACGGCCACGAGTACAGTGCCTTTCAACGCCCTTGTTGCGAGCTGGCCGCTTTCCTCAGCGAATTAATCCTAACCACAACGCCTACGCTTTGGCTCAAATGCCAGAGCGTAGTCTTTGCGCAGTCTCTGCGTAGCGCTGTCGTCACCTTGGCGCACGGACTGGGTTTATCGACCTATGATCGGATCTGCAGTCATGACGCAAGCCGAAAAACTGCTGAATGGGCGTCCTCGTGCACTCAGCACAGATGAGGTGATTGAATTTTTCAACGCCCTAGCCCCGTATCAAGCCACCGCGGGGCCTCTCACCATTGAAGCAAAAGTCGCCCCTGGTATGGGCCAGGTCGTTGTTAAGCTAGCACTGGCTGGCCGAGAAATGGGCAAGCGCCTGCTCGGTTATACGGAGCCGGAGCTGATCCTGAATCTCGCCAACGATGAAGCCACTGCAACGGGAAAAATCAAGCTTGAGCTTAAGGCCGCGCCGCATTTCTCTTCTTTGGAGGCCGACGTCAGCGCCACGCAGTCGGGGCAAACTTTTTGCTTTAAAGGCGATATCGCTTCTTGGCAGGCCAAAGGTCTGCCGGTAGTCGGCCACTATGTTACCCAGCTCGACGCTACTCTCACCGCCAATACCACTGTGCGGGGAGTCTCCGCCAACACGGCAAATTTCGAATTCCTCTTCCAAGGCAGCGCGGTTGCCGCCATGACGACGACCCAACTCGCACCGGTGCAGGTCTACCCGGATGAGATCAGCGCCGGCAACCTACACATAGCCAAGGGCGCGAAGATCACCCTGGCTGTGCCAACCGAGATAGGGCCCGGCATGCTGTTCCTGCAATGTTTCTTTAAGACCGCCACCACCCCGGAAACACAGGTCTCAGCCTCGGTGGCTAACATCGCCTGGCCTCAAGTCGCCGCCCCTCAAAGGGTGTCCGATGAAGCGCGCGAAGGAGATCCGCATGACTGATGAGCCATTTTTTGCCCAAGACTTCACTAGCGCGCTCTATACGCTAAAACCAACTAGAGAGACAGTTGGATGGGTTGGCTTTATTTACCGCGGCGATAGCAGTCCCCCTGCCACCTTGGGCTTGCCGGAAGCCTTCAACGCGGGCTATTTCCTATTTTCGACCGACTCGCCACCGCTAAAAAACAAAGCTGAAGCTGAGACCTTTATCACTGCCGTACAGGAGTGGCTGAATGACAAGTTCGGCATCGGTAATCCGCAACGCTTTACCGGATCAGCGGTGTTGTGGATGCCCGACACGGCAACGCCGACATTTGGAGCGCCAAACGAGACCACAATCACATTTTTCCAGGGCCTCAGCACCACTTCCACAGCCAGCAATTACAATTTACATTTCGGCCAACTTACCCTATCGATCCCTCGCCAAGTCACGCTAACGATGCGAGACGAAGGGCTGCTATTCCGGCAATCCGGAGCGCAGCAGATTGCATTTAACACAGACGATGGCTTCGGCGCACCGGAGGCCGAGAGCGATCTGGTCATTCCATTTCAGGGAGATCTCGCTGGCTGTCTAACCGTTAAGGGATTAATGACACGGACAAATAAGTGGAGTCCGATCAGCTATTTCGAGACGGGCTTTCACTATCTCTATGCTGATGGCAAGGGCGCTGAACAGCGGCAAATATATCCATTATTCGAGGTTACCAAGGAACTGCCCGCGCTCAGCTTTTCCGCCGCACTCGACCCCCTGGATAAGCTAAATACTGGCGCACTCTCTGACCCCAGCATTGGCCTTTACCGTAGCCTGTTTGGCTTTGCCGACGGTACCGATATCGCCAGCTGGTTTCGTGATAAACATGGCAACCCGGTCGGGCTGGTGGCACAAGGTGGTTACGGTGAAGATGACTTACCCGTGAGAAACTGCGGGGCGCTGGTATTCCAAACTCGGGATAGAGCTAATGGCCCATTTGCAAAGGTCTATTTCGCGCCAGCCGGCGACTATGCTCTCAGCACTAACGGAAGTGGCCTGGTACTGCCTGGACTGTTCGGTTCGGAGCTGCTCCAAATCACCCCCTACAAGGCCGGAGCCTCCTACGACCGGGTACAGTTCCAACCCAATTGCTCAGCCTACGCGCCGGTTTTCCCCTTCCCCAGTGCCAGTCTCGACGATCCGGGCGCGGCCGTGCCCAAGCAGCGGCTCATCACAGACTACACCACTAGCCATGGCGCTATTATCAATGGCCCGAGAGGTGCAGCAGCCTATCTAGCGCAGCCACAAGGCAGCCCGCTATATGCTCCGGGTGCAAGTGCTAAAGCAGGCACCCTTGCGGTACTTCCACCGCTGCCAACCCCGTCGCCAATCGCTCAGCCAGCGAATGCAAAGTTACTGCTGCCCTTCGCACCTTATGCCGGGCTGACCAAGGACAACGACGGTTTCCCTGACGACCTGGTCGGTACTTTCGAAAGCCAGATTCTGAGTGCAGAGCGCAAAGCCCTACTAGGGGTGTCCAGTATCCGCGCCGTGGTCGAGCTTAGGGCGGCGAAGGACAACAGCGCAATACCGAACACCCACGATGTGACACATCAATCGACTACCCCCCAGGGGCTTTACGCCGAGATCGCCACAGCCTCAGCGGGAGGGGCCGAGGCGCTCTACCAGAAGATATTTTTGGCCAAGTCGAACGCGAAGAAGCCAGCAACCGACGAAGTAGATTTTGGCTTTATCGAGCCCGATGCCGATTTACAGAACCTTTTCCAAACCAACCAACTGTTGGCCGTCATCGTCAATCCAAAGCACCTTGGTGAACCTTCTCCAGCCAATGCCACCGCTATCTTTGAGCGTGATGTGGTCATCGCAGATTGGGGCATGACGGCAGCGGTTGGCGATAGCCTCAATACTACCGCCTACAGCAATATCCTGATTCTAAAATACTGCGATGGGGCATTGACCGAAAGGGTCAAAAATCCTAATCAGTGGGTCGGAGTGGATGACTTCTCGCTAACTGGACAGGGGGATGCCGCTACTGCACTGGCTGGGCTTTCGTCCTATCTGCAAACCTATCTAAACGAAGGAATCAAAGAGGCAGAAGAAAGGAGCAACACGCTTTACGCTAACTTCGCCCGGATTGTGCAGGATCCAAACTGGCAAGGCTTTATCGTCCTCAAGGCAAAGGTGGATCCATCAGGCTTTCCCGACCAAATCAAGGGACTAACGGCAGGCATCGATTTTTCTCGCTTCGAAGCGCATCACTTCGGCGCAACTGCCAGCCGGGTGAGCGTCGACGGCACCCAGGTGACCATGCAGGTGCCAAGCAGCCTGTTCGGCCTGATCGATTATCAACTGCCCCAGTACCAAGCTTATGTTGCTGCGGGTGGCAATCCGGAGATGCCCCAGGCGCTCGCTACCCAAGGTGACTTTGGCTTCACCGTGCTGCAGCTGCAGACGCTGTTCGAGAATGCCGCGCAGACTGACTTTCGTAGCCGTATTCAGCTCACCATGAATCAGTTGTTTATGTCGCCGGTTACCAAAGGTTACGGCTCAATTGGTAAACTGCCTGCGACGGCGGTGGTGCTACGTGGCAGCTACCAGCGCCAAGGGGCAACTCCCGTCTATGTGTTCGAACAAAACAACACCAATGTGTTCGAGCTGAACAACAGCGCATTGCCAAGCCTGGCGCTACAGCGGGTGGTATTCAATACCTTATCGACGGATAAAAGCGGCACTATCCGCAGCCGCTTTATAATGAACGGTATTTTCGAGTTCGCCCAGCTTTCAGTGGCCGACAACGATACCACTCGTCACGTCGACCTCCTCTCCTTCGGCCTGCCTGAGGGTGCCGAGGTCAACGACCCACCGAGCGGCCTCGCCTTCTCGGGCCTGGAAATCGCTATGAGCTCGCCGATTGATGCGCCCAATGCGGTGACCTTTACCTTTGAGACCGAACGGCTCGGGTTGGATGCGGGTGCTAGCAAGGCGCGCGACCATAGCCTGTTCAAGGATCTTGCCCTCAGCGTCTCAGGCTTTATCGCCGGTGCGGAAGACAAGCGGCCAATCGACTTTGGCTACCTTCCCGTGGGCATTGAGCCGAAAGTTCAGGCAATCTCCGGCCCCTGGTACGGCATCAGCTATACGGTAAGTATGGGTACGCCGGGAGCTCTAGTCTCCGCTGCCGGTTTCTCCTCAAAGATGCTACTGGCCTGGGCGCCGAGCTCGGGCAAGGGTGCGGCGGCCCCTGCGGTCTTCGTCGGTCTGCAACTGCCGGGCGCAGCGCCCGGTGCCAAGCTTCTCTCCATTCAGGGAGTCATGAAGCTTTCCATCGATAGCTTACTGCTGCGTCAGGAGGCCATAACCGCTGACCAACGGGCTTTCGTATTGCGGCTCAACAATATCGCACTCTCCTTCCTCGGGTTGGCGAAGTTGCCCTCCAGCCCAATTAACTTCTTCCTATTCGGTGACCCAACAGGCAGCGGTGCCTTGGGGTGGTACGCCGCCTATATCGACAAGGATGCGGCTCAGAAAAAATTGTTGGCTCCAGCAAAGCAAATAGGCCACGCACCTGATCAGCCGCAGGACAAGGAGACATCGTCATGACCCGGGTAATGGTTTGGAATATTGATCAGTTCGACATCACCAAGCTGCAAGCAATCGGCTTTAACGATGATCCGATCTACGGTGTGAAACCATTTGAAATGTCCCTGGGCCATCAATCCTATATCTCGTCAAACCTCATGCCAATTCATCCGGGCGGAATCGCTATAGCGCCGGACATTTTGGTAATTCTAGAAGTTTCAACCCTCCATCAACCCCAAAACAACATCCCTGGGTTGCTTGACGATGGTTTGGGTGGGCAAGGCGCAACCGATCTTCTGGATATCATTCGCGGGGCAACTGGAAACAACCACTGGATGCTGGTGCCGCCCCTACAGACGGGCGTCTCTGACTCCGTTGCAGTCTACTACGACAGTACCCATTTGGCTTTCGCTGGCCCTAGGATCTGGCCTGGAGCGCAGGGCCCAGCCGTAGATCCGAACCAAATTCCGGCTCCAGCCACTGCGGCCTACCCGGGTATGTTTGCTGGCGTGCTACCCAACCGGCAAGTTCCTGCCACACTGCCAAACGCGGGTGCTCAGGAAGATATCTGCGCCGCGAATACAACATTCCACGTAGCCCCTGGCTATCCAAATGCCGGAAACGTGGTCAATTTTGGAAATAACCGCACGCCCTATCAAGTCTCATTCGGGGAACTGGACGGCACCGGTACAGTTATCCGTCAAATTGATTTATTCGCTGTACATGGCCCCGCCAACAAGGGGCGTGCACGCACTTTCATTCAGCAGCTTTCGCAGCTAGCTGAAGTTGCCGTAGCTCCAACGGCGAACCAAGTTAAAGTTGTGCTTGGCGACTTCAATCTAAATTTGACAGAGAACATTCAAAATGCGGCCCAGCACCAACTTCAGCAAGAAGCTTCCTATGTCAACCTGACCGGTCTTGGCTATCAAATGGCGCTCACAGTCCCCGCCCCCGTACCCTACGACCCAACCGATCCGCAAACCTTTAGCGGTTACACAGGTTATTTCGCCACCCACATGCGCACCCTAGCCCAAGCAACCTATTGGTATGTAAGCAATACGGCGGACTTTTATCCTGGATACGGCATCATCGGGTCAGGTTCTTCATCGGTTCGCGACTATTCCTACGACAATATCTTGGTTCGTTTCGGCATGACCGCTGGCGGCCCGATGGGTGAAGTCAGCGTAATGAACGGCATTGTGCCGCAGCCCTTTGCACAGGTTAATCCGCCGCCGCACAACGCTCCAGCAGGCTTTTACACTTGGCCCGTACAGATGGCAGATCAGCGCTACGCTAACCCGCCTGATCGGATCATCGACCAGACCCGTAACGAGGCCAGCGATCAAGCCATTCTTAGGCAGTGGAACAACTACGGCCGCATTATATCCACCTCCGACCACATGGCGCTGATCGCGACGATTTAGGAGCTCCCCCATGGCTGATCCAACTCCGATCCAAAAGCTGCGCGACGCCTTCGCCAATGCGCCAGACGGCCCAGTGATTCTCAACGACACCTTCTGGGTCAACGCCGGATTGGTGCCACCGGAGAACTTTACGGCTGACATAAAAGCTGCCTTCCGACTTAGCGACGATACCAACGGGTTGGAGATCACCTACAGCCGCGCCTCGGTCAGCGAAGTAACCAGCGGGAGCTTCTCTATCCCGGAGGTCTCCCTGACTTTCCTTAACGCGCCGACCAGTCAGACTTATATCATAGGCAAGGATAACGACAGCGATACACCGATTCTCGGTATCGATGTCGCGCCACAAGAATGGCAGTTGAAGGATTTCTTCACCGCTATGAGTGGCTACCCCTACAGCGTATTGGAGCAGATCGAACAACGGTTTTTCTATACCACGGCGGAACAGTCCTTAGACTTCAACGGGGCATCGGTACCCATGGCCACGGGCCAGAACCTGTATGGCAACTTTGTGGTGCCCAGCACGGTCAAGCTTATCCTCGACCTGATCCAGGGCCTGCCGAACCCGTCCGACCTAGTGCTATCGGGACCAGTCAGGCTTAGTTCGGCTGATCTTAAAAACACCTTCGTTCCAGAAATGGATGTCTCAGCTGGCATTCCTTCGGCAGGCGACCTCAAGCTGTTTTTCATTGATGTGTCACTGCCCCGCATCGGCTTTGTCGTCAAAACAGTGGAAGGCGAGCTGCCGGCAGAAGAAGGGGAAGCTGCCGAAAAGACCTACAACCAGAATCCGCAATATTTTGTCGAAGCCGTCGTCACGCTGCAGTCCGTCGACGAGGGGACAGAGATTCCTGTGCTGCTGCGTAGCCTGATTCCCAAAGCCGCCGAATCACCGTCAGGAACCAGCGCCCGTTACAGTTACGCCTTCTCGATTGCGGCTGCCGACAGTGACAAGCCGATTACGCCGAGCGCAGTCATCGCGCTGATGGCCGGCCAGAGCTATTTCCGCTCGGTGCCGCCGGTACTGCAGGAATATCTCGCCAGCGTGCAAATGCAGGGCTTTCAGATTGCCGGACCAGCCAGCCCGACAATGGGGGTGACGAGCCTCGCCGCCCAGCTTGGTTCGGTACAGGGCAAACCGATTCCGCTGTTCATTGATCCAACATCCGGCGAGCAATTCGAGATCCAAGCATTCTCGTTCAACTGGCGTATGCAGATGGCGGGCGATAAACCCAGCAAGACCTTCGCCAATTTTTCCGCCCTCTTTACGTTATTCCCCGACATTTTCCGCCAGAAGGATGGCTCGCCGGGTGGTGAATTCCGCATTCAGATCGACCAGGATCTTAATTTTAACGGCAACTTCGATGGCAAGGCGTCCATGAATGACGTCCTGATGGGTGTCACCGGCGGCGCCATCGGTATGCCACAAGGCGTAGAAGTAGAATTTTCCGATATTATTATCGCCGTTCAGACCAGTGAAAAAGCCTACCAGTTAGGCTTTACCGTAGATGCCTCGCTGGACGTGCCTTTTATCCAGACACCGGATGGGCAGAAGCTGGTCGAAATCAGCAACATGGCCTTTAAACTCGGCGCCAGCACACCGAACCGCACGGATAATCAAAAGGGGGCGACCGTCTACACCGGTTCCATCGACGGCCAGGTTAAGGTTGGGCCGCTCTCTGCTTCTATGCGCGTCGACTACGACGGTACTGCACAACCGCCGGTCTGGAGTCTCGACACTGCTCTTTTGGAGCCGGTCTCAATCAGCGATTTGCTGAGGCAATTTTTTGATGCCTACCAACTGCCAGATTTTATCCCCGGTGATCTGACCGTCGAGGCATTTGCACTGAATGCAGAAATCCCAGTGGTCTCTTCCAATCCCAAAGACAACAAGGCTAGCACTGCGCTTATTCGTCCAGCCAGGCATGTGGCGGGCCGCCACCTGGGCGCTGGCTGGACAAGCCCCGTGCGCCCGGTCGGGGCACTGACCAATGCCCAGTATCGTGCAGCGCTTCCCATACTTGCCGAAAAGCAGCAGCAATCGTCTTACAAAATCTCTGGAAAACTTAGCTGGAACTTCCAACTGACCCCAGACTTCCCGGTGGCAACGCTGGCAGACATCGGCTTGCAATATGATGGCAACCGTCAGGCGGGAACGGAGTTTTCCGGCCAGATCATTGGCACCATTACCCTCGACACCATCGGCGCCACGGTCGAGATCGGCTACCGTTTCGGCCCAGCCAAAAATGATGTCCAGAGCCTTGTGATGCCAATGACCCAGGCAATGCGTGACGCCGTCGCGGCCGAACAGTACAGTCAAGTACTGTGGATGGCTTGGAAGGGCTTTCGCGCCGAATATTCATTCACTGAAGAGACCATCACCTTCTCGATGAACGGCTGGACCGTCGGCGGTCTCGTTACGGCGCTGATGGAGATGTTGGGCGATCCCTATTTCACCCTGTCGAGCCCCTGGGATATGCTCAATACGATCTCACTCGATGGGCTGTCGATCAGCTTTGATCTGAAGAGTGGCGTCAAAAACCGGATTAGCGCTCATTATAAGCTACCATCATCGATCAACCTGGGCTTCCTTACTGTCCATGGTCTCGTCTTCCGCCAGGTCGACGGCAAGACCACACTGGTGATCGATGGTAAGACGCAGATCCCCGGTCTTGAGAATGAACCGCTGTTTAACAAAGAGAGCGAAGGACAGGACGTCAAGAACATGCCGGATGTTCCCGGGCGCGGGAACAGCTACTTCCATCTTTACATGATGGCACTCGGTCAGCGGGTGGCCATCTATGACCCGGGTGCTTTCGATTCCACCAAAGCCGTGATTAAAGCACTGGCAGATATTCCGCCCTCCGACGGCCCTGGTATACCGTTCGATCCGAGCCAGCAAAAGAGTGGACAGCCCTACTACAACCCCTCCTCTAACTGGTTGGCAGCGCTCCACTTCGGTGTGCTTAAGATTCCGGCCACGAACACCTATTCGGTTGATATGCAGATCGTCTTTAACGATCCCAATCTTTACGGCCTGCGCATTGCTCTCAACGGGGAAAAGGTCAAGGTCTTAGATGGTCTTGAGATCGACGTTCTCTACAAACGTATCACCGACGATATCGGGCTTTATCAAATTGAATTCACGCTGCCAGGGGTTCTGCGTAACCTCGATTTTGGCGCCTTTAAGGTCACCCTGCCAGTTATCGGCATCCAGATCTACACCAATGGTGATTTCCTAATCGACTTCGGTTTCCCGAAAAATATGGACTTCAGCCGATCTTTCAGAGTTGAAGCAATCATCTATGGTGTTCCGGTGTTGGGTTCTGCTGGCTTTTATTTCGGCAAGCTGTCCAACGCTACCGCACCGAACCTACCGGTAACGACGAGAGGTACCTTCCACCCGGTCATCGTCTTCGGCTTCGGTGCAGAAATTGGTCTCGGGCGCTCGGTTGAGTACGGCATTCTGAAGGCCGGTTTCTCAATCACTATCTTCGGCATCATTGAGGGCACGCTTGCGGCCTGGCACCCCTATCAACTAACCCACCCCTATCAACTAACCCGCTCCAGCAGCTCAAACGAGGTGCAGGGTGACTATTATTTCAAGCTGACAGGCACCTTCGGATTAATCGGCCGGCTCTATGGGTCGATCAACTTTGCAATTATCAAGGCTGATTTGGATATCACGGTGAAAGTGTATATCCAGATCACCTACGAAAGCTTCCGTAAGATCCCCTTGATGTTGGCCGCCGAGGTTAACGTCTCGGTCAAAGTTAAAATCGACCTCGGGCTCTTCTCTATCTCTATCAGCCTGTCATTTGCGGCTACGATTCGCGAAGAGCTGACAATTGGCAGTGATAGCCAGGCGCCATGGGACGATCCATCACGCCAACTGCCCGAGGCAGTGTTTATTGGCGTGACTGCAGATGGCGCTTATCAGCGCCAGCGTCGTTTGCCTGTGCCCCGCACGCTATTCGACTACGGCATTTATCACCGAGCTTTCCGCCTCGATGCCACGCAAGGGTTGGCGCGTATGAAGCGCCAGCAAAGCCTCACCGCAAGCCCGGACACTCTGGAGATCACCCTAGCGACCCAGATGACGGTTCTCGGTGCGGAAAATGCTGGCTACGCTCAGCAAGAAGGTGCCCTTGTAGTACTGTTCTCAATGGATGCACCAGAGCAACCCACTGAAGGTACATCCCCAGCGGGAGATGGCGCCGACACCTCCTTTGGTAAGCTCTGTGCCCAACTATTGCCATGGATCCTGCATAGCGTAACGCATGAGACCGGACTGCCACTGCCGAGCACGGCCACCGGCACCCTGTCACGTGCGGCGGTTGAGGGTATCCTGCAAACCCTGTCAGATCCTGACATTGAACCCTTCACTCCTGCACAGATTGAGGCCTTTCTGGCAGAAAACTTCACCGTGAAGATCAGTTTGCCCGACGCCAATCTAAGCGAGGAGCGACGATCGGCACTCAATGCTGGCGCTACGCTGTTCCCGGCGTTGCCATTTTTGCGCCTCAGCGTGCCGGATCCTACCCAGGACACTGGCGAAGTAACGATCGACCTAAGTGCCTATGTTAGTGCTGACACCGATTATCAGATGTTAGTACGCCAAATTTTTGCCGAAACGGCCGCCAATGTTGATAGCGAGACCGATGGCGATGGCACACAAACACTCGACCAGAGCGCTAGCCCTTCAGTGCCGATGGCAGCCACGATACTCACCGACTACATTGTCTTGCTGGCCAGGCAGCTGGTTCAGCGGGCACTCGACGTCTTCGATGACTACCCCTATCCGCTGACCGACGAGACCTCGATCAATACAATTGTAAACTGGGCGAATAATATGCTGGCTGATCAACTCAATGCCGCAGACTTGATCGCGTCCAATATGACCTATCCACTGACGGCGGGACTGACACTTAAGCTGGCGAGTATCCCATATATGGTGCAGTCGGGTGACACGCTGCAAGCCATTGCTGGCCGTTATGGCATTGAGCCGGCGAGCCTGATCACTAAGAACCGGAGCCAAAATAACCTGATCGCCTCCGGAATCACTGTCGAGCTCAACGATAAGGTCTATAACACTCAGCCCGGCGACGACTTCAATGCTATCGCCGCAGGTGTGGGCCTAACGCTCAAGGCGCTTGCTCAGGAGACGCAGCTTTACACCCAAGCAGGACTGCTCGCCGCAGCCGTACAGACTTGTGTTCCCGATGTTGCCTATACGACCAGGGATGAAGATACCATCGCGACGATCCTGGCACGCTACCATGTGCCGAAGGAAAGCTTCTTGACCGCCAGTACCATGGCCAAAGCGAATCTGTTCCGAACCGACACGGATCTAGCCTTCGCCGTACCGCGGCTCTCTGTGCTCCCCGAGGACAGCCTTTGGCCGTCCATCGTCGCCACCGGCTCACTCGGCCAAACCGCCGGCATGGCTGCGCGCTATATGTTGCACGGTATGCGGCTTCCGGTGGCACCAGGACTCACGTTACCAAAAGATTTTCTCTACGGCGCACCCTATTGGGATACTCAAACCGCTTACAGCCTCTATCAGTTGACCGGCCAGCAGGTACCACTGGCGAACCGCAGTGACGACTATACGATCACCCTTAGCCGCCCCGATACGCCAGATTACGATTGGATCAGTATTGGCAGCAGCACGTCAGCAAGTTTCGATAACATTTCCCAAGCCGGTTTGCTAACCCAGGTAGTCGATACCGCCCGCACCAATGGCTACAAGCCACGCGTCGAGGCGCTGATGATAACACCGGAGACAGAACTGGAACCGCGCAGCTATGGTATGGCGACCTATGTACCATGGAAGACCGCCGATAGCGCGGGGCTTGCAGCGGTTTGTGCGCCTCCGGCGGGACAAAGCAAAGTCGCCGACCAAGCCAGTGCGCCCCAGGCAAGCCCGATCCTTTTCGAACTGTCACCAGCGCTACAACAGATCATTGAGGCAAACCAGGCCGCGCTCGCAGCCCAGGGCTTGTCCTTCAGCGAGATGCAACCTTATCTGCCGCCGCTGATTCCGGAAGTCGGCACCACAGACCCGGCCACGCAGAAGACCGCCTTCCAACCGATTGATGACTACAGTTTCGCGACACGGATCGACTTCCGCATCAAGGCATTAGCACAAACAGCTGATCAGGCACCGCAGCGGCCTGACGCCAATGACATCGTACCGCCGGGGCCGGGGAATAGCGGCTCGCCAGCACAGGACTTCGCGCCTTATGCCTATGAGATTATTGGCCCCAACCCAGGGGAGTCGGTACTGCTGGAGCGATTACTGACCTCCATGGCAAGCATCGGCGAAGACCTTGTCAGTGGCTTGTTCCTGACCTATGCCGACATCAATAATGGCGTACCGGGGCTAACCAGCCAGGCGCCGTCTGACTTCCTGTCTTACATCGTACAGTCGAACCTTTCCACCGAGACCAACCCTCCGGCAGGTGCATTTCGTGCCAATGCCCAGTTCGCCGAGGAACCACCGACGGGGATCGCTATGGCCCCAGCGGAGTTCATCAAGCTGCTGTGGGAACTTAGTACCGTTAATTCAGGTGGTAGTTTCCTGTTCTATCAAAACCTCGTCACCGGCTCTGGGCTGCCAACGGGCTTATTCGATAACGACGGTACAGCGACGCTGACACTGGTGATCACCTTACGCCGTGATGCTGCGTTGCAATCGGCGACAAGGGTCTTCAACGCAGTGAACGCCCTAGTCACCTCGGCACCAATCGATCCAAAATCCTCGGTGGTGCAGCTAACCGGCACTTCGGCACCAGCCCCCAGCGGCGATGTCTCCGGCCTGACACTCTCCGAGATTACTGCGGCCTATGGGCTCGACTTGGCGGGTCTGGCTAAGGCCAACCCCAGGGAGACGCTCACCGCAGGTGCTCATGTCCCTATCTCCGGCCTCATTGCCCAATTGACACCGCAACAGGCGTCCACAGCCGACCCGCTACAGACGCTTGCCGACTATTACTCTGCTGGCTGCGTTCCAGGCCAAGGCGTAACCAAGGCCGACATTATGGCTTGGAATCCAGGAATTTCGGTGGCTCCCCTGTCGATTTTCCGCCTTCCACCTTTCACTTACCAGATTGGTGGTGCCCCAGGCTCGACGCTCACCGACATAGCACGCTATTTCAACACTTCATTGGCCTCATTGATTTACGGCGCGCGCAATACGGCGGGGCTCTTTGGAGATGTGGTTAACATCGACCCTCTAGCCTTAGCGGCCAAACCCAACCTTGGTCTCGGTAATGCTGGCTTCAGTCTACAACGCGAGCGCGGTGCGATACCGCAGCTCCCGGAAAACCCGACAACAGCAGACCTGAAAACCTATACCCAAGACACGTTACTGCAACTTTATCAGTTGCTCAGTGCGCAGATCGTCGCTACGCCCTATTTCGATGCCAGTCAGATGGGAGCCTCCTTCGGCCCGAAGGATCCACCGGCCGAACCGAGTTCTACGCCACGCTCGCGGATTTTAAAGCGACAAGCGCTGGCAGAGGATACGCCTTATCACTACAGCCAGACCCTCGGCTTCACCGGTAAGGCATTGACCAATGCCGTACCGGGCGATACCAGCCTGCTTGATCCTTCTGGCAATCCTTACCTTGGTATCGGAACGCCGCTAACGTTGGCGCTAGACTGGCTAGACCTGTTCGGCAATCGGATCCCCAACCCCTTTAACACGGTTGAGCAGGAAACAACCCCGCCTTATGGCACCCTGGGGACAATGCTAACCTGTTCCGATGCGCTGATTCCTATCGATGCCTGGCCCTCGACTACCCGGGCCTATACTTACTCCGGCGACGCTGGAGCGCCCCAACTTAGCGTCGAACTGGTATTCGACCCGACGCCTTATGAGCCAGATACCCAACTCAGCCGCGCAAGTGACCTGCATATAGTCCGTGCTGGAGACACACTACCAGTATGGCAACGCACCGCTCGCTGTGATCTCTCCCAACTGACGCGGGTCTACTTTCAACTTATCCAGGACTATACATCACTCGGGATGATGGGGTTGGACGGCCCGGTGGTCACCATGGCCTTCGAAAATTCGCTGATGGCCGAGAAGACCCAACCGCTGACGTCAGCCGAACGTGAACAGATCCTAGCCTATCTGAGCGCGGCGATTACCTATCTGACCGCACGTGCGGATGGTCACACGGCAACGCCACCTGACAAAACGACGATTACCCGCAGCATCGACCTCAACGAGATCGACACCACGGCAGACATTCATCAGCTTGAACTCGGCCTCAGCTTTACCCGACAGGCCGAATGGGTAGCACCTAACCTGCGCACCGTGCGTGGAGGATTGCGAGCGGTCTCCAACATTCCCGCCAATGGGCTTATCGAACTGCCGCAGCCAAACCTCAAGGCAACGGACGAGACTCAAACCTATCCAGTGGCACTGACCGAGTTCGCACTGCGTTTTGAAAAGACCTTCCAGACTGAGAACTGGCAGATGCGAGTCGGTACAGGTTCACCTGACCCAAGTACGTCCAGCACCAGTAACGGCTCGACCGTCTGGGCGGTGCGCATGGCCAAGCCAGATGCAGCAACGCCGGCAGGTATCGGCTACAAGATTGGCAACACGGCGAGCTATTTTGCACCGTTACCTATCGCGTCGAACTTGGTCACCATCGAGGTCGACTTGCGCCCTTACGAAACAGGCACGCCCTATCCAGCTTCCGATTCAGGCACACTCACCACCTTCACCAGCGTTGATCCAAATGTTTGGCTGGAGGAGGTGTTAACAGCGGTCGATGATGTACTGGCAGCGTCCTTTTCAACGCCGCTCTACCAGCTCGACCGGCTACTCGGTTTGACCGACGAGCCCGAGACCAAGCAAGATGGCCTGCCCATCGAGCCCGAAAAAACGGGGTATCTGTGGCGCCTGCTTGAGCACAAGAAGGCCCTTGCTCACGCCATTTCATCAACCGCCACCTCGGTACTTGTTGGCGGTGACGACAGCTTGCAACCGGCTGCAATTGAGAAACTAAAACAGGCTCTTTTGAACCGGCTCAGCAGCGCAAACTCGCTGACGGCAGTGGCGGTTCTACCAGTAACGGGTACTTCATACGCCCCTCCGCTGGGACGCGCCGATGTGCCACCGCGCTTGTTCGGCCAACCCAGTGCAACACTGACAGGAGCCAGCACAGAGCTACCTAACGACAACTTCTCCCTAACCACCGGCAAGATCCCGCTGACCCAGGGTGAAGACACCAGCACTCTGGCCTTTCTTGCCACCTCCCGGTCAGCCGACTCAGAGAGCTATGTAGAGTTGAAACTCGATTACACCCTCACCCACATTGAGTATGACATCCGCGGCGTCGCAGGGATCGAAAACTACGAACAGTCGAACTGGATCTCTCTGCTCACCGGGCCGATCACCACACCCATTAAACCTGCCAAGGGCGATAGCTTTTCCATTCCGGTAGCGTTACGTGCCTTGCCACAACCCGCTACGGTTGAAGTGCAGACCGGCATCCCGAGTATGGCTACGCCGCAAAGCCCAGCCGAACTCAAATCCTGGCGCTACGACTTCACGTATCTGCTACAGCAGGCGGCCCAGGATTCAGTCATGGCCGATGTCGTCTTTAACCAAGATGCCAGCATCTCCGACGATGATCTGGTAGGCGCAAGCAAGGATAAGGCACTTTTCGATGCCCTGGCCCAATTTGTAGCGATTTATCCAGCGGTAGCGCGCGATCTGGAGTCCTACCTGCGGCCAGTCAGCGGCAAGACTTCTGCCGCGGATCCATCGGTCGCCTTAGCCAAGGACGCCATTGCGGCCTTCGAAGCCGTGACGTCGAATGTCGCCACGGCCTACGATGAGTGGGCCAGGGGCAAACTGACCGCCCAGTTCGCCAAGGCCGCACCGCGCGTTGAATACACCTTCGAGATACTGCTGACACCTTCCGACGAAGGCCACGCCCAGGTCGAGATCATTCCGCAGCGTTTTGAGATCAGCCAGGAGAGCAAAGACAATTTCCTCTCCCTGGCCCAAGTACTTATCAACTCGCAGAGCTACGAGCCACACGAAATCCACAGCACGCCCGCAACGGGAGCCGTAGTGTGGCAGTACAAGCGACGCGAAGGGGCAAACCCAGACCTGCCCGAATGGCTTGCCTACGAAACCGCCCGCACCGACTCCGAACGTCAGGTCGGCTTCAACGACCTCGACCTGTTCGCATTGCAAAGCGGGTGGGCTTCAATCCAAGTCATGCGCAACCGACATCTGTCACCAGACCTTGATGTTAAAACCACGCCAGCGTTCGAATTCACCACAGCACCGGCGAAATTCGCCAACCCTCTGGTACCACTGATCAGTATTCCGAACTACACCCTGGACGGGGATACTCCGCGCACAGTGACCCAATGGCTTGAGCCTTTTTTCAATCAACTGCTCGCGCCGCTACCCCAAGTACCTATTCAGGAGCCGTTACTGGTACGGATTGAGACCACCTACCGCTACAATCTGGTTGGCGAACAACATATCCCAGACACGGTCTTGCCGCTGTCGCTTTTGGCGCCAACCTCGACCGAAGGAAAGACCGACCCGAGTTTCATCGCTACGGTCGGAGACTATGCTCAAAGCTGGTTCAACGACACAAAGCCACTAGTCAACGCAAGCGCTGGTTTCAGCTTCGATATTACCGTTTTCTCAGCGGCCAGCAGCGCTAGCCTGCCATTGTTGAGAATTTCTAACCTATCGCTGGCAGCAAGCCTCGTGAAACCCAACAAATGATTAACGGCACACAGATAAAAGTTGGCTAGCCCTTCCGCAAGCAGGAGAGCTACTGCCGAGGCTGGTTAGCAACCCAAATCAGCCCGTTCTCTCTAACGGTGACTCCATCCTGCGTACGCTGGAAACGAAATCGCTAAAGCGCTCGCCTTGAATCAATACATGGTCGCTCAGTGCTTGCTGGGCCGCCACAGAGTCACCCCGCTCAATAGCCTCGACGATGGTTTGGTGCTCGCTAAGGGAATTATTGACCCGCTGGCGCACTTGGAGCTGCAGGCGCCGGTAAGGCTTTAAACGTTGTTTAAGTTGGCGCGCTTCGCTGGCCAAAAAAGTGTTGTGGCTAGCGGTGTAGATACAGTCGTGAAAGCCTTCGTTTTCGTAGTAATACTCGTCGCTGTCGCCGGCCAGGGCCGCTGCTTCGCAGCGCTGATGCGCTTCGCGTAACGCGGCCAGCTCTGATTCGGTAATCCGGCGCGCCGCCAAGCGGCCACACATGCCTTCAAGCTCCGCCATCACCTCAAACATCTCGATCAGTTGATCAATCCCCACTTTCGCAACGAAGGTGCCCTTCTTCGGGGAAACGGTGACCAAGCCGCTGGCGACCAACTGTTGAAAGGCTTCGCGCACAGGCGTTCGCGAAACCTGAAACTCGCGCCCCAAGGCCTCTGGATCCAGGCGCTCTCCCGGTAAACGGCGGCCATTGATGATGTCATCCTCAAGAGAATCTCTTAATCGCTGAGCATTGGATCGCTTGGTGCCGGTCATCTTTTACCTCCTTGGATCGCGGCTCGTCTTAGCCGTTTTAATGCTGTCATACAGTTGACATTAGCATACATAGCGCCTATTGATATATATATCAGCTCGACTGATAGATACATATAGCCCATCCAAACACACAACAACAACTGTTGGAGACGCCTCATGCAACGCTATTTGATCTCAACTGCTGCCGCTCTCGGTCTCGCCATTGCCGCTTCCCACGCCTCTGCCGATACCGTGCTACGCGCGTCGCATCAATTCCCCGGGGGGCAGGGAGATGTTCGCGACGAAATGGTGCAAATGATGGCCCGCAAAGTAGCCGATGCGGATGTAGGGCTGACCATAGAAGTTTATCCGGGCCAATCGCTGTTCAAAGCGCGTGAACAGTGGGGCGCTATCGCTCGTGGTCGCCTCGATATCACCTCTCTACCGCTGGACTACGCCAGTGGTCGGCATCCGGAATTTTCAGCTACGCTGATGCCGGGCTTAGTGCGTAATCAGGCCCATGCCCAACGTCTGAATGACTCTGAATATATGGACATGATTAAAGAAGTCATTCGCGAAGGCGGCGCTCGAGTACTTGCAGATGCCTGGTTATCCGGTGGCTTTGCATCTAGCGAACAGTGCGTCACCTCCCCGGATACCGTCGAGGGCCAAAATTTCCGTGCTGCAGGACCTGCGTTTGAACAAATGCTTGAGGCCGCTGGCGCCTCCATTGCCTCCATGCCCTCTTCCGAGGTGTATACCGCCATGCAAACAGGTGTGCTGGATGCCGCCAATACCTCGTCGATGTCGTTTATCTCTTTCCGGCTTTATGAACAGGTTGAATGCTTGACCGAGCCGGGTGACTTCGCGCTCTGGTACATGTACGAACCCATTCTTATTTCTGAGCAGGTATGGCAAGAGCTTAACGAGGAACAGCAAGCAGCGCTGATAGAAGCCGGTGAAGCCGCAGAAGCCTTCTTTGCTGAAGAGGCCGCCGCCATTGATCAAGAAATGGTCGATCTTTACGAGGAGAACGGCGTTGAGGTGGTCAGCATGAGCGAAGACGACTACAACGCCTGGCTCGATATCGCCAAGGAAACCTCCTACAAAAACTTTGCCGACAATGTTCCCAATGGCCAGGCCATTATCGATGCAGCGCTGGCCGTCGAGTAAGCAACCTATAAACGCCTAACGGCTCGGCTGCCCTTCGGGGTGGCCGTTTTCAACTGATGCTTGCTTAGCTTGGCGAAATAACCAGCTTGACGAGGGAAATATGGCACCTGCAACGACTCACAATGCCCTGACGCGTGGGGGCATCATCGGCGGCTACATTCGCGTCATGGATAAGCTTTCGCGGCTTTCCGCCTATTTAGCCTGCGCCATGTTTATCGCTGGCGTATTAGTGATTTGCCAGATGGTATTTATTCGTTACTTGCTTGGAATGAGCACCAGTTGGCAGACCGAATTCACCATCTTTTCAGTAACGGCAGCGATGTTGATGGGTAGCCCTTATGTACTGATGACCGGCGGGCACGTGGCTATCACTATTGTGCCCGATGCGCTGGGTGGTATTACCCGCACCATCATGCGTTTGATCGCTTCGCTGTTTGGATTAGGTTTCTGTGCCGCCCTGGCGTATGCCAGCTGGGTCTATGTTTTTGAGGCACTTCACGGTGAGTGGACGACGGGTTCCGTCTGGAATCCACCGCTGTGGCCCGCCCTGCTGCCCATGGCCGTCGGCGCTACCCTGCTGTCGCTGCAGTATGTGGCTGAAATTTTGCGTGGGGAGAACTAAGCATGGATCCCATTACCTTAGGCATTATTGTCGCCATCGCGCTGATTGCGCTGATGGCCATTGGCACCCCTATCGCTTTCGCCCTGGGCGGTGTATCGCTGCTGGCGCTGATCTACGACCGCGGCCTTGCTGAGCTCACCTACTTCGGGGAAACCTTTTTTGACCGCATCGCCGAGTTTGGTTTTGTCGCCATTCCGATGTTTATTCTGATGGGCGCCGCGGTGGCCTCCTCCCCCACCGGGCGCGATCTGTATCGCTCGCTGGATCTATGGATGGGCAAGCTGCCCGGCGGCTTGGCGGTTTCCAATATCGGCGCCTGCTCTATCTTTGCTGCGCTCTCGGGATCGTCACCAGCCACCTGTGCGGCAATTGGTAAAATGGGCATTCCCGAAATGCGCATGCGCGGCTACCCGGATGGCGTGGCGGCGGGCTGTATTGCCGCGGGTGGCACCCTGGGCATCCTGATTCCGCCGTCGGTCACCATGATTATCTACGGCATCTCCACCGAGACCTCTATTGGTCGACTGTTTATTGCCGGGGTGGTGCCAGGCTTTATGCTTGCAGGCCTGTTTATGATCTGGACGATGATCGCCTGCAAGATGGCCGGTGGCTATAACAACCCGATGGCGGAGTCCGTCGAACGGCTAAAGCAGAACGTTAAGCAGAATGTTGATACCAACCTGAAAGCGCTAGTGCGTGTTCTGCCTTTCCTGGGCGTGGTCGCGGGTATCCTGTTTGCCTTGTACGGTGGGGTGGCAACACCGTCAGAGGCGGCGGGTGTGGGTGCATTTCTGTGTTTGGCGCTGGCTATTTTGATCTACCGCATGTGGCAGTTGGGCCCGATAAAACTGATTATGCGCGACTCGCTGCGCGAAAGCGTGATGATCATGCTGGTGATCGCCACCGCCGAAGTGTTCGCCTATGCGCTCTCCTCGATGTTTATCACCCAAACCGTCGCCGCCGCGATTGCTGATCTGGAGATCAACCGCTGGGCGCTGATGGGGGTGATTAACCTCTTTCTGCTGGTGGCGGGTTTCTTCCTGCCCCCCGTGGCCGTGATCGTGATGACCGCGCCCATTCTGTTACCTATCATCCTGGCGGCTAATTTCGACCCCTACTGGTTTGCGGTGATTTTAACCATCAACCTGGAGATAGGTCTGATCACACCGCCAGTGGGTCTCAATTTGTTCATTATTAAAGGTATCGCACCGGATATTTCGCTGCGCGACATTCTGATGGGAAGCTTGCCCTACGCGCTATGTATGGTGCTGGGTATCTTGCTGCTGTGTCTCTTCCCAGGCATCGCGCTTTGGCTACCTAACTTGATCATGGGTTAAGGAGTTCGACCATGAACATGCTGTTTTTGCAGGAGCTGTTCAACAACATCACTCAGCGCGATGCACTGTTGCGGCGCCGCCATCCCGAGACTTTAACGCCCGACCATGGGCAGTTGGTTAACGCCTGCCACAAGCTGTTGGAAAGCGATGGCGAAGCCTCCAGCATCGCGCTGGCAAGCCGCGCCTTGGCGATTTATCAGCGCCTTTCGGCAGCTGAAAAAAGCAGCTTTTTTGCCCGCCTAATGGCTGACTTTGCGGCTGAACCTGGCCCCATTGACGCGGCCTACCTGGCATATCAAGAGGTTCGCGACAACCAATCGCTACAGCGCCTGTTTGAAGCCTGCGAGCCCCGGCGCCAAGAGCTTTTTCGGCGTTTAAACCTGGCCAGCGACGGCACCTATGAGCTGGTTAAAATGCGTGAAGACCTGCTGGGGCTACTACGCGAACAGCCGGAATTAGCGCCCATCGACGACGATTTCGCCCATCTGTTCGGCTCCTGGTTCAACCGCGGCTTTTTGATGCTCAAGCGCATTGACTGGAACACTCCCGCTTCGATTCTAGAGAAGATCATCCGCTACGAAGCGGTACACGAAATACAGGATTGGGATGATCTGCGCCGGCGCCTGGATGCCCGCGATCGCCGCTGTTTCGCCTTCTTCCACCCCGCCATTGGCGACGAGCCGCTGATCTTTGTGGAAGTGGCCCTCCACAAGGGCTTGCCAAGCCGTATACAGCCCATCTTATCGGGGGAAAGTTCTGGAGAGGGTTCTGGAGAGAGTCGTCATACTAAAAAAGCCATCGATGAGCCCGAGGATGCCGATACTGCGGCGTTCTTTGGTATCAGCAACTGCCAGACCGGCCTGCGCGGCATCTCCTTCGGTAATTTTTTGATCAAGCAGGTGGTGCAAGAGCTCTCCCAGGAGCTGCCGCAGCTTAAATACTTCGTCACCCTCTCGCCGGTACCTGGCTTCGCCCAGTGGCTGCAGGAGCAGCGTGAGGATGAGCAGCTTCCCTCGTCGCTGCGTAAATCACTCAAAGGGCTTGAAACCCCAGGATGGCATCAGGACAAAGCGCTTGAAGAGCAGCTTAAAGCCGCGATTCGCCCACTGGCCGCCCGTTACTTGGTCGAAGAGAAGAACCGCCACGGCCTGCCGCTCAACCCGGTGGCCCGCTTTCACCTCGGCAACGGCGCTGAACTCCACCGTATTAATTGGTTGGGCGATATCTCCGAGAAGGGCTTTAAACAAGCCGCTGGACTGATGGTTAACTATCTGTATGTGCTGGACGATATCGAGCGCAATCACGAAAACTATACCGCCAAGGCGACCGTTGCTTGCTCGAATGAGGTGCGCGACCTCGCCAAACGCGCTCGCAAGCTGGCCAAAGGAGAGACCACCAAATGAGCCACAACCTATTTGAAACCTTTGCTGCCAAAATGCGCGAGCGCGCAGAGGCCGATTTTATTACTACCCGCGATGGCCGCCGCTATCGCTACACCGATGCGCTGACCATCAGTGCGCAGCTTGCCGGCGCACTAACCGAGCTAGGCGTTAAGCAAGGCGACCGCGTTGCCGTGCAGGTGGATAAAAGTCCTGAGGCGATACTGCTTTACCTGGCCTGCCTGCGCATCGGCGGCGTCTATTTGCCCCTCAATACGGGCTATACCGGCGATGAGATTCGCTACTTTTTAAATGACGCCGAGCCCGCGCTGTTCGTTTGTCGCCCCAAGATAGAAGAGCAAGCACTGTCGCTTGCTGCTGAAACCGGCTGTCCCGCGGTGGTCACCCTGGGCAGCGCCGCCGATGGTAGCCTGATGGAAACCGCCCAAGCGGCAGTACCAAGAGAAGACATCGTGGCACTTGGCGAACGCGACCTGGCCGCGATTCTCTATACCTCAGGCACCACTGGGCGCTCCAAAGGCGCCATGCTAACGCACAAAAACCTCGCCTCTAACGCCAAGACCCTGGCCAGAGCGTGGCACTTCAGCGCTGATGACCGGCTGATTCATGCGCTGCCGATCTTCCACACCCACGGCTTATTCGTCGCCTGCAACGTCACTTTGATGGCGGGCGCCAGCATGCTCTTCCTGCCTAAGTTCGATGCCGATGTCATTTTTGAAGAGTTGCCCCGTGGCACTGTGATGATGGGCGTTCCTACCTTCTATACGCGCTTGGTTCAGGACGAACGACTGACCCCAGAAGCTACCGCCAACATGCGGCTGTTCGTTTCCGGCTCCGCTCCGCTCACCGCAGAGACCCACGAGGCATTTGAAGCCAAAACGGGGCATGCGATTCTTGAGCGCTACGGCATGACTGAAACCAATATGAACCTCTCCAACCCCTATGACGGTGCCCGCCGAGCAGGCACTGTGGGCATGCCACTACCCGGTGTGGAGATGCGCATTACCAACCGAGAAACTGGCGCGGAGGTGCCGTTTGGTGAGATTGGCATGCTGCAGATTCGCGGCCCGAATGTCTTTATCGGCTACTGGCGAATGCCCGAAAAGACCCGCGAAGAGCTGTTAGACGACGGCTTTTTCATTACCGGCGATCTCGCCATGGTCGACGAGCAGGGCTATGTGCATATTGTTGGTCGTGACAAGGATCTGGTGATTTCCGGCGGCTACAACGTTTACCCCAAAGAGGTGGAGCAGGTGATCGACGAGCTTGATCAAGTCGCCGAATCCGCAGTGATCGGTCTACCGCACCCTGACTTTGGCGAGGGCGTTACCGCAGTGGTGGTTCGCCAGCAAGGCGCTGATCTTGGAGAAAACCAGCTTGAAGAGGAGAAAGTAATCACCCATTTAGATGGGCGACTAGCTAAGTATAAGCAGCCCAAGCGGGTCTTCTTTGTCGATGAACTGCCGCGCAATACGATGGGCAAAGTACAGAAAAATGAACTGCGCAAGCGGTTCAACGACACCTACCAAACCCCTTAGTCGCCATTCCTAAGCGTTACCCACCCCTAAATGTTTGCCCCAACTCTTTCACCTGACACGATAAGGGAAAGAGGCGGGGCGTTTTTTTGCGAAAAGGAACCATTTTCTCTACTAAATGTTAAGGTAAGGTCACTTAACAAACGATGGAGCAGATTGCCTTGACTACGCCTACCGTTACCAACGGCATCACCGCCACCGAGCTATATAAGTTAGTCAGTCAGCCAGCGCACAACAGCGCTGGAGATGCGCCCCTTGAGTGGCCTGAGGGCACTATCAGCCTGGATGAGACGAATCAGACCCTGATCTGGGAGCTTAACGATTACGGCAACTTGCCGATTACCCTGTCGCACAGCGAAAATGAGTGGGTCGCCATGGCACCTATCGTTGCCGTGGAGAGCGTTAAAAACACCGCTGAGCTCAACGAAGTACTGCTGCGCCAAGGCATTGCGTTACCGCTGGCCTCCGTGGGGATTGTCGAGATCGACGGTCACGACTTTTATGTGGCTTACGGACAGCTGTTTGGCGACTCAAAGCTTGAATCGATTTGTGCCGAGCTACACGCCACAGCCAGCGCGGCCATGGACGTCGCCGAACTGATTCAAACGCACTTTGCCTAAGCCTAACAGGGGTTATCGAAAACAGAGTTAATCGGTCATCGCCACTGACATGCACACTGAAACAGTGGCGCTTTATTTAAAGATATTCTTAAAGAAGAGACACTTATATGTTAAGCAAAATTATGACTGCCCTGCGTGGCAAAGCGAATGAAACCGGTCAAGCCGTGGTGGATTCCCAAGCACTGCGCATTTTAGACCAGGAAATCCGCGACTCGGAAAATCACCTGAGCCAATCTAAAACCGAACTCACCCGCCTGATGGGCCAGCGCCAGCTAAACAGCAATAAAGCTGACGCCCTGGAAAGCAAAATCGCCGAACTGGAAAAAAGCGCTGAGGCCGCGCTGGATAAAGGTGAAGAAGCGCTAGCCGTGGAAGTGGCTGAACGCATGGTGGCGCTGCAGGATGACCTGGAAGCGGAGCGCGCTATTGTCAGCGAGTACGACGCCAGCATCGAAAAACTACGCGGCGCGATTCGCGGCACCGACAATCAGCTTCGCCAACTCAAGCAGCAGGTGAGCGTCGTTAAGGCGACTGAGTCAGCACAAAAAGCCCAATCTGCCGTTGCGGCTCGCCACTCAGGCCAGAACAGCGCCATGAGCAGCGCCATGGAGTCACTGGAGCGCATCAAAGAGCGCCAGCAGCTTAATTCAGCGCAAATGCAAGCCGCTGACGACATGGCCGCAGAAGAGAGCGGCAGCTCGCTGGAAGCCCGCCTGAAAGCAGCCGGGGTGGGTGGCCAGAATCGCAAAGCAGACGACGTGTTAGCGCGCCTGAAAGCGAAGAAAAACGCCGCACAGGAATAAGCGTTAAGAGCAAATCAGCGTTTAAATTTATTAGGGAGCCAGGCCATGTTTAACACCCTCAAGGCACTTTTTCGCGCTACGACGGAGAAGCCACCCGAGCCTAACGAAGGCCGCCCGGTGGCCGCTGGCCTGCCTATGAGTATCAGCCAGGAAGACCTTGAGGGCCTACGCCTGGATGGGCGCGTCAATATTAAGCTGATCGGCCTGCGCGCCCACCCCGATGCACTGTTTCGCTGGAACGACGATGCCTACCATCATATAGCTGCCGTGGGGCACGTCGATCTTGGTCAAGGAGCGCACTTGGTGCGCTTCTATCTGGATAACGACACCTGGCTGCAGGCCAATATTGAGAACGGTCAGGTGCTTGAATATAAGCTGTTCGACTTTTACCGTGTTGCCCATCTCTCGGATGCCGAATTTGATAATTTGATAAACGGTGAAGATAAACAGCCCGACAGCATCGGCGCCCAAACCATCGCGCTCACCTCAACCACTGAGGAGGCGCGCAGTTGCACCTATCAGCGAGTGTGGGGGAATGGTGACAGCCTGTGGTCGCCGCCGGTGGTTTTCGAAGAGCAGGTAATGACCACCGAGAGCGTGTCGGCGCGCCATGTGACCCACCATGCCATGCTCTATGAGCGTACCATCGAAGGCGCTGAGCGTATGGAGTACTTACTGCTGAGCGCAGAAAGCGATGGCGAAGGCAGCTTTATGGTGGTGCACAACGTGGGGGTAGATGTGGCCTCCGTCGATATCGACGCTGTTTGACCCGCAAGTCTATTTTTAAGCTACTGAAAAGGAAGCAACCACCATGGTGAATTACCTCTACGGCCTGCCATCATTTATCGCCTATCTAGTCACGGCGATTATCCTGCTCGCCGCCTTTATGTACTGCTACAGCCGGATTACCCCGCACCACGAGTGGACGCTGATTCGCGAAGGTAATGCGGCCGCTGCTTCTGCCTATGGCGGCTCCATTTTAGGCTTCACCATTCCGCTGTACAGCGCGATGGCAAACTCCATTAGCTTCATCGATTTTGTGCTCTGGGGCATTGTCGCCTTTATCGTTCAGCTGGCCACCTTCTTTGGCGTTAAGTTGTTTCTGCGCAAGCAGGGCGAAAGCCTGTCTCAGCACATTACCGAAGGCCACCAGGCCTACGGCATTTTAATGGCCAGCGTGGCCGTGGCAGTCGGCTTACTCAACGCCGCTTCGATGACTTGGTAACGACGTGGTAAAGGAGAGCCTGCATGTCAAAACACGATAGTACCCCTCATTTGCCGCGCCGCAAGCGCAGCGGGCGCTTGTCACTGGCAATGATGGGCGCCAGCGCCTTTGGTCTTACCGCCTGTGGCCAACCGCCCCAGGAAGAGCAAATCACCGATATAGAGTTCGACCAGCCGCGCAGCTTTCAAAGCGTTGAGGATTGTGTTGCAGAGAATGTCTATACCCGTAGCGCCTGTGAAGATGCTTACGAAGCCTCATTAAAAGAGGTGCCGCGCTATAGCACCCTAGAGGAGTGCGAAGCGGAGAATGGTGAAGGCGCTTGTACCGCTCCGACCGAAGAGCAGTCTCAAGCGGCTACGGGTAACACCGGCGGCAGCTGGTTCATGCCTGCCATGATGGGTTATATGGTCGGCAGCATGATGTCCAACACCAATCGTGGACGCTCCTTCGAGCGGGTGTATCAGGAGCCGGTGTACCGCAATCGCCAGAACCAGGGCAACTGGAACACGGCCTCTAGCCAGGCGACTCAGCGCGTCACTCAGCGTAACGATGCCATGCGTAGCTCAGTGGCTCAGAACCGCCAAGCCGCGTCTCAGCGCCGAGGCTTTGGCTCACGCTCTTCTGCCCGCGGCGGCTGGGGCTCATAACCCCCAGGCAAACATTACTATGCTGCGAATCGATATCCCTGAAAGGAAAGAGTGGAAAGCCCTGGCCCACGAGCTGGGCTTTCATTTTCATACCATCGACGGGGAGCCTTACTGGAAAGAGGATGCCTACTACCAGTTCAGCCTAGAGCAGGTAGAGCGAGATATCGAAGCGCCTACCGAGGAAGTGCATGAAATGTGCATGGAGCTGGTGGACAAGGTTTGCCACTCCAATGCGCTTATGCAGCGTCTGGCTTTGCCTGAACACATGTGGGACAGCATCCACAACTCCTGGAAGTCGGGTCAGCCGCACCTCTACGGGCGGATGGATTTTGCCTATTCAGGCGATGGTCCGGCGAAACTGCTGGAACTCAACTACGACACCCCTACCTCACTCTACGAAGCAGGCTTCTTTCAGTGGGTGTGGCTTGAGCAAGCTATCCAACAAGGCATCCTGCCGCGCCATGCGGATCAATACAACTCGATTCAAGAGCGCTTGATCAATGCTATGGCGCACCTTGGCGATCGCATTGAAGCGCGTACGCTCTACTTCTCCTGTATCAAAGATAATGCCGAAGAGCGCGCCACCGTGCATTATTTACAAGACGTGGCGGTGCAGGCAGGCCTCAATGCGCCCTTTATCTTCACCGAAGATATTGGTCTACGCCCAGGGACGGAACACTTTGTTGACCTTGATGACCAGCCTATCCACGCCCTGTTCAAACTCTACCCCTGGGAAGAGATGGCCGACGATGCGTTTGGCGAATATATCCCGCAGCTAAACACCCACTGGTTTGAGCCGCCCTGGAAAGCCATTCTCTCCAACAAGGGGATTCTGCCCCTTTTATGGGAGCACTTTAAGGGCCACCCCAATCTGTTACCGGCGTTTTTTGAGGATGCCAATAGCCCACCACTGCCTGCGGGCTGGGTGCGTAAACCGTTCTTCTCCCGGGAAGGCAGCAATGTGGAGCTAATCACTCCAACTGGCCAGCGGGAGGCCGTGGACGGCCCCTATACCGACAGCCCATGGATTCGGCAGGCTTACCACCCGATGCCGCGCTTTGGTAATAACCACGCCTTAATTGGCAGTTGGGTAGTGGGCGACCGTGCCTGCGGCATGGGCATTCGTGAAGACGTTGGTCGCATCACCAAAGACTCCTCCTGCTTTGTGCCCCACGCGATCGTGTAAGCGCAAGTACCAAAATACACTTATTACAGGCTAGCCAGTCCTCACAAAAAAAGCTGAAATCGTTGCCACTACCCTAAGTAGAATGGTAAGTATCACTCTACTTCTAACCCTGAGCGCTATTGAGCAGCGCCGTTAGGGCCACCGTTTACTTTGGAGCAACGGCGAACATGATGGCGCGCTGGAAATCCCTACCTTTACGGCTTCGTCTATTTCTCTCTTTTGGGACAGTCTTAGCATTCGCGATGCTTTTGGCGCTCTATCTTCAAGCACGTTCACACAGCCAAGCGCGGCTGGATAACCTGCTTAATCAAGAGCTACCGGCACAGGTCAAAGGGCTGGCAGCGCATATAAACCTCAGCCTTAGCCAGGATCTTGCCATTTCCGAAAGCTTGGCCAATAGCTACTTTATTGAGCAGTGGGTTCGCGAAGGCCTACCGGAAGAGCGACAAAACGACATTGCGGCGTATCTAGCGCGTCTTATGGAGCAGTTAGACACCGAGCTGCTGTTTATCGCCGCTCAACACCAGGGTCGGGGCTACTATTTCCAACTGCGCAACGGTGAATTTCTGCAGCGCATTATCCAGCCCCCCGGCAGCGAAGATGACTGGTACTACCACTTTACTGACAGCGACAACGCTTACGAGCTAAATTTAGATAGCGACACCTTCTCACCCGACGATGCCTTTGTGTACGTCAATTATCGCAGCACGGTAAATGCCGCCAACGGTCGACCGCTGGTCGTGGCCGGTGCGGGGCTTGATCTCTCCCAAATGGCCAGTTTGATTGATGACTTTCGCTTAGGCGGTAGCGGACACGCCTCGCTGCTCAGCGCCGAGGGTGAGCTGCTTGTTCGCAGCGGCGAAGCCAATCGTAGTGATGAATCAGCTCCTACTGTCGCAACAGCCACCGAGGCCTTACCAGAGCAAGCGTCGCAGCGTTTGCTGCAAAACGAGCAGCTACAGGTGCATGAAGCGACCCGTGACGGTCAAGAAGTGTTGGTCAGCACGATCTGGCTCCCCGAGCTGCAGCGCTACCTAATGGTGGAAGTCGATAAAAAGGCGTACCTGGCGTCCACCCACGAGCGCTTCCTGGAGTCCAGCGGTATAGGGCTGCTCATTCTGCTCGTTGGGCTGCTGGTACTCTACCCGCTGACTGGCAGCCTCATCCGCCCGCTGATTGATTTCCAGCGCCAGTTGAAAGACATCACCTACAGCCTGGATCTTTCGCGGCGGGTCAGCACCGATGACAAAGCCGAACTTGGCGACTTAGCCAACCAAACCAACGAGCTCCTTGAGCGCCTCTCCCGCGCTATTGCGGCAGTGGCCAAAAACGCTCAGGCACTAACGCAAGTCGCTGACCGGCTGGCGAAAACCGCCGGGCTTTCCGGTGTGCACGGTAGCGATATCGATCATGAAGCAAGCCAAACCATGGCCGCAGCGGTCGAGGAAATGGCCTCTTCGGTAGCGGAAATAACTTCCACCATGGAAGAACTCTCTACCTCATCAACCCAAATTGCCGATCACTCTCAGTCGGTGGTCGACGTTGCCAATCAGACGCTGGAGCGCAGCCGGAAAGGCAGTTCGGCCATGCAGCTGCTACAGTCAAAAATGCAGGATATCCGTAGCGACAGCGAACAGAGCCTGACAGAGATCATGACGCTGGGGGCGAAATCCAAACAGATCAACAAGGTTATGGAGCTGATCAACACCCTGGCCGCTCAGACCAAGCTGATCGCTTTTAATGCCGCCTTGGAAGCTTCAAGCGCAGGGGAATCGGGCCGCCGCTTTTCGGTTGTCGCCAGTGAGATACGCCGCTTGGCTGACAGCGTGACCGACTCAACCCAAGAGATTGAAGCGCATACCGATGATATTCAGACGGCGATTAATCGCTTGGTGGTGGCCTCTGAAAAAGGTGCCTCCTCAATCGAGCAGGGCGTTGAGGCAAGCATGAGTACCGCCCAGGATCTGGAGGCGCTGCTCAAGGCGGCGAGTCAAACCAGCAGCGCGGCCCAGCAGATATCGCTCTCCACACAGCAGCAAAAAACCGCCAGCAGCCAGGTGGTGATGGCGCTACGCGATATCGATACGGCCAGTTCTCGCAACGCACACTCAGTGCGCAGTATTACCGATATTAGCCAGGACATGATCCATATGTCGGCTGAGCTTAACGCGCTGGTGCAGGAGTTCACCCTAACAAATAAAAATCGCTGATAAGGATACCGGATGAGTGTAATTCGGGTAGTCATTGCCGACGACAGCCAAGTAGCCCGCGACGTGCTACGCGATATCCTCAGCCGGGACGATGATATTGAGATCGTGGGGGAAGCCACTAATGGTCGCGAAGCGGTGGAACTGGCCAAGCGCCTTGCGCCGCAGCTGATCACCATGGATCTCAACATGCCGGTGATGGACGGCTTGTCCGCGATCGAAGAGATCATGTACAGCAAAGGAGTGCCCATTCTGGTAGTCAGCGACCGCTCCGATGCGCAAACGGCTTATCAAGCCCTTGAGGTAGGCGCGTTGGAGGTCATGCCTAAACCCACTCTGGAAGGAGCCGATGCCGAACGCTTGCTGGAGCGTGTACGCCTGCTTTCCGGCGTGGCGGTCATCACTCGTCTACGTCGACGCGGCTTAGCACCCACCCCCTCTCCTCCAATAGCGACATTTGCTGTAACACCACGGGGGGTGCCGCGTAACTTCCAGCACGTGGTCGCGATCGCCTGCTCAACCGGTGGCCCGCAAGCCTTAGTGCGGGTGCTGCGGAGGCTACCCAGCGGGTTTCCAGCCCCCATTGTGATCGCCCAGCACATCAGTCATGGATTTATTGATGGCATGGCGCAATGGCTGGCATCCCTTTGCACTATGCCGGTTAGCGTGGGTCAAGAGGGCGAACGGCTACGCCCTGGGCATATTTACCTATCACCTTCCGAGCGTGATTTATGCGTATCCTCCCGCCACCGCTTCCAGCTTCAACCCAGTCCTGAATGCTCCCTGTACCACCCCAGTTGCGATGTGCTGCTGCAAAGTGTCGCGGCGGTCTACGGCAGCGATGCGATTGGTATTATTTTGACCGGCATGGGCCGCGATGGAGTGAATGGCATGCGGGCGATACATCGCGCAGGCGGAACCACTTTCGCGCAAGATGAAGCTAGCTCGGTGATTTATGGCATGAATCAGGAAGCCGTCAAAGCAGGCGTCATACAGTATGAATTACCGCTCGATAGCCTTCCGGATCGACTGCTACGCGATGTCCATGGCTGCATGGATAGCCGACCGGAGCCTCTGGCATGAGTGCGTTTGCTCCCTTCAAAGCTCTGGTGCATCAACGCTGCGGTTTACACCTAGATGGCTTGGCCGAAGCCCGGCTATTCCGAGCAGTAGCCAGCTTACAGGCCTCCACGGGGCTAACCGACATCACTCAGCTCCTCAAGCAATTAAGCTGTGACACGGCGCTATTCGATCAATTTGTCAGCCAGTTAACGGTCAACGAAACCTATTTTTTTCGCGAACCTGACGCCCTGGACTGGCTGGTCAACACCTATTTACCGCAACGCCTAACAACAGAGCAGCCGCCGCTCTCTATCTTCAGCGCGGGCTGCTCTTCCGGTGAAGAGCCCTATAGCGTAGCGATGATGCTATTTGAGTGCTTTGGCGAGCGGGCCAAAGCACTGTTTACTATTACCGGCGGCGACCTGGATCACCAAGTCCTCGCCAAGGCACGCCAGGCAGTTTATGGCGGCATGGCGTTTCGCGCCCTCTCCCCCGCCTTCAAAAAGCGTTACTTCAGCCCCCACAAGGGGCGTTACAAGCTTCACGAACCGCTGCGCCAATGGGTAACCTTTCGGCCGTTTAACCTGTTAAACGCCAACGAAGACAGCCCCGTCGGCCCCTTTGATGTAATTCTGTTTCGCAATGTCTCGATCTACTTTGACCAGCAGACGCGGCGCCATATCCATCAGCAACTTAGCCAGTTGCTGGCCCCCAATGGCATTTTACTCTGCGGCGTCACCGAAACCCTGGGTAACGATCTCGGCGTGTTTGAATTGACCGAAGCTCAGGGCGTATTTTACTTTCGCCATGTAGAGCAACCCGCGATAGTGCCAGAGACGCCCCTTCAGCCCTCATTACTTGCGATGGACAACATGGCTGAAGACAGTATTACTGAAGACAGTCTTAGCGTTGCTGAGAGCGCAAATAAACAGCTAGCGTTAGACAACTGCACTGACGTGGCACCCCAGGCGCCACGTCAGCATGCAACGGAAAAAGAGCCAACGGACAGCATTAGCCACCAACTGCACACCGCCCATCGGTTGCTCAACCAAAATGCGTTTGACGACGCCGCTACGCTGCTTGAGGCGCTACTTGAGCAACAGCCGTGGTCGATCGATGCGCTGGTGCTGGCCGGGTTGGTCGCCCGCTGGCAGCAGCGGCCCCAGCTCGCCTACGAGCATTTTAAGCGGGCCATTTACGCTGCCCCGGAGTGTTGGCCGGCCCATTTCTATTTAGCTGAACTTTATCGCCAAGGTGAACTGGCCGACAAGCCATTACAGCGCAAGCAGCGCTATGCTGCGGTGGTTCGTTTGCTGACCACCGCGCCCACCTCTGATGGAGGGCTAGACACCATCACCCCACCACTACCGCCAGGCGATGCGCGCTTTCTAGCCGAACGTTATTTAGACGCGGTGAACCTAACACTGGCATCAACCAGTACCACCCAGGGAGTGGGTTAATTATGGCGCTGGATATTCGCCGCTTTATACAACGCTTTGTGGAAGAGGCAGCCGACCACCTGCCCCGCTTGCGAGAAGGAATTAGCGCACTGGAGCAGGGCCATGCTGATCGCGAACAGATCAACGACCTGTTCCGCGCAGCGCATACGCTGAAAGGCTCGTCGCGAATGCTTAAACTGGTGCCAATTACGGCGTTGGCACATAGCACTGAAGAGCTGCTCAGCGCTCTGCGCGACGGCACCCTAACCGCAACGCCAACGGTGACCAGCCTGCTCAGCCAGGCGGTTGACGGTCTTGCTGACTTAGTCAGTCGACTCGCCGAAGGAGCGACAGGTGACGACCTACCCGCGGCTGATGAGGCGCTATGTAGCGCCCTGGAAGCGGCTGCCCTCGGTCAGGCCCCACCCCCGCCCATTACTCCCGCTGAGGCGGCGCCATCCTCTGTGCCTGCGCTACCGTCCTCCTCAACACCGCCTTCCTCCGCTGCGCTGGTGGCGGAGAGCGAACTGCGGCTCAGCGATACTGTGCGGGTTCGCTTGGATCGACTGGACGATGTTATTCGTTTGATGGGCGAAGTGCTTTCCGGCCATCATCATTTACATACCCTGGTTGACCAAGCCCGTGAGCTAAGCATCACACCTCCTGCCGAACAGCAGGGGCCTTTTCACGCCTTTCACCGTGAGCTGAAAGATAGCGTGTTAAGCCACGATTCGCTGATGAGCGACCTACACGACCGCGCACTGCAAATGCGCATGCTGCCGCTAAGCGTGGTGTTTGATCCACTCGCGCATATGTCCCGGGAATTGGCCCAGTCACTCGGCAAACAGGTCGACTGCCGGGTGCGAGGCAGCGAAATCGAACTTGATCGCCAGATGATTGATCGCCTGTCGGATCCGCTTATTCACCTGCTGCGCAATGCCTTGGATCACGGCTTAGAGCTGCCTGCCGAGCGCCAGGTAGCGGGTAAACCTCCCCGTGGGCAGTTGATTATCGAAGCCTGGCAGGATGCTGGCTGGGTGGTGGTAGAGATGCGTGACGACGGCGCGGGTATTTCACTTGAAGCGGTACGTCAAAAAGCGCTCGCCAAGCAGTTGGTGAGCGAAGAGCAGCTCCATGCACTGAGCGTACAGGAAACGCTAGAGCTTATATTCCTGCCGGGCTTCTCTACCAAGAGCATGATTACCGACTTTTCTGGCCGCGGTGTGGGCATGGATGTAGTCAAGCGCACCGTGGTGGATGAGCTTAACGGCGACCTGCAGCTTGCCAGCGAACGCGGTAGCGGCACCCGCTTTACTCTGCGCCTGCCACTCTCGTTGGCGATGATGCGGGTACTGCTGGTCAGCGTCGGCGGCGTCAACCTAGGGGTAACGGCGCCTTACGTATCAGAGTTGGTAGAGTGCTCATCACAATCATTTATTGATGCTGCGGGTCAGCGCACGCTGATTTTACGCAATGAATTTGTGCCGGTGGTATCGCTAGCCCAACTGCTTGAGCTACCAGAGACGGCGTCCGGTACTGATACTACCCTACTGCTGGTCGTCCACCAGCGGCACCAGAAGCTTGCTCTGATTATTGACTCCCTGATTGATGAACGCGATATGATCATCAAGCCACTGCCCGTACATCTGCGTTATTTACCGCTGGTCTCGGGCATGGTTTCCATGGGACGCAATGCGCTGGTAAGCCTACTCCACGTACCCGCTTTACTGGAAGTCACCCGACACAGTGCCCAACGTGCTAACGAAGAGCGTGCATCCTCCGCTCTCGCGAAACGCATTTTGGTGGTCGACGACTCACTGAATACCCGCGAAATAGAGAAAGATGTACTCGAAGCGTGGGGCTACCACGTTACTCTGGCCGAAAATGGTCGCGACGGATTAGCCAAAGCACTGGCAGAGCCGTTTGATGCCGTACTTACCGACGTTGAGATGCCGGTAATGGATGGCTTTGCGCTGACTGCCCGACTGCGCGAAAATGAGGTTTATCGTTATCGGCCAATTATTATTATCACCTCGCGGGAAAAGGAGGCTGATCGGCGACGCGGTATTGAAGTCGGTGCTGACGCTTATATCGTCAAAGGTAGCTTTGACCAAAACAATTTAGTTGAGACACTCCAGGCCCTACTGGGTTAATCACGAGTGATACTGACACGACTGTTAATGACATAGCCATCAAAGACACAACTACCATGAGGTCATGGAATGCCTATCCTGGTCGTAGACGACGATCCGCTTGCCGGGGAAATGACGGCGGCACTGCTTGAGCATCAGGGTCATGAGACGCTGCTGGCCATTGACGCGATGGAAGCCGTCGAGCAGCTAGATAATCGCAGCGATATCAAGCTGATTGTCAGCGATATGCATATGCCCCTCATCAGTGGGGTAGCACTGCTGGCGATGCTGCGCGAGCAGGCTAATCACCTACCGTTTATTTTACTCACCGGAGACACGCCGGACACAACGCTTCAGCAAACACCAGGCCTGCATGCCTGTTTGCGTAAAGATGCCGAGCTGGCATCCAACCTAGAGGCCGCAGTAAAACAGGCGCTTGATGAGTAACCATCGCTAGAGGGAATGGATCACTGATGGAATGGATCGCCGCTTTCGTTCACTTACGTAGGTAGTTTGATGTCTAAGCCCGCCCCTTCGCTGCACGATAAGCTGAACCAGCTGCGTGAGCGTTTTATTGAGCAGCTTCCGTCCCGCTTAGCGCAAACCGCCGAGCTGTGGCAGCAGAGTCGCACGACGAGCGAAGAACAGGCGCGGCTCGCGCCAGAGCTGCACCGTTTCTTTCATAGTTTGAAAGGAACCGGGAGGTCGCTGGGGTTTGAGCGGCTTGCCCTGCTGGCGGATCAGGCGCAGGAGGCGCTCACTACCTCCCCCGCCCGCGCCGATATCGATACGTTTATCAGTCAATTGCTTCTCCAGATGGGTCACGAGCAGCAGCACCTGCGCTCCCACCACGGTCAACAGCAAGCGCTGGCGGCCGTAAACAGCTTCGAGCTTTCCAGCCAGGTTGAGCCACTGCGCAATAAGCGCCAGCGGTTAATTTATCTGTGCGACGATGAACCCGAGCAGGTCGATCAATTAATCCATCACCTACGCTGCTTTGGTCACGAAGTCGTTCAGTTTATCGATACAGACACATTTTTTAACGCCGTGCTCACTCGTCGCCCTGACGCAGTCATCATGGATGTGCAGTTCCCCCAAGGGCAGACGGCAGGCACTGAAACCCTGACCAGCTTAAACAAACTGACAGGCCAACCGCTTCCTGCCATCGTTTTGTCGGCCCACAGCGACTTTCATTCGCGCCTGAGTGCCGTTCGTGCAGGCTGCGGCGGCTACTTTACCAAACCGGTAAAACCGCTGGATCTGATGCTGGCAGTGGATGAACTGACCGCTCCGGCGGCAGAAGAGCCACTCAAGGTGCTAGTGGTGGATGATGAGCCCGAAGCAGCCGCTTACCACGCTCTGTTGCTTGAAGAGAGCGGAATGCTGACTCATCAGGTTCACCATCCCGCCGATGCGCTCACGGTAATGGAGCGCTTTAGCCCCGATTTACTGTTGGTCGATGTGTATATGCCGGTGTGTTCTGGGGAAGAGCTGGCATCGATTATTCGCCAGCAGCCGGAACACCTGGGTCTACCGATTATCTATCTCTCCAGTGAAACCGACAGCCAAAAGCAGATATCCGCTATGTCTGCGGGGGTTGAAGCCTTTCTCACCAAACCCGTTCAGCCCGAAGAGCTGGTCTCTGCCGTGCAACTGCGCGCCGAACGCCTGCGTCTGCTGCGCTCATTAATGACCCGCGACAGCATGACCGGGCTGTATAACCACAGCACCACCACTGAACTGATCAATAAAAACCTCGCTCAGGCGCACCGTGATAATAGCCAGCACGCCATGGCGATGATCGACATTGATCACTTCAAGCATGTCAACGACACCCACGGTCATTTGGCGGGTGACCAGGTAATTATCACCCTGGCAAGACTATTAAAGAGTCGCCTGCGTCTCTCCGATATTATCGGCCGCTACGGCGGAGAAGAGTTTGTTGTGCTGTTAAAGGGCATTAATGCCGAGAAAGCCGCCACATTAATCGATAGCCTGCGCGAGGATTTTGCACTGGTCGATTTTCACGCCGGTGAGGTTCGCTTTCGCTGCACCTTCAGTGCAGGCATTAGCAGCTTCCCCGCACAACCTTCTACCGAGCCGCTGCGTTTAAGCGCCGACCAAGCGCTCTATCGCGCCAAACACCAAGGTCGCAATCAGGTAGTGATATCGCCGGAGCTGGCCGATGACCGCTGAATTTCCCCGCAACGGCGAGGCAAATGACCAGCCGCCCGCTACCCAAACCCTTGACGAGGCATTAGCAGCACACGGCGATGCTGAGGCGGTGGTAGATATTGATGAGCCTACCCAACAGCTAGTGCTCTTCCGGCTCAACGGCCAGCCTTTTGCACTACCCGGCAGCGCGGTGAGTGAAATTCTATCCAGCGACCAACCCGTCTATTACGTGCCGGGACTGCCTTTCTCTACCGAAGGTGTGCTGCACCTGCGGGGCACTATCGAGTCCGTCATTAGCCTGCATCAACTACTCGGTTTACCTGCACCGGAAGGTAGCAGTAAGGGGATGATTCTGTTAGTGAGCGCGGCAGGGATTACTAGCGGTGTGCGTATTGAACAGCTTGATGATGTGTGCGAGGTCACTCAAAGTATGCTGCAAGCGCCGCCAGAGACGCTTTCCGGCACGTTGCGCCCTTATGTCAGCGCGCTATGGCAGATAGATGAGCAAGAAGCGCTTGCCCTGCTTGACCCAGAGGCGCTCTTCGACGCCTACCAGCAGGGGCTTGGTTAAAGTGCCCTTGCATCGCGGCCATCATGAACAGGCCCAGGTTGCCTTGGTGCTGTTTTGCGTAGGGCCTTACCGTACCGCCTTGGAAGCGCGCCATGTGCTGGCCATGACCGATCATCCCATGGCACCGCGCACTGCCAATGCTCAAACGCTGCTCTATGAAGGTGGAGACCATGACTCCCCACCTAACCGCTGGCTCACCCTGCGCGACGCTCAAGCAGCCAGCGACAACAACAGCACTTGGCAACTGGGCGTGAGCGGTGACATAACGCTTCAGCAACTGCCGGCCAACACGCTCTACCCGCTGCCTAAACTGCTGCTTTCCCGCCGATTTTCCACGGCGCTATGCGGGTTAACCTTCGTCCAGCAACAGCTAGTACTGCTACTGGATGCCCGCAAGCTTAATCCTTAGCTTTCTCAGCCCCTGCTCTTAGCCAGCCAACCACAAACAGCTAATGGCATCGCCCTCGGCTATGTCGCTATTGGCCGGAATCACTGCAAAAGCATCGGCGTTAATACAGGATGAAAGCACCCCGGAATTCTGATCCTCAAAGGCCGTCGCCGTCACCCCGCTTGGCGTGAACTCAAGCGTTACACGCATATAGTGTTCACGTGGGCCGGTGGAGGTAGCAAACCCCGCTTTCGCGGTCACCGCTGGCAGCGATGTTAGCGCTGGACAACCAAGCATTGCGCCCAGTAAGGGACGTAAAAACAGCCAAGCACCCACAAACCCCGAGACCGGATTGCCTGGCAAACCGACAAACCGCGCCTGGCTGCCGTCATCGCGAGGCAAACGACCCAGTGCTAGCGGCTTACCGGGGCGGATCGCCAGCTTCCACATATCGAGCTGGCCAATCGCTTCCAGCGCAGCTTTGACATGATCCTCTTCGCCGACGCTGACGCCGCCAGTGGTGACCACCAGGTCTGCCTCAGCAGCGGCGGCCGTTAACAGTGCCACGGTGCGGGCATAGTCATCCGGCACACTAACGGTACTCACCACCTCGGCGCCAAAGTTCTCTAACAGGCGCCTAAGCATCGGCCGGTTGGAGTTGTAGAGTTGACCTGGCTTTAGCGGCGTTCCCGGATCAATAATCTCATCGCCCGTCGAAAGCAGCGCCACACGGGGGCGCCGGCGCACGCTGACCTGAGTAATACCCTGACCTGCCAAGTGGCCAAGGGCCGCTGCTTCGAGCCGCTCACCAGCATCTAATAGTATGCTGCCCTGGCGCACGTCACGCCCTTGGCGGCGGACATTATCACCTGCGGGAATGTCCGCAGGCATCAGCGCACGATCACCGTCAACTTGTACGCGCTCCTGCATCACCACGCAGTCGGCACCGGGAGGAATCTCACCGCCGGTAAAAATACGTGCGCAGCTTCCAGGTGCAAGCGCTTTCGCCTGCGTGCCGGCAGCAATGCGTTGGCTCACCGGCAGCCACTGCCCCGCATCGGCAGCGCGCAAAACGTATCCGTCCATTGCGCTGTTATCGAACGGCGGCACATCCAGCTGTGCGGTGACGGCTTCGGCCAACACACGCCCGGCAGCGGCTTCCAGCGGAACACTCTCTACGTCTATTACGTTGACGTCTGCCAGTAGCGCTTCAAGCGCGGCTGATATCGGCTGCAAGTCACTCATGCTGACCTCGGCCAGGGATGACCAGGTTGGCGAGCATGAACCGGGTATTATGAAGTGATGGCATAGTCGTCTCTAAAACAGAAAAATCGGGGTCGTTAACCTTAAAGAGTAGATTACCGATGTAGATAGAATGCCACGATCAACGGTCAGAAACAGCCCGTAGTGGTGGTTACATCTAGCTAGACGACTAGTCAGTTTTATATAAGCTGGCTAAGGCGTTACTGTCGCACCTCGTTGAGAATTTCTTCTGCTACATCGACCCTTACCTTACCAAGCTTCACCAACGCGTCGGCTACTTTCTCAATCTCGTCACCAACCGCACCTGCCATGACCGCAATATTTTTCGCATGGAGTGCCATATGACCCTTTTGGATGCCCGTCGTCGCTAGTGCTTTGAGTGCAGCGAAGTTCTGAGCCAAACCGACTGCAGCAATAGTGCAGGCAAGCCGTTCGGCAGTCGTTATGTTCATTATATCCAGCGCAATACGCGCTGTAGGGTGAGAGCGCGTGGCTCCACCAATCAAGCCTACCGCCAAAGGCATTTCAATAGTACCGGTCAGGTTTCCGTCAGCATCGGCTTCCCATCGTGTTAATGAGCTGTACTGCCCCGTACGAGCAGCATAAGCATGGGCTCCCGCCTCTACGGCCCGACAATCATTTCCAGTTGCCAGTACCACAGCACTTACCCCATTCATGATGCCTTTGTTATGCGTGGCTGCGCGATAAGGGTCAATATCGGCGAAGTCATAGGCGGCCAATATGCCATCACGAACCTCTGCACCACCAATTTCGTCCAAAGCCCAAGTAGCCCGTGCTCTCGCTAACCGACGATCCGCCAAGTTGGACAAAATACGCAGATAGGTCTTCCCTCCCGTCCATTTTGCAATATGGGGGGCTACGGCTTCCGCCATGGAATTCACTGCGTTAGCGCCCATTGCATCACGAGTATCGACAATCAGATGGGTGACCACCATTGGCCCAGTGCGTCCTTTCAGAACACGCACCTCCATATCACGGAACCCGCCGCCGTGTTTAAGCAAGACCGGATCTGTTTCATCACATATCAACTGAACGTGCGACTTATGCTCTAGTATCTGCAAACGAGCGAATTCAGGATTCGGAACACCCAGCAACTGAACCTGGGCAATCATGTGAGAATTCGACATGTCTGTCTTAAAACCGCCGGTTGAACGGCACTGACGGGCTGCGTTACAGACAGCAGCTACCACCGAAGACTCCTCTGTCGCCATGGGCACTAGGACATCATGCCCATCTACCAGCATATTGGTCGCCACACCCAAAGGAATGTTCATGGTGCCAATGACATTCTCGATCATGGAGTCGGCTGTGGCTGAATCCAGGTTGCCCGTGTTACCCAGGTGCCTGACAACATCCTCGCTCAACCCAGTGACTTCCACTACCTTTTGTAGCCGCTCTTCAGGTGACATTTTGTGCAACCCTGGAATACGAGAAGTCGTTGTAGTCATTGTTTTTATCTCCTTTTTTAAGAGCGTACTGTCTGTGAAAGTTGTTCAGGCAGCCAAGTAACGATTTCGGGAAAAAGCATAAATAAAATTAATGCAATGAGCTGCAAAACTAAGAAGGGTACGATGGCCCGGTATACAGTTCCCATACCAATATCAGGTGGCAGTACTCCCTTTATGTAAAAAAGCGTGTAGCCAAAAGGCGGGGTGATATAACCCATCTGAGCAGTAATAAGGAAAAGCACTCCGAACCAGACCGGATCAAATTGAAAGGCGTTTATGATAGGTAAGAAGACAGGCACACATAAAAGGATGATGCCAATTTCATCCAGGAATAACCCAAGGAAGACTAAAACCAGCATCATGGAAAGCAGTACTAACCAGCGATTCATTTCAAGGTCTTGAATGAATTGTAAAAGCGAGTCCGCCCCGCCAGTGCCGGTGAAGATGGATACAAATACCTTCGCCCCAATCGTGATCCACATAATCATAGTGGTCACACGCAAGGTATCCATAGATGCAGCAGATAAGTTTTTAAATGTCAGCTGCTTCTGAAAGGCCGCTGAAATCAACGCCCCAACAACACCCACTGCTGCTGCCTCGGTGGGCGTGGCAATACCTGCATAGATACTACCCAGCACGGATAAAACAATCAGTACTGGTAGTATCAGAGCTTTAAGAGAACTCAACATCTCCCCTAGGTTTGTCTTTTCTCCAGACTGCCGAGGAGCTAGGTTTGGCTGGATAATTGCTCTCAGAATAATATAAAAAATATACAGTCCTGCCAGTATTATTCCTGGAACAATACCGGCAGCAAACATTTTGCCAACTGATATCTGGGCAGTAGAAGCATATACTATCGTAATAATTGAGGGGGGAATCAGAATGCCTAATGTACCTCCTGCACAGATTGTGCCCAGTGCTAATCGCTGGTCATAACCGCGCTGTAGCATAGATGGCAATGCGAGGATGCCCATTGCCGCAACAGCCGCCCCAACAATGCCGGTCATCGCCGCCATCACCGTACAGATCGCCACGGTACCGACGGCCAATCCTCCCGGCAAACGTCGGAACCAGAGCTCCATTGCACGATATAACGCTTCAATAATACCTGAGCGCTGAAGCACGCTTGCCATCAGCACATAGAGTGGGATAGCCAGCAAGATGTCTGATGTCATTGCATCAAAGGTTTGGAGAACGGTCAGCACTAGTGCATCAGCTCCCCACAGTATGACTGTGAATAAAATTGCCAAAAATGCCAGTACAAATGCTAAAGGCATCCCGCTGAGCAACAATACCAACAGTGAGACAAACATCATTGAAAGGACAAGAGTAGAACTCATGCTTTCACCTCTTGACCTTGAATACGCTTAACTGCCCAAATAATTTCAGCCAGCGCTTGCATGAGAAGCAATAAAAAAGCGATCGGAATAAGCGCTTTCACCGGCCAGACGGGGGGATTCCAAGAGGTAAATGAAGTTTCACCACTTGCGTAGGCATTCAGCGCTATAGGTAGGCTCTGATCTATAAAAATCACCGTTACTACAACAATCAGCGCATATGTTAGACAGTCTACTAAGCCTGCCAACTTAAACGGCAGTTTACGGTAAAGTATGTCAACGTTGACGTGTCCAGCAGTATGTAGAATATAAGGGCCAGCCAGTAAGAAGTAAGGGCCAAATAATAGTGTCGCAAGCTCCATAGCCCAGGTAGTGGGTGCATTGAAAAAATAGCGGGACACTACTTCGTAGCTGATGACGGCCACCATAATGAAGACAAAAGCCGATACAACCGTGGCCACCCAACGGTTAAGAGCCGTTATAAGGCGGCAGTAGCCAAGAAGAACAGCCATAATTGAACCTCGATGGGAAGGCAATCCGGCCTATTACCGGATTGCCAGCGCGCGGAACCGTAAGGTAGGAACTCAGTCAATCAAGCCAAGTTCTTGCATGAATTCGATTTGGCTATTGAGAATTTCGTTAGCCAATTCGTCATCTCCAGCCGCTCTCCTCCATGCATTCATCGCGGTCGGGCGCCCTTCTGCAATGAGGTCGGGGCTCAAATGGGTGATCTGTACGCCTTGCGCTTCGAACTCTTCGAGAGCAACAGTATCCTGGGCAAGGATGTGCTGCCGTAAAGAAGACGAAATCTCACGGGCAGCCACTTCCAAGGCCGCTTTGTAAGAGTCAGGTAAACTATCGTAAGCCGCTTGGTTCGCTACATAACTGGTAGCTGTCGTGGGTTGGTGAAAGCCAGGTACAGCTATATATCCGGCCACTTCTCCCAAGCCTGCTTCAAAATTAGCGGTCAGGTCGCCGCGATCGGCAAGATCAATGACCCCTTTTTCAAGTGCTTGATACACCTCTGCCGTAGGCAACCCTGTCGTAGACACACCAAATTCGCTCATCACCGTGCTGGCCAAGCCAACGAAACGGCCTTTTTTGCCATCCAGATCATCCAGAGATTCGATAGGAAATTTAGAATGGATGGGTTCTTGCCCATAAACCGTAGGTGCAATGTAATAGAGACCAGCTGACGCATAGGCCTGACGAGCCAGCTCAATTCCCCCTTTCTCATAGAACCAAGCTTCGTACTGGTCAGATTCAGGAAAACCAAACGGTACTGTGCTGGTGAACGCGAAAGCAGGTATAGAACCTGCTTCATAGCCGTCAAATGTCTTCATCATCTGGAAAGCACCTGCACGTACAGCTTCAAATGCTTGGGCCGCTGGCACTAATTGTCCACCGGCAAACAATCGAATTTCAAACTTCCCATCAGTTAATTCGGACACCCGCTCTACAAATTTTTCTTCGTATTCATAGGGCGTCGTCCCCGCATCCCAAAGCGCCTGCATTCGCCAGTTTACGCTGGGCAGATCCTCGGCAATAGCAATAGAAGGAGCCACACAGGCTGTCATAGCGGACACAGCTGCGATCGTTTTTAAAAAGAACCAGCTTTTATTTATGGTTGTTAAGTTCACGATGCTCTCCATGGTGAATGGCAGTGCTATTAGCGCTAACTAGAGACTGCTGCATCACCGATTATTGTTAGAAATAAAACATACTCTTATCTTAAGTTAGGGTGATAGAGAAAACTGGACAAGGTACAATATTCAAAATTGACCCATGTACTGTACCCTTTAATTAATGGGTACAATTGAGCCTTTTATGAAGCAAAAACCAACTCGAGCACAACAAGTCGCCAATACAGTTATTGAGCGCATTGAGCAGGGACAGCTAACGGCGGGGACAAGATTACCCTCCATTCGCAATGCAACCCTGAGCTTTGGGGTTTCAAAAAATACTATAATTGATGCTTATGACCGCTTAGTCGCGACTGGATATATCAGCCCTCGGCGCGGTTCTGGCTTTTATGTGGAAGCAACCAGACCAGCTCACCCAGCTATCAAGCCTGAACATTTTACTGAAGCGGTCGACTTGGTTTCTCTATTAAGAGAACAATTGAATCAGCATTATGAAGTCAGAGCCGGAGATGGACGCCTGCCGGCAAGTTGGATGGAAAGCTCGGACATACGCCGTTATTTCAAACGCAGCAATCAGGATAATGACGCCAGAGATGAGTTCGAATACGGCAACCCTCAGGGATTGATCGGCCTGCGAGAAGATATCGCCAGAACGCTAAACGATCGTGCAATTAGCGTTCATCCAAATCAAATCTTGATGACGTTCGGCGCCAACCATGCACTCGACCTGATTGTTAGGCATTTTGTAGAGCCCGGTGAAGTGGTGCTAGTTGAAAGCCCTGGTTATTACCCAATGTTTGGTAAATTACGCCTACAGCGTGCCAAAACCATCGGCATCACTAGAGGACCTCAAGGGCTGGATCTCGATATGCTGGAACAGAGTATCCGGGAATACCGGCCAAGGCTTTTGTTTGTTCAGCCTATGGCTCACAACCCTACCGGCACATCCATGTCTCTCCAGAATATGCATGCCTTATTACGTATCGCTGAACAGCATGATTTAACCATCATTGAAGACGACCCTTTTGGTGATATTCTCCCCCGATCAACGCCTCACCTTGCTTCGCTCGATGGCCTTAACCGAGTCATATACGTTGGCACTTTTTCCAAAACGCTATCTGCCAGTATGCGTTGTGGCTACATTGCAGCTAATCAGACGCTGGTTCGGTCACTGATTGATATTAAAATGCTCACGGTGGTTACCAGTTCAAGCATTATTGAAAGGATGATCCATGAAATGATCATTCATGGTCGCTATCGTCGCCAAATGACTCGTTTACGCGAAAGAGTGGCCAAGGCTAGCGCAGCAGCGATCTCCTCGTTGAAAAATATTGGTTTCAACCAAATTCAGCCACCCACCGGGAGTTACTACATTTGGTGCCCTTTACCAAAAAGCGTAGACGGCCTTGAGCTAGCAAAAAAAGCCTCTGCACAGGGGATTTTCCTAGCACCTGGAAATTTGTTTACTTTAGGCAATGACGAGTCAGGGTCAGCTCTTCGAATCAATATTGCTCTAGCGAATCACCCTTTATTACTAAACTTTCTAAAGGAAGAAGCACTGAGCTAGCTGTTTAAAACCAATGCAGCTATTGCATTGACACTAACTTTCAAGAGCGCGACGACAGCGCAACCCCAATACAAGTCGCCACGCAAACTTGTTGCTACAGCAAGCGGCAGCCTGGAAAATATGCCACTCATTCAACCATGCTGGCCTCGACCTGGGATGACCAGATTAGCGAAGTTGCAGGGTTTGTGGCGGCTATCCAATTGCTCTGCCAGAATGCCGTCCCAGCCGGTGCGGCAGGCGCCGGTTGAGCCAGGCAGGCAGAACACTACCGTGGCGTTGGCTAAGCCGCCGAGGCAGCGGCTCTGGATGGTGGAACTGCCAATTTCCTCACCACTTAGCTGACGAAAGCGTTCTCCAAAGCCTTCGATGCGCTTATCCAGCAGCACCGAGATGGCTTCAGGGGTAGAGTCACGCCCAGTGAAGCCAGTGCCTCCGGTGGTGATGACTACCTGCACATCCGCCTCGGCGATCCAGTTCGCGACCACCGCACGAATACGATAGACATCGTCAGGCACTATGCGCTTTTCAACGAGAGTATGACCGGCGTTGGTTAGCCGCTCGACCAAGGCTTGACCGCTGCGATCCGTCTCTTCCGTGCGGGTATCCGAGACCGTGAGTACGGCTATGTTGAGGGGCACCATTGGCTCACTCATTGACGTCACCCTTGTTTGGCTGCTTTCTTTTTGGCGTGGTGAGCTTCCCAGGCCGCCATTTGCTCAGGCGTAGCGGGCGGCTGGTAAAGCTCCTTCCACTCGCTGTAAGGCATACCGTAAACGTACTCGCGGGCCTCTTCGTAGTTGAGGCTTTCATCCCGCGCTTCAGCAGCGCTAACCAGCCATTTCGATAAGCAGTTGCGGCAAAAGTCCGCCAGAATCATCAGATCGATATTCTGGACATCTTTGTTATCGTCCAGATGCTGTAGCAAACGCCGAAACGCGGCGGCTTCAAGCTCGGTGCGCGTGGTTGGGTCTAACTCATCAAACGCTGACATAACCGTTCCTCTCATACATGGCTTGGGTTATTTAATAACTTAAGGTGAAGCATAACAAAAGACACCGCCGAAAGGCGGTGTCTTAGCGACCATTAAATGCTTATTAACTGGTTCGCGTTGCCGACGGTTCACTGCTGCCGCCAGATGACTTGCGGGCCGCCACCTCTTGTTCCGATAGCGTTTGGTCTTTGACCTCTTCGTACCAAAGATTATGGTGCTCTTTGGCCCAGGTCTCATCCACATAGCCCGTGGTCATACCTTCTAGCGCGCCTTCGGTACCCAACGTGCCGATATAGATATGGCCGAGGGAAACCGCCGTAAGCCCCAATGCGCCCACTGCGTGGATAATATTGGCCCACTGCATGGTGTCACGGCCCTGGTCGAAGTTGGGGAAGTCGAGCACGAAGCCACTGGCAACCACTAAGATTCCCACCGTCGCTAACAGCCAGTACCAGGCTTTTTCACCACCGTTGGCAAAACCAGCATCCACATGCTTTTTGCCAATCATACCGCCGCCTTTCTTGAACCATACCCAGTCGTGCTTTTTGGGAATATTGTCTTTGATCAAGCTGAACAGCAGGATCACCAGCAGAATGCCAAAGATCGGCCCCAGGTAGTTATGCAGCACTTTTGTCGCCGCAATCATCCAGGCCCAAATCCCATCGCCAAACAGTGGGCGGAACACGAATTTACCGAACAGCAGCGTCATCCCAGTCAGCGCCAGAATGATAAACAGCGTTGCTACCGTCCAGTGCAGCGCGCGTTTCATCAGCGTCCAACGCAAAAGTAGACGCCCCGTGCGTGGCGCCTCAAGCTCTTTACGCCCGACAATGAAGTAGAACAGCGCGATCAGCGCCGCCATGCCAAATACCGCAATCAAACCAAACGGCGACACCCAGCGGTTGCGAATCTGCCGCCAGGTTTCACCGCTTGCATTGATCAAGCTGTAGTCGCTTTCATAACGCGAGTCACGGTAGTTAGGCCCGGTCTCTCCACTACGTACCTGACGCCACTGGTCGGCGGTAATGCCGGGGGCAGCGGTGTTCATTTCACGGTCAGGATCCGCTTGAGCCAACGCCACTTGCGTGAAGCCGAGGCTAAGCACCAGAGCAAACGCCACCAACATAAAGCGCCAAATACCCAGGGCGAGCCCTTTACCTGAGCGTGGCACCCCACCGGATGCCTGTGCAGTCAACAGGTTCATGACACGCCTCCTTACCCTTTATGGGCAGCATCATAGGCTAGGTTGTCGGCACTGGCCTGAGGGTTATTAGACCAGGCGCCATCTTTGTGCCCGCGATGGACAACACGCTGACGGAAGATATCGGCCACGTCTTGGGCATCACCGGCAAGCAGCGCTTTGGTGGAGCACATCTCAGCACACAGCGGCAGTTTACCTTCGGCAATACGGTTGGAACCGTACTTCTCGTACTCCTCTTCTTTGCTTTCGGCCGGGCCGCCCGCGCAGAAGGTACATTTGTCCATCTTGCCGCGCTCACCAAAGGCATCCTGCTGGGGAAACTGCGGGGCGCCAAACGGGCAGGCGTAGAGGCAGTAACCACAGCCGATGCAGAGGTCTTTGTCGTGCAGCACGATGCCGTCATCGGTTTTGTAGAAGCAGTCGGTGGGGCACACCGCCATGCAAGGAGCGTCGTCACAGTGCATGCAGGCGACGGAGATGGACATTTCATCCGCTTCACCGTCGTTGAGCGTGACCACGCGACGGCGCTGAATGCCCCACTCGACATCGTTGGCATTTTTACAGGCGGTGACGCAGCCGTTGCACTCAATGCAGCGTTCGGCGTCACACATAAATTTCATTTGAGCCATGGTGTTCTCCTCATGCCGGTGCGGGATGGCTCCCGCACCGCCGTGCTGTCAGGTCGGTCGAAGCTTAAGCCCGCTCAATGCGGCAGATGGTGCACTTGGTCTCTTGCATCAGTGTCACCGGGTCATAGCCGTAGGTGGTGGCGGTATTGGCCGCCTCACCAATGATGTACGGATCAGACCCATCCGGGTAACGGTCACGCAGGCTTTCGCCCTGGAACATGCCGCCAAAGTGGAACGGCATAAACGCTACGTTACGATCGACGCGAGGAGTGACCAGGGCTTTGACCTTCACACGGCCCCCTTCTGCCCCTTCTACCCAAACATCGTCACCATCTTTGATGCTGAGGTCGTTGGCGTCCGCCGGGTTAATTTCGACAAACATCTCCTGCTGCAGCTCGGCAAGCCACGACATGGAGCGCGTCTCTTCACCGCCACCTTCATACTCAACCAGGCGCCCAGAGGTGAGAATCATTGGATACTCGCCAGTGTTGTCGCGATCCTGAATGGTTTTGTACATGGTCGGCAGGCGCATGATGGAGTCGAAGTCGTCCCAAGTAGGGAAGCGTTCAACCAAATCGCGACGCGTGGTGTAGAGCGGCTCACGGTGCTTCGGCACTTGGTCGGGGAAAGTCCAGACCACAGCGCGTGCCTTGGCGTTGCCGTAAGGCGCGCAGCCATGCTCAATGGTGACACGCTGGATACCGCCAGAGAGGTCGGTTTTCCAGTTTTTGCCTTCCGCCGCCTGTTTCTCTTCGGCGGTCAGGTCGTCCCACCAGCCTAGGTCTTTGAGCAGTTGGTCGTTGAACTCTGGATAGCCGTCGTCGATATCGCCCCCCACCGGCGCTGAACCTTCCGCCAGAAGGTTGACGCCGTCACGCTCGATACCAAAACGGGCACGGAAGCCCATGCCACCTTCCATCACCGGCACGCTGGTGTCGTAAAGGTTAGGCGAGCCTGGGTGGCCGAACTCTGGCGTGCCCCAGCAGGGCCACGGCAAGCCGTAGTAATCACCGTCCGCCGGGCCGCCCTCTGCGCGCAGATTCTCGAAGCTGAACGTGTGCCAGTTTTTCTGGTGCTCTTTGAGGCGTTCGGGGCTTTGCCCGGTGTAACCGACCGTCCACATACCGCTGTTGATTTCGCGCAGAATGTCATCGATGAGCGGCTCGTCGCCGTTCATCTGGTAGTTCTTGACCAACTCATTACCGAAGCCCAGCTTACGAGCAAACAGGTACATGATTTCGTGGTCGGGCTTGGACTCAAACAGCGGCTCAATCACGCGGTCACGCCACTGAATCGAGCGGTTAGTCGCGGTGACACTGCCTGTGGTTTCGAACTGGGTGGCCGCTGGCAGCAGATACACGCCGTCGCTACGGTCATGCATAACCGAAGCAACGGTGGGATAAGGGTCAACGATGACCATCATCTCAAGCTTCTGCATCGCTTTTTGCATCTCGACGCCGCGAGTCTGGGAGTTAACCGCGTGGCCCCAGTAGAACATTGCTTTCAGCGCGGTACGCTGGGAGATATTCTCGTCCTCTTCGAGCACGCCATCGACCCAGCGCGATACGGTAATACCGGCAGTGTACATGGGCTTACCATCGGCATACTCGGTATCGTCATAGCGGCCTTTAAGCCACTCATAGTCGAGATCCCACACCTGCGCCCAGTGCTGCCAGGCACCTTCCGCCAAACCGTAGTAACCAGGCAATGAATCGCAGCCAAGGCCCAGGTCGGTCGCCCCCTGTACGTTATCATGGCCACGCAGGATGTTAGCGCCGCCGCCCGCCACACCGATATTCCCCAGCGCCAACTCAAGAATGCAGTAAGCGCGGGTATTATTGTTGCCGGTGGTGTGCTGGGTGCCGCCCATACACCAGACCACACAGCCAGGCCGGTTGTCGGAGAGGCGTTTAGCGACATCGTACATCTCGGCTTCGGGGACACCGGTGACTTCTTCTACAACGCTGGGCGGGAAGTTGGCGACTTCAGCGCGTACTTCATCCATACCGTAAACGCGCTGATTGATGTACTCGTTGTCTTCCCAGCCATTTTCAAAAATGTGCCATAACAAGCCCCAAATATAGGCGACGTCCGAACCGGGACGTAGACGCACATATTTGTTGGCCTTGGCGGCAGTACGGGTAAAGCGCGGGTCGGCGACGATGATGTCGCAATTGTTGCGCTCTTTGGCGATCAGGATATGCTGCATCGCCACCGGGTGCGCTTCACTGGGGTTGGAGCCAATGAACAGAATCGCCTTGCTGTTATGCATATCGTTGAGCGAGTTGGTCATCGCTCCATAACCCCAGGTATTCGCCACGCCCGCCACAGTGGTGGAGTGGCAGATACGCGCCTGGTGATCGGTATTGTTGGTGCCCCACAGCGAGGCAAGCTTGCGCATTAAATACGCCTGCTCGTTGCTGAACTTCGCCGAGCCCAGCCAGTAAACGCTATCCGGGCCGTGCTCTTCGCGCAGCTCAAGCAGTTTGTCACCAATCTCGTTAATGGCGTCATCCCAGCTCATACGCTCCCACTCACCCGCGACCAACTTCATCGGGTACTTGAGGCGCCGCGTGGAGTGGCCGTGCTGGCGTAGTGAAGCGCCTTTCGCGCAGTGCGCACCCCGATTGATAGGGTGATCAAAAGCGGGTTCTTGCTTAGTCCAAATGCCTTCTTGAACTTCGGCGTAAACGCCACAACCTACCGAACAGTGGGAGCAGATGGTGCGTTTGGTCTCGACCGGCGAGTCCAGCACGGGGGTTTTGTCGGCTGCTTCTGAGCGCTGCATCATGGGCGCACTCATAAAGCCAACGGCGGCCATTCCACCAGTGGCTGCACCGCTGCGTTTGAGGAACTGGCGACGGGAAATACCCAGCCCTGAGGCCTTGGGGGTGTCTGTTTTGCGAGTTAAGCGCATGGCAAATCTCCTGGCATTCCGCCGTCAGTCACGCAGCGAGGCGTAATAAGCACGGACGTGATCGGTCTCACGGTAGTTAACCGTTGGTTTTTCGTTTTTTACCGGGGCAGTGTCAGCCTGTGCCAGAGTGACATGACCGACTGCTGCCGCGGCGCCAGCAGCGGCGGTTCCCAACCCAACGGTTTTCATAAACCGGCGGCGCTCAGCGTTGTGTGACGGTTGCATGGGTTTCTCCTCTTGCATGCTTTTTTGTGCGGGTCTTTTTTTGCTGTTTCTTTTATGAAGCCTGCGTTAAGGCTCAAGAATACGCACTGGCGTATGGCCCGCATCAACCCTCAAGCGAGCCTGTTCGCTCTCCATAAAAGCGCTACCCAACTGCCCCAGCGCTGCATAGAAAGCGGTGTCTACCTGCCCCAGGTCGGCAAAACAGCTGGCCGCCCAGGGGGCTAAATGTTGGCTAAAGAAATAACCCTGCTCAGAGCTTTCGGCGTCGATCAGCATCGCCATCACTTCACACAGGGCAGCCAGATGATCTTCCGGATCCCGGGTATGCTCACTGCGTTCAAAGCCAAGCACTTTTAGGTCTTGGCGCAGCGCCACCAGCGCCGCCTCCATCAATTCGCCGTTGCGGTACCAGGAGGCGTAGGGCACCACCTCACCTTGAATCACACCGACCAAGTGACGAAAGTGAGCTCGCTGCAGTCTCTCAGCATCCGCACCGTTGGCCGCTACCGCCAACGACTGCCAGCACTCTGCTAGGCGGCTACCATCTTGCTCGATAGTTAGCTCAGCCAACCAGTCGAGTAGTTCTGGATCTGGCGCTTGGCGCAGTAGCGTGGTTAACAGCCGGTAGATATCGGCGCGTAGCGCATCCGCTTCTTTGAGCGTAGGCAGTGCATCCGTCATCGGCTTATACCTTCAGTTGCGCGTCAGGGTCGCGAATCATGGTTTTCCAGACATCTTTTACCCGGCAGTCTTCGCACATTTCCAGACGGATCATCGCCTCGCCGGCGAAGTAGGGGTGGTTAGCCAACTTCTGTTTAATAGTAGCGACCGTGCTGACAGTGGCGAACGGCTTACCGCAGTTGATGCACTCAAAAGCGGCTTCTTCGTGGCAGATGTGGCGCGTTTCGCGGACATTGGATGCCAGGAAGCCGGGCATCAGAGTAATCGCATTTTCCGGGCAAGCCTGCTCACACAAGCCGCACTGCACACAGTCCGCTTCAAGAAAGCTCAGCGCGGGCGTTTTGCCGCCTGATTTTAATGCCGGGGTCGGGCAGTTGCTGACACAGGCGTGGCACAGCGTGCAGGCGTCGCTATCGACTTGAATGGCGCCGTAGGCAGCGCCTGCCGGTACGGCAACCCGCTCGCCGCTGGGGTTACCCAATTCAGCCAGTCGAGCCAGCACGCGGTTCAAACGCGCACGCTTTTCTGGATCAGGCAGGCTTAGCGGTGACTCTGTCAACGGGGTGAGTGCCGGTAGCGCATCCCGGCCTGCATCATCGGCTCTCTCGATCAGCTTTACGCGAGCGCGATCATGACCTAAGGCGTCTAACAGGGCGTGCGCTTGGGCGAGCTGGTCGGTCAAAAAGGCGCTTAAGCGGGCGGGCATATTGGGGTGCAGCTGGATACGCACTTCGGCGGCCCCTGAGGCCAGGGCAGTTAACCACTGGTCGTGCCCCGCTGCTCCCAGCTCCTCAAGCGGTGCATCGATGACATGACCTGCGGGCACTACGCCCGCTGCGCGCTCAGCATCTTGGGAATCATGGGTAATAAAACGCAGCACCGGCGCTTGACCACCCGCTTCGCGGTAGGCGCCCAGCCAAGCAGAGAGCGTATCCTGCTGGCGGCGCGTTTCCGGTAGGCGAAATTCGATAGCGCCAGTGGGACAGGCACTGGTGCAACTGCCCACGCCTTGGCAGAGAAAGGGATCAATCTCGATGTGAGATTCAATCCGCCCCTGAATGCTGGAGATGGCATCCGCAGGGCAAACATCCAAACAGCGGGTACAGCCAATGTTGCCGCTGGTAGAGTGGGCACATAAGTCGCTATTGACCTGAAAATAACGCGGCTTGTCGAATTCGCCCACCAGCCCCACAAAGTCGTCGAGGATGTCGTTGCGCTGCTCGACATTCTGCCACTGCATTACCACATAGCCAGGCGGTGGTAATTCCACCGGTAGGCAAGGAGAGGCATTTAAATCCAGGACTAGGTCAAACGCCTCTCGCTCGATCAGCGCACGGGCAAGATCAAGCGGCTCATCACCACCAATTACCGCTTTGAACATGCCCAAATGGCCGCTAATGTGCAGCTTTTCAGCCTGGGCATTAGTTAGCGCCTGGGTGGTGAGGATCTCGGTCGCAGCGTACAATTCGCTATCATTCACCTCTTCGTCAACATCTACGCTGTTGGGCGCGGTGAAAACCAGCGTCAATGAAGCCAAACCACGCCCTTGCAGAATACGTGCGGCTTGCCGAGTATCGCGCTCACTGCCAAGCAGTAGCGCATGACCACGGCTGTGATAGGTCACATTGGCAGGCGTTAGGTTAGCGGGCCAGGAGATACGCTGGCGTACCGTCTCCCGAGCCTCGGCATTACGCTGGTCGTCTAGCGACGCCAGTTGGATTCGTTGGTTCATGCGTTCTCACGGTCAGTGAATAATTCTTATTATAATTTTGAGTTATATGATTTAACTATTGTGGCATAACAATGCGTAGAAGCTAAGTTCAGCCTATGGCGAAATACGTATTTTGCCAAATTAATTACCGTCAACGCTGCCAACGCTGGCGACGACCAACACACCCAAGATTTTGATTTTTTATAACTTTATTACTAATCCCATGTTTTCATCTTAGTATCAGATAAATAATCAGACTGGTCGTCTAGCAAGGTGTTTTCTACAGTTTTGACACCATCATCGCGAGGTGTTGAGGAGTCGTCCTCTAGCGCGACCGGCTTCTCACTTGTTTGCTCGTTCTCTGCCAACTCTTTTGGAGACTCGGGCTCGTCTAACGGCTTATCAACCGCCTCTTCCACTTTATGCGTCCAGCGGCGCAGTTTGCTGGCGAGCTCGGAGTCCATGGGCTTTAACAGCTGATTGTAGTCGGCATCATAGTCATCCAGGCCGTCGCGAACGTTGTAGTTGCCGGTGGCCCACAGGCGTTTCAAAGCACGCCGCCGCAGGGCTCCGCTTACTCCTGGCACCATAAAGGCGCTGAAGTCGCTGCCCGCTTCCAGCGTTTCAGGGTCGGGCAAGGTGTGGTCTAAGCTGCCAGGCTTAGGTGCTGGTTCTGAAGGCGATTGTTCTGCAGGAGACTGTTCTAGTGATGCCTGCTCTGGCGCTTCCTGCGCGGCATCAGGTGAAATATCCGATTTGGCCGCCAGTTCCTCAACGGGCTCTGTAACCGGCGGCGCATCTTGCTCTTGGGGAACGTTGCGTTTTAGGCGCGACCAGCGCTCTAGGCGGCTCATTGCGGCTGCTCCTTGGTGGGGGTCTCTTTGGCGCGCCCCGCTCCTTTGCGTTTTTTCTTGCGCATCTCCATCGGCGCTTCGCCGTGGCGTGCGAGGTAGCTCTCAATCCAGACCTGAATGGCCATGGGCATTGGTGCTTCGAGCACCTGCTGCTCACCGTCCATCCAACCGGCTGCCACGTCCTGACTAGCGGTAATCGCATCAGGTTTGGGTGTTTGCCCAGTAAAACCCGCTCGCACAAATAGCCGTGGGGTGGCAGACGTCAGGTTGAAACGGTAAGCAGCACGCTCGGTCATCGACAACTGCAGGTTAAGCACATTGGGGCCCTGATCACTCAGGGTAAGCTCTGCAATACGCCACTGGGTTAGCGTAAAGCTTTTCACCTGCTTAGCCTCGGCGACCAGGGTGATACTCAGTGAACGTAAATTATCAGACATCGCGTTAAACCCCTTAGCGAAGTATCTAAGCACAGCACTTGAGCACAGTACTTAAGCGAAGCACCTAGACTTTGAACGGATAGCAGTCGAACAGGTAGACAAGTAAGCCTCTCCAGCGCCATCATCGTCAACTCTGACCTTTTTACTCAGGTATTTTATCAGGCTCAGATGCTTTCATATCAGCAGCGAGGATTGCGGATGCACGCCCCTCAGTTAAGCCGAGCCCGCTTACCGGCCACTACCGAGATCAGCATCGTTGACGAGTATGGCGATGCACGCCAGCAGGCGATTGCCGCTGAAAGAGCGTTGACGGTCTACCTCAACAAGCGTGAAATTGTCACTTTGATGACCTTGGGTGACGACCCGGAGGCTCTGGTGGTCGGCTATCTGCGCAATCAGGGGCTGCTGAACGCCGCGGCTGATTTAGAGGCCGTGCAAGTCGATTGGGAAGTAGAAGCCGCGGTAGTGATTACTCGCCATCTGCCCGAGGATTTAGAAATACGCTTAAGCACCCGTACGGTCACCACCGGCTGCGGCCAGGGCACGGTATTTGGTAAACTGCTCGACCAAACCGCTCTCACGGCGCTGCCCGATACTCAATTGGCACAATCCACGCTTTATCAGCTGCTGCAAAACCTTAACGCCTACAACGAGACCTACCGCAGCGCTGGCGCCGTTCATGGCTGCGCGCTGTGCCAGCAAACCGACGTACTCGACTTTGTTGAAGACGTAGGACGGCATAACGCGGTGGATACCTTGGCGGGGCGCCAATGGCTACAACAGGCCGACAGCGCCAATGCGGATATTTTCTACACCACTGGGAGACTGACTTCCGAAATGGTACTCAAAGTGGCACAAATGGGCATTAGCGTGCTGGTTTCTCGCTCAGGCGTCACCCAAAAAGGCGTCGAACTGGCCGAACGCTTCGGCGTGATGTTAATTGCCCGCGCCAAAGGGCGCCATTTCCAAGCGATCAACACCCAAAACCGTTTAGCCCTGGACGCTATTCCACCGCGCCCATCCCATGCCCGTTCATCGCAAGAATACCGCTCATCAAAAAAGGCAAGCTCATGATCCCTACTCACGACCTCACTGGCATGGTTCTCGCGGGCGGCGAAGGGCGCCGAATGGGCGGTCGTGACAAAGGGCTGGAGCCTTTTGCGGGCCTGCCACTCGTCGGCCATGTGGTGAAGCGCCTTGAAGGTCAGGTGGCCGAGCTACTGATTAACGCCAACCGCAATGCTGACGCCTACCGCTTTTTTGCCGATCGCGTTATAGCGGATGTTGTAATGGACGGTGCCGAAGGCGGCTTTAAAGGCCCTTTGATGGGGATCTATAGCGGCCTGCAGGCGGCAAAAACGCCGTGGCTACTGGTCGTTCCCTGCGACTCCCCCGCCCTACCTGACGATTTAGTGGCGCGCATGGTACAAGGTATTGGCCAGCATGATATCGCTGTGGCTTTTGATGGCGAACGGCTGCACCCGGTAGTTGCACTACTGCGCACCTCGCTGGCCGATGATTTGGCCGCCACCTTGGCCGAGGGCGAGCGTAAGATCGATCGTTGGTACGCTCGCCATGCTTGGTGCAAGGTTGATATGTCGGACTGCCCTGATGCCTTTGCTAACCTTAATACTGAGGAAGAGAAGCTGCACCTGGAAAAAGTACTCATGGGTTCTTCGAGCAAGGAGGTGAAATGACCCTCTCCTGCTTTGATCTTGGCGAGCAGATGCTCAGCGTGGACGAAGCGCGTCAGGCGCTCGCCACCTTGATTGAACGCCCGCTGGGCAGCGAACGGATTCCGCTGGCGCAGGCTCATGGTCGCCGATTGGCCACAACCGTGAAAGCCCCCATTAACGTGCCGCAAAATACCAATGCGGCCATGGACGGCGTAGCGCTAGCCTTGCCCAGAGAAGGTGTTGGAGCCAAGCAGACCCGCTGGCCGTTGGCTGGAGAGGTGTTGGCCGGTCAGTATCGCCGCGAATTAGTACCTGCCGGTCACTGTGTACGCATCACCACCGGTGCCCCACTGCCGCCGGGCACCGATACCGTGGTGATGAGTGAACAGCTCCGCGAACCGTTAGATGAGCAGCCTGGGCATGTGATCATCGAGTCGCCAGAACTCCTCAAACACGGCCAACATGTTCGCCAGGCCGGTGAGGATATTGGCCTCGGCGACACGGCACTGCCTGCGGGAGCACGGCTCGATGCGGCGGCCCTAGGGCTTTTAGCGTCGTTAGGTTACGCAGATGTTGCCGTATGTCAGCGCCCAAGGGTGGCGATCTTTTCCACTGGCAATGAAGTCGCTGCTCCCGGTGAGCCGCTGCCCAAAGCAGGTATATACGATGCCAATCGCTTCACCCTGATGGGCTTGCTTGCCGAACACGGCGCCGATGTCATTGACCTGGGCATTCTCCCAGACGATTTAAACGCCATTAAAACGGCCCTTGAAGACGCTGCAGAGCAGAGCGATTTGGTAATCACCAGCGGCGGTGTTTCCGTTGGCCAGGCTGACTTTACCCGTGAGGCTCTGGAACAGTTAGGCCGCCTAGCCTTCTGGCGGGTAGCGCTGCGACCTGGGCGCCCCATGGCTTGCGGCTGGCTGGGTGAAAAGCGCACACCGTTTGTTGGCTTGCCCGGCAATCCAGTGGCGGTCATGGTAACCTTTCTACAGTTTGTCTCGCCGCTGCTGGATCGGCTGTATGGGCAGCCGACATCAACACCCCATCGCCTTACTGCGATTGCCGACACCGCCATAAAAAGTCGCTTGAAGCGCACTGACTTTATCCGTGGCGTTTACCATACTGATAGCGAAGGACGGTTACTCGTGCGTAGTACCGGCGCCCAGGGTTCGGGCATTTTAACCTCGATGGTGGCTGCTAACTGCTTGATTGAGCTTGCCGACGACCAGGCAGGCGCCCAGCCAGGCGAGGTAGTCAGCATACAACCACTAACGGGATGGCTATGACCGAGCAACGACCCGCACAACCACAAGCTAATCAGCAGCGATCTGTCCAGCCAGACGCTGACCAGCAACTGATCGACGACTTTGGTCGGCGCATTAGCTACGTGCGCATCTCGGTCACCGATCGCTGCGATTTCCGCTGCGTGTACTGCATGAGCGAGGAGATGACGTTTCTGCCCCGCGCCCAGGTACTGACGCTGGAAGAGATCGCCATGGTGGCGCGCGCCTTCACTGAGTTGGGGGTCGAGAAAATTCGCCTTACCGGCGGCGAACCGCTGGTACGCCGCGGAATTGAGCAACTGGTCGATGAAATCGGCGCCATGCCAGGCCTTAACGACTTCACCATGACCACTAACGGCGCCAGCCTACGCAAGCACGCCAAGCAGCTTTACTCAAGCGGTCTGCGGCGGCTGAACATTAGTCTGGACTCGCTAAATGCGGAGCGCTTTAAGCAGCTCACCCGCACCGGCGATTTAGCCAAAGTGATCGACGGCATTCATGCCGCCCAGGAAGCGGGCTTTAAACGCATCAAGCTCAACGCGGTGATCTTAAAAGGTCGCAATGACGACGAAGTAATAGACCTGGTCACCTTTGCACGCCAGGAAAACCTCGATATTAGCTTTATCGAAGAGATGCCGCTGGGCGATGTTTCTGACCACTCACGGGCGGAAACCTTCTACTCCAGCGATGACGTTCAAGACTTGATCGAAACGCGCTATCCGCTGATCCCCACGACCGAAACCACACCCGGCCCATCGCGCTACTTCAAGATGGCCGATAGCGACAGCCGGGTTGGGTTTATTTCCCCCCATAGCCACAACTTTTGCGATACCTGTAACCGGGTGCGCGTGACCGTGGAAGGCCGTTTGCTGCTGTGCTTAGGCAACGAACACTCGGTCGACCTTCGCGCCGTGCTACGCCGTCACCCCGGTAATATGCAGGCGCTAAAAGAGGCGATCATCAACGCCCTGCCGCTTAAGCCAGAACGCCATCACTTCACCACCGATGGTGATGTGCAGGTAGTACGCTTTATGAATATGACAGGGGGCTAGGCGTTGGCAGCGTCAGAACGGTTGGCAAAAGTGCCGGTGCATATCATTACCGGCTTTCTAGGCAGCGGTAAAACAACGCTTATCCACAGCCTCATCGAACAGAAGCCTGTGGATGAAACCTGGGCCATTTTGGTCAACGAGTTTGGCCAAATCGGCATCGACCAGGCGATGTTTGATGCCCGTGACGATGTGGTGGTGAAGGGCCTTCCCGGCGGCTGCCTTTGCTGCCAGCTCGCCTTTGTACTGCAAGCGGCGCTGGTGAATTTACTCGCACGCAGCAAGCCTGATCGCGTCATCATCGAGCCCTCAGGCCTTGGCCACCCGGCAGGTCTGTTGGATCTACTGCGAGGGGAAGCCTTCCAGGAAGTGGTCGAGGTACGCGATATTATTGCTACTCTCGACCCACGCCGATTAGATGACGCCCGCTCCCGAACGCACGACACCTTCCGCGACCAGCTTGATATGGCCGATGCCGTGGCACTCACCATGCTCGACCAGAGCACGCCCGAGCAGCTCGGCGCCGCTCATGCGTTTGTGGCACAGCGCTGGCCGCCGCGTAAATGGGTGCAGGAAGCTCCCCAAGGCGAACTACCCATAGGACTGTTGACCCAGAGCGGACGCGCCGAAGGGAGCGATATCAGCGTACCCGCCAACCATCAACAGTTGGCGGCAACACCCAGCTTAGCCGGGTCTTTTTTTGATTTTCCGCCCCCGCCCGGCAAGCCCCAGCGTGAAACCGGCACTTCGCTGGGCTACACCAGTACGGGGTTACGTTGGCACCCAAGCGAGCGCTTCGACCTGGATAGCTTGGCCACCTGTTTGGGAGAACTCCCCAGAGAGGCACGCATTAAAGGCGTGTTTCATACCGATAGCGGCTGGAAACGCTTTAACCGCGCCGGAGGTACGCTGAGCGTTGAAAGCAGCGCGTGGCGGCAAGACTCCCGGCTGGAAGTTATTCTTCCCGATATGAGCCCCGCTCTCGATATCGAAGGCCAACTCCGCTTACTGAGGCTGGGTTAAGCGCCCGTAATCAATCTCTCGATGGCCTCTGCGGTAACCGGCCGCCCAAACAGATAGCCTTGATAAGCGTGACAGTCGTGCGCCAGTAGCCACGCCTGCTGCGCTTTGGTCTCTACGCCTTCTGCAATGACCTCTAGATTGAGGCTCTCTGCCAGGGCAATGGTACTCTCGACAATCGCTGCGTTGGCTTGGCTTTCGAGCACCTGCTGCACAAAGGATTGGTCGATTTTTAGTTGATCCAGCGGCAGTTGCGCTAAATAGGCCAGGGACGAGTAGCCGGTACCAAAATCATCCAGAGAGAAGCGTACACCGCGCGCTTTAAGGGCAAGCATTTTATCTCTGGCGTCGTCTCGCGCTTCCACAAACAGTGACTCGGTCACCTCCAGTTTTAGCCGCTGAAGCGGCGCCTGAGTGCGCGCAAACACCCCCTCTACACGAGCCAGAAACTGCTCATCGCGAAACTGAAGCGGACTAATATTCACCGATATGGTCAGTTTGCTTAGCCGTGGATGCTGCGCCCAACGCGCTAATTGATAGCAGGCATCTTCCAATACCCATTCGCCTACATCGTTTATCAGCTCATTGCTTTCCAGCAGCGGAATGAAATCGCCTGGTGAAACAATGCCGCGTTCAGGATGATGCCAGCGCAGCAGCGCCTCAACGCCAGTGATCACGCCATGGTGATCCACTTGGGGCTGATAATAGAGCTGCCACTGCTGGCTGGCCTGCGCTTGGCGCAGATCCGCTTCTAATTTCACATGGGCCAGTAGCGCAGCCTGCATCGAGGGGTCAAAAAAGCACACGCCATGGCGGCCGTTGTTCTTAGCCTGAAAGAGCGCCATATCTACCTGCTGCAGGTAGTCATCCACGCCGTACTCATTGCTGGCCATGATCGCAATACCAATGCTCCCCGTCACCGTGATGCTCTCTTCGGCCAGAGTGATTGATTCGTTAAGAGTTGCCAGCAGCTTGTGCGCAATACGCTCTGCCAGCCGGGTGGTTTGAGCGTAATTGCTATCCACGCCTTCGATTAATACCGCAAATTCATCGCTTCCCAGCCGCGCCAAGGTATCGGTATCGCGCAACATCTGCCCCATTCGCCGAGCAACGCTCTGCAATACTTGATCCCCCGCATAGTGCCCCAGAGTGTCATTGATTTGCTTAAAGTTATCGATATCGATAAATAGCAGTGCGCCGCAACGCTGATGGCGCTGAAGCTCTTTAAGGGCATTACCTATGCGATCCATAAACAGCCGCCGGTTGGCCAACCCGGTTAAGGTGTCATAAAATGCTAACTGATGAATCTCTTGCTCAGCGGCTTTACGCTCGCTGATATCGCTCATGGTGGCCACGTAGTGAGTTAAGGTGCCCTCAACGCTGTAGACAGCGCTAATGGTTAGCCACTCGGGAAACAGTTCACCATTCTTACGCTGGTTCCATATCTCGCCTTCCCAGTTGCCGGTTTTGATAACACGCTTCCATAAACGGCGGTAAAAGGCGGCGTTTTGTAGCCCAGAGCTAAACATGCGCGGATTGTTACCCACTATCTCCGCTTCGCTATAGCCGGTAATGCGGCTAAAGGTCTCATTCACCTTAAGAATGATGCCCTGTGGATCGGTAATAAGGATGCCTAAGTGCGTCTGGAAGGCGGCAGCAGCGATTTGGGCCTCGGCACGAGCCTGTTCACGCTCCTCAATACGCTGACGCAGTTGATGCGACAACGCTAAACGATTCAGGTAGTGGCGCGCCCCCCAAGCACCCAGCAGGGCAATCACTGCCGTCACCAACATTAAAATCAAAGCACGCTGCCGCCAGGCCGAGAGCAATTCGTGAAGATCAACGCCAACCACAGCCAGCATCGGATACTCGCCTACTCTCAGCATGCGAAACAGCCGTTTTCGGCCATCAATAGGTGAGTCAATGTTGATTGACCATGTGGACTTACCACGGGTAAGCCACTCGGCCGTTTCTGGACTCTCAATTTGACTGCCAATCGAAAATGGCTTTTCGGGGGTCGGGTAGCGAGCAATAAATTTTAATCCGGGGTCGACCAGGGCAATGCTCTCGCCGTCATAGACACTCATCTGCTCCAGGGCGTCGGCAAACACTTCAGGTACAATGCTAGAGATGACCACCCCAGCAAACTCGCCGGACGAGGTTTCTAATCGTCGACCATGGTACAAATAGTAGCGTTGGTCACTGATAGACCAGTAAAGCGGGGTAATCAGTTCTTCTTGTCCTGCTTGCTTAAAGGCATTAAACAACGTCGTATCGCTGATATCAGCACCTGCTCTTCGGCTGCTGCGGCCACTCGCCATTACTCGACCTTCAGCGCTCAACACAGCGATTTCGTCCACCATGGGCACATACAGGGTCAGGTTTTCTAGCGAGCGCTGAAGGGCCTGGGCATTATCGCTATCTGGCATGCCTTGCAGGGTTAGCATCTCAGCAAGCCCAAAAAGCGCTTGCCCGCTTTGTGCAAATACGCCTTTTGCCCACTCAGCAACCACATTAGCGCGGGCGGTAATCCGCGACTCGGCGGCCTCAATTTCTTGCCGATACTGTTCACTCAGCAGCCAGCCGAAAAGCACCATCATGACAAGCAGTGCTAGCAGATATAGCGCAATCACATGGCGGCGCTGTTGGCGATAAGTCTTGGTGGCTTTCAATACATCATCATTTACATCATTGGAGGTAGCGGACATCGCGCAGAAGCCTTATTCAGGTAACCCAGGGGGACACCTGATACAGTGTAAAAAGTAACTAAAAATGATACATAACACGCGCTGACACGTGGCTTTATCCGATAGTGCCGCGGTGCTTTTAGGATGTATATCAGTTTTTATCACCGTTAATGCCCTGAAAAGCGTGACGTTATGCATGGATAGCCAATCTACCAGGAAATTGTTATGGCATCGCTGGGCCAAATGAGCGACTACGAGATACGCCTAATCCGTATTTTTAAGACGGTCGTTGAGTGCGGTGGCTTTACCGCGGCGGAAACCACGCTGGGCATTAGTCGTTCGGCGATTAGCCAACACATGAACGACTTGGAGGGGAGGCTGGGGTTTTCGCTCTGCCAGCGGGGGCGTGGCGGGTTTAGTTTAACCGAAGAGGGTAAAGAGATTTATCAGGCAGGGTTAACGCTACTGACCGCGCTTGAAACGTTTAAAAGCGACGTTAACGCGCTGCATCAAACGATCAAAGGCGAGCTGAATATCGGCATCACCGACAACCTGGTAACGCTACCCGCCATGCACGTGACCAACGCCCTGGCAGAGCTTAGCGCGCCGGAGCATGAGGTAACGCTGCACATTCATATGGAGCCTTCTGACGCGGTCATTAGAGGCGTCATGGATGGCCACTTGCACGTCGGCGTAGTGCCTGCAGTGAACCTGCCCACCAGCTTAGAAGCGCGGCACCTTTACGACGAGCCATCGTATCTTTACTGCGCGGCTGGCCATCCGCTGTTTACTGAGGATGATGATACGCTTAGCTGTGCAGATATCGCCCAACACTCGGCTATTTCACCCCGCTATCCGCTACCGATTGAGGCCCGGCAGGCGCATGACGCGCTAAGCCTGCGAGCTTCGGCATCCGACCGCGAAGGCGCAGCCTTTTTGATTCTTACCGGGCGCTTTATCGGCTTTCTGCCTGAACACGTCGCAGCACAGTGGGTGGCAGCGGGCAAGATGCGAGCGTTGCATGCCAACACGCAGCACTACCGCATCCCCTTTGTGCTGATCACCCGCCACGACCGCCGCCCCAACCGAGTGGTCGATGCGTTTCTACGCTTAATCAAAAGCAGCTAAACCCGGCAGTATGTTTAACGCTGCTCGGTTGCCTCATTGGCCATTATCGGCGCTGGCCCCGCCTGGGGCGATGACGCCAACACTTGGCTTGCCACATAGTAAACAATTGCCCCCAGCGCCGAGCCGGTAAACCAGCCGTAGTCGTAGAACCAGTTCATGGTGCCAGTTAACAGCGATAGCAACGTAAGCGCCACTGGCACGCCAAAGGCGATAAAACCCGCGATGTTCACCGCAGGATAAGCATGGTTATCCATATACAGGCTGGGCACATCCAAACGCTGCTTTTTAATCAGGAAGTAGTCCACCGCCATGATGCCCGCGATGGGCCCCAGCAGGCTGGAGTAACCCAGCAGCCAGTTGGAGTACATCTGCTCCAGAGAAACCCCTGGCGGAATAACGCCCGCTTTTTGCAGCAGATCGTAGCCCATCAACAACACGCCCACCGCGCCAGTCATCAGCACGCCGCGCGTCTGGTTAATCAATTTGGGCGCAATGTTCTGAAAATCGTTGGTAGGCGACACGATGTTAGAAGCCGTATTGGTAGAGATCGTGGCGATAATGATCAACAGCATCGCCAGTACCACCCAGAAGGGGCTGTCGATATAGCCAATCAAACGTACCGGGTCGGCAACGGTTTCCCCTACCAGCGTTTCGGAAGCAGCGGTTAACACGACACCGAGTGCGGCAAAGAAAAACATCGTTAGCGGCAGCCCAATCACCTGACCAACGATCTGATCTTTTTGGCTTTTGGCAAAGCGACTGAAATCGGGAATATTCAGCGACAGCGTGGCCCAAAAACCCACCATGGCGGTTAAGCCCGCGAAGAAGTAGCCGTATACCGATGCCCCTTCAGGCCGCGACGGCGGCTGTGCCAGTAGTTCGGACATCGACATATTTGGCCACGCCCATATCATCAGCCCAACACCAACGGCTAACAGCAGCGGTGCGGCGAAGGTTTCCAACCATTTAATCGACTCTGCACCACGAATCACCACATAGAGATTCATCGCACCAAAGACAAAAAAGCCGATGACTTCACCAACACCGCCCATCGCAGCCCAAGCGGGAATCAACTCGGAGAGCAACAGATGAATGGCCAAACCGCCAAACATGGTTTGAATACCAAACCAGCCGCAGCCGACCAGGGCGCGCACCAGACAGGGTACGTTGGAACCTAAAATACCGAACGAAGAGCGTAAAACCACCGGAAAAGGAATACCAAACTTCGTACCGGGAAAGGCGTTTAAGGTAAGAGGAATCAGCACGATCACGTTGGCCAACAAAATGGCAAACAACGCCTCCCCCACGCTCAGCCCGAAGTAGGCGGTTAATACCCCGCCTAGGGTGTAGGTGGGCACGCAGATCGACATGCCTACCCAGAGTGCCGCAATATTCCACTTACTCCAGGAGCGCTCGCTGGCCTGGGTAGGCGCAATATCCTCATTAAAGCGCGAACTACTGCGTACATCGTCCCCTACATCTAGCTCTATCAGCCCACCTCGATCCACCATCTGAGAGGTTGTTTCGGTCATTTTTTATCTCCTCAGCATTGCGTTATTGCGCTGCCTAGCTCCCACGGCCAGTGGAGCTTTTCAAAAAGGCGCTTAGAAATCATGGCTTTTAGAAACCATTGTTTTTCAAAACCATCGTTCTTAGAAACCATAGCTTTTAGAAAACAAGCAATAAGCATGCCTACTTGAAAAAGCAGATCAATTAACTCATTGATTAAAAAGCTGCCTTTCTGGACAACATTATTATTGTTAGCTTGTTATCTTTATATTTTCCCCACCTAAAACAAAAACCAACTAAACAAAGCTAGATCAAAAAAAATATTTGCACCAATTTCAAACAGAAAAAAACCAAAAACACTCGCTATAAATATACCAAACCAATGATTTTAAAAGAATAAAAAAACCATCCAAAACAGTGCAAGACCTCACCAAAAAAGTGAATATCACCAAATGGAACAATAAAAATAAGCAAACTCAATGAGTTAAAGACGATTTAACAAATCTCCTTTAAAGACTTGCTAAAAACACCTACCCAGCGCTACTTTCAACAAAAGCTGTCTATTTCGTCAGCTTTACAAAACTAGTTTCAAGAACACTACAAACATACGCTACACATCAACAATCAGAGGGAGCGTCTCATGCAGAAGATGAAAATCGGGTTGATTCAGATGGGCCTGAAAACCAGCACCGACCTTGAACCAGAAGCTATTCGCGACGCCATGAACGAGGCACATCTGCCAATGATTCAGCAAGCGGCTGACCAGGGCGTGCAGGTGCTTTGCTTCCAGGAAGTGTTTAACCAGCCCTACTTTTGCCCCAGCCAGGACGGCAAGTGGTACGCCGCCGCCGAGCGGGTACCGGAAGGCCCTACCTGCCAGATGATGCAGAAGCTCGCCGCCGAGCACCGCATGGTGATCATCGTGCCGGTGTATGAAGAGACTGAAACCGGTGTTTACTACAACACCGCAGCGGTATTCGACGCTGACGGCAGTTACTTAGGCAAGTACCACAAAACCCATATTCCCCAAGTAGCCGGTTTTTGGGAAAAATTCTTCTTCAAGCCGGGAAAATCCAACTGGCCAGTGTTCGATACTGCCTACGGCAAAATCGGCGTGTATATCTGCTACGACCGTCACTTCCCCGAAGGCTGGCGGGCGCTTGCTCTCAACGGCGCTGAGGTGATTTTCAACCCTTCCGCCACCGTGGCCGGTCTTTCCCAATACCTGTGGGAGTTAGAGCAACCTGCCTCTGCCGCCGCCAATGGCTGCTTTATCGCTGCGATCAATCGAGTTGGAACCGAGGCGCCGTGGAACATCGGCGACTTTTACGGCTCCAGCTATATCGTTAACCCCCGCGGCAAAATCGAAGCTCAGGCCAGCGAAACAGAAGACGAGCTGCTGGTGCACGAGATCGATTTGGACATGGTGCGGGAGGTACGCAACAACTGGCAGTTCTTCCGCGACCGTCGCCCGGAAACCTATACCCGCCTGACCGACGGTGAATGATTCTGCTGGTAAAAAACAGGTTGCTGGTTAAGTTTTCTATTTAAAAACAACAGGAGCGAACGATGAGCTTATTAATCAAGGGCGGCACCGTGGTCACCCACGCCGATACCTACCGCGCAGACGTACTGTGTGTCGACGGTAAAATCCATGCGATTGGCACCGATCTAGATGTCCCTGAAGGGTGTGAAATTGTCGATGCCAGCGATCAACTGGTGATGCCCGGCGGTATCGATCCCCATACGCACATGCAACTGCCGTTCATGGGCACCGTGGCCAGCGAAGATTTCTATACCGGCACCGCCGCGGCCTTGGCCGGGGGCACCACTTCGATCATCGACTTCGTGATCCCACAGCCAGGTCAGTCGCTCCTTGAGGCCTTCGAAACCTGGCAAGGCTGGGCGGAAAAAGCCGCCACCGATTTTGCCTTCCACGTGGCGATTACCTGGTGGGACGATAGCGTGCGAGAGGAAATGGGCACCCTGGTTCATGAACACGGGGTGAACAGCTTCAAACACTTTATGGCCTACAAGGGCGCGATCATGGCCACTGATGACATTCTGGTGGAAAGCTTCTCGCGCTGTCTGGAGCTAGGCGCGGTGCCTACGGTTCACGCCGAAAACGGTGAGCTGGTCTACCACATGCAGCAAAAACTGCTCGCCCAGGGCATGACCGGGCCGGAAGCCCATCCGCTTTCGCGCCCACCCCAGGTGGAAGGCGAAGCGGCCAGCCGGGCGATTCGCATTGCCAGCACCCTGGGCGCACCGATCTATCTGGTTCACGTGTCCACCAAAGATGCCGTGGATGAAATTGCCTACGCCCGCCAGCAGGGTCATCCGGTTTATGGCGAATGCTTAGCCGGGCACCTGCTCATCGACGATAGCGTCTACCAGGATACCGACTGGGGCCGCGCCGCTGCCCACGTGATGAGCCCGCCCTTCCGGCCCAAGGGCCACCAGGAAGCGCTCTGGCACGGCTTGCAGTCGGGCAATCTGCAAACCACCGCCACCGACCACTGCTGTTTCTGTGCCGATCAGAAAGCCGCGGGCAAGGATGACTTTACTAAAATCCCCAACGGCACCGCTGGCGTGGAAGACCGCCTCGCCGTGTTGTGGGATGAAGGCGTCAACACCGGCAAGCTGTCGCCCCAGGAGTTTGTCGCGCTGACATCGACCAACACCGCCAAGATTTTCAACCTCTACCCGCGCAAAGGGGCGATTCAAGTAGGTTCCGATGCAGATATCGTGGTGTGGGATCCCAACGGCACCCGGACGATTTCTGCCAAAACCCACCACCAGAACGTCGATTTCAACATTTTCGAGGGCAAAACGGTGCGCGGCATTGCCCGTCACACCATTAGCAAGGGCAAATGGGTGTGGCGGGATGGTGAGCTGCGTGCCGAGCGCGGTGCGGGCCGCTATTTGGAGCGCCCCGCCTACCCCGGTGTCTTCGAATTGCTGGCCAAGCGCGCCGAGCTGAATGCGCCGATGGCCGTAAAAAGATAACAGCTGTGCCCATAACAACAGCGGAGGCTTTACTGTGACTAGCCCACTGAACCACCTACCCAGCGCAAAAGAGGTCGGCACCTACGACCCGGATACGCTGGCAAGCAACTTTAGCGATCTACATCCGCCGCTGACCCATCGCCAGGCGATGATCGAAAGTCAGCGTTGTCTCTATTGCTTTGATGCGCCCTGCGTCGAAGCTTGCCCGTCGGATATTGATATTCCCAGCTTTATTCGCCAGATCAGCGAGAACAATATCAACGGCGCGGCGGAAACCATTCTGGAAGCCAACATTTTAGGCGGCAGCTGCGCCCGGGTGTGCCCCACGGAAATTCTTTGCGAGCGCAGCTGCGTGCGCAACCACGACGCCGAATGCCAGCCGGTGCTGATCGGTTTGCTGCAGCGTCATGCCACCGACCACATGCAGTTTGACGGCCACCCCTTCAAACGCGCCACTTCTACCGGCAGTCATGTGGCCGTGGTCGGCGCCGGACCTGCCGGGCTCTCCTGCGCGCACCGACTGGCGATGCTCGGTCATCAGGTGACCATCTTTGAAGCCGAACAAAAGCCTGGCGGGCTGAACGAGCACGGCATCGCCCGCTACAAAATGACCGACGACTTCGCCTGCAAGGAAGTGGAATTCTTGCTTGAGATCGGTGGCATCGAGATCCAGTACGACCAACGGCTGGGCGCAAACCTGGAGCTTGCTACGCTCCATAATCAGTACGATAGCGTGTTTCTCAGCTTGGGCCTGGGCGCTAGCCGTGCCCTGGGTTTAACCGGGGAGCAAGCACCCGGTCTGATGCCTGCGGTGGACTACATCAAGGTTCTCCGCCAGACCGACGATCTGGGCAGCCTTGCGGTGGCCAAACGCTGTATCGTGATTGGCGCGGGCAATACCGCTATCGATATGGCCACCCAAATGGCCCGCTTGGGCGCTACGGAGGTAACGCTGGTTTACCGTCGCGGCATTGAAGCCATGTCCGCCACCGACCATGAACAAGAGATTGCCAAAGCCAACGGCGTGCGGATGGTGACCTGGGCCCAGCCCGACGAGATTCTGCTGGATGATCAAGGCCGCGTGACGGGCATGCGCTTTGCCAAGACCCATGATCAAGCGGGCCGCTTAACCCCTACTGGAGAAACCTTTGAGATCGCCGCCGATGCTGTCTTCACCGCCATCGGCCAAGGCTTCGAAGGCGCGAGCCTAAGCGATACCACCGCCGCTGAGCTTGCCCGGGACGGCGAGCGCATTCACGTTAATGAGATGTTCCAAACCTCACTGCCCAATGTGTATGCCGGTGGCGACTGTGTGAAGCCCGGTCAAGACCTTACCGTTCAGGCCGTGCAACACGGCAAACTGGCGGCTCACGCCATTCATCAGGCGCTTGTCGCCAAGCAGGAGGCCGCATGAACACACTCACTTTTACACCACCGGGTAAGAAAGACAGCGGTGACAGCGTGGTCAATGGCGTTGACCTATCGGTTAACTTTGCCGGTATTAAAGCCCCCAATCCATTCTGGCTGGCCTCTGCACCGCCCACCGATAAAGCCTACAACGTGGTACGCGCCTATGAAGCTGGCTGGGGCGGCGTGGTATGGAAAACCCTTGGCGAAGAGCCGCCTGCGGTGAATGTCTCCTCCCGCTACTCAGCCCACTACGGAAAAAACCGCGAGGTGATCGGCTTTAACAATATCGAGCTGATTACCGACCGCTCGCTGGAGATCAACCTTAAAGAAATCACTCAGGTGAAAAAGGACTGGCCCGATCGTGCGCTGATCGTTTCCATTATGGTGCCCTGTAATGAAGAAGCCTGGGCCTACATTCTGCCGCTAGTGGAAGCCACTGGCGCGGACGGCATCGAGCTCAACCTGGGTTGCCCCCACGGAATGCCGGAGCGCGGCATGGGCGCGGCGGTGGGCCAAAACCCCGACCTGATCGAGAAAGTCACCTACTGGTGCAAGAAGCACTACTCCAAACCAGTCATCGTCAAACTCACACCTAATATCACCGATATTCGCGTCGGTGCCCAGGCGGCGCTGCGCGGCGGGGCCGACGCGGTATCGCTGATCAATACCATCAACTCGATTACCAGTATCGACCTGGACAATATGGTCGCCAAGCCCACCGTGGGCCACCAGAGCACTCACGGCGGCTACTGTGGCAGCGCCGTGAAGCCTATCGCGATGAACATGGTGGCAGAAATTGCCCGTGATCCGTCCACTCCAACGCTACCCATTTCCGGCATTGGCGGCATTTCCACCTGGCGGGATGCGGCGGAGTTTATCGCCCTAGGTGCCGGCAGCGTGCAGGTGTGTACGGCAGCGATGCTCAACGGCTTTAGGATTGTGGAGGAGATGAAAGACGGCCTCTCTCGCTGGATGGCGGAAAAAGGCTACGACTCCATCGAGGCGTTCTCCCGTAAGGCGATACCGCAAACCACCGACTGGAAACACCTCGACATCAACTTCAAAACCATCGCCAAGATCGATCAGGATTTGTGCATCGAGTGCGGCCGCTGTTATATCGCCTGCGAGGATACCTCCCACCAGTCGATTGCCAAGCTCACCGAGCAGGACGGCGCGCGACGCTATGAAGTGATCGAAGAGGAGTGTGTGGGGTGTAACCTTTGCCAGATCACTTGCCCAGTAGATAACTGCATCACCATGGTGCCCCAGGAGACCGGCCAACCCTTCCTGGCCTGGGATAACGACCCACGCAATCCTTTCCGGGTCGCCTCTTAACCTCTTTACCCTCTTTTTTTTAAACAGCCGTTAGCGCTACCCACCGCCCTCAGTTTGTGAGGGCGGTCGCGTTTTCTGCAACATACTGTTCCATCACCCAGTAGCGACAAAAGTCAGCATCCTTGAGAACATGAGAAAATATCGCATATAAAATTCTTTCTCACAAAAGGAAACCCAATGAAGTTCGCTACCACTACCACCGCTATACTTTTAGCAACTGCCAGCGCCACCGCGAGCGCCGACCAGCGAATCGCCACCTTCGACTTAGGCAGCCTGGATACGCTGGATGCACTAGGTTTAAACGAGCAGGTAGTGGGTGTACCGAAAGCCAGCCTGCCTGGCTATCTTGAGCAGTATGCAGCCGATGACGTCACCGATATTGGCGGCCTGCGCTCACCGAATATGGATGCCCTTGGCGAAAGCGAGCCTAGCCTGATTCTTTACACTGGCCGCCAGGGTGAGTGGGAAGAGGGGCTTGGCGAAATCGCCCCGCTGCTCAACACCAGCCTACAGGGTGACGACTACCTGGCTACTTTTGACGCCAATGTACGCGAACTAGCGAGTCGTTTAGCAGTGGAAAGCAAAGCCGAAGAGGCGCTTGGTACACTGCATGCCGAGATTGAGACCCAGCGCGAAGCGCTAAGCAACGCTCCTCGCACGCTGGTGGTAACCCACAACGGCGGCAATCTGATGCTGAATCAGCACCCGGTCGTTCACGACGTACTGGGCATTGCAGCATTAGCGATGCCCGAAAGTGTCACTTCTGAAACCCGCGGTACCCGTACCTTTACCCCGCTTTCTCCTGAGGCGATTAGCGAAATTGATCCGCAGGTCGTACTGGTGATTGATCGCAGCGCCGCGATTGGCGATGAACCCGCCGACGCGGATGCCTTAGCGCAAACGCTCTTAGATGCGGGAGCTGAGAAAGCGCGGGTCATTATGCTAACGCCCGCGCTGTGGTACCTCTCCGGCGGCGGCCTGCAGAGTCTGGCGCTACAGGTTGAAGAAGTTGCAGTAGCACTAAACTCGTCAGGTAACTAAGCGCTCACTCCCCCCCCCTCTTACAGCAATGGCGGAGGGGGGAACGCAGCCTAAGCGGCGAGAAACGCTGGCTTAAAAAGCTTCCCAATCATCTTCAGCGCTAGCCGCGGTTTTGCTACTGGTTTGGCTACGCGTCGCTGGCCGCATCAGCGCTGGTGTCTGTTGAGATGAGTGTTGTGGCGTGTGCTGGGGCGAGGTAAGCGGGGCGTGTTGCGTACGACTCTCCCCCTCAGTTAAACGAAAAGCCGAGACAACGCTTTCAAGCCGCGCCGCCTGTTCTTCCAACGAGCTGGCCGCTGACGACGCCTGTTGAACCAGGGCCGCGTTCTGCTGGGTTACTTCATCCATTTGGGCAACCGCTTGGTTGACCTGCTCAATGCCCGAACTCTGCTCCTGAGAAGCCGCGGAGATTTCATCCATAATATCGGTCACCCGGCGCACAGAGGAGACCACATCCCGCATCGTCGCACCGGCGCTTTCGACTAATGCTGAGCCCTCTTTCACCTGGGTGGATGACGCCTCAATCAGTGCTTTGATCTCTTTGGCGGCATCGGCACTGCGGCTGGCCAGGTTACGCACTTCACTAGCCACCACGGCAAAACCACGACCCTGTTCGCCTGCCCGCGCTGCTTCCACAGAAGCATTGAGTGCCAAGATATTGGTTTGAAAGGCGATAGAGTCGATAACGGTAATAATATCCGCCACTTTTTGCGAGCTGCTAGAAATACCGTGCATGGTGGTAATTACTTGCTCAACCACTTCACCACCATTGCTTGCAGTGCTTGAGGCATCGCTCGCCAACTGGCTGGCCTGGCGGGCATTATCGGCATTCTGTTTAACGGTAGAGGTTAACTGCTCCATGCTGGCGGCGGTTTCCTGCAGGGAAGACGCCTGCTGCTCGGTACGCGAGGATAGATCCGAGTTACCACTGGCAATCTCACGCGCCCCGATATGAATCGAGCCGCTGCTATCGCGTACCTCAGAAACGGTTTTAACCAAATTACTTTGCATATGCTGCATAGCACTAAACAGCTTGCCGATCTCATTGCTACCACGGTCATCTACTTTACCAGAGAGATCATTTTGGGCAATACGCTCAAAATGCTCCACTGCTTCGTTTAGTGGTTTTACAATAGAGCCCACCATCGCGATGCGAACAAACAGAACGATTAACGCGGCAATCAAAAGTACAGCGATATCAATATAAGTAAGAAACTGCATGCCGCTCTCATAATCGGCAATCATCGACTTGTTTCGTTCAGCCCGATGATCATTGTAAGCACTAACAGCCTCAATTAACTGCTGATTTAAGTCACTCACCATTTCCCTTGCGGTATTAAACTGACTGCTGTTACCCGTATTCAATGCCTCCTCTAAGGGGATAATCCCCCGTTGGATCAAGCTCTCATAGGTGGCAGTCACGGTATCAGAAAGTGCCGACTCAGGCTTGGTGGCTTCAAACTCTGTAAAGTAATCTTGCGCAACTCGCTGAGCATCTTGGGCCCGAGCCAGGTAGTCACGGAATGAACTGGCATCACCTTTCTCAAACGCATCGAAGCTACTAACGTAGAAAAGCTGAGCGTAGGCTATGGATCGTTGACTGCGGCTAAGCGCTAAAGTGCGATCACCTGATAGATCAAGCTCTTTTAACGAAGTACTGCCCTCTTCGCCTGCCTGATAGCCTAGAAAAGCAATGGTTATTATTAATAATGAAAAGATGGCCAAAACAAGGGTTAAACCCAGTTTGACGGATAGATTACTAAGTACACGATTCATATGCGGAATGCCTCCAGGCCAGATCCATTAGCTTTTGGCAATTTATATAATTTAGCTAGAGCACTTCCAGCGGCTTTAGATTAACTTAAATCGACCAATATCTTTTACGAGGTACTGCTATCGGCCTGGGCAGCATAGACTTTAGTCTAGTTTGAAAATTATTTTCACAAATGAAAATAGAAACGATTTGCAAACAGCAGTGAGCGAAGTGGTAGGCGCATTGAATATCGTTGCAGAGGCTATCTTAGCCGTGGATTGGTCAAGGCCACGGCTAAGATGAAAGGAGTCTGCTCGAGTTATTGATCAGGATGTATGCGAATCCGGTAGAGCACGCAGTAAACTACCGGCAGTACGATTAAGGTTAATAGCGTGGCGACACCCAAGCCACCGATCAGCGCGACCGCCATGCTGGCGAAAAAGGCATCGCTAATTAGCGGGATCATGCCCAACATGGTGGTCAGCGCGGCCATGGCGACCGGACGCACGCGGCTGACCGCAGCTCGCACCACAGCGTGGTAGCGGTCTTGATGCAACGGCAGTTGCACGTTGACCTCCTCTACCAACACGATGGCATTTTTGATTACCATGCCGATCAAGCTCAGCGTACCCAGCAGCGCCATAAACGAGAAGGGTAACCCGGTAACCAACAACGCGCCCACTACGCCAATAATCGTCAGCGGTACCAGCGACCAGATAGCCAACGGCTGGCGGAAGTTATTGAACAGCACCACAGTGAGAATAAACATCATCACTATGCCCAGCGGCAGTGAGGAAAATAACCCACTCTGCGCTTCGCCAGCGGTCTCAAACTCACCACCCCACTCCAACCGGTAACCTGCCGGTAGATCCAAGGCCTCCACCCTTGGGCGAATGTCGGCCAATACGCTGGCTGCGGTCACCCCGCTTAGCGGATCCGGCTCACCATACACCGCCAGCATGCGTTCGCGATTGCGGCGCATAATCAGTGGATCCGCCACCTGTGTGGTGGTATCGCCGATTACTTGATCGGCGGAGATATAGCGGTTTTGCTCTGCGCTCCAGACGTTAAGTGAGCCTAGGTTATCCACATCGTGACGCTGTGCGGGGATTGCCTGCGCCACTATCGGAATCAGGTCGCTGCCGTCGCGGTAAATGCCCACTTGGCTGCCACTGGTACTTAGCACCAGGGTGCTGGCCAGGTCTTCACGGGTCACACCCAGCCTACGTGCAGTATCTTCAAGAAAAACGGGCTCAATCGCCTGCACGCGGTTACGCCAACTGGTGCGCACGCTGGTCATATTCGGTGTATCGATGAACATGGCCTCAACCTGATCGCCCAACTGGCGAAGTACCGCTGGGTCGCTGCCGTAGAAACGCGCCTCTAGCTTGGCTTTGGGCGCAGGACCGACCTCCAACGGGGCGATTTTGTAGTCAATATCGCTATGATCCCGCTCCAACACTTGCTCTACGTCAGCCATGCGGTCGTGTTGAGTCGCTTTATCGTCGGTTTCGACAATCAACTGCGCATAGCTTGCATAGCGGTCTTCCGGTGAATAAGTGAGGGTAAAGCGCTGCGCTCCACCGCCCACGGTGGTGGTCAGGTGGCGAACGCCGTCCATCTCCATCACGCTCTTTTCAAGCTCGCTAACGCGGCGTTGGGTTTCGAGAATATCGGTACCTTCCGGCGTGCGATAATCGACAAAAAAGATCGGCGTATTAGAGGCCGGAAAGAAGGCATTTTTAACCGAACCAAAGCCGACCACCGCGCCGGCCAATATCGCCACCATCAGCGTCAAGGTTAACCAGCGCCAACGAATACCGGTGATAATGACGCGGCCTACAAAACGATAAACCACGCCTTTATAGGGGTCTTCCTGTCCATCGCCGGGGGCAACATTGCGGAAAAACAGCTTGAAGTAGAACGGCGTTAACGTCAGCGCCGTGATCCAGCTCAGCAGTAGCGAGTAGAGCAGCACGAAAAATAACGAGCCGATAAACTCACCGGTGGTGTCTGGCGATAAACCGATGGGCGCAAAGGCTGCAATCGCGATCAGCGTTGCGGCCAGCAAGGGCCAGGCGTTTTGGCGAACCACTTGATGCGCCGAATCACGAATCGTGCTGCCGCGCTTTAACCCCACCAGCATGCCTTCGGTGACCACAATGGCGTTATCTACCAGCATTCCCAGGGCGATAATTAACGCACCCAGCGAGATTTTTTCCAGCTGCAAACCGTGAAAGCGCATCAACATAAAGGTGCCAATAATGGTGATTAGCAGGATAAAGCCCATTAACAGACCACTGCGCCAACCCATAAACAGCATCAGCACCACGATCACGATAGCCACCGCCTGGATCAAGCTGACCAGGAAACCGGATACTGCGTCATCGACCACCTGGGGCTGGTTATAAACGACATTCAGCTCCATACCCAGTGGTGTGCGGGTTTGCAGTTCATCCAGACGCTGCTGTAGCCGTTCTCCCACCTCGACAACATTCACTCCGCTTTCAAAGGAGACGCCCAACGAGATCGCCGGCCTGCCCATATCGCGGTAAAGCTGCTGGGGCTGCTCCGCCAGCTCGCGGCTCACATCGGCAATATCGCTCAGCCGCACCAGTTCACCGTCGCCCTCACTGACAATCAGGGCGCGCAGAGCTTCAATATCTGCCGCACTGCCCGTGGGGGTGATACGAAAACGGCGGCCATCCTGTTTAAGATGCCCTGAGTCTGCCACTGCATTTTGGGTCTCAAGCAGTTGCTGTAATCGTGTTAACGGAATATTCAGTGCGCGCAGGCGTTCGCGATCAACTTCGATATAGATGCGCTCTTCGTGCTCACCGCTTAGCGACACCTTCGCGACGCCCTTCACCAAAGCGAGCTCGCGCTTGAGAAAATCAGCATGGTCAGCCAGATCCGGCATGCTATAGCCATCGCCCGTCAGGTTGACCATGAAACCAAATACATCGCCAAAGTCGTCATTTACGCGAGATTGACTCACACCCGGCGGAAGCGCGGCCTGGGCATCCTGTACTTTACGGCGCAGCGAATCCCATAATTGCTCCAACTCCTCGTTCTGCACCGTACTTTCGAGTTCAACGGTGATCTGCGATAGGCCATCAGAACTCACCGAGCTAACCCGTTTGATCGATGACATCTCCTGAATTGACTCTTCGAGTGTCGAAGTGACTTCCTGCTCTACCTCTTCAGGCGTCGCACCAGGGTACTGCGTGGTGATCAGCGCATTGCGAATGGTAAATTCGGGGAACTCCAACTGGCCCATGCCCAAAAACGACAGCGCGCCACCCGCCAGCAGCACCACAGTCATTAAATAGCTGGTCGCCCGGTGGCGTAGAAAGTAGTCGACCATGTTAAAGCCCCTGCTCTTTTTCCCACGGGGTCACCTGGGTGTCCGCGGTTAAACGGTGGGCTCCGGCCGCCACAACGCGATCGCCCGCTGCCAACTTTCCGCTAACTTCCAGGCCGTTTGAGGTTAACCGACCGACCTCCACCGGCACCGCTTCAACGTTTTCTGGCTCGACGAAGCGCCATACCTGAGCCTGGTCGGGATCATCACCGGCATAGCTCACCGCATCAGTGGGCAGTAGCCACAGCGGGGCGCTATTTTCGGTTTGCAGCGAACTCAAATCGAGCCGCACATTGGCACTCATACCGTCTAACAGGGTGATATCGTCCGGCTGGGGCAGCGTTAGGGTGACTTCATAAGCCAAACTCTGTGCGCTGGCTTGGGTGGTGTAAGAGGCTAGCTGGGCAAGATAGGGTTTATCGCTATTACCAAAGCGCACTTCAAACGCCAACGCATCACCGAAGGGCGTTCCATTATTTCGCGGTATGCGCTGCACGATCTGCTCGGGCAGATGAAACACCACGTCTAGCTGCCCTGGCTGCTGGATCACCGCGACCGTTTCTTGAACTTGGACTATCTGGCGGTTATCCACTGGCACCTGGGCAATCACACCATCGTAAGGGGCGCGTAGCTTTGTATGCTCGACCTGCTCTTGGGCCTGTTCGAAGGTGGCCCGGGCGGCCCGCCACTCGCTTTCCGACTGATCAAACTGGGATTGGCTGACTGCCCCACGCTGCAGGGTGTAGCGCATGCGTTCTAGCGTTGCCTCGGCGAGCTCCAAGCGCGAGCGGGCGCTGTCCAGCTCGCTTTGCACATTGCGATCATCAATGCGCGCAATCACCTCGCCTTCGCTCACCTGTTGGCCGGGGCTCACATTGAGCTCCAATAATTCCCCGGCCATACGAAATGACAAATTGCTGCGCGTAGAGGCTTCCACCCGCGCGGGAAACTGCCGTAAGGCCGTAGCATTTGCCGACTGCAGTGTCATCAATTTTACCGGTCGTGTGGCATCAGTCGACTGCGCCTGGGGTTGCTCACAGCCCGTTAGCACAAGCAGAGCCAGTATGATGGGCAGTGAACGGAGAAGAGTAACGGGCACGAGTAGCTCCTTGATGGCGGTCAGTGATGATTTTCAAACCTGCATTCAGGATACAAGTTGAATAATATAGTCACCTCACTGACATTCATGAATGTCAGTGAGGTGTATAATAATCACCCACCCGCGACTTTGCTATCCATCACTGCCAAAATACCGCTAAGGAGCCTCTGATTAACGTAATGAGCGAAGGCCAGACAAGGCAAAAATCAACGAAAAAGCGGAGTTTACGGGTTGTAAATGAGCATTTTGAGGCGATTTTTAACGCCGTATGGTCGAGCGCAATAGTTAATCAGAGGTTTCTTAATTTTATTAATAGGAGCCGCTATGTCCCGTCGTAAGGCCGACGCCGAACGTACCCGAGAAATCATTCTGGACGCGGCAGAGACCACCTTTTTAGCCCAAGGCGTTTCGCGTACCACCTTGGCGCACATCGCCCAGGCAGCAGGCGTGACACGAGGGGCCATTTATTGGCACTTTGAAGACAAAGCTGCATTGTTCGATGCACTCTTGGAACGCGTGCGTGTCCCTCTGGATGAAATTGTCGATGAGGTGGTGGAACACCTAGGCTCAGCACCGGCAGACTGCTTACGCGACATTGCTCTACGCTCGCTGGCAGCCATTTCCCACGACCTGCCACTGCAGAGAGCAGCCACCATCGTGTTGCACCGCTGCGAGAAACTGGAAGAGGAGCACCCGCGGATTTGCATGATCACTCGACTCTCTGAGCACGCAGAGGCGCGAGTAGAGCAATTGTTTGAACAGGCCCAAATCGCTGGCACTTTACGCGCTGACTTAACCCCAGCCAGCGCCCGGCGCCAATTTCATGGCTTTTTGATTGGCGTCTGTTTCGACTGGCTGCAGGATCCCCAGCAGCATTCTCTGGCGGATGAGAGCAGCGGTATCGTGGAAACGTTAATGCGTGGTTTATTTAACACTCAGACCGTATGAACCTGCGCTAAATCTTAATCTATATTTATCTAATGCACTTAATCTGCATTTATCTCGCGAGGGGCGGCAAAGTGCTCAGCCAAGACGGCACTCATTGGTACATTAAGCGTAATGTCTTTGCCAGGGAGAGGTTGCTGAAACCACCGTTCGTACAGCAACGGCATTTCCGGACTGGTATAAATATGTTCGAGGGCCTTATTTACCTCTGCGGCAAAGGCATCGTCGCCCAATTGCATTAAAAAACCGAGAGGCTCTATCGACGTAATGGCTTCTTCGGAAAGCGCGTACGCGTCAGGGTGATCGGACTCAGCAATCATTGTGCTTAGTAATATATCATCCATCGCAAAAGCCGCTACGCGCCCATCAGCAACTAAATCAAACGCTTCCTGCAATGTACCTACGGGCACCACCGATAAATTCAGCTGGCGTTCTCGATTTACCTGATTGATCTGGCTGACATTGACGGTGCCACGCGCCACGCTCACGCTACGCCCGGCCAAGTCCTCCAAGGTGGTAAAGCCATTTTCCTTCAGGGCCACATAACGCACCGAGACAAAGAAATGGCTAAGCGCAAACTGCGCGCTCTGCCGCCGCTGTTGTGTATTAGTACTGGCATTACACTCAATATCGATATCGCCGCTATTGAGCAGTTGCACCCGGTTACTGGGCGTACGATACACATAGGCTATTTCAAGAGAAGGCAGGTCTAATTGCACTTGCAGCTGTTTCGCTAAACGTTGGCAAATATCGATAGAGTAACCGACGACGTTACCCTGATTATCTAAATAAGAGAATGGCGCTGTATCACCATAGCCAACCCTTAACACGCCGGTTGCTTCTATGCGTTCAAGCGAATCGATAGGTGTCGTTGCATGTGCTGCCTCTCCACCAGACATCATTACCAGCAAACTACACCACCCAAGCAATAAACTTCGGCGCATAACACACCTCCTCTACTCTATGTACTGCTCAGGATTGGCGAAAATAGCGGCAAGCGCTGGCGCTAGCGGCAAGTTCAATACTCGGTTATCGGGAGGGAGCGGCTGCAAAAACCATTTTTCATAAAGAGTGTGAATAGTTTCACTCTGATAAATGTTACGCAGTTCCTTATTGACCAGCTCAACAAAAACAGGATCATCAGGCGGCATCATTAAGCCATAGGGCTCGGCACTACTCAGTGTTGCTTGAGAAATATGAAAAGCGGCAGGGTCAACGGCAGACGAAACCAAACCTGCTAACAAAACCTCATCCATCACAAACGCGGAAGCCTGTCCTGAAGCCACCATATCAAAGGCTTCTTCATGATTACGGCTTAGCATTACCGATATTGCTAGCCCCTCGGTGCGATTGAGTTCGTTGAGCTGGGCAATATTGATAGTGCCCGTTGTTGATACCACGCTGCGGCCCGCCAAATCCTGCAAACTGTCCATATGCTGCTCGGCGAGGGATACATAGCGCGTTGCGGTCAGAAAATGAGGGTATGAAAAAGCGGCCTGACGGCGACGTTCAGGGGTATTGGTGGTCACTCCACACTCGATATCCACTTCACCATTACGTACTAATATGAACCGATTTGCAGGCGTTACCGGCACATAATTTACCTTGAGATCACCTAAGCCCAATGTTTCCTCCAGACCTTCGATGACGTTTAGGCACAGGTCGATCGCATAGCCTGTTGGCTGGTCGTTAACCAGGTAGGAGAAGGGGGCTTCGCTGGTACGATGGCCGATAGTAATCTCACCAGCAGACGCAATACGCGACAATGTCGGCGAGGAGTCGATCTCCTCACCAGCAGCGGCACCTTGCCACATCGCACTGGTCATTAATAACGCTACTAGCCACTTCATAGGCTTACCTTTGTTCGATGATCCCGGAATCCATTGTCATCCCTGCGGCATAGAGCATATAGCGGTCGCGCCCTTTCGCCTTGGCCGCATAGAGCGCCAGATCTGCGTGACGTAGCAGATCGTGGCTATTGCGGCCATCAGCGGGTGCGGTTGCAATGCCAACACTCACTCCAATGTTAATTTCCTGGTTATGAAACTGATACGGTTCACGTAGAACAGACACAATTGCTTCTGCCAGTACTTTTGCCTCATTGGTGGCACTACGCACAACGCGTTGAATGATGGCAAACTCATCGCCACCAAGGCGCGCCACCAAATCATCGTCGGTCAGCAGCCCCTGCACCCGCTGACTAACTTCAACGAGCAAAGCATCACCCGCCGCGTGCCCCAGACTATCGTTAACTGCTTTAAAATGGTCAAGATCAAATAGCATGACATTAAATACGTCGCCTTGAAGCAGTGAGTGCACAGCGGTTTTTAAAGCATTATTTAATTGCACACGGTTGGGCAATTTGGTCAGCTCATCATGATGAGCAAGATGCTGAAAGCGGAGAGCTTCGTCTTTAACTTCAAGTAAGTGTTCACGCTCAATGACTTTCTTACGAAGCGCATCTATGGCCTTTGCCATCCGGCCAATTTCATCGTTACGGTCGGTATAAGGCGTGCTGTCAGCGGTCTGGTTTTTAGCGATTTCGGTGAGCGACTTAATTAATACTGGCACGGGTGTAAATAACTGACGCATCAAAATAGTGACTAGCAGGGCTGTCGCGACCAATACCACCAGTAGTGCTATAAACGCTTTGCTGATCAGATCATTACGCATCTGATACAGCCCTTCTTGCTGGCCTATGGTGGCTACTAGAACGCCTAACAGTTGACCATCAGGGGTAACAATGGGCAGCGAACTAATGAAGTGCTCTTCACCGCCAATGCTGGCAAATCCAACATAAAAATCAGCGGCATCCGCTTTTGTTTGCCATGTATCTACCGTCAAGTTGGCAGGCGAGTCTGATGGTGTATTAAGCGCATCTGCCACTACGGTGAGAGCCCCCTCTGATGACTTCGCGAACAGCCACACATTGTTACGTGTTTGTGCACTTGCCAACGCCAATACATCAATCGGGCTAAACCCAGTTTCTAGAACCGACTCTTCATCACCAATCGGGCGCTGGGAAATGATACGCGTGACTTGACCCGTGCCATCGGTCTTAACCGCCACGGACGTATAAATACGCCTAATAGTCGCGCTTACTATCTGGGCATTCACCTGCGCTTCGCGCAACCACTGCTCCCGAGCCCCACGTTCAACCATAAAAAAACCCGACAGCGCCCCCGTTACATACGCAAACAGCACGCCCATCAGCATAAAAATCACCACCTTACCCACCAGGGTATGATGCCAAGGAAGTCTAGCTGCAGGCAGTGAAGCACTCCTATGCTGGGATTCTGGCATCTACTCCGGTTCCTTCAAGGTTATAGCTGCAACGGGCGTATCTGGGCGTAATCGCAATAAGCGACCATCGCTTTAACAAACAAGCTTTTTTGACCACTATTTTATTCGGCAAACGTACACAAACAATTAGGTTTTATTTACTAAAGTATCATTAAAATGAGTTGGTATGTCTTAAAAAAATGACAAGATCAATCATGCTTAACCACCTACCCTTTTGGCATATCTCTTGCTTTATAAACACCTAACAGGTTCGCTTATTTATGCTAGGAGAGCGTGATGCAGACGTCAGATTATCCCCTTAGTGAAGTCCCTACCAGCGCCCGCAAGGGCCTGCTTTCTACCTCGGCAGTACTGCTTGGATTTACGTTTTTCACCGCCACCATGTGGGCGGGCGGCACGTTAGGCCAAGCCTTTCCGATTGGCCAACTGCTATGGGTCATCGTGATTGGCAACTTGCTGCTGGGGATGTATGCGGCGGCACTTGCTTATATCGCTTGTCAAAGCGGGCTCAATTCGGTGCTGATGGGGCGCTTCTGCTTCGGCGAAAAAGGCAGCAAACTTTCCGACTTTATTCTTGGTTTTACCCAGATCGGCTGGTACGCCTGGGGCACCGCCACGATTGCTCTGGTGTTAGTACGCACCACCGGGATGCCTGAGTGGCTGGAAATCCCCTTAATGGTGCTCTTTGGGTTTGGTTTCTGCGTCACCGCCATGATCGGCTACAAGGGCATGGACTGGCTCTCGCGCTTTGCCGTCCCCGCGATGATGCTGTTTATCTTAATCAGCCTCTTCACCGGGCTGGTGGATGTGCGCGGCTTCGCGGGACTGAGCCAGCAGACGCCCACGGAAAGCATGAGCGTAGCAGCGGCGATTACTGTGATTATCGGTACCTTTATTAGCGGCGGCACTCAAGCGACTAACTGGAGCCGCTTCGCCAAAACGCCGAAAATTGCCGTGATCGCGACCCTGGCGGCCTTTTTTGTCGGTAACGGCTTAATGGTTCTGACCGGCGCTCTTGGCACCATGATTTACCAGCAGGCGGATATCGTGGATGTATTGATCGCTCAGGGCTTTGTCACCATCGCCGTGCTGATGCTGTTCCTGAATATCTGGACAACCCAGGACAACACTATCTACAACTTCGCCGTGGCGGGCTGTAATTTGCTGCGCACCGAAAAGCGCCGCCTGGTCACTGTGGGCGGCGCGGCGATTGGCACGGTGCTGGCGGTAGGCGGCATGTATAACCTACTCATCCCATTTCTGGTGTTACTCGGCACCTTTATACCGCCCATGGGCGGGGTGATCATGGCGGACTTTTGGCTCAAGCATAAAGGCCGCTACCCCACATTGGATAAAGCACAACTACCCGACTTCAACCGCCGAGGGTTAGCTGCGTATGCGCTGGGCGCCGGAGCCGCTTACTTTTCCCCGTTACTGCCACCACTGATAGGTGTTGTAGTGGCAGCAGGAAGCTACGCCGTGCTGCTGCGCCTAAATCACGCTACGCTGGGTGATAGCCTTCCATCCACTGCCAAACAATAAGCGAGCAGTTTTTTATATGAGCATGCAAATTATCAACGCCCGCCTACGCCAGCGCCCTGAGCTTTACCGACTTGAGATTGAGAACGGCACATTCACGTCAATTACCGTGCAAGACGCACCACAAACAGCGAGCGAAGGGCAGATCGATGCGGGCGCTAAGCTCGTTTGTGCGCCTTTTATTGAGCCACACATTCATCTGGACGCCGCCCTCACCGCCGGTGAACCAAGCTGGAACCAGAGCGGCACGCTGTTTGAAGGCATTGAGCGCTGGGGCGAGCGTAAGCCTATGCTCACCGAAGCGGATATTCGCGAGCGCGCGCTTAAAACCCTAAACCTGCTAATCGGCAACGGCGTTCAGTTTGTGCGCACCCACGCCGACACCAGCGACCCTAGCCTGATTGGGCTTAAAACCCTGTGCGCCTTGCGCGACGAGTTAAAAGATAAAATTGATATTCAGGTAGTCGCCTTCCCTCAAGATGGCCTGCTCTCTTACCCAGGCGGCGATCGGCTGATGGAGGAGGCACTAGAGATCGGCGCCGATGTGGTGGGCGGCATCCCCCACTTCGAATACACCCGTGAGCTGGGCGTGGCCTCCATGAAGCGAGTGATCGAATTGGCGATCAAGTACGACCGCCTGGTGGATGTGCACTGTGACGAGATTGACGACCCCAACTCGCGCTTTCTCGAAGTATTGGCCTGCGAGGCACTGTTTAATGACTTGGGCAGCCGCGTGACCGCTAGCCACACCACAGCAATGCACTCCTACGACAACGCTTACTGCTCCAAGCTGTTTCTGCTGCTAAAACGCTCGGGTATTAACTTTGTCTCCTGCCCCACCGAAAGTATTCACCTGCAGGGGCGCTTTGACACTTACCCCAAGCGGCGTGGCGTGACACGTGTGAAGGAGCTCAACGCAGCGGGCATTAACGTCTGTTTTGCCGAGGACTCCATCTTCGATCCCTGGTACTCCTTGGGGAATGGCAAGCTGTTGCGAACGCTGGATTTTGGCCTGCATATCTGCCAAATGATGGGCTATCAGGACTTCAGCCAGGCGCTTTCACTAATTACCGATAACAGCGCCCGCACGCTCAATATTGAAGAGCGTTATGGTATCGCGGTCGGCAAACCCGCCAGCTTCAACCTGTTGGAGGGCGAGGATGACTACAGTGTGCTGCGCACTCAAGGCGAAGTGCTGCTTTCCGTACGTCACGGCGAGATCATCATGCAGAGCGAGCCTGCCAAAATCACCACGCCCCAGTGGCTTGGCTAATCTACCAAAGGCACGTTAGATTAGTCATTGAACCGTCTAATGTTACCGACGAATGTTAATGACCGAGGAAATCCAAGATGGGCATCGAAACCGTTCGCCAGTTTTTTGCCGAGCACGCGCCGGATGTAAACATCGAAGAGCTTGAAACCAGTACTGCCACGGTACAACTTGCCGCTGATGCCCATGGCGTAGCACCAGGCCAAATTGCCAAAACCCTAGCGTTCAAAGTCGGTGACAAACCGCTACTCATTGTGGCCAGTGGCGATGCGCGTATCGACAACCGCAAAATTCTCGATACCTTCGGCGGCAAGGCCAAAATGCTTGACGCCGAGACGGTGATGGAACTCACCAGCCACCCGGTTGGCGGCGTTTGTCCCTTTGGCCTCGCCACCGACCTGCCGGTTTACTGCGATGAATCGCTCCACGCCTATGACGAAGTGCTGCCCGCCGCTGGTTCGCCCACTAGCGCCGTACGCCTAAGCCCCAAGCGATTGGCCGAGCTGGTCAATGCCAAGTGGGTGGATGTGTGCAAGCTGCCGGAGAAGGTGGAGTAACCCACAAGCATCTCACTACTCAAGATGTCTTTAATACTGTACATATTGAAGTAGAGCGCTATACTTGTACCACTCACTGTACAGGATATAAAATATGCGTGTTATATCGTTTACCGAAGCGCGTAATGGTCTAAAAGGCGTACTGGACGGTGTGGTCAATGATGCCGATACCACGATTATCACCCGCCGCGACGCAGAAGATGCAGTGGTCATGTCACTTGACTACTATAACAGCCTTATGGAAACCGTTTACTTGATGCGCTCACCTGCTAACGCAGAGCACTTAAACAAGTCCATTGCTCAATACCGTGCAGGGCAAGCTCAACCAAGAGAGCTAATGGATGAGTAACCGCTTACTATGTTGGACTAACGAAGCTTGGAGCGACTACCTCTATTGGCAGGGGCAGGATAAAAAGACCTTAAAGCGCATCAATAAACTTATCTTAGATACGCAGCGTTCTCCCTTTGAGGGCATTGGAAAACCTGAGCCCCTAAGGGAAAACCTCTCTGGCTTCTGGTCACGACGCATCGACGACTCGCATCGTCTGATTTATGCCGTCGATGAATCCACTCTCACTATCATTGCCTGTCGCTACCATTACTAAGCTAACACCCACATGCCACAGGCTCTGCATTTATTAAACTTCCCTGTTGTTCACCTGTTTCGATGAGGTGTTGATCACGACGCCAAAAATCCAACCCTCCGAGCAATTCTTTTACCTGCAGCCCTGCGCTCGCTAGTTTCCAGGCGCCTTTAGTTGAGCCGTTACAGCCAATACCGTCGCAGTAAGTGATGTAAACAAGGGTATTATCCAGCCCAGCTAAGCGTTCCGGCGTCATCTCCTTATGCGGCAAGCTTATTGCCCCTGGAATATGCCCGGCGCAGTAGTGTTCAAAGCTGCGGGTATCGATCACCACAATACCTGCAATACCATTGGCCAAGTCCTGCGCCACATCCCAGGCATCCGTGTGATAGCAGAGCTAATCGTACATCGCGGCGGCCATTGTGGCGGGTTTAGCAGGCGGAAACGCCAGCACCGCAGACTGATGCTCGTTAGTCATCGTTTGCCCCTTATTTGATATCCAACAAATAACCGTAAAACGCCGTATTACGCTGCCAGCCCAATGATTCATAAAGGTGTTGGGCGCGTTCGTTCTCTACCTGGGTCATTAATATCAAACGTACAACACCGTGATCATGGGCAAGCTGGGTGGCGGCTTCCATTAATGCCCTTCCGGTGCCTTTATCACGGTAATTGGGCAGCACAAAGAGGTCATTTAGCGTCCAGCGGGCATTTAAGCCCACCGTGGAAACACCTGGGTAAAGTTGCACAAACCCCGTGAGCATGCCTTCGCTATTCTCGCTAACCAGAATGAATGAATCCCCTAGCCCCATGCGCTGATCTAAAAAATCACGCGCCGCCTGAATATCACTCGGTTGCTTATAAAACTGACGATAGCCATCAAGTAATGCGCTAAGAGGCTCTAAGTCATTGAGTACCGCCGAACGAACATTAACCATAACGACTGCTCCCTTTGAGTGGTGATTCAACACAGCTTGCCGTCATAGTGGTCTATGATAAAGAGCCACTTATCGCTAAATTGAGAGAACCAGTGAAAAGACGTGACGCTGCCAGCGACTGGATTGCGGAGGCGCTAGCGCTAAGGCTAACTGCGAATGAAGCAGCCACGCTTGTTCAGCAGCTTTACTGCTCGCTTAAGGAGTGGATTCAACATGGTGAGCTGACGGCTGGCGATACGCTTCCCTCTTCCCGCTACTTGGCTCGCGCTTTGGGTATTAGCCGTAATACGGTGCTGGCCACCATGGATCGGCTACTGGCGGAAGGGTTACTGATTGCCCGCCAGGGAGCGGGGCTCTATGTGGCGAACCTCCCCGCGCTGTTAACCCGAGCAGAGCTTCCACCACCTTTGCCTGTTCGCTACTCAAGCCGGGGTAACAAGCTATTAACACTCAGCGGAACGTTGAGCCACGACCATCGCGCCTTTGCCCCAGGCGTCCCGGCGCTCGACCTGTTTCCCCGCGAGCAGTGGCAGCGCCTTTTACGGCGTCACTATTATCACGCGGAAATGGCATGGATGGATTATCAAACCAGCGGTGGTCTACCTGTACTCAAAGCGGCTCTTTGTGACTATCTAAGACTCTCCCGCGCGGTGCGCTGCCAACCAGAACAGATTGTGATTACCCAAGGCGCCCAGCAGGCGTTTGAACTGATTACTCAACTACTCACCGATCATGGGGATTCAGTTTGGATGGAGGAGCCGGGTTACGGCGGCGCCCAGGCCTGTTTTCTGGCGTCAGGATTAACGGTAACACCCATCCCCGTCGATAAAGAAGGGTTAAACCCGTCACTTGCCCCTGAGAAGGCGCCAGCACCTCGGCTAATTTACGTGACACCCTCCCACCAATATCCCAACGGCGTTACCATGCCAGTGCCCAGGCGACTGGCATTACTTGAGCATGCTTCTCGCACCGGCAGTTGGATCATTGAAGACGATTACGACAGCGAATTTCGTTACGGCACGCCACCAACGCCCTCTCTACAGGGCCTTGCGGAACAGGCATCGGTTATTTATGTAGGTACCTTTAGTAAAGTGCTCTATCCCGGCTTACGCTTAGGCTATTTGGTGCTGCCTGATACACTTGCCCATGACTTCAGACGTGCCCATGCCCGACTGCACCGTGAAGGTAACTATCCCGTGCAATCGGCGCTTGCTGAATTCATTACCAGCGGGCATTTTACTCGCCACATCGCCCGTATGCGGACCGCTTATCGTCAGCGACAAGCGTGTTTACGCACGGCATTAACGCCTGCAGTGGCCGCTGGGCTTCGGCTTTCTGACGGCCATGCGGGTATGCATCTATTAGCTGAACTCGATACTATCGAGGAAGAAGAGATGCTCGTTAAGCGTGCCAGTGAAGCAGGCATTACGCTTTCTCCACTTTCCCGCTATTACCTTTCCAAAAATAAGCGCCCTGGGTTAGTGCTTGGCTATGCGGGCTCGACTGAAAGCGAACTAATGAACGCAGGTGAGTGGTTAAGTGAGGCATGGCGGCGCTTACACCATTAGTGAATGCATAGCGTGTGAAGTCCAGTATCAATCACGTCATCACAGGATAGGCTTCCGACATATTCTCTGGAAGCATTCTTGTAGTAGTGTATCTTTCTTTACAGGCTTATTTATAAATTCAATTTAAAGGGGACCCACGTTCCCAATGGGGTTAATGTGGTTCAATTTCTCTCTTCGCACACAGAATCCCGCACCTCGATATGGAAGGCATGGAGCGTGCACATATTTACCGCCAGCGGCGTGCTACTCGGCACTATGGCGCTGCTCGCTCTGGTCGACAATAATCCAGTCGCCTGCCTGCTCTGGTTAGGGGCCGCGATGATGATCGATGGAATCGATGGCACTCTGGCCCGCAAGTATGAAGTGAAGGCCATACTGCCCCATTTCGATGGTTCAACACTCGATATGGTGATTGATTACCTGACCTGGGCCTTTATCCCTGCCCTTTTCATCTACTACTTTATTGAGTTGCCGCCCAATTTTGCACTGCTCTCAGTATTCATTATTTTGCTTTCATCGATGTTCTGTTTCTGCAATGTTGATATGAAAAGCCAGGATAATTACTTCGTTGGCTTTCCTGCCGCCTGGAATATCGCCGCAGCCTATTTCTATATTCTCGATTTCCCGCCTTTTATCACCTTTGCCGCTATCACCTTTCTGGCCATCCTCACCGTGACTAATATGAAATTCCTCCACCCCTTTCGGGTGCGCCAGTTCATGCCGCTCAATATCACCGTCACACTCGTATGGTGCGCATGTATAACATCGTTAGTACTCTCCAGCCCCGAGCACGCCGCCTGGGCATTATGGGGGTGGGGGATTACATCGATTTATTTCATCGGCATATGCCTGTGGCGTACTGCCCAAGAGTGGTTCAATTAATAGGTGAGCAGTTGATGAACAACGATTTTATCGCCCCCGATGGGCATCCCCGCTGCAAGTGGTGTGGCGGCGCGGCAGAGTTTCTGCCCTATCACGATAATGAGTGGGGCTTCCCGGTAGACGATGATCAGCGGCTATTCGAGAAACTCTGCTTAGAGAGCTTTCAATCGGGCTTAAGCTGGCGCACGATTCTTAATAAACGCGACAACTTTCGCGCCGCTTTTCACCGCTTCGACTTCCATCAAGTCGCCAGCTTTAATGAAGATGATGTGCAGCGTTTACTCCAAGATGCAGGCATTATTCGCCACCGCGGAAAAATCGAAGCGACCATCAACAACGCCCAACGTGCAAAGGAAATGGTTGAGCAAGAAGGCTCTTTGGCCGCTTTTTTCTGGCGCTATGAGCCGACCGAATTAGCGACACCACAGACTCAGACCACCTCGCCCGAATCCGTAGCAATGGCGAAAGAACTGAAAAAGCGCGGTTGGAAATTCTTCGGCCCCACCACCGCTTTTGCCTTTATGCAGGCAATGGGGCTGCTCAACGACCACTCGCTAAACTGCATTACACGCGAACGCGTAGAGCAGTCGCGGCAGCAGTTTCAGCGACCCGGCTAAAGCTATCTATTAGGAGCACCTCATGAAGCCGAAAATCAGTCTGATCACCCTTGGTGTACATGACCTGCAACGCGCCATCCGTTTTTATCGTGAAGGTCTGGGCCTGCCGGAGCATGAAACGGACAGCGAGGAAGTTGCCTTTTTCAAAATGGAGGGGGCCTGGCTATCACTTTTCCCACGTGAAGCGCTGTCCAGAGATATCGGCATTGCTGATGATGCACCGAGCGGTTTCAGCGGTATAACGTTGGCTCATAATGTCGCCAGCCAAGCGGCCGTTGACCAAGTGCTTGAACAAGCGGTTGCCGCCGGCGCAGAGCTTATAAAGCCTGGGGAAGAGGTATTCTGGGGTGGTTATTCCGGTTACTTTCGCGACCCAGAAGGTCATTACTGGGAAGTCGCCTACAATCCGTTTATGGATCTGACATAAAGCAGCTTTCATTGCCCAAGAGTGGACAAGTCCAGAAGCACTTTCTGGCCACTCGGGCAAAGCGCCCTCTCGACAGCTTGCCGCCAGTCCTGACCTGGAAACACTTGATAATCAGGCATCGCTGACTGGTCTAAAAGCCCCCAGATAGCCAAGAATTTTTGCTGCCAAGCTTCCGCGGACATCCTGGACAAAGGGTCGCGCAAATGAAACTTCCTATAGAGAGCCCTGGGTTTCGAATCCACTTGAATCGCCTGTCCCGTCAATAACCCGTAGGCGATAAATGTCGTTTCCGGTGCCATGAGTTGCAATATATTTGCCGCAACTGGCCCCCCTAAAGCGTCGAACACCACGTCAGACTTACGGGCCACACGCGAGGTCAGGGACATATCCTGAATCGATACCGGTTTAATACCGAGCTTTTCCAGCCGGGCAACTCTACTCTCGGAGCGGTATATGCCGATAACCTCCCTGGCGCCGTGCTGATATGCCCACGCCCCAAGATAGTCAGCGCAATTGGAACCCGCTCCACTGAGAAGAACACGTTTTCCCTCGACAGGCCAAGTCTCAAGCATGGTCAGGGCAGCCAAGGGATTAATGTAGGCCCGTGCGGCAACGGCGTCAGAAATGGTATCGGGGACAGGTACTGCGAGTGCAGCATCACAATCTAGAATCGTCTGCCAAGTGCCCTCGCCTCGTAATGGGAGCACTCGCTTTCCGATCAGAGAGGCATACTGTCTAGGTGCCTCAATAACGCGCCCCACTCCTTCGTAGCCGGCGACCGCGGGAAGCGTTATACGGTGCGAGTAAGCACCGCTGATGGGTATCAGATCAGACGGGTTCACTGGAGCACATAACATTCTCACCCTGAGCTTGCCCTCAACCAAACGTGGAACTTCCGCGGTTTCCACGTTCAATGTTTCAAGCGGCCTTCCGAACGCGCGATAGGTTAGAGCATGACGACGCATGGGTACCTCGAACATAGCGGATGAATTTCCATGGCCTAATATGGATAAAGATAAATGCTCAAGGTTGCGGTTTAGACGTGAACTTAGATAACGCTTGTCGCATGCGTCTGAGCTTCCTCCACCATCTCGGTGGCTAGCTCACCCACGGTACGCACGGCGTTTTCGATGCTGGGTGTTAACGTGAACGCATAGTTCAAGCGTAGGCATTGACGAAACTTGCCCGAAGCTGAAAACAGCGATCCCGGCGCTACATGGATAGCATGCTGCGCTAAGCGCTGATTGAGCTTCACACAGTCCACCGCGGCGGGTAGCTCTACCCATAGCAAAAAACTGCCTTGGGGGTAGCTAATACCCGCGCCCTTGGGGAAGTAGCGCTGAATCCAACTGATCATGATATCGCGCTGACGCTGATATTGGCGGGTGGCGTAACGGACGTGGCGCTCGTAGTGCCCTTTGGCGACGAATTCCGCCACTGCCAGCTGCGGCAGCGTGGCTGAAGCACCGGTGGAGACATACTTCATATGCAGTGCCTGATCACGGTAGCGCCCTGGCGCCAGCCAACCCACTCTTAACCCTGGCCCCACGGTTTTGGAAAAGCCGCTGCACAGCATCACGCGCCCGTCATCATCGAAGGATTTCACGGTGCGCGGTCTTGGCAGACTAAATGACAAGTCGCCGTAGATATCGTCTTCGATAATGGCTACATCGAAGCGTTGAGCAAGCTGAAACAGCGCCCGCTTGCGTGCTTCAGGCATGGTGTAACCCAGCGGGTTGTTGTAAGTGGGCGTGACCTGTATCGCGCGGATTGGCCACTGCTCTAACGCTAGCTCCAGGGCTTCCAGACTGATGCCGGTTTGTGGGTCGGTGGGTATCTCCAGCGCTTTTAAGCCGTTGGCCTTGAGTATCTGCATGGTGCCGTAAAAGCTGGGTGAGTCCACGGCCACCACATCGCCGGGCTGGGTAAGGGTGCGCAGCGCGATGGCCAGCGCCTCCTGACAGCCGGTGGTCACCATGATGTCATCCGGGTGCAGCAGGCAGCCGGAGGCGATGGCCAGCCGTGCCACCTGTTGGCGAAGCTCAGGGCTACCGTTCAACTTGTCGTAGTTGAACCCATGCAGGTCGTTACTACGATGAAGTCCAGCGAGTATCTTCGACAGTGGTCGCAGCGTCTCATAATCAAAATTCGGTATGCCGCGCCCCAAAAGCAGCCGAACGTCATCACGCTGAGTGGCGACAAGCTCCAGCACCTGATCCCATTGGGAAATATCCAGCGGGCGCTGTGCGGGTCGTGAGACCGACGGCAGCACCGATGGCACGCGGCTAGGCAGCACGAAATAGCCCGATTTTGGTCGAGACTCGATCAATGCAACGTCCATTAGTTGGCGGTAGGCCTCCTGAGCCGTCGAAATGCTAACGTCCAGCTCCTGGCACACCGCGCGAATAGACGGCAACCGATCGCCTACACGGTAAATACCGTGCTCGATACGCTCCCGCAAAATGCCAGCGACCTCTTCATAGCGTGTCATGACACTCATCCCCCTATACAGCCTGATAACGATACAGATGCCCTGACCAGCGACCATACAGAGGTATAACACGCCTTTCTGTATCCTAAAAACAGTAAACTCTATATCTGTATTCAAATGATAGCACTGAGTAATCTGGTTGGGCATATAACACGGAGGATTAGCCATGCCACGCTTCAGCCTCACCCAGCTTCGTTACCAGTTGCGCTATCAACTACAGCAGTACCATCACTACCGTCGTAGCCGACGCCACCTGCTGACATTGGATGATCGGCTACTTGATGATATCGGCATCACCCGCGAACAGGCGAGAAAAGAGGGCCGTAAACCGTTTTGGCATCATTCACTACGTGAAGGAGGAAATTGTGACAACCGCTGAGTATTACCTACTCGATGTCTTTACCGACCAGCCGTTTACCGGCAACCCATTGGCCGTCTTTCTAGAGGCTGATGGGTTGGCAGCCAGTACCATGCAGGCGCTGGCAAATGAGCTTAACCTAGCCGAAACGGTGTTTTTAAGTTCTGCCACTGAACCGAATCACTACCCGATGCGGATCTTTACGCCTACTCGTGAACTACCTTTTGCAGGCCACCCCACGGTCGGCACTGCGCATCTGCTCAGGGAACTGGATTTAGTGAACCGCGAGCAAGGTGTTGTGCTCCACCCTTCCATCGGAAAGCTAGTGGTTAAGTATGAACAAGATAGGGCAACGTTTAAGACCGCCCAACCCGCCATGATCACAGACAGCACTATTGACCGCACCACTGCCGTTGAGCTGCTGGGATTGGACATCCATCAGGTGAAGGGTGATCCGGTGATTGCCTCCTTCGGGCTCCCCTTTCATTTGATCGAACTCACTGACGTGGCAGCGTTAGAGAGCGTGCGTATTTCTACGACGGCTTGGGCAAGTGCTGTTATGTCTAGCAGTGCCGTCCAGATTTACCTGTATGTGATTGAACAACAAGGCGGGGCAGAAACGGTAGTTCACAGCCGCATGTTTTGTATGCATTCCAGCATTTGCGAAGACCCCGCTACCGGCAGCGCTGCAGCGGCCTTAACCGGCTATTTGGCATCACTGCAACCAGGCACCTTGCACTGCAAAATTCATCAGGGTGTCGAAATGGGGCGGCCCAGCGTTATCCATACCGCTGCCAATGGCGAGGTCAAGCCCGGCCTTGTGACGGTGGGCGGTAACGCAAAAGTGGTGGGCAAAGGCGAGTTTTACCTGGAACGATAGCCAACCGCCTCACAAAAAAGAGTGCCCGCTATTTAGCGGACACTCGGCTTTTCGCTCAGTTTGTACTCGGAGACCAGGCCTCAAGCCGCCTGCACTTCTATACGGCGCGTGCGGTGGCTGTCTTTCTTGGGCAGCGTTAGCGTCAATACGCCGTTGACGAGAGTGGCGGTAATGGCATCACTGTCCACTTCGTGACTGAGGTTAAAACGCCGCGCAAAACGCTGGCCGCGAACCTCGGCGTGCAGCGCGCTCAGCCCTTCGGGCATATTTAGCGCTATCTCACCTTCCAGGCTCAGTACGTTGTTGTCGAGCTCTATTTTCAGCGTTTCATTAGTAACGCCAGGCATATCTGCCACCAGTTTGAGCGCATTGGACTCTTCAATGATATCCACCGCTGGCAGCAGGGTTTCTTGAGAAGGTTGCTCCTCGCCACGCTGTAAAAGCGGGGAGTGGTTGGATGAACGAACAACGTTATTCATGATTTATCCCTCCTTATGCAAGGTTAACAAACATGATTTACGCCGCCTGAACATCAATACGCCGCGGCTTGAGTTCTTCGCGTTTAGGCAACACGATCTCGAACACACCATGGGCATGGCGTGCCTCTGCCCGCTCGGCATCTAAGCCATCGGGGAGTGCAATCGCCCTTACAAACTCACCGCTGGCGCGCTCTCGGCGAAATACCGGGCGCGAGCTGCCATCCTCATTGCCACTCGTCACAGAGTCTCGCTTGCCACGTAGCGTCAGCACATTGTCTTGAATATCAATGGTCAGATCAGAGTGTGCCAACCCCGCAGCAAACACATACACACGCACGGCATCATCGCTACGCGCCACATTGATCATCGGGAAACTACCCCGCGGCACCGCACGAATATCCATCGCATTGCCATCGGGGAAGAAGCCGTCCAACAGTTGACTAAACCAGTCAAACTGCCGAGGCGAGCCGGTTTCAAAACGCTTGAGATCATCGAACATATCGAACACCTCCTACGTTAAGCAGACTGTGAGAATTGTCATAAGAGGCAGCCTCTTACGCAACCCACAGAAGCAGCCTCTACGATGTAAAAAATAGGAGCGGTCAGTCGATTTTCAAGGGTCTGTATGGCAATTTTTGAGGCTTTTTTTACGGCCGTCAGCGCTCCGATCAATGGAGGCAGACACCACTACTTACCGATGATGACCGTCCCCGATCCGGTGATGACTTCATTACCGTGGGCACCCACACTGCTCAGGACAGCGGCTGGCTTACCGTTGACGAATACGGTGGACGAGACTTCGTGAGTAATAGGACTGCCGCAAGCAGATTTATCGTCTAACCTTGCGGCAGACAAGCTATCGTAAAAAACATCAGGCGAGCCACTGACTAGTGGGTTTGTACCGTGCCCTGGGATAGGGCACGCGGTAAGGTCAGTAATACGTGCTGCTGGCTTTCCACTCATGATATAGCTCCTTTAAGCGTATGCCGTTTTAAACATCTCAATAGGACGATTATTTAATATTAATTAATATTCATCAAGTTTGTTAGTGCTCACTTAAGGGCCTACGCTTAGCCAACTGCCAGCCATCAGGCAACCGTAATATCGGTAGAGAGATAGACATCCTGAATCGCATGCAGCAGCTCAACGCCTTCCTGCATGGGTTTCTGGAAGGCCTTACGCCCTGAGATCAAGCCCATACCACCGGCACGTTTATTGATCACCGCCGTGCGCACCGCTTCGCCGAGATCAGAATGCCCCTTGGAGCCCCCGCCGGAATTAATCAAACCCGCGCGGCCCATAAAGCAGTTGGCAACCTGGTAGCGGGCCAAATCAATGGGGTGGTCAGTGGTTAGCTCGCTGTAGACATTGTCGTGAGTATGGCCAAAGCCTACTGCACGGTAACCGCCGTTGTTCTCAGGCAGTTTCTGCTTAACGATATCCGCCTTGAGGGTTGCGGCCATATGGTTAGCTTGGCTGGTGAGGTCGGCTGCGACATGATAATCAGTACCGTCCTGCTTGAAGGCTGGATTGCGTAAATAAGCCCACAAGACCGTTACCATTCCCAATTGGTGAGCGCGCTCGAAGGCCTCGCTAATCTCCATGATTTGCCGACGGCTCTCATGGGAGCCAAAGTAAATCGTCGCCCCCACCGCCACGCACCCCATGTCGTGGGCCTGGTCTACATCAGCAAATAGCGTCTGATCGTATATCGCCGGATGGCTCAACGTTTCGTTATGGTTAAGCTTGAGCATCATCGGGATTTTGTGGGCATAACGCCGCGCCACCGATGACAACACGCCCAGCGTCGATGCCACGCCGTTACAACCACCTTCGAGTGCCAGCTCAACGATATTGGCCGGGTCGAAGTAGCGTGGGTTAGGAGCAAAAGAGGCGCCTGCCGAATGTTCAATGCCCTGATCTACCGGCAATAGGCTAAGGTAGCCAGTGCCCGCCAAACGACCGTGATTAAACAAGCTCTGCATATTGCGCAGCACCGCTGGGCTGCGGTCGCTATCCGCCATCACACGGTCAATAAAGTCTGGGCCCGGCAGGTGCAAGCTCTCACGGGGTACACCCTGGCACGTGTGATTAAGCAAACTCTCGGCGTCACTGCCAAGCAAAGCGGCTATATCAGTCATGATGAGCTCCTTTATATTTGTATGTAACAAAAAGTAAGTGTATGCCAAAAGCTGCTTAAATAAAGCGTATCGATTTAATAAAGCCTAGGCTTTGTCTGAAAAGTCGGCGAGCGAAGGTCAGACAAGGCAAAAATCGACGAAAAGACGGAGTTTACATGGTGTAAATGAGTACTTTGAGCCGATTTTTAACGCCGTATGGTCGAGCGCAGCCAGTTTTCAGACAGATCCTAGCGCTTCAATAGAGCATAGAGGAAGCACCACCGCAATCAGGTGGCGCTAGGTCTCCCTACAGTTGACAAGACTACGACTAAAAGATGAAAATACAATCAAGAATGAGTGTTAGTCGCAAATAAGACTCCTCTTGTTTCCTTCGCTTCACACTTGGAATCACCTTTATAATGCCCGCCTCTTCGCCACTTATTGCGCCGTTGGCATCCAGCTATCGGCGCTTTATTGTTACCCGTTTGCTGATTGTCGCAGGGTTAGCTATCGCTTTGGCAATCTCCCTGCTGGCTGATATCGCCAGTGGCTCTGCACATATCCCAATGGCTGATTTAATCGCGCTGTTGTTTGATGCCCATGCTCAAGGGCCAATTCAACAGGCGATTGTTTGGGATATCCGCATGCCTGCGGCGCTAATGGCGGTACTGGTAGGCGCCACCCTGGGCCTGGCCGGTGCGGAAATGCAAACGGTGCTGAATAACCCACTGGCCAGTCCGTTTACCCTCGGTGTGGGCGCAGCGGCCACTCTCGGCGCATCGCTGGTGATTGTCTTCAACTTTTCCCTGTTTGGCTTGAATGCCCACTACGCCACCGCCTTGATGGCGTTTGTGAATGCTGGTCGCCGAAGGACTTGCGGGCAATCTGAACAGCATACTGACAGACACCTGGCAAAAGCGGATACGTCAGGAAAAAACCAGTGACACCTTTGAGCAGCTGTATCGCAGCAAGTTTGGTGATTCTGACTACCAAAAAGCCTGTGACGTGCGCGAGTGGCTGCATAGCCACTCTCAAAAAGCCGACTTACGCGCTTTCTTAATGGCAGAAAACCCTTACTCCGCTATTGAGTGAGTGCTTTAGGCAGGTGTTAGGTCGGGGATATTCATAATATGAAAGAGGATTACCTCGGTATCGAGGTAATCCCATCAAATGGTTATCGTCCCCAGGCTATCGCTTTATCAATAGCCTGAAAAAGCCAATGCATCGACTGATGATACACACCAGAACCGCCGGAACTCCGAAGACAAACAAAGATGCAAACAGCCATCCTAGAAATACAGAAGCGATGGCCTCGTGCTGGTAATCGCAGGAAGACATGTCGGTTGTGTACGCGCAGAACTCTCCTTGAGTATTATGATCAAGTGCTACGTAAACCATCAGTGATGCAATGATCAAGGCAAGAGCAATCGAAATCAGTAGGTATATCGCTTTGATCCGTTTTTTATTCACCTCCACCTTCCCATATATTGATAGATAAACGTGGAAGCGATTCGTCAGGCAACATTAACTATCCTCCGTTCTTACCTTCCCCCATTGACCAACCCCCTCCGCAATTAAGCTTAATTGACGCACCACTAGGGCACCGGTCTCTTCATTACCCCCAGTTAGTTGCCGACGTTGGAACTCACGCTTGATATCTTCCCAGCGCTGTTTTTCTTCCTCGCTCAAGGTGCCTCTAAGCTCTTTCAGCTTGAGTAGATTCTCTTCGGCGCCCTGGGTTAACAGTTGCGCTTCGCCGACGTAGTGGTCATCAATGATCGCTTCAAGTTCGTCGTCGCTGAGGATCGGTGACATCTTCTCCGCCAACCGATTCATATTGCGGTAGCTGCCCTGTAGGCGGAATGGCGGCTCGGTGCGGTACTCATCTGCCTGGGCGCTGGAGGCGATATACTGCTGATTGACGCGTAGCACCACTTCTCGGGCTTTAAACATATTCTTCAGCACCGCCACGATCTCTTCACGCTCTGCGGCGCTATAGTCGTGTTCAAACTCGGTGCTTGGCACCTCGCGGCCCATGGCGATATCAACAAAGCGGTAGAAATCGTCCATGCCCCGCGTGGCTAAAGAGGCAAGCACGGTATTGGTACTCATGGCGTTCTCGATGTAGGAGAGCGCAAACACCTCTTCCATGCCGCTTAATACATCGCCCAGGTTATAAACATCGGCGCGGTTGGCCAGCATATCGGGCACTTTGAACACGTCGCCGCTTTCGGTGTAGGGGTTACCCGCCATGGCGATACAGAAGCGCTTACCGCGCATATCGTAGGTCTTGGTACGTCCATTCCAGATGCCGTCAACCCGACGGCTGCCGTCGCATAGCGAGATAAACTTCTGCAAAAACTCCGGGTGAGTATGCTGAATATCATCCAGATAGAGCATCACGTTGTTGCCCATTTCAAAGGCGAGGTTGAGCTTGATCAGCTCGGCCCGGGCGGTGGAATGCGTGGCAGCCTCAGGATCCAGCGAGGTCACATCGTGACCAAGGCTTGGGCAGTTAATCTTCATAAAGATCAGCCCCAAGCGGTTCGCCACATACTCCATAAGCGTGGTTTTACCGTAGCCGGGCGGGGAGATCATCATCAGCAAACCGCTATTATCCGTTCGCCGCGCATCTCCTACCGTACCCATCTGCTTGGCCAGGTTATCGCCAATAATGGGCAGGTAGCTTTCGGTAATCAGCTTATTGCGTACAAAGGAGTTGAGTGGCTTCGGCAGGTACTCTTCGAGCCTCAAACGCTCCCGCTGCTCGAGTAAAATCAGTTGACGACGCTCTTGCAGTGCCGTCCAGTCGCGTATAACGACCTGCTCGTGATGGCGCAGTCGCTCCTGAAAATCGTCTAGCTGTAGGGTTAGCTGCTGCTGTTCCAGGCGCCCGTGCTGGCCCAATAGGCCGGTAACGGTGAAGGCTAGCTCAACATTATGGGTGGCGGTACTTAGCCGGTCAGCCGTGTTGAGCATAGCAATCGCTTCAGGCAGGTAGTGCAGCAATGCCTCTTGCTTGGCTTGCCCCGCGTGGGCCTGCAGCCAATGGGAAGTGATCACCCAACGTGCGCCAGGATTGCCCGCCACCACGGCCAGGGCCTCTTGGAAATGTGCGTAGTGCCCCTGCTGCTGCATGGAGGTGGTAAAGCTCTCCACTAAGCTGGCGGCGTACTGAGTGACCGGAAAACGTTCGCCTTCTTCAGCTAACTGACGTACCAGGAAATCAGCGGCGCTGCTTATCAAGCTAGACGAATCAGCCTGACCTGACACGCTAGCCAACTGCTGGGTCGTGACAAAGGCATCAAGCTGCGGCTGCACTTCCTGAATCAAAGCCCGTAGCAGATCCTCGTTATTCATAATTCGGCACAGAATGCCTGCCGAAAGACAGCGAGCGCGAAGGTTACGGGTCGCCTCTTCATCATGAATGCGATCGGCCCAGAACAGCATTGCCAATGCCCGCGGCAGTGGCCCAAACCCTAGCAAACCAGCGCTTTGGCGGGCTGGCCACAAGGTGCGTACGATTAATGCAGCATCGTGGTCGTGAATGCCTTTTTCATAGCTTTCGCGGTAGCGCGGCGAGGCAAAATTGGCAATCTGACGCTGCAACTCGCTGAAATCTTCCACATTAATTGGCTTAGCACCAGGCTTCGCTAACTCGTCCATAAAACGATAGGCAAGGTACTCGGCGCGATAGACTGCGGGGCTTTCCGAAGGCAGCAGCATACTCCAGTAGTCTTGCAGCTCGGTCAGCCGTTCATCTTCCAGCGGCTCGTAATACTGGGTGCCCGTCAGATGCAGCATGATGCGCTCTTGGCGAGGCACCAGGGTTAAGTCGAGATGCTGCTGGTTGACGCTGAAGCGGTGGCGCGGCCCCAGGCGAATCACATCACCACCGGATTCATAGATATCGGAACGGTCGCGCACGCTACGCATGGCGGCATCCTGGGAGGAGCGTAGGCGCCCGGCGATATCATCCGCCTCAAGGTTACCGCCCATCTCGCGTAGCTCATCAATCATGCTACGCACTTTGCCCACCATGGCATCCGCTGCGAAGAAGCTATGCAGCTCTTCCAGAGTTTCAAAGCGCTCTGTGCGGCGCTCCACATTAGCCAGAATCCGTTGGCTGGCGTCCGTTAGGGTAGAGACACGACGTTGACGCTCATCCTGCAGCTGCTGGCGGCGTGCTTCGATGCTCTCGTGGGCACTTTCACGCTGCTCAAGGATGGTGGTTAAAAATTCATCAAATTCGCCGAACTGACTCTCCAACTCCTGGAGTTGGTCCAGGATTCGCGTCATCAACTGGTCGCAGTCATCGGGTTCCCGCAACGCGCCCACGCCGTTAGCCAGGCTCTGCTCGAACAGGCGAATCTGGGCCGCAAACTGCGCCTGGGCCTCTGCACTGCCCTGCTCTCTTAAACGGATCTCCGCTTCGGAGCGCTGCTGATTAATCGAGGCGTAGATGCTGGAGATGTTCTCGGTGATCCGCGTATGCTCAATAGCATCGCCGCCAGACATCGACGACAGCAACCCTTGAATCATATCCAGGCCCGCGGTTAATTCGCGATAACGCTCCACGCACTCCGCCAACTGCTGGCGATTCTCTGCCTCACCCACCTGCTCTTTCAACGTCGCCAGGGTTTCCCGGTAGCCATCCAGAGCTTCTGGCTGAGCAAGAAAGCTAAAGGTCTGCTGGGTCAGCGATTGTTCCGCTTTATCCAGCGCTTGCTCTAAGGTTTGCAGGCGCTCTTCATCCAGGTAGCGGCGCTCACGCAGCGCCATCAGTCGGCCACGATGGTCGCGTAAGTGCTTCAGGTAGGTGACGAATAGGTCGGGAGTTTTCCAACTGCTGGGCTTTAGCTCCCGCAGCAGCGTCGCCTGCTGTTTTTCAACCTCATCTAGCGCCTGGGCTGTCTGGGCACGAATCGCCTGGACTTTCTCATACTCATCGAGCATCAGTTCAGCGGTGTGCTTTAGCTGTTCAAGCGCGGCGTGAATGGTTTTAAAGTCAGCTTCACCAATCCAGTGGAACTGGTTCAGCGTGCGGTCGACCCGCCGGATGATGGCGTTAAAGTGCCGCTCTGACGCCTGCTGCTCGTTAGCGAGCTGCACGATGCTATTGAGCTCGGCAATGCCGCGTACCAGATCAGGGTTGCCAATTCGGCCTAGAGGCGTGTCGTTACGCACCGCATCCTGGGCATGGAAGCGCTCCGACATAAAGGGCGTGGCCCATACCTGGATAGGGTGTACCAGCGTAGGCTCGTCTTCAGCGTAAAAAATCGCCAGATGGCCGTTTTCAAGTATCGCCGCCCCGTGCCCCACCATGGGGGTATCGACCTGCTTGCGGATCAAGTTGTAGCGATAAAGCACCACCTGCCCGGTTTGCGGCGCGTAGAAAGTGTAGAGAACATCTTCGCCGTTTGGCGAGCGCACCATACGTTTGAAGCGCAGGTCTTCCTCGGGTACTTCGTAGGTGGTCAACTCACCCGTATTTAAGTAGTAGCCTGAGGGAAAAATCAGGCCGTGGTTTTCCGGCAGCTCAACGACGGAGCCCGCCATGGCATCGACACGTTTAACGTGCTGCTCAGCACGGTTGAAAAGGTAGTAGCGCCACTGTTGCTCATTGAAGGGCAAAATACGAATCAGCACCACCGCACCAAGATCAGCATATTCAAAGCTGGCATCGTCCAGCGACTGGGAGTCTGACTCCACCGGGTCGCTAAAGACACCCTCGCCGCTGCTGGTGTTGTTCTCAATCTTGAAGGTAATGTGTCCGCGCAGGTTGTCCACGAAGACGGTATCAAGGATATTCAGATGGGGCGCGCGACCCTGCTCCTGCATATCCCGGCCTGCGGTTTGCCAGGAAAAAGCGAAGCGGTCAGGAAAGATCAAGTCGCGCTCGCCGCGATTATCGATATAGCGGCTCACCTCGCCGCTGGCGGCTAACTCCCAACGGAAGACGCGCAGGTCGCTTAGTTTTTCACCGATTTGAAAAGCAATTAGCAGCTTATTGTTAAGGGTGACCAGTTGAACCAGCGTGGCATGGCTGTAGTATTTCTGGAGTTCTTTGAAATCCTGAACAAAGCGGCTCTCGGTGAGGAAGCTATTCGCCATTGGCGCTTCACTTAACTCAAGCCCCTCTTCATCATCTTTGAGGTGGTAGAGCGCAAAAATATCGCTCGCTTCCAGTTCTTTGCGCAGCCCTAATTGAACATTAAAGCCAAACAAAATTTGCTCGCCAATGCGTACCATATCGCGAGCAATGGCGTTATTTTCGGTACGTACCCTGGCCCTGCCCAGCAGCGCCATGCTGCTGCTACCGAAAACGTCAGCGCGGGCGGCGTTCAGCTCTCCGATCGAAGCGCCCAGTTCGCCGCCCTGGGTTCTCAACCGCCGCTGAATCGTCTCGAATGCGGTGCTTTCTCTGACGATGTTTTCAACCGAAGCGTGCTCCTTCGACATAGGTATTCATCCTGAAAAGTGCTCACTAGAAATAGCAAAGACCGCAATTGGGTGACAGTTGCGGTCTTTGGCTTTTACGAAAACTGCCTGGATAGGTCACTGGCCGCTTGGCGCGACACTAACGGCAAAGGTAGGGCGGCTCTCCACATAGAGAGCCGCCCTATCCTTTAGGCAGTTTCGGAAGATTTGCCAGAACTCATGGCACGATTTGCCAAGCCCGCCAGGGTAGCTTGCAGTGCTGGCGATTTATCAAGCACGCCTTGAACCGCTTTACCGTAGCCTAGCCCGGCGGTGAGTTTTTCAAACACATCGCTGTCGCCACCAATCAGTTCAAACTTGGCATTGTGCATTGCGGCAGCCATTACCTTGCCATTTTCGAGCATACCGGTGCGCTGGGCTTCGATTTGCGCCATAACTTCTTTTTCGTGAACCTCCAGGTTCATACGGAACTCTTCGAAGTGGCGAGCCTCTTCGGACATATTGTCGTAAGCGCGCAGCTTCTCGACCAAGCCATTCGCTTCGGCTTTGGCCATTGCTTCTCTGGACTGCGCTTTCGCAGTGCCCAGCTTCTCCTCGCCCATGGCCTCGGCTTCAAGGCGCTGTTCAAGAATACGCACTTCCGCCAGTCCGGCATCTTCGTCAGCTTTCGCATTGGCCGTTTTAACCTCGGCAAGGGCAAAGCCTTCGCTGCGCTGGGCGTGAGCACGCGCTTCCAGCACTTGCGCTTCGGCCAACCCGTCTGCGGCGGCAAGCGCTTGGTGACCGCGTGCCTGCTTCTCTTCTGCGGCGGATTTCTTCTCTGCCGCATCCAGATCGGCTTGGGCGCGAATAACCGCTTCCTCCGCTTCCAGCTTGGAGCGCTCGAAGACTGCTTCCGCGGCGCGCACCTCTTTGAGCTTGCGCTCTTCCGCTTCGGCTTGAGCAGCGGTCAAGCGAGTGACCTTCTGGCGCTCCGCCTCGGCGCGGTTGCGCACATCGTTAATGTTCTCTTCTTCTTCCGCCACGCTGCGTTCAACCGCAATGCGCTGGCTGGTAATATCGGCAATCTCTTTGCGCTCTTCTTCCAGCGCTTTTTCCATGCCGATACGTTCAATTTCTACCGCACGTTCACGGGTCACATCCTCAAGCTCTTTTGCCTGACGAATGCGCACCTCTTCGATCTGTACCGCACGTTCGCGGGCCTTGGTCGCCATTTCGATCTGGCGCTGCTTGTTCTCTTCGGCAATCGCTAGCTCTTCGTCGGTTTTAATCCGCGCGGCTTCGCTTTTCGCACGTTCTTGCTGTAGCACCTGCTCGGCTTCGGACTGCTCACGAGACTGCAAGCTTTCGATTTCACGACGCTGACGCGCCTCGGCATCGGCCTGAGTTCGCTCAAGCTCTAATGCAGCCTCGCGAGCCGATACATTCTTGCGCTGAATTTCCAGCTCTTGGTCGCGCTCCAGACGGTTGGTCTCAACATTGTGCCGGGCGGTAATCTCGGTGATGCATTTGATACCTTCTGAATCCAGGATGTTGTTCGGATCCAAAGAGCTTTTCGGCGTCTGCTCTAAATAGTCGATGGCAACGTCTTCGAGAATATAGCCATTAAGATCCTGACCAATGGTCTCAACAATGGCGTCGCGGAACTGCTGGCGCTCTTCGAAGAGCTGCATGAAGTCCATCTTTTTACCGACAGTCTTCAATGCTTCGCTGAACTTGGCGTTAAACAACTCATTAACGGCATCGCGATCGGAGGCGCGGCCTACGCCAACGGATTTAGCAACGCGCAAGACGTCTTCGGCAGTGGCATTGACGCGTAGGTAGAATGCTACGCTAATATCGGCACGCAAATTATCACGGCAAATCAGCCCCTCTTTCCCGGTACGATTGAGCTCCAGGGTGATCACCGATACCTTCATGGTTTCGGAACGGTGAACAACGGGCAGCACCATAGCCCCGGTAAAGTAAACCTTGGGCGTTGCGGAAAGGTCATTGACGATTAATGCCTGGCCTTGATCTATTTTTCGATAAAAGGCTTTAAACAGTGCCAGTATTGCAAGCAGTGCAATAACAATCACACTGACACTAACCAGTAGTGGCATGATCCACGACAAATCCATCTTTATCTCCTGCACCAAGGCAATTAATCGGCTAAGCCGGCTTCAAAATCTTTTTCAGATATCACCCAGTACGCATCTTCGGTAAACAGGTACTGAATAATGATGGCGCGCTCACCGCGCACCAGCACTGAGTCGCTTCGCACTTGCAAAATAAGATGGTCACCATCGATATGCGCATCGGCGCGGCCTTTCTCTTTTGTCACCTCTGCCGAGCGAACGGTGCACTGCTTACCTGTCAGACGTTGTTCAATAGGCAGGTGCTGAGCGGGGCGAAAAAGGGGCCGCAAAGGGCGAATCAGCAAGGACGTTACGATAGTGGCGACAACAAACCCTAATATCAGCACGACGCCATTAAACACCCACAGCAACAGGCCTGGGTTTAGGTGGGTTCCTAACAACAGCATTGCGAAATAGCTAAACAGCCAGCCGGTTAATGCCAGCAGCGTAATCACTAGCGGCAGGGGAACGCCGTGCAAGCCCAGCGTTGCCAGTAAACCACCCAGCGCCAGCGAACCGCCTTCGCCAACATCACCCTCGACTACGTCGCTATCGACTAAACCCGATAGCGAAACTAACCAGTAAAGAACGGCGACACTTAGCAGTACTGTAAAGATGACGGTAGGAAAGCTGGTAATAATCGAAATAAATAGAGGCATGCGCCTGAAACCCAGTAAGGCTAAACATAAGCGCCATCAATAGTGAATGCCGCCATGAGTCATCACCCTTTTTTCATTTTGCTGAGAAAGGGCTCTTATATAAAAAAACAGTCTTCACCCGACGCTATTTATTGCTCGGGACTTTAGCGCTGTTAGCAAAGCCAAGAAAACCTACAGTATTTCCTAACAAAATCAATTCAGTCAGCGGTTTTTAAGAGATCTCTTACAAAACCAATAGCGAATGTCTTACAAAATCCGGTATTTTGGGCAGAATTGCCTAAGATCGCTGACCGCCCTTTTGGTCGCCAGCAAAGTTTAGCTGTCACAGTACGCACGCACACTGAACGGGGAGTCTCTGTCAAAAGAGATATTAGAGGCTTGCTGAGAGTTTGAGTCGCCGACCCGACCACTTCCTGACCCGGAAACCGAAAGAACAAGTCCTATATTGCGCGAAACACATTCATTTTATTCGCCACACCTTAAATACGCTTTTTAGTCGTCTACACGGGTGTTATCCATTAGGATTAATGCGATGAGTCACTTCAACCCCGTCAGGAGATGCGCCCATGCTGCTTTCCACTTGGTTGCTTTTTGTTGCCGTGGCATTGGTCAGCATTGCCAGCCCCGGGCCCGCTTTTCTAGTCGCGGTGCGCAATGGCATGGCAGGAGGAGCCAAACGCGTGGCGCTTTCGTCGCTGGGCAATATCACTGGCCTACTCATACTGGCCAGTGCAGCAGTCTTGGGGCTGGGGGTGGTGTTGAACGCCTCGGAAGTGCTGTTCAACCTGCTTAAACTGGGCGGCGCAGCCTACTTGATCTACCTGGGCATTCGTCAGTGGCGCAGCAACACCTCCCTTGCGGTCTCAACCAGCCCGGCAAAACCCACTCCCAGATGGCGCACTGTCAGTGAAGGCATACTGGTCGCCATGAGCAACCCTAAGGCGATCCTGTTCTTCACTGCCCTGTTTCCACAGTTTTTGGATACGCAGCGCGCCTTGCTTCCTCAGTTCTCCATCATGGTAGGTACCTTCATGGCACTCTCCTTTGTCACCTTGATGACCTACGGCACCCTTGCCAAGCATCTCGCCCGCTGGCTGAGCAGTCGCTCGCGGGTGACATGGGTCAATCGCCTGATGGGCAGTGCTTTTATCGGATTGGGCCTATCCATTTTACGCTTACGGCAGCCGGTGTAGCGCCCTATTGATTGTGGTTGCGGGCCAACGGGCAATCATAGCGGTGACAATAACGGCAAAGAGTAGCCGTGCCCATAAAATGCCCGCTATATCGGCTCCCAGCATCAAAATCAGCAGCGTGTCTTCTATAACGCTATGGCAGAGGCCGAGAAAGCACAGTGCAAGCGTGCTATCACGTTTGCTAAGCACCCCGTTCTGCACATCCCTAATCAGCAGCCCTGCGCCATAGCTTAATCCCAACGTAAAACCAATCACCGTTACATTCGCTGCCGAACGGCCAATGCCTAATAGCTTGAGTAGCGGTAGCAAACCAAGATGAATCCAGCGCTCCAGGCCGAGCTTTTTCAGAAGTTTTAGGAGCACAATCAGCGCTAAAATAATCACAAAGATAAGCGCTAGCGTTTCAAGCTGTGCAATAGCCCAACTGCTTAGCGTTGGCGCTGTCGACAAGCTTGGTTGCCATACCAATGCTACTGGCGCTTGCAACAAACCAAAATACGAATAGAAGCAGTGCAAGAGCCAAGCAAACAGCAAAGCCCCACCTACGCGCAGGACTAACGTAGCCCACCAAGGTACGCCAGCGCGCTTGGCAACGGCCCCCTCAACAGGAATTGAGTGCCCTACCAGCATTAATGCACCCAGCACTGTCACTTGCTCGGCACTCAAGTGCATATCACCAGCTACTTGAAGAAATACCGCAATGGCGGTGTACAAGTTGGTAAAGAGCGCCGCCGCCCACACAACGCCCAACTGCTCGGGCAAACCGAGTATGCTCATTAAGGGAGCTAATACCGTTCCCAGCCAGCCGATAACACCCAAGAGCTCTAATGCTTTGACGATAAGCAATGCTGGAATCAGGATTTTGAGCAGCGTCAGGTACACGCGCAACGCGTCTTGTAATAGGTGAGTTACCCAAGCCCATAGATGATGAATTTTTATCTGCATCAAGCCCCCGTTGCCATCATTTGAACAACGGTTATGATAATGGGGCTGGCGCAGAATATTCTTTTCAATTCCGCACTAACAATCACTATTCATTCTTTATGAGCGCAGAAAGGACATTTTATTTCATGGACGCCATTGATCGACGAATCCTTGACCAACTTCAGCGTAACTCCAGCCTGACCAACCAAGCGCTAGCGGACGAGATAGGGCTTTCACCCTCTGCCTGTTTAAAGCGCGTTAATCGATTACGCGACGCTGGAATCATTGAACGGGAGGTAGCACTACTCAACCCTGACGCCTTGGGGCAGTGCTTGCACATGGTGGTAGAAGTCACCATGGAGAGGGATAACAAATCACTCTACCAGCGTTTTTTAACAACAGCGCTGAGCGCCCCTGAAGTGAAGCAGTGCTACCAGGTAACCGGCGAGTGTGATTTTGTATTGATAGTGACAGTCGCTGATTTAGATGAGTACGACAGCTTTTGTGATCGCGTGCTCTATGGCGATGATAATCTGCGCAAGTTCCGCACACTACTGTCGCGTAAGCGGCATAAGTTTGATACGTCTGTGCCGATGGAAAGCTTGCGCTCTACATAGCAAAATTCACTCTGCTTGAGCGATAGGATATGTCTCCCAGCCGCTTGGCGACTCATCGCCAAGCCAATATGACAATACCGCCTGACTTGCCGCGAATAACGGCGAGGGAAGAGCGCCGGGGCTAAACCAGCGCCATTGAGTAAACACCTCTGGCTCAAGCAATGCTGCTTCGGCATCCTGCTTCACCGTAACTAACACTGCACCGGTAACTGTAGAGACTGAGCTACTCAGGTGTTGGGTTATCGCCAGGATCTTCACACGTTGCCACTCGGTAATGCCTGTTTCTTCTGCCATTTCACGGAGGGCTGCCGTCTCAAATGACTCCCCCGCATCAACATGACCACCGGGTAAGCACCAGCACGGCGACTCTCCATGTTTATCGCGGTATCCAAGCAGCACGGCTCCGTCCGGGCGAAGCACAATAGCGCCCACCCCGATAACAGGCTGTCCGTTATTGCCCATCAGTAACTCCTTCCTGGTTCAGCTAGTGTGCAGGCGCCCTTAAGCCGTCAGCCCAATCCCTCTTAAAATCACCGAGGTCACCGACTGCACAGCCTTTTCGAACTGCAAGTCGTCCAGCGGTTGGTCGTCGTTGAGCAGGTAGATTTGGTAGTCGAAATCCGCGTAGTGCTGGGTAGATGCCCAAATCATATAGAGCAGGTAGGAAGGCTCGACAGGGTTGATTTGACCTGACTCGACCCACTCGCGAATTTTCGACTCCTTAAGCTTGGCCCATTCGTAAAGGTTGTCGCGCAGGCGCTCCTTAAGAATCGGCGCGCCCTGCATGACTTCGGCCGCCCAAACTTTCGAGCCGTGGGCGCGGTTGCGGGAGTGGTTCATCTTGGCGCGAATATAGGTGGAAAGCACCACGCGGGGGTCATCGTAGAGCTCGAAGCAGAGCGCATCCTGTTTCCACACTTCAAGAAGCTCTAACAGAACGTCTTGATACAGCGCTTTTTTGGTCGAGAAGTAGTAGTGCACGTTGGACTTGGGGATCTCTGCCAGTTGTGCGATTTCGCCCATGGAGGCACCTGCGTAGCCTTTTTCGGCAAACAGCTGCTCTGCCGCCTGGAGAATCTTTTTTACATTGGTTTGCCGAATTTCGTCCTGAGTTCTCGCCACGCTGTTCTCGTCCCTATACGTCTGAAGTACGCACCAAAAAAAGCACCATCGCAGGGCGACGGTGCTGAGAAGATGTCCTAGTTACTCTAAGACGTCAACTTTGATTGTTGGGGAACGAGAACTCGGCCCGGGTGGCCTCGCTCACCGATGGCCAACGCTGGGAGACCGCCTTGCGGCGAGTATAGAAGCGCACCGAGTCCGGCCCGTAGGCGTGAAGATCCCCAAACAGCGAGCGCTTCCAACCACCAAAGCTGTGGTACGCCACGGGCACCGGGAGCGGCACATTCACGCCCACCATGCCAACCTCGATACCATCGGTAAAGCGGCGGGCGGCTTCGCCATCGCGGGTGAACAGGCAGGTGCCGTTGCCATACTCGTGGTCGTTGATCAGTTGCATGGCGTCATCCAGGCTACCCACGCGCACCACGCAAAGCACCGGCCCAAAGATCTCTTCCTGGTAGATGCGCATTTCGGCGGTGACGTTATCGAACAAGCAGCCGCCCACGAAATAGCCCTCTTCATAGCCTGAGACTTGAAGGTCGCGACCATCGGCAACCAGTGTCGCGCCAGCCTTTACGCCATCTTCGATGTAGCCGAGGACTTTATCCCGGTGCTCAGCGGTCACCAGCGGCCCCATATCCAGATCCCGCTTGGTGCCGGGGCCGACTTTTAATTGAGCGATTTTAGGAAGTAGGGTTTCAACCAAACGGTCTGCGGTCTCGTCGCCCACGCATACCGCTACCGAGATCGCCATGCAGCGCTCGCCGCAACTACCAAACGCTGCGCCCATTAATGTGTTGGCGGCGTTTTCCAGGTCGGCATCCGGCAGCACCACGGCGTGGTTCTTCGCCCCACCTAACGCCTGAACGCGCTTACCCGCGGCGGAACCACGAGAGTAGATCGCCTCAGCCACTGGCGTTGAGCCGACAAAGGAAATGGCTTTAACGGCCTTGGCATCCAGCAGCGTTTCCACCGCTTCGCGACCGCCGTGGACTACATTCATTACACCTTTGGGTAGCCCCGCTTCTTGAAGCAGTTCGGCTACTGCCATGGCCGCCGAAGGGTCTTTCTCCGAAGGCTTCAATATAAACGTATTACCGCAGGCAATCGCCATGGGGTACATCCACAGCGGCACCATGGCGGGGAAGTTAAACGGGGTGATACCTGCCACCACACCCAATGGCTGGAAGTTTGACCAGGCATCAATGCCCGGCCCTACATTGTGGGAATACTCTCCTTTGAGCAGCTCTGGCACCCCACAGGCGTACTCGACGTTCTCAATGCCGCGCTTGAGTTCGCCCATGGCGTCTTCGGGAGTTTTGCCGTGCTCTTCACTGACCAGTTGCACCAAGCGGTTAGCGTTATCTTCGAGCAATTGCTTAAAGCGGTACATCACCTGGGCACGCTTAGCGGGCGGCGTATCGCGCCAGGCAGGAAACGCCGCCTGGGCGGCGGCTATGGCTCGCTCTACATCAGCGGTATTAGCATCCGCCACTTGACGAATTACCTTCCCGGTCGAAGGATTGGTGACATCCAGCGTACGCTGACTATCGACTAGTTCACCATTGATGAGGTGGGAAACAACACTCATATTTAAACTCTCTGAAATTTAGATCAGTCGGTTATGCCAATGAATCTTAGGCTAACGAATCCAGGGTGGTGGCGACGGCGTCGAACAGCCGTTCGAGCTCAGCCTCGGTGGAGCCAAAGGGAGGCCCAAACTGCAGCGTGTCGCCGCCGTAGCGCACGTAGAAGCCAGCCTCCCACAGCGCCATATGAGCATCCCTTGGGCGAATAATGGGGTCGCCTTCCCGGGGCGTTAGCTGAATGGCACCGGCCAAGCCGTAGTTACGAATATCGACAACGTGATTGCGCCCTTTCAAGGCGTGTAGCTTCTGCTCAAAGGTAGGTGCGATGGCGCTGACCTGGGCTGGGAAGTTTTCTCGCTCCATCATTTCAAGCGCCGCTAGCCCCGCAGCGCAAGCCACTGGGTGGGCGCTATACGTATACCCATGGGAGAACTCAACGGCGTGCTGGGGGCCGCCCGCGTGCATGAAGGTGTCGAAAATCTCGCTGGAAGCAATCACCGCGCCCATGGGGATCGCACCGTTGGTGATCTGCTTGGCCACGTTCATGATATCCGGCGTCACGCCAAAGGCTTCCGCGCCTGTGGTAGCACCGCTGCGCCCAAAGGCAGTGATCACTTCATCGAAAATTAGCAGGATATCGTGGGCGGTACAGATCTCACGCAGCCGGTTCAGATAGCCTTTAGGTGGCACAATCACCCCCGCCGAGCCGGACATTGGCTCAACAATCACCGCGGCAATGGTGGAGGCATCGTGCAGGGCGATTTGATCCAGCAATGCATCGGCAAGCTCAGCACCGGTTTCCGCTTGGCCACGGGTGAAGGCGTGACCCGCTTGGAGGGTGTGTGGCAGGTGGGTTACATCCATCAACTGGCCGTAGTGTTTGCGATTGCCGCCGATCCCACCCAGGCTGGTGCCGCCAATGTTTACCCCGTGGTAGCCCTTGGCGCGGCCAATCATACGGGTTTTCTCAGGTTTGCCTTTTAGCCGCCAGTAGGCCTTGGCCATCTTCACCGAGGTATCAGCGGCTTCCGAACCTGAGTTGGTGAAAAACACATGATCCAGCCCGGCTGGCGTAAGGCTGGCCACCTTTTCCGCCAGTTTAAACGCCAGCGGATGGCCAATTTGAAAGCCAGGCGCAAAGTCGAGGCTACCTAACTGCGCCGCCACGGCTTTTTGGATCTCTTCGCGGTTATGGCCCGCGCCGCATGTCCACAGGCCTGAAAGCGAATCGAACAACTTACGGCCTTGATCATCAATGTAGTAGCGCCCTTCCGCCCCGGTAATCACGCGCGGGTTGGCGTGAAAATCACGGTTAGCGCTAAACGGCATCCAGTAGTGCTGATTAAGAGCCGTTTTTGAAGACGTATCGTCCGAAGAAGAGTGCGAAGCTTGAGGCTTCGTTTTGCTTTTTATTCCAAACATGGTGTCCAGCTCCATCGCTATAGGTCATTGCCTCAGCATGCGCCACCGAACACGTTTATAAAATTACGCTCTTCTTTTGTTCACGTTAGAGAATTTATACGTAACAAGGCATCTAGCCATGCTTCTTGACCTTGACGCCGGTTAAAAAAGCACCTAATCATTATATTTATACGAATAAATACAACAAATATATGAAGCACGCCCAACCGGTATTTGGCACCTATAACGTTGCTTCCAAGAAGCTCGCTGTTGGTAGCTGCGTACTGAAAATACCGCTCACAAACTCAACATAAACAATTCACTATGAACATAGGGCAAACTCGCTATGAAGTATTTAACTCCCCTCAAACTGTCGATTTACAGCGTTATGCTTTTCAGTTTCTTTATGCTGGAAAGCCCGGTCATTATGTTGGCTAACCGAATAGAGCCTATGCTGATGGGCATCCCCTTCCTGCTGGTATGGAACTTGTTTTGGTGGTTTGTGCTAACGGCGCTTTTTTTGGTGGCCTATTTCACCAACTGGGGCAGCCCAACATCAACACCTGAAGGCGCCACTAAACAACACTAAGACGGGGGATTAAACATGACCGGCAGTCTATTAATTATTGCGGCGTTTATGATTATCCCCTTGATGGTGGGGGTTTTATCAGCACGTCAATCGCAAGAAACCAGCGAAGACTTTTTTGTTCAAGGACGCGCCATGGGCAGTATTGCGGTATTTTTCACCGTGGCGGCGACATGGTGGAGTGCCTTTGCGTTCCTCGGCTCTAACGCCACCTTCTATACCAATGGGCCGGTATTTCTTACCGCGCTAGCCTGGAACCTGCTATTTGGCTTTATGTACTACTGGATTGGCAAGCGGGTTTGGTTTTTAGGCAAGCGATTTAACTATTTAACGCCCTCAGACTTAATAGGTGACTTTTATAACAGCGAAGCGCTGCGTATTACCGTTGCCGCTATCACACTGATTTTTACCGTACCCTATCTACAAATACAGCTAACTGGCGGTGCCTACTTAATCGAAGTCGCCTCAGGTGGGCTGATTCCTTTCTGGCTCGCCGCGCTGCTGTTCTACTTCATTATTATTATCTACGTATGGATTGGCGGCATTCGTGCCATTGCCTGGACCGATGTTATTTATGGTGCTCTGTTGTTCTTCGGCATGCTGTACGCAGGCTACTATATTTCCACCCAAGTAGGCGGGCCAGCAGCGCTATTTAGCCAGCTTCAGCAAACATCTCCTGAACACCTCACCATGCCAGGGCCTAACGGCACGATGGGATACCCCATGTGGTTTTCGCTGTTCGCCATTACGGCTATTGGTGCTTTTATGGGCCCACAAATCTGGTTGCGCATGTACTCGGTCAAGCATGGCAAGCTGTTTAACTTAATGCCCTTTTTACTTGGCTTAGCCGCCTTTGCCTATGTGGGTTCGGTACTATCTGGCTACTCCGGCGTGCTGCTTGAGCCCAATGTAGAAAATCCCGATCAAATTCTGCCCATCATGTTGATGGATTACGCCCCCTACCTGCTTGCCTCGCTGATTATGGCGGCAGGCGCTTCGGCCGCCATGTCCACTGCTAACTCCCAGATTCACGCGGTCTCTACCGTGGTCACGATGGATATCTACAAACGCTATGTGAACCGGGAAGCAAGCCAAGCGCGGATCGTTTATATCGGTCGCTTATCATTAGTAGGCTTCTCTCTGGCAGCTTATATCATGGCGCTTACCGTTCCCGGCGTGTTGGTGACTATCGGCATTGCTGCGCTAGCAGGCACCGCACAGCTGGTTATTCCCACCATCGGCGCTATCAGCTGGAAAAAAGCCCATCCCACTGCGGCGCTCGCTGGGCTTTGGGCTGGCGTTGCCTGTGTACTACTGATGACCTTTGGCCCGCTAAGCGCACCTTTTGGCTACCATGCAGGTATTTGGGGGCTATTGCTGAATGCGGCGCTGTTTGTAGGCCTAAGCTATGCGCTGCACCGCCGCGATACAGCAGTAGTGGAACGATTTACCCAGGCACGCTACGACTACGATGCTGAGTACCACCCTGAACGTTTGCCCGCCCATACCCAAGAAGTATCCAGCAGCGCTAACCACAGCTAAGGAGTGTGTTGATGACTCAAGCCCCTGTTTCAAAAACAGTTTCAACCTCTGGCCCAGCTTCAAGGCGCCGACCCAAGCTTGCCGAGCTGATTAGCGACGACATCAAGCGCTGGATTGCCGCCGAGTCACTGGGAGAAGGCGACCGGCTACCGAACGAAAAAGCGCTAATGGAGCTATACGGTAGCGCCAAGGCCACCGTGCGTGAAGCGCTTAAGATTCTTGAGGTTGAGGGGCTTATTACCTTAAAAACCGGGCCTAAAGGGGGCGCGGTGATCAACCAACCAGGCATGGAACCCGCCAGTCGAATGTTGCGTAACTTCCTGCATTTTCAGCAGTTGGATGGCAAGCAGGTTTATCAGTTGCGCAAACTGTTGGAAGTAGAACTGGCGGCATCAGTGGTGGGAAGGCTAACCGAGCACGACTTTCAGCAGTTGGAAGCCAATATGTCGGCCTGCGCCTGCTGCGCGAGCGATGAAGAGGATCACCGCCACCAGCGCTTTTTGGAGCTGGAGTTTCACCAACTGTTGGCGCGTGTCTGCCCTAACCCTTTGCTCGCGTTTATGTGCCAGTTTTTAAACGACATGCTGCGTGATTTGGTAGTGATAAAGAAAGCTTACGTGCCCGAACGCAAGCAGTTCGATCACGCCAATCAGGACTACCACCGCCTGCTGGTGGACGCCTACCGCGCTGAAGATACTCAGCGTGTGCGTCAGGTAATGGCCGAACATATGGCCGATGCCGAGCTTCATATGAGCGCACTGGAAGCGGAAATGGCCGCGCAAATGCTGATCAGCAATGATTCTCCCAACCTTCAGAACCATCGATCCAAGCTACATGACTTACCAACGGAAAACCTGTCCGTTTAACCTTGCGAGGATACTGAGATGAACACCTACGTTTCGCCAACAACTGATATCACCAGCCTACGTACCGACAGCGACCGCCTCTGGGAAGCACTAATGGAGATGGCCAAACTAGGCGCCACTCCTAAAGGCGGCGTCAATCGTCAGGCGCTTACCGATCTAGAACGTCAGGGGCGTGATCTATTTATTCAATGGTGTCGCGCCGAGGGCTGCACGATTCGCATTGATAATATCGGCAATATTTTTGCCCGCCGAGAAGGCAGCGACCCCAACGCCAAAGCAGTGATGGCAGGCAGCCACTTGGATAGCCAGCCTACCGGCGGCAAGTACGACGGCTGTTTTGGCGTGCTCTCCGGTCTGGAAGTGATTCGCACCCTTAACCAGCACAACATCACCACACAATCCCCTATCGAAGTCGTGGCCTGGACTAACGAGGAGGGCTGCCGTTTTCCGCCCTGCATGATGGGCTCTGGCGTATTCACCGGCGAGCTGGCGTTTGACGCCATGATGGCGCGCGCCGACGCCGATGGCGTCACGGTAAGCGATGCCCTGGACGCCATTCACTACCGCGGAAGCGATAATGTCTCGCCAAGCGAGATCAAGGCCTACTTTGAACCACACATCGAGCAGGGCCCGATTTTAGAAGATACCGATACCACCATAGGCGTGGTTATCGGTGGGCTTGGACAGAAGTGGTTTGATTTAACCCTGACAGGGCTTGAAGCCCACGCTGGCCCTACACCGATGAACCTACGTCGGGATGCCATGATGGGCGCAGCCGAAGTCACCCAAGCGCTCAACCGTATCGCCTTTGATCATCAGCCCCACGGGCGTGGCACAGTGGGCTGTATGACGCTGCACCCCGGTTCGCGTAACGTGATTCCCGGTCAGGTCAAAATGACCCTGGATATGCGCCACTGGGAGCCTGAAGCGCTTGAGACAATGGGTCAGGCAGTCGCCGCCGCTGTTGAAGAGATTTGCCAGCGCCATGGCCTTGAATACCACCTGGAACCCACTGCCAATTTCGCCCCTGAATACTTCGACAAAGCGTGCGTGGACGCAGTACGCCAAAGTGCAGAGCACCTCGAACTTTCCCATATGGATATCATTAGCGGTGCAGGCCACGATGCGATGTTTGTCGGCCGTGTTGCTCCCGCCGCGATGATCTTTATTCCCTGCAAGGATGGCATCAGTCACAACGAGATTGAGAGCGCTACACCAGAGCACGTCCATGCAGGCTGTAACGTTTTACTGCACGCCATGCTAAATGCCGCCGGTGTAGAAAGTGGGGAGTAACGATGACTGACACCTTTGAAACACTCACAGCAGTCGATGCATTAGCACGTTTCGGTGAGGGATCGCTCTCGCCGGCAACGCTGGTCGATGACTGCTTGGCGCGTATTGAGCGGGATAACCCCAAGGTAAATGCGTTTACCTGTGTGAACGAGGTAGAAGCCCAGCGTTTGGCTGCAGCATCTGCACAGCGCTGGCAGGCAGGTACGCCGCTTGGCCCCCTGGACGGAATACCTGTCACCATCAAGGATTTAACCCTAACCAAAGGCCTGCCTACACGGCTGGGCTCGACGACCACGTCACCGAATGGCCCTTGGGAGGTGGATGCACCGATCAGCCGCCATCTACGCAACGCCGGGGCTATCGTAATCGGCAAAACCACCTCACCGGAGTTTGGCTGGAAAGGCGTCACCGATAACCCACTCCACGGTATCACTCGCAACCCGTGGAATACGCAACTCACGCCGGGTGGCTCATCGGGTGGCGCGGGGGCCGCCGCTGCGCTTAACCTGGGCCTGCTGCACCAAGGTAGCGACGCAGGGGGCTCTATCCGCATACCGTGCAGTTTTACCGGCACTTTTGGTATTAAACCGACCTTTGGCTGGGTGCCCCAGTGGCCCGCCAGCACCATGAGTACGCTCTCCCACTTGGGGCCAATGACCCGTACCGCTGCTGATAGCGCACTAATGCTTAGCGTAATGGCGCAGCCTGATGTTCGGGATGGCTACTCCGGCAACCCGCTTGGGCCAGACTGGCTAACGCCCCCACCTGCTGACCTACGCGGCTGGCGAATCGCCTTTAGCACTGACCTTGGCTATGTAGAGGTAGCCCCGGATATTGCCCAGCGGGTTGAGGAAGCCGTTGCCCATTTAGAAGTATTGGGCGCGACGGTAGAGCGAATTGACCCTGGCTTTAGTGATCCGCTTAAGACGTTTAATACGCTCTGGTTTGCGGGAGCCACTCAAGCGCTCGAAAAACTGGACGAACAGCAGCAGGCGGCCCTCGACCCAGGGTTTCTGGATATCGCAAGGCGCGGGCAGGATGTCTCGCTTTCCACCTACCTCGCCGCGCGGCGCGAGCGTAGCGAGTTAACCGCCCATATGGCGGCATTTCATGAGCGGTATGACTTGCTGGTCACGCCTACAATGCCAATTGCCCCCTTCGCTGCGGGCCACAACGTACCACCGGGTGACCGCTATCGCGACTGGATGGATTGGACGCCGTTTAGCTACCCCTTCAATCTCACCCAACAGCCCGCCGCCTCCATGCCTTGCGGGCTGGACAGCCAAGGGTTGCCGGTAGGCTTGCACCTTGTAGCAGGCAAATACCAAGATCTAAAAGTACTGCATGCCGCTCAGCTGCTTGAGCGCTATTTGCCAACACTCACACCAACGGGAATGGCATAACTACGCGGGTTGGCTACTTGTTGGCCAACTGCGCCCGCGCCAGCTCAGCAAACTGCTTGCGGGAGGGCTTAAAGCCTACCCCTGGCGGCCAGGCCAGCCAGGCATCGGGCACCATAAAGCCGGGTAAGGCTTCGCGCACCCAGACATTTAGCGCTTGTTTCGATACGGCCTCGCCGTGCCAGTCGATAAATGCCACCGGGCGCTCGCCCCACTCGGGGTGGGGTACTGCTACCACAAGCGCCTGAGCAATGCCGGGGTGGTCAACCAAGCGCTGTTCTATACTTTCCGGCTGGATATTCTCGCCACCGGAGATAAAGCCGTTATCGAGCCGCCCTTCCACCACCAGCGCACCTTCCGCATTGAAGTGGCCCTTGTCGCGGGTGGCAAACCAGCCTTCGTCATTGAGGGCTGGATCAACCTTGCCATTATTCAAATAACCGCAGAACAGGGTCTCGCCACGCACCTGTATCTCACCCTCAACAATCCTCACTTCACGACCCGGCAGTGGCCTGCCGACAACGCCCGGTGCGGTGGGAATACCGGTGCAGACCTGGCTGGCCATCTCGGATAGCCCATAGCTAACCTTCGGCGTCAGCCCCAGTGATGTCATCTTCGCCACCAACGGTGCGGGAATCGCTGCGCCGCCCAGCAACAGTTGCCGCAACTGAGTGCGCTGGGGCGAAAAGCCCGACTTCAGCAGCCGCCAAAGCTGGGTGGGTACCAGAGAAAGGTGCGTGATTGACTGCTGCTCAAGACGCGCAGGAAGCATGTATGGGTCGTCATCAAGAATCACCCGCCCACCGGCGAGAAAAACGCGAAACGGAATAGTATAGCCACCGATATGAAACAGCGGCAGCGAAAGCAGCCAGCCACTGTTTTGATCAACCGGAATAAACGACGCCGAGCCTCGCGCGGAGGCCAAGTGATTGGCCACACGATGCAGCACCGCCTTGGGCGTGCCGCTGGAGCCGGAGGTAAAAATCGTGTTGCACAGCTGGTTGCTATCCAGCGCCGGTGGCTCTCTCACATCGGCTTCCGTCAAAAAATCGAAGCTAACCGGTGTAAGCTCGGCAGGGTAATGATGGTCGCTTTCCGTTTGGCAAACCCGCCCAGCCTGCAAGCGTTTGGCTAGAGTGAGCTGCTGGGAAATAGGGAACACAGGGTTAAACGGACAAAAAACAACCCCTGCCCGTAGGCAGGCCCACGCCAACAGCAAGGATTTAAGAGCCCCTTTAGCGGGCACAACTAAGCGATCACCGGGCACAAAACCTGCGCGCTTCAGTTGCTGCGCTAAAGACGCCACCCGGCGATTGAGGGTTCGGTAGCTAAGACGCACGGAGCCAGCCTCTACTGCAATATGCTCGGGGGTCTCTTTAGCCCAGTAGTGAATGGGGCAGGTGTCTGTCATGCTGAATTTTCCATTTTAGAGAGACAGTGCACGTTTTCTGTCATCACTTCGCCCGTGGTAGTGATCAAACGCTCGGTGAGCCAATGGCCCGTATCCAGTCCCGGCGGCTCATGGGGTGCCCACTCGCTGGCCAGCCGACTCAACAGCCCAAGACCTAAATCGGATTCAAAGCTGGAGGAGATCACCACGCGAAGATTACCCGCCCGTGCCCGTTGAACGAGTGCTTCGCAGTCGCTTAGCGAGCCGATTAGCGTGGGTTTGATTACCAAGGCTTTGAGCTGTGGGTGGTAGTACCACTCTTCCCGGCGGGATAGCGTTTCATCCAGGGCAATGGCCACCCCCGTTGCTTCTGCCACGGCGATGGTGTCAGCAAAGGCAGCGCAGGGCTCTTCCAGGTAGTCGATCTGTTTAAGGGGTAGGCGCTCACAGAAGCGCTGGGCTTCTTCCCGCGTCCAGCCGCCGTTGGCATCCAACATCAGCTTGGTGGTGGGTAGCCGGGCAGCAAGCTGTTCGATCAGCGCCAATTCCTCTTTCATAGCATAGCGTGCCACTTTCAGCTTGAGCCGAGACGGTGGCGAGGCTTGCCAATCGGCGGTTGAAAGAGACTGGATCAGCGCGGCAGGCGCTCCCTGGAGCAGCAGATAGGGTGGTAAAGGCGCAGGAAGATTGAGCGGCCAAGAGCGTTGGGCGCAGTCGAGCCCAAACTGCACCGATGGCAGCATTGGGGAGACTATTTCGCCTCGGCTCAAAGCAGACAAACAGGCCAAACTTTCAGCTTCAGCTTCCGCCAGGGTTTCCGTTGAGAAGCCAGGCAACGGGGCTATCTCGCCCCACTGGCCATTGATGGAAACGAGTAGCCCTTCTCTGCTGACCAGCCGCTGGCCTTTAAACATCAGCGGCTGGCGAAACGGTAGCGAGTAGCGGTAAAGCGCCAGCTGCATTACGGGTTGCGCGGGTAACGGGTGAAGTCCGGGCGGCGCTTTTCGTTAAAGGCGTTACGACCCTCCTGCCCCTCTTCGGTCATGTAGTAGAGCATGGTGGCATTGCCCGCCAGCTCTTGAAGCCCGGCCTGGCCGTCGCAGTCGGCATTGAGTGCAGCTTTCAGGCAACGCAGTGCCATAGGGCTATGCTGCAGCATTTCCCGGCACCAACGCACACTCTCTTTTTCTAGCTCGTCTAGCGGCACCACGTGGTTGACTAGCCCCATTTCCAGCGCTTGGGCGGCGCTGTACTGGCGGCACAGAAACCAGATTTCCCGGGCCTTTTTTTGGCCCACAATGCGCGCCATATACGAGGCGCCGTAGCCGCCATCGAAGGAGCCGACTTTAGGGCCGGTCTGGCCAAAGATGGCGTTATCGGCGGCGATGGTCAGGTCGCACATCATATGCAGCACGTGACCGCCGCCGATGGCATAACCCGCCACTATGGCGATAATAGGTTTCGGACAGGTACGAATATCGCGCTGGAAATCCAGCACGTTGAGGTGGTGGGTACCCTCTTCATCCTGGTAGCCGCCGTAGTCGCCACGGATGCGCTGATCACCGCCGGAACAGAACGCTTTATCGCCGGCACCGGTGAGAATAATCGCACCAATGGTGCTGTCGTGGCGGGCGCGGTTAAGCGCTTGGGCCATCTCGCTCACCGTTAACGGGCGAAAGGCGTTGCGCACTTCGGGGCGGTTGATGGTGATGCGCGCAATGCCATCGGCAGTGGTGTAATACAAGATATCCTGATAGCCATCTGAGCGATCCTGCCACTCTACCGGCGCATAGAGTTCTGATTCAGTGAGTCCGTTAATCATGCCAGTCTCTTTTTCTTTGTCAGGTTTTTTAGTTAGTTTTTCTTTATCAGGGATGGGGTGTTTGCAGTGAATCGCTTAAGCCAGCATACCTGTAACGACTAAGCCCAGCGCCACAATGCTTAACAGCGCAGCCCCACCGTACATCAGTTTTTTGTTAAGTGCGTCATTGCCCACGCTGATATCAAACATCCCATGGCGCAGGCGGTGGGCGGCATGAAAAAGCGGCAGACACACCACCGCGCCAACAAATAGAAAACCCGGTACGCTAAACAGCAGCGATGATGCCCGCTCATAGCTCAGCGCCCCAGCAGGCAGCAGGCCCAAAGGCAGTAGAACGGCGATAAACAGAATCACGGCGGGCAGTAAAACTGCGAAACAGACGCCGCCCGCGCTAAATAACCCCCACCAAAGTGGCTCATCAAAAGCTTGTTTATGCTGAACATCATGTTTGTGCATGTTCATGCTCCACTCCTCCCCAATAGCCAGAAAAACAGCAGCGCGACCACGACTACGCCCGCCCACTGCCCAGCAACAATGGCCTGATCGGGCAGGCTATGCCCGGCGATACGAATCGGCATTACCCGCGGGAACAGCACAAAGAAGGTGGCGGCGTGAAACAGGCTGGCGGCCAGCGCCAGAAGATTAAGCACTAATACGATGGGAGAGCCCATAAAGGCGATCCACCCCTGCCAACTCTCCGCCCCTTGAAGAAGAGCGACCATACCTGCGAGTAAACAGAGCGTGAAAAACACCAGCGGCAGCACCGTGGCTTCGCGCAGCATATAGAGTTTAAAAAAGCGGTGCTTCAGCCACCAATTGCGTTTCAGCGGCGGCAGGCGTTGCGATGATGATTTATCCATGATGTTCCTCCCCTACCCTTTAAACAGCGCAATAAGCGTGTGTTTGGCTGCTTCGACCTTGCCCTGATTGACCGCAGCGGCGGGGTCAACGTGTTTGGGGCACACTTTTGAACAGAAGCCCACAAAGGTGCAGCTCCACACCCCGTCGTGGCGGTTAAGCTCGGCCATGCGCTGTTTTTTTCCGTGATCTCGGCTGTCCAGGTTGTAACGGTGAGCCAGCGTTAGCGCCGCCGGCCCAAGGAACTCAGGGTTCAGCCCGAACTGCGGGCAGGCCGAGTAGCAGAGACCGCAATTAATGCAGTTAGCGAACTGCTTGTAGCGCTCCAGCTGCTCCGGCGTCTGTTGATAGGTTTCCGGCGCACTGGGGTCGTAAGGTTTTACGGGGTTGTCATCAATAAGGTAGGGCTTCACCGCCGCCAGGTGTTCAAGGAAGATCTCCATATCCACCACCAGATCCCGCTGCACGGGGAAGTGTGCCAACGGCTCGATACTAATATCGCCCTCGTAATCGCGCAGGAAGGTTTTGCAGCCGAGCTTGGGAATGCCGTTCACCATGACCCCGCAGGAGCCACAAATCGCCATACGGCACGACCAGCGGTAGCTCAGGGTGCTATCGAGCTGCTCCTTGATATAGTTGAGGGCATCCAGCAGCGAGGTACTGTCATCCACCGGCAGGTCATACGCCTGCCAGTACGTCTCAGTCGAGTTATCAGGCAGGTAGCGTTTGACGCTAATATGCTTGGTGCTGACATTCTTCGTACTGATTAAGTTAGTACTCATCTGATCGATACTCATGCCTTCTCCCCCTTGCCCGCATCGCCATAGGCCCGCTCCGCCGGGGCGGAGAATTGCACATCGACGTCCTGCCAGCGCAGTTCGGCATGGACATCGCCTTGGTAAAAGACCTGGCTATGCTTGAGGTAGTTAACGTCATCGCGTTTCTGCATGCCTTCATCCAAGCGCTGGTGGGCACCGCGGGACTCACGGCGCTCAAGCGCGCCCAAACAAGACGCTTCGGCAATATCCAGTCCACACTCCAGTTCAAGACATTCCAATAACTCAGTGTTGAAGATCTTGCTGGTATCGTTAACGCGGATCTCGTTGAAGCGCGCACGCAGTTGGCGCATGGTATCCAGCGAATGGCGCATGCCCTCTTCGGTGCGGTAAATCCCACAGCCGCTCTCCATGGCCTGCACCATGGCGTGCTTGAGTTCCACCCAGTTCTCGCCGCTCCCCGTTCCGTCACAGAGCCGCAGCAGCTTGGCTTGCTGGCAGTCGCCCTGGGCTTCCAGCAGGCGCTCATCGGCCCACTCGGTTTGTGCTGCGCGCTTGCTTGCCTGCTCACCGGCCAGGCGGCCAAACACCAACAGCTCCGTCAGCGAGTTAGAGCCCAATCGATTGGCGCCGTGCAGACCCACCGAAGCACACTCCCCGGCGGCGTAGAGCCCAGCAATGGAGGTTTCGCACTGTGGATTGGTTTCAATACCGCCCATGGTGTAGTGAACCGCTGGGCGAATGGGGATGGGCACTTTCACCGGGTCGACGTTGATATAGGATTTGGCCAGCTCGCAGATAAACGGTAGGCGCTCCAGAATGTACTTTTCACCCAAGTGACGCAGATCGAGATAGACCACATCGCTGTCGCCAAACTTACCGGTGCGGCCTGCCTGCTGCTCCTGCCAGAAGGCCTGGGAGAGTTTGTCCCGCGGGCCCAGCTCCATATACTTGTTTTCCGGTTTACCCAGCGGCGTTTCCGGGCCAAGGCCATAATCCTGCAGATAACGATAGCCCTCTTTATTGAGCAGAATACCGCCTTCCCCCCGGCACGCTTCAGTAATCAAAATGCCGGAGCCGGGCAAGCCGGTGGGGTGGTATTGAACAAACTCCATGTCCCGCAGCGCCACACCATGGCGGTAGGCCATCGCCATACCGTCGCCAGTGACAATGCCCGCATTGGTGTTGAAACGGAATAAACGCCCCGCGCCGCCGGTGGCCAAAATCACCGCTTTGGCGCGCAGCACGGTTAATTCGCCAGTGGCTATTTGTAGGGCAATCACGCCAATCACAGCACCTTCGTGTACCGCCAAGTCGAGCACGAAGTATTCGTCGAAACGCTCGATCTCAGGGTATTTCAGCGAAGTCTGAAACAGGGTGTGAAGCATATGGAAGCCGGTTTTATCGGCGGCGAACCAAGTGCGGGCGGTTTTCATCCCCCCAAAGCGGCGCACCTGCACCTGACCATCGTCCTTACGGCTCCAAGGACAGCCCCAGCGCTCCATCTGCACCAGCTCTTGATAGGCGTGGTGAACAAAGTAGTCAGCCACCCCCTGCTCAACCAGCCAGTCACCGCCGGAAACGGTGTCATCAAAATGCGCCTGATGTGAATCTTCGGCACTTGTGACGGCAGCCGCACCGCCTTCCGCCGCCACGGTATGCGAGCGCATGGGGTACACCTTGGACAGCAGCGCAATACGTTGCGGGGTGTTGTGCTCTTTAGCGTGCTCGGCAGCCCCAATGGCAGCACGCAAGCCTGCGCCACCCCCACCGACAATCACGATATCGAAATCTCGCTGCTGCATGACGTTTCCTTCCGTTAGCCAAGTCAAAGGTGGTGGTAGCGACACTCTTCGGTGCCCTTTCATTCTTCGAACTTACCACGCTATTGGCAGGCCCTGCTCATTAGTCCAAAGAACTATTGACGTGCGTCAAGCAAGTAGAAAATCGACTAGGTATTGCTGTTACCCGCGTGCCACAGGCCCTACTCTTCAAGCCACTCACTGCAGGGCAGATACCTATCCGCCAGGCAATAAAAACAGCAAGAAAGACTAAAGAGAGGTGCAGCATGACAACCAATGCCCAACCCTCGCCACGATGGAAACTGTTAGCACCGTTAGCAGTCGCTATTATCGTCGCGCTGATACCTACACCCGAGGGGCTAGCGCCTCACGCGTGGTACTTTTTCGCCATCTTCCTTGGCTGCGTGGTTGGCTTGATTCTCGAGCCCTTACCTGGGGCGGTGGTCGGCCTGATCGGCGTTACCCTGGTGGCACTGCTTTCAAGGTGGGTGCTGTTCTCTCCGGAGCAACTGACGGCTGACGGATTCAGTGCCGCTAACCAAGCATTCTCATGGGCGGTGTCGGGCTTTACCAACTCTACGGTATGGCTAATTTTTGGTGCCTTTATGTTTGCCTTGGGGTATGAGAAAACCGGCCTGGGCAGGCGGATATCGCTCTGGCTCGTCAAAGCCATGGGGAAGCGTACTTTAACCCTGGGTTATGCGGTGATGATTGCCGATGGCATTCTGGCGCCGTTTACGCCTTCCAATACGGCGCGCAGTGCGGGCACGATCTATCCGGTCATTCGTAACCTGCCGCCGCTTTACGATTCGCATCCCAACGACCCTAGCATGAAGCGCATGGGCAGCTTTTTGATGTGGACCGCGCTTGCTTCTACCTGCGTCACTAGCTCGCTGTTTTTGACCGCTCTGGCCCCGAACTTACTGGCCATCGCGCTAACTGAAAGCGCGACCGGTATTCATATCAACTGGGGGCAGTGGTTTATGGCGGTAGCACCAGCCGGCATTTTGCTGCTTCTGCTAGTTCCGCTGCTGAGCTACTGGCTATGCGCGCCCGAAGTAAAAGCGGGTAATGAAATTTCCGACTGGGCAGGGCAGGAGTTAACCAAGCTGGGGGCACTGACTCGCCATGAAATGATGCTGGTCATTATGGTGGTCTCCGCCCTGCTGCTGTGGATTTTCGCGGGCGACATTATCTCTGGGTCATTGGTGGGCTTAGTGGTGATCTGCGGTATGTTGTTAACCGGCATTGTGACCTGGAGCGATATTCTCGATAACCGAGCCGCTTGGAATACCTTTGTGTGGTTTGCCACCCTGGTGGCGCTCGCGGGTGGGCTGAGCCTAGTGGGGTTTGTTAACTGGTTTGGCAGCGTGGTGGGCGGGCAGATAAGCCACTTTGACCCGCTGATGGCCATGGTGGCGCTGGTAGTTATTTTCTACCTGCTGCACTACTTCTTTGCCAGCGTGACAGCCCACGTTACTGCTCTGCTGCCGGTAATTCTGGCGGCGGCGTCGGGGATTGCCGGGCTGGATATGCAGATGTTTATCCTGCTGCTACTGCCCACACTGGGCTTTATGGGCATTCTCACCCCTTACGGCACAGGGCCAAGCCCGGTTTACTACGGCAGCGGCTACTTACCCAGCGCACTGTTTTGGCGGCTAGGGGCGATCTTTGGGCTGCTGTTCCTGGTGGTTTGGCTGGTGATTGGCCTGCCTTGGTTAATGCTGATCAGCTGATTGAAGTCAGCTAGCAGTACCCAACCAAGCGTTCAACTGCTGTGAGAACGCCTCTGGTTGCTCAACATGAAGATTGTGGCCCCCGTTCAGCGAGATATGGCGCAGGCGCGGGGCCATCGTTGCCAAGTGAGTGGCAAGAGTGTGGAACTTGGCGTCCCGCTGGCCCGAAAAATAGCTAATCGGTAGTAGGGTATTTTCCAACCACGACCATAACGAGGGCTGGTGACCCAAGGAAGTTGATCGCAGCATGCTGGCGACGGCTGGCCCGTGATTCGCGAGACGGCGTTGCATTTGCCGACTGCGCTGAACGTCGGTGAGATCGGCGAACACCGGCTGCTGGTACCAGTCGGCAAGTACGTTTTCCAATGGTTCCTGCTCGAAGCGTGTTGCCCAGTGCTCATCGTGCGCAATTCGGGCAGAGCGCTCACTGGCGGGCAGCCCTGGGTGGGCACTCTCCAGCCAGAGTGCTTCCAGCCCCGGTGGCTGACGGCTAGCATGGTACAGCGCCAAGCGCCCGCCCAGGGAGTAACCCAGTAGGCAGTAATGGCGAACACCGTGAGTTATCAGCGTATCGCCAAGCCAGTGGTGAAAAGCCTCAAAAGAGCCTACCTGCACGTGGTGATTCTCACCGTGGCCGGGTAAGTCCAGCGCGAGGCAGCGGATGCCTTCCAAGCCAGCGATGATCTCACCCCAGTCCTGAGCATCGCCCAACAGACCGTGGAGCATTACCAGAGTCGGCGCCTGAGGTTTACTACTCACGCGGCTCCCCTCGAATCGCTGCGCCAAGATGCTTGAGATCATCAGCTACTTGCTGATGGGGCACGTTAATCTCGATCAAGGTAACGCCCGCCTGCAGGGCCTGAGTGTAGGCCGCCATAAAGGCACCCAGTGACTCTGGCGCGAAGTAGCCAAGTCCAAACATCTTCGCCGCATGCTCTAAGTGTAAGCCATGGGGCTGGCGATAATAGCGCTCCAGCAGATCGTCTTCTTTAGGCACCGGCAGCATATGGAAAATACTGCCACCATCGTTATTGAGGATAACCACCACCAGAGGCTGCGTGGCCTGCTTTAATAGCGCCAAGCTGTTGAGATCATGCAGTGCGCTGGTATCCCCCAGCACAATAGTAGTCGGCTCTGAGCATGTGCAACTGAGGCCGTAAGCCGTTGCAATAAGACCATCAATACCGGAGGCGCCGCGATTGGCCACTACCCGCAGCGGCGTTTGGCGATGCTTCCCCAACATATTCATTAGCCGCGCGGGCAGGCTATTGCCGATAAACAACTGCCCTTCAGCCACCTGCGCTAAAAGGTGACAAACTCCCACCTCGGAGAATGCTGTACAGCGCTCTTCCACAAGCTGACTAGTGCGTCGTTGGAGGCTGGCCAGCTGATGCCAGCAGAGTTGTTCAGGTATCGTTGGCAAAGCGGCTATAAAGTCGGCGGGCGAGCATATCAAACGGCGCTTAACGCAGTAGTCGGGATCCAGCCGCTGGGGCAGTGGATCAACCAACCAGGCATCCTGCCACGGCTGCTGAGCAATAAATTGCGTTAGCCGCTTGGAGATTAATCGCCCACCAAACTGCAGCAGCACCTCGGCTTTGGCGAGCTCAGCGCAGAAACGCTCATCATGCAGCGCCAGATCAAAGTGAATCAGATTGTGAGGGTCAAAATGAATTTGGCTCTGTATGTCGGCCAGTAGCGGCCAACCCAACTGCTTGGATAGCTCAACAATCTGCTGCCCCTGCTGGGAGTCATCAACACTATCTTCAACCCTGCCAACAACAATCAGGCCACGCTGTTGGGCAAACGTTTCCCACTCGTTGTTGAGCGCTGGAACCGCAGTGCTGGATGACCAATCACTCCACGGTTTTGAAGTCGTCAGCCAGTCCCTTAGCGGGGCGAGATAGTCACTGGCATCCACCAGGCAGTTGCCGGGGTAAAGCGGTTCGCGATAACGGCAATTAATGTGAATCGGCCCAGAGGTACGGCGTTGCTGATCAACGGCTTGATCAACAGTACTGAGTAGAAACGCTGCTTTTATCTCAGCATCCGGCGGCGGCAGGTCGTGGTGAACAATGGTATGGCGGGAGAATATATCCCGCTGATCAATCGCCTGATTGCTGCCGTTATCCAGCAGTTCAATAGGGCGGTCGGCAGAGAGCACAATAAGCGGGACGCCGAGTAAATTTGCTTCCACCACCGTCGGGTAAAGGTTGGCCACGGCAGTGCCTGAGGTAGTGATAATAACGACCGGGCGCTGACTGCCCCGGGCAATGCCCAGCGCCATAAACCCCAGTCCACGCTCGTCAAAATGGCAGTGGCAGCGCAGCCCGGCATGCTCGCTGGCGGACATAGTCAAAGGCGATGAACGGGAGCCTGGCGCCAGGACTACATCGCGCACGCCTAAGCGGTAGAGTTCCTCCAGTATTAGTGCCGCCCATATATGATTAAAGGTGGCGTACTCTTCCATAAAACCACTCTTCACAAAACCGTCCGATGTCAGTGCTGTCATCTACGTTATCCCATCCCAAGCAGCGACATAATGTCAGCAATTTTCGTATCCAGTTCGTGCCACTCCTCGTCTGGCTGTGAGCCTGCCACAATGCCTGCACCGGCATAAAGGCGAATTGTTTCTGGGCCGATATGGGCGCAGCGAATGGCCACCGCCAGATCGCTGCTGGTGTGACTGATTCGGCCGAAAACGCCCGCATACCAACCGCGTCGATGGCGCTCATGTTGGCGAATAAATGCCAGTGCCGACTTGCGGGGAACACCGCCTACCGCTGGGGTAGGCGGCAGCACTGCCAGCAACTGCTGGTCGGTGACGTCTCGGTGCAACTCGGCGTGAATCAGACGACGGATATGCTGCACCGAGCGCAGCTTAACAATATGCGCCTCGCCCATGTCCACTTGAGAAGAGAGCGACTCAAGCTGGGTCAAAAGCTGCTGATAGACACACTGGTTTTCCAGACTGTTTTTCTTATCGGCAAGCAGTTCATCGGCAAGCGCTTGATCTTGCTGGGCATCCCGCCCACGGCGAGTGGTACCCGCCAGCGCCTCGGTCATTAAATGCCTACCTTTACGCTTGTAGAGCCGTTCCGGCGGGCAGCCGATAAAGGCTTCATGGGGAGTAAATTGGACGCCAAAGTGAAAACAGTCGGCGGCACCGGCCTGCCAGCGTGCTAGCAGCGCCCAAGGGCTGGGCGTTTCAGGTGTGGTTAGGCACGTCTCCCGTGAGAGCACCACCTTGGGTGTGTGACTCAGGTGATCAGGATGGGTGACCTGCTCTACCGACGCCGCCCACTCTTTCTGCGCAGGATGGTCTTCACGCTGATAAACATGAGGCAGCCAACAAGGCAGCCGTTGCTCCTCTTCCAGCGCAGCCAAACAGGCACGAGCCTGGGCTATCTCGGCCTCTGGGCAGCAATCATCAAAGCGCAGATTGAGTGATAACATCACCCCCGCTTGCTGGCGCCTAAGCTCTATACGCGGCAGCAAAAAGTGGCAGCCCGGAAAGTGCTCCCACCCTGGCGTACCGGGGTCGAAGGCCATGCCCCCGAAGTAGTCCGGCTGCTCGCCACCACTATCGGCCAGTGTGGCAAGGTCGGCCTGCAGCGCGGCTAGCGAATCAAACGCCCTAACAACCCCTAGCGCAGCATACTCAACGGCGCCAGCATCACGGGATTGCCAATAGAGACGGGGATAAACGCTTTGCACGTTTAACCACCCCATCAGGTTACCGACCTGACAGGGCGTATTTAGGCGCATAAACCCTTTTTTATCCGTATGACGAAGCGCATCAAGCTGATGTTTGAGTGCTTCAATAGGGTGTGTAACGTGCATAATTCGCCTGTTAGACCCGCGTTTTCAATTAACTACCAGCGTACTTCAAGCCTAGCTTTTTTTTCATATAGGGCAGCACCCACCGATCGCCACCCAACCGCCCCGCATTGGCACCCGCCACCAGCAACAAGAAAGTCAGCGCAATCATCCATGGATTAGTGGACACCGTGCCTGCCATCAAAAACGACATGTTCATCACGATGGCGAAAAATGCAGCAAACGAGGTCAGCACACCAACGATCAAACCCAGACCAACTAACACTTCTCCCAGCGGTATAATGAAATTAATGACATCCGCATTGGGCAACGCAAAATTCTCTAGAAAGGCGACATAATTAGGATAAACCGCGCTTCCCTCGCGCATCACAGGGTTGGCGACAGCATTGCTTAAGAAGCCCTCGGCGTTAAAGCCACCGGTCATTTTACCGATGCCTAAGGTTAGCCAGGTGATGCCTAAATAGAGCCGTAGCAGTAACCAAACTACCGCCATATATTTGTTATGTCTAAATAAGTCGCCAATCATCGCGTAAACTCCTACTCAAGGGGTGCTTGCAGTGTGGGACAAGATGACGCGGCATATTTTGACTTAGATCTACTTTTCCGCACTTAATCATACATTGCCGAATGTTTATTAAATGAAAACGGTCAACAGGAATATCAACGGGATGGATCAAAATAGTAAGCGCCGCCACTACCAAGCCTGGGTGTTAGCCGCTCGCCCCCGAACGCTACCGCTAGCGTGTGCTTCCATTCTGCTAGGTACTGGGCTAGCCGCGAGTGTGGATGCTCTTAATATGGCAGTGCTTGTGCTTGCCCTACTGACCGCCATTGCGCTTCAAGTGCTGTCTAATTTAGCCAACGATTACGGTGATGCTGCATCGGGTGCTGATGACGAACAGCGTATAGGGCCTGCAAGAGCGGTCTCTTCTGGCTTGCTTAGCGCGGAAAAAATGCGCACGGGAATGATCATTGCGGCAACGTTTGCCGCGTTACTGGGGCTGTTACTGCTAGTCGCCGCGTTTGGAAATCAGTGGGGGCAAATCCTCATCTTCATTCTCTTAGGGGCTGCGGCCCTGTTGGCAGCAGTGACCTATACCGTTGGTCTAGGTGGCACCCCTTATGGCTACCGAGGGTTTGGGGACATTGCGGTCTTTATGTTTTTTGGTCTGCTTGGCGTCTTGGGCACCTACTATCTGCATGTACAGCAGTTAAGCTGGCTACCATTTCTACCTGCCGCCGCCTGCGGCCTGCTGGCCACCGCCGTGCTCAATGTGAATAACGTGCGCGATATAGAGAGCGATGCACGCAATGGCAAAATCACCCTGGCGGTGCGGTTAGGCCGCACTAAGGCGATTAGCTACCACTGGGCGCTGCTGGGCATCGCGCTGCTACTCACCTTGATCTATTTAGTTGTACTGCCGGTACCGTGGGAGGGATGGAGCTGCCTGCTGGTGGCCAAACCTCTAACTGACGCGGCCAGAACTTTGAGCCATACCCGTAATGGCGAGATTTTGACCAATATGCTGAAGAAAACGGCCATTTCAACGCTGCTTTATAGCGTACTGCTCTCTATTGGCTTGGCATTATTTTAAAGCCCTCAAAGCGGGGCAACCACCCCGCTGATAACCTGCTTCGTTTAGCCGTACACGCCTTACAGCACCACCTCATAACCTTCAAACTTTGGTGGGCCAAGATAAATACCTTCGGGTGACTTGGCATTGGCATGGGCCTTCCGGAACGCATCTGACTTAGTCCAGGCGCGGAAGGCTTCTTCCGACTCCCACACGCTGTGGGAGATAAACACGGTGTGATCTTCCTGGCTTTCACCCTGCAGCATCTTGAACTGTTTAAAGCCCGGCACTTCATCCAAGTGAGAGTCGCGGTTACGCCACACCTCTAAAAAATCCTCTTCGCGGCCTGGGGCAATCCGAAAACGGTTCATCGCGATATACATCGTTACTCTCCTACTGGTTTGTTCCTGCAGAGTTGATCCTGCTGGATTGATTACGCAAACGCTACCTTGATGGTAACGTCATGGCATAGTGGCGAATAGGCTTAGCGGCGAATAGCTCTCAACCGTCAGGTATCAGTATTATTAATGGCTAAGGCACCTATCCAGGTCGTTTGGTTCAAACGCGAGTACGCATTCATGATCACGCGCCGTTTGCTAACGCAGCCGCGGCGGGCCCCACGTTGCCCGTATTCGCCATTGAACCCGACCAAAGAAGCCAGCCAAGTGATTGTGGATAAACTCGCCAGCCAGCGATGCCCAAGCCAACGCACGAAAACAAAATATTGAAAAACCATAACGGCTAGCCTGGATTTCTCATAGTACCTCAGCCAGTACCGCACTCAGGCTGTAACACCGCTAAACACCTACTGGCTCGACTTACATCGGCTACTTTTTAACCACTTTCCGTCCTTCAGACACACTTCCCCCTTTCCCCCATTGCGTCGGGCCGGGGGCGCCCGAGCAGTCAGTTCGGCACCAACCGCCTGACCAGATCGGATAGCGCCGTTTTATAGGGGTAGCTGTCACTCATCAACACCCGGATGCGGCGCGTATTGCGGAGGATGACCGCGCCTACTTTGATGAGCTTGAGCCTCAGGTTGCTTGGACTCATGCGCGCGAAGGGCGTGTGCTTCAGGTAAGTCCGTAACCGCTCGAACAGCGTATAAGCGAAGCCCGACAAGATCAGCCGCCACTGATTGGCCCACCAGTGCGTGCTGGAGGTCCGGTCAGCAAACAGGCTCAGTTGTTGATCCTTGATCCGGTTCTCCATGTCACCCCGGGCACAGTACTGCTCGTAGTAAAGCTTGAAGCCGTCATCGTAACGAGAGCTGATGATAAACCGGGGATTAGAGCCTAACTCACCTTCTTCTAGGCGGGCCACCACCCAGCGTGGGTATTTCCAGGAGCGGGCTTGATACTGGAAGCGGAACGTCCCCGCTACTTTCCCTCCCACCTGCCATTGGGTCTTGCGCACCAGCATCATGGGGACGTCCACTTCCTTGAGCAGCCGGCTGTTCTTTGCGATTCCCACGATGTAGTCGACGTGATGCCGATCACACCAGTTCAGCATCCGGGGACGACAAAAGTGGCTATCACCTCGTAACACGATGCGCGTATCGGGCCAGTATTGACGGATAAAGCGTACCAGTAAGGCGAGGATCGCCCAGCTATGGCGGCTGTCGCTGCGGTCACTGGTGCGCAGATAGCTCACCAGTAAGTGGCGCCCACAGAAGACATACAGTGGGAAGTAGCAGTGGTGATCGTAATAACGGTTAAAGAACTTGCCGGGTTGCTCGCCATGCACGGGGATGTCGGTGCCATCAAAGTCCAGCACGATCTCCTTGGGTGGTTCGTCATGCTGTTCAATGAAGTGATGCCACAGCAACTCATGGGCCTTCACTATTGCTTGCCGATCGGCGTTCTGCTCCACCCGGCACAGCGTCGACTTGCCTGCCAGCGTATCCTCTTCACCGAGCGCTGTCTGAAGGGCCTGATCATAGCGCAGGGCCTCATGGTCGTTGAAATCTTCATAGCCAGCGGCGACACCGAACACCCGCTGACGAACCAACGTGTCGAGCTTATGACGAACCTGTTCCGGTGAGCGGGGATCATGAAGCACGGCGGCCAAGCGGCGTGTTAGGCGATGCTGTTTATCGACTTCACGAAGCAGGAGTAATCCGGCGTCCGACGTAATGTGGCCCCCGGAGAAGTCGGCTTCAATTTGGCGGCGAGAGAGTGGCGAGAAGGTCAGCTTTTCAGGTACCATTTTGGAAGCGGCTGTTGGTGTTGGTTTTTGGTGTAAGGCCCTGAAACGTTAACACTTTCAGCCGCTTTCTTTTATACCCTGTGAGAAATCCGGGCTAGACTCACTCCGCTCTCAACAAACCTGCACGATCTTACAATACGCTTATCAACTTTTCCCATACGCTTCCAGCATAGCAGCTAGCTTCAATGTTCTGCTGTAAGCCCATTAGCCATAACTAAAAAATTTACATCTTGGGAAAAAGTGATTGGCAATGATGAATAAATATTTAAACACCAAAAAAGTGCTCTCTGCTTCAAATACAGCAGAGTATCGGGTTCTGCTTTCGCTGCTATTGACGGCCATCTTTGCAATAGCACCTGTTAGCATGCTATTCGGCTTTACTACTTACAAAGCAGACTGGAGCATTGTCGAAATTTTTCTCGTAAGCCTACTAAGCTTTTCTGGGAGCGGGCAGTTTGCCGCTCTACCTCTCTCTGAGTCTGGGGCCAGTTTTTTAACTATTGCTTTCGTTACCACTATGATCAATAGCCGATATTTTGCAATTTCGCTTTCATGCTCAAAAAAATTACCAAAAAACAAGCTGCTTAAGGTTGTTGCGTCCCATGCACTCGGCGACGAAGCGTACGCTATTGAGCAGGGACATAACCAAAGAGCCATGCTGATAATTCGCTTCACCATTTTCTTGTCCTGGATACTCTTTGGGGTAGCAGGCGGCATTATAGCTGGGCTGTTTCCCAACCTTTTACCTGACGACATCAATGCCAGTATTCCTGCGAGCTTGGTGCTTCTTTTTCTTGCCATCTCGTATCTTCAAAACCGACCTTATAAAAGTGGTTTGATAACTGTTCCAAAGGCAACGTTAGGCTTTTTAATAAGCGGGCTTTTCTATTACACCCTTGGTGGCATCTACTTTTGGATCCCCTCCATCATTCTATTATCCACTATCTCCTATCTACTGAATAGAAAATATTGAGGAACAAATATGGCAGATAATTTTTTGGTGATTTTGGCTCTTCTACTTACAAGTGTCATGGTAAGAGTTCTGCCCTCTTTGTTCACGATTAACTTCGGCGCAAAAGCCCAGTATCTAATTGAGGAAATATTGCCTACTTCTATTTTTATTTGTTTCATCACTTACATCGTGATACCAGAGATGGCTAACGGGCTTAACCTATCTATTTTTTCTTTTATTGCAGTAGGCATATTGGCAGTTATATTAAAAAGTGGACTATTCCTAACAACAGTCGTCGCCACCACTCTATATTACGTATTGAGATGAATAGCCCGCAATACGAGAGCGCTTCAAGGACAGGCTATATAAACTGTCAAAATTGGCTCACTAGCTTTACTTATTCATATATTCCGTTGCATGATAACCCTGCAGTCAGACAGAAGCCGATAACTTACCGCCTATGCTAAATTCTTTTAATACACAGATAGAAAGATTTGAAGCCTTTTTTTCTGGCGTTGCTTTCGAGCCCCATCGGCACGATACGTATGCTGTAGGTAGAACCCTTGCAGGGGTTCATTGCTTCAATTACCGAGGTGAAAAAAGAACTAGCTTACCTGGCAATACCATTGTGATTCATCCTGATGAACTCCACGACGGTGAGGCTGGAACGAATGACGGCTTCCACTACCGCATCATGTATATTGAACCCTTTGCTCTTCAAGCGGTGCTTGGTGGCCGCACCTTACCCTACATAAAGGGTGGCGTTAGCACAGACCCTCGGCTTTATGCCGCCACAGAATTTCTTATGAATGACCTCCAAACTGCTCATGAGCAGCTTGAAGGGGAAGATATCGTCTTCGAACTAGCCAATGTTCTCTCTGCTGTTGCCGGTCACAAAAGAGGTAGGGTGGCATACGACTATAACGCTGCAGAAAAGGCTAGAGAATATATCCACGATTCATTGGATTCTCATATCACACTTGATGATTTAGCGTTGGTGAGCGGCCGTGAAAAGTGGAGTTTATCAAGAGATTTCAGGGCATTATATGGAACAAGCCCATACCGTTACTTGACCATGCGGCGTCTTGCGTTCGTAAAACGCTATTTGACCCATGGTTATTCGTTGTCGTACGCCTCAGTTTCAGCTGGTTTCAATGACCAGAGCCATATGACAAATCACTTCAAGAAAGCCTTCGGTCTTACTCCCACTCAGTGGTTATCTAGGTTTAAACAAAACTGTAGGGGTAGTGGCTCATAATCACACTGCAACCCCAAAACTTTCCCCACCATGAAATAAAAACCCGCTCTCGCCAACAGCTTTCACTGTTTGACGAGGGCGGGCTTTGTGATGCTTAGAAGAGTATTAGCTAAGCGCTTCCAGGGACTGCTCGATAATGCTGAGCCCTTCTTCCAACACCGCGGAAGAGACGGTTAGCGGCACCAGAATGCGGATGCTGTTGCCGTAGAAGCCGCAGGAGAGAAGGATCAGGCCTTTCTCGCGGGCTTTGGCACAGAGCGCACCGGTTAGCGCTGTATCGGGTTTTCCTTCGCTATCGAGCAATTCGAACGCTGCCATGGCGCCTAGCTGGCGGCCGTGGGCAACGGCGGGGAATCGCTCTTCCCAAACAGCAAAACGCTCCGCGAGCATCTTGCCCATCTGCTCGCTGCGCTCAAGAATATTTTCCTCTTCGATCACCTCGATCACCGCCAGCGCTGCCGCGCAGGAGAGCGGATTGCCGCTGTAGGTGCCGCCTAGCGAGTTGGGGCCGGAGGCGTCCATTACCTTGGCGGTACCCACAACAGCCGACAGCGGCATGCCGTTAGCGAGGCTTTTGGCGGTGGTGAGAATATCCGCTTCGATGTCGCTATGTTCGAGGGCAAATAGCTTGCCGGTGCGGGCGAAGCCGGACTGCACTTCATCGGCGATCAGTAGAATGCCGTGCTCGTCGCACAGCGCGCGCAGCGCTTTAAGGTAATCCGGTGACGCAATATAGAAGCCGCCTTCACCTTGAACCGGCTCAATCACGATGGCCGCTGTACGGTGCGGGGCGATATCGGTTTTGAACAGCGTGCGAATGGCATCCAAAGACGCTTCTTCGCTGATGCCGTGCAGCGGATTCGGGAATGGGGCGCGGAACACGTCGCCCGGCATCGGGCCGAAGTCGTTCTTGTACGGTAGCACCTTGCCGGTCATGGCCAGGGTCATCATGGTGCGTCCGTGGAAAGCGCCGTCGAAGGTAATAATGCCGGTGCGGCCAGTGGCAGCGCGGGCAATCTTCACGGCGTTTTCCAGCGCTTCGGCACCGGTGTTGACCAGCATCGCTTTGCGCTCAGGGCCGCGCACCGGGCTTAGTTCGCAAAGCTTTTGGCACAGCTGCACATAGGGCGCGTAGGAAATGACCGCGGCGCTGGTGTGCATAACTTTCTTGAGCTGCGCTTCAACGGCGGCGACGATTTTCGGGTGGCGGTGGCCCAAGTTCAGCACACCAATACCGCCCGCGAAGTCGATCCAGCGGTTGCCGTCGGCATCCCACAGCTCAGCATTTTCAGCGCGCTCGGCAAACTGGGTTGTCGGCGTGGCAGCACCGTTAGCCACGTAGCGGTTTTTCAGGTCGTTCAATTCTTGGTTAGTCATCATAGCTTTCCTTATAAACCGCCAACGCAGACATATTTAAGTTCAGTAAATTCATCAAGACCGTGGTGGGAGCCTTCGCGACCCAACCCGGACTCTTTAACGCCGCCAAACGGCGCCAACTCGGTGGAGATCAACCCTTCATTCACACCGACCATGCCGTACTCCAGCTGCTCCATGGTGCGCCAGATGCGGCGGTAATCCGTAGCGTAGAAGTAAGCCGCCAGGCCAAAGGGTGTATCGTTGGCCATGGCAATGGCTTCTTCATCGCGCTGGAAGCGAAACACCGGCGCGACCGGGCCGAAGGTCTCTTCGTCGGCCACGGCCATCTTGGTGGTCACATCCGCCAGCACCGTGGGAGTGAAGAAGCGCTCGCCTGCGGCGTGAGGCTTACCACCGCAGAGCAGCCGAGCACCCTGGTTCACTGCGTCGTCCACATGGCGCTGCACTTTATCGACCGCTGCTTGGTTAATCAGCGGGCCGATAATGCTGCCATCCGCCAGGCCATCGCCAACCTTCAGTGCGTTCACTCGCTCGGTGAGCTTGCTGACAAACGTATCGTAAATGCCGTCCTGCACCAGGAAGCGATTGGTGCATACGCAGGTTTGCCCAGCGTTGCGGAATTTGGAGGCGATTGCGCCATCAACAGCGGCATCTACATCGGCGTCGTCAAACACGATAAACGGCGCGTTGCCCCCCAGCTCCATGGCGGCCTTCTTCACTGTACTGGCGCACTGGGCAAGCAAGTGCTTACCCACCGGGGTGGAGCCGGTAAACGAGACTTTGCGCACCCGTGAATCCGTGGTGAGCACCTCACCCACCGCTGCCGGTTTTGAGGCAGTAATCACGTTAATGGTGCCTGCAGGCAGGCCCGCTTCCAGCGCCAGGTAAGCGGCGGCAAGCGCGGTGAGCGGCGTGGCTTCGGCGGGCTTGATCACCACGGTGCAGCCCGCCGCCAGGGCCGGGGCGCACTTGCGGGTAATCATCGCCAGCGGGAAGTTCCATGGGGTAATTGCCGCCACCACACCTACCGGCTCGCGCAGAACCAATAAGCGTTTGTCCGCGCCATGACTTGGTAGGGTTTCTCCTGCCATACGCTTGGCTTCTTCGGCGAAGAACTCGATAAACGACGCACCGTAGGTGACTTCGCCTTTGGCTTCCGTCAGCGGCTTGCCCTGCTCCAGGGTCATCAGACGGGCCAGGTCGTCGGCGTGTTCGTTAATAAGCTCAAACCAGCGCCGTAGCAGTGCCGAGCGCTGCTTGACCGGCGTGGCCCGCCAGGCAGCGCCAGCGTTGTAGGCGGCGGCCACGGCGTCACGGGTATCATCGGCGCCCATATCCGCCACCCGGGCAATGGTTTCACCGGTGGCGGGGTTATCCACCGCAAAGGTTTGTTGACCTGTACGCCACTCGCCACCCACCAGGGCTGGAACCGCATCGTGCAACCACTGTTCGATAAAGCTCATAAGTTGCTCCTAAAAAGCTTAAGTCCAGAAATCTCGTAGGACGGCTTACAGATCCACTTGCATATGGCGATCGCTGTAGTCACGCCCGTAGGTGCGCAGCGCATGCACGTAAAGCACGATGCCCAGCACCGCCCAGCCAGCAAAGATAGTCCACTCCGCGACGCTCAGTGCCGCCGGGCTACCGGGCAGGTAGAGGCACGCCATACCGAAAGAAAGAATGATAGCGAGGGTGCCGCACAGCTTGCCGTTACTTACCTTGAATGGGCGGGGCATATCCGGCTCGCGCACCCGTAGCACCACAAAGGAGATCGCCACAAACAGGTAGGCCAATACGATGCCCAAGCCACCCGCATTAACGATCCACACCAATGCTGGGCGGCCAAAGAAGGGCGCCAAACAGGAGAGAAAGCCCATCATAAAGATGGCATTAGTAGGGGTTCTGTAGCGAGGATGCAGCTTGGCAAACGGCGCAGGTAGCATGCCTGCTTTAGCGAGGGCATAGATTGCCCGGGAACCGCCAATATAGAAGGCATTCCAGCTTGTAATAATGCCCGCAATACCCGCCATGACCATTAAGTTGCTGGCCCACGCGGCGTTAAACAGGCTTCCCATGGCGTCCGGCACACTCAGTGAACTGGCCGCCAGTTCAGTGCTGTTGAGCGCCAGGCTGGTCGCCAGAATAATCAGCGCATACCACACCACCGCCAGGATCACCGACATCATCAGTACCTTGCCGATGGCTTTGTAGGGCAGGTTGATCTCTTCCGCCGCCTGGGGAATAACGTCAAAGCCCACAAACAGGAACGGCACCATCACCAGCACCGCCACTATGCCTGCGAACACGCCGCTATCGGCTTGAGTGAACAGCGGCATCATATTGATGGTTTCGCCTTCAAACAGCGAACCGGTGACAAACATCACCCCCACCAGCAGAATTAACCCGGTAACCACTTTTTGCAGCAACGCCGCGGTGGTCACGCCGAAGTAGTTGATGATCATCATGACCAGCGAACCGCCGACGCCTACCGCGACCCAGGTGGCTTTCACTTCCCAACCGGCAATCGTCCAGAGGTGGCCAACGGCGTAGTTGGGTGCCAGGTGTTCGATCACCGTGGGCAGGGCGACGGCTTCAAAGGCCACTACGCTTAAGTAGCCCAAAATAATCGCCCAAGTGCACAAAAAAGAGGGCAAATGACCTAAAGCGCGGTAGCTGTAAACATGCTCGCCACCCACTTTGGGCATCGCAGCGGCAAGCTCTGCATAGGTGAGCCCGACCAAGACAATCGCTAAGCCGCCGATAATAAAGGCTATAATGGCGCCCAGGCTGCCAGCGGATTGAATCGCGGTACCGGTAAGCACAATCCAGCCCCAGCCGATCATCGCGCCGAAGGCCAGCGCTAATACATCGCCACGGGCGAGTACCCGGACGAGCCCTTCCTGTTGTGATGAGGATGTGGTCATTTGAAATTGTCCTGCGAGTTATTGGATGTTGTCGTAGGCGCTCAGGGGCGCAGTATCCTGATCCTGTTTTAACAGCCTCTCTTTGAATAGGCATGTTTTTAACGGTTTCGCCAAACAGGATGGCCACACGCTAGCAGGCGGGAGAGAAAACGCGAACGCACCACTTTTGCGTTCGACTAGACCACTTTTCATGCGCACCGAAAGGGTGCACTATTTTCATACGGCTTTCGTCTAAGTGCCCGCCGTTAGCGGGTTAAGCGGGATTAAGGGGAGTCCAGATGGATCGAAAGGAGGTCGTGCACCAACTTGTACAGCTTTATGCACTCCAACCGGAACGGTTGAGTAAGCAGGTGCGTATTGAGCAAGCATTGCGACAAGCCATTACCCAGCAGTGGCCTGCCGGGCTGCGTCTGCCCTCCCATCGCCAGTTGGCAGATGCCCTTGGCGTTGCCCGCCAAACCCTGGCGCTGGCGATCCATACGCTACTCGAGGAGGCACTGCTTAAAACCGCCCACGGCCAAGGCACCTGGACCTGCCGCCCCGTTACGCCAAGCCCTCTTCTGCATGGCAATGCACAGCTCTCATCACGCGCCCAGCGGGTGTTGGATGGCCCAGGCGCTAGCATGATCCAAAGCGGCGCCTTCGTGCCCGGCATTCCCGATATCGCCCAGTTCCCGATGCGTAAATGGCGGCAGCTCTACGCCAGCGTGACGGTGCCGCAAAACGCCCTGCTGCTCTCCTACTCCACCGGTGGCTACGGCCCATTAAAGCGCGCGATACGCGATTTTCTGGCGCGCTGGCGCAATATTAGTTGCGACACGGAACAGATCATCATCACTGACGGTACCCATAACGGCATTGAGCTATGCGCCGTGGCACTGGCTGATGTGGGCGACACTGTTGCCATGGAGTCGCCCTGCTACTGGGGAGCGCGCAACGTCTTTACCGCCGCAGGTTTGGAAATCGAACCGGTGGCGTGGCTGCCAGGTCAGGGGCACATGCTTCCGCCTGCTCCTGGCCCGGTCAAGCTGGCCTACTTGACCGGCTCGCACCATTACCCGCTCAGCGTGCCTACCAGTGCGGTGGATAAACAGCGCTTATGCGATGCCCTAGCGCCCGCGTATATTGTCGAAGATGATTACGAGTTTAACCGCGACGACCACTCCAATCTGCTCTTTGAACCGCACTCGGAGCGCCACTTGCTGGTGGGCTCGTTTTCCAAGATGATGTTTCCAGGACTGCGCTTAGGCTATTTAGTGGTACCGCGTCATTTAGCGGGGCCAATGAACCGCCTGCGCAGTGAACTGTTCCGCGAAGGACGCATGCTGGATCAGGCCGTACTGGCACAATTTATTTTTGATGGTGATTTGGATGCCTGGTGTCGGCGCATTCAGCGCGACTATCTAGGGCGCCAACAGGTGCTGCATGATCAACTACGTTCGCTGCCGCAGGTGCGCAGCGTTTCGCCACCGAGCAGTGCTATTAGCCTTTGCGTCGAGTTTGAGCCGAGCGTTAACGATGTGGGAATCGCTCAGTCACTGCTGAAAGAGCATTTAATCGTGCGTCCATTAAGCCCAGTGTGTGCACCAACCGATCCGCGCGTCGGCTTAGTAATGGGCGTCGGCATGCTATCAGGGGAAACGCTGGTGCGTGAAGCACAGCGCCTGCGTCGCAGCCTGGAAGCACTGCTGCGCTAGGCGTTATTAATAGCGCACAGGTAAGGAAGGAAGTGTTTCTCAACACCTTATCCACAAGCTTTGAACGATTTATACACAAGGACTTTTATGCGTCACCCTGTTGATAATTTCATCGTCGCCTCTTCGGCTGCTTTCGCTAGGCTTCGCCTCTGGGCATCACTAAGTCTTATGCTCCTGCTCTCGGGCTGCGCCACCTTTGCGCCCAACCCGCCTCAGGATCAAAGCAATATCTGCGAGATCTTCCGCGAGCAGCCCAGTTGGTACGACTACGCCCAGGAATCAGAGGAGAAGTGGGGCACACCGATCGCCACCCAGATGGCGTTTATTCAGCAGGAGTCTTCGTTTCGTAGCCATATCCGCCCGGATCGCAAGTACTATCTAGGCTTTATCCCCGGCCCCCGGCCCTCTTCTGCCAAAGGCTACGCCCAGGCCCAAGACCCCGTTTGGGGGGAGTATGAGGATCAAGCGGGCAGCCTGTTTGCCCGGCGTACTCATATGAAACACGCCACGGACTTTATTGGCTGGTACAACCGTCGTTCCCAGCAGCAGGCGGGCATATCGCTCAGCAATCCCGAGCACCTCTACTACGCCTATCACGAAGGCGCGGGGGGCTACCAGCGGGGTTCTTACCGCGGCAAACCACAGGTATTGAGTGCGGGGAGACAAGTAGCTGCTCGCGCTAACCGTTACCAAGCCCAGCTCAATGCTTGCGAAGCGGAGTTTCAATGCCGCAAGTTTTACCAGATCTGGCCATTCTGTCGTAGTTAAGGAAGCTGACGATGTCTCTATGGATGGGTGCGGCCCTGGTTAGCGTGGTGTTTTTTACCTCGATGCTCTCCGGGGTGTTTGGTATGGCGGGCGGATTGGTACTGCTATGGTTTCTGCTGCTGATCTTTCCCGCGGGCACGGCGATGGCGGTGCACGGCGTTATACAGCTCACCGCGAATGGGTCGCGAGCATGGCTATCGCGACGCTATATTGTCTGGCCTATTGTCGCTTTTATGACGCTGGGTGTACTAAGCGCCGCGGGCCTGCTTCTGCTGTTCAACTACAGCCCCAATGCCGCCAGCGTCTCACTTTTGATTGGCCTAATGCCGATTTTGGTTTGGCTGCCCAAGCGCTGGTTTCACCTGGATGCCAACCGTGCCAGCCACGCGCTGTGCTGCGGCATCGCCTCTGGCGGTTTGACGATTGCCGCAGGGGTTTCCGGGCCGCTAATCGATATATTCTTTGTGCGCTCACGCATGGATCGCCGCCAAGTCGTGGCGACAAAAGCGATGATTCAGGTAGTGGCTCACAGCATTAAAATCATCTTCTATCTCGGCGCCGCCATGGCGCTTAGTACCGGCGAATGGGGCATTGTGCTACTAGCGGCGCCGTTTGCAATCTTTGGCACCCACACCGGCAACCGCATTTTACACCGTCTCACCGATGCCAACTTCCGCACCTGGACGCGCTGGATCGTGACCGGTATTGGGGTCTTCTACTTTTTTCAGGGGATCTTCCTACTCACTCGCTAGCATTGAGGCAGCGCCCAAGCGATTTGCACGACATCATTACTGCGACAATTGCCGCACAATACAAACCAGTCATATCAGAACGCCTTACCTGGCGTAGCACAGCTAATTATTTTGCAGGGAACATCGCCAATGTTTCTGAAACGGTGCGGAGTGCTTGTCTTGAAATAGTATGATTCACCTGGCCCTAAGCGCCTCGTATTACTTCCAACAATGATTTCAATCTCACCTTCCACGACAACACCAGCCTCTTCACCATAGTGAGTAATCATGGCTTGCCCAGTATCAGCACCCGGTAAGTATCGCTCAACCATAAAAGCCAAGGCACGGTTAGGACGATTTGCCCCGACAAGCTTGAAGGAAATATCACCAGAGGCAATATCAACCAAATCATCCGCCGAATAGAACACCTGCTCCTGACTATCCAGATCCATCGTAAAAAAATCACCGACGCTCATAGAGAAGGCGTTTAGGATTTTCTTCAGGGAACTGACGGATGGGCTAACTTTTCCTTGCTCTATTAGCGAAAGACTTGAGTGGGTAACCCCACACAACTTTGCTAGTTCACGTTGTGAAATCCCTCGCTGCTTGCGCAAGGAGCGCAAGCTCGCACCCACGTCATCCGACATGCTTTTTTTCACTCCCTATCAATAAGTAAATTACGTTGTTGGTCTATTGACGGGCACATAATAGCGCAAAAAAAACCCCACGGCTGTGGGGCAAAAACTTAATTAAATGATCGCTTTCTACAAAAGATAATTCGCTTAGTCGGTGTGCATCGTCGTGGTCAGCTCAAGTACTTCGAGCATCAGCCAATCCCACGACCACTTCAGCCTCTTGCGGCTCGTCTTCGTAAGCAATTCGGAAGCCGGTAAAGCCGTAAAGAATGGCAAATAACGGACTAAGCAGCGCTAGAAACGCATAAGGCGCGTAACTGAAAGCACTGACGCCCAGCGTGGCAAACATAAAGGCACCACAGGTATTCCAAGGCACCAGAGGCGACGTCATGGTGCCAGCATCTTCTACCGTGCGAGACAGGTTTTTCAGTTTCAGCGAGCGACGCTTGTACTCGCTGGCATACATGCGGGCAGGAAGAATAATACTTAGATACTGATCGCAACCCACTACGTTAGCGGCCATCGATGTCGCCACTGTAGTAGCAATCAGGCTGCCAGTGGTCTTGGCCAGTTTGAGCAGACTTTCCACGATGGTACGAAAGAACCCCGCCGACTCAAGAATCCCGCCAAAGCTCATCGCGATAATGATCAGCGAAACAGTCCACATCATGGCGCTAACACCGCCGTTGGTCAGCAGGTCGTCCACCGTGGCGTTTCCAGTGTCTACCGCGTAGCCTTCCACAAAAATAGTAAAGCTATCACCTAGAGGTACGCCCTGAACCACAATCGCGCAAACAATACCCATCAGCGAACCAACAGAAAGGGCAGGAATGGCCGGCACCTTCTTGACCATCATCACGATAACTGCCGCAGGCACCAGCAGCAGCCAGGGACTGATCATAAACAGTTCATCTAGACTCTGCTGCAACTCGGCTACTTGTGCCGCACCATCACCTGAAGGCGTCATGTTCAGGCCAATAATGGTGTAAAGCACTAGCGCCACCGCGAGCGCCGGAACCGTGGTGTAGAGCATATAGCGAATGTGTTCAAACAGGTCGACACCGACGACCCCTGGCGCCATGTTGGTCGTTTCGGAAAGCGGAGAAATCTTGTCGCCAAAATAAACCCCAGAGATCACGGCGCCGGCTACCATCGCAGGGTTAAGGCCGAGCCCTTCACCGACGCCCATCAAGGCGATACCAATAGTGCCGGCCGCCGTCCAGGCGTTACCGCCAGCCAACGATACCAAGCAGCAGATCAGGCACGCCGCCACCAGAAAGTAGTCTGGTGCCAGAATGCTCAGGCCATAATAGATCATGGTGGGCACAATCCCACCGGCAATCCAGTAGCCAATAATGGTGCCGATAATGATGAGAATCACAATCGCCTGAGTGGTCAGGCCAATAGAGCGCATGATGCCCGCTTCGAGATGCTTCCAGCGACTACCCGTCGCCACGGCCACACAGGTCGCCACAATGGTGCTCAAAAAGAGTGGTAAATGCGGGTCAGTTTCGAAATAGCCGATAAAGACGCCCAATGACGCCGCCATAAACACAACGGGTATCATGGTCGCTTTCAAACTTGGGCGGGGTGTTTCCTGGTCTTCCTTAGCAGTGTGGTCAGTCGACATAATGTTCTCACTTAATGTTTGATTATTGGTCGTCGTATTTCCGTTAGGAAATCATTGCAGTGATGGCGACTCCGATCATTGTTATGCTTGTTTTTATTGGTTTTTCAGGCACAAGCCCCCCCCGGCGAGGGGCACGGCATTTGCCGTGACACCTAGCGCTGTTGAATCGAATCAATAAAGGGTGAAGTGCCCAGGCGAAGTTCGTTACGAACTTCGATGGTTCAAACGCTTAGCGACATCCACACCGTCTTCACTTCGCAGTATTTCTCCTGCGCATGAAGCGATTTATCGCGCCCATTGCCCGACTGCTTCACGCCGCCGAAAGGCACTGTCTGATCGATACCCGCCCAGTTATTCACATATACCTGGCCGGATTGCAGACGCCGCGAGACGCGCATAATGCGGTCAATATCCTGGCTCCAAACGCCGGCAGCGAGGCCAAAGTCACTATCATTGGCCAGTGCAATCGCTTGCTCTTCGCTGTCGAAACCGAACACGCTCAGTACTGGGCCAAAGATCTCTTCGCGGCCAATGCGCATATCGGGAGTCACATCATCGAAGACCGTCGGCACCAGGAAATATCCCTTGGAATCGCTGGCTTCGCCCCCCAACTTCAAAGTGGCACCTTCATTTTCGCCGTGGCGAATATACTCAAGTACCCGTTGGTACTGCGCTTCATCGACCATGGCGCCCATAAAGCTGTCCGGGTCGAGTGGGTCTCCTGGCTGCATGTGCTCAGCAGCTTTCACCACGCGGGCCACAAAATCCTGGCGAATACTGTTTTCCACCAACAGGCGCGAACCGGCAATACAGACTTCACCTTGGTTGTGGAAAATAGCTTCTGCAGCGCTTTGGGCGACGGCATCTAGATGCTGACAGTCGGCAAAAACGATGTTTGGACTTTTGCCACCACACTCTAGAAACACGCGTTTCAGGTTGGATTGTCCGGCGTACTGCATGAGCTGTTTACCCACAGCCGTGGAGCCGGTAAACGCCAGACAATCTACCTGCATGGAGAGCGCCAGGGCTTTGCCCACCGTATGGCCGTAACCGGGTAAAACCTGAAATACGCCGTCAGGAATACCGGCTTCCTGGGCAAGATGCGCCAAGCGCAGCGCCGACAACGGCGACTTTTCCGACGGTTTAAGAATCACGCTGTTGCCCGCGGCCAGTGCCGGGGCAATCTTCCAGGAGGTCATCATCAGTGGAAAATTCCATGGCACAATCGCCGCCACAACACCCATGGGTTCACGCAGCACCAACCCGAGCGCACGATCTCCCGTGGGGGCCACTTCGCCATAGAGCTTGTCGATACATTCCGCCTGATAGCGTAAGCAAGCCACCGTGCCCGCCAAGTCGCCCAGCGAGCTGGAAATCGGCTTACCCATATCGAGCGTATCGAGTAACGCCAACTCATCGCGGTGCGTCTCTACCAAATCCGCGAGGCGCAGCAGCACGCGCTTGCGTTTACTCGGGTGGCAACGTGACCAGACACCGCTATCAAAGGTTGCACGGGCCGCTTGCGTTGCACGCTCAGCATCAGGCTCATCGCAGCTGGCCACTTCCGCAAGCACGCTTCCGGTAGCAGGGTTGATGCTGGTCAGTGTGCTGCCATCGGCGGCGGCCACAAACTCACCATTGATAAAAGCGCGCGTTTCAAAGCTCAGTGACGCTGCTTTTGCTTGCCAGTCGGCTAGGGTTTTCGTGTTATGTGCCGCCATTATGCACTCTCCATGGGGTGTGTTATCGCCAGCTTTGCGGCTGTTTTGTCCAGTGCCAAACGCGCTCTGCTCACTAGTTCATCAATTTCACTGTGCGTGATGATGAGCGGCGGGGATATCACCATGGTGTCGCCCACTGAGCGCATCACTAGCCCGCTTTCGAAACAAAAATCACGGCACAGATTGCCTACGGAAAGGGATTTATCGAAACGCTTGCCGGTGTTCTTGTCAGCCACCAGCTCAAGCGCACCGATCAATCCTAACGAACGCGCCTCCCCCACCAACGGATGTTGCGCCAGTTCCTGCCAACGTTTCGCCAGATAAGGGCCCAGGTCATTGCGAACGTTGTCGATCACCTGCTCACTTTCCATCAGTTCGAGGTTTTTAAGCGCCACAGCCGCACAGACCGGGTGGCCGGAGTAAGTAAAGCCGTGGAAGAACTCACCGCCCTCTTCTATCAATGTATCGGCCACGCGATCTCCCACCAGCACCGCGCCAATGGGCAGATAGCCCGACGACAACCCCTTGGCAATCGGCATCAAGTCTGGCGTTAACCCATAGTGAGTACTGCCAAACCACTCGCCTAAACGCCCGAAGCCGCAAATGACTTCGTCGGCAATCAGCAAAATATCGTACTTAGCCAGCACCTCTTTCACCGCAGGCCAATAGCTGTCCGGCGGAATGATCGCACCGCCTGCACCTTGCACAGGTTCAGCAATAAAGGCGGCTACCTTGTCTTCACCCAACGCTTGGATTTGCGCTTCCAGCGCTTGCGCGCACTGCTTGCCAAAGGCCTCCTGACTCATGTCGCGGCCCTCACCAAACCAGTAAGGCTGACCAATATGGGTAATCCCAGGCACACAAGGGCCGCCTTGATCGTGCATCGGCGCCATGCCGCCAAGGCTCATGCCTGCAACGGTAGAGCCGTGATAACCATTGTCGCGCGAGATGATCCACTGCTTTTCCGGCTTGCCTTTGATCGCCCAATAGCGTCGCACCATGCGTAGCACGGTATCGTTGGCTTCGGAGCCGGATCCTGTGAAGAACACACGGTTAATATGCTCGGGTGCCAGCTCACTTAGCTTGGCGGCCAGCTTCACTGCCGGGGGGTGGGAGGTTTTGAAGAAGTTGTTGTAGTACGGCAATTGCTGCAACTGCTCGGAGGCGGCATCAACCAGCTCCTGACGACCATATCCGAGATTGACGCACCAAAGACCCGCCATACCATCCAGAATACGATTGCCCTGGCTATCGTAAATGTATACCCCTTCGGCGTGAGTGATGATGCGGCTACCCTCTTCGCCAAGGGATTTAAAGTCGGTGAAGGGATGAAGGTGGTGCTGGCGATCCAACGCCTGGTAATCCTGGGTCTGCATAGATCAGCTCCTGTTCAGTGGTTGCAATAAGCGTTCAGCCAGCAGCCCGCTGGGTACGATGCTGACGGCAGGCCGTCGCAAACCCCTGGAACAGGGCGTCATAGAAAGGATGTTCTTTAGGGCGCCACTCCGGATGCCACTGAACAGCCAGTGCAAACGCGGCGGCGCCGCGCACGGAGACCGCTTCGACTAACCCATCAGGTGCCCAGGCTTCTGCTTCCAGCCCCGACGCAAGCTGATCAATCCCCTGCTGGTGCAGTGAATTCACCTCAGCATGCTCGCCGCGATAGAGCGCCGCCAGGGCACCATTAGCGCGAATTTTTACCGTATGGGAGGGTGCATAATGGCCCGCCATGTCGTCAGCGGGCGGCTCACGATGATCGAGCATGCCTGGTAGCGTTTGTACGGCTTGGTGAAGCGTGCCCCCCAGGGCGACGTTCATTTCCTGAAAGCCTCGACAAATGCCAAATAAAGGCAACGCCTGACGTAACGCCTCATGCACCCAGCAAAGCGCCGCTTCATCGCGCCGTGCGTCATCCCGGGTATTCTCTGGGGCGCGCTCGGCACCATAGCGATTAGGAGCGACGTTGGTGTAACTGCCGGTTAGCATCAAGCCATCCAGGCTGCCCAACAGAGCGATGGCCTGCTCGGCACGCTGATCAGGCGTTAACATATCGGCGGCTAACACAGGAAGAATCACCGGCGTGACGTCGTAGTGGTAGAGCGCCTGTAGGAATTTATCGGTCACTATCTGAGCTGGATGACCTTCCACCTCTCGGCAGCAGGCGATAACCCCCACTAGGGGGCGCGAAGAATGCGTTGCTTGCATAGTCAAACCACTTTGTCGGTTGTTATGTTTTATTCAACACTCAACTCAACATAGCGTGACTCGTTTTATTTTCCAAGCGCAAAATGCTATTTTTGCCAAAAAACACTTCAAGCAATTGAAAAACAATGAATTAAAAAATAACCCCCTCATGGAGGGTAAATTTTTATACGCTTTTTGTTATTAAATAATTGACAGAAACGATCGACACCGCAAGGATACTGTTAGCAGAAACACAACTAACACGGCATAAAAATAAGGTACAACGTATGTCCTCTGCCAATGACACAGACGCTCAAAACGTAGCTTCGGACTTTCTCGACCGGCACCCAGACATCACCACTATTGATCTGTTGATCAGCGACCTTAACGGTGTCATCCGAGGGAAGCGTATTCCTTGCGACAACCTCGCCAAAGTGTTTGAAAAAGGCATTTATCTGCCGGCTTCAGTATTTGCGTTGGACATCAATGGCAACACCGTGGAAGAGACCGGGCTTGGGCTTTCCAGCGGTGACGGTGACCGCGTATGTCGCGCCATTCCCGGCACACTCAACCCGGTCACCTGGATGGATAACAACCAGTATGGCCAGCTATTGATGACCATGGAGGAAATGGATGGCTCGCCGTTTTTTGCCGATCCTCGCCAAATACTGCGGCGTATTCTCGAGCAGTTCTCCGACCGTGGCTTAACCCCCGTCGTCGCCCTTGAACTAGAGTTTTATCTGGTCGATCGTTTACGCGACGAAGGAAACTTGATTCAGCCACCTCAATCCCCTTCCAGCGGCGAGCGGGCTACTCAAAGCCAGCTTTATTCGATGCTGGAGCTAGACGAGTACGCTGAATTTATCAATGACTTGCAGTGTGCCGCCCAGGCGCAGGGGTTGCCGTTGGATACGGTATTGAAAGAGTGCGCACCAGGTCAGTTTGAAGCCAACCTGATTCATACGGATGATGCGTTAAGTGCCTGCGACCACTCGGTGCTGCTCAAGCGACTGATCAAGGGCGTTGCCTTAAAGCATGGCTTTGAGGCTACCTTTATGGCCAAGCCTTACGGTCTAGAAGCCGGTAGCGGCACCCATGTTCACGTCAGTCTGGTAGATAGCAACGGGCATAATATCTTTGCCGAAAACGGCGACGACCCGCTGGAGAGCACAGCACTGCAACACGCTGTAGGAGGGCTGTTGGAACTGATGCCAGACTCCATGGCACTGTTGGCTCCCAATCTCAATTCTTTCCGCCGTTTTCAGGAAGGGCTCTATGTGCCCATGGCACCTACCTGGGGTTACGACAACCGCTCCGTGGCAATACGCGTTCCCGCTGGCCCAAAAGAAGCCCGACGAATAGAGCATCGTGTAGCGGGTGCCGACGTAAATCCCTACCTTTTACTGGCCACCGTGCTGGCATCCATCCACCATGGCCTAAACCAGCAGATTGCACCTACCGAACCCATCATCGGCAACGCCTATGAGCAAATTGCACCTCAGTTAACTAACAGCTGGGCTCATGCGCTGCACTTGCTGGGCAACAGCAGCGTACTCGCTGAACAACTTGGCGAAGACTTCATTAACGTATTCATTGCCAACCGCCAAGCAGAGCGCGCCGACACCATGCGTGAAGTCAGCGCCATGGAGTACGATTGGTACCTGCGCCACGTATGAGTGGTTAGATCGTTGATAGAACAGGTTGATAAAAAAGAGAGGGGCGCTGCTCGCCGCCTCTCTCTTTACTTATGCCTGTCTTACCCTGCTATCCCGTCCTTCTATTAGCTTTTTATGCCGTATTCTCCGTGAGCATCCGTGGCAAATAAAAACGGGCTGACGAACGTATTCGCCAGCCCGTTTTCAAGCAAACATCAAACTAATCAGCACTAGACTGCCAGCCGGTCACGCATTGCGTAGAACCACGCACCCATTGCGGAAAGCGGCACACGTAACAGCCGCCCACCGGGCATGGGTAGGTGGGAAATCTGCGCAAAGGCTTCAAAACGCGCTTCTTCACCACTAATCGTTTCTGCCACTAACTTGCCAGCCAGATGGGAGCACGTTACCCCATGGCCAGAGTACCCCTGCGCGTAGTAAACGTTGCTATTAATGCGGCCAAATTGCGGTAGGCGGTTGAGCGTCAGCAAAAAGTTACCACTCCAGGCGTAATCGACACGAACATCGCCAAGCTCAGGGAAGGTCGTCAGCATTTTCGGCCGAATAGCTGCCTCGATACTGGTAGACGCTTGCCCGCCATAGTTCACGCCCCCGCCATACAGCAACCGGTTATCGGCAGTCAGGCGATAGTAGTCCAAGAGGTAATTACAATCCTCGACCGCTTTATCGTTAGGCAGTAATCGTGCGGCCAACTCTGCAGACAGCGGCTCAGTGGTAATGATCTGGGTGCCGCAAGGCATCGCTTTGCTTTCCAGCTTGGGTAGCAACCCTTGCAAATAGGCATTGCCAGCCATGACCACCCGCTGAGCGGTCACTCGGCCCTTGGGGGTATGCAGTATTACCGGTTCGCCGTGTTCCACGTTTGTCACGGGGGAATGTTCAAAAATCTTTCCACCCAACGACTCCAGCGCCGCCGCCTGCCCCAGCACCAGATTGAGGGGATGCAAATGCCCACCAGAGTGATCCACCAAGGCGCCCACATAGCGTTCGCTGCCTATCTCTCGCTTGACCTCTTCGCCTTCCAGCAGCTCAAGCTCCTGATGACCATAGCGTTCCCATAAGCTTTTTTGATCCTTTAAGCCTTCCCACTGTTTCTTATTACAGGCGGCAAAAAGGTTGCCCTCTTTTAGGTCGCAGTTGATCTGATACTTTTCAATGCGCTGACGGATAATTTGGTTACCCTCGAATGCCATAGCCCCCAGCGCTCGGGCGGTTTCAGCGCCGTTCTGTTTTTCGATAACATCCATATCACGGCTATAGCTATTAACGATCTGCCCACCATTGCGACCGGAAGCTCCGAAGCCTATCGCCACACTTTCCAGCACCACCACTCGGTGACCGCGTTCCGCCAAATGCAGCGCTGCTGAGATACCCGTAAACCCAGCCCCTACGACACAGACATCACACTCCACATCCCTCTCCAATGTGGGCCTGTGTGATGTGGAGTTTGACGATGCCGCATAGTAGGAAGCCACATGACCAGAAGAAGCTTGAGGTTGCATTTACCACCTTCCTTTTGTTGATTATTTTAACCAATCTGATCATATAGATCGCTGCCATAATGCGCAAGCATCAGCATATAAAGGGACTGTAGAGGAAAAACACTTTTTTCCCCTTCAAAAAATGTTATTAAAATAGCAACACTAACTCATAAAAAAGGCACGACCATTACACTGAAAAAAGTTACCTCTCGTTTTTATATACCGCCCCTTATATACAGCCCCTCATATGCAGCCCTTAGGAAGGCGAGCTTTCAAGCTAACCGGTTGCGCCGTTTTCTACTTTTCGCAGGAGACTTTCCTGCTCACCCGCTAGCGTTGAGGGAGATAAAAGCGAGCTTAAAGCAGGTGCCTATACTGACCTTACCTATTAATGGAGGTCGCTATGGATTACCACCACTACCGCACAGCCCTTGCGGAAACGCTCGCCCAAAGTGAGCTGCCTTTTCCCGCTGCCGAATACCAGGTGCGCCTGGATAAGGTGCGCAATGCCATGGCAGAGCATGGATTAGATGCGCTGCTGCTAACCGACCCCGCCGATATCAATTACCTCACCGGCTACCACACTTTTGAAGTCTCGGTGCACGCTTGCCTAGTCTGCACCCAAGCGCGGCTAGTGCTACAAGTCGCCTCAATTGAAACCGGTGCGGCAGTAGTTACCGCTCGGGTCGATGAGATCATCGGTTACCGCTGGGAAAACTTGGATGAAATCATCACGCCACTGGCAGACCTGCTTTCCCCTTGCTCGAAAATTGGTATTGATGGCTGGAGCAGCGGGCTACGCTTTGGCGTCATTGATGCGCTGATGCAGACTATCGGCCGTGAGCGTTTTAGCGAAGCAGGCACAGTGGTCGATGCGATTAGGATCGTAAAAAGCCCCGCCGAGCTTGAAATGCTGCAAGAGAGCGCACGAATCACCGCTCTCGGGTTAGAGACCGCGATACAGAGTATTCGCCCCGGCATGACCGACAACGATATTGCCGCCGTGGGCGCCAAAGCGCTGCTCGAAAACGGCAGCGAGTTTATGAGCCTCCAGCCAATTGTGACTAGCGGGCACCGAATTGGGGTGATTCACGTCAACCATAAGCGGCGTGTCATACAGCCTAACGAGCCGGTTTTCCTAGAGTTCGGCGCCGCCTATCAACGCTATACGGCACCCATGATGCGCACTGCCGTGACGGGTGCTCCAAACCCGGCTCTCTCCGCCACTCGGGATCTTTGCCGCTCACTGTTTGAAGCGCTCTGCGACGCCATGCGTCCAGGCAATACCTTTGATGCCGCGGCCCAGGCGGCTGATGCCCTACTCGCCCCCCAGCGTGACCAGTATTTTTTCTCCGGTGTCTTTGGCTATGCCGTGGGCGCTCAGTTTCCGCCTAGCTGGGTGGAGGGCACCGGCTTTATCGCCAAAGGGCAGGCCCGTACTTTTGAAACCAACATGGTGTTTCACCTGCCGCTCTGCCTACGTGTGCCCGGCCAGTGGGGCGTTGGAATAAGCGACACCGTGGTGGTTACTGAAAACGGAGCCCAACCGCTGACCAATAACGACTGGCAGCTGTTTGAGGCGGGCTCATAAACCACTGCGCCTTATAGCCATAGCATTGACAGGTCGATGGAGTAGCGCTATCGTCAACCAAGATGCAAATGAGAAACACTCTCTTTATTTCATAGAGTAGATGGTCGGGTCTATGCCCACATTATGCCCACAGGAAGCCACCAGCGTGAGGGAGCAGTGGAATGACTAGCGAGCAGCGGCAACTTCGCCAAACGGTCATATTTTTGCGCACTTCTTTTGAAGCGGTGCAGCATTCTATTGCCGGCCGCCTGGAAGACCCGCTGCCCTGCTGGATGGATACCAGCATGCTTTCCATGCTGTCTCGGGAGCTCACTCGCTGCTGCCAACAGTCCAAGCCGCTGTTTGCCCCAGCCGTCACCGAACAGCTCTATATCGCCTCGCAACAGTGCGAGCTGCTACTCAAACAGTGCCCAGGGGTGCTCAGCAGCGCGATCTGCTATCGCCAGTTAGGTGCCATTATGTTGCCGCTTTCAAGCGCACTGCAGCAGATCGACACTCCCGCCAAACGGCGTTGGCCTTGGGCGAAGTGGAATTGAACGAGCATTGGAGAGGCCAGAAGAAGTATCTATTGGCGCTTGTCAGCATGCCCCCGGTGTCAAGATAGCAGTCAATAGAGAAGCTCTAGACCTTGGAAGTGATAAGGGCGGTGTTTATTGATGCGTATTCTTGGTGGCAAGCACTTGCTTACCCAGATCGGTTAATCGATATTTTTGGGTTGGACTACGCGGAGAGTCAGGTTGCGTCATTTCAATCAATGTCAGTGCCAATGCCGGTTGTAAATAATTTTGTAAAAACGTGGGGCGATGCGTGAGTGATAACGCCTCAAGAAGTGCTTTAGTGCTCATTGGCTCTTCAAGCAGAGCTTGCAATAACCGCATTACTTGTTCGGTTACTTGTTCGGTTACTTGTTCGGTTACTCGCTTGGTTGCTACAGGGGCTATGTCCTCATCAACCGAAAATCCCTCGTGAACGGGTAAGCGAATTAAAAAGTAACTGCGTTCATCGTCGGTTTCGAACACTGGCTCTGGAGAACCGTTCGCCTTCATCACCCGAAGAATTTTTGGCACGCCCGTTGAACGGCCTTCGGTTAAATCCAGCTCTTTTAAAAACTCGCCGATACGCCGGTTGCGGTAGCGGCGGCTGACTGCTTTACCTGCTTGCAGGTCTTGCAAGCGAATAGATAGATCTGGCCCTGGAAAGCTGAGCACGACAAGCTCCTGGCCATCAATACGGATTTCAATGGGCTCACGAATTTCATAAGAGCGGTGATACACCGCATTCACCACCGCTTCTTCAATGGCGACCAGCGGAAAATTCCAGAAACGCTCGGCCTCAGGACGATCAGCGTGTTTGGTTACACCCTCTTTTAAATAGTTGCGGTTAATGTAGTCCAATGCCGTACGGGTTATACGTCCCAGCGGGCCCTTGAATACCTTCTCTTCAAAATGGTCACCACCCGCACCGTCTGGAAAATACACCACATCTATCTGAGTGGCTGGGAAAAACTGCTCAGGATGCTCATTAAAAAACAGCAGCCCCACATTTTTGGGAAAGGCCATCTCACTTGGCCCACCGATCACATTCATTCGGCGGCCCAAGGTTTCAATATCCAGCTCTCGGGCTTCAGCCGCTAATTCGCTGCCGATATCGTGCAGAAAATCACGCATCAGGTAGGGTGAAAGGTCGCTTAAATCCGCCGTTTGGCGATAGCGATCATCAAAGGGTACGGTTGCCGCCAAACTTAGCAGCTCGCGCTCATCCCGCCCCGATGCTTTCACCGTGCTGGTATGTTTGCGCAGGTAATAGGCCCAATCACTCTTCTTGCTCAAGCTGGTTTTAGCTTTATAGGGGCGTGTTTCACCTCCCGGAGCCCATAGCACCAAAATTGTTTTGCCCTGGATCTCATAAGTCGCGGTTAACGGGTGATAGTGCGGCGCAATCGCTGAGTGCCCAAGATTTAACAGCTCTTTTTGAATAGCATCGATTTGATCCGGTAATAAACCGGCAGGCGGTAGCTGCGGTTGGCCATTCTTTTCAGCAACACCCACCAGCACATAACCACCACCCAAATTGTGAAAGTCATTAGCGAAGGCACACAAGGTATGCAGGATGGACTCAGGGTTCCAACCTTCCTTGTATTCAATGCGTTCGTTTTCCACCGTGCGGTGATGGAGCAAGTCATCAATGTTGATGGGGAGTTTAGGTGTCATGCCGCCTACTCAAGCGTTTGGTTAACGTCATACAGCACGTGTAAGGCCTTATAACGTTTAAGTTAACCTCATGATGTAGAACGGTGCATGCAAATGCAATTATGGCGCGAGCGGCATCAGCTTTATTCAAGCCAATAAGTATTTTTCTATGTTTAATGCCCCCACCTGATTTTACAGGAGGGGTTTTGCATTAAGGGATAGGCACACAGGGTAACGGTCTGAAAATAGGATGGTTGGCGCTAACTAGTAAACTGGTCTATTATGGTGCGTACTATTTCATCGAAGCATTCAAAAGGAGCTTAATTGATGGCTTTCGAAACACTGTTTACTCCCCTCCAACTGGGTAGCCTATCGATTCCTAACCGGGTTGTTATGGCGCCACTGACACGTGCGCGTACACCCGATAGCGTACCGGGTGAAATTCAGGAAGCTTACTATGGCCAGCGCGCAGGAGCGGGGCTAATCATCAGCGAAGCCACCAACATATCTCCCACTGCCCGTGGCTACGTGTATACACCCGGTATTTGGACGGATGAGCAGGAAACAGGCTGGAAAGGCGTTGTTGACGCAGTACACGCCAAAGGTGGCCGTATTGCTCTGCAACTGTGGCACGTTGGGCGAGTTTCTCACGAAATGGTTCAACCTGACGGCCAACAGCCGGTAGCACCGAGTGCCTTGAAAGGCGAAGGCGCCCAGTGTTTCGTAGAGTTTGAAGATGGCACCGCGGGTCAGCACCCCACCAGCACGCCACGTGCGCTGGAAACCAACGAGATCCCAGGCATTGTTGCCGACTATCGCCAAGCGGCCGAACGCGCCAAGCGTGCCGGCTTCGACATGGTCGAAGTCCACGCCGCGAATGCCTACTTGCTTAACCAGTTCCTGGCGACGGGCACCAACAAGCGTACCGACCAGTATGGCGGATCGCTGGAAAACCGGGCTCGCTTCCCGCTGGAAGTGGTTGATGCGGTGATTGACGTTTACGGGGCTGACCGGGTCGGCATCCGTATGACACCATTTATCGAGTTGTTTGGTTTGACCGACGATGAGCCGGAAGCGATGGCATTTTACATGGCCGAGCAGCTTTCCAAGCGCGGCCTTGCCTACCTGCACCTGAACGAACCCAACTGGGCCGGTGGCGATATCACCTTCCCTGACGGTTTCCGTGAGCAGATACGTGAGCGCTTTAGCGGTAGCCTGATCTACTGCGGTAACTACGATGCAGAGCGCGCTGAGGCCCGCATTAGCGAAAACACTACCGATGCAGTGGCTTTCGGCCGCCCCTACATTGCTAACCCCGATCTACCCGAGCGCTTCCGCGTTAACGCACCACTCACCGAGCCGAATCACGAAACGTTCTATGGCGGTGATGAGAAGGGATACACCAACTATCCATTTATGAATAATGGCTATGACCGTATCCAGTAACGGCCAAGGGTGACTTTTATCACCGCGCCCTGTTCAGCCTGTGGCTGAACAGGGCGTTTTTCCTGCGAAACACCTATACGCGTGGTTGCTGCTGAGTTATGCAGTGAATGTTCCCGCCGCCAAGCAGTATTTCCCTTGCCGCAACGCCGATCACCCTCTTCGTGGGAAATAACCGGGATAGAATGCCTTTGGCCTGTTCATCGTAACGAGGATCCAGCAAGGGCATCACAATGGCCGAGTTACTAATATAAAAGTTGACGTAAGAGCCTGCCATGCGATCCCCAGGTAAGCGGGGATGCGAGCTGTTCAGGCGATCAATCCCACTGGCCTCATCCTCGGCAATATGTAGAGGGCCTGGCTGGGGCAGCTTATGAATAGTGAGCCGCCTACCTTGAGCATCCGTGGCGTTTTCCAGCACACGCAAGGCTTCCCGGCAAATAGCGCCCTGGGGATCTTGCTCATCCTCACACCACGTTAGCGCAACATGGCCTGGCGCAATAAAGCAGCACAGGTTGTCAACGTGGCCATCGGTCTCGTCGAGATAACAGCCACGCGGTAACCAGATGATGTGACTGACACCTAAATACTCCTGCAGCCAGTGTTCGATCGTGGCGCGGCTCATCTCCGGATTACGATTAGGATTCAGCAAGCACTCTTCCGTGGTGATGAGCGTACCTTCACCATCCACATGAATGGCTCCTCCTTCTAATACGAGCGGGGCCTCGAATCGTTGAATACCCAGCATCTCACTGATTTTACAACGAACCCGCTTGTCTTTGTCCCATGGGAAGTAGAGCCCCTCCTTCAACCCGCCCCAGGCATTGAACTCCCAGTCCACCATGGCGAGTCGCCCATCGGGATGGGTAATGAAGGTGGGGCCGACATCGCGCATCCAAGCATCATTGCTGGACAACTCAACCACCCGAATATGCGCAGGCAACTGATTACGGGCATTTTCATACTGCTCATCGTTAACCCCCACGAAGACCATCTCGCTCTCAGCAATCGCCACAGCCACATCCACAAAGGCTTGCTGAGCGGGCTTCGCACCGTAGCGCCATGTATCTGGGCGCTGTGGCCACAGCATCCAGCAGGCTGCATGAGGCGCAAACTCCGCCGGCATTGAAAAGCCCAATGCTTTGGGTGTTAGCTCACGCGCCAGAGGTTCGGTGGCCGTTGTAGGAAAGGTCGGCGCGTGTTTCATATATTCCCCACCACTATAAAGAAGCCGGTTGCCACGGCAGCGGCGATTAGGACATAGGGAAGTTGCGTTAACGCATGGGCCATTGGCGTACACCCCGCCCCTTGGGCAGAAAGGACGGTAGAATCACCGTAAAAGCAGGCGTGGCTGCCAAAGGCACTGGCGGAGATTAAAGCCCCCACCACGAGCGGCATATGCGCATCCATACTACTGGCAAGCGGTAATACGATAGGCATCGCCACGGCAAACAGTCCCCAGAAGGAGGCGGTCGCAAAAGCGAGAAAGGCCATGGTGACGAAGACAACCGCCGGTAGCATACCCGCGGTCATTAAAGGTTGAACACTCTCGATCACATAGTTGGTTAAGCCAAGTAGGTCATTGACCTCCTTAAGCACAAACCCAGCCACCAGCGTGCCGAGTGGCATAATCATGGCTTTGAAGCCATCCAACGCGGTGTCAAACGTATCGTTGAAGCTTAACAGCCGTTGCACCGCGATAAGCACTAGCGTCACTGCAAGCGCCACAATCACGCCGCGCAGCACATCAATCTCAAAATACCAGGTGAAGAAAATCAGCGTCGCAATGGGAAGCAGAAAATTGAGCAGATGAGGGCGTTTTTTGCCTGTATCTTCTATTTCCAGCGCGCTGTCGTCAGCGCCATCTGGTTGCGGCTGGCCAGCTTCAGCGCGGGCCTCCGCTGCTCGCATCGGGCCAAGATTGGGGATAATGCCCAGTGCCACCAGGGGCACCAGCGCCGCCGCTATCCAGGCGTAAAACATAAACGGTATGGCTTGGATGTACAGCTCCATGCCGTTACCAGCGACATTGTTCTCTTCCAGCAAACCTGCAAAGAACACAGCCCAGGTGGAAAACGGTACGAGAATACAGATCGGCGCTGCAGTAGAGTCAACGATATAGGCCAACTTCTCACGGGATATGTTAAAGCGATCAGTGATTTTCTTCATGGAAGCGCTAATGGTCAGCGCATTGAGATAGTCATCGACAAAAATGATTAGTCCCAGCCCCCAGGTAGCTAACAAGCTTTGTCGGCGGGTATGGATGCGTCGGGTAACGGCATCACCAAAGCTTAACACCCCTCCGGTTTTTACCAGCAAGGCAATCAAGCTACCAAATAGCCCGCACACCAGAATAATCCACGTCACCGTGTCATTACCCAATACCGATAGCAGTATATCCGACCCTTGGGTAATGACATTGAGGGGTTGAAACATTAATAAGCCTACCAGCGCGCCTGCCAGAAGGGACTCAATCGTGCGCTTGGTAATAATCGCCATGACTAAAACCACTAACGTGGGTATAAGGCTTAAAGCTCCATACTCTTCCATTGGTTATTCCCCTTTATCGTTGTCGTAGGTCACTACTGAAGACGGGCGCTAACGCCCGTCCCGAATAGCAGTGTTTATAGGTAACCATCCGCTTTAAGTGAGCGCGTGGTGGCGGCAAACGCTTCGTCGAGAATAGCAACGACGTCGTCGACTACTTGACGCGTCCAGATCAGGGGCGGCGAGATGATATTGAGATGACCAACCGGCCGAATAATCAAACCACGTTTCTGTGCTTCAGCGGCCACGCGGTCACCTACGCGCGCGTCAACGGGGAGTAATTCTTTGGTTGTTTTATTAGCCACATTTTCAATCGCCATCATGAAATGACTGCCACGTATATCACCTACCGTTTCATGAGAGGCGAGCGTTTTGAGCTTGGATTCAAGATAGGGGCCAACTTCGCGAACATTCTCACAAATGCCTTCACGCTCAATGATTTCGATATTTTTAAGCGCTGCAGCACAGCTCACGGGATGCCCGGAATAGGTGAAGCCGGTGCTCAATACCCCGCCGGGGCCTTGAGGAGTACTTAGTACCGCATACAGGGCGTCAGATATCAGCGTTGCACCTAATGGGGCATACCCAGATGAAAGCCCTTTCGCCACATTGATAATATCGGGCTGGGTTTCAAACACGGCTTCTGAGGCAAAGAAGTGCCCTAAACGTCCAAAGCCTGTCACCACTTCATCAGCAATGAACAGAATATCGTTGGCACGGCATATGGCCTGCACGCGGGAATGGTAGCCCTGTGGTGCCATCAATACGCCCCCCGCGCCCATGATTGGCTCCGCAATAAAGGCCGCTATGTTATCCGCCCCTAGCCGGTCAATGGTCTGCTCGAGTTCATCGACCAGGTGATCACAATACTCGGCCTCACTCATCCCCTCTGGGCGGCGATAGCAGTTGGCTTCGCTCAGATGGGTCACCAGATCCAGCGTATCGAACTGCCAGTTATTGCTGGCGATACCGGTCAGGCTCGCCGCCATGTAGGTGGTGCCGTGGTAGGCATTGGTGCGCGACAAGATCCGCTTTTTCGAAGGCTTGCCCAATCGATTGAAGTAGTAATGCACAAGCCGGATGGTGGCATCGTTTGCCGTTGACCCGCCGCAGCTATAAAACACATGGTTCAAGTGGGCAGGCGCAAGCTCTGAGAGCTTGGCCGCCAGCTCGGTGGCCGGGGCATTGGAGAGATTATTAAAAGTGGAAAAGTAGGCCATGCGTGTGGCTTGCTCGGCCATCGCCTGGCCAATTTCGGCACGGCCGTGGCCCACATTGACACACCACAGGCCGGCAATCCCATCGATAAAGCGGTTGCCGTGTGCATCTTCGACATAGATACCATCACTGTCGGTAATTAAGTCACAGCCGTTTTCGTGGAACACACTGAAGTCGGTAAAGGGATGGATAAAGTGATTTTTATCTTTTTGCCAAAGGTCTTGCACGTCGTAAGAGCCTTTCGCCTGCTGTTGAGTCATCGTCATACCCTCGCTTATTAGGAAGCCGTTGTTGAGGTGACTTCACAGGCTAGCGGGGAAAACAGTGTCGGGAATATATCCCCATTGGGGTATATCGGCTGCGCGAAAGGCCTCCTATGGTGGATCTCCTTAACCCAACAAACACAACAGGAGACACGCCATGCAAGTGTCCATTGATGGCCAGCGATTGTGGTCAAGTTTAATGGCCATGGCAGAGATCGGCGCTACCCCCAATGGCGGCAGCAACCGCTTGGCACTGACACCCGAAGATACTACCGGACGGCAGCAGTTGATCGAATGGTGCGCTGATATTGGCTGCCATGTTCGCAGTGATGCCGTGGGTAATCTTTTTTTCCGGCGGCCCGGCGCACGTGAGGATCTGGCGCCCGCCGCTGTCGGCAGCCACCTGGATACCCAGCCGAAAGGAGGTCGTTTCGACGGTGTACTGGGGGTTCTCGCGGGACTGGAAGTGTTTCGCACCCTACACGATCACCAAATCGTGACCGAACGACCTCTGGAACTGATCGTTTGGACGAACGAGGAAGGTAGCCGTTTTGCCCCCGCGATGATGGCTTCCGGCACCTATGCGGGGGTGTTTACGGTGGAGGAGACCCTCGCTCGCCAGGACGAACAGGGGATCAGTTTTGAACAGGCCCTTGAGGAGACAGGCATGAAGGGAAGCCTGCCTACTGGCGAGCCTCGGTTAGCCAGTTTTCTGGAACTGCATATCGAACAGGGGCCGGTGCTTGAAGAGGAGGGCTTAGATATCGGTGTGGTCACCGGGGTGCAAGGGATGCGCTGGTTTGACCTGATGATCGAAGGCAACGCTGCCCATGCGGGCACCACCCCCATGGCATATCGTCACGACGCCCTGGCCGCTGCCGCCCGGCTCATTGACCGGCTATACGCTATCGCCGCCAGCGACACCAGTGGCGACAGCAAGGTCACCTTTGGCTGTCTGGAGATCGATCGCCTTCTCGCAACGTGATTCCCGCCCAGGTCACCATGACGGTCGACCTACGTCATGTGCACGATGATCAGCTAGACGCGCTGGAGGCTCGCTTCTATAGCGAGCTAGATGCCTTGGTAGAGACCTTTGGTGTTGTGATAACACCGCAACGCCTCTGGAGCTCCCCGGTGGTGGCATTTAACGACCAATGCATTGCATCCATCGAACAGGCGACCAGGGCGCGAAGCATTACTTACCGCCGTATGCTCAGTGGTGCGGGCCATGATGCGGTGTATGTATCACGGGTGGCGCCCACCGCGATGATCTTCATTCCCTGCCGCGATGGCATTAGCCATAACGAAGCCGAGTACTCAACACCAGAGCAGTGTGCACTTGGCACCCAGGTGCTGTGCGACGCGCTACTGCATAACGCTAACGACCTTGAGGTTACCCAATGAGCACAACTGTCCCAACGAACCTGGCCGAGTGGCAAGCACTGGCAGACACACTCTCCTTTGAAACCCGCGCCTATATCAACGACACCTTTGTCGATGCACAGCGCGGCGCCACCCTATCCACGGTGAACCCAGCCACCGGCGAAGTGTTGGCTGAGGTCGCCAGCTGTGTTGACGCTGATGCCGAGCTCGCTACCCGCGCAGCTCGGCAGGCCTTTGACCAGGGAGAGTGGTCGCGACTCGCCCCAGGTCAGCGCAAAGCCACGCTGCTTGATCTGGCGGCGTTAATGCAGACCCATAGACACGAGCTTGCCCTGCTAGACACTCTGGATATGGGGAAACCGATTACCAGTGCACTGGGGGATATTGACGGTGCCATCGGCTGCCTGCGCTATACCGCCGAAAGTATCGATAAGCTTTATGGTGAGGTGGCCCCGACGGGAGACCATCATCTCGGTTTGATTGTGCGCGAGCCACTCGGGGTAGTGGTATCCATCGTCCCCTGGAACTTCCCATTGATGATGACCGCCTGGAAGATTGCACCGGCATTGGCGGCCGGTAACAGCGTTATTCTCAAACCGTCAGAAAAGTCACCGTTATCGGCGCTGCGCCTTGCTCAACTAAGCCAACAAGCGGGCCTACCCGCCGGGGTGTTTCAAGTACTCCCCGGCTATGGCCACACCGTGGGTAAAGCGCTGGCCCTGTCGATGGAGGTCGACTGCCTCGCCTTTACCGGCTCCACTCAAGTGGGCAAACAGCTCATGCAGTACGCAGGCCAATCCAATTTGAAACGCGTTTATCTGGAGTGCGGCGGCAAAAGCCCCAACATCATCTTTGCCGACTGCAAAAATCTAGACGTTGCAGCTCAAAACGCAGCCGCTGCGATTTTTCATAACCAAGGTGAAGTCTGTATCGCTGGCTCGCGGCTGTTGGTGGAAAATAGCATTCGCCACGCTTTCGTCGAGAAAGTGGTGGACGCTGCGGCTGCCATGCAACCAGGCGACCCACTCGACCCGCAAAGCTTTATGGGGGCGATGGTCGATAACACTCAATACCAGCGGGTGCTTGATTATATCCGCCAGGGGCAGGAAGAGGGTGCCACGCTTCGTACCGGGGGACAGCCATTAGATAGCTCCGGGCTCTTTATTCCTCCCACCGTGTTTGACGATGTCACCCCGGCCATGACCATAGGTCGCGAGGAGATCTTCGGGCCGGTGCTGTCGGTGTTTGGCTTCGATACCGAAGAGGAGGCATTGACACTTGCCAACGACAGCGACTACGGCTTGGCGGCCGCCGTCTGGAGCCAGGACATTGATCGTATTATGCGCGTCTCACGCAAGCTGCACTCCGGGCAGGTCTACGTTAACAACTGGGCAGGCCCAGACATGACAGTGCCGTTCGGTGGGGTTAAGCAATCCGGTAATGGACGGGATAAATCGCTTCACTCGCTTGACGAGTATACCGAGATCAAAACCATCTGGATGGCGCTACAAACCTAGCACCTTAACCTCTCAACTGCCGGGAAATGAGAGCCACGTGTTCAAGAAATAGCTGGAACAACTGCGATTGACTGGAGACATCCAGACGCTGGTAAATATGCTTGCGGTGTACCTTCACAGTGCCATCGCTGATATCCAGTTCCCGGGCCGCTGATTTGGTCGAGTGCCCCGCAAGCAACAGACGAACGATTTCCTGTTCACGTGCCGTTAAAACCTCTCGGCCAAAGCTTACGAAGGCAGCTTCCACCGGGGCGTCCTTTTCCAATGTCGGCTGGAAGAGGACGCCCTGCCATTTCCAGAACTCCATCAACAAGGTTTCGATCATCGGCACCACATTCTTCAACACCTGCAATGCACGTCGTTTCAAGGGAGCTTCTGCCTGAAAGCCCAGCGATACCACCATCAAGACATCATCCCCCACACGTGCGAAGAGACCAACCTCATCCGCCAATCCTAACGCGCGATAATAGTGGGCATAGTAATCACTGGATTCAAAACGATCAGGGGCTAGCTCCCGCAACCGGTGCACACCGCTATCCAGGCCACCACTCATGGCGGTAAAAAAAGGATCCAATAAATACGCACCGCTGAGGTAGCGATCTATCGCTTGAGGGCGATTTTCTGACGGGTAATCGTCGTGAATCAGTAGTGGTCTATGACGCCCTTTGTAGGTATTGATCAGAATCGTATCGAAACCGGTTAGCGCGCGCAGCACTTGCTCCAGACGAACGGGGAAATCGCGCTGTCCCGATGAGCGTACCAAGCTCGCCATATGCCGATGCCAAGCAGCACTTCCCACACTTGCCAGAAAGGTACTATCGATATCATCGGTTGTTGAGCAGTATTTCATGAGTAGCGCTTCATTAGGTTGTTTGACAAAACAATACTGCCTTGCGCGAACACGGTAAACTCAGGCAATACAATTGACTCATTGCGGCTCGTGATTACTTTGTGTTGAGCCTCTTGGATAAACGCTGCTAGGCTATTGATTCTTTCGTTTGAACATACAGGTAATGAATGCTTGCTTCGCTATTAGCGCTGCTGGTGTCTCTACTGCTCGTCGGCCTTGCCGCCACGACTGGGTGCGCGCTTTCGGCCTGATGGTTGGTTCCGCGAACTAAGTAAGCCAAGCTGGACACCACCGAATATCGCTTTCCCCTTCGCTTGGGGCATACTGTATTTGTTGATGGCTATCGTCGCTTGGCGTATTTATATGGCGGATGACTCAGTATGGCGCTCAGTAAGCTTAGCGGCTTACGCGCTGCAGCTTATGGTCAATGCCGCGTGGTTGTGGCTGTTCTTTGGGCGTAAACAAACTGTCGTCGGCTAAATAAAGCCTGAGCGCTGATTAAAAAAAGGATTCTGAGAGTATGGATCGCACCACTACTATAATAGTACTCGCCTTCGCATCGCTGGTATTAGGCGCAATGGCAACAGCGATATTTATATATGTCATTGTGCCCTGGCGCCGCCGACGGCGCGCAGCGAAAGCGAAAGCCGCTGCGCCTCGTCCGGTACAAGCAGACAACTCTGAAAAAGCTCAAGAACCTGACACCCCTGCACCCTCAAAGCAAACTAAAAAAGTTAAGCAGCATTCGCTTTTTATAATCTTTGATCAACCCAGTGAAGATTCAGACGAGCGCCTTACCCAGTGGCTGCGGGAGAAAGACGCTCACTACGACGCGCTTAAGAAGATATTTTTAATCGACGGCCAACAGCCTTCCAACCCAGTCACTATCGCCAACGCCTTTCCACCGGGGGAAATGCCTGACCTGCTGCGCGGGGAAACCCATGAGCCCATCAAGGGTATTAGCTTATTAGTGAAACCACCGCTACGTAAGCGACGTAATCAACAAATGCATGTCTACGTAGAACTCGCCAAAGAGATGCAGACGGTGTTTAGCGGCAAAATGCTCAATGACGAGCGCGAACTCGCCACCGACAGCACCTTTGAGCAAATTATCGGCGAATAGATTTACAGAGCTATGCTGACAAAAACAACGTCACACGACCCCCTGGCTGCGCAGGTAGTCATCGTAGCTGCCGCTGAAATCGACAATGCCTTCCGGCTGCATATCAATAATGCGCGTGGCCAGTGACGAGACGAACTCACGGTCGTGGCTCACAAACATCAGCGTGCCGGGGTAGTTCTCCAGGGCCAGGTTCAACGCCTCGATAGACTCCATATCCAGGTGGTTAGTCGGCTCATCCATCAGCATTACGTTGGGCTGAGTAAGGATTAACTTACCAAACAGCATGCGCCCCTGCTCGCCACCGGAAATGACCTTCACCGATTTTCCAATATCGTCGCTGGAAAACAGCATCCGCCCCAGAGCACCGCGAACCACCTGCTCGCCACCTTGAGTCCATGCTGACATCCACTCAAACAACGTGGCATCGACGGCAAAGTCGTCGCTGTGATCCTGAGCAAAAACCCCCACTTCAGCGGCTTCGGTCCACTTCACTTCGCCCGCGTCCGGGTGTAACTCGCCCGCCAGGGTTTTCAGCAGCGTGGTTTTGCCGATGCCGTTGGGGCCGATAATAGCAATGCGCTCACCGGCTTCCACAGTCATGGAAAGACGCTCGAACAGTGGCTTGTCGCCCTCATAGCTCTTGGTAATGCCGTCCACGTTGACGGCATTACGGTGGATTTTCTTCGCCTGATCAAAGCGGATAAAGGGGCTTACGCGGCTGGAAGGCTTGATATCTTCCAGTTTGATTTTATCGATTTGACGCGCTCTAGACGTAGCCTGCTTAGCTTTCGAGGCGTTAGCGGAGAAGCGGCTCACGAACTGCTGCAGCTCGGCAATCTGGGCCTTTTTCTTGGCGTTATCCGAGTGCTGACGCTCGCGAACAGCGGTGGCGGCGGTCATGTAATCATCGTAGTTACCCGGGAACAGGGTGATTTCACCGTAATCCAGATCCGCCATATGCGTACACACGCTGTTCAGGAAGTGGCGGTCGTGGGAGATGATGATCATGGTGCTGCTGCGCGCTTTAAGAATATCTTCCAGCCAGCGGATGGTGTTGATATCCAGGTGGTTGGTCGGCTCATCCAGCAACAGTACATCCGGGTCAGCGAATAGCGCCTGGGCGAGCAGCACGCGCAGCTTCCAGCCGGGAGAGACTTCGCTCATCGGGCCCGTGTGTTGCTCAATGGGAATGCCCAGGCCTAGCAGCAGTTCGCCTGCGCGGGGCTCGGCGGTGTAGCCGTCCAGCTCGGCGAAGCGCACTTCCAGGTCAGCGACGGCCATGCCGTCCTCTTCGCTCATCTCTGCCAGGGAGTAAATGCGTTCACGCTCAGCGGCGACCGACCAGAGCTCTACATTGCCCATGATGACGGTATCGATCACCCGCTCATTTTCAAACGCAAACTGATCCTGACGCAACTTACCCAGCCGTGTACTGCTATCCAGCATCACCTGGCCGGAAGTGGGCTCCAAATCGCCACCGAGAATTTTCATAAAGGTGGATTTGCCGCAGCCGTTCGCGCCAATCAGGCCGTAACGGTTGCCGTTATTGAATTTAACGGAGACATTTTCAAACAGGGGCTTGGCCCCAAACTGCATGGTGATATTGGCGGTAGCGATCACAAAAGGAGCCCTGGTTAGCGCATTGTCAGTAACGACGACAGCTTACAACGAATAGAAAGGCTCGCGATTCTACGCGCTATTAGGCGTGTATTCACCCATCAAACCCTAGTGGCGTCAGGCGCTTGCCGGGATATCGAGTAGAAAGCGTTCATCATCAAGCGCTTGGCGCAGCCGCGAGTGCAATATATCAACGATCCCTTGATGCTCCCCCACCAGCTTCGTCGTGGTAACGGAAAGCCCTGGATACTGCTGTTCAGCCGCTGCACAAATCTCGGCAATATCGCCGCCCTCCCCGGCGTGGCGCCCCGGCGAAAGAAACAGCATCGCCAGGATCACCGAGCCTATCTTAAACTCGGGTAGCGCCAGCAAGTTTTCCAGCAGTGGCTCATTAAAGCGGTACTCATCGCCCTCGCGCCGCTCCATGGAGGCAGCGGCAACACACGCTACGTCATCGGCTAGCAGCACGCTAAGCTGCCCCGCCAGGCGGTTGCGTACGGCGGTAACCTCAGGAATCGGGCTGCCGTGATCCACCAGCGCCACATGCGGTTTAGTACCTGGGCGAAGCTTGTCGCGCACGTTATCGGCCAGCAGATGGGCTAAACGCAGGTCGTTATCGCCGAACTCATCCACTAAGGGCTGGGCTACCCGCACCTTAACGTGGGGAAAGCGCTCCTGCAGCGTGGCCATGCGTTCGGGCAGATAACCCGTCAGCGCTTTGCTGGGGCCAAAAAAGAACGGTAGCACGATAATCTCCGTTGCCCCCTGTTCGGCACAGCGTTCAGCGGCGGGGCCAAGGGTAGTGGCGGGAATACCTCCCACCTCATCCGCAGGAATCTTATTGGAGTGCAGCAGCGAGGCCGCCTGCACGGTTTCGCCTACAAGCCCGCTAAGCGAAGCCGCCACGCGGCGTAAATTCAGCGTTGCCTGCGCTCGTAGCGAGCCGTTATCCACCAGAAAAATCGCGCGCATGGCTGCCTCCAGTCGTGGTCTTGGCAATCGTGTGGGTGATCAACCGTGACATGTTAAGATGGTGGTTTTACACCGTCGTTGGCCCCCATGTTACTTGAAAAATGTGCCTTAAAAACGCTGCCTGATACCGATGCTTGATACCACTGCACTTAACCAGCAAAGAAACTTCTTCGAAGGCCATGCGGCGATATGGCTATTCGGCTACGGCTCACTGATTTGGAAGGCTGACTTTGCCTACCTGGAGCGCCGCCCGGCGTATATACACGGCTGGGAGCGGCGATTTTGGCAGGGCTCCCATGATCACCGCGGCACGCCTGAAGCGCCTGGGCGGGTGGCAACGCTGATCCGCGCCAAAGATTCGATTTGCCACGGCATGGCCTACCGCATTGCCCCGGAAGTGCTCGCGCCGTTGGATGTGCGGGAGAAGAACGGCTATTTGCGGGAAAAAGTACCGCTGACGTTTATGGACGAGAAAGGCAACGGAACCGAACAGAGCGAAGGGCTTATTTATCTGGCCAGCGATGACAATCCGGCCTTTTTGGGCGACGCGCCGCTTGATGAGATCGCCCAGCAAATTGCCAACGCCCATGGGCCCAGCGGCCCCAACCGCGACTACTTGGTCAACCTCGCCGTGGCGCTGCGGGAACTAGGCGCCAAAGATGCCCATATCTTTGCTCTGGAACAACAGCTGAGCCAATTTTAACATTACCAGTAGCGCGGATAACGGCGGTGACGGGCAAGGTTATTGACCAATATGGCGATTACCAGCATCACTATACTGCCCGCTCCGATTGGCAAAAGAGGATACCACCACCCCAGTTGATGAACGCTGGCACCCCCGCCTACCGCAATCAGAGCCGCCGCGGCTCCTGGTGGGTGAACCGTATGGGTTAGCTGCATACCCAGCACCGACAGTGATACGGCCAGAGCCATTGAGAGGGGGGTCGCTCCCAGCAGTTGGTAGCAAGCAACGCCAATACCCGCGGAGAGCACGCTGCCAAAGAGTACATGGCTGGGCTGGGCAAAAGGGCTTTCAGGTGCTGCGTAGATGAGCACCGAGGTTGCGCCGAAGGAGCCTACGATGAGCAGTTGTTGTGACAGCCACGCCGAGCTTAACCAGCAAATGACCGCCATACCGGTAAAGGCCCCGACCCATGACCAAAAAGCATCCTGCCAGCCTACCCAGGCACGCTTGACTGGCTGCCCCCGCATCTTGCCAAGATAAGTTTTCATTACACTCGCTTTGCACAAAATGAGTGCAAATGATGCCAAAATGCACCAAATAAGCAAATGACAATCTATCATGCCCCTGATGAAACTGACTCAAGGGCAACGCGATTGCTCATCATCAGTGTATGGGGTGTTAACCAAGGAGAGAAACGGGGGCATTATTTTATGACATTTTTTATAAACAATACCCGAGCTCGTTCGTCATACTATATAGAGGGATCAAACAGCTTAACTTCGCGTATATCGACCTGCTCCCAGACACGCTCAGTCATATAAGGCTCTTGCGCCAGCCAAGCCTCTAAATCTTCTCGAGTAGCAAATCTGAAATGTGCATTTGAACCGATCATTTTACCTTCATCGTTCAGCACTACCCCACCACTTACGAAATTACCCGACCGATAGAGATTACGCAGTCCTTCCAGGTGCAGCTCGCGACAAGCCAGGCGGCGGTTTAAGGCCCCCTCATCGGTGTAATCATAGGCGATCAACGCAAACTGCTTCATCTACTCCTCCTCTCAGTGTGTCTACATCATCAACCACGAAAGAATAAACAGCCCCAATACGGTACGTACAATACCGCCGATTAGCGAGCCACGCAGAAACGCGCGCAAACCGCCCCACAGGATCAGCAGCCCGATCACTAAGACGGCAATGCTGAAAAACGAGTCATTGATGCCCAGCGAGCGCGTCAGGCCATTGATGAAATCGCCGAACGCACCGAAGAAGTTGGTGAAAATGCCCAGCAGAAACTCCACCACCACGCGGATGGCTTCACCGATAGTTTCGCCAATTTCGTCAAAAAAGCCGTTTGTCTGCATCGCGTTTGCTTGCATCGATAGTACCCGTGACTGAGAAGGATAAGCGGCATTGTCGGTTAAATACGCTGACTGAGCAAAGCAGGATCCATCCCTCCCCCTCTTCGCCTTCCGTTTTTAGCGACTTTTCCGTCCAGCAACTACTCCGTCCAGCAACTATGCTCTCATAAACGCTCCAAAATATATGAGCCGTAAAACGTTCGTTTAAACAATCACCCTTATCGTCGTTACGCGCTAGGTGCCTGCCATGAACCATCATTACCCCCTGGCCGATCAACTCCAAGCTAGCACTCACCAGGTAGAAAACCAGCCGCCACCGCTGGAAAGCTACAATAGCTACACAGCTGATCGCGTTCTTCAGGAAGGCGTTAACCGTGAAAGCGGGTCTGACGACGATGCCCCACTCAAGACGTTTGGCCAGTGGGCGGGCTCTGCTGAGGCGATTGCCTTGGGGGTTGAGGCCAACCGTTACTCCCCCCAGTTAGTGACCCACGACCAGCAAGGCCATCGGGTCGATTTGATCGAGTTTCATCCCGCCTATCATCAGCTTATGCAAACGGCGATAGAGCACGGCTTGCATGCTAGCCCCTGGCGAACCCCTCGGCCCGGTGCGCATGTTTATCGGGCCGCCAACTACTTTTTACAGGCCCAGGTAGAAGCGGGCCACGGCTGTCCGATTACCATGACCTTTGCAGCCCTGCCCGCACTGCGCCATCAACCCAGCCTGCTTGAGAGCTGGGGCGATAAAATCACCGCCCCACATTACGACCCGCGCAACGTCCCCTATTTCGAGAAACAGGGCCTCACTCTGGGCATGGCAATGACCGAAAAGCAGGGCGGCTCCGATGTGCGTTTGAACACCACCCGCGCCTACCCGATTGATCAAGGCGGGCCGGGGGAAGCTTTTGAGCTGGTGGGGCATAAATGGTTTGTCTCCGCGCCAATGTGCGATGCATTTCTGGTACTCGCCCAGGCGCCCAGTGGCTTGAGCTGTTTCTTGCTGCCACGCTGGCGGCCCGACGGCAGTAAGAACCCGCTTCATATACAGCAGCTAAAACGTAAAATGGGCAACGTATCGAATGCTTCCAGCGAGACCGAGCTGCGGGGCGCCTTTGCCTGGATGGTGGGCGATGAAGGCCGCGGCGTGCGCACCATCATCGAGATGGTCGCCATGACCCGCTACGACTGCATGATTGGTTCAGCTGCCGGAATGCGCCAAGCCACCGCCCAGGCCATTCACCACGCCTCTCATCGGCATGCCTTTGGGAAGCGGCTCAGCGAGCAGCCGCTGATGCAAAATGTGCTCGCTGACTTGGCCATTGAGAGCGAAGCCGCCACCACCTTAATGCTGCGTATGGCCCGCGCCATGGATCATCAGGACAACGAGCATGAGCGCCTGCTTTCGCGAATCGCCACCCCTGTGGGCAAGTACTGGATATGTAAACGCACGCCCCACCACGCATACGAGGCAATGGAGGTGATTGGTGGAAGCGGCGTCATGGAGACCCACATAACGGCACGTCTGTTCCGCGAATCCCCAGTTAACGCCATCTGGGAAGGCAGCGGTAATGTTCAGTGCCTGGATATCCTGCGCGCGATTGAAAAGCAGCCCGAAGTACTCGACGCCTACTTCGCCGAACTCGGCCTTTCACAGGGCACCAATGGGCATCTTGACCGTTTTATCCACCAATTACAGCGGCAGATGCAGGATACTCAAACGCTCCAGTACCGCGCCCGCCAGTTGGCGGACGGCATGGCCCTAGCGTTACAGGGCGCCCTGCTGGTTCAGCACGCCCCCGCTTATGTGGCCGATGCATTCTGCGCTGGTCGCCTTGCCGACCGCAGTGGCCTCAATACAGGCACGCTACCCACCGGGCTGGATTGCGCGGCAATCATCCAGCGTGCCCGGCCCGTGGAATAACACCCTTGGAGTGAGTCCTTGGAATAAGCCCCGTGGAATAAGCGTTCACGACTATGGCCGTCTTCCAGGCTAAAACCGATCGCGTAAAACTAATCACATTAAAAAACTATTTACATTAAGAGCCAGCAATAATGTGATAGCGGGTAAGATATAAAACACTCCACTACAGGCGTGTTTTATGCTTAACCAGCGTGCATTAACCTACCTCAATGAAGTGATTCGCCGCGGCTCGCTCAGGCGCGCCGCGGCCCACCTGAATGTCGATGCTTCTGCCGTTAGCCGCCAACTAAAAGCACTAGAAGAAGAGCTGGATACCCAGCTATGCGAGCGGCACGGAAGAGGGATGCGCGCAACCGCAGCGGGCCAGCTACTGGTGCACCATTTTCATGCCCAGCGGGCTTCAGAAGAAGCGGTGCTCTCCCAGCTAATGGCACTTCAAAGTCTAGCGAAAGGGGAAGTTCGCATTGCCGTGGGAGAAGGGTTTATCGCTGACCTGATCGCCGCACCGCTAGGCACTTTTATGTCAGCGTTTTCAGGTATCAATGTCGAAATTCGCATGGCGGGTGTCAACGAAGCGATGTCGTTACTCAAAGATCGTGAAGTGGATATAGCGCTACTTTATGCACCGCCGGTAGACCCGCAACTTTTCTGCCACGTGGAAACACGCCAGCCGCTCGATGTTATTGTGCCCCCCAATCACCCACTAAGTGATCTTAACCGCCCGGTAACGCTGCATGACTTAAAGGAGTGGCCCCTGGCGTTAATGGACAATCCTTTTGGTATGCGGCAAATGGTCAATATGGTGGCCCACCAGGAGCGCATTCATCTTGAAGCACGCCTGCATACCAACTCTGTTTCGGTGCTAAAGAATTTCGTCCGCTCAGGCATCGGCGTTACGTTTATGCCCGAACTCACCGTAGCGGATGAGATTGAGCGCGGTGAGATCTTCACACTACCCATGCAGTACCCGGTGATGAACGGTACGCGGGCACAAATTGTTAGCCTGAAAGGGCAGGAACTCCCGGTCGCCTCAATCACTTGCATCGATCATTTGCACAAAGGCATGCGCTTTTTCTCCGCCGATGCACCACGACTGTTGCAATAAAAGCCACAGTTTAGGTATTGCATAGTCAACACCTCAATACATAGTCTTCTAGTAAGCACTCCTTATAAATCCAATAACGCGCCCTTAGCGCCTCATAGCTCACGACAATAAACCAGGAGACTTACGATGTTTACTCAGCACTTTTTACCCAAACGACTCATCTCGGCTTGCCTGATTGGCTCTGCCATGATGGCAGGAAACACTCTTGCAGCCACCACCATTAATCTGAGTTACAACGGTGCCCCAGATCCCGAAAAGAATGCTGTCCACGTCTTTGCAGAGAACCTTAAAACGTTGGTAGACGAAAAAACTGACGGTGAGATACAGCTTGAGCTCTACCCGAATAGCATGCTGGGTGATGAAGAGGAGCGCATGGAACAAACCATGAATACGCCCATGCTCAACGTGGCGTCATTTGCAGGCGTCTCTCCTCTCGTTGATGAGATCTTCGTCAGCGCTATTCCGTTTCTGTTCGACGACTTTGCGGCAGCACGTAGCTTCTTCGATGAAGGAGAGTATTGGCAGGAAGTCAGCAGTGCTCTGCAGGAGCGTGCCGGTATCGATATGCTGGCGGTCGTCGAAGAGGGGGGCTTCCTGGCATTCACCAACAATGAACGGCCTATCAGCCACCCGGACGACTTCGAAGGGCTGCGTTTCCGGGCCATGGATCCCAGCCAGGTAGCCCTCTATGAATCCTTCGGCGCCTCCGGCACTCCCATTCCCTGGACAGAGACCTACATGGGACTGCGTACAGGAGTGGCCGACGGCCAGATGAACCCGCCGATGTATATCATCCTGGGCAGCCTCTACGAAGTGCAGGATTACCTGACCCTAGCCAATATCCAATACTCCGATCAGTTCCTGGTGGGCAATAGCGACATGATCGCAGGTTGGGACGATGAGCTTCGCAGCACCTTTATGGAGGCCGTCGCCGAAGCTAATCACAATGCCCGTGAGCACAACGAGGAACAGGTCGAGGCACGTATCGCCTACCTGGAAGAGCAAGGTATGGAAGTGATTCGCCCTTCTGAAGAGGAGCTCACCGCTTTCCGCGACATTGGCCAGCCCGCCTATCTTGAGTGGCTCGAAGAACGTGATATCGAGCAACGCTGGATCGATATGGCGCTGGAAGATGCAGGCATGAGCGAACTGCTCGACTAACGGCTGTTAACAACAGGGGCTGGTACCTTACCGGCCCCCTATTTCCAGTACTTAATATTCCAGTACTGCATGTTCTAGTGCTTAACGTTTCTGTGCTTCCTGGAAGGCTGCCATGTTTAATACGTTTCGATCCCGTCTACTGGCGATCAGCCGCCCGGTGTCCCTAACCCTGGCGGGCGCGCTGCTATCCCTCAATGTTGCGGCCATATTGTATGGGGTGTTTGCCCGCTACATCGCCGGTGGTGCCCCTATTTGGACAGATGAGATATCGCGATTTTTGATTATCGCCACCGTGATGCTCGCGGCTGGCACCGTCTGGTCGGAAGGGGGTCACATGCGCGTTGGTCTGTTGGAGAAGCTACTGCCACCCCCTCTCGCGCGTTTGCTGAACGTGTACCAGTGGCTGCTCACCCTGCTGATTGCAGCGGGGGGTGCCTGGGTCAGCTATCGCTATGCACTCTCGGTCAGCATGTTTACCACCTCAGGGCTTGGCATTAGCCGCACGGTGCCCCTCCTCTCGCTACCCGTTGGCTTTTTATTACTGGCTTGGCATGCGCTTCTCTATGGCCCCGCGCCACTTAAAACTGTCGAGGACACCTTATGATTGTGACTATGTTGGCGGTTTTCCTCGGCCACGTTTTGCTTGGGCTTCCTCTGTTCATCGCACTGCTGACCACGGCGATAGTAGGCTTTCTGTTTGTCGACCCCTCAATGATTCCACGTATGCTGCCCCAGCAATTCTTTGGCGGTATCAATGTGTTCTCCTTGATGGCTATTCCGTTATTCATCTTCGCTGGCAACCTGATGAACGTCAGCGGCTTAACCGAGCGCCTGATGGGGTTCGCCCGCCTGATAGTGGGGCACTTGCGGGGCGGTATGGGCCACGTCAACGTGGTGTCGAGCGTGTTCTTCGCAGGCGTCAATGGCTCAGCGGTGGCGGATACCTCGGCACTGGGGTCGCTGTTAGTACCTGCCATGGAGAAGGAGGGCTACTCAAGGGCTTTTGCCGCTGGGTTGACCGCCGGTAGCTCGCTGATCGGCCCGATTATTCCACCCAGTATCTTTATGATCCTCTACGCCTCACTGACCAACACCTCAGTAGGCGATCTATTTCTGGCGGGCGTAGTACCAGGTCTGCTGCTGGGGGTTGCCTTTATGGGCATGAACGCCTGGTATGCCTGGCGCCACCGATTACCCAAAAGTGGCCAGTTGCCCTCAATCGGCCAACTTGGCATAGCCTTCGCGGCCGCTCTGCCCGCGCTTATCGCTCCCTTTATTATTGTTGCTGGCATCGTGCTGGGCTTTGTGACGCCTACAGAATCGGGCGCGTTGACAGCGCTGTATGTGGCCTTATGTGGCTTTGTGCTGGGAGGGTTACGCTTTAAAGAGTGCTGGCAAGCCATCCTTGATACGGCACGCTTAACCTCGGCGATTTTTCTCATCATGGCGGCCTCGGCGACGATTAGCTGGCTGCTCTCCTATGCGCAAGTACCTGCGCAGTTTGTATCCCTGCTATCACCCTACGTGGACAATAGCGTGGTTATTTTATTGCTGCTTAGTGCGATCACCTTCATCACGGGCATGTTTATGGAGGAGGTGTCGGCATTGATGCTACTGACGCCTATCTTTGCGCCGGTGGCTATGATGGCAGGTATCGACCCCATCCATCTGGGCGTCATTATCACGCTAAACATTACCATTGCCTTAATCACGCCGCCGCTGGGCGCCTGTGTGTTCGTGGCCGCCGCGGTTAGTCGGCTTGAGATAGTGTCGCTATTTAGAACCATTTGGCCCTTTGTGCTGACGGCGATTGCGGTGCTTATTCTATTAATCCTTTTTCCATCGCTGACGCTGTGGCTGCCTACTCAGTTTTGACAACTAGTTTTAATAACCAGCTTGGATAACACTCTGCTTGGATAACATAATGCCTTTGAGCACACTATTGAAGGCCTTGCCGCCTATACCCAGCCATTCAGCTCCCTGCTGGGAACAGCTGCGCCGCGCGCCTATTGAAGATAACGGCGAGCGCTTGGTACCGATGAGCCTCGCCCCGGCACCGGTCAGCGTGTTCCCCGCCTATGCTCGGCTGGGTATTCCGGGTGCGGTGCCGGAGTGTTTCGTTCGTGAGGGGGTTTATCGGGCGCTACTCGCTGCGGCACGTAGCTTACCCGAGGGCATCGGGTTGATCGTACTGGATGGCTGGCGGCCATGGCGGGTGCAGCAGTACTTGTTTGATACCCTGCATGAAGCCATCCACCACCACCATCCAGACCTCAGCGACGCGGAGCTATTGGAGCGTACAAGAGAGTTCGTATCGGTACCCAGTCGCGACCCTTTAGCCCCCAGCCCGCACCTCACCGGCGGCGCCGTCGATGTCACGCTTTGTGATGCCGATGGCCTGCCACTGGATATGGGCACCCTGTTTGACGAGGCGCTTCCCGCCTCCCATAGCGACTATTTCGAAAAGCTGGAAATGCTTACCCCGCAGCAACATAAGGCGCGGGATAACCGCCGCCTGCTCTATCACACCCTGCAACAACAAGGCTTCACCAACCTGCCCAGCGAGTGGTGGCACTTCGATTATGGCGATCAATTATGGGCCTACTACGGGCCGCATGATCATGCACAGTACGGCCCGGCAGAGCTGGATACCATAGAGAGCCGCTGGCGCAGGCAGTTGGGGTAATGATCTAGCCAGCGCCAGATTCAGTGTGCTCACACCGCAGGCGCTTCAAGTTCCAGAAAGCGCCGTACTCGGTCGGTTTTAGGGTTCTCAAAGAACTCGCTGGGGTGGGATTTTTCAATGATGATGCCTTTGTCGAGAAAGACCACTTGATCGGAGACTGCCCGGGCAAACTCCATTTCGTGGGTCACCAGCACCATGGTGTAGCCTTCTTTGGAGAGGTCTTTGATCACCCCAAGCACTTCCCCCACCAGCTCGGGGTCGAGGGCTGAAGTGGGCTCATCGAACAGCATCACCTTAGGCTGCATGGCGAGTGCCCGCGCAATCGCTACCCGCTGTTTCTGACCACCAGAGAGTGTGTAGGGATATTGTTCACGCTTGTCGGCCATGCCGACTTTTTCGAGCAGCGCCATGGCTCGCTCGTCAGCCTCGGCTTTGCTTAGCCCCTGAACATGAATTGGCGCCTCGGTGACATTACGCAGCACACTCAGGTGAGGCCAGAGGTTAAAGCCCTGGAACACCATGCCCAAGCGCGCGCGCATGCCTGCCAGCTCACGGCGCGACATGGGTTTTCCAGTGTCACTCACGCCGATACGATCACCGGCAATACGGATGTCGCCCCGGTCGGGTTGCTCAAGCCAGTTAATGCAGCGCAGCAGGGTAGATTTACCCGAACCCGATGAGCCCAAAATACTCACCACTTCGCCGGGCTGAACTTCCAGCGATACATCCCGCAGCACCTCAATGCCATCGAAGCTTTTGGAAAGGTTACGAATACTAACAGCGGCGGTCTCAGGCATTTTCGAATCCTCGCTTGGCGCCAAAACGGCCAATCATTTTGATAAATAGTTCTAAACCAATACTGATCAGCCAGTAGAAGCCGATCACCACGATGAACGCTTCCATGGGAATGAAGTAGGTGCTCGACAGGCTGCTCGCCGCCGCGGTGAGTTCGCGCACGGTGATGATCACCAGAAAGGCGGTGTCTTTGAGTAGGATAATCAACTGATTACCCAATAAGCCGCGGGTTTTCAAAATCAGCTGCGGCAAGATAATGCGCATAAACATTTGGGGCTGCGAGAACCCTTGGGCGATTGCTGCCTCTACCTGCCCTTGGGCGAAGGTAGCGCGGCAGCCGCGCAGAATCTCCGCGAAGTATGCGCCATGGTAGATCACCAGGGCGATAATCCCGGCCGTCCAGGCACTCATGCGGATGCCTGCACTAGGTAAGCCGTAATAGAGCAGGTAGGCCAGGATCAAAAATGGCAGCATACGCATGCCATCGATAAAAATCCGCAGCGGAACCTTTAACCGTGGGCGGGAACCCTCCAATAAAAACACCATGGCGCTGCCCATTAAAAAAGCCAAGACAGCGGATAAACCAAATAGCTTTAAGGTGTTATAAAAACCACTTAAAAACACATCGTAAGATGACCAAAGAATTTCCCAGTTGCTCATAGAGACTCCCTAAACGACCACCTTAAACGGCCAGCCGGCTGGCTTTACGCTCAGCCACACGTTGAAACCACACCAACAGACTGATAATCAGCATATACAGCGCCGCAGCCGCTAAAATGGGTGGCAGTGGGTCGTAGGTCACCGCCGAAATACGGTTGGTCACACGGGTCAGGTCGACGACGCCGATGACCGCAATAGCGGGGCTGCCTTTAATCAGAAATGACATTTCATTCACCAAGCCCGGCAGGCTGGTAATGGTGATTTGTGGCAGCATAATACGGCGGAAATAGACCCACGGTGTCATACCGATGGCCAGGGCCGCTTCACGCTGCTCTTTGGAGAAGTTGTTAAAGGCAGAGCGCCAGATTTCAGCGTTAAAAGCAGTGGTATTGAGGGTTAACGCGATAATACCGGCCACATTGCGGTTGAGGTTAACGCCCATGGTCGGCGCGGTTAAGAAGATAAACAGCACCAGCGTCACCAGCGGCGTTGCCCGCGCCAAGCTAATGTAGACGCCTAGCAATTGATGCAAAACGGGAATTTTGGCCACCCTAAGCAATGCAATCAAAAGCCCCATTACCACACCGATGGCAATGGAGATGCCGGATATCCAAAGCGTTGTCCAGGCGCCCTGGATGAGAAGCCCCCATGCGCTACTGTCCATGCTCACCCCCTAATTCGCGATAAGAAAACCGCCGCCCAGGCTGGGCGGCAGGCGAATGTGATGGCTTACATACCGGCCATTTCGTGGAACTCTTCCACTGAGGTGATAGGGGTTGTCGGCAGGTCATCAAAGGACTCGCCAAACCACTTTTCCTGCAGCTCGGCCAGGCGGCCAGAATCACGCAGGTGGCTCATAAAGTCGGTGATATAGGCCAGCAGTTGTGGGCTGTCTTTAGGCATCGGCCAGGCAACATAGCCAGGACCGGAGACCGCTTGACCGGCTTCAAATACGTCAGGGCGTTCACTGATCAGGTCATTAACCGGCACGATGGAGTTAATCACGTAATCGACACGACCGTTGGCCAGGTCAGCGTAGATTTCTGGATAGGCCTCATACTGCATTACGTCGCCCAGCTCGCCACCACTCTCTTCCAGCATGACCTCCAACTCTGGCAGGCGCGATAGCAGTGCACTGCCCGCCTGAACACCCAGCGTCATACCACTTAAGTCTTCAATGCTGTTGATACGGTCATCACCTGCCCGCTTAATGTAAAAGTGCTGTGCCGATGCAAACGGCGGCGCGTAGTTAAACACCCGCAGGCGTTCGTCGGTCACCGACGCGCCGGTAAGTGCCATGTCGTATTGGCCCGATGAAACCGAGGCCAAAAGCCCCGTCCAAGGCAAAATATCCTGGCGGATCTCGAAGTCAGCGTACTCCTCCAGTTCAATCAATATATCTTTGATAAAGCCATCGGGGTCGCTGCCACTCATAAAGTTAAACGGCGCGTAGTTATCTTCGGTGGCCACGCTCATATAGCCACGGCTCTCTATTTCATCTAAATCCGCAGCGGAAACGGTCAGTGACGCACTTAAAGCAAGCGCGCCGATGCTTATTGCGGAGGCTAAGGCAGCTATTTTTTTCATCGTCTGATATCCCCTAGGTTTTCAAAAATACGCTTTTAAAAAATAGGTTTTAGAAAAAGCAGTCAAAACATCGCTCGCCTTTGCGTTTGCAGTGGGTCTGCAAACAGTTGGGCGATATGCAGAAGCTGACTTCACCCTAGATTTTTATCCTCTCTGCGATTAGAGCCAGTTAGCGCAAATTAAAAGGACAGTTACCGATAGCCACTGCCAACAACAGAGCTGGCACGAAAGATGCTTTGTTTAAGGAGAGATGCTTGAGTGAATGGGATAGACGGCCAGGGTTTTAAAGAGGAGATGTGCATGACATCACTGTGTCTTGAGGTCGACCCTAACGCTGGCGCCTGCCTGCAAGAACAACTACGCAAAACGCTGCTGGAAGCGATTCGTATGGGCAGTTTACCCAGCGAGGACGCGCTCCCCTCCTGCCGCAAACTTTCGCAGCAGTTGGGTATTTCGCGTAATACGGTGGCGATTGTTTACGAAAAGCTGGTCGAGGATGGCTATTTAATAAGTCGCCCTCGTAGCGGCTACTATTTACACCCTGATTATAGCGACCCTCAATCAACGCTTAGTTCATCACTAACAGCGTTAACCGACCCCTGTAACGACGCCGTAAGCGCACCAAACTGGCACAAACGCATTACTCAGCGCCCTACTAACTACCAAGGCATTCTCAAACCCGGTAATTGGTCGGAATATGCCTACCCGTTTATTTACGGCCAGTTAGATACGCGACTTTTTCCGTTAGCCCAGTGGCGAGATGTTTCTCGGCGCTTATTGAGTTCGCAACGCGATAAACCCTGGCTGCGCGATCGTATTGACCAGGACGACCCGCTCCTGATTGAGCAATTGCGCAAACGTATTTTGCCGCGCCGGGGAATTTTTGCTCGCTCAGAAGAGATTCTGATCACCATGGGAACGCAAAATGCACTCTATCTGATCGCGCAACTGCTCTGCCATCGGGGCACTCGCGTGGCGCTAGAATCTCCCGGTTACCGCGAAGCAATGAATGTGTTTGCCCAGCGCGGTGCCTGCCTGCAGTTGCAAACCGTGGATACGGAAGGCATGCGTCTTGAGGGGTCTCAGCAGTGTGACTATCTGTACGTCATGCCCAGTCATCAGGTGCCCACAGGTGTGACCATGAGCCGCGAGAGGCGCGAAGCTCTACTGGCCCAGCTACCCCATCACGACCAAATCGTGATTGAGGATGACTACGACGCCGAGATTCATGGCGACCAGTTCGCACTGCCAGCCCTCAAAGCCAGCGCGCAGAGCGCCCGAATTATCTACATGGGCAGCTTATCCAAGGCGCTCTCGCCTGGTCTGCGCATGGGTTATGTCGTGGCCGATGCCGAGGTGATCGACGAGCTGCGAGCGCTGCGCCGTATGATGTACCGTCACCCACCCGCCGCGTTACAGCACCAGCTGGCACAGTTTATTTCTCAAGGCTATTACGAGCGCTACCTCAAACTGCATGTGGAGGAGATCGACCGGCGGCGCGACACGATGCGGCTCGCTATTGATCAGGCATTGCCCGGCTGCCTCAGCCACAGCAGCAGTCGTTCCAGCGCCTTCTGGATGGAAGCGGATGCGGGCATCGACACTCAGCGGCTAGCCTGGCATGCCGCCCAGCGGGGTGTGCTCATTGAACCCGGCTTCCAGCACTTCTTCGATGCCGCCCCGCCGCGGCGCTTTTTCCGGCTAGGGTTTGGCGCCATCGAGAGGGAGCGTATCGACCCAGGCATACAGCGCCTGGGCCTCGCCTACGATAACGCTCTAAGCACTTGAGAACGGGTACTTTAACAACGGGCACTTAAAACGGGCATTTAAAAACCAATCTAGCGTGATGCCGTACAGTTTTTCAACACGCGATCCAAGATGGCTAAACCCTCCTCTACTTCAGCGGCCGTTACGATACACGGCGGAACCACATGGATGCGGTTCTCAACGGTAAAGACCAGCAGTCCGTTTTCCATTAATTGCTGCTTGAGTTGCAACACTTCCGCCCCTGGCAGTGGTGTTTTGTAAACCGGGTCGCTGACGAGCTCTAAAGCGTGAAACACTCCAACGCCCCGCCAATCTCCAATGATGGCGTATCGCTCGGCAAGCTGTTGCAACCCTGCGGCTAACGGGCCATTACCCACCGCGTCAGCGTTTTTAACCACGCCCTCTGCTTCCATCGCATCCAGGGTCGCGACTATCGCCGCCATTGCCAGCGGGTGGCCGGAATACGTCAGACCGCCGACAAAGAAGTGGTCATCGAAATAGCGTGAGATGGATTCAGAGATAATCACGCCCCCGGCAGGCACATAGCCCGAGTTCACCCCTTTGGCGAAGACGATTAAGTCCGGCGCCATGTCGTAATGTTCAAAAGCGAACCAGCGCCCTGTGCGACCAAAGCCAGCCATCACTTCATCTAGAATCAGTACAATACCGAACTCATCGGCGAGTTTTCTAACGCCCTGAAGATACGCCTTCGGAGGTAACAGTACGCCAGCCGTACCGGGAATGGTTTCCAGCAGGATGGCCGCGACCGCATTAGCACCTTCGCACTCAATTACCCGGCGCAGGTGTTGCAACGCCCGCTCACGCTCCTCCTCTTCATTGCGCGCCCAAAACTCACTGCGATAAAGGTAAGGGTTGAAGAAGTGCACATGGCCGCTGGCATACTCATTGGGCACCCGCCGCCAATCACCGGTGGCAGCAATCGCTGAACCGGTGTTGCCGTGATAGGAGCGGTAGGCGGATAGTATTTTGCTTCGCCCGGTATAAAGACGCGCCATACGAATGGCATTTTCATTGGCATCCGCGCCCGCATTGGTGAAAAACACCTTACTAAACCCAGCGGGCGCTTTGGCGATAATGCGCTTGGCCGCTTCGCCCCTAGCCAAGTTGGCATGGGCGGGGGCAATGGTACACAGGCTCGCGGCCTGGGCTTGAATCGCGCTCACCACTTTGGGGTGCTGATGGCCGATATTGGTATTGACTAACTGGCTACTAAAATCCAGATACGAGCGCCCCACATAGTCCCATACGCGACACCCTTCAGCCCCTGCAATCACCATGGGGTCTAAACTGCCTTGCTGTGCCCAGGAGTGGAACACATACTGGCGATCTAAGGTGTGTACATAAGTATTATCCACACCGCTTTCGGGTGGATGTGAAGCGGCAATATTGGTATTCATAGCAAGCACCTTAAGTAATCCGTTAAGAAATAGCGTGCTTGCCAGCCTAGTGAGTCAACCGTTTAGGCTGTAGGGCCAGTCTTTACGTGCCAAAGGGACAGACGCATTGGAAAACAGCGATGTCACAGTAACAGGCACGAACTGGCCCTAAAGGCTTGAACCAGCGTTGCTTACAGTGATGTAAGAACGCGCCCATCGCCTTTAATTATTTGCCTTTAAATAGCTTGAATAACGTGGAGAAATTGCAATGCCTAGCGTACTTATTACCGGAGCGACGTCAGGGTTTGGTAAAGCGGCTGCCCAGCGCTTTGCCAAAGCGGGCTGGTCATTGATTTTAACCGGGCGACGCGTAGAGCGCCTCAAAGCACTTGAGGAGGAGCTTTCCAAGCAGGTGCCCGTGCTAACACTGGCGCTGGATGTCCGCGATAGTGATGCGGTGACTGATGCCATTAGCAACTTACCGGAAACGTTTCTGCCGCTGACGTGTTTAATCAATAATGCGGGGTTAGCCCTGGCACCGGAACCGGCGCAAAAGGTGGCGCTGGAGGATTGGCACACCATGATCGACACCAATATCACGGGGTTGGTCAATGTGACACACGCGGCGCTGCCGCTGCTGCTGAAAACCGGTAAAGGCGCGAGTATTCTCAATCTCGGCTCGGTGGCGGGTCAGTGGCCTTATCCTGGCGGGCATGTGTATGGCGCGTCGAAAGCCTTTGTTCAGCAGTTCAGCTACAACCTACGCTGCGATCTGTTAGGTACTGGCGTGCGAGTCACTGACCTGGCGCCCGGCATGGCAGAAACCGAGTTTACGCTGGTCAGAACTAAAGGCGACCAGGCCGCTTCGGATGCACTTTACCGGGGTACGACGCCACTTCAAGCAGAGGATATCGCCGAGCAGCTTTACTACTTGGCCACGCTGCCCGCCCATATCAACATCAATCGCTTGGAAATTATGACCGTTCGTCAGGCATGGTCAGCGTTTGCGGTTGATCGCGACCCGGCTTAAGCCTGCTGCGCCGATTTTAATAGGCCACCCGTTGAAACGCGATACCGCCCTTGCTCTTTGACTAGATAAAGGGCGTTATCCACTCGCTTCATTACGCTTTTGACCGATTGTTGATACATTCTATTTTACTCATCCTTGTAAAATAGTCGTGCAGTCATGAGACTCAACGTCAACAGATCTCGATACCCACAGCCGATAAAGGGCAGGGGTAAAGAAAAACGACACTAGCGTCGCTAAGAGCAGTCCAAAACCAACGGTTTGCGCGAATGGTGGCCATAGCCCGCCGGTAGCCAACATCAACGGAATTAAGCCTGCAAAGGTAGTGACCGTGGTCGAAACGATATGCCGGCTGGTGGGGCCACTGATCACCGCCAGCATGGCATCGATATCGCCTCGGCGGGCGGCTTCATCGTCATCAAAGGCAGCAATAATGATAATAGTGGCATTAATCGCTACTCCCACCAGCCCCATGATGCCGACGATAATCACAAACCCAAACGCATGCCCGCTTAGTAGCAGCGCCACAATACCCATACCCATCGCCTGGGCGCCGGCAATAAATACGATGGCGGCCCGCCGAAAGGAGTTAAATGCCAATACCACGGTGGCCACCATGGCTATGACCAGCAACACCACCGAGGCAAGCAACTTGCCCACGGCGTCATCTCGCTCGGCGGCTTCACCACCGGTTTCGATTCGGTAACCAGGGGGCAATTGAAACGCCCCCGACGCCAACGCTGCCTGAAGCTTGGCATCCAACTGAGCCATGGAGACCGCCGGAAGAGCGTCGGCCACCAGGTACCCTTGTACCAACTGCATCCGTTCAGCGTTACGGCGGGTAATCACGCTCCAGGCAGGCGTGAGTGACACCTCTGCCACCGCCGCCAGTGGCAGTCCCTCAGCTACTTGATCGCTGACCAGGCGCAGCGCCGCCAGCTGTTCTGCGTTAGTGCGCCACTCATCGGCGTAGCGCACCCGCACAGGCAGTTGCTGCGTATCCTCCAGCAGCATGCCTGCCGATTGCCCCGAGAGCGCGGCCCCCACTTGTTCCGCTAGCCGCTGCGGCGTTAGACCCGCATCACTCAGTGCGGTGTGGTCGATATCCAGGGTTAACCTGGGCAAATCACGCTGCATGCCAGCGCGCACATGGGTCACCTGAGGCAGTTGGTGCATCAGACCCGCTAGCTCAAGTCCCAGCGATGACAGCACCGCTAGATCATCACCATAGACACGTAGCTCAATCGGGGCTTTAAACGGCGGCCCCTGCTCATACTTGCGCACTACGCTTTGGGCCTGAGGGAAACGCCGATCAAGCGCCTGCTGTAAGGCGGGCACTCGTTCATTAGTGATTTGTAAAGACGCTGTGTCCACAATCAGGTGCAAAAATGCCGGGTTGTTATCCTCATTGGTAAGCACGTTGTAGTACATCATTGGCGCGCTTTCACCGACAAACGCCGAGACGCGGGTGATGCCCGGCAACTCACGAATCATGGCATCGACTTCATGGGCCAGTGCTTCGGTGTTGGCCATACTGCTGGCGGGGGGCAGGCGCACCTCAATGTGAAACTGGTCGCGGTCTGCGGGAGGAAAAAACGCCACATCCAGCGTGGGCATCAACGCCATGCCACCCACGGGCACACACAGGGTGATGATCATGGCGGCCCAGGGGTGACGCAGCGCGCTGCGTACCGTACGGCGGAAGCCGCGCTTGAGCATCCCACTGACGCCGTTATTGCGAGGCGTTGGAGGTTTATCAGCGACCCTGGCTAACAGCATGGGTGACAGCGCAGGCACCAGCAGCAGCGAAACCAGATAAGAACTTACCAGTGCGACCATCACCGCCATGGCCAGGGGCCCCACGAACTCCCCCGCTGGGCCCGGCATCAACACAATCGGCATAAACGCCAATATGGTGGTTAAGGTGCTGGCCAGCAGCGGCACCGCTAAGTGGCGCAATGTGTCCCGGGTAGCGGCAAGCGCTGAATCGCCTTTCAAAAAGCGCTCGCGCAGGGCGTTGGTCATCACAATGGCATTGTCGACCATTAGCCCCAGCGCCACGATAATGCCGGTAATGCTCATCTGGTGAATATCGATACCCAGCGGCTTGAAGAACGCCAGGGTGAGCAGAGCCGTGGCGGGGATCGCCAACCCCACCGTCACCGCCGAGCGCCAGCCCATAGTGATGAACAGGATCGCCACCACCAGCGCTAGCCCCATCAGCAGGCTGCCAGCCACGTCACTTAAGCGCTGGTTGGTGTAACTGGCCTGTTCGAAAACCTCTTCAACCGCGATGCCGACAGGCAATTCATCGGCGAACACCGCCAACTGCTCTTGTGCTTTTTCCACCCAGTTATCGATTCGCTGGCCGGGAGCCATACGTGCGCCGACATACACCGCTCGTTCGCCGTTAAGCAGTGCCACTGCGGCGGGCGGGTCTTGCACGCCCCGGCGTAGCTCAGCCAACTCGCCAAGTCTTACGGTGTGCCCCTGCCGAGTCGTCACTTCTATCTCGCGTAGCCTATCGAGCGCATCAAACTCACCGCTTAGCCCCACCGTCAGCCGGTGGCCGTCGGTGACCACTTCACCTGCGGTACGTCGTCCATCGCTTGCCTCAATAGTGGCCGCTAATTGCCCGACGGAGAGCCCCAAGGCGTTCAGTTCAAGCGGGTTAACCCTCACCTCTACCTGCTCCCCCGCCACGCCAAAGCGGTGGGTATACTCCGTGCCAGGGACGTTTCTAAACGCTGCTTCCAAACGCTCGGCGTAGCGCTCCATCAGTTGGGGATTGGGCGGGGTATCCAGTGTCCAGCGCAATGCGGCCACGATGCTAAATGCGTAGCCCCGATCATCCAGCAGTTCCGGCGTTTGCACGCCGTCAGGCAGTGTAGGGGCGACATCGGCCAGCTTGTCGCGCACGCGGCTCCACACCGGCGTTACATTGGTCACGGCATCCTCAAGCTCAAGGCTAATCACCGCAATGCCCTGGCGTGAGGTGGATTCCAGCACGTTAATCTCAGCGATGGTGCGTAGCTCATCCTCAATGGGACGCGCCACTAAAGCTTCGACCTGCTCGGGGGTGGCGCCAGGAAAAGGCGCAAGCACGGTGGCCATGCGCGCCACCAAATGGGGGTCTTCCGCGCGTGGCAGCGTTTGAATGGCCGACAGTCCGGCGACAACGAGAAGGCCCAGGGCTAGCGCTAACAGTCGACGGTTAAATAACCACTCAAGGCGCTTCATAGGCCACTTCCTCGCTTAGCGTGACCTGCTGACCTGGCGTTACACGGTGGGTGCCACCGGTAATCAGCCGCATGCCCGACGCCAGCGTGCCGCGTACAAAGGCCTGGTCTCCTTCGCTATGCAATAGCTCCACGCTGGCCTGGGCCACACGGTAGTGATCGTTCTCTAACGGCTCGGCCACCAATACGTTCCACAGGCCACGGTCGGAGGCTTGCAGGGAATCCAACGGCACCCAGTATCCGTTTGCGGGCTCTGTGATCTTGTAGCGCAGCTCTGCCAGATCGCCGGGCACGGCATGGTCTGGGGTTTCCAGCGATACCACCAGCGTCTGGGTGCGACTGTCGCTATCAACCTGGGGGAGCCGAGCACGTACCTTACCGCTGACTTCCTCACCATTCACCATCAGCTCAACGGCTTCACCTGGCGTAAACGTCGCGGCCAGCGCTGCGGGTAGGCCAAGATGCGCTTCTAACTGCTCGACATCGATAAGATCGAAAGCGGTAGTGCCGCTACTCACCAAGCTGCCGACACTGACATGGCGCTCGATCACTCGTCCGCCGAAGGGCGCTTTTAACGTGCTGTCATCCAAATCGGCGGTAAGGCTATCGCGCTCGGCTGCCAGCGCCGCCAGGCGAGCCTGGAGGGTCAGTCGATCTGTCCGGGCCTGATCCAGCGCCGTGCGGCTGGCAAAGTTATTCTGGTTTAGCTGCGCTTCACGCTCCTCCTGGCGCTGAGCCAGGGCGAGGCTGGCACGGGCTTCTTCACTGCGTGCAGCTACCTCCGCTAAGCGGCTTTCCAATCGACGGGTATCCAGCGTGGCAAGCACATCCCCCTGTGCAACCGCATCGCCTCTGTCTGCTGACACAGCACTGACCCGCCCCGCGGGTTCGAACGCCAGCGATACCGACTGGCGCGACACCACACGACCGGTTAAGCGCACATCGCGCTGCAGTTGTTCGGCTTGCTCCAGGGCCTTGGTCGACACCTGTAACAGGGCGTTATCAGCGCCTTGCTGGCGGGTCTGCTGAGCACTGCTGTGCTGACTGGAGAGAGAAAACACCGTCGCCAGTGTGCCACCTACCATCAACAGCGCCGCCAGCGTGCCGCGAAACCGGTGGTTCCAGGAAGTTTTTAGAGGAGTGCCCATGTTGGCCTCGAAATGGTTTATTCTTGAACGATACCGTTCAATATTTATTTACTCAATAGCCCGGATTGCACCGAATGACAGAGCCCCAACATACATCGCCTGAATCAAAGCGCCGCGCTGGACGACCCAAGGATATGGCTAAACGGGATGCCATGATGGATGCGGCGACGTGTCTGTTTTTTCGCCACGGTTTAGAGGGGGTAACGATGGAAGCCGTTGCCCGGGAAGCGGGGGTTTCCAAAGTCACAGTCTACGGCCACTTTGTGACCAAAGAGGCACTGTTTGGCAGTGTGATACGTCGCGAAACCGAAATCATCCGCAGGGGATTAGATAAACTGCCCGACACCCACGAGGGGGTTCGCCAATCATTGATCGAAGTCGGCATGAGCTTAGTGCACTTTTTGTTGGAACCCCATGTCTTGGCGGTTGAGCGGGTGATGAACACTCAGGGAGAGCAGCACCCTGAGCTGCTACAGGCTTTTTTTGAGGCAGGCCCTTGGGCCACTAAGCAGTGGCTGCAGGAGAAATTGGAGGGACTAGCCCAAACCGGGCATTTAACGCTTGGCACACCCACGCTTGCCGCCAGCCACCTGTGCAGTATGTGGCAAGGCATGTTGGTCACAGAAGTCCGCATGGGCGTTCGCCACCTCCCCAGCGATGAAGAGCTGCATCATCAGGTCAGTAGCGCCGTGGATGTGTTTTTGGCGGCGTATGGGAATACCTAGGCCAAACACAGCCCATTGAAAAATCACAATCTGTTTTAACGCCGCTCTAGCACACCGATTAGCGCGGGTATTGGCAGGCTTTGATCCTCTACCGATTTATACAGGTTGCGGACGGCTTCAGCGATACCTCCCTCCACGGCGAGGTCTTCGGTCATCGTATGGTAGTAACCGAGGTCTTTGCTGGCATTGGCAACGCTAAACTTAAAGCCTGAAGGGTCATTGTCAGCGATATAGGGGCGCAGCCGCTCGAGTACTACCCCACCGCCGCCGCCTGCGCCAAGCACTTCAAGCAAGGCGGTATCGCTGATGCCCGCTTTACGTGAAGCGACAGTGGCCTCCGCCAATACCGCAGAAAACCCAAGCGAAACAAAATTATGCAGCAGTTTAAGGGTATGCCCCGCGCCCACATCGCCCGCATGGGCAATATTTTCGGCAAAGCCCTGCAGCAGAGGCAGCGTTTCATCGAACAGTGCCTTCGGCGCACCGACAATCAAGTTGAGCCGCCCTTCAGCCGCTTCTTTGGGGGTGCGCGTCATGGCGGCATCCATAAAGCGCCCGCCAGCCTCTGTGACTCTGGCAGCGACGTTTTCTGTTGAACTGGGCAAGGCGGTGGAGCAATCCACCACGATACTACCGGGCGTTATCCCTTCCAAAACGCCGTTAGGTTCAAATAGCACCGCTTCTACTTGGGGTGAGCCGGTCACGCACAGAATCACCACCTCAGCGCTCTGTGCTACCTCTCGGCCTGAATTCAACGCGGTAGCACCGGCGGCCAGCAGGTCATCTACGGGCTGATTGCCCGAGTGATTGAGAAAGCTGACTTGGTGGCCTGCGCGCAGCAGACTGCTGGCAATCCCATGGCCCATAAGGCCTACGCCGACGATGCCTACCTGGCGAGATGTTGTCATTGTCATTGCTCCATTAATGGTGATTAGTCGTGCTTGATAGCAACCGTCTTAATTCGGGTATAGCTACGCAGACCTTCAAAGCCTTTCTCTCGGCCATGGCCGGAACGCCCAACGCCACCAAATGGTAGCTCTACACCACCGGCGGCACCGTAGTTATTGATGAATACCTGACCGCTGCGAATACCTTTAGCCAAACGGAGCTGGCGACCACCATCGCGCGTCCAAATACCGGCACAGAGGCCAAAATCGGTAGCATTAGCCAGCGCCAGAGCTTCCGCTTCGTCCTCAAACACCTGCACCACCAGCACTGGGCCAAACAACTCTTCTTGAAGCACTTCATGCCCTTCGGGAATATCGGTGAGTAGTTGAGGCACTACGAAGTGGCCGCCGCTTGGCGCGCTTGCGGCTAACTGACCTTTTGCTGCCACGCGAATACCGTCGGCTTCGGCGGCCGCCAAGCGCGCTTCCAGCTTGGCTTTTTGACGCGCATTGATCAGTGGGCCGCAGTCAGCATCCGCTTCGCCTGCATCACAGCGCAGTGCAGCGAAGCGCTCGCTGAGGTTAGCGACCACGCTCTCAGCGATCTCCCGCTGCACCAGCAAACGGCTGCCTGCGGAGCAGGTCTGCCCGGCATTCTGAATAATGCCGCGCACCACCGCAGGAAGCGCGGCATCAATATCCGCATCGGCAAACACTAATTGGGGAGACTTACCGCCAAGTTCCAGGGTGACGGGTACATGGTGCTGCGCGGCCGCCTGGGCGACATGGGTGCCGGTCTCTGGCGAGCCGGTAAAGGAGAGATGATCAATGTTTGGGTGGGCAGCAAGGGCAGCGCCCGCTTCAGCACCAAGCCCTGGCACCACGTTGAGTGCACCCGCCGGAAGGCCATGATCCACTGCCAGTTGCGCTAAACGCAGTACGCTTAAACAGGCATCCTCCGCGGGCTTGAGCACAACGGTGTTACCCGCGGCCAGCGCCGCGGCCACACAGCGCCCGAAGATCTGCGATGGGTAGTTCCAGGGAATAATTTGCGCACACACGCCGTAGGGCTCACGCAGGGTCATGACCGCGAAGTCGGTCTCAAAGGGGATGGTTTCACCGTGGAGCTTGTCCGCCGCACCGCCATAGAAGCGAAAGTAGCGTGCGCAGGCACCAATATCGCCCCTGGCTTGAGTCATGGGCTTCCCGGTATCAGCACACTCAAGCTGTGCCAGTTGCTCGTGATGCGCCTCGATAATATTTGCAAAGCGTAGCAACCATTCGCTGCGCTGCCGGGCAGACCAACTCGCCCACTCGCCCAATTGGCCGGAAAACGCCTGGTGTGCCGACTCAACGGCTGCCTTAACGTCACCCTCCTGGCTACGTGCTATACGTGCCAAAGGCTCACACGAAGCTGGTGCTTCTACTTGTAAGGTAGTGGCCGTATCAACCCACTCACCACCAATCAGCGCCTGCTGAGGCGGTAACACTAATGCATCTTGCATATCGCACTCCTTTAATTGTCATTGTTCGGGTAATGCTAAAAAGCGACAGGATTCAGTAAAAAATTAACCGTAAAAAGCAGTCACCAGCCCCATGGAAATCCACGGCATATAGGTAATCGCCATTAGGCAGGCCAATACCACCAGCACAAAGCGCACCAGCCATGGCAGCATTTGATCGATCGAGATTTTGGCAACCGCACAGGCAGCAAAGAGGTTTACGCCGAGCGGCGGCGTAATCATGCCAAGCGCCAGATTAACCACCATCACCAGCCCAAAATGGACGGGGTGGATGCCAAACTGCATTGCAATCGGGGTCAATATCGGTGCCAACACCAGAATAGCGGCGGAAGTTTCGATAAACATGCCGACAACCAACAGCAATGCATTGACCACCAGCAAAAACATCAGAGGATCATTGATGGTATTGGTGACCAGGGTGGCGATTTGTGCAGGTAGCCCCGTGCGGCTAAGCAGAAAACTAAATAGCGAGGCCGCGGCAATAATCAACATAACGGCGGCGGTAGAGATCACGCTCTGGCGCATAATCGGCCACAGGTCATCGACCTTCAGTTCACGGTAGTAGAAACCTCCCACGATCAGGGCAAAAAACACGGCCACGGCGGAGGCTTCAGTCGGGGTAAATATCCCGCCATAGATACCGCCAATCACGACCACCGGCATTAGCATGGCCACCCAGGCACGCTTTACCGAGATCATAAATCCGGTGCTGTCTTTATAGTCGTCCTTGCCGTAACCGCGCACCTTGCAAAACAGGTAGAGAAAGAGTATCAGAGCGCTGCCAATCAATATGCCGGGGCCAATGCCGGCGAGGAACAGTTGGCCAATGGACGTATCGGTACTCACGCCATACAGAATGAGAGGAATCGACGGGGGTATAAGCACACCCAGCTCAGCGGATGACGCCTGAATGGAGGCAGCCAAGGGCTTTGGGTAGCCATGTTTCACCATCGCCGGAATCAGGATGGCGCCAATCGCGAAGGTGGTGGCCACACTGGAGCCTGACACCGCCGCAAACATCATGCAGGTCAGTACGCAGGACATGGCCAAGCCACCCTGCACCTTCCCCACGATAGATTTGGCTAAGTCCACCAAGCGCTGGGAGATGCCCCCTGCGGCCATCAAATTCCCGGCAAGAATAAAAAATGGGATCGCCATGAGCGGGAATTTATCAATACCGATAAACATCTGCTGCGGCACCAGCAACAGTGGCAAGCGAGTAAAGAATTCGATGCCGATAATTGACGCCAGGATAATCGAAATCGCGATCGGCACGCCGAAGGTGAATAGAATGATCAGCGACAGGCCAATAACCATATTCATGACTGCGCCCCTCCTTTAGGGAGATGGCCATCTTCAACCAACGCCTTCTCAGGAGTAATTTCGCTATTCTCCGGCCCTACCTTTTCACGTCCACTGAGCTGCGCTAAAAGCCGAGCCGCAACAGCCACAATGGCAAAACTTGAACCCGTGGGAATCGCCGCATAGGCCCACGACATCGAAATATTCATTCCCGACATGGTTTGATTGCTCACCCGCATCGTCATTTGGATGCCGTAATGGATCAGCACCCCAAGCACCAGCAGGCAGCACACCACAATGAGCACCTCTAAAAGAGTGAGAAAACGCACAGGTACCACTTTATAAACGACCTCCACCGCCATCATGTAACCGCCCCGAAAGGTGGCGGCAGCGGCCATAAAGACACACCAGATCATGGCGGCGCGGGAGGCGACTTCCGTCCAGGTAGAGGGGGCGTTAAACACAAAGCGGGTGAGCACCTGATAAAAGCTGAGGGTCACCGATATCGCCAGCATGACCACTGCGATCAGCATTGCAAGCCGGGTTAACTGATGCTCAAAACGAAGAAATACCGCTAGCATAAGAGATCACCATGCCAAAGCGGCCTCCGGCTACGCCGAAGGCCGGGGAGGAAGAAGCGCTCAGCAACTGCTGGCTTTGTCCTGAATGCGCTCCAGCATTTCGGTGCCGTACTCAGAAGTAAATATCTCATAGGCGGGCTGAACCGCTTCCTGGAAAGGAGCAACATCAATGTCGGTCTTTACCGTCATACCATTCTCTTCCAGCAGCGCCACGCCTTCACGCTCTAGCCGCGAGACCTCTTCACGGGTTGCTTCAGCAGATGCGACAGCAGCTTCCCTAAACCAGCCACGCTCTTCGTCACTTAAGCCATCTAGCAGAATCGGCGACCCCAGGACGATGGCCGGCGAATAGACGTGCCCGGTTAATGAGAGATAATCCTGCACTTCCCAGAAGTTGGTGGCGACGATGACCGTAATCGGGTTCTCCTGGCCATCGACGGTACCCTGTTGAAGTGCCGTGAACAGTTCCGGGAAGGCCATCGGCGTTGGCCGAGCACCCATCTGACGGAAAGCCTCCTGATGCACCTCGTTCTCCATGGTGCGAACGCGCAGGCCCTCGGTATCTGCTGGTGTGGCGATTTCTCGCTGGCTATTGGTCAGGTGACGGAAGCCATTTTCCGTCCAAGCCAGGCCGATCAAATCGTGATCGCCCATTTTTTCCAGTAGTTCGTCGCCAAGCTCACTATCCAGCACGCAGCGCGCCTGGTCGTAGTTCTCAAACAGGAAGGGCAGGTCGAGCACATAGGTTTCGGGAACGAAGTTACCTAGCGGGCCGGTAGAGGTAATCACCACATCGACGGTGCCGATTTGCAGCCCTTCGATCATCTCCCGCTCGCCGCCCAGCGACCCCGAGGTATGCTCGGTCACCGTGAACTCGCCATCAGACAAACGCTCCAGCGCCTCTTTAAAGGCATCTGCACCCACTGAGTAGTGGGAGCTGTCAGAAAGGGTGTGCCCCAGGTTCACTTCCGTCGCCGCATGGGCTTGTAGTGCAATGCCAACGGTAGCAATACCGCTAATCGCCGCCACCAGGGCATGGCGTGTAATTGTGGGTGTCTTTGTAAAGTGTTGCTTAGTCATTGAAGTGCCCTCTTTATGTTGTTGTGAGGGTGGAGTGCGGAGCGACACACGCTATTGGTAGCGTCGCCCCAGGCTTTTGCCTACCTCGGGTGGCAGGCCGGAACTCACGACGGTTCAGTAACGAACGCATCAATAATCTGTTTAAAGTTGTCGTCGCCCACAAAACCAAGCTGCTTGGCTTTCGCGGTTTCAAAACGCGCCGGCCAGCTCGCCACAATGGCTTCAATGCGCGGGTCAGGCTCATGGCGTACCAGCGAAAGCGCTTTCTCGCCGGCCACATCGCGCAGTGCTGCCAGCATATCGGCTACCGTGACGGTAATGCCGGGTAGCATAAAGGCGCGAAAAGAGGCCAGGGCTTCGCTCGGCACTTCCGCACCATGAATCAGCGCCGCCACCACTTTGCCCGGTGACATCACAAACATCGGCAGCTCGGTAGGCACCGGGCAAACCGCCTCTTCGCCCTTGAGCGGCTCACGTAGGATGCTGGAAGCAAAGCTGGAGGCCGCAGCATTAGGGCGGCCGGGTCGAATCACAATCGTCGGTAGGCGCAGCACTAAACCATCAATGAGCCCTCGGCGGCTGTAATCGTTGATGAGCAGCTCGCACATGGCTTTTTGTGCACCGTAGGAGTTTTGCGGATGGAGTGCCGTCATATCATCCAGTACCTCCGGCAACTCACCGCCGTAGGCCGCCACGGAGCTGGCCATAATCAAGCGAGTATCGGATAGCTCCTGCTCCCGGCAGCCTTCCAGCAGCGCCCGTGTGGCATCGAAGTTAACCCGCATACCGAGTTCCAAATCGGCTTCTGCGGCGGAGCTTACGACCGCCGCCAGGTGGTAGATCACATCAGGTCGCTGCTCTAACACGCTATCCAGTGCGTCGGGTTGGGTAATATCCAGCGCCACTGATGTCACAGCAACACTTCCCGCTGCAGGCTGCGGCGCTTCGATCTGGTCAATCAGTGTCAAGCGCGTAATAGGCTGCTGGCGAAGCTCACCACGTTCAAGCAATTGCTTGACTAAACGCTGGCCGAGAAACCCAGCAGCACCGGTAATGGCAATATGCATCGTGAGGATCCTGTTGTAGTGTTGTTATTGTTCATTCAGTTGGGGCCGATCAGTGGGAGTCGAGCAGATAGTGCCGATCAGTGTGTGGTTAGGCCCCACACCTCGCCCCACCCCAGCCCCGCGCGAGTGTCGGCCTGGGGGCGATACTCGCAGCCGATCCAGCCGCTATAGCCCAGCGCGCTTAAGCGCTCGAAGATGGCCGGGTAATGCACCTCCCCCACATCCAGTTCGTGGCGCCCGGGTACGCCTGCGACTTGAATATGCCCTATGGAGCTGAACTGGCGCTCAAGGTGGAGAATCAAGTTGCCGTCCATAATTTGGCAGTGGTAGAGATCAAACTGTAGCTTTAGATTTTCTGCCCCAACCTCTTCCAATACCGCCATGGCCTGGGCCTGGCGAGAGAGAAAAAAGCCGGGCATATCGCGCGTATTAATCGGCTCGATCAGTATCTCTCGGCCAACTTTCGCCGCCTCTTCCGTAGCAAAATGCAGATTGCGGATATAGGTGGCGTGGTGTTCAGCCTGGGTCGCGGCATCGGCATCTTCCGGGAGCAGCCCCGCCATGGCATGCACCCGAGGGCAGTTGAGCGCCTCGGCGTAACGTAGCCCTTCAATCACCGAGTCACGAAACTCTCCTTCTCGACCCGGCAAGCTCGCCAAGCCTCGCTCACCTGCATCCCAATCACCTGGCGGCAGATTAAACAGCACTTGCTCCAGTTGGTGCTTGTTCAGCGCATCTCTTAACTCATCGGCGGCATAGGCGTACGGGAACAGGTACTCAACGCCTTTAAAGCCCGCCTTCGCAGCAGCGGCAAAGCGATCCATAAAGGCGTGCTCGTTAAACAGCATGCTGAGGTTGGCGGCTAATCGAATCATCGTGGTGCTCTTGTTGTTCAGTACGTCATTGTTAAGTGCGTCGTTAATCCCGTGGAAAGCGCGCTTCCAGCTCCGCCACCTGTTCCGGCGTTAGCCCTCGCGGGTTTTCACCCCGTAGCAGCAGGTAGAGCTTGGCGGTTTCTTCCAATTCTTCGGTGGCGTAGATCGCTGCCTCGAGGTTTTTACCCGCCACCACCGGGCCGTGGTTAGCCAGCAATACCGCGCTGTGTTTGCCCGCTAACCCCCGCACTGCATCGCCCAGTTTGGGGTCGCCAGGAATGTGATACGGCACCAGCGGCAGTTTCCCCACCCGCATCACGTAGTAGGCAGTGAGTGGTGGTATGCAGTCGCAGGGATCTACGCCCGGCAGGCAAGAGACCGCCACCGAGTGAGTGGAGTGCAGGTGCACAATCGCGCCGGATTGCGGGCGCTCCTCATACATCGCCATATGCAAAAACTGCTCTTTGGTGGGCGAGTCGCCACTCATCAGTTGGCCGTTACTGTCCAAATGAGAGATTCGCGCAGGATCCAGCCGCCCCAAGCATGCGTTAGTGGGTGTCATCAGCCAGCCGCCATCGTCCAGGCGCACGCTGATATTACCGCTAGAGCCCATGGTCAGGCCGCGGTCAAACAGCGATTTCCCCAGAGTGCTGATCTGCTCACGTAAACTGTTCTGGGGATGGCGATGCAAGTGGATGCTCATACCAGCACCTCAAACGCCCGAGTAAAAAAGTCGACGCCACCAAAGTTGCCAGATTTCAGCGCCAGCGACAGCGGCGCATTGCGACCGGCTAGAGGGGCTTGGGTCCAGGGTACGCCGGGGTCGATCTGCTCGCCGATGCGCAGGGTGGCAATGCCCAGCGCCGAGACTACTGCACCTGATGTTTCGCCCCCGGCGACCAGCAACCGGCCAACGCCTTCATCTACAAGCTTGACAGCCAACTGGCTCAGCGCCTCTTCCACTAACGCACCCGCATGCGCAACGCCAAGGGCTTGCTGGGCGGCGTTAACCTTTTCAGTATCAGCCGAGGCATAGAGCAGTACCGGCGCCTCTTGAGATAAGCGCTTGCGGGCAAAGGCCAGCGCCTGCTCCTGCTGTTGTCCTTCTTCGGCCAACGCCAAGGGATCCAGGGCGAAGCCACCAGCAGGGTGCTTGGCCAGAAAATCCGCCACCTGGGACAGCGTGGCCCGGGAGCAACTACCGGAGAGCACCAGCGCCCCGCCCGAGGCAGGCGATAAACGCCCCGGCTCACTGATCGTGCCCAGCCAGCCCTGGGCACGATACTGGGCGGGCAACGCCTGCCCTAGCCCTGAACCGCCGGTAACCAAGGGCATCGCAACCGTAGCTTCGGCAAGTACATCCAGATCCTGCTCATCCAGGGAATCACAGATCACATGGCGAACCCCCTGATCTGCCAGTATCGTTAAGTGAGTGCGGGTCGCCTCCGCACCTTGAACCAGCACCGCGCGGTTGGCTAAGCCCACCGGGTGCGGCGTTTGGCGGGCGAGTACTCGCACCAGATCCGCGTCCTGCATGGGGTTCAGTGGGTGGTGCTGCATACCGCTGTCGTTGAGCAAGCGGTCGCCCACAAACAGATGGCCTTGGTAGACCGTACGGCCGTTAACCGGGAAGGTGGGCACCATCACCGTCTGGTACGCGTCCAGGGCTTCCAGCAGCGCATCCGCCACCGGGCCGATATTGCCCTGGTCGGTGGAGTCAAAGGTGGAGCAGTACTTGAAGAACAACTGCCGGGCGCCCTGCTGGCGAAGCCACTCAAGGGCAGCCAGTGAGTCCGCCACGGCTTCGTCTACTGGGCAGGAACGCGATTTCAGCGCCACGACCACTGCATCGATATCAGCGAGGTCGATTTCTTGCTGGGGCACGCCAATCACCTGCAGGCAGCGCATACCGCCGCGCACCAGGTTATTGGCAAGGTCGGTCGCTCCAGTGAAGTCATCGGCAATAGCGCCCAGTACGATGTTCGCTCCCATCCCCATTTTATTAGGCTCCCTGGGCGTCGTTGGCAGCTTCTGGCAACGCGATGCCCGATAACCGCTGGTAGACTTTAATCACTGCCGAGTCATCTTCGCGACCAAAACCTGCACCGCTGGCAGCGGTAAACTGCTGCAGAGCGCTGGACGCTACCGGTGTTGCCAATGCCAGCTCGCGGCCGGTTTGATGCACAATGTTGAGATCTTTGACGAAGATATCCACCGCCGAAAGCGGCGTGTAGTCACCACTCAGGATATGCGGCACGCGGTTTTCGAACATCCAGGAGTTGCCCGCCGAGTGGGTAATGACGTCATATATCACCTCTGGGTCGAGCCCCATGCGAATGCCCAGCGCCATGGCCTCAGCAGCGGTGGCGATATGCACACCTGCCAGCAGTTGATTGACCAGTTTCATACTTGAGCCAACGCCAGGCGCATCGCCAAGGCGATAAACCTTGGCAGCCATGGCGTTTAGCACCGCTTCGGCGTAGGTAAATGCCTCCGTTGCCCCGGATGCCATTACCGATAGTTCACCACTTTTGGCTTTAGCAGCACCGCCGCTAATCGGCGCATCCAGCAGCAGCAAGCCCTCTGCCGCCACACGCTCACCAAGCTGTTTGGCCTGACTGGGCGCCACCGTGGCGCACTGTATGATCAGACTGTCTCGAGCCAAGTGGCTTACCACACCCTGCTCACCGAACAGCACTTGCTCAACCTGCGCCCCGTTAACGACAACCACCAACACGATATGGCAGTGAGCAAGCTCGGCAGGAGTGGCTACGCTTTGCCCCCCTGCTGCCACGAAGGCATCGCGTGCCCCAGCGGAAATATCACACCCGGTCACATTAAAGCCCTGCTTGAGCATAGCGGTGGCCGTACCCATGCCCATGGCGCCCAGGCCAATAAGACCTACTTGAAGTGATTGCTTATCGTGTTGGCTCACCTAACGGCACCTCTTTGTTGTTGAGACAGTGGTTGAGACGGCTGTTGAGACTGTTGCTGAGATCGTTGTTGTGTTTGTTGCTCTCGTCGCAGTGCAATTAGAAGCTAAATGGTAGCGCTGTCATGATAGCGCTACCATTCGTTTTAGATTATTGTTGGCGTTACGACAAGCTGAAAATCAGGGACGTGCGACCAATGTCTAAAGACTCGCCCAACGCTGCCTCTCCCAGCCCTGCCAGGCAGCGCCGAAGCTCCGACCAAGTCACGCTCAGCCAAGTGGCGCAAGCGGCAGGGGTATCACCGATTACCGCATCTCGAGCACTGAACAACCCTGATAAGGTCAGCGATAGTGCACGCCTGAGTGTTCTACAAGCCGTAGAGCAATTGGGCTACGTGCCCAACTTGGTAGCCGGTAGTCTGGCTTCATCCCGATCACGGCTGATTGCCGTGATCGTGCCGTCACTGATCAATAGCGTGTTTGTGGAAGTCATCAAGGGGCTGCAGGAGACGCTGGAAGCCGAGGGCTACCAGATACTGCTGGGTAACACCGACTACGATCTAGACCGCGAGTATCAATTGGTGCGCACTTTTCTGGGCTGGTCATGCTCTGCACTGGTCACCGCTGGGCTGCGCCATAACAAGGCGTGCCATACGCTGCTGGCGAACTGGGATCACCCCATTATGGAGGTGATGGAGCTGGGCAAAGGCATGGATCTTAACGTTGGGCTGGATCACGTGGCGGCAGGCCGCTGCATGGCCGACCATCTTCTCGACAAAGGCTACCGCCAGATTGTTTATGTAGGCGCCCGGCTCTCGCAGGATTATCGCGCCAGCATGCGTTACGAAGGCCATAAAGCGGTACTAAAGGAGAAAGGGATCGACGCCCCACTACTGGAACTAGATACCCTGGGCAGCCTACAGGCGGGCGCTGAAGGACTGGCCCAAGTGCTCGTGCAATACCCTCATACCCAAGCCATTCACTTTGCCAACGACGACTTGGCGGCAGGCGCCCTGCTGGCGGCTCAACGTCAAGGGCTAAGCGTGCCAGGGGATATCGCCATTGCCGGGTTTAACGGCCTGCCCCTTGGTCAGCACGTAACTCCTCAGCTCACTACCATTCTTTCACCCAGAGAAGAGATGGGCCGCTTAGCCGCCAAAGAACTCATCCGGCGTCTAAGCGGTAAAAACGTCTACCGCCGCCAGCACGATGTGGGCTTTACGCTCCAAACCGGCGGGAGTACTTAGGCCGTCTCAGTGCTCATATCGCTGGCGGTTGACCAAGAATTTCCAAGCCTGATCCCAGCTCGTTTTCAATCGCCTGACCAATGGCCAAAAGATTAGCGTCTTGCCAAGGCCCCGCCAGCACTTGTAGGCCAACAGGCATACCTGCGGCGTCTTTCCCAACCGGCAGCGTTAAGGCACACAGGCCTAGGAAATTAGCGATCACCGTGTTGCGCAGGGCATGCATGTTGGCTTTGGGATAGGCACCTTCGGGCTGAAGACTCTCGATAGTGGGCGGGGTAATCGCCACCGTGGGAGTAAGGACTGCATCTACATCGGCCATGCGAGCGGCAGCAGAGGCGGCAAGCGAGTCCAGCACCGTGCGACGACGCACATACTCCCAGGCAGGCATGTCATCTGCCGCTTTAACGCGGGCGGCGACGTTAGGATCCAGGGAGTCAATCATCTCGGGTAGCTCGGTGTTTAGAAACGCTGCCAATTCCGGCGCAGCCACACCGCCCAGCTTGAAGAGTTCGTACGCTTCGTCGATGCCGGGCAACTCGAGGGTCACTATTCGCGCCCCGGCGGCTTCCAGCTGCTTAATGGCACCGCGTACGGTTTCTGCGATACCTGGACTGCAGTCGTCCCAGAAAAACGTTTCTGGTACTCCAAAGGTCAACCCGGCAAGCGTCGGTGTTGCTGGCATTCGATCATCCTGACCGCTAAGGCCGCCATCCAACGCATCGAACGCAAAGGCAAGGTCATCTACCCGACGCGCCAGTAACCCTGGGGTATCCAGCGTGCTTGAAAGCGGTACGATCTGCTCGGTCGACCAGCGCCCGGCGGTGGTTTTCAGGCCGACTACGCCGGTCATTGAGGCAGGAATACGCACTGAACCGGCGGTATCGGTGCCTAATGCCAAACTTGCCGTACCGCCCACCAGTGAAACACCCGCCCCGGAGCTTGAGCCGCCAGGCGTGCGGTGCTGATGTGCATCCCAGGGGTTGCGTGGTGCTCCCCAATGGGCATTGGTGCCCAAGCCGCCAAAGGCAAACTCAACGGAGTGGGTTTTACCCATCACAGAAGGCAGCTGTTTCAATAGTGTGCTCACCACCGGGCCGGGGCGCTCCCAGCGCTTCGGCAGGCGTTGGGAAGAGCCCGCATAAGTCGGCAGCCCCGTCACGGCGTAGATATCCTTGATCGATACCGCCATGCCCATTAGCGCTCCCGCATCACCACCCTGGGCGAGCACCGCATCGGCAGCTTTTGCCATTGCCAGTGCCTGCTCGCCGTTCCAGGTGAGGTAGGCGTGGTCGTGTTTGCCGCGCTGCTGATAAGCAGCGATTGCCGCTTCGGCCAGCGCGGTAGCGGTCAGCGTGCCCGCCCGCAGCCGCTCGCGCTGCTCACGCAACGGTAGAAAAATGGGTGAATCCTGCATGCTTTACGTACCTCTGTGGGTGCTTAACGCACTTCAAAAATCGCTTCGACTTCCACCGCCGCATTGCCGGGTAGTGTCGCTACCCCAATGGCGGTTCTAGCATGACGCCCCGCATCGCCAAACAGCGCGACAAAAAGTTCGGACGCGCCGTTAATGACCAACGGCACATCATGAAAGCCCGGCGCCACATTGACGAACCCATTCATGCGCACGCATCGCACCACGCGGGAAAAATCGCCATCAAGGGCATTGCTGAGCGAGGCCAGCAGGTTCAAGGCGCACGCCTGGGCCGCCAGCTTGCCGGTTTCAAGATCGAACTCAGCCCCTACCTTACCGGGATAGAGAACATCACCGCCACGCTCACAAATCTGCCCGGCTAAAAACAGCTGGCTGCCCAACTGAGACCAGGGCAGAAACATGCCACGCGGCCTTGGAATCGCCGGTAACGTAAGGCTCTGCTCCGCCACCGCTTGTTCAATCGTTTTGCTCATGGTTCGTTGTCCTTATTGTTTAGTTTCATTAAACCAGCTGTTAATAGATTAACGAGGGCAGCCAGGTACTCAGCCACGGTATATAGGTGATGATGATCAGCGCTAACAGCATCAAGCCAATCAGCGGTAAACAGGCCTTGAACACTTCCTGCAGCGACATCTTGGAGATCGCCATGGCGACAAACAGGTTCAACCCTACCGGCGGCGTAATCATCCCCACCGAGAAGTTGATCAGCGTGATCACCCCAAAATGCACCGGGTCCACGCCTACCTGGGCCGCAATCGGTTGCAGCAGTGGCGAGAGCACGATGATGGCGGAGGCGCTATCGAGGAAGAAGCCAGCAACGATCATCACGACATTAAACAGCGCCATGACCTGGAACGGATCGTCGGTCCACGACAGCACTTCGCCTGCCAACTGGCTGGGCGTACCGGTAATCGCGAGCAGCCAAGAAAAAGCAGAGGCCCCCGCGGTAATCAGCAGTAACGTCGCGGAAATCAACCCAGAGCTTCTTAGCGTACCCACCAGTTCCGTTACGTTAATGGTGCGATAAACCACCATGCCGACAAACAGGCCATATACGCAGGCGACCGCCGCCGATTCGGTCGGGGTAAAGACGCCACTGTAGATGCCCCCCAGCAGAATCACCGGCAGGCCAAGGCCCCAGGCAGCATCTTTAAAGGCTACCAAGATTTGCCTCAGCGAGGGGAAAGGGGCGCGCTCATAGCCTTTGATGCTGCTAAAGACGATGCAGTAGGCGATGAGAATCGAAGCAATCACAATGGCAGGCAGCAGGCCCGCTGCAAACAGCCGCCCCACTGAAGTACCGGTCACTGAGCCATAGATAATCAGCGCAATACTCGGCGGCACGATCGGCCCCAAGGTACCGGCGGTGGCGATCAACCCAATCGCAAAGCGCTTATCGTAGCCAGCAGCGACAAGTGCCGGGAACATGATCGAGCCAATCGCCACCACCGTGGCGGGGCTTGAACCGGAAATGGCCCCGAAGAAGAGACATGACAGCACCGTGGCCGCCGCCAAGCCCCCTGGCACCCACCCTACCAACGCCTTGGCAAGATTGATCAACCGGTCGGAAAGCCCGCCAATCCGCATCAGCTCCGCCGCCAGGATAAAGAACGGAATCGCCATCAGCGAGAAGTTGTTCATGCCGGTAAACATGCGCATCGGCACGATTACCGGATTGGTAGCGCCAAAGAATTCAATGGCAAGAAACACCGCCAATGCCAAGGAAGCAAAGATGGGCAGCCCAAGCAGTAGAACGGCAAAAAAGATCGGTAATAATGCAGTAATCATGGTCGCCCTCCAGGGTTAAATGAGCTTATCCGACTCAGCCACAAGCTCTTCGGAGAGACTCACCGGAGGCTTTTTCCAGACTTCATTGATTACCCATAGATAACGCAGAATCAGCAGTACACCGGAAACGCCAATCGGCAGATAGAACCATGCCATCGGCAGGCGAAGTGCAGCGGTTAACTGTCCGCGATCCAACGTGCTGAAATAGAGAACAAAGCCGTAATAGGTCATGAAGCCAGCGAACACGATACCGATCAGTGCTGCGATCATGTGCAGCCAGCGGTTCACAGCGGGCGAGGCAATGGCATTCAGCACATCCACCGAAATATGCGTGCCATGGCGCACACCCATACTGGCACCTATAAAACTCATACAGATAATGGAGTAAATAACGACTTCTTCAGCCCAAAATAGCGAACCGCTAAAGCCGTAGCGATACACGACTTGGATGGTGGTGAGGATGGTCGCAATCGACATGAAAACGACCATCGCCACACTTTCCAAGCGATCAAGACATTTGTTGAGCGCTTCGAACATGAGATATCCACACCCTGACAGGGGTAAGAAGAGAGGAGCCAGGTCTTAGCCGACCCGTTGGATCAATACTCGATACCCACAGCGTCATAGACCTTATGCAGCAACTCCGTGGTGACGATATCTTCATACTCTTCGTGCACCGGCATGCTGGCTTCAATAAAGGCGTCACGCTGCTCTGGGGTGAGTTCGTTGATCGCAATTTCGTCTTTGATCTCTTCCATGATGGTCTCTTCGTCCTGCAGCGTTAGCGCACGGGACGCGTCTCGGCCGTTATCGAAGGCTTCCAGCATCACCGCCTGCAGATCTTCCGGCAGCGAGTCCCAGGAGTCCTGGTTCATTACCGCCGCATAGGCGTGGTAAGCGTGATTGGTCAGCGAGAGATAATCCTGCACCTCATGGAAACGCATGGTATAGATGTTGGCCAGTGGGTTTTCCTGCCCCGACACCACGCCTTGCTGCAGGCCGTTGTAAACCTCGGTGAAGGCCATTGCGGTGGCATTAGCGCCCAGGTTTTCATAGGTGGAGATGATGATCGGCGCCTGCATGGTGCGCATGCGGATACTGTCCATATCCTCGGGGGTTTCGATCGGGCGATCATTGTTGGTGATATGGCGGAAGCCCGCTCCCCAGAAGTTGACGCCGTACATGTTATGACCATTCAGGGTATCGAGGATTTCGCGACCCACTTCACCATCCAGGGTTTCCACCATGGTGTCGTAATCGGCAATCAAGAACGGCAGATCCAAAATCTGCATGCGCGGTTCAAAGTTACCCAGGGTGGCCGTTGGCGGGATACCGATATCGACCAGGCCCATCTGAATCTGCTCAATGATTTCAACGTCGCCACCTACCTGAGCGGCCGGCAGCACGTTAATCTCGATACGACCATCGGACTTCTCCTCTACCTCCTCTTTAAAGCGCAGCGCCGCCTGGCCGTTCGGCGTTTCTTCAATCAACACGTGTGCGAAGCTGAAGGTATAGTCGGCCGCATGAAGCTGAGCCGCGCTTAGAGAAGCAACAGCAATAGCAGCGGAGAGAGTGGCTTTTGTCAGCGTTAGTTTCATGTCCAGCACCTTATTTAGTTATGGGGAATTGCTTTTTAGCTTCCTGTTATTGCAGTTGAGCAAGGTTAAAAGGCCGCTCACGCCATTAAGCGTTCCATCGCATCCCCCAGCGCTTCGCGCGGGGTACTACTCAGCAGCAAGGCAAGTGCAAGCCTTGCCTTGCGTGCACTGATATCGTTGAGCGCGATCACCCCAGCCGAGACCAAATCAGCCAGGCTGCCGCTAAACTCATAACTGGTGTTCACCGGCCCTTGAGCGCAACTACTCACGACCGCTACAAGGACACCTGCGCTAACCAATGCTCGTATTTCGTTCATCCAGCCAGGTGGCACGTGGCCCCGGCCTAAGCCATCGATCACCACCCCCTTCGCGCCACTCTCTAAGCAGGCTTTCAGCAGTGCTGGCGAGGCATCCAGATAGGCGGGCAGTAGATCGACACGCGGCAGCGGAACATCCCAGCCTTCAATGGGGGGCTCAATCGCAGTCCCTGTGTGATAAAGCTTGAGCCGTTGACCGTCGATATACCCCAGCGAACCAGCGCCGGGGGCATCAAATCCATGCAACTGGAAACTGCTCACCTTGCGGGCATAGCGCGCAGCAAACAGCGACTCGTTGAATACCACGACACAGCCAAGCTGACTCAGTTGGGGGCTAACCGCCGCCACGATGGCATCGCAGATGTTTTTAAAGGCGTCGGTACCTAACTGGTGAGGCGCCCGCTGGGAACCGGTGATCACACACGGTTTATCCGCTGGCAGCGTGAGCGATAGAAAGTAAGCGGTCTCTTCCAAGGTATCGGTACCGTGGGTGATCACCAGACCGTCCACATCGGCTCGCAACAATGCTCTCCGCCCTTGGCAATGGAGTTCAGCAAGATCCGCGAGAGTGACGGCATTACTGGGTTTCTGCAGGATCGACATCACTTCTAACGTGACGTCGACACCCTGCGGCAGCGCTACCTGATCCAGCAGCTGCTCGCCGCTTAGCTCCCCTGACTGGCTTCGGCCTGAATCACTGGGCTTGCTGGCAATAGTGCCGCCCGTGGTCAATACCACGATGTGCTTTTTGGTCATTCAGGTTCCCATCTTTTATGCTTTGCGTCACAAACAACAGACATCAGATGTCTGATTTCAGACTAGACTAAAGAACAAACCATTAGCAAGGCAGTCACATAAAACAATGGAAAATAAGAATATGTCTTTTAAATATATGCAATCAGCTGTCTTAAGCCGCTAGGCTTAGGGCATTGATAAAATGCAGGAAACACCGATGAGCCACGCGAGGCCCTCATGAGTTTTAAACGCCAGCCCGAGATTAGCTCGACCCGTACAACCTCTTTTGGAGATTCAATGGATCGCAGTTCAGTTGCGCTGCAACTGCTAGAGCGTATTAAAACCGCTCTTATACGAGGCGACCTCAAGCCAGGGGATTACCTGCCCTCGGAAACGGAGCTCACTCACACCCTGGGCATTGGTAAATCCAGCGTGCGTGAAGCCATCAAGATGCTGCAAGCGATAGGGATCGTTGAGGTCAAACGGGGTCAAGGCACCATGATTCGCCGCGAACCAGGCACGCCGCTCGTCGACCCGATGGCGTTCGGGATGATCCTGGCGCGAGGCATGACGCGGGATGTACTGGAGTTTCGCCGCATGTTTGAACCGGCTTACACGCTTCAAGCAATGAGCGGGGCAACGGCAGAGGATCATCAACGTATTCAGCAGAGTATCGACGCCATGGAAGAAGCCATCCGCGCGGGTGCTCAAACCTCCAAGCACGATATTGCCTTCCATCGCGCCATTCTGCACAGCACCCATAACCCCATGACCATCCGCGTCGGCGAAACCTTGCTGCAACTGATCGAAGCCGCACTGGAAACCTCTATGCGCTCACTACCGGAAACCGCCTTGAAGGACCATAAAGCTATCTATGCGGCCTTCAAAGCAGGCGATACCGCCGGTATTCATGCAGCGATAGCCGTTAGCAGCGAAAGCTGGGAAACCAACCTAACTTATGACAGTGACAGCGAATTAAATGCAGCACCCCGTTAAGGCTCTTCTTGTAACCAGGCGTCAAAAAAGGTCATAAATGCGCGCGCTTTGGCGGTTATGTGCCGCCCCGGCGGATAGACTGCATAGGCGCCGCCTTCCGGCAGTGTCCACTCTTCAAGTACTCGCACTAAACGCCCAGCCGCGATCTCTGGCGCCGCGGTCATATCCGGCAATACGGAGAGCCCCCCGCCAGCGACCATCAGTGCGACTAAGCTCACCGTTGAGTTGGCTGCCAACCCTGCGCTCATTTGCACCTCATACCGCTCATCGCGTCGCTGGAAAGTCCAGGTTAACGGCGCTTTTAACGGCGTAAAAGCGATCCATGCATGGTCTTCCAGCGCCTTGGGGTGTGAAGGCGTGCCGTAGCGTTTCAGATAATCAGGAGCAGCCACCACATGCTGTTGAAAAGTGCCTATTCGACGGGCGCGTAGCGTGGAGTCTTTTAGCCAGCCTAGACGAAACGCTAAATCGATGCCGTCCTGCACCATATCGCTTACTTGGTCGCCGCTACGTAGTTCTATATGCAGCGCAGGGTGCAAGCGGCTAAACGCCACCACTGCGTCGCTCAACACCCCGGCGGCGTAATCTTCGGGAGCCGTGATACGCAACTCGCCGTGCAGCTGTTGGGTGTCGCTCACAGCACTGGCAAGCGCCCCCTGTAGATCTATTAACAGCGGGTGGCACTGATGGTAGAGCGCCTCTCCGGCCTGAGTGAGCTGAACCCGCCGCGTGGTGCGTAGGAACAGCGTGACACCCAGGCGCGTTTCCAGCTGCCGAATTTGCAGGCTGACACGGGTTTTCGTGCAGCCTAGCCGCTCCGCTGCTTTGGTAAAGCTGCCGGCTTCCACCAGAGCGACAAAGATCGGCAAACCGTTTAAATCGAACTCGTTGGCGGTGGTCATTCATCGCCCTACTGTTATGAAATCGATAACAGTAAATTACGTTAATCGCTATTTTTCAAATCAATAAAGCGTCCGACAATGCAGCGACAACCCACTTAAGGAGAACTGTTATGAAGATTGCACTGATTGGCGCTAGCGGATTCATTGGATCCGCCCTATTAACCGAAGCGCTCTCCCGCGGCCATCACGTGACGGCGTTAGTGACTCGGCCTGAACGGGTAGCGCCACAGGAGAATCTCACTACCGTTAAAAGTGATGTGTTAAATACCGAGGCACTTGCAGAGCAGCTACGCGGTGCCGAGGCCGTTATCAGCGCCTTTAGTGGCCATGCCCAAGAGGATGTTTACGGCTATTACCTCAAAGGCTTTCACTCGATTTTGTCAGCCACTCAACAAGCTTCCGTGCCTAGGCTACTGATAGTGGGTGGCGCGGCGACGCTCGAGGTAGCGCCGGGTAAGCTTTTGTTAGATGCACCGGGGTTTCCAGCAGAGTACCGGGCCACGGCGGAAGGGGCGAAAACGGCTCTTGAAACGCTGCGCGGGCAAACGGCGCAAGCGTGGACGTTTCTCTCTCCCGCCGCCGAGATTTTCCCCGGCGAGCGCACGGGTAGTTTCCGGCTTGGCGGCGATACGCTACTCACCGATAGCGAAGGCAACAGCCGTATTTCCGTGCAGGATTACGCCATCGCCATGATTGATGAGCTGGAAAACCCACATAACACCAACCAACGTTTCTGCGTCGCGTACTGATCAAGTCGCTATTTAAGTCGTTATGCCCCTCACTGGAGATAGGTGAGGGGTTGCCTCTTTCTTCTATTCCCCCCCCCCCTTTTCCCGTTACCCTCATCTATTTACTCTTTCACCTTTTTGCTGAACTTATCGTTCATCGCCGTAAAACCATCAGTCATATTTAACAATGTTAATTAATCCAATCTCACTTGACCACACATTACTTAACAACTGTGTATTAAAAAATTACTTATAAGACATTTCTTACATAAGTATAGCGAATCTCTTACAAATGCTGTCAGCAATATCCTACATACGCAGTCGCCTATACCTTCAACAATCAGGTAAACACAAATAAAGAAATACTAAAAAACTTGCACACTTGTGACAGCTAATGAACTTATTAGGTTCAGAACCCATTACGCAGACATGCACGCACTAGACTCGCATTAACTGACCCAATTACTGCAAGGAAAACATCATGAAAGCCAACACCGAGCTCGTTAAGATAGGCAATCATTGCGTGCATGTAGAAATCTATCAACAGCCACAAAATACTGAAAGTATTATTATGGTCAACGGCGCGCTAGCTACTACCGCCTCTTTTACCAACTGTGTCAAATATTTGAGTGACGGGTTAAACGTTATCCTGTTTGACTTGCCTTTTGCTGGTCAGTCAAAACCACATAACCCTGTAGGTGGCATCATTACCAAGGAGGATGAAGTCAATATCCTCCTAGCTCTGATTGAACGTTACCAACCAACGTCGTTACTTTCCGTTTCTTGGGGAGGCTATGCCGCCATGATGGCATTGGCGCAATCCCCCACCTCCATTAGAAGAGCGGTGCTAGCCTCATTTTCAACTCAGCTTAACGACGGCATGCTGCGCTATATCAATGGTGCTCGCCATTATATTCAAATTGGCGATGTTAAAACCGCGGCTAACCTGCTTAATGAAGAAGTGGGAAAATACTTACCCCGCTTACTAAAATATATTAATTACCGGCATCTCTCACGGTTAGATGATCAAGAGCTTCAACAGGTCTGCTTTCATATCGAACAAATACTCTCCATGAACGACACCGACTATGAACAGCTCCTGGGTAATATTGAGATACCGACGCTGTTCGTGAATGGCAAACTGGATGAGTACACAACGCCGGAAGACATTCTGATTGCCGACGACTATATGCCGAAATGCGAGTTCGAAGTCGTGCCCAATGCAGGGCATTTTCTTGACCTTGAGCATGCTGATGCACGCAAACGAATGGAGAAAATTCTGCGCGGTTTTTTGATTCCTAACGAGTTTGAAAGTCAGGTTGCCTAACCACTTTCGTTACCCTATTACATGGCCTCACTAAGCAAGAGTGTGGTCATGTAATCTTTAGCACCATCACGCTAAAAAATCATTACCGCTCAAAAGCTAATGATAATTCATTACCACTCACCCCTCACGAAACGCCTCCACCACCCGCTCAGCCAATACCTCGCTGGCATCACCACTGCCTGCACGCTTCACCAGCGCTACTTGATAATCCCCTAGCGGTGGCAGTGACTCGTTGTGGAGACGCTTGAGCGGTGGTCGAATCAAGCTTTTTGGAAAAGCCGTCACGGCCAGATCGGCCAGCATGGCCGCTTCCTGCCCGGCACAGTGGTCGCAGGAGTAAGCGATTCGGTAAGCAATCCCCGCTTGATCAAGGGCATTAAGGGTAATTCTGCGCCACGCGCACCCCTGTTGGGCCAAGGTCACCGGCAGTGGCGTTCGCTGTACGGCAACACCATCCTCACGGCCCGCCCACACTAACGGTTCGCTATGAACAATGTCGCCGCGCGGCGCCTGACCAGGCTCCACGCTCATCACCAACGCAAGATCGAGCTCTCCATCATCCAGTTGGGCGAGCAAATCTTTGCTGCGTCCCACCACGACATCGACCTGCACCGCCGGGTGCGGGCGAGCATACTGAGCCAACACAGTGGGCAGGATACGCCCTACCACGTCGTCGGTTATCCCTAGCCCCACGCGCCCTTCTATGGTGGGGGCTAAAAACTGGGTGACGGCTTCGGCATTGAGCTTAAGCAGCCGCCGTCCGTAGCCCAGGAGTACTTCACCTTCGGCAGTAAGCCGCACATAGCGCGCCTCGCGCACAAACAGCGTTTGCCCGAGCGTTTCTTCCAGGCGTTTGATCTGCATGCTTAGCGCGGAAGGGGTACGAAACAACTGCTGGGCGGCGCGGGTGAAGCTGCCGCTCTCCGCAATTGTCACAAAGGTGCGCAGCACCTCGCTATCCAGTAGCGGCAAGGCAGCCCGGCTGGGAGCTATGCTCGATAGTTGATTCATCACGCCCACCTTTCAGAAAATCTTAACACTCAGTGTAGATCTTTTCGTTTGATTGATCCAAGGCAAAGCGCCAAGCTGATAACCAGAGGTCGCGACCCTCCCACTTATTAATCACTGATCACAGCTGCCCAGTTAGCGCCCTGGCGCCATTGACTGTACAGCCGTTGTGAATAAAAGGAGGTGCGCGATGAAGTGTGAATGCCCAGCCCAACATGCCCATAACGCCTGGGAAAAAGCTCGCCAACTGGCGCCGCCGCCCAAGCCACCAGCACTGCATTTTTACATGCCTGCCATGCCGTCGATGAGGTTAATTCGTACGCTCGATATGGCCTGGTGGCGTTACCGGCGGCGTTGGCTTTTCCGCCGCCATATACTGCCGCTACTAGCCTACGATGGCCACGTACTGTTGGATATTGGCCATTGTCGAGAAGATATTCTCTGGGCCAACCAGCTCCCATTGAAGGTCGATGCCATTCACGCGCTAGAAGCCCGGCAGAAAAAGCGGCAAGTTCAGCAGGCCTAGAATCAAAAAAGCTTCGAACCTCTCCCAGGTTCGAAGCTTTTAATGAAGCCCTTAATAGCGTTTTAAGCATCTCATATAGTTAGTTACTAAGCTTTGTGCTCAACGCCTGCTTTTAAACTCCTATCGGCCCGCCATCGCGTTTCTGAATAACAACGGTTGACGCCCGAGGGCGTACTTGGCCGCTGGCTGCAACAGTGGCGTCTTGCACTAGCTCACTACCATCCGCGGGCCAGTTACCCGGGTGCTGAATGTTAATAAACAGCGCGGTTTTATCCGGCGTGGCAAAAATACCTGTCACTTCGCAGCCGTTCGGCCCTACCGCAAAGCGCTTCAGCTGCTGCTGGTTGCTGCTGTTAATTACCGGGCCGGTGCCTTGAATATCGTCGAGCCCGTTAGGTACCACGGCAAGCAGTTGGTCGTTGGTGTACTCGGTTACTCCATCATAACCGTTATCGGTTTGGATCCAGAGGATACCCTGACCGTCCTCTCGCTCGTCGAACCAGAGCCCATCGGGGCTGGCGAACTGATTCATTTCTGTCAGGCCCGAGTGATTATCGGCATCGTCAGCGGCCGCGCCAAACACAAACACTTCCCAAGTAAAGGCGTTGGGCAACCGGCTTTCGCGCCAGCGAATAATATGCCCTGCTTCGTTATTGGCGCGAGGGTTGGCGGCATTGGTGGGCGCTAAATCGTAACCAACACCTACTTGTTCCAGATGCTCACCGTCATTAGTGTAAGTTGGGGTTGTCTCTTCAGCGGTACGCTGAGTGTTATTGGTTAGGGTGAGATACACCTCGCCGGAGGCAGGATCGACGGAAGCCCACTCAGGGCGGTCCATTGGCGTGGCACCCAACAAATCCGCTGCATCGCAGGTGTTGATGATGATACCTGCCGCATCGTCGTCGGCTAGCCCCAACGCCGCCGCCAGCGTGCGGCCATCGCGCGTTTGAGCACTAGGCGTTAGCGGTAGCCACTCACCGCTGCCATCGGCATGGAAACGAGCCACATAGAGGGTGCCGTTATCCAAATATTTGTTGCCAATGGCAAGACGATCATACTCTTCCCCTGGACGGTTGGCATCGGCGGGATCCCAGGCAGCATCAGAAACATATTTATATACGTACTCGTTGCGGGAATCGTGCCCCGAGTAGTAAACCACTGGCTGACCGGCTTCCAGCTTGCCTAACCAACACCCTTCATGGCGGAAACGGCCAAGTGCCGTACGCTTAACCGCCAATGCATCACTATAGGGGTCGACCTCCACCTGGTAGCCGAACGTGCGTGCTTCGTTGCGATAATCATCTTCAGCACGCTCGCCGCGCGGGGTAATGTCGAAGCGAGCAAATTCGTCATTCTGTTCAGAGGCGTCTCCCGCCGAAGTATCCCAACCATAGCGGCTTTTAGCGGTGGGAATACCAATCCGCGCGTCGTCCTGGAAGCGTTCGCCATGATTAACGAACACATTGGGCCAGTTCTCTTCACAGGCAATATAGGTGCCCCAGGGCGTTACCCCGTTACCACAGTTATTGTTGGTACCACGGGTTTGGGTACCCTCAGGCGAAAAGCGCGTTTTGACGTAGTCACTGCCCGCCACTGGCCCGGAAAGTTCCATCACCGTCGCACTGGTGAGGCGACGGTTATAACGCGAACCCGGCACATGCGCCCATTGGCCACTGGCGTTCTTTTCGACCTCAACAAGGGTGACACCGTGAGCGTTGATCTCAGTGCGCGACTCAGCTGCTGGCCGCTGGCCCTCATCCGCATTAGTGGGGCCTCCTTGGGGCGCCCATAGCGCTGCTTGGTCGATATACTCATTGTTGAGCGCCAGCACAAAACGGCGCGAGGCGTTGTCGGTATCCAGGGCAAAACCGGCCATGCCGTCATGGTGCATGCCCACACTCTCCGCCTGACGCTCAGCGGTCATCGGCTGCTCGGGCTGCCAGGTAACATTTTGGTTCAGCGGCGTGCCCCACGGCACCAAGACTTGGGCCACATAACCTTCCGGCACCACCACGGCATCGGTGCGTGATCCTTGAACCGCCTCAAACGCCAGTGTCAGGGGTGTTTTTTGGCTGCTGCTTGAGGCAAGCGCTTGAGCAGCGCCACCAAAACTAAGCATCGAGGCAGCCGCCATGCTCAAACCACCGCGCATCACATCACGCCGGGATACATGGCGCGCCAATACTTCCGCGAAAGGTTGGTTGCCGCTGTGGTTAAACAGGCGATGATCTTCGATCTCTTTACTCATTTTGGTCTCCCCCTGATCGTTTGTAGGTCAACGATTGAACGTTAGGAGACACTAAAGAAGCTTAATGACAGCACGATGACGGAGCGCCTGCATTTAGATGAAGAAAGGTCGAATGCTAGTCACTTTTACTCCCCAAACCCTATTGAGGGATGTCTGCAACTCTGCTAAATTAACGCTAATAGTTATCATTAACACAGGAGTTGCTCTCTCATGCAGTTACCCGCTAAGGGCACTGGCCAGGGAGATACGTCGGCCTCGACGACCCGCGAGGTGGCCCACGAGGTGAATAGCAAAGAATTACTTGGCAACTCAGACCAGTTGGTTATCCACCATGAACAGCGCCGCTATGTGTTGCGCCGTACTAAAAGCGGCAAGTTAATTCTTAACGCCTAAAGCTCTTAATATTTCAGCCCCTGATTAATTTAAAGATTTATACGGCAAAGCCAGCCAGGTAGCCCATCGCACCCAGCCAGCGACCTCTTCCACTTATCCCTGTTGGAAATCTCTGGCTTATGAACCACACACGCGCTTTTGGTGGCCTCTTTTTAACGCTGCTTCCACTGTTAACCGCCCAAGCAGACGACGCCGAGCTTAACCCAGTGACGGTCACCGGCACCCGAGCACCTACGGACCTTTCACGGGCACCGCTGATTATCGATATTATTGATCGTGATGATGCTGTGCTGGCCACCGCCAGCCGGGTTGAAGACGTGCTTAGCCGCCAACCCGGCCTGCATGTGGCTGGCCAAGGGCGCCGAAATGGCCAAACCTTAAGTATGCGCGGTTTTGGCAGCAAAGGTGTTCTGGTACGTTTGGATGGCGTTCGTCAGGATATCTCCACCGGCCACATCGGTAACTTCTTTCTCGACCCTGGCTTGATTCAAGAAGTACAGATAGCACGCGGTGCGCTCTCCAGCTTGTACGGCAGCAATGCCATGGGCGGTGTCGTCAGCTTCACCAGTGTGAATGCCAACGACCTGCTTGCCCCCGGCGAAAATAGCGGCGTACGCCTTTCCATAGGCGGTGCGACGGCCAGCGACGAAATGCGGGGGAGCCTGACTGGCTTCGGCCGCCGCAATACCGCCAACGGCCAGGTGGATGGCCTGTTTTCAATCGGCCGCAGTGAATCCGGCGATATTCGCCGCGCGGGGGGCGATGAAGCCGAAGAGGATGCCGCCCTCAATAGCCTGCTGCTAAAAGGCGGTTGGGAGCCAAGCGACGACCAGCGGCTATTTATCAGCTGGCAGCACTACGACGAACGCGCCACCCAGCCCGCCAACCCACAGCAGCTTTCAACCGATGCCAGCAATCCGCTGCGCGATCGCGATGTGGAAAGCAACAACGTCCAGTTGGGCCACCGCTGGCAGCCCAGCGCTGCCACCGAAGTCACCTCGCAGCTTACCTTTAGCCAGCAGGATATCGACGAGCCCCAGGCCAACCGTACCCTAGAGCGGGCCGGTCTTCAGAGCGACGGCTTCCACACCATGGATCACGGCTGGCTTTCGCAAACGCTGGTGTTCGGCGCCGAATTGGAGCAGGCCCGCCAACGGCCAGATGGCGAAGCGAATGGCTTTCCTAAAGCCGATATCGATACCCAGTCAGCCTATCTCGACACTACGCTTACCGCTGGGCGCTATTTAGCTGATGGCGGCGCCGGGCAGTTTGATATTGGCCTGGGAGCCCGCTACGACCGTTACGACGCCAGCGGCCAAAATGAATCCGATAGCGTCCACGACCAAGTGTCACCGCGCTTTCGTCTTGCCTGGCGGCCCGATGACGCCTTGATGCTGTTTTCGGGCTACGCTGAGGCCTTCCGCGCTCCTAGCCTATCCGAGCTTTACGCCAACGAGCGCCACTTTGCCGGTTTCTGCGCCGGGCCAGCCTTCTGCACACCGGACAATTACTGGATTCCCAACCCTAGTCTCTCGCCTGAATCCAGCCACACCTGGGAAAGCGGCGTGGTCTGGCATCAGGGCGACTGGCAGGTTCGTGCCAGCTACTTCGACACCCGCGCCGACGATTTTATCGACACCCACGTCGACATCATGGCGGGCACCACCCAGGCAGTGAACGTTCAGCGCGCCCAGCTATGGGGCTATGACGCCCGGGTGACCTGGCAGCCCAGCACTTTCCCGCTACTCACAAGCTTTGTGGGCCTTTCGGAAGTCTCCGGTAAAGACCGCGATTCTGGCGAGCCCCTAGGCAGTCAAACACCGTTGGAAGCCACCCTGGGAAGCGAGGTGGTTCTGTATAACAGCGATATCCGCCTGGGCTGGCAAGCGCGTTTTGCCCAATCTTTCGATAAGCAGGGCGATGACGAGCGCCTGCCCGGCTATGGGTTGCACGATGTGCATCTCGCTTGGCAAATCACCCCGGCCGTGGATACCTCGCTGCGCCTTGCCAATATTGGCGACAAGGTGTGGTACCGCCCCGACGGCAGCCTGGGCGATGGGCGCAGCCTGTTCGCCACCCTCAACTGGCAGTGGTAAATCCACGCAGTCAACCCGATAGAGGTGCGTCATGATTACATCCCAACAGATCGCGATTATCGAAGCCTTTGACGCGGCGCGCGCCGCGCAGCCGCGGCTACCTGCGATTGAGATTGCCGAACGCTTATCGATCAGTGAAGGCGAGCTGCAGGCCGCTCGTTTAGGGCGCGACGTATGGACGCTGCCGCTCTCGCCCAGCGATATCGCCGCCTACCTGCCCCAACTGGGGCGGGTTAAAGCGTTGACCCGTTCCCGGCTGGCCGTGCTAGAGCAAACCGGCGACTACCCTGAACTTAGCGGCGGGCCACAAACAGGCCTGTTACTCGACCCAGGTGGCCTGGATCTACGCTTGCTCTATACGAGCTGGCACTGGGCCTGCCTGATTCGTGATTCTATGCCTGCCACCAGTACTCAAGAGGCGCAGTGGCGCTGGAGCCTGCAGATATTCAATCAACATGGCTGCGCCGTTCACAAATGCTTTGCCCTGGAGAACCCTCTGCCGCGTCCCTGGGGTGCCTTAGCGGCCTTGGGCACTCGGGATACGCCAGCGTTTACCCAGAGCATGCCTCGCTTGAAGCGCCCACTGCCCGAAGCGCCGACCCTCGCTAGCGAGTGGGGCGCGATGCGCGATGTGCACCAGTTCTTTGCCCTCCTCCAGCGCCATCATCTGGAGCGTATTGAGGCCAACCAGTTAATGGAGGGACGCTATACCCAAACGCTGCCCGTCAATGCCCTGGAAACAGTGCTTCAGCACGCCAGCCTTCGCGCGCTGCCGTTGATGCTGTTTGTCGCCAGCCCCGGCTGCGTACAGATCCGCACCGGCACATTGCCCCCCCCTCAACGCGCCCGCGGCTGGCTGAATCTATTTGGCGAGCAGTTCACCCTGCACCTTGATGACACTGCGATTGACCAAGTATGGCAAGTCAGCAAACCCAACCGCGACGGCGGCGTGACCAGCATTGAGGCCTTCGATGCCCAAGGTTCGCTAGTGCTGCAACTCTACGCAGAGCGTCAGGAGGGCCGTGTGGAGCGTCGCGAGTGGAGGCAGTTACTAAGTGAGCTCGGCAACCAAGAGGCGGTGGCATGACCCTCAACCATGTAAAGACACGCTTGTTGGGGATCGTCGTACTGGGATGGCTACTGGCTGGAACACCTCTGGCCCATGCTGACGAGCGCTGGGTGGTGCTGGGCGGCGATATCGCGGAAACCCTGGCCGCGTTAGATGCCGATATCAATGTCATTGCTCGGGATGACACAGTCGTGCATCCACCCGCCATGGCGGAGCTGCCCTCGGTGGGTTACCTGCGCCAGCTCTCCGCTGAAAGCGTCCTATCGGTTAAACCTGACCAGGTGTTAGCCGCCGGGCACGCAGGCCCCAAGGAAGTGCTGGAGCAGCTGACGGCTGTCGGTGTCAGCGTAGAGATTATCAACGCCCCACCCACCCTCAATGCCATCGCCGATAAAGTCCGCGCCGTCGGCCGATTAACTGACCGTCGCGACGCGGCAGAGGCCTTAGCAGACGCCTTGAACGAGAAACTTGACCGGCTAGCCAACCTGCCCGCCCTACCGACGACCCGCGCTATGTTTATCATGCAGCATAGCGGCTTAACCCCCCGTGCGGCGGGCAGCGACACGGCAGCGCATAGCACGCTCGAAGCGGTGGGCCTGGCAAATGCCTTCGCCGAGATGCAGGGCTACCACAGCGTGGGTGCCGAAGCCCTGGCCCGGCAAGCGCCGGAGGTTGTGATTGTCTCCGAGCGGGGCCTGGCGGCAATGGGTGGCGAAGCCGCTCTATGGCAGTTACCCGGTATGGCGTTAACCCCCGCAGGCCGAGAGCAGCAGTTGATTGTCATTGATGACCAAGCGCTGCTTGGCTTTGGCCCGCGCACGCCCGATCAGCTACTCACCCTGCGCCAGGACGTTGAAGCGCTATTGGGCGCACCGACTAGCGCCCAGGCTAATTCTGTCCAAAACAGTTCCGTTCAAAACAGTACCGCTCAAAACAGCACTGCCCAGCTAAGCCCATGATAGCCATTCTTAACACTTACCGTTTCCGGGTGCGGCTGCCGGTTAGCCGCACTACCCGCGTTCTCGTCGGATTAACCGCTGCGTTGCTACTGGCTTTAGGCTGGGCGGCCTCCTCTGGCGCACTGGGCATCTCCCCTTGGGGAGTACTCCGCGGCCAAGCCGATCCACTCAGCGTGCAGGTGTGGTGGCAGCTGCGCCTGCCGCGCTTACTGCTGGGCGTGGCCGTGGGAGCGATGCTTGCCGGTAGCGGCGCCGCCATGCAGGGGCTGTTTCGTAACCCGCTGGCCGACCCGACCCTGCTCGGCCTTGCCAGTGGTGCTGGGCTTTTCGTAGCAGTGTGGATTGTGCTCTTTCAAGACAGCAGCGCAGGCAGCCTTTACGGTCAGTTTGCGGCAGGCTTTTTAGGCGCCTTATGCGTCTGTTTGATTGTCTTTGGCATCGCCAAGCGTCAGGGCGGCGGCAGTGCCGCTGTGATGACCCTGCTACTAGCTGGTTTGGCCATCAACACTCTCGCCGGGGCTAGCGGTGGGGTTTTAGCCTTTATCGCCAGCGATGAGCAGCTTCGCCAGCTTAGTTTATGGGGCATGGGCACACTGACTAACGCCCTGTGGCGCACCACGGCGCTAGCCCTGATACTGATTGCCGCTGCTCTGTGGCTGTTAATGCGCAGCGCACGTGAACTCGACCTGCTCCAGCTGGGCGAAGCTACCGCGCATGCGGCGGGGCTGGATGCAAGCCGCTTAAAACGCCGGGTGGTGGTCGCGACCTCGCTGGGCGTAGGTTTGTGTGTAGCGCTCACCGGAGTAATTGGCTTTTTGGGCCTGCTGGTACCCCACTGCCTACGGCTTTGGTTAGGGCCTGGCCATCGGCTGCTGCTGCCCGCCTCAATGCTCGGTGGCGCGCTGCTTCTAGTCGTGGCTGATACGCTAGCCCGCACCGTTGCTGCCCCGGCGGAGATACCCGTGGGACTGCTTACCAGCCTGCTGGGCGGCCCCTACTTCCTGTACCTACTGATGCGCAGAAACCGAGCATGCTAACGCTCCATCAGGCTGGTTTAACCACCACCCCCGCTATCGCCCCACTAGACGGCACAATTCGCCCTGGCGAGCTACTTGCCATTGTCGGCCCCAACGGCGCGGGCAAGAGCACGCTACTCAGCATGCTGTCAGGCTTTCGCCCTGCCGAGCAGGGCGAGCTACATCTGGATGGCAAACCCCTGCGTGAATGGCCCATCGCCGAACTTGCCAACCGGCGTGCCCTGGTCGCCCAGCAGGAACTCCCCGGCTTTGACTGGCAAACCGACGAACTGTTGAGTCTAGGCAGTAACCCGGCCAAATCACTGGTCGCAGCGCTACTTAACGACCTGGATCTAACCCACCTCGCCAAGCGCAGCGTACTCTCGCTTTCCGGTGGCGAACGCCAGCGGGTGATGATCGCACGGGGCGCCTGCCAACTACTCTCAAGGGGCTCTCCCACCGCCAAGGATGGTGGTATTTTATTGCTGGATGAGCCGACCAGTGCCTTGGATATCGGCCAGCAGCAGCGCTTGATGCGGCAACTACGCGGCTGGGCCGCACAGCATCGCATGGCGATTGTTTGCGTACTCCACGACCTTAATCTCGCCAGCACCTACGCTGACCGGGTATGGTTGCTGCATCAAGGGCAGCGTATTGACCACGGACTACCCAGCCAGGTGCTCAACCCCGCGACCATTGCGAAGATTTACGCAGCCGAACTTCAGCACATTGAGGGCGGCCCCCATGGCAAGCCCCTGCTCGCCCTGGCGCCTTAAGACAGCTTTCAGCAGCCAACGAGTCGAGTGGCAAAGCCCTCATATAAGTCCATACTTATCCATACGTAACGGGCAATATATGCATCACCGTGTGCCAATTGGGGAGCAAGAATGAGACTGATCAGCCTCATGTGGGTAGTGCTGGCAGGGATGAGTTTTAGCATCGGTGTATTAGGCATCTTTCTGCCCCTGCTGCCGACCACCGTGTTTATGCTAATGGCTGTTTACTGTGCCTCCAAAGGCTCACCGCGCTTTGAGGCCTGGATCCGCTCCCGCCACTATGTCGGGCCACTGCTGGTTACCTGGGAGCAAGAGCGCGCCATCCCCCGGCACGCTAAGTTGGCGGCTGTTAGCATGATAGCGTTGAGTGCTCTGATCACCGCTTGGTCACTCGGCCCTGGCTGGACTCGCTGGGGCGTGATCGCTCTACTGATGCTGATTGCCGTTTGGCTGGCTACTCGGCCAGAGCCTTCGTCTTCTGCAGAGTAAGGTTCGCGCATGCTTGCACTGCGTATTCAAGCCATTTTATTCAGGTTTAGGAAGTAGCTTGGTCAACTCCGCCTGCGCTATATCACCACCACCGAGCTAGCTAAACGTGCCTCTGAAAAAGGCATCTTTATTGCACCAGGCGCCATTTTTTCACTGCGCCCCGACAGCACCGATGCCAATTCAATGCGCATTAATATTGCCCATGCCAACGACCACCGGTTTCTGGAGTTCATCAGTAGAGCTCTCACCGAATAAACGTGCTACACACCGAACAGTGCTAAGCCAACGACTCCCCATTAGCATACTTAACCCATGTCTTGCCCAGGTGATTACGTAGCTCGTGGCCTACACGTTCACCATCCCGCGCTTCCAAAGCAGCAAGAATGGCTTCGTGCTCTTCCATTGCCGTTGCCCATTTTTCATTTTTTTGATTTGAAAGGTAGCGGACACGATATAGCTGACGGCTTAGGTTGGCATGCATATCAATCAGCGTCGTATTTCCCGACAACGCCACAATTCGGTTGTGAATATCTTGGTTTAGGCGAAAATAGTTCTGTCGGTCACGTCGTAAGAATGAAGCCTTCATCTCATAATGAAGCGCCTGCAACTCCGCAATATCATCATCACTGGCGTTGGCGCACGTCAGCTCTGCTGCGGCCTGCTCAAGCACACTCAAGACATACGCTTTCTCTTTCATATCAGCGGGACTTACATCCGCCACCACGGCCCCCCGGTTTGGCGATATCACCACAAGCCCTTCCGCAGCAAGAATCTTCAGAGCCTCTCGTAACGGGGTACGGGATACTTGAAGCTCAACCGCCAATGTTCGCTCGGGCAAACGTTGACCAGGCTGAAAATGGTCCATCACGATATGTTCACGTAAATAATTCGCGACTTTCTCCACAAGTCCGGGCTGATTTGGCTGGGCGACTTCTTCCATTGGCATATTCACATAGTAAGCGAACGCCAAGAATGGCATACCAAAAACATCCTTTCAAACAAATAGCGTTAAAACGCTGGTTTTTTAAACCCATACTTATCAATACTATAAATAAAAAACAGGCCTGTTCGATACCAAAGTATTAACACCAACCAATTGACCTTCAAAATGGTATACCACTACATTCCATACATACGATTGCTGAAAAGCTCACCTCTTTAGCGCCATGACGACAGAAAATGTCATCGCAGCAGTTTGACCAGTAAAGGGAATACCCACACCGTATGAACTACTTACAATATTTTGAAAAAGGCAAGGTGGTTGAGGCCTGTATCGCGGGTGCTGGTGACTTTGGCCGCGGCGTTTTGCGACAAGCGCGCCAAATGGAAAAACTATCAGCACGAATTGCAATCGATATTAATCCTGAAAAAGCAGCCGAAGCGTTGCGGCATGCTGGCATTTCTGATGGCCAGATAATGGTATGCCATTCTAAAAGTGACGCTGAAAAAGCGTGGCAAGAAGGGATGTTTATCGCCACGACTGCCTTTGAAACAATTCAAGCGCTGCCTTTCGATATTTTAGTGGAATCTACTGGCATACCTGATGTAGGCGCGCGCTATGCAGAAGCTGCTCTGCTCGCAGGTAAGCACGTTGGCATTGCCACCAAAGAGACCGAATCGGTGGTTGGCCCCTATTTAACCCGCCTGGCTTATCAGCAGGGGCGACTATTCACTCCGTTGGATGGTGACCAGCCTAGCCTGCTTATTGGCCTACTCACCTGGGCCAGAACCCTTGGCTTTGAGATTATTGCTGCAGGTAAAAGTAGCGAATATGACTTTATTTGGGATGAGGCAAGCGACACCGTTACTTGCAACGGTGCCGACTTTCCTGCCCCTGGCTTGAAAGAACTTTGGGAATTACCGCCAGGCCAGGAGCGCGATATGGTGGAAGCACGCAGCAAGCTACTCGCTGCGATCCCGCAAATTTCGGTACCTGATCTGTGCGAAATGGTCAACGTAGCCAATGCCACGGGGCTACGTCCTGATCGCCCTGAATTTCATGCCATGGTACTGCGCACAGCGGAAGTACCGACCCTTTTGGACATTCAGAGCCAAGGTGGGGTACTGCAAGGGATTGAGCGCTTGGAAGTGTTTAATTGCCTACGCCGACCAGATGAACTGAGCTTTGCAGGAGGCGTTTTTGTGGTCGTGCGCTGTGAAGACCCCCATGTATGGACTCTACTGCGGGATAAAGGCCATGTACTGAGCCACAGCGGCAATAGCGCGATGATTTACCTACCCCGACACCTGCTTGGCTTAGAAGCACCGATTTCACTTCTCGATGTGGTCATCAATGGTCAAACCTCCGGCGGTGGTCACGCTACGACACCCAAATTTGACCTAACAGCGCGGGCAACCCAGCCCATTAAAGCAGGCCAGCACCTCGAAATGCGCGGCCACCACCGGCACATCGAAGGGCTACGTCCAGAGCTGCATCCCGCCGCAGCGCTAGCACCAGGAGCAAAAGTGCCGTTTTATCTGCTGCCAGGCGCTCATGTGATCCGAGACATTGCCCCCAATCAGCCAATTACCTTAGCGGATGTGGCACTGCCTGAATCAACCTTAAAACAACAACGTGAAAAGCAGGATCAGTTGTTTCAACAAAATACCTTAGTTCCTAAAGCCGCTATCGACAGCACGCTAAATTAAACTTCCCTAACGGGAATTAAAAGCAATAACAATCAGATAGGAGAAACACTATGCTCACTAAGTCCACTCTCAAAATGGCAACACTCGGCGTCGCGCTGGTTAGCGTCGCCACAGCTGTCAACGCCGATGATGCAGCAGATTATCCGACAAAGACTATCCAGTTTTTGGTAGCGGCAGGCGCTGGTGGCGGCACGGATAACTTCGCTCGTGTGGTTCGCCCGATGTTTGAGGAAGCCCTTGGCGATGCACGTATTAACGTGATTAACCTACCGTCTGCCTCCGGGGCGTTGGCCCACCAGCGTACTGCAAACGGTGTCCCAGATGGCCATACCCTTGATTTCGCTTCCACCACTTTAGTGACGTCATTAGCCGCAGGGCAGAACCCAATCGGCTTAGATCAACTCACGCCCGTGGCACGGATGCAGTCAGATGTAATGGCCTTATTCGTCAATCCAGAGCGTTACCCGGATTTTGAATCGTTCTTGGAATACGTCAAGGAAAACCCAGGCGAGGTCACTGTGGGCGGCACTCACACCGCTAGCCCTGACCACGTTTCATTTCTGTCGTTGCGTGATGCATCAGGCCTGGATATGAATTTCATTCCTTACGACAGCACAGGCAATGCCACCGCTAATGTTCTGGGCAACAATATCGACGCGACCACCACGTCACTTAGCCCTTTGCTGAGCTATATGGAAGCGGGCCAAATGATGCCAATCCTGGTATTCAGCGATGAGCGTTTGGCCGATTATCCTGATGTTCCAACTACAGCTGAATACGAGTGGGATCTAACCGATGGCAATGACCGTGCAATTTTTGTCCACGCCGATACACCTGAACCGCTTCTGAAACGCTTAGAAGACACTTTCAAAAAGGTTTACGACTCTGAGGAGTACCAGACATACGCCGAGCGAGTAAACCTTACTTATCGTGAAGGCTGGATGGGCAGCGACGAATATCGTCAGCGCCTAGAAAATAACTATGAACTCTATTCGCGCCTACTTAATAACGATCAATAAAAATCGAATTAAGTGCTAAGTGAAAGCAGGCAATTAATTTGCCTGCTTTTTAACTCACTGTCTGGGACTATTGTTATCAAATAGACCCAGCCACGTTCCCTTCGGGGTTTATCATGCACGCCAGGATTTCTCTCTTCGCATTCGCGGTGGTGTTGCTAGCAGTGGTCAGCTTAGTGCCCACACTGCAGTTTCCCAGCTCCGCTGAGGTTTCTACCTTTATTGGCCCTCGCGTATGGCCTCTGACGCTAGTAATTGCGCTTATTGGGTTGGGTAGCGCACTGCTACTGATCACATGGCGTGATGCGCGGCGAGGCACCACTTATGACGATGAACCAGAAGAAGCTTCTCGTCCTCAGAACGATCCCGTCACGGCTCAACGCTTTTCCCTAGCGTCCACGCGACACTGGTGGCTGATTGCCGCCACCGTTATCTACACCTGGTTAATCAGCATAGTGGGCTTTTTAATCGCCAGTATCGCTTTCACATTGGTAGGTACGCTGCTGCTTGGGGCTCGCTCCTGGCGCACGATTCTAATTACCGTGGTGGTTGCCACACTGCTGATGCAGGGTGTCTTCGTCATGCTGCTTGGCATCCCGCTATGACACTTATTGTTAAGAAGTTTGCCGATAACCGCTACTGCTACCTGTTTAGGAGTTGATGATGCTAGAGAATTTTCTAGGCGGGCTGGCTGTAGTGATGCAGCCACTCAACCTGCTACTACTTACTTCAGCCGTTTTTATCGGATTTATCGGTGGTGCGTTACCCGGCATCAGCGGCGTTATTCTGGTGGTTATCCTGCTACCCGTTACCTATGGCATGGACTCCACTACTGCCTTTATGTTGCTGACTGCCATCTATGGCGCGACTGTTTTTTCTGGTTTGATCACCGCCATTCTCTACCGTGCCCCCGGGACGCCAGAGGCGGTGATGACTGCCTTTGATGGCTACCCGATGACCCAGCAGGGCCAGGCAGGCAAAGCACTGGGCATTGGCGTGCTGAGTTCTGCGATTGGCGGTTTAGTGGGTACCATTGCGTTGATTATCTTTACCCCAATGCTGGCTAAGATGGCATTAAGGTTCTCCTCCCCCGAATATTTTGCCCTTGCAGTGCTTGGCTTAACCGTTGTGGCCTCCTTAGGTGGCCGTCTGATCTACGGACTGATTGGCGCCACTATTGGGTTGTTTATTGCCACCATGGGGATCGACCCACTAACGGGTACCAGCCGCTATACCTTCGATAATCTAAACCTGATGGAAGGGGTTGGACTGATACCGATGATCGTGGGGCTGTTCGCCGTTTCTGAAGTGATGAAACGCTCTCTAGATCAAGACAGCCATCAGCCGATTACGAAAGTAAAAGTTAAAATCTTTGATCTACCTATCTTGCGCCAAATCGGTACCACGCTTACGCGCTCTTCTATTATTGGTGTGATTATTGGCATCTTACCGGGCATTGGAGCAAGCACAGCCGCTATGGTGAGCTATAGCGAAACAGTGCGTTGGTCTAAGCATCCCGAGAAATTTGGCAAAGGGGCACCGGAAGGGATTGCAGCGCCTGAATCGGCGAACAATGCCGCTGCCATGGGCGCCTTAGTACCGTTGTTTGCCCTGGGCATTCCAGGTAGTGGCACCACAGCGGTCATTCTTGGGGCATTTATCATGCACGGCCTGCAGCCGGGCCCAATGTTTATGATGACCCACAGCAGCCTAATCTATGCCGTGTTCGCGGGTCTGTTTATCGTCAACTTTATGATTTTGTTGTTCTCCAAGCCATTTATCACCCTGTTCACCAAGCTATTGAATGTGCCCTACTCGGCGCTCGGCCCGATCATTATTATGTGTTGCATCGTGGGTACCTACTCGGTGCGCAACTCTATGTTTGATGTGTGGTTGATGCTTGGCTTTGGCGTCATGGGCTACCTGCTGGAAAAACTAAAATTCCCGCTGGTTTCGATCATCCTAGGCCTAGTACTAGGCCCCATTGCAGAGAGCGAGCTGCGCCGTGCGTTGTCGATGTCCCAGGGAGATATATCGATCTTCTTTACCCGCCCCATCAGCGCCACCTTACTGGCCATTGCAGCACTACTGTTGGCAGTGACGATTATCTCGCCACTGATTAAACGCGCACGCATGAAAGCCGCCACTCCCTGAACCCTGACAACGGATACAACGTATGACAATTGTATTAGGTGCTATTGCCGACGACTTCACTGGGGCCACGGATCTTGCAAATAACCTGGTGCGCGGTGGCATGCGCTGCCTGCAGGTGATTGGCGTGCCCCAGCAAGAGATCGACCTCGCTGATATCGATGCGGTGGTCGTGGCGCTGAAATCGCGCTCCTGCCCGGTGGACGAAGCCGTGGAGGACTCTCTGGCCGCCCTTGAGTGGCTTCGCCAGCAGGGGGTTCGGCAACTGTTCTTCAAGTACTGCTCCACCTTTGACTCTACCGACCAGGGCAATATCGGCCCGGTAGCGGATGCGCTGCTGGAAGCCCTGGACGCGCACCAAACGGTGATGGTGCCTGCCTTCCCGATTAACGGTCGTACGGTCTATCAGGGCCATCTATTTGTGGGCGACCGATTGCTCAACGACAGCGGTATGCAGCACCACCCGCTCACGCCGATGAAGGATGCCGACCTAGTACGAGTGCTCTCCCGCCAAACACCACACCCAGTGGGCTTAGCCAATCGTACCGTACTGGCCCAGGGGGCTAACGCAACTCGTGCTCATTTATCGGCGCTGGCAGAGCAAAGCGTTCGACATGTTATTTGTGATTCTTTGGACGAACAGGATCTGGACATCCTGGCTGAAGCTACCGTTGCGATGCCTTTAGTTACCGGCGGCTCTGGTTTAGGGCAGGCGCTACCCGCCCAGTATCGTGCCCAAAGTTGGTTAGACACCATAACTGAGCCGGGCCGTTTGCCCCCAGCTTCCGGTAGTGCGCTGGTGCTTTCTGGCAGTTGTTCCCGCGCCACGCTGGCCCAGGTGGCAGATTTTCTGGAACGCCACCCATCGGGGGGCTTTGCGCTGGATCCTTTATCGCTTAACGAAGGTAACAAACAGTGGGAGCAGGCGCTGGCCTTTGCCCTGGAACGTCTATCCAGTAGCATGCCGGTACTAATCTATGCCTCTGCAGACCCAACAAAAGTAGGAGCGGCCCAACAAGCGTTAGGGATAGAGCGTGCCGGGCTGCTAGTGGAAGAAGCATTGAGCCAACTAGCAGTCGCGCTAGTTAACGAAGGCGTGGGCCGGTTGCTGGTCGCCGGGGGCGAAACCTCCGGTGCAGTAGTCTCAGCGTTAGGGATAACTACCCTACGGATTGGTGAGCAAATCGACCCCGGCGTGCCCTGGACGCAAACCCCAATGGCGGGTCGCGAAGCACCATTGTCGCTTGCGCTGAAGTCTGGCAATTTCGGTGACGTCGACTTCTTTACTCGGGCGTTTGAGGTGCTGGTATGAGCATTCACTTGCATCGCCATCCCCAAAACAGTTTGCGGGAGCAGATCAGCACCCTGGGCAAGTCGCTGTTTGACCGCGGCCTGACCATGGGCTCCAGCGGCAATATCAGCGTGCGGCTAGACGATGGCGGCTGGCTGATGACACCCACTAACGCCTGCTTGGGGCGGCTGGATCCTGCGCGCATCTCTCATCTGGACAGTAACGGCCAACTGATGAGTGGCGACTCGCCCACCAAAGAGCAGTTCCTGCATATGGCGATGTATGAAGAGCGCCCACAGTCCGGTGCGATTGTGCATCTGCACTCCACTCACTCGGTGGCGGTCTCTTGCCTGCCCGAAGTGGATCCCTGCGACTGCATACCACCACTCACCGCCTACTATGTGATGCGGGTGGGCAAGCTGCCGTTGGTGCCGTACCACATTCCCGGCGACCCCAAGCTGGGCGATGCAGTGCGGGGATTAGCGGGCAAGCATAGCGCGGTGCTGCTGGCCAACCACGGCCCTGTGGTGGCAGGGAAAAATCTCGAAGCGGCGGTGTATGCCACTGAAGAGCTGGAAGAGACCGCCAAGCTTTACCTATTGCTGCGGGGCGAGAACCCGCGAGGGCTAACGCAGGAGCAAGTGGCCGAACTGGAAGCGCGCTTTCCAAAAGATTAAACCAGCACCTTATGGGTAGAGACCACCTGTCGCAGCCCCATAAACGAGCGGATCTGACGCACGCCGGGCAGGTAGAGCAACTGTTCAGCGTGCAGCCTGTTGAAGCTTTGGCTGTCCCGGGTGCGTACCAGCATAAAATAATCAAACTCCCCCGTTACTACGTGACACTCCATACATCCAGAAACCTTCTGGGCCGCCTCTTCGAAGGCAGCGAAGGATTCCGGCGTTGAGCGATCCAACACCACCCCAATCAACACCACCATACCTGCCTGTAGCTGCTCCGGGTCTAAATGCGCCACCACCCTGCTGATTACCCCATCCCGCTTGAGCCTTTCCACCCTGCGTAAGCACGCCGCCGGGCTCAAGTTCACCTGCTCTGCCAGTGCCACATTGGAGAGTGTGGCATCGTCCTGAAGCAGTTTAAGGATACGCCGATCTGTTCGGTCTAGTTCAGCGGCCTGATCATCAGGCTCAGGGCGTGAACGGGAGGTTTTTGAGCGCACTATTATTTACCTTATTTATCTATAAACACTATTTAAACCCATATAAAACATGTTGTAGCAACTTTTATTGCTTTAAACCAGCCGACTTTGCAACACAAAAATCACGACTAACACTTACTATGAATAGCAGAGAGCACGCCAATTGTTCACAACAACCTTAGCCGCCCTATATCGCACCCAATGTTTTAAAGCTGGAGATTGCTATGAACCTCGAACGCTTCCCACGTTACCCGCTTACCTTTGGCCCCTCTCCCATTACGCCGCTCAAACGGCTAAGCGAACATTTAGGCGGTGAAGTGGAGCTCTACGCCAAGCGCGAAGACTGCAACAGCGGCCTGGCCTTTGGCGGCAACAAGACCCGCAAGCTGGAGTACTTGATTCCTGAGGCACTTGAACAGGGCTGCGATACGCTGGTATCGATTGGTGGTATTCAGTCCAACCAGACCCGGCAAGTGGCAGCAGTGGCCGCCCATCTGGGTATGCAGTGTGTGCTGGTACAGGAGAACTGGGTCAACTACTCCGACGCGGTGTATGACCGCGTGGGCAATATCGAGATGTCACGCATCATGGGTGCCGATGTGCGCTTGGATGACGCGGGGTTCGACATCGGCATTCGCCCCAGCTGGGAGCAGGCGATGGAGGATGTTCGCCAGCAAGGCGGTAAGCCCTTCCCGATTCCCGCTGGCTGTTCCGAGCACCCTTACGGCGGCTTAGGCTTTGTAGGCTTTGCTGAAGAGGTGCGTCAGCAGGAGAAAGAGCTGGGCTTTACGTTTGACTATATCGTGGTGTGCTCAGTCACCGGCAGCACACAGGCAGGCATGGTGGTGGGGTTTGCCGCCGATGGCCGTGCCCAGCGAGTGATTGGCATTGACGCCTCTGCAAAGCCTGAACAAACCCGTGAACAGATCCTACGCATCGCGCGCAATACGGCCGAGCTGGTGGAATTGGAAGGTGGTATTAACGATGACGATATTATTTTGGATACCCGCTACGGCGGCCCTGAGTACGGACTGCCCAACGAAGGCACGCTGGAAGCCATTCGCCTATGCGCCCGCCTGGAAGGCGTACTCACCGACCCCGTTTACGAAGGAAAATCCATGCACGGCATGATCGACATGGTGCGTAACGGTGAATTCCCAGCGGGCTCCAAGGTACTCTACGCCCACCTAGGCGGCGTACCCGCGCTAAATGCCTATAGTTTCCTGTTTAGAAATGGATAAGGAATAAAACACCCACCTCGAACCGTCTGATCCAGCGCCTCAATGACGCCGATCAGGCGGTTACTGCTGTACAAATAATGCACACCCTTTAGTCTTGGCGTATAAGATGTTCACGGATACGCCATGTCTTCAACGCTTCCCGCACACCTCACCCTTGACGAACTTGCCCACTACCCAGCGCCGCTGGATTTCACCCACGGCACGCTGACCTGGGCCGGCGCCGATGATGAGATGATTGGCACCGACGTACCGCCCGTTTCTGCCCAGCAGCGCATGGCCTAAGGTGTTCGCGTGGCGTTCAACCATACCTGTCTATAACATTCATAAAGCGAGCCGCCAGGAGTTTGCACTTTTTTAACACTTAGCTTCCAATAAGGACGGACTCTATGCGCGATGATGAACAATACACCAATTCCGAAGAGCAGCTACTCCACCTTCAAAACCTGCTAGATGACCCAGACACAACGGCACTAAAAGCGTATTTCTCTGAACTCGATATTTTAGACATTGCGCGAACACTGGAGTCCTTCCCGGCCAAAACGCGAGATTTTCTTTGGGAGTATATTCCCGACGATTTAATTGGCGAAGTTCTCGCCGAAGTTGACGAAGACATCCGTGCTGACTACATCGAAGACTTATCGGCCAGCGATGTAGAAGAAATTGTTAAAGGCTTGGATGCTCAAGAAGTTGCTGAAGTTTTGGATGTTGCTGATGAAGCCATAAAAACCAGCGTCTACGCCAGCTTAGAGCAAGAGATCCGCGCCCAGGTTGAGAATCTTCACGCCTATGAAGATGACGTGGTTGGCCGTTACATGGATCCTGAAACGGTCAATGTAAAGCAAGGCGTGTCGTTAGAGGCCGTGCAGCGCTATATCCGCATCCACCATCTTCTCGACGATGAGTCGCAGCAGATCATGATTACGGATAAGGATAAACGCTTACTCGGCACCTTGACCCTGATTGATTTAATCAAACAGCCGCAAGATGCCGTGGTTGATGATTATATGGATGACTTTTTCACCCTAAATGATCAAATGAAAGTCAGTGATGCGGCGGCGTTATTGCGCTCTAAAGAGCTGCACTTTGTGCCTGTGTGCGATAGCGATGGGTTATTGGTAGGCCAGCTAAACGCCGCCGACGTACTTGAAATCACCCAAGACGACGCGGACATGACGTTAAAGCATATGTCCGGCGTCAGTAACGAAGAGGAAGTCTTCACGCCCGTTTTACGCAGCGCGAAAAGTCGCGGTATTTGGCTGGGCATTAATCTGTTAACGGCTTTTTTAGCCGCCTTCGTTATCGGGCAATTTGAAGCGGCATTAGATCAAATTGTTGCCCTGGCCATTTTGATGCCAGTGGTAGCAAGCATGGGAGGTATTGCCGGTAGCCAAACCCTCACCGTGGTTATACGCGGCTTGGCGCTGGGCCAACTGGCGGGTAACAACGTCCGCTGGCTATATAACAAAGAGATGTGGGTGGGTATGAGTAACGGCTTGGTTTGGGCATTAGTGGTCGGCTTGATTGCCCATATCTGGTTTGGCGACGCCATGATCACGCTGGTGATCACCCTGGCCATCTTTATCAATATGAGTCTCGCTAACTTATCCGGCGTATTAATTCCCATGGTGCTGAAAAAGCTGCAGATCGACCCCGCGCTATCGGGCGCGGTTATTTTGACGACCGTGACCGATGTGGTCGGCTTTTTATCATTCCTTGGGCTCGCGACGCTGATTATTCTGTAACTTTTTCCTCCCGGCAGGCGCCTGGGCGTTTATTGAAAAGCCCAGGCGCTCAAGGCAGAAGCAACTACGATACCATCACCCACTGCCCCATCCGATCTGATGCTTCGATGGCCTCAATAAGCCGATTAACCCGCGCGGCTTCGCGGAAGTCTGGATAGAGGGGGCGGTCGTTGATGATTCCCTCCACCAGATCACGCACCTCGATAATCTTCTGATCGTTATAGCCCAGACCGTGCCCCGGTGCGGGGCTGAAAGCGGCATAGTCAGGGTGTTCGGGGCCTGCTAACAGGGTGGTAAAGCCGCGCCTGCCGTGGGCATCGCTGTGGCGATATAGCTGCAGCTCGCTCATGCGCTCCTGGTCAAACACAATGGCACCCTTGGTGCCCGTTAGCGTGTAGGCCAAGCCCATCTTGCGGCCAGCCGCCACCCGTGAAGTTTCGATATTACCGATTAACCCCTGATCAAAACGCAGCATGGCCTGGGCTTGATCATCGTTCTCTACCGCCGCCATACCGTTGCCGTCGGCCTTGGGCCGAGTGGGGATGACGGTTTGTAGTTGGCCGCAAACCTCGTTAATGCGCTGTCCGGTTAGAAACTCGGCCATATTGAGAATATGCGAGCCCACATCGCCTAGCGCACCGGCGCCTGCGGTCGCCCGCTGTGTATGCCAGTCGTGGGGCTTTTGCGGGTCTAGCAGGTAATCCTCGTTGTGCCGCCCACGAAAATGAATCAGCTCACCAATTTCACCGCTAGCGACAATCTGGCGGGCCAACTGGGTAGCGGAATTGCGAATATAGTTAAAGCCCACCAGGGTTTTGACACCCGCCTTTTCAGCCGCGGCGACCATTTCGTTCGCGTCTGCCGTGCTCAGCGCCAGCGGCTTTTCGGCGTAGACATGCTTACCAGCGGCAATGGCGGCCAGGGCCATCTCTTTATGCAGGAAGTTGGGCGCGCAGATATCCACCACGTCCACCTCACTATCTTCCACCAAGGCGCGCCAATCGTCGGTGGCGCGGGCAAATCCCCAGGCCCGCGCCCGGCTCTCCGCGGAGGCAAGGTTAACATCCGCCAGCAGTTCGCAAACGGGTTTAGCGGGCAGTTCAAAAACGCTGGGCGCCGCATTAAAGGCGATGGTGTGGGCTTTGCCCATAAAGCCGGTGCCGATGAGGCCAATTTTGAGGGTTTTCATTGTGATTATCCCTGTTTTAAAACAATAACGCCGGGCTGGGCCCGGCGTTGAATGGTGTCGTGCCCCGTAGCCTGTTTACATGGTCGGCATGGTGAAGTGGTTGGTCTCTTCACGAATGCCGCTGGGCCAGCGCTGGGTGATGGTTTTCATGCGGGTGTAGAAACGCACACCGTCCGGGCCGTGCATATGCAGCGGGCCAAACAGCGAGCGCTTCCAACCACCGAAGCTGTGGAACGCCATGGGCACCGGAATCGGCACGTTAACGCCGACCATACCGACCTGGATCTGCTCGCAGTACTGGCGCGCCGCATCACCATCCCTGGTAAAGATCGCCGTGCCATTGCCGTATTCGTGGGCGTTGATCATGCTGACCGCCTCGTCGAAGCTCGCCACGCGAGCAATGGCCAGCACCGGGCCAAAAATCTCCTCGGAGTGAATACACATGCTGGGCGTGACATGGTCAAACAGGCTGCCGCCGATAAAGTAGCCATCGCCTGCGCCGTCAATCGTTGTCTGGCGACCGTCGACCACTAGCTCTGCGCCTTCATCCACGCCGGTTTGGATATAGCCTGCCACTTTGTCGCGGTGCTCGCGGGTGATCAGCGGCCCCATATCGTTATCCGGGCCATCGACCAGGCCAGGCCCGACCGTTAGTTTATCCAGTTCGACCACCAGTTTCTCGCGTAGGCGGTTGGCGGTTTCTTCGCCCACGGGCACGGCCACCGAAATCGCCATGCAGCGCTCGCCTGCCGAGCCATAGGCCGCGCCCATCAGGGCACCCACGGCTTGGTCGAGATCCGCATCGGGCATGATCACCATATGGTTTTTGGCGCCGCCCAGAGCCTGAACACGCTTGCCATGGGCTGATGCGGTAGCGTAGATGTACTCGGCAATTGGGGTAGAGCCCACAAAGCTAACCGCTTGAACACGCTCATCAGTAAGCAGTACATCCACCGCCTCTTTATCGCCATTGACGACATTGAAGACGCCATCCGGCAGGCCCGCTTCTTTAAGCAGCTCGGCTAAGCGCAGCGGCGTAGAGGGGTCTTTCTCTGAAGGCTTCATGACGAAGGTGTTGCCGCAAGCCAGGGCGATGGGGAACATCCACATAGGCACCATGGCGGGAAAGTTGAACGGAGAGATACCGGCGCACACGCCCAGCGGCTGCATCATTGAGTAGCTATCAACGCCGGTGCCGACGTTCATGGAGTGCTCGCCCTTCTGCAGGTGGGGAATGCCGCAGGCAAACTCGACCACTTCCAGGCCGCGGGTCACTTCGCCTTTGGCGTCAGAAAACACCTTACCGTGTTCGCTGGAGACCAGTCGTGCCAGCTCATCAGTGTGCTCCTCGACCAGCGCCTTGAACTTAAACAGAATTCGCGCGCGCTTTAGCGGCGAAGTTTTAGACCAAGCGACAAAGGCCTCGTCGGCGATGCGCACTGCTTCGCGGGTTTCATCGGCGGTGGCCAGCGCCACTTGGGCGCTCTGCTCACCGGTGGCCGGATTGTAAACCGGCGAAGTACGTTGGCTCTGACCGGCGGAGAGCTGACCATTAAGATAGTGGGATAACGTTTGCATATAGGCTCCTGATTAAAAGGCGGCGCTGGCGCTGTTTAGCTGGCAACGTCGAAGCCTGCCCGCTCGGCAAGTTGACGTAAGTTGCGGTAACCCAGGCGGGCGTAAGTAAGCGGATGGGCGACTTCCGGGTCTTGTTCGGCTTCAACCACTAACCAACCCTGGTAGCCCTGTTCGCACAGGTGGGTTAAGGCGGGCAGGAAATCCACATTGCCATCTCCCGGCACCGTAAACAGGCCGTCTAACACGCCGTTTAAAAAGCTTTTGTCGCGGTTGCGTACCGCTTCCAGCACTGGGGAGCGCAGGTCCTTGCAGTGCACATGATGGATACGCTGGCTGTAGCGTTTGGCGATGGCGAGCGGGTCGCCGCCCGCACCGCGCAGATGACCAAAATCAAGCAGCAGCCCCACGCCTTCGCCGGTGTTGTCCATTAATCGCTCAACGTCTGCCTGGCTTTCGATCACCGTGCCCAAATGGTGGTGATACACCAGCTGAATGCCCTGGGATTTCAGGTAGTCGCCCACGACATCCAGGCCATGCAGCAGTCGCTGCCACTCTTGCTCGGAAAGGTGCGGACGCTGGGAAAGCGGGCGCTCCTGATCGCCGTGTACACAATGGGTGACTTCGCACAGCACCATCACCTTGGCACCGCACTGCTTGAGCAGGTTCATATGATCCTGGATGGCATCAATCTCTTCTTCAGGAGTGCGCTCCAACAGCTGCGCGGAGTACCAGCCCGAAACGAGCGCCAAGTCGTGGGCGCTAAGCACCTGGTTCAAGGCGTCAGGCGTGCGGGGAAACTTGTTACCTAATTCAAAGCCGCTAAACCCCGCTTCGCGGCCCTCTTGCAAGCAGGTTTCCAGTGGTGTTGCGCCGCCTAGGCTGGGCAAGTCGTCATTGGTCCAGGTGAGCGGGTTGATGCCTAAAGTAACCGTTGGCATAGCGTATTCCTTGTGATTATGTTTGTTGGTATTAATGGCGTTGGCGCTGCTTGGCTTCGCGGTACCCTTGATAGGCTTTATGGACGGCTTCACGCTCGGAAACCTCGGGCACGGCCACTTCCCACCAGGCACCGCCTTCCTGGGTGCTGGGTAACGGGTCAGTATCCAGGGCAATCACATAGGTCGAGGTGGCTTTGCGAGCACGCACCAGCGCCTGCTCCAATTCCGCAATACCGGTCACCGATTCAGACTCACAGCCCAGGGATTTGGCGTGGGCGGCAAAATCGGTTTTGGGCGCGCCGGCCTCCACAGTGCGGCAATCTTGCAGCAGGTTGTTGAACCCCGCGCCGCCGGTGGCTTGCTGTAAACGGTTGATACAGCCATAGCCGCGGTTATCCAACACCACCACAATCAGCTTATGGCCCAGCATCACCGATGTGGCCAGCTCCGAGTTGTGCATCAGGTAGCTGCCGTCGCCGACCATCACCACTACTTCCCGCTCTGGCTTGGCCATCTTGACGCCCAGCCCGCCCGCAATTTCATAGCCCATACAGGAGAAGCCGTACTCCACGTGGTAGCTGCCAGGGCCCGAGCATTGCCAGAGCTTATGCAGCTCGCCGGGCAAGCCACCGGCGGCGCATACCACGGTGGTATCGTTACCTGCCTGGCGATTGACGGCGCCGATCACCTGGGCATCGGTGGGCAGCGCCAGCCCTTGATCGGCGGTCACGTTGTGCACTATTTCGGCCCATTCACGTTTAAGCGTTCCGGTCTGCTCGCGCCATTCATCGCCGCCGCGCCACTCGCCCAGTGCCGCATCGAGTTGGCCAAGCCCGATCAAGGCGTCGCAGCTAAGCGGCAGCGCTTGATGCTTCAGACTGTCGAATCGGCCAACGTTCAGGGCGATAAGCGTTTTATCGTTGCCCTCAAACAGCGCTCGGGAGCCGGTGGTAAAGTCCTGCAGCCGCGTGCCCACCGCCAGAATGACATCCGCCTGCTCCGCCAATTGGTTAGCAGCTGCGCTGCCGGTCACCCCAATGGCACCCACCGCGCAGGGGTGGCTATCGGCCAGTGCACCTTTGCCCGCCTGGGTTTCAGCGACCGGGATGCCCCGTGCTTTGGCAAACTCGGCCAAGACGTCGCAGGCAGCGGCGTAATGTACACCGCCACCGGCGATAATCAGCGGGTGTTTAGCCTGTTGCAGCGCGGCGATGGCTTGGCGAAGCTCGTAAGCATCCGGCGGCGAGCGGCGAATGCGATGTACCTTGGGGGCAAAAAAGGCCTCCGGGTAATCGTAGGCAAAGGTTTGCACATCCTGGGGCAGCGCCAGGGTCGCGGGGCCGCAGTGCTCCGGGTCAAGCAGGGTGGCAATCGCCTGGGGCAAGCTGGTCAGCAGTTGCTCGGGACGGTTAATGCGGTCGAAGTAGCGCGACACCGGGCGAAAACAGTCGTTGACGGTAATGGTCGGGTCGCCGAAATGCTCCACCTGCTGGAGTACCGGGTCGGGTTCGCGGGTGGCAAAGGTGTCCCCCGGCAGCAGTAGGATCGGCAAACGGTTGGCGTGGGCGAGCGCGGCGGCGGTGACCATATTGGTCGCCCCTGGGCCAATCGAGCTGGTCGCGGCCATTAAGCGCTGGCGATTATTGGCTTTGGCAAAGGCAATCGCCGCGTGGGCCATGGACTGTTCGTTGTGGGCGCGAAAGGTCGGAAGCGTGTCTTGCACGTGGTAAAGCGCTTCCCCCATTCCGGCCACATTGCCATGACCAAAAATCGCAAACACGCCTTCAAACAGCGCCACTTCTTGGCCATCCACCTCTATACGTTGTGCAGCAAGGTACTTGACCAACGCCTGGGCCATGGTGAGTCGAATGGTGCTCATTTTACGCCTCCTCCGTGTGGGGCAACGTTTGCGGCTGCGCCTGCCGTAATTGTCGCCACGCCTTTATCAGTTCGGCATAGTTCTGGGCGACCCGCTCTACCAAGCTGGCGTCGTCGATACGCCCGGCCAGCCAGTCGCGACTCGCGCTGGCAAATAGCGTGCGCCCAACGGTGAAGCCTTTACAGCAGGCATGATTGGCCGCTGCTTCGAAACCGCGTTTCATGTCGTCCATGGGGGCGTCTAGCCCAAGCAGCACAACCCCACGGCAGTAGGTATCTTCCCGCTCAATGGTGTCGCCAACCGCCTGCCAGGCAGCGTCTGACATGGCAGGTAGTTTCCACCAGTCTGGACGAATGCCCAGGTTGTAGAGCCGCTGAAGGCTGCGCGGCAAAGTGGTGTTGTCATTGGACATATCGGCAGGGGGAATGACTTCAATCAGCAGTTCCAGCCCATAAGCACAGGCCGCCTGATAGAGCTGGCGCAGCCGCTCCTCTTGCTCCAGGCGCAGTGAGATTTCATCGTCAGGGTGGTAGAACACCAGGCATTTAATGATCTGTTCTCTAGGCCAGTTGCGCAGGCAGGCACCTAAATCATCGCCATGCTGGAAGCGCAAAGGTCGTGAGCCAGGAAGCTCCACCGGTCGACCAATCCACCAGCCTTTTCCACTGGCTTGATTGAGCGCGTCCTGACCCAGCACGTCGTCTACCAGGATCGCGGGCGTGGAAATACCGCCCAGTTTGGCACCCTCTTCGGCGGCGGTGACCAGGAGTTTTTTAAGTGCTGGCAGCCGCGCGCTGTCGGCATACTCTTCGCGTGCCATATCGGTGAGCTGGCGGCGGTGGTCAAATGCCAACCCCAATACTTCGGGCCACTGAACGGGCACTCGGGTAGTGACGCGGTGTAAATGGTTTAGGCGCTGATCGATATCCGGACGGGGTACCTCATCGCGGCGTTCCAGGTAATCGAATAACTCATCTTCGGTGGGCATGGCCGGGGCACAGCCGTGGCGGGAGACCACCAGCGCGCCGCAGGCATTGGCATAACCGGCGCTGATTTGCCAGGGTTCATTGCGCAGCCAGCCGCGTAGCAAGCCACTCATAAAGGCATCCCCGGCACCCAGCACATTGAGCACCTCGACCTGTACGCCCTTAACTAAAATGCCGTCTTCAATACGGTCAGGAATGGCGCCTTCAAACACCACACAGCCCATGGGCCCCAGCTTGCATACCAGAGTGGCTTCGCTAACCTCACGTACCGCGCGCAGAGCCGCTAAGGTGTCCGTGCTGCCGCCGGCAATATGAAACTCCTCTTCTGTGCCCACAATCAGGTCAAAATCCGGAAGCCAGCGCTGCAGGTCAGTGGTGACGGTTTCGTCGGCGATAAAGCGGGTTTCACCATCGTCAGGGTTGGTCAGACCCCACAGCACGGGGCGATAGTCGATATCCAGCACCCGCTTCACGCCATAATGGGCGGCGGCGTCCAGTGCCTTGCGGCACGCCCGGCGGGTGGTATCGGTAGAAAGATGGGTGCCGGTAATCGCCAGCGCCTTGGCCCGTGCGATAAATTCAGGGTCGATGGCCTCGGCGTCGATGGCCATATCAGCACAGTCGCGGCGGTAAAATAGCAGCGGGAAGCTTTCACGGTCTTTTAAAGCCAGCAGAACCAGGCCGGTGTGGCACTCGGGGTCGGTTTGAAGCGCGGAGGTATCTACCCCCACCCGGTCCAGCTCTTCGCGCACGAAGTTGCCCATCTGCTCGTCGCCGACTCGCGAAAGCATGGCGGATTTCAATCCTAGGCGCGCAGTGCCGTAAGCCATATTGCCCGAGCTCCCGCCTAGGTACTTGGCAAAGCTGGCCACGTCTTCTAAACGGCTGCCAATCTGCTCGGCGTAAAGATCGACCGCCACGCGTCCAAGACAAATCAGGTCAAGCGGTCGGTGTTGACTATTGTTATTCAGCATAAATGTCTCCCCACGTCACAAATTCGTGGTACTAGTCACAGGATGGCACTGGGCATAAAAGCGTCTTGGCTGGCAATCGATAAGGCTTATCAACCGTGGATTAAAGTGTGAAGGCGGCACGGAATCGGTCGAGCGCGAGGTCGTCATCCCCAGAGGCCCAGCCTTCCAGTCCTACGGTGCCGCGATAACCTATGTCGTTCAGCACTTTGGCAATGGCCGGGTAGTTAATCTCGCCGGTTCCCGGTTCGCAGCGCCCTGGCACATCAGCCACTTGCACTTCACCAATGTACGGCCCACAGCGGCGAATCAATTCAATCAAATTACCTTCGCCAATTTGGGCGTGATAAACGTCCAACATAATGCGCAAGCTGGGCCGATCAACACTTTCCACCAGCGCTAGAACATCTTCCAAGCGCGCAAACGGCACTCCTGGGTGATCAACGTCGGTATTGAGATTTTCAAGCACAAAGGTGACGTCGTTCTGCTCGCCGAGATCCGCCAGCCGATTGAGGGTATCGCGTGCTTTTAACCACATCGCGCCGGTCATCTGTTGGCAAGGTTTCACGGGAAGACCTTCGCCATCCAACCCTGTGCCGTGCAGGTTGAGACGTGGAATACCCAGTCGTTTGGCCACCTCAACCGACTCAGCGGCGGTGCGTAGCAGTTCATCTGCACCGGCGGCATCCGCCAGGGTGCCGGTGACATAGCCGGTCATGGATGAAAACGTCGCCCCGCTATTGGCCAGTGCCTCGATATCGTGCTTAGTCCAGTCCCAGATTTCGACCTGAAAACCCAGTTCAGAAATACGCTTAACACGCTCCAACACGGGCAAGTGGCGGAACACCATTTCAGCGCAAACGGCCAGCGTGAACGGGGATGATGGGGTAGGTTTATTCATCATGGCTCCTTAATAGCCGCTCGCCGTTCGCGGTGAAGGGGGTTCAGTGCTGCTTGTTTCATCCGATGGTTGAGTGTCTTGTTCGGCTAAGTTGGCCTTCTTGGCTTTATCGTCACGCTGGAATTCCGCAAGCTCCGCATCCAGGCTTTCAAGCTCAGCGCCACCCGCCATCATGTTGAGTACTTCTTCACGGCTGACTTCTTCTTTGCGGAAGGAGCCCAAACTGCCGCCGCGTGACAATAAGGTGAACGCATCGGCCACTGGGTAAGCATGGTGAACATTGTGGGTAATAAAGATGACCGCCAGGCCATCCGCGCGGGCTTTGGCAATGTAGCGCAGTACGACAGAGGCCTGCTTAACCCCAAGCGCTGACGTAGGCTCATCAAGAATCAGCACTTTAGCGCCAAAATAGACGGCACGGGCAATCGCTACACACTGGCGTTCCCCACCAGAAAGCGTGCCCACTGGCTGGCTTGGGTCGCGTACATCGATACCGATTTTAGCCATTTCCTCTTTGGCAACCCGGTCGGCATACTTCCAATCAATCCGCTTTAAAGGCCCCCACCCCACCGTCGGTTCGCGGCCCATAAAGAAGTTACGGGTAATCGACATCAACGGCACCATCGCCAGATCCTGGAAAACGGTCGCGATACCGGCGTCGAGCGCGTAAGCCGGGGACTTGAAACGAGCGGGCTTGCCATCCAGTAGCATCTCGCCATGGGTGGGCTGGTGAACACCGGAAAGGGTTTTAATCAACGTTGACTTGCCAGCACCGTTATCCCCCAGCAGGCACATAACCTCACCGGAATAGACCTGCATCGAGATATCACTGATGGCGATGACACTGCCGAAGTGTTTGCTGACACTGCGCATTTCAATCATTGGAGTGCGTGCAGTCATGTTATTTAGCCTCCATCGCCTTTTTGCGCATGTAATTGTTGAATAGCACCGCCACCAGCAACATCACACCCAGGAAAACCTGGAACCAATCCGTGTTAACGCCGGTGTAAAAAATGCCCATTTGCACCATGCCGAAAATCAGCGCACCGAGGGCCGCACCAATGGCAGATCCATAGCCGCCGGTCAGCAAAGCGCCGCCAATGACCACTGCGATAATGGCCTCCAGCTCTTTTAATAAACCTCGAATGGTGTCCGCCGAACCGGTATCCATGACCTGTATGCAGGCAAAGATGGTGGCGGAGAAAGCGGTGAACATGAACAGTGAAATCTTGACGCGGTGGACGGGGACGCCCGAATTGCGCGCCGCATTGGCATCACCACCGCTGGCGAAGATCCAGTTGCCGTAAGGCGTGCACAGCAGCACCCAAGTCGCTACAGCGGTTAAGCCCAGCCACCAGACAATTGAGACGGGAATACCGGTGACCGTGGGGTTGCCCGCAAAGTTGGTCGCCATCCAGCCATTTGCCGCCATCCAGCTAAATAGTCCCGTAGCGACTTCTCCAGAGAAAAGCGCCGCGAACCAATCTCCGGGGATATGATCCTGCACTCCCCCCACCTGAGTACGTCCCGTCAACAACCGGCTAGTACCGATAGCCAAGCCACGCAGAATGAAAAGGAAGCCCAGAGTAACGATAAATGACGGCAACCCCGTTTTATTGACCAGATTACCGTTAATCCAGCCCACTAGCCCCGCACAGGCGAACGCCAATAAAATTGCGGCCCACAGCGGCCAGCCATACTCCACCGCAGGGATGGCAATCAGAATGCCTGCCAAGCCAATCATCGAACCAATCGAAAGATCAAACTCTCCGCCGATCATCAGCAACGCAGCCGCCGTGGCGATAATGCCGAGCTGAGCGGCGACTTCAAGGAAATTAATAATACCCGCTGGGGTAAACATCCCGGTACCGCTGGAAGCAGCGATAAAAAAGGCAAGCACCAACACGGCACCGGCCAGCGCCCCCAACTCCGGGCGATTAAGCGCTTTCTTCCAGAAAGAGACTCTCTGGATACGCTCATCTTGATCAGCCGCTGCTGGCGCAACCGATTGTTTCGTTTCAGTAGAATTCATGGCGATCGACCCCCAAGGCTCGACACCGCGCCGAGCCTTTTTAGATTAGGTAGTTATCAACGGATGCCCTGGCTACTCAGCTCAATGACCTGTGCAGCGTTTTCTTGAGTGACAAACCCTGGGCCGGTGGCAACATCCCCTGCGGGTAGCAGTCCATTCTTGACGAACTGATCTAGGAACATGACGGGCAAATAGCCTTGCATGTACTGCTGTTGGTCGATCGCGAAGTCCAGCTCACCCGCATCCAAGGCTTCCAAAATGCCGGGTGAAAGATCAAAGGTACCGAGGGTGAACATATCGGTTGCCCCCTGCTCGCGCATGGCCCGAATCATTGGATCAGCGGCCAATGCGCCCAAGGTCAGCACTCCACGCACATCACTGTTCTCGTTGAGGTAAGCAACAATGGCATTGCGAATATTGGTGGGGTCGTAGGTGGTCGCTAGCTGCTCGGCATTGCCGTCGAAGCCTTCGACAAAGCCATCACAACGCTGATCAAGTCCCTGGTTGCCTTGCTCATGGTTAACGCAGACGCCTTTCTCAACGCCCAGTTCCTGCATGCGCTCGGCGGCCTGTTTGCCCGCCTCGTATTCACTCTGCCCAATGTGCAGCCGGGCACCATAATCTCTCGCCACGTCGCCACCGGAGTTAATGGTGATCACTGGGATGCCGTTATCGACAGCATTTTGGACAGCGCCGCCCAGGGCATTTTCGTCAGTAAAAGAGAGGATCAAACCATCCGGATCCGATGCCACCGCTGCCTGTACAAGTTGCTGCATCTTGGCCATATCAAAGGTCGATGGTGCACGGTACTCCAGCTCAGCGCCTACGAGATCAGCGGCTGCCTCTGCGCCGTTTTTCACCACTGACCAGAAAGGATCAGAGGGGACACCATGGGTCACCATGACGAAACGGCTCGCTTCTTGTTCTTGTTCCTGTGCTTGTGCGGCACCTGCCATTAATGCCGTGGTGGCGGCAGAGGCTAGAAGCCATTGAGATAGACGTGCCATAAAGAATTCCTCATAACGTTATCGTTGTTGGTAGGGAAGTGGCATTAAATGCCTTGGCGCTATGAAATATAGATTCCAAATAGCAATTATTGCAAATTATTTATTCTATACTTTTGTATAAATGGAATATTTATTTCAATCAACTAGACTGCATAACAACCAGCCACTTTGCTCAGTGCTACTGCCCAGCCGTACATGAGTGAATGAGTGGTACATGAGTTAACGCTAAGGAATTTGTATGCCGCAGCCCCCACAAAGCTACCGTGAGCTGGAAACGCTGATCACCGCCGAGTACGCCACGCTAAGCAAACGTTTGCAGCAAACCGCGCGTTTTATGCTTGATCACCCCCAGGAGGTTGCTTTAGCGACCGTGGCCAAAATTGCCGAACAGGCGGATGTCACTCCATCCACCTTAATTCGCTTGGCCAATAGCTTGGGCTTTAAGGGCTTTTCCGAAATGCAGCAACTGTTTCGCAGCCGCCTGGTCGATGAGTTGCCTAACTACACCGAGCGAATTCGCGCGGTACGCAGCGCCACCGGGGAAACACCCGACAGCACCCAGCTGTTATGGGAGTTCGCTGACGCCAACCGTGCCGTGCTTGAGCAGCTTCCCAGCCGCATTAATCCAGAGAGTCTGGAGAAGGCGCTGGATATTTTTGAAAAGGCTCATGCGATTCATGTGATGGGCGCACGGCGAAGTTTTATGGTCGCCAGCTATATGACCTATGCCCTGGCCCATGTGGATAAGCCTGCGCTGCTGGTTAATGGTTTGGGGGGAATGTACGGCGAGCAGCTGCGCGCTATGAGCCAACACGACGCCCTACTGACCATCAGCTTTTCTCCCTATGCCGAAGAGAGCCAAAAAGCCTGCGAAGACGCCCATCAGCGCGGTCTACCTATTGTGGTGATTACCGATTCGAACCTTAGCCCACTGGCCCGCTTCGCGGATGTCGTCTTCGTGGTCAACGAAGCCGAAGTGAAAAGTTTCCGTAGTTTGACCGCGTCGCTCTGCTTGACCCAGACCTTGGCAATTGCCCTGGGGGTGCGGCAAGACAAAACACGCGACAAAGAAAAGGGCCAGGACAAACAACGTAAGGCCTAAACACCCAAAGCAAGCCAACAGTAAAAACAAAACAGGAGAGCTTATGAAACTCGCACTCATCGGCGCTGGACGCATCGGCAAGGTGCATGCCCAGGCCATTCACTCGCACCCAAGCGTTACCCTGGCCGCCGTGGCCGATTTTCATCAGCCTGCCGCAGAAGCGTTGGCCGAGCAGTACGCCAGCCGAGCGGCCTCTGTGGATGAAATCTTCGCAGATGATGATATTGACGCGGTGCTGATTGCCTCAAGCACGCCTACTCACGCGGAGTATCTGGAGCGTGCCGCACGCTCGGGCAAGGCGATTCTATGCGAAAAACCCATCGCCCTGGATTTAGCCCGCACTCGCGATGCCCTTCAAGTGCTTAGCGAACATCCGGTGACCTGCGCATTAGGCTTTAACCGCCGTCACGACCCTCAATTTGCTGCGCTTAAAAAGGCCATCACCGAAGGGCGTATAGGCGCACTGGAAACATTGACCATCATCAGCCGCGACCCCTCTCCCCCGCCCGCCGAGTACGTGGCTGAGTCCGGCGGCCTGTTTCGGGACATGATGATTCACGATCTGGACATGGCGCGCTGGCTTCTCGATGAACCGATTGAAGGCGTCTTTGCCGTTGGCAGTAGCATCATCGACCCAGCGATTGGCGAAGCGGGAGATGTGGATACCGCCATGGTCACTCTCACCACGGCCAGCGGAAAGCTATGCCAGATCAGCAACTCACGACGCGCCTGCTACGGCTACGATCAGCGTATCGAAGCCTTTGGCAGCCAAGGCATGCTGCAAGCCCAGAACGAGAGCGACACCCGGCTGCGCTTTACTGGCGAAACAGGGCAGGTAGAAGACAAACCCAAGTGGTTCTTCCTAGAGCGTTATGCCCAGGCCTATCAACTTGAAATTGGTGATTTTGTCGCCGCCTGGCAAGAGAAACGTGCACCACTCGCAGGTGCTCAAGATGGACTAGAGGCGTTGCGCTTAGCCGATGCAGCGGAGCGTTCATTGCGTGAAGGTCGCAAAATCCTGCTCGACGCCTCGGTGTAAACAGACACCAGCGTGTCTGTTTTTAATACCTTTTATATCGTAAACGATTAGCTGCCGACCGAGCAGCTAGCCATCAGAAGGAGCGACATATGGCTTCCCTACTGGTACGCCCCACCGCCCCAGACACCCAAGGCACCGTAATTGACATTACTCCTGAATCGGCTGGCTGGACGCACGTGGGCTTTCGGGTGCATAAACTCGCCAAGGGTCAGCGTCTGGAGGCCAGCAGCGATGACCAGGAAGTCTGCCTAGTGCTGCTCTCCGGTCGTGCCACTGTGGTCTGCGGCGAGCACCGTTTTGAAGACATCGGCGAGCGCATGGATATTTTTGAACAGATCCCTCCCTACGCGGTTTATCTGCCTGACCATGTTAGCTACGCGGTGGAAGCGACCACGGATTTAGAGCTAGCAGTGTGCGCCGCCCCAGGTCATGGTAACCACGCCCCACGGCTGATAGCCCCAGACAACATCAAACAAAGCACCCGTGGCCAGGGCACTAACACCCGCCATGTTCACGATATTCTGCCGGAAACCGAGCCCGCCGATAGCCTATTAGTAGTCGAAGTATTCACACCCGCGGGCAATTGGTCGAGCTACCCGCCCCATAAACACGATTTGGATAACTTACCCCACGAATCACATCTGGAAGAGACCTACTACCACCGCATTAACCCTGAACAAGGGTTTGCCTTCCAGCGCGTTTATACCGATGACCGCAGCCTTGATGAAACCATGGCGGTGGAGAACGGCTGCTGCGTGTTGGTGCCCAAGGGCTACCACCCAGTGGGCGCGGCGCATGGCTACTCACTCTACTACTTAAATGTGATGGCAGGGCCCAAGCGGGCGTGGCAATTCCACAACGACCCCGATCACGAATGGCTGATGAACGCTGGATAGATCGACACTTCGCCCGCTAACGTTTATCTAATGCTATGCTAACTAGCCCCGCCGATGCGGGGCTTTTTTGTGCATTACCTTTAATAAAAGACCATAGAGGCCCTATGCTCCCCGACTACTCCCTCATCGCCTGGTTGTTAATTGCGTTTTCCGTTTACCTGACCGGCGTTTCAAAAGGTGGCTTTGCGGGTGGTTTTGGCACGCTCTCGGTGCCGCTAATGGCGCTGGCGATCAGCCCCGCCCAGGCGGCCGGGCTACTATTGCCACTACTGTTGGTGATGGACGTGTTTGCGGTAAAAGCATGGTGGGGCAAGCAGGACGCCACTGAGGTCTGGCGCTTTGTGCCAGGGCTATTTATCGGCGTGACGGTAGGGACGCTGCTGTTTGGCGGTTTGAGTGAACAGGGCTTACGCCTGACTCTCGGCGTTATCACCCTGCTGTTCGCCGCTTACATGCTGCTCAAGCCCGTTGCCAAGAAACCGATCTCCACCCGTTGGGCATTGCCAGCGGCAAGCGTTTGCGGCTTTACCAGCTTTATGGCCCATGCGGGCGCGCCGCCACTAAACGTTTATCTACTTCCGCGCAAACTATCGAAAGAGACGTTTATTGCCACCTGTGCGGTGACCTTTGCCGTAGTCAACGTTATCAAGCTAGCGCCTTATATGTGGCTTGGCGAAATCAACGTCACCAGCGCCTGGGCCTCGCTGCTGCTCGTACCCATCGCCTGGATCGGTGTACGCAACGGCCTATGGCTGCAAAGCCGCGTCAACGAGACGCTGTTCTACCGACTGGTGATTTTTGCCATGTTTTTAGTCGGTTTTAATCTGATTTGGCAGGCGCTGAAATAGGATGGTATTCAGTACGGAGTGCAGCTCATTTTTCATACGATCATTCTTTGAGCGTTTAAGCTGTAAGACATCGCTTAAAATTTTGTAAGCGATCTCTTACAAACGTGTAAGAGATCCCTGTCACTTGCCTTCCAGGCCTTGCTCTCTGGCCCCGGCCCGCTACCCTGATCGTTTCTCATTTACTTGATCCAAGGAGCGGAGCGATGGCGGACAAAACGGGCCTGCAATTTACCCTGACCCTACCCGGGGCCGATGACACCGCCGTGGTGCGCTTTACCCATCACGAGGCGCTGTCGGAGCCGTTTGCGCTCTCGGTTGAGTTTGCCAGCCGTACCCACAACCTATCGCCCAGCGACTGCTTGGATCAAAACGCCACCCTGACCATTTGGCAGGACGGCGAGCCGCTACGCCGCGTGCATGGGATGATTTCAGAGCTTCACCGCGGCGATAGGGGGCACCGCCGCAGCTTTTACCGGGTCGAGATTCGTCCCGCGCTGTGGCGGCTATCGCTGCGCCATAATTCGCGGATCTTTCAGGACACCTCGCCTTTTGACGCCATCACCACCCTCGCTAATGAGCGCAGCCTCACCGATATCGGCTTTGCCACCACCCGCACGCCCCCCGATCGGGAGTTTCTGGTTCAGTACCGCGAGACCGATCTGGCCTTTATCGAGCGTTTAGCCGCCGAAGAGGGCTGCTTCTATTTCCATGAGTTCGAGAACGCCGAGGGCGGCAAACACCAGCTGGTATTTGCGGACGCCACGGTGGTGTTGCCCAGCGTGGGCGAGCGCACCTACCACGGCCGCGCCGGGGGCACGCCGCCCCGACGCCACGTGCGTAAATTGCGTCAGGCCAACCGCGTGCGTCCCGCCTCGGCGATGCTCAAGGACTACACCTTTAAAAACCCGCCCTATGCGCAGATCCATGAGCACCTGGCGCCAGGGCTGGGCGAACACGCCCAGCGGGAGGATTACGAGCACTTTGATTACCCCGGCCGCTACAAGAAGGACGCTTCCGGTAAGCCTTTTACTCGCCACCGGTTAGAGTCACTGCGCGCCGACGCCACCACCGCCGAGGCCGAGAGTGACCTCCCCGAGCTCGCCCCGGGGATCTGCTTTACCCTTACCGACCACGATATCGACAGCCTTAACCGCGCCTGGCAAGTGGTCTCGGTGGTTCACCACGGCGAGCAGCCCCAGGCCCTGGAAGAAGATGGTATGGCCCGGGGCGGCAATGGGAGTGGAGCCAGTTCAGCTCAGGCAGGCGAGCTGATGACCCGCTACCACAACGACGTGGTGATCATGCCCCGGGATCAGACCTTTCGCCCGGTGCCCAACCCTAAACCTCGCGTCGACGGCCCCCAGGTGGCCTTTGTGGTGGGGCCGGAAGGTGAAGAGATCTACTGCGACGAACACGGCCGGGTTAAGGTGCAGTTCCCCTGGGATCGCTACGCCGAACCTAATGAGACGGCGAGCTGTTGGGTACGGGTCGCCCAGGGCTGGGCCGGCGGTGGCTATGGCAGCATGGCGATCCCCCGGATCGGCCACGAGGTCATTGTCTCGTTTTTAGAGGGCGACCCCGATCAGCCGCTGGTCACCGGGCGCACCTACCACGCGGTGAATACCCCGCCCTATCCACTGCCGGCCAACAAGACCCGCACGGTGATCCGCACCCAGAGCCATAAGTCGGAAGGCTTTAACGAACTGCGCTTTGAGGACGCCACCGGCGAAGAGCAGATCTGGCTGCATGCCCAGAAAGACCTGGAGCTGCTCACCCTTAACGACCGCACCGAGGAGATCCGTCGGGACAGCCACCTTAAGCTCCACCGCAACCGCTTGAGCGAAATCCATAACGACGACCATCTCACCGTACACGGCAAGCGCTACACTCAGATCAAGGGCGATGACCACCTCCAGGTCGATCAGACCCGCCATGAGGTCTACGGTGAAGCCCAACTGGTCGAGACCGGCCGCGAGCTGCACCACAAAGCGGGCAGCCAGATCGTCCTGGAAGCAGGCAGCGAGATCACCCTGAAGGCGGGCGGCAGCTTTATCAAGCTCGACCCCGGCGGCGTGACCATTGTCGGCCCCCAGGTCAAGATCAACTCCGGCGGTAGCCCCGGGCGTGGCCAGGGCCAGGCGATTGTACTGCCCCGCTTACCCGGGGAGGCCGAGCCCGAGGAGAGCGAGAACGTTACCCTCGAACCGCACCAGACGCCGCTGCTGAGCAGCGAGATTGCCGCCGCCACGCCGTTAGCGCTGGACGATATCGATATCACCGATGGCTTAGCCGACGACTGCAGCGCCTGCCAACCCGCGGTGGGTAGCCCGGTGAACCCGCTGCTGGGCGCCAAGTTGCTGCCCGCGGAGACCGATTTTGCGCTACCGGCGCCACGGCCCTTTGTGTTTAGCCGTGGCTATCTCTCCAGCAACGGAGCGGTAGGCGCCCTGGGTCAAGGCTGGTCGCTCCCAGGCGAGTCCCTGGCCATTACCCTTAACGATGATGCCTGCATTGTTCACGATGCCCAGGGGCGTCAAATTACCTTTGGGCCACTGGCCCCCGGCCAGACGCGCTTCTCCCCTACCGAGCAGCTATGGATTCGTCGTGGGGGTGCCACAACCGCTGAAGAGAGCAACGCGCCCCGCTGGCAAGCCCTGGACGAGACGTTACGCAGTGATCCTGAGCGTATCGTGTTAAGCGACGCCAGCGGGCTTTACTATGTGTTTGCCAGCCCAACCTCTGCCCATCCAGCAGACGCGGCGTCCACCACGGATACGCCTTCAGGTGATAGTTCAAAAGATAACGCTGCTCGCTGGCCCTTAATCGAAGAGCGCGACCGCAACGGCTATGCCACCCAGTACCACTGGGAAGCCGGTCTGCTGGTCACGGTAATCGACAGCGCCCAGCGTCACTACCAATTCGTTTACGACAGCCTGCTTCCTGCCCAGCCCGACGATGCCGGGCAGCGCCTAACCGGCGTCAAGCTGGTGCAAGCGCACGACGGCAGCGCCCAGGACGACTGGCTGGTGCGCTACTCGTTTAGCCCCGCGGGGGATTTGATTGCGGTGCGCCACCGCCACGGCGAGGTGGTGCGCGAGTTCGAGTGGCAGGATCATATGCTGACCGCCCACCGGGTCCCCGGGGGCATGGAAGCCCACTACACCTGGGATCGCCACGCCCCGGATGGCCGGGTGGTCGGCCAGCAGGAAGCCGGCGGTTTAGCGCGGACGTACAGCTACCAGATGGATCACACCCTGGTCACCGACAGCCTAGGCCGGGAGGAGCGCTACCACTTCGTGGGCAGTGGGCCCGGTCGCCGCTGGACGGCCCATACCCGCGCCGACGGCTCGCGCATCGAGTTCCGCTACGACCGTGCGGGTCTCAAGGTAGCCACCGTGGATCCGCTAGGCCACGAGACGCTGATTGAGCGGGATGAGCATGGGCAAGTGATTGCACAGACCGGCCCGGACGGCACCCGCTGGGCGATTGAGCGCGATCCCCTGGGCCAGCCGGTGAGTATCGAAGGGCCTGAGGATCAAACGTGGCAAATAACGCGCAACGAACGGGGGCTTCCAGTGGAAGTCACTGGGCCGGAAGGCACTACCGCCTTCGCCTACGGCAATACCGACCTGCCTGACCGACCTACCACTGTCACCGATGCAGTGGGTGCTACCCACCAGCGCGAGTGGAACGCCCTGGGTCAGGTTACCGCCCAGATCGATTGTTCTCAGCAGCGCACCACTTATAGCTACGACCGCCACGGCTATCTGGCCAGCGCCACCAACGCCTTGGGCGAGACCACCCGCACCCAGCACGACAAGATGGGCCGGCGGCTCGCCACGCAACTGCCGGACGGCACCCACTGGCATCACCATGTGGATGCGGTTGGGCGGCTGGTGGAGCTGGAAGGCCCCCAAGGGTTTAGGCAGCAGTTCTTCTTTGATGACCACGGCCGACCGGTGCAGCGCATCGAGGCCGATGGCAGTCAACAGTTTACCGCCTACGATGACATTGGCCGCCTCAGCGAGCTGACCCTGGGTAACGGCGCAGTCTACCGCTTTGCCTATGACGAGATGGATCGCCTCGCCAGCGAGACCGGCCCCGACGGCCGGGAACAGCAGTACCGCTACGATGAAGCCGGTCAATTGATCGAGCGGGTGGAAGCCAACCGCCCAGGCCCGGACGGCCAGCCGCTGGTCACCCGTTACGATTACGATGAAGCCGGCCGCCTCACCGCCCGACACCTGCCCGCCACCGAGCACGCCCCGACCAGCACGGAGCAGTACCAGTGGGGTACCAATGGTCAGCTCCTCAGCGTCACCAACGATCATGGTGAAGTCACATTCCGCTACGACGAAGCCCAGCGCTTAATCGGCGAACAGCAGAGTCATGCGGGCCTAGCAGGTGAGAGTGGCTGGCAGTGGCAGCACCAGCACACGCTCACAGCCAACGGCGCCCCCGAAGCCAGCCAGTTCGGCGACCTACCCGCGCTTAATTGGCACACCTACGGCAGCGGCCACCTGCATGGCCTAAGCGCCCCCGGCCTGGATCTGGAAATTGCTCTGGAGCCCGACGCCCTGCACCGGGAGACCCAGCGCCGTCTTAGCACCGGTGCCAATGCGCACAACCAGCCGCTAGTGCTGGAGCGCGGGTACACGAACCTGGGCCAGCTAGACCACCTCACGCTGCGCAGCCCGGACACCACTAGCCAGCAGGACTACCAATACGACGCCCTGGGCCGGATGAGCTTCCGCAGCCTGCAAGGCGATCCAGCAGAAAAAGTCATCGCCTACAGTTACGACGCTGCCGGTCGCTTGATCGGCAGCCAGCACGGCGACCACGCCCACCGCTATAGCGTGGACGCGGCCGGTAACCGGTTAGAAGGCCAACAGGCCCTGTCTGATAATCGCCTGGGGCAGTTAAACGGTACCCGCTACCGCTACGACGGTGCCGGTAACCTGGTCGAACGCCAACAGCCCAACGGCGAACGCCTAACGCTTGGCTACGACGGCGCCAACCGCTTAGTGCACCTGATCCACGCCAGCGAGCTGGGAGCTACCCGCGAAGCCACTTACCGTTATGACGGCCTAGGAAGACGCATCAGCAAAACAGTACGCCATACCAACGGCACCACCGCCACCACCCACTACGGCTGGGACGGTGATCGCATCGTACGGGAAGAAACGGATAACCAACGCACTACCGTGGTCTACGAGCCCGGTAGTTTTGTGCCCATGCTGCGTATTGATGATACTGAACAAGGCCAAGTGCTCAGCGCCTATATCACCGATGCCCTAGGCACCCCGATGCAACTGGTCACCCCCAACGGCCAACCCCGCTGGCTGGCCGAACCCGACGACTGGGCGGCAGTCAAAAACCAACGCGCCGTGCGCAACCTCACCCAGCCGATCCGGTTCCAGGGCCAATGGCACGACGAAGAAAGTGGCCTCTACTACAACCGCCACCGTTATTATGACCCGCAGCAGGGGCGGTATATTAGCCAGGATCCGATTGGTCTTAACGGCGGCACGAATTTGTATGGGTATGTGACGAATCCGACGGGGATGGTGGATCCGTGGGGGTTGAGAGGGAGACTCTCAAGTACGCAACCTTCCCCTAATAGCTCACAGAGGATGCCTGATACTGCTGATAAAGAAACGCATTGGGGTTATTTGGGAGGTTTTTTAGAAGAATTAAAATGTGCAACCTATGGTGACTGTTTACCGGATGACCATATGATGTGCACTAAAGCCACCTATGACAATGACGCAGGGGAAGGGGAAATTGAGTACTTAGATGATAGTTACCCGCAATTGATTCCTTTGGATCAAGAGCCCTATCCACCGGTACCTGATGATATGCCTGAAGGATTAGAATGTACTGAGAGTGTAGTTCGCCCTCATCGCTACACCCTTCATAGATCAAGGGTTAAGTAGGAGAAAATCGTGACAATAACTAAAGTCATACTAATCCCGGCATTAATAGCTTTGCTATTAGGTCTGGCGGCATCATATTTGACGACATCCTCCCAAGCACAGGAGTCATTTAAAGTGCACAAAGCGCAAGTTGAAGAAAATGCTAAAAATAAACGTGAGAAAGTATGCAGTGAAATCGAAAAACTTCTTCCTGACAACCCAGCGTTTGCTATTGAATTAATACAAAATGAAATAGATGAGCTAGGCAAAAGAAAAGTTATACGGTGGCAAGAATGATAATCATTAGAATAACAGTAACATCTCTTGTTTTTTTATTGTTTTTTGTTTCATCCTTTGCTCTCTCAGGAAGGTATTTAGACAATATGTTCTATTATGAAACACTCGATAGACTATTAGAGCATGAGGATGATGTGGATAACACATTAATTATTGACCTTCAGAGAGCTCTCAGAGAAATTGACAGACATGAGACGCAAAACTCTAACGATGACGCAAATATCTGTGACATCATAACTAAAGGTTAGGTTTACATGATTAGAAGCTCTCTTTTCAGATCGTTGATAGCTGCCTCATTTCTCAGCACTCTTACTCTGAATTACTTTGGCTGGAAGATGGCTGAACTCATGCCAGATGAGCATATCCGACTACTTGACTGGCAAGGTTATTTTTCAATTATTGATTACGAAAGCTTGAGAAACTTAAATATAATAATTATGATAGTTGAGATCATAGGCATTCTAGGAATGTGTTTTAAGCCACGTTTTTTCCGTAATGTGCTTCTTATCAGCATGATACTATGGGTTATAGAAGGCTTAGTAGGGGGTTATTTCGTAGCAACACCATTGGTAACTGCATTCTCTGAAATCCAAAAAATATTCATATCATTGACACTAGGGTTCGCTTATTTTTCGGATAAGGACTTGTGGCGAAGGATATGAGCAAAAATCTTCAACGCCTTAATTCAACTAATAAGCACAGCATCCAAAGCATCAACGATATTAAAATCAATCACTTATTTTCATAAAACATTCAAAACATCTGTTGACCGAAAAGAAAAATCTCTCGTGACAACCTTTATCGACAGTGTGGCCTTGATTTTTCGGGACTTATCTTTTAGACAACATCTTAAACACTAAGGAAATTGCATGTTTGCAAAATTCACCCTCGGCTCACTGTATCTTATCAACCAATATCGTAGCGCTATACTAAAAGGCGTCATCTTGCCTTTAATTTTGTATATCTTGCTTCAATTGGTACGCTACGGATCAGCTTATACAGGATTTTCATATGGCAGTGCCAGCTCACTTTTATATATGCTTTTCTTTGTTGCTGACATGGCCATTCTGACGATTATCTCAATAAACACAATGCGAACAATTTTACTCGACGAACAGCCAAAAGCTTTTAAATTGAAATTTAAAAGACGCGAAATAAAATACCTCTTGTATAGCATTGGATTTCTGGCTTTATGGATAATACCAAGCATGTTTATCGGAGCTTCTTTAACCCTTATCATGTACAACATCTTGATGGGCGTTATTCCCTTAACTTTTTTCTTAGTCACTTTATTTTTCACATTAAGGCTGTCACTTATTTTTGTAGGTGTAGCGATTGATAGGAGCATATCGTTGAGAGAATCTTTGAGCATGACTAAAAATTGCCAATGGTCGCTATTCTTTTCACTTGCCTTATTAATCGCTTTACTATTTACTTTTGAATATTGCATTGGACTTTTTTCTAGCTTGATTGGTGGTCAATTCTTTAGCCTGACATCCTTTGCTTTGATAACCCCACTAGTAAACACATTCATATATGTATTCACTGCTATTATTCTGACCATCTTATATTCCACTGCTTATCAACCAAATGACAGCCCCCAAGCGGAATCAGCTGGGGATGCCCAGTAGCATCGAAGAACTGACAATCCGCTGGCAGCCGAAAACAACGACGATGGCTGGCTAGATCACCTCACGCTGGCGGTGCCAATAGCGCCGCCAGCGTAATGGCCTAAAGCGCCACCAGCACCAGCCCCGCCAACATCACCAGCGTACCGATGGCTTTTGCCCTGGATGCGGGCTCCTTCAGCCATAGCACACCCATTAGCACCCCCACTGGAATGGAGAGCTGGCGCAGCGCCACCACATAACTCACCTCGTCGGTAAGCGCCATGGCGATTAATACCAGGCCATAGGTGCAGGTCATCATCAGCCCGGTAACGACCAGCATGGTCAGCCCCTGTTGGCGGAGTGCAGGCAGGCGGCGGCGCTCTGCCGGTAGCAACGCCAGTAGCGGTACCGACCAGGTTAGCGTCATCAGCGCTTGCAGCACCATAAACACCGCCCCGGCGGTTAACCCGCTATGCCCTGCCCCCTGCATTAGCCCCAGGGCCTGCTTGTCGATCAGTGAATAGCCAACGGTACCCGCCGCTGCCAGCAACGCAAACCCCATGGCGGGCGTGAGATAGGTGGATAACCTGCGCGCCTGCGGATGGCTAAGCGGCAGGCAGAGCGCGCCTGCCACGACTAGCACCATACCAAGGCCGTCCCAGCGATCCAGCACCCGACTACCCAACAGCACAATGGATACCAGCGGCACTAACACTACCGGCAATGCACGGGCGATGGGGTAGAGTACGCTAACGTCCCCTCTAGCGTAGGCCCAGGCTAACCCGCCCATGTAGAGCATTTGACACAGCCCAGAAAGCGCCAACCAGCCCCAGAATGCACTTGGTAATGCTGTGAGCGACGGCTCAAGCAACACCAGCGGCAGCATCACCGCCCCGCCCGCGCCGTAAGCCAGGGTAAAAGAAGAGAGCGACGGCGCATTGCGTTTGCCCAACACGTTCCATCCGGCGTGCATGCATACCGAGACCAGCACCAGAGCAAGCGCGGCTGGACTCAAGGATGCTCTCCCTGTTGAAGACGTGTATTAATGGCATCGACCACGCTAGGTAGCTCGGCAATGGTCTCAATGCAGTAGTGTGGTGCTGAGGGGGCAAATTGCGCGGCCACCCGCTCGTGGGCGGCGTGGCGCTCGGCATTACTCAACGCTTGATACTGCGCATAGGTCAGCCCCAGAGCATTGCCCGAGCAGGTAAGCGCCACCGTCCACATCCCCGCGCTGCGCCCTTCCAGAATGCCCGGCGTGGTGTCGTCCACTTTAATGCAGGCAGCCACATCGCTGATGCCTAAAGCAATCACATTCGCCAGCGCCTGGGCGGGGTGTGGGCGACCATTGGGTACGTCATCAGTAGCCACTACATGATCCACCTGCAGGCCGTTATCCGCAGCCAAAGCGACGACTTTTTCCATCACCACCGCCGGGTAGCCAGAGCAGGAACCGATTTTCAGCCCCTGGGCGCGCAGCGTAGTTAAGGTGTCGAGCGCGCCGGGAATCACCGCCGAGTGGTTGGCAATTTTGGCAATCTGCAGCGGCATAAAGCGCTCGTAAAGCGCCGTTACATCGTCATCAGAAGGCACGTGGCCTACCGCCTGAACAAAGCGTTCGGCGATGTCCGGGTGATTGCAGAGTGTCCGAATATGATCCCACTTACCCATACCCATGGGGCCGCGAGCTTCTTCCAGGCTAATCGCCACGCCCAGCTCAGCAAAGGCTTCGACAAATATCTGGGTAGGCGCAAAGGAGCCAAAGTCGACCAGCGTGCCTGCCCAGTCACAGATAACCGCTTGCAAGCATTGGGGAGATTGATACTGCATTAGGCGCTCCCTGATTGTGAAGATAGGCCTGGAAAAAGGCTAACGCCCATCTCGGCAAGTGTGTTTTGAATGGCGCTTAGCAGTTCCGCGATCACCGTGGTGCCTAGCTGACCAATGCAGCCGATACGAAAACTCTCCACTTCAGTCAACTTGCCGGGATAGATCAAAAACCCACGCGCCTTTAGCGCCGCGTAGAAAGCGTTAAACTCAAACGCTGGGTCGGTAGGGCTTAAAAAGGTAGTGATGATCGGCGATAGCCATTCGTCTTCTAACAGCGTGCTGAAGCCTAGCGCCCGCATGCCTTTTACCAACGCATCACGATTGCGGGTATAGCGCGCGCAGCGCCCTGGCACACCGCCTTCTTCCCGGTGCTGGGCAAGTGCGGCCTGAAAGGCCACCACGGTGTGAGTGGGCGGCGTAAAGCGCCACTGACCAGTGCGTTCCATATACGACCACTGGTCGTGCAGATCCAGGCTCAGTGAGTGGGCGCGCCCCTTTCCTGCTTCAAGCAGCGCTTTGCGAATAATCACAAAACCAAATCCAGGCACGCCCTCGATGCACTTGTTGGCAGAGGAAACCAGCACATCGATGGGTGTTTTCGCGAGGCTGATGGGTACGCCGCCAAAGGAACTCATCGCATCGACGATGAGCGTTTTACCATGAGCGTTCACCACCTCTGCAATCGCCTCTAACGGGTTCAAAATGCCCGAGCTGGTTTCACAGTGCACTAAAAATACCGCTGTAATATCAGGATATTGCTCCAGCAGCGCCGCCACCTCATTGGGCTGGGGTGGCAGATAGTCGCCTTTATCCAAGGTGATATAGACGCGCCCTATGGTATCCAGCAGTTGGCCGGCTCGCTTGCCGTAAGCACCATTCATCAGCACCAGTACTTTACCGTTGGGATCAGTGGCGCAAGCCAGCGCACTCTCAACAGCAAAGGTGCCGCTGCCCTGCATAGGCACGCAGGCGTACTCGTCGCTTGCTGCCTCGGCCATGGCAAGCAGCTGGGTGCGAATGCCGGCAGTCACTTGGTTAAAGTCGTCATCCCAGGAGCCCCAATCACGCAGCATGGCGGCTTTGGTCGCATGGGAAGTAGTCAGCGGCCCGGGGGTTAGTAAATAGGGGTCTTTTATGTCCTTGCTCACGTTATCGGTCATTTTGGTATATACCAGATTTTTAAAACACTTTAATAGTAAGCACAGCGGCTGTCTAGGTGTCAGCTAGCACGCATGGCGCCAGCGCTGGGCGTTATTTAATAAAACATGGGTGAGTGCGGTGTGGAGCAGCTTCACCACCAGAGACGTGAGGAAAATCAGCACGGCCATGGCCGCAGCGCTGGCAAAGTAACCGGCTTCATCCAGGTGCAGCACCGCCACCGAGGCCAGCCGCGTGTCACTGTTATAGAGGAACACAACTGCCGATACCGTGGTCATCGCATTGACGAACAGGTAAACCGATATATCCAGTACCGCGGGCAGCGACACCGGCAGCGTTACCCGGCAGAAGGTTGTCCAAAACGGTACTTTCAGTGAGGCCCCGACGGCTTCAAACTCAGGGTCGAGCTGTTTAAGCGCGGTTACCGAGGTGAGGTGACACACCGTATAAAAGTGCACCAACGTGTTGAGCACCAGAATCATCAAAGTGCCGTACAGCCAGTTAAACGGGTTGCCCGCCTGATTGAAAAAGAAGATATAGGCAAGCCCCAGCACCATGCCAGGCACCGCCATGGGCAGCATGGCCATAAAGTGCAGCCCTTGGCGCAGCGGGCGAAAGCCTTCACTCTTTTCGATTAGCCAGGCGTTAAAGAAGATCACTAACGTGCCCACCAAGGCCACGCTAAACGCTAACTTGAGCGAGTTAAACCACGCCCCCCAACCACCATCGGCCATGCCTTGGAAGGTATAATGCTCAAAGGTTATCGATAAGTTGTAGGGCCAGAACTGCACCAGCGACGCATACACCGCTGTGCCGATCACCAGCACAATGGCCCCCGCCACCGCGTAGCACAGCAGTGTAAATATCCAATCCCGCAGCGGGCTGGGGCTAGGCTGCCACGGCACGGCCCGTGCCGAGAGTTGCGCCACTTGGCGCCGCTGTATCCAGCGGTCAACGATAAACGAGAGCACCGCGGGCAGCAGCAGAATCACGCTGACTACCGCGCCCATCTGAAAGTTCTGCTGCCCTACCACTTGGCGGTAGACGTCGGTGGCCAATACGCTGAACTGACCACCGATAATTTTAGGCACGCCGAAGTCAGTAATCGCCAGGGTAAACACCACAAACAGGCAGGAAATCAGCCCGTAGCGCACGCCGGGCAAGGTAATAGTCAAAAATGTACGCCACTTAGGGGTTCCCAGCGCTTCAGCCGCTTCGTAGAGCCGCGCGTCGCTGTTGGTCAGCGCGGTGGTCAGCAGCATTAGCGCGTGGGGAAATATCCAGAAACTCATGCCCATGACAATGCCGATGGGTCCATAAACCGATTGGCCGGCCAGTAAATCGCGCAGAAATCCCTGATTGCCAAACAGATAGACCAGGCTAATCGCGGGCAGCAGCGATGGCGCCAAAATGGGCAGAATCGCCAACATGCGAAACAGCCGCTTGCCCGGCATGCAGGTACGGGTAATCCCGTAGGCGCATAGAAACGCTAATCCGACCACCACACCGGTGGTCATCAACGCCACCCGCAACGAGTTGGCAATTGAATTGACCAGCGCCGGGGTTTGAAAATAGTGCGCGAAGTTAGCCAGGCCGATAAAGTCGCCGGCGCGGTCTTGCAGGCTCTTGATCAGCATGGTCACGAGTGGGAACAGCAGCCCCACCACCAGCAATGCAACGCCAGCGAGTAACGCCAACAAGCGGATCAGCGACTCTAGCGACGGCTTGGTCGCCGATTTTACAAAGCTCTCGGCGATCATTGCTGACTGCTCCCGGCGGGATAAAGACGGGCGGCTTCGGCGGGCAGGTGAATGCCTAGAACCTGCCCCTGGTAAAGGTTTAAGTCGGTACTATCGCGGCTAGGCACATCGGCAATTAGCGTTTGGTCAACGTCCGTTAGGCGCAAAGTGACCCTCTGAAAGGGACCTAAAAACTCGATGCCGATCACCTCACCGTTCAGCGCTCCCGCTTGACGGCTAAGTGCCACTGCTTCGGGCCGAATAGCCAGTTGGGCGGCTTGACCCACTTTTAAGGTATGCGATAGGCAGGCGCAGGGCATGGTACCCAGCAGCGCTTGGTTATCGTCCTGAGCGGTCACTTCCAGGAAGTTCATGCTGCCAATGAACGAGGCCACAAAGGCGCTGGCAGGCTGATGGTAGATCTCCGCCGGGGTACCCACTTGCTCGATCACGCCGTGGTTCATCACCACGATGCGGTCGGCCATGGTCAGCGCTTCTTCCTGGTCGTGGGTCACCATGATGGTGGTCACCCCGAGGCGCGCCTGCAGGGCTTTAATCTGGCTGCGCAGGTGGCCCCGCACCCGGGCGTCCAACGCCGAAAGCGGCTCGTCCAGCAGCAGCAGGCCAGGCTCGGTGGCCAATGCCCGCGCCAGCGCCACGCGCTGTTGCTGCCCGCCGGAAAGCGCCGCCGGGTACTTGTTTTCGCTGCCCGTCAAGTTCACCAGCGCGAGCAGCTCACCCACCCGTGCTTGGATGCGTGACCGCTCTACCCGCCGGTTGCGCAACCCATAGGCCACGTTGTTGAACACCGTGAGGTTGGGAAACAGCGCATAGGACTGGAACACAATGCCGAAATCCCGCGCCTGGGTGGGCAGCGTGGAGATATCCTTGTCACGCTGAATAAGCGTGCCCGTCGTTTGCTGGGTCAGCCCTGCAATCGTGCGTAACAGGGTGGTTTTGCCGCATCCGGAGGGGCCCAAAAAGCAGACAAATTCGCCCTCGTTTATGGTTAGGGAAATACCATCCAGCGCGGTAAAACTACCAAAACGCTTAGTGACTGCTTCAATGGTTAAATGGGGAGTAGTGGGAGTCATCACCGTTGGTGTGTCGGCCGCCAGCAGCGATGTCATTGTCGTGTGCATAACCTCTCCAAGCCCCGGCAAACCGGCCGGGGCAACTGATCGCGGCTTATTGTTCGGTTTTACCATCGTAGCGACGCTGCCATTCGGCTAGCACGCGTTCACGATTGACGGCAGCCCACTGGAAATCGGCGTCGATCATTCGATCAGTAATATCGGAAGGGTAGTTTTCAATCGGCTGTGCCACACCTGGGTAAGCCACCACCGCATAGCCTTCGTTATACAGTTCGTTGGCTTCACGGGAGATTGCCCAATCCATCAGCGTTTGCGCGGCTTCCTGCTTGTCGGTACCGGCCACAATAGCGGCGGCTTCCATATCCCAGCCCAGCCCTTCTTCAGGGAAGATAACTTCAATAGGCGCACCCTGGGATTTCAAGCGCGCACCGCGGAAGGCAAATGACACACCCACTACGGTTTCACCGGTAGCCGCCAGGCTACAAGGGGCGGAGCCCGAATGGGTGTAACGGGCAATGTTGTTATGTAGGCGATCCATATAATCCCAACCCTGATCCTCTTCCCATAGCTGCAGCCAGCTGGCTACATCCAGGTAGCCGGTACCCGACGAGTTGGGGTTAGGCATGATCACATGGCCTTCAAACTCAGGCTGGGTAAGGTCTTCCCAAGAGGTCGGCATCGGCACGCCCTGGCGCTCGCCCTCAATGGTGTTGTAGCAAATAGCAGCGACCCAGGCGTCCATACCCACCCAAGCCGGGTCTTCACCATCACGATAGGCCACATCGACAAATTTGGGGTCGAGATTCTCAACACCAGCGGGAGCGTAGCGCTCCAGCATGTCCTCCTCTTCCAACACCAGCAGGCTGGTAGCGGCCAGGCCCCAGATCACGTCAGCCTGGGGATTGTCTTTCTCGGCCAGCAGGCGGGCGGTAATCACGCCGGTGGAGTCGCGCACCCAGTTAATCTCGATATCCGGGTGCGCCGCGCTGAAGCGTTCGGCGTATTTTTGCAGGTCATCTGACTCAACGGCGGTATACACGGTTAATTCAGTGGCCTGGGCGTTTGAAGCAAGTGCAACGGCTGCGGCACCTGCAAGCAAGGTGGAGGGGAATAAACGGCGTGACATCATGATGGTGGGCTCCTGGCTAATTGGTATAGACCAGAAGTCTGCAGGCTTTAAATGACACTGCGATGACGCTTGTTTGACCGTTTTTTTAACTGATGATGACCACGACTAGGTCGTTTCCGCTAGCGCTGACCGGATAGCTCCACACTGATACACAGCGAATCGTGCAGCCAGTGCTCTTCATCAAACTCAATAGGGCGCTGCTGGTCGTCTAAAATGGCACGGTTAATATTTAACCCGGCAGTGCCGGGCGCAACGAATAGCTCTTCGGCATCCATTGGCGAAAGCGCTTCTGAGACCATGCGAATAGAGCGATTGGCCAGGTAGTGCCCCCAGCGCTCGCGCAACAGCCCCCAAAGCGATTGCCCACTATAGATATCTAGCAACTCTGGGGCACGCTCGGGCACCACCCACAGCGACTCCACCAGCACCGCGCGGTCATCCACGTAGCGGCGGCGGCGAATATGCTGAAACGGCTGGTCATCCGGCAGATTCAGTGCCCGCGCGGCAGGCAGATGGGCACGGGTTTCCAGCTTCAATACTGCCGTGCGTGGCTGCCGCCCCTGTGCACGTACATAGTCGTTAAAGCCCGCGTCACGGGTGGGGTCGTAAACTAAACGGGCAGGAGAAATAAACCAGCCGCGCCGGTTGCTGCGGTGGATTAAGCCCTCCATTTCCAACTGTGAAAGCGCTTGGCGCAGGGTCACACGAGTGGTGGCAAAACGCTCGGCCAATGACCGCTCTGCGGGAAGCTTGCCTTCCCACAGGGCAGCATTTTGGTCGATCAAAATACGAAGCTGTTCGGTTAACTTTAGATAGTAGGCATCAGACATGCGCCGATTTTCCTGGCAGAGCATTAGGTGACGAAGCGCTTGAGGGCGCCCGCCAGTCTAAGCGCCGCCAACCTTCAACGCTAGCCACCTCAGCGAGCACTGGATCGGGATTGACCGCTACAGGGCAATCCACGTACTGCAACAGCGGGAGGTCGTTGCGGGAGTCTGAGTAGAAAGTAGTGTGGCTAGGGGTGAACTGCTGCTCGGCCAACCACTGTTTTAAGCGCAGCACCTTACCGCCACGATAAGAAAAAATACCCTCGCTGCCGCCGGTATAGCGCGCGTCTTCATTGATGCCGTGCTCCACGCTTAGCTCTACCGCCAGCACGTGTTCAATACCCAGAGTGGTCGCTATCGGCTCGACCAGATGCCGTGACGAGGCGGAAATCAGTACCAGGGTATCGCCTGCCTGGCGGTGCGCTTCCAGACAGGCCCAAGCTTGTTCAAAAATACGCGGTTGCAGGTGCGTGGCAACAAAGCGCTCGACCTCTTTTTGCACATCTCTCACTCTGCGCCCTCGCAGCGGTGCTAGGGTCATGGCCAAATACTCTTCAAGCTTTAGCTTCCCCGCGTGATAGGCCTGGTGCATTTTCTCCGCCCGCGCCATAAACGCTTCGGCATCGCTGATCCAGCCTTGCTCTATCATCCATAAATTCCAGCGGTCGCTGCAGTCTCCGTCCAGGAGGGTGTCGTCAAGATCAAACAGGGCCAGGCGCATGGGAGCACTCCTTTCATCGCGGGTTGGCGGCGCGTAGGGTATGCCAAAGGTGATGACAGGACGATGACGCTAATAGAAGACGACGATGAGCAAACTAGAAGACTAAGTAGTTAACCACTGCGTCGCAAACTCATCGGCAGGCAGCGGGCGGCCAAACCAGTACCCTTGTGCCTCATTGCAACCCATTGCGGCAAGCAAATTCGCTTGGTCGCGCGTTTCAACGCCTTCCGCCACGGTTTTCATCTCTAGCGCTTTTGCCATGGCGATGATGGCCTGAACAATGGTGCGGTCATTTTTGTTTTCGAGCATTTCACGCACAAAGGAAATATCAATTTTCAGTGCGTCGGCAGCGAAGCGCCGTAGGTAGGAAAGCGAAGAATAGCCGGTGCCGAAATCATCGATAGAGAGAGCATAGCCCGCTTGTCGCATGGCGTGGGTGATCTCAACGGCCTGATCTGGGTCGCGCATAAAATCACTTTCAGTGAGCTCCAGGGCGATAGCGCTCGACGAAACGCCGGCGGTGAGTTGCGCAATGTGGTGGGTCAGCTCAGGATCGGCAAACTGTTGGGCGGAAATATTGATCGATAGCCTCCCTGGCAGCCCACCCTCAGGCTGTTCACGCCATGCCAGTAGCTGCCTTGCGGACTCTTCCAGCACCCAGTCTCCCAAGGCACGAATCAAACCGCGCTCTTCGGCCAGGGGAATAAACTCGCCGGGGCTCACCCAACCCCACTCGGCATCGTGCCAGCGGCACAGGGCTTCTGCACCGGTCAACTGACCACTGGTAAGGTTCACCTGGGGCTGAAAGTAGAGTTCTAACTTGTGTTCAGTAATTGCCGCGCTGAGTCGCTCGGTCATCTGTTGGCGTCGATGTAGCGCGTGGCGCATCGTTTGGGAGTAGGGGCAGATACTATTTTCGCGCCGCTTGGCGTGGTGGAGAGCAATGCTGGCAGCGTTAAATAGTTCGCCCGCCTCGCTCACATGCTGCGGATAATGAGCAAAACCGATGCTGACATCGAGGTGAAAAACACGCCGCTCCAGATGAAGCGGCGGCTTAACCACTAAGCGTAGCTGCTCCACAAGGCTGCCAATGTCACGAGGGGTGGTATCGGCCACCAGCAGGGCAAATTCATCCCCTGACAAACGCGCCAACGAGCCGTATGAGTGGCTGATCTTCGCTAAACGATCAGCCACTGTCACCAGCAGTTGATCGCCCACTTGGTGACCGTGCAGGTCGTTGACCTCTTTAAAACGGCGGATATCCAATAACAGCAGTGAAAGCCCATGCTCGCCTTGCTGGGCTTCTTGCCACATTTGCGCTAGCAACTCCATAAAACGGACGCGGTTAGGTAAACCGGTGGTACTGTCGGTATAGGCTAACTGGTGCATGTGCCGATGGTCGCGCCGACGCTCAAGCTCTGCTGCAGCACCGGTCGAAAGAATTTGCAGCACAGAGGTGGCGAACGCATTGGTGGTCAGCGGCTGTCGATAAAATACCATCATCACGCCAATGGCCTCGCCGTTGGCATTATCCAAACGCCGCCCAATCCATGCTCTTGTGGGTAGCAGTGTGCCTGGTAATAACAGCGGCGAACCATCATGCATGACTGCTTCACGCTCCAACACTACCTGCTCGCTGGGCGAGCCTCGCAGCGCAAAGGTGTGCTGTTCTCGCTGAGCCCCATCAACCACCATGCTGACAGTCGTTGCCTGCCCATAGACATTTTCATCGCCCTGGGGTGAAGTATGCAGCAACGCAATAAAGCCTGCATCGGCTTCCAGCACCTTGACCAAGGTCACAATCAACTGCTGAAAATAACCATCCCCGACTTGGGTCGTGACCGTAGAAGCCACTTGAACCACAGCGTTTTGCACCCGCTGCGACTCTTGCTGGTCGGTCACATCCGAGATAAACCCTTCCAAGCATACGATTTCGCCCGCCTCATCTATGACGGCTTGGCCTTGCTCCCACATCCACCGATAACCACCGTCGCGATGGCGCAGCTGGTAGATCACACGGTAAGGGCATCTGTTGGCAATGGCCGACTGTACCTCATGGAAGACCCTGTCCTGGTCATCAGGATGAATCAGGGCAGCAAAACTGATCAGCCGATTACCCTGTAATTCGTCAGGCCGGTACCCGGTCAGCGTTTCGGCCCCTTGGCTCACCAGTTGCATAGTCCAATTGCGGTCATTCAGGCAGCGATAGGCCATGCCCGGCAGATGGTTGAGCAGCGTATCCAAACGGCGTTCACTTTCCCGCGCGACCTCTTCGCTCTTTCTTAATGCCTGCTCTGCTTTTTGTCGGCACAGCTCTGCACCCGCCTGGGCGGCGGCGATTTGCAATATCTCATTGGCTAGATCGTCCAACTGCATGGGGGCGTTTTTGAGTACCGCTAACAAACCAACTAGCGAACCATCCGCCGCATAGAGCGCCCGCCCCAAATAACTCTCGGCACCCAGTTCACAAAGCAGTTTATCGTCAGGAAAGCGTGACTGAACATCATGGTCATAAAGGCAGGTTTCGCGTCCTAACACAGTCTCGCAAGGGGTACCGGTCAGCGTGTAAGTAACATTGCTCAGCAAGTTGCCATTTGACCAAACGGCCAACGTCTCAGCCCGATGCAATTGAGTTACATCGGCGACTAACACATGATCAACGCCTAGTATCGTCGCTAAACGTTCAACCAACGTTGCATAAAAACGCGGGCTCCCACTGTGCCCTACGCCTTCTGCCAATTGGCGGAATATATCGGCCGCGTCGTTCTTTGTGTGCATTGTTGCACTCACTTTTTTAATTCTGAAGCGGCTTGGACGCCTGCCACTAACCTCATAAAGTATATATAGCGGCCTACAAAGCACAAACCGCTCTTTTCCAACTATAACAACGTCAACAGTAGCTGGATATATGGTAAAATTAGATATCGCCTCATAATGGCTGGCGGCTACGCTACAAAGTGCGCAGGAGATAACGTGACTAATACATCGACCAAGGATGAAGCACTGTATGGAATGCTAACTGAAGCACTGCCTGGTTTTCTGATCAGCGATTTCCTCAAGTGCCAACGCTTACCTTCGCTTCCCTCAATCGCATTACGCATCCTCAGATTAACGCAATCGTCAAAAGCGACTATCAACGATGTTGCCGACACCATTGAACACGATCCAGCGTTGACCACTCGGTTAATATCTCTCGCCAATAGCGTCCACCACACCCGCTCCGCCAATCCGACACAAACATGCCTGGAGGCTATCCAGCGGCTAGGACTAGATGCAACGTTAACGGTCGTGTTGAGCTTTAACCTTTTTCAGCACCCCAGTAAAGGGCCGCAGCATACTCATATTTGGCGACGGTCTATCATGTCTGCGCTGATAGCGCGCCAACTTGCTGAACAAGCGTGCCCTCAACAGGCAGGTAATGCGTTTACAGCAGCGCTGCTACAGGATATTGGCATATTGGCACTGAGTGCGACTTACCCCGAGCAAGCAGACGAACTCTATAGTGATAGTGCTATCTCCCATACCCAGCTTATTGAGGAGGAGCAGCGTTACTTTGGTGGTGACCACACCGTTATTGGGGCATGGCTGGCAGCCAAATGGGGGCTCCCATCGGCGATGGTCAACACCATGCGTTTTAGTCACGCCTGCTATCAAAGCGATAGCTTAATGGATATGTGTGTTCGTCTATCCGGCCCCACGGCGGATGCCTGCCTATCAAAAGCTCCTGAAGAACAGCTGGCCGCCCTGATAGCCGATATAAGCACGAAAGCGGATGTGCCCTCTCTCTCATTTAAAAGCGTTCTACAAGAAGTTCAGCCCAAAATGGAGTTGATCGCTAAAACGCTGATGATTGACACCCCCGCGGCTATTGATCCCAAAGAGCTGCTTGAAAATGCTCAGCAGCTCTTGCTAAGTCATACGCTTATACTCAATAGCCGTAGAGAAGCCCAACACAAAGCATTAACGATGTTGCGTAAAGGGTACAGCGACCCGGATGGATTCAACAAAAACATTGCTTTCAAAAAACTTAACCCCCAATCCCGCGCTAAATCTTAAACCTCTGGCCAGAACATGCATGCCATCAGGCGTTCCGGCCAGAGCGTTTTTTCTAGGAGACCTCTGATTAACTATTGCGCTTGCCCATACGGCGTTAAAAATCGCCTCAAAATGCTCATTTACCCCCACGTAAACTCCGCTTTTTCGTTGATTTTTGCCTTGTCTGGCCTGCGCTCATTACGTTAATCAGAGGCTCCCTAGTTCATGCTTAACCGTCTTTCTTTTATAAGCACCTCACCGAGTCATTGCCTCAGGTAGATAGAGAGCGATACCCGGAAAGATGTGCATTAAGGCAATCGCCAACAGCATGAGAAGAAAGAACGGCAACGTGGCTTTGGTAATGGTCAGAATATCTTTACCGGTTAGCCCCTGAATCACGAACAGGTTGAAGCCCACCGGTGGGGTAATCTGGGACATCTCGACCACCACGACCAGATAAATACCGAACCAGATCAGGTCGAACCCAGCGGCGCTCACCAGCGGCATGATAATCGCGGTGACTAGCAGGATCAGCGAGATACCGTCGAGAAAACAGCCCATCACCAGCAGCAGCAAGGTAAGCGCAATCAGCAGCATGGTAGGTGAAAGCCCCATCTCACCAATCGCCTGCGCCAGCTTCATGGGCACCTGGGTAAAGCCCATGGCCGAGGTTAAAAACGACGCACCGGCAATAATAAAAGCGATCATGCAGGCGGTACGCACGGCGGCAAACAGCGAGCTTTTAAAAATGTCGCGATCAAAGTGACCGTTAAAGCGCGCAATCACGATTGACAATACCACACCGACTGCCGCGGCCTCAGTAGGCGACGCTAACCCGCCATAGATCGAAAAGATAATCCCGCCGATCAACAGCAGAATAGGTACCAGCGACCAGGTATTGCGCAGCTTTTCAGCAAAGCTCATACCGGATTCATCTTCGCCGGTAAGCCCTTCACGGTTGCCCTTGAGCAACGCCCACAAAATGAGGTAGCTCATAAACATGGCCAGGATCATCAGTCCCGGGCCAATACCGGCCATAAACAGCCTGGAGATCGACTGTTCGGTGACCACACCGTAAACGATGAGCACAATGGAGGGTGGAATCAAAAGTCCCAAAGTGGAGGCGCTGGCCAAGGTGCCAATCGCCATATTGCTGTCGTAACCCCGCCGCTCGAGCTCTGGCAGGGTCATTTTGCCCACCGTGGCACAGGTGGCCGCCGAAGAGCCGCACACCGCTGCAAACATGCCGCTGCCAATAATATTGGTATGCAATAAACGTCCCGGCAGTCGGTTCAGCCAGGGCGACAGGCCACGAAACATATTGTCCGCAAGCCCAGAGCGAAACAGAATTTCCCCCATCCAGATAAACATAGGCAGCGCGGTGAGATCCCAACCGTAGCTGGCGCCCCAAAAATCGGAGGCTAAAATAGCGCCTGGCGAGAAAGAGCTGAAGAACTCTAGCGCTATCCAGGCAGTGCCGATTAGCGCAAAGGCAATCCACACCCCGCTCCCTAGCAGAACCACGAGGGTGAAAATGGTGGCGAGACTTAGTAGCAGCACAAGGATCTCTCCAATTTAAACGGCAGAAGCAGTGTTAACAGTGGTCCCGTTAACCGCTGCGTACTCAACACAGACGACGTACTCAACCAAGACATAGCTATCGTCACCATTTAGTGGCCCTCGCTTTCATCTGGGGCAGTCGCTTCACGAAAACTCGCAGGATCGCGAATGGCAATCCGTAGCGCCATAAACAGGGCTTCAGCCAGCGCCAAACAGAGCAGTCCTACGCTGGTCGCGAGCACAAGCTGGGGTATCCAAAGCGGGATCGACACAAAGCCTGAAGAGACATCGTTGTACTGCAGGCTCTCCCTCGCCAACCCAATGAGGCCGTAACTGAGCATTAAGCTGATCGCCAGGGCGATGATGAGGCAAAACACTTCAAACCACACACGAATTGCCGGTGGTAGCCGGGTAATCAACAGCGTCACGCGAATATGGGCGTGATGCACAAAGGTGTAGGCCAACCCCAGAAAGGTCGCCCCCACCAATAGATAAGAAGCGATTTCCGAAACGCCGGTAATACTCATGCCTAGGCGGCTCAGTCCCACGAGCACCAGCAGGGCATCTACCAGGCGGAAGGTCACCTGAAGCGCTATCAGCGTGCAAATGGCAACCATGCAGGCCGCCGCACCCCAAGCACCCAGGCGATAGAGCTTGTCGAATTTAAACGTCATGTTCGCAGCCTCACGAAGCACGCGGGAAACGTACTTATAAAACGTACTTAGGAAAAGCGCGTAGCAAAAGCAGGGGCAGCGCCAAAATCACCGCCCCTGCGGAAACCATCACGATAGAGCCTAGTTAAAAAGTACTTAGCTTAAACCGTGTTTAGGCTAAATAGCGCTTAGCTGTCGCGCTGCTCGCGATAGGATTCCAGCGCCTGTTTGGCTTCGTCGTCAGCACGGGACTGCCAATCTTCAAACAGTTTGTCACCGGCTGCCTGGAGTGCCTCTGAAACGGCTTCGTTAGGCTCTGAAACAGAGATACCGTTCTCTTGCAGAGCTTCTAAGCTCGCCTGATTATCTTCGCGGCTCATCTCCCAACCACGTTTTTCAGCCTCAGCGGCGGCTTCCATCAGAGCGTCCTGAGTCGCTTCATCCAGGCCATCAAAACTACGTTGGCTAATGAAGACGATATTTTTTGGCAGCCATAGGTTAGCGTCGGTGTAATCAGTCACGTAATCCCACGCCGCCATGGAGTTACCGGTAGAGCTTGAGGTGATCATGGCATCCACACGGCCAGTGCTAAACGCAGTGGGTATATCAGACTCTTCGGTTTCGGTGGGGCTACCGCCCAGATTATCGACAAAGCGCTGGGTATTGATGTTAGGTGCACGAACGCGCAAGCCTTCAAACTGCTCAGGGTCAGTAAGAGGTTCAGAGGTATAGATACCTTGCGCAGGCCAAGCGACGGCGTAGAGCGGAACCAACCCTTCATAGGCAAACAGCTCGGTGATCATCGGCTTGGTGGCTTCCCACAGCGCGTAGGCGTCGTCATAGCTGCCGGCCACACCAGGCAGTGTATCTACTTCGAAAATGGGATCATCGTTGGAAAGAACGGAGAGGAATACTTCACCCGCATCAATGGTGCCACGGCGAACCGACGGCTTGATTTCACCATGCGATACCAACGAGCCGCCGCTATGTACGGTAATGGTTAACTCGCCATCGGTAGCTTCGGCCACGTCCTCAGCGAACTGCTTGTTGTTTTGGGTATGAAAGCTGGCATCACCGTAAGGCGTGGCCATGGTCCATTCCGCGGCATGAGCCGTCACCGTTAAACCGCAGGCGGTCGCCAGGAGCAATGAAGTCGTTATTGTCTTGCGCATCATAAGAACCCTCTTATTTCTATTAATAGTGTGGTGCTAATAGTGTGTTGCTTCGGTGGTACCAGAGGAGGCACTAGCAGTAACCCAGCGCCCGGAGAAAAGTGTTGTTGTCATATCGGCACGGCGCGCCTGGGCATAGCTGCAGGCACACTGCTGAGCCAATCGGGCAACGCCACGACAAAAGCGCGGGTGGTTAGCGTTGCGCCATATCACATCATAGTGCATGGCCGGTAACGGCACCGGTAGCGAGAAACGGTAGAGCTCCCCTCGCTGCCACTCATCCAGCACAGTGGCGACAGGCAGCGCGCCAATCCCCAACCCTTCGGTGGTCATGCGTACAATGGTCATTAGTGTGCTGACGCTATGGATACGAGGATTAGCGATTCCCTGCTCTGCCAAATAACTCACTAACTCTGCATAGGGACGAGCCTGCTTACCAAATGAAATAAACGGCAACTGCTTGCCCCAAGTGTCGGCACTTTCGCCCAGTTGCTTGACGTGCCGCGGAGAGACAAACATGCCCATTTCATAAGGGCTCAAGGACTCGTACTCGATCTGCTTTTGCGGTGAATAGCCATTCATCGCCAATACAATATCCAGTTCGTTGCCCAGTAGCCGCTCATTGAGCACCGGCGAGTAATCGACCGTCAGTTCAATGGTCAAACGCGGATACCGCTCGGTTAAACGGCGCATAAATTCGGGAAACCAGCTATGGGCGATGGTTTCAATCGTGCCGAGCCGCAATGGTGCAGAAAACGCCTCTTCGTCATCGAAAAGCTTCATCGCTTCATCACGCTGGTGCAGCATCCGCTCAGCGTGCACAAAGAACTCGCGGCCCCGCATAGTAGGCTGAATAGGCCTGGCGGCACGCTCCAGCAGCAACTCTCCTACCGTGGTTTCCAAGCGTGAAATACGCTCAGAAACAGAGGGCTGAGTAAGGTGCAGGCGGGTCGCCGCCTTACGGAAGGAGCCGAGCCTCACTGCCCATACGAACGCCTCAAGTTCTTTAAAATCGAGCATAGTGACTCGCCTACAAATATGACTTACTGGAGTAAAAACACTGCTGTGCTGATACGCAAAGAGACCGGCGGAGTGCTACGGCTCATGACGACCTGATAGCTACGCAACTTGACCACCACTACGCAACTTCAAGACCACTATGCAACTTTAAGGCCACTCCCAGCAGCGCTATCTCACCAACGTTATTATCACGCCCCGCTCCTAATGTGATAAGCGTATCGTGCCCAAGCGTCAACCCTTTTTCCAATAAATAACAATATGATAGAAGCGTCCGATAGTTAGTATCGTCAAAAACGATTGGCACTGGGCAAGCCATGTTCATATATTGGTGGTGGACTACAATTCAGCGCTAACCAATCAAGCGCACCCACTGCATCGACATAGGAGTCGCTATGGCCATCCCCCTGCTTAATTGCGATATGGGCGAAAGTTTCGGCAACTGGCACCTCGGCCTGGATGCCGATGCGATGCCTTTCGTCGACTGCGCCAACATCGCCTGCGGCTTCCATGCCTCCGACCCCCATGTCATGCGCCGCACCGTCAAACTAGCGGTTCAAAATGGCGTCCGCGTTGGCGCGCACCCGGGTTATCCGGATTTGATGGGCTTTGGCCGCCGCTCAATGGCCTGCTCGCCGGAAGAAGCGGAAGATATGGTGCTCTACCAAGTGGGGGCTTTGGCGGGCATCTGCCAAGCGGAAGGCACCCAACTGAGCTACATCAAACCTCATGGTGCGCTGTACAACGATATGGCCGCCAACTCGGCGCTGCTCGAAGGCGTCATGCGCGCAGTACGTGCTTATGATGCCAGCCTGCCGTTAATGATTATGTCCACCGCGGACCCCGAACCACATCGCGAGCTGGCCGCCCAAATAGGCATTACCCTCTGGTTCGAGACCTTTGCCGACCGCGCTTATGATGGCAACGGCCACTTGGCCTCACGTCGCCTGCCTAACGCTGTGCACCACGACCAAAACACTATCGTCAATCAAGCGGTAATGCTGGCCAAAGGCGAGCCGCTCACCGCGCTTGATGGAACACCGCTGCACCTAGCCTGCGATACGCTCTGCGTTCACGGCGATAACCCCGAGTCAGTGGCCGCCGTACGCGCTATTCGCGAGGCCTTTCAGGCGCTGGAGCCGGTGTGAAACCCAATATTGAAATGCGCATTGAAACCGCCGCCATGGATGCCCTGATGGTGCGATTATTCGACACCATCGACGAAACCAATATGGCCTGGATAATCGCCGCCGATCAGGCGCTGCGTAATGCCTTTGGAAGCATGTTAATTGACCTGGTGCCCTCTTACACCACGCTGTTGCTGCATTACGACTGCCAGCAGTTAACCCATAGCGAGGCGATTCAACTTATTCACAAGGCGCTTTCTGGTCTTACCCCTGTGGATACTCAAGCCGGTGAGCTGCACGATATCCCGGTGTGGTACGACGAAAGCGTGGGCCCCGAGTTACCCATGGTCGCCAAACGCGCAGGCTTAAGCATTGATGACTTGATAGCGCAGCACTGCAACCACGACTACTGCGTGTTCGCGCTGGGGTTTGCCCCCGGCTACGGTTTTATGGGTTTGGTAGACGAATCTCTCGCTACGCCGCGCTTGAAAACGCCGCGCCGTAAAGTCGCAGCAGGTAGCGTGGGGATTGCCGATCGTCAAACCGCGATCTACCCACTGCTCTCGCCGGGCGGCTGGAATATTCTAGGGCGCACCAACGTGCCGCTATTCGAGCATGCCAAACGTGGCGATCCACTGTTTCGCCCCGGCGACAAGGTGCGCTTTAGAGCGATCTCCCGGGAAGAGTTTGAAGCAGATGGTGGCGATACCACGCCCATGGAGGAGCGCCCATGAATGAAGCACACAAGGGGCTGGTGGTTAAGCAAGCGGGACCACTAACGCTGATTCAAGATGCCGGACGATTTGGCGTCGGCCACTTAGGCGTTACTCAGGGCGGCGCTGCCGACTGGATCTCTTTTCGCTGGGCTAACTGGCTGCTGGGCAACGCTTTAAACAGCGCTGCGCTGGAAATCGTCATGGGCGGCGGCTTGAGCTTTGAAACCGAACGCGAAGTGCGTCTGGCGTTGACCGGCGCCGATCTAGACGCCCAGTTGGATGGCAAACCGCTAGCACCCAATACCAGCTTCAAGCTACTGCCGGGCCAGCGCCTGGTGTTTCGCCAGCCGCGCCACGGCCTGCGCGCCTATCTCGCTTTTCCCGGTGGGCTAAATGCGCCTGAGGTGCTGGGCAGCCGCGCCTGCACTGCCCGCGAGCAATTGGGGGGCTTACAGGAAGATGGCAAACCGCTAAAAGTGGGCGACCGGTTAACCTGGAAAGGCACCGCTCCGGCAGTGCGGCGCATTCCTGAAAGCCAGGGCCCGCGCATGCCTGCGTCTGGCTGCCGCTTACCCATCGTGCTCGGCTCGCAAATCGCCTCCTTCAGTGGCCATGCACTTTTCCAGGCGTTCAACCAACCCTGGACAGTGGATAATCGCGCCGACCGGATGGGCGTACGCCTCACCGGCCCAGCCCTACACGGCTCACTAAAGGGCATTATTTCCGAAGGCATTCCGCTGGGAGCAGTTCAAGTGCCGCCGGACGGCCAGCCAATCGTGCTGATGAACGACCGCCAAACCATTGGCGGCTACCCACGCCTAGGCGCTCTCACCCCCATCGCCTGCGCTACGCTTTCCCAGTGTTTGCCCGGCACCCAGGTTTGGTTAACCCCTGTCAGCGCCAGCCAAGCGCAAGATAATTACCGACATCAGCGAACGGTTTGGCGCTAAATTAAAAAAGCCCCGAACCAGGGGCTTTATCAGTATCTCTTGTCTCAAGCGCGTTAGTTTCTAGCCATTTGCAATTCCTTAACGACGATATCGCCATCAATGACGATGGGCTCATCGTCCAGGAAGAGCGAGCAGTTGCGCATGGGAATATCCAGATGACAGGCGGTATCGTTAGACCCGCCCAATTCGCTGTTCGGGCCGGTGGAGAACATTACGTTGCCATAAAAGCTGCGCGGCTCCATCCCCATGCCGCCTGGGAACTCCCCCGGCACCATGCGGTGCCATTTGGCATTAGGGTTCATGCCCCAGCCCACATGGCTCATGCCCATACCGCGCGGGTCGTTAAAGCTATCCATATAGGATTTCACTAGCTCCGCATCGAGCCCACCACGTATATCGGTAATCCAGCCCTTCTCAATGGTGTAGGTAATAGGCTCTCGAACATACATGTTTTGGGGAAGCAGAATATCGCCCGGCGCCACCACAATGGTGCCATCAACGCCATCGTCATCACCGCCGGTGAACACAAAGCCAGAGGGCCAGTGATCCCAACGCCCCGGTTCGTCGGTACAGGCATATTCTGCAACCGTCTCATAAGTATTCAGTTGGTAGGTAACATCCGTGCCGTGGGGCGAGGTGATGTGCATCACTTTGGCTTTTTCCAGCAGCGCGGCGGCTAGTTCAACCTTTTCCCTTAGCTCCTTGGTGGGCAACATTCTGGCCAGCAGTTCTGGCGGTTCAACCGCCGTCAATATGCGCGTACCCGCGGCTTGGATCGCCATTTGTTCGGGAGAGAACAGCAGGAAAATACAATCGATCAACATGTCGCAGTTTTTAAGCGCTTCCACCGCATCGGGCATGCTTGCAAGCCCCGTTGCTCCCACGGCCCAGCCACCGGTAGGTAACGGCGCGGGTAACCGCATATGGTACATATTGGCGCCTAAACGCTGCCCCGCCGCCATAAAGGCATCCGCATAATCAAGGCGTTCGCTGCCCTGGGTCAGTACGACGAGTTTTTCGCCTTCATGTACGCCGGACATTTTTAGCTGATGGAGGCAAATTTCGGCAAAGCTTGCGTGATCCATAAAGTCTCCTAACTCCCCAGGCGAAAGCACAGCTGTAACGTACCGGGAAGTGTTAGCTGAGAGCGCTCGTGCTCGCCTTTGGGCACACCAAGCGCTCTATGGTGTTATCGGGTCAAAGCTGAACGTCAATTAGGCAGCCGCCTCTTTCGTCGCTTGATCGGTGGTAGTGCTGCGCTTTTTGCTCAGCTCTTCAGAGATAGCCGCAAAGAAAGCATCCGTGGTGGCTTGATGAGGCTTGGTGGCTAAACTAACGCCAACAAACAGCACACTAGCGACCACAATGCCCCATACACCGGCGGGCAGGCCCAGCAGTGAATTACCAGTGGCATACATCAGCAGTACAAAGGCGCTGGTGCCCACCACGCTTACCAGTGCACCGACGCCAGTACCGCGCTTCCAATAGAAGGCACCGATAAGGGCGGGCACCATGGCTACCAGACCAGAGGAAGCAGCCACCGACAGCACCGCAATAAGGTCAAGCTGCAGCTCGGCAAAGGCCAGCGCCATCAGTGCGATCACCGGCACCACGAACTTGCCCACCAGCAGTTGGCGCTTTTCACTGACGTTCGGTTTAACGTTCGCATAGACGTCGCGGGAGACCATGGACGCCAGGGTCAGCATGATCGAATCGATGGTGGAGACGGCGGCGGCCATGATGCCGATCATTACGATGACGCCAAGCACTGGCGGTACAAACTCCGAGGCCAACAGCGTGGGCGTGGCTAAATCTGCACTTGCAAGACTTGGGAAAGCGGCTAAGGCAGAGAAACCCCAAAGCACAGAGACCATGGTGTAGATAAAACCAAACACCAGGAAGCCAATCAGCATGTGGCGCATGGAGCGCAGCGAGGAGGGCATAAACAGGCGTTGACTGACCTGTGGGTTGGAGATACTAAAGAAGAACCAGGGAATGGTGAGCCCCAGGAAAGTGACAAAGCTGAACAGGCCAGGGCCAGGCACCGTGAGTGACTGCGGATGTTCCGTTGCCAGCGTATCGAATAGTGCGCCGAAACCACCCAAGCCCTGGATCACCAGGAAGGCCACCAGGGTTGAGGCAACAATCATCATGATGGCCTGGAGCGAGTCGGTCCACATCACCGAACGAATCCCCGCGATATAGGAGAAGAAGATGGCGATCACCGTGGCCAGCACCACCCCGGTAGTAAAGGTAATCGCGCCATCAGTAATCCCCTGCAACAGGTAACCGACACCCGCGAGCTGAACGGCCGAGTAGGGAATCAGGAAGATACAACTGGCAATCGAGACAGCCATGGCCACATGTTTGCTGTTGTAGCGGTGGCCCAGCATCTCGCTGGGCGTCACATAGCCGAACTTCTTGCCGACTGCCCAGAATTTGGGACCGAAAACAGCCACCAGAGAGACACCGGCGAAATAGATGATTTCAAAACCGAGCGCGCCAACGCCGCCGGCATAGGTAAGACCTGCCAAGCCCACCATCATAAAGGCACTGTAGGTAGTGGCACTGTAGCTCAGCGCCGAGACAAAGCCGTTCATTTGTCGGTTACCCAGGAAGTATCCCGACATACTTTCGGAAGGGCCTTGGCGAGACATAATCGCAATGCCAATAGCGATTAATAAGTAGATGGCAATGGACCACCAGATAAGTGACTCAGTCATTGCTGTGCTCCTCAAAATCTTTAGTGATAAACACATTCAGCGCAATGATGGCCAACCCTGCCAACATCCAGAACAGGAAACTGCCGTACCAAAGCGCGACACCGCTCAAGAGGGTATAAGGCACCAGGTAGCTCAGCAGGACCACTGCCCATACTAGCCATATCCATTTACTGCGTTTCATAATCCACCTCGTTTTATTACGTCAGGGAGAAGAGTGAGTGTTGTTGTGGTGAGGCTGGCGTATATCTGCGATACGTTGTTTTACTTTTTGCCAAGGCGCTTTCTCTGGGGCAAAACGCGCTCGGAGATAGGTCGTCAAATCAGCGACCTGGGTATTACTAAAGCTGTCGGCAAAGCCGGGCATGCTACCAATACCGGGAATGTGTTCGGCGTGGACACCCCCCAAAATTGACTGAATAACGTTATCGGGATGATCGCTGTGTAAATTGGTATTCAGCGCCAGATTAGTGCCCGCCCTCGAAAAGGTAGGAACGCCAGAATCGACATGGCACGCCGCACAGGCGCCCTCGAAGAGCCGCTCCCCTGCCTCCATTTCTGTTGAGCTAACGGCTGCACTGGTCACGCGCTGCGTAGCTTCCGCCACAGCCGCATCGCTATTACTTGTGGGCGCCTGCATCTGGGCGGCCACATAGTGAGCAATAGCCCGCACATCGTATTCAGGCAGCTCAGCCAGCCCCGCTACCACCGGGGCCATAGGGCCAGAGGCAACGCCGTGAAGCTCAGATTCACCGTGGCGCAGATAGTCGTAAAGCGATGTTTCACTCCACGGGATGGGCGCACGCGACAGCGTATTAAGCGGTGGTGCTTCCCAACCATCTACAAAGGCACCGGCAAAGTACGCCTCGCCGCTTTTCTCAGCGCCCATGGCATTGCGGGGACTATGGCAAGCGCTGCAGTGGCCCAACCCTTCGGCAAGGTAGGCTCCCCGGTTATACAGTTCGCTCTGCATGGGGTCAGGCTGGAAAGGAGTTGCGTCGTGATAAAGCGTATTCCAGCCTGCCATTAAGCTACGCACACTGAAGGGGAAAGTGAGCGCATTGGCTTTTTTTTCAGTCGACACGGGGGGCTGAGCCATTAAGTAGGCGTAAAGCGCCTGTAAATCGGCATCACTGGTCTTAGCAAACGCCGTATAGGGGAACGCGGGATAAAGGTGGCTGCCATCACGGCTAATGCCGTGGCGCATGGCGCGCTCAAAGGCTGCGTAAGACCACTGACCAATCCCCGTCGCCTCATCCGGTGTAATGTTAGTGCTGAAGAGCGTCCCGAAAGGTGTCTCAAACCCACGCCCACCTGCATTGGTCACGCCACCTTCGGTGGTATGACACGCCGCGCAGTCGCCTGCAGCCGCAACGAGTCGCCCGCGCTCAATGGTCTCGGCAGAATAAAGGTTGGTGGCTGGCCGTGAGACAGGTGCAATGGCTCCTTTCCACGGCCAAGCCATGGCCGCAGTGCCGGCAATGGTGGTGAACGCTGCAGCGGCTAACCAGCGCCGTTTCGTTGACCGCGGCGGTTTCAATTTAGATGGGCGCCCTGCCTCCTCGGTGGACGAAGCTTCGAGTGCCTGGCGCACGCGCTTGGCGGTAAACGGTGGTTGGCGAAAACGCAGGCCGGTGGCATCAAAAAGCGCATTGGCTATTACCGCAACACCCGGCGATAGCTCCGCCCCGGTTAATACGTCTTCACCGACGGTTTGATTAACACCTCCCTCAACAGGGCTTGGCGAAGAAGCGGTGGTTGGTAATCCTGCTGAATATTCACTTTTAGTCAGCGCACGACTGCCGTCACCCCACTCGTCGAAACTGGGCGCTTGCCCCAAAAGGGGGCGCGCCTCGCCCAAAACCCGGGCCTGTAGCGTTTGCTGAAGGCGATCAGTATCCACATCAGAGCCGACGTCCTGACCAACGACCAAACGGGTAAGCTGAACATCGCCGGTAACGCGATTGACCTCCACATCGGCAATCCAGGCAGAGCGCACTCCCGATTCCACGCGTTGTTCGCGGTCAGGTAGTTGGGAGTAGGCAAAACCCCGCCCGCGCAATAGATCCTGGGGTAAAGAGTCCGCTGATGGATTGAACGCCCTTTGCCACTCGGCCCGTTTAGCAACGGACTCAATCAGCTCAATACCACGCGCATCGTCAAGATGTCGAAGTCGCAGCGCGACAGGGTCTTGGTCACTCTCGCGGGCAACCTCATCTAAAAAAGATTCTCGAGCGAACGTCTGCTGTATACCCATCAAGGTGGAATTGGTGGAGAGCGAGTCTGACTGGGAGCGTGCGGCAAGGTATTGGTCGCGAAATACATAGGGCGAGAACGGCGTTGTGTCTTGCTCGCCGGCGGTGGCCTCAGCGCTAGACGTTGTTATCGCGGCCCTACCACTTAACAACAACCCTACGGCAGCCACCTCACCAGTGAGATTGGCCTGCTGATAGTGATAACGGGCTATCTCACCACTACTGGCAATATCCGCGTTTAAGGTAATTCGCTGCGCTTGGCCCAACGCCTGAACATCTTTGGCGTAGCGGGCATCAAGCCAGACGGCTACCGGGCCGCCCACCGCCCGCGACATCAACGCCGCATCCACGGCGGCATCGTCACCGCAATGGCGACCCAGCCCTGAGGCCTGATTTGATGCGTGTTTACCATCGGCGCTATAAAGCTCAATCTGGCTAATATTCAGCGCGGTTAACCGGCTTAGATCCTGTTTAAGCGCCGCTGGGGTGACGGTTTTCCCCCACACACTCAATTGTTGGTCGCAACAATCGGCAATTACCCAGCTGGGGTGACTGCCCCAGCGCATGCGACTCGGCCAGCCATACCCATGGTTCGAATGCATGTACGACTGGCCAGGCTTTACAAGAGGCGAATCAGAGGGCGCTTGATCGCTTTCAGGCGCTTTTTCGGGCGTCTGGTGAACGGCCTGCCACTCAACCTTCAGTTGTTTAGCGGCATCGGTCGCCAAGGCCAAACTATCGGCAACCACCCCCACAAAATTCCCTTCCACCACGACTTCAATAGATCCAGATAGTGAGGCAATGCGGCTGCTATCGACGCCAACTAAGCGATCACTCTCAAAACGCTCACCATTCCACCGGTAGTAAGGTGGACGCACGACGACACCAAAACGTGCCTGCGCTAGCAGCGCGGGGATGCCGGCCTGTTCTTGCTGACCATGGAGCATCGACCCTTCACTCATGAGAAGCCTCCTGCAACGCGGCCGCGTTAATGACCACGGCACGCTCCGCTGCCTGGAGAATTTCAACATGGGTGCCACATCGGCAGAGGTTATGCTCTAAAGCGGTGCGAATCTGCTGCGTAGAGGGTTGGGTATTATGATTTAGCAGCGCACGAATAGTGATGATCATGCCGTTCAAACAGTAGCCACACTGGGCTGCCTGAGCATCGATAAAGGCTTGTTGTACAGGGTCAAGCTCACCGCCCTGGGAAAGACCATCAAGGGTGGTTACCTCATGGCCAACGGCAGCGGACACGGGCAGCACGCAGGTGCGTGCGGCCATGCCATCAATCAATACGCTGCATGCCCCGCACTCGCCCAAACCACAGCCATACTTGGGTCCATTGAGCGCCAGGTCGTTACGCAACACATTGAGCAATGGTGTCTGCGGCGGCACGGCCAGCTCGCGTTCTTGCCCATTGATAGTTAGCTTTAGCGTCATAGGGGATCATCATCGTTATTGTTAAGCCCGCCCTCTTGCTCTGAATAGGGCTTGGATATGACTTAGATATTACTAATAAATACTGCCTGCCAAACGCGCTTCGTAGCACCTTAAACCAGCCTATTTTCATCTACCTTTCACATACGGCCAATCGACTTGCACCAGCTAAGTGCAGAGCTAATACCCATCGAGCATTAAAGGTGCGTACGCTATAAAAACAAGCCTAATAAACGTATAGCACTCAATGTACACGTTGTTCAAGTTTTTGCATAAAACCAAAAAAACATCAATAAATCCATTAAATTCATACATTTATTTAAAAATACCGCCTTGTTTTCGTAATAAAATAATTTCGAAACTAATTCTTGACCAAAAAATAAATGGTGTATACGTTGTTTTATAGCATTCACGAACGCATTTAGAAACGAGTGATAGGCGAATAAAACAGCGAGGAAACCAGGATATGAACAATAAACCCACCATAGCCGTTATTGGCGCGGGCCTTGGCGGCGCCGCTGCAGGCGCACTACTGCAGAAAGCGGGCTACCCCACCAAGGTGTACGAACAGGCACCAGCGTTTGCGCGCCTTGGGGCAGGCATTCACCTTGGCCCCAACGTGATGAAAGTAATGCGCCGCATTGGTATTGAAGAGAAGCTCAATGCCATGGGCTCACACCCCGATTACTGGTTCAGCCGCAACGGCATGACCGGCGAGTATCAGTCTCGCATCCCGCTAGGCGAGTTTGCTCGCGAAAACTATGGGGCGGCCTACATCACCGTACACCGTGGTGACCTGCACGAATTGATGGTCAGCACGCTCGACCAGGACAACCTCTATTTCGATAAGCGCCTGGTCGATGTAGACGACAGCGGCGGCAAGGTCGTCATGACCTTCGCTGACGGCTCGACGGAAGAGGCTGACCTGGTGATCGGCGCAGACGGGGTCAATTCTCGCCTGCGCGAGAAGCTGCTGGGCCCAGAGGCTCCGATCTATAGCGGCTGGGTTGCCCACCGGGCAATTATCTCTGCCGAAAAACTCAAGGCATACGACCTGGATTTCGAAGCCTGCGTGAAGTGGTGGTCGGAAGACCGGCACATGATGGTGTACTTCGTGACCGGCGACGAGAAGGAGTATTACTACGTTACCGGCGTGCCTGAACCCGATTGGAACCACGGCACTTCCTTCGTCGACAGCTCACGGGAAGAGATGCGCAAAGCATTCGAGGGTTACCACCCCACCGTACAAGCGCTGATTGACTGCACTGAAACCGTCACCAAATGGCCCTTGCTGGAGCGCAACCCGCTGCCACTGTGGCATGAAAATCGACTGGTGCTGCTGGGCGATGCCTGCCACCCGATGAAGCCTCATATGGCCCAGGGCGCTGCCATGGCCATCGAGGATGCCGCCATGCTGGTACGCTGCCTGGAGGAAGTGGGCGCCGAGCACTACCAGCAGGCATTCGAACTTTACCGCACCAACCGTTTTGAACGCGCCTCGCGGGTTCAGCAGGTTTCCCACGACAATACCTGGTTACGGGAAGACGAAGACCCGGCCTGGGTATTCGCCTATGACCCCTTTGAAGTACCGCTGAAGCAACCAACCAGTCAAGGGAGCCCAGCATGAACAGCACCTATCTCTATGGCGCCAACGTGCACGCCAATGGTATTCGTCAGCACTACCTGCGCTTTGCCGACAGCGCCGAGACTTCGCGCCAACCGCTGGTACTGATACCGGGCATTACCAGCCCAGCCATCACCTGGCGTTTTGTGGCCGAGCGGCTCGGCCAGCATTTCGACACTTATGTGCTGGATGTTCGTGGACGCGGCTTGTCGTCTACCGGACCCGAGCTCGATTATGACACCGACACTTGCGCCGACGATGTGATCGCCTTTATTGATGCGCTGGGTCTGAGCAATGTCATTCTGGCGGGCCACTCCATGGGTGCGCGCTTTGCGCTACGCGCCATGAGTCGCGGCGCCACGGGAATCGACAAACTGGTACTTATCGACCCACCGGTTTCAGGGCCAGGACGCCGTGAGTACCCCAGCAAGCTGCCCTGGTACGTGGATTCGATTCGCGACTGCACACGTGGTGCCGATATCGAGACCATGCGCCACTACTGCCCCACCTGGAGCGACGAGCAACTGCGGTTACGCGCCGAGTGGTTACATACTTGCTTTGAGCCCGCCATTGTTCAGGCGTTTGAAGAGTTCCACAGCGTCGATATCCACCAGGATTTCCCCGCTATCAAAGTGCCCACGCTGCTGATGTGTGCAGGCAAAGGCGGTGTTATCCAGGATGAAGATCGCGCCGAAATACGCGCCCTTCTACCGACGGTTCGTATTTCTACCGCGGAAAAAGCGGGTCACATGATTCCCTGGGATGACTTCGACGGTTTTTTTGCCGCGTTTGAAGACTTCCTGGGCAGCGAACTCTAAGAGAGGCCAAATACCATGACCAGCAACTATATAAAGAACGAGATCAAAAGCTACCGTATCGGCCAGATCGTCCCCAGCTCCAATATCACCATGGAGACCGAAATACCCGCCATGCTTACGGCGCGGCAGTTAATCCGCCCGGAACGCTTTACCTTTCACTCCAGCCGCATGCGCATGAAGAACGTCAGCAAGGACGAACTGGCTGCCATGGATGCAGAGTCGGATCGCTGCGCCCTGGAGCTTTCTGATGCAGCGGTGGATGTGATGGGGTATGCCTGCCTGGTTGCCATTATGGCGATGGGGCCCGGCTACCACCGAGAGTCGCAAAAGCGTTTGCGCAGCCGCACCGAAGAGAACGGTTGCGACACGCCGGTGGTCACCAGCGCCGGTGCTCTGGTTGATGCCCTGGGTGTGATGAAAGCCAAGCGCGTGGTGGTAGTGGCCCCCTACATGAAGCCGCTGACCGAAATGGTGGTCGACTACATACGTCAGGAAGGCATTGACGTGCTCGACTACCGAGCGCTTGAGATCCCCAATAACCTGGATGTCGCTCGCCACGATCCCGCCAATCTTCCCGAGATCGTCGCCAGTCTCGATTTAAGTAACGTGGACGCTATCGTCTTGTCAGCCTGTGTGCAAATGCCATCACTACCGGCCGTCGCCAAGGTCGAAGCCCTGACCGGCAAGCCGGTGGTTACCGCAGCTATCGCGACCACCTATGCCATGCTCAAGGCACTCGACCTGGAGCCCATCGTACCGGGCGCGGGCGCCCTCTTGTCAGGGGCTTACTAACAAGATCAGGTACTTATTGACGATATAGAGTGCTGATTAAGGAGACGACCATGTCGCCACACACGACTGATAACAGCGATGGCGTTAGCGATAACACTGCCACGGACAACTACCGAGGCGTGTGGGATGGGCGCATCGGTTTTGGCAAAACGCCCGCGCTGCTGGTGGTTGATTTTATGCAAGGCTACACCACACCAGGTTCGCCGCTATTTGCCCAGGGCGTGGTGGATGCGGTGGCCAATATGCCTCCGCTACTCAATACCGCACGGCGCACTGGCACGCCTGTTATCCACACCAACATCCTGTATCACGCCCCGGATCAAATCGATGGCGGCATTTGGGTCAAGAAGGCGCCGGTCATGCGGGCGATGGTGGCGGGCAATCCTTACGCCGAGTTCTGCCCCGAGGTGGCACCCCGTGAAGATGAGCTGGTAATGACCAAGCAGTATGCCAGCGCGTTCTTTGGCACCTCGCTTGCCTCCACGCTGGTCGCCATGGGTATCGATACGCTGATCATCACCGGCTGCTCCACCAGCGGCTGCATTCGCGCCACCGCCGTTGACGGCGTACAGCACGGCTTTCGGGTGATGGTGGTACGCGATTGCGTGGGCGACCGCCACCCCGCGCCCCATGAAGCTAACCTGTTTGATATCGATAGCAAATATGGCGATGTGATTGGACTGGATGAAACACTGGGATACTTAATGAAGCGTTAGGAGTATCCGAAAACGCAGGTGAAGCGGACGTCTCTGTTGAGTCATCAGTCCGCGTTCATTTTTTCCAGCAGATGCATTAAGGCAACCCGCTCTGCCGGGTTGAGATTTTTCATGGTCTGATCGCTAATTTGCTTGGCACTGGGCACCATAGCCTCGACTAATGTCTCCCCGGCCTCAGTGATCACGACCATGACTTTGCGTTGATCATTGGGGTCGGTGGTTAGCGAGATCCACCCCCGCGCTTTAAGACGTTTAATGACGCCACGGATAGTGGCGGGATCAATCGCCGTGGCGTTGACGATATCGGTTAACGAGCTGGGGCCGCGCTCCATCACCGTGCACAGCGTGACAAACTGAATAGCCGTGAGCTGTTTATCGTTGCTGTAGCGCTGAAAAATAGCCGTATGCCGCTGGTAGGCTTTGCGCAGTAGATGCCCTACTTGCTCAGAAAAATCATACCCCTGCTCTGAAGGCGTGGGGTGCTCACCGGAAGACGAGTGTTTGAGCGCACTATCCGTTGTCATTCCATATCCTTAATCTATTAGCGACGACGTGTATCGAGTATGGCACTGGTTAACAAAATGATGCATCAACGCTTTAAATACTGCTTGCGCTGGATCAATTCATCATGCTTTTATGGCGTACACGCTATAATTTTACCTTAGTTATCGCTCTTTCATCACCTAAAATTCATCCGCACTGATCATCGTAAACGCGAGCGTGGGAGGCAGACATGGCTGATAAATCAGACTATACAAGAGAGTCACTGCTGTATGGGTCTGATGTTCTGGTGATCTATCGCGACCCGGTTACGCCCCCCAAGCCCGCGCCCGGACAGCCAGGTACACACTCAAACTTCACCCCCCATGAGCCTGAGATCTTCATTGCCGTACTGAGCGATAGTCATATCGTGGCTTTCAACGGCCACGTAGACCTGGGCACGGGCATACGCACGGCGCTCGCTCAAATTGTTGCAGAAGAGCTCAGCGTCGCGTTCGACAGCGTCACCATGGTGCTGGGCAACTCCGTTGAAGCCCCCAACCAAGGCCCCACCATAGCCAGTGCATCGATTCAGATCACTGCCGAGCCTTTACGCCGAGCTGCGGCACAGGCGCGGGAGTACCTATTAACCCTGGCAGCAAAGCACTTTGACACTGAGCGCTCACTACTTAGCTGCCAGAACGGCGCTATTACGCCAAGTGATAATAACCGCTCACCCGTTAGCTTTGGGGAGTTACTGCTAGGTACCCGTCATGCGTTAAAGCTTGCCGATGAGGTGCCGCTTAAGCCGGTCAGCCATTATACCCTGGTCGGCCAATCGACCTCCCGCGTGGATATACCCGCCAAGGCCACCGGGCAATTGACTTTTATCCACGACCTACGCCTGCCCAACATGCTGCATGGGCGAGTGATTCGTCCGCCTTATGTAGGCCATGATAGCGGCGACTTTATTGGCAACAGTTTAATCGCGGTAGATGAAAGCTCTGTGGCGCATTTGCCAGGTGTGATAAGCGTCGTGGTGGTCGGTGACTTTGTTGGCGTGGTGGCCGAGCGTGAAGAGCAGGCTGCCGCCGCAGCCAAACAGCTAAAGATCCAGTGGCGCCCAATCGAAGGCTTGCCTCAGTTGGACAACATAGAGCAAGCACTGCTCGACCTGCCCAGCAAGCAGCGCATACTCCTCGAAGAGGGTGATCTCGATAACGCTCTGGCTGCCGCACAGCATCCGCTCAATCGTCACTATGTGTGGCCATTCCAGCTGCATGGCTCCATCGGCCCTTCGTGCTCTGTCGCCGATGCCAACGAAGATGGCCTTCACGTATGGTCGGGCACCCAAAACCCACACAGCCTGCGCGCCGACCTCGCCCGCCTTACCGGTTTGGATGAAGGCGTTATCACCATTACCCGCATGGAAACCTCAGGCTGCTATGGCCGCAACTGCGCCGACGACGTTGGCGCTGATGCCGTGCTGCTGTCTCAGGCGGTGGGTCGACCTGTTCGTGTGCAACTAACCCGTGAGCAGGAGCACACCTGGGAGCCTAAAGGAGCTGCTCAGTATATGGCCATCCAGGGTGGCTTAAACGCAGATGGCAGCCCGGCAGGCTATCGCTTTAATACGCGCTACCCCTCTAACAGTGCGCCCACCTTGGCACTACTGCTGACCGGTGCTGCCTCACCTATTGATATCCCCTTTGAAATGGGGGATCGAACGTCGGTGCCGCCCTACCGCTACCCTCATCGCCAAATAGTGTGCGACGACGTCCCGACCCTGGTTCGCGCCTCCTGGCTGCGTGGTGTCTCGGCGCTGCCCAGTACCTTCGCCCACGAAAGCTATATTGATGAACTCGCCTATTTGGCGGGTGAAGATCCTGTCGCCTATCGGTTGCGCTACTTAGCCGATAACCGCGCCTGCGAGCTTGTCGAAGCGCTAGCCGAACGTGCGAACTGGAAGCCCTGCACCGCTAACGCCAATCCGAGTAGCGATGGCGAGTGGCGCTACGGCCGAGGCTTCGCTTACGCTCAGTACGTACATAGTAAATTTCCCGGCTTTGGCGCCGCGCTCGCCGCCTGGGTGATTGAGCTAAAAGTCAATGTGAAGAGTGGGCGGGTTGTCGTCGAGAACTTATATGTAGGCCAGGATGCAGGCTTGATGGTGAACCCCGCCGGCGTTCGCCATCAGGTGCATGGCAATGTGATCCAGATGCTCAGCCGCACTTTAAAGGAGCGGGTAACCTTTGAGGATGGTTTACCGACCAGCAGAGAGTGGGGCGGCTACCCTATTCTGCGTTTCTCGGAGCTGCCTCCCATCGACGTCATGCTGCTTGATCGCCCTGAACTGCCCCCACTCGGTGTTGGGGAGTCCGCCTCACTGCCCGGCGCTCCCGCGATTGCCAACGCGCTTTTTGATGCCACGGGGGTACGCTTTACCCATCCCCCTTTTACCCCTGACACCATTCGCGATGCACTGAAAGCCGCCCTTCGACTCCCCATGGAGACGGCGATTTAATGCACCATCTTGATCTACAGGTTATCGAACATGCGTTGAAATGGGCCAACCAGGGGCTGACCGTTTGGCTATGCACAGTTCTGAAAACTTTTGGCTCGGCCCCCCGGGAGCCGGGTGCCATGCTGGTCGCATGTTCGACAGGCGACTATCTGGGGTCACTGTCAGGTGGCTGTGTCGAAGAAGACTTTATCGCAAGGCTTCAAAAGGGTGAGTTTAACGAACCGGTTCAACGGGTGCGCTATGGCGGTGACGCTGGTTCAGCGAATATTCGTTTACCCTGCGGTGGTCGCCTTGAAGTGTTGGTTGAACGGCTAGCGCCCAACACCGAAAACCTCACTCACCTAGAAGTGATGCATGCCACGCTACTGGGTCGCCAACCGCTAACCCGCTGTATCACACTGGATGGCAGCGGCAAGCGCTTTAACCCATCGAATAACACCGAGCCCACCGTTACTTTCGATACAGATAGCGTCAATATTCGCATAGGCCCTGCGCTACGGCTGATTATCGCGGGGATCTCTTCAGTCTCTGCGCCCTGTGCGCTGTTTGCCCAAACGCTTGGTTTTGAAGTGATTGTCTGCGACCCCAGAGACGCGCCTAGGCAAAATTTTGCTGTCGCCGGAGTGGAGGTGCAGGCGGTACTGCCCTCAGTGTTTATTGCCTCTGGCGGTTGCCATGCCAATACCGCCGTTGTGGCCTTGACCCATGACCCGCGTATCGATGATTTAGCGATGATCGAAGCCGTCCGAACGGAAGCCTTTTACATTGGCGTTATGGGCTCTCAGCAGACATCACAGCAGCGTGCCGAACGACTGCTACGTTCTGGCGGCCTGACGGAAAGCCAAGTAGCAAGAATTGCCATGCCCATTGGGCTTAATCTGGGTAGCAAAACACCGGCTGAAATTGCGCTAGCCGTGATGGCCGATATTGCTCGCCTCTCTCGCGGAAAAGAACGCCATGCCTTGTAGCGATATCATAGTCATCGTGATGGCGGCAGGGCAATCAAGCCGCTTTGGCAGCGATAAAAGAGTCGCCAAGTTAGGCAATGGGGAAACGCTGCTTAGCTCCACTTTACGAACTATTCAGAAAACTTTTTCTAATAGCCGTGTTGTTATCAAACCCGAAGATAACGCCCAGTCACTCGGCCTTATACCAACGAATCACATTATTATTAGTCAGCGCAGTCATTTAGGCCTTGGTTACAGTATTAGCGATGCTTTTAGACAACTCTGCAGCGATGAAAGCGTACATCATTTTCGTGCTGCCGCAGTATGGTTGGCCGACCTCCCCTGGGTAAGCGAAGAAACATGCAATGTATTAACAAAAACGGCCACTCCAGACAGTATTGTACAGCCGCTACACCAAGGAAATCCGGGGCATCCTGTTGTGTTTGGAAGAAAATTCTGGAGCGAACTGGCACTTTTAGAAAACGACAGGGGTGCAAGTCCTGTCATCAAAAAGCATAGCAAACGTGTTATTTATGTCTCTCTCAACGACCCAGGCGTGTGCACTGACGTCGACTACCCCGATGATTTAACAAAATCACTAAAAAATACAAGAAGCGCGCAAGCGCCATACAAAAATACAACAAAAATTACATTAAAAGCCAAAACAGACTTTTAGCTTAACATTACTATGTAAGCCAAAAAGATATTAAAAAACTCAAATATTTAAGCAAGTGCAGGATCGGCCGTTAATGATTAGCGGTAGCAAGAATAACACCCAGGGAACCATTAAACAGTCAAAGCATGGCACTCATCAACATCCTCGTGCTTTGCTTCTGGCCAACATATCGAGGCAACAAATGAAAAAAATTTCTCGTCTTTCACTGACGCAGAAACTGCTGGTCGCTGTCGCTATACCTCTCTTAGTGGTAGCCGTCATTTTAGGCTTTGTGGTCAATCAACAGCTTAACCAGGCTATTCCAGCGTTAATCGATAATGCCGGTAAGCGGCAGGTAGAAGCACGGGCAGATGAAATCAGCCGCTGGATTACCGGGTACCGTAATTGGATCTCCGTACTTGCTCAGGATGAGCGTTTGGTGGAAGACGTGCCGCTTGCGTCTCACCGCGCTTGGCTCGAAAAGCGCTACCCACCAGGGGGCACCATCGAGTCACTGTTCTTTGCTGACGCATCCGGAGCAACCCTAACTCACGCAGGCGTCAACTTGGAGATAGCCGAACGTCCTTATTTCAAAGCCTTAGTGACTGACGGCACCCAGGATAGTTTGCTAAGCGATCCGGTTATCTCCATGGTGAGTGGCCTGCCAACGGCTATTGTCGCTGATACTGTATTCGATGAGCGTGGCAATCGAGCGGGACTGCTGGGCATGACCGTTTCCATGGCCGCCGTATCTGATATTACCTCCGATATTAATGTTGGCGATGGCAGCTACGGCTGGCTAATCGACAGCCAGGGGCAAGTCATTGCTCATCCGGTTGAAGAGTATCGCATGTCGCTCAATTACACCGATGCCGACCAGCAGGGCTACCAAGGCCTGGATGCATTGAGTCAGCAAATACTCAGCGGCACGGCAGGCTCCGGTGAAATAACCATGCCCAGCGGTGAGCAGACCGTGCTCATGTGGAGCCCAGTGGAAGGCACTTCCTGGGTGGTCGGGGTCACCGTGCCCATCACTGCCTTTACCACCGTGACTAATAGCCTGCTGCAGTCGCTGTTGTTGGCGGGTGGACTGCTATTGGCATTGCTGTTGGTGGTGGTTGCCTATGCGGCGCGGCGCTCACTTGCCCCCATCAAGCATACCGCCAGTGCCATGGCGGATATTGCCAAAGGAAAAGGTGATTTAACGCGCCGTTTAGAAGCCAAAACCCAGGATGAAATCGGCGATCTCGCCCACGGCTTTAACGCCTTTGTCGAGCGTATGCAGTCTACCCTTCATGAAGTGCGCCAAAACGCCCGCACGGTACTATCCGATGCCAGCGATATGGCGGATGGTACTCATGAGCTTTCATCGCGTACCGAACAAGCGGCGGCTAACCTCCAGGAAACGTCTGCCTCAATGGAGCAAATTCACTCCACGGTAGCGCATACTTCCCAGGCCTCCGAACAGGCGAATAGCCTCGCGCTAGAAGCCGCCAATGCCTCAGAACGTGGCACCGATTCGATGAATCAAATGGAAGCCAAGATGGCCGCGATTAGTGATTCGGCCAATAAAATAAGCGACATTATTGGCTTGATTGACTCGATTGCATTTCAAACCAATATATTGGCACTGAACGCATCGGTGGAGGCTGCCCGCGCTGGCGAGCAGGGCCGTGGTTTTGCTGTTGTAGCGAGCGAAGTCCGCACACTCGCCAGTCGCTCGGCTTCTGCGGCACATGATATTCGTGCACTGATTGATATGTCCGTGAGTCATTCAAAAGAGGGCGGTGATATCGTTAAGGCGGCGGCTGATCGCATGAAGGAAATCCGCCACAGTGTTACCCAGGTATCGGATGTGATCGCCGAGATTGCCGCTGGCGCCCGGGAACAAACCGCGGGCATCCAGCAGGTCAATACCGCTGTAGCAGAGATGGATATGATGACCCAGCAGAATGCTGCCATGGTCAGCCAGAGCGCCACGCTTGCCACCAATATGCGCGACAATGCGCGACGGCTGGATCAACTGATGAGCGAGTTTGTGCTCAGCGAAGGCGGCGCTGAGCACTCTGCGCTACCCTATACGGCAGCACATAAAGCGCGGACAGGCACTGCACTACCTCAAGCACCTAGCCGCCCTCCTCAGGCCACTCAGCAGAAGCATGAAGTAGCGGAGTGGGAAGAGTTCTAATTTCTCACTATGAATAAGGCTAAAAGGCACCCGCTTGGGTGCCTTCTAGTGAGCGCCTAATAAAAAAGCCTGCATCCTAAGATGCAGGCTTACTTACACAAGAACTAAAGTGCCCAGTACTTAGTGTGAGCGCTTAAGCGACGTCAAAGCGATCCGCGTTCATCACTTTCGTCCAGGCGGCGACGAAGTCTTTGACAAACTTCTCGTCGTTATCGTCCTGGGCGTAGACTTCCGCGTAAGAGCGCAGCAGCGAGTTAGATCCGAACACCAGGTCAACACGGGAAGCGATCCACTTAACAGCGTCGGTTTGACGATCGCGGATCTCATAGGCATTTTTGCCCACCGGCTTCCAAGTGTTGCCCATGTCGGTCAGGTTGACGAAGAAGTCGTTGGTCAGTTGGCCTTCACGGTCGGTGAACACGCCATGCTTGGTGCCACCATAGTTGGTGCCGAGTACACGCATACCGCCCAGTAGCACGACCATTTCCGGCCCTGTCAGCCCCATCAGTTGAGCGCGATCCAGCAACAGCTCTTCTGGCTTCACTACATAGTCTTTCTTCTGCCAGTTACGGAAACCGTCAGCCAGCGGCTCTAGCGGCTCAAACGATTCGCCATCGGTCATTTCAGCAGAAGCATCGCCACGCCCTTTCAGGAAAGGTACGCGAACGTCGTAGCCTGCGGCTTTGGCGGCTTTCTCAATGGCGAAACTACCGGCCAGAACGATCACGTCGGCAAGGCTTGCGCCAGTGTCAGCAGAAATCTTCTCGTACACTGCTAATACGCTGGCGAGACGCGCAGGCTCGTTGCCTTCCCAGTCTTTCTGAGGCGCTAAACGAATGCGGGCACCGTTGGCGCCGCCACGCATGTCAGAGCCGCGGTAAGTGCGAGCACTGTCCCAGGCGGTGCTGACCATGTCACTGATGCTCAGGCCGGCTTCGGCGATTTTCTGCTTAACCACTTCTTCGCTGTAGTCGGTGCTACCAGCCGGAATAGGATCCTGCCAGATCAGGTCTTCAGCGGGCACTTCCGGGCCGATGTAGCGCGATTTCGGGCCTAGGTCACGGTGGGTCAGTTTGAACCATGCTTTAGCGAACGTTTGCTTGAAGTACTCCGGATCCGCCATGAATTTTTCACAAATGGCGCGGTAGGTCGGATCCATTTTCATGGCCATATCCGCATCGGTCATGATCGGATTGTGGCGAATAGAGGGGTCGCTGGCATCAACCGGCTTGTCCTCTTCCTTAATGTTCACCGGTTCCCACTGGTGAGCGCCTGCTGGGCTCTTACGCAGCTCCCACTCGTAGCCGAACAACAGATCGAAGTAGCCCATATCGAACTGCGTTGGGTTGGTTGTCCAGGCGCCTTCAATGCCAGACGTTACGGCATTACTCGCTTTGCCACCCATGGTTGGGTTGCCCCAGCCCAACCCCTGATTTTCAACGTCCGATGCTTCGGGCTCAGCACTCAGTGCTGCCGCGTCGCCGTTACCGTGGCACTTACCCACGGTGTGGCCACCGGCAGTCAGGGCTGCGGTCTCTTCGTCGTTCATCGCCATACGAGCGAAGGTTTCGCGTATCTGCTGGCCGGTCTTCAGCGGGTCGGGCACACCATTAACACCTTCAGGGTTAACGTAAATAAGACCCATCTGAACCGCAGCTAGCGGATTTTCCATGGTTTCCGGCTTTTCAACGTCCGCGTAGCGCTCGTCGGAAGGTGCCAGCCACTCTTTCTCATCGCCCCAGTAGATATCTTTTTCCGGGTGCCAAATATCTTCGCGACCAAAGGAGAAGCCATAAGCGGGTAGCCCCATGGATTCGTAGGCAACGGTACCGGCCAGGATCATCAGGTCGGCCCAGCTGATCTTGTTGCCATACTTTTTCTTGATCGGCCACAGCAGACGGCGCGCTTTATCAAGACTAACGTTATCCGGCCAGGAGTTGAGTGGTGCAAAACGCTGGCTACCGGTACCGCCGCCACCGCGGCCGTCTGCCAGGCGATAAGTACCCGCAGAGTGCCACGCCATACGGATCATTAGACCGCCGTAGTGGCCCCAATCGGCAGGCCACCAGGATTGGCTGTCTGTCATCAGCGTGTGAACGTCTTGCTTCAGCGCGTCAAAATCGAGCTTTCTGACCTCTTCCCGATAGTCAAAATCAGCATCCATCGGGTTCGTTTTGCGGTCATGCTGGTGCAAGATATCCAGGTTAATTCCTTCCGGCCACCAGTCTTTGTTAGACGTGCCTGTGGAGGTATTACCACCATGCATTACAGGACATTTACCACTCATAGCTCTCTCCCTCTAACTTCAGTGTGTCTTAACGGCTTTTGTCTTGGTTGCGTTCGTCTTGGGTATGTTGAAAAGAGCGGCTACCAAGTCGACTGACGGTGAGCCCCCTAATGCTTACGATAGTGCTATCGCTCTGCCTGCTGTGCAGGGGAAGGGCGCTTCACTCACTTGGTACTGTTTTAAAGCAGATCCCTCATAGGAACAATTTGCTTTTAGTGACCGATCTAATAGCTTTTATGCATCGGCAGTCTGCTGGCGCTACAGTGGTTAAAATTCTTCGGTGTCGATATCCGCTTGCTGCGCCTCGCTGTAGCGAGCCCCTGCGACCTGCTCTGGCGTCATCATGGCATCCAACTGCTGCACTGTGGTGACATCGAGGTGCAGCGTTTCCGCGGCTAAATTTTCGCGCATGTGGTCAGCGGAGCGAGTGCCGGGAATGGGGATAATATCGCCGCCTTTGGCTTTCAGCCACGCCAGTGCCAGCTGCCCCGGCGTGACGCTTAAGGCCTGCGCCAGCGACGCAAGGCGTTCAAATAGTTTTACATTATGGGGGTAGTTTTCGGCGCTGAAGCGCGGCATATTACGGCGCATATCGCCCTCTTCGAGACGCGAGGGATCTTGAATGGCACCGGTTAGGAAGCCTCGTCCCAGAGGGCTAAACGCGACCAGGGCTGCTCCCACCTCGCGGCACGCATCGATCAGGGCGATTTCCGGGTTGCGCGTCCACAGCGAGTATTCCGACTGCACCGCGGCAATGGGATATTCGGTGACCGCGCCCCGCAACGTTAGCGCAGAGACTTCAGATAACCCCACGCCACCAATCTTGCCTTCTTCCACCAGGCGCCCCAGCGCACCCACGCTCTCTTCAATGGGGACTTGGCGATCCAAGCGGTGCAGGTAGTAGAGATCTAAATGGTCGGTACGCAGGCGCGCAAGGCTCGCTTCGCACTGTTTTCGCAGGGTTTCCGGGCGGCCATCAATGACCCGCTTGCCTGATTCAGGGTCCATCGCCATGCCGCATTTACTGGCCAGAAAGAGTTGGTGCCGCTTGCCCTCCAGGGCGTGCCCGACCACTTTCTCATTGGCCGTGGCGCCATACAGCGTGGCGGTATCGAAGTGGCGATAGCCCATATCAAAGGCCTCATCCAACGCCCGTAGGGCTGCGCTTTCCGGCACAATGCTGCCGTAACCGTGGGAGAGGTTCATACAGCCCAGACCAATCGAAGGGGCATTTACGGCATTAAGGCGCTGAAAGAAGCTCGACATCGGTATTCCCATCATTAAAAGAATCGTTTTATAACGTTTCACCGCCAAACTGCAACGCGGCTAAATGACGATAGAGCGCGCTGGTGGTGAGCAATTCAGCGTGGGTACCCGCCGCTACCAGTTTCCCACCATCAAGCACCAGCAAGCGGTCAGCGGCGATGACAGTCGCCAACCGGTGGGCGATCACGATGCTGGTGCGCCCCACCATCAGTCGATCCAGCGCCTGCTGCACCAGCCGCTCACTCTCCGCATCCAAGGCGCTGGTGGCTTCATCCAACAGCAGTACCGCAGGATTTTTGAGCAGCGCCCGAGCAATAGCGAGCCGCTGACGCTGGCCGCCGGAGAGCTGCACACCCCCGGGGCCTAGGGGCGTGTCAAAACCTTGGGGGAGCGCATCAATAAAGTCGAGAGCGCTGGCATCCTGGGCAGCAATGCGCAATCTATCGATATCAGCCTCGGGGTCTCCGTAGCGAAGATTCTCGGCCACCGAGCCGCTAAACAGCACCGGCTCCTGCGCCACTAACCCCATGGCATTGCGCAGGTCAGCGAGGTCTATGGTGCGAACATCGACACCATCGAGGCTGATACGCCCCTGGTGAGGGTCATAAAAGCGCAGCAGCAGCGCCAAGAGCGTACTTTTACCCGCCCCCGAAGGCCCCACCACAGCCACTCGTTCTCCCGGCTTGATATGTAGATCAAACCCGTTCAGCGCTGGGGTTTCCCGACCAGGGTAGGTAAAGGTGACGTTCTCCAGGGTAATCTCACCACGCGAAGGGCTTGGCAGGCTCTGCGGATGTGCGGGCGACTGGATAGCGGGCTGGGTATCGAGCAGTTCCAATAAGCGCTCGGCAGCGCCTGCCGCGCGCTGCACATCCCCGGCCACCTCGGCCAGGGTGGCAATGGCCCCTGCTGCCAGCACGGCGTAAAAGATAAACGCCGATAGCTCGCCCGCACTCATGGTTCCGTTTAGCACTGCCTGACCGCCCTGCCAGAGCATTAAGCCAACCGCCGTAAACACCACCAGCATAGCGACACCGGTTAACCAAGCACGCTGCTGAGTGCGCTCTACGGCGCTGCCAAAGGCCTGTTCAACCCGCTGGCCATAGTGGCTTTTATCCACCGCCTCGTGGGTAAATGCCTGGAGCGTTTTAATACCGCTCAGCGCCTCCTCAGCATAGCGACCTAGTTCGGCCACGCGATCCTGACTGGTGCGCGAAAGCCGCCGCACCCGGCGGCCGTACCACACGATGGGCAGCAGAGTGGCTGGGATGCCAATCAGCACCATTGCCGAGAGCCACGGTTGAGTGACCAGCATTAGCACCACGGCGCCCACCAGCATGACCAGATTACGCAGCGCCAGCGATACCGAGGAGCCAAACAGGCTCTGCAGTACGCTGGTGTCCGCCGTCAGCCGTGAGGCAATTTCCCCCGCGGCGCGGCCGTCGCTTGCGCTCTCGAAAAAGCTGGGTTCTAAAGTGAGTAAATGATCAAACACTCGCTGGCGAAGGTCGGCAGCCAAGCGCTCGCCAATCCAGGTCACTTGGTAGTAGCGCAGTGCGGAGGCAAACGCCAGCACGGCCACTACCACCAGCATAAAGGCCAGTGTTTGCGCTAGCGCCTGCGCATCCGCGTCCAGAAAACCGCGGTCGATGATTAAGCGCAGCCCATTCCCCAGCAGTAGCACGCTTCCCGATGCCATGAGTAGCGCTAGGCCAGCCAGAGCCAACCGCATGCGGTAGGGGCGCAGTAAACCCAACAAACGCAGCAGCACTCGGGGATTGGGGCGTTGATTCATAGTAGCGATTGCTCAATACATAAGGGGGTATTCGACCATAGCAGGAGTAGCAGTGCCCTGCACAGAATCGAGTAGCAGGGGAGTTACCTCCCCCGTCCTCGCACACCACCGTACGTACCGTTAGGTAGACGATGGTTCATGAAGAACGTGTAAGCCCTCTTACCGTATCGAGTACCAAGATCAGGCCCGGCCGTTGAGCGGAAGTATCGGGACGTCAGACAACAGATAGCCTGTTAAAGATTGTACGACGAGCCGAAAGTGAAGCCCTCACGCGCTCGGTAGTCATCGCCTAGATGCCCGCCCACCAGTCATAGCCCCTATCCTCCCAATATCCTCCCTTGCCGCCGTGGAGCTGTTTGAAGCTTTCCACCAGTTCGACGCGCATCACGTACTTGGCCTGCTTGTAACCCAACTGACGCTCGGCGCGCAGACGGATCGGTGCCCCGTTGGCCACTGGTAGCGGTTCGCCGTTGAGATCGTAGGCAAGCAGCGTCTGCGGATGATACGCCTCGATCATGTCGAGGCTCTCGTAGTACAGATCCGTCCCACCGTAGGTGTGATCTGCACAGTGAAAAACCACGAAGCGCGCGGTATCTGCCGGACGCACCCGATCAAGCAGATCCGCCAGAGGAACGCCGGTCCACTGCCCGATACAGCTCCAACCCTCGACGCAATCGTGACGAGTGATCTGGGTTCGCGAGGCCATCTCCCGAAGCGCCGGCAACGACAGCGTCATCGGCTCTTCGACCAGCCCGTCGATGGTCAGACGCCAGTCGGCGAATCCATTTTCGACCCAGGCACGATAGTAATCCTCCTGCGGGTTGGTGGTGCCATTGGGACGAAACACCGGCGCGATCTGACTCTCGTCGAACTCCTTGGCGAGTGCCTGGCGCGAGGCGATCAGACGCTGGGCCTTGTAAGAGAGTTGCTCGACGTTGCTCAGCGCCGCGCGCACAGGCGCGCTTTCCGACAGTCGATCGCAACCGGTGAGGAAGGTGCCAGCCCCCAACGCGCACAGGCCACCCAGTAGTCGCCGTCGAGCGCGGTCAGGCTCTGGTGATGTCGAGAGTCTGGTGTTCGAGTCAGTCATGCCTCGGCTCCGATCCGTCATGCGCTTCTACCTGGATGCGGTAGCGACCGCTTACCATCGAACGCAGGTTGTTGAAAACGCCGGATACCAGCACCAGCGCGATGTGCACGACGAAAAAGCCAATGAGGGCCGTTGCACAGAGAAAATGAAAGGTGCGTGCACTCTGTCGTCCACCGAAAAGTTCGGTGAGCCACGGCCAGGCGGCGTTGACACTGGGTGCCATAGTCAGCCCCGACAGAATCATTACTGGCAGCAACCCGAACAGCACCAGAAGATAGGTCAGCTTCTGGATACCGTTGTAGTCAGCTTCGTGATGAAAACGCAGCCGCGCATGATCAAGTAGCGTCCGCGGAATGTTCTTCAACTGCACCCACGTTGGAAACAGCGCCCGTCGTCGTTGGGGCACCAGCAGGATATAGAGCAGATACGCGACAACCAGCGGCACAAAGATCCACGCAGCCAGAAAATGCCAGTTGCGCCCCATCGTCAGCCACTTGTCCCCCGGCAGCGTCGCCCAGCGGGGGAAGGCCCGTTCGCGTAGCTGGCCGTTGTCATCGGAAAGCCCCAGTACACCGGTGGTGTCGAACGCCTGCCCAGCGATGCGAACCACGCCCATGCGCTCGCCATCTTCGGCGGTGCGCGCATGTATCGCGATGAAAGGGTTGGCGAAATCGGATTGCTCCCCCCAATAAAGCGCGGGGTGTGCATTGAATATCTGCAAACCGCTCATCAGCAACACGATCAGGCAGACAAGATTCGTCCAATGCCACAGACGAGTCGCCAACGTATGTCGTTTGATCACTCGTGTGGCCGGCGCACCGGGCACATTACCGGTCGAGTCACTATCGATCGTAGCTTTGACAGACTCAGACATGATATTGACCTCGAAACGAAGGCGTCCGGCAAACCAGACAGCGCCTGGTTGCCGGACCGCAACTTTTAGTTGGCATGCTCCATGGAGTCGCTGCTCATTTCGTCATGGCTCATGCTATCGTCGTGGCTCATGCCGTCGTCGTGGCTCATGCCGTCGTCGTGGCTCATGCCATCGTCGTGGCTCATGCCATCGTCGTGGCTCATGCCATCGTCGTGACTCATGCCATCATCGTGGCTCATGCCGTCGTCGTGGCTCATGCCATCATCGTGGCTCATGCCGTCCTGACTCATCGAGTCCTGGGACATATTGTCGGTCTGGGCACTGGCGAGCGTGGTGAAGGCAAGGCCGCCGCTCAGCAGTACAGCACTCAAGGCGAGTAGATATTTGGGTGTCGTGCGGGTCATGATGCTCTCCTGATTTATCTAGGCAAACCGTGTCCGGTCCGACACGGCTTGCCCAAGATAAACAGGAAATTCAGCTCAATCATCACGGAATCATAACGTTCGGTGATAACGTTTCCGTGATGATTGACGAGGTACATTGGGCTAGGATTCACAGCTCACTTAGAGGAGAACCGATATGTCGTGCCCGATACTTTGCGTCGAGGACGATCCCGATATCGGTCGGCTATTAACGAGCATTCTCGTACAGGCGGGCCATCAGCCGACCTGGGTTTCGACCGGGGAAGAAGCCTTGCATCGATGGCAGAATGCCTCGCTCGTCGTTCTTGATCTGATGTTACCGGGCATCGACGGTCTCGCCGTGTGTCGAGACATTCGCACTCACGACGCCACCATTCCGATCATCATGCTGACGGCGCTCGCCGGCACGCGGGACGTGGTCGTCGGTCTGGAAATCGGTGCCGACGACTACATCACCAAGCCATTCGACACCGACATCCTATTGGCGAGAATCCAAGCGCTTCTGCGTCGTCGAAAGGCGATGGAGGCGCGTACGTCGTCGACGCTTATGAAGATAAAAGCGCTGGAGATCGACATCGACGGCTACAGCGTCAAATTCGACGGAAACATGATTCAACTCACGACCCGGGAGTTCGCCCTACTGGTGTTCTTTGCCCGCCACCCTGGTAAGGGATTTTCCCGCAGCGAGTTGCTCGATGCCGTATGGGGCCCGGAATTCGACGGCTTTGATCACACCGTCAATACGCACATCAATCGGTTGCGCAGCAAGATAGAGCCAGACCCGGCGCGGCCCGAGTACATTCTCACCGTATGGGGCACCGGTTACCGGTTCACCGACGCCCCGGCATCAGCCTCCGACGAGAACGCCCCATGAGCCTCGGCCAATCGCTGCGCAGAACCTACCGCAGCCTGTTCGCGAGCATCGTGTTCGTCTATCTGGTGAGCATGATCGCACTCTCCACCACGACCACGCTGGTGGCGGTCGATCAGTTCAACCAGTTGGGACGCGAATGGCTGCAGCGCAATGAGATCGACATGGCCCATCACCTGACCCGCGTACTGCAGGATTCGCTCGACGACGGCGTCGACGCCCCCTCGACTCGAGCGGCCGTAGAGCAGGTCATGACCATCAATCCGGCGCTCTCGCTCTACGCGCTCGACACCGACGGAACGGTGGTTGGCGCTTACGGCCCCGACCGCTGTGGACTCGGCCGGCGAATCGACCGGGATGCTATCGACGAACTGCTTTCCGACATGCCCATGCTGCCGGTCTACGCAGACATGCCCTGCCGGGGCGACGAGGGCGTTTTTTCGGTTGCCCCAATCACCTACGGCCCGCAGCAGCAATCGGGCTATCTGATGGTGCAACTGGAGGCGAACACAGACGTCTCGATGGCCAACATCTGGCAGACGAGCAGCATCTCGCGCACGCTGCTCATCGCAGGCTGCGTGGCGTTGGCATTGACGCTGGCGGTGGGTCTCGCCCTCTTCGCTTTTCTGACGCGCCGCTTTTCCCGGCTGACCCGCACCGTCCAACACTTTGCCGAGGGCGATTACCGGCAGCGCAGTCCCGAGTCGATCGACGACGAAATCGGCCGGCTCGGGCGTGCCTTCAACGACATGGCGGCCACCATCGAAGCCCAGGTCGAGGCGCTGCACGATACCGACCGCCAGCGTCGGGAACTCATCGCCAACCTGTCCCACGAATTCCGCACGCCGATGACCTCCCTGTTAGGCTATGCCAAGCAGTTGGATCGCAGGCCTCTCGACGATGAAACACGCAGCGGTCTGGACGCCATTCGCGCCAACGTGGAACGACTGGCCCAGTTGGCCGACCAGCTCTCTCAGATGTCTCGCGCCAATATCGCTGGCCGACCGCTATGCCCAAGCACGTTCTCCTTCGCCGAATTGGCCAACGACATTCTAGGTAAATTTCACCCTCGCGCGCTGGAGAAAGGCATCGAGCTTCGTGTGGAGAACCAGGCGGCGATAGCCGAGGTCTCCGCCGACATCGAACTGATCGATCACGCGCTGACCAATATGGTCGACAATGCCATCACCGCCACCAACACCGGCGGCACGGTCTCGATCCGGATTCTCGAGTTCGACGATACCCGGCTCAAGATCGGGGTCAGAGATACCGGTGTCGGCATCCCCGAAAAAGAAATCCCCCTCATCTCACAGCGCTTCTATCGCACCACGGTTGGACGTGAGCGGGGTGAAGGCACCGGGCTGGGGCTCGCCATCGTCTCCGAAGTGCTGAAGCGCCACGAGTCCCAACTCGTCATCGAGAGCAGACCGGGAAAAGGCACCTGTATCTGGTTCACGCTGCCGAGGACGGTACTCGATGAGAGGGCGATCCGCCCGGGCTGACGAGTTGGCATTCGACTCGCCCGCTATGCGGTCAATACGCTGGAGGAACGCGACATGGACGCTGAACTGATCGACATCGACCCATGGGCAGTCGCGCAACTAAAAAGCCCGCGATTGCTCGCGGGCTCAGTACTTAATGGCTCTTAGTAACCTAGCGTCTAGCTAAGTTGCATGGGTAGCCAAGTTGCATGGGTAGCTAAAAGTTGCAAAGGCCTAATCAATCAACGGCAGCAGTGTATTCAGGCTATCCCGGGCATCGCCATAAAACATCCGCGTGTTCTCTTTGAAGAACAGCGGGTTTTCGATACCGGAGTAGCCGGTGCCCTGGCCGCGTTTACTGACAAACACCTGCTTGGCTTCCCATACCTTCAATACCGGCATACCAGCGATGGGGCTATTGGGGTCTTCCTCGGCCGCAGGGTTCACAATGTCGTTGGAGCCAATCACGATCACCACGTCGGTGGTGGCGAAATCATCGTTGATTTCATCCATTTCCAACACGATATCGTAAGGCACCTTGGCTTCTGCCAGCAGTACGTTCATATGCCCTGGCAAGCGACCCGCGACCGGGTGGATACCGAAGCGCACGGTCTTGCCCGCTGCACGCAGCTTACGCACTAGGTCGCTCACTGCGCTTTGCGCCTGGGCCACTGCCATGCCGTAGCCCGGCACGATAATCACGCTATCGGCATCGTTCAGGGCGCTAGCTACACCACCAGCGTCAATCGCCACCTGCTCGCCTTCGATCTCCGCCGCTGGCCCAGTGCTTCCGCCAAAGCCGCCTAGGATCACATTGACGAAGTTGCGGTTCATCGCCTTACACATAATGTAAGAAAGAATCGCACCGGAGGAGCCCACCAGCGCACCGGTGACAATCAGCAGGTCGTTGGAGAGCGTAAAGCCGACCGCCGCCGCCGCCCAGCCGGAGTAGCTGTTGAGCATGGAGACCACCACCGGCATATCGGCACCGCCAATACCCATAATCAGATGGTAGCCAATAAAGAACGCCAGCGCTGCGAGCACTAGCAGCGTCCAGAAGCCTGCGCCGTTGAGGTACAAAATCGCCAATAGCAGTGATAGCACGGCCGCCCCGGCGTTGAGCAAATGGCCGCCAGGCAGTTGGCGTGGTTTACCGTCGACTTTACCTGCCAGCTTGCCAAACGCTATTACCGAGCCGGTGAAGGTCACCGCGCCGATAAAGATGGCGAAAACCACCTCAATTTGCAGAAAGGTGAGTTCGTCTGGGGCCTTGGTGGCCACCAGCGCGGCAAAAGCGGAAAACTCCTGTGCGGCACCATCCACTGCCTGCGCCGCCATGACCCGGCGGCGCTCTAAGTCCGCACTCCAGGCCACAAACACCGCGGCTAAACCGACAAAGCTGTGCAGCGCCGCCACTAGCTGGGGCATTTCGGTCATCTCGACCTTGCCCGCTACGTACACGCCGATGCCTGCCCCAATCACCATCATCGGAATCAGCCACCAGTAGCCGCCAATACCCGGGCCTAAAGCGGTAAAGAACACCGCCACCGCCATGCCCACAATGCCGTACCACACGGCTCGTTTGGCTTTTTCTTGGTTACTCAGGCCGCCCAGCGACAGAATAAACAGCACACTCGCCGCGATTGCCGCGGCAGATACGAATCCTTGTCCTAACATATCGTCTCTCCGCCGCTTAAGATTTTTGGAACATGGCCAGCATCCGGCGTGTCACCAGGAAGCCACCCACAATATTGATTGACGCGATCAGCACCGAAATCGCCGCTAATATGCCCACGATCACGCTACTCGTGCCAATCTGCAAAATAGCACCGAGAATAATGATGCCCGAGATCGCGTTAGTCACCGCCATTAAAGGCGTATGCAGCGAATGACTCACGTTCCAAATCACCTGGAAGCCGATAAAGCAGGCCAGCACAAAGACAATAAAGTGCTGCATAAATGAGGTCGGCGCCACCTGGCCAAGCAGCAGCATGAGCGCACCGCCGACAGCCAGCAATCCGATTTGACGCTTGGTTTGCGCCTTGAACGCCGCATGTTCGGCGGCTTTTTTCTCTTCCGGCGTGGGCTCTTTTTCTTTCTTCTTCGGCTTGGCCGCGCCAATCGCTTTCACCTTGGGCGGCGGCGGTGGGAAGGTGACCTCACCCTGGTGCGTCACGGTGGCGCCACGAATCACGTCATCTTCCATATTATGATTGATCACGCCGTCTTTCTCTGGCGTCAGATCGGTCAACATATGGCGGATATTGGTGGCGTAGAGAAGCGATGATTGCGTTGCCATGCGCGAGGGGAAGTCGGTGTAGCCGATCACCACCACGCCATTATCCGACACCACCCGCTCGTCTGGCTTAGTGAGATCGCAATTGCCGCCTTTCTCAGCCGCTAAGTCGATCACCACCGAGCCCGGCTTCATGGCCTCGACCATATCTTCCAACCACAGCTTAGGTGCGGGCTTGCCGGGAATCAGCGCGGTGGTAATCACGATGTCCACATCGGCCGCCTGCTCGCGGAAACACTCAAGCTGCTTTTCGCGGAACTCCGGGCTTGAGGGCGAGGCGTAGCCACCGCTTTCGGAACCGTCCTGGCTATCTTCGAAATCGAGGAACAGAAACTCCGCGCCCATGGATTCGATTTGTTCAGAGACCTCGGGGCGTACGTCAAAGGCGCGCACTACGGCGCCCAGGCTGGTGGCCGTGCCGATCGCCGCCAATCCCGCCACGCCAGCGCCAATGACCAACACCTTGGCCGGGGGCACTTTACCTGCCGCCGTTACCTGGCCAGTGAAGAAGCGGCCAAAGTTGTTGCCCGCCTCTATCACCGCCCGGTAGCCGGCGATATTGGCCATGGAGGAGAGCGCGTCCATTTTCTGCGCCCGTGAAATACGCGGCACCATATCCATAGCAATAACGGTGGCGCCCTGGGACTTGCACTTCTCGAGCAGCGCTTCGTTTTGCGCTGGCCAGAAGAAGGCAATCAAGGTTTGGCCTTCCCGCAGCCGCTCGGCCTCTTCATCAGAGGGCTCTCGGACTTTAATGACCACCTCAGCGTCGTTCCAGAGCGCATCAGCCCCGTCCACGACGGTAACGCCTGCATCACGATAAGTGTCGTCATTAAAGCCCGCTGCCAAGCCAGCGCCGGTTTCTACCAAGCACTCGTGGCCCAGTTTTTGGATCTGCTTCGCGCTCTCAGGGGTCAGCGCGACGCGCGCTTCCCCCCGGGCACTCTCTTTCGGTGCGCCTATTTTCACTCGCTTTCTCCTTTGTTTTTTTCTGCTGTTACCTTCCTACAGTTACCTTACTACAGCGCCGCCACACAGCAGGTAAGCACTGCCCATTTTCGACCTTCGTCATAAACGCCTGTTAGCAGTCTAGGATCTAACGGGGCGGCTGCCAGATACTATTCAACCTTTGATTCAACTGGGTTGTTTAACTACAACATGGGCTGGTTGAGGCTTCAAGCCCCACCGAAAAGAGCGAGAAAACTACTTCCAAAGTACCGCAGGCAGTTGTCTTTACCTGTGCTTAACTGAAGAAGCGGGTATGGCAATAACGCTGAACCGCTGATAGTACCTGCATCAACACAGGTAGTAACACTTGTAACGACAGTTGCAATACCACTCACGACAACATACTTAACAACGCAGGAGAGTTCCTTATGTGGACGAAACCGACCTATCAAGATATGCGCCTTGGCTTTGAAGTAACGCTCTATATCTCTACCCGCTAAGTCGTGCCCCCTGTCTATATCAGCTCGCTCATACTAGGCAGGGGCTTTCACCGCAACACCAACTTAAGAGGCCAGCCTATGCAGGTGATAGTTCTTGGGGCTGCCGCAGGGGGCGGTTTTCCTCAGTGGAATTGCAACTGCCCGAACTGCTTCCACGCTCGCCAAGGCAGCGGCGACCATCAATCACGCACTCAGTCATCCATTGCGTTAAGCGTTGATGGCAAACAGTGGCTGCTATGCAACGCCTCCCCTGACATTCGCGCCCAGCTCAACGCCAACCCGGAATTATGGCCAAACGAACTGCGTGGCAGCGGTATTCGTGGCGTGCTGCTGGTGGATGCCCAGATCGACCACGTCACCGGGCTACTTTCCCTAAGAGAGGGCTGTCCGCTGGATGTATGGTGCACGCCCAATGTACATGACGATTTATCTACTGGGTTTCCACTGTTCCCAATGTTGGAGCACTGGGGCGGGCTGCGCTGGCAGCCGGTTAGCTTGAAAGAGCATCAGGAGGTTGTCGAGTTTTCGATTTCCTTCCTGCCGGATATCGCACTTACCGCCTTTGCGCTACACAGCAATGCCCCGCCCTACTCACCACGGCGCGGAGCTACTTCCTGTGGCGATAATTTAGGGCTGTATATGGTCGACCGCCGCAGCGGTAAGTCGCTGTGCTACGCCCCAGGACTTGGCAACCCCACGCCACTGGCCATGCGCTTCTTACACGCTGCCGATGTGGTGATGGTGGACGGCACCCTGTGGGAAGACGACGAAATGCAGGCACTAGGCGTTGGCACCTCAACAGGCCAACAGATGGGACACCTCGCGCTCAATGGCAGCGGCGGCATGTATGAGCTACTTAAAGAACTACCCTGCAGTACGCGGCGCATTTTAATTCATATCAACAACACCAACCCGATTTTAGACCGCACCAGCGAGGCGGCACAAACACTTCAAGACGCAGGCATCGAAACGGCTTACGACGGTATGAAACTTACGCTATAGCCCTATCGCCAATATTAGGAGATTGATCATGGCGCTAACCGCGATAACACCCTGCGCTGCTGCCACCCCGCTCAATCGGGAGGCGTTCCGTGAAGCGCTGATGAGTAAAGGGCAGTACTACCATCTTAACCACCCCTTTCAGCAGGCGATGGCCAACGGAGAACTTAGCCGAGAACAGTTGCAGGGCTGGGTGGCTAACCGCTTTTACTACCAACTGATGATTCCCCAAAAAGACGCCGCGCTACTGGCCAACTGCCCGGATGCAGCCACCCGCAGGCGATGGGTACAGCGTCTGTTAGACCACGACGGCCACGCTGATGATGAAGGTGGGATTGAAGCCTGGCTGGCCCTCGGTGAAGCCGTGGGATTACACCGCCATACGCTGCTTTCCCAGGAGCGCGTGTTACCCGGTGTGCGCTTTGCGGTGGATGCCTACCGCCACTTTGTAGCCCAAGCCCCCTGGCAGGAGGCCGCGATCTCATCGCTTACCGAGCTGTTTGCTCCGCTAGCCCACCAAAACCGCCTGGACACCTGGCCCCAGCACTACCCGTGGATTAACGAGCAGGGCTATCGCTACTTTCGTAAGCGCCTCAGCGAAGCCCGCCGGGACGTTGAGCACGGGCTGGAAATCGCCTTAAGCGTGTGTACAACGGTGGCGCTGCAGCAGCGTGCGCTGGACATCCTGCAATTCAAGCTCGATGTGCTGTGGAGCATGTTGGATGCGATGACCATGGCCTATCAGTTAGACCGCCCGCCTTACCACACCGTCACCCGTGAAGCGGTATATCACCGTGGGCTTGAGCACTCACTTTACTCGACCTTGATTGACTAGCGCCGGGGAATTCAACATGGCACAGCAAGACATTTACCAACTGCGACGCGGCTGGCGGTTACAGTGGGAGGCCATTCAGGGTTGCCACGTCATTCTTTACCCCGAAGGTATGGTCAAACTCAGCACGACTGCCGGAGCGATTCTTGAACAGGTCGATGGCCGCCAATCCGTCGCTGACATTATCGCCACCCTACAGCGGCGATATCCAGGCGCCGAGACCTTAGCAGACGATGTCGTGCAGTTTATTGAAGAAGCCCGCAGCAACGGCTGGCTGACCGTGAAGGAGGTGCACTGTGGTTAATGGTAATACGGTTAATCAAAACAAAGCGAATCCAACCGCCGAAGCTATCTCACCGCCCTTATGGCTGCTGGCAGAACTTACCTACCGCTGCCCGCTGCAGTGTGCCTACTGCTCTAACCCGCTGGCATTTACCCGCTACCAAAACGAGCTGGATACCGAAGCGTGGCTTAGCGTGCTGCGTCAGGCGCGGGCCATGGGGTCGGCTCAGTTGGGCTTTTCCGGCGGCGAACCGCTGATTCGCCAAGATCTGGAAGCGCTCGTCAGCGAAGCACGCAAGCTAGGCTTTTATACCAACCTGCTGACCTCTGGCGTGGGCCTTACTGCTCAGCGGGTAGACGCTCTGGCAGAGGCAGGACTGGATCATATTCAGATTAGCCTGCAGGCTGCCGACCCCGAACTGGCCCAGGCGCTGGCCGGCTCTACCAAGGCCCATGCCAACAAGCTGGCCATGGCCAAAGCGGTCAAGGCCGCTGGCTACCCTATGGTATTGAACGTGGTGCTGCATCGGCACAATATCGATCAAATTGGCGAGCTGATAGCCCTCTGCGATGAGCTAGGCGCGGATGCGGTTGAACTGGCCAACTGCCAGTATTACGGCTGGGCATTTTTAAATCGCCAAGCGTTGATGCCTACCCGTGAACAGTTGGTACATGCCGAAGAGGAAACCAACCGCTGGCGGGAAACACTGGCGGCACGGGGCCGCGATATGTCGTTGCTGTTTGTAGTACCAGACTACTTTGAGCAAGCGCCTAAAGCGTGCATGGGCGGCTGGGGCAGCATCTTTATGACCGTTGCTCCGGATGGTGCCGTGTTGCCCTGCCATAGCGCCAGGGAGCTGCCGATGGCATTTCCCAACGTAAAAGAGACATCGCTGCAGGACATTTGGTACCAAAGCGATGCCTTTAACCGTTTTCGCGGCACTCAGTGGATGCCCACGCTCTGCCAGCAGTGTGACGAGCGCGATAAAGACCATGGCGGCTGCCGTTGCCAGGCTTATTTGTTAACCGGCGATATGAACGCCACTGACCCGGTGTGCCAGCACTCCCCCCAGCATGGGTTGCTAGAGAGCCTTATCACAGAAAACGCCCAAAGCAAGCCTGAGCAGGCGACCCTAATTCCCCGCAATGCCCGCCAATCAAAGCAGTTGCAAACAAGGCAGTTACAGAGCCAGGATGGTTCAGCGGAGCCTTCGCCCCGCCAAACGCCCGAGCTGATTTATCGGCAATAAACCTATTTATCAGTAATAAACCCATTAAGGCTCGCAGGTGGCTCGCTCAGCATGGGCAGGCAGCTGCGGGCAAACAGCTGCTAATGAATGACCGCTCGCTTGCCAGCCATCCACCCCATCGGGGTACCAATACAGCTCTTCATAGCCCATTGCCTCAGCACGCCGGGCAGCATTCCAGGAAAGCCAGCAGTCGCTGCGGCAAAAGAACACCAACGGCGCTACCTCTGCGTTCTCACGCTGCGCATCGAGTGTTTGCGTGAAGTAATCACGCCATTCATCTTCCAAAGTAGGGGCGCCCACGTTAGGCAGCCAAATACTGCCGGGGATCGTTAAGTGAGGGCTATCCTGCAGAAAAAGGCCGTTATGCCAAGTTAGCGCGTAGACATCCACCAGGATGACCGACGACGATTCCAGCAATACTTGAAATGTATCGTCATCTAACGTGGTCACCCCGGGTAGCGGTGCAGTGACGGGTGCTTTAAATGGCGGTAACCGATAGCCTTGTTGGTTAAACGCCGCGGCAGGCACGTCAGCCTCCGCCACGCCGCTAACTATTCCACTTATCCACACCAAACAAATGATATAGCGGCGCACAGAGTGCGCCGAGTGTTGTGTCGACATGATGGTATCACTCCCAATCAAACGGGCAGCCGGTACATCCCTCCATTTGAGCCATTTGGAAGTTACCGTAGTGGATACGTGCACCGGTCATATCGGCATCGTTAAGACGGGCAATGTTCATTTTGACTTCTTGCAGGTTAGCATCGCGCAGATCAGCCCCTATCAGGTTGACCTTATTCATCCAGGCCATTTCCAGGTTGCTGCCCATCAGCTTCGCTCCCTGCATACTGGCCCCAGACAGTCGGGCGAACGCCAAATTGGCCCCCGTCAGGTCAGCATGATCAAACGTCGCTCCCTGGGCATAAATACTCCAACTATCCAACCCAACCAAACTGGCGTGGGAAAGGTCGGCACCACGCAGGTGGGTGTTGGGCATACGCGCGCGATTAAGGTTAGCGTTGCGGAGCGATGCACCTTCAAAATCGACGCTGCGTAGATTGCTGTGGCGGAAATCCGAGCCGTCTAAATTGCTGCCCGCAAAGTTAGCGCCTTGCAAATCAAGGTTAGCAAAGTCACCGCCAGATAAGTCCCTATTGGCGCACTGGGCGCCTGGCACCAGCTCGCAGCCGTTATGCACTGGCGGTTGATACGCTTCAACATAGTCATCGGCAACGACACTGCCTATCACGCTAAGGTAGAGAAACATCGCCGTTATTTGACGGCGCCATAAAGGCACAGTATGACGAGTTATCATTATTGTTCTCCATTACCGTTATCTTCATTCAAAAAAGGGCGGCAAAGGCCGCCCAAGAGGTGTTAATAACTTAACGGTTCGCCAGCTCTTTAACGAAGGACGGTAACTTGAAGACCCAGAACGAGCCGCCCTGAGCAATCGGTCGCGTCAGTTCAGCCATATCACCGCCCCAAAGCGGAACTGCGCCGCCATAACCGGCGGTGACACCGATGTACTGCTCACCGTCCATTTCCCAGGTAACCGGTGGTGAAATGATGCCGGTGCCTACCTGGAACTTCCAAAGCTCCTCCCCGGTTTCAGCATGGAAGGCTTTGAAGTAGCCATCCCCCGTACCGGTAAACACCAAATCACCGTGGGTGGCTAGCACGCCTGCCCATAGCGGCATAGGCTCTTTATGCTCCCAAGCATATTCGCCGGTCACCGGGTCTATGGCGCGCAGAATACCCACATGATCGTCGTACATACGCTTGATACGGAAGCCCATACCCAAGTAAGCGGCGCCTTCTACATACTCGACTTCCTCGGTCCAGTAATCCTCTTTCCAGTGATTACCCGGTACGTAGAACAGCCCGGTATCTTCGCTATACGCCATGGGGTTCCAGTTTTTACCGCCCAGGAATGGAGGCGATACTTCAACAGGCTCCGAGCGGGTTTGGCCCTCTTCCAATCGCGGTGGGCGCTGGCCTTCAGCCTCAACCGGGCGGCCGGTTTCCAGATCGATATGGGTCGCCCAGGTGATGTTATCGACAAAGGGAAAGGCGTTGATAAGTTCGCCGTTGGTGCGGTCAGTGACATAGAAGAAGCCATTACGGTCAGCGTGGGCGCCCGCATTCACCGTTTGGCCATTCTCATCTTCGTATTCGAACAGTACGATTTCGTTATTGCCCGAGAAGTCCCAGGTGTCGTTGGGCGTGTGCTGATAGAACCACTTCACTTCGCCGGTCGAGGGGTCGATACCCAGTTGACCAGAGGTATAGAGGCTGTCGTAGTCAGACGGGTCGCCGTCTTCAGAGGTGCGTGCCCAGCCATTCCAGGGGGCCGGGTTACCCGCGCCAATGATAATGGTATTGGTGTCAGGGTCGAAGCTGGCGCTCTGCCATGGCGCACCGCCACCTTGGCTCCAGGCCTGTACTTTGCCGGTTTCGCTGTCTGGGTCATCGGGCCAGGAGGGCGCGCTGGCATCACCCGTCGGGGTGCCCTCCTCACCGTTCAAACGCCCCATATGGCCCTCAACAAAGGGGCGCATCCAAATCTCTTCACCGGTATCAGGGTCACGGGCATAGAGCTTACCGACAATACCGAACTCATCCCCTGACGAGCCATGAATCAGCAATACGCGGCCCGTTTCGCTATCCTCTACAATCGTTGGCGCGCCAGTCATGGTATAACCCGCGCGGTGGTCACCAAAGCGTTCGCGCCACACTACTTCCCCGGTATCTTTATTGAGCGCCACAATCCCCGCATCCAGCGTACCGAAGAACACCTTGTCGCCGTATATGGCCGCGCCTCGGTTCACCACGTCACAGCAGGGGCGAATATCGCTGGGCAGTCGATGGTTATAAGACCACAGCCTCTTTCCAGTACGTGCATCAATGGCAAAAATACGTGAATAGGAGCCGGTAACATAGATAACGCCTTCATGGATCAGCGCCTGTGACTCCTGGCCACGCTGCATTTCATCGCCAAAGGAGTGAGACCATGCAGGGGTCAGCATCTCTACATTGTCTGCGTTAATTTGATCAAGCGGGCTGTAGCGCTGGGCTTTCACGCCCATGCCGTACATCAGCACCGTTTCAGTGGTGTTATGGTCATTGAGAATATCGTCCCAGGTCACCTCACTGGCGTGGGCTGTCAGTGCAACGCTTCCAATACCTAGAGCAGAAGCATAAGCAACAGCGGCAGTGAGGGTACGCAGGCGAAAGGGCCACGAAATTGTGCGGGCTGACGTGTTGTTATTGATAGCGTATGTCATGGGTTTTCCATCCGAGTAATGATCACAATGCAATGGCTGCAAAGCGGCCAAGCTACTGCTTGCGTGGTGCCAGCAAGACTAAACTCAGCTTAGAAGCCCGGATCAAAAACCCATCTACCCCTCCAGTCGCGTTCTCATCCTAAATTAGCACTACTTCCAAAGGAGGAGGCTAGCGATACCTAAGGTGCTATAGGTTCGGCATGTGCGCCTGCCTATGCTCACTCAGGTGACGATACATTGATCCCCTGAGGAGCTATTCCATGACAACGCTTACAAAAACCATCTCAAACACCATCTCAAAAACCCACTCAAAAACAGTCACAACGGCCATCTCAAAAACGGCCTCTACCAAAACACCCATAGGCCAAGCGGGGGCTATCGCCCTTATGGCTTTGCTGGCTGCACCACTGGCATGGTCTCACGGCAGCGTTACCCCGCAAGCCGTTGATATTAAAGATCTCGAGCGCTTAGGTGACGAATGGCGGGAAGAGAACCCTTATCGTGATCACCCCCAGCATGATCTAGCCGTGGACATTGGCGCCCGCGCTTATAACAGCAATTGCGCCGCTTGCCACGGCCTGGAAGCGAAATCCGGCGGCATCGCCCCCGACCTGCGCGAGCTGGAGAACGGCCCATGGGGCGATGAGTGGTTCAAAGAGCTGGTTACGAACGGATCCGAGCGCAACGGCCGTGTACTCATGCCGCGTATGTCCGACTACGTCAGCCAAGAAGGGCTGTGGGCCATCCGCACCTGGTTAGAAACGGTCAGCATCGAAACGACCAGACAGTAATCCCTAAGCTGGGAGGCACTATGGCAACCCCAACACCCATCAGCACGTTACAACAGCTCACCGAGGCTCTCACTGCACTCCTCGCGGCGTTTATCTGGTTAATAGTTATGTTGCCCTCCACCGCGTTGGCCGCAGTGAACAGCGCTGAACAGGATCCGCTTAATTCCTTTATGTGGCCTGTATACCGCGAGCGCTTTTTGGGCGACGCCCCCGTGGTGTTTGATGAGCGGGTCATTGTTAGCGCGCCAAGTTTCGCCGAAGACTCAGGCCAAGTGCCCATTGAGTTAGACGCCAGCGGATTAGAAGCCAGCGGCGAGCCGATAACCGACATCATCGCCTGGGTGGATCTCAATCCTATTCCCCGCCTATTTCACTACTCACCGATGAGCCATGGTCTCGCCAAGCTTTCGTTAAATATTCGCTTGGAACAAGCTTCCGCGGTACGCGTAGCAGTGAAACAGGGGGCTACCTGGCATGTGGGCGGCACCTACATTGAAGCAGAAGGCGGCGGCTGTACCACGCCGGGTATTGCCGGCGCTGACAACGACTGGGAAAACACCTTCGGCGAGCTGCAGGGTCGGCTGTTTGCCAATGAGAGCGAACAGCGCCTGCGGGTGCGCCTTTCTCACCCCATGGACAGCGGCTTAATCCCCAGCCAACCCGCCTTTTACGTACAGTCGTTTGAGCTGCTGGATCAGCAGGGCCAGAAAGTGGCCGCGCTGGATATCGAAGCGTCGGTGAGCGCCAACCCCACCCTAGGGCTTCATATGCGTCCCTCTGCGGAAGGCTATGTCATTGGCGCCCGGGACAACAACGGCAACCGCTTCTCTATTGGTCTGAAGCCATGAAAATGCGCTTACTGGCGAGCATAGCGTCGCTACTAACCACACCGTTAGCGGCCAACGAGCCGGTCATGTTCTGCGAACGTGCGCTAACTGCCCAGCCAATTGCAGAGAACACCTGGATGGTGGAAGGCTTAAGAGAAGAGCTTTCCACCAGCAACTGCGGCCATATCGGCAACCAAGCATTTATTGCCACGCCTAACGGCACCATCCTCATCGACAGCGGCAGCAGCCCACGCTTTGGCGAAGCACTAAAAAAACTGATTGCTCAGCACACCTCCCACCCCGTACGCTGGGTTTTGAATACCCACCACCACCCCGATCACTTTTTCGGTAATGCCGCCTTCGACGAGGCAGAGCACCTCACCTTAGCCAGCACTCGTGCGCTGAAGGCCCGCGACCGAGCAGCACTGATCGATAACGTAGAGCGGCTGACCGGACGCAGCTTGGCGCGCACGCATACTGCCCTACCCGACACGCTTGAGGCAGGCGAGGTAACGCTGGGAAGCTACCCACTCACGCTATACGCCATGCGCGGCCACAGTGGTGGTGACCTGGTCATTATGGATCATTCCACCGGGGTACTGTTTTTGGGCGATATGGGCTTCTACCAGCGTGCTGCCGCCACGGCTCATAGCCCTGGCTTGCAACAGTGGCAGGAAGAACTTAACGATCTTCGTGCTCTCAACGCCAGAATCGCCGTGCCCGGCCATGGCCCCAGCGCGCCGCCCAACACGGTTTTAGAGCAAACCGCTCACTACCTCGCATGGCTAGACCAGCACCTCAGTAACGTGGCTAGCGAAGGGCTGGGTGCCAACCATGCCTTGGCCGTCGAGATTCCTGATACCTTTAATACCCTAGCGCTTACTGAATACGAGTTTACCCGTAGCGTGATGCAGCTTTATCCTCACTATGAAACACGGCTGCTGTGGGATACCCCACAATAAGGAGCACACACCTATGCGGCTTACCCTGGCAGATGCCGCCGAACCCACTGACACATTGGGCGAACTGCACAGCGACTCCCAGGCCGTTTACTGGCTGGCTCGCTGCCCGCAAACGGGCGACATGCAGCTTTGGCGATGGGCGGCTGACAGCAACGAGGCGCCGCAATGTTTGGTAGATGACGCTGTGGGCAGCCGCGTGAACCAGTACGGCGGCGGCAGCTATACGCCACTGCTGGAGGGCATCGTTTGGGTGCGCCAGCACGACCAGGCGATTATGCACCGCGACCACCACGGCGCCAGCCACTGCTGGCAGAAGCGGCCACAAACAGCCTACGGAGGGCTGTGCGCAGACCCTAAGCGCCAGCGTGTATTAGCGGTTGAGGAAGATACCCATGGTCAGCGTCTGATCGCCATCACTGCCAGCCATCGGCAGGTATTGGCAGAAGGCGCCGACTTCTACGGCGCGCCGATATTAAGCGACGACGGCAACTATTTAGCGTGGGTGAGCTGGTCACTGCCTCATATGCCGTGGCAGCGTAGCCAATTGCACCTCGCACAGGTGATGGCTAACGGTAGGCTTGTAGCCTTTGAGCGCTGGGACTTCGGCGCAGCGATTAGCCAGCCGCAGTTTGGCCCTCATAACGCGCTGATCTGCATGAGCGACCACGCTGGCTGGTGGCAGCCCTGGCAGGTAAACCTGGCCACCCCCCTTTGCCTGAGCAGCGCCTCGGTTGATCACATCACCACACCGTGGCAACTGGGTGAGCACCAGCACGCTTGGAGGGGCAATCGGCAGGTTTACTGCCAACTGCACCAGGGGGCGGCTCAGCTTTACCGACGCTCCGGCGAGCAGGTGGAAGCAGTGCTACCTACCCCTGGTCGTGTGGTAAGCATCACGCTGGCAAGGCACGGTGAATACGCTATTGTGCAAAGCGCTACCAGCGCCGCCCAGCTGATACGTTTTACCGGAAATTGTCCACACCGCTGCCTAGCGGGTAACGTTGTGGATAACGTAGCGGGTAGCCTAGTGGCCAAAAATTCCGCCATCGCGCAATGGCTGGAAGCCCCCGTTGGCAACGAAGGCGAAACGGTGCACGGCTTTCTCTACTCAGCCTTAGTCAACCGCGCTGCACCGCTGATTGTCCGCGTTCATGGTGGACCTACCGCCGCCACCTACCCTATTTACGACCCGCTGGTAGCCTATTGGCAACAGCAGGGCTTTCATGTGCTGGATATCAACCCACGGGGCAGCGGCAACTTTGGCCGCCGCTACCGTGAGTGTTTAGCGGGCCAGTGGGGCATTAGCGATACTGACGATGTGATCGCCCTGGTTAATGCCGCCTGCGAGCGCTTTGCAATAGATACAGCGCGCTGCTTTATCCGTGGCCAAAGCGCTGGCGGGTTTACCTCCCTCAATGCCCTGGCCACCATGCCCCTGTTTGCTGCGGCCACTAGCCTGTACGGGGTAACCGATGCGTTATCGCTATCAGCAAAAACACACCGCTTTGAATCCGGCTACTTGGCCTGGCTAATCGGAGACGAGACCCAGCTCGCCCAGCGCAGCCCTGCTTACCACATCACCCGTTGCCAGCGCCCTTTGCGGGCACTGTTTATCCAGGGTGGCAAAGACGCTGTAGTGGTGCCAGAGCAAACTCATGCAATGGCGCGGCATATCGAACAGCAGGGCGGCGAGGCGCAAACACTGCTATTCAGTAACGAATGCCACGGCATTCGCCACCCTCAAGCGCGCCAAACCATGCTGGCTCGCGAGCTGGTCTTTTATCAATAAGATGACTTGCCCCCTAACGACGGCACCAAGGTCGTAACGCAACAATCTCCTAAGGTGCTTAAGATAATGGTTAACAATTATAAACGAGACCGCCCCATGACTTCGCCACTCACGCAACTTCGTAAGTTTGTCGCGCCTGAAATTATTTTTGGCGACGGTGCCCGCCACGCGGCAGGCAATTACGTCTCTACTTTTGGGGCAGAAAAGGTACTTCTGGTCTCTGATCCTGGCGTACTGCTGGCAGGCTGGGTGGCCGATATTGAAGCCAAACTGCTGGAAGCCAACATTGCCGTTGAGCGTTTTACCGCCGTCTCCCCCAACCCCCGGGTAGATGAGATTATGGCCGGTGCCGAGATCTATCGTGCAACCGGCTGCAAGGCGATTGTGGCGATAGGCGGTGGCAGCCCGATGGACTGCGCCAAGGGGATTGGCATCGTCACGGCCCACGGCGGGCACATTCTCGATTTTGAAGGCGTTGATACTATTCGCGTGCCGATTCCTCCGCTGATTTTTATTCCTTCAACGGCGGGCACCTCGGCGGATATTTCCCAGTTTGCGATTATTTCTGATCAGCAGCGGCGCATGAAATTCTCGATTATCAGCAAGGCCGTCGTGCCGGATGTGTCGCTGATCGATCCTGAAGTCACCATGACCATGTCGCCCTACCTGACCGCTTGTACCGGGGTCGACGCGTTAGTGCATGCCATTGAAGCGTTCGTTTCAACCGGCAGCGGCCCGCTCACCGACACCCACGCCTTGGAAGCCATGCGTTTGATCAGCAGCCATCTTGAGGCGCTGGTGGCGAACCCTACCGATGGCGAGCTGCGCGCTCAGGTAATGCTGGGCAGCATGCAAGCGGGCTTGGCGTTCTCAAACGCTATATTGGGCGCAGTACACGCTATGTCGCATAGTTTGGGCGGCTTCTTGGATCTCCCCCACGGTTTGTGCAACGCTATGCTGTTAGAGCATGTGGTGGCCTATAACTATGATGCCGCCCCCGATCGTTTTAAGCGGGTCGCCGAAGCCGTCGGTATCGACTGCCGAGGGCTGTCACAGCAGCAGATCAAAAAATCGCTGTTCCGGTACTTAGTCGATTTAAAACATGCGGTTGGTCTGGGAGGCACGCTTAGCAAGATGGGCGTCTCACGCAGCGACGTGCCGTTCCTCACCAACCACGCGCTGGGCGACCCTTGTATTTTGACCAACCCGCGCCGTTCCAACTCAAGGGATGTAGCGGTGGTGTACGAAGAGGCGCTATGAAAAAAGCCAACGATCCTTCGGGCTTTTCGGTCAGCGATCTGCTCGGGCTGGGTCAGCAGTCGGCGCGCAAAAGCTACTATCGCGAGCTTTCAGTGCGCTTAGAAGAGCTTGAAGTTGAGCGCAATCGCTATAAATGGCTGTTTGAAAACGCTCTACACGGCATTTTTCAGGCATCGCTCTCTGGCAAACTGCGCGCCGCCAACCCGGCACTTGCCGCCATGCTTGACGATAGCAGCGTAGCGCATACCCTGGAGCGCTGTGCCCGCTTTGACGCGCTCTTTGTTAATGCTACCACTGGGCAACAGCTGCGCGACCTGCTGCTCATTCAAGGGCACGTAACAGGCCAAACCACCTTGCTGCAAGGAGCTTCTGATCACCAAGTTCCCGTCGCCATTACGCTGATCAAAAAGCCCGCCGAGCTTGCCGGAGACGAAGACCTGATCGAAGGCTTTGTGGCAGATATTACCGAGCGTGAGCGCGCCCGCCAGCACTTAGAAACACTCAACGCCCACTTGGAAGCCCGGGTAGCTGATCGCACCCAGGCACTTGAACGACTCAATGAGGAGCTTAGAAGCGCGCGCGATGCTGCCGAGTTTGCCAACCTCAGCAAAGACCGCTACCTAGCCGCCGCTAGCCATGACCTACTGCAACCCATGAACGCTGCACGCTTATTGGTGGCCTCACTACAGGAGCGCTTGAACGACAGCGATAATCTAGCCCTGGTTGAGAGGGTGCAAAACTCGCTGGAAGGCGCCGAAGCGATTCTTTCCGATCTCTTGGATATTTCAAAACTGGATCACGGCCAGGTACAGCCGCAACTACGCCACTTTAATCTCGACGATATTCTTAGCAATCTCGCTGACGAGTTTGCCCCCGTGGCGCAACGAAAAGGGTTAACGCTGCGCTATGTGCCCTGCCATCAAGCGGTGACCAGCGACCCTCATCTACTCAGCCGTATTGTGCGCAACTTTCTGGCTAATGCTTGCCGCTATACCCAGCGTGGCGGCATTTGCCTAGGCGTACGACGCCACGGTGACACCAGCCTGGCTATAAACGTCGTCGATAGCGGTATTGGTATTCCCGAAAGCGACTACCAGCTTATTTTCCGCGAATTTCATCAACTCAATGCCACCCGCGCGCGCGATCGCCAGGGCGTTGGCCTAGGGCTTGCGATTGTGGAACGGATTAGCCAGCGCCTTGAGCACCCGCTTTCTGTGCGCTCTGCACCCGGCCAAGGCTCCTGTTTTGCGGTTAGGGTGCCCCGTGCCAGCGCTGTTTCCTTTAGCCAAATACCCACCCCCAGCGCGCCGTTTTCCGCTGACGCCGAGTTCGAAGGGGTGCGCGTACTGATCCTGGATAACGAACCAGCCATTCTTGAAGGCATGGCGCTGTTGCTAAGTGAATGGCAGGTCAGTTGCGATACCGCGCTGGATATGGTGGCCGCCAAAGCCTGCTTGGAGGCGCCGGATATGTTGCTGGTCGACTTGCACTTAGACGATAGCGTGACCGGGTTGGAGGCCATACGACAACTTCGCCACCATTGGCATGACCCGCACTTACCCGCAGCCATTATCAGTGCCGACCGCTCTGATCACTGGCAAAGGCGGTTACGCAATGCCGGCGTGCCGCAGTTAAACAAGCCGGTACGCCCCGGCAAACTGCGCGCACTACTACGCAGCCTGCTCAATGGCTAACCTACGCTTCCCACAGACCTGCATCTCCCTGCCTAACGGCGTGCAGGGCATGCTGGCCCACGCACCCCATTTAACCCATGCCCACGTTAGCATCACTATTGCAGCGGGCTATTTGGATGAGCCTTCCACCCTACCAGGTCTGGCCCACTTACTGGAGCACGTGCTCACCACTGCACCACTGACAGCCTCCTCTAACACCAGCCTGCTCACTTGGTTTGCCCAGCACCAGGGCAGCCTGAACGCCCACACCGATGACTACGTCACCGATGTGCATCTCTCGATCCCGGCAGACAGCCTAGAAGCGGCGGCTCTCACTGTTGCCAGCCAGTTGGCCACGCCCACTATTTCGCCGCCGACCATTCGCACCGAAGTCGCCGCCATTGACGCCGAATGGCAGGCCCGCCAACACAGCTCGGCAATGCAACGGCTATCAGCCATCGCCACGCTCAGTGACCCGCAGCATATCGGTGCTGGCTGCCGCCACGGCAACGCACAAACGCTGGGCCATCACATTTGGTTGCTTCATGAGGCGCTGACCACGTTTCACCGCAACCACTACCACGGCGGCCGCGTTAGCATTGCAATTATCAGCCCCAGGGCCACAGAAGCGGTGACCCGCCTTATTCAACGCATGGCAACGCTGTTTAACCCGCTACCACCCAACGCTCCGGCGCTTGCCATTACGCCCCGCTGGGGCAGCCTGCCCCGCGCGAAGGTGGTCGGGACGGCCCACGCCGTTGAGCTATTGTGGCCGCTACCATCGTCCGTTTCACGTCATCAGTTTAACGCCCTTAGCGACGTTGCTGATTCGTTAAACCAAGGCTACCTGGTGGATCAGTTAGCTAACTCGATTATCGACTACCACGCGACTGCCGCCCCAACCGGGGCTACAGACACCTTCAGCTTGGCGTTAACCGGTACCGCGCCGCAGGAGCGACTGGAAGTGCTTGAGGCTTTCCTCAGCGAACGTCTAGCAGCCCCGCTCGCGACGGCCCCTATTGATCACCGCACCGTTTGGCGGCCCCCTGCCGGTACCGTGCAACTGGCGGCGGCGTGGTTTGTCTATGCGCGCCAGCAAGCATTGGCGCGGCGGCTTGCTGCCAATACAGCAGCTCAACCATATTTCCCCACCAGGGATCGCTGGCCAGTTCCCCACTGGCTAGTTTATAGCGCGCCTACAACGTTCCAGCATGCTGACGATGCAGCACACTTGGCGGCCGTCCCACATGTGCAGCGTTGGTGCGGCCAGTATGGTGTCAGCGATGATTTCGCCTCACTTGCCGACACCACCTGGGCAGCCTGTTTTATACCCAACGCAATGTTCCTTCCCGCCCCTCTGGCTGCCAAACGGTGCGCACGCAGCGGCGTGATATGCCAGCACATGCAACTAGCCCAGGGCAGTTGGGTGATAACCGTGGGGGAGGGAGCGACAGTTGCCATGCAAACCTTGCTGAAAGAAGCGAATGTTAATACGGCAATTGTCCCCCAAGGGCTTCTGGCTCAGCGGTTGGTACAGCGCTTAACACCGCTGCCTGCCACGCCTGCGGTATGGGTTTCCCATGAAGCAGATGCAGATGTCGTTTGCCACGCGCTTGCAGATTTGGCCAGCCGCATAGCAACACGTTCTGTGCAGACGCCTTCTATCAATGGGTCGGCCAGCACAGCCATCATGCGCACACTGAGCTTACCGGGCACGCCCACCCAGCGCTGGCTATTAGTCCTTGCTGAGCAGCACCACAGCGCGGCCTTTTTTCAGCAGGCGCGGTATGACCATCACTTGGGGTATGTCGCGGCGGTACGCAGAAGCGACGGTGCGCCCTGCTCACTTGGCTATGTGGTGCAAACCAGTGAAGACGCTGAACCTGTAGGGAAAAAACTACTCTCCATCACCGATGCCCTGTGGCAAGCGGCGGAAGATATCCTACAGACGCCAACCTCTCTTAAACACTCTCTAACACGGCCTGAAACGCCCCTCGCCGCGCTGATTACCCAGTGGCAAAGCCTCTTGTCAGGCACTGATCAGCCACTGCATCGGCTTGGGCAGCAAAGCACCAACTCACAGGCGCTTAACGAGTTACTCACTCTGATAAACACCCACGGCCACTGGCAAACCCACTGGTTAGATAGTACTGGCCACTATCGCGTCAACGATTGAGGCGAGTCAGCGCTTGAGGAACTGAGAAAAATCGATATCGTTGGCCGATAAAATTGCTTGTACGCGGCTGGTCACACCCAGCTTGCGCAAGATCGCCGACACATGGGCTTTCACCGTGGTTTCCGCGATATTGAGATGATAGGCAATCATCTTGTTAGATTCACCGCGGGTCATGTGTTCCAACACCTGTAGCTGTTTGCGGGTCAGTTGGCGCAGCTGTTCCGCAGTAAAACCCTGCTCCTGGTGGCGACGCTTACGAATACTGTCCGGCGCGCGCATGGCATCGGCAGGTAGAAAGATATTGCCTTCCAGCACCTGGGCAATGGCATGGCGCATCTGATCACGGGGCAATGATTTGGGGATAAACCCCGCTGCACCACAAGAGACCGCCTGAAGAATAATCTGCTTATCCTCTTCCGCAGAAACAATCACTACTGGAATCGTAGGCTGCTCGTTACGCAGCCGCAAAAGGCCCGTAAACCCATTCATGCCAGGCATATTTAAATCTAGCAATATCAAGTCAAGATCAGGCTCTTGCTGGGCATGAGCAAGAGCCGCATCAAAATCTTCCACCTCGACAATCTCAGCATCTGCGTAAGCTTCACGAATCACGCGCGCCATAGCGTCACGTACCAGGGGGTGATCGTCGGCAATCAGGAGTTTATACATTGCTGTCATTATTATGGTTGCCTGTGGTTTAGCTAAATCCCGCTTACTGCGTCTTTGCTGACACTCTACTAAGTCACTCGCCTTTATTGAAGCTACTTCCAACCATCAAGCGGGCCGCAGTGCCCCTGAAGAGGCTTGCTGCCGGAATGTGTCGGCGAACTCGATCAGTGATTGAGTTAGCCAGATGAGAGCAGGCTCATTGGCAAACAGCCCATGCTGGATCAGAGTCATTTTCAGCGTTGGGAGCTCTTTGGGCGGCTCCACCATACGCACCGGCAGCATCATGACAAAGCGCTCAGCCATCTGACGTGGCAGCGTCATGATCGCTTCCGTCAGCGCCACCACCCGCGCCGCGGCGATGTAGTTGAGATTTTTAGAGATGACACGGCGGGTTAAGCCGTGTTGAACCAAGCAGCTATCGATATTACTGGGGCGCAGTCCGCTAATATCCGCCAGCTCCACATGGAGCGCATTCGCAAACTGACCAATATTCAGCCCATCGCCCACGCGATCATTATGGGTAGCAGCCAAGCAGACCAGCTCCTCATCCATCCAGGGGGTCTGAATCACGCCACTGGGCAACGCGCTTTGGCTATCCAGCCCTACCACCATATCAATTTGGCGCTGTTCCAACCCCTCACTCAGCACATCCGGGGTAATCAGCTCAATGGAAAAGCTAATGCCCGGCGCATAACACAACAGCTGACTTAAAAAGAGCGGGTACATGACCTCTTCAAAGTAATCCGTGGTGGCGAGCGTAAAGCGTCGTGTGCTGTTGGCAGGCGTAAACATCGCGGGGGGCGCAAGACCTTGGCGTAGCATCGCTAGCGCCTGTTGCACCACGGGCAGCAGCTCAAGTGCTCGGGGTGTCGGCTGCATACCGTTTTCGGTGCGCACTAGCAGTGGATCATCCAGCGATTCACGCAGCCGTTTTAAGGCATGGCTCAAGGCTGGCTGGCTTAAATGCAACGTTTCTGCCGCGCGAGTGACGTGACGCTCGTGCATCAGCGCCTCAAATACCAGCAGTAGATTTAGGTCGAAATGGCGTAGCGAGCGCATAGCTTCTCATTATTCATATCACGAATGGTTAAATTCTAAACATTCATTTAATTTATCACTGGTAATTGCTTATTGTCTGCTGCTTATTCGCCACACGCGACTATCAACGATAATCCAGCACGCAAGGAGAAGCACACCGGTGACCCACCCACAAACACAAACCATGCCCAGCCTTTATGGCGATGTGATTTCTACCTTTATGGGCGTAGCAAAAGCAACGGATCCTAAGGCAACCGACGCCGACGTTGTGGTGAGTGGCGTTCCTTTTGACCTTGCTTGTTCTGGCCGTTCTGGCACCCGCATGGGGCCGAATGCTATTCGTCAAAGTACCGCTAACCTGATCTGGGAAGGCAAGCGCTGGCCATGGGACTTTGCTTTGGAAGAGCGCCTCAAGGTGTGCGATGCAGGCAACGTTGATTACGCTTATGGTGAGCCCGAAAGTCTAGTCGATAACCTGGAGACTCACGCCAATCGTTGGTTAAGCGCGGGTAAAAAGATGCTTACCCTGGGTGGCGACCACTACATTAGCCTGCCGCTACTGCGCGCCCACGCCCGGGAACACGGCCCGCTGGCGCTGATCCATTTTGACGCCCACACAGACACCTACGAGCAAGGCACGCGCTTTGACCACGGCACCATTTTTCACCACGCCCTCAAAGAAGGACTAGTTGTGCCCGAGCACTCGCTGCAAATTGGCATTCGCACCAGCTACGACCGCCACAACCACCCTTACGAGGTGCTGGATGCGGACTGGGTCAATGACCACGGTGCCGCGGCCGTGCTTGAGCGCATTCGTGCCCGCGTCGGTTATCACCCGGCCTACGTTACCCTGGATATTGACGGCCTCGACCCCGCCTACGCCCCTGGTACCGGTACACCGGTGTGCGGCGGCATGTCCACCGACCTGATGCTGAAAGTGATCCGTGGCATGGTAGGCATGGAACTGGTCGGTATGGACGTGGTGGAAGTGAACCCCGCCTACGATCACGGCGACATTACCTCGCTTGCCGCCGCGACATTAGGGCTGGAATTTTTGTATACGCTGGCAGCATCTAAGAGCGCTTGATGGCTGAACGTAAAGGGCGCCATTAGTGCTCTAGCACCTGCTATTGGGTTATCGATCGCCTCAGCAATGCTAGCGACCGGCTTGTTCACGCACTGCGTCGATATCCCAACTGCGCATTAGCTCCACCGCCATATCCTGGGATGCCAAGTTCTCCCCCTCCACCTGGATCAGAATGCGCCCATCAAGCAACATGGTGACCTCAGCTTGAGAGCGGTTGGGCTCCCACTTGACGATGGCCGATTCACGGCCCATGCGAACCCGCTCGGTATTAGGTTGGGCGGTCAACATGGCCGGGTTGTTGAACAGTGCAGCCATGCCCTGAACCATGGGGTTGTCGATCATTATGCTTGCCTTAAGCCGGCCACTGCCATCGCTTTCACTGTACTGGCGTTCAAGCATGGCTCCGCCGCCCATCATAGCCGCGGCGCCACCGCCATCGGATTCGGCATCCTCAGCCTCCCAACCTTCAGGCGGCGTGGGGAAGGTCTCGGCGAGACGGCCCGACTGCAGTTTGCGAATGTCGCTTATCGCGAACTCGAGTTCGGTGAGGGCGCCGCCATAATCCTCTTCCTGATAGAGTTCAAGACCCAACTCGATCTGTTCGACGACCTCATCGGCCACCGCGACAGTCGATACGGGCAGCACCAAAGCACTAGCAAGCAGCATCCCGCAGTACGAAGGTAGCTTTTTCATGGCATTTCTCCTTGTAAATTAACAGTCATCTCGAAACCGCGCAGCTCTTCCGCTACAACTTTCTCGTTTGAAGTACTGGCCATTAGTTCGAATTCAGCACCGAAAGAAACTTCATCAACTCAAACGTCGCAATAAGCATTGTACATATGCTAAAACGAGCAGAACTGGCTCGAGATACTGGTCGCAGTCGAGCAGATGCTAGCGCTAGGCAGAGTTGATTGCGGAGGTTAAGCCAGCTTAATGATTCTAACTATTGTAAGCTGATGTCGTAAACAACATGACGCTAGGCCTACACCTAACGCCACTTGTTATTGGACGGGTTTTGAATCAGTTCTGCGCTACCCTTGAGAGGCCGCCAGCGCTTGATCAATATCCGCCAGCAGATCGTCGATATGCTCGATGCCGATCGATAGGCGCACCATATCCGGCGTGACACCAGCGGCTTTTAGTTCCTGCTCGTTGAGTTGGCGGTGCGTGGTAGAGGCGGGAATGGAAGAACAGCTTTTGGCATCGCCGATATTCACCAGGCGAAGAATCAGCGCCAGCGCATCGTAGAAGCGCTCACCAGCGGCCTGCCCACCTTCAATGCCAAAACTAAGAATCCCCGAGGCATGGCCGTTCATATAACGCTGGGCCAGCGCATGATCGGGATGGTTTTCCAAGCCAGCATAATGCACCCAGGTGACCAACGGATGACTTTCCAGATGCTTGGCAACCGCTAAGGCATTGGCACAGATACGCTCAATCCGTAGTGACAGCGTTTCCAATCCCTGGAGCAGGTTCCAGGCCGCTTGAGCAGAAAGCGCCGCGCCCATATTACGTAGCGGCACCACCCGGGCGCGGGCAATAAAGGCCGCATCGCCCACATCACGGGTATAGCTCACACCGTGATAGGAGACATCAGGCTCGTTGAGTAGCGGAAAGCGGCTGGCATTCTCGGCCCAGGGAAAGGTGCCTGAATCAACAATCACACCGCCCACCGTGGTGCCGTGGCCGCCGATATATTTGGTCGCCGAGTGGACGACAATATCCGCCCCGTGCTCAATCGGCCGACATAAGAACGGCGTCGCCGTGGTGTTATCAACTATTACCGGCACCCCATGACGATGCGCCGCTTCGGCGAGCTTTGTTAGGTCGACCACGCCACCCGAGGGGTTACCAATGCTTTCGCAGAAAACCGCTTTGGTACGCTCATCGATCAGCGCTTCGATGCCATCAATATCGTCTTTGTCGGCAAAACGCACCTGAATGCCTTGGCGCGGCAAGGTGTGGGCAAACAGGTTGTAGGTACCGCCATACAGCTCGCTGATCGAGACAATGTTATCGCCCGCTTCAGCAATGGTCTGAATCGCATAGGTGATCGCTGCCATTCCCGATGCCACCGCTAGCCCAGCGATACCGCCTTCCAACGCGGCTACCCGTTGCTCCAACACGGCGCAGGTCGGGTTCATAATGCGCGAGTAAATGTTTCCTTCGACTTTAAGATCAAAGAGATCCGCCGCGTGCTGCGCGTTGTCGAAGGAAAACGACGTGGTTTGATGAATCGGCACCGCCACGGCGTTTTGTGAATCAGGCGAATAGCCATGGTGGAGGGCAATGGTTTCTGGCTTCATGAGAACGGCTCGCTAGTTTTTGTTGAGATCCGCTATTGATCCTAAACAAGCGCTGCGAGGAAGGCCAACAATCGTTCGTCTCCGATCTACCAGGCGAGACCACACACGTTAACCAACACTACTCACTGCGCGCCACTGCATTGTTGGCGTGCAAGCTTCCCGTATGCACAACCTTAAGCTGTATCCCTGGCTACGCTAGGCATCTAACGAAGCGTTTTATTCCTCCGCCTTGCGGCGTCTGAGGGTATTTCATGGTTGTACGCTATATGTTTAATTTAGTGTTTAAGTGAGGTTAAAGGTATCGTGCCCTCGATCAGTTGATCTGCAATATGGTGAAGCTACGGGAGGACTTTTTTATTTTCAGGTGAAGAGGAATGACACCATGATTAACCGTGAAGACATTCATCAACGACCAGACCAGGTGATTGACATCACAGGCTGGGATGTTCACCAAGATTATGAAGTCTTCCCAGTAGGCGCTCGTGACAAATCACTCCGCGTCTGTCCCGACCCCGCCCCATATGATTTCTGTGTTCCTGGACATCGATATTTATTTAAAGAAGCTATTAAAAGCGCGAAAAGCTCTGAGCCACGATACCCCGATCAATATTGGGCGGAGGTAATCGCTTTTCATATCGGCCGATTAATGGGCCTTACCCTACCACCCGTTTTTGTTGCCTTTGACTCGTCTCGAAACGAGCCAGGTACAGTCAACGAGTGGTTTATTGGCTATGCCGATAGCAGGGAAGATCGCTATGTTGCTGGCGTAGATTACTTGCAACGGCTTATACCAGCGTTTGATATAGATAAAGGCAGGCAGCATAATTTAACATCCATTATCGAACTAAGCCGTGTGCTAGAGAGAGGCGGATGGCTTACCCATGATTGGCGACAATACTGGGGGCTTTGCCTATGTTTTGATGCGTTAATTGGCAACACTGATCGCCATCAAGAGAATTGGGGATTGATTTGGGGAGAAAACGGCCCAACTGCCCGTTACACGCCCTACTTTGATAATGGCACCAGCCTCGGTCACGAGTTGCAGCCCCAGAAAATGCAGCGCATGATGCGCGACCATAATGAATTCAATGCCTACCTTAACAGAGGGCAGCACCACATGCGCTGGGCCAAAGGCGACAAAAAGCGCCTGCCGCTTATTCAGGGTGTTACTCAGTATTGTCAGCAATTCCCTGCTATTCGACCAATACTGATAGAACGCTTACAACGTTGGTGCGATGATGACCTTAGAGACATCCTGAATGACTTAACTTACTTTGACACCCCACATCCCATTACCCAAGAACGTGCTGACTTCATAGCGTTTTTGACTCTGACAAGGAGAGAGCGCCTTTTACAGGCTCTGGAGAACTGATATGACCCGCTTAATCGAACACTTGGTGGAACCACACCGGCTGCTGCTTTATTGGCAGGCACGCGAGAGCAAAATGCGCTCTCGCTATCTAGTGGGAGAATTGGTCAAGCGGGACAATAACGTGGTTCTGGTGTATGCCCTGGATAGCTCAGAGATGGCAGAAGCAAAGCTTTTGGGCTTTCGAGGCTACCCGGCATTTTCTATGAGGCAAGCAGAGCACAATCATCAAGTATTGGAAGCTTTCACTCGCCGCTTGCCGCCACGCAGTCGTCGTGATTTTGGGCGTTATCTGGAACTGCGCGCTATCCCAGAGGATGCCAACATTAGCGACTTCGCTTTACTGGGTTACAGTGGCGCCAAGCTACCCAATGACGGTTTTGAACTTGTTCACCCTTTCGACAACCCACCTGAAACCTTCGAGGTATTAATCGAAATAGCAGGCTTTCGGCACGAATCACAGCTTGAGATAACAGATTTACAGGTAGGCAGCAGTGTTCAATTTGTCCCCGAACCTGAGAACCCTGTGGATGCTGATGCTATCCGCATCGAAAGCGCTGGGTGCAAACTGGGCTATGTCCCGAGAGGAAACCTCGACATGCTGCACCGCATGTTAAAAGAAGGCGCGACCCTCGAAGGGGAAGTATTTCGCACCAACGGGACATCAGAACGCCCGCTTGTCTATATTCTGACGCGTATTTTAAGAGGCGACCTACCCTTTCAAGCGCTAAAAATGCAAGCTTAGACCCATTGATGCTGAATACTCCATTATCTGGAGCTCCCCTTGCTGCTTGCGCTTTGCATAGCGCGAGTAGGCCAGAAACAGTCCAAACACGTTTACCAATTCCACTCACTGCGCGCCACCGCGTCATGGGCGTGCAGGCTTTCAGCATGCACGACCTTGAGCTGAAACCCAGATACCCCCGGCGCTTGCCGTAGTGCTTTATCCAGCCGCCTGGCCGCGTCTTCACAGAACATCAGGTTTTGTCCATTGGCGAGGGCAAAGGCCTGTTCATCGATACGTTTTACCGCGGTTTGCAGCGCGGTACCGAGTGCTCGCTCGATACGTTTTACCGCGGTTTGCAGCGCGGTACCGAGTGCTCGCTCGATACGGTCAATCGAGTTTTCAATAGAATCCGCGAGGGGCCATTCTCCGTTTTCGCTTTCAGATAACCGCAAACTGCATTCGACACTGCTGCGCTGACTATGGGGCGTTGCGAGTATCCCTTCTTCGCTACCTAGCCACGCAGATACCGCAGATTTGGTTAACGGGATTTCCGCAAAATCTTCCTCAAAGGCCTGCTGAATCAGCTGCCTTGCCAGCGCCGCCGAGCAGGGGCAGGTGGACGAATACCACACTGTAAGGTCGAGTTCAGCCTGAAAGCCAGCGTGCGTTAATTGGCAGCGCAAGGTGAAGGGGTAACTTTTCCACCCGGCTAAAGGGCTGATCAAGGCTTGCCGCTTAAGCGGAAGCTCGCCTTCGATGCTTAGATAAGCATGCTGCGATAAGCCATCTTGGCTGGTTAAAAATGCATTCAATACGCCCTTAACCACTGGAAGTGTCAGCGGTGCTTCTTCAAGCGGTGCCAACGCCAAATACAGCCGGGACATATGGATTCCCCGTGCATCAGCGTCATCCAGGCTGACCCCTGCGTTGAGTTTGGCCGTCACACTGCGGCTGCCTAGTCGGATGGGGAGTGCGATGCCCTCCATGCCTACCCAGGTCAAAGCGGCCGGTGAGCGGGCGGTTTGTCTGGCTACATCAGGCAGGGTTAAAACAGTCATTGGGCCACCTCTTGGGATGCATGAAAAAAGCGGTACAACTCAGCCTCTGTTTCCGGCGTCACGTTTTGGGTAATAAATACAAAGCGAGATACACGGTCTCCCACGCTGTTCTTGGGCAGCGGCGCGGGTGGATGAAAAATATGTTGCACACCGTGCAGTGCGAGTGGCGTATCCCTGTCAGTAAGATGGACAATGGCTTTAATGCGCAGCATTTTATCGCCCATTAGCGACATCAAAATATCCAACCAATTTTCCAGCACCTCAGGCTCAATAAGCTCGTTAACACTAAAGCAGAACGATTTAATGTTGTCGCTGTGGGAGTTGCCTTCGGGCTGATAAGAACCGAGCGGCGCGCCGGTGAGCAGCCGGGGCGTTAAAGGCGCTGCTTGATGCACGGTGTAACTGCCTGCTTTGAGCCACTTCTCGACCTGATACGCCTGGGCATCCTTGTGAGCGTCGTTGCCCGTGTCGGCATCAGGAGCATGGCGGGCCAGCCCTGCCCCCACTAACAAGTCCGCCGAAAGTTCGCCGTTGATTACCTGCCACTGCTCAGCCGCTGGGTTGAGTCGAGCCAGTCGATTAGCCAACTGGGAAACCGTCTCCTCGCTGGCCAGGTCAGTTTTGGTGATTAATAGCTTTTCGGCCACCGCCACCTGCTGCTGCGACTCCCGGTGTGCATCAAGAGTCCCCATGCCGTTCGCCGCATCGACGCAGCACACCACACTATCCAGCTTAAAGCGGTGCGCCAGCCAGTGATCCGTCATCAATAGTTGCAGCAGCGAGGTAGGCGATGCCAGCCCGGTGGTCTCGATCACTACCCGAGACGGTAGGGCTTTGTCTTGGGCCTCCAGATCTTCCAATGCTTGTTGTAGCGTGCGACTAAGGTCGCCCCGTAGCGTGCAGCACAAGCATCCGCTGCTCATTTCGATCACCGCCTGCTCATCGCTTTGGGTAATCAATTGATGATCCAACCCGATGGCGCCAAACTCGTTAATCACCATCAGGGTATTGGCCATGGAGGTTTGGTGTACCCAGCGGTTGAGTAGCGTGGTTTTTCCACTGCCGAGGAAACCGGTCAGTACATTGATCGGGATTAATGGTGGCTCCCGCATAACGGCTCACTCCCACCTGGCTTTACGATAGTGGTGTTCTTTACTCTCCTGACGCTCTTTGGCTTCAATGCATAGTTTCGCTGTAGGCCTAAAAAACAGCCTTGGGAGCCCGATAGGTTCGCCGGTCTCTTCGCAGTAACCGTACTCGCCGTTCTCAATTCTTTTTAATGCCGCCTCAATGTTGCTAAGCAAGCGGCTTTCCCGATCGGCTTGGCGAAGAGCTAGACGCAACTCCTCTTCAAACGAGGCTTGATCCGCTTCATCGCTATCTCGCTCATGGGAGGCAATTGCGGTCTTGATCTCTTTTAAGTGCACCTCAAGTTCACTTCGCTCGGCAAGCAGACGATGACGAAAGAACTGCAGCTGTTCATCGTTCATATAGTCACTGGTGGGCATGGCTAATAGCTTGGCTTCCCATGCTTTTTCAGATGACTCATTCTCCCAGTCAACGTTGACCGCCTTTTCATCCGTATTTTGGTTACTCATATGTTGCACATTCATACTTTGGTTACCCATTCATTGTTCTCGCGATATTGACCTGATCAAGACATAACTGCACTCGTCGATGATCGTTCCCAGTGGTCGAGATAGCTGCTGAGATAGCGGCTATTAAGCAGGCTCAATGGTCATGAGTAGTCGTTTGCTACCGTTTTCCAGCGCAGGGCTTCTATGCACCAGGCCCCGCTCTTCGCAGCCTACCCAGCCGCTTCCTTTGATTAACGCTATGTCCCCCGGCGAAAGGTGTTGAATAGCGCTGGTATCGGTTGCGATATCGGGTCGCTCGGGGTGCGGCGCGCCCAGGCCCTCGCGGTTAATGGCGTGCTCGGGCAGCCATTCGCTGCCCGGCCCAAAATAGGTAGTCACCATGCGCACGGGGAGGTTATCGCAGTGAAAGCGCGGGCACATGGCGCTATTGAGCAGGCGCAGGCGAATGCCGACGGTTTGGGTGTCAAACAGAAAGGCGATGGCTTCGGCGATCGTCGCCATATCCTCAATCAGCGAGGAAGCCGCGCCCGGGGCGGGCATGTGACGGCGCAAATCGGCGATGAAGGCTTCATCGGGGTGACCAAGCCAGCTATATTGCCAGGCACGATCCGTTTGGCACTGCGCCTGGGCGCTAAAGGCAATATCGGTGGGCAGCGGGCGCTGGAAGATCGCGATGTTAATGGCGTCTTCAAAGATACGCGGCAACACGCTGATGTCGTGACCCCTGGCGGCATGGTCTGGCAACGTCAATTGAGCAGCAGGTACTGCAGGCATAAGCGAAGACATCAATGACTCCATAAGCGCTGTTAATGAACTAAGGGGGTATACGGCAAAGGAGGTTGTCACTGCTTCCACCGCACTATTTACCGGAATGACAGGACGCGGGCTGGAGGCGCTGACGCAATAAGCGCCAGCCTTGGGTCACAACCGTCGCCAGGGTAAACAGCACAGCGGCGAGCGTGACTATCGTTGGGCCGGTCGGGGTATCCATCACATATGCAGTTCTCAGCCCTGCCGTCACCGCCAGTATGGCAATCCCCGCGGCCAGAACCGTCATCGCTTCTGGCGTACGGCAAAAAGGCCGGGCGGTGGCCGCTGGGATGATCAACAAGGCGGCTATCAGCAGCACGCCCACTACTTTCAGCGCCACGGCGACGACCACCGCGAGTGCCAGGGTGAGTACCAGCTGTTCGCGCCGTGGGTGGATGCCGCTGGCATAAGCAAGCTCGTCGCTCAACGTGGCGGTCAATAACGAGGACCAGCGCCAGAAAAGCAGAGTCAGCACCAGCGCCACTCCGCCGCCGATAATCCAGATATCCGTTTTCCCAACGGCCAGAATATCGCCAAACAGATAGGCACTCAGGTCGATGCGTACGCCGGCCAGAAACGACACCGCCACCAGGCCGATGGCCAGAGCCGAGTGCGCCATTACCCCGAGCAAGGTATCCATGGCATAGCCACGCCCACTGAGCATTGACACACAGCTTGCCATCACAAGGGCGACCGTCAGTACGCCTAAGAAGATGGAGACGTCCAATAACAGCGCTAACGCCACGCCCAGAATGGCGGCGTGGGCGGTCGCATCGCCGAAGTAGGCCATACGCCGCCACACCACGAAACACCCCAACGGGGCGGCGGCCATGGCCACTAATACACCGGCGATCATCGCCCGCCACATAAAATCATCCAGCATTGGCGGCCTCCTCATGCTGATGGTGGCGGTAGAAGGCTAAGGTCTGGGCGGTCTGATCGCCAAACAGCGCCTGATAGTCCGGCGATGAGGCCACCTGCTCGGGCTTGCCCTCGCAACAGATAACACGATTCAGGCACAGCACATGATCGGCGGTACGCATCACGACGTGGAGGTCGTGACTGACCATCAGTACAGCGCAGCCGTAGCTGCGGCGCACGCTTTCGATATGCTGGTAGAACTCAGCGGTACCTCGGTGATCAAGCCCTTGTGTCGCTTCATCGAGAATCAGAATATCGGGTTTTGCCAGCAGCGCCCGGGCTAACAGCACGCGTTGGAACTGGCCGCCCGATAGCTCGCTCATTGCCGCCTTGATCAATGCCTCGGCGCCGGCATCTTCCAGCGCCTTTTGCACACTGCGATGGGGGTGGCGACGGGGCAAGTTGATAAAACGCTTGACCGTCATGGGCAAGGTAGGATCCAGGTGAAGCCGCTGGGGCACATAACCGATGCGCTGCTGCGGGGCGATGGTCACCTGGCCGGTGGTGGGCGTTACCGCACCGATCAGCGTTTTCACTAGTGTGGATTTCCCCGAGCCATTAGGGCCAATCAGGGTCACCACCTGTTGCCGATATAAATCGAGATTGATGTTCTCGAGGATATGCTGTCCGCCGAAACGAACGTTCAGTTGGCGAACGTTCAGAATCGCATCGTGATCAGGAGGCTGAGCAAGCCGCATAATTGAAGGTCGTCTTTTCTGTATTTGTTATGTTATAACATGTCTATATCGCATAGGCGAGTGTCGATGCCTATGTTCGAACCCAGAAAAGCCATAGTTGATGATGAGGAGAACCCTGATGAATAACCGTTTAGCTCGTTTGTCTTGGCCGCTATTAGCGGCTTTCCCGCTGGTTGCCGCCGCAGAAGTGCCGCATGTGGCGGTGGATATTCCGCCGGTGTATTCGCTTGTCGCTAAGGTGATGGGGGAGCGCGGCGATCCTGAGCTGTTTATTCAGCCCGGTGCTTCGCCGCATGGTTATTCGCTACGCCCTTCTGAAGCACAATCCCTCGATGATGCGGACCTGGTGGTATGGGTAAGCGACGCGCTGACGCCCTGGCTATCCGGCGCCATCGACAGCCTGGCGGGTGATGCACGCCACCTTGAGCTAATGGATGTGCCTGGCATCACCACATTGGAATACCGCGAAGGCGCGACCTTTGCGCTCAACGATGGGGATGAACACGGTCACGGGCACCATGATCACGGCGATCACGAACACCACCACTATGCAGACAGCCATGACGAAAGTGGGCACGATCATGACCACCACGGCCATGATCACAGCCATACCGGCACGAATCCCCATGCCTGGCTGGATCCTGCCAATGCCCGCCGTTGGCTGGATGCCATCGCCGAACAGTTAAGTGAGATCGACCCTGATAACGCAGCGTACTATCGCGACAACGCCGCCCAGGGGAAAGAGGACTTAACCAGCCTTCAGGAACATATTCAGGATCGTTTGGCCAGCAGCGCCGACACACGCTTTATTGTTTTCCATGATGCTTACCAGTACTTTGAGGAGGCCTTTAATGTGCACGCGGCTGGGGCCATCTCCATTGGCGATGCCTCTTCACCTAGCCCTGCGCGTATCGAGAAGCTGCAAACGCTGGTGAATGATGAAAATATCCAGTGTGTGTTTAGTGAACCCCAGTTCAATCCGCAGATGGTCAATAACGTCTTTGGGGATACGTCCGCTTATATCGGCGTCATGGATCCCTTGGGCGTAGGTCTGACGCTGGATGCAGGTCTCTACGATGCGCTGCTGGAGCAGTTGGCCGATGAGATTACGCGCTGCACTGACGGCTAAACAGCTTTTTTCTGAAACAGCTTGCCGAGTTGATAGAGGTCGTGCATATATCTATCAAACTTCGTAATAAGCAGTGACGTAACGATAAAGGCATAAATCAGCAGCATGACTGCCATGGGGTCGTTTAGCCAAGCCAGCCAAGGCATCGAGACTGGATAACCCAGCGTATAAACACTCATGGCAGCCAGTAGCTGAACCAAGAAACAGTTCAAAATAACCAGTGTAATCAACGCTGCGCGTATATTGGTATGCGGCAGCGTTGTTTTCCAAAACGGCAAGTGACGCACTTTTACGCTGTTTACATTCGCACTGCTATCGCCGTTAAAACACAACCGCGCTTTACGCCGCAACAAAGGGATCGCGTAGACGCCTTTTTCCTCTTCAGCAAAAGCCTTCAGTGCGATATCCCGATCGAGATTAGGGCTCAAGGCATTGGCTGCCGCTTGATCAAAGTCTGGCCGGGCATGGGTTTGCGTGGCGGTTTTGGCTTGGTCAGAAAGCGCTTGTAAGTGGCTTTTATCAGCCTTCGACAACTTTTTATCGTTGCCGACGTTGATGTTGTAATGAATTTCATACACCTGATACAGAGCTGCGGTCACGCCCACAAAGATCATCAAAAAGACAATATATATCAACATATTAACGGGCACCTCCTAAACGAAACCGAACCAGCTAGGCGATAAATAGCTTTGTTAGCGTTCAAACTAACTTAAGGACTATGCCTATGCACAGCTGACAAGTACAGGCTCAGAAGGCCTCAAAAAAGCCGGATCAGACGACGGATCGCAACCGTGGTAGTGCTCCACAGCGTGCATTAAACTAAGGAGATAAGAACCCCTAGCCACTTATCGCCGAAGATAATGGGCGTTAAACCACTTTTGCTATTCGTCTGGCTAATCAATACCAAACCGTCACTAGGACAGTTGACCAAGGTTACATCGTCAGAGATGACAGATAGGCAGGTTGGTCGATGATATCCGCCACATAATGCAGCCTTTCCTCCCAGTCCTCTCTTGTCAGTTGACCACCGAAGCACAAGCGCAGAGCTTCAGGGGGATGGTTGTCGGTACTAAAAGCAGCGCTGGCAACCGCACTAACGCCATGTGAACGTAATTGCACCGCCAGCTCTGAAGGGTTCCAGCCAGAGTGCTTGGGCAGCTTAAGCCATAGGTGGAAAGCACCTTTGGCAGACACGATGCGCTGACGTCCCAGAATCTTCTCGGCTATTTCAAGGCGGGCAATGGCCTCGATACGGATCGCTTTAAGCATGGCATCCGCCGTCCCATCGGTTATCCACTCGGTGACCAGGGCATCAATCAGCGGGCTGGACATCACCGAGGTGGCTCGAAGCGCGCCAGCGGTTCTCTGCGCCTGTCGCTTGGTGGGGGCGTGTAGGAATCCTGATCGCAAACCGGGACCGAAACACTTGGCAGTCCCCGTCAGATAGTAAGTGAGCTCAGGGGCCAAGTTAGCAATAGGGACGATCTTCTCTTCGCTGAGCATGGTGTAAGCATCATCTTCAATAATCGGGATGCTATAGCGCAAGGCAACATCGGCCAAAGCTTCACGACGCCCCAAGGGAATAGTCGTCGTCGTGGGGTTTTGGATGGTGGGATTAATGTACAAAACGGCCACTTGACCCTGCTTACAGATATCCTCGAAGGAGCGAACAAGAGGGCCATCGGAGTCACGCTCCAATGAATGCAGGGTCAGCCCGAGCTGGGCCGCAATAGCCTTTAGGCCGGGGTAGACCAGGCTTTCGACACAAATTAGCTGACCTGGGGCTACCAACTGCATCAGTAGCCCAACCAGGCCGCTGTGAATACCGGGGCATATCAAGACCTGTTCCAGTGTCGTGTTGTCCAGCCGCCGATCCAGCCATTGGAGCGCAGCCACACGGTCATGATGGCTGCCACCAAAGGTTTGATAACGCAGCAGTGAGTAAAGATCACGCTGGGCCAACACCGAGATAGCGCTATCGCGTACTCGTTCAATCAACGTCGGTATCGCGGGCTCAATCATTAGGTTCATGGTCATCTCATAACCACTGCTCGGCTTCACTGACACTGCCTTACCTTTAATAAAAGTGCCCGAGCCCGGATGCGAGTCAATCAAGCCTCGCAGCTTAGCTTCGTTATAGGCACGCGCCGCCGTCGTGTAATTGATACTCAAAGCCCCCGCCAGTTCTCTCAGCGGGGGCAGTCGCTCGCGGGGCTGCAGCCGACCACTACCGATATCTTCAGCAATCAATTCAGCGACCAGACGATAAGCTGGCTGGCTGACCTCCTTGTCTAAACGTTTTCGCCAGCGTTCCAGCTCAGATGTATGCATATCTTCCCCGTCGTTAAATAAACATTGTTACCTACTCTTCTTATCGACCAAAACTTATCACTGATGGGCTAAAGATTGCACAAATAAAAAATTGATTGCATATGCACTTAATGGTGCAAAACACACTTTTATTGCACAAATAAGGTGAAAAACACAGTTTTTTTGAAACATTAGCCTTTTATTATTTTTTTAGCCTAAAAATTTGGTCAATTTTTAGGCTTAGAGCGACCTACATGATCGACAATTGATTGGATCAATAAGCATATCAATTGGCACGTCGATTGCTCCGTATTGATCGTACCGCTTGTGTAAGCACGGCGGTTAACGACTCTCCCACTCGCAATAAACGGAGCTTAGACATGCCTACAGTGACGCAACCACTCAACAAGAAAGGCGATTTTCTGGTCGACTACGAAGAGAAGGTTTTTGAAGACGTAAAAGCGAAACCAGGCGAAAAAGCCCTGGTAACTTTTCATACGGTTGCCTTTGAGGGGTCGATCGGCTTCGTGAATATGCTGCAGGCAACGCGTTTGCTGCGTAAAGGCTTTGAAACCTCCATCTTACTGTATGGCCCTGGCGTCACTTTGGGTGTCCAGCGTGGCTTCCCGACCCTGGGCGATGAAGCGTTTCCCGGCCACATGAATTTCAACAATCAGTTGACCAAGTTTATGGCCGAGGGAGGCAAGGTCTACGCCTGCCGCTTTGCTCTTCAAGCACTCTATGGTCATGGCGAACCGTCACTCATTGAGGGCATCCGCGCGATCAATCCACTGGATGTGCTTGACCTCAAGCTGCTTCACGTGCGCGACGATGCACTGATCATCGATACCTGGACGGTCTAAGGGGAGCAGCGGTCATGGCACAAGCAAACATGACAGGAACGACCATAGTGCGGGCCGCTGCCGCTCAGCTTTCTCCCGATCTTGAGAGTGTTGGCGGCACGCTGGTCAAGGTACTGGATGCAATCGACGAAGCGGCCAGCAAGGGGGCTGAGCTGATCGTGTTCCCCGAAACCTTCGTTCCCTACTATCCGTACTTTTCATTTGTCTACCCCGCCGTGGCCTGTGGCGCCGAGCACTTCCGGCTGTATGAACAGGCCGTGGTGGTACCAGGCCCGATCACTGATGCTGTCGCTGAGCGCGCTCGCACCCTGAGCATCGTCGTCGTGCTTGGCGTTAATGAGCGTGATCATGGCACCCTCTACAATACTCAACTGATCTTTGATAGCGACGGGCGTCTGTTGCTGAAACGCCGAAAGCTCACGCCGACCTACCACGAACGCATGATTTGGGGCCAGGGCGATGCCTCGGGCTTGAAGGTGGTGGATAGCGCCGTGGGCCGTGTTGGCGCCCTGGCCTGCTGGGAGCACTACAATCCGTTGGCACGTTATGCCCTGATGACCCAGCACGAGCAGATCCACTGCAGCCAGTTTCCTGGCTCGCTGGTCGGCCCAGTCTTTGCGGATCAAATTGAAGTAACCATCCGTCATCACGCCCTTGAAGCGGGCTGTTTCGTGGTTAACGCCACCGGCTGGCTAACCGACTCCCAAATCGAATCCATTACCCCCGACACCACGCTACAACGTGCTCTGCGTGATGGCTGTAACACCGCCATTATCTCGCCAGAAGGTAAGCACTTGGCCGAGCCGCTGCGCAAAGGAGAAGGCACCGTTATTGCCGACCTGGATTTCGCCCTGATTACCAAGCGTAAGCGAATGATGGATTCGGTGGGCCACTATGCGCGCCCTGAACTGTTGAGCTTAGCCATTAACGATATGCCCGCCCACTGCTGCCAGCCACTGGCCACTTCCGCTCAGGGCCATAATGCCCAAGGAGATGAAGATGAGTAAGCTCGCCGATCGCTCACGCTTGTTCACCGAACTTCAAACCCATGGCGTACGCCTGCAGGATGCATCACAAGAGCATGTCAGCCGACGGGGCGGCGCTGGCCCTTCTGACCATCAGGCAATAACCATCGATGGAATCACTATGATGGTGCCCGTCTATACCCAGTCGGCATGGCGTTCACCGTTTAGCGTAGTGTCAGGTGATGAAGGGCATAGGCTGACTGAAAACACGATTCCTATGGCCGATATTACCTTTGCAGATACGCCCCACTTCTACGACCTGCAAACCGCTGACGGCGTCCCCTACACGCATATCGCCACCTTGCATAGCCGCGATGTACTGGCCACGACGGTACTGCAAACATGCATCCGCTATGAGAGCAGGCGCAAAGCCTGCAAATTCTGCTCGATTGGTCAATCACTCCAAGCCGGGCGCACCATTGCGCATAAGTCCCCAGACCAACTGGCCGAGGTGGCTAAGGCCGCTGTCGAGCTCGACGGTGTCAAACATATGGTCATGACTACCGGAACGCCAGCCACGTCTGACCGAGGAGCCAGCGTCCTTTGCGAAAGTGCCAGGGCCATCAAAGCGGCCGTGGATCTTCCGCTGCAAGGGCAGTGCGAACCACCGAAGGATCCCGTTTGGTATGCCCGCATGAAGGAAGCTGGCATTGACAGCCTGGGCATGCATCTCGAAGTGGTCACACCTTCGCTAAGAAAAACGCTAATGCCAGGCAAGGCAGAGGTTGGCATCGAAGAGTATATGCAGGCGTTTCGCGATGCTGTTGACGTCTTTGGCCGCGGGCAAGTCAGCACTTATATTCTTGCCGGGCTCGGGGATACCCGCGAGGCCATTCTGGAAACCTGCCAACACCTAATCGAAATCGGCGTTTATCCCTTTGTAGTGCCGTTCGTGCCGATTAACGGCACGCCATTAGAAGATCATAAGCCGCCCAGCGCCGACTTTATGGAGTCGATCCTGGCGCCGTTGGGCAGACGTCTCAAGCTCGCAGCGTTGCGCTCTAGCGATATCAAAGCGGGCTGCGGGCGTTGCGGTGCCTGTTCAACGTTGTCTGAGTACGAGCGCTAACAGCACGCGAAACGCTTAATAGAGGAGTGCCCGATGATGTCAACATCCGACGCCTATTCGGCCTATTCCAACTACCGGATCAAGTGGGCGAGCCTGCCTTGGGAAACCGATGAAGCAATGGCATTGCGGCGGCGCGTTTTCTGCGATGAGCAGGCAATATTTGATCAGGACGACCGAGATGCCATCGATGACTCAGCCCACCTACTCGTCGCTTTAGGGTGCACAGGAGGATGGTATGAGCAAGTGGTGGGGACAGTGCGTATTCACGAATCAGAACCTGGACTCTGGCATGGTTCGCGTCTTGCTGTTGACCCAGCCTTCCGCGCCCAAGGCCGCCTAGGCTCCACGCTGATTCGGCTGGCCGTCTCCAGCGCTCATGCATTGGGCTGCCAACGCTTTTTGGCCCGGGTACAGGCCCAGAATGAGGCTCTTTTTCAACAGCTGCACTGGCGAAGCATTGGAGAGGAGTTAATCCTTGATCGACCTCATGTCGTCATGGAGGCCGACCTTACCCACTACCCCCCTTGCCACTCTCCTCTTAGCGGCTTTGTTGTGCCTGGGCGTCAACGCCAACCTCTCGCTGAGCTGGCGCCTGGGCTGCTTAAGATCCTTTCAGCCCCCGCACTGAGACAAGCATCATGAGCCAAAAGCAACGACTCGACCTAACAGAACTGCTCCAGAAAGTGCACGATTATAGTGGTCTTGCCCATAAGGCCGATATCGCGCGGATCGCTCCCAACCTGACAGCACTGCCCGATGGCTGGCATCCCAACGGCGACGATACCGCGGCCATTCCCAGCGGCGAAGGCTACACACTGTTGGCGATGGAAGGGCTACTTACCGCCTTCGTCGCCGAGGATCCTTGGTTTGCTGGCTGGTGTTCGGTGATGGTGAACGTCAGTGATATCGCCGCGATGGGCGGGCGGCCCCAGGCAATCGTCAATGCTCTATGGAGCCATGACCTAGATAGCGCCGTACTGATCGCCAAAGGTATGCGCGAGGCCGCCGACACCTTCCGCATTCCCATCGTCGGTGGCCACACCAACCTGCGTTCCAATCAGCCGCAATTAGCGGTCGGCATCCTGGGCCGAGCCCAATGCCTGCTGAGCAGTTTTGCGGCGCGGCCCGGGCAATTATTAGTGGCGGCTATCGACCTGCGCGGCGCCTATCAAGCGCCCTATCTGAATTGGAACGCGGCTACAACGGCGCCCGCTGAGCGTTTGCGTGGCGACATCGAACTACTTCCCTGTATTGCTGAAGCGGGCTTGGCTATCGCCGCTAAAGATATTAGTCAGGCCGGTCTCCTCGGTACCACCTTAATGCTCATGGAGAGCGCTGATGTAGGTGTGAGCATTAACCTTGACGCTATCCCGAAACCCGAGAAAGTCACTTGGGAGGACTGGTTATGCACCTTCCCTAGCTTCGGTTACCTGCTCACCACGGATAATGAGCACCTCCCCATGCTGCTGGAGCGCTTCCGTGCCCGTGGCATCGCCGCCGCGCAGATCGGCGAGATCGCTTCCTCTCCGCAGCTCTGGGTAGAAACCGACAATGATCGCCAGTTGTTCCATGACCTTGCAACCACTCCATTAACCGGGCTGAGTCGCCCCCAAATGCCCATTCCCCAACAGGAGCTTTGAGCATGCCAGCCATACACTTCCACGTTCGCTGGCCAGATGGCAGCGAAGACCAGTGTTACTCACCCTCTACCGTCGTAAAGGAGTACTTCCAGGTCGGCGAGCGTCTCAGCGTCGATGCTTTTGTGGAGCGCGCCAACACAGCCTTAGAGGCGGCCAGCCAGCGCGTCGAACAAAAATTCGGTTTCTTCTGCTCCAGTGCCATGGATCAGTCGACGGTCATCAAGGCCAAAGCCCAGCAGTTTGGCAATAGTCCGCAGGGCATGGTCGAAATTATCCGCATCGACTAACTCACCAAACATTTCTTGAACCGTTGCAAAGAGAGAGTGCTATGAAAGATCTACGTCAACACTACTCAGTGCTTATCATCGGCGGTGGTCAGGCCGGTCTCTCGGTCAGCCATTACCTTCAAGCCCAGGCGATCGATCACCTCGTTATTGAGAAACATAGCTTGATGCATAGTTGGCAGTCCGCACGATGGGACTCCTTCACCTTGGTAACGCCAAATTGGCAATGTCAGCTACCTGACCATCCCTATGACGGGGATGACCCCAAAGGATTTATGAAGCGTGACGAGGTGGTCGCCTACCTTGACCGCTTTGCCACCAAGGTTCAGCCTCCCGCTCTCGAAGGCGTTGCCGTTAATCGCGTCAGTCTGAATAGCAACGGGAAATACGAAGTGAAGAGTTCCGCGGGTGAGTTTAGCGCGGATCAGATCGTGGTGGCCTCCGGCGGTTATCATCTCCCTATCATTCCACGTATGGCAGAGCGATTGCCCGATCGGTTGTTCCAGCTACATTCGGCGGAATACCGAAGCCCTGAACAATTACCCGAGGGGTCGGTATTGGTGGTGGGCTCCGGCCAGTCTGGCGCCCAGATTGCCGAAGACCTGCACATTGCTGGGCGAAAAGTCTTCCTCGCCACTGGTGATGCCCCACGCGTGGCGCGTCAATATCGCGGCAAAGATGTTGTCGAATGGCTTGATGAAATGGGCTACTACGAGATGTCGGTCGATCAGCACCCATTACGTGAGGGAGTAAGAGATAACACCAACCACTATGTTACAGGGCGTGACGGGGGCCGGGAGATCGACCTGCGTAAGTTCGCTCTCGAAGGTATGGAGCTATTCGGGCTATTAGAAGAGTACCGCAATGGGGACTTTATCTTTCGCGATAATTTGCAAGCCAACCTTGATCATGCCGACAGTGTTTATTGCAATATCAATCAGCGAATTGATGCCTATATCGCATCCCAGGGTATCGAGGCCCCACCAGCGCCCGAGTACACGCCGTGCTGGGAACCGACCCAAGAGCGTTCCGCGCTAAATCTGGTCGACGCAGGGATTAGCGCCGTTATCTGGTGCATCGGCTTTCGCCCTGACTTTCACTGGCTTGATGCTTCGGTATTCAATGGTCAGGGCCATCCTATACACAAACGCGGTGTCACCCAACAGCCCGGCCTCTACTTTATTGGCCTGCCATGGCTGCATACCTGGGGCTCTGGGAGGTTCTCTGGGGTGGCGGCTGACGCTGAATACTTGGTTGAACGCATCAAAGCTTATCAGCGACAACAGGATGCGGCGTTACAACCTCTCTCGGAGCAAGCGTTAGCCTGACGCGGTTCACACTAGCCATTGGGTTGCTATCAGAGGGTTACTGCATCGTTACCCGCTTTGATCGCAGGTTTTTTCGCTTGTTAGATCGTGACTACCCGTACCCACTACTCCCCTGAAGGCCCCAGGAAACGTGTTTCACTGACCTTCGTTATTGAAGGGTCATCTAAGGCGATAAAGTGCAGTTCGATAGGATGGCTAGGCTGCGTTAGGTCATTCGCATCGGCGGTGAGTGCTAGACGTAGGCTGCGTGTTTCAAACGCCGCCACCTCTAAGATATCCACCCCCTGCAGACGAAGCCCTGGCAACCCCGCGGCTGATACCGCGTAATGATGGGTTTGGCCATCTTGATTGCGCAGCGTCACGTTGTAGTAATTGATAATGCGACCCTCTGCCGTGCTTTCAAACAATGCCTGACGGTCGCGGGCAATCTCTACATCAATGGGCACCCGGGCGTTCAAGAAACCGACTAACAGTACCACCATGGAGAATAACGCCGCCGTATAAGCCAACAGTTGGGGGCGCCAAAAACGAGTCGCTTTACCTTCCAGAGCGCGCTCGGTGGTGTAACGAATCAGGCCCAGCGGTTTATCAATCCGCGCCATAACGCTGTCGCAGGCATCGATACACGCTGCGCAGCCAATACACTCGTATTGCAGGCCGTCACGAATATCGATACCGGTGGGGCATACCTGGACGCAGAGTTCACAGTCGATACAGTCACCGATCCGAGTTGCCTCAACACCCTTTTGAGGAGAGTTCCGACGCGGCTCGCCGCGGGCGGCATCGTAGGAAACAATCAGCGTATTGGCGTCGAACATCGCCGACTGGAAGCGCGCATAAGGGCACATATGCAGGCATACCTGATGGCGGAGCCAACCGGCATTCAAGTAGGTAAACAGGGTAAAGAAACCGATCCAGAAGAGTGCCAAAGGGTGCGCGTCCAGACTGCCGACATCCACCAATAATGCCCGAATTGGCGTGAAGTAACCGACAAAGGCCACTCCCGTAGCCACCGCAATCAGCAGCCAAGCTGCATGTTTGGTGGTTTTTCGCCATAGCGTATCGAACTTGCGTGGCGCTTGGTCGCGGCGTATGCGACGGTGGCGTGGCCCCTCTAAGCGATGCTCAAACCAGATAAATAGAAACGTCCACACGCTTTGCGGGCAACTATAGCCACACCACACGCGCCCAGCGACCACCGTGATCAAAAACAGTCCAAAGGCGCAAATCACCAGGATCCAGGTGAGCAAGATAAAGTCTTGGGGATAAAACGTCGCCGCCAACAGGTGGAACTCCTGGGCAGAGAGATCAAACCACACCAGCGGTCGGTCGCCCCAATTGATCCACGGCAAACCAAAATAGAGCGCCATCAGCAGCCAGTTTGAGTGGCGCCGGATACGCTGAAAAAAGCCGCCTATTTCGCGCACATAAATATGCCCCAGCTTCGGCGGCTTGCTGCTGGGAGACTTAGTGCTAGGCGTCTTAGGTAGGGGCGTATGGTGTTCAACCGCTGCCTCAGTGGTCAGGTCTTGCAGTGGGATGCGTTGCGTCATACCGATATCCAGAAAAGAGGGAGTAGAGGTCTATACGGTCGAGGGGCGTCGCTAAGTAGGCGATCATGCTTTTTTAAGAGAGCGACTGATTTAGGCGCTACTATGCCTAGTGAGCAGAATCACAAACAGGCGCAGTTTTAGAAAAATAAGCCGTATCAGATCTCCCCCTATGACTCATACCCTGACTTTCTGATATGCTTTTTATTACTCTATTTGATTCTGTTTTACCTCCCTCATATAACCCACAGTGACGCTTTCCAACACCAGAGAGCCGCACCGTGTCAGCTAACAATATGTGTGAGCACACCGACGTTCCACTTAACGCACCGACGGTTTATCCCATGAAACGCTACGAACAGTTTGCCGATGAGATAGCCACACTGATTCGTCAGGGCGTACTTGGCCCTGGGGAGCGTATTCCTTCGGTGCGTCAGGCTAGCCGTCATCATGGCATTAGCCCCTCCACGGTGTTTCAGGCTTACTACTTACTGGAAAACCAAGGACTTATCACTGCACGGGCGCGCTCGGGGTATTTTGTTCGTGAACACGCCCGGCGCTTGCTGGACGAGCCGCGCGTGCCACTGCAGCCCACCGATCCGGCAGAGGTAGAAGTCAGCGAGCTGGTGTTCTCGGTGCTTGGCTCGCTTCAGGATGACCGAACGGTACCCTTCGGGTCGGCGTTCCCCAGCCCCGAGCTGTTTCCGCTTTCTCGCCTGGCTACTAGCATGACACGGGGGTTACGCGAGCTTTCGCCCCAACAGGTGGTGGCCGACATGACCACCGGGCATACCGACCTGTGTCGACAGATTGCGCTGCGCTACATGCTGGGCGGCATTCAACTGCCGATGGAAGAGCTGGTGATTACCAATGGTGCAATGGAGGGACTTAATCTAGCGCTGCAGAGTGTTACCCAGCCGGGCGACCTGGTGGCAATTGAGTCACCGGCATTTTATGCCAGCCTGCAGGTATTGGAGCGACTAAAACTTCGCGCCGTGGAGATTCCGGTTCACCCACGGGAGGGAATCGACCTTGAAGTATTGGCAGAGCGACTAGAGACACTGCCCATCAAAGCCTGCTGGTTTATGAGCCATTTACAGAACCCAATCGGCGCCAGCCTGAGCAGAGAGCGCAAACAAGACCTCTATCAGCTGCTAAAACAGCACCAAGTGCCGATGCTAGAGGATGATGTATATGCCGAGCTGTACTTTGGCAGCACCCCACCCGCCCCCGTAAAAAACTTCGATGATGAGGGGTTGGTCATTCACTGCAGCTCCTTCTCAAAGTGCTTGGCGCCGGGCTACCGGGTCGGTTGGGTAGCGGGCGGCCGCTATGCACAGGCCATCTCGCGGCTAAAACTGATGACCACCATCTCACCTTCCGTACCCGCCCAAGCAGCCATTGCTGACTATTTGCAGCACGGCGGTTATGACCGCCACTTACGCAAGCTCCGCCATGCCCTGGAAGCCCAACAAGGCAGCATGCTGGCGGCGGCGGATCGCTACTTTCCTGCCAACACCCGCATTACCCGCCCCGCAGGGGGCTATTTCCTATGGGTGGAGTTTCCTGAAGAAGTGGATTCGCTGCGGCTATTTAATACCGCGCTCGACCACGGCGTCAGCTTAGCGCCAGGCCCGATTTTTTCGGCGACCCAACAGTTTCGCCACTGTGTGCGGCTGAGCTATGGCCATCCATGGACGCAATCCAGCGAGCGCGGCATGGAAACCTTGGGCAGGTTATTAAGCCTTTTTTAGCGAAGATCGCCGACGCTGTCTCCAGGCAACTGATATGGTTATTTAGTTAAAGACTGAGCCTGTTATGCAACACAGCAATCACTAGACTGTTCCGATGAAGCCACACAGCTGCTATACCAGTCCGCAAAAGCGTTAAGAGAGTGGCTGTCATCGGAGGAATGCACCTATCGCCTAAATAGAAAACGCCGGACTCCTGCCTCAGCGGAGATCCGGCGTTTTTAACTAATCAAGCAGGTGCTTTTTTAACACTCAATGGCATTCACGGCTAAGCCACCTTTAGACGTCTCTTTGTACTTATCCAGCATATCTCGGCCTGTATCGCGCATGGTGCGAATCACTTTATCCAACGAGATAAAGTGCGTGCCATCGCCGCGCAGTGCCATCTGAGCGGCATTGATCGCCTTTACCGTTGCGATAGCGTTACGCTCAATACAAGGGACTTGCACCAACCCACCAACAGGGTCGCAGGTTAATCCTAAATTGTGCTCCAAGCCGATTTCGGCCGCATGCTCGACTTGTTCGGGCGTTCCTCCCATTACATCAGCCAAGCCAGCGGCTGCCATGGCACAAGCCGACCCGACCTCCCCCTGGCAGCCCACTTCGGCGCCGGAGATTGAGGCATTTTTCTTACAGAGGATGCCAATGGCGCCTGCCGCCAGCAAAAAATCCACCACGTTTTTCTCACAGGCGTTGGGCTGAAACTTCATATAGTAGTGCAAGACGGCGGGGATGATACCTGCCGCACCGTTGGTGGGCGCCGTGACCATACGCCCGCCTGCGGCGTTCTCTTCGTTGACGGCAAGGGCAAAGATATTCACCCACTCCATCGCTGAAAACGTCGAGGCTATCAGGCACTCATTCTGCTCGGCCGCTTGAAGGCGTTGATGAAGCAGCTTAGCCCGGCGTTTAACTTTCAACCCGCCCGGCAGTATCCCTTCGTGGGTTAATCCATTGTCGATGCATTCACACATCACTTGCCAGATACGCCACAGTTCGTTTCTGACCTCCTCCTCCGTCCGCCAGACTTTCTCATTCTCCAGCATCAACTGGCTGACACTAAGCTGCTCTTTTTTACATAGCGCCAAGAGCTGGTCAGCGGTGTCAAAGTTGTAAGGAAGGGTAACGCCACCCAAATCATCCAGTGGCATATCCACCTGGGACTGTTCAACCACAAAGCCGCCGCCCACCGAGTAGTAGGTATTCTCATACACCAAGTCGCCCTGGTGGGAAAAAGCTGCCAGCTTCATGGCATTAGGGTGGTGCGGCAAGCTCTCTTCATGAAAATAGAGGTCACTCTCCCACACAAATGTCACTGCTTTTAGGCGACCAAGCTGTAATGAGTGGCTCTCTTTAAGCGCCTGAATGGCTGGCTCAATAATTGAGGGATCGATTGTGCTAGGGCGTTCACCCATCAAGCCCATAATAATCGCGTAATCTGTGGCGTGGCCTACCCCAGTCGCTGATAGCGAACCATATAGATGCACCTCAAGGTGCTCCACTTCATTGAGCAGGCTGTTTTCGCGCAGGGTGGTGACATACTTAAAAGCCGCCTGCATGGGCCCAACGGTATGGGAGCTGGAGGGGCCTACTCCAATCTTAAAAAGGTCGAAAACACTGATAGGCATTGGAGCACCTCTTGACGTATAAACAGGGGAAAATCAGGCGGCGCCTGAAAGTTTTAATAAGTTATTGATGTGGCAAAAAAAAATAAAACGAAGCTATCTTTTATTGATGATTTTTTTATATTTATAAAATGATACTTTTAGGCACGACTTATCAAAAATAACAAAGGGTTACGCATCGCTCTAAAAAAAGCTTAGCAACGACAGCAACCCGATTATAAAAGTGCGCCCAAACTGTTGGCGATTATTAACAACAGCATTAGATAAAAAGCATTAATTACAAAAACGACTAGTTACCAAACACCACCGTACGCCCTGAATAAAAGAACACACGGCGTTCCAAGTGATAGCTAATCGCTCTAGCCAGGGTTAAGCACTCGATATCACGCCCCTTGGCCACCAGATCCTCTGGGTAGTGGGTGTGATCCACTGGCTCGACCCCTTGGGCAATAATGGGCCCTTCATCAAGGTCATTATTAATGTAGTGGGCCGTTGCGCCGACTAGCTTAACCCCTTTCTCATACGCCTGATGATAAGGCTTGGCGCCTTTAAAACCGGGCAGCAGCGAGTGGTGAATATTGATGGCCCGGCCGGCTAACAGCTCACACATAGAGGGCGAAAGCACCTGCATATACCTTGCCAGCACCACCAGCTCAGCGTCGGTATCCGCGATGATTTCGCGTATCTGCGCTTCCTGCTGCAGTTTCGTCTCGGGCGTGATCGGCAGGTAGTGGTAGGGCAAATCGTGCCATGCTGCCAACGGCTCCAGATCAGGATGATTGGAAATCACCGCCTTGATATCCAGCGGAAGCTGGCCCGTCCGATAACGGTAGAGAAGATCATTCAAGCAGTGATCGGCCTTGGAGACCATAATCACGGTGCCGGTGCGTTTGCCAGGGGCCGTCAATTCGAACTGCATATCGAATTCGTTGGCTCTTGCTGCAAAATCGGCCTGAAAGCGCTCTTCATGAAACTCATCTTGTTCTGGGCGAAACTCGGCGCGAATGAAAAAGCGCCCGCCCAGTCGATCATCGAAAGAGTTGAGTTCGGTGATATAGCACTGCTGCTCTTTCAAGAAGCGTGTGACGACGTCCACCGTTCCCAAGCGACTCGGGCATTGGGCGGCAAGTATCCAGGTATCACTCATTCGGCTCATAGTGCATCTCTAGTAGCGGCAGATCATCGCGAAAGATCGTAGCGGCCGAAACAGTGTTCCGGCCTGCCAGCTTATTGTTCTACGTTAACGCCGTACTCTGAACCGGCATCCAGTAACCAGCGATAGCAGTAGTCGGCAAAGCTGCGCCGTACCACTAGCTCCCAGCGCTCTTCACTAGGGCGACGAAGGATAGTGGTCGCCTTGGCAAAAACGGTAGTGACGCCTTTCCCCACTGGGAAATTACTGGGGTGAACATCGTAGATCACCGTTTTCATCAACAGCTCACGGGCTGCCTCGCCGGAAAGCTCCAGCACTGTTTGTCCACCACTAACGTCGCTAATGGCGAAGTGGGCATCTCCCAGACGCTCACGCAACTTCGTCTCTAGCGGGAACTCCTCACCACCGGGTACGATCACCAGCCACTCATCCGGGGAAAGCCACTGGATAGAACGTTCACCGCTGGCATCGTGCACCAACGCCTGGGGTTGTCCAGGCAAGCTGATGCCCAGTACGTCGCGCACCGCCTCATCAAGCACGATGGCGCCGCCGCGCAGAATCAGATGCCCCTGCATTGCCCGCTCGCGTAGCTTAAGACGGTAACCGCTGCCCCGAGGAGCGCCACTGTGACGATAGCTATAAGCTAACGGGGACTCTACCGGGATCGCGGTATCAGTACGTGTGTCGAAAGTAGCCGCGTTAGACATGCTGGCGCTCTCCCTTAGGGTCGTAGAAAACAGTGCTGACGATTTCAGCTTCATGGGTCTGGCCGTCTGCCATGGGCAGGTAAACCGTTTCACCCAATTTCTGATGGCCACCCTTGACCACCGCTAGCGCAAAGCCTGAATCCAGAACCGGGCTGTAGTAGCTGGAGGTAACATGCCCCACCATCGGCATAGGGATCGCATGCTTGGGATCAAGCACGATCTGGGCCCCCTCTTCGAGAATCACCTTCGGGTCTTTCGGCCTGAGCCCCACCAGCTGCTTGCGGTTCTCGCGCTTGGTATCACTGCGCGTCAGGGCACGCTTGCCAATCCATGAGTAGGGCTTGTCGTAGCCAACGCACCACTGCATCCCTAAGTCTTCCGGCGTAACGGAGCCGTCGGTTTCCTGACCCACGATGATGAAGCCCTTTTCAGCACGCAGAACGTGCATGGTTTCGGTGCCATAGGGCGTCAGGCCATACTTCTCGCCATGCTTGAACAGGGTCTGCCACACATGCATGGCGTAGTTTGCCTGAACGTTGATCTCGAAGGTCAGCTCGCCGGTAAAGGAGATGCGGAAGACTCGGGCAGGCACCCCCGCCACTTTCCCGGATCGCCAATCCATAAACTTAAAGCTATCGCGGTCAAGATTGATATCACTGATCTCAGCGAGCAGCTTGCGTGCTTCCGGGCCAGTGATGGTCATGGTGGCCCAGTGGTCAGTCACTGAAGAAAAGTAGACATCCAGTTCCGGCCACTCTGTCTGATGCCATAATTCCAACCATTCCAGGATCGCGGCAGCGCCACCGGTAGTGGTGGTCATCAAAAAGTGATTCTCGGCTAGACAACTGGTCACGCCGTCATCGGTGACCATGCCATCGTCTTTGCACATCAGGCCGTAGCGGCACTTGCCGACTGCCAACTTCTCCCACTTGTTGGTGTAGACCCGCGCCAGGAATTCACGCGCATCTGGCCCCTGGATATCGATCTTGCCAAGCGTTGAGGCATCGAGGATACCGACCTTCTCACGCACGGCCAGACACTCACGAGCCACTGCCTCGTGCATTGTCTCGGTCTTGCCATTCACCTTCTCTGGGTAGTACCAGGGACGCTTCCACTGACCAACGTCCTCGAACTCGGCGCCGCGCTCCACGTGCCACTGGTGCAGCGCGGTGTAGCGTTCAGGGTCGAACAACTCACGGCAGTGACGACCGACGATGGCGCCGAAAGTAACCGGGGTGTAGTTGGGACGGAACACCGTAGTGCCCACCTCAGGAATGGAGCGACCCAGGCAGCGGGCGGCAATTGCCATGCCGTTGATGTTGCCCAGCTTGCCCTGATCCGTACCGAAGCCCATCGCGGTATAGCGCTTGATGTGCTCGATGGACTCGAAGCCTTCCCGGGTCGCCAGCTCAATCCCCGCCGCGGTGACGTCGTTCTGCAGGTCGACGAACTGCTTGGGCCCGCGCAGCGTGGGCTTCTCGTGGGGCACTTGGAAGAGGGCCACCGCTGGCCCCTGCTGAAGGCGCTCGGCGCTTGGCAGCGTCACCGTCTGAACGGCATGCCCCATGGCGGCCGCTGCCCTGATGCCAGCCTCGACACCTTCCGCCAGCACGTCACCCAGGGCATAGCAGCCGTTGGCACCGCCACAGGCCTGAACGCCCTTCACCAGCCCCGGCACGAAGCCAATAATATCGTCGCGCCAGGTAGGCCGCGCCCCGGTGTGGGAAGCCAGGTGAATCACAGGGCTGTAGCCGCCAGAGCTGGCGATGGTGTCACAAGCCAGTTCCTGAACCGAGCCGCTCACTTTGAACGCGTCAATATCGATCTTGGCGACTCGTGCCGCGGTGACCCGATTGCTACCCTTGGCCTCGATAACGGCGCTGCCCGTAATAATGTTGATGCCCTGGGCGCGGGCGGCATCGACCCAGTCGCCTGCCGGTGCCTCGCGGGCATCGACGATAGCGACGACCTCACAACCGGCCTCTTTCCAGTCCAGGGCAGCGCGGTAGCCATAGTCGTTACTGGTGGCGAGCACCAGTTTGCGGCCCGGCGCCACGCCGTAGCGGCGAATGTAGGTCGACACAGCGCCAGCCAGCAGGTTGCCCGGCACGTCATTGCCCGCGTAGACCAGCGGACGCTCGTGGGCGCCCGTGGACAGGATCACCTGACCAGCGCGTACCCGGTGCAGACGTGCACGTACCTGACGGTGGCCATTTTCCACCGGCGCCGTATCGCCCAGGTGTTCGGTGCGCCGCTCATGGAGGGTAACGAAATTGTGATCGTGATAACCGTTGGCCGTAGTACGCGGCAGCAGCGTGACGTTCTCGCAGCTCGCCAACTCGTCCAGCACCCGGGCCACCCACTGATCCGCTGGCTTGCCTTCCAGGGTTTCGCGGCTGGCCAGCAGCGAGCCGCCCATCTCTTCCTGCTCGTCGGCAACGATCACCCGGGCGCCGCTGCGCGCGGCGGCCAGCGCTGCCGCAAGACCTGCGGCGCCTGCGCCGACAACCAGCACATCGCAGTGCTGATTGAAGTGATCATAGTTATCCGGATCGGCTTCCATGGGGCTGCGACCCAGCCCCGCCGCCTTGCGGATGTACTTCTCGTAGGTCAGCCACATCGAGGCCGGCGCCATAAAGGTCTTGTAGTAGAAGCCCGGCGGCATGAACTGCCCGCCCAGCTTGCCGAACAGGCCCATCAGGTCGCGCTGTACGTTCGGCCAGCCATTGGTACTGCTGGCGGTCAGGCCGTCATATAGCGCCTGCTGGGTGGCGCGTACATTGGGCACCTGGGCCGCTTCACTGCTGCCTAACTGTACGATGGCATTGGGCTCCTCGGCGCCCGCAGCGACAATGCCGCGGGGCCGCGAGTATTTAAAGCTGCGGTTAACGATATCCACACCGTTAGCCAACAGCGCCGAGGCCAGAGTATCCCCGGGATGCCCTTGGTATCGCTGGCCGTTAAAGGTAAAGCTCAACGTGCGGGAGCGATCGATACGGCCACCCGTGTTAAGGCGGTACACTTGTTGCTTGGACTGGCTCATGCCCGCACTCCTTCTTGTTGGCTTACCGCAGCGCCCTCGCGGGCCTGGCTCTGGCTATCAGCGGTAATCGACGGCTGCTCGCCCATTTTGTAAGTCTCGAGAATCTCGTAGCTCACGGTGTGACGCGTCACGTTGAAAAACTTGCGGCAACCCACCGCATGCACCCACATTTCATGGTGAACGCCACGGGGGTTGTCACGGAAGAACAGGTAATCCCCCCACTCTTCGTCACTACACGCCTCGGGCTCCTTGGGGCGCTCGATATGCGCCTGGCCCTTGGGGTGGAATTCCTCTTCCTCACGGTGTTCGCCGCAGTAGGGGCAGTAGATATAGAACATGCGAATACTCCTCTCGTATGAACCCTAGTGGGCCACGCCGGCAGCGCCGTGTTCGTCGATCAGCGCACCGCTATGGAAGCGGAACATGGAGAACGGCTCGGCGATGGGGTGCATTTCCCCCTTGGCCAGGCTGGCAGCGAATACATGCCCCGACCCTGGTGTGGCTTTGAAGCCGCCGGTACCCCAGCCGCAGTTGAAGTACAGACCCTTCACCGGCGTTTTAGAGATAATCGGACAGGCATCCGGGCAAGTATCGACGATACCGCCCCACTGACGGTTCATGCGTACCCGAGAGAAGATCGGGAACATTTCAACGATCGCCTGGAGCGTGTGCTCCACGGTGGGATAACTGCCGCGTTGACCATAGCCGTTATAACCGTCGATGCCTGCGCCAATCACCAGGTCGCCCTTGTCGGACTGGCTGATGTAGCCATGCACCTGGTTCGACATCACCACCGTATCGAGAATAGGTTTGATCGGCTCAGAGACTAAGGCTTGCAGCGGATGGGACTCCAACGGCAAGTTAAAGCCGCCCATTTTGGCCAGCACGGAGGAGTTACCGGCAGTCACACAACCGACGGTTTTGGCTTCAATATCGCCACGGTTGGTGTGTACACCGTAGATCTGGCCATCACGAATTTTGAAGCCGGTGACTTCGGTCTGCTGGAGAATATCCACGCCGTGGGCATCGGCACCGCGAGCATAGCCCCAGGCCACGGCATCGTGGCGAGCCACCCCCGCGCGCGGCTGCCAGGAGGCACCCATTACCGGGTAACGCGCGCTTTTGGAGCAGTCCATAATCGGCACTAGCTCCTGCACTCCTTTGGCGTCTAAAACTTCACCGTCAATGCCATTCAGCCGATTGGCATTCACCCGACGCTGGATATCGCGCATGTCCTGCAGGGTATGCCCCAGGTTGAGCACCCCCCGCTGGGAGAACATGACGTTGTAGTTAAGGTCTTGGGAAAGCCCTTCCCACAGTTTCATGGCGTGTTCGTAAAGCGCAGCGGATTCGTCCCATAAGTAGTTGGAACGCACAATGGTGGTATTACGGGCGGTATTACCACCGCCCAGCCAGCCTTTCTCAATCACCACCACGTTCTTGACGCCGAACTCTTTCGCCAAATAGTAGGCCGTGGCCAAGCCGTGACCGCCACCACCGACGATGATTACATCGTACTGCTTCTTGGGTGTGGGGTTGCGCCACTGGCGCTCCCAGTTCTCGTGGTGGCTCAGCGCGTGCTTGACCAGGCCGAAGCCGGAATAGCGTTGCATAGTGGTCTCCTCAGTTCAGCCGCGCCGGGCCCTGCCGGCAAGCCGATTCAAGCAATGGATTCGACGGCTTCAGCGGCGGACTCAGCGTAGACAGGATGCTGGGCACACACGTCGGTCACTTTGGCTTGCACCTCGGCTTCAATGGAAGCCGTGTCTTTGCCTGCAGCCAGCTCGTCCAGGATGTCGCAAATCCAGTCCGCTAGTTCGCTACACTCCTCAGCATCGAAGCCGCGCGTGGTGACCGCAGGGGTGCCGATACGCAGGCCGGAAGTCACGAAGGGGCTTTGGGGATCATTAGGCACCGTATTCTTATTAACGGTGATATGCGCGCGGCCAAGGGCTGCATCCGCATCTTTACCGGTAATGCCCTGGCGGATAAGCGAAACCAAAAAGAGGTGGTCGTCGGTGCCGCCGGACACCACGTCGTAGCCACGCTCCATAAACACCTTGGCCATGGCCTGAGCGTTATCGATCACCTGCTGCTGGTAGCGCACAAACTCCTGGTTCATGGCTTCCTTAAACGCCACCGCCTTAGCGGCAATAACATGCATCAGCGGGCCGCCCTGCTGGCCTGGGAAAACCGCGCCATTAAGCTTTTTATACAGCGCTTCGTCGCCATCGGCGGAGAGAATCAAGCCGCCGCGGGGGCCGCGCAGCGTTTTATGGGTGGTGGTAGTTACCACATGAGCGTAAGGGAGCGGGCTCGGATAGAGGCCAGCGGCTACCAGGCCAGCGACGTGGGCCATATCGACCATCAACCAGGCGCCTACCTCATCGGCGATGGCGCGAAAACGCCGCCAATCCACCACGCGAGAGTAAGCGGAGAAACCCGCGATGATCATCTTCGGCTGGTGCTCGCGAGCTAAGCGCTCGACTTCTTCGTAATCGATCTCGCCGGTTTCCGGCTTGAGGCCATACTGCACGGCGTTGTAATGCTTACCCGAAAAGTTGGGTGCAGCACCATGGGTTAAGTGGCCGCCGTGGGCCAGACTCATACCCAATACCGTATCGCCCGGCGATACCAGTGCCATGAACACAGCGGCATTGGCCTGGGCGCCGGAGTGCGGCTGCACATTGGCATAATTGGCACTAAAAAGGTGGCAAGCCCGCTCAATTGCCAAGGCTTCAACCTTGTCAACGAACTCACAGCCACCGTAGTAACGGCGACCTGGATAGCCTTCTGCATACTTGTTGGTCAGCTGTGTACCTTGCGCTTCCATGACAAGTTTGCTGGTATAATTTTCGGAGGCGATTAATTCAATATGCGCTTCTTGGCGAACCGTTTCTTCAGCAATTGCTTCAGCAAGCAACGTGTCGTAACTGGCCAAACGTGCATTGGGGGAAAAATTATTCTGAAGCATTACCGCCTCCTCATTAGTCACTTTTTTATTAAGTGCTGGATATACTCTTTAATGCTGATAAACCCCGGCCGCTAACCAAAGTCCCTATCAACGCGTTCTTACCGCGATACTATCGTTGGAGTCCGGGCCCAAGATGCTTGCCGACGTCACCACGCGATGTATTTGCGACATCGGCAAGATTTAGCCAATAACACGGCTGACGCCGCCCAAAAAGCAAAGCGCCCTAGACGGGAATTAACCGTTTAGGGCGCTTAAAACTAGGCAGCAAGGTGCTTGCCGGGGCTAAAAATCGACGATTAAATCCCCCTTCGGCCGACTGCAGCACGACAGGATATAGCCTTCTTCGGCATCCTCATCGGTAATGCCGCCGTTATGCTCCATTTCCACTTCTCCCGACTTGAGCTCCACTCGGCAAGTACCGCAAATCCCCATGCCACAAGCTTTGGGGATATGCAGACCCAGCTTGGCCGCCGCCGCATGAACCGTCTCCCCCGGCTGAATACGCACACTTTTCCCTGAAGAGGCAAACTCGATACTAAACAAGTCGCTGGTGTCGACATTTTCGGCATCAACCTCTGCCTGTTCGGCCAGCTCAAGGACATCTTCACGTACCTCAACCGGCGTAGCGCCAAACGACTCCTCATGGTAGTGATCCATGTTGAAGTTGTTGGCACGAAGAATATTTTTGATGGCGTTCATGTAAGGGGTCGGGCCGCAGCAGAATATCTCCCGCTCCATAAAGTCCGGCACAATGAGTTCGAACAGCGGCTGGGTAAGGTAGCCACGGTAGCCGGCCCAGGCCTCGCCGATATCCTCTTTGTTCTCGCAAATAATATGCAGCTTGAACTCGGGAATACGCGAAAACATATGCACCAGTTCACGATGATAAATCACATCGCGAGGGGCACGGGCGCTGTGTATAAATTCAACGTCAACAGCGGCGTTGGTATCAAACAGCCAGCGCGTCATGGACATCAATGGGGTAATGCCCACCCCGCCAGAGAGAAACAACACTTTTTCGGCAGGAAAATCAATGGAATTGAAGTTGCCTACCGGGCCATGCACGACCAGCTCGTCGCCCACTTTTAGGTTCGCATGCAGCCAGTTGGATACCTTGCCCCCTGGCACTTGTTTAACGGTGATTGAAAAGCTGTAAGGGATGGAGGGAGAGCTGGAAATGGTATAGGAGCGCATGATCGGCTGATTATCAATCTCCAGCTCCAGCGTCACGAACTGACCGGGCTTGAAGAAGAACAGTACAGGCTGCTCGGCCATGAAGCAGAACGTGCGCACATCCTGGGTTTCTTGAATCACCTTGACGCAACGCACCTGGTGGCGGCCGTTGGTCCAGGTTTGGGTCGTGACCGGATTGAAAAAATTAGTTGTCATTGTCGCCTCTGCCTGACCAGCCTTCATCACCATGCATCGCCGAACCGTATTTGCGATACGGTCAGCACCTTTGAGCTGCATTTTGGGGACGCGCCTGCCGACCGACTTACCTGACAGCGACTCGCACTTACCTCGTGCCACTCTTTATCGCTTAGAAACCTCTTTTTTCGTCGCCACTACGCCACCTAATGTCGCGGGCAGATAACTGGCAGGGAGTAGCCTGCAACACAATCTGTCCCTGACGTCAGACCACATTTGAATAAAACGCCAGGTTACGCAACAGAACAACAAGATAAACAATCTTGACTAACGGCCGACTCGCAGCCCTAGAGGGGAAAGCGGTGGTTTACGAGGATACTGGTATGCAAAAGTACGTGTTAAACACAATGGATGACCCGCTCGTCGCGGCCCGTGAGTCAACGGCCAATATGCTGCAAACGAGGGAGCGCACCTTTTCACTTCCGCAGCCGTTTTATAACGATGCCCGCCTGTTTGCGATTGATATGCAAGAGGTTTTCGAGAAAGAGTGGCTATTCGCAGGAATGACATGCGAGATCCCCACCAAGGGTAACTTCATGACATTGGATATCGGTGACAACCCCGTTGTCATCGTACGCGGTGGTGAAGGTACCATTCATGCCTTTCACAATGTCTGCCGCCACCGCGGTTCGCGCCTTTGCGTAAAGGATAAAGGCAAAGTGGCAAAACTTGTTTGCCCCTATCACCAGTGGACTTACGAGCTTGATGGTCGCTTGCTGTTTGCCGGCAGCGATATGGGCACTGATTTCAACCTGGATCAGTTTGGCCTCAAGCCGGTCAGCATTTGCACCGCCGGCGGCTTCATCTTTATCAACTTAAGCGACAACCCGCCTCCCATGGATGACTTTCTGGAAACGCTTGAGCACTATCTTGAGCCCTACCAGATGGACAACGTTAAGGTCGCCACCGAGTCCAGTATCGTCGAGCAAGCCAACTGGAAGCTGGTCATCGAAAATAACCGCGAGTGCTATCACTGCAACGGCGCACACCCTGAGCTGCTGAATTCATTGCAAGAGTTTGATGACACCGAGGATCCGCGGGCAACGCCTGCCTACAAGGAGCTGGTGGCCCGCAAGCAGGCAGATTGGGATCAGGAGCGGGTGCCCTACCAACTGACGCGGCTTGGCCATCAGAACCGTCTGACCCGCACGCCGCTGTTGGATGGCATTGTCTCCATGACAATGGACGGTAAACCCGGCTGCAAGAAGCTGATGGGTCGCCTGAAAAGTCCCGACATGGGTTCTCTGCGCATCCTGCATCTGCCCAATTCATGGAATCACTTCATGGGTGATCACGCGGTGGTGTTCCGCGTACTTCCCCTTGGCCCGCAGCAAACCGTGGTGACCACCAAGTGGCTGGTTCACAAGGATGCGGTAGAAGGCGTTGACTACGACCCCGAACAGCTGCGCCGCGTCTGGGATGCCACCAACGACCAGGATCGCCAACTGGCCGAAGAGAACCAGCGCGGCATCAACTCCAAGGCCTACCAACCCGGCCCTTACTCTGAAACCTATGAGTTCGGGGTTATCGATTTTGTCGACTGGTACGCCAACCGGGTGCTTGAGAACCTAGGATATGAGGCTCCGACGTTGCACTTAGCCCAAGGTTAAAACTTGAAGGATCCAGGCAGCGACGTTTACCGCCACTAGGACTTAGCCAGAGTAGCTGGCAACGTGTACACATAAGAGACACCTGTGTACACTTTGCCACGCTATTCCTGGACTATTCTTAGAGACCTGCTCAATGCCATCCACCGATATTCCCGCTGCCAAGGGTTCTCAAGACGTCTGGCTCGACGCGGCGTTTGAGCTGCTACTCGAATCGGGCGTCGACAGCGTGCGCATTCTTCCCCTGGCCAAGCGACTAAAGCTTTCTCGCACCAGCTTCTACTGGTTCTTCAAGGATCGCGAGGCACTACTGGAGGCACTGATCGCACGCTGGCGTGAAAAGAATACCCAGGGGCTAGTAAATCAGACCGAAGCCTATGCCGAGAATATCGTCGAGGCGATGCTCAATGTCTTCGACTGTTGGCTGGATCCTAAGCTGTTCGACTCCCCGCTAGAGTTCGCCATGCGTAGTTGGGCGCTACAGTCAGCATCAGTAGTGAGTGAAATCGATACGGCTGATGCCACCCGTATCGAAGCACTGGCGCGGATGTTCCAGCGTTACGGCTATGATCCGCTGGCGGCCAACGTTCGGGGCCGCACCATCTACCTAACCCAGATCGGCTATATCTCGATGAAGACCCAGGAACCGCTCGAAGTGCGCATGCAGCGCATCCCCGCCTATGTCGAAATTTTCACCGGCCAGCCGCCCGGTTCCAGGGAATTGCAACGCTTCTATGCCCGCCATGGATATTCTCCAACCGGCACCGGCTAGCCCACGGCAAGCCTAATCGGCTAACGCCACCCACCCCGCCGCCGTCTTAACGGTCGAACATGCTCGCCCCTCAATGTACATTGATGAACATTATATTGACATCAATGAACACTAGCGCCTAGATTTATCAAATACACAACAAAATGGCGTCCTGTCCATGTTTAACGATCCGCTACTGCAGCCCTTTCAGCTAAAGCACCTGACCCTGAAAAACAGGCTTATGGTGACAGCCCATGAGCCCGCTTATCCTGAGGACGGGATGCCCAAGGCACTCTACCGTGCCTACCACGTCGAGCGCGCCAAGGCAGGCCTTGGCCTGACCATGACCGCTGGATCCGCGGCGGTGGCCAAGGACAGCCCTCCCGTGTTCAACAACATCCTCGCCTATAAGGATGAAGTGGTGCCGTGGATGCGCGAGCTGACCGACGCCTGCCACGAGCACGGCACCGCAGTGATGATCCAGTTGACCCACCTGGGCCGGCGCACCCGTTGGGACAAGGGCGATTGGCTGCCAGCGGTATCGTCTTCGCATCGTCGCGAGGCGTCCCACCGCGCTTTTCCCAAGCAGGTCGAGGAGTGGGATATCGAGCGCCTGATCCGCGACTACGCCGATGCCGCCGAACGCATGCACGCCGCCGGCCTCGATGGCATCGAGCTGCAGGCCTATGGCCACCTGATGGATCAGTTCTGGTCGCCACTGACCAATACCCTTGAGGGGCCTTATGGAGGGGATCTCGATAATCGGCTGCGTTTCACCTTCGAGGTGCTGCGCGCCATTCGCCAGCGGGTTGGCGAGGCGTTCATCGTGGGCGTGCGCTACACCGGCGACGAGATGCTGCCGGGTGGGCTGACGTCCGGCGACGGGATGGAGATCTCACGGCGCTTAAAGGACAGCGGTCTGGTCGACTTTCTCAACGTGGTTCGTGGCCACATCGACACAGATGCGGGGCTCACCGACGTGATTCCCATCCAGGGCATGCCCAGCGCCCCGCACCTGGATTTCGCCGGTAAAATACGTCGCGAGATCGACTTTCCCACCTTCCATGGCGCCAAGATCCAGGATGTCGCCACTGCCCGTTATGCCATCGCCTCAGGCAAGGTCGACATGATCGGCATGACTCGCGCCCACATGGCCGACCCGCACATCGTGCGCAAGATCATAGAAGGCCGCGAAGAAGATATTCGCCCCTGTGTCGGTGCCAACTACTGTCTGGACCGTATCTATCAGGGTGGCGCCGCCTACTGCATCCACAACGCCGCCACCGGGCGCGAAACCAGCATGCCCCACACTATCCCTAGGGCAGCGCAGCAACGTCGGGTGGTGATCATTGGCGCCGGGCCAGCGGGGCTCGAAGCCGCCCGGGTCGCCGGCGAGCGGGGCCATTCGGTGGTGGTACTGGAAGCTGCCAGCGATGCAGGCGGGCAGGTGCGACTCTCAGCCCTGAGCGAGCGGCGACGCGAGATGCTGGGCATCATCGATTGGCGCTTAGCGCAGTGCGACGCGCTGGGTGTCGAGATCCGCTACAACGTCTGGGCCGAGGTGGAGGACGTGCTCGCCGAGCTGCCGGACGTGGTGATCGTGGCCACCGGCGGCTATCCCATGGAAGATCAGCCTGAGGTCGGGCACGATCTGGTGGTCAACACTTGGGATATCCTCTCAGGGCATGTGCCGCCTGGCAAACGGGTATTGCTGTTCGACGATGCAGGCGACCATGCCGCCCTGCAGGCGGCCGAGATCATTGCCGCCGCGGGGGGCGAAGTGGAGATCATGACGCCGGATCGCACCTTCTCCGCAGAGATCATGGCCATGAACCTGGTGCCCTACATGCGTGCCCTACAGCGCCCCAACGTCACCTTCACAACCACTTACCGGCTGAAGTCCGTGCAGCGTAATGGAAGCGAGCTACTGGCCAAGATCACCAGCGACTACATGGATCTGGAGCACGAACGGCGCATCGACCAGGTAGTGGTCAACTACGGCATCACGCCCATGGCCGACATCTATTTCGAGCTCAAACCGCACGCCAGCAATGGCGGCGAGGTGAACTACGATGACCTGATCGTGGGCAACCCTCAGCGCGTCATCAACAATCCGGATGGCCATTTCCAGCTGTTCCGGATCGGCGATGCCGTCGAGTCCCGGAACACCCACGCGGCCATCTACGACGCGCTCAGGTTGGTCAAGGACATTTAATACAGCGTCCTACTTTCCACCTCCATTGCTCCTCCATCGACGGGCTCTTTTCCGGCAGAAACAAGGCGACAGGCGGCATACTTGAACTCCGGAATCTTGCCATAAGGATCCAGTGCAGGGTTGGTTAACAAGTTCGCCGCTGCTTCCCCGTAACAGAAGGGCACGAAAACCATCCCCTCCGGCATTCCCGGATCCGTCCTCGCTTTGAGAGTGATGGAACCCCGCCGGGTGGCGATCGTCAGATCATCGCCCGGCGCCATTCCCAATCGAATAAACTCAGCGGGGGCCAGGCTGGCTACGGCTTCCGGCTCCAGGTCATCAAGCACTTTGGCGCGCCGGGTCATCGAACCGGTATGCCAGTGCTCTAACTGACGCCCGGTGGTCAGTACCGTTGGGTAGTCGTTATCGACCGGCTCATCCGGTGGCAGCGGGCGCGTGGGGGCGAACTTCGCCCGACCGCTGGCGGTGGGAAAAGCATCGCTGAAGACCACGTCTTGCCCTGGCGCGTCCTCCGCTGGGCAGGGGTAGGTCACCGACTGCTCGCGCTCCAAACGCTCCCAGGAAATATGGTCGAGAGAGGCCATGCCTTGCTTCATCTCGGAGAAGACGTCCCGCGGATGCTGGTAATCCCAGTCCAGGCCAAAGCGTTTGGCGATTTCCTGGATAATCCACCAGTCCGGCTTGGCCTGGCCCGGTAGCGGCAACGCCGCGCGCCCCATCTGCACTTGCCGATTGGTGTTGGTGACGGTGCCATTTTTCTCAGGCCAGGCGGAGGCAGGCAGAATGACATCGGCAAACTGGGCAGTCTCGGTGACAAACAGATCCTGCACCACCAGGTGCTCCAGCTTGGCCAGGGCGGCCCGGGCATGAGCGAGATCCGGGTCGGACATCGCCGGGTTTTCACCCTGGATATACATGCCGCGAATGGTGCCCGCGGTGATAGCGTCCATAATTTCCACCACGGTGAGGCCGGGCGTGGGATCCAGTTTGGTATTCCACAGTTCTTCGAACGCCGCACGAACCTGATCATCATTGACCGGCTGGTAGTCGGGCATGACCATGGGTATCAGCCCGGCATCAGAAGCCCCCTGAACGTTGTTCTGCCCCCGCAAAGGATGCAGGCCGGTGCCAGGGCGACCGGTCTGGCCGCAGGCCAAGGCCAGCGAAATCAGGCACCGGGCGTTATCGGTACCGTGGGTATGCTGGGAAATGCCCATGCCCCAGAAGATCATTGCCCGCTCGGCGTTGGCATAGAGCCTGGCCACTTCGCGGATGGTCTCGGGCTCAACGCCGCACAGGCCGCTCATCGCTTCGGGGGTCATGTCGACGGTATGAATTTTCAGGGCCTCGAAGCCCTCGGTATGCTCGGCGATATAAGCCGTATCATAAAGCTCTTCGCTGATGACCACATTCAGCATGGCATTAAACAGCGCCACGTCGGCGCCCGGCGAAAAACGTACGCTCAGGTGGGCATAGGCATCCAGCGACTGGCCACGGGGGTCGAGGATCACGATCTTGGTGCCACGCTTGGCGGCCTGCTTGAAGAAAGTGGCCGCCACCGGGTGATTCACAGCCGGGTTGCAGCCGGTAAGAATCACCACATCGGCCTGGCTTGCCTGCATAAAGGAGGCGGTGACCGAGCCTGAGCCAATACACTCCATGAGTGCCGCCACGGAGCTTGCATGGCACAAGCGGGTGCAGTGATCCACATGGTTGGAGCCGAAGCCGGTACGCACCAGTTTCTGGAATAGCCACGCCTCTTCGTTGGAGCACTTGGCGCTACCGAATCCCGCCAGGGCATCAGGGCCATGGGCCGCTTTAAGGTTCACAAGCCCGCTGGCGGCAACCTCAAGGGCTTCGTCCCAGCTCGCCTCGCGGAAATGCGTCAGCGGCTTGGCGGGATCGAAGTCCGGGTCGAGCCCCTTGGCGACACCCTCGCGACGAATCAGCGGAGTAACAAGCCGGGATGGATGGCGCGGATAGTCATAGCCGAAGCGGCCTTTGACACATAGCCGGTTCTCGTTAGAGGGGCCGTCGCGACCCTCCACATAAAGGATCTCATCATCCTTGATATGGTAGGTAAGCTGGCAACCCACCCCGCAGTAGGGGCATACCGAATCGACCTTGCGGTCAGCCACCGCAGAATCGCCGCGGCCCGCCTGATCGACCAGGGTAGCGGGCATCAGGGCGCCGGTGGGGCAGGCCTGAACGCACTCTCCACAGGCTACGCAGGTGCTATCCCCCATGGGATCGTCGAAATCAAACACGATTTTGGATGCCGCACCGCGGTGGGCCAGGCCGATCACGTCGTTAACCTGTACTTCGCGACAGGCGCGCACACACAGGTTGCACTCGATGCAGGCGTCAAGATTGACGCGCATGGCGGAGTGGCTGCTGTCTTGTTCCAGGCTTTCCACCCGGGACGCCACATGATGTACGGTGGGCGCCTCGCGCTCTTCGCGCCTGGGCAGTTTACGGAGCACCGCCGTGGCATCAATGGCCAACTGGTCAGCCATGGCCCAAAAGTGGCTTGAGCTGTCGGGGCTCTCTTCCCGCTCAGGCTGGTCGACCAGCAGCATCTCCATGACCATCTTGCGGGCAGTATGCGCCCGTTCGGAGTTGGCGCTCTTGACCACCATGCCAGGGGCTGCCTCACGGAGACAGCTGGCGGCCAGGGTGCGCTCGCCCTCGATTTCCACCATACAGGCGCGGCAATTGCCGTCGGCGCGGTAACCGCTTGTGTCCTTAAAACAGAGATGGGGAATGGTCTCGCCGGCGCGCTTGGCCACCTGCCAGAGGCTTTCACCGGGGGTTGCACTCACCTCAACGCCATCCAGCGTCAAGGTAAAGCTTTTGCCTGGGTTTTGTTCGCTCATGCTCATGTTCATCCCCCTACCCCTTGACGATTACGTTCTGGGCGGCCAGCTCGCCGCGGAAATCCTTCAACAGCCCCAGCACCGGATTAGGTGCCGCTTGGCCGAGTCCGCAAATAGAGGCATCGATCATGACCTGGGAGAGCTGCGTCATCAGCCCGGCGTCCCACTCATTCCGCTCGAGCAGGGTGAGCATTTTTTCCGTGCCCACCCGGCAGGGCGTGCATTGGCCACAGGACTCATCGGCAAAAAAGGCCAATAGGTTGGTAGCCACCCCGCGCAGATCGTCCTGATCGGAGAGTACTATCACCGCTGCGGAACCGATAAAACAGCCGTGCTCCTGAAGGGTGTCGAAATCGAGGGGAATATCGGCCTTGGCAGCGGGCAGAATGCCGCCGGAGGCGCCGCCGGGCAGGTAGGCCGCCAGGCGGTGGCCGTCGGCCATGCCGTCGCAATACTCGTCAATTAATTCATGAAGGGTTATCCCTGCGGGCGCCAAATACACACCGGGCTGCTTGACCCGACCCGAGACAGAGAAACTGCGTAACCCTACGCGGCCATGGCGACCCTGGCTGGAGAAAGCCTCCGCGCCACGCTGCCAGATCATGGGGATCCAGTAGACGGTCTCGACGTTATTGACCAGCGTCGGCCGATCAAAGAGCCCCTTCTGAGCCACAAACGGCGGGCGGTGGCGGGGTTTGCCCGGTTTGCCTTCCAACGATTCGATCATCGCCGACTCTTCGCCGCAGATATAAGCCCCCGCACCACGACGCAGCACAATGTAACCCGGCGCCACCAGACCAGCAGCCTCCAGTTCGCCAATGGCCTCGCGCAGCACGCCGTGTAACGCCGGATACTCATCGCGCAGATAGATATACAGCGCCTCGGCCTCTACCGCCCAGGCGCTGACCAAGGCGCCTTCAAGGAACTGGTGGGGCGAATTTTCCAGGTAATAGCGATCCTTGAAGGTACCGGGCTCGCCCTCGTCGGCATTGATAGCGCAGTAACGGGGGCCGGCCTCCTGGCGCACGAACGTCCATTTTTTGAAGGTAGGGAAACCCGCGCCACCCAGGCCGCGCAGATTGGCCTGCTGCATCGCTTCCATCAGCGCTTCCACCGTGACCTCTCCCTCGCGGCAGGCTTGCAGTAACGCGAAACCGCCCTCGCGGCGATAGTCGTCCAGTCGCTGCCAATCGACGGGGTCAGGATGAAAGTGTGCTTCCTCGATCACCGACGCGATACGCTCCTGAGTAGCGAACGGCACATGATAGTGCCCCACTTCCGCCACCGGCGCCGTGTCGCAGCGCCCCATGCAAGGAGCGCGCAGCACTCGCACCTGCTCGATATCCACATTCGCTTCCAGCTGTGCCTTAAGCGTCTCAGCACCGGCCAACTGGCAGGTGAGGGAGTCGCAAACGCGAATGGTCACCGCGGGCGGCGGCAACTGGTCGTCGTGAATGACATCGAAGTGGGCATAAAAGGTGGCGGTTTCGTAAACGGCCGCCATGGGCAGGTTCATGTAAGCCGCCAGGGCACGCAGTTCCGCCAACAGCAGATGGCCGCGGTTATCCTGGATGGCATGCAGGTGTTCAATCAGTAGGTCGCGGCGGCGCAGCGAGGCGTCCTGGCGTTCGTCGCCCAGCAGCTCACGCAACTCCTCTAGAAGACGGGGGTCGAGTTCACGGCCGCGGGGCTTGCCGCGGAAGCGGCGTTTGGGGATCACGGTCTGGACGGTCATGGGGTACTCATTATTATCTTGATCAGCTTTAGGCCGAATGAACGAAGACGGCACCCCGCGGGGCGCCGTCTAGGGTCGCACTGACCTGCCCTTCTTTTGGGGCAGGGTCTTTATTGAGTTAATACACTATTAAGCTACGCTGCCATGGGGGTCAATGACGAATTTCTTAGCAGCGCCGCCATCGAAGTCGGCATAGCCCTGGGGTGCCTGATCCAGAGTGATCATCTGGACATTGACCGCATCGGCAATATTGACCTTGCCGAACAGAATAGCCTGCATCAGTGGGCGATGGTACTTCATCACCGGACACTGTCCAGTATGGAAACTGTGGGACTTGGCCCAACCAAGACCAAAACGCATGCTCAGAGCCCCCTGCTTGGCGGCATCGTCAGCCGCGCCGGGGTCTTCCGTCACGTATAGCCCCGGAATGCCGATCTGGCCACCTGCACGGGTCAACGACATCGCCGAGTTGAGCACGGTCGCGGGTGCTTCTTTGCCGTGGTTGCAGCCACAGGCGTGGGCTTCGAAGCCGACACAGTCGACAAAGGCGTCGACCTCACGCTCACCGAGGATCACCTCGATCTTATCGGCCATGTCGCCGTCCTGAGTCAGGTCGATGGTCTCGCAACCAAAGCTACGTGCTTGGGCCAGACGCTCTTCGACCATATCACCGACGATCACGCAGGCCGCGCCCAGCAGCTGAGCTGAGACCGCGGCCGCAAGCCCAACAGGACCGGCACCGGCGATGTAAACGGTGCTACCCGGCCCGACCCCGGCGGTCACGCAGCCGTGGAACCCCGTGGGGAAGATATCGGAGAGCAGGGTCAAATCCTTGATCTTCTCCATGGCCTGATCGGCATCCGGGAACTTCAGCAGGTTAAAGTCGGCGTAGGGCACCATCACATATTCGGTCTGGCCGCCGACCCAACCGCCCATATCCACGTAGCCGTAGGCGGCGCCAGGACGGGCTGGATTGACGTTAAGGCAGATACCGGTGCGGCCCTCTTTACAGTTGCGGCAGCGACCACAGGCAATGTTGAACGGCACAGAAACCAGGTCGCCGGGCTGAATAAACTCGACGTCGCGCCCGCACTCGACAACCAGACCGGTAATTTCGTGACCAAGCACCAGGCCCGATGGTGCGGTGGTGCGGCCGCGTACCATATGCTGGTCGCTGCCACAGATGTTGGTGGTAACTACCTTGAGAATCACGCCGTGATCGCACTTGCGATTGCCGAGGGCGAGTTCAGGATAGGCAATGGACTCAACGGCGACCTCTCCCGGCCCCTTGTAGACCACTCCGCGGTTAGCTGCATTCATGGCTGGCTCCTGTGGCTTATTGTTCTGTTCATGATGGTTGATTGCGCTATCCCACCCTATCCCCTACGCGCCTTGGGACTTACCCCAAAAAGGCACTCACGTATCTATTCAAGACATCCTAGCCAAGATGAATAGCTAGAGGTCGCTTTCACGACACTCCCCCTTTGCAACAGGCCCAACAATTCACGACGTCGGCAATGTAATGCAACGCCGACGTCTAACAAGAGCCACCAAGGAAACCTGATGAATAACAACGACGACCCGGTTCTGTCGCCTGGACAGGACAATACCCAAATATTGGGGTTGGACTTTCATAACCCCGTTTTTCCGCTTTCAGCTCTCGCCATCCTACTGTTTATTATCTACGCGCTGGTCTATCCAGATGCTGCTAATACGCACTTAGGGCTTGCCAAAAACTGGTCGATTGAGCACTTCGACTGGCTGTTTATGATCGCTGGCAATATTTTTGTGGTGTTCTGCCTTGTACTGATCTGCTTGCCACTCGGGCGTATTCGGTTAGGCGGTAAGGATGCAAAACCGGAATATTCGCGCACCTCTTGGTTCGCCATGCTGTTTGCGGCGGGCATGGGGATCGGCTTGATGTTCTGGAGCGTTGCTGAGCCCGTGGCCTACTACACCGACTGGTATGGAACACCCCTGAATACGCCAGCGGGGACGCCGGAGGGCGCCAGCGCCGCCATGGGAGCGACCATGTTTCACTGGGGGCTGCACCCCTGGGCCATCTATGCCGTGGTGGCGCTGTCCCTGGCATTCTTTTCCTATAACAAAGGGCTACCGCTGACCCTTCGCTCCGCCTTTTACCCCATTCTGGGCGAGCGCACCCGTGGCTGGGCAGGCCATGTCATCGACATCCTCGCCGTGCTGGCCACCATCTTTGGCTTGGCCACCTCACTTGGCTTTGGCGCTACCCAAGCCGCTGGCGGCCTCGCCTACCTTTTCGATGCCCCTAATACCATCGGCACCCAGCTGGCGATCATCGTGGTGGTCACGGTGATTGCTCTGATCTCGGTATGGCGGGGTATCGACGGTGGGGTGAAGTTGTTCTCAAATATCAATATGGTCATCGCGGCGGCGTTGCTGCTGTTTGTGGTCGTGGCGGGGCCAACTCTGATGATTCTGACGGGAATTGGCACCACGGCGCTGGACTACGCCAGCCACTTGCTGCTACTGTCGAGCTGGATCGGCCGCGAGGATGACACTTGGTACCACGGCTGGACCATCTTCTACTGGGCGTGGTGGATCTCCTGGTCTCCTTTTGTCGGCATGTTTATCGCTCGTGTATCGCGGGGGCGCACGGTTCGTGAGTTTCTAATCGCCGTTCTACTGGTGCCCACGCTGGTCACTCTGGTGTGGATGAGCACCTTTGGCGGCACGGCGCTGTTCCAAGCGACCAACGGGATAGGCGAATTGGCAAACGGTATCAGTGACGTTTCGCTTGCCATGTTCCATATGCTGGAACAGCTGCCCATGACCAGCATCACCTCGACGCTGGCGATTATTCTGGTGCTGGTGTTCTTTATTACCTCGTCGGACTCCGGCTCGCTGGTCATCGACAATATCACCGCCGGTGGCAAGACCGATGCTCCCAAGAGCCAGCGGGTATTCTGGGCAACGCTTGAAGGCGTGATTGCCGGCGTGCTGCTGTATGGCGGCGGAAGCACCGCACTTAGCGCACTGCAGGCGGGCGCAGTGGCCACGGGGCTGCCCTTTACGTTGGTTCTCTTGCTGATGTGTTTCAGCCTCTACAAAGGGCTTCATAAGGAGTGGCAGCAGAGCAACGCGATGCCAAAAATCGCTAGTTAAACGGTTTTCTTCACGCACCGCTCGCCTACTCGGCGAGCGGTTTTCTTTTTTTGCCAGCCAGGATCAAGACAATGCAGGCAAGTTCTTACCAGCGCGGTCTAATCATGGTCATACTGGGTGTAGTGTTTCTCAGCTTTGACGGTCTGTTGATTCGCCTGGCAGCCACCGATGGCTGGACCATCGTATTCTGGCGCGGTTTATTGATGTTCTGTGTACTGGGGCTGCTGTGTTGGTTAGGTAATCGGCTGGCGACGCTGAGACGCCACCCGTTTTCCTCCCTGGCCTCGGCGCTGCTGCTGGGCTTGATATCCAGTCTGTTTGTGTTGGCGGTCATGAACGCCAATGTGGCCAATGTGGTGGTGATTCTGAGCACCGCGCCGCTGTTTGCTGCGCTGTTTTCGCGAGTTTTTCTGGGCGAAAAAGTCGCACTGCGAACGCTGGTGGCCATTGCCATCTGCATGTTGGGCATGGGCCTGGTGTTTATGGGCGAGGGGGCCATGGGGATGCTGGTAGGCAACCTCTATGCCTTGGCGGCCGCAGCAGCCATCGGCGGCAATCTGACCCTCCTGCGACGCTACCCAGCGATTGATCCAATGACCGTGATTGCCGGTGGTGGGTTGCTCTCCGCAGCGGCTGCTCTGCCCATGGCCTCCCCGCTGGAGCTGGATGCCCAGCGTTATGGTGTACTGGCGCTGATGGGGCTGGTGCAGATGCCCTTGGCCACGGTGCTGATCAACAGCGCCACCCGTTACCTGTCGTCTACTGAGGTGGCGCTGTTTTATTTGGTCGAAACCGCATTGGGCATGCTGTGGGTATGGTGGTTGTTAGCGGAGACACCCACGACCTCAACGTTACTCGGTGGTGCTGTGGTTATCCTGGTGCTGGTAGTGCATGCCTGGATAGGCTTGCGTCTGGAAAGGCAGCGCCTACGGCTTTATCCGGGCTTTATCGGTCAATAGAAAAGCCCACCTGAAAAAGGTGGGCTTGAGTGATGGTTCGCGGTGTGATGCACCGGCTGGCGTCAGCGCAGTACATCCTCTTCCTTGAGCAGCTTGTAGATCGCCTCGGCGCCCTGCTCGGGGGACACATCGGTGAGCACCTGCCCGCCTTTGCCCTCTGACTTGGACGCTGCCGCCTTGAATCGATCTCTGGCCGAAGCGGCTTTGACAATTTTCAGACGCTTAGGCCGTTTACGTGCAGGGGACAGATGCCACTGGGCCAGCTCGCTGTCGGCTTCAGGGGTAGTGGGCGTGATCGCAAAGGTGGCTCGACGCGCCGGGCCGAAGGCGCTCTGGCGCGCCACCGGCGCTGCATCATCCACGCTGATGATGGCGGGCAAGCGCACCTTGAGACGGCGACGCTGGCCCCTTGGCAACGCCTGAAGTAGCGTTACCACGCCATTTTCCACCTTTTCTACCGACGCCAAACTATTAACCAATGGCCAGCCGAGATGTTCTGCCAACGCATAGGGCAAAAGCCCAGAGCCTTCACCGCGCTCTGCCCGGGCGCCGGTGATCACTAGCTGAGGCGAGGTAGCGGCCAGGTGTGCCGCCAGAGCAGGAATGGCGTCACTGCCCTCGGGCTGTTCGAGCAGGGTCATGGACTCGAGCCCCATGCCCAGGTAGCCGCGCAGAGCCGCTTCGCTGCTATCGTCCTGGGAACCCGCGTGGAGCATGCTGATCCGGGTGCCCGGCAGCTCGGCCTCTATGGCCAGCGCAAGCTCCAGGCCCCGTGCGTCCTGTTCAGCACGCCTCGCACGGCCGGTGGTAGGGTGACGGCCGATGGAGACCAGCACCGCCACGTCGATTCCCTGTTGTTGCTTTTGGTGTAGATCAGGCTGCATCGCGCTGACCTCCCCGCTGCTGTTCCACCATGGCCACTAACGCGGCCAGAATTTGCGTGCTGTCGCCAATCACCGCCAGGTCGGCGCGCTTGATGATGTCGCACCCCGGATCGAGATTGATCGCCACCACCTTGTCGCAGCGCTGAATGCCCTGGAGGTGCTGGATGGCGCCTGAAATACCCACCGCCATATAGACTCGAGCGGTGACCCAGGTGCCGGTCGCGCCTACCTGACGGTCGCGGGCCATAAAGCCGTCGTCCACCGCGACACGGGACGCCCCTTCGGTAGCGCCGAGGACTTTCGCGGCATGGTGGAAGGCGTCCCACTGTTTGACGCCGTTGCCACCGGAGAGGATGAACTCAGCCTCGGCCAGCGCCACGCCAGCGGGATCCACGGCCACCTGCCCCAGGTCTTCTATACGCGATAGGGTGGTGGGGATTGTTGCCACCAGACTCAGGTGCTCGGCCGCGTGACGCGTCTCGTCCACCGGCTCGGCGCACTCGGCCAGCGCCAGCGCAACCCGCGGCAGAGGGCGCTGGATATCCAGGCTCCCAGCGGCACCACGGGCCGTGCAGCGCCAACCCAAAGTGGCCTCATTATCAGCTTCCACCTGCCACACCCCGGTGGCAGCGCGTTCACCCAGGCGTAAGGCAAGCCGCCGCCCCAGATCGGCTCCGCCCAGGGGTGAGTCTGGCAACAGCCAGAAGCGCGGCGTCATCTCCCGTTCGACGGCGCTTAAAGCCGCCAGACGCGCTTCAGGCGCAAACCCCGCGTAAAACTCATCATCAAGATGCACGACGCGATCGATCCCAGCTTCGCCCAGCGCCCGCTCCTTAAGCTCGCCGCCACCCTCGCCCTTATACTCACCAAATAGGATCGCCACCACAGCGCCGGGCTGTTCGGCGTCGGCATCCGCCACACGCCGGGCCAGGCCCAGCAGATCCTTGTCATGTCCGGAGAGACGCCCGCCGGTCAGGTCGGGCACCACGGCCACCAGGAAGGCGGGCTGATCAATGGTCACCGTGCGGCGGCTATCGCGGGCCGCCGTGGTGGTCGCGGTGGCCTGCCCCCCTTGCTGGAGGCCACTGCGGTCAATCCGTTTGACGCCATTGGGGCCGATAAAGCCGATGGCACGAGGATCCTTGCGCACCACGCCGTTGGGGCCCATCCATTCGCTGACCGCTCCGCCGCCCCTGTTTACACCCAGGGAGGCCAGCACCGCGGCGTTGTCGGGGTGCAGACGATTTCGGGCGATCCACTCACGACGTGGGTCGCGGCGAATAATCTCGCTCATACGGTCACCTCTTCAGCCGTCGTCGTTGCAGCAGGTCGGCGGGGCCCATCAGACGCATCACCTGCGGGACGCTCTACCAGGGCATCGGCCACCAGCTCGGCGATATCGCGCACTTCGGCGCTGGCATCCACCACCCCTTCCAGCATGGCGGTACATTGAGGGCAGCCCACTGCGACTAGCTCGGCGCCGCTCTCTTTGACGTCATTCATGCGCATATCGGGAATCCGCTGCTTGCCGGGAATATCGGTAATCGGTGCCCCGCCGCCGCCGCCGCAGCAGCGCGAGCGGTAACTGGAGCGTTCCATCTCCTTGACCTCGATGCCCAGCGCCTTAAGCACGTTGCGTGGTGCTTCGTATTCACCGTTATAGCGCCCCAGGTAACACGGGTCGTGATAGGTGACGCTGCCGCCTTTCCAAGAGGCAAAGGTCAACCGACCAGCATCAAACAGTTCGGCGATAAAGGTACTATGGTGACGTACCTCGTAATGCCCGCCTAGCTCTCCATACTCATTGCCCAGCACATGAAAGCTGTGGGGATCGCAGGTAACAATCTGCAAGAAGCGATACTGAGCCAGGGTGGCAATATTGCGCTTCGCCAGGGATTGGAACGTCGCCTCATCGCCCAGGCGCCGGGCCACGTCGCCGCTATCGCGCTCTTCGGTACCCAACACCGCGAAATCGACTTCAGCGGCGCGCAGCACTTTGACCAGTGCACGCAAGGTGCGCTGGTTGCGCATATCAAAGGCGCCATCCCCTAGCCACAACAGCACATCGACCTGCTTAAGATCTGCCATGAGCGGTAGGCTAAGATCCGCCGCCCAGTTGAGCCGCGAGCCAGGATCGAAACCGCCGGGATTGTCGGTGGCGATCAAATTGTCGAGCACCTCGGCGCCTTTGTTGGGCGTTTTGCCACGCTCCAGGGTCAGGTGGCGGCGCATATCGACAATCGCATCCACGTGCTCGATCATCATCGGACACTCTTCCACGCAGGCACGGCAGGTCGTACACGACCATAGGGTATCAGCGTCGACCAGAGCCTTCCCCTGCAGCGCCACAATGGGCCCATGAGGAGAGCCTGCGTGTTCACCTACCGGCTTGCCCCCAAGCCCTTGTGAAGGGTGCGGGGAGCCAGCATAGGCAGCATCACTGCCCCCCGCCATACCCACCACCATGTCCTGGATCAGCTTCTTGGGATTGAGCGGCTGACCGGCGGCAAACGCGGGGCAGACCGCTTCGCAGCGACCGCACTGCACGCAGGCGTCGAAGCCCAACAGCTGGTTCCAGGTAAAGTCGGCAGGCTTTTCTACCCCGAGGGGCGCCGCTTCATCCTCCAGGTTTAGCGCCTTAAGGCCCGTTGATCGGCCAGCGCCCCCTTTCTTGGTGGAAAAGCGTTCGGCGCGACGATGGAAGGCCAGGTGCAAGGCACCGGCGAAGGCGTGCTTCATGGGCCCGCCCCAGGTCATGCCGAAGAACATCTCCCCCAGGCCCCAGGCCACGACGCCCGCTAATACCAGCGCCAAAAGCCAGCTACCACTGCCTTCAAGCAGGCCTTCGGGCAGTAGGCCCACCGTGGGTAGGGTGATCAGGAAAACGCCTAGCGAAAACGCCATCAAACTCTTGGGCAGGCGCATCCAGGACCCCTTGGAGAGCCGAGCGGGCGGGTTAAGCCGTCGCCGCGCCACGAAGAGGCTACCGACGAACATGGAGGCGCTAGCCAGTAGCAGTAATCCGCCTAGCAGTGGATTGGCGATCCCCAGACCGTGCACCAGGATCATCAACACGGCAGCGGCCACGAAGCCACCGGCGGTGGCCACGTGAGTGTTGGAGATCATTTTGTCACGCCCCACTACATGGTGCAGATCCACCAAATAGCGGCGCGGCAGGGCCACCAACCCCTTGAACAGGCTCACCCGCGAGGGGCGCCCCTGACGCCACAGGCGTATACGGCGTACAGCGCCGATTACTGCCAGGGCCAGGGCAGTAAAAATCAGTATCGGCAAGAGCGTTTCGAGCATGGTGCTCACCTCATCTTTGGTGCCATTGGCTTCGGCGGCGGGGCTGCTCTGGCGCCCCGCATTATTGTTGGCTTTCGCCTAAGTCAAAAGTCCTTGCAGATTCGCAGGGCGTCGTAAATGGCCGCATGGGTGTTACGCGGTGCCGTGCAGTCGCCTAGCCGGAACAGCAGGAAACCATCTCCTGACTCGCTCAGACAAGGCTGCGGCTGGATTGCATAGAGTGCTTCCAGATCCACCTGCCCTCTGTTGCGGGACTGCTCTTTAAGCGCGTAATAAAGCGCCTCATCAGGGCGTACACCGTTCTCAACGACCACCTGATCCACCACGCGCTCTTCCAGAGCCCCGGTGTACTCGTTTTCGAGCACCGCCACCAAGCCATCGCCCTCGCGGTAAACCTTATGCAGCATCAGGTCGGAGGACATGATCACCTCCTTCTCGTAGAGGCTGCGGTAGTAGGTGGGGAAGGTGGTACCGCCCACCGCCGCACCGGGCTTGATATCGTCGGTGACGATCTCCACCTTGGCGCCCTTATCGGCGATAAAATCCGCCACCGAGACGCCGGAGAACTCGCAGATGGCGTCATAAATCAACACGTTTTTACCTGGTGCCACTTTGCCAGAGAGAATATCCCAGGTGCTGACTACCAGGCTCTCCTCAGCATTCTCCGAGTAACCCCACTCGGGGTGCTGGCTAAGGAAGGGCTGGCCACCGGTGGCAAGCACCACGATATCCGGGCGCAGATCGAGCAGCGTTTCCTCATCGGCGCGGGTGCCCAGACGCAGGTCGACTTTTAGCCGCGCCAGCTCCAGCTGGAACCAGCGGGTGATACCGGCGATCTGGTCACGCTGGGGTGCCTGGGCGGCAATCGTGATCTGCCCACCCAAGGAGTCAGCGGCCTCAAACAGCGTGACGTCATGGCCACGCTCGGCGGCGACGCGCGCCGCTTCCATGCCACCAGGGCCACCGCCCACCACGACGACTTTGCGTTTGGCGCCCTCGGTTTTCTCAATGATGTGGGGCAACCCCATGTATTCACGGGATGTAGCGGCGTTTTGAATACACAGTACGTCAAGGCCCTGGTACTGTCGGTCGATGCAGTAGTTAGCGCCCACGCACTGCTTGATCTGATCGATCTGGCCCATCTTGATCTTGGCGATCAGGTGAGGGTCGGCAATATGTGCCCGGGTCATGCCCACCAGGTCTACGTAGCCCCCTTCGAGGATACGCTGGGCTTGATTGGGGTCTTTAATGTTCTGGGCGTGGATCACAGGCACGTTCACCACTTCCTTGATCCCCGCCGCCAGATGTAAGAACGGCTCCGGCGGGTAGGACATATTAGGAATAACGTTAGCCAGGGTGTTGTGAGTGTCGCAGCCAGAACCGATAACGCCGAAGAAATCCACCATACCGGTGGCATCGTAGTAGGCGGCGATCTGCTTCATATCGTCGTGAGAAAGACCGTCCGGGTGGAACTCGTCGCCGCAAATGCGCATGCCGACGCAGAAGTCGTCGCCCACTTCAGCACGCACGGCTTTAAGCACTTCCATACCGAAGCGCATACGGTTCTCGAAGCTACCGCCCCACTCGTCCTCACGCTTGTTGACCCGTGGGCTCCAGAACTGATCGATCAAATGCTGGTGCACGGCAGAGAGTTCGACGCCGTCGAGGCCCCCTTCCTTTGCCCGGCGCGCGGCCTGGGCAAAGTCGCCGACAATACGCCAGATCTCTTCTTCCTCAATGGTCTTACAGGTCGAGCGGTGCACCGGCTCGCGGATACCGGAGGGTGATACTAGGGTCGACCAGTCGAAACCGTCCCAGCGGGAGCGGCGTCCCATATGGGTAATCTGGATCATGATCTTGCCGCCGTGCTTATGCACGGCATCGGCCAAATTCTGGAAGTGCGGAATAATGCGATCGGTGGAAAGGTTTACCGAGCTCCACCAGCCCTGAGGGCTATCGATGGACACCACCGATGAGCCACCGCAAATACATAGACCACAACCACCTTTGGCCTTCTCCTCGTAGTACCCCACGTAGCGCTCAGTGGTCATACCGCCGTCAGTGGCATGCACCTCAGCGTGAGCGGTACTGACCACACGGTTGCGGATGGTCAGCTTACCGATCTCTATCGGCTCGAAAATTGCGTCGAATGCCATGTTTGTCTCTCCTCGTACCCCAGTTAGCGGGCAGCGTCGGTCAGCGGCTGGACGGCGAAGATGCCTACATCACAGCCAGGCTCGGCTGCACTCTGCGTCTGCTCGGCAACGGTACGCAGTGAACTTCCGCAGGCAGCGAGGATTTGATCCATGGCCCCGGCGAACCAACCGGTGAACATGTACTCTTCCTTGTTCCCGGTTTTGCCAAGCTGGTAAACAAAAGCGCTGTGCTCAAGTCGTACTTGGGCAGTGCCCGAGTCGAGATCGATCTGTTCAGTAATGAATAGCCCCCAACCGCGCTGGGAAAGGCGGGTCATGTAGTGCTCAAATACCGCCTCTCCGCTAATGTCGTGTAGCTCGGCCTCTTTCTCACACCAGTGCCAGGCGCTCTTGTAGCCTGCGTGATAAAGAATTTCGGCATACTTCTCAGCACCTAGCGCCTCTTCTACGGCTACGTGGTTATTGATAAAGAAGTGCCGTGGCACATAGAGCATAGGCAGCGCATCGGTCGTCCAGACGCCTGTTTCGCTATCCACTTCGATGGGCAGTGCGGGGGCCAGTTTGGTCACGGTTGTATTCCTCAAATCTTGCTGATTGTTATGAAGTAGCTAAGCAGCCGTTCTGCAAGGGAAGCGACGCCGGGGATAGGCCGTAGAGGGGGTCTTTTGCCATGGATGGCAAAAGTAGCGTCCAGGGATGGATTCACAGCGCCCCCTCGTAGGCCTATCGCCGGTAAAGCCGCGTGTCAGGGCACTACTGCGGCTTTACCTCTGGCGCCCGTCCCTTGCTATGGCGGTATCCTCAGGCGCCCCACACATCCTTAAGCACACGCACCCAGTTCTCGCCCATGATCTTGCGCACCTGAGTCTCACTTAAGCCACGCTTAAGAAGTGCCTCGGTGAGATTAGGGAACTCCCCAATGGTGCGGATCCCTTTGGGATTGATGATCTTGCCAAAGTCAGTGAGGCGACGGGCGTAGCCCTTGTCATGGGTCAACCACTCGAAAAACTCTTGACCATGCCCTTGGGTGAAATCGGTACCGATGCCGATAGCGTCCTCACCGACGATATTCATGACGTACTCGATCGCCTCGCAGTAGTCTTCGATGGTGGAGTCAATGCCCTTCTTGAGGAACGGCGCAAACATGGTGACACCAACAAAACCGCCGTGGTCGGCAATGAACTTCAGCTCTTGATCAGATTTGTTGCGCGGATGTTCTTTGAGGCCGGAGGGCAGGCAGTGGGAGTAACAGACTGGTTTTTTGGACTCGAGAATGACTTCCTCGGAGGTTTTGGCACCAACGTGGGAGAGGTCGCACATCATACCCACGCGGTTCATCTCGGCGACGATCTCACGGCCAAACCCGGATAAGCCGCCATCCCGCTCGTAGCAGCCGGTACCCACCAGGTTCTGGGTGTTGTAACACATCTGCACGATGCCCACGCCCAACTGCTTGAAAATCTCTACGTAGCCAATTTGGTCTTCGAAAGCATGAGCATTCTGAAAGCCAAAGATGATGCCGGTCTTGCCCTCCTCTTTCGCCCGCGTGATGTCAGCAGTGGTACGAACAGGGCGCACCAGGTCGCTACACTCCGCCATCAGCTGGTTGGATTTGACGATATTATCGACCGTGGCCTGAAACCCCTCCCACACGGAGACGGTGCAGTTGGCAGCGGTAAGACCGCCGCGACGCATGTCCTCAAGCAACTCACGATTCCATTTGGCGATGATCAGGCCATCAATGACGATAGCGTCATTGTGCAGTTCAGAGGGGGTCATAGCTAAGCTCCAACATTGGTTAATGTAGCGAGCATAGCGCTGACGTTGGGTTTAGCTGCTCTTGGAAACGACGGCGGAAATTCCAAAAGCGTCATCGTGTCGTGAACACGACAACTACTCATGCTCCTGCAAACATGTTCCTGCAAGCACTGCAGCGGAGTAATATTAAAATAGTGAGTAGTGTTCATAAAAAAACGCGCTCCCCGAAGGCGGGCAGCACGTTTCAAATGTTGGTTACCCAGTGAGTCTCAGTTCAAGAGCGGCACGCTGGCAAAAGTAGGCTCGCCCTGGGCATAGGCAAGCGCCTGCTGGGCACTCGAAAGAGGTTCGCTTTTATAAGGCTCGCCTCCCCATCGTTTGATTAACGATGGCGATTTAGTTTGGTTATTTCCTTGGCGGTCGTGCACACCCAAGCGCTCATTTCTCGGCGGCACACCAAAATATTCACGATAACACTTGGAAAAATGGGGCGTGGACACAAAACCGCAAACAGAAGCAATCTCGATAATCGACAGAGGCGTTTGCTTGAGCAACTGACGAGCGCGCACTAAACGCAGCTTGAGGTAATAGCGAGACGGTGAACAAAGCAAATAGCGCTGGAACAACCGCTCCAACTGGCGCCGTGAAACATTCACATAGCTTGCCAGTTCGTCGAGCTCGATGGGCTCTTCAAGGTTGGATTCCATCAACGCCACAATTTCTAACAACTTAGGCTGAGTGGTGCCCAGCACGTGCTTAAGAGGTACCCGCTGCTGATCCTGCTCGTTACGCACGCGTTCATAGATAAACATCTCGGAAATGCCTGCCGAAAGCTCGCGCCCATGGTCGTGAGCAATCAGGTTGAGCATCATATCGAGCGGCGCTGTGCCGCCTGAAGCGGTGAATCGATCACGATCAATAGAGAAAAGGTGCGGGGTCAGAATAACGTTGGGGAACGCTTCCTGCATGGAGGCCAGACACTCCCAGTGCACACTGGTTTCATAGTGATCCAGCAATCCGGCCTGCCCTAGCGCCCAACTGCCCGTACATACCGAGCCTAATCGTTTTAACTGGCGTGACTGCGACTGAAGCCAGCGTATGTGGTCACGGGTAACGCTGTGCTGCGGACCTACCCCGCCACAAACGACCACCCACTCAAGCGAGAGCGGGGTCTGCATAGAGGCATCAGGAGTCACCTGCAGCCCATCGCTGGCGCGTACGGGCAGACCGTCTTGGGTCAGGGTAAACCAGCGATACAACTCACGACCGGCCAGTTGATTGGCCATCCGTAAAGGTTCTATCGCCGACGCCAGGGAAATCAGTGTGAAATTATCTAATAGTAGAAAACCAAGGGTTTGCGGTTCGCCCGCACGATTGGTATTTGCTGCCGGGTCTTTTGCTAGATTTGATGTCATGGTTTTACCCTCCGTCACCTTTTAATCATCTTTTTTTTTCTTATTAGTATGTAGGCGTCGCTGGCGTCTTTTAGTTTCCCTTTACTAGCGTGAATACTCACTAGTTCAGGGGTGGCATTGCTCTTTGGTCGTATATTGGCACGAATAGGGCGGATAGCGACAAAACGATTGCGCGAACTTGGCTCTCCGTCGCAAATGCAACACTGGAGGTCGTTTCCGAAACCTTTGTAAGGTCACGGAGGATAATGCAATGCAGCCTCTCGCCAAGCGCCTAAGCTGGCTAGTAGCTTACTCAGCTAAGGGGCCTCGGCATCTTCAGCAACAGGTTTGATGGGGTCACCGTTTTCATCCAGCAGTTGATGATCGTAAGCGGCCTGAAGGCCAGTATCTTCAACCTCTGTCGGTTGCGGCTCTTCTTCTGTCAAATAGTCGATATGGCCCGGATAAAGCGGTGATAGCACCGCGACCAGGATGCCGACCACCGAAAAGATCGAAAACGCATCCGCATACCCAAGCCTGTCGACCAGCACACCAATCACCGGCGAGCCCACCGCCTGCCCAAGCGCGCAGGCCATAAAGGGTAATACCGGCCCCATCGATAACCGCCCAGGCAGCAGTCGGATGCCGGTCATCAGGTACAGCCCCGTTAAGCTCATGTAAGCGAGACCGAAAACCATCGCGGAAAATATCGCCAGCGCTAATTGGCTAGGGCTAGCGGCCAGCAACGCCAAGCTTGAAGACAGCATCATCAACATCAACGCCTGGGTGATGGGTGGATTATTACGGTCGGCCAAATCACTTATCACGGCACCGCCGAGCCCGGCGATACCTACCGCGAACCATAGCCAACCGGTGTGCCCTGGAGAGAGCGCGCCAAGGGTAACCGCCAGATCGGGAGCAAAAAGCCAGTACGGCGCAGATACAAAGCCCATTGCGAAGGCAAAAATCGTAAGCCGAATGAGGCGCGACCATTGCGACCTAGTGATGGGCGGTGGTGGTGCAGCGTTGGCTGGAATGACCCGTGACACTGAAGGGATGAAGTACCATGCCGCCACGACCCCCATAGCGGTAAGAGCAGCAAATATCGTGTAGGTCAGTCGCCATGCATCCGACAAGAACACAACGGTCGGTACCGCCACGATAATACCGATGCTAGTACCGGCATTCATAATCGAGCTGACGCGCCCATGCATTGCACGGCTCACCAGCGCCTGCATCGCAGCGGCCAGCGCGGGCATCATTAAACCAGTGCAGATCCCGCAGATAAACACACCAATACCAAGCGATAGCGCGTCTGACGACTGGCTGATCAATGCTAAACCGCCAACACCGAAAGACCCAGAGAGAATGGCTAAGTTGCGCGCACCGAGCCGATCAGCGGCAAGCGGCGCGACCAGTGTGGAAAGCACAAAGCTAATAAACGGCAGCGCCCCGATAATGCCGACCAAGTAAGACGTCAGCGAAAGCTCGGCACTGATAGAAGGTACAAACAGACCAAAGGCAAAACGTGCAAGCCCGTAACTGATCGCCACCAGCGCAGCTCCAAATAGGGCAAACCCCATGTTCGACAACGCTTTCATGCGGAGTCCTCCACTGCCATTGGCTGCATGTATACAAGGTCGCTATGAGCATTGTCTTCGCAACTTCCGCGATGAGCAATGCAGATTTTGAACAGGTAGCGGGTAATCTCCAGTGATCATCAGAACGATAAGTGGAGTTAAGCAGGCAGCCTTTGTTGAATGTCCGCTTTCAGGCTTACGGAAGCCTCCACCAAGGACTACCAGCCATATCTTCCCTCACTCACATAGGTGAGAGAATGACCACTGAACATAATTGCCACGCGGCGCTCCAGGGCTTACAACTATACGGCGAGATAAAGTTAATAATTCAACAACAGGCAGATTAACGCTATGTCGATTGAGCTTTGGCTATCGTTTGTGTTGGCTTCGTTTTTGTTCATCGCATCCCCCGGCCCCGCCGTTGCTCTACTGATAGTGACCGGTATCAATCAAGGCCGCAAAGCTGCTCTGGCGATGTTGCCTGGCTTTTTCTTGGGTGACCTGGTGGCGATGTCACTTTCGTTTGCCGGCGTAGGCGCGTTGCTGATGGCATCGGCGGAGCTATTCGCCATGGTTAAATGGCTAGGGGTTCTCTATCTGCTTTATCTAGGCATCAAGATGTGGCGTGAATCCGGCCAATTGAATGACCTGGAAGCCTCTGGGGTGAACGTTCAGCAAAGCACCGCAAAAGCATTCTGGGTGACGCTGCTAAACCCCAAAAGCATTCTATTCTTCATGGCATTCATGCCGCAGTTTATTAACCAAACCCAACCTCTGGCGCCCCAGCTGGCGATTCTGTTTGCTACGTTTCTTGTGATAGGTGTCATCTCAGATCTCGGCTACACACTGTTGTCGACCACTAGCCGACAGCTGATGACCGCCAAGTTTCGCCGCCTCTTACACCGCTGCGGCGCCGGTAGTTTGATTGGCGCTGGGGTATTGATGACCTTAATGCGCCGTCCGACTGCCTAGCTAATCTAATCGGAGGTTATTTATGCCACACCCGATAGCAAAGAAGGACTTTCCTGTTTCCAACGTCAGGCACTTTCTTGAACCTGGCCCGATTGTGCTGGTGTCATCACAATGGCAACAACAAACCAACATCATGACCATGGGGTGGCACATGGTCATGGCGTTCTCCCCCTCACTCCTAGGCTGCGTTATTGATGCCGGGAATCACTCCCATGCGCTGGTGTGCAACAGCGGTGAATGCGTGATCAATATTCCTTCGGCATCACTTGTCGATAAGGTCGTGGGTATCGGTAACTGTTCAGGAAGCGAGATCGACAAGTTCAAAGCGTTTGAGCTAACCCCAGGCAAGTCAGAAAAGGTCGGAGCGCCCCGGATAGAGGAGTGCTATGCGTCTTTCGAGTGCCGCTTGCACGATGACGCCATGATTGAACGCTACAACCTGTTTGTTTTTGAGGTCGTTAAAGCCCATGCAGCGCCTTCGGCAGATGAGGAAGAATCGCTGCACTACCGGGGGATGGGAGAGTTCATGCTGTCGGGTCGATCCATCGACCGTACGGAACTGTTTAAGCCATCAATGCTTATTTAAATAGAACTGCCATTGAGGCTTTCGCCACTCCCTTTCTATTAATTTAGCCAGCTAAGGTCGACTTACTAACTTGCTGCCATAGCATCCAGCTGCGTACCAGTAGACAGACCAAGGATATTGATGACCGTGATGCGCCGCCCGGCAGGGTAGTATCAAATTGGTGTTAGCCCTACGACAACGGCCTCTCTCTGTTATCGCAGGGCGGAGAGCGTTACAGGGTAAGGCCGAGCAACAGGTACATAGCCAGGGAAAGCAAGGCGACGGCTAGCGCGAAGGGAATTTGCGTTTTGATATGGTCGATATGATCAGAGGCGGCCCCGGTCGAGGCGAGCACAGAGGTATCCGATAAGGGTGAGCAGTGATCCCCAAAGACACCGCCCCCCGCCACAGCGGCCACTGTGGCATACACCAGCGGTGTAACCATATCGCCGCTAAAGTTAAAGGCGAGCGGCACGGCGAGTGGCATCATGATAGCGAAAGTGCCCCATGAAGTGCCGGTGGAAAAAGCGATAACGGCGGCAATAAGGAACGTCATGGCCGGAAGCAAAGCAGGTGTTAGCCAGCCAGCGGTGGCTTCGACGATATAGTTGGCCGTGCCCATGTCTTTGGAAAGTTGATTCAACGAGTAGGCTAACGCCAGAATGATAATGGCTGGCATTACTCCCTTCATCCCTGCCATCGAGGTTTTCATAATGTCGTTGAAGGGAATGCCCTGAAGGCGCATAACGATACCGAGAAACACGGAAGCCGCCAGAAATGCCTCCATGGTCTTGGCCGAGTCCATCACGATAAAGGTGCCCACCGCAACGCCGATCACTACCAGCACCGGGGCGAAAAAATTCCAAAACAGGCTGGTACGTGCTCCTTCATAAGGCGGAATTTCCGTCAGTTCCTCACCCACCAGCGGTTCTGCCCCATCGCGTAGCACTTTGCCCTCTTCCTGAGCCCGACGCTCAGCTTCACGCATCGGCCCGAAGAGCGGAATGACGCCCACGATCACCAGCCCGACCACCAACACCGATAGCCATGCATAGAGATTGAAAGGTATGGCATGCAGAAATACCCCCATCGCCTGGGCAGCATTTTCGATGGGGCCCATGCCGATCAACAAACCGGAGATAAACACTGCCCAGCCAGTGATAGGCACCATTACACTCACCGGGGCCGAGGTGGAGTCAGCGATATACGCCAGCTTTTCCCGCGAGACCCGGTAACGATCCGTCAGTCCACGCATAGTACTGCCGACAAACAGAGGGCTGAAGTAGTCGCTGAAAAAAACGAACATGCCCATCACCCAGGCAACCAATTGAACCCGCACCCGCGATAAGGCACGGCGTTCCACCCAGGCGGTAAAGTTCTGAATCGCCCCGGTGCGCTGGAAAAAAGCGATCACCGTGCCAATGAATAGCTCCAACAGCAGTATCCAGGAGAAGCTGGTGGTGCCCAGGGTTTCCTTGAGCAGCGTCGGAAACCCCATCAATCCATTGCCCAGGGTAATCACCCCAACGAAACAAGCAACAGCCAGCGAGAAAACCGTATTACGGGTGACAAATGCCAGCACGATGGCCAATGCCGCCGGCATGACGGACAGCAGCCCGATATGATCTTGAGGATCCATTGTCATCTCTCTTTTTTTATAGTGGTGGGTGGAGTCAGGTTTCGTTTTTTGCCTTACGGCGCTCCATTTCACTGGTCAGGTAGAAACCCAACCGACGTACAGGATCGGGCGGCATCCAGCTCGCTTTGCCGAATAAAGATGCAATATCCTCAACCGGTTGGCCGAGCGCGTAGCGAGCTAAAGCATCACCCAGGAAGGTACCCTTGACGATACCGCCGCCATTGCATCCCGCTGATACATATAACCCGGGCTGGATCGCGCCCCAGAGCGGTGCGCCGTTATGAGTCAGCCCGGTGGTACCTCCCCAAACCTTGTCGAAGCGCACTGGGGTAAGTTCGGGGTAGCGGGCCTCAAGGCTCACTTTCAGTTCGGCCTCGATACGGGCGTTATCGGCTTCGCGTTCATAGCTGTAACGTGAGCGGATCATCAAACGTCCGTCAGCGGTGGTGCGCAGCGTACAGCCTAAGCGGTGTGCAGGTAGCAGCCCCCAGGTCGTCTCGGCGATGCGTTGGCGCTCGGGCTGCGGTAAAGGATCGGTAATGGCGGCATAGGTATAAATAGCGGTTAGCCGCGAAGGGTCTGCACCCAAGGCCCTAGAAAAAGCGTTATTGGCCAGGATTACCTGTCCAGCCGTTACTTCGCCTTCGGGTGTAGTCACACGCCACTTCTTGCCATCAGGCACTATTTGAGTCGCGGGCGAGTGCTCATGCAGCTCGATGCCGGCTTCCAATGAATCTGCCAAACCAACAATCAATGCTGCAGGCTGGACGAGATAGCAGTCCGGTGAATAAATACCCTGTGTGTAGTAGCGCGTACCGATTCGCTCAGCGAGTTGGCTGCCGTTCAAGGTCTGGCAAGACAGACCGGCAGCTTTCAGAAACTCCTCATACTGGCTCAAGGCACGTTGGCCTATCGTGCTACGGGCAGCGCGATAGGTGCCGCTACGCTCGAGTTGGCAGTCAATGCCTAGGCGTTCGACACGCTCGCGCAGTAACGCCATGGTTTGTCGGCTTAACGCGTTCAGCTTCTCCATGCGCTCAAGCTCTTCGGGGCGAGCATCGTTGGCTAGAGCAATTTCCAGCATAAAGCCGGAGTTACGCCCTGGACTCCCTTCACCTACCTGGTCAGCTTCGAGGATTTTGATGCGGTCTTCAGGGCGCGCCTGCTGCCAGGCCGAGGCTGCCGCAAAACCGGTATAACCAGCCCCGATGATGACGACATCTGCCTCAGATTGACCACTTAAGGCGGGGCGCGGCTGGCGCTCGGTTAGCCAAGCGTTCCAGCCGCAAGGGCGTTGATGGCTTGGGTGCGTAGTGTGTGGCATAGAGAGTTAATCCAGATACAGCAGGCCATGGGCCTGATTGACCATGGCAGCCACTTCTTCCTGCATGCCTTGGAGTACGTCCAGCTTATGGCGCTTCGTCATACGCGATTTGAGCATCGAACAACTCATGGCACCCAGGGGGTGACCGCTATGATCGAGGATAGGAATGGCCAGGCCGCTGTATTCCGGAAGTAAAGAACCTTCTACTCCACGGGCGTAACCATGTTTCAGTTGATGGGCAATTTCGGCTTCGATGTCAGCGATGGCAATCGAGTATTCGTCTATCAGTCGCTCAGCGTTATGGTTGAGTATTTCGCTTCGCTCATCAGCCCCCAGGTAGGCAAGTAAGGCAATCGACGCTTGGCCAACGCCTAGCGGCAAACGTCCACCCGTCGCCCTAACGAAGCTGCCCACGGGATAAGCGCCGTTCTGCACTTCCAGGCAAACGGCATTGACGCCATCGCGAGCGAACAGATAGAAGCTGTCTCCCCAGCGCTGCGCGAGTGTCAGCAACCTTGGCCGGGCCAAATCACGCAACCCAGCACCATTTCCCGCTTGGGCGCCAAGCACCAGCAGCTCATAACCCAGCAGGTAACGCCCACGAATGGGAGAAGATCGTAAAAATCCCTGCTGCTTGAGACCTTTTAACAACCGATAGAGAGTAGGACGGCTGAAACTCAATTCATTCAGATAATCGTCTACACTTGCACCCCGGTGGCCGCCACGTGCAGTAACCTGCAATATCTGCATGGCATGAACGAGAGTGGTAGGGCCTGATGAGGTGATGCTTTCATTTACCGGCATTATGTTTATCGTTATTTGTCTATGTGAGCTAAAACATAACAAGACAAATTCACGAGTTCATCTCACTAAATGAGACAAAGCCGCATTAGCGCATACGAGGTAGAGGTTGGCATAGGTCAACATATGACGACATTCAAAATCAAAAACTCATACAAAAGCTACCGATAATTGTACAAAAATGATCTTCTATAGCCTTGCGCCCAACGGATGAAGGGCGACAACCGGCTGAGTGTTAGACTGGTGTTAGCTAACCCGGCTTCTTCTAATATGTTCCTGAAAAGGCGAATTGATGACCACCGTTGCCGTATTTGTTGATATTCAAAACGTCTATTACACCGTGCGCGAAGCATATGGCAAAAACTTTGATTACAACAAATTCTGGGCACGAGTAACCGCTAACAGAGAGGTTATTAAAGCTGTTTGCTATGCCATCGATCGAGGTGACCAAAAGCAGCGAGAGTTTCAAAATATACTCAGGGCGATTGGTTTTGAGGTGAAGTTAAAGCCTTTTATTCAGCGGTCAGACGGTTCCGCAAAAGGCGATTGGGATGTAGGCATCGCGCTTGACGCCATGGAGTACGCAGAACAGGCAGATGTGATCGTGCTGGTATCCGGCGATGGTGATTTTGATCTACTAGTCCAAAAAATCCGTGCTAAGCATGGCAAAAAAGTCGAAGTTTATGGCGTTCCCCAACTGACGGCAGCATCGCTAATAAATGCGGCCAGTGAGTTTATAGCGATAGATAAAGCGCTTCTATTAAATTAATTATAGTTCGAAAAGAGTCTACGCTGCTGTTGATAGCTATTTCGATAGAAGGCTGCCGCGAAGAAATGGGGATTGACCAGGTTTCCGGCCGGTAGCACATCTATCTAGACGCTATACAAAAATATCAACCAATTCAAAACGTTTATCCATCGTTTATTAGATTGTGGAAAATAAGCGAGGCGAACCTTTCAAACGCATACTTTAGTCTAAACCCCCCATCATATTTGCCCATACCGAACCGGCATAGGCTATGCACAGAAGCATGCTGCCAGTTAAATATTCTAACGCTCTGGCCAGCCAATACTCTGTTGAATAACTATGATGATATGCTCCGATGCCCTACGTTCACGATACGCTGACACGCCTTAATAAAAGCAGCCCTGCACAGTCAGAATTTTATCAAGCCACTGAAGAAGTGCTCGAATGCCTGCGCCCGCTACTTGAGCAAAGTGATTACTATCATCACCACAGCATTATTGAGCGAATAGTCGAGCCCGAACGACAAATCATGTTCCGGATAAGCTGGGTAGATGATGCTGGGAAAGTGCGGGTCAACAAAGGCTATCGCGTTCAGTTCAACTCTGCCCTTGGCCCTTACAAGGGTGGCTTACGATTCCATCCCAGCGTTACCTCGGGCACCATCAAATTTCTCGGCTTTGAGCAAATTTTCAAAAATGCGTTAACCGGTTTGCCAATCGGCGGCGGTAAAGGCGGCGCCGATTTTGACCCCAAAGGAAAATCAGATAACGAGATCATGCGCTTTTGTCAGGCGTTTATGAGCGAGCTCTACCGCCATATTGGTCCTCACTGCGATGTACCTGCAGGCGATATCGGCGTCGGTACGCGTGAAATTGGCTATCTCTTTGGCCAGTACAAACGACTCACTGGCCACTATGAGGGCGTGCTAACAGGTAAGGGGCTTAATTGGGGAGGCTCGCTAGGCCGTAAAGAGGCTACCGGCTACGGTGCAGTGTACTTTGCACAAAACATGCTGGCTGCCCGGGGAGAAGAGCTGCGCGATAAGACCTGCCTAGTTTCCGGCGCTGGCAATGTAGCCATCTATACCATTGAGAAGCTATACGAACTGGGTGCTAAACCAGTCACCTGCAGCGATTCACGTGGCACCATTCACGATGAAAACGGTATTGATTTAGGCTTACTCAAACAGCTCAAAGAAGTGCAGCGCACCTCTTTAGAAGCCTACTTACATGAGCACCCTGACGCGCACTACATTTCTGCCCGTGACTACCCTCAGGGCGGGAATGCCGTATGGCGTATTCAAGCCGATGTTGCGTTCCCCTGCGCGACGCAGAATGAGCTGACCGAAAGCGATGCGGAGATTCTGCTCGCTAATGGCATAACGTGTATCAGTGAAGGGGCCAACATGCCTTCTACCAAAGAGGCCGTCGACCTTTTTCTAGACGCTAAAATTGCCTATGGGCCCGGCAAGGCGGCCAATGCAGGTGGCGTTGCTACCAGTCAGTTAGAAATGGCACAAAATAGCAGCATGGAGCAGTGGCCACTGGAGAAAGTCGACCAAAAATTAAAACAGATTATGGCCAATATTCACCGCCAGTGCGCCGATACAGCCGAAGAGTTTGGTGATAAAACCAATTTGGTACTAGGCGCCAATATTGCAGGTTTCAGAAAGGTGGCTGATGCTATGATTGAACAAGGGGTCACCTGATCGTCTTTATTTTATAAATCGCTTATACTATAAAAAGCACGCAGTCCTTCCTTTATTGGGGAAGGGCTGTTTTTTATTGGTTTAAACTTATTGCTTTCTAAGGAGAGTAATCATGGGACAACGTCCTGCTATTATTATTAACCGTCTTGATGCCGAACGCCTCCAGCGCTTGATCGACAATGCATCCGAGAAAGACATGGCCGTGGCTCAGCTACTTGAGGAAGAGCTAGCACGAGGTGAAGTCTGCGATCCCGAGGATATTCCAGATGACGTGGTCAGCATGAATAGCCAGGTTCGCTTCACCGACCTCACCCGCGGGCTTAAGATGATTCGCACCTTGGTCTATCCGCACTCCCTGGAAAGCGTTGCGGACGGCATTTCGGTCATGGCACCTATTGGTGCTGCATTGATCGGCCTTAAAGTGGGCGACATCATCGAATGGCCGTTACCCAACAATACCGAAGCACGGCTCCGCATCGATGCTATTTATTGGCAGCCCGAACGCGAAAAGCAATTCCACCGATAAGTCGCGATAAAGAGTGAGCTGGCTCCGCTAGCTCATGATTAAGTCAGCTATTTTCTTCGCCCACTTAATCCACATAAAGAGGGTCTATTCAGGGCACCCTCAGCTTTCACATACCCCCTTCGGAAGACTATAACTAAGCGGCTCTTTATCGCATTAAACACACCGTCCCTGCTATTAGTCATAGCCATGGTACTTTTCACAATTCTTCCAGTGATAATGTACACATTGGACGGTTACCTTAAAACCTGAATTGGCAAAGCATTACAGCGCTCATAGACGCCATTACGCCAGGAAGTGGACACAGCGACTTCCTATCAAGAGAGGATCGTCTCAGGCCAAACGACAAAAAAACGTGATACGATAATCTTTTGTATTCGTCATATTTTCTGTCGTTTTTAGCGACAACCTCACCGCAAAGGGAATCAACTTTCACCATGTCGTCAGCTAAAGACTGCGTCGCTACGCTTATTGATGACTTCCAGAAGCGTCGGCCAATTCGCGCCGGTTCATTGATTATTACCGTCTATGGCGACTCTATCGTTCCGCGGGGCGGCACTGTGTGGTTAGGCAGTCTATCGAAACTGGTGGAGCCCATCGGTATCAATGAGCGGCTGGTGCGTACATCGGTTTACCGGCTGACCAATGAAACCTGGCTACGGGGAGAGAAGATTGGTCGTCGCAGCTACTATCGGTTGAGTGGCCCTGGTCGGCGTCGTTTCGAACAAGCCTTCAAGCGTGTCTATCACGGCACCCAGCCAGCTTGGTCGGGACAGTGGACATTGGTATTGCTGACACAGCTTCCCCCAGACCGGCGCCAGCAGATTCGTGACGAGCTCGAATGGCTAGGCTTTGGTAGTTTTGCTCAGGGTGTGCTGGCGCATCCCACGCTGTCATGTGCAGAGACCATGGCGGCTTTGCAAGAACTAGATGCAGCAGACGATACGATTGTAATGCAAACGCAGACCATGGAGCCCATGACCAGTAAGCCGCTGCGTCTCCAGGTCAGAGAGAGCTGGAACCTCGACGAATTAGCCGAGCTCTACCAACGTTTTCTGGTTAAGTTTCGCCCCCTTTGGAACGCGCTCAACACAGAGAACCATTTGGGCCAAGAAGAGTGCTTCATTGCCCGAACTTTGCTTATTCACGAGTATCGCAAGGTTCAATTACGCGACCCCCTCCTGCCTGAAGAACTACTCCCCACGGCGTGGGAAGGACGCTACGCCCATCAGCTCTGCCGCAACCTTTATCGTTTGCTCTACGAACGTGCAGAACGCTGGTTGGATCAACATCTGGAAACCGCCGAGGGCCCACTACCCGCCCCTGGCCCCAGCTTCTACCAGCGCTTCGGCGGGCTGGATTGAACGCCTAACGAGACTGCTTAATCAGCCGTCACATCGGGCATAACGCACCTTATGGCTGTGGCGACTGATCCAGCGTCTGCTGCTTGGGTTGAGTATCACCAGCCAGCAAGGTTGGACGATCAGCATCGAGTTCTGCCAGCGGCTCACAGGGCTCCAGGCTGTCCCGACAACGGCCCACTAAGCGCTGATACTCCTGGGTACCCTGCTGTTTCCAGGCGAACTCTTCATCACTCAGCGCGCGCTTAACCTTTGCGGGTGCCCCCATCACCAGCGACTGGGGCTCACACTCGAAGCCCGCCTTAACGAACGCTGCTGCCGCAACGATAGACCTCTCAGCAATGTTGGCGCCATCCATCACCACGGCGTTCATACCCACCATGGCATCACGCCCAATCACGCACCCATGCAGTACCGCGCCATGGCCGATATGGCCATCCTTCTCAACTTTGGTGACGCAGCCAGGAAAGCCGTGCATAACACAGGTATCCTGAAGGTTGGATCCCTCTTCCAGCACAAGACGGCCGAAATCGCCGCGCATCACCGCGCCAGGGCCTACATAACAGTTGGGGCCCACGATCACATCCCCGATCAACACTGCCGTTGGGTGGACATAAGCCGTCGGGTGAACCACTGGCGTCACCCCTTCAAGTCGATAGTAAGGCATAACGTTCTCCGTTAGCTTGGTTGGCCGTGTGGGGTGTTGCCCCCACCGCCCGCTCTTCGAACTGTTCGGCCCCTACCCCATCAGTTGTGTAGCCACCTAGGGTTATCGCGCCTTTGCTGCGCTGATTGCGTCATGGGGCGCTCCTGCGCTCAATCTATCTTGATACGCAATACCAACTAAGATTATATTTTACGTAACAAAAGATCAAACACTTTACCTGTCGCCGTCTACTGAAGAATGGGCACACCGCTATCTAAAAACTCGACGCACCCTGCTGTAAGTCAGTTTTTTAGACGACCTTGGTTTTTTATACCATCGTCTAACAATTATCTTATATTCGCAAAAAAGTCACACAAGTTATTGTTAATAAATAACAAACTACCAACAACACCAACAAGCGACACATTATAATCACCCATATAATATTGATGTGTATCAAAATAAATCTATACTCGGCAGAGATTCATCCTGTGGATCACAGGCCGAACGGTCACTGGCGGGCACCGCCGACCGCGAAAAGGGCATGCGCCTTCCAATAAAAACGACCTGCCACTTTTCAAGGGCACTGACACAAGGACATTACCCATGAGCCAAGCGCCCCTGCTTTACAGCGTGAAAGACGGCGTCGCCTGCATCACGCTGAACCGCCCCGAAAGCTTGAACAGCTTCAATACCGAAATGCATGCCGAGATGCGCAAGGTGCTAAAAGCCGTGCGCCAAGACTCAAGCGTTCGCGCTTTGCTGCTGACCGGCAGCGGTCGAGGCTTCTGCGCCGGCCAGGATCTTTCCGACCGTAGCGTCGCGCCCGGCGCAGAAGCCCCCGACCTCGGCGAGTCGCTTGAGAAACGTTACAACCCCATGCTGCGCGCCCTTAAAGACATGCCGTTCCCGACCATTTGTGCGGTGAACGGCGTGGCCGCAGGTGCCGGCGCCAACATCGCCCTGGCCTGCGACATCGTATTGGCCGCGCGCTCGGCAAGCTTTATTCAGGCCTTCTGTAAGATCGGTTTGATTCCAGACTCTGGCGGTACCTGGACATTGCCTAATTTAGTGGGCATGGCTCGCGCCAAGGGCCTGGCGATGCTGGGCGACAAGCTCCCCGCCGAGACCGCCGAACAGTGGGGCATGATCTGGCGCTGCGTCGACGATGAGGCGCTTCAAGAAGAAGCCATGAGCATGGCTCGCCACCTGGCCACTCAACCAACCCATGGCCTAGCGCTGATTAAGCGCGCCCTGCATGCCAGCAGCGATAACAGTTTCAACGAACAGCTCGACCTGGAACGCGACCTTCAGCGCCTTGCTGGGCGCAGCGAAGATTACCGCGAAGGCGTTAGCGCTTTTATGGAAAAACGTCGCCCCACCTTCAAGGGAGAGTGATATGCCAGCCATTCTCTCTACCGCCACTATTAGCATCATCAGCACAGGCGCCATTAATGCCTTGACCGATAGCCGTTTGGTTATCGAGGCTATCGTCGAGAACCTTGGGGCCAAGCGTCAGGTGTTTGCTCGGCTCGAAGCCCTATACGAGGAAAGCTTCCATGCATGATTCCCAACTGACCCCGCAGCAACTGGCGGAAGCCTGCGCCGAGGCAATGTTTTCCCGCGACCATGCCAGCCAAGGGCTGGGGATGCGCATTACTCGCGTGGCTCCCGGCTTCGCCGAACTGACCATGACCGTGCGTCAGGACATGGTGCAGGGGCACGGCAACTGCCATGGCGGATTTCTGTTTGCCCTGGCTGACTCAGCCTTCGCGTTTGCCTGCAACAGCTACGACAAAGCCACAGTAGCTTCCGGTTGCAGTATCGACTATCTCGGCCCCGGCCAGCTGGGCGACGAGATCACCGCCACCGCCGAAGAGCGCAGCCGCCGCGGGCGTACCGGCATTTACGACATTACGTTGCGCAATCAGCACGGCGATACCGTTGCCTTGTTCCGCGGGCGTTCCTACAAAATTCGCGGCAGCGTACGCCGCCTGGAAGACACCGCCGCTGGAGATAACCAATGAAAGAGGCGCTGATCATTGAGCGCTTATAAGCCCATTACTAAAGCCATTTCATCGCCCATGGCGCATTTAGAAATTAGTCCAATAACAACTAGCTTGATCGGAGCCCCCTGATGAATCAGCCCGCAACGCGTATCAACACCGCGACTCTCGATCCCCTGGAAACCGCCAGCGTCGACGAGCTGCGCGACACTCAGGTCAAGCGCCTGAAGTGGAGCCTGAAGCACGCCTACGACAATGTGCCCTTCTACCGCCAGTCTTTCGCCAAGGCTGGGGTGCATCCCGACGATATCCAGACACTGGCGGATCTCGCCAAACTGCCTTTTACCACCAAGGCCGATTTGCGCGACAACTACCCGTTCGGCATGTTGGCCACGCCGATGAGCGAGATCGTTCGCATCCATGCCTCCAGCGGTACCACCGGGCAACCGACGGTGGTGGGCTACACCCAGAGCGATATTGATGTGTGGTCTGATGTGATGGCGCGCTCGATCCGCGCCGCCGGCGGCAGCCGCAACGACAAGGTGCATGTGGCCTACGGTTACGGCCTGTTCACCGGTGGGCTGGGCGCGCATTACGGCGCCGAGCGCCTGGGTTGCGCGGTGATTCCCATGTCGGGCGGCCAGACCGAGAAACAGGTTCAGTTGATCCGTGATTTCGAGCCGGACATCATCATGGTCACCCCCTCGTATATGCTCAACATCGCGGACGAAATGGAGCGCCAAGGCATCGACCCGCATACGCTGCCCTTGCGTACTGGCATCTTCGGCGCCGAACCTTGGACCGACAGCATGCGCACAGCCTTAGAGCAGCGCCTGGGCATCGACGCCCTCGATATTTACGGTCTCTCTGAGGTAATGGGCCCGGGCGTAGGCATGGAGTGCCTGGAAACCAAAGATGGCCCGACCATCTGGGAAGATCATTTCTACCCCGAGATCATCGACCCGGTCAGTGGTGACGTCCTGCCAGACGGCGAATACGGCGAGCTGGTGTTCACCACCTTGACCAAAGAAGGCCTACCGGTGATTCGCTACCGCACCCGTGACCTGACCCGTTTGCTGCCGGGCACCGCGCGCCCCATGCGACGCATCGACAAGATCACTGGCCGCAGCGACGACATGCTGATCATTCGCGGGGTGAATGTGTTCCCCACCCAGATCGAAGAGCAACTGCTCAAGATCGCATCGCTTTCTCCCCACTACGAGATCGAAGTCAGCCGCCAAGGCAATATGGACATGGTGCTTGTTCGTGTAGAGGCGAATCATCATGACATCGCCCGCGACCCCGTGGCTTGTGAAGAAGCCGCGAAACAGCTCCAGCATGCCATCAAGACGCACATTGGTATCAGCACCCAGGTCGAGGTGTGCCCGGTAGAGAGTGTTATGCGTTCGATGGGTAAGGCCAAGCGGGTCAAAGACGTGCGTTAACTCTTTTCAGACAGAGCCTAGAGCAATGATATCAGCCCCCGAATACTTATTATTCATGGCTTTTAAGCTTTAGGCTTGTGAAGCTGAAAGTGAACGAGCGGCCACCACTGTTAGCTCTACCTTAGCATCGATAAAAAGCTCACAACATACAGTAGTGCGAACCGGCAAAGGCGCAGAAAAATAGTTCTTATAAGTACTGTTGAAAAGCTCAAAATCACTTTTATCAGTGAGATAGGCAGTGACTGATACAATCTCACTTAACCCCAGACCACTCTGGGCCAGTGTTGAAGAAATGCGCTTCATTACTAGATCAGTTTGCGCAACAATTCCCTCCGGAATTCTTCCTTCTTCATCTAAAGGAACTTCTCCGGAAAGCATGACCAGATCATTAACTTCGCGAAACTTAGAAAATGGCATGTTCATAGCGTATCTCCTGATACTTATTGAAAATCAATTAACCGAAGCCGAGGAAGCCTTCAGAGAAGCTCAGTGGCTGGGCATTGCAAAGCGATTTAGTATCGACCTGAGGACGTGAGAGCTCTGGAATAGTATTGAACAAGGCTTCTAGTTCCTGAGCAAAAGCAAGCGTAGCCAGGTCTTCGCCACGGCGGCCAATGATCTGCAAACCAAAAGGAAGACCATTTAGATCCCGTCCGGCAGGTAACGTAATAGATGGGTGGCCAACCAACGTCGACGCATAAGCCATTGAAAGCCAATGGTAATAGCTTTCCATCGGTTTTCCGTCTATCTCACTGGGGTAAAGCTCATGCCAGTTTCGTGGACTAATAGTCGTAGTCGGCGCAATAATAAAATCATGCCGTTCGAAAAATGTTTGCCAGCGCCGGTATATTTGGGTCTGCAAATTCATGGCCTCCACGACATCTAACGCAGAGAATGAAGCCCCCTCTTTAACATTGGCCTTGATATTCGGGCCCACCTTACTTGGATGGTTTCTAACCAACTCACGATGATGGCCGGAAAACAACAATCCTCTTAAAACTGAAAAAGCCCTATCTGCACCATGGCAATCCGGGTGGGTGTGCTCTAAGGAAGCAAATACATGACCGAACCGATGTAATTTATCAAGGAAGGTTTCAGCAATAAGCGACTCTGTTATCGCAAAACCAAAATCATGGGTAACCGCAACTCTAGCACTACTCAGATCAGAAGAGGGTAAATGCGTGTAAGAGTCAGGGTTATGGTGGCTTTTTTCCTCAACTACCGATACCCATGGATCTCTTCGGTCAGGTCTAATCATGGCTGATAGCATGAGTGCGGTGTCAGCTACAGTCCGTGCCATTGGCCCGCTGGTAGATAAAGGAAGCAGTGCTAATGAACGCTGCGATCCAGGAACTACGCCAGGCGAGGGACGAAAGCCAACAACACCATTGAATGCCGCTGGGCTTCGCAGGCTACCGCCGGTATCCGAACCAGTCGCCAAAGGTGCCATGCCGCAGGCAACAGCCACGGCCGAGCCTCCCGATGAACCACCTGCAGAACGAGATAAATCAAAGGGATTCGCAGTGACGCCATACACCGCATTTCGAGTATTTCCTCCAGCACTCCACTCAGGGTTATTTGTCTTACCCATAATGACGACACCTGCTTGGCGTAGCTGGGTGATCATCGGGTCATCTGACGTAGCTATATTATCGGCATATAACTCACTACCATAAGTTGTAGGAAAACCAACTACATCGACCATATCCTTTACACACAATGGCAGACCGTGCAGTACACCAAGAGGCTTACCTTGGTCGATTTCCCTTTGAGCATCGCGAGCTTGAGTAAGCATTAAGTCGTGATTATAGCTAACTAAAGCATTTACTGCCGGGTTCACAGCTTCCGCTCGGGCGATACAGCTCTCAGCAAGCTCGACAACAGAGAGCTGTTTTGAAGAAAGCAGGCGACGAGCCTGAGTAGCACTCAAATCACAAGGTATCATTCAAACACCTTCCTTTATGTAACTTATTAAAAGAAATACCCGATATAACCAGGTTTTTATTAAAAACAATAGTCACCATCATTAACAATGACAAAAATCTTTACGATACATAAAACAATCATCAATAGAACGTCACTTTTATCTTTTTCAGCATGACTGACATCAAAATACTATCTCAACGATCATTTAAAACATGGGTAAGAAAGTTAAAAAAACCACAATTCCACTTAACAATTAATAGAAAATCATTAATGATAGAAAGTAGATCCTTCCTTGCTAATTTTCGATTCACAAGCACGAGCAAGCAGATGCACCAAAATAATAGCTGCACAAATTGGCACAGATAACACCACCCATGACATCGGAAAGCCCAACGTATCTGCACTAATCTGTGACTGACGTGCGATAAAACCACGTGACGGATCCATTCCAGACCCCAAGATACTGAAATAGATAATAGGAACAAAAAAGATGAGCACTGCCACACCGCGCAACAGTGCCGAAAACAGCCTCAATGGAAAGCTCTTAAAGTGCATGGCCCCCTGAAAAAGCGCAGGGTCATCTTTCGACTTAAAAGAAAGCGTAGCTCCGAGCAGCCCGCCCCACACCATCATGTAACGAGCCATTTCTTCTGTCCATGATGGCGGTGCGTTAAAAGCGTATCGAGCCACCACTTGGATTGCTACGAATAGCAGCATCAACACTAAACACAATACTGATACTCGGCGAGCAAGCCAATCTAGACAATCACTGAGGATAACTATTGAACGGCACATATTGTATACACCTTACGCTCAGCATAATCACTAGAAAAGCCCCCTGCACCCAGGTTAATATAACTGGATAGGGCAACTAACAACTGGATTTAGCGCGTCTTTTCGGCAAGATCAGTCCACGTCTCGACTTGTGCGGGTGTCAGCTCCGTCTGATCGTAAACCGAGCGAGATAACTCACGAAATCTATCACGCGATTCTGCCGACAATGTTGTTACTTCCACACCATTTTCCCTAAGCTCGTTTAAAACCTTGGGTGTAATATCTTGAAGCCATGCCCGGTTGGCCTGATTAGCAATACCAACGGATTCATCGACAATACTTCTTTCCTGCTCACTCAGACCCTGGTACCAGTCGTCAGAAACCAGAACCGCACGTAAAGCGTTCATAACATTAGTATCAGTGTAATAGCTTATGATGTCCGTTTGTCCAAACATAATTGGGACAAGTGAAGTATTAATATAGCCATCGACAATACCTGTCTGCATTGCTGCCGCCACCTCTCCCCAAGCAACAATTGTTCCGCTTCCGCCCCAAGCTCTATAGAGCGCGTTTTGTACATCGTCGATGGCACGCATCCGCAGGTCGGCCATGTCTTCAGGCTGAGTGACAGCCTTGCGTGTTGTGATAATACCGGAGGGAGGGCCAAGCGGTGCGAGCGTCAATAAACGAACCCCAGCATGCTTAATATTTTCATTGATGCGTGACAGAACATCACCTTCAGTGAGAGCTCGATCCATGTGGCTCACTCCATCAAAAAGATAAGGCAAACGTACGCCGAAAATAAACGGATCGATGCGTGCGACTGAATTTACGTCCGACAAAGATACTTCTAGCAGGCCCATTGAAAGTTGGTCGAGTTTTTCTGCCTCTCCCCCCATAGCATCTCGAGGTATTTCTCGAGCATTTAAGCCGCGCTCTTTGAGAGCTTCAGTAAAATTATGTGCCCAAACATAGGAGCCTGACCTTTCTAAGTCCGTTGGACTATCCAGAGCAACCTTGATTTCGCTACCAAGAACCGACATAGGAAATGCAATTAGGGCTGACGCCATTGCGAGAATCTTTAGCAATTTCATACAGTGTCTCCATTATGCTTGTTATCGATAGAAGTTGTGATTTTTTAATCTAGAGCACGTTGAACCCGAATATCCGTGGAAGCAAGAGACTAATATTCGGAAAAAAGGCAATTATCAACAATATTACTAACTGTATTCCAATAAAGGGTAGTGTTGCTTTAGCAAGGTTCCAGTAATTTATTTTCGCAATCCCCGAAACCACGATTAAACATTTCCCAAAAGGAGGTGTTATCAATCCAATACAAAGGTTGAAGCAAACCATAATACCTAGATGTACCGGATTGAAACCTTGTAACAGCGCTGTAGGCACAAGCAATGGTACGAGTAATGTGAGTGCCACAGGTGTGTCCATGAACATACCGGCAACAAGAAGCACAAAAATAAGTAACAAAAGGTAATTATTTCCGGCAAGCCCCATTGAGGCTATCCAGCCTGCCAATAATTGAGGCCAACCCAGCAGTCCTGCAAGATAACTAAGTACTGCGATAGAGCAAATGATAATAAAGATAGAGCCTGTTAAACGTGCTGTCGCCTCCACGGCTGAATAGAGCACTTTCCAAGACATCCCTCCCATCGACCAACCTACTAATATAGCCGCAATAACAGCAAGTGCTGCGCCTTCAGTTGGAGTTGTAAGCCCAAAGACGATACTGCCAAGGATAATGATGGGTATAGATAAAGCAGGCCACGCTCTTTTAAAGCTAGCGAACAGTGGAGGAATATCAATAGTGCTACCACCGGGATGATCGTCTCGATGTGCTATCCAGGCATTAAATGCGAAGAGCAAACAGGCCAGTAGCAAACCAGGCAAAATGCCAGCCACAAAAAGCGCTGCTACGGAGGTGCCTGTTAGCCCTCCGTAAATGATCATAATGATGCTAGGCGGAATAATCGGCCCAATCATTGATGAAGCGGCGGTTAGTGCTCCTGCATAATATGGTGGATAACCACGTTCGCGCATAGCTGGAATCAAAGAGTTGGATACAGCTGCTGAATCGGCCACCGCGGAACCTGATATACCAGAAAAGAATAGGCTCGTCATAATATTGACATGCCCCAGACCACCTTTGAAACGACCAAGCAGAGCCATAGCAAAATCGATCAGAGACCCCATCACACCAGCACGATTCATCAGCTCTCCGGTGAGTATGAACAAGGGCATAGCCATAAAAGCAAAGACATCTAACTGAGCAAAGATACGTTGAGGAAGTATCGCTATGTATTGCGGATAGCCAGTCGTCAAAAATGCGATGACTGCAGTGGCACCTACTAGATAAGCGAATGCTGTACCCGAAAACAGGAATACACAAAAAGCTACGATAGCATAGGCCATACAAGGCTCCGAAGGCGTTGCTACTAACAGAACTTATACTTGTCTTTATTTGAGAATACTCAGTGATGTGAAGGCAGACAAATGACAAATTACTCTCTTCGCATAACCAAACAGTAATACGAAGAGAGCGCTTCACTTTATTCTGACTCAATGGGAAGTAAAACGAGACTGGTGGCTTGCCTGCTCCAGGCATTCTTGAAATAGCTTGCTAGTTGCATTAGATGAATTGCTTCTCCAATAGCAGTAGGCTTCCGAAAGAATTTCATCAAATTGCAACGGCAGGATACTTAGATCTCCCTTTCCCGCATGATGTCTGGCCAACCACTCAGGCATGAGGCTGATGAACGGAGCGATCCGCATCAGCTCAAAGTTGAGCAGTAGTGATGTAGATTCGATATAACTGGAAGGGAATGCTAAACCGGCTTTGGCAAGGCATGTGTCAACGGCCTGCCTCGCTAATGACCCTTCTGCGGGGCTAATCCATGGCCAAGCTACAACGTCTTTCCATTCGATTGTTGCTCGCACCGCAAGCGGGTGCTGAGAGCCGGCTACCACCAGGATAGGTTCCTTTAATATCGAGGTTTTACTGATACCCTCGCGAAAGAAAGGCTCCCATGCCCGAGCTATCAAGATATCTAGATTGCCATTTTCCAGCAGAGGTAATAGCTGATTAAAGTGGCCTTCAGTGATAGAAACGACTGCAGAAGGAGCAATTACCTTGAGCCGCTTAATGGCCTCTGGCAACAGTGTCGGTGCAAGTGAGGCGACCACACCCACTACAACGTGGCCTCCTAACCCCCGGTGGACAGCATCGACATCAAATTCAGCCCTTTCAATTAATTGTACGATTTCAGTCGCATGGGCTGCCAACCTTTCGCCGATAGGGGTGAAAACAACGCGGTTACCTTGCCTTTGAATGATTGGGCTGTTCAGGGAACGCTCAATCTCACCGATTTGCTTAGAAATCGCCGGTTGAGTCACGTTCATTGCTTTCGCCACATGACTGACCTGCCCCAACTGGGCAAGCATGGCAATGATCCGGAGGTGTCTGAGCTTCAAATCATGTTTAAAGAATTTCTTAATATCTTGTTGTGTTTCGAGCATACAGCTACCTTGTTTTTCTCATTGCAATGACCCGCATCGGCGAAGAGCATTTCACAACAGGTTAGCAGCGCTGACTCACTTTCTGTTTTACCAACAGAAGTGACACAGCATGCAACATCCTGGCAACCACTATAGACCTGACGATACCAGGCTCCCACCGCCGTGAATTGATCACGAGTCTACGCCGTCCCCCACGTTAAAGGGCTGGAAATTCAAAGCAGCCAGGCAAGTATTCCACTGAAATTTAGCGCCACAAGTAACGGCAGCGCCAGCCCTTGTTAGAGCCTTACTTTCGATCCGACTGTTCAGGCCGCACCTAGCGTCCACAAAAGAGGTTCTGCATATTAGCGTAAATAATTTTTCCCTCTGAAGGCATTTTTGAATCACTTGTTTTAGCTATTTTTTCCTTTTAAGGCCAAGCCCTATCTACATCTGTTATCACAAAGTATTAAAGTGACACATAAAAATACCTATTGATAAAATATTTCGTATCACTATACTTTAGGAAAAATAAGCCACACTCCCTGATATATCGACGCCGCGGAGGTCTCTATGTACGCGCAGCTCGTTGAAACCGGTTCTAACAAACTCAAAACGCTCGATGAGATGAGCCCTGAGGAACGCCAGTTCCAGGAGCGCATCAATGATGAAATTAAAATAGAACCCAAGAACTGGATGCCGGACGCCTACCGCAAGACCTTGATCCGCCAGATCTCGCAACACGCCCACTCAGAAATCGTCGGTATGCTGCCGGAAGGCAACTGGCTGACACGGGCACCAACCCTCAAGCGCAAGCTGCAGCTAATGGCCAAAATTCAGGATGAGGCAGGTCACGGCCTGTACCTCTATAGCGCCATGGAAACCCTGGGTGCCGACCGCGACGAAGAGATCGACAAACTCCACGATGGCCGCGCCAAGTACTCCAGCATCTTCAACTACCCAACACTCAACTGGGCGGATATGGGCACTATCGGCTGGCTGGTCGACGGCGCAGCCATCGTCAATCAGGTACCGCTACAGCGCACCTCTTACGGCCCCTACGCGCGCGCCATGATTCGCGTGTGCAAGGAAGAGAGCTTCCATCAGCGCCAGGGGTATCAGATTCTGTTGACCATGATGCAAGAGGGTACCGACGACCAGAAAGCCATGGTGCAGGACTCCATTAACCGCTTCTGGTGGCCCTCGCTAATGATGTTCGGCCCGTCCGACGAAAATTCTCCCAACAGCGCTCAGTCGATGGCCTGGAAGATCAAGCGCCACAGCAACGATGAGCTGCGCCAGCGCTTCCTCGACCAAACCGTACCGCAGCTAGAGCTGCTGGGCTGCACCGCTCCTGACCCGGATCTCAAATATAACCAAGAGACCGGCCACTACGAGTTCGGTGAAATCGATTGGCAGGAATTTTTCGACGTAGTGAAGGGTAACGGCCCCTGCAACCGCGAGCGCATCGAAGCACGCCGCAGCGCCATCGATAACGGCGCCTGGGTACGTGAAGCCGCCGTGGCCCACGCCGCCAAGCGTCAGCACCGAGCAGCCTGAACTGGCCACGCCTGCTTGGGCACCCATGAAAAGCAATAACTCAATTTTTTAGAACCCTATTTTTAAAACGCTATCTTTTAAAACAACATGGAGTCTTGCGAGACGAGACTCCTCTGACCACTGAGGCTTTTCTCATGGCTGACTGGCCCCTCTTTGAAGTTTTTATACGCAGCAAGCACGGTCTTAACCACAAGCACGTCGGCAGTGTGCATGCAGCCGACCGCCGCATGGCAATCGAAAACGCCCGTGAGCTGTACACCCGTCGCAATGAAGGGGTGAGCATCTGGGTGGTTCCGGCCAGCGAAATCACCGCCTCTTCTCCCGACGAGAAAGAGCCGCTGTTCGACCCGTCTAACGATAAGGTCTATCGCCACGCATCCTTCTACAAACTGCCGAAAGAAGTCGGCCACATGTAAGGGAGGTAGCGATGCAAAACATATCTCATCGAAGCTCGGCTCAGAAAAACACAGCTCAAAAAACACAAACCCCGTTGATTGATTACCTACTGCGCCTTGGCGACAACGACTTGGTACTCGGCCAGCGCCACGCACAACTGTGCGGCAAGGCACCAGCGCTGGAAGAGGAACTGGCCTTAATGAACGTGGGCCTCGACCTCTTCGGTCAGGCCCGCAACTGGCTGGGCTATGCTGCTGAACTGATGGCTGCTGAAATGGAAGTCCAGGGCCATGATGCCGACTATTTAGCCTTTCGCCGCGATGCCCAGGATTTTCGCAACCTGTTGCTCGTTGAACAGCCCAACGGTGACTTCGCCGACATCATGGGGCGCCAGTTCCTGTTCGATGCCTGGCACGTACACCTGCTTGATGGGCTGACTCACGCCAGCGACCCACGCATTGCTGAAGTGGCCGCCAAGTCGCTTAAGGAAGCAACGTACCACTTACGTCGCTCCTCTGAATGGGTGATTCGCCTGGGTGATGGCACGGAAGAGAGCCACACCCGCATGCAGCGAGCGCTCGACAACCTCTGGCAGTTCACCGGTGAGCTACTGCAGGGCGACGAGATTGATCAGGCCATGTTAGAAGCTGGCATCGCGCCTGACCTGGAAACCGTTGCCACTCGCTGGAAAGCGACCGTGGAAGAGGTGCTTGAAGAAGCCACGCTGGAGCGGCCTTCTTACGACGCCTGGATGTATACCGGCGGCAAAGTCGGACATCACACCGAGCACCTGGGCTTTCTGTTGGCGGAAATGCAATATCTGCCGAGGGCATATCCCGATGCGACCGTCTGGTAACCATCCGTCTGCGTCTAGCGATGACAGGCTTACCGATGACTGGCCTTCCAGCGACTTGATCGGCAGCGACCGCAGCGGGCTGCCGCCCGCCGGTGACGAAGGCGATGTCAACGCCGTGCTGGCTGTACTACAGGAAGTGCCCGACCCAGAAGTGCCTGTGGTCAGTGTGGTTGAGCTGGGCATTGTGCGCGATATCACTTGGCTTGATGGACGGCTGGTGGTCAATGTAACCCCAACATACTCCGGCTGCCCGGCCACAGAAGTCATCGAACAGCATATCCATGAAGCGCTGGTGGCCGCTGGCTACTCAGACCCGCTAATTCAGCGCCGCCTGTCCCCCGCCTGGACCACCGATTGGTTAACCGAAGCCGGGCGCGAAAAATTGCGCGCCTACGGCATCGCACCACCGGTAGGAAGTGCTAGCAAACGTAGCCTGACCGGCCAGTCTGACCCGGTAGTGCCCTGCCCTTTATGTGGCAGCAACGCGACCGAACGCGTCAGCGAATTCGGCTCTACGGCTTGCAAGGCGCTCTACCGCTGTCGCGATTGCCTGGAGCCTTTCGATTATTTCAAGTGTCTGTAAAACGACGAGACCATTTCCCATGAGCCGATTTCACGCCCTGACCGTCAAGGATGTTCGCAAGGAAACCCATGATGCCGTTTCCATTGCTTTCGACGTTCCCGATGACCTGCTGGACGCCTTTCGCTTTACCCAAGGGCAGTACCTGACTCTACGTCGCGACATCGAAGGTGAGGATGTCCGTCGTTCCTACTCGATTTGCACCGGTGTCCACGAACATGAGCTGAGAGTCGCCGTCAAGCTGGTGCCGAGCGGCAGTTTCTCCACCTTTGCCAACCAGCACTTGCAGCCCGGCGACAGCCTGGAAGTGATGCCGCCCCAGGGCAAGTTCTTCGTGCCTCTCGACCCCAGCCGTGAAGGACACTATTTGGCGGTGACCGCTGGCAGTGGCGTCACACCGATCATGTCGATTGTTTCCACCACCCTGGAAAGCGAGCCAAAGAGCCGCTTTACCGTAATCTATGGCAACCGTTCTACCACGGGGACGCTGTTTCGCGAACGCCTTCAGGATCTCAAGGATCGCTACCTGGAACGCCTCAACATCATTTATGTGTTCAGCCGCGAACAACAGGAAATCGATCTTTACAACGGCCGGATCGACGCCGACAAATGCAACGCCCTGTTTGACCGCTGGGTAGACGTATCCAAGCTCGACGCCGCGTTTATCTGTGGCCCGCAAGAAATGACCGAGATCGTGCGTGGTGTTCTGACCCAACATGGAATGCCGAAGGAAAAAGTGCACTTCGAGCTGTTTACTACCGGGCTACCGACAGCAGGCGCCAAGCGCCGCCAGGCGACGAAAGCGGCCCAGGTGAAAGCAGAAACCTCGCATATCAAAGTGATCATCGACGGCCGCACCATTGAATACGAGCTGCCCCGCAATACCCAGAGCATTCTGGACGCAGGTAACGAGCACGGCGCGGATATCCCTTTCTCATGCAAGGCTGGGGTGTGCTCTACCTGTAAATCAAAGGTCATCGAAGGCGAGGTGGAAATGGACGCCAATTACGCCCTGGAAGATTACGAAATCGATGCCGGCTACGTGCTGTCCTGCCAGTGCTATCCGATCAGCGACAGGGTGGTGCTTGACTATGACGAGGTATAAACCCTAACCCACCTACTTCCAGGCCGGCGACCGCGTCGGCTTAGTCTATGTTTTGCGGGAGAACGCTCAATGCCAGTTTTACAGAGTTACATCGCAGGCCAGTGGTTCGGAAAGACCGAGTCCAAAGCACTGATTAGCGCCATTAACGGCACAACCGTTGCGCATACTCACCAAGAAGAGCTCAACTTCCGTGAAGCGGTGGCGTATGCCCGCAACACCGGTGTGAGAAATATGCTGGCATTGGATTTCCAGCAGCGGGCCGCCATTCTTAAAGCGCTGGCCGCCTATATCCAAGAGCGTAAGCGTGAGCTGTATGCCATCTCTCACCACACTGGCTGCACTAAGGCCGACTCCTGGATCGACATCGACGGCGGTTTCGGCACCCTATTTACCTACGCCTCCACGGGCCGCAAGGAACTGCCCTCCGGCAATGTGGCCCATGAAGGCCCGGTGACCCAATTAGGTAAGGATAACCACTTCAATGGCACCCATATTCTGGTGCCCCGCCGCGGCGTCTCTGTGCACATCAATGCGTTTAACTTCCCCATTTGGGGCATGCTGGAGAAGTTCGCGCCGGCCTTTCTGGCAGGCATGCCGTGTATCTTCAAACCGGCAACCGCCACTAGCTACCTGACCGAAGCTGCCGTGCGCGTCATCAACGACTCTGGCCTGCTGCCGGAAGGAGCGCTGCAACTGGTTATCGGCGGGGCCGGTGACTTACTGGATCACCTGGAAGAGCAGGACTTTGTCACCTTTACCGGTTCGGCAAACACCGCTCTCAAATTAAAAAGCCACCCTAACATCATGGCGAAGAGCATCCCGTTCAACGCCGAGGCGGACTCGCTCAACAGCGCCATCATGGCCCCGGATGTTAGCCCGGAAGACGAAGAGTTCGAAATCTTTGCCAAAGAAGTGGTCAAGGAGATGACCGCCAAGGCAGGTCAGAAATGTACCGCGATCCGCCGAATTTTAGTGCCTTCCGAGCATCTGGATGCATTGGCGAACACACTTAAGTCGCGGCTTGCCAACATTGTGGTCGGTGATCCTCATGAAGAAGGCGTACGCATGGGCGCGCTCTCTTCCCGTGACCAATTGAGAGACGTTAACCACGCAATTGAACAACTGCTAGAGACTAGTGAGTGCGTCTTCGGCAGAGACGGCAGCTTTAAGCCTGTCGGCCAGGGTGTTGAAAACGGCGCCTTCATTACTCCCCACTTGCTGATCAATCGTAACCCGTTGAACGACGGCGGCGCTCACGACATTGAAGCCTTTGGCCCCGTCGCGACGCTAATGCCCTACAGCGGCATCGACGAAGCCCTGACCATCGCCGCCAAGGGCAAGGGCAGCTTAGTGACCACGCTGACCACGAAAGACCCTGCCATTGCGGCTGAAATGATCCCCATTCTGGCCGCCCAGCACGGCCGCCTGCAGATTCTGGATGCTCAGGCGTCAAAGGAATCCACTGGCCACGGCTCTCCGCTACCGATGCTCAAGCATGGCGGGCCCGGCCGCGCAGGCGGTGGCGAGGAACTCGGCGGCATTCGTGCGGTTCACCACTATCTACAGCGCACCGCCATCCAGGGCTCTCCGAGCATGCTCGCGGCAGTCACAAAGGAATATGTGCGTGGCGCCAAGGTGATCGAGACTGACGTCCACCCGTTCCGCCGCTATTTCGACGACCTGCAGGTTGGGGAGTCACTGTTAACCCACCGCCGCACCGTCACTGAAGCCGACATCGTCAATTTTGGCTGCCTTTCCGGCGACCACTTCTATATGCACTTCGACGACATTGCCGCCAAAGAGACCCAGTTCGGCCAGCGCATTGCCCACGGCTACTTTGTGCTGTCTGCCGCTGCGGGTCTATTCGTTTACCCAGGCGAAGGCCCCGTACTGGCTAACTACGGCCTGGATACACTGCGCTTTATTACACCTGTGTTGGTCGGCGACACTATCCGCGCCCGCCTAACCTGCAAGCGCAAGATTGATCAGGGCCGAACTTCTCCCGATGGGCACCCACAAGGCGTGGTGATGTGGGACGTAGCGGTGACCAATCAAAACGATGAACTGGTCGCCAGCTACGACATTCTAACGCTGGTGGCCAAGCGGCAGTAACGCCTCAGCCGATACAGCCAGACAAAAAAGTAATACAAAAAACGGCTGACAGGGCGCTTACCCTGTCAGCCGTTTGTTTAGCAAGGACGTTAATAGCACCGTATTAATAGCGTAGCTTTAATACAGTAACTGCGGCAGAAAAAGCACGATCGCTGGGAATATAAGTACGAGCAGTGCGCGTATGGTACCGGCGACCCAGAAAGGCGTAACGCCGCGGAAGATAGTGCCTGTTGATACGTCCGGTAATACAGCCCGCAATACGAACACATTCATACCGACAGGGGGCGTTATCAAACTAATCTCAATGACGATAACCACCAGTATGCCAAACCACACCAAATCATAGCCAAGCCCCGCCACGACCGGGAAGAAGACCGGCACGGTCAGCAGCATCATCGACATGCTTTCGAATACACAGCCTAACAGTACGTAAATGGCCAAGATAACGAGAATTACCACGAAGGGGGCCACGTTCAGCCCGGTGACCAACGCCAGGAGGTCATTGGGAAGCCCCGCGCGGTTAATGAAATTAGCAAAGATTAGCGCCGTCAACACCACCGCAAACAGCATCGCTGTTGTTCGCACAGTGTCCATCAGGACATTCATGAGTATCGTCGGCGTCAAAGCACGCTTGAGCAGCGCAATCACAAAGGCACCCATTGCGCCAATACCCGCCGCTTCGGTTGGGGTGAATATACCCAAATAGATGCCGCCGATAACCAATACGAACAGCGCCAGGGTGCTCCCCACATTTTTTAGGGCCGAAAGGCGCTCGTTCCAGGGTACTTTTTCGGCCGCTGGCCCAGCGCTGGGATCACGCCACAGAACCCACTTAACCGCGCCGAGATACATCACAATGCCCAATATGCCGGGAATAAAGCCCGCTGCAAACAGTTCACGGATACTGGTCTCAGTAATGATGCCGTAGATCACCAGCATCACGCTGGGAGGAATCAGTATCCCAAGGGTTCCGCCCGCTGCAATGGAGGCTGCCGCCAGCGAGTCCTTGTAGCCGTACTTGCGCATCTGGGGCATGGCAACACGCCCCATAGTGGCGCAGGTCGCAAGACTCGACCCACAAATAGCACTAAAACCACCACAAGCCACGATGGTGGCCATCGCCTGACCGCCCTTACGGTGTCCAAGAAAACCATTGGAGGCCCGGAATAGCGCATCAGAGAGCCCAGCATGGGACACCAAGTTACCCATCAAGATAAACAGTGGTATCACCGATAGACCGTAGTCCCTAGCGGTGTCGACTACCCGGCGCGACGCCATGGCTTCAGCCGCGTTCCAGTTACCGGTCAGGTAGTAGAAACCCACAAAACCCACGATCCCCATGGCAAAAGCCAGAGGCATGCGCAGGAATACCAATATCAACAGCGCTGCAAACCCATAAAGTGCTTCAATCATGCTTATCTCCCTGGCTGACTGGGCCACCGCACTTAATCACACCCACGCCTTCTAGGAGGTAACTCACCGCTCGACCGAGGGTGAGTAGAGCGGAAAGAAACAGCATGATGGCAATCAGGTAAATAAGGTAACCATCGGGAATGCGTAGAAACTCAGTGACATCGCCCCACTCGAAAGCACGCACGCCAAGTGCCCAAACCCGTGTAGCGATCACCCATAAAGCCACGGCGATAATTAAGTTGACGATCATCTGGCGCAGCCATATCCAGCGCACAGGGAATATGGCATCCAAGAGATCCACGCTAACGTGCTCTTCACGCCAGCATGCTACTGGCAGTGACAAGAACACCACAGCGGCCAGCATCTGCTGGGTCAACTCGACGGTTCCAAGGATAGGTAAATTAAAGAAATAACGGCCTACTACATCAGCAGTCGTCAGCAGCATCAAGGCAAAGAGGGTGGCACCCGCCACCCCCTCCAGCGCCAGCTGCATGACCCTACCGACATTTGACCAGCGAGACGTCAGGATCTGCATAGTCGCCCTCCACTTGGCGAAGGGTAATTATGATTGTGGCACTAAGGATGCCACGCTCTCTTGTGTGGCAGCTTCTTCAAGCTGTTGGTGGAAGTAATCAAGCGCAGCCTGAGCATCGACACCCCGTTCACTTACGTTCTCGGACCAGGTGTCAACCAGGTCATTACTGATACCGCGCAGCGTCTCAAGATCTTCGTCGCCAAGGGCTGTAAAGGTATGACCCTGCTCTTCGGCGAACTCGACGCCCCGCTCATCGGATACATCCATCATGTAGCCAAACAGTCGCGATAACCGCTCACCCGAGACGTCTTCCACAGCGGCACGATCTTCTGCAGACATCTCATCCCAGATACTCGGATTCACTACAATGGTGAAGCTGCCTCGATAAAAGCCCCCATCCACCGTCAAGGTATAGGGAAATACCTCGGCTACCCGAAAGCTTCTAAGGCCTTCCGGCACCAGCATAGCGCCATCAATAACGCCCTGAGAGCCAGCTTCATAGACCCCGGTTGGCGGCAAAGCCACGCCGGTCAGATTAAGGGCATTAGAGAGATCTCCCATGACCCCGCCGCCGACGCGAATGCGCTCGTTCTCTAAATCAGCAAGAGTTTGGTACTGCTCACGACTAAAGATCCAACCCGGGCCATGTACCCCCGCAGCCAGCACATCAACGCCGCGATGCTCATCAGCTTGGGCTAAATGCTCCTGATGCGTATACCAATAAGCAGCAGAGGCGTTCTCCGAGGAGAAGTCTTCAAAGGTAGGAAATTCGGGTAACTGAGTGGCCAGAAAACGCCCTGCGTTATAGCCATGGAACACCCAAGTGGCATCAGCAATGCCATCGGCGACCATCTCCATCTGGGAGGCGGGAGGCCCAAGATCGTGTACAACGTCAACGGTCACGCGCCCGTCAGTGGCTTCTTCAATCCATGCTTTCCATGTTGGCCATACCATGGTGTTGATGCCGTGATTGGGACCAGCCCAGGTACTCACGGTGATTGTCGTTTGTGCAAAGGCGGAGGTGCTCAGCGTTGCGGCGGCAATAGCGCCGATCATCAGGTTTGTTGTTTTATTCACTTCTCTTTCCTCTGGTCGTCACGAACTGGGTAAAGCGCTCATCGTTTTTGTTGAATGATGTTGATAAGCCATGCGTGCGGTGAGTGAGATTGCTAGTTAATCACTCATTGCGCCTAACGTGATACTTTATTATTGAAATATATAAATTATACGAATCACGTTATTCATCACAATGCCTTTAGATACGTGGATCATGCAACGATCCATCAACTAATAGATTCTAATACTTAAGTATTAACTTACATTATTAACTTAAACTACAAACACTTACACCAAAAACATTGTTTCTTCGTGTGACTATCAATGGCTATATGGGGTTATTTTTCGCCCATTCTTTTGTTACACAAATCTTATCTATCGATACACTAACGACACACCACCGGCAAAAATGCGATCTGTCACCTGGGCTCGACTTCCCAGCATCAAGCCTCTAGCCAATTCTCTCCAGTTGCCGTTCAAGCTTGCGCATTGTATTAAGCAGATCACGATATTCACCAACGCTCAGGGTCGACACCAGGCCGGCCTCCCACGCCTGGGCTTCGGGCACTAACTTATTGAGTAGCGCTTGTCCGGCGTCCGTCAGTTGCAAGTCATGTAGTCGCTGATCCTGCTGTGAGGGCGTGCGGCTTATCAGTCCACGGTCTTCCAGTGACTGAATAGCGCGAGACACGCGAGCCTTATCCATATTGGTGTAAGCGCAGACCTTCTTAGCGGTTAAATCATCACAGTGGCTAAGCCAGGCAAGCACACGCCACTGGGCAATATTGAGTTCATAAGACTCGGCATAAAGCTTCTCTAACGCCTGGCTGATTCGGTCAGCTAAACGGTTAAGCTGATAGGGTAAAAATTGGTTGAGATCCAGCTCTACCCTGGCTGAAGATTCCAGTGACACATCGCCGTCTGCTTTATCCATCGTCATTTTGTTTCTCCTAAAGCCACCGTTTATCAGAAGTGGTGATGACCAAAATCCGCACGATAGCTGGGAATGTAGGCTCCAGCAATGCACCTATCATAAGGTGGAACAGTGCCGACAGATACTCTCCCTTGCAACCAATTTCACGATTTTATTTATTATACTTAAGTATTAATTTGCAATAATCACCTGATTTATTAAGAATTATCGTCAATACGATGCAAAAGACAGAGTGATTCGTCCATGAAACATTGGACATTTAGTTTCATTAGAAACTATCCTTCAAGCACACAACAATTCAATGAATACCTGAATCACCCTGATAGCACCGGAGATATCATGAGCAAGAAATTCGCGTCCCATGCCGATACCGAAGAGAAGAAGATCAGCTTCACCAAGCTGGCAGAAGGGCTCTATGCTTACACTGCTGAAGGTGACCCCAATACGGGCATCGTGATTGGCGATGACAGCGTGATGGTTATCGACACCCAGGCAACGCCCGTCATGGCTCAGGATGTCATCCGCCGTATCCGCGAAGTGACTGACCTACCGATTAAGCATGTGGTAATGACCCATTACCATGCCGTGCGTGTTCTCGGCGCTTCCGCGTACGATGCAGAGAATATCTACGCTAGCCAGAACACTTATGACCTGATCAACGAACGTGGTCAGCAAGACTATGAGTCAGAAGTCGGTCGTTTCCCTCGCCTGTTCAAGGGTGTGGACTCTGTGCCTGGCTTAACCTGGCCAAACATAGTTTTTCAAGAGAAGCTGACGGTTTACATGGGTGAGCGTGAGGTACAGATCATCCACCTTGGCCGCGGACATACCAAGGGCGATACCGTCGTCTGGCTGCCGAAGGAAAAAGTAATGTTTTCCGGTGACCTCGTTGAGTATGGCGCCACCCCTTACACCGGTGACGCTTACCACGAGGACTGGCCTGCCACGCTTGATCGCCTGCAATCCATGCAGCCCCAAAAGCTAGTGCCTGGCCGCGGTGATGCACTGCAAACTGCCGAACAGTGCCAGGAAGCCATTCAGGGCACTCGCGACTTCCTAAATGATATGTATGGAAGTGTTAAAGCGGGCAAGGCGGCGGGCAAGTCTCTCTCCGAGTGTTACGCCGAGACCTACGCGGTACTTAAGCTGAAGTATGGTCACTGGGTCATCTTCGATCACTGTGTGCCTTTCGATATCACTCGCTGCTATGACGAAGCAGGCGGCGAGTACCCGGATCCCCGCATCTGGACGGCAGAACGCGATACCGCTATGTGGCACTCGCTACAGGACGCCGTCGAAAATCAGTAAGTGCCACCAGTGACACCCACTGATCATGCCCAGCAGTCGGGTGTCACGCACCCGACGCTGAACGGGAGCAAATAGATGCCAACAACCTATAAAAATCCTGTCTATCCTTATCGGCGCCCGCCTGAACTCGATATTCAAGAAGTTCGCCACTATCCGGTAGTGATTGTCGGAGCGGGACCTAGCGGCCTCGCCGCCGCCATCGACTTGGCTCACCAAGGCGTTAATTCGATTCTTCTGGACGATAACAACACCGTTAGCGTGGGGTCGCGGGCCCTGTGTTTTGCTAAACGTTCGCTGGAAATTGTAGACCGCCTGGGTTGCGTCGAGCCGATGCTTGCAAAAGGCGTCACCTGGCAGCACGGTCGCGTCTTCTTCCAGGATCGCGAGGTCTACGGCTTCAACCTGCTGCCAGAAGACGGCCACCGTATGCCCGCCTTTATTAACTTGCAGCAGTATTACTTTGAAGAGTTTCTGGTCAACCGCACTCACGACTTTCCAGAGCAAATTGACCTTCGTTGGAAACATAAGGTCATTGATGTCGATGCTCAGCCTAAGTGCTCCGCCATCAAGGTCTCTACCCAAGACGGTGATTACCAGCTGACTTGTGACTACCTCCTCGTCTCGGATGGAGCTAACAGCCGAATCCGAGACATACTGGGCCTTGAGTGCAAAGGCCAAGTATTTCAGGACAGGTTCCTGATTGCTGATGTGGTGATGAAGGCCGACTTCCCTACAGAACGATGGTTTTGGTTTGACCCGCCCTTTCATCCCAATCAGTCAGTCCTGCTTCACAAAGAACCGGACAATGTGTGGCGTATCGACTTCCAGCTAGGCAGGGACGCTGACCCGGAAGAAGAAAAGAAAGAAGAGAACATTCGCCCACGAGTGCAGGCAATGCTTGGCCAAGACGTGGAGTTCGAGCTTGAGTGGGCCAGTGTCTACACCTTCCGCTGCCGTAAGATGGATAATTTCATTCACCATAGCGTGATATTCATAGGTGACGCGGCTCATCAGGTATCCCCCTTTGGCGCCAGAGGTGCCAATGGTGCCCTACAGGGTGTGGATAATTTAGTGTGGAAACTAGCCCGCGTTCTCAAACAGCAGGCGCCAAAAACGCTTTTGTCCACCTACAACACTGAGCGCCAGCATGGCGCGGCAGAGAACATCCTTAACTCGACCCGCGCCACTGATTTTATTACCCCGAAGAGCCATATCAGCCAAGTGTTCCGAGATGTGACGCTGGAGCTGGCTGAGAAACATGCCTTCGCACGTAGCCTGGTCAACAGCGGTCGCCTTTCCATGCCCTGCCGCTATGACACCTCACCGCTCAATACACCCGATGTTAATGGTGGCCCGAGAGAACTGCGCCCCGGCAGCCCGGCCAAGGACGCTCCCATTCGATTGAGAGAAGAGAACGCCTGGCTACTCAATCAATTTGGCGATGGCTTTGTGTTGTTACTCGACGGCCGCTTTGAGGATGGACACACCGACACGCTTGCCACGCCGTTGAAAGAGCTGTTAGGCCGTCGCACTGATTTAAGCATGGTGGTCGTTGGCCCAGCAACGGATGAGCTTAGCGCTCTACCGCGCACAACCATCGTAGACGATGCAGAGGGGCTCGTGGCGCAACGATACGGCCTGAATTCAGGAGCCGGGTACCTTATTCGCCCTGATCAGCATATTGCCGCTCGCTGGCACGCCATCACTGCCCGCAAGGTTGACGACGCGTTAGACCGCGCGCTGGGTATTCATCTTGCGGGCGCCGTTGACACTACCTTCCAGGAAAGCTGCCATGCCAAGGCTTGAGCTGAATCCGAACTTCACTGATCCGGACGCCTTTTACGCCGCGCTAACGGCGCTGCATCGTGACCGCAGCGAAGCCGAGAGCGAGCGTATCAATGCACGCCTAATCCTGTTGCTTGCTAACCACATTGGCGATCAACGGGTGCTTGAAGAGGCAATTTCCCATGCTGGGTTAGTGGGCGATAAGTAGCCGACATACATTGTTCACTATAACGTTCAAATAACGCAGGACTTAACAATGACTGAACAATTGCAATATCAGAGCGGTTTTCATAATCACTTTTCAACTGAAGCACTTCCAGGGGCATTGCCGATTGGGCAAAACTCCCCTCAGAAGTGCGCTTATGGATTATATGCAGAACAACTAACCGGTTCCGCATTCACAGCGCCACGTCATCAAAACTTTCGCAGTTGGCTTTACCGCATTCGCCCTTCTGTCGTTCAGAGCGCTTACCAGCCACTAGAAAATAACAACGTACACACGGCCCCGTTAAACAAGCCAGCGGCGGATCCTAACCAGATGCGCTGGGATCCCGTTTCATTACCTAATGAACCGACTGATTTTATCGATGGCTTGTTTACCATTGCGGTGAACGGCGATGCGGGTACTCAAGCGGGCGTGGGCGTGCATGTCTACACCTTTAATAAGGACATGACAGAGCGGTTTTTTTACAACGCCGATGGAGAACTGCTTTTCGTTCCGCAAATGGGGGCCATTCGTCTACGTACCGAATTTGGTGACATTGAGATCGATAACGGTGAAATTGCCGTCATTCCTCGCGGTGTGAAATTCCAAGTGCGTAAAGCTCAGGGTGTTGAGGCTGCACGGGGGTATATTTGCGAGAACTACGGTAGTCCTTTAGAGCTGCCCGGCCTCGGCCCTATCGGGGCTAACGGCCTAGCAAACCCGCGTGACTTCCAAAGCCCTGTGGCAGCCTACGAAGACCTCGAAGGCGACTACCGCTTAGTGGCTAAGTTCTCTGGTCGTTTCTGGGAGACAAAACTAAACCACTCGCCGTTAGATGTGGTGGCGTGGCACGGCAACTGCGCGCCTTATAAATATAATCTTGCCAACTTTAACACCATCAATACGGTTAGCTTCGATCATCCGGACCCGTCAATCTTCACCGTATTGACGTCACCCTCCGATACACCGGGAATGGCTAATATTGATTTTGTGATTTTTCCGCCACGCTGGATGGTTGCCGAGAACACCTTTAGACCGCCCTGGTTCCATCGCAATCTAATGAGCGAGTTTATGGGGCTTATTCATGGCGAGTACGATGCAAAAGCTGAAGGCTTCACCCCTGGCGGCGCCAGTCTACATAACTCAATGTCGCCCCACGGCCCCGATGCTGAGACCTTTGAAAAGGCCTCCAACGCTGAGCTTAAGCCCCACTTCATAGGCGATACACTGGCCTTCATGTTTGAAAGCCGCTACTTCTTTCACCCGACCCCTGCGGCACTGAATGCTGACTTCCGTCAACGTGATTATGTGGATGTTTGGTCGACGCTGCGCTCCCACTTCAACCCAAGCCAGCCCTGAACCCTATACCACCCTGACGACAAGGATTGAATCACTATGAAACTGGCAACACTTAAGCAGGGCCGCGACGGAGAACTCATCATCGTCTCGCGTGACCTCTCCCGCGCTGTGAGCGCCGTTGATATTGCTCCCACACTTCAGGCTGCCCTTGAGAACTGGGAAGCGGTTAGCTCTCAGCTTGAAGAGCGCTATGCTCAGCTTAACAGTGGTGGTACTGAAAGCGCTTTTAAGCTTGATCAAAGTGCGTTGCACTCCCCGTTACCGCGTGCCTATCAGTGGGCTGACGGCTCCGCCTATCTGAACCATGTCCAGCTGGTACGCCAGGCGCGTAATGCCGAGATGCCTGACACCTTCTGGACAGACCCGCTCATGTATCAGGGCGGTAGCGACTGCTTCTTGGCACCCACCGACGATATTGAGGCGGTTAGTGAAGAGCATGGCATCGACTTTGAAGGCGAGATCGCGGTCATTACGGGTGACGTACCGATGGCAGTATCCCCCGTGGAAGCCGCCAAGCACATTAAGCTAGTGATGCTGGTCAACGACGTGAGTCTGCGTGGTCTGATTCCAGGTGAACTCGCAAAGGGGTTCGGTTTTTTCCAAGCAAAGCCCGCCTCTTCGTTCTCGCCCATTGCGGTGACCCCAGATGAACTGGGCGATGCCTGGCAGGATGGTAAAGTGAACCTGCCACTGACCGTGCACTTGAATGGCGAGAAGTTTGGCGAGCCAGAAGCCGGGCCAGATATGATTTTTAACTTTCCACAGCTGGTGGCCCATGCGGCTAAGACCCGCTATCTCGGTGCCGGCGCTGTCATTGGTTCAGGCACCGTTTCCAACCCAGACCCCGACGGCGGCCCTGGAAAGCCGGTGGCTGACGGTGGCGTTGGCTATAGCTGTCTAGCCGAAGTGCGCATGGTGGAGCAGATACTGTACGGCCAAGTAAAAACCCCTTTTATGCGTTTTGGCGACCGGGTTCGTATCGAGATGTTCGACCGCGATGGCAACAACATATTTGGTACGATCGATCAGCAAGTAGTGCAGTACCAGCCCAAATAAAGGAAGGCAACATGACGACGCTTTACGGCTATTTCCGCTCGTCGGCTGCTTACCGGGTGCGTATTGCCTTAAACCTTAAGGGACTGGATTATGACCAGATCCCGGTCAACCTGGTGAAAGGTGAGCAACGGGGTGACGACCACCTGATGCGCAACCCTCAGGGGCTGGTGCCTAGCCTGGTGTTGGACGATAGCTCGGTGATTAACCAGTCACTGGCGATCTGCGAGTATCTCGATGAAGTACATCCCGAGCCTGCCCTGCTGCCGATTAACGCGTTAGAACGGGCGCGGGTTCGTGCGCTCGCTCAGTCGGTGGCCTGCGAGATTCACCCACTCAACAACCTGAGGGTACTCAAGTATTTAGTGAGAGAAATGGGAGCGGATGAAGCGGCTAAGCTAGCCTGGTACCACCACTGGATTGCCGAGGGTTTCACCGCTCTGGAAGCAACGCTCTCCAATGCCCCCAGCAGTGGAGATTTTTGCCATGGCGACACCCCTACGCTTGCGGATATATGCCTGATTCCCCAGGTGTACAACGCGGAACGTTTCGAGTGTGATTTGTCAGCCTATCCGACGATTCAGCGTATCGCTGCCAATTGTCGTTCACTGCCAGCCTTCGAAAAGGCAGCACCAGAGGTGCAGCCTGACGCCAGCTAAGTCAAGCTATACTAAGCAGGCTAACATAAGCGGGCGTCTTTCCATTCGGGAAGGCGCCCGCCTCGTGTCCGAAGGGGCATCACGTCCAACCATAAGGAGTTAAGGGGTGCTAAAGCTGCCCTCTACCGCCACCGTCGTGGCCCTGGCTGCAGTGACTGCGCTCGGCCCGCTGGCGACGGATATGTACTTGCCAGCCATGCCCGCCATGGCAGAAGCGCTGAATACTGGCCCAGACCGAATACAGCTGACCCTTAGCCTCTATATGGCTGGATTCGCTCTGGCCCAACTATTGTGCGGGCCAATCTCTGATCGCTTTGGCCGCCGCCCGGTGATGATCACAGGGTTATCGCTGTTTCTCGCTGCGAGCCTACTGTGTGCCTGGGCGCCTAGCGTCGAGTGGTTACTGGCAGGCCGCTTTTTGCAGGCCTTCGGCGGTGCTGCTGGACCGGTATTAGCACGGGCAGCGGTACGTGATATTCATGGCCCCATCGAGGCCGGACGTATCCTCGCCTATATGGCAAGTACCATGGCGCTCGCCCCTGCTCTGGCCCCTGTGGTAGGCGCGGGGTTACTGCTGTTTTTTGGCTGGGAATCGGTGTTCGTGGTGCTGGCGCTCTACGCGGCAGTGATGCTGGCGGTGCTGATACTTATGCTGCCCGAGCCGTTGGCGAAGGAGCGGCGGCAATCGATCCACCCGAAATCCGTACTGGCTAACTTTCGCTTACTACTGACTCAGCGTGCCTTTATTGGCTACACCTTGGTGAATGCTGCCGCGTTCTCCGGGTTATTCGCGTACCTTTCTGGCTCATCTTTTGTGCTCATCGAGTACATGGGCGTCGCCCCTACCCTTTATGGCGTGCTGTTCACGCTGATTGTCGCGGGCTTCTTCGTCGGGACGCTGGTCAGCGGCCGATATAGCCACCGCTTGGGTCGTGATCGCCTCATTACCCTGGGCACCGTAATCTGCGCAACTGGGGGCCTCGTCATGGCGGGCTTGGCTGCCGTTGGCGTCCATCACCCCTGGGCGGTGGTGGGCCCCCATATAGTGTTTATGCTGGGGGTGGGCATTTTGATGCCACAAACAATGGCCGGTGCACTGGCGCCCAACCCTCAATGTGCAGGCGCGGCATCTTCCTTGTTTGGTTTTCTGCAAATGACAATTGCCGCTGTGGTAGGTGGATTAGTCGGGCAATTCCACGACGGCAGCTCGCGCACCATGGCCTTGACGATCGGGCTGATGGGGCTACTCGCCTTGCTAAGCCACTGGCTGCTGGTATGCCGCCGAAAAGAGGCTTAGTGGGTCGTTGTATAGATGCATAGCAAAAGGCCACGCATTGCGTGGCCTTTCATACCTATATGGATCGCCTCAAGCAGCTTCGACAGCGATGGTCTTCGAGCGACCTTCACGTAGCTCCTTCAGCAACGTCTCACGACGCTCGTTAGCTTTCTCAGCGGCAGTTTCGCGAACGGGTCCGAAACCACGAATCTCTTCCGGCAGCTTAGCAAGCGCTAATGCCGTGGCGTGATTCGTGCCATCAAGACGTGCCACTAACTCATCAATCAACTGCTCGTAATCAGCCAATAAGGCGCGGTCGAGCTTGCGGTCGGCGCTGAAGCGGAAAGGATCGAGAGCCGTGTTGCGCAAACCGCGCATCTTTGCCAACGCGCCCATTGCCTTCAGCATCCAGGGGCCGAAGCGGCGCTTCACTGGACGCCCCTGAGCATCCTTACGACCACCTATAAGCGGCGGCGCCAAGTGGAAGGTTAACTGGTAATCACCAGAAAACGTTGCTTTGATCTCATCCAGAAAATCGCTCTGGGTGTAAAGTCGCGCCACTTCATACTCATCTTTATACGCCATCAAACGATAGAGCTGATGAGCAACGGCCTCACTCAGTGATTGGCCACATTTTAGCGCTGTTTCTGCTTCACGCACTTTAGTCACCTGGGTCACGTAACGTTCAGCCCAGGCTCGGTTCTGATAGCGCTCCAGGTGGCGACGATTACGCGCTACCACTTCGTCCAGTGTGGCATTCGCGGACAGTGGCATCTTATCCAGGTGCTGCTGGAGGTAATCAGGTTCCACCGCTGCCAAGCGCCCCCAGGCAAATGCTTGGCGGTTCTTTTCCACTGCGACGCCATTGAGTTCTAGAGCACGCTGCAGCGCAGGCTCAGAAAGCGGCACCAGCCCTTGCTGCCAGGCAAACCCGAGCATCATCATATTGGAGAATACGGTATCCCCTAGCAGCTGTTCAGCTAGGCGATTGGCATCTAGAGAAGCAAAGCGTTCATCTCCTACCGCTTCACGCAACATGTTAAGACGCTTGCTGGGCTGCATATCCGCATCGCGATAAAGCACATAATCCGCTGTGGCTAGCTCGGCCAGATTCGCCACAATACGCGTGGTCGGCTGCAGCACATTCAGCGCTTTCTGAGAACTCGCCACCACCATATCGCAAGCGATCATCGCATCGGCCTGCCCCGCTTCGATACGTACCTGATTAAGCTCACTGGGCTGAGATGCCAAGCGCACATAGCTCAGTACTGCCCCACCTTTTTGCGCAAACCCCATAAAGTCGAGCACGCTGGAGCCCTTGCCTTCCAGGTGTGCCGCCATGGTGATCAGTTGCCCGATGGTCACCACCCCCGTGCCACCAACGCCCCCCACCAGCAAGTCGTAAGGGGCCGTCAAAGTGGCAATGGAGGGGTTAGGCAAATGCGCTATACGTTGCCAAAAGGCGTTATCTGCCGCAACGCCCTGGCCTTTACGCAGCCCGCCACCTTCTACAGTGACAAAGCTGGGACAAAAACCACTGACGCAGGACATGTCCTTGTTACAGGAGGACTGGTCGATTTTGCGCTTGCGACCTAGCTCGGTCTCGCGAGGCACCACCGATAAACAGTTGGACTGTACGGAACAATCACCACAGCCTTCGCAAACATGGTGGTTGATAAACACCCGGCGGGCGGGGTCTTCCAACTGACCGCGCTTGCGCCGACGACGTTTCTCAGCCGCGCATGCCTGATCATAAATCAACACCGTACAGCCTGTAATTTCGCGCAGCTCACGCTGCAGCGTATCCATCTCTTCGCGGCTATGGAAGGTAACCTCTTTAGGGAATTCCTTTTCATGCCCCCGGTACTTCTCCGGTTCGTCACTGACCACCATGACTCGGCGAACGCCCTCATCCAGCGATTGCCGGGCAATCATGGGCACGTTGATTTGCCCATCTACAGGTTGGCCGCCCGTCATGGCAACCGCGTCGTTGAACAGAATTTTATAGGTAATATTAACGTTGGCAGCCACTGCCTGGCGCACGGCCATTGAGCCCGAGTGAAACCAGGTGCCTTCGCCTAAGTTCTGGAAAATATGGCCATTGCCGGTAAAGCGGCTCTTGCCCACCCAGTTAACACCTTCGCCACCCATCTGAATTAACGATTCAGTGCTGCGATCCATCCACGAAGCCATAAAATGGCATCCGATACCCGCCAGCGCCTTGCTGCCTTCGGGTACCTTAGTCGAGCTATTATGCGGGCAGCCGGAGCAGAAATAGGGCATGCGGCGTACACCCCCGAGCTCTTTAACACCAGCGCGGCAGGCATCAACAGTTGCCAGCTTGTCGCTAAAATCGATCTTGAAAAAGCGCTCTAAACGCTCTGCCACGAAGCCTGCCAAGAGACGCGGGCTCAGCTCTCCAACAAAGGGAATCAAGGGTTTGCCGGTTTCATCCTGCTTGCCGGTAACGATGACCTCGCCTGGATGATCGGGTTCCGACATGTACTCCTTCAACTGGCTTTCGATGATGCCGCGCTTCTCTTCAATGACCAGCACCTCGCGCTTGCCATGAATAAACTCAAGAATGCTGGGGCGATGGAGAGGCCACACCATCCCGACTTTGTATATTTCGATTCCCAGCTCACGCAGCTTCGCTTCATCCAGCCCCAATAAACGCAGCGATTCAAGTAAATCCAGGTGTCCCTTGCCTGTGGTCACCAGCCCAAACGTCGCCTGTTCTTGGCGAAATAAATACTGATCAATCGGGTTGGCCGTGGCAAACGCCTGAACGGCGGCCAGCTTGTGCTCAAGGCGAGTCTCAAGCTGTGGCCCCGGCAGATCGGGCCAGCGGTAGTGCAGCCCGCCTTCCGGCATATCGAAATCGGGCGTTACATATTCTGGCAAGGGAGGCACGTCCACCGACGCGCCACTCTCTACGGTTTCAGAAACGGCTTTGAAACCCACCCAGCAACCCGAGAAGCGTGAAAGTGCATAGCCCCAAAGCCCAAAGCGTTCATATTCCGCCAATGATGCAGGGCTCACTACCGGCATGAACCACGCCATAAAGGCGACATCAGACTGGTGTGGCATGGAGGACGACACACACCCATGGTCATCCCCGGCGACCACCAGCACACCGCCAGTCGGCGAGCTACCGTAGGCATTACCGTGCTTTAAGGCATCGCCCGCGCGATCAACGCCAGGCCCCTTGCCGTACCACATGCCAAACACGCCATCTACTTGCTTATCGGGGTCTGTCTCGACTTGCTGGCAACCCAGCATCATGGTGGCGGCAAGGTCTTCGTTGATCGCAGGGACAAAATCGATGTGGTGCTCTTCCATGGCGGCTTTCGCCCGCCAAATCTCTTGGTCTACACCGCCTAAGGGCGAGCCTCGATAGCCGCTGATGAGCCCTGCCGTGTGGCGGCCATTGTGGCAATCAAGCTCGGCTTGGCGTAAGGCGATACGCACCAATGCCTGGGTGCCGGTGAGAAAGACACGGCCTTCTCCGCGGGTATAGCGATCGGCCAGCGCATAGTCATCGAGAAGATTGTCATCGAGTGCAATATCGAGAGGCTGGGCAATAGAGCCCGCCTGCTCAGCGATCGAGGGGGTTGTCATGGGAGTTCACCAGTACGGTTGAAGAGTTATGGTTGTAATACGCTTGAGTCTAGCCAAGAGCGCACTAAAGGTGCTTGCTAATTCACTCTTCAAAAGCCTGGTTATTGATCATTACTTTCATTTTTTGAGATTTAACGCAATGATATTCAACAAACCACAAACAAATGAAATGGCACTATGAAAGAAACGACCAAAGAGATCGCCTTAGACAGGCATGATCAGCGCATTCTTACCCTGCTTCAGCAACAGGGGCGCATTACCAACAATGAGCTCGCCGAACAGATCGGGCTATCCCCCGCCGCCTGCTGGCGACGTGTAAAGGCTTTGGAAGATAGTGGCGTGATCCGCCGCTTTGCGGCGTTGGTGGAACCCAGCCTGGTGGGCCAGCCACTGTCGGCATTGGTGATGGTGACGTTGGTTCGCCACCACATCGACAACACCGTCGAGTTCGAAAACCGCATCCTGCAATACCCAGAAGTGCTGCAGTGCTATGCCACTACCGGCAACGCGGATTTCGTGCTGCGAGTGGTTATCGAAGACATGGCGGCTTATGACCGCTTTCTGAATGAGAAACTCTTCACCTTGGATGGCATTTCCCAGGTCAATTCCAATTTCGTGCTACGTAATATCAAAGAAGAGACCGCTATTCCGATTCGCTAACAAAACGCTGCTATGTAACGTCAACCGCAACGTTAGCCCACAACTTAAAACAGGAAGTGGCAGGGCAACTGGCAGCAGGCAAACCGGCTCATTGTATCCCTCTAACGTAAAGCGCCCCCATCTGTGGATGGGAGCGCTTCAATCTCTCTATTCAGATCTATTGAGCACTTGTTCCTGAAAAGCTTCAGGAAGCCGGTTGACGTAATCGCGGGCTAGCGAACTCTCCTACCACGGTGATCAGCACCAGCAGTGCTAGCAACCACGGCCACTGAGTACCTATCTGGAGTGTCGCTAGGCCCAGCGTATCAATGAAAATTAACACGATGCCTAATGGGCTGACGTAACGCACCATAAATAGCCACAGTGCATGCTGGGTACGGGAGAGCCCTAGCTCCTCCCTGAATATTTCAGTACGCAGCAGGAAACCTACCATTAGCGCCATACCCAAACCGCCTAACGGCATCATCCAGCGGGAGGTCAGGTAGTCCAGCCAATCGAAGAAAGTGCGACCTGCAAACGTCCAATCCGCGCCCATGTTGAATGACAGCATTGCCAAGGTACTCACCAACCACAGCACGATACCCACACCCCACGATGCTCGTTTACGCGTCAGCCCTTTGCTTGCAATAAGCCAGGCGACTGTCGCCTCAATCATCGAAATCGACGACGTAAGCGCAGCCATCGACAGCATGACAAAGAACAGAACGCCAAACAGCGTACCAAACGGCATCGCTTGGAAGGCCAATGGCAAGCTCATGAAGATCAATCCTGGCCCTTGGCCGGGATTCATTCCGTTTGCGAAAATAATCGGGAAAATAGCCAAGCCTGCCATTAGTGCGACAACGGTATCGGCAATGGCCACGCTGAATGTCGTGCGCGCGATGGAGTGCCCCTCTGGCAGGTAAGAGCCGTAGGTAAGAATCGCACCCGATGCGAGCGACAAGGTAAAGAAGGCATGCCCCAGCGCTGCTAATAATCCTTCACTGCTTAACCCTTCGGTATTGAAAGAGAACAGGAAAGACCATGCTTCAGCAAAGCCACCGGAAAAAGCACCGTAGCCGATCAATATACCCAGCATGATCACCATGCCTGGCATCATCCAACTGACACTCTTTTCAATGCCAGCCTGTACGCCTTTGCCGACAATGAACATGGTCAGCACCGTCACTAGCGTGCTCCAAGCACCTAGCGTGAAAGGGTTGGCATTATTAGCGGCGAAAATTGCCGCCATGTCATCGACGCTATTGCCTGCCAGTCCGCCGCTCAGCATTTTCCACAGGTAGGAGAATGACCAGCCAGCGACCACCACATAGAAAGACAAAATCATGAAGCCACAGAGCATGGCCATCCAGCCGAAGATCGACCAGAAGCTACCATGACCCGATTCATGCACCACCCGACGGATAGCATCGATCGGGCTTCCCCTTCCACGGCGGCCGAAGCTGATTTCAGCCATCATGATGGGGACGCCTACCGCTAATATGCAGGCCAGGTAGACCAGCACGAAAGCGCCACCCCCGAACTCGCCCGTGATGTAAGGAAACTTCCAGATATTACCGAGTCCCACTGCAGAACCAGTGGCTGCCAGTACAAATCCCCAGCGGCCCAGCCACAGCGTATTGGGAGGCGTATTTGTCGTTGTCATTGGGAAACCTTATAAATTGATATTGTTTTTTAGGCTATTTATTGATGAGCAGCTAGAACAGCTACTTAAGAGCGATTAGCTACTTATAAAAGCCAACCAACTGTGATCAACCAGTCATCAAGAGCAATCTATAAAGAGTCTATGGGGATAGCGATAGGGCAGGAATGGGGTCACATCGCATTGGGCGCGATGCTACCCACATAAGAGAGGTGCAACTGTAAACTAATCGTTACGCTTAAGAGGATATGCCGAGGGCTGGGGTCTTGCCGTTGCGTTTTTCTGACACCCCGTAAACAAATCGTGACAGTTAATTCACCTGCCATGGGACTTTTTAAGAATCTTCTTGAGCACCAATGCCGTAACGCTTGAGCTTATTGGCAATAGTGGTGTGCGAAACGCCCAACCGCTTTCCTAACTGGCGGCTGGAAGGATACTGTTGATACAACGTACTTAAGATATTTCTTTCCACCTCCCCTAACATGTCGCTCAAGCTTCCCTCTAAGGGAATGCCAGTAAGCGCAGGCGATACTTCGCTCTGCGGAAGGCGCAAATGCGCTGGCTGAATGGCCGTCTCTTCGCATAATGACACCGCCTGAAACAGCACATTTTCCAACTGACGCACATTACCCGGCCAGTCGTAGCCGGTTATCTTTTCCAACGCAGCAGTCGAAAGCTCCGGTAAAGGACAGCCTATCTGACGCGCCGCACGATCAAGCACATAGGTCGCCAAGTCTTCGATGCCGTCCAGGCATTCGCGCAAAGGGGGCACCTGTAGAGAGAGCACATTGAGACGGTGATAAAGATCTAGCCGAAACAGACCTTCACTACATAGCTGAGGTAGGTTTTGCTGAGTGGCGCAGATCACTCGCACATCAAGAAAGGTTTCTTCGTCGCTCCCAACTCGACGGAATCCGCCATCCTGAAGGAAGCGTAACAGTTTCGTCTGCAGCCGAGGGCTCATTTCACCGACTTCATCAAGAAAGACCGTACCGCCTGCATTAAGCTCCAGAAGGCCAAGCTTTCCTTCCGGGCGAGCGCCCTCGAAGGCACCAGGTGCGTAACCGAAAAGCTCTGTTTCGGCCATCGACTCAGGAAGCCCAGCACAATTAAGCACCACAAACGGCGCTTGCCCACGGGGGCTGGCCAAATGACAGGCCCTGGCCACCAGCTCTTTCCCGGTTCCCGTTTCACCCATAATCAGTAGCGGTGCATCCAATGGCGCCATGCGACGCGCCTCGTTGATCACGGCCTCCAATCGCGAACTCGATTGAAAGATGGCTTCAAAGCCACGCAGCTCTTGGCGCTGTACTTGATAAATACGGGCACCGATGCGGTCAGCACGATGTAACGTCACAACCGCTCCGGCTAATGAATCTACATTCGTGTCTTCGGTGTGCAGGGGAGCTATATCAGCAAGATAGGTATCGCCTTTCAGCTTGATTCGCAGCCCATTGATGCGTGAGTTGTTACGGCGAATTAAATCGGGAAGATCTACCTCATCAAGGTAACGATCCAGCGAGAGCCCTGGTACTTCTTGAACACGCACCCCCAATACCTGGACAGCAATACGGTTGGCCGCCACAATCCGACCCTGCATATCTATCGACATCACTGGGTCAGAAAGCGAGGATAGCAGCGCATCCAACTCCAAATGGCGCCGTTCGCTGGGCATCAAGCTGGCGCGCTTAACGCCAAACACACCGGGAATGCCTTCCAATACTGGTTTAAGCGTACTCAACTGAGCATTAAGTAATTGTGGGACATGTAGATAGATGGTACTGCCGTGATCGCCCCCCACTTCACCTCGCGCGACATTAATTCTGTAGTCAGCAAATTGGGCCACAATATCGCGAAGAATGCCGATTCGATTCTGACAGTGAAATTTAAGACGCATAGACCCCTCACAGCACAAAACAAACGCAGTTACTTAGCCACCTTCCACCGGCAACCCCTGCTCCTCTTTCATACTACGCAGTATTATTTCAGAGCGAACCTGGGTGACATTAGGATGAGGTAATAAATGATGATGAATAAAGTCCGAAAACGCTGTTAGATCCTTGGCGATGATATGTAACACATAGTCTGCGTCTCCCGACACAGAATAGGCCTCACGAACCATGGCGTGCTTCGTCAGTAATGTCACAAAATCATCATCCATGCTTTCACCATGAGCTTTGAGATTAACCCTGGTGATAGCGCGCAGCCCAAACCCTAGGCTAGTAGCATCAAGCCTAGCCGAATAGCCCTTAATCACACCTTCGGCTTCTAGCCGCGCTTTGCGTCGGGAGCACTGAGAGGGAGACAGGCTGACTCGCTCACCCAGCTCTGAATTGGTGAGGGCTGAGTTCTTTTGCAATGCTGACAAAATTGCAAGATCATAACGATCCAATGAAATTCCGTGCATACAGCACTCCTTTTGCGCACATTCTATGCACTATTTGGCTGCATCTTAGGTTAGTTTGCAACCTAATTGTACCGGCTCTTCCCTATACTGAATTTGTCACCCAACAAGACAATAAAGGAGAGACAACGATGGGCCCCTTCCCTCATGACGCACCCAAAGCAACCATAAATGATGCAAACCCAGCGGGCACAGATGGCTTCGAGTTTGTTGAATTTGCACACCCCGAGCCGGAAAAACTAGATAGTTTATTTCGGCAAATGGGTTTCGTTCCCGTTGCAAAACATCGTGACAAGTCGATCACCGTTTATCGTCAAGGCGATATCAACTACCTGCTTAACAGTGAGCCTAACTCGCATGCGTCAGCATTTATTGAGGCGCACGGCCCCTGTGCTCCAGCAATGGCTTGGCGCGTCGTTGATGCTCAGCATGCGCTAAAACGTGCCGTCGACTTGGGTGCAGAAGAGTTCACAGGTAATAAGTCCATCGATGCGCCTGCGGTTATTGGCATAGGCGGTTCGCTGCTTTACTTTATTGATACGTATGGCGAAAAAGGCAGCTGCTATTCAAACGAATTTGAGTGGTTCGATGAGGTAGATCCTAATCCTAAGGGGTTTGGTTTTTACTATCTTGATCACCTCACTCATAACGTTATTCGCGGCAATATGGACACATGGTATAAGTTTTACCATGACACCTTTAACTTCCGCGAAATACGCTACTTTGATATTACCGGTAAAATGACAGGCCTTACCAGCCGTGCATTGACTTCTCCCGATGGTAAAATTCGCATACCCATTAACGAAAGTGCCGACGATCACAGTCAGATTGAAGAGTACTTGCGCGAATATAACGGCGAAGGCATTCAGCATATCGCCATTGCCACAAACGACATCTACTCCGGTACTGACTTAATCGCTGATGCCGGTCTCGAATTTATGCCTGGCCCGCCGAGCATCTACTACGAAAAGTCGCTAGAGCGTGTTAAAGACCACCAGGAGCCTCTCGATAAACTGCGCAGCCGTGGCATTTTGATTGACGGCGAAGGTGTCGTGGGCGGCGGTGAAACCCGAATTTTGCTACAAATCTTCTCCAAAACGGTGATTGGCCCCATCTTTTTCGAGTTCATCCAGCGTAAAGGCGATGATGGTTTTGGAGAGGGCAATTTTAAAGCACTTTTCGAGTCCATCGAAGAGGATCAGATTAACCGCGGCGTGTTGCAAAGTACCGCTGAATAGTAAAAGGGCACACCGTGCATGACGCTTGGCGTAACTATGAAAATGCCCCCCAAGAGGGGGCTGTTATTTGCCCTTCTAGCGCTATACCAGAAGGCAAAGCACGCTGCGTGGAAGTAATGAGCAGCAATGGATCTTTCCCGGTCATTGCAACACGCATAAATGGCACGATTTATTGCTACGTTAATGCCTGCCCCCACCAATATTTACCTTTAAACTATCGGTCGGACAGTATCATTTCATCAGATGGCCACCGTTTTCTATGCAGTGCGCATGGGGCGGCGTTTGACATTAAAACGGGAGACTGCTTAACAGGCGACTGTGACAAACTTGACGCCATACCTGTCGTTGAAGACTTAGCAGGCAACTTATGCATAAAGCATAGAGAGCCTTAACAGTATCACTTCATAAGTTCTAACTTATTTTTATCTCTAGTTAAAAACCTGACAACCATGGCCAGATCGAATAAATAACCCACAATTATTCAGCCACATCATAAGCGAACTCGTTGAGTTCGCTTATGAGCAATACAGCTCCTCAGAAACGCTATACTCACCAAAAGCCTATTACTGCCTAGATCAAGACTCTCTCATTCCAATAAGTTTTGCCAATATATCTTTCTCTAAGCGAGGCAGCATTGACTGAATATGAGTTAGGCTCTGTCTGAAAACTGACTGCGCTCGACCATACGGCGTTAAAAATCGGCTCAAAGTACTCATTTACACCATGTAAACTCCGTCTTTTCGCCGATTTTTGCCTTGTCTGGCCTTCGCTCGCCGACTTTTCAAACAAAGCCTAGCACATTAAAAACACGTAGTTTAGGCGTCAGGATCAACCACATCGTCAGCGCTCAGGCCTTCATCGTCGCCTGCGACAACCTGCAATTGTTCGAGAAAGAATGCGCGGGCGGCCTCTCCATCAACATCTTTCGCAGCGGCCACTTCAAACCAGTCGCTGGGGAGGCTGGCCGCCAATTGCATGAAGTTTTCGACCTCTTCAGAAGGCAACTCGATAAAGGTGTTGCCCTCCTCCTTGGCAAACTCAACGCCACGCACATCGACGGTATCCATCATGAAACCAAACAGACGGGACAGCTTTTCGCCTGAGACATCCATAATGGCGTTACGGTCTTGCTCGGAAAGCGACTGCCAGGTATCAGGATTGATGACCAGGGAAAAGCTGCCACGATAGAAGCCGCCCGGCATTTGTACCGTGTAGGGCAATACCTCGGCCAATCGAAAGCTCTTAAGTCCCTCAAGGGTTAGCATTGCACCGTCGATCACCCCTTGCGTGGCTGCTTCGTATGTCCCACCTGGCGGCAGTGCAACTCCGGTGAGGCTTAGCACGCTGGAAATATCTGCCATCACGCCGCCCCCTATACGCGCACGCCTACCTTGCAAGTCATCAAGGCTTTCGATCGGTTCAGCCAGGAAGAGCGCCCCTGGGCCATGCACGCCCAACCCGAGGACTTCTACACCACGATGCTCTTCGGCGTCGCTTAGGAATTCTTGATGAGTACGCCAGTAAGCCACGGAGGCATTTTCCGATGAAAAGTCTTCAAAAGTGGGGAATTCCGGTAGCTTGGTCAGCTCAAAACGTCCTGGCATTAAGCCGTGAAAGAGCCAGGTGACATCGGCGACGCCATCTGCCACCAACTCCATTTGCGCGTTAGGCGGCCCAAGGTCGTGGGTCACATTGACACTGACACGGCCATCGGTCGCCTCTTCAACCCATTTCCCCCATGTGGGCCAGACGATGGTATTAACGCCGTGGTTAGGGCCCGCCCAGGTACTCACTTGAAGCACGGTATCGGCCGCTGCCGCGCCTTGAAAAGAGCTCAAGAGCATCAGGGCTGAAAAGGTGGTCAACGTCGCCATTTTTTTCATTGTGATTATCCTTTTTGATGGTTCATGTACCCGATGGAGCCAGTGTAAAACAGAGGTTCTTTTAAGGGTGTTAGCGTTTAGAGCGCCAGAGTCAGACGCTTGCTCGCTGCCCGCGAGCAGCAGGCCATCATGCGATCATTTGCGTCGCGCTCAGTACGGCTGAGCACTAGGTCTCGGTGATCGATATGCCCCTCGATCACAGCCACTTCGCAGGTACCACACAGGCCTTCGCAGCAGTCGCTCGGTACATCCACCCCCGCCGCGGTTAGCGCCTCAAGCAGCGTCTGGTGGTTACCGACCTGCAGCGTCAGGTCGGAGTCCGCCAGCACTACTTCGAAGGCGTGCTCGCTCTCAGGATCGAGGATGTTGGAGCGAGCGGTGAAGTGCTCAACGCGCAAGGTACCCTCGGGCCACTTCTCCGCCAGCGACCCAAGCGCCTCCAGCAGGCGCTCAGGGCCGCAGGCGTAGACCTGTTCACCTTCGGCTAGGCTGCTAAGTGCACTCGGTAGATCAAGGCGACACCCTTCATCACCGGCATGGAGGGTTAGCGCGGCGCTATGGTCACGTTCGACTCTCTCCAAAAAGGCCATGGTTCGCCGTCCGGCACCGCAATAGTGGAGTACATAGGGCTTGCCGAGAGCCTTGAGTCGATCCGCCATGGCAATAATCGGCGTGATGCCAATACCACCGGCTATCAGGGTATAGCGCGTTGCCGTCTCGTCCAGGTGGAAATGGTTCTTGGGACCAGCGATATGCAATATATCCCCCGGCTTGACCGTGTCGTGGAAGTACACCGAGCCGCCGCGCCCCTCGGGTTCTCGTAGGATGGCGATGGAAAGACGGTTACGGTCATCGCGTGTCCCGCACAGTGAGTAGTAGCGGCGCCACTCTCCCGCTACCAGCTCTATATGCGAACCGGGGGTCCAGTCGGGTAGCTCACGCCCATGGGGATCCACCAGACCAACACGGATCACCGCCTTAGCTTCACGTTGCACCTCGGCGACCGCGACCCGACGCACGATATCCTCCTTGATAGGTGCGCCAATATGGAAAAGCGTAGGGTTCTCCAACACAGCGTGGTGTCGCCGTTCAGGATTCTGCGCAGGCTCCCACTCCACCCATAGCGACGTGGGCCCACGGAAAGAGGTGTTGGGCAGATACTCAAACGATTGGTCCTCGACCAGATCTATATGGGGTAATCGACGGACAAATTCATCAAGGATGATGCGCATCTCCATGCGGGCGATGTTCTTCCCCATGCACTGGTGCGCACCGTAGCCGAAAGTGAAGTGCTCCGCTGAGTTATGGCGGTAGATATCAAACTCGTCAGGATTTTCAAAGTGTCTCGGATCGCGGTTGGCCGACGCCTGCACGATTAACAGCTTACCCCCCTTCGGAATCGTCTTGCCCCCTAACTGGGTGTCTTCGGTCGCGATACGTCGCCAGGCCACGACCGAACCGGCGGCGCGCAGGCACTCCTCGATGGCGCTGGGGATCAAAGCAGGGTTCTCGCAGATGTCGTTCCATGACTCCCGGTTCGATAGCAGAGTACGAAAGGCATTGGTGGTGGCGAACGCGGTGGTCTCATGGGCAGCCACCAGAATGGCCATCATCATCGAGCGCAAATAGCTCTCCGGCACAATGTCAGGATGCCTGTTGTGCATGCGGATAGAGTCGTACATCCACCCCTCGCCGCTGGGATCGGCACACATGCGGTCGAGGATAGTTTGTGCGGTTTGCCAGAACTGGCCCACATCCTCGGCAATCTGCAGTTGCTGCTCCGGGGATGGGCGGCCCCAGGTATTCAGCGTGTGGGCAACCGAGAACTTGCGAAGCTCCTTGGCATCTTCATTGGGAACACCCAGGAAGCGCAGTGCGACGGTCATGGGAATTTCCCGAAACATCGCGCCCACCAGATCTGCATGCCCCTTGTCGATGAAGCGATCCATATAGTCACGCACCAACTCACGTACCCACGCTTCGTGCTTCTCAAGGTTCTCGGGCAGGAAGGCATCCATCAGGAGGCGGCGGCGTTCCATGTGATCCGGTTCATCCTCGTTGACCATGGTACGACGCATTGCGAAACCGTAGCCCTCGAGAATTTTCGTCGCCTCGGGCGGTGCGGGGGTTAGTTTCTCCAACGCGATAGAGGGCGAGAAGGTGACGTTGTCACGGAAAACCGCCTTCACATCTTCATAGCGGCTCACGACCCAGTAGTCGAGTTTGGGACTGTAGAACACCGGCTCCTGTTCGCGGAACCAACGCAGCGCCTCAGCGGGGTCAAGCTGATAAGGCGCATCGAAGGGATCGAATTCGGCCGCTTCAGGGGAGACTGGGCAACCGGTAGGCGATAATGCCACGGACGCCTGTGATGGTTGAAAAGGGCACTCGCCTGATGCACTACCAGAACGGTGAGACACTGATGCCATGAAGGGCTCCGTAAAATTAAGTGGCTCGTATTTGTTTTACTTTTATCGAACACTTAGTTTCTTTTAATGCACAATGAAGGTAGGCAGTTTCTGTCGGCGAGTCAACTCCTCAGCGTAGCTGCGTTAGTCTGTATCGCTTGGCTAACTATTGAGTCCTGTTATCGCGCCCACTTACCGAACCCTAATACCGAGGTGCTTTCTATGGCTAACAACACGTTGCAAACGCTTGATCGCGGACTCAAGGCACTGGAAATTGTCTCCGAGCATAGCGATGGCATTTCCATTGCCGATCTAGCTGAACACCTCGATATTCATCGAGCCATTGCCTACCGCATCGTGACCACTCTGGCCAGCCATGGGCTGATTACGCGCACCCCCGAAGGCCCCATTCGCCTGGGTGCTGGTACGGCACTGCTTGCGTCTCGCTTTGAACCTCATCTGCGCGCTATTGCCCAGCCACTCTTGCAAGCACTAGCCAGAGCCACCCGCGCCACCGCTTTCATCTCTGTCGCTCAGGGGGAGGAATGCGTTGTGTTAATGGTGGCAGAGTCAGGAGAAATGCCTCTGCAAATCGGCTACCGAGTGGGTAGCCGCCATCCGTTGACGTTGGGCGCTGCCGGTATTGCCATCCTTGCCGAACGGCCCCCTCACCCGGAAGAAGGTGAGGCGATAAAGCAGGCACGACTCGACGGCTACAGCCTGACTCATGGGCAGCTACAACGCGGGGCAGTAGGCGTGGCCAGCGCTATCTCGTCCACATCGTTTCGCCCTACCATTGAGGCCTGTGTGGGCGTGGTGGCCATGGAGGATCTAGATAAAGAGACCGCTATCACGGAAGTAAAAGCAGCTGCCCAGCGAATTGCCGAACTGATCGCTCGATAACCTGGATTAATAAGACCTTTGAGGTGCCTCTCAGGACTCCAGCTGATTCTAAATGGCCATTACCAGGCAAACGAATACCTTCGTGAAACAAGCGTAGCCAGCAAGCTTAACGTCAGTACTCCTACCGATCGGCTTCGCCACGCTAGGGCTACAATTCCTCATTGACGCTTTCCGTGCCGCTCAGCGTCTTCGTCGTAACAACCACGAGAGGGCAACCTCTCATGGCTAATAACCTTAGTCACAAGTCGATTCGCGGCCACTTGATAAGCGGTAAGGTGACACCTGGTAGAGGCCTACAGACGATATTATGTCGGCTGGCGTGCGGGTGCTGCCTCTGGAGAGAAGATTATTGGTCAAGGCGATTGCGCTCCAGGGCGTTACGATAGACCGCCAATAAACGATAGAAACCATGCACGAACTTGCCATAGGGCATGGTGATGAAAAGTGCCATAACCACGCCTAAATGCACCACCAGCATAACCCCCATGGCTGAGGTCTCACGTAGCAGCATTAGGGACAGGCCTGTTAAGCCGGTCAGCCACAGCAGCACTATGAAAGCCACATCCATTCCCATCTGGCGCACATCAGCAGTGTCCTGATCACGCACCAGCTTGAGGTACAAAAGCCCCGCCGGACCTATCAAAAGGCCGATGCCGCCCAAGGTACCGAACAGTTTGGGAAGACTGATAAAATCGTAGGGCGCCTGCCAGCCAAACACATAGTGATAGATGGTGCCGGTCACGGTCGCTGCGAAGCTAAGCATGAACCCGTAAAAGGTAAAATGGTGGAAGCGCCGCCGCCAGTGCGAATGATAGGCATCTGGGTAAGTGCAGCCAGCCTCTTCCTGACCGTGCAGATGCTGGAGTGAAAAAGTTTCTTTGAGTGCCTGCCGCCAGCTTTCGGCATCGCCAAGCCCAGTTACGCCCTCGCCGCTTTCGCGCCAAAAGCGCACCATCCCCATGATCAACGCTAGTAGCACAAACAACGACACCGAGCCGAAGGTCACCACCATCGTGTTATGCGGCAATAGCGCGTAGAAGTCGCCACTATGCTGTGTGGTGACCAATGCCGACAGATCACCATTTAGCGCAATGGCAATCAACAGGATGAGCGTCAACCCTACCGCCAGTGCCAAGGCGGCAAGCAAGCCACTGCGGTCAAACAGACGGGCCAACGGCTGTGGCCAAGCATACTGTCGATAAGACTCGACACGAAGCTTGGCCATTGACTGCGGTACGTTAACGGCAAACTCATGGGGCGGAGCGTACTGGCAAGCGTAGTAGCACTCACCGCAGTTGTGACATAGGTTGGCCAGATACTTAAGATCCTCGGGAGTGAACGTACGACGCCGCTCCATGGCCGGAAATACCGGGCAGAACCCTTCACAATACCGACAGGCATTGCAGATCGTCATGTTGTTGCGGGTTTCTTCGATTAGTGCATCAATCTTTTGCATAATTGCCTGCCTCTGTGCCTGCGATGCGACCAAATACGGTGCCGATGGTCATACCAAAGCCAGCAACATAGCCCTGGCCTAAAATATTACCGGCCATGATCTCACCGGCTAGGAAAACATTGTCCGCCAACTCGCCGTTAGCCATGTACATACGCGCTTTTTCATCGACTTTAGCGCCTAAGTAGGTGAAGGTAATGCCGGTACGAAGTGGGTAGCCGTAGAACGGAGGCTCGTCGATACGCTGCGCCCAATGGGTCTTTTCGGGTGTAACACCCTGTGTATGGCAATCGTCGAGCACACTGTGATCGAAGTTGCCAGGCTGTACGCCAGCATTGAATTCATCGACAGTTTTGAGTACGGCGTCAACCGGCAGATCGAGCTTAAGTGCCAACTCCTCAAGCGTATCGGCCTGCTCAGGGGGAAAAACTGAAGGCATAAAGCGCCCCTGCGCCTTGGAGTCGGTAATCGAATAGCCCACCTGCCCCGGCTGTTTGGCAATCAGCCGTCCCCAGATGGCATAACGCTTGGGCCAGAAGTCTTCGCCTTCGTCATAGAAGCGCTTGCCATCGCGGTTAACCACAATCCCCAGGGATACACAGTCGACACGGGTGACGATACCGCCATCGTACTTGGGCGCGCGTGCATCGATAGCTACAGCGTGACCTTGCGTTGGATCCCCAATCACCATGGCGCTGTTATCAATCAGGCTGCGCAGCATCTTACCCTGGTTGAAGCGAGTACCACGGATCAGGAAGTTACGGGAGACCTCTCCCCATGCTTCCTCCAACCACGCTTGGTTGGACTCGAAGCCGCCCGAGGCAATCACCACTGACTTAGCACTCACCTTGCGTGGTGAGCCATTGTAAGTCACCAATGCATGGTCAAAGCGGTTGTCATCAAAGACCAACTGTTCAGCTTCAGCCTCATAGAGGATTGTCACCCCAAGTCGCTCAGCTGCCTGGTAGTAGGTATTGACGAGTGCTTTGCCGCCCCCCAGGAAAAAGGCGTTGGTTCGCCCCAGGTGCAGAGTGCCACCCAGCGATGGTTGAAAGCGCACACCGTAGCTTTTCATCCAATCGGTGCAGGTTTCTGAGGCTCGAATCACATGCTTGGCCAACACTTCGTTGGTGATGCCGCCGGTAACACGCCAAACGTCATCGAAAAACTCATCCTCAAGGTAGGCGTCACTAAGCACATCAGTAGGCTCACGATGCATGCAGCGCAAATTACGGGTGTGAATACTATTACCACCACGCCATTGACGCGGAGCACTCTCCAGTAACAGCACGCTGGCGCCCTGCTCACGCGCCGATAAAGCGGCACACAACGCAGCATTACCTCCACCAATCACCAGCACGTCATGGCCAGTCAGATCGGCCTCACTGAGCCGCTCTCCAGTCGATGACAACATTGGAACTCCCTCATGATTACTGACAAGAAGAGATGGTGACGGTAAAAGCGCACACCAAATTCTAATACATACAAATGTATCCAACAGTGTTCAAAATGACAAGTGTTGTTCATTGTCATATCATTACCATTCGTCAAAATCGCAATTTAAGGCTTGTAGCTATGACTGAATCCACACCACGCAAGCACGCCACCCAGGCAGCCAATCAGCGCGGCGAACCGCGCAGTGAGCAGGCCTACAGCTACATCATCGAAGCTATTAAGGAAGGCACCCTGCCACCAGGGACAAGGATTCGTGAAGTCGACTTATCTGAGCGCATAGGCTTAAGTCGTACGCCTGTTCGCGAAGCGCTTAATCGTTTACAGCTTGAAGGGTTGGTAGCTAATGATCCGATCCGTGGCACCATCATCACTGAACTCGACCACAGCATGATTAGCGAGCTATATGCTATGCGCGAGATGTTAGAGGGGACTGCTGCGGGCTTTGCCGCACAACACGCTTCAGAGGTTGAAATCGCTTTCCTACGCGAAATTAGCGATCGCGATGCACGGTTAAAGGAGACCCAAGATCTAGTTAAGAATAATAAGCTATTTCATAGCACTCTCTACCGCTGTGCACACAACCGCTACCTGCTTAAAATGCTGCACTCACTGCATGAATCAATGATGTTGCTTGGGCGTAGCACCCTAGCTAAACCAAACCGTGCCGAAGCCGCGCGCAGTGAGCATCAGGCAATCATTGACGCGCTCGAAGCACGCGACCCGGAAGCCGCGGAAAAGCTGGCACGCAACCATATCCGTGAGGCCTACAAGATCCGTCTAGAGGCTTTTTTTGAGAGTTATGACGACTAAATCAAGTACGAATCGCAAAAGGATCGCGAGCTTCGTTAGACAAGTCGATCATCAGGTTTTTAATCTCAAGGTACTCATCTAAAGCGTGCATTCCGCGCTCACGGCCACTACCACTGGCCTTGACCCCGCCGAATGGTGCTTGTGCAGCATTTGTGCGATAGGTATTGACCCATACCCCACCAACCTGAAGTTGTCTGGCAACGCGATGCGCTCTTGCCAAATTTTGCGTCCATAGCCCGGCGACTAACCCGTAAGCGGTGCCGTTAGCGATGGCGATAGCCTGCTCCTCCGTATCAAAGGGAATAATCGCTAACACTGGCCCAAACACTTCTTCTTGAGCCAGTTCGGAGTCCGGCGCCACATCAGAGAATACCGTCGGCTCGACGAAATAGCCGCGACCATATACGTCGCCCTGCGGCACCCTACCGCCCGCCGCCAACTTAGCACCCTGAGTGCGGGCACGTTCGATGAAGTCAAGTACTCGTTGATGCTGCCCCTGGGTCGCCATCGGGCCCATCTCAGTGTTCTCATCGCGAGGGTCACCAATACGAATCGCCCGGGCGCGTTCACAAACCTGCGCCACCACCTGATCGTAGATGTCCCGCTGCACCAGCAGTCGCGAGCCAGCAATACAGGTCTGTCCGGCGGCGGCAAAGATCCCCGCCACGGCTCCGGTCACAGCCTGCTCAAGATCAGCATCGGCAAATACAATGTTGGCCGACTTACCTCCCAGTTCAAGGGTCACCGGTGTTAGATGTTCGGCGGCGGCCCGAGAAATCGCCTTGCCTGTAGCGGTACCGCCGGTGAAACTGATCAGGTCGACATCAGGGTGCCCGGTGAGTGCCGCACCTACGCTACCGTCACCGGTCACCACGTTAATCACGCCAGGAGGAAAGCCAGCTCTTTCGCACAGCTCAGCGAAAGCCAGGGTGGTCACGCTCGCCATCTCTGAGGGCTTAATTACAACGGTGCAACCCGCCGCCAAGGCCGGTGCAAGCTTGTTGGCGAGGATCGCTATCGGCGAGTTCCAAGAAGTGATCAAGGCTGCCACGCCGCGCGGCTCGCGAGTAGTGAAATCAACCAGCTCAGGGCGGTCTAGCGGAATGCTCTCGCCTTGGAGCTTGTCCGCCCAGCCAGCAAAGTAGCGGTAGTTGCGAGCCGCAAAACGCATCTGCACCCGTGTCTCGCGGATTACCTTGCCGTTGTCGGTGGTCTCAAGTTGGGCCATGCGCTCGGTGTCGGATTCGAGCAGATTAGCCAATTCGTGCATTAGCGCAGCACGTTGTAGGCCATTTGTAGACCGCCATTCGGTTTCAAAGGCATGTCGTGCAGCTTGCACCGCGGCGTCAACATCAGAAGCAGTTGCCTGAGGGATCAATGCCCATGCCTGCTGGTTAAGCGGATTGATCGATTCCAGCACGTTTCCATCTGCCGCATCACACCATTGATCGCCAATACGAAGTTGATAGCGCTTCATCTCACCCATTACATCATTCCTTCAATTTAGTTATATGTATTAGTTTAACGTTGCAGCATTTCTGGAGAATGGCTTCACGAACGCTAGAACAAACAGCAGTACAACCGCTCCCGCGAACAGGGCATAAAGGGAAGGGATAATGGCCATAGCCGCTGATACAATGCACAGCAGTGCGCCTATTTTCCTCTTCATGTCTTTTTCAAAAATATCAGAGAGTACGATCGACGCTGATACCACTAGCACTGCGCCAGACAGCACCGCTTCCAATATCTGGGACACATCTCCGTTAAAGAGAACGCCTGGGTAGGTAATAAACAGAAACGGAATCACGTAGGTGACGGCTGCCAAGCGTACAGCCTGCAGCGCAGTTCTTTCCCAGCGGGTATCGGCAATCGAGGAAGCAACAAATACGGCAACACACAAAGGAGGTGTAATCACCGAAATGGTCGCGAAGTAGAAGACGAACATATGCGCGGCAATCGGCTCCACTCCTGCTGACACTAGTGCGGGCGCCATGACCGCCGCTACCAGTACGTAGGCTGCGGTTGTCGGAATGCCCATGCCCAACAGCAAGCAGGCCAGCGCCACAATAAAGGCGACACCAAACAGGTAACCACCGCCCAGACCAACTGCCAAGGACGATATTGTCACGCCCACTCCGGTCATATTTATCATCGCGACAACAATCTGAGCGCTTACCAGCATCGTGATAATGATCAATATTCCGTAACCAGCATCCACGCACGAGTCAACAAAAGTGTTCAGTACCGGCTTGATGCCTTCGCCGCGGACTATTACGGCCACCGTATAGGTAATCAGCATTCCCACGATGGACAAGGAGGCCGAGAAAGCGACCGAGCGACCGCTTAACACCATCACCACCAACACCCCAAGACCAACTAACAGCGGTGCTGATTTAGAAAGCTTAATGGCATCCCTAATCTTGGGCACATCGTTCTCTTCCGACAGCCCGCCGATTCCCTTTCTCAAGGCGATTAGGTGAATGGTCATAAACACGCTGGAATAAAACATCAACGCAGGGATCAAAGCAGCCAACGCCACCGACAGATAGCTGACACCCAACGTCTCGGCCATTATAAATGCCGCCGCACCAAGAATCGGTGGTGTCAGTTGCCCACCAGTGGAAGCCACCGCCTCTACAGCACCAGCAATCGGTGCGGGATAGCCCATCCTTTTCATCAAGGGAATAGTCATAGCACCAGTGGTGGCCACATTGGCTACCGCACTACCATTTACCGAACCGAATGCTGCCGAGGCGACAGTTGCCATCTTGGCTGCCCCACCAACCCGGTTAGCCGCAAAGATCATGGCAAGATCCATAAAGACCTTACTGCCGCCAGTACGGATAAGAACAGCGCCAAACAGCACAAAAGAGGCAATAACCGTCGCGCCAATACCCGTCAGCATGCCCCACAACCCCAGATCCGACAGGAAAAGGGTTTCGACAACCAACTCAACGCCATACCCACGATGTCCAAAATCACCTGACAATCTATCGCCAAAGAAGACATAAGCCAGAGACAGCAACACCATCAATGGAAACGCGATCCCAACGGAGCGTCGGCATATTTCCAGTACCGTGATCACCAGAAATACACATAAGGTGATATCCACCACCCCAGCGATGGGCAACTGCGTGAGGATGCGGTTTTGATTCCAGGCCACATAAAGGCACGCGGCAATGGCAAAAACGCACAGCAAGCCATCAATGGCTCGCCCCAGGAAAAGAAAACGTCCTTTTATACTTGGCGGATACACCATGAATGCCAATAAAATCACACTTGCCAGCATCACCGAACGCTGCACAAGAGAATCAAAAGCACCAGCGATCCCCGTATAAAGGATCATCATGCCAAGTGAGAATGCAACCAGCTTTTTTATCACCTCAGGAAGCCTGGATGATGTGCTTTCTATAGGCTGTGATTCCGATTCAACAGCTTCTAACATAAGTCTCACCATGAAGATAACTTCACGCCAGAAGGCAATAGAGCTAACACTCAAGTCAGCTCTATTTCATAAAAACGACCACTCTTTATTTCACAACTTAGGGTTTAAGATGCTCAGGAACTTCATATCCCTGCTCTTCAAAATAGCGAATAGCGCCGGGATGAAGAGGCGTCGTTGCAAGCTCAATTGTCATCTCTGGGATATCTGCATCTTTTAAAACTGAGAAAGCGGCCGCCTGAGCATCCTGATGCTCGACGATAGCTTTAACGATGTTGTAGGCAACCTCTTCATCCAAGTCAGCTCTTGAACTTACCGTGTTGCCATACGCCCAGGTGGTATATGCCGGATAGTCATCACCAGCCTCATTCTCTTCAATATTCATGATGCCCAAGCTAGGCAGTTCCTGGCGAATGGCATCTGCCTGCTCATCGCTCAAGCCAAGAATATTAACTGGGGTCATAGTGGCGATATCGATACTGGAGGCATCCAGCATTCGGCCATTGCCGCTCTTCACATAACCTTTGACACGATTATCCTTGATCTGGTTAACCATGTCGGTTGTGGAACCACGCACATAGTCAGGCGTTACACCGATCACATCAAACACCGCTTCGGCAGTCGCTTCCGTGCCCGATCCAACAATACCCGGGTTGAATTTGACACCTTCCAGATCACTAATAGTGTTCAGGCCAGCATCCGCTCTCACTACGACATTCTGAGCCGAAGGGCCATACACCCATAGCACATTAGTGGGGACTTCATTGCCCTCGAACGCCCCCTCGCCGTGATAGGCATCATAGGCAACATTGGTGGTCACTAACCCCATATCGGCCTGATTACGTTTGATCCTTCTCAAGTTATCAATGGTTGCCCCCGTCTCCATGACGGAAGAGCGCACACCATCGACATGCTCGTTAATGATCTGCGAAACGGCGACGAAATAACCATAATGTGATGACGAAGAGGATGTAGAACCAATCGTCAATCGAGTATCGGCATGGGCAACGCCTGCTGCACATAAGGAAATTACCACCGCCAGCACGGATGCTTGCTTCGTATAAGCCATAGTCACCTCTCGTAATTGTTATATATTTAACTTTCCGTTAAAGACTAAACTCAGTCATTGCGCATACTATTGACGATGACCGGAAAGTACTGCTCTCCGTATCCTTCCTTTATAGCTTTCTGAAATAGGGACTTCGTATTTTCTGCCATTCCCAACGTCAAGCCGTAATTCTCTGCCAGTTCCAGCGCATAGCTGAGGTCTTTTAATGCATATGAGGTAGGGAATTTTTTTTCTGGGAAATCATTTTCGAGCATGAATTTCATGCAATGGTTGCGCAGGGCAAAGCTATCTGCGGACCCTAACGACATAGCTTCAAAAATCTTTTTAGGGTCGGCGCCACTTTTCTCACAAATCACCAATGCCTCGGACAGGCTGGCCACAGTATCGAAGAGCACCATGTTATTCAGAATCTTGGCCAACTGGCCGGCGCCAACATCTCCACAATGAATAATGTCTGATGCAATGTGCTGCAGAAGCTCTTTAATATTTCCGTAAATGGTTTCGGCGCAACCCACCATGACGCACAAGTTGCCATCAATCGCAGCCTGCCGAGTGCGCGCGACAGGCGCATCGGCAAACTTCACCTTGTAGGCCTGCAGCTCACGCTCTAACCACCTGGCATCCTCTACGGAGGTTGTGCTCAGGTCGACGACTGTAGCGCCTTGCTTGAGTTCATTGGCAATGCCGTCCTCTCCTAGCATCAAGCTTTTTACATGCTGGCCACTTGGCAAAGACAGGAAGAGGACATCACTCTCGCGCGCCACTTGCAGAGCGTCCTCGCCCTTCTGCACACCCTCAGCCGCCAGTCTCTCCAGCGGCTCAGAGGCAAGGTCATAGGCCAACACCTTCTTACCAGACCCTTTGGCCAGGTTTTTACACATGGGCTCACCCATTGCCCCCAGGCCAATAAAACCAATAGTACTAATCAAACCAACACCTCCAATAAGAATACTCTTGAATACCGTTGGATACTATAATACACACACTAGCCTATAGCGCTGCAACTATCACGACATACTTTGGTCGCAATGCAGGGCAAAAAACCGATAACTAACCGCTACCCACATTCTGAAGGAAACGATCCGAGCGCCATAACAACGCCTGAACAAAAGCGCCCCGCCAGGCACCATGCACTGACCGGATGTACGCGCCTGTGACAATGACCATTAGCCGTTGGCCGCTCAGGGTGTGTGGTACGTTTATAAGCACTCACAAACCTGCAGCCTCAAGGGGTTGTCGATCTCAATGAGAGGGGGACTTGGAGCAGCAAGCCCACTGGCGTGGCGATCAGCGCAATAGAGGTAGTGAGGAGTGCCGAGATCACCCAGAAGATGGGTAGAGCGGACGACTTTGCCGCCCCTCGACACCAACGGGCCATAGACCGACAGCACCTGCTAAGAAGCACGGATCTGCCAGTCTGCATGCAGGCAGGAAACAAGAAGCGCTCAGTGGCTTACTCAAGAGGCTGGGCTGACGCACGTCGCTGAACGTCTACGCCGAGGTGCTCAAGCCATCCATTACTGGCTGGCTAATCAGCAATCGCTGTTGTGATTTACATCCTGCCACATCCATTTATTCAAGCACTTCCAAAGCACCTGCTCTCTGGTGAAGTTATTGATTATTTAAACGCAAACCAGGGCGTGGCCAAGGGACAGCTAACAGCTGACCATAACCGGACAGAGTGATGTAAGCCGTCTGCAAGTTTGATCCACCAAAGCAGATATTAGTGCAATACCCTTCAGGGGCTTCATGAAACTCCAGCAAATCCCCCTGCGGAGAAAAAACACTGATCCCCCCATCCACCAGGGTAGCGACACAAATGTTACCACTCTCTTCCAAAGCCATAGAGTCAAGGCGCTGATAGCCCGGCAGGCCGTGAACCAACTTGCCGCCATTGGGAGATGGCCAAGGCTCCTGACCCAGCTCACCGGGCGCGGTGATCGGATAACGCCAAAGCCGACTGGTTTCGGTTTCAGAGACGTACAACATACGCCCATCTGGCGACAGGCCAACCCCATTGGGCGTCAGCAGATGCTTTGCCGCGCGGCGAATCGAGCTACCGTCGCATCGGGCATAGTAGAGGTAACCCAGCATGATGCGGTCATCAAATTTCTTGCCAAAGTCGGTAAACCAGAAACCACCCTGATCGTCAAAAACGATATCGTTAGGGCCATGCAGCGGAACGCCCTGGCAGTGGGTGTAAAGCGTCTCAACAGAGCCGGTGACAAGGTTGACTCTTTGAATCGAACCGCCGTCATAATCGGATGCAGCGCCGATAGGTCGGCTGTAGCCATCGTCAGTACGCCAACTGAATCCACCATTGTTGCAGATATAACAGTGCCCATCCGGCCCGAGAGCCGCCCCATTTGGCCCCCCACCCACCTCCGCCACGGTCTGTAGCTCGCCGTCAGGTAGGACACGCGTCAAGCGGCCTCTTTGAATCTCCACGACTAATATGCTGCCATCTTCCATGGCAATCGGCCCTTCAGGAAACGCCAGTCCACTGGCTAGCACCTTGCCCTGCAATTTTGTTCTGCTCATGTCATCTCTCCTGTGAACTGCCTGCTTTTCCCGCAGCCCTGCACACCCGCCTAAAACTGCCGGGCCATTTGCTGAGCCCGGCGACACCACTTACTGCATGCCTTCAATTACCTCTTGAGTTGGCAGGCCGCGCGCTTTCAAGGGTTCTGCCCAGCGGTCATAGACGCCTTCAAGGTTGGCGTGTGCTTGTTCAAGATCGCTATCAGATAGGGGCACTTGGGCAATACCGTACTCCTCCTCAAGTGTCTGGATGATTTCCGGTTCAGAGTTATCCACGTAATCACAGTAGGTTTGCATAGCGTACCTTCCTGCCTCTACCAGAATATCCTGTTGCTGCTGTGACAGGCGCTCCCACACTCGGTCACTAATCGAGTAGGTGAGACCAAAGCTAGCGACGGAGAAGTTCGGAATTAATTGATCCAGTGCTGGTGCAAGGCCATAGTCCAGGATGCCTCGAAGCGGGTAATACACACCATCCAGCGTACCGCGAGAGAGTGATGTTAGTACGTCTGAAGCCTGCATTGTGACAGGGCTTGAACCCAGAGCATCAGCGGTGAGTGTCATAGGTCCACCGGCAGTACGCATTCGCAGACCATTCAAGTCATCGAGCGACGAAATATCGCTGTTGTTGGTCAGTATTCGATAGCGCCCCATATTGCCCACCCAAAGAGGGCGGATGTGATGCCGCTTGAACTCCGCTTCATAAATAGCCCCACCTGGCTGGGCCATCTCATAGAAGCTATCCGCCGCGCTACAGGAGTTTTTTACGATTTCCGGTAGCTCAACAACGCCAGACAAAGGGAGCTTTTCCGGTATATAAGCCGGAGATACGTTGGCAATATCCGCCACACCTGTCTGCAACAAGGTCAGAGATTCAGAACCACGCCCAAGTTGTTCTGCCGGATAAAAGTCGAACTGTATCTGTCCGTCGGAGAGCTCCGCCACCTTTTCCATAAACGGGTTGGCCCCATACTCTATGGCAAAAGAAGTGGTGGGCAGCCATTCGGCAAACTTCAATGTCACTGGTTCAACCTCTGCCGCGGAGACTGAACCGCATGCCAAAACACCCGTCAACAGCAGTGGAAGGTGCTTTTTATAGTTATTCATGATGGTACTCCCTTTTATCGCTCTTCAGTTTTTGTGCCAGTCATTAATGAATACAGCGGGATAAACAAAATCTTCCAATAATGCATGGTGCATTGATGATAGGTATAACGTTTTTACAACAAGCTTAAACCTTAACCCACCTTTATATAGATGAACCCTATCTATCGTTGACCCAAACTCCTACAAATTGGCGAAGACTAGTTACCAACATTACGCGTCAGTACATAGCCGTTGATGGAAGCCACAGCACAATCTGTGGAAATGCTATTAACAAAGCGATCAAACCAAGCAGCATGACGATGTAGGGTATGACGCCTGAGAAAAGCTCCTCGACAGGCACATTGGCCACTTTCGCCACCACAAAGACGTTCATGCCGACCGGTGGTGTGACAATACCGATCTCAGCCAACAAAATAACGATCACACCGAACCAGATCGGATCGAACCCGAGCGAGACGACAACCGGAAGAACCACAGGAATGGTGAGAATCAGAATAGAGATCAGGTCTAGGAACAGCCCCAGCACCAGATAGAGGATCACCAAAAAGAACAAGATAAGGTATGGCGAAACATCCAGCAGTCCCACATAGTTGACTAAGTTTCGGGTGATGCCGGTCATGGTTATGAAGTAACCGAAAACATGTGCACAAACAACAATAAGGCCGATCATGGCAGAAATGCAGCACGTATTTATAACGGCATTTTTGAATGCTTCAGCATTGAGATTGCCTGATTTCAAAGCAAGCAAAAGTGCGCCTAGTGCACCCAAAGCAGAGGACTCAACGGGTGTGGCAATGCCAGTGTAGATTAATCCCGTAACAACGCTGAACAGCATCAGAAAGGGGGTAGCTACCTTCAGTGCTGTCAGCTTTTCGCGGAAGCTATAGGTCTTATTATTAGAGGCTACTGGATTTCGGATGATCAGAATCTTGATGGTAATGGCGATAGTGAGCGTCACCAATATGCCAGGCACTATGCCAGCGATCAGAAGGTCACTGATGCTAACCCCGCTGAGCAGCCCATAGAAAATCAGTGCGACACTGGGAGGAATCAGCATGGCAATAGTGCCCGAAATAGCGGCAATACTGCCAGCCATTTTCGGAGAATACCCCTCAGCCTGCATGGCGGGCGTGCTGATTTTCCCCAGCGTGGCTGCAGCCGCTGTACTGGAGCCAGAAATTGCACCAAAAGCAGCACCTGTGACAACAGCAGCAATCCCCACGCCACCTTGTATCTTGTCTGTCCACTTGGCAATGGCGCTAAACAGGGAGCCGGTGATACCGCTGACCCCCATAAATTCCGACATGAGGATAAACATCGGAATGGTGAGCAGCTCGTAGGTCGTCAGAGCAGAGCCTGGCGAAGCCGATAGGATCCCCAGCAGGACATCTATCCCATTGGTTAGAAAAATGCCCAAAGCACCGGATATCGCAAGACTGATTGCAACCGGAATGCCTATTATCAAAAGAAAAAACAGAAAGAGAAAAGATAAAGCAATGACCATCACAGCTCGCCCCCTTTAGAAACATAGTTATTTATTGTTGTTATTAACAACCTGAACGAGAAAACAAAGGAGCCGATAGCGATAATAAATTCAGACGGCCAAACAACCCAGCTCACAACGCCATAAACGATCTCGTTCTCTTGCCAGGCACTGTATGCTCTTAAAGAATAGGTATAAGCAATATAGCTAAACATCAATGTGGCGATGAGGCCGAAGACCAAAAGGCAAAAGCTGGTAAATTTTAAAGGCAGCTTGCTTTTGAAATAATCAACCTTCAGATGGCTTCCCGTTCTCAACGCATAAGAGAACGCCAGAAAATAAGACCCTGGAAGAAGGTACATGGTGATTAGGTTAAAAAACCAATTAAGCGGCGAGTTGAAGATATAACGCATTACGACATCGACAAAAGTAATTGCCATGGCGCAAATAATCATAGATCCGGCAACAAAAATAAGAGCGTTTTCCAGGCATCTACAAACCTTATCCAACGCTCTTATCAGGCCGGGTTGTTCAATATGACCTGTCATGGTTCTGTGTTCCTGTAATGTCGCCATGATAAACCTCAGTGCGCCAATGTTAATAACGACTCAAAGGCCGTGTTTTGGCTGTCTAATAATCACTACGGGCGCATCGGCAAACGTCACCTCATCAGCAGGTAGTTCACACTCCAACACCTTCTTATCAGCCCCTTCGGCCACGTTTTTACACATGAGGTCATCCGTCGTCCTCAGGCCAAACAAACCAAGAGTGCTAATCAAGCTAACACCTGCAAACGAATACTTTTGAATACTTTTGCATACCACAATGCACACGATAGCTCATAGGGCCTCAATCATCACGGTATACTTTGGTAGTAATAGTGGCCTCTAAGAAGGCATCCATGGCAACCACTTCGACAAGAGCATGGAACGCTTCGTGCTTCGGTATGCAGGGCCTCGCCCGGAGTCTCCCTGGCTCCCGCCGCTCGGATTCATACTGTCCACAGAAATCCTTCGGGCATGCTCGGAAACCATTCGCTATGTTGCGCTGGTTCTCTTCGACCCCACCATCGACTTCGGAGACACTGAGCGAATACTCATGAGCCACCCTACGGCCGTGGTTTTGCCTTTAAAATATCCATCATCACCGCGGCTTGTCGTTTGGTCGTTCAACGTTTGACGATAGGTTCGTCGCTAATCCTCGTCTCCCTGAACACTGCGCTATAGCTTGTGCAACTATGCAAGGGGTCACTTCCCCCACCAATGTTGCTTTCAAAGCAACAAACTCGTTACTCAACTGCCTCTTTTCTGCCTGCCAAGTCGCTTAACGTAAAAGCGCCAAAAAATACATCGATAACGGCAAGGACAGGACATGTTTTCAGAGCAAGTATTTTCAAAACAGCAACTGCATGAAGCCACCGAACTGCGGCATAAGCTTCACCAGAACCCAGAGCTTAAATTCCAAGAAAACGATACTGCGAGACTCGTTGCCAAGCGGCTTAGCGAACTTGGTTATCAAGTAACGGAAGGCATCGCCACCACTGGTGTCATGGCGGAACTGGATACAGGTCGGGAAGGGCCCGTGCTTGCTTTTCGTGCCGATATGGACGCACTGCCGATTAATGAAACCAACGCCTTTGCCCACCGTTCCCAGCGAGAAGGTCTAATGCACGCCTGCGGCCACGATGGACATACCGCCACACTGCTGCTTGCCGCAGAAACTATGATGGCAATGCAGGACGAGCTGTGCGGCCATATCAAACTGCTGTTTCAGCCGGGCGAAGAAGGTGGAAACGGTGCCGATTTAATGGTTAAAGCGGGCGTGCTACAAAACCCACAAGTGGACGCCGTGTTTGGCTACCATAACCGCCCAGGCTTTCCTGCCGGTCAGCTGTTCGTTAAACCTGGCCCGGCAATGGGAGGAAACGACACTTATAAAGTCACTATAGAAGGCGTCTCTGGCCACGCAGCCATGCCGCACCTGGCGGTAGATCCTATTTATATAGGTTCATCGCTGGTGCAACAGTTGCAGGGGCTGGTAGGGCGTCATAAATCGCCACTGGAAGCGGGCGTTATTACAGTAGCTTCCTTCCATGCTGGCGATGCTGCCAACGTTATTCCCGGCCACGCCGAGCTACTGGTTAATATTCGTAGCGACCGACCCTCTTCCCGAGAAGCATTGGCGGGAAAACTTGAGCAAGTGACCCAAGGTGTTTGTGCAGCGCATGGTGCTTATTACCATATGGAGCACCTGCACCAAGTCCCCCCGCTAGTCAATGATCAAGCCTGGTCGGAACGAGTGCTGTCTATAGCCACCAAGCACACCGTGAGCAATGATATTCAGCAGTTGGACTATATGCCCACCATGGGCGCAGAGGACTTTGCTTTTTATCTCCAGGAAGTACCTGGCTGCTTCTTTTTTGTCGGCAACGGCGAAGGTGCTTACCTGCACAACGAGCGTTATGACTTCAATGATCAAATCCTACCAGTGGCAGGCGGAATGTTCGTAGCCCTAGCCAAAGAACTGCTAACCAAGCACTAAAAACCCACTTACTAATAGTCCTTTACCAAGCCATCAGGTTTAAAAATAACGTTTAAAAATAAGGGTCAAAATGATGCAAGGCGTACTCTCTTCTATAGAACGAGTGGGCAATAAGCTGCCCCACCCCTTTATTTTGTTTACCATTCTAGCGGCTATTGTCGTGATGATTTCCGCCATACTCGCTACCTTGGGTGTTTCTGCGATTAATCCCCAAACCGATGCAGAGGTTTACGTTCGCAGCCTGCTCTCATCGGATGGGATCGAGTTCATGTTGACCAGTGTGGTCAGTAACTTTGTCAACTTCCCCCCACTGGGACTGATTCTAGTCGTCATGTTTGGCATTGGCTTGGCGGATAAAGTCGGCCTGTTGTCAACGTTGATGCAGGTCAGTGTGGCGAAAGCGCCACCCTCTCTGCTTACCTTCTGTGTATTTATGGCCGGCATTTGCGGCAGCATCGCATCAGACGCCAACTACCTAATCTTAATTCCCTTAGCGGCTATGGTGTACTACTCGGTTGGGCGACATCCGATTGCCGGTGCAGCAGCTGCCTACGCTGCCGCTGGAGCGGGGTTTGATGCTAGCCTCTTCATTACCGTAGGGGACGCACTGTTTGCCGGCATTACCACTGACGCTGCGCGTTTAGTCAACCCTGGAGCCTATGTGTCACCGATCGACAACTACTATTTCGTGGCCTGCTCAGTATTTGTACTTGCGACTATGGGCACCTTGATTGTCGATAAAATAGTGGAGCCCAGACTTCAACGTACCCTGCCGATGGGCAAGGACTTTAAAACTGATATCGTCAAACCAGAATTGACTGAGGCAGAAAAGCGAGGCCTCAAGCGTGTCGGCATTGCCACTTTGCTTTATCTCGCGCTGGTGCTAATAGCCGTGGTACCGGAGGCATCGCCACTGCGTAATGAAGAGGGCGGCCTGATTCCATCACCGTTCCTACGCTCGCTGGTGCCGCTTATGTTTATCTACTTCGTCACTATTGGGCTGGTTTATGGCATCACTACCAGCAAGATCACCAGTAGCCGTGACGTGCCCAAACACATGGCCGAGTCAGCTAGCGATCTAGCACCCACCCTCGTGCTGTTCTTTGCCATTTCGCAATTTATTGCCTACTTCCGTTGGTCGGAGCTTGGTCAGTACATTGCCATTGAAGGCTCAAACATTCTACAAAGCACCGGGTTTACTGGGCTTCCGCTAGTAGGTGCGTTTATTGCGATGAGCGCGGTACTTAACGTCTTTATGACCAGTGGCTCGGCACAGTGGGCATTAATGGCGCCGGTCTTCGTACCCATGCTAATGATGATCGACTTTGATCCCGCCTTTGTATTGGCGATGTTCCGCATCGGTGATTCTAGTACCAACATCATTTCCCCAATGAGCCCCTACTTCTCGGTCGCCCTGGTGTATATGCAGCGCTACAAGCCTGATATGGGATTAGGCACGCTCATCGCCACCATGCTTCCACTTGCCTTGAGCTTCTTGATCGCCTGGTCTGCGTTTCTGATGTTCTGGCTAGCCATGGGATGGCCGATTGGCCCCGGCGTTTACATGATGGCTAACTGATGCCGCTAAGCATCACTGCATTGTCAGCATAAGTTTCCACAGATAGTCGGCAGCAGGCGACAGCCTTCTGCCGACTCGGCGCACTAGGTTGCCCTGACTGCTGGCAGCCATAGGATGCTGAATGGGAACCGCTTTAAGTAACCCAGACTCTATTTCATTGCGCGCAGCCGCCGCCGTCATAAATGACACCCCAACACCCGCACTCGCCATTCTCCGTGAAACGGAATGTAAGTTGCAGCGATAGCTGGGCGTTGCCGGTTGCCCGGCGGCGCTAAACAGTGAATTGACAAATTGCTGCGAACCCGACACGTCCGGTAGAAAAATTAGCTTATGCTTTAATAGCTCTGCTACCGAAACACTTTCCTGACTGGCGAGGGGATGAAACAGTGCAACCAGAGCACACAGCGGCCCTCGCTCAAAAGAGTGCACAATGAGTCTCGGATCAGAAACTGGACCATAGGTAATAGCAATATCAACCTCGTCGTTAGCCACCATTTCATGGGGTTCGCGTGGATAGTAAATACCTGTTTTTATCTCGATTAGCACATCTGGATACTGCTTCGAAACCCGTCGCATCACGTAATTGATGAAGCTATCCACAAAGCCATCACCTACAGATACCACCACTTTCCCCGCCTGCATGTTACGCAGACGAGACAGCGTATCCCCCAGCTCTGAGTTCAACCGCCGCTGAGCTAGAAAACTATCCACCACCAATTGGCCCGCTTCCGTCAGCATGACATGACGCCCCTGCCGTTCTAGCAGCGCCATACCCAAGTCTCGTTCGAGGCCTCGTACTTGACGGCTCACCACGGAAGGGTTGATATGCAGATGCTCTGCCGCTGCGCGAATACCGCCACAGCTGTTCACCTCCAACAAATAGAAAGCACGTTTATCCAGTATATCCATGAGCTAGCCGTAAGGATCGCAAAATTGAATCAGCATGATAGACTGATGTTAGCAAGCTAATCGAATTTTTTACCCCCATAGCTACCGACTACACAATCATGATATTTAACCTCCCCGAGTGCGCCGCTGGGAGGGCACTGCTTACGCGAGTGCCATTACCGAAGAGACTTAGGCATTTCGCAATAATATTAGCTAATCACGACTTGCCTACAGCACTACACTCTATTTAATTAATGCTCATTACGCCTTAAGCCAAGGCACTACACCAAGCCAGCGTCACTGCATAGCGAATGGATACACTCCAATATACGTTGATGCCCATCATCAGGCAGTCGATAGCGTGGCACGCTGACGCTGATAGCCCCTTCAACGCGACCATCGGCGCCGCGAACTGCCTGACCGAAGCAGATAATGCCTAGTTCATTTTCCTGGTCATCGATTGCGTAACCACGTTCTCGCGTCAGCGTGAGTTCATTGCGTAACGCCTCAAGCGTCGTGCAGGTGCGATGTGTGACAGGCTCTAAGGTCAATTGAGCCAGATACTGCTCACGGGTTGCCTCGTCGAGGGCGGCGAGATAAGCCTTACCTACCGAAGTAGAATGCATTGGCACTGGCATGCCGATATACGAAGCCATGCGCACCGCTTCGGGCGATTCCACCTTATCAACGAAAGTCATATGGCAGCCAAATGGTACGCCCAAGTGCACCGTTTCACCGGTCTGCTTACCAATGGCGCGTAAAGTGGCCCGAGCGCGTTCCTGCAAGCTGCTCCGCGCCAGCGATTGATGAGTGAGACGCAGCAACTCGCGACCCAGTACGTACTCTCCACCTAAAGGGTTACGTTCGACAAACCGCTCCTGTTCGAGCGTGTTCAGCAACCGGTAGACCGTAGGCCGGGGCATTCCCAGGCGTGCCTGGATGTTACGGATGGTCGCGTCAACGCCAAGCTCAGCTATCACTTGCAGCAAGCGCAGTCCTTTGGTCACCGCGGCGGCACCCTGGACGTTGGGCCGCGGCACTCGCTCTTCGTCGTCAGCCGTCATTAATCGCCTCTTCAAATAATACGAATGTCTAACCAGTAATCCGTCACGGTCAATTGACGCATCTCGCCCTGGCTCTTACCTTAAGAACATATTGTCCATATTATGATCTTTATGTCCACATTGTGGACGGAGGGAATATGCCGGTTAAAGCTGATGATCATCAGCGGATGCCTTACCAATATCCGCAACCCGCTGAGGCCGCTCTAGAAATTGTCGAGCCGCACGCCCTTCCCCAGGATGAACGTATCTGGGTGCCGCAAGCGGAAAACGTTGATTTCCGTCCGCTGTGTCTGAACGTGTCCCAGGGCTACTGGGTCAACCTACTGCGTGTCCGCAAGTCTGGCGTGCTCAGCCGCCACCGTCACCCCAACCCGGTGCATGGCATGGTGCTCAAAGGCAAATGGCGGTATCTCGAACATGACTGGGTGGCTACCGAGGGTAGCTATGTCTACGAGCCTCCAGGTGAGACCCACACCCTGGTCGTCGACGAGGATGTCGAGGAAATGATCACGCTCTTTCAGGTCAACGGTGTCATGTATTACGTTGACCCATGGGGCAAGCACCTCGGGTTCGAAGATGTCTTCACCAAGGTCGACATGTGCCGCAAGCACTATGAAAGCTGCGGGCTTGGCCGTGACTATGTCGACCGGTTCATTCGCTAAAGCGAGATGTTCCCTTAAAAACCCAACGCATGAATTAAGGCCCTAATGCCAACAACAAAAACACGACAGGAGCACCCTCATGATATTCAACAAAACCCCGCTAGCCGTAACCATCAGCCTGGCCGCCTTCGCCTTATCCATCGGCACTGCCCAAGCCGACTACCCCGAAAAACCGATTGAACTGATCGTCCCCTGGTCAGCGGGCGGCGGCACCGATGCAGTGGCCCGCCAATTGGCCAACGGGTTGCAGGAAGAGCTTGGTCAAACGGTCAATGTGGTCAACCGCACCGGCGGCGCCGGCGTGGTGGGTCACACGGTAATGGCCAACGCCGAGCCGGATGGCTATACCCTTGGCCTGGTGACCGCCGAGATCACCACCTATCGACACATTGGCAGCTCTCAAATCTCGTATGAGGATCTGTCGCCGATTGCGTTGATCAATCTCGACGCCGCGGCATTTAACGTCAGCGCCGAATCAGACTGGGAAGATCTAGACAGTGCCCTTCAAGACATTGAAGCCAATCCCAACGAATACACTGTCTCAGGCTCTGCGCCAGGTGCCGCCTATCACCTAGCATTCGCGGGTTTTCTGAACCAGCAGGGTATTGATCCCAACACCGTTTCACTCGTCCCGAGCGAAGGCGCTGCCCCGGGCCTCCAGGAACTCGCCGCCGGTGGCGTGGACTTTGTGTTCTCTTCGCTGCCCGAAGCTGAATCCATGCGCGACGCGAAGCGCGTGAGAACGCTTGCTGTGTTCGCCAACGAGCGTCTTGATGCTTTCCCTGACATCCCCACTGCTGAAGAAGTCACTGGCGATGAGTGGGCGGCAGGTACTTGGCGTGGCTTGATCGGCCCCGCAGGACTGCCCGATGATGTGGTCGATACTCTGGCCGAGGCCGCAGAAGCCGTCTATGAATCTGACCAATTCCAGGAGTTCATGACCAATCAGGGCTTCGGCATGCAGTGGGAAGGTCCGGAAGGCTTTCGCAACTTCATGGCTGAAGCCGACGAAAACAACGGCGAGATAATCAATAAGTTGGGCCTGGCAGAATAACACCATGCGCATCAACGACCTCTTGCTGGGGCTGGTAATGGCGCTGCTTGGCGCCGTTACTATATGGGCCTCCAAGGATTTCCCGCCGTTAGCGCGCCAGCCCTACGGGGCCGGCACTTTTCCCACCATCATCGGCACCTTTCTGGTTGGGCTTGGCCTGCTACTGTCTCTGCGTGGCTGGCAGCAGCGTGGAGCACTGTTCATTTGGCAGGGGCAGGTGACGCTGTCGCGCACCTTGACATGCCTGCTCGCTGTTATCGCCGCCGTTGCTGGTTACGTGTTGCTAACACCGCTGCTCGGCTTCCCGCTGGTAGCGCCCTTAATGCTCGCATTATTGATTGGCTGGTTGTCTGACGGCCGCTGGGGGATGGCCGTTATCGTCGCCATTGTGGCAAGTGCGGTGGTATGGAGTGTTTTCGCCCTGTTGCTGCACGTGCCGCTTGATCTGGGCATTCTCGAAGAGGTGATCTACTAATGGCGGAACTACAAGCAGCGTTAGGCATGGTGTTCGCCTGGGATGTCCTCGCGGTGATCCTCGGCGCTTCGCTATTCGGCCTGCTGATCGGCGCCATTCCTGGCCTGACTGCGACCATGGCCACCGCCTTACTCGTCCCGGTAACCTTTTTCATGGAGCCGCTCCCGGCGATCAGCGCTATCGTGGCCGCCACGGCGATGGCCATCGTAGCCGGCGACATCCCCGGTGCCTTACTACGCATCCCCGGCACCCCCGCCTCGGCGGCTTATACCGAAGAAGCCTACCTGATGGGCCGTCAGGGCAAGATCGGCCAGGCGCTCGGCGTCAACTTGGCGTGTTCGGTCGTTGGCGGGCTCATCGGGGTGGCAATTCTGGCGTTTTTCGCTCCACTGGTCGCCGACTTCGCTCTTCGCTTTACCAGCGACGAGTACTTCTGGCTGGCACTGCTCGGGCTTTCCTGCGCCGTACTGGTATCCGGCGCGGACCCGCTTAAAGGTGCAATTTCAATGCTCATCGGCCTGTTAATCGCCATGGTGGGCATGGACTCAGTTTCAGGCCAGATCCGTTTTACCTTCGGTATCTCTGATCTGCTCAGCGGCATCTCAATTCTACCAGTATTGATAGGCCTGTTTGCCGTCGCCGAGCTACTGCGGCGCATGCCCGAAATTGGCCACACCCACTTTCCACCGCCCCCACCAGTGGAGAAGCCTTTTAGCGGTGTGGGCGGCCTGATGTGGCAATACAAGGCAGGGATCGCACGCAGTGGCGTACTCGGCACGCTGATCGGCGCACTGCCCGGTGCGGGTGCCGATATCGCTTCGTGGATCAGCTACGCCTTGTCGCGCAAGCTCTCGCGCACGCCCGAGAAGTATGGCACCGGGCATCCCGAAGGGCTGGTCGCGGCCAGCTCGGCGAATAATGCAGCACTCTCGGGTGCCTACATTCCCGCCCTGGTGTTCGGCATCCCAGGCGACACTATCACCGCCATTATTATCGGTGTACTGATGATGAAAGGCATTACGCCAGGGCCAGACGTTTTCACTTCCAGCGCCACCTTGGTCAACGCCATTTTCATCGTGTTTATCCTGGCTAACCTGCTGTTGTTACCTCTTGGCCTGCTCGCTATACGCGGCGCGCGCCATATCCTTGCGGTGCCCTCCAGCGTGCTTTACCCGCTGATTTTGCTGTTTTGTATCGTAGGCGCCTTCGCTGCCAACAACAGCCTGCTGGATGTCTGGCTGATGCTTGGGCTGGGCCTGCTGGCCTATTTTCTGGTGGAGAACGACTTCCCTATCGGCCCCATGATCCTGGCAGTGATTCTCGGCCCGGTAGTGGAGAGCAACTTTATGCGCTCAATGATCAAAGCCAATGGCGAACTGCTAGTGCTCTTCGAACGCCCCATCGCCGCCATGTTGGGTGGGCTCGCATTGCTGGTGTGGCTGGCCATTATCGTCTCCAGCGTTCGCTCGGCCTGGCAGACACGTGCGTCAGCTACCTCAGCTTAACCGACCCATTTTGCGACCTAACCCCCTTTTCACGTTCTAAAAAGGAGCGATATGAACACTGTTATCGTTATTGGCGGGACTACCGGCATTGGTCGGGCGATCGCGCTGGCGTTTGCCGCCCAGGGTGACGAAGTCCACGTCACCGGCATCGAGCCTAAGAGCGAACAGCAAGCCGAAGACGTAACCGACCGACACCAACTCGATGTGCGTGACCCGGCCCAGGTTGAGCGCTTCTTCGCGGCGTTCCCAACATTGGATGTGCTGGTGAACTGCGCTGGCGTCATCCAGCGTGACGGCAAGGAGTTCACACCCAAAGGCTTTGCTGAGGTCATCGACATCAACCTAAACGGTACACAGCGCTGTTGCCATGCCGCGCATGCAGCTCTCAAGGCAGCGGGTGGCTGCATTATCAACACCGCCTCTATGCTGTCGTTTTTTGGCAGCGGCCATGCCCCGGCCTACTCTGCTTCCAAGGGCGGCGTGGCCCAACTCACACGGTCGTTGGCGATCGCCTGGGCCAGCGATGGTATTCGCGTCAATGCCCTTGCGCCAGGTTGGATTGCCACCGACTTGACGGCAGCACTCACCCAGAACAGCGAACGCTCGGCGGAACTCGTCGGACGCACGCCCATGGGCCGCTGGGGCAAACCCGACGACCTCGCTGGGCCAGCGCTGTTCTTGGCTTCACCGGGCGCAAACTTTATAACGGGCGTACTATTACCGGTAGACGGTGGCTATTCGTCACGTTGAGCGCAAATATCGAACACACAGGAGTACATGGTATGGATCTTGGAATCGCGGGACGCTGGGCCGTGGTATGCGCAGCGAGCAAAGGGTTGGGGCGAGGCTGCGCCGAAGCGCTGGCCAAAGAGGGCGTCAACCTAGCCATTAATTCACGCAATGCCGAGGTGCTCGAAAAGACCTCCGACGCGTTGCGGGCCCTTAATCCAGCCATCGAAGTTCGCCCTGTGGCTGGGGATATCGGGCGCGAGGAGGTACGCGAGGCGCTACTGGCCGCCTGTCCGCAGGTCGATATTCTGATCAACAATAATGGCGGGCCGCCGCCGGGTGATTTTCGCGACTGGGATCGGGAGGCGTGGATACAGGCCGTGGACGCCAACATGATCACGCCCATTGAGCTGATCAAGGCCACGGTAGACCGTATGGCCGCCAACGGCTTTGGCCGCGTGGTCAATATTACCTCGGGCGCGGTAAAAGCCCCCATCGACATTCTTGGGCTATCCAACGGCGCGCGCAGCGGGCTAACCGGCTTCGTCGCGGGTCTTGCACGCCAGCCGCAGCTCGCCTCGCACAACGTTACGATCAACAACCTACTGCCCGGCTCCTTTGATACCGACCGCCTGCGCGGCAACTTCAAGAAGGTCGCCGAGAAGAATCAGCAAGATATCGAGCAGGTACGTGAGCAGCGTGCCCAAGGGGTTCCTGCGCGGAGATTCGGCACCGCCGAGGAGTTTGGTGCCTTTTGTGCCTTTATGTGCAGCGAGCATGCAGGCTATCTAACAGGGCAGAACATCCTGCTCGATGGCGGTGCCTACCCTGGAACCTTCTAATCGATAGAGGCGCGATTAACCGTTAGGCAGCGTAATCTCTACCCTCCCCGAGTTAACCGCTGGGCGGGCACTGCACAGCAGAACCTCCCCCTCTGGCGCGGATATGCCATTGGGGTAAGTCACCTCCCCCTGCACCAGCGTGCAGGCGCACTCGCCACAGCTGCCACTGCGGCACCCATAGGCAGGCTGTAACCCCGCTTTTTCGGCGGTTTCCAGCAGGCTTTCGCCCGGCTGCCAGTGGGTGACCACGCTTGAGTTGGCAAAGCTAACTTCTACCGCTTGTTCTGCGGCGGGCACTGCGTATGTTTGGGTCAGCGCCGAGGGGCCGAACGCTTCTGTGTGTATCTGCCCCGATGAGAGTCCAAGCTCCAGCGCCTCTTGGTGATAGCGCTCTACAAAGGCGGCAGGGCCGCATAGGTACAGCTGTACTTCTGATAGCACCTGATCGGTAAACACCTGCCCCAGTGAAACCCTGCCTGCCATCCATCCATTGGGGGCAGCTGCTGTTCTGGTGACATGCCGCTGCAAACGCAGCCCTCGCGCCTCAAGGTCGAGTAGTTCTTCACCGAAAGGCGCCTCGGCCACATCGCGCACGCTCTGTACTAACGTTACCGGGCCACGGCCTGCGCCAGTCAATTCATGGGCCAGGCTCAATATGGGCGTAATACCGATACCGCCTCCCAGCAGCACCCAATGGGCACGCCCTGAGCCGCTAGCCTCTGCCGTGAATGACCCCATTGGCATACTCACAGCTAGTTCAGTACCCACCTGAAGCGCGCTGTGTACGTAGTGCGAGCCCTCACCATCGGCCTTCACACTGATGCGATAACCGGCCTGCTGGCTGTTACCCGAAAGCGTATAGCTGCGTACCAACGCCGTGCCATCCAGGCGCGGCACGTGTAGCGTAATAAACTGGCCCGCTTCAAAGGGCGCCAGCGCCTTGTCTTGTCGGACACTCTTTAAATAGAAAGAGCGGATCTCAGGTGTCTCTTGCACCACGGCGGCCACTTGAACACGCTGCCGTTTAGCAAGCGCAAGTGGCTGCCAGGGCCCATGGGGCGCCGCCTCATGGGCCACTGCGTTTGCTTGGCTACGCCAGCGCAAGGCCCCCGGCCGCCAAACAATATGCCGTGGCGTCAGGCACCAGTAGCGTTCAGCGCCAGGATAACGCGCTCCAGCGGTCTCCTCGTCCACAAGCCGCGCTTCGCCGGTCAAGTGCAGCACATCCCCGCTGATAAAATCCGGTATCACCAAGGCAGCGCGACCACTGGTCAGCACGTTACCCAGCGTGTTGAAGAACTGGTTACCCGCAAAATCGGGCAGGATCAGATCAGATCCCTGGCGGCGAATAAACCCCGGTTGCCCACCGCGATGGGAGGCATCCACCTGAACGCCCTGGTCGGTATGCGCGTAACTACCCACGAAGGCCGTGATCGCCCGGTCGATATGCGCCAGCACCGGCTCTGGCAACTGATCGAGGGTCACGTCGCGCATGGTTAGCACGGGGCCCGGCAGGGGCTGCACCGACCTCATCGCCGACCAGTCGTGAATGTACTGGGGGCAATTGCCAAAGGCGTGAACGACTTCTAGCTGCCATTGACCTGCTGAGCCCCGCAATACGCCGTTAACCCGGTTACGACGGCGCGTGTGCAGCTCGATACCCAATAGCCCAATGTTGGTATCGCCATTCAGCAGCGCTGTAACGGGATCATCCACAGCCGGCGTTAAAGCGAGATCAAGCCGTGATTCATCCGGCGCATAAACAAATCCTGGTGCGCCCTCCAGCAGCGTGATCCATGGCCAGCCGTCACCATCCACCGCCGCCGCAGCCACAAAGGGCAGTTGAGGAAAGAAGTGCTGCAACTGCGGCGTTAGAAAGGGACGCATCACCTTACGGTCAATCTGCGCCATCTGTTGCTCCACCCCGACCACGCGCTGCAAGGCAAGCTCGCCCGCGTGCCACGGGCTGGTGGTGTCGGCGTTTTTCACTCTCGACTCCTCAGTTCACCAGGCCTACTTTGGTGACGGCCATGGGTACAAAGCCCTCCAGCGCTTCGATGCGCTGCAGCCAGGCGCGAATATGGCGGTAAGGTTCCAGCGACACATTGCCCTCGGGAGCGTGAGCGATATAGCTGTAGAGCGAAACCTCCGCCAGGGTGGCTTTATCCCCTGCCAGGAAGGGCTGATGCTCCAAGTGGGCATCAACAATCGCGAACAGCTCATGGGCATCAGCAATCAGCGGTTCAGGGTCGAATGGGGCATTAAAGACCGTGACCAAGCGCGCCTTCATCGCCGAGTTCGCCAAAGGCCCTGCCGCTACGGACAGCCAGCGTTGTACTTGGGCTTGAATCAACGGGTCGTCCGGTAGCCAGCGACCAGCACCCTGCCCAGAACCATAGCGACGTTCCAGATAGACCAGAATGGCATTGGAATCCGCCAGAATAACCCCTTGGTCATCGATCACCGGCACCTGCGCGAAGGCGTTCAGGTTCAGGAAAGGCGGCGCTTTGTGTTCGCCCGCGGCAAGATCAATATCGATAAAAGTGGCAGGCAAACCGAGCAGCGAAAGCATCAGCTCGATACGGTGGCAGTGGCCGGAAAGAGCGTGGCGGTAAACCTTGATAGCGTGTGACATGTGATTATCTCCTTGATTGAGCGCCTCGATAGATGAACGTCACAGGTGTTAAGCGACGTCACCTATCCTGAGCCAAATCAAGGGGTGCAAGAATAGCGATACTGAACAATAAAAAATTGCGCTGAATGAAATAATCAGCCGACCAACTGCGTTCGCAACCAGGGTGTTGCCAGTTCCAGGAAGGCCATAACGCTGGCGGGCGCCCGGATGCCAAGGGGATAGGTGAGCGCCAGAGGGTGTCCCGCAGGCCAGAGGGGTTCAGCAACGGGTTCAAGCAGCCCCCGCTCGCAGGCGCGACGCGCCTCCAGTTGGTAGCAACACACGACACCCGCACCTTCAATGGCAGCCCGCAGCGCAGCAGCACTGGTGCTGATGGCAAGCCTGGGCTCAAAACGGAGCGGGTAGTCTTCAGACAAGCGCCAGACAGGCGCCTGTCCTTCACTGGAGCAGTGAATAAGTGCATGACGGGCCAAGCCTTGCAGGCTACCGGGGCGCCCGGTCTTGTCCAAGTAACGGGGGCTAGCAAACAGACCAACGCGCAAATCACCCAGGGGCCTGGCATAAGCGGAGGCAGGCAGCGGCCCACGCATCAGACGTAGGTGCGCCGGTGCATCGCTTTCTATACGGATGGGATATTCATCAGCCAGCAGGCAGATCTTCAGCGCAGGATGCTGCTCTTGCAGCCGCAACACTAACGGCACCAGCAGTGGCTCCATCAACGCCAGGGGCGCCTGCAAACGTAGCGTGCCGTTGAGCTCGCGGTGCTCCTGGCGCGCACTGGTGTCGGCGTCGGAGACTGCGTGGATCAGCGTATCGGCGTAGGCGCGCAATCGCTCGCCCGCCGCCGTTAACGTGCTGCCTCTGGCAGAGGTAGTGACCAAAGCAACCCCCAGATGCTGCTCCTGAGCACGCAGCAGACGGTGGAGCTTCGCCGCCGACTGGCTGCACGCTTCAGCCGCGGCTTGCACGCTGCCGTGCCTGGCAACGGCGGAAAGCGCCTTTAAGGCCTCAAAGCGTAGCGGTGATTCAGGGGAGAGTGCCATGGTTAACTGCGGTAGGCGAGCGCCGGGTCGGCACGTAGCCGCTCGGCAAGAAAATCAACGAAGGTACGCACGCTGGCGGCGCGCCCACGGCCCGCCGTCACCCAAATGTTGATAGGAATGGCCACTGGCTCGAAGCGGGTCAACACTCGCTGTACTCTTCCTTCGGCTTCACTGGCCGCCACCTGATAAGACAGCAGCCGAGTAAGCCCGGCACCTGCCTCGACCGCCGTTAACGCCGCGTGAATTGCGGTAATGCGCAGCCGTGGCGAGGGCGTTACCTCGATGCGCTTGCCCTCCTCCTCGAACCACCAGTGACCGCTCAAATTGCCGCCTTCGGCCACTACCGTAGGCAATGCCTCCAGTTCTTGCGGGTGCGCTGGCTCACCGTGTTCGGCCAGCCACGCAGGGCTTGCGCAAACTACCTGCCGCACCTCACCGACTGGCACGGTCAAGTGCTGACAATCCTGGGGCACATGGCCGATGCGCACCGCCACATCGATGCCCTCCTCCTGCAGGTTGACCGGTCGATCGATCAGTTCAGCGCGCACCTGCACGTCAGGGTATTGCTCCAGATAATCGACGATCTGCGGGGTAACGAAGTACTCGCCGAACAGCACCGGCGCGGTCACCTGCAACAGGCCACGTGGGGTAAGGTAACTGCCGGTCGCAGCGGCCTCGGCCTCCGCAAGCTGAGCAAGCACCTGCTGGGCATCCTCCAGATACCGGCGCCCCGCCTCCGTCACGCGCACCTGCCTTGTGGTGCGCTGTAACAAGGCAACGCCCAAGCGCGCCTCAAGCGCTGCCACCGCCCGGGTAACCCGAGGCGGCGACAACGCAAGCTGCCGTGCGGCGTCCGCAAAGCTCTCCAGTTGCGCCACCGCTGCAAACACGCGCATCTCTTCGAATCTATCCAAGGCAGCTCCAGAGTCAGGGTAAGCATCACTAACGGTATTCTATATACCCGCTAGGTTTATACCTACCAGGACTGTATACCCACCAGAGCTTTTTTATGCAGCTACGTCGCCGATGGTTTATTAGGCCTAGGCCTTTATTATCCGCCACTCGACAAACGATTTAATGCGCCTAGTTGTTCATCGTGCAAGCAAACTCAGTTGCTCGGACGCTGTTTGGTGGCATCCAATCCAGTTTTGCTCTCTGTGGTCAACTTGGTAATTTCTGCAGACTTAGCGATCGCACGATCAAAGACATCCTGCATGTTCGCCATCGCCTCTACCGATGTGCCTTCGAGGCCACCGTCTGCCGCCCACTCGAAATTCCAGACGCCAGAAAGGCCATCTTGACCCTGGACATCATGAGTCTCGATGGCCGTATAAACACTGGTGTGGCGCGTCATATAGGAGGCAGCTGCCGAAACTTCAGCAGGGACACTGCCTGACGAATTGTTGGCAAGCTGAGCGAGTTCATCGGCATTGATCGCCGACTTGCCCTGCTGCTTCAAATAATCCACTAGAACCTGACTGGATTTGGCAATATTCAACTGGTCGTCGAAGGATGAGGTGGAGGTTTTTTGAGTGGGGGCGTTTACGCTTGTAGGTGACACTGTAGTAGACATCGGATATCTCCCAAGCAGAGGTTTGGTTGGACAGCCTGTTTATTGTTGCTCGGTTTAATGTCATTCGTATGAATCATGTGGCATGGCAAACGATTGCAACCGAGTGATGGCTAAATCAGCTTGGCCGCCACCAGCATATCGGCGACCGCCTGAAAGGTACCATCAGGCACCGGATCGCCATTGCCAGCTCGTTTGGCGATGAGTTCGGCCAGCCTCGGGTCGGCGACTCTCGGGACTCGGCGAGGCGCAGCACTTGCCAACAAGCTAGCGGCCTGATCGGGTGAGGCCTTGCAGGTCACCAACGGCACTGGCGTTTCGCCGCGAACGTAGCGAATGCCGACCAGCCAACCGTCTGCGGTGCCGATCATCAGCGAGCTATACTGAACACCGATCTTGGCGTTCAGCTCATGCATTTCGCGCCGCTGTTTGCGGCGCGCCTGATTCATTGTCGGATCGCCTTCCTGATCCTTGCGCTCACGCTTCTGTTCGGTCTTTGTCATGCGCTGGTCGCGCTCGAATAGCCAGCGTTGGAGCAGCACATCGAAAGCACCAACCAGTAAGAAGGCAATCAGTGCAGTGATGACCAGCGGCTGGAGTAAGGCGAGAAAAGTACCTTGAACGCAGGGGTAGCCGCAGCGTGAGGACTCCATCAGCGACTGTAGGCCCAGGCGATAGACAATCACCAGCGCGACGGCCAATGCCACCATCTTGAACAGTGACTTAAGAAACTCGACCAGCCCGCGTACCGAAAAGATGCGCTTGAACCCCTGAACCGGATCAATATTCTCCGGCTTAGGCTGAACCGGTTCGGTGGAGAATACAAAACCCTGCAATACCACAATGTTGGTCAGCACGATCACCAACAGCGTTAGACCGACCAGCGGCAGCACCGACAGCAGCAGTACTTCGCCTGCCTGGATCATCAACTGTGGCCACAGCGTATCGAACGGCTCGGTATAGAGTCGCGCGGTCGAGTCGATCAACCCCTGCACACGGGCAATGATGTCATTCACGCTGATAGCGATATAAAGCGTGCAGGCCAACATCACCATCGCGGTGACCAGGTCAGCACTCTTGGCGACCTGGCCTTTCTTGCGCGCATCGCGAAGTTTTTTCGACGATGGCGGCAGCGATTTCTCTTCAGAGGGCTGTTGGCTCATGGCGCTGCTGTGACCCTATGAACCTACTGTCGAGCCTTTATCCATTTGCGTATCGAGATTGTTGCCATCACCTGCATAATCTTCGTGCTCGAAATCGTCCCAGGTCGAGTTAGGTAGATGGCCCTCCTCTACGTAGAACTCATACTCGTCGCTGCGGTAGTCGAAAATGCTCTCGTCGTCCGGCGCATCGCGCTGACCGTAGCTCCGGACGTACGCTTCGAGAAACTCATAACGGGTCAGGCCGTCTTCGGTCAGTAGGCCATCCTCATCGAGCGACGAGAAAAGCTCCTTGAGGTCAGCCTTATGCCCCTCCAGCGCGTTGGTGCGCTTGATATCCTGGACAATAGTGAATGGCAGCGTCGCCACCGTCAGACCGGCGGATATCCAGAACAGCGGCCCGGTGACGGCACGGGCGACGGCAATGCCCTTGAGCGCCGCCAGCGATGACGCTCCACCGGCAAGGCCGAAGGCACCCGCCGCGACGGTGACGGCGCCCTGACCGATGGTAGCGCCGTCGCCACTATCCACGCCGCGCTTGATCATCAGCCCGCCGAGGGCAATGTCCAGCGCACCAGTGGCGGAGTTGGCAGCGCCATCCAGCACACGCAGGAAAGAGCTGACGGTGCGGGTCGTCGTCGTGGCATCGGGCAGAGCCGGATTCTTGGCGTATCCGTTCTGGGCGCCCTCGACTATCTTCTTAGCGTCTTCATAGGAAATATCCAGCTTCTTGGCCAGTGCCTTCTGATCACCTACCGGGGCATCGTCGATGATCTGCTGGAAGTTCTCGCTGAAACGCTCCCAGGTGTGGGCATCAGGAGCGGGCGCCTTGCCCTTGACCTTGTCGTCGGCCCATATCTGCGGCAGCGTCTTGTCGAGCCCCAGCATGGTATTGACGTTGGTGCCCTTGGCCTTGTCCCAGATGTTGCTGCCGAGGTTGACGAAGTGCTGACTGGCACCCAGAAAGCTGATGAACTCCTTGGCCACGGCCATTCGCGCCTCGTGGCTGTCCGCCAGCTTGCTGGCGCCGCCTGCGAGCTGATAGATGCCCGAGGCGAGCGAGATCAGCCCGCCGGTCGTGCCCAACGCGCCGTTGCTGTTGAGCGTGCCAATCAGCGCCATCATACCGCCGTTGGTCTGTTCGTTGAGCGCCTTGTAGACACCGTTCTTCAGCAGGCCATCGATGTCCGACTGGGTGATCGAACCATTTTTCTGGAAGCGATCCCCCAGCTCCTGCAGCGCCTTACCGAAGTTCTTAGCAGTTTGCTTATCGTCAAGAAACTCGTTAACAAACTTGTCAATCGTCTCCGCCGTGCGCCGCGGAATATCGACACCGGCACGCTTGAGCGCGGTCAATACCATCTTGACCACATCCTGCGTGGCCGTCGCGGTGTTGGCATCATTGATTTGATCAGGATTGGCAATCAGATCATCAAGATCGGTGATCATCGAGTCGAGCTGCAGGCTCTGGGCGAACTCGGCTGCCTTGTCACTCTCTTCCGTTGCCGGGAACATCGCCGAAAGTGCATTGTAGGTTCGCGAGATATCCTGCTCGGCGAGTTCCCCCTGACCGCTCTCGCGCAGGTCGTTGATGTAGTTGATGTACTCCTCGCTGAAGGCGGTCTCCTCCAGCTGCGAAGCGATCGCGTCCTTATTGGCGACTTTGTCGATCGCGTCTGCCTGGGTCGCCTGGTAATCCTCCTGCACCGCCTCGGAGGCGAATAGCTCGCCGAGGCTTTCATCGAGCTTCTCGCCGTCGATGATGGATGAGAGATCCTCGCCGGTGACGTTGTCAAGACTCAAGCCTTCCGACATATCGAGACCGACCAGATCCAGGCCGTTTTCAAGCGCGCCCTGGGCTCGCAGCGCACGGTAGAACTGGGCGCGCTCATCGTTTTTATCGATACTGCCGTCCTCAATCCCCGTCTTCCACTCTTCGATCAGGTTCTGCCAGGTCAGCTCGCTGACGGTCAGCTTGCGTGAGCTGTCGTCCGGATCGGTCTCGCTGGTTTCCATCGACTGAATATCGACATCGCTGAAGGCCGGTAGATCGTGATCGCGCCGGGCTGTGTCCAGCTCCGCATTGTCGGCGAGACGCTGGGTGTTGGTCTCCCCACCGTGCCTCGACCAATAACCGTCGAAGATATTCTGAACCGCCTTGCCGTCGTCTCCGGCAGCGTGCCTGATCCGCTCGCGCAGGTCATCGTTAACCTGGGCAGTGGCGTCCTCGAGGGAGGCACCGTCGCTCATCTTGCTGTCGATCAGGTTCTGATAGAGCTGCGACAACGTTTCGGAGCTTTCGATATGCAGAATCTGGCGCGACCCCGTCAGCGTGCTGCCCGCCAAGCCAGAGGCCAGTGCGTTGAGGTTATCCTCATAACTCGGGTTATCCGTCAAGGTGGTGTCGGCGAGAAAGTCGTCGTAGGCCTCGAAGCCAGCGGAGGTGGCAGCATCCTTGCCACCATGACGCTCCCAGTAACCATTGAGCACATCGAGCCCGTCCTTGCTGTCCTTATCAGCATCGGTCAGCGCGTTGCCGGTACGGTCAAAGAGGGCATCCTTGGCATCGTCGATGGCTGCCTGTAGATCCGGGGCATCGCCGCGCTCATGCTGCTGGTTAAGCTGGTACTCCACCAGTTGGCTGAACTGATCGCTGGCGTCTCCTGTCAGCGGTCGCACCTTGCGGTTGTCGATGTCAATGCCTTCAGCCATATCGCTGGCGAGCGAATTTAGAGTATCGTCGTAGGCGATGTCGTCTTCGTCGCGATTGGCCAGGTAAGTCTCTTCGGCCAACTCTTCAGTATCCTCTTCCCCGCCGTGACGTTTGAAGTAGCCATCGAAGACGTTGACCACACTCTTGCCACCAGCGTTTTCGAGACGGTCGCGCAGCTCATCATTGACCTGACTCAACGCTTCCTCAGTAGTGGCGCCTTCGTCCAGCTTGCTCTTGATCAGATTCTTATAGAGCTGGGACAGTGTATCGGAGGAGTCAAGGTGCAGTATCTTGCGCTGATCGGTCAGCGTGCCGCCAGCCAACCCGGAAGCGAGAGCGTTGAGGTTATCTTCGTAGCTAGGGTTGTCGGTCAGCGTGGTATCGGCCAGAAAGTCATCATAGGCGTCATAGCCCGCGTTGATCGCAGCCTCTTCACCACCATGGCGCTTCCAGTAACCCTCGAAGACATCGAGGCCCTTGTCGGCGTTTCGATCTGCGTTGTCCAGGGCATGCCCGATGCGGTCAAACAGCGCGTCCTTGGCACTGTCGATCGCCTTGGACAGATCAGCGCTTTTGCCATCGGCGCGCTGCGCATTGAGCTCGGCGGTGACCAGCGCCTCGAACTTATCCGCAGCGTCTCCCTTCAGGGCGGACACCTTGCGGTTGTCGATATCGATGCCATCCGCCATATCCACTGCCAGTGAATTCAGCGTGTCCTCATAATCCTGGCTGCCCGGCATCAACGGCGTTTTGCCCGCTTCCACAGTATCTTTGCCCGCTTCCGCCTTTTTTGCCAGGTCGAGGACAAAGCCAAAATTTCCAAAGGCGCTGGTCAACGGTGTTGCTTTGGGGTTGGTTTTTGGGTCGACACGCATCGAATACTCCTCCACGGTTAGCGCAAGCTGATGGGGCAGGCAACGAGAAGCCCAATTTCACTGACGGAAAACCAGTCTGAAGAGACTGCGTGACACTCTAATGGCAACTTTGTGATGCTGCTTTGATACCCTCTTTTCAAAGTACCCCGCGCCCCCCTGTTGTCACCGCGTTCCCCCCATAGTGCCCAATATGGCTTCTAGGCGTTCCATATAGAGATTGGCGGCATCAAGGTGCTCCAGCATAAAGGGGATCAGAAAAATGACGTAGACCAGCATCAAGAATGCAAACAACAGGTTCTTGATAGGGAGTGACAGGTCAAAGACGTGCAGGTTGGGCGCCATACGCGCGAGGTAGGCGAGCATCAAATCTGCGACCAGAAGCGCGATGACCAGCGGCGCTATCATCAACACACCAATCTGCATCACCTGGTCGAGCAGGCCAAGTAGCGCCAGCGCCGACGCTTCGGTCATCAGCGGTGTGAAATTCACCGCTGGCCACAACGAATAGCTGCGATAAAAGCCGCCGAGCAGCAGCATAAAGCCGCCGGTAAGGAAGAACAGCGCCAACAACGTCACGGTCAACAGCGTCGCGGTAACGCCGGACTCCGTTGAGCCCATGGGATCGAGTATCTGCGCCATGGTTGAGCCGCGCTGCAGGTCGATGAGTTCGCCAGCCACTTCCGCGGCCCAGAACGGAACACCAAAGACCAGCCCGATGACAACGCCAATCAGCAACTCCTTGATGACCATGCCGGTAAGGGTGAAGCTTGATAGCTGTTCGGCATTCACCATGGCATCGAATAACGGCACCATCAGCGGAATCGAGATCGTCACCGCCACTGCCGAACGGATCATGCCGGTCAGCCCCAGGCGATTAAACGCTGGGGTGACCAGCACCATGCCTAGCGCCCGTGCCACGCCGACCGCTGCCGCCGCGATCATTGGATAGGCGAAATCGGTTAGGAAGCGGGCGAAGTCGTCGTAATGCATAAGCGACGCCGGCCCGGCTCAACGAGACCAGGCTGGAAAGTTGTTCAACACCTGATCGGTGATGTTGACGACGGGCCCGGCCAGTAGCGGCCCGGCGATGATCAGCACCAGCAGTACGGCAACCAGCTTGACGGCTTGCGGCAGCGTCTGATCCTGAATCTGCGTCAACGCCTGCAGTAGACCGACCCCGAACCCGACCATAATCGCCACCAGTAGCGCCGGCGCCGACACCAGTAGCGCCGTCCACAGCGCGTTCTGCATCAGTGAGAGAAAGATATCGTCGTTCATCTCAGCCTCCACCATAGCTAAGAATCAAGCCGTGCATTAGCCGTGACCAGCCGTCCACGGCAACGAACAGAAATATCTTGAGAGGAGTTGATATTAACGTGGGTGAGACCATCATCATGCCCATTGCCATCAGCACATTGGAGACGATCAAGTCGATCACCAGAAACGGGATATAGAGCAAAAAACCGATCTCGAAAGCACGGGTCAACTCCGAGCTCACGAAGGCAGGAATAAGCACCACTAAGTCGTCGTCCTGAAGGTCGCTGCGGGCTTCCTCCGACCATAGCGTACGGGTCGCATCAATGAAAAAAGCCCGCTCGCGTTCGCTGGCATAGCGAGAAAGGTAATCCTGCAAGGGCCCACGCAGCGCCTCGCCGGTTTGTTTGATCTCCTCGACACTGCCCATCCCTGCGGGTCGCTGCTCGAACTGATGAAGCATATCGCCGACCAGCGGCGTGGTGATGTAGACGGTAAGAATCAAGGCAATGCCATAGAGCACCAGGTTAGGCGGCGTCTGCTGCACGCCGAGGGCGTTACGGATCAAGAACAGCACCACGGCAATTTTGAGAAAGCCCGTCATGGTCACCACCGCCAATGGCACCAGGCCGATGGTCGCAACGACAATGATGATGGCGATCAAGTTAGGCTGAAATTCACTCATCCCCGGCGTGCCCTTCATCGAGCGCGAGCCTCTCGATCTGCACCCCGATGCTGTCACCGATCATCACCAGGCGGCCATGCCCCATGCAGCGGCCGTTGACGATTAGGTCAACCGCCTGCTCAGGTCGACGCTGCATCGGCAGTACGCTGCCTTCGCCCAACGCGCGCAGCTCGCCGAGCGACATCTCCAGTTTGCCCATTTCACAAGTCAGGCGGACGGGCAGATCATCCAGGTTTGGGTTATCCACGGGGGGTTCGCTCATAAGGTTCTCGAATGGTGGGTTCGACGCTTGGGAAGAGGTAAGAGAGGTCAGCGGGCCTTTAAGGCACACGCTATCGGCGCTTAAGCTGACGCCGACGCTAAACCGGTCGCCAACGTTCAACGTTGCGCCATTGGGATCGTCGCTAGTGGCGAATGACTCGAGCATAACCACATCGCCTGGGCGAAGGCTGCGCCACTCCCCCAGGGTCAATGTCTGGGCTCCGGCCATTAGGCTCAACATCACCATTACGCTGCTCGCCATCGCGGGCTGCGTGGGGAAATAGCGATCAAACAGGGGCAGCAAGTGTTTGGCAGTAGCGGCCGAGAGCCCCACACGCAGCGGATGAACATCGCCGTCGAGCTCGAAGGCCAGAGTGATGTGGATCGGGTTTGCCGTTCGACCATGCAGGTCGGCGGGCTGCACACGGATATCGACACCCAGTGTCGCCTCCAGCGGTTCAAGCCACGCCAACCACACCGCCTCCAGCCACATCGCGGCCAGCTCCGCATCGACGTCCTCCATAGAGCGCCTGCGATCAGGGTGCTCACTGAGATGGTCGAATGTCCGCCAACTGGCGCTCAAGGCCAGTTGCTCGTTGCCGAGGCATACCGCGACGGTCATGTCAGCGGTGACCTCCGCCGCTTCCGGCATCAGGTACAAGCTGGCAGAACGCCCATGCCAACCGAAAGTCAGCGGCTGTCGAGAACGATGCAGCGCGTTATGCAGGGTTAGCGTTTCGGCATCATAGTGCGTCAGGGTTAGCGGCACTGGCGTCACTTCCGCGCGAACGGTTGAGCTGAAGGCAGTCATACTTCACCTGCCCGGCCGATCCGGCTCTCTTCCATCTCCAGTTCGGCCAGATGCTCGGCCTTGACCGCCCGCTCCTGCCCCTGACAAGTCTGGAGTTGCTCCAGCGCACGCTGGGCGCGTAACCGGTGCGCCCATTCCGTAGCACGGTATTCGCGCTCTCGCTCAGCGGCCCGAAGGGACTGGGTGCTGCTTTCATGCTGCTCAAGCAATACCGCATGGTGGGCGGCATCGTCGACAAGTGTTTGCTGCCAACCGGCCAGATCCTCGGCGTTCAGCGGTCGTTGTTCACCCTGTTCGAACAGCGCCTGCTCGCGCTGAACTGCTTGGTATTGGTGGTGCTCCAGGGCCTGCCCGAGTGTCTGGCAGTGAGCCTCGAACTCCCGACAGTTGCGTTGCTCTGCCGCCAGGGCTTCCTCGGCGAGACGCGTACGCTGGCGCCGAAGCTGCATCAGCCGGTCAAGCTGACGTTGCGACGTCATTGGACGACCTCCCTTAACTGTTTCAAGGTGTCTTCAAAGGCGCTGTGGTCGTCACGGGATTGGCGTAGGAACGCCTCAACCTCAGCACGTTTATGAATCGCCTCATCCGTGGCGGCGTCGCTACCTTCCCGGTACTCGCCCACTTGCAGTAGCAGCTCGACATCGCGATAACGCGCCATCAACTCACGCATTTTGCCGGCATCACGGCGATGCTCAGCATTGGCAACGTTTTCCATCAAGCGGCTGCGGCTGGCGAGGATATCAATGGCTGGAAAGTGGTCACGGCGGGCGAGATCGGCGCTCAGAACGATGTGACCGTCAAGAATGGCCCGGGCCTCCTCGGCCACCGGATCCAGCATGCCATCGCCCTCGGTCAATACCGTATAGATTGCCGTAATGGTGCCTCCCGACGCGCCACCGGGCCCGGCGCGTTCGAGTAAACGGGGCAGCGCCGCAAACAGTGAAGGCGGGTAACCACGACGCGTCGGCGGTTCACCGGCAGCCAGTCCGATCTCGCGCTGGGCGCGGGCGAAGCGGGTAAGACTGTCGACCAACAACAGCACATCGCGCCCCTGATCGCGGAAATACTCCGCCACGCTGGTCGCCACCATGGCAGCACGGGCGCGCTCGATCGCCGGTCGATCAGACGTGGACACGACGCATACCGTGCGCTGGCGCGCGTCGGCACCCAGCTGCACATCAAGCAACTCGCGGACTTCCCGGCCGCGCTCGCCCACCAGCCCCAGTACCACGATCTCTGCACTACTGCCACGGACGATGGCCGAAAGTAGCGATGACTTACCGACGCCGGCTTCGCCAAATAACCCGACGCGCTGGCCGCGGGCAACGGTATTGAGGCCATCGATAGCACGCACCCCGAGTGCCAGCGGTTGCTCGATCAACTGGCGGGACAGCGGCGCGGGGGGCTCGGCATGAACAGGGTAATGGCGCAGCGAGCCGGGCGCTGGTGCAGTGCGACCATCAAGCCAGTCGCCGAGCGGGCTGATGACGCGACCGAGCAGAGCATCGCCCACGGCCACACCCTGGGCACCGCCAGTGGCAATTACTTCACTGCGGGTCGACAGTCCCTGGAGCTCGCCAATCGGCGAGAGCACGACGTTCTCCTCTTCGAAGCCGATCACCTCCGCGGCGACACGGCGACCGCTGACGGGATCGCGCAGGTAGCAAAGCTCGCCAATGCCAGCACCTTCGAGGCTAGCGTAAACCAACAAACCGCGAATGCGGCGTACCCGGCCATTGACGGGGCGAGTTTGGGCTAGGGCAAAACGTTCGCCGAGCCGCGGCAGCAGATCCCCGAACGCATTCGCGCTCATGCACCCTCCCAATCATCCCGCAAGGCACGCCGCAGTGCCTCGAGCTGCGCTTCCAGGCCGATGTCCATAACCGCGATGGGGCTCACCAGCAAACACTGACCTGGCGCCAATTGAGCGTCGGCCTCGACCTGATAGTCGGCCGTCGCAGGCGAATACGCGGCGAGAGACTCGGCGACTCGCGCCTCTAGCGGCGGTGCAACACGAATACGGATAAGGTGTTCATGGCGCCACTCGCTCAGGGCATGGCGTACGCAGCGAGTGATGAGTTCTACATCGTCGAACTCGCCGAGAATACGCCGTATCAGAGTCAGCGACAGTTCGGCCAGCTCGGGGCCGAGCCCGTCGAGATAACGTTTGACGTCACGCTGGGTGCTGGCCAGTAGCTCAGCGGCGCGGGCTTCACCATCGCGGCGACCGGCTTCAAAGCCTTCGGCATGGCCCTCTTCGCGGGCGCGACGAATGAAGGCCTCTTGATCATCGGCTCGCTGACGCGCCCGCTCGAGAAAAGCGTAGCCATCGACCCAAGCGTTGGCCTCCTCTGCGCGCAGGATGATCTTCCCGGGGCGTGGTGGCAGTGAATTCATATCCCTGCTCGCTCTTTATCGGCGGCTTGGAAGAGGCCGTGTGTAGCGGCCAAGCGGGCAATATCAACAGCTGCGGTATCTGCTGCGATCGTTTCAGGCTCCTCAAACTGGCCAGCCCACCCCAGCCGTAGCCAGGCACGCAACGCCACCGTTTGCGCTTGCCACCATCGCTCCAAGCAGCGTCGACCATCGTGCTCGACAGCGGCCTCCAGCGCGTCGAGATCATCCTCAGCGCAGGCTTCGGTACTGGCGTGGTCACGATGGGTAAGCGCCAGGGAATAGAGCTCAGAGCCGAAACACTGTTTGAGTGCCGCAACTCGCGGCGCATGAATTTCGCGCACAAAGGCATTGGCGTGAATGATCACTCCAGCGGCACGGGCGCAGGCGGTAAAATCATCGCTGTCCAGCTGACATAGCGCCTGGTCGGCGGCATCCATTAGCGGCTGTTCCGCGATAGAGGTGAGTTGATGACGGCGCTGCAGGCGGGCAAGCAAGCGCTGGCGAAAGCGCGGCTGAGTGCACCAACGGCGCAGCATCGCGTCGGCGGCAATGCCGTCCAGGCAGTCAACCCAGTGGTCGAGAGCAACCCGTACCGGTGGTTCGATAGCAGGCTCGATATCCGTCTCGATACCAGAGACCGGTGCGGTCGATTCGCTAGCGCGTTTAGAGGCACTATTCATGGAGCTGTCTCATGGCGCTGTCGTCAATGAATAGGGACGCTGGCGACGCTGACGCCAGACCAACCAGCACACCGCACCGGCAAGCCCGATCACCGCAACGCTCAGCAGACCGATGATCCAGCCGATACGGGAAACGCTGGACGCTGGCATCGCGACACCCAGAAATGAGCCCATCATCGGCTGCGGCAGCGTGTCCATTTCCTCGGGAATAGCAGAGACAACAGGCACCACCGAGACCTTGTCGTAGGAGAGGCCAGCAATACCATTGGCTACCAGCGTCTTGATCTGTGGAATCAGTGGGGCGATCTCAAGCGATGGAATGTAGCGAACGAAGACCGAAGCCGAAGACGGCGTACTGTTCTGCTGTAGCAAATCATTGTCCGGCAGCACAACATGAACCCGCGCCGAGAGTACGCCGTCGATCTGAGACACGGTGTGCGAGAGCTCCTGACTCAACGCAAAGATCATCTGAGCGCGTTCCTGCACGGGAGACGACACCAGCCCATTGCCCTGAAAGATATCCCCCATGTTGGCGAATTTCTGTTCCGGCAGCCCAGCACGATCGAGTATCTCTACCGCCTCGGCGAAGCGCTCCTCACTGACCGTGACGGTCATTTGGCCTTCGTCCTGTGCCTGACGTGCGGCAGGTATGCCGTTGCGGGCCAGCGTTGCCACGATGATATTCGCCTCGCGCTCGTCGAGGTTAGTGTAGAGATCGGTGTCGCAGGCCTGAAGCAGCAGCGCCATTACCAGAAACACCATGCCCCGCAGGGCGTTACGCCACCTGCGTTGTGACACTTGCTGCTTGCCGTCGAATTGTTTATTAAAGTGCAAGTGTCATTGGCCTTTTAGCAAGGTATTCGCCGACCCCGAAACCTGAGTGGCGCCGCGAACGATCATGGTGGTTTCGATGGAGTGATCAAAAACACGCCCCAGCGATTCGACGACTTGCGCCAGCTTGTCATCCCCCAAGGCGGGTGGCGTGTCGCCAGCGTCGGGCACGCTCTGGGGCATCACCTGAGCTAAACGATCAGGTGTTTGCACATCGGGAGTCTTAGCCTGCTGAGCGAAGTTATTGACTCGGTCAATAAAGCCATCAAGGTTGTTGAGCAGACTTGACCCCAGCTCACTGGGGCTGGCCCCCGATAAAGATGAACCGGCTTGCTGTGTCATATGTTCGAAAATATTCTGTGATGCCAACGTATCGGCGCTAACCTCTGGCATGGGTGTCGGAGTTAGCGCACCGCTGCCCGGTGGTGTCACGGGAGTCATCATTCACCTCGTCGCAATAGCTCCTTACAGAACAGAGCCCGCCGCATAGAATGAGAAAGGCGCGAACACCGCGGTTTGGGTCGCGCCCTCGTCATTACTCGTCGGACTGTGCTTCCTTGAGAATATTGTTCATCATCGGCATCAGAATCATCTGCCCGCCGACCTTGACCATTCCCTCGACCATTGTTTCCTGCAGCTTCGCGTTATCGACGGCGTCGTCGAAGGCCTGGGAATCAGGGAGTGACTCTGTTGCCGGGTTACTACTGCTGACGGGATCGATAGCCATGGACTGCCTCCTGTGGGTTTCATCGCTTGCTCACTCACGAGCCAGGCGGCTGGGCCACACTGCCTCGAAAGACCTTAACTTCAGCGGGGATCGACGGCGCACTCGGCTGGCGCAACGCGTCGACCCGTTGGGCTATGTCCGCTATCCAGGCGGGTGGCCCCATCACTTCAAGACTGTCGTGCTCTGCATTAATCATTGCGCTCAACGGCTTGCCGACCTGTGCCTGGGTAATCTCCGCGCGCAGGCGTGGTACATCGACATCCGTGAGTTCAAACCTCCGGCGGCTCAGCTCCTGTCGGGCGGCGACATGCAGTACGTAGCCATCGTAAAACCATGCCAGGCCATTGGATTCGCAGACCTGTTCGAGGAACTCGCCAGCGGTGCTGGCGCGGATATCACCACGCACCTCACCATCCACCGCGTCGCTGACCTCAACGGGCAGGGACAGGTTGCGACCAAACTCCTGCAACACATCACGCACGCTTTGTTCAATCACAATGTAGCGATATTCACGATCCGCCCAAGGCGCCTCGGCGGCCAGCGTGGGGCTGTCTGGCAAACAACAACCGAGCACCAGCATCACAAGATGGCCCAGCCAGGGGTGCTTCCACCTATCTGCCATCATCCTACCCACCCCCCGATGACAGTTGAGTGACGGGCAATCTGTCTTTTTGAGTTTTTGCCCTTCTGGGGTAAACACGCATCACGCTTCATCCATATCCCTGCTGCCCCAAGCCTGGTTTCTCCGGTACACTGATTTTCATTTCCTAACCCTCTGGACTGAGTCACGGATGAAGGAATTTTGTACGTTTTTGCCCAGCATGAGCCGACCTGCGTTCGTCGCCGGGCCAAGCCTGATACTGAGCCTGCTACTGTCAGCCTGCGCTGCGACGCCTGTCGAGATCGATGAAGGTCGCCTGCTAAACTTGGCCAAAGATGTCGATCAGCAAGGCGACCATGCGACCGCCGCCGCGATGTACGAGCGCGCCCTGGAGCAGAACGGCCCCTCCGCAGATATTCAGGTTCGCCTGGGCAATGCACTGCTTGCCAGTGGCGAGCCCCAGGCAGCCGCTGAGGCGTTTCGTGCCGCGCTTGCCGAAGACATCCACTTCGCGCCAGCATTACTCGGCCTCGGGACGGCCCAACTGCGCCTAGGTCAACCGGAAAGCGCCCTGCGCAACCTTTCCCTGGCGGCGCCCGAATTGGACAGCGTGGCAGCCTGGAGCCGTCTTGGCGCCGCCCAAGCGCTGGCCGGTCAGCCCGCCCGAGCGGCCAGTGCGTTTGCTAACGCCGTAGCGCTCGAGCCGCGTGATCTCGACGCTCAGGCCAACCTGGCGCTAGCTGAAGCGTTAGCCGGCGAAAATACCCAGGCCATCGCGAACATGCAGCGCATTACGGACTCCCCGCTGGCAGAGGAACGCCATTTCCGCAACCTGATTCTTGTGCTGGTACTGGCCGGGCGTAGCGATGAGGCACAGCAAGTCGATATCCCCGACCTATCAGCGGCCAACCGACTTTCCCTGATAGCCAGTGCCGAGCACATAGCAACGCTGCCCGATGCCGCCGCTCGCGCCCGGGCACTCGGGTTGGCATCAGCCTCTAACTAATACCGTCACAGATCACTGGTAGTGGCGTTGGTGCCCATGGCATTGCGCGCTTCCTGCTCCAATAGCGAACGACGCTGGTTGGCACGTTCGCGGCCGTTTAGATACTCATTCGCGGCATCTGCTACCGGCGCGCCCATGGCGGGCCCCATTGCTCTTCCCCTTACCAAATCTTGTGGCTCAACGATCATCTGCTGCAGATTGAAGTCGTTGGCGCAGCCGGGTGGCAGCCCGACTCGCTCTGCATCGTCAGGCCCAGCCTGGCAGAGACGCGGCATGATCGTTGCTTCATGGGGGGCGTTAGTCGCCGCGGCAGTCGTCACTTGACGGTACCCGGTATCCCAGCCCATCGGCCCCATCGAGGACTGGCAGCCGGCCAGCAGCAACGCCACCAAACAGAGCCCAAGGCGTGAAGCCGTACGCGTCCAATAGGTAAATAGCTGCGACATGCAAACGTTGCCTCTACTCATTGCAGATAGAATCCGAATGGGTCATCTTCGAGTTGGGGATTACGGCTGACCTGTGCCCGATCCAGCGGCATTCTGGGTACCGGCGCGGAGGATGGCGCCACCAGATAGGGGGTGATCAGGATGACCAGCTCGGTCTCGTTACGCTGAAAACGTCGTGATCGAAATAGATTGCCCAGAATCGGCATATCACCGAGGAGCGGGATTCGTTCGATCTGGTTGCTCGCCTGGCGTTGAAACAGGCCGGCGATAGCAAAGGTCTGCCCGCTACCCACCTCGACTACGGTATCGGCGCGCCGAACTTGAAGCGACGGAACGTCATAGCCACCAATACGGACACTATCGCTGGCAATGCTGCTGACTTCGGGGCGGACTTCCATCGAGATGCGGCCGTTAGGCAGTAGCGTTGGCGTGCTCAGCAGCGAGACACCGAACTGTTTGTACTCGATACCCACCAGTTCGCTGTTAACCGGTACCGGTATAGGAATCTCGCCGCCAGCAAGGAAGCTCGCCGTCTGCCCTGAGACGGTGGTGATGTTGGGTTCGGCGAGGATCTGCAGCAGATTGTTCTGCTGTAGCGCCTGGAGTAAACCGTCGATGCTATCGGTACCCCCACCGATGGGACTGGGGGCGATATTGCTGGTGAGCACACCGAAAGAGAACGAGCCGTTGTTGATCAGCGTATTCCAACTGACTCCATAGCTGAGCAGTTCATCCCGGGCGACTTCGGCGAAGCGCACCCGAATGTTGATCTGAGTGGCGCCGTCGTAAGTCGAGCGATTGATGCTACCGCCGGCCGGCGCCTGGGCATCAAGGGTCGATTGCGTGGCCATGGCGCTCTCGACCGTGGGGCTGCTGCCCTCGGCCACCAGTTGGTTGCCCGCCATACGCAAGTGGATCTGGCTGTCACCGTCGATATCCCGTAGCGCCTGAGAAGCCAACGCACTATCGTCGCGAATCTGCAGCCGCAACGAGGCTTGGCTCTGCTCGTCGGCCCCCAGCGCGATAAGGTTGGTGTCACCGGCCTGTTTGCCGAAGAGATAGATGACGCCGGAAGAAACCACCTGCACATCGGCAACTTCAGGGTTAGCGACGAACACCGACGCAACGTCCTGGTCGAAGCGCAGGATACGCCCCTGCCCGGTCTCCAGCGTCATCGCACCTCCGGAAGCGTCCACGGAAACATCAGCGCTGGCAGTAATTACCGCGAACCACAGCAGTAACGCCCATACCCAAAGCGTCGAATTCCGGACAGCCTGGGGAGGGTTTCTATCGGCGGGTTTTATGCTGATCACGGTTGTTCTTCATCCCTGTTGTAGCGATTTGCATGGGTGCTGAATCATCGACGCACGGCGCCATTGTTTCGCAAGCGTGTTACAACTTGGCGGTTGTTTCCGTTTCCCGGCGTGGAACCGGTTTGGGCAGGCGTATCTGAGCAATTGCTTGCAGGCTGAATTCCGGTGCGATCTCCTGCCAGGCCATGACCGGAAGATCGATATCGTGCTGCTTTAGCCACTGCTGCAGCGCGGCACGCACGTCGCTTGCCGCTACTACCACTGGCTGAAGGTCGCTATCGAGCACCTCAAGCTGCTGCTGGAACCAGCCGTTCAAGGCCCGCGAAAGCGGTGCCGGCATGCCGCTACGGACGGGCTGGTTCTCACTATTTCGCTGGGCGGTACGCAGGGCCTCTTCCAATGGCCGGGTCGCGATCCAGGCAGGCAGAACCCGGTCGCTGCGGGCATGGCGGTGACTGATCTGCCGCGCCATGGCAATGCGTATCCGGTCGCTCAGCCGAGCGCTGCTCGACTCTTGCGGCCCCCAGGTCACTATGGCTTCGAGAATAGTGCGCATTGCGCGTACCGGAACGCCCTCACTGACCAGGCGACGTAAAATATCGGCAATTTTCTGTAGCGATACCACGCGAACGGCCTCGGTCACCAGCTCGGCATAGTGTGTTTCCAGCTTGTAAAGCAGGGCACGCGCCTCTTGAATCCCAACGAACTCGCCGGCGTAACGCGTTAGCGTGCGCTCAAGACAGCGCTCCAGCACCTGATCCAGCGTGCGATAGCGAATCCCGGCTTCCGTCAGCTCTGAAGTCGCCTCATCAGGAAGCCATTGCCAACTGCCGCGGCCAACGAGCGCTGGTTGCGTGAAGGCGGTCAACTCAAGCAATTCCAAAACATCGGCATCGTCGTCGAGCAGTACTGAAGAGTCTGGTAGTTCACCGTTGAGCACCGGCACTTCATCCAGCTCAATGGCGAAGCGCTGGTCGCTGAGGGCGGGTTCCAGGCGTAGTCCGACCTGAGGAATGGCAATTCCCAGATCGCGTTCAACACCTTCGCGGGTGGCCTGAACGCTTTCACGTAGTAAGTCGAGTGATAACTTATCGACAAGCCCTGCAGCCAGGCAGAGCATCACGCGGTACTGGCGTGGATCGTCGGCGGCATTGGGCGGTGGTGCTTCGTTCATCGCCTCATTCACGGCGTTGATCTCCGCGGCTGGGGGCGCTGAGATGACTTCGGACTGCGCTGCTTGCTCCGTCTCAGCATCGGCCGTCTGGCGACGGCGATGCAGGAAAAAGGCAGCTAAGCCCAGCAGTGCTGACAACGTCAGAAAGACGGTCGATGGGAAGCCCGGCACGAAGGCCGCGCAGAACAGCACCGCCGACGTCAAACCCATTGCCTTGGCATTGCTGCCAAGCTGGCCGACAATCTCACTGCCCAAATCGCTGGCGTTATCGGAGCTAACGCGGGTCACCACGGTACCCGCGCCAACCGAAATCAGTAATGCAGGGATCAGTGCGATCAGGCCGTCGCCGACGGTCAACAGCGAGTAGGTTTCCACCGCCGTGCCGAAGGGCATGTCGTGCTTTAGCATGCCGATCGACAGCCCACCGATAAGATTGACGAACAGAATCACCAAGCCAGCAATGGCATCGCCCTTAACAAACTTCATCGCCCCATCCATGGCACCGTAGAGCTGGCTCTCGCTCTCCAGCAGCGAGCGTCTGCGACGGGCTTCAGCGGGTTCGATGTCGCCGTTTCGCATGTCGTTGTCGATGCTCATCTGCTTGCCGGGCATGGCATCGAGTGTAAAACGCGCCGCCACTTCCGCTACGCGCTCCGAGCCCTTGGTAATCACCAGGAACTGGGCCACCGTAATGATCAGGAAAACCACCATGCCGATGACCACTTCGCCGGCGATAACGAAATTGCCGAAGGCGGAAACGATCTGGCCGGCGTCACCCTCTAGCAGAATCAGTCGAGTAGTGGAGATTGACAGCGCCAACCGGAACAGTGTGGCAAGCAGAATGATTGGCGGCAGTGAGGAGAATTCGACCGGGTGCGAGATATAGAACGCCACCACTAGAATCAGCAGGCTGAAACCGATATTGATACCAATCAGCGTGTCGACCATCGCCGTCGGCAGCGGGATGATCATCATCACTACTGCAAGCACCATGAAAACGGCGATGATCACGTCACTGCGCTGGGACGCCTGACGCGCCAGGGTATTGAGACGGCCGAGGAGCTTATTCATGTTACGGCCTCTCCCTGCCGGGATCCCGGGTGACGCCGCCGCTCAAGATGTTCTCGCCACAGGCGACGAGCGGTATCACGTTCGCCGTTGACCCAGTGGGCGCGGCTACGCAAGAGTTGCATGGTGTCATCCTGTTCACCGGCGGCCTCGAGCCGGTCGAGCACATTGAGCGCACGCTGACCATTGCCGCTGGCAAGGAACCCCTGGCACAGCGCCTGCAGCACGCCGGTGTGGTTCGGTGCCATGCGTGTCGCGATAAGCAGCAATACCAACCCGCGCTGTACCTGACCACTTTTGAGATAGAGGTGTCCCATCAAATGTAGTAGGTCGACGGCATCGCGATCAGCGGTATCGCTCATGGCACGCTCTCCTGATCAACGATGTTGTCCAGCGGCAGCGCGCTTGCTTCACTCATCCGCCCTTCCCATGCCTGGCGCCAATCAATCTCTTCACCGATCACCTCCTTCGCCAGCGCCATGATGTCATCATCAGCGTCCAGCGAAGGTAGAACGTTGTCAGCTACGTGTTGGAGCAGCTCAATGCTGCGAAGGTTAGCGTAGCTGGCAGGATCAATGGCCTCCGGGCGTGCGAGTGCTTCGAGGCGCTCAGCCCACGCCGGGCGGTTTGAGCCACGTTGCCGGGCTTCGCTGGCAGCGTGCGTGAACGTATCGTCCCGCTGCGGCGGTTTCTCAACGACGCTAGGCTTGACGGGATCAATGCCAGCGACGTGATAACGATCCCTTGGAACAAGACGATCAGTGATCTTCATAGCGATATACGCCGGATTATAGTGTCAGGGCGAACTGGTCATCGCCACGGCTCAACAGCACTCGATCCGTTTCGATAGCGGAAATAACCCAGCCAGACGACAGCGACGCGCCTGGATAGAGGCGCTGTCCACGAGCGTCGATCACGTACGGGTTCTTGCCTAACCATACGGCCTGCAACTGCAGGTCGGGTCGAACCGGGGCCTCGCGCTGTTTGACTTCATTCAGCAACACATTGTGGCTGCCGTAATGTTGGTCGAACCAACGCTGTGTGGCATTCCAAGCACCCACCTGGTCGGGATCGTATTGACCGGAGACGCTGATATAGTCACCACTGTCGGTGACCTCAAGCGATGCGAGCCCGGCATCCGCCAGTTGCTGACGCAGTGCTTGAACCGGGCCTGGGCGAGCATCGGCCATCAATTGGGATGCGTTCTGGCCAGTGTTCACCAGGGGCTGCTCATCAAGCGTTGCCGTGACTGGATGATAGCCAATGTTGGCGTCGGCTTGATTGACATCGATGAACTCATAGAAAGCCAGTACTCCCAGCGTTACGACCAGTGCGGCAAGCGTGGCACTGCGATTTAGCCACTTACGCCAACGCACAGGAACTGTCGGCAGCCCAGGGAATATGGCAGGCGTTGGGGGGCGTGAAAGCTCAAGTGCCACGTCGTTGAAATGAAGCTTCGCTGGCAATTCACAGCGCAAACCAGTGCCCTGGCTGACACTACGGCCATTAATGGTGATGTCGCCACCAAGCGCCTCGATAGCGATATAACGACCATAGAATCTCAACACAATATGGTGTGGTGCAGTGCCCGGATCGCCGAGCATGACATCAGTAGAATCGTCGCTACCGATACAGCAGACCGGCTCAGTGAGCGTAATGGAGGCACCACGATGCAAGCCTGCGATAACCTTGAGCGTCGTAACGGCTTCGCGTACCGACGCTGAAGCTGAGGTGAATAAAGTCATATACTTAACTCGCCGTGTCGTACGAAGCTTGGAGGGGCTCTTCCGTCGAATGTCTCGATACAGGGGCATTCATCCGGGCGAGGTTTTGAAATCTCTACCGTCCAGGAATGCGTGGACAGGAAACGACAACAAGGCCGCGAGCGACTGACGCCGCCCGCGACTTCCGAGCATCAGTTTTGCGGACGCTGCTTGGTAGCGTCGAGCTCGGTTTTCTTCTCTGTCGTGACTTTGGTGATTTCTGCGGACTTCTCGATCGCCTGATCGAACACTGCTTTCATGTCGGCGATTGCAGAATCAGCACCGCCGCCAGAATTGTCGACTGGGGGAGTATCGGCCATTTTACTGCTCCTTAATCCTAGAGAAATGTCGTTTGAATGATGCGCCTTTGGCACCGAGGCTCAAGCCGTTCGATCGTTCTTTCGACGCTGTTTCATAAGGAGGAAGACGATCCAACATTAAGCAGATTGCGGGTATTAAGTGACGAGGCGATGTCAGTAAAATGAAAGTTGAATGATTTGCCTTATTGTCTTGTGGCGAATACAACGCCGATTGGGCAGTCAATTTGGCCGCGCTTACCCCAAAAATAGGTGCTCTCGCCAACCGCCCTCGACCAGCGCGGGGCTTAAACTCATAAGCCCCATCAGCAGCCAGCGCTGATTCATTGGGATTTTTCCTCTTCAGATATCTCCTCGACTTCACTCTTTACGACATCAATCAGCTCCTGCATACCAAAGGGTTCTAGCAGCTCACCGTTGACAAAAAAGGTTGGCGTCTGGCGAATCTGATTCGTTTTGACGTCTGCCATGTCTTGGTCAATCACCGCTTGCACCTCAGCTGAGTTGAGTTGCTCCTCAGCGGCAACTCGGTCAAGACCGGCGTGGCTGGCAATCTCCAAGATAGCTGATTCATCGAAACGGCCATGAGATGCCCATTGATCCTGACGAGAGAGCAGAGCTTCGAGTACCGGTTCGAATACGTCCTGGTGTCGAGCGACTTCCAGCACGCGAATGGCTGTATCAGAAACCTCACCGTGGAAAGGGGTGTAGCGCACGATTAGCTGCACTTGCTCAGGATAGGTTTCCAGAATACTTTTGGTGAGAGGATAGAAAGCACGGCAGGCTTCGCAGGCCGGATCGAAAAATTCCACAATGGTGACAGGTGCCTCTTTCGGCCCCAGGATCGGCGAGTGTGAACGCACCAAGGAGCTCTCGGCCTGTCCAGCATCCTCACTCGCCGCCTCAGCTTGCATGCCCAACAGTGCAGGTTTCGATACCACCACGATGGCCGTTGTCAGCATCAACGTACCCGCAAGCATAAAAGTCGCTTTTTTGAACATTTGTCTCTCTCGATTTCAGTGATTATTTGGAAAATTAGGCCAAGATTTTATTGCACAAACCAAGCTAAATGACTGCTTATGTATACCAGCGTTAGCGTGTATCAATCATGCCCATAAAGGTTGGCATCCTGATGTGCGTGATCAATATGCTCAAACTCTAAGCTGGAATGGACAATGTTGAAGCGCGTTTTTAACTGCTCTTTGATCTTTGTCTTAATCGACTCAAGCTGCTGCCAGCCTGCTTCCGTAATGACCACGTGGCAGTCAAGGGCGGCCATGTTTTCCTGCATCTGCCATAGGTGCACATGATGAATATCGTGGACACTTTCGACACCACGCACGGCTTCAATGACGAGTTGACCGTTAATATCTGGGGGAGAGCCCAGCATCAGTGTGCGGATAGGCCCCCCAATCTCCGAAAAGGCGAGGTAAAGGATATACAGCGCAATACCTATCGTAATCGCAGGGTCTACCCAGCGCATGTCGTAGAGCAGAACTAATGAGCCGCCGATAATTACGGCGATAGAGGCGAACGCATCAGACAGGTTATGCAGAAAAAGGGTGCGAATATTGACGCTACCTTTTTGCATTGACCAAGTAAGCATGGCGGTGAGGGCATCGACAACAAGAGCGACGCCACCAATGATGACGACCAACCAACCCTGGATCTCTGGCGGTTCAACCATGCGCATGGCACCTTCGTAAATCAGATAGAGGCCAACGAGAATGAGCGTGGTGTAGTTAATCAGTGCTGCCACTATCTCGATTCGGCCATAGCCGAAGGTCATTTGCGCATCGGCGGGCCGTCTTGCGATCTTGCGCGCAGCAAAGGCAATAACAAGCGCCGCCATATCAGAAAAATTATGCAGCGCATCAGCGATCAGCGAGAGGCTGCCCGCCATAATACCGCCGACGATCTGGGCGATGGTTAATAAGCCATTTGCCCAAATGGAAATACTGACACGTCGGTCGCCAGAGGCAGGATCAATGTGGGGATGATCATGATGATGTCCCATATATAAACCTCGTTAAGTTTTTTCATTCCCGGTACTATAAAACCTCTAGTAACTAAAGCTTCAACCCCTGAATGTCGTCCGTTGGCACTCGCCCCGGGAGGGCAAAGCCTACCCTGGCGATGGCCGATACGCGCTTGTCATTACGGGAGTGACCTTCCCCCCAAAATTTCCAGAATTCTTTATCGTCCACTTCGCGATTGCTCTATAGTCGAGGAACGCTAACCGGATTATCCCTTGTCTATGACCGTTGACCTGCAAGCCCTTTACCCCAAACTGATTCACCTGATGCTGGACACCGTCTTCGTGGTCGATAAAGACAACCAGATCGTCTTCGTGAGTGATGCCTGTGAGTCGCTGCTCGGTTACCTTCCTCAAGAGTTGATCGGCACTCTAATCACGAACTACATGCACCCTGACGATTTAGCCGCAACGCGGGACTCCATTGTTCGTGTGATGAGCGGTAAGCCCCATATTGATTACCGCAACCGCTATATCCGCAAAGACGGCGGTATCGTGCATATCCTGTGGTCTGCCCGCTGGTACGAAGCAGAGGAAGTGCGGGTCGGTGTCGCGCGCAACGTCACAGCGCTTATGCAGGCCGAGGAAGAGTTACGCTACCTTGCCCACCATGATCCACTGACAAAGTTGACCAACCGAGCGCTCTTCTATGACCGCCTTACCTTGGGCCTGAGCACGGCCCATCGCTATCAGAACAACCTGGCATTGCTATTTCTGGATATTAACGACTTCAAAGGCATCAACGATATTCATGGACATGCGGCGGGTGACCGGGTGCTCTGCACGGTAGCAAGACGGTTGGAAGGCTGTGTACGCGAGACGGACACGGTGGCCCGCATGGGCGGTGATGAATTCACGGTGCTGTTAACGGACATCAAGTCAGCGCACGCTGTGACAGAAAAGGTGGAACAGATTCTCACGGTCATGAACGAGCCACTAGGCGCTGAATTCGGCGAGGTCAGAATGCCATCCTGCAGCATCGGCGTGGCCTGCTACCCCGCCGACGGGGAAGACGCCGATACCCTGCTGAGCCGTGCTGACAGCCATATGTATCAAATCAAAAGGCGCAGCCGTTAGCGTGTGACGCGCTCTTGCCAAGCTGTTAAGTGGCGCTGTACGACACCCTGCAACCCCACAATATCGCCAGCGTCTAGCGCTTCGACCATCGCATAGTGCTCTCGTATACTCCGCTCCACCCCGCCAGCCTTTGGCCACCCCGGCCCTGCCCCACGCATGCCCTGCTCACGCAGCCAATTCATTTGATCGGCCAACTGCCGGTTACCAGCAAGCACTGCTAGCGCTCGGTGAAAGGCATGATTGCTGAGAAACATGGCTTCACCATCTCCTTCACCGGCAGCATGTTCAAACTGGACACAAGCTTTCCTAACAGGCGCCATCAGCGGCTCTGTTCGACGCGCCATCATCAATGGCGCCATAGCAAGCTCCACCACCAAGCGAGCTTCGGTGAGTTCCAGGCGCTCTTGGTGGCTCCAGCGTCTAACCCGGTAGCCCCGATGAGGCACATGCTCAATGGCTCCCGATTCCGACAAACGCTCCAAGGCGCCTCTCACAACAAAGCGGCTGACGCCATATAGCTCTGCAAGGGCATCTTGGCGTAACCAGCTATCAGCAGGAAAACGCCCGCCCCCCATACCGATTCTTAGCTGCTCCTGTAGCCAGCTTTGGTCTTTATCTTGACGTACGGCCTCTTGACGTTCCGCAGCCTGACTCATTCTTAAGCTCTCCTTTGCCTTCATCATAATAACTTCTTGCAGATTGGCGCCAATTATTTATGATACCCCACTCGCTTATGATAATCATTAACAAAGGGACATCAGATGCATTACCTTCGCGTGCTGCCTTTGGCCATCGCCGCCGCCTCTCCGCTGGCTTGGGCCCAGCAACCTGAAGCCAACAGTGAGCTGGAAACCTTAGTGGTCTCTAGCGACTGGTTAAGCGCCACTCGTACCGACCCACAGACCACGCCGGGCGCACGCCAGATATTGGAGGGAGAAGCGCTACACGGCGGCGATATCCGTCAGCTTGAAGATGCACTAGCTCGGGTTCCAGGCATACACACACAGGATGAGACCGGCACGGGCGTGCTGCCAAATATCGGCATTCGCGGTTTATCACCACGCCGTAGCGAGCGGGTACAAATCTTGGTGGACGGTATTCCGGCTGCCTTGGGCCCCTACAGCAATATCGGTGTTTCACTATTCCCGGTAACGCTGCCCACGCTAGAACAGATTGACATCGTACGGGGCGGCGCGGCTGTTCACTACGGCCCAAACAACGTGGGCGGGGTGCTCAATTTCGTAACACGCGGCATCCCTGTAGAGGAGGAAGCCCAGTGGCGCGAACGCCTAACGGTGGATGACGCCACCGGCCATGTGCTCAGTGATCACTACCTGCGTGCAGGCGGGCAAGTAAGTGACAACCTGGGGCTTCAGTTTCAGGCCAACCTGATGCGTGGAAAGGGTGGGCGCGAGCGTAGCCAAACACAGGTCGATAATTTCATTTTAGATGCCGATTATCAGCTAAATGACACCCAATGGATCGATGGACAACTGCAGTACTACAGCGTAGACACGGATCTACCCGGCGCACTAACCCCAAACGCCTACGCCCGAGACCGCAGCGATTCTCAGCGTCCCTACGACCGTTTCGAGGCGGACACATGGCGTGCCCACGCAACCTGGCATTGGCAACCGAGCAACAATATCGAGATAAGTTGGCGCCAATTTGGCCACCAGAGTGATCGAACCTTCTGGTTCGGCCAAAACCTGAGCGGTGCTAGCCACTGGTCTGATCCAGGCGAGCCAGCCACCCATGTCGCCGACTCCCCGCGCAGCTTCTCGGTATGGGCCAGCGAGCCCCGCGTCGCCTGGCAACTGGGGAACCACACCCTGATGGTGGGTGCTCGCTATCTGGAGGAAGATGTCGACTTTGATGTGAACCGCCGCGCTGTCGGTAGTGAAACTGCCGCCCCGGTTCGTCGCTGGGGCTTCGAAACCCGCGCAATGGCCGCTTACCTAAGCGACACTTGGCAGCTAGGCGGTGGCTGGGAAGTAACCCCAGGTATCCGCTACGAGCATGCAGAGATGGACTACGCCGATACCTTAAATGGCGGTCGCGATGAGAATGACGCCGCGGCTTGGCTGCCCGGCCTTACCGTCGGATATGCGGCCAACGAAGCGTGGTATTTGTTCACCTCCGCCCAACGGTCGTTAACCCCGGTGCAGCTCGCGCAGATCACCAATCCCGGCGATGTATCTAACGAGACAGCCTGGAACCATGAGCTCGGAGCGCGTTATCAGTCAGGCCCTTGGCAAGCAGAGGCCACAGGTTTTTTAATCAACTACGAAGATCAGGTCGTCAAACAGCCGGATAACAGCCTCAAAAACCTCGGAGAAACCAGATACCAGGGGCTTGAAACGCGCTTGGCCTGGGCGCCGAATACCCTGCCCTTCAGCCTCGAAGGCACCTGGACCTGGCTCGATACTGAGCAGCGCAGTGGGGAGCTTGCCGGCAACGAGGTGCCCAACGCACCGAATCACCTGCTCAACCTATTAGCGCGCTGGGAACAGGGTCGTTGGTTCGGCAATATCGGCGCCCGCTACGTGGATAAAAGCTTCGCCGATGCAGCCAACACCACCCAAGAGACCGAGAACGGCAGCACCGGCCCACTGCCTGATTACTGGTTAGTCGATACCAGCTTAGGCTACCGCTTGCCGTTCGCCAGCGCGGCAAGCTTAACTCTGGGCGTGCATAACCTTACCAACGAGGATGCCTATTTCCGCGGGGTAGATACCAGCCCAGTGGGGCGTGTGCCGTTACCAGGGCGTGCCTACAGCTTAGGGTTGGATGTCACCTTTTGAGCCAATGGCGGGCTGCTGACATCAGCCCGCCAGTTCGCGCCATGTTTTGTAAAAGCCATGTTTTATAAAAATCGTCCTGTACAGGCCATGTTTGATTAAGGAGCGTGGGTATGCCCGCTTTGTTTAACCGTCGCCTAAGGCGACGACTATGGCATTCATGCCTGATGGTGTTGACGGTTAGCCTGACGATGCCAGCACTGGCGAATTCGTTTGAGGTGACCGACCTAGCTGGCCGCAAGGTTCTGTTGCCCGGTGACCCACAACGGGTAATCCTGGGCGAAGGACGGCTGCTGTACACCCTTGCCGCTCTCCAGCCTGACGACCCTTTCCAAGACCTTGTGGGTTGGCGTGATGAACTCATTCGCTTCGATGAAGATGTCTGGCAACGCCTTCAGCAACGTTTCCCTCACGCCGAACAGTTAGCGCGTTTCGGCAAAGCGGCCACCGGTGAATTCGATTTCGAACAAGCCATTGCGCTTAATCCAGACGTCATTGTTTTTGATCTGAGCGCCTGGCCAGCATTGCGTGAAGGCTCGACGCTAGGGACGCTGGAAGCATCCGGAGTAGCGGTGATATTCGTGGATTTCCTGACCCAAGCAGACCTGCATATGGTGCCCAGCCTGAGGCTGATGGGAAGAATCTTTGATGCCGAAGCGCGGGCCGAGACGCTGATTAACATGCGTCAGAAAGCGCTTGAAGAAGTCGCCAAACGCTTGCCTGAGCCACTACAGCGGCCTGATGTTTTGATCGAAACGGCGGCGGGGCTGCATCCTGAGTGCTGTCGAAGCGTCGGTGATGACAACCTGGGGCGCGTTGTGCGGCTGGCCGGTGGGCACAACATTGCCGCTGAACGACTGCCGGGCCTATTTGGACAACTGCACATAGAGTGGATACTGTCTCGAGATCCCGATGTCATCATTCAAACCGGGGGTGACTGGCAGGTACTAAGCAGCAGTTCAATTCCCCTGGGCTATGACGTTTCAGAGCACGAAACCCGCGCCGCCATGCGGGAGCTGATTGCGGCTCGACCAGGGTGGTCAACCCTCAAAGCGGTGGAATCAGGCCGCGTGTATGCGCTTTGGCACTTGTTTTACAACACACCCTTTCAGTTTATCGCCGTTCAGCAAGTCGCGAAGTGGCTGCACCCTGATGCCATGGCAGACCTAGACCCTGCGGCAGCCTGGCAATCCGTACACGAAACCTTACTGCCCTACCCGCTAGAAGGCACCTTCTGGGCCGACTTGGATCCCGCGCCATGATGCTTTGGTGACCTGTCGGAACTAAATAATGGCCTGCTGTTTAGGCAGCGTGCCGATAGGCCCCAAAAACGAGGATTTAAAATCCTAATGCAACGGCCAATAAACCAACCAAGCTAAAACGCCAGAACTCACGAACAGCTGTCACGGCTTAATACTACTGCAAGAGGATAGCCAGAAAATTACTTCAAGTGTGGGGCCTACCGGAAACATCATCGCGGTACCGACAGCGGCTAATCACTGCATTAGTAAAGTTAAATTTGCGAGCCTGCTCACTCCCACTAATATTAGAAGACGCCACTCGAATCACGGCACGGAACTGAGGTGTCGTGGCTGATTGCTAATGCAGTTTGGTGCCTGAATTCAACTAATAAGTGCAGCACCTGCGGTTTCTAGTGCTCCTGAATATTCTCCTAAAAACACCTGGGCTGGGGTTCGATATCCCAGCCGCTTTCTGGGTCTATCGTTCAGCTTGTGAACAACGCGTCGCAGCTCTGCATTAGTCACCTTCCGGAAGTCTGTACCTTTCGGAAAATACTGCCTGATCAGGCCGTTGGTGTTCTCGTTTGTCCCACGCTGGCCTGAACAGTAAGGATCACAGAAATACACGGAGGCGCTAACCGCTTTTGCGACCGTCTCGTGGTCTGCAAACTCCGAGCCATTGTCGAGCGTGATCGTCTTCACCGCGCCCCGACGAGGCTTAAGTAAACGGACCATGGCTCTCTGCGTTAGTTCTGCCGTTACCTTTGGCAGACGTGCCGCCAACAAGTAGCCACTTCGTCGCTCTACCAACGTCACTATCCCCGCTTGCTTGTGCCCATAAAGCACCGTGTCGCCTTCCCAGTGACCGATGGTGAGGCGTTTTTCGATAGCAGGTGGCCGATGCTCTATCCCCACACGCTTAGGAATCTTGCCTAGTCCTGCACTTTTGGCATGGGCACGATGTTTACTGCGACGCTTGGGCTGGCGGAGGTGTCGCCACAAATCGCCACCCTTGGCCTTATCGTCCCAGATCAGCGAATAGACCCATTGATGACTAACTCCTATCCCCGTCAACGGCGCCATAAAACCGCTAATCTGCTCTGGACTCCACTCTTCTCTAAGCCTGTCAGCTACGGCATTGATCAGGCTAGGGAGTTGCTTTGTCCACTTCCAGGCGGAGCGGCGTCTCTGATCGCTGTAACGCTGCGCTTGTGCGGGTTCATATCCCTTGGCACCCGAATTACGTCTCAGCTCACGGCTCACGGTACTGCTGTGAATGCCAAGCTGTTGAGCAATCTGACGTTGGCTCAATCCTACATCCCTATGGGCAAAAATTTGATATCGTTGTGCCTGGGTCAGTTGTCGGTATCCCATACTCTGCTTCACTTTGGTCGGTAAGGCGGAGAGGGTACCGCTGCTGGCCCTCCTGCCTCTACCGTATGATCCAAAGTGCTGCAGTTATTCTATGAATTCAGGGTGTCCACAGGCCTGCATACGTATAAATTGCTGTAGAAGCTCTCTATCGGCCAGTAGAGAAAAACCTCTATAGCCTATGTGGCCATGCCCTACACTTATGCTTGGCTTCTAGTTGAGCGGGGCAAAAAAATAAAGGGAAATGGGAATGTTAAAAAACAGCTATTTAATCTCTCTTTCGACCGCGGCGGCTCTTTCTCTACTGCTATCGTCTCCTGCTTTGGCGGATGAAGTGTATAGCGAGACCGCAACCGGTATGGTTGCAGCAGCTGTTCAAGCGATCTGCGATGGTGATAAAGAGAGGCATCTTTCAATGCACCAACGGAAAATTGAACCCGATTTATATTATGAGGAGAAATTCGCTGCCTTCCATGCAGCATGCAGAGATAACGGTATAGCGGAGATTGAAACGACATCAGCTCTTGATGATGCATTAATGCAAGAGCAAAAACGCCGATTTCACATTGATGCGAAAATTGTTATGGGAGACGGGGCTGTGTACACAACCACGTTTCGAGTGATTTGGGGGTCATTCAGCGTGCCAGAGGGTAGCAATTCAGTCGAGGCGTGGAGATTGGGTGGCCTTAGTAGAGTAGAAGTACCTAGCCTCAGGGAAGACCTGTCGCGAAATTAACGGATGGCTGATGGACTTACTCGTTACTTTCCTTTCCCAGCACATCGCTTAAATAATTTTTCGCTCACTGAGCAGGCTCAGTGAGCGTTTTAAAGGATAACTTTGCCAAGCTGGCGTTGTCACCACTAATAAAAATTAGTCTTATTGCGCGATTTCTTTCACAACCCAACTGACCACTTCTTCATTACCAAATTCAGCCTTCCACTCCTGGATGACTTTGTGATTCCCGCCACGGGTTTCTACTACCTCACCAGTGTGTGGGTTCTTGTATACCTTCAAGGGACGTTTTTTACGCCCATCTGTGCTGCTGGTGCTTACCTTGCCAGCCTTTGCTGGTTTAGAGCGGTAAGATGGGTCAAGCATTTCACATACGTCGCGCGCTAATTTTCCGTGCTCAGTCATAAGTGCTTGTAGTCTTTCTTTGAATTCAAGCTCTGCTTTTAGCTCACTGTTGTTTTCCAGCGCTTGCAGCTCTTCCTGCAGCTGCTTTAACATCTGTTCTTTTTTGAGATAGTTACTCAGTACCGACGCCATAGTCTAAATTCCTATATTTTTAAAATTTAAGATAACCCTTAAACATATATCTTACGCATTATAGCTTTAATATAGCCATTGAGAAAAGGAAAGCTCAATTTTGATCACTGGGTATGGGGCGCGCCAGTTGACCCCACCCCAAAAAGGGCCTGCGAGAAATCGCAGGCCCCTCTTAAAAGTGGGGACGCTGGAGCCAAAGGTAACCAGCCTCCTAATCGTTATCCGGTAGTGAGAGTGTCCCACTAAGACTCTATCCACGCTAGTTGCAACTCCCCAGTGCCAAATGCTGGGAATACTACTAGGAAGTTGCCAATGCATTCCACAAAGTTGTGGGGTGTATCACTCTCCTACTCAAAGTATCGGTAAAACCGTTGAATCCCTATATTCGAGCCATACCCGTTTAAGCGTTCTGCTCTCGGGACAGGGCTCATTTCGGAGCATGCTTCAAAGCGATCAGCAGCGCGGGAACACCGATGAGCGCCGAAATAGACATGACCGACCAGGGATCAAAATGGTCAACGATAACTCCTCCGACCAATGCGCCTGCTGCAATCGCGCCGTTATAGGCGGAAACGTAGAGCGAAGATGGCGCTTCGGGACCGTTAAGGTGTGCGGCAGCCTTAAACACCCACGTCTGCATCAGCAGCGGCAAGGCCGTGTAGGCCGCCCCCAGACCAGAAGCAGAGCGATAGCAAGCGCATGGTTCGTACCTGCGAAACTCAGCGCGGCGAGACTGCCGATCAGCAGCACCATTGTCGCGAAAAGTGTGGGTCGGTAACCGAGTGACATGATTGGAGCAATGCCGAAATTACTGATCAGTCCCGCGGCTCCATAGGCAAGCAGCAGACCGCCAATCCATGCTCCCTGTTAGCCACAATGTGGACAGCTTTGGTTATCGCACAGACATGCTCCCCAAAGGGCTGGATATCAACAAAGAGAGCTGGAGCTGGTTGATGGGCATAAGCGTTAATATCAAAGTGCTTGCGCCAGGTAAGTGGCCAGTAACCCTAAAGGCGAATGCGGCCCAGGTGATCGCGCATTACTAGGGCCTGTTGACGTTTCATCAGCGTAGCGGGGACGGCTCGGGCAAGTGCGATATTGTATCTACGACTTCCGTAATGACGGCTATTCTCGATAAACACCAAACTCTCCCGCAACTTCCGCCAGCTTATTGTGTAACGCTGTCAGTAGCTCGGCCTTGGCCGAACTGGCGCGATGAATCATGCCAATTTGTCTGAAGACTTGGGGCTCACCGAACGGCAATGTCAGCATGTCGTGACCGTTCTCGCGCACCGCGATATTTGGCACGATGCTGGCACCAAGGCCCGCGGCCACGCACTCCACGATGGCTGGCACGGTGTCGATCTCAGCGATGTCCTGCACCGCTATGCCTAGCCGGGCGAGCTCGTTGTTGATCATTGCGCCCAACGGCACATTACTGCCGAAACGCACGAAGGGCAACGTTTCCAGCAACTGCTGAACCGGCATCGGCGGTGTGCCGGGCGGCGCTATCACCACTAACGGCTCGCGTATGAACGGCGACCACAAGAGATCGCGCGACACGCCGGAGTGCTCGGCGACCACCGCCACATCCAGCCGGTCGGCGTTGACGTCGCTGATCAGCGTCGAAGACATGCCCACTCGTAGGTTTACGTTCAGCTCGGGGAACTCCTGTCGCAGTGCCACGATGGCACGTGGCAGTAGGCCGATAGTACTGGTGCGCACCGAGCCAATATTGAGCGTACCCGTTATCTGCTTCCCGGACAGAACGCCATGCGTTTCATCCACCAAGGCCAGAATCTGTTTAGCCGTTTCAAGCATTTTCAGCCCCTGGAGGTTGAGGCTAGGAGGGCGGGAGTCACGATTGAACAGCTTGGTATCCAGTTCCTGCTCAAGCGAATGGACCTGTTGGCTAACAGCGGAAGGGGTCAAATTTACGATCAAGGCCGCCCGCGCGAATGTGCCATGCTCAGCAATCGCTACGAATGTTCGTAGTTGGCGAGTGTCCATAAACCCTCCTTAAATGAAGAAATTCTTAACATAAAGGCAAATTTTATTCGCTTTTGTATAAAAAATCTTCCTGTATTCTAAAAATCAATTCGAAAGCAGTCGCCTGTGATGCTACGCCGATCAGTGTCCGGCTGCCCTCGTTACAACAGGGAGGATCTGATTTGGCACTACAACCTTTGATTCTAATAACAGGCCCCGACCTTGCCCCCACTGCAAAGCAAATGGCCGAAGACGCTGGCTATACCCTTGTTCACACACCCCCCTATCCATCTGAGGAGGTACTCGCTGACTTCCTCAAACAGTACGACCCGGTTGGGGTCGTGTCTCGAATGGGGCAATTTGGTGCCGGTGCTGTCGCAGCAGGGAAATCGCTGCGCGTTATCTCCAAGCATGGCGCAGGCGTCGACAATATCGACATCGATGCAGCAACCCAACATGGTATCCAAGTCATCCGGGCGGCAGGTGGCAATGCAGTCTCTGTTGCGGAACACACGGTTGCTCTAATGTTCTCGACGATCAAACGTTTGCTGCCACTGGATGCAGGCATGCGGGCAGGACGCTGGGAAAAGGCGGGATTCCTCGGTCGGGAATTATCCGGCATGCGTTTAGGTCTAGTGGGTGGCGGCGCCATCGCTGCCGCCGTAGCGAAGCTGGTGAAAGGCATGGGTCTCGACGTGCTCGTCTACGACCCCTATGCCTCGGTGGACGCCATCGAAGCTATGGGCGCACGCCGCGCCGAACGCATCGAGGACCTGCTCCGCCAATCGGACATCGTCAGCCTGCACTGCCCCCTTACCGAAAGCAATACGCACATGCTTAACGCCGCGATGCTCGCCCTGATGCCGGCCGACAGCTACGTCATCAATACTTCTCGGGGTGGTCTGATCGACGAGGCGGCCCTGCTTGCCGCCCTAGAGAGTGGGCATATCGCAGGCGCAGGACTAGACACTTTCGAACAGGAGCCGCCATTGGACGTGAACGCTCTGGCCGCGTCTGAGCGAGTCATTCTCACGCCCCATATCGCAGGCGTCACCAAAGAAGCTGGCAAGCGCGTCGGCGAACTGGCGGTAAGCGGTATCGTGGACTTCCTCGCTGGAGAAACCCTACCGAAAGCCCGCTTGGTCAACACCCTAGCCTGAACGCACCATCTTTAATGTTGAGTCACATGACGGAGTAATGCCATGACAGTCGGAAATAGAGTTCTTCAGCGCCAGCGCCGTGTCGACGACGACCTCGTTAAGGCGTTCGCAGTACTGCCCGTAGCGGTGGTCAGCGATAGCATGTCCCGCGTCTTCGCCGGTGGCCCAGACCTTCGCCCGATGCATCGCGCTGGCAATTTAGCCGGGGTCGCCCTTACTGTTCGTACGCGCCCCGGTGATAACCTGATGCTGCACAAGGCCATCGACATGGCCCAGCCCGGTGACGTCATCGTCTGCGATGCCGGAGGGGACACCACCAATGCCCTGATGGGTGAGTTAATGCTGGCTTACGCGGTCAAGAAAGGCGTTGCGGGTTTCGTGCTCAACGGTGCGCTGCGCGACCTGGACGGCTTTCGCGATACCAACCTGCCGACCTTCGCCGTGGGCGTCACGCATCGCGGCCCATACAAAAACGGGCCAGGTGAGATCAATACTCCGATCAACCTTGGCGGGATGGTTATTGAGCCGGGCGACCTAATTCTGGGTGACGCCGATGGCGTGCTGGCCGTTCCCTACGCTGATGCCGAGACAGTGCTAAAAGCCGCCCAAGCGAAACAGGCCTCCGAAGAGAAGCAAATGGTCGCCATACATACTGGCGAGAACGACCGCACCTGGGTTGATAAGGCTTTGGAAACGACGGGCTGCAGCCTCCTGCGAGGCTGAGTTTGCACCTGCCCAAAGCCGCCGCCCCGCTGGCAAACGCTCGGCTTCGCGCGTACTTGGCGGGTAACGCGGCTTCGGCTGTTGGCACCTGGGCGCAACGTGTGGTGCTGCTATGGCTCGCCTGGGAGATGACACAGTCGAGCTTCATGCTAGGGCTAATGGCAATGGCGGACCTGCTGCCATCAATGGTCGTGGCTCCCTTTGCAGGCACATTGGTCGATAGACAAGACAAAATTCGCCTAGCCCTGTGGCTGCAGCTTCTCTCAATAGCGCCGCCTTGCATTATGCTGATTGCCATAATGGCCGAGCTTGTCAGCCCGACAATGTTGCTAATCGTGGCTGGATTAACTGGCATCCTGAACGGATTCGATCATCCAACGCGTATGGTCGTTGTCGGTAGCATCGTCCCTAAAGAAGATGTGCCTGGAGCGATAACGATCAACTCCATGGTGTTTAACCTTGCGCGGATGTTAGGTCCAGCCGCCGCCGGCATGGCGCTAACGCTGGAAGCACTTTGGTCGGTCTTCTTATTTAACACAATTAGCTATTTGCTCTTTGCACTGATACTAGCGCGGCTTTCCCAATCAGAAAATACTAACCAAAGGCTAGGGTCTGAGGGACTGGAAGGGTCGACGGAAGGCAAACTCAGCCACTCAACATGGTCAGCGGTAATACATGCACTGACTGGACATCACAAGCTCTTGCTGCTGTTCTTCGCCCTTCTAGCGCTATGTTATAGGCCTATTTTCGAATTATTACCGGCTTTTGCCGGTCAGGTCGTTATTGGAGAAGCAGCAAGAGCAAAGGCCTTCTCTTTGATGACATCAGCTCAAGGGCTCGGTGCGATAGGCGGTGGGTTGATGACCTCCTTCTTACTAACAAAAGGCTCTCCTCTCTCACTGGCCATAGGCTTCGGACTATCGGCAATATTGGCATGCGGATTATTTCTGATTAGCCATGTGTTATGGGCAGGATTATTAACCCTCGCCTGTTTGTCAGGAGCCATCCTTGCCAATGGTGTGTGTACACAAGTTGTTCTGCAGACACAGGTGCCAGAGTCGGTGAGAGGAAAAGTGTTGTCACTCTATACAATGATCTTTCGAGGCCTACCAGCGATGGGGGCTATGGCAGCCGGACTAATCGCCGAGAATACATCCAACCGCGTCATCTTCGGCTTGAGCAGCCTACCAATAGTAGCAATGTTGCTTGTGCTGTTAGTGGCTCTAAACAAGGATCGAAAAAAGCTGAGTGACTCATAGCCCTTGAATATGCAGAAGACTTCAAATCAATAACGTTTATAGATACGTTACTATTATGGGTTACTAGATAATCTGTAAAACCTCATCATTTTCCTCTTTTGATACAGATTAGCGGAGTTCGATTCGGCGCGCTCCCCGTTCCAAGATTGTCTCCCCCCGATGCAGTCGTATAGGTTGATATCGCCTCAGGTACGTTTGCATCTTTTTGCTACGCCATGCCAATAAACTACCACTAAAGCGGCATATACAAGTCTGTAAAAACACGAATTTTTAATAAAGAAATTCTTCATACTTCTTCAAGAAAAACGCGCTTTATACAGAAAGTCTTTTCATGTTCCACTTCTGCTAGAAACACGCTTACCAATGGCTTAGATGCCCGTGGTTCGCGTCTTTTCGATCATAGATCAACATCTAACAACATGCGCTGTACCGCCAGTTCCTCGAACGGTAGAGACATAACAACGATTAATGAGGTATCGATATGAAAGCCTTCAAGCCCTCTTTGGTAACTAGCCTACTCATCATGGGTATAGCCACGACAGGTGCTGCTCAAGCCGCTGATTGGACCGGCTACACCTATTCGTCGGTTTCCACTACCGCGGCAGTAAAGGGAATGCAGCGCATCATAGACCGTACTGAAGCTGAAACCGAAGACCTGTCGATCACGCTGCATTTGGGAAAGACACTGCAGATTGCCTCCAGCGATATTACCCAGGCGGTCGGTAATGGCTTTATCGATTTCTCGGCTGATCTCTTTTTTTCCGGCAATGTGCCCATCGCGCGTATCCTCAATCTGCCAATGCTGATCCAGAACGATGAGGAGTGGGATAAAGCCTACGCGGCCATGTCTCCCTATCTCACGCAAGGCTTCGCCGAGCAGGATGTTACCTTTCTGGGCGCTTATCGCTACCCTCAACAAGTCATTTTCACCTCGTTCGAGATCGACTCCCTCGACGATCTCGAAAGTCATAAGATCCGCGTAACCTCGCCCGAGCAGGGTGCCTTCGTCGAGGCCTTCGGGGGCTCACCGATCACCCTATCCGGCTCCGAGGTTCCAACTGCCCTGGAGCGCGGCGTAATTGATGGTGTGCTAACAGCCAGTGCGGGCGGTGCAAAAAACTGGCACGAGTTCCTCGACTACAACTACCGATTACCGGTGAACTACGCCTATAGCGCCATTATCGCCAATACCAACGCCTACGAGTCGCTGAACGAAGCCGACCGCGAGACCTTCGCCACCATCATCAAAGAGGAGGCTTCTAACATCACCGAGGCCTTCCTTCTAGACGAGCAGGCCCAAAAGGAATCTCAGGGGGACGCTGGCATGACCATTGTTGAAGCTAGTGACGCAGAGATCGTCAAGGCCCAGGAAGCCCTCGCCCCCTTCTGGCAGGAATGGGCCAGCGAAGCCGGTCCTGAGCATGAACAGGCACTGCAGGATGTGCTCACAGCGCTCGGCAAGTAATTGATCTTTCAGAGGATCTCAACATGTCTGCCTCCCAACATGAAACAAGAAAAGGGCCGGCCTCCGCCGGCCCCATCTTTGACGTACTCTCCGCTATTGTGCGCATTCTCGCTAGCGCTGGGCTAATAACGCTAACGGTATTGGTCGTCGCCGAGATCGGATCACGGTTGCTTTTCAACAGTTCCCTACATGTAGTGGAGGAGCTCTCCGGCTACTTGGTTATCGCCACCACTCTGTTCGGCGCTAGCCTAGCAATCAGGAACAATGCATTGTTTCAGGTCGGTTTTATATACGAAACCTTGCCGCCTCGGGTCAGACAGGTGCTTGGTCTGGTGTACGTCGCGCTAGCCATGGGCATCTGCGGTGTGCTCGCCTGGCACTCCTTCCTGCTCGTCATGAGTTCGTTCGCACGCGGCAACGTGGCGCCCACCGCCCTGATGACACCGCTTTGGATCCCGCAGATGCTGCTGCCTGTGGGCCTGTCCGTGATGACCCTATTCCTGTTAGAACGTGCCTTGCTGCAACTAGGCATCGGAGGACAGCGCTGATGGATGCAATCATTGCCTTTTCCGTCTTGCTGCTACTGATCCTCGGCGGTCTTTGGGTGCATTTCGCCGTAGGAGCCGCGGCCCTTGGGTATCTGTGGCTGATGAAGGGATTTGCTGGCTGGAATGCCCTTGGAATGGTTAGCTGGGGGGCATCCAACAGCTTCACCCTAGCCGCCATTCCGCTGTTCATCTTGATGGCGGAAATCCTACTCGGCAGCGGCCTGAGTGGCCGTCTCTATAACGGCATCGCACCCTTCATGCGCCGCTTGCCGGGCGGACTGCTACATACCAACATCATAGGCAGCGGCATCTTCGCCGCCGTCGCTGGCGGCAGCGCCCCCACAGCCGCGGCCATGTCGACCGTGGCTCTGCCAGCCCTATCCGCACGGGGCTATCAAAAGCGTATCATCGCAGGCTCGCTGGCCGCCGGTGGCACCCTGGGCATACTGATTCCGCCCTCGATCACCATGATCATCTACGCCACCTTCACCGAAACCTCCATCGCCAAACTGTTCGCGGCCGGGCTGGTGCCCGGTATCCTGCTGGCTGGATGCTATAGCCTGTTTATTGCCGCGCGCTCGCTACTCAACCCCTCGCTGGTGCCACGCGACACCACCCAGTTGCGGCTTTCCGATTACCTGAAGGCGGCGCTGGATGTCGTGCCATTCATGATATTGATCAGCTTCGTACTGGGCAGTATCTATTCGGGCATCGCTACGCCTACCGAGGCCGGTGCTGTTGGCGTAGTTGGGGCAGTAGTGATCGCTGCCGCCTACCGCAGGCTCAGCTTGAGCATATTGCGCAAAGCCATCTCACGTACCCTGGTGATGAGCGGCAATGTTCTGTTTATCGTCTTCATTTCGATGATTTTCGCCTACGCCACCGCGCTATCCGGCGTCGGCGAGGATCTGGTTAGCTGGGTGTCCGAGGCAGACATGTCGCCGTTCGCTTTTCTAATGATCTTGCTGGTCACCTTCGCCATCCTCGGCTGCTTTATGGAAGGTCTAGGCATGATCGCGATCATTGTGCCGGTCATCTTTCCCGTGCTGATGGCGATGAATATCGACCCAGTGTGGTTTGGCGTGTTCGTGGTCATCCTGGTCGAGCTCGGCCAACTGACGCCGCCACTGGGCATTATCCTGTTCGTGGTCGCCAGTTCGGACCCCACCGTTAAAGTCGAAGACGTCGTCATGGGTGTGCTGCCCTTCTTCCTGATCATCCTGGCCTTCCTGGTTCTGCTGATCTGGTTCCCCGATATCGCCCTGTGGCTCCCAACCACGACCTTTGGAGGTTGAACATGGCATTCCCCCATCCCGACCCGATACTGATTGAGGCCGAGGTTTTCACCACACTGCCGACGTCACTGAGAAGATCCGGCCAACGCTCTTACTGGGCGGATCGCAACCGGCGCGGGGCGGTGGTCGACAGCTTCATTGAGGGCCCATCCTTCGATCTTGAGGGCAACCTGTGGTTCGTTGATATTCCCTTCGGTCGTGTCTTTCGCGCCTCACCTAACGGCGCCGTCGAGCAGATCACCGAGTACGAAGGCCAACCCAACGGCCTGAAGATCAATACGGGCGGGCACATCTACATTGCCGATTTTCGTAACGGCATCATGCAGTTGAATCCGAACACCGGCGAAGTGACCACCGCGCTGGGCGATGCTGACACCGAGGGCTTCAAGGGCTGCAACGACCTGCACTTCGGCCCCGACGGCTCGCTGTACTTCACCGATCAGGGCCAAACCGGCTTGCAGGACCCCTCTGGCCGTGTCTACCGCTGGCACCCGGACAGCGGTCGGCTGGACTGCCTTATCGACAAAGTGCCGAGCCCCAACGGGCTGGTGCTCGATAAGGCTGGCCATGCACTCTATGTGGCGGTAACCCGTGCCAATGCTGTCTGGCGTCTGCCGATCTCGGACAGCGGACGCGTGGTAAAAGCGGGGCTATTCCTGCAGTTTTCCGGCGGCCGTGCGGGCCCGGACGGTCTGGCGCTTACCAAGGATGGTGGCGTGGTGGTCTGTCAGACCGGCATGGGACTGGTTTGGGTACACGATGCGCTCGGTGTGCCAATCGCCGTGGTGAGATCCCCTCGTGGGCTCGGTACCACCAACTGCGCCTTCGGCGGGCCGGAAGGCCGTACACTCTTCATCACCGAGTCTGACACCGGCACTATTCTGCGCGCTGAGCTGCCCGTCGGCGGCTTTCCCATGGCTTCCGGCTGGGGTATGTGATGCTGACGACGAAGCCGCAGAGCACTAAACCAACATAGTGAGGAATCCGTGTCGACCCAACGGAATAACGAAGACGGCTTCGAAGCGATCACGACTTGTTAGCCAGGGCCAAGTGACAAGACCCACCTGGGAAAAGACATCCTAAAAATAACCGCCAGATGAGTAAGAAACGCCGCGAGACGCACTAAAATACCTCCGACCATAGTCGTAAGCCCTTTACTGGCCGTTCGTCATAGCATTAGCGGCCAACCCCGATGACATGGGCTTTATCGCCTATCCTCCCCATAGATACAGAAAAACTTACCACACAGTTAAACATTATTCGCTTTAATCAAGTAATTCTGTACTGTTCACTGCACTAGACAGGCTTTGCCATTTAGACCATCCGTGAATGTAAACGGGAGTACAACAATATGCTCACTAAGTTTTCAACCATCGCCGCCACTCTCTGCCTCGCAAGCATTACCTCGGCTCAGGCCCTCGCCGACTATCCAGAGAAAAAGATAGACCTGATCGTCGGCTATGCGGCAGGTGGTGGAACCGACGTAATGGCCCGCACCGTTGCGCCTTTCCTTGAGCAGTATCTTGGCGACGACGCTACCGTCGTAGTAAAGAATATGCCCGGCGCCAGCGGCCAGATCGGTGTAACCGCCACGGCCCAGGCCGATCCCGATGGTTACACTATCGGCACCTACAACCTGCCCGGCATGATGGCCCGCACCCTTGACCGCGACGCCGACTACGACGCCGATAGCTTCACCTACCTGGCCAACGTGGTAGACGATCCCAACGTGATCGTCACACCTAAGAGCAGCGACATCGACAGCATGGAAAAACTGGTCGCTGCAGCCCAAGAACGTGATGGCGCCATCACCGTCAGCATGTCAAGCCTCGGCGGCGATGATCACTTCTTCCTTATTCGGCTCTCCGAGGAGACCGACGCTGACTATACCATCGTTCCCTTCTCAGGCTCCGCGCCAGCACGTAGTGCGCTTATGGGCGGTCATGTCGCAATGGGGATCATCAACTTATCGGAGGTGGTTAACTTCCGTGACGAGCTAAATGTGCTGGGCATTGCCACCAACGAACGTTCTGAACTACTGGAAGGTGTGCCGACCTTTACCGAGCAAGGCTACGATCTTGTCAACGGTTCGCTGCGTGGGTTTATTGCCCCCTCCGGCCTGCCGGAAGAGGTCGAGGCCAGCCTGATTAGTGCCTTCGAGAAGACGTACGAGGATCCAAAATTCCAAGAGGCTATGCTCAAATCTGGGAATCCTATCAGTCTGACGACAGGAGATGATTTTCAAGCACTTAACGCAGAGCAGCTTGAACTGGCCGAGCGTGTTTGGGAATCCTCACCCTGGAAATAAATTGATTGGCCGGGGTGTTCAATCAACCCGGCCGACCATGGCAAGCCCCCCTTCGTCACGCCCCGTAACAGGATAAAACGTCACCTCCACCATGTCGCTCGACTCGCTTGGTGGTAGACGCTCTACGAGCAAGCCAGCCAGAGAATAGAACATGAAACAGACCACTTCAGGGCAAGGGCCTCATCCCGACCTCATCACCGGTATCGCCATCATTGTTGTCGCAGGGTTTCTTCTGCTACGCACACCCGACATGCCGACCATGAGCTCCCTGCTGCCTATAACAATGCTGAGCACGCTAATCGGGCTCTCTGTATTAATGATCTTACGGGTTTTTGCCGCCACGCGAAGCGAGCGCTTTAAAGCCCCACGGCACCAAATATTCGAGAATTTGCCGCGCTTTCTCGGCATTGTCGTGGCCATTGGGCTCTACGTGGTCAGCGTGAGCTTGATCGGCTTTTACACAACCACCGCGGTTATGGTGCCTTTGGTGGCGTGGAGCTTCGGCTATCGGGATATCAAACGGTTGCTGTTGGCGGACCTGATATTCACCGGAGGCTTGGCAATAATTTTCGCCTTGCTGATGGGTCAGGATCTCCCCACTGAATTCTTTATACGCTGAAAGAGGGCTGACACATGTATGGAAGTTTGATTGATGCACTCCCAGCGGTGCTGTCTCTCGGCAATTTCGCCGCTGTCGTGCTCGGCGTTATAACAGGCATCTGTATTGGTGCCTTGCCCGGGCTCAGCGCCACCATGGCAATCTCGGTACTGATTCCCTTCACCTTCGGCATGGATCCACTGGTAGCACTTGGCATGATGGCCGGTATCTATAACGGCGCCATGTACGGTGGCGCTATTCCCGCGGTGCTGCTGCGCATTCCCGGCACCCCCGCCGCCGTAGCCACCAGCTTCGACGGCTACCCAATGGCCCAGCAAGGCAGGGGCGGCTATGCGCTTCAGGTCTCAGTGGTGTCATCCGCCATCGGTGGCATCGTCTCGGCTATCGTGCTCATGCTATTGGCCCCGCCGCTGGCCAAGGTAACACTGCTGTTTGGCCCCTCCGAGGTTTTCTGGGTCGCCGTCTTCGGCCTCTCGGCCATCGTCTTCCTGCTCGGCGGAGACGTCCTCAAGGGCTTGTTGAGCGCCTGTTTCGGCGTTTTTGTCTCGCTGGTCGGGCTAGACTCTATCTCCGGATATGACCGCTACACCTTCGGCCACCTGGAGTTACTCGACGGCATCAACATCGTGGTGCTGCTCGTCGGGCTCTACGCCATACCGCCGGCAATCGCCCTCCTGGAGGAAGTCGTGGATGTCGACACCTCCACGGCCAAAAAGCTCAATACGACGAGCCTCTGGAAAGCCTTTCCGAGCATGCTGAGATTCTGGAAGACTTGGCTGCGCTCTTCGGTGATCGGCGTGTTCGTCGGCATCCTGCCAGGCGCTGGCGGATCAATGGCGGCTTTTCTCAGCTACAACGAAGCACGTCGCGCATCCAGTAATCCCGAAGACTGGGGCAAGGGCGAACCCGAGGGCGTAGCGGCCTCCGAGACCGCCAACAACGCCGATACCGCCTCAGCACTGATTCCCGCCTTGACGCTCGGCATCCCCGGTACCGCGGTGGCTGCAGTGATGCTCGGTGGCCTGATGATCCACGGTCTGCAACCTGGCCCGATGCTCTTCCGTGACAACCCCGGCATTGTGTTCGGCTTCATGTGGCAGTTCCTGTTCGCCGCCATCTTGCTGATCGTACTTGGCGGCGCCCTGGCCACCAACAGCTTTGCACAGGTTCTGCGTCTGCCGCGTCCACTGCTTGGCGCTTTCATCATCACCCTGGTTCTAGTGGGGGTCTACTCAATCAATGGCCGGATGTTCGACGTTTACTTGATGCTGGGCTTCGGTTTTATCGGCTACTTTATGGACAAACTGAAGTTCCCATTGCCCCCAGTCGTGCTGGGCCTAATTCTCGGTGGCTTCGCCGAGCAGAACTTGCGTCTGGCTCTGCGTATTGGTGGCGGCGATTGGACAGCCTTGGCAGCGAATACAACGTCGAAGGTGCTTATTGCCATGATTCTTCTTGTCATTCTTACGCCACTCTTTTCCCGACTGTCCCGCCGCAAGAAGAGTGAGTCGACGGCATAGTACCTCGTTAATAATTTAGGATGTGCGCCTGCTGCAGCTATGCTTTAGAGCGCCACGGATAAAGGACATCGATGAACGGCACCTACTCACTCTACGAACGCCTGAACCTCATCGAGATCCACCACTACCCCTACTTGGCTGCCTTCCGTCAGCAGATGCCGGCTACCGCGGTTGAGCGTATCGACACAGAGCGCCACCCCGGCGCACTCCACCGAATAACGCACGATGTTGCCGAGCAGTTGGCAGCGGCGTATGACCCCGGGGCACTCTGGGCCAGGGCGAGCCGGTCGCTCCACGCCCATCGCTCCGTCTGCCAGTGGCTGGAGGTAAAGGGCCTCTGGCCGCAGCGCCACGCGTGCTGAGTCGAAACCCTCTCCTAACAGTGGACGGGCCTGATCGCCGAAAAGTAAGTTGTAGTGCCCCATAAAGCCCGCCGCGTGGTAGTCCCTGGGCCGCGTATAGAGCTCTTCGGCGCTTCCCTGCTGCAGGATGTGCCCGTCATGCATCAGGAAGATACGATCAGACATCACCAATGCCTCTTCCTGATCGTGGGTCACAAACAGGGTCGTCAAACCTAATGTCTGCTGGATATCGCGCAGCTGCTGACGTAGATGGCCGCGGATACGGGCATCGAGCGCTGAGAGCGGCTCATCCATCAATAGGATACGCGGCTCAACCACCAACGCTCTTGCTAAAGCCACGCGTTGACACTGCCCGCCGGAGAGCTGGTGGGGAAACTTGTCAGCATGCACATTGAGCTCTACCAGACGCAGTACTTCATCCACCCGGCGGCGGCGTTCCTCATGCGGCACCTTCTGCATACGCAGGCCGAAGGCGACGTTGTCGGTCACCCGCATGTTGGGAAACAGAGCATAATGCTGGAAGACCATGCCAACACCACGCTGCTGCGGTGGAAGTGCGGTGATCTCTTCGCCATCCACCACGATTCGCCCCTCATCCAGCCGATTCAACCCGGCAATAGATCGCAACAGGGTCGATTTTCCGCAACCGGAGGGCCCCAGCAGCGTGACGAACTCACCCTTGGCGATCACCGCATCGATGTGAGAAAACACCTGGGTAGTGCCAAAACGCTTGGCCAACCCCTCGAGATGGAGATAGCCAGCGGCCAGGGGGCTGTCATTGACTACTGGAGCACCGCTTAGGGTCGTCATGGGTTCGCCCCCTTGGTAATGGCGTGACCGGCCTGACGGTTCCCCAACCAGGTTAGCAGCAGGGTGAACAGGAAGAGCGTGATCACCAATGCGCTGGTGAAGTGGCCGCTGGAGCCTCGCATATTGTTGAGATACACCTGAAGGGTCTCGAAGCGCGTCCCTACCAGCATGTTGGCGAAGACGAACTCGCCAATCAGGAAGGAGAAGGACAGGAACACGGCGACCTGCACCCCCACGCGGATGTTGGGAAGAATGACCAGGAAGAAGGCCTTGAAGGGCGTTGCCCCCAGCAGTTGCGCGGCTTCCATCAGTGACCTTACATCGATGGTGCGCAGGCTGTTGGCAATGGCCCGGTAGACGAAGGGCAGCGCGATCGTCACGTAAGTAAACATCAGTATCCAGGGGGTGCCCACCAGTGGCAGCGGGCCGCCAGCGTAGAGTTGCAGCAGCCCTACCGAGGAGACCACAGGAGGCACTGCAAAGGGCACCAGGATAAGGCCACTCATCCAGGCATCCAGCCGTGGGTAGCGGGTATGCGCCAGGAACGCTACCGGCACCACCAGCACTAAACTCAGCGCCAGCGCTCCTACCGTGACCAGCATTGAGCGGGTGAAGGCCCACTGAAAGCGCGGTGTACTCCATAGCTCCCCAAACCACTTCAGGGTCACCCCATCAGGCAGGAGGGTGGCCCCCCAACTGGACGCCAACGCATAACCCAGGGTGGCGAGCAGCGGCAGCGCCAGTAGCGTGAACACACTCCACACCACCAGTGCATAGGGCGACGGCCAGACAAGGCGACGTATTGGCAGTGGAGATTCCTCTGGCCGGGATAAGGTGAGATCAGCGTTCAACGACATAATGGCTCCTGCGCACTATCCACTGCTGAATCAGGGTGACCATTGCCAGTAACCCGACCAGAACCAGCGCCAGGGCACTGGCCAGATTGGGCTGCAGGAAGAGATCCCCCGAGACCAGATTGGCGATACGGATAGTCATGAGGTTGTAGCTGGTATTGACCAGCGCATAGACGGTGGCATAGGCGCCCATGGCGTTGGCGATCAGAATCGTCAGCGTCCCCGCCAGTGCCGGCCGGAGGATCGGCAGACCGATATGGCGCCAGTAGGCGATGCGCCCGGCGCCCAGCAGGCTGGCAGCGTCCCGCCACTCTGCCCGCAATCCTTCGAAGGCAGGAAACAGCAGCAGTATGCCCAAAGGAATCTGGAACCAGGTGTAGATCACGATCAGGCCGTTGCGCGAATAGAGCGAGAAGCTGTCGATCAGCCCCACACGCTGAAGGGCTATGGTCAACACCCCGTTGGCGCCCATCAGGATGATGAACGCGAAGGCCAGCGGTACACCGGCAAAGTTGCTGGTCATATTGGTGAAGGCGATCATCCAGCGCCGCAGCGGACCGCTGGTGCGGGTCAGGCTGTGGCATGCCAGGGTGGCGATGATCAGCCCCAGAAGGCTCGAAATCAGTGAAATCTCCAGGCTGCGCCCAATGGCCTGACGAAAGAAGGTCGAACCCGCGATTTCCCTGAAGTGGCCGAGCCCCCAGGCGCCCTCGACGTGGAAGGCACTGATGGCGATCCAGCCGAGCGGCGCCAGTTGGAAGGCCACGAATACCAGCGCAAAGGGTACCAGCCATAGCCAGGCGGGCAGTAGACGCTTCACGACGCCGCCCTCCCCTCGACCAGCAGCTCGGCGTGATAGGGTTTGTCATGCTCCAGGCCCAGCAAGGTGGCCAAGGTACCGCACAGCCTTGGCTGCTGCAGCGATGCCACCGGCGCATGAGCAAATGCCTCGCCAAATAGCCACAGTGGCACCCGGCGCTCTTCCTCCAGCAGGCCCGAGTGAGAACCATCGGCGTTCATACCATGGTCGGCGGTCACCATCACCTGGTAGCCCTCAGCCAGCCACTGCGGCAAATAGTCGGCCAGGGCGCTATCGGCGCGACGTGCGGCGTTGCGGTACTGGGGCGACTCACCACCATGGCGATGGCCGGCATCATCAACATTCATGCTGTGCACCAGCAAAAAGTCTGGGGCGTTGAGCCGGCGCAGCGCTTCGGCGTCGCTGAACAGGTGATCGTCAGGGTAGTGATCCTGCCAGTAGAAGAGGCCCACCTGGATCGCGCTCTCCGCATTCTGGTGGAAACGGTGGCGGGCAGGCACGAAGGGAGCCTCAAGATAGAGCTCGCTGACCCAGTGATAGGCCGCTGCCGCAGTACGCCGCCCTTGACGAACCGCCAGATCGAATAGGCTGGTGCCGGTTGATCGGCGTACCACTTGGTTATGCACCACCCCAGAGTCCACAGGCCGGTCGCCGGTCAGCAAACACTCATAGAGGGGACGGGACATGGCTGGCAGCTCGCAGTTAAGCGCGTGGAAGCTGCCACGGCCCGCTTCACAGAGGGCATGCAGGTGGCCCATAGCGTGCCGCCCCACGGCATGGTTAAGGCCATCGAGCACTACGAGAATGACGCGCTGAGACATCACAGGCTCCTTGCCGCCTCCTGAGGAGACGGCAGTTAGTCGGAAAGAGGAGGCGGTTACTGCTGATGGATCAGCACCTGGGACTGCCACTGGCTCGGCAACTGCCGTGCGCTCATTTCCCAGGCGTCGAAATCCTCTACCGCACGGGCATTGGCGTACTGCTCATTGGGCAGCAGTTTGGCGGCGATCTCGTCGGGGAGGGTCAGGTGCTCGGCGCGAATCGGGCGGGCATATCCCTCCGCCAGGTTGAACTGCCCTTCGTCAGAGAGGATGAACTCGCGAGCCAGCTTGGCCGCGTTAGGATGCGGGGCGTGCTTGTTGATGATGGTGGCGTAGCCAGAAGTCACCGAGGCATCGCCAGGAATGACCACATCGAAGGCATCACGGTTGATCTGATCACGGTAGTTCAGAGCGTTGAAGTCCCACATCAGCGCAACCTCGACCTCCCCCTTCTCGAGGTTGGCTATGCTGGGATCCGCCAGTGACAACCGCCCCTGGCGGGCCAGCTCGGCAAATAGCTCCAGCCCTGGCAGCAGGTTATTTTCATCACCACCGTTGGCATAGGCGGCGGCGAGCACAGCGCTGTTAGCCTGAGCCGCTTGCCCTACGGCGCCCAGCGCTACGCTGTAGTCGCCCTCAAGCAAATCAGCAAAGGTGCGCGGCCGTTCCGCTTCCAGCACTAGCTGCTTGTTGATCATCAAGGCGATAGTGCCGGTATAGCCCAACACCCAGTGGCCGTCCTCATCCTTGGCCCAGTCGGGAATCTCTTCCCAGGTCGTCGGCTTGTAGGGCTGAGTCACCCCTTCTGTCACGGCGATGGGGCCAAAGCTAATGCCCACGTCACCGATGTCAACGGTGGCATTTTCACCCTCGGCCTTGAACTTGGCTATCTCCTCGGCGGAGCTCATGTCGGTATCCATGTGCTCCAAACCATACTGTTCGTGCAAATCGGCCCAGGTGTCTTTCCAGTTGGCCCAGGAGTCCGGCATGCCGACGCTGTCGACGCGCCCCTCCTCCTGGGCAGCGGCGATCAGTTCGGACAGGTCGGTATCCGCTTGGACCGGGCTTGCGAGAAGCGCCGTTCCGAGCGCGGCGGTTAGCGTCAGTTGCAGCAGCGACGAGCGTGTCGGATTCACAGTATGGCCTCATTCGGTTAGTCAGGGTGATGCCGCCATCTGGTCTAGTTCAGTAACGGCTGACAAAAGGCATACTAGGGGGTGGAAATGACAAAGGCATGTCGCTTGAATGACATTCACATGTCCTTACAATAGCGGCAATTGCTGCTGAAAATAGCGGTTATAGCTCAGACATGTCATCGCTCTGACATGATACCTTCGCTAAAATAACCTGCAGACGACTGCGTACGAACTTACGTAGCCTGAACTAGACCAGAAGCGAGCTTCCTTTGACCACTACGCTGCCACACGCCACGCCATTTAGCGCGGATAACGCTTCACCCTGTCTGACACCACCGACCAGCCGCCTTCAGCAGGCGCTACTGGGCATGCTGGCCGAGGAGGCCCCCTCTGCCACTGGGCGCCTACCCTCCGAACGACAGATGATGGAGCGCTTCTCAACCACACGCATCACACTGCGTGAGGCGTTAATGCAACTGGAGGCCGAAGGTCGCATCTATCGGGAGAGCCGCCGCGGCTGGTTCGTCTCCCCGCCTCGTCTTCGCTACGACTTACTCGCCTCTCTGCCGTTCAAGGAAATGGTAGCGTCCCAGCAGCGCTGCCCGGAAACCGAGGTACTCAAAGCCACCCAGTGCCCCGCCCAACCCAAGGTCGCGGCCCGCCTGGGCATCCTGGAAGGAGCACCGGTTTTCCACATCATCCGGGCACGCCGTATCGATGGGCGCCCCGTGCTGTATGTCGAACACTACCTGCGCGCGGACTGCTTCCCCGGGATCCTCGAGCACGACCTCGTGACCTGCTCGCTCACCGAGCTCTATCGCAGCCACTACGGCATACGCATCAGCCGTGTCAGCTTCGAGCTCTGCTCCACGGTGCTGCATTGTCGTGCGGCTGAGGCACTGCGCGCGGCCTCAGGAGGGCCTGCTCAGCGCGTCACTCGCATCAACTACGACCAGAATGGCCGAGCCATCGATTACGACGATGAGCTTTGGCGGCATGATGCGATTGAACTCACTGTGTCGGCGGCGCCGCAGGGCACGTAACAACTGCCCATCGGTGAGCTCGCCCGCATAAAAGCGTTTCAACAGCGTCACCAACGCCGCTTCACGATCATCAGCCGCGTGTTTTTTCATAACAGCCCCCAGCGCTTGAGCCGAGTATCAAGAGTGCGCAAGCCAACGAATCTCGCGTCCAATATTCGTGGGCAGGTAACGACAATTAACCCGCATCGTGCCAAGCCTTATCAAAATGAATCTGTACTGTCAGTTTCAAGCGCCACCTATGCGCAGGATAGTGCTCAAGATATCCAATATGAGCAGTTTAGTGCGCAAAATATGCTTCAGGAAAAATTAATGAGCAGTATTCTGCACAACAAAAGCAGCAGAACGTTTTAAGGTGCCAACGAAATCCAGAGCGATTTGGTCACGGTTCTCGCCCCAGTGGGCATATCACCATGTTCCCCAAGAGGCTGGATATCCACCAAGAGAGCTGGAGTTGGTTGTTGGAAAAGCGCTGGAAAGGCATGGTCAGCCTGCAAAATGACAGCGCCACCGGCGCCATTGACGCATGAAATAGCACCTAGCCTGTTCGGAAATAGGGTTAAGCGCTCAAACGCTTACTCAAGGGGGGTGCGCGACGTCAGGGCAGAAACCAGCTCCCGAGCAAAGCGTTGAGCGGAAGGTAGCGCGCCAAAACTCCATACCGGCGGTAAACGCAATAGCGTGGCGTTTTTAACGCTGGGTAAATGTTGCCATAAACCACTCTTCGCCAGGGATTCTGCGACCCCGGCGGGCAGCGGCTCGACCACGACCAGCGTGGCCTCAGGATAGTCGTAGAGCGCTTCGATACCCACGAGTGAAAATCCCCAGGCGTTGGTAGGCCGATCCCAGGCATTGGTCAAATTGATTCGTTCAAGCACGGCATTATAGAGACTGTTGTCGCCAAAAACCCTGACATGGCGGGCATCCATGAATTGCACCATCAGCAGCGGCGGTGCATCGGGGCGCTGTTGGCGAAGCGTGTCCATCAACGCATGTGTTTCGTTGATTAGCTGCGCTGCCTGCAGCCGGTGGCCGGTCAACTCACCTAGCTGACGGGTGAGTGCTTGTATCTCTTGCCAGGTATGGGTGCCGGGTGAATAGGGGGAGAACGACGTGACCGGGGCAATTCTCTCCAGACGCTCCGTCAAACTGGCGAACATCGGCGAAATGAACGTTTGCGTCGGTGGCGATTGCGCCATGAGTTCGAGGTTGGGCTGTGATCGCAGGCCAAGATCTGCAACGCCGTCGGGGATTCTGGGCTCCCCTACCCACTCATGGTAGCCATTTTGTTGAGCGGTACCTCTCAGCGGCGCGTCAATGGCCAGTAGCGTTTCGGCAATGGTCCAGTTGATGGTGGCCCACTGCGCGTGGGCACTCGACAAGGGCAGCAAGCAAGCGGCCGTTAAACAGCAGCGAGCCAAGAAAAAGAGCATCGACCGGTGGCACATAGCAGCGAGAGCATCAGAAAAAAGGAATCACATTGAGACGTCAATGCGGATTTTTTGCAAGGCAGTACGGAAAAATGTCATCCGCATATGTTAATACATCTCATTTTGTTTATCATATAAAGCCATGCCGGAAAGGCGACCATGGCACGACAGCCAAGCCTCCGCTTTCTTACATCGGTTTCATAAAAACGCGGCGGCTGGGCGCTGCTGTAAAAACGATAGGATCGACACTATGTCTCTTGGGAACACCTCCAACACCGCGGTTAAGCGCCGTAAAGCACGGCTTCTGCGCGCGCTGATGCTGATCGCGATGGGTATCACACCCGCGACCGCCTGGGCGCAGACAAGTGCTGACAATCAATCCCTGGATACCGTCACCGTCACGGGCTCCGTACCGACCTATGGAGATACGCCACCTCCAGCCTTCTCCGGTGGCCAAATCGCGGCGGGTGGCCGAGTGGGCCTGATCGGTGAAAAGGACACGATGGACGTGCCTTTCAACGTTATCAGTTATACCAGTGAGCTGATGGAGAACCAACAATCCCAGACACTGGGCGATACGCTTCAGAACGATGCCTCGGTATCGGTAGGGCTGGGCTTTGGCATCTATGGTGAAGCGTACAAGGTGCGCGGCTTTAACCTGACCGGTGACGACGTGGCTTATGGCGGCCTCTACGGTGTGCTGCCACGACAAATCATCAACAGCAACCTTGCCGAGCGCGTCGAAGTCTTCAAAGGCGCCAGCGCCTTTACGTCGGGCATTCCCATCGGCGGGAGCGGCGGCATTGGTGGCACCATCAACATCGAGCCCAAGCATGCGGGGGATGACCCGATGCTCAATCTATCCAGTGGCTACCGCTCCGATGGCTACGGCGAAGTGGGCGTCGATGCTAGCCAGCGTTATGGTGACCAAAAGCAATGGGGAGCACGGGTAAGTGCCACGCGCGGCCGTGGTGACACCGCCATTGATGACGAAAACCAGCGCGATACCTCTGTTGTCGTTGGGCTCGACTACCGTGGCGATCGAGGCAGGATATTGTTCGATGTCGGTCATCAAAAGTTCACCCTGGATGGCGGCCGTTCAAGTGTCAGAACCGGCGCGGCCACACGGGTGCCCACTGCGCCGGACTCCTCGTTGAACTACACCCCCTCTTTCGGTGGAACCGCGCTAGAAACCAATTTCGGCATGGTCAGGGGTGAATATGACCTCACCAACACCTGGACCGCTTTCGCGGCCTTGGGGGGGAACCGCACGCTCGAAGGCATCGTGTCGGCGACTCCGAGCCTTACCGATGACGCGGGTAACGCCAGTGTCAACGACTTCGAGACCAACAACCATATCGACAACGTCGCCAGCCAGGCGGGGCTGCGTGGGTATGTGTTGACCGGCCCGGTTAGCCATGACATCACCGTTGGCTACTCTAGCGCCTATCGCAAGTTCGACACGGACTGGAGTTTCCTCGCGGCAGGCACGACCAACATCTACGATCCTGTCGATTTATCTCGCCCGGATGGCACGCCTTTCGTGGGGGGTAGCGTGACGCGCACACGCTCCCAAGGGGTCACGCTGAGCGATACACTTGGATTCATCGATGACCGACTGTTGCTGACATTGGGCGCACGCTATCAGGAACTCGAGATCGACGAACGTCCTAATGACGATAGCAGCAATCGCTATGCCGATCGTCGGGTAACCCCCGCTGTCGGCGCGGTGTTCAAGACCACGGATAATATCTCGCTCTACGCCAACTACGTCGAAGCATTGCAGGATGGCGGCACGGTCACCGATACCACAGCGCTGAACTTTGGGCAGCACTTGGGCATTGCCCATGCCGAGCAGCACGAGGTGGGCGCTAAGTTCGACTACGGCAACCTGGGCGGTGGCATCAGCCTGTTCCAGATCGAGCTACCCTCTGCAGCGGTCGTCGATGGCGTCGGCAACCTTGATAACGAGCAGCGTAATCGCGGCCTGGAGCTAAGCCTCTACGGTGAGCCGACGACAGGAGTGCGTCTGTTCAGCAGCGCGACCTGGATAGATGCCGAACTCACCAAAACACAGGATGGCAACGAAGGAAATGACGCCACGGGCGTTCCTGAGTATCGCTTTGTGCTCGGCGGCGAATGGGACACGCCCTTCATCGAGCGTCTCACTGCCACTGGTCGCGTCCTGCACACGGGCTCGCAGTACGCCGATGTAGCCAACGACTTGAAGCTGGATTCCTGGACACGCCTCGATCTTGGCCTGCGCTACACCACGCCGGTCGGTGGCGCTGATTGGATCTGGCGCGCAGGCATCGACAACGTTACCGACGAAGATTACTGGTCAGGCGCCTCGACGTCCTTTGCGAACTATCTGGTTCAAGGCGAACCGCGCACCTTCAAGCTTTCGGCAACCGTCGAGTTTTAAGTAACGCATCCTCTTTACCGTTACCATGAGGGCGCTTCCTATGAAGCGCCCTCACTGTTTGCGGCACGCTTACCTTAGGCTTGCTTAATTTGATGTATTACCGATTAGTCGCCCGTTAGATGCTGCCTATGACTACCTCAACTGATGGATCTCTGGATGGCCCGGCGCCGTCATGGCCCGCCAAGGCTATTACATTTCCACCCCAGAACTGACCCGCCCTCACCTATCCACTGCAGAGTGGGATTTTTGGTATGACGGCAAACCTGCCGCCAAGAGCCTTCCGGGCCCTGATGGCAGCTCTGACATGATTCACCGAGGCGAAATCCGCGACGGCGGAGACTACCAGACAAGAATGAGCCGTATAGCGGCGTGGAATACCGTCATGGATGAGCATAACTATTTGGTAAGGCGCTGGAACGATTTTATGTCGGCTTAAGCAGTGTCCTTGAACTAGCATTTAGCCTGCTCTCGCCCTCATCCCTCATATTGGCAGCTAACAGTGTGATGGCCATAAGTACATGACCTCGCCTTTTGGCTTTCAAGAGCTTACGCGGGGTTCGTGTTTGCTCCCCAGCTCCCATCTGATCAAGACTGCGTCGCGCCAACGCTAGAAAAATGTATGCCGTAATCAGCAGGCCACGAAGGAGCGTTGAAAAGAAAAGCTTACGAGCCTCATCCTACTTCGGCAGCTTGTGCTAGGCTAATTTCAGTAGGAATTGGGCTGTGCCCGAAAGCTAAAAAGCTATGTAAAATGAGGCTGCAAACAACCCTAAGCTATCATTTCGAGAAATACAGCAGGGGAGCAAATTTCGTATATGTAGCTTAATGGGGGGGAAGTGATTATGCCTATCAATGTTTTTTCGTGTATTTTGCAGGGGATATTTGTCGGGTGAATATAGTGGCACGTTCATCCGATGACAAGATGAGAAGTATTATACTCTGTTATTTTTTGATATGGCTGTTTCACATTTGCAAAATTTTGGATGACTATGTCTGATACAAAAAATGATACTAACTCAGGAGTTGAAGCTTTAACTGGGTTTTCATTTCAAAGGAATAGCGCCATATTTCTTGTATTAGAGAACTATGACATATTGGTTGGAAGTGAATTTTTTATCTGCATAGAGCATCATGATGATGTGATCTTTGCCGAGCTTAACAACTCAAACGAGATTAGTAAAATCAAAGCATATCAAGCTAAAAGTCTACCTCTGAATGGGTGCTCGGAAAAAATTTAGCTGAAATCCTTGCTAAAATGACAAAAGTTGGTAGTGATCTAGCTAGTGATGAAATATCTAAAGATAGTAATTATTCACAGGACTTGATATTTTTAACGAATAAAAGTATTAGATTGAACTGTGGAAGTAGAAAAAAAGAACAAAAATTTAGTGAAATAATAAGAGAGAATAACGTATTTGTTTGCTACACCAACCTCCATGGTAATATTCAGGATAATATATTAAAAAAAATTAATGAATTTTCATTTGAAAACCAACAACTTAAAAATATTCACTTTAAGTATATAGATATCGCAAATACCGATAAATCTCAAAGAAATCAACTTACAGGCATGCTATCAGACGTATTTCAAGATAAAATCTCTGATCCAAATGCCGCTCTAAACCTTCTGTTAAAATTATTCAGAGAAGTTGAGACGGTCTATAATCAAGGAAATAAGAGCAAGCTGCTCGATATTAGCAAGAGAGTCTATAGTAAAGATATATTTAAAGCTATAGATGTAATCTGCAGCAAAGCAAAAGCATTTAAACTATGGCGCGAAAATGCTAAAGAATTGTCGAAACTTCTTCAGATACCTATTAGTAAAAGTAGTAATTATGCAGAGTATCTGAATGACTGCTTTGATTATTTCAAAGATCTTAAGCAGGTTGAGTTTCAGAAGATTTATCATTTTGTTGCTGATAACAGAGACGTTGATGATTCTTCATACTCACATGCAGATTGCATAAAAAAACTTAGCGAAAGATTTACAAGAGATCATCAAACACAACTAAATAAAACATTGATATCTTTTGCAATAGTAGCCGCTTATGTAGAAACCAGGAACAAAATATAATGCTAGTTAAATTTAAAAGCCTATTGGTTTTTTCTGAGAAAATAAAAAAGTGCTTCTATACAGATTTTTCTGATGGAATTAATATTATCAAAGGAAAGAATACATCTGGAAAAAGCACACTTATCCAATCAATTATTTATAGCCTCGGTATAAATGATGGCAATGATAAATTACAGGAGATACTAGATGAACAGCTTATATTTCGTCTTGATCTAGAGCGAACCTTTAATGGTAGTGTTAGCCCAATTACTTTAATACGTGACGGCCAGTCTTTCTTTATATATGAAGCAGAAAAAAGTGCGTTTCGATTTGATGGTATTAATTCAGACAACTCGTATGAACATATAAAACTCAAGGAAAAAATATCTTCTATATTTGAGTTTAATTTTGCGCTTGAAAGTAAAGAAGAACTAAAAGAAGCTCCTTTGGAAGTAATGCTTCTTCCTTATTACATATCACAATCAGTTGGCTGGGTGTATCTAAGGGAGTCGTTTAGCGGCTTGAATTTCTATAAAAACTTTAAGTTTGATTACCTTGATTACTATTTAGGAATAACTTCTGACATCGACAGAATTTTGTTACATAAATTTTTGCGAAAAAAAGCAGAGGTTGTTCGAGAAATAGAATTTCTAGAAAAAATGAAGAATAATGATGAAAAACTTCAACTTTCTCAATTACTCGATGAAGAATTTAGAGGGGAAGCAGCGAAATACCTTAAAGAGTACTCGGAACTTAGAGAAAGTCTAGTAAAGGAAGAGACTCATCATGTTTATTTATGTAATAAAAAAAGTTTGGCAGTCAACAGAAGAGTTATTCTTAATCGAATTAAACGTAATATTTCACATCAACGGCCCGAAATAGATGCTTGCCCTGTTTGCTCTCAAATATTACCAACCTCTCTTGAAGCAGTATATGACCACCAGCAGGATATAAATGATACAGAGAGTGAAATTTATACGATCAAAGCGGAAGTTGTCGATTTGCAGTCAAAAATCAATTCTACATTTAAAAAATTAAATAAACTAAGGAAGCTCTGAAAAAGTCACTGCCATCAGTGATAATACGGCTATCGTCAACTGCATAGGATTCAGTGCTGCCATGGATCAAATCACCTTCTCCGAAGCCGAGTACCAGAACAAGAAGAGAAAGACTCGCCGCGAACTCTTTCTGGAGCGGATGGACAAGCTGATCCCCTGGACGCAGCTGGAGAAGAAGATAGCCCGTTATTACCCCAAGGGCGAGAGCGGGCGGCCTCCGTATCCGTTGTCTGCCATGCTCCGCGTCCATTGCATGCAGTTGTTTTACAACCTGAGCGATCCGGCCATGGAAGACGCCCTCTACGAGATCGAGTCCATGCGCCAATTCGCCGGTTTGAAACTAGACCGATTGCCGGACGAAACCACGATTCTCAAGTTTCGCCATTTTCTGGAACACCACGGCCTTGGCAAGGTGCTGTTCCAGGAAGTGAACAACCACCTAGAGAAAAATGGCCTGATGCTGCGCGAAGGGAGCATTGTCGATGCCACTATCATCTCTGCGCCTAGTTCCACCAAAAACAAAAAAGGCGAGCGCGATCCGGAAATGCACCAGACTAAAAAAGGTAGCTCTTGGCACTTTGGCATGAAAATGCATATAGGTGTCGACGATAAGCTTGGGTTGATTCACAGCATCGAGACCACGGCTGCCAATGTCCATGACATTGTGCCTGCCGATAAGCTCCTTCACGGTGAAGAGCAACGCGTCTTCGGTGATGCCGGTTACCTGGGTATTCAAAAACGCGACGAGCACAAGCACCGCAACGATATCTCTTGGTATATTGCCAAACGGCCTGGCACCCGCAAGAAGCTAGATGCCAGGCGACAGAAAGTCGAAAACATCAAAGCCAGTATCCGTGCCAAGGTGGAGCACCCCTTTCGGTACATCAAACAAGTTTTTGGTTATGGCAAGGCTCGCTATCGTGGACTGGCCAAAAACACTCAGCGCCTGCACTTGCTGGCGGCGTTCAGCAACCTGCTGATCAGTGAGAAATACCTATGGGAATAAGGCGATTGCGCTCCTTTCCCGCTCAATGAGCGGGAAAGGAGCAAAAATACACAAAGAAAGGGAGAAGAGTGTCTGAATTTTCGATTTTTTGTCGGCTCAAGTAAGCGTTGATGAATATCGGCAGTTATTCAGACCTTCCCTAGGCTTCGGTTTTATCGGCTACTTTATGGACAAACTGAAGTTCCCATTGCCCCCCGTCGTGCTGGGCCTAATTCTCGGGGGCTTCGCCGAGCAGAACCTGCGACTGGCTCTGCGTATTGGTGGCGGCGATTGGACAGCCTTGGCAGCGAATACAACGTCGAAGGTGCTTATTGTCATGATTCTACTGGTCATTCTTACGCCACTCTTTTCACGACTGTCCCGCCGCAAGAAGAGTCAGTCGACGGCATAGAAACCCGGTAATAATTTATGTCCTCCGGTCTGATAAAGCATACAAGCGCGGCGCCCCTGCCGCGCTCTTCTTTTGGGGAGCCCGCCACGGCTTCGCCCAGGAAACCAATGATCTGTTCTTCGCTAAAACGCTTCTTCATGTCCAATCTCCTTACGCATAGGATCGGACTCTAAAGTGTAGCGCTACTCAATCAGGGGGTGGCGTCGGCGCCACCACATACGCCATCCGAACGGAAATAGAGCGATCGACGAAATCAATCGCTACGTTGGGTCGACGTACGGCGTCAGCCCCTAGACCGTGTGCAAGTGGTGTCACCGAGATGCTGTCGAGGAAACTCGCATGGGACCAACAACACTTCGTTCCACGTCGCTTACGCCATTGGGAGAAACTGCTGCTGTCACTTTTCGGCAATAAGCGCTGCTACCGCTGGATGACTGTCTCCATGCGCTTCAGCGGGAATTCCCCTCACCGCCCCGAATGAGCCTGCACCGCCTTTACCAGCGATAAAGAGTTAGCCAACTGCAGAGAAATTGCCACCAAAAGCGTGAGTAGAAGCCCTTCAAGCGGTACCCAACCGGCTACCTGAACGATCAATGAGATCCGTAACGGCGTGGGCAAAGCCTATCTGTTTGTCGCAGTGGTTCAGACATCCAAGCATGTACATGCACGCCTGTATCGCCAAATGACTAGATCGATCGTCGCTTTTTCTCGAAGCGACGCTGGGGTATTGCCTGACGAGTCCACACCATGCTGGCCGATAATGGGGGTCAGTCCTGTGAGGACGCTTTGCACCGTCAGTGACAAACAACAAATACGTCTCATGATTAACCATCACACCCTGAGACGCCGCTTCGCTAGACAAATTGTAATACAGTAGTACAATTTCTAGTGAAGGACAGTTGCACAACAATTTCTTAGTTTCAGCTCAACCCCGATAGGTGACAGAATGACAACTCCGGCTTTGTGGAGTGCGCAAGCACACATGCCCTCGGTGATCGGCCGACAGATCCAGGTGGTCTCCGCGAAAGGCTCCTACCTCACTACGGATACGGGCGCCAAACTCTTCGATGGCACCGCTTCTCTGTGGTATGCCAATATCGGCCACGGTCGCGAAGAGATGGCGAAAGTCGCCTACGAGCAGATGAAGACGCTCGACTCCTACCATGTGTTTGGTCGCTACACGAATAACCGGGCCGTAGAGCTTGCGGAAATGCTCGTTAGCATGGCCCCCATCGACGATGCCAAAATGATCTTGAACAGCGGCGGTTCTGATTCCATTGACGTGGCGTTGAAGTTGGCGCGCCGCTACTGGAACCAGGTAGGCTGCACATCGAAGAAGGTCATCATCAGCCGGGAGCACTCCTACCATGGGCTCCACGCTTATGGCACCAGCGTCGCCGGCCTCGACTTTAACCGTGAAGGTTACGGTTCGGATTCTCTGGTCGATGGCACCGAGCGGATCGACAAGCACTCCACAGAGGCATTTGCCGAGGCAATCGAACGTATCGGTGCGGAAAACATCGCTGCCTATATCGCAGAGCCAGTGATGGGAACCGGAGGGGTGCACCCCCCGCACGAAGGCTACTTCGCGGAAATTCAGCGGCTGTGCCATGAGAACAATATTCTGTTTATCGCCGATGAGGTGATCACCGGCTTCGGGCGAACCGGCACTATGTTTGCCTCATCCCGCTATGCGCTGCAGCCGGATATCATCACTTTTGCTAAAGGCGTAACCTCCGGCTATGCCGCTCTGGGCGGGGTATTCGTTGCCCCTCGCGTGTGGCAGCCGTTCTTTGAACAAGGGGCCGCCTCACCGATATACCGTCATGGCACTACTTATTCAGGCCATCCCGTTACCGCCGCATTAGCGATGAAAAACCTAGAAATCCTTGAACGCGAAGGTTTGGTGGAGCGCTCGGCAGCGCTTGAACGAATACTGGCCGGTGAGCTCGCGGCAATCGAATCTCATGACCTCGTGGCAACCACACGTGTCGGTGGCTTTCTGGGCGCAATCGAGCTGCATGATGAAGTCCAGGCGGAATGGGTCACCGACCAGATTCTCGACCTAGGCTTCATTACTCGCCCGTTGCGGGGTAACGCCGTGCAGATCAGTCCGCCCTTTATCACTACAGATCAGGAAGTGCGCGACCTCGTCAACGGAGTTCGACATGTACTTGACGACATTCGGTCAGGCAAGGCCCGGGCCTCGGCATAAGTTAAAAACTAAGAGGTTAATACCATGCAGCTACCAACCCCATCACCGGAGCGCCTAGCCGCTTCCGATGAAGCACTGAAGAGCTTGCCCGGCTATAGCAAGCATGCACCCGGCGACAATGAATTTGCCGTCCTCGACCCTTCCACGGAGGAGCGCATCGCTACCCTGCCCAGCATGACGCCACAAGAAGCCCTGGCTGAGGTAGCGATAGCCGACAAGGCGGGCCGCACTTGGGCGAAGACGACGCCACGGCTGCGTTCCGACACCCTGCACAACGTCTATTCGGTACTTATCGCCAACCAGCAGCGCCTGGCCTATGTCATCAGTCGCGAGATGGGAAAACCGCTGGCAGAGGCCCAAGGCGAGGTGCAGTATGCCGCCGATTACGTACGATGGTATGCTGAAGAGTTGCTGCGCCCGGCCGGAGAGTATCGTGAGAATCCAGCTGGAGGCTCGACGATACTGACACGACGCGCTCCTGTGGGCCTGGCACTGCTCATTGCTCCGTGGAATTTCCCCATGGCGATGATCACGCGCAAGATCGCTCCAGCAATTGCCACCGGTTGCGCATCCGTGATCAAGCCAGCGGCCCTGACTCCATTGACCACCCTGCTGACCGTCGAGCTGATGGCGGAAGCCGGCGTGCCGCGTGAGCTGATGCGCGTGGTCACCACAGCGAACCCTGCCGCTTTCAGCGAAGCGGTACTCTCAGACCCTCGGGTCCGGAAGATTTCGTTCACCGGCTCCACCAGTGTGGGCAGCACTCTTATGGGGCTTGCGGCTAAAAACATCGTCAAGAGCTCGATGGAACTAGGGGGTAATGCCCCGCTCATCGTCTTCGACGACGCCGACCTCGAGCGCGCCGTGGACGGGGCGATACTGGCGAAACTGCGCAATGGGGGGCAATCCTGCGTGGCGGCAAACCGCTTCTATGTGCAAGACGGTATTGCCGACGCTTTCGTCGAGGCCTTCAGTAAGCGGATGTCCGAGGTCGTGGTCGGCAATGCCATCGCCGAGGGGGTTGGTCTGGGGCCGGTGATCAACCGTAATGCTGTCAACAACTTTCAGCATCTTGTCAGTGATGCCATTGCGCACGGTGCCAATCTGCGCACCGGAGGACAAGCCCCTGAAGGCAACGGCTACTTCTTTGCCCCGACTGTGCTCGATAACGTGCCAGCTGAGGCCAGAATCGCGAACACTGAAATCTTCGGCCCCATCGCGGCCATTTCCCGCTTCTCAACGCAGGAAGAGGTGGTATCGCGAGCAAACGATACGCCGTTCGGGCTGGCCGGCTACGTTTTCACAGAAAACCTCGACCGTGCACTCAATGTTGCCGACGAACTGGAAACCGGGCTGGTTGGCATCAACAACGGGGTACCCTCCAATCCGGCTGCGCCGTTTGGTGGCATGAAGCAGTCCGGTCTTGGCCGCGAAGGCAGCCACGAAGGGCTAGAAGAGTACCAGGAGATTCGTTACTACAATATAGCGCGGCGACCCACCGTGTAAGCACTTCCCGTGAACAAGGTCCTGACTACCATCAGGACCTTGTTCTTCCCGGGTACCCTGCATAGGATTACATGGATGCAAGGCGATACTCAGGCCCGGTATCATCATGTTTCATTCACCCAGGAAACAGGAGAAGGGAGATCGCGCCACTACCGGCTAAAGGGATTGGCAACCCACCCTAGTTCCCCAACTCAAGGTATCTCCCACCCCCCATGAGTACACCTAAGCTTCGCACTATCTCAGTCGTGGATGCGGTTGCCGAGCAACTCAGTGAGGCGATTTTCGATGGTACCTTTCGTCCCGGTGACGTGCTGGTGGAATCGCAACTCGCGGACCGCTACCAAGTACCTCGGCAAACGATCCGCTCTGCGGTCGTGGTGCTGATACATGATGGCATCCTTCGGCGTGAGCCCAACAAGAGCGTATACGTTCCACAGTTCTCGGAAGATGATCTTCACGACCTTTTTGCTGCACGCCGACTACTCGAGATTGAAACAGCTCGCATCCTCGCATCACGAAAGACAGTTCCCAAAAGCGCCGAGAGCGCTGTACGGTTCATGGAAGTGCTATGTGATGGCAACGACTGGGACGAAGTCTTGAAGCTTGACTTTCAGTTCCATCAAGCTCTTATTGAAGCCACCGACAGTCCACGCCTGCAGCGATTCTATCGCAGCATTTCGGCCGAAAAACGTCTGGCTCTCTCCTATTACCGCTCGGGAAACTCTTCACCCCAGGTAATCGCTCAGGAGCACCGGGAACTGTTGGATGCCCTTCGTACTGGAGATCCTGACATGGCCGCAAAAGCTAGCCGCATCCATATAGAAGAGTCAGAAGCGTTCATCAAGCGGGCGATACAAGCGCAACGCGAATCTCAGTCCGGTAATCAAAGTGCCCAGACCTCTAAAAAGGAAGCGGAAAAATGAGAGTTGCGGTCATCGGACTAGGAGCCATCGGCGCGCAGGTACTTTGGCAGTTAAGCCGCGTTGACGGAGTCGAGGTGCATGGCTTCGATAAGGAGTACCCCGGCCACCCTTCAGCGGGTGTTGGAGGAGAGAGCCGGCTCTTCTGGAACCTAGAGATGACCGAGCCTGCCTACGTCCCCCTGATCGAGCGTGCCGCGGTGGCATGGCGTGAGCTGGAAGCCTCTAGCGGCCAGACGCTGCGCGATCCTAATGGCGTGCTGATATACGGTGGAGAGCAAGACGCCCAGATGCAGTGCGCGCTCAACTCCGCCAAAGCACTAGAAGTACCCGTAGAGCTCCTGGAGACATCCGTACTGCGTAGGCGCTTTCCCCACTTTGCGTTCGATGATCATTCCTTCGGTCTCTGGGACATCAATGGGGCCGTCATTCGGCCAGAGCGTACAGTGGAAGTCACCGTTGAACTGGCCCGTCGAAACGGCGCAATCGTTCATGAATTTAACCCTGTCACAGCGCTAGATGTTACAGGTTCCACGGTCAGCGTACTCTCACCGTCTGGTAAGCAGACATTCGATCGGGTGGTGATGTGTTGTGGCGGTTGGACCTCGAAACTGGTGCCCCATATCCAGGACGAGGTGGTGACAAGACGCTTGACCTCATTGTGGTTTAATGCACGCCAAGACGACTTCATTGACCTGCCACCATTCCTGAGGACGGCTCCTCAATACTGCTATGGTATTCCCAGCCAGGATCGGCGCTCAATCAAGCTCGGGCTTGGGTTCAATGATCATTACGTCACTGGCGATGCCGACACGCTACCTCGACAGCTTGAAGGAGCTGAGCTCGCGGCGGAGCTGAACAAGTTCGAATGGATTCGCGAGGGAATGCTGCCGTGGCTCAGCCGCCGACCCTACCGTGTCGAAACGTATGTCGAAAGCTATACGCGCTCAATGCTCGAGTATATCCGCCCACATGTAGAGAATCCGAATGTCATTATCATGACAGGGTTCTCGGGACATGGCTTCCGTGTCTCTCCCGCCATCGGCGAGATCGGTTGCCAACTAGTGGTCGATGGGAAAACCTGTGTGGATATCGGCTTCATGGAAAGGGCAAGCCCGCTCTTCTCCATTCTTGACCCTAAACAAGGCACCACAACTCATAACTCAGCCATGGCCAGCGGCCCTTCGCGAGTTTGAGTCTATCCATTTCCTCTTCCTGCCCGAGCCGGTCATGCGTCGGTCGCGAACCTAGCTGTGTATGCATATCGAGGCCACGACCGCTTGAAACCGGCCCAGTTGGGCAAGACCGTACACCACCACACTAAGGGAGTGCTGGACGCCGAACGGATGCCGACGACGACCAACCACGTTCACCAAAAATACGTTATCCCAACAAATTGGGTAAGAAGAGAGATATCTGTGGCACATAAGCCACCAGGAACAGGATAGCAACAAGAGCCGCCACGAACGGCAGCGCCGCTATACTCACTTTTTCGATCGACAAGCCGCTAATGGCACTGGCCACATTGAGGTTGTCACCCACTGGTGGAGTGGCAAACCCAATCATTGACGCCATGATCATTACAATGCCGAAATGAACTGGGTCCATTCCCATCTGCATAACCACCGGAACGAGAATGGGAGCCAGAAGGATAATACCCGCTATGGTCTCCATAAACATTCCAACGAAGAGCAACAGCAGAACGATCACTGCGAGAACAATCCAGAACGGTACAGGCAGCGCACCGAGAAAGCTGGCAATAAGTGTGGGGATGCGTTCAAGCGTCAAGATTCTGGCATAAGTGGACGCAGTAGCGATGATCACCAGAATCATTCCAGAAATGAGGAATGTGGTTTTCAGCATCAAAGGTATCTGTGATATCTGAGCCTCACGATACAGTATTGCAAGAACCAGACTGTAGGCCACGGCGATACCCGATGCCTCAGTCGGAGTGAACACACCGCCATAAATGCCGCCCAACACCACCAAAGGCATCATCAGCGTCCACTTAGCTCGCCATATCGCTTTGCGACGTTCACCCCAGTTCGCTTTGGGTGACTTGATTCCGTAGCCCTTTTTCTTACAGATGTAACGACTAACGATATAGAGAGTCAGTACGATGACAATACCGGGAATGAGGCCGGCAAGAAAAAGGTCTCCAATAGAAGTGTTCGTGGTTATTCCGTATATGATGAGCGGAATGCTGGGTGGGATCACAATGCCCACACCCCCACTAGTCGCCAGTATGCCAGCACTAAAGCCTCGACCGTATCCTTCCCGGATCATCGCAGGGATCATGATGCCACCGATAGCGGCAACCGTTGCCGGACCAGAGCCACTCAACATGGCAAAAACGGTGGTCCCCAGCAAGGTAACGGCCGGCAATCCACCGGTGATATGACCAACAAATGCCTTGGCAGCATCAATCAGTCTTTTGGAGAGCCCCCCATACTCCATAATGACGCCGGATAATACGAAGAGAGGTACCGCAAGCAACGAGTATGAGTCAACAGCTCCAAACATCGTTTGCGTGAGATAGTTGACAGGAACGACCTCAGTAATGATTACCGAGAGCATAGAGGAAATGCCAAGCGCAAAGGCAACTGGCATGCCCATGATGAGAAGCACGATAAAGCTTATTGCCAGAATACTGATGCCCATGTCTTAATCACCTTCGGGCTGTGATGGAGGAATAGGTGCCCAGGGGTTCCGAATGAGATCGATGAGTGAACGCACCATATGCTGCAACACCCGAAACGACATTAGGGATAGGCCAAGGGGAAGCCCTACATACACGAGATACATGGGAATCTGTGAACCTGGGGACAACTGCCCAGTAATCATTTGCCTCCTGACCATCTCAATCGACAGAGTGAACATGTAGATAAGAAAGGCTAGCCAGGTAATAAATACGAAAAGGCGAATAATCCGTTGCACGAATGGCATTTTTTTGCCGATCAGATCGACTACAACACCAAATCTTACATGTCGCTGATATTTGATGGCATAACTTCCACTCAAATAGACGAACCAGACGAGAGCATAGCGCGCAATCTCTTCAGACCATGAGGATGGACTGTTAAAGAAGTAGCGCATCACGACCTGATAAATCACCAAGGATGCAAACACGACTAGGGCTATTGTGGCTAAGTAGGTTTCTATGTGATCGTCGAAATGTGAATATATCCACTTCAGCATGGGGTTATCATCCATTCTGCGACAAAGACAACGAGCCCCTACCCAAGCCTTGTTGACTCAGATAGGGGCACTTTCAGCCTAAATTACTGAATAGCTTCAAGAAAGGTGGTATTGCCTGCCGCTTCCAGTATCGCTTTAAGCTTGTCTGTATCCACTTCAGAAGCGTTATCTGCATAGAACGGAACAGCAGAGTCAATCCATGCTTGCCGCTCTTCTTCCGTCAGGTCAGTGACTGTGCCGCCTGCGGCCTCAATCTCGGCACGGATCTCATCACTCACGGTTTTCTTGAGCGAGCGAATTTTGTCGATCGCTGCATCCGCTGCAGACTGAATGATTTCCTGATCCTCGTCGGACAGACTTTCATAGAAATCCTTGTTGATGAGCAGGACTTCAGGATCATAAATGTGCCGGGTTTCGGTCAGGTAGCTCGCAGGCTCGGTCAAGCGAGCAGAGTAGAGAAGTTCGTAAGGGTTCTCAACACCATCCACGACTCCCTGTTGCAAGGAGGTAAAAACCTCGGGAAAGGAGAGGGGAGTGGGCGCCGCACCGACGCTCTCCCAGTAAGCAATGTGCATTGGCACCTGCATGGTACGCAGTTTGACGCCTTCCATATCCTCAGGGACTCGAACCGTGCCATCTGTCATGGCCAGATTACGGAAACCATTCTCTCCCCAGCCGAGCGCGATCAAGCCGCTGTCGGCCAGACCTGCCAGCATTTCGTCACCGAGTTCGCTGTCAAGTACTTCATAGGCGGTCTCGGCATCTTCAAATATGAAGGGAAAGTCGAAGACCTGGAGTGACTTGTCGAAATTAGCAAGCACACCGACCGAAGGCGCTGTCATCTCAATATCGCCGAACTGGGTAGCTTCGATCATTTCCCGTTCACCACCGAGCTGACTATCGGGGTACACCTCGACCGTAATTCGCCCGTCGGTACGTTCGGCCACCTGCTCAGCGAACAGTTCGTAACCCTGGTTTTGTGTGTCACCAGCCGAGATCACATTCCCGAATTTGATGGTGTGGCTGTCACTGGCGACGACGACGCCCGACCAGGCAGTGAGGCCGAAGGCAGCGACGGCTCCAGCGGTGATGAGGTTTGTAGTGCGGATCATAAAGCACTCCTGTTATTGGAAAATTATTTGGGAGCAACTGCACGTGGGCTGGTGTCTGGTGCCATTTTCACCAATCATGCACACCCACATTGTATTACAGTAACACAATATGCTTCTACCGCAACTCACGCGACTACTACCCCTCGAAGGTTGGTGTTGATGCCCTAAGTGCTTCACTGCTAGCCGTGTGGTGGGGAAGAAACCAAATTCTTTTGGTCAAGGTTCCTGAATCATAGCTGTGGCAACCTTGCTCCAGCCCGCAAGGTCTATTTCCATTGCCAGAGAAGCTCATACTGAGGTCATCCCACTTCGCTCAAAGTCAGTGGTACCTCAACGTTGGCTATCTCGACCACAACGTAGATTGCAGCTCCGGCATACACATCGCTTGGCATGTGGTTAAAAACTCAGTGTTTCCGGCCTGAGGTAATGGGATAGATCGCACTCTCAGCTGGGTTGATGTTCGTAGCAGGCGTGAGCCCATCTACCGTAAGCTCTAACAGCGTAACCTTTCAGCCCCCCAATATGAGGCACTACCCCGCCTCACACTAAAAGTATGACATATACCTCGCAACATCTAATGGGGCGGGCATCGTTACGCAGTAATTGTCCACGACTCCATTTATAGGCTGAGTAATTAGCTGTTTTGCGGGTCTCCTGATGTGGGTTTGTACTGTGTGAGCACTAAAATAGAATCGCTACTTGATGTGCATACTGCATCCTAGTGAAGCATCCTGTGCGTGTCGGATATATATAAAGGGGGATGGTATGAATCTCAGCGAACAAGACAATTGTGTTACCCGTATGCTGGGTGATATCGGCCTCCCTCTTGAAGTGTATGCCGATCAGGTGGCTTTCATTAGGACTGTGCGAGAAGGCTTGCCTGGCCGCGTACTCCAAAAAGCGGTAAATGCACTGCGTGGTGATCGAGATGTCTTCGTGCGACTACTAGAAACTGACTCAGGAAACCTGCATCGTTTGTACAAGCGTAAGGCCCTGGGCCGTGTTCAGAGCGAGGAAGTCCTGGATACACTGAAGCTGTATGTCCACGCCGGAAAGGTCTTCGGTGATCGCGATAGCGCCCAGGAGTGGCTGCACAGCGAGGTTCGAGCGCTGAATGGGTCTCAGCCCATCGATCTTTTCGATACCTTCGCTGGCCGCAAAATGGTGAGGGATGTGCTGGGCAAGATTAAATTCGGGGAGTTCAGCTAATAATATTTTAGATGCGGTGAGTCAAATCAGCTCGCAAAACCGCATAAATACCCTTAGCACTTACCAAAACTAAGGGTATCCGAGTGAAGTTATATCGAATCAAAAAAGTACGCTATTTGACCACCCTTTCCGGCCAGGATGGAAGCTACCGAGACGGCGGACGCTGAAACAAAGCCGGTAGCCTGTCCTGTATTTCAGCCTGTCAGCTGCGGCCGTCATGCTCGAAATGGGGAACTACACCTCGAATCTCCGGCTGTTGCTCTAGACATGATGCTCAGCATTTACGAAGTCGACGCCACCTCAATTCAAAGCCTCGATCTCTCAGATCTGCCCGCAGGTGAAACCGGTTCCCCTGCCCCGCTTGCACACACCCCCTAAGTACCGACTTTCTAGGAAAGCCAGAAAATGCTGGCCTCTTTATTCCTCGCGACCAATTCGCCTCGATGCACGCCATTCGATGACCTCCTCCATCTCAGGGGCAGTTGAATCGCATTGGGTGAGAAGCTGATCCAGCGTGTATCTTGGTGTCTCACTGAGCGCCTCCCACTCGTCGTCCATGGGTGTGAGGAGATCCCTCTGAGAGGTAACACTGCCACGCAGCTTATTTAGTGGGGAAGTCATGCTGTATTGACCTCTCTTAAACCTAGTGAGTATAGGTGTGGGTGGGTAATTATTATCTAACGTAATCGCCGATGCTGAAGAGATCGAGATATTTCGCTCTATTTATATTTAGCACTTGAATCAGCTATTCTTGGTATGGCGGTGCTCTACCTACGCAAAAGCTTCATGAATTGCGATCTTTATGCCTAGCCCACAATATGAGTAGGACTGACATCACAACGGTAATAACAATAATGCCTAGAAGGCCATAGACCTCAACAGGTATCACCATATATAAAACCCTAATTTGAGCCGAGTTTCTCAAGCTTGACTATTGACTCGGTCATTGGCGAGATTTATTTCTTCGCTTAAGAGTCATATGAGCGGCAACTAATGTCCCGAACATAATAAACAAAATCGGAGAGACACCAATTTAAAACTGCGCTAAATTACCCATAATGCCTCCGCCTGCTTGCTGAATTGCTACGACATTTCTAACTATAGCACCAAGCGGTATCACCTGCCGAGCCAGCCCCATTCGTTAGGTCAATCGCTGACTTAATGTTCCAACTGACTGTGCCTGAGGAGATCGTTGTCTGTGCAATGTCAGTGATTGATCGATTCCTTACTTGAGTATTTGAAGAGCACTTTATCAGCAGGAAACGCGAAGCTACTTGATCTGAGCGAAACTGAGATTTCTAATGCAAGTCTATTCAATCACATTTTCCATATCACTGAGTTCGAACATGTCTGTCAAGCGTTGAGCCTGTAGAAAAAACCCGCTGACGGCTAAGTTTTGGTAGGATCGAGAAAACAGACGAGGAGTGGTCAGCATGCCGCGCTTCAAGCCTTATAACTACGATCAAAATGCCATGGTGGTGATTAACTACCAAGATCAACTCCAACCCGGTACCTTTGAGCACGCAGTGCATTACCTGATCGAGCATAAACTCGACTTGTCCGTTTTCCACCCCAAGTACCGCAACGATGCGACCGGCCGGCTGGCCTATGATCCGGCCATCCTGCTTAAGATTATCCTGTTTGCTTACTCCAAAGGCATCACCTCCAGCCGTGAGATGCAGTGGTGCTGCGAGACCAATATTATTTTCAAAGCCCTTTCCTGCGATACCGTTCCCCACTTCACCACACTGGCCAGCTTCGTCAGTCGCCATGCTGATGAGATTGAAGCGCTATTCGAACAAGTGCTGCTGGTGTGCCATGAACAAGGCTTGCTGGGTAACGAACTCTTTGCCATTGACGGCTGCAAGATGTCCTCCGATGCCTCTAAGGAGTGGTCGGGTACGTTCAAAGAATTGGGCGAGAAGCGGGAGAAACTAAGAGGACTGATTCGGCATCATTTATTGGAGCACTACGCGCGTGATGAAGCCGAAACGGAAGCCGACCTGGATCGGGACATTCGCCGAGCCAAGACGATTCTCTCGCTAGATGCCGCCATGAATAAAGTGGATCGTTTCCTAAAGATGCACAGCCCAAGGATGGGCCAGGGGAAGCGAATCAAGGAAGTGAAGAGCAATCTGACCGATAACGAAAGTGCCAAAATGACCACCAGCAAGGGCACGATCCAGGGCTATAACGGCGTAGCCACGGTGGATAAAAAGCACCAGATCGTCATTGATGCTCAGGCCTTCGGCGAAGGCCAGGAGCATCATACCCTGAAGCCAGTTCTGGAGCAGGTAGAAGCGCGTTTTAAGAAGCTGGGCATCGCCGAGAACATCTACCAGAAAGGCACCGTCGTGACCGCTGACACTGGCTTTGCCAATGAAGCTAACATGAAGTATCTGTACGAACAGCAGATCAACGGCTACATCCCCGATAACCAGTTCCGCAGCCGAGATCCGAAGTTCGCCGACCAGAAAGACAAATACGGCAAGCGCCACCAGAACCTCCCGGACAAAGGCTGGCGAGAGACGACGCCCGCCAGCGCGTTCCAGTTTGATCCTGTAAACCTAACGTGTATCTGCCCCACCGGTGAAAAGCTGTCCTATCGCGGGCAACGAGAAACAGACAATGGCAAGATCCGGGTACACTTTGAAGGGCGTTTGCTGCAATGTCGGCATTGCCCAAAGAAATACCGATGCATGCAGAACCCGAGTTCGGCCGACCATCGCAACGGCGCAGGGCGACAAGTGTCTTTTATTATCGAGAACAAACGCTTACCCAATTATACGGACTGGATGAAGCATCGGGTTGATAGCCCAAAGGGCAAAGAGATTTACAGCCATCGCATGTCAGTCGTAGAGCCTGTATTCGGTAACATTGGCACAACGAAAGTAAGCGCTCCAATAACCCCATCTAGGCAGTCATTGCCTAGACCGGTAAGGTCTCTTTCCACTGCCAGGGCAGTAGCGTGTTGAGGTCATCGTCGTTGAGAGAGGGTAGCGTCTCAAAGACGTGCTGTAAGTAGTCGTAGGGCGAGAGGCCATTGGCTTTGGCGGTTTCGATCAGGCTGTAGATCGCCGCACTGGCCTGAGCGCCGCTCGGTGTGTGACTGAACAGCCAGTTTTTACGCCCCACCACGAACGGACGGATGGCGTTCTCGGCCAGATTGTTATCCAACGGTATCACGCCATCGTTCAGGAACCGAGTCAGGCGTGGCCACTGGTTGTTCAGGTAGTGCAGGGCTTTCCCCAGAGCACTTTTGGGCAGTACCTGGGCCAGTGACTTATCGAGCCAGGTGCGCAGTTGATCGATTAATAGTCGGCTCTTCTGCTCACGCAGTGCATGACGCGCTTCGGGCTCAAGGCCCTTCGCCTGTTTTTCCACGCCGTACAGCTTACGGATCTGGTTCAGCGCCCAGTCTGCCTTGCCGGTTTTACCTTTAGGCTGCACTTTTTGCGCCTCGACGAACTTACGCCGTGCATGCGCCCAACAGCCCACATGGGTGATCCCATTGCGGCGCACCACCTCAGCGTAGCCTTCATAGCCATCGGTGACCAAACAACCCGCATAGTCGCCCAGCAAGCGCACGGGCACTCGTCCGGCGCGGCTGGCATCATAATCGAACAAGACCACCTGTTGGCCCGGCGGCCCGCCGCGTTGTACCCACATGTACGAGGGGGCGCTGGCTTTACGGTCGGCTTCTTGATTGACCTGGAGCGTTGTTTCATCCATGTGAACCAAGGGGGCGCTGAGCAGGTGCCTGCGTAATGTATCGATCAGCGGAGCGACACGCTCGCCTGCTTGCACCATCCAGCGGGCCAAGGTGTTGCGGGGAATCGCCGCGCCATGGCGGGCAAAAATCTGGCTCTGCCGATACAGTGGCAAGGCATCTTGGTACTTGGCGGTGGCGACATAGGCCAGCAGCGTGGCGCTGGCATTGCTTTTAGGCAGTAACTTGGCGGGTGCCGGGGCGATCTTGACGCCGTCTTCGCAGGTTCGGCACGCATACTTGCGTCGCACATGACGGATCACCTCGACCCGGGCGGGTACCACGTGAAGTTCTTCGCTGACCTCTTCGCCGATCATCGTGAGTGCGGTGCCATCGTCCTGGCAGTGGCGGGCCTCTTCAGGTAGTTCATGCACCACCTCAACCCGTGGGAGTTCAGGGGGCAATGCGACCCGGCCACCCCGTTTACTGCGTTTCGGCGGTGCAGCGGATTCAGCTTCATCATTGCCTGCTGTGCCTGTATCGCCGTCTTCTTCGTCAACCGCCACTTCGGCTTCATTGATCAGTAGGTCGCGCTGATCGACGCGGTACTTCTCGGTGGAGGGGCCGAACGTGCGCTCCAGGGCCAGCCGGAACTGCTCATACAGTGATTGTTTGGTGGCTGCCCACTGGGCTTCCTTTTTCTCCATCAGGCGGTGAAGCTGCGCGATCTCTTCCTGCTGCGCCTGTACTTGGCGTTGCAGTTGAGAGACGGCATTTGAGGAAGCAGCAGCGTTTTTCATGCCGCCTATTTTACCAAAAACGCCGACAGAATAGGAGTAAGAAAGTTAACCAACCTGCTGAAAGTCCAACGCTTTGTGGGGCTGCATGGCCTTTAAGTTAACGCCATCCAGCAGCCAGTTAAGTTCCTGGCCAGTTAACGTGACGGTGTCGCCTTCCAGGTGGGTTGGCCACTTAAATCGCTCGCGCTCCAGACGCTTGTACCACACCACAAAGCCGTTACGTTCCCAGAACAGTAACTTCACCTTGTCGCGTTGACGGTTACCGAACACAAACAGCGCCTTATCGAACGGATTTAGCGCCATGGCTTCTTGAACCAGCAAGGCCAATCCATCGATTTGCTTACGCATATCCACGGGTTCGCGGCATAAGTACACCTTCAGGTCAGCACTCGGGCGGATCATGTCGCCACCTCCACTGTCACAAACCGCGCGGGACGACAACGCGGTGGTACCGGCACCCCTTGTACACTTAGCCGCCTCTCCCATGCCAGCAGGTCAGCGAGGCTTAACGCCTGGGAAGCGGCGTAGTCACTTAACGGCATGTTCTGCGCTGAGGCACAGTAAAGATGACCCAGCCAAAAGGCGCGGGTAGGGTTGAGTTCACAGGTCATGGTGATCTCCAAAACCAACAAGAGATCATTAGTGTGAAGAGGCGTAATTAGCTTGAGTAGATGGGTTTGGTGGCTCGCTTACCAACGAAAAGACTGAACCGCTTCAGCCTTCGGGGTAAGAAAAAGGTGCAAGGTCAGTGGCAGCTTTACTGCTTAGTGCACAATATTGAGAAGTTAGCGAATTATGGTCATTTGGCCGCGTCATGAAGGGCTTGGAGCAGGGTATGTCGCTTCATAAGTGAAAAATAGCTCTCTTAACTGGCATTAGGCGCGCACCTTAGCGGCTGAATGGCGATATTAGGATGACTCAGCCATATGACTGACTGAGCCAAAAGATTAAGACGACAGGCGATAGAAGTGCTCGAAATCGGGTTTTTCTACAGCCTCGTTGGACGATTTTATGTCTTCGGCACTACTAGTCATGGTGAAAAGATAACGATACATGAGCTAAATTCATGATAGCTACAGATACCGTGAAAATGGTGAGTTACCGCTGCGTTTGTTTTTGAGACTGCCTACTATACGGATGCTTAAACCACACATGCGCATCATGAATTGCGATCTTTATACCTAGCCCACCAGATTAGTAGGACTGATATTATAAAAGCAGCAATAATAATACCTAGAACCCCATAAACTTCACTTGTCATCATCAGCTTTCTCGCTTAAGGCTGGTTATATAAATATACCGACATTAGCTTGTGACTGGCAATTATTCATTTTCTGCAAAAAAACAATCTTTCAATAAGAGTAAATAACATACAGAGTCAGATAAGTGAAAAATCCATTAAGACCTGTGACGTATCATATATAACCCCTCTCTTATATATTTACAACTCTAGAATTAAAAATAGCAATATGTATTACATAATTTACGCTTTTAACCGTCTGGCTTTGACAATTATCTGTAAACTGGTAAAAATCATAAGATTGATAAAACGTAGGCTGCCAAATTTCACATAGGCTTGCGATCATTATTAAGACAAAATACTGTGAGTATTTCCCTGCAACTAGGCTGATCTACCGCTGTGCTGTACAAATGTCAGTATGTTCATTCATACTTAATATGCCATGAGCGAATCTCGACCTTAGCCTCAACCTTTCCACATAGCTCGTATTAATCAAAAACTATCAACAATTCACCTATTGCACTCTTTCCTAGAACTATTTTGAGCCGATTTAGCTGCTTCTAAGCGATTCTTAAAGCATATAACCTGCCAACGATTTGAATCATAACTTAAACTATTTTTTCACAAAATATCCCTGTCTCCTTTAACACATTTATAAAGCTAGCTTTTACCATATTGCCTGCCTTAACTTAAGTCAACAAATAGCTAAAAACCACGACTTCAGCAAACAACCAGTATTATTATAAATAATTTTATATAAGTCTCAAACATTAAAATATATGCAGCCAAGTTCCAGCTACGATACTACGATACTACGATACTATCGTAATATGATAGCGACATAGCATTTTAGGCATCCCAGCCGAGCCTCCAGGCTCACTTAACCGCGAACTTAAATCGCCTAAAATTATTTGAAAAATACACTTGCACATCTATAAAAAACTAATTAACTTATCAGCATCAAAAGTAATTTACGAAACTAGGCGCCTCAGTTAATGATCAACGTTATCGGCTCTCGAGTGGTTCTCACTTCTCAAATAAAGATCTCAGAACAGATAGCGAGCACTGTTAGAAAAACATTATTTGGGCGCCCTCCCTTATTGCAAGATGCACGCGACTTAACTGACGAAGCCATCATTATGGCAATTCTTCTATCACCGCCAATTGTTTATGAGAAAAAGAGCCTAGTCGGCAAAAGGCTCTATATATGTATTGCCAACTTCCGATCTCTTCAGCTTGCTGGACTACTACCTGGCTCTTCAAAAATCAGAGTCAATCTTATTGAGCCACCCTCTCATTTTAATATTGACTCGGTGTCACTCATGTTAAATATGATCAGTGATCTGGCTTTATCTTTAGATCCCGATAAAGCAGGACCATATTTTTTAGAGCTTCGAAACCATGCTATCGACTACTCGCCGGACGTACTAAGTTCCATCTCGACTAAATGTCGATTTAAAAAATCGTTTCTAGAAGCTATTGGCATAAACCGAAAAAAATACTGATAACGATAAGGGCTTCAAAATGATATTTAAAATAAAAATGAAATCGCTCCTTGAGGATGCGATACAGCCACGCTCCGACTATTTTTATTTTATACAGCTCCAATCAGCATTGATTTACACGCTTCAGCATCTTATGCTTATAGGTGATGACTGCTGGAATGAAGCAGCGATCAAAGATTTGATCACAGGCATTGAGAATAAAGACATTGAGTTTCAAGTTGAGTCAGGTAAAGGCGAGAAGGGCATTTACGGCACTAACCCAATTCACGGTGCACTGTATAAAACATCTCAAAATATCGATACGGAAAATAGGTTCAAGCTTATCGCCCACATTATCAATGCGGCTTTTCAATGGCGAAAAGAGATTGAAGCATTACCCGTTAATCAAACTCTAACAGACCATAATAACAAACGTCTCAATATAGCTACTTATCAAAAAAACCTCGAAGCAGCTTGCAAAGTTGCCCGGCGCATGAAGGCTGATGAGCTAGCCCAGCTTGCACCATGGAATCAATCCACCCATGCATTATTAAAATCCTGTCAAAGACTTATCGAAAAAAAGGTAGCAGGTAGTGAAGCCTATATACAAGAACTAGAGCGCTTTTTTGCGTACGCTCTCAATGCTCGGCAGCCGCGAAAAAATTATCGCACTGAGCAAGAGAGTACCGATAATTATTTACTGCCTCAACGCACTCGGCCGATCGATATTGATCCTGAAGAGCCATGGCAAGAACTATCAAGTTCAGTTATAACGTTTCCATCTCAAGCAGTAGATTACAGCGCGTTACGCCAAGCTGGCCTCTCTGCTAATGAAGAAAGCTCGTCAATTGAATTAATACAGAGCGAAAAGCCATTAGCGTTAGCGAGAGGCGACTCGTCGCTTCAATCTGTTTTTCGCGCGCGTTCTCAACAGCTGCATTTAGCTAAAGCAGCACAGTTATTGCCTGGGCGATGGGAACACCTCGCTGCATATGATTTATTTCATTTACAGATACAGCTTAATCACACAAAGCAAAACCAACCCTTCCTGAGCTGTATTATTGGGCTATTGCTATTAACGGGCCGTAGTTTGAGTAGCATACTTGAGGCTCATGTCGTTAAGCGCATTGAACAAATTCCCAAAAATACCCTTCAAGATCAATCGCTGTATCTATTATCTGACGCGACAGGCTGGATAACAGGCGTTATTAGACCGCCCGATAGTCGCCAATCGAGCAGCCAATGGCGTTCGAACATGCGTAAAACACAAACACATCTCATATTCCCGCTTCCCAGTTTTTTACAACCGATCGTCGCTTTACTTACTAAGTATAAAGGACACAGGATACGAAAGAGGTCAGTCGCCTTATTTTCCGACCAATTTAAACATCAATTTACGGCTGAGCTTAAACAATTGCTAGCGGATACTAATCGTAAAGAGGGTACGCGACTGACAATACATCGATTAGGGATGCATTTGTTCAATACGCTCAATACGGGTGATGCTGATCTAACTGCTGCCTGCCTGATTACAGCGCGCGTACCCTCTTTTGGCCAACAGGCATCACTCTACTACTTTGCGCCCAGTCTTGATTACTTAACACAACGTTACCTGGAAGCAATGCGCATCATTGAGCAACAGTGGCAAGGCTCACTAGCTGAAAAGAACCAACAAACTACCAAAAAAACTCACTCAGGTTTGCTCCCCTATTCGCAACGAGAAACAGCTCACTACGTAGGTTCTCAGCTTGTACCCACTAGAGCTTATGTTGAGAAGCTAGTATCTCATATGCAGCAACAATTAACGGAAGCCGATCAGAGCGGTTCGCTGTTTGAGAAAATTGTGAGTGTACATAACTGCTACACGTCTTACACCATTGCGATGCTGATGTTTTGTACTGGGTATCGCAGCATTCGCGACCCATTACCCCGATGGAACCAGCTTTCGTTATCACGCAGCTTAATCGTCATCGCTGATAAAACTGATGATACACAAAGCCACGCTCGCTTTTTGCCGCTGCCCACGCTAATGGTGACACAGCTCAACCATTATTTACGTCATCGCGAGGCCGTGGTGGGCCGTCTACAACTATATCTTGAACAAAAATGGGACACCCCTTTTCTTTTTCTTGATACACACGGCCATCCTAAACAAGTCTCTCCCAAACGTCTTCAAAAGCAATTAAATTGGCCTGGCTCTCCGCCACTGAATATCAACCGTCACTTTCTTCATACACAGCTTAAAGAAAGCGGCAGCTCCTCTGAACTAGTGGATGCATTCATGGGCCACTGGGATGCTGGCCAAGAACCTTGGTCGAAACATTCTACATTTTGCCCACGGAAATATCGTGAGCACATTAGCTCAGCCATGGAGTCGTTGATGCAAAAACAAGGGTGGAAAGCAATTGAAGGGTCAGTGTTATGAGTGAACACATAATTTGGAAAGGCTGGAAATTAACGCCTCCGATACAAGCAAGTACTGACGGCGAAGCGTCTCGTAGCTATCAACGCGCACGCGAAAAATACAAAGAGCTGTCCTCAGCACTTGAACAGATAGAGGCACTTGTGCCAGGTGCCGCTGAAGGGTGCCATGGATTAGTCTTTTCAGAACGAGCTATCAGCGATGCGTTTGAGTCGATTCATTCGATCACAAGTCCACAAAAACTACGCCAGCAACATAATTTTCTAGTGAGCGGTTTGGAGCGCGGCGCGCGCGAGCTAAATTGGCAAGTCAGCATCCCGAGCCCGATGGTCACTCTGCCACGCAAATCGCCGCAAGTAACGACTGGCACTTTTAGTCAGCTACATGGCTGGGATACCGCTGTAAACATCCACGATCAATTATTGCCCCCAACCAAGCTTCATCAGAATAAATTAAAAGAATGGTTGGCGGGACGCTTTTTATTTCAGCTAGTTCGGGAAGGCGCCCTGCTAAATAAAGAGTGGCTAAGGCAGGTTCCCTTAGCAGTTAGCGACGGTATTACGTTTGTAGGTGATATTGGTTATCTAACGCTAAAAAAAGAGCTGAATTCTGAACAACCTAGCAGCAAAAATAAACCTATTTTCAAAAATTTCAATGTAAATGAGTCACCTGAACACCTTTTTGAGTATGAGCGTCAATATCAATATAGACGGCTCTTTCTAAGTCCTATGAGCCACCTATTGCTACTGAGTTACTATCAACAATACAGCCTAAGTTGGCCACAGAATGCAGGTGCCGAAAAAGCGCTACTGCACTATGCCAACAGTATCTCTAAAGAATTTTCTAATGCAAATTTGGCCTCCATTTTATCTGTGGCAAAAACGTCATCTTCACTGGAAATGATGCCCTTACTGACACATTATGCTAGCCAGTTTGACGTCTCATTATCGCTTCGCCCCACCACATGGCAACGACTTGTACATCGGCAAGTGTTGGTTAAACAACCCGAAGATGCCTCACTCGAACCAGCTTATATTCCCATCCAACCTTTGCCGAAGCGGAAGGGAAAGTATCCAGATCAATTAGTGCAGCTCATTAAATTACAGCGCTGTATCCCAGCCTCCCTCATTGGCCAAGCGGGTAGAAATAAGGCCATCGCGAATATCGATAACTTTTTGTCGTCAGAGGAAGGAAATGGAGTACTCGTTACACTATTAGCGGCCTGGGCTAAAAGACTCATGCAAAAAGGGGGACGGGTTAAATCAAAGCTTACTCCGAGCACGGTCAGAACCTATCGTTCCCATATAGCCCGCCCGCTGGTGATACACGGCTATGATATACACGATATTCAAGCGCTGGATGCGAGTGAATGGCAGAAGCTTTACGAAAATGTACTGAATGATGCTAAGACCACGGGAAGCCGTTCAAGGGCACAAAACCGTTTACGAGATTTCCACGATTTTGTTATGGATACTTACTCGGTTCCAGACGTAGAACTCGGTGGAAACGATGGGATAGCAGGACGTGTTGATGTAAACATCATCACACCAGCAGAATACGGGCGGGCCACCGCTATCATCGTAAGCTCTAAACAGTCGAATAGATTGCGTAAGATGCAGGCATTAGCGCTAATACTTGGCTATCGTCTCGGTTTACGTCGCAGTGAATGTGCCTTACTTATGCGCCGGGATATAGCGTTTATACAGCATTCTGAGGATATATTTGGTGAAGTTATTGTTCGCGCTAATCCATACCGACGCGGTAAAAGCTATTCAGCAACCAGACGTTTACCTCTCTGGCTATTATCGCCCCTAGAGCGAAAATTACTTGTTTGGTGCTATAACCAAACTTATAAAGACAGCAAGGTTCGGACGGTGCATAAACAGCTTCTGTTTTGTCCCGGTGTCAGTAGTCATGACATACTAAGTGATAACGAACTTTTCCAGCCTATCCAAACGGCACTAAAAGTGGCAAGTGGCGATACTTCAGTTCGCTATCATCACTTACGACATACCTTTGTTACGCAAAACATCTTACGTTTCCTAGAAAATAATCCCAACGAACTGCTGCCTAAAGAGTGGTTAGAGGGTGAGAGTGCCGACAAAGAACCTTATATTACGAATTTTGACTTCTCTACACTAGCGGGTCTTCCTTCACAAAATCGCCCGTCACGCAAGCGATTGTGGCAGCTATCATTATTGACTGGCCATGCCAGCCCTGATGAAACACTTAGCTCTTATACACACTTGTTAGATTGGGTGATGGGGCATTATCTTCGCGAACGCTTTAATCCGGTTGTTTCATCTGACATGCAGTCGGTCTTATTTAAAAATCAGTCAAAAACAGCGGTGACTAGTTGGCGAAATCGTAAAGGTTTAAAAGGACAAACACGGGCTAGTGATATCTTGAACCAATTGAAATCTGAAGGGCAGGACTATCTCGCTGATAATCGCTTGGAGCCTTTCTTCCAGCTATATGAGTCCCCCGCCATAAACCCGCTAGATAACGCAACTGCACTATTTACATGGCCGAATGCCACAACGATCTATCAATGCCTGCGATTGATCGAACAGCAAGAACACCAGGGGGTCTCGCTAGGTAATGCTATTCAGTATGCCGCAAGGAGCTTTTTGTTCGCTCCTAACCAGCTCGACCGCTGGGTAAAAAGCGGTGAGAAGCTTATGACCCGAAGGACCCGACGGACGAATTCGGCATTTAGTCGAGGAGACAATGTAAATCGGCGAAGTGAGCTTGCCGCCTCTCAAGTTGTTTATATGCCCGAGCTTCGACGGTGTATGGCACCTCCGTTAAAGCCGCAGGTATTGAAGGAGGCTGATCAATTTTTTCATAAACTACTAGATTGGTGTCGAGCAAACCCCGAAAAAGCGGAAAAAAGCTTTGTCACATTTCGCAATCATATGCAACGCAGTACGGGCCATATTAAGCTTCCAGATGCAGTAGCTATAAACACCGTCCGCGATATTCTTCGTCCATTGGGCTGTCTACAGCACGCCTACCTAGTAGTTGAAGTGGAAACAAACGCTGTTGAGAAGAAAGTAAAGCGGCATTGGGCACAGGCAACTGATATCCCAGTAAAACGCATAATATCGATACCAACCCCCTCCCGCTCTGGGCGAACGCGTCATTGGTACGGTAATGCTCATCTCAAAATCACCCGCGGCGATTATAAAGATGCGGAGCAGCCACTGTGGGAGGCAATACGTTTTGCATCATTTATGATACTCCTCGTAGCAGATATAACTGACCAATACGAGTGATGGGAAGTATCCCATCACAGCACTTATCCCCACTCTCTCGACTAAAAGGGGTGGGGGTAAGTTATACTTGTTAGCAGAAGTGAATTTAGACGTTCAATACCTCATAAGCCGTGATGAAACACAGCTTTTGGCTGACAAAGTTGGCCCAGCGTATTGTTACCAGAAGGCGCTGACCCATTTTCGGAACTCCCTTCTCGCCCACCTGACGGTCGGTCAAGAAGACACGGAGGTTGCCTTTAGGGCCAATCAGATAAAGCGACCACACCTGATGCTGCATTAACCATTCTGGCCCCTCCACTCCTGCTACGTAAACCTCACCTTCGAACTGATAATCTGCTTCCTGAGTGGTTCGTTGCGATGTTACTGCCATGCTTGATCCTCCCAAGCCCAAAGCGTGCGCTCTAATTCCGCAAGAAGACGCGGGATCGCTTGACGATTAGCGTCAAGGCCAAGTTGTTGAAGGGTGCGCCCTACCCAGGTCGTTAGCGCATCAAGGTTGCTGTTCTCTTGCCCATCACCAAGCCACATCACGAGCGCGCAGCCAGAAGCTAAGCTGGTGGCGGCGGCCAAGGACTCCGCCAAACGGCGTTCAAGGCGACGCTGAGATTGGATGGCTGCCGTAACGCGCAGGGAGTGTTCGAGATCGTCGCGGTTCAATTTTAGAGTATTGAGCTGTTTCATCGTCATCTCCTAAGCGCGTTTCTGGTTAAGCATGCGCTCAAACGCAGAGCCGTCTTGGCGCGTTAGGTTGGGCACAAAGCGGGAGTAAACACGGAAAAGCATTTCCGTTGTGGTATGGCCCATCTGGCGCGCTATCCACTCGGGGCTCTCGCCTGCCGCCAACCATAATGTCGCCGCGGTATGGCGTGTCTGATAAGGCCGACGCTTATTCATCCCCAGTTCTGCTAGCAACGGGTACCAGACGCGCTTAGTGACGTTATGATGCGATAGCGCGGTGCCTTTACGCGTGGTGAAGACCAAGCCTGTCTTCCCCGTGACTTCAAACTGAGCCTTCAAGGCATCGAAGACCGGCTGCGACATATCAATCGCACGAAAGGACCCATCGTTCTTAGTGGGCACAACCTTGCCGTTCACCACCGCTTGATGAATCAGAACCTGGCGTCGGGAGAAATCCACATGCTCCCAGGTCAAACCGTCAATCTCGCCGGTTCGCATGCCGGTGAAGAAGCGCACGGTGTAGTACTGGCGAAAGTCGTCGCGAACGTTACTGATGATCCGCTGCACCTCATCTAGAGAAAACGGTTCCACATCGGTGCGTGGCACATTGAGCGATTTAATCCCGCGGTACGGTGAGCTAAACTCATAGCGGTCGGCGGCTTCATTCAGCATCATGCGCAATGGCGTCATGATGTGGTTGATACGGCTAGCAGAGAGTTTCTTGCCGCTCCGGGTGTTTACTTTGGCGAGTGAGGCCCGGAACTCAAGAATTTCTGCACGGGTGATGCTGCCGACTTCTTTATGCCCTAACGCTGGCAAAATATGTCGATCCAGACATCCCTGAACGGTGACGATCTGTGACTCGCGCCATTCGATCTCTTTCTCCGCAAACCACGTCTCAGCAAAGCCGCGCAGTAATGGCGTCGCTTGATAACCTCCTAAGGTAGTCAGCGCCCGTTTGCTTAACGTCTTTGCTCGCGGGCTATCCGGGAAGTAGCGCCCATAATCAAACGAGCCCAGCGTAATCTCCGCTTCAATTTTCTCCAGAATCCGCTCTAGCTTTTTCCGGTTAGCCGCCGTGTTATCTAATGACGTTTGTTTGCGGCAGCGTTTGCCTAAATAGCGGAAATCAAAGCACAGCTTGCCTGTTTCTTGGCGTGCAACAACCTTACCCATGGCACATACCTCCCCCGGCCATCGGTACACCGATACTTTCCTCTCGCGAGTAAAGCTGCATATCGCGCTCGATGGGCTCCCACAAATAAAGAATCTTGCGGCCCCCAAACGGACGAATGTAATGAATACCTTCGAGCAAAACGTCATCTTTTAAACGTTCACGGATAGTGCGTGCGTCGTACTTAATACGCTCTGCAAGCTCACCTGTCGTTAAGTAGTGAATAGGCATCTTATGTACTCTTTAGTGGCTTTATGTAGCTTACACGCTACATAATAGGCATTAAAAAGATGCTGTCAAGCGCCTTTTGTAGCTTTTACTCAACATAAGATGCGGGAAGCCAAAATATTTGATAGGATGCAGCCAATTGAAAAAGGCCATTTCCATGATTCGATTTCGCTTAAAAGAGCTACTTGCTGAGAAAGGTTTTCAAGAAAATAGGCGGGTTACTCTTGATGAAGTGTCTCAGGCCACAGGCATCCATCGAACAACGCTGTCAAAAATCGCTAATCAGCGCGGCTATAACACCGGAACGGAGAATGTAGACCGGCTTTGTGAGTATTTTGGTTGCAAGGTCGAGGATGTCATTGAATATATCTCATTATCTGATACGCCAGCCTCATCCAATTAAGCCATGCTTAAATAAACCGTTGGAATCACATTTCACTTTAATAAGCTCAATCTCTCCTATCCCACTAATTTCATTAAATAAATTCTTCGAAAAATAATGCTCATGACTTGTGAATGAACAATGAAGCGATCGAGCCTGTCGATTTGAATAGAGATGCCTTCGCATTGACCTGGAAGTTTGTATTTAGTAAATTGACTTCCACTTAAATTTTAACTTCCAGGCATCGAGGACCTTCATGGCCGAGTTCTCTCACACTTTTCCCGCTGCACGCGGCATTCAGTCTGGACGGCCATGTTACGTGGCAATGTGCCCTCTTAGATTAGTACCTAAAATTTTTATTTTTGACGGGCACGAAGTTCCTCCTGAGCTGAGAGCCCAACGTGTTCTAAACCGTACTCGTATCCCTGACATAGTGAGCTACTTAGTAGACAACCCTTCGGACTATACCCTTTCTGGAATCACCGCCTCTGTAGATGGTCAGGTGTCGTTTGAGCCAAGCACGGACACCGGGCTTGGGCAAAATCTCGGGCTGCTGTCTATTCCGATGGACGCCAAGATCCTAATTAACGATGGTCAACACCGCCGTGAGGCTATCGTACAAGCGATTGAACAAAATCCAGAGCTTGGGTATGACAACATCCCAGTGCTTTTCTTCATCGACGACGGCCTCAAGCGCAGCCAACAAATGTTCGCCGACCTAAATAAGCACGCAGTCCGCCCAAGTGACTCCATTAGCACACTCTATGATCATCGAGACGCTTTATCTGAACTTGCTAGAAATGTGGTTCGAGAAGTAAAAGTTTTTTCACGACTGACCGAAATGGAGAGATCAAGCATCTCTAATCGGAGCAGTAAATTTTTCACCCTGTCGGCAATAAAAAATGCATCTAAAGCTTTGCTGATGAAAGGAAAAAACACTCCCATCACTGAAGACGAGCAGGAACTAGCGATTCAGTTCTGGAACGAAGTAGCTGAAAATATGATGGACTGGCAGCTAGCCCTAGAAAAGAAAGTAGCCACTTGTGACTTGAGAGAGCAATACGTGCATGCTCACGGCGTTATGTTGCAGGCTATGGGGCAATTAGGTGCTGATCTCATTTGTAAGCCTAAATCGCAGTGGTGTGAAATCCTACAAGGCCTACAAAAAATTGATTGGGCGCGCGCGAATAGTGATTGGGAAGGACGCGCCATGCATCATGGTCGTATCAGCAAAGCACGAAGCAGCGTAGTTCTCAGCGGCAACTACATCAAACAACAGCTCGGTGTTCCGCTTACCCCTTCAGAGCAGGAATACGAGGAGTCGTTCAAATGATGGCAGCAGAAGAGAAATTTATTTTTTCCGACCACCTCTCCATGATCCAGGATTACACCATTGGTGGCCGTCCACTCGTGGATTTAGTACGCGAAATTCAGACCATCTACTGCTCCGATGACCGCCCTTGGATCATTGGCTTTAGCGGTGGCAAAGACTCAACATGCATTTTATCGCTTATCTACATGGCGCTACTTCAGCTTCCAATAGAGAAGCGCAAGAAACATGTTTATGTCGTTTCATCTGACACATTGGTAGAAACCCCTGTCGTCGTTGATATGATTAAGCGAGTAATAGCCACTATCAATGAATCAGCACCCCGTGAAGGCTTACCTATGAGCGCTCACAGCGTGGTGCCGAAGACAGATCAAACATTTTGGGTAAATTTACTGGGCCGTGGCTACCCAGCGCCGAACCAATCTTTTCGTTGGTGTACAGAGCGCATGAAGATCGACCCAGTTAGTGAGTTCATCCTTGATAAAGTCGCTGAGTTCGGTGAAGCCGTTGTTGTATTGGGCTCCCGTAGTCAGGAAAGTGCTTCTCGAGCTCAGGTTATCTCTAAACACAAGATCGACGGCTCTGCCTTAAGCCGTCATAGCTCGCTGCCTAATGCATACACGTACATGCCAATCGAAAGCTGGTCAGCAGATGAAGTTTGGATGTATCTAATGAGCGCCCCTTGCCCGTGGGGCGGCTCTAACAGAGAGCTGCTAGAGCTATACAAAGGATCCAACCAGGGCGAATGCCCCATTGTTATCGACAAAAGCACCCCCTCTTGTGGCAATAGCCGCTTTGGCTGCTGGACTTGCACCGTTGTTACCGAAGACAAAGCGCTTCACGGTTTGATCGAGTCAGGGGCTAATTGGATGAAACCTCTGTTAGTTTTCAGGAACATGCTCTACCAATCTCGGCAACCTGAAAATTCCGAGGAGTATCGTAACTTCCGTCGCCGGACTGGTCGCGTGTCATACAACTCAGGCGATATCAGCGATGACAGCATTCACGAAATTCGCCACATACCTGGCCCTTATTGGCTATCAAAGCGCCAAGAATTTCTTCGTGAACTTCTGACCATTGAGAAAGAAATTAACGAGAGCGGAGAGTCCATCGAACTGATCACGCGACCTGAATTGCATTTGATCAGAAGAGAATGGCTGAGAGATCCAAACGAGCCGGACTGGGAAGACACCCTGCCCCATATATACCGTGACGTATATGGTGAAGACCTCGACTGGGTGGAAGACGATGCCGGAGCATTCACGCGAGCAGACTCGGAAACGTTGGAAAAGCTTTCCGATACGTATGGGGTTCCGTCTGCTCTAATCCGAAAGATGCTTGAGGCAGAGCTTCAGGTGTCGGGCCTTGGAAAACGTAGAGGTATTTTAAATAGCTTGGAAAGCATCCTTCAGCGCGATTGGGAAGAGCTTGAAGCTATCAACGAACGTAATCAGTCCTTTCGCAAGCGTGGCAAGTTGTACGTTGAGGAAGTAAAAGACGAATTTTCAGAGTTTTTGCATTAATGCTTATCAAAGAGCTTACGCTGACCGATTTCCGAGTTTATGCAGGCACCAATCATTTTAATTTAGCTCCCGAAAAACATTTCGGAAAAACCCGACCCATCATTCTCTTTGGTGGGCTAAATGGGGCAGGTAAAACAAGTATACTGCTAGGTGTAAGGCTTGCCCTCTACGGGCGTTTATGTCTTGGCTCTACCGTTTCTCAAAAACGTTACGACGAGTTTCTCCTGGACGCCCTACATCACTCAAAAGAGACTGACCGCTCTGCGAACCAGGCATCTGTTGAGCTAACGTTCACGTATGCCAAGCTTGGCACGGAAAACCAATATCATGTTCTACGTGAATGGCAACGGAAGGGAAGCAGTGTCAAAGAAACTCTGAAAATCCTTGAAGACGGCACTCTTATTAAAGGTCTCAATTACGATCAAGCACAGAATTTTCTTAATGAACTTATTCCTGCTGGCGTATCTGACTTGTTCTTTTTCGATGGTGAAAAGATAGCTCAACTAGCGGATGACACAGGTGGAGCTGCTTTAGAGCAATCCATTAAGAAGCTACTGGGCCTGGATGTAGTTGAAAGGCTTTCTGGCGATTTGACGGTTCTCAACCGCAACCTGACCAAACGATCATCAGCTCAAGAGATTCAAGCTCAAATAGATTCCGAACAATCCAACCTCCAGGATTGCCGTACTCGTGTCGAGTCAATTCGACAAGAGATCACCACGGCTCGTGCTCAACGTGCTGAGATTCAGGATCGAGCGAATAAGATCCAAAAAGGGATTGATGATAGAGGTGGACACTTTTCTGCCTCTCGAACGCAGCTCGTAGATGAATTATCAGAACTGCAAGATAAACGGGAACATCTAGTTTCTCAGATTAATAGCCTAGTATCAGATGCGGCGCCTATCGCACTTGCAGAGGAGTTCTGTGCAAGGACGGAGACCCAAATAGAGAGCGACCTAAATCTCCACAGTCTTCTTCAGGAGCGTAGAATTCATGAAGAGTATCGTACAAAACTAATTGAGTCGCTTGACTCAAAGTTATCGGAAGATACTTTAAGCATAGTTCTCAATGGATTAGATACGCTTAACCTATCTTCAAAAGATCGGAGCCTCGATCAGCCAATTCATGATTTGACACCTTCCCAAGCAGGTCACCTTTTCACTACGTTTAATCAGGCTCGAAAGCAGCGTAAAGAAGTATCAACGTTATTCGCGTCGTTAGAAAAAATTGAAGCCGCCCTCGATGAGATAGGTGCTTCACTAGCACGCGCACCAGACGACTCACTGATCGCTACGGATTTTGAGAATCTTCAGCAACTACAGCAAAAACTTGGCAGGCTAGACGCTGAAATCGATACCCTTCGAAAATCAGGTAAAGAGACTGCGAACGAGGCTGTTGATGTTGCCCGTAGACTTGATCGGCTTTACGAAACAGCTGCGAAATTGAGCGACCAAAAACGTGTACTCGACTACATAAATAATGCGAATGGCCTTCTAAACGACTATGTAGACCAGACAGCTAAAGCTAAAATTCAGGATCTTGAAGTACAGTTCACGGAATGCTTTTCAAAGCTTGCACGTAAGGAAGACTTGGAACTGCAGATCCGCATTGATCCCCAAACTTTTCATGTAAGTCTTCTCTCCAGTAAAGGCCGAGGAATTGCAAAAGATGAGCTTTCAGCCGGAGAAAAGCAGATTTTTGCAATCGCAGTGCTCGAAGCGTTGGCAAAGACCTCAGGACGCCAACTGCCGATGATCGTTGATACCCCTCTAGGGCGACTAGACTCAGAGCATCGAACAAAGCTAATCGAAGGTTATTTTCCAACCGCGAGTCATCAAATGATTGTTCTATCCACAGATACGGAGGTCGATGAAGCATTTTATACAGCTCTCTCACCAGATATTTCGCGTGCCTATAAGCTCGAATATGACTCTAAAGCAGGAGCAACTCGGGTTCGTGAAGGCTATTTCTGGCAAGAGCAGGAGGCGAGCTAATATGATTCCCTTCCGCATCCAGTTGAGTAAGAAAACCTGGGATCGTTTGCAATACATGCAAACAAGAACGCGCCTAACACCTAATATTATTGCACGCATGGCAATTTCGTTAGCGTTACGTGATATCCAAACTGCAGCGATTAATGAGAGTAAGCCCGATCAAATTCACGTCATTAATCGCGACGTGCTATTTGGTGATCAGGAAAAAATATACGAGGCATTAATCCGGCAGTTCTGTGCGGAGCAAGGAATCGATTTTGACATTCAGGATATTCTCCGTTCATTAATTGATAGCGGTTTGCATAAGATGGGGCACGTGAAAAATCTAATTGACATACACACATTCTTCGCGAAGAAACTTTAGAATCATGTGCTTCTTCATCTCCATTTTTTTACTTTTTCACATATGCCCGTCCATTTTAGCGGGCATCTACGTCGATTCTAAAGATGTCTACCATAACTCCCTAAAAAAATCATTCTGCACTTAACATAAGCAGAGCATCCACAATATCACTTACTTCAATGACTGAAAATTAGCGACAATACATGTAGTTAAGAACTGTAAATCTGAACATAACCCTTCAATTATAAAATTCAGATATCGAATCATAAATAACTTTAGATGATCTACTTGTCGGCTCTAAATCTATAAAGAACTGATCATCCAAATCACACCTCGAAAATATTTTCGTGAAAATATCAACACTAATAACTGCATCCCATTCAAAGCTTGGATTTTTTATTCTATATAGATCTTTAAATACACGAATTAAGGCATTAAAACCGATAGCTTTATTTAAAGAAGATCGTTTCTCTTCTTTAGACCAAGCTATAGGCCATTTTTTACTAATAGCATCGAAAAAATTTAGGAGGTTTGAGGCTATTACTTCATCTCGACCTTTAACGAATGCCATCCTAAAGAAATGTTTTTCTAAGCTCGTTTGATCTAAATGTGATAGTTCGTTTTTTCTCCAAAACTTAGATTCCGCCAGAAAGTGGTTCCTATCTGCTTTCGGATCAGGCGATATAAGTTTCACAACATTCTCGACAAAAGTTGCTTGAGTTAGAAACTCGCCTTTCACACCAGGAGTTGCAACACCTAACCTTTTTATTGACCTATAAAAAGGACTTTTCTCTTCAGCATTTAGAACGACAGCAATATCGTGGCACGTTCTTTCTGGACTTCTTGCCTCGGCTAACGCCTGCAAGTCATAAACCAAGCTTTTATTCACAGTAGTTTGAGCGAGGTTTACGGTTGCAAATATACTTGCCTGTGTTGACACATCAGCACCGACAAAAATAGTTACCAAAAGCTGAAAAGGAGAAGTCGAGCCATCGGAATTCTTAAATTCGAAGTTATCGTCATTGAAACCTGCTAATCGATGTTGCCCATCCAAAATCGAAGCAATTTTATCATCCTCACCCTCGTTAGATGACAAAGTTATAACTTTCGAGCCTTCGTCCCAGCTTACATTTTCTTCATTAATTGAGAGAATTATTGAATTCGGGAAGGTTGCGTCAATTCCTTTTATGTATGAACTTATTTTTTTGACCCTGTCAAGCTTTAACTCTCTCTGTATGCCAAGATATTTACCAACATCGTCATGTTGAATTTTTCTTACGTCGGCCTCTGAAATTCGAGTAACATCTGAAGCTTTCATGACTCCACAGTAGAAATCACCAACAGGCTGACTTACCTTTATTGCATCAAACTTTACGGAATACGCCATTTCGCCAACCCTATTTACTAAAAACTTTATCGTTTAGATTTTTTTGACTGGAAGAGACAGCCTCATTATACGACTCGCCAGGGTATCTATCATGATAGGATGCGTAATACCAAACAATGAGAGAAATCCCATACACGCACACACCAAACCAACTTAAATCATACCCAAAAAGCCCATTAAGATAATCTTTAGCTCCATCTCCTAACTCAACCTCTCCTGAGTTAACTATTTCACCAATTCTAAAATATGAAAAGCTAAGAAGACCACCAACCAAAGAAATCAATGAAAAAATAAAAACAAATGAAAAAAACTTGAATTGCACTTTAACTTGACCCGCAACCTTCTTTAAAAGAAGAAAAAAGAAAGGTGTTATCATTGCAGTGGTTAAAATAAACACTTCTCCTCCCTTTAGGTTACCCCAAAAAGCATCCAAATATCCCATTGGAAGAGCCCAACTTTTAATAGCCGAATCCACTATAATTGGCAAAAAAGAGCCAAGAAGCATCCAAAAACAAGCTAACGATGTTTGTGTATGGCCATTTTCTATAAATCGATCATACTTGCCTGTCATTCTCACACGCCAGCTCACTGTTTTAATTCCCAAAATGCCAAATCTTTCACCTTGGCGACCTTCTTCTTTCCATCTACACATAGACTGTAATGCTTTGGTAGCTTACGGATCTGTCCCATAAAGTACTCTTCATCTTGTTTGGTCTGCGTATTGAAGATGGCCTTGATTTCCTGGGATCTAATATTGGCTACTTGGTGAATCACCCAAGAGAGGATAAGCGTTGAGTAGTCATTGTCGCCGGTTTTGAAGTGCGTCAGTTCCTGTGTTGAAAGGATAGTTCCAACGCCAAACTCCCGTCCTTCCTTCAATATCTTCTTCAAGCTTTCAAAGTCCTGAGACATAAAATTATCGGCTTCATCGACCAGAATCATTTTAGAGATCTGGCGAAAGTTACCGTCAAGTTTCGAGCTACCTTGCTGATGCATCTGTGTATAGAAAAGATCTAGCGTCAGTGCGACAACTAGGTTCTGGATGGTTCGATCGTATCCCGAAAGATTGATGACGGTGACACCATCTATTAGGTCATAGAGTGACTGAGTCTTACTCGTGTCCGGCTCAAAGATCTCATAAGCTGATAGTACTTCGAGAGCTGCGTATAAGGAGTCGTGGTCCATCTTCTCCTGCTCCTGAAATGCAGCCCACACATCTTCCAGGGTTGGAGCAGGTCTATTCCAAGTGCTCTCGTCATTCGAATAAATACCGGCAGATTCATAGGCATTCTTGATCACCGTTCGCAATTTACTTTGCTGCTTTACACCCAGGTTATAAGACTTTGTCATCGATGAAATGAACTGACCAGCAACATGCACAGGTAGCTTTTTCTTGTCTCCAAACAAGGCAAATGGATTGAAGGGTAAGCAGTCAAGTTCGAAAACCTTGGCATTAGTCGCCTGTACAAAATCGTCTTTAACGTAGTCAGCCTTGTAGTCGAAGATCAGTATCCCTATCGGGGCTCCGTCAACGTTATGATTTTGATTACGAACAAGCTGAGTAATTAAGGACTTAGTGAATTGCGTCTTCCCTGTACCCATCGTGCCAATAATTCCGGTATTCGTATTGAAGAGCTTTTCGGTATTCGTAGGCTCCCAATAGATTACCTCACCGCTTTGAACATCCTTGCCAAACTCGACCTTGAGTGGCTCGGCGGGTGTTCCAGGTACGGAATTGTTTACTCTCTCTTCGGAAGGATCATCAGCCGCAGTAGGGAAGACACCACTATCTTGCTTTGAAAACGGGTACATAACTGTTTCCGACTGATTAGAACCAGACTCCTTCGCTGTATCTTCTTTCACGTCTGTCAGCTCTTGTTCAGTGAAAGGCTGCAGAAAATATTTCTTGGGCACGTGAAGAAGTGAGGAATTGTCGATTTTCCCTTTGAGTTCTTGGTAAGGGGTTCTTACCAGCTTATCGAGAAGCCCCATCGGTATTTCAGCCTGTAGAACACCCTCCGTGAGCTCGTACTTCTCTTCAAAACAGGATTCATTATTGATATGAGCAACGACCATGGCGCAGGGATAATTCTGCAGCTGACCAATTCCATACTGCCCTTCTAGCCACTCTTCGCGATGGTTAAGGAAGTCCGCAAAATGGCTATCCTCGAACACTTGATACAACTGATACTTCTCGATTTGAAGAAGCACCTGGCGAATGAATAGTCCGCGATAGAGACGCGACGCAAGCGTATCCGGCCCCAGGAGGTCTTCTTCCATGTATCGCTTCAACTCAAGCGCCTGCTCTCTCGCTTTGGAGAAATCAGGGCGGCCCCCGGCTTTTACCTCCACAGGTAAAAGGTAGAGCTGGCCTTCCCTAAAACCTGCGAACAAGATGTCGTCAGAAATTGCACCTTTTTTAATCTTGCGATTGTGGCGCGAGAAATCACTATCGGTCATTGCAAGGCCAATATTGCCAGCCACTCTTATCATCTCGGCGACAGAGATAGGAATCCACGTGATATCTGATTCGGCCAAAAGGGCACTAACGATTTTATAGGTACCGATAATGCCTTCTTTCGCAATCTTTTCTTTCGAGTAGTCGGTAATCAGTCTGAGCAGCCATTCACCATTGAATGCATTGAACTCTCGAATCAATTCATTACCGGCATTGCCCAGGACATTCTTATACAGATCAACTTGTTTAGTAACAGTGATCGCATCATAACCCGACGAGCTTGTGTATTGATCAGAGTAGTGAATCAGGATCACGCCTTCGGTGGCTTCAAAAAACTTCAGCGTGACCTTTGGATCTATAATGGTCGTCCATACCGAACTATCGTAAGAGCGCTCCAGCAAGGACATAAACTCCTGACTCACCGCAAGGCTAGTAGCCGAATGATCATGATAGACATCATTCTTCGACTGAGAGGGGCGCCAAAGCGTTCCTATCAACTTGGCTAGCTTCAAGTGAGGTAAAGAATTGTAATCGACACCTTTCAAGCCAAATGCCGTGAAGTATCGGTCGCCTTCACTCCTCGAAGACTCACCTGACAACAGTCCAGCACAGGCTACACCCGAGAGGTGTTCATCTATGTTGTTGTCCACAGCTTCTACTTTCTGATCATTCTTGAAGAATGTCAGGTGAGCATAAGCCTGCTCTTCCACATGGTTATGCTGAAACTTGCTAAACGTTAGCCTTGTCCGCAGCAAATCAATTACCGCATCGGCATTACGACGTGCAGCTCCCCGATCGAGTCCATAACGTTCTTTGATTGCGTCATACATCCCCATCTCAGCGAAAACATCAAACTCAGTCTCGACAAGCTTCTCGTCGTAGAGATTGACGTGTATGTGACGACCACCAAGTAAGTTCGCCTGATAGTAGGACACCAGCCCTCTGAACAACTCTGCGTTTTCTGCGTTGTTAACGGAGTTAATCAGCAGCGGGGCATCATCGACCTGACAGAATAGCTGCTCAAATGTAGACGTGAACTCCTCAATCTTGTGCTTTACAAGGTTTATCACAAAATCGAAGCTTGTATCCTGATGTGCCACTACCTCCAACCAGAGAGGATTCTCTGGTACTGCCTGTGTATAGCTATAACGATTATCTCTGTCGAAAAGATGAGGGATCAATCCCCGTGCATTTAATCGTCCTTTAGTAACCTCTGGTAGTTCACGAAAGCTACGCGCCTCTCCATCTTCAACAATCTCTTCAACTAAACTCAGATAGTAGGCCATGACCAGCGGATGGAACGGAGTAAAAAATTGACGCTCCTCAACTATTGCCAGCCCGGTGCGAATCACCAGCCGTTCCGAGCTATCGAGCGGCTTACCCGTCTGAATTTTCTCTAAGTAATCAACGCAAGCCAGAATATACTCTTTACCGAGTTCAACAAGTTCAGGCCCCCAGCTGGCCAAGGAGGGCAACGTTTTACGCTCTTGAAAGTAAGTAACAAGGGCCAAGTAAGCTTGATATATTCTGTCATCGGAGAGCGAAAGGCTTGAAAGTGGAATTCCTTTGCGTCGATCATTGTCCCATTCAATGTACTCTTCATTAACGAAAGCAGACTCTGCCTGAAGCAAAGCTTTTCGAAAGAATACTGGCCCCGATTCTTGATTATCGAAGACAACCGTCTCTTTTCCTGGCCGATACACACCATTGAAATTATCGTCTTTAAAAAGCCTGGCAAATCGGCTTGTATCAAAAATCACTGGTAGCCGAAGTGCTTCTTTGCTCGGTTCACCTTCGACGAGTACAAAGAGTGATCTGTCACCATTCGCCAGGGTGAAATTAACTTCATCAGACTCATCATAGAGCTGATCGAAATCGACCTTTCCCACCGAATTTATATCAATTGTTTCACCACTGTCGGATAACACCGCTTCGGTGGTTAGGTCAGGATTAACGTCAAGGCAATGCTGGTCTGCCTGAAGTACGAGCGCTCTCCTCTTTCTATCGATGAGAAAGCGATTCTCAAAGGCAGACAGATGAAAGTCTCCCTGTTGGACGACCAGGCAATGGAAGCTGTATTTTTCGTTCGAAGAATCTCGATTGAGTCTCAGGCTAAAAAATCCAGGTTTAACACTGCATGATCCCGAAATAGTGAATGTCGACTTATCACCTCTAAAAGAGAAATCAATGTCAATAACGTCAGACATGGCTTTTGGGGTAACCAAAAGCTCCTTTTTTTCTAATCGCTGACCAACGAACTTGATCTTGAAACTGAACATGCCCTGACCACTCGGAACTTCAATAATCAGATGCTTATCTCGCCTCCCTGCCGAGGTATCTTTCTTGTCTCGTACGTCAATTTCGCAGCCCTTAACCTCGATCCCTCCATAGTCGAGAGTCAGCTTTTTCTGGAGCTCCTCCTCGTCTCGAAACTCTTGGTAATTGAGTTCGGTCCAGGGAACCTCGGCTCCTCCTCCAAAATGTTCTTGTATGAATTTTGATCCAAACTTAGTCAGCTTGTCTTCCAGGTCATTCGGGAAATGCTCAACAGCAAACTCTATCTCTTCTCTTAGCTGTCGATTCGACTCCAGTCGGCGCGCTACCTGCTTCTCGCTTGAGTTGCTTAACACCTGAGGGTCGTTGAACAGCCCTAGTTCCTGGAAACGCAAGTCTCCGTTTAGCAATGCATCATGGAGGTGCCGAAATCCGAATACACTGGAGCCTTCTTCTGTGATTATCCGAGCTTGGTGCTCTAAGAGACACCGGGAAGCAACTTGATTCTCAAGCCCACCAGATATCATGAGATCCAGCTCATTTTTCGTTTGACGCGGCGACCAAACAGCGTCGCCCTGAGCCAAGTCGAACGCACTATTAATCAGGGTATCAAGGAGGCTGTTATGCACGATCAGCAAAGCGCATCCCTCGAAAGGAGGCATCTGAGCCGCCACGGTATCTCGCAGGTTTGATATATAGTTTTCCGTATAACAACCATTCTCGATATCAGGTTGCTCCAAATGCCCTGCCACCAGCAAACGCACATCATTAACTTCGAGATATGAGAGTTCATGCTCGCCATAGCGTAGTTGACCATCGCTCCGCGTTAGCAACTCAGAGACAAGGGCATTCGTATTTTCTGGGTCTGGTGACTTGAACTGATACCGGGCGCCCGCTTCTATACGGGACTGAAGCCAACCACGTAGGTTGCTTACCAAGAAGGCTTCAAAGTGTTTTTCGGACATAAACCGCATCTCCGCTATCGCTCATTCGCTCGACGTTACCAATTCGCTCCAAAAACCTGATGATCGCTTGCTCTGACTGCCTGTCAAACCAGACCCCACGTTTTCTAAACTCCTGAAGCAGCTCTTGGAACTGAACCTGCTTTCTACTACCGATAGCTAGGTTTGTGAGTAGAAGTAGATAATCTTGAGAAATGGTCAGCACTCTCCCTGAGCGACCTCTCACCTGGACAAAGTGCGGTGCAATTTCATTCACAAATGCGTTAACATACCTATTGTTTACATCGTTTTGGTTCGTACCTTTTGTTCCAAAGATTTCCTTGGCAGTTATACTAAGTACCTCAATCAGTTCTTTCGTTGTTTGAGGGTACTCTTCAAAGGGTGGAAGTTTCCTTTTTTCTCGATATCTTTCGCAGAACCTTACCAGTGATTCATTAACGTTATTTCGCTGTAACGCATCCATTTCGTTGATCTCTAGAAAAAACTTCCAAAGCGGAAATTTTTTCGCTTTCTTATCCTTCGGTTGATTCAGGTATTCAAGCATAGAAAGGACTGGGAATAGATCGAAAGCTTTTATCCTCAAGTGTCGAAAAGCTTCTCTAACCTGATTTCGCTCTAAGCTAGCCTTCTCGGTATCAAGAATGAAGAAAAGTGGTTTACTAACAGGCTTCTCCGTCCAATCGTTGATATTTAATGCCAACTGAGAGCTATACATAAATGTGTAAAGACTAAAGAACACTCTAAGGTTGTCAAGGAAATATCCGGGGTGCTCTAAAAGAAAGCCCAGATCTTGAGCAAAGAGTTCGGCCATAAATGGAAGATAAGGACTCTCAACGGGATCTTCTTTACAATCAGTCAATCGCTGCTGGAACGCTTCAACAAGTTCTTGCTCTAAGAAATTCACTTCACTACTGAGCTTCGAAAAGCTTCGGCCCGAGTTACAAATGAAACCGATAAAAACTTGCGCAATATGTTTATTAGTAGACGCCTCAGCCTGCGCTGATTTAAAAATTAGAAACTCCGGCGAAACTTTAAACAAACCGGCCGCATTATCATCGAAATACATTTTTTCGATAAGAGGCTGAACTTCCTGATCCGTAAGTTTACACTGCAAACTTTCAAAAAAGTAAGATTTAAAGCTTTCTAACGTTGAACCATTTTCGAGCCGCTTTTGAAGCGCCGCCTTCAATATGCTTCCAGCTATTGCTTCGAAATCAAGGCCAGATGTCTGAGATCGAAACGGCAGAAAATGGTTAACCAAGTTTACGCCCTTAATTTCTTGCTCATCCAGCACAAGCAAGTTATCGGAAATACTCATTCGACACCTCCGACGACAATCTCACTGCCTTCAATTTCATTTGTAAGATAAACGTGTTGACTACCATCTGAAAGCATTAACTTGTTTGAACCAATGATGGCTTTTATTACGTCGTCGACGATCTCCTCCAAAATCACGATCGTATTTTTATCGTGTTTATTTGGTCTATAGCCATCGTTTATTTTAGAAACCAACTCATAAAAACTAAGATTTACATTAAACTTTTTAAGTGTTTCATCACCAACCTTAAGACAAACCGGAAACTCGTGGATATTAGCCACCTCTTCATTTTCAATTCTTTTAAGGTCAGGTTTAATATTGGCAACTGCCGAAACAAAGACGCCATTTCTGGAGCACAAAAATAAGTGCTGCTTTGCAGTTAATGACGGATCCAACCTATTTCCAAATCGAACCAGTGCCGATAAAAGCTCATTCTTATAGAAACTTCTCAGCTTTTTACGCTCCTCAGCGCTTCCATCATAGCTTTTATGTAAACGCCAAATCTCAATGTATCTGTCGTAGAGCGGCTGTTCAAAATCCTTTTGAAACTGTTGATGAAATTCATTCCCAATGGCGATATCTTGAAACAGGTAGAAAAATCGCAACCAACCAGCCGACTCAATGTCGACTACGCCAAGGGTTTCCTGCACTGAATTCTGGAAATCATCGAAAGCCGCCTCTCTTATGCCTAGAGGATGCTGTATGAGAAACTGGTCAATACTCCGAGACCTAATCGTACATGGGTCAAAGTGGCTGATAATGTCACTCAAATCATTATGGCCAGCCACAAATAGATTGTTGAAAAGTAAGCTGGGACCGCAGACCAAATGGTGTACGAAATCAAGCAGGGCCCGCGCAGAAAGAAATTGATCAAACTTTAACCTAGCAGAAAGAAGCAGGTGGACTATACGATCACGCACCTTCTCGTGTTTGAGCAACTCATAGTTCAGCGTCAGTTTGCTGGGATCCGTTTGCACCGCATCCAGATATGCCAGATGTAGCGGATTATTTTCAGTGGAAGCAACTACGCGCGAAATCAGTTCACTAATAAAGCTCGACCCGGCCTTTCCGTTCTCAATGCTGAATTTTGGGTATTGCTCAAAGTTCAGGAACCCGTATGAGGATGCAGCCTGTTTCCCATTCTGCAGGTAGGATTCAATTGCGTTCTTGATTTCCTCGTGTCGTGCAGCCCCTTGCGACGAGAAATTGAATAGCATTCCAACATTGATGCCGATAACCAATGGCTTCGCAGATTGATGATGCTCATCGAACAGCTGATCAAGAGCATCAATCGCATTTTGATCTGGCTTAAAGGCATGCGTCGCGTCTAAATGAAACCTGAAATTGTTCGAGTAACTTTCGTAATAACGCTTGAGAATCTCTGACTTGCCGTCGCCGGATGAGCCGCATAGAAAAATCACAGTATCCGGTGTCGGGTTGGAGTCCAGTAATCTTCTGAAATCTTTCTCGATTTCAGTTTCAACGTAGAGGTAGTTTTTTAGCTCATCTTGTTCTTTTTGTCCCTGCCCCAGCGTGGTGACCGCTTGAGCTGACGACCTAGCAAGGGTGTCTAGCAACCGTTTAAACTGCACGTTGTTTTCTCATCCCTGGTTTGACAATCACGAAGAATGGCACTGTGTCCAATACGTCTCAAAGGCCGAAGGTCATTTCAGGCTACCATAGTGCTTAATTTTAGTGAATCGAAGAAAACGTACACTTGTGACCATACTAGTGGCAAGAAAAAGCCAAAGGTCATAATCGAATAGACATATCAGGCAGGTAATGAAGAGGTTATGGCCACGACTTGGTCACAGGGTGGTCACAGACAAAAAATAAGGGCCTACGCATTAACGTAAGCCCTTGAAATTATGGCGCGCCCGGCAGGATTTGAACCTGCGACCCTCGGCTTCGGAGGCCGATACTCTATCCAACTGAGCTACGGGCGCTTGTGGGTGCGTATCGTAACTGTGCAGGGGCGCTGTGTCCAGCCGTATGGCGCTTGAGTACCTTTAGTCAATTGACCATTTTCCCTGGTGTGGTGCATGCTTTGGGAGCACTTCTGCACCTTAGTCCATTGGGAACACAATAATATGAAAACATTTGCACGTAGCACGCTGGCACTGGGCATCTCACTGGCGCTGGTGAGCGCCGCGAACGCCGCTGATTTTGCTGATATGGATCCCGTCACTCTGCGTTTGGCTCACGTGGTCAACGAGCAGGATGGTTTCCACATTGCCGCCACCAAATTTGAAGAGCTGGTAGAAGAGCGCACCGACGGCAAGGTAGATATCGAGATCTACCCCAACGCCTCACTGGGTGACGAGCGCACGCTGCTGGAAGGCATGCAGATCGGCACCGTGGATATGGGCGTGATCACCAACGGGCCGGTAGCCAACTTTGTCGAAGAGATGGCGGTATTCGAACTGCCGTTCCTGTTCCCCTCCCCGGAAGCCGCTTATGAGGTGCTCGATGGCCCGATTGGCCAGGAGCTGCTCGATAAGCTTTCTGAGGTGAATCTGAAAGGTATGGCCTACGCCGAACGCGGTTTCCGCAACCTGACCAACAGCGAGCGTGCCGTAAACTCGCCGGAAGATCTGGACGGCCTGCGCATCCGCGTAATGGAGAACCCGGTCTACACCGACACCTTCCGCGAGCTGGGCGCCAACGCGATTCCCATGGCGTGGACGGAAGCGCTCACCGCCATGCAGCAAGGCACTATCGACGGTCAGGAGAACCCGGTGAACGTGATTCACTCGTTCAACCTGGATGAAACCCAGAACTACATGACCCTCTCCCGCCACACCTATGCGCCAGCGATTTTTGTGATGGGTATGCCCGCCTGGAACCAACTGCCTGAAAATGCCCAAGAGGTACTGCTAGCGGCGGCACAGGAAGCAGCGGAGCATGAGCGCCAGGTGAATGCAGAGATGGAAAGCGAACAACTGCAGGCTCTGCGCGATGCGGGCATGGAGATCAACGACGATCCCGATATGGAGGCCTTCCAAGCCGCCGTTGCGCCGGTATATGAGAAGTACGGCGAACAGTTCGGTGATTACCTGCCGCGCATCCAGGAAGCACTCAAGTAATTCGCTTCCCATAGAGGCAAGCCCGACATTAGATACAGTGCTTTTACAGCAGGGGCTGAGGGCCGTTCCCGCGCCGGGACGGCCCTTCCAATCAAGAGACACGCCTGATGGCTGACACCACCCATACGAAGCTAGCGAACAGGCTCAATAAGATAAACCTCAATTTACTATTGGTTTTTCACACGCTGTATTGGAAAAGGAGTTTGACGCTCACCGCACAAGCGCTCTGCCTGACGCAACCGGCCGTTAGTCACTCGCTGAAAAAGCTCCGCCTATTAATGGACGACCCGCTTTTCATCAAGACATTGGACGGCATGCAACCGACCCCGCTTGCCCGGCAGATGGATGCAGCTGTAGCCAAAGGGCTGTTCTACCTTGATCAGGCAGTTCACAGTAGTAACGAGTTTTCGCCTGCCACATCAAAGCGGGAGTTTCGGGTCAGTTTGGTGGACTATGTCAGCCAACAGCTACAACCCAAGCTTATTCAGCACTGCTTGGAACACGCGCCAGATTTGTGTTTCAACATGCTCTCCACGCGCATCGCGAGCGCAGAAGGTGCTCAACAAGTCCTTCAAGAGCACGATATCGACCTGGCGGTGGTGCAGTTCGAAACCTTGCCGCTCACCTCTCATCATGAGTACCTGTTTGACGATGTGATTGGCTGTGTGGGTGATGCGACATTTCATGGCGAGAGCAGCGCCATTACCCTTGAGGCTTTTTTAAACTCCCCCCAGGTCGCTTTGTCCCATCGTGAAGACAGCCCGCTGTTAATTAATGAAAAACTGAGGGAGCTGGGGTTAGAGCGGAAAATCGTCGCCAAGACGCCCTACATCAACCCGCTGCAGGAAATATTGGTGTCCACAGCACTGCTTTGTGTGGTGACAGAGAGCGCGGCCAGGGTCATTTGCCGCAACAATAGCTTGAAGTTCTACGCTCTGCCCCTGGACGTACCGGCGTTCAAAGTCTGCCTGTGCTGGGATGAAAGAAAGGATCACGATCCTGGCATACACTGGTTGCGGCAGTTAACCCGGGAGCTGATGACACCAGCCCCCTCCGCCCTGGGCGACCCTTAATCAAACCGCCAAACTCACTCCACCGCCACGACTTTGCCTCGATTCAACAGTAGCTTGGGATCCAGTGCGACTTTCATGCGCTTCATTAAAGCGATCTCCTCGCTGGAGCGGGAAATACTGAGGTAGTCGCGTTTTTCGAGGCCAATGCCATGTTCGGCAGAGATCGAGCCGCCGTACTCTTTCAGGGGGGAATAAACCAACTGCTCCACTTGGCGGCGGCTTTGCGAGCTGTCGTCACGCACCGTGATCATGATGTGCAGGTTGCCATCGCCAAGATGGCCGAACACTATCATTTTACCTGTTTGGGGAAACTGCGCCTTGAGGTGTTGCTCCAGGGTATCAACGTACGCGTCCATATGAGGAATCGGCAGGCTGATATCATAGGAGAACATCGGCTTCAGCTGGTGCACCAGCACTTCGATATCCTCTCGGATCGCCCAGATACCCTGGCGCTGGGCACCGGAACTGGCCAGCACGGCATCGGTGATCAAGCCGTCTTCCATCGCCTTTTGCAGAATCTCTGAGAAATGCTCTGCATCCTGGGTATCATCAAGCCCCAGGGTTTCGATGATCGCGTAGAAAGGCGAGTCGTCGGCCAGCGGGGGCGCGTGCTTGCCGCTCTCGGTGGTCACCAGCTTGTAGTGGCTATTCCACAACGCCTCGAAGGCGCTAAGGCTATTGGCGAGCTCTTGGGAGACCCTGCGTAACAGCTGGGTCAAGGCATCGAAGGAGGGCACCGCAACCAATGCGGTTTGCTCGCTGGGCATATGTGGCTGCAGCCGGAGTACTGCGCGGGTGACGATACCCAGCGTGCCTTCGCTACCGATAAATAGCTGTTTGAGGTCATAGCCAGCGTTATTTTTGAGCATTTTGTTCAGCGAGCTGACCACGGTGCCGTCGCTGAGTACGGCTTCCAGCCCCAGCACTTGCTGGCGCATCATGCCGTAGCGAATGACCCGTATGCCGCCTGCATTGGTGGCGATATTGCCGCCAATGGTGCACGAGCCCCGGGCGCCAAGGTCGAGCGGAAACTGCATATCAATCTCCGCCGCGGCTTCCTGCACACGCTGGAGCGTCACCCCGGCCTGAACCTGAATCGTAGAGCCGACCAGGTCGACCTCTTCGATCTGGTTCATCAGTTCCAAGGAAACCACCAGCTCCTCGGGGCTGGCTTCCCCCCCGTGCACAATGCCGGTCATGCCGCCATGGGTCACCACCAACTGGTCGGCCTGATAGCATAAGGCCATGACTTTGCTAAGCTGTTCGGTGTTGCGGGGCCTTACAATGGCTTTGGCACGACAGGGCGCCCCGGTAAACCAGTCGACGCTACGCTGGGAGACATCTTCCCCAAGCAGCACGCCTTCTGGGCCGACTACCGCTACTAGGTCGTTAAGCAACTTATCCATTGGTTATTCCTGTTTTAGCTGGCGTTGCCATGGGTAGCAAGACTTAGCCACCGACTAGGCCTTACAATTACCTTCCAAGGCATTTAATCAATCGTAATGTTTGCAGGCTAGCGCTAACCATCACCACTCTCAAGCCCCAGATCTATAAAGATTTTTTGGATTATTATCGCGAATAGTGGAATGAAAATAAGTAATTTGCCCTGTTAGTTCGATGTGATATAGATGAAGCCCAATAAGACAATAAGAACAGCCATCACTAGGAGATAATGTGAATCACAACGCCCGCTTCACCGCTCACGCCGCATCCTGTTATACAAGTAAATTCAAACAGTTAAACTTGACATTACTATGCGCTGGCCTGCTTGGTTTACCGCTCATGGCCCACGCCGAGGGAATAACCCCTACCAACCTGCGCTTAGCGACCGTGGTGAATACAGAAGATACTTACCATATCGCCGCCGAACGCTTTCTGCAGTTAGTCAGTGAACAGACCGACGGTGCGGTCTCCGTAGAGATTTTCCCCAACGCCTCTCTGGGCGACGAGCGCACCATTCTGGAAGGTATGCAGATCGGCACCGTCGATATGGGCGTAATCACCAACGGGCCCGTGGCCAATTTCGTTGATGAGTTCTCGGTGTTTGAGCTGCCTTTCCTCTTCCCTACCGCCGAATCTGCCTACTCCGTGCTGGATGGTGAGATCGGCCAGGAAATACTGGGCAAATTAGAGGATGTGAACCTTAAAGGGCTGGCATTTGCTGAGCGCGGCTTTCGCAATATCACCAATAGTCAGCACGCGATTAATGCGCCCCAGGATCTCGAAGGCCTGACACTGCGCGTCATCGAGAACGAAGTCTATGTGGATACGTTCCGGGAACTCGGCGCCAATGCCGTGCCCATGGCGTGGACAGAAGCGCTGACCGCCCTGCAACAAGGCACGATTGATGGTCAGGAAAACCCGGTTAACGCCATCCATGCCTTTAACCTGGCGGAAACCCAGGACTACCTCACCATGACACGGCATATCTATGCGCCAGCGATCTTCATTATGAGTTTACCCGCCTGGAACGGCCTTCAAGAGGAGGTTCAGGAGATCGTACTCGATGCCGCCAGCGAAGCTTCTAGCTATGCCAGAGAACAAAATGCCATCATGGAAGCAGAGCAGTTAGCCGAATTAGCTGAGGTAGGTATGGAAATTAATGAGTCGCCCGATATCGCCGCATTTCAGGAAGCCGTTGCCCCGGTGTATGAAAAGTATGGTGATCAGTTCGGCGACTATCTGCAACGCATCCAGGAGGAAGTGAAGTAAGTGCCCACTCACACGCACCCATTGGTAATGTTGCTACAGCGTACTGAACGCTTTCTGGACGCCATTCTACAGCCCGTGGTCTTTGCGGGCATGGCGGCGCTGATTGGGGTGATTACCCTGCAGATCGTCTCTCGTGTGCTATTCACCGCGGTGGGCTGGACTGAGGAGGTCGCCCGCTTTCTGCTGGTGTGGATCACCTTCTTAGCCGGCACCTTGGCGTTTCAGCGCGGGCGGCATATTGCCGTGACCTTTGTGGTGGATGCCCTGCCCGGCCGCCTGCGCCAAATCGCCCGGCTTGCCGCCCTGCTGATTGTTTTGGCGTTTATGATCACGCTGATCGTTATCGGCTACCGCTATATGCAGGTACAGAGCTTTCAGAAATCCGCCTCGCTGCGGCTTTCGATGACTTACGTCTACGCGGTGATGCCGATCTGTGCGGCGATTATGGCGTGGTATGCGCTGGTCGATATCATCGAGCTGCTGATTAACGGTGAGACCTCCCAGCCCCAGGAGGAGTCGCTATGACGCTGCTGCTGTTTGGGCTGTTCTTCCTGTTTATGCTGCTGGGCGTGCCAATTGCCTTTGCGATTGGCGCCAGCACGCTCTATGCGCTCTATCAATCCGGTGTGCCGCTGATGGTGGTCACCCAGCAGATGTTCCAGGGCATCAACTCCTTTGCCCTGGTGGCTATCCCGATGTTTATCCTCGCTGGGGATTTAATGGCCCAGGGTAAGGTGAGCGAAAAACTGGTCAGCTTTGCCGATTCGTTAGTCGGCTTTATGCGCGGCGGGCTTTCGGTGGTTTCGGTGATGGCGGGCATGTTCTTTGCGGCCATCTCCGGTTCTGGCGCCGCGACCACCGCAGCAGTGGGTTCCAGCCTGGTGCCGGAGCTCAAGCGTAAAGGCTATGACCCGGCATCGGCAGCCAGCTTGATCGCCGCCAGCGGCACCATCGGGGTGGTGATTCCGCCCTCGGTGCCGATGATCATCTACGCGGTGATCGCTCAGCAGTCCGTTTCCAAGCTGTTTTTAAACGGTTTTTTGCCGGGTTTGGCGATGGGGCTAGGATTAATGGCCATTGCGATTGCTCAGGCGTATAAGCGCCAATACCCCAAAGGTACGCCGCTGTCGCTGGCAACCATCTGGACGACCTTTAAAGACGCCAGCTGGGGATTGATGACGCCGGTGATTATCCTGGGTGGTATCTTCTCGGGCATCTTCACGCCTTCAGAAGCCGCCGTGGTGGCAGTGAACTACGCCATGCTGGTGTCGCTGTTTGTGTATCGTGACCTTAACCTGCCCCAGATTTATAAGCTGCTGATCCGTTCATCGATGACCACCGCGGTGATTATGCTGGTGATTGCCATGTCGGCGGTGCTGAGCTGGACGCTGTCTAGCTGGCAGGTGCCGGGAGCGATTGCCCAGGCCGTGCTGTCACTTTCTACCAACCCTTACGTGATTATGCTGCTGATCGTGGGGATTATTCTGCTCACCGGGGTGTTTATCGAAACCGCCAGTGCGCTGATTATCCTCACCCCGGTGCTGTTGCCGTTGGTGCTGCAGCTGGGGATTGATCCGATCCACTTTGGTTTGATTATCGTGGTGGGGCTCTCCATCGGTATGATTACCCCACCGGTGGCGATCAACCTCTATGTGGCCTCATCAATCACCCAGCTACCGCTGGAGCGCATTACCCGCGCGATCATCCCTTACCTGCTGGGGCTGATCGGGGTGCTGCTATTAGTGGTTTACGTGCCGATTATGTTGGGTTGGTCGGGTGGTTAAGTCAGCGTTTGCACTTTTTAAAGAGAGCCTTATTGGCTCTCTTTTTAAGGTGGCGCTTATCTAGCCTCAGTGCATTCATCGTGAATTCAAATAAGAAGTTCACATCGAATGTTCGCCAGCTTGGCACGACTTTCGAAACTGTCCCGGTGTTACTTCAAAGAGCTGGTAAAAACAGCTGCGAAAATGAGAGATACTCACAAAACCGGTGGCAACTGCCACTTCGGCAACGGGCTTGTTAGTTTGCTGAAGAAGCTGACGCGCACGCGTTAGACGAAGTTCCATATAGTATCGAGAAGGGCTAGCATTAACGTAATTACCAAACATACGTTCTAATTGGCGTCTCGAAATATTAACCCAATTAGCTATTTCGGATATGGATAAAGGCTCTTCAATATTATTTTTCATCAATTGCAGTGATATTTTCAATTTTTCTGGCAGAGTGAGGTTTTGATCGACACCTAACGTTGAAATATCTGGGGAGTCTAAGCCCTTATCACAGCTAAGCATCTCTTCAACTGCACTGACCACCTCATTGCCACAATCAGTTCTGACTACTTCAAGCATCATGCTCAATGAGCTACTCGCCCCGGCACAGCTGATACGATTACGATCCACAATAAAGCTACGGCTAGATACCGATACATCCCAGAACTGCTCTGCCATCATCGCGCGGCCATCAGGATGATAAGCACACTGGTAGCCGTTCAATAATCCCGCCTCTGCAAGGAAGTAGGCGCCGTTCCATAACCCTCCTAACATCATGTCTTTACTGTCAGCATGCCTCAGTTTGCTGCGCAGTAGGAGGGTTGTTTTAGGAAGTACACGCAGGCCACCGCATACAATCAACACATCAATATTGAGGCTTGTAGCATCGAACTGGTCTAACGAATAATCCGCGGCTACCTCAATACCTAAGTCAGAAACCGTTGCAGGCACCTCGCTACCCACCACCAAGACCTCATACATCGTAGTAGATTGCATTAAATTCGTTGTAACGAGTGCATCCACAGCGCCAGTGAAAGCCATCATTGAAAAATTCTCTAGCAGTATAAAAGCTACTTTTTTTGTTATCTTAGGCTTCCCTAAAGAGTCAGTCGAAGAAATGTAAGCCATGTTTTTATTTTTCAATATGCTTGAGAATTTATCCTTCATGATGAACCTCAATTTTTTAAGTCATAGTTATTGTTAAGCAAAAATCACGCCATGGAAAAATAAACCAATAAAATCAGGATAATTAGAATTCACCAACACCACAAGATCTCAAACCCAACCATGTAAAACCTGCCCAATCTTGTATCAAATTGACCAATTTACACGAACCCTACGTGACTGGTTAAAAATTAAAAAATAGTTATATTATTTAAAAACCTTATAGTAAAAGTACGAATTTCAGCCGTATTAGCCAATCGAGTATTACATCAGTCGGCTTTCACTGAACTTTTCGATATCGCACTGGGTAGAGATGGCTTTGTCATTTTCACTCATGAGCCTACTACTAATACAACCTTAGCCTCTAGCGTCCCGCGGCGCGAATCTTCCTCTCGCCTTACTTCGTCAGATAACAAAAACATACCCATCGCCACGTACTTTTTAAAAGTTCATCAAATGTCGCTATTTAGGCCCTTAGTGTCGCAAAAAATACCTTTTCGAAAGTCGTAACTGATTCAAGATGAAAATCCATCCCCCTGTCCTCTGAGAAATAAACTTATGAATAATCCTAAAAGCAAAAAAGTTACTCTGGGCGCTGCAACTCTTTTGTCCTTAACAACCATCGGGAGTGTCCAGGCAGAGAACATCTCGTTGAAATTCCATAGCGGGCTTTCACAATCTCGCCCTGAAGCAGAGCAGATCAACAGATTCGCTAGCTTAGTGAGTGAAAAGTCAGATGGCGAGCTTGATATCGAAGTCTACCATGCAGGCGCCTTAGGTCTTAAAGAAGCCGACATGCTGAGAGTATTGCAGCAGGGCATGGTCGATATGGCACTACTGTATGGTGAATATTACACACGTGATGCGCCTGCCTTGGCATCTGTATATGCTCAGGGCGCCATTACGGAATCTTCCCAACATGACGAAATTCTTGATGTAATCAGGGAACTCTATGAAGACGGCTTCTCAGATTGGGATATTCAAATCGTTGGTGGCGTCGTTGCCCCTATTTTCGATGTAGGTTTGCACTGCAAAGAGCCGGTACACTCCTTGGCAGATCTAGAGGATAAAAAAGTCCGTGTCTGGTCCAGACACCTTGTGGATACTTTTGAATTATTGGGCATTTCAGCTCAAGTCATTCCGCAAAACGATATGTATATGGCACTTCAAACAGGCGTTGTAGATTGTGCCTATTACTTATCTACCGTGGCCCCCACCGTTTCGCTTCAAGAAGTCACCGAGTACGAGTCTTATTTACACCCTTGGGCTGCCTCCCCATGGCTCTTTGGTATCAGTGAACAAGCACTATCCCGCCTCAACGACAACCAACGTCAGGCTCTGGAAGAAGCCGGTGAAGAGATTTGGAACGAGACCCGCGCCACTGCGGTTGATCCAGAACGTGAAGCGCAGGCGCGCCAAGAGCGTAAAGAATTGGGAATCACCATGCTTCCCGACTTCTCAGATGATGACGTCGAAACCTTTGTAGACGCCGCTTGGCAGGCGTGGCAAGCCATGGCGGAAAACGCAGGCGAGGACGGCACACGCTACTACGAGACAGTCACTCAAGCGATCTCCGAAGAGTAATGGGTACATAAACCAATCGAGAGCCAATACCTATTGGCTCTTTCTTCTTGGAGCTAGTCGTGATGATGAGAAAAATCAACACTGTACTGAACCATACCGCCTATGCCTCCTTTCTACTGGGCGTCATGAGCGGTATCGCAATGACGGCACTGATATTCGTCAGCACCTTGATGCGCTATCTGGGTGGTCATCCTTTGCGTTTTTCCGATGAGCTGGCGGGGCTGCTGTTCTTAACATTGACCTTCCTTTGTCTACCTTATGTGCTCAATAAGGGCCGCCACATACGCATAGAGATACTCGTCAACCTGATGCCAGCAGGGATCGCGAGGATAATGGACTTTATTGGCGTCGTCGTATTACTCACGTTCTGCGCCATCTTCGCCTTTGAGTCCTGGAATTTCATGAACTTCTCGTTCTCGCTCAATTCGCGTACGGATATCAGTAGCATTCTCTTATGGCCGTGGATGGCCATCATGCCTTTTTCCATGGTGCTGTGCATCTTGGTTCAGCTCAGCCATGGTTTTAAACAGCCCACGACAGACACTGCCTCAGCGGAGGATGCGATATGAGCTGGTTACTCTTGAGCGGGGCGCTAGTTCTATTTTTAACCAGTGGCGCAATCCTAGGGGCGGCACTGGGGCTTACGGGTCTACTCCTGCTTCACTTTCAAGCTAACGGCGCCACCCCCTTGGCGATTAACGCAACTTGGAACATGCTAACGGATTTTACGCTAAGCGCAGTTCCTCTATTCATATTTTTAGGTGAAATACTTCTCGCAAGCGGCGTGTCAAAACGCGTCTATAACGGCCTAACCCCTCTGTTTGCGCGTGTTCCGGGGCAATTACTCCATACCAACATTGCCGTCTGCACGCTGTTTGGTGCGGTTAGCGGGTCAAGCACCTCTACCGCAGCCGCCATAGGCGCAGTTGGCTATCCTGAACTGACAAAACGTGGGTATAAACCAAGTGTAGTGGTGGGCACGTTAGCTGCAGGGGGCACCCTTGGGCTTCTCATTCCCCCCAGCTTGGCATTGATCATCTACGGAGCGACTCAAAACGTCTCTATCGGCCAGCTCTTTATCGCTGGTATGCTGCCAGGCTTGCTCATTGCTGCCGCCTTTTCCACATGGATCATGATCCGCTCTAAAATTGGCGAGCCAGTAACCCCTACGTTTAAAGAGAAAGTGACCTTCAAGCACGTAATAACTGGACTCAAGGAGATATGGCCTCTTCCCGTACTTATTTTCTTCGTGCTGGGAACTATTTACCTGGGGATCGCGACGCCTACGGAATCGGCGGCTTTGGGCGTAGTGGCCAGTATCGTTTTAGGTTTAACATGGGGCGATTTAACCTTCAAAAGACTATGGCAGGCGTTTAAGCACGCCTCAATCATGTTTACCGCTATCGGTATGATTTTGATTGGTACAGTGATCCTTTCTCAAGCCGTCAGCCTACTAGGCATTCCTCGTACTGCAGTCGAAACGATTGGCAACTTTGGGCTAGGCCCATATGGCATACTGCTGATGATCGTCATCGTCTATATCGTGCTAGGTTGTTTCTTTGATGGCATATCACTGCTTCTCATGACTCTCCCCATCACCTTCCCGATGATCACAAGCTTAGGGTTCGACCCCATCTGGTTCGGTATTATTGTCACGCTACTTATAGAGATCGGTATGATAACGCCGCCCGTAGGACTCAATCTCTTTGTCCTATCATCCATTTCTAAAAATGAAGTTAATTTAACATCTGCTGCAAAGGCCTCCTTGCCTTACTGGCTTATTTTACTTGGCGCTATAGGAGTATTTACGCTATTTCCCAACATCATTTTGTGGGTCACTACCTTTTAGAATAACCGCAATCCACTAAATGATATTGCTGAACTATAGGCCCTCTCTAGCTAAAGAGAGAGCCTATAGTTTAAATGCGATACTCATGATACTTACACCAACGTAGCTACCTCTGACACTCTTCCAACCAGAGCGACCTTATAAAAAGCTGGCAAGCTCGATCACGCAGCCACACTGGCTCGGGCTATAACCTGGCAGGCGCTGCACCGCCTCCTGGAAGGAAGCGCTGCGCAACGCTTGCAAAAAATCGTCAAATTTAGGCTCTTTCAGGGAGCGATTGTGGCAGGCCAGCAAGTAGTCTTCGGTGGCCAGCGGCACAAAATCAAGTCCAAACCGCTGCGCAGCCGCCTCGACACCAAAGCCTGCATCCGCCATTCCCGCCGCTACATAGGCCGCCACCGCCGAGTGGGTGTACTCCTCAATCTCATAACCGTTCACTTCGGATGCAGCAATACCCGCCTCGGCCAGCAGGCCATCCAACAGCTCCCGGGTTCCCGACGACGCCTGCCGGTTTATAAACGTGGCCGACCTGTCGGCCAGCGCTGCAACGCCATCAATCCCCAACGGGTTACCCGGCGCCACCATTAGCCCCTGTTGGCGGGCGATAAAACCTACCAGCCGATGATAGCGAGGCTTGAGCAGTCGGCGGTATTTGCGCCGCATGCTCTCGCCCACCGCGCCTCTGGGAAGATGGCAACCCGCCAGATCGCAGCTATTGCGGTTAAGCGCCGCCAACGCTTCCAGAGGGCTGCAGTACTGCAGGTCAAGCTGCAGATCCCCCAAATGCTGCGGCAGCAGCTCTATCGCAAAACCGTGGCTGGCGTGGAGACGCAGTACGGGGTGCACACCTTCCTGGTGCTGCTGGATGGCAAGGTTAAGCTCTGAGCTCAGGCTATCGAGCTGCGGGCTTAACCGAGCGGTGGCGCGTTGTTCGGCCCATAGCAGCTTTTCACCCAGCGGCGATAACTGCGCCCCTCGCCCACGCGCCATTTCTACCAAGGTGACACCAAAAAACTCTCCGCCCTGGCGCAGTAAATTCCACGCATGGCGGTAGGAAATACCCGCCTCTTCGGCAGCATGGGTCAACTTGCCATGACGATGCACCGCCCCCAGCAGGCGCAGAAGGTTGGTATCGAGACGGTGCCCATCTTCATCGCTAAAGCACCAGGTGGGCGTTACCTTGATCCGTTTCATAGGCAAACAATTTCATATTTTGCAGTCATTAACTTGATGCTAGCGTTAGATCAACCGTGATGCACGCCTTTTTAAATATGAAAAGCAGTGCATATTTAAAACATAATAAACAGTAGTGAGGAAGGCACCATGAACCATTCCCAGGAGTGGGCACCGCAGGCGATTCAGGCCGAAGTCGACGCCCTGAAGCACAAGCCCGGCGCCCTACTGCCGATCCTCCACGCCCTTCAGGATCGCATCGGCTTTATTCCTGAGGCAGCGGTGCCGATCATCGCCGATGCCCTGCACCAGACACGTGCCGAAGTGCACGGCGTCATCAGCTTCTACCACCACTTTCGCACCACGCCGCCGGGGCGCCACGTAGTGCAGATCTGCCGCGCAGAGGCCTGTCAGTCGGTAGGGGCGCGCCAGCTCGAGGCCCACGCCAAAGCGCGTTTGGGGGTCGATTACCACCAGACCACGGCGGATCGCGAAATTACTCTCGAAGCCGTGTACTGCCTGGGCAACTGCGCCTGCGGCCCGTCGATCCGCGTGGACGACAGCGTACGCGGCCGCGTCACGCCGGAAGCCTTCGATGAATTGATAGATGAGCTACAAACCCGGCCGCTGGAGGTGATGGGATGAGCGTCCGCGTTTATGTACCCCGCGATACCACCGCGCTTTCGCTGGGCGCCGATACGATCGCCAGCCGACTGGAGAGGGAGGCAGCCGCACGCGGAAAACCCATCACGCTGGTGCGCAATGGCTCCCGCGGGCTGAGCTGGCTTGAGCCGCTGGTGGAAGTCGACACTCCCATCGGCCGGTTCGCCTATGGCCCGGTAGCCCCCGGCGATGTCACCGTGCTGCTCGATAGCGGCCTGCTGGAAGGCAGCGTCAGCCACCCACTGGCGCAGGGCCCCACGGAAGAAATCGACTACCTCGCCCGCCAGCAGCGGCTGACCTTCGCGCGTATCGGTATTACTGACCCGTTATCGATTGAGGATTATCGCGCCCATAACGGTTTTTGCGGCTTGGAGGCTGCGCTGCAACGCGAGCCCCAGGATATCGTCGAGGAAGTCAAAGCCTCGGGGCTTCGCGGACGCGGCGGGGCGGCATTCCCCACCGGCATCAAGTGGCAGACGGTGCTCGATACGCCAGCCGATCAGAAGTACATCGTATGCAATGCCGATGAAGGCGACTCCGGCACCTTTGCCGACCGTCTGGTGATGGAGTGCGACCCCTACATGCTGATTGAGGGCATGACCATCGCTGGGCTCGCGGTGGGCGCCACCCAAGGCTATATCTACCTGCGCTCCGAATACCCACTGGCCAAACAGGTGCTCGACGAAGCCATTGCCCGCGCCGAGCAGGCCGGTTACCTGGGCGACAATCTTTGTGGCAGTGGCCGTACCTTCCAACTGGAAGTGCGCCTCGGCGCCGGGGCCTATATCTGCGGTGAAGAAACCTCTTTACTCGAAAGCCTCGAAGGCAAGCGTGGTCTGGTACGTTTCAAGCCGCCGCTGCCCGCCATCGAGGGCCTATTTGGCCGCCCTACGGTGGTCAATAACGTGCTCTCGCTGGCCGCCGTGCCATTCATTCTGGCCGAAGGCGCCGAAGCCTACGCCAATCACGGCATGGGCCGCTCGCGAGGAACGCTAGCCCTCCAGCTGGCGGGCAACGTCAAGCGTGGCGGCTTGGTGGAGCTGGCCTTTGGTACCACTCTGCGCACGCTGATGGAGGATTTTGGCGGCGGTACGCTCACCGGAAAGCCCTTGCGCGCCGTTCAGGTAGGCGGGCCGCTGTGCGCCTACCTGCCCGAAAGCCAGTGGGATATGCCGCTGGATTACGAAACCTTCGCCGAGGTCGGTGCAGGCGTCGGTCACGGCGGCGTGGTGATGTTCGACGACAGCGTCGATATGGCCGAACAGGCGCGTTTCTCGATGGAGTTCTGCAAGGTGGAGTCCTGCGGCAAGTGCACGCCCTGTCGTATCGGCTCGACCCGTGGCGTGGAGGTAATCGATCGTATTCGCGCCAACGACAATCGCGAGGCCAACCTCGCCCTGCTGAGTGATCTTTGCGAAACGATGGTAGACGGCTCGCTCTGCGCCATGGGCGGCATGACCCCCTTCCCGGTGCAGAGCGCCCTGAAACACTTTGCTGAGGATTTCCAGCGGGCGGCGAACGGAGACAGATCATGATTCAGCACTTCGACCCCAGTCAGCATGCCAGCAACGCCGGGCATAGCAAAGACCTCGGCACGCCCTTCCCTGCTCAGGCCGTCGGCACTGCCTCGGTGAGCCTTGATATCGACGGCGTATCCATCAGCGTGCCGGAGGGCACCTCGGTACTGCGCGCCGCGGCCCTGGCGGATATCAACATTCCCAAACTGTGCGCCACCGACAGCCTGGAGCCCTTCGGTTCCTGCCGGCTGTGCGCCGTGCAGGTGGAGGGACGCCGCGGCCTGCCCGCCGCCTGCACCACGCCCGTTGCTGAAGGTATGAAGGTGACCACCCAGAACGAGCGGCTGGCCAAGCTGCGTCGCAACGTGATGGAGCTCTACATCTCCGACCACCCGCTGGACTGCCTGACCTGCCCGGCCAACGGCGACTGCGAACTGCAGGACATGGCCGGTAGCGTGGGGCTTCGCGAGGTGCGCTACGGCTTTACGGGCGAGAATCATCTGGAGGCGGTCAAGGACGAATCCAACCCCTACTTCACCTTCGATCCCAGCAAGTGCATCCTCTGTTCACGCTGCGTGCGCGCCTGCGACGAAGTCCAGGGTACTTTCGCGCTAACCATCGATGGCCGCGGGTTCGAATCCAAAGTATCAGCAGGCCAGAACGACGCCTTCATGGACTCGGACTGCGTCTCCTGCGGCGCCTGCGTGCAGGCCTGCCCCACGGCCACGCTAATGGAAAAAAGCGTGATCGACCACGGCGTGCCGGATCACAGCGTGGTCACCACCTGCGCCTACTGCGGCGTGGGCTGCTCTTTCGAGGCCCAGATGAAGGGCGACCAGCTGGTGCGCATGGTGCCCTACAAGGGCGGCGACGCCAATCACGGCCACTCCTGCGTGAAGGGGCGTTTTGCCTTCGGCTACACCACCCACCCGGATCGCCTGACCACGCCGATGATTCGTGACTCAATCGATCAGCCCTGGCGCGAAGCCAGTTGGGAAGAGGCGATCAGCTTTGCCGCGAACCGTCTCAAGTCGATTCAGGCCGAGCACGGCCGCGAGAGCATCGGCGGTATCACCTCCTCGCGCTGCACCAACGAAGAGACCTACCTGGTGCAGAAGCTGATTCGCGCAGCGTTTGGCAACAACAACACTGACACCTGCGCGCGGGTGTGCCACTCGCCCACCGGCTACGGCCTGAAGACCACGCTGGGTGAATCGGCGGGCACCCAGACGTTTGACTCGGTGATGAAGTCGGACGCGATTATCGTGATCGGCGCCAATCCCACCGACGCCCACCCGGTGTTTGGCTCGCTGATGCGCAAACGCCTGCGCCAGGGGGCGAAGCTGATCGTCGCCGACCCTCGCCGTATCGACCTTTTAAAGACCCCGCACATGAGCGAGGCCCAACATCTGCCGCTGCGCCCGGGCACCAACGTGGCGCTGGTCAACGCGCTGGGTCACGTGGTGGTGACGGAAGGTCTGGAAGACAAGGCGTTCGTGGCCAAGCGCTGCGACACCGATGCCTATAACAGCTGGCGTGAGTTTATTGCTGAACCGCGCCACTCCCCGGAGGCCACCGAAGCCATTACCGGCGTGCCCGCCGAGGCCGTGCGCCAGGCGGCACGCACTTACGCCACGGCGGGCAACGGCGCGATCTACTACGGGCTGGGAGTGACCGAGCACAGTCAGGGTTCCACCATGGTGATGGGGATTGCCAACCTGGCCTTGGCCACAGGCAATATTGGCCGCGAGGGCGTGGGTGTGAACCCGCTGCGCGGCCAGAACAACGTCCAGGGTTCGTGTGACATGGGCTCCTTCCCCCATGAGTTGCCGGGCTACCAACACGTGGCCGACCCCATCGCCCGCGGCCGCTTTGAGGCCGTGTGGGGTGTGAAACTGGACGACGAACCGGGGCTGCGCATTCCCAATATGTTCGACGCTGCCATCGAAGGCACCTTTAAAGCGCTTTACGTGCAGGGCGAAGATATCGCTCAGTCCGACCCCAACACCCAGCACGTCGAGGCGGCGCTCACGTCGCTGGACTGCCTGATCGTGCAGGATATTTTCCTCAATGAAACGGCCAAGTTCGCCCACGTACTGCTGCCGGGTTCAAGCTTTCTGGAGAAGAACGGCACCTTCACCAACGCCGAACGGCGCATCAATCGGGTACGCAAGGTGATGCCGGCTCTGGCAGGCAAGGAAGACTGGCAAATCACCCAGGATCTGGCCAATGCGCTGGGCTACCCGATGCACTATACCCACCCCTCCGAAATCATGGACGAGATCGCTCAGTTGACGCCAAGCTTCGCGGGCGTCAGCTACGCCAAGCTGGAGGGGCGCGGCAGTCTTCAGTGGCCCTGTAACGCCGAGTACCCGCTGGGCATGCCGACCATGCACGAGGTTGAGTTCCCCATCGGGCTGGGCCGCTTTGCGATTACCGAGTACGTGGCCACCGAGGAGCGGGCCAACCGCCGCTTCCCGCTACTGCTCACCACCGGCCGGATCCTTAGCCAGTACAACGTGGGGGCCCAGACCCGGCGCACCGACAACCAGCGCTGGCACGACGAGGACGTGCTGGAGTTGCACCCTTCTGACGCCGAGCTGCGCGGCATCCGCGACGGCGACTGGCTGGGCATCACCAGCCGTGCCGGCCAGACGGTACTGCGTGCCCGGCTCAGTGAGCGCATGCAGCCCGGCGTGGTGTATACCACCTTCCACCACCCCGGCAGTGGCGCCAACGTCATCACCACGGACAACTCGGACTGGGCCACCAACTGCCCGGAGTACAAGGTCACGGCGGTGCAGGTGGAAAAAGTCAGCCAACCGTCGGCCTGGCAGCAACGCTTTAGCGCCTTTGACCTGGCCCAGCGTGATTACCTGGCCAAGGCCCAGCAGGAGGTTCCATGAGCATCCACCATACTCGCGACGCGGTAGCGCGCCAGCCGGTGGAGGTGCGCCGTGGCGCTAACGGCTGGTACACCGATACCCAGGAGGATCTACTGGCCCTGGAAAGGCCGGTGGCCCTGGTCTACAACGGCATCTCCCACGCGGTGATGATGGCCAGCCCGACGGATATTGAGGAGTTTGCCCTGGGCTTCAGCCTGTCAGAAGGCATCCTGGCCAACGTCGACGAGTGCTACGACCTCGATATCCACGAAGCACCCCAAGGCCTCACCGTTCACCTCACTATTGCCAGCCAGCGAATGGCCGAGCTCAAACAGCGGCGGCGCAGCCTGACAGGACGCACTGGCTGCGGGCTATGCGGCACCGAAGCCCTGGAGCAGGCCATACGGCCGATTCCCCATGTCATGGCGCCGCCCTTGAGTGATGCCGCCATCCAGCGTTCCCTGCGGGAACTGTCCGCCCACCAGCCGCTGCAGGCGGCCACTGGCGCCAGCCACGGTGCCGCCTGGTGCGATGCCCAGGGGCGCATCCAACGGTTGCGCGAGGATGTCGGTCGGCACAACGCCCTGGACAAACTGATCGGTGCGCTCGCCCGCGAGGCCAACCCGCTAGGTGAGGGGTTCGCGCTCGTCACCAGTCGCGCCAGCTACGAGATGGTTCACAAGTGCGCCAGTGCCGGCATTGGCGCACTGGTGGCTGTCTCGGCGGCCACCGCCCTGGCTGTGGAGCAGGCCCAGGCGTCGGGGCTGCTGTTGGCAGGCTTTGCACGGCCCGGCCGCCATTTGATTTACCATCGACCCGCTACGGCGGCAATGGCCACGGCTTAGGAGATACACCATGTCGTCGCACCACGATAACCAGCTGATTCACATGACCAACCAGATCGCCGCTAACCTGGGCGGCGGTCGCGATGAAGAAACGGCGGCAGCGGCCACCTGCCGCCACCTGGAAACCTTCTGGGCACGCTCCATGAAGCATCGCCTGGTCGCCACACTGGAGCGCGAGGATGCCCCGCTTTCACCGCTGGCAAAGCGGGCCGTCATCTTGCTGGCTGAAGGACTGGCCAGGCGGCATGCCGGATAAGCATCACCGTCGTTAACGCAACGGGGCTTGCCAAATGGCAAGCCCCGTTTTTATACCCATCTTTCCCAAGCGCTGATATCACAAGCACTGGTAGTGAACGTTAGAACTCTTCCCACTCATCTGCAGCATGCTTTGCCGGTGAGGGCTTTGACGATGGCTGTGATGAGGAGTGCGATGAAAGCGCAGGGCGCTTCATGGCGCTATCACTGCCACGTTGCTGAGGGGCCGGAGACGCTAGCGCTTCGTGCCGCGGCGTGGGCTCATCGTCACCAAGTACGAAGGAGTTGATTAACTGATTCAGGTGCTCCGCATGGCGGCGCATATTGGCGGCGGCGGTGGTGGACTCCTGCACCATGGCGGCGTTCTGCTGGGTCATGGTGTCCATTTCAGCCACGGCAGTGTTGATCTGGCCAATACCGCTGCTCTGCTCTTTAGCGCCAGCGGTGATCTCACCGATTACATCGGTGACTTTCGCCACGCTGGAGACAATCTCACGCATGGTATCACCGGCGCTGCGTACCAGCTTCGCACCGGAGTTAGTGTGCTGAACCGATGCATCAATAAGCGCACGAATCTCTTTGGAAGCATCGCTGGAACGACTGGCCAGAACCCTAACTTCTTGTGCCACCACGGCAAAGCCGCGGCCATGCTCACCTGCCCTTGCGGCTTCCACCGAGGCATTAAGCGCCAAAATATTGGTTTGGAAGGCAATCGAATCGATCATGCTGATGATGTCACTGATGCGCGATGCAGAGTCGTTAATATCGCTCATGGTGCTTTCCACCTGCCCCATCGAGGTCTCACCTTCGCGGGCTACATCAGCAGTAGACTGCACCAGCGTATTGGCCTGCTGGGCATTGTCGGCGCTGTGATTAACGGTCGAGGTGATCTCTTCCATGGAAGCTGAGGTTTGTTGCAGGTTCGCGGCCGCCTGCTCGGTACGGGTGGCAAGCTCATCAGAGCTTTGTGAGATCTCCCCCGCTGCCTGGTGCACGCTGAGCGTACTGCTGCGTACATCACGAAGCGTGTTCTGCATCCGCGCTACAAAGGCGTTGAATTGAACGCTAAGCTCGCCAATTTCGTCACCGCTTTCAACTGCTAAGCGACGGGTTAAATCACCGCGCCCCTGGGCAATATCGTGCATAGCCGCAGTAGTGCGCTTGATCGGCCCCAGCGTGCGACGCACCAAGCCATACGCTATCAGTGCAATCACAATAAATAGACCCAGACCCAACAAGGAGGCAAATATAATGCCCTGGCGCAAATCGGCGGCAGCCGCGGCTTCAAGTTCGGCAATAGCATCGTCAGCATCGGTGACATAAACGCCTGCACCAATGAGCCAGTCCCATTTTTCAAGGCGGTCAACGAAGGAGTGCTTGGGTTCAATTCTGTCGGTACCTGGGTAATCCCACATATAGCTGTAGAAGCCCCCGCCACTCTGAGCAAGCTGAATGATCTCGCGAATCAGATAGGTGCCATCGGGGGTTTGCGCGTCGATCATGTTGGTACCTTCACGCTCCGGTGCAGGCGCCGTGACGATATTGTTACCGTCATAGTCGTAGATAAAAATGTAGTTGTTATCTTCAAAGCGCATGGAACGCACCAGCTCGGCTACCCGCTGTTTGGCTGCCTCATCGTTGGCACCGGCTTGTTCGTAAATGGGCTCGATGGCAGAAGTCGCCATCTGGACGATATCGCGCACCGCATGGCGGCGCTCTTCAATCAGCATTTCACGCTGGTTTGCCAACGTATCGCGGGTGTCTTGGGCGCTGCTGTAGGCTTTAAACCCGACCAGCACAACCGTCACTAACAGAAGAGGGAGCAGTACAAGCATCAGCACCTTGGTTTGTAAACCAAGGGCTCGTTTGGGAGCAGAAGGAGTGGACATATGTGAGCAAGCTCCAGAGTCAGTCTTGAGTGAAGAGTTTTTAGTAGTTATAGGAGCCTTATCGACCTAAAGTGCACGAACTTTACCAGTTTTTTTATTTTTTTACTTAAGATTCAAATAATTAGCAACTAATAATTAGGTTCATAACCTAAGTTAAGGTTATTCATAAAGTAAAGGTTCACTGTGAGGATGTGGTGGCCAGGGATGGCCCGTTTTAAGCAAGTCGCTTAACCACAATCTTCGGTTGCCCTGGTCTCTCTACCGCCTGGTCAGGGCGACCTTTTTGTTTGTAGGGCGGCGAGTTAGCTTCTACCTCTTACTACTCTCTCCTGAAGCCAGATCAGGCAATTCGGGACTTCCTTGATATTTGCCCTTGTTATTTGCCATTGCCATCAGCGTATCATGGCGATAGGGCCTAATGTCCAAGGAGAATAGCAAGCATGGTTCGAAACCACCCATTTGTTAGCGCTGTCTTGCTCCTGCTCCCTAGGTTGGTTCACTTTGCTTGGCGCGTATTACGCAATTTCCTGAAAAATCACGGTGTCCTGCTGGCCGGCGGAGTGGGCTACAACATCCTGCTCTCTATCGTGCCGCTTTTCGCCGTGCTCGTTGTGCTGTTAACCCAAGTCGTCGATCAGCAGCACTTACTCAATGTGCTGGCCGTACAGGCACGCCATATGGCGCCTGCCCACGCGGAAGTGTTGCTGGAGGCCGTTCGCAGCCTGCTGGAATCGCGAGATGTGATTGGCATTCTGAGCTTTCCCATTCTGCTCCTGTTCAGCTCATTCGCCTTTCGTATGCTGGAAGACGCCCTGGCGATCATTTTCCATGCGCCGGATAGCCCGCATATCAAACGCAGCGTTTGGGTTTCGGTAATGTTGCCCTACGCCTTTATGGTGGTACTGGGGGCGGCGCTTATGGTTCTCACGCTGGTAGTCACCCTGGCCAGTTCGCTTAATACGCTGGTGATGCTGCTATTTGAACGGGAACTGCCGCTGGCGGGATTTTCCGAGCCGGTGCTTAACCTGGCCAGTTTCACTGGGGTGTTCCTGCTGTTCAGCGCTATCTACAAAGTGCTGCCGGTGGTGCGCATCGCCTTACGTCGGGCAATCGTAGGGGGCTTTGTGGCAGCACTGCTGTGGGAGGGGGTTCGCCTGTTGCTGGTTTACTATTTCGCCAATCTCTCGTTCGTTAACGCCGTCTACGGTTCGCTGGCAGCGCTGGTGGTCGTACTGATTAGCCTGGAAGTGGGCGCCATCATTTTACTACTGGGCGCCCAGGTGATTGCCGAACTGGAACGTAATACCCGCCTTGGCCTGCCATGGCACGTCGACCCTAATCGCCAACCAATTACGCGGGTCGATTGACGTTAGCTAGCGGTCACTTCGGCCTGCGGACGCCGCTCATCAAGCATCCCTTTATCGAGAATAAAGCGGATAATCTCCTCAAGCCCTACTCCGTCATAAAGATTGGTGAACACGAAGGGCCGCTCGCCGCGCATTTTCTTGGAGTCGCGCTCCATTACCTCTAGTGAGGCGTGCACCTGCTCGGCGATATCGATTTTATTGATAATCAGTAGATCCGATTTGGTAATGCCCGGCCCACCCTTGCGGGGGATTTTGTCGCCTGCCGAGACGTCGATGACGTAGAGCGTTAGGTCGGAAAGCTCGGGGCTGAAGGTCGCCGAGAGGTTGTCGCCGCCCGACTCGACCATGACCAGTTCCAGCTTCGGGTGACGCGCCTGGAGCTCATCAATGGCCGCCAAGTTCATCGAGGCGTCTTCACGAATGGCAGTGTGCGGGCAGCCGCCGGTTTCCACGCCTAGAATACGGTCCGCTGGAAGAGCATCGTGCTTGAGCAGGAAGTCGGCGTCTTCGCGGGTGTAGATATCGTTAGTGACTACGGCGATATCGTAGTAATCACGCAGCGCTAAACAGAGTTGCTTGAGCAGTGCAGTTTTGCCGGAACCAACCGGGCCACCCACACCAACGCGTAAACAGTGAGTCATTGTTCTCTCCTCGTTAACTTCTAGGTCATCTAACTTCGAAACAGGCGCGAATATTGGGTTTCGTGCAAGGCGCTAGCCAGTGCTAGGCCGGGCAGCACCGGGCCCAGCTCTTCATCATCCAGCGTAAGTGCCTGATTAACGGCATTCACTAGCGCGGGGCGCAGTTGTTCAATTAATCGCTGGGCAGCGGTGTGGCCAAGCGGCAAGGCTTTACAGGCCACCGCTAGCTGGTTCTCCATCCACGCCCAGGCAAACCCCAGCAGCGTTTGGCGAACAGACACGCCACGGACGTGGGCCGTGTAGGCAAACAGCGTTACATAACCTGCTTGGGGCGGAAGCAAGGGTGGGAGTAATCCCTCACTTTGCAACTGCTGCTCTCTAGGCAACAAGTTCAAGCTGCCCAGTAGGCGTTTTAGCGAGGCGCCCAGCCTGCTATCTTCGGCGGCGAGCTCGGCGGTTTCCCGGGTAGCAGCCAGCCACTCATCCCACGCGGCAATTGATTTACGACCTTCTGCCATGTCCGCCTGGCCAAACGCCTGACCAAACGCATCATGCAACCGCGCCAGCACTGGCAGTTCGCAGCGGGTTAAGCCATCTTCCAGCACACCGTTTAGCCACTCGGCGAGGCTGGCTTCATCGCGCACCCAGTCCAGCTCAAAGGCGCTTTCCAGACCTTGGGAAAAGGCAAAGGCGCCGATGGGTAACGCTGGGCTCACCAACTGCATCAGCCCTAGCAGCGCTAGCTCATCACTTTGGCTTTCTAGCGCAGTGAGTTCAGTGGGCATGGTGGTGCTCATGCGAGTGGTCATGATCGTGGTCGTGTGAATGACCGTGCGAATGACCATGTGAATGTCCGCCACCTACTTGGTTATAAGCACCCGGCTCCGGGTCGAACGTTGCGTTGTGGTGCTCTAGTTCGGCACCTAACAGCTCGGCGAGCTCTTCCAGTACATGATCCGGCGGGAAGCGCACCCAGCCGCCTTTGTCATCTTCACCCAGCGCCAGCTGTACGTGGCGATTGCCCAGGTGGTAGGCCAGCCGTGCCAGCGGTAAGCCAGTACTCACTCGCGCGGTAACCACCGGTTCTACCGCGGCGCAGACACGCACCACTTCGCCGCTTTCGGCTTTTAGACCTTCGCCGCTGCGCAGCACCGGGCCGCGATCCAGAAACAGACCCAGTTCGCGACCGCTATCGCTTTGGGCTTTTAAGCGCCCGCGAATACGTAGCTCAAAGGGCAGCGTGAGCGTATCGCTAGCGGCGCTCTCCTCCACTGGCCCTAAACGTTCTATCAGTTTCAGCATTGCTATCGTCCCATTGAAATTTTCGCGGCCTAGCCGGGGTAGCTCTACGTGAGGGCGCTGTAAATACATCCTTGTAAGCTACTTTTGCCATCCATGGCAAAAGACCCTCACTACGAGCTACCCCGGCTAACCTGACTGTGGAGGTGTCGCCCACTTTTTCAGAACAAATGGTAGCGCTGGGCCAGCGGCAGTTCAGTGGCAGGCTCGCAGGTTAAAATTTCGCCATCGCAGCGCACTTCATAAGTCTGCGGGTCGACGGTCAAATCGGGGCAGGCATCGTTCAGCTTCATATCCTGCTTGCGCACTTGGCGCACGTTTTTGCACGCCGCGAGTTCGCTATTTAGCCCCAGTTTCTCTTTGATGCCCGCATCCAGCGCGGCCTGGCTGACAAAGCTGAGCCGGGTTTGGCTGGCCGCACGGCCGAAAGCACCAAACATATAGCGGTAATGCACCGGCTGCGGGGTGGGAATCGAGGCATTAGGATCGCCCATGGGCGCCGCTGCAATCATGCCGCCTTTGATCATCATCGCCGGCTTCACGCCAAAGAAGGCCGGTTTCCACAGCACCAGATCCGCCAGCTTACCGACTTCGATGGAGCCGACTTCATGGGCGATACCGTGGGTGATCGCAGGGTTAATGGTGTACTTGGCGATATAGCGCTTGGCGCGCAGGTTATCGGCCCCCAGGGCCTCATCTTCCGGCAGCAGGCCGCGCTGCACCTTCATTTTGTGGGCGGTTTGCCAGGTGCGGCAGACCACCTCACCGACCCGCCCCATGGCCTGGGAGTCAGAGGCGATCATCGAGATCACGCCCAAGTCGTGGAGGATATCCTCGGCGGCGATGGTTTCCCGGCGAATGCGTGAGTCGGCGAAGGCCACGTCTTCGGGGATATTGGGATCCAGGTGGTGGCACACCATCAGCATATCGAGGTGTTCGTCGATGGTGTTGACGGTGTAGGGCCGCGTTGGGTTAGTGGATGACGGCAGTACATAGGCTTTCGAGCAGGCGGTGAGGATATCCGGGGCGTGGCCACCGCCAGCGCCTTCGGTGTGGTAAGTATGGATACAGCGCTCTTTAAACGCGGCCAGGGTGTCTTCCACAAAGCCCGACTCATTCAGGGTGTCGGTGTGAATTGCCACCTGCACATCGTAGGCATCAGCGACGTTAAGGCAGTTATTGATCGAGGCAGGCGTGGTGCCCCAATCTTCGTGCAATTTGAGGCCCATGGCGCCTGCTTGGAGCTGGAGCTCTAGGGACTCAGGCAGGCTGGCGTTGCCTTTGCCCAGAAAGCCGATATTCATGGGCATATCGTCCACCGCTTGCAGCATCTTACCGATGTGCCAAGCGCCGGGGGTACAGGTGGTTGCGTTGGTACCAGCCGCCGGACCGGTGCCACCGCCCAGCATGGTGGTGATACCGCTCATCAGCGCTTCTTCGACCTGCTGGGGGCAAATAAAGTGGATATGGGAGTCGATACCGCCCGCGGTCAGGATCTTCCCTTCGCCGGAGATGATTTCGGTGCCGGGGCCAATGACGATTTCAACATCAGGCTGTACGTCAGGATTGCCTGCCTTGCCAATCGCGGCGATGCGGCCATTTTGAATGCCCACGTCGGCTTTGACGATACCCCACCAATCCAGAATCAGCGCGTTGGTAATCACGGTATCCATTACCGTGTCGTCGGCGCGCTGGCTTTGACCCATGCCGTCGCGGATGACTTTGCCGCCACCGAATTTCACTTCATCGCCGTAGTGGGTGGCATCCTGTTCGACTTCGATCCAAAGCTCGGTATCGCCCAGGCGCACGCGGTCGCCCACCGTAGGGCCGTACATATCGGCATAGGCTTGCCGACTGATCTTGTTAACCGGTTTCATTGTTTACCTCCGTCGAGCGCGCCCATGACATCGCCGCGAAAGCCGTAAATTTCGCGCTTGCCCACAAAGGGAATCAACGTGACTTCGCGGGTCTGGCCAGGCTCAAAGCGAATCGCCGTGCCTGCGGCCACGTCCAGGCGAAAGCCTCGGGTTTTGTCGCGATCAAACACCAGCGCCGGGTTGGCTTCGGCAAAGTGGTAGTGGGAGCCGATCTGGATCGGGCGGTCGCCGGTATTGGCCACCTCGACGCTAATCCGCTCACGTCCCGCGCACAGCTCGATATCACCTTCTTTTAACTTGTACTCACCGGGAATCATTTGGTTGCTCCTTTGTTTTTTTGTGAGGTGTTAGGTGTGAGGTGTAAAGAGAGAGGTATGAGGGGTGCGTAACCCACTACTACTCACCCCTAACTATTCACTCCTCACCCCTCACAATCCACCCCTCACTCCTCACAATTAACCCCTCACACAATAGGCGTATGGACAGTGACCAGCTTGGTGCCGTCGGGGAAAGTGGCTTCCACCTGCACCTCGTCGACCATCTCGGCGACACCGTCCATCACATCCTCACGGCTAAGGATTTCGCGACCATAGCTCATTAAGTCCGCTACGCTGCGGCCATCCCGGGCGCCTTCCATAATCTCGAAGCTGATCAGCGCCACCGCTTCCGGGTAATTGAGTTTTAAACCACGCGCCTTGCGGCGCTCCGCCAATTGGGCGGCTGAGAACAGCAGCAGCTTGTCTTTGTCTCTTGGGGTTAATTCCATGGAATGTGTCTCCAGCAGTGCATCGCAGTGATGCTAATTAGGTTAGCCAAATTCGTGGTGTATGTGCTTCACGCTCGATCCAGCGGGGGCGCAGCAGTTGCCAAGCCTGTTCGCATAACGCCCAGGCTTCGTTACGCGAGTTGCCTAAATAGCGCAGCAGCAGAACACCGTGGCGGACGGTGACCGCCCAGCGCGGGTTATCCGGCAGCGCTTCACGCAAGGCTTCAATGGCAGCAGGCGCGTCGGCAATCCCCACTGCCCAGAGCGTGGCCTGCACCGTGGCACCACCCTGCCCCCAGCGCCCGGCAAAGCGTGGGTGTAGTGGGTCTAGCGGTTGGCGCTCTAGCCACAGCGGTTTGCCATCCAGGGTTAAGCGGAAGTGCTGCTCAATACGCCCGGAAACATAGGGTAAGTCGCTGGCCGGGCGGCCCAGTGCCATCACTTCCCAGCCCAGGCAACGGGCGCTGCCGTGAAGGTCAATTTGGGTGCGCTGTTCACCCTTGGAACCATCAAAGGCGATGGTCTCCTGGGGCAGCCATTCAAGTGTCGCGTCATCTTCAACGCTCAACCGGGTATGCTGCGTCCAGGCTACGCCCTGGCTGTCGGCTTTATAGAGTTTATTGGCAGCCGGGGTCGTCAGCAGCGCATGGGCACCGCTCTCTACATGGGCACTAATGGTAAGCGCATCGCCGCTGACTAGCCCGCCCGGCGGGTGAAGCACATAAACATGGCAAGCCTCACCGCTTCCTTCGGGATAGAAAGGGCGCTGCACCCGCAGTGGTCCCTGATGGCGCGCCTGCACCATGCGCGTGGCGCCGTCGCGATGGGCGAAGGTGAGCGCTAACGAAGCCGCCCAATGGCGGCCTGCATCGAAGCGGTGTCCAGAGGCGATGTGGGGGTTGGCGATATCGCTCAGAATCATGGGTGGCTATCGCTTCCTTACAGTGAGCTTTTCACTAACCACTGCAATTAATGCGCCAAAATGGTGAAAAAAGATATTCCTCTTAAAGGACAACAGCTTGTGTCTTTTATCTATTACCCGCCAATTACTTCAAGCACCAAAAAAGAACATAAAAACGAACAAGCGCACCAAATCAGAGCAATTATCAACATTGGCATGAACTCTAGCTCGCCAGCCTCAGCAGAGAATTATTGTTTGACGACCAATAAATGGTAAGCGTTGCACACTTTATCGTTGTTAAACTGATGGACACATAGTCATAAACAGAGCTCAAAAATGACACGCACCCATCACCCTGCCCCCACCTTCCAGTTGCGCTTAGCGTTAAACCACGATGTTGTGATTGGCCCTGGCAAGGCTGACCTTTTGGAAATGATTGATCAAACCGGCTCAATCTCCGCAGCGGGCCGTGTGCTGAAAATGAGTTATAAAAAAGCCTGGCAACTGCTCGAAACTATGAACGGCTATTTTTTATCCCCCCTGGTAGTAACTAGCTCCGGTGGAAACTCTCGTGGTGGGGCATACCTGACCGAGACGGGTAAGCAAGTGCTCACCCACTATCGAGCCCTGGAAAAACAGTTAGTAATAGCACAGTCTGACGATGCAAAAGCGCTGCTAGCGCTTCTCTCACTTCCTGATGCTTCCTCGTAAGACAATCATTGACCACCATCAAGCCGCAGCCATCTGTCATTGAATAAACGTTTGGTGTTCTGTAATCTCCCGCTATATCCAAATGGAAATAACGGGGTGGAATAATGCCTACCGGCTTTGTTAACAAGTGCCTGCTAGCCAGCGCTATTCTAATTAGCTTTCCAGCGGCATCGGCAGTCGCGAGCGACAATGTGCACATTGCTGCCGCGGCGTCGCTGACCAATGCCCTAAACGATGCCATTGCCGTTTATGAAGCCAATAATGACGTTGATGTAACCGTCATTTATGCTTCGTCATCTACCCTTGCTCGACAAATTGCCAACGGCAGTCCTGCACAGTTATTTCTTTCGGCAAATGTCACATGGATGGATTGGCTTGAAGATCAGGGCATCAATGTCCAGCAGCGTAGGGATTTACTGCAAAATCGATTGGCGCTAGTGAGTGCCAGTAGTAGCGTGCCAATGCAATTTTCTCCTGGGGAAGGCATCGCTATTGAGACTCTATTAGGCGAGCGCGACCGCCTATCCGTGGGAGACCCAGACCATGTGCCGGCAGGTATCTATACCCAACAAGCGTTGGAGACCCTGGGCGAATGGGAAGCCCTGGCACCGCGCTTAGCCCGTGGCAATGATGTGCGTGCTGCATTAGCGCTAGTAGAGCGCGAAGAAACACCAGTAGGCGTGGTGTATCAAACGGATGCTTTTGCCAGCAATGCCGTAAGAGTACTTGGGTTATTTCCACTCGCTAGCCACGATTCCATTACTTACCCCATTGCCCTGATTGATGCCGAGCAAAATACAGCTGCTGTAGCGCTAAGGGAGTGGCTTACCAGTGGAGCAGCCCTTGATATATTTGCCGAGCACGGCTTTGATACAAGCATCAGTACACCATGATACTTTCTCCAGCAGAGTGGGAGGCTATTCGGCTAAGCTTGCTGATCGGCTTAGCGGCAGTTGCATGGATATTGCCGCCGGGCATTGCCGTCGCTTGGTGGCTAGCCCGTCACCATTTCCGCGGGAAAGCGTTAGTCAATGGTTTAATACACTTACCATTGGTTCTACCGCCTGTCGTTGTGGGGTATTTACTATTAACAGGTTTGGGCAGGCAAGGGGTAATCGGCCAATGGCTTCACAGCAGCTTCGGCGTATCGTTGCCATTCACTTGGCAAGGGGCAGCCGTTGCTAGTGGCGTCATGGCGTTTCCTCTGCTAGTCAGGGCGCTGCGCTTATCCCTTGAGGCCGTTGACCCCAAACTCGAAGCGGCCGCCAGCACGCTAGGAGCTAATCGTTGGCGGGTATTCGCCACTGTCACATTGCCACTGGCGATCCCCGGACTGCTAACTGGCACAGTACTGGCTTTTGCCCGCGCGCTTTCCGAGTTCGGTGCCACAATCACTTTCGCCTCCAATATCCCTGGCGAAACGCGCACGTTACCACTGGCACTCTATACACTCATTCAGATGCCCGGTCAGGAAGCCACTGCAGCACGGCTATGTTTTCTCGCCATCATTATTGCCCTGCTCTCGTTAATTGCCTCTGAATGGCTAGCACGCCGCACCCAGCAGCGTTTAAAGGAACGTGATGCCCATTAACCCAACGCTCTCTGTGTTACCTCTCAATTCATCACTATCGCTTTTTGTTGAACAGCGCCTTGGCAACTTCCAGTTGCAAGCATCATTAACGCTGCCCGCTAGCGGCGTGACCGGCATTTTCGGAATATCAGGAAGTGGAAAAACTAGTCTGCTGCGTATTATTGCAGGACTTGATAAACCTGACGTAGGTAAACTGCAACTAGGCGACCAGATACTGCTAGACACCCAGCAGAGCCTAAATGTACCGGCTCACCAAAGGCGTATTGGTGTTGTTTTCCAGGAAGCACGTCTTTTCCCTCACTATAGCGTGCAAGGCAACCTGACCTACGGCATGCCTAAACGAGCAACTCCCCGCTTTAATGAGGTTGTCGAACTGCTCGGCATCGGGCATCTACTCTCGCGGGTTCCAGGCACACTTTCGGGCGGTGAAGCACGCCGGGTCGCTATAGGTAGAGCGCTACTGAGCGACCCTCAGCTACTGCTAATGGATGAACCTCTCTCAGGGCTGGATGGCCCACGCAAGCAAGAACTCTTGCGCTTCATTGCTCGATTGACGCATCAGATTAAAATCCCGGTGATTTATGTCAGCCACGACCCTGGAGAAATCTCTGCGATTGCTGACCATCTTGTACTGATGAAAGAGGGGCTCGTCATCGCTAGCGATCCATTACATGACCTTTTGCAACGCTTTGATTTAACACAGGAGCTGGGAGGATTCGATGCTGCCTCGATTATCGAAGGTCGAGTTGTCGAGCACGACGAGGCGTATCAACTAACCCATCTTGCGCTTAATAAGTGTCATCGATTAATAGTGCCGGGCATATCAGCGCCTGTCGGCAGCTGTTTGCGCGTACGTATCTTTGCGCGGGATATTGCCTTGGCACTGTCACCGACAAAGGACACCAGCTACCGCAATCAACTCACGGCTACCATTGAAAAAATGGCAACGTTGCCCACCAGCCCACACTCGGTGGAACTGCTTTTAAACCTTGGTTCTATTCACCTTAGGTCACGCTTAACTCGCAAGTCCTCAGATGAAATGAAACTCGCTATAGGTAAGCAGGTAACAGCGCTGATTCGCAGTGTATCGATCTTGCATTACTAATGCGCATCATAGGGGTTACTAACTGATTTAGAAGTAGTTTTATCTGACACCAATAGTCCCCACGTGTCAATTGGCCGCACAATTCTCACACTCTCATAAAGAGATTTCAGCTAAAATTGCGAAGCAATCTATATAAAAAAACATAACACTGCCCACAAAGTGTATCGAGTAAATGCAGCTATCACGTTCAATAGGGACTCTTTGGTATCGCATAGCGCTTTGTATGGCGTTTGTGGCGATGCACCTCCTATTGGCCGGGCCGCTGATTTCGCAGTATCAAGCCGGTGATCAACATCACGCTAACCAGGACACTAGCCACCTATCTAGCCACCAGGGCGGGGGTCATCATCAGCACGCGACCCCGCAAGCAAGTAAACACCATCATTCAAGTAATGCTGAGGCGGTAGAGCCGGTATTCAATTGGTTTCACCAATGTGGCTACTGCACCGTCTGGCAACAGTTTCCAACGGCTCATACCTTTCTTCCCGCGATCAGCCTGCAAGCGTTTATCACGCACGACCAACTGCTGACGCAGCCGACACAGGCGATGCAGTCCTGTGATAACTACCCCCACGCGCTAACGCGAGCACCGCCCTTTTTTCGACGTGTATAACGCCACATCGTCAGCCCTTTCAGCCTGAAGCTCGCTTCTGGCTGGCGGTTGTCTATATCAAAAAAAAGGGATCATCATGTCACACTCAACTATTGTGCATGGCGTCGTCGCGCCTGCCCGGTTAAAAAACCGTTTTCAACGACACGCCCTGACACTAAGCATCGCCGCGGCATCAAGCTTGATTGTTCAAGGCGCATGGGCACAGTCATCTACCACTCACCACGACCATCATGCGTTAAACACGATGGTCGTGACCGCTGTACCGCTTAGTTCACCACTTACGGTGGAAACTGACCCACGCATACCCCGACAACCGGCCCCTGCCAGCGACGGCGCCGACTATCTTCAGACTATTCCGGGGTTCTCTGCCATTCGGAACGGCGGCACTAACGGTGACCCGGTTTTCCGTGGCATGTTTGGCTCACGTCTACGCATACTGACAAATGGTAGCCAAATGCTAGGCGCTTGCCCGGCGCGAATGGATGCGCCGACGTCTTATATCTCACCTGAAAATTACGACAGCCTCACTGTCACCAAAGGGCCGCAGTCGGTTCTGTGGGGGCCTGGCGCTTCAGCGGCAACGGTGCGCTTCGACCGCGGCCCTGAGGAGTTCGATGAAGCCGGCGTACGAGTGGATGGCAGCGTCATGCTGGGTACCTATGGGCGATTTGATCGCCGCATTGATGCCGCGGTGGGCAATCAAGACGGCTATCTACGCATTACCGGCAACCAATCCGAAGCCAATGACTATAAGGATGGCGACGGAAACGTCGTGCCCTCGTTATGGGATAAGTGGAACGGCGATGTAGCGCTTGGCTGGACACCCGACGACGATACTTGGCTTGAGGTCACCGCTGGCCGTGGAGACGGTGAAGCCCGCTATGCAGGGCGTGGCATGGATGGCAGTAAGTTTCTCCGCGAAACCGTGGGCATCCGTTTCCGGCGCGAGAATTTAGGTGAACACTGGAAACGTCTGGAAATGCAGGCCAACTATGCCTATGCCGACCATATTATGGATAACTTCACGCTACGTTCACCGGGCAGCATGGACATGGGCGGCGGCATGGACATGGGTGGCGGCATGGATATGAGTGACGGCATGGCCATGCGGCTAGACCGTCGTACTCGGAGCGCCCGTGTCGCGTCAACGTGGGAATGGGAAAATACCACGTGGATCGCCGGTGTCGACGTTGAACATCAAGTACACCGCAACCTGGATAGCGAGCGCTGGCAGCCCGATTACGAGCAGACCCAGTTCGGTGCCTTCAGCGAGGTCACCCGTTATATCGGTGAACGTGACCGTCTTATTGGCGGTGCCCGCGTAGACCGCTATCGCGTCAGTGACGAGAATCTGGATACGGCGACCGCAGGCCTTACCCGCCGTGACACCCTGCCCAGCGCCTTTGTCCGCTACGAGCAAGATTTAGCCTCAGCACCGATCACCTGGTATGCCGGTATTGGGCATGTGGAGCGCTTCCCCGACTACTGGGAACTGAGTTCCAGCCAAGCAGGCCCGGCCGGTAGCGTGAATGCCTTCGACGGTGTTCAAGCCGAAAAAACCACTCAGCTGGACATCGGCGCGCAGTACAACGACCAGCGCTTAAGCGCATGGGTGTCCGGATATGCAGGGTATGTGAACGATTTCATCTTGTTTGATTACAACACCGCGAGCATAAGCCGTACTCAAGTCGATAACATCGATGCCCAGATTGCGGGTGCCGAAGTAGGCGCCAGTTATCAACTGACCGACAACTGGGTAAGCAATGCCTCGCTGGCCTATGCCTGGGGACGTAATGCCGACGATGATGAGGCATTACCTCAAATCCCGCCGCTGGAAGCGAATATAGGTCTGACCTATGCACGTGATGCCTACTCCGTGGGTGGCCTATGGCGTGGCGTAGCGGCACAGAACCGCACAGCCCTAGAAAAAGGCAATGTCGTCGGCCAAGACCTAGAATCGTCCTCAAGTTTCGGAGTGTTCTCGCTCAATGGCACGTATCAAGCGAGCAACCACCTAACGCTAAGCGTGGGTGTGGATAACGTTTTCGACACCACGTACACCGAGCACTTAAACCTGGCAGGTAATGCAGCCTTTGGCTATCCCGCTGATTTGGATCGCGGTATTAACGAGCCTGGCCGAATGGTGTGGGCGCGAGCCGATTTCAGCTTCTAATTCACTCAGGTGCTCAATAGAGCACCTATTTGCCCTTATTGATTAGCCGCCAGGCTAGATGCCTGGTGGCTTGGAGAGACCGCATGTCGACTGCATCACCCCCACAAGAAGGTAAGCGCAAGACCTTCGATCTGTATCGCGCCGTTTGGCGCTGGCATTTTTACGCTGGCCTGCTGGTGCTGCCGTTTATGATTACCCTGGCGATCACCGGCGGGCTGTATCTGTTCAAGGACGAACTGGATGCACTGATACACGCCGATATGAAACGCGTGGCCGTTCAAGAGGCAACGCAACCGCCTTCTTCGCTGGTCAGCGCGGCCCTGACGGCTCACCCAGGCACCGCTGTAAAATTCACCGACCCCGCTACCCCGAAAAGCTCCGCAGAGATCACCGTTAGCACAGCGGAGGGCGAGCGGTTAGCAGTTTACGTTAATCCTTATACGGCTAATGTACTGGGAGCACTGGATGATCGTGGCACAGTGATGTGGACCGTTCGCTATTTACACAGCTTGAAATACTTTGGCTCAACGGCGCGCAAACTGATTGAAATCGCCGGTGGCTGGTCGATTCTACTGGTGCTCACCGGGATCTACCTGTGGTGGCCACGGCGTAAAGGCGCGAGAGGTGTGATTAGCGTGCGCGGCAACCCCAAAAAACGCGTTTTCTGGCGCGATCTGCACGCTGTAACGGGCATTTTTGTTGGTGGGTTTATCCTCTTTCTGGCCATCACGGGCATGCCCTGGTCAGGCGTGTGGGGCGCGCAGGTTAACCAGTGGGCTAACGGTAATAATTTCGGCTACCCCGCCGGTGTTCGCGTTGAAGTGCCCATGTCGGAGGCGCGTCTAAACGAGCAAAGTCCAACGACTTGGTCGCTTGAGCAGGCTCAAGTTCCAGAATCCATGCAGGGGCCAGACCAAGCAGCGAGCATCAGCCTTGACCAGGCTGCCACCCTCTTCAAAGAACTGGGGCTACATCACGGCTATACGATAAGCCTACCGACCACGGAAACCGGCGTATACACCGGCTCGGTCTATCCAAATGACCTTAGCCAACAGCGCGTGGTGCACCTTGATCAGTACACAGGCGAGCGCTTGGTCGACATGAGCTATGCCGACTATGGCCCCTTGGGGCGCTGGTTGGAGTTTGGTATTAACGTGCATATGGGCCAGCAGTTTGGATTATTCAATCAACTACTATTTTTGACCGTCTGCCTAGCCATCATTCTGCTGGCAGTCTCAGCGGCGGTGATGTGGTGGAAGCGACGCCCCTCAGGCGCGATGGGAGTGCCCCCACTACCGGCCAATAAGCAGGTGTTTCGCGGCCTGATTGTCATTCTGGTGATCGGTGGAGTTATTTTTCCGCTGGTCGGGGCCTCATTGGTCGTTATGCTTATCGTTGACTGGTTTGTCGTTCAACGCTTACAGGAACGGCGTTTAGCTAGTCAAGCCGTCTAATTATTGCTCAACAACTCATTCGTCACCATCAACCCTATGAGGTAATTAATGAGGCGCAGGGAAAATTGTGCCTTTACCTCAATGCGCCATTTCCCCATGCGCCTCATGTTCATGATCAGCATGGGGAGCCTCGCTCTCAGGTGAGGCGCCAATGGGTACCACTTGAAGCTCAATCTCAATACTCTCGGCGTCTTGGAAATTCAGTATTACGAAAAGAGGTTAGTCTTCCATTATCGGTGAGGATAACGCCATAAACATTAGATGCAGGCCACCGGGAGCAAACGTTACTGCTTCACCTAACGGTGTTGCTCGCTCCCATGGCTGAGTGACGACCAAGCGGGAATCCTCTGATGAGGACGGCTCACCATGCGACCAGCCAGCATGAGCAAAAAGTGAAGTGCTAATTAACAGCAGCAGGATAATAAGAAGGTGCGAAGCATAGTTAACTCCTTTGCGGAAGAGTAATGCGGAAGAGAAATAGGTACAGCTATAAATTAATCATAAGGCTAAATAGTGCATGCGCTAACACACAACGACCCGATCTCGCCCGCTGTGCTTCGCTTGATAAAGAGCTTGGTCGGCCCGCTGTAAGGAGCGGTGATAGTCGGGGTGGCCGTCGTGGAGTGCGACTCCCACGCTAATCGTCAGGTTAAGCAGCGTATCGGCACCGGCGAGCATCGGCTCCTTAGCCACCGATTGGCGTAAACGCTCAGCAAATAACCGGCTGCCGTCATGGTCAGTATTGACCAGCACAATCAAAAACTCCTCGCCGCCCATGCGAAACACGTAATCACCCCCACGGGTGGAGCGATCAAGGATGCTCGCCACCTGCTGCAGCACGTTGTCGCCGGCGTCGTGCCCATGGGTATCGTTGATCGATTTGAAGTGATCGATATCTACCATCAACAGCGCAAAGCAGTGCTCCGAGTGGCGGGCAATGTCTATTTCGCGACTAAGCACCACTGACAAAAACTTGCGGTTGAGCAACCGGGTTAAGCTGTCGCGCCCTGCATCCAAACCGGAGGCGCGCTCTAATACATTGTCGAGCAGCATCAACACCGTACGGGCGGCATCACGAATCTCGCCCAGCGCCTTAAGTCGCTGGCTAGCATCTTCATGCATCAGCACTTCCAGCCACTCACGATCCACTTGCTGAATATGGCGTGAAATAGTGGCAATCTCCGGCACGCCCTCGAACGCATGGCACGCTTTATGGAAGTACCACAGACCAAAATCGGAATTGGATAACCGCGGCAGCGTGGCGATATCCTGCTGGGCAGCTATGGCAAACATCAGCGCATTCTCCCAATTCAACAACGCCGAACGCTGGCGTTCACGCTCGTCGCCAATGCTCTGGGTGAGTGAAAACAGCTTGTACGCCTCTTCAGTGCGCGCATTACGGTCACTGGCCACCGAGTAGGCGTGGCTCATGATTTCCATGGCCATATCAATATGGTCGGAGACGTACACCGAGGCATCCCCCGGCGATAGCGGGCTTTTGAACGTGGCGTTGATCTGTTGATAAAACACCTGCTTAAGCTGCCGCGCTCCACTTAGCACCAGGTTGACCGGAATATCGATGCGGGCATGCACCTGCCCCACTTTTTCCTGCTGCTCAACCAGGGACTCAAAATCGGCGTGCTCAACGGCAAACATGGCCTTCAGCCAGCGCTGCATTGAGGGGTGTAAACGCTGCTCCACTTGATCGTTGGAGAGAAACAGCGAGGCATGCGGGTCTTCCAACATCACCCGGTAAAAGTGGTCAGCAAAGCTTTGCCCGTGGTGCTCTACCAACGTCTCGACTGCTTGCCGCAACGGTTTGGGCGTGCGCTCCAGAAGCGCTTGCCACTCGGCGGCGAGCTGATGTTTATCTTTATAGCGCATACCCCACCTGCTTCTTATTGATCAACAGCCAATATTACACGCCAAGCATTTTCGTCAACCGAACACAGAGCAGGGTTTTAGCGAATAAGCCCGCCAGATATCTTCTGTCATGTGCATCACTTGACGGCGGTAAAAGCATCATGTATATCAAATGATAGACTTTTGAAGTATCAAATGAGGATAACATTATGGATATCCACTTCACTCAATACCAGCCACCCAAAGCTTTGGCGTCCGGTTTCTGGCAACAAATTGGCTTGCCAGCCAGAGGCCGCAAGTTGCATGAGCTGTTGCATGAAGGGGTGGAGTATCGTGTTTATCCCCAGATTGCCAAGGTATCAGGTATTGAGCAGAAGGCACTGGCGCGCTACGTGGATATTCCCTCTGCTACGCTTAGCCGTCGCGCCAAATCGGGCCGTTTCAAAATGGCAGAGAGTGACCGGCTGTATCGCTTTGCTGAGCTTTTCAAGGCGGCACTGGATCTGTTCGAGGGGGACTCAGAGGGCGCCCGCGCCTGGCTACTCAAACCCAATGCCGGGCTAGGCGGTCGTCGCCCTGTCGAAATGAGCGCCACATCGGCAGAGTATCAAACGGTGTTGAATCTGATCGGGCGGCTGGAGCATGGTGTCTCGGTATGAGCGAGGTCACCGCCTATCGGCTGGTTAAGCGTAAGTTTCAGGAGACAGCGTTTGATGGCGAAGGCGCACGGCTTTACGGTGGGCGCTGGAACAGCCCAGGGAATGCCTGTGTGTATGTGGCAAGCTACGAGTCGCTGGCACTACTGGAAATTATGGTGAATCTGGAAAGCTATCGGCTGCTCAATGCGTATGCGCTGCTGCGCCTGACGCTACCAGCCGACAGTATTCTAAGCATTGGCGCAGAAGATCTACCAGAAAACTGGCAGGAAGCCCCAGCGCCCGCAGAGACCGCTGAACTTGGCGATGGCTGGCTGGCCTCAGGCCAAAGTCTGGCACTGGCAGTGCCAAGCGTGGTCGTGCCGAGAGAGCTCAACTACATGCTCAACCCGGCACACCCCTTATTCGATCAAATCGTCGCGACAGCCGAGGCACTGCCATTTCAACCCGATCCAAGACTTTGAACCAGGTGTGGATAACTTAAACCGTTCTTAGCAGATTTCAAAGGCGCGTTAGTAGCCCGTCTTACGTTTATTCCCGCAATACTCAGATACCCCTTTCAGCTCACCTCAGCGTCTTTTATCCGCTTGACATTTCATGAATAGCGCCACAAACTTAGCCAAGGCTATACTTCTTTCCTCGGGACAATCAGTTTACACAAAGCAATTTCAGCCCATCTACCTCATGACGAGTCTGGAGCTAAATAATGGCAACAAAATATGCCGTGATTCTATTGGGAACGCTGCCTTTTAGTGCGTTGGCAACTGCCGATGAAACGCCCTTAAACGTGGTGGCAACGATTGGGATGATTGCAGATGTAGCGCAGGAAGTAGGCGGCGAATGCGTTAATGTGGAAGCCATGATGGGCCCCGGCGTAGACCCCCACCTGTATCAGGCAAGCGCTAGCGACGTGGCCTTGCTGCGGGGCGCCGAACACATTCTCTATTCAGGCTACTCATTGGAAGGGCAGCTGGGGAGTGTGCTGGAGAATTTCTCGGCACGAACACCCACGCTTGCCGTGGCGCCCGCTTCCATTGATCCGGCGTCGTTGATCACCGCTCAGGATGTCTACGGAGTCGACCCTCACCTGTGGATGGATGTCTCTTTATGGGCCCAAACACTGCCCACCCTAAGCGATGCATTGAGCGAAGCACGCCCTGAGTGCGCCACGACGATTGAAACCAATACCGAGCGTTATCAGGCTCAGTTGCTAGCCTTGCATGAGTGGATTAAAGAGAGCATTGCCAGCATCCCCGAAGAGCAGCGTATTCTTGTCACCGCCCACGACGCTTTCAGCTACTTTGGTCGTGCCTATGACATTGAAGTGGAAGGGATTCAGGGCATCAGTACCGAAACCGAAACCGGGATCGCCGATATTCGCAGCATGGCGGATAGCGTTGTTGCCCGTAACGTGCCCGCCATATTTGTCGAGAGCACCATCAATCCACGCACCATTCAGGCAGTGATCGATGCAGCAAGGCAGCGCGGCCATGATGTGACCATCGGCGGCCAGCTTTATTCCGACGCCATGGGCGATGAAGGCACGGTAGATGGTACCTACATGGGCATGATCTACCGTAACACCCAGCACATTGTCGAGGCGCTAGGCGGTTCCTTGGCCCCGCTGCCAAAGGCACTGGATGACTGGGCCAGCGAGTGGCAACTCGCTCAATAAGCATTCGATAAGGCAGTGATCCATGGCGACATCCGACCTTACAGACACCGCACTGAGTATTAAAAACCTGACGGTGAGCTACCATAACCAGCCCGTGCTTTGGGATATCGATCTGGATATCCCCGCCGGTGTCATGGCGGGCATTGTCGGCCCTAACGGGGCGGGCAAGAGCACGTTGATCAAAAGCCTCCTGGGGCTGGTGCCGTCGCTGTCAGGCGAGGTGATGGTGCATGGGCGGCCTTACGCCACGCAGCGTAAACGGGTGGGCTACGTGCCCCAGCGCTCAAGCGTTGACTGGGATTTTCCCACCACTGCACTGGATGTGGTCACCATGGGGCTTTACGGGCGTTTAGGTTGGCTCAAAAGACCGGGGCGAAAAGAGCGCCACGAGGCGCAGGAAGCACTTGAGATGGTCGGTATGAGTGCCTTGGCTGAGCGCCAGATTAGCCAGCTCTCAGGTGGCCAGCAGCAGCGCGTATTTTTGGCCCGTGCGCTGGTGCAGCAAGCCGATGTGTATTTTCTTGATGAACCCATGGCGGGCGTCGATGCCACCACCGAGCGGGCCATTATCGATATCCTGCGCCGCCTGCGCGACGCGGGCAAAACGCTAATTGTGGTACACCACGATCTGCAAACGGTTCGCACCTACTTTGACTGGCTACTGCTACTCAACGTGCGAGTCATCGCCAGCGGCAAGGCCGAGGAGGTGTTCAAGATCGATCACCTGCGCCAGGCTTACGGCGGCCAAATCGCGCTACTTAACGACAATGAATCGTTAATGTTTTCCGCCTCAAAGGTGAAGTAACCCATGGTGTGGCTTGAGCTTTTATCTGACTACACCTTTCAGAATGTAGTCATTGGCGCCTCGCTGCTGGGGCTGATCAGCGGCCCGCTGGGCTGTTTTGCGGTGCTGCGTCGCCAAAGCCTGCTGGGAGACGCAATTTCCCACGCAGCCCTTCCCGGCATCTGTTTAAGCTTTATCATCACCGGCAGCCGGGATATTGGCGGGATTATTATTGGTTCACTGATCACCGGCTCCGCCGCCGCGCTGATTATGCTGATGCTAACGCGCTTAAGCCGCCTGAAAACTGACGCAGCCCTGGGCGCCTGCCTGAGTATCTTTTTTGCCGTGGGTATCGTTCTGCTCACCTATATACAGAGTACCAATAACGCCTCCCAGGGCGGTCTTGAGGCCTTTCTGTTCGGTCAGGCCGCCGCGACGCTGCGCTCCGATTTATGGGTGATGGGCAGCATTACGCTGGTTACGCTGCTGCTGCTTGCCGTCTTCTGGAAACAGGCCAAGCTGGTCACCTTTGATGCGGAGTACGCCCGCACGCTCGGCATGCCTATCACCGTGATTGAAGCATCGCTCACCGCTATGGTTGCGCTAGCAGTCGTCGTCGGCCTGCAGATGGTCGGTGTGATTTTGATGGCCGCCATGATCGTGGCACCCGCGGCCGCCGCCCGACAGTGGAGCCGCCACCTAGGCGGCATGCTCACCATCGCCGCAGGCGTCGGTATTGTCAGTGGTGTTTCAGGGGCAACCATCAGCACCCTATCGCGTGGCCTGGCAACCGGCCCGCTGATTGTCCTTACCGCAACCGCCATCGTGCTTATATCGTTGGCATTGGCGCCCGGCCGTGGCCTGCTGTGGGGTGTGATAAAGCACTATCGCCAGAAGTCAGCGCTGCAGAAACAGCAGCTACTTTATGCGCTATATAAACACTCGGCCGATCCCTCATGCGCCCCCTCAACACTCGGTTCACGCAGGATGCTCAACAAGCTTAAGCAGCAAGGCTACCTAACCCGCTCTCCACGCGGTGCCACCCCAAGCGACGGCGGCTGGGGGCTAACGGCACAGGGCCAGGCGGAGGCTAGAAGAGTGATCGCGGCTTTTGAGGAATTAGCATCATGATGGCAGAGCTACTGACCACAACTGCCCTGCCCATTATGCTAGTGGGCGCGATGGTAGGCATCGCCTCCTCGGCGGTGGGCACCTTTTTAGTGCTCCGCGGCAACAGCATGTTATCCGACGCAATCAGCCATTCGATTGTGTTTGGCATCGTCATCGTCTGGCTGCTGACCAAGCAACAGAGCGGGCCGGTACAACTGATCGGGGCCGCCCTCACTGGGCTGTTAACCGTCTTGCTCACCGAAGCCTTAGCGAGCACCAAACGGGTCAAGCAGGATACCGCTATCGGCCTGGTCTTCCCGGCTCTGTTCTCTATCGGCGTGCTGCTGTTGAATATTTATGCCAATGATGTGCATATCGACACGCATACCGTGCTGCTCGGGGAGATCGGTTTTGTCTGGCTGGATACACTCGACATCTTCGGCCTGCCCATCCCTCAGGCGCTGGTATCGATGAGTGTGATGACGGTGCTCAACTACGCGTTTATCGGACTCTTTTATAAGGAGCTGAAGCTGGCCACCTTCGATCCGGCGCTGGCCAAAACGTTCGGCTTTATGCCCTCGATTCTTTTCTATGTGCTGCTAATGCTAACTAGTTCCACTGCTGTGGCGGCCTTTGATGCGGTAGGCGCGGTGTTGTTTATCGCCTTTGCCATTGTTCCCGCCTCCGCCGCCTATTTGCTGACTGACCGGCTGTGGATGATGTTTATCATCGGTGCGCTAATTTCTATCGCCTCGAGTATTTCTGGCTACTACCTCGCAGTGTATCTCAACGTCTCCATTGGCGGCATGATGGCCGTCATGACTGGCGTATTCCTGATGCTCGCCTTTCTAGCAGGGCCACGCTACGGCGTGATTACCCAACTGGTCAAACGCCAACGGGCACGCCAGGCGCCGGTGGAGCCGCCGCCCAGCGTTTGAAGCCCAGCTTTTGGAAACACCGCTCATCCGCGCGCAAAAAAGCGACCGCCTTTCGACAACCGCTTGGCCGGGCAGGCGGTAACCGGGTGTGGATAACTTAAACCGTCAGATGCTGCTTGATCAGCTCATTGGAGAGCTCGCTGATCTCCCCTTTGGCCACCGGTCGGCCGCGATCCATAATCACAAAGCGGTCGGCGTATTTACGGGCAAAGGGCAGCTTCTGCTCCACCAGTAGTACCGTAAGGCCATCCTCGTTGATCAACTGACGAATCACCTGACCAATTTGGGCGACGATATTGGGCTGAATGCCCTCACCTGGCTCGTCCAAAATCAGCAGTTTGGGTTCGATGACCAGTGCGCGGCCAATCGCCAGCTGCTGCTGTTGCCCACCGGAAAGGTCGCCGCCACGGCGGTGTTTCATCTCTTTAAGCACTGGGAACAGCTCATAGACCCGCTCGGGAATCTTTTTTAGCCCGTCACTGCGGGCGGCAAGGCCGGTGCGCAGGTTCTCCTCTACGGTCAGCAGCGGAAATATCTGTCGCCCTTGAGGCACGTAGCCAATTCCCAACCGCGAGCGCGCCTCAACGGCTTTTTTAGTCAGCTCGATCTCGCCTGCCTCGGCGGTATAGCGCAGCTCGCCACTTTTGATGGCCACTTCGCCCATCACGGCTTTTAGCAGCGTGGTTTTGCCCACGCCATTGCGTCCCATCACGCAGGTGCACTGGCCAGCAGGCACCTCAAGGTCAAGATCCCAGAGGGTGTGGCTTTCGCCGTAAAACTGGTTGAGCTTTTCGATCGCTAGCATCAGGCGGCCTCCTCGTCATCGGCACCCAGGTAGACCTCGATTACTTTGGGGTCGCTGGAGACTTGATCCATGGTGCCTTCCGCCAGCACGCTGCCCTGATGCAAGACCGTCACCTGGCGGGCAATCGAACGCACAAAGCCCATATCATGCTCCACCACCACCACGGACTGTTTACCGGCCAGCCCGGTGAGCAACTCGGCAGTGCGCTCCATCTCCTGCTCGGTCATGCCCGCCACCGGTTCATCCACCAGCAGTAGACGCGGGCGCTGCATCAGCAGCATGCCGATCTCCAGCCACTGCTTCTGGCCGTGGGAAAGAATGCCCGCAGGTTGATGGCGCAGTGCTGTCAGGCCAATGGTTTCCAGTACGTCATCGATGCGGTCTTTGATCTCGCCGGTCATGCGGGCGGTTAGGGTAGGAAAAATCCGCTTGTCGGCGGCCATGGCCAGCTCCAGGTTTTCAAATACCGACAACGCTTCGAAAACCGTGGGCTTTTGAAACTTGCGGCCAATGCCCAGGCTGGCAATATCAGGCTCGTTCATGTGCAGCAGGTTATGGCGGCTGCCAAACCATACGCTGCCGCTGGTGGGGCGGGTTTTGCCGGTGATGATATCCATCATGGTGGTTTTACCCGCCCCGTTGGGGCCGATAATGCAGCGCAGCTCACCGTCGTTGATGGTTAGGTTGAGGTTATTGATGGCTTTAAAGCCATCGAAGCTCACGGTGACATCTTCCATGTAAAGGATCGGCCCGTGGCGAACGTCCACCGGCGAGGCTTGGGGCGCCATAAAATCGAACACCCGATCACGCTGGGACAGCGATTGCAGCAAACTCATGCGGAGGCCTCCTTGGATGTCTGTTGATGATCAGGGTTAGCCGAATCGTCGCGCTTGCGACGCTTGAGGTAGCGAAACAGCCCCGCTACCCCCTTGGGCAGAAACACTGTGACCAGTACAAACATCGCACCTAATGCAAACAGCCAGGCATCAGGCATGACGCCGGTAAAGATGGTTTTGGCATAGTTAACCAAAATGGCACCAATCACTGCGCCATAGAGTGTGGCGCGACCGCCCAGTGCGACCCACAGCACAATCTCGATGGAGAAAATCGGCGAGAACTCGCTGGGGTTGATAATCCCCACTTGCGGCACGTAGAGCGCCCCCGCCAGGCCTGCGAGCATCGCCGAGACCACAAACACAAACAGCTGAAAGCGCTCGACCCGATAACCGAGAAAGCGCGTACGCGCTTCGGCATCCCGAGTGGCCACGCTGACCCGCCCCAGCTTGCTGGTCACAATCGCACGGCACAGGATATACCCCAGCGCCAGCGCAACGCCGGTGACCAGGAACAACCCTAGGCGCGTGGCATCGCTGCGCAGGTCAAAACCGACGATTTCGCGGAAGTCAGTCAGGCCGTTATTACCGCCGAAGCCCATCTCGTTGCGGAAGAAAGCCAGCATCAAGGCAAAGGTCAGTGCCTGGGTGATAATCGACAGATATACCCCGGTGACCCGTGAGCGAAACGCCAAGAAGCCGAACACTAACGCCAGCAGCCCCGGCGCCAGCAGAACCATGGCAAAGGCGAACCAAGCCATATCGAAACCGTGCCAGAACCACGGCAGACTGTCCCAGTTCAGGAACACCATAAAGTCGGGCAGCACCGGGTGGCCGTAGGTACCGCGATCGCCAATCTGGCGCATCAGGTACATGCCCATGGCGTAACCGCCAATGGCGAAAAAGGCGCCGTGGCCGAGGCTCAAAATGCCCAGATAGCCCCACACCAGATCCACCGCCACGGCCAGCAACGCGTAGCTTAGGTACTTACCGAACAGGTTGACCGTATAGGCACCCACATGCAGTGGGTTATCCGGCGGCACTGCCACGTGCAGGATGGTGACCAGCGCCAGCGCGGCCAGTAGCACGCCGAGAAAAATCTGCGTAGAGCGCTCGCTGAATGGGCGTGTTAGCCAAAAATTCGTCGATGATTCGGTCGTTAAAGACATCGTTTAGCCCTCCGCAGCCCGGCCCTTCTGCGGGAAGAGTCCACGCGGGCGTTTCTGAATGAATAGGATAATAAAGACCAACACGATAATTTTGGCCAACACCGCGCCTGCCCAGGGTTCCAGCACCTGGTTAATGACCCCCAGCGATAGCCCGGCCACCAGCGTGCCCCACAGGTTACCCACGCCGCCGAACACCACCACCATGAAGGAGTCGATGATGTAGTTCTGCCCCAGGTTGGGGCCGACGTTGGTGAGCTGGGAGAGCGCAACTCCGGCAAGCCCGGCTACGCCGGAACCCAGCGCGAAGGTCATGATATCCACACGAGTTGCGCGAATGCCCATAGAGCGAGCCATGGCGCGATTTTGGGTCACCGCACGCACCTCAAGCCCCAGCCGCGTGCGACGCATAATCAGCATCAGCCCGGCAAACACCACCAGCGCAAAGCCGAGCACGTACATGCGGTTAAGCGTTAATGACAACGCATCATTCACCACTAGCGAACCACTCATCCACTCGGGGGTGATGACGGTACGGTTAAGCGGTGAAATCACCGTGCGCACCAGCTGCTGCAGAATCAGGCTGATACCAAAGGTCGCCAGCAGCGTCTCCAGCGGACGGCCTTTGAGGAACTGGATAACACCGCGCTCGATCGCCACACCCGCCAGAGCAGCGACCATAAAGCCCGCGGGAATCGATAGAATCAACGCCAGCCCAGGCTGGCCGGGCAGCAGTTGCTGCATCGCCCAGGTGGTGTAGGCGCCCAGCATCATCAGCTCGCCGTGGGCCATGTTGATCACGCCCATGACCCCGAAGGTGATCGCCAGACCAATGGCAGCTAGCACCAGCACTGAGCCGAGGCTCAAGCCGAAATAGAGCGTTTCCAGACCACGATTGATTTTGAGTTGCTGCTCAATGCCCGCCAGAGAAGCGGCAGCGGCATTGGCGACGACGGGATCATCGCTATTGGCTGCCCGGCTCAATGCCACGCGGGAACGGGGGTGTAGGCTGCCGTCCAGCGCTTCGACCCCAGCCATTTCGCCCGCTTCGGCGCGGTAGATCGCCACGGCCTGGGTCAGCCGGTAACGCACCTGCTCGTCCTCTTCCTGTTCGATCAAGTCGTCGAGAGTGGGCACCAGCTCACCATCTACTTCCCCTAACAGGCGCTCGGCCGAGGTGCGGCGGCGCTCCACATTAGGCGAGTAAAGGTCAACTACCGCGATGGCACTGCGCAACTGATTACGCAGGTTGTTGTTGATGCCGATACGCTCCAGATCACGACGGGACATCTCGCCCAGCGCTTCGCCGGTTAGGACATCGGCCACCGGCCAGTCGCGGCCGCGGTTCTCTAGCACCAGCACGAACCGGCCGTCTTCGGTGCGCTGCAAGCGGCCATCCAGCAAGGCCTGCAACCAGTCTCGGGCGCGTTCGTCGTCGCTTTGCAAAATCGCGGTGATAGCTTCGCCTTTGGCGGCGTAAGACTCAACGTCCAGCGCCTCCAACAGTTCGAGCGCGGCCGCATCGTCGGCAGTATTCGTGGAGCTCGTTTGTGCTTGGGCGGTCACTGTGATGCTTAACAACAGTAGGCACAGCAGCCCTAAGGAAAGGAAACGCCTCATGGGGTTCTTCCTTTGGTTATCTAAAGAGGGGGAGTTAGCGTGCTCCCTCGCCACTTGGGCTTCAGCCTAGGGACGAGGGATCAGTATTACTCACTACAGGAGCTTTTACTCAGCGAGCGCCGCTTCGGCTTCTTCTGCTGCGGTGCTGCCACCGCACGAGCCGTTCACGACGTTGAAGTTGCCGCACTCCATCGGCTTGCGCCAATCGGCAATCAGGTCACGGGAGCCAGGCAAGTAGTCAGACCAGGCGTCGCCCGCCACGGTAGAGGGCGTCTGCCAAACGATATCGAACTGGCCGTTGTCCTGAATCTCACCGATCAACACCGGCTTGGTGATGTGGTGGTTGGGCATCATCGCCGCATAACCGCCGGAGAGGTTAGGTACGGTTACACCGATAATGGCGTCTTTCACCGTATCGACATCCGTGGTGCCCGCTTTGCGAACCGCTTCGGCCCACATATTGAAGCCAATGTAGTGTGCTTCCATCGGGTCGTTGGTCACCGCCATATCGTCGCCGGTGTATTCGATCCAGGCATCGATAAAGTCGTAGTTGTCGTCGTTATCGACGCTCATGAAGTAGTTCCAGGCAGCCAAGTGGCCTACCAGCGGCCCGGTATCAATACCGGTGAGCTCCTGCTCGCCCACGGAGAAGGCGATGACCGGAATATCCGCAGCGTCGATACCCTGGTTGGAGAGCTCGGTATAGAACGGCACGTTAGCGTCGCCGTTAACCGTCGAGATTACGGCGGTCGGTTTACCCTCTTCACCGAATCGACGTATTTCCGCCACGATGTTTTGCCAATCGGAGTGACCGAACGGCGTGTAGTTGACCATGATGTCCTCATCCGCGATGCCGTGTTCATCCTTGAGGAAGGCCTCGAGGATACGGTTGGTAGTGCGCGGGTAGACATAGTCGGTACCCACTAGCGCAAAGCGCTCGATACCGACTTCGTTGATAAGGTATTCAACCGCAGGAATCGCCTGCTGGTTAGGCGCTGCGCCGGTGTAGAAGACGTTTTCAGAAGACTCTTCGCCTTCATACTGCACCGGGTAGAACAGCAGCCCGTTGAGCTCCTCTACGACGGGCAGTACGGATTTACGCGAAACCGACGTCCAGTTGCCAAAAATCACGTCCACTTCTTCCTGATCCAGCAGCTCCCGGGCGCGTTCGGCAAACAGCGGCCAGTTAGACGCCGGGTCAACCACCACGGCCTCTAACTGACGGCCCAGCAAACCACCGGCTTCGTTCTGCTGCTCGATAAGCATTTCGACGGTGTCTTTGAGGACAGTTTCACTAATCGCCATGGTGCCGGAGAGGGAGTGCAGGATACCAACTTTGATCGGGTCGTCGTCCTGGGCGATAGCCTGGGTGCTGACCCCCATGATGGCAGTGGTGAGTAAAGCGGTCGCGAAACGGCCACTTGAAAGGTATGGGCGAGGGTGTGTCGAGCGTTTGAGAGTGTGCATTGTTAATCTCCTTGCGCCCCTTATGACTGGGGTTTGTTATGACCGGGGCTTGATGATTGGCTTCGCACTTGGGGTGGTTGTGTTAGCTCCCCCCAATACGTCTACTAGCCAACAGCTCTTGCAAGGGGTGCGCCAGATTGGCACAAAGTTGTCTTATAGCTATCTAATCAGCCACTTAATAATCATCAGAAAATCTCGACTTTCTCAATATGCACCAAAATAAAGCGCAGAAAAGCAGCTAAAGCACCCTGCCAATGCACCAATAAGATTCGGTGCACCAATTAGATACGCGGGCTTTTAAAATACATAACAGCAACCCAGTGATTACTTATCAGTTACAGAACCACTCTTTGTTACCCGTCAAAAACGGAAATAAAAAAAGAGCGCCGACTTTCGTCGGCGCCCCGTTGCTCAACATTACTTCTTTAAGTATTTAATCGCTTTCAGGCGAACCTGAATTGGGGGTTGCCTTCATACCACGACGCAGCAGAGGGCCCACAATATAAGGCAGGATCAAGCCCAATCCAGCAAAAACCCAAAGGCCGATAGCCAGACCGCTATCCCAAAGAATCATCCAGTCGCCATCGGAGATATCCATGGCATGGCGCAGATTCTTCTCCATCTCTGGCCCCAACAACAAGCCAAGAATCACTGGCACCAGCGGAATCTCAAGCTTGCGCAGGACATAACCACCCACCCCAAAGGCCACCATAAAGTAGAGGTCAAAGATGGTGTTACTGATCGAGTAGATACCCACGAAGGCAATCATCGTGACGATCGGCAGCAAGTACATCGGCGGCACGGACAGCAGCTTGACGAAGATGCCCACCAACGGAATATTAAGGATCAGCAGCAAAAAGTTACCGATCAATAGTGCTGCGATCACGCCCCAGACGATGTCGGCATTCTGGGTGAACATCAGCGGCCCAGGGGTAATATTGAGCGAAATCAACAACGCTAAGAGTACTGCAGTAGTACCACTACCCGGCACACCTAGGGTTAGCATGGGAACCAGAGCACCGCTCGAAGCAGCGTTGTTGCCAGATTCTGGAGCAGCCACACCACGCGGGTCGCCTTGTCCAAAATAGCCTTTCTTACCCAACACACGTTTTTCAAGGGTATAGCTGATGAAGCTACCCAACGAAGCACCAGCACCAGGCAGCACCCCGGCGACAAACCCTAGCACCCCACCGCGAAAACTGGTGGGAAGAATTTCGCGGATATCTTTCCAGGAGAGCGAAAGTTTGTTGACCTTCATCTTCTCTTTACCACCGCCTGCACGCTCTTCGATGAAGAAGAGCAGCTCGGAAATGGCAAACAGACCGACGATAGCAATGATGAAGTCCACGCCTTCAAAAAGTTCGAGCACCCCAAAGGTGTAGCGCTGCACACCGGTATTGTCGATACCCACCGTGGCGATCATTAGACCAATACAGGCGGCAACCACTGTTTTGATGGGGTTTTTACCGGTAATACCGCCTAAGGTAGCGAACGCCAGCAGGAAGAGCGCAAAATATTCCGCAGGGCCGAACGTTAAAGCAAAGTTAGCCAACAATGGTGCCAGCAAGATCAAACCAATAGTGGCGATAAGACTACCGATAAAAGAGGCCACCGCAGAGATCGCCAGCGCCTCGGAAGCCTTGCCCTTCTGGGCCATAGGATAACCATCAAGACAGGTCATCATGGCCGGTTCATCGCCGGGAATATTTAACAGAATCGATGAGATACGCCCACCGTACATGGCACCCGCATACACTGACGTCAGCATAATCAGAGCCGTTTCTGGAGCGAGCCCTAAACTAAATGCCAGCGGTATCAGAATGGCCACGCCATTGGCAGGGCCTAACCCCGGCAAAGCGCCGATCAACGTGCCAAGAAAAGCACCTAGCAAGGCGAACATCAGGTTATGGGGTTGCAGAGCAACGCCAAAACCATCCATTAGGTAACCTAGAGTTTCCATCAGTTCACCTCCAGGAATGACAACAGACCCAGCGGTAAGGCGAGATCAAGTGCAAAACTAAACAGAAAGTACACGACTACTGCCGAGACTGCCCCGGTCATGTAAGCATTGAACGGCCGAGCCCCCATGCGCCAGCAAAGCGTTCCCACGGCAAGCGTAGTGCTAATAATGAAGCCCAGCGGCTGAAGCAGCATGGCGTAAAAGATCAGCACCACCACGGCGATGATTAGCTCGACACCCGTACGGCTCCAAGGCCAGGCGTTGTCGGGATCAGGGCGTACAATCAAATAAAGGCTGGAAATTGCCAGCACCACGGCCAGCAATTTCGGAAAAGTGTCAGGGCCGACGGCTTCGGCCCCACCAAACGGCTCCGGGAACTGAGTCGCGGCCCAGCCGTACGCAACGGCCAGGACGATCATCAAGACCCCAAAGATGCGGTCATTGAAAGTCATTACTGAATCAATCCAATATCTTTAGAGAGCTGTTCAATGTCACTGATCTGGTTGAGTACAAACTCTTCAAACTCACCAGCGGTCATGTGGAAAGGCATCAAACCGTTTTGAGCCATGACATTCTGCCACTCTTCACTCTGGTAAATAGTGTCCATGGCATCGGTCCAATACGCTTTAGCTTCTTCGGAGACATCCGCAGGCATATAAAAGCCGCGCCAGTTGGGGCCAAGGGCGTCGATGCCTTGCTCGCGTGCGGTGGGGATATCAGACAGGTCTCCCGGTAGGCGCTCTTCGGAGAGTACCGCTAGGACGCGCAAGTCGCCAGACTCCATAAACCCTTGGGCTTCGGTGATATCACCGGTAAAGGCGTCTACGTGCCCGCCGATCACTTGGGTTAACGCTTCACCACCATTGTTGTACGAAAGGTAGGCAATGCGCGGAAGATTCTCGACATCGGCTGCCTGAGCAGCAATCAACACTTTAAGATGATCCCAACCGCCCTTAGCGCTACCGCCGGCGAACTTGACACTACGCGGGTCTTCCTTAAGTGAGTCCATCAATTCATTCAGGTCATCGATCTCGGAATCAGCGGCTACGGCGATAATCCCGTAATCCGCACCTAGAGCACCGATCCAATTGACCTGATCGGCGGTCAGCCCAGGGAATTGTCCTTGAGCCAGACGAGTCGTAGTAGCCGTGGACGCCGCTACCAGCAGATGGTCGTCACCGGCGCGCTTGCTTATAGTATGAGCAAACGCCACACCGCCACCAGCGCCAGCCATATTGATGGTTTGTACATTCGCCGGTACTAGATCAAGCTCCTGCATGACATTACCCACACTGCGGCAGGTAAAGTCCCAGCCGCCGCCGGGATCGGACGGAGCGATACATTCCACCTTACCCTCCGGTTCGAAGGCAGCGGCAGTGCTAGAGAAGGCTGTAACAGCCGCTAGTGGAAGGGCCAGCAGGGTTATATATTTAAAGGCAGGCTTGAGAATCATGGCGTTCTCCACGTATCAGTTTTGTTGTGTGATGAGTTTGTTGTTTAAAGCTTCTTATTGTGAGACTGCACGCCGCGAACGTTAGAAGACCACGCCCCTGACCGACAAGCTTGTGCGCATAAAAGACAAAATGTTCTTTATGGGCATTTTGTTCATTTTGTTCACGCCGACTTACTTATAGCATGCGCTTATAGAGAAGCCAGCCACTCGTGTGCTGCCTCCAACAGCCGATAGCGGCGCTCAGGCCGCCCTACATCACCATAGCCCAGCTCAGCACTCACCGCCTGCTCGGCAACTAAAAACTCTAAATAACGGCGGGCGGTTGAGCGACTGGCACCCATGATGCGTGCCATCTGCATGGCGGTGAGTGAGTCGGGTGCGTCGGCCAGGGCATCAATCACCCGGCGCAGCGTCAGCCGATCAATACCTTTAGGCAGGGTTTGGCTTTTAGCACGCAACGGCTCGCCGGGCTTCAGGCGCGCCAGCACGGAGTCCAGTTCATCCTGATTCATCTCGGCACGGTTGGCCAAGGCTTCACGCTCGCGACGAAAGCGGGTCAGCATTTGGGTCATGCGTGTGGCTTCAATGGGCTTAATAAGGTAGTCAAACACCCCGCCACGCAGCGCCTCGCTGATAGTTTCCACTTCTCGTGCGGCGGTGACCATGACGATATCCACATGCACATAGTCGCGGCGAATCGCCCATAGCAGCTCCAGCCCTTCAACATCAGGCAGGTAGGCATCGAGCAAAATCAAATGGATGCTAGCGGCCTGCTCGGCCATGATGGCTTTGGCCTCACTGCCATTGCGCGCCATGCCCACCACATAAAAGCCATCGCTCTGTTCAATAAAGGCCCTGTGAATATCGGCAATGCGAAAATCGTCTTCAACGACCAAAATACCGTACTGCCCATCAGACATTGCCTGCCTCCCTAGCTGTCGTGGTCACTGTTTTTGGTACTTTTGGAATTGTTGTTGAGAGCGCTGTTGAGACTGCTGCTGGTCTGGCTGCGCGCAGAGCGAGCGATCGAGCACCGCGATAAAGCACGCCCCGCCTAGTTCACTCTCTTCCAGAGTCACGGCGCCGCCGTGCTGGCGGCAGAGCCTGGCTACCAGCGCCAGGCCAATGCCCTGGTGTTTGCCCGTTTTGGTCGAAAAGCCTTCCTGGAAAATCGATTCGGCGAGCTGGGCAGGTACTCCGGGCCCGTTGTCCTCCACTTCGATCAACAGCTGCTCCCCCAAATCGGTGAAAAACAGGCGTACTTTGGGCGCTTTACTCGGCCCATTCAGCGCTGCATGGCAGGCGTTGTCCAGCAAGTTACCCACCACGCTCATCATCACTTCTTGGCCGGTGGGCGTTAGCGGGCAGGAGAGCGAGCTTTGCTCATCGACTTCCAACGCTACGCCCAGCTCCCGCGCCCGGGTAAGTTTACCCAGTAGCGTACCGCTAAGCACGGCGTCGGCCACGTTGCGCATTAAAAAGCTCATCTGCGCCTGGGCGCGTTCGGTTTCTTGATGGATCAGCGCGAGAGCTTCCTCGATGCGTTCTAACTGCAGTAATCCTGAGATGGTATAGAGCTTATTGGAAAACTCGTGGGCCTGGGCACGCAGCATATCCACATCACGGCTGGCCTGGGTAAGCGCGTGGGAAAGATCGACAATTTCGCGACGGCTGCGGAAAGTGGCCACCGCCCCCTCAATCTCGCCTTCGTGCAGAATCGGCACGCGGTTGACCACCACCGGGTGATCGCCCAGCCACATCTCCTGGTCGAACTCCTGCTCTCCGCGTCGGAGCACCTCCAATAGCCGCGAATTGGGCACGACCTCGCGGATGGGCTGCCCCAGCAGCACATGCTCATCGTCCAGGTTGAGAAAGCGCCGCGCCTGCTGGTTGACCAAGGTAATATGACCTTCACGATTAACCGCCAGAATACCCTCGTGGATCGACTGCAAAATGGCCTCTTTCTCCATAGCCAAGCGGGCAATCTCGTAGGGTTCCAGGCCTAAAATGACCTTTTTAAGATGCTGCGATAGCCAGTAAGCACCGGCAAAGCCGAGACAAATCATCAGCGCCACCAGCGCCCAGCCAAAGCTGTTGTAGCGGGCTACGTCCATGGCCACGCGATCCATCATAAAGCCGACGGACACCAGGCCAATGATATTGCCCTCTTCATCCCAAATGGGCGCTTTGCCACGAATGGCAGTGCCCAATGACCCGGTTGCCTCGGATACATAGTATTGGCCATGAATCAGCGCCTGATCATTATCGCCCCCCACCATTGGTTTCCCAATCCGCTCCGGCACGGGGTGGGAATAGCGAATACTTTGGGCGTTGCCTACAACGACATAGCGCGCGCCCGTTTCATGGCGAACGCGCTCTGCGAGGGGCTGAATAATGAAAGAGGGGTCGGGAATTGAAAAGGCGTTGATAATTTGCGGCATCGACGCCACCGTTTTGGCCACCGCCAGCGCTCGCTCGCCCATCTGCTGGCTAATAATTTCTGCCTTGCGGTGATTGAGGTAGGTGCCCTGCGCCAGTAGCATGCCTGCCAACAGTAGTCCGACTAACAGCATTACCTGAAGGCGAAAACTGCGTTTATACCAGCTGCGCCTTGCGCGAGTGCGGCGCCAGCGCTGCAGGTCGGCTAACGTTCGGGGGCGGGAAGCGCTCATAGGTAGACTCGAAATGCGTGACCGCGCCATTATGGCACGCGCCAGCCAACGGCGTTAATCGCCGTCACCCCAGAGTCATCGTTCGCTGATATAATGGCCCAATGCCGAAATCAAGGAGGGATGTAGTGGCGATCGTTAGATGGATACTCTTGCTGGCCTGCTGGCCGCTATGGCTAACCGTGGCATATGCCAACCCGTTCTACGCTCCACCGCCTCCCCAGGAAGATGCGCCCGTGTTCAGTGGCGATGCTGAACTGGGCTTTACCCGCCTCTCGGGCAATACCGATAGCCAGACGCTGATCGGTAAAACGCTGCTGACGTGGCTTACCGGTAACTTCACCTACTCGCTGCGTGGTGAAGTGCGTAACGTCACCAAGGATGACAAAACCAGCGCCGAGCAGTACTTAGTCGCAGGACGCGAACGCTATGAACTGGATGGCCCCCACTATCTGTTTGGGTTTGCCCGCTGGGAGAAGGATCGCTTTGCCGGTTACGACCAGCAGCTTTCTGCCATCGGTGGCTATGGGCGTCAGATTTTAGAGAACGATACCCATGTTTTTTCGCTGGAGGCAGGGCCAGGCTATCGTCATGACCGACTACGCGAACATGGCGATTATCGGTTAGCAGTGGCTTATACAGCGTTGGATTATCAATGGTTTTTTTCTGACTACGCCGATATTCAGCAGGAAATGTCGTTTGAGTACACCGACCAAAATACCACGTCGCGGTCGCTTACAGCGCTCACGGCAAGGCTCAATTCAAAGCTGTCGCTGCGCTTATCTCATGAAATCAAGCACAACTCCCAACCGCCTGACGACACCAGCGAGCGCACCGACAATACCACCAGCGCTTCACTGCTTTACCGCTGGTGAGTTGCGCACTGGCCCTAGCGATTCTGACCACGGTGCGCCCAGCCGGTCATGCGTTTTTCCAGTTGGGCAAATAGCTCGTACATCACCATGGCCATGGCGCTGATCACCAGCAGTCCGGCAAAGACCAGCCCCATGCGCATTTGCGAACCGGCGCTCATCATCAGATAGCCAATGCCCTGATTGGAGGCGACCGTTTCTGACACTACTGTGCCTACAAACGCCAGAGTAATAGCGACTTTTAGCGAGGCAAAGAAATACGGCAGCGAGCGTGGCAGGCCCACTTTCAGCAACACATCAATACGCCGCGCGCCCAGCACTCGCAGTACGTCTTCCATCTCAGGCTCCAGCGTGGCTAAACCGGTAGCTACGTTCACCACAATAGGGAAGAAGCAGATTAAAAAGGCGGTGAGTATCGCCGGCACCGAGCCAATCCCAAACCAGACAACCAGGATGGGCACGAAAGCCACTTTGGGAATGGCATTAAAGCCGACTAACAGTGGGTAGCAAGCGTTATATAGAAAGCGTGACGAGCCGATAATAAAGCCCAACACCAGCCCCACGGCCACACCCAATCCAAAGCCAATCAGCGTTGTCCAGAAGGTTTGCCAGGAGTGCATGGCGATAGGCCCGGAATAAGTTACCAGCGCCTGGGCCGTCTCCAAGGCACTGGGGAAGATAAAGCTGGGCACATCAAACACCCGCACCGTTACTTCCCAGATAACAACCAACGCGACCACCGCTATCCACGGCGCCAGTCGTTCAATTAACTGATTATTTTTCGTCATAAGTGCGCCTTTCATCAGGTGCTGGGGGCTTTTATTAAGTGCTGCGCACTTCGCCAATTTGAGCACGCAGCTCCTGAACCAGATCAATAAAGGGTTTTCGGTAAGTGGTTTCCAGTGCACGGGGTCGCGGCAACTCTATTTCACGGCGCTCAATCACCCGTCCGGGGCGGCGGCTCATGATGTAGACGGTATCGGCCAGAAACGCCGCCTCGCGCAGATCGTGGGTCACCAGCACTACCGTAAAGCGCTGCGCTTCCCACAGGTCGCGCAGCACGCACCACAGCTCCTCGCGGGTAAACGCATCCAGTGCACCGAAGGGTTCATCCAGCATTAGCAGGCGCGGCTGGTGAATCAACGCCCGGCAGATCGATGCCCGCTGCTGCATACCACCGGAAAGCTGCCACGGATACTGCTCTTCGTAGCCTTCAAGCCCAACGGTCTTGAGCAGCTTGCGAGCCCAGCCGACAAACTCTTCGCGCCGTTTACGAAACTGATGGCGGTAGGGTTTAACGATCTCCAACGGCAGTAGGACGTTATCCAGTGTGGTGCGCCAGGGCAGCAGGTTGGCGTTCTGAAATGCCATGCCGGAGATCTTCAGCGGCCCGGTGACCGGTTCTCCATCCACTCGTACGGCACCGGTGGTAGGCGCATGCAGACCGGTGCAGAGCTTCATAAAGGTCGATTTACCGCAGCCGGAGGGGCCCACGAAAGCGACGAACTCGCCTTCGTGAATACTCAGGTTGATGTCTTCAATGGCATTACCCGCCGCATCGTAGGCCAGGCTAACATCATCAAAGGTGACGAACGCTGCCGACATGCTTATTCGCCCTCGGCCGGAAACAGCATGCGTTCTTCCTGGGCAGGTAAGTAGTTTGAACTAAACACCTGATCGGGCGAAGGAATTGACGTGAGGTCGTAAGCATCGGCAACCAGTTGAATCGCCTGAGCCAGGCGCTCGTCATCCACTCCGCCCACGCCATTTTCGCGCACTTCAGGAGTGTCGACGACGCCATCCAGAGCGAGTTTTAAGCGCCTAGTCTCCATTTCCACATCGATCAGGCCATCGCGGTTTTTAACATACTCAATGGCAGCCTCGGGATCGGCAATAGTGTCGCCCAGGGCGCGGTTGAAGGCGCGCAGAAAGCCCTGCACGGCTTCCGGATTTTCTTCGGCGAAGGATTCACTAGCGATAATGGCGTTGCCGTACAGGGGCACGCCGTAGTCTGGGAACGGCATAATAGTCAGCTCGTCTTCGCTCATTCCCCGCTCTTCAAGATTGAGCAGGCTGGTGAAGTAGAAGCCAGTGATTGCATCCACATCGCCCCGGGTTATCAGCGTTTCGCGCAGCGTAGGGTCGACGTTTTGCCACTCCACCGCGTCGGCGTCCAGATTATTAGCCGCGGCAAACACGCCCCAGGCGCGGTAGCCGGTATCGAAGGTGGGGGCGGCGATGGTTTTACCGGCTAAATCAGCCGGGCTCTCGATGCCGCGGTCTTTGCGGGCAAACACCGCCGCGGGGGTGCCGTCGTAGACGATATAGACGCCTTGGATACCGGGGCCATCGGGGTTTTCGGCGAGAAACTCGACCAGCGCATTAAGATCGCCAAAGCCCATTTCATAGGCCCCGGACGCCACGCGATTAATCGCACCCGCCGAGCCGCTGCCGGAATCAATCTGAACGTCCAACCCTTCGTCGGCGAAGTAGCCTTTCTCTTCAGCCATCAAAAACGGCGCGGAGGGGCCTTCAAAGCGTCAATCCAGCTGAAAACGTATTTGGGTATCGTCGGCGTAACTGATAGCCGGTATTAACATCAGCGCTGCCGCGCAGCCGGTGAGCAGGCGCGCCGTAGAAAAACCTGGTGTTGCAGTGGGAAAACCTAGTGTTGAAGTAGAAAAACGGCGTTTAGAAGTGGAGGTCATCATCGTGAGCATACCTTGTATACAAAATATGCTTTAGCATTGCAGCAATACTGCCATTATTGATTTTTTATTTAATTTTCATGCTATTAGGTAGACAGTTAAGTGCCGCCGCCCTCCGCTATATGGCCAAAATGGTGCATTTGCACCTGAGCAACGCACCAAGTTAAAACATATTAGACGTTGGTCTAAATTGGCGATATACTAAGCTCAGTTTCCTGTCTTGCGCCATTCCTTGAATGGCGCTTTTTTTTACCTGTAATTTCGCCTGCTTCAATCACCAACTTCTGAACGCTCATGTGGCGTTACACCGCTTAACGGCACGCTTTAATAGGCTGCTATTTCAGTTTCTCGCTCTCCCCATAAGGTATTTAACATGACCCACCCCAGCCCCAATTCTGAGGGTTCTCAGCGGTTTTCGCTCGGCGACCCTATTGTATTGATATTAAGTATCGGCTTTATCGTTGCCTTTCTCGCACTGTCGCTTTACGACGTAACTCTGGTAGCTGACAGCATCAGCGCTGGCTTCGCCTGGACCGCGCTAGTGCTGGGCAGTTACTTTCAACTGCTGCTCCTGCTGACGTTCTTTATCGCCATCGGTTTGGCCATAACCCCAGCCTCTAAAGCTAAAATCGGCAATTTAGATGCACCAGAAATGAGCACGTTTAAGTGGCTCTCGATCATTCTGTGTACGCTGCTGGCAGGCGGTGGCGTATTCTTTGCCGCCGGTGAGCCGGTATACCACTTTGTGGTAACGCCTCCCGCGTTTGATAGCGAAGCAGGCACCGCTGACGCCGTTTCCGGCGCCTTGGGGCAGTCCTTCATGCACTGGGGCTTTATGGCTTGGGCGGTACTGGGGTCGCTAACCGCCGTGGTGCTTGCCCATGCGCACTACGTGAAAGGCCAGCCGCTTCAGCCCCGCACCCTGCTCTACCCCGTACTGGGTGAGCGACTAATGCGCGGCCCGCTGGGCAGCATCGTCGATGCCTGCTGCGTAATTGCTTTGGTTGCGGGCACTGTGGGTCCAATTGGTTTTTTGGCCACCCAGGTCAGCTTCGGCCTGCACGAGCTGTTTGGCTTACCGGAAGGTTATCCCGGCCAGTTGATCATTCTAGCCGTACTCGGCAGCATCTACGTGCTCTCTTCCATGAGCGGCGTACACAAAGGCATTCAACTACTTAGCCGCTTTAACGTGCTACTGGCGCTAGCCATTGGCGCGGTCATTATTGTTTTTGGCCCCACACTGTTTTTGGTCAATAGCTACGTTTCAGGCATGGGCGCGTATGTCAGCGAATTCTTTACCATGGCGACCATGACCGCAGAGACCGCTCCGGCGTGGTGGATGCAGTGGTGGACAGTATTCTTCTTTGCCTGGTTTATTGGCTATGCGCCGCTGATGGCGATTTTTGTGGCGCGTATTTCCCGCGGTCGCAGCATCCGCGAAATGATCATCGCGGTAGCAATCCTGGCACCGATTGCCACCACCGTGTGGTTTACCCTGCTGGGCGGCTCAGGCATTTATTATCAACTCACCGGGGTGATTGATTTAACCGAGGCGCTGAACAACTTCCAGTTTGATGTAGCCACCTTAACCATTGCCCAAGCACTGCCCGGCGGTACCTGGATGGCACTAGCGATCCTGCTTCTGACCACCATTTTCGTTGCGACCACCGGCGACTCAATGAGCTACGCCATTGCGGTAGTGGGGGCGGGGCACGATAACCCCAGCCCGGTCATGCGGGCGTTTTGGGGGATCGCCATGGCGTTGATGGCAGCGGTACTGCTGTATATGGGCGCAGGCCAGATTGGCGCGCTGCAGCAGTTCATTGTTATCACCGCGATTCCGGTCTCGTTGATACTGCTGCCGTCACTCTGGAATGGCCCACAGGCAGCCTACGCCATGGCCCGTGAACAGGGCATTATTGATTAAGAGAGCTGCGCTACAGTGCTTACCTTATAGCCCTTCCAGCAGGCGCAGAATCATCTGCGGCTGCTGGTTGGCCTGAACCAACATAGCAATGCCTGCCTGCTGCAGGATCTGGGCGCGCACAAGGTTGGAGACTTCCTTAGCATAATCGGCATCCTGAATACGCGACTGGGCAGCGGAGGTGTTAACAATACTGTTATTGAGGCCATCAATTACGCTTTCAAAACGGTTTTGCACCGCCCCCAAATAGCTACGTTGGCGATCTAACCGCTTGATCGCCTCATCCACTCTATCTATCGGTTTATCCGTCCCACTGAAATCCTCAGTCACGTCCAAACCATCAAGACCCAACCCCTGTAAATTCATGGCTTCAAAACGAACGGCAATAGTATCGCCAACGTTAGCACCCACTTGAATGTTCAGTGATTTAGTGTCGTTCAAAAGCCCAATGCCATTGAAGTTACTTTTCCCGGCGATGCGCTCAATCTCTTCTAAACGTTGATCAATTTCGTCTTGGATAGAATCCAGGTCGTCGGAAGAGTTGGTGCCGTTAGCTGCTTGTACACTCAGCTCACGGATGCGCTGCAGGTTGTCGTTAATCTGATTAAGCGAGCCTTCCGCCGTCTGCACCATTGATATGCCATCATTGGTGTTGCGGATCGCCTGGGTCATGCCTTTGATTTGCGCCGTCATACGATTGGCAATCGCCTGGCCGGCAGGGTCATCCTTGGCACTATTGATGCGCAGCCCAGAAGAGAGGCGCTGCATGGCGGTCTGCATGGCCTGCTGACTGCCGCGCAGATTGTTCTGCACGGTTAGCGACATCACATTGGTATTTAGGCTGAGCAACGCACGCCTCCAGGGAAGTTAGCGCGCCCGATTGATGGCGGCTACAACGTTACTATCGGCCTAAACGCAAAAATCATGAACACTTTTGAGGCTCAAGGCTGCGACCACTACTCGCCAGCACTTCATCAACAGGTTTTTTTACATAGTCGTGCAGGTAGTAACCGTCATCGACCACCTCTCCATCCCAAGCCACAATGTCTAGATCCATAGTACGTGGCCCCGATTTAATCGCTCCCCGAACACGGCCCAGACGATCTTCCACCCCTTTGAGGTAAGCACGAAACGCTTCACGCTCAAGCGGTGTGCTCACCAACAGCGCGGCGTTTAGGAAATCGGGTTGCTGCTGGTACCCCACCGGCTGGGTGCGAATCGTTTTGGAACGAGCCAACAGATTGCACTCACGGTTAATGATATCGACCGCCTGAGCCACATAGTGGTCTGGGTCGATGTTAGAACCTAAAGAGATCAAGCACTCATGGAGCGCTTCAGATTGTTTGGTAAACAACGTCGTTGGTGGCATAGCGACATCCTGTTAAAAGTGACGTCTTCTTGAATGGCCCTGTAAGCAGGACTCATCTATCAATACCTCTAAGCACGTGCCACGTGCAAGCTGTGTATAAGTTATTGACAAACGCTACACTCACGCAGAAAGTCTTCCTATACCAATAAAACAGTAGGGAACGCTTTATGCATCATCAGGCTGCTCTGGTAACCGGCGGTGCTACCCGCTTGGGCCGATTCTTCTCCGAAGCGTTGGCTGATGCCGGTTTTGATATTGCTCTACACGTTAATCGCTCCCGCAAAGAGGCCGAAGAGGTCGCCAGCGGTATCCGCGCTAAAGGGCGGGAGTGCGAAATATTTTCCTGCGATTTTTTAAACGAAGACTTAAACGACTTACTCCAGTCGGCCAAACAGCGCTTCCCAGGGCTTAATTTGCTGCTGAACAGCGCCTCTGCCTATGAACCAGCGCCGATCTCGACGACCGAGCTGGCGATGCTGGAGACACAGTTCAGGGTCAATATGTTTACCCCGCTACTGCTCACCCGTTACTTTGCCGAAACCGTTCAAGAGGGCCAGGTGATCAATATCATCGATAATAAGGTGGCCTATCACCAGTATCCCTATGCAGCCTATTTGCTATCGAAAAAGAGCCTAGCGGAGATGACTCGTATGGCGGCACTGGAGTTCGCACCGCGCATTCGCATTAACGGCATCGCCCCTGGCGTGGTACTGCCCGCTTCCCAGCGCACTAGCGCCTATATTGAGTGGCGTATTGAAGGCATTCCGCTCAAGCGCCAGGGGCACCCCGACCACCTTGTACAAGCTCTGCACTACTTGTTGGACAACCCCTTTGTAGCGGGGCAGATTCTGTTTGTCGATGGCGGGGAGTCAATCAATCTGGAGGGTCGGCACTCAGAAAACTATGCCAATTAAATAAAAATTCAGCCCTTAAAACGCAACGAGGCCGCCTGAAGGCGGCCTCGTTGCAGCGATTGATAACAATCGCTTCACGATAACAACAGTTTAAGTTTCATCGACGTCGTCATGGTCAGGCTTTTCGTGTTCAAAAGTATCAGAGCTAGTTTTACTACCGCGTGGATCAAACCTGTCATCCGATGTAATATCACCCGACTTAGGCTGCCCAGCCGGGCTACCATCGATCGTAAAGGCTTGCTGCATAACACGCAGGTTTGCGGGAGGCGCAGAACCAGTTTTATCTTGCCCGAAGTAGAGCGTGGTATGCGGGAAAGGTATCTCGATACCCGCTTCATCGAAGCGTAGCTTGACGAGGCGATTGTAGGCGCGGCCCACGGCCCACTGGTCGCCCGGCGTAGTCTTGATCACCACACGGATGTTCACGGAGCTGTCTGCCAGCGCAATGACACCTGCCACGGTCAGATCCGCCAACAATTTATGGCTATGCTCTTCGCTGGCTTTCAGGTCTTCAAAAGCCAATTGAAGCTGTGCAATGGCATCATCAATACTCTCACGATAGGCAATACCGTACTCACCCACATGGTTACCAAACTCGCGCATATAGTTAGACACGGTATCCACGCTGGAGAACGGTACGATGTGATAAGTACCGGACAAATCACGAATACCGACAGAGCGGATACTGAGCCGTTCGGCGGTGCCTGTCACGCCACCCACCGTGACCACATCGCCGGTATTCATAGCGTTCTCGACCTGGATAAATACCCCGGTGATAACGTCCTGCACCAGCTTCTGAGCACCAAAACCAATCGCCAAACCAAGTACACCGGCACCGGCAATCAATGGGCCGATATTGATGCCAATTTCCGACAGTACGATCATGCCGGTAATCGTGACCATAGCGATTGCCAGGGCATTACGAAACAGGCTGAGCAGGGTTTTTGCCCGCGCAGAGGGTTCACCGTAGCCGGTTTCCGGATTGAGCTTATGCTCGATCAGGCTTGCCAGGCCCAGCCACACGGCGAGCGCCACAATCAAAATCACCGCAACACTGGTCAGGTTGCCAACCAGCACGGCGCCACCTTCAGAGGCATACCAGGCAGCTAGGTCAAAGGCGCCCCAAGCGTTCAGCACCATCATGATGACCACAATCAGAATGATCGTACGCAGCACGCGAAGCGCATTGGGCACGTAGCTGTTTAAGCGCTTTTCAAGCAGCGGTAATTTGCGCCGCAGATCGTCCGACAGGGTAATCCGACGGCCAATGGTCTGGGTAAGAAAAGACGACACCAACAACCCAACGACAATCGCGGCCAATGACTTCAAGGTGGCAAACATCACAAACGGCAGCGCATCGCCGGGGCGCGTTAACGTCAGCACAAATACGATCAAGAAATAGAGCAGCGCGAACAGGTGCCAAGTACGGGCAAATAGCTGCAGCGAGACGCGGCTGGCAGTCAGCGTTGATTTTGCCGCCATCTCGTTCAGATTACCGCGCAGACGGGCGCGGTTTCTTAGCACCACAACCACCGCATAGATAAACGCCAACAGCATAATCAGCGTACCGACCGCTTGACCCAGTGAGGCCGCTACATAGAAGTTAACCAGCGGGACTACCACCATCAGGCCGTAACCGACCATGCCGATCAACCGCGCTAACCAGCGGTTCCAGTAGGAGGCTTCCTGGGCAGAGATAGGCAGTAGCCGCAGCCCTTCGTAGCGCGAAGAGAACAGCATTCGCACACCGGCTTTGAGCAGTTCAATAATCAAGAACGCATTTAAAAACAGCGAGGCACGGGTCGAGAGCTCCCCTGCTTCACCAATCGCAAAGGTGGCCAGCAGATTACCACCCACATAGGCCAAGCCGACAAGCAGCACATCGATGACTGCCGCAATCGCCACGCAGAAAACCAAACGTAAAACGGGGGTTAAATTTTTACCATTCAGCGACCAGCCGCTGATTTTGGTAAACAGCGGCTTAGCCAACCGCCGAACAATCATAAACAGTGCAAAGGTGGCGACAATCACCATACCCAGATTAATCGCCGCACTGGTGAAGGCGGCCATATCAAAGACACTGTCGGCCTCTTGGCCAGAAAACAGACCGCCGACAATGCCTACCACTTGCTCGAATTGACCACCCACATCGCTTACCACACGACTGGTGAGCTCAGCGAGTTGGCGTGGCAGCGAGACATCCTCCGGCGCTATCTCACTACCTTGAGCGGCCGCTTCCGGGGAGAGTTCGGTAGCAACGCCATTGGGCAGCACTGAGGCTTGATTGCGCAACATCTCAATCAGCTCTTGCCGCGACTGCTCATCCTCTAGCAGGTTCGCCAGCGCCTCATAGGACGTAGGCGCTGCTTCTTCAGAGGATGCAGCACCATCGGCGCTGGTCGACTCACTTGGCGCGCTCTGCGCCATTGCTGGCGTGGCTATTAAGGCAATCATTGCCAATAGCCAGACACCTAGCCAGGGTAATAAACGAAGTGGCTTCACACCTAAACCTCCTTTTGGGTGAGTGTTCTGTTCAATCTAACGGCTGCTTAGTTTTACGCAAGCCAATAATAGGCAGCCCAAGTTGCTTACACTCTACACTGCCAGCGCCGCTTGTGAAAAAGTTGTACAGGTTAACATGACTTGATTAATAAGGCGTTTCACTGGCAAAGCGATAATAGCCACTGCTGTGCCAGCAGTAACACCACCGCGTAACGCGTACCTTTAGCGACCACAATCCACGCTAGCGCCCGCCACCAGGGCAGCCGGAAAACGCCGGCCAGTACAGTGAGAGGGTCACCAATAATCGGTGCCCAGGAAACCAGCAGGCTTAGCTCGCCAAAGCGATGATACCAGCGCTCCGCTCGGGCTAAGCTGCGTGGCGAGGCCGGAAACCAGCGGCGATCTTGAAACTGACGCGCATAGCGGCCCATCGCCACGTTGATCATGCTGCCGAGAGTGTTGCCCGCCGTGGCCACCGCCCACAGCCCCAGAGGCGGTTCGCCGAGACACCACAGCCGCGCTAGCCACACTTCCGACCCACCGGGAAGCAGCGTGGCGCTGACCAGGGCGACAAAAAACAGGCTTAGCATAGACTCAGTGAGCCACGTTAACGTGGCACCTGCCCACCCAACTGCTGGGTTATCTCATCGGCCGTTTGGCGAACCAGCGCCCCCAGGGTGAGTAAGCGAGCTTCCGGGATGCGCGCCACCGGGCCAGAAACCGAGATCGCCGCCAACGGCGTGCCATGCTCATCAAACACACAGGCGGCCACGCAGTGCAGGCCAATGGCATGCTCTTCACGGTCACAGGCAAAGCCTTGGGCGCGAATCTGCTCTGTTTCCATTTGAAGTGTGTCGGATTGATAGAGCGTATTGGCGGTCACTCTTGCCAACTCGCTGCCATCCAGCAGTTTGGCGCGCTCATCATCGGGCATCCACGCTAGCAGCGCTTTACCTACGCCGGAGGCATGCAGCGGCGCGCGGGAACCTAGGCGGGTGATCATACGCATCATTTGCGGTGATTCATGCTGCGCTAAAAATACCGCCGTGACCCCATCGCGAATGCCCAAATTAGCGGTCTCGCCGGTCTCAGCGGTTAAACGGCGTAGAAAAGGGCGACTTGTGGCCACCACGTCGCGGGCTTCAAGAAAGCTATTGCCGATACGGAAGGTTTTGACATCGATGCGCCATAGGCCTTGCTCGTTCTCCTGGGTCACAAACCCCTGACTCTGCAAGGCTTGCAGCAAGCGGTGGGTGGTAGAGGGCGCCAACTCAGCCATCTCCGCCACATCTGAAAGGGCTAAACCAAGCGGGCTGGCCGCAAGGTACTCCAACAGCGTTAAGCCACGCACCAACGACTGGCTATGGCCTCCGCTAGCTTTGGCGGTACTCGCCGGACGACCGACCGTCCTGCGTTTGGCTTCACTCACTTGGCTTTCTCCAAATAGGCACTGCTAAAAGACGCTCCCAAAAGCGCTCCTACTACTTACTAAAAGCGCCCTTGCTGACGACGGCTTCCCTAAAATACAAAGGGCGTCAGGATAACGTGACAACATGGCAATTGTCGCGTTTACGGAAACGAATTCCATTCATTCAGCGATGGTTCCAGCGCGGTAGCCGCTTAGCTATAAACGCATCGATCCCCTCACCCACATCCTCGGCTAACATATTGCAGGCCATGGTTTCCCCGGCAAAGGCGTAGGCTTCGTCGAGCGGCATGCTCAACTGACGGGCAAACATGGTTTTTCCGGTGCGCACTGCAACGGCACTTTTCGCGCAGATACTGGTGGCCAGGGCTTCAGTTGCTTCGTCCAGCGCGTCATCATCTGCCACGCGGTTAATCAACCCCCACTCAGCGGCTTGATCAGCACTGATAAACTCCCCGGTAAGCAGCATCTCCATGGCGTGTTTACGCGCAACGTTGCGGGAAAGTGCTACCGCAGGAGTAGAACAAAACAGGCCAACATTGATGCCGGAAACAGCAAAGCGTGCGCTGCGTTCCGCCACCGCCAGATCACAGCTCGCCACCAGTTGGCAGCCCGCAGCGGTGGCTATGCCCTGCACTTTGGCGATGACCGGCACAGGCAAGTGCACAATGGCCTGCATCACTTCGCTACAGCGGGCAAACAGCGCTTGATAGTAGGCTTTATCGGGGTTGGCACGCATCTGCTTCAGATCATGCCCGGCGCAGAAGGCTTTGCCTTCGGCGGCAAGTACCACACAGCGCACGCTGCTATCGTTGGCAATTTCGGCTAACGCGTCGTGAAGCGCTTGCAACATGGCTTCCGAGAGCGCGTTAAAGCGCTCTGGCGCGCTCATCGTCAGCGTTGTGACGCCTTGGTGGTCAAAACGTTGTAGGAGGGAGGCCGTTGTGGAAAGGTCATCAGTGGTGATGGGCATGGTGAACTCCTGAGGTTGAGTAACACTTTGCCCATCAGTCTAGCGCACAAGCTTTACGTACGTTTTTGTTTAAAAATCTTGCCTACAGTGCGCTACTTCATTTTTTCATTAGGCGGGTGTCGCGGCCTAAGGGGTGCGGCTCGCCGCGCTGTTTGGCTAAATCGATTTGGCGTTGGCGCTCACGGGCCGCCGCGCGGGTCTTCTCCGGCAACGAGTCGATGCAGTGGGGGCAGCTAATGCCCGGTTCGTATGCAGAAGACTGCATATCTTCTGCGGAGATGGGCATGCGGCAAGCGTGGCACTGCTCGAACTCGCCTTTGCTTAAGTCGTGGCGAACCGTCACCCGGTTGTCGAACACAAAACACTCACCGCGCCACAGCGACTGCTCTTCCGGGACTTTTTCCAGGTAGTTCAGCACGCCGCCTTTTAAGTGGTAGACCTCTTCAAAGCCTTCTTTAAGCATAAAGCTGGAGGCTTTTTCACAGCGGATGCCGCCGGTGCAGAACATGGCCACTTTCTTATGCTTTTCCGGGTCGTAGTGCTCGCGCACGTACTCGGGAAACTCGCGGAATGTGGTGGTTTTAGGATCGATCGCCCGCTCAAAGCTGCCAATCGCCACTTCGTAATCATTGCGGGTATCGATCACCAGTACTTCCGGGTCGGCAATGATGTCGTTCCAGTTTTCCGGCTCGACGTAAGTGCCCACGGTATCGTTAGGGTCGATATCCGGCACGCCGAGGGTGACGATTTCTTTTTTGAGTTTGACCTTGGTGCGGTAGAACGGCGTTTCGTCACAAAAAGACTCTTTGTGATCAATATCAGCCAAGCGTGGGTCAGCAGTCAGCCAGGTCAACAGTGCGTCGATACCTTCGCGGCTACCCGCCACCGTGCCGTTAATGCCCTCTTTGGCGAGCAGCAGCGTGCCCTTTACATCGTTATCGAGCATGGTTTGGCGCAGCGGTTCGCGCAGCGCTTCAAAGTCATTGAGGGTGACAAATTTGTACAGCGCAGCGACCACAATGGGCGGCGTTTGAATAGTTACTGACATGCAAAACTCCTGGTAGTCACCCTCGCAAAGGGCGGACCGGGTTAGAAGAGGCCAGGATTTTACTCGAAAGCTAACCAAAAGTTTAGCGCTGGCAATCACATTTAATACATCGATTTATTCGACAGGAACGTGCAGAAAGCTTCACCCCACGGAGCGTCAGTAAGGCGTATATTGTCATTATTCAATCTCACGCAACCTGCGGAGCACACCATGATTATTCGTCGTTCAAACGAGCGGGGCTACGCCGACCACGGCTGGCTGCGTTCCTTCCATACCTTTTCCTTTGCCAACTACGTTGACCGCAACCATATGGGGTTCCGCGCTCTGCGCGTGATCAATGAAGACCGCGTAGCGGGTGGCCATGGTTTTGGCGCCCATCCTCACCGGGATATGGAGATTATCTCCTATGTGCTTGAAGGTGAGATGGAGCACAAAGACAATATGGGCAATGGCGAGGTGATGCGCCCGGGCGATGTGCAGCGCATGTCGGCGGGCACCGGCGTGCTGCACAGCGAGTTTAATCACTCCAAGGAGAACGGGCTGCACTTCCTGCAGATCTGGATTGAACCCAAGCAGCTCGGCATTAAACCCAGCTATGAGCAAAAGGCTTTTCCTAGCGCTGAGCGTCAAGGGCAATGGCGTTTAGTGGCTTCTGAAGAAGGCCGCGACGGGTCTGTGAGCATCAACCAGGATGTGAACCTTTACGCGGGTTTGTTTAACGCTGGCGAACAGGCAACAGCGCCGCCTTCGCGCTACGCTTGGCTGCATGTGGTGAACGGCGAAATGGAGATTAACGGTGAGACGCTGAGCGCAGGCGACGCCGCGGCGTTCCAACCGGATGAGGCGATAAACCTTACCGGCAAGGAAGCAGGCGAAGTGCTGCTGTTTGATCTTGCTTAAAGACCGAACCTACTAAACTGCCTAAACCGAAACGGCGCCTCGCAAGAGGCGCCGTTTTTACAGCCAACTTATTTAACCAATTGCGTTAGCTATTTTGCGCCGAGTAGAGCGCACGAATTTTCAGCGTGTGATCCACTTGCTTCAATGCTTCCAGCGCCTGGGGGCCGTAGGCTTTATCTACATCAATGACCACATAACCGACTTTTTCATTGGTCTGCAGGTATTGACCGGAGATGTTGATGTCATTTTCAGACAGCACGCGGTTAATCTGCGACAGCACGCCCGGTACGTTATCGTGAATATGCAGCAAACGGTGCTTGTCCGGGTGAGCGGGCAGCGCCACCTCGGGGAAGTTGACCGAGGTCACGGTGGTGCCGTTATCAGAGTAAGTAATCAGCTTTTCTGACACTTCAATACCGATATTCTCCTGAGCTTCCAGGGTAGAGCCACCGATATGCGGGGTCAGAATCACATTCTCCAAGCCACGCAGCGGGCTCTCAAACTCTTCTTCGTTGCCTTTCGGCTCTACCGGGAAGACGTCAATCGCCGCGCCGTTGAGATTGCCTGCTTTAAGCGCTTCGGCAAGCGGTTCGATTTCAACGACGCTACCGCGGGAGGCATTAATAAAGATCGCACCGGGCTTCATGGCAGCGATCTCTTTTGCGCCGATCATCCAGCGGGTAGAGGCAAGGTCAGGCACGTGCAGGCTAATGACATCGGAACGACCCAGCAGCTCTTCAAGGCTTGCTACCTGGTTTGCATTACCCATACCCAGCTTGGCGATGACATCATAGTAAATGACGTTAAAGCCCAGCGATTCGGCCAGCACCGAAAGTTGCGCACCGATGCTGCCGTAGCCAACGATACCCAGCGTTTTACCGCGCGCTTCGTGGGAGTTCTTCGCTGACTTCAGCCAGCCACCCTGGTGAGCGCGGGCATTTTTCTCTGGGATACCGCGCAGTAGCATAATCGCTTCTGCCAGCACCAGCTCGGCCACCGAACGGGTATTGGAGTACGGCGCGTTAAATACCGCGATACCGCGGGTGAGGGCAGCGGTTAAATCGACCTGATTGGTGCCGATACAGAAACAGCCAACGCCGACTAGCTTCTCTGCCGCCTCGAACACGCGCTCCGTTAACTGGGTGCGGGAACGAATACCAATGAAGTGAACATCGCGGATCTTTTCGATCAGCGCATCCTCATCAAGGGACGTCGGCAGGTGCTCAATATTGGCGTACCCTGACGTGTGAAAATTGTCCACCGCACTTTGGTGGACGCCCTCGAGTAGCAGGATCTTGATCTTGCTCTTGTCCAGGGACGTTTTGGCCATGGCTGAATCAACCTCTATGGTCGGCGGCATGCGCCGTGTATCGGTTCACGGGAGGCGCATATCGTAGCACAGCCCGCATCGTTCAGGCCGGGTGTGAATGATGAAAAGTCTGCGTGGTGACAATGAATGGATCGCAAGTCGCGCAACAAGCTGTATTGAAGAGGGCAGACGCCGCCCCCCAGCCTCGGTGTATACTGTGGGCTTATTTAAGCTTATTTAAAAAAACATACCGGTTTACAGGCACCCCCCAATGAGTGACACGACATCACCCCCACAGGACTTTGCCGCGACGGTTGAGCAACTCGAAACCATCGTTGAACGTCTCGAGTCAGGCGAGCTCTCATTGGAAGATGCACTGACCGCGTTTGAACAGGGCGTGCGGCTGACCCGCGATGCCCAGCAGCGCCTGGATAGCGCCGAACTCAAGGTGCGGGCGCTGAGTGAAGATAGCGAAGGACGTTTAAACGTAACGCCCTTTACTGGCCCCGACGACCCTAAGGATGCGGCCGAGAATGAGAGCAAGGAGACGCCCCCATGGTAGCCATGCAGCCTAGCCAGCTTGCCACCCTGCGTCAGACCAGCAATGCCCGCGTAGATGCCACCCTAGCGGCGCTGTTTGATAACCGCCCAGCGGTAGCGCCACGCCTCGAGGCGGCAATGCGCCATGGCCTGCTGGCCGGCGGCAAACGCCTGCGACCGCTACTGGTGTATATGGCTGGTCAGGCACTCGGTGCTAAAGACGATGCTCTGGATGCCCCCGCCGCGGCCATTGAGCTAATCCACGCTTACTCGTTGATCCATGATGATCTTCCAGCCATGGATGACGACGACCTGCGTCGTGGTCAGCCCACTGTGCATAAAGCCTTTGATGAAGCGAGTGCGATTCTGGCCGGAGACGCCCTGCAGGCGCTGGCCTTCGAAGTGTTGGCCAGCAATGCGCACCCCCGGCTGAGCCATTTGGTGCACACCCTGGCCTCCGCCTCTGGCCGTGATGGCATGGTGGCGGGGCAGGCGCTGGATTTAGACGCCGTCGGCGATCACCCAGATGTCGATGCCCTGGCCCACATGCACGCCCATAAAACCGGCGCACTGATCGTCGCTGCAGTGCGTTTGGGCGGCCTGGTAGCCGTCGACGACGATGACCCGCGCTTAGACGCGCTTACTCGCTACGCCCGCGCCATTGGTCTAGCCTTTCAGATTCACGACGACATCCTAGATGTGACCGGCGATACCGTTACCCTAGGCAAAACGTCAGGCGCCGATGCCGCACGCGCCAAGCCCACCTACCCCAGCCTGCTGGGGTTAGCGGGTGCTCAACGCAAAGCGCACAGCCTGATTGACGAGGCCATTGCCGCACTCGCCCCATTAGGCGAGCGTGCTGCACCGCTGGCCGACTTAGCCCACTACATGATCGAGCGCGACCACTAAAGATGCCCATGAAGCTGTTCGACGAAATCCCCCGCGAGCGCCCAACGACGCCGCTGCTCGACTCCTTTGACCACCCCGCCGCGCTGCGGGCCATGAATGCCTCCCAGCTCGCCCAACTGGCCGACGAGCTACGCGCCTACCTGCTCTATAGCGTGGGTGTTTCCGGCGGTCACTTTGGCGCTGGGCTCGGCGTGGTCGAGCTGAGCGTTGCCCTGCACCATGTCTACCAAACGCCCCACGACCGACTAGTGTGGGACGTGGGCCATCAGGCCTACCCGCACAAGATTCTCACCGGCCGCCGCGAGGCCATGCTAAGTATTCGCCAGCACGGCGGTCTGGCAGCATTTCCACGCCGCGCCGAGTCCGAGTACGACACCTTTGGCGTCGGCCACTCCAGCACGTCGATTTCGGCGGCATTGGGTATGGCACTGGCAGCGAAGGCACAGGGCGATAAGCGTCACGTGTGCGCGATTATTGGCGACGGCGCATTGACCGCCGGCATGGCCTTTGAAGCCCTCGCCCACGCTGGCCACGTGAATGCCAATCTATTGGTAGTGCTCAACGACAACGAGATGTCGATTTCCGAGAACGTCGGCGGCATGGCGACCTACCTAGCTCGGGTGCTCTCCAGCAAGCCCTACCTGAAAATACGCGAAGAGAGTAAAAAAGTGCTTTCGCACCTGCCCGGCGCCCTGGAACTTGCCCGGCGCACTGAAGGGCACATGAAAGGCATGGTCAGCCCCGCCACGCTGTTTGAAGAGATGGGTTTTAACTACGTAGGCCCCATTGATGGCCATGACCTAGACGCGTTAACCCATACGATCGAAAACCTGCGCGACCTCGACGGCCCGCAGTTTCTGCATATCAAGACGGTGAAAGGCAAAGGCTTTCTGCCCGCCGAAGCGGATCAGATTGGCTACCACGCTATTACTAAGCTGGAAAAACCCGAAACGCTAGCCAACGCGACTACGGTCAAGAAACCGGTGGTTACCCCGCCACCCGCGAAGAAAAAATACTGCAATGTGTTCGGCGAATGGCTGTGCGATATGGCGGCAAGCGACAAGCGCCTGATGGCCATTACCCCCGCCATGCGCGAAGGCTCCGACCTGATTCGCTTTTCAAAAGAGTACCCTCAGCGCTATTTCGATGTGGCGATTGCTGAGCAGCATGCGGTAACGCTCGCGGCGGGTATGGCCTGCGAAGGCATGAAACCCGTGGTGGCGATTTACTCCACCTTTCTGCAGCGCGGCTACGACCAGTTGATTCATGACGTTGCCGTGCAGAACCTGGACGTCACTTTCGCCATTGATCGCGCGGGCCTGGTGGGCGAAGACGGCCCCACGCACCACGGCAGCATGGATCTCTCCTTTCTGCGCTGTGTGCCCGGCATGGTGGTTCTGGCCCCGGCGGATGAAGCCGAGTGCCGCGCCATGCTCAGTGCCGCCTATCACCACCCTGGTCCTGCTGCTGTGCGCTACCCCCGTGGCACCGGCCCAGGTGCGGAAATTCCCGCGCATCTTGAGCCACTCGCCATTGGCAAAGCGGAAGTGCGCCGCCATGCCGACAACGATGGTGTGCGTATTGCGCTGCTCGCCTTTGGCAGCCTCAACAGCGCCGCAGCGGAAGTCGCCGAACGACTCAACGCAGCCCATATCAATATGCGCTCCATCAAACCGCTGGATCGCGATGCGGTGCTGCACGCTGCCGACGAGCACGAACTATTGGTGACACTGGAAGAAAATGTGGTTGCCGGTGGCGCAGGTAGCGCCGTGAATGAGCTGCTCCACGCCGAAGGCGTTCAGGTGGAAGTGCTCAATCTCGGCCTGCCGGACGCCTTTGTAGAGCACGGCACTCCCGCGCAACTGCTTGCCGACTGTCAACTGGATATCGAAGGCATTGAGCAGGCTATTCGCGCTCGACTGCCATAAGCCATTATTTTTTAAATTACTTTGAGACTAATATGCTATTTCTAATTATTATTTTCGCCTTGATTGGCCTTGCGTTTGGAGGCCCGGTAGGGCTGCTGATTGGCGGTGGCCTGGGCTGGTGGCTAGGCAAGCGCCTTAGCCGCCGCCTGAATATCGCGCGGATGCGCATCCAGGAAGGCTTTTTGGAGTCGATTTTCTCGGTGATGGGCTGCTTATGCCAAGCCGACGGTAAAGTGACCGACGGCGAGTTGGACGTTGCCGAAAAGCTGTTTGATCAAATGCACCTCCAGGGCGAACAGCGCGCCAAGGCTCGCGCCGCCTTCGAGCGTGGCCGCGCCGATGACTTTGATCTGGAGGCGGAGCTGGCCAACGTTAACCGCCTCACTCAGCGCCAGCCGGTTCTGCGCCAGGTATTTATCCAGGTTCAGCTCACGGCTATCGCTGCTGATGGCGTGCTTCACCCCGCCGAGCACGAGATGATTCTACGTGTCGCCCAGGGAGTAGGCTGCAGCGACGCCGAAGTTCAGCAGATCGAAGCGATGTTGCACGGCGCGGCCGCGAACTCTCAAGGCGCCAGCGAAGAGGCTCTCAAGGACGCTTACCGCGTATTGGGGGTTTCTGATGACGCCAGCGATGCTGAAATCAAAAAAGCCTACCGCCGTCTGATGAGCCAAAACCACCCGGATAAACTGGCCGGCAAAGGCCTGCCCGAGAGCATGCGTGATATCGCACAGGCACGCACCAGCGAAATCGGCAATGCCTACGAGCGGATCCGCGAGGCGAGGGAGGGATAAAGAGAAAGGATGCTCAGAAAGCGCTGAAAACATTTTGATGGAAAGCCATCATCAAAATGATGCATACTTCTATAGCGTTCAGCGAAGGAGGTACTTATGGAAGCGCTCGAACATTATTCCAATAGCCAGCAAGCTGTTAGTGGCGTTAGCGTATCGGTTAATGTGCTGACGGATAAGATCGCCTTTATTCACGCGGTGCGCGTCGGTGTCCCAGGCAGCGTGGTAAAACAAGCGATTCAGGCAATGGGCAATAATCGTGAACTGTTTGTCAGACTGCTGGAAACCACGCCAGGCAATTTGCATCGCTTCTACCATCGCAAAGCTCTAAGCCGCACCGACAGCGAAGAGGTGCTGGATGTGTTGCGCGTGCTTTACCATGCTCAAACTGTTTTTGGCGATACCGCTAAAGCCCATGAGTGGCTAAATACGCCGATTCCTGCGCTGGCGGGCGAGACGCCTTTGAATCTTTTTGATACTTTCGAAGGTCGCCAGTTAGTGAGGGAAGCGCTGCGTAAAATTGAGTTCGGTGAATTTAGCTAATGAAGCTATACCGCATCGCTCCCGAACGCTATATGAATAATTTAAGCGGCCTTGGCGCCAGCTACCGGGATGGCGCAAGATGGAACGCTCCAGGCAGCCCTGTCGTCTATTTCGGCACCTCTGCAAGCGTAGCGATGCTGGAACTCGGTAATTATCTGCCCTCTCCCCGCTTGCTACCCGCCAACTACCGGTTAGGTATTTTCGAGCTCCCCGGCGATACCGGTAGGGACATCTGGCCCCAGCACCAGTTACCCGACGATTGGCACCACTACCCCTACCCTGAAAGCACTCAAACACTAGGTACTGCATGGCTGCAGCGTTGCGATACGCTGATGCTGCTAGTTCCCAGCTGTGCTGTACCCGGGGCAATGGAGAATATTGCCGTCATTAACCCTCTCCACCCCACCATTACCGATATTCACTTAATAGAAACTCGCCAAGACATTTATAACCAGCGCTTATTCAGGGGCATTTAAGCTTAATTCTATAGGTTGCAGTGCAGCCTGTTAGGCCTCTACTACATTTAGAAAAAAACCGTCGCAAAGACAACAACGAGAAGATTAAGGGTACTAAGGAGCCGTAATGATCACGCTATACACATTCCCCCACTCCCGCTCGCTACGAGCAGCGTGGACACTTGAAGAGTTAGGCCTAGAGTATCAGTGCCAGCATGTGGCGCTGGATAAAGGCGAGGGGCAAACAGCCGCGCATTTGGCGCGTCACCCGGATGGCAAGGTGCCAGTTCTTGAAGATGGAGAAGTATCGCTATTTGAATCAGTGCCGATTTGCCGTTATCTAGCGGAGCAATATGGCGACGGCACCCTCCTACCCAGCAGCCCTGCCGCTCGCGCTCAGGTCGACCAGTGGCTCAGCTTTATCGTCACCGAAATGGAGCAGCCACTGTGGAATCAAGCCAAGCATAAGTTTGCCCTGCCCACAGATAAACGCGTTCCCGCTATTTTGCCGGTCTGCGCATGGGAGTTTCAGCGTGCGCTAAGCGCGCTGGAGCGCCGCTACAACGGGCAAGAAAACTTGGTGGGTAACACCTTTACCCTTGCGGATCTGTTTTTAACCCATACCTTATCGTGGGCGGTCAGCATGAAGCACCGCTTACCCGAACCGCTATTGGCCTATCGCGAACGCCATATTCAGCGCGCCGCGATGGCTAGAGCAATCGAAAAAGAGCAGGCAGCAGCAGAGAGTTAATCAACATCTAAACGCTTTAAAAACCGTTGCTGGCAGTATGTGGCAACGGTTTTTTAACTAGTCGGGCGTTGCTTAAAAGCCAAGGTCATCAAGCAAATCGTCTACTTGATCCTGCCCTGCCACCACATCCGTCTTATTTTGGTTCACCTGCGGCCCGTTACGAAGCTTGGCATGTTCATCGCGGTCATCTTCCATCTTAACGCCGTCGGTGACGTGAGGAACATTATCGACCAGCACCTGAACAAGCTGCTCTTCGATGAGCTTGATGACTTCCATCATTTTCTTAATCACCTGACCGGTGAGATCCTGAAAGTCTTGGGCCATCATGATTTCAAGCAGCTCTTTTTGAGTAGCCCCGGTTGCGGTGGGAAGCTTACTGCTCAAAAAGTTCTGTGTATCCTCGACGAGCTTAGCATCACCTTCTACTGCCGCGAGCTTAGCTGCCGCCGCCTGCCAGCGCTCATTAAGCGCAGCGCCTTCTTCTTCAAGGCTGTCTTGCACCGGTTGAGCGCGCTCAACGGCATTCAATGCCCGCTCTGCGGCCTGCTCCGTCATTGAGGCAACGTAGTTGAGCCGGTCATTAGCATCCGGTATTGCCTGCGCCGCCTGGCTAATCTGCTGATCTAGGCCCAGCTCTTTCATGCTGTCCCGCAGTAGGCGCGTTAAGTGGCCTATGCGATGCACCATCTCATCAGTACTGTCTTTTTTGCCCAGTACCGACGGCATCGTCGTGTCGTGGGCGTTGTTAACAGTGCTCATGACAATCCTCTTGTTGGAAAAGCTTATTGAATGTCGTTTTGGGTGTGGCAATAGACATCATTATACGAACCCACTGTGTTTTTTCAGGATGCACGGCGTTAAATACACCAAGGTCTGCATCTAAACCTGATACTACTGTCGGCTCAACATCCTAAAACTTAAGTTTAACGTTTAGTCTACAGTGGGAAACTGCGAGTTACAGGTATTTTTAACCCCTTAAAAACCATCTAATTTACAGGCGGGTTCAAGCAGGCAATGATTCGAAGTCGAGCGATTAACCATTAAGCAGCTGAAACGTGCGGTAGAACGGCGCTATAAACAGCAAAGTAGTGACAGATGCTGCCAGCCACTACAAATAGATGCCAAATCGCATGGTTGTAGGGGATCGCACGCACGGCGTAGAAGATCACCCCTAGCGTGTAGGTAATTCCTCCCGCGGCCAGTAGGGCAATGCCGGTCGTTGAAAGACTCGCCGCCATCTCTCCTGATGCCAGCACGATCATCCAGCCCATGAGCAGATAAATCGCCACACGTAATATCGAAAAACGTTGAGGCCATAGCAGTATGCAGGCAATGCCCACCAACGCCAGCGACCACACGGCGGCAAACAAAACCCAGCCTGTAGTGCCGCGCATATTGACGAGTAAAAAGGGCGTGTAAGTACCTGCGATGAGTAAATAAATCGCGCAGTGATCAAGTAACTGAAAGCGCTGCTTCCAGCGCCGATGAGGGATGCCGTGGTAAAGGGTAGAGGCGGTATAAAGCAGGACTAGCGTGGTGCCGTACAGGCTCAGGCTGACAATTTTCCACGGGTCGACATGGGCGGCGTAGCTCGCCGCAACCAACAGTACTACCATTCCCACCAAACTGAGCACAGCACCGATACCGTGGGTGATACTGTGCAGCCACTCTTCGAATACACTGAATTCGCCCTGCTCTTCGGGAAGGTTTTCACGCTGCTGTTTATACTGCTTGTACTGCTCCTTACTGACGGCGTTCATCCTGGAGCGCTCCTCGCATGCCATCCCCCACTCGTATCACCCCTTGCGCTCAATATCCACATCGCTGGCGTGAGTGAAGTCATCCAGGGCCATCATATGGCCAAGCTTGCCCGCTTTGGTTGAGAGATACTGCTCGTTATGAGGGTTCAGGCCGGTGGTGATCGACAAACGTTCGACGACATTCACGCCGTCGCGGGTGAGGGCATCCACCTTGCGCGGATTGTTGGTCATCAGCCTTAACGCTGTGATGCCCAAATGGTTAAGCATCGGCACGCACAGATCATAGCGGCGCATGTCGGCGCCAAAACCGAGCTGCTCGTTGGCCTCGACCGTATCAGCACCTTGATCTTGCAGGTGGTAGGCACGAATTTTGTTTAACAGGCCTATTCCCCGCCCCTCTTGGCGCAGGTAAAACAGCACGCCGCGGCCCTCTTCAGCGATGCGTTTTAGCGCTTCCTGGAGCTGATAGCCACAGTCGCAGCGCATGGAGAAGAGAGCGTCACCGGTCAAACACTCGGAGTGCACCCGCCCCAACACCGGCTCGCCGCCGGTCACATCACCCAACGTTAAGGCGATATGATCCTTGCCGGTAGCCTCATCTTCGAAGCCATGCATAGTAAACGTTGCCCAGGGCGTGGGCAGCCGGGAAGCGGCAATGAAGCGAATGGTCACAGGTTACCTCGCTGATTGACCAAACCAGTTAACCACACCAGTGTTGGCAAAGTGGGTCAGTATTCTAACAGGAAGCGGCGCCCGCCTCACGCTGACAAGGCGACTAAATAATGGAGAAAAATTGGCCGGGTGCGACGATTTTTGCCATCGAGTACGCCGCCCTAACACCTATCTTCAAGTACAATTGCCCTCATACGATCCCCAAAACGGTTTCAAGTACGCTCCCAAGTACGGTTTCCAATACGATGCGGGCAAATTTCCTAAGAGCAAGTGTCTATGACCACTACACCTTTGCAAAATGATCGCTTTCTTCGCGCACTAGCGCGCCAGCCCGTCGACCGCACCCCGGTGTGGATGATGCGTCAAGCGGGCCGCTACCTGCCGGAATACCGCGCCAGCCGGGCCGATGCGGGCAGTTTTATGGATCTGTGCCGCAACCATGACCTGGCCTGCGAAGTCACCCTACAGCCCTTGGAGCGTTACCCGCTGGATGCAGCCATTCTGTTTTCAGATATTCTGACCATTCCAGATGCCATGGGCCTGGGGCTCTATTTTGAAACCGGCGAAGGCCCAAAATTCCGCAAAACCGTGCGTACACAGGAAGAAGTCGCCGCTCTAAGCGTGCCCGACACCGAGCGCGACCTGGATTACGTGATGCGTGCGGTGTCGACCATTCGTCGTGAGCTGAACGGCCGCATGCCGCTGATCGGCTTCTCAGGCAGCCCCTGGACGCTGGCGACTTACATGGTGGAGGGCGGCTCCAGCAAGGACTTCCGCCATCTGAAAACCATGCTTTACGATACCCCGGATACCATGCACCAGTTGCTGGATACGCTGGCGCATGCGGTAACTGACTACCTGAACGCCCAAATTCGCGCGGGAGCCCAGGCGGTGCAGATTTTTGATACCTGGGGTGGCGCACTCTCTACCCCTGCGTACCTTGAGTTCTCGCTGCGCTACATGGAGCAGATCGTTTCGGGACTGATCCGCGAACACGACGGCCGCCGCGTACCGGTGATTCTCTTCACCAAAAACGGCGGCCAGTGGCTTGAGCATATCGCCTGCGCCGGTGCCGATGCATTGGGTATCGACTGGTCTACCGAGCTTTCCGATGCCCGTGCCCGGGTTGGTCACAAAGTGGCGCTACAGGGCAATCTTGATCCCAACGTTCTGTTTGCCCGCCCCTCGGCTATCCGCGCTGAAGTAGCCCGCGTGTTGGAAAGCTACGGCCATGGCCCTGGCCACGTGTTTAACCTGGGCCACGGAATCAGCCAGTTTACCAACCCCGACAACGTCACTGCCTTTATGGAGGCGCTGCACGAATTAAGCCCACAGTATCACCGCGATATTCCAACGCACACAAATGCACAGCACTCAGGAGCCAATTGATGAGCGATTTACGCGACGACCAATGGTTTACCGAAGTCTTTGATAGCCACGGCAGCGCTTTCTCACTGAAGATCTCTGAAAAACTGCTGGATGTACAGAGCCAATACCAGCATCTAGAGGTCTACGCCACCGAGACCTACGGCAACCTAATGGTGCTGGACGGCTGCGTGATGCTGACTGATCGCGATAACTTCCTCTACCATGAGATGATTGCGCATCCGGCGCTGTTTACCCACCAAGATCCCAAACGTGTGGTGATCATCGGCGGTGGCGACTGCGGCACCTTAAAAGAGGTGCTGCGCCACCCGAGTGTCGAGAAAGTTACCCAAATTGACATCGACGAAGAGGTCACCAAGGCCTCTGAGCGCTTCTTCCCGTCGTTGGTAGCGTCGAATAACGACCCCCGCGCTGAACTGCTGTTCGCCGACGGCGTCAAGTGGGTGGACGATGCACCTGATGAGAGCATCGATGTGCTGATTATCGACTCCACCGACCCGGTTGGGCCCGCTGAAGGGCTGTTTAAAACCGATTTTCTCAAGCGCTGCCACCGTATTTTGAAAAGCGGCGGCGTAATGGTGCAGCAGAGCGAATCACCGCTTTACCACAGTGGCTCGATCATCCGAGAGCTGCGCAACGACATGTTGAAAGCCGGTTTTGACAGCGTTGCCACGCTGCCCTTCCCGCAGCCGGTATATCCTTCAGGCTGGTGGAGCGTAACATTGGCGGGTAAAGCCACCGACGTGAATACGTTCCGCGAGCAGGCAGCCACCAACCACGACTTGCCGCTTGAATACTATAGCGTTGACGCCCATCGCGGTGCGCTCGCCCTCCCGCCGTTTATGCGCAAGGCATTCGCAGCCGAGTAAACCACGCCTAATAACTGCCTTTGTGTTACCGCCCACCTCAGCTTGCCCTATAACGGTGCAATGCGAGGTGGGCAGTAACCTTTTTGCACCTAGACCTTCGTCTCGAATTCGTTGAGTAGCGTTGAAAAGCGCTGAATTAACGCCTGTACCCTTGTTGGCATCTTCCTTGCTAGGTTTAGTGACATGCTACGGCATGCATAACTATTTCAACTACTGGTTTCAATAACTGATTTCAATAGCTGATTCCAATAACTTCGAGGGAAACTAGATGTTCAATAAAAAACACTTAGCGCTTCTGGCGTCCGCTGGCTCACTTAGCCTGGCGGGAATGGCAACTGCTCAAGCCGACACCCTGGAAGATACCATTGAGCGTGGCGCCGTTCAGTGTGGTGTGAGCGATGGCTTGCCGGGCTTTTCAGCACCGGATGACGACGGTAACTGGCAAGGCCTGGACGTTGATGTTTGCCGCGCAGTAGCAGCAGCGGTACTCGGCGACTCAGAAGCCGTCAACTATATTTCACTCAACGCCGTGGAGCGCTTCACCGCCCTGCAATCAGGTGAAGTCGACGTTCTATCACGTAATACCACTTGGACCACCACCCGCGATACTACTCTGGGCCTGAACTTCACCGGGGTTACTTTTTACGACGGCCAGGGCTTCATGGTATCCCGTGACCTGGGTATTACCGGTGCTGATGAACTCGACGGCGCCTCCATCTGCATTCAGTCTGGCACCACTACCGAGCTGAACCTAGCTGACTACTTCCGTGCTAACGACATGGAATTCAACCCGATCGTATTTGATACCTCTGAGCAAACCGTGGGTGGCTATCAGGCCGGCCGCTGTGACGTGCTAACCTCCGATACCTCTCAGCTAGCGGCGCTACGTATTCAGCTAGACGATCCTTCAGCCTCGATGATCCTGTCTGACGTTATCTCCAAAGAGCCACTAGGCCCTGTGGTTCGTCAGGGTGACGATCTTTGGTTCAACATTGTGAAATGGTCGCTGTTCGCCATGATTAACGCCGAAGAGTACGGTGTCACCAGTGAAAACGCTGAAGAAATGCTTAACTCTGAAGACCCCAACATCGCTCGCTTGCTAGGCCAAGACGGCAACTACGGTGAAGGCATGAACCTAGAAGCAGATTGGGCCTACAACATTATTAGCCAAGTGGGTAACTACGCTGAAAGCTTCGACCGCAACGTGGGCATGGGCTCGCCGCTGGAAATTGAGCGCGGTGTTAACGCCCTGTGGACCGACGGTGGTTTCCAGTACGCTCCCCCGATTCGCTAAGCGTCTCGCTTGACCCCGGCCCGCCGCCCTCTTCACAGGTATCTGTTTAAAGGTCGTGGCGGGCCATTTGATTGACCTTCCGTGTAGCGGAGACGCCATCCATGTCTGTAAGACCTAACGTTCGCCCCGCTGGCCACAAGCCGCCGTTTTGGCGAGACCGCGCTAAGCGCGCACTTATTTTTCAGCTTATATTGGTCGCCGTTGTCGCGGCTTTCCTGATCTATATTATCGGCAATACCCAAGCCAACCTGAATGCTCGCGGCATTACCACTGGCTTTGGCTTCCTGGGCAACACAGCCGGCTTTGGTATTGGTCAAAGCTTAATCGAGTACTCCTCCCAAAGTACCTACGGCCGCACTTTTGTGATTGGCTTGCTCAATACGCTGCTAGTCGGTGGATTGGGGGTGTTAGCTGCCTCGATTATTGGTTTTATCGTCGGTATCGCGCGGCTATCGCCCAATTGGTTGATCGCTCGGCTAGCCAACGCTTATATCGAAACGTTTCGTAATATCCCGCTGCTGCTGCAAATTTTCTTCTGGTACTTTGCTGTACTGCGGACGTTACCCAGCGCTAGAGAGAGCATGGCCTTTGGCGAAGCCATTTTCCTGAACGTGCGCGGGCTGTACCTGCCTCAACCGCTGTTCGAGTCAGGGTTTGGTCTTATCCCAGCTACCTTCGTGGTGGCCATTATTGCCAGCATCGCACTGGTCATGTGGAACAAGCGCCGCCACGAAGCCACCGGCAAGCGCCTGCCGGTTTTCTGGATGTCGCTGGTGATTATCTTTGGCCTACCGCTGCTGGTACTGGTCGCTACCGGTGTACCGGTGACCTGGGAGATGCCGGTACTGCGCGGCTTTAACTTCGGCGGTGGTATCACCATTATCCCTGAATTTTTGGCTCTGTGGCTGGCGCTGTCTATCTATACCGCGTCCTTCATTGCGGAGATTGTGCGCTCGGGCATCCAAGCCATCCCCCATGGCCAAACGGAAGCCGCCCAGGCATTGAGCTTGCCGCGCAAGCTAGTGCTGCGCCTAATCATCATTCCCCAGGCTATGCGCGTCATTATTCCGCCACTCACCAGCCAATACCTCAACCTGATTAAAAACTCGTCACTGGCCACCGCCATCGGCTACCCCGACTTGGTATCGGTTTTTGCCGGCACCACGCTCAACCAGACCGGTCAGGCAATCGAAGTCATTGCCATGACCATGGCGGTTTATCTGATCATCAGCTTGCTGGTGTCCATGTTCATGAACTGGTTCAACGCTCGCGTTGCGCTGGTCGAACGCTAGGCCGGAGGCGACCCCATGATTCACAATAAAGAAACCATACCTCAGCGCCCGGCGCCTAAAGGCACCATTGGGCCGGTTGCCTGGCTACGCGGCAATCTGTTCAACGGCCCTATCAATAGCATCTTCACGCTACTGGGCCTGTACGTGCTCTATCTACTCGTGGTGCCAACGGTTCAGTGGGCATTTATTGATGCCAACTGGGTGGGCGACAGCCGCGAAGACTGCACACGGGTGGGCGCCTGCTGGGTATTCGTTAACGCACGCTTTTCCCAGTTTATGTACGGCCTCTACCCGAGTGAGGAGTATTGGCGCGCCAACATCGTGTTTGCCATGTTCGCGGGCATTATTGCCTGGATGGTCATTCCGCGCCTGCCGTTTAAGCGCTGGATGACACTGTTTGCGCTGCTGATCTTCCCGGTGATCGCCTACGTGCTGCTACACGGCGGCTACTTTGATCTACCGCGTGTCTCCACCCACCGCTGGGGCGGTTTGATGCTGACGCTGCTACTGGCTAGCGTGGGGATGATTGGCGCACTGCCTATTGGCATTGTATTAGCCCTTGGGCGACGCTCGAACATGCCCATCGTCAAAACCTTCTGCGTGATTTTTATCGAGTTTTGGCGCGGTGTGCCGCTAATCACCATTCTGTTTATGGCCTCGGTGATGCTGCCGCTGTTCCTGCCGTCTGAACTTAACGTGGATCGCCTTATACGTGCGCTAATCGGCCTGACGCTGTTCCAAAGTGCCTATATGGCCGAGGTTATTCGCGGTGGTTTGCAGGCGATTCCCAAAGGGCAAGATGAGGCCGCCGCGGCACTGGGGATGACGTATTGGAAGCGCATGGGGCTAATCGTGATGCCTCAGGCACTGAAAATGATGATTCCTGGCATCGTCAATACGTTTATCTCACTGTTTAAAGACACCACCCTGGTCATGATCATCGGGCTGTTTGACCTGTTGGGCATTGTGCAAGCGGCGCTTTCCGACTCGCGCTGGCTGGGCTTCTCGGTAGAGGGCTATGTATTTGCCGCGTTCGTGTTCTGGATATTCTGTTTCAGCATGTCGCGCTACAGCCAGTACTTGGAGCGCAAGCTAAACACCGGCCATAAGCACTAGTTCGAGTTTAAATACGAGCGCCGCATCTCATTACGTTTTAAGTAGGATTTCAACATGACACAAGCAGCCACCAACACCTCTGACACCAGTGCTTCTGACCTGATGGTCGAGATGCACAACGTTAACAAGTGGTACGGCGATTTTCACGTACTGCGGGATATCTACCTTGAGGTAAAACGCGGCGAACGTATCGTGGTTTGCGGCCCATCAGGTTCGGGTAAATCAACGCTAATTCGCTGCATTAACCACCTTGAAGAGCACCAAAAAGGTGAAATTGTGGTGGGCGGTCTACCGCTGACCCAAGACGTCAAACGCATTGAGCAGATTCGTCGCAGCGTCGGCATGGTGTTTCAGCACTTCAATCTGTTCCCGCATTTATCAGTGCTGGAAAACTGCTGTATTGCGCCAATGTGGGTACAAAAGAAGCCGCGCAAAGAGGCCGAAGCGCTAGCCATGGAGTACCTAGAACGGGTGCGCATTGCCGAGCAGGCAACTAAGTACCCGGGGCAACTCTCGGGCGGTCAGCAGCAGCGTGTAGCGATTGCCCGCTCGCTGTGCATGCACCCCGACGTGATGCTGTTTGACGAGCCCACCTCCGCCCTCGACCCCGAGATGATCAAAGAGGTGCTGGACGTTATGGTGGAACTGGCGGAAGAGGGCATGACCATGATCTGCGTGACCCACGAAATGGGCTTCGCCAAAACCGTCGCCGACCGGGTGATCTTTATGGATCAGGGGCAAATCATTGAAGAGAACGCGCCAGAGCCGTTCTTCAACAACCCGCAGTCTGAACGTACCCAGCTGTTCTTAAGCCAGATTCTGGGGCATTAATACACAGCCCCAGCGACAAAGCAGCTGTGGATAAGTTCGTCATCATGGGCCTCACTTGAGGCCCATGATAGTTAACAGACTTTAAAAAACAGCATGTCATCGCGAGCGTAGCGCGGCGATCTTGAAGTTATCTTGCCACTACAAACAAGATTGCTTCGTCGCTCCGCTCCTCGCAACGACATCATTCAAAAAAGGATAAAAGCATGATTGAAAAGCTGTTTATCGACCGCGCCCCGCAACCGATTGCGCCTTTTTCCCACGCCTGCCGCGTAGGTGATCTGGTCTTTATCACTGGCCAGATGCCGACGGTGCCAGAGACCAACGAGATGCTTTTGGGCACCTTCACCGAACAGACTCATCGGGTAATGCAGAACCTGGCGATTGTGCTGGAAGAAGTCGGAAGTGCCTTCGAATATGTGGTGCAGTCTCGGGTGTTCATTACCAATATGGGCCACTTCGACGAAGTGAATAAGGTCTACGCCAGTTACTTTCCCCAGCCTCTACCCACCCGCACCTGTATCGGGGTAACCGGCTTGGCTGGAGGCGCTGATGTGGAAGTCGATATGATTGCCTGGATTCCACCGTCGCAGCAATAAACCTCATCAGTCGTCGTCATCACGGCTGCCAGTGAGCCACAACGCGATTTCGCCCCGCCTCTTTGGCGGCATAGAGCGCTTGGTCGGCCTGGGCAACGGCTACTGCCTGACTGTGGTCTAAATCACTGGTGAGCGCCAGAGGTGCAATCCCCACGCTGACGGTGAGTGTCACCATCATCGGCACTTGCGAATCACCCGCCGTCAGGTAAAACGGTTGCTGGGCTACTCGTTGGCGAATACGCTCACCCAGCTGGACTACCTGTTGGTGCGATAAATCACCCGCCGTAACAGCAAACTCTTCACCGCCGAACCTTGCCAGACAATCCTCGGGCCGCAGGGCCTCGTGTACTCGCTTTGCCATCTCCACCAGCAGCGTATCCCCCGCGGGGTGACCGTAGCGATCATTGATATGTTTGAAGTAATCAATATCAATCATCAGCAAATAATAGGCTGCCGCTTCAGCTTGCTCATTGAGTTGTGCTAAGTGATTAGCCAAGCCACGTCGGTTGCGTGTGCCGGTCAAGGCGTCAAACTCCGCCGCCGCCCAGGCCTGCTCTTCGCTTTTTTTACGTTGACTAATATCGATGACTAGGCCGCCGATACGCGCTAAATAGCCATCATCGGAGTAGTAGCTTTCCATCACCAGCTCATGCCAACGCCATTGCCCGGATGCGACCCTGAGCTGAACATCAATGCGGCATTGGGTTTGCAGCCGCTGTTGGCACTCGCGGATCAAACCAAACACCCGTAAGCGGTCAGTGGGCATGGCGTGAGCCAGTAAGCGGCGCAATGGGAGCCTTGCATAATCGCCAGGATAACCCAGCGAAAGCAGCAACGCCGAAGAGCACCAGGTTGCGCCACTGCGAGTATTAATCTCCCAGGTGCCGCAGGCGGCGACCTGCTGCAGCAGATCAACCTGCCGCTGCCTGCGGGTAAGCTGCTGACGATAAATAGCCGAAGCGATCAGTTCAGCGCCGATCACTAGCGCCTGCAACCCCGCTCCCTCCCAGTCAACTTCACGCTCACAGTCATCGAAGCCCAAAGTGCCCCACCACTGACCATCCACCATAATCGGAACGGTCACCATCGATAAAATCGACTGGCTTTCCAAATTGTCGCGCAGCGACCCCAAATCCACCTGCGAGGTAATACAGGTGTGCGAGTCACCACGCTCCCGACGATTGACCATTTCCTCATACTCGGGATCGTCGATCAGCGTGGTAAAAAAGCGAAAGCGTTTTTGCGTTCGCTCACGATAGTGCGATGAAGATGCCCACTCAAAAACAAAATCCTGCAAGACACCGTTTGGGTTGCGCTCTATGGTTTGAAATATCCACACCCGATTGACACCCGACGCTTCCCCTAGCGCCGCCAATAGCTGATCGACGCCCTCACTCCAAAAGTGCGCGTCGATGAGCGCTCGGCTGCCCACAGCAAGGGCATTCAGCAGGCTCGGCGCATCCGGCGAAAAAGGAGCAGGCATAGCAGGTTCTCTTTACTTTTCTTAGAGACTACCACACAGCTTTTAGTGGATTACACGCCATGCCCATAAAGAGTAATGCTAGCGGGTGCTAACGGGGTTTGCTCACGGTGGGACGTCAGCGGTTTCCCGGCCAGGGCAGTCAGCAGAATTTGCAGCGGATCACCGTGACTGACGAGCAGAATGACTTCCCCGCTTACCTGTTGTTCCCAATCACCGATCACCGCCTGCATACGGCTCGCCACCCGGCTCAACGCTTCTACTCCATGGTGCTGGTGTTCAGCATCCTCGGCATCTAACGCCCATACACTGGGATAGTGCTCGTCCCCCAACCCCTCTAGTTCGCCAAAATTTCGTTCCCGCAAGCGCGTATCCACGCTGGGTACCAACTCGAACCTGGCCGCCACATGGGCAGCGGTTTGGGTGGTACGTAAAAAGTCTGAATGCACCACGCGGGTCGGCACAGGCCACTGCCAGTCGGCAACGAGCTGGGCAAGCTGTTGCTCACCATGCTCGGAGAGACCAAAGTTTTCCACCCCGCGCCCCGGCGAGCTGACAATCACCCTCTGTTGATTAGCCTGACTATGGCCGTGGCGCATGAATAAATAGCGGTTGCGCCAATGTTTTTTTATGTTTCGTTGCTCAGTAGTCATGGGGCTCTGTCCTGATACAGGTGACGTTTGCTGTGTTTGACCTAACGCCAAACGCTTGCCATGGTTAGATGACCATCAACGACATGGAGTATGCACAGCGATGACAACCTATATCGTGGTAGCCGACGCCGCTCGCGCACGCATTTTTACCCGAGATGCCTTAACGTTGGCAGAGCAAGAAAGCATGGTTCACGCTGAAGGACGTCTACACGAAGGTGACTTGGTCACCGACGGTCGAGGCGATGTGCATGAGTCGATGTCCACTACCTCTCGCTCGGCTGGCGAAGAGGGAACGGCTACTAAGCACGAAAACGAGTTGTTTGCGAAAGAGGTCGCTCAGCGACTTTATAGTGCTCGAGTAGGCAACAGTATGAAGAAGCTCATTATGGTGGCGCCACCTAAATTTTTAGGGCTTTTACGCGATAAACTCGATGCCCCTACCCAAAAGCTGGTGATTCATTCCCTATCAAAAGATCTAAGTAAAGCTTCAATGGCCGATATTCAACAAGCAGTTAGTGATTTACGCTAGTAATATCCAAAACTTAAAGACCATGTAAGACTAAAGAAAGGGTCGCTCTCGCCGATAGCCTAGAAGACATTATAAACGGTACCTCCCCCTGAGTACTGACATGCACTTCTACGTCGAGAGCGACCATGCTATCTACCCTCCGAGCACGCATCCTATTGGCTGCATTAGTGGCGATTACCCTCGCCCTGGTGGTTAACGGCATTGCCAGTTACACCACCGTAAAACACCATAATAGTCAGCAAATAACGCGCAATCTTAGCGCCGTGGTTAACGGTAATACGCAAGCTATCAACGAGTGGTTTAACGCACGCTATACCATGCTTTCCAGCATGGATGATGCAGCCAATAGCGATGAGCCACTTGCCGCACTTCGACAACTGGCTGGCTCAGGCAGCTTTATGACAGCCTACATTGCTTATCCTTCCACACCAGACGCTATTTTTTCCGATGGATGGCAGCCCCCCAGCGATTACGACCCGCGTCAGCGGCCCTGGTACCAAGGCGCAGCCGAAGCGCAAGAGACCATTATTACGGCACCTTACACTGATGCCCAAACGGGGGGCTTAATCGTTACCTTTGCACGCCCTTTCTACCGTAATGGGCAGCTGGCCGCAGTCATTGGTGCGGATATTACTATTGAGGATGTGATCGAAATTGTTACCGGCATTGCCCCTACGCCGTCCAGTTTCGGCTTTTTAACCACTGAAGACGGCACCCTGATCGCGCATCCTGACGCTGACATGACGCTCGAACCTTCCACACGTTTGAGCGATGAACTGACCAACACCCGGCTTAGCGAAATCGCCCAAGCCGATGAACCCCAATCGCTTTCACTGCAAAACAGCGATACGTTGCTGATGGGCAATAACGTGGGTGGTAGCAGTGGCTGGCAGTTGATTGTGGCACTGGACGAACACGAGGCAACAGCGGGCCTGCGCGCCATCGCCACTACATCGATAGTCACGCTGCTGATTGTGGCCGCAATCACGGCAGTGGTCTTCGGTTTGCTGCTTTCTCTGCTGCTACGCCGCTTGCTGGGAGTTCGTAATGCGATGGATGATATCGCATCGGGAGAGGGCGATTTAACCCGACGCTTGCCCGAAGAGGGTAATGATGAAGTCACTCAAATTGCCAAGGCCTTCAACCGTTTCGTAGGTAAAATGGAGGCCGTATTAATCGATGTACGCACCAGCAGTGAATCTGTTCACCACGCGGCCAATGAGATCGCCATGGGTGGCCAGGACTTATCACGCCGCACCGAGAACGCCGCCTCTAGCCTGCAACAAACGTCCGCTTCGATTGAAGAAATCACCAGCACCGTGCAGCACACTGCTGCCTCGGCTCAGGAAGCCAACAAGCTCTCTCAAACTGCCTCAGAAGTAGCCAATGAAGGCGGCAAGGTGGTGGCGAATGTGGTTACCACCATGGAAGACATTACCCACGCCTCCGATAAAATCGGTGAAATCGTCACGTTAATGAACAGCATCTCTTTCCAGACCAACCTGCTGGCGCTTAACGCGTCGGTGGAAGCTGCCCGCGCTGGCGAGCATGGCCGTGGTTTTGCCGTGGTGGCCGACGAAGTACGCAAGCTGGCTGGGCGTAGCAGTGATGCCGCCAACGATATTCAAAAGCTGATTGAGGACTCTCAAACCAAGGTTAACAATGGCACCACTTTAGTGCGTAATGCGGGATCTACCATGCAAGACATCGTCGCGCATATTACCCGCGTTACCGATGTTTTGGAGGAGATCAATGCGGCCACCAGCGAGCAAAGCGATGGCATCAATCAGGTCAACATTGCCGTCGCAGAACTGGATCGCATGACTCAGGAAAACGCGGCCATGGTGGAAGAGTCCACGACCGCCGCCGAGCAGCTAAAAGAACAGGCCGATCATCTGGCAGGCACTATCAGTAGTTTTAAGCTGTCTCACGCCGCTGCACCTGCCCTGCAAGTGCAGTACCAAGCACATGACAACCGCCGCCATCACATTACTTAAGGGGTAACGCTATGCATTTTCGTTCGTTACGCTCTTTTGTCGTCGCACTTGCGGGCCCTTGCTTGCTCGCGATTGTGGCTGCGCTAGTCATCTATAACTTGGTCGCCGCGGCCCGCACCCAGCAAACGGTGAATGAGCATACCGGCGCATTGATGGAAAGTGCATTGAATGCGCGCTTGGATGCCATTGCCGAAGCAGAGGGCGGGCGTATTCAGCGCGAACTCAACAATGCCATGACTATCGCCAATCAATTGGCGACTACTAATGCTTTGATGGGTATGGAGGATGAAGAGGGGCGCCGCTCGCTTTACCTGAACCGCCGCGAACTATCTAACTTAGTGCGCCAAACTGTGGCCGACAACCCGACACTGCTGGATGCATTTATCGGCTGGGAGCCCAATGCGTTTGGTGACGACGCACGATATGCAGGAGATGAGCGCTATGGCCATGACGGTAGCGGTCGCTTTATGCCCTGGTGGTACCGCACCGAGGATGAAACGCTAGAAGTGCTGCCGCTGGGAGATACCATGGAGAGTGAAGAACGCCTTCCCAGCGGCGTTCGGGAAGGCGAATACTATCTTTGCCCTCGTGAAACCCTAGTTCCCTGCATTATCGATCCGGCGGCTTATGACTATGGCGGCGAGACGCAACTGGTCACTTCGTTTAACGCCCCCATTTTGGTGGATGGCGAGTTTCGTGGCGTTGCGGGGGTAGACCTCTCCCTTAACTTTATCCAAACCCTGCTAAGCGATGCCAACCAAGCGCTATACGAAGGCGCTGGGCGCATGGCTCTCGTCGCGGGAAGTGGGGGGCTAGTCGCCGACACGGCAGGCGTAGAGAGTCTGGGCTCGCCTGCCAGTGACTCCCTTAGCAGTACAATTCTCGCGGGCATCCGAGAGGCATCAGAGCAAGGTAGCCTGCAAAGCAGCGTTAACGATGGTCTACTGCAGCGCTATCAGCCTATTACCATTGGCGATACTCGCCTCCCCTGGGTGTTGGTACTCCAGCTCCCTGAAGACGTAGCGCTTGCGGAGTTAGGCGAGCTGCAAGCAGTTCTCAGCGAGCAGCGCCAGCAAAATACGCTGGGCATGACGGTAGTAGGGCTACTTCTGGCAGCATTGGGGGTGGCAGCGCTATGGTGGATTGGCGGGCGAATCGCACGGCCTCTTAAGCGGCTTGCAAGCCGCATGGCAGAGATTGCTTCAGGCCATGGTGACCTTACCCAACGTCTACCGGTGCATGGGCGAGATGAAAGTGCCGCGGTAGCTGAGCAGTTCAATGCCTTTGCAGAAAAAATTCAGGTTATTCTGCTGGATGTGCGCCGTAGTAGTGAAGCCGTCAACCACGCGGCTAATGAAATTACTCAAGGTGGCCACGACCTCTCACGGCGCACTGAACAGGCCGCTGCCAGCCTGCAGCAAACCTCCTCTGCGATGGAAGAAATCAGCAGCACCGTTAGCCATACCACTCACGCCTCGCAAGAAGCCAGTGGGCTTTCACAAACCGCCTCGCAGTTAGCCTCGCGTACCGACAGCGCGTTTGAGCAAGTCGTGGCAACGATGGATGATATTCGCTCCAATTCCGATGAAATTCAGGCCATCGTGACCGTCATCGACGGCATCGCCTTTCAGACTAACCTGCTTGCCCTGAATGCTTCTGTGGAAGCCGCCCGGGCTGGCGAACACGGTCGTGGGTTTGCCGTGGTCGCCGACGAAGTTCGCAAATTAGCCTCTCGCAGTAGCGAAGCCGCCAAGGATATCCGCCAGCGTATTAATACTTCGGCTGGCAAGGTTGAAAGCGGTACCCAAATGGTTCGAGATGCGGAGTCGGCAATGCACGAATTAGCAGAAAGCGTCACGCGGGTAACGCAAATGTTGGGAGATATCAGTACGGCCGCTCGAGAACAAAGCGAGGGCATTAGCCAGGTGAGCATTGCCGTCACCGACCTAGACCAAATGACCCAGCAAAACGCCGCGCTTGTGGAGGAGTCGACGACCGCCGCTGAACAGCTAAACGATCAGGCGGATAGGCTCGCTGCGCTGGTAGGCGGCTTTACACTTGAGCCAAAAAACGCCCCTAGCAACCATCAGTTGCCTGCTCCCGAATTGACTGAGCGATAAACGCTTAAGGAATCGGCGGCAGCGCAATATCGTCGCTGCGCTTGGCCCCAGCGGTCATTTCACGGCACAGGCGCAGGAATTCGCGCACGCCGGTGGTGAGGTATTTGTGCCGATGCCAGATAAACGTAAACTGACGCTTTAGATCCAACTCCGGCGTAGGCAGCGGCACCAAGCTGCCGCGCCGGAAGGCATCTCGCAGTGCCAGGCGCGAGACACAGCCAATCCCCAGCCCTGACTCCACGGCACGCTTAATACCTTCCGTATGCTCTAGCTCTAGCAGGGTGTTAAACCGGCTGCGGCGGTGGCGCGCGGCATGCTCCAGAGTCATGCGGGTGCCAGAGCCCTCTTCGCGCATAATCCAGTCCTCACGCAGCAGCTGTTCAAGTTCAAGGTGCTCGCGGCCTGCCAGTGGGTGTCGCGGCGAGCAAAACACGCACAGCTCATCTTCCACCCAGGGTTGGCTGATGATCATGTCATCGTCGCACTGCCCCTCGATCAAGCCTAAATCCAGCGAGTGCTGGCGCACGCCTTCGATAATATGGCGCGTATTGCGCACTGCCAAGCGCACCCGGCTACCGGGGTGGCGCTGCATAAAATCGCTGATCAGCAGCGTGGCCAGGTAGTTGCCAATGGTCAGCGTAGCCCCTACATCCAGCGACCCAACCCCTTTCTGGCCACGTAGAAGCTCTTCAATCTCTTCGCCGCGATCCAGCAGCGCCACCGCTTTGGGCAATAGCTGAAAACCCAGTGCGTTAAGTTTTAAGCGTTTACCAATCCGATCCAGCAGTTGGCAGTCGAACTGCCGCTCAAGCTCCGCAAGCGCCGTGCTGGTTGCCGACTGAGACATGGCCAGCGCCCGCGCCGCATGGGAGACGCTCTCATGCTGAGCAACCGCCACAAAGACTTCCAACTGCCGCAGGGTGTAGTGCATAGAGTCTGACCTTTATTTGATCTATATCTATTTTTCAGATAACCGTTATCAATATAATTCGCTTAACAGATATACCACCCTTTGCTTAGACTTGCTGGCAACATATTTAATCATTTTTATTCTTTTTAAGAATATGACCGATGCGGACTAGCGCCAGCATCGACTAATGGAGAAAACGGCATGAGTAAGTTTGCTCTGGAAGAAGTGCTTAGCGTCCATCACTGGAACGATACCCTGTTCAGCTTCCGCACCACCCGCGAGCGCAGCCTGCGTTTCAAAACCGGTCAGTTCGTGATGATTGGTTTGGAAGTGAACGGCAAGCCGCTGATGCGCGCTTACTCCATTGCCAGCCCCAACTACGAAGACCACCTTGAGTTCTTCAGCATTAAAGTACCCGACGGCCCGCTCACTTCACGCCTTCAGCACCTGAAAGTAGGCGATCAGATCATGGTTAGCCGCAAGCCCACCGGCACGCTGGTATGCGATGACCTACTGCCGGGCCGCAACCTCTACATGCTCTCCACCGGTACCGGCTTGGCGCCGTTTATGAGCCTGATCCAGGATCCTGAAGTGTACGAGCGCTTCGAGAAGGTAGTGCTGGTTCACGGTGTGCGGGAAGTTTCTGAATTGGCCTACGCCGACTTTATCACCAAAGAGCTGCCAGCCCATGAATACCTGGGTGAAGACATCGCTGAAAAGCTGGTCTACTACCCCACCGTTACTCGGGAGGAGTTCCACACCATGGGGCGCCTAACCGACCATATCCGTACGGGCAAGCTGTTTGAAGACACCGGCCTGCCGCCCATTGATCCGCGCCAGGATCGCGCGATGATCTGCGGCAGCCCCGCCATGCTGGACGATACCAGCGCGCTACTTGACGAGCTGGGTCTGAATATCTCGCCGCGCATGGGCGAGCCGGGCGACTACGTCATCGAGCGTGCGTTTGTCGAGAAGTAATCGTTGTGTGAAGGGTGAAGGGTGAAGGGTGAATAGAAAATTGTCACCATCGCCTTATGAGTAAAGCCCCTGGGGAGAGCATCCACAGGGGCTTTGTCTACTCGGCACTACTTACCATTCACACCTTACCCTTCACCGTTAAACCGCGTCTTTGCCCGTTTCGCCAGTACGGATACGAATCACCTGCTCCAGCGGCATCACAAAGATTTTGCCGTCGCCGATTTTACCTGTGTTCGCCACCTGGGTGATGGCATCAATCACCTGCTCGACCATGTCGTCGTCCACGGCGACTTCCAGCTTCACCTTGGGCAGGAAGTCCACCACATACTCAGCACCACGATACAGCTCGGTATGCCCTTTCTGGCGCCCAAAGCCCTTCACTTCCGTCACCGTAATACCCTGCACGCCGATATCGGAGAGCGACTCGCGTACGTCGTCGAGCTTAAACGGCTTGATAATCGCTGTGATCAATTTCATTACCATATCCTCTAACTGGGTGGCCATGATGGGGTCGGGTTGAACGGCTGCGAATGTTGCAGCCGTTAACCGCTAACTACCAGCATACACCGCTATCGGCAGAGAATAAAAAAGCCTCCCACTAAGGGGAGGCCAGAAGGAGCACGCCAGCTCACTAGGTCAGCATTAAGTTATTTCTTAATGCCGCTGTTTATTTCTTAATACCGCTGTTTATTTCTTAATGCCAAATTCGGGATAGGCTTCGAGACCGCACTCAGCGATATCAACGCCTTCATACTCTTCTTCTTCGCTAACCCGGATGCCCATGATGGCTTTCAGGATGAGCCATACCACCAGGCTGGCCAGGAATACCCAAGCGAAGATACCTACGATACCGATGATCTGGGCACCGAATGATGCGCCGTCATTGTTCAGCGGCACTGCCAGCACGCCCCAGATACCGACAACACCGTGAACCGAGATCGCGCCGACCGGATCATCCAGCTTCACTTTATCGAGGGTGACGATGGCTGCGACCACGATGATGCCGCCAATCGCGCCGATAATGGTAGCGCTCAGTGCGGTCGGAGAGAGCGGATCGGCGGTGATGGCCACCAGGCCAGCCAGGGCACCGTTCAATGCCATGGTCAGGTCAGCTTTGCGGAACCACAGTTTGGCCAGGATCAGTGCCGCAATCACACCACCTGCCGCTGCTGCATTAGTGTTTACAAACACCTGAGCCACGTTGTTAGCAGAATCGACAGCCGCAAGTTTAAGCTCGGAACCGCCATTGAAACCGAACCAGCCCATCCACAGAATGAAGGTACCCAGCGTTGCCAGCGGCATGTTGGCACCGGGAATAGCGTGGATAGAACCGTCTTTACCGTATTTACCTTTACGTGGGCCTAGCACGATCACACCCGCTAACGCAGCCGCCGCACCGGCAAGGTGCACAATGCCGGAACCCGCATAGTCAGAGTAGCCCACTTCAGACAACCAGCCGCCACCCCAAGTCCAGTAGCCAGACACCGGATAGATAAACGCGGTCATTACCACAGCAAAGGCCAGGAATGCCCACAGTTTCATACGCTCAGCGACGGCACCCGACACAATTGACATGGCGGTTGCCACGAACACGACTTGGAAGAAGAAGTCAGAACGCATGGAGTAGTAGGGCGCGTCATCGCCGCCTGCGGTAACCGCATCCACACTGTTTTCAGCGCCAATCAAGAAGCCCAGATTGGGCAGGAAGCCGCCAGCGCTGCTGGAGTACATGATGTAGTAGCCCACCAGCAGATACATGGTGCAGGCAATGGCAAACAGCGCGATATTCTTGGTCAGTATCTCAGCGGTGTTTTTGGAGCGTACTAAGCCCGCCTCTAACATGGAGAAGCCTGCCGCCATCCACATGACGAGCACACCGCAAATTAGAAAATAGAACGTATCGAGCGCGTAGCTCAGATCAGTCAACTCATTCATTGTAAGTTCCCCGTTGAACTATAGAAATGATCCGAAAAAGCAGCGTTAAACGGCGTCTGCACCGCGCTCGCCTGTCCGAATCCGAATAACGTCTTCAAGCGGTGTCACAAACACCTTGCCGTCACCGATCTTGCCGCTGTTAGCCGCACTACAGATTGCATCCAATACGCTCTCCAAACGGGCGTCGTCTACGGCCACTTCCACTTTTACCTTGGGTAGAAAGTCGACGACGTACTCCGCGCCACGATACAACTCGGTATGCCCTTTCTGACGGCCAAAACCTTTAACTTCAGTGACCGTAATGCCCTGAACGCCGTTGTCGGCCAATGCCTCACGAACGTCGTCGAGCTTAAATGGCTTGATGATAGCGGTGATGAGTTTCATCCCGGATCTCCCCTGCTGGATAAGTCCTGCTAGATTGGTAGCGGCACAGCCGCCAGAATAAGCACCTGAACCGATAATGCGCATACTGTGCCAGCTGACTTTTTTTGCTTATAAGTCAGCCAATTGGCCGTCATCAAAAGTGCAGCTCAGAGCTAAATCTGAGCAAATCCATTCTCACACCACCGCTATTGCACCAAAAAAGAGCGTAAGCAAAAGTAGCCTGCTCTATTTCGATGCACACCCTGGGTTAAGCAGTAAAAACACGCGATACATGCGAATTCGCCAACTGTTGCGTATCCTTACCGGTAAGCAATATTTAAAGCAGGTTTATCTAGGAGAGAACGATGGCGCCTCAAGACCGTATTAGCCGCTTGGCCCAGCAGATTGGTGACCGTTTACAAAACGCCTCCCAAGCGCCAGAAGATATTCAAAAGGGAGTGCAGCAAGTCGTGCGTGGCGCCTTCGACCGCCTGGAGCTTGTCTCACGGGAAGATTTCGACATTTTAATGGATGTACTGCAGCGCACCCGTTCGCGGGTAGAGGCGTTAGAGCGCCAAGTCGCTAACCTTGAAGCAGCCGTTGATGCCTCCGCGCCAACGACATCCACGCCACTCGAAGCTGAAGCCCCACCGGCTCCAGAGCAGCATGCGCCGGAATCAGATGCAAAAGACGAGAAGAATAAACCCGCTTAACGTTCAAGCTTCATTAGCAGCAATAGGGAAATGGCCTATTGCTGCGTGCACCGCAAAATAAATACGAATCACTATCGTTGACTTTGTTTTTCGTGGTGATACTCTCCGCCTTTGATTTTCTTACCGTCTGCGGATTGTTCACTATGCACGCCCTGTCACTATCAAACCTATCTGTTGCAAAGCTGCCTTTTGCAAAGCCTTTTTTTTCGCCGTCGTCTGTTTCAATATCTGGGCTTGTTGGCACCGGCCTGTTACTGAGCTTCTCCAATGGCGTTTTCGCCCAAAATACTGCGTCTAGCGCCGACGAGACCATGGTGGTCGTTGGATCGCGCACTCCTAGTCAGATCAGTCAAATTCCCGGTGCTGTATGGGTAATTGACAAAGAGATGCTGCAACAGCAGACCCGCAATGGTGCAGACCTAAAGACAGCATTGGGGCATCTGGTACCGGGGTTGGATCTGGCGCCTCAAGGGCGCACCAATTATGGGCAAAACATGCGAGGCCGGGGCGTGCAGGTACTCATTGACGGCGTATCGCTGAACAGTTCCCGTGGGCTTTCCCGACAGTTCGATGCCATCGATCCCTTCAATATTGAGCGCGTGGAAGTGCTTTCCGGCGCCAGCAGCCTGTATGGCGGCGGTGCTACGGGGGGCTTGATCAATATCATTACCCGCAAAGGTGAAGAAGGCCTGAACTGGCGTACTGAAGCAGGCATCACCACCGGCTTCAACAACAGCGATGACATAGATCGACGCCTCGCACAATCCATCAGCGGTGGTAACGAGCGGGTTCAAGGCTATCTGGGTACCGCCATTGGCGACAACGGCCGCCACTATGACGGCAGCGGCCAGGAAATCTTTCCCGATATCGCCCAGACCGACCTACAGGATAATCGCAGCATTGATGTATTGGGCAACCTCTCTTTCCGCTTGACCGATGAACAGAGTCTGGAACTGGGTGCCCAGCTGTACCGTTCAGGCTATGAAGGTGACCGGGGTGTTTACTTTCCCAACCTCGACGCTGCCACGCCCAACTTGAACGATGCCGAAATTCGCGATGGCTACCGTTCACAGCGCGATCCGGAAACCGACCGTAAGCTCGTCAACGTCAACTATCACCACGCCAACCTGTGGGGGCAAAACTTCTACCTGCAGGCGTTCCACCGGGAGGAGGAGTCCAGCTTCCAGGCATTTCCCTACCCAATTTCCGACGGCCTGCAATTTCGCGCCTCGCAACAAAACACCGATTTAAGCGGCATCAAAGCGCTGTTTGAATCGCGCCTGGGTGATGACGTTTCGCTAACCTACGGCCTCGATCTGGATCGTGAAACTTTCGATGCCAGCCAGATGCTGTTCGATACCAACATCTCGGACGCCTCCGGCGGCCTGGTGCAACAGGCATCAGGGGTTGAACCCCGCTACCCCGGTTATCAAGTGGACGGGCTTTCAGGCTTCCTCCAGGGCGATTGGCAGGCCACCCAGGCGCTCAAGCTCTCCGCAGGGTTGCGGCAGCAGCATATGGACGTCGAAGTGGATGAATTCCAGGGGATTCCTGGCGGCGAGAATGACTATGAAGCAACGCTCTTCAATGCCAGCGCCCTCTACGACTACGGCAACGGTCACCAGAACTGGCTGCAGTTTAGCCAGGGCTTCGAACTGCCAGATCCTGCCAAATATTACGGCAAGAGCCCCGACGTAAGTGTCGATAACAACCCGTTATCTGCCATCGAGACGGATCAGATAGAGCTAGGCTGGCGCTACCAGGGTGGCAACTGGACGACCCAAACAGCGCTTTACTACGCCTGGTCGGACAAAGCGGTAGAGAACGCCGAGGATTTAAGCGTCAGCGTCGTCGATGAGAAGAAACGCGACTTCGGCCTGGAAAGCGCCGTGACCCGTTACTTTGATAATGGCCTGGAGGCAGGGGGCACTCTGCACCTGGTGCGTTCCGAGCAGGAGAACGACCAAGGGGAGTGGGAGAAGCGTGACGCCCGCTATGCATCGCTCTCTTCCGCCACTGCCTTTATTGGCTGGACGGACTATGTACGTTCGGCTCGCTTGCAGGCCAACCACAACTTCGACCTGAAAGACGATGCCGACCGCGAGATCGATGGCAATACCACCCTCGACTTATCGCTCAGCCAGGAAACCGATTTTGGCACCTTAAGCCTGGGAGTGCAGAACCTGCTGGATGATCAGTACTCCACCGTCTGGGGTCAGCGAGCCGCCATGTTCTATTCGCCCTACTACGGCCCAGAGTACCTCTACGACTACCAGGGCCGCGGGCGTACTTACACCCTGAACTGGTCAATGGAGTACTAAGTGCTGGTTCGCTACTCGCTGACAACCGCTCAAGGGTGAGGTAACGGGGATGGCTACACTCGGCTCAATAACGCCATCTTGCGTACCACTGACCACCCATGACCTGCTGGCTATTGGTCAGCGCTTCGGGATCGACTACCGCTTTCCCGAAGCGCCCGACCGCTCCCAGCCAGCGCCTTGTGTTGCCCATGGGCGGGTGATGGACGTCGAGGTAGCCCCCACACTGCGGGTGACACACTCTGATCTTGATGTCCTGCACGCTTACGCCTCCACTTCCCGGCATGCCGCGCCGTGGTTTCTCAGCGTGATACTCGAAGGCCATATCCAAGTCGGCCTAGGGCGCCAGTCGTTTCAGTTGCAGGCCGGCGACGCCTTCAGTGCCCATTTCAACGAGCAGACCGGGCTTGAGGTCTTCCAGCCCGCGCCACAACGATTGCGCATTCTCAACGTATCGATTCTGGCTTGCACAGAGCCTCTCTCTTTCTCGCCCATTAGCTGTTCGCCTATCAATGTTGCCCCTCCGGCAGCGCCCGTACTGCATACTTGGCAGGTGCCGCAGTTCCTTATCCATAGCCTGGAGGCAGCACTGGCTTCGAACTGGTCAGTAGAGCGGCAGCGCCTGCTATGGCAGGGGCTCGCGCTCCAGTTGTTAGCTCATGGGCTGCCTGCCGCCTCCCTTGAGTCCAGCGACGAAGAAAAGGCAGTCAGCCTGCCACCGGGTTTAACCCAGCGCGACCACCAGCGCCTGGAGCACTTGCGTCAGCAGCTCGAACACTCCCCCAACCAGGATTATCGGCTTGAGCAGTTGGCCCGCAATGCCGCGATGAGCCCGAGCAGCCTACGCACCAAGTTTCACCGCTGTTACGGCTGCTCGATATTCGACTACCTACGACGTTGTCGCCTGACCCAAGCTCAAGCGTACTTACGCAAAGGTTATAGCGTGCAGCAAACCGCTCACGCCTGTGGCTACCGCCACGCCACCAATTTTGCCACCGCCTTTAAGCGCGCTTTTGGCATTGCGCCCCATGAAGTACACCATCGCCATTAAAGCCGCAGGGTTGTTTTTGGAGCGCTAAGTTCCTCTGTTGGACGTTTTTTGGCAGTACGCATACTCCCTTTGTCATTGCGCATACCTTTCAGTAGCCATTAAGCGCAATAATTCTCATTAACACATTGGTTAATTGATGCTTATTGCAGGTGCCTCCATGCTCATCCCCCATCACCGTTTTCTACGCTCTCCGCTTAGCGTCGCCGTTCTCTCGGCACTGGTTGTTTCCCCGGTATACGCTCAAGAAAGCACCGAGTTAGCCACCGTCACGGTGACTGCCCAGCAGGCTGCCACCAAAGTGGAAACGCCGACGATCGAAATACCCCAGAGCGTTTCCACGATCACCCGCAAACAGATGGATAACCGCGGGGTAAGTACCGTGCAGCGCGCCACCGACTACACGCCCGGTGTTTACAGCAATCAGGTAGGCGCCTCCAATCGCTTCGACTACCTGGTACTGCGCGGTTTCTCTGACGGCAGCTTGAGCAATACCTTCCTGGATGGCCTGAAAGTAATGGGGGATGCCAACTCCCATAGCAGTATGCGCATTGACCCATGGTTTCTGGAAAGCATTGAAGTGGTGCGCGGGCCCGCCTCGGTACTCTATGGACGCGCCTCCCCTGGCGGGGTAGTCGCCCTGAACAGCAAGCGGCCAGAATTTGAACAGGGCGGTGAGCTGCGTTTTCAAGTGGGTAATAATAACCAGCGCAGCGCCGCTTTTGACCTCACCGGGCCTATTGGCGAAGAGCAGCGAGTGGCCTTTCGCCTGACCGGGATTGCCAGCGCCGCGGATACCCAGTTTGGCCCGGCAGAAGAGGAGCGCTATGCCATTGCGCCCCGGCTCACCTGGGATATCACCGATGACACCAGCCTCACCGTAGAAGCCTACCTACAGGATGAACCCGAAGGCGGCTACCACTCCGGCGTACCCTATGAGGGAGCCGTGGTCGCCCATAATGGCCACAAGATCAGCAACAACTTCTTTGATGGTGAAGAGGATTACGACACCTACGAGCGAACCCAACGCATGTTCGGCTACGCCCTGGAACACCGCTTCAACGACCAGGTGACCGGCCGTCAATTGATGCGCTATCTCAATTCCGACGTAGTGCTCAATCAGGTCTACGGTTTTGGTTGGACGTCACCGACGTCTAATGAACTCACCCGCTACTACTCCGGCAGCAATGAATCTCTGGAAGCCTGGACACTCGATAACCAGCTTGAAGCCACACTCAGCAGCGGCTTTATGGATCACACGCTGCTGTTTGGAGTGGATTACCAGCAGCGGGAAAACGACGTATCGTGGCCCACTGGGTATTTCCCGCCGCTCAATGCGTTTGACCCGGTTTATGGCAGCGACCCCATCGAGTTTTACGCCCCCGTGCGCGAACGCCATGAGATCGACCAGACCGGTGTCTACCTGCAGGACCAGATAGCCATGGATAACTGGCGCTTCACCCTGGGTGGCCGCTACGACTGGGTCAATATCGACAATGCCAACCGCGATAACGGTGATACCAGCTCCCTCAGCGACACTCAGTTCAGTGGTCGCGCCGGGGTGGTCTACCTGTTCGATAACGGCGTAGCGCCCTACCTGAGCTACTCCACCGCCTTCACCCCCACCAGCTTCGTGGATGAAAGCGGCGACCTGCTCCAGCCCATGGAGGGCGAACAGTGGGAAACCGGCGTTAAATACCAGCCTAACGGTAGCCAAAACCAATACAGCGCGGCGCTGTTCCATATCGGCCAAGAGAGCGTTGCCACCAAAGAGCAGCCCACCGACCCATACCGCGCCGTAGGGGAGATCGAATCCCAAGGGCTGGAGCTAGAAGCGCAAACCCAGCTAACGGATACCCTCTCGCTTCAGGCAGGCTATAGCTTCACCGACATCACCTACGCCAAAAGCGATGATGGTAACCAGGGCAACAACGCGATTTACTCCCCACGGCACCAAGTGCAGCTATGGGGCCACTACCAGGCCAACGACGGCTGGCTGAACGGCGTGGATATGGGTGTCGGCGTGCGTCACTACGCCGATATCGCCGCTGACCGGGCCAACACCGAAACCGTGCCCGACTACACCCTGGTGGATGCCACCATTGGCTACGACCTCAGCCAACTCGGCGTAGATGGTGTCGAAACACGTTTAAACGTGAATAACCTGCTGGATAAAGAGTATGTGGCCTCCTGCAACTCCCTGGAGTACTGCTACTTTGGTGCCGAGCGCGGCGTGACCGCCAGTGTTCACTACCGTTTCTAAACGCTCGTGCTAGGCGACGGCTCAAGCCCTTGTCTAAGCATTGTTAATTTATTGTAACCTAGCCTGCCCAGACCTCTGTGCCTGGGCTTTTTTCTTGAATGCAGGTTTGCAAACAATAAATATTATCGTTTAAATACAGCCCTTATTTTCTGGATGGCCTCTCACCACCATGTGCCACACCAACCTGTTCTCATTGCTCGCGCGCTGCGGGCTGTTCGCCGTTTGTATGCTGAGCGTTTCTACTGCCCAGGCGCAGTGGGCCACGGTGGACTGGACGATTGCCGAAACCTTGCTGGCGATTGATGCGCCGGTTAGCAGCGTGGCTCAGCAAAGCGATTACCAGGAGTGGGTGGGCGAGCCCCATATACCCGACAGTGTCACCGATATGGGGCTACGTACCCAGCCCAATATGGAACTGCTGGCTCAAGTGCCACCAGAACAGACGCTGATCTCGCCCATGTTTGCCGGTTTGACGCCACGCCTGGAGCGAATCGCCCCAGTCACTTCATTCTCGCTCTACTCGCCCGGCACCGATACCTGGCAGGAGATGCAGACCCTGACCCGCCAGCTAGGCGAATTAACCGAGCACCAGCCCCAGGCCGAGCAGCTTATTGAAGACACCCAAGCCTTGATGGCCACGCTGCGCGAATCCCGGCCCCTCTCTCAGTCAGAAGTCGCGCCGCTGCTGATGGTGCAGTTCATGGATGCCCGGCACGTGCGGGTGTTTGGGGAAAACAGCTTATACAACGCCGTGCTGGAACAGCTCGACCTCTCCAATGCCTGGGATCAAGCCACGAATGCCTGGGGATTTGCGCTGGTAGGGATTGAAGCGCTGGCGCGCTACCCCGAGGCAACGCTGGTGATCATCGACCCGCTGCCCACCGGAGTCGAAGAGAAGCTTGCAAAAAGCGGCCTGTGGCAGCAACTCCCCAGCGTCAGGCACGACAGGATAGTTCGCCTGCCGCCGGTATGGAGCTTCGGCGCACTCCCCTCCGCCCAGCGCTTTGCCCGGAAGCTGACTACGGCGCTAGAGGCAGCGCCAACGGTTAGCCATCGAGGGCAATGAGTAGAAGAGCGTGAAGCTACCAAAGCCTTCTTAATTACGGTAGGTTAAATACTTAAGGTAATGTAGCTTTAGCTTACATTGTCGTGAGTAACAACAGCAGAGGAAAGGCGATGACGCTTGCCATCGTAGCCACGCGCGCAGGCGTAGGTTTAGATGCACCGGCGGTGCATGTTGAGGTGCATCTGGCCAACGGCTTGCCGGGCCTAACGCTAGTGGGCTTGCCGGAAACGGCGGTAAAAGAGAGCCGCGAACGGGTGCGCAGTGCACTGGTTAATGCAGGCTTTGATTTTCCCAATACCCGCCGTATTACCTTAAACCTCGCCCCCGCTGATCTGCCTAAAGAGGGTGGCCGTTTTGATCTGCCCATTGCACTGGGCATCCTCGCCGCCTCCGGGCAAATTCCCGTGGAAGCGCTGGTAGGCATGGAGTGTGCTGGTGAGCTGGCTCTGGATGGCAAGCTGCGCGCGGTGCCGGGCATACTGCCCTTTGCTCTGGCCACCCGACGGGCGAAAAAAGCACTGATCATTCCCCGCGACTGCGCCGATGAAGCCGCTCTGGCAGGCGATTTGCCGGTGCTGCCTGCTGACACCCTTTGGCAGGTAGTAGCTCACCTACTCGACCAAGAGAAGATCTCCCCACACAAACTCAGCGCTTCGGTGAAAACCACCGCCCCGGTGGATGACCTCGCCGATGTGCGCGGCCAGCAGCAGGCGCGCCGGGCGCTGGAAGTCGCTGCGGCCGGGGGGCATAACCTGTTGTTTGCAGGCCCTCCTGGCACCGGCAAAACCATGCTGGCCAGCCGCCTGCCGGGCATTCTGCCGCCGCTTTCCGAGGAGAATGCCTTGGAAGTCGCTGCCGTGCGTTCGGTTTGCGGGCTACCGCTGGAAGCAGACTGGGGCAAAAGGCCATTTCGACAACCCCATCACAGTGCCAGCGGCGCCGCCCTGGTAGGTGGCGGCTGTCATTTTCAACAATTGTTGCGACTAAACAATAATTGCTGCGACAATCTCTATGTTGAGTTTACATAGAGCACGCCCTTGTGACCGTTTCTCTCAAACAATCCAGAACCTTTAGCTTTCAAGATGGCACCCTTAAAGACGAAACTGAGCGCTTGGTCGTTTGGTGGTACGGGCCTATCTTCAAAAATATCCGCTCACAAAGCGTCCCTAAAATTTATGTATTTTTAAGACCTATTGATCAGGAGAACAAATTAGGAGACGTGATTAAGCGAACGACGGTCTTAACGCATGTCGGACTATTGAGAATCGGCTCCGTCTGGGAAAAGGGCGTGAGCAACTCCCGCATCGCATTTGAGGAGAAAACATTCCCTGTTTCGTTCTCTCCGGGCGGCTGGCGGATTGTCTCCTTAGACGACTTGCACAAAGCAGGGCGCAGCCTCTATACCTCCTTTCATGAGGCAAGCTATTTACCGCTGGACAGAAAACACAAATCGTACCTGATTGAATTTGACCTCCCAGATGGCAAACATCTGCTCATCCCTTGCACCGAATTTTTTGCACGCGTTTACGGTCGATCATCTGAAATCAAGCGTGTGCTCGCCACTTACTGTTGGGAGGAGGTCAAAGAACGGCTTTATCGACCGCTTAATGCGCCCCCATCGCCAGGTACCTGGCCTGTCAGATTTACATATCGTGTTCATAGGCACGATGCGATTTTGCTCGCGCACATGCTGTACGACCCCTATGCCGAACAAGCTGCCAGAGATATTTATGCGCAGACTGAAGCCAGCTTCCCCCAAGATAAGATGCTTTTAAAAGTCACTCCATGGTTTCAAGGCAGCGGGGAAATCTCTGTTTCTGGCGTTCCAATTGATGGTGGCAACACATTCCTAGGCTTGCAGATATTAGGCTGTACGCAGCCCGATGGTGCCACGATCCACCGTGAAAGAGAGAAATCAACGACAGTACCAGCCACCGATGGCGACGATGCCCCCTCTCAGTTCCCCTATCATCAGCTTCAAGACATCCCCGATGTCATTGACCTGACGGATGATGACGAGCCCGACCATGGTTCTTCCTGGCTAGACCTTACTGAGGACGAATTCGTTATTTTAGGTAAGCCTCGCGCCGTCTTGGATAAACGATATACCCGAAAAAACGTGCCCGATACACGAGGCGTCCCCGTTCCGGGTGACGAAACCATTTTCTCCACTGGGGAGCCACATGGGTCAGGGAAGGGAGTGGGACAAGCGTCTATTCATGCTCCTATTACACTGGAATCACAGGGCTTTCTACGTGATATGTGGAATGCGCTTCTCTATTTACAATCGGCCTATCCCGCAACGATTCGTGGCGTTAGCTGGTTTACCTTTGAAGACGGATTCAGCACTTCTCCTGACCCTCGGTTAATCAGCCTCGAACCTTTCGAAATAGACGAGGAGGTGGAAACGTCAGTCGCTAATTGGGTTTACATTGATACTCAGACCAAGGTACCTCGCGGGGTGCTCGTCGTTCGGGTGCATGTGTTAGATCAAACGCTCTATCTCATGGAGATCCAACGACGCCCTCCAAAACCCAGAGCTGGCGGTAGCGAGGAGGCATCCAAGCCTCCTTCCTATAAAGGTTTAGTCTTCACGCTGAGCCACCAAGGCAGCTTCGAGCAGTGGTTACGCCAAGTGCTGTCTAACGTGCGGCACGTAGAAGGTGTTGTCCAAAAACTAGTTGGTCACTGCCCAGGATTCGCCGATACGTTCAAGCACCCTAAATCCAAAAAGGAACAGATACCCTGCGAAGCCTCTGTGTTAAATGCTTTTAGCAAGGTCAGTATTGGTCGCAGTGACTTAGCATAGGTACTATTTGCCACCTTTATGAGTAGCGGTGTCTGTTTTGTCGGTAAGAGCAACCTGTACACCCCGTGTGCAGGTTGCTCTTCTGACGAAGAGCCGATACGGCCATCCCTTCAGTGGCGGGCGAGGATCTTCGCTGCGATGGGCGAAGTGATCATTTGAATCACGGCAAAAAAAGCGGCTGGAATTGCGATCTCTGATGGCAAGCCAGAAGCAGCGACAAACGCTGCAGCGATGCTGAATTCCTTTTTACTGACCGTGAAAAGATAGGTAATCACCTCTTTGCGATCAGAGGTGAGTAACCGTGAGGACATACCTACCAGGTACCCAATCAAATTGAGGCACAGGGCCGCGCCCGCAATCACAAACGCATACCAGCCATAGCCAATGATCGTGGTGGCATTCGGCCCGACCACGGCGAGTAGGATCAGCAGATACAGAATCGACCCTATCCCTGCATACGCTGAATCATGCCGTGCAAAGAAAGCCGAGAACCTTGTACGCAAGCTGACCCCAATCACGGTAGGAAGAAGCACGATTAGTGTTAATTCAAGAATAATTGATCCAAGCGGCACGTCTAACTGAAGGCCGGTGAGCCATAAAAACAGGAAGGGAACAATAAACGGACATAACGCGGTGTTGACTGCGTTGAAAACAGCGGCAAGCGCCACATTGCCTTTCGCCATCAGTACCAAAAGAGGAGAAGACACATCTGTCGGCAGCGTGCCGAGCAAGGTTTGGCCAGCAGCCAGCGGGCCGCTTCCAAAAAATAGACGGCCCGTTAGCCACCCGGCAATCGACATAGGCCCATAGACCAGCCCCAATGCCAACAACTGCCGTGACGGCTTTCGGAACACGATGCGCACTGCATGCGCATCGAATGTGAGGCTGATAATCAACATCAGTAATGCCAGTAATGGCCCAATCGCGAACTTAAGCATTATTCCGGTGGCCGGAAAGAGTAAGCCTCCCCCCGCGACGACGATTACAAACCAGACAAGGTGCGCCTCGACAAAATAAATGAATCTACCCATGGTGGATTGGACGTTACCGGTTGAAGTGGATTGAGCCCCGCACCTAAAACATGATCACCTTCGGCCCAGCACACAAAGGCTCCTTGGTAGCTAGGGACGTGCTTCCCAATCCAGCGATGCAAATAGATAATGCTCAAGGGTTGAAGCTTTAGTTGCTAGAGGTTTTATAGTACCAAGAACAGATAATTCGAGAGAAGGTAACAGATGGGACATCATCATGATCATCCCCACATTGATCCTGCCTCTGGCGACCGGCGCGTCAGCATCTCCATTTGGGCCAATGGGCTCTTAACCATCGCTCAAATCGTCGGTGGCATTATGGCGGGGAGCCTATCGCTGATCGCTGATGCGTTACATAACTTTTCTGACATGGCAGCATTAGTCATTGCCTTTGCTGCTCGTAAAATCGCCAGACGGCCTGCCGATGCGCATATGACCTTTGGCTATGGCCGCATCGAGATAGTGGCAGCACTCATCAATTACACCACCCTCATTATTGTCGGTGTCTACCTGATTTACGAAGGCGCTATGCGGATGGTCGATCCCCCTGAGATAGAGGGATGGACGATCGTGATTATTGGTGGCGTCGCGCTCGTCGTCGATGCCCTTACCGCCATGCTCACGTGGTCAATGCAAAAAGAGAGTGTCAATATCCGCGCCCTTTTTCTGCATAACTTATCGGATGCGTTTGCCTCCATCGCCGTGATTATCGGTGGTTCGCTTATTTTACTGTACGACATGCGCTGGGTGGACCCCGCGATCACGATAGGGATTGCGCTATATATTCTTTACCTAGCCTTCTCTGAAATTGGCGGCCCTATCCGTACGCTAATGCTGGGATCTCCCCCGGACATTGACGGGCAGGCAGTCGTTGAGACCGTACGAGATATCGAGGGAGTCCAGGATATTCACCATGTGCATCTATGGCAGATGCAGGAAAACATGGCAGCCCTTGACTGCCACGTGGTTCTGACAGAAACCGGCTGGCAGCAGCTTGAATCCGTCAAAGCAGAGATCAAGGAGCAGCTTAAAATGCGCTTCAGTATTGCTCATTCCAGCCTAGAGTTTGAGCATAGTGACCACGCGCATCAAAATGCCAATCTATATGGGCACGAGTGATAGACCGAGGCCGACTCCCGGCTCAGGTAGGTAGCGAGCGGCTTACTCCCATAGCGATTGGCTTATTTTTCAACCCTACTTTTCCACCCCATCGTTGAGAAAGAGAGAGAAACATGTTCAAAAAAGCGTCTTTTATATTGGCCGGTACGTTAATGCTGACCGCTGCGATCGTCGCCGTATCGAAACCTGCCCTCTTAGATATGCAAGCTCAGGCAGCAAAGGAGAGCAGTGTCCAGACAGAGGACTCCTTGGTGCGCTCACACTCCCCCATCTTGGGACGAGAAGACGCGCCGGTGACGATTGTGGAATTCTTCGATCCGGCTTGCGAAGCCTGCCGTGCTTTCTATCCCCTGACAAAAAGTATTCTGGAAACCTACCCAGAAAAAGTGCGGCTCATCGTGCGCTACACTCCTTTCCACGGCGACGTATCTGATAAGGCCATTCGGGTATTAGAAGTTGCTCGTCGTCAGGGCGTCTTTGAACCGGTACTGGAGAGGCTGCTGGCTCGCCAGGATCAATGGGCTTCACATGGCAGTTTTGATGAATCCGCTATCCTCGATATCGCGAGCCAAGGAGGCCTTGATTTAGCGGCTGCCGAAGAGCAACTGACTTCTGCTGAGGTGCAGGCGGTGATTGACCAAGACATGGCGGATGTCAGAGCCAATCAGATTCGCCAAACACCTACCTTTTTTGTCAATGGCGAGCCTTTAGACCCCTTTGGTATGCAAGAGCTGATTGATGCCGTTGAGAGTGAAGTAGCGGAGATCTCTGGGGAAGAGGATGGCCAGTGATGCAGCGCTGGTGGTTACTAGGCTTTGTGGGCTTTTACCCCTTGCTAGCCGAAGCCAATTGGCAAACGCATCTGTCATTGCCTCCGTCTGAACTTAGCCCTGTCAAGTTACAGGCGGCTAGCGAGCAAGAAGGCACATTACCGCTCGATAGCGTTGATACCCTAACCTTTGGGCGTGATGTCGTCATTGATACCACCCTCTACGAGGCCTTGGCAGCAGAAGGTGTCCCAACGCGTTTCGCCACTAAACTGGAAACACTGCTCAGCGAGTTTATCGCAGCGCCGCTGGAGTTTTCTGGCAGTGAACGTATTCAATTAGTGTGGGAGGAAGATCGACGCCAGGACGGCGCCCGTGTTGGGCCACCACGCCTCAGTTATGCCGCTCTGCCTGATCAGGCAGAGCCCTTGGAGGTCATATGGCCGGTCACCCAAAAGGGGGACGTAGCTCTTTTCAAAAGCGACACCCTGCTAGGCACGTTGCGGTTGCCCGTGCTTAGTGCCCGCTTAACGTCTCGCTTTGGGAATCGGCGACATCCTGTGTATGGAGGGATGCGTCCTCATAATGGAATTGACTTGGCTGCGCCGACAGGAACGCCGGTCATTGCCACCGCACCTGGGCGCGTATTCTTTATGGGTCGCCAAGGGGGATATGGGCAGGTGATCGAGGTGGAGCACGACACAGGGGCCATTAGTCGCTACACACACCTTAGCCGATTCTCCCCACAGCTAGTGGTTGGGGATTTAGTCAATGCGGGAGAGTCGCTCGGAGAGGTAGGTTCCTCCGGGGTCGCCACGGGCCCCAACCTGCATTACGAAGTGAGAGTCAATAACCAGCCTGTTGATCCCCTTGGTCAAGGTCAACGCATCATGTTGGGTGAGCAGCCGACTCAAGGTGAATATCAAGCGTCACTTTACGAGGCAAGAGATCGCTTGGAACAAGCTATCGGCACGGCGTCCATTTATGACTTGATCTCGTTTAACGAGCCGTAACCACCCGTGCTTAGCAACGTTGCATGGATTGTTAGTAACGTGAACGTGTGCTTGCCTCGTTATGGAACCCTAGCGCTGTGATCACTCATCTACCACAAGACAGGTAATCGGTATGGAAGAGGTTTCTCTCGTCACAATGGGGGTATTGGGAAGCCTTGCCGCGGGCTTGATGACGGCTGTCGGGGCGCTTCCTATCTTGTTTACCAAAAGACCGAATCGTGGTGTTCGCGATTTAGCGTTGGGGTTCGCCGCTGGCGTCATGCTAGCGGCCTCTTTCTTCTCACTGATCATACCCTCCTTAGAAGCCTCGGAGCTGCGTTACGGAGGTAGCGTGGTACCTGCTGCCATTGCCTGTGCGGCCATCTTGCTAGGGATTGGAATGGTCGCACTACTGAACGAACTCTTACCTCATGAGCACTTCGAACAGGGGCGAGAAGGGCCAGAGGCTGCCTCACTACGTCGTATCTGGTTGTTTATTATTGCCATTACGATACACAACCTGCCAGAAGGGCTAGCCGTTGGCGTGGCCTTCGGCGCAGGGGGAAGCGAAGGAGGCATTCCACTAGCGATTGGCATTGGACTTCAGAATGCCCCAGAAGGACTGGCCGTAGCAGTATCACTGCTAGGCGTGGGCTATTCACGTTGGCGGTCATGGACGATTGCCGCCCTTACGGGGCTTGTTGAGCCGTTGGGTGGCTTATTAGGCGCTGGAGTCATCAGCATGTCACAAGCGCTACTGCCCTGGGGGTTGGCCTTTGCAGCGGGGGCGATGTTGTATGTGATCAGTCATGAGATTATTCCCGAAACTCATCGAAGCGGGCACCAAAAAAAGGCCACGCTGGGCCTCTCCATCGGATTGGTACTCATGCTGTTTTTGGATGTTTCGCTGGGCTGACCATTGGGCGTGGGGCGTAGCGTTAGTGCTAACCCAAGTCGAGAGCCCCTCCGTGCGATTTTTCAGTGATACAGAGTTGATGATCACTGATGACCTCAATGATTCGGCAGCTTTCCACTTTACCACCGGCACACTGCGTGACCATCCGTTGAAGCTCCTCACGCAGTATGGACAGTCGTTGAAGGCGGGACTCCACTTTCTTTAGGTGATGCGTGGCGATGGCATCGACTTCTTGGCAAGGCATATCAGGTTGATCTGACATGGCCAAAAGCTCTCGCACTGACTCCACCGAAAAGCCAAAGTCACGGGCATGACGAATAAAGGTCAAGCGCCGCACAGCGTCGTCTCCATAGCGGCGCTGCCCCCCACCGGTTCGTGTCGCATCGCGCAACAGCCCAATACGCTCGTAATAGCGAACCGTTTCAGGTTTGCAATCGGCTCGTCGTGCTAACTCACCAATGCTGATACTTTGGCCGATCATCGACATGGTAAAACTCCTTAGGCAGGGCTTGAAGCTGTAGTTGCTACAAGGTTTACACTTAAAAACCATAGCCCATTGGCAGGAGAGGCACCATGAAAACATCAACGCCGACAACAGCGCCTACCACCTTGACGCTGCGTGTTGAAGGCATGGACTGCGGCGGTTGTGAGCGCAAGGTTGTATCGGCGCTAGAGCGACTGGAAGGCATTGAGGAAGTCACGGCAAGCTCGGTCACGGGATCAGTGAAGATTCACCACCACGATCACGGGGCCCCCTCGCGAAAGACCATTGAGGGCATCCTGAACGAACTAGGCTATCAAGTGGCTTCCCATGATGGCCAAACACGCGCACCTGGTGCTTCATCCTCTTGGTGGCAAACCGCTAAAGGGCGCTTGGTCATTATCACAGGCAATTTGCTGATCGTAGCCTTCGCGCTTCGTTTAGCATGGCCTGCGCTGGGTAATATGCCTTTCATTTTGGCCACGCTAGTCGGCTTAATACCCATTGCGCAGAGTGCCTGGGGCGCCCTCAAAATGCGCAATCCCTTTACCATAGAGATGCTGATGTGCATCGCTGCGCTTGGCGCATTGGCCATCAATGCTGCCGCTGAAGCTGCGATGGTCGTGTTCTTGTTCGCCGTAGGTGAGCTACTCGAAGGGGTAGCTGCTTCACGAGCGCGCCGCAGTATCTCAGCCTTGGCAAATTTAACACCCTCAACGGCGAGGCTGATGGACAATGGCCATCTGCGTGACGTCTCGGCGGAGTCACTTAAACCCGGGCAGCGTGTGCTGGTGCGGCCCGGTGATCGCGTACCCTGCGATGGACGCATCCTGGTGGGCACCTCCGACATTGACGAGTCGCCGGTAAACGGCGAGTCCATACCCCGTTCGCGAGCGCCTGGTGATGACATTTTTGCTGGCACAGTGAATCTTGATGCCGCCCTGGAGGTGGAGGTAACACGAGGCGCTGATGACAATACGATCGCACGCGTTATTCGTCTGGTTGAAGAAGCACAGGCCGCCAAGGCACCGATAGCACGCTTTATTGATCGTTTTGCGTATTACTATATGCCCGCCGTCGTCTTACTCGCCCTACTGATGGCGATAGTGCCACCGCTGGTATCGACCATGGCATGGTCGGAGTCGATTTACCGTGCGTTAGCATTGCTGTTAATCGCATGCCCCTGCGCGTTAGTCATTTCCACCCCAGCCGCCATCGCCGCCGGTCTCTCGGCGGGAGCTCGGCGCGGACTACTGATCAAAGGGGGAGCCGTTCTTGAACAGTTAGGTAAGCTTCGCTTGGTGGCATTAGATAAAACGGGCACCCTCACTGCGGGTACCCCAAGAGTCACAGATGTGGAGTCTTGGATTGCTGAGGAAGACGATAACAGCGTATTGCGGCTCGCCGCCGCAATAGAGCGGGATTCCAGTCACCCTATCGCCACGGCTATCGTTGAGCATGCCCGACAGTCGGGCATCAACCTCCCCACCGTCACCGGCGGCCGCGCTCTGGCGGGGCGCGGTGTTTCCGGCCAGGTGGAGGGTCGCGAGCTGAGCTTAATGACGCCTCGTCACCTTCACGAGAAAGTCATCCTTGAGGAAAGTCTCAGTGCTCGGATTGTCGCGTTAGAAGAAGCCGGTAAGAGCCTCGCTCTCCTCGTCGAAGGCGAGCGTTTACTGGGCTTGATCGCGGTTCGCGATGAGCCACGCGAAGATGCCATTGAAGGCCTAGCGGCGCTATCCCGTTTGGGCGTACAGGCGGTCATGCTCAGCGGTGATAATGCCCGCACCGTCGCTGCCACGGGGGGTCGCTTAGGCATTGAAGCGTACGGCGAACTAATGCCTGAAGACAAGGCAGCGTATGTTCGAGACTGGCAAGCGGCTGGCCGTGGCCCCATCGGTAAAGTAGGCGATGGCATCAACGATGCACCGGCACTCGCGGCAGCCGATGTGGGTATCGCGATGGGGGGCGGCACGGATGTGGCGTTGGAAACCGCCGATGCAGCCTTGCTCAAGAACCGCGTTACCGGCATCGCTGAGCTGATAGACCTCTCTCGTGCCACACTGCGCAATGTGAAAACCAACGTTGTTCTCGCCCTTGGCTTAAAAGCCATTTTCCTAGTTACAACGGCGCTGGGTATTACCGGCATGTGGATTGCGGTGATGGCCGATACCGGTGCTACCGTCCTGGTGACGTTGAACGCCATGCGACTGCTGGGTTACCGCTTTTCGCCCAGTACCGCAATGACAGGCCTGTCACAAGGAAAAACAACGTCATGAGAACAGCGCCAAACGATAGCCCTTCACGACGTTGGCCATGGTTCACATTTGCTTGCGTATTGGCTCTAGCCGATCAACTGGTCAAAGAAATCGTGCACGCCCAGATGTCGTTTGGCCAAGTCATTCCGCTAACGCCGTTTTTTAACTGGGTTTATACCGGGAACACAGGAGCCGCTTTCAGCTTTCTCGCAGAAGCAGGGGGTTGGCAGCGCTACCTCTTTCTTGGTTTAGCGTTGGTGGTGGTCGTCGTATTGGTTGTGCAGCTATGCAAACCCCTGTCGCGCTTGGAGGCCTGTGCGTACAGCCTGATTCTTGGCGGCGCGCTCGGTAATACTGTTGATCGCTTAGCGCGAGGGTACGTCGTCGACTATCTGGACATTTACTGGGGCGAATGGCATTGGCCCGCCTTTAACATGGCCGATATCGCTCTGTTTGCAGGTGTATTGATGTTCGCAGTGGCGTTATGGCGTGAAAGTCCTGCTTTTAAGCGCTCTGAGTAACGCTATGGATGTGGTCGATAAAGATAAAGAATATACGCTTTTTGCTGGGCGCTCCTCACCAATAGTCGATTGCGTTGTAGCGCTCGCCGCTGGGGTAATGACCACCTTGAGTGCCGCCCCCTTTTCCCTATGGTGGCTTGGCCCAGTGGCCGTGGCACTGGTCTATTGGAAGATACAGTCGCTAACGCCCGCCATGGCCACCCTGCGTGGGTGGTGCTATGGGGTAGGCCTGTTCGGTTCTGGCACATCATGGGTCTTCGTTGCTATTCACGATTTCAGTGGCACCGGGGCCTTGGTGGCGATGCTCCTCACCACTCTTTTTGTCAGCGCCCTGGCGCTCTTCTTTGCAATCCCCTTTGGGCTCTATCGGCGCATCACGGGGCCACGGTTAGCCTGTCTTAGCTTTGCCGGTATGTGGGTGGTGAGCGAATGGCTACGCACCTGGTTGCTCACCGGCTTTCCCTGGTTATTGCTGGGCACCTCTCAGGTAGATTCTCCACTAGCCCCATGGGCGCCCGTTGGTGGTGTGTACTTGCTGTCACTCATGACCGCGCTGACAGGTACGTTAGGGGTAGAGGTACTGCGTCGCCGCTGGGGTTTCCTTGTCCCAATGGCCGCCTTGTGGATCGTTCCATTCCTATTGCCCGCCCAATGGACAACCCCGGCTGGCAAGCCCATCCGGGTGGCATTGCTGCAAGGGAATCTTGACCAGCGCATTAAGTGGACTGCCCAAGGGCAGCGCGAGGCGATCAGTATCTACACGGCGATGACACGGGAGCAAGCAAGGGATATCGATCTCATCGTTTGGCCCGAGGCAGCCCTTCCCATGCTTGAGCAGGAAGCACAGCAAATACTTGAGCAAGTAGCGTCCGACCTGGGGCCTGACACCGCCTTGTTGACCGGCATTTTGCAACGCGACAGTGAAGGGCGCTCTTATAACAGCGTCATAGGGCTAAATGATGTGCAGGGCGAATACCAGAAGGCGCACTTGGTGCCCTTTGGCGAGTATTTGCCATTCCAAAGTCTCCTCGCTGGCACCCTTGCTTTTTTCGACTTGCCAGTACCTCGCCTGACCCCAGGGACAGGCGAACAGGCTCCGTTACACGTGGCTGGAGCCACCATTGGCAATGCCATTTGTTACGAAATCATTTTTGCCGACCATGTCGCCCAACAGGCGCGTAATGCCGAGCTGCTATTAACGGTTTCCAACGATACGTGGTTTGGGCGCTCCATTGGCCCACACCAACATCTTCAAATGGCGCGTCTACGTGCCTTAGAAAATGGTCGTCACCTACTTCGAGCTACCAGTAATGGCGTGACGGCCATCATCGATTCACAAGGCCACGTCACAGCCCGTGCCCCACAGTTTGAACCGGCCAGTTTAACTGGCGAGGTGACCCCGATGCAGGGCCTAACTCCTTTCACACGCACCGGTAGTGGCCCCGCTTGGATACTCGCTGCGGTGCTGACACTGCTCGGGTTACAACTGAACTTATCTCGATCAAAAAACGACGCATTAGATGAAAAAGGAACCTAGCGATGCTCTTGGCAAAGAACGCAGCAATACTTAAGAGATTCCTCCCATGGCCAATGCAGATCGGCTTCATCGTGAGTGTGATGGTTTCGTTTCTGGCATGGCTCCCTGTCGCCATGGCGGCACAACCTTCCACTGCCCAGGAGACGGAATGGCCCAAAGGGCATTACCCGCTACCAGAGGAAGGTAATATTATCGGAGAGGCTGACACCTTTATCGTAAAGGATTACGACGATACCTTGATAGATATTGCCAGGCGTCACAACCTTGGCTATTTGGAGATGATCCGTGCAAACCCAGAGGTTAGCATCTGGGTTCCAGGGGTGGGCACGGAAGTGACTATTCCGGGACGTTTTATTCTGCCGAATGTGGAGCGTACTGGGATCGTCATCAATATCGCCGAGCTGCGGCTTTACTACTACCCAGATGTCAAAAACGGTGAGACACCGCGTGTTGAGACCTATCCTATTGGCATTGGTCGCGAAGGGTTTGATACTCCTCTAGGCGTGACCGAGACCACCATGAACATTAAAAACCCCGCGTGGTACCCGCCTGAGTCGGTAAAACGCGAAGCGGAAGCACGCGGTGAAACCGCGCCCAGCGTTGTGCCACCCGGCCCCGATAACCCGCTAGGAGACCATGCCATCATCCTAGGCTTCGATGGCTATTTGATTCACGGCACCAACCAGCCCGATGGCATTGGCATGCGCGCAAGCCGAGGTTGTATCCGCATGTTACCCAAAGACATCGAATCTATATTTGACCGCATTCCACCCGGCACCCAAGTCAACATCATCAATCAGCCGATCAAGATAGGTTGGGAAGGCGGTCAGCCGCTGATTCAAGCCTTTCCGCCGCTTGGAGAAGAAGAGCACAGTATGACCGCACTCACAGAGACCATGACACGCCTTAACCAATACAATGTCGATAACGTAAACCTCGATTACGAGCAGCTCAGCGATGTCCTGTCACTCTCTAACGGGCTTATAACCCCACTACATCCAAAGCAGGAACAGGAGCCACAGCGCCACAGCCCAGAAGAGAAGGCTATCAAGGGCATTTATGAAGACCTGGTTTTGACGTCATCTCAACGGTCATGACACGCCTTTTGGCACCCCGTTGAGCCCTGGCATATAGGTAGAGAGCCATAGCCCCGTCCAAACGGCGGGGCGACATTCGCCTACAGAGTCGCGGGGCCCTCCAAGTGACTGCGCGCTATCAGTGTCTTAGCACTCAATATCCAGAGGCAGCCAGTAGGTAACGCCACCCACTACCACCTGTATCCCGTCTGTCGTCCGCTCTACGGTCTGTTGTCGAAGCATTTTCTGCGTTAATTTTGTGTCATGGAAATACTCCATGGCAGCAACGATCCATGCCTCCCTCCAGGCCTCTCCTTGATCAGCACACCGGGCCATCGTCATCAGGGTGCGGGCTAGTGTTTCTTTTCGCCGCTTTCTTGCCCGTTTTACATCCACCCGAGGAGCCAACGTGGTGGCATGTTGGCGATTTAAGAAATTAGTAAACCCCGTGACCGAGGCTGCTTGTCCGGGCACCGCCTGCAAATAGTTGTCCACATCGCCCTGTTGAGGCAGTCGCTGCCCCTCCCGGTCAGTAGCGAGTAGCAATGCGGCTGCCGCTCTTAGTGCAAGTCGTGCGGAGGTGTGGGACGTTTTGCCCGCCTCTATACGGGTTTCCAATTGCTGCCAATAAGCATGCAGCGCTTTTTCTGATAAAGAAGCGGACGGCATAGACCTGAGACACGCTTTGATACGTCGTTTCTCTGAGTCGATCTTCTTTGCTTGGTGATCCGGCTCTACCCCTTGCTCTTCATGCAGCCATCGCATAGGAAGTCTTACACGCCGCAACCCCTCCGCACCGAAGTGATGAAGCAGCTCCGAATAGCTCGGTATCCGTGACCATGCCTGGTCGATCTCAAGGAAGAACGAGAAGAAATGATTGATCTTGAGGGCAGCCTTATGCGGCCCTGTGGTACGAATCAGCCATTCACCAAATTCCCCAAAGGCCTCACGTAACGCTTTGGTGGTGATACCGGCTTGGCCAATGATGATCCGCTTACGACATGTGCGCGTCCAATAGCAGGGCTCACAGGCATCGCCTCGACCCGCTGGCATGGGATTACCACACAATGGACAGGCAATTTCCCCTTGCTCATTACAGGCTTTGCACAATGCGTCACCGCTGGATGTCATGACCAATAAGCGATGTCGACGACATGCAGAACAGGTACCGTGGTCTGCTGTCGAACAGCGTGGACATAAGCGATGATCATGCCCCATACGCGCCACTCGGGTAAGACGTTGAGATGCTTTCCCACACGCCTCGCAGGGCTCTGGTTCTTTGAAATAGGGAGCGCAGGCGATACAGACAGGGCCGTAGGGAGTGACCTTGCCGATGTTGTAGTCTGAACGGGCTTTTCCACATCGTGCACACGGTTTGTCGACGTTGCACTGACGACAGACGGCGTCTGGGTCATTCTTAGGCAGACGGGCTAACTCACCACATCGTGGGCACATTCGCCGCTTAAACACACGAGCATAGCAAGTTGAACAGTAACCATGCCCTTTATGGCGTCGCCACAATTTGGAGACTTCTCGACCACACTCATCGCAGTCGACCGTTTTGTGTTGCTTCAAGAGGTTGGCTCCGCTTTCATTCTCCGTTTTAAGCGCGCCCATGAGGCTCTCACTGCGCGTTCCGACATGGGGCGATGAGCCGGTAGAGCACGGCGGCGATGCGGCCCATGGGGGTGATGAGATAACCGCGATAACAACGGCAACAACATAACGGGGGGTGACTTTCGGGGATCATGAAGCGCGCTCGTTTTGACATTACAAGCGACCAGAGCGCTAAACGTTTCTTCAAGGCCAATACTGAGCAAGCGTTCCAACGCTACCAATAAGGCACTACGCTCGCTGACAGCCAGCAGCTCAAACGCCAGGCCAGACACAGGCATTCGGCAATCCGTAACCGAAATGCCCAATGAAAGAAGCGCATCGGCCAGGGGTGACACAGGCCGCCGACTTGCACGCCGTATAACGCCAATAAAAAAGGCCACCATAGAAAACCAATCGGCGGGTGCGATAGAGGCCTGCCTAAACGTCACCTTATCCTGTTCTAACACACGATCAGCCATCACTTGAACACTGAACGCTTCAGGTAAAGGCGACGTGCATACCGCCTTTCTAAAATCGTTATGACACCGGCTGCACTGAGCTAAATGTTGACCTTCCGCTGACAAGCGATGGGGCTCTATAGGGGCCTTGCATACCGGGCACTCGTCTACCAACTGCACCCCATGAGAGCGACACCCAGTGTGCCAAGCGAATCGCCAGTGTCGGCGTAAGTACGGGGTCGAGTCCTCTCCCAAGCACAACGTACATACCTGTTGTCCTCCATGGCGATTTCGATTTCGGCTGCCGAGTGCCAACAACCAGGGCCAAGTACGCGTTTCGGGTAATGAGTAACCGGCCACTTTCTCACAATCGTCCCGCATCCCAGCTTTCTGAAACTCAGCGGAAGATATCCCCGATGCATTGGCTAATGGGCGCATTCTGACGAGGGGAATTTCCCTGTCAATATCTCTCGTCCATATACGCCATGTTGGCCAGATAGCCCCAGTGAGCGACAAGGGATCACACCCCTGTCTCAACGCCGCCCGTACCAGCCATGAAGAAAGCGACTCTTCAGGCAACAGAGGCACACTCAGCGCCCAGGGCATTACAGCATCACTTCCCTAATGCCACGGGTAGGTCGCACCCATGATTTACTCTGAATAATTTTCTCATCGATGCGCTCAGCCCCGGACAAAATAGCGGCATTGGCACACTCAATCAGCAGCCGGTGCAGGTCGCCAAAATTGCCGCCAGAGATCGCGTGGAGCTGGGTCGCCAATTGGGGCTCATGCAGTTGGGAAGGATGTTTGAGAGGTAATATCTTCTCAAAGCCAGCGAGCAGCTTCTGAAACTCCTGATTGAGCTCCCACTTTGGTAACGCGACCACATCAAAGCGACTCGCATGCTGTGGGTCTGAATGCAGCACACGCACAGCGTCTTGCGTCCCCACACCAACGATGGGAATCATTAGCTCATTGCATAAAAGCTTAATGGCATTCATCGTTTCGCGCTGCTTAACAGCACCACCGGTTAACAGAGAGTGAAACTCATCGATGATCAGTAAGCGCGTATGGCAAGCACGCAGTTGATGAATCACCTGGTAGCGCAGCTTGGGAACAGGATCTGTAGGCCGGTAGGGAGCCCAGAAACTCTCTAGCACTGCGATATACAGACTTTTCTCATCGGCACTCGGGGGAGCCTGAGTGACAACAACAGGCTTCACGGGCTCTACGTCTTCATTCACGTAGCCTTCACCGTACTGCTTACGAAACCGTTGAACGATGGTTGTCTTTCCGTTGTTGGAGTCACCCACGAGCAAGAGGTTAGGCATACGAGGACGACTGGGCTTCTCCATCAACCCACGCATGACCTCAATGACACGATTGGCCAATGGATAGCCCAACCAGCGCGGTTGATCCATAAACTCCATTCGCTCTTTAGCGGACAGCCCCAAGACGTGACGAAGATCAGGATGAAGGTGTGTGCTCATGCTATGTCCCAGTTCACATCGATATCACCCGTTAAAAGACCGTCCCCTTGAGCGGGTGTCTCTTTAGGGGCCGCAGTTGAGGGCGCATGTAAAAGGGGATCTGCAGGCGTCACCTTCTTCTCATGCTCTTTACGTCGTTGTGCCTGACGGCGACTTCGCTTAGTACGTGCTTGCGACTCCTCCACATGGGTTCGCAGCTCACTAATAGCGCGTAGAATTTCAGTCTCATTGACCGAGTTTCTTCCTTCCTGCCGAAGGCGCGCTTTAGCTTGGGCATACTCCCAAACACTCATCGAGGGGAGGGCAAGATTGGCAAAGGGCACGCGAAAATAGTGCCCGAGCTCCGGGTCTTTGAACCAAATGACACTAATGTCGCGAGGGTCGCGCCGGAAAACAAAGGTGCGTTTCTTGTCTGGCATGTCTGGATCTTTGGCATTGATCCAAGGTCTTAGCGCTTCATCGTAATAGTTTATGCCATCGATGGTCACACCAAAGGTCTGGATCGTACGCTGAAAGCTGGGCAAAAAATCGAGCAATACAGAGAGCCTGTCAGCAGGCCTCGGCGCTAATCCCACTCCCTGCACATCCGCATTGCCAAACACACCAATTTCCCACTTCTTCATCGGCGACATACCAATCCCAGAATGAAGGCGCTGGTGGTAAACCTTGCAGATCAACGTCACCAGCCACTCTTCAAACTCGCTTTTCGTCATGGCCGCGTGTTTCTCTGGATCGTACCCCTCTTTCTCTTTAATGGAGGAGAAAGTCGTCCCAGGCAGGTTATGAATTTCTTTGAGAAGAGACCCCAGCACCCGCTCAATGTGGCCACCGTAACGAGGCTGCTTAACAGGCCGAAACTCAAGGTTGATCCCATAGGCTAGGCATGAGCGCCTAAACGTCTCAGAGCGAAAATCTGGGCCGTTATCGACATGAATCGTGGCGGGTGTGCCCCATACCGGCCACTCAGCCTCCACATTATGCAGTAGCAACCACTCATCTTTAGGAAGCATGGAGTGCGCCACACACATGCCGACAGATGTTTCAGAGGGCGGGTCAAACGATAAGTAATACCCCGTGACCATGCGAGTACACACGTCCATGGCCAGCGTAATCCATGGACGGCCAATCGGTTTGCGATATACGTCATCGACCAAAATAATATCGGCAGGCGTGTGGTCAATCTGCATGACGGCTAACGGATAGTCCGCATTGGGAAATTTTCCGGCCGCCGGCTGAAACTTATTAATCGCTTTTTCTCTAAAGCCATGCCCACGCAATCGGTCGCGCTCTGGGATGTCGCGCAGACGAGAACGAACGGTACCAGGGCTCGGCGGGTCGATGCGCCGCTCATGGCAGCGCCGCATGACTTCCTGTACCGCTTTTTGTGCGGACGGACGCTGCAGCGTCAAATACACCTCTTTGATGACTTCCTGAATCACCGCCTCGGCATGCGCGGGGATACGCGACTTTCCTTTCTTCCACCCTGGCTTTTGAGGAATTAATGCAAGCACCGAGCCCGTCGCTTTATACCGCTTCAACCAACGGTAGATCGTAGCCGTATCAACCCCCGTTTGTTTAGCACGCTCCTCCGCTGCATCCCGCCCCACCGTATGGCGATCCACCAAGGGCTTAATGATGGAAAAGCGATGCTCGGCCTCCCGCCAATCGGCATCCCCAATCTCGGACATATCCTGCTCAGGGGATACGGACCCGCTATTGAGAGGCGCTAGTTCTTTGATGCGAAGCGGGCAACTACGCCCGGACTCAACGGCAATGCCAATGACCGTCTCAAAATCGAGCACCTGGGAAATTCGGTAAACGGTGCCATCTTTCTGAACCTGCTCACCCACCATAATCTGCAAGTGTTGGCGTGTTTGGGCGACGCCGTTATTGGGTTCAGTTGCGCTGCCACGATGATTATTCATGATCGGGTACCCATACCTCCGATAGAGGACTGAAGGATTGGGCCATATCGCAATCTAACTGCCGAGTCGCCAGTAGATGCCATAAATGCGCAATCCCCTCTGCCCGGTAAATATCGCCCATAAAGTGCCGAGAAAGCAGGTAATCCAAGGTCGCCACCCCCATTTCCCTCACCGTGTTGAGGACTGCCTGGCTTTCGACAGAGGGAAACACCATCCGCTTGTAGCGCGCTAGGAAGGTAATGTTGTCCAAGGTCTTATCACGAATGCGGCTTTCATCATGAATGCGAAACGCCCAGCCCTCATTGTTGGCATGCCGTATCGCCGCCTTCCATTTAGGCGACCATTCACGCCAATGTGCTTGCCACTTTTCCCGTGGTTTGACCTCCACCAGGAGAGGTTTTGGGTAATCCCTGTAATGACGGTTACCGAGACGGTAATAAACCAAATAGTCAGGTGTGTAGGTGTAGCGCCTACCGGTCACGGGATGATGAAACGGGATCTCGCACGGCTGGGAAATCACACCAAGGACGCTCACATCAAAGTCAGCCTTGATGAGGAAATCACGTTCGAGCGTCGACTCGAACGCAATAGACTCCTCCCCGCGAAAGGCATAGTAGCCAGACACACTTCGTCGGGTAGGGCCGATTTTACGAACGGATGTAGGCAGTGGCATGGGTAGTCGCACCAAATGTTGAATAAAACAAGGCCTGTCGCATCAATTGCTATTAATTCTGTCGCACTCAATCCTGTACAGACTACCATAATAGCCCGATATTACGCCCTGAGGGTCGCATCAATTGCTGAAAATGACAGCGGCTCAAAACCCAAACCCGGTGAGATTTCGCTGGCCCACCACGGCGTGCTGTTTTTGGATGAGCTGCCGGAGTTTTCCCGCCATGTGCTAGAGGTACTTCGGCAACCGCTGGAAACCGGAGAGATTCACCTCGCACGTGCCAGTCATGAACGTCGCTACCCTGCTCAATTTCAGTTAGTAGCCGCAATGAATCCCTGCCCCTGCGGCCACTTGGGCGACCCACGCCAGCGCTGTCAGTGTACCGCCAGCCAAATCCAGCGTTATCAAGCACGGCTTTCCGGGCCATTGCTAGACCGTATCGATCTGCAAGTGGAAGTGCCCGCGCTGCCGCCAGAGCAGCTCACCGCACAAACCCAAGGCGAGTCGTCAGAAGCCGTGCGTGAGCGGGTGATGGCCGCCCGAGAACGCCAAATGGCCCGTGGCGCGCTGAATAGCCAGCTAAGCGGCAAAGCCCTGGAAGCCGCCTGCGCGCTTAACGATGAAGAGCGCGCCTGGCTCGCGGGCGTGCTGGAAAAGCTCAAGCTCTCCGCCCGCGCCTATCACCGCGTACTGCGCGTAGCCCTGACCCTTGCCGACCTTCAGGGTGAACCCAAGCCCACCCAGCCACATCTAATTGAGGCCATTGGTTACCGACAGCTGGATCGGATGCTAAAGGGGGCGTAAGCCCCCGAAAGCCACTGGGCGGTTAGCGAGTGGCAGCCAGTGAGTCCACTAGGCGCTGACACAGCGCATCCAGCTTCTGCCCCGTGGTTTCATCGTGTAACGCGCCACTATCATTGAAAGCGCTGCCCGCTTTCGCCAGCGACAATGGCTGTGGCAGCACGACCAACCCCAGATTGGCTAACAGTTGCTGACCAAGCGGTAGCGCACGGATGCCACCTAGCCCACCAGGGGAAGCCGCCACCAGCGCTGCCCACTTACCGGCAAATAACTTGAGCCCCGGCGTATCCTGGTAGGGTCGTGACAGCCAATCCAGTGTGTTTTTCAGCAGCGGCGTGATAAAGCCGTTGTACTCTGGCGAAGAGATCATCACTGCTTGGTGATCCGCCAGAATCTCACGCAGCTTCAGCACATTCTCCGGCACGCCCCGGGCTTCAATATCTTCATCAAACAGTGGGCAGGGGTAATCTTTTAAATCGATAAAGGTTGCTTCCCCGCCAAGCGCCTCAATACGCTTGGCGGCCAGCTTGGCTAGCTGCTTGTTCAGTGACGCTTCTCGGGCACTGCCTGCAAAGACCAGTACCTTTTTGACCGATGATCCCATTGTCATTTCCTCTTTGAATAATGTATTTGAAAGCCACACCATTTATTAATATTTACGCCTGTTGAGCAAGACGTATTTTACGACTCAGGGCCAGACTCGACTTGAAACCCTGCTGCCATTAAAACGTCTGCACTTTGTCATTCAACTATCACTATGACGGGTGAAAATTAGCAAAAGCTGCACCTGCTCTAATTTTTCTTCCTAAATGGTGAAATAGTGATGACAAAGCCGTTACTAGCGACTGCTCTACTCGCCTTTGCGTTTACCAGTGCGGCACACGCCCAGCAGAGTTTTAGCGCCACATTGTCCGGCCATGCCCAGCTACCCGGCAGCACCTTTGTGGCAGCTCCTTCCGGCGCCGCTGAGCACTACAACGTCTCAGGCCGTTTTACTGGCCAAGAGGGCCGCATTGAGCAGTTATATACGAACATGCAAGCCACCGGCTTAGCGCTACCCTTCCCCAGCCAGCCCCTGCAGGGTTTTTCTGGCATTCGCTCACTTGGCGATAACCGTTTCCTGGTGTTGACCGATAACGGCTTTGGCTCCAAGGCGAACTCCTCCGACGTCATTCTGATGTTTAACATCATAAAGACTGACTGGGACACTGGGCGCGTCATCATCGAGGAGACCGTTCAACTATCGGATCCAAACCGCAAGGTGCCCTTCCCGATTATGAATGAAGCCACTCCTGGTCGTTTTTTAACCGGCGCTGATTTCGATATTGAATCGATACAGCCGGTGGGCGATAGCTACTGGATTGGCGATGAGTTCGGCCCCTGGATTATCCAGGTCGATAATGCGGGGGAAGTGCTGCAAGTGCTGGCCACCAATCCTGGTGGGACGCTGATGCGCTCCCCCGACAATGCCTTTGCCCTCACCCCGAACCCTGGCGCGCCTCTCGCTAATGATGTGAGGGTGTTTCGCTCTGGTGGCTACGAGGGCATGGCGCTCTCCGAAGACCAAACAACCCTTTACCCCTTATTGGAAAAGCCAGTCTGGGACAGCAACGCCAACGCCCCGGAAACGATTGATGGCACCCCCGTATTAAGAATGTTCGAGCTCCATACTGAAACCGGCGAATGGGGCGACACAACCCGCTACTACCCCTTGGAGTCAGCGGATCATGCTATTGGCGATTTCAACCTCATTGGCGGAACTCGCGGCTTAATCATTGAGCGTGATAGCCGCCAGGGCGACCCGCGAGAAGAGTGGGCAGACAACCCTGCCGAGTTCAAACGCATCTATCTCGTCGATCTCAACCGCACAAATGAGCAGGGTGTGCTTGAGAAAATCGCCTATATAGACCTGATGAACATCCAGGATCCAGATGGCATCGCCCCCCGCGGCACGATCAACGGCACCTTTAACTTTCCCTTTGTGACCATTGAGAACGTGGATCGTGTCGATGAGAGCACCATCGTGGTCGCCAATGACAACAACTACCCTTTCTCGATTGGCCGCCAGCAAGGCCGCGCCGATGATAATGAGCTAATACTGCTCGATGTAGAGGACTTCCTGAACGCCCAGTAAGGCAAATCAGTGTGAGCATAGAAAGGTAAAAGCACTGAATAAAACCTTAGCGGAATTTATTCAGTGCTCGTGCCGTATAGGGAATAATCTCGCCAATATATTTTACAAAATCTATTGGCTAGCACTTTCGACAAACCCATCTACAAAGTTATCCAGCGCTGCAAACAGCACTTCACGGATGGGGTCTGCCTCATTTACCAAGTGGTGGCGAGCTTCCGGGTGGCGGTGAATTTCGGCATTGGGAAACTTCTTCGCCAGAATCGCTAAATTCCACTCCCAATCGACGGTCAAATCCTGCTCGCCCTGGAGTATCAGGGTAGGCAGTGGGTTGGGCTCCTGGGCCAGTAGGCGAGGCATCCAGCGGCGCATCGCGCTCACCCAGGCAACGCTCAAACGCTCTGGCTGCAGCGGGTCACCCTCACGTAGAAACTCGGTGAACTGCTCGTCGGTAGAGTTGGGGCGATATTTACGCGGCAACTCTTTTACAAACGGGCTGGCAATCAAGTGCAGCCAGCTGGTTTGGCTCCATCCCCAAGGCCGCACCAGGGGCGCCAACAGCACCAAACCTGACCAACCGGAAGCCTCACGGCGGGTGAGTGCATCGGTAGCCAGAATCGCCCCACCGGTACTCTGGCCCACGCCTAGCCACGGCTCAGGCGCCATGCCTTGGCTCTTTAGGGTCATCTGCAAATGGGCCAGACAGTGCTGATAATCATCGAAATCTTCTATTGCCGCCCGCGCACCGCTGGAAAGACCATGGCCGGGAAGATCCCACAGCACTACCCGCCACCCCTTAGCCAGCAGGCGTTCAAGCAAATGGCGATATAGCCCCATATGATCGAAATAGCCGTGCACCACAAAGGCAGTGCCTACCGGCTGCGGGGGGCTCCACACTTGGCACCATAGCGCAAAGCGCCCTGTATCGATAAAGCCTGCATGCACTTCACTGGTATCTAACAGCAGTGCTTCTAAGCCATAGTGATGGAAATAGCCTTGCATAGCGTCTGCCAATACTTCTCCTGGCAACAAGCGGCTAAGGGCGGTATCGCCCGAGGCGTGGCGAAACAAGCCTTCCAGATGTTGGAAATCACGCATCGTTGTTTCTCCATAACGCCATGTTCCGTTGGCCTAGACGCGGCTGTTGAGCCGCATTCCCAAAACCTAATACCTAGTCATTTGGTTGAGCATTTTACCGCATTAGGGTCTACGCTGTTTACATGCCCGAGCAGGTGTGGAATTATTTTCCATAAATACATTTTACTCTGACCGTGGCAAGCACATTCCCCACGGGCATCCTCACAGGAGAAACCCCATGAGCGAGCGTATCACGCGCCACCGTTTACAAGTGGCAGCCGATTTAGATCGTTTTATAAATGAGCAGGCGCTACCGGGAACAGGTGTTGATGAAAACGCCTTTTGGGCCGGTGTGGATGCTCTGTTTCATGATTTGACCCCTAAAAACCGTCAATTACTTGAAGAGCGCGACACGCTGCAAGAAAAACTTGACGTATGGCACCGGGAAAACCCCGGCCCGGTCACCGATATGCCGGGATACCGCCGCTTCCTGAAAGAGGTTGGCTACTTGGCAGAAGCACCGGCTAACGTCAAAGCGACCACTGCTAACGTTGACCGTGAAGTAGCCGTTCAGGCAGGCCCGCAGCTGGTTGTACCAGTGAGCAATGCACGCTATGCGCTGAATGCGGCTAACGCGCGCTGGGGCAGCCTTTACGACGCCCTGTACGGCACCGATGCGATTTCCGAAGAGGATGGCGCGGAAAAAGGCACCAGCTTCAACCCGAAACGTGGCGCCAAAGTGATTGCCTATGCCCGCGGCGTGCTTGACCGCGCAGCCCCGCTGGCCACTGGCTCGCACCGTGATGCGGTGAACTACGCCATTCGTGATGAGCACTTGGTGGTGTCGCTGGAAGGCGGTCGTGAGACGGGCCTTAAGGATTCCGGCAAGTTGATTGGTTTTACCGGCGAAGCGGCCAAACCCGACGCGATTCTGTTAGGTAACAATGGCCTGCATCTGGAAATCCAGATCGACCCTAACGACGCCATCGGCAAAACCGACCCGGCAGGCGTTAAAGATGTCGTGGTGGAAGCCGCCCTGACCGCCATCATGGATTGCGAAGACTCCGTTGCCGCAGTGGATTCAGAAGACAAAGTGGGTGTTTACAGCAACTGGCTGGGCCTGATGAAGGGCGATCTGGAAGAGAAGATCGAAAAAGGCGGCAAGACGTTTACCCGCAAGCTGAACGCCGACCGCACCTGGCAAACCACCGATGGCAGCAGCGTCACGCTGCCCGGCCGCTCGCTGATGTTCGTGCGTAATGTGGGCCACTTGATGACCACACCAGCGATTTTGGATGAGAACGGTAACGAGCTACCGGAAGGTATCCTGGATGCGGTGGTCACCTCGCTGCTCGCGTTGCATGATCTGAAGAAAGACGCTGACCAGCCGCGCAACTCGCGCACTGGCTCTGTTTATATCGTCAAGCCGAAGATGCACGGCCCTAAAGAAGTTGCCTTCGCCAACGAGCTGTTTAGCCGCGTTGAGGATATTTTGGGCATGAACCGTGACACCCTGAAAATGGGTATCATGGACGAAGAGCGCCGCACCACCGTCAACCTCAAGGCGTGTATCGCTGAAGCGGCTTCACGAGTGGCGTTTATCAACACCGGCTTCCTAGACCGTACCGGCGACGAAATGCACACTGCCATGGAAGCGGGCCCCATGGTGCGTAAGGGCGATATGAAGGGCGCCGCTTGGATTCAGGCGTACGAGAAGAGCAACGTGCAAGTGGGCCTGGCCTGCGGTCTGCGCGGTCGTGCCCAGATCGGTAAAGGCATGTGGGCCATGCCTGACCTGATGCACAACATGCTGGAGCAGAAAATCGGTCATCCGAAAGCAGGTGCCAACACCGCTTGGGTGCCTTCACCTACCGCTGCTGCGCTGCACGCGCTGCACTACCATCAGGTCAACGTCACCGACGTTCAGCGCGAACTGGAAGAGTTGGGTGAGCCCGACTACCTGGACGACCTACTCACCGTGCCGGTAGCGGAAAACGCCAACTGGTCAGATGAAGAGAAGCAGCAAGAGTTAGATAACAACTGCCAGGGTATTCTCGGCTACGTAGTTCGCTGGGTAGAGCACGGCGTGGGCTGCTCAAAAGTGCCGGATATCCACAACGTGGGCCTAATGGAAGACCGCGCCACGCTGCGTATCTCCAGCCAGCACATTGCCAACTGGCTGCTACACGGCATTGTCGATGCACCGCGGGTGGAAGAGACCCTCAAGCGCATGGCCAAGGTAGTGGATGAGCAGAACGCAGGCGACCCTACTTACACCGCCATGAGCGCCGATTTTGAAGGCTCCACCGCTTTCAAAGCCGCCTCCGACCTGATCTTCAAAGGCCGCGTCCAGCCTTCCGGCTACACCGAGCCGCTACTGCACGAGTGGCGTCAGGTGCATAAAGCGAAGTAAGATCGTTTTACGGTGTAATCAGCCTCGAGGCTTATGCCTCGGGGCTTTTTTATGAAAGGAAAACAACAATGACCGTCATGACTGCCGAGCAAATCGAACACTTTTTAGACGAAGTGTTTCCCCAGCGGATGGGTAAGATAGAGAGCGTGGGTGAAATGACGGCCACCCTGCGCTTGAAGATAGGCAACGAGCACCTGCGACCCGGCCCGCGGGTTTCCGGGCCCACCATGATGGGCTTTGCGGATGTGGCTATGTACGTGGCTATTTTAGCGCAAATTGGCCCAGAGCCGATGGCGGTGACCAGCGATTTAAACTGCCACTTCCTCCGCGCAGCCTCCGGCGATCACGACATTATCGCCCACGCCAAGCTGATCAAGCTCGGCCGTCGCTTAGCAGTGGGCGAAGTTCAGCTCTTCTCAGTCAGCGACGAAACGCGACCCGTGGTGCATGTCACCGCCAGCTATGCGCTGCCGGATAAGATTTGAAGCGAACGTCAGTTACAGCGCCAATGTCATCAACGGCTCATCTTGCTGGTCGCTAAAGGCGTAAACGTTATAGGGTTCGTCCTGTGGCCCCGGCATACCTGGCGTACCGATGGGCATCCCCGCCAGGCCACTGCCATCTATGTCGGGTTGCTCTTCAAACAGCTTGGTAACCGCGTCCATCGGCACATGGCCTTCAATCCAGTAGCCACCTATTTCGGTGGTATGACACGACCCCAAACCATAGGGCACGCCGGCCTGCTGCTTGATATCATCCAGCTCTACGTCATCTACAATCGTCACTTCTACGCCAAGCTCTTCAAGATGGCACGCATATTCGTCACAGCAACCGCACTGGGGGTTTTAATGCAATGTGGCCTCGTCCGGCAACGCAGCTTGAGCCGAGGTGATACCTAAGAGTAAAGCACTAGATAAAACCGTAGCGATAACACGTTTCATAAGCGGTTTCTTTGAGGTGTGTGACTAGACAAATACCTGCTAAGGGATGTGACACTCTGTTGACAAGAGAAAGTCCAAAGCGATGTATACTCCGATTTATTTCCCCCACGTCACACTGACCGCTAACCCATTGGGCATGCGGTTACTAAGTGTAAGGCGTGCGCTTTGGCGCTGAGCCAACTCCGAAACAATCGACAAACCCAATCCGCTGCCGGCAGTACCCTGACCAGACGCGCGCCTAAAGCGTTCGGTGACTTTATCCAATAGTGCCTCAGGCAGTCCGGGGCCAGTATCTCTCACAATCAGTTGAGGCGCCCCCTCCCAAAGGGCCAACTCTACCTCTATATGACCGCCTTCCGGGGTATAGCGTAAGGCGTTATCCAGCAGGTTACGAAAGAGAATGCCCACCTCGACTTCGTCGGCGCGAACCTCCAGCCGGGTTAACCCTGTTAGCCTTAAGTGCTGATCTCGCTCTTCAGCGAGTGGCCACAGCTCGGCTACCAATTCAGCAATAATCGGGTAAAGATCGATAGTTGCCGGTGAGGTTGTGGCAACTTGATCCAAACGCGCCAAAATAAGCAGCTGTTCTACCACCCGCTGAAGCCGATCCACACCAACATACGCCTTTTGTAATGATTGTTCTCCCCCTGCCTGAGCGTTATCTAGGTGGATGCTCAGCGCCGCCAAGGGCGTGCGTAACTCATGGGCCGCATCGGCGGTAAAGCGCCGCTCGCGCTCTAACGTTGCTTTTAACCGGGCGATAAAGTCGTTTAGCGATTGGCGTAGTTCATTAAGCTCTTGAGGAACCGGGTTATCGATTTTACGTAGGTCGTGGGCGGAGCGGCCTTGCACCTGGCTGGAAAGCGCTTGGATGGGCGCAATTCCCCGCCGAATGATGCGGCTCATCAGCCAAAGGAGGAGTGGCAGCAAAAAGAGCATCGGCAATAAATTGTTCCAGGTGATGCGCTCCACCACTTCATCATGAAACGAACCTTGCAGCCCCATGCGGATCCAGGTATCGCTGGCAACGTCGAACATGCTGAACACCCGCCAACGGTGACCGTCGTAGCTTTCCCAGCGAAAGCCCTCTTCTAAAGGTGCGGGGAAAGGTCCGGCATCATTCCATTTGCCGCCTAACAGCCTGGGTGAGCCATCGGCATTCCAAAAACCCAGTACTAATTTAAACTCTTCCTCGTGGTAAAACTCAGGATCTGATTCAGCGCTGCTCACTAGCACTGCGTCACCGTCGCGATATAGCTGTGCTGGATGGCCTGGAAGACCCATGCGCGAAGCCAGGCGAGCATAGTCGTCAATGGTCGCGTTTGGTTCGAGTTGGCCAGCCACAATCCGGCTATGCAGACTGAGCTGTGTATCGAGAATTTCTTCTAGCTCGTGATCGGTAATTAAGTAAGCCGCGGTCACCGCGATCCCCCCGGCGACAACCATGGTAATGGCCAGCGTGCGGAGTAGATAACGCCGTATCGATATCATTGCGCTTGGCTATCCAGCCGGTAGCCAATCCCACGCACATTAATGATCAGGTGCTTCTCAAGCTTTTTACGCAGATGATGAATGTGAACCTCCACCGCATTGGACTCTACCTCTTCGCCCCAGCCGTAGAGCAAATTTTCTAAGCGAGGGCGAGAAAGCACTCTGTCGGGGTGCCTAGCTAGTTCTAAGAGTAAGGCATACTCGCGTCGCCCCAACTTTACGTCTTTGCCCCGCCAACTCACCGCATGACGAGCCTCATCAATACTCAGCGACCCCAGCGTTAATATCTGTGAGGCTCGCCCCTCAGCGCGGCGCATGACGACACGCAAACGGGCGAGTAGCTCCTGCAAATTGAAAGGCTTGAGCACATAGTCATCCGCCCCCGCATCTAAACCGCCAATACGGTCTTCCATCGCATCGCGGGCCGTCAAAATCAGAATAGGTAGATTGGATTGCTGACGGAGTAAATGTAGTACCTGCATGCCGTCCATATCAGGCAGGCCAAGATCCAAAACGATCACACTGAAGGTCTCGCTTCCAATAGCGCTGATTGCCTCGCGGCCAAGCATAAACCAATCGACCGTGTACCCCTCGCGTTCCAGAGCCGTTTTAATACCATCCCCAAGCAAGGGATCATCTTCAATCAGCAGTGCGCGCATGCTGCTTCCTCAATCTACAAACCGCTATCTTCGCCATCAAAACTTAAGCTTTTCTTAAATACGGCAACTTATACCCCACAACGCATACGCATCTGAACTCAACCAGTAAGCCAGCCACCCTATTTTTGCACACCGCTTACGCAGCTTAACTCTTCTTTAAGTTATTTAGGCTCAAGCTGCCTCTTTCGCCATGAGCAAAGCCAAAGCAGCGCCTTCAATAGCGGTCATTTTGACTCTGCTTTGTCGCTGCCGTGGGCAGTTCATTGTCTACTGACTGATCAGAGCGCCAGAGTATGCACTTACTAACACTTATTAGAACAAACTATTATTTAAAAATACTGGCCCGTTTTTTAGAAAAAAGAATGAAGCGATATTTACTGGTAGGCATACGCTATATCCTCAAAGCGCCTGCGCCAGAAACCATCGACAGCCTTGTGGGCATAGAGAAAATTTTAATTATTCGCCCCAATTTTCGTCTGGGCAACGCGCTAATCAGTACACCCATCATTGATGCTTTGCGTGAACGCTTTCCTTCCGCGCGCATAGACTATTTAGCGACTAATAAAACATGGCCACTGTTGCAGCAACGTCCTGTCAATCATTTTCATTTACTGTCGAGGGCCGCCATTCTCCGGCCCTGGCAGTGTGTGGCGCTATTACGACGCTTACGAGCACAACGCTATGATCTGGCGGTACAAGTGAGTGGAGGATCAACGACCGGCTTTATAGTGACCCGGTTAATCGGGGCACGGTATAGCATGGGGTCACGTAAAGGCCACCAGCGCTGGTACAACATTGAGGCGGAAGGGAAATCATCACATGCCTACGATGCCATCGTTAATTTGACACGTCCACTCGGCGTTGCCTGCCGCAATCGGCCCCTGCTCCAGCTAACGGAGCAGGAACGCGATCAGGGCATGACGAAGATACGACAGCTAGTCGGTCTGCATAGCAATCAGCCATCAGATACAGGCTTTATTGCGATCTTCGTAGGCGGGCATCAAAACAAACGTTGGCCGTTGGCATTTTGGCTAATGCTCATCGATGCCATGGAAGCCCGCAAAATACGCTATGTCGTATTTCTTGGGCCCGAGGAGTTTAGGCTTTTAGCACCCATTGAACAGCGTTTGATGCCATCGCTGTATGGCAGCTTATGTCCACCGCTGACTATCCGTCACTTTGCCGCCGTTCTAGAGCGTGCACGAGTACTCGTGACACCCGACTCAGGGCCGATGCACTTAGCGGCAGCACTCGATGTCGCCACCATTTCCCTGGTACGCCAGAAAAAATCACTCGCCTTCGTACCACGAGAACCCTATGACACCCTTCTGTGGCGCCCAGAGATCAGCACGGTAGTAGAAGCCATATGCGGCAATCTTGACGGGCAAGTCACAACGGCTCCCGTTCATGCTATCTCGGTAACAAACTATCCAAAACAGCGCGTAACGCCACAACCCAGTGCAGCCCCTACGTACTCTAGTTAATGAATTAACGCGCATAACTGTTCGTTAAGTTTTGCATTTTATAGTGACCCTAATATTTCGTTATCAAGTGTACTGTCGACATGGAGTTAGCCTCCATCATGTTGACCATTTTTATGATGGTGAGTGTGTAGCTATGCGTGCTGTTCAACTAAATGTTCTCAAACCCGTGGTATCTGCATGGCTTTTATTTCTGATTGCCATGTCAGTTGTCAGCATTTTTAAAATAGACTTTACGCTAGCAGACTTTTTATATTTTCTCCAGGGTAATACCTGGGCATGGAAAGATACCTTGATTACCCAAGATATTATTCACAAAGGCGGCAAGTGGCTAAGCCTGGCTATGGGCTTAGCCACACTCTTCTTATTACTACTGAGCACCACGATTACTCGTTTTAAAGACTATCGCACGCCGTTTTTATATCTTTTTTCCGCAACGCTACTTTCGGCGTTACTGATTGCGACGATTAAACATCTGGTGAGCATGGAATGTCCTTGGAATTTAATTCGCTATGGAGGAGAACGAGATTTTATTGGCCTGCTCGACATACACCCTCCGTCGATGCCAGCGTCCGCCTGCTTTCCCGCCGGGCATGCCAGCGCAGGGTATACGTGGATAGCCCTCTACTTCTTTTTTGCCGCCACCCGGCCCCAATGGCGATGGGCTGGGCTTGCGCTGGGTTTAGGGCTTGGCCTTACGTTTGGGATCACACAACAGTTGCGCGGGGCACACTTTCTGTCTCACGACCTCTGGACTGTGATGATTTGCTGGACGGTAAGCTTTGTCCTTTCAAGATTCTTATTACTCCCCCGAGTTCATTAATCTTTTCACAGAGAGCTTTTCGATGCCTCCTTTGCTGTCCTTACCTTCAAAAATAGTTAACAACGTTTTTCATTATCGCCCCACATTAAGCACGGAGCAGTTTGTCTTATGGGTCGTTGTCATATTCAGTGTTTTTTACAATGTACCTTTTTGGCAACAAGCTCTTGCGGGTTATGAACTTCTTGCCGTCCAAACGTGGCTAGTTTTTGCCAATATGTTTTTGGTGATGACCTGTCTTAACTATTTGGTCTTCGTTAGCCTTGCTTTTCGAGCGCTGGTAAAACCCTTATTAACCTTACTGTTTCTGATTGCCGCCTTCGTCAGTTACTTTACCAGTTACTATGGCACCTATTTTGACACCTCCATGTTAGACAATGTGCTTCAAACGGACACTAACGAAGCACAGGAACTTCTTACAGCGGGTTTGCTGGTTCATTTGGCCATCTTTTTTGGCTTACCTACCGCCATGATTTGGCGAGTGAAAATCGCGCCTTCAACCTGGAAGAAGGCAATCCTGCGTCGCTTGGCTTATTACCTCGCTAGTACAGTGATATTGCTGTTAGCGATCGTCTTATCTTATCAAGACGTGTCGTCACTCATGCGCAACAATAAACAGCTTCGCTACTTGGTGACCCCAGGTAATTATATTGTATCGATGGCGCAGGCGCTTTCCAGCCAACACGCTTCCGCGAATACGGTGCGCTCCCCAGTGGGAAAGGATGCCAGTATCAGTTTACGAGTGGATGACAAACCCACACTGCTCGTCATCGTGGTGGGCGAATCGGCGCGGGCGGCGAACTGGGGGTTAAATGGTTATGAACGCCAAACCACACCCAAACTTGCCCAGCAGCCCGACGTTATCAATTTTTCAGACGTTACCGCATGCGGCACAAGCACGGCGGTCTCATTACCCTGTATGTTTTCATTACCAGGGCGTGGCGATTACTCCAAAGCCTATGCTCAGCAGCATGAATCCTTGCTGAACGTATTAGCCCACGCCGGGTTAGAGGTCACCTGGCTTGATAACCAGTCAGGCTGTAAGGGTGTCTGCGAGGGAGTGACGACAAAAGCGCTCTCGCCAGAGGACTATGCGTCTTTGTGCCAAGATGGACGATGCCTGGACGAGGCGCTGGTTCAAGCTTTAACCACGCAAATTAGCAGTACCTCAGCTGATCAGGTGGTCGTGCTGCATCAGCTAGGCAACCATGGGCCCAGCTATTACAAACGCTACCCTGCTGCTTACGAACGTTTTGTGCCTACCTGCAACACCGCTGATTTAGCCAAGTGCTCAAGAGACGCCATTACCAATAGCTACGACAACGCCCTTCTATATACAGACACCGTGTTGGATCAGGTAATTGAGACGTTAAAGCATCAGGATAAATACGCAGCCGCGATGATCTATCTCTCGGATCATGGTGAATCACTGGGCGAAAAAGGGCTTTATCTGCACGGCATTCCCTACGCCATTGCCCCTGACGAACAAACGCATGTGCCTATGATTTGGTGGTTTTCCGACACATTTTCAAAGCAGCAAGGGCTCGATACGGACTGCTTGCGCAAAATTTCTGATCAAGCCGCCTCGCACGATAACTTATTTCACAGCGTGTTGGGCTTGCTTGGCGTAGCAACAAATGATTATCAGCCAGCAGAAGATATTAGCCAAACGTGTCGGCTTCCCTCTAGCAGTTAACCGCGTAAGTGATCGTTAAGTATTCAGTGGCAAGATGGACTTAATCTCGCCACGATTTAGGTGCATTGGCATGTCCATATCGCTCTTATTAACAAAAAAAATCGCTTCTGAAATTTGGATATCAAATGATGATGCGGCTCTCAGGTATTGGCTTTGGCTGCCACTAAGAGCATGCATGGTATTAGCTATTTTGCTAACCGTTCTCATCATGCTATTTGAGATAGCAACAATTGAAGTTATCATCGCTATCTTCAGCATCGTAACAAGTAGCACATCTCAGCTATTAAGATTAAACAGTACAAGCAAAACTATGCATCTACTCCTGCACCCTTTAGAGAGCGAGTTTCTAGATTCGCTGGACGCGATAGGTGTGGCAGGAGTAGGCACCGTGGTTGTGTTATATCTTTTAGCCTGATCGCCCTTTGCCATTACACATCCCTGAAGTTTTACGCTGCGGGTAACTGCGCAATCATTCGATCCAGTGTCATTGGGTATTCGCGCACCCGAACACCGGTGGCATTGTAGATCGCGTTGGCAATCGCGGCGGCTACGCCACAGATGCCCAGTTCGCCAATCCCTTTTGCTTTTAGGGGCGATGAAGCAGCATCGGTGGTATCTAAAAAGATCACTTCCTGCTCGGGAATATCCGCATGCACCGCCACTTCGTAGCTTGCCAGGTCGTGGTTGACGAAGAAGCCGTGCTCGGTATCCACGCTCATGCCCTCGGTCAAGGCAGCCCCCACACCCATGGTCATACCACCAATCACCTGACTGCGCGCCGTGATGGGGTTGAGGATGCGCCCTGCATCGCAAACGGCCAGCATGCGCCGCACGCGGGTTTCCCCGGTATAGGCATGCACGGCCACCTCAACAAAGTGCGCTGCGAAAGTACCTATCTCCAGCGTGTCTTTGAAGTCGCCAAAGTTGATCGAATCTTCAGCCACTATCTCTTCGCCATCGGCTACGTCGGCCAGTGCCAGATCTATCTGCCCGGCGACGACGCGGCCATGTTCAAAGCGCGCTTCGTCAACATTCAGGCGTTTGGCGATCTGCTCCTGAAGCGCGACACAGGCAGCATATACGCCAGCGGTGGAGCTCGCTGCTCCAAACTGCCCGCCTGAGCCGGAGGAGGTCGGGTAGGCACTGTTGCCAAGGCGTACCTCTACGTCCTGCATCTCCATTCCCATGGTTTCTGCGGCTGTTTGGGTCAAGATGGTGTAGGAACCGGTACCGATATCGGTCATATCGGTTTCCACGATCAAGCGCCCTTGCTGCAAACGCACCCTCGCGCCCGAGGTCATGGTAGGCGCGCCGCGATAGGCACCGGCCATGCCGTGGCCAACCAGCCACTGCCCTTCGCGCCGGCCGCCCGGTTTAAGGTTACGTTCAGCCCAGCCGAAAGTGTCGGCGCCCTTGCGCAGGCACTCCACAAAGTGGCGTTCGCTGAAGGGCTTCGATGGCTCTTCGGGATTGACCTGGGTGTCGTTGAGAATCCTAAATTCCACTGGATCCATGCCAAGCTTCTCCGCCATCTCGTCCATGGCGATCTCGAGCACCGCCAGCCCCGATGCTTCACCCGGGGCACGCATATCCGCCGATTCAGGAAGGCCCATATCGATAGCATGGTGCACCACGCGACGATTTTCGCCCACGTAGAAGCAGCGGGTCTGATTGACCGCATCTTCACCGCTGCCGCCGGGCAGCGTATGGGAAACGGCGGCGTGATCGAAGACAGTAATCTTGCCATCTGCCCCGGCCGCGATACGCAGACGCTGAATGGTGCCGGAGCGGTGGGTGGTGTTGTTGAAGATCATCGGGCGCGGCAAGGCCACTTTGACCGGCCGACCCGTCTCCCGCGAGCCAAGCGCGGCCAGCACCGCGTCGGCGCGCAGCCATAGCTTGCCGCCAAAGCCGCCACCTACGTAAGGGCTTTCCAGGCGGATCCTGTCAGCGTCGATCTCGAAGGTGGTAGCGAGCGCCTGGCGCGTCCACTCGATCATCTGATTCGATGTCCATACCGTCATCTGACCGCCATCCGACCAGTCAACGATAGAAGCGTGGGGCTCCATCATGGCGTGGCTTTGCGAAGCAGTGCGGTAGGTTTCATCCAGCGTTACCGGTGCGGCGTCAAACGCCGCGTCCACATCGCCTACATTGGTGGTCGGCTCGCCGGTGCTCTGCAGTCGTGTCCAGGCATCTTCAAGATCGAACACGCCCGGCGTCTCTTCGTAGTGCACCTCAATCAATGAAGCCGCACCACGCGCCTGCTCCAAGGTATCGGCAACCACTACAGCAATCGCTTGGTGGTAGTGCTCAACGGTGGCGCCGCCGAACAGGTGGGCCACATTGCTGTCGGCACGCGCCAGCGGCTCAAACTCTAGAGTGGTGATAACGGCGGCTACGCCGGGTGCGGCGCGGGCGGCCGAGGCGTCCATATGAGTAATTTTTCCCCGGGCAATCGTTGCGCCCAAGGGAAAGCCCACCAGTGGGTTGGCCACCACGTCATGCCGCTCGTAAGCGTAGGGGGCGCGGCCGGTTACCTTAAGCAGACCGTCGATTCGCACATGCGGTTTGCCAATAATGCGGGCACGGTCGAACAGGTTATCTTCCGTTGATTGATTAAAATCCATGGGTCACTCCTGAGCCAGCAGCGCGGCGAGCGTTCGCTCTGCCAGGGTAAGCTTGTAGGCGTTCTCATGCGTCGGACGAGCGCCGTCCAGTAAGCGTGCCATGACGGCGGATGCGCCCTGCGGTAACAGGGCATCGGCTTCAGCACGGCGCCAAGGTTTGGGCGCCACGCCACCCAGTGCCACACGTCCGGTGCCATCGGGGGCTTTAACCAGCGCAACCGAGACCAGCGCAAAGGCGTAAGAGGCCCGGTCGCGCACCTTGTAGTAGGCATGGCGGCCCTTAACGGGGGGCGGCAGCCGCACGGCGGTGATCATTTCGCCTGCTTGCAGCGCGTTCTCTATCTCTGGAGTATCGCCGGGCAGCTGGTAGAACTCATCCAGCGTCAGGCGGCGCGCTTCACCCGATGAGGTCACGGTTTCCACTTCGGCATCCAGCACGCGCAGGGCCACGGCCATGTCCGAGGGATGAGTGGCAATACACGCCTCTGACGTACCGATAACGCCCAGCCCACGGGAGTTGGCGCCTTTGCCGAGTGCCGCACAGCCAGCCCCTGGCGAGCGCTTGTTGCAGGGCATGCCGGTGTCGTAAAAATAGGGGCAACGTGTGCGCTGGAGCAGATTACCGCCGGTAGTGGCTTTGTTGCGAAGTTGGCCCGATGCGCCCGAGACAAGGGCTCGGCTGAGCACCGCATAATTACGACGAATTCGTGGATCGGCGGCTAGCGCACTGTTACTCACCAATGCTCCCACACGCAAGCCGCCGCTGCGGGTGGGGGTAATGGCGTTGAGTCCTGTACCCGTTACATCAATCAGGTGTAGCGGGGTTTCAATCTCGTGCTTCATTAAATCCAGCAGGTTGGTGCCACCGGCAATAAATTTGGCGCCAGGCACTTCGGCGGCACGGGCAGCCGCCTGGGCGGGATCAGACACACGTTCATAGGAGAAGGCTCTCATGCGCGCGCCTCCGCCACCTGTTTAATGGCTTTTAGAATATTGGCGTAAGCGCCACAGCGACAGAGATTGCCCGACATCCGCTCGCAAATCTCGGCGTCGGTCATCTCAATAGGGGCGGTCAGATCCTTCGTTACATGGCTGGGCAGATCCGCTCGAACTTCCTCTAGCACTGCCTTTGCCGAACAAATCTGGCCCGGCGTGCAGTAGCCGCACTGGAAGGCGTCATGATCGAGAAAAGCTTGCTGCATGGGATTAAGATGATCTGCTTCCCCTAATCCTTCGATGGTCGCAACGTCATCCCCTTCATGCATCACCGCCAGTGTCAGACAGGCGTTAATCCGTTCGCCATTCACCGATACCGTGCAGGCGCCGCACTGCCCGTGGTCACAGCCCTTCTTGGTGCCGGTGAGTTTTAAATGTTCACGCAAGGCATCCAGCAGCGTCGTTCGGTTATCCAGTTCAAGCTGGTGCTTTGCTCCATTGACCACTAAAGAGACGTTCGAGCGCTCCGCGCCATTCTGCGCGGTTTCGCGATGCCTTTCAGCGCTATTAGGTGGGTTCATAACTATGCGCCTTCCCTGCTCATTGCTGTCGTTTTATGAATGTCGTAACGACTTCAGCATAGTCATGATTGAGGAGAGCAACCCGGCTATTGGGTATAATGGTTTGAAAAAATCTATGGCACCCTCTGTACACGCTGTTGCTACGCTAGGCTATACCAAAAAAGCATGAGGGAGGCCTTACGTACGTCCACTTTCGTAAAAAAAGCGCCATCAGGTAACGAACCTTAGGCGCATAGCATCACGGCGCCAGCGTCATGAACGGCTCATTTTGCTGATCACTAAACGCATAGACGTTATAGGGTTCATCCTGAGGCCCCGGCATACCTGGCGTGCCAATGGGCATACCCGCCAGGCCAATACCGTCAATCTCGGGCTGTTGCTCGAACAGCGCCTGCACGGCTTCCATCGGAACATGGCCTTCGATCCAATACGAGCCCATCTCAATGGTATGGCACGATCCTAAACCATAGGGCACGCCAGCCTGCTGCTTGATATCACCCAGCTCTACGTCATCTACAATCGTCACTTCTATGCCAAGCTCTTCAAGATGGCGCGCATATTCGTCACAGCAGCCACACTGCGGGTTTTTATACAGCGTGGCCTCGTCAGGCAGTGCCGCATGGGCCGAGGTTGCCCCCAGAACCAGTGCGCCAGATAAAAATAGTGATGTCGTTAAACGGCTCATGCATGGCCTCCTTGATGAGAACGACTAAAAAGATATTTAGTAAGCGATGCGATTCCAAGCCCCGCCAGCAATAAAAATGCCAGAGGCATTAACCAGCCCAAAGAGCTCATAAAGGCAAAACAGTCTGCATTCATCATGGCAAAACTCCTACGCGCATTAAAGCAATGCTAACAACATGCTTATTACACAACTGAAGCTTACAACCTATGTGTGACACGGAGGTCAAGTTAGCCAGCATGTTTAACAATGTTTTTTTGATGCAGGTCATTAGGCTCTGTCTGAAAACTCTCGGTTCAGGCTCATTTCAGGTTGGTGCGATATAAAGCTTGGTACACACCACTAAGAGGTAAACACGATGCGCAAGACCTACCTGACATACAGTCTAATGACAATATCACTCAGTGTACTGGCGTCCGCCTCTTGGGCAGCGGGCGAACATGATGGTTCTCACAGTGACGCGAGCAATGCCGATGTTGATCGCACTATTAGCTTTGAAGCGGGCGATATGTGGTTTGATCCTGAAGATATCCAAGTTACCGCCGGTAAAACCGTTAAATTCGAAATTTCCAACACCGGCAATCTTGAACATGAGTTCGTGATAGGTGATAAAGCCGCCCAGGAAAAACATCGGATAATGATGCAAGAAATGAGTGGTGGTCATGGTGAAGGTCATGGCGGGCACGGTGGCCACGACATGGCAGAAGGTGAGCACGGCGGGCAGATGCCATCTATCACCATTGGGGCAGGTGAGACCAAAACACTGGTGTGGTCTGCCCCCTCGAATTTTGAGAGCCTGGAGTACGCCTGCAATATCCCTGGTCATTATGAATCAGGGATGTATGGTGATATTAATTTCTAACGCGATATAACCTATGAAACCTCTGATTAACTATTGCGCTTGGCCATACTGCGTTAAAAATCATCTCAAAATGCTCATTTACAACCCGTAAACTCCGCTTTTTCGTTGATTTTTGCCTTGTCTGGCCTGCGCTCATCACGTTAATCAGAGGCTCCCTATGAAACTGTTGCTTTTAGAAGACGATGACCTCTTAGCTGAAAGTTTGGCTGAAAGTCTGAAAGACAACGGTTACCTCGTCGACGTAGCCGACACCGTTAAGTCGGCTACGTCGTTTATGGCAACCGAGGAGTACGAGCTTGCCATCCTAGATATTGGATTACCCGATGGTTCGGGTCTTGAGCTAATCACGCGTTGGCGCAAGCAAAAACGCACGGTTCCTGTTCTGATACTCACCGCACGCGACACCTGGGAAGACAAGGTCATTGGCTTGGAAACAGGGGCTGACGACTACCTCACCAAACCCTTTCACGAAGCCGAATTAATGGCGCGTTTGAAGGCCCTGCTGCGCAGGCAGTCTGGCCAGTTATCCCAAGTTTTCACCCTCAACGGGGTGTCCTTGGATGAAGCGGGCCAGCGTGTTTGTAGCGAAGGAACGGCATGGCGTTCGCTTACCGCCACTGAGTTTCGACTACTACGCTACCTGATGCTCCACCCTGACCGCATTCACTCCAAGGAGCGGTTGCTGGAACAGCTTTACGCGCTGGAGCAAGACGCTGCCGCACCCAACTTGGTAGAGGTATACGTGGCTCGTTTGCGCCGCTATCTTGGCAAATCGATTATCCAGACACGGCGCGGCCAGGGGTACGTTTTTGTTTCACGTTAATAAACGGAGCTTACGGTTTCGCCTGCTAGCTTGGCTGGGTGGCGTTGCGCTCTTAGTCGTTGGTTTGACATGGTTGCTGCACGGCGTGTTTTTGCAAAATCTTGCCAAGGATTTTCTCGGTGAACGCCTCAAGCGCGAAGCCGAACACGCAGTATCGCAGCTGGAAAATGACCAGTTAGCCATACCCTCTTCACTCACATCGGCGAGTCAAAGTTATCAGGTTTTTCATCACCTTTATGTGCTGCGACTTAATGGTGAGATCAGCGCCTCACGCCCCGAATGGCAACGTCAGCTAGCAACGTTACTTGAGGAAACGGGTGATGCGCTAGTCGAGGTAAAGCGCGGCGAGCGCCACTTACTGGTGTATCGCCAACACTTCGAGTGGCAAGGCACCAACGGCGTATTGTTAATTGGTGAAGATTTTTCTCAGGTAGAAAAAGGTTTAGCCACTTTGCACTGGTGGGTAGGTGGCATTGCGGCTGGCCTGCTATCGGTGCTGGTGGCACTCAACATGCTGGCCGTTAATCGTGGCCTGAAGCCCTTGTGGCAACTGCGACAACAACTTGAAGAGCTGCAGGCGGGTGAGCGTCACCGGCTTTCCCTTACTGCCCCTGCAGAGCTTGATGGCTTGGTCGCACAGCTCAATCGCTTTATGGATGACATCGACTTGCGATTGCAGCGATCACGAGAGTCGGTCGCCAACCTTTCCCATGCGCTTAAGACACCGTTGGCGGCGATCACCCAAGTGCTTAGAGGCGGCAGGCCCATTGATGAAAACCGCCGCCACAAGGTATTGATGCGATTGGAGGATATCAACGCCCAGTTAGATGCCGAGCTTCGCCGCGCGCGTATTGCGGGCCCCCATGCGGGGCGCATGACCCACCTCACCCGCGACAGTCAGCGCCTGATGGGTATGTTCCAGAGTCTCTATCCTCAGCAGGTGTTCGAGCTAACGCAAGCGGTTAATCAACGCGACCAGGTGCCTATCGACACCCACGATTACGCCGAAATGCTAGGCATTGTGTTGGATAACGCTGGCAAATGGGCCACCAACGCGATTCGTTGCCATATCAGTACTTCTGAGTTCTCTTTAACGCTAACGATTGACGACGACGGCCCCGGCGTTGCTGAAAGCGATATAGCGCGCTTGGGCGAGCGCGGCACTCGGCTGGATGAACGCCGTCCTGGTTACGGCCTGGGGCTTGCCATACTGGCACAGCTAGTGGCGCGTTACGCAGGGCACTGCCAGTTCGAACGCAGCCCGCTGGGTGGTCTGCGGGTCATTACCACGCTGCCATTAACAGGTATTAACACCTGATAGCGGTTATTCAGCATTGATTCAGCTTGCTCCCCCAAGATGATGGAATTCATCAGCGATGGGAGTTTTAGATGACGCGTTCGAATTTTATCACCCACCCGCTTTCACGCCGCCAGGTGCTGAAAGGCAGTGCGGCGCTGGGGTTGGGCTCTGCCATGGGTTTGAACCCCGCCTGGGCCAACCCATGGGGACGTACAAACGTCTATTCCAAGGGCGTGGAAGAAGGCCCGAAGGTATCGCTGGCTATCCGGCGTGAGTCCATTTCTATTGATGGCCAGGAGACCAGCGCTTTTAGCATCAACGGTACTAGCCCCGGCCCGTTGATTCGCCTAAAGGAAGGGCAGGACGCGGTGCTACGCGTTACCAATCTGCTTGATGAATCCACCTCCATTCATTGGCACGGCTTGATCCTGCCACCGGAAATGGATGGAGTACCGGGGGTCAGCTTTGCCGGTATCGAGCCCGGTGAAACCTTCACCTACCGCTTCCCTGTGCACCAGAACGGCACCTACTGGTACCACAGCCACTCAGGCATGCAGGAGCAGTTAGGCCACGTGGGGCCGCTGATTATCGACGCCGCCGAGCGCGAGCCCTTTCGCTATGACCGCGAACACGTGCTGTTGCTGACGGACTGGACGTTTGAAGACCCCATGTCGATATTTCGCAATCTGAAAACCATGGAGGGTTATTACAACTTCCAGGAACGCACAATTGCCGATTTCTTTGCCGATGTGCGGCAAAATGGTTTAACCCCCACCGTCGAGATGCGCAGCATGTGGGCCAAAATGCGTATGAGCTCACGGGATATTGCCGACGTTACCGGCAGTACTTACACCTATCTGCTCAACGGCCACTCCCCAGAGGAAAACTGGAACGCCCTGTTCAAGCCGGGTGAGCGTGTTCGACTACGAGTGATCAACGGCTCGGCAATGTCCTACTTCGATGTACGTATACCCGGCCTCAAAATGACCGTAGTGGCCGCCGACGGCCAACTGGTTCAGCCCGTTCCTGTCGATGAGTTCCGTATCGGTGTTGCCGAAACCTACGACGTCTTGGTGTCACCCGAAGACGATCAGGCCTACACCATCTTTGCCGAATCCATGGATCGCAGCGGCTACGCTCGTGCCACCCTAGCCCCGCGTGAAGGCATGCAGGCGGAAATTCCTGACCGTCGCCAAATTGCTGACCGCGGTATGGAAGCCATGGGTGCCCACGGCATGGGCGGCATGGATCACTCTACTATGGAGGGCATGGATCATTCGGGTATGTCCAATATGGACGATATGGATCATTCCAACATGGAAGGCATGGATCATTCCGCCATGTCGGGCATGAGTGGCATGGATCACCCCACTGGCATGACGGGAGAGCAGCGCAACGCACTCGCAAGCGGCATGCTGGCGTCTGGCGAAGCCCAGCCGGGCTCGCGCTATGGTCAAGTGGGCATAGGTATTGATCCCAACGAGCGCCGTGTACTGGTTTACCAAGACTTGAAAGCCTTCACTCCTTGGCCCGACCGCCGCGAGCCTGGACGCGAGCTTGAACTGCACCTCACCGGCAACATGGAACGCTATATGTGGTCGTTCGACGGCCAAAAATTCAGCGAGGTCTCCGGCCCTATCCACTTCGAAAAGGACGAGCGCCTGCGCCTGATTCTGGTCAACGACACCATGATGGAACACCCCATTCACCTGCACGGTATGTGGATGGAGCTGGAAAACGGCCAAGGCGAGCTGATTCCGCGCAAGCACACCCTGAACGTTAAGCCCGGCGAACGGGTTTCGGCGCTGATCACGGCAGATGCCGAAGGCAGTTGGGCCTTCCACTGCCATCTGCTCTATCACATGGATGCCGGCATGTTCCGCGTTGTTCAGGTTTCTTAAGGAGGCAGTATGAAAGCCAAGCTCTACTTCACTGGCATTAGCGTAGCGTTTGTCATGACCACCGCTGCCCATGCGGAAGATGGTTACGACGCTCCGAAAGATTGGCCAGCCCCGATGATGGAACACAATATGGGTATGGCGCTATTTGATCGTCTTGAATATAGCGTGCCTGATAAAGGCGAAGAGGCCGTTGTGTGGGACTTTCAAGGCTGGTACGGCGGCGATGTTAACCGTGTATACCTCAAGTCGGAAGGCGAGAACGTCCAGGGCGACGGCGAGGATGCCGAGTTCGAATCCCTTGAACTGCTCTACAGCCGCCTAGTTGCCGACTTTTGGGAGTTACAGGGCGGAGTGGGTTACCAGGGTGGCGTATTTTCCGATGACCACGCCGAGCGAACCTATGCCGTGGTAGGCCTGCAAGGGGTGATGCCCTACGGCATCGAAACCGATGTTGCCCTACAGCTGAGCGATGACGGCGACCTGGCCGCCAGCTTTGAGGGCGAATACGACCTGCGCCTGACGCAACGACTTTATCTGCAGCCACGTACTGAAATAGCCCTTGCTGCCAGCGAAGTCGAGGAGTTCGGTGTGGGCGAGGGGCTTAACTCAGTGCGTGTGGGGATGCGTCTCGGCTATGAGGTGACCCGCCGCTTAGCTCCATACGTGGGGGCTTACTGGGTAAAAGAGTATGGCGATACCGCCGACCTTACTCGAGCTAGTGGGAATAGTAGCGAAGATACCGGCGTGGTTGCGGGTGTCAGGGTAATGTTTTAGGTGGGATTTTTTGCTACATCCACCGTGTAATCGCCAGACACAACACCTCTTGGTAGGCTGATGCAAACACCTGCCATGCCACATATTTGACTTAAAGGCTGCACATGGGTTCTAGGCTATAGCAGCATGTTTCTCAACTATGGTCTGCTCACCTAATGCCCTGTCCCCTATAGTGACGTTTATGCCGTGTCGCTGGCGGAACTGCTTATGATGATCGGATGAGCCCCACCTCTGTGTGAGATGCTTGATCGAGATCATGCTGTTAGCAGACATTGTTAAGGTTGCGTTCAGGTAAGCCAGCCACGCTATATGTTGAGAGACCTAACTGATTCCTAACGGTGTATGAGTCGTGTCCGTTGTTGTATTAGTGAATAGAGCTATTAGAACTTGAAGAGCACGAGGTCATGCGCCTTGTTCGCCAAACCGGGGGAATGAACGATGTCTGAAGACCATAACGAGACAAAGGTGAAAGACCCTGTTTGTGGCATGGACGTTGATCCTCATACTTCCCGTCATCGTGCCAATCACGCGGGTAAGACCTGGCATTTCTGCTCAGAAAAGTGTCAGGATAAGTTTGCTGCCAAGCCTGACGCATATATTGAGCCAAGCAAGCAGTCACAAACATCAGTACCCTCGGGATCTATTTATACTTGCCCGATGCACCCAGAAGTTCGGCGAAAAGGCCCAGGCGACTGCCCAATCTGCGGCATGGCGTTGGAACCTGAGGCCGTGTCTGCCGACACCGGCCCATCGGACGAACTCAAGGACATGACCCGGCGTTTCTGGATCGGCCTAGTACTGACCCTACCCGTGTTTGCCCTAGAAATGGGTGGCCACGTGTTTGGTCTTATGCATTTTATTTCCCAGCAAACCTCTAACTGGATTCAACTGCTGCTGGCAACGCCGGTAGTCGTCTGGGCAGGTTGGCCATTCTTTGTACGCGGATGGCGTTCGCTAGTGCATCGCAGCCTTAATATGTTCACGCTAATCGCGATCGGTACCGGCACCGCGTTGATCTACAGTTTGCTGGCCACCCTCACACCGGGCATCTTTCCCGACGCCTTCCGTCAAGCCGATGGCTCGGTGGCCGTTTATTTCGAAGCAGCGGCAGTGATTGTCGTTTTAGTTTTACTTGGACAAGTATTAGAGCTACGCGCTCGTGAAAAAACCTCTGGCGCTATTCGTGCTCTGCTCGACTTGGCGCCTGCTACCGCTCGACGCCTTGATGATCAGGGCAATGAGGAAGATATCTCCCTTGACCAGGTTCAGGTAGGGGACCGTCTCCGGGTGCGCCCCGGCGATAAGGTGCCATTAGATGGCGAAGTGATGGAAGGTCGCTCCAACGTTGACGAATCCATGGTTACCGGCGAACCACTAGCGGTGAAAAAGGAAGTCGGCGATGGCGTCATTGGCGGCAGTATCAATGGTCAAGGATCCTTTGTCATGCGCGCTGACAAGGTGGGCCAGGACACGATGCTGTCGCAGATTGTGCAAATGGTCGCCAGCGCCCAGCGCAGCCGCGCACCCATTCAAGGGCTTGCCGACAAAGTCGCCAGCATCTTTGTACCCGTCGTTATTCTCATTGCCGTTGTGGCTTTCATCGCCTGGTCATTGTGGGGCCCTACCCCGCCGATGGCGTTTGGCCTGATTGCGGCGGTTAGTGTTCTGATCATTGCCTGCCCGTGCGCGCTAGGCCTCGCTACCCCCATGTCGATTATGGTCGGTGTAGGGCGCGGTGCCCAGTTAGGTGTGTTGATCCGCGACGCCGAAGCTCTTGAACGTCTAGAGAAGGTCGACACCGTCGTCGTCGACAAAACCGGCACGCTTACCGAAGGCAAACCTCGAGTGACCGAGTTGATTCTCACTGAGGGCATTGCTGAATCGGAGCTTTTGAGCTTGGCAGCTAGTCTTGAGCGAGGCAGCGAGCATCCCTTGGCCCATGCGATAGTCGAGAAGGCTAAAGAGGCAGAGGTAAAATTAACAGAAGCGTTGGATTTTGAAGCTCCCAACGGCATGGGCGTTATAGGCCAGATAGATGGCAAGCGTATTGCCCTGGGCAATCGGCTATTGATGGAAAGCGAGGGCGTTAACACCCAGTCTCAAGATACACATGCCGATCAATTGCGCAGTGACGGTGCTACGGTCATCTTTGCGAGCATCGACGGGAATTTGGCTGGGCTTCTCGCCATTGCCGATCCGGTCAAGGAAACCACCGAAGAAGCCATCCGCTCACTACAGGCTGACGGTATTCGAGTGGTGATGCTGACAGGCGATAATCGTACCTCCGCAGAAGCTGTGGCGCGTCGGCTAGGCATTGATGAGGTCGAAGCTGAAGTGCTTCCAGAAGACAAGGGCCGTGTAATCCAGCGGCTTCGCGATGAAGGGCGCATTGTTGTCATGGCTGGAGACGGCGTGAACGATGCACCTGCGCTGGCAACAGCGGATGTCGGCATTGCCATGGGAACCGGCACCGATGTGGCGATAGAAAGCGCTGGGGTTACCCTACTGCGAGGGGATCTTACCGGTATTGCCACGGCGCATAAGCTCTCTAAAGCCACCATGCGTAATATTCGCCAAAACCTCTTTTTTGCTTTTGCTTACAATGCAGCAGGCATCCCCATTGCCGCCGGAATTTTGTACCCCTTCACAGGTATTTTGTTATCACCGATTATCGCTGCAGCGGCGATGTCACTCTCGTCAGTGAGCGTGATTGGCAACGCGTTACGGCTACGTATGACGGCGCTTCGCTAGCAGGGCTACCGCTCCAAGCGCCAGCCAACCGGCCATCAACAGTAGCCCGCCAATGGGTGTGACAATGCCAAGATTCAGTCCTGCCAGCGCCATCAGGTAGAGCGAGCCTGAAAAGCACGCCATGCCTAGCGCCCACAACGCCAGCACCCAGCGTTGTCCGGCAAGCGGCTGCACCTGGCGCCATACCAGCACGATCATGATGGCAAGCGTGTGCCAGGCCTGATAGCGCACACCGGTTTCAACCGCACTCACCATCGCTTCTGTGGTGCGCGCCGCCAAACCATGGGCGGCATAGGCGCCTAGCATCACCAGTATGGCGCCTGAAAGGGCCGCTATACACCACCACACTTTATCTGTTCGCTGCACGCTGCTCTCCTACTCCTATTATGGTTTGCATACATCACGCTGTTTGCACCTACGGCTTACCTTGCGCGGTGCGAAACCGCTACAATAGAGAATGCCTTAGAAAACGAACTACCACGACGAATGAGACACGCCTATCTATGTCTATCCAGATACGTCTAAACGGTGAACCCCATACGCTGTCGACCGGCCTAACCGCCGCTGACTTAGTTGAACAGCTGGGCCTTAGCGGTCGTCGTATCGCCGTCGAAATTAACGAAGAGATTGTCCCCCGCAGCCAGCACGCCGACACCCGCCTGGTCGATGGCGACCACGTAGAAGTTGTCCACGCGATTGGCGGCGGTTAGAGGAAACACTATGACCCAACAAACGCATGTAGCGCTAGCCGATACTCCGCTAACCATCGCCGGACGCGATTTTCAATCGCGCCTGCTGGTGGGCACAGGCAAGTACAAAGACTTTACCGAAACCGGCGCCGCCATTGCCCAAAGCGGCGCTGAGATTGTGACCTTTGCGGTGCGCCGTACTAATTTAGGCCAGGACGCCGATGCGCCCAACCTGTTAGACGCTATTTCCCCCGATCGCTACACCCTGCTGCCCAATACCGCCGGTTGCTACACCGCGAAAGATGCGGTGCGCACCTGCCGCTTGGCTCGCGAGCTGCTCGACGGTCATAACCTGGTCAAGCTGGAAGTGCTCGGCGACGATCACACGCTTTACCCCAATGTGGTCGAGACGCTAAAAGCCGCTGAAACGCTGCTCGCCGATGGCTTTGACGTCATGGTGTACACCAGCGACGATCCTATTGTGGCACGCGAATTAGAAGCCATGGGTTGCTGCGCTATCATGCCGCTGGGCTCGTTGATTGGCTCGGGCCACGGCATTCAGAACCCACACAACGTGCGCTTGATTGTTGAACAGAGCAAGGTACCGGTACTAGTGGATGCGGGCATTGGCACCGCTTCGGATGCTGCTATGGCGATGGAGCTAGGCTGTGATGGCGTGCTGCTCAATACGGCCATTGCCCACGCCCGCGAGCCGCTACGCATGGCCAACGCCATGAAGCTGGCAGTGGAAGCTGGCCGGGATGCGTTTTTAGCCGGCCGTATGCCGCGCCGCCAATCCGCCGATCCTTCTTCACCTTTCGCTGGCCGTATTAACGGTTAATTGATTCGAGACCCCATGACTGAACCCAACGATACCGTACCAGAAAGTCACACCGCGCCCGAAAGTAACGCCACCACAGGCCCGGAAGGTACGGATGCACCGCTGCACCGCCGCGGCATTAAAAGCTACGTGATCCGCGCGGGTCGTATGACCCAGGCCCAGAACCGTGGCTTAGAGGATATCTGGCCGCGTTTTGGCCTGACCATCGCCGACGGCCGTCAAGACTTGGACGCCCTATTTGGCCGTAAGGCACCGCGGGTAGCAGAAATCGGCTTTGGCATGGGCAACTCGCTGGTTGAGCAGGCCGAAACCCACCCAAACACCGACTTTATCGGCATTGAAGTTCACGCCCCTGGCGTTGGCAAATTGCTCGACGAAGTCGACAAGCGTGGTCTCACCAACCTGCGCGTTTACCGCGAGGATGCCCTGGCAGTGCTCGAACAGTGCCTTCCCGAAGGCTCGCTGACCACGCTGCAGCTGTTCTTCCCCGACCCTTGGCCGAAGAAGAAGCACCACAAACGGCGCATCGTGCAGCCTGCCTTTGTTGAGCTGATCCGCACTCGCCTGATGCCCGGCGGCACCTTCCATATGGCCACCGACTGGGAAGCCTACGCAGAGTGGATGGCCGAGGTAATGGAAGCGGCCCCCGGCTATGCCAATACCGCCAGCGAGGAAACCGCCCCGTACGTGCCACGCCCGGCGTTCCGCCCGCTAACCAAGTTTGAAGCACGCGGCGAAAAACTTGGTCACGGGGTTTGGGATTTGATCTACGAGCGGCGTGATTAACCTGCGCTATTCAAACGTGGTAAGTGCAAAGCTCTCACCCTCCACCACCTTCGCCTGCCAGGCATATAGCGTCGGGTAGCGGTTTTGCCAATCAAAGGCCGGTAGGCGGAAGCTGATATAAGCCAGTGCAACGGCAACGGTAATCGCCCCCAGGGTGCGCTGGGCACTGCCTGCCAGCACGCTGGGGTGCGCATTGAGTGTTATCAAAGTGCGTTCGATCGCTTTTAAACGGCGCTGCCCCAACAGCGTCGTATCCACTTCATTACCAGCATGCTTGCGGCCGATCACCACATTAAAGGCAGCGTCCATCAAGCCCTGCCCCAACCCTGCCAACGCCAGGGTTTCCGCTAATGTCTTATTGGGTATCAGAGATGGCCCTTCACCCACTGCATCCAGATAGTGAGCAATCAACAGCGACTCGGTGAGTACATCCCCCTCGTCTGTGACCAGTGTTGGAATACGACTCAGCGGCGTAATCTGCAACAGTTCGCTATCTGCCGCCCAAGGGTCGCACCAGCAAAGCTCGGTGCGCTCAATCAGTTGCTTTTCATAGAGGCACACGCGCACAACGCGTGCATAGGGAGAAGAGGTATTTAAATAGAGCTGCATAGGGCGGTCTCCTGTTAAGCCATATGTTTGTCGTTACTGTTTTATTTTAGTGAAGTTAGTATTCCCATTTGATGCAAGCTATCGATTTCAGCGTATATCTCTTTGCAGAAAGATTCAGCTACGTTACTTAACGGCTTGTGTTTAGATTTCAGTAAGGCAATTTCCCACTCAATCGTTGGCTTCATAGGCTTTGATATAACGGCTGTCCCCTGAAGCAGTAGCTCTGCAATGGGATCAATCACTGCGATCCCAAGTCCGCGATCAACTAATGCGCACACCCCTCGCATATAGCGCATTTCAGCGGCGATGTGCCTCTTTATATCCACGGTCTGCATAATATAATCCACGCGGGCACGCAAAGGACTATCCGCCATCAGCTCCACGAATGTCTGGTTTTGTAAGCTAGAAATCGATACAACGTCTTGCTTCGCGAGCGGGTGCGTACGATGCATGATGCAGCGCGCAGAACAGCGTGCAAGACTACTGACGGTGGCCCCATAAGTGTCGGCTTCAAGTGTTATCCCCAGCGCCACATCACAGGTATTGTTATCGATCATTTTAAGCAACTCTTGCAACCCTGCATCGATGACTCGAACGCCTACATTAGGGTGATTTTGTTTAAAGCGCTTAATCACATCGAGTAAAAAGGTATCGCAAAAAATGGGTTGTGCAGCTACCACGATACTGCCCAATTGGTTATTAGAAATAGCATCCGCGTCTTTTTGAGTGTCTCGAATACTCGCCATCAGCCGTAAAACGGACGCGTGATATAAAAAGGCTTCTGACGTTGGCGAGAGCTGATTACGGGTACGTTTGAACAATGCAAAACCTAGCTCATCCTCTAACCCGATTAACAATCGGCTTACCATTGACTGACTGATTCCTAACGTTTCTGCGGCCGCTTTTGTAGTGCCATGTTTCATGAAGGCATCAAAAGCTTCAATTTCTTTTATTTTCATAACATTAAGCTCTGTTTAGTAATTTTTAATTAAATAGCCAGCAGATAAAAACAGTTTTTATAAACAACAGGCTTGCAACTTTGGCTCACCACTAGAACATATGTGAATACTAAATTGAATTGTTGCAACAATTTTCATACCTGTCTATGTTTAAAGCGCTGGATTCAAATAATGCTCGTTACTCAGTCCTTCAATAACAGCCATTCAATAACAGCTATGCAACAACCACTGCGGAGACAAGTATGAAACTCACCTTTAGCTTAGCGGCGGCAACGCTTCTCGCTGCCTCCACTGCCTATGCTCAGAGCTACCCATCCGAGCCCGTCACACTGGTAGTCCCTTATGGCCCCGGCGGCGCCTCCGACCTGGCCGGTCGGGCTCTAGCGGAGTCGGCTCGCGAATATTTAGGACAGCCTGTCACGGTCGTCAATCAAGCCGGCGCAGGTGGAATGACCGGCGCTCGCGATGTGTCTGGTTCCTCCCCCGATGGTTACACCTTGCTCTTAGCCCGCGTAGGCATGGCCCTGTCTCCGGCGGTAAACGAAAACAGCAGTGTTGATTGGGATGAATACACCTTTATCAGCCCGCTTGAAGCCACACCCATGATTCTTGCCGTGGCCGACGACTCGCCCTATGAAAGCGTTGAGGATTTGCTGGAAGGCATCGAAAACGACTCCGGTGCGATGAGTTATGCAGCCTCTGGCGCCACCGCTATAGATGGCTTTACGGTGCAATCGCTACTGGCTGACGCGGAAATGGATCCGCTGACGGCGGCAACGTTGATTCCCTACCGTGGGGGCGGTGAACTCGCAACAGCATTACTGGGTGGGCATGTTGATTTTCTCGCCATCGCGGCAGCATCTCTGATGCCGCATATCGAGAGCGGTGACATGCGTCCGTTAATGGTGTTCTCACCAGAACGCATGGAAGCACTACCGGAAGTACCGACTGCTGAAGAGTTGGGTTATGAACTAGCTGGGCAAGTGATTGGTTGGAGCGCGCTGTATGGCCCGCCAGATCTACCTGAAGAGGTCATGAATACCTGGGCAGAGGTAATGGAACAGGTGGCTGAAGACGAAATGTGGCTCAGTCGTGCTGATGACCGTGGCTCAATTTCCACTATTGGCAGCGTCGATATGGAGACCTACGCAAAAGAGCAATATGAGTTTTATCGCACCTTAGCAGAACAGTTTGGCTATCTGGAGTGAGTCAGCGTTAAGCACGTTGCCGTCAACGTCTACATCATTACATTGCTGGAGGGGTCATGGGTATAACTCGCGGTTTAGTTATTACGGTGCTGTTCGGTATCGTTCTATTTTTACTGATACCAGCCTATGTGCCCCGCCCGCGCTTTATTCCAGGGTTTGCACCACCGCCTGATATGTGGCCACGCACTGTTTCCATGCTAGGCATGGCACTGGGCATACTGCTCGTAGGGCTGTCTTTTTCACGCAAAACCGAAGCAATCGCTGACCCTGAAGATGCCAGCACCATCCGCGGTGACACGCCACTTGTCACGCTGTTCACTCGCTTCGGCTGGACGATACTTGCCTTTGCGCTCTATACCGGCTCAGTGATGCTGCTAGGCTTTTTGCTATCGAGCATCCTGCTGTTAATGGCGATGCTAATACTGACGGGGTATTGGCGCCACAAAGTGGTGGCGGCCATCGTTGCCGTCGCACTCCCGTTGGTTCTCTACCTATTTTTCTCCAGCGCACTCAATACGCGTTTCCCTGTCGGCAGCCTGTTCAGGGCTATCGGTATTTAATCTACCGCGTATAGGACTGACCACTATGCTCAACGACCTGCTGGTTGCCTTCCAGGCGGTTGCCACTCTTGAGAATTTTTTGATCATGGCCGCCGGTATTTGGGGCGGCGTGATAATCGGTGCCATTCCCGGCATGACCGGCACCATGGCGGTTACGCTGGCGCTACCCTTTACTTTTTATATGCAGCCCATCCCGAGTATTTTATTACTCGTCGCACTGTACAAAGGCTCAACCTACGGCGGCTCGGTATCCGCGATATTAATCAAGACGCCAGGTACTGCTTCAGCGGCCTGCACCACCCTTGACGGCTACCCATTGGCCCAGCAAGGCAAGGCGGGCAAAGCCCTCAACATGGCGCTCTATTCGTCATGTACCGGGGATTTTATTTCCAATCTCTCACTGATTTTTATTGCCGCGCCACTGGCGCTACTCGCACTGCGTATTGGGCCACCCGAATATTTCATGCTGATGATTTTCGCGCTCACCACCGTCTCTGGGGTGTCAGGGCGTTCGCTGCTGCTTGGCCTTGTGTCGGCTTGCTTAGGGCTACTGTTAGCCACCGTGGGCGAAGATATGTACGGCTCGTTCCGCTTTGATCTAACTGTGGATATGCAGAGCGGTCTTGCCGTTGCACCCGTGCTCATCGGACTGTTTGCGATCCCAGAGCTGCTTAAGATTATTGTCTTTCGTAACAACCAAAGCCATAAGCCCATGCAGCTGGGCGATAACCGCGTAACGCGAGATGAGCTGCGCCAATCCTTAAAAGCAATGCTCAAAGGCAGCATGATTGGTGTCGTGATGGGGGCAATTCCCGGCATAGGGCCTTCGGCGGCGGCTTTCTCCTCCTACGGGGAAGCACAGCGTAGCTCAAAGAATCGCGAGAACTTTGGTAAGGGCGAACTGGAAGGGATCGCGGCATCAGAGTCCGCCAATAATGGTTGCTGTGGCTCCACCATGATTCCGCTGTTAGCGCTAGGCGTGCCGGGCGATGTGATTACGGGCGTGATGCTGGGTGCCTTTATGATTCACGGTATGACCCCAGGCCCCATGCTGTTTGAGAACAACCTTCATGAGGTTTACATGCTGTTTATAGGCATGCTGTTCTCATCTGTTTTGCTGTTTGGTGCTGGCAAAGCAACGATGCGCTTTTTCTCGCATATCTCGCGGATTCCTCCCGGCTTAATGGCGCCGATCGTGCTTGCTCTGTGCGTGTTCGGTATTTTTTCGATCTCCAACAGCATGTATGACGTCATCGTACTGCTGGCAATGGGCGTATTTGGCTTTTTCATGTTCCTGTTTGCCATTCCCGCCGCCCCCTTTTTAATCGCCTTCATTCTTGGCCCGATGCTGGAAGAGAACCTGCGTCGTGCCCTTGCGCTCTCTCGCGGTGATCCAAGCATCCTGGTGTCGTCACCTATCACCTGGTTATTCGCTTCGCTGGCGATATTCGTGGTGGTCGTCACGATTCGTCAGCAGCTTAAAAAAGCCAAGGTCTGAGCCAAAGATTCCCTTATTGCCAAGGATTTAACGCTATGCAAGCTAGTGCTACGCCTAACGCTCACCCGCAGTTGGAAGCCGCGATATCACACCTCACCGACCTTATCGCTTACGACACAACGAGTGCTTACTCCAACCTCGAGCTTATTCATCACATCGAGAGGTTCTTCGCCAGTCTTGGCGCGGATGTGACGGTGCTGCCCGATGAGAGCGGCGAAAAGGCCAATTTAGTCGCCCGCCTGGGGCCGGCCGACGCAGCTGGCATCGTCCTCTCTGGTCATACGGACGTCGTACCCGCCAACCCGAAGAACTGGCAGAGCGACCCTTTCAAAATGGAGCAACGCGGCAACCGCTTGTTTGGTCGTGGTACCTGCGATATGAAAGGCTTTGCAGCCTGCGTTATGGCGGCGGCACCGGCGTTTGCCAACGGCGAACTACACCGACCTTTCTATTTCTGCTTCTCTCATGATGAGGAAGTAGGCTGCCTGGGTGCCCCCGCCATTGCTCGTCACTTAGCCGAGCTCAAGGTGCCACCAGCTCTGGCGATTATCGGTGAACCCAGCGAAATGAAACTGATCAACGGCCAAAAGGGCAAAATCGCCATGCGGGTGACGGTGCGCGGAGAAGGGGGCCACTCATCGTTCTCCCCTCAACACGTCAATGCGGTGGAGTATGCCTCGCGTATCATCACCATGATCGCCGAGCGATCACGACGATATGAACAAGAGGGCCCCTTCGACCAAGACTTTACCGTCCCCCACGCCACAACGCTGACCACCATGATAGAAGGCGGTGTGGCGACCAACGTTACCCCTGATACCTGCAGCTTTACCTTTGAGCTACGCAGCATTGATCAGGACGCAGCCGCCACGGACATTCAAGCACTGATCCGCGATATAGAGACTGCCCTACTCCCCGAAATGCAGCGCCAATCAGCCGATTCCGCCATTGAGTGGCAACAGTTATTTGCCTACCCCGCCATGGGCGATGCCACCGACAGCGATATGTTCAAGAAGCTTGAACCCATTCTTCCCGAGCGTGGCGGCAAGGTATCTTATGGCTCAGAAGGCGGCGTGTTCGAGATCGAGGGAGGCATCCCTTCGGTGATTCTAGGGCCCGGCTCTATTCGCCAAGCCCATAAGCCCGATGAGTTTATTGAAATTGATCAACTCAGTCAGTGCCTTGCATTCTTCGATGAGTTAAACACTTGGATGAAACGCTAACGCCAGCGTGGTCTCGGCAATATTGGTCAGCGCCTCGGCAGTGAAGAACGCCTGATGCCCGGTGATCACGCCCTTCTTCATTTGCGCAATGGCGTCAGCATCAATCAAATGGTGAGTCTCAGGCGTTAACGGGCAGCACCTTTTAATCTGGGGCACTAGAAGCGGGATGATGAATGATAGAGGGGTAGAAAAAAGAAAGCCGCTCCAATGGAGCGGCAAAAAGACCGTGACTAGCAATGAGAGGGAGAAACCATGACAGGAAACTGGCGGTTTCTGTCCTGGTTGCCAGCGTCTCATCAAACGCTGACAACCACAATGTAATAGTTCTCATTTACCGCGTCAATACAAATACGAATATTTTTTATTACCACTTGCTGATAGCAAAGATCGCACCCGCAGGAGATGAATAAGAAACTGGAACCCATAAAAAAGAAAGCCGCTCCATTGGAGCGGCAAAAAGACCGTGACTAGCAATGAGAGGGAGAAACCATGACAGTAAACTGGCGCTGATTCTGAAATCAACAGCTGTCCTGGTTGTCAGCGTCTCATCAAACGCTGACAACCACACTGTAATGGTTCTCATTTACCTCGTCAATACAAATGCGAATATTTTTTATTTAGTTTTGCAGCCTCGCTGTCAACTAACCAGCTGCAGCCAAAAAGGCAGGGTGAGCATGGCCAATAGGGTTTGGCCCGTAATGATCGCCGCCATCAACTCGGCATCGCCACCCAGTTGGCGGGCTAGGATATACGCCGAGGTGGCGGTGGGCAGTGCTGCAAACAGCAGCGCTACGTCGCGGCTTACGGGATCCAGCTGCAAGATCCAGGTGAATGCCAATACCAGCGCGGGCATGAGCAGCAGTTTAACGCCATTGGTGGCCAGCACGCCGCGGTCAATGCGTAGCAGTGCCGCTGGGCGCAGCGCCACACCCACGGCCACCAACCCCAACGGCAGCGCCGCACGCCCCAGTAGCTCTACCGTATCTTGACTCCAGCCGGGCAAACCAACGTTCGTAAGGTTCAGACCAATGCCCGCCAAGCAGGCAAGGATCAATGGGTTTTTAATCAGCGCCATCGCACTTTTACCTACGCTAGCACCGCCGAGTGTGCCAGCGGCGACAAAGCTGGCCACACACATCACGTTAACTACTGGCACCATTAGTGCCACGGCGACGGCTGCGGTGGTCGCTCCTAAGCTGCCGTGTAGCGCGGCGGCGCCAGCAACGCCCACATAGGTATTAAAACGTACCGCGCCTTGAAATACCGACGTAAACGCCGCAGGCGTTAGCTGTAGCCAGCCACGTAAACGCCAGAGCAGCAAGCCAAACAGCGCCATCGCGCCCAGCAGCACCAGCGCCAAGCGGCCGACCGGCACTCGGCTTACATCCGCAGTGGCCAAGGTGCTTACCAGCATGGCGGGAAACAGCACAAAGTAGATCAGCCGCTCCATCTGCGGCCAAAAGGTGTCGCTGGGCCAGCGCCAATAGCCAAGCACGGCGCCCAGTAAGATCAACAGAAATAGTGGGCCTAAAGCGCCAGTGATACTCTCCATTTATGTCCCTTTTGCCTGCGACATCCCAGCACAGCGATATCGGTGCGATTACTGTTACCATGGCAATGATTCCCCGCCCCACGGCTTGCGTAGCGATTATTCTGCCATGAAGATGACATCAAAACCTGCACACTCAGCGGGCTTTCCTGCCTTAAGGGTACTGATATTGGTCACTGGCTTGGCGCTAGCGGCCTGCGCGTGGTATGCCTTTTCACATTGGCTCCACCGCGACAGTGATGTGACATGGTTTCCACCCACATCAAGCTGTAACCTGCATGCAGCGCCCTGCTCCGCCACCTTGGGCGATAAGGGCCGCATCACGTTCGCGGTTCAGGCAAATGGGCGAATCGATGCACTAGAGATATTACCACTGGAAGTGGAAGTCGATGGTGTAACGGCCACCCAGGTCGAGGTAGATTTTATTGGTCGAGATATGGATTTGGGGCTCCACCGTTTTGCCCTTAGCGCAGGTGCACCCGGCCATTTTCAAGGTCACGGCCAAGTAGGGATTTGCACTCAAAGCGTTATGCCTTGGCGTGCACGTGTCATACTGGAAACCGCAGAAGGCAAGGTAGGCAGTTGGTTCGATTTTGACGTAATTCGGAGTTAACGCATATGGCAAGGAAACCCTTATGGCTAGGCACCGGTTTAGTCGCGGCTTTACTGGTGGTCAGCGGTATAGGCCTCTATCAGTATGCCTTCGCCCCCAAAGAGGGCGAACCGGTAGGAGGCCCAGTTGAACTGCCCTCTACCCAGGGTGATTTCTCGTTAACCCAGTTAGATGAAGATCAAGTCGCGATACTCTCCTTTGGCTACACCTACTGTCCCGACATTTGTCCCATGACCCAATCGGTTAAGCGTCAAGCCCTGGCCCAGCTCTCTGAGGAGCAGCGCGAGCGTGTAGTGCCGGTGATGGTCACCGTTGACCCCGAACGCGACACCATCGCGCGCATGCAGGAGTACATGGGCTTTTTCGGCGAGGAGTTTATCGGCGCGGTGGGCAGTCAGGAACAGCTTGAGGATGTCGCCTCACGCTATGGGGTGATATGGCGGAAAGTCGAAGCGCCGGATTCAGCAATGGACTACACCATTGATCACAGCGCTTCGCTCTTTTTGGTTAATCGCGAGGGCGATATTCTTCAGCGAGTGCTCTACTCACCGACCCCGCATGGTTTAGTTTCCGCATTAGAGAGCGAACTAGACGGTTAAGCGAAGTCTCTTCTTAATCGGCTTGTTCAGGTGCCGCCTGTAAACGATCCAGCATCGCCAGCAGCGCGCCAATTTGGGTACCGCTACGGGTATCGTGCTGGGGGCTTAACTGCCAGGTACTTTCAGCAAACCCCCACCAATCCCAGCAGCCCTGGGGGTTCGCCATACTGCTTTCTGCCTGAGGATAGAGCACGATTTGCTGATGCGCTGCCGCCCAGGCATTAAGCCCGGTGTAGCGTATGAACGTATCGCCAATGGCCTCTGCGTTCATTTGGCAGCCGTGCAGCGCCAGCGTTACCGGGCACTCCCCCGCATCACAGCCTTCAGGTATAAACACATAGCCGGTGTCCGCTAGGCCCTTGACCGCAAACTCTGACTGATCAAACGCGACTAGTTCGCCCCCTTGCTCATCCTCTGGCTCACGACTAGACTCGCCAGCGTCCGAGGCTGCTCGTTCGGGGTAGAGCCAATCCAGCATTTCTCCAGCAATATCGTCATCGCAGGATAACAGGAAACTACCGCCACCCTGTCGGCAATCGCCCCACTCCTGGGGCCCGGGAGCCGCTTCACTGGGTAAGCGTATCGGCCAGCCATGTCCCGCATTTTCACTGCGCGCAACGCGTAGCTGATCAGGCGAAGCAAGCCACTGCTGCCACTGCTCAGCAAGCAGGTCGCCGAGCTGTGGCTCAACCACTTCATCCTCTTCACCGTGCCATAAGTAGGCCCTGAGCTGGCTAAGCGCCTCAGTGCTGCCAACCTGTTCAAGCTCAATATAGCGCTGGTGGCGAGCCTCCAATTCATCCAGCGAAGGCACGCCACGGCGGGTCATCATGCATTGATTAAGCGCCAAACTCAGCGAGCCCTGCGCGCAACTCCAGGGCCCTGCTGCCAGTACACCTAGGCCACTAAACCGCTCGGGCCAAGCCACCGCTAGCTGGGTCGCCATATAACCGCCCGACGATACTCCCACTACGCTGGCCTGCTCACTCGCAGCACTCAGGGCGGGCAAATCCTCAGGCTCACTGTCCGTCTCTGCCTGCGCTAGCAGCGGCGTGCATAGACCTAAGCAAACCAGTGCCTGAGCGAGAGAATGCAGGTTAGAAGAGGGGGTTGAAGTCATCCCTTATTCGACGCCTAGCAGTTCAACGCGGAAGGTCAGTACTTCGTTAGGCCCGATCGGCCCTTGACCATTTTTGCCGTAAGCAATATCCGCAGGGATATAGAGCATCCAGCTATCGCCAACGCTCATCATCTGCAGCGCTTCCTGCCAGCCTTCGATCACCTGATTGGTCTGGAAGCTGACGGACTCACCGCGCTCAAAAGAGCTATCGAAAACGGTGCCATCCAGCAGCATGCCTTCGTAATTCACTTCGACGGTATCTTCAGGGCCAGGCGTGGCACCATCGCCAGATTCAAGCACTTCATACTGCAGGCCAGAGTCAGTCACGGTCACTTCTTCGCGCTCAGCGTTCTCGGCTAGGAAAGCTTCGCCCTCTTCGAGGTTTTTCTGTGCCATCTCTTCAGCTTCCGCTTCACGCGCTTGCATGGATTGCTCTTGGAACGCCATCAACGCTTCGGTCATCTCTTCTTCACTGAGCGCCAGGTCATTACCTTCAAACACATCGCTCATGCCGTCGTGGAACGCATCCAAGTCGAGGTCTTCGATGTCTGCCTGCATGCTTTCACCCAGGGTCACACCCAGGCTGTAAGCCAAGCGCTGTTCATCGGTTTCGGGCGCTGCCGCGGCAAAAGGGGCAACCAAAAGCAAACCTGTCAGAGCTGTAGTAGAGAGCAGTTGTTTCATGAAAGATCCTTTTTATAGCGGCGCCGTACGCCGATCAGTGTCATATAAAGACTAACACCCACCGCCCCGAGCTGCATCTTCGGGGAGGTGGGCGCCAATAAGACCACAAAATGGGAGAGAGGTTTAGCGGATTTAGACCACCAGCGTGGGGCAGTGTGCTGCACCCGCCACCCGTTGAGAAACGCTGCCTAGCAGCGGGTTCTTCTCGCCATTGGTGCCCTGGGCACCAATCACGATCAGATCGCACTCCCGCTTACGGGCAAAGCGCACAATAATGCGCGAGGGTCGCCCGCCCTTCACAAAAGCACGCACGCGAGCACTGTCAGCGCCAAGCTCAATCGCATGAGATTTTGCGTGCACAGCGATCTCGGTGGCGTACTCTTTTAGCGCATCGTCAGGGATATCCAGCTGGTTGGGCCGCACCATAGAGAGCGAGGCCTCCAGCAAGCTGTGGTGTTTAAACACGCACAGCAAATAGAGCTCAGCGCCGGTTAGCATATGCAGACCCACCGCTTTTTCCAGCGCCCTTAAGGCGCCTTTTGAACCATCCACCGGGACTAAAATGCGATTAAACATTCGCGTACTCCTTGTGGCTGTTTAGCGGAAGGCGACATCGCGCAGGAACAGCGCAATTTGCGGGAACATGATCAGCAGTGCAGCCGCTAAAATCAGCATGAAAATAAACGGCGGGGTGCCTTTGATCACATCCCAATAGGGGCGCTTGAAAATCGCAATAGCGGTGAAAATATCGCATCCAAAGGGCGGGGTTGCCGACCCTATCGCCACCTGCAAGGTAATCAAAATACCCACCAACACAGGATCCAGGCCAGTCGCCGCAATGGCGGGTGCGAAAATAGGCGTTAGCACCAGAATGACCACTATCGGATCAACAAACATACAGGCCACAAAGAAGGAGATACAGATAGCAATCAATACGCCCGTGGGGCCAGCTTCGTTGACACCCACCGCCTCCAGAATCATTTGCGGAATCTGAGCAAACGAAATGATCCATGAGAAGCCATTACCCACCGCGACCAGGATAAAGACAACGGCGGTAATCAAGCCGGTAGATTTGGCGATGGCATAAATGTCGTTCATCTTAAGTGAGCGGAAGACCACAAACTCAAGCAAAATGGCATACAGCACACAAGCTGCAGCAGCTTCAGTCGGGCTGAAGATACCGCCGTAAATACCACCCACAATAATGACCGGAAAGCCAAGAGGCCAAAGAGCCTGCTGAACCGCTACTGCGCGCTCTTTCCAGCTCGATTTTGCTTCAGTAGGTACATCTTTAACGATGGCGTAGATAATGCAGTAAATCGAGAACATAACCAGGATCATTAACCCTGGCCCAATCCCGGCAATAAATAGCTCGCCGATAGAGGTGCCCGAGATAACCCCGTAAATGATCATGCCGATACTAGGCGGAATCAAAAACGCAATATCGCTGGAATTGATAATCAGCGCCAGCGTGAAAGAGTCTGAGTAGCCCGCTTTGAGCATTTTCGGACGCAGCGGCGAACCGACAGCGACCACGGTTGCCTGGGTAGAGCCAGATACGGCGCCAAACAGCGTACAAGAAGCCGCCGTGCTCACCGCCAAGCCGCCTTTAATATGGCCGATAAACGCCATCACCATATCAATCAATCGGTTAGCGGACTGCCCGCGGGTCATGATATCAGCGGCAAGGATAAACATGGGAACCGCAATAAGTGAGGCTGGGCGTATACCCGCCATCATCTGCTGGATCAGCGTATCCATCTGGCCGAAGCCGTTAAACATCATATAGAAGCCGATTACCGCAGCGGTAATCAGCGGAATCATCATTGGAAAGCCCAGCAGCAGCAGGGCAATCATGGTGGTGACCATTATTGTCGTCATAGCTGTTCCCCTAGGGTGCAATGCCCCGCGTTAGACTTCTGTTTCGGTGTCTTTATATCCATCCACCACGCCCGTCGAGAGATAGACATCGTGGGACGTGAAGTTTTTAACCGCGGTCAGCAAGTATTGAATACCGGTGATTAAAAAGCCCATCGGCACCCATAGGTAAATGATCCACACCGGCAAGCCCAAGGAGGGCAACACCCTGCCTTTGCTATGCAGATCCAGGATATAAACGATCGAATAGTAGAGCAGGAAAAACATCACTAGCGATGTGAACAGCGCGATGCAGATCATTAGCGCTCTGCGCCCACCTACCGGCAGCGCATCATAGATAGCCGACATGCGAATATGACGACCATGACGGGCTGCATAGCCAATACCCGCAAAGGTAATCATGATGATCAAAATGCGGTTTAGCTCACCGGAGAACATGATGCTGTTGCCAAATACAAAGCGGGCAACCACGTTGGTGACCGTATTCAGCGCCATTAGCAAAACACCCATCGCGAGAATCACGGCTTCTATTTTGCTAATTGCAGTGTCGATCACGCCTAGTACCCCCGGCAAGCCGGAACGGTAACTCTTTTCCATCTCGTCATCGGTCATGGCCGGACTCCTTTTGAACGGCTCTAACGGCAACAGTTACGTGCCGTAGGCACAATAAACACAGCGTTATTCCAGAGCTATCTCAATCCAAGCTATCTCGTCAAAACCCGCCTATTTCCCAACTTGCCTAAACCAGAGCTGCTAGACAAGTCTTACCTCGTGCAAGGCGAGGAGTTAACTAAAGCGTAACGGCTTGCGGCCGCCGATGATTCAACGCTAGATGTACGTAACCCAACGGTAACGATGTCAAACCCCAGCCCGAGTAGCCCCCGCCTAACCGCCGCAAAACAAAAAGGGGCAGCCTTTGCTGCCCCTTGATCAATCAACCGTTCGCCAATGCGGCTTTAAGGATGATTACTCGTTTGTTACGGCTTCAAGGTCAGCTTTAAACTGCTCGAGCAGCTCTTGACCACCTTCACCAGTCATTTCCAGGAAGGCTTCTTCAACCTGCGGGGCACGCTCACGGAAAGCTTGAATTTGCTCTTCGTCGAGACGTGTCACCGTCACTTCATCAGATGCTTCCTGAATTTTCGCTAATGATTCTTCAGCCAAGCCTTTGATATGCTCGATAGTGTGGTCATAGGCAGCTTCAGAGGCTTCATTCACCAACGTTTGATCTTCTTCAGACAAACCTTCGTAGAAGTCCTGGTTGGCCATCATCGCAGTAGTGAACCAGCCGTGACCGGTAAACGTCAGGTGCGGAGACACTTCGTACAAACCGCCAGACTCAATCCAGAAAATCGGGTTCTCTTGACCATCAATGATGCCGGTCTGCAGACCACCGTAGACTTCACCCCAAGGCAACGGCGTCGGCGTTGCACCAAAGGCGTCGTAGGTCTCCGACAGCAGCGGGTTGGTCATGGTACGGATTTTCTTATTATCCATATCTTCCGGTGAGCTAATCGGCTCGTCGGTCGTCACGACCATTTCGCCTTCCGGATACATCTTCAGCAGCTCTAGGCCTTGCTCGGCGTAAAGCTCAGGAAACATCTCGTTGATAGCCTTACTTTCGTCGAAGAACGTCAGTACGGTCTCTTCGTCGGTCGGTAGCAGGTAAGGAATAAAGAAGATTTGTGCTTCCGGAATGAGCGCACCGGTAAAGCCAGGCGACTGGTTTACAAACTGCAGGATACCGTTCTGAGTCTGCTCCATAATGTCGTCAGACTCACCCAGCTCACCAAAGCGGTAAACCTGCACGGTGTGGTCTGAGTTATCTTCAATATACTCTTTAAAAGCATAGGCAAAGACATCTTGAACGTCGCCTTCATACTCCTCGTGAGCATAGCGCCAGTTGTCTGCTTGAGCAGCGGCGCTTAGACCAAACAGCAGTGCACCCACACTTGCCGTGGTCATTAACTTTGTAGTTACAGACTTTGTAGTTACAGAACGTGTAGAAACGAATTTGCTTGCCTTCATGCGGTGTTCCCCTTGCAGTGGTAAGCGCGCTTTACGAGTGCGCAAGAACCTGGATAAGCCTCGCGTATCTCAACACGACACTGTTGTTCGCTAACCGGTGTTCGCCAACCGGCAATGGTGCTGCTCTATACTGCGTTCTAGCGGGCGAATAGCGCTAGGTATTTCAAATACAGCTTAATTTCAGGCTAGCGCGCTCCTTGGTGAGGGTCAAGCTGGCAAGTAAGCGTTTGTAGCGAATCAAGCCACTCATTTTGCTCCTTTATACTCCCCTCGCCTTGACGGGCACACCTTCCTAAAAACAGTTGTTTTAGCAGCCACTTATCTACATCTAGCGACATTTCAACAACGTTAACCACACGTTCCTCATCGCTGGGCGAGGCCGAAGCCCACGCTTGCCAACGTTGAAGGTTCTCACGCTCAGCCATCAGTTCGGCCTGTTTGATGGTCTCGCGCAGCGCTTTTACGGACTCGCTTGCTGCCGCTGAGGCTTTTAAGTCTTGGCGTAACCCACGCAATACCTCCGTTACATGGCACTGCCAAAGGTGACGCTGCTCACGCTGGTAAGCCAGCGCTCTAGGTTCGGCTTCCAGACCGCAAGAGTAGAGCCAGCAATGCAACAGCATCTCGCACACATCCAGCCCGGCCTCCTCTTGAAGCTTCAGGCAGGCCGCTTCAACGCCGGGTCTAGCGTAGAGCGTCAGTGCAAAATCCCATAACGGTGTCTGCTGTAGGCGCTGCAATCGGGTAGAATCAAGCGTAATAGAATCTCGCATCAAATGACCCACTTTCTTCGGGAGAAGGCATGATCGCACTGCGCCAAGTCGCCTTGCAACGCGGCACGCAAACGCTACTCGACAACGCGGACATTACCCTTAATAACGGGGTAAAGGCCGGGATTATCGGGGCAAACGGCGCCGGTAAATCGAGCCTATTCAAACTGCTGCTCGGCGAGCTTGCGCCCGACCAGGGCGATGTCGAGATGAGTGGCGGCCAGCGCATTGCGCATATGGCCCAGGAAGTTGACGCCCTCGACCGCCCAATTATCGAGTATGTACTCGATGGCGACTTGGCGCTACGCCAAGCAGAAGCTGACTTATTGGCCGCCCAGGAAGCCGGGCAAGCCCACCGCGAAGCCGAACTGCACGGTTTGATTGAGACCCTGGATGGCTACCGTGCGGAGTCGCGTGCGGCGCAATTGCTGGTGGGGCTGGGCTTCGTCCAGGCTGACCTCGCCCGCCCGCTCTCGGCGTTTTCCGGCGGCTGGCGGATGCGGGTCAATCTTGCTCGTACGCTGTTTATGCCTTCCGATCTACTGCTGCTGGATGAGCCTACCAACCACCTGGATCTAGATGCCCTGCTGTGGTTGGAGCAGTGGCTAACCCGCTATCCTGGCACCCTGCTGCTGATTTCCCACGACCGTGACTTTTTAGATGCCGTATGCGATCACATCGTGCATATGCACCACCAAACCCTGGAGCTATACCGCGGCAATTACTCCCAATTCGAGCGCACTCGCGCCGAAAAGCTTGCTCTGCAGCAGGCTGAAGCCGCCAAGCAGCAGGCTCGCCGGGAAGAGATCGAACGCTTTATCGCCCGCTTTAAAGCCAAGGCGACCAAGGCCAAGCAGGCACAAAGCCGGGTAAAAATGCTCGAGCGCATGGAAGATATCGCCGTCGCCCATGTGGACTCCCCCTTCCACTTTACGCTGCCCGCCGCCGATAAAACCTCGCATCCTCTGCTGGTGCTTGACCAGGCGCAGCTAGGCTATCGCGGTAAAAAGGGCGACGGCAGTGACGACAACATTCAACTAGACAAGGTCAACGTCACCCTGCTGCCCGGTAGCCGCATTGGCCTGTTAGGCCCCAACGGGGCGGGTAAATCGACGCTGATTAAGTCGCTCACCGGGGAGCTTGAGCTGCTTAACGGCAAGCGCGTACCCGGCGAGCATTTGGCGATTGGGTATTTTGCTCAGCATCAGCTTGAGAGCCTGGATGTTTCATCGACGCCCTTTGTGCATGTCCAGCGCCTCTCGCCCACCGCCAGCGATCAGGATATCCGCAACTTCCTGGGCGGCTTTGGCTTTAAGGGCGATGACGCCTTCGGCACAGTCGCCAACTACTCTGGAGGTGAGAAAGCCCGCCTGGCGCTGGCCCTCGTCGCTTGGCAAAAACCCAACCTGCTGCTGCTCGATGAGCCCACCAACCACCTGGACTTAGAGATGCGCGAGGCGCTGACCCAAGCGCTGGCAAGCTTCGAAGGCACGGTTATTCTGGTCTCCCACGACCGTCACTTACTGCGCGCCACGGTCGATGAGTTCTGGCGGGTGGCGGATCACCGTGTCGAGCCCTTCGATGGTGATTTGGAAGATTACCGGGCTTGGCTTAAAGCGCGCCTGGAAGAGAGCCGTCGGGATTCCCGCGGTGAAAAAGCCGAGCGCCAGAACCAGCAGCCTAGCGGCGACAGCCGAGAAGCGCGTAAAGCATCCCGCAAAGCGGCTGCCGAACTGCGCGAGAAGCTGCGCCCACTGAAAAAGCAGCGCGACCAGGCAGAAAAAGCCATGGAGAAGGCCCAGCACGAGCTTGATAAGGTGGAACAAGTGCTGGCAGACCCTGAGCTCTACACTGACAGCAGCCGCAAAGCCGAACTGACCAAGACGCTGAGTCAGCAGGCAGAGATTAAAGCGCGCCTGGATGAATCAGAGCGGCAGTGGCTCAGCGCCGAAGAGGCGTTGGAGACAATGGAAGCAGAACTGCTCGCCAGTGAAGAGACGGCTAGCTAGCGGAAAGCGAATACTCAACAATAGGGCTAGCTTTCCAACAAAAACGTTACCGGGCCGTCGTGGAATTGGAATGCCTGATCATTAGCTCGTAGAGGAACCCTGGGGATGTGAGATGTCTATTTGGTTCTCGGGAGCGTCACCACCTGCCAACTCAGGTTTGCCGTCTTTCCAAATAACCGCGTACTGGCCAAGTCGACGCTTACGCTCCAATGTTTCTGTCACAGCGGCACGAAGGCTGTTGAGCATTTCCTGCGTGTCGGGTGCAAGCTGGCTCATGACGCTGACTCCTTACAGATTAATTGAAAATACGGATCATTGATTATATCTCGTTTGCTTCCACGCTGCTCAAAGACAAGTTCTGGCATATCGCCATCATTCATAAAACAACGAGCGCGAGTAACACATGGCGCAAATAGCGTTAATAGGTTGCGCAAACTTCGCGGAAATCGGCGCTGAATGTCTTTCGAAGGAATATCGTGGCCGCCATGTGAAACACGCTCTGCAACGCGTAGACGTGACATTTCGACGGAAGGTAGGGCTAGATAAACTAACTCTACGCGCCAACCCTCTGATAGCAGTTGTTTCACCAGACGCATATAGCCTCGTCCAGATAGCGTTGTTTCAAAGGCAAAGTCATCCCTTTCCTCAATTGCCTGTTGAACTTCGCCCAAGAAAATTCTGCTAGCGGTTAGTAGCTCCCGCTCTGGCGCCAGCGGAGAGAGCCCTGCAGCAATCAAGTCAGCATTGATAAACCGGGAGCAATGCGCTACCTGAGAGAGATAATGAAGTGCGAAGGTCGTCTTACCGGCTCCATTAGGCCCAGCAACGATCCAGCAAGTGGGTGGCTGAGTATTCGATGTAATGACGACTCTCCTTTCCAGCGAAGGATATTTGCAAAGTAAACAACTAGCTTTCCAACAAAAACGTTACCGGGCCGTCGTTAATTAGCGCCACCTGCATATCGGCGCCAAATTCACCGGTGGCGACGTGCGGCCAGGCAGTACGGGTCTGGGTAACCAGCAAGTTGAACAGCTCTTCACCCTGGGCGGGAGGAGCGGCGCTGGAGAAGCCCGGCCGCAGCCCCTTACGGGTATCCGCCGCCAGGGTGAACTGGGAGACGAGCAACAGACCACCGTTCACCTGCTGCAGGTTGTGATTCATTTTACCTTCGGCGTCGCTGAATACCCTGTAGTGGAGGAGCTTGTGCAGCAGTTTTTCCACGCTAGTCCCGTCATCGTGCTTCTCCACTCCTATCAGCGCCAGCAGTCCATGGTCGATACTGCCGACGATTTCGCCCTCCACTTCCACGCTGGCGCGCTTCACGCGCTGAATGAGTGCCTTCAAAACGTCTCTCTCCCCACTAGCAAACGGCCATTATAACGACCGCTCGTTAATTTTTCCCTAGCAGGGCATTGCGAAAATCTTCACCCAAAGGCCGCTCACCCAGCCAGATACCGAACATGGCGCTAGCCAGCTCTGCGTTACCACCCTCATATAATGTTTCGCCGTTTAGCGCCAGGCGCAGCGTGTCACCGTCCCAACTTAGCACATAGTGATCTTGCGGCTTGACGTCCTGGTAGCTTTGGTTAAATGCCTCAACCTCTGCTTCCAACTGGGAAAATTCATAGGCGGTGAGGCTCTTCTGAAGGCTTTCTGTGGTGGCTTCAGAGAAGTCAGGGGCGTCGATGGCATGGAAATAAGCAAGCTCCAAACGCCTTGGAACGTCACTCAACGGCTGTGGCTCGGATTCGCCTGCCTGGTAGTAGGCGCCCGCATAGGCCGTCCAGATCATGTAGCGAAACACGCCACTACCAATAAGGCTATAGCGCTGGCCGTGCTCCTCTACCGTGCGCTCAAACACTTCGCCTTTTTCCGTCACACTGTTGGCCATCGCCCAAGGCGTTAGCGATAGGCCAGCTAACAGCAGTGACCATTGTATGGCGCGCCTAGCCCCTAATAAGCATATAGACATAGAACCTCCTCATGGCAGTATATCTATACATACCAACACACCATATAAAGGTTCCGTACAATATATATGATTGGCCGTTCACTACTGATTATTAACACCACCCACTTACCAGGCACGGCAGAGCATTAAATCGCAGTGCGGTTCACACAGGAGCATCTCGGTTAGCTGGCTGGTGTGGTGGGGCTGACCGCGACTGCCGATCATCACGAGATCGGGCGTGTGGCGCTTCATATATGCTTGCAGCACATCACAGGGCGCGCCTTGTTCTAACACCAACTCCACATCGGGAACTCCTTCTAACTCGCGCATCAGGCTATCGACTTCGTTACTCAACTGCTCACGCAGGCGCTGCACTTCATGTTCACGCCAATGGGCGTAATAGGCTTGCGAACCCAACTCGCGCTCGCCGGGCAGTGTCCAGGCGTGCAACAGTGTCAGCGTGGCTTCAGGGAAGCGAATCAGCGCCTCTTTCAAGGTATGCCGCGCCGTCAGTGAAAAATCGATGGGCACCAAAATATGCTGCCAGGGCTGGGTCGGCTGGTGAGAAGAGACCACCACAGGGCATGGTGCACTGCGCAGCACGCGCATTACCGTGGTACCCGCCAGCAGGTCTTTTTGCCCGCGCTTGCGATGCATGCCCAGCACAATCAGCTCGGCGTTGCGCTCATGAGCTTCGCGGACGATTTCAACGTGAGGCGAGCCGGTCACGGTCTGGATCAGCGTTTTCGGCGCCTCTAGGGCGTAGTCTTCGCGTAGATCCGTCAACATGGTAGTGATGTCTTCCACTACCGCGCTCTCGACATCCAGCAGCACACGTCTGGGTAGGTAAGGATCCAACACGTGCAGCACGTCTAGCTGAACACCCTGGGCATAGGCCAAACGTAACGCCCGAGCAAAAGCGGCGCGATTATCAGCGGAAAGATCGGTGGCAAACAGAATGGTGCGAGGCATGGCGAAACGCTCCTCGGCTGAGCAGCTCAGCCTTACAAGCCGTTAAGCAAACACTCCTTAGCATGGTGTGCAATGTCCATTCTCGCAAGCACTGTTGCCCAAATGCCACTGGCTACAGCTAGCATCACCACCAAGCGTGAAAATGGTGCACCGGGCCGCGTCCTTTCCCCACGTTTAAGCGCACGCTCGCCTCCAGGGCTGCGTGCAGCCACTGCTTGGCATCACTGATAGCGGCTACCGGGGCATCCCCTTCGGCATCCACGGGTAGCTTCGCCAAGCAGGCGGCGATCGCTGAGGAGAGCGCACAGCCGGTACCGTGCAAATTGTCGGTATCGATTCGCGAGGCGGGCAACCACTCATGACCATTGGGGGTTGCCAGCAAGTCTGGGCAGGTTTCCCCGCGCAGATGGCCGCCTTTCAGCACCACATAGGGCGCGCCCAATTGCGTTAACCCCGGCAGCATCGCTTCCATGGCGTCTAAACTGGTGGGCGACGGCGTGTCGAGCAATACAGCGGCTTCCGGCAGATTGGGGGTAATCACATCGGCTAGCGGCACGAGAATATCGCGGACTGCATGAATACCGGCGTCGTCGACCAGAACATCCCCGCTCTTGGCGACCATCACAGGGTCGAGCACAATCCAGCGTGGGCGGCGCTGACGCAGCACATCAGCAATAACCTCGGCGACTTCACGGCTCGCCACCATGCCAATTTTAACCGCGTCTATCACCACATCATCCAGCAGGTGTTCCAACTGCTCGCGTATGGCCTGAGGCGAAACGGGGTACACCGAGGCCACCCTGCAGGTATTCTGGGCAATCACCGCGGTAATCACGTTGGTGCCGTAAACGCCAAGGGCTGAAAAGGTTTTTAGATCTCCCTGCAGCCCGGCGCCCCCCGAGGGATCGGAGCCGGCGATGGTAAGCACATTGCGAAGACGGGAATGGGTAGACATGGGGCTCCTTCACGGCAAAAACGTCACTGTACGCCTAGGATACCCAAGCTGGGCGACTTATGCTGCCGAAAACGTACATACCAAACACACTAACGAGCCGCCCGAAGGCGGCTCGTTAGTGTGTATCAAGCACGGCAAACTATTGCGCGGTGTCACCTTCCGGGTTGCGGGCGTTGTAATACGCCTGCTCGGAGATGGCGTGGTAATCCTCGACCTTCTCCTGGAACGCTTGATAGGAGTCATAGATACGCGTAGCTAATTCGCTCGATTCAGCCAGCTCGGCGACCACATCTTGAGAGTGCTCACGCGCCTGGGCCAGTACGTCATCGGGAATGCGGCGTAGCTCAACATCGTGCTCGTTCACCAGGGTTTCCAGCGCATCGTTGTTACGTGCGGTGTACTCATCCAGTACGCTCTGGTTAATGTCGCTAATAGCGGTACGCAGGATCGCCTGCAAATCCGCTGGCAGCTCCGCGAAAGCCTCTTCGTTGACAATCGCCTCAAACATGACCGTCGGCTCGTGCCAGCCTGGGTAGTAATAATAGTCGGCGGCTTGATGTAGTCCGAATGCCAGGTCGTTGTAAGGGCCAATCCACTCTGTTGCGTCAATCGCACCGGATTGCAGCGAAGTAAAGATCTCGCCACCCGGCATATTCACAATCGCGACCCCCATGCGGCTCATCACTTCGCCACCCAGGCCCGGCATACGCATTTTCAGTCCGTCGAGGTCGGCAACCGAATTGATCTCTTTGTTGTACCAGCCGCCCATCTGCACGCCTGAGGCACCCGCCACCATGACGTCAACGCCGAAGTCATCGTAGAGCTCGTTCCACAACTCCATACCGCCGCCATAGCTTAGCCAAGCGTTCATCTCTTGTGCATTCATGCCAAACGGCACGGCAGCAAAGAACTGCGCAGCAGGCGCTTTGCCTTTCCAGTAGTAGGAGGCGGAGTGGCCTAGCTCAGCGGTACCGTCAGAAACGGCGTCAAACACCTCAAACCCCGGTACCAACTGGCCAGCACCGAAGACTTCAATGGTCAGGCGGCCATCCGACATTTCATCGACCAGCTGGGATAACCGCTCGGGTCCCTGACCAACACCTGGGAAATTTTTCGGCCAGGAGGTGACCATTTTCCAACGGAATTCTTCCTCTTGCGCCTGGGCGTGATTATCAACGCTAGAGACTGCCAACAAACTGGCGGAAAGTGCAGTCGTCATGGCGATGGCGGTAGGGAGTGTCTTGGCTTTCATACAATAACCCTCTTACTTTCTATTATTACTATTATGAGTAGGGAATACTCCGCCTAGCGTAGAACACTAGGCGGTTTACTTCAGGCCATTAATGGCTATTTACTGCTTATTAATTAGGTTGCCACTTCTTAACGTTGATAGCAGCGATGTTTTTCAACTAACCCTTTATTAGCCAAACTGCGCTGGCAGCCACGTTGCCAACTGCGGGAAGAACGTTAGCATCAGCAACATACCCAGTTGCATTAGGATAAACGGGATAACGCCACGGTAAATAGCCGAGGTAGATACAGATGGCGGCGCTACGCCACGCAGATAGAACAGCGCAAAGCCGAACGGCGGCGTTAAGAACGACGTTTGTAGGTTAATCGCGATCATGATGCCCAGCCAAATCGGGTCAAGGCCCATGGCAAGCAAGATCGGCCCGACAATGGGCACCACCACAAAGGTGATTTCGATAAAGTCGAGAATAAAGCCGAGCAAAAAGATCACCAGCATAACGATGATCGTCGCGCCGACCACCCCACCAGGCATACCCTCGAACAGTTCGGTCACCATGTGTTCGCCGCCGTAAGCGCGAAACACCAGCGAAAACAGCGCTGCACCGATCAGGATCAAAAACACCATGGTAGTCACGTGAGTGGTCGAACGCAGCACGTCCTTCAACGTCGCCCAATCGAGCTGACGATAAGCCAGCGCCAGTACTAAAGCGCCGAAGGCGCCTACCGCTGAAGCCTCGGTCGGCGTGGCAAAACCACTAAGAATCGAGCCCAGTACCGCCACAATCAGCACCACCGGTGGCACCAGCCCTTTGAGCAGTAGCATGCCAATCCCTGAGGTATGACCAAGCTCGGCCATCAACTCTTCACGGTCGGCAGCAGGCGCCATATGCGGACGCAACCAGGCCACCAGGGCCACATAGACCATGTACATCACGACCAGAAGTAGCCCAGGCACCAGCGCGCCCATAAACAGGTCGCCCACGGAGACCGTTTTAGGGCTGAAGATACCCATATCCAACTGCGCCTGCTGATACGCCGATGACAGCACATCACCAAGCAGTACCAAGGCAATGGAAGGCGGAATAATCTGCCCCAGAGTGCCGGTGGCGCAGATGGTGCCGGTTGCCAACGAGGTGCTGTAGCCACGCTTTAGCATGGTGGGAAGCGACATCAGCCCCATGGTGACCACCGTGGCCCCCACAATACCGGTAGAGGCAGCCATCAGCATACCCACCAGGGTCACCGAAATACCCAGGCCACCGCGCATGGCACCAAACAGCAGGGCCATGGCATCCAGCAGCGTCTCAGCCACTTTGGATTTTTCCAGCAACACGCCCATCAAGACAAATAGCGGCACCGCCAACAGCGTTTGGTTGGTCATTATGCCGTAGAGCCGGTTGGGCAAGGCGGCAAGATAGCCACTATCAAAGTTAGCGTCGATACCGATGGCTTCCAACCCGAGTCCCATTCCGGCAAACAGCAGCGCCGTGCCCGCCAGCGAAAGCGCCACGGGAAAGCCGAACATCAACACAATACAGATAACGGCAAATAAAATAACTGGCATAAATTCCAGCATCAAACACGCTCCTCAAGGTGATTGCCACCAGCAGCTCCCGGCGTTATCCGCCCGGTCATCACGTAGCCATTGCGCACAATTTCAATCACGCCTTGCACGATCATCAGCACGGCAAACAACGGTATCAAGGTTTTCAGAGCGTAGACTGCCGGAATACCGCCGTAATCGGAGGAGGTCTCCAGAATACGCCAGGAGTTGGCCACGTAGCCCAGACTGGAAGCGATGATAAAGACCATCACTGGAATCAATAGCGTGATAATGCCCACCACATTGATTAACGCCTGGCGACGCGGGGTCATGCCTCGATAGAAGATATCCACCCGCACGTGGCCGTCGTGGCGAAACGTATAGGCGGCAGCGAGCATAAACACGCTGGCGTGCATATACATCACTAGTTCTTGCATGAAGATGCTATTCACACTGAAGGCATAGCGAAGCAGTACAATCGCGAACTGAATCAACATCATAAGGATGATCAGCCACGCAAGGGTACGCCCGAACCATTCGGAAGCGCGGTCCAGCGCACCAATAAAAGCAGGTAGTTGTGTTGTGTCCGACATGGGAGTGTCTCGCGTAAAACGGCTAAGGGGATCAGCGTCCCAGACAATAGCGCATATACGCGGACAATGCAGCGCTCACGGAGTGCACAGCGTGCTTATTATTAAACGCTTGAACGAATTGCCGCTAAACAGGCCTCGGGCAAGGGTAAATCGACAGCAATCGGCAGGTGGTCAGAGAAGAGATGATCCAGCACCCGCACTTCGGCGGCCTCTAACGATTGCGAAAGCAGAATATGATCCAACGCATGGCGCGGCTGCCAGGAGGGGTAACTGAACAGGGGTTTAACCGGGTGCAGCGGTAGCGACGCACTAAAACGCTCGTGAGCGTGCAGTTGGTCAGGGGTGCAGTTGAGATCCCCCATGACCACCACGTGGCGCAGTGGTTGAATGATATCGCTTAAGTAGTTGAGCTGACGCACCCGGCCGCGGTGGCTTAGCGCCAGGTGGGCAACAAAGATATGCAGCGCATCAGGCCCTTCGCCAAAGCGGGCGTGAATCGCACCGCGCCCTGGCATTGCCCCCGGCAAACGGTGCTCTTCTATTTGGCTGGGTACCAAGCGCGAGAGTAAACCGTTACTGTGCTGGGCAATGTGCCCCAGATTGCGATTGAGCTGCTGAACATGATGGGGAAACCCTGCTTGGGCAGCGAGATACTCCACCTGATTGACGCGGCTTGAGCGAAAACTACCGCCATCGACCTCTTGCAGCCCCACCACGTCAAACTTGCTCAGCACTTCGCCCATCACGTCCAGCCGCTTCTGGCGACGCGGGTTGGGCAGTAGGTGCTGCCAACTGCGCGTAAGATAGTGATGGTACGCCGAGGTCTGGATGCCCACCTGCAAATTAAAGGTCAGCAAACGCAAGTGCCCATCTTCAAACAGCGTCGAGCGTGAGCCATTGATGGCTGTTGTGTCACGCTCCCTCGCTTCACGCAACACGGTTACTCTGCGCGCTCTTCACGCACCTGCTCAACCAACGCTTCAGCGACTTTCGGCATGTTTTCCAGGCTACCGGCTGAGCTCGGCGTCACCAGAAAACGGCCATCAATCACCAGGGCAGGCACACCCATTAACTTCATTTTGCGCATACGGTTATTGGCATCATTCACTTCGCTACGCACACTAAAGTCAGTCAGCGCTTGCTTGGCCTCTTCTTCGCTGACGCCGTAGTTGGCAAAGAAAGCAGCAATCTCATCGGGCTCTGTGAGCGACTGATTTTCCTGATGAATGGCGTTAAAGAAGTCGGCGTGTAGCTCCTCTTCGATACCCAGCGACTCAGCTGCATAGAATGCTGTAGCGTGGGTATTCCAATCCCCACCCATGGTGGCGGGCATTTTGACGACACTAACGTCATCGTCCAGGGTCTCGTACCACTCATTAATCGGCGTTTGCAGGCGGTAGCAGTGCGGGCAGCCAAACCAAAATACTTCGGTGACTTCAATTTGCCCGTCATCAACCTGGGTTTCTACCGGCGTTTCAAGCAGCTCATAATGTTGGCCTTCAACCACTTCCTGGGCACTCACTGCCGCAGAAAGCCCCAAACCGGCCAGTGCGACCATTAACGTTTTAAACATCGCTCGCGTTTTAGACATTGTAAAAGTTTCTCCATGGGTAAGCGAAGGGTGAGACCGTGGATACATTAGCGGGTTCCCTCAGTTAGCAAACGTTGCCAAGAACGTTGCCTAGTGAGAACCCGCAAACGGCATAAGGAAGTATGTAGGCTGTCTATGTGTGGTTTTAAACGCCCAGGGTTAAAACGTTAGTTCAAACCCAAGACATAGTTAGCCACTGCTTCCATATCGTTGTCGCTCATTTTTGAAGCGATGTCGCCCATGATGTTATTGGGGCTATTGTTACGATCACCTGAGGCGAATGCCTGCAACGTTGAGACCGTGTACTGAGCGTGCTGCCCAGATAGACCGGGGTAAACGGCGCTGCCGATACCGACACCCGTTGGCGTATGGCAGGCTGAACAGGCAGGAATGCCCTTGGACATATCACCAGCGCGGTAAAGCTCTTCACCGCGAGCCAGCAACTCAGCGTCTTCGTCGCTGGTCTGGCCCAAGTTGGCATCCTGGCGTGCAAAGTGTGCTGCCACATCCCAGGCATCCTGGTCGGAGAAGTCATCCACTTGGCCGGCCATTTGGGGAACCATGCGGTTGCCGTCGCGGATATCCATAATCTGTTTCGCCAGATAGGACATCTGCTGACCCGCTAGATTAGGGAAAGCGCCCGATGGGCTAATGCCCTGTTGCCCATGACAGGCGGCACAGGTCTGGGCCATTTCCTGGCCAGCGGATGCGTCAGCATCAGCTTGATAGTCCGTTTGAGCGTGGGCGATGCCAACGGCGCCCATGGTAATTGCTAGGCTTGCCAGTAACTTTCTCATTGCTATTCCACTATGCCGTTTTATGTTTGACTGGTACGCACCCTGGGCGCTTCCCAGGTTTCACAAGTTACCAGGGTTAGCTCCGCCAATACCAACCTTCGCTAATACCAACAACGTATCGCGATGGTACACTAGCGCCCCAGGTCGCAGATATAAACCGCTTGCATTATAACGAATCACCCCAGCGGCGGGAATGCAAGTGCTGGACTGCTTTAGGGGTAATTCGTCGCGGTACTGCTCTCAATTCTCTATCATGAGTCGCTATCATGCGTTCTACTTTATCGAAGCGATAGAGAGGTGATAGTGCGCAGAGTAGGCCGCTTTTATGTTCGTTTTTCAGGATCAACCCAATGACTACCCCCCATGATAGCCCAGTCCCTCGGCTGAACTACCCGACGGCAAGTTTTCTTATCAGCGCCCCCACCCTGGCCCTGTGCCCGGATGATACCGGCGCAGAAGTAGCCTTTGCCGGGCGTTCAAACGCGGGCAAATCCAGTGCTATCAACGCATTAACGCAACAAAATGCGTTAGCGCGCACCTCGCGCACACCGGGGCGCACCCAACTGATCAACTTTTTCAGCGTTATGAACGACGAGTCGCGGCGTTTGGTCGACCTACCCGGCTACGGTTACGCCAAGGTGCCGGAGGCGGTCAAGCTAGAGTGGCAAAAGCACCTAGCCGAGTACCTGCGCAACCGTTTCAGTCTACGCGGCTTAGTACTGCTAATGGACGTGCGCCACCCGCTCACCGAGTTCGACCAAATGATGCTCGATTATGCTGACCAGCGCGGCATGCCGGTGCATATTTTGCTCACCAAAGCCGACAAACTGAAAAAAGGCCCTGCCAGCGCTGCGTTGCAAAAAGTGCGCTCACGCTTGAAAGAGTGGGAAGACCTCGTCTCTGTTCAGCTGTTCTCTTCACTCAAGCGCGACGGCGTCGATACGCTGTCCCAGAAACTCAATCAGTGGCTGTATACACCGCCAGAATGATGCGCCTCTAACTTCTCGAGAATGCTGGGCAGCTCTTTAATATGGGCAATACGATGCACACGCGGGGGGAGCGGCTGATCCTCTGTTTCAGAAATCCATACCGCGTGCATGCCCAGCTGCTGGGCAGGGAGCACGTCCTCCTGCCACGAATCGCCCACGTGCATAGCGCACTCGGGGGCGACGTTTAAGCGCGACAGCGCGGTGAGGAACGGCATCGGATCAGGCTTGGGCGCCAGTAACTCGCCCGCGGCAATGGCCACCGGAAAGTAGCCAGCCAGCGGCTGACGTTGAAGATGAATATTACCGTTGGTGATCGCCGCCAACTGATAGCGCTCTGCCAGGGCAGCCAGCAGTCCGGCCGCTTCTGGATGGGGCGTGACCTGCACGCGCAGGCGGTGAAACTCATTCATCGCTGCTGCTGCCCACATCAACGCAGCACTGCGGTGCAGACCTGCGTGTTCTAACTGGGCCTCCAGTGAGCGCAAACGTAGCCAAGTGAAGTCGCCGCGCCGTTCGGGCACCTCTTTTGCCAACTGTTGACGGCGCTGCAGATAATCCAGCCCGCCGCTTTCGTGGGATAACGCCAGCGCTGTTTCCTGGCGTGCCGCTCGCCATGCCTCAAGTGCCTCCAGTAGCCAGCGGTAGTGGCCCTCTTCGGTACGCGCCATGACTCCGTGGTTGTCCCATAGGGTGTCGTCCAAATCGAAGGTAATGGCCTGCAGCATCGTCATGGTTTGCTCCTGGGGCTATTCTTACTGTCGTTGGGGCCTCGTTTAGCACGGGGGTGCGCTGCGTCGTAGCTGGTCGCCAGATGCTGCCAATCAAGCCGGGTGTAGATTTGCGTGGTCGATAGATTGGCGTGCCCCAACAGCTCTTGCACGGCGCGCAGATCCTGGCTCGACTCCAACAGGTGACTGGCAAAGGAGTGCCGCAAACGGTGCGGGTGCAGGTGTTCGGGCAAGCCACGGGCAATCGACAGCTGAGCTAAACGCTTTTGAATGGCACGATGGCCCAAGCGCTGCCCGCGCTGGCCCACAAATAGCGCCTGCTCAGTAATAGGTGCCAGCGCTGAGCGACATCCCAGCCACTCAGCCAGCGCCTGCTGGGCGCGGCGCCCTACCGGCACCTGACGCGGCTTGCCGCCTTTGCCGATCACCCTTACCCGGCTATTCTGCAAATCGCCCAAATCAAGCGCCGCCAGCTCCGCTAAGCGCAGGCCACTGGAGTAAAACAGTTCAAGAATAGCCTGATCTCGCACGCCCAGCGGCGAGCCATCGTGGGGGGTATCGAGAAAGCGCGCCAGGGCATCGACATCCACCGGGCGCGGCAGGTGGCTGGGCTGTTTGGGCGTACGCAGTAGTCCCACCGGGTTATCGACCAGCACACCCTGCTTGACCAGGTAATCGGCGAAGCGGGAAAGTGCCGCCCGCCGCCGGGCAAGGCTTCTAGGCGCCAGCCCCCGGCTACGCTCCGACCCCAGAAAAGCCCTCAGCAGAGCGGTATCTAACGCTGCAGGATTTGTCACATCGCGTCGCTCGGTGAAGTTACACAGTGCGGCCAAATCATGCTGATAAGCCGCCACCGTGGCAGGGCTAGCATGGTATGCCAGCGCCGCTAAAAAAGCCTCAACGCGCTTGGCTATCGTTATTTCCGTTGGAAGAGCTTCAGCCATAGTCGCCCAGGCGCACCAGCAGGCGCGCGACGATATCACCCAAGTACTCAGTGAACAGCGTATCCATGCTGGCCCGATAGGCGTCAGGGCTGGGGCTGGCCAGCAGCAAATAGCCCAAAGGGTCACCCGCCGAGAGCCGTGAAATCGCACAGGAACCGGCTTTGCGCGGCGCTTTGACATGGGGCAGCAAGCACTTCCAGTCGCTGACGCTAAGCTTCACACAGCGGCTAGTGCGGCCATCCAGCAGCGCCGACAGCCGTGTGCTGGCATGTTGATCAAGCACGTGCCGTGGCGGTTGAGGCGGCGTCGGTTCACTATCGCTTAACGTGGCCGGACACCACAGCGCCATGGCCGGGGTTTCAAAGCGCTCGCTAAGCTGAGTGGCCAATGCTTGCGCCAGCGCATCGCGATCCGGCGCTTCCACCAGGGCTATCAACGTTTCCCGCAGCCGGCGGTACTGGGACTCGTTATGGCGAGCGGTTTCCAGCAGGTGCTCCAGGCGGCCCTCGGCGGTTTCCGCGCGCTTGCGCAGGTCTAACACCAAGCGTTCTAGCAGTGACACCGCCCCGTCGATATGCGGGTGGGGCACCTGCAGCTGCTGCAGTAACCCTTCACGACCGACGAAAAAATCGGGATGACGCGCCAGCCAGAACGCCACTTGATCAGGCTCGAGCGTTTTGCGGGGTTCAGGGGCTTGTGACATCGCCGTTCTCCTCGAATTAATTAAGTGCTACGCGGCCATCGAAGACGCGTGTAGCTGGCCCCACCATCGTTAGCGCCCCTTCAGGGTCAGGCCACTCAATGCTGAGCTCTCCACCGGGTAAATGGACTTTTACGGGGCTTTTCAGCAGCCCCTGGCGAATACCGCTGGCCACTGCAGCGCAGGCACCAGTACCGCAGGCCAGCGTTTCGCCACTGCCGCGCTCATACACGCGCAAACGAATCTCACTGGGCGAGAGTACCTGCATAAAGCCCACGTTAACACGCTTGGGAAAGCGGGGATGCGCCTCGACCAACGGCCCGAGGCGTTCCACCGGGGCGCTATCAACGCTCTCAACCTGCATCACAGCATGTGGGTTGCCCATAGAGACCACGCCGATCTGCAGCGTTTCATCACCCACTTGTAACGGATGCAGGGGTTGATCCCCAGGGGCATCGAACGGCAGCGCCAAAGGGCTAAACCGCGGGCGACCCATATCCACTCGCACCATGCCGTCGTGCTGCACGGTCAGCACTAACGGGCCCCCGGCGGTTTCTACGTGGATTTCATGCTTGTGGGTCAATCGCTGATCGCGCACGAAGCGGGCAAAGCAGCGTGCGCCGTTGCCACAATTTTCCACTTCACTGCCGTCAGCATTGTAAATGCGGTAGCGAAAATCCATCTCTGGATCCCGGGGCGGTTCGACGAGCAACAACTGATCAAAGCCAATGCCGAAACGTCGGTCTGCCAGTGCACGAATCTGAGCTTCGTCCAACCGGGCGCGCTGAGTGACCAGGTCCACCATGACAAAGTCATTACCCAGGCCATGCATTTTGGTGAAGTGTAACAGCATCAACGCCCCCCTTCGGGCAGCAGCGCTTCACCCGCCCACAGACTGGCTACGGTTTCCCGCGCGCGCACCACATGGCAGCTGTCGCCATCAACCATTAGCTCAGCGGCGCGAGGGCGACTGTTGTAGTTCGACGCCATGACAAAGCCGTAGGCCCCCGCCGAACGCACTGCTAGCAGATCACCTTCGTCAATCGCCAACTCGCGCTCCTTACCCAGGAAGTCACCCGTTTCACACACTGGGCCCACTACGTCGTAAAGGGCGCTTTCGCGTGTTTGACGAGTATCCACCGGCACAATCGCCTGCCAGGCCTGGTACAGCGCCGGGCGAATCAGGTCGTTCATGGCCGCATCGACAATGGCGAAGTTCTTGGTCTCTCCAGGCTTGAGAAACTCTACCCGAGTGAGCATGACACCCGCATTGGCGGCGATGGAACGACCGGGTTCAAACAGTAACGTAAGCGCTTCGCCACCTTCCCAACGCGAAAGCCGCGCCAACAGTTGGCTAGCGTAATCAAACGGCTGGGGCGGTTTTTCATCGCGGTAAGGCACGCCTAAACCGCCACCTAAATCAAGGTGCTCGATTTCGATGCCCCGCTCACGCAGCCGCTCCATAAGCACCAGTAAGCGATCAAGGGCATCCAGGAAGGGTGCGGTTTCAGTTAGCTGTGAACCGATGTGACAGTCGAGCCCCTTCACCTGCAAATTGGGCAGGCTTGCGGCTAGTTCGTAAACCGCCAGCGCTTCATCCACCGGGATGCCGAACTTATTATCCTTCAAACCAGTGGAGATATACGGATGAGTACCCGCATCCACGTCTGGGTTGACCCGCAACGAGACCGGGGCAATTTTCCCCAACTCACCGGCGACACGATTCAAGCGCTCAAGTTCGGGGCGTGACTCAACGTTAAAGCACTTAATGCCCACGTCCAGCGCACGAACCATTTCATGGGGCTGCTTGGCAACGCCCGAAAACACTACTTTCGCCGGGTCGCCACCGGCTTTTAGCACCCGTTCAAGCTCGCCAATGGAAACAATATCGAACCCCGCGCCCAGCTTGGCCAACAGGCCCAGCACCGCCAGGTTGGAGTTGGCTTTCACCGCGTAACAAATCAGGTGCGGATGGCCACCCAGTGCTTCGGTATAGGCGCGAAAGTGACGTTCAAACGTCGCTTTTGAGTAGACGTAGCAGGGCGTGCCGTACTCGTCAGCAATGCGTGACAAAGGCACGTCTTCGGCGTACAGCACGCCATCGCGGTAATTAAAATAGTCCATGGTGCTCTCCCCTTCTCCTGGGCCTGCAGCTATCTATTCAGACGCCTGGGCAGATTGCTCGTCAGCGGGTGCATCTTCCGGCAGATAAAGCGGCCCTTTTTGCCCACAGCCAACAACCGCGGTTAACAGCAGCGCCGAAAGGGCCATGATTGCCAGCGTTTTCATGCGCCCGCCTTGAGCGCACTCAGCGCCTCACGCGCTCGCTGTGCAGCTGCCCGCACCTGGTTGGGTGCTGTGCCACCAATATGGTTCCGGGCGGCTACCGAGCCTTCCAGGGTCAACACCTCGAACACATCCTGCTCGATGGTATCGGAGAACTGTTTGAGCTCATCCAGGCTCATCTCAGACAGGTCTTTTTCGCTTTTAAGGCCATAGGCCACCGACTGTCCGACGATTTCGTGGGCGTCGCGGAAGGCCACGCCTTTGCGCACCAAGTAGTCGGCCAAGTCCGTCGCGGTAGAGAAACCACGCCGCGCCGCTTCATACATGCTGGCTTTCTTGGGCTCAATGGCGGGCACCATATCGGCAAACGCTTTTAAGCAGTCGCGCACGGTATCCACTGCATCGAACAGCGGCTCTTTATCTTCCTGATTGTCTTTGTTGTAAGCCAACGGCTGCGATTTCATCAGCGTTAGCAACGACATCAGGTGGCCGTACACGCGCCCGGTTTTGCCGCGTACCAGCTCAGGCACGTCGGGGTTTTTCTTCTGCGGCATGATCGAAGAGCCGGTGCAGAAGCGGTCGGGCAGGTCGATAAAGTTGAACTGGGCGCTGGTCCATAGCACCAGTTCTTCGCTCATGCGCGACAGGTGCATTAGTAGGATGCTGGCAAAGCTGGTGAATTCGATAGCGAAGTCACGATCCGAGACCGCGTCCAGAGAGTTCTCCGTTGGACGGTCAAAGCCTAGAAGCTCTGCCGTAACGTGGCGGTCAATCGGGTACGTCGTCCCTGCCAGCGCAGCGGCGCCCAATGGCATGACGTTGACGCGCTTGCGGCAGTCCAGCAGGCGCTCGTGATCCCGGGCCAGCATCTCTTGCCAAGCCAGAATATGGTGGCCAAAGGTGACCGGCTGGGCGGTTTGCAGGTGGGTAAAACCGGGCATAATGGTCTCGGCTTCACGATCAGCCAGTTCGATCATGCCTTCACGCAGACGCTTGAGCTCCACTTCGATAACATCGATCTCATCGCGCATAAACAGGCGAATATCGGTGGCGACCTGGTCGTTGCGCGAGCGCCCGGTGTGGAGTTTTTTGCCGGTAATACCGATCTTTTCGGTCAGCCGCGCTTCGATGTTCATATGCACATCTTCCAGCGGCACCGACCAGTTAAACTCGCCGCGCTCGATTTCGCCCTGAATCTCGTTCAGGCCATTAATAATCGCATCACGCTCGTCATCGGTGAGCACGCCTACCCGAGCCAGCATAGTGGCGTGGGCGATGGAGCCCTGGATGTCCTGGGGGGCCAGGCGTTGGTCGAAATTAACTGACGCGGTGAAGCGTGCAACAAAGGCATCGGTGGGCTCGCTAAAGCGACCGCCCCAAGACTGATTCGTGGCTTGGCTCATCGAAGATATATCCTGCTGACAAAACAAAGGAGTCGTTAGCAGAAAGTGTACCAGAGTCGCCCCGGTCAGCGGCACGCCGTTTTTATTTCTGTGGCGGCTAAGAGCGTGACGTTACGACGGCAGGTGGTTTGTGGAGAAATTCGTGCAGGGCACTTAGGGGCATGGGGCGGGCAAAGTAGTAGCCCTGATAGTAGTCACAGTGACGCTGTTGCAGGTAGCCAAACTGCTCTGCCGTTTCTACGCCTTCGACCAGCACTTCGAGCCCCATTTTCCCCGCCATGGCGACCACGCCGTCGATAATCGCGGCATCGTAGCGGTCTGAAATCACATCGCGCACAAAGGATCGGTCAATCTTGATGCGATTAATCGGCAGGCGCTTTAAATAGCTTAGGCTAGAGAAGCCGGTGCCAAAATCGTCTAGTGCAATCAGGACTCCCAGCGCTCGCAAATTCTTTAACGCCTGGATCGCTTGTTCGGCGCTATCCATCAGCACTCCCTCGGTAAGCTCCAGCTCTAACAACGCTGGCGTTAGACCGCTGCTCACCAGCACCTGCTCAATGGAGGTGAGGAAGCCAGGGCGTTGAAACTGCATAGGCGAAATATTGACCGCCATGGTGATCTCGCCTAACCCCAGGCCATTGAGCTGCTGGGCATCGCGACATGCAGTAGCCAACACCCACTCGCTAATGGGAATGATCTGACTAGTATCCTCGGCAAGGCTAATAAAATCAGACGGTGGGATATTGCCGCGCTCAGGGTGCTGCCAGCGGATCAGCGCTTCAACCCCCACCACGCGACCGCTTGGCGCGTGAATCTGCGGCTGGTAATGAAGCTCGAACTGCTGCTGCTCAATGGCTTGCTGTAGCGCGCTGCGTAAGCTAACCCGTTCGCTCACCTTGCGGTTCAAGTCTTCGGTATACCAGTGGTAGGTATTGCGCCCGCGCCGTTTGGCTTTATACATTGCCAAATCCGCCTGCTGAATAAGCTGGCGGGGGTTGTCCATGCTGCCGTCATTGATGGCAATGCCGATACTGGCGGTGATGCGCAGCTCGCTGTCGCGGTACCAGTAGGGCGGCGAAAGCCCCTGGAGAACCCGCTCGACCACCTGTATCACATCGTCCTGATGGGCTAGATCCGGCAACAACACCACAAACTCATCGCTGCCAAAACGCGCGACGGTGTCCCAGGGGCGCAGTTCATTCTCCAACCGCCTGGCCACTTCAACCAGAATAAAGTCGCCCACTTCATGGCCCAAGGTATCGTTGATCGGCTTAAAATCGTCCAAATCGATAAACAGCACGGCTATATAGCGATGGTAGCGGCGCGCCATCACGCCTCCCTCTTCCAAGCGCTGACCAAGTAACAAGCGGTTGGGCAGCCCGGTCAAGGCGTCGTGATGGGCGTTATGGTCAAGTTGAGCCTGATATTCGCGCTGTTCAGAGATATCATTCTGTACGCCTACAAAGTGGGTCACTTGGCCGTTCTCATCGCGTACAGGTGAAATGTGCAAGTCGTTCCAAAAAACCGTGCCGTCATGCCGATAGTTACGGATGACCACGTGTACTTCACGCTGCTCGGCAATCCCTACCTTTAGCTGCTTGACAGTGGCGGGGTCGGTTTCTTCCCCCTGTAGGAAACGGCAGTTACGCCCCAGTGCCTGGTTGCGCGAATAGCCGGTAATGCGCTCAAAGGCAGCGTTGACGTAAACCAGAGACAGATCGCTGCTCTGAGCATCGACAATAAGAACACCATTGGTGCTTGATTCAACGCTACGCTCCAATAATTTTAGCTGTTGTTCGCTGGCTTTACGCCGCGTAATCACCCGGGCGATTACGTAAATCACGTCCTCCCCCAATGACGGCGAAATTTCTAACCAGTGCTGCTTGCCGGTTGCGGAAACAGCGCGCACCTCAAAAGGAATGACCTTTTCGCCTTGGTGCACTCGCTGTAACGCCCGTTCGATCACCGGGTGGTCAAGGGGGTTAATGACGACACCACAGGAACGCCCGATCAACTGTTCAGAGGTATATCCCAGCAGCGTCTCGAAGGCTGGATTGACTTGCAGCAGCGTGCCTTTAAAGTCGATACAGCAGAACAGATCCCGTGAAAGCAGGAAAAACTGGTCAAGCTGGCCGCGGGGTAACACTGAGGACATACAATTTCCTAGGGGGACGGATAAAGCACGTTACGGGAGCATAATCAGTTCCGTTATTTTTACTGTGGCGCTCGGTGCTTTATGATGACACTTATCATAGCTTGACTCGCCGTGTCTGCGGTATAGGGAGAATAACGTGCTATCAATCACCAAACTGCGCATTGCCACGCGTAAAAGCCAACTGGCCATGTGGCAGGCTGAGTACGTTCGTGACCGCTTAATGGCGGCTCACAGCGGCCTTGAGGTCGAGCTTGTCGCTCTGTCTACCAAGGGCGACAAAATTCTCGATACACCGCTTTCAAAAATTGGCGGTAAAGGGCTGTTCGTTAAAGAGCTGGAAGACGCCATGCTCGATGGCCGTGCCGATATTGCCGTCCACTCGATGAAAGATGTACCCATGCACTTCCCCGAAGGGCTGGGCCTGTCGGTCATTCTAGAGGGCGCCGACCCTACCGATGCGTTTGTATCCAACCACTACTCTAGCATTGATGAGCTCCCCGAAGGGGCGCGTATTGGCACCGCCAGCTTACGCCGCGGGCTGCAGATACGTGAAGCCCGCCCCGACCTGCAAATTCTCAACTTGCGCGGCAACGTACAAACGCGGCTAGGTAAATTAGACGCGGGCGAATTTGACGCCATCATCCTGGCGACCTCGGGCCTTAAGCGGCTGGGCTTGGATGAGCGGATTGCCCAGGCACTGCCGCCGGAAGTGTGCCTGCCCGCCTGCGGCCAAGGAGCCCTAGGCATTGAGTGCCGCCTGCATGACCCCGAGCTGATTGCGTTGCTAGCCCCGCTGGATGACGCGGATACCGCGACGCGTGTGCGCGCCGAACGGGCCATGAACACGCGCTTAGAGGGCGGCTGCCAAGTGCCTATTGCGGGCCACGCGGTGCTGGATATTGAAAATGAAACCCTTTGGCTACGCGGCTTAGTGGGCAACCCAGAGGGCACCGAAGTGCTGCGCGCCGAAGGCCGTGGTTCGATGCATGAGCCCGAAGCGTTGGGCATTCGCATTGCCGAAGAGCTGCTCGACCAAGGCGCTGGCGATATTTTGGCTGAGGTTTACGGCCGCGCCATATGAGCCAACCGGTACTGATCTGCCGCCCTGGCGAGCGAGGTGAAGCACTGGCTGCTGCTCTGCGCGAGCGGGGCGAGAGCGTTGAATCACTCAACGTGATGCAACTCGAAGTCTTACCAGAAACCCCTGAAATGCGGCGTATCTGGCTGGATATTGATCAGTACCATAAGATAATAGTCATCAGCCCCTTTGCGGCCACTTGCTTAAGTGAAGCGCTGGATCGCTTCTGGCCACAGCTGCCCATTGGCATTGACTACTACAGCGTTGGCAGCGCCACCGCGGCAACGCTTTATGATCAGTTGGGTGTCCGCGTGCATGTGCCTTCGCCGAGTGCGGGCGAAGATACCAGCGAAGCACTGCTTGCGCTTGCCTCGCTTCAGCAATTAGCGCACCAGCGCATTCTACTGGTGGCGGGCGAAGGTGGCCGCCCGCTGCTCGCTGAAACGCTTGCCGAGCGGGGGGCGCAGGTGACTCGCGTAGCGGTGTATCGACGCACGTTTCACCCCCTTGAACCCGCTCTGCAAACGCGCCTTTTTTCAGGTAATTACCGGGCGTTGATCGTCACCAGCAGCGAACTGCTGGAACATCTGGCAAAATGGTGCAATCAGGCGGCCTTGAACCAACCGCTAATCGTTTCCAGTCGCCGTTTGGCTACACTGGCTGGCATACTGGGTTTTTGTGACCCCAAGGTGGCGTCCGGAGCTACGCCAGCTGCGTTGATAGCGGCGTTGGAGACCTGCGACCCACAGGGTGCCGATGTCGATCAAGGAACTTACTAAGGGCTAGCGACACATGAGCAAACAAGTAAACGATCAGGACGATGTACAACCAACGTCCTCCGATGCCTCTCAAGGCGTCCCTAAAACGACCGACAAAGCAGCTTCCACGACCGACGCGACTGAGCCCAGCAAGCCGAACACACCGCCGAGCTCAACAACACCTGCTCAGAGTGGCACTAAAAATAGCCGGTCGCGGCGGCGTGGAAAGAGCTCGTCCACTGCGAGCTCAACCGCTGCTAGCAGCACTACCAGCACGGCTAAATCGGCAGATACCACATCCAGCAGCGCAGCCTCACCTTCCCAGAGTGCCGCTCAACCCAGCCCATCCTCCTCAAGCGGGTCGGCTTCTAGTTCGCCATCGTCAAGCGCCGCTTCGTCCAAGCCGACCAGCAACAAATCATCGTCGGGTACTACGCCGCCCACCGGCCACAAAGGCAGCGGTAACGGCCAAAGCGGTGGGGGCAAAAGCGGAGGCAGTAAAAGCGGCGGCCTCGCGATTGCCCTGGTGATTATCCTGGCGATTGCCTTGGCATTTATCGCTTGGCAGGGCTGGCTGCGCCTGGAGAGCCAGCAGCAACGCCTCGACGAAGTCGCACAGCAGGCTGAGGGGAGCGCATCACAACAAGCGGTTAGTGACCTCGAGTCACGCCTTGATAGCGGCGAAGCCGAGCGCGATGAAGCGCTGCAGAGCACACTGGGTGACCTGCGTGATGAATTTGACAGCTACCGCAGCGACGTCGATGAGACCCTGGGCCAAGTGCTGGATCAACTCTCGCAAGAGCAGGACACCGACGAGCGCGACTGGTTGCATGCCGAAGCCGCCTACCTGCTGCGTTTGGCCAATCAGCGTTTACAGCTGGAAGGCGACGTTGACGGCGCTGCAGCGCTGCTGCGTACCGCCGATGCTCGCCTAGTAGATGCTGACAACCCGGCGTTGACGCCCGTACGCGCAGCGATTGCCAATGAGCTAGCCGCCCTTGACGCCGTGCCCCAGGTTGACCGTACCGGCCTCTACTTAGCGCTCAATGCCCAACAGGAACGCATCTCCTCTCTGCGACTCTCTCAAGAAATTGAGGAGCAAGCGGTAACCTCCAGCATCGAGCAGCCGCCGACCGGCACTTTCCAGCGCCAGCTGGCGCGCTTCGGTGAAGAGCTCAAAGACCTGGTAGTGGTTCGCCATCACGATGAAGCGCTGGAAGCGCTGATTACCCCAGAGCAAGAGTCTTACCTACGTCAAAGCCTGCGCTTAGTGCTGGAGCAGACTCAATTGGCTCTACTCAACGAAGAGAAAGAGCTTTATGACGCGAGTATCGACAAAGCGCTACAGCTGCTGAACGACTACTACGACACCACTCGTGAAGAGACCCAAAGCGTTATTACGCGCCTTCAAGAGCTCAAGGAAGCAGAGGTAAAACCCGAGCTGCCCGATATCAGCGCTTCACAGCAGGAACTCGCACGCTTTATCGACAACCGCTATGAGACGCGTGGCCAAAGCGGAGGTGATTCATGAGAAAGCTTGTTCTCCTCATTGTCGCAGGCCTCGCCGTCGGGGCCCTGTTTGGGCACCTGATGATGTCGGTGCCCGGCTATTGGCTGATCCGCGTGGGCGACTCATCCATCCAGACATCGTTTTGGTTTGGTCTGGTGCTGCTGTTTGCCGCCTTTATCGTCCTACACTTTGTACTGCGATTGCTCAGCGGCATTATTCGCCCTATGGGGCGTTTTCGTAGCTGGAACAGCCGCGCACGTAACCGTCGCGCCATGCAGCGCACCGTGCGTGGCCTGGTAGCACTGACCGAAGGACGCTGGAAAAAAGCCGAAAAAACCCTGGTTAATGCCGCCGATGACTCCAGCACACCGCTGGTCAACTACCTATCCGCAGCGCTGGCGGCCCATTACCAGGGCCACCACGTGAAATCCCAGGAGCACCTGAATCAGGCGCAGCTAACCACCGACGGAGCCGATACGGCCGTTGGCTTGATGCAGGCGCAAATGATGATTGAGCGTCAGCAGCCGGAAGAAGCGCTGGCGATTCTTAATCGCCTGGATAAGAAGCTCTCCAACCACCCGCAGGTGCTCAAGCTACTCAAACAGGTGCATTTAAGCGTCAACGATTGGGAAGGCTTACGGCGTTTGATTCCACGCTTGGCGGCGCAGAAGCTCATTACCCAGCAAGAGCGTGAGCAGTTGGAGTTTAAAGCCTACCGCGAGCTGATCGTGTTTGAAGCGCAAAACCCCACCAACATTGAGCGGGTGCGTGGCCTTTGGGCTGATATGCCCGACTACCTGCGCGGCAACACCGAGCTGATCGTGCTGTACAGCGAAGCGCTGATTCAAGCCAACGAAGAGCCCATTGCCGAGCGCTTGCTCAACCACTCGCTGGATCACCACTGGGACGCACGCTTGGTAAAACGCTACGGCCTGCTGAATGTGAACACCGGTCGCCAACTAGTTAAAGCCGAGAAGTGGCTGCAGGAGCGCCCCAACGACCCCGAGCTGCTGCTCGCCTGCGGTCGCCTCTCGCTGCGCACCGGCCAGTGGCAAAAGGCGTTGGAGTACTTTGAAGCCAGCCAGCGGCAGCGCCCCAATGGCGAAGTTTGCGCTGAACTTGCACGTCTCTATGCAAGCCTTGGCGAGCATAATAAGAGCCAGCTCTACTATCGCCACAGCGTCGAAATGCTGGCCAAATCGCTGCCATCGCTGCCGCAACCCAGCGATGCTAACGACAGCAAAAAGCCCGGCAGTAAGCAAAAAGACAGCAAAACCATTAAGAAAAGCGCCTAGGGTTGCTGCTGGTATAACGTGAAAGGGCGCCACTTCAGCAGTGGCGCCCTTTTTAGTGGCTCAAGGTTTGGCGGGTGGCATTTGCGGTGGCGCAGAGGTAACTTCAACCGGCGTTTCAGCCTCCGCTGGCTGATCCAGCATTGCTGTGCAGTGGCCACAGCGCGTGGCTTTGATCGGCACCACCATCAAACAGTAAGGGCACGGCTGCTCCGTAGGGTTCGCAGGCGCTACCGCCTCTTCGCGCTTTAATCGGTTAATGGTGCGTACCAATAAGAAGACCACGAAGGCGACAATCATAAAGCTGACCACCGCATTGATAAAAAGCCCGAGGTTTAGCGTTACCGCCCCTGCCGCCTGGGCATCCGCCAGCGTCGCATAAGGGCCGCCCACCGCCCCTTGGCGTAACACTACAAACAGATTGGAAAAATCCACACCGCCCACCAACAAGCCAATCAGCGGGTTCATCACATCCGCCACCAGGCTCTGCACAATCAGCGTAAACGCCCCACCGATAATGATCCCCACCGCCATATCGACGACGTTGCCTTTTACCGCAAACTCTCGGAATTCCTGGAAGAATTTTGCCATGTTCAAACGTCCTAACGTCTCGTTTTAGCCAATACCCTAGGTTATAGCGTCTTGCTAAAAGCATGGGCTAGGGTGTGTTAGACGGCAAGTAAATTTATTCAGGTTGAAAACCATTTCGGGAGAGGTGCGGGCAGATATCGACGTTGCTTTTTATTGACTCACCGTAATCACAGGACACTTGGCTGAATGGCCCACTTTGTGCGATATGCTGCCAATCACCACCCCCGCCAAGTCGCTTAACCCTCGGCTTCCCATCACAATGGTATCGATATTATTGGCGTTGGCAGCCTCTATAATGGCGCGGGCTGGGTCACCTTGCGTCAGCAACTCTTCAATGTGCTTAGCGCCCTCTGCCTGCGCGGAACTCACCGCCTGGGCCAGTAGCTGTTCACCCACCTTCTCGCGTTCAGCAAGCGTAGTGCCTGCATCAATAGCACCAGTGCCCCACACCAGTGTGGTCGTATAGGCAAGCGTTTCAGGTACATGTAATAAGTAGAGCGTTGAGCCTTCTCTATCCAGCAGCTTACAAGCCACCTTCAAAGCTTGTTTAGCGCTCTCAGAGCCGTCGACAGGAACTAAAATCCGCGCATACATGACTGGTTTATCCCTCTTTTATTCTGCCGCTCATTACTAAAGTCGTAGTCGATATTTCGCTTTTAAACGTTTAAATGCTGGTAGCGTTGTAGCGCTTGGTTAAGCTGGTTTAAACGTTGTCTGAATTCGTGAAGAGCATCGCCAGCTTGGTAGCAACCGAATGGCAAAGCCAATATTGTTTAAGTAGCCGCTCATACCTTGGAGGTATCATGGAACTACGCCACCTGAGATACTTCTGCGTTGTCGCTGAAGAGCTTAACTTTACCTGTGCGGCTGAACGATTGCATATGTCTCAACCGCCTCTTTCCCGCCAAATCAAACAATTAGAACAAGAGGTGGGGGCTGAACTGTTTGAACGAAGCTCTAGAGGCTTGCGTCTAACGCCTTCAGGTGTGTTTTTTCAGCAGCACGCTCTGCAGATATTAGAGAAAGTAGAAGTCACCATCGACGCCACTAGACACATGGCGCGTAGCAAGCGTGCGCTGTTCGGCATTGGCTTTGTACCGTCCGTTTTTTACGGGCAGCTCCCAATGCTCGTGCGTGATTTGCGCCGCATGGATAATGTTGAGCTCTCCCTGGCAGAGCTTACGACGGTACAACAAATTCAGGCGCTCAAAGCGGGTCGCATAGACATGGGTTTCGGGCGTTTACGTATTGATGATCCCGACGTAGAGCAGGAAATTCTCTTCGATGAACCATTGATTGCCGCCCTTTCGAGCGGTCATCCACTAGAGGGCACTACCCCTTCCTGCGAGGAGCTTGCCCGCTATCCACTCATTCTCTTTCCCGCTAAGCCACGCCCTAGCCTAGCAGATATGGTGCTGGGTATTTTCCGCCGCCAAGGCTTGAAGGTAGAGGTGGTACAGGAAGCAAACGAGGTTCAGACGGCGCTCAGCCTTGTCGCCTCAGGTATTGGCATTACGCTGGTTCCTGAACAGGTTAAGCGCGTTCGACGGGATGGCATTTGCTATGTGCCATTGGCCGATAAGTCAATTACATCACCCGTTATCTGCAGCCGTCGGCGGGGCGAAAAACCCTACCCGCTAATGCAGGAAGCCAATGCTATTTTAGAAGTACTCGTTGAAAATCGCCGCTCTGGGCGCTACCCATAGTTGCAGCAAGCCAGTGACTCAAGGTCGCAGAACAACCACAGGGCAAGAAGCTTCATGCAGCACCTCATGGCTGACACTGCCTGCCACCACCTGCGAAAGGCCACTGCGGCCATGGGTTGTCATTGCGAGCATTATATTATGGCTATCAGCCAGGTAACTGACGATAGAGTCCGCGGGGTCGCCATGAAGCACCTCCCAGTCAACTTCTAATGCTTGCTCATTCTCGACACGGCGCGCCAGCGCGTTTAGATAGGCTGACTCCATCACATCAGTATGGCCTAACGCTGTTGATTTTCTGGCGACGGAGGTATCCATCACTTGCAGCAGTTGCAAACGAGCCCCCAAACGCTTCGATAAAGCTGCTACATGGGGCAAAATTTGCTCGGATAGCTTAGACCCATCGACACAAACGGCTAACACATCGACCTGCTGGTGAGCACGACTATCATAACGTGGGCCACACAAATAAACCGGGCGGTGGGCTCGGCGCACAACTCCCGCCGTTACGCTACCTATTAGCATTTCTGACACGGGCCGCCGACCGTGCGCCATCATGCATAGACCGCTACTTTCTTGGCTGGCAAGATCACCGAGATACTCCTTGGCACTGTCATGTGCAACCACATCGAGTGCTACCGCCTCCAGATGATGAGCCGCAATTCGCGCCTGTAACGTAGAGCGCCGCGCTGCTATATCGCCCTGCATCGGCACCACTGAGATAACGTTTACATCCGCTCCCAATTGCGCCGCAAATATCTGGCCAAATGCCAAAGCACGTAAGGAGTCTTCACTATCATCCATCGCCACAAAGATCTTTTGCATGATTACACTCCGGCTACCACTACAGTAGCTACTGTTGTTTTTGAGTTTTCTGGTCAAGCGAGCGAAAGCGTCGATGCAGTAGGTTGTAGGCAAGTGCCCCAACGATTACCCCCCAAAAGGCAGAACCCAGTCCTAAAAAACTGATTCCCGACGCTGTGGCAATGAACGTAATGACGGAGGCTTCCAGGTGGTTCTTTTCGGCAGCAAACGCACTAATGTTGCTGGAAATAGCACCAATCAACGCTAGGCCCGCAAGTACCGCCACAAACTCCCCCGGCAACGAGGTGAATAGAGACACAATAGTGCCCGCAAAGATGCCACCAATCAGGTAGAAAGCCCCGTTCGCTACCCCCGCTACATAGCGCTTGCCAGGATCTTCGTGAGCTTCCTTACTGGTACAGATTGCCGCGGTAATCGCTGCGATCACCGTGGTAATACCCCCAAAAAAGGCAGTAAAAAAAGAAGTTAAACTCGCCACGGTTACAATTGGCTTGGCCGCCGTGTTATATCCGGAACTTCGCATGATCGCCATGCCCGGCAGAAACTGACCGGTGAGACTGACGAGTACCAGCGGGATGGCAAGGCTCAAGGTAGCGTTCCAGGTCCACTCTGGGCGGATAAACTGTGGTTCGGCAAGCTGGACTGAAACGCCTTCTAAACTTGCGCCTTCTAAAAAGACAGCCAACATGACGCCAACCACTAATAGCAGCACCAGACTGTAGCGGGGAGTTAACCGCTTAAAGACGAGATAAGCGATAATCATACCAATCGCCAGTGCTGGCACGCTCTCCAATGAGACGAAGACGCCCACACCAAACTGAAAGAGAATGCCCGCCATCATCGCGCTAGCAATGCCTGGTGGAATCATCTGAATAATTCGGTCAAAGGAGCCCGTAACACCGATCACAAAAATGATCACCGCTGCAGTCAAATAGGCCCCCACCGCTTCATTGAGTGACAGCCCTGGGAACAGGGTCACTAATAGTGCCGTGCCAGGCGCTGACCAAGCGGTCACTACCGGCACCTTCAGCCATAGACTTAACAAAATACCCGAGACTGCTGCACCGATAGAAATGGCCCAGACCCACGATGTCATCATCGCATTCGATATTTCGGCACTTTGGGCCGCCTGGAAAAAGATGGCGAGAGGACCGGAATAAGAGACCAGCACTGCCACAAATCCAGCTGCGATCGCCGGAATCGACAGGTCTTTTTGCAATTGCTTGTGAAATTGCATGCAACACACTTCCCCGTGTCAGTATTTAACGAGTAGCCAACGGCTCCGGCAAGCGTCTGCTTGCCGGAGCCGTTTCAAGCAACGCCGAGGTGGGTTTCAAGAATTGAAGGGTTATCTTTTAGCCCCTGAGAATCACCGCTATAAACCACTTCCCCCTTGACGAGTAGCAGGTGTTTTTCTGCTATCTTCAGAAGGTTATCGATATTTTTATCGACGATAATGGTAGAAATGCCGGTCGCTTTGATCTCACCTATAATCTTCCAAATCTCATCGCGAATCAGCGGTGCAAGACCTTCGGTCGCTTCATCAAGGATCATCAGATCGGGGTTGGTCGTCAGCGCGCGTCCAATAGAAAGCATCTGCTGTTCGCCGCCTGAGAGAAAGGAGCCATCATGATTGATACGTTGGCCCAACCGCGGGAACGTATCCAGAACGCGCTCTAGTGTCCACGGAGACTCCCCCCGCTCATTAGGACGTGCAGCCATAATCAAATGCTCACGCACACTGACGCCTGGAAAAATACCGCGCCCCTCCGGCACGTAGCCGATCCCTTGGCGAATCAGTTGCCAGGGGCGCCGCTTGGTAGCCGAGACACCCTTAATAAACACCTCGCCGCGCCGCGGTGGGACAAACCCCAGTATCGACTTCAGCGTAGTTGTCTTGCCCATACCGTTGCGGCCCAGCAGACTCAGCGTCTCACCAGGCATCAGGGTCAAATCCACCCCATGCAAAATATGGCTCTCACCGTAGTAAGTGTGTAGCCCTCGGGCATCTATTAATGGCGTATTGGTTTGCTCTGCGCTCATGCGGTTGCCCCCTCTTCATGACGCCCCAGGTAGACATCGCGTACCTTTTCGCTGGTGCGTATCTGCTCTGTCGGGCCACTCTCCAACACACAGCCATCGACCATTACGGTAATGCGATCAGCCAAGCGGAAGACCGAATCCATATCGTGCTCAATCAACACCAGCGTGTAGTGATCCGTTAGGCTGGCGAGCAGTTCGGTGACTTGAGCGGTCTCTTCACGCCCCATTCCCGCCATTGGCTCATCAAGTAGCATCAGCGATGGTGCCGTCGCCAATACCATCGCGATCTGCAGCTGGCGCTGTTCGCCATAGCTCATATCTGATGCGGTCGTATAAGCACGGTGGTTCAATTGGCAGGTATTCAGTACCTCCTGAGCGCGCTCGCTTACCTGCCGCGCGGTTTGGCGCGAACGCCAGCTGCCAAACACACCACCCATGTGAATACGAGCCGCCAGTTCGCAGTTCTGCAGGCAGCTGAGGCGTGGAAATATGTTCGTCTTCTGGTGACTGCGGCCAATGCCCAGGCGGGCGATCTGGCGCGCGCTTTTACCCTGGATCGGCCGACCGCGATAGAGCACCTGGCCTTCAGAAGGAGGGATCTCACCAGAGAGCAGATTGATTAGCGTACTTTTACCCGCGCCATTAGGGCCCAAAATAGCGTGGATTTCATTAGATTTAACGTCAAAATCAACGTCGTTGACTGCCACTAAACCACCAAATCGGCGAGTCAACCCATGCGTGGCTAAGATGACTTCATCGCGCATAGCTTAGCCCTCCTTATTGTGGGTAATGGGTTGAACGGAGGGAGACGCTTTGGGATTTTCGACGGTGTCAGTCGTCGTTTGACGCTTGCGGTTCCAGGGTGGTGCGATAATCAAGCCCGCAATCCCGCGAGGAAGCACCAGTACGGCAACGATAATGGTCAGCCCCATGAGTATCGGCCAGTGAGTAGTGGTATGCTCGTAGATATAGAGCAGAATCTCATAAGCGAAGGCGCCTAAAATTGGGCCAAAGATGGTGCCCATGCCGCCTAAAATAAGCATCATTAGCACTTCGCCAGAGGTATGCCAGCCAAGCTGAGCCGGATTAGCAAAGCCGTACTGCATCGCCGCTAACATGCCAGCAATCGCTGCCATAACCCCAGCGATAACAAAGGCAACCAGTTTATAGCCGCTGGTGGCATAGCCTAAGGCCTGCATTCGGTGCTCGTTGTCATGAATACCGTCGAGCACTTGACCAAAGTAGGAGCGAGTGAGCCAGCGTAGAAAGAAGTAGCCGAGAAGCAGCATCCCTAAACAGAAGTAAAAGAAGCTGTAAGGGTTATCAAGATCTACCAGCGTACGCTCCCCTAACGCCAAGCTCGGTCGAAACATAATAAAAACACCATCGGTTCCCCCCGCGAACTGAGACGTACTGATGAAGTAGTAAAGCATCTGGCCAAATGCCAGGGTTGTCATGATGAAGAAGATACCTTTAGTGCGGATCACTAAAATGCCTATAACTAATCCCACACAAGCAGAGACGCCCATGACAAGAGGCAGCATCCACCACATTGACGCCGGACTAAAGTCAGGGCTGGCTAACGCCAGGGTGTAAGCGCCTAAACCGAAGAAGAGCGCATGACCCAGGCTGACTAAGCCCACGATGCCAACTAACAGATCCAGGCTCATGGCAAACAGTGCCAGGATTAACATCAGTGTTAGTTTCTCTAACATGAAGTTGGCCTGATTACCGAATACGGCTTCTCCCCACAGAGGAAAAGCAGCCACCAACGCCGTTAATACCAGCATGATGAACGCAACGCGTTTAGGATATCTATGCAACATTTCTTACTCTCCTCACGCGAAAAGACCGCGCGGTTTCACCAGCAATACCGCTGCCATAATCAGGTAGATCACCATGCTGGCAAGGCTAGGGATGAGCACTGCCCCAAAGGTGGTGGCCATGCCAATAATAATGGCCCCCCAAAAGGCCCCCTTAATGGAACCAATACCGCCGATGACGACAACCACAAAGCAAGTGATGAGAATGCTATCGCCCATTCCTGGCGCGATAGAGGTGAGCGGTGCGGCGATCATCCCTGCAAAGGCAGTGAGCGCAACACCTACGCTGAAGATGAGCGTAAAGAGGGTACGCACATTGATTCCCAACCCTTCAACCATGTCACGATTAACCGCGCCAGCCCGAATGATGATCCCCAGCCGCGTATGGCGCATCACCCAATAGATCACTCCAGCCAATGCTAGGCAGACGCCCATCACAAAGAGGCGGTAGACTGAGTACTGCAGGTTGTCGGTCAGTTGAATACTGGCATCAAACGGCGCGGGCACCGCAACACGATGCACATCCCCTCCCCAAATAATCCGCTGCGCCTCGTTGAGCACTAAAATCAGTCCGAAGGTTAGCAATACTTGATATAGGTGATCGCGCTTGTAGAGCGTATCCAGAAACAGCCGCTCAATGATGAGCCCCAGTGCAATAGCAATAGGAATAGCCGCCAGAATCGCCAGCCAAAAATTGCCCAAGCGCAGGGTCAGGTCGTAAGCTAAATAGGCGCCAATCATATACATAGCGCCGTGGGCCAGGTTGATGATTCCCATAATGCCGAAAATCAACGTCAAACCGCTGGCAATCAAAAAAAGCAGCAGACCGTACTGCAGACCGTTAAGTAGCTGTACGCTGAAAAATGCGAGATCCATAAGATCCCTCCGAGAATCAGAGTGAGGGGCAGGTCATACCCACCCCAGAGTGCATACAGATGTTGTTACATCTGGCAGGCTTCATCGGGTACTTCTAGATTCTCATGAGCGATACGAACGACTTCGTGCTTGCCGTCGCGGATCTCGCGCAGATAAACATTTTGAATGGGGTGGTGGGAGTCGGAGAAGCTCAAGGGTCCACGCGGACTCGCCAACTGAACGTTGGCCAATACATCAATCAAGCGCTCCTGATTTGAGGTATCGCCACCCAGTACTGAGAGAGCTTGAACCAACATCATGCCCGTGTCGTAACCCTGTACCGCGTAAGTATCGGGCAGCTCACCGTAGGCATTTTCGTAGGCCGAAACGAAGGATTGATTCGCGTCGTTTTCGAGGGTTTCGGCGTAGTGCAGCGTAGTCATCACACCTTCTCCGGCATCGCCCAGTGCCGCTAAATTACCCTCGGTAAGGAAGCCTGACCCCAGCAACGGGATGCTCTCTTTAAGACCTGCCGAGGCATAATCCCGAACAAAGCTGACACCGCCACCGCCCGCAAAGAAGGTATAAACAGCGTCAGGCTCAAGGCTAGCAATTTGCGTCAAGTAACTCTGAAACTCAGTACTGGGAAACGGAACTAAAATCTGCTCGACAATCTCACCGCCCTCAGCGGTAAAAGCCTCCTCGAAACCTGCCAGATCCTCTTTACCACCGGCATAATCCCAGGTGATCGTCACAATTTTGCGATGCCCTTGATCGTAGGCCACTTTGCCCATGGGATAGCTGTCTTGCCACATACTGAATGAAGTGCGGAAGACATTCGGCATGCACAGCTCATTAGTAGCGGCACCCAGCCCCGCGTTGGGAATAATTGTAATCGCGCCTGTCTGCTTAGCCACTCGCAGCATGCCCATGGCAACACCGGAGTGTACGGGCCCAATGACGAAGTCAACATCGTCTCCGTTAACTAGACGGCTCATGTTCTGAGGTGCTTTGGAGGGGTCAGCCTCTGAATCAAGCTCAACGTATTCCACATCACGACCGCCTAACTGACCGCCCTCTTGCTCAATGGCAAGTTTCAGGCCGTTAGTAATGGCTTCTCCAAGTGCCGTATAGGTACCTGAGTAAGGGAGCATCAAACCTAGTTTCACCGGATCTTCATTGGCGATGGCACTGCCTGCTGACAGCATAGCAGTAGCGCTTAGGAGCATGGCAAGAGAGGTCTTTTTAAATGTTTTCATTATATTTTCACCAGGGTTGAGTTGTTGTTGGGTGGTTATTAGCAAGGTGGATACCGCAATAAGTGACATCCCTGTCTTATCTCTATCGATTACACGTGGTAAACATCGATGACTTGATGGATATAGTCGTTGTTCAACTGCACGACTTTTCTTGTGATCAGCGGGCTCTCTCCCGATACGTCCAGGGTGTAGAAGCACGTGCCGAAGAAGCTGTCGGTCTTCTTGTAGCGATGGTTGAGCGTGTGCCAGTTGAACCGCAGGTTTACCGTGTCCCCCTCTTGCGACAGGATTTCCAGGTTGCTTACTTGGTGGGTGGTGCGCGGCTCGGGCGGGCCAAGGGGAGGGCCCGCTCAAGGTAGAAGGGTTAAACCTTGGCAGTACCGGCGAGCTGGCTGGCAAGATCCTGCTCGTCTTCCTTGGCGCGGGGACGGGCGTGACGCACTTGCAGCTCGGGGGCTTCGGTTTTAGCCAGTTCGACGTTAAACACTACGTGGGAGAACGGGCCCTCCAGGTCACGCTTGGCGATCTCGGCCGGGTCTTCGATCCGTTCAGCGGGCACCACCAGCTCTTCCCGTGTCGCGAAGGCGAAGTCGTCAAAGGTGTAGGGGTCGCCCGCCAGGTTGATCTGGGTGGTCAGGTGCTGATGGCCCGGTGCGGAGACGAAGTAGTGGATATGCGCCGGGCGTTCGCCGTGACGGCCCAGGGACTTGAGCACCACATCGGTGGGGGCGCCTTCGGGCACGCCGTAGCCGGAGGGAATGATGCTGCGCGCGGTGTAGCGGCCTTCGCTGTCCGCATAGATCGTGCGGCGCATGTTGTACTCATCCTGGGAGGGATCAAAGAACGAGTAGCCGCCCTTGGAGTTGCAGTGCCAGATTTCAACCTTGGCGCCGGGGATCGGGGTACCGTCGACATCGCGCACCTGACCGGTCAGCCACATCACCTCGGCATCGGGATCACTGCCGTCGTCCATGCGGGCGAAGCCTTCCGCTTCCGGGGCACCGGCCACGTAGAGCGGGCCTTCGATGGTACGCGGAGTGCCGCCGGTGCGCTTGGCTTCGGCATCAATGGCGTCCTGGCGCATATCGAGGAAGTGGTCAAAGCCGAGACCGGGCGAGAGCAAGCCGAACTGGGTCTGACCGCCCAGGGCATTGAGCAGGTTAACGCCCGCCCAATACTCTTCCTCGGTGACATCGAAATCATCGATCAGCTTGAATAGGTCGCCGACCAGGCGGTGAACAATCTGCTTGGCGCGGTCGTTGCCACCCGCTTGGTCGAAGCCGGCGACGGTTTTGATGAAGTCTTGAACATCGGGAGTGTCGAATATTTTTACGGTCATGGTGAAACCCTATCGTTGGTTTTATTATCGTTGTCTTGGTGCCCGGCGATAGCGTCAGTATGTTCAAGGTAAGATTGGTGTGCGTCTATCTAGGGCCTAAAGACGACGGTTGTTGTTGTGTTCGCCACTAATATGGGCTAGATCGCGGTTACCCGACCAATATCGTTTGAGTTCCTTTCCATACTTCATAGGTATCTCGGAGGGGCACAATTTTGAATATTTGTGTCCTAAGTGGAACCGCCACAAAATAGCTAACCTTTTATTTTAAAAGTGATATTGTTAAAAACTAATGAAAATTCTGATAATAATAGCCAGCGAGGCTCATCATTAATTAATCCTTTAAACCGATATAGCGGTTTTCGCGAGGCATAACGTTCATCTGCTCCGCTCCATAAGGAGTAACCATTAATTTCAACTTGCGACAAAAGGATAAAGGGACTGTGAAACGCAAGGTAAGACAACAAAAGACCCGCACCGGCAAAGCAGACGCGGGCCAAGGAGGAAGCATATTCAAAAAAATAAGCCCTCTAACCTCCTGATCTAGCATTGTGGCCATTTTTGAAAAGCAGCGCGTGCCTAGAAAGGATAGGAGATAGGAGTATCCATCACACTAACCCATTGGGATTGGGTAAATTCTTCTAGATTGGCAGGGCCGCCAAATCGTCCTGAGTTCCCTGAATCTCCGAAGCCGCCGAAAGGAACATGGAACTCATTATTAACGGTTTGATCATTAATATGGATCATGCCTGCAGGCACTCTGTCTGCAAGTTTCATGGCTCTGCCTATGGAACGAGAATGAATGGCAGCGGCTAGACCGTAAGGTGAAGCTGCTATCATCTCAACCAGTTCATCTTCACTAGAGAAAGTGATCACCGGCGCCACTGGGCCAAATAACTCCTGCTGGCAAGCAGGCATATCGATACGAACATTACTTAGCACGGTAGGCCGATAAAACTGATCATGGCTATGACCACCAGTGATTAGCTTAGCGCCTGCGTCTACGGATTCAGCGATGATCTTATTAATTTTTGCAAGCTGGCTAGCGTTAATTAACGGTCCAATATCTGAAGCTCCAAGGTATGGGTCTGCTACCCTAAGACGTTCTGCACGCTCGGCTAAACGGCTGATATACTCCTCTGCAACGCTCTCATGGACAAAGTGCCTACCAGCCTGCATACAGATTTGGCCCTGATGAAGATAGGCGCCCCAAGCGCCATGGGATGATGCTGCCTCGATATCTGCATCATCAAGCACGATAAATGCATTATTTCCCCCAAGCTCCAAGGCAGACTTTTTGAGCAACTCTCCACACGTTCTGCCTATCCTTTTCCCTACATTTGTCGAACCAGTAAAGGAAATCATGGCAGTCAATGGATGCTCTACTAACGCTTCTCCAGCCATAGCACCACCAGGAATGACTTGCAGAACGCCAATAGGCAGTCCGGCCTCTTCAAAAAGCCTAGCGATCAACAGGCCTCCCGTTACCGCACTCTGAGGATCCGGCTTTAAGACAACGCTATTGCCCACTGCTAGCGCAGGCGCCACCGAACGCATGGCCAGCAGCAGTGGAAAATTCCATGGTGTGATAACACCGACAACACCTAATGGGACACGTCGACATGTATTGCGTCGCCCAGGGATCGTTGAGGGTAAAGTTACACCATCAGGCTGCATCGTCATGGCAGCCGCCATATTCAATTGCTCGTGGGTAGCATAAAGTTCAGCTTCGGCTTTAGGTGCAATCGAGCCACACTCTCGAATATTCCACTCTATAAATGTATCTTTGTGCTGGAGAATCAACTCAGCTGCTCGGCGTAAAATCTTGCCTCGTCGATCGAACGATAAGTTAGCCCAATGGGATTGCTGCTTCTTTGCTTCCGTAACGGCTGAACGAATGTCATCACCACTACCTAGCGCAATCTTAGCTAAAACGTTGCCTGTTGCTGGTTCAACAACGTCGCTGGCGCCTCCTGTGGATTCACGCCAATCATTTAGGTAGATCTTGTTGCTGAACGTTTCTGCGCAAAAGAACTTATTCATTGTAGTTTTTCCTTCTATTGTTTGAGCGATCAATTAGATTTTTGCTTTTCGAACTTGACCAATTTCAGACCAAACTGCCCATACCGCTGTGATAATAGAGATAACGATAAAAAATAGTGGTATTGGTCGCGTCAGCAGAGGTAAATAGCTACTGCCATATACAACTAATCCGCTGCGTAGATTCTCTTCTGCCATTGGAGTTAAAATAAAGGCAATGATAAATGGGCCAAGTGGAACTTTTGCTCGCACTAAAATGTATCCTAAACAGGCAAAGCCACACATCGCTATCACATCAAAAAAACGGCCGGATACTGAGTAAGCGCCAATAAAACAGAAAATAATGATGGGCGGTAATAGCCAAGCTTTATCAACATACATCATCCGAGAAATTAATGGAGTGGCAAACCACATAACCACCAACATGATGAGATTGGCTGAAAGCACGCCTGCAATGATGGTGTACGCTACCCCCGGGTTTTGAACAAACAAGAGAGGGCCCGGATTCAGATTATGCATTACCATCGCACCTAGTAGAATAGCGGTCACAACTGAACCAGGTATTCCTAAGGTAATCAGTGGCACCAGGGATCCTACGGTTCCGGCATTGTTAGCGGACTCAGCGGCGACGATACCTTCGCTGCAACCACTCCCGAACTTTGAGGAATTCTTTGAAAATCCTTTAGCTACGGAATAGGAAGCAATTGAGGCCGTCGTTCCCCCAATACCCGGAAGAATACCGATCCAAGTGCCAATAATGGAAGATCTAGCAAAATTCCACAGGTTTTCTTTAAAGTCTTTGGCGCTAAAGGTTACTTTTTTAGAACTACTTGCCTTCTGGATAATATTTTCACTTTTCTTACCACTATCGATCATTACTTGACCCAGAACTAAAAGGCCCAACATAACGGGTAACAAATTAAAGCCATTGTCTAACTCTGCAATGTTAAATGTTAGCCTTAACGACCCTGAAATAGGATCAATACCGGGTAGCGCAAACAAAGCACCAAGCGCCGCTGCAAGAAGTCCATTCATGAAACTCCCTTTAGAAATAGCAGCAATGAGAGTAAGGGCCACCACGGTCATGGAAAAAATTTCATAGGGGCCGAACCGAACCGCTAAGGTCGAAAGCAGTGGCGATAACGTCGTTAATACTAGCCATGCGAACATACCGCCTATAAAAGAAGCGATAACACCAAGCCCCAGAGCACGTGCCGGCTCTCCTCTTTGCGCCATGGGAAAACCATCTAACGTCGTCATAATAGCCGACTCAGTCCCAGGCATTCGCATCAAAGTGGCACTGATTAAGCCACCTGTTGTTGAGCCAATGTACATCGCAACCAGTAGTATAAGAGCATCTGTTGCCTGCATGTAATAGGTCATAGGCAGTGCCAACGCAATCACCATCGCACCGGATAAGCCTGGTATTGAGCCTATTAATATTCCCACCACAGTCCCGAGCAGCACCCACATCGTGCCCGATAGTGAAAAGACTTCAAGATATGCGCCAATCATAATTATCGCCTATTAAAAATAATATTAAAAATTGAAGTACAAGACATCGGTTACGACGTAATCCAACATGAGTGAGAAAGCCATTAAAGCCACACACTGAATAGCAAATCTTCTCAAAACATTAGGTCTTTTAAGAAAAGACATTGCTAATAGCATGAACAGAAAAGCACTGATCCAAAATCTCACATTAAAAAAACAAACCAAGACTACAAAGGCGATAAAAATAAGCAACATGCAGAAAGATTTTAAAAAGCTCAGCTGACCTTCCTCATCATCTTTTTCAACTCTTAACAATGTATTCTTGTCAAAAAAAAGCCGGAATACTTTTAAGGCGACTAGAAAGATAGTAATGGAGGCTATACTACTTGGGAAGGCGGCGGCTCCCATAGGCTCGTACGTAGGCTCCGGAAGTCCACTTGCACTGATAAAAATCAACACACCTATCATCAACGATAGAATCAAAAAACTAATTTCATATCTGAGCCTGAATATAGTTATCATTGGGCTCTCCAGGGAGTTGTGTCATAAAGTGAAAGCAGGAGCAGACCTCCTTTCACTTTTTAATTATTACTAGTTAATTGGATAAACTACCTTTTACAGTGTCGGCTACTTCAACGAATGAAGCGTACTCCTTATCGACAAGGTCACGTAGCTCTTCTCCTCTGACGATTTTCAATACTTCACCGGATTCTGTTAGATATTTATGCACTTCTTCGCTTTTAGCTGCTGCTTCGATGGTATCCGCCAATACGTCAATATGTTCTTGTGGGGTGCCAGCAGGTGCCCAGTAACGCCGATTTAAACAAGCCGTTACGTCATAACCCTGTTCTTTTGCCGTTGGCAAGTCAGGCGCGAAGTCATAACGCTCATCCCCTAATACCGCCAGGGGCCGTATTTTTCCCGCTGCCCGCTCTAACCATAAGGGAGAAAGTAATGCCATCTGTGTAAAGCCACCTTGCAATGAGGTAAACCTCGCTGACGTTGCGCCGACTGGAACAATCGGCCACTGAACACCTGCTTCGTTCATCAGTTGCACGGAAGGAAAATGGGTGGCTCCGCCAATATCATCCGCCTGACGGAAGTCCCCAGGATTCTCGTTAATATCACTGATCATTGCATCTAGATTGGTGTAGGGAGAATCCTCTTTAACAGCAACAAACATACATGCTTCGCTGACTTGTATGATGGGTTCAAAATCTTTTGGTGTGTAATTGACACGCTCAATAGCGGACGCAGCGAACATTTCTTGGTGTATCTGCAAAATGGTGTAGCCGTCAGGGGCTGAGGCGAGCAACTGCCGCGTCCCTACAGCGCCACCCGCCCCTGGGGCATTGGCCACCACAATGGGCTCCGGGAGTAGACTGTTGTTATTAACAGACAGCTGAATGGCACGAGCCAAACCATCGGTTCCCCCCCCCGCGCCGAAAGGGACAATCAGTCTGATAGGCTGGGTTGGATAACTCTCCGTTGCGAGACCTGTAGAGGCGGTTGTCATCACCATTATTGTTAAGAGAACAGTCGTAAGAGTCTTCATAATGATTTTCCTATTGTTATTAAATATTCATTCAGCATTGAGCTAGCGCTTAGTTGTTACTTACCCATTCCTCGAGAAGTTGGCATCTTGGCAAGTTCTTTTAATGCATCTTGGTTTAATGTAAAACCTAGACCTGGATCATGGGGGGCGTGCAGGAAGCCGCTCTCCGGTTTTGGTAAACCATTGAAAATTTGCTCCAGGCATTTGACGGCGAAGATGTGGTACTCAACCATGCCACCGTTTCTTACACCTGCATGTAGATGGAGATTATGGAAGGGCCACGCACCCCCATTGTCTATGCCGATGTTAAACGCTTCTGCCATACCCGCAATTTTAGCGCACTGTGTATAGCCCCCACTAATGGCTACATTGGGCTGCAGAATATCCAGGGAGTCGTTGAGCAGCAGTTGCTTGAATTTTGATGACTGTCCTTCATTCTGACCGCCTGCTAATGGAATGCGAGTCCGAGAGCGCAACTGGTTTAGCTGCTGAGGATCATTACCTATTAAAGGCTCTTCAAAGAAAGAGATATTGTATTCTTCAACCCGTTCAGCCAGCCAAGCGGCATGGTAAGGATCAAGGTTACAGTTGGCATCAAGGAAAATTTCAGCCTCATCGCCTATTGCTTCCCTGAGGGTTTGGACTCGGCCGATATCGTTACGAACAGCTTCTAATACCGGTCTTGGCTCGTCGCGGCGTTTAAGTGCATTGTGACCCACAACCATTTTAAACTTGTTAAACCCTTCTGCCTGCCAAGTTTGTGCGACCTCCGCCAACTGATCGTTGTCAAAGAAGTCGAAACCGATGGTCGCGTAGGTGATGACTTTGTCGCGGGCGCCTCCTAATAGCTTCCAGATTGGTTGGCGTAGCGCCTGACCCTTGATATCCCATAGCGCAATGTCCACAGCTGCTATCGCGTGGCAGGCATAACCTGATTGGCCGCGTGGCGTCAGCAACCAATATAATTTATTCCAGACTCTATCTGTACAAAGGGGATCGTCACCGTTTATTGCGGGTGCAATAATATTGTTGATGGTAAACGCGATGACTTCTTCTTCCGTAATAGCCGTCATACCCACGCCAACCAGACCATCATCCGTGGTTACCTCCACCACGCAAATACCGAGTGTGGCTTTTTTAGTTTTTCCACAGGAGGAAAACTCTGCCGGTACATTAACGGCTGTTGCTTTGACATCTACAATTTTCATTAACTAAATACTCCTACTGTTTTATTGTTGAGAGGCGTGTTCAACTAAACCTTTGGTTAGCTGATTCACTGTGGAGCAACCCAGTTGCTTCATGCATCCTTCAAACTCTTCCTTGAGGATAGTCAGCGCTTTAAAAGCTCCCTCCTCGCCTGCCGTAGCGAGCCCGTAAAGAACAGCACGGCCAATTAATACTGAGGACGCCCCCAACGCTTTAGCTTTGGCAATATCTCGCCCACGGCGAATCCCTCCATCCACTAAAATACGTCCTTCTAGGGTTTGCGAGCTTATTTTTGCAAGTGCATCTACAGGGCTCATCGTTGTATCTAGCTGCCGTCCACCATGATTTGAAAGAACGACACCATCAATGCCATATTGTTGACATTTATCAACATCTTCCTGGTGCAATATGCCCTTTAAAATAATTTGGCCGGGCCATAAATCACGGAGCATCGCTAAATCATCCCAGGTAAAGCCAGCATCCATAGATCGACGAAGTAAAGCAGCCCGTGCCTCGGGAGAAAGTTCCTCATTGGCTAAGTTGCCAAGTTTAGGAGTACCATGCTTTAAGTAATCCATCGTCCAAGCTGGATGGGTGAGACCATCGAAAATCGTTTTTAGGTTGTAGCGCATGGGTAAACCAAAACCATTCTTTAAGTCCCTTTCGCGCTTACCGTTAAATACGACGTCTGTCGTAATAATTAGCTTGCTGTAATCCAAGCTTTTTGCACGTTTAACCAAACTGGTTGCTAGCGTCTTCTCGATTACATAGAGCTGGAACCAGCGCTCTCCTTCGGCTTGCGCGGCGACAGCTTCAAGCGAGTCATTTGAGGCAGTTGACAGCACAAAGGGAACACCCGCACGAGCGGCAGCACGAGCCAACGCTATATCACCGTTTGGCCAAAATAGTGAATTCAGGCCTGTAGGGGCGACTACACCTGGAAACGACGCCGGACTACCGAGAATTTCCGTTGTTGGATCAACCGCTGTAAGGTCGACTAAGCGGCGTGGCCTGAATTTCCACCGATCATAGCTGATATTATTTTCAGTTAAATCGCGCTCATCTTCTGCCCCACCCTCAAGATAATCAAAGACGATCTTAGGAAGTCGTGCCCGAGCCGCCCTGCGCATGCCTTTTATGTTATAAATTTTGTTTAAGCGCGACATCCTTACACTCTCTCAATCGTAGCTTCGATGAGTACAGGCACATTACTAACGATAGCGTTATCGAAAGCTTGGGAAAATTCTGCGCGAGTAGAAACCCTATGCGCTGCAATACCGTAACCTTCAGATAGCTGCATAAAATCAACCCCGTCTATTTCGATACCCGGTACATTTTGAATCTTGAATTGTTGGCTAAACCACTTTAAAGCACCGTAGCCGCCGTTATTAATAATGATGAAAATGACAGGAATCTGATAACGTGCCGCTGTCCATAATGACGATATGCTGTAGTGAGCAGAACCATCACCTATAAAAGCAACGACGGGGCGCGTCGGATCAGCCAGCTTTACACCTAGTGCGGCTGGCATAGCAAATCCAAGCCCGCCGGCAGCGGCGAAGTAGTAGCTACCTGGCTCCTCCATGCCTACTCTTTCCCATAACGTGGCGATCGTGGAGGTAGCTTCATTTAAATAGACTGTATTGCGCGGTGCGATTGCATCAACAATGTCGAATATAGCGCTGGACTCAAGTTGGCTGTGATCAACCTCAGCACGCTGGATAGGCTTGCGAAAATTAGGGCAATCGCCTGCACGATCCGTTATACGCTCTGTCAGACAAGTTAGAACGGCATCCACATTAGCGACCATGGCATCACCGACGGGAGCCCTAGCAGCCTCTTGGGCATCCCCAGTCACTAAGAACAATTGCGAATTTTCCGGCAAAAGGGTACCCGGATCATTCTGGTGATAACGAAAGACCGGCCCGCCAAGCACTAAAATCAGGTCATGCCCATGCAGTTTTTCTGCAAGGCTTGCCTCACCGGCAGGAAGTATACCTGCGAAGCAGTGATGATTAGTCGGGAACGGGCATCGGGGGGCCGACGGCGCTATCCAAACAGGGGCATGCAATTTATCGGCGAGTAGTGCCGCTTTGCGGTTACATCGCAACGCATCGACTTCGGGTCCCAGCACCAGCACTGGATTTGAAGCTTTTGCAAGTGCCGCTAGTAATGGCCGGAGTTCATCCAGAGAGGGCGCACCAAAATGGACAACTTTTCGCGTTGCTAAGTGTAACGCATCATGAGCAATCGGCTGATCCCAGTCATCATAGGGAATAGAAACATAGACAGGTCCCTTTGCAGGGGACATAGCTAGGTGAAGCGCACGGCTGATGGCATGGGGCACCTCTTGGGCACTAAGCGGTTCGTAACTATCCTTCACCAATGGCATTGGTAACATGACGGCACTTGAATTTTTTAGCAATGGGTCAGAATACACCATCGTCCGCGCCTGCTGACCGGCGGTCACCACTAGCGGGGCATGTGAATTCACTGAGTTGCTTAAAGCACCCATAGCATTTCCAGTACCTGCCGCGGCATGCAGGTTAACGAAACCTGGCAGCCCGGTAGCCTGAGCGTACCCTTCAGCCATACCTATTGCGACGCCTTCATGCAGACAAAGTATGTAATCAAAGTTTTCTGGAAAGTCCTTAAGAAAATTGAGCTCATTGGACCCAGGATTACCAAATATCTTGCTAACTCCATGCTCTCTAAGTATCTGATATACAGAATCTTTTACGGTTTTATATGAATTTTTTTCCACTAGATTTAATCTCATTTATTTTATTTAATTTCAACATATCACCGACTATAAATTTGAACAAATAAATACTTTTTGCTACTTTATATAGATACCATCTATATAGCAGGAAGGCATGATGAGCCCCAAAGTAGACTTAAATCTTATTAAGATTTTTTTGGCAATATATGAAACTGGAAGTGTAAGTGGAGCCGCCCAAAGGATTCATCTAACACAACCATCAGTTAGCTATTCGCTATCCCGACTTCGTTCTCTATTAAATGATCCCTTGTTTCATCGGACACGCGATGGAATGCAGCCCACCTTTTCAGCAGATAAACTTTACGAAACATTTCGCACTTCTTTAATGAATATTGAACTCGCAATTGCATCGACGAGTGAATTCAATCCATTATTGTCTCGACGAACATTTAGAATTGCGCTATCAGACTTAGGCGAAGTCTTCCTACTACCTATATTAATGAAAAAATTTCGTGCATTAGCACCTAATATTTCCATTGAAGTGGTCTCTATGGAAGTAAACCAAGTTGAGGATTGGCTATTTAAAGGTCGTATTGATGCAGCCGTTGGAAACCTAACTTTTCTTAAAGGCAAAGTGGATTATTTATCTATTTTTGAAGAATTCTACACATGTCTTGTCTGCGCACAACACCCACGGATCGGCAAGCAACTTACGCTGGATCAGTTTCTTAACGAACACCATGTAAGTGTATCACGAACAACAGGACATTCACTTGTTGAAGATATACTAAAGAAATTGGAAATTTCTCGCCATGTATCCCTTACGATTCCACACTTTTCAGTCTTACCTAGCATTATACCCGACAGTGAAGTAATTGCTTGCCTACCTAGCAGGGTCGCTGGAATGTTCGCCAAAAATGGAAACACTAAGGTTATGGAAATCCCCTTAGATCTTCCAAAGTTTGAAGTTGGCGTTTATTGGGCAAACCAACTTGAAGATACCGTAGCCCAACAATGGCTCACCCAAACTATTCATCAAGAACTTACAAATATATAATACTTTTCAATATAGAGCAAGCCAATGTAAATTAACATCAACTCTTTTAGACACACTGAATATTTTTAATTTATTGGTCAACTCTCTAGCCTTACAAACCTATTCCTTATTTTTTAGACTTATGCAATCAGTAAAAAAGACCCGCACTGAGTAGACAGATACGAGCCAAGGAGGATAACGGTTAACGTGCTATAGATAGAAAAGAGCTTCAGCCACTTTTACTGACCATCTCGCGATTAAAGATAAATTCGAAGTCCTTAGTTTCAAAGATTGCCGAGACAACAACACCCAGAACTAACGCCCAGAACGTGGCGCCAATACCGAGAATCTGAATTCCCGACGCGGCAATTAGAAAGGCAAACAGTGCACCTATTTCATGCTTTTTGCCTGAAAAGGCGATAGCCATTGAAGAGGTAATTACTCGCATGAGTGCCAGACCGGCGATAATGGCGATAAAGTAGCGCGGCGTAGCCTCCAGTAGACTGACCACATAGCCGTAGAAAGGCGCGGCGACCACAAAGATAGCTCCGGCAATCACCGCCGCTACCCAACGTTTGTCATGAGCCCCTGCTTCCGGTGAGGCGCAGACACCGGTCATGGGGGCGGCAATACAGGTACTGTGCAGATTGAAAAAAGCCGACACCATGGTGCCTAAACCGCCCACCGCAGTGATCGCATTAGCGGGCACTTCTTTGTAGCCCATTCCCTTCACTAGGCCGACGCCCGCTGGCGTTTCCATACCCACCAAAATGATCGCAAGTGGTAAACCGTAGGTTAGGAAGGCACCCAACGTGAACTCGGGAACGATGAACTCGGGAAAACGGATCGTCGCCTCGATACCAGACAGGTCAACGCCGGTTGCCATCAAGTACACAATGCCCGCCAGCATCGCCACAACCAGAGGCGGAACCTTACGTAAGAGGCGAGCAGAGAGGAAAAAAGCCAGGATCATGATAGAGGCTGGCACGATAGCGCTCTCCAACGGCTTAACCATGTTGAGGCCAAAGCTAAGTAGCATACCGCCCACCATGCCCATCACTATTGGCATCGGTATCAAACGCATAACGATACCCATCACCCCGGTCACACCAGCGACTAGCGTAATAACCCCCGCAATCAAGCTAGCGCCTAATGCAGCTTCTAAGCCGATTACAGGGATGACCGCTGCAAACATCAATGCACCGGGGATGGAGTTAGCCATTGGCAACGGCAAGCGGTAATAGGCCGGCATGAAGAGTCCAAATAGGCCGTTGATCATCAAGTAGCTGATCACCCAAATCATGATGAAGGAGGAGTCCAGGCCGGCAGAGGTGCCGGCGCTAATGTGAACGACCCCAACACTGAGCCCTAAAATTCCCGCCACTAGCCCAGTACTGGCGTTGTCGACATTGAGGTCGCGCATAAAATCGCGGGGCGCGTGCCTTAGACTGACGCCTTTCTCAATATGTTTCACGGTTTTCTCCAGGGGGTATTATTGTGCTTAGAGTTGTAACTTAATGTTTTAATTTTAATTATCAGTATTCAGCTAAAACAGGAACGACCAGCTGCTAGCCAAGGTCACCGCCTGCCACAGGCAGAACACTACCGGTGATATAACTCGCCTCATCGGAGGCAAGGAATAGAATAGGCGCGACCATTTCATCCAGGGTGCCATAGCGGCTCATTAAACAGCTCTGCTTGGTCTGATCGATATGCGCCTGAAACCACGCCTTCTCCGTCTCGTTACTGGGCGTTGGCGTTCCACGCGAAATTCGCCGCGGCGGCGCTTCGGTCCCCCCTGGCGCCGTGGCGACGACACGGATACCGTGCTCTGCATACTCAAACGCCAGCGACGCAGTCATCGCATTGATACCGCCCTTTGCTGCCGAGTACGGGATACGGTGAATACCCCGCGTTGCCGCTGAAGAGACATTGACGATGACACCGCTGCCCTGCTCAACCATTGTTGGCAGCGCCGCACGACAGCACCAAAGTGTAGGCATTAAAGAACGGTTGATCTCAGCGGCGATTTGCGCCTCGCTAAACTCGGTAAAAGGCTTGAAGTTAATCGCCCCGCCAACGTTATTAACCAGAATATCGATACGACCAAAGTGAGAGAGCGTCGCCTGCATGACTTGCTCGGCGCCTTCCCATTTTTCTAGGTCGGCTTGTACCGCAATCACTTCGCAGCCCTGCTTGCTTAGCCCAGCAACGATCTCGTGGATATCATCAGCGCGATCTACCAAAACCAAGCGCGCACCTTCAACGGCGGCGCGCTCAGCAACCCGCTGCCCAATTCCTTGAGCAGCACCCGTGACCACCATTACTCGATCTTGAAAACGTGGGCCGTCAAAACGTTGATAGCTCATGCACTCTCTCCCACTTGATTAGGTGTGAACTTCTCATAGTGGAAGCTCTGGGGCTCGATTCCTTCAGCGTCGAAGTACTTCAGCACAGCATCTACCATCGGGGGTGGGCCACATAGGTAAACGTCCACATCGCCGTCATGCATTACCACGGCGTCCATGTGGTGCGTCACGTAACCTTTACGCGAATGCTCGCTAGCCTCGTCGACCACCACGGTGGCGTAGGTGAAGCTAGGAATTTTTTCTACGAAGGCATCTAACGCATCCGTTTTGACTAGGTGGTCATCTTTATTGACGCCGTAAATCATATGAATCGGTGCATCACAGCCCTTTTCGACCAGTTGCGCTAACATTGAGAGGAACGGAGCCAGACCCGTGCCGCCAGCAAGCATAAGCACCGGGCGCTTCACTTCTCGCAGGTAGAAGCTGCCCAGCGGGCCGGTCAGCGTAAGCTTTTCGCCCACCGCCGCGCGCTCGGTTAAATAGCCGCTCATTACCCCATTGGGGATGTTGCGAATTAAGAAGGTGGCGCGCTTATCCCCCGGCAAGGAGCTGAAAGAGTAGGAGCGGTGCACCTCAGTACCGGGCACATCAATATGAATGTACTGCCCCGGCAAAAAGGCGAGGCCCTCGGCATCATCCAAATCAACGACTAGCTCAATACTATCTTCGGAAAGTTGCTCAACTGCTGCTACCGTGCTCTCAACCTTGCCCACCTGTGTTTTACACAGCGTGGATGCCACTGGCACTTGAATAACGCAATCCGAAGAAGGCACCATCTGGCACGTGAGTACCTGGCCTTCAGCTGCTTCCTCATCGGAAAGCGCATCCTCCAAGTACTCATCACCCATGTCGAACTCACCCTGTTCGCAGTGTCCTTTGCAGGTACCACACACGCCATCAGAGCAGTCCATAGGCAGGTTAACTTTTTGCCGGTAAGCGGCGTCGAGAACGGTTTCTCCCTCTTTACAGCCAATGAACCGGGTCACGCCGTCCTCAAAGTTGAGGGCAATGGTATAACTCATGGTTAACTCTCCTCTCTCCTCAGGTCACACGTGATACACGTCGATGACCTGATGGATATAGTCGTTATTCAACTGCACGACTTTTCTTGTGATCAGCGGGCTCTCCCCCGACACATCCAGGGTGTAGAAGCACGTGCCAAAGAAGCTGTCGGTCTTCTTGTAGCGGTGGTTGAGCGTATGCCAGTTGAACCGCAGGGTTACCGTGTCGCCCTCTTGCGACAGGATCTCCAGGTTGTTCACCTGGTGGGTGGTGCGCGGTTCCGGCGTGCTCGCCCCGCTGCGCTCGGTCTTGATCCGGTAAACGCGATCCTCTAACCCTTCACGGTTGGGGTAGTAGATCAGCGAGATTTCGCTGTGCGGATCACGGGTCAACTGGTCGTCGTCGTCCCAGGCGGGCATCCAGAACTCGGCATCTTTACGGTACAGCGTGAGCCACTCGTCCCACTCCCGGTCGTCCAGCAGCCGCGCTTCGCGGTACAGGAAGGCTTGGATATCGTGATAGCTAATGCTCATGGCACTTATCTCCTCTCTTCTGTCGCTTAGGCGGACGCGGTGGCGATAAACTGGCTGCGCTCTTTGTCGATGGCGCGCAGCATTTCGTCGACCCAGTGCTTGTGGTGCAGCACGTAGAGCCCTTCGTCTTCCGGGGAGGCGCCACTGAGCAGGGGCTTCATGTCGATCGCTTGAGCCGTTTCATCGGCGCCTTCCACCCACTGTTTGGCCCCGCGGGAGAGGTCGTTCCATTCGGCCAGGGCGCCGTTGTAGCCCTCTTGGCAGGCGCGGAACTCTTCGAGGTCGTCGGGGGTGCCCATGCCGGAGACGTTGAAGAAGTCTTCGTATTGACGGATGCGCACACGCCGATCCTCGGCGGCTTCACCTTTGGGGGCGAAGCAGTAGATGGTGACTTCGGTTTTGTCCACGGCGATCGGTCGAATCACGCGGATTTGCGTGGAGAACTGATCCATCAGGTAGACGTTGGGGTAGAGGCAGAGGTTGCGCGTTTGGTTGACGATGGAGTCGGCACGGGCCTCGCCTAACTGCTCCTGGATCCACTCTTTGTGCTGATAGACCGGGCGCACTTCCGGGTTGAGCAGTCGGGTCCACAGCATCATGTGGCCGTTTTCATAGGAGTAGAAGCCGCCTTTGCTTTTCGACCAACCGTCGGCGTCCACCGCTTTGGTGCCACCGGTGTCGTAATTGCGGCGTTCCATGGTGGAGGCGTAGTTCCAGTGCACGGAGCTGACGTGGTAGCCGTCGGCGCCGTTTTCGGCCTGTAGCTTCCAGTTACCGGTGTAGGTGTAGGACGAGGTACCGCGCAGGATTTCCAGGCCTTCGGGGGCTTGGTCGACGATGTTGTCGATGACCTTGGTGGTTTCGCCCAGGTGTTGTTCGAGCGGTTGTACGTCGTCGCTCAAGCTGCCGAACAGGAAGCCTTTGTAGTTTTCAAAGCGCGGTAGACGCTTGAGATTGTGGGAGCCATCCTGTTTGAACTGGTCAGGGTAGGCGCCGTTCTTCTCGTTTTTGGCTTTGAGCAGTTGACCGTCGTTTTTGAACGTCCAGCCGTGGAACGGGCAGGTGAAGGTGCCTTTGTTGCCGCGCTTGCGGCGGCACAGCGTGGCGCCGCGGTGGGCGCAGGCGTTAATCAGGCCATGCAGCTCGCCTTGCTTATCGCGGGTGATAATCACCGGCTGGCGTCCCATGGTGACGGTCATGTAGTCACCTGGTTCAGCGACCTGGCTCTCGTGGGCCAGGAACAGCCAGTTGCCTTCGAAGATGTGCTTGAGCTCAAGTTCAAAGAAGGCGGGGTCGGTGAACATGCTGCGGTGGCAGCGGAAGATGCCATTGTCGGGGTCGTCTTGGACGGCGCCGCGCACGCGGGCTTCGAGCTGATCAAGCTGGGTGGTCATGATCTCTCTCCTCAATACTTAGGCATAACCTGGGGTAGTAGGCGCTGACGCGCCAGACGGTGGTCGACAGGCAATCGTCAGCGCGAGGTCATGGGGCTTTTAAACCTTGGCGGTACCGGCAAGCTGGCTGGCCAGGTCCTGTTCGTTCTCTTTGGCCCGCGGGCGGGCGTGACGCACCTGTAGTTCGGGCGCCTCGACGGGGGCCAGCGCCACATCGAACACGACGTGGGAGAACGGGCCCTCCAGGTCACGCTTGGCGATCTCGGCCGGGTCTTCGATCCGCTCGGCGGGGACGACCAGCTCTTCGCGGGTGGCAAAGGCAAAGTCATCAAAGGTGTAGGGGTCGCCCGCCAGGTTGATCTGGGTGGTCAGGTGCTGATGGCCGGGAGCGGAGACGAAGTAGTGAATATGCGCCGGGCGTTCGCCGTGACGGCCCAGTGACTTGAGCACCACATCGGTGGGGGCGCCTTCGGGTACGCCGTAGCCGGAGGGAATAATGCTGCGCGCGGTGTAGCGGCCGTCGCTGTCTGCGTAGATCGTGCGGCGCATGTTGTACTCGTCCTGGGAGGGATCAAAGAACGAGTAGCCGCCCTTGGAGTTGCAGTGCCAGATTTCAACTTTGGCGCCAGGGATCGGGGTACCGTCGACATCGCGCACCTGACCGGTCAGCCACATCACCTCGGCATCGGGGTCACTGCCGTCGTCCATGCGGGCGAAGCCTTCCGCTTCCGGGGCACCGGCCACGTAGAGCGGGCCTTCAATGGTACGCGGGGTGCCGCCGGTGCGCTTGGCTTCGGCATCGATGGCGTCCTGGCGCATATCGAGGAAGTGGTCAAAGCCGAGACCGGGCGAGAGCAACCCGAACTGGGTCTGGCTACCCAGGGCATTAAGCAGGTTAACGCCCGCCCAATACTCTTCCTCGGTGACATCGAAATCATCGATCAGCTTGAACAGGTCGCCCACCAGGCGATGAACGATCTGCTTGGCGCGGTCATTGCCGCCTGACTGATCAAAGCCGGCCACGGTTTTGACAAAGTCTTGGACTTCGGGAGTATCGAATATCTTTACGGTCATGGTGAAACCCTCTGTTTGTTATAGGGTGTTGTTTTAGTAATATAATCTGGCGTGATACGTAGATAATTAGCTGTCGTCGTCGCGCACCGAAGAGGGGTGACGACACAGCGGTTTGACGCTGATCTCCATATAGGGGAATAGCGGCAGGTTACTGACGACTTCCTGCAGCTCAGCGTTGTCTTCCACATCAAAAATACTGACATTCGAGTAGCTGCCCGCTACCCGCCACAAGTGACGCCATTTACCCTGACGCTGCAGGTCTTGGGAATACGCTTTTTCAGTCGCCTTAATCTTCGCCGCTTGCTCGGCTGGCATATCGGTCGGCAACTTAACGGTCATCTCTACTTGAAACAGCATACGTCTCTCCTATTGGATCGCGGGCGAACGCAAACGATGGCTCTATTTACCGTGGCGTTTATTTACGCGAGTAGTGATTCAATTTATCTTCATCTAAGGTGACCCCCAGTCCCACCCCTTGAGGTACTTCCACCCCAAACTCGGTGTAGTTGAGGGGTTCAGCGACGATGTCGTCTTTCAGCAGCAGCGGGCCGAACATTTCCGTGCCCCAGGCCATCTCGGGCAGCGTCGCCCAGGTGTGTAAAGAGGCAGCGGTGCCAATGGTGCCCTCTAGCAGTGTGCCGCCATAGAGGCCAACTCCGGCCGCTTGCGCCACATGAGCCAGTTCCAGCACGCCGTGAATACCGCCGGATTTGGCAATCTTCAGCGCAAAGGCACCACTGAAGCCACCGCACACGAGATCAAGCCCGTCGCGGGCATCCTGCACGGCCTCGTCAGCCAGCATTGGCACATTGAAGCGGTTAGCCAAACGAACTAGACCGGCGTGTTCACGGGCAGCAATGGGCTGCTCGATTAACTCAATACCGGCATCCTGCAGCGCCTGAATACCCCGCACCGCAGTCGACTCATCCCAGGCCTGATTAACATCAACGCGCACACTGGCACGGTCACCCAGCGCCTCTTTAATCGCCGCCACATGACGCACGTCCTGATCAAGCGGATTAGCGCCAATTTTAAGTTTGAAGTCGCAATGGCGACGCTGCTCTAAACGCAGCAGCGCCTCATCGATATCTTTGGCGGTATCGCCGCTGGCCAACGTCCAAAGCACGGGTAAGTGCTGTTGATGAGCGCCACCAAGAAGGTCAGCGATACTCAAGCCCAAACGCTTGCCCTGGGCGTCTAATAACGCGGTTTCTAGCGCTGACTTGGCGATCATATTGCCGCGGGCGTGTCGATTGAGCCGGGCGCGCAGCTGATGGGCATTATGAGAGGGCTGACCAATCAGTAACGGTGCTAGGTAGGTATCAATATTGCGCTTAATGCTCTCCGGGCTTTCCGGGCCATAAGCGAGGCCACCAATCGTGGTGCCTTCGCCGAGCCCTTCGATACCATCAGAGTGGCGCATGCGTACAATGACCATGGTTTGGCAGGCCATGGTGGTCATGGAAAGTTTGTGAGGACGAATGGTCGGTAAATCGACCAGTAGTGTCTCAATATGTTGAATGACGGTTGACATGCAGGCTCCAGCGTCTGGCAATCGTTGACTTGATGTCAGTTTGATTGCGCGAGGAAGAGGGAACCAATATTGTTTAGGTGCTTAGCCATACCGAGGAGGTATCAACACAGGGAGATGACTGCTTGTTTTTTAGCGGGTAACTACCTTGATTTAACCACCTCGCCCTCTGTTCAGCTTCTCCAGCTCTACTCACATTCTGTAATTTTCTATATTAATCAATAGATTGTTAAATACGGTGGCGTTTTAACGGCGGTTTACCCATAAATGAGCGGTGTAATGATAGGTAAGGCATAGCAACACGGTGAGTACATAATATCTGCGACTAACTATTAAGGTGGCGGCATACTTGCCCCCACGCCACAGCCAGCTGGGTGACTATCTCTTTTACGACAAAAGAATAAAACACATCATTGAGGCATGAGGCGTAAAGGAAAGGAAAGGCAGCACGACGCTAGTCACACGATTTAGTCATACTGCCAACAATAAGAGGCGCTAATTCTCTTAAAACTCACTTACATCTGGCAATCAGCATCTGGTGACTCGAGTAGCTCATGCGCTACCGATAATACCTGGTGCCGACCATCGCGGATCTCACGCAGGTAGATATTTTGTATCGGGTGGTGGGACTTGGAGAAGCTCAATGGCCCACGTGGGCTCTGCAGCTCAACGGCAGCGAGTGCGTCAATGAGTGCATCGCGGTCAGTGGTAGCACCTTCTACTGCATCAAGCGCTTGTATGAGCATGGCACCCGTGTCATACCCATGCACGGCATAGGCATCAGGCATCTCGCCGTAAGCCTCTTGATAAGCAGCTACGAAGCTCTGATTGTCTTCACTCTCCAGCGTTTCCGCGTAGTGTAGCGTCGTCAACACTCCCTCGCCCGCGCCCCCCAATGCTGCCAAATTACCTTCGGTCATAAAGCCAGAGCCCAACAGGGGAATATTATCCTTAAGTCCGGCTGCAGAGTAGTCACGCACAAAGCTGACACCCCCTCCACCCGCGAAGAACGTATAAACCGCGTCGGGGTTGAGGCTGGCAATTTGCGTCAAATAACTTTGAAACTCAGTGCTGGGAAAAGGAACCAGAATTTGCTCAACAATCTCACCACCGGCTTCAGTAAATGCTTCCTCAAAAGCAGCAATATCCTCTTTACCACCGGCATAATCCCAGGTAATCGTTACCATCTCACGGTGACCGCGATCATAGGCTACTTTCCCCATGGGATAACTGTCCTGCCACATGTTATGCGAAGTACGAAAGACATTGGGCATGCAAAGTTCGTTCGCTGCCGCCCCCAAACCAGCATTGGGAATAATGGTAATAGCGCCGGTTTGCTTGGCAACGCGAAGCATCCCCATAGCCACACCTGAGTGGACAGGGCCAATAACAAAGTCGACCTCGTCACTGTTAACTAATCGGCTCATATTCTGGGGGGCCTTGGAGGGATTGGCCTCGGAGTCAAGCTGGACATACTCGACTTCACGCCCTCCAAGCTGTCCACTATTCTGCTCAATAGCGAGTTTCAAACCATTGGTAATAGCCTCGCCCAGTGCCGTGTAGGTACCCGTATAGGGCAACATTAACCCCAGCTTTACAGGCTCGCCATCTTCAGCCATCGCAAGTTGCCCTGCCAGCAAAAAGCCTGCTCCAAGTAACGACGTCAGTGTTGTATTATTTGTTTTCATCGTTGCACTCTTTGTTGTAGTTCGTCTTTATAAAAGAAGTTATTGCTTTAAATGGGTAGCTTTTGGCTTACCCCCAGTTCTCGCTTGCTTCAAACTTCAAGCTATTTTTAGCGGCAATCACATCATCGTGCGGGTCATGATTCCAGAGCCACTCGAAGCGACTTTCAAGATTGTTAATTAGCTCGGCTTCATCGTCGCCGATGCCCTCTCCTGCATATTCGTAGACATCGCCCGCCTCATGGGAGGTACGCTGCACTTTGCAGGTACGGCTATGGCGTACTTGTTCAAAGGCAGACAACACAGTACTCACGTTGTTGCTACGGCAACTGGCATCCGCCAGCAGAGTCGCCAGCACATAGGCGTCCTCCAGCGCCTGACCGGCCCCCGCCCCCTGGTGAGGCACTAATGCATGGGCGGCGTCGCCAACGATCAGTACGCGGTCGCGTTGGTAGCGGGCAAGCTCAGGTAACTCATGCAGCGCCCAGCGCGTTGGCTCAGGAATGCATTCAAGAATGGCTTGGCAAGCCGGACTCCAACCTTCAAATACTTCTAGCATTTCCTCCTGGCTGACGGCTTGAACCCACTCTTCGCCTTCGGGCAGTTTAGGGTTCGGTATCGAACGATCCGTAATGAAGGCCACGACGTTAACGAGTTGGGACTGCTTAACCGGGAAGGTCAGAATATGGCGATCTTTGCCAAGATACATCTGAGGCACCAATGCCAAGCGCCTCTCGCTGCCTTTAGCCTTTAGAGCAGCCTCTAGATCCCTGGTGGGAATCATGCCGCGATAAGCGTAAGTGCCACTCCAGAACGGAGTAATTTCGCCGTACTGCTCCGGGGGTAGCACATGGGGGCGCACCGCCGACTTAATGCCGTCAAAGCCGATGATCACATCACCAGTAAAGTGAGTGCCATCATCGAAGCTGGCGGTGGCGCTGTCGGCGTCTTGCTTAACGTCTATACAGAGTTTGCCGAAGTGGGCGATACCCTCAGGCAGATTGGCAACAATCGCATCAAGAAAATCGGCACGATGCACCGAGGATTGGCCAACGCCAGGGGCTAAACTGGCGGTTAAGTAACCATCATCACTACCACGCCGCCATTCAAACCAAACATCCTCAAAGGGCGCTGGTGAGGAGTCGGCAATACGCTGATACGCGTCTTCCAACCCCAATAGCTGAATGGCTTTTACCGCATTGGGGCCAAAGGAGACACCCGCACCAATCTCTGAGAACTGAGGAGCCGCTTCGAAAAGCTGAACATCAAGCTGACTATCACGGGACAACGCGACGGCGAAGGCCACCCCTCCGATGCCACCACCTACGACGCCAATCGAAAGACGTTTTGGCTGTATATTTGCTACTGTGCTGTTAGCTACCATGATTTAACTCTGCTCAGGGGCTTATTCGTTATGTGTTGAGCGTTATGCTCTCCCCTAACGCTATTCGGAAGCGCCAACTGCCACCACACAGCTTCCTTCATTCAGACTATAAACGGCGCTAATAACAATATGAATCAACCAGTTAAAAACCTCTCTGACGGCTGCATTCGACTATTGTGGAATACGTTGCGAGGCGCAAGGTGATGGAGAAACTTGCCAACATTGACCTGAATCTGCTGGTTGTTTTTGACTTGTTGTACCAAGAACAAAATACACAACGGGTGGCGCTGCGCTTGGGTATCACCCAACCGGCGGTGAGCCATGCACTGAAGCGTTTACGCCACTTGCTGGAGGACGAACTTTTCGAGCGCACGTCGCAAGGTCTGCAACCTACGCCCCGTGCCAGTCGACTGCACCCCGGCATTGCGGATGCGTTGGCACGAATGAACGACACGCTGAACCTATGCGACGATTTCAACCCCGCTAAGAGTGAGCGCACTTTCCATATCAACATGACCGATATCGGTGAAATAGTTTTTCTCCCACGCCTGCTGCAACATCTTTCACGCCATGCGCCGGGGGTTTCACTCAACACCGTGCGCAGCCACCATAATGACCTGAAAAACGAGATGGAGGAGGGAGAGATAGATTTGGCAGTTGGCCTGATCCCACAATTAGGGGCAGGCTTCTACCAGCAGCGACTGTTTGTACAACGCTACGTTTGCTTAATGCGCGAGCATCACCCGCTCGCTGCAGAGGAGTTTAGCCTTGAGGCGTTTCGCACAGCGCATCACGCTGTGGTGGTTGCCCGGGGAACCGGGCATGGCATTATCGAAGAGCAGCTTGCGCACGCTGGGGTTGTGCGCCCAGTTCGGTTAACACTGCCGCATTTCGCAGCTGTTCCCTATATCGTCAGCAGCAGCGATCTAGTGGTGACGGTCACCGATAAATTAGCCGAGGCAACGCGAACACGTTTCGGGTTAGTCATTCGCGAGCATCCCCTAACGTTCCCAGAAATCCCGATTAATCTTTTCTGGCACCGTCGCTTTCATCAAGACCCAGGCAACCGCTGGCTGCGTGGGCTGATGTTTTCTCTGTTCTCTGAATAGGTGTCATTAACGCCTAGGAGCTCGGCTTCGCCCACGCGGCGCGGGTGCTATGGGCTGCCGTTTTATTGGTAATTTTCCAGATGCCGTCGACCTTTACCAAGGCAATCACATCGACCCAGGAATCCGCTAGGTTGTCGCTATTATCAAATCCTAGCAATACGCTGGCGACTTCTCCCGCCTGGGTAACGGCAATAAAGCGGCTCTTTACTTTACGGTGGCTAGCCGCCCAGCGCTCGAAACGGTCGCTGATCAGATCAGTCGCCAGCTTACCATCAGCGTCCACAGCAAAAATCCACGCATCCTTATGAAACGCTTCCTCCAGCTTTTCACTACCGCCTTGAAAGCCATCGACATATAGCTGCACAACGCGTTTGATCTCCTCGATCTCAGGTGCCTCACCTACGACAGTAACATTGGTCATCTCTTTACTCCTGCGGTTTTATTGCCGGTTTTGTAGTGTTTATAACCCAAGCATCTCACGGGCCTGCTGCCAGGTTGCCACTGGGCGCTCATACCTTTCGCAGAGAGCTACGGTGCGCTCGACCAGCGCGGCGTTGGAGGGCGCCAGCGTATTACTGTCCAGGCGAACGTTATCCTCAAGCCCAGTCCGAGTATGACCACCAGCAGCAATAGACCACTCGTTAAGCAGGTATTGATTGGCGCCGACGCCTGCGCCGCACCACTGCGCATCCGGCGCTAGCCGCTTGAGCGTCTCGATATAGAAATCAAAGGTAGGTTTGTCCGCTGGCATCGCGTTTTTAACCCCCATCACAAATTGAACATAGAGCGGCGTCTTTAGCTTACCTTGCTTGGAAAGGCTCACCGCCTGATGGATATGCGACAGATCAAACGCTTCAATTTCAGGCTTAATGCCATACGTGAGCATCTCATCGGCCAGCCACTCCACCAGTTGCGGCGGATTCTCGTAAACACGATTGGGGAAGTTATTGGAGCCCACCGAGAGACTGGCCATATCAGGCTTCAGCGACAGCATCCCGCCGCGCACCTCACCGGCGCCGGAGCGCCCGCCGGTTGAGAGCTGAATAATCATGCCAGGGCAGTGCTTCTTAAGCCCTTCCATTAGGCGACCAAACTTCTCCGGGTCGGATGAAGGCGTTTGGTCATCGTTGCGCACATGGCAGTGGGCAATGCTAGCTCCCGCCTCGAACGCCGCCTGAGTACTTTCAATTTGCTCTTCAACCGTAATCGGCACGGCAGGATTGTTCTCTTTGCGCGGCAGGCTGCCGGTGATAGCGACACAAATAATACAGGGCTGAGACATGGAAACCTTTCTTTGTTCATATTGCGAACACTAATTTGTATTACGAACAAAATAGAGCGAATCGTTACCAGCGTCAAATCCGAATCGCTACCAATGACGTTGACAACCACATTTTAGAAAGAGACATCGAATACCAAAGGGACAATGGTGTAGAGCGCGACCATAATCACCAGCAAACCGATGACGTTGAGCCAGATACCTGCTCGGATCATGCTCTTGATTGGAAGATCCCCTGTTGCGAAAGCCACTGCATTGGAAGGTGTCGCCACGGGCAACATAAAGGCGCAGCTCACGGCAAAGGTAACCACGATGGTCATCAGGAAAGGTTCAATACCCAGCCCCACGGCAATAGATCCCATAATCGGGAAGAAGGCAGCCGCCGTCGCCGTGTTACTGGTTAGCTCGGTCAATAGGATAATGACGATAGCCGTGATGGCTAGGATCAGGATTGGAGGTAACCCCGATAATCCCGAGACGCTCTCGCCAACCCACGCACTCAAGCCAGTGGCGGTGAATTGGGCTGAGAGTGTTAGGCCACCGCCAAACAAAATCAGCACCCCCCAGGGCACGTCACGAGTAGCCGACCAATCCAGCAACGCCCCTTTTCCATTAGAGGCAGGAATCACAAACATCAGAATCGCCGAGAGAATCGCCACACTGGTATCGTTGATGTTACCCAACCAAGGCAGTGCACTCTGCACGACAGGAATTCTCGCGATTAACGGCAGGAATACCCAGCAGAACACTGCCCCGGCAAAAACCATCAATACACGTGACTCCTCAGGCGATAGTCGGCCCATCCCCTTGAGCTCTGCCTCAATCATCGCCCGGCCACCCTGGATGCTCTCGACTTCCGAGCGGAACACCAGTTTGTTAAGCACAAACCAAGCCAGCATTAGCATAGTGAATGAGAACGGCACACCCACCAGCATCCAGTGACCAAATCCGATGCTAAGCCCGTGGGTGTCTTCCATGTAGGCGCGCATTAGCGCCATCGGCGGCTGGCCGATCAATGTGGCCATGGAGCCAATGGTGATGGCATAGGCAATGCCCAGTAGCACAGAGGCAGAAAACTTGGGCGTGTCATCACCGTTACCCAGTGACTTCACTAGCGCAATGATCGAGCCTCCAATGGGCACCATGATCACTGCGGTGGCGGTATTGCTGACCCACATGGTGATAAACCAGCTAGCGAACATCAAACCGAAGACGATTTGAGCCGGCTTAGTACCCACGGTGAGCACCGTCAGTAGCGCGAAGCGGCGGTGTAAATTCCAGCGTTGCGTTGCCAAGCCCAGCAGTACGCCACCCAATACTAGAAAGACAATGCTGTGAGCATAGGGCGAGGCGGTCTCACCGACCGAGGCAATATCGAAAAAAGGGAACAGTACAAGCGGCAACAGCGACGTGGCAGGAATAGGTATCGCTTCTGTCATCCACCAGGTGGCCATCAGCATAGCAATGCCCGCCACTAGACGAGCATTGAAGGCCAGCGTTTCAGGCAAAAGGAAGAAAACACCCAAGCCAATGACGATACCCATTACAAGTGAGATTGGCTTGAAAGCAGAGGTTTCAGCGTAGGGCGCTTGTTCAACGGCCCCTGTGGTTTGCGACATGATCGTTTTACCCGCATAGCAATAACAGTGCAGGTGAGTGTTACGACTGATGGGCCGAGTCGCCAATACCTCTCAGGTTGATGCACATACCTAACTGAGTAAATTGACATGAATACAGAGAACTCTATATAGTCAATAAAATCAGTTATTTAACTATAAAATAGCTGCTATTTTCGTACTTGACCTATTCGTGACTTTCACAAGGGATAGGGAATATCCTGCTTAATTACGACGTATAGTTTACGACTAATGGATGGGCTACTGCGAAAAGCGTGGCAATTTCACTACCCGCGTGACGTTTAAGCAAAAGCGCTAAGCGGAAGTTTGAATAAAAAGGAGTAGTTCAGGAAAGGGCAGGGCTATTAGATAGCCCATAGGGCAAATGTAAGCACTTTGGCCGCGATGGCAGTAATTCCAGCGTCCCTCTAGACCTTAAAGCGCGTTTAAGTTATGAAACATCCTACTCAAGCACTGATTGATATACACAATGTCCTGTTTACTGAAATCGGCAAAGGCTTTTTCCACCAGACGGCTAGTAACTTGCCGCGCAATATCCAGCTTTGCCTCACCCGCCTCGGTAAGCTCTACTTCAGTGACGCGACCATCCTGCGGGCTGGCCTCTGTTTTAAGCAAACCCGACTCTTGCATTCGGTATACAATTTTGGTGATAGTTGACAATTTTGCAACAGCGTGTACTGATATATCCGACATGCTAAGGCGCCCATGTTCATGTAGGATCATGAGAATGCGCCACTTAGACGAACTGAGCCCGAGTGGTTTCAGTAGTGTATCGACATCAGCGCTGTATTTAGCATTCAGCCTCGCGACCCAATAAAAAGGAAAATCACGCGAGCGAAATTCATCGGCAAGAGGAAAAAAGGAAGACGATAATTCATCCTTGTCGACCATAAGAAGCGCGCCATCCAAAAAAATAGTGGATTATTCTAGCATATATCCATTCGAGTGTAAGCGCCTGGGAGCTTCTAGAGATAGAGCGTGCCATCTACTGGCCCAGCCGCTATTGCCTCGGCTTCACACCCCAAAACCATCACCTGCTTGGTGCATTGTTGAGGTGAACCATGGGTACAACACCGTTTCTGCTGCAGAAGCACGCTATTCTGCGCACCGATTCACAAGAGGTCATTCGTGAGCATGTCACCCACTACCTCTGCCCACATCGCATGCGTTTATTTGACGGCCCGCGACTTGCCTCACGTTTGAGTGCCGTCAGCTTCGACCAATTGGCCATTATCGAATTGCAATATGGTGCCAATGTCGAAATTGATCCCGTCGAAGAGTCAAACGTTTACCTGTTTCGTATCACTCTCGAAGGCCAGGGAACCATCGTATACGCTGACCGTCAGGTCAGTATGATTCAGGGAGGTGTTACTGTCACATCCCCCTGTCAACGCGCTCTCATTCAAACTTCTCCGAACTGCCATAACATCATCGTTCGAGTACCGCGCCACCGGTTGGAACAACGCCTTTCGTGTCGACTTGAACAGCGCATTGATCTTCCGATCATCTTTGACCACTACTTTCCCGAGCATTACCCCGGCACGGTCTTTCTTCTGGATACCATCAAGTATTTTGCCCGTCTCACCGACTCTCTTCACCAGCAAAATGCTCCGCGCCAGCAGATCAAGCTGATGGAAGACTACTTATATGACAGCCTGCTGGGGCTGTTCATGAATAACTACAGTCAGCGCTTGAGTGGCACCCCCTCTCCTCTGCCACACTATGTAAAAAACGCCAAAACCCATATAGACCAGAACCTCAAGCAGGGTATCGAGCTCGATACTCTGGCCTCGATGATGGGGGTATCAAAGCGCACGCTTCAGTACGGCTTCCAACAATTTATTGGGCTCTCGCCCAAAGCCTATTTTACTCAGCAACGCATGAAGAGTGTGCACCAGGCGCTGCTTGATGCCCCTCGCGGTCATCGCGTCACCGATGTCATCATGCAACATGGCATCAACAGCCCTGGCCACTTCTCCGCACAGTACAAGGAGGTCTATGGGGTGACCCCAGTGCAAACACTGCAGTCAAACCGCGAACATACTACTGGTAACGAATTGGCCAACGTCTGGCCCTGAGCTTACTGTCACCTCTGCTCTTTTTATTCAGCCTCGGTACGATATTCCTCGATCAGCTCCTGCATTCTTTCTGCAAAGGCGTACGCGGGCAGGCCCTGTTGCTCTGCATCCGACAAGATAGTTTCATTGACCGGCGCGAGCTGGTCATCCCAACGGCTAGCCTCATCATCGTCAAGCGCTATTACTTCAACGCCCTCTTCCTGCTGCGCCCACTCGAGTGAACGCTGTATATGCTCATCGAGATATTGGCCGGTGAAGGTTGCCATCTCCGGCGCCAACTCCTCGATCACCGCCTGTATATCAGCAGGGAGCGCCTCCCACTTCTCTCGCGACATCAGCGCCGCAAAAATGGTGTTAGTTAAGGGATAGTCGGTCACGTACTTAGCCAAACGCGCGAACTGCATATCCATTAGCACTTCCCGGGAAGCCGCATACCCATCGATAATGCCAGATTGAAGTGCCTCACCGGCATCGGCTTGCGACATACCTACTGCTGTTACTCCCAGTGCGTCCAGCGCCCTGGAGTTATCGCCGGAAATTCTTATTTCCAGCCCCTCCAGGTCTTCCAGTTGATGAATCGGTTCAATGGTTTGAAAATAAGCAGGCTCCGATGTAAAGGCCGTGATGACCTTGAACTCTTCGAGTTCGGGCATCTGGTCACCAAACTCTTGAATCAGTTGGTAAGTCATGCGGCTGGCGACTTCTGAATTGACGTCCTGGCCGGTCAGACTCCCGGCCAAGTTGATCAGAGGAAAACGGCCCGGCTCGTAAGAGGTGGCGGAAAGCCCTATATCCGCAACACCATTCAACACCCCATCGTACATATTGCTGGCCGTGAGTAAGGAGCCCCCGGGGAAGAGGTCGACCTCGACACGACCATCGGTACGTTCATTGAGCTCTTTCGCCCAGTGCTCCATCTGAATGGCCGGAAAGCTCTGCGCAGGGGCAAAGAAAGCGTAGCTGAGGGTAATCACTTGGGACTCGTCGCTAGGCTCATCGACTACCTCCTCCTGTGCATCGCTACACCCCACCAACGCCATTGCAGCTATTAGTACCGTTAACGTTCCCACCTGTGTACTCGTTTTCATTATGACTATCCTCGGCGAAGGCCTACAGGAACAGCATGGTTTCCAATAGGCGCTTTATAGGCTGTGAAGGATTAATAACGGGTAGTGACTGCTGGCATCAGGTCAAGCAGCTCGAGACGCTTTAGAAAAGCGTCGGAGCGCTGCTTTCGGTAGTTCGACAGATCGACCCCTGAGTAGTCGAAGAAGCCCACGCCATCTTGGAAGCCTCGACGCTTCTCTTGCATATTCCGGGTAATAACCTCAGGTGACTTGAATCGGTTATCCAGCTTGTCGCACAGGTAGTTGGAGGCGTAGAAAAGCGTATCGCCACCGCCCCAATCGATGAACTCCAGCACTCCCAGCACCGAATAGCGCAACCCCAGCCCGACTCGAATAGCCACATCGATATCCTCGGCACTGGCAACGCCCTCCTCGACCATACGCGCGGCTTCATTCATGAGCAGCACCTGCAGGCGGGGAATGATGTAGCCCGGCGCCGCCTCGCACAGCACCGGTACTTTTCCTATCCCTTTAAGCACCGTGAACAGCGCATCGACATAACGCTGCTCGGTATCCTTGCCCCGGCTTACCTCCACTAAGGGCATCAAATGGGCAGGATTAAGCCAGTGGGCGTTCATAAAACGGGCCGGATGGCTAACCATGCAGGCAAGTTCGGTGACCAGAAAAGTGGACGTCGTTGAGGCGATAACAGCCTCTTTATCCAAATGTCGGCTTGCCCAGGCCAGCCCTTGCTGCTTAATCTCGCTGACTTCAGGCAGCGCCTCGAAAACCAGACGGCTTCCCGCCAACATCTGCACCTGCTGGTCATCCACGATACGAAGCTGCTTCACCATTGAAGCGATCTGCTCTTCCTGAATGAGCCGCTTCTCCTGAAGATACTTGAGCTCCGTCACTAGCCGACTGCGAGCCTGCTCATAATAGTGCTGACGCTCTTCAGGGCTGCGCGACTTGAAGTCGATCAGCACGACCTCCTTCCCAGCCAGAATGAATGAGAGGGCAATACCTTCTCCCATTCTTCCTGCTCCCAAGACGATAATGTTGTCCTGCATGATGCGGTCTCCTCTATCGATAGGTCAGGCCTGAATGCCATACGTCAATAAAGAGTGCATCTGCCCCTGGGAAAGCGAATCCAATCCCAGCATTTCCAGCGTTCGGCCTTGGGCATAGAGATTTTGGCCTGTGATCGCCGAAGCAATGCTCAAAAGCCCCTCCGCCACTGGCGTGGGCTGCCCCGCCCAGCGGCCAACCGACACGATGAAGGAGAGCCCCATTCGGGTGTCCTCCAGCATGTAACGATGGCTATGAAGATTGATGTTTTCTCGCCAATCGCCACTATCGGTCAGTTTGCCGTGGGCGCCACGACCATACATCCACTCCTCTCCTTCGTAGGCATAGTGGTTAGCAAGAGGAAAATGGGAGGGCTTATAACCTAGCCTCTCGCGTACCGCGATACGTTCATTGTCTAGCGCGGTGGTTACGCTGCGGATAGAGGGCTGGGTTCCTTCATTGTGAATATCCCAGGCATCAAAATGCTCTAGCGGCCCCGCATTCATCATAATTAAAGGCGGATGGATAATAGGGCCAGCGTTCATTAAGGCGCCACTAAGGCCATCTTCGATGGGTTCAACGCTGGGGTAGGCCTCCCGCAATACAGAGAAGGCGTGTGCTGACAGTTCGCTGGGGAAGACGCCGGTAGGGAGCCGGGTTGCATAAACGCTAATGACTACCTTATTAGCACCGTGCTTACGCGCCAAATAGGGCAGCGTTCCCGTTTCACAGAAGGCCACTTGACTATCGTTGCCTGCTTTTCGCATCGCTCGGTGGAACAGGTAGCTGCCGAATGTACCTGGGGGTAGAAAAACCACCTGATCATCCCGTAGTAACGGCCCCAGTTGGTCGGCTAGAGTGTCATGGGAGGTGGCGGGTAACGGCACAATCAGCAGCTCCGCCTGTTGCGTCGCCTCCTCCAGGCTATCTGTTAGAGATAGTTGGTCCTTGTGAGTACCAATCTGAATACGCCGTTCACCCTGCGCATCCTTAAGGTCCAAATGGCCCAATTGACGCAACTCTTGCAGAGCATTGCCATCCCGCCGCCACAACGTTACGTCGAAACCTTTCTCCACCATCTCGATTGCTGCGGCGTAGCAGCCATGTCCACCGCCAATAACGCTGACTTTCATGCTTATCTCCGTTTCTTGTTAACGCCTTCAGGGTCGTTAAACGGTATAGCCATCGGGTTACTGACGGATATCCACAATACGCAACCGATATTCAAAAAACGCAACTAACTAATAGCGGCTCGCTAAAACTGGTCGTCTGTCGATAAAGCCCCCCTTATTTATGGGAATATGCGTAATTAGCCACTATTCGAGGCGTCGAACTAATGGGTAGTGAGTGTGAATGCACCAAGGGTATGTACTTTATTCACCAAGGTGCGCTTGAGTGGTGCTTTGCCAGTAAGAAGTGACGAAATGCGGGGTTACCGTGACTCAACATAGCAACCTTCGACTCGCGTTAAGTAAATAATAATTTAGGTGTTTTTAAACGACTGGAACTCAACTTGCATTGCTTTCAAATGGAAGTGGTTCACTTAACAATTTACTTTACTTTTCATGTGATGCTGAATGTTTATACGCTCCTTCATGACCGGCATTCAACAAACAACAAAAGAGAGGATGTTCCCCATGACGATCAACATGCACAAAAAAAACGCGCTTTTGCAGCACCGACCCTCACTGCTGCGTTTAAGCAGTCTCGTGGCGGGTGTGATGCTAAGTTCAGCGACCCTGGCTAGTGATATCAACCTCAATTACGCTTTCTTTGCTCCCGCTCAGACGTTTCCCGGTGTACAGATGCAGTTCTGGGCCGATGAGCTTGAAAAACGCACTGAGGGGAAGGTCGCCGTCAACACCTTTCCAGGTGGCACCCTACTCACCGCCAGCAACATGCTGGATGGCGTACTTAATGGCGTCGCTGATATTGGCCTCACGACAACCTCCTACGAGCCTGCACGCTTTCCGTTACTGAACCTGATCGGTGACTTCAGCGGTATCGATGTTAACTCTGAAGTGGCCAGCCAAGTTGCCTACCAATTGGTACGCGAGTTTCCCCAAGAGCAGTTCGGTCTTGAGGATTTCAAAGTGATTACTGTATTTACTTCCGAGCCGGGGTATCTCCAGACGCGAGAGCAGGTGAGCACGCTTGAGGATCTATCCGGCCTGGAAATTCGTGTGCCGGGCGAGTCCGACTCCCTGCGCACACTCGGGGCCGTGCCGATTGGCATGTCTCAAGCTGAAACCGGCGAAGCGCTCCAGGCCGGCATTGTTCAAGGGGTAGCGTCCTCCCGCGAAACCCTGATGGATCTTCAGTATGCCCGCTATCTCGACTATATAGTGGACTACCCTCTCTCCAATGTTGTGATGCTGGCAGTAATGAGCCGCCAACGCTGGGAGTCGCTGCCGGAAGATGTCCAACAGGTCATTGATGAGCTAGGCGCTGAAGCCTCTCAGTACGCCGGGCACTATCTTGATAATCATGTTCGCGAAGCCATCATCTGGGCGCAGGATAACCACGATTTGGAGGTTGTCACCCTGAGTGAAGAAGAGCAGAAGCGCTGGGCGGGGCGTATCGAACCGCTAAATGAGCAGCGTATCGAGCAGGTTGCGGCGCAGGGCCTACCGGCAGAGGAACTTTACGACCGCATGTTGGCGTTAATCGAGCAATACCAGCAGTAACATGCATAGATCGGTGGGCCGCCCATCGTCAGCCCTGAGGCAAACAGGCAGCCCATCTGCATGTCTTTTTTAGAAAGGGCGTGGATTAGAAAGGGAGTGGACGCTCGGACTTAAGCTTGCGCACCATGGCAACAAAGAACTCGTTGGCGAAGCCGCTTTCGCGAATCAGCTCGGCAGTGAGGTCTGCACACTTCTGACTAATTGAGGTATCGATTTCCACATCCTCGCCACCCAAAGCTCCTGCTGCGCACTGGTTTTCCGCCGCCCGCTGGACGGTCCACAGTAGGAACAGCGCCTTCTCAATCGAGGACTCGCCCACAGCGATCCCATGGTTACGTAGTACCAGCACGTGCTTGTTACCCAGGCTCTCCAGCATGCGCGTTTTCTCGTCGGCGAAGAGCGTGATGCCTTCGAAATCATGGTACCCCACGCGGCCATAGAGCTGGGCACCGTAGAAATCGTGGTGGGTAAAGCCCTTTTTCTTCTGCACGATGGCCGAGATGGGTATGGTATGAGTATGTAGCAGGCAGTGGATATCCTCCCGCGCCCCGTGCACAGCGCTATGCAGAGCAAAGCCAGCGGGATTGGCGTTGTACTCAGAGGCCTCGACCTTGTTGCCGTCCAGGTCAACCTTCAACAGATTAAGCGGTGTCACTTCCGTGTAGTTAAGGCCGAAGGGATTAACCAGATAGTGATTGTCTGAGCCCGGCACTCGGGCAGAGATATGGTTGAAAATGGTTTCGGTCCAGCCGAAGAAATCGACGAGATGATAACAGTAGGCGAGTTTAAGGCGCTGCTGCCACTCCTCGTCGCTGCAGTGATCAGGTTTGAGAACGTTGTTCGGCATGGGTAACGGCTTGATAGTCATCTAAGAATTCTCCTTGCCACCGTGGGCATGGGACTGACGAAGAGCGCTGTCTTCAAAGTATCGCGTAAGGTGGAGAATGGACTTGATAGTGGGGACGGGAATACTTCTCCTGTCCGCCAGTTCGATCACTCCCTCGACGATCGCCGCGAGTTCAAGGGCTCGCCCCTGTTGATAGTCCTGTAGCATGGAAGTTTTGACAGCGCCCATGCTGGCGCCAAGATCCAGAAGTTCTTGTAACTTCATATCAAGGCGACTGCCGTAGGCTTTTGCAGTAAGACGCGTTTCTTCAAAAAGTTGGCTTACGACCTTTTGCAGCGAGGGGTGGCTATACAGCTGTGCCAGCGTGGTACCGGTCATCACCGAGAGGGGGTTGGACGTCAAATTCGCAGCGATTTTGTTCCATACGGCATCTCTAATACTCTCTGTATGGCGCGTCATGATGCCACTGTTTTCCAATACCTTAACAAGTGTTTCCATACGACTATTCGCGGCGTCGGGCGTGGCGACTATATCGCCAACAATCAGCCGGGGCGGGGTATTTGAAATCGCAATGCCCGGAGCCTGCAGATGTGCCGAAATATAGACAACGCATCCGATGATGGCGCTGGCAGGAAGGCAGCGAACCAGCTCACCTTCTGGGTCTACCGCTTTTATATGGACGGTTTCCATAGGGGCTGTGTTGGCGGCACAAGGCTCCACGGCATCCATGAGTAACCACCACGGCGTACCGTTCACCATGGGCACCAAGCATGTATGTTGGCCGAACAGCGGTTGTAGTTGTGGCAACAGGGAGGGTATAGAGTGAGCTTTAGTACATAGAAAGACGATGTCTTGCTCACCGAGTGAGCCGCAATTATCCGCAGTAATGACGTTGGCGGTGTGTTGCCCCTGCTGATCAATGAGACAGACACCCTTTCGCTTGATGGCCGCCAGCGTGCCACCCCGAGCCAACACGCTGACGGTATACCCTGCCACTGCAAGGCGTGCCGCCAGGGTAGTACCGATGGCGCCGGCACCCACGATGGCTATTCTTGGAGAAGCAATGGAGGCTAGCATTAGGTTCCTCCTTAGGGTTTCATTAACACCGACGCAGCAGGAAAGTCCGTTGCCCAGCCCTCTTTCAAGGGGGCTACAAACACATTTTCCGTCCGTGTACGGGTAATTAACCAGCGTCCGTCATCCTGCTTTCTAAAGGCGTTATTAAGCCGTGATGAACGCAGAAGCGAGCTACCATCAGAAAAAATCCACGGCTGGCAGTGCACCCACTGCCCAGTCGCTGTATTGCCCTTGACGTGAATCTGTTCAGAGGTCAGGTAGTGCACATTCAGGAGTAATTGAGGATCTTTTTTCTGCCCCCAGAAATTCTCGAAGTGGCGTCGAATAGCTGTAGCGCCCACTAGACGTCCAAACTGACCGTCGTAATACTCACCGACCCCCTCCCAAACCGCATCCTCAGTATAGAGCGCCATGATTTGATTAATGCGCTGCTCGTCGCTCTCGATACCGTACTCCGGCATAGGGGTGTCACAAAGAAACATATATCGGGTTTGAATCCGACGAATTTCGGACTCGGCCTCTAGGGTATCGACGCGATCCATAAGTCGTTGAAACGCTGCTGCAGACACTTCCGTCATATCATTTTCCTCCGGTGGTAGCGCTATTTTCTACTCTTCGCCGTGACTCGTCAGGGGGTTCCTAGCTGCTCAATAACACGCTCAAGTCCCCCTTTCAGAATGCTCATCTCCTCCTCGCTCACGCCTTCAAATACCTTCTGCTCATACTCCCGCGCCATTTGCAGCAGCTTGCGCGCCAACTCGCCTCCCTCATTCGTCAGGGCAACGGTAGCGGCGTTATCATCACGGTCACTTACCAGCCCCCGGCGGGTCAGACCGCTTAAAGTGTCCTTCAGGTCTTCGATGGGCTGAGCAACACGTTGGGCAATGGTTTCAAGGGGCAGCGCTCCTCGATCAAGCAGCAGGGTCAGCACTCGCCACTCCTTCTCGTCCACCCCCATGTGCTCGAGGCGAGGATAGAAATCCTTACGATAGGCAGACAGGGACTGACGCAACAGATAGAGAAAGTGATGCCCCAGAAGCCCCTCTCCCGTCTCGACCTCCTCTTGAGGAATCGTCATCGGATGAGGCTCAGGCAGGGCATAGCGCCCATTGTGGAAGACTAAAGCGCCACGACCATCCTGGTAGTCATACTTCAGCACCTCCCCGACGATGATGAAGTGGTCTCCGCCTTCGTATACCTGCCAAGTGCGGCACTCAAAATGGGCCACAGCGCCCACTATTCGTGCGCCGCCTCCAACCCCCTCTTCAAGGTCGATCCCCTGGAACTTGTTCTCACCCCGCTGGGCGAAACGGTTAGAGATGGGCACCTGATCACTGCCCAGTACATTGACCACAAAGTGCTCTGCCTGGCAGTAGGCATCCAGGCTATAGGCGCTTTTATCGATGCTCCATAGAATCAGCGGCGGTGTCATGGAGACGGCATTGAAGCTGCTTGCCGTTACGCCATAGTGCTCACCTCCCGTATCACGGGTGGTTATCACTGTTACGCCAGTGGCGAACTTTCCCAGGGCGTTTCTAAAATCTCTGGTATCAATACTCATGAACTGTCTCTCTTGTACTATTTTTGCAGAGAAGTATCAGCGGCCTAGTTTTTCACCGGTGACGCCACCTATCCCATACTCACTTTTGGGCACCTCGCTGATAATCACCCGAACGTTCTCTTTAGGTGCGCTTATCGATGACACTACGGCATCGGTTACCTCGCTGATCAGCGCTTCTTTTTGCTGCGAGGTTCTTCCTGACATCATGTATACGTGAACGGTAGGCATAGCTATCCTCATCATCCGCACTAGATTGATGTGCTGGCGGCTGTTAAAAAGCAGTCAGCTCGCGGTACTCGTCATAGCGCTCGCTAAAGTTTTGATACGACGCAATGACGTCGGCAAAGTCGTTATCACGCTGAGCCGCTTCTTCCAGCACCTCCTCTGTGGCCAACTGCAAGGCAGCCAACACCTCTTCAGGGAAGCGTTCAACGGTTACTCCAGCGCTGCGAAACTCTTCCAGGGCGGCGGATTGAGCCTGCATATCGTGGGCAAACATACGAATGCTCAAATCACTGCAGGCATTGCGCACGGCCAAGCGCTGGCTTTCTGCCAATCCGGCCCATACGTCAGCGTTAACCAGCAGTTCATTGAGGCTGCCGGGCTGATGCCAGCCAGGGAAGTAGTAGTGCTTGGCAACTTCAAAGAAGCCCGCACTGGTATCAATGGTGGGAAAGCTGAGTTCAGCGGCGCCAATGCGCCCCGTATCAAGCCCGAGAAATGTCTCGCCAGCAGGAATGGAAACCGGCGACACTCCCAAGCGACTAATCACCTCGCCACCCAGACCACTAATGCGCATGCTCATGCCATTGAGGTCTTCAACACTGGTGATTTCCTCGGTGAACCATCCGCCCGCTTCAGAGATCATGCTGCCGCAGGGAATCGGTACGACATTATGGGGTGCGTACAGCGCCTCCCACAGTTCGAGACCGCCGCCGCCATATAGCCAGGACAGGTACTTCGGCACATCGGGGCCGAAGGGAATGCTTTGAAACAGCGCGGCGGCCGGAATCTGACCTGCCCAGTAGCTGGCGGCCGACCAACCTGCGTCCAGGCTGCCGTTACCGACGTTCTCCAGAATTTCGAACGGGGGTGAAAAGGACCCAGCATCATAAGGGGTGAAGGTCAGCTCCCCGTTGGTCGCCGTGGCCACATCCTCGACAAAGCGATGTATTGAGGTATCGATGACCTCAAGACTGAAGGGAAAAGCGGATTGCAGGGTCAAATTCTGGGCCATCGCGGTAGAGGCGAGTAGCGACGCTCCTGTACCGATAATGGTGCTCTTCAAAGACAATTTCATGGTGTTAACTCCTGTTCTATTTGTTTAGTAAGTTCTATTTCCTAAGTTCTATTTCCTAAGTTCTATGTCTTAAGTTCTATGTCTTAAGTTCTGTGCGGTGATGGTTGTAACGGCTTACAGCATGAGCAGCCCCGGGAACAGCAGGATTAGTAGCAAGACGAACAGTTGGATGGCGATGAAGGGCAGTACGCCTCGATAAATATCCAGGGTGGCAACGCGATCACCTACGGCCCCTTTCAAATAGAAGAGCGATACGCCGAACGGTGGAGTGAGAAAGGAAGTCTGCAAATTGATAGCAAACAGAATGGCAAACCACACCAGTAGCGCCCCACCGGTAAGCCCATTCGACAGTTCCAGCTGGGTGATGATAGGCACAAAGATAGGCATCAGAATCAAGGATATTTCCAGCCAGTCCAGGAAGAACCCCAGCACGAAGACCAGCAATAGGATGAGGATTAACACGCTCCAGCTGCCGCCCCCCATCAGCCCCAAGCTACTGCGAATTAAGCCATCACCGCCGACCCCTTTAAAAATTAGCGAGAAGCAGGTCGCCGTAATGACCAACATCATAATCATGGCAGTGGAGACAACTGTCTCTCTCGCCGCTGTCATTACCGATTCCACATCGATTTTCTGCATGACACCGGCAAACCCCAACACCGCCAGCACGCCAACACCGCTGGCCTCCGTAGGCGTCGCCACCCCATAGACGATGGTGCCAAGCACGATGGGGATCAGTACGAGGAAAGGGAACAACGCCAGCAGGTTGCGCCCAACGCCGCCACCTTGCTGCTCATCTGGGCATTTGATATCCGTTAAAGGCGAACGCCGCTGCCCCCATGCAAGGGCAAGCGAATAGAGGGTGTAGAGCAGTAGCAACAAAGCACTCGGGATCAAGGCAGCCTTAAACAGATGGCCGACGGGTACCGACACCAGGCTGGATAGAATGATCAGCATAACGGAAGGCGGCATCAGGATGGCGAGCGTGCCCGAGGCTGAAATGAGCCCCGCCGACGCCGATGCTGAGTAGCCAGCATCGAGCATTCGAGGCAGCGCCAGTACCGCCAGCAGGACAACGGAAGCGCCAACAACACCTGTGGTTGCTGCCATCAACCCGCCGATGAACAGCACCGTCAGCGCGAGATGGCCAGGGAGCCTGCGCAGCAAGCGTTCGCTGACGCGGAAAGCATCACGGGCCAAGCCGGTTCGCTCCAACAGCAACCCCATCATGATGAACATCGGGATGGCAACGTAGAGCCAGTTGCTCAGCGCGTTCGCATACACGCGCGTCAACATGAGATTGGAGAAGGCCAAGGGGAGATCTGAAAACAGCAGAAAAATGGCCGACACCCCACCCAACACCAGTGCCACCGGATAGCCCGACAAAATACCCGCAAATAGCAGCAGCACCATAGAAAGAGGCAGCCAGAGTTCAAGCATGATCCGAGCTCCCTGACATAAATAACCAAGTTCGTTTCACTAACAGATATACCAGCACCGCCAAAAACAGGGTGATACCAATAGGCAGGGTGGCCTTGATAACGTATATGTCCGTCAGCCCCCCATCTGTCGAGCGCTCACTGGTCAGGTAGGCGCGCTCGACAAATCGATAAGCGGGCAGAAGTAGCAACGCAAAGAAAGGAATACCGAACAGTGCATGCCCGACAATATCGATCGCATGCCGATAGCGTGCCGATAAACGGGAGTGGAACACATCAACCCTAACGTGCCGGTCCAGCAGTAAGACCGGGGCGATGGCCATCATGATGGCCACTGCAAAAAGCAGTACCTGTAACCCCATCAAAGAGTTGAACGTAATTGCTCCCCCCACCAGCCAATGGGGCGTTTCAAACGCAATGAGTTGCGACACTCCAAACAAATGCATCAACACCCCCGCACCGATGACAAAGGCGATCAGTAACAGGCAGAGGCCACACAGGTTTAGAATCGGCTCACATAGTCTTGTTTTGACGGCATGCATGCGGTTTCCCTTTACGCTGGCGGATCAAAGGTCAATGACTAGGCGTGCGCTTTTGGCCCTGGAGCAGCACACGGCAATCTGGTCGTTATCTTCCTTTTCTTCTTCGCTGAGAAAGTGGTCACGGTGATCGGGAGTGCCCTCCAGCACCTCGCAGATACAGGTGCCGCAAACCCCCTCTTCACAGGAAACATTGACCTTGACGCCCGCCGCCTTGAGCGCCTGGGCGATGGACATGCCCTCTTCCACCTGAACGGTGACGCCGCTGGCAACCGCTTCAACTTCAAATGCGGCACCGCTGGTATCCACTTCTGCAGAGAAGTACTCTGAATGCACACGATTCTGTGGCCACTCCGCCTGACGGGCAGCATTAATCACCCAGTCCATAAAACCGGTGGGGCCACATACATAGAGGTGGGTATGGGCGGGTTGTGACGCCAGCAACGTCTCTATTTCCAGCCGCTGGGAGGCCTCCCCATCATCGAAGTGCATCACTAACGCATCGCCAAAGGCAGACTCAAGCTCATCAATAAAAGCTGCCTTTTCACGCCCACGGCAGCAGTAATGCAACTCGAAGGAGCGTCCGGCATCGCGCAGCTCGTACGCCATGGCAATCATTGGCGTAATACCGATGCCACCGCCCACCAACAGGCTATGCGGTGCCGATCCATCCAGTGGGAATAGATTGCGTGGCACGCCAACCTTCACCTGGACACCTTCGTGTAGGCGTTCGTGTACTGCCTTGGACCCTCCCCTGGAAGCGGGGTCAAGCAGCACCCCGAGCCGATACCGGTGGCGCTCTCCTGGGGGGTTACTCAGCGAGTATTGGCGCACCAACCCTTCATCAAGGTGAATATCAATGTGGGCGCCTGCTTCAAAGGCAGGCAGATCAGCGCCACTCTCAGCAGCCAGATCGATCACTGCGATCTCATTGGTATGAATATCGCGGCGCACAACGTGCAGGGTCATGATGTCATCTTGCATTGTCATCTCCAGATGCTCAGCGCATGTAAATGCCGCCATTGACGTCCCAGCAGGCACCGTTTACAAAAGCCGCCTGAGGGCTGGCAAGAAAGCTCACCATTTGCGCGACCAGCTCAGGGGAGCCCAGCTGGCCTACGGGGATATTGGCAAGCGCTTTATCCAGATTGTCACCGAGTACCTCACGCACCATCGGGGTATCCAGTGGCCCCGGCGCAATGGCGTTGCAGGTCACCCCGTCCGCCGCCAGATCGCGGGCGAAAATCTTGGTCAAGGTCAGAATGGCGCCCTTGGAGGCGGCATAATGAGCGCCAGTGGCGGTACCGCCGTTCTGTCCTGCCAGCGACGCCAGGTTGACGATGCGGCCATAGCCCCGCTCTCTGAAGTGGCGACCAAAGATCTGGCAACCGGCAAAGACACTGCCAGCGTTGGTGGTCATCACTTCGTTAAAGTGGGCTGGGTCAATATCAAACACTCCCTGTACAGCGGTTCGGGCTGCGTTATTGACCAGCACTTCGCAACTTCCCCAGCGCGCGACAATCTTGTCCAGCACGCACTGAAAATCCTCTGGCTTGGCGACATCGAGGGTCGCGGTCACCGCGGTTTCCCCGGCCAGGTCGAGTTCGGATGCCAGCGCTTCGGCGGGCCCGGTGTCGATATCGGTGATAACGACACGAAACCCCGCCTTATGCAGTGCGCGTACGATGTGAACCCCGAGTCCACGTGCGCCGCCGGTCACCACTGCGGTCTGAATTTTGTCGGGTAGTGGTACGCTCATCAGAACAAATAGCTGAACGAATTCAGCACTCCATCAGAGTTGAGTAGACGAACCACCTTCTCCTGAAGACGGAAGCCGGTATCGGAGGACGTGAGGGTGTAGCGCACATTGGCGGCCCAAATGCGCTGACGCCCAAACTTGTCTTCAACCAGGTGCTCCGCGCATGAAACGACAACCGTATTGCCATCGACGGCATCTATCACAAAACGAGACAAGGTGCGTACGGTGACGGCAGGGGGTGCCGAAGAGATCGAGAAACCATCCTGGAAGCGTTTAATACGATCCCGGCGCATCTTGTCATCGTCGTAACAGAGGTTGAGCACTGCCGCGTAATCGTCGGCGTCTTCGATAGGAATGATGTACAAGCCCTCTGGCTGCCACAGATCGAGCCAAGCGTCGTACTCTTTTGCGTCCAGAATCGCCGCTTCGTGCCAGATAAACTGCGTGACCTGCCAGAGCAGGTTTTCATTGTCGATTGCGTTCATTTCGTTCACTCCTGCATCATCCGTTTCCACATCGCATAGGCGGCACGCATGCCCGTTTCATCCGATACATGACCACGTGGCCCTGCCTCGCCCGGCACTTCCTTCTCGATGCCACGATTGACCAGAATCGGCAGTTCGGCACCGCCATCGACCCCCCGCTGGATTCGCTCCCAGACCTCGGCATCGTCGGGAGAACCAAAACCCATGGGACCCTGAAAGTGTTCATGCAAGCGTAGGCGTACGCGATTGGCGATGTCGGGACCTCCCTCCATACCAATGGCAATGTGGCGAATATCAGTTTTATCGACAGCAACGGGCGTCAATACCCGGAAGAAGGCCATTGAGCACGCCACGTTGGGGAACAGATTAAGATTGAACCCGGAGCCACCTACCGCGCGCACAATGCGGCGGACTTGATCTTCCGGGTAGCCTTCGTCGCGCAGTTCCTGCGCCAGCTCTGCAAAACGCTCTGGAATCTTGCGATCGAGGTCCTCCTCTAGATCGACGAGTTCGGGAATCATGACCATGACGGAGTGACCGTTACCCAGGTCTTCAACGAAGCCTTCGCCATCAAGGAAGGTGAACGTCTTTTCAGCTTCCTCATCGAGGGATTGCAGGAAGGATTTATGCACGATCGGAAAGTGATAGGCGTCGGTGGTGTTCTCGAGCTGAACCTTCCAGTTCATTGGCACCGAAAACTGATGTTCACCAAGGGTTTTTACGGGGTATCCACCACCCTGTTTCATAAACAGATCGATCCACTTCTTGGCAGCCCCCAGGAAGTCTTCCAATGGCTCAATGCCCTCGTTGAAAGTGGCGAAGACCATACCCTGATAGCTTTCAACGCGTAGCTTGAGCATCCCATGCTGTGACTTATCGAAATCATCGCCATACTGTTCGGGATTCGGCAAAGCACGCAGACTGCCATCGAGTCCATAGCCCCAACCGTGATAAGGGCATTGGAAAGATGAGGTCTTGCCCTTGTGAACCTCGCACACCGTCGCTGCCCTGTGGCGGCAGCGATTAACCATTACATGGATATTGTCCTTACGGTCACGTACCACGATGACCGGTTCACGACCTACTTTGGACAGCTTAAAAGACCCCTTATCGGGGATCTCGCTGGTATGCGCTACCCATACCCAAGTGTTACGGAAAATCTTCTCTTGCTCTTGCTCAAACAGCGCCGAGCTGGTGTACATCGGGGTCGCAATCTTATCGTTATTGACCAGTTGATCTGGTTCGAGCGCGATGTTTTTGACGTCGATTAATTGGTTCATTTTGTTCTCCTCATGCCTAGCCAGCTAATGCTGTCTTTATTCAGGTACCACCAACTCACGGCCGATACGCGCTTCGACACGGGCGTATTTCCAGAGCTTATAGGTGCCATCCCCCACCGGGATGGTGCGGAAGAAGTTGCAGGCGGCTACAACAGTCTCGTAATCAGGGACATCGGCCATGATGTAGGCGGTCCAGGGGGCGGTGGTGGAAGGGCCGACCATGATGCGGTCGTCATCCATGATCCCCAGGATAGTGACGCCAGGAAGTTCATCGATGCCTTGCATCATCTGGCTGAAGGCTTGCCAGACTTGTTTGCCTTCCTCGGCCGTAGCATTCATGAAATTTTGATTGATACCGATGCAGAAAAGTACGCGATGCATAGTGTTGATCTCCGTTGGTTAAACTACGTAGGGCGGTTATAGGTAGCCCGGTAAAGGATCGTGGCCGAAGAATATGGCGCCGGCATTCTTCCAAGTGATCTCGCCCATAAAGGCGTGTTGGGTGCACAGCTGCGAGTCGCGCAGGATTCGCGACAGGGGGTGGCCGTTGTCGGCCCCTGTCATGCCGCTGATCTGATATACGCTGCGAATCGACTCCGCGCACTCGTGGGTCAAATGGGTGGTGGAGAGGCGCAGCAGGTTGACCTGCTCACGGCTTGGCTCGCCACCGGCCTGAATGCTTGCCCAGGCGGCGTCGGTACTCTCATAGAAGAAGGCGCGGGCGGCGCGAACTTTGGCCTCGGCCTTGCCGAGGGCAATCTGGGCATACTCACGCTCACCCAGATTGGGGGCGCCGGTGACTGATTTACGCCCACCAGCCATGGCGCGGACGATATCCAGTGCCTCCCGGGCCAAGCCCAGGGTAGTCACTGCCAGTACCTGAGCGGCGAAGGAGAGTGATGGGTAGCGGAAGAAGGCGGTATCGACGTTGGGCTTGCCGCCGCGCACGAAGGTCCAGGCCTCTGGAACATAGGCGTCCTCGACCACGAGGTCGTGGCTGCCGGTGGCTACCATGCCCAACATATCCCAGGTCGGGTCGATCTTCACCTGGTCGCGGGGCAGCACTGCCATGCGCGGCAGAGCACCCTCTTCGGCGGGGAGAATGCCCACGCCACATAGCGATGCCCCCATACAACCGCTGGCAAATTTCCATCTCCCTTTGATACGGAAACCGTTATCGACCCGCTCAGCGGGTTGGGGCGGAAAAATCCCTCCAGCGAAGACGATGTCAGGGGAATCCCCCCAAACTTTCTTTAGGGTCTCCTCGGGTAACGCGGCCAAGTAGGCGGGGTTCATGCCAAAACTCGCTACCCAGCCAGAGGAGCCATCCGCCGCCGAGATCGCTTCGACCATTTTCAGGAACTCGGCGGGCGACTTCTCATCACCGCCGTAGGTGGCAGGTACCATGGCGCGATAGACACCAATGGCTTTGAACTCGTCAATGATGTCCATGGGGATATGGCGCAACTCCTCGAGCTCTTTGCGCCGGGATCGGATTGACTCCAGCAGCGCATCAAAACGCTCCTCGCCTCCCCACTGTGATTTATCAATGTGTTGTTGCATGATTCACTCCTTTTTTTGTTCCTCTCCCGCTGACGAAACCCGGCCCATGAGTTGCAAAGCAGCCCTGCACACACCCGCGTCATCGCCACGACGTCCAATCAGTTGCATGGAGACAGGCAATGTTTGCTGAGACTCAAGAGGGATCGATAAGGCGGGATGCCCAGAAAGGTTGAAGGGCCGCGCAAGGGACGATATTTTCAAATCCTGGTGGCCCGAAAACGCATCCTGAACGGTCATGGGAAAATGCGGCAACGTTGGCAGCACCAGGACATCATGCCGCTCTAGCACTGCATCTACTTCGGCGGTAAAGGCACGACGTATGCACTCTGCCTCCTTTAGCTCGGCATCGGTCGTCGCGGCAGCGGCCTGCAAACGCTGATCGACATCCGCGCCCACCTTGCCAGTGGCAAGCAACGCTTCGCAGGCACGGAAAGTTTCACGATTAATGATCACCATGGCAGCCTCGAACGCCTCGGCCATAAGCGGCAACGCGATATCCCCACGCGCCAAGCCAGAAAGGCTAAGCTGCTCCTCGATGCTTGCCCAAATGGCCTGCTCGGCACTCACGCCGATACACCCCAGTACAGGCGCAGCCCCCTCCATTGACGACTGAAAGTGAGGGTCAATCGCCGCCATGAAAGCTATCAGTACGTGAAGGTCACAAGCCAAGGGGCCTACGCAATCGAGGCTACTTTCCGCTGGCATAACACCTTGGCGACTCAAGCGCCCGAAGGTGGGCTTAAGACCGTAGACACCACAGCAAGCAGCGGGGACGCGAATAGAGCCACCGGTGTCTGTACCAATGCCAATATCGGCAAGACCAGCGGCCACCGCGGCGGCCGACCCACTGGAAGAACCACCAGGGATAAGGCTGGGGTAGCGCGGATTCTCTGGCGTGCCAGCCCAGTCATTGATGCCCGTCATACCAAACGCCAGCTCATGCAGATTGGCCTTCCCCACGATGTGGTATCCCGCTTTGAGCGTCCGCTCGACGATCTCTGCATGGGCCACGGCTGGCGGTGTGTCAGCAAGGGCAGCGGATCCTGCGCAGGTGGGGAAACCGGCGATATCGATCGTATCTTTGACGACCACTTTGCGTGGCCCCTGCCCCAGGCTTAACCTCGATGTCAATATAGTCACCTCAGCCACCTCGCTAGACTTATCACATGAAATTTCAAGTAAATAGGCATAAAATTTATAACCATTTATATAATCGGGTAAACGCTAAAGGACGAACAATACAAGTTGAGGAATAACCAACAGCAAGGCAATGCACAGCAGATAAGGGGGTATGAAGTAACCCACTCCACGGAATGTCTCTCCCATTCGTAACTCTGCATCCAAGCTCTTTACAATGAAAGCGTTCACCCCCACCGGCGGTGTAATCGCCCCCATACTGGTAACGATACATACCACCACGCCGAACCAGATTGGGTCGTAACCCAAGGCAAGCGCTACGGGAAAGAAAATCGGGATTGAGATAATTAAAAATCCCATCGCATCCATTAGCGCTCCGCCGATCACATAGATCAGCAGAATACAGGCCATTACCATTATGGCTGGCAAGGGCAATGCCGCCGCCCACTCGCCCACCATGTAAGGCAGCCTTGTGATGGTAAGAAAACGCCCGAAAATGACCGCTCCAGCAACCAACATCAAGATCATGGCCGATGATTTGAGTGCATTAGCGATGGCCTCACTCAAGACTGCCCAAGAGAGCTTTCCTTGTATCAAGGTAATCAGCATTGCACCAATGCAGCCCACCGCAGCAGCTTCTGTTGAGGTGAACCAGCCCGCAAATAGCCCCCCCAGTACCAGTGTAAAGAGGGCACCAATTTCGATAACACCTTTCAGCGAACGCCACCTTGCAGACCAGCTCGAACGCACACCTGCTGGCCCCATATCCGGGCGACGCCGACAGAGTAGTCCAATCGTCGCGATGAACAGCACGACCAGGATAAGCCCAGGGACAATACTGGCTAGAAACAGGTCGCGAATGGCCAGCTCGGCTTGCAGCGCAATAACAATCAGCACAGAGCTTGGTGGAATGATGACCCCCAGGGTGCCCCCCGCTGCTACACTGCCAGCACTGAGCGCGCGGCTATAGCCAAATTTCTTCATTTCGGGGAGAGCAATGGTGCCGACAGTGGCTGCTGTGGCGGTGTTCGAACCGCTAACCGCTGCAAAACCTGCGCTGCTAAGGATCGTCGTTGTGGCCATGGAGCCACGGAAATGGCCTATCCAGGCATAGGCAGCTGCAAATATCTTTTCCGTTATCCCCGAGCGAAACAGTAATTCCCCCATAAAAATAAATAGGGGTATGACACTAAGAGAGTAACCCGATAACTGCTCCCAGATTCCTGAGCTAATAACGTTATACGCGGCAATAGGGCTAGTCATGTAAAGCATGCCAAAAAACCCCACCATGAACATAGCGAAGCTAATCGGCATTTTTAACAAAATAAGAAGAAACAAACAGAGCACGCCTAACAAAGCTACCAGCGTCATACTCATTGTGTTACCACCTTTTTTAGACTACTCAAAAAGTCTGCTAAAAGAACCAAGCAAAAAGCAGAAAACCCTAGTGCCACTAGATAAACAATGGGGTAAAACGCAATACGCAGTGTTTGCGATAAAGAGCCTCTTTGCATAGCGCTAAAGCCATACTCCCAAAGCTTCCAAGCCACCATGGAGAAGAATAAAAAACTTGCACCTGAGACCAAGACATAGAGAACGCTTTGCAGACGGGTGGGCAAATGTTCGACCAGCAAGTCCAGCTCAATATGGGCTTTAGTAAGCTGGGAGTAAGCGAGTGATAGCGACACTACCACTGCTGTTAGCCAGCCCACCATTTCGGTGGTACCACCAAATGAAGAGCTAACTTGGCGCATTATGATGTTACCGACCACCAAAAATACCATCATTAGTAATGCCGAGCCGGCTACATAGAGTAAGAGACGGCTAATTACCCAATTAAATTTATTCATGGTAACTACCTAGGTCTATCAGCATGGCGCTTACTGGGCGCAAATACATGCGCCCAGACAAAAAGCGTCGGCACTATTGGTTTTGTTCGATCAGCTCAATAAACCGATCGCGCAACTCAAAGGCAGGAAGCCCTTGAGCAGCCACCTCTTCCAGCCGTTGCTCATTGATGGGCTCCAGCAAGGTCGACCATCGCTCTGCCTCCTCCTCGGACAAGGAGAGCTGCTCAAGATCATGGTTCTCAGCAGCCCACGTCAAGGATTCCTGGATGTGTTCATCTAGATACTTACCTGCATAGGAGGCCATTTCGGCACCCAATGCATCGATCTCCTGCTGAACGTTTTCAGGTAAAGCGTCCCACCGCTGCTGATTCATCACCGCAACGAAGACAACGTTGGTCAGAGGATAGTCAGTGATATAGCTCACATTGCGGGCATACTGCAGATCCATCAGCGTCTCACGTGAACCTACATAGCCATTAACGATACCCGCCTGAAGGGCTTCCCCCGTTTCCGATTGGGTGAGACCCACAGGCACGCCACCAAGGGCTTGAACAACGGCTGTACTGTCGCCTGGCACCCTGATCTCTTGGCCCTCAAGATCCTCCAGCGAAGTCACTGATTCTTGCGTATGTAGGTAGCCTGGCTCTGAGGTGAACGCCGTAATGACTTTAAACTCTTCCAAGCCCAGCGTTTCTGCAGGGAACTCTTTGATCAGTTCGTACACTGCCTGGCTGGCTGTCTGCGAATTCACGTCGATACCCGTTAGATTTCCGGCCAAATTGAGTAACGGAAAACGTCCCGGCTCGTATGAGGTGGCAGAGAGACCGATATCGGCAACACCGTTTAAGACGCCATCGAACATATTGGCAGCCGTCAGCAGCGTTCCGCCTGGGAAGGTGTTGACGTTTACCTGGCCATCGGTTCTTTCGTTAAGCTCTTTCGCCCAGTGTTCCATCTGCACGGCAGGAAAGGTTTGGGAAGGCGCAAAGAAGGCATAGCTGAGGTTGATATTATCCGCTAACGCACTGGTGCTGAGTAACACCCCAGCGCATACGCCGCTCAAGCGTGTCAGTCGGCGAGAAGTTTCGAGCCACAGCTTTTTTTGGCTGGTCATTGGTCATTAGCCCTATTTGTTTTTGTGTTGAATGTTAGGTAAGCCTAGCAGAAAACATTCAACATCACATGAAAAGTAAAGTAAATACTTAAATGCACTTCAGTAATAAATGCAAAATAAGTACCGTCTTCCGTATTATCTTTAATTTTCAATCAATTAAGAACATACGCTACATCTCTCAATTCTCTCGAACTGCTGCAGTAAACGTTTAGGGGGCTGAGTAGCACCAAAAAAGTGCAGCAATATGCCGCAAAGCATGCCCTCAGGGTCACGTTTTACCTCTATCAGCAACGTGTACCATGAAACTAAACCGTGCATTTTCGTTAACACTCAAACCTTTAGGTAGCGGTTAATCATCTAACATAAAAAGTTTCCCGCCTGTATCTGCCCGGCCTGACAGTCCTAATAAACGCACTGCCCCCCAAGCACCGGCTAATGCACTTGAAATAACAGGGATATTCAGTTCACTCTCCAACTCACTGGTCACTACTTCCGTACGTAGGCCACCGCAAGAAATAAATAATGCGTCAGCCTCCCTTTTTGCACTCTTCATAGCCTCAAGCCCCAATTGGCGCAGCTCATCTTGTGACACAGCAAGGATATCCTCTACCCGCTCAAGCCCCAGCCCATGCAGATGCACAACCTCGAACCCACTTTCAACAAGGAACTCCTCCAGTAATCGGTTCACACTCGACACATATGGCGTTGCCACTACCAATCTTTTGGCGCCAAATGCGTCAAAAGCCTTCGTTACCGAATCACTCATAGTAGTAGCGGGTAGCCCGCTTTCCGACTGCATGATCTCAACAAGCTGCGCATTATACTTAGGGCCACGATAAAAACTGAGCGAGGTTCCCATAAGCGAGACAGCCTGCACCCCGTCAGCCGCAAGTAAACGACTCAGCTCACCAACTCTCTCGATCACACCATCGTAGCCTTCAGGAGTAAGCTTTCCCAAACCCAGCCCCACTGCCACAAAATCTACCTTATCACCATATAACGCTAGCGGCTCAGGCGGTACTTCGCCGGATGCTGGTGGCACAATCAGCCCTACCTTAGGCTTTAGTGTACTCATAGATCATTCCTCCCCATTTCATTTTACTGATTATCCTTTACCATTCCCGCACGCCGATGGATTTCTGCTAAATTCCTCTACAGCATCCATATTGGGCGAAAAGCCCAAGCCTGGGCTTTTGGGCAAAGCAAGCACTCCGTTCTCTGGTACAGGTAGTCCAGTAAAAATCTGTTCACACAACAGTACCGCCGGATGGTGGTATTCCACCAACCCACCATTTGCAAGACCAGCATGTAAATGCATATTGTGGAAAGGCCAGGCCCCCCCATTGGCGATGCTGGTATTAAAGGCTGCAGCCATACCAGCAATCCGTACACATTGGGTAAATCCCCCGGTAATAGCTACATTCGGCTGTATAATGTCAACGGCCTGCTCTACTAACAAATCACGGAAACGAAAAGCCTGCCCTTCGTTTTGGCCTGCCGCGATACGTACAGTTGTGCGACGTCGTAACTCACTCAGGTGGCGTACATCATTCTGCAATACTGGTTCTTCGAAAAAACCAAGGTTAACCGGCTCCAACATTTTCGCCAGTTTGAAGGCGTGAACGGGGTCAAGATTACAGTTAGCATCAATATAGATATCGACTTCATCGCCTACCGCGTCACGTACAGCCATCACGCGTGCAGCGTCTTCTCGAATCACAGCTTCTAAGTCTCGCCGATGTCGATGTCGCATGGCCTCACCTGCCACCGTCATCTTCAGTCGGCGATTGCCCTGTGCCACCCAATGTTTAGCGGCGGCAACTAGTTCCTCCTGGCTGAGAAAGCCGAAACCAAAAGTGGTATAGACAGGAACTTCCTCGCGCGCTCCTCCCAGTAGCCTCCATAACGGCACCCCCATCGCCTGGGCTTTTATATCCCACAGGGCAATATCGAGGGCAGCAATAGCATGGGAAGCATACCCAGACTGCCCCCTGGGTGTTAGCACCCAGTTCAGCTCTTCCCATATTGCTTCAGTAGCTATAGCGTCACGCCCCATCACTGTGGGTGCAATTACATTGTTGATCGCTGAAGCGACCACATCCTCTTCCGTAATGGCGGTGAACCCATAACCCTTGATGCCATCTTCAGTCTCAACTTCACACAGACAGGCTGATAAAGGCATGGTGCGGCTTACGCCTACCACCTCAACTTTGACAGGAATATTCATCGGCCAAGCCTTGGCCTTGACGATCCGTTGCGGCCGAAGCTGTATAAACTCATGGTCGTTTTTGTTCATTAGTATCTCCAGGCAATCAGTTTCGCCACATGGTTTCCGGCAACCACAGGACAATCTGTGGAAACACCACTAGTAACAGCGATGCAAACACTATGATGATGAAGAAAGGCAAGGAGCCCTTCATAATCTCTTTCATGGAGACATTATTGACAATGCTCTTCACGACAAACAAATTGATTCCCAATGGGGGGGTAATGCAGCCCAGCTCCATGTTCAGCGTGATAAGCACACCAAACCATACGGGGTCAAAACCAGCATCCAGGGCAAACGGTAAAAACATGGGTGCCACAATGACGACAATGGCAAAAGGTGGCAGGAAAGTGCCCAGCACCAACATCATTAGCCATACCGCTAGCAGTGTTAGCCATTTATTGCCGAACAGATCGAGCAGGCCGGAAGAAATCGCCGTCACAGCACCATTATAGGAAAGGAAGGAACCGAGATAGTAAGCAAAGGCAGCAATGATCAACACCATGGAAGTATCACGCACTGTCTTAAGCAACAAACGCGACCAAATCTCAAAGGAGGTAACACGGTAAATCACCAACACAAGCAGTATTGAAGCAATTGCCCCCACAGAGGCCAGTTCCGATGGCGTCGCCCATCCGCCATAGAGCGCAACCATGATCATCACGACCATCAGGAAAAATGGCAGTACCCGTAACAACGGATACTTGGTCTTACCCTCCTGCTCATCATAACGTCGCGATATTTCGAGTACTTCAGGATTGGTCTTTTGATAACGCCACATGCGCCATATCACGTACATGGAGAACATGATGGCCACCATGATCGCTGGCACCACTCCCCCCATGAACAGCTTACCAATAGAGGTTCCTGTTACCACGCCATAGAGCAACAACACAATGGATGGGGGAGTAAGAATGCCCAACGTTCCTCCACCCACCACCAGACCACAAGCCAGCGCTGGTGGGTAGCCCCGAGAGATCATTTCAGGAATGGCGGAAGAACCAATAGCTGCGGCAGTCGCAGGTGACGAGCCGGACATAGCCGAAAAGACAGTACAGCCCCCCACTGAAGCCACCCCCAATCCCCCAGGAATGGGCAATACTAGGCTGAGAGCTCGGTAGATATCCTTTCCTGCCGGACTAACAGCAATGATCGTGCCCATGAAGATGAACATGGGCACGGCTATAAGATCAATGGAGTCCAGTGACTGAAAGGTATATTCAGCGATGTACCATGCATCACTTCCCGACCCGGAGACCACCATCATTATTAAGGTCGATACTGCAAGTGAATAGGCAATTGGTAAGCCAAAGAAAATTAGCAGCAATAACAGGCTGACCGTCAAGATGCTCAACAGTATCGGATCCATCAATGCTCTCCCTGTAGGGCGTCGGCAGGCACAGCCTGACCGTGTAGTCGAATCAGGATGTCCAAAACGAGATTGATGATTAAAATGGCAGTCCCAATCGGGATAGCCAGATACGGGATCCAAAGAGGTGGGCCCCATAGGCTCATGGAGCGCCACTGCGTATGCCAAGCATTAAGCACCATCTCTAGCGACGACCAGAACAGCAAGCTGAACAGAACCAAAGCTATTGAATCTAAAACAATCCGATGCGCCAATCGAGCCTTGCCTGTGAAGCGCACACGCAGGATATCAATAGCAATCTGGCTTCCAGCACGATCAGAGTAGGCAAGCCCCAAAAAAGCGGCATAGATCAGTAGATAGACACTGGCTTCCAACTCCCAGATCGTATTCATACCGAACAAGCCTCGTCCGACCACCGCCCAGGTAATGGCACCACAGGCAAATAAAATGCCGCATGCTGCTATACCGCCAATCAGGAAGTTCAGCCTATCAAGCCAGACTCTTAGCCGATTAAGTAAAATAAGCATTCTTACCTCGTTAAGCACAAGTCCTGATCTTGGAAGTATCCCGAAGATTTCTTCCTTATTATGATAAAAGTGGGGCTAGTGTCAGAGGGGAGTCTCTACAGCCTCCAAGGCTGCTTTTCCCTCGGGGACTCGCTCTATGAAGTAGGGCCACGCCGTATCGCGAGCATTCGAAACCCAGGCAGCCACCTCCTCGTCTGAAAGTTCGTGCACCTGTACTCCGGCACTCTCAAACTCCTCGGCGATACGCTGGCTATCCTCAATCATCTTTTCTGCAAACCAAACTTCTGATTCCTGGATAGCTTCCATCACTAGGTCAAAGTGCTCACTGCCAATCTGCTGTTCCATATCTGTAGAAAGCAAGATGGTATGCATGCCACCGATGTAGCCAGGCCCGACCTGCAGATGCTCAATAACTTCTTCCAGGTTGTAACCCTCAAAAGAGGCAAACTGAGTTAGCACTCCGGTTAGCACCCCTGTCTGAAGGGCCTGGTAAAGCTCAGACGCTGGCAAAGATGTAATTGTTGCTCCATTGGAATTCAACATTTGCTCAGAAGCAGCTCCCAACCCTCGCATTCGCAAGCCGTCAACATCCTTTGGCAATATTACAGCTTCGCCAGTGCTGCCAATGGTGGCCATTGCCCAGCCTGAACCCGCCAGTATCGCTCCTGTGCTTTCGACAGCCTCGGTTAACATGGGCCAGATGGCTCTGTCACGCCATACTAGTCCATCGGTGGGGGCAGTAACTAAACCGGGGAGTGCACCAATTTCGGCTAAAGGTATCATCCCAGCCAGCCACGGCAGTGGATAAATGGTCAGATCAATTCTTCCTTGACGTAGTGCACTGTGCTGAGCTTGAGCACGGGAAATTTCCTGGTTGGGGAAAATATTGATAGTCACTTGGCCATCCGTCTTCTCCGAAACATTGTCAGCAATAAATTGCGCCCATTCATGGCGAGCATCATTTTCTGTATAGGAGTGGCTAAATCGCAAGACTTCATCAGCGATTGCAGATGTACTCAATAATACACCGATACACAGAGCCCCTAGATGGGTTGGCATCTTCTGCCACTGTGTCGCCGTGGGCCGCAGCTGCTTTATATTAGTCATCCGTTGTTATCTCCATTTGTTGTTATGTTGAATGTCAGCAAAAGCCTGACATAAACATTCAACATCACATGAAAAGTAAAGTAAATGCCCAGATATGAAACGTCTCTTAATAAGCAAAAAACTCGCCTATTAAAATTAAAACAACAGTTATCATATAGATAAATATTATCTAGGAAATTAACTAGCCTGCTAAATAACAAAAAGACTGCTAAATCAGCGACCGAGCACCAATGCTGTGCGTATTAGAGTGGATCTGCTCGCTTTTGACTCAATCATTCAAGAGTAAGCCTTCCATAAGTTATAAACACAGCCTCCATTACTAGCTTAGGGCTCCGAAAACACCTTTCTAACCGAACCCAAAAGCACAAAAAAGCCCAAGCGTCAGCCTGGGCAAGGAGGATAAATGCACAACGGGTAGGCGCTACTCGAGTGGTTCGTAGGGCAAACCCACATAGTTTTCCGCGATGGTTGTCAGCCCCGCCTCTGAGCTAGTGACGTAGTCAAGTTCGGCCAGCTGCATGCGGCTGTTAAAATCCTCTTGGTCAGAGAAGTTATGCAGCATGGAGGTCATCCACCAGGAGAAGCGCTCCGCCTTCCAGATGCGCTTCAGGCACGTTTGCGAGTAGCGCTCGATCAAATCTGTGCGCCCCTCTTGGTAGACCTTCACCATTAGTCGATAGAGCGTATTCACATCACTGGCGGCCAGATTAAGCCCTTTGGCACCGGTGGGCGGTACAATATGCGCCGCATCGCCGACCAGGAACAGCCGCCCGTACTGCATTGGTTCGACCACATAGCTGCGCAGCGGTGCGATGCTCTTCTCAATCGAAGGCCCAGTCACCAGCTTTGCGGCAACGTCATCAGGCAGGCGGCGCTTCAGCTCCTCCCAAAAACGCTCGTCCGACCAATCTTCTACCTTTTCATCCAAGGGTACTTGAAGGTAGTAACGGCTGCGGGTGGCAGAGCGCATGCTACACAGACTGAAACCACGCTCGTGGCTTGCGTAAATCAGCTCATCAGAGACCGGGGGCGTGTCCGAGAGCACCCCCAACCAGCCAAACGGGTAAACCTTTTCAAACTCTTTAATGCGCTCTTGAGGGATCGCTTGGCGGGAGACACCATGATAGCCATCGCACCCGGCGATGTAGTCGCACTCAAGCCTGACCGTTTCACCGTTATGTTCAAAGGTGAGGTAGGGGCTGTCGCTCTCCAGGTCGTGGGGCTGCACGTTTTCCGCCTCGTAAAGCGTTGTCGCGCCAGCGGCGGCGCGGGCTTCCATCAGATCCCTCGTCACCTCGGTTTGGCCGTAAACCATGACTTTACTGCCGCCGGTCAGTTCATCCAGTGCGACTCGCACGCGGCGGTTGTCGAAAACAAGCTCAAAACCGTCATGGGGTAAGCCCTCTTCATCCATGCGCTGGTCAACACCCGCTTCGCGCAGCAAGTCCACCATACCTTGCTCAAGCACACCGGCACGGATACGGCTCAATACATACTCACCGCTACGCCGCTCAACAATCACATTATCAATGCCTTGGCGATGGAGTAGCTGCCCCAGCAGTAGGCCAGAAGGGCCAGCGCCAATAATCGCGACCTGTGTTTTCATAGGGGATGCCTCATCATTGTCATTATCTAAAACTTATGACTTGTATTTTTCAATGAAACACGTCGCATAATAAGGCATGATCTATATCAATTATTGGACATTTAGCGCTTTTTCACCCCACCTTAGTCGTATAGGAGATACCGGTGATGCCAGCCTCGTCGGCAACGTCCGTGCCCGTATTTAAGCTCTATGGCGAGACGCAGCATTGGCCCACGCCAGACTTGCTCCACTGCGAATCCATTCCTGAGCGCAGCCAGTTACATGACTGGCGTATACGCCCGCATCGCCACGCCGATCTAGTGCATATTCTGTTTATTTCTCAAGGTAGCGTTGAGTTAGAACTGGAGGGAACGAACCATCAGCTGCAGAGCGCCAGCGCTATCGTGGTGCCCGCCATGACCATTCATGGCTTTCACTTCTCACCGGATGTGCAGGGGCACATCATTACCCTGGCCAAGCCATTGGCAGACCACTTACATGCGTTAATGGGTGAGAACAGTACGCTAAAAAAAGCAAACTTCTACCCTCTACTTCAGCCCAACCGGGCAGAGCGAATTGCCACGCTGGTGTCTCAGGTCGACCAGGAGTACCGCCAACCCGCCCCCGGACGGAACAGCCTACTCGAAGCACTTATTCAAGCTTTGGTGGTAGAGCTCTCACGCCTTTGTGCTTATACAGGCAACACGGCAAAGCGCTACGGCCCCCGCCAAAGTGACAAAGGTCGGCAGCATTTAGAGCACTATCAAGCGCTAATCGAAGCGAACTATCGCGAGCAGCCGAGTATTGAACAGTTAGCCGAGCAGATTGGGGTGAGTAGCGCGCACTTGAATATGCTCTGCCGCCAACTCGCCGGGCGCAGCGCCCTGCAATTGCTGCATGAACGTTTGCTGCTGGAAGCCAAGCGCCAGCTCACCTATACCAATATGACCATTGGCCAAGTCTCTGACAGCTTAGGCTTCTCTGAACCGGCTTACTTCACGCGCTTTTTTAAGCGCAATACAACGTTATCACCTCGCGACTTCAGAATTCGTCAGTCGCGAGAGCGTTAATACCGTTAGAGCAAGAAAAAGGTAGATAGCACCGGGAAGAGGATTAAGAGCGTCAAGCGGAGCAAATCAGAGACAACAAAGGGGGTCACGCCCTTGAAAATCTCCCCTAGCCCCACGTGCGGCGCCATTGCTTTAATCACAAACACGTTCATCCCCACCGGCGGGGTCATTAGTCCCAGCTCAACGGTCAGTACGGTCAAAATACCGAACCATACCGGGTCGATACCCATCGCCTGAATAATCGGATAAACCACCGGTACGGTGATTACCAGCATCGCGATGGAATCCATAAACATACCCAACACAAAGTAGAGCGCCAGGATGCACAGCACCACGACGATAGGAGTTAGATCCATGCCGTAGAGCAGGTCAGTAATGGAAAATGAAATACGCGACACCGAGATGAAGTAACCCAGCGTCTCAGCCCCCACCAGCATAAAGAACACCACCGCAGAGAGCGCCAAAGTCTCTTGTACGCTGTGCCATAGCTGCGCACCGCGCATGCCTTTCACCAGGGCGTAAAGCAGCGTGGCGAACGCCCCGACGCTAGCGCCTTCCGTCGGTGTAAAGGCACCAAAATAGATACCTAAAATCATCACCAGGAAAACGCCAAAGAAGGGCACTAAGCCGGTCAGCGAGAGCAGCTTCTCTTTCCAGGCAGTGGGTTCACCTGCCACGGCAAGGGAAGGACGCAGATACATGACTATCGTAATGGTCAGTGAATACATCACCAGCCCCAGCAGACCGGGAATCAGCCCCGCCATGAACATATCGCCAACGGACTGTTCGGTAAGAATGGCGTAGATAAGCAGCGCGATACTGGGTGGAATCATAATGCCCAGCGTGCCGCCTGCGGCTAGCGCGCCGGTTGCTAAACCACGGTTATAGCCATAGCGCTCCATCTCCGGCAACGCTACCCGGGTCATGGTGCTCGCAGTCGCTAACGAAGAGCCGGAGATAGCGGAGAAGATGCCGCAAGAACCCACGGCCGCAATCGCCAGGCCACCCTTCCAGCCACCGCAAATAATACGGGTTGAATCAAACAGCTTACCGGCCATCCCCGAATGAGCAGCCAGCACGCCCATTAAGATAAACATGGGCACGGCGCTGAAACTGTAGTTAGAGAGTACTTCCACCGGCACGGTTTTTAACTGAGCGACAGCCGCATCCCAGCTAATGATCTGGGCAAAGCCCACCACTCCCACGATCAGCATCGTGAGAGCAACCGGCACGCGCAGAATCATCAATACCAATAAAAGCCCTAACCCAATGGCACCAATCGCTTCACTCCCCATGCGCTGCCTCCTCACCCACTGCATAAATAACGCCGAGCAAGGCGTGAATAAAACTACGTATTCCCAGCAGCAAACTGAGCACCGCTGCCAACTGGTAAATCGGCCCCATGGGCAGTCGCAGGTCTTGGGTTATTTCACCGTGCCGACTGGCCGCTGCGGCTGAATCCAGCAAGCCCACAAAAAGAATCAGTCCCAGCGCCATAAAGCCGAGGAAAAAGAGCCCTTGCAGGCGATTTTTTATCGCTTGCGGCAAGCCGTGAGAGAACGCCTCTACCACCACTTGGCTTTTCTCCACATTAGCGGCCATGGCGGCCAATAGCGCAAACAGCATCAAATAGCTGACCAGCTCTACGCTACCGGAAACGCGCAGTGCAATCGCACCTTCCGTTACACGCGATAGATAACGCGTACTTACATCGGCAATAGTCACTGCCAGCAACCCAATCAGTGCGATGCCAGCCATCAAGCGACAAATGAGGGCCAGCCAGTGGCTGGCCTTGTAGAGAACTTGTTGAGAGCGGAGAGTAGACTTCATAAAACCTTACCCCTATTGGGTACCACAAGACTCACTGGCTGCCAGTGCTGCTTGATATACATCTCGAGCCTGATCCAAACCGCGCTCTTCCAGCTGCGTTAGGTAGTTTTCAATACCGGTTTCGAGCGGTTCTTGCCAATCAGGATGCGCTAGCGGATTTTCAATTTCACGAATGGTATGGCCAGCATCAGTCGCTTCTTGCTTGCCTTCTACGTCTAGGCGGTCAAACACTGCACCGGCGTTTTCAGCCCATTTCATGCCTGAGTTATTATCGATTACCGCCTGCTGTTCAGGCGTCAAATTATCGTACGCGCGCTGATTCATGGTGGCGACAAAGATCAAAGTGTAAAACGGTACTTCGGTGTGGTAGCTCACCAGCTCGTTGATGCGGAAGCCTTTTAAACCTTCCCAAGGGAAACTCAGGCCATCAATGACACCGCGCTGCATGGAGGTGTAAATATCGGGGGCTGGCATACCCACGGGGCTTGCGCCCATATTTTCCAGCATCTCACCCGCCACAGCGGTGGGGCGGCGTATACGCAGCCCTTCCAGATCGGCAGGCGTTTGCACATCGGTGTCGATGGTGTGGATGCCGCCCGGGCCCGTGGTAAACATAAACAGCGGGCGGGTATCTGCGTATTCGCTGTCCAAATGGCCGTCGTCATAGAGCGTTTGCAGTACGCAAGCACCTTGCGTTGCCGTGCTCGCTACCCCAGGTAGCTCAACGATCTGGGAGAGAGGGAATCGACCGGCAGTATAGCCCTGGGCAGTGGCACCAATATCGGCAATACCGTTGGCAGCAGCTTCATAAATGGAATCCGGTTTGGCTAAAGTACCGGCGGGAAACATTTGAATGGTTAGATCGCCATTGGATTCTTCGGCGATCGTATCGGCCCATGCCTGCAAAACATCTTCATTAACGCCTGAAGGGCCAGGCCAAAAGTGGGCCATACGCAAGGTGGTCTCTGCCTGGGCCGAGCTAACCGCCAGGCCAGTAATTGCCGCTGCCAAAACACAACGGGATAGGGACATTTTCATAGGAGCCTCCAGGACTTTTTTGGATTATTGTAAGTTCGCATAGCGAATACTAGTTCGCCTTATGCGACCACATTAGTCCACTATCAGGCGTAGGGCTAATCGACATTCGTCTATGTTTAAGCACCGCAGCAAGCCTTTACACCCGCACGATCTCAGATCCTCAGTGTTCCGGCCAACACCCCCAGCGCAAAAGGCACAATGACAACAAAAAATTGGACTTTTCCAATATTACTTCACGACTATGGTCGAAGCAGCGACTAGTAGCGCAATTAACGATCGCCTGAAGCACCAAAAAAAAGCCACCTTTAAACACACCAAGGCGGCTTCAGTGTGAAAAATACGATTACCTTGTCAGATCGATATATTTCTCTACCGAGCGAGTCGCCCCACCATAAGGATTTCTTATTGACGTCGCTTTCTTACCAGACATCCTTCTTGCACTAGCTAAATGGGATAATGGCGCGGGCCAAGCTGCATGGTCATCCAGCGCAGATCGGTGAACTCATCAATCGCCAAAGCGTCCGTAGCCGCTCGATTTAACGCCGCCAAAGGGCATCTGCGGCTCATCGTGAACGGTGGGTGCATTGATATGGCAAATACCCGACTCAATGCGCTGCGCAAACTGCATCGCCCGGGCGGTGTCGCGGCTGAAGACGGCGGCAGAAAGGCCATACTCACTATCGTTCGCCACACGCAGGGCTTCCTCTTCATCTTTAACACGCATCATCGCCACTACCGGGCCAAACGACTCTTCGCCATAGAGGCGCATTGCCTGGGTAACACCATCCACCACGGTCGGCTGCATAATGACGCCTTCGGCCTTGCCGCCACAGGCTAAACGAGCGCCATGCTGCTGGGCGTCGTCAAGCAGGGCGTTGAGCTTCTCGCCCGATTCGCGATTGATCAGCGTACCCAGCGCGTTACCTTCACCTCGGGGATCGCCCGCGCGAAGCGTTTGTGCTTTGCGAGCCAGTTTTTCGACGAAGGCATCAGCGACCGCATCCACCACAATCAGCCGCTCAGTGGACATACAGATCTGGCCCTGATTGAAGAAGGCGCCAAAGGCGGCGGCCTCAACGGCAGCATCCAGGTCGGCATCTTCAAGCACCACGAACGGCGCCTTTCCGCCAAGTTCCAGCAAGACCGGCTTAAGATGGCGCGCCGCTTTTTCGGCAATAATGCGCCCCACCTGAGTAGAGCCAGTGAAATTAATACGACGCACGGCTTGATGCTCAATCAAGGCCTCGACCACCTCGGCGGCCTGAGGTGGTGCATTGGTCACCACGTTAACGATGCCTTCGCCCAGGCCCGCCTCAATCAGTACCTCCCCAATCAGGTGATGTGTCGCAGGGCACTGTTCAGAGGCCTTAAGAATCACCGTGTTGCCACACGTCAGCGGCGTCGCAATGGCACGCGTGCCAAGAATGATAGGCGCGTTCCAGGGGGCGATCCCCACCACCACTCCGCAGGGTACCCGCACGCCCATCGCCAAACTTCCGGGCACGTTGGAGGGTATTACCTCACCACCTACCTGCGTAGTCAGCGACGCCGCCTCGCGCAGAATGCTGGCAGCGACCATGACGTTAAAGCCTGCCCAGCCTGGCGTAGCGCCGGTTTCATCTACCATGCGTTCGATAAACTCAGCCTGTCGCGTTTCCATGACCTCTGCAGCCTTGAGTAGCTTGGCGCGCTTTTCGCCGGGGCCCTTCGCTGACCAGGCTGGAAACGCCTTCGCAGCTGCTTCAACCGCCCGGATCGCATCCCCAGCGGATGCCGCCGCGGCCTGGGTGACGACATCACCGGTGAGAGGGTTGGTTCGAGTAAAGGTCGCGTCTTGGTGAGCAGCACACTGCTCACTACCAATTAAAAGATTAAGATCCATGATCTGACTCTCCTCAAAAGGGTGGTCGAATATTGGTATAAAGCCCTTACCGCTGGTAGCTCTCCAACCCCGGCTTGATGCTCTTTTCATCGAGGAACTGTTTAAGCCCTTGGGCGCGACCCTGCTCAGGATCAAGCTGCTGCGCCTGATCGAGCTTGGCGTAGAGGTACTCTTCGTTCTGCTCCCAGGTCAGTTCGCGGCACATTTTGAAGCCGATCTTGGCAGCACGCAGCACAACGGGGTTCTTGTCACGCAGCGTAGCGGCCAACTCGCGGGTGGCTTCGCGTAGCTCGGTCAGCGGTACACTTTTATTAACCAGCCCCATTTTGGCTGCCTGGGGGCCGGTAAATGTTTCCCCGGTCATGATGTAGTAGAGCGCTTCCCGGTGGCCCACGGTATCGGCCATGGCTTTGCTGACCAGGTTGCCTGGGGGAATACCCCAGTTGATTTCTGAGAGGCCGAATACCGACTCATCGGCGGCAATCGCCAAATCGCAGGCAACCAGCGGTGAGAAGGCCCCACCAAAGCACCAGCCATTGACCATGGCGATGGTGGGCTTGGCGTAGTGACGCAGTAGCTTCCATTGCCAGGTAGAGGCGTCGCGGCGCACCTTGACCTGCACAATCTCGGGGCTGGCATCGATCTCGCGGAAGTACTCTTTAAGATCCATACCGGCCGAAAAGGATTCGCCTTCGCCGGTCAACACCAGCACATGGGCCTCTTGATCCAGCTCGATAGTCTCCAGCACATCAATCATTTCACGATTGAGCGTCGGGCTCATGGCGTTGCGCTTTTCAGGGCGATTCAACGTCACCCAGGCAATGCCCTCTTCAACGTTAACTTTTACGGTTTGCCAGCGATCTTGGTAGTTACTCATCTCTTGCTCCTTGGGTTTTATCAAACGACTTACAACGTTACTTATCAAAAACGACTGTTTAACAATCTGTTCAGCGCTGAACTTTTCGATTAGCTATCTCCTCGCCATCAAGGTGGGCGTTAGCCTTCGCTGGCTCGCGTCATGGGACATGTGTCCACCTTGATCAATTGATTAAGTAGACGAAGCCCAGCGAGATGGCGGGGAAGAGCACCAGCAAAATAATGCGAATAAGATCGGCCGCTAAAAAAGGCAGGATGCCTTTAAAGGTCTCCGTTAAGGGAATGCGGGGAGCCATGGAGTGGATAATGAAAATGTTCAGCCCCACCGGCGGCGTGATCATGCCAACCTCGACGACCACCAGCGCTAAAATACCGAACCATATCGCCACATCCGTTGCGGGCATGCCGAAGTCCATCCCCGTGACGATAGGCAGGAAGATAGGCACGGTTAACAAGATCATCGAGAGGCTGTCCATAAAGCAGCCAAGCACCAAATAGCAGAACAGAATGCCGGCCAGAACCACCCAGGGGCTGATCTCGAGCCCCACTATCCAACCGGCGGTCATTTGCGGAAGCTGGGTCAGGGCAAGGAAGCTATTGAAGACACTGGCGCCGAGCACGATGAAGAAGATCATCGCCGAGGTCACCGCGGTTTCAAGGACGCAGTCCCGCAGGCCGTTCCAACGCAATCCGCCTTTTGTTATTGCCAGAGCACCGGTGGAGACCGCACCGACGGCAGCAGCTTCGGTAGGCGTAAAAATGCCGGTATAGATGCCCCCAATCACCACGATAAAGATCGCCGCTCCTGGCCAGACCTCCAGCAGTGAGCGCCAACGCTCGCTCCGGGATGCTTTCGCCTTACTCGGCGCACTATCAGGAAAAAAGCGCACGTAGAGCGAGATGGCCAGCATATAGCTGAACACTGCTAACAATCCCGGCACCAGGGCGGCAGCAAACATTTCATTAATGTTTTTCTCGGCCAGGATTGCGTAGATAACCAACACCACAGAAGGGGGAATCAAAATGCCCAGGGTGCCGCCAGCAGCCAGTGCGCCGGTCGCCAGACTCCCACGGTAGCCTTGCCGCTCCATTTCGGGCAGCGCCACTTGGGTCATCGTGGCAGCGGTAGCCAGCGAAGAGCCGCAAATAGCGCCAAAAGCACCGCAGGCGCCTATGGTGGACATCGCCAGCCCACCGCGGCGGTGCCCCAGCCAGTCGTTGGCCGCCTGAAACATGGCCCGGGAGAGACCCGCTCTCGCCGCAAACTGCCCCATGAGCAGAAAAAGCGGAATAATGGATAGCGTATGGCTGGAAAAGTGTTCGTAAGGGAGCGTCTTTAAACCATTTAAAATTCCCATCGGCCCGGTGATCAGCATCATCCCTACGGCACCAACAACCAGCATGGCCAAGCCGATGGGAATACGCGTAGCCATCATGAATAGCAGAACCACAAAGCCGCTAGCGCCCAAAGTGAGTGGTGTCATCACAGGTCTCCCTGGGCGGAGCTTTCTTGAACCTCAGCCGAGCTGCTTTGAGTCGAACTATTTTGTTTAGAACCTGGCTGTAGCGGATCGTAAGTAAACGCATCGCAGGTGCGATAGAGACAAACCAGCGTCAACAGCGTGAACCCCACCAGGCCGCCGACGTACCCCCACCAGAGCGGTATATCCAGCAGCATGCTGGTTTCCATATAGCGTCGTTTATCGAGCAAGCCATGAAAGAGGCGCCAGGTCATTAACCCTGCCACCACCAAAAAGAGCGTTTCGGCGACAACGGCGAGCAGCCGCTGAACAATGGGCGGCGCATGCATGACCAGTAAATCCACCGTGACATGCCCACCGCGAAGATGGCAGTAAGGTAAAAACAGAAAAACGGCAATGGCAGTCCCCATTTCCACCAGCTCGTAATCGCCAGTGATTGGGCCCACCCACTCCAGCATCGTCATATCGCTTAATACTGGCGCACTGGCTACCCACCGGCCAAGAATGCTGACGACGGTGATGATCGCGAGTGCTGCGACCAGCAAGCCGCCGCTTATCGCGGCAACCCTACAGGGTGTCTCAAGACTACGGCGCATCAATGCAGTGCCGAGTGTCGGTACCGTCGCTAAGCTGCTCATCGTTTCGTCTCTTTGTTTTTGGAATTCGCTGTATGGCTGAAACCAACCTTGCGCTATACACCGCGAGACCGTCACAACCAAACTAGTTACTTAATATAAGTAATTGTCTTTGAGAGAGCATGCAAGCGTTGCCGACAAAAATACGCCTAAAGTTTTATTCCTCGATGGTGTCCGCTGCGTATATTTTCACTAACAGAGATAGAAGCTGACGCCGTTCAATCTCGCTAAGTGTTTGAGTTGCATTGATATCACTCTGTTCAGCCAGTTCTTTTAGCTGTTCGGTTAAGGCTTCGCCTTTTTTGCTAAGAAAAATCCCGTGGGAGCGCTTATCTCGCTTACATCGCACCCGCAGAGCCAGCCCTCTTTCCTCTAGATTATTAATTAGGCTAACGATTCTGGGCGGATCAATATCCAGTATCTTGGCTAAATTGGTTTGGGTGATACCGGGATAGCCTTCAATCACCACGAGCGAAGAGAACTGGGCAGGGCGTATTTCATACTCCTGCATGGCCTCATTAAAATGTTTGAAAACAGCAAGCTGGGCCCTTCTCAAGGCGTACCCAAGGCGATTTTCAAGAACCAGCCCCGCGACAGAAGTCGGCTCTTTTTCGTCGGGCTCAACTTGCTGAACAGAAGTACTTTTTTTAGATATGGTCATGCGTTAATTCCCATCTCATTTAAACAATTACAACCAAGGTCTTAAATCAGCATCCTAGCTAATCATCTAGTTAAAAACTATAACTATATTCGCCAAGATGACAGCACACAACAAATCCAAGATTTTTCGCTATGGAGCTATTCATGTCACTCCCCCCTCCGCTTACTAACACCACCTTCCATGAGTACCGGCTACACGGGGGCGATGTTCCCAGTTATCCCAGCAGCATGACCCAGCGCCTAACCCATTGGGCAAGCGAAACACCCATGAATACCTTTTTGGCCGAGCGCGAAAAGGGCCAGCACGGGTGGCGAACGCTAACCTTTGGTGAAGCAATGCCACAAGTGAACCGCCTGGCACAAGCACTGATTAATCATGGCCTGTCGACGGAGCGGCCGCTGATGGTGCTGTCGGGAAACAGCATCGATCACGCACTGCTTGCCTGTGCCGCCATGCATGTGGGCATTCCCTACGTGCCGGTGTCACCCTCTTACGCGCTGTTATCCGAGGACTTCGTTAAGCTACGACATGTGGTGGAACTGGTGACCCCGGGGATACTGTTTGTCGATGAGGAGGCGCGCTTTAGTCGGGCGCTGGCGGCCATTTGCGATAATAACGTCATCTGTGTGGCCAAGGTACCTGCTCAGCGAGCCCTGGCGTTTGACTCACTGGCAGCGACGCCGGCAAGCGCTGAGGTTGACGATGCCTACGCCCGTGTAACGCCTGACAGTATCGCCAAACTACTCTTTACCTCAGGGTCGACGGGCATGCCGAAGGCGGTGATTAACACCCATCGCATGCTATGTAGCAACCAAGCCATGCTGGCGAAACGACTGGGCTTTTTGGAGCAGCGCAAACCCGTGCTAGTCGATTGGCTACCCTGGCATCACACCTTCGGCGGCAATACGATTCTGGGGATGACGATTCATAACGGAGGCTCGTTATACATTGATGACGGTAACCCCACCGCTCAGGGGGTTCAGCGAACCATCGAGAACCTGCGCGAAGTGTCGCCGACGTTTTACTGCAATGTTCCCAAAGGGTTTGAAGCGCTAGTCGAGCATTTGCGTAATGATGACACCCTGCGTGAAGCCTTTTTCCGTGACCTGGAAATGCTGCACTTCGGTGGTGCCGTGCTACCCGCCCATGTGCGCGCTGCTCTGGAAGCGTTAGGCGAACAGACTCGCGGCACCCCCGTCCCCATGTTAACGGGCCTGGGCTCCACCGAAGCATGCATGGCATTTTGCACCGAAGAGCCCAGCGATACACCGGGACTAATCGGGCAGCCTGTACCTGGCATGGCGCTGAAACTGGTAGCGACGGATGATAAGTGGGAGGCGCGCCTCAAGGGCCTTAACATCACGCCGGGCTACTGGCGCGATACACAGCGAACCAGCGAGGCGTTTGATCACGAAGGCTACTACTGTACCGGGGATGCCATGCGCCTTCTTGACCCCGACCACCCCGAACGGGGGCTAATCTTTGATGGCCGACTAAGCGAGAATTTCAAACTGGTGACCGGCACCTGGGTCAATGTGGGCACCCTGCGCCTGCACCTTGTCGAACACTTTGCCCCGTTGGTACAGGACATAGTGGTGATCGGCGAAGGGCGTGACTACCTGACGGGAATCGTCGTGTTGAACCTTCCCGCCTGTGAGCAGCAGCTTGGCTCAGCGGATATCTCTCTTGATGCTCTGGCCACCAACGCCAGCCTGCACCAGTGGTTCGCGCAGCGCCTGGCTACCCACTGCCGCGGCCAGTCAAGCTCCATGCGTTTAGAGCGCCTATTGCTACTCGACCAACCGCTTTCCGTTGACCGTGGCGAACTGACCGACAAGGGCTCGGTGAATCAACGACTCGTGCGCGAGCGCTACTCGGAACTCGTGGCGTGCCTATACGCTGAGCCACCCCAGGATCCACGCATCATCCTACCCTCGACTAACTCAGCGTCTTAATAGCGGGACTTTTGAACATCAAGACGGCAGCCATTACCACTGGAGCGCATGGGCGGCCCTATGCCGCTCGCTACGCTAATCTGGGAGAATAACTATGACACGCGGGCACTACACGGCATTTGAGGATACCCATTTAGTTGCCGCTGTACGCACACCGTTCACCGACCTGAACGGTGCACTGGGGGCGATCTCGCCCACTGACCTGGGCATCAAGGTCGCCAAGGAAGTGCTCAACGTGAGCGGTGTGGCACCGACAGACGTTGATTCAGTGATCGCTGGATCCGTGGCCCAAGCGAGTTTCGATGCCTATTTACTTCCTCGTCATATTGGGTTGTATGCGGGCGTCCCCCAGGAGGTTCCTGCCCTGCACGCGCAGCGCGTCTGCGGCACCGGCTTTGAACTGTTGAAACAAGCCGCGGAACAGATTGCGCTCGGACAAGCCAGGTGCGTGCTGTGTGTCGGCACGGAATCCATGACCCGCAACCCGATTGCAGCCTACACGCATCGCGGCGGATTCGGGCTTGGCGCACCGGTGGCCTTCAAAGACTTCCTATGGGAGGCGCTAATGGATCCGGCACCCAATGTATCGATGATTCAGACCGCCGACACACTGACGCAGCGCTATGCCATCACTCGTGAGCAGGTAGACGCCTATGCCGAGCGCAGCTTCTCACGGGCGGTCGAAGCCCAAGCGCAAGGGATTCTCTCCGCGGATATTATTGCTGTTGAAAACGATACCTTCTCCCTCCCCGGTTATAGTGATAGGGGTATTCGTCTACCTCGTAAAATTCCCCACGTAGACCAGGATACGCATATTCGGCCTTCGCCTCGGAAGGTATTGAACCAATTGCCACCGGTATACGACGATGGCGTACAAACGGCAGGTAACAGCGCCGCCGTTGTCGACGGCGCAGCAGCGGCACTGGTGATGGCAGGTACTCACACGGCCAAGTCATCTCTCGCACGCCTATGCGCCACGGCCGTGGTTGGCGTAGCCCCCGAGATCATGGGTATTGGGCCAGCACCCGCCATTCGGCTACTGCTGGAACGCAGCGGCCTCACACTCGATGATATCGACCGAATAGAAATCAACGAGGCTCAGGGTGCGCAGGTGCTCGCCGTCGCCCGCGAGTTGGATCTCGACCCAACCAAGCTCAACGTTCATGGCGGAGCTATCGCCATCGGCCACCCATTGGCCGCAACTGGCTTGCGGCTAGCAATGTCCTTGGCCCGACAACTCAAGCGAGATGGCTTGCGCTATGGCATAGCAGCAGCTTGCATTGGCGGAGGTCAAGGCATGGCCATTCTGCTTGAGCACTCAGCCGAATAAACCGCTCGTTCACGTCTTTAATCTACGCCCTTTTGTGCCAGCTTGAGAAAGCACTCTCTTCCATCCGTGACCCAAAAAAGGCTGGCAAAGCGCCAGCCTAAAACGTGATCGAAACAGCAGTAAATCACTTACACCTTCACGTCACTGCAAAACGTAGATCGCTAGAACTGGAAGGTGGCACTCGCCTGAAGGCGACTCGCATCATTGGAGACCCCATTCACCTGTTCGATATCCGCATGCTGGTACTCAAGACCGACTGACATGCGCTCGGTAACATCCCAAATCACATTGGCAAACCCATAGTCGAGCGTTTCGAAATGATCGCCATAGCCTGCGGGTAGGTCTTGCTCAAGACGCGAAACGCCCACAGAACTGAACCAGCTATCCGTCCAGTAGTGATTAAGTGAGAGACCAAATGCCCGGGTTTCAATAGCCTCAAGATTGTTACCGTTCACATAGACGTCAGGTGCGTTACGGTGACCTACGTTGCCAGGGTTACCCATATAGTTACCGATACCTTCACCGTAGGTGGCACTGCCTCGCAAGCTGGTTGACGCATTAAATGGCAAATTAAACTGCGCCTGCACCCCATAGCCAGTGACTTCGTCATCAATGGTATTGGTGATGTTATTGGTCGAAAGTTGACGCGCTATCCCCGATAGCGCAAATAAACGCTTATATTCGTAGCGCAGCGTCAAATCTGGAAGCTGACTCTCCCCATCGGCCACTGAAGCATCATTGCGGGCAATAACCGTAGTGGGGTTTTCCAATGCAACCGAGAAACTCCCTTCCCCAACAGGCTGCGTATAGCGCAACTGAGCCTGCCGCTCGAAGGCGTAGCCCTTAGGGTCTCCTAGTGCCAGGGTGCGTGTCCCGCCCACGAAGCTCATAAAATTTGACCACGTTTGCCCGGCGAGAAAACCGTTCAGTTCGCCATACGCATGGCGTAGCCCGAACTTACCATCAGGAACAAAATGCCCTTCGAAGTAAGTTGATAACCGCCCATAGTCAGTTGCGGTGTGGGTGCGGAAATTCAGGCGGGACTCATAGGCCGTAAAGCTGGTTCGACCATCGGTTCTATTACCTGGGTTCATAACGGCGTAAGGATTAGTTGATGTTCCCAGGTCGTAGTCGAAGTCGTAAAACGCATCGAGCTTAACGTACCCCCCAAAGGCAATATCTGTTTTGGTGCCTGGAATATTAATCGTTGATCGATGATTCCAGGGCGGACCTACACGGCTTGGCTCACCGGTAACGACAGGTTGTCCGGCTTCTACAACATCAAACGCATGGGCCTGGGCAGCAAGCGCACAGGGAGCGAGAAGGGCGCATGCAACAAAGTGGTTAATTTTCATTGTTTGTCTCTGCTTTTGGTCGTAGTGGCTAGTTGTAGTTGTTCTCAATGCGAACTCTGATCCGCATTACGTACCAAAGCTGCAAAAAAAACCTCCATCTGTCAATTACAATGGAGGCCATACACCTTTTGTATTTAATAAGCCTTTGAATAAAAATGATTTTATATAATTAATACTTTGGTTTAATTACACTCTATAACTAAATTATTAGGTATTTTTATTCAGAATCGGCCAGTAGTTCAGGGTACCGCAGCCCGATCAGCGCATGCTCGCGCATCAGCATTTCGGCCCTGGCCCCCTCTCCTCTCTTAAGTGACTGAAATATAAGCTCATGATGAAACTGAGCTAACTGCAATTTTTTAAATTCACGCCCCAAGTCATCGCCATCAATAATGATTGAGTCGGCGGCAGCAAAGGGAAGGTGATTATTTCTTGCAATGGCATCTGCTACGACACCGCTGCCGATGGAATGAATGATAATGCCGTGGAAATGAGCATTAAGCTCACTCCATTGATTGATATCGGACTCTACAAGGTATCCTTTGGCGATTAGCTTTTTTCCTTTTTGGATCCAAAACTTCAATTCCTTATCGACACTAGACGGCAGCCCTTGCTCCGCCAGATGCCGAGCGGCCAGCCCCTCCAGCACCCCACGAACCTCAACCGCGCAGTGCACATCTGCTTGGGTAAATTCACGCACCATAAACCCGCGCTTGCCCGCCTGCTGCAGCAACCCCTCCTGCTCCAGAGTGCGAAAAGCCAGCCTTACCGGCGTTCTCGAAACACCCAATTGCTCCGCAACCGCGACTTCACCAAGGCGCTCCCCTGGAGCGTATGCACCCTCACTGATCAATTTTCGCAGCCGACTGACGACACTTTTATCGTTGTTACTCATTTATTTTTCCTCTCATATCAACACTGTGTTGCTATTCATTGGCGAGCTCTACGAAAGTATAGGTTGACTGCAAAAACCTTCCTAGCCTTTACTTTGGATCCAATAATCATAATTACAACACTAAACCAAAAAGGAGTTAACCGTGACTCAACAAGCCCCCTTTCCAATGAACACTTGGTACGTCGCCTGCACCCCTGATGAGCTTACCGAAAAGCCACTCGGGCGAACTATTTGCAACAAGCAACTAGTTTTCTTCCGTGGTGACGAAAACCGCGTGGCCGCCGTAGAGGATTTCTGCCCCCACCGTGGCGCGCCACTCTCCTTGGGCTTTGTACGTGATGGCAAGCTGGTTTGCGGCTACCACGGCCTTGAAATGAACTGCAGCGGCAAATGCGACAGCATGCCCGGTCAGCGGGTTCGCGGCTTCCCAAGCAATCGTGCCTATCCTGTTGAAGAACGCCACGGCTTTATCTGGATCTGGCCCGGCGACCCCGATAAAGCTGACGCCGACTTGATTCCCGAGCTGCACTGGGCCAACAACCCCGACTGGGCTTATGGCGGCGGCCTCTACCATATTCAGTGTGAATATCGCCTGATGATCGACAACCTCATGGATCTTACCCATGAGACCTATGTGCATGCCTCCAGCATTGGCCAGCCAGAAATAGAGGAAGCCGCACCGGAAACGGCGGTTAACGGTAGCGAAGTGATCACCAGCCGCGAGATGGAGAATATCCCTGCACCGCCTTTCTGGCAGGCCGCCCTAAGGGGTAACGGGCTTGCCGACGACGTACCCGTTGATCGCTGGCAGATTTGCCGCTTTACCCCGCCCAGCCATGTGTTAATTGAAGTCGGCGTGGCCCATGCGGGCAATGGCGGGGCCAACGCACCGGCCAATGTAAAAGCTTCAAGTATCGTAGTCGACTTTATCACCCCAGAATCAGACACCTCTATCTGGTACTTCTGGGGAATGGCCCGCAACTTCAAGCCGGAAGATCAGGCGCTCACCGACAAGATCCGTGAGGGCCAGGGCAAGATCTTCGAAGAGGATCTTGAGATGCTCGAGGCACAGCAACGCAACCTACTTCTCTACCCCGACCGCCAACTGCTGAAGCTCAATATTGACGGCGGGGGCGTACAAGCGCGCCGCATTATTGATCGCATCTTAAAAGAGGAGCAGGCCGAGCAACCCCAGGAGGCAACGGCATGAGCCACCCCTCTCTATCGCTTATTGTCGAGGTAAAAGCTCGCCATGAGGAGGCACTTGGCATCGCCACCTTTGAGCTTGCTGACCCTCATGGCCGTCCGCTTCCTCCCTTTAGCGCAGGCGCCCATATCGACGTGCAGGTGAAAGAAGGGGTAATCCGGCAATACTCGCTGTGCAACCACTCAGAGGAGCGGGATCGCTACTTGATCGGCGTATTGCGTGATGAAGCCTCCAGAGGAGGCTCCATCGCCATGCACGATGAAATTAAAGTGGGCAACCTGCTACTCATCAGCGCGCCCAAAAACCACTTCCCGCTTAAACCCGCAAAGCGCACTTACCTGCTGGCGGGCGGGATTGGCATCACCCCGCTGCTGTGTATGGCGGAGCGTTTAGCGCGCACCGAGGCAGACTTCGAGCTGCACTACTGCGCGCGTTCTGCCGAGCGCATGGCCTTTCGCGAGCGTATCAACACATCAAGTTTTGCCAATAGAGCGCACTTCTACCTGGACGACGACACCGCGGCCCCAACCCTCGACCTGGAAAAACTGCTTAATGAGCCAGAGGCTGACGCCCAGGTCTACGTCTGCGGCCCTAGCGGTTTCATTAACGCCGTCATATCCACAGGCAAGCAGTGTGGCTGGCCAGCCGATCAACTGCACACCGAGTACTTTGCAGGCGCGGAAACAACCAGCGAAGACGACGGCAGTTTCGAGGTGCGTATCGCCAGCAGCGGCGCTGCCTTTACCGTGCCCGCCGACAAAACGGTTTACCAAGTGCTGGCTGAAAATGGTATCGACATTATGGTGTCCTGCGAGCAGGGAGTCTGCGGCACCTGCCTAACCCGTGTACTTGAAGGCGAACCCGACCACCGGGATTTATACCTGGATGACGATGAGCACGCGGCCAACGACCAGTTCACGCCCTGCTGCTCCAGAGCCAAGAGCAAAACCCTTGTGTTGGATCTTTAAATAAACATAAAAACAGTTACAAAAACGTACCCCGTTGACTAGCAATCAGGATAACGACAATGAATAAAATACCCACCCACCTAGCCAAGGCAACCCTGTTTGGCGTGCTCGCCGTTTCATTCACTGTCCCTGCCGTGGAAGCCAGTACCACACTTCGAGTGGCGCACGTTTGGCCGGGTGGCTCAATGATAGACCGTGAGCTGTTTCAAGCCTGGGCTGAAAGCGTCGAGGAGGCGTCAGATGGGCAACTGACAGTAGAAGTTTTCCCCAGCCAGACACTAGCGAAATCGGCTCAAACCTACGAAAGCGCTGTCAGCGGTATCGCCGATATTGGCGCCTCTGCCCAAGGTTATACGGCGGGCCGCTTTCCACTCACGCAAGTCGTCGAGCTGCCGGGGGTCTCATCAAGCGCCCGCCAAGGAGCCTGCATACTCCAGTCGCTTTACGATCAGGGATACTTTGAACAGGAGTACGCCGACACGCGCCCTCTGTTCTTGTTCACTACCGGCCCAGGCTATCTGCATACCAAGGATCAGCTGATTGAAACACCGGCTGACCTAGAGGGGCTTCGCCTACGCCGCCCCACGCCAGTGGTGGGTGATATGTTCGAACGCCTAGGCGCTCAAGCGGTGGGTATGCCAGCGCCGGATGTGTTTACCTCCATGCAGCGTGGTGTCGTCGACGGCCTCAGTTTCAACTGGGAAGGCATGAAGACCTTCCGGCTGAACGAACTGGCGCAGTACCACACCGAAGTCCCCCTGTATGACCTTTCCCTGTTCGCCACCATGAGCCAGCGCAGTTACGACAGCCTGCCGGCCGATTTGCAGCAAGTAATCGATGACCACAGCGGCTTGGAGTGGTCACTGCGCGCGGCGGAGGTTTATGACGAGATGATACGCCAAGGGCGTGAAGAAGCCGTCGAAGCCAGACATGAGTTTGTCGTCATCGAAGACGCGCTCGAAGATCCTGAATGGGGCCCTGTGTTGCAGCAAACCATTGATGATTACTTGGAGGAGGTTGGTGGCTCCGCCAATGACATCTACAAAGCTGCGATGGATTTACAGCAAAGCTGTCAGGTTTAGATTTGACGCTATAACAAAAGGGCAGCCATATCAGGCTGCCCATTGTTCTTACCTACTCAATTGATAAACACCACATTCCCCAAATGATTCGCCTATCACTAACCGTCCAACGACTCCGTTCAATGCCTGACTCCTTCCACAACTGTCATTCCGCATAAGCGCTACGGCTGAACCTTGGCACTGCTCGATGCGGTAATAATCTCGCCACCATGATCGGTTTTACAGCCCAGGTAAGCCGTGGGCTTACCATCGTGGTTGGAGTGGCTGGAACCTTCGATAATGGTGGCGCCGCAGCCGGTTTTATCACCCACCCGCGCTCCGGGCTGGCCCTCTACGTTAGAGGGCGAACCGGAGACAATTTCCGTGGTGCCGTGGCCGGAAAGGGGACAGCGGTGAAGGTCGCCTTTGCGGGCAACGGGTTTCATCGGCAGATTTCCCACAGACCATCGCGTTGAATAAAGTAGAGTCTTACGTTTGAGACTTGTTCATCACTTCCTGCATGCCCAAATCGAATCGGCGCCGCTACCCCCTCACGGGTAAGCCAGGCCACACGATTATCCGCTCCCAAATTCAATGTCATCGGCTCTTCTGGAAAAGGATCAAGCTGGAAAAGGTTAGGATTATCAAAGAACATGGTGAAACTTGCTCGCTGGCGCACGTAGGCTTCGGATTCTCCTGAAGCTAAAGCAAGCTCTTCAATCATGGTTTTCGAGGCATCCATTAGCGCATCGTTATCTTGTGCTTCAAATAGGGCATATAGTCGGCGATATTCACGGGCTAGGCTATCACGTGTAGCATTACTGTCTCTTAATACGTCGCCTTCCTCCCAGCACCAAGTGGGCATCGGCTGACGGTTGTTAAAATTGACTTCCAGTGTGTCGTATTCTTCATAGCGGCTAAAGCGAATATCATTCTGCAGCGGCTGCAACGGCGCTCCTGGGTCTAGAAAGACAACTTCAGGCTCAGCATTATCTTCTCCAGGCATCATAACTACTTCAAAGGCAGTGCTGGCTTCGGTATTAGGATTTTTACCGGGCTGCCAGTAAAGCAATGAAACCTTCAACTCACTATCGGGTTCATATTCAAATGGCCACGAATTTAAATTAATTGTATTCTTACCATTTTTAATATACTGGGAAATGGGCAGCCGTGTATCGAAATGGCTCGGTGTCCCTGAAAAATTCAACATGATGTTATGAATGCGTAACGAGCTAGGGATTCCATTTACGCTCCACCGAACACCAAACTGATATTCGGTTTCCTGTGCCATGACTGGCGCACTGATCAGCGCCAGTGCAACAAGCCAACAGTGAGCTATCCATTTCTTCATGCTGTTATAAGCCTTCAACAACTCCATAAACTGACACGAACCTTCAAGGTTCCACCTTGGCACTGCTCGATGCGGTAATAATCTCGCCACTATGATCGGTTTTACAGCCGAGGTAAGCCGTGGGCCTACCATCATGGTTAGAGTGGCTGGAGCCTTCGATAATGGTGGCGCCGCAGCCGGTCTTGTCGCCCACCCGCGCCACGGGCTGGCCCTCTACTTGAGAGGGCGAACCGGAGACAATTTCCGTGGTGCCGTGGCCGGGAATGGGGCAACTGTGCAAGTCGCCTTTGCGAGCGATTGGCTTCATGAAGCAACCGTTGCGAGACGCCACTCACCTGATGCTGTGCGATAAAACACGACGGGTAATTTGTGGCTTCGCTCAGAATCATCCGAATATGACCAACGAATTGGGGTAGGTAAAATACGTACTAAACGCCCATCTCCCATAAATTCCAGGCTGTCGTCAGCGGGGTCATCTGCCAGCAGGAGAGGGAGTAATTGTAGCCCACTAGGCTCATTACTAAGCCCAACAAGCTGCGACCCTACCGGAAGCGAAGAGATATATTCTCTTGCATTCTTCCCACCGGCCACCAATAGCCCTGCTCGATCCCACATCGCCTCGCCTTCTCGTAAAATTAGATCGCTATCGCCCTCCTCAAACAAACGATATAAATTCTGATAGGCTTGACGTAGCTCGTGCCGTAGTCGCGGCGTATCTTCTAGTGGCGTAGCATCCTCAACCCAATGGAAATTGGGGATAGTATCCAGAACGCGAAAGTTCATATCCACTCGCTCAGCCTCTACGCTTTGGCCATTAGTAGATAGGAGTTGGCTCGGCGAACTTACTACAAACTCCCCTCTTGTGCGTAGATGTTCAGTTTGGTGCACCGCTTCACCACTCATATTGACAGGGGTCTGAGGAGAGGCTACAAGCTCTCCTGCCTCCATGTCATAGCGTAATTGCAGAGTATTGATACGCTCCTTTTCTTGAGTACGTTTATTAATGGCTTCAATCGAGATATCAACCCAGAAGTCTTCTTTAGGTGCCTGAGCGTATTCGCCTGTTTGTTCATCCTTTGCGAGATACCCTGTGTCATCTTCAATAAGTGGCGCAAAAATAAATGACACCGTGTTTTGACCTTCTTTCAGACTAGTACTAATCGGATATGAAATAGAGTATTGTTCGATAAAGCTATGCGACTGTACATTTAAATCATTAATACGCAAGACCCACGCTGCGCCTTCGGTGTGAATATTAACCCAGTATTGACGTTCAATAGGCTGCGCCATGGCGTTGGGCGATAGGCTAAGCAAGCAAGCGATGGCGAGCCCCACGAGAACTAAAGCGCTATGTTTGCCAAATGATGTGCCTATCACTAACCGACTAACGACTCCTTTCAAGACATCTCTCCTGGTAACTCCATCGTTCCGCATAAGCGCTACGGCTGAACCTTGGCACTACTCGACGCCGTAATAATCTCGCCACCATGATCGGTTTTACAGCCCAGGTAGGCGGTGGGCTTACCATCATGGTTAGAGTGGCTTGAGACTTCGATAATGGTGGCGCCGCAGCCGGTTTTATCCCCCACCCGCGCCACGGGCTGGCCCTCTACCTGAGAGGGCGAACCGGTGACAATTTCGGTGGTGCCATGGCCGTGGATGGGACAGCGATGCAGGTCGCCTTTGCGGGCGATGGGTTTCATGATGCCACCGTCGCGATACGCCATTCGCCTGATTCTGTACGATAAAAAACAACAGGAACCACATCGCTTTTCTGATTAGGATGGTTGGGATCTGACCAACGAAGCGGGCTGGGTAAAATGCGTACTAAGCGCCCGTCGCCCATAAACTCTAAGCTATCGCCAGCGGGGTCGTTGGCAAGACGCAATGGTTCTAGCTGAGGCCCATCAGGTTCTTGGCGAATACCTATTGTTTGTGATGCGAAAGGAAGAGAAGCTATATATTCTCGGGCATTTTTGCCTCCCGCCATCAGTAACCCTGCGCGATCCCAAACGGGTTCACCTTCACGCAAAATGGCATCAGTATTACCTTCCTCATATAGGCGATGCAGACGCTCATAGGCTTGGCGTAACTCGTGGCGTAGCCGTGGGGTGTCTCGTAGCGGCGTGGCATCATTCACCCAGTGAAAATCGGGAATGGTATCCAGCAAACGGAAGTTCATATCGACCCGTTCAGCCTCTATGCTTTCCCCATTACCAACCACAAGGCGATCCGGTGAGCTCAACTGAAACTCCCCCCTAGTACGCAAGTGCTCGCTCTGGTGTGTCGTCTCGCCGATAACGTTGGCAGGGTTTTTGGGGAAATCTATCAACTCGCCCGTCTCCATATCGTAGCGTAGCTGCAACGTATGAATCCCCTCCTTCGCTTGGGTCTGTGTGTTAATAGCCTCAATGGTGACGTTGACAAAGAAATTTTCTTTAGGCCCCTGCATTAACTCGCCCGTTTCAGCATCCTGCAATAAATTGCCTGCTTCGTCTTCAAGCAGCGGCGCATAAATAAAGGAAACCGTATTGGTGCCTTCTTTTAAATTCACGCTAATGGGATATGAAATGGAGTAGTACTCAGTTGAGCTATGAGACTGTACATATAAGTCATTAATTCTTAACGTCCACGCGGCACCTTGGGTGTGAATATTCACCCAGTACTGGCGGTCAATTGGCTGTGCCATGGCACTGAGCGATAGGCTGACCAAGCAAACGCTGGTGAGCCAAGCGAGAACCAAAGCGCTATGTTTGCCAAATGATGTGCCTATCACTAACCGACTAACGACTCCTTTCAAGACATCTCTCCTTGTAACTTCATCGTTTCGCATAAGCGCTACGGTTGCACCTTGGCACTGCTCGCCGCCGTAATAATCTCGCCGCCGTGATCCGTTTTGCAGCCCAGGTAGGCGGTGGGCTTACCATCATGGTTAGAGTGGCTTGAGCCTTCAATAATGGTGGCGCCGCAGCCGGTTTTGTCACCCACCCGCGCCACGGGCTGGCCCTCTACTTGAGAGGGCGAACCAGTGATAATTTCCGTGGTGCCGTGGCCGGGTATGGGGCAGCGGTGAAGGTCGCCTTTGCGGGCAACGGGTTTCATGAAGCAACCGCCGCAATACGCCACTCGCCTGCTGATGTACGATAAAACAGCATCGGGATGGCAGTTTCTTCTTTATCTGGCTGACTTGGATAAGACCAATAAATCGGGCTAGGTAAAATACGAACAAGGCGCCCATCTCCCATAAACTCTAAACTATCGTCTGCTGGATCATCCGCAATGTCCAAAGGTTGTAAACGTGGGCCATTTGGCTCCTGATGCAATCCAACTAGTTGTGAGCCGACAGGCAGTGATTCAATGTAATCCCTGGCGCTCTTTCCTCCGGCCATCAGCAAACCAGCCCGATCCCAAACCGGCTCAAATTCGCGCAAAATAGCGTCAGTCTTACCCTCTTCAAATAGGCGGTGCAAACGCTCATAGGCTTGGCGTAATTCGTAGCGTAGCCGTGGGGTGTCTCGCAGCGGGGTCGCATCATTCACCCAGTGAAAATCGGGAATGGTATCCAGCAAACGGAAACTCATATCTACCCGCTCGGCTTCGAGCGATTGACCGCTGCCGTTTAGCAATTGCGCTGGAGAGCTCACTTGAAACTCCCCGCGAGTACGCAAGTGTTCGCTCTGATGTGTCGTCTCGCCGATAACGTTGGCAGGGTTTTTGGGGAAATCTATCAACTCGCCCGTCTCCATATCGTAGCGTAGCTGCAACGTATGAATCCCCTCCTTTTCTTGAGTACGGGTGTTAATAGCCTCAATAGTGACGTTGACAAAGAAATTGTCTTTAGGCCCCTGCATTAACTCGCCCGTTTCAGCATCCTGTAATAAATTGCCTGCTTCGTCCTCAAGCAGCGGCGCATAAATAAAGGAAACCGTATTGGCGCCTTCTTTTAAATTAACGCTAATGGGATACGAGATGGAGTACTGCTCCGTCGTGCGATGAGCCTGTACATATAAGTCATTAATTCTTAACGTCCACGCGGCACCTTGAGTGTGAATATTTACCCAGTACTGGCGATCAATTGGCTGCGCCATGGCTAGCTCCTGAAACATCAATAAGCATAAAAAAAGCCCCCAACTCCGTAAACTTTTAGAAAGGTACCCACGTACCTTCTTCCTTAGGCCAAATTGTCTTTCCATCACCCTCATCTCCTTCAAACTCGGCTATTTTATCTGTATCTGATGCATTCTCTCGCGCTGAATTGGACATCTTGGATGCATTCGTATTGGACGCATCAATCGAAGAGGAGACCTGATCGAAAAGATTTTCACTCTCTTCTCCCTTCACTAAGTCAAGGCTACCTTCTGCTCTAGCACCGCCCCAGTTACCATCACCACCGCGCTCCCCATTCACCGAAACCTCAGCATAAGCCTCCCCGGTGACCTTAACGCCTTCAAAGGTATAGCGCTTCATCCGCTGGCCGTCGGCATTGTTCTGTACCTCCCACATCCAGGAGGTATGGATAGAGCCGCGCACACCCGCTTGTGCTCTGACCATGAAAACACTGCCTTCTACATGGAGCTTTATTTCTGCTAAGCCGAGAATTTGCAATGTTCCTCTGAAATCGCTTGTCACATCACGAGCGTTAAACTCCATGCCCTCACCGGAGGCCGGTATGCGGTAGGAAACTACACCATCCTTGCCCAAGGTATGCTGCAACGACCCTGTTGCACTCAGCTCCAGATAGCCTTCTATGGTTGCGTTCACTTTCTCGCCTGCTTTTATTCGAGCGCGCGCATCCTGAATCCGATTGGCGCCAGCAGGGGTTAACGCAATTGATGCGATCACTTCGATCAAGTCAATTCTACCTGTCACTCCCAGGCTGAGAACTGACTCCAGACTGCCGATATTAAGCTGCAGATCTGGGCTGCTTGGCACCGGCACTAGCTCAAACCCGGAGGACTTAAACGACAGCGATTTGCTAATGATGACGCCAGAACCAATGGAAGAGCGATCGTACGCCACCGTGTCACTGGGACTCCCCATGGAAAAGTAGCGGTCAATCTTCTGTATTGTCTCGACCATAATGCCGATTAGACCAGGCGCATCGTTTTGGCGTGGGATACCCTTAGGCTCGCCACCCGCGGCTTCGGCACTGCTTGACCAATCCAGTGTATGCCGACCGTACTGACCCGAAAGCGTACCCGTTGCTGACACTCTCGCCGACACTTCACTGGTCATAATGACGGTTTCTACCGCTAGGGTAACGTCGCCTTCTAGCTTCATGTAGGGATAAGGAATGACCTTAAGGGAGTGGCTAATATCTTTGCCCGGCAAACATTGCATGGGGAGGAAGTTGGCCTGCCCGCCATGACCATTCAATAAGCGGCCGCCAAGTACTGCTTCAAAGGCCACAAAGCCCAGCGTGATATCGAAGGGAATAAAATCGTTAAGGCTTCCCGCCAATCGCGTCGTTTGGTCGTAAGTGATAGGAACATCAACCTGCTGCTCGGTGAGCTTCTGTATCCCACTGTCGAATCCAACAGCACCACAGGCATTGATACAGGCCCCGATGCAGGGAACATCGTCAGTACGACCGTTTTGACAGCTTGTTTCGCCTTCCCATACGACTTCCACATTGGCCGTTAGCGGGCCTGAGGCTGCATTCTCTTGGGGTCTTGCGACCACGAGCAAGGTCATTGCGTCATCAACAGCGGGCCATTCAACCTTGCGTGAACTATCCTCCTTGTCACTGACGCTCCCAGCCTTAAGGCAGCATCCATCGTCCTGGGTACACTTCACACAGGTCTCAGCGAACGCTGTATCTGGCCCACCTTCCTCTGCTGAATCACTGCTAGCCGATGGAATAGGAGTTTCGGTCAGCGGTTCGGCTCCGCTTTCTCGGTACTCCTGGTAAAGGCGACGAGCCGTGCCCTCTTCATCCACCGGCTCCCTGTTTTGGAGTGCACTGTGAAGCGAACGCAAGACGGAGCCTGGCCTCTCGAAGGCCTCCGGCTGCGTTTCTAACAGGTACACCATCTCTTCAAAGCCCGGCTGGTAGCTCATAACCGCTCCTCGCTAACGATGGGCCGAAAATTATCGTGTTGCATATCACCTTCCTCATCGCGATTCGGTGCCAAAAGTGTGCGTCTGATGCGCCCTTTGGGTAGCCAGGCTTTCAGTTGGTCACGTTTTCGCCAAGCGGCGGTTGTCGGACTGCTGAGGATCCGCTGGGCCTCGGCATATCCGTTAGGAAACGTATCGCCCAGTTCCATTACGCACTTGGCAAGCAGTTTGATCTGCTTCTTAGTGGCAAGCCCATAGCGCTGCCCTAGCTGTGCGGCCGTTTGAACACTGGCTAGCAGCTCATCCACAGTGGCCTGGGGGTAGGCAGGCTTGAGCGAAAGCGCCAGGGCTCCTTGCGCCCGCTGCTCCACCAGTTCCCCAAAGTGCTGATACTCCGTCCCCCCTATCGCAAACTGGCGCCCTTGGCCGTTGGCGGCGCGGGCATCGTCGCTGAGGGCAATGCGCACTAGCCTTCCCTGCACCTCGCTGGCATCGGCGTCGAGCTCAATCACGGGGGTTAATTCAAGCTCAGCGGGAAACACCATTAAAGGCGAGGCAGGCACTATCACCGTTTCGAGTGGCGCCATAAAAGCCGCCAGCTTCCAGGGTTCCAGGGCTTGGCTCATATCCAGCGCCACCCGGGGGTCGTAGAAGCGGAAGTAGACCGGGGCCTGGTCGTTGGCGGGCGTCCAGAGCATGGTGAACTTGCGCAGGTGGCTGCGCAGTTGCTTTAGGGTGGCGTTGGATTGCAGCAATATCCCCCAGTGTTGATCCTGGGGCAGGTCTTCCAGCCATTGGCGTACGTCGCTGTCGGCTTCCAGGCGCACCAGCCAGGGAGCATTGGCTTGAGTGGCACTATCCGTTGAGGCATACAGGCAGGCGCTTTGGGCCTCGGCTTGGCTAAGGCGGGCCATGGCCTCGCGGCAGTTAACCCCGTCAATCACGGCCCACAGGGGCGGCTGACGGGGGCCAAACAGCGCTTGCCAGCGCGTCTCTTGGTAGTTCACCGGTGGATGGATCGCTGCCGGTTCAGGTTCAGGCGCGGGTTCCGGCAACAGGGGCAACATCTCGCCATACGCCACCGGGTGTTGCGATGAGGTGGTGTGGGCCAGTTCCACTAGCCCGTGGGCGATACCTTCGCGGCGGCAGCGCTGAAGTAGGGTTTCAATGGCATCCAGGCGTATTAATCCCAGGCCGTCATCGTGGCACTGCTGCTGTAGCAGCGCCCTGACCTGATCAGCGTCTTCGGCCAGCACCGCGGCCACGGTGACAGCTTCATCAGCGGCCTCTTCCCAGCGCCGGGCACTGGGGGAGTAGGCCATCACATGGCAGCGGGCGAGCCAGTAGTCGGCCATGGCCATGGGTTATTCCTCTTCGAGCGGGCAGTGGGAGACAAATGGACTGCCCTCCCCTGCGGCGGCTTCCAACACGGCGGGAATGCTGGGCAGCGCGGCCGCGCTGGGCGATGCAGAGCCAACATTGAGTACCGGGGTGACATCCACGCTGCCACCGCCGACCACCAGCGCGGCGCCGCCGGCAACCAGGGTGATCTTGCTGGCATCGAGGATCAGCTCGCCATCGGCTTTGAAAGTGATATCGCCATTGGCGTGGGTCTGGTAACTGCCGCCTACCGTTAGCCCGCGATCACCGTCCACCTGTTCGGTGTGGTTAGTGCGAACGGTGATATCACGATTGCCGTCGATGGTTTCGACACGATCCTTGGCGACGGCCAGATGGGAGTTATTGCCAATGGTGGCGGTGTCGTCGAATTCGACCCGCTTCTGGCGGGAGTTGAGGACATGCAGCTCCATATTCTTCTGGGCATGCATGTAGATAAACTCTTCCCCGGCCTTGTCTTCAAAGCACAGCTCGTTGAAGCCTTCGCCTTGGTGGGTCTGGGTTTTAATCGTGGTGCGGGTTTTGTGCTCCGGGAGGAGATACGGTGGCGTATTAACGGCATGGTAGGTACGCCCGGTGATCAGCGGCTGATCAGGATCGCCTTCAAGGAATGCAACCGTGACCTCATGCCCTATCCGGGGAATGGCGATGCTCCCGTAGCCCGCCCCCGCCCAGCCTTGTGATACCCGCACCCAGCAACTAGCCTTTTCATTAGGCTCCGCGTAGCGATCCCAGGGAAACTGCACCTTGACCCGGCCATGCTCGTCACAGTAAATCTCTTCCCCTGGCGGCCCCACCACAAACGCCACCTGGGGGCCGTCCACCCGCGGCTTGGGATTAGGGGTTGCCCGCCAGGCCGTGTCACCAGGCCCCAGCACCAGAGTGTTGTGGTAGCGGGTCATCCCGCCATTATCGCTACTGGAAATGCTGTCCTCTTCCAGCGCCTGGGGCTGTTCGCCGTAATGGGTGACCTCGATAAGCTGCCAGTCGCGGTTAAGGGCATCGGCGTCGTGGTCGGTGAGGGTAAAGCGCGCCCCTGGGGCGAGCTCGGGTAGGTCACTCTCGGCGTGCGCGGTGATGGCTTCGCGGCGCAGGTATTCAAGCCGTGTGCGGGTAAACGGCTTGCCGGAGGCGTCCCGCTTATAGCGCCCTGGGTAGTCGTAGTGTTCATAGTCGGTGCGCTGACCGTGCTGCTCAATATCGCGGCCCTGATGCTCATGCAACTGTGCATAGCCGGGGTTCTTGAAGGTGTAGTCCTTGAGCATGGCAGAGGAACTGGCCACTCGCGCCGTCTGGCGCAGTTTGCGCACATGGCGGGTAGGCGGTGTTCCCCCGGCACGGCTGTGGTAGGTGCGTTCACCGAGCGTGCTGAGCATTTTAGGATCGTCGCTAAAGACCAGCCGGTGGGCACCTGCCTCGAAGGTGTGGTAATAGAACAGCCCCTCTTCAGCGGCAAGGCGCTCGATAAAGGCGAGATCGCTCTCCCGGTACTGCACACAGTACTCACGCTCGGCCAGTTCACGGGTCACGTCAAAGGTGACATCACCCAGGCCGCGTTCCTGGCAGAGGGTGGTGATAATCGCGATGGGCGTGACTTGTTGGAAAATGCGCGAGTTGTGCCGCAGCGAAAGACGCCAAAGAGCGGGACGTAGCACTAAGGAGTAGAAGGTGCGGCGATGACCGCGATCGCCCTGGGAAAATTCGCTAACAATGCCATGGATTTGACGCAGCGCTTCTCCGCTGTGCCAAACGGTTAGCGTGGCGTCACGATCCAGTAGCTCGGCGGCATTGAGTTGACCATTGCGGCTGGCAAAGTTGAGCGTTAGCTCAAAGGGGGCGGAAAGGGCCTCACGGTGAGTAAAGTCCACCACGGCGACATCGTCTACGCCGGGCAGTGTCAGCGTAAAGGATAAACCGTTGCCGTTTGCCATCGCCTCCCTCCTTGGATCGTCGATTACGAATGAGTGGTGCTAGCGTAGCGAGATACCGTGAGGGCGCAACAGCTGGCAGATACACAGCAGGGATGATCTGAGCACTGCTCAGCGTTTTAGAACATACAAAACCAGCAACAATCAAACAAAATCAATTGTTTGGAAAACAAATGCATATTGCCGGAACCATATTTGTAAGAGATCTCTTACAAAATTTTCCGAAATGGCTTACACAAAAATTTCCTTCCAGTGCCGTTTAATCATCAGGCTGCTGTTCAGGATACTGGTACAAACCACCGAGCTCTTGATGCGTAGGTAGATACCACCTCAGAATCGAGTAGGAAGGGGAGTCGCCTCCCCTGTCCTCTCACACCACCGGGCATACGGTTCCGTACCACGGCGGTTCATGCAGAACGTTTAAGCCATCTTACCGTATCCAGTACCGAGATCAGTCCCTGGTCATAAAACCATTTCCTCGGCAGGGCCTGATTCATGTGCGAAGCCCCGGCATTCCACCAGGGGCCTCGACCGTTCCCCGCCGATTTCCAGGCGCGGTGCCCGTCTAGGCCTAGCCCTCGCAGCTTCCGACGCCGAGTCGATGGGCGTTTCCATTGTCGCCAGATCAGGCCGCGTAAGCGCCGCCGTATCCATTGATCCAGTGCTTCCAAGGGGCGTTTCACATCAACAAGATTGAAGTAGTTAGCCCATCCTCGTAGGACTGGCCTCAACCCTTCGATTACCCGTTGGATGTTACGCCCCCTGCCACGTTTCAGGATCTCACGGACACGCTGCATCATGCGTGTCAGGCTTGTCTTGGCGAGCGTCAGTTTCGACTGCTTGTGCCGAGTGAGGCTGTAGCCCAGATATCCGCGTAGCCATGGCCGATCCACCGCACTTTTACGGCGATTGACCGTCAGCCGAAGTGAGCTCTCGAGATACTCACTCAAGCTGCCCATGACCCGCTCGCCTGCTCGTCGGCTCCGTACATAGATTTGTACATCGTCGGCGTAGCGGCAGAAGCGGTGGCCTCGGCGTTCCAACGCCTTGTCCATGTCGTCCAGCAGGATGTTCGCCAGTAGCGGGCTGAGGGGCCCGCCTTGGGGTGTCCCCCGCCGCCTCGGCGTGGGCAAGCCATGCTGGAACATACCCGCCTCCAGATAGCGACGGATCAGACGCAGTACACGCTTGTCGTCAACGCGCCGCGCGACCCGTGCCATCAGCAGGTCGTGATTCACTCGGTCGAAGAAGGCTTCCAGGTCAAGATCGACCACCCAGCGGTGACCGGCGGTGACGTGGGCCTTCATGGCCGAGACGGCCTGCTTGGCGCTCCGCTTGGGGCGGTAGCCGTAACTCGACTCGGAGAAGCCCGGGTCGAAGATCGGCATCAGTACCTGGGACAGCGCTTGCTGGATTAGGCGGTCGGTAACCGTGGGAATACCGAGCTGCCGCGTCCCACCCTTGGGCTTAGGGATCGTGGTTGCTCGGATCGGGCTGGGGTGGTACTGATCGGCCAACAGCCGCTCGCGCAGCGTTGGCCAGTACTGCTTCAGGTGGTCAGCCAGTTGATGCACCGTCATGCCATCGACACCCGGTGCGCCTTTGTTGGCCACCACCCGACGGTAAGCTCGCTCCATGTTTTCCGGGTCAACGACCCGTTCCATGAGCGAGGTTGGCTCCGCTTTCGTCCACGATAACGACGCCGGGCTGGTCTCGACGCTCACCGGCTGGGACTCGGGGTACTGCCCCTGCCCCTCTGGGTGAGTGACGGTATTAGCGTCATGGTCTGTCTTCATGATCGATCCTCGAGACGTTATCGCCTACTCGCGGTTCTTCATGTTCGGCCCTTGGTGCCGTGGTGAACCGGCACTTACTATGGCCTCGGCTGACGTCTGGTGATCCCTCCCGTCGCCTCTCGACGACGGTAGCACCGTGGCAGACCACCAGACCTCCCAGGGTAAGACGCGCGACCTTCCCGCTTATGCCTGTCGGATTTACATCATGGCGTTCCGTGCAAGTATCGGGCTTTGGTGAGTGTAGCCACCTTACCCCGCCATGACGCCTCGTATCCGCTTCCTGTTCGTCAGGCCAGCGTTTTGCCTCGGGCTGCCTTCAGATTCCCCCTCGCGAGGGACACCCTTGCCGTCGGCTAGCACTTCCCCTTGCCGGGCGTGCAGGGGACTTTCACCCCCAAGTCATCCTGAAGCACCACCCCCAGGAACAGCGCCGGTCAAGGCGCTGCGCGCCATGCCTGGCGCACCACACAAAAAAGCGCCATGACAACGTCACAGCGCTTTTTTTGCAGGGGCGAGAATAGCTACTCAAAAATCAAAAAACACCGTCTCGCCTTCGCCCTGCAGGCGGATATCAAAGCGATAACGCACCTTACCCTCCACCTCTTCGCGCTTGGCGATCAGGGTCTGGCGGCGTGCCGGTGATTCGATACGCGTGAGCACCGGGCACTGGGCGTTCGCTTCAGCTTCATCATCGAAGTAGAGCCGTGTTTGCAGGTGAATATTCACCCCGCGGGCAAACAGCGTGAGGTTAATGTGCGGCGCCATTGGCTGGCCGCTGGGGTGCTTCACCGCGCCGGGCTTAATGGTGGTCAACGACCACTCGCTGCCGTGATCAAACGTCGTCGCGGTGCGGCCAAAGCTATTGAACGGTTTGCTAAGGTCGTAATCGGCTTGGTAGTCACCGTTAGCATCGGCCTGCCACGCCTCAATAAAGGCATCGCGCACCAGATCGCCGTTGCCGTCGATGACAATTCCGACGACTTCGATATGCTCACCCTCGGCGTCAGGCTTAGCCATCTCGTTCCAGATCTCTTCATCGCGCACCGGGTTGCCTGCCGCAGCGAGAGCAAGACCAATATGCACGTAGGGGCCAGCAGTTTGCGAGGCGGTTTCCCTTAGCATCAGGTCGCTGGTCGGCTGGCTATTAGGCTGATTCATGAGGTATCCCCTTATTGATTCTCAAAATAGGTCTGCAGCTCGCCGCGCACCACCACATCAAAACGATAGGCAAGGAAGTCCATCGGCTTACTATGGGCCATATCCAGCCGCCCAATCATGGTCTCAACCGCAAGAGGGTCTTTCAGTGTATGCACGATTGGGCAAAGCGGGATCAGCGGGTCGCCTTCAAAGTACATCTGAGTGATTAACCGGGTAGAAATTGAAGGCCCGGTGACTGAGACGTGAATATGCGCAGGGCGCCAGCTATTCATGTCGTTGGGCCACGGGTAGGGGCCGGGCTTGATGGTGCGGAAACGGTAAAAGCCCTGCTCATCGGTCAAGCAGCGCCCAACGCCGCCGAAGTTAGGATCTAACGGTGCTAGATACTTATCGTTTTTGTGACGGTAGCGACCGCCTGCATTAGCCTGCCACATTTCCACCAGCGTGTGCGGCACGGGCTTGCCAAACTGATCGACCACACGGCCAAACATGATGATGCGCTCACCCTGGGGTAGCCCGCCCTGGTTGGGATCCTGGCGGAAGTTCAGCAGAAGATCATTATCGTGGGGCCCCATGCGCAGGTGGCTAAAATCCGGGCCCGTCAGCTCAGATGCGGTGGGCTGCTGCATACTCACCAGCGCCTGCTGTGGTGAACGCGCCACGGAGGTTTTATAGCCCGGCGCATAGGCGGGCGGATGCCAGTTACGGTCACGGGCCACAAAGCGTTTGTTATCGTGGGTCATCGCCCTTACCTCTTATCAATTATGTTGATTCGCTACTCGCCCCAACCCAGCTCTTTGGCGAGGGCAAAGGCGTGATTGGCCGCTGGTACGCCGCCGTAAATCGCTACGTGCATCAGCACCTGACGCAGCTCGGCCTCAGACAGTCCAATACGCTTGGCGGTTTTCAAATGCAGCGTTAGCTCTTCCCGGCCGAGGGCGGCGAGAATGCCGGTGGTGATCATGCTGCGCTCACGCCGCGTGAGATCATCATTGCTCCACAGCTCGCCCCAGGCTAAGCGGGTAATCATCTGCTGAAAGGGCGCATCCAGGCTGTTGGCGTTAGCGGTGGAGCGCGCTACGTGCTCCTCGCCTAATACCTGTTTGCGAGTCTCCAAGCCAGTGGTATAAGCCACGCCGTGATTGGCCACGTCGCCTAAATCAGTCGCCAATACGGCGAGTAGTTTTTCAGCAAATTGCGCCGGGGCTTCTACCGAAGGCACGTGACCCACACCGTCAAATATCTCCAACGGTGCGCCGTCGAGTTCCGCAGACAGGGCTTCCAACGTGGCGGGCGGCGTGGCCATATCTTCACTGCCGCCAAATAGCTGCAACTTAGTTCTCTTACCTGAGAGTTTGCCAGTAAAGGTATCGCGGCCAAGCATTTCACACAGTTGGGCGTAGGACTCATCGTCGCCACGGCCCATCTGTGTGCACCAGCCCGCTTTCAGCGCGGGGCTTGCCTCAAAGGCTGCTGGGGCAAACCAGCGCGGTACAATCTCTTCAGACATGGCCGCCAAGCCTTCCTGGCGCACTCGCCCTGCACGGGTATTCCAGAGATCTGGGTTGCCGATCACTGCGCCGGTGTTGGTCAGCGTAGCGGAGAACAGGCGATCACTATGCTCGGCGATCAGTTGCTGGCCCACCACACCACCAATGGAGGTACCGGCAAAGTGAAAGCGCTGCGCGCCCGCAAGTTCTACCAGCGCCAATGCCTCCGCCGCTAGGTCAGCAGGGGTGATTTGTGCACCGCTGACCGCTTGACTGGCACCGTGGCCGGGGAGATCCCAGGTCAGCACCCGATAGCGGGGCAGCAGTGCGGGAATCACGTCATCCCATACTGCCTGGCTCATGCCCAAAGGGTGCGCCAGTACGACCAGCGGGTTCACTTCTGCGCCGAGCAGGCGGTAAGCCACACTGCGGCCGTTAATGGTATGAAATGCCATGACGGTCTCCGTTAAACGCGTTCAATCAGGGTGGCAATGCCCTGGCCTACACCCACGCACATGGTACATAGCGCGTAGCGCTTGCCGCTGTTTTGCAGCTCATGGGCAGCGGTCATTAACAGACGCGCACCGGACATGCCTAGCGGGTGGCCAAGGGCAATCGCGCCGCCGTTGGGGTTCACGCGGGGGTCATCGTCTTTAAGGCCCAAGTCGCGCATACAGGCCAGCGCCTGGGCGGCAAACGCTTCGTTGAACTCAAATACATCAATCTCATCCATCGAGATGCCGGTGCGCTTGAGCAGTTTCTGCACCGCCGGTACCGGGCCATAGCCCATAATACGTGGCTCAACGCCAGCGGTGGCCATGCCGATAATTTTTGCCATCGGCGTTAGGCCATGCTGCTTAACTGCCGCCTCACTGGCCACCAGCATGGCTGCCGCGCCGTCGTTGACGCCAGAGGCATTGCCTGCGGTAACGCTGCCGCCCTCCCGGAAAGGAGTGGGTAAACCGGCCAGTTTTTCCAGGGTGGTTTCCCGCAGGTGCTCATCCTGGTCAAAGATCAGCGGTTCCTGCTTACGGCGGGGAATCTCAATGGCAGTGATCTCCTGTGCAAAACGCCCCGCCTTTTGAGCGGCAGCGGCTTTCTGCTGGGAGCGTAGGGCAAAGGCGTCCTGGTCTTGACGAGAGATAGCGAACTGCTCGGCGACGTTTTCTGCCGTTTCCGGCATGGAATCAATGCCGTAGGTTTTCTTCATCAGCGGGTTGACCAAGCGCCAGCCAATGGTGGTGTCTTCAATCTTTTGCCCGCGGGCGAAGGCGCTGTCGGCCTTGCCCATCACGTAGGGTGCACGTGACATGGACTCCACACCACCCGCCAGCGCCAGCGCCATCTCACCGGCTTTAATGGCACGAAACGCCGTACCCACTGCGTCCATACCCGAGCCACACAGGCGGTTCATGGTCGTGCCGGGCACGGAGGTAGGAATGCCTGCCAGCAGCGACGACATCCGTGCCACATTGCGGTTATCTTCACCGGCCTGATTGGCGCAGCCCATAAAGACTTCTTCAATGGCAGCAGGGTCGAGATCCGGCGCTTCTGCCAGTACGGCTTTAAAAATCGTCGCGGCGAAATCATCCGGGCGCACGCTGGCCAGGGTTCCACCAAAGCGTCCCACGGCGGTGCGGCGGGGATGACATAGAAAGACGTCTTGCATCACAACATCGCTCATAAATAGCTCCTTTATGCGTCCGCGTGGGCCCGCTCAGTGCGCGCTTTCAGCTCACGTAAAATCGTCAGCTCGTTTTCGCTGGGCTCTGGTGTGCTCTCAAGCTGTTCGGCAAAGCGAATCTCCCAGCCGGTCGCCTCAATCACGTCTTCGCGGCTGACACCAGGATGCAGTGACACCACTACCAGCTCTTTGCTTTCCGGGTCGGGCTTCATCACGCACAGGTCGGTGATTACCCGGGTGGGGCCTTTGCCGATATTAGGTACGTTATCGCGGCCTTTGCCGTCGCGGCCAAAGCCTAGGGTGGTGACAAAGTCGACATCTTTCACAAAGGCACGCTTGGAGTGTTTCAGGGTGATAAACACTTCACCGGCGTTGGTGGCAATTTCCGGCGCACCGCCGCCGCCTGGCAGGCGAACCTTGGGCGCTTTGTAATCGCCGATCAGCGTGGTATTCAGGTTAGCAAAGCGGTCGATTTGCGCGGTGCCTAAAAAGCCCACGTCGACTTTGCCGCCCTGCAGCCAGTAACGAAACATCTCCGGCACCGCTACGGTGGTCAGCGCCGATTCGCACAGCTCACCGTCACCGATGGAGAGCGGCAGAATATCGGGCTTGGTTTGCAGCGTGCCGGACTCATAAATCAGCACCACATCCGGTGCGTGGGTCAGCCGTGCCAGGTTGGCGGCTTCTGAGGGCAACCCGATACCTACAAAGCAGGTCATGCCATTTTCCAGCGCCCGCGCAGCGGTCACCGACATCATTTCAGAAGAGGTATATTCGAGACTCATTAGCTGTTCTCCCCTGCATGATTTTGGACAGCGTTAAAGACGTTGTCGTCGAGCCACTGGGTAAAGGTGTCGCGATCGCGGGCGATGGCATCCCACTCTTTATAAAAGCGGTTGCTGCGGCCGTAATAGCCATGAGTGTAGGAAGGCAGCGCGCCTTTCTCGGCCACCGCAATGGCGCTGATGGCCCAGCTGGGAATCACACAGGCGTTCGGGTGGGCGTTGAGGTCATCGACGATCTCCTCCACCGTGACGATACTGTGTTTGGCCGCCAGTACCGCCTCTTTCTGTACGCCCACGATACCTTCTACCAGAACGTTACCCTGACGATCCGCCCGCTGGGCGTGAATGATCGAGACATCCGGGCGCACTGAGGGTACAGCGGCCAGGCGCTCACCGGTAAACGGGCACTCGATGAATTTGATTTGATCGTTCACGCTGGGCAGTTCGCTACCGATATAGCCGCGAAAAACTGCCAGCGGAAGACCGGCTGCACCCGCTTCAAACGCGCAGGCCATGGCGGCGTGGCTGTGCTCAAGTATCTCGATCTTGCGCGGCCAGCCTTTCTCAACCGCATCACGCAAGCGGTGCAGTGAACCCACGCCGGGGTTACCGCCCCAGGAGAAGATGACTTTTTTGGCACAGCCCGCACCAATCATCTGGTCGTAGATGATATCCGGGGTCATGCGGATCAGCGTCAGGTCGCGCTTCTTCTGGCGGATCACTTCGTGACCGGCGGCAAACGGAATCAGGTGGGTAAAGCCTTCCATGGCCACGGTGGCGCCGTCCTGGACGTAGCGCGCTACCGCGTCATGCAAGCTGAGAAACTCGGCCATGATGGGTGCCTCTTAACGGTTAGCAGGATGTTCGTTAAGCGAACATAGATCCTCTATACGAACAATCTACTGCTGAACGCTAATGGGGTCAAACCCATCGGCGACCACCAAACTCCCTTGCCGAACCCACTATCTACTCCAAAGCTGAACATAACGTTTTGTTTTTAAATAGACTTAACGCGCTTCCAGCCATTTTTTGGCACGCATCACCTGGACTGCGCTGCTACCAAGGTATAAAGCAGGGTCACAGGCATTACGCAACGCCTCGACATCAAAGTCCCCTTTCACCTCAGGATGGTCGGCAAGTACATCAGCATAAGATCGGGATTCCCGGCGTGCGGTTTCTGCCGCTTCCGCGCTAATCGCTTTGGCTCTCTCAACGCCTAGTTTAGGCGCCAGCAAACGTGCGACTGGTTCGGCCATAATGCCGCCGCCGGTGGCTGCCAGATTGCGCCACATGTTGTCGGGGTAGACCTCAAGCCCTTCCAACAGCACGGCCACTTGCTCCAACGCGCCTTCCACCAATAAAACGCCTTCCATGAGCGGTGCCCACTCCGCATGCCACTCGCCCAGTCCACGCTCCAGCGGCTGGGCGGCGGCGTTGATCAATACACTGGTGTGGCCATGCACTTGTCGCGCTGCACCGCGAATTAGCGCGCAGCGCACCGGGTTACGCTTATGGGGCATAGAGGAAGACTCGCCCATCCCCGGCGCCGAGGGCTCGGCCACTTCGCCGACTTCGGTTTGTGTCAGCAGCGACACATCCAGAGCGAGTTTTTCAGCAGCCCCGGCGACCGCATCCAGCGCAGTGCCAAGGGCATGAATCGGGTAGCGGTCGGTATGCCAGGGCAATACCGGTACCGCCAAGCCTAAACGCTCGGCAAGCGCATCCATCCACTCAAGCCCGAGGTTGTCCCAACCCGAGTGCACGCCTACCGCACCACCAAACTGCACGGGTAGCTCAACAGCGCTTAAACGGCGGCGCGCCTGCTCCAGGCCAATCGCCCAGTGAGCCACCTTGACTCCAAAGGTGATCGGCAGCGCCTGCTGCATCAGGGTGCGCCCCACCATGGGCGTATCGATATGAGTATTCATAAGTGCTAACGCCGCCGAACGGCAGCGCAATAGCAACTCATCTAGCGCCGCCAAGCGTGGCTTAAGCAGCAGCATCAGCGCGGAGTCGACCACGTCCTGGCTGGTCGCGCCCTGGTGCCAGTAGCGTTTGTGCTCATCGGCGAGCAGCGCACGGCTCTGTTTAACGAAGGGAATCGCTACATTGCCACCGCTGGCGATACCCTCGGCGATCTCAGCAACAGACAAGTGGGCGTGCTCAAGCTGCTCTCGCATTTGCTGGCTAACACCACCAGGTACGGCTCCGCTGGCTTCCTGAACCTCGGCCAGAGCCAACTCAAAGACCAGCATGGCACGCACCATAGCGTCGTCGTCACACTCAGCGACAGCGCGCTGACTCATGAAAGGGTGCTTTAAAAATGCAGAGGGCATGGCGGTAGGCTTCCTGTTAACGCTGTCCAGAGCTCAAAAATAGCTTATAAGCAGGGCTCAAGACAAAATTTGTACACATGTTCGCTATTCGAACTATACGTTAACTAGGTAGGTGTGAACTCACAAACGTCACCTTACTTCGAAAGGTACGCTTGCGGATCCACATGAGCGGTCTTTTGCACGCAATTAAGGCGTGGCTAGTCAGGGCACACGTAACGCAGCACCATGTCGGTAACATGCTCCTCTAATTTTTGCTGATTCTCAGGCGCGGCTTGGTGCCAATCAAAAATCCGCGAAAAAGTGTGCTGGTTTGAGACATTGAAAAAAGACAGCGCGCTAATCAGCCAGTGCAGTTCCCGAGGATCCAGGCCTTCGCGAAAACACCCCTCCTCGACACCGCGGCTATAAACGTTGGTGAGCACATCAATCACCCCAGCATTGAGTGATTGAATCAACGCTGACTGCGCCAAAAAGCGGCCATGGTGAATATTTTCGATCATTACCAGGCGAATAAAGTCAGGGTTTTTGGCGTGATGACAAAAGGTAAACCGCACCAGCCGACTAAGCGCCTCAAGTGGGGCCAGGTGGTCAAGATCCAGCTCAGCCTCCTGCAGGCGCACTTTCTGGTAGGCGGCTTCCAGGGTGTGCAGGTAGAGCGTCTCTTTATCATTAAAGTAGTAGTAAATCATCCGCTTGGAGGCGCGGGTTTTCTCGGCGATCTCATCGATCCGGGCTCCAGAGAGGCCTTTTTCTGAGAATTCCCGGGTAGCCACCGCAAGAATATCGGCGCGCACGGATTCGGGGTCATTTTTGCGCCGTCGCCGAGTGGCAGGGGGGCTGGTCTTGGTCGAAGGGGCTGTCATAGAGCGTGCCTTTTATTGTCGTGGTCGTCTTTTGTCTAGTATGCCACAGCTTGACTGAACGTACCATTTCGTACATTGTTGATTACGACAGGATGAAAAGGCCAAGCACGCCATCGTTTATGGCTTTTTCAAACCCCATGACAACGGCCCGATAAGAGGACAACAACAATGTCTCCAGTGTTTTCAGTAAAACAAATATCCATGAAGCGCACGCTGACGGCAGCCGTCGCTGCCGCCACCCTCATTGCCGCAGCAAATGCTTCCGCCCAAACGCTTCGCTTCGCCCACGTTGACCCAGATGACTGGACTACTTCGAAAAAAGGCGCAGCGGGTCAGGTGTTTAAAAACCTGGTGGAAGCCGAAACTGATCTTACCGTGGAGGTCTACCCCGCTGGAGCGCTAGGTGGTGAAACCGAGCTGATTGAAGGCGCCCAGGATGGCACCATCAGCATTGCGATGGTCTCCGGCGCCTACGCCAATTTCTGCCCGGCGGTTGCTGTGACGGATATCCCGTACACCTTTCCGTCAGCGCCAGTAGCGTGGCAGGTAATGGACGGCGAATTTGGTACCGCACTGGCCGAGCACTGCTTGCAACAGACCGGCCTACGCACGCTGGCTTACGGCGAAACGGGCTTCCGCCACTTCACCAACTCCGTGCGCCCGATCAATTCGCCTGAGGATATGCAGGGGCTGAAGTTCCGCGTGCAAACCATTCCGCTCTACCTGGAGATGGTTAGCGCTTTGGGTGGTGAGCCTCAGGGTATCGCCTGGGGTGAAGTACCGACAGCGCTTGCTACCGGCGTCGTCGATGGCCAGGAGAACCCCATTTCGGTGATCTACGGCAACAACTTCTATGAGTTTCAGGATTACTTGACCCTGGATCGCCACGTTTACGGTGTCGATCACCTGTTGATTAACGATGAGATATTCCAGTCGCTTAGCGAAGAGGAACAAGCCGCGGTGAAGCGCGCCGCCGTGGTCGCTGGCACCACCGGCCGTGCCATCCAGCAGTTCAACTCAGCCGAGGGGATCACCAAACTGGCAGCCGAGGGCATGGAGATCACCCAGCCTACCGCTGAACAGATGGAGGCCTTCCGCGAAGCCGCCCAGCCGCCGGTTCAGGCGTACCTGACCGAAGTGCTTGGCGATGATGCAGAGTGGATCGAGCGTCTCTCTTCCGCAGTGGAAGAGGCGTCCGCACGCTTCTAAACCCCGCCTGAACAAAGCGCTTTGCGAGTGGGCCTTAGATGGCCCACTCGCGACCCTGCGTGCCTGACTATCGATTGAAGGTGCTCTTATGTCTCCTCTCCTCGCCCGCTTACACCGAGGTCTGATCCTGTTCAATGGCAGCTTGGCAGGACTTGCCATGGTGCTGATTTTTCTGTTGGTCGCAGGCAATGCCTTTGCGCGCTACACCTTTGGCGGCTCCATTACCTGGGGAGAAGACACCGCCATCTATTTGATGATTTACGGCCTGATGTTTGGCATGTCCTGGGCATACCTGCAGGACAAGCACATCGGCTTTGACCTTATTCGTCGTCTACTGCCGCCGCACTGGGTGCGCTGGCAGGCCGTGGCCGTCGACTTGGTGGTGCTCGTGGTGGGCATTGGCTTGATGGTATCAGCCGTTGAGTTTATCTCCGCACGGGGTGGCCGCACCTCATCAAGCACCGGCATGCCTATGTGGCTGTTTCAAGCTTCCATGCTAATTGGCGGCGGGCTGCTCAGCCTCTCTGCGCTGGTGATGGGCGCTCAGCGTTTGAGCCAGCACACCAGTGAGGAGGTCTCCTCATGATTTTTATACTGCTTTTAGCCCTTGTGCTACTTGGCGTGCCGTTTGCCTTTGCCATCCTCGGTTCGCTGACGGTGCTGATGAGCACCGGCGATTTGCCCTATCACATCCGTATCGTCTCCCAGCAGTTTTTCGGCGGCATGGAGTCTTTTCCACTACTGGCGATCCCGCTGTTCATTCTGGCCGGCGAGCTGATGAACGAAGCGGGTATTACCCACCGAATTATTAACCTGGCCACCGCCATTGTCGGCCGCCTGAAAGCCGGGTTAGCGCACGTGAATATCTGGGCCTCGGTGATTTTTGCCGGTCTTTCCGGTTCAGCGATTGCCGATACCTCCGCGCTTGGACGGGTGTTTATACCGTCGATGGAGAAAGAGGGCTATCCACGCGATTTTGCCGCTGCGCTCACCGCTGCCTCTTCGGTGATTGGCCCGATTATTCCACCCAGTATTCCGGTGATTATCTACGCACTGACGGTGTCGGGTGTCTCGGTACCGGGGCTGTTTTTAGCCGGTATTGTGCCGGGCTTTTTGCTGGCGCTGGGGCTCTCCATCTACGTCTACTTTTTCGCCGGTGACCTTGGCGCGACAAAAACCAAAAAACAGTCACGCCGCCATGCCCTTCTGCATGGTTTGCTGCCCGCCCTCATGCCGGTATTCGTGGTCGGGGCGATTCTTGCCGGTATCGTTACCCCGACAGAGGCGGCGGCCTTTGCCGTGGTCTACGCGCTGCTTCTGGGCGTGGTGCTCTACCGCAATATCAAACTGGTGAACCTGCCCGCTATTTTCGCCCGCGCCATGCGCGACAGCGCGGTGATTATGGTCATCATGGGCGCAGTGGCTGCGGCCAACTGGGTGTTAACGTTCGAGCGCGTGCCCAACATGCTCACCGAGTGGGCACTGATGAGCATCGATACCCAGTGGACCTTCCTGATCGCCGTGATTCTACTCCTGCTGGTGGTGGGACTGTTTTTAGAGGGTATAGCGGCCATCTTGGTGCTCGTGCCTATCCTCCATCCCATCGCCATGGCGTTGGGTATCGACCCACTGCATTTCGGCATCGTGGTGATATTCAACCTGATGATGGGGCTGATCACACCGCCCATGGGGCTCTGCCTGTTTGTCGCCGACTCCGTTTCCGGTGTGGGTATGGGGCCGATTATCCGCCGCATTCTGCCGATGCTGGGCGTGCAGTTTTTGATCCTGCTGCTGATTACCTTCGTCCCCGCGCTGGTCACCTTCCTGCCGCGGCTGGCGGGTTACTGATATTTCTCAATGCAAGGAGCGTGATGCCATGTACTCATCCATTGCCACGGTTTGCCTAAGCGGCTCGCTGGAAGAGAAGGTAGACGCCATCGCTCAGGCCGGCTTTGAGGGGCTTGAGCTGTTTGAAAATGACTTGACCGCCTTCGCCGGCACGCCGCGTGAAGCGGGCGAGCTGATTCGCTCGCGGGGCTTAAAGCTGGTCACGCTGCAGCCGTTTCGTGATTTTGAAGGGCTGCAGGGGCGCGCCCGGTTGCGGGCCTTTGACCGAGCCGAGCACAAGTTCGACCTGATGGAGGAACTGGGTACAGATCTGCTGATGGCGTGCAGTACCGTCCACCCTGATTCGCTACCGGGTTTGAGCCGTGCCGCCGATGACTACTATGAGCTGGGCGAGCGTGCCGCGCGGCGACACCTGCGTGTGGCCTATGAAGCACTGGCCTGGGGCCGCCATATTCACGACTACCGGGACAGCTGGGAAGTGGTGCGCCGCGCCGCCCACCCCAATGTCGGCCTGGTGCTGGATACCTTCCATATCTTCTCCCGCCAGACGGAGCTTGGCACCATTGGCCGCATTCCAGGGGATCGCATCTTTCTAGTACAGACCGCCGATGCGCCACGCCTCTCTATGGATCACCTGTCATGGAGCCGCCACTACCGCTGCTTCCCCGGCCAGGGCGAGCTGCAGATGGACAAATTCATGGCCATGCTGGAGGAGACCCGCTACGACGGCCCGCTCTCCCACGAGATCTTTAACGATGTTTTCCGCATGGGCCACAGCGACCAGACGGCCCGGGACGGGCTGCGCTCCTACAACCTGCTGCGCAGCATGCAGGGCGACAGCGGCATTCCCGCGCCGCAGCCGATCGAGTCGGTCGCCTTTTTGGAAATCGCCGTTGAGCCTGACGATTTAGCCTCGCTGCGCGAGCTGCTTACCGCGCTGGGTATGGCCTGCGTAGGGCGACACCACACGCTTAACGCCGAGCGCTGGGCGGCAGGTGACGTCAATCTGGTGCTCAATGCCGAATCGAGCTTTACCGGCCGCACGCCAGGACGCGATGCCACCGCAGTAACGGCGATTGGCCTGCGCGTGGCAAATGCCTATGAGGCGTTTAAACGTGCAGACAAACTTGGCTACGCTATTGTCGAGCCTGAAGAAGTGGGCGCCAGCCACCGCATGAGCGCGCTGCGCAATGTGGATGGCAGCCTCTCCTACATTATTGATGACTCCCAGCTAAGCCGCACCTGGGATCGCGAGTTCCCTGTGGATGTACAGCCGGTTCCCCAAGGTGCATTGGTGGATATCGACCACATCAGCGTGGCACTCTCCTACCACGACTACCTCTCGTTGATGCTGCAGTACCGCGCTATTTTCCAGCTGGCGCCAACGCCCTCTTTCGATGTCACCGACCCACGCGGACTGATCCAGAGCCAGGTGCTGCAGAACTACAATGGCCGCTTTCGCCTGGCGCTTAACGCCAGCGCCTCGCCGGACACCGCCAGCAACCGCTTTGTACGCCAATACGGCGGCTCGGGGGTTCATCATGTTGCCCTGCGCACTAACGCCATGCGCGATACCAGCGCAGCACTGCAGCAGGCGGGTATACCGGTACTGCCGATTCCCGGTAACTACTACCGCGACCTGGCCGCGCGCTTCGACCTACCGGCGCAAACCCTGCAATGGATGCAAGAACACCACATCCTCTTTGATCAGGACAGCGACGGTGACTTCCATCAGCTGTATACCCAGCCCGGCCGCCAGGCGTTCTTCTTTGAGTTGGTGCAGCGGGAAGGTTACCAAGGGCTGGGCGCGCCGAATGCCTTTGTGCGCGTCACCGCGCAGCAGCGCTTGGAAGCGGAAATTGATGGTATTGCCCAAGAAACGCCAAACCACGACTCGGGAGAGAGCCAAACATGATCAAACTTGGACTGGTAGGCGAAGGCATTGCTAAATCGCAATCTCCCGATTTGCACGAGCGCCTGGGTGCGTCGTTGGGCGAGCCGGTACGCTACGATTTAGTCGATAGCCGGGGAGCGACGGATTTTGATTTTTCCAGCGCGATACGAAGGCTGCGTGACGAGGGGTACCGGGGCACCAATGTTACGTTCCCCTTCAAGGAAAAAGCCGCACAGCTCGCCGATATCCGCGGTGAAGGCGTACGGCGGGTAGGCACCGCCAACACTCTACTGTTTGACGCTGAGGGGCTGCGCGCTGAAAACACCGATTACACCGGTTTTATCAGCGCCTACCGCCACTCATTCGGTAGCCAGCCCGCTGGTGAGGTTCTACTGATCGGCGCCGGTGGCGTGGGCCGTGCGGTGGCGTGTGCGCTGGGGGAGCTTTCTGTTAGTTGCATACACATTCTTGAACATGACAGCACCCGGGCTGAGAACCTCAGTCGTGATCTTAACGCCATGGGGATTAAAGCGGCGTGCATCACGCCAGAGCAGGCGCAGCGAGAACTTCCTCATTGGCAGGGCGTGGTTAACTGCTCACCTATTGGCCATATCAATCACCCCGGCTGCCCCATCGATACCGCCGGGCTGGGTGCTCAGCACTGGGTGTTTGATGCGGTTTACATCCCCGCCCACACCGAGCTGCTAAAGGCCGCCCACCAGGCGGGCGCCAAAACACTGTCGGGTGTTGACCTGTTTGTGTTCCAGGGCGTGGATGCGTTTCGCTTTTTCACCGCAGACCGTATCGCTCCTGAACAGATCGATCCGCAGGTGATACCGCTACGTACGCACTACATAGAGCAACTTGTTACGCCTTCTACTCACTCCATGCCATGAAGCGCCAGAGAAATAGCGTACAATTATTCGTTATTCGAACTTAAATATTTGCCTTCATGCGCTAAGAGGCCGCTATGCTCGCTATACTTGGGATTACGACGCCCATATTCCTACTCATTGGCTTAGGGTATATAGCGAGATGGAGTGGCATTATCCAGCGCGAACAGATGCAGGGAGTGGGCGTCTTTGTGCTCTACTGCGCGCTGCCCGCGCTGGTGATCCGCGCGCTCACCCAGCAGCCTCTGGAAGAGGTTTTCAAGCTCAACTATCTGGTGGCGTACGGCCTGGGCTCTATCGCCGTTTTCGGTGCGGGGTTACTGCTCTGCTTAAAACTACAGCGCCAACCACTGAACGCCAGCGCCATGCAGGCACTCGGCATGTCGGCCGCCAATAGCGGCTTTGTGGGTTATCCTGTGGCCGCCATGGTCATCGGCTCGCCTGCGGCGGTGCTGTTAGCGCTCAATATGCTCGTTGAAAACCTGCTGGTTCTTCCCGCAGCCCTGATTCTGGCCGAAATGGGTAACCACCAAGGTGCTAGCGTATGGAAAACAGTTAAGCAGACAGCCCTTAGTCTCATCAAAAACCCCGTATTATTAGGCTTACTGATCGGCATTTGCCTGGCCGTTTCCGGCATCAATATTCCCGCGCCGCTGTTTAAAGCCATCGATATGCTGGCCGAAGCGGCAGGCCCTGCGGCGCTGTTTGTGATCGGCGGCGCGCTGTTTGGCTTGCAGGTTAAAGGTATGGCGAGCGACGTAGCTCAAATTGTCATCGGCAAACTGCTTATTCACCCCCTGCTCATCTTCATCGCCTTCTCTTTTGTTCCTGGCATTGATCCGCTTTATATGGCCGGTGCCTTGCTGTTTGCTGCCGCGCCGATGATCAGTATTTACCCCCTGTTTGGCCAGCGCTATGGTTTAGGTGGCGTTAGCGCTGCGGCAATGCTGGTAGCGACGATCGCTTCCTTTTTCACCCTTAGCCTCATCATCGGATTAATGTCACTGTTAGGATTACTAACGTTTTAAATCCTGATACACCAACGGCTTACCTTACATAAGGACAATAAAAATGGGCCAACCCTCTGATCAAAACAACTATTCTCAACCGCTCTACGCCTTGGTTACCGGCGGCGCAAGAAACATCGGCCAAGCCATCTCACTGCGTCTTCAGCAGGACGGCTATCGCGTTATCGTAGTGGATATCGTTGAACCAGAAGCGGCCTCTTTGCAAGCAGACGCCTATCAGGTCGACCTTGCAGACGCCGACGCTACACGCCAGATGATGGTAGACATCGCCAAGCGCTATACGGTGACCCGCCTAATCAACAACGTGGGTATTGTTGCCCCTGCGCTGCTTGAAGAAGCAACGCTTGAAGACTTCGATAAATTAATGCAGCTGAACGTGCGCTCAGCGCTGATCTGCACCCAAGCCATGCTACCTGCCATGAAGGCACAGGGAGCGGGGCGTATCGTCATGAATGCCAGCCGTGTGGTACTCGGCAAGGAAGCACGAACAATCTACAGCGCCACCAAAGGCGCGCTGCAATCCATGGCCCGCACCTGGGCACTGGAACTGGCAGAGCACGGCATTACCGTTAACTGCGTCGCCCCTGGGCCTATCGCCACCAGCGCCTTCTGGCAGAACAACCCGCCCGACTCTGAGCGCGCCCGACGTATCATCGATAACATTCCGCTAGGCCGAATGGGCCAGCCCGAGGATGTCGCCCAGGCGGTAAGTTTCTTCTGCGACGAGCGTAGCAGCTTCATTACCGGCCAGACGCTGTTTGTCTGCGGCGGAGTGACGGTCGGTTAAATCAGTTTTGGCGTGACTCGTCAGTGCTATCCCGCGCGCCACGTCGGGATGCGGCAAAGCGATAAACCGCCAGGCCGATGGATCCCACCGTCAGCGCAATGAAGGCCCAGGTAATCGGTCCACGCACGAAGATCGACAGGTCATTGGAGCCGATAAGCAGAGAACGACGCAGGTTGTCTTCGAACATCGGCCCCAGAATGAAGCCAATCAGAAACGGCGCCGCCGGTATGGCGGCACGATTGAAGATATATCCCAATACCCCAAAAGCCAGCATCAGCCACACGTCAAACGTGGCGTTATTGACCGCATAGGCGCCGTAAACACAGAACATCAAGACGATAGGAAAGAGAATTGATTTGGGGATATCAGCAATTAACGAGAAGTACTTAATGGCAACGTTACCCACCACCAACAGGATGACCGAGCTGCACATAATCCCCAGGAACAGTGCATAGATCAGCGACAGATTTTCCTGGAACATAAGCGGGCCAGGCGTTAACCCATGCACCATAAAAGCCCCCAGGATGATGGCGGTGATGACATCCCCTGGAATACCGAGCGATAACAGCGGAATTAGCGTCGCCCCGGCAACGCCATTGTTACCGGCCTCAGCCGCTGCCACCCCTTCTACCTCGCCCTTGCCGAAATTTGCTCTGTTAGGAGAGCGCCGTCGGGCATCGCTGTAGGAGATGAACGCTGCCGCCGTCGCCCCGGTGCCGGGGATGGCGCCAATAATCACGCCAATTAAGCTGCCGCGCACAATACTTTTCATACAACGCTTGAGCTCAGAGAAGGCCAAACCGGCACCACTTGCCTTCGCTTTAATATGCGGGATCGCTTTCTTACGATAAAACTCGATAATCTCTGGAATAGCAAAGAGGCCAATCAATAGAGGGATAAAAGAGATGCTGTCCATCAAGTTGTAGTTATCGAAGGTAAGCCGCTGTGAACCGAAGACCTCATCCAGCCCTACCATGGATAACAAAATACCTAGCAGCGCTGCCATCAAACCCTTGATCATAGAGCCGCTGGCTAGCGAGATGATAATGGTAAGAGAAAAACAGATCAGCCAGAAAAATTCGGGAGCCCCGAAGTTCAGTGCAATTTTGGCCAAGTAGGCGGCAAAAAAGATCAACGCTATGTTGGAGATAAAATCGGCAATGACCGATGAGTAAAGCGCAGCCTTTAGCGCTTTTTTTGCATGCCCCTGCTGAGCCATCGGATAGCCGTCTAGCAAGGTACAGGCCGAAGCGGGCGAACCCGGCGTTCTGATTAGAATGGCAGTAATCGAGCCACCGTACATCCCACCCTTATAGATGCCTACCAACAGCAGGATAGCGGCAACTGGCTGCATGGAGAAGGTAAAAGGGAGTGCCAAGGCCACCGCCATGGTGGCGGTTAAACCAGGGATGGATCCCACCACCACGCCGATCACCACACCTACGGCGATGGCCAGAAAGTTATCCAGGCTAAAGAATATGCCAACCACTTCCGAAAAGTTTTCCATAGGACACCCAGAAAAATAAGTAGCGAATCAGAAACCGAGCGGCATTATCGGTAGTGGCACGTTCATTACTTCTACAAATAAGAGCGTCACAATAATAGGAAACAGAAATGCCAGGCTATATACCCACCAGGTGCGAACCGGGTGTGCTACGAAAAGAACGAGTGTTGCCAAAATACCGCAGAACACGGCGCCCATCGCCTCAAACAAGGCAACATATATCACCAGTGACAACACCATTAGCACGAAACGCCGCGTAGAGCCTTTCTCAATCGCCCGCTCATCCTCCTCGGCTCTCTGTTCCACAATGAAGGCCTGAAGAATAAGCAGAACCGAAAACAGCAGGATCAGCCAGCCGATAATCGTCGGCAGCCATCGCGGCGACATCATTGGGTTTTGTAGGATCGGCGGTTCGTTTATATAGTTGGGTACCAGATAAAAGACCAGCACTATGGCAAACCCCAGCAATACGATGCCGCTGATGAGGTCGCTGGTATCTTTTATTTTTACTCTGCGCTTGGAACCCGAGGGTGTCATCGCGGCCTTCTCCTGGGGAACAAGAGAGGCGAGGGTAGCGGCCCTCGCCTCTCTGTTATAACGGAAGAGTAGCTAGTTACTGGCTAATACCGGCCTGCTGTGCAACGCCCTGCCAACGTTCGACTTCATCAGCAATGAACTGCTTGAACTCTTCGCCAGACACCTGACCCGGTTCAGCGCCCAGCTGATCAGCAAAGTCCAAAAACTCTTCACGTTCCATCACCTTAGCAAGGGCATCCCGCATAACGCTTTGCGCTTCTTCAGGGAAAGAACTGTGTGCCACTAAGCCAAACCATGCCGTTGTGACGAACTGGTCGAGGTTATACTCGCCCACTTCCGATAGCGTGGGTACATCAGGCAAATACTCTGACCGCTCAGCGGAGGTAACCGCCAGAGCGCGCAAGTCACCCGAGCGAATATGCGACAGGACGGTCGGCATGTTCTCAAAGGAGACATCGACATCGCCGCCCAATAGCGCAGGAAGCGCCGCACCACTGCCAGCAAAAGGCACTGCCGTCATATTGGTCTCCGTCAACGTCTTGAAGAGCTCACCGGACATATGGATGGAACTGCCCACGCCACTGTGGCTGAAGGTCATGTTCTCTTCCTTTGCGGCTTCAACGAACTCGACGACACTTTCATAAGGACTATCGGCAGGCACCACCATGACATTGGGGATATCGATCATGTTCTGCAGGAAGACAAAATCTTCGACGGGGTCGTAGCTAAGATCGGGATAAATAGCTGCGCCGATCGTGTGGCCGGGTGATGCCATCAGAATCGTGTGATCAGCATCACGCCCACCGCGGGCGAGACGACCGGTGCCCACTGTAGAACCCGCGCCAGGGCGGTTTTCCACAACCACGTTAGCATCCAGCTCTTGCTGAAGAAGATCCGCGACGCGGCGGGATAGCACATCCGTAGTGCCACCTGGGGCGTAAGGGACGACAAGACGAATATCGTCGGTGGGCCACTCATTGGCACTGGCGGAGGAAACCGCAAGGCCCAACGCCAGAGCGCTACCGAAGGCAGCCAGACATGTTGCGCTAAGGAGTTTATTCATTGTTATCTTCCTGTGCGTTGCTAAGCGATTGCTTATACTTAACTATTGTTCGTAAGACGTACACGTATTCGTAATATCTAGCTTGAGATTACGTTGTTGCTAACCCTTTAAAAAACACAACTTTAGTAGTAAGAGGCGAGATAGTTGGCTGGAAGAGTGAGGCACGTTCGCACTGCGAACTTTTTTACGCTAATCTTTTATCTCAGATTTTAGGACAATGGATAGTAAAAATGCAGGAAGAAATGCTGAGTGAAGACAATCGCGACTTTGTAACGGCGCTTGCTAGTGGCCTGGAAGTTATCCAGGCATTCGATCATGAGCACCCGCGTATGACACTAAGCGAAGTCGCCGCGCGCACGGGAATGAATAGAGCAAAGGCTAGGCGCTTCTTGCTCACTCTGCATGCACTGGGGTACGTGCGAAAACAGCAACGTTACTTTGAATTGGCACCCCGCGTGCTTCAGCTCGGCTATGCCTTTTTATCGGCTAATAATTACCGAGATGTTATTCAGCAACATCTCGAAGACATTACCGCTGAAACCGGTGAGTCCTCCTCGCTTGGTGTGCTCGATGGCAATGATGTTATCTACGTAGCGCGCTCGGCAGCAAAGCATCGCTTGATGGCGATTACGCTTTCAGTGGGCACTCGACTGCCAGCAGCTCATACCTCCATGGGGCGCATGTTGCTCGCTCAACTCAGCGATACCGACCTTGATCACTTTCTTTCGTCGGTTGCTCTAGAGTCTTACACCGATAAAACGGTGACAGATGTGAGTGAGCTACGAAACCAGATAATAAAAGCGCGGCAGCAGGGCTATGCAATTTCTGATCAAGAGCTTGACTCCGGCTTGCGCTCCATTGCCGTTCCTGTCTATGACGCCAAGCAGCATTTAATGGGCGCAATCAATATCAGCACTAACGCTGCCCGGGTCGATCTTGATACGTTGATTAATGTGTACTTACCTGTTTTACAAAATAAAGTGGCTCAAGTAAGGGCGCATATTAATTAGCCTCTACCATCACTGCCTCTAGCGCAGCTCGATAGCCTTGAACCCCGAGGCCAGCAATGACGCCATCGGCGCGCAGCGAGACGTAGGAGTGATGGCGAAAGGCTTCGCGCTTGTGAACATTGGATAAATGCACCTCAATTACTTTGCCATCAAAAGCATTGAGCGCATCAAGAATGGCCACTGAGGTATGCGTGTAGGCAGCGGGATTGATAATAATCGCTTGGGTGCTATCCAGGCGTGCGGCGTGAATGGCGTCAATCAGTTCGCCTTCATGGTTGCTCTGCAGGCATGTGATGTCCCAGTCGGCCATCACTGCTTTCTCCCGCAAGATGTTATTCACGTCGTCTAACGTCTCGTACCCATATATTTCTGGCTGACGGCTACCCAGCAAATTTAAGTTGGGGCCATGTAATACCAATACCTTTCCTTGACTCATAACTCTCTTCAACCTTCAGCGTTAGTGGGTAAATTGACGTAGCTACCTGTTTTATCACTTAAACCGCCAACTGCGCCAGCGCCTGTTCAAGCGATGCTTCCTGGCGCTGGGCATACAGCTCGATTTCATCGATGACGGCTCTCCCCAGGGCCTGCTCAAACGCCTGCTGGCTTGCGCTACTGGCGTAATGGTCATGACTGCTTCCCCCCAGGTTGGATTGAAAAATACCGGCCGCACTCACGGGTAAGAAGTCTTCATAAATCATGGGGGTAACTCTCAGAGCGCCTTGCTCGATCAAGCTATCCACCTGCTCAACTGAGATCGGCCCTTGCACAGATACACCTTGAACCGCCTGGTAGTGGAAAAACGCTAATCCTTCACGACGCAGCGTTTCATACGTATCGGGAAACTCTTTAAACACGTCAGATAAATGCGCTTGATGGGCGTCATTATTGGCTGCTGTGGGCGAGTTCTCTTTGGTAGCTGCTAGCAGGCGGTCGTATAGCTCGCGTCCTTTGCGCGTTAATGCGATACCGCGCTGTTCGATTTCACCAAAGCGGGCGGTGTGTTTACCTTCAGCAGCGTCCGCGAAAGCAATCGTCTCCTCCAGTGCTTTGAAGCTGGTTTGACGTAGAAGGATTGGGCAATCCCGGCGTGGTGGGCCTTCAATAGTCGCTTTAGGGTCGATGCCAACGCTGGGCATGCGCCGCTGCACTTCATCAATGTCTAACGTGCGCGGCGTTAGGTGGTTAATGTGCGGGCCGCGGAAGCAGACCACATCGGCAATTAAGCGGTGTTCGGCATGCAAACGCTCATAGGTGGCCAAGTCGACCGTGGCGTTGTCGTGCCAGCGGAACGTTTCCAACGCTTCCTGAACAAACTGCTTGGCATCATCGGCGCTTAGGCCACCCTGCTGCTCAAAACGCTTGATAAGCGCTTTCACTTTGGCAGTGAAGATATCGCGGGCACTTAAAATTTCACTCGCCTGTTCTCTTAGCTCGAACTTTTCAATTAGTTCAAGGCGCAACAGCGAGGTAAAGACACGAAAGGGGTTACGCTTGAGCGCACTATCCGCGACCGGCCGAAACGCGGTGGAATGTACCGGCACGCCTGCGGTCGATAAGTCGTAATACCCCACTGGCTCCATCCCCATGACCGCAAACATTCGCCGCAGCATAGCAAGCTCGCCTGGACTCCCCACTCGAATAGCGCCGTGGCGTTCAACGTTGATACGCGCCAGCTCATCGCTATTTTGCAATGCGTTATTTAGCCCTGGGTTAGCGGCTAGCACCTCCTGGTTGACTGCCTCAACCAGTGACAGCAAGGTGCCGTATTGCGGCACCTCCTGCTGATACATTGCCGACATCGCTTGGGAAAACTGGTCGCGGATTTCATCACTGCTAACGTAAGCTGAACACATGGCGCTATCCTGTTTGTAAACGGCTACTGCCAATAAAGGGCTATACCTACATAGTAGCGCTATCGGCGCCTTAACAATTTCACTTTTTCCGCGCCTTGCTATACATATAAGCCATACAAAGGTTATATAAAAGCCGCCATTCACGCTTAACGGGCAAGGCTCTTAACCTGTTACATTAGCGCTTGATCTTGTCGATGTAGGCTGGCACCCATGACGCTTCCTCTTTATCTAGGCTTGCCTATGTGGGCCAATCAAGACTGGCTGGGCAACCTTTATCCACGCCACGCCAAAACTGAGCTGCTAAGCGATTACGCGGCGGTGTTTTCCAGCGTTGAGGGCAACACTACCTTTTATAGCGGTACCCCAAAGCCGGACACCATTGCTGCCTGGGCGCGCCAGGCACCATCCCACTTTCGCTTTTGTTTTAAATTACCGGCCAGCGTAACCCACGATCAACGGCTAACGCGGTTAGAGGAGGCCTGGGCATTTTTAGCGGCGCTAGAACCTCTGCACGACCGCCTTGGCCCCACCATGGTGCAACTACCACGAGATTTCGGCCCCCAAGAGCTTCCCCAGCTTGAAGCGCTACTTGCCGCTTGGCCTACCCATTTGCCTTGCGCGGTCGAGGTTCGCCATCCTGAGTTTTTCCACAAAGGGGCCGCCGAAATTGCCCTTAACCGCCTGTTGATAACTTATTCGGCCAACCGCGTGATGCTCGACGTGCGCCCGCTCTTCTCAACCCCGGCAAATGACCATTTGGGCTTGGCCCACGCCCAGCAAGAAAAGCCGAAACTCCCGCTACACGTGCTTTCCACGGCAAATTTTCCTGTCATTCGCTTTATTGGCCATATTGACAAAACGATTAATAGTGACTACTTCACCGCCTGGAAAGCCCGCCTAAAGCTGTGGATAAGTCAGGGGAAAACCCCTTTCTTATTTGTGCATACTGCGGATAACCGCGAGTCTCCCCACATGGCCCGTTTACTCTATAACGCACTAGGAGAAGTGACGCCATTACCCGCTCTTGGCCCCTTTGCGGGTGAAAAGCAAAGCCAACTGTTTTAACCCACCTTTTTAGGCCAGCTAACTGGCATGCTTGCGGTCGATCAGATAAATTGCGCTTACTTTCGGAAAAGCACGCTGGCAATGACGCAATTTTCCGAAAACTAGCGTGTTCAACACGCAGTGACTTACACAACAATCGACTTAATGGGTGATGTATGGCGAAGCTTGCGCATGCGCAGTGGTCATCGCGAATGACCTTTGTGCTGGCCGCCGCTGGTTCGGCGGTGGGTCTAGGGAATATCTGGAAATTTCCGTATATGGTGGGTGAAAGCGGCGGCGCTGCTTTCGTATTTGTGTATTTGCTCTGTATCGCGCTGATCGGCTTGCCCATTCTTGTCTCTGAGTGGCTATTGGGGCGGCGCGGCCAGAAGAACCCCGCCAGCACCATGTCAGAACTGGCGCGCACGGCGAAAAAGCCCAAAGCCTGGGCCATCGTGGGCATTAGCGGCATTGTCGGGGCCTTCTTGATTTTGTCGTTTTACAGCGTGATTGGCGGCTGGTCGCTCTACTACACCGTCAACTCGGTGAGCGGTGCTTTTAGCGGTCAAGATGCCGATGGCATTGGCGCGCTATTTAATGGCATGTTGAGTAACCCTGGGTTGCTGCTGCTGGGCCACTCCGTGTTTATGCTGCTGGTCATTGGGATTGTCGCCCGCGGCGTTACCAAAGGCCTTGAAGGCGCTGTACGCATTCTGATGCCAGTCCTCGCACTACTGCTGGTCGTGCTGATCGGTTATGGCATGACAACCGGCCACTTTGGCGAGGCGTTGACGTATATGTTCAACCCGGACTGGAGCAAGCTCACAGCAGAAACCGTGCTAGCCGCCTTGGGCCACGCCTTCTTCACCCTCTCACTGGGTATGGGCATCATGATGGCTTACGGCTCTTATTTGGACAAAGAGATCGATCTGCTGCAAACCGCCCGCACGGTCATCATCATGGATACCGTCATCGCTTTAGGCGCGGGTTTAGCTATCTTCCCGATCGTGTTTGCTAATAATCTGGATGTCGCTTCGGGCCCAGGGCTGATTTTCGTCACCCTACCACTGGCCTTTGGCAATATTGATGGTGGTTTACTTTTAGGTTTGATGTTCTTTCTGCTGCTGACGTTTGCGGCATTAACATCGGCCATTTCACTGCTTGAGCCCGTGGTGGAATTCATTGAAGAGCGCACGCCGCTAGGCCGCGTCATGGCTACCGTTGTGGCCGGTGTGGGTGCTTGGTTACTGGGTATTGCAGCGCTGCTGTCATTTAACGTGTGGAGCGAACCGCTGCTGTTTGGACTGGGCGTGTTTGACCTGCTGGATACGCTGACCAGCAAAATAATGCTGCCGCTGACGGGGCTGGGTGCGATTCTATTCACCGCTTGGTGCCTGGAGCGCAGCAGCGTGGAAGACGAACTGGGTCTTTCAGCGACCGGCAAGAGCGTATGGAACATTATCGCGCGCTATGTAGCGCCCGCTGGCGTTGTTGCCGTGTTCGTAACAGGGCTAATCTAAGCTGAGCCGCCAAGGCCCTGCTAGCCGGCAGGGCAGCGTGGTTCTGCGCAGATAATAGTTGCGCCCCTAACCTCTTGGCATCCTAAAACTTAGTGCAATTCGCTCTCTTGCCGATCTTCATCGGGCAAGGGGGCGATATCCCGCGATAACTTTTGAAACTCACGATGAAGCTCAATACCCCGCCGCGCTCTTAAGCTGCGTTGGGCAGCGCTGCGCTGGCGCTGGGCATGCTCATCGACTTCCATACTCATAAAGATGTCGAGCAATTCGCTTTTAACCGAGGTGATTCGTTCGACGTTTCTCATAATCGACGTTCCTCCAGATGAATATGCCTTCGTCCACCTGCATCCGTGACGACTGTGATGATGCAGTGCGGCACTTCAATTATTACTATAACCTACTTGACAAAATGATGACCAATCTTAAAAAAACTGACTAACGACCTTAAACGCTGTTGGATCGCTGCCTAATAGTTTGTGGCCCTATGGGCTCATTGAGGCATACTGTCCTTATCGCATTGAAGCAATACGAAGCATCACAGTGAGCAGATAGGCAGAAACGGTCGTTTAAAACGACTGTATATTGGCGTACTGTTGACTACCTGTTGGTTGAGCACCCAAGGAGCTGAACGTGAGTCGCGCCCTGTTCGATGAAATGAGACGCCGCATGGAGCACTTTCGACGCTCCGAGCAAAAAGTGGCGCGTTTTGTACTGCGCAACCCCGAAGAGGTCATCCACATGCGCATTGTGGATCTGGCCACCGAAGCCACCGTTAGCGAACCTACCGTGGTGCGCTTTTGTCGTGCGCTGGGGTGCAATGGCTTTCAGGATTTCAAGCTACAGCTGGCGCAAATGCTGGCCAGCGGCAGTCAGTTCGCGCAATTCTCCATGAACGACAGCGACTCGGTCGCTGAATTTTCCCACAGCATCTTCGATTCGACCGTGGGTACACTGCTCTCGGTTCGTGACCGGCTGGATAACGATGCCCTGGGCCGTGCGGTAAACGCCCTGGCGATGGCCAACCGGGTCGAGTTCTATGGCTTTGGGGCTTCCGGTGCAGTGGCCTTTGATGCCCAGCACAAGTTTTTTCGCCTGCAGATCTCCACTTCTGCCTACGCCGACCCGCATATGCAGAATATGTCGGCAGTGACCTTGAACGATGGCGATGTGGTGGTGGCAATTTCACAAACCGGCCGTACCAAAGCGCTAGTCGCCAGCGTACGCCTGGCTCGCGAGGCGGGTGCAACAGTCATTGGCCTGTGCCCCAGCGGCTCGCCACTCGCCGAAGAGGTCAGCCTGCCGCTGTATATCGATGTTCATGAAGACACCGAGATTTACACCCCGCTTAGCTCGCGCATTGCCCATCTGGTGCTGATCGATGTACTCGCCGTGGGTGTGGCCAAAACCCGCGGGCCGAAACTCGCCGAACAGCTCAAAGCGGTTAAAAAGAGCCTAAATACGCTGCGCTTTCCTGAAGAATCCTAATCGTTAACCTGTATACACAGCCAGTTCGCTGGCTGTGCTAGACTAGCCGCCTATTTTTTGATCCGGCAGCGGCTACTATGGACGACGTCACGGCGATTCTCGATCAGCTCAACTCCGCCCAGCGCGAAGCAGTGAGCGCCCCTCAAGGTAATCTGTTGGTGCTCGCAGGCGCAGGCTCCGGTAAAACCCGCGTGCTGGTGCATCGCATCGCCTGGCTGATGCAGGCCGAAGGGCTGTCCCCTTATGCCCTGCTGGCAGTGACCTTTACCAATAAAGCCGCCAAAGAGATGCGCACCCGCCTTGAGGCACTGCTGAGCATCTCGATGCGCCATGTGTGGGTAGGCACCTTTCACTCCATCGCCCACCGCCTGCTGCGCACCCATTGGCAGGACGCCAAGCTGCCGCAACACTTTCAGATTATCGATTCTGACGATCAGCTACGCCTGGTCAAACGGCTGTTGAAAGATTACTCCATCGACGACGAACGCTTCCCACCCCGCCAAGTGCAGCACTTTATCTCCGGCTGCAAAGAGGAGGGACTGCGCCCACACCAAGTCAATGTGGATGGCGATGCCTACATGGGCCAGATGGTCGAGCTCTACGAGCGCTACCAACTTACCTGCGAGCGCGGCGGCCTGGTCGATTTCGGTGAACTGCTGCTGCGAAGCCTGGAGCTACTACGCGACAACCCGGCGCTGTTAAACCACTACCAGGAGCGCTTTGGTCATGTACTGGTAGATGAGTTCCAAGATACCAATACCCTGCAATACGCTTGGCTAAAACTGCTCACCGGCATGAAGACGCCGATGACGGCGGTGGGTGATGACGACCAGTCGATCTACGGCTGGCGCGGTGCCAAGGTGGAGAATATCAGCCGCTTTGAGCAAGAGTTTCCGCAAACCCACACCGTACGGCTTGAACAGAACTATCGCTCCACCAGCGCCATCCTGGAAGCCGCCAATACGCTGATCAGCCACAACAGCGAGCGGATGGGTAAAAACCTCTGGACTGACGGCATCGAAGGCGAGCCGATCTCAATTTACGCTGGGTTTAACGACCTGGAAGAAGCCCGCTATATCGTCGATACCATCAAGGAGAAGGTCGACGAAGGCTTTAACCGCCGCGATATCGCGATTCTCTACCGCTCAAATGCTCAGTCGCGGCTGCTGGAAGAGACGCTGATTCGCCAAGGCATGCCCTACCGTATTTACGGCGGCCACCGCTTCTACGAGCGCCTGGAAATCAAGAATGCCCTGGCCTACCTTCGCCTGATGCTCAACCGCGACGACGATGCCTCGCTGGAGCGGGTGATTAACGTACCCACCCGCGGCATCGGCACACGCACGGTGGAAATTGTCCGCCTGCGCGCTCGGGAACAAAGTATCCCTCTCTGGCAAGCGCTCCACGATGCGATTAACGACGGCACCTTGAAAGGCCGCGCGGCCAATGCCGTGCAAACCTTCGCCAACCTGATCGAGCAGCTCGATAACGATGCCTCTGGCATGGCGCTGCATGAAATTATCGATCACGTCACGATACACACGGGCCTGATAGAGCATCACAAAAGTGAGCGCGGCGAGAAAGGCCAAGCGCGGGTCGAGAACCTGGAAGAGCTGGTCAACGCTGCCCGTGCCTTTACCCAAGGCGATGTCTTTGAAGCACCTGAAGCGGGCGAAGGCATGGCGGCGCTGGAAGCGTTTCTCTCAGAGGCCGCTCTCAATGCAGGCGACCATGAAGCCGAAGAGTTTGAGGACAGCGTACAGCTGATGACGCTGCACTCCGCCAAAGGCCTGGAGTTTCCCGTCGTCTTTATTGCCGGTGTCGAGGAGGGTCTGTTTCCGCACAAGATGTCCCTGGAAGAGCCGGGTAGGCTCGAAGAGGAGCGCCGGCTCTGTTACGTCGGCGTCACCCGCGCTATGCAGAAGCTCTACCTCACACACGCCGAAACCCGCCGCCTGCACGGCAAAGAAGTGTTTCCACGCCCGTCGCGTTTTTTGCGAGAACTACCGCCGCACCTACTCGAAGAAGTCCGTCTGCGCGGGCATATTTCCCGCCCAGTTACCGCGTCACGTACTTCCTTTGCCCAGCAAAGCATCGCAAGCGACGGCGACATACCCAGCCTGCACGTTGGCCAAGGGGTTGAGCACCCGGTGTTCGGCGAAGGGATTATTCTTAACGCGGAAGGCGAAGGTGCCCGCGCCCGGGTACAGGTCAGCTTTGAAGGCGAAGGGGTCAAATGGCTAGTGCTTGGTTTTGCTAAGCTAACGCCGCTTTAAGCCGCTACGCGCGTGGCGTTGAGTGCAATGGCTTGCCGATTAAAACCCGCTTAGCGCATACTGGCGAACGGACATTGCGCCTTTGTGCGCGCTGACAAAAAAATCCTATAATCTCCGGAGTTTTGCTCACCATGCAACGCCGTCACTTCCTCAAAACTGCCAGCCTTGGCGTCGCCGGGGCCGTTGCCGCCCCCTTCGTAACCACCTCAAGTGCTCGCGCTCAAGAAACCTTCACCTGGGACATGGTCACCTCGTGGCCAAAAAACTTCCCTGCCCTGGGTACTGGTGCGAATGATTTCGCCCGCCGGGTAGAACAGCTTTCCAACGGCCGCATGCAGATCCGCGTCCACGGCGCGGGTGAACTGGTACCTGCCCTGGAAGTATTCGATGCGGTAGCAGCTGGTACCGCTGAAATGGGCCACTCTGCCTCTTACTACTGGCGTGGCAAAGTCGCTGCCTCACAGTTCTTTACCGCTGTACCCTTCGGTATGACGACTACCGAAATGAACGCCTGGTTGTACCACGGCGGCGGTCAGGAGCTTTGGGATGAGATCTACGCCAATCACAATCTGAAGCCGTTTGCCGTGGGCAATACCGGCACGCAGATGGCGGGCTGGTTCAAGAAAGAGATCAACTCACTCGACGACATGCAGGGGCTGAAACTTCGCCTGCCGGGCCTGGCGGGTGAGGCGATGAACGGCATCGGCGTCAGTACGGTTACTATGCCAGGCTCAGAAATTTTCACCTCGCTGCAAACCGGCGCGCTGGATGCCGCTGACTGGGTGGGGCCGTATAACGATATGGCATTCGGCCTGCATCAGGTGGCTGACTACTACTACACCTCGGCGTGGAACGAGCCCTCTGCGGTACTGGAAGGGACGATCAACCTGGATGCCTGGAACTCCCTGCCAGAAGACCTGCAGGACGTGATCCGCGAAGCGGCGCGGGCGTCTAACCTGGCCATGATCAGCGAATTTGCCTTCCGCAACGCGCAAGCACTGGAAACTCTGGTCGATGAGCATGGCGTTCAGCTACGTACTTTCCCTGACGACGTAATGGCAGCGCTTCACACCTCTTCACTGGAAGCCATCCAGCGCCAGGTCGACAGCGACGAAGAGTCTCGCCGTGTTTACGAGTCTTATTCGGCTTTCCAGAAGCTGCTGCGCCCGTTCAGCGATGTGGGTGAATACGCCTACCTCAAGAACCGCGATAACGTCGACGGTTAATGAGCCGCTAGACAAGTAAATGACAAGCACGACAAAAGGGCGCCCTAAGCGCCCTTTTGCTATTTCAAGTTGAAGTGAGCTAGTCGCTATGTACTGCTCGGATGCGCCCATTATCGTCCAGCGCAACCATCACAAAGCGCGCCTCGGTAACTTTTTGGCGCTCCTCTATGCGTTGCCCATGGGGAGGGCGCACCCAAACCTCCACATCAATCTTGATCGAGCTATGACCAATTTCTTGCACCTGGGTGTAAACGCTGACCATTGAGCCAACGCGCACCGGGCTTAAAAAGTCCATGGCTTCAATCGCGACAGTCGCCGTACGCCCCCCCGCTTCACGGCCTGCCGCCAGCTCAGCCGCTTGATCCATTTGATTGACCAGCCATCCACCGGGTATATCACCATAAAAATTGGTATCTTGGCGGGAAGCCAGTAATTTTAACGTTAGTTGGCCTTGAGGGGCGGGTACGTCGTCCAAATCGGTTTCCAGAAGAGTCATGAGTTAGTCGCTTAGTCAGTTTATTGTTGTAAACGTTGCAGCGTGGCACGTTATTTATAGGTGTTGCTGCATCGCAACACAAAGGAATGAATTTAGTTAACCATAAGAGGACGCTCGTTTGAATACTCGTTTGACGACTCTTTTCATTAATCGGAGGTTAACTTCCGCCGTCCGTCGCACCGTATTGAGCGGAGTGGCGTTTATACTGATGCTGATAACGCCCCTGACCTGGGGGCAGCAGCCAACAGTTATTAGCGGCACCTTGGGCGCGGTGGGCTCCGACACTATGGCAGGGCTAATGCTGCGCTGGGGTGAAACCCTCACCACCCGCTATCCTGACGTGAAGCTGCAGTTTCAAGCAAGTGGTTCAGCCAGTGCGCCCACGGCGCTGATGGCTGGCACCACCCGGCTAGGCCCGATGTCTCGTCCGATGACCAGCGAAGAGCGTGATAACTTTATTGAGCGCTATGGCTATCCACCGCTGGAATTAAAAGTCGCCCGTGACGCACTGATTGTAGTCGTACACCGCCATAACCCCTTGCGCGCTCTGACCCGCCAGCAGGTTGATGCGATCTTCTCAACCTCGCTGGCCTGCGGTGGCGAAACGCCGATCAGGCGCTGGGAGCAGCTATCGGCAACCCGTGACTGGTCATTTGGTAGCATTGCGCTGCATGGGCGTAACCTTGCCTCGGGTACCCATGGGCTATTTCAACAGCGGGCGTTATGTGGCGGTCTTTTTCGTGACGACATTAGTGAACACCCCGGCTCATCGGCGGTGGTCGCGGCCGTTGGCGAATCTGCCAATGCGATGGGCTATGCGGGGTTTAACCACCTCACCCCAGCCGTGCATGCATTGAGCCTGTATAACGATGATGGCATTGCGATACCGCCCGATGAAGCGGCGATACAGAGCGGTGACTACCCGCTGTCGCGCTATCTTTACCTCTATGTGAACCTACCGCCGGGGGAGAACTTACCCCCCGCCGAGCAGGCACTGCTCAAGTTGATTATGTCCGATGAGGGCCAGCAGATTGCGCGCGCATCCGGCTTTGTACCATTAACCTCCAGTGTCCTTAGTGCACAACAGAGGTGGTAAATCACTGTCATCTAACTGACACATAATTGTCTTAGGGTAGGGATCCTGTCTATGCACTGTTTTTCACCACATTCTGGTTTTTCACTACCTATTGGTCAGCGCTATGATCACCTCGGTTTTGCCATGATATCCACATGACCCTACCTCGGTTAACCTCTTCTCGACAGCCACTTAGGCTACTGCAAGACCGCATGGCCACCGGTTTAATCACCGCTGGCGGCATAGGCGTGCTGCTGGCAATTCTGGCTATCGGTGTCTTTTTGGTGTGGGAAACCCTGCCGCTGCTGGCGATTGGCGATACCTTAGCGCTGGCTAAGCTTTCTCCCCTGGCGTGGGGCACGCTCAAAGCCGCCCTAGCCGCACTGCTGTTCGCCATTCCCGTGGCCTTGGGGGCCGCCATCTACTCCGCGCTGTTTATGTCAGCGCGCCTGCGCTCGCGGATCAAGCCCGCGCTCGAAATGATGGAGGCGATCCCCGGTGTGGTGGTGGGCTTTATTGCCGGCCTTATTTTGGCACCTTGGGTAGAACGCCATCTCGCCAGCGCTTTGGTGCTGATCATTTGGCTGCCGCTTAGCGCAGCGCTTGCCGGCTTACTCTGGCAGTGGGCCAAAACACGCCTACGCCGCCGCTTACCGCTCTCCTGGGCGGGCCTCTGGCTCGTTCCCTGGCTCGCTGTAATGGTGGCGATAGCACTATGGCTCGCGCCCTGGATGGAGCAGCAGTGGTTAGGCGGTGATTTACGCCAGCTACTCGACCAGCGCTATGGCATGGATTACGCCACCCGTAACGCACTGATTGTCGGCATTGCCATGGGCTTTGCCGTTATTCCCAGCATATATTCACTGGCAGAAGACGCGCTCGCCGATGTGCCTGCTAGCTTAATCGAGGGCGCCCAGGCGATGGGGGCCAGCCGCTGGCAGGCGCTATGGAAAGTGGCGCTGGTGGCAGCGGGCCCAGGTATCTTCTCGGCGATAATGATCGGTGCGGGCCGGGCGGTGGGCGAAACCATGATAGTGCTTATGGCCAGCGGTAATACGGCTCTGTTTAGCGCCAGCCCCTTTGAAGGCATGCGCTCCATGGCCGCGGCTATCGCCATTGAGCTGCCTGAAGCGTCACCCGGTGGCCAAACCTACCATCTGCTGATCTTGGCTGCACTGGTGCTGTTTATCTTCACGTTTCTGGTCAACACCCTTGCCGAGGTCGTCCGCCAGCGTTTACGCCGCCGCTTCCGCCAGATGGGGGGCACATGATGAACTCTGCGACCCACACCGCCTCTCGCCGCCGGCGCTTTAGCCGGGTAAATGATGTATGGCCCTGGCTTTGCGCAGCCAGCGTAGCGCTCTCCCTGCTGATGCTGGGCGCCTTACTCGCGCTACTGCTGGTACGCGGGCTAGGGCACTTTTGGCCCGCTACGCTGGAAGAGGTCACCCTTGACTCGGGTGAAACCTTTGCTGGTCAAGCTGTGCGCGAAGTCGCGCTACCTCAGCGAGCTGGGGATGAACGCCTCTACTTTACCGGCAACCAGGATATAGAGGGCGTTCGCTGGCGCTGGGTGGCGATTGATGAAATTGCCGAGCGCGCCCAGCCAGACGATTTGATTCGTCTTGATCGCAGCCCCTGGGGTGACTTTATTGGCCGCTTGGTGGCCATTGAGCAGCATGATCAACGCTGGGAGGGAGACGCTGCCTGGCAGCGATTAAACGCTTTATTGGCACTTCCCGCCAGCCAACGCCAGAATAGCCAACTGCTGCTTACCACCGTGGACGGCCAAACCCTGCGCCAACCGCTGGCCAGCGTGGCGAACGCTCAGGCTCCCAATGCCATGAGCGTGTGGCAGAAAACGCTCGCCTGGGGGGATGCGGTTTGGCGGTTTCTGAGTGAGGGCCCACGGGCCGCCAATACCGACGGTGGCGTCTGGCCCGCGATATTTGGCACGGTGCTGATGGTGATTTTAATGTCGGTGATGGTGACCCCGTTTGGGGTGCTGGCCGCTATTTATCTCAATGAAATCGCTCACCAGGGGCGGCTGACCCGGCTGGTACGTATTGGTGTGCGCAACCTGGCGGGCGTTCCGTCGATTGTGTATGGCGTATTTGGTTTGGGAGTGTTTGTTTACGGCATTGGCGGCTCGCTGGATGAGTGGTTTTTCAGCGATACCCTACCTTCGCCCACCTTTGGCACCGGCGGCCTGTTATGGGCGTCGCTCACCCTGGCACTGCTGACCCTACCGGTGGTGATTGTGGCAACAGAAGAGGGGTTAGCGCGGATTCCCGAGGCGCAGCGGGAAGGCGCCGTGGCGCTCGGCGCTACGCGCTTAGAGATGCTCACCCGCATTGTACTGCCCATGGCAGCCCCTGCCATGCTGACAGGTATCATTCTAGCAGTAGCTCGCGCGGCCGGCGAAGTGGCACCGCTAATGCTGGTTGGCGTCGCTAAGCTGGCGCCTCAAATGCCCATCGATGGTGAGTTTCCTTACCTACATTTAGAGCGCAAGTTCATGCACCTTGGCTATCATTTATTTGATACCGCCTTTCACGGCGAAGATGTGCAGGCTGCCATACCGCTGGTTTACGCCACAGCGCTACTTTTAGTGTTAATTGTGCTGGTGCTTAACCTAACTGCCATATTTCTGCGTCATTATCTTAGGCGTCAACGGGGAAACGAATGCTAGCGTCATTACATTCAGCCAATACCTCTCAGGCACCAGTGGCGCACTTTTCGTCCGAGCACAGCTGCCTGAGTATCGATCACTTTAGCCTCGCCTACGCGGGGAAAGAGGCATTGCGCGAGTTAACCCTCAGTGTTCCCCGGCATCGTGTAACGGCCTTTATCGGCCCGTCAGGTTGCGGTAAGTCGACGTTGTTACGGGCAATTAACCGTTTGCACGATCTTAATGAGTCAGTCACCCACAGCGGCCAAATCACACTGGAAGGGCAGGATATTCATGACCCGCAAATGAATGTGACTGAGCTGCGGCGGCGTGTCGGGATGGTGTTTCAAACGCCCAACCCCTTCCCCATGTCGATCTATGAAAACGTGGCCTTTGGGCTACGACTGCAACAGCGCATGCCCAAGCGCAAAAGGGACGACATTATTGAGTGGGCGCTAACTTCCGCCGCTCTGTGGGATGAAGTGAAAGACCGCCTACACCGTTCCGCTTGGCAGCTTTCCGGTGGCCAGCAGCAGCGTCTGGTGATCGCCCGTACCTTAGCAGTACAGCCCGACGTGCTGCTGCTTGATGAGCCAGCATCAGCTCTAGACCCAATTTCAACCCTCAAAATTGAGGAGTTGATCCGTAACCTCAAGTCGGAGCTGACGCTGATCCTGGTCACCCACAATATGCAACAAGCGGCGCGCGTATCGGATTACACCGCCTTTTTGCATCAAGGGGAGCTGGTTGAATACGGCCCTACCGATCAGGTCTTCACCAACCCCCGTTTGCAACGCACTGAAAACTACATCACCGGCCGTATCACCTAGGCCTTAGCAACTGAACCGTCAGGAGTGCTCCATGGATATTACTAGCGACTCTCACAGCCAGCATATCTCTCGCCAGTTCAACCAGGAGCTGGAAGAGCTGAAAACCCACCTGATGGCCATGGGCGGTCTGGTGGAAAAACAAGTGCAGGACGCTGTCTTTGCCCTACTGGAAGGAGACACCCGATTAGCCGAGCAGGTGCGTGACAATGACCGCCAAGTCAACGACCTGCAGCTGCAAATCGACGACGAATGCACCCGCGTACTGGCGCGCCGCCAGCCTGCTGCTTCCGATTTGCGTCTGGTGCTGGCCGTCATCCGCGCCACCTCAGACTTAGAGCGCATTGGTGATGAAGCCAGTAAAATCGCCCGCAACGCCCTGCTCCTGAGCGAAAGTTCTAGCACCATTCGTGGCCTGGTGGAGGTGCGTCACATTAGCGAGCACGTACGTAAAATGCTGCGCGATGCGCTCACCGCCTTTGCCCGCTTTGATACCGACCTGGCTATGCAGGTCGTACGCGAAGACGAACTGGTGGATGACGAGTACAGCAGCGCTATGCGCTCATTAATGACCTTTATGATGGAAGACTCACGCTCTATTACGTCAGTACTCAGCATCATGTGGGTACTGCGCGCGCTAGAGCGGGTAGGCGACCACGCCGATAACCTTGCTGAGTACGTGGTCTATCTCGTCAAAGGTTTGGATATTCGCCATAGCGACACCGATGAACTGGAACCACAGGTGCCAAAAAAGTCTTGACCTGATGGGGCTTTCCTCCTGCAATACGTCCAGGCTGCCACGCAGCCTGGACGTTGGAATCACGAGGAGCTCACCTAAATGCTGGATGCTGTCACTGCGCTTAGCCGAGGTACACGCTGTGTGTATCAACCGGGTATGCGCCGCTATGTTTTTCTGCCTATTCTGGTCAACCTGATTGTCTACGTGAGCATGTTCAGCTTTGTGCTCAACCGTTTTGATGGCTGGCTCGCCCATTGGATGGGCATGGTACCCGCTTGGCTTGACTGGTTATCCTGGCTTATCTGGCCCCTGTTTGTGATTAGCCTGTTGGTGGTGGTGTTTTTTACCTTCACGCTGGTTACCAGCTTGATTGCAGCCCCTTTTTACGGCTTTTTAGCCGCCAAAGTTGAAATCCAAGCCACTGGCCGCGAACCCATTGATGACCGAAACCTGACCAAAACAGCCATCGATGCTGTGGGACGCGAGTTTGTTAAGCTCGCCTATATTCTGCCTCGTGCCGCAGGCCTATTTGTGCTTAGCTGGATTCCAGGCGTCAATATAGTTGCTCCGCTACTCTGGGCACTGTTTTCTGCCTGGGTGATGGCAATCACTTATCTAGACTACCCAATGGATAACAACAAAGTAACGTTTGCCGATATGCGCCAACGGCTCTCTAAGCGCTGGTGGCAAAGCCTCACCTTTGGGGGGTTAGTGACCTTAATTACCTGGATTCCGCTGGCCAACCTGTTTTTGATTCCCGGCGCCGTTGCGGGTGCCGTACTGCTGTGGGATGACCATTATAGAGACGTACGTAGCGACAAACGTGGCGATGCACGTGGCATTACACCGCAGTAGGCGCCTATTACCCAGGCTACGTCACTTTGCTACCTTTATGTTTTGTTCGTCTATCCTGGGCTCAATCAACAACAAAGGAATCACCGCATGATAAAACCGATGGCTTGGCTGGGTGGCGTACTCTTGATTGGCGCTATGTCTATTTCGATGACATCTATGGCGTTAGCCCACGACGTAAAAACAGAGACTCTTCGCATTGCGCACCCCTTCGCTACCCCAACCCCACCGGGTGCGGTAAACGGTGCCGCCTACCTTGATATCACCGCCGTTTCAGGCCCCGTCACTCTGGTTGGCGCGAGCAGTCCTGCGAGCAGCAACGTTGAGCTGCACGATATGCAAATGGACGGCGATATGATGCAGATGCGGCATGTGGACGAGATTCGTGTCGAGGCAGGGGAGACTTATACCATGCGCCCTGGTGGCGGCTTTCACTTAATGCTGATTGGCTTAACCGAGCCGCTGAAGGAGGGTGAGCGGTTTCCCCTCACGCTCACCTTCGCTGAACAAGGTGACGTAGACATCGAGGTCTGGATACAGAGCGCCCAAGACGGTAGCGAAGCTGCTGATGGGCATCACCACTGATGTCGTTGGCTTTTAACACATAGCAAAAACCCCACCGAAGCGGGGTTTTTAGCGAGTAACGCTTACATTAGCAGTTACACTTATCCTATTATTTACCAGTCGGTGCTATCACCTTCATCCCGGTTGAGTTCTCCAGGAGTGTAACCCTCTTGGCGAGAAGTAGGCCCTTTTTCAGCCGTAGAAGGACGGCTACTGGAAGGCGAAAAGTCCAAGCTATCAGCTTCGTCACGGTTCAAGTCGCCCGCAGAGACATGAGATGGTTTGGAAGCTGCATGCGACTCAGGTTTGTTAATGACATCCTGACCAGCGGTGCGGTCTTGGTTCAGTTCAATAGATGAGTGCGCCATCGCCATGGGGCTCGCGACCAAACCAAAAGCAATACCTACTATGGCGACTTTTTGGCTCATTTCTTTTAACAGCAAGATGTTCTCCTCATTATCCATGGATTCCGTTCATCGATGATTAGAACGGCTATTACGCTTTGCGTTGCATATTAGGCGTCAAAAAAGTTAGCTCACCCTTTACGGTCAAAATGATTGTGAGACCGGATGCCTGAGACATAACCCACCGGCAGGCTGATGATGGGCAGTGTATAAATAGCGACGCAATGAAATTAGGCTCCGCTAGAAAGCCGTACCTTAAACTAAAACAAGAATAGTGTGGGAGAGGTGTTGGATGCCACAAAAAATCAGACCCCGCATCAGCAGGGTCTAAGGACACAAGACTTTGACAATGACTAGCGCTAGCTTCCTTTCCTTTTGCGGGGCTGCTCCAACCTTGGAATTTAACCCTGACCAACGCTCTGATTGTCGTTTGATTCATTCCTTGAATCGATATGCATCCGTATCGGTGTGACACGCTTTCGCGTGTTTAGCTCACGTGTTAATCGTAATATATTTCTTCAGAATTGCAAATTTTTGTTACCAAACGTTTCCATCACCTACGTCTTGGGTCAAATCTTTAGCGGTGTAGTCCACTTGACTACTAGTGCGATGAGAATCTGCCTTAATGACATTAGGACGGTCGCCTTCGTCGTACATTAGATCAGATGGGCTAAAATCTGCTTGGCCGGATGTGTGATGAGACTGCGCCTGGATGGGCTCGTCATCAACCGTGAAGTCTTGATTGGCTTCGATGGACATATGGGCAAAGGCAAGCGGGCTTGCCAGCAAACCAAAAGAGAGACCTACGACGGCTGCTTTTTTAACAAAATCGTTAAACATACTATTTACTCCTGGTAACCGTTTGATACCGCTGAAGTGAAGTGAGAAGGGCTCTCTGGCCAGATCTCACTGCGGCTAGCTTCACTACCTCTAGAAAGCATATGTAATGCCAACTCTCTTATAAAAATAAAATAACCATATAAATCAATAATTTAAAATAAATACATTGCGCACAATTATACACCGCTAAAAACAAAAGCACGCTAATTACATGTGCACTAATGACACATGCGCAAAACTGTCTGTGCCTTTATGACACACTCAGCAAAATAAAAGGCTCGATGCCAACAAAGCGCTACGGCATCAATTCATAAAAAACAAGACATGGCATTGGATAGAGAGGCGCAAAGAAAGATCGGCGGAAAAGATAGGGGAGAAAGTAGCGGGGGGATAAGCGAGATAAAAAGTAGGCAGCAAAAATTAGGCCCCGCATTGCGGGGCCCGATATCAGAATTGGCTATAGGTAATAACTAACGCTAGCTTCCACTCCTTGTGCGGGGCTCCAACCTTGGAATTAACCCTGACTAGTGTTCTGATTGCCTACTGATTCATCCGTGAATCTTAAAAGCATTCTTGCTTTTGTAACATCCTGTTAATCGCTTATTCATTCTCTGAAAAAGCTTTTAATGATATCTAAAAGGTCATTGATAATTAGCTACCGCCATTTTCTTCTACAAGCTCATCCTTGTCATACTCAGCATCGTCTGAGTGACTGCTTGATTGCGGATCCATGTCGCTGGCACCATCACCTTCGTCATGGGTTAAATCGTCAGTCATGTCTGTTGTATCACTGCCAGTTGAACTACCGGTACCTTGGGAATCCATCGGTTGCTCGTCAGCGGTAATACCTTGGTTTTCGTCAATCGCCGAATTTTCATCGGTTTGTGCAAAAGCTAATGGGCTTGCCATCAGACCAAAAGATACACCTAAAATGCCAGCTTTCTTGAGAAAATCCTTGGACGTCATATCCTACCTCCGATCGCTGTTTAGTACCGCTTAATGAAGAAAGAAAGGCTTACTGAGAAGCCAGCAATTCCTGCGGTCATCTTCCTTCAATCTGTACTCTGCAGAAGGCATGCCAAAAAACTTAAGCATATAAATAAAAACAACAAAATCAGTCTCTTAATTAAAAATAAGTTATGCCAAAAAGGCATCGACTGAGTCACGACACAACGCTTTAAGCTGTGTAAAAATGGCACATGGGTAAAGCTTTGCCAACCTTGCATGCCAATATTGCACATTGCTACAAATATTATGCAATGGGATGACTTGCTAAATTAAACAAGACGCGAGGGGGGGAAGGTGCAGCGAAACAACGCACCCTTGCCGGGAAGGGACTCAATTTGTAGTTGCGCATCGTGGCGCAACAGCACGTGCTTAACGATCGCCAAGCCTAAACCTGTGCCGCCAGTCGCAGTGCTGCGCCCCTTATCAACACGGTAAAAGCGTTCTGTTAGTCGGGGAATATGAACGGGATCAATCCCTTCACCGTTATCTTCCACATCGATATAGCCGCCACCAGTAGCGCTAGCTTTCCAGCGCAGGGTGATTTGGCTGCCAGCAGGCGTGTAGCGAACCGCATTAAAGGCAAGGTTAGAGACGGCGCTGCGAATCTCCTGTTCACTGCCTAACAGTCGGGCATCGCTCTCAAGGGCGACGGTGATGGTATGACGTTGATGCGATAGGGCCAGCGCATCATCACAAACGCTTTGCAGTAAAGGCTCGAGTGACAGTGGATGATGATCTTGGCCGCCCTGGTCAATTTCCAAACGCGAGAGCAGCAATAAATCGTTAACCAGATTCTGCATCCGCTGGGTCTGTTCCTGCATTTGCTGAATACTACGTCCCAAGCGCGGCGGAAGCTGGTCGGAGATATCACTGTAGGTTTCCAAATAGCCGGAGAGAACGGTCAGCGGCGTACGTAACTCATGGGAAACGTTGGCGACAAAGTCGCGCCGCATCTGCTCAAGACGATGCAAGCGGGTGATATCGCGAGCCATCACTAAGCGTTCGTCGTCACCGTAGAGGGTAATTTGATACTGCAGGATTCGCCGTTCATCAATCGGTGAGGTGAGCGTTAACGGCTCACTGTAGTTACGCGAATTAAAATAGCTGATAAAGCCCGGGTCGCGCAGCAGGTTGGTAATGTGTTGACCACGATCATGGACGGTTTGTAGCCCCAGCATGGCGGTGGCGGCGCTGTTCCACCACTCCAAATCACCGTGGCGATCAAGCATGACCACGCTATCACGCATTGCTTCAGACGACTCTTGAATACGTGCCAAAGTAGCCCGCAGACGGCTTTGGGTGATGCGCTGACTTTTTTGATAGCGGTATAAACGATCGAATAGCTCGCCCCACATCCCGCGAGCGGCAGGCGGTTCATCGTTAGGGTGGAGGGTGAGCCACAAATAGAGTTCGCGTAACTGTCGTAAGTGGTAAAACAAGCATCCCGCAAGCCCTGCTGCAAGCCCCAGCCCAGCCGAGCCCAACAGCCAGCCCAAGCAAGTGCCCAGCGTGGCCAGCCACGCTATTCGCCACAGCTCACGACTCCATAAACGCACATTTACACCCGTGCAGAGAAACGGTAACCGGTACCCCGAACCGTTTGGATCAGGTTTTGATGCACGTCGCCCAGCGCTTTACGCAAGCGGCGGATATGCACATCGACCGTGCGCTCTTCAACGTAAACATTGCCGCCCCACACTTGGTCAAGCAGCTGGCTACGTGTGTAAGCGCGCTCTTGGTGAGTCATAAAAAACTGCAGCAAACGGTACTCGGTGGGGCCCATTTCCAGCGCTTTGCCGTGGGCACTTACCCGGTGGCTCACCGGATCAAGCAGCAGGCCGTTAATCTCAATCGGGTCTTCAACGCCACGTGGCGTCGCACGGCGCAGCACCGCTTTTAGCCGTGCCACCAATTCCCGGGGTGAAAAAGGCTTGGTGATATAGTCATCGGCACCGGCTTCAAGCCCTTGAATTTTATTATCCTCTTCGCCTTTCGCGGTGAGCATAATAATCGGGATTTCAGCGGTGGTTTCTTCACGTTTTAGGCGTCTCGCCAGCTCAATACCGCTAGTGCCGGGCATCATCCAGTCCAGCAGCAGTAAATCGGGTTGGTGGTCGACCACCATGGCATGAGCATCCTGGGCGTTATCCGCTTCGAGCACGCGATAGTCAGCCATTTCCAGCGCTACCGCGATCATCTCGCGAATCGACGCCTCATCATCGACAATCAGAACGGTCTTGGCGGTCATACCAGAGCCTCACGGTGTTCAAAGAAACTAGTTCAAAGAAAAACAGTTCAAAGATAAACAGATCAATGACATGTCAGTGACGATAACACCATGACTTGATGACAATTACATGACAACCGCCGCGATCAGCCAGCCGCAGGCCACCAACTTAGCGCGATACCGGCAAAAATCAGCAGTCCCGACCAGTGATTATTGAGAAACGCCTGGAAGCAGGCATCCCGCTCCTGGTCGCGAATTAAGCGCTGCTGATGCAGAAAAGTCGCTGCCATTGCCGCTAGCCCTAACCAGAAGAAACCACCTAAACCAACCCACCAGCCTACCCAAGCCAGCAACCCCAGGGTGGCTAGCTGGAGTAAGCCGATAATCAAACGATCCGCATTTCCAAACAGCACGGCCGTCGATTTAATGCCAATTTTTAAATCGTCGTCGCGATCGACCATGGCGTACTGGGTATCGTAGGCCACTGTCCAGCACACATTAGCGCAGAATAGCAGCCATGCTTCCAGCGGCACGTGGCCGAGCACGGCGCCAAAAGCCATCGGAATTGCCCAGGAAAAAGCCGCGCCCAGCACCACCTGAGGAAAGTGGGTATAGCGCTTCATAAACGGATAAATAATCGCCAGCAGCACCCCGCCCAGCGAGAGCAGCACCGTAAACCAGTTGGTCAGTAATACCAGAATAAACGCAGCGGCCACCAGGGCGATAAACAGCAGTTGAGCTTCGGTTTCGCTGATACGGCCCGTCGCTAGCGGACGTTGTTTTGTGCGTTTCACATGCCCATCGAAGTGGCGATCCGCATAGTCATTGACCACGCAGCCCGCAGCGCGCATCACATAAACGCCGGCCACAAAAATCAGCAGCACATTTCGCCCTGGTACACCTTCCGCAGCCACCCATAATGCCCACAGCGTCGGCCACATCAAAAGCCATGTGCCTATCGGCCGATTCAAGCGCATCAGCTGTAAAAAATCTGCCACGCGAGCCCATCCCTTCGGCCGCAACAGTGAACGATCCATGCTTACCTCACGAAGAATAAGATGCAGGCGCTAGCCTAGCGCGAAGGCAGGCCAAGATCATCCGCCATCGCCGTCAAAAAATACTCTTGCACTAATAACGACAGACTGCCGTGCTTACAGCCGTGATAAAAAACAGAGCGCCTTCCCCAGGCACAGCCTTCCTGTATGCCGTTGACGCTAGCAAACTGGGGGGAATGCGTCGTTACTTCCAATGGCCCACGCACTAAACCCGGCTGGCGAAATAGCCAACTACCTAGCGAGCGCTCGCCCAGGCACTCTAGCCGTTGGCCCTTTACCTGTGAAAGCGGGGCGACCGAGCGCGCCACCACCCATGGCGTTCCATCTAAGCACAGCGCCACTTCCCGCAGCCAGGCGTAACGCTTGGCACCAATGCCCAGCGCCTGAGCCTCATCCTGGCGCGGCCAACCAACCCCCTGGCGCAACAGTCGTACTCGAAACGGCTTCTCGCCACCTGCGACCATTAAGTGGGCGGTTAACGAGTCGGTGGAGGCAACCCACTGCCACCAGGAAGCACTCATCGCCGGGCGCGCCGCATCAATCGGGCGCCAGCGGGAAAATAGAGGAGTTTGCCGAAAAGCAGCAGCCGTCACCGAGTTCTCCAGGGCAATTAACGGGTTGGCTAGTGTAACATGAGCACTGAAAGGCTTTTGTTTCAGCGACTTTTTTAACGACTCGGTTTAGCGCTTCTTTTTTCGCAACCTTATTTAGCAACTTTTTTGGTGTCTGCATGCCCGCCACCCAAACACAGAAAACCTCTTCGCACTCTGCGCTGGTGATTATTGGCACTGGAATGGCAGGGGTTGGCCTTGCCCGGGCGTTGCGCCGATTGGGCGACCAACGCTCAATAACGCTGGTGAGCGCCGACAGCGGCGATGATTACAGCAAGCCGTTGCTCTCCACCGGCTTCGCCAAGGGCCTGGTGCCCGAACAATTAGCCCAGCGCAGCGCTACTGACCTGGGCGAAGAGCTAAATGCCCAAATGGTTATCCACACCCAGGTAACCGCACTGGATGTGGATAACCAAACAATTCTGCTCGAAGGCGGCATGGTGCTCGGCTACGACACACTGGTACTGGCCACTGGCGCTGCACCACGGGTGCCCTTCAGCATTGAACCCAGCGTAGCCCCACGCTGCTTTACCATTAACGACCTGGATGACTACCGCCGCTTTCACACGGCGCTAGGCCAGGGCCCTGCACGGGTGGCGATTGTTGGCGCGGGGCTGGTCGGCTGTGAATTTGCCAACGACCTCCACGCTGGCGGCCATCGTGTCAGCCTCATTGCCCCAGAAGGAACCCTACTTCCTCGCTTGCTGCCACCGCCCTTAGGGAACGCCCTAGGCGATGCCTTTAGCGAAGCAGGTATCCATCTTCACCTTGCACGTTCGATTGATTCGATAGCGGCCGAAAGCGGCGAAGATATCGTATTACGTCTGGATAACGGCGACGCTGTCAGCGCCGATCTCGTGTTGATGGCAACCGGCCTTGCACCTCGCACAGCACTTGCCGAATCGGCTGGTTTAAACGTATCACCTGGCGGTATAGTCGTTGACCGCCAGTTGCGTACATCGCACCCCAATATCTACGCCCTAGGCGATGCAGCCTGCGTAGACGGTGTTAATGCCATGTACGTGCAGCCACTACAAGCCAGCGTTAAGGCGCTGGCGGCAACCCTTTCAGGCGCGCCCACGCCGGTTAGCTTCGGTGCTTGGCCGGTAGTGGTTAAAACGCCGCTGCTACCAGTGGTGGCCTACCCGCCAACGAACACGCCTGAGCACTGGCGAATTGAAGGCGAAGGCGGTGATATCAGTGCCTTGGCTGAAAATAAAGACGGTCGTTTGATTGGTTTTGCGTTGACAGGCGGCTGCGTGAGAAGGAAAGTGGAGCTTTCCAGAGCAGCACCTGCACTGCTAGGCTGATTTTCGTCGCGTTCACGACTAGGCTAGAGAAGTTAACCTAATCGGCTACGCACCCAACAACATGCATTTGTTTGATGTTTGATTTCTTTTAAAAAGGGGAGATTCCTTATGCGCAAACCTGAACTCGCTGCAGCCATCGCTGAAAGTGCCGACCTATCCAAAGATAAAGCTGGCCAAGTGCTGAACGTTATTCTGGATGAGATCACCAACAGCGTTGCTAAGGGCGAAGATGTCGCTTTGATTGGTTTTGGTACCTTCACGGTACGTGAGCGCGCAGCACGTACCGGCAAAAATCCGCAAACCGGTGCCCCGCTGCAGATTCCGGCCAGCAAAAACGTTGCCTTTAAGCCAGGCAAAGGACTTAAGGACGCCGTTTCTTAATGAAGCTCAAGCTGACGCTGTGGCTACTGGGCGTACTGCTCAAACGTGCCCTGCGCCGCAAGCCGCGCTTTCGTGAACAGTTAGAACGCATGCGCGGCCTGGACTGGGGGATTGCCACGGAAGATCTAAGTATTGCCCGCCACTACCGGATGACACCGAAAAGTATCAGTACCGGCAAAGGGCTGCCTGTGGACTTAGATCTTGAGCTACGCTTCCGTGATCAGAATACCGCCTTGAAAGTGCTCAAAAAGCCAACACAGCAGGCCTTTCTCGACGGCATGATAAACGGCGACGTGCGCTTAGTGGGTGATTCCGCCGATATGAATAAGCTGCAAAAACTACTCAAGTATTTGTAGCGGTTTACGATTGGCATAGGGTAACGGCTTAGATTAAATAAATTTAGGCTGAACAAGGTAGAGGTATAAAAGCTATCGATGGACATACCTCATCAACGCCTCGTTTACTTTCGCGTTACCCTTGAGTCTGGCTCCGTGCGCCGCGCAGCGGCGCGCTTGGATATTGCTCCCTCGGCGGTAAGCCGGCAAATTGCTTTGCTGGAAGAAGCCTTGGGAGCGACGCTTATGGAGCGTCAGCGCGACGGCATTTCGCCTACTCCGGTAGGCGAAATGCTGCTTGAGTACTGCGAGCGCCGCGGCGCCCTTGATGAAGGGTTTATTGCGTCACTTGAATCCTACCAACGCATGGAAACCGGCAAGATATCGCTTACCGTCGGAGAAGGGTTTGTCAGTGACCTAGTAGCCTCCCCACTGCATGAATTTACCCAACGCTATGCGGGCATTCAGCTCGATATCCATACCGCAGGCACCTCGGGCATTATTGACGCTGTTGTCGGCGATCACAGTCATATCGGCTTGATGTTCCATGAGCGTACCCATCCCCAGCTGCGTTTCTGGTCATCTACTCCTCAGCCACTCATGGTCATTCTGCCGCCCGACCACCCGTTAACCAGCCAAACGGCGCCGCTCACGCTTACCCAGCTTAGCGACCAGCCCATGGCCATGTGGGACACTACCCATGGGGTGCGTCAAATGGTTGACCAAGCCTTTCAGCAGTCGCGTATAGCCCCGCGCATGGCGATGAATACCAACTCAATGGTGATTCTGGCCCAATATGTGCGCAGCGGTATGGGGATTACACTGCTACCCGCCTTTGCCGTCGCCCACGATTTAGAGCTCGGCACGTTAGTGGCGCGCCCGGTAGATAATCCGCTTTTTCAGCGCTCCCAGGCCCACATGGTCACGCGGGTAGGCCGCCAACAGCCCAAGGCCAGCATTCTGCTGCTACGCCACCTGCAGCGCTGGATGCAGGCGTTTCGCGCCCCAGGCTCGGTAAGCGATCAACCAACACCACTACCGTAACCAAACGCCACGCTGGCTTCAGGGGCTGTTTCCACCCAGACGCTTTGCGGCACCGTATATTCGCGCAGGCCATCCAAGCCGCTGGAGCGACCGAAGCCGCTATCGCCAAAGCCACCAAACGGTGACATCACGCTGATCGCCTTGTAGCTATTGATCCATACCGTACCAGCACGCAGTTGCCCAGCTACGCGATGCGCTCGCGCTACGTCCTGGCTCCAAACGGCGCCAGCCAAGCCAAAGCGGGTCTCGTTGGCGAGCTGAATGGCCTGATTTTCATTGTCAAAGGCCATGGCCACCAGCACCGGACCGAACACTTCTTGTTGAGCAATCTCCATATCCGGCGTGACATCGACCAGCACGGTAGGGGCGATAAAGTAGCCCTGAGCCTCGGTAGGTAATCCCTCTGGCCGTTTACCGCCCGTTAACAACGTTGCGCCAGCGGCTACCGCCGCGTCGATCATGCGTGTGACCTGCTCAAATTGGCGGTGATTCTGCAAAGGCCCCATGCGGGTCGCTTCATCGTTAGGCAGGCCCACCGAAATCTGTTCCGCCGCCCGCGCCAAACGGCTGGTGACTTGCTCAAACACCGGGCGCTCGATCAACAGCCGCGAGCCCGCCACACAGCTCTGGCCGGCGGCGGCAAAAATGGCCGCCTGGGCACCCGCGACAGCTTCATCCAGCTTGGCATCGGCAAACACAATATTGGCGGATTTGCCCCCCAGCTCTAACACGCTGGGCACCAACCTCCTCGCGCCCGCTTCAGCAATCATGCGACCACTCTGGGGAGAGCCCACTAACACCAGTTTGCTGATGGCAGGGTGGTCGGTCAGCGCTGCGCCGGTCGACTTGCCCAGCCCGTTGACGATATTGATCAGCCCTTTAGGAAGTCCGCCGCTTTCAAGTAGCTTGGCAATCACCACCGATGAAAAGGGCGTCAGTTCGGAAGGCTTTAGCACCACACCATTGCCCGCCGCAATGGCAGGGGCTAACTGCCAGGCACAGGTGAACATCGGGGCATTCCAGGGGGTAATCTGCCCCACCACGCCGTAAGGTACATGGCGCACATAGTTAAGATGCGAGGTAGGCACTGGAATCACTTCGCCATGCTGCTTGTCGCACCAACCCGCGTAGTACTCGAACATCTCGCGTACTTTGCCTACTTCAGCCCGGCAGTCACGAATCGGCTTACCGGCCACCACACTTTCCAGCTGAGCCAGCGCCTCTTCATGGCCCGCCAGGCCGCGTATGGCGGCATTCATGCGCCGTCCACGCTCGCTGGCGGTTAGCGCCATCCATTCGCGTTGGCCTCGCTGTGCCGCTTGGGTAGCACGCTCAATCAGTCCAGCACCCGCATCGCGATAGCTCACCAGCGTTTCGCCGGTGGCTGGATTGGTCAGGGTGATCACGTCCCCCTCTCCTGCCACTAAACCGCCATCAACCCAGTTGCTCAGCAGCGTGGTGGCCGTTAATCCAAAACCTTCGAGTAGCGTGGCAAGGTGATCTTGGGCATGTTGGCTAAGTGCGTTCATTACTGCTCCTCCGCCTGGCTGGCACGAGCTAATATCGGCGTGGTGATATGGTTAAAGTCATCGCTATCGGTTGGTTGTTCGGGGTTCGCGTGCCAGGCATCGACCACGGCTTGTAACAGCGGCGAGGGGATATCCAGTTGCTCAGCGGCATCCCGGGCCAAACGTAAATCCTTACGCATCAAACCGGTGGTAAAGCCTGAGTCGAAACGCTCACTCAACACCCACTCTGGGAAGTTCACCTCGCTGACCGCGCTGCGCCCCGAGCCACTGTTAAGGCCCGCCAAGCAGGCCGCGGGGTCAACGCCCGCCTTGACTGCCATAGCAACGGCTTCGGCGGTGGTTAACAAGTGCGCGGCACACAGGTAGTTATTGGCAAGCTTGACCACATGGCCGCTGCCCGGGCCGCCCACATGGGTACGCTTGGCCGACATGGCTTCCAGCATCGGCAATACCCGTTCGATAGTGCGTTCATCGCCTCCTAACAGCATCCCTAGCTTGCCGCTGGCAGCGCCTTTCGGGCCGCCGCTGACCGGGGCATCCAACCATAGAAGGCCCGCTGCGGTTACTTTTTCGGCCAGTTCACGCGTCACGGCGGGGTCACTGGTGGAGGTATCGACAATCACGCTACCTTTCGGCGCAAGGTCAAGCAGGCCTGGCGATTGCTCGATCACCTCACGCACATGGGCAGAGGTGGGCAACGACAGCAGGTAAACGTCGCTAGCGGGTAATTCTTCGGGAGCCACAACGGTTAGTCCTTGAGCAGCAAGACGCGATCGCGCTTGCTCAAATACATCGCTACCCGTTACTTCAAACCCTGCTGCTTTGAGGGTGAGCGCCATATTGCCGCCCATCTGCCCCAAACCAATGACGGTAATCGATAAAGGGGTGGTGACTAAAGACATAGTAAAGCTCCTTTAAACGTCATGAAGACGCTATGTTCCGGGTAGACGCTCCCCTACCCAGAGGGCATCAGAGAGCGAATAACGTGTATTAAGTCAGGAATTTAGACGAGTAACGCCCTTACCAGCTCCACCCAGTAGCGCGTGCCCAGCGGCAGCAACGCGTCGTTAAAGTCATAGCGGGGGTTATGCAGCGAAGCGGACTCCTCGCCATTGCCCATCCAGATATAGGCACCTGGGCGCTCGGCCAGCAGGAACGAGAAATCCTCAGAGGCCATACTGGGCGGCGGGTTGCGCACCACATTGTCGCTGCCGAGTAAGCTTTCCAGCACCGAGGCGCAGTGCTGGGCATGTTCAGGGGTATTGATAGTGGCGGGATAGCAGCGCTGATAATCCAGCTCAACGGTTAAGCCGTGAAACTCTGCCAAGCTGGCAATCGCCTGCTTAAAACGTGCCTCCAAGTGCTCTTTAAGCGCCATATCAAAACAGCGCAGCGTGCCGCGAAGCGCCACCTGTTCGGGAATCACATTGAAGGTATCCCCTGCGTTAATGCTGGTAATACTCAGCACGGCAGATTTGTCCGGTGGCGTTTCGCGGCTCACCAGCCCTTGCAGTTGGCTGATCAGTTGGCAGCTCGCCAAAACCGTATCAGTACCTAAATGGGGCATCGCCGCATGGCAGCCCTTGCCAGTCAGCGTCAGGCTAAAGATATCGAAGGCGGCCATGACGTCGGTATCGTGCACCGCGGCGACGCCTACCGGCAGACCCGGCCAGTTATGCAGGCCGTACACGGCGTCCATGGGGAAGCGCTCAAACAGGCCCTCTTCAACCATCACCCGCCCGCCGCCTGCGTTCTCTTCGGCGGGTTGAAAGATGAACACCACCCGGCCTTTGAAATCCGGCTGCTGCTTTAACGCCCAGGCAGCGCCCAACAGCATGGTGGTGTGTCCATCGTGGCCGCAAGCGTGCATTTTGCCCGGCGTTTGCGACGCGTAGGCAAGCGCAGTCTCTTCACGAATATCCAGGGCGTCGATATCGGCCCGCAGGCCGATGGTTTTACCTTCACCTTTTTGACCATCCAACGCGGCTACCACACCCGTTCCGGCAATCCCGGTGGTTACCTCAAATCCCCACTCAGTCAGCAGCTCGGCAATACGCGCACTGGTGCGATGCTCCTCAAAAGCCGTTTCCGGGTACTGGTGGAAATCATGGCGCCACGTTTTTAGTTCTGCGCAATTCGGTAAGTCTACTGAAGCAGTCATCGGCTTGTCCTTAAAGCATCAAGTGGGCGACAACGGCAGAGCCAATAAAGGTACCGGTAAAGACCAGCAGGGCCACAATCACCAGCTTCCAGCCAGTTTGCTTGAACATGGCAAACTCACGACCGGTAAGCGCCAGCCCTGCGTAGGCCAGTACCGGCGTGACCACTGCCAGGAAATCCACTTCAGCCAGCCGTGCGATTATCCAGCCATTACCGGGGAAGAACGGCAGCGTCGCGATAATACTCACCAGCGACACCCAGGCCACGCTGGGCAGGTAAAAAGGGCAAAACCGCCCAACCACCAAGCCGATAATGACCATGGCATACAGAATCAACATGCCGGGCAGCGCATCTAATAAAGGTGAACCGTTGACGATATTGCTAAACCACGCCGCCACACACACTGCCGCCAGTACCAACGCGGTTTTGCCTAGCTGATTTTCGGGACGTAGCTCTTTTAACGCCTCAGCATCGAACTGATCGATTGGGCTCTCATGAGTTTTCATGGCTAACCTCCTGGCGCGAGCCTTTTAAGCGCTTGTACATCCACTCGGTGATCGGTAGCGCGATAAATAGCGAGATATACAGACCGGTGGCGTAGGTAAGCAGGTTGCTTGCCCCGGCAAAGGCGAGTAGTTCGTCTTTGGATGCGGGTACCGCTTCAGCTAAAGCTGCTGAACACGCCGCCACCATACTGCCACTGCCCACCCCGCAGGCCATGGCCAGAGCACGAATATCGAGAATATCCAGCGAGGCGATGTAGCCCGCCATTAAGGCGAAGTAGAGCGTACCGAACATGGTGCCCACTACGTAAACGCCCATAATGCCGATACCTTCAGGGCTTCTCAGCCCGTAACGGTCTGAAATAATGGCAATATTGGGCTCACGGGCGATAGAGTAAGTGGCACCGATCGCTTCACGTCCCATTTTGAGGACTAATACTGCAAAGGGGAGAGCTATGAGCATGGTGCCCAGATTACCCAATTCCTGGAGAATCAGTGCAGGGCCGGCGGCGATGATCTGCTCGATCGCTGGGCCAATGGTGGAACCGAATTTGGCGATAAACGGCAGGATGGCGATTAGAATAATCGGGCCAGCCGCATTGCTGACCGGCTTGGGAATGACTTTGCCCATTGCCGAAAAAAGATGAGGGTTGAACAGAACGCCAATGATAAAAGCATAGAGCAGCGGTAGTAACAGCAGCGTTCCAGGCCCGAGGGGGATACGTACGATGCCGACCCACTCGGCAAACATCGACGTCACGATCACCGTTAGGTGAAGACGCCAGTCCAGCAGCAGTTTGATATCCATAGGAGTGTCCCTGTTTTTTTTAGAGTCACTCCGAGTATCGAAAGGTTACTGTTTCAATCATAGGGCTTTAGTGCGCTAATTTTTAGAACACCCAAACGTTGAGTGCTGAGTAGCGACATCCAACGCCTACGCATTTATACTAAAGTCTAACAACCACCTATAAGAGCCTTTATGCCCATATCTTTGCCGCTACGGCGCCTTTGGACTCTCGATAAATTCGCCTACAGCCTGCGCGTCTTTATAGCGTTCAGCGGTGCGTTGCTATTTAGCGGCTTAATGGGCGATGTAGCGCTGGTCATTCCGCTTTTTCTCGGCATTATCGCCTGCGCGCTGTCTGAAACTGACGACAGCTGGCAAGGCCGTCTTCAGGCGCTGCTGGTAACGCTGGTGTGTTTTACGTCAGCTTCCTTTATCGTGCAGTGGCTATTTCCCTGGCCCTGGCTATTTGTAGTGGGCCTGGGGCTTTCGACCTTTTGCCTGATTATGCTCGGAGCAATCGGACAGCGTTATGCCACCATCGCTTCCGGCACGCTAATACTCTCGATCTACTCGATGATCAACATCGAGCAGCACGGCGGGGTGGATGAAGACGTGGCGGCGCGCCAACTGCTGCTGTTGGCTGGAGCGGTGTGGTATGGGCTAATTTCGGTGGTGTGGTGCGCACTGTTTTCGCGCCAACCGGTCAAGCAGAGCATGGCACGGGTGTACAAAGCGCTGGGTGAGTTTCTGATACTGAAATCGGCGCTGTTTGAACCGGTGCGCGGTGTGGATGTGGAAGCCCGCCGGGTGGCCTTGGCGCGCCAGAACGGCAAAGTCGTCGCTGCGCTCAATCAAGCCAAAGAGATGATTTTTAGGCGGCTTGAAGGCCAGCGCGGCGACCAAAAACTCAACCGCTACCTGCGTATCTACTTTATCGCCCAGGATATTCACGAACGCGCCAGCTCCACCCATTACCCCTACAGCGCGCTCAGCAAAGCCTTTTTCCACCATGATGTGCTGTTTCGCTGCCAGCGGCTGCTGGATCAACAAGGGCGCTCCTGCCGTCAGCTAGCCAAATCGCTGCTACTCAATAGACCGTTTGATCATCAGCAGAGTGAAGAGGCGCTGGCTGACCTTCACGCCTCGATTGAGAACCTGCGCGGCCGTGGCAAGCCCGAGTGGCTCCCACTGCTTTACCCATTGAGCGCGCTGGCAGAGAACCTGGCCACCCTGGAAAACCAGCTCGCCAGCGCCCACAACCCCGGCGTCAGCGATGAGCGGCGCGACAGTTCACTGTATGACCGCTCGCCGTCGAGTGTGCAGGAAGCGTGGAAGCGGGTGCGCCTAAACTTTACTCTCGGCTCCCCCACTTTTCGCCATGCAGTTCGGCTCTCCATTGCCCTCACGACCGGCTATGGGCTGATGCAGTGGATCGACCCCGAGCAGGGCTTTTGGATTCTGCTGACCACGTTGTTTGTTTGCCGACCCAACTTTGCCACCACACGGCGGTTTTTGTCCCAACGGATAATGGGCACGGTACTTGGCTTGGTAGTGGGCTGGGCGTCGATCAGCCTCTTTCCGCACCCGCTGGTGCAGAGCATGATAGCCGTGGCCGCCGGGGTCTCGTTCTTCGCTAACCGCGAAAAACACTATGTAATCGCTACTGCCTCTATCACCCTGCTCGTGCTGTGCAGCTTCAACCAGGTAGGCGACGGCTATAACCTGATCCTACCGCGGCTGCTCGATACCCTGCTTGGCTCACTCATCGCCGGCTTAGCGGTGTTTTTTATTCTGCCCGACTGGCAGGGTCGCAGGCTTTATCGCGAAGCCGCCAACGCGCTCAATAACCACCGCCGCTACTTGGAGGAGATTATCCACCAGTACGAGGAGGGCAAGCAGGATGACTTGGCCTATCGCCTGGCGCGGCGCAATGCCCATAACGCCGATGCAGCGCTCTCCACCCTGCTCACCAATATGCTCCATGAGCCGGGGCATTACCGGAAACTGGACGCGGACAACGGACTGCGCTTTCTGGTGCTCTCCAATACCCTACTCAGCCACCTCTCTGCACTGGGCGCCCATCGCCACCAGTTGGCAGACGATGAAGACGATGCCACGCTAGTGCCGGTAGCAAAACGTATTGGTGAGCTGCTGGGACAAATCGCCGAGCGATTAAACCAGCGCCAGCCGGTTGAGCCACTAGCGGATCAAGCTGCCGAGTTATTAGCCCAGCTAGAAGAGAAAAGTGCGCTATCAGCAGATGAAAAAGCCGTCACGCTCTACCGCCCTATCCAAAGCCAGCTACGCCTTATTACCGAGCAGCTCGCCCCGCTGGGTGAAGCTGCGAATCGTCTGGTGGGAAGTGAAGAGCATACGCCAAGCACCGCTAGCGTCTAACCAAGCTAACTACACCTGCCCATAGCGCCCTGCCGCCTCGCCAAGCCAGCGGCGCACCAGGACAGCGGTAACGTCTGGGCTGCCCTGCAGCGTTTGGGCCATGGCCGTTACCCGCTCTAGCAGGTCGGCATCGCGTTCCAGGTCGGCAATTTTCATCTGCGCAAGGCCGGTTTGGCGGGTGCCGAGCACTTCGCCGGGGCCGCGGATTTCCAGGTCTTTCTCGGCGATGCGGAAGCCATCGGTGGTTTCGCGCATGACCGCCAAGCGCTGGCGGGAGCTTTTCGACAACGGCGGGTGGTAGAGCAGCACACAGAAGCTTTCCGTGCTGCCACGCCCTACCCGGCCGCGTAGCTGGTGCAGTTGGGAAAGCCCCAGACGCTCGGGGTTTTCGATAATCATCAGGCTGGCGTTGGGTACATCTACCCCCACCTCTATCACCGTGGTGGCCACCAGCAAATCCAGCTCCCCCGCTTTGAAGGCGGTCATCACCTCGGCTTTCTCGCTCGACTTCATGCGCCCGTGAACCAAGCCCACCGCCAACTCAGGCAACGCTATGGTTAGCTCATCGCGGGTAACCTCGGCGGCCTGGCACTGCAACACCTCGGATTCATCGATCAGCGTGCACACCCAATACGCCTGACGGCCTTCGCTGCAGGCCAGCCGAATACGCTCAACCACTTCAGGGCGGCGTTCGTCGGGCACCACCACGGTTTTTACCGGTGTACGGCCGGGGGGTAGCTCGTCGATCACCGAGACATCCAGATCCGCGTAGGCGCTCATGGCCAAAGTGCGCGGAATCGGCGTGGCAGTCATGATCAACTGGTGTGGGGTTAGCCCGCCCGCCTCACCCTTCTCGCGTAACGCCAGGCGCTGATGCACGCCAAAGCGGTGCTGCTCGTCAATGATCGCCAATCCCAGGCACTGGAAGTGCACGTCGTCCTGAAACAGTGCGTGAGTGCCCACCACCATACGCGCACGCCCATCGGCAATCGCCGCCTTGGCATCCAGCCGTGCCTTGCCTTTGAGCTTGCCCGCCAGCCATGCCACTTCGATCCCCAGCGGCTCAAACCAGGCTTTAAACGAGCGGTAGTGCTGCTCCGCGAGGATTTCAGTCGGCGCCATGATCGCCGCCTGGCAGTTGCCCGCCAGGGCGCTCAGCGCGGCCATGGCGGCGACCACGGTTTTTCCCGAGCCGACATCGCCCTGGATCAGCCGCAGCATCGGTGCCGGGCGACTTAAATCGTGGCTGATCTCCTCCAGAACGCGGCGCTGGGCACCGGTTAAGGCAAACGGTAATTGGGCCAAAAAGCGCGCCTGCAGACTGCGCCCAGAGGGTAGCGTCGGTGCGCCATCCGCCTGAATACGCAGGCGAACTTCGCGCAAGCTTAGTTGGTGGGTGAGCAGCTCTTCCAGCGCCAGCCGCCGAGTGGCCGGGTGCTGGCCACTGGTCAACTGCTCTATATTCACATCGGGAGGCGGCTGGTGCAGCAAGTGCAGACTGGCGTGTAGGCCTGGCAACTGAAAGCGTTGAAGCAGGGCATCGGGTATTACATCGGGCAAGGCCTCGGGGGCGCTGTCCAGTAAACCGAGCGCCTGCTGAGCCAGAGCACGCAGCCGCGGCTGGTTCAACCCTTCGGTGGTGGGATAAATAGGCGTGAAATACTCCTCCACCGGGGTCTCACTACCGCCACTGAGCCGGTATTCCGGGTGGTAGATCTCTAAACCGGTCGCCCCAGCCCGCGCTTCGCCAAAGGCGCGCACGGTCGCACCTGGGCGCATCTGTTGCTGCTGGGCCGGTGAGAAGTGAAAAAACCGCAGGCTCAAAATACCGCTAGCATCACGCAGGCGCACCAGCAGGCTGCGGCGGCGCCCTTTGACTACGTCGCAAGCGGTCACTTCGCCCTCTATCACCGCCTCCTGACCTGCACGCAGCAGGCCAATAGGCGTAAGCCGCGTGCGATCCTGATAGCGCAGCGGCAGGTGGAACAACAGGTCGCTTACCTGCTCGATACCCAATCGACCCAGTTTCAGCGCCAGCGCTTCGCCCACGCCCTTCAGCGCGGTGATGGGCGCGGAAAGATCACTCATAGGGCGCTTTTCACGGCTTTAGTAGGTTGGCGGCAGTGGCTGATCGCCTGAATCAGCGCCTCAATAGCCTTGGGACGGGGAAAGCTCGCCCGCCAGGCGATCGCCACGGTGCGCGACGGCGCAGGTTCCACAAATGGTCGACTGGCCAGCATGGCATTTTCATACTGGTCGGTGCCCAACGCCGACTGCGGCAGCACCGTAATACCTAATCGAGAGGCCACCATATGGCGAATGGTTTCCAGCGACCCGCCTTCGGCGATCAGCGTATTGTTGGGGCTGTTGAGTTTTTGGGTAATCGCCGGGCAGGCTTCCAGAATTTGATCCCGAAAACAGTGCCCTTCGCCGAGCAGCAGCAGGCGCTCTTCGAGTAAGTCCTCTTTATTGATCGCCTCCCGCTCGACCCATGGGTGGTTAGCGGGAATGAGAACTTCAAAGGCTTCGTCGTAGATTGGCTTGGTGACCACATCGGTTTCAGTAAACGGCAATGCCACAATAATCACATCCAGCTCACCGCTTCTTAGCTTGGCGCGCAGCGTACCGGTCATGCCCTCTTCAATATACAGCGGCATTTGCGGGGCCGCGTTCGCCAGGGCAGGCACTAGATGGGGAAACAAGTAGGGCCCAATGGTGTAAATCGCCCCAATGCGCAGCGGGTTGGCCAACTGATCTTTACCCGCACTGGCGAGCTCAAAAATCAGGCTGCTCTGCTCCAGCACACGCTGGGCCTGGGCGACGATTTTTTCACCCAGCGGGGTAACCTGGACGGTGGATTTGGAACGCTCAAAGAGCGGCGTTTCGAGCTCTTCTTCCAGCTTTTTCACCGCCACCGAGAGCGTGGGCTGTGAAACGTGGCAGCGTTCCGCCGCACGGCCAAAGTGACGCTCCTGGGCAAGGGTTACGATGTAGCGAAGTTCTGTTAAAGTCATAGCGGTGCCAGTGGCATCCTCTCGTAGCAACTCGTGACTAGGGCTTGTATGAAAAAAGTAAAGTGATGTATGCAAGGCCTTGCATCATGACAGTCAGCGAGACGGAAAAGGACAAGCAAGCTCTGCCGTCGGTCTTCTCAACCGACAATATCTCGGTTCAATGTCATCGTTGGTAGAGACTTTGCATCTAATAGGGAATATTAATCAAGAGGAGTGAGCACGGTGAAGCTAACCGTACTGATTATCGGCTGTGGCGATTTAGGGATCAACCTTGGGCGCGAGCTGCTTGAAGAAGGGCACCAAGTGATTGGCCTACGCCGCAACGTGGAAGCCTTAAAAGACACCGGCATTACACCGCTGGCGTTAGATCTGGATAGCCTTGAAGAGGCCGATGCCAAAAGCCTGCCCCAGGCTGACTATGTGGTTTATACCGTCAGCGCTGACCGTTTCGAAGAGAGCGCGTATCAAAGCGCCTATCCGGAAGGTTTAAAGCGCGTGCTGAGCGTGATGGAGCAGCACAAAACGCCTCCACGTAGGGTGTTTTTCGTCTCTTCAACTAGCGTGCATGGCCAGCAGGAGGGTGAGGTCGTTAACGAAGAGAGCCCCACCGACCCCACTAGCTTCTCTGGCACCCTAATGTGCGAGGCTGAGCAGGCGCTGATCAATCACCCCCTGCCGGGCACGGTGATTCGCTTTTCCGGCATTTACGGCCCTGGCCGCGATCGACTGATTCATCAGGTTGCTGAAGGCCGCGTGGCTGCGATCACTCCTGTGGTCTACTCCAATCGCATCCACCGCGACGACTGCACAGGTATTATTGCCCACCTGATTCGCTATCAGGAGCGCGGTGAGACGCTGGATGATATCTACCTGGGCAGCGACTGCGAACCGGTCACCATGCATAACGTAATGATGTGGCTGGCCGAGCAGTTAAAAGTAGAGGCCACAGAGACCATGCAGTCCCCTTTACGTCGGCGAACGAGCAAACGCTGCGATAACCAGCGCATATTGAGCACTGGTTATCAGTTCCGCTTTCCCAGCTACCGCGAAGGCTATGCACAGGTACTCAAAGAGGGCGGCTTTCTAGCAGCCTGTCGGACTTAACACTGATCTACTGCGAATCCCGGTATTTTGGCCAACTTTATTCGATCGATTTCGTTAAATAGCGCGCTATTCGCCTCAATCGATCGATAAATTTGGCTCAAAATCCGTGCTTCTCGCGACGATCGGTCAAGCCCGACAGGCTGCTAGCGCTAAACAAAGCCTAGTCGCCAATCACCATCACCGCTTCCGCTTCCACCTGGCTGCCTTTGGGTAGTGCTTTGACGCCAACGGCGGCGCGGGCGGGGAAAGGAGCGGTGAAGAACTCCTCCATGACTTGGTTAACAATCGCAAAGTTATCCAAGTCCACCAGGTACAGATTCAGCTTCACGATATCGCTTAGCGAACCCGCTGCTTCTTCGCACACTGCCTGAAGGTTGGTGAAAACTTGGCGTGCCTGAGCTTCAAAATCCTCTGACACAATCGCCATGGTCGCAGGATCCAACGGGATCTGACCAGAGAGATAAACCGTGTTGCCCGCTTTAATAGCCTGGGAGTAAGGGCCAATAGCCGCGGGGGCTTTGCTGGTGTTGATAACGGCCTTATTGCTCATACGTTGTTTCTCTCCTGTAATGGGTAACACTTAATTATTTGATACTGAAAAATAACGATCGCTGCCGACTTATATCAGCATGTTGTTATATATAGTATTAATTAGCGAGTCGGGTAATTTTGCCAACGTTGGGAAGGTTACGGATGCGTTTAATGATGCGTGCCAAATGCACACGACCTTTCACCGACAGCGTCAGATTGACGGTGGAAAGGTGGGCATCGCGCTCTTCAATACCAATCCGCTCAATATTGGCATCGGCATCGGTGACCAGCCCGGCAAGCTCTGCGACTAGCCCACGACGGCTCTCAATTTCGATACGCAGCGCGACCGGGAAATCTTCATCAATGGTGTCCGACCACTCCAGCGCGAAGAGCTTATCAGGGTCGTTTTTATCGGCGAAGTTCTTATCCACTACGTTTTTACACTCAGCGCGATGCACCACCAACCCTTTGCCTGTGGAAAGGTGGCCCACCACGGGGTCGCCTGGTAGCGGATGACAGCAGCGCGCAAAATTAATCACCATGCCTTCGCTGCCGCTGATCATGACGGCTTTGCTGCCCTCCCCGCCTACAGGGTGCTCATAGCTTTCGCCATGCGCCGCAGCCACTAGGCGGCGTGCCACCACGTGGGTCATGCGGTTGCCCATTCCGAGCGACTCCAACAGAGCATCTTCAGAAGAGACATCCAACTCTTTGAAGGCGCGCTTAAGCGCGCTCTCATCCAGTTCTTCCAGGCTGGTATCGAACGGCGCCAGGGCTTTATTGAGCAACCGTCGTCCCAGCATGACCGCTTCGGTCTGCTGCTGATATTTAAGCGCGTGACGGATTGCCGAACGCGCCTTTGCGGTGGTCACAAAATTGAGCCAGGTAATATTGGGCTTCGCACCGGGGGCGGTGATAATTTCCAACGTCTGACCACTTTCTAAGCGCGTCGAGAGCGGCGCCAAATGGCGATCAATGCGGCAAGCGATACAGTTATTGCCGATATCCGTGTGCACGGTGTAGGCGAAGTCGATTACGGTAGCGCCCTGGGGCAGCTCCATAATATCGCCTTTAGGCGTGAAAACGTAGATGTCGTCGGGGAACAGGTCGTTTTTAACGTGCTCGATAAACTCCAGCGAGTCGCCGGCGTGGCGCTGCATTTCCAGCAGGCCCTTAACCCAGGCGCGAGCACGTGCATGGCTGCCCTCGGCAATCGGATGGGAAGTCTGCCCCGCTTTATAAAGCCAGTGGGCAGCGATACCGTTATTGGCCATGGCCTCCATTTCACGGGTGCGTATCTGCACCTCAATGGGCATACCGCGGGAACCAAACAAGGTGGTATGCAGGCTCTGGTAACCGTTAGCTTTGGGAATCGCAATGTAGTCTTTAAAGCGCCCCGGTACCGGCTTATAGAGGTTATGCACCACGCCTAGAATACGGTAGCAGCTGGCCACATCTTCGGTAATGATGCGAAAGCCAAACACATCCATAATTTCGACAAAGGGCTTACGCTGGTCGCGCATTTTTTTATAGATCGACAGCAGATGCTTTTGGCGTCCAATGACGGTGCCATTAAGCCCGTCATCGTCCAGGCTTTTTTGCAGGGAGGACTGTATTTCGCGCATGGCACTACGCCGGTGCCCCCGCGCTTTGGCAACCGCACGCTTGATGCGCTCCGAGCGCATGGGGTGAATCGCCTGAAAGGAGAGATCCTCAAGCTCGATACGAATCGTATTGATACCCAGCCGCCCGGCAATTCGCGCGTAAATTTCCAACGTTTCACGGGCGATGCGACGCTTTTTATCTGGGCGTAGGGCGCCCAGGGTGCGCATGTTATGCAACCGGTCAGCCAGCTTGACGATGATAACGCGAATATCCCGCGACATCGCCAGCACCATCTTCTGAAAATTTTCCGCCTGGGCGACGGCTTTGTCTTCAAAGGTGATTTGGGTAAGTTTGGATACCCCATCTACCAGCTCTGCTACCGGCTTGCCAAACTGAGCCTCCAGGGCTTTTTTGGATACCCCGGTGTCTTCGATAACGTCGTGCAGCATGGCGGCCATCAGGCTTTGATGATCCATGTGCATATTGGCAAGAATATTCGCTACCGCAAGCGGGTGGGTGACGTAAGGCTCGCCGGAACGCCGCCGCTGGCCGTCGTGGGCCTGCTCAGCGTAGTAAAAGGCGCGTTTGACCTGCTGGATCTCATCCGAGGGTAAATAGCCGCCGAGTCTATCGGCCAGGTCATCAATGGTGAACATCTACCGCGCCTCTATCGGTTTCGTTGAAAACGTTAGTCGTCGATATGAGTAGGCGCCATAGCCGGGCGCGGACGAACAGCGGCTTCAACGGGCTCGTCCAGTACAGTGTGATCGACCAGGCCTGCGGCAATTTCACGCAGCGCCATCACCGTAGGTTTATCATTTTCCCAAGGTAGCAGAGCATCGCGGGAGCCGCGCGCCAGCTGGCGAGCGCGCTGAGTGGAAATCATCACCAGCTTGAAACGGTTTTCAACATTTTCAAGACAATCTTCAACGGTTACGCGAGCCATGGGAGCCTTCCTGTTATGACGGAACCGGGCCGACACCGTAGAGAACGGCGCCGACCCAGTGAAAAAATGGTGCGACAAAAATAGTGCAACGCAATAGAAAGTAGTAGAACCGTATAGATTACTCGACCGTAGGCGTCTGTGACAAGAGCGCAGCCAACAGCGGCGCGTGGCGCTCGGTCATTACCGGGCGACTTAAGCGACGGCTGATCACCAGTGACTGTAACTCCTGCAGCGCCGTGGTGAAGTCATCATTAACGACGAGGTAATCATATTCGTGGTAATGGGACATTTCACTCACCGCATCGCGCATCCGCCGGGCAATCACCGCATGCTCATCGGTGCCACGGCTAGCAAGACGTCGCTCCAGCTCCTCGCGGGAGGGCGGTAGAATAAAAATCGACACTGCATCAGGCATTTGTGTGCGTACCTGCTGAGCGCCCTGCCAGTCGATTTCCAGAATGACGTCCTGACCTGCCGCTAGCAATACCTCTACTGCCTGGCGCGAGGTGCCGTAGTAATTATCAAATACTTTGGCATACTCGAAGAACTCACCCTGCGCGATCATCGCTTCAAACTCGGCTACATCGGTGAAATGATAATTGACGCCATTCACCTCACCCTCGCGCTTGGCACGCGTAGTGTGCGACACCGACACTTGAATCCCATCCAGGCTTTCGATTAGCTCGCGCACCAAGCTAGTCTTGCCAGCACCTGAGGGGGCAGAAACGATAAACAGCGTACCTTGGGACATGAAGTACTTTCCCTTCAGTTAGCAAAATAAGTAGCGGAAAACGTAGTAAACGCAAGTAGAGCGACTGCAGCAGAGCAGCAAGGCTGCGCAGTATCGCACACCCAGCGCGGCGACTGTAGCGTTGGTGGTGACATACAGGGAGGTAGGCATGCGCAGTACGCTATTTATTTTAGCCCTGATTGCGCTGGGTGTAGCCCTGCAAAAAGGCATCATTGAGATTCCCCGCCACTGGGCGCCATGGGCTCCGCTGCATATTGACGACCCCATTACGCCGGTCACACAGCTTAAGTTAAGCCGCTTGGCAGACGACCGCGCAGGCTGTTTAGCTGCATTAGATACCGTCCCCGAGGGCGAGCTGCGCTATACACCATTGGCCGATTACGCCCCCACGGCGAGCTGCCCGCTTGCCAATATCGTGCGCATGCACTCTAGCGGCGTCGCGTTCAATCAGAGTTTCGTGGCTTCCTGCCCCATGGCACTGGCGTGGGTCATGTATGAACGCCACGCGTTACAGCCTGCCGCCAAGGAGATTATGGGTAGCCGAGTGAGCCAGGTTAACCACGTAGGTAGCTTTGCCTGCCGTAACGTGTATGGCCGCGAAGCCGGCAGGCGCAGCGAACACGCCACCGCCGAAGCGCTGGATGTAGTGGGATTTCAGTTTGAGAACGGCCAGCGTATTACGCTGATCAATGACTGGGATGATGAAGGCGAGGTAGGTGAGTTTTTACGCGCTGCGCGGGATGGCGCCTGCCATACCTTCGGTAATGTATTGGGGCCCGATTACAACGCCGCGCATGCGGATCACTTTCATATGGGCATGCGCGGATTTAGGCTGTGTCGCTAAGAGATCAACCATTACTTATTCGAGATTGATGTCATCTGCATCGGTGGCGGCACCGGTGGCAGCACCAACGCCACCGCCGATAACGGCGCCTTGAACGACGCTACCACCGGTTACGGCTGCGGCACCCGCGCCAATGGCAGCACCGACACCCGCGCCGCTAGTAGCGCGCTCTCCGGTAGTGGTACCACAACCCACCAAGCCAATGGTTAACGCCACCACCGCGCCGAGGGTCAATATGCGTGTCAAATTCAATACCTGAATGTGCATGGTCATCTCCTTATGGGTTACTACTCTTACACAGTAGAGAGAATTCGACTTTTTAGCCATGTTAATTATCACTGTTCGATAACTAGGCAGCTGGCCAATCACAATGCAACGTTAGCCAACGCTAGGCTCGCTGGGCCACGGCGCCGTAGGTGCGCTTTTCCAACCATCGCCCAGCGGCAAAAATCACCAAGCCACAGAGTGCCAATCCCGCACCGACCAAGCCCGTGCTCGACCAGCTAAAGCCAGCGCTGATTGCCAAGCCAGCAAGCCACGCCCCTAGGGCATTGGCACCGTTAAAGGCCGCGTGGTTGAGTGAGGCCGCCATGGTTTGGGCATCTTCCGCCACATCCATCAAGCGGGTTTGTAATGAAGGCGCTAGTGCCATACTGGTGCCCACCAGGCCAACAAACAGCAGCCCCGTCCAAACGTTATTCGCCGCAAAGTAAAACAACCCTTGTACCACGCCACACCAGAGCAGAATGGTAGGTATGGCACGCATCAGGTTTTTATCCGCCATGCGCCCGCCGATTAAGTTACCGGCAATAGAGCCCAGGCCGAAAATGACCAGCACCAACGGCCCCAGCGCTTCGCTCATACCCGCCTGCTGGGTTAATGTCGGCATCACATAGCTAAAAATGGCGAACATGCCGCCGCAGCCGATGCAGGCAAGCGCCAGGGTAACCAACACCCGCTGCTTAAGCAGCGCTGAAAGCTCACGCACCGGGCTTGCTAGAGTATCGACGGGCTGCACCGGTACATAGAAGCGGATCAACAGGGCGGTGAGCAACGCAATACCACCGACACCCGCAAAGGCGATCTGCCAGCCCAACAGGTTACCCGCCCAGGTACCCAGCGGCGCACCGATCAGAATCGCCACGGTTAAACCCATCATCACCCGGGAAACAGCCCGCGCCCGTTGGTTTATCGGCACGGCTCCCGCGGCCACCAGTGCGGCGATGCCAAAATAAGCGCCGTGAGGTAAGCCAGCCAGAAAACGCAGCCCTACGAATGACCAGAACCCTGGTGCCATGGCACTAGCAATATTGCCCACCGCAAATACCAGCATCAGCATAATCAACAGCGACCGCCTAGGTACTCGCGCGGCCAGCGCCGAAATCAGCGGCGCACCGACTACCACGCCCAAGGCGTAGCTGCTTATTGCGTAACCCACTTGCGGCACCGTTACCGCTAAATCACCCGCCACACGGTTCATCAGGCCCATAATGACGAACTCGCTGGTGCCGATTCCAAAGCCGCCCAGCGCCAACACAAATTCGGCCAAACGCGGGTTGCGCGCCAGCCCTTGAGACGACGATGCTGTCGAATCCTGCATGCTTAACTCCTTGGGATACCGCCCGGTTGGTATCACGATGGCGCAAATGATCGCAGGATTAGACGAAAGTAGAAACATGCTGCGTTTAAAAAGTTAGCGGGCGAACACAATCGTTAAGTTGGGTTGAATAGGAAATGTTTGGATAAGGTGTTTGGCGGTCAGGCGCTAGGGGATTCCACTGAAAGCAACCGCTCACGCAGATGACGGTTACGCGGCACCAAGCCGGTTTGCAGGCCCAAGGGGCGGAATACTTGGTTTAGCAGCGCCAGTGTAGGGCTTGCTTTATCGGCTTCCAGATCAGACAAGGTGCGGCGACTGATACCCACCAGCTCGGCATATTGTGTCTGCGACATTCCCAATACTTCGCGGCGTAGTTGACGCAGCACCTGCCCTGAGCTGATCTCTTCCCGCAGCAGCTGGGACAATAGCGCCATAAGTAGTGCCTCGCGCTCAATGCTAGAGAGTTCTTTGCGTTTCATACCAGTCCCCAGCGGGGCAGCTTAGCATCCAGATAATTTAACCCCACCGCATTCGATGCTAGCAACGCTTCCGGCACTCCCCGCGCAGCAAGTCGTTCTTTTAGCCCGGCTAACTGACTCCCCAGCGCTTTTAGCTCTGCCATCAACTGCTCGGCTGGCACATAGGCATTTAAATTCTCCGTAATGGCTACCCAGCTGAATTCAGGACCCTCTTCAAACGGCGCGCCCCAAGTGGTGGTGCGAATAATACCTTCTGGGTCAGCCTTCATGGGCGCAAAATCGTAGACTGGCGCCAGCCAGATTCCCTGAGGCGTTTTCAACAGCGCCGTATTGCGGCCATGGTTATCGCTATTAGCAAAAGCGACATTAAGCAGATCACGTTTCACCCACTCGCTCACGAAACTCGCCGTATCAAAATGACCTCCTAACTCGCGAACGCGGTATTGCTGGCTCAACAGGCCAACCAGTGTCTCAATCACGTCAAAATGGTTTAAGAAGCTTCCTGGCTGACGCTTCATCGCGGAATAAACCGACTCCAGCCCATACAGCGTTCGCTTCCCAGCGGGGTAATCAACATCAAAGCGGGGCAACCACAGCGATGGATAGCGCTCGCCTTCCAGTAGCCGCATCCTTTGAGTGTCGATCGTCGCTATGCCGAGTGACGCCAGCTCATGATAGAAATGGTATTCGGCGCGAAGGATATTGTTATCAAGCTCGGTGCGCTGGCCGCGAGGAAATTTCACCAGATAGTGCTGGTCGGTATTCGCCGGGTCATCCTGATAGGTATCGATCCAGACCTGATCGTTTGGCGAACAGCGTAGCAGTAGCTTAGGCGCTTCACCGCCAGCTCCGGTCGCACCACCCCCAGCGGCTCCCATTTGCTGCGCATAAGCAAGAAAATCGCTATCTCGATCCACAACATCGCGTAAGGCAAAGCGCTGCTGCTCTAGCGTGCTACCTACTGGACGCTCGGGAAGGGCCTCTTTAATACGTAAATTACCCACCGGAGCAATCGTCCCTTTAGCCAATAGGGCGTAATCTTGTTCAGCCTCAGTAAGCGCCGATATCCCCAACTGCGTGACCCAGTAACGGCGGCTGGCCCCAGAAGGCATGATATCGTCTAAAAAAGCGAACCAGCGTGGCGATTGATGGGTATTCATTAGCTCAATCGGCAAAAGCAGGCTGCAAGCATGCTCATCATCGCGATCCAACCATTCAAGGGCATAGTCGGTGATATAGCCCAAGCGCGCAGGCCCTCGGCGACCTTGCGCTGGATGCTCAATCACCAGCTCAGCGGCATCGTGCCACTGGCCATGATGAAATGTCTGGATGGTTAGCAACGTGGGACACCTTAATTGAGCAGTTAATAACTGAGCAGTTTAATGCTCAATAGTGTAGCCTAAGGCTCCGGAATGTGCATTTTAATACTCATAAATATATAAAAACTCAATTAGTGAGCAATATAATACTCATTTTAACCAGGAGTAATAATGCCAGCTGATACCCCATCTTTTAACACGATCGAACACGCCATGGCTGAACTCGCCAAGGCTGACCCCGATATCGCCCGCGCCCTACCGCTAGTCGGAGCGCCCTCGCCTCGCGAGCGTGATAAAGGCTTTGCGACGTTCTTCTCGACTATCGTTAGCCAGCAACTATCTACCGAAGCGGCTCGCGCGATTATGGGTCGTGTAAATACACTGCTGCCCGAGCTTCACGCTAAAGCGGTAATAGAGATAGAGGGCCAAGCGCTGCGCGATGCGGGGCTTTCCTGGCGCAAGATCGATTACGCTAAAGGGCTGGCAGAAGCAGAGTTGGCAGGCACTTTTAGCGCCGAGGGGCTGGAACAACTAAGCGACTACGAGGCGATTGCCGCGATTACCGAGCTACGCGGTTTTGGCCGTTGGAGTGCTGAGATCTACCTGATGTTCTCGCTGCAACGCCCAGATATTTTCCCCGCTGATGACCTTGCCCTGCGGGTTGCGCTGGGCCGCTTAAAAGGCATGGACGATAAACCCACGCCTAAACAGGCCCGCCAGTTGGTGGAACACTGGGCGCCCTGGCGCAGCGTGGGTTCGCTGTTTCTGTGGCACTACTATCGCGGCGAGCCGCTTTAAATACTAAGCATCCAGACCGCCGAACTTACCGTTCTGGTAGTCCTCGACCGCCTGAACGATCTCTTCACGGGTATTCATTACAAAAGGGCCGTGGGAGTAGACCGGCTCATCGATCACATCGCCATGACCAAACAGCAGCCGCGCATCGCTACTGGCTTCGATATCGAGGCTGTCACCTGTGCGATCTACTTCAATTAGGTGATGCGGCTTGACTGGCTCGCCTCCCACCGTGACATCGCCATCCACCACGTAGAGAAACACCTGCCGTCCTGACGCCACGGGCAACTGTTCGTGGCTACCGGCAGGCAACCGTAGCGTTGACATAAACACGCCAGTCAGTGAGTTGATAGGGCCAACGCTACCCTGCCACTCACCAGCGATCAGATTCAGCTCACCGCCACCCGGCAACGCGATAGCGGGAATAGATTCTTGTTGCAGCCCTACGTAGCGCGGCTCGCTCATTTTCAAGTGCGACGGTAGGTTGACCCACAGCTGCAGAATCTCCAACGGGCCACCATCGCGTAGAAACTCCTCTGGCGAAATTTCCGCATGCACAATGCCGCTACCCGCGGTCATCCACTGCACGCCGCCCGCATTGATCACGCTTTGATGCTTGGCGCTATCGGCATGGGCCAGAGAGCCTTCCAGTATAAAGGTGACCGTTTCAAAGCCCCGGTGCGGATGCGGGCCGAACGGCAGGCCACGATTATTGGCCGGATACGTCTGCGGGCCGTGATGGTTAAGAAACAGAAACGGATCGAGCTGTTCAAGCTGCGGCCCCGGCAGCGGGCGCCGGGTAATTAAATCGCCGATATCATCGCGCTTGGCCGGGTGCTGGGCGATCACGCGACGTGCTGATTGAATAGTATCTGATGGCATAACTTACTCCTTATCAATACGCCCAGCGTAAAACCTCAACCCGCCGATGAGGAGCGAATAATTTGCCTCGTTTCATTGAAGGAAATTGTTATTAAACGTCTCAGCGGTTTCCTCAAAACTCGGTCACCACCGTCACGCCCGCCCCTTCGAACTTATCCATGTTCATTAGCGCATCAATCGACTGCTCAAGATTGATTCGTTTGCCGATAAGCTTTTCAGGCGCCAGCTTCCCAGACTCTATCATCGCCAGCATGGCGTCGTAACGGTGGGCCTGCATGCCGTGACTACCCAGTATTTCAAGCTCATGGGCAATGACCTTGCTCATGGGAATGGCGGGCGTGCTGTTCTCAGCCAACATCAACCCGACCTGAATATGCTTGCCGCGTTTACGCAGATTGCTGATCGAGTTAAAGCAGGTCGTCGGGTGCCCTAGCGCATCCAACGACACGTGAGCACCACCTCGGGTTATTTCCGCAACTGCTTCAACCACATTGGCCGCCTTGGCGGCATTCACAGTGGCAACGGCGCCCAGTTGACGGGCCAGAGTAAGCGCCTCCTCCGAAATATCGATGGCCACAACGTTGGCACCGATGGCGTTGGCAATCATTACGGCGGATAGACCAACACCTCCGCAGCCGTGAATGGCCACCCACTGCCCAGCCGATGTTTGGCCCTGATCGACGACCGCCCGAAAGGAAGTGACAAACCGACACCCCAGGCTGGCCGCCGTCGCGAAGTCGAGTGTCTCTGGCAGCGCAACCAAGTTCACATCGGCATAGTGAATACTCACATACTCAGCAAATGAGCCCCAGTGAGTGAAGCCGGGCTGAAACTGACTATCGCACACCTGATGGTTGCCCGAGTGACACTCTGGGCAAGTGCCACAGCCACCCACGAACGGCACCGTGACGCGGTCGCCAATGCGCCATTGCGTTACATCTTTACCAACGGCTTCGACTACGCCTGCCAGCTCATGGCCCGGCACATGGGGAAGCTGGATATCGGTATCATGCCCTACCCAGCCATGCCAGTCGCTGCGGCAAACTCCTGTCGCTATCACTTTCACCACAACGCCATGCGGCTCAGGGGTGGGATCAGGTAATTGCTGGACGCGAGGAGGGGCGGAAAATTGCTCAAAAACAACGGCTTTCATAAAGAGTTCCTAATCTATATCGGTTTTTACTTTATAAAGTCTCATGTGGATAAGAAGCAAATTATTGGCCGCTAACGCTTAACCGCCCCACGACCTGCAACGATTCATCCATTGGACGCACCACGATCATCTCACCCGAGCCAACGCTGCCACCAATCAGTGCGGTGATATTTACCTGGTGGGTAACCAGCCGCAAATCCCCCGGTTCCTGTGCCATGCAGCGATTTGCTCTTGAGCGGCTTGAGTGGCAGCGATAGCGTCATTGATGACCCGTGGAAGGGCTTGCTAGGGGATGAAGACTAACAATGGAAAGGCGGGGTAAATGGATCGATTGAGCATTCTGCGGCAATCACCAGCTTACGACATTGTGGCTACCAGTGTGTATGGAAAACGAGCGCACCACCGCGTTCAATTTAGCAGGCCAAAAAAGCCGATACTCCCTGGCGCTCAATCAAACCTAATTTGGATAACACCCTTGATAAAGCCCGCACCCTATGGCCGCAGGCTCTGGTGGAGTTGCCCATGCACGACCCCCACAAACAGGCCCAGCGCGAGCATTGACAACACCTACATGCTGATTTTCGCCTAGCTGATTCCCCTACCTAGTCGCTAATCATGCTCCTCAGGTGCTAGATAACTTCACTCAATATTCTGAATCTGCTCCCGCATCTGTTCGATCAGCACCTTCAACTCCACCGCGCAGCGTGTGGTCTCAGCCACCACGGATTTTGACGAGAGCGTGTTGGCTTCGCGGTTGAGTTCTTGCATTAGGAAGTCCAAACGGCGGCCTTTGGGGCCTTTTTGGGCGAGCTGGTGGCTCACTTCTTCGATATGCGCGGTCAGGCGGTCTAGCTCTTCATCCACATCAGCTTTTTGCGCCACCAGCACCAATTCGGCTTCCAGGCGCTGGGGGTCGAGTTCGGTTTTGGCGACTTCCAGGCGTTCCAGCAGTTGGGTGCGTTGGCGCTCCAGAATCTGCGGTAGCAGGCTGCGCACGGTGGCGACCTGCTCACTTACCGCTGTCAGGCGGGTGGTGATCATCTCGGCAAGCTTTTCCCCTTCACGGGCACGGGCGTCAATCAGCTCATCCAGCGCTTGGTCAAACAGCGCTTTGGCGGCGGCCTTGATGGCGTCTTGGTCAAGGTGCTGGGTTTCCATCACGCCGGGCTGGTTGAGTAGCGCAAGTGTGGTGGGCGGCACGGCGCTGGGCACTTGCTGCTGAATGGCGGTTAGCGCATCAGCAATGGCGGCTAAGCGGGCGCTGTTAACAGCGGGGGCTTGGGCGGTTTCGGCGCTCTCAAAGCGAACACTGCACTCGACTTTGCCACGGGCTAAACGGGTGCGCAGCGCTTCACGCAGCACTGGCTCTAGGTCACGCAGGCTTTCATGCAGGCGGAAGTGAGGATCTAGATAGCGCTGGTTCACCGAGCGAATTTCCACCTGCAGCGTGCCAAACGGGGCAGCCTGCTCGGTGCGGGCAAAGGTGGTCATGCTGTGTACGCGGCTGGAAGTGGCCATGTTTCATCCTGGTAGTGAATAACGGTGTATAAAGCATTGCCAACAGTCGTGTCTAAATGGCTAGCCTATTCATTCGATTCAGTAAATGCTGTGCGAAAGAGCGTATCAAACACCCATTATTTCTGGCTGAACCTCTATGAGCAGACGGGAATCCCGCGGTGGCGTATCAATCAGCTCGAAGACGCGGTCGATCATCTCGATCACATTTTGCCGAACCATCATCAAACGCGGATGAAAGGCAGCGGCAAGAGGATCCCAGTCAAAACAACCAAAAATAATGTCATCTAGATAATAGCCATTTAGCTGTAACCCACGAACGATGCCCTCAAGAGAAATCGTGGAGTTGACGAACATAGCGCTGGGCAGAGTAGACCGGTTACGCATGTATGTTGCCAACGCAGCCTGGGCCTTATCGGCAGCATAATCGCAGGGGAGGATATTCTCTTCCGCCGTCGCCAGCCCCACCTCCTCTCTCGCTTGCTTGAAGCCGGCAATACGCTCGCGGGTATTGTGATCCTCATCACGGCCGCCAATAAATAGCACAGGGTCATCACTGCGCTTCTCTTCAGCAAGGCGGTTGAGGATGGCATGGGTAAGCTGTCGCGCGCCATCACGGTTATTGGAAATCACCGACGGTGCCTTACTGCCAGGAAGATCGAGATTAATGCTTTGCACGCCGCTCTCTGCACACATCTGTGCAATCGTATCCGGATCCGTTGCGCCGGTGCATACCAGGCACTCGACACGGTAAGCCAGCATCATACGGGCTGCTTCACACTCTTGCTTGGGATCTCGATTCGTACACGAAACAATCGCAAACAGCCCCCGTCGACGTGCTTCTGATTCGAAATGTTGGGCTATCGAACTGAAATAGCGGTTGTCGTACAGCGGCAGGATCATGCCGATGATACCTGAGCGTTCGCGCCGCAAGGCACGGGCCTGCATGTTGGCCGAGTAGCCTTCCGACTGGGCGAGCGAAAGAATTTTGCTGGCAAGTTTCTTGCTGATGCGACGGCGCTGCCAAGTGCCGTTGAGCACGGCACTGACGGTACTGGGCGATGTTTCTGCCAACCTCGCCAGGTCGTAAATAGTCAGCCGCTTGGATGAAGAGTCGCTAACCACGTGGCAGCTCCTTGCGATTAGATAAAAGTAGCATTGACGTGATGATGCAATAGATCAATCCTACGCTATGCACAACCGATTGTGCATTCTCGACTAAATGACAATAACGATAGCGATGACGCATCGCTTAGGTACCACTCAACGTATCCAGCACTGTGTAAAGCTCCTATGCATTGTGAGGCTCGGAAGCGTCTGCGCCATTTTATTTGATCATGACGCAACGTACAGCAGCACTATTAAAGCGCTTCAATGCACTCTATTCCACTGACTGGGTCAGCCAACAGCAAGCAGGAAATCACAATGAAATACAAAGCACTTCTTACCGCAGCTACGCTAACAGGCATTATCGGCAGCACCGGCGCAATGGCTCAGGAGTCTCCTACTATTGCCGTGGTCGCCAAGGTGGGTGGCATCCCCTGGTTCAATGCCATGGAAATGGGCATCGAACAAATGGGTGAAGAGCTTAGAGTAGAAGCCTATATGGTAGGCCCCACCAGCGCTGACCCTGCCCTGCAGGTACGTGCGATAGAGGATCTGATCAGCCGTGGCGTTGATGTCATTGGTGTTGTCCCGAATGATCGCGAGGTTCTTGAGCCGGTATTGGAGCGGGCACGTGATCAGGGAATTATCGTACTGACCCATGAAAGCCCCGAATCGGTCAACATCGACTACGACTTTGAAATGATTTCAGCGCAGCAGTTAGGTGAAGAGCACGCCAAGCTATTGGCTGACACCACCGGCTGCGAAGGCTCTTATGCCGTTTACGTTGGTGGCCTCAGCGTGCCCGCTCACAACGCCTGGGCAGATGCTGCCGTGAACTGGCTCGATGATAACTGCTCGGGCTTGACCCAAGCCGCTGATCGTTTCGGCGTGGCCGAAAGCGTCGATGACAGCCGCAATACCACCCTGGACTTACTGCGTGCCCACGAAGATTTGGCCGGCATCATGTCATTTGGTAGCCAGGGAACCATCGGCGCTGCTCGGGCCGTGAAAGAGCGGGGGCTGGAAGGGGATGTGGCCGTTATGGGCCTGTTCTCTCCTGGCCAGGGGCGCCGTCTGGTGCACGAAGGTGTGATTACCGGTGGTTTCCAGTGGAGCCCTCTGGACGCGGGCAAAGCGTTCGTTGCCCTGGGTGAGATGCTCTATAACGGCGAAGAGATTACCGATGGCGCCGAATTGCCGGTACTGGGTGAAATTACCCTGGACGGCAAAACGATCTTTGCCTCACAGCCACTCAAGCTGAGCAAAGATACCGTGGATGAGCTGGCAGAGCTCGGCCTGTAAGAGTGCGCTTATTGATCGTGTAAAGGCTGCCGCGCTCCTGATGAGCGCGGCAGTGATGTTGAGAGAGGAGCCTCCAATGGGCGATATCGCGATTCGAGCGCGTCACGTTAGCAAGATTTTCGGTCAAAGCCGGGTGCTCGATGATGTCGAATTCGAACTTCGCCGGGGTGAGGTGCTTTGCCTTGCAGGTGAAAACGGTTGTGGCAAAAGCACGCTCATTAAAATTATTAACGGCGTATACACGCCTGAAGAGGGGGTAGAGCTTTCGTTTGGCGATGAAACGCTCTCTGCCATTAGCCCGATAGAGGCGCGCAACCGGGGCATCCATGTGATCTGGCAAGATCTCGCGCTGTTCCCGCACCTGACCGTCGCGGAAAATATCGTCTTCGATGACTACGTTGCCAAGCCTTGGCGGCCTATTTCCTACAAAGATGCGCTGACGCAATCCCGCGAGATCATTCAGCAGTTTGGCCTCGACCTGGATCCGATGGCCCGTGTTGAAGACCTTTCGATTGCCCATCGTCAACTCGTTGCGATTTGCCGCGTGCTGCGTGCAGGGGCCAGTATCATTTTTATGGATGAGCCCACCGCCTCGCTTACCTATAAAGAGGTGCAGACACTGCTGGGCATTACCCGCTCACTGGCGGCGAAAGGCATTTCCATTGTCTTGGTCAGCCACCGGCTGGTGGAAGTGTTGGAGGTGTGTCAACGGGTCACCGTGCTCCGCAACGGGAAGTTGGTCGGCACCTACCCCACCGAGGGGATGACCCAGGCACGACTTTCAACACTGATGACCGGGCTTGAACTTGAGTTTACCCCTCGTGCTGAAACACACCAAGGAGCCCCGGTACTGGAGCTTAAAAACTTAAGCCGTGAAGGGGAATTTGAAAATGTCTCTTTCACCCTGCATCGCGGTGAAATTCTTGGCCTGACGGGTTTGCTGGGCGCAGGGCGTACCGAAATAGCCCACACGATTTTTGGGATGACCCAGCCCACTTCAGGGCAGCTGCTAAAAGAGGGTCAACCGCTGACGCTAAACTCCAACCGCGATGCCGTGCGCCATCGCATTGCCTACCTCTCTGAAGACCGACTCAATCTTGGTCTGGTGCAAAACCAGTCCATCAATATGAATACCGCAGTGACAGTACTACCAAAACTGGAAAAACCGCGCTTCTTTCTCTCCCCTCAGCGCATCAAGGCACTGACTGCCCACTGGATTGAGCAGCTTAAAACCAAGGTGAGTGATGCCGAGCTTGCGGTCTCCTCATTATCCGGTGGTAACCAGCAACGCATTGCACTCGCCAAATGGCTAGCCACTGAACCCGAGGTTCTCATTCTTGACTGCCCGACGATTGGCGTCGATGTAGGCGCCAAAGCCGGTATTTTCGACATCATCAGAAATCTTGCCGACCAGGGCATGGCCATCATTCTGATTTCGGATGAAGCAGGAGAAATCTGGATGAACGCAGACCGTGCGCTCGTATTGCGCGAGGGGCGCATCTACTCCGAGGTCATACCTGCGGAGGCCACGGAAGAAGCGCTGGAGGCGATCATCAATGCATAAACGACTGCTAAACAGAAGAATCGGCACTGAAGGTACTCTATTGAGTATCCTCATGCTGCTGTGCGTAGTGTTGGCACTAGCGACCGACAGCTTTCTCACCTTTCAGAATCTGTTCGACCTGCTTAACAATCAGTCGGTCAATATCATCTTTGCAGTGGGCCTGGTCGTCGTTCTGATTGCGGGTGGGATAGATATTTCCTTCGCAGTGGCGGCATCCGTGGTGCAGTACGTGGTGCTGTCACTGCTGATGAATTACCTGGGTGGGGGCAACTGGTTGCTTGGCATCCTGCTTTCGATGCTGGTTGGCATGCTACTGGGGCTCTTCAATGCGCTGCTGATCCATCGCTTCCGAATAGTTTCGATCATCGTCACCATCGGCACATTTAACCTGTTTTTCGGCCTCTTGATGTATTTCACCAGCGGGGTGTCCATCTACGATATCCCCGATTGGCTCTACTACTCCGTTCCGCTGCTTGACCTACCCGCCGAACGCGGATCAGCCACGCTCTACTTACCCGCGGCAGTTATGGTGGTGATGGTCATACTCACTTGGTTCATTCTGGCCCGCACCGGTTTTGGTCGCGCGATCTACGGTTTCGGATCAAATCCCGAGTCAGCCCGCCGCTCTGGCGTTAGTGTCTGGAAGATCCATGCCTTTGCCTACGGCTGGCTGGGTCTATGCGCGGGGGTGGCGGGCCTGATGCAGGCACATATCGTACAAGAGGTCGTGCCCAACGCCTTGATAGGCCAGGAGTTGCCAATTCTGGCGGCTGTCGTGCTAGGCGGCGCCACCCTGGGTGGTGGGCGCGGCTCAGTGCTCGGCGCCGTACTGGGTGTGCTGCTTCTCGCCGTCGTCCAAAACGGCCTGAATCTGCTGGGTGTCACTCCTTACGCCTTCCGCATGATTGTCGGGCTGATTATCTTGATTGCGATCACCACCAGCAACCTAGGCAACCTGTTGCCCCGCACCACCAAGGCGAGGAACGTATGAATAAGCGCCTGAATAAACAGCCCTCCACGGCCGGACTCCGCCTGGGGGGCGATAGCATTGAAGTGGCCGCCATGACGGCTCTGCTCATCGGCAGTATTGGCCTCTTCTCGCTATTGGCACCGGGCTTTCTGACCGCCACTAATTTTGGCTCGATGTCGATGCAGCTGCCGGAGCTGGGGTTACTCTCACTGGCGATGCTGCTACCCATTATTTCCGGCGGCCTGAACCTCTCGGTTACCTTTACCGCCAATATCGCAGGGCTGATGACCGCCTGGCTGGTACAGGGGTTACTGGCGGGCATGGGCATACTAAGCGTTCCCATGGCGATTATCGCCGGGCTTGCCGTCGGCGCTGCCGCAGGCTTTTTGATTGGCGTTATCGTTGCCTATGTGGGCGCCCACCCCATTTTGGTTTCCCTTGGGGCAATGATCTTTCTGCAGGGTGTGGGTGAGTTTTTAACCCGCGGTGGCGGTATTTCAGGCATGCCGGAGGTATTTCAAACCATCGGCAGCGGCAGTTTTCTGGGCATACCAATCCCCATGCTGATCTTTCTCGCCGCTGCCGCAGGGTTGATCTACATCATGCATTTCACCCGCACTGGCTTTTCGATTTATATGCTGGGCTCCAACTCTCGGGCGACGGAGTACTCGGGCATTAACGTCAAGCGCGTGTTGATCACCGTCTACACGATTTCCGGCATTTTGGCAGGGTTAGCGGGCATGGTGATGCTCGCCCGCTTTAACTCTGTACGTGTAGGCCACGGCGAGAGCTACCTACTGATTACGGTTTTGGCCTGTTTTCTGGCCGGGGCAAACCCCTTTGGTGGCTTTGGCCGCGTACTGCCACTGGTGCTGGGCTTGATGAGCCTGCAGGTAATCGCTTCCGGCATGAATCTGATGGGCGCCAGCCAGCATCTAGCCACCGCGGTATGGGGGGCTTTTCTAATTATTGTAATGGCACTACGTATGCCATTTATTAAACAGTCGTGAGTAAGGTTTTCCCATGAGTCATCAAGAACATGTTCTAGGCATTGATATCGGTACGGGCAGCGCCCGAGCAGGCATTTTCACGCCGGATGGCGTGATGCTTGCCGAAGCGAAAACACCCATTGCAATGCATCGCCCTGCCGAGCATCACGTGGAGCAAAGCTCAGCGGATATCTGGCGCGCGGTATGCAGCGCAACCCAGCGCGCCCGCGAGGCTGCCGGTGTAACGTCCGATTCCATCACCAGTATGTCGGTGAGCGCCACCTGCTCGTTGGTGCTCCTTGATAAACAGGATAAGCCTCTAGCGCTCTCACCGGGCGATGAGGCGTGGAATATCATTGTGTGGATGGATCATCGGGCAACCGCAGAAGCCGCTGAGTGCACGGCTACCCAGGCCGCGCCGCTGCGCAATCTGGGTGGTGTCATGTCTCCTGAGATGCAGATGCCTAAGCTCATGTGGTTGAAGAGGCACCAGCCCAAGCTCTATGCAAAGATCGGCTACGCTGGTGATCTAGGCGATTGGCTGGGCTTTAAATGCACCGGCTCTCTTGAACGCTCGGTCTGCATGCTCTCCTGCAAGTGGACGTTTGACCCACGCCCTGGTCATGGCTGGGATCGCGACTTTCTAAACCAGATCGATATGCAGGATGTACTCGAGTGCGCCCGCCTGCCCGAACAAGCCCTTCCCGTGGGTGTAGCACTTGGGCAGTTGACCGAAGAAGCCGCCGATGACTTGGGACTGACGACTCGGTGTACCTTCGCAGTGGGCATGATTGATGCCTATGCCGGTGCGCTTGGCACGCTAGGCAGAAGCCTCGCTGATGCTCCCGAGCGCCGCCTTGCCGTGATTGGCGGCACTTCCACCTGCCATATCGGCGCCCAGCCGGTGCGGCGAGAGGTACCCGGCGTGTGGGGCCCTTATCCGGGGGCGCTATGCGACGGTTTTGTTGCCAACGAAGGGGGGCAAAGCATTACCGGTGCCCTTCTAGATCATCTGGCGGCACTATTTTCAGCCAGCAGTGAATTCGGCGACGATCTTCACGGCGCGTTATCAGACCTTCTACTCGAACGCTTGGCATCCGGCGACCCAGCTCCTGACACCCATGTTTGTCCAGACTTCATTGGCAATCGCTCGCCATTGGCGGATCCGGAAATTCGCGGCACCATCACGGGATTGACCCTTGATACTCCTCGCGAGAGCTTCATCAAGGTCTATTGGGCGGCAGCCACCTCGCTGATTTACGGCACCCGTGCCATCATAGAGCGTATGAACGCCCATGGTTATGCCATCGATACCCTGCACCTCAGCGGAGGGCATGGACGTTCAGCACTGCTGCGCAAGCTCTATGCCGACGGTACCGGTTGCCGGGTTGTGCTGGCGGATGCGCCGGAACCCGTACTACTTGGAGTAGCCGTGGCGGCGCTCGCTGCTCAGGCCAATGGTGAGGTGCTCAGCGTTGCCAATGGCCTCACCCCAGGCGAACAAACATTAGAGCCCGACCAGGCAATGCAAGCGCTGCACACTGCGCGTTATGCCGCTTTCAAGAAACTTTACGAAGGGCGTCTCGATTGACGCAACCAACCTACTTCATGGGGTCATTACATGAGTAGTGCGTAGGTGTCCGAAATCCGTGAACAAAACATAAACATCGTTCCCACCCGGAGCGATGATCATTAGCGGTGCAAGGTACAGATTCAAACGGTGCCGCGTGCTAATTCATTACTGAGGTCAACCAATTTCAAATAGTCGTGGTATCGCTCCTCTACTGTTGGTGACCCAAGCGATACTGAGACGCAGATCCCTCCGCTCTTAGTTGCCGAAACAGATGCCAGGTTGAATATAGCTGGCCATAGCGTGCCCGTTTTCCCACCAAGATATTGCGGAAGCGAGAATTCCGGTACAGCCCGTCGCGTTGAGGAGTGAAAAGCAGACTTTAAAACCAGCCTGCGCGGCACCGGTCCCGTTATCCCAATAGAAAAAGCCTTGGTCCCCCAAACCCTCGTAATCGGGCCATATATCAGACATTTCTTAACCAGCAATGATAAATCACGGGCAGTAGATCGTTGTCCGCGTACCGCCAACCCGTGTGGGTTCAGGAATTGCGATTTCGTCATCCCAATATTTCGAGCGGTCGTGTTCATTTCCGCAACGAAGCGCTGCACGGCGTCGTGACTTGTGCCTGTCTTCGATCCCAGCATCATTTGACCAAATGTCCGCGCAATCAGATTGGCTGCTACATTTGATGACGGCACCAAAAGGTTAGCAATGCTGTCGCCGAGTGAAAGGCGGTCTCCTGCATGAAGGTTACGACCTGATCCTTCGACATCATCTTCAGAAACTATCTCTAGCTTGAAGCTTTTCGGCAACTGGAAATTACTTGCCATCTCGATGGCAACGACGGCCGTCATCAGTTTGACGATTGACGCAGGCGTCATTGCCTTGTCGGCATCCTTCTCATAGATGATGACATCAGAGCCAGTGGAGTTGCGAGGCAACTGCAAACAGATCGCACTTTTCGCGGCGAGATCGGGCGTAGGGCCTATTGATTTGCGTTCATCATACGGAGCGTGATTAGCCAATTCCGTTATTCCCTACTGTTGTCGTCAACGGTCACGAGGATTCAGATGACAAAGATGTCGTCTGCGCTCAGCGACGACGAATTTGTCAAAGTTGCAAACCAGATAGCAGTCATCTCTCCGTTGCCATCCGGGTCGTAGGATAGGTGGTTAGCCCATGTCACGTTATCATTTGTGATTGCATCCGCGATTTCTTCAATTGTGGCGACGTAGTTTGGATCGAATGACATGATCTGTTGCCTCTGCTGCGAAATCGATAATGACCATACCAAAGCTGATTTTGCGCAAGGCTGGTTGCTTATGCAATGTTGGATAGGCGACGTTTCCCGCATTTTCTAGGGCGTAGTGGCTTGGCGATTTCCTTTCCCTTGGCTCCAAGCAAATACCACCAGAGGCCCATAAATCTTATAGCCACCGATTTCCTGCTCACCGAACACATCGCAGATATGGTGCTTTGTTGCCAATTTTGAGCCGCACAGCAGCTTCTATTCCTTGTTGCGTGAGACGGAAGTACCATCCGTCCATAAGTTCCTATTTCGCTAACGTATTTCGGACGCCTACGTACTACTCTTGAAACGCCCCTTTCAAGACGCTAGCTGGATGTTAAGCCCATCAGCGCACTCCCAGACGTGTACAATGGACGGCTTTTCCCAGTTACGCGTTTATCGAGAGGTAATATTTGTGAGCAGTGCTAAGCGTCCTGATGTTGTGCGCCCCAGTGGTCGCGAAGCCGACCAGCTCCGTGAGATTCGCCTGACCCGCGATTACACCCGTCATGCGGAAGGCTCCGTACTGGTGGAGTTTGGCGATACCAAAGTGCTGTGTAATGCCAGCGTAGAAGCCGGTGTGCCGCGCTGGCTGCGCGGCAAGAATCAGGGCTGGGTCACCGCTGAGTACGGCATGCTGCCCCGCGCCACTCACACCCGTAGTGGCCGTGAAGCGACCCGCGGCAAGCAAGGCGGTCGCACGCTGGAAATCCAGCGTTTGATTGGCCGTAGCCTGCGCGCCGCGGTGAATTTGAAGAAGCTGGGTGAGTTCACCATTACTGTGGATTGCGATGTGATTCAGGCCGATGGCGGTACCCGTACCGCGGCGATTACCGGGGGCTGCGTAGCACTGATCGATGCGATCCGTTATCTGCAACGCGAGAAGAAGATCAAGGGCGATCCCTTCAAGCAGTTGGTGAGCGCCATTTCCGTGGGTATTTATAAAGGCGTGCCGGTGCTGGATCTGGACTACCCGGAAGACAGCAAGGCCGATACCGACCTGAACGTGGTAATGACCGAAAGCGGCGAGCTGATCGAAGTACAGGGAACCGCCGAGGCCGGCGCCTTCACCCGTGCCGAGCTAAATGACATGCTCGACTTGGCCGAGAAGGCAGGCGATGCGTTACGTGATCATCAGCGTGAAGCGCTGGGTATTCGAGGGTAATGAAGGTGAGGTGTGAAGAGTAAGGCGTATAAAAACAACAGGCCAGCTAAATGCTGGCCTGTTGTTTGTCACCCCGGCTAATCAGCAAGGGTGACAGGCGACGCGGGAAAAGTTCGTTGCCTAGCGCCTAAAGCGCTAGGTCGTACTCAACGATTAGCGGTGCGAACTCTGAGAAGGTCGCATCGTAATCGATCCACGCGTCGACCACGTGGCGGCGGAAGTTGGGGCCGACTAACTGATAGTCGATCCGCCAGCCTTCCTGGCGCTCACGAGGCACGTCTTGGTCAAGCTTCGGCCACCAGGTGTACTCACCTGCATCGCGGTTAATTTCGCGGAAGGTGTCGATAAACCCGGTGGGACCAAGCACCTGATCCATCCAGGCACGCTCTTCCGGGCGAAAGCCTGAGGTCAGTTGATTATCCGACCAGTTGGCCAAATCGACGGTTTTATGGGCAATATGCCAGGTACCGCAGAGGATGTATTCGCGGCGTTTGCGCGACATCTTCGTCAGGTACTCCTGATATTGCTCCATAAACGCCTGTTTGGCTTTTTGGTCACTTCCGTCAGGCATCAGGAAGGAGACGATACTGAAGCGTTCATAATCCGCCTGCAGAAAACGTCCTTCATGATCACACTGTGGAAACCCAAGGCCATACATAATCGCCTTGGGAATTTTGCGGCAATAGAGTGCCACACCGGAGAAACCGTCCTCTTCGGCATCCAGGAAATAGCCTTCATAGCCTTCCGGATACAGAATGTGGTCACCCAGTTCAAAACTTTTTGCCTTGATGTTCTGCACGCAGACCACGTCGACATCCTGCTGAGCCAGCCAGTCCAGGAAGCCACGATCGACGGCATCACGAATACCATTGACATTGATGCTGGCAATTTTCATAAATCGTCCCTTTTGCGTCGCTGCTGTATGATACCCGACGTTTAGACGTTTGGGTAAAGGCAGCTAGTAAAACTTGCCATTTACCCCACTTTTATTGTTGCTTTCGTACTGATTTAAACCTACCGCCTAGTGAGGAATGCCGTGGCCACCACTCTACAACCCTACCAGCGCGATTTCATTGCCTTTGCCATTGAGCAAGGCGTGCTTAAGTTTGGCGAGTTTACGCTTAAATCTGGCCGCGTTAGCCCCTACTTTTTCAACGCAGGGCTGTTTCAAACCGGTCGTGCACTGGCCAAACTGGGGCGTTTTTACGCCCAGGCGATTGTCGATAGCGGCTTAAACGCCGATGTGTTGTTTGGCCCGGCGTACAAAGGTATCCCACTGGCGGCAGTCACCGCGGCGGCACTGGCCGATCATCACGACCGGGATATGCCCTACGCCTTCAACCGCAAAGAGGCTAAAACCCACGGAGAAGGCGGCAATATTGTGGGCGCACCGCTTGCTGGCGATATTTTGATCATTGATGACGTGATTACCGCGGGCACCGCGATTCGCGAAGTGATGACGCTGATTGAGCAGAGCGGTGCTCAGGCCGCCGGGGTAATTATCGCACTCGACCGTCAAGAGCGCGGCCAGGGCGAGCAGAGCGCGATTCAGGAAGTGCAGGCTCAGTATGCCATGCCGGTGGTCAGTATCGTTACCCTGGAGCAAGTGCTCACTTATCTGGAAGAGCATGCCGGTGGCGAAATGCTCGCCTACGCTGAAGCGATCAGGGCTTATCGTGACCGCTATGGGATTGCTGGCTGATTAGACCTGCAACGCGCCAGCAAAACCTTGCTGGCGCCACGCCTCGTAGCTCACAATAGCCACGGCGTTGGACAGGTTTAGGCTACGGTTGTTCGGCTGCATGGGCAGGCGCAATTTATGCTCCGAAGTTAGCGCTTCATGCACCTGGGGTGAGAGCCCAGCGGTTTCAGAGCCAAACAGCAGTACATCGCCTGGGGCAAAGTCCGCATCGCTGTAGGTGCGCGTGCCTTTGGTAGTGATCGCCCAGATGCGCCGCCCCTGCATGGTTTGCTGAAAGGCGCTAAAATCGGCGTGGCGAGTGACGTTGTCGAGGTCGCGGTAATCCAGCCCGGCGCGACGCAGCTTCTTCTCTTCCAGGTCGAAGCCAAGCGGCTCAATCAGGTGTAACCGGCAGCCATTATTGGCCACCAAGCGCATGATATTGCCCGTATTGGGCGCCATACGCGGTTCAAAAAGCGCTACTTCAAACATCTCCACCTGCCTGTTTATTATGCATTCGCCAAGCGGACGATTGTACTTGAAACCGTACTTGAAATCGTAATTGAAACCGCCTGCAACTCTCGTAGAGGACGACCGACGCCATGACGCCCGCAACGCCCAAGAGCATTCTTAGCCGCATCAAAGGGCTAAACCCGCGCCAACAGGAAGCCGTGCGCTACATTGATGGCCCTTGCCTGGTGTTGGCGGGTGCAGGTTCCGGTAAAACCAGCGTTATCACCACTAAAATTGCCTATTTGGTGCAAGAGTGTGGGATGAGCGCGCGCAGAATCGCCGCGGTGACCTTTACCAATAAAGCCGCCCGAGAGATGAAAGAGCGCGTGGGCCAGATGCTCCACGGCAAAGAGGGCCACGGGCTGACGGTCTCTACATTTCACACCCTGGGGCTGAATATTATCCGTGGCGAGCTTAAAACCTTGGGCTATAAACCGGGCTTTTCGCTATTTGACCCGGAAGACGCCAAAGCACTGCTGCGCGATTTGATGAATAAAGACGCTCAGGTGGACGCCGAGCAGATCAACGCCGTGCAGAGCAAAATTTCCACCTGGAAGAACGACTTGGTGCTACCCAGCGATGCGCTCTCGTTTGCGGCTGATGACGATGAGCACTTTGCCGCTCGGGTGTATGAAGCCTACGTACGCCATTTAAAAGCCTACAACGCGGTGGATTTCGATGATCTGATTCTGCTGCCGGTGGTACTGCTCAAGAACGATACGGAAGCACTAGAGCGCTGGCGGCGCAAAATCCACTATATGCTCGTCGATGAGTATCAAGACACCAACGTCTCCCAGTACCTGCTGGTGAAACTGCTGATGGCGGAGCGCTCCACCTTTACCGTGGTAGGCGACGATGACCAGTCGATCTACGCCTGGCGCGGTGCACGCCCTGAAAACCTGATTACCCTGGGTGAGGATTTCCCACGCCTGAAAGTCATCAAGCTGGAGCAAAACTACCGCTCTACCGCCACGATACTGCGCGCAGCCAACACACTGATCGCCAATAACCCCCACGTTTACGAGAAGACACTATGGTCTGATATGGGCGACGGCGCGCCTATTCGAGTAATCGTGAATCGTCATGAAGAGGCGGAGTCTGAGCGGGTCGCCAGCGAAATGCTCACCCGGCGTATCAAGGAAAAGGCCGAGTGGCGGGACTTTGCGGTGCTTTATCGGGGCAATTTCCAGGCCCGCTTGTTAGAGCTTAAGCTGCAGCACTACCAAATTCCTTACAAGCTCTCCGGTGGTACGTCGTTTTTCTCGCGCAACGAGATTAAAGACACCATGGCTTACCTGCGCCTGCTGATTAATCCCGCCGACGACAACGCTTTTTTGCGCATTGTGAACGTGCCACGCCGCGAAGTGGGCCCTGGAACGGTAGAGAAGCTCGCCAACTATGCTACAGAACGCTCAATTTCGCTGTTTGCCGCCTGCCATGAGCTTGGGTTGGAGCAAGTATTACCGACCCGAGCCGTGGAGCGATTGTCGCGCTTTACCCACTTTATCGACGGCGTGCGCAAGCGCATGGATCAAGGCGATGCCATTGCCGCCATTCGCGACATGCTGCGGGATATGGATTACGAAGCCTGGCTGTATCAAAACGCCAGCGCGCCCACCGTCGCCGAACGTCGCATGGCCAACGTGTGGATTCTAATCGACCAGCTAGAAAAATCCCTCAACCGCGACCCAGAGGACGATACCGATTCCACCGAGACCGAAACCGACGGCGTAGAAGCGGCTATTTCACGCTTGGTACTGCGCGATATTCTGGAGCAGCAGGCGGAAGAGGATGACTCGGATAGAGTACAGCTACTCACCATGCACGCCTCAAAAGGCCTGGAGTTCCCCCACGTCTATTTAATGGGCTTGGAAGAGGATCTACTGCCTCACCGCAACGCCATCGAAGTAGGCACTGTGGAGGAGGAGCGGCGGCTGGCCTATGTGGGCATTACCCGGGCGCGGCGCACGCTAACGCTGACGCTTGCCCGCCAGCGCAAAGCCTACGGTGAACTGATGGACTGTACGCCCAGCCGCTTTTTAGACGAGCTTCCCGGGGAGGATTTGGAGTGGGAAGGTCGTGCCGATAAAGAGGATCCGGATAAGAAGCAGGCCCGCGGTAAAGACGCCATTGCCGGGCTGCGTTCGCTGCTGGGGTGATAAAGCGGGAGTTATAAAATTAGGCTTTTAAAAAAAGAATATCCACAGGGCGGCGACTAAAACACCCTGTGGATAAATTTACCAAGCTAAATCATTGCTGCTTACTTTACTGGGCTTCAGCCATTAAATAATCGACAACAGCCATCACTTCTTCATCGGAAAGATTGGGATTACCGCCTTTGGCTGGCATAGCACCGATACCGTTAATGGCGCTGGCGTAGAGCTCATCAGCCCCCTTCTCTAAACGCGCCGCCCAAGCTTCTGAATCGCCAATTGTCGGTGCGCCAGCAACGCCGTTATCGTGACATGCCACACAGCCAGAACTTGCGTAGAGAGCTTCACCGTCTAAGTCGCTGCCACCGCTGGCTTCTTCAACTGCTGCATCGTCGTTAGAAGCCATTTCTTCAGTTGCCGCTTCACCTTCAGCAGCGGCGGTCTCTTCGGTAGCGGCCTCATCGGCGGCACCTTCGTCGCTAGAAGCTTCGGCCTCTGCAGCAGCTTCATCACCGCCACTCAACTCGGGCACTTCCATAACCGGCTCAACCATATAGGCGACCGCCGCTTCCACTTCTTCATCGGAAAGGTTGGGGTTACCGCCTTTCGCCGGCATGGCGCCAATACCGTTAATAGCGTGATCTAGCAGCGTGGCGAAGCCTTGTTCAGCACGTTCAGCCCAGGCCTCTTCATCACCACGAATAGGTGCGCCCGCAGCGCCCGATTCATGACAGGCGCTACATACATTACCGTAGATGCCCTCACCGTCGATATCACCGCCACTGCTACTATCGCTAGGAGGTGCCGCTGCGGTGCCACAGTCTTGGCCTTGTAAACAGAGTTGACCCACCGGCGCCAAACGCTCGGCAATCGCATCACGTGCGGCGTCATCTTGGGCATAAACACTGGATGTGCCCGCCATGAAGCCGAGGGCCGCCAGCCCGCTCATGATCAGCTTAGCTTTCACTCTCACCACCTCTTGAGTATTGTCATCAAACTTTTATCCTCAACCCCTGTGCGTGGCAGCGCCAATATCGACGGTGCGCAGCTGAGACGCCAAGACGTGCATATAGGACTAGTATAACGGCAACGCAAAGCGCAAGAAAATGCTACTAAGCGCGCCTATTCAACCGTTGACTACTATTGGCAGCTTAATTTGGCAAACTCCTCCTCTCACCACTGCCTTTCCAGGCGAATAAACGTTGCTGCGCATAGCGTATGAAACCCGCCTGCTGGTAAAGCCGTTTAGCCGGTAAATTTATGTCATCTACCGCCAGCGTGACCTCCTGCACGCCAGCCTGCTGGGCAAGCGCGAGGCCTTTATTTAACAACGAGCGCCCCAAGCCTTTGCCACGCCAATTCGGTGTTAGTCCCATTAACATTAGCTCCCAACGGCCTAGCGCAGGGCGCGGCGCAAGCAGTAGCACACCCACCACAGCCTCGTGATAGCCCACTGCGTACCAGTGCTGTGGCGCTTGGGGATCCTGCTGATAAAACCCATTCAATAACTCTTCCACTGAGAGTACGTCGCGCAGGGGTCGGCTATCCAGCGAACCCTGACCCACTGCGGCCAGCAGATTCAGCTGCTCCGCCCAAGAAAACTCGCAAAGCGGCTGCAGTGAAAGCGGCAGCGCTTCATTCATCGCTAAGCGGTAGCGGCTACTGCCGGTTAAATGATCCAAGCAAGCCAAACGCTGCATGCCATGCTCACGTAGCAGCGCTTCTGATACGGGCGCCTGGGATGACAGCTCCAAGTGGCACAAGCGAATATTGTGGGCTTCTACCCATGCATTGGCCGCACGCAATAGTGCGCTAGTATGCACACCCTGCTCGCTGGGCAACGGCTTGGGTAACCATAGCTGCGCCATATTCATGGGCAGAGGTTGTACCCAGATGGCGCTCACTAACTGGCCTGCCTCAATAGTTATCCATAGCCCATCCCACTGGACATCTGGTTGATTGTACATTGCCTTTACGGCAGCGCTCAGTGCCGCTTGCTGTTCAGGGTCATGAGCAGCAGACAGCTGCAGCAGTGCCTCGCGACGCCGTGCTGGCGGGCAAAGTACTACCTCTGGGCTATTTGAGGGGTCACTAGACGTCATGGCTGATCAATCAAATGCCGAGCTCCGAAGAAGTAATAAAGCGTGCTACGTTATTAGCCTACAATTTATAACCTCATCCTGACGGCCTAAGCCTTTGCACGCCACCCTTATCCGTGCTTATTTCAAAGGTTAATGGCAGCGAATGATTTAAAGGAGTAACCATCCCGCCATGCGTATATTGTTGGTAGAAGACGATCCGAGCTTAGCCTCGGGCATTCGCTTGGCATTAAAGCCCGAGAATTTCACGGTGGATCACCTGAGTGATGGCGTTAGCGCCTTGGCCGCGTTAAAGGAAGGTGAACCTTTTGATGCGGTCATTCTCGATCTGGGGCTACCGCGTATGGATGGTATGCAGGTACTGGAAGCCGTGCGGCGGCTGGGCAATCGCGTGCCCATTTTGGTATTAACCGCTCGCGATGCCGTCGATGAACGTATCGCCGGGTTGGATGCAGGTGCCGATGATTATTTAACCAAGCCGTTTGAGGTCGCTGAATTAAAAGCCCGCCTGAGAGCCTTGTTGAGACGTAGCAGTGACCAGGTAAACAGCGCCCTGGAGTGCCGAGGTATTCGCCTTGATCCGTTAACCATGCAGGTTAGCTACCAGGGGAAACCCGTGGTGTTATCACGACGGGAATTAACCCTGCTGCAAGAGTTTATGAGTCACCCTGGGCGAGTGTTCACCCGCGATACCCTAACGCGCTTGGTCTATGGCTGGGATGAAGATGTAGAAAGCAATGCCATTGAAGTACATGTGCACCACCTTCGGCGAAAATTCTTTCCTCACCTGATTCGCACACTACGCGGCATTGGTTACGTAATGGATAAAACGGACCAGGATCAGCACTCATGACCTCTATCCGCCAACGCACTCTGGGGCTAGCGCTGCTGGTGTTTGGCATTAGCATGCTGGTGATTGGCTTTATCAGCTATCGCTACGCTGCCCATGAAATTGAAGCATTGTACGACGCCAGTCTTGAGCAAAATGCGCGCTTATTAGAAGGCTTGTTGCAAGCACCGCTGCCAGATGAGGCCCGGGGAGTACTGCTCAACAGCCTAGAAAGCGCTCTAGGCAAAACGGCGAGATCTGATCGACGCTTTGCAGGTTACCGGGCGGATAGCCAGCTGGGCTTTCAGCTATGGGAACGGAACCGCCTCCTGTTGCGCTCAGCTAATGCCCCTGAGTCGCCGTTGGCCGATCTCCCTTTGGGTTTCACTAGTCAGTCTATTGATGAGATCCAATGGCGCATTTATGTACTCGACATCCCCAACTCCATACAGCGGATTGTGGTTAGCGAGCGCGAAGACGTTCGCGGGGAGCTGATCAGGGCGGTAGCATTGCGCACGTTACTGCCCGACCTGATTGGCCTGCCGCTACTCACCGCCCTGCTGTGGTGGTCGATTGGCTGGGGCTTGGTACCACTGTTGCGCATGGCCGAGCAAATTCGCAATCGTGATCCGCATAATTTACAGCCCCTCACCCTCAGCCCACTGCCCCAGGAACTAGATACTATCGCCGGTGCGCTCAACCGGCTGTTAGAGCGAATCCGCATAATGCGCGTGCGTGAAAAGCGCTTTATTGCCGATGCCGCCCATGAATTACGTACCCCGTTAGCAGTGCTTGATCTACACGCCCAGAATGCCCTGACTGCCGACAATCTTGAAGATCGTCAGGAGGCACTCAGTCACCTTCGCGGCGGCGTTGCACGGGCCACGCGCTTGGTTACCCAACTCTTAACGCTGGCTCGCCTGGAGCCTGAAGAGGAGTCGCAGCCTGAATACCGCACTAGCCAGTTGCTTAGTGAAGTGCGTGAGACCCTTGCTAAGCTTTCGCCGCTGGCCGCTGAGCGCGAACAGCAACTGCTGTTAAATGCAGATGAGCAGGCAGATTGGTCGATATTAGAAGAGCCCGGTGCCATTGAAACCCTGGTACAGAATCTAGTCGGTAATGCTATCCAACACTCGCCTAACCATAGTGTCATCAGCATCACCCTAGCGACGACGCCACAAAGCTTTCAATTAACGGTGGATGACCAAGGCCCGGGGATACCAATCAATGAACGCAAAAAAGTGGTTGAGCGCTTTCAACGCTCGGGCCCCAGTGCTGGTTCAGGATTAGGACTTTCCATCGTTGAGCGGCTGGTCACACGCCATGGCGGAACCCTTCAGCTTGATGATGCCCCCAGTGGGGGATTGCGTGTGCGTATTGTTTTACAGCGCCTAAAAGAGGAGTAGCACCCTCTTTTCTTGCTAAACTGAGTTTTATGAGTCTCTTAAGGTTGCGATAAGAATTGCGTGCAACTGTGGAGGTACAAGGCGAGCCAGACACCCACGGCTCCCTCTTTTCTCCACATGGAGGTACCCTGATGAACCAAGTGACTTTTTCACCTAAACCCTTAATTCAACTAGGCTCAGCACCACTGCTAGCCAAGCCAACTGCGCGGCGGCTACTGCCTACTAGCCCAGCGATGACGGTACTGACCGACTTTTCCCAAGTCATGCCTCAATCCGTTGATGCCGACACGCCTATCGACGAGGCGCATCTCAAGATGCGTTATAGCGGTGTAAGACTGCTGTTCGTGATGGATCACCAAGCGCACTGCATCGGAATTATTAACTCAAAAGAAGTGATTGGTACGCGGCGTATCAACATCGCCATGCAGCAGCGTAACCTCAGCCGCGAAGAAGTGACCGCTGAAATGATCATGACCCCGTGGCACAAGCTTAGCGCCATGACCATCACCCAGCTGGCATCGCTGACCATTGAGGATCTGGTGCTGTCGATGGAAGCCGTGACCGATCAACACCTGTTAATCACAGAGCAAAACGATAACCACGAACTTAGAATTCGCGGCATTATCTCAGCCAGTGATATACAGAGCGCGGTAGGTAAAGAAATCAACCCGGTGCCTATGGCGAAAAGCTTCGCTGATATTTGCCAAGTCATAACTGGCCACGATCTATAACGACTGATCGTTAACCCATTTAATTTACATCTAGAAACGCCCCTCACTGGTTACTCAGTGAGGGGCGTTTTCAGTTTGCTATACAGCGTTTAAAACAACGCGCCGTTAATCCAAAGATGCGTCGCAATGCTGGCGGCATAGCCCAGCAATATTGCCGGTACCCAGCGAAGGTGTACGGCAAAGGTATAAATACCTCGCGCCTGCCCCATAAGGGCAACCCCCGCGGCTGAGCCCATAGAGAGCAAACTACCCCCCACGCCTGCGGTTAAGGTAATCAACAGCCAGTTACCCTCCGTCATATCCGGGGCCATGGAAAGTACTGCGAACATCACCGGGATGTTGTCCACGACTGCCGAGATAAGCCCCAGCACCACGTTCGCCCACACCGGGTTCCAACTGCCGTAGAGCGTTTCGGAAAGCAGGCTGAGGTAGCCCATAAAGCCAAGGCCACCCACACACATTACAACCCCGTAGAAGAACAGCAGCGTATCCCACTCGGAACGAGCGATACGGCTGAAAATATCGAAGGGAACCACGCTACCTAGCTGCTCCAGCTTCTTCCAATCGCCCCGGCGGGAGTAGCGCTCACGCTTGCGTTCAAGCGAACGCGGCAGGCTGCGGCGTAGGTAGTAACCAAAGAACTGCAGCAGGCCTAAACCAAACATCATGCCCATGGCAGGCGGTAAGTAGAGGATAGAATGGCACAGTACCGAGATGGCCACGGTAATCAAAAACAGTACGATAATTCGCCGTGCGCCGCGCTTGAGCCAGACATTCTCTTTAAGCGAAGCAGGCTGACGATTGACGATAAAGAAATTCATGATAACCGCAGGCACCATGAAATTAACCACCGCCGGAAGCAGCAGCGCGAAGAAGCCTTCAAATGGTACTTGGCCCGCCTGCCACACCATCAGCGTGGTGATATCGCCAAATGGGCTAAAAGCACCACCCGCGTTAGAAGCTACCACCACATTGACACAGCAAAGGCCGATAAACTTATTATCACCCTCGGCCACTTTGAGTACCACGGCGCACATCAGCATGGCGGTGGTCATATTGTTGGCAATCGCCGAAATACCGAATGCCATGACACCGGTAATCCAGAACAAGGAGCGATAGCTGAAGCCTTTACGCACTAGCCAAGAACGTAGCGCATCAAATACCCGACGCTCTTCCATGGCGTTGATATAGGTCATTGCCACCAGCAAAAACAGCAGTAGCTCAGCGTATTCAAGCAGTGTTTCACGGAAGGCGGTTTCCGCCTCTTCCGGCATCCCCGCTTGTACATAGACCCAGGCCACTAGCGCCCAGATAAGCCCTGCCGCAACCAGCACCGGCTTAGACTTACGCATATGCAGTAGCTCTTCACTCATCACCAACGCATAGGCGAGCACGAAGATCACGACAGAAGAGATACCGGCAAGTGAAAGAGTAAGATCAAGGGGCCCAGCGGCGGCATAAGAGAGGGAAGGAAAGACAAAAAGCGTGCAGGCGAGCAACAACCAAGCGACCCGGCTAGCATAATGCCGGGTTACGTGGACGTTTGGTGGTTTCATGGCGATGTTATCCAATCAGAAGGGAAAAAGACCGCCACGATCATAAGCACCCTAATGACATGCTGCAACGCAACGGTTGCGCATAAGATGCGACTTATTGCCGCATCTCGTAAAGCATTTTTATTAGTTCAACTACTCACAAGGTTTGGCGTCGTCGTCACTCCACCGTCACACTCTTGGCCAGATTACGCGGCTGGTCAACATCGGTACCTTTGAGCACGGCCACGTGGTAACTCAATAGCTGTAGCGGCAGGGTATACAGCAGCGGCGCCAGCGCTTCGTGCACGTGTGGCAGGGTCAGCACACGAATATCTTCCTGGACGTCGATACCCACGCTTTCATCGGCGAACACAAACAGTTTGCCGCCGCGGGCACGGACTTCCTGAAGGTTGGATTTTAGCTTTTCAAGCAGATCATCGTTGGGGGCGACCGATATCACTGGCATTTCGCTATCCACTAGCGCCAGCGGGCCATGCTTTAACTCCCCTGCGGGATACGCCTCGGCATGAATATAGGAAATCTCTTTGAGCTTTAACGCCCCTTCAAGGGCAATCGGATAGTGAGCTCCGCGCCCCAAGAAGAGCGCATGATGTTTCTCTGCAAACGCTTGGGAAAGTATTTCGATCTGGCTATCCAACGCCAACACCCGCTGACACACCTCCGGCAACGTGCGCAGCGCAGCGATAATACCCGGATACTCAACCTGATTTTTGGCTTTACTGACCGAAAGCGTCAGCAGCATTAACGCCACTAACTGGGTAGTAAAGGCTTTGGTAGAGGCCACGCCAATTTCAGGGCCCGCGCGGGTCATGAGAGACATATCCGACTCCCGCACCAGCGAACTACCGGGCACGTTACAAATCGCCAGCGAACCCACATAGTTGAGGGTTTTAGCAAAGCGTAACGCGGCCAGGGTATCGGCGGTTTCGCCGGACTGGGAGAGGGTGACAAACAGCGTGCCTTCGGGCACGACCGGGTGGCGGTAGCGATATTCAGAGGCCACCTCGACCTGCACCGGCACCCCCGCATAGCGCTCCAGCCAATAGCGCGCCACCAGCCCCGCATGGTAGCTGGTGCCGCAGGCAATGATATGCACGTGGCGAGTGCGCTGGAAAAGCGCCAGCGCATCGGGGCCAAAGCTCTCTATTAACACGCTTTGAGCGCTCAGCCGCCCCTCTAGTGCCGCCTCAATCACCGTTGGCTGCTCGAAAATCTCTTTGAGCATATAGTGGCGATAATTGCCCTTACTGGCCGCGCCATCGCCGTGCTCAAAGGTATGGATAGGGCGCTCGACGTCGTTACCGTGGCGATCCACAATGCGAATGGCACCCTGCTCGCGCAGCTCGACCAAATCGCCCTCTTCAAGGTAAATAAAACGATCTGTGACCGGCAGCAGCGCCAGCGGGTCAGAGGCTAAAAAGGCCTCATTAATCCCCACACCGACCACCAGCGGACTACCCTGGCGCGCGCCAACCACCACGCCAGGTTCTTGAGCACACATTACGCCCAGTGCGTAGGCGCCGCCTAAGCCGTTAACGATCTGCTGGGTAGCATCAAACAGGCTGAGCCCATCAGCCAGCTTTTCGAAGAGTAAGTGAGCAATTACTTCGGTATCGGTTTCTGAGCTAAACGCATAGCCACTGCGCTGGAGGCTCTCTTTTATAGCCTCGTAGTTCTCAATGATACCGTTATGCACAACGGCAACCTGATCGCTACTGTGGTGCGGGTGCGCATTGGCCTCAGAGGGTTTACCGTGGGTTGCCCAGCGGGTATGCGCGATACCCGAAAAACCCGGTAGCGCGGCCTTATCCAATTGAGCGGTAAGCGCCGCCACTTTTCCAAGCGCACGATGGCGGGTTAATACGCCGTCGTTGAACACCGTCATACCGGCTGAATCGTAGCCGCGATATTCCAGGCGTTTTAGTCCTTCTAATAGAATTTCTTGGACGTTGCGCTGGGCAACGGCGGCCACAATGCCACACATAATCACTCTCCTAGTTTATTAACCAGAGTTCTTCACAAACGCTACTCGACCAACCCGCTGAACGGTAGAACGACGGCCATTGATTATGAATACGTCTTTTTAATGATTCTTAGCACCATTTTAAAAACGATTTTAAGTGCTGTTTTAAAGACTGACTCAAGAGCCCTCTTTAATTGCTTCCTTCTCGCCCTATGGCTTTGTCACTTTACTAGGACGCAGCCAATCAATTTTTTCTAGCTGACGGCCTCGCGTAACGGCCAACGCGTAGTCGGTGACATCTTTAGCAATCGTAGATCCAGCCCCTATGGTAGCGCCTTTGCCTACCGAAACAGGTGCGACCAAGGCGGTGTTCGAACCGATGAAGGCGTTATCACCAATATCGGTGTGGTGCTTGTTAGCGCCGTCATAGTTACAGGTGATCGTGCCTGCCCCCACGTTCACGTCACGCCCCAATCGGGCATCACCGACATAGCTTAAGTGATTGATCTTACTGCCCTCACCCACATCGGCGTTTTTGGTTTCAACGAAATTTCCCACCTTGGCTTTTACTGCTAGCCGCGTCCCTGGGCGAAGTCGCGCAAAGGGGCCAACCTGGTTCAGGCCAGCTGCCACGGTGCCGTCTATCACGCTGTGGGGCTCTATCACGCTCTCTGCACCAATGGTGCTGTTTTTGATCACGCAGTAGGGGCCTATGCGCACGCCCTCGCCTAGTTCAACTTCGCCTTCAAATACACAACCCACATCGATAAACACATCGTGACCGCAGGTCAAACGTCCGCGCACATCGAGCCGTTCGGGGTCGGCAAGTGCCACTCCTTGTGCCATTAACTTATCGGCAAACTGGCGTTGATAAACGCGCTCCAAGCGGGCCATTTGCGCTCGATTATTAACCCCTTCCACTTCAACGGCGGAGGCCGGTTGGGCAGTACATACCTTGATGCCTTCCGCTGCGGCCATGGCAATTACATCGGTCAGATAGTACTCACCCTGGGCATTTTCTGCGGAGAGCTGCGGTAACCAGCGTTTAAGCTGGGCACTCGTCATGGCCATAATACCGGTATTGCATTCGGTAATCGCAAGCTCGGCGCTGCTGGCATCTTTTTGCTCAACAATCGCCACTGCTTCGCCTGCGTCGTCACGCACAATTCGCCCATAGCCCGTGGGGTCAGCTAGCGTTACCGTCAACAGCCCCATGTGCTGCTCATCCACATGGGCCAACAGCTCGCTCAGGGATTCCCGCTGCAGCAGCGGTACATCGCCGTAAAGGATTAACACCTTACCGCTCCCTAACTGCTCGAGCGCTTGCGCCACCGCGTGTCCGGTGCCCTTCTGCTCGGCCTGAACGGCAAACTTTACAGGCTTTTCTGCCAGCACTTCGCGCAGTTGGTCAGCGCCATGACCAATAACGACATGGGTGCGATCCGGCTGCAACCCTGAAGCGGTATCCAGCACGTGCTGCACCATTGGCTTGCCGGCCAAGGGATGCAACACTTTAGGAATTTGTGAACGCATCCGCGTGCCTTTACCCGCGGCGAGAATGACAATATCCAGTTCTTGCATACTATTCACCTATTACTGATGGGTCAGCGGGCGCCGGGCTGTCTGTGGCGGGACTGTTGGTCGCTGGGGTTCGTCGTTGTTCAATGCCCAACTCATTAACCAGCGTTTCCCCAAAATAATTAACAAATTCCGGGCTAGCAATGCTGCGCCACTGCTCGCCATCACGCACGAGCAAAAGCACTTTAAGGTTATTCTCAATGGCCAGTTGCATCGCCTCCTGCTCGCCAACCACCAGTAGCGCCGTCGCCCAGGCATCTGCCCAGGCATTGGAGGGATGGAAAACAGACACCGAGGCAAGCTGGTGGGTCACCGGCCGCCCCGTGCGCGGATCAATGGTGTGGGAAAAGCGCTGGCCATTCACTTCAAAATAGTTGCGGTAATCACCCGAGGTGGCCACCGACATACTCTCTAGCGGGATAATATGCTGAGCACGCTGCTGAACATCTTCAGGCACCTCAATGCCAATCTGCCAGGGCGTTTGTTCTTCCTCATCGCGCAGGCCGCGGGCGATCAGTTCTCCGCCAATATTGACTAAGTAGTGCTCCAGCCCCTGCTGTTCCAGGTAAGCAGCTACGCGGTCAGTTCCATGGCCTTTGGCCACGCCGGAAAGGTCGACAAACACATCGCGGGTACGCCGCGCCTGCATATTTTGGGTGTCGATTTCTAGCGCATCAATGCCTACCTGGGCAAGCTCCTCGGACAGGGCATCGTCGGAAGGGACGGTTTCAGGCCGTGCACCGGGGCCAAAGCTCCATAAATTGACCAGGTCGCCTACAGTAATATCAAAAGCGCCGTGGCTGGCTTCAGCGACGGATTGGCTAATCGCAAGCACGTCAATAAGCTCATTGGAGAGCGGCTGCCACTCATCTAAAGGCGCTTCGTTGAAGGCGATCAGCTCCGAGTCATCCCGGTAGGTCGACATCGCCTGATCAACGCTCTCCAACTCTGCTTTAAAGCCCTCTTCCAATTCAAGAGACTCGCCCTGAGTAAGCGGATCCATAATGGTCACCTGGTAGAAGGTGCCGAAAATATTGCCATCAAAGCGTACCGGTGGTTCCAGCGGTCGATCACTCTCTGAGCAGCCTGCCACGCCTAACCCCAAGCCCAGCAGTGAGCCCGTTACGATCAGTGCACGTCCCCACCTTGCTGTGCGTTCAACAGCCTTTTTCATCGTTGCTTTATCCTAAAAATAAAAGAACCACAGCAGCCAGACGCCGAACAGCACGCGATAAATCACAAAGGGCTGCATTCCCAATTTTTTTATAACCACCAGAAAGTAGTGAATACACAAATACGCGCTTATTCCCGATAACAGGGTGCCCGCCAACATCGCGATCCAATCAATCGACTGTGGAACGCTAAACAGCCCTACTGCTTCTAGGCCACCTGCCAGCACAATCACCGGGATTGATAATAAGAAAGAGAAGCGCGAGGCGCCTTCTCGGTTCATGCCCACCATCAGCGCCGCGGTAATGGTAATCCCCGAGCGCGAGGTTCCTGGGATGAGTGCTAGCGCCTGGGCACCACCAATAATCAGCACATCCTTCAAACGCAGTTGGTACTCGCTGCGCGTACCCTCTTTACGCCAATCGGCATACCCCAACAATAGCCCGAAACCAATTAAACTGAAGCCGATAATCAGCGTAGAGCGCATAAAATGAGAAATAACATCGTGCAGTAGTAAACCAATAAGCCCCACCGGGATGGTCGCTAACGTCACCCATAAAGCCAGTCGTGCGTCTTCGTTCACTCCTTTGCCGCTGAGCGCAGCCAAGCTGCTAATGACCATCTGCCAAATTTCCTGCCGGAAATAGATAATCACCGCGGAGAGGCTGCCTAAATGTAGGGCAACATCAAAGGCTAGGCCTTGATCTTGCCACTCTGTCAGCACAGGCACCAAGATTAGGTGGGCAGAGCTTGAAACGGGTAAAAATTCTGACACTCCCTGAACAACCGCTAACACCACCACCTGGAGCCAATCCATAAAAAAATCCTGTGCATAGAAACAATTTAATGGTTGCAATGGCGCTTAAGGATACACATCCACCTATTCGTTGTCCGCCATTGCCTTTGCTGAGACTAGCCACCACTGACACACAAAGGTATCGTTTCACAGCCTGAAAGCAGTGGAGGCTATAGAGGATATAAGGAGTGCGCTACAATAGGCGTCTATTGAATGCGTGCGTCCTTGCAAGGTACCCATGACTCAGACCATCGATACGCCAGTGGTTCACGACCAAGCGCGACTTAGCCAAGAGGCCAAGCGCGTTACCTACATCGGAGCATGGCTGGATGCCCTGTTGAGCATCGTCAAAGTCGCGATCGGTTTTATGGTCGGCTCAGCGGCGTTGATTGCCGACGGCATTCACTCCCTATCAGACTTAGTCACCGACGGCTTTGTCCTGGCGGCCATTCACTATGGGCGTCAGGAGCCCGATAAAGACCACCACTACGGCCACGGCCGTATCGAAACCCTGACGACCCTGCTGCTGGGAAGCGTACTGATTTTCGTGGCTGGCGCGATTGCCTGGTCGAGCCTGGATCGCCTGTTTAGCGGCGCCGACGTTAACGCCCCTGGCGCGCTGGCAATCGTGATTACTGTCATCGCGCTGTTTAGCAAAGAGTGGATTTTTCGCTACACCATGCGGGTTGCCAAGCGGGTAAAGTCAAAGTTACTCGAAGCCAACGCCTGGCACTCGCGCAGTGATGCATTATCCACTGCCGTGGTGTTAGTAGCCTTGGTGGGCGCCCAGTTTGGTTTGGGTTGGCTGGATGCCGTGGCCGCCATCATTGTGGGTTTATTAGTCGGCAAGGTAGGTTTGGACTTGCTGTGGGAGTCGGCGCGGGAATTGGTGGATACCGCGCTACCAGAGGACGTACAGGATCAGATGCACGATGTTGCCTGCAGCGTTCCGGGTGTGGATAGTGTTCACGATCTGCGTACCAGGCAATCCGCCGGCTGGGTAATGGTCGACCTACACGTGGTGGTCGGGCCGAAAATTACCGTGTCGGAAGCCCACGAAATAGGTAATGAAGTCAGCCGTCGCCTACGCCATGAGTTTCCCGCACTCACCGACGTGATATTCCACGTTGACCCCGAAGACGACGCCGGAGCGGGTGATCCTAGCCGCCTTCCCGGCCTTCCACTCCGCCCTGAAGTAGAGGCTGCCCTGGATGCACGCTGGTACAAGCACCCTGTGTGGCGCACCCTGAACGAGCTCCAGTTGCACTACTTGGACGATAAGGTGTCGGTATCATTGATCATTGATGACGCAGTGCATCAGCCGCCCCAGTGCCTCGCTAGCCAACTAAAAGCGCTGGCTAGCGATATCGAGTGGCTCGGCCACGTCGAGGTGCTGTTTATCACCCGCGCCGCCAGTAGCTCGATGCGCTAGAGCCTCTACCCGCTGGTTGTTTCCTCTTATAACCCTGTCAACAGCAGTGTGGCGATGCTGAAGTAGATCACCACCCCGGAAGCATCAATAAGCGTGGTCACCAGCGGTGCCGATGCCGTGGCAGGGTCGACCTTAAAGCGCTCGAGTACGAACGGCAGGCACATCCCCAACAGGCTGCCAAACAGCACGATGGTCACCATGCTCAAGGCGACCACCATTGCCAGCTCTTCTCCCCCGCGCATAATGCCAATAGGCGTTACCGCGATGGCCATGGTGATACCCAGTGACCCGGCGACAAGTAGCTCGCGGCCCAGTAGTTTGCCCCAATCTTTGACGCCAACGTCACCGGTCGCCATGCCGCGCACCATCAACGTGGCTGCCTGAGCCCCGGCGTTACCGCCACTACCGATCAATAACGGTAAAAAGAATACCAGCGCTACCTGGGCGGCAATGGTCTCTTCAAAATAGGCAATCCCGGCCCCCGAAAACAGATTGGCAAAGACCAGCAGTACCAGCCAGAACACGCGCTTACGGTAGAGGCTCCAGAGCTTCACACGGCTTACGCCATCTTCCAGTTGGCCGATCGACATCCCCTTGTGGAAATCCTCTGTCGCCTCGGATTCAGCGACATCCATCGCGTCATCGTGGGTCACTATACCGACCATGCGTTCATCGGCATCGATCACTGGCAGCGCCAACAAGTCATACTTCGCCACAATACGGGCGACATCTTCCTGGGCACTATCAACCCGTGTACTGATGACATCCTTGATCATAATGTCATCAACAATGGCGCCGGGGCGTGCCACCATAAGCTGACGCAGCGACATGGTACCGATCAGTTGTCCGTCGCTATCCAGGATATACAGCTGATAGACCGTTTCCGCGTCGGGAGCGGTCTGGCGTACCCTCATCATCGCCTGCGACACCGTCATGCCACTGGCTATGGAGACATAGTCAGAGGTCATGATGGCGCCGGCGGTACCCTCTTCGTAGCTGGCAAGCCGCTTCAGGTCTTCTCGCTCGCGGTGAGCCATGCGACGCAGCAGTGCCTCACGACGGTCTTCGTTGAGAAGATTGAACAGATCGGCACGTTCGTCCGACCCCATTTCTTCGAGCAGCTTGAGAACCTGGCTGTCATCCAGCTTTCCTACCACCTCGAGCTGGCTCTCCCCAGGCAAATAGCCCAGCACATTGGCTGCCCGTTCCGCAGAAAGAATATCCAGAAGGGCGAGCGCCGCAGGCAGCTCTTCGTCATCCTCGATCATCTCTTCAAGCACTTCACCGATATCCGCGGAGCGGGTTTCGGCCAAACGCAAAGAGAGCACCGATTTACTGGGCACTTCCTTGCCCAACTCGTCGAGCAGCTCGGCTTTTAATTCCTGTAGGCTTTCATCATTCAGTGCCATGATTCTCCCCTCTTGCGCTTACAAGCGTCGTGCTGCCGAGCTAATCCATCACCCAGCCCATTCTACTGACCAAACTCATCATACTTACTTATTTGACTGCCAAACAAAAAAACGCCCCTTAAACCCTGGTAGCGGGTTTAAGGGGCGTTGGACACACGCCAAGTGCGTGAGTATTAGCCTTTACCCGCCTTTTTACGCAGCTGCTGAATCGTTCGCAGCTGTGCAACGGCTTCGGCAAGTTCAGCGGCAGCACGAGTATAATCGAGCTCCGATGACTTCTCATTAAAGGCTCTCAGCGCCTGCTGACGCGCTTCTTCGGCAGCAGCCTCGTTGAGGTCGCTGGCACGTGATGCAGAGTCGGCCAGAATCGTCACGACATTCGGCTGGACTTCCATGAAGCCCCCCGAGACAAAGAAGTTCTCTTCCTTGCCGCCATCGTGAATCACGCGTACCGGACCCGGCTGAAGCTCGGTCAGCAGCGGGGCGTGACCCGGCAAAACACCCAGGTCACCCATAATCCCGGAAGCAATCACCTGCTCAACGGTACCTGAGAAGATCGATGCTTCAGCGCTGACGATATTGCAAGTAAAGCTATTCGCCATAGCGAATCCCCCTAATGGACGGGATTACTTCTTCATCTGGTTGGCTTTCTCGACGGCTTCGTCGATGGAGCCGACCATATAGAAGGCCTGTTCCGGCATATCGTCGTATTCGCCAGCAAGAATGCCCTGGAAGCCACTGATGGTGTCTTTCAGTGAGACATACTTACCTGGTGAACCGGTAAATACTTCGGCCACGAAGAACGGCTGCGACAAGAAGCGCTGGATTTTACGCGCCCGGGAAACGGCCAACTTGTCTTCGTCAGACAGCTCGTCCATACCCAGAATGGCGATAATATCCTTAAGCTCTTTGTAGCGTTGAAGAACGTTCTGCACACCACGAGCGGTGGCGTAGTGCTCTTCACCGACGACCAGCGGATCCAACTGACGTGAGGTGGAGTCCAACGGATCGATCGCCGGATAGATACCCAGCTCGGCGATAGAACGTGCCAATACCACGGTAGCATCCAGGTGCGAGAAGGTGGTCGCCGGCGACGGGTCGGTCAAGTCATCCGCAGGTACGTAAACGGCCTGTACGGAGGTGATTGAGCCGGTTTTCGTCGAGGTAATACGCTCCTGCAGAACGCCCATCTCTTCAGCCAGCGTAGGCTGATAACCTACCGCTGATGGCATACGACCCAACAGTGCCGATACTTCGGTACCCGCCAGGGTGTAACGGTAGATGTTATCGACGAACAGTAGAACGTCGCGGCCTTCATCACGGAATTTCTCGGCAATGGTCAGGCCGGTCAACGCTACGCGCAGACGGTTACCCGGAGGCTCGTTCATCTGACCATAAACCAGCGATACCTTATCGATAACGTTGGATTCAGTCATTTCGTGATAGAAGTCGTTACCCTCACGCGTACGCTCACCAACACCGGCGAATACAGAGTAGCCACTGTGCTCGGTGGCGATGTTGCGGATAAGCTCCATCATGTTAACGGTCTTACCGACACCGGCGCCGCCGAATAGGCCAACTTTACCACCCTTAGCGAACGGGCAGACCAAGTCGATAACCTTGATACCGGTTTCCAGCAGCTCGTTAGAAGCTGCTTGGTCGGCATAGCTCGGTGCTTTACGGTGGATCGGCATACGCTCTTGCTCACCGATCGGTCCCGCTTCGTCGATCGGTTCGCCGAGTACGTTCATAATACGGCCCAGCGTTTCCTTACCTACCGGTACGGAAATGGCGGCACCTGTGCTGGTCACGTCCATACCACGCTTCAAGCCCTCAGTGGAGCCCATGGCGATGGTGCGCACCACGCCGTCGCCCAGCTGCTGCTGGACTTCGAGGATGGTCTCAACATCGGAGACCTTCAGCGCGTCGTAGACCTTGGGCACAGAGTCCCGCGGAAACTCTACGTCAATCACCGCGCCGATGATTTGTACGATACGTCCGCTCATCTTGGTTCCTCTCTAAAACCTGCAAATGAAACCTGTCTGCCGGGAGTCGCTTAAATAGTCGACTCCCTAGGCGTTATACGGCAGCAGCGCCGCCGACGATCTCAGAAATTTCCTGGGTGATGGCGGCCTGACGGGCCTTGTTGTAGACCATCTCCAGATCGTCGATAAGGCCGCCTGCGTTGTCAGTGGCACTTTTCATAGCGATCATTCGGGCGGCTTGTTCGCAAGCGCCGTTTTCCACTACCGCCTGATACACCTGCGATTCGATGAAACGAACCAGCAGGCTATCGAGCAACGCCTTGGCATCCGGTTCATACAGGTAGTCCCAGCTTCCGGGACGGGCGTTTTCGTCGTCTTGCTCAGCGTCTGCGCCCATATCAGGCGACAGCGGAAGAAGCTGACGAACCACTGGCTTTTGGGTCATGGTGTTAACAAACTCGTTGTGCACCACGTAAAGCCGGTCGAGACGTCCTTCATCGTACGCTTCGAGCATGACCTTAATACTGCCAATCAGACCTTCAACGGTCGGGGCTTCGCCTAAACCACTCTTCGCCGCCACCAAATTGCCACCGTAGTTGCGGAAAAAGGTGCTGGCCTTAGCGCCCAAAGCGCAAAAATCCTGCTCTGCGCCCTGCTTTTTCCACTCGCTGGCCTGTTTGAGCAAGGCTTTGAAGAGGTTGTGGTTCAAGCCACCGCACAGACCACGGTCTGTAGAGACCACAATGTAACCAACGCGCTTAACCTCGCTACGCTCGACCATATAGTCGTGCCTGTACTCGGGGTTCGCGTCGGCAATGTGGCCGACCACATTGCGGATCTGCTTAGCGTAAGGCTGACTAGCTCTCATCAGATCTTGCGCTTTACGCATTTTAGATGCAGCCACCATTTCCATGGCGCTGGTGATCTTCTGCGTATTTTTAATGCTCCCGATCTGGGTGCGTATCTCTTTTGCAGCTGCCATAGCGATCTACCCTTCGTTCGTGGCTCTCAGAAAGCATGCAAACCCGTCCATCACAGACGGGCTAGACATTACCAGCTCTGAGTCGCCTTGAACTTCTCGAGACCCGACTTCAAGCTGTCTTGAATCTCACCATTGTAGTCGCCGCTCTGGTTGATCTTGTCGAGTAGATCAGCGTGCTCAGACTTCATGTAGTCGTGCAAGGCACGCTCGAAGTCCAGCACCTTGTTCACTTCGACATCATCCAGGAAGCCTTCGTTGGCGGCATACAGCGACAGCGCCATTTCAGCGATCGACATCGGCGAGTACTGGTTCTGCTTCATCAGCTCGGTGACACGTTGGCCGTGCTCAAGCTGCTTACGCGTGGCTTCGTCAAGATCAGAGGCAAACTGCGAGAACGCCGCCAGTTCACGGTACTGAGCCAGCGCCAGACGGACACTACCGCCGAGCTTCTTGATGATTTTGGTCTGCGCCGAACCACCTACACGAGAAACCGATAGACCGGCGTTAATCGCCGGACGAATACCCGAGTTAAACAGGTTGGTTTCCAGGAAGATCTGACCATCGGTGATCGAGATCACGTTGGTCGGTACAAACGCGGAGACGTCGCCGCCCTGGGTTTCGATGATCGGCAGCGCGGTCAAGGAACCGGTTTTGCCTTTCACTTCGCCGTTGGTGAACTTCTCAACGTAGTCGACATTAACTCGTGCAGCACGCTCAAGTAGACGCGAGTGGAGATAGAACACGTCACCAGGATAGGCTTCACGACCCGGCGGGCGACGCAGCAGCAGCGATACCTGGCGGTAGGCGACGGCCTGCTTGGAGAGGTCGTCATACACAATCAGCGCGTTCTCGCCGCGGTCGCGGAAGTATTCGCCCATGGTGCAGCCAGAGTAAGCGGCCAGGAACTGCATGGGAGCCGGATCGGCAGCGCCAGCGGCGACGACGATGGTGTGCTCCATGGCGCCGTGCTCTTCAAGCTTGCGTACCACGTTGGCAATGGTCGACTGCTTCTGGCCAATCGCCACGTAGACACAGGTCACGCCTTTGCCTTTCTGGTTGATGATCGCATCAATGGCAATGGCGGACTTACCGATTTGACGGTCACCGATGATCAGCTCACGCTGACCACGACCGATCGGCACCATGGCATCGATCGATTTCAGACCGGTTTGAATCGGCTCATCGACGGACTGACGGGTAATAACGCCCGGCGCCACTTTCTCAACGGCGTCGGTCATGGTGGTGTTAATGTCGCCTTTACCATCAATGGGGTTACCCAGCGCATCGACCACACGACCAATCAGCTCAGGGCCTACCGGCACTTCGAGAATACGACCGGTACACTTGGCGGTCATGCCCTCTTCGAGCTGCAGGTAGTCACCCAGCACTACGGCACCCACGGAGTCACGCTCCAGGTTGAGTACCATGCCAAAGATGCTGTTGGGGAATTCGATCATTTCACCAAACATCGCGTCTTCGAGGCCGTGAATTTTCACGATACCGTCGGAAACGGTCACGATGGTGCCCTGATTATGGGCTTCGGATGCGACGTCAAGCTTTTCAATTCGCTGCTTGATGATGTCGCTGATCTCGGAAGGATTCAGTTGCTGCATGCCATGTCCCTCAGACTCAAGCGGTTAGCGCTTCGGAAAGGCGGTTCAATCGACCACGTACGGAGCCGTCAATAACGGTATCGCCAGCACGCAGGATGACACCGCCAATAAGCGACTTGTCCACCTGAGTAGTAATAGAGATTTCGCGATTCAGACGTTTCTTAAGCGCGTTCGCTAGTTTGGTCTTCTGCTTACTATCTAACTTGTAAGCAGAGGTGACGTTCACTTCAACCCGCTGCTCGTGTTCGGCACGCAGGTGCTCGAACTGATCAGCAATGGAGGCCAACGCCATCAGGCGGCCCTGGTCAGCCAAAACAGTCAAAAATCGCTGTAAAGCCTCATCCTGTTGCTCAGGAATAAGCTCGACAAGCAGCGACACTTTTTGCTCGCTGTCTAATTTGGGACTGCTTAGCCGATGGCGCACGATGTCATCTGCTACCGCAACACTTAAAAAACCTAGCGCTTGTGACCAACTATCAAGCGCCTCATGATCACGCGCGTATTCAAACGCTGCCTTAGCGTAAGGACGAGCGACGGTAAGTAATTCCGCCATGGTTCACCTCCTTACAGTTCAGCAGCAAGCTCATCGAGTAACTTGCGATGGGCTTGTTCGTCGACCGACGCTTCAAGAACACGCTCGGCACCCATAACGGCGAGATAAGAGACCTGGGCACGAAGTTCATCCTTAGCGCGATTCACTTCTTGCTCAATCTCGGAACGTGCACTCGCTACTAGGCGTTCGCCTTCGGCGCGGGCCTGTTCGCGGGCTTCTTCAACTATCTGGGCAGAGCGTTTGTTGGCCTGCTCAAGAATCTGAGAAGCTTGCTCCTTGCTTTCGCGCAGCGTCTGCTCCGCCCGCTCTTGAGCAAGCTCAAGATCACGGTTAGCACGGCTGGCTGCATCCAAGCCATCAGCAATTTTTTTCTGACGCTCATGAAGCGCGTTGCTGATCGGAGGCCACACATACTTTAAGCAAAACCAGACAAAGATCGCGAAGGCGATCGTCTGCCCGATTAGCGTCATGTTGATATTCACAGGAATGTACCTCTGACAAGTTCGTGGCGACCGGAGTGAAACAAAACCGAGCGCTTAACGCTCGGCTGAGCTGTCATTAACCGGCAACAACGAAGATCAGGTACATTGCGATACCAACACCGATCATCGGAACGGCATCCAACAGACCTGCCATTAGGAAGGTTTTGGTTTGCAGTTGGTCGCCCAGTTCAGGCTGACGCGCTGTAGATTCCAGCAGCTTACCACCCAAAATAGCGAAGCCAATGCCGGTACCTAGAGCGCCGAGACCGATCATGATGGAAGCGGCAATGTAGATAAGTTCCATGGTAATGCTCCTAGTTTTTCAAGTTAAAGGTCGAGGGTTGAGGTTAAGGGTTAATGTGTTTCAAGCATTGCTCGGATTAGTGATGCTCGTGTGCAGCGCTTAGATACACCACGGACAGCACTGTAAAGATGAAAGCTTGTAGTACGACGATCAAAATATGGAAAATGGCCCACGGCACATCCAGCACCCAGATAGCCCAGAACGGCAGCATGGCGATCAAAATAAAGATCACTTCGCCGGCAAACATGTTGCCGAACAGACGCATCGCCAAACTAAACGGTTTAACCAGCAGCGCGACAATTTCCAGCAGGAGGTTAAAGGGAATCAGCGCCCAGTGGTTAAACGGGGTCAATGACAGCTCTTTGGCGAAACCACCCACGCCTTTAACCTTAAAGCTGTAGTAAAGGATCAGTCCGAATACCCCTAATGCCAAACCCAGCGTGGCGTTCACATCGGTGGTGGGGACAATTTTCATGTAGTCCACGCCCAGCTTGCTGAACAGCACGGGGAAGTAGTCGACCGGAATAATTTTGAGCGTGTTCATGAACAGAATCCACACGAACAACGTCAACGCGAGGGGGGCGATGATCGGGTTATGCCCTTTAAATGTCCCCTTGATCATGTCCTCGACAAACTCTACGACCATCTCAACGGCATTTTGCAGGCCACTGGGTACTCCCGTGGTGGCCATTTTGCCCGCTTTGCGGAAAATCCAGATAAACAGCAACCCCATGGCAATCGACCAGCCCATGGTATCCAGGTGAATGGCCCAAAAGCCCATTTCACTTGCTTCTTCTGCTGAATGCGCCAGCGACCAGCCGTTCTCAGGATGATTGCCAAAGGTCAAATTCTGCAAGTGGTGCTGGATATAGTAAGTCGTTGAGACTTCGTTTCCTGCGGCCATGGATGTGTCACCTCAATCAGTTGTGCAATTTTCTAGGCATTAGCGTTTTTTGGCATTAACCAAGGCGTAAGCCAATGCGTTAGAACAACTGCAACATAAGCATAAAAAAAGAAAGTAGGGTTTGAGGGGGGCGCTGCCACGAACACTGCAACAAACAGTGCCACCGTCAAACCAAACTTGCCTGCCTCGGCGCGAAACAGGCGCATCGCTGCCTTTGAAGGGCTACTCGCGCGTAAAACCCCCATTCGTTTGATAAAAAAGGCGTGCGGTAATAAGGCTACCAGCGCCCCTTTAAAAACCGATGACACGCCTTCTAAATCGGCGGCTAAATAGGCGGCCAACATACCAACGAAGGTGATCATCAGTTGCGCGATCGTGAGCCGAACGATGTAGGCTTTTCGACGCTGGGTTTCGTATCGCTGCATACCGGCCCAGCCTCACTGATAAAAACCAATACCTCGACCAGCTAATAGCTAGACAAACCAAGGCAACCTGCACAAATCTTGCGCGATTATAGGGAAGCGCTATCACACCTTCAACCGAAGTCGCACCGATTTTGCCCGCTTAAGGGCTGATTTGCGACCAAAGGGGGAAAACGTGTGCGCTTCTTACGTGATATTGAATAGCCTGCTATTTAATATGATTCAAGATGCCATCCAATTCTTCGAGGCTGGTATAACGTATCGTTAACTTACCTTTGCCTTTTTGACCATGATCAATGGAGACAGGCGCACCGAGCAGTTCGCCAAGATGTGTTTCAAGCTTGGCCACATCGGGCTGCTTGCTTTGACGGTTAGGCGTTTTGGTTGGTGTTTGGCTGGTTTGGACTTTTTTCACCAGCGCTTCGGTGGCCCGCACCGTCATATCGTTATTGACCACCTCATGAGCCACCTGCCGCTGCTGGGTGCTGTTCAGCGTCAGCAAAGCTCTTGCGTGGCCCATATCCAGGTCACCCCGTTCGAGTAGGGTTTGCACTTCCGGATCTAGCGCCAGCAGGCGCAACAGGTTGGCTACCTGGGTGCGCGATTTACCCACTGCGTCGGCAATCTGCTGCTGGGTAAGCTCAAACTCTTCGCCCAGGCGCTTGAGCGCCATGGCTTCTTCGATGGCGTTGAGGTTTTCACGCTGAATGTTTTCGATCAGCGCCAGCGCCAGGGCAACTTCATCGCTGACTTCCCGGATCACCGCCGGGATAACGTCCAGCTCAGCAAGTTGGGCTGCCCGCCAGCGACGCTCACCGGCAATAATTTCGTAGCGATCCACGCCAATTGGACGCACGACGATGGGCTGCATCACGCCCTGGGCGCGAATGGAGTCTGCCAGCTCTTCTAGCGCTTCGGGCTGAATATCCCGGCGCGGCTGATATTTACCTCGCGTTAATTGCCCTAACGGCAGACGTTCAAGGCGATCTTCGCTAACGTCATCGGCCGCGGCACTACGCGCGGCGTCAGAAAGCTCCAACGGGGTGCCGCTACCGGCAAGTTCTAAGCTGTCACGGCGACGGGCACCGGCACCAATCAGGGCATCCAGGCCACGTCCCAGCGCGGGTTTACGCGTCATTCGCTTTTCCTCATTTTATAACGCTAGGCGACGAATCATCTCTTTCGCCAACACACGATAGGCCTGGCTACCACGGGAGAACCGGGCATATTGCGTAACGGGTAGCCCGTGGCTTGGCGCTTCGGCAACTTTGACGTTGCGAGGAATGGTCGTTTTCAACAGCATGTCGCCAAAATAGTCACGCAACTGCTTATCCACTTCCCGCGTTAAGCTGGTGCGCTTGTCATACATAGTGCGCAAAATGCCCGCAATGGCAAGATCAGGATTCACATTTTGCTTAATCTGCTCAACGGTATCGAGCAGGGCCGACAGCCCCTCCAGGGCGTAAAATTCGCACTGAAGAGGGATCAGCACGCTATCGGAAGCCGTTAATGCATTCACGGTTAGCATGTTCAAAGAGGGCGGGCAGTCGATCAACACTACGTCATAGGCATCCGAGACCGAAGCTAGTGCGTTGGTTAAGCAGCTCTCGCTTTTATCGCGATCTAGCAGCTCGACTTCGGCGGCGGTGAGATCACCGTTACCCGGCAGTACGTCGTACTTGACCGCCAACTTTTTGACAATCGTATCAGCGGCCGTTGCTTCGCCCAGTAGAACGTCAAGCACGCTTTTATCGAGCTCATATTTATCGATGCCGCTGCCCATGCTGGCATGGCCTTGGGGGTCAAGATCCACCAGCAGTACGCGACGGTCGAGCGCAGCGAGACTGGCCGCCAGGTTAACGGCCGAGGTGGTCTTGCCCACGCCGCCTTTTTGGTTGGTCAGGGCAATGATCTGGCTCACTTACTCAACTCCTTCTGGGGGTCAGAATCAACATTCAGCTTTCACATTTAGCTTTCAACATCCAAGATCAGCAGCTGCCGCTGGGCCGCTTCAAAGGGTACTTCCAATAGGTGACGCTGATATAAACGTATACCGGCGGGCAGGTCGCGCAGTTCATCATCCGCCCCCGGGCCTTTCATGGCTAACCACTGGCCATCGGCGCTGGGTAGCTGGCGGGTCAAGGTGACAAAATCGACCAAGCTGGCAAATGCTCGGGAAATCACCTGATCAAAAGCGGCGGCTTCAAACTGTTCCACCCGCGCCTGTACGGGAGTGACGTTTTCAAGCCCTAACTCCATTACCGCCTGACGCTGAAAGCGCACCTTTTTGCCATTACTATCCAGCAGTGTTACATCAAGCTGGGGGGCTAATATCGCTAATACGATACCAGGAAGCCCAGGACCCGCACCTACATCCAGTAGCCGCGGCCCCTGCACATAGGGCAACACAGCGGCGCTATCCAACACATGACGCGACACCATGTCGTCCACATTGCGCACCGCTGTGAGGTTATAAGCCCGATTCCACTTGTGCAACAGTGCCAATAAGCCTAGCAGCTGTTGGCGTTGATGTTCGTCAACGGCGATGCCTAATTGAGTAAGGCCTTGATCGAGCCGTGGTGCAACGCTTGTAGGTAGCGTCTTCAACAGTGGGTTCAACGAACTCATCCGTTAACTACCTCAGCTGCGGCTACCAACCGGCGCTTTTTCAGATGCACCAGCAAAATAGAGACGGCCGCCGGTGTAACGCCTGAAATCCGCGCCGCATGAGCAAGCGTTTCCGGCCGCGCTTCAGCCAGCTTTTGGCGAATTTCGTTAGACAAACCTTCGACTTTTAAATAATCCAGCTCCGCAGGCAGTGGCGTGGCTTCGTGGCGCTTGAGTTTATCGATCTCATGCTGCTGACGATCGATATAGCCTTGATACTTAGCCTGAATCTGCACCTGCTCGGCGACTGCTGGGTCAGTGACCAGGGTGCCCTCAATGCCGGGCAGATTGGCCAAATCGCTGTAATTCAATTCAGGGCGTTTAAGCAGATCACTCAAGCAATACTCGCGAGTGAGCGGTGCCCCGGTTTTTTCGGCCACTTGCTCAGCCGCTGGGCTTCCCGGTTGTATCCACAGGGTGCTTAGCCGCGCGCTCTCTCGTTCGATAGCCTCGCGTTTTTGGCTAAACGCTGCCCAGCGCGTGTCGTCGACAAGACCCAATTTCCGGCCCGCTTCGGTTAAGCGCAAATCCGCGTTGTCTTCCCGCAACAGCAGGCGGTACTCCGCACGGGAAGTAAACATCCGGTAGGGCTCCTTGGTGCCCATGGTGATCAGGTCGTCAACCAGCACACCGAGATAGGCCTCATCGCGGCGGGGGTACCAGGCATCCAGCTCTTGAGCGCGGCGGGCAGCATTCAGGCCTGCCAGCAAACCTTGCGCACCGGCTTCTTCGTAGCCGGTGGTGCCGTTGATCTGTCCAGCAAAAAACAGGTTGTGGATAAATTTTGTTTCCAGCGAGTGTTTTAAATCCCGCGGATCAAAAAAGTCGTACTCAATAGCGTAGCCAGGCCGGGTGATATGGGCGTTTTCCAAACCTTTGATGGAACGCACCACCTGTATCTGCACGTCAAAGGGCAGCGAGGTCGAGATGCCGTTGGGATAGAGCTCATGGGTATCCAAGCCTTCGGGTTCGATAAACACCTGGTGGCTGGATTTATCGGCAAAACGATGCACTTTGTCTTCAATCGATGGGCAGTAACGCGGCCCGATGCCTTCGATGACACCGGAGTACATCGGTGAGCGATCAAGGTTGGCCAGAATGAGATCGTGGGTCTGTTGATTGGTGTGAGCAATATGACAACTCACCTGCCGAGGGTGCATCTCCCGCGATCCCAGGTAGGACATCACCGGCGTTGGGCTATCGCCTGGCTGCTCTTCTAACTGAGAAAAATCAACGGTTTTGGCATCGATACGCGGCGGCGTACCAGTTTTTAAGCGGTCAACGCGAAACGGCAGTGCGCGCAGACGTTCGGCCAGCGCGTTGGAGGGCGGATCGCCTGCTCGGCCACCTTTGCTTTGATCCAAACCAATGTGAATCACGCCCCCCAAAAATGTCCCGGTACACAGAACGACGCTTTCAGCATGAAAGCGAATGCCGGTTTCCGTCACCACGCCACGGACGGTGTCGTTATCCACAATGAGATCACCAGCGGCCTGCTGGAAAATCGTCAAATTGGGTTGGTTTTCCAGCAGGCCGCGGATCGCTGACTTGTAACGAATGCGGTCAGCCTGGGCACGGGTGGCCCGAACGGCGGGCCCTTTGCTGGCATTGAGCACGCGAAATTGAATCCCACCTAAATCCGTGGCAAGCCCCATAGCGCCGCCGAGTGCATCAATTTCCTTGACCAAATGACTTTTGCCGATGCCGCCAATGGCGGGGTTACACGACATTTGGCCGAGGGTTTCGATGTTGTGGGTGAGCAGCAGGGTCTGACAGCCCATGCGAGCAGAGGCCAATGCGGCTTCGGTTCCCGCATGGCCACCGCCGATGACAATCACGTCAAAGCGGTCGGGATAATTCAAGAGACACCTCGTCTTGTGCCTATCGGCACGGATGATGTGGTCAGCGTCGGCAATTTCTGACGGCGCTACCTTAGATCAATGAGCCGGCAAGTATAAACCCCCTGTGGGTAACCGTCAGGTTTTTCCACACCCGGATTACTCAGAACAACTCTATTAATAACAACATAAATATAAAATAAGAGAAGTTCTGTAAATGTTGTAATTACTAGTGTGGACAATTTCTGTGCATAAACAATTTATCATTAATAATTTCAATAGCTTATATTGTTGACTTCTACGTGTTTGAAGGCGGGATTCCCTGGGTAGAAGGGGTGCTAAGCCTGTGGATGGAATAGTGCCTTATCCACCGATACAACTAGGCACTGCTTATCCACCGGCCAGTACCTGGGTTGTTACCGCACCTGTGAACAACGCTAGACTGGTGTGGAACTAACGCTTAGCGACGTCCATGGCAGGCCTTACAGAGATAAAGTCGCACAAAATAAAAAAACTTTATCCACAGGCAAAAAAAAGGCCTGTCGTGTCGACAGGCCAGTAAAAAAGCGCCATTCAGTGAAAATTAATGCTTATTTTAAAGCGCTAACAGGGTTCAATTTAGTGTTTTAGCACGCGTGCAAGGAAGGATTGAGTACGTTCATGTTGAGGCGAATCGAACAGTTGTTCAGGCGGCCCCTGCTCGGTAATTTCACCTTTATGGATAAAAATAACCCGGTCGGCGACTTCGCGGGCGAAGCCCATCTCATGGGTAACAATCACCATGGTCATGCCTTCTTTAGCCAGCTCGCGCATGGCATCCAGTACTTCCCCTATCATTTCCGGGTCAAGCGCCGAGGTGGGCTCGTCAAACAGCATTAAGCGCGGTTCCATCGCTAAGGCACGGGCCAGTGCCACCCGTTGCTGTTGGCCGCCTGAGAGCTGGCTGGGATACTTATCGGCCTGATCGGCGATACCCACTCGGTCTAGTAGTCGCTTAGCGTTACTAACGGCGTCATCACGACTTAAGCCACGGACTTTCATGGGGGCCAGGGTGACGTTGTCAATCACGCTGAGATGGGGAAATAGATTGAACTGCTGAAATACCATGCCCACTTCGGTACGGATGGTTTGCAGCGCTTGAGTGCTCTTTCCGTGTGGTAGCAGTTCATTGTTATCGACGACCAAGTTGCCCGTTTGGAACTCTTCCAAGCCGTTAATACAGCGTATCAGCGTGGATTTACCTGAGCCACTGGCACCGATAATCACCACCACTTCGCCAGGTACAATTGTAAGGTCAATGTCGTTGAGTACGTGCAGGCTGCCAAAGTGCTTATTGAGCTGCTGCATACGCACAATAGGTTGCGTTGTGCTGTTCATTGTATCGCTCATTGCGCGTGTCCTTATTGTCCTGCCAGGCCTCTGCGCTCAAGTTGGCGCAGGATGATGGAGAGCGTCCAGGTAATGGCTAGATACATCAGGGCGACCATGAAGTAGACCTCTAACGCCGTGAAGGTGGTGGCGATATAGATCTGACCTTGACGCACCAGCTCTCCGACGCCAATGACTGAAAACAGCGACGTGTCTTTAATACTGATAATGCCTTGGTTACCGAGCGGTGGGATCATGCGCCGAAACGCCTGGGGCCAGATAACATAGCGAAATGCTTGAGTGCGCGAGAGACCCAGCGAGAGTGACGCTTCCCCTTGGCCGCGTTCAATGGACTGCACACCGCCGCGCACGATTTCTGAAATATAAGCACCGGAGTTGACCGCTATGGCGGCAATACCTGCGACAAGGGCATTGATTGGACCTCCTAGGAGCTGGGGTAAGCCGTAAAAAATAAACAGGACCTGCACCAGAATAGGCGTGCCACGGAATACTTCGACGTAAACGATGGCCGGCCAACGTAGCCAGCGCAGGCGGCTAATACGTAAAAGGCCAAAGAAAATACCGATAAAAAAACCGATGGCGAGGCCGCCAAACGAAATAAGTAACGTCCAGGGGATACCCGGCAGCAAGTAAGGGATAGAACCAAACGCTGCTGACCAATCAAACTGAAAATTGACGTCCACGCGTAGACTCCTGAAACAAAAAAGAAGATGAGAAAAAGTGGATGACAAACGCAGCAGGGCCGGGGGTTGTGGCCGCCCGGCCCTGTAACGACGTTACGCTATTAGTAAGTCTTTACGTTCATTCTTCGCTGGGAGCTTCGCCAAACCACTTGGTATAGATTTCGTCGTAAGTACCGTCTTCTTTCATAGCAGCGAGTGCTTCATTGGTAGGTTCTACCCATTCGCTACCTTTATGAAACACGATGCCGTATTGTTGGCCTTCATACAGCGGGCCAACGACCTTGGTGCGGCCTTCTCCGCGGGTTTGCGAGAAGTAAGCAACGTTAGGTGCATCATAGAGCACGGCGTCAACGTTACGACCTAAGAGCGCCATGTACATGTCGGCGGTGCCGGGGAAGGGCGTAATATTGGCATCTTCACCTAGCTCTTGCTGTAGATAGTCATAGCTGGTGGAGCCAATTTTGGTGCCGATGGTGAGTTCTTGAAGGTCTTCTAGCGTCTCGACACTATCATTATCGGCGCGAACAATAATGCGCAGGCCTGAATCGTAGTAGGGGTCGGAGAAATCAACGACTTCTGCACGCTCGTCGGTAATAGTAGTACCGGCAATAGCGATCTCTTGGCTACCCGTTTGCACGGCGGGAATGATGCCAGAGAATTCCATGGTAGTCAGGTTGACTTCAAAGCCTGCACGTTCGGCGACTTCGTTGATGATGTCCATGTCGAAGCCGACCATCTCGCCGGTTTCTTGATCCATCATTTCAAAGGGCACAAAGCTTGGGTCAGTGGCCACGTTCACTGATGGCGTTTGGGCCATCGCAGCAGTGGCACTGCCTAACCCTAGTGCGATAGCCAGTGACATTTTTGTTAGGCTAACTGGTAATGCTACTTTCATAAGTTTCCCCGTGTTTTATGTGGGCTAGTAGCGGGTTGCAAAGCGGTATATACCGTTTGATAGACCCAATAAGCCGTTATTGACCTATTAACCTTGGCGAGAAACCGTCAGGGCGTCAAGTCACGGGGAGCGTCATCGTCCAACGCTGTTTAGACCATAAAGGAAGCGCCACAGCCGCAGGTGGTGGTGGCATTAGGGTTTTGAATACGAAAACGCGCGCCAGCCAGGCCTTCTTCGTAGTCGACAGTGGAACCTACCAAATATTGGTAAGAGAGAGGATCAACCACTAACGCAGCGTTACCAAATTCAATAACGGTGTCATCATCGGCGACGTTTTCTGCAAAATCGAAGCCGTACTGAAAACCAGAGCAGCCGCCACCGGTCACGTAAACACGCAGTTTTAAGGATGGGTTATTTTCTTCTGCAATCAGCGCGTTAATACGTTTGCGTGCACTGTCAGATAGTAGTAATGGAGTAGGAACAAAGGCTTCTGCACCGCTCATGGGTACCTCCCGCGAGCTTTAAGAACGAATAAATCGGCATTGGGGGGTGATTATGAGTAATTCCCAGCAAATTGGTCAACTATTGTGTTGGTATATCAAGCAGAGGGCAGCTCGCCGAGGAGGCGCTGTGAATCCTTCCATGGACGCTACATTTGCCATCCATGGCAAATGACCTCCTCTCTGAGCTGCCCTCTGCATGCTGGTTTTGGTGAGGTGTTTAAGGCATCAGCGCGGGGGCGGTGAGGCCGGTGTTCTCATCAAAGCCAAACATCAGGTTGAGGTTTTGAATCGCCTGACCTGAAGCGCCTTTGACTAGGTTATCAATCACCGATAGCACGACGACGGTGTTGCCATTGCCCGGGCGGTGCACTGCCAAGCGGCAGGTGTTGATACCTTTGACACTGCGCGTTTCAGGATGGCTTCCTGCAGGCATCACATCAACAAAGGGTTCGTTGGCATAGCGCTGCTCAAAGAGTGTCTGCAGGTCGCCCGGCTCAGCGGTTAGCTGGCCGTAGAGTGTGGAGTGAATGCCGCGAATCATCGGCGTTAGGTGGGGCACAAAGGTTAAACCCACCGTGGATTGCTGGATATCCCTAAGTCCTTGGCTAATTTCCGGCAGGTGGCGGTGGCCCGAGGCGCCGTAGGCCTTCATCGACTCGCTGGCTTCGGCAAGCAGTGAACCCACTTTAGCGCCGCGGCCTGCGCCGGTAACGCCGGATTTGCAGTCAGCAATGAGTTGGCCTGGGTCGATCAAACCCGCTTCCAGAAGCGGCAGGTAGCCCAGCTGAACGCTGGTGGGGTAGCAACCGGGAACCGCAATTAAACGTGCGTTTTTGATTTTCTCCCGGTGCATTTCCGGCAGCCCGTATACTGCCTCTTGCAACAATTCCGGGGCACCGTGGGCCTGGCCGTACCAGCGGCTCCACTCTTCAGCATCGCGCAGCCGGAAATCGGCCGATAGATCAATCACCCGAGTGCCGTTTTCGAGTAGCTCACCGGCTAGGGCGTGGGCAACGCCATGGGGGGTGGCAAAAAATACCGCATCCATGTCGCCCAGTTGTTTGGCGTCCGGCTCGCTAAACGCCAAGGTGTCGTAATGGCCGCGCAGGTTGGGGTACATATCGCACACCTTGACGCCGGTTTCCGAGCGCGAGGTAATCATGGCTACGTTGACTTGCGGGTGCTGGGCGAGTAGCCGCAGTAGTTCAACGCCGGTGTAACCTGTACCGCCAACAATGCCGACCTTAATCACAATTCACTCCTTACGGATGCCGCTGAGTAGAAAACTAAATTCGCTATTAGCTTAAGCATAGGACACCAAGCTGTTTAAGCGTATCCAGCTATGATACACAAGAGTGTAAAGATACAAGAGTAAGGAAGGTCGCTGTGGCGCGTTTTTCCCGATCGGATTTTACCTTAGAGAGTTTTCGTCGCCAGTTGGCCAACGTCGACGCCCTTCCGCAACTCTGTTTGCTGGGCCTTGTCTCGGGGGTTATTACCGGCGCTGTGATGGTGGCGTTTCGGCTGCTATTGGAAGCGGGCGCCGCGCTCTACATGACCGATGGCGACCCAGAAGCGTTTGAAAGCATGGCGCCCTGGCTGCGTGCGCTGCTACCTATGTTGGCGGTTACCCTTGTGGGTGTGCTGCTGTACCGGCAAAAACCGGCAGCGCGCAAGCTAGGCGTAGGTCACGTTATTGAGCGACTCACCTATCACCAAGGCCGTTTTCCCCTGCGCAACTGGCTCAACCAGTGGTGGGTAGGTGTCATATCTGTCCTGGGTGGCCTCTCCGCGGGGCGTGAAGGTCCGGCGATTCACTTGGGCGCGGCGGCCGCCAGCGGTCTGGGTCAACAATTGCGCCTGCCTAATAATAGCCTGAGAGTCCTCGTGGCCTGCGGCACTGCGGCCGGAATTTCCGCTTCCTTCAATACTCCCATCGCCGGGGTCATCTTTGCCATGGAAGTGGTAATGATGGAATATACCATCGTCGGTTTCATGCCGGTGATCTTGGCGTCCAGCATGGGGGCTGTGGTAGCGCAGTTGGTCTATGGGCCGGATCCAGCCATCGGCATTCCCGACCTGCACCTGCGCTCCCTGCTCGATTTGCCATGGATTCTGGTAAGTGGAGTGGTGATAGGCCTACTGGCCGGACTCTTTGTGCGCGTTTCGCGGCTGGGTCCGCGCCTCGAGCAGGTTCCAATGGCGCTGCGTTTTACCCTGGCCGGTGGCTCCGTAGCGGCTGTGGCTTGGTGGTATCCACAGGTTCAGGGTATGGGCTATGACACCCTTCAAGCCACGCTGAGCGGTTCGGTGACCGTCGATGTGCTGCTGGCTGTTGTCATCGGCAAACTGTTGCTGACTGCTGGTACCGTGGCGTGCGGTATCCCTGTGAGCATCATTGGCCCAATTCTTGTGATCGGTGGGGCGGCTGGCGCGCTGTGCGGTCTGGCTGGCCAAGTGTTGCTGCCGACGCAGGCTTCCGATCCTGCTCTCTATGCCATGCTGGGCATGGCGGCAATGATGGGCGCTGTATTACAGGCGCCCCTTGCCGCGCTAATGGCGCTTTTGGAGTTAACCCATACGCCGAGTATTATGCTCCCGGGAATGTTGGCGGTGGTCGTTGCGTGTTTAACCTCACGTCAATTAACTGGCTGTGATGGGTTTTTTATTAACACGGTACGTTACGGACTGCACCCACTTCAGCAACCGTTGATGCAGGCACTCTCAAGAGTCTCGGTGCCAGCGGTGATGGAGCGCCAACTAGTGCGTACTGAGCGAATGATTACCCCCGATCAGGCGCGTCACCTGCTGGAAACGAACCCGGTGTGGTTAGTGATTGAGCGTTCAAGTGAAGAAAAACCGGTGCTGGCGCTCAAAGCCGTTGAACTGGCGCGTTGGCTACTTGAACACGATGAGACATTGCAGGGTAAAGAGCCGCCTGAGGATGAATTAATCGATTTGTTGGAGATTCCTGGGCAACGTTTGGAGCTGGCGCCGATTGGTCTGCAAGCCACGCTTTCGGAAGCGTTCTTAAAGCTTCAGGATAATGCGCTGGGGGCGCTCTACGTGGTACACGGTTATCGCCCTAAACAGCGGCGTATTTCAGGTATTATCACCCGTGGCGCTATTGAGCGATATTACCACTACACTGATCCTCGTGGTGCTGATACTCATGGCAACGATACACATGACCCTGATGCACGAGAGAAGAATTCATCAGTTTAAGGAGCGACAATGTACCTATGGGTGAAGGCTATTCACTTAATGGCAGTAGTCACGTGGTTCGCCGCGCTGTTTTATTTACCTCGGCTGTATGTTTATCACGCCACCGCGCGTGATAACGGCGATGCACAAGCGATCACTTATTTCAAAACGATGGAGCGTAAGCTTTACCGTGGGATCATGACACCATCCATGATTGCGGTACTTATTTTTGGTGGCTGGATGCTCTATCTAGTGCCCGAATGGTTTAGCCAGGGCTGGATGCACGCCAAGCTGGCGCTAGTGATCCTGCTCATCGCCTATCATCACGTTTGTTTAATTTACTTAAAGCAGTTTGCCCAGGATCGCTGCACCAAAGGCCATGTGTTTTTCCGCTGGTTTAACGAGGCGCCGGTGATCGCTCTGGTAGCCATTATCCTGCTTGCCGTTGTGAAGCCCTTTTGATGCGCCAACCCCTTCCTCCCGTCGTGTTAGTACTTGCTGGGCATGATCCGACCGGTGGCGCAGGATTAGTGGCTGACAGCGAAGCCATCGCTACCTGTGGTGGCTGGGCGGTAACGATTCCCACTGCGCTGACGGTACAGAATTGCCATAATGTCACGCGAGTGATCCCCGTCGATCCTACCGTAATGCGTCAAATGGCTGAGGTACTTAGCGAGATGCAGGTGGCGGCAATTAAAATTGGCTTGCTCGCCGATGAAGCGACGCTGCGCGCTGCGGAACAAATTATCCGCCGTTTTCCAGGGGTGCCCGTCGTCGCGGATCCGGTCTTTAAGGCGGGGGGCGGAACTGAGTTATCCACACCCGCGTTACGTCAATTATTTATTGATCGTTTACTACCACTTGTGGATATCTTAACACCCAATCGCGCGGAGCTTTCCCAACTTACCCCTGACATCGTCAAACCTTACGATGATACAGCCCGTGCGGTGGCGCTAATGTCACAAGGGTGCCAATCCATTCTGGTGACAGCCACTGACGACCCCCTGCCCGGCAATGATCAGCAGGTAGTGCACACCTTGCACTCGCCAGAGGCCACCCGCCAGTGGCAATGGCCACGTTTGCCAGAGCGGTTTCATGGTTCTGGCTGTACGCTGTCATCTGCCATCGCAGCTCGTCTGGCTGTTGGTGAGCGCTTGCTTACAGCATGCGAACAGGCGCAGCACTTTACCTGGGAAAGTCTGTCACAGGGTTTCCAGCCGCCTAGTGGCCAGTGCTTGCCTAACCGTGTTTCACGGGTTGTCCATTTTTAATTCTTCTTCTACTTGCCCTTGACCGAGAGGATGCCATGACCACATCAGCTGAACTGTTTGATCTTGCCAGCCGCCATATTCCGGGCGGGGTGAATTCACCCGTTCGGGCATTTAAAGGTTTACATCGCCCGCCTATCTTTATGGAGCGTGCACAGGGCGCCTTTTTATTTGACGTCGAAGGTAATCGGTACGTGGATTATGTGGGTTCCTGGGGACCGATGATTACTGGGCATGCGGACCAGGACGTATTGGCTGCGGTGCGTGCACGGTTAGATAATGGTCTGTCATTTGGTACCCCCACCGCGGTGGAAACCAGCATGGCAGATTTAATCTGCGAGATGATCCCTTCCATGGACATGGTACGCATGACCAGCTCGGGCACCGAAGCGACCATGTCGGCGATTCGCTTGGCGCGAGGCACCACCGGCCGCGATAAGATCGTTAAGTTTGAAGGTAATTACCATGGCCACTCCGACTCGCTGTTGGTAAAAGCCGGGTCGGGTGCGCTCACTCATGGCGAGCCTAGCTCACCGGGCGTACCGGCTTCGCTGGCTGAACATACCATTACGCTGTCGTTTAACGACCCGGAAGGTGTAGAAGCGTGTTTCGCCGAAATCGGTGATCAGATTGCCTGCATTATCGTTGAACCCGTTGCCGGTAATATGAACTGCATTCCACCGCAGCCGGGCTTTTTGGAAACGCTGCGCCGAGTATGTAACGAGTATGGCAGCGTGCTGATTTTTGATGAAGTGATGACCGGTTTTCGAGTGGCATTGGGCGGTGCCCAAGCCCACTACGGTATAGTGCCTGATCTAACCTGCTTGGGAAAAATTGTCGGTGGCGGCATGCCGGTGGGCGCCTTTGGTGGCAAGCGCGAGATAATGCAAAACATCTCCCCCCTGGGGCCGGTTTACCAAGCGGGCACATTGTCAGGTAACCCGCTGGCGATGGCTGCAGGTGTGGCACTGCTAACCAAGCTACAGGTACCAGGCTTCCACGATGCGCTTACCCAGCGGGTTAACACCCTTTGTGCGGGCCTTCAGGAGCGTGCCAATGCCGCACGGGTGCCGATGATGACGCAGTCGGCGGGTGGTATGTTTGGACTTTTCTTCACCTCACAAAGCCGTGTGGATAACTTTGCCCAAGCCACCGCCTGTAACCCGGATGCCTTCCGCCGCTTCTTTGGCGCGATGCTCGATCATGGCGTTTACTTGGCGCCTTCTGCTTACGAAGCAGGCTTTATGTCCAGTGCTCACACCCCGGAAGACATTCAGTTCACGCTGGATGCAGCAGAAAAAGCCTTTGCGGTAATGTAACGGCACGTAACCTAAAGCCAGCTATACTGTCAAGAGCCGCTCAACTTGAGCGGCTCTTGGCTTATATGAGAGTTACACTCATGGCACGACCAACGGCTTGGCGATACATGATCTGCGCAGCGGGGCTGCTGGTTTGCTTCCCGCTGGCTGCTCAGTCGCCTCAGGAGCAGGACATGACCCAGATCCATATCACCATGAGCGGTTCACCGGGCGCTGAGTTTTCCGCCCACTGGCGGATTACCCACGAAGGAGAAACCACCGAGCACGTTGAAGAGAGCGGAACAGTACCTGCTGAGTACACCTTTACTGGCACGGAGCTGGAAGGCACGGTAAAACTGTTAAGTGATGATGAGCGGCTGGAAGTCGATATTCAAAAAGGCAGTAACCGGTCGCGTTCATCGACTCAGGGGGCAGGGGGAACATTGACGCTGATGATTCGTTAGCTGTTACCTTTTAAGCAATAAAAAACCGCCCCATGGGGGCGGTTTGTGTGTTCTTGGTGGGTTACCACTGAGTGGAGATAGCAGAGTTATTGTGGCCTACCTGAGAATGAATAGCTGCTGCTGCACCACCGTAAGAAACGTTTTGGCGGATAGTCGATACGTTGTTACGGCCTTCTTGGTATACATCTGCCATGTGACCATCGCCACCTTGGTAAATGTAGGAAGCACTTAGATCCGCTGCAACTTGGATGACTTTGGCTTCGTTATAGTCGCCGTCCTGATGCACAAAACTCCAAGTTTCATCGGTGTTATATGCCTGATAGACGTCAGAGGAGTTATTATCGCCAAATTGTTCGACGATGGAGTCGCTCTGGCTAGTATTCCAGAACTGAGCAACGGTGGAGTCGTTACCGTTACCATCTTGGTGAACAAAAGAATCATTACGTTCACCACCCTTTTGTATCACAGTGGATTTGTTCTCATCGCCTATTTGATAAACGACAGATTCGTGTTCGTTACCGCTTTGTAATACATAAGAGCTATTCTCATTTCCTTTCTGAACTACGCGAGAATACTGTGCATCTCCATATTGATCAGTTTCAGCAATGTTATCATCACCATTTTGAATGATTAACGAAGTGCGCTTATCATCCCGATCAAAACCATTCAAACCTAAACGAATTGCTTCTTGTTCATCAAAAGCTGGATTTGCCACGTAATTGGCAGCGCCGTTGATAGTTGAATCTTGGTAGTCACGAGCTTGTGCTGAGAACGCGCTAACTAGAGCAATGGCGGCAGCGATAGTAGTAATTTGAGTTTTCATGGTGTTTCCCCTTGGTTTCGATCTACTTGCTTTGGTTTTAACTGAGAAGCTGGATGCGACTCAGTTGGTATCGATAGTGACCGGCCGCGCATAGCCCGAATAATTTTGTTGTTCGACACTTATGCTGCGAAGGCCACTGCCCGATTGAGAAAGAGCAATATCACTATTTTGTCCAAATTGAGTTACTTGCGCTTTAATTTCAAATTGGCCGCCAGTTTGACTTATATTCGCGACGTGATTTGAACCTACCTGTTTTACTAAACCAATGTTAGCGCCATTATTTTGAGAAATACTGGCTTGATTGTTATATCCATCTTGATAGATATAGGCGATGTTACCCATTTGATAACTCGCTGAGCGAGACTGTGTAACATTAGCTTGGTTGTCATTGCCATTTTGACTAATAATGCTAACGTTACTTTTTAATAGATTGTTATGGTATGTACCTGCTGCATATTGAGTTATTCGTGCGTTTTCTTCAGACAAACGTGTAAAGTCATTACCAGCGGCTAATAAGGTGGAAGCGTTGGTTAAAGAAATAGCGGCCACTAACGCAGTAAAATAGATTCGCATGTGCTTACTGTAACTGAACGTTTTCATATTTTTCCTTTTGAAACTTTTCGTATCAGTTTGTATTCATGCGTTGAGTTTGGCTTGTTTTTAGAAATTAACCATAGCGAATTTTTTTGAGATGACTATTGTTTTTTTAACAATTATTAAAACAATAATAACTATTAAAAACACCATAAGAGAATTAGTTTTTTAGTCACTTTAGGTATTGCTTACGTATGCAACGGCCACTTTTAATGTGGCCGTTGTTAATTTTTTATATAAGAAATATTAAAGCATGGGTGTTGGGGAATTTAGGTAGTCATTAAGTACAGTATCTTGAATATTCGTACCTGGTGCGAGGTTCCACAGTCGGTTTTCAACGCCTCTGGCGATAAGATGAATAACCGCCGACTCAATCGCTGACATGACCGCCAACTGTACAGGCTCATTCGTGGTAAGGCCTACTTCGGCCTCTAGCAAACGACGAAAATCAATAAAACGATAGACACCCGCTCGCATTTCTTTCGAGTAGATCGTTTTCGTTGTGGTTACGTTAGCCAGTACTTCGCCGGTGGATATTTCAACCGCGCGTAAATTGACCGTTACCTGGTCAACTTGGTACTGCCCTGAAGCACCAATACCAAAATACTCAGCGCCAGCGCCGCCAGTGCGCACGTTGGATTCGTAGGCGATGATACCGCCTTCCAACATCACCGAGGCAGCACGCAGGGATGGCAGCGTATCGGGCTGGCCAAAGCGTTCAAACTCTGCGCGTATAATGCGTCTTTCGGTAAGCAAGTTTTGTAAACCGACACGCTCAAGCGGTATAAACCAGCCTGAATCCGCCAGCGCACCGGTTAGCATTGCTGCCGCACCTTGGGTGACAGCGGTTGAAAAAGTACTTGCAGGCGCAGGGCGGTATTGGCCTGTTTGATCGCGAAAGTCATAAACAGACACAAAAATTTGCCCAGCTGTGGGGGGGAGTGAAATTAAATCTTGGTAGGTAGCTCCACGGGGGGTAAGCGTTGCGTCTGCACCTTCTAAATTTTCCGATGTAGCGACCATGCCGGCGCAGCCGCTTAGTAAACTAGCGACGATAAGTGATGCGATAATTTTCATGGTGTTCCCCTGAGATGACGGATAATTTTTAGTGAGCTATTTTGTTGTTTTAAGGATTGAATAGCCCACCCACGCTTATTTCAGTCACATCTCCAGTTAACTTATCGACTACTCTAACTACTAATTGACCACCATTGTCGCTAACCACTACGCCAAACTCATCACTATCAAAGCTACCTTCGCTAACATCGCCCGAACTGACATCCGCTATTAATTGAGAAATGAGTCGGCTCTCTAAACTTTGTAGTAATCTTTCTGTCGCGGAAGTGGGAGTTGATCGGCTAGCGCTGGAGTCTTTATTGGTATCTTGAGCCTGCGCTTTTCCTAGTAAATAACTACCCACAAAGGGATCACCTCCAAAAGAAGGATTAAGTGGCTTATAGATTAATTCCCCAGCTTGTGCTGTTGTGGATAGCACCAAGGCCATTCCCATAACGACTAAGCAAGTTCTTTTTATTGGGTTCATTAGAAAATCTCCTCTTTTCCCAAGTCTTTGTCGGAAGATAGCGAAGCGGATATTTGCCGTTCAATCAGTGCTCTTTCGACGGTCTGCACGGCTTCCACAGCCGCCCTATCGGCTTCATTTATTCTTGGGGAGAGCTGTGTGCGGAAATACATACGATTGCCTTCCATTACCCATATTTGGCTACCCCAGCGGGCATCTGGGCGCTCTTTAATGGTGATGGTGGCATTGCCGATAATCAGGTTATCCATCGCCCGCTGGCTGAAGGCTCGGTAGAAGGTCTTACCGGCCATGGTGATTGTTCTATCTACCATCACGCCAGTTAGCTCACTTCCTCCATTAGCGCTTCCTTGCACTCCTGGCCCATCAGGACTGGAGAGCTGATTAATAGCGTCGATCGCTTCTTGTTCGTTGGCAGGCAATGCATCGGTTGGGGCTGTTGGTTCGTTAGCTAATGCTAAAGATGACCCGATCCATACCGCCATGAAGAAAAAGTTGATGGATAAACGGTGCATTGATGGCATGACAGTTACCCTTGCGCATTAGCGCTAACGATGTCGTTGAAGACTGCGTGCGGTCTCAATATTGGGCAGAATCGGGCCCAGGTTCTGATGAATCCAGTTGAGCGCTTGAATGCGGTTGTGAACGTTAATTTTGCGAAAAATGTTGTATAGGTGTGACTTAACGGTGTGTTCGCTAACAAACAGTTTTTCGGCAATTTGTTGATTGGAAGAGCCAGCACTAAGTAGTGAAATAATCTCCATCTCCCTGTTAGTTAGTCCACAGGCTGGGCGGAAAGCATTACTTTGGTATTTACGATAAAACAGAATTAAACGAGCCATTAAATCCCGTGACATCCATAGCTCTCCTTCAAGTAGCGCGTGAATGCCTTTACAGATGACCTCAAGACTTTCATTGCGATAAAACACGCCTTTTAGTTGAGCGCACGAGAGTGCTTCAAGGGCGTGATCCATATCGTGAATGTTAAAGGCGGCTAGAGGAGTTTTAGTGAGTGCATCGGGTAACTTATCTTGCCATTCGGGCAGTGCATCAATGCCGATATGATCACTATCGATAAGAATCAACATGTTGCCGGAAGCGGAAATGGGTAGCGCCGCGTGGGGGGAGTGGATACTAATTTGACAACCGGTGTGCTTGTTCAAGTACTCAGCGAACAGCTGGACTTGGGGACTTTTTTCGGTAACGACATACACCGTTCCGGTAGACTTTTCCTGCGACATTGGGTGGCCCTCGTGGAAAGAAAGAGTGAGCAGGTAACCACTGAAGTGTTGACCATAAGATACGTTTCGTAAAGTTTTGTTATTAAATATATGGTAAAAATATTTTTCATCTCTTCAATATTTTCATTAATATGGAAAATATTGTTATTTAACAAATGCTTATTATTAATTAAGCAATAAATTAATTACCTCATCATTAGATACGTTATGTAACATTTTGACGGCTTTTGATACCAGCAGTGAGCGCGTAAACTGCAGTTCTAATGTTAGGAGTACATACCATGGCCGCCGTCAATACCCTTGTACTTGCCAGTGGCAATACAGGAAAATTAAGAGAATTCAGTCAGTTACTTTCACCTTTGGGGTTCGATGTTCGCCCCCAGGCGGATTTTGGTGTCACGGATGTGGAAGAGACGGGGCTAACTTTCGTCGAAAATGCACTGTTAAAAGCGCGTGAAGCGAGCCTCATCAGTGGATTACCTGCATTAGCTGACGATTCTGGGCTTGAAGTAGACGCACTCAATGGTGCACCCGGTATCTATTCCGCTCGGTATGGCGGTGAGCCGAGAAGCGACGAGAAAAATAACCAAACGTTGTTAGCCGCATTAAGTGACTGTGCGGAAGGGCAGAGAAGTGGGCGTTACTGGTGTGTGCTGGTTTATTTGCGCCATCCGAAGGATCCGGTGCCGGTCATTGTGCAACGGAGTTGGGAAGGCGAAATTCTTGCTCATCCCCGAGGGAAGGAGGGGTTTGGCTATGATCCGCTTTTCTGGTTACCTGATCAGGGTATGAGCGTCGCCGAGCTGCCCAGCGAAAGTAAAAATCGCCTTAGCCATCGTGGTCGCGCGTTGCAGGGGTTAGTGGAGTTACTGAAGGTGGCGCATGGCTGATACGTTGCCGCCACTCTCTCTCTATATCCACACGCCCTGGTGTGTCCGTAAATGTCCGTACTGTGATTTCAATTCTCATGAGCCGGGCACACACGGTTTTACACCGCGAGATTTACCTGAAGCCGCCTATCTAGATGCGCTGTTACAAGACCTGGATAGTGATCTTGACCTGGCGGCTGGTCGAGAAATTAAAACCATCTTTATTGGCGGTGGGACTCCAAGCCTGATGTCGCCCGCGTTTTATGAACGATTACTGAAAGAGATCCAGATCCGTTTACCCTTCTCTAAAGAGATAGAAATTACCTTAGAGGCTAATCCAGGTACCACGGAGCAAGAGCGTTTCATTGGTTACCGGAAAGCAGGCATTAACCGTCTTTCGCTGGGTATTCAAAGTTTTCAGCCTGATCAACTGCATGCGCTGGGGCGAATTCATAGCGGTGACGAAGCGATTACTGCGGTAGCGCAGGCGCGCCAGGCAGGCTTTACCAACATTAATATTGACCTTATGCACGGTTTGCCTGATCAAACGCCTCAATTGGCGATGGATGATATTACCCAAGCGCTGGCATTGGCACCTGAACATCTCTCTTGGTATCAGTTGACCCTTGAGCCGAATACCGCCTTTCACTCCCACCCCCCGATACTGCCAGAGGAAGAGGCGCTTTGGGATATTCAGGATAAAGGTCATCAGCTCCTGGAGCTGGCGGGCTTCAAGCGCTACGAGATCTCGGCTTACGCTAGTGCCGGTCACCAGAGCCGCCATAACCTTAATTACTGGCAGTTTGGTGACTACCTCGGGATTGGCGCTGGTGCTCATGGCAAGCTTAGCCGTATTGACTCAAATGGGGAGTGGCACATTGAACGGCGCTGGAAAACTCGCCAGCCAGACGCCTACCTAAAGCGCGTAGATGACCTGCGTGGCTTTATAGCCGGTAAACAGCTGATAAAAACGGATGAGCTACCGTTGGAGTTTGCCATGAACGCTTTACGGCTCACTGGCGGGGTGTCGCTTGAGACATGGAGAGCCAACACTGGGCAAGCGCCTGCAATGTTACTCACGCGTTTACAATCTGCCGAGAAAAAAGGACTTTTGATGCAAATGCCTGAAAAACTGCGTGCATCGCCTCAAGGTCTATTATTCTTGAATGAGTTGCTAGCTTTGATCAGCGATGATTGACCAGCAATCTACAGAAATTCTTTTTTTCTGAAATAACAGACTTGAACCATCAAGCTTGACGACTTACAAGGAGTGAGTGATGCGTATTTCTCGACTACTGACACCGTTGGCGGCTGCTATTCTACTGGCCGGTTGCGCTACATCGGATCCTTACGGTGGCCAAACGCAGCGCTCTAGCACCGCTATGGGCACCGGGATTGGTGCCGCCGTGGGGGCCGCTGCAGGCGCTCTGTCTGGCGATGGCAGCACCAGCCGCCGTGACCGTGCACTAATTGGTGCTGCCGTAGGCGCAGCAGCGGGCGCTGGTATTGGTGTCTATATGGATCGCCAAGAGCAGCAGCTACGTGACAACCTACAGGGGTCACGCATTGAAATCGATCGCCGTGGCGACGATATCGTGCTCAATATGCCCAGCGGCGTTACCTTTGGCTTTGACTCTGCTGAGCTGACTAGTGAAGCGCGTGGCTCACTCAATGAAGTTGCTAACGTACTTTCTCAGTACCAGGATACCCGCGTTAGTATTGCTGGCCACACCGATAGTACCGGTGACGCGAGCTATAACCAGCGTCTATCTGAGCGCCGTGCCCAAGCCGTCGCCAGCTACTTGTCTCAGAACGGCGTTTCATCCATGCGCCTGAATACTTCTGGTTACGGTGCTACTCAGCCAGTCGCCAGCAACGACAATGAGCAGGGCCGTGCTCAAAACCGTCGGGTAGAAATTACCTTGACGCCTACCGGTAACGGCCAGGGCTAAGTAAGCCTCTTAAAGCTGCGCATTGCCGCTCAAAGCCCGCTATGCTCCTATAGCGGGCTTTTTTCGTTCACCTGTTTACGAGCTACCATGCTGTCCTACCAACACGCTTACCACGCCGGTAATTTTGCCGATGTACACAAGCATCTGACGCTTTACGCCGTCACTGATTACCTATTACGTAAAAAAACACCTATTACATATATAGATACACATGCCGGTAGAGGGCTTTATCCACTAGCCACCAAAGAGACCCAGCGACTCCAAGAGTACCGTGAGGGCATCTGGCCACTGTGGCAGAAGCGTGAACAGCTAACCGACGCGCTGCTGGGAAGCTGGTTAAACGCTATTGTTGGGGCGCAGCCAGATCATAATGAATTGACCCTCTACCCAGGCTCGCCCTGGTGGCTGAGCCAGCCGCTGCGCGAGCACGATCGTCTGTGCCTGTTTGAGCTGCACCCGGGCGAACACCAGCACTTGAATGGCCAGGCGCTCCCTGCGCAGGTCAAGCGCGTGTATGGCGACGGGCTGGCAGGGCTTAGAGCGATGCTGCCGGTAGCAACACCCAGGGTATGCGTGCTGATTGACCCAAGCTTTGAGCGCAAGGTGGAGTACCAGGAGGTCGCTGACACTGCTATCCAGGCCCTGGAAAAGGCTCGCCATGCGGTGATGATGATCTGGTACCCGCTGCTGCCTGCCGGGCATCACCAAATGCTGCTGGACGTGCTGCAGGCCAGTGGAATACGCAAGATATGGCGCAGCGAGCTGCTGCTGCGCGAACCTGGCGAGCAGGCTCACGGCATGTTCGGTAGCGGTATGCTGGTGATCAATCCGCCCTGGGGGTTGGATAAACGCCTGGCAGCAGCGATGGCAGAAATTACCCCGCTGCTCGGCGCTGATAGCCGCTATCAGGCGGATTGGTGGGTGGGAGAGTAGTTGTCGAAAAAAGTAACCCTATTTGCCGATACAAAAACTGCCAAAAATTTCGCCCAATAAATCATCGGCGCTGAATTCGCCAGTGATCTCGCCTAAGGCTTGTTGGGCGTCGCGCAAATCTTCCGCCAGCAGTTCCCCTGCGCCATATCCATCCAACTGAGCACGGCCGGTATCAAGGGCTGCCATGGCGCGATCTAGGGCGTCCAGGTGCCTTCGGCGGGCGGAGAAGCGACCCTCGGTGGTGGCGGCAAAACCCATCACATCCTTCAGATGCGCTTTCAAGTTATCCACACCCGTACCGGTTTTCGCCGATAGGCGCACAATGGGTATGGTTGTGGATAAATCAATGCCCGCCGGCTCGGCACTGGTATCGATTTTATTACGCACCAGGGTTAAGCGGCTCTGGTCGGGCAGGCGAGCGACAAACTCCGGCCAGATGGCCATGGGGTCGGTTGAAGTAGTGGTGCTGGCATCAACGAGTAGCAGCACTCGGTCGGCTTTCTCTATTTCGGCCCAGGCACGTGCGACACCAATTTTCTCCACCGCATCAGGCGTATCGCGCAATCCAGCGGTGTCGATGATATGTAGGGGCATACCATCAATATGAATGTGCTCACGGAGCACGTCCCGGGTCGTGCCCGCGATATCCGTCACAATGGCGGTATCTTGTTCGGTCAGCGCATTTAGCAGGCTCGACTTCCCCGCATTGGGTCGCCCGGCAATGACCACGCTCATTCCTTCTCGCAGCAGTGCACCTTGGCCTGCCGCCTGGCGTACGTCGCTCAGCGCTTGCTGGACGCTGCTTAAGTGCTGGGCAACGTGACCGTCGGCAAGAAAGTCGATCTCCTCTTCGGGGAAGTCGATCGCCGCTTCAACGTAAACGCGCAGTTCGATCAAGCGCTCCACCAGCGCAGAGACGCGCTTCGAGAACTCACCCTGGAGCGAGCGTACGGCGTTTTCTGCCGCCGAGCGTGAGGTGGCATCGATGAGGTCGGCAATCGCTTCCGCCTGGGCCAGGTCGAGCTTGTCGTTTAAAAACGCCCGCTCTGAAAACTCTCCTGGCCGCGCCAAACGAGCACCCAAGGCGACACAGCGCTCCAGCAGCATATCCATAATAATTGGGCCGCCGTGTCCCTGGAGTTCCAGTACGTCTTCACCGGTAAACGAATGGGGGCCGTTGAAGAACACAGCGATGCCTTCATCAATACTGCCTTCTGCGCCTTGGAAGGGGCCATAGTGAGCGTATCGTGGGGCAGGGCAATGCCCAACCATGGCCTGAGCGATTTCACGGCAGGCAGGCCCTGAGACGCGGATAATACCCACGCCGCCACGTCCGGGAGGTGTTGCCAGTGCCGCAATGGTATCAGGCGTGTAGAGGCGTTCGGCCATGTTGAATCTCTTAGTCAATTGGCAGAAATAGCATTTGATCGGTCTAGTCTGGATTTATCGACCTTAAAACGCCAGACCCCCGCTCGGGGCGGGGGTCTGAAGGGCGATGACAAAGGCAGTCTATTTGGTTTTCATACCTTTGCCTATACTCGGATCATTTTCGATTTTGCGCGTAATGTAGTACTGCTGCGCCACCGAAATGATGTTGTTGACCACCCAGTAGATAACCAGACCGGCCGGGAACCACAGGAAGAAGAAGGTAAAGATGATAGGTAGCATCTTCATGATCTTCGCCTGCATGGGGTCTGGAGGTGTCGGGTTCAACATCTGCTGAACGAACATCGAAATGCCCATCAGAATCGGCAGAATGAAGTACGGATCCTTCACCGATAGATCCTGAATCCAGAAGATAAACGGCGCATGCCGCAACTCAACCGACTCCAGCAACATCCAGTAGAGAGCGATGAAGACAGGCATTTGAATCACAATAGGTAGACAGCCCCCCAGCGGATTGATCTTCTCCTTCTGGTAGAACTTCATCATCTCTTGTGACATTTTCTGCCGGTCGTCGCCATACATCTCTTTCAGGCGCTGCATTTCCGGGCCGAGTTTACGCATCCTACCCATGGATTTGTAAGCTTTGGCTGAAAGCGGGAACAGCACTGTCTTAACCAGTATGGTCAACAGGACAATCGACCAACCCCAGTTACCGACTACCTCGTGGATATGATCCAGCAGCCAGAAGAGGGGGTTAGCAATAAACCATAACCAGCCATAATCTACGGTTAATTGCAGGTTGGGAGCGACTTGTTCCAGGTAGTCCTGCACTTTTGGCCCGACGTACAGAGTGGCGCCTAGAGTGGTTTCACTATCGGCGGCCACAGTGCTGGTGGGGCCAGCAAAGGCTACGACGTTACGATTACTGGAGTCGGTGGTGACGTAGAAAAGGTTTTGCTGATCCTGCTGAGGCGCCCATGCCGACACAAAGTAGTGCTGAATAATGGCTATCCAGCCGCCCTGTGCTTCACGGTTTTCGAAGTTATGGCTTTGAATATCCTCAAAGTCGATCTTCTCGTAGCGTGCATCTGGCGTTGAGTAAGCGGCCCCTAAGTAGGATTTCATACCCATGGAGACACCGCTTGATGGGTCAGGGCTATTGTCGCGTGCCAACTGACCAATAAAGCGCGCACTAACCGGTGCGTCGGTGTTATTGGCCAGGTAGTAGTTGACGTTGACCGCATAGCTGCCGCGCTCAAAGGTAAGCCGCTTAATGACCTCAACGCCGTTAACATCAGCGGTTAGATCAACGCTTAGCTCGTCATCGTTATCGCCTAAACGATACTCCGAGTTTTCAGGCGTGAACGCGATACGGTTGGCTTGGCCATCGAGCTGCAGGCCTGAGCGAGCCACGTAACTACGGCTGCTGTTATCGGATAACAGCACATAGTTACGGTCTGAATCCAGAGAGAGTTTGTGCTGCGGTAACGCGGCATAAACAATATCGCCACCGTGTGGATCAATACGCACATCCAGAACATCGGTGGTCACGGCAATGAAGTCGCGGCTTGATGTCTCGCTTTCGGTATCAGGAATACCTTCACCTACCGCACTTTGCTGTGAAGACGTGCTCGGCACCGCTAAGCCGCTTTCTCCATCTTCAGCATTGCTAGGAGACGTGGAATTGCTGCGTTGCGTCGTTTCAGGCACTGAATCGTAATTCGGCTGCCCGTAATCCTGATTCCACTGGACGACTAGCAAGTAAGCGAGTACGGCTAGTGGAATCAGTAATAAAAGTCGTTTTACGTCCATGAGGGTTCTGCCCGCTGGGTGGTGAACATGCTAATGGCGCAGTGTCATTTACTCGACTCTTGACACACGAAAGCCTGCCAGTTGGCAGGCCGAGGTCGAGCGGCGAGGGGTGCACCAAAGGTCACGTGTCACGCTTAGGCGTTGGTGCTGCGATCACCGCCTGTGCGTCACGCTGTAGTCGTTTCCACATGCCGTGTAACTGGCGATGCAAGGTGTCGTTATCAAGATCCTGAACGCCACGTCGCGCAAGTACCACTATATCCACAGAGGGTAGGTGATCTTGACGAAGGCGAACGGATTCTCGAACCAGACGCTTGAAACGGTTGCGATCTACGGCGCGCTTAACATTTTTTTTGCTGACCACCAGTCCAAGGCGGGGGTGTCCCCGAGTACTAAAGCGAACTAACGCCATCATACCTTTGCCATGCACTTTCAGGTCGGCTTGCTCAAACACGTGACTAAAGTCCCCAGCATTTAGTAACCGTAATTGCCGGGGAAAGCCTTGCTGCGGTACACGCAATCTGAGATCAGGCGCTCAGACGCTTGCGGCCCTTGGCACGGCGACGTGCGAGGACGGCGCGACCGTTTTTGGTTGCCATACGAGCACGGAAGCCATGCGCGCGCTTGCGCTTGAGAACGCTAGGTTGAAAAGTGCGTTTCATAACTCGTTATTCCCACGTGGTTTAGGACGGAAAGTGAATTCCAAAAAGCCCGGTCCAGTGAGGAACTAGCCGGGGAGATTCAATTCAAGACCGGAAATTGTAGAGACTTCCTCTTCTGGGTGCAATTTTTCCTTGCATAAAAGCGTTATCACGCCTCAACCAGCGTGCTTGATACGGTAAGAGTAGCCATTAATAAAGTCACTATTATTACTAATAGGTAGTTCTAAACCTGTTGTTATTAATAGTGGGGATACTATTTGTGGATAAGTGGTTTTAAACTATACTTTTCAATTGCCTATAACAATAAAAAATCTGTGTGTAAGTCCCGTATAAGCCGTCTACAAGGTGTTGGCGAGATGTGATTAACCCGTGTGTAAGGCACGTATTTAAGGATTATCCCCGTCTCTCCACAAGGTTTTCCCATGGGCTCATCGTTAGTTGTCCACAGGCCAATATTGAAGGCTAAACCCGTGTGGATAACCGAGGCTTTGGGCGCTACAATGGTCGGCCGTTTTCAACCGATGGTGAGATGA